>NZ_CP109553.1:0-4800000 GCF_045040085.1 Nocardia sp. NBC_01388
GTCAGAGCGACACGGACACCGACCCGGGCCGAGACGCAGAGCCGAAAGGCTAAGCGCGGCAAGGGATAACGAGGTTGTACGAGGAGCGCCTGGCCGTCAGCTCCACTTGATCAGCGGATTTGGTTCCGCCGGACAGGATGGGCTAAGCTATAGAAACAGCCTCAACGGATTCCTGAGTCACCGACTCGGGAATTGTTTTGTGCGCCTGTTCTTTGAGAACTCAATAGTGTGTCGATGAATGTCAGTGCCAATTATTTAATTGGTTCCGGCTTCTCATACCCCCCGGTTGAGAGGTCGGACATTTAGTCAGCAAATACTTTTTGCTGGCGTTTTGTTTTGCCATGGTTTTCGGACTCTGGTTAATTCTTCTGATTGCATCCTTCGGGGTGTGGTTGAGAGTCTTCAACGGAGAGTTTGATCCTGGCTCAGGACGAACGCTAGCGGCGTGCTTAACACATGCAAGTCGAGCGGTAAGGCCCTTCGGGGTACACGAGCGGCGAACGGGTGAGTAACACGTGGGTGATCTGCCTCGCACTCTGGGATAAGCCTGGGAAACTGGGTCTAATACCGGATATGACTTTCGGATGCATGTTCGAGGGTGGAAAGATTTATCGGTGCGAGATGGGCCCGCGGCCTATCAGCTTGTTGGTGGGGTAACGGCCCACCAAGGCGACGACGGGTAGCCGACCTGAGAGGGTGACCGGCCACACTGGGACTGAGACACGGCCCAGACTCCTACGGGAGGCAGCAGTGGGGAATATTGCACAATGGGCGAAAGCCTGATGCAGCGACGCCGCGTGGGGGATGACGGCCTTCGGGTTGTAAACCCCTTTTGACAGGGACGAAGCGCAAGTGACGGTACCTGTAGAAGAAGCACCGGCCAACTACGTGCCAGCAGCCGCGGTAATACGTAGGGTGCGAGCGTTGTCCGGAATTACTGGGCGTAAAGAGCTTGTAGGCGGTCTGTCACGTCTTCTGTGAAAACTTGGGGCTCAACCTTAAGCTTGCAGGGGATACGGGCAGACTAGAGTACTTCAGGGGAGACTGGAATTCCTGGTGTAGCGGTGAAATGCGCAGATATCAGGAGGAACACCGGTGGCGAAGGCGGGTCTCTGGGAAGTAACTGACGCTGAGAAGCGAAAGCATGGGTAGCAAACAGGATTAGATACCCTGGTAGTCCATGCCGTAAACGGTGGGTACTAGGTGTGGGTTTCCTTCCACGGGATCCGTGCCGTAGCTAACGCATTAAGTACCCCGCCTGGGGAGTACGGCCGCAAGGCTAAAACTCAAAGGAATTGACGGGGGCCCGCACAAGCGGCGGAGCATGTGGATTAATTCGATGCAACGCGAAGAACCTTACCTGGGTTTGACATACACCGGAAAGCTGTAGAGATATGGCCCCCCTTGTGGTCGGTGTACAGGTGGTGCATGGCTGTCGTCAGCTCGTGTCGTGAGATGTTGGGTTAAGTCCCGCAACGAGCGCAACCCTTATCTTATGTTGCCAGCGCGTCATGGCGGGGACTCGTGAGAGACTGCCGGGGTCAACTCGGAGGAAGGTGGGGACGACGTCAAGTCATCATGCCCCTTATGTCCAGGGCTTCACACATGCTACAATGGCCGGTACAGAGGGCTGCGATACCGCGAGGTGGAGCGAATCCCTTAAAGCCGGTCTCAGTTCGGATCGGGGTCTGCAACTCGACCCCGTGAAGTTGGAGTCGCTAGTAATCGCAGATCAGCAACGCTGCGGTGAATACGTTCCCGGGCCTTGTACACACCGCCCGTCACGTCATGAAAGTCGGTAACACCCGAAGCCGGTGGCCTAACCCTTGTGGAGGGAGCCGTCGAAGGTGGGATTGGCGATTGGGACGAAGTCGTAACAAGGTAGCCGTACCGGAAGGTGCGGCTGGATCACCTCCTTTCTAAGGAGCACATCTCCACGACTCTTCACACAGGTGAATGACGTTGTGGCAGAGACCGTTTCGGAAACACATGTTTTCCGGCGGACGCTCATGGGTGGAACACTGACAACCTCCTCGCAATCGGACAGTCCCTAGTGACTGGCCGGCGAGTGATATATCGGCACACTGTTGGGTCCTGAAAGAACAGACGTAAGTCTTTCTTTCCAGGCAAGATAACGACGAGATTGACCCTTCGGTCATACCGCGGAACTCATAAGGTTTCGGTCTGGTGCCGAGTACAGGTTGTCTTTCTCGTGTGTTGTTTGAGAACTGCACAGTGGACGCGAGCATCTTTGTTAGTAAGTGTGTAAGAGCGTACGGTGGATGCCTTGGCACCAGGAGCCGATGAAGGACGTAGGAGGCTGCGATAAGCCTCGGGGAGCTGTCAACCGAGCTGAGATCCGAGGATGTCCGAATGGGGAAACCCAGCACGAGTGATGTCGTGTTACCCGCGCCTGAATATATAGGGCGTGTGGAGGGAACGTGGGGAAGTGAAACATCTCAGTACCCACAGGAAGAGAAAACAACAGTGATTCCGTGAGTAGTGGCGAGCGAAAGCGGAAGAGGCTAAACCGTGTAGATGTGATAGCCGGCAGGCGTTGTCTATGCGGGGTTGTGGGGCTCATTTTCTTGGTTCTGCCGAACTGAGCAAGAGTCAGAAAAGATCGCGTTAGTCGAATTGGTCTGGGACGGCCAACCGTAGACGGTGAGAGTCCGGTAGACGAAAACGCGTTCTCTCTTGTAATGAGTACCCGAGTAGCAGCGGGCCCGTGAAATCTGCTGTGAATCTGTCGGGACCACCCGATAAGCCTGAATACTACCTGGTGACCGATAGCGGACTAGTACCGTGAGGGAAAGGTGAAAAGTACCCCGGGAGGGGAGTGAAATAGTACCTGAAACCGTGCGCTTACAATCCGTCAGAGCCTTCGCACTTCGGTGTTGTGGGGTGATGGCGTGCCTTTTGAAGAATGAGCCTGCGAGTCATCGGTGTGTGGCGAGGTTAACCCGTGTGGGGTAGCCGTAGCGAAAGCGAGTCCGAATAGGGCGCCCTTCAGTCGCACACTATGGACCCGAAGCGGAGTGATCTACCCATGGCCAGGGTGAAGCGACGGTAAGACGTCGTGGAGGCCCGAACCCACTTAGGTTGAAAACTGAGGGGATGAGTTGTGGGTAGGGGTGAAAGGCCAATCAAACTCCGTGATAGCTGGTTCTCCCCGAAATGCATTTAGGTGCAGCGTCACGTGTTTCACACCGGAGGTAGAGCTACTGGATGGCCTAGGGGGCCCACAAGCTTACCGAAGTCAGCCAAACTCCGAATGCCGGTGTGTGAGAGCGTGGCAGTGAGACTGCGGGGGATAAGCTTCGTAGTCGAGAGGGAAACAGCCCAGATCGCCGGCTAAGGCCCCTAAGCGTGTACTAAGTGGAAAAGGATGTGGGGTCGCGAAGACAACCAGGAGGTTGGCTTAGAAGCAGCCACCCTTGAAAGAGTGCGTAATAGCTCACTGGTCAAGTGATCCTGCGCCGACAATGTAGCGGGGCTCAAGTACACCGCCGAAGCCGCGGCATTCACACATTATCCCGCCTTCGGGCCAGGAGTGTGGATGGGTAGGGGAGCGTCCTGTAGCCAGGGAAGCGGCGGAGTGATCCAGCCGTGGAGGCTATGGGAGTGAGAATGCAGGCATGAGTAGCGAAAGACGAGTGAGAAACTCGTCCGCCGAATGACCAAGGGTTCCTGGGCCAGGTTAATCCGCCCAGGGTGAGTCGGGACCTAAGGCGAGGCCGACAGGCGTAGTCGATGGACAACGGGTTGATATTCCCGTACCCGTGTATCCGCGCCCAATGGCGAATCAGTTGTGCTAAGTATCCAAAAGTTCCTTGATTCCACCTTCGGGTGGGAGGGGGAATGGCTGCATACGACCCTGGCTGTAGTAGTCAAGCGATGGGGTGACGCAGGAAGGTAGCTGGGCCCGGTAATGGTTGTCCGGGTGTAAGCCTGTAGGGCGTTGTGTAGGCAAATCCGCACAACATGTAGCCTGAGAGGTGATGCGTAGCCGATTGAGGCGAATTCAGTGATCCTATGCTGCCGAGAAAAGCCTCTAGCGAGCTGGTACATGGCCCGTACCCCAAACCGACACAGGTGGTCAGGTAGAGAATACTAAGGCGATCGAGATAACTGTGGTTAAGGAACTCGGCAAAATACCTCCGTAACTTCGGGAGAAGGAGGGCCTTGTCTGGTGAACGGACTTGCTCCGGGAGCTGGGTGAGGTCGCAGAGACCAGTGAGAAGCGACTGTTTACTAAAAACACAGGTCCGTGCGAAGTCGTAAGACGATGTATACGGACTGACGCCTGCCCGGTGCCGGAAGGTTAAGAGGACCGGTTAGCCCTTTGGGGCGAAGCTGAGAATTTAAGCCCCGGTAAACGGCGGTGGTAACTATAACCATCCTAAGGTAGCGAAATTCCTTGTCGGGTAAGTTCCGACCTGCACGAATGGCGTAACGACTTCTCAGCTGTCTCAACCACAGACTCGGCGAAATTGCATTACGAGTAAAGATGCTCGTTACGCGCGGCAGGACGAAAAGACCCCGGGACCTTCACTATAGCTTGGTATTGGTGTTCGGTACGGTTTGTGTAGGATAGGTGGGAGACTGTGAAGCGGGCACGCCAGTGTTCGTGGAGTCATCGTTGAAATACCACTCTGATCGTATTGGACTTCTAACCTCGGACCATGATCTGGTTCAGGGACAGTGCCTGGTGGGTAGTTTAACTGGGGCGGTTGCCTCCCAAAATGTAACGGAGGCGCCCAAAGGTTCCCTCAGCCTGGTTGGCAATCAGGTGTCGAGTGCAAGTGCACAAGGGAGCTTGACTGTGAGACCGACAGGTCGAGCAGGGACGAAAGTCGGGACTAGTGATCCGGCACCGGCAAGTGGAAGCGGTGTCGCTCAACGGATAAAAGGTACCCCGGGGATAACAGGCTGATCTTCCCCAAGAGTCCATATCGACGGGATGGTTTGGCACCTCGATGTCGGCTCGTCGCATCCTGGGGCTGGAGTAGGTCCCAAGGGTTGGGCTGTTCGCCCATTAAAGCGGCACGCGAGCTGGGTTTAGAACGTCGTGAGACAGTTCGGTCTCTATCCGCCGCGCGCGTCAGAAACTTGAGGAAGGCTGTCCCTAGTACGAGAGGACCGGGACGGACGAACCTCTGGTGTGCCAGTTGTCCTGCCAAGGGCACGGCTGGTTTGCTACGTTCGGAAGGGATAACCGCTGAAAGCATCTAAGCGGGAAGCCTGTTCCAAGATGAGGTTTCTCACCTACTTGATAGGTTAAGGCCCCCAACAGACCATTGGGTTGATAGGCAGGAACTGGAAGCCCGGTAACGGGTGCAGGTGACCTGTACTAATAGGCCGAGGACTTACCAACAAAGAAGCTACGCGTCCACTGTGCGGTATCTGAAACAACACACAACTTCGTTGTGTGGGTGGTTTCGGGGACCTTGTCCCCGAGCCCCTGGATATCGAGGCTCTTGCCTCGACCACCCCTTTTCGGGTGTTCGAGGGCTGGGTCCTCGAATTGTCCTGTGGCACACGAAGTGTGACAGTTTCATAGAGTTACGGCGGCTATAGCGGTGGGGAAACGCCCGGTCCCATTCCGAACCCGGAAGCTAAGGCCACCTGCGCCGATGGTACTGCACTCGACAGGGTGTGGGAGAGTAGGACACCGCCGGAACATCATTCGAGAAGACCCCCAGCCACTGGCTGGGGGTCTTTTTCGTTGTACCCCTGCAGCATTCGCTGCGGGGGTTTTGTCGTATCCGGACCCTTGCTACATGCAGGCTGGCTTCGAATACCTTGCATGTCTCTCATCCTCTCCTACAACCAAGATCCTGGCAGCGGTCAATGGACCGTCAGCGGTGATGACGGAGTGAAATCGGTGACCGTCACGCATCAGTCGCGAGACGAAGCTGCCGCGCAGGTCCAAGAAGCGTTGGGGTTCAGGGCTTTCCGTCCACCGCCGCCCCTCCCGCTGGGCTGGCATCGGTTCGTGCTGATAGACAGCCTGATCGGATCCAACGGTGCAGCCCCCGACGATCCCCGCTACGACGCAATCAAAGCTGCACTCCCACAGGGATGCACGGTCGGAGACTTCGCGTATTCCTTCGGACTCGAATGCGACCGTCCCGGTGGACATCTCCTCGACGCCATCGCGGCCACTTGCGCCGAGCTCCGCGAGGCCCACGGGTTATTTTTGGCAGATGTCGGCGTCGAGAAGGTCGACGAGTGGGTCACCGACGGAAAAGACGGCTGGGGTGCCCGGATCCTGGCCCAGCTATTGCTGATGTCAGTCGAGCGTGCCCGGCTACTGGGTTACAGCGCAGACGATCTGATCAGTTTTATCCGGCGGGCCTCCTGACGCGTCTTGATGCCCGATAGTCTCGATCCGTGCCGGCTCCTTCCCTTCGACTACTTCCGTCCGGTCTTATGCCGCTCTGGTACGAACTTCATCGTCGCCTGTCCTCGGGGCAGGTGGTGCGGCGGGTGAAGGTGGGTCCCCTCAACGAGGACGAACGCAGTGCATTTGCTGACTTCTTCGGGTGGGAGCGATCCCCGGGCGAATTTGCCGTGGTCGAGATGGATTCTCTCGAGCCGATTGTTTCCGCGGTGACCGGTTCGACTGTGCGATCGGTAGTAGAGCAGGTTGTGGGTCCGATCGGCGATCGCGCCGCTGATCGGAGTCTGGCGGCAGCGGAACGAAAACAATTGTGGGACTGGCTGACCGAGCATGAGGTGGTGCACGCTCAGCCCGCACTGCTGGGTTGGGTGTCAGCGATGCGTCGGACCGGGCTGGTTCGCGGCTCGGCGCGGGAGACTCGTGCCGAGCTGGGTCGGGCCTTGCTCGTCATATCTCAATTGCCCAGCGCAGGAATACCTTTGCCGGTCTTTGCCGACTCTGTTCTGCGTGATCCGCATGCACTCGATGAGGGTGCGCGGGTGCACGGCATGGTTGTCAAAGCCCTGGCGGCTGTCTTCGGTATCGACGCGCCGGCGGATTCGGTACAGCTGCGGAGGCTGTGGGCGCGAGCAGGTGTCGCCGATGACGAACTTTCTTCCACGGTGCTGGCGGCCGGGTTGCGCGGCGCCGCGCAATCGGCCGTTGATCGAATCTTGTCGGCGTGTGCGGACTCCGGTCATGCCGCGGCTCTCACCTTGCAGCAGTTGCGAGCGATGCACTGCTTCTCCAATGCACCGGAACAGGTTGCAGTGGTGGAGAACCCCAGCATCATGGCGCTGGCACTGCGGCGCTTCGGCGACCGTTGCCCACCGCTCATCTGCATTTCGGGCTGGCCCAGTAGCGCGGGAGTGCGTCTGCTCCAATCTTTGCGTGACGCGGGAACAGAATTGCATTACCACGGCGACTTCGATGGTGAGGGCCTGCGCATCGCGGCGAATGTGGTGGCCCGGTTCGGGGCGTCGCCGTGGCGCATGAGCAGCGCGGATTATCTCGCGGCAGTGGATAGCGAGGGGCCGCCCGTCGGCCGGGTGACCGGGGTGCCATGGGATTCCGATCTCGCAGGGCACCTGCAACGCGTCGGTGTGTCTGTTTCGGAGGAGCGGGTGGCGGACGCCCTACTCGACGAGTTGGCGCGACTGCACGCTATCTGACGCACTCCTGCCTGTCGGTGCAGAGGGTTATGGTGGCCGTTGAAACGTCGCCCAGGGGAGAGCACCGTGATTCCGATCCGTGTTCCGCCGGAGATGTTCCGGTTCACCACAGCGGATCGCTCTGGCTTGTATGTGTCGATTCTGCACGGCTTCGGGGAGGCGAATGAGCGGCTGGAGACCGCATTGGGGATCGATGATCTTCGTGCCCGCATGCGCTCGATCGGGTGGCTTGAACCCCTCGAGGACGATGACCTGATCGCGGCGCTGGACCAGCTCAGGGATTGGAATCTGGTCGACGTCATCCAGAACCATTCCGAGAACTACCGCACTGCAAGCGAATACGAACGCCGCAACCTCCAGTACTCCCTGACCAGACAGGGTGAGGCGGCCTTCGCGGGCGTGCTCCACGCGATGTCTGTGCTTGTATCGACCGGTGCCCTGCAGACCGCGGTGCTGGATGCCATTGCCGACAGGCTGGCTGATCTGCTCGGCGAGCTCGAATCCGGTTCGGACCGGAGGGTTTTCAGCATTCTGAGCGAGCTGGAATCGCACTTGGAAGCGTTGCGTGGCAACACCAAGAGCTTCAATGGCGAACTGCAGCGGCTACTGCGCGCCGATAACGCGGATCTGGCGGTATTCCATGAGGTCAAGGCAGCTACCGTGGCCTACCTGCAGGAATTCCTGACCAATCTTGACCACCGTCGCCACACCATCACCACTCGGGTGCGCGCGATCGAGGACTATGGCGTCGCGCTCCTGCACCAGCGAGCCCTGCTGGGTGCGGAACTGCCTCAGTTCAGCGGCTCCGATCCGCGCCCGGCGTGGCTCGAACATCGCCGGGCGCGCTGGGAGGGGTTGCGCGCCTGGTTCCTTCCGCTTGATGGCTCGGTGCCGCGCATCGAACAACTCGTGCTGGTCGGGCGCCGGGCCATCATCACGCTGCTACAGGTGCTGGACCGTCTCACCGAGTCGAAGCGACGATCCAGTAGCGCGGTGGCTGATTTCCGGGAGCTCGCGCGGTGGTTCACGGTTGTTCCGGATCAAGACGATCTGCACCGCTTGTGGTCGACCGCATTCGGATTGAGTGCGGCTCGGCACGCACACCTGGCTCATCCGGACCCCGAATTGGTGAGTTCGACCGAGTCGTGGCGAGAGTCGCCGCCCGTGGAGGTTTCGGCCCTGCTGAGATCCGCGGGCCGTACCGAGCGCTTCACTCGCACCGGGCGAGTCCGAGATGTCACGGCGATCAAAGCGGAACGGGCCCGGCGCGCGGCACAGGAGCGCAGCGAACTACAAGCAGCCTGGGACATGCTCGATACCGGAGGTGCAGTGCGATTGTCGCGCTTCGGCCGACTCGACCAGGGAGTCTTCGAGCGCCTGCTGGATCTGTTGGGCAGGGCGCTCGGCAATGCCACGGAGGCGGACGGTACGCGGCGCGGCAGTACTACCGATGGCCGCGTGGAAATCGTTCTGCACCCGCCGCCGGACGACGCGGTGGCCGAATTGAAAACTCCGCGTGGTGTCTTCCGCGGCCCCGATTACCTCCTAGAGATTGTCACCGCGGTGCGGCAGCACCGCCGGGCGAGCGGGGACCAGTCATGAGCGAACTCGCCAATCAACTGGTGATCGCTGAGCGCGAGGAGGTGTCGCGGGGCATCAGGCAGCTGCTGGCAAGCCCGCTGGTGACCGAACACAGCGCGTCGGACACCTTCGACCTGATCCGCCGCCGCCGCGAACCCATCGCCAAATGGTTCGACTACTACTGCGGTTGGACGCTGACGGTCGAACCACGCTTGGGTTACGCGCGTTTGGTGAAGGTACGCCGGGCTGCTGATCCCAGCCGGCCCGCGCGGCGGCTCAGATCCGGGAAAGCGCCGTTCGACCGCCGTCGGTATGTGCTGCTCTGCGTGATTGCCGCCGAGTTGTTCGCCACCCCGGTCACCACGATCGGCCTGCTCGCCGACCGGGTGAAGGCAGCCACGGCGGCCGATGCGGTGGTGGATTCGTTCGACACTGCGGTCCGGCACGAACGAATGGCATTCGTCGATGCGCTGCGTTTGCTGGAATCCTTCGGCGTCCTGGACGCTATCGACGGCACAGCGGACTCCTATGTCGATTCGGCGGCGGCGAAGGTGCTCTACAGGGTGGACAGCACCCTGCTGCTGCGATTGCTGGCGGCGCCGGTCGGTCCGTCGCAGTTGGCGGTGCCGCACGAGGAGGTGCCACTGCGCTTCGACGACCTGCTGGATGGCATTTCACAAGAGCGCCGCTATGGACTGGCGTCCGGCCGGCATGCGGACAACGCCGTGATCTCCGACGTGCAACGTAATCTCTGGCTGCGCCACAAGATATTTCGTCGTTTGATCGACGACCCGGTGCTGTATTTCGAAGACCTGTCGGCCGAGGAACGTGCCTATCTCGCCTCCCCCACCGGCCGGCAGTTGCTGCGCAGGGCCGCCGAGCAGGGCGGTTTCCTCGTGGAAGAGCGAGCGGAAGGTGTGTTGTTCGTCGATGTGGACGCCATCGCCACCGACTCCAAATTTCCCGACGATGTCGCGACGGCAAAGGTGGCCGGGCTGCTACTGCTCGAGCAGCTGACCGCGCCGACCACGGTCGAGCGTCTACGGCGTTCGGCAGCCGAACTGCTGGAACGCTTTCCGCGCTGGGCGCGCACCTACCGCGGCGAAGACGGCGTGCGGGAACTGGTCGACGACGCGCTGGCGACTCTGGTCGGGTTCGGACTCGTCCGGCGTACCTCCGCCGGACTGGTGATCCCGCTGCCCGCTGCTCACCGCTACCGGGTGGGCGATATCCGAACCTCTCCGGAGTCATCGTGACGATCACCGAATTACCCAGACGTGCAACTGATTCGGATGAGCGCCCGGTTCGCTGGTCACCGTCGCGGGCGGGCATTCTCAACATCTGGCGGTACTACGACGAGGTATTCGACTTCCACGACGGCCGGCTACTGCTGCGCGGCCCCAATGGCAGCGGTAAGTCGAAGGCTCTGGAACTGCTGTTGCCATTCCTGTTCGACGCAAGTCTGCGCCCCAACCGCTTGTCGACGTTCGGAACGTCGGAACGCACCATGCACTGGAACATGATGGGGGAGGGCGCTTCCGGAGTCACCCGAGTCGGCTACGTGTGGCTCGAATTCCGGCTGCCCGGTGTCGAGGAGAGCTGGTTCACCTGTGGTGCACGATTGCAGGCCAGCGCACGCACTACGTCCGTCACACCCGACTACTTCACCACGGATCTACGTGTCGGCGTCGATCTCATGCTGACCAATGAGGCGGGGCAACCGCTCACCCGCGCCGGTCTCGAGCAGGCGCTTGATGCGCGCGGCCGGGTGCACGCCGGCCCGAGTGACTATCGAGAGCATGTCCGTGCGGCACTGTTCCCGACTTTGAGCGAGCAGCGCTACGACGCGCTCATCACGGCCCTGCTTCAGCTGCGCACGCCGAAACTATCCCAGCGGCTGGATCCGTCCCTGCTGTCGGTCCTGTTGTCACGCGCGCTACCACCGCTCGGGCAGGACGAAATCCAAGATCTGGCAGAAGGTTTCGAACGACTCGACGCCCAGCGGGAGCGGCTGCACCGATTGCAGGAGGAGGTGGCGGCAACTCGCACCCTGGCCCGGCAGCAGCGCACCTACGCGCAACGGGTACTGCGGGCCCGCGCTGCGGCTCTCATCTCCGCGACCACCGAGCTGGAGAAACTCTCCAGTGAGGCTCGCACGTCCGCCGAGGAATACGAGTCGGTGGCCGTACGTAAGAGCGAAGCCGAGACTCGGGTAGTCGAGTTGGAGGCTGAGCACGACGAAACCGACGCCCGTAAAGACGGACTGATGGAGTCGGAGGCGTATCAACAGGGATTGGAGCTGGTTGGTCTTCGCACCGAGACCGCCAAGGAACAGCGACGAGCCGCAGAACTGCGTACCAACGCAGCTCGGTATCGCTCTGCCGCCGAACAGGATACGGCGGATTCTCACAGTGCCGCGGAGATCGAACAGCAGTATTTGGCGGCTCTCGCCGGCCATGCCGCGCAGACGCGCCAAGCTGCCCTGCGTATCGGTATGGCCGGCGTATATGAGGAGATCGCGGTGGCGCTCGGCGGCGAGCGAACCCGCGCTCTACTGCGTGGTGCAGTGCGCGGCAAGCGGGATCAGATCGCCGCCATCGTGCGCGCACTCGAGACTCACGAGCGCGCTGTGGCACTACGCCGGGATGCGGAGCGCTCGCTCGACTCGGCGCGCCAAGGCTACGACAGCGCCGTGGATCGGCTGGACCGGGCCGCCGAGGCTAGCGAAGAGGCATTGCGGGAGTTGCGAATTCGACTACGCGACTGGGCCGAATCCTGTCGTGAGCTCACCTTCGAAGCACCGGAAGAACTGGCCGATCGTGCCGAATCCGAGACGGCGGTGGCCGAACTGATCCACGGTGCCGTACAGATCGTTCTGGACGAGATAACCCGCTCCGAATCGCGCATTGAATCGGCCGCGGAAATCGCACGCGGTGAGCGGGAACGGCGTGTTTCCGAGCGTGACGGCCTTTGCGCCGAACACGACATCCCGCTGGTCGCGCCCTCATGGCGTACTGCCGATCGGACCCGAATGGCGGGCGCACCATTGTGGCGGCTGGTCGATTTCGTCGACGGCATCCCCGAATCTATCCAGGCCGCAGTCGAAGCCGCCCTGGAGGCATCCGGATTGCTGGACGCGTGGCTCGGGCCGCAGGGTGAAGTCGTGGGCCACGACGTATTCGCGGACCCTTCCGCATTGGCGCCGGTCTCCGGTCGATCTCTCGCCGAAGTCCTACGAGCTGAGCCGGGCACTGAGGTCGCAGTCGCGCACGTACGCACACTTCTCCTCGCAGTTGGCTTCGGCGACACGGTCGAGTCCACTGCGTCTGTCGCGGCGATCGGTGCGGACGGCAGCTGGCGGATGGGCGTTCTGACCGGTAGCTGGCACAAGGAGCACGCAGCTCATATCGGCGCATCGACCCGGGTGCGAGCGCGGGAACGCCGCATCCGCGAACTAGGCGATTTGATCGCCGTGTGCGACGAGACACTGACCCGCGTGGCTCTCGATGCGCAGGCACTCGCCGCGCGCCGCGACGTGATCCGTGCCGAGGTGGACTCCCGGCCCCGCTATCCGGAATTCACCGCTGCCCAGCTGAAGCTGACCCGGGCCGAATCCGATCTGGCGGCCGCCGATTCGGTTGTCCGCGCTCGGCTCGGCGAGGTCGAGGCGAAGCAGACCACCGTGAAATCCGCACTGCTGGAACTGTCCCGCCTTGCCGCGGAAACCGGTCTGCCCTCCGAACGGGAGGCGTTGAAACGGATCGGCACCGCGCTGGACGGTTTCGGTGACCATGCCGAAAATTGGCTGGACGCGCACCGAGAGTGGCAGTCCGCTCAGGGCACCGCTGCCCTGCTTGTTGAAAAGGCCAGTCGCTCAACAGCCTTGGCGCAGGAACGCGAGTCGGAAGCAGAGGCGTCCGAGGCCGAACATCGTAAGCTGGCGGCAAAACTGGCAACGGTCGAAGCCGTCATCGGACTCGACTACCAGGATGTACTCAACCAAATACAAAGCATCCGAACACAACTCAGGACTATCGTCGACGATTTGCGTGCCCGTCGTCTCGAGGTCAGCGATCTCACCGGCAAGCTCGGCAGGCTGGACTCCAAGCGCGACACTGATGCCCATGCCCGCGATGCCGCAGCCACTGACCGCGACGCCATCGCTCAGCGTTTCCGCCGCGTGGCGGCCGCCGTGTTCCCGGTCGACGGGGCCCTCCCCGATCTCGACAGATTCCGCACCCTACTGACCGGCTCCGAAGGTGTTCGCGCCGCCCTGGATGCGGCCCGCTTGGTGGCGGCCGCCTGGGGGACCATCCCTCATTCCACCGCCAATCTCGGTGAAGCCTTGCGCCGCCTGAACGATTCCATCCACGAATCTCGGACCGCCCTCAGCTCCCGGGCCGACCTCGATCTCGAAACCGACGACGACATCCAGATTTTCACCGCTGTCATCGACGGCGTCCGTGTCGGCGCCGCCGAGCTCCTCCACATCCTGGATACCGACGCCCAGGAAGCCGAACACGAAATCACTGACCGCGAGCGCGATCTCTTCGATAAAACCCTCACCGGCGACACCCGCCGCCACCTCGCCGCCCGTATCCGCCAAGCCAATGAACTCGTAGATGGCATGAACGCCCGCCTCGAACGCGTCCGCACCGCCTCGAACGTCTCGGTCCGCCTGGTCTGGCAGATCGCCGACAATCTCCCGCCCGGTACCAAGGCTGCTCGTGACCTCCTCCTCAAGGATCCCATCCGTCTCACCGACGCCGATCACGAAGCGCTGCACCGTTTCCTGCGCGACCGCATCGAGGAGGCCAAGGCCGACGACACCGCCACCAGCTGGGAACAACAACTCGCCCAGGTCTTCGACTACACCGCCTGGCACCAGTTCGTCGTCAAGGTCGATCGAGGCAGGGGTGAGGGCTACCAGAAACTGACCAAGAAACTCCACGGCGCCCTCTCCGGCGGTGAAAAGGCTATAGCCCTGCACCTTCCACTTTTCGCCGCCGTAGCTGCCCACTATCAAACCGCGCCCCAGGCGCCCCGCCTGATCCTCCTCGACGAGGTCTTCGTCGGCGTCGATACCACCAACCGCGGCCAAATCTTCGCTCTCCTTTCGGATCTCGACCTGGACCTCGTGCTCACCTCGGACCACGAGTGGTGCACATACGCCGAATTGAGCGGGATCGGAATACATCAGATCATCACCGGCGACGGCGACGACGCGGTGACAACGGCACGCTTCACCTGGGACGGACACGAACTATCGGAGGCCTGATCGCGATAACGCGCCGGTATCGAAAGGACGTAGGCCCAAGGTCAAGGGCCGGAAGAAGCCGGCCCGTCCCAGGGGCGGTTTCGATGGGCAGAATTGGGACGCAAAACCGACAGCCCGCCCTGTACGCGCGGATTCTTGCTGAGCGGAGGGGATTCGGGAGTGAGTTCATCGCCATCCTGGTGGAGGCCGTGCGAGTGCCGAAGGAGGGGTTGAGCTTTGCGGTGCTGTGATCGCTCCGGAAGCCTGCGCCGCTGCTGTGCTCGGCGGTGATTTAGCGTACGGTTCCGGACTCGAATACGAGCGACTCGGCAAGGTGCCGCTACGCTGCGCCCATACAGACCTGAGCACTCGTTTGGCGGCACCGATAGTTCTGTCGGAAGAGAGGGGCGGCATGTCCGAGGAGATGTCTGTCTCGGAACGGCGTGAATACGAGAGACTGCTGCGGCAGCAGGAGCGACTGCTGGCGGAGAAGGCGCGGTTGGGTGCGCAGCTCGCCGATGCCACCGCATCGTTTCCGTCGGCCGAGGAGCTGGCGCTGGAACATGAACAGGCCGCGGCGGAGGATCCGGAGGAGAGAGCTCAGAACCTGAGCGAGGCAGGCTCCTACTGGGCAATGGCCGGTGAGCCCGAGCGGGCGCACCGGGCCTATCTGGCTGCCATCGCCGACGGCGGTCCGGTGGCCGGCGATGCCCGGATCTGGTACGCGCTGTTTCTCGTCGAGAACGGTGATGAAGCGGCCGGAGTCGAGATACTCGACACCGTATTCGCCGAGGGCGCAGACGATTACGTTGTCTACCAGTCCGTCGGCGAAATGTACGAGGAGCGTTCGGAACCGAAAGCCGCGCTGCGCTGGTTCGAGGCCGGACTGGCGCGGATCCGTCTGCTCGGCGATCAGCAGGACGAGGGGTTCGGCGAATACCGGCTTGCGTTCGGACGCAAGAGGATTCGGGAGTCGATGGATCTGCCGGAGGATGCCGGCGATCGCTGGGCCGAGCAGAAGCGCGATGAGTTCGTGCGATCAGTGGACGGGCGGCGTCCCGCGCGCGGTGTGCCGCAGCCGATGGTGCATTCCGTATTCTATTTCCCGGAAGCCGAATTGGATCGTGCGCTGCAACGGTGGCCGGAGCTGCGCGAGCATTTCGAGAGCCATGATGAGCATCGTGCGGCGGCAGAGCACAGCCTCAGCAGCCTTGTCCCGATCGGCTCATCACCGCTGATCTCCATCGCCACCGTCGCAGGCTTGATCGATTACGCCACCGCCGCGGGTTCGGACCCGACCCTCCCGTCGACCCGTGCGGCCTACGCCGCGGAACTGGCACGCACCGGCCAAGCGATCGCGTGGCCGCCGGGCCGCAATGACCAGTGCTGGTGCGGCTCGTCTCGGAAGTACAAGAAGTGCTGCGGTAGACCGCGATAAGTGTGCCGTCAGCCGGGAGGAATCCCTGTGAGCACGGGTTTTGATCAGCGAATCAACGCCTGGACGATTGGACGGCCTATCGGATCGCCCGTCGCGCTGTTGTAGGGTGCGATGTGCTGCTGTTCGTGGGGGGAACTGTCTGCAGGGGGTGTTGTCTTGACTAGCGCTAATGATGGCTTGATGGGGTTGCGGTCCGAGATCGCGGCGTTCTACGCCGGGTTCGGGCAGCCGGAGCTGCTGCGCCGGGCTTTCGAGCAGGCCGCGGTACTCGTGCCGTTGGTCGACACCGACCGCGTATTCACCTCGCGGGTGCGCGAGATCGATTGGATCTGCGCCTTCACCAGCATGGAGGAATACGCTCGCTACATGGTTGCCCGAGGGGTGGCGGCCGATCACGAGTACAAGTACCAGACCTTGCTCGGCTGCCGTTTGATCGACTACGCGGCCTCACGCCTCGAGCCGACCGGAATATCGGTCGATTGCGCGGGTGCCGCGCCGGTGGCCTTCCCGCCGCAGCTGCCCGCCGACGTCGACGAAGTGGGTGTGGGGTCATGAGCGATGAACTGAAGGTCGAACCGGCCGTGCTGAAACAGGCCGAGGCAGGCATCAACGCGATCATCGGCGAGCTGTCGGGCCTGGGCATCAAGGAAACCGGCGCACTGGGCCGAGGTTTCTCGCTGCTGGCGTTGTCACCCCTGGAGGCAGGCAAGGCGTCGGTCCAGTCGACGTTCGAAACCTTCTGCGACCGCTGGTCGTGGGGTGTGCGGTCCCTGGTGCAATCGGCGAACAATATGGCCGAGGCGGTCGGCTTGGCGGCCGGCCGCTATCACATGATGGATCAGCAGAGTCAGAACGCACTGAAAGAGGCGTACAGCGACCTGTTCAGCGACCCGCATCTGTCGAAGGACCAGATCGACAGCCGGTCGTGGAGCGAGACCTTCTCCGACAACGAGTTCAACGCGCTGGCCCATCCCGACTACAGCGACAAGTCGTTCCAGGACATGCTCAACCACGTCGGCACCGACGGGCAAGTGGTCAAGGCGGTCGGCCCGCAAGCCCTGGCGAACGACCAGTTGTTCAAAAATCCGCTCGGTAATGATGGGGGAGCGGGCTGGAACACCGGCGCCGCTGCCCGAGCGGCGCAGATCCTGCATCCCGATCCCGCAACCCCGGGTGTTGAAGGGGGACAACACTAGTGGGGCTGGGGGACTTCGTCGACAAGATCGGCGATGCGATCGAGAACGGCATCGACGAGGTCGAAACCAAGGCCGGCTCGATCATCGACCGCGGCACCTACGAGGTCGCGGACCTGGCCCGCGACGTCGGCGCGGATTCGGTCGCGTCCGCCATCCAGGACCTGGGCGATGAGATCGCCGATCACCAGGGCGGCGAGGTCCTCGAGCGGCAACTCGGCCAAACCAAGGACAAGACGGAACTGATCCGCGGCGAACCGTCGAAGATCCACGACGTCGCCGACAAACTGCGCACCATGTCGACCTCGATCGAGTCGACCGGAAACGCCTTGCGCACCATCGACGTAGCGGACTGGACCGGCAAGGGCGCCACCGCATTCCACAGCGCCTTCGACAAGCAGCCCAAGCTGTGGTGGACCGCAGGCGACGCATTCTCGAAAGCCGCGGCGCACCTTGACAGTTGGTACTGGGCAGTCATCACCGGCCAGGCGAAGGCGCAAGAGGCGATCGACAAGTGGGAGGCCGCCGACAAGGAGGAGAAATCCCAGAAGGACTCCTGGAACGCCTTGTCGGACAAGGACAAAAAGAAGACCACCCTCGTCGACACCTGGTCGCCGATGCGAGACGCAGCCCGAGACATCCTGAAGAACGCCCGCTCCCAACGAGACAGCATCGCAAGCACCGTAGTGAGCGGCCTCCAAGCCCAAACCCAGGACGCCCCCACCGAACCCTCCTTCACCGCCCGCTGGACCGACAACTTCGAAGACCTGAACGGCGTCTACGAGAACGGCAAAAACAGCTTCTACGCCGGAGTCCTGACCAGCTTCACCTCGATAGCCCAGTTCGCCCGCTCAGTGGATGTCCTTGACCCATACAACATCTCGCACCCGGCCCAATACATCTCGAGCATGTCCGACCTGGGCACCGGAATGGTCGTGGCCGCCGCAGACCCAGGCGCAACGGTCGGCGCCATGCTCTCGGACGCCCGCCAGAACCCCTTCGAGGCGGCTGGCGCGATCACCGGCAACGTCGTGCTCACCGTCGCGACCGGTGGCGGCGGGTCGGCCAAGATCGGCGTCGATGCCCTGGATGAGCTCAGCAACGCCACAAAGGTCACCAAGGCCACCACCAGCGTGCTCGAAGACGTCCCCAGCGCATCCCCCGGCCGCGCTCTGCCGCGCGGCGATGCCCCGGCGGCTCCCGCGCGCACCGAACCGAAACCGGACCGCGCCGGGGCTCCCAGTGATTCGGGAGCCCCATCGGAGACCAAGCCGAACGCGACGAAACCGGATGCGCCTGATGCAGAGGCTCCGAAGGCGGGCCTGCCGCATCCTGACGGTGCCGCTCCCGGCTCTGCCGCACCAGAGGGCGGCGGCCCAGCCGCTGCCCCGCATCCAGACGGTGCTGCACCACAAGCCAATCCAGTTGCTGATGCCCGCCCGAACGAAGTAGCGCCGGACTCCTCATCGCCCGTCCCGAATCAGGAACAGCCTGTCGCGCAACCTCATCCGGCGAACGAGCACGTCCCGGACGCCGACTCGCCTGCGCCACATCGGGACCAGGATGTCCCACCGTCGAATCCGGAGAAAGATCCGCGACCGGATACCGATTCCAGCGCGCCCCACAACGATCGGCCCGCGGACATAGCTCCGGCCCGCGCAGAGAACCCGGTCTCGGAGACGACCCCGAAACTGGAGACCACTCCGCCTGCCTCCCATGAACCCGGTTCGGCTGCGCCGCACGGCGAACCGCTGAACACACTGCGTGACTCAGGTAGCAGCCCGCATGTCGATCCGCATCCCGAGAATCCTGACGGCACACACGCCGGCGGGCACGACGCCCCGCCAGAACACGGCGCCCCAAACCATGAGCAGCATCCGGAGCCTGCGCAGGTCGATCACAACCCGACGCTAGATGAGCGCGCGGTCGCCGACCAGCCAGCGCCCGAGCACGCGCGCAACGGCAACCCCGAAGACACCAGTGAACTCCAAGAAAAGACATGTACCGATGATCCGGTCGACATTGCGACGGGTGCCTTCCTGCTCCCAGAGATCGATCTCGATTTACCGGGCGTACTGGGGTTGATGCTGCGGCGGACCCACCGTTCGAGCTACCGGTTCGGACGCTGGTTCGGGCCATCGTGGGCCGCGACCTTGGACATGCGCCTGGTGGTAGATCACGAAGGTGTGACCCTTCTGTCGGAAGATGGGGTCCTGCTGGCCTACTCGCATGCCGAACCGGGGGTACCGGTAGAGCCATCGACTGATGGCCGTCGATGGACGCTCACACGCACCGAAAATGGCGGCTACCGTGTGCGGGATCCGAGGCGGGAACTGCTCTGGCACTTCGCGCCCGAGCCGGGATTGGGTGGTCTGGATACCCGGTTGGGCAACCTTGCGATCAGTGCGATCACTGATCGGCACCACAACCGGATCCGCTTCCACTACGACAATGACGGCGCGCCGGTCGCGGTATCGCATTCTGGCGGCTACCGAGTGGAGATCGAGACCGGCGCGGGGCGTGTGCTTGCAATGGCGGTTGTGGGTGCCGACGAAAGCCGAAGTCGAGTAAGGAAGTTCGGCTACGCGGCAGGGAGTCTGGTGGCGGTCACGAACGGTGTGGGTGCCACTATGCGCTACACCTACGACGAGTCAATGCGCATGGTGTCGTGGGCCGACACCAACGGAAACCGCATGATCAATACCTACGATCAAGCTGGACGGGTGGCTCGTCAGCGCGGCCCTAATGGCGTGCTCAACTGCGACCTTGAATACCGGGAGTTCCCAGACGGATCCGGGCACGTCACCACCGTCACTAATTCCCTCGGCGGGGCGAGTACATACGGATTCGACCGTGACCTGCGGTTGCGTGACGTGGTCGATCCTTCTGGTAACCACACTCATCTCGACTACAACGCGCAACGCAAACCGCTGAAAGTCATTGCCCCTCATGGAGCTGTCACCCGTTATCAGTACAACGGGGAGGGGGATGCCACTCGGATCACTCGTCCCGATGGCATGGACATCACCATCGAGTACGGCGTTGACTCAATGCCGACCACCATTACCGAGCCAGATGGCAGTGTGCGGCGGCAGGAGTGGGACAAGGTCGGAAATCTGGTAGCCGTTGTCGACGCGTCCGGAAGTCGCACTAGCTACACCTACCACTCGAATGGCGCTGTTGCGGAGGTGATCGCACCGACTGGTGCTCGCACGGTGGTAGAGGTCGACGCGGCTGGCCTACCAGCGGTAGTGGTCGGTCCCTCTGGATCCGTGACCCATATCGAGCGTGACGACTTCGGGAGGGCTATCCGAGTCACCGACCCATTGGGGGCGATCACGCATTTCCGGTGGACACCGGAGGGCAAGCTGGCGGCTCGACTTGACCCGGACGGTCACGGTGAATCATGGAGGTGGGACGGAGAGGGCAATCTTCTAGTCCACACTGATCGCAGCGGCGGAATCACCCGATTCGTCTACGGGGCTTTCGATTTGCCTTCGGAACGTACCGATCGTGACGGCACGACTACCCGATTCGCTTGGGACACCGAACGCCGCCTCACCGCCGTGACCAACCCACTTGGAAACTCCTGGGCCTATGCCTACGACGCTGCTGGTCGACGTTCGTCGGAGACCGACTACACCGGCGCGACTACCAAATACACCCATGATGCTAACGGTCGAGTCCAATCCATCACCACGGCAGGCGATATCACCCGCCGTCACACTCACGATATTCTCGGTCGGCTCACCGCGGTCGTTGCTGACACCGGTGAGTGGCTGCGTTTTCGCCACGACTGTGTCGGTCGAGTGCTTGCTGCCAGCTCCGGTTGTGGCGAAAACGCCACTCATACCGTCGAACTCACATATACGCGAACGGGGCAACTACTCACACAGGGCCTCGATGGTCAAGCTGTCATGCAATATGAGCACGACCCGTACGGCCGCCGCATCCAACGCACAACCCCGGGTGGCGGCGTCACCACCTGGCAGTGGGACTCTACTAATCGGGTTCGCACCTCGGATGCTGATGGACACCTCGTGACCTTCAACTTCGACGCAGTTGGGCGCCCCGCAGGCTGGCGAGTTGGCGAAATCGACGTCCGGCACAGTTTGTCGGCGGCCGGTCAGATCACTACGCAGGACGTCATCGCCTTCCCCGCAACATCGCTGAACCTTGAGCCTTCTCGTCCTGGACCGGAGTTGATTCGGCGCGACGAGTACAGCTACCGCCCCGATGGATACCTCACCGGTCACGCTCTTACCCGGCCTGCCGTAGGAACTGTCGAATCGAACTACACGCTGGACCAGATCGGCCGAGCTACCACGATCACCCGTGATGGCGTGCGTGCCGAGGTCTACACATATGACCAGATCAGCAACGTAACAAGTGCCCTGTCGTTCGGCACTGCGGCTCTTGGACCCACGCCGTCGCAGCCGACACTGCACGGCAACTCCATCAATACCTATGACGAGACACATGATTCGGCCTTCGGGGGCCATCGCGAGTACCGCAACAACCTGCTTATCCGCGACGGTCAGACCCGATATCGCTACGATGCAGCCGGCCGTCTGATCCGCAAGACAACTACTCGTCTGTCCCGCAAGCCCGACATTTGGCACTTCGACTACAACGCGTTCGACCAGCTCACCGGTATTCGTACGCCGAACGGGCAGCAGTGGCACTACACCTACGACGCTTTCGGTCGCCGTACCACCAAACAGCAACTGACCGAAGGCGGCTCGGTAGTTGAACGCACCGACTACACCTGGGACGGTACCCACCTGGTCGAGCAGGTCACCGCAGAATCAACAATGCGGTGGAACTATGAGCCGAACTCCCACACACCCATCACGCAATTTAGCAGCCAGTCGAGCATCGACCGTGAGTTCTACGCAATCATCACTGACCTCGTCGGAACACCCACTGAACTCATAGACGTCGAGTCTGCTTCCTCGGCAGCAATATCGACCACGACGCTGTGGGGGACAGCGGCTTGGTCTGGCGAGGCAAGCACCCCCTTGCGCTTCGCCGGCCAACAGTATGACCCTGAATCTGGGCTGAACTACAACCTTCACCGCTTCTACGACCCTGCAACTGGGCGGTTTCTAACCTCGGACCCGTTGGGTCTGGCCCCGGCACCGAATCCCCACACGTACCCGCACAACCCGACAATGTGGACGGACCCCCTCGGGCTCACTCCGAACTGTCCTCCGAAGGGCAATCCAGGAAATCCATTCGCGTCACGAGAAGAAGCGGAACGCGCCGCCTTTGATCTGGCAGGTGTGCCGTACGGGACCGTGCCGGACGCTGAATGGATCGTCACCGGTGACAAGACGCTGACAAATATGCCGGGACATTGGTACGCAAAGGACCCCACCCACTGGGGAAGCTTTCGCCAGTTCGAGACAGAAAATGGTGCGCGTGTCATCGTGGAGCACACGGATGACCCAGCTGGATTGCACTTCCACGCTGGCGCCCCCAAGGGGGACACGCCAGAGCTCCGCACCAGGAACTTCGTCAACTTCGGGTGGGATAATACACGCGACGGAATCGACGACTTCGAACGTTACAGGGCGCTGGACAAACCCGGCGGCGACCACCACTTCTACTACGAGGAATAGCAATGCAGCCGAAACACCTTTCTCCGCTCCAAAAGATCGAAGCAAGCGGGCTCGTAGCTATGGAATTAAATGCTGCTACGTCGGAGCCGACGGTGGTTCAGGCTTCGCTCGTCATTGCTAGTGGTCAGATCAGGCCCGTTGCCACGGCTCCGCTGGGTAGTGCATCCGCGGATATCACCGACCTGTGGCTGCGACACGCTCGGGAGGCGGGAGTCTTTGCCGAAGATGGATCCTTTCTCATCACTCCGGCAGTAACCGTCAAAGGGCAGGAGCTCGGATGGGTGAGGACCGCACTCAGTGAGGATCTGGATGTTACTCAGCTCGTCGATGATCAGGGAAGGATTGAATTCGTCACCAGGTCGAATGACGGCCGCGTGGTCAGTGGTATCACGACGGAGGAAGGTGGCCATTGGATCGTATGTGAAGGATTTCCGCATCCTCGAATTTCTGCAGAGAAGCGGCGAGATGAGATCAACGGTGAATTCCGCAGTCTGGTCGTAAGCGGTGGATCGCTAGATGACGCAGTAGCATACCTGCGATCAGTGGGAGATGTTCTTTCCAGCAGAATGAAGTTCATGAGATTGCTGCACGAATCGTGCGGAATTTCTACGTCGAGCTCTCGTGAGTTTGTCTCACTATTCGACCAGTCTGGTGAACCGCTCATATCTCGTAGCGAGATGGAAACAAAGTGGCGGCAGCTTGTTGCTGATTGCAGGAGGCCGCTCGTCTGATGATGTTACAAGGAGCTATCCCTGGCGAACTTGTGCGTCCAAGAGCTTTTTCGAAACGTGTCGGTGATCGCGTGGATCCTGGCTGTTGGTGGGTTCGATGGCAGTGACTCTGGCAGTGGCGCAACGCAACTCATGCGAAACACGCTTTGAGGGACGGTCGCGCACTGTTCATTCCCGAGACGTATGTGCTTGCCGGTGCCGGGTGGGGGCCGCTGTGCAGGTGCGGAACCCTTCGCGGCGGCGGTCACTGCGTTCTCGCTCGATGCGAGAGGCGATAGCGGCCACGGTCCAACTTTCGGCCGAGGGTGTGCGACTGTGGGAGGGAATCGCGCTCAGGAACCAGACCAGGACGCTGCCGGTGGTCATGCCGATGAGGAAGGGCAGCCATGCTGCGGTCATCGTGCACCTCTTTCGGTGAGGGATCTCAAATCTGCTGGTGCTGAAGGTCTTCCGGGTGGGGAGTGGTGTAGTCGGGGATGCGGCGGGTGCGCGCGGTCAGGTCGTGGGAGAGGTCCGCGTAGGCGAGTGACAGTTCTGCGAGGCGCTTCCACGCGTAGTGCAGCCGGCACTCGGCGGCTGGGCTGCTCAGTGCTATATGAGCGTCGACAGAGAATTGGGCAATGCGGTCGATGACCATACCGACCGTTTCGGTGTGAAGGGCTGCGGCGGCATACGGGCGTGGCAGTTCCTGTGCGGTCCAACAGTCGATGTCGTGTATCAATCTGGCTCGAGTGCAGTCGATTTCGACAATCTCTTCCGGATCAGCGACGTGCCGGGCTTCGTGCAGACTGGCCAGTTCATACGCGGCCTGTAGAAGCGGATGCGGTAGAGCGACAGTGCCAGTGCAGGCCTCCAGGAGCAGGTCCTTCGACGGCAGATGGGTTGTCATTCGATGCTCCCCTCGGCATTTCGCGTTCGTGACTTCAGTAGACACCTGCGGCAATAGAATTGGAACGTCCAGCTGGGTATGTGCGGAAGACGACGAGCATTCCAGCCAGGGGCATTCCAGAACGGAGATTCCCAGATAGCGAGGCTAACGAAATGGCCGGATCATCGCTTCCCCGAAGGGCTCTCGGCCGCAGGCTGCGCGGCTACCGAGTTCAGTCGAAAAAGAGCCAGCTGGCAGCCGGTCTGCACATCGAGCTATCGCCGCAGAGCATCGGACGTATGGAGGATGGGCAGAAAGTGAAGATCTGCTCGTCGCAAATACGGGACCTCCTCGACTTCTACGAGGTTTCGGATCCGAGTGAGGGGCGGGAGGAAGTCCTCAGGCTGTGGCAGGAGGTGAAGGACCAAGCGCATGCAGCGAAACTGGCTGGCACGACCAAAGGTTGGTGGCAGGCGTACACCGACCAGTATGCACCGCACTTCGACCACTACCTGGGTCTGGAGGCTGTCGCGACGCACCTGACCACTCACCAAGTTGTGCTGTTGCCGGGATTGCTGCAGACGGCCGGCTACCGGCGGGCCGTGAGTTACATCGGGGACCCGAGCCTGTCTGCGGCCGACATGGACCGGAGACTGGAACTTGCTGCCCACCGGCAGGTCCGACTGGCGGACCCGAACTTTCGCGTGGACATCCTGCTGTCGGAGGGAGTGCTTCGGCATACACCCGGTGGCCCGTCCGTCATGGTTGAGCAGATGAACCACATTCTTGAACTGATCGATACCCGGCCGAATCTGTCGCTACGGATCGTTCCGATGAACGCCGGAAGCCATCTGGGCCTACTCGTACAGTCCTTCACTTTGCTGGAATTCCCGCCTCTCGCAAGCCATCTCGTGGAGCCGCCCGTGGTCTACGTGGAGGGCTACGAAGGCGGGTTGTACCTGGAGCGAGCAGACATGATCGACCGGCATCGTCGGGCGATTACGGACATTCAGCGGGTAGCGTTGACCGCGGATGACACCAAGCAGTTGGTGCAGCAGATGGTGAAGGAGTCCGGGACGTGACCGTAGACCTGTCCGGTGCCGAGTGGTTCAAGAGCACCTATAGCCAGCCCAATGCGGATTGCGTTGAGATCGCCCACCTGTCCTGCTCCGCGGTCGGGGTTCGTGATTCGAAGAATCCAGAAGGACCTGCGCTGGTGTTCTCCGCTGATCAGTGGGACAGGTTCCTCGCGAGTGAAGTCTGGCAACGCTGAACCGTTCTGGTGGGCAGCGTCATTCGAGGCCTTGATGGTCTGGAGTCGGCCTGGAGATTTGGGGTTCGTTCTTATGCACAGCACGGTGACCAGCTGCAGGCCGTAGCTCCGACTCGGCGAAGGCTGGATCCCACTGTGCGCCGGTTCTCCAAACTGCCGGGGCTGCAGCGGGCTTCCCGACGAGATTCGCCACCAGCGCCAGTTCCTTGTCGGCAGTTCGGCTGACCTCCCTAAGCGCCTTGGAGTACCGGAGCCAGCTGATCGAAAGCGGGAGATTGCCGCAGGCTCGCGTACTGATCAACTGGATGATCAAGCAGCTCAGTCATTCAGAGTCTGCTGCTGCAAAAACCGGATTCGGATTAGGCCGCATCCGAACATTGGGGTTGGTGGCTACCGTTACGGAGGGAAGGGAACCCAGCTGACCTGAATCTTTGTACACCACGGGAATTCCGCCCGCGATGGCGAACGACAGATCGCCGTCCACGAGCCACTCGCGTGCTCCTACCTTGAACACGTAAAGCTCATCGGTCTCGACGATTTCTTGATCGTCGATATAGAAAGTGCCATGACTCCACTTCGGCCTGAAGTGGCTGATAATGGTCTCGAATGCCTGGTCGTACGTTGTGGTCATGGTTTCCTCTCTTAGTTATGGTCTCGGGTGCTCGGCACCGAGTCACGCCTCTTCAACGGGCACAGGTGATCTTCCGAGGATCAGGGACTCGAGTGCCTCTGGAATCTGGCCGAACGAGGCGAGCCAATCGGCAACCAGGTAGAGATCGCCCGTCTCGGACATTCCGAGGAAGTAGCGGCCGGAGTCGAGTTCACCCACCGGTGCGATCGACTCACCGACGACCTCGGCCCATCCGGCGAATCTGTCGTCGTCGCCCTCGACCAACGTAGGATCCAACTCGAAAGGTTCACGGGCGGAAGTGATTCCCGGGCCGGATACATCAACAGCCAGTCCTCCGAATTCCTCGAGAAATCGATCCGCCGCTACGTTCCACCTGAACCCGCCGAGTTCCAGCCTCTCTCTCCAGGCGTCGGTATCGACCTGCCTGCCGGGCAGCCATCCCGCAGCGCGAAGAATGTGTTCGACCTCGTTGGTGAACTGTGCCACAACTATCCCCATCATCGGTTCTGGTCGTAGGTTGTGCTCATATCTCGTATCGCGACCACACGTCGGATGGGCTTCCATCTGGCTCGAAGTAGTTGTCGACACCGGTCTCGGTCGGTGTGCCGAAGTAGGTGGGGTCCTCCGGATCGGTCTCCGAATCCAGAATCTCGGAAAATTCCTTCAAGGCAGCGGCAAGGCGTGGCTGGACGCAACCCGTACAGAATAGATAGTCGGCTGGGCGCGGCCCTTCAGATCGTAGGGCATCCAGGCATCTGCATCCATTTGTCAACTGCGGCAACGAGTTCCGCTTTCGTGGCGAAAGTGTGCCGATAGTAGTACTCGTGCTTGAAAGTCGACCACAGGCTCTCCGCGCCGGCATTGTCCCAGCATATTCCGGTCGCGCCCATCGATCTGCGCAGCCCGTGGCGGGAGCACCTCGCAGCCATGTCACCGGCGGTGTATTGACTGCCCCTGACCGAATGCAGAATCGGCCCTCACGGAAGCGCCCGCGAGCAGCGAGCAGCGACAGCCAACTCGACAGCGTCGGTGACCAATTCGGTGTGCATATGGTCGGCCACCGTCCATCCGAGCACTTTCTTGGAGTGCTCATCCTTGATCGCGCACAAAAACATATCACCTTCACCGCAGGTCAAATAGGTGATATCCGAGGTCCACACCGCATCGAGGCGCCCCTGATCGAAGCAGCGATCGACCAGATCCGCCGGGAACGACGCGGCCGGATCGACGATCGTGGTGCGGATCTTGAAGGTGCGAGGGCTGATCCCGGCCAGCCCGATCTCGGCCATGATCGCCGCGGCCGTCTTCTCGGAGACTCGATCACCCTGCTCGCGCAGCTCAGCGGTGATCCATAGGTGCCATCGGAATCTTTATGGATGACTTGGATTTTCACCGTCAGATCGGCGCGGCGTTGCTGGCGGTCGGTCAGGACGGTGGCCGCCGCACGCCCGCACCAGGCATAGAAACCCGCCCGCGACACATCCAGCAGTCGTGCCAAGCGGGTGACATCGGCCCGTGCGCCGGTGATCTGCGGGGCGGCGCACTCCGCGGCCATCAGCTCGATCCGGGCCGGTTCTGCTGCATCGCCGCGAAGTACGCCGACTTTCTTCGGGAACGCAATGTCCTTGTCCTGCTCCGAGACTCGCCTGCGCAAGGCCAGCAACTCGGCTCGTTCGGCAGGGCTCAGAGGCTGTTCGCCGTGGACCTCGGCCGCCGCCAGCCAGCGGCGTTCGTCCTCGACCAAGCCACCCAATACAGGCTCACCGCCCCCGAGTTCGCGGACGACTTCGGCGATCGTGCGCCCGGTGTCGATCACCCGGTGCGCGGCCTCGACTTTGTACTCGGTCGTGAATGACCGGCGCTTGCGAGGAGGCATAGGGACATCCTTCCAGCGGGACTTGTTGTCCTGCTAGTCCGGTGTCCACCGATCGGGGGGAACCTCAGCGCACCTTCGGGCCACCATGCAAGGACCAAGATCGTCTTTCGAGCGCGGGTCTAGTCAGCTACCGGCGGTCAAGCGGTAACCTGGCATGCATGCTCACCAGGCTGGAGATTCGAGGCTTCAAGAACCTCCTGGACGTCCAGGTTGATCTCGGTCCTTTTACGTGTATCGCCGGTGCGAACGGGATGGGCAAGTCGAACGTCTTCGACGTAATTGAGTTCCTCTCGCACCTGGCATCCGAACCTCTGGTAGAGGCGTCGCAGCGGGTGCGTGGTGCGGCGGGGATGCGCGGCGCCGATCCCCGGGACTTGTTCTGGGACGGATATCGGGACCATGAGCGCCGGATCTCGTTCGCTGCGGAGATGATTGTTCCGGCGGAGGTCGAGGATGATCTGGGAGCGTTCGCACGCGCAACGGCGACGTTCCTCCGATACGAGCTAGAGCTCGGCTACTCGGCGCCGGAGGGTGAGAGCAGTGTTGGCAGATTGACGCTGCGCCGTGAGGAGCTCAGGCATATCAACAGGGGCGATGCGCCTAAGCATCTGCATTTTCCGCACAATGCGAAGAATTTCCGCAATGCTGTAGTTCTTGGGCAGCGTCGTGGGGGAGCGTTCTTATCCACTGTCGAACGAGACGGTGCGACCGTCATCAATGTTCACGGTGACGGGGGAAGTTTCGGTAAGCCGCAGCCAAGACCTGCTGCACGTGCGGGGCGGACAGTCCTGAGCACGGTGGCGACCAACGACTACCCTACTATCCTCGCTGCTCGCCGTGAGATGCAAAGCTGGCATAGGCTGGCATTGGAGCCGACTGCGCTACGTGCGCCGGACGGGTTCGCTGATCCTCGCTCGATGGAGACGGACGGTCGTCATCTCGCGTCGACCCTGTTCCGGATCGCGAACGAAACTGCGCCGGGTGCGGATCGCTCGGATCCCGATGCGGTGTATGCGCAAGTCGCTGATCGGCTGTCCGACCTGTCGGGTGTCAGTGTGGAAAGCCTGAAGGTTGAACCCGACCAGGTTCGCGAGGTTTTCACGCTGTTTCTCAGGGAACGTGGCGGCCTGCAGTTGCCCGCTCGAGCACTATCAGAGGGTACCTTGCGGTTCCTGGCGTTGTGCGTGCTCCTTGAGGATCCGGCTTTCACTGGGTTGGTCTGTATGGAAGAGCCGGAAAACGGTATCCATCCGGGAAACCTGCCAGCGATGGTGCAGCTGGTCCGGGACCTCGCCGTTGATCCGAAAGTGGAACCCGGACAGGGTAATCCGTTCCGGCAAGTCATAATCAACACCCACTCGCCGGGGGTATTTCAGCTGTGTGATCCGGCAGACGTGCTGCTCGCGGAGACGAGGCCGTATCGGACTGCTGATGGCACGGTGACTGCGGCGCTGTCGCTGCTTCCCTATCAGGATTCGTGGAGGGCCGTGGCGGGTGGTTTGACCTTCTCAAGGGCGGATGTCCTCCCTTACCTTGCGGCTCCGGTGGGAGCCCAGATTACCTTGCCGCTCGGGATGGTGGGATGAGTCGCAAGGTGCATCAGGGCCTGTTCATCTGCGAAGGAACATCTGACCTGCCGTTGGCCGAGATCGTCGAAGCATTGTTTATCGAACGCGGCGTGGATGTGCGATTGACCCAGCCAGACTTCTCGCTCCTGCCTAAAGTTGCCAAGGATGTTGAATCCCGGGTGCGTGCGGGCACAGCGCTGCTAGGTAGCTCGGTCGATGTGATTGTTGTGCACCGAGATGCGGACAACGCAGGGTCGGACGCGCGCCGGCAGGAGATTGCCAGAGCGGTCGAGTCTGTCGACTGCTCTGCTACCACCGTTCCGGTCATACCCGTCCGGATGACCGAGGCGTGGCTACTGCTCGACGAACAGGCGATTCGACGAGTGGCTGGTAACCCGGGCGGTCGAAACGCCCTTGGGCTTCCAAGCCCGAGGAGGGTGGAATCCATTGCTGACCCGAAGCAGCTCCTTCAGGAATGCATCGTCCAGGCCGCCGACTGCACCGGTCGTCGCCGTATCCATGTGTCGAAACGCTTCAACGAGCATCGTCGTCAATTGCTTCGGCAGATCGATTACTCGGGTCCGATCGTGGATCTGCCGAGTTGGCAGCATCTGATGGCCGATATCGACGCGGCCGCAGCCGCTCTTGCTGCACACAACTGAGACAGGTCCCGATCGCCAGCGCCCGGATCTGATCGTCGGACATGTCCACGCCCGACCATAGGCTGATCCGGGGGGCCTGCTGCAGTTACCAGCGCCAACAGAGTCGTCCGAGTGTGTTCTCCACCGTGCTGAACTTGCGGGAGCCGATGTAGCCGTATGGGATTGCTGTGCAAATGCCGTGGCAGGCTGTTGGCGACGGCGAAAGCCTGGCCGCTACATGAACGATCCGTCGGCACGTGGTAGTTCCTAGCCGAACGGGTCCGACTGAAGGATGGTGCGGCCGACGTCCGCGGGCTGCTGTATCTGCGCACGGTCGCCGCTGGCGGATTCGACTGCGTCACAACCACCGTCGTTGAACTGTTCGCCGCCATCGGTAGCGGTGACCGCCGCACGTCCACCTGTATTCGCCACGTTGCGGCGGAGCCGGAGGTGCCCGCATCGGACTGGCTTCGTATCAGACGATTAACCTTTCTAGCTGCCGCGCAACATCATTCATGGCTGATGCGATCGAATTGGTTGCGCCATATGAAGATTCAAAGCGAGGATTCATGCAGCCGTTGACGCGGAGACCAAGTCCCGGTATGACATGAGGGCTCGGTATTGCGGAACTTGACGCAGTTCGGCCGAGTACAACGATGGGGGGCTAGGTGGTTGCGGAGTCCAACCCTGAGTTCGAGGCGGACGAGGATCAGTCCAATCCAGACAGCATTGGGTTGTTGAAAATCTTCGACAGATCGCTGATCTCGGCGGACAAGCTGGTCAGCAGCCGAGTCTCCAGGCTTCGGGACCGACACCCCGAAGCCACGGACGCTCAGCTGGTCAAGAAGTTGGAGACGACTTTCCTGTCTACGGTGGTTGCTTCGGGGGCCGCGTCCGGTGGCGCCGCTGCAGTCCCTGGTGTCGGTACCGTTGCCGCGATCGCGACCGTGGGCGCCGACACCTCCTGGTTCCTGACTGCTTCGGTCGCGCATGTGCTTTCGGTACTGCAGGTGCATGGAATCCACCTCGCCGACCTCGAGCATCAGAAGGCAGTCGTCCTGACCGTCCTGGCCGGTGGCGGGGGATCGACCTTCATGGGCAAAGCCGCGGGCCGAACGGGTGCGCACCTGGGAAGGCTGCTCACCAACTCGGTCCCCGCTGCGAGCCTCCGCTCCCTCAACCGAGTGCTGGGGGTCAACTTCGTCACCAAATGGGGCACCCGACAAGGGATTCTGGTGATCGGGAAGGCGGCCCCGTTCGGAATCGGGATGGCGATCGGTGCCAGCGGAAACCTTGTGGTGGCCAAAGGCGTAATCAAGACCACCCGGATCGCAGTGGAAACGGCGCTGAGTGATTTGCACCCGGATGAGCGGCGCATTGCCCACATCCCGGACCGAGCCGCACAGCGGTATTCGAATTCGAGCATTGCAGCGGATGATTCATCAAGGTGGCTTCAGTAGATACCTGCGGTAATAAATTTCGAGCGACCGACCGGGACTGAACGCATGTCGGACCGAATGGTCGTTATGTATAGATTTTTACTTCGGATTCCGGTCTCGAAATCGTTTGCGTACAGCAACATGTCGGATACGTGTGGCACAGTCTGGATCGAGGTGGTGGATCGATAGGGGAGAGTGTTCCAGTGGGGCAGTCATTTCTGGGGGAGTTGGCGGACCGCGAAGAGTTCCGGCTGAGCCGGGAGCTCGATGGAGTTGTGCTATTTCTAGAGCTCAACCTCGACGAGGATGAAATCCGCCGCGCACAGGAGATTTTCGGCGGGATTGCGGCGAAATGCCTTGCGAGCGGCCGAGGGCCTGCAGCCGTGATCCGGATGTTTCCGGCACTGACGCTGACATCATTGATCGGCCATGCGGGGTTGGCCTACGACCAGGGGCGCTACTGGGAGAGCTTCTGGGCGGAGTTGGGTCTGGATCAGGACCCTGAGTTCGAGAACGCCTTGCGCGGCGCGCTGAACGGATTGCTGCGCCGGTTTCGAATGCGCGAGTTCCCGGAGCTCTCGGGTCGGTACGTCCGGGTGATGACGATGCACGCCGGGATTCCGGTGCACTGCCTGGGTGATCTGATCGGGGTGATCGAGCAGCATCTGCTGCACGGCCGAGATCGCAGCGGCGCCGCGGTGTTCGAATGGTTGACCGAGCCAGGCATGGGCTATCGGCTCAACCAGTTGGATGTGCCGGTACGGAACTTCCTGCAGTTGGGCGGCGAGTTCGCGGTGGATATCGTCGACCGGATCCTGGATTTCATCGATTTCGCCGTGCAGCATCCGGATTCCTGGAACGACTTGCGCCTGGACACCGCAACGACCGGCTTGCCCACGGTGCTGCTCGATGGATTGATCGAGCGATTGCGGGATCGGCCCTTGGATCAGGGTGTGGTCGCGGCGGTGTCGTCCATCCGGCGCCGCACGCCGACTCCCGCGTACTCGATGTGCGATGACGAGATAACGGTCGGCGTTCCCTACCCCGAGAGTTCGCCCGAGTTGCCGTGGCGGGTGTCATTCGACGGCGATACCCGTGAGGTGTACGCGGAGCGTGGTTGGGGAGTGGCCGAGGACGGAGATCACCCGCTGACGCCGGTACCTGTGACTCGCCCGGCACGTGAGGCGGTCCTTCGACACGAGGCTTCCGGAGTAGAGCATCGAATTGTCCTGGTGGACAAGGATAATCCGCTATTGGTGTTCGACGGCGATGGCCGGTTCATTCCGCGTCGGGAGGCACTGCCGCGTGATGTGGTTCTGATCGTCCATCCTCAAGACTCGGTGGTGGTGGCCGACGGTGCCGGCGTGGATATCCAGTCATTGGAGGACGTTCGCACTCCGGCGGGGTGGCGCGGCTGGCGCGCGCACAGTGTCGATCTCTCCGACCACGACTCTATTCAGTTGCGGCGCAATGGAAAACCCCTCGGTGTAGTCCGCGACGTGCGGGTACAGGGGTCGCCCGTGTTCGAACCCGCCTACCCGATCGAAGGGGTGCGGACCCCGAGCGGGTTGTCGGTGTATTCGGAACGACCGCTGGTGACATTGCAATCCCATACCGGGCCTGGCTACAAGGACTGGCATGTGCGAGTTCGTCGTTCGGGGCAGATGCGTTGGCTGGCGGCCACCGACTGGAAGTCGGACGCCGGGGAAGTCTGCCTGGACCCGTTCGACGGACTATCCGCGGGATTGCTCGGGCTTTTCGAAGTGGTGGTCAGTGGCCCTGTCGGCCAGGATCTCCGCTGTGTCCTGTTCATAGCCGAGGGACTCCAGGTAGACCACGGCGTGTACTTCCGATCGCCGGTGCCGGGTGGGCTCACATCGAGCATCAGTCGTGTCGGATGTGATCTACCGCTGCAGGTGGATCGAGAACTGGTCGCGTTCGATACCGACTCACGTGCAACGCAAATACTGGTTCGCAGTGGCGATTACAGCCAGAAGCTGGTGCTCGAGCCGCCGCACTTCGAATCCCGAGTCGATCCGATCGATTCTCCGGCGCGGTGGCGCACCTCGGTGCACGTTCTCAACCCCGCCGATATGGAGGCGCACGCGCTGATCGCTGCAAGGGTGCCGGGTGATGTCACGGTCGATTTCGCTCTGGTCGACCTATCCGGGCGGCCCGTGCAGGTGGAGATCCCGGATGTTCCCTCGGACAACGTCTTCCAGCTTTCCAGTCGTGTGTTCGTCGATACGGTGCGCAGTATCGGCTCGGGCCGGTTGATCGTCAGGATCGACGATCCGTCGGGTGGGGCGCACGAAGTCACAATTGCGCATATTCGACCCGCTCAGTTGTGCAGTGGTGTGCGGATCGATGACGTGTTTCTGGTGTTCGACGATCCGATCGATGAGGATCTGGGAGTTTTCGTCTGGGCGACTACCGCACCGTGGCAGCCGGTGCGCACTCTGGAAGTCAGCGATGGCTTGGCCCTGCTTCCGGAAGATCTCTATGCCGCTGGGCCGCTGCTGGTTCAGGTTTTCGTAGACGATCCGTGGGTGGTTATCCCGCGGCCTCGTGGCCCTGAGCAGTCTGCGCTTCGTGTTGACCAGCGGGGTTGGTTTCGCGATGAGAACAAGGCTCGGGACGAACTCGCCCGGTTCCTCTCCGGCATCGGGCCGGCGCCGCGATCCGCCGATTCTATGGCGGAGGTGTGGGCTTCGCTGGCTCTACTACCCGCTGCTCGATCCGATACTCGCACCGAGCTACTTCGTGGTGCGCTGACCCGTGTGCTGGGCCTGGATTCGCATGCTGCATTGAAAGCCTTGGGCAACAGCATGATTCCCGCCGTTCAGATGGTTCCGCTACTGATCCGCACCGGTCTGGTGGACCGTGCGTACTCGACCGGATTCACACATGTCGGCCTGCACGCCAACCCCTGGGTCGGTTGCCTGGTCGAAATCGCGAACCTGCCGATGCTGCGGCGGCGGCGCACCGAGATGCCGACCACTTGGGGCCAGACGATCGGATTTCTCGAGAATCAGGGCGGCGAGTGGTTGCTCGACCTGCTCGGCGGCCGATCGGGTGATCCCCGAGTCGGCGTCTTCGATCGGAATGTCGAACGAGTGCATGCCTTTCCGGCGGAACAGGTGGATGCGATGTTCGAGGCATTCCGTTTGGTGCCAGGCGCTCTGCTCGACGTGGACATGCGTACCAGCGCCACCATCGAGGCCTTTCACATGCGGGGTCAATGGGTGTGTGACCCGGCTCGCGAGGTTCTCACCTCTGGTATGAGACTGGCGCTGAACCGGATCAGGCAGACCGCACCATTGCTCTACGACACCGTCAAGGCGCGCAATGAAGTCCTGGATGGTGTGGATGTCGGCGAGCATCCGTGGATGTTGCTCTCGTTGCAGTCGTTGACCATGGCCGCGCTGGCTCGATTGGACGCTCGCGGCCGATTCGATACGCCGCCGATCACCCCGGAGATGCGGGAATCGTGGGCGCGAATGGCGGATCTGTGTCCGTCCATGGTGGCGACGGATCTATTGATTGCCGACGCCATTGCCACCTTCGTGACCAATGGAGATCTGATCGGAGACGACCGATGACCGACCGACTCGACCCTTTGGCCGCGGGCGCCGATATCGAGGCGAGCTACAAGCGATACCTCAAAACCCTGCTGGCGCCCCGCGATCCGGGGCTGGCAGCTGCGTTCGATCGGGCGGTGGATGAGACTTCCCTGTTGACGAAGGGGCCGTTGCTCGAGCTCACGCCACCGTATTCGCCGGGAATGTCGTTGCGAGAGTTGATCTCCGAGGGTGTGCTGCATCCGGATTTCACCGATTTGGGCGGGTCGATCCAGCTGGACCGGCCGCTGTACCAGCATCAGGAAACTGCCGTCCGAAAAGCTGTGGCCGGTCGAAATCTGGTCGTCAGCACCGGAACAGGCTCGGGTAAGACGGAGAGCTTCCTGCTACCTATCCTCAACGCGCTCATTACCGAACGCGCTGCTGGAAGCCTCGGTCCGGGTGTGCGTGCATTGCTGCTGTATCCGATGAATGCTCTGGCCAATGATCAGCTCAAGCGGTTGCGTGAACTGCTGGCGGAAATGCCGGACATCACCTTCGGCCGCTACACCGGTGAGACGAAGGAGTCGGCGACCGACGCGGAATCAGCATTCCGAGCATTGCATTCGGGCCAGCAGCGGTTGCCCAACGAGCTGCTCAGCCGTCAGGAAATGCGGGCGGCGCCACCGCACATCCTGCTGACGAACTACGCGATGCTCGAATACCTGCTGCTTCGTCCGGCGGATCTGGATCTGTTCGACGGCGAATACGCCGGGACGTGGCGGTTCATCGCGTTGGATGAGGCGCATGTATATGACGGTGCCCAGGGATCGGAAGTGGCATTGCTGCTACGGCGCCTGCGTGAGCGGGTTGCCGGCGGCTCGGCCCTGCAGTGCATTGCGACATCCGCATCGCTCACCGGTTCCACCGAGGCATCCCAGGGCGTGGAGGCAACGACCTTCGCCCACAAGCTGTTCGATGTGCAGTTCGAGTTCATCGCTGACGATGTGGACCGCCAGGATCTTGTGACGGCGACTCGTTTGCCACGACGGGAAACACCGACATGGACAATCGATGACACCGAGCTGATCGCGCTGGCCGAACCGGAGGCCGATCTTTCGGTTCTCGGTTCACGTTGTGCCACTGGCGATATCGCCGACGCGCTCCATGACGAACGCCGGATCGCCGACCTGAAGGCGATTGTGTCCCGTGGTCCGGTCGAGGTCTGCGCTCTCGCCTCGAAATTGTGGCCTGGGGATGGGACGGCCGCGGAAAAGCTGGAAGCACTTGTCGCTTTGGGATCGAAAGTGCTTGATGCCAGTGGCAATCCGGTGTTGTCGGCGCGATACCACATGTTTGTGCGTGCTACAGAGGGTGCGTACGTCAGTTTCACTGGGGGTGAGCCACGTGTATTCCTGGGCCGGCACGAGATAGATCCTGAAACCGGGCGCGCAGTATTCGAGTTCGGTACCTGTCAACGCTGCGGCGCTGTGCATCTGGCTGGACAGGAGTTGGCGTTCGATAGCAGGCAGTACTTCCGCCCTTCGAAGAACGAGGGGTCTGTCCACTGGCTCGTTCTGACCGATGCCGATGCGGAGAGTCTGCTCGACGAGGACGAAGTCACTCTCTCCGATGATCCTGATTCCGCCGCGTCGACGGGTGTCAGGCACCTGTGTACCGGCTGCGGTGCGATAGCGAACCGGCCGGGAAGTTGTAGTGGCGCTCTGTGTCTCGGCGGCCCTGTGCTACGAGTGCGGGAACACACCACCAAGACGCGGGTAATGAGCAAGTGCACCGAGTGCGGTGCTCGGTCTCGCCAGGTCATTCGCCGGTTGCGGACCGATGTGAACGCCGCTCCCGCAGTCATCGCGACGGCGCTGTATCAGCACTTGCCGGCCGCGTCCGATGCGACCGCCGAACAGGTCGGTGCGGGACGGAAGCTGTTGATGTTCTCCGATTCCCGGCAAGCCGCGGCATTCGCAGCGCCGTATCTCGCGCGCACCTACGGCCGGATGCTCGAACGCCGCTATATCTCGCAGGCCCTGCTCGATCCCCGGAATGCCGGCGAGGAGCTATCGGTGGAGGACCTGGCGGCCGATGTACGGGACGTGGCGGTCAAAGCGAGACACTTCGATGAGCGTTCGACCCGGCGCACCATGCTGCGGGAGGTGAATCCGTGGATCATGGCCGAGCTGATGAGCATGGATCAGCGGCAGTCCCTCGAGGGTCTCGGCTTGATGCGGGTGTTGCTGTTTCGCTCCCGTAAGTCGGTGCTGCCCAAGGGCCTGACGCAACTGGGCTTGCCCGAAGGAGAGGGCTGGGGGCTGCTCGAGGAACTGGTCAAGACCGTACGCCTGCAAGGCGCGATGACATTGCTGCCCGAGGTCGACATCAAGCAGGCGATCTTCGAGCCTCGCAATACCCGGATCCGGATCCGATCGATGGACTCGGATCGAACCCGCCGAATCATCAGTTGGTCGCCGGGTGGCAGGCCGGGAACGACGAACAATCGAATCGTGTTCGTGCGCAGGGTGCTCGAGGCGCTCGGTTCCGATCTGCCCGCGGACAAGCTGCTCGACGGCTGCTGGCGATTCCTGGTAGCGGAGGGTTTCGTCGCCCTCGAACGGGACAAGTTCGCCGGGGACGTCTACCAGGTGGACTACGAACAGCTGCGGGTTCGGTCCGGTAGCGAATGTGTGTGGTATCAGTGTTCGGCCTGTCGGCGATTGACCGCCAACAATATTCGGAACCTGTGCCCGCAGGGCGCATGCGACGGAAAGCTCCTCGAGTTCGTACTGCCTCCGGTCGCGCAGGATACGAACCATTACCGCTCGGTCTACCGGACACTCAGCCCCGCGCCGCTCACCGCCGAAGAACATACTGCACAGTGGGAACCGGCCGAGGCGGCTGACATCCAGCGCCGATTCATCGGCGGTGAAGTGAATGTGCTGTCCTGCTCGACTACGTTCGAGCTCGGTGTGGACGTCGGCGACCTGCAATCGGTCATGCTGCGGAATATGCCGCCGAAAACGGCGAACTATGTGCAGCGCGCTGGGCGAGCGGGACGCCGCGCCGCGTCGGCGGCGCTCGTGCTCACCTACGCAAAACGTAGTTCCCATGATCTTTCGAAGTTTCAGAAGCCGGAGTCGATGATCGCGGGGGAGATGCGTATCCCGTGGATACCGATCGACAATGATCGGATCGGGCGTCGTCATGCCCATTCGGTGGCGCTGGCCGCGTATTGGCGATATCGGTTCGAAAATGACGGGCTCATCTGGCGGCAGGCGGGACCGTTCTTCGCGCCGGGTCCCGATGGTCAGCTGTCATCGGCCGCGCAGATGCGCCGATTCCTCACCCCGGTGCCGGATCGAATCCGGGACGCGCTGCGGACCGTTTTGCCGGTCGGTGTCGCGGCCGCTATCGGTGTCGAGGACGACTCGTGGGTGGATCGGCTCTGCGAGCTGCTTGCCATCGCCGAGAGCGATATTCGCAGCGATATCGACACGTTCCAGGTCTTGATCGAGGAAGCCTCGGCCGAAAGGAAGTACACCCTGGCCGGTCGCCTGCAGAAGACGCTGCGGACGATCGAGGACCGGCAACTCATCGGGTATCTCGCGAACAAGAACATTCTGCCCAAGTACGGCTTCCCCGTGGACACGGTCGAATTGCGGACTGCTCACTGTGACAGCGATGTCGGGGGCAAGCTGGAGCTGTCGCGAGATCTCAGTCAGGCCGTGTTCGACTACGCGCCGGGAAACCAGGTCGTCGCTGGTGGCAAGGTGTGGACCTCGCGCGGTCTGCACAAATTGCCCAAGCGTGAGCTGGAGGAGCTGCGGTACCGGGTATGCCGGGAGTGCAATCGATTCGAGTGCGGACACTCGCTTGATCCGAATGAGCTCTGCCCGAACTGTAATGAGCAGTTCGGTAAGGTCCGGACCTGCGTAGTCCCGGAGTTCGGCTTCGTGGCCGACCGCCAGGTGGATGACGTGAGTTCCGAGCCACCCCAGCGACTCTGGGGTGGCGCCAGCTATGTCGAGAACATCGGCGACGTCACCGAGACTTTTCAATGGCAGTCGACAGGTGGCGTGGAGGTACAGGCCAGAGCCGGAACCCGGGCCCGAATGGCCGTCATAGCGGAAGGCAGTGGCGCCGGATTCCACCTGTGCGGATGGTGTGGCTGGGCGACGGCGGCAACCGGTAAGCCGCACAAGGGAACTCATCACCGCCCCGCCACCGGCGCGATATGCACCGGTCCGCTGCAGGTGGTTTCGCTGACGCATCGCTACGAGACCGACGTCGCCGAATTCACCTTCTCGGATATGTCCTACGACAAGGAATCGGAGTCGAAGTGGCTGTCGGTCCTCTACGCACTGCTCGAAGGCGCATCCGAGGCGCTGGAGATCAGCCGCGACGATATCGACGGCGCCTTGTCCTGGAGTGCGGACCGTAAGCGCAGCATCGTCCTGTTCGACACAGTCCCCGCCGGGGCCGGTGCGGCGAAGAAGATCGCCGAGAACCTGGCGAAGGTCATTCAGTACGCGGTCGAACGGGTCAGCACTTGTGATTGTGGTGTCGAGACCTCGTGCTACGGCTGCCTCCGCTCGTTCCGAAACGATCGCTTCCAGGACCGGTTGTCGCGTGCCGGAGCATTGGAGATCTTCGACAAACTCAAGGTGGTCGGCGTCGAGACCGAACTCGAAGGGCCGTGGGGCGAAACCCTGGTCTCCACTTCCGAGGCGGTCGTCGACCTGCTGCTGGCGCTGGCGCGTATGGGCGTTCCGAAACCCGAGATGGGCGTCGAGCGGGGCGAGCACTATTGGCCGGTCGAGGCGGATTGGGCGGACGCGAAAGTGATGCTGGTCGAAGGTGACGACGCCGAGCGCGACAGCGGCCTGAAGGCCCGTGGATATCAGGTTGTCAGAGTCGAGGAAATCGACCCGGATCGCTTGGCGGCCATGCTGATTCGGAGCTGATCCGGCCTGTCGCAATGTCCGGCCTCCCGCACCGGCTGATCGCCGGTGCGGGTACGCATCATCGGTCAGCCCAGCAGCCCCGATCGCTTGCCGCTCCAGGTCACTACGAGTTCATCGCGTGCGCGACTGGCCGCGACGTAGAGCAGGGACCGTTCCCGGAGCTCTGCTTCGGGCTTCTCCTCTTCGGGAACCGAATGCATGGCGGCCTTCGAAGGAACATGGGCGTCGTCTATGCCGGCCAGGATTACCCGGGAGAACTCCATGCCCTTGGAACGATGCATGGTGAGTACCTGGACATGCCCTGTGGTGGCGGGGTTTTCGTCCAGGGCCCGTGCTTCGATTCCGCGTTCGCCGAGTGCGCGGACGAACTGCGTGCGATCGTTCTGGCCGCGGGTGAGCACGGCGATCGTTTCCGGCTCTCCGCCGGCCTTCAACCAGGTCCGTACCTGCTCAGCCACTTTGTTCAGTTCGTCGGTGGCGGATTCACACTGGAGCAGAACGGGTTTCGGGCCCAATCGGGCCGAGCGGTACCCCAGGGTCGATTCCTCTCCGTCCTCGAGGTCGTGGTAGTCGGCGCTGGAGAGGATGCTGACCGCGAAATTCAGATTCTGTGCCGTGGTGCGGTAGTTGAGCGTCAGGCGCCGCGACCGGCCGATGATCTTGATGCCGAGGCGTCCCAATACCACGGGCTGTCCATAGATTCGCTGATGCGAATCCTCGGCAATGAAAAGATCATTGGCGCCTTCGGCGACCAGGGCACGCAGCAGGGCCCAGTGGGTCGAGTGCAGATCTTGCGCTTCGTCCACGATCACATGGTCAGCCAGGAAGGGCTGTCCCCCCGCCTGGCGTTGCTGGAGGTATTCGGCCGCCAGCGCCAACACCTCGGGGAAGCTGAGGCTGGTGTCCATGCGGCTGTGCCGGCGGTAGGCCTCCACCAGTTTCCAGACCGCGATCCGCTGGGGGCGGCTCAGTCGTACACCGCGTCCCGCTCGCGCGACCTTCGCGTACTGCTCGAGCGTCTTCACCTTGTTGGCGAGCACGACCGACACGTATTCGCTGTCGAGGAATCCCGGGGTGGCCAGCCGCGGCTCGAGGCCGCTGGTGACCGACTGTGCCACTTCTCTCCACACCCTGTCCTTATTGGTGCGCGTGGAGGTCACATCGACGGGCGTCCCGAAGAGCGCTTCGGTGGAAGGTCCGAGATCCGTTGCCTGACTGACGATATCGTTCGCGAGCTTATCGATACCTTCGACGTAGATTCCCGGCTGGCCGGGCCGCTTCGCAATCCGAAGAGCGGGGTCGAGCACCTTGAGATCGGACTCGAGCCCCTTGGCGAGAGTCTTGTTGAAGGTAGTCAGAATGATTCGGGCGTCCGGATTCTGCTTCGACAGGTTGCGTGCTCGGTGGATGGCGACCACCGTTTTGCCGGTTCCCGCACCACCCGATAGCCGGAAGGCGCCCTTGAAGTCCTTCTCGGCGTACGTGCGCTGCTCGGGGTGCAGGAATGTCCGCCACGCGGCGAAGTCCCCGCCCTCGATGACGCGCCGCAGTTCCTCCGTATCGTCGATATAGGTGAACTGCATCTTCGATGCGGGATGGTCCAGTGCGACGAGAATCTGGGTGTCCTCGTCGAGGGTTTCGTCGACCGGATTGTCGGTGAACGAGTACTTCTTTCGAATCTCGTCGATCCCGGTGCCGCACGCCAGATCGAGGAGGGCGTCGCCTTGCCACCCGTCGACCTCGGCGGCAATCGCATTGATGGCGAAGTCGTCGGCGGCGGCGAGCGCGATGTCGGCAAGTGCCCGATCGAGGCCGAGACGATCGGTGAGATCTTCGAGGGTGAACCCTGCCTGCATCAGATACGGCAGCTTTTCTGCCGGTGTGACCAGTTTCCCGATCTCCCCCCTCGGGTCGGGGACAACAGAGCGTTTCTTGCGGTCGGCCTCGCCGTTCAGTTCCCCGATAATGCCTTCGAGCGTGCCGTTGATCGGGTTCACCCGCAGTGTGGACCGCTCGGCGAGGGCATTGGCCTCATCGTGTTTCCAGGTCCCCATATAGATGTAGGTGGTATCGCCGCCCTCGGGGTCGATGCGGAACATAATGGCGCGGTAGTTGAGGTCCACCCGCCCGGTTCGGATGCGAGCGTCGGCGGCGCCCTTGATCGGCTCGATGTGCAAACCCGGTGCGGCGTCGTCGGTTTGGACCTTCTCCAGGAAGTCGTACACCTTGCGTTTGACGGATCCGTCGAGCTTGCCCATCGCCTTGGTATTGGTGGCCATCACGATGTTCGCCATTTACATTCCCCCGTTCTTGTTCAAGATCGCGACAATCTGGGCCGGATCCGGCGGGCAGAGCGTCCACCCGAGTTCGGCGATCGTGTGAGCCCGCTCGGAGTCGCTGTCGAAGAGAACTCCGACCTGCTGGTTCGGCCATGCGAGGTCGATGACGTCGCCGTCGTCGGTTTCCGAACCGATCACCGGGACCGGTGCGCCCGCCGCGATCAGCCCCAGCACCAGTTCCTTCTCCGCGTCGGAAATGGTCTCGTCGTACACCTGCTGCCATGCCGGAGTGAGTCGAACTCCGCTGGCATCGGGTTTCGTTGCGAGAGTGGCGGTATCGGCGGCCATCAGACTGCGCGCGGTGACCAGGTGACTGTCACAGAGCCCGAACCAATTCGAGAGTCTGAGCCATTCCTTCCACGCCTTGCCGTCGAGGACTTCGAGCCGATCGTCGCGATCGTCGAGGGCGAGGACGGCGGTCATCGTCTTGGTGTCCGGGCGCAGTGCGGCGGTAATGGCAAGCGGTCCATCGGAATAGGACCAGCAGGCGTAGGTGCCCGCGGGAATCGTCGGCTGCTTGCCGTTGAGCAGGTCCAGCGCCCAGGGCACGATCGCGGTGAGGTCGCTGCGCTTGCCCTGGTCCTTGCTCATGAACATCAGCGGCAGCCAATGACCCACGGCCGCCCATGCGTCATGATCGGGGTCGCTGACGAATTCCAGTAATTGCGTAATCGGATCGGCGGTGACCAGCTTGAACAGAGCGGGCCGCAGATTGCCGTTCTGCATGGCGAGTTTGGCCCGGCCCTCGTGGTACCAGCACGGAGTCACCGATTCCTTGTTCTTGAAATGCTGTAGGTCCTCATGACCGAATGACCACACGAGATGGCCGTCGGACCGCAGGTTCTCGCGTTTGAGAGCGTCGTCGCCGATCCGATTGGCGCCGGGCACGGCATGGAACCTGCGGCCGTCCGCGAAGATCGCAATGATGGGAACGTCGGGATCTGTAGTGCTCAACTGGAAATCGGGTTTGCTATTGAGCATCGCCACCTGCGGCTCGAGCTTCCAGGTGCGAAGCTTGGTGCCGGGCACGGTGATTGTCGCGGACGGCCCGTACGTTCCCGGCTTCTCCTTGATCGTCGCGCCCATTGTTCGTAGCCGGCCGATGAACTCGACATAGAACTCTCGCTCGAGCGGCGACTCCTCGCTACCGATCGGTTTGGCGGGCTTCTCCGTGGCGATCGCGTTTGCCCAGGGTTCCCACGCAGGCTCCGCCTCGCCTTCGACGCCGAGCAGCGTGTCGAGCACCTTGGCCGCGGTCTTACGGGAGACCTTGTCGAGTTCGTGCGGAGCCGCGAACGGCAGCAGGCACTTATGGCAGGCGAGGCGATCCTGTGCGGCGCATTCGCAGGTCTTCAGCACTTCGCGTGCGGCCACGAGCACCGACCACACCTTGGCGGGATCGGCGAACTCCGCGAGATATCCGGTGCCGCCGGGCACGGTGTCGTGAATGAGCAGCGCCCGCTGATTGGGTGCGTGCAGCGCGTCGGTAATGGTCGCGACATCGAGATGCTCCGGGGAGCCACCGATGACCTGTCGCAGACCCAGTAGGATCGCCGCGCTCAGGCTCGGATGGGCGAACGGGTCGTATTCGAGCCAGCCCGGCAGGTGCAGCAGTACGGCTTGGGTGCGCAGTGTGCGGGCGAGCGCGATCTCTCGCACATGCTTCTCATCGGTTGCCTTACGGAACTTGCACCAGGTGCGATGTTCGCGCGCCACATTCTGTCCGGCGGTGCGGTCGAGCTGGCCGCAGCTCGAGCAGACCCGGAACAGGCCGCTCGTCGTCTCCTCGCCGGCAATGGTGCGTTTGGCGCCCTGCGAGGTCCGCCGGCCCATATTGAGCCAGCGAATGTCCATGCGCCGCAGGTATTCCGCTCCGAAGTCGCGATCGGTGACGAACCAGCGCGTGACTATCTGGTCCGGGTCGATATCGGCCGCGGTGACGACAGTGAAGGTCTCGCGCTTGCGTTCGTCGCGGGAATCGTTGATGGACGCCTCGTCTCGCCGCACCTCGGCGGATACTCGCGTCATCTCCACCACTTGAAGTTGCTGGCTTACATCGGAAATGGCGCTGGTGTGGCAGCGCGGGCACTGAATGGGCGGGGCCGCATCCTCGGCGGCATGGCTGATCCCTGCCCATCCGCACTGCGGGCACATCCGCCAGGTGTGAATGTTCGACTCGCCCGCACCGAGGTCGACGGCGTCGATCTCGACGGCGAGGCCCTGGGCGTAAAAGGTCGAACCGGGAGCCAGCTCGGTGAGCGCTATCCGCGACCCGCGCTGGTAACTCGCTGTGTCGCCGGTGTATTCGTTCGTATCGGGGTCGATCCAGGTGATTCCGACATCGAGGGTCACCGAATCGTCGAGCAGCGTGTAGTTGGGGAGGATGCCGTAGCGTTCCAGCACGCCGACCCAGTGCTCGGTGGTCAGATCACGGATATGGCTGCGCAGCAGGCGCAGGGTACCGCGTGCGGTGCGCAGGTCACGCCGGTCGTCGTCGGTGGCGGCCGGTGAATTGGCCCGCTGCTCGAACTCCGGCATGGCGGTGTCGACCGCGGTGAGCCGGCTCCTGAGTTCGGTGACATCTCGGTTCCAGCGATGCACCGCTTCCCGCAATTGTGCGGCCAGCCTGCTGGGCGCACCGTCGCCGGGCGGGGTGGCCCAGGCGCGAAGGGCATCCTGAGTGCCGGCGTCCAGCAGGCCCTCGAACTGAGTGAGGAATCGGTCGAGCAGCTCGGCGGCCTCGCCGTCTGCGGTTTCCAGAAGCGTTGCCATCCAGCTGCCTTCATCGAAACTGCCGAGCACACCGCTGGCTTCCTTGGGATCCTCGACTCCGGGACGGCGCGAGATCCGATCGACGATATGGGCCACGTACTGGCGTTGCAGGATCTCCTCGGCGGTGAGGAAGGTAGCCGGCGGACGCACCTCACCCTGAATGACGGATTTCGGATCGTAGAGCTTCGGTAGGTGTTCGCCGCGACCGCGAACGAACGCGAGCACCAGCGAATTACCGGTGAGACGCCCCGCGCGGCCGACCCGCTGCAGGTAGGACGAGACACTGCGGGGCATGGACCCCAGCATCACCGTCGACAGATCGCCGATGTCGATACCCATTTCGAGGGTCGGGGTGGCGACCAGCACGTTGGGAGAGGTCGGGTCGGTGCCGCCACTCTTGAACTTGGTCTCGTACTCCAGTCGAATGTTGGTCGGCAGCAGTGAGGTGTGTTCGCGGGCCACGACCCGCTTCATCTCCGAGTCGTTGTACAGCCTGCGATAGAAGTTGTTCTTGCGCGGCGCGCGGTGCAGTTCACCCGGGCATCGATCGAGAAGGCATGGCGCACCGTCGAGTTGGTCGACCACCGCGGCGCTACCGGGATTCGGAGTCTGGCAGACATCACACACCAGCAGGTGTTGTGAGCCTTCCAGATCATCCAGCTCCGGTGCGCCGACCAGGACTGCGCCCGCGCTGAGCTGGTAGACGGTGTGATCCTTCTCGGAGTGGCTCGTGGACACGATCCGCTGTTCGGCTAGCACCGCGAACAATGACCTGGCCAGGAAGCCACCCTCGAAGCCGGAGACGTTCAAACACTTCCCCGCCCAGCGGGCATACCACGACGCGGGCGCGGTGATCGCGTCGAAGCCTTCGGGAATGGCCCGGGACCCCAATGCCGGGAATGCCGGGGCGGGACGGCCTTTGGGGAAGGCGGGCATGCCCTCGCCCTTGCGGCGCGCGCCCCAAATCCAACGCCGGTTCCCATCCTTCGCTATGTAGGTGTCCAGCCACTGATGTCCGATGGCGCCCTGTGTGCGCATCCTCTCGGCGGTACCGCGCACCCATCGCGTCACCGCGGCGGGATCTGGTGCGGAGAAGGTCAATTGGTGCTGCGCACCTTCCAAGGCTGCCGCACCGAGACGAGCAACCCGGTCAGCGGAGCCGAGGTCGACCTCTGCGACAACACTCCCGGTGAGCTCCAGCGTGCGACCGAGCCGCGATTGCAGGCCGAACTCCAGGTTGATATCGAACTGCAGGCGTTTGCGGACCAGTCCCAGCGCCTTGCGACGGTCGGCCGCCGGTTTGTCCGGCTGCCAGAATGCCGTGAACTCGTCGTGCTCGACAATGTCCGGCGCGAGCAGATGATAGCGCCGCATCGGATCGTCACCGGCACGGTCGACGACCGTGCGGCACAGCTCGGTCAGCGTCATCATTCCGGTATCGGAGTTGTTGCTCTCCAGTGCATTTCGCAGCGTTGAACGCAGACTCAGGGTGTGTGAGCGCGCCTGGACGAATCCGGCGCGATGCGCCGCGTCCTGCACGCTGTCGGTGAACATCAACGCCTTCTTCTCATCGGCGTCGAGGCCGGCATCACCGAACATGTTGGACAGCGCCACCGAAAGCTGAGTAGCTACCGCGCTACCCAGGAATCGAATACCGTCCATGCTCCGGCACGCCGGGCACATGTCCTTCTGCGAGTTGTCTTCTGCCTCCGGGCCGTAGAGCGCCAGGATGGGCAGCACCTTGCCTTCGAGTACCTCGGCGCCGTCGGGATCCGGTGCCTTATCGCTGATTTCGCGCTCGTCGATATGCAGCCAGCGCAAGCCTTCGACATCCTTGCCGAGCTGCGCTTCGACCGGTGCGGAGATCAATGCGCGAAAGCGCGTACCACCTGAGGCGTGATGGCCGCGGATCGATTCATCGCTGACGTCGAGCGTGTCTCCGGTGGGCGCGAGTCGCGCCCCCCAGCCCGATCGCCCGCAGTGCCGGCAGTACAGCGCGGGCAGGTAGTTGGTGGTGGGGTTCTCGGCGCTGCCGTCGTCCGCCCAGTGGAAATCTGTTGCGGTGGACAGCGTCCGGTCGATGCGGGACAGTTCCCGAATCCACAGGTGCACATCGACATTCAGGGCGCCGCGGCCGATCTCCGCACGCAGATGCGACAGTGCCGCGAAGACATATTCGAGGTAGCGTTGCCGGTTGGCACGGGCGCGCCGGGTATCGCGTTCTGTGGCGGACCCGGGTAGGAGCGCGTCGGACAAATCGCTCAGAGATACGGCGTCTTCGGCGATCCGCAGCAGATCAACGAACAGGCTGTGGTTCTTCAACAGATCCAGTTGCTCGGTTTCATCGAGCATCCGCAGGTCCGCGGTCTCGCGCTTGAAGTCATCGTTCGCATCGCCGGAACGCCGCAGCAGCGTGGCGAGCACTCCTGCCGTCAGCGTGGCATTGCTGGGCGAATCCTGCGCCAGCTCATCAAGATTGGCGATGGCCTCCTCGATGCCCAGTGCCACCGGCCCGTAAAGTCGATCCAGCTCGGTGCTTCGTTCCGCCAGCCACTCGTCGACCGTGAGTCGAGTCTCACCGATAAGTGTTGCCTCGGTGAAGATTTCACCGAACACGGTACGCGCGAAATCGAGCATGGCCGTCGGCGCGGCCTTGGAGCCGAGCGTGGCGGAGGTGGCGACCGGAGTGATCCGCCCGAGCGGCCGTGCCCGATCCTCTTCTGTGACAGATGAACTCGCGGTCCAATGCGCCTTCACCGTAAGACCGAGCCGCCGCAGCAGCATTGCCACATCGGTGCCCTGCGCACCGTCGTAGGTATGGAACTCATCCAGCACCACGTACTGCAGCGACTCCGCCGACTGCCGCCACATGGCGGCCCGATCCGGCCGCAGCAGCATGTGATCCAGCATCTTGTAGTTCGTGAGCAGAATGTCCGGTGGCGAATCGTGCATGAGCCGCCGGTCGGTAATCAGCCCCTCCGCCGAAACCAGCGTCCGCCCCCCGGACGACTGCTCACCCGTATACAGCCCCGCTGTCACCCCCGCGAGCTCGGAATGCGAGGTGATCATCTTGGCCAGCCGCTGCTCCTGATCATTGGCCAGCGCATTCATCGGATAGATGATCAACGCCTTCATCCCGACCACACCGGCCTTCTTGGCCCGCAACACATGATCGAGAATCGGAATCAAGAACGACTCGGTCTTACCCGACCCGGTACCGGTGGTCACCAGTGTCGGCTGCGGCCGCTGCTGAAACTTCGTGGACAACCGCTCGAACGCCTTCGCCTGGTGCCCGTACGGCACGAACCCCGAAGGCCACCAATCCAAATGCATCCCCCAGTTGCCGCGAGCCGCCGAGAACGGTAGCCGCAACCGCACGAACGGCCCCTTGAACATGCCGTCCCGAGGATGCCCGATGAAGTCGGTCAACGCCCCCTGTGCATCCGGATCGGTCAGCGCGAAGGTGGTGGCGAGGTAGTCGGTCAACCCCTCCCGCAAGCGATCGGCTTGCAAGGTTGGCAGTAGGGCCCCCATGATCGACTCGGTTCCTTGTCTGTTCGAGGATTCGAGCGCGGCGCCGAGTGTTCGATAATGCGTTCGGAGCCGTTCGTGACGGGTTGTGCACGCTCGCATCGGAGTGGGTCGCGATCCTCGCAACTTTATCCCACGGGTCGGGCAGTGGACCTGGCTGTTCGGCTCGGTGTCGTGCGCGGCGGATCAGCTGAGGAAGCCTTCGATGTCCTTGATCGACACCGTCCACTCCGAGATCACTTCCCCGTCTTCATCGGCCGTGGTGCGCGGGGCTACCGAATTCCACGGCTCGAGCGGATCGAACTCGTGTCCGAGCTGGTCGAGGAAGATGAGCTGGTTCTGGACGTGAACCACATCGCCGTCTCGGTAGAGCGGCCAAACCTCCACGAAATTGGACGTTTTCGGGTCGCGCATGGACACCGCAAGGCACGAGACGATGTCATCGCCGAGTATCCGCCGCAGCCCGGCGGACCAACTCGATCGATAATTATCGGTACTCCAGTAGCCGACCGGCGCGCTGAAGTACTCCGTTTCCTCGCCGAGTCTGATCACGCCTGCCGCCGTCACGGGATCACGATCCGAACCTGGACCGGTGAACTCTATGCTGAAGGTCCCCATATCACTTCCCAACCTTCGTGGTCAGATCCCAGTTGTAGGTTCCGATCCGGCGGCCCTTGCGGTCGAACATCTTCCACCCGTTAGTCACATTGTGGCTGGTGTTATCGGGAGTAATGTACTTGTCACCGTTCGAATAGGCGGCTTCGCCGTGCGAGTCGAACGGGGCCTGCTGCGCGGGGATCCGCTGGGTGTAGCCGAGATTGTTCGCTTGATCGGCGTACTCCTGGTTGGTCTTGGCCGAGGGGAAGCAGGACTCCTTTTCGGCATTGAGCGCGGCGGCGTCGCTATTGAGCTGCGCCTCCCAGGAATTGTATTTCGCGACCTGCCACGGTTGGCCGCCGCCGGCGGCATTCAGCGCGGCGACCTCGGAGTCGTATCGATCGCGCTCCGTGTTGTGGGCGTCGATCCTGGCCAGCACCGTATCGCAGTTAGGCGCATCGGCATTGGCGGCCGTCGCGGTCAACACCGGTGTGACGAGTGCGATCACGAACAACAACGCAGCGAGCACGCTGCGAATTGCACTTCCCGCTGATCTCTTCCGAATCATAGATTCCCCCCTGGAATCGATTGCGTGACAACGGGATTGCCCCCTGTCCGATACGCAGCATCTCGTTCATCCAAGGCTGTGTCAAGAGGTTTACGTTCGGTGTGGTACCGAACACGCCTCTACAAGCGGGCATTCTGAGTCGCCCCGCCAGCGGAGTGAGCTGGGAATTGCAGGATGGTGTGCGGGTTTCGGGCCGAAGCCGGGTTTCGGTCTCGCGGTGGCCGCGCGGGCTCGCTCGCACGCCGATCTCGAGGAGCTGCCGCAGCCGGCCCAACTCGCGGCGTGGAACCTGAACGTAGCCAACGGCATTCGAGCTGACAGATCGGGATGGTCGCTACCAGTCGGGAGCCTTGATCGAGCCGCGTTCGTATTCGTCGTCTTCGAACTCTTCCTCGAGCTTGTGCTGCCGATCCCCGCGCTCTGCTTCCAGGTGGGCCGAGTTCGCGTTCGTGTATGTCGATACCGCTTCGAAGGTTGCATCTGCCCGCAACGCCTGCAATGCCTCGTCGACCCTGGGGCGTTTGTCTTCCACCGCCGCCCGATAGGCGGCCATGATGGTGTCTTCCTCGTTGATCGTCACCGATAGGAGACGATCCTCGGCATCGACGATCACACGAATCCCATGTACTACGCCTACACCGCGGATCTGTTCGAGGGCATGCTGCGCGCGCTGCACCTTCAGGCCTAGCTCGTCGGAGTCGCTGTTCTTCATAGGAATTTGCCAGCCTGGAGATCGGGATCGGTAACTACAGATTGGGTACCGATGTCACTTCTGTGCCGCGGTCGTCGGCGGGGTAGAACTTGTTGATGCCTTGTCAGCGGCCGGTAACCTGCAACCAGTGTCGCCGCTGATGCCGCGGGTTGCGAGCCACAGCACTGTGCCGTTCGATCCGTAAAAGCGGGCTTGACGGTCGCCGACCTTTTCGTTGAACGGGAACGGGTCACTTTCGGTCGCACCCAGATCAGCCGCGATTTGCCGCGCCTTGTCCCGGACGACAGGCCAAACATCATCGGGGATGCCACCCCCGTGCGCAGCATCGCCACCCTGGGTGATGTAGTCCGGCATGTGGTACTGCCGCCCCGTCGTCTGATCGAAGGGAGCATCACATCCCGACGGGTACTGATCAGTACTGACCCATTTCCAGGTCATGCCGGGGACCAGTGAGCTCGCGTAAGCGGCAAGGTCTTCAAATGCCTGCTTGAGGTGCGCTTGGGTATCTTCGAGTGTGGGTCGGGTTTGGAGTTCTTTTGCGGCTTGGGATGTTTCGGCAGGGCCAGTGTTCTGAGGCTCGGAGTCCATGGCGTCACATCCTGTTGTTGTCGCGATCGCAGCCACCATCAAGGCTGCTGCGATACCCATCCGATACATGCCGATTGTCATCAGTGCTTAACCACCGCTTCTTCCGGGAGACCTGCGACGATCATGGCGATATTCCATCCGGACGTGCGCAACTGGTTGTTGTTGCCGTTGCGTGGATAATCAGCGTGCTGGTATGCCCCATCGCGACTCACCCCATCCTGCGTGGTCGAGGGACCGGTCTCTAGATGCGTAAACCCGGGTAGCGCACGCGGATTGGGCCCGAACCCGGGGAGTTTCGCGATTTTGTCGTCTGCGCCGGTCATCTCGTACCGATGGTTGTCGGGCACATTCAGCTTCGACACGTCCACATCGTTCGCCTTCTCCGGCAGCCACCAATGTTTCTGCGGCAAATCCAGTCCGGGGGAACCGTAGACGAGTGCATCGTCGACAGGTTTGTGTCCGGGCTCCTGGAGCGCAAGTCCGGTCATGAGCGATCCGTAGGAGTGCCCGACGGCCGTGAGATGCATAGATCCGCTGTCGTGAGAGGCCCGCACGCCGTCGTAGAACGACGCCAATTTCGGTGCACCCTCTTTCGCCAAGGTGTCGGAGGCGACCTCTTTGTAACCGGCCACGGTTCGGCCATCCAGGTCAGCGCCAACGTTCTTGTAATCAGCCTGTGGCAGATCCGAACCGATCCATGCAATCGGCACTACGGACTGACCCTTGCGAGGATCACCGTCCGGCAGACGGTTCAATTGACTTTTAGCGGTGTCCTTTACGTTCTTCGCTTCGTTGACCATGCCTTCGAGCGAGCCGTGGACATTGCCGTTCAGACCCGCGGCCGAAACCGACACGTTGTAGGCAGTGTCAGGGTTGCCGAGTGCGACGGCGGCGTGGGCCTGCTTTCCGGATTGGGTGTCCATCAGCATCAGCATCGCATCCGGGTGCTCGCCCAGAGTCTTCTGAATCGCTTGCAAGTCACCCAGTTTCTCGACTACTGCCGGGTCCCCGTTCTGAGCACGAGTCAGCTCATCATCGAGTTTCTCCCGGTTGTAATGATCGCGGTCCACGGTGGGCAGACCATTGCGGTTACCGATGTACTGATCGTGGTCGTAGAGGGCGTCCTTCTCAGCCGGCGTCAGGGACTCCCAGTAGTCGTGCAGCTTCGTCGGGTCGGTCGGAAGTTGGGCTTTGCCGTCCAGGATGTCTTGCACTCCGGAGCTGACAGGGGCACCATCGGGCTTCTTCTCGTAGTCACCGAGTTCTTGCAGGTCGGTGGTGATCGCCTGTGCCGCTGAGATTTCCGACAGACCGAACTGGAACAGCAGCGCCTTGATGCGGGTCTGGAAACCGGAAGCCTGACCGTCGAGCATCTGCTGGGTCAATGCGCCGGATGCGGAGTTCGGCCGATCGGTACCGGAGGGCACCTTGGGAGCGGTCACGTTGCCGTCGTCGTCGACGGTCATCCCCGCTGCCGGGATTTCTTGATCGAGGATCTTCAGCAGGGCAGTTCGGGTGTCGCCGAGCTGACCGCCATAGGTGTTGTAGTGGTCCGCGACGGCAACGACGGTGGTCGCAAGATGGTTGCTGTGTAGCTTGTGCGCCACCGCGCGTTCGGAGGCGCCGGCTGCGCCTTCGCCCTTCCACTTGTCCATCGCATTGTCGACCGACCGCTCCATCAAGTCGACCTGCGCCACGAACTTATCGTTCTGAATTACCAGATCAGCGGCGTAGTCGAGCATCGATTGCGGGTCGCACCCACGTACGTGGGTGATCGTCGTCACTTGACGCCCTCACCGCGCCCGTACTTATCCAATTGATCGGCGTTGCCTTTGTCCACGTCTTCATAGGTTCCCCCAGCAGACTTCGCGCGATCCCCCAAAGTCTGGATCTGACTGCCGATCACCCCGAATGCCTTCACCACAGCATCGCTAGCCTGTGTCGAAACGGCAGCGACAGGTGAGCCCGGCATATTCACGGATTTTGTGGGAGCGATCTTGCTGATTGCGTCCGCTTGCCCACTTAGCTCACCGGCTAACCCGTGCAACGTAGCTAGGTCAACCTCGAGAATGTCAGTCACCGGACCCCCTAGTACACAGTACAAAACTCGCGCCAAGATTAACACGGTGAGCATTTCCGGGCAGTGGCGTACACGACGCGTTGTACCAGGTCATTGCAGCTCTCGCCGTACGGCGCACTGGTCCGGACTCAGTGATCTCGCCTACGAGGGCGAATCCGGGCTGATCACGGTGCCGGCGTGGAAACCCGCAGCCGCGGCGTCGACCGGCGAACAACGCGTTGCGGCGAATGACCCTGTGCCTCTGGAGAATTGGCGCGATCAGCGCGGCCGCCTTGGTGTTGTTGCTACACCACCGAACCATCTCATCGCGACACACCACTATCCGGAGACCTCAGTGGTCGCCTCGGCCTGGGAAGTGCAGGATGGTAGCGGGTTTCGGGCCGAAGTCGTGTTTCAAACTCGCGGCGGCCGCGCGGGCTCGCTCGCAGGGCGGATCGCAGTCGCGGTGATGCACCCGGGCCTCGATGGCCTCGGTTTGCGTCATTGCGCTCTCGGATTCCGCGACGGTGTGCTGTTCGAGCATCTTCAGGCGTGGACCGTATCGCTTCGCCGTGTCCGTGCGTTCTTGACCGGACTGCACCAGTCGCCGCACCCAATGCCACTGATTGCGGTCGGCGATCTCGAGGAGCTGCCGCAATCGGCCGCAACTCGCAGCGTGATGTCCGGGCCCCGGGAGGCAACGACGATGCGGATACAGCAGCGCTCGAACGCCTTCGGGGTACCGCAGATCGACTCGATACTCCGACACCGGGTGATGATCGAGTCGGGAATACGCGCCGGTCATCGCCGCCACCGCCGTGCCTGGCGGCCGGCGCGGTGCCGTCCGTGTGTCTGTCTGCGGACCATGGGATAGGTGCTGCCGGTGGATAATTCGAGCCGGAACGCGGCCGAGGGTGCGTGGTGATCGCCGCCGTCATGCAGGTCCGCCGTCAGCGCACCGATAGAGGTGACGAGGCCGCCGATAAACAGGAAGAGCAAAACCCAAGATTCCCAAAGCATTTGAATGTCCCCTTTGCCGCTATTCGCTCTGGATGCCGAGTGGCGGCGACTTGGCCGAGGTCGTCGCCGAAGTGGTATTGCTCAAGTAGACCCCTGAATGATTCTCTGAGACAAGCAAAATGACGCGAGCAGACGAATATGCTGGAGTCTCAGTGTGAACCGGTGCAGTACGCGACAACCCGGATAGCGAGGCTAAGGAAATGAGTACCGTGTCCCGCAGGGCTTTTGGAAAATTCCTCCGTGAACTCCGTGAAGGGGCCGGGAAAGGATCTCTGGCGGCTGGACTTCGGATCGAAATCTCGAAACACACGTTGCTACGGTTGGAGGCCGGTGTGCCGACCAAGATCGTCACCGCGCAGATCGGACAGCTTCTCGACTTCTACGAAGTAGCCCCGGAAGTTCGTGTCGAAGCCTTGCAGCTGTGGGGCGAGGTGCGTGAGCAGGCGAAACGGGACAAGCTGCAGGGGAATTCGAACGGGTACTGGCAGTCGTACACCGATCAACTCGATTCCCACTTCCCCCATTACCTCCGGCTGGAAACTACTGCGACCCGGGTTACTACATACCAGCTCGTCCTGATGCCGGGACTGCTTCAAACGGCGGGGTACAGGCGGGCGATAGTTCGGATCAGTGAGCCGGAGTTGTCCCTTGTGAACGTCGAGCGTCGGGTTGAGCTCATGGAAAAGAGACAGGAAAGATTGCAAGAGCCAGGTTTTCGGATGTCCGCCCTGATCTCAGAGGCGGTGTTGCGGCACCGGACGGGTAGCTCCGAGATCATGGCGGAGCAGCTGCGTCGGCTGGCAGAGCTCGGGGAGCGGGAGAACATAGACATTCGCGTCATCCCGTTCGAGGCTGAACCTCATCGGGGCTTGACAATCCAGTCCTTCACGCTGCTGGAGTTCGCGGACCTTGATCATGGGTTGGTCGATCCGCCTGTCGTCTACCTTGAGGGCGCGCTAGGGGCGCTGTACCACGAGCAATCGGACGTAATCAAGACATATCGACAAGCGGTCTCAGCCGTACGAGTTGTAGCGTTGTCCGAAGACGACACTCGAGACATGGTGTTGCGAATTGCTAAGGAGTATGCGCCGTGAACTACCAACCGGCACAGCGTCAGTGGTTCAAGTCCTCCCGCTCCGAAGGTGCCAAGGCGTGCGTAGAGGTCTGCCTGAACGATCAGGTGGTTGGGATCCGTGACTCGAAGAATCCTGGGGGTCCGGAGCTGTGGTTCCCCGGTGCGGCGTGGGATGCGTTCCTGGAGAGCGACATTTGGAAAGCTTAATCCAATAGCCAGCAGGTGCCCTGGACCGGAAACGGCCAGGGCACCTGCCTATTCGGGGCTCGATCAACTCAGTGAGATCTGAAAATGCGGGTCGGACGTATCAGACTCGTACTCCCTTACACTTGTCGCTCGGCCAGGAGGACAGAGAAGTGCTTGTGGGCGAGTTCCATATCGCGCTCGCGGTCGACACCGACATCCCGGCCGGGACTTCATCAGCCCGTTGCACTACGTCCGCACCTGCTGATATATGACTGAGCTCGCGAGGCCTCCGTGCCCTAGTGCTTCAGGACACGGATAGCCAGCCCTGCTCGTCGAGCTGCGCAAGCGCCGCGCCAATATGTTCGGGAGTGAAGATGCGGCTCTTCCGTTCGTTCCAGCTCTGCACGACCCGCGTGATCTCGGCTTGTGTCGGCGGATCGCAGTGGGTGGCGGCCCAGTGCGCGGTAGCCAGTAGTTCCAGGCCGTACATGCTGGTGAAACCCTCGGTGAGCGCGATGACGCGATCCACCCGCTCTGCGGTTGTGCTGTCGTCGGCCAGGATCGCATCTGCCTGGTCGGCGGCCTGCTCGATCACATAGAGGGGTTCGGCCTCGAGTACCTTGGCGCTGCCGTCACCGAAACCCGTGATGAAGTGGCCTTCGATTTCGCGCAGGGTCTTGCGCAGGCTGTCGGCGTATGGACCGTAGGCACCCTTCGTGAAGTCGAGCCGGAGGTTCTCCCCAGCCAGCTGCAGGAAGTAAGCGAGCTTCTGGACCTCTATGGGCGTCGTACCGCGCAGTGATGAATTCTCGTACGCTCGAAGAAGTTTCACGACGGCCGCGCGGGCGGAACTCATTCGTGGCCGGGGTGTCCGATCGATCATATCGGCGGCCGGTGGAGCTCCATCCGGCGGATAAACCAGGACGTCCACCGTATCCGAGATCGGCCCCAGCGCCCTCCAGATGAGCGGTGCGACTTCGTCCCAATTCAGCCCACCGTGTCCGCAGCCCAGTGGCGGAACTGCGATCGATCGAACCTGGTATCGCTCAATAACGTCAACCAGATCGCGAAGCCCGTTCTCGATGTCGGCAATGCGGCTGGGCGAACGCCAATGCCCCTTGGTCGGGAAGTTGATAACAAGCCGAGGGCCGTCCAGCACACCCGTTTCCCAAACGAACATTTCACCGAGCTGGAGCTCACCAGATTTCGCAGCTCGCTCGTACGCGCGGAACATCTCCGGATAAGCACGCTTGAACTGCAACGCAATACCCTTGCCCATGACCCCGACGGTGTTCACAGTGTTGACCAGCGCATCCACCTCGGCGCGGAGGAGATTGCCGTGGTCCTCCCGAATCATGTTCTCCTCCATGCTCTAGAAATACCATCCGGGTACGACACGTGATTGGGTCACCGCGCCGTGAGCTGCGATTATCTGGTCTACTTCGGTGCGCACCGTGCTGGTTTTGGCTGCTACACCGAGGATGCTAGCCCAGGGAACATGCTCGTGAACGAGTAGCTCGGCCTGGCGGCGCTCGCAACGGTCCGGGTCATCCGGCTGATCCCTCCAGTAGACCTGCTCCATGAGCGGCCAGTCTACGAACCCCGTCAGCTCGTCATCGTCGCAGGTGAACCGGGCATACCGGGTGACCGCATGCCGGTCGGTGCCGACAACGACCAGGCCGCGGCGACGGAGCTCCGGCACGCTGCACACCAAATACACGATCCGGTCGCATCCACCGGAATACCCGCGGACATTGTTCCGGTGGATCGCGTACAACATCGGGCTGCGTGGTGCGAAATAGAACGGAACGTAGTCGGCGAGAACTCCTCCGGGGGCTATGGGAACGCCGCGCTTTGCCCGCTGGTCCTTGATGTGCTGATGGCCGATCTGAATCGAGGTCAGACCACGCTTTGACGCAAGGGTGTCACTCCAGATGCCATGAGTGATCATCGACGGCAGGTGTTCGAGCCGTGTGATGTGGTACACCCGGGTTGGATTCGGCCGGCCGGTCACGATTCAACTCCAGCCAGGATCGCTGAGAAGTGCTTGTGCGCGAGCTCCATATCGCGCTCGCGGTCGACACCGACGAAAGGCTCCTGGTAGGTCACGCCGTCGACGGTGAGGTCGGAGGGTGGGAGGGAACCCTTCTTGCGGCACTCGGAGGCGAGTTTGGTAGGGAGTTGGCGGCCGTTGGTGTCGTAGAGGGCTTCTCGTTCGTATCGCTGTAGGACAGGGAACTGGGTGCGGTAGATGACGGTCAGTTCCTCGGCGGTGATGTTCAGCATGACGGCGACTATGGCGTCGATTTCGACCAGGGCTTGGCGACGGTCGGCGGCACGGCGTAGCGGGGTGGCGTGGTTCCACTGGGAGCCGATGCCGCCTAGAGCGGTGACGCCGGGGTAGTCGCTGCCGAGGTGCGGAACCCATGAATCGCGTTGCCAGTCAGGCGTATAGAGCTCTTCCCAGAGGGCGGAGTACGCACTGACGAGACAGTTCAAGCGCAATGTGCGCAGCAACAGATGTTGGCTCAGCGGATGGTTCTGCGGAAATGGAAGTTGGAGCCATGTGGAGGCTTTGATATGCGCGTTGCCGATCACCTTGATTACGAAGTCGGCGATCAACGAGTGGCTTACCCCGGCCAGCAGGACGAGGTCCCGATTTCCTGTACCCAGCGACAGCGAATGGACGGCGTGGACGTGCGTTGCGCCCGGTGGCAGGAGTGCCGATTGGAGTGTCCGCACTGTCGCGACGTCGCACATCTCGCGCCATGCGAGCCGGAAGAAACTCGAACTCGGCTCCTCGTTCCATTTCGGATATGCCGCTTGGTATTCGGTGAGCGGCTTGGCGACTTGATAGTTGGTCCTCGGGATGAATGATTCTGGTATGTTTTCGAGGTTGATGGGTGAGTAATCGAGGTTGTTCCGCATGGTCGGGTTACCCTGCTGGTATATCGGGCATGCGACGGTCAGGTGTGGGCCTTGGAGGATCACCTCCTCCCAGGTGACAGGCACGGCGGAGTGGGATTCGAAATAGCCGAGCTTCCGATCCCGGTCCTCTTCCCATCCACGAGTCCACTCGAATCCAATGTTTCCCAGACGTGGTGATTCGGCGATCTTTTCCAGCACATCGGCGCTCGCACGGTTGACTGGATACAACATGCGGGCTTCAGCGGCCGGTGTACCGGGTTCGTCGACCAGTGCTGCCCACCCGCTGAGTTCCGCCGCGGTGACCGTGATGATGCGCTCGGCGTGTGGTCGGATGTCCCAATTGCCGTCGGGGTCTTTAATTCCAGGTGTTGGCCCGCCTCCGGTGTGTCGCAGCGAACGTGTTGGGACGTCGGGGTGGTACAGCGCGGACGCATGTAGGAATCGGACGTCAGATTCGCATCCATACACGTGCACACCGTACTGACGGGTGTCCTTGATCTCCGTGAAGAGCTTGTGTTCATTCCGAAACTGCCAGTGCCTCTTAAGCCTTCGATAGGTCGAACGCCGAAGTCCGTTCGCCCTCGCCTCGGTGAAGTGGCTCTCCGGGTGAATGAGCGAGACTATCCCTTCGGGGGACGAGGATCGCCAGGTTCGCTCCATAAAGCAGCGATACAGGTCCGGCTGCAGTCCCGCCAACACCGGCCGATCGACACCGGACCGGAGGTGATCGTTCTGTCCAGCCTGGTCAGCCCGTTCATCGAGCAGCGCGGCACGAATATTGGGCACCGCCAACAACTCTGCCGCTTTCTCCCGCTTGACCGCCTCGGACGGCTTATGTGCCAGCTGCCACCACGGATCGAACTCCGCCAGTACTCCTGCCTCATCCCAGTCCGGCCGCACCCACGGCGGATTTCCAACTTGCAGATCGAACCCGCCGCGCGCGAACACTGGGCCGAAGTCCAACTCCCAGTGGAAGAATCCTTGCCGCTGCGCAATCGCAGCCGCGACCTTCAGCCACGGGAAGGACTCCACCGCTGCTTCGATAGGCCGGGCATTGGCGAAGGATCGGTCGAAGTCCTCGGTGACGTCGAGGTCATTCCACCCCATATCGCTGGCGAAGCTGGTCTGTCCGGCCGACTCCGGCCGCTTGTTCTGTGGTGCCACGCCGAGTATCGCTTCGAGGCCGCCCACCCATTGGTCCCAGTCGGGCGGTTCTGCGTCGCTGGTCACCGGCCACGACCACAGCGCGCACCAGGCATCCATGGCTCGCCGCAGTCGCAGGTACGGGCCGTTCTCGTCGTGCAGGACCGCTTCGATCTGCTCGCGCGTTACGGCGGGAGTGTGGTCGACCGGCTCGGACTCCCACAGGTGGGTATCGCGGCGAATCTCGGATTCGGCGATGGTGAGGCGGCGAAGGGTGAACTCCCACAGGGTTTCTACGCGGTCGGCCAGGGCCTCGAGCCGCTTCACGATCGGCTTGCCGGGCGATTTGCGAATCTCATTGCGCCACAGGCGGAGTTCCTCGCGCCGATCGGGCGCGTAGGTTTTTGCTTCCGCGGTGTCGATGACCGCGCCCCAGCCTTCGGCGGGCAGGAGGAAGTGGTGGATGCCCGCGCCGGTGTCGTTGCCGAGGGGGCTGTCCTTGGGGACGGTCTTCAGCCACGCCTTTTTCGCCAAGTCTTTCGGTGTGTACACCGCCCGCCGCGCGCCGATGAGGGAGTTGCCGCGGCGGAGGTGGAGGCCGAACCAGGGGGCCTGAAGGCCGGCGACCATTGTGTCCAGCCAAAGGGAGATTTCGGCCAGCTCGACTGCGGTGGCGTTGAGGTCTACTCCGTACACCTGGTGAAGGGCTATGTGCGCCTTCACCTTCTGGAGCTCGACCGGGTACTTGTCGGCGTCGATTGGTTGGCCGAGGTCTTCTTGCTTGCGCTTGAGGTACTCGGCGGCGAGTTGGCGTACGGCTTCGACGGCGAACGCCCCCGAGCCGAGTGCGGGCTCGCAGATGGTGAGTTGGAGGATTTCCTCTGGACTGGTGCGGGTGTCGTTCTGGTCCAGGAGTTCCTCCAGAGCCTGGGAGACAACGAATTTCGTCAGTACCTCAGGGGTGTAGTACGACGCGGACTGCTGGCGTTCGCGGCCGGCGAGGCGGAAGACGAAGGTGCCCTTGGGGTGTAATACGGGCCGTTCTTCGTGGGTGTCCGGGTCCTCGGCGCGGACGAAATCGGATTCGGACAGGTGGTCGGCGCGGGTTACCGGGACCACCCAGGAACCCTTCTCCGGATCGCCGTTCTTGGCTACCTCATACAGGTCCTCGTCGGCGAAGAAGCCGGTGTAGGACATCAGGCCCTCGTAGACCGCACCCAGCTGGTTGATGCCTAGCTCGGCGTAGCTGATGAAGCCGCGCTCACTACCCTTGCGGCTACTACTTTCCTTCGTGAGGAGTAGGCGTTCGAGGACCTGCTGGACCGCTTCGTTGCCGAGCTGAACCTGGTCGATGAGCGCGGTTGCCTTGGACGAGAACAGGTCTGCGCGCAGGGGATTGAATTCGAGGCCGGGGGCGGGATCGTCGGTGATGTTCTCGCGCACCTTGGGCTTGTGGCCGCCCTCGACGAGGTCGAAGAGCTTCTTCAGCGACTCGTAGAGATGCGTGCCATTCTTCGCCTGCGGTGACGCCAGCTCGGTGAGCGTCAGCTCGCGCAGGCGATCTAGCCCGTAGCCCTCTTCGTATTCGCTTGCGCCGGTGGGCAATACTTGCATCTCCGGGGAGGCTTCGGCATACAGCAGGAACAGGATGCGGTACAGGAATCGCAGGGAATGCTTGGCGAGTTCATTGCCGTCGATTCCGTCTATCGGCAGATCGCGCGCGGTTCGGCGGCGCACCACCTCGTTGGCGATGGTCTCGATGGAGAGTCGAATGCCCTCGCGCAGGTCTTTCGAGACGCCGACGGTGTGCTTGACCGAATCCTCCAGCACACCCTTCCACCAGATATTGCCGTCGGCATCCTCTTTCAATGCTTGATAACCGAATATGGCTGCCGCACGGTCGATTTCACCGCCGCGGCTCTCCTGCTTGCGCTCGGCCACTACGAGCAGGTCGACGGCCAGGTAGCGACCCTCGGCCCAACGCTCGGCTTCGGCGAGCAGCATCCACTGACCAGCCTGAACGACGACGAAGGCTGGGGGAGTATCCGATCGGAATGCCGCTGACACGGCTTTGGGCAATGACTCGATCGGCTTGTTGTCCTCGGTGGACGTCGTGATCAGCTGACCGGTCTCGGGATCGAGCAGGTCCTCGATCGACGAGACCGGCTTCGCCTGTAGAAAGAGCACATTCGTGACGCCGGGCAGCTGTGCATCGGGGATTTCCAGATCGGAACCGGCCCGCTCGGCGCTGAAGGTGGTCAGCTCACCCTGATAGCCGAATGCCGAACGCGCCAGGGCATGGGCTTTCGGGGCCGCGTCCGGGTTTTCGATCAGTCCGGCCAATGCGGTTTGCAGGTCTCGGCAGGCGGCCAGCAGGGAGCTGCGAACCGTCGTGCGCCCCTCCTTGGCCTCGGCGTCCCAGGTTTTGCGCAGCTCCATGACTTTGCCGTGGAAGGACTCCTTCACCGAGTCGGTGGTGAAGTAGTGCTCGCTGATCCAGTCTTCGCCGACGACAATGGAATCGAAAGAAGCCATGGTTACTGATCCTTCTCGGGAACGATCACGAGCAGCGGCCGCACCAGCTGCTGGGTGGGGGCGAGGGATTCGGCGAGGCGTTGTTCCTCGGCGATTCGACGCGAGAGTTTGTCCACCTTCTTCTTTTGGCTGCCGAACAACTCCAGCTGCTCGGCGCCCGCGTACCAGCGGTTGGCGCGCAGCCGCCACCGGTCCAAGCGATCGTGCGCGGAGGACTCCTGTTGGTCGAGGACCAACTTCATCGATTCGCTGGCCTTTTCGACGGCGGTCGGGATCAATGCGCGGAACCGCTGTGGGTCGGCGATCGCACCGGGGTTGGCGGTGCCGGGCTTGAGACCGGTGTCCGTGGTGAGGAAGTCGAGATCCTCATGCGTCTCGACCAGGCAGAACGACGGGTTCAACGGGTTCGGGAACTCCGCGGTGGAGAAGACCCGTGAGATCAACTGCCCGCGGCGGTTCATCAGGGTGCCCATCAGTAGCACGGTTGTCGCGTCGACCGCACCGCGAATGACGAAGATCTGATTGCGGCCCAGCGCACTCAGCGCCCGGTCGCTCGCCCAATCCAGTACCGGGTGCTGCGGGCCGAGGAAGTGTGCCTCCGGCCAGGTCGTGCCATTGATGCCCTTGCCTTGCCGGGCAATTCGCAATTGAGCGTCGCCGACCGCCTTCGTGGTGGCCAGTTTGAGCTGCTTGTCGACGCCCTGCTGGACATAGGCCTGCGGTAGCTGCGCGAGCCGCTGGAGCAGATCCTTCGGCGGGATGAGCTCGGCAATGCCGTGATTGGCGTGCACCGTCCAGCCGATTCCGCCCCTGCCCGGATCCGCGTGCGGCACATCGTGGAACGCTGCGCGCAAGGCTTCGTCGAGGAAGCTGATGTCATCGGGATAGAGGCTCTGGCGCGGCTGCTCGGGCAGGGCGGCCGGCTCATCCTCTTCGATATCGAACTGGGCGAAGAAGGCGTCCAAGCCGTCGCCCTCGAGCACCTCGTCAACGCTGCGCACCTGCTCCTCGAGGGTCGTCTTCCTGGTGAGCACGCTCAGGATGGCCGATTCCTCCTCACCCACACTGTGTTTGCCCATCAGTGACGCCACATCACCGAGCGTGGTGTGCGCCTGGTTCTCGCGTTCGAGCAGGCGAGACAGCACCCGCAGATCGCCCGAGAACTCCGGATCCGACGGCTGCAGAATCAGTGAGGAGATGACCGGCGGGAACTTCTGTCCGTACCGGTCGACACGGCCATTTCGCTGTTCGATGCGAATCAGCGACCAGGGGATGTCGTAGTGAACCAGATTGTGGCACTGCGCATGCAGGTTCACACCCTCGGACGCGACATCGCCAGTGACGAGGACCCGGATCGGCGAGGTCTCCAGTTTGAAGCTCTCGACTACGTCTTGCTGATCCAGATCGGAGAGTCCACCGTGCAGCATCACCACGTTCTCGGGCTTCAAGCCGAGTGCGTCCGGGAGCAACTCGGTGAGCCACTTCAGGGTGGCGATGCGCTCGCCGAACACCACTGCCCGCATGGACGATTTCGGTCCGACACCGATCTCTCGGAGCCGCTCGATCAGCATGGCCTGCTTGCCCGCCGATTCACCGAAAGCCTTGTCATTGAGCTCGGCGAGCCGGTCCAGTGCGGCCAGCTCGGCGCTCTGCTCCGGGCCGTTCGGTCCGCCCTTTTCATGAAGTTTGTTGCGCCGCTGATTGATAGATTCCCGCAGGGCGGCGGGTGAGGACAGAAACGCCTTGGCGAGCGTCCACGGGAACAGCGCCTTCGTCTCACCCGAATACGGTGAGCGGCCCGCTTCGGGATGCAGCCACACCTGTGAAAGCTCGTGCGCTACGGCATCTTCCGCGGAAGATGGCACGACCAGACGATGCACCGGTTCGGCGCGCTCGGCCCAGTCGCTGCCGACCTCCGCCGCGACCTCGGGATGATGCCGATGCCGGCGAATCAGCAGTGCCGACACATCTTCCTTGGTGAACGACCCGTCAGCGGCGACGGCGGTGGGGTCCAGCAATCGCAGCAGCTCGGCGAAGGACTCCTCCTTACCGTTGTGCGGGGTCGCGGACGCCAGGATGAGCGCCTCGGTATTCGGGGCGAGCACGCGCGCGAGCTCATTGTTCTGCGTGCCGACATTGGTGAGGTTGTGCGACTCGTCGATCACCACCGCATCCCAGTGCTGGCGTTCCAGATGTGCCTTGTAGCGCGGGCTTTTGAGAGTGTCGATCGAGATGATCGCCCGCTTGTAGTAGGTGAACGGGTTGCGCGTGGCGGGCAGCTTCTGCCGCACCTTCTGAATGCCCGCCGAATCCAACCGGACGAACGGCAGCGCGAACCGGCACCACAGCTCGTGCTGCATCTGCTCGAGCACATGTTTCGGCGTGACGATCAGAATGCGCTCGCCGCGGCCGCGCCGCACCAGCTCCGACAGGATCATGCCGATTTCCAGGGTCTTACCCAGGCCGACCGCGTCCGCCAGCAGGATTCGCGGCCGAATATGCTGGGGATCAAGGGCTTTCGTGACAGCTGCCCGCTGATACCCGAGCGGGTCCGCCAAAATGCGCGTCGAGACCGTCAACGTTTGGTCGCCATAGGGAAACGGGGTCTTCCGCAGCAGCGATTCGAGCCACAGCCGAGAGAGCCGATAGCCGGAGGAACCATCCGCCACCACTTCGGCATGCGCGGGATCGAGCACCTCGATGTCATCGAGGCTGTCATAGAACGTCGCGGTCGTATCCGCGACCAATTCGGATAACCCTCGCACACGCAGCAGCCATCCGTCGGAGCCCTGCTCAGCCGAAGTGACCAGCCACTCTTCATCGCGAACCACGACTATCGAACCGGGTGCGATTTCGAGTTTGCGCTCAACGACATCGGTCATTTGCTACGGCTCCCTGGTGGGTCGGGCGGTTCCAGGGTTCAACCTAGTACCGGCGGCGGGCACATCCGCGTTTCCACTGGTGTCGGGCACGGATTGTCAATCGGTGCGACAAATTGGCATTCGCCGTCGGACACCGGTTGCGGCGAGTTCGGCGCTGGTCGAACCGCCGCGGTTGCGGGCATCGGTGTCGTCGGAAGAGCCGGCTGTGCTGGCACGGAATTCGAGAACTACGGCAGGGCCGCCAGATCATTCAGTGCAGCGACGACGACATTCCATGCGATGCGGACGATGTCATCTTCCGGTCGGTACAGCTCCTTCCATTGTTTCTTGGGATGCACCAGGTTTCGGTGGGTGCGCAGCACGTCAGCGTATTCGGCGACGTCGCGGCCGATCCATTGCTCGTCGCGCGCCATTTCGATCAGTCGCTGTAGATGATCGGTTGGCGGCCGGTCGCCGGTGTGGCGATTGACCGCGACGTCGTAGAGCACGCCCTCCAGCACGCTGCCCAGTAGGATGATCGCCGCAGTCGGCGCGCCGGATTGCCAGCAGAGATACGCCTCGTCGAGTCGCCCGCGAAGCTGTCCAGCGAAGACGGTGTCGGTGACGATATCCGAGATATTCGCGGTCAGTTCCGCAGGCGCCTTCGACGCGAGACGTGAAGTCTCCCCTGAACGTTCGACAAGCTGTGGACGTCCCTGCTCCTCGATGATCTGCAATGCCTCCATGGCGAGCAGGGCGTCCAGCTCCTCGATGACCGCGGCGTAGCCCTCCGCGTTGTCTATGTACTCGCGTCGATCAGCTAAGCGCAGCAAGACATTTCGTAGACTCTCAGAGTCATTCCTGATCTCGTTCAGGCGTTCCATGGTCCAGTCTTTGCGGTAGCCTTCATATTCCGGAACGTTGGGCATTCCGGCGGCCCGGAAGAATCGCTCCAGCTCCTTGGCGCTCCGGTAATACGGGGTTCCATCCTCGCCGCAGATCAGGGCGGCGAGGTGCTCGAGGACCAGCTCGTCAAGTTGTACGGACGGAGTTGTCTCGGTCATGGCTGTACGGCTTCCTCTTCGGATTCATCCTCGTCGGCGAGAGTCGAAGGCTGCCAGGCATGCTGGCCGTCGCCATCGACAGTTCCCGGCATGATCCCCTTGTCCTGCAGTGCCTTCCAGACCGAGGACATCGCTCGCTCGGGGTCGAATTCGAATTCACTTTCCCGGATACGTATCGTGGTCCAGCCCATCCTGAACAGCTCGCGGTCTCTCCTGGCGTCGTTCGCCTGCGCGGTCACGTCGGTATGCCAGTAGTGGCCGTCGCATTCGACCGCCATGCGCCCGTCGTCGCCGACGACCACGAGGTCCAATCTCCTCGAACCGACCGGATACTGGGGCACAACGTGGTATCCGCGAGATCGAAGAATGCGGAAAACACGTTGCTCGAAAAGCGATTCGAACGGTGGTGTGCGCTTGTGCTCCGAGACTTCGTCAACTGAGAGAGAGTCCCCGAATACCGACGGTGGATCGAGCATGTAGCCGAGCAGGGAGGCCCGCAGACACCCCGGCTTCAGTTGATCTTGCCCGACCGATGTGAACAACCACAGCTGGTCCTTGGCGCGGGTCGCGGCGACGTTGTATGCCTGCCGGTAGTTTTCGGACGCGATCAAACGAGCAGACTCAGCGACAACCATCGACAGGAAGATGACATCACGTTCGTCGCCCTGGAAATTCGGTGCGGTGCCAACCCTGATACCCCGAGTCTCGCGAACCTCTGGAGTGATCGATTCGTTGACCAGGTTCTCGATGAGTTGAATGTGGGACTTGGCACTCTGCAGAACTACGATGCCAAAGGTCTTGCGGTCGTACGCTGGGTCGTCGAGGCACTGGACGAGCGTCTCGACGAGCATCTTGGCCTCGACTGGATTGCGGCGTCGCATATCCCGCCCCTCGGTGAAGCCGCCCTCAACTTTCGTGACTCGTAGCGGTGGTAGTGCGTCGTTCCGTCGCTCCCGCAACGGAATCAGACCACCGCGCCCGGATCCGTCATCGTAGAACTGTCTGGAGGACCAGTTGATGATCTCGGGGACGCAACGGAAGTGCTCGCGCAACCGCACCAGCGCATCCTTGCCCGAACGGGCCGACAACACCTCGTACAAGTTGGACCGCGAGGTCAGAAGCCTCCGGATATCCTCATCGACCTCTGCCAGGTGTTCGTCGTTGCGCGCGAACACCTGATCGAGCAGACCCAGCGTGCTCGCACCAGGGGTGCATTGCTTGTCGTCGCCGACGACGATCACTCGGGGAGCCATCCACAGTAGATACAGATGCTCGATGCCCACCTGGCTTGCCTCGTCCACGATGACGACATCGAATCGATTGCGGTCCGCCTCGATGTTGTCCAACAGGTTGGGCAGTGGAACAACCCAGGCCGGCACGGCGTCCTGGGCCTTGACCATCGCTGCACGCGCTGCCTTCCGAAATTCCTTGGTCTTGCGACCGGTACCGGCACCGATCTTCGACATGTGGGTTCGGTACGCATTCAGAGCGCGCTGCTGATCATCGGTCAATCGACGCAGACATGCGGCCTGCGCTTCGATCGCAACCAGTCGCGCCGACAGATTTTTGATATCGGCTTCGTTCGCTTCGAACTCGTCGAGAAGTTCGTGTTCACGCACGGCAGTCCTGCGCACACTGACGAATTGCTGGGCCCTAGACCATGCCCACGCCGCCGCGGTATCACGTTCCTCCCACACCGAATCCATGTAGGTCGTATGCAGCAGAGCCAGAAGCCTGGGGTGTATCTCTGTCACCGTGCGTTCGAGCTGGTTCGCGCGTTGCTCCCGGATCTGTTGGGCCCGTACCGCATCGAGCGCTTCGACCACCTCGGTGTACTGCTTCAGATCTCGCCGGCGAATGGCTTCGAGCGCGGCGGTTAGCTCGATGCAGGAATTGGGTATCGATGCCAGCGCGGTGACGTCAGCTTGGACCTGCTCGATACGACGCTTCGCCCGCGTGAGCTGTGCCTGCTTCTCAGCACCGGGAACAGCCTGTAACACCGTCCGAATCGAGGCGAGATCGTACAGCGGAAGGGGAATCGAATACCGGCCGAGGATTTCCGCGATTCGGTTCCGCGCCTGATAGATTTCGTTCATCGCCGCGAGCATGCGTGCGTGTTCGGCAAGCTCTTGCAGGATCTGGTTCGTCTGGGCGAAAAACTGTACTCCCGCGACCACCGGGATTCCGGACTCGAACCAGCTGCGGCTGAGCTGTATCGCGGAAATCTCGGCGTGCACCCTGTCCAGTGCGACCTGTAGCGTCTCCGGCGAGTCGGGCGCCCTTCCGTCGACGACGACCCAGTCGAGGAAGGGTTGTCCTTCTTTCTGCGGCTGAGATACGAAGCGGGTCTTGAGTTTTCCGCCGCCTTTCAAGAATTCCAGTAGCACTGAACCGCCCCGTAAGCAGGCCCGAGCTGCTCCGAGGGTTTGATAGGTGATCGGTGCCCGGAGGTCGATCACGTAGCCGGCGGAATTGATGGCTTGGAGAGCCGAAAGCAATCGAGCCGGTTCGTTGATGCTCTGCAACGGTCCAGTCCACAGCCCGGCATTTCTCTCGGCCAGACGGTCATCAACGGCCCGCGCAACCCACTGGTGATCGGGCAATATATTCTTCACCAATCCGTAGCGGTGCAATAGCTCCCACATGCCATTGGTGGCTATGCGCAGCTGCGACAGATCCTCGTCAGTCAGACGTCCAAGAACTGCTGCGGCCGCGTCGACCTGGGCTTCCGCCGCCATTGCCGATTCACGTTCGGCTGCAATCAGATTCGCAATCTCCGCAGTGCTCGGCAGCTGGTCGGCCGCCGGTAGATGCTGCCCGGCGCGCGCTCTGCGATCGGGCAGCAATCCGTCGAGAAGTAGGCAACGTAGTTCGGTCCACTCGGCAGGTGTCAGGGGTGGAAAATCGCCTGCGGCCTCCGGAACCGGCGGCATCCAATCGTAGGACGGCGCGTTCATTTTCACGTCGCGCACGATTTCGGACAAGGTTCCGCGGTAGCGGTCTCCGCAACCGATGACGATCGGCTCGTACACCCTTGACTCATCACCGCGGAGGTCGCTGATCTCGGAATTGAGTACGACATTCCGAGCCTGGAGCTCAATCCGCTTGTCGGACAGCCGGCGTGCCTCCGCCGCCAAGGAAGATGCGTCAGTGGAGGCGATAGCGGTGGACAGGGCGTCGAGTCCCTGCTGCAACTCGATCGACGCATCCTTGCTTCCGCCGGTGAGCAGAACACATAGGTGTCTGAGCTCGGCTGGGATCTTGTCGCGGAGAACCCGCAGTGCCTGATCCTTCTGGCTGGTGACCAATACCCGTTGTCCTTGCGCGAGCAATGCAGAGATCAAGTTCGCGATGGTGTGCGTCTTTCCGGTACCGGGCGGTCCCTGGACGACAACGCCGATCTCGGTGCGGAGCAGATCTAGTACTCGCAACTGCTCATCGTTCGTATCCAGCGGGAACAAGGGATCGTGCCCAAGGACATCGCCTCGTACGGCTCCCTGCTGATCGAGCCAACGTTCACGGTCGGCGCGCTCGGTGTCAACGACGATCTGGGCAAGGGCCACCGGGACCTCGGCGCCGGGTTGCCGGAGGGCTTCGCCTATCCGGCGGTACGCCTCGGAGATCCGTTCCTGGCTCCGGCGTCGCAGGATCAATGCTGGTGCGGGAGCAAACCGTGGGTTCGAATCTGATTGTGCTGGATTGATGTATTTTTCCTCGAACGCGAACGTCTCATCAATTGCGAGCCCTAGCCATTGGCGCAGGCCGTTCATGGTCTGGGTAGTGAGGATGGGCTCGTCGGCGACCAGTAAGTCAGCCTTGATGGTTTTGCCTCGATCTTGATGGTAGACAGTCAGACCTTCGAAGATCTCCCGATCTTCCATCCGACGTTTCCCAGGGCGATTGAGTCGAATCGTCCCGGACTGATCAAGTGTCGGCAGCACTTGCTCGGTGAGCAGATGACGGCATCGACCATCCGATTCGTCATTATCGGGGAGGGTAACGAGGCCTATGCCAAGCACGAACTCATATTCGTCGTCTCGCTGTTCCATTGTCTTCGCAGCGGTCTCGAGTACTTCGTAAAGCGCACGGCGAGAGGCTGACAGGCGCTCTTCGGCGGCCCAAGACCGCCATTTTTGCAACCAATCCTCGAAGCTGCTTTGGACAGAGATGTCCGATTGGTCTGTGGAGCTCCAATTGTCAGTGTTTGAAATCAGTCGGGGTTCCGCCCCGTCGGCTTTCGTAATCGATAGTGGATCTATTTTTCCGGCCAAATCTTGTGGAATTTTTGGTGGTGAACTCTTTGCGATGGGGCGAATCTCCAGTAATATTTCGTCTGTATCAGCATTGACCGTTATGCCCTGTGGAAAGTCTTCGATCCACAGTAGTTTTTCGATGGCGCCGGATCGATCATTGATGATGTCCCGCAATGGTTTTCGGGCCGACGAGTCGGTGAGGTCCGAAAGATAGTGGACGAGCCCGATTGTGGCGCGTAGCGCCTTGGCGTCGAGTTCCTCTGCTGATGTCATATCCCTGCCTCCCATTGGACAACAGTGCAGCATACAACCGGCATTGTGTCGAACCGGGCGCATTTACCTGATCGTGCTGTTGGACATGTGAGCTACTAATTCGAACCGGTCGGTTGTAACCGGGAGGAATTCGCGCGAAATCCTCTAAAATGGTGAATTCGTGAAGAAGTTCGCGATCTGGGCTGTGCTTGCCGCCGGGTTCACTCGGTTGTTCGCCGGCCGATGGCCGCTCTCAACGCATCCAACTCCGCCAGCACGTCAGTCGCCGCCCGGATGCGGTCGCGTTTGCGAAACCGGAACCGCTCAGAATAGTGCTTCTCCGGCGTCGGCACGCGGCAGCCGTTTCGCATACTCGGGAACGGGAAGCATCCCCGCTGTGGTCTGCTAATCAGTCGTAATCAGTCGGCTTGCAAGGACTTCGGCTAGCAACTCCGCCTGCGCCGATCACCATGTGGCCGAGGTCACGTTGTCGAGGCTGCGGGCGCCATCCGTGACCAGATCGGCCACGCGCCATCTGTGCGGATGTGAACCTCCATGCCTCACCTTCTCCACTCCGAACCGGTGGTTCGTGCGCCCTTGCCGATCGATCTCGACCCGATAACTGTGGGGAGCCCATGGTGCCCTTTCACAGTCCAAGCAGGTCCTTGACCTTGTTCGCGGCCTCTCGGACCGGTCCACGCTGAGTCGACACCTTGTCGTCAGCCGAGATGATGTTGCCGAGCCAGATCGGCGCATTCCGCCGCCAATCGATCTCAGTGGCCAGCCTCCTGTATTGCGCGAGACGCCAGTCGGGATTGGGGGATTTGCGAATCTCATAGGCGACGCGGCCGATGACTACCAGTCCGGTCGCTGTCATGTTCATGTACTGCTGTCGGAAGTCTGCGACACGGTTGGCCGGTCCACCGCTTGTCGGAAGCTCGCAGATTTCGAGCCAAGGGTCCATATGCTCGGACAGGGTCTCGACGAGAGTGACTGCGTCCGTGACGAATTCGTCACGTGTTGCCTGGTTTCCAATCAGCTGTGCACCCTGCTTGGTGACCGAGTCCTCGGAGAGGGCGTAGTCGTTGAACAACAGCTCCTTGACGAACTGTCGAACCTGGTTGAGCAGGAAGACCGACTGTGACGCCTTGGGCAGTTTGCTGGAGGTGGCGTCGACCCGGCCGTGGAACAGCCGCGTCTTGCCGACGAGGTCGGCGAGTACGCCGTTGACGGGTTCACGAGTGTTGTACACCGCGAGCAGACTTGCCGGAATCTGTTTGGTCTGTGCGGCATCCGCGAAATCTTGATGAATGCGCTTCAGTTCACTCTCGACGACGATGAGCACCGCCAGGCTGTCGTTTTCGAAATCGGCCCCCATATCCACCAGACCGGAAATCGCTGTGCGGCCCGATCCGTGACCCTTGATGGCGGTGATCCGATGCTGGCCGTCCGTGACATAGAAACGGACGTTGTCGCCGACCACCATGAAGCCCAGGCGATTCTTGAAGTTGCCGCGAGGTACGTGCAGCGCAGGCAGTTCGCGGGCGTTCAGGGTGACAGGCGGCAGGATGTAGTCGGTGCGGTTGTCCTGCACGTATTTGCTGATGTTCTTCACATGATCGGTCATCAGCGGACGATTCGTGGTGTTCGCGGGATCGCCGCCCTTCTCGACCGATTCCGAGACAACCTGATGAGCGAGAAAGGAATAGGGAAACGACGTCGAGATCATCGTTCGATGTCCCTGTTGGAAAACGGTGCAGGGGAAGACGCGGGCTCCCGCCGCCGCCGCGTCGGCGGAGGCGGCCAGCAAAGCCCTGTCGAGGCCGTCGTGTTCCATGAGTCCCATATGGTCTGAATGCATGGCGAAATTCCTTGTCTTTCAATGATGTACGTACGACGGCAGGCTCCGGGTGCGGAGGCGACTAGTCCTCCGGTGTGGGCTCCGGCCAGCGATGGATGCGGTTGGGAACAGGGCTGTTGTGCTCGGTGCGAGAGCGGAGCACGGTAACGCCGCGCAGGCGTCTTGCTGGGGCGCGGCCGAGGGTGCGCTCGGTCAGAAACCAGCCGCCGAGAACGAGTACATCGCCGACCGGGGCATCGATGACCAGGCCGGTGAGTGTGAAGAGGCCGTAGGAAAGCTGTTCGAAGGCGGCTTCGACGAGGTCGCCGTGGTGCAGAGCAGGCAGGGTGTCGGCGTCCGAGGAATAGACGGTCGGCGGCGGGGGATTATCGGTTGCCTGAGAAAGCGCGAACAGTTCCGGAACGGGGCGGCGTGCGCCAGTACCCGTTTCCACTGTCTGACCGGCAACGCCTAGGCTGCCGTGCGCGAGCGTTATGAGGGTGCCGGTGACCGCATAGGGTCCGTAGATCGGGTTGCGGAAGAAGGCGCTCACCCGAGCTCCTGGCTCGATCTCGCTTAGAGCGTGGTGGAGCTGCTTGAGGTTTCGCCTGCCGTTCAGAGTTTCGAGCACATCGTGCGGGTGCATCGCGATCCTTTCGGTGTCGGGGCGTGACGTTCGTGGCGCCGCGGTGTGTCGGCGCGAGCCCAATTCAGTTGCTACGGGGTGTTGTCCAGCGCAGCGGGGCGCCGTGGCGGGTGGCCAGTTCAGTGAGAGTGCTGGATCCGGTGCGGCGCGCCATGGCCACAGTGATGTCGGCGGCGGCTGCGGCGTCACTGCCGGCCTCGTGGTGTGCGCCCGAGAGTGATACGCCCAGAGCCTCGGCCACCATGGGCAGGCGGTACTTGTTCAGTACCAGCTGGTTCTGAGCCCATTGCAGGGCGCAGCCGTATTGCCATGCGGGAGTAGGGAGTTCGCTGTGCTCGCAGGCCTGGCGGATGGCGTTCATGTCGAATTTGCTGTTGAAGGCGACGACGGGGAGGTCGTCGATCAGCGTCATCACTTCCGGCAGGCGCTGAGCGAAACGCGGTTGCCCGGCGACCATGGCGGGAGTGATGCCGTGTACGCCCATCTGGATCTGGCCGAAGTGTTCGAGGCCTGCCGGAGGGCGGCACAGCCAGGTACGGGTGGTTGCGCGAAGGCCGTCGCGCACAACAGCGACGCCGATCGAGCAGATGCTGCCGTATTTCGGATTGGCAATCTCGACGTCGAGGGCGGCGAAGGACAAACCGGTGATCATGGAAGCTCCAGGGAGAGGGCGGGCGAAGGGGGCTCGCTGGGGTTGTGAGGTGATGTGCTGGGTGATGTGCGGGAATCGTGAGCAGCCCACGTGGCGGTGTGGTCACGTGCGCCGAATGAACTTCGGACGACCAGTTGCGGCCTCCGCACCCGTGATGTACTTCATGGCGGACTGGACTACAGCCCGCGGGCGACGTTGTGACAGCTACCGATCACGCTCACGAGATGAGGCGAGCGGCGGAACGTTGGCGGGGTGCATCGACTGGGTGCCCTGAATCGTCACGAGGGTAGATGGGTACTGAGACCCTTTGACTCGGAGTCGAATCGGGGGTCGATAGCGATGCTCACGTGATCTCCAAACCCTGATGCGAACGATGCGGTGGGGGAGAGCTGCTGTACTGACGAGCTATTCGTATACCGGTGTGCCCAGCGTTACGGGATCATCGACGATTCTCATGGGTAGGTGACGAGCCGCTACCGCAGTGAGACCGTGGCCCCGCCGGAGAACATCGAGTCGTGCAGGACGATGTGGTCGGGGGTGGAGTCGGTGGGGAGGTCGAAAACAACCTGGGCGGTAATGGTGTTGCCGGGGTTGAGGTCTGCGTAGAGGCTGGTGTCGGCTTGCAGGTTCATTGCCGCGGCTCCGTCGTTGCTGAACTTGCGGTTCTTGGCGTCGAAGACGTACTGGGAGCTGGGGGAGAAGCCGTACGGCTTGTCGGAGGTGTTGGTGACGGTGATCGACACAATGCTGTAGGCGCCCTGGGCGGTCTTACGCAGGAACTGGTTGTCGCCGAGAGTCTTTACACCGGAATGGATTTCGGTGACGACGAACTCGAACTTCCCATCTCGAACCGGGGTGTTCAATCCGGCGGTCACGGGCGCCGGAGCGGGCGGCTGCGTAGCGACGGGTGACTGGACGGCTGCGGGGGTTGTGACGAACGGGGTGCTGGTGCTCTGGGAGTTCTTACTGCTCTTGCCGGTCAATGCGCCGCCGATACCGCAGAGCGCAATGATTCCGACGATCACAACGAGAATGATCTTGAAAGCGTTCGACTTCCTCGGCGGTGGTGCCGCTGGATACTGGTACGGCGGCAGGTTCGGGCCCTGCGGGTAGGGCTGTGGTCCGGACTGATAAGTCATGGCACTCCTAGTGATTCGGCGATCTGCGGGTCGGGATGCCGCGCGTAAGCGGCATCCCGGTAGTGACGACTGCTATTCGTGCGTCCAAACACAGCCCTCGACATTGACAACGTCGCCGTCCTTCAGCTGTACGTAGGACGCGCCCGAGTAGGACTCCATGTCGATGGCCTCCGAGGACTTGGCGCCCTTGTAAGGCAGCCAGGTGATGAAGCAGTAGCCGTAGTCCTGGGACCGGGGACCGGCGGTGTTGTATGTGCCGGACTGCACATCCTGGCCGACGACTTGCATACCTTCACGAAGTCGCGCAGTAGGGGCCGCATCGGCGATACCGGTGGCCGTGAGCGCGCCCAGAGTGGTCGCGATCAGAACAGTAATAATATTGCGGTGCATGATGTTTCATTCCATTTCATCGTGGTCGAACGTTGCGTCGGAGGAGTCGATACCGGACCTGCGCAGGCTGCGGAGGTATATGACGGCCACTGCGGTCCACGCAATGACGCCGAGGATCGTGGGTAGCGGCCGTTGAATTTCCAGTACCGGGATTGCCCAAATAGCTGCCGAGAGGCTGAGAATAATTGCAGTAGATAATGTTTGGCAGATCCTGTCGGTAGCTGAGGCCCACATCGCTGTGAGCGACAGGACGCCGAAGATCGATTGAAGAACGAGCAGGGCTATTTGCATTTCGATTCCGGTGCGAGCCGTCAGAGCTGGTAGCGGGGGCAATACGCGTCGATTGCCGCGCTGAGGAAGGTGTACGGGTAGTCCAAGGTGCTGCGGGACTTCTCGGCGAGCACGATCTGGTTGTGGGCCGAATTGCCGTAGGCGTCGAGCCACTGGCACTGCGACTGGGCCAGCCCGATGGCGGCGTCCTGGACCTTGCAGCCTTTGCTGTCGTGGTACGAGGCGTGGAGGAATTGGCGGTCGGCCGTGCTACGCGGTCCGCAGCTACTGCCGGAAGACCCTCCGGCGGAGCCGGTATCAGGTGCTGCGAATGCGATCGGAGCCGCAGCGGTGAGGGTGGCGCTGGCGCCGATGGCAAGCAGGGTCGAGACGGTGCGCGTGACGTTGTGCATGATGTTTCCTTGGGAATTGAGTTGTCAGGACGTGATTCATCGCCACAGGCCCGTTGGACGGGCTGCGGTAGGTGTGCGGTGAGGTACTAGATCTGGAGGAAGTGTCGGAGCATGTGGCGCAATGCCATTCGCATCCGCGTGCCGATGCTCGCTGTCGCGGTAGCCGATTCTTGTTGAAGTGGAGCGGAATACGTGTGAACGTCTAGCCGCGCCGCCTCGGCACGCTTGAACGGCACGGTCCGCAGCGCTACCTCTCCAGGCGTGGGCATGGCCGAGCAATCAGTGCTGATTGCGCTCAGGTCGACACGGTCCCGCTCGACCGTGACAGTCGCGGCAGACAGGGTTGCCTCAGGGGTGGTCGCCCGGTGGGCTTCGAACTGCTCGGCCGACCAGCTGGTCAGGTGCCAGCCGTGGCAGACAGGGCAGCGGTAGGAGCGCTTTTCGCGCCGTCGGGGATCGGTGTGGTCGAGGCCGGCCAGGACCAGTTCGGCATCGTTGACGACGAAATAGCGGCGTTTGCCGATGGCGCAGCGCGTGGTCGGGATGCGTGCGGGCCGCGCCTTCAGGTCATTGCCGTGCCGCAGGGCGATCCTGCGACCGGTGCGGTGCAGGCGGCGGTGTCCACGCTGTTGCGGACGACGATGCCTGGTCATAGCGGCCTCCGGAGATATGTGATCGGTTTCCATCGGGTTGCTGTCCCGGTGATGCAAAACGTTATGGATGCGTGAAAGCATTGTCAACATGATTTGTTGGATTGATTTTTGTCCACCCGTAGGCCAGGGTGGGGGAAGTACACGAGAGGAGGGGTATGTCGAACCCTGCGTCGAAGGTCAGCGCCGCGGAGATCTCCCGGCTCGCCGGCGTCACGCGCGCGACTGTCAGCAACTGGCGGCGGCGGCACACCGATTTCCCCAAGTCCGTCGGGGGTAGCGAGGCCCGTCCGCAGTTCGACCTGCAGCAGGTGCGGCTGTGGCTGGCCGAGCATGGAATCGAGGCGGAGGAATCGCCGACCACCGAACTGCGCAATCTGGTGCGGCTGCAGGCTACGCCGGATCTGGTGGCGCAACTGATGTCATCGCTGCGCCGCGTCGACGGCGGCTGGATAGTGGACGGCGCGAGCGATCTTCAGGCCGAACTCGCTGCGGAAGCCCCCCGTTCGATCGAGAAGGCTGCAACCGCGGAGGATATTCGCGCGGTTGTCGACGTTCTGGCCGAACGAGCGTTGGAGGGCACCTCGGCGACCGGTGTCTACAGCACACCGGGGTCTGTCGCGAAATTGATGTCGGCCCTGCTGGATTCACCCGATGGACGGGACGTCCGCAGCGTGCTGGATCCCGCGTGTGGCAGCGGGACGCTCCTGCTCGCGGCTGCCGAAGCCGGTGCGACCGAGCTGTACGGGCAAGACGTACTGGCGGTACAAGTTCAGCGCACGCGCCTGCTGGTGGAGGCTTCGATGGATCTCGAGCCTGTCGTCCGCCACGGTGACAGTTTGACCACCGATGCCTTCGAAGATCTCAAGGTTGACGCTGTGCTCTGCAATCCTCCCTACGGACAACGTGATTGGGGTTCCGGCGAGCTCGCTTTCGACACCCGCTGGAGCTACGGCCCGCCCCCGCGGGTGGAATCGGAATTGGCCTGGGCGCAGCATGCCGTGGCACATCTGAGGCCGGGCGGCACGGCGATAATGCTGCTTCCGCCAGCCGTGGCAACCCGCCCGTCCGGCCGAAAGATCCGGACCAATCTTGTTCGCACCGGAACATTGCGTGCCGTAATCGGTTTGGCGCCGGGCACCGCGCAACCGTGGCATGTCGGACTGCAACTCTGGGTGCTGAGGCCTCGGCAGACTGATGGACCGACCTCGGACGCTATACTGTTCGTCGACACGACAGGTCTGCCGGCCAAGGCCGACGGTACGGAAGGTGTTGACTGGGATGTGTTGAACGACAGGGTATTACGGTCTTGGCGTGCATTCGACAGTCCGAACCCCGATGCCGCGGTGGCCTCCGGTGTTGCGGCCGTCGTGCGCCTGGTGGATGTGCTCGATGATGAAGTCGATCTGACGCCGGTCCGCTACGTCCGTGCATCGCTGGACTCCGAGAGTGTGGTCGATAATGTCGACGATGTGATCCGGGGACTCACTACCGCCGTCACTGAATTAACCTCGGTCACAGGCGCATTGGGTGGATGGTCGGCTGCCGGTAGCCAATCCTGGCGCTTCGTTCCCATTTCAGACTTGATGACTCACGGTCAGCTGACGTGGATCAAGTCTGATCTGCCGAGCACCGACCAGCAGGTGGCCGATGACATGAGCCCGGTTCTCACCGCACCGGATATCGCGACCGGCAGTCCAGCGTCGGGCACATTGAGTTCTATCGCATCTGAGAAGCGCGAAGTGGTCGAGGATCGGGATGTTCTGATCCCTGCGGTCCGCAGTGATCGAACAGGTGGTCGCAGCGCACGTGTGGCGGGCCCGGAAGATGCCGGCGTCCTTCGCGGCCCACATGTGCATACCTTGCGTGTTGATGAGGACCGGCTCGATCCGTGGTTCCTGGCGGGCTTCCTGACCGGTGCTGAAAACATCTCGGCAACAAGGACGGCCACCGTCCGATTCGATCCGACCAGACTGCGGATTCCGGTGCTGTCACTCGCTGAACAACGACGCTACGGCGATGTGTTTCGGCAACTTTTCCTGCTGCGAACAGCTGCTCGTCGTGCCACCTATGCCGCTGAGCACGTCGCGGAACTTGTGACAACAGGCCTCACGGTCGGGGTCTTGGCTCCGGAGTCCGATCTGGACACCGGCAGGGATCGAACCTGACATCATGCGAATTCCTTCAGACGTGACATGCGCTGCGGCACTGCTACCTTTGCTTCAGACTGCAGCGGGCCTGAGTGCAGTAACCCCGGGGGGAGACTACCGACTGTGAAGCGGGACAGCGCTGCACATCACGACCAGATAGAGTCGCCTTCGCACGGGGGTGTACCGGACCAGCCGATCGAGTACCCGTACTTGCGTAATGCCCTGCTCGGCCAACCGGTCTGGGAACCGCCCTCGCTGGAAGCGGTGTCTACCTCGCCCGGCACCGTATCGATCGACGAACTGGTGGACGCCGAAGCGGTGACGGTACACACGGCTCCGCCGACTGTCGGGGTTACGAATGGTGAAACCCCAGTCTGGTCGGCGAAGGATGTGCGCCTCGGCCGGGCGCCATCGAGATGGGGAAATGCCGAAACCTCCGGCGCGGTGACTGTCCGGAAGGGTGACGTAGCCGTGGTAGTCGGCACGGAATCCGCTGTACAGGTCTGCATGGACGATGGCGTACTGCTCGGACCCGGCGTCCAGCTGCTGCGCGTGAATGTCAAGGCGGTCGACCCGCACTTTCTCGCGGGTGTTCTGCGCGCAGCTGTCGAGGCCGCAGTTGGCGGTCACATCGATCTGTACCAGGTCGCCGTCCCGCGCCTCCCGCTCGCCGAACAGCGTTGCTATGGAGTGGCTTTCGAGCAGCTCATACAGCTGGAAGCGGCCGGCCGCCGACAGCGTGAGAACATCGAGCACCTGGTGCGCGTCGGATTCAGCGGTCTGGCGCACGGGCGGCTACACCCTGTGGCCGGCGGCGAGTAGGTCTGCGTGCTGATCTTTCTGAACTCACGGAGGTAAGGGCGTGAAAGGGGACGTCGTCGGCGACGGCCGGTACGAGCTGATAGATGAGATCGGCTCGGGCGGTATGGGGCTGGTATTCGACGGCTTCGACCGGCATCTGGGGCGCCAAATCGCCGTGAAGTTCACGCACCCGAATCTCGATCGGGATCCGGACTGGACCAAGCGCTTCTTCCGTGAGGCAGAGCTGATGGCCAGGATGCGGCATCCTGGCATGCCGATGATTCACGATGCGGGCGTTGACAAGCGGCCGGGCAAGGAAGATCGTCCCTATCTCGTCATGGAATTCGTCGAGGGCGTCACCTTCGACAAACTTCTCGACGACCGTGGTCCGCTATCGGTCGGTGTGGTCGCCTCGCTCGGCGCGCAGGCGGCCGCGGTACTCGCTGCGACCCATCGCAATCGGATCTACCACCGCGATCTGAAGCCGTCCAATCTCATGCTGTGCAGCGACGGAACGGTGAAGGTGCTCGACTTCGGTCTCGCGGTGGCGCTCGAGTCCGATATGACTCGCTACACCAATACCGGCCACACGCTCGGAACGCCCGCGTTCATGTCGCCCGAACAGGTCGAGGGTAGAGCCGTCGTGCCGCAGACCGATCTCTATTCGCTGGGGCTCGTACTGCACGAACTGCTCACCGGCTCCCGGGTCATGGGTGGCAGCTCGCCATACATGGTGTGGCAGAACCAGGTTCACCTACAGCCACCCGATATCCGCGAGGAGTGCCCCGATGTGCCGGTCGAATTGGGCCGGCTCATCATGAGCATGCTCGCGAAGGCTCCCGACCAGCGTCCCGAGGATGCGGCCACCGTGCACGCGGTGCTGCTGCGCTATGCGACCAGCCTCAGTGTGCTGCGGGAGGTGAAGGACAACCGCAGCCCGGCGCATATGTATGCCTGCGCGGTGGCGGTGTCCGTCTCGGACCGCACGGCGCCTACTGTTGTGGCGCCTACGCAGCTGATTCCGAAGCCGGTGGTACCACCGGCTGCAGTCGAGGCCGTCGTAAATCTCGTTCCGCCAACCGATTTCAGCCGTAGCGATCTACAGCGCGCCATGCGCCGCGCACGCGACTTCGCCGACAACTCACGCTACGATCCGGCGATTCACGAATTGAAAACGGTCGTGGAAATCGCTCTGCCCCTGCTGGGTTCGCGTGACGCCGATGTGGTCGAAGCTCGGCTGAGACTGGCCGATCTGCGCTTCGAGAGCGCCGATTTCGCCGGCTCAGCCGACCTCTATCGCGCCCTCATCGACGATCTGACCGCGGAGCGCGGCCCCTACGACGATCAAGTCATGTACTGCCAGCGCCAATTGGCCGCCTGCCACGTCCAAACCGGTGATGTTCGAGCAGCGCTGACCCGCCTCAAGCGCCTGCACAGCCAGATGGCTGTGCGCTACGGCGAACAGGACAAACGCGTCATCGAGCTGGCCACGCAGATCAATCACATCAAGGCCACCTGACTCCGGCTCTGTGTGACTGCAGCCGGAACCTCCGTCCGTTTGTCAAACATGCTCGATCGTGCGCCGCCCGATCGCCGCGCTCAACGCGTCCAGCTCCGCCAGCACATCAGTCGCGGCCCAGATGCGGTTGCGTTTGCTATCCGAGAGGAGCTCGAGAATCCCCGCGTCGGTCAACCTTCCCAGTGCCCGATATGTGCTGGCTTCGGTGGTGCCGGCGATGTGTTGTGCGGTGTCGGCGTTGAGGATTGGGGTTTCGAGCAGCGCTGCGAGGAGGGTCTCGTCCGCCGAGTTGGTACGCGGGCGGGCGATGTCTCGCCAGCGGCTCGGCAGGTCGGCCAGGGCCAGGGCGGAGTCCTGTGCGGCCTCGCTGGCGTGGATCGCGCCGATTGCCAGGTATTCCACGAACGCGTCGACGTTGCCGTTGCGAAATCGATTGAGGTGCATGAAGTATCGGCCGGTGTCCGCCAGCATGACCGAAGCCAGCGGTACGGTCACCCGGCGGGTGAGGCCGCGGCGGCGAAGCACTGCACTGATCAGTGCGCGTCCGATGCGCCCGTTCCCGTCGGTGAACGGGTGAATGGACTCGAACTGGGCGTGTGCGATGGCGGCTTGCGCAAGGATCGGCAGATCATCCCGGTTGACGAAAACCAGCAGATCGGCGATCAACTCGGCAACCAGTTCGGGGGGCGGTGGGATGTGCGCGGCGTTGATCGGCGTGTAGTCGCTGCCGCCGATCCAGTTCTGCACATCCCGCAGTTGTCCCGCATCGCGTGCGGTGTAGTAGTCGACGGCCATCAGTAGCCGATGTGCTTCGAGTAGATCGTCGAGCTGGATGGTGCCCGCGCCGGCTGCATCGACCATCGCGATCAGAGCCTTGACCGCCGCCAGTTGCGACTTCGCCTCGTCGCTGGCTTTACCTCCCGCGACAGCTTTGCCGAAGGCTCGCCAGCCTGCATCGATATGTTCGATCTTGGAGGATGCGACGGACTCGCTGCGCAGCAGGAAGTCGGCCAGCGGGGCCAGATGCTCGCCGAACCCGGCCTCGAGGCGGGCAATCGCAATCAACGCCGCTTCGTGGGTGCGAGCGACGGTGCCGGTCGGGTCGTAGTCGAGTTTGCCAATTTTGGGCGGAATCGCGACCGTGATCCGGTCGAGGATCCGATCCGCCCGCGAGCCTTGGCGCTGACGTGGGTCCCAGATTCGATCTTCGTTGCGGTGCGATGGCCAGTTCACGAGGTCTCCTCTGGATAAGGTCGACCAACTCTGCGTTTAGTATACTTTATCTACACTAAACGCAATTATAACTGGCGGCGATGCACTTTTCGCTTGCATCGATTGGCCAGGTTCAATGCGTCGTCATGGACCGACCGACTTCTGCTCCCGCCCGTAGCCGAAGGTGTTGGCGAGTGCCCAGTTGATCTCTTCGATGACGAACGGGCTGGGCTCCGCGTACTCGGATTCGGTGATGATGTCTTCCGGGCGGACATACTGGAAGGATTCCCCTTCGTCGTCCCAATCTGCTCTGCGAGACAAGTATTCGTATCGGGCTATCCCGCCCGCGACGTCTGCGGGGCAGTCGCGCTGACCGCCTACGCAGCGGGCTCGGGGCATTTTCGCGGTGCGGGGCAGGATCTCTTCGACGTAGATGTGGTGCACCCAGGGGTCGGCGAAGTCGTAGATGTAGTACAGCGTGTCGCCCAGGTCGGTGAGGAGTTCGTCCAGGCGGACCTGTTCCTCGGGGACGGCGGGGTCGCGGTCGGCGACTGCTTCGGGGCAGATGTAGCGGTCCGCGGTGGGGTCGTCGACGGCTGCGCCACAACGGAATTCGTGGGAGGCGCGATTGACCCAGCCGAAGGATGCGCCGATGACCTCATTGAGGTCATTGAGGAACAGTTCGGAGGAGACGTCCAGCCATCGGTACAGCGGCGGCTCGGTGCCGACGACCGTCGCGTGCAAGCGGAAGGTGACCGGCTTCTTACGGCGCGGTCCGCGGCGGGAGGGGGAGGACGGCTGTGTGTCGGCCACGAGGGGACATTAGTTGATGTGCTGCCGAGGTTGGTCGATTCTGTGAAGAGCGCCGGCAGCTCCCCTGCAATGACGGTCCTATGCCCCGCTGGTCGCGCGTTTCTATTGTGTGGCCGACTCTCCTGCAGGGCGGTGCCACCTTTTCGGCCCGGTGTGCAAAGGGCAGTAGCCCGTCGATAGCCTGATCGGCATGGCAGGAGAAGTTGCTGTCGGTCCCGGGGAGCTGTGCGCGGTCGCAGGCTGGGTCGATCAGGTTGCGCAGGAGATCGCGGATGCACTCGATAAGCAGATGCGTGAGGTTCGCCGATTTGTCGGCGCCGACTGGCAGGGGGCGGCAGCAACCTCGTATGAAGACCCGTGGGCGGAGTGGGAGGAAGGGGCTCGTCGCATAGTCGGTTCGTTCCGGACGGACTCGGGTCTGCTGCGGCAGGCGGCGAACGAATACAGAGGGCAGGATCAGGTTCGGGCCGGGGCGCTCGATGCTGCGGGTTCGAGTCTGAACCTCCCTCCGGCGGTATAGCTGTGGCGGATTATCGGGTGGATTTGCCTGGATTGCAGGGTTTGATCGACGGAGCCGCGGCTCTCGAAACCACCATCGAGAACCGGATCGCTGAGATCGAGAAGCGTGTGGATGAGCTGCACGTCAACTGGTCCGGCGAAGCTGCGATTTCGCATAAGAGCGCGCATGACGAGCGAATCGCCGCGGTGGCCGAGATGCGCACGGCTTTGGTGGACCTGCGCGGGAAGCTACTGGCCGCACACACGGCCTACAGCGCGGTCGGCCCCGCGAATCAGGGAATGTGGCCATGAGTCCGACTCCGACCGTGCCTCTGATTGTGTGCCGCGCTGACGAATACCACTCTGCTGGTGAAGTTTTCGGCCAGATCTGCACCGATGGACAGACCACTCATACGAGTCTGATCGGAGTGCTCATCTCCACCGCGGGGATGGCGGGCAGCGACAGCATCGGCCAGAAGTGGGCTGCCGCCTATGATCCTGTCGCGGCGCAAGCACTGACGGCATCGGCAGATCTCGTGACGGCCTGCGGGCAGACACGGGACCTGATCGCCGCCTCCGTGTACAACCACGCAGTCACCGAGGCTGCCGCTCACCACGATGAAACGCCACCACCGCCAGCGCCGCAGCTACTTCCCATGCTTTGCCTGGTAGCCACGGTTCCGTCGGCAGCGGGAGACGGGATCCCCGAACCTTTCGGTTGGTCCTTCATCAAGGATCTTGTCGGTGCCGCCTGGCCAAATGGTCATCAAGATGAGCTACTGACCGCCCAAACTGCTTGGCACACAGCCGCTATCGACTTCCGGCTGCTCGCCGGCCAGGTTTCCCCCGCGATCGCCTTCCTGCAGAACCAGCAATCCGATGAGATCCCCACCGCGATCGCCTCGGCGACCGAACGCCAAACCGACCTGAACGAGCTCGCCGACATCTGCCAGGGGCTGGGCGATGCCTGTGGGGAGTACGCCAAACACCTCGACGAGGCGCATCACCAAATCCTTGATGAACTCAAGGAATTCGCGGCGGAAGCGATGGTGGGCGAGATCATCTCCGCGGCTCTCATACCCTTCACCGCAGGTGGGTCGGAGTTTGTCGGGAACGCCGCTGTGGGTGCCCGCGCCGCATACAAAGCCGGTCGGGTCGCCACCATTATCGGCAACCTGGCCACCAAGGCGGGTGTTGTCGCCGCTCGGATCACTACGACAATGCTGGAGCGGTGCACTGCTCTTGCCGCCAAGATCCGCCAGTGGGTGGCAGCTGTTCGAACACGCTTTTTGCTCACGGGGAAGAATCCCGGTGCCTATGAGTTCAATATGGTCGACAACCCGGGCCCGCTCGCGGCGCTGCGGAACAACCCTGCCGCGAACTTCGCCGGCGGCAAGTACGACACGGTTGTGTTGAAGGACGATGTCACCCTGTATCGCGGTGGGACCGCTGACGAGCCGCTAGGCCAGTGGTTCACGGCGGAGCCGCCTTCCTCGGTCGCCCAGGTGCGGATCGATTCCGCGGTCAAGCCCCAGTGGGTCAATCCGAAGACCGGTCTACTGGAAGGGGAATCGCCCCTGGACACCGTGTTCCAGGTGAAGATCCCGGCGGGCACGGAAGTGTATGTTGGCCCCGTCGGCTACCAATCCGGAGTCCATCTCGGTGGCGCGGCAGATCAGATATTCGTCCCGCAGCCATGGAAGATTCCAGGCACCGACGTGTTAGGAGCGTGGCCACTCAAGTGAGCAGCGACTCTTACCGCCAGCGGCGCGAAGCCGCTGTATCGGCCGTTTCGCAAATCTTGGCTCAGCTGCGAGATGAGCCGCAGAATCGCCGAATCCTTCTATGGAGCGGTCGGTTCGAGGAGATCGGCGCGACTCTCACCGATTCTGACGAACCCGATCGAACGGCCGTCGAGTCGGCGAAGGAACTCTTCGATCGCCTGTATGTCGGTGGCAGGAACATCACCGACTTCTATCTGGTGCGAACAGATTTCGATGAACAGCGCAGACTCAATCTGATTTTCGAGGAGAAGGTCGAGGCGCTCGGCCGGATCTTGGACGAAAGGAACGACGGTGACCTCTCCTGACAACGAGTTCGAACGATTGTTGTCGGAGGCACAGGCCGGGCGGGTGTCCGCTGACGACCTGTTGAGCGCCATGCGTGACCAGATCGCATATGTGCCGGTCGGTGCTGACTCGGTCTCGAACGCCGCCGCGACCTTCACGACGACGGAAATCGATGGTGCGCGTTACGTTCCCGCCTACTCGTCTGAGGAGCAACTAGTCCTGACCGCGGGTGAGGTCCCGCGCATCAGGATTCCCGTGCGTCAGCTCGCCGAGTTGTTGCCGCCACAGGTTGGGATCGCTCTCAATTGGCGGGCGCAGGCACCCGGCCTTCCCATCATGCCTTCGGGAGTGGGAATTCTGCGTGGGGCTTCGAACGAAGTGACATCGGGATCCGAGGTCCGAATCGGCGAACCCGCGCGCCGCCCAGAGGAATTCCTGAACACCCTGTCGCGGAATCTCGCCTCGATCAGGTCTGTCAAGTCAGCCCGATTTGGGTTGGTGCAGGTCGGAGACTCGCAGCCCGTGTTCGTGGTCGGCGTCGATGAATCCGAGCAGACTCAATCCTCCCGGTCCAAAATTGCTGACCTGATTACTCGGTCGAGCTCTGCCTTCCCGTTGGAATTTCAGGTGCAGACATACTTCCTCGACGCAAATGGCGATGACGGTTTCCGGCAACAGATCGTGTCTCTGCCGATGGTGTATCAAGCTAACTGAAGCGTTCGTCCTGGCTCTCGTAGTTGTGGGACCCCGTCGGTAGGATTTCGGTTCGATGCTGGCGAGTGGGAGGGACGAATAATGCTCGAGGTGTGGGGCCAGCGGACCGCGATTCGGTTCGGCGGGGGCCGGTTGGTGACGCAGCCGCTCCGGAGTGACGACGACGTTGCCGTCGATGTCGCGGTGTCCGAGTTGCGGCGTATTGCGGGGGCCTCCACGGAGGATGGGCGGATTGCCGTGCTGTTGTTCTTCCGATCACCGGATTTCGTGGTGAACGGGGTTGCCACGCAACATCATCCGGTGCCGGTCTACTTGGAGCCGGAGCTGCGGGAACAGGCTGAAGAACTGGTGCGGGCGGTGCGGCGGGAACTGCTCGAGGCGCGGCGGGTCGCGATCGTTCGGCCGGATTTCACGCCGCCACCGCTGGTGCCTTCGCAGCACGGGCCGATGCGTCAGGACGTGACGTGGGCGGCGCAGCGAATGCGGTTCCCGGGAAACATGATTCGTGAGATCACCGCATTGCAGACGCTGGCCCGTTCGGATGAGTATGTGATGGAGCTGGCTCAGGCCAGCTACTCCGGGGCGCCGGGGTTGGTGGCGATCACCACGCTCCGGTTGCTGTTCGTCGGCGCTGAGGTTCGCGAGTTGCCTGTCGCCGCCGTCGATCGGGCCGAGGTGGTGAATCCTCCGGCGCCGGGCGCGCCCGCGACCTTGAAGGTGCATGCCTACCCGACTGTGCTCGAGTTCATCGATTGGGCGCCAGTGGATTTCGCGCGGGTTGCGACGGCAGTGCACCTGGCGTGCGAGATCCAGCATGTCGACGGATCGATTGCGCTGGCGCGCCCGGCCTCGACGGATCTGTTCGCCGAGTGGCAGTTGCTGGTGGAGCGTCGCCGGCTCGGCATGGTGGAGGACGAGCCGTTTCATCGGCAGGCCGTCGGCATCATGCTGGCCATGCCCGGCTGATCTACGTTCCGGCAGTTACTCCGAATAGCGGTGTGCCGGGATGTAAGGCGACCCGCCGCCATGGGCTGGTGGGTCGGGACTGCAAGGCGTACAACACCTCTCGGCGTTCACCGACCTGCTCCTTGGCAGCTGCGAGATCCCGCGTCGCCGCCCAGAAGATGGCGCCGGTGAGGAAGCCTGCCGCGAACTGCCGCCAATTCGGGTAGTGCTGCTGTGCGATCGCGAGGCCGGCGAGCATATGTTCCCAGGCCTCGTCCTCCGGGAGATATCCGGCGGTGTGGGCGGATCGGGCGATGAAAACCACGCGGGCCAGGTCCCATGCGGTGGCATCGGTGTGCAACGGCTGCGGCAATCCGTTGACGATGCCGAGCTTGATCGCCTGCAACCAGGCGTCGTAATCACGGTCGATTCCGGACGCGGCCTCATAGCCGCGGAACTGTGAAAGGGTCTGCAGGAATTCCCGGTGCCCCGTGGCGATGCTGGTCCGGCCGGGACGGAAAGACTCCACGGAGGCTTCTACCGCCAAAGGATGGATGAGCGTGAACAATGGCGCGTGCATGCCTGCGAGCAGCCTGCGAATGGTGTCGCGAGCTTCGTCGGCATTGTCGACGCCCCACGCCGAATGCAGACCTTCGATGGTGGCCTCGCGGCGAGTTTCCTTGCGCCTGGGCAGTTCCGGCTCGAAGGCGACCGTGTCGTTGTAGGCGCCCCAGCTGTCGCAGTAGTACGCGCCGACCGCCAGCGCCCGGATCTGGTCGTCGGACACCGCCGCCCCGGACCACAGATCGGGACTGGTATGCCCCTTGGGCATCGGAAACCCGATGATCCGCAGTGCACCGCCCGCTGCGATTTCAGCCACCCGTCTTACCCCCTCGTGCATCAGGACAGGAACCCGTTGCGGACTCTATCGGTCCGTCTTCGTAAACGGTGAGCACGGGGCCGGTTGGAGGTGTCGCCAGCCTTTCAGGACTCAGTGCTCACGAACCTGCCAGGTCGAGCAGGGATGGTGTGGTGTCAGTCCTCGAATCAGGCACGTCGTAATGGGTTTTGCAGCGGCCGCCTCCGGTGGCGATGCCGCATGGTTTGCCTTTTCGATTGATCGCGCCGCATTGCAGCGCCGGGTCGTGAATATGGCACAGCCCGGATTCGCGGGAGGCGGCGTTCGGGCAGGCCGAGCCCGACTTCGTCAACGCGCGACAGGGTTTAGCGGCTGGGCCGACAGCTTTGCGCGGAGAACGCTCTCGCGGTGCCGAGGCGCCCGGCTGCCCGCCGTACCCGCCTGCCTCGGTCGCACCCCGCACCGCCAATCGGTCGGCTCGTTCGTTGTCGGGATGCCCTGCATGCCCTTTCACCCACTCCCATTCGACCTGATGCATGGAGCAGGCGGCGTGCAATTGCTGCCAGAGGTCCGCGTTCTTGACCGGTTCCTTCTTCTGCGTGAGCCACCCGTTGGCCTGCCACTTCAGTACCCATGAGGTGATCCCGTCGCGCACGTAGGTGCTGTCGGTGAAGATCCGCACCTGTGCAGGGCGTTCGAGCCGCTCCAATGCCCGGATCGGAGCTGTCAGCTCCATACGGTTGTTGGTCGTGGGGCCGGGATCGCCGCCGTGTAGTTCGAGTTCGCGAGTGCCGTAACGCAATACGGCTCCCCACCCTCCTGGTCCTGGATTCGGACTGCACGCGCCATCGGTGTAGATGTGAACCTCCATGCCTCCCCCTGTCTGGCTCCGGGTCCCGCTTGGGTACTCCATGATTTTCACCCACGTCGCGGCGTTGCGGGAGAGGATCGAGCGGGAACCCTGTCGGCTACAGGCTTTCGCGACATATCGGTCAGCCGCTGAAGGGTCAGTCAAGCGCCGTCGAGTTAGGCTGTGTAGCAGTGCATTACATTCAGTTGATCGAATCGCATCGACGCTGGACTATTGGCACAAATCGCTCCAGCAGTAGTAACTTCTGGCGCCTTTCGATACCGGCCTCGAGTCTGGCGGCATGTCGGACTCATGCTCTACGGTGGCCGGTGCAGACTGTCGGTGGAGGACTCGGAGCACCATGAGCATGATGAATCAGACTGTGTTGTCCCTTGTTGCCGTGCTCGATAAAGTGGGCGACCGGTTGGTTGTTTGGCATGTGAATGTTGGTCGGGGGATGGGGCTTTCGCGGCTAACGGGCGCTTGGGTGGTTGGACTCGATCAGGAGGATGTGATCTCGACGATTACGGCTGGGTGTTGCGCGATCTGGTGTGGGGCTGAGGTGGTTGCGGGCACGGCGGAGACGGGTGTTGTCGACTTGGATGCGACCGTGGATGCGGTTCTGGCCGAGGTTGCGGTGGTGGACGAGCGGTTTACCGAGCATCAGGAAACGCTGTCCAACAAGCTGATTCGGCCACAGTGGCCCGCTCTTGTGCATCCGAGCCAAGCTGCTCCGCCACTGCGCGAGATTGATGAAAACGTCCGTCCGGCATTGTGTTTGGCGCATGGAATCGCGGATCTCGCTGATCGGTGGGCTGAGTTCGAGGCGCTGCGGGCAGCGCGCCCGATCCTGATCGAACAGGGCGGCAAGACTGCTCGCCCTTTGCCGCTCGTGGTGCGGTGACAGTGGCGGGATTGTCGTTCGCCGCAATCGACGTCGAGACCGCGAACTCCTCTCGGGGCAGCATCTGCGCGGTTGGTGTGACGATCGTTCGCGACAGTATTCGCGAAGAGACGTATTCATGGCTGTGCCGTCCACCGACCGCCGTGGACTTCTTCTCGCCGCACAACATTCGAGTGCACGGCATCCGGCCCGCGATGGTCGCGGATCAGCCGACGTTCGCACAGTTGTGGCCAGAGGTGCACCAAGTGGTTGGAGACCTTCCTCTGGTTGCACACAACGCCGGATTCGACAGCGGCGCTATTCGAGAAGCCTGCCGTCACAGCGGAATCGAAGCTCCGAGTTGGGAATTCAGCTGCAGCCTGGCGATGTCGCGCAAGCATCTCGACCTCGACGGTTACCGACTGCCCGATGTCGCCGGCGCACTGGATATCTCGTTGATCGCACACCACGATGCCGCAGCCGACGCACGGGCGGCCGCCGATATCGTGCTGGCGCTCGCGGCGAGGGCAGGAGTGGATTCGCTGTCCGACCTCGAGCAGATGACAGTGTTCGAACGGCGGAGGTTCGACTCGCCGTTCCGGCCGGCGCCGCAGTTCAGTCGACCTCGCCGATCTGTGTTCTCGCGTGAAGAATTGGTCATGCCCGAGATCTCCGGCACTGACCCGAGCCTCCCGCTGTATGGCCAGATCGTCGTGTTCACAGGCGATCTCACCTCGATGACCCGCCAACAGGTATGGGACGCAATCGCGGCACACGGCGCGACGCCTGCCAAGAACGTCACCAAGCGCACCACCTGCCTGGTGATCGGCGACCGTTTCGCGGGCCGGGATGCTTCCGTATTCACCACTTCCAAGGCTCGTCGAGTCGCTGAACTGCAGATGCGGGGCCAGCAGATAGAAGTCGTGGACGAGGAGATGCTTCTCTCGTATTTGCACGCCAAAGTGGAGGAACAAGCTCGGGGCGCAACGCATCTAACTCTGACGCTGTGAGACTTCAGGCCGAAGCGGCTGCGGACCGCTGTTAGATAGCAACCCCACGGTTGCTTCCTGGCTTCATGATGAGGAGGTCGTCCTTCTCATGGCGGCGGCACTGGATTGCGAAATCGGATGCGGCTGCGTGGTCTTCGATGAATCGCTCGTAGGTTGCCGGATCCAACTCGTAGTACTCGTCGTAGTCGACGAGGCCGTTGCTGACCGGGATGGAGAGATAATACTTGCCAGATTGTTGCTCGACTCCGACGGCAAATCGGAGTTCCCGGCTGAAGTAGGTGTCCTCGAACTTCATTTGGCGCCGCCCTTCGGGAGATCTGTCACCTGATAGTCCGTTCCCACGTTCATCCCCTTCACATCGATGATCGCCTCGTTTGCGCCGTCAGGGAGCTTACCGCCGGGAACCCACTGGCTGTTGGCGCCGGCCTCGTTGCCGGACGGGATCCTGAGGCCATGCGTGTCGGGATGCGGGATATCGACCCGAACCAGTTTGTTGCTCTCGAGGAAGCCATCGGGCAATCCCAATGCCTTTTCGAGAGCAGCGGGATCTCCCTTGGTCGTAGCGAGCAGTGCGTCCGCTTCACCGCGTGGCATCACGAAGGACGTGCCGTCGGCTTGTCCGATTCCGTACCTGTTCAGGTTGCTCTCCACCATGAATCGTGTCGCTCCGTCCTTGTCGAACAAGGCCAGATGTTGCTCGATGTATTCGGGAGACAGGTAGGAGCTCGGGTCTGGGCGCGCGCCCTTCGGAGTTCCAAGAATGTCATCGATAGTCTTCTGCGAGAGTCCGCTTTTCGGGTTGCTGCGCCCGAGAAACTCTGTCAGCTTCGTCCGCGCGGCATCGACCCATGTGCTGATTCGCTCCAGTAGCGGTTTCAGGCTCTCGACGAGCGGTTTGACTGCGCGGGAAGTGATTTCGGCTGCCTTGGTCGCGAGACTGGCGATAATCGCAGCCACACGACGGGCTTTCATAGCGACGCGCGCACCAAGGGCCGTATTGCCGACCCACTCGGAAATTCCCGCGGTGAATGGAGCGAGGGCGGCGAACGCGAGCTCACCTACTATCGCTTCGGCCGCGAATTCCTTTAGCTCGTCAAGGATCTGGTGGTGTGCTTCGTCGAGATGATGGGCATACTCGTCGCAGGCTTGACCGAGGCTCTGGCAGGCGTCCGCGAGGCTATGGAGATCGTTCTGTCGTTGTGTGCAGGCGTCGATCGCGGCCGGGATCTCGTCCGATTGCTGATTCGAGAGAAAGCCGACCGCCTCCGGAATTCCCATTGCCAGAGTGCGGAAGTCGGAGGCGGCGGTGTTCCAGGCCGCCTCGGCGGTATGAAGTTCATCCTGGTGTCCGTTCGGCCAGGCTGCGCCTACGAGATCTTTGATGATCGACCAGCCGAATGGTTCAGGGATCCCATCGCCGGCCGCCGATGCCGGTGTTTCGACCAGGCAGGGCACGGGCGGCATCTGAGGTGCGGCCGGCGGGGGAACGCTGTTGAAATTGGCGGCCGACTCACCAGCCTGAAGATTGTGCAGGCCAACTGAGATGAGGTCGCGGGTTTGTCCGGACGCGGTCGTCAACCGCGCTGAGGTGGACATCGCCAGACCTGCGGCTTCGTCATACGAAGCAGCCCATTTTCCGCCGACGCTGTCGCTTCCCGCCATGCCCGCATTGGCGCTGAGGACGCCGATAAGTCCTTCGTGGACAGACACTGCGTCGGTGACGATCTCGCCGAATACCTCACCTGCAGAGTGGTATTCGTCGGCGCGGCACAGAATGACCGGAACTGTTGCTGTCGGGCTCACGGCCACATCCCGAGATTGATCGGGCCCACCGCGCCGTATGCAGTGCGGGCGGTGTTCAGTTTGTCGCGGAGTGCTCCCAGTGCCTGACGCATCTCGTTGATGGCGGCTATGCGCGCATCGTGCGCACCTTTGTGCGCTATCGCCGCTGCGCCATCCCAGTTGACGTGGAGTTCGTCGACTTGCTTCTCAATGGCGGATACAGCGTCCTCGATTGTCGTTTCGAGTTTCGCGGCGCCGTCGATCAGCTGCTGCAGGCCGTCGAGGTCAACTCTGAAGTCGGCCACGTCACACCACGGGCGGCAGGTCGAGGCTCGCGCCGGCTTGCTCGACCGCTGTAGCCCGGGCCTGGTCGATGTGGTCGTACTCGGTCGATGCCTGTCGGAGGAGTCCGGAATCGGTGTGAAACGAGCCGACAATGCGGCGAGTACCGTCGTACCACTCCGACCACGGATCCCGATGCGACTCCGCAGCCTGGCCCAGCCAGTCGCCGCCGAGGAACTCGCCGACAGCACGCATGTGCGCATCGACCGCATCCGCGATGTCCTGAGCGGACCGATCCAACCAGTCGGCCACGTTCAATAGCGCCTGAGGATCGGCCGCGAAGGTGCCCGCTGCCGGGAGGTCGGCAGAATTCACTTGTGACGTCACAATCCCCCTCACCGCAAACTTTCAGCAGACTCTAACGGAGGTCAACCGCGTGACAGTCGGCCACCATCGGTTACGACGCTGACCGGGCTGCCCCGTTTTCGCTGAAGCTCGGAAGTGTTCTGGTTCGGGCGAATCGCACGCAAATAGCCCGACCGATAAGCTGCTTCGGGTGACCGACGAGAAGCTGCTGCAGGGGCCTATTCATGCCGTCCACGTGGAGTTGGGCGCTACCTTCGCGCCGTTCGGGGGGTGGGAGATGCCGGTTTCGTATGCGGGGACCGTGGGGGAGCACACCGCTGTCAGGACCACGGTGGGGCTGTTCGATGTCAGCCACCTCGGGAAGGCGACGGTCAAAGGTCCGGGGGCTGCGGCGTTTGTGAACTCGGCGCTGACGAACGATCTCAATCGGATTCGCCCCGGGAAGGCGCAGTACACGCTGTGCTGCACACTCGAGGGTGGCGTGATCGACGATCTGATCGCCTACTACGTCAGCGACGACGAGATCTTCCTCGTGCCCAATGCCGCGAATACCGCTGCGGTGGTGGCGGAGCTGCGGAAGGTCGCGCCCGAGGGGATCACGGTGACTGATCAGCATCGCGAGTATGCGGTGCTCGCGGTGCAGGGGCCGAAGGCTGCGGAGGTGCTTACCAAGCTCGGGTTGCCTACCGAGATGGAGTACATGGCGTACGAGGACGCCGAGTGGGACGGGCGGCCGGTGCGGGTGTGCCGGACGGGGTACACCGGTGAGCAGGGCTATGAGCTGCTGCCGCGCTGGGATGACGCGGAGGCGGTGTTCAGGGCATTGGTGGCCGAGGTAGAGGCCGCTGGTGGTCAGGCTGCGGGCCTCGGGGCGCGCGATACGTTGCGCACCGAGATGGGGTACCCGCTGCACGGACATGAACTGTCCGTTGATATTTCGCCGTTGCAGGCGCGCACGGGCTGGGCTGTCGGCTGGAAGAAGCCGGAGTTCTGGGGTAAGGCGGCGCTGGAACAGGAGAAGGCTGCCGGGCCTCGGCGAGTTCTGCTGGGACTCAAGGCTGTTGATCGTGGCGTGCTGCGTCAGGGGCAGACGGTGATGCGCGGTGACGAGCAGGTGGGTGAAACCACCTCCGGCACTTTCTCTCCCACGCTCAAGGTGGGTATTGCGCTTGCGCTGCTCGGCACCGCCGCTGGGATCGAGCCGGGTGATGAGGTCGAGGTGGATGTGCGCGGGCGTCGCCTGAAGTGTGAGGTCGTCAAGCCGCCGTTCGTCGAATCCCACACGGCGTAAAGGGAATCGGCCTGAGCGGTCAAAGACTGGCGGTAGAGGGCAAAAATTGCCTGCTTGCCTCGATCTTTGACCGCTCAGGCCGGAAGTTGATCATCACGAGGAGACTCGGGGATAACCAACAGCATTCAGATCGAAGGCTGAGGGCGAACGGGGCCGATGCGGGGCAGCGGCGTGGCAACCGATGCGCATGAATCCTGGCCGAATAGCATGCCGAGATAACGGCGCTCACGTTACGAATGTTGGGGGCCCATGTCTGACCGCGCTGAGAGCCCGTACCGCGTCGGAGGCGCTGATGTCGGGGATGATGGCGGACCTAATCCTGGAGATGGCGGGGGATCAGCACCAGGTGCCGACGACTGTTTGGTCCTGAACACAGTCCGAATGAGCGAGGTTGGCGGGTCGGAGAGTGGTGTACATCTGACGCATCGTGTCTGCGGTGGCAGCGTCGGAAACTCCCTGGTCCGCGTAGATGACCATGACTACGGCCTGCCCGACGTCATCGGTGAGCGCGATCGCGTGAAGCACCCCCGACGGCGGGTGTTTGCAATCCACTGCACCCTGATTGGTGATCGTCGCCGTCACATGCGCGGCCGCCCGCCCCTGAATCGTGAGCGTCTCGGCTGAACTCAGCGTGATCTGCGGATTCGTATCCCCATTGTCAGCAGTGGCCGCCTTCGACCAGGTGTCGGCCACGTCGCGCGCAGCCCCGGCCAGGTCAGCGATCTTCGACCCGGTCACGCCCGCAATCGCTCGCGGGCCGTAATCACCGCATGCCTTCTCGTTGAACGTCGAGGCCCCACTCATGACCGCCCGCAGCCCACTGCCCTCGAACCCCACAATGGTTGTCGGAGTCGGCACCTTCCAGTCCGCGGGCACGTCGTACGCCGCATTGCGGGATACGGAGTACGCGGTCTGCCAGCCGGGCGTCACAGCTGGGATCACAGCTTTCGCCGGGGTTGTCGTCGTAGTAGTCGTGAAAGGCGTATGCGTCGCAGTGTCCTGCGGCCCGTATTGGTCTGCGGGAAGGGCGTTTCCGGCCACCGTCCGCCCGGGTTGCATCGCTGCCACGACGAGCACGGTGATGGCCGCCAACGCCGTCACGATGACCAATGTCAGCACCCAGGGCCGGTTCGAGCGGGGGGCTGGCGGAGGCTGCGGATACACGGCCCCACCCTATCGCCGACGGTGTGGTTTGCCCGGTCCGCACAATGCTGGGAGGCCGGATCGCTCCATTCCGCACCCGAGGTTTTAGACTCCAACCCATGACAGTTGCCGCGCAATTCACCCGTGCCCCGCATCCCGCCCCGACCCCGGCGGAGCGGCGACAGGAGATTCTCGCGGCGCCCGGTTTCGGGCGATTCTTCACCGACCACATGGTGTCCATCGATTACGTCGACGGGCAGTGGACCAATGCGGAGGTCAAGCCGTACGGTCCGCTGTCGATGGACCCTGCGACCATGGTGTTTCACTACGGCCAGGCCATCTTCGAGGGTCTCAAGGCGTACCGGCAGGCAGATGGCAGCATCGCCACCTTCCGTGTTGATGCCAATGCGGCGCGCTTCCAGCGGTCGGCGGCCCGCATGGCCATGGCCGAGCTGCCCGAAGACCTGTTCATCGAATCCGTGCGGCAGCTGCTCGAGGTCGATTCCGAGTGGGTCCCGCCCGCCGGCGGCGAAGAGTCGCTGTACCTGCGGCCGTTCATGTTCGCCACCGAGGCCGGACTGGGTGTGAAGCCTGCCAGCGCGTACAAGTACCTGCTGCTCGGCTCCCCGGCCGGCGCGTATTTCCCGCGTGGCGTGAAGCCGGTGAAGGTGTGGCTGTCCACCGAATACGTGCGTGCGGCTCCCGGCGGCACCGGTGAGGCGAAGGTCGCGGGCAATTACGCGTCCTCGCTGCTGGCGCAGAAGCAGGCCTCGGAAGAGGGCTGCGATCAGGTCGTGTGGCTGGACGCGATCGAGCGCAGGTACGTCGAGGAGATGGGCACCAACAACCTCTTCTTCGTCTTCGGCACCGGCTCGGAGGCGCGGCTGGTGACGCCGGAGCTGTCCGGTTCGCTGCTGCCCGGCATCACCCGCGACTCGCTGCTGACGCTGGCCGCCGACTCCGGTTACAAGGTCGAGGAGCGCAAGATCTCGGTGGAGGAATGGCGCAAGGGCGCCGAATCCGGTGAGATCTCCGAGGTTTTCGCCTGCGGCACCGCCGCGGTGATCACGCCGGTCGGCTGGGTGAAGTCCGCCGATCGCGAATTCACCATCGGCGGAGGCGAACCCGGCGAGGTCACCATGGCGCTGCGGGACACGCTCACCGGCATTCAGCGCGGCACCTTCGCCGATAGCCACGGCTGGCTGCGCACCATGGCGTAGGTGCCGGGCGCACGACGACGTGTGCTCTGCCGAGCGCTCTGGCCTGAGGCCCGAAAGACCGAAAAGTGCCTGCTCCGAACGGTTTCGGAGCAGGCACTTTCGTGTCAAAACGGCGGTCGTATCGTCGGCGGCGAGAGCTACCGTGATGTGCAGGGCGCTATCAGCTCTCGACGTCGAGAAGAACGAGCTTCGGGCATGATCAGCTCGGCATGAACATCTGCCACTCATCGAGAGTCTGCGGGCGCATGACGTAGTTCTTCTGCACGATCGTGGACAGATCCGCGCTGGGCTCTTCCGAGTACCAGTGGCCGGGGTAGACGACCGGATTGCCTTGCAGCGCAGCGAGAGAGCGCAGGCTGCGGAACATATCGTCGGAGTTGCCGCCGGGGAAATCGGTGCGGCCGCAACCGTCGACGAACAAGGTGTCGCCCGCGATCAGCCGATCCTCGAACAGGAAGCACTGGCTGCCCGGCGTATGCCCGGGCGTGTGCAGCAGTTCGATCTCGAAGCCGCCGACCTTGACCTTGTCGCCGTGCGCGTGTCCGGTCAGCTCGCTGGGCGCGATACCGGTGACATTCGCGACCCACGGCAGCTCTTCGTTATTGACGTGCACTGCCACATCGGTCTTTTCGAGCAGCTCCTTGACGCCGCTCAGCGTGAACCCGAGCATGGTGCCGCCCACATGATCCGGATGGTGGTGCGTGGCCAGCACGCCGGTCAGTCGCATCCCATCACCCTCGGCGATATCCACCAGATCCGAGGCGGCGTACGCGGGGTCCACGACCACGCATTCCCCGCTCTCCCGATCCCCGATCAGGTAGGCGAAGTTCCGCATCTGCGTGGCGATCGGGTCACCGGCGGCCCAGTCGCGCCCCGCGAGCAGCTGACGAAAATACAAACGGTCCGAGCCCATGCCGAGAAGCTTATTGCCTCGGCGTCTCATCGTGGCACCCGGACCTGTCCCGGATCAGGGTGTGCCGTCAGCAGTCCCGCCGGAACGGTTCCTCCTCTCGTGCCCGAGTTGTTCCGCAATCGCGTACGCGCTCGGCCGGAGGTCATGGAATCCGCGTGTCCAGTGCAGGTTGAAGATTGCATGTTGTCGCAACAACAGTTAGTGTTGTCGCGACAACATGATAGGAGTTCTTGTGATGTACGAGATTTCGGCCGAGACGGTCATCCGCGGGGATCTGGCGGTCGTGTGGGCGACCGCCACGGACGTGGAAGGGCGTCCAGCGTGGGATCCGCACGAGCAGACGGCCCGGCTGGACGGCGCCTTCGCTCCGGGGACCACCGGATGGTCCAAGCCGCGCGGCGGACCCGGTGTCAACTGGATGATCACGACGGTCGAGCCGCGGTGCCGATGGGGGTCGCAGAGCCGGGTGCCGGGCGGAAAGCTGGTCGGCGAGAACCGATTCGAGGATCTCGGTGACGGGCGAATTCGTTGCCAGAAGACCGTGCGAGTCACAGGTCCGTTCGCCGTGCTGTTCAGGCTGTATTTCGGTAAGCGGGTCCGCCGTGACTTCTTCAAGACGTGGGCTGCGCTCGAACTGGAAGCGGCCCGCCGAGCCGACCTCGCCGCCTGAACACGCGCTGACGGCTGCAGAGTGCATGGTTCGAATCGGACACCGCCTGTGTCCAGCAAGATCGCGACGTTAGGTTCGTCGATCCCAGGGGCGCTCGTTACGAGGGGCGAAACGGCGTACCGGGGATGGGTGATGGCGTCATCGTGCGGGCGAGTTCAGTAAGTGGGCACCGGAGCGCCGGTCGTGCAGCGGACGTGTATGGCGTGAATCCAGTTGGCGAAGAACTGCTGGGCGTGGGGTGCCCAGCTGTGGGCGACGTCGTCGAAGGTTGCGGGGAGCGGTAATTCGTCGAGGAGGGCTGGGTCGCGGCGGGTGCGGACCTGGGTGGCGTGGTCGAGGAGTTGGCGGTGGGTGTCGGCGGGGAAGTAGTTCTGGGGGATGTCGGGGAAGGGGAGGGTCGGGTCGGCGATCCAGCGGCGGAGGTCGCGGCGGTATTCGCGGGCCATTGTGTCGCAGAGGTATTCGGGGTGGCCCTGGACGAAGACGTGGTGCAGGCCGTCGGGGGAGGTGGCCAGGTGCCATTCGGCTTCGGCGGAATCCAGGAGGAGGGGGACGCCTGCTGCGCGGAGGTCCGCGGAAGTCATTGCGTTCCAGCGGGAGTGGGGGAACGGCACCGCGCCTGCGAGACCGGCGGTCAGTGAGCGACCGGCATCACCCACAAGGCCTGAATCGCCAGAGGTGTCTGCATCACCCGCAAGACGTGGATGGTCGGAAGTGCCTGCGGCAGCCGCGAGACGTGGAGGGTCGGAGGGGCCTGCGGCAGCCGCGAGACCTGAGATGTCTCCATGTTCCGCGCTGCCGGGCAGGCCTGCGATGTGGACGAGGCCTGCGGCGATTGGACTGGCATCCACTGCCAGTCCAATCTGCCGGTGGATAGTGGCAGCAGCCTCGAGCGGAAGCGTGTGCGCGAAAACGCCGTGCTGACGCCGGGGTAGTCGGTGGCGGTCGATGTCGTGGAGCAAATGCAGTGCGGCGTGGGCTGATTGGCAGGAGAACAGTACCGAGGTCGCGGCTGCGCATTCGGTGAGGATGCGCGAGATGATCGTCAGGCAGGGTTCGGCGCCGATCGCGGTTCCGGTGGGTTCGCTGCCGCTGACGATCAGAGCGTCCATCGCGGTCAATGCGGGCCAATCGACGTCGTCGACGGATCCTCTAGGATCGATGCCGAAAACGATTGTCTCGACCCGATACTCGTCACCGATCAACTGACCGGCGCCCCCGTGCACCGCTTCCAGGAACACTCTTCGCGTCATGCTGTCCGGCCGGGTCGAAATGAGATCCACAATGCCGACCCGTACCACCATCATCAAGTCCTTCGAAACGAGCTGGAATACAAGCGTCGTCGGCAGCCTTGATGGTCTGGCTCGGTGGTCCGGACAGATGGGTTGAAAGCCGACTACGGAGTCAGTGTGTGGGACGAATGAGTCGGCCAGGTTGCAGAGTCGTGACGCTGAAACAGCCAGTATCCGGACGAATAGTACAGACTGGCAGTGGGTTTGGGAAAGTTACTTCACTTGATTCGGCTCGAAAAGTTGTTCGATTCGATAGTCTGGATTTCGTGAGGTTGGTTGTTCAATTGAGGCTGATGCCAGACAGTGCGACTGAGGCTGCGCTGTCTGAAACCCTGTCCGTGTGCAATCGGGCTGCAAATGTCGTTGCCGACGTGGCACATAGCCACAGGGGCGCCAAGGGTAAGGTGCCATCGAACTATGACCTGCGCCGGTTGTGCTACCGCCAAGTCAAACAATCGGTGGGCGGTTCGCAGGCGGCCCAGCACGTAATCAAGAAGGTGGCTGACGCCTACGCGAGCCTGTGGTCGAACCTTGCTGCGGGCAGTTACGGGAAGAAGGGATCTGCGCGCTATTTGCGCGCCGCAAATCGGAGGGTTGCTTTTCGTAATGATTCGGCCCAGCCGTTCGACTCCCGCAACTTCTCCCTGGTCGCAAATCTTCAGGTCGTGTCGTTGTGGACGGTACGCGGCCGGATCAAGGGCATCCCGTACGTCGGTGGGCAACAGCAGTTGAAGGCCGTCGCTGACCACCCGGTGGGGGAGTCGGATCTGGTGCACCGGCGCGGGAAGTGGTTTCTACTGGTGACGATCACGGTTCCGGATGTTGTTGCTGCTGAACCCACGGGGTTCCTCGGCGTTGACCTGGGGATCGAGAACATCGCCGTAACATCTGATGGGACCTTCTATCAAGGTCAGCCGATCACTCGAACGCGTAAGCGCTTCCTGCACAAAAGAACTGAACTCCAGAAGGTTGGAACCAGATCTGCCAAACGTCGATTGAAGCGACGGTCGCGCCGTGAAACGCGGTTCGTCTCCGACGTCAATCACTGCGTGTCCAAAGAGATAGTGGCTGAGGCGAAACGCACCGGTCGCGGGATTGCCGTTGAGAAATTGACGGGCATCCGTGAGCGGGTACGGCACCGCAAGCCCCAGCGAGCCATGTTTCATTCGTGGGCCTTCGCGCAGTTGGCGTCATTCATCAGCTATAAGGCAGCCCTAGCGGGCGTGCCGGTTACAGTCGTCGATCCGGCTTATACGAGTCAACGGTGCTCGGCCTGCGGTCACATCGATCGCAAGAATCGACGTGACCAGCAGACTTTTCGTTGTAGGTCCTGCAGCTTCGCTGAGCATGCGGACTACAACGCTGCGCTGAACATCGCGCAGCGCGCCACCGTTTAGGCTGGTGTCATGCAGCCTAATGCGGCGTGACCCACGGGTTGCAGCTGCAAGCCTCTTCCTGTGTGCAGCAAGGGAATTGGCTCATGACCGGAGAATCGACTCGATCTCGGAAGCGGCTTCGGGGCCGTACGCCTCGCGCAGGCGCTTCAGAGCGACATCGTGGTCGAGGGTCCACTCCTGGGTGCCGGTGGTCTCCAGGATGAGAACGGCGATGAGCGAACCGAGTTGGGCCGAACGCTCCAGCGACAGGCCCGCCGAATGCCCGGTGAGGAAGCCCGCGCGGAAGCCGTCGCCGACACCGGTCGGATCGACCTTGGCATTGTCCGGCACCACGTCGACATGCAGTTCGGTACCGTCGCGGTCGACGATCTTCGCGCCCTTGGAGCCGAGGGTGGTGACCCGAATGCCCACGCGCTCAGCGATTTCGGCCTCGGTGAGCCCGGTCTTCTGCAGCAGCAGGCTCCACTCGTACTCATTGGTGAACAGGTACGCGGCGCCGTCGATCAGCGACAGCGCCTGCTCGCCGTCCAGGCGGGCCAGCTGCTGTGAAGGGTCTGCGGCGAAAGGGATTCCGGCTTCGCGGCACTGCTCGGTGTGCAGCACCATGGCATCGGGATCGTTGGCGCCGACGAGCACCAGCGCCAGCTCACGATCGGAAGCCAGTGCGCCGATGGAGATTTCGCGGGCCTCGCTCATGGCGCCGGGGTAGAAGGACGCGATCTGCGCCATGGTCTCGTCGGTGGTGCAGACGAAACGCGCGGTATGCGCCTCGGTGGAGATGCGGACGGCGGAGCAGTCCACGCCATGGGATTCGAGCCACTGCCGGTATTCGGCGAAGTCGGGGCCGACCGCGCCGACGAGCAGCGGGGTCTGGCCGAGCAGGCCCATGGCGTAGGCGATATTGCCGGCCACCCCGCCACGGCGGATGACCAGGTCGTCGACGAGGAAGCTGAGGGAAACGTGCTCGAGCTTGTCCGCCAGCAGGACATCGGAGAATTTTCCCGGGAAGCGCATGAGGTGGTCGGTCGCGATGGAGGCGGACACGGCGATGGTCACGGGCGTCGATCCTTTGGTGACGTGCGCTGCGCACACCTGCATGCGGGACGGCAGTCGCGGGGCCGGTGGGAGGACGGACCGATAGGTCCGCACCTAGAAAATACACTGTCCGAGACGGGTTGCTCCAACTCTCGGAGCCACTACCCCGGACATAGTGCAGCGCGGAACTTCCCCGAGGGGACGTTCCGCGCTTGGTAGGGCTAGCTCAGTTGAAGCTGTCGCCGCAGGCGCAGGAGCCGGTGGCGTTCGGGTTGTCGATGGTGAAGCCCTGCTTCTCGATGGTGTCGACGAAATCGATCGAGGCGCCCTGGATGTAGGGGGCGCTCATGCGGTCGACCGCGAGCTTGACGCCGCCGAACTCGACAACCAGGTCACCGTCGAGCGAGCGGTCGTCGAAGAAGAGCTGGTAGCGCAGCCCGGCACAACCACCCGGCTGTACAGCGATCCGCAGCGCCAGGTCGTCGCGGCCCTCCTGATCCAGCAGCGCCTTCGCCTTGAGGGCGGCGGCGTCCGTCAGAGTCGCACCATGAGTGGTGGTCTCGTTCTGCACAGTCATGAACTCTCCTAATGGACCTGTTTTCACCCCGTGAGAGGCGCACGGCACGTGGCCTTCAACGCCACTTGGCTGGCGACTATTCCCAATCTTACGCGGCGGGCAATCCGGCGGCAGTGCAGGGATTGAGCGGCGCGGCTGCGACTCTGCCGGCAAAATGGACGGACCAGGTTCTTCCTGTGGACACGCTATCGAATAGCCTGGTCGGCGTGAAGTTCCTGCGCCGTGGCGATTCCAACCCCACCTCCGACACCTCTGCCGTCGATGCCGGTGCCGCGGCGACGGTCGCGGACCGGTCACCCACCGCCGCCAAAGGGCGGCCGACGCCCAAGCGGCGCGAGGCCCAGGCCCGCCGTCGTGGGCCGGTCGCACCGGCGCCCCTGACCTCGAAGGAGGCACGCGCCCGGCGTAAGTCGCTGCGCGGTACCCGGGCCGAGCGCAAGGTGGACTCGGCCGAGCGCAAGGCCACCGTGCAGGACCGGCGCGCCCGCATGCTCGCCGGCGAGGAGCAGTTCCTGCTGCCGCGCGACAAGGGGCCGGTGAAGGGGTACGTGCGCGATATCGTCGATGCGCGGCGCAATCTGCTGGGTTTGTTCATGCCCCTTGCGCTCGTGTTGATCCTGAGCATGATTCTGTCGCCCGCGCTGCAGGCGATCGTCACGCTCGCCATGCTGGTGATGATGCTGTTCATGATCATCGAAGGTGTGATTCTGGGGCGCATCGTGAACAAGCGGGTGCTGGAGCGGTTCCCGGATTCGACGGATTCGAAGTTCTCGCTCGGCTGGTACGCCTTCGTGCGCGCGTCGCAGATTCGGCGGATGCGTGCGCCGAAGCCGCGGGTCACCGCTGGCGACAGCATCTGAGATCGGTTCGAACGTAATGACTGAGGCCGCCCTTGATGGGCGGCCTCAGTCGTTGGAGGGGTCGGCCTGAGCGGTCACGAACCGCTGCTTCGCTGCGAATATTGCCGCTCAGTGGCGATGTCCGACCGCTGAGACCGGCGAGCATCGCCTGGCATCTCAGCCGTGCTCGCGGACACCGGCGATGGCGCGCAGTTCCAGCGCGGAACGGTCGTAGTCGCGATCGGTGATGCCGGTGGATCCGACCATCTCCCAATGGGATTCGCGATGGAACGGGACGGCTCGCCCGGCCGCGGCCAGGAGGGCGAAGAGGCGGGTGAACATGGCTGCTGCCTTGGGCTCGGTGGTCGCGCAGCGGGAGATGTGCCCGGTCGCGGAGGTGATGGTGGTCATTTGCATGCCTCGCTGTCGTCAGAATCGGTGGTGTCCCAGGCCATGGCGCCGTAGGTGAGATAGCCGAGGGCCGTCATTGCGGATCCGGCTGCGGCGATTGCGGTGAGGGCTTGCATGGCAGTAAGTTTTCTCTAGTGCAGTTACTGCCAACAGTGGCAGCTCTGACATTGTCCGAAAAGATCCAGCCAGGTAGGGTGAGGTCATGCTTTCGAAGGTCGCGGTCGTACTCAACGAGCGGCTCGCCATGTTCGAATTCGGCGTGGTCTGTGAGGTTTTCGGGCTGGATCGGACGGGCGATGGGCTGCCCGGATTCGACTTCAAGGTCTGCGGAGCCGAGCCGGGGAAGCCGCTCAATACCAGCTCACCGGGGATTCAGGTGACCCCGCAGTTCGCGCTGGACGAACTGCTGGACGCGGATCTGGTGGCGATTCCGGCCTTTCCGTTCCATGAGGAGCAGTTGCTCGATGCGCGTGTGGTGGAAGCCGTCCGGGACGCCTCGCAGCGCGGTGCGACCGTCTTGACTGTCTGCTCTGGGGCGTTCCTGGCAGGGGAGGCCGGACTGCTGGACGGGCGGCGCTGCACTACGCACTGGCGGCATGTCGGCCAACTGGCGCAACGATTTCCGCTGGCCACCGTCGATCCGGATGTGCTGTTCGTAGATGAGGGCAATCTGATCACCAGTGCCGGCACGGCCGCCGGGATCGACGCCTGCCTGCATCTGGTCCGCCGTGAGCTGGGCAGTTCGGTGGCCAATGCGATTGCGCGGCGCATGGTGGTGCCGCCGCAGCGGGACGGCGGGCAGCGGCAGTTCATCGAGCGCCCGGTCGTCGAGTGCAGCATCGACAGCCTCAGCGACACACTGCACTGGATGGATGAGCACCTCGACCTGCCGCACACCGTCGAATCCCTCTCGGCCCGCACCAATATGTCCACCCGCACCTTCGCCCGCCGCTTCGCCGACGAAACCGGCACCACCCCGGTGAAATGGTTGACCGGGCAGCGGATTCTGCTCGCCAAACAGCTCCTCGAAGACACGGACCTGGATCTGGAATCCCTCGCCAACCGCTGCGGATTCGGCTCCGGGGCCCTGCTGCGCCACCACTTCCAGCGGATGGTCGGCATCGCCCCCGTCGAATACCGTCGCAGATTCGGCGCCCGCGTCTCGTAACCGCCGCGGTCGCAGTGACTTGTCCAAGCCATCTGGTTTCGACGCCCGATCTGGCTGTTCGGCCCGGCCGAGCGCCTCGATCGCTGGTCTGACCGCCTGGTGGGCCAGCCCGGCTGAGCAGGCGGTGTGGTGGGCCGCGCAGTCGCTCGGAGTGTTGCCTGTGATGGAGAGACGACTTCGGCCCGGCGCGTGCGATTTCGGTGTTCTTCGCCGCCGTAGGTTCGGCTGAGGCGGGTGGTTCGAGCCTTATGCGGGTCGCGCTCGGGGAGGGGTGGCATCGGTTGTGGCGGCGAATCGGCGGGGACAGTCGTGCCTAGTCGGCCGGGGAGTGCGTGCTGTTGATACCGTGCTGACGTGTCGCACAGTGCTCAATCAACCGATCGACCGCTTCGGACGCTGGTGCTCGGTGGAGCCCGGTCCGGTAAGTCGGCCTTTGCTGAACAGTTGGTCGTATCGGAGGCGGTGCGCTATATCGCTACCGCGGTGCCGGATCCCGGTGATGCGGATTTCGCGGAACGGATTGCGGCGCATCGGGTTCGGCGGCCGGGTAACTGGACCATCGTGGAGCACGATCTGCTCGAGGCGCTGGCCGAGCTGGCCTCGGTCACCCTGGTGGACGACCTCGGTACCTGGCTGACGGCGCGCATCGATGCCCATGACGCGTGGGAGTCCCCGCGTGGCACCGTCGCATCCGAAATGGACGCGCTTGTCGATATCGTCGCGACCTACCCGGAGCGGTTGATCATTGTCAGCCCGGAGGTGGGGTTCGGTGTCGTTCCCGCCACGCGCTCCGGACGGCTCTTCCGTGACGAGCTCGGCACGCTCAACCAGCGGCTGGCTCAGCTCTGCGATGAGGTGTACCTCGTGGTCGCGGGTCAGGCCATCCAGGTCAAGCCCGACCGTGCGATCGCGTCGGCCGCCGCCCTCGCGACCTCGGGTCTCGGTGGCGGCGCGGTTGTCGACTCGCAGGTAGCGGGTGGCGCTGCTGTCGGCACCGCGGCGGAATCGTCTGCCACACAGCCGGTCTCGAACCAGGTACCTACCGACATCGCGGCGACGGCTGATCCCTCTGTCGCGCAGGCCGCTTCGACTTCGGTCGCTTCGGCTGCCGCCGGCGTCGCGGTAGGCGGAGTGGCTGAGGCCACCGCAGCCGGGACGGCGGCTCCGGCCACCGCGCCGGACACAGTTACGGAGGGTGCCGCCACCATGGGTGGCGCCGCAGCTGATTCGGCGGATGGCGGCGTTGCCGACTCGACCGCTGCGGCCGCAACGGCTGTCGGCTCGACCGGTGCACCCGTGGCCCCCGCTGCGGGCAGTACCGCGGCGCGCGCGGCCGGGCAGCCGGGCGCTGCGAATCTTTCCAAGCCTGCGCGGATTGCGTTCGGCCCGGTTAACGGTCCCGATCCGGTGGTGCGGGCCGCCGCTGAGGCGCGACAGTTGCAGTTGACCAAGCCTGCCGGCGCGCTGGGGCGGTTGGAGCAGTTGGCCAACTGGGTTGCGGCGTGCCAGGGCGTGTGTCCGCCGAGGCAGTTCGAGCGGGCTCGCATTGTGGTGTTCGCGGGCGATCACGGGGTAGCGCGGCACGGGGTGTCGGCGTATCCCAGTGAGGTGACCGCGCAGATGGTCGGGAATTTCCTCAATGGCGGCGCCGCGGTGAATGTGCTGGCGCGCTTGGCCGATGCCACCGTGCGTGTGGAAGACATTGCGGTGGACGGGGATACGGCTCCGGAGATTTCGCGGCACAAGGTGCGGCGCTCCAGCGGATCCATCGACCGCGAGGATGCGCTGACCGAGGCCGAGGTGCAGACCGCGCTCGCCGCCGGCGCGGCCATCGCCGACGAGGAAATCGATTCCGGCGCAGACCTTCTCATTGCCGGAGATATGGGAATCGGCAATACCACCCCGGCGACGGTGCTGATCGCCGCTCTCACCGACACGGAGCCTGTGGTCGCCGTCGGCCGCGGCACCGGTGTCGACGATGCCGGCTGGATTCGCAAAACCGCCGCGATCCGCGATGCCATGTGGCGTGCGCGCCCGGTGATCAAGGACCCGGTTGCCCTGCTGCGCACCGCTTCCGGAGCCGACCTGGCCGCCATGGCGGGCTTCCTCGCCCGCGCGGCGGCCCGCCGCACCCCGGTGATTCTCGACGGCGTGGTGGTCACCGCAGCCGCCCTGGTCGCCGATCAGCTGGCCGTCGGCGCACGCGAATGGTGGATCGCCGGGCACCGCTCCAGCGAACCGTCCCACACCATCGCCCTCGAGCGCCTCGAACTCGAACCGCTCGTCGAAATGAATATGCGCCTCGGCGAAGGCTCCGGCGCGGTCACGGCCCTCCCCATCCTCCGCGCCGCCATCGCCACCCTCTCCGAAATGGCGACCTTCGCCGACGCCGGCGTCAGCACCGCCGACGCGGCAGAACCCGCCGGTGCCTGACGACGCAGCCATGACGGCCGGGCGACATCGCCCGGCCGGACAGCCTGTGTCGTGCGCACATTCGGCCTTGCCGCCTCGGCTTCCGAAGTCGGCGATGTGTGATGGTGCAGCTTTATCGGCGGGGCGGCACTTTCCGCTCGGACATGCTGTGTCGTGGGTGGATTCGGCCTTGTTGGCGCGGACACCGCCGTCCCCCCGCCTTTTGGCCGGAATTGATCCAAACCCGTTGGGGTGTGGCCTGTGTGGATCCCGGCCAAAAGCCTGCCGGGTTGACGAGGGGCGGCCTGCCGCGAATTTCAGCATTCCTGGTCTTGCTCACCGGCGAGTCCGGCGCGACACCGTGCAGCACCACCAGGACCCCCGTACGACCTTCGGCGCTGACGTGGTCCTTCATCGTGAGTTCGCGGCGTCGCGGGCAGCGGCTGTGGTTGAGGTGACCGCGTGAACGGGTTGCGGTTGGCGATTTCCTGGTTGACGGTGTTGCCGGTGCGGGGGCCGGATGAGGTGGATCGGAAGGCTGCGGGTCGGGCTATCGGGTGGGCTCCGGTGGTGGGGTTGCTGCTTGGAGTGGCTGCGGCGGGAGTTGTTTGGGGAATTGGCGCGGCGGGGGGTTCGTGGTTGCTGGGTGGGTTTGTGGCGGTGGCGGGGTTGGGGTTGGGGACGCGGGGGATGCATATTGATGGGCTTGCCGACACCATGGATGGGTTGGGGAGTTATGGGGCGCCGGAGCGGGCTCGGGAGGTTATGAAGAGTGGTGGGGCGGGGCCGTTCGGGGTGGCGGCGCTGATTTTTGTGATCGGGATTCAGGCGGTTTCGTTTGCGGCGCTGGCCGAGTCGGGGCGGTGGGCGGCGCTGGTGCTGGCGGTGGTCGCGGGGCGGGTTGCGGTGGTGCTGGCTTGCCGGCGGGGGATCGAGGCGGCACCGGGGGCGGGGTTCGGGGCGCTGGTGGCGGGGACGCAGTCGGTGGTCACCGGCGCGCTGTGGGCCGGAATTGCCGTAGTGGCAGCGATATTCAGCACCGGGAATTGGTGGGACGGACCGGTCGGTGTTATTGCCGCGCTCGGTATATCGGTGCTGCTGGTGCGGCATTGTGTGCGGCGATTCGGCGGGCTCAATGGTGATGTGCTCGGGGCCGCACTGGAATTCACCGTCGCTATAACGGCCGCAATCCTCACTTGTGGCGGCTGATTCACAAATCCGACCGGCCTGTGGCCCCGAATACCAGATGAATCGGAGTTGCCCGGGTCTGGAGACGGAGTCACGTATGGCGTTGCAACTGGGTATGCTCGTCCTTTTCGCTGTCGTGGCGGTGGTCGTTTTTGTGGTCGGCGATCGCATACGCCCGAAATCCTGGCGGCACGGTGATGACAAGGCCGCCGGCAATATGGTGCTGGATCTGGTCAATATGTTCTTCGCGGCCATCGTGGCCTTCATCGTGGTGATCCTGTGGCAGCAGTACGACGATACGCATGCGCACACCATCGCCGAGGGTAAGGCGCTCACCACCGTCTACGAGGCCGCCAATACTCTGCCCGAGCCCAGCCGCTCGCAGATCCAGTCCCTCACACGCGCCTACACCGAAGAGGTCGTGGGCCAGGAGTGGAAGGTCATGGCCAATGACTCGAAGCTCAGCCAGCCCACCCAGGACACGTTCGACAATATTCGTGCGGCGGTATCGGGCGTGCAGTCGACCGATCCGGATGTGAAGGACCTGCAGAGCAAGGCCGATGCGGCGCTCGATGCGGCTGCCGAAGCGCGGTACGACCGCGGCATCGACGCCGAATACCATTTGCCCACTTTCCTTTACGTGGCGCTCTGGTTCGGCACTGTCATGCTGCTGATCGGCACCGTGCTCTCCGGTGTGGTGGTCACCAGGCGCAGCGTGATCATGACCGGACTGTTCGGAATGGTGATCGGTGCGGTGATCGTGGCCGTCTACCAGCTCGATCGGCCGTTCGCGGGCGGGAACACGGTGTCCAAGGACGCCTTCGAGCTGGCCCTGTCCCGCTTCCAGCACATCACTGCCTCCGGCGCGCCGTCCAGCGGGCTTCCGCGCTGAGAGAAGGTAGTCGCACATGGTTGACATGAACCGAACACGAAGAGCCCCCAGGGGATTCGCCGCTTTGACGGTGGTGGAGATCGCCGTGGGGATGCTGGCGTTGCGGCCCGGTGTGGCGGGCGCCGATCCGAGCCTGCCGGATGTCATCGGCGAGATCGCCAGTGGCAGTGCGTCTTCGCAGCCGCAGGCGGTCGACGGGCCCACCGGCAGTTCGCTCGGACTCGGCACCGGGAGTGGTTACTCCGGTAGTGGCGGCGGTGGCGGCGCGTCCTCGGGCAGCTCGCTGGGCATGAACCCGGCGCACGGGTCGCACCCCGGTCGTGCCGTGACCGCCAAACCGGAGAGCATCGATAGCGCACCCCCGGCTCCGGCCCCAGCCCCGGTCGCGGCGGCCCCGGCAGCGGGCACGCTGGGGGAGACGCTGGGATTGCAACCCGGCAGTGTGCTGCCCGCCTGCGCGGGCAGCGCCGTAGTCGGCAGTGCCGCAATCGGTTTGGGCCTGTTGACGGGCAGCGGTCTCGGCTCCGGCCTGATCGGCCCGGGATTCATCCTCGGCTCCAGCGGCCTGGTCGGCCCGGGATCCTCGGGCGCGGGCAGTGTCATGTTCGGCAGCGCCGTCACCGGCAGCGCACTGCTGACCTGCATGCTGCTCCTGCCCGTCCCCAAGCTGGCCCCCGGCACCCCGCTGGGGTTCCCGTCCCCGCCGCCCGTCGTGGTTCCGGCGGCCGCACCCGTCATTCCCCCCGAGCCCGTGCCCCCGGCGCCGGTCCCGGTGGTGCCGCCCGCCCCGGTGGTGATCAAACCGCCACTGCCGCATCAGGTCCCGGTGGCCGCCGCCCCGACACCCCTATCCGCCAACTTCAACACCATGGAGATCATGACCGTCATGATCCTCACCATCCTCGGCGCCGCCCGCGCCAAGACCAGCAAGAGCCGCCGCGTCTGAGTCGGCTCAGTCCGCGCGGGCGCGCGACAGCGGCTCGGTCGAGGCTGTATTCGCGGCGCCACCCGGTTGCTGACCGCCGCAGCGGTCGGCTCGAGCCCAGCGTGTGGTGTACAGCTCCGCGGTCGTGCTCGACTCGAGTGCCGCGTGGCGTGGCCGCCAGCTCAGCGGTCGCGCTCGATTCGCGTGCGACCGGTGCGTCGCCGGCGGCTCAGCGCCCCCGCTCGACGGCGAGGGCGGCCTTCCTGGCGGCGACCAGGATGGGATCCCAGACAGGGGAGAACGGCGGGGCGTAGCCGAGGTCGAGGGCGATCATCTGCTCGACTGTCATGCGGGCGGTGAGGGCTACGGCCGCGATGTCGATGCGTTTGGCGGCGCCTTCGCGGCCGACGAGCTGGACGCCCAGCAGGCGGCCGGTGCGCCGTTCGGCGAGCATTTTCACGGTCATGGCGGCGGTGCCGGGGAAATAGCCGGAGCGGCTGGTGGATTCGATGGTGACAGTCACGAATTGCAGGCCGGCGGCGCGGGCGTCCTTCTCGCGCAATCCGGTTCGGGCCACCTCGAGATCACAGACCTTGCTGACCGCGGTGCCGACGACGCCGGGGAAGGTGCCGTAGCCGCCGCCGATATTCGCGCCGATGATCTGCCCGTGCTTATTGGCGTGCGTGCCCAGGGCGATATGCCGCTCGGTGCCGGAGACCAGATCGAGCACCTCCACGCAATCGCCGCCCGCCCAGATGTTCTCGTAGCCGCGCACCCGCATGGCGAGATCGGTGAGCAGCCCGTCGTGCTGGCCCAGCGGCAGTCCGGCGGCGCGGGCCAATTCGGTGGCGGGCCGCACGCCGATGCCGAGCACCACCACATCGGCCGGGAATTCGGCATCGGCGGTGGTGACGGCGCGGACGCGTCCGTCGTCGTCCGTGAGCACGGCGGTGAGTGCGGCATCGCACAGGACGCGAATTCCCATGCCGTCCATGGCCTTACGGATCAGCGCACCCATATCGGGATCGAGTGTGGCCATGGGCTGGGTACCGCGATTGATCATGGTGACGTCGTAGCCGCGATTGATCAGCGCCTCGGCCATTTCGACCCCGATATAGCCCGCGCCGACCACCACCGCGCGCCGACCCACGGTGGATTCGAGCGTTTCGATGAGGGCTTGCCCGTCATCGAGGGTTTGGACGCCGTGCACACCCTGCGCGTCGATCCCCGGAATGGGCGGGCGAATCGGCGTGGCACCGGTGGCAATGACGAGTTTGTCGTATTCCGTCCAGCTTTCGGTGCCCGCCTCCAGATCCCGGGCCCGCACCCGGCGGCCCGGTACATCGATCTCCAGCACCTCGGTCCGCATGCGCAGATCGATATCGCGGGCCCGATGCTCCTCTGGCGTGCGCGCGATCAGCTCATCGCGTGCCTGTACATCCCCGCCCACCCAGTACGGGATGCCGCAGGCCGAGAACGAGGTGAAATGCCCGCGCTCGAAGACGATGATCTCGAGCTCCTGCGCAGTCTTCATCCTGCGTGCCTGCGAAGCCGCCGACATTCCCGTCGCATCCCCACCGATGATCACCAGGCGCTCACTCATAGACACGACGGTACGGCGCATCCCGATCGATGCGCCGTACCGGGCACTACCTTTCGTGTGTCTCCTCGAGCACGGTGCGGCCCAGCAGCGTGTAGCGATCGGGATGGCGCTGCTTGAGGTACTGCGCGTATGCGAAGCCGCCGATGGCGATCACCCCGACCAGCCACGGTGTCGCGTGCAGCACCAGCGATCCGGATTCGGAGCCGGCGGCCGCGCCCATATTGACGACCAGCAGGCCCACCACGGCGAGCATGGCGATGCCACCGGTGAGCGGGGCGACCAGGGTGCGGAACCAGTGCCGGGTCTCGGGATGGTTGTTGCGGAAGTAGATCAGCACCGCGAACGAACAGGTCGCCTGCACCACCAGAATCGCCATGGTGCCGAGGATCGCGAGCAGCGTGTAGGTGCCGGAGTAGGGATCCTTGCCCGCAATGCCGAAGGCCAGCACCAGCAGCGCCGCGAAGACGGTCTGCACCAGACCCGCGATATGCGGGGAGCCGTGCCGGGGATGGGTGCGCCCGATGGTGCGCTGCAGTCCGGGAATCGCGCCTTCACGGCCGAGGGCGTACAGGTAGCGGGCCGCGCAATTGTGGAAGGCCATACCGCAGGCCAGCGAGCCGGTCATCATCAGCCACTGCATGGCGATCACGGCCCAGTGGCCGACATAGGTTTCGGTGGGGTGGAAGAACACATCCATCGGATTGTCCGAGCCCGCCAGCGTCGCCGATTCGCCGATACCGTTGCCGGACATGGCCATCCAGGAGACCAAAACGTAGAAGACGCCCACGCCGAGCACGGCGATCATGGTGGCCTTGGGGATGATCTTCTTCGGATTCTTGGATTCCTCGCCGTACATGGCGGTCGATTCGAAGCCGACCCAGGACCAGAAGGCGAAGAACAGTCCAAGTCCAGCGGAGGGTCCGGCGAAGGCATTGACCGGGTTGAGCGGCGCGAAGGAGAACCCGTGCGGCCCGCCGCCGTGCACGGCCACGGCCACCGCCATGACGGCGAGCACGGTCAGCTCGGTGGCGAGCAGTACCACCAGCAGCTTCTCGGCCACCGCGACACCGAACCAGGTGCCGATGGAATTGATGCCCAGCATGATGATCGCGAACACCCACCACGGCACGTGCACGCCGAATTGCGCTGTCACGGTATTGGTTCCGAAGCTGGCGAAGATGCCGACCAGCGACGGTTCGAACACCATGTACGCGAAGGCCGCCAGCGCTCCGGCGGCCAGTCCGGCGCGCCGGCCCAGACCGTAGGAGATGAAGCCGTAGAACGCGCCGGTGGCGGTGATGTGCTTGGACATGGTGGTGAAGCCGACCGAGAAGACGGCCAGCACCACCATGGCAATGAGAAATGCCGCGGGAGTGCCGGTTCCGGTTCCCGAGGAGATCATGAACGGGACATTGCCCGTCATGGCGGTGATCGGCGCGGCCGTCGCGATGGCCATGAAGACCACGCCCAGCAGGCCGATGGCATTGGCCTTGAGGCGATGGACAGGCGGTGTGCCTGATTCGGGTGCGACCGCCGCTACGGAGGCGGCCTCTATCTGCTGTGTCATGAACTCATCTCTCTGCGTGACGCTTTCGTGTTCGGGGAGGTTCAGCTGATGCGTGGCCGGCGGCCCGACCACGGCTGTGCCTGTTCGATCTGTGCGGCCAGCGATGTGAGTCGCAGCTCGCTGTCGGGCGGCCCGATCAGCTGTGCCGAGAGCGGTAGCCCGGAGGCGGAGAATCCGGTGGGAATGGCGGCGGCCGGATTACCGCAGACATTCCAGATAGTGGTCCAGCTCGCCGCGGGCAGGGATTTGAGTGCGGCGCCGTGGAAATCCATTCCGGTGAGTTGTCCGGCCTCCCAGGCGGGCCCGGGTGTGGTGGGGGTGATGAGGACATCGGCGGTGTCGATAAACGGCATGACGCGATTGATGACGTCATCGGTGGCCTGGGTCAGGGCCTGCTCGTGCATGACGGTGGTGAAGGCATTGAGCGCCGGGCCGAGCCGGTCGATACGACTCAGGAACAGGGTGGCCAGTTCGGTGGCCGAAATCTGCTTCGAGGCGACGCGCCTTGCCAATTCGGTGGCCGGGGCGAAGGCCAGGTCCGCCTCGTCACCGGCGTCGGCCGCCGCACGGACCGGCCGTAGCGCGGTCGTGCCACCGGCGAATGCGGTGAATGCGATGGCCGCCTTCGCGGCCAGTCCCAGGGCGGTGCGGCGATCGAATTCGCCGTCCCGGCGGGCCTCGCTGAGTGCCACGGAAATTCCGTCCTTCCATTCCTATGGCGAGCGCCACAATTCGAGCGATTCGTGCTGTGTGCAGCCCGATGTGCCGGAATGCTAGTTGTGCTCTGTTACCGGTTGATTCGTGTAGCGGTGACCGGAAGTGAGAGAAATGGCGGCGAGATTTTCCCGGGCCGCGATAAGCGGGCGTTACCGGAATTAACCTGCTCGACATACGAATCGAGCACGCTGTGCCTCCACCGCATATCAGGAGAAAGGGTTCTGTGAGGCAATTGCGCACGCCGAGCCCGCCGCTGGTGGTTCGGCGCTCATCCATCCGCGGATTGGTGCGCCGGAAACTTCCGTTCCTGCCGGTGTTCGCACAATCGGTCGCGGCCATCGCGCCCTCCGGAACCGCCGCTGTCACACCGCCGTTCGTGATCAGCGCGGTCGGCGGCGGCGCGAGCGTGCTCGTCTTCCTGGCCGCGGCGGTGCTGGCCGTCTGCGTCGCACTCGTCATCCGGCCGATGGCGCAGCGGCTCGCGGTGACCGGCGGGCTGTACACCTATGTCGCGAAGGGACTCGGGCCGAGCGTCGCGATTCCGGTGGGCTGGTCCGCGATCGTCGGCTACGGCGCGGTGAGCGTATCGAGCCTGTTCGCGGTCGGCACCTACCTCGATCAGGTCGCCGGTGCGGCGGGGATGGCGGGCTCGGGCAGCACTGTCGCCATCGTGCTCATCGTGCTGGTCGCGGCAACCGTCGCCGTGCTCCTGATGGCGCGCGGCATCAGGATCTCCGCCGCGACCACCCTGCTCATCGAATGTGTCTCGGTCGCCGGGATTTTGGCCCTGATGGTCTTCCTGATGACCAGGGACAACCAGACGCCGCGGATTCCGCACGATTTCGTCGCGCCAGTCGATCCCGGCACGCTGGCCATCAGCGCCGTGCTGGCCATCAGCGCCTTCGTCGGATTCGAAAGCGCCACAACGCTTTCCTCAGAGTCCTATCGGCCGTTCCGCTCGGTGCCCAGAACACTGGTGTGGACGCCGGTCGCGGCGGGCGCGATCTATCTGGTCGCGGTGTGCGGCCAGGCGGTCGCACTGTCCGACGGATCGGTGACGGTATCGGAGAGTATGACTCCCGTGACCGACCTGCTGCTGCGGGACAATTCGGCGTTTTTGGCGGGGGTGGTCGACCTCGGCATCGCCGCCTCGTTCTTCGCCTGCACACTCGCCTCGATGAATGCCCTGGTGCGAGTGCTGTTCACCATGGGGCGCGAAGGCATCGCGCCCGCGGTGGTCGGGCGTGCGCACCCGCGGTTCCATACGCCCGCCCATGCGATCGTGCTCAGCATGTTCGTGGTGACCTCGTGTGCGGTGGTGGCGCTGCTGGCGGGAATGGCGCCGCAGGACGGCATTCGATCGTTCCTGACCTTGAGCGCCCTGGGTTATCTGGGCAGTTATCTGCCCGCCTGTCTCGCCGGTCCCGCACTGCTGCACCGGATTCGGGAATCGAGCCGGGTGATCACGGTGCTCGGCACGGTCACCGCTGTCCTGCTCGCACTGCTGGTGGTCGCGGCGTGCTTCTCGAATCAGAGCAATAACACCGAATTGCTGCTCAGCTATGCGGCCGTCATGGTCGCCTCCCTGGTGTTCACCCTGGGCCTGCGGATCTTCGCGCCGGAGCGGCTGCGCGGGGTCGGTATCTACGACGAACCGCTGCGCGCCGATCTGCTGCAGACCGAGACGTTCCGGTAGCGGCGCATGAAGGACTCACGGCGCGCGAATACCGTCACCAGCTCACTGGCCATTATCGAGGTCGTCGCGGACTGCGGGGTGGGGGTGACCGCCAAGGAGATCGCGGACCGGCTCGGCATGGCGCCCGCGACGGCCTACCGGTTGATCAATGCGCTGGTCGCCGACGAATTTCTGGTGCGCACCGCGGATCTGCGCGGCTTCGGGCTCGGCGTGCGGCTGCGCGGGCTGGCCGAGGCCATGAAGACCTCGGTGGTCACCGGTGCGGCGCGGCAGTGCCTGACCGAGTTCCGCGATTCGACGCGTTTCGCCGTGCATCTGATGAACTTCCGGCCTGATACCGTGCAGGTGATCAGCGAGGATCCCGATCATCCCGTGCTGGGCGAACGCGAACTCGTGCGGTATCTGCACGCCTCGGCGGCAGGGAAGCTGTTGCTCGCCAGCCGAACCCAGTGGCGGGCCATGGTTCCCGAACCGGTGCGCGTCACCAGTCATACGCATATCGACCACGGGGTGCTGGCGGAAGAGATCCGCGTGGTCAGGGAAGCCGGATTCGCCCAGGCGGTCAATGAACTCGTCGCGGGACTCGCCTGTCTCGCCTATCCCATCTACAACGAGACGGGCACGGTCGAGGGTGCGCTGTGCATCTCCGGGCCGAGCAGCCGGGTCGGGGCGCTGCTCGGTCATGACGGTCAGGCGCGCAGCTGTGCCAAGGAGTTGGGGCCGCTGCTCTACTGAGTTCGCCGGAACCTGGTAGTAGTGGAGCCGTGAGTACTGACGACGAGGACAAAGTTCTCGAATTGGCCGGGCAGATCTTCGAACTCGCACGTGAGGGTAATGCCGAGAAGCTGGGCGCCTATATCGACGCCGGGGTTCCGGTGAACCTGACCAATGCGCGTGGCGACAATCTGCTCATGCTCGCCGCGTACTACGGGCACGAGGCGGCCGTGGTGACCCTGCTGGCGCACGGTGCCGATCCCAATATCACCAATGCCGCCGGTCAGACTCCACTGTCCGGTGCGGTGTTCAAGGGTGAGCCGGGGATTCTGCGCGCTCTTGTGGCGGCCGGTGCCGACCCTGATGCCGGAGACCCCTCGGCCCGCGAAACGGCCGCAATGTTCGAACAGACCGAGCTACTGGCTCAGTTCATCAAGCCCTGAGAGCGTCTCGATCGGCTTTCCGGTGAGGAAGGCCGATATGGCTGCCGCCACCGCCTCGGGCTGGTCGAGCATCGACAGCACGTACGCGGTGAGCCCCGTCGTGGCGTCGCTCGGACCAGTCCTCACAGGCCTGATTGTGGGTACTGACTCACGGCCTGCTCGCGGAACCCTAGACGCGTTCACGTTCCAGGCGACCCTAACATCACCCGGTGACGACCGGTCACGTGCCGCGGAGCCGACCGTGGTGGGCCCCTTCGGCTTCCCGGCTGAATTGTCCCAGCATTGGGGATATCGGTTACGCCTCCTACCTGCGAACAACTCTGTACATTGATCGAGGCTCAATAGGACGTATAGGCGTCCGCCGCTGTACCGAAAGTAGATCTCTCATCGTGACTCGAACCATCCGCACCACCCTCATCGGGATCGCCGTCGCCGCTGCCGTTTCCGCGGGCTCGCCCCTCGCCTTCGCCGCCACGGCCGCCGCACCCGTCGCCGCACCCTCGGATGCCGACAGCGGCAGTAGCACCGGCAGTGTCGGTATCAACCTCCTGGCCGACGTCCTGAGGCAGCTCCAGCCCGGTTGCTTCACCGGTTCGGCCGTGAAGACCCCGCCGGCCGGATGCTGATCACGAGCAGATAGCCGGCTCGGCAAGGCGTCGCACCGTGCGGCGCCTCGTCCGCAGCGGCCCAGCGCATACCGGCTGGGAGAGCTAGCCGGGGAGGGCGAGCCAGGTGCCCAGCAGGACTATCGGCATGCCGATGATGCCGATGGTGGCGAAAGTTCTTGCGCTGATGGGGACTCCGCGAGAGCGGCAGCGCTGGGCCCAGAGCAGGGTGGCCATGGAGCCCCACATCGTGACGAGGGGGCCGATATTGGTGCCGAGCAGGACAGGGTAGATGCCGTTCGGGTTGCCTTGGGGGACAGCTGTTTCCATCGCCAGATAGGCGGGGAGGTTGTTGATGAGGTTCGAGGCGGTGGCCGCCACTGCGGTGGTGCGGGCACCGGACCCGTCCGACCAGCGGATCAGAAGATCGCCCAGGCCGTGGTGGACGACGGCGGTGACAGTCAGGAACAGACCCTCGGTCGTGACGATCAGCCGCCAGGGGAACAGAGTCCAGCTCAGGTGTTTGCGGCCGCGCAACGCGAAGACCGCCAGTGTCGCGGTAGCGGCTGCCGTCGCGGCTAGCCACGGGGGTACGCCGGCCATGATGGCGACGGCGAAACCGCCGCACGCGAGAGCGCAGGCGATGCAGGTCAGGCGATCGGCCGGGGCTACCGGTTCAGGGGCCGCATAGCTGCCGGTGAGGTGGCGTCGGAACACGATGCCGAGGTAGACGACGGTCAGGGTGACCGCCACCAATTGCGGGATCACCATGTGTGCGGCGAACGCCCGCGTGGAGGTGTTGGCGTGCTGCAGGGCCAGCAGGTTCGTGAGATTCGAAACCGGCAGCAGCAGACTGGCGGTATTGGCCAGCCACACGACCAGAAAGGCGAAGGGCAGCGGCGCCAGCCCGAGGCGGCGGGTCAGCGCGAGCACCACCGGGGTGAGCAGCACGGCGGTGGTGTCCAGGCTCATACAGATTGTCGTGACCGTGGCCAGCACCGCCGTCAACCCGAACAGCAGCAGCGTGGAACCGCGTGCCAATCGCGCGCACCAGACCGCCGCGATATCGAAAACACCTGCGATATCCGCCAGTTCGGCCAGCACCGTCACCGCGACCAGGAACCCCAGAATCGGTGCGGCCCGGGTGACCCCGATGTCATAGGCGACCTCGGACGGCAGCCATCCGGTGACGACGGCGAGGGCGCCCAGCCCGGCCAAGATCACCCACATAGCTGTTCGCTTGCGAAGTCGGTACGGCCGGCCAAGTTTTCGCGCACCATGATCACGCTACGTCGCACGGTGATCAGCATGCCGACGCGGTCGGGCCGAACGCGCCGACCTGACAGTTCGCGGCTGTGAGTCGCTGCCTGTGGTCGTGACTCGGGATCGCCCACCTGATGACGCTCGCGTGAGAAGGCGGCGGCTGTGCGATGGCTCCGACCTCGTGATGATGCCGCTGATCGTGTGGTGCTCCCGGTCGTGCGGAGCTGCCGCCCTCGCGATGACCTGGCCGCGACATGGCGGTGGCCGCACACCCGGGAAGGTGTGCGGCCACCGCCTGCGTCGCTCAGAGGTTGACCGGGTAGACCGGCTCCTGGATATCGGGCTTGATGCGGTGCTCGACGAAGATGCCGTGCCAGACCATGAAGATCAGCAGGGTCCACAGGCGGCGGGAGTGGTCGATCGGGCCGGCGCGGTGTGCCTCCAGCATGGTCATGACTGCGGCCTTGTCGAGCAGGTGGTCGGTGCCCGATTCGGTGATCTGCTCGCGGGCCCAGTCGAAGAGTTCGGGGCCGCGCAGCCAATGGCGCAGGGGGACCGGGAAACCCAGTTTGGCACGGTGCAGGACGTGCGGCGGGACGATGCCGTCCAGGGCCTGGCGCAGCGCGTACTTGGTGGTGTCCTTGGTGATCTTCTGCTCGAAGGGGATCTTCTCGGCGACCTTGAAGACCTCGTTGTCGAGGAAGGGGACACGCAGTTCCAGCGAGTTGGCCATGGTCATCTTGTCGGCCTTGACCAGGATGTCACCGCGCAGCCAGGTGAACAGGTCCAGATGCTGCATGCGGGCCACCGGATCCATACCGCGATCCTGCACGCCGTAGATGGGACCGGTGACGTCCTGATGCGTCCATTCGGGCCGGAAATCGCGTAGCACCGAACGCAATTGGGCGTCATTGAAGCTGCGGGCATTGCCGTAGTAGCGGTCCTCGAGCTTCAGCGAGCCGCGGTGCAGCAGGCTCTTGCCGCGAGTGCCCTCCGGAATGCGATCCGAGAGCTTGCCCGCGAGCTTGCGCACACCCTTGGGCAGGTACTCGAACGGCTTGAGCGACAACGGTTCCCGGTAGATGGTGTAGCCACCGAACAGCTCGTCCGCGCCCTCGCCCGACAGCACCACCTTGACGTGCTTACGGGCTTCCTTGGCCACGAAGTACAGCGGAACCAGCGCCGGATCGGCCACGGGTTCGTCCAGGTACCAGACGATTTCGGGAATCGCGCCCGCGAAATCCTCGGGGCTGACCATGCGAATGAAATGCTTCGCGCCGATGGCCTCCGCGGTCTCGGCGGCGACATCGGCCTCCGAATACCCCTGGCGTTCGAAGGCGGAGGTGAAGGTCAGCAGGTTCGGGTTGTGCCGAATGGCAAGCGCCGCAATGGCGGTGGAGTCGATGCCGCCGGACAGGAACGAGCCGACGGTCACGTCGGCGCGCATATGCTTTGCGACCGAATCCTCCAGCGCCTCGGCGATTTCCCGATAGCGATTGGCGGCGGTGTTGGGACGCTGCGTGGCCGGGCGCGGATTGGTGGTCGGCGTATGCGCCGTCACCTCACCGTCCTTGGCGAAGGGCACCACGCGGAACTTCGGATCGAAGTAGCGCGTGAAGCTCGGCGCCACACCGGGGCGAATCCAGGCGTAGCAACCGGATTCGAGCCGCCGGATGTTCTTGTGCAGCGTCTCCGGCTCCGGTACGTACTGCAGCACGGTGTAGTGCTCCAGCGCGCGCGGGTCCAGCTCATCGGAGAGTTCCAGTGCCGGAAGCAGTTCCAGCAGGCTCTTCTTCTCGCTGGCGAAGGCCGTGCCCCCCGGCCCGGTGGCCAGGAACAGCGGCTTGATGCCGAACGGGTCGCGAGCGATGAACAGCCGATCCTGCTCGGTATCCCAGATGGCGAAGGCGAACATGCCGCGCAGCCGCTTGCAGGCCTCGGCGCCCCAGTAGTGGAACGCGGCCGCGATGGCCTCGGAGTCGCCCTCGGTCAGGAACATCGGCTCCTCGCCGAACTCCGCGCCGTGCTCGGCCTTCAGCTCTTCCCGCAATTCGAGATAGTTGTAGATCTCGCCGTTGAAGGTGAGCGCATAGCGCTGCCGGTTCTCCGGCGGGCCCCAGCGCAGCGGCTGATGCGAATGCTCGATATCGATGATCGAGAGGCGGTTGAAGCCGAAGATCATGCGATCGTCGTTCCAGGTGCCCTTCTCATCGGGTCCGCGGTGCCTTTGGCAGTGCAGCGCTTCATAAACCTGCGCCGCCGTGGTCTCGACCGTCCGCCCGTCCGGGGTGGTCGCCGTCTGAGCCGTCAGAAATCCGAGCAGTCCACACACTGCGGGCAGAACCTCGTTTCCGGAGTCAAGGATTGTGCACACCATCGCGCCGAACAGGACACGAAACTTACTGCCAGAGTATGCCGCACTCGCCCCGCTCGCGTTCCTGCGGATGCACCCCAAGTTCGCGGCCCGTCTCGTTCTGGACCGAGTGGAGCGGGGGAGCGAAGCGGAGGAGCGGAGGGAGGGAAGAACGAGACAGAGGGGGCCGCGAACCCGCCCGTAGCGAAGCGAAGGGCAGATCAAACACAGCGAAGGGCAAGTTGGACACGGCTTCCGGAGTGTCGAAGCGGACCCCACCACAATGCGGTGCCCCGTTTGGTCTACGCTGCGTAGTACTCGGGAACTCCCGGGGCCGTCGTGCGTTGCGCGGGGTCGGTCCCAGAGCTCCCAAACGTGCTGTAGTTGTGTCGCCCGGCGGAAGGGAGCCCGGGCGATGCCAGTCGAATAGACGACCAGGAAGGCGTTGAGCGTGGCGCACAAGGCGAGCGAAGCGATAGGGGCACGACCCGCCCAGGGTCGACGGGGCCGCATCCTTCGACGGGCCGGGCTGGCGGTGTCCTTGGGCATCACCGCGATGCTCTGCTCCGGCTGCTCGATCGACAACCCGTGGCTGCGATTCGGTTGGCCCTCGGGCGTCACGCCGCAGGCCACCCGAATGCGTGAGCTGTGGACGTGGTCGGTCATCGCCGCACTGGTGATGGGCGTGCTGGTCTGGGGTCTGACCTTCTGGACGATCGCATTCCACCGTAAGAAGGCGGACTCCCCGGAGTTCCCGCGGCAGACCGGTTACAACGTGCCGCTCGAATTGAGCTACACGGCTGCTCCGTTCGTGATCATCGCGGTGCTGTTCTACTTCACCGTGGTGGTGCAGAACTACGTGGCCGAGAAGGTGCCGAACCCGGATGTCGTCGTCGATGTGACGGCCTTCCAGTGGAACTGGAAGTTCGGTTACCAGAAGGTCGACTTCAAGGGCCCGGGCGGTTACCAGCTCGACGGTGTGGATCATGCCCGCCAGGATGTGAACAAGCAGATCCAGGACGAGTACAAGGAGCGGACGGCCGACGGCCACCCGCAGCCCGGACCGAACAACGGTCTGCCGGCCAATGACATCTCGTACCTGAACTACGACACGGTCGAGACTGTCGGCACCTCGGATGAGATTCCGATCCTGGTGCTGCCGACCGGTAAGAACATCGAGTTCCAGTTGGCCGCCGCGGACGTCATCCACTCCTTCTGGGTGCCGGAGTTCCTGTTCAAGCGCGACGTCATGCCGAACCCGAAGCAGAACCACTCGGACAACATCTTCCAGATCACCAAGATCGAGAAGACCGGCGCGTTCGTCGGCCGTTGCGCCGAGATGTGCGGAACGTTCCACTCGATGATGAACTTCGAGGTTCGGGCGGTGTCGCCGGAGAACTTCACGAAGTACATGGATGCGCGCAAGGCTGGTCAGACCAATGCCGCAGCGCTGCAGAGTATCGGCGAGGCACCGTTGGCAGTCACCACCCAGCCGTTCAATACCAAGCGCGATGCGCGTGGCAATGAACTTGCCTCCGAAGTCAAGTGAGGGATGAACTGATATGAAGGTCGAAGCTCGCATCTTCGAACTGCTCGCGGTCTTCTTCGCGATCGTGGGCGTCGTATACGGCTACTTCACCAGCCAGTCGCGTACCGGCGTCGAATGGGCCGGTACCACCGCCATCGTGCTGACGGCCGGTCTGGCGATCATCGTCGGTACCTATTTCCGCTTCGTCGCCCGTCGACTGGACCTGCGTCCGGAAGACTTCGAAGAGGCGGAGATCGCGGACGGCGCCGGCGACCTGGGCTTCTTCTCGCCCGGTTCGTTCTGGCCCATCCTGCTGGCCGCCTCGGGTTCCGTTGCCGCCCTCGGCTTCGCGTTCTTCCAGTACTGGCTGATCGCGGTCGGCGTGCTCTGCATCTTGTTCTCGGCCGGCGGGCTGGTGTTCGAGTACCACATCGGACCTGAGAAGCACTGAGTCGCTCGTACTGAGATTCGTGAAGCGCCCCACCGGATTCCGGTGGGGCGCTTCGCTGTGTGCGGTCGCCTGTGGATCCCGGCCGAAGGCACACCGGGATGACGGGGTGCTGTATCCGAAAGGCGGGGTGGCCGTTGCCGGGCACCCCGCCTCCCCTCATCGGATGGAGCTGGTCCTCAGATGCCGAGCGCGAGTTTCAGGCGGGTGGTGCGCGGGGCCATGCCGGCGAGGCCGAGCAGGGCGCGGGGGAAGCGGGGCTGAATCTGGTTGGGGCGGGTCCGAATTGCCGTCTCGATCCAACCGGCCGCCTGCGCGGGGTTCAGGATCGGCTGCTGGGTGTAGTAGGTCGGTGCGGCGGAGTCCATGCGGAAGGCCGGATAGTGCACCGCGGTGACATGGATACCGCGCGGGGCCAATTCGGCGTCGGCGCACTGGCCGAAGGTGGTCCACGCCGCCTGGGAACTGGCGTAGGCCCCGAAATTCGGTGCGGCGCCGGTGGTCGGACTCCAGGGGCCGACATTCACCACATGGCCCGAGCCGCCTGCCAGCATGGCGGGTAGTAGACCGAGGGTGAGCCGCAGCGGTCCGAAATAGTTGACGGCCATCGTGCGCTGGTAATCGCGGAAGCGGTCCAGGGATTCCAGGACGGGACGGCGCGAGGGACGGGCGGCATTGTTGACAAGAACATCGATGCTGTCGAATTCGGTGAGCAGCCATTCGACGAGCTGATCGACATCGCCGAGGGCGGAGATATCGCAGCGGTTCCAGTGGGCGCGCCCGCCGGATTCGATGATGGCAGCGCAGTCTTCGACGAGTTGGCTCCCGCGGCGCGCGACGAGGAGGACCTCTGCGCCGTGGGAGGCGAGTAATCGGGCGGTGGCCCGGCCGATATCGGAGCACGCATCGGTGATGACAATGCGTTTACCCGCAATGGTATTCACGGCGGGACGGGGGCGGCGGGCAGCACGGAATTCGACCATGGGACAGGCAACCTTCAGTCACGTGGAGATCCGCGCCGACCCTCGTGGGGTGACACGGACTACTGAGCTGAACCATGTACCGGTGCCCCGCCGACAGTACCGATACCGTCCGCACCGCCGAACCGGCTGCTAACCGGTTGCTGGCGGTGCGGCGGAACACATTCTAATCGGTCGGGTCATAACGCCGGGCGCGTTCGGCGAGGCAGATCTCGTCGATCGAGGAAACGATGTCCCGCAACAGTTCCGAGGGCAGCGCGGCCGGGCGCAGGCGGCAGGTGAAGGTAATGAAACCGTGGTCCTCGTCATCGAGTTCGTGCAGGTAGGTGGACCGCACGCCATAGGTGAGGGCCGAGATGACGGTGAAGCAGCCGGTGCTCTCGCGATGGCCGGAGAACAGATCGTGCAGGCGGTGGAAGACCCGCGGATAGGTGGACATGGGCGCGAAGACCGAGATGCGGTAGGCCGCTCCGCGTTCCGAGGAACTGATGACGGTATCGGCCAGGTACTCCGCATCGCGCAGTGTCAGCACCTTCGGAGCGAACATGAGCGCACCGGCGGCGGCATTGCGGACCGGCATACCGGCGCGGCCGCCGGCCGAGGCGGCAATGGCGCCCAAGGACTTCCGGGCGCGGGCGCCGACCTCACGCCGCGCCCGCAGCGACAGATTGGGGGCGGTGGGGTGCAGGGCGGACCACTGGCCGAAGCGGACCGTGCCGAGCTGCACGGAGCCGGTGCCGACCGGGCGGGAGACCTTCAGCGGTGCGGTGTCCACCCAGCGGCCCACCTGCAGCATGGCGCCGCCGGGGGACTGAATCTCCTTGTAGGACTGCTCGACGAAGGTGTCGAAGTCCAGGAAGCGATGCGCGTCGGTGGTGAGCCAGGTGCGGTCCTTGTCCACATCGGTCACCTCGAGCGTGAGCGCGGTGATGATGCCGGTGCGGCCGCCGCCGCCCAGAATTCGGCGGAAGCGCTCGGTGTGATGATTGCGGCCGCAGGTGCCGAAACGTCCGTCCTGATCGACGTATTCGAGCTCCACCACATTGTCGCTGAACATGCCGAAGCGGTGCGAGGCGGCGCTGAGCCCGCCGACCGCCGCGAATCCGCCCGCGGTGATATCCCGATGATCGCCGACGATGGGCAGCCCCAGGCCGTGTGCGCCGAGGGTGCGGTCGATATCGGACAGCCGCGCCCCCGCCTGCACCCGCACGGTGCGGGCGTCCGCGTCGACGACCTGGACGCGGTTCATCCTGCGCATGGACAGCACGCTGCCCTGCTCCGGGAGGGAGAGTTCCTCGTCCGGGCGCTCTCCGCCGCGGATGATCAGCGGTTTCGTTGCCGTGCGCGAATCCCGCACGGTGCGAACCACATCCGCGGTATCGCGGGGGAGGAATTCTGCCGGCGGGGTGGAGAGGGACGTGCTCATGGCGCTACAGCTAACCATAGTCGCGCCGGTTGTGCTCGTACTTGGACCGCCGTCCCGGTGAGCGGGGGTGAGACACGGTGTGAACAGCATGTTTCCGGTTACATCGGCTCGGTTCGCTGTGAATTCGCGGGGGTTGTCCGCGGGGCCGGAAGCGGCCCGAACTGTCGGTGGATATACGTATAGTCCGCGCCATGAGTTCTTCGGGCGGGGATATGAGGTTGGAGCGAAATCGGTTCGGCAACAAGGTGCTCGCGCAGGTACAGCAGTACGAGGGGATCGATTCGGCGGAATTCGATATCGAGGCGTTCGAGGTCGCATTCCGATTCCGGGATACCGGGCACGGGAAGATAGTGCTGCACACGTTGTTCGAACGTTGTCAGGGGCAGCCGGATCAGGAGCGCCGGCGTCGGGTCGCCGATCTGCTGCAGGCGTTTCTGTCCGAGGGTGCGCCGGACACCTGGGATTCGGTGGTGGGGCGACTACGTCCGGTGCTGCGTGGATCCGGGCGTATTCACCTGGATTTCGAGGGTTTCGACAGCCGCCAGGTAATGGTGTGGCGGCCGGCGCTGCCGTATTTGATCGAGATGATCGTGGTCGACAATCCGAGCACGGTCCATTTTGTCACCACCGTTGATCTGCAGCGCTGGGGTGTGGACGCCGATCGGGTGTTCCGGTCCGCGCATATGAATATGGCGGGGCTGGCGATGAATACGCTGGAGGCATTCGAACCCTGTACGGGGATCAGGGTTCTCGAATTCGCCGATGACGACGGCGAGAGTTATGTCGGGTCGCTGCCGTTGCTCGGCGGTTGGCTGGCCGGTGTGCGGGCGCGGACGGGTGTGCGCCCGATGGTGTTGCTACCCGGGCATCTGGGCATGTTCGTGGTGCTGGGGGCGGCCCAGGAACAGCTGCCGGTCTTCCTGGAAATGGCGGAGGAGAAATACGGCGAGGCCTTGCGGCCGCTCTCACCGCTGCCGTACACGGTGGACGAGGAGGGCGAGCTGGTGCCGCTGCGGCTCCCGGAAGAGCATGCGGCCTGGCACGCGCTGCGGCGGCTCGAGGTGGGGCTGGCATCCAGTACCTATCGCAGCCAGACCGAACATCTACGCGCCGATCGGTTTCGGGAGGAAGCGGTCAGCGAACTCATGCATGTGCGTGCGCCCGATGGGACTTCGCACACTATGACGCCCTGGACCGACGGCGTTCCCACACTGCTGCCGCGAGCGCACTTCGTCTGCATGGTGACCAGTGGTGGCGAGGTTGTCCGGGCCGCGTGGGAAGACGTTGTGGCGCACATCGATCTGACGCCGGTCGACGGGTACGACCCGCCCCGCTATCGAGTGAAGGACCACCCCTCCGCCGAGGTCATGGCCTGCCTTCGCGCGCTGCCCGGCTACTGAGGGTTTCGCGCGATGCGCCCCATGGCCGGGGATGGCTCCGCGCTGGGGTGTCCCGGCAACTCTCCGCATGGTCGGGGTGGCCGCTCGCCCGGGGTGTCCGGGCAACCTTCAGTCATCCGGCCGGCTTCTGGCCGGGGTCCGCGAAGTCTGGTGATCTGATTGTGTGTTGGGGTGCGAAGTCTCGCGGGGATCGTCCGGTTGATCCTGGTTTCGGCGGCGGGTCCGGCGGTGTGGCGAATATTGGGTCGGAGGCTGTCATGGCGGTCGACTAGGGTCGGGATTTGTGGACAGGGCACAATTGACCGCCGAAATGGCGGCGGGGGCAACACCGGAATTCCTCTATTTCTGGGGGCATACGCGCACCCCCGGGTATGAGGTGGGCAAGTGGGTTCTGAGCCAGTGGTGGCCGGTGGAATTCACCGTCGACGGCCAGACCTACCGCAGCGCAGAGCATTTCATGATGGGCGAAAAGGCCCGCCTCTTCGGTGACGAGGAGGTCCGCGACCGGGTGCTGGCCAGCGCCACCCCGGCCGACGCCAAACGCCTGGGCCGCGAGGTCCGCGGCTTCGACCAGACCACCTGGGCAGCCCATCGCTTCGACATCGTCATGCGCGGCAGCATCGCCAAATTCGGCCAGCACGACCCCCTCCGCGACTTCCTCCTCGCCACCCGCGACAAAATCCTTGTCGAAGCCGCCCCCCGCGACACCATCTGGGGCATCGGCCTGGGCGCCGAAAACCCAGCCGCCGCCGACCCCGCCCAATGGCGCGGCGAAAACCTCCTCGGCTTCGCCCTCATGGAAGCCCGAGACGCCCTCGTCTCCGTAAGCTGACCCCGCACCCGAACCAGCCCTCAAGATCACCAGGAAATGGTGGCGGGCGCTTCTCGGGCGATGCCGCCGTCAGTTCCTGGTGATCGGTTGTTCAGCTGGGTTCCGGTGGTGTTGCGGGATAACGACATCCGCCCCCGGCCGTGGCTGGGGGGCGGAGTTTTTGGTGGGGGTGGGGGTTAGCGGGTGGAGAGTTCGGAGAGTTGGTGGGCGAGGGTGTTGCGGACTGCGGGGATGCGGGTTGCGGTGGTGATGAGGAGGTTTCGGAGGAGGCGGGCTGGGCGGGGGCGAAGGGTGGCCATGCGGGTCAGGCGGTCGGTGAATTTCACTACGCCGGCTGCTACTGGGCGGCGGGTGGTTTCGTAGGTGTCGAGGAGGTCGGGGGCGCCGTGCAGGGTGCGGGCCAGGAGGGTGCCGAGGAGGGCGGCGTCTTGGATGCCGGTGTTCATGCCCTGGCCGCCGGCGGGGCTGTGCACGTGGGCGGCGTCGCCGGCGAGGAAGACGCGGTCGGCGCGGTAGTGGTCGGCGAGGCGGTGGTGGACGCGGAAGCGTGAGCTCCACAGCACGTCATGGACTTTCACGTTCGAGTCGGGGCGGCGCTGGTCCAGGATCGCCTGCACATCCTCGAGGCTCGGCTTCTCGGGGGCCTCGGCGATCGTCGCGACTACGCGGTAGCGGGTGCCGGTCGCATCGGGCAGGGCCGCGACGACGGTGACGCCCTCGGGAGACAGGCTCAGGGAGACCTCGTTGCGCGGGTCTGGCCAGGTCATATGGATGTCGGCCAGGACGAAGGATTCCTGATAGGTGGAACCGGTGAAGCCGATGCCCGCGGCCTCGCGGACCTTGCTGTGCATGCCGTCGGCACCGATCACATAGTCCGCACGCAGGGAGCCTGTGCCCTCCGGGCCGGTGTATTCGAGCGTGACGCCACTACCGTCCTGGGTGAGACAGGTGACCTCGTAGGGGCGGTGCACCTGTGCGCCCGCCTTCTCCAGCCGGGCCAGCAGGATGGCCTCGGTGGATTCCTGCCCGATCATCAGGGCGTAGGGGTACGGGGTGGGCAGCTTCGAGAACGAGACCCGGGCCAGTACGTGCTCGCCGTCCCGCATGACGAAGTTCGGGGTCTGGATGCCGTGTTCGATGAGCTGATCGGCAATTCCGTAGTCCGCCAGCACTTCCAGGGTGCGGGCGTGCACCACGACGGCCCGGGAGGTGTTCGCGCCTTCGGCCAGGCGGTCGAGCAGTACCACCTCGATGCCCGCGTCGGCGAGCGCGATGCCCGCGGTCAGACCGGCCGGACCCGCGCCGACGATGGCGACGGTGGTGGCGGCGGGAATGGTGTTCATGTCGACTCCTCGAGCTTTGCCAACATCTGTTGGCCAACATCTGTTGACTTAGACATTAGGACCCCGTCGGGGGCGTGTCAACACTTGTTGGCCTACAGTTGTTGGCATGACAGCCGAGAGCACCCCGCGCCGATCCGACGCCACCCGCGCCGCGATCCTCGAAGCCGCGCGCCGGAGATTCGCCGAGGACGGGTTCCGGAAGGCGACCATTCGCGCCATCGCGGCCGACGCCGGAATCGACCCGTCGATGGTCATGCGCTACTACGGCAATAAGGACGGCCTGTTCGCCGCCGCCGTGGACATCCGCCTGGACCTGCCGGATCTCAGTGTCGCACAGCAGGATTCGCTAGGCGAAGTAATGGTGCGCCGCTTCCTCGCACTCTGGGAGGAAGCGCCCGGCAATGACATCATCCTGACCCTGATGCGCTCCGCCGTCACCGACGACACGGTCACCGACCGCGTCCGCCGAATCTTCGCCGAACAGGTCATGCCCTCGGTCCTCACCGTCGGCGACCCCGCCGACGCCCCCCGCCGCGCCGCCCTCATCGTCACCCAAATGCTGGGAATAGCCCTCTGCCGCTACGTCCTCCGCATCCCTCCGGTAGTAGCCCTGACCCCCGACCAACTGATCGCCGACATCGGCCCAACCATCCAGCGCTACCTGATCTCGAACCCCACCACCTGACCGGGGACCGCCCCAACCGATCTGGCTATGTCCTGCGCGGTCGGCTAGGCCCGCCCGGCCCGGCTGGTCCGTGCTCCGCCGCCACCCGGCTCGCCTGGCACGGCTCGCCTTGCTCGGCCCCATATGGCCCGGCTCGGCCATACCGCTGTCGGGACTGAGATCCGGGCGGCCATCACCTTTGTCATCCTGTGTGACTTCGGCCGGGATTTACATCCGTAGTGCTGCAGCATGTCTCGTTCGATGGCGGCCGCCGGACATCGGGGTGACGAGGGCGGCTGATGGCTTGACGGCCCGCTGTCGCGGATAACGGTCGGTGCGGGGGATGAACGTCGTTGGTCATCCTCTGCCCAGCGTCATTGCTGGGGCGCAACGGATTTCGGGGGCGGACGGGCGGGTCAGGTGAGGACGCCGTCTATGCAGAGGCCGGAGGAGCGGGTGGTTTGCGGGTGTACCGCGCCGGGGTCGAAAGTCCATTGGGAGATCGGGCCTGCGGATTTCCACAGCAGGCCGGCGCTGGTCTGGACAGCTTGGTAGACGTCGCCGGGGCCCGGGATGAATTGGTCGCCGACGCAGGTGTCCTCGTACTCGGTGCCGGGCTGGCGTGCGCCCGCGCTGAATCTGCCCGACGGATTGGTGTCCGCGCCGGGGTTGGGCGCGGTGCTGAATGCCGCCGCTGGCCCACGAGTCCAGTAGGGGGTGGAACCCTGTGATCCGCAGGTGTAGTCGGAGCCGCCCGCGCTCAGGTCCGCGCCCTGCGGGTAGGCGGCACCGGCCCAGAGACAGGCGGGGCCGCCTTCGGCGCCGGTGTCGGCGGCGGTGAGGCCGAAGCTGCTTGCGGCCACCGCGAGCGAGGCGAGCAAGGTGAGAGATTTGATCATGGATGTACCCGTCAGCGAGAATTCCTGCGCCCGTGCCGACTTCGCGTGAAGTGCCGGTGTGGCGCGGCTGTCGGTAAGAGATAGGGCGCCCGGTTACAGCTGTGGGCGAACCCGTCACGTACGGGCGCGGCTCGTACGCGAATTGGGCGAGCGAGCGATCGCGGCATGCTCGGCTTCGGTGAGCTCTTGACGCAGTGTGCTCGAACGGGGCGGGGGTACTGGGATGCAGCGGTGAGGAAGGTACCCATCACGAGGTCGACGGGCCGGATCTGCCCGGATTCTATTGGCCGAATGCGGATCGCTGGTGCGAGCCATCGCAACGGTGTACCAGCGTGTCGATTTCGTGAGAGGTGCGCTCGAGTTCGGCGGATACGTGGCTCAGCGGGTGGGCGGAGTTCGTGTGTGGGCAGGTTCGGTTGGGTCAGGGGGCCGTTGGGCGGGCGGCGGCCAAGGTGCGGAAGGCGGTGTCGGTGGGGGTGCCGGGGGTGGCGCAGTAGACGATCATGCGCTGGTCGGTGTCGGAGATGTGGAGCACCTGGCATTCGAATTCGAGGAGGCCCAGTGCGGGGTGGTCGATGCGTTTGTTGTGGCCGCGCCGGACCTCTACGTCGTGTGAGTTCCACATGTCGGCGAAACGCGGTGCGGTGCCGAGTAATTCGGTAATCAGGCGGGCCAGGACGGGGTTGCCCGGATAGCGGGCGTAGGCGGAGCGCAGATCGGCGACGGTGGAGCGGGCGAAGTGCAGGATCGACTCGTCCGACCACTGCGGGTGGTCGCCGGCCTGAATGAACATCCAACGCACCATATTGCGTTCATGGTCGGGATGAGCGTCGAGATCGCCGATGAAGGGGATGGCCGGATCGTTCCAGGCGAGGATCTCGTAGCTGGCGTCGACGACGTATGCGGGCGTGGCGAGCAAATCCAGGATGATTCGAACCGACTGCGGGACAGTACGATTCGGTCCGACGACGGTCGGCGGATTCTCCCCGCCCATGCGGAAGAGGTAATCACGCTCGTCCACTGTGAGGATCAGTGCCCGCGCCAGCGCGGTCAGCACTTGCCGCGAGGGTTTCGCTCCGCGCGCCTGCTCCATCCGGATGTAGTAGTCGACCGATATCCCGGCCAGCTGCGCGACCTCCTGCCGCCGCAATCCTGGTGCGCGCCGGTTGATTCCATCCGGCAGCCCGACATCACTGGGCCGTAGACGATTCCGCCTGGTGCGCAGGAAATCCGCCAGTTCGCTTCGATCCGCCATGCCTCCAGTGTCGGCTACTTCCGCCCTCGGTGGGTGGTACAACCCGGTCCTCCCCAGCACCGGTTTCGAGCGCGATGCTGAGTGACATGACTACAGCACTCATCACCGGAGCCAACAAAGGCATCGGATACGAAACCGCCCGCCAACTCGCCGCCCGTGGCATCACCGTTCTCGTCGCGGCCCGCGATAAGGATCTCGGCCAGGCTGCCGCCGGCAAGCTGAAAGCCGAAGGCGCACAGGCTCATTTCGTGCAGCTCGACGTGACCGACGAAGACTCCATCGCCCGCGCCGCCACCTGGATCGACGCCGAGTTCGGCAGCCTCGACATCCTGATCAACAATGCGGGCATCGGGGGGTTCGTCGACGGTGACAACAAGCCCTCGTCCACCACTCTCGCCACCTTGCGGAAGGTCTATGAGACCAACGTCTTCGGCGTGGTCGCTGTGACCAATGCCGTCCTGCCGCTGCTGCGCCGCGCCCCGGCCGCCCGAATCGTCAACGTCTCGAGCGAAGTCGGCTCCATTGCACTGATGACCGACCCCGAAAGCCCCATGTGGCCGATGGCTGCCATCCCCTACCCGTCTTCGAAGACCGCCCTCAACATGATCACGGCCATGTACGCCAAGGAACTCTGGGACACCCCAATCAAGGTGAATGCCGCCAATCCCGGTTACACGGCCACGGACTTGAACGGCAATACCGGCTTTCGCACCCCGACTCAGGGGGCCGAGCCATCGGTACACCTCGCCACCCTGCCCGCGGACGGCCCGTCCGGCCAGCTCTGGGGTCACCACATGGTCGGCGACGTCGAATACGGACCGCTCCCTTGGTGATCACCGGCTTCACCACGCACAAGCGCCCCGCCGAAGTTCTCGGCGGGGCGCTTGTGCGTGGTGCGGATCTAGCGGACGACCTCGATCACATCGCCCGGGTTGACCCAGCGGTAGAGGGTTTCGGCGCCCTCCGGAGTCATGCGGATGCAGCCGTGCGACTTCTCTTCGATCGGGCCGATATGGGTGGCGATATCACCGTTGAAGAACACGGCCCACTTCATCTCGGCATTGTGCATGGTGCTCCAGTGGTACTCCTTCTTGGAGGCCACGTGGAAGACCCCGGGAGGTGTCTCGAACCCGGGTCGCCCGTGCGAAATGGGCGTGGGACCGTAGGTGACCTTGCCGTTCTCCATGAGCCAGGCCTCATTGTCGGAGAGGCTCATGCAGACCCGGGCCCCTTCGGACGTGCAGGGGGCCGTGACCGGCGCGGGCGCCGGCGGCTGAATGATGGACGGCACGCCGGGGACATCGGGCCCACCGGGCCATAGCGCATCGGCCTGGGCGGTACCCGCCATGGCGAGGGACACCGCCGCCATGCCGGTGAGTACCGCGGTACAGGCCGTGCGATTACGGAAATGATTGCCACTCATGACGTTCCAACCTCGCTCATCCAGGGGCGCAGCAGTGCGCGCCGGTGGTGGGGACCACCTTCTTGGTCATGCATAGGAACTATCACTGCATCTTAGGGGGAGGAAACGAGGATTCGGCCGTATTGCCACCGTTGGGAACCGGCGTGTACAGCGCTGGAGTGGAAGACTCACGCTTCATGTGGGAGTACGAGTACAGCGCCGAGACCGATGTCGATCCGGAGGCGCTGTGGCGCAGTTGGTCCGATCCGGACCGGTGGCCCGAATGGAATCCGGGCATCGAAAGCTTCGAGCTGGACGGGCCTTTCGCCGTCGGGACGACATTCCGGATGACCTCACCGGAGGGTGACACTGTCGAACTGCGGTTCGTGGAGATCATCGAGGGCCGGCTCTGGGCCGACGTCTTCACCGGCGAGGGTTTCGAGATCCGCACCGACCACCGGCTGCAACTGCTCGCCCCCGGCCGCACCATGGTGACCTACCGGACCGAGATCACCGGACCCGCCGCTGATGCCGCAGGCCCGGAGATCGGTGCTCAGATCACCGCCGACTTCCCCGACGTCGTCGCCGGACTCATCAAGTACGCGGGCGCGGCGGAGTAACTCGGCTCGAGTAAGGGGTGAGGCGCAGCAGCTCAGCCCGACTGCCGGGCGCGGCGGAGTAACTCGGCTCGAGGACCGGGCGCGGCGCCGTAGCCCCGCTCGAGAACGCGGGCGGGCGGTAGCTCAGTGGTTATTGCGCTCGTGCAGTAGCAGCAGCCCGTAGGCGGCGACCGTCTGCGCGTCGACGACCACGCCCTCGGTGATCATCGCTTCCAGTTCGGCCCGGGAGAACCACGCCGCCCGCATGTCCTGTTCGGAGGGTTCGCGCTCGTGCGGACCCTCCGTCAACCCGGTCGCCAGGTAGATGCGGCCGTAGTGGGTGCTGGTGGCGGGCGCGGGCGCGACCCTGCCGAGGTAGGTCAGGTGCTCGGCGCGCAGGCCCGTCTCCTCTCGCAGTTCCTGCCGCGCGACCTCGGACGGGTCGAGGCTCTTGTCGGCGACGGCGCCGCCGGGAAATTCCCAACACCGTTGGCGCAGTGGATGTCTGAACTGCTCGACCAGGTGGAAGCGGTCACCGTCCTGCGGCACGATGATCGCGAAATCGGACTTCTCGATCAGGGCGTAGATGGCTTGCTCACCATCGGGGCGGCGAATGATGTCCTCGCGGACTGTTATCCACTGGTTGGAGTAGATCTCGCGGGAGGTGAGGACGTCCATCCCGTGATCCTGCCCGAGTCCCGCTCCGCTGTCATCGGCGCAGTGCGGTTCCGACCGTGGCGGCGGCGGTGACGGTGGCGGCGGCGAGGTCGCGCAGGCGGGCTGCGGGCAGGTGGGTGTCGGGGCAGGCGACGATCGAGGCGACCACGGTGCCGTCGGGGGCGAACACCGGTGCCGAGACCGACACGACCGCATTGTCTTCGCCGAGCTCGTCGGGCAGGTAGTCGATGGTGATGAGTTCGGTGATCATGGCGCTGAGCCGGTGCCGCAGCGGATCGGTGACGGGCGAATGCCGCAGTGCCGCAAGGGCTTCCAGCATGGGCGTGGAATCGTCGGCGAGGCGTTCGACCGCATAGCCGCGGGTGCGAATGGCATCGAGGACCGCGTTCAGCCGCGGCCGGTGCGCGGGTTCGGCGCCGGCCAGCCATTGCCGGCGCGCGGATTCCGGGGCCCAGGCGATGAATTCGCGGCAGACCGGCGGCGCGAAGGGCATGCGGCGACCGGCCCGCATCCAATGCACCGACGGGGTGCCGATCATCTCGGTGATGAGAATCGAATTCTGCTCGCGTTCGGCCAGGAAGGCCGGAACCTGGTGCGCCTCGGCCAGTTCGCGCATGGCGTCGGCGGCCAGGCGGCGGATAGGGAAGGCGGCCTCGGCGCGCCGGGCGACCGTCATCAAACCCAGGCCCAGGCAGTAATTGCCGTCCTCGTCGCGAATGGTCCAGCCGTCGGCGGTGAGCTGGGTCAGCACGGCGTGCGCGGTGGCGCGGGACATGCCGGTGCCGCGAATGATGCGCGCGAGCGAGAGATGTTCGGCCGGATGCCGGGACAGCAGTTCGATGGTCTGCACCACGCGCCGGGTGGGCGGGGAGACCGCGTTCGATTCGCTGGTGAGCGTGCTTTCCGACAGCGCGGTGGCGGAGCTGATTTCAGACACGGTGACCTCTGCTGCTCGTACTTGCTGCGGCTTCCGGCGGGTGGGCGCCCGGATGTGACGTACCAATTCAGTGCGGGGTATTGACCGTCACAGGCTAGCGACCTATCGTCGGTGTCATATAATCGAACAATAGCGTCGAATATTCGACAACGCAAGCCCGGAGTGGACACCACCCGGACGGGCACGTTGACGGAAGACGCGGCGAGTGAGTGAAGCGAATGCGCGCGGGATACGAGTTGTCGCACCTGGACGCCCTGGAGGCGGAATCGGTGCACATTATTCGAGAGGTTGCCGCCACCTTCGAACGGCCGGTGCTGCTGTTCTCCGGCGGTAAGGACTCGGCGGTCATGCTGGAACTGGCGCGGCGGGCGTTCTGGCCCGCGCCGCTGCCCTTTCCGCTGATGCACATCGATACGGGGCGCAATTTCGACGAGGTCATCAACTTCCGGGATCAGACGGCCGATCGCCTCGGAGCGCAGCTGCTGGTGGGCCGGGTGCAGGACGATATCGACGCCGGCCGGGTCACCGAGGTCGCGGGCGAGACCCGCAATCGGCTGCAGACCGCCACACTGCTGCGCAGCATCCGCGAGGAGCGCTTCGACGCGGTCTTCGGCGGCGCGCGGCGTGATGAGGAGAAGGCCCGGGCCAAGGAGCGGGTATTCAGCTTCCGCGATGAGTTCGGCGCGTGGGATCCGCGGGCGCAGCGCCCCGAGGTGTGGAGCCTCTACAACGGCGCACACCGCAAGGGCGAGCACATTCGCGTCTTCCCGCTCTCGAACTGGACCGAGCTCGATATCTGGGAGTACATCGACCGCGCCGAGGTGGCGCTGCCGTCGCTGTACTACGCGCACCGCCGCAAGGTGATCGAGCGCGATGGAATGCTGTTGGCCGACAACAGGTTCCTGACCGCACAGCCCGGTGAGAAGGTATTCGAGACCACCGTGCGCTTCCGCACCCTGGGCGATGCCGACTGCACCGGCTGCGTCGAATCCGATGCCGCCAATGCCACCGACGTGATCGCCGAAACCGCGGTCACCCGCCTCACCGAGCGCGGCGCCACCCGCGCCGACGACCGAATCTCCGACTCCGGCATGGAAGATCGCAAGCGAGAGGGCTACTTCTGATGCGCCGCAACCTTTTACGGCTCGCCACGGCGGGCAGTGTCGACGACGGCAAATCAACCCTCATCGGGCGTCTGCTGTTCGACTCCAAATCGCTGTTCACCGATCAACTCGACGCGCTCGAGCGGGTCAGCCTGGCCCGTGGCAGCGGTCAGCCGGATCTGGCGCTGGTCACCGACGGGCTGCGCGCCGAGCGGGAGCAGGGCATCACCATCGATGTCGCGTACCGCTACTTCACCACTCCGCGTAGGAAATTCATCATCGCGGACACCCCGGGGCATGTGCAGTACACCCGGAACATGGTGACGGGCGCGTCCACCGCGGATCTGGCGCTCATTCTGGTGGATGCCCGCAAGGGCGTCTCCGAGCAGACGCGCCGGCATGCCTTCCTGTCGTCGCTGCTGGGCGTCGGGCACCTGGTGCTGTGTGTGAACAAGATGGATCTGGTCGACTGGTCCGAGCAGCGCTTCGAGGAAATCCGTTCGGAATTCGCGGATTTCGCGACCAAGCTCGATGTCGGCGACCTCAGTTTCCTTCCGCTCTCGGCGCTGCACGGCGACAATGTGGTCGATATGTCCGAGCACACACCGTGGTATCCGGGGCCGACACTGCTGCGGCATCTCGAAGAGGTGCACATCGCCTCCGACCGCAACCTCATCGATACGAGACTGCCTGTGCAGTACGTGATCCGCCCGCACGGCGAGAGCCAGCGCAGTTATGCGGGCACCATCGCGGGCGGCATCTTCAAGCCCGGCGATGAGGTGGTGGCGCTGCCGTCGGGCCGCACCAGTCACGTGACGGAGATCTGGGGACCGGGCGGCAGCAAGATCGAGGAAGCGTTCGCCGGGATGGCGGTATCGCTCACCCTCGACGACGAAATCGATATCGGCCGTGGGGATATGCTCGCCCGGCCCGGCAATCAGCCGCATCAGGATCGTGAGATCGACGCCATGGTGTGCTGGTTCTCCGATACCGCGCAGCTGCGGGCGGGCAATGACTACAGCATTCGCACCGCCACCCAGAACTCGAAGGTGCGGGTCACCGAGCTGGACTACCGGCTCGATGTGAACACCCTGCACCGGCAGACGGAGGCGGATCAGCTGGCGCTCAATGACATCGGGCGCGTCACCCTGCACGCCCGGCAGCCGATCATGTTCGACCCGTATCGGGACAATCGCGCCACCGGCAGTTTCATTCTGGTCGATGAGACCACGAATCAGACTGTGGCAGCGGGCATGATCACCGCCCGGACGCCGGGTCTCACCGAGGCCACCAGTGATCGCGGACATCGCGCCACGGGACGGCGGCCGCGGGCGAATGTGGTGTGGCACAACTCCGCGGTGGAGCGCACCCAGCGTTTGAGCGAAGGTGCGACGATCTGGCTGACGGGCCTGTCCGGATCCGGAAAATCCTCCATCGCGGTGGAATTGGAGCGGCAGCTGATCGCCTCCGGGCGACCCGCCTATCTGCTCGACGGCGATAATCTGCGGCACGGGCTCACCAGCAATCTCGGGTTCACCGATGAGGACCGCCGGGAGAACATCCGCCGCGTTTCCGAAACCGCCGCATTGTTCGCCGATGCGGGCACTATTGCCATCGTCTCGCTCATCAGCCCGTTCCGCGAACAGCGGCGTGATGCGCGAAAGCTGCACTCGGGCAGGCATTTGCCGTTCCACGAGATCTTCGTGGACACTCCGCTAGAGGAGTGCGAGCTGCGCGATCCCAAGGGCCTGTACAAGCGCGCGCGTTCGGGGGAGCTGCCCGAGTTCACCGGCATCTCCTCACCGTATGAGCGGCCCGAGTACGCCGAACTCACCATTACTCCCGATCAGGGCACCCCGGCCGAGGTCGCCCTGCGCATCCGTACCGAACTCGGCTTCATCTCCTAGGCCCCATCTCTCTGAAGGAAGTGCTGACGCCTGATGGAACCCACTAACGACCAGGCCGAACTACCGCTGACCGAGCCTTTCCTGGCCGCGGTCGCGGAGGCCGAGAAGCTCATCGCCGGAGCGGAATTCATCCGCGACGAGCATGACCTCGCCGAGGGCTACGACTATCTGCAGGGCAGTATTGCCGCGGTACTGCAGCTTTCGCGGGCGCACGGCAAATCGCACCCGTACTTCGTGACCTCCACCGGGCCGTATACCAAGATGGGCCTGGATAATCCGGACACGCTGTACTACCACGCCACCGTCGAGCCGGACGGCGAATACCTGCTCACCGGTGTGCGCGGGAATACGGCCGACCTGAGCTTTCAGGTGCTCAAGGGCGATTACACCGCCACCGATGTGCCCAATGGCGACGATGCCTTCGACGACCGGCGGCTCGAGATCGCCGCGGACGGCAGCTATCAGCTGCGGTTCGGCCCGCCCAAGGAGAATCCGGGGCCGAACTACTTCGTGCTCGGCGAGGGCGCGTCCATGCTCGCGGTGCGAGAGGTGTACAGCGACTGGGCGACTGAGCGCAAGGGCAGTATTCGGATCGAGCGGATCGACACCATCGGCACCGCTCCGGTCGAGGCCGATGTCACCGCCTCGCGCAAGCGGTACCGTGCGGCGGGTCGCATGCTGCTGACCCGGGTGAACACCTGGTTCAACTTCCCCAAGTGGTTCTATCTGAACCTGCCGGTCAATACCCTGACCGAACCCCGGCTCACGCCGGGTGGTTTGAGCACGCAGTACTCCTCGGTGGGGCATTTCGAGCTCGAGGACGATCAGGCGCTCATCATCACCGTGCCGAAATCCGATGCGCCGTACCAGGGTTTCCAGCTCGGCAGCCGCTGGTACATCTCGCTGGACTACTCCAACCACCAGACCAGCCTCAATCATGCTCAGGCACAGGTCGATCCGGACGGCCTGATCCGCATGGTGGTCTCCGCGCGCAATCCCGGGATCGCCAACTGGATCGAGACCACCGGGCGCAAGCTCGGCATTCTGCAGTTCCGCTGGCAGCGGGTGTCCGCACCCATTACTCCGGAGCAGGGGCCCACCATCGAACTGGTGCCCTTCGACAAGGTGGCCGAACGGCTGCCGCACTTCGCGCACAATCAGATCGACGAGGCGGGCTGGCGTGATCGAATCGCCACTCGTCAGCGGGCTTTCGCAGGGAGGATGCTGGGATGACCAGGCTCGAAACGGGACTGCTCAACGACAAGGTTGTCGTCATGAGCGGCGTCGGACCGGGCCTGGGCCGGTCCATCTGCCTGGAGGCCGCGGCGGCGGGCGCGAAGGTGGTACTCGCGGCGCGCACCGAATCCAAGCTGAAGGAGGTCGCGGCCGAGATCGAGGCCGAGGGCGGCGAAACCCTCTGCGTGCCTACCGATATCACCGATGACGAGCAGGTACAGAATCTGCTCGCGCGCAGTGTGGAGACCTTCGGCAAGGTTGATGTGCTGGTGAACAACGCGTTTTCGGTGCCGTCCATGAAGCCGCTGGCGCGCACCGACTTCCAGCAGATTCGCGACAGCATCGAACTCACGGTGCTCGGCGGGCTGCGGATGACGCAGGCGTTCACCGAGGTGCTCACCGAGACCAAGGGCAATGTCGTCATGATCAACTCGGCGGTGCTGCGGCACTCCGAGCCCCGCTACGGCAGTTACAAGGTCGCCAAGTCGGCGCTGCTGGCCATGTCGCAGACCCTCGCGACGGAGCTGGGGGAGAAGGGTATTCGCGTCAATACCGTTGCTCCCGGGTACATTTGGACCGAACAGCTGAAGTGGTACTTCGGCGAGATCGCCAAGAAGTACGGGATCACGCAGGAGCAGGTGTACCAGCAGACCGCCTCCAAATCCGATCTCAAGCGGCTGCCGCTGCCCGATGAGATCGCCCAGGCCGTCGTCTTCCTGGCCTCGCCGTGGGCCAATGCCATCACCGGCCAGACCCTCGACGTCAACTGCGGCGAGTACCACGTCTGATTACGAATGACCGGGAGTCCCTGTGCGACAGGGGCTCCCGGCTCCAGAAGGAGTTCTACCTATGAGCGCACGCACCTCCGTCGGCACCGTCGAGGATCTGCACGCCTCGGCCACCCGGGTCTGCGGCCTCGAAGATTTCGGCTCGGACGACTACCTGGAGGGCCTGAGCGTCCTGCTGGAGTCCTACCAGCGTGACGCCGGGCTCACCGAGCTCGGCTCCAAGATGAGCCGGTACTTCCTGCGCGGGGCACTGGTCGCCCGGGCACTGAGCGAGGCCTCCTGGAAGGCCAATCCCGGATATGCCGAAACCTCGGTCGCCAGGCCGATTTTCGTGACCGGGCTGCCGCGCACCGGCACCACCGCACTGCATCGGCTGCTGGCCGCCGATCCGGGGCATCAGGCGCTGGAGATGTGGCTGGCGGACTTCCCGCAGCCGCGGCCGCCGCGCGACACCTGGGCCGGCAATCCCATCTACCAGCGCATCGACGCCGGATTCGCGCAGCATCGCATCGAGAATCCGGAATTCATGGGCGTGCACTACATGAGCGCCGCCGACGTGGAGGAGTGCTGGCAGCTGCTGCGGCAGACGATGAAATCCATCTCCTACGAATCGCTGGCCTACCTGCCGACGTACTCGCAGTGGCTGCGCAAGCAGGACTGGACCGACTCCTACGCGCGGCACAAGAAGAACCTGCAGCTCATCGGGCTCGGTGACAGCCGGCGCTGGGTACTCAAGAATCCGAGCCACCTGTTCGCGCTGGATGCGCTCATGGCGGTGTACCCGGATGCGCTCATCATCCAGACCCATCGTGATCCGGTGACGATCGTCGGGTCCTCGTGCAGCCTCTCCGATCAGGCGGCGGCGGGCTGGTCCACCACCTTCGTCGGCGACAAGATCGGTGAGACGCAGCTGGAGCTGTGGTCGCGCGGGCTGCACGAATTCACCGCCGCGCGGGCGCGCTACAACCCGGAGCAGTTCATCGATATCGAGTTCGACGAACTGCGCGCCGATCCGATGGGGACCGTGGAGAAGATCTACACCGCCTTCGGACTGGAGTTCTCCGATCCGGCGCGCGCCTCGATGAGTTCGCTCGATGAGGAGAGCAAGAGCGGTGACCGCAGGCCCGTTCACCGGTACTCGCTGGCCGACTACGGCTTGACCGAAGAGCAGGTCAGGGCGGCATTCGACGCCTGACGGGAGTCCTGAGTCCTTCCAGATATGGTTAGCGTCACCTAAACCAGTTATGGTTAGCGTCTCCTAACCGTGGGGTCACGCGGTCTGGACTGGAAGGACGAGGGAATTGAACGGACGCTGGAACGACGCCCCGGTGCGCAAGAACCTGATGCGCATTACCGCGGTCGGCGCGGCGCTATTGCTCGCTGCGGCCTGCTCGAAATCGGAGCCGGACGCCACCGATGTGAAGTCGCTGGACGGGAACCACTACTCGCAGATCAATCTGGCCGCGAACAAGGATTCCTACAAGGCGCAGTTCACCTATCCCGATATGGTGAATGCCTGGGGCATCGCCGATCGGCCCAAGGGTGCGGGCGGCCACTTCTGGGTAGGCGCGGGCGGCAAGTCCTTCCAGTTCGTCGGTGATGTCACCAAATCGTCGGATGCGAAGTACCAGAAGATGTTCCAGGATCCGCTGAAGGTCGTCACGGTGCCGGGCGCGGACGCCGTGGTCGGCGATGACGACGACAGCGAGGGCAAGACCACCGGGGTCATCTTCAACCCGGCGCCCATCACCTCCGATATCTTCGCCGTGCACGATCAGCCGGTCAGCTATGACGGCAAGGATGAAAAGCTCACCGGTTCGGCGCGTTTCATCTTCGCCACCGACTCCGGCAAGATCTCCGGCTGGACCGAACAGGGCGCCACGCCCGGCGCGGTGGTGCGGCACGACGGTCCGGCCGTGCTCGAATTCGACGGCACCGCACAGGGAATGAGCTTCAAGGGCATTTCCCTTAGCCCCGACGGCAGCAAGCTGATCGCCGCCGACTTCGGCTCCGACCCGCAGGTCCGCACCTTCGACAAGGACTGGAAGCTGACGTCCACCACCGGTTTCGCCAATCCCTTCGCCACCGGTGACGCCGTCGACCCGGCCGACGCGAGCAAGGGCAAGAAGGTGAAGATCGGCGATCCCGCGCCGTTCAATGTCGCCACCATCGGCAACCGCATCTTCGTCACCTACGCGATCACGCAGGCCGACGAGAAGGACGCCACCAAGATCTACAAGGGCGAAGAGAACAAGCTCGACAAGGATCAGGAAGCCTCCGCCAAGGGCAAGCCCGAAAAGGGCAAGGTCGCCGAGTTCGACGCCAGCGGCAAGCTGGTCCGCACCCTCGACGACGGCGGCCGCTTCAACGCCCCCTGGGGCGTGGCTCTCGCGCCGCAGGGCTTCGGCCCGCTCTCCGGAAAGCTGCTGGTGGGCAATTTCGGCGGCGCCGGACGCCTGCTCGCCTTCGACGACTCCACCGGCAAGTTCCAGGACTACGCCCGCGATACCGACGGCAAGCCCATCGCCATCGACGGCCTCTGGGGCCTGCTCTTCGGCAATGGTGAGAGCCTCGGCGACACCGACGCGCTGTACTTCACCGCCGGGCCGAAGGACGAGACCGACGGCTTGTTCGGCAGCCTGCGCCTGAAGTAACCCGACGCTGTAATACAAAGGCCCCGAGTCGCATTCGACTCGGGGCCTTCGCATCGGTGCGCCGATTACCGGGCCGGCTGTGCCAGTTTCGCCACCACCTCGACCGCGACGGCTTGCTGACCGGCCAGGGTCAGGTGCACGCCGTCATCGAGATGTAAACCGCTGCCAGAGAAGGGCATGGTGGCCGGCAGGGCATCGACGGCCGGTTCCGGCCGGGCGGACATGATCTTCGCGGTGTCAGCCATATCGGCTGTGGCCCAAGAGATTCCAGCCCGTTGAAAATGGGAGAAGGCGGCCGCTCTGCTCTCGTCCACCGCGGTCGGCGTGAGCCAGACCCATTGCGCGGAGGTGAGTTCGAGCGCTCGGTCGCGCAGCAGAAGTAGGTTGCGGGCGGTCTCGCCGGCGCTGACCAGCCTGGTTCGGGCGCTGCCCAGACGCTGCGCGTCATTGGCGCCGAGCTGGCACAGCACCCAGTCGGGGCGCTGGAAGCTCAGAGCGGGTAGCATCGTCAGCGCTTGTGTTGTAGTGCAACCGGTTACGGCCGCATTTGTCAGCTCGACGGCGTCATCGGGACGGCGGATCGCGAGCAGCTGACGCAGAATCTCGAACCAGGACAGGCGATCTGCGACCAGGCCGTTGCTCTCCATCGCATTGAGGTGATGGGTGAGGGTGGCGCCCTCGATGCCCACATCGATACCATGACCCACGCCCTGCACCGACTCGACCAACTCATCACCGCTGCCGACCCTCGCTGAGACCTGCAGCGCTCTCGGCACCGCCACGCTCGCAAACCCGAATCCTCCTGTCCTGGAACACGACTGACGAGCTGATCCGCCGACCGTGTGACTCGGGTCGGAAAATGGCGGTGTTCTCGCGCCATCGGATGGCGTAATCGGTGATCAATCACCGCTGAAGCCGGAAATCGTCGTAAACCCAGTTCACCGCAACGACTTACGACCCAGCGAGCAGGCCGGGACGAGCCGACGGCCAAGTTGGGGTACGCAAGCTGACGGCGACCGAATCGAGCTCGTTCTCGACCTGCTCGGCGCCCGCGCAGAGCACAGCAGCTCGGCATATTCCGAACGTACGGTAATGCCGCGATCCGCGCTGTTGAGTTCGGCCACTTGGCTTCTCGGGAAGGCTACGACCGAGATCGCCTTCGGCAACTGGTCGAATGGCTGTGGACCACGTGGGGGTGGCTGGAGAATCGGCCTGAGCGGTCAAAGATCGCACTGGGGCGGCAAATTTTGCCGGTGAGGCGGGGTTTGTGACCGCTCAGGCCGATCGAGACCTCGGACCGTGGAAGGTCAACTGGCGGTGTTCAACCGGCGGGTTGACGGTGACGACACCGATCGTGTCGTTCTCCAGAGAGGCGTAGATCAGCTGCGGAATATGTTGAGTCAGTTGCTGATGCAGCCATCGGCTGACGTACTTGAACGTCGGCCGATGATCGAAGAGCTCCGTCCATGGACTGCCAGAGAGACGGGCCGCGTAGTCAGCGAGCAACTGGTCGAGTGTGTCCGTGTCCACGAACCGCTCCTTCTCGTCGAGGTGGTCGTCGGAGAACTCGAATCCGACCCGCAGGGTGACGGCGAAATCGGTGATCGGCGCTCGGCCTGACACTTGCCACCGGGATGTACACCTGCTCGGGACCGAGCGGGCCCAGGAGATTTCGGATCTCCGCGACGTGGCCGGGCCTCAGGACGTACTCGGCGAACCCGGTTCGCGCACCACCTCGTTCACGAACTCTGCGGTATCGGCGAACGTCCCGTAGCTCATGGCTGCGGACTTGTACGGGTGCAGCACGCCGTGCTTGCCGGTGTTGCGGCCGGTCAGGAATATGTGCCCCAGATCGGAATAGCCCACGACGGCGTCGAACTGAGGGAAGTGTGGTGCCCAACTCGGTGTCGCCACATCCATGGCAATGGGTTCGATGATCCGGAAACATTCTCGAGCCACAAGACATCCAATCATGGGGCTGGTCATGTTCGCCGTGGGCACTTGACGCACTACATCGCCGCGACCTGCGCGGAGCTCGAGCGCCGATTCCCCGCCACCAAATCATCCGGAGTTGAACCGGTTGACCGATCCTGGCACCGCTGCAATACTTAGGTGTGTGCCTAAGTATCATGGTGAACTCGACGCATTGCTCCGCGCTCTCGCGGATCCGACGCGCCGAGCCATCGTCGAGCGGTTGGCGAAGTCGCCGGCCGTCGTATCCGAGCTGGCGGCACCGTTCGCGATGGCGTTGCCGTCACTGATGCAGCATCTGCGCGTCCTCGAGGACGCCGGGGTGGTGACGTCACACAAGCTCGGACGCGTTCGCACTGTGAGCCTGCGACCGGGCGCGCTCGATGTCCTGCACCTGTGGCTCAGCGAGCAACGAACCCCCGCGGAACACCAAGCCGACCGGCTCGGAATCCACCTGACCCGCACCGCTCCGAAGGAGAACTGACCTATGACCCGCGTTCGCATCAACTTGTTCGTCTCGCTGGACGGCTTCACCTCGGCGACCGACAATTCTCCCGACAATCCGATGGGCGAGGACTTCGGGCGCCTCTCGGCAGGCCACGTCGCGACCCGCACGTTCCGCGAGCGCGTGTTCGGCGACACCAGTGGCGCCGGCACGTCCGGCGTCGACGACCGCTACACCGCCGCGTTCTTCGAGGGAGTCGGGGCCGAGATCATGGGCGCGGGCATGTTCGGGCTGCACGCGTTTCCCGGCGACCCGGAATGGAAGGGCTGGTGGGGTGATCGGCCGCCGTTCGGCACGCCGGTCTACGTCCTCACCAACACACTGCGACGCCAAGATTCGTCGATACCGGCCCCGCCGGGTGGATACGCGTACCGCGTGGTCCCGCGGCCGTCGATCGCGATGGAGGGCGGGACCACGTTCCACTTCCGCAGTGGCGCAATCGAAGACGTGCTCGCCGAGGCGACCGCTGCCGCGGGCGGCCGGGACGTGCGTGTCAGCGGTGGCGTCGGCACCGCACGCGCCTTCCTGCGCGCCGGCCTGGTCGACGACTTGCACCTCATGGTCGCGCCGATCGTCCTGGGCCGGGGAACTGGGCTGTGGGACGATCTGGGCGGTCTCGACCTCACCCACAAGGTGACGACGGAAGTGGCCGAGAGCGGCACGATCCACGTCACCTTCACCCGTTAGGACGCGCATATGACGACCGAACGCCGACTCGCCCGCGCCGAGTTCACCCTGACTCGCAGCTATCCGGTTCCCGTTGAGCGCGTCTGGGGCGCGTTCGCCGAGGAGAAGCAGAAGTTGTCCTGGTGGGGCGCCGGTGACGCCATCGAGCCGGGCGAGTGGGTCTTCGACTTCCGCGTCGGCGGCCGTGATGTCGCCGAGGGGAAGTTCCACGACGGTCCGGTGTCGCGGTACGAGGCCACCTACACCGATATCGTCGAGCACATCCGCATCGTCACGACGTACGACATGTGGATCGACGGGGCCCACATGTCAACGTCGGTGGCCTCTCTGGAGTTCGAGCCCATCGCCGAGGGCACTCGGTTCACCCATGCCGAGCACGGTGTCTTCTTCGACCAGTTCTGGGCCGACGGGCCGAACCGTGAGCAAGGCAGCCGGGGGTTGCTCGATGCTTTGGGCAACTACCTTCGATGACGGCTCGGTGAGCTTCAGTCCACATCCGCGAAACTCGTGCTCGCAGCAACGAGCATCGCTACTGCCGATTACGTGGTGGGTAGTCAGCGATCTGGAGTGAGGAGGGGTTTGAGGTCGAGGATGGGTGTGCCGTCGAAGGCTTCCAGGTTGCGGACGTGGATGCGGTTGCCGGTGATGGCGAGGATGTGGATGTGGTGCAGGCCGATCGGGTTGGGCCGGTGTGGTGCGCGGGTGGCGAAGACGCCGGTGAGCGGGCGGGCGGTGTCGCCGCGTGGGTGGACGGTGAGGGCGTCGCGATCGGCGCGGTCGAGCCAGGTGAGCAGGAGTAGGTCCATGCCGGAACTGAGGCCTTCCAGTGCGCCGACGTAGCGGTCGTCGAGAACCACCCATGCCGGCGGGGCCCCTTCGTCGGGCTGGCGTGGTGTGTTGCCGAGTTCGGTGAGTTCGGACTCGACGTGTCCGATCGGATGCAACAGGTAGTCGGTCACGAGGGACCTCCCGGTCCGCGTCGGCACTCCGGAAGTCCGGAGCGATGCAGCTTGATTCGGTCATCAGTCACCGCATCATCCTGAAACCTCAACCGCACTGCAGGTCAAGATTTTTCTGATGCGCTGGCACCTGACACTTACCCACGGGCCCGTTGCTGAACTGAACGCACTCGATTGCCGCTGGTCGCGCTGACTCAACCGGACAGCGTGCCGCAGCGAAAGATCAACTCGCCGTGGCGATTCGACGCCTGCGGAACGCGTCAACATGCTGATGTGTACGTACCGCATCTCCGCTGCCGCCGGGTTCACTGCGCAATTGCGGTCGAGCCAGGGCGTCGCGCGGTATGTGCCGATGGGCTTCAGTGCGATGACCGGGTGTCTGAACTACTCGGGTCACCCGTCGGTGAGGCGTTGGATGGTGGTGCTCAGCCAGGCTTGGAGTTCGGAGGGCTCGCCGAGTTCTGAACGCAGAACCCGGCGACGCGTCGATACGCCCAGCACGAAGGCGTCGATCGCCGCGGCTCGCGTGCGTCCTGCCGTTACTTGCGGACATGAACGTGGTGGTTCCCGCGCTGCCGGGCTTCCCGTTCGCGATCCCGCTCGGTTCAGGTATGTCGGTCAACCGGATCGCCGAGATCGTCGCGGACGCACTGGCTGAGCTCGGTTACGCGCGCTACACGGTGTCCGGCGGCGACGTAGGTGGCACCGTCGCGGAAATGCTTGCGGCACAACACCCGGACCGGGTTGCCGCCCTGCACCTCACGAATATCGCCCCACTTCGTGCGCTCACGACGGATCGCGCGATGCTCGCGCCCGATGCGGTGGCCTACCTCGGCCGAGGGGCGCACTGGTTCCGAACGGAGGGTGGATACATCGCCGAACAGTCGACGCGGCCGAACACTCTCGCCGTCGCGCTCGGCGACTCATCCGCGGGCCTCGCGGCCTGGATCGTCGAGAAACTGGAGTCCTGGTCCGACGATTCGGCTTTCACCGAGGATGAACTGCTCACCTGGGTCACCGCCTACTGGGTCACCGGCACGATCGGCACCTCGTTCGCCACCTACGTCGAACCGGCCACCCTGCCTGGCCGGATCGACACGCCGACAGTGCTTTCCGTCTTCCCGCGCGACATCAAACCGGAGCCTCGAAGCTACGCCGAGGCGTTCCTGAACATCTGCGATTACGTGGAACACCCTGCGGGCGGCCACTTCGCAGCGTGGGAACAGCCCGAGGCGTACGTGGCCGACCTACGCCGAGCGGTCCAGCTGTGCGAGTGAACTCCGCCGAAACCCTTTGGCGCCGACAAGAATCGATCGTTCACGGCTGAACGTCGGCCCCGGCGCGGGGCTGCCGCCCCGGCCGTCGCGCCGTACGCACGCATCAACCACCGTGACATCGGGTCAGGACGTCGGCCACCTTCGACGCTCGATGAACCGGGCCTTCCGCCGAGAGCCGGACCCGGCCGGAACGGCCGAACGCGTCCCGGGGCGTACCGTCCTGCCTCAGACGGTGCCCTCCTGTACCGGATAGTGAATGACGACCACACCGCCGGTGGCGTAGTTGACGACATCGGCGGTCGCCCGCTTGCCGTACTCCGACTCCTGTGCCGCGGTCAGGGCGGCGGCGTCGGCGAAGTCGGCCTCGAAGACCGCGAAATACGGCGTTTCTCCCCGCTTCGCCGCCACGTCGAAGCTGTAGCGGTACGCGAGCAGGCCGGGCCACTTCATGATCAGTGGAAGGTGGTTGGTCACGTAGTAGTCGCGGAAGTGGTCAGGGTCGGCGGGCTTGGGATACAGGACTACCAACTTATGCATGCCTGCCTCCTTCATCGCTGAGTGTGGGTGCGGTGTCGGGTACCGCGGTCGGTTGAATTGTCATATGCGCAGGTTAGGGCTTGATATGCGGTCGAGGGAAAGACCCGGTCGGGATAGACTCAGAACGGATCGTTATCAATCGCGGGGGAGGGCATGTGGCGCCGGATACGGTGAGCCTGCGGTACTTTCTGGTGCTGGCGCGGGAGTTGAACTTCACCCGCGCGGCCGCACGGATCGGTATCGCGCAGCCCGCACTCAGTGCCCGGATGCGCCGATTGGAGGCGGAACTCGGTACGAGCCTGCTGGTTCGCAACACCCGTAGTGTCGTATTGACAACGGCCGGTGCGGCTTTGGCGGAGTCCGCGCCGCCCGCGCTGGCGGCGCTGGACCGGGCATGGGATACCGCCCGGAACGCGGGGGCCGGCGAACTGGGCACGCTGCGCATCGGATACAGCCTCAGCGCGGGGGCCGAGACGGCACCGGCCTTGGTGGACAGGCTCATTCGAAGCAGCCCGGGACTCGAGGTCGGCGCGGTCCCGATGGCGACACCGGAGATCTCTCCCGCGGTCGCCGACGGCCGCATCGATGCCGGGATCACCCGCGGTGAACAGCCGGGGCGTGGCGTGCGCCGGTTCCTGCTGCGGCGGGTGCGCGTCGGAGTTCAACTGGCGCAGCATCATCCGCTGGCCGAATATCCGGAGATCGAGATCGCCGAGGCGGCCGCGTATCCGCTGCGGCTCCCCGACCATGCGGCCAATCCCGTGATCCACGATCAGTTCTCCGCACTGTTCCGCGACGCCCGGCCGAACCCCCGATTCCACACGCCCGCAGTCTCTTTCGACATGTCTCAGCGCGACCTACGGGACGGGCTCACCCTCGCCCCGGCCGGGGAGACCGCGGTCACGGCAGCACCGGCCGGTGTCACGTGGCGACCGCTGCGGGGCGCACCCACCGTGGCGTTCCACCTGGTCCTCCCGCGCGTGCAGTCACCACTACACCGCCGTATTCGTACCGTCGCCAAAACCCTGGCGCACGAGCTGCACTGGCTGCCGGACTGACGCGCAGCAGGTCACTCGAGACGGCGGTGGCGAGGCCGACACCGGAGAGACGACTGCCGCGGCGCCCACGCCGGTCTCAGGGGAGTGCCATTCCTCAGCGGCCGTGAGCTTTTCGATCGACAGGGGTTGACCTCGAGTGGGGTTGAGAGGTGAAGCTGGAGAGTACTGTGCTGTCGAATCGCAGGAGTCGGTCATGGCCGATATCTCCCCGCATCTCGTTGTCTCCGACCCGGAACAGGCCCTCAATCGGTATCGAGCGGTGTTCGAAGCGGTGGAGTTGAGCCGAATCCCGCTGCCGGACGGCACCGCCTTCGCCATCGAGTTCAGCATCGGTGACACTCACCTGCATCTGGCGGGGGAGTGCCCGGACATGGGCATCGTGTCGCCGGCCACCCTGGGTGGCACCTACCTGGCGTTGCAGGTGGAAACCGGCGACGTCGACGCCACCTTCGAACGCGCAATCGCCGCCGGAGCCAAAATCTTTCACCCACTCGACGACGTGTTCTACGGCGAACGCACCGGCCAGTTCATCGACCCCTTCGGCCACCGCTGGGGCGTCCGCAAACAGATCCGCGACGTCCCAGCCGAGGAGGTCGCGCGTGAGATAGCGCGACTCCTCGGTGGCTGACCCGAGGGCCGGTGGTATCCCCGGAGAAGCGCTCGAACGCACTGATCTGCCGCGAGGCGCGGTTCGAATCGGCTGGGCGGCCGGGTCGAAGATCAACGGGTCCAATGGTTTTGGAACTCGGGTCAGATCCGATCGGCCGACCGAACACCACTCGATATACCGCGCCTCGTGGCCGAGCAGGACCGTTTCGGCGAGGCCGGGGACGGCGTGGAATCCGAACCACCACGGCGGACCCGCGGCGAGGAAGTCCTCGGTGCCGGGAGGGTGCCCAGCAGTGCTTCCATGACCACCAGCCGTCGTACCCGGTCGGGGTGGCGCAGGGCGAGCAGGACCGCGACCGGGGTGCCTGCGTCGATCGCGACCACGGCCGCGGTGGGTTCGCCGAGGGCATCGAGGATCCCGGCGATATCGAGGTTCCGTTGGCGGCACTGCGCACCTGGGCCGAGGATCATATGGCCGAGATCGACCGCGCCGGTGCCGTCAACGACGCACAGGCCGACCCGACCGCCAGCGAATAGCTTCCCAGCACACGCTCATGCGGCTGCCCGCGCGGTTCGAAGCGGCCACGCATCGCGCCCGAAGTTCAACGGGCCCAGTTCATCTCGGCCTGCCCAACGCACGCTTCTGCCGATGAGCGCCAACTCCATACGCCCTCTGACGCACACGCCATCAATACTCGAGCTTCTACGTATTCGATGAACCCTTTGCGTCGAAACCGGCATGTGGCGTTGGAGGATCAACCCCGATAACGTCACGGCCGCAGTCGATGTCAGCGCTCGCTCTCCGGCCGCCACGGACCATCTGCGCGGATGGCTTCAGCGATCCGCAGGCTGGAGTGACCGAGCCGCTGCGCCTGCGCACGCGTCAGTGAGTCGAAGACGAGTTTCCGTACAAGTGCGACGTGCCCAGGTGCGGCCGTGCGCGCCGCATCCCGGCCCGCGCTGGTGAGGATCGCGATCGTAATGCGACCGTCGTGGGGATCGGGTGCGCGCCGCACCCAGTCCCGGCGCTCCAGTCTGGCTACCGCGCGCGACAGGCGCGACAGCGTGCTGTTGGCGTATCCGGCCAGCGTGCTCATGCGCAATGTCTCGTCGGCGGCTCGCGAAAGGGCGAAGAGGACCCCGAACTCGAAGTGACTCATGCCCGAGTCTCGCTGTAGCTGAGTGTCGAGCGCCAGGGGAAGCCACTCGAGCAAGGTCGCCAGAGCGGACCACGTCTCGAGTTCATCCGGGGTGAAGGTGTCCGAGTCTCCGGTGTCTACCACATTGACGATCCTACCTCGTAACTTTCCCAGGAAAGTAATGGCGCGTAGAGTTCACTTGCCCAAGCAAGTTAACCGCGGTCGACGCGACCGGGAGGGATACGACCATGGATATGCAACTCGCAGGCAAGAAGATCTTCATCAGTGGTTCCACGCAGGGAATCGGCTACTCGGTAGCCGCGGCATGTGCGGTCGAGGGTGCTGCGGTAGTGCTGAATGGGCGGCACGAGCAACGTGTTGTCGAGGCGGTCGAACGTCTTCGAGCATCCACGCCGGGCGCTCAGGTCTCCGGGATCGCCGCGGACTTCGCTGCGCCGGAGCAGGTTCGGGCACTCCTCGAGGAGCTCGGACCCGTGGACGTGCTTGTCAACAACGTGGGATTGTTCGACGTCAAACCGTTCATCGAGGTGCCGGATGAGGAGTGGCTGCGGTACTTCGATATCAACGTGATGAGCGCGGTTCGCCTTTCGCGAGGGGTCCTCGACGGAATGCTCGCGAACGGCTGGGGGCGGATCATCTTCATTGGAACCGAATCGGCAGTCGACGTCCCCGGCGACATGGTGCACTACGGAGCAACCAAGGCCGCTGGACTTGCGCTGAGCAACGGGCTCGCAAAGCTCACCAAAGGCACCGGGGTCACCGTCAACACCGTGCTCGCAGGCCCGACCTACTCCGATGGCGTGGCGAGTACGGTTGAGCGGATCGCGACAGCTCAGGGACTCTCGCCGCAGGACCTGAAATCTTCTCTCGTACGCGACACCTCGCTCATCCAGCGTTTTATCGAACCCGGCGAGATCGCGAACTTGGTGACATTCCTCGCGAGCCCACGCTCGTCGGCGACCAACGGTGCGGCGATCCGGGCGGACGGCGGCGTTCTCCCAACCACTCTCTGAAGGTGCTCGAGGCGTGATCGGCAGCCGCGATCGCCTCCGATAACCGGCTCGGGCCCTCCGGAACCCGGTGCGGGCGTGCGAATTCCGGTTTCGGATCAGGCTGGTCGATCGGTGGTGTAGCGGGCGAGCATGGTTTCGACAGCCTGCTCGACGGCGTAGCGGATGTCAGGGGCTGCGGGGTTCCAGTCGGTCAGCAGCATGCGGGGCCGCAGGACGTAGTTGGCGATCATCCCGAGGAACTGGTCGGCGGCGCTCTCGGCGTCCGGGACGTCGGCGTTACCGGCCTCGTGCTCTGACTCGAGGTAGTGCTGGACTGAGGTGAAGTAGGGCAGCTTGCCGCCGTCGAGGCGCTGAGCCGCACTCTGGCCGCAGAACTCGGCCCCCGCGGTATTCGGGTCAACTCCATTGCCCCGGGGCCGACCGCCACCGACTTCAACGGCGGTTCCATGCGCGATGACGCCCAGATGCGCCAGGGTCTCGCCGGGCAGACCGCGCTCGGCCGCGTCGGCGAACCTGAGGAGATCGGCGACGCCATCGCCACGCTGGCGTCGGAGGCTTGCGCTGGATGACCGCCCAGCGCATCGAGGTCTCCGGCGGCGCCCTGCTCTGACGGGCGCGTCCGGGTCGCGCACAGCGCGGGGCGCCCGGGCAGAATTCTCCAAGCCGTAGTTTCGCCAGGCCGGGCCCCACCGAGAGCGCGGGTTCGGCCCACATCGAACGCACGGTAATGCCGCGACCCGCGCGTTGGTCTGTAGTCCAAACTTGTTGGCGGGCAGCGGTTCCAAGTGCGCGCTCATGCCTATGAGCGTGCGTTCGGCCGTCAGGTCCGCTCGGGGCTGGCCCGCTGTTGTTGAGTCGATCCGTTAGTCGACGGGTCCTCGGGCCGTCAGGACGGCCCTGAGTACATGCTCAACCGCAGATTCGAACAATGCTCCCCGTAGCTCATTTCGTGTCGCGAGGTTGCGGGTGGCGAGGTCGAGTATCTGATCGGAGGTTAGGCGGCGCACTACCAGGGTGGCAACGTCTTCCAGGTCGAGGTCGCTGTTCGCGTTGTCCAGTCTGGTCAGGGCGAACGAGATGACGATCTCCTCGTCGGTCATATTTCGCCTCCGCCCTCCGATTGTTCGGCCACGCCGTGGTGCCGGGCCCAATAATACGGCCGTTGGTCGATCGGTTCACCCGTCCGACTCGCTTCTGGGCACCAGTGCACACGATTGCCGATGAGCGTGAACTGCTGGCCTCGTTTCGAGATACCTTCGCTCCATGACGGTTAGCGTGCAGCCGGCTGACATCACCGAGCGCAGCATCACGGAACTGCTTCACCTGGCCGTGGGCGGTGCTCGGTCGCGACTGGCCCGGGTCGTCCAGTACTACGGCGACAATCCTGCCGCGACCCTGCTGTCTGCGATCGCAGATGACGAGGTCGCCGGAGTTGCCGGCAGCGGGCGGGGTCCAGGTGACCTCCGCAAATCCGTTGAGCGCGGGGGGTCAGCGCCAGGCGGGGCGCAGGGTTGTCGAATGGTTCAGGGTGTGTTCGCCGCCGCGGGTTGCGTTTACGAGTGTGGGGTCGTGGCGTACGTAGACGCTGTAGTAGCCGAGGGCGAGGGCGCCGAACCAACCTACGAGCAGGTTCGCGACTCCGGGGTGGAAGATCGCGAAAGCGAAGAAGGTGACTACCACCGCGCCGACAACCGCGAAGTCGAGAATCTTCCCGTTCACCGAATTTCTCCTGTTCTGGGCACGGCAAAGTGACCCGTGGGTTCTTGATCTACTGCGCGACAGGCTATTTCGGCCCGGCGCCGGTACATCGGCGGAGCGTTGTCCGCGGATCGGACCGTCGCTCACAGCAATATGACAGTAAGCCCATTCCATGTATTAAGTAAAGCCATTCATCATGCGATGAGATGACTTTTTCTTCCGAATAGCACTAACCCGGAGGGCTTTCGTATTGAATTCGCCGAAATATGAAAAGGAAACGTAAATCCGCGCGGCTGATACCCGAAAATTCCTGACTACAGCCGGGTTTGGGTTCGAGGGTGATCTGGCCGGGGTCGGTATGCCAGAATCTGCCAGTGCGCAGTCACTCGATCGACGTTTGCGGTGGGTAGCGATGCCGGCCAACGCTATTCGGCGAACTTCGATGTGAGCTACCTGCGGGAGCAGCCGCTGCTCGCGGTGCTGGCCGACGGTATGGGGGATGGGCCGGGTAGCGCGGCCGCGGGGCGAACGGTGGAGACCTTTGTCGGCCATGTCGTGCGGGCGGCGGAGGCCGGGCCGGCGGCAGCGATAACGCCACCGCGATTTGTGATTCGCGTCGACTGAACTCGGTAGGGGTCAGAAGGAGTAGGGGCCGAAGCGACCCCAGACTACGACGACGGCCAGGGCCAGATAGACGAGGTTCACGGCGATGAACTTGGCTTCGTTGTGGCGGAGGTGGGTGGTGATTGCGCCGACCATCAGCAGAATCCAGCAGGCGGCGGTTATCGGGACCATGACCGGGGCGATATCGAGAGCGGCGGGGAGGATCAGCCCGAGGGCCGCCAGGAGTTCCAGGGTTCCGAGGGCTTTGATGAAGGGGACCGCGGCGGTTGCGGTCCAGCCGCCGCCGGGGGCCGCGGCCAGTTTGTCCTTGGGGACGAAGGTCTTGCTGATGCCGCCGGCCAGGGCGACGGTGGCCAGCAGGCCGGTGACGATCCACAGGGTGACGTTCATGGTTGCTCCTCGTACGTGATCGGGTTGCCCATGAGATGCCTGCGGCCGGAATCCTGTGACAGCTCGGCGGGGTGACGACCGTCATAGAGGAGCGTTGTCACAGAATGTGGGGGACCGGCGTCTTGTGGGGACGCAGTCGAGATCGAGGACAGGAGCCACTCATGGGCAGCACATTCCGGATGCCGGGAGCGCGGTCGTGAGCGAGGATCGGCCGGACCCGGCCACCGAAGCATTTGTCGCGCACCGCAATCTGCTCTTCACCGTGGCCTACGAGATGCTCGGCTCGGCCGCCGACGCCGAGGACGTGCTGCAGGAGACGTGGTTGCGGTGGGCGGGCGTCGATCTCGGCATCGTGCAGGATCAGCGGGCGTATCTGGTGCGGATCACCACTCGCCAGGCGCTCACCCGGCTGCGCACGCTCGGGCGTCGTAAGGAGTCCTATGTCGGTCAGTGGCTGCCCGAACCGCTGCTGACCGCGCCCGATGTGGCCGACGATGTGGAGTTGGCCGAAAGCGTCTCGATGGCAATGCTTCTGGTGCTGGAGACGCTCACCCCGACCGAACGGGCGGTGTTCGTCCTGCGCGAGGTATTCGATCTGGACTACGACGAGATCGCCGAGGCCGTCGACAAAACCCCGGCCGCGGTTCGCCAAATCGCGCACCGCGCAAGGGCGCACGTCGCCGCCCGCCGTCCGCGCGGTGTGGTCTCGCAGGCGGAGACCCGCGGTGTGCTCGATGCGTTCCAGCGCGCGGTCGAAACAGGCGATCTGCAAAGCCTTTTCGATCTCCTCGCGCCGGATGTGGTCGCCATGGGTGACGGCGGCGGCGTCAAACAGGCCCTCCCGCAACCCGTTGTGGGAGCCGACAAGGTGGCCCGCGTGCTGTCCGCCGGCTGGAGCAGGTTCGCCGCCGAGGCATCCTTCGAGCCGACCCAGGTCAATGGTTACCCGGCTCTCATCCTCCGCCTCAACGGCGAGCTCGACACCGTCATGGCGTTGCGCATCGACGACGGCCTGATCACCGGCCTGTACTCCGTTCGCAATCCCGCCAAGCTGTCCCGCATGGACCGGGAGACCACCCTGAGCCGCTGAGCGTCCGCCCGCCGACGACTGTACTTCGGCGCAGGTGAGTCTGCGCGTGCGCCGCTGGAACTCCAATCACAATGGCGCAGCGCCGGGTTGGTCATTGTTCGCCATGACCGACCCGTTCTTCGGGATGATGGCCTACGGCCAGCTCGGCGCCGGATACCGCGTATGGAACGCCCGAGGTCGCCTTCCACGACCGTTCCCGGTCCGGCGGCGATATATGCGGAAGTGGCATCGAGTTACGCATAATTTCCCCTCCCACCTGCGCGAATCGACTGACGGTAGAGGGATTTTCCTTGTCCCGGTGGATAATTGGCCAAATGTCGGCATTTGCCGGAAGTGGGTGCATTGCTCTCGCGGGGAGGTGATCTTGACGAACAAAGGGGAACACGTTCAAACTACCAGTGGGTAACCTGGCCTCGGGGTTCGGTGAGAGCTGTGGTCTATGACCAGTGCTTTAGTGGTGCCCGCAGTTGAGAGGATTCTCGGAGTTGAGAAGAATACTGGGACGTGTTCCTGTTGTGCTGGCTGTTGCGGCATTGGCGCTGGCGGTCGGTTCGACGGCAGAGTTCGCGCCACCTGCGAATGCGGCGTCCGATGCGTTCTATCAGTACACCGGCGATACGCCGCTCTCGTCGATCGAGCCGGGCACGGTTCTCGATACCAGGACGCTGCCCTATCACGTGAGCGGCTTCGCGACTCCGCTCACGGCGGTGCAGCTGCTGTACCGCACCACCGATGCGCAGCACCGGCCGACGGTCGGGGTCACCTCGGTGCTGGTGCCGCCCGGTGCCGACCCCACCAAAGCGGTTGCGTACCAGTCATTTTACGACTCTCTCAATCCCGAAGACGGACCTTCGCGGTCCGTCGCCGGTGATGTGAGTTTCGGCGGCCTGGTCAATAGCATGGAAGCCACGCTGATCGCTCCGCTGCTCGCGCAGGGCTTCGCCGTGATCGTCGACGACACCGAGGGCGAACAGGCGGATTTCGCCGCCGGACCCGAATACGGCATGAACACCCTCGACTCGATCCGCGCGGCGACGCATTCGCCGGACACCGGCTTGAACACGAATGCCCGGATCGGATTGATCGGATATTCCGGCGGCGCGATCGCCACCAATTGGGCTGCGGCCCTGGCTCCCGACTACGCACCGGACGTCGACGCGAACCTGGTAGGCGCTGCCGAGGGTGGCGTCCTGGTCAACCCCGCACACAACCTCTCGTACATCAGCGGCAGCATCGGGTGGTCGGGCGTCGCGGCAATGGCGATCATCGGCATCGCGCGCTCCTATGACATCGACTTCGCGCCCTACTTGAACAGCTACGGCGCACAGATCGTCGGCAAACTGTCGAACGCCTCGATCGCCAATGTGCTGTTCCAATACCCCGGATTGACCTGGCAGCAGCTGGCGAAGCCGGAGTACGCCGACCCCAATAGCGTGCCGCCGTTCGTGGAGGCGGTCGGCAAGATCGACCTCGGTCTCGCACCCACGCCGACCACCCCCATGTTCATCGGTCAGGGCGCCAATGGCGAACTGGAGGGCAGCGACGGCGGTAAGCCTGGCATCGGCCACGGTGACGGCGTGATGATCGCCGGTGATGTCCGGGCTCTCGCCAACCAGTACTGCGCGACCGGCAACCCGTCCATCCAGTACCAGCAGTACGACCTGCTCAGCCACGTCCCGTCCATGGCTCCGTGGACACTGGCCGCGCTCGCCTGGCTCAGCGATCGATTCGCGGGAGCACCGGCGCCCAGCAGCTGCGGCGCCATCGCGCCGGGAAACTCACTCGCACCGCAACTTTGACAACGTACCCGATCCCCGATGCGCCGTGGCGCATCGGGGATCGGCATGTGAACGGCGGATATACCTGTGCTGTTGCGGATTGGACGGTCAGGCGGGTGACGGACCTGCGGTGAGTTCTTATTCCGCCGCGTGGGCCGGGAAGCGGGCGGTGAGTCCGTCGACGAAGGCGGTCAGGGCCAATTCGAAGCTCTCGGAATCGATTTCGTCGGCCCGGGCGCGGAGCAGGTGGGCTTGTTCGAGGTGGGGGTAGCGGTCGCGGTATACCTGGACGTCGTCGACGAAGCCGCGGGAGAACGATCCTATGGTCGCGCCCATCACCAGATAGCGGGTGGCGGCGCCGATCATGGTGGCATCGCGCGGGGGCCAGCCCGCGCCCACCAGGCCGCCGTGCACGGCATCGGCGTGGCGGAGGTTCTCCTCGCGTTTGCCGGGACCGGCGGCGAGGTAGGGGACGAAGTTGGGGTGCGCGACCAACTCCTGGCGGTAGGAGCGGGCCCAGGACATGAGGCCGTGCTGCCAGTCGCCGTGGTCGAAGGCTGAGGTGTCGACGCGGGCCATGATGCCGCCGGCGATATCGTCCAGGACATCGTCCTTGGTGGGGTAGTGGCCGTAGAGGGAGGCCGCCCGCACGCCCAGTTCGGCGGCGAGTTTGCGCATGGACAGCTCGGCGAGGCCGTCGCGGTCGATGAGGGTCAGGGCGGCGTCGCGAATGCGGTCCCGGCTCAGCAGTGGCACCCTCGGTCTCGCCATTCGTCTCACCTCCCTGGTTGATCACCCCGCTGACCTCGAAGTTATCACTTGATCCTTGAAAAACCGAACACCGTTAGGATAACTTCGGAGTCATTAACCTAACAACGTTCGGTTAGGAGCTATGACCGATGGACTTCGAGCTCGACGAGCCGCAGCGCGAACTGCGCGAGGTCGCCCGCGCCTGGGTGGACAAGGAGGTCGTCCCGTACGCCGCCGCCTGGGATCGCGCCGAATCGGTGGATCTCGCCATTGTCGGCAAGCTCGGCGCCATGGGATTCCTCGGCATCGAGATTCCCGAGGAGTACGGCGGATCCGGGGGCACCGCACTGGATTACTGCCTGCTGCTCGAGGAGCTCGGGCGCGGGGACAGTTCGGTGCGCGGCATCGTGTCGGTATCGCTCGGGCTGGTCGGTAAATCGATCAAGACCTACGGCACCGAGGCGCAGCGTCGAGAATGGTTGCCGCGCTTGTGCTCCGGTCAGGCGCTGGGGTGCTTCGCGCTCACCGAGCCCGGTACCGGATCGGATGCGGGCAGCCTGATCTCCAAAGCTGTTCGGGACGGCGATGATTGGCTGCTGTCGGGTACCAAGATGTTCATCACCAATGGCACCTGGGCTGACGTCGCGCTCCTCTTCGCGCGGACCGGCGGGCCGGGGCCCCGGGGCGTCACCGCCTTCCTGGTGCCGACCGATGCGCCGGGATTCAGTCGCACCGAGATCAAGGGCAAGCTGGGGCTGCGCGGGCAGGCCACCGCCGAACTGGTGCTGGAGCAGGTACGGGTGCCCGATTCGGCCCGGCTCGGCGACGAAGGCCAGGGGTTCAAGATCGCCATGGGCGCGCTGGACAAAGGCCGCATGGGTGTGGCCGCCGGCTGTGTCGGTGTCGCACGCGGCTGCCTGGAAGCCGCGGTGAAATACGCTCAGGAGCGCGAGCAGTTCGGGAAGCCCATCGCCTCGTATCAGCTGGTGCAGGAGTTGCTCGCCGATATCGCCGTCGAGGTCGAGGCGGCGCGGCTGCTCGCCTGGCGGGTGGCCGACCTGGTGGAGCGCGGTAAGCCGTTCGGCACCGAGGCGTCGGTGGCCAAGCTGTTCGCCAGTGAGGCCGCGGTCAAGGCCGCCAACAATGCCATTCAGGTCTTCGGCGGCTACGGCTATATCGACGAGTACCCGGTCGCCAAGTACCTGCGTGATGCGCGCGTGCTCACGCTGTACGAGGGCACCAGCCAGATTCAGAAACTGCTCATCGGCCGCGCCCTCACCGGCGTGAACGCCATCGTCTGATCTCGATCACACTCTCGGACAAGGAGATTCGCATGACCTCGAAGGTTGCCTTCGTCACCGGCGCCGCCCGCGGAATCGGCGCCGCCACCGCGGCCCGGCTGGCCGCCGACGGATTCACCGTCGTCATTGCCGACCTCGACGAAACCGCCTGTAAGACGGCCGTCGACGCGATCGTCGCCGACGGCGGCAAGGCGATCGCGGTGGCCTGCAATGTGACCGATGAGGCCTCGGTCGACGCCGCGTTCGAACGTGTTGCGGCGGAACTGGGTTCGGTCGACGTGCTGGTCAACAATGCGGGAGTGCTGCGGGACAATCTGCTGTTCAAGATGTCCGTCGAGGACTGGGACACGGTTATGTCGGTGCATCTGCGCGGGGCGTTCCTGTGCAGCCGCGCCGCGCAGCGGTACATGGTCAAGCAGAAGTCGGGCAAGATCGTGAACACCTCCAGTGTGTCCGCGCTGGGCAGTCGCGGGCAGGCCAATTATTCGGCCGCCAAGATGGGTATTCAGGGCTTCACCCGCACCCTCGCCATCGAACTCGGCCCGTACGGCATCAATGTGAATGCCGTTGCGCCCGGATTCATCGTCACCGATATGACCGATGCCACCGCGGCGCGGGTCGGCGTCGATCCGGAGGAGTTCCGGACCCAGGCCGCCGCGATCACGCCGCTGCGCCGGGTCGGGCAGCCCGCGGATATCGCCAATGTGGTCTCGTTCCTCGTCTCCGAGGACGCCTCCTTCGTCACCGGGCAGACCATCTACGTCGACGGCGGACGCAAGCTCTAGGCCGCTGCCCGGGGCTTGATTCAAGAGAGAAAGTGTAATGCAGAGAACAGTTTTCGACGCCGACCACGAATCCTTCCGCAAGACGGTGCGAGCCTTCATCGAATCCGAGGTCGCGCCCGTCTACGACGAATGGTTCGACGCCGGCATCGCGCCGCGCGAGTTCTATTACCAGCTGGCCGAACTCGGCATCTTCGGCATCGAGGTGCCCGAGGAATTCGGTGGCGCGGGCATCGAATCGTTCAAGTTCCAGGCCGTCATCATCGAGGAGGCCGCCCGCGCCGCGGTCTCCTTCGGCGGCTCCAGCGTGCATGTGGGTCTGTGCCTGCCGTATCTGAAGATGCTGGCCACACAGGAGCAGAAGGAGCGCCTGCTGCCCGGCTTCGTGAGCGGCGAGACTATGTTCGCCATCGCCATGACCGAGCCCGGGACCGGTTCTGATCTGGCCGGAATGCGCACCACCGCAAAGCTTTCCGAGGACGGCACGCACTATGTGCTGAACGGGTCCAAGACGTTCATCACCGGTGGTGTGCATGCCGATCGGGTGATCGTCTGCGCCCGCACCGACGCGCCCCGTGCGGAGGACCGCCGCCACGGCATCTCGCTGTTCATGGTGGACACCAAGTTGCCGGGCTACACCGTCGGGCGCAAGCTCGACAAGCTGGGCCTGAAGGTCTCCGACACCGCCGAACTCAGCTTCACGAATGTCGAAGTGCCGGTGGCGGATCTGCTCGGCGAGGAGAACAAGGGATTCTCCTACCTCGGGCTCAATCTGCCGCAGGAGCGGCTGTCCATTGCCGTCGGCGCGTACGCGCAGGCGCGGGCGGCGGTGCAGTTCGCCAAGGAATACACGCAGCAGCGCAATGTGTTCGGGCAGCCGGTCGCCAGTTTCCAGAACACCAAATTCGAGCTGGCCGCCTGCCAGGCCGAAGTGGATGCCGCCGAAGCCGTGGTGGATCGCGGGCTCGAGGCGCTCGACGCCGGGACACTGACACCGGCGGATGCCGCCTCCGCCAAGCTGTTCTGCACCGAGGTCGCGGCCCGGGTCATCGACCGCTGCCTGCAGCTGCACGGTGGCTACGGATTCATCAACGAGTACCCGATCGCGCGGCTCTACGCCGACAACCGCGTCAACCGGATCTACGGCGGCACCAGCGAAGTCATGAAGATGATCATCGCCAAGGATATGGGCCTGTAGGCCACACGCTACGAACAGCAAGAGGTCTCCATGAACGCGACGCTCTCCCTGGCCAGCATTCTCGCCGAACCGGCGCGGCGGCGGCCCGACCACCTCGCCCTCATCGAAGGCGCACAACGGATCACCTTCGCCGACCTGTGGCGGCAGGCCCGCGAACAGGCCGGGGCGCTCATCGAACTCGGCGTGCGGCCGGGGGATCGAGTCGCGCTGATGGGGCCCAATACCGCTGATTTCCCGCGCGCCTACTACGCCATCCTGGCGGCGGGGGCGACCGTGGTGCCGGTGCATCTGCTGCTCACCGCGGACGAGGCCGAATACGTGCTGCGGGACAGCGGAGCGTCATTGCTCATCTGTCACGACATGGTGGCTGCGGTGGGCAAGGCGGCCGCCGAGCGCGCGGGGATTCCCTGCGTGAACCCGAAAGAGCTGGCCGCCGAAGCGATTCCGGCATTCGTGTCGCGCAGTCCGCTCGATATCGCGGTGGTGTTCTACACCAGTGGGACCACCGGCCGGCCGAAGGGCGCGGAGCTCAGTCACCTCAATATGGTCATGTGCGCCACGGTGAACGCCTTCGACGCCAATGAGGTCAAGCGCGAGGACATCGCCCTCGGCGCGCTCCCGCTGTTCCATGTGTTCGGGCAGACGGTGTCCATGAATTCGCACTGGCGGCTGGGCGCGACACTGGTGCTGCTGCCGAGATTCGATGCGGCCGAGGCGATTCGGCTCATGAACGCCGAGACTATCAATACCTTCCACGGGGTGCCGACCATGTACGTCGGCCTGCTGGAAGCCGCGCGCGAGGCGGAGCGACTGCCGAAGCTGCGGCTGTGCATCAGCGGCGGCGCGGCCATGCCGCCCTCGGTGCTCGAGGACTTCGAGCGGGTGTTCGGCGCGCAGGTGCTGGAGGGCTACGGGCTCTCGGAGACCTCGCCGACCGCCACCGTCAACCAGCCGCTGCTCGGACCGGTCGCCGGGACCGTCGGGCATGCGGTGTGGGGCGTGGATGTCGAGATCGCCGATCCGGCCGTGCACGATCGCATCGAACTGCTGCCGACCGGGAGCGTCGGCGAGGTCGTGGTGCGCGGGCACAATGTGTTCAGCGGATACACCGGGCGGCCCGAGGCTACGGCGGAAGCCGTGGTGGACGGCTGGTTCCGCACCGGTGACCTCGGCGTCAAGGACGAGGGTGACTACCTGCGCATTGTGGACCGCATCAAGGAGATGATCATTCGCGGCGGATTCAATGTGTATCCGACCGAGGTCGAGGCCGCGCTGCTGCGGCATCCCAAGATCGCGCAGGTCGCGGTGATCGGGGTGCCGGACGACAATTACGGCGAGGAGATCCTGGCGGTGGTGGTGCCCGCCGAGCCCGTCACCGCCGAGGAGATCATCGAGTTCGCCCGGGAGCACGTGGCCCGCTACAAATACCCGCGGCGGGTCGAATTCCTGACCGAACTGCCGCTCGGACCCACCCATAAGATTTTGAAGCGAGAACTCAAGGAGCGGTTCGCATGAGCGGTCAGGCTCGGCGGCGGAGCGTAACCACGGAGAGCCCCGCTCATGCGAGAGAGGAAACAGCATGATCGACTTCACTTCGTTCGACGAATTGCGGGCGGCCGTCGGGACCGAAATCGGTGTCAGCGACTGGATTCTCATCGACCAGGAGCGCATCGACCGGTTCGCCGACGCCACCGGCGATCACCAGTGGATCCACGTCGATCCGGAACGCGCCGCCGCCGGACCCTACGGGCGCACCATCGCACACGGCTTCCTGACCCTGTCCCTGGTGGTCCCCATGAGCGCACAGGTGATGCAGGCCAGCTTCGTGCGCATGGCAATCAACTACGGACTCAACAAGGTTCGCTTCATCACCCCGGTCCCGGTCGGCAGTCGCATCCGCGGCCGCTTCACCCTGAACTCCATCACCGATATCCCGGGCGGCGTTCAGGGCGAACGCACGGTCACCATCGAGATCGAGGGAGAGCCCAAGCCCGCCTGTGTAGCCGAAAGCATCGCCCGCTACCTGGTATGACGGCACCGACGTCGAAGGCCGGTCCCCGAAAAGGGGACGGGCCTTCGGCTTTCGAGTGCGAAGCTACTTGCCTATTCCGTATGGTTGCGCGGACAGGGGTGAGTCGTCCGGGGTCATGGTCGCGACCACCGCGATGCCCGCGGACCGGAAGTTGCTGAGGGCCCGGGCGATATGGTCGGCCGAGGTGATCAGGATGGCCGCGTGTGCGCCGATCGCCTGCATGAGCTGGGCCGAGAACGCCGCGTTCTGCACGGTCGAATTCGCATGGGTCTCACTGTGAATGCGCTGCGGGGTGATGCCGCGCTGCGTCAGCCAGTCCGCCATGGCCTGGGCCTCGGTGACGCCGTTCTGCGGATTGCCGCCGGTGACGATCACCGGGGCATCGGGGGACAGCAGCGCCGAGACGTACCCGGCGTAGAGGCGGTTCACCAGCTCCGGGCGCATCGAACCATCGGGCAGCAGGCCGTAACCGAGTACCACGATGGCGGTGGCCGGGCTGAACATGGCGGGCAGTTCCAGGCCGGGGAGGTCCACGCCGGGCATCACCGTGGTGACCGAATGGAGAACGGCGAGCGCGCCCTGCGAGATGGCCGCCGCCGGATCCACCGGTGCGGCGGCGGGTTCGGCATGCGCCGTGGCGACAGCGGCGGCAACCGCGACGACCGTGGCACCCGCGAGCAGGTTGCGCACGGCGAGACGCGCGGTATTTCGGGAGAGGTGGCGGAGAACCGGAACAGCCGGTAGCAGATCGAACATCGGAAACCCCCTGGGCAGCCACGCCAGCGACTACTAGTCGGTTCACATTTTCGATCCATGATCACCCGAAAATTACTGCCCGGTACACGATTCGGCGAAATCAAGATCCGCACGCCCCCGACCTGCGGCGACCCGGATCGTCCGGTCAGGCGAAGGCGTCGCGGTGTGCCGCACACCATTGCGCGAAGGTGCGGGGCGGGCGGCCGAGCAGTGCAGTGACGGTATCGGTGCGCAGTCCGACTGTGTCGGAGCGCATTTGGGTGAAGGACTCCAGGATCGCGGCGGCCAGGGCTGGTGGGGCTCCGTTCGGGAAGCGAGCCCGGATGGCCTCCTCCGGGGTGCTGGTGCCGCGAATCTCGAGTGTGCGGCCGAGGATTCGCGACAGGATCGCGACCTGCTCTGCGCAGGTGAGGGATTCGGCGCCGGTCAGGGCATAGGTGGCGGGCCGGTGATTCGGCTCGGTCAGGGCGCGGGCCGCCACCGCGGCGATATCGGCCGGGTCGACCGGGGCGAAGCGGCCCGGGCCGGTCGGGTCGAGAATCGGTTCGCCCGCGCGGATGGCGGGGGCCCATTCGAGGGCATTGCTCATGAGGCCGCCCGGTCGCACGATGGTTGCCGGAATGCCGCCGGCCAGGACGAGTTCCTCGCGTTCGCGGTGCCAGCGGCCCATGGGGGGAACGGGATCGCCGGCGGCATGGAAGGAGGACAGCAGCACGATGCGGCGGACGCCGGCCTGCTGTGCGGACTTCACCGCGTGGCGGGTGTGGTCGATGCCGACGCCGGGGACCAGCAGGAACAGGGCGGTGACGCCGTCCAGGGCCCCGGCGAGGGCGGCCGGATCGTCGAGATCGCCGACGTATCGCCGCGCCGGCGCCGGGAGGTCGCGGGCGCGGGCCGGATCGCGCACCAGGATGCGGTATTCGACTCCGGCGGTGGCCAGTTCGCGGGTGAGTTCGCGGCCGATGTTTCCGGTCGCACCTGTCAGAAGTATCATGAACGCTCCAAGTCGTTAGCCGTCTATCGAATAACGCTAGACGGCTAACGATCTCTGGTCAATAGTTGTCCGCCGACCCCGGAGGCCTGATGTCCGACTTCCTCGATCTCCATGGCAGCACGTCGAAAGTCCTGCGCGCCTTGGCCGATCGCGATATGCGCCGCCTCGGACTGCACCTCGGGCAGAACCATGTGCTGGCCGCACTCTGGGAGCAGGACGGGCGCACGCCGGGGGAGATGGCCGCCGCCCTGAATGTCAGCACCCCCACCGTCGTCAAGGCCGCCACCCGCATGACCGCCGCCGGCCTGCTCGTGCGCCGCCCCGACGACCGCGACAACCGCCTCGTCCGCCTCTGGCTCACCGACAAGGGCCGCGACCTCCAGAAACCCGTCGAAGCCGACCGAAAAGCCCTGGAGGACAAAGTCACCGCCGCTCTCACCCCCACCGAACGCAAACACCTCATGTCCGCCCTCACCAAAATCCACCACACCGCCACAGACCTCCTCGGCACCCCCGTCGACCCCGCTTCTCTCCCGGACTGACCGCCCGCACCGAACAGCGCATGTCCGTGCCGCGCAGCCCCTATCAGCGCTGTGTGGCACCGACGCGGGTTGTGCGGTCGGTCGCGCGCTGGTTGCCTGCGGCCCAGGGCGTCGAACAGCGCATGTCTCTGCTGGACAGTGCTTGTCGGCGCTGTGTGGCATCGAGACGGGTTGTGCGGTCGGCGCGGGCGATGGTTGGCACGCGACTGGGGGTGCTGGGCACCGAACAGCGCGTGTCTGTGCTGGACAGTGCTCAGTGGCGCTGTGGGGTGCTGATGCGGGGTGTGCGGTCGGGGGTCGGGGGGATTCGGGGGGTGATCACCTAGAGTTGGGCGCATGATTACCGCGATCGTGCTGATCTTTGCCGAGTCCGATCGGATTCCGGAGACCGCGCAGGAACTGGCCGATATCGACGGGGTGGCCGAGGTGTACTCGTGCGCCGGGGATGTGGATCTGATCGCGGTGGTGCGGGTGCGCGACCATGAGCAGATCGCGGAGGTGGTGACCGGGCGGATCAATAAGACGGCCGGAGTCGAGCGCACCACTACGCACATCGCCTTCAAGTCCTACTCGCGCGCGGATGTGGAGCAGGGCTTCTCCATCGGCGAATAGCGGTCGGTAGCGGGCCCGGCAATCCCGTCTGAACGATGCGCCCGGAGAGTTCCTCCGAGGCATGCGGTCAGTTCGCGAGGACTGCGGCGCCGAGGGGGGAGGCGTGGCGGCCGGGCTCGATGACGCGGGTGACGCCGCCTCGGCAACCGGGCAGCAGATAGACGCGGACCGCCTGATCGGTGTTGTTGGTGACCGCCAGGCGGCGGGGCACCTTGCGGACGGTGAGGCATCCGGTGAGGTCGCCGTAATCGCGGTCGTCCACGGTAAGCATGCCCTGTGCCGAGGTGTGGGCAATCGGCGTGACCGGGTGTGCGGCGCTCACCGGCACACCGCCGAGGAGGGCGCCGCCGAGCGCGGCCACCGTGACCGCGAGAATGCCTCGGCGCCAAGAGATTCCGTGCTGCGCGGGGCTCGCCATCAGGGCGTGGGGGTCGAGGAGCGGGGCAGGCTTTTCGGCGATCTCGCCATGGCTGTGTCCCTCGGTGCGGCCGTCACGAGCACCGCAGCCGCGAGCCCGGATATCGCATATCCGTACCGCTTCATGCCGCACATCCTCACTGGGTCCGTCCGGCGATCGCCCGCACCCTAGCGGAGAACCGCCTGCTCAACGCCGAAACTGTAACGCCGCCGCTGGTGTATCACCAGCAAACAACACACCTTTGGCACCTGCGAACTCGTGCGAAAAGCGACAATTCGGTCTTTTTTCGGACGAACGGGCCGAATGCGGCCGGTTCGTCCGGCCGTGATCAGTCGGAACCGAGCTCGTTCGTCACGGCCACCCAGCGATCGAGCAGCGCCGCCGCAGCGCCGCTGTCGACGGCCGCGGAAACCCGCTCCAGCGCAACGGCCAGCCGCGCGTGCAGATCGTCCTCGGCATTCGCCGCGGTGAGCTCGTAGGCGACCACCGCGGCGGCCGAATTCACCAGCACCGCATCACGAACCGGGCCGAGATCACCGGCGAACATATTGCGGGCGATCACCGCGTTCATGGTCGCGTCGCCACCCTTGAGGGCCGCCGGATCGACGCGCTCGATGCCGAGTTTGGTTGGGTCGATGGTGGTTTCGTACCGCTGACCGCCCGCGACGACCCACACATCGGTGGTATCGGCCGTGGTGATCTCGTCCAGCCCGTCATTGCCGCGCACTACCAGCGCCGAGGCGCCGCGATCGGCGAACACGCCCGCGATGACCGGCAGCAGATCCGCGAAGGCGCAGCCGATGAGACCGGCGGTCGGCTGTGCCGGATTGGTCAGCGGGCCCAGGATATTGAAGACCGTCGGAATGCCGATCTCACCGCGGGCCTGGCTGGCATAGCGCAGTGCGGGATGGAAGACCGGCGCGAAGCAGAAGCCGATACCGGCCTCGCGCACCGAGGCCGCGACCGAGGCCGGGCCCAGGGCGATCTTCACGCCCAGCGCCTCCAGCACATCCGCGCCGCCGCTCTTGGACGAGGCCGCGCGATTGCCGTGCTTCACCACGGGAATCCCGGTGGCCGCCACCACGATCGAGGACATGGTGGAGATATTCACCGTGCCGGAGCGGTCACCGCCGGTGCCGACGATATCGACCGCGGTGCCCTCGAACGGAATCCGGCGCGCGTGCGCGAGCATGCCCGCGGCCAGGCCGCCCAGCTCGGCGGAGGTGGGGCCCTTCATCTTCAGGGCCACACCGAAGGCGGCGATCTGCGCGGAGGTGGCGCTATCGGTGAAGATCTCGTTCAGCGCCCAGGTGGCCTCCTCGGCGGAGAGGTCATTGCCGTCGGTGAGGATGCCGAGGATTTCTCGCCAGCTGCGCGCGCTCATGGCTGCCAAGCCTAGTGCGCGGGGGCTATTTCTTTTCTCCCGGTGGCTGCAGGGCATCCCAGCCCAGTGCCACACCGTCATGGCGGTGCGCGAGCGCGACCATGCGGGCGTGGTCCTGGGCGCAGTGCATGGCATCGATGACCCGGACGCGTTGCAGGATCAGCATCTCGGCATCGGCCTGCGAAAGGGTTTCATAGCCTTCCCGCTCGGCAATGATTTGCACCGCATTCCGCTGCTCTGCGGGAACCCGCAGGTGGTGCCGTAAAACCGCAGGTTGGTCGGCAGTCCAGTTCTCCGCGCGGCCCAGAACAGCCGAACATGCTTCCGCGTCATCGAAACTCGACGCCACCACCACCAGGTCGCCGCGCCCGGTATCGAGTTGCGCGGGCCCGGCGCGCCGAAAGCGCCGCAGCCACCGTGACTTCGCGTTCATTTCACCTTCCAAAAGTGGCTCAGCTTCCTCTTACCTGCACAATCTAGGCTGCTCCATGACACGCCGAGCCCCTGTCGAGAGGGTCGCTCGCCCTGCGGTTTCCGACACGTACGACGAAGTTTCGTACCCCGCTACTCCTGTCGTACTACGACAAGTCATACTTACCGGCGTGACGACCGCAGTAGGGACCCCAGGATCGGCCATTACCCAGCGAGTGCATTCGCTGAACCGGCCCAACATGGTCAGCGTCGGTACCATCATCTGGCTGTCGAGCGAGTTGATGTTCTTCGCCGGCCTGTTCGCTATGTACTTTGTCGCCCGCGCGCAGGCACACGGCAAATGGCCGATGGAGCCGACCGAGCTGAACCTCAAGCTCGCCGTGCCGGTGACCGCCGTCCTGGTCGCCTCGTCTTTCACCTGCCAGATGGGCGTCTTCGCGGCTGAGCGCGGCGACGTGTTCGGCCTGCGCCGCTGGTACACCGTCACCCTGATCATGGGCGCGATGTTCGTCGCCGGTCAGGGCTACGAGTACACCAACCTGGTTCGTGAAGGCACCACCATCTCCAGCACCGTGTACGGCTCGGTCTTCTACATCACGACCGGCTTCCACGGCCTGCACGTCATCGGCGGTCTCATCGCCTTCGTCTTCCTGCTGATCCGTACCTCGCTGAGTAAGTTCACCCCGGCGCAGGCCACGGCAGCGATCGTTGTCTCGTACTACTGGCACTTCGTCGACATCGTCTGGATCGGCCTCTTCGCCACGATCTACTTCATCCGCTAGCGCGGTTGAGCTCCACGGCACAGCCCGCCGTAGGCAAGAAACTTCTGTACAAGTCGGTTCCGTCTACTCCAAAGGGACACAGATGAGTTCATCTCCCCCGTCAGCGCCAGATCCGAGCCTCGCATCGGGTTCGGGCGAGGCCACCAAGACGCGTAAGCAGCGCCGCGTGCGCCGGCGTATCGCCGGCGGTCTGGTTCTTCTGATGGGCCTCGTCGGAGCCGGCTTCGCGGCATCGGCCCTGACGCCGACGGCTCAGGTCGCCACGGCGAACGAAGACCAGTCCGCGCTGATCCGCGAGGGCAAGCAGATCTACGACACCTCCTGCGTCACCTGCCACGGTGCCAATCTGCAGGGTGTCCAGGATCGCGGCCCCGCCCTGATCGGCGTCGGCGAAGCAGCGGTGTACTTCCAGGTCTCCTCCGGACGTATGCCCGCGGCCCGCAACGAAGCGCAGATCGTGCGCAAGCCCGAGAAGTTCGACGCACACCAGACCGACGCCCTCGGCGCCTACATCCAGGCCAATGGCGGCGGTCCGACCGTGGTGCGCGACAGCAACGGCGAGGTCGCACAGGATTCCCTCACCGCCGGAGCCGATCTCGGCCGCGGTGGCGAGCTCTTCCGCATGAACTGCGCCTCCTGCCACAACTTCACCGGCAAGGGCGGCGCGCTGTCCTCCGGTAAGTTCGCGCCGCCGCTGGACAAGGCGACCAATCAGCAGATCTACCTGGCCATGCTCACCGGCCCGCAGAACATGCCCAAGTTCTCCGATCGGCAGCTGACGCCGGAGGAGAAGAAGGACATCGTCGGGTACATCACCGATCGCATGCGGACCCCGTCGGAGGCCGGATACGGCCTCGGCGGCTTCGGTCCCGCGACCGAGGGTCTGGTCATGTGGATCGTCGGCATCGTGGCGCTGGTCGGATCGGCGATGTGGATCGGATCACGATCATGACCACGTCAGGCCCGGAGGCGGCAGCGCAGCGTAACCACGGAGGGCCCGGGGTCATGATCCGGAGGGCGCAGCCATGAGTGAACAGGAGCGAAACAGCATGGGGGACAACCCCACCGGGGAACCGACGGATGAGCAGCTCGACGCGATGTCGCGTGACGAGCTCGTCGAACTCGGTACCAAGCTCGACGGCGTCGACGTGGCCTACCGCGCACCGCGCTGGCCCGTCCCCGGCACCCGCGCCGAGAAGCGCGCCGAGCGCCAGGTGGCGCTGTGGTTCGCCATCTCCGGCATCGCGGCGGCCGCGCTCATCGGCGTATTCCTCTTCTGGCCCTGGCAGTACAAGGGGCGCGGCGAAGACGGCAATGCCGCCTACACGCTGACCACCCCGCTGTACGGCCTCACCCTGGGCATCTCGGTGCTGGCCATCGGCGTGGCCGTGGTGCTCATCCGCAAGAAGTTCATCCCGGCCGAGATCTCGATCCAGGACCGCCACGATGGCCGCTCCTCCGAGGTCAACCGCCGCACCCTGGGCGCGCAGCTGTCCGACGCGGTGGAGACCTCCACGCTCGGCCGCCGCAAGCTCATCACCCGCACCGCGGGTGCGGGCGCGGGCCTGCTCGGCATCGGCGCGCTGTTCGTCTTCGCCGGCGGCATGATCAAGAACCCGTGGGCCAAGGGCGACAAGTCGCCGCTGTGGGTCTCCGGCTGGACCCCGGACTACCCGGGCCAGACCGTCTACCTGCGCCGCGACACCGGCCGCCCCAGCGATATCGTGCTGGTGAAGCCGGAGGATCTCGACGCCGGCGCCATGGAAACCGTCTTCCCCTGGAAGGAAGAATGGCGTGGCGACGAGGAGGAGACGCTGCAGTCGCTGCGTGGAATCCGCAACGCGGTCATGCTGATTCGCCTGCGCACCAAGGACTCCGAGTCCGCCATCAAGCGCAAGGGCCAGGAAAGCTTCAACTACGGCGACTACTGGGCCTACTCGAAGATCTGCACCCACCTCGGTTGCCCCACCTCGCTTTTCGAGCAGCAGGACAACAAGATCCTGTGCCCCTGCCACCAGTCGCAGTTCTCTGCGGTCGAATGGGGTAAGCCGATCTTCGGTCCCGCCGCCCGCGCGCTGCCGCAGCTGGCGATCACCGTCAACTCCGAGGGCTACCTGGTCGCCGCGCACGACTTCATCGAGCCCCTCGGACCGGCCTACTGGGAGCGTCGTTCATGAGCCAAGTTGATGAACTCGACGAGCGGTATCACGCTGCCGCGTTCGTAAAGCGATCGATCAACAAGGTCTTCCCGACCCACTGGTCGTTCCTGCTCGGTGAGATCGCGCTGTACGCCTTCATCATCCTGCTGCTGTCGGGTATCTACCTGACGCTGTACTTCGACCCGTCCATGAGCGAGACCGTCTACAACGGCTCGTACCAGCCGCTGCGTGGCGTGTCCATGTCGCGGGCCTACGAGACCGCGCTGAACATCTCCTTCGAGGTGCGCGGCGGTCTGTTCGTGCGCCAGGTGCACCACTGGGCGGCGCTGCTGTTCGCGGCGTCGATCATCATCCACCTGTTCCGCATCTTCTTCACCGGCGCTTTCCGCAAGCCGCGTGAGGCCAACTGGGTCATCGGCTCGCTGCTGCTCATCCTGGCCATGTTCGAAGGCTTCTTCGGCTACTCGCTTCCCGACGACCTGCTCTCCGGAACCGGTCTGCGCGCGGCGTTCGGTGGCATCACCATGGGTGTTCCGGTCATCGGCACCTGGATGCACTGGCTGATCTTCGGCGGCGACTTCCCGGGCGACATCATCATTCCGCGCCTGTACATCGCGCACGTGCTGCTGATTCCGGGCATTCTGCTGGCGCTCATCGCGGCACACGTGGCGCTGGTCTGGTACCAGAAGCACACGCAGTTCCCCGGGCCGGGCCGCAAGGAAACCAATGTCGTCGGCGCGCGCATCGTGCCGGTGTTCGCCGCGGACCAGGGCGCGTTCTTCGCCTTCACCCTCGGCATCGTCGCGATCATGGCGGGCGTGTTCCAGATCAACCCGATCTGGAACCTGGGTCCCTACAACCCGTCTCAGGTCTCCGCGGGTTCGCAGCCGGACTTCTACATGATGTGGACCGACGGCATGGCGCGTCTCATGCCGCCGTGGGAGCTCTACTTCTGGGGCCACACCGTGCCGGCCGCGTTCTGGGTCGCGCTGATCATGGGCCTGGTCTTCACCGTCCTGGTCATGTACCCGTGGATCGAGAAGCGGCTCACCGGCGACACCGTGCGCCACAACCTGCTGCAGCGTCCGCGCGATGTGCCGGTCCGCACCGCCATCGGCGCCATGTCCATCGCCTTCTACCTGGTGCTGACCCTGGCGTGTGTCAACGACATCATCGCGCTCAAGTTCAACATCTCGCTGAACGCGACGACGTGGATCTTCCGCATCGGCCTGCTGGTGGCGCCGCCGCTCGCGTACTTCGCGGCCTACCGCCTGTGCCTCGGCCTGCAGCGCAGCGACCGCGACGTGCTCGAGCACGGCATCGAAACCGGTGTCATCAAGCGTCTGCCGCACGGTGAGTACATCGAGGTGCACCAGCCGCTCGGACCGGTCGATTCGCACGGCCACGCCATTCCGCTGGAGTACCAGGGCGCCACGGTGCCCAAGAAGATGGTCAAGCTCGGCTCCGCCGGCAAGCCCGGCACCGGCTCCTTCCTGTTCGCCGACCCGCACCAGCAGCAGCTGGACAATGTCGCGAACGCGCACAAGGAAGAGCACGAGATGCTCAAGGCCCTCGCGAGCCATCAGGAGAACGTCGACAGCGGCGTGCACGACAGCCACTGAGACACCCCGCTGTAAAGGGAAGGCCCCGAGTCGAATTCGACTCGGGGCCTTCCCCGTTCGCGGACAATGGCGCATCCCGGGGGAGATCCACAACGGCACAGCCGTCGACCATGACGTGAGCGATCGATCGAGACCGCGTCAGGCCGGCCGGAGTGAAGTCGGTCAGTCGGTGTGAGTTCCAGGCCGAGGCGGTCGTGGCGTTCGATAGGCCGATGCGCCTGATGCGCACGGCATTCGCGCCTCTGGCAGGTCGTCATTCTCGGTGGGGTGTGGGTGGTGAGGGATCGTCGATCGTTGCGCTGGCGGCGGCTTCGGCGCGCTCCATCCAGGCGAGCCAGGCGCCTGCGCCGAGGCGGGGCTCGTGGTAGCCGTCGGTGGTGCGGACTATGCGGGTGCCGGGTTGTTCCAGCCAGCGGACGAGGAGCCCGGCTTCCTCGGGGAGGGCGCCGTGCAGTGGGGGATAGGCGGGGTCGTCGGAGGCGACCGGAGTGGGGGTCGCTTCGGCATCCAGGTCGGCCGCTGGTGGGGTGCCGGGAGTTGGCGTGGGGGTGCGGGTTCGGGGTGGGGGATTCAGGCGGGGTGGGATGACGGTTTCGGCGGCGGCGGCGAGGTGGTCGACGGTGAGCATGGGGGAGACGCCTCGAGGCGCGTTGCCGGCGGAGGCTAGGCGGCCGTGGCGGATGACCGCGAAGTGCCAGCCGCCGGCGCCGTCGGGGTGGGCGGCGATCAGTTCGGGGATGCGGGTGAGGGCGGCCAGGCGCTGGGTGCGGCGCAGGGCGCGGACCACCGTGACGGTGCGGTCGCGGAGGCGGGCGGCGGCTTCGAAATGTTCTGCTGCGGAGTGGGTTTCGATCTTCGACTCGATCGCGTGCAGGATGTCGTCGCTGCGGCCGGAGAAGAGTGCGCGCACCGCCTCGGGGGCTTGCGCGTACTCCTCTATATATAGGGGTCTGTTTTCGGCGGTCGCGGGGCAGCCGCCGACAACGGCGGGCGGGCAATCGTGGTGGCCGGATCGCGGGATGCGGGCGGTGCAGGTGCGCAGGCGGGAATGCTCCGCGACGGTGACGCCGACCTCGACGGCCTCGGCGCGGGAGGTGAAGGGGCCCAGGGCATCCCGGGTGGGAGTGCGGGAGACCGCGAAGCGGGGGAAGGGCTCCTCGGTCAGCGTGAGCCACCAGGCGCGCTGCGGGAATTTGGACCGGCGGTTGTAGGGCGGGGTGTGCGCGAGCAGCAGGCGGAGCTCGCGCACACCCGCCTCCAGACCGTGCGCGCACTCGACATGATCGACGCGCGTGGCCAATTGGACCATCTCGCGCATTCGCGGACGGGTGTCGGAACCGGTGAAGTAGTTGCGGACACGGCGGCGAAGATTCACCGCGGTTCCTATATAGAGGACTTCATCCGACGGGCCACGGAAGAGATACACGCCGGGGGTGGCCGGAAGATCCGTGGCGAGTGTCCGTTTGGAACGCTGGCGGCGAGTCACCTCCGGCAGATAGTCGAGCAGCTCGGTGAGGCTGTGCACGCCCTGATTGCCGACGCGGGCGATGAGCGCGTGCAGCACATCCACGGTGGCGCGCGCATCGTCCAGCGCGCGGTGGGTCGGCCGGGTCTGCGCCCCGAGCAGTTCCGCGAGCAGTGAGAGCCGCACCGAGGGCGCTTCATCACGCCCGAGCACCCGCCGGGCCAGCTGCACCGTGCACAGCACCTGGAAGGCGGGCCAGGGGATATCGCTGCGGGCCGCCGCCGCGCGCAGGAACCCGGTATCGAAGCGGGCATTGTGCGCGACCAGGACGGTCCCGCGCGCGAACTCCAGGAATCCGGGCAGCACCGATTCGATGCGCGGCGCATCCATCACCATCGCGGTGGTGATCCCGGTGATCTGTACGATCTGCGGTGGAATCGCGTAGCCGGGGTTCACCAGCGTGGCGAACTCGCCCAGCACCTCCCCACCGCGAATCTTCACCGCCCCGATCTCGGTGATCGCGTCGCCCTCGGGGCTGGTACCGGTCGTTTCCAGATCCACGACCACGAACGTCGTGTCATAGAGCGGTGTTTCGAGCTCATCGAAGGCCAGCTGTCCGGACACGATCCGCAGCGTAGGGCGTGGGTCCGACAGAGTGAGCCGCTCCCGGAGCGGCGCAGCGGATCGGCGGCGTGTCGCGCACCGGCAGCGCCGCGGTTCGAGGAAGAATGTCTCGATATCTGATCGAGATACCCGAGATGAAATCCCCGAATTGCACGAATATGCAAAAATGTGGTCAGGGTCACATTGATTCATAAACTGGATCAATTCGGGCGACGGTCAAGATCATCTCGAGTCGGCACCTCGGGCATGCTGCCGCGGTAAGGGTCACCTTGCGGCCGAATGCAAGTCCGCCGGTCAGGGCCTGGTCGAGTGAGGCGCTTCTGAACTGGTGTTATATCGAATCGCCCCTGCAAGAGGGGACTGTTTTCGATCACTCCCTACCGGCGGGTAGCGGTTCGGACGCTCCCGGCGAAAACGGCGCTGTTATCGTTTCGTGATTGCTGTGATGTTTGTCGCAGCGAAATGGTGACGCGTAACAATTTCGAGCCATCCGCCGTTGGGCCGGACTTTACAAAGCACCGTTATCGGCTCGTAATCTTCCTGAGACCTCGCGGAGTCCGACCCACCAAACCGGTGCGGCGTCGCGGGGCAGATTGGAAGTACCTCACCATGGCGACCAAGACCGTCAAGCGGGCCCTCACGGCCGGTGCCGTCGGCGCTGCCACGCTGAGTGCGCTGCTGCTGCCCGCCACTCCCGCATCGGCGCAGCCGGTGTCCATCCCCGGTATCGGCAACTTCGACGTGCCGGACCAGATTGAGCTTCCCGCCGGCATTCCCGGCGTTCCGGAGTCCATCCCGGTGCAGCTGCCGCCCATCCCCGGCGTCGTGCTCCCGGGTGTGCCCGCCCCCGCCGCCCCGCAGGCCAACCCGCGTCAGCGGGTCGTGGACGCCGCCATGAGCCGCATCGGCGACCCGTACGTGTACGGCGCCACCGGCCCGGACGCCTTCGACTGCTCCGGTCTGGTGCAGTGGTCGTACGCGCAGGCCGGAATCGATGTGCCGCGCACCAGCTACGAGCAGCTCAACACCGGCGCCCCGATCTCCGAGGGCGACCTGCAGCCCGGTGATGTGGTGTCCTTCTACGGCGGCAGCCACTCCGGCATCTACGTCGGCGACGGCAATGTCGTGCACGCCTCCACCGCCGGCCAGCCGGTCAAGGTCGCGCCGATCTCCTCGATGCCGTTCGCGGGCGCCCGACGAATCTGAAACGGATCTGAGCGATACAACCGCAGGTCACCGACCTGCGCGCGAGACGGCGACCGTAATGAATTCGTGGCCTGCTGGACACGAGCGGTCGCCGTTTCGTAACCTTATCGAGACCTTCCTTTCCAGCTCGGGGTAAGAGAACGGGAAACGGCCGACGGTGGCAGTGCAGCAGCGGAATCAGAGCACGACGATTCTCAGAACGAAGCAACTGGTGGGTGCGACGCTCACGGCGGGCGCACTCCTGGTCTGTACCTGCGGCGTAGGGCCCGCGACGGCCGATCCGGTCGCTGCACCGGCATCAGCCGGGGAAGCGGTGCAGCGCCTGATCGATCTGTCGCATCAATCCGAACAGCTCAATCAGCAGGCACTGAACGCACAGTCCGATCTCGACGCCAAGGTCGCGGCCGCCGATGCCGCCGATGCCAAGGCCGATATCGCCGAGGGCGCCCTGAACGCCGCGCGGATCGAGATCCAGAGCTATCAGCCGGTGATCGACCGCGCCGCCAGTTCGGCCCTGCTCGGCAGTCGCACCAACCGGCTCACGGCCATGCTCGTCAGCAGCTCGCCGCAGCAACTTCTGGACCAGATGTCCATCGTGGATCTGGTCGGCGCGCGCACGAATGATCAACTGGGCCAATTCCAGAAGGTCAGCGATGCGGCCAAGGTCGCCGAAACCGCCGCCCGCAGCGCCGCCGATATCGCGCGTGCCGCCAGCGCCCAGGCCGATGCCGTACGCACCGACCTCGAGGCCAAACGGGCATCGCTGCAGGGTTCCATGGCGAGCGTCATCGCCGCCTGGGGTCAGCTCTCGGCCAGCGATCGCTCCGCGCTCGCCGGATCCGCGTTCCCGCCCGGATTCGATCGAGACAGCCTGCTGCGCGGGCTCGTTCCCGGCAGTGGCACCAGTGCGCTCGCCGCCGGGCTCACGCGCATCGGCTTTCCCTATGTATGGGGCGCAACCGGTCCCGAGCAGTTCGACTGCTCCGGACTCGTGCAGTGGGCGTTCCATCAGGTCGGCAAGGATGTCCCGCGCACCAGTCAGCAGCAGTCCACGTACGGCACACCCGTCGACGAGAAGGACCTGCAGCCCGGCGACGTCGTCTTCTTCTACTCTGATATCTCGCATGTCGGCATCTACGCGGGCAACGGCCTGATGCTGCACGCCTCCACATTCGGTGTCCCGGTAGCGGTGGCGCCGATGGCATCCTCGCCATTCCATTCGGCGCGCCGGTTCTGACACTCACCCCGAGGTGGTTATGAGCGCACTGCGGCAGGTTCGCGGCTGGCTGTCGGCCAAGCGCCGTTTCCAGTTCTGCCTGACCCTGGTGATGGTGACCGGATTGACCGCGGCGTGTGGCGCGCTGCTCATGCTGCCAAATTCGGTGCTCCCCAAGCTGCGCGCGGTGGTTCCGGGCGCAGACACCCTGGTCGCATCGGATCCGCAGGTGCCGGGGGTGAAGCGGATCATGGACTCCTACGGCAGCGTGATCGCCGCACCGGTGACAACCGGGTCCGGCAAGGTCGGGGTGGTGCTCGGTCATCCGGCGCACAGCGGCGATATGGATGTGCTCGCCGGTGAGCTCGCGGCGGCGACGGCCGCGGTCAGTTCGCTCTGGGGGTCGGACTGGTCTCAGGCCCCGGTCGTCGTAGTCGCTTCCAGCCCAGCCGAATTCGCGGCGCTCACCCATGCCACCGGTGACGTGCCCGCTTCCGTGGCGGCCTCCACGGTGTCCGATGTCTTCCGTCCGGGCACCGCGCCCACCGGTCAGCGTGTGGTTTTCGGCCCGGAGGCCGCCGGCCGGCTCGGGGCCGACGGGCTGCGCTCGGTGCTGCGGCACGAGCTCACCCATGTGGCCACCCGCGCGGTGACGGTCGACGGTTCCCCGCTGTGGATGCTCGAGGGTTTCGCCGAATACTCCGCGCATCGCGGAATGCACACTCCCGTCGCCGAGATCGCGCCCACGCTGACCGCGCGCGCCCGCTCCGGCAATATCCCCGCGGATCTGCCCTCGGATGCGATCTTCGCACCCGCCAGCGCCGATGCGGCCGTCGCCTACGAACAGGCCTGGTCCGCCTGCGCCTTCATTGCCGATCAGTACGGTGAGCCCCAATTGCTCTCGCTCTACCGGCAATTGGCGAGCGGGCCGAAGGATCAAGCCGCCGTGGAGGCGATCTTCCGGGGCACGCTGGCCACCGCCTACCCGGACTTCCTCGCGCGCTGGCACTCCTGGATCACCACCCGAACCGCCGAAGGCGCCTGATCTCCGACACGCATGCCGCAGGGGTGCGAGGTTTCAGGCTGGGGGGAGCGCCGCGCGCCGGTGCAGTAGGTTGAGGGCATGGGGCGAACGCTGCTGGTTACCAATGATTTCCCGCCACGACCGGGAGGTATCCAGTCCTACGTGCATGCGCTGGCCATGCAGCTGCCCCCCGATGAACTGGTGGTCTACGCCCCGCGCTGGAAGGGCGACAGTCACTGGAAGTTCGATGCGGATCAGCCGTTTCAGGTGGTGCGTCATCCCACCACCCTGATGCTGCCCACCCCCTTGGTGGCGCGCCGCGCGAGCAAGCTGATGCGTGATGAGCAGTGCGATCGGGTGTGGTTCGGGGCGGCCGCGCCGCTGGCGCTCATGTCACCGGTGCTGCGCCGGGCCGGCGCCGAGCGCATTGTGGCCTCCACGCACGGGCACGAGGTCGGCTGGTCCATGCTGCCCGGTGCGCGGCAGGCGCTGCGGGCCATCGGCGAGAACACCGATGTCATCACCTATGTCAGCAAGTACACGCGCCGCCGGTTCTCCGCCGCGTTCGGACCGCGCGCCGCGCTCGAATATCTGCCGCCCGCCGTCGACTCCGAGGTCTTCAAGCCCGATCCGGCCGCCCGCGCCGAATTGCGCGCCCGCTACGGCCTGGGCGAGCGGCCCACCATTCTGTGCCTGTCGCGGCTGGTTCCCCGCAAGGGGCAGGACGCACTCATTGTGGCCATGAAGAACATTCGCGACCGCATCGACGGCGCGGTCCTGGTCATCGCGGGCGGCGGCCCGTACGAGGAGAAGCTGCACGCTCTCGCGGAAGCCTTGGGCGTTTCGGACGATGTGGTGTTCACCGGCCGCGTCCCCGCCGCGGAACTGGCCGCGCACCACACCATCGCCGATGTCTTCGCCATGCCGTGCCGCACCCGCGGTCTCGGCCTGGATGTGGAGGGCCTGGGCATTGTGTTCCTGGAGGCCTCCGCCACCGGTGTTCCGGTGGTGGCGGGCAATTCGGGCGGTGCGCCGGAGACGGTGCGCGAGGGCGAGACCGGCCGGGTTGTCGATGGGCGCTCCACCGACTCCATTGCCGACGCCATTGTCGATATTCTTTCCGATCCCGATGCCGCCGCCCGCATGGGCGCGGCCGGGCGCGCCTGGGTGCAGCAGCAGTGGCGCTGGGATCGAATGGGCGCCCGCCTACGCGAATTGCTGGATCCACCAGTGCATTCGATGCCCGCCGCCGGTCTGAACTGAGTCGACCCCGTCGTCCCAACCCAGATCACCCCGTTGCCCGAACCCTGGTTACCTCGTTGGTTGAACCCTGGTTACCTCGTTGGTTGAACCCTGGTCACCTCGTTGGTTGAACCTCGGTCACCCCGTCGGTTGAACCTCGGTCACCCCGTTGGCCGAACCTCGTCACCCACTTCGTCCTGGCGCCGCTGTCCCTGTCATCCCGGCGTGCTTATGTCCGGGATCTGCGGCCGCTGCCCGGATTCCGGCGCCGACCATGCCGCACGGGCGCGGCCCCCGGTACTCCCCGCCGAAATCGGACGCACGCATCCTCTGGGTTAGGCTCTGCGCGTGAGCAGTATCCAGGTTGCCGACCAGACCTTTGTCGCCGCGCCCGGCGTGGCCGTGGGCGAGATGCTGGCAGATCGTGCCCGCTGGCGCCGCTGGTGGCCGGACCTGCAATTGCAGGTGCGGGAAGACCGGGGCGACAAGGGCATTCGCTGGACGGTGAGCGGCGCGGCGACCGGCACCATGGAGGTCTGGCTGGAGCCCATGCTGGACGGCGTCATCCTGCACTACTTCATGCATGCCGAGCCGCGCAGCATCGAGGGCCTGTCGGCGCGTGATCTGCTGGCCGTCAATCGCACCCACCGGGTCGCCGGAAAGAAGATGTCCTTCGAGGTCAAGGCCCGCTTGGAAGCAGGTCGCAAGGCCGGGGTCGCGCCCGCCGCCGCGCAGTAGACATCGTTCGTTCCGCAGTAGACGAATTCCGCAGTAGACGTATTCAGCCCTTCGAAAGGAAGCGTTGTCACCCATGGCCGATCGAACTCAACGGTCGATCGTGATCGACGCCCCCTCGGATCGCGTAATGGCCGTCATCGCCGATCTGGAGTCGTATCCGGAATGGGTCGCCGCGGCCCGCTCGGTCGAGGTGCTCGACAAATACCCTGACGGCCGGGCGCGCACCGCGCGCTTCGTCCTCGATGCCGGCGTTGTCAAGGACACCTACACGCTGACCTACACCTGGCGTCCGGACGGCCGCGCGGTCAGCTGGACCCTGGCCAGCGGTGAACTGCAGAAGGCGCAGGACGGCACCTATGAGCTGATCGCGCAGCCCGACGGCACCACCGAGGTGGTGTACGAGCTGACGGTCGATCTGAATATCCCGATGATCGGCATGTTCAAACGCAAGGCGGAGAAGGTCATCACCGACACCGCCTTGAAAGAACTCAAGAAACGGGTCGAAGGCTGACCGCGAGCAGGTCCGAACGACCCACCCGTGTGGAACTGTTCGTCGGCAAGGGTGGGGTAGGCAAGACGACGCTGGCATGCGCGACCGCGCTCGCTTATGCGCGATCCGGGCAGCGGGTGCTGCTGGCGTCCCTCGATCAGGCGCATTCCCTCGGTGACGCACTGGGATTCCGGTTCCAGCATCAGCCCGGCAGTGTGCCCGGGGTGGCGGCGGTGCAACCCGGCCTCGATGTGATCGAGGTGGATTCCCTTGCGCTGCTGGAGGATCGCTTCCGCACGGTACTGCTCATGCTGTCCGGCGCGGGGCATGATCACGGCGTCGATCTGAGCGCGCTCGATCCCGCCGAGCTGACCGGTCTGCCCGGCGTCCAGGAACTCCTCGCGCTGCTCGAGATCACCGAATTCGCCAAGACCGCGCGGTGGGACGTGATCATTCTCGACTGCCCGCCCTCGGCCGATATGCTCCGCATCCTCACTGCCCCAGACACATTGCTCGGCTATCTCGAGCGCGTCTGGCCTGCGCATTCCCGCACCCTGACCGCGGTGGGCGGCGATCTGCGCCGCGCGGTCCTCGCGGTGACCGTCGAGCAGATCGTCGCCTCCGTCACCGCCGCCCGCGACCTCATCGCCGATCGCGCGCGCACCGGTGCGCGCCTGGTCACCGCGGCCGAGCAGGTCGCCGTGGCCGAATCCGCCCGGGTCCGTTCGGCGGCCGCGCTGCTCGGCCTGCGCCTGGACGCCGTGCTCGTGAACAAGGTCCTGGCCGAGGTCCCCCCGCCCGATTACGGCGGTCCGATTCATCCCGCCGTGCAGTGGTACTTCAACCGCCGTGCCGAGCAAACAGATGTGGTCGCCGACCTTCGTGAGCGCATGGGCGGTGTGCAGGTGCAGGTCGTAGCGCATGCCGGGGCCGAACCGGTGGGCCTGAGCGCATTGACCGCGCTGTCCTACGCGGTCGATGCGAGTGGTAACTGGGTCGGATCGGGTCCTGTCCCTATGCTTGGCACAGATGTGGATGGTGTGCTGTCTGTCTCAGCCGGGCCCGTGGTGCGGCTCGAGGCGGGCGCGGGCGTGCATTCGGTGTTCGCCATGCGTATGCATCTACCCGTGGTCGATCCGTCGACCCTGCAGCTGGGACGAGTGGAGGACGATTTGATCGTGGGAGCGGACGGGGTCAGGCGCCGATTGCGACTGGCGCCGGTATTGCGGCGGTGCACGGTCGACGCCGCCGAACTCGACGGCGACCAATTGGTGATCAGATTCCGGCCCGACCCGCAGGTCTGGCCGAAATGACCGCCCCGCACGATCATCCGCGCGCCGGACATCCGGACGATAATTTCAGCGAATTCGCCGAGGAGCTGCGGCTGCTGGCCGAAGCCGTGCTCGAGCGGGTCGAACCTGTCCTGCGGCGCACCGCCGCCGACGGCCGGACCCAGTGGTCCAGCTGCGCCTGGTGCCCGGTGTGCGCGGCCGCGGCGGTGGTGCGCGGTGAGCACCACGATGTGGTCGCGGCCATCGCCGATCACGGCACCGCCATTGTGACCGTGCTGCGCGAGGCGCTCGCCGGGGTGCCCGTGGAACCGGTGCTGCCGCCGGATCTGGATCCGGAGTCGCCGGAATACCAAGCCTGGCTTCATGATTCGTTCGGCCACGACTCCGATACCCATGGCAGGCATGGCGATTCGTCCGGCGGCCCGGACGCGCCCGAGGACTTCTCCCGGAGTGATCCCGCTGCGGAGTCCGATGCGTCCGGTCCTGGTGCGCCGGGCGGACATACTCGCCCGAGCGTCGCACTCGCCGGGCTGATCGCCCGCTTCGCCGCGGGTGCCGCGGGTGTCGCCGCCGAGCGCCGCGCCCGTACCGCGGGCGAACCCGCCGCTGCGGATACCGGAGAAGCCCGGCACAGCGGTGCTGCGGACAGTGCCGCTCCCGGCGCGGAGGCGGGTGCCCGGCGCAGCGCCGATGCGCGCGGCCGGGCCGGTGCCCAGGACGGCGCGGATGTCCGCGCCGGCGCCGGTGTGCAGGGCGCGAGCGGTCGTGGCGCGCCGCCCGCGAGCAGCCGTTCCGGTGGAACTCCCGGCACTGACGCCGAATCCGGTGCGCAGGTGCACGGCACCGCGCCTGGTCCGGAGGTGGCCGATCCACTCGGCCGCGGTCCGGGCACCGCGCGGCGGCCGGGCGACAAGGCCTCGACGCGGGCCGGTGGCTCACCGGGCGCTGACGGTGGCGATCAGGCCGCCCGCAGCGGACGGGGGGCGACACGAGCCGGGTACGTGCCGATCAATGTGACCATCAAGGCATGAGGGGCGGTGCACAGGTGCCGTTGACTGTCGGAATCGATGTGGGCGGCACCAATATTCGCGCGTCGGTGGTCGACGGTGCGGGCGAGGTCCTCGATACGGTGACCGCGTCCACACCGCAGTCGGCACGGTCCCTGGAGGACGGGCTGGCGCGGGTGGTGCGGGAATTGTGCGGCAGGCACGCCATCGGCGCGGTGGGTCTGGCCGTGGCCGGATTCGTCGACGAGGATCGCGCGACGGTGCGCTTCGCCCCGCATCTGCCGTGGGAGGACGCGCCGGTGGCGCAGCGGCTCACCGATCGGCTGGGCCTGCCGGTGATTCTGGAACACGACGCCAATGCCGCGCTGTGGGCCGAGTACCGGTTCGGTGCGGCGGCGGGCGGGCGCAATGTGGTGCTGGTGGCCATCGGTACCGGCATCGGCGCGGCACTGCTGACCGGTGGTCAGCTCTATCGCGGCAGTTACGGCGTCGCACCGGAACTGGGCCATCTGACGGTGGTGCCCAACGGCCGGGCCTGTGCCTGCGGAAAGCGCGGGTGCTGGGAAAGGTATTGCAGCGGTACGGCTCTGGTGGATACCGCGCTGGAGATGCTGGCCACCGATCCCGGGCGCTCCACGGTGCTGGCGCGGGAAGCGGGCCGGGATCCGGGTTCGCTCACCGGTCGCCGGGTGGCGGGCGCGGCACAGGACGGCGATCCACTCGCTCAAGAGGTCATGGCCGATTTCGCGCGCTGGCTCGGGCTCGGTCTGGCCTTCGTCAGCGATCTGTTCGATCCGGATCTGATCGTGGTGGCCGGTGGCGTGAGCAGTTCGGCGCCACTGTTTCTCGATGCCGCCCGGGAGCATTACGCGGCCTCCATCACCGGCGCCCGGCATCGGCGGCTCGCGCGGATTCGGACCGCGCAATTGGGTGAGGCCGCGGGGATGATCGGCGCGGCGGAATTGGCGCGTGCCGCGCTCGAAGCGTCGCGAGATGCGGTTCCTGCGACGTAAATACTGGATTAACCGGACACATCAGACAGGGTGCGGTTGGTCACTACCAGGTCTCAGCGGTAGGGTGGCTTGGTGAGTGTGGTGCCCGCAACGAGGCCGGTCCCGGGTATCGAAACAGGGGAAAGGACGCAATGTTCTACTGGCTGCTGAAGTTCGTCTTGGTGGGGCCTTTTATCTCTCTCGTCAACCGGCCCAAGGTCGAGGGCGTGGAAAATATCCCACCCGATGGCGCCGCAATTCTGGCCGGTAACCACCTCTCGTTCACCGATTGGCTGTTCACCCCCCTGGCGAGTCCGCGTCGCATTACGTACCTGGCCAAGGCCGAGTACTTCACCACCCCGGGCCTGAAGGGCCGCCTGCAGAAATTCTTCTTCTCCGGCGCCGGCCAGTACCCGATCGATCGTTCCAGTGCGACCGCCGCCGAGGGCGCTCTCGATTCGGCGCGCAAGCTGCTCAGCGAAGGCCGCCTGGTCGGCCTGTACCCGGAGGGCACGCGCTCCCCGGACGGCCGCCTGTACAAGGGCAAGACCGGTGTGGCCCGCCTCGCGCTGGAGACCGGTGTCCCGGTCATCCCGGTCGCGCTGATCGGCACCGACGGGGTCTGCCCGCCCGGACCGTTCCGCTGGCGTCCGCGCAAGGTCACCGTGAAATTCGGTAAGCCCATCGACTTCTCGCGCTATGAGGGCATGGGCGGCAACCGCTTCGTCGAGCGTGCCGTCACCGACGAGATCATGTACGAGCTCATGCGGATGGGCGACCAGGAGTACGTGGACGTCTACGCCTCGAGTCTCAAGAAGAGCGTCCCCGCGGACGCCCGCCCCGAGGCCGATCGCATTCCCCAGACCATGGCCGGCTGAGTCACCGCAGCCGAAACGCGGGCCCCGAGAGACACTGTCTCTCGGGGCCCGCATCATTTGTGCCCGTGATCAGGAGGCGCTGCTCGTGATCAGGAGGCGTGCATGCGCCGATGCGATTCGATGGCCTCGAACTTCGCCAGATTGTGCCGGGCGTCCGCCAGCGCGTCGTGCGCATCCTTGGGAATCGGCGGCAGCGCGGGGCTGCCGTGCTGAACCCAGTGCTGCCGAAGCTCATTGGTGTAGCGGGGCAGGGCATTGGGCAGATCGACCATCGAACCCCACAGCTGGCACAGGGCCACGTGGTCGTAGGCGCCGACCCAGGCCCACAGCTCCGGTTCGATGCCGGGGCGGGGGAGGAAGAAGCGGTAGAGGTCCTCGCGAATCTTCTCGCGGCTGCGCCACAGCGGGGAGGCGGGCGGCGGCAGCTTCGGCAGCACATTGCGGCGCACGAACGGCCCGGCCTTGCGCGCATCGAATTCCGTTGAGACCGCGTAGTACTCGCGGCCGTCCTCGCACACCACCGCGATGGAGACGAGATCGATGGTCGAACCGTCCTCGATGAATTCCGAATCGTAAAAATATCTCAACGAGATCGGTCTCTCCTCGGTGCGCCGCCACGGGACTGTGCCGTCGACGTCGGTGGTCGGGGGACGATCCGGGTGGATCCTCCGGGCGTCCAGCCTATGTTCCGCGTGTCCGGCGGTGGCCGGAGGGCCGGGTGAGATCGGGTTCACGCGGTGTCGGCGATTCCAGCCCTGGGTGTAGTCCACACGGTTTGTACCGATCCGTATTCTGAACGAGTGAACTGGACCGTCGACGTACCGATCGATCGCTTGCCGGAACTTCCGCCGTTGCCCGCAGAGCTGCGTCGACGCCTCGACGACGCACTGTCCCGCACCGCCCTGCAGCAGCCCGACTGGGATCCCGAGCAGGCCGCCAAGATGCGCACCGTGCTCGAGAGCGTGCCGCCCATCTGCGTGCCCGCCGAGGTCGAGGAGCTGAAGCTACGCCTGGCCGAGGTGGCCCGCGGTGAGGCCTTCCTCATGCAGGGCGGCGACTGCGCCGAGACCTTCGCCGACAATACCGAGCCGCATATTCGCGGCAATATCCGCACGCTGCTGCAGATGGCCGTGGTGCTCACCTACGGTGCGAGCCTGCCGGTGGTGAAGGTGGCACGCATCGCCGGCCAGTACGCCAAGCCGCGTTCGTCCAATACCGATGCGCTGGGCCTCATCTCCTACCGCGGTGACATGGTGAACTCCCTGGTCGCGGATCCGGCCGTGCGCGAACATGATCCGTCCCGTCTGGTGCGGGCCTACGCCAATGCGTCGGCGGCCATGAACCTGGTGCGCGCGCTCACCTCCGCGGGCACCGCCGATCTGCACAATCTGCACGAGTGGAATCGGGAGTTCGTCGCGCAGTCCCCGGCCGGAGCCCGCTACAACACCGTGGCCACCGAGATCGACCGTGCGCTGTCGTTCATGAAGGCCTGTCGCGTCAACGACCCCAACCTGTCGACCGCGCGGCTCTATGCCTCGCACGAGGCGCTGGTGCTCGATTACGAGCGCGCCATGCTGCGGCTCAGCGAGCACCCCACCACGGGTGAACCGCTGCTCTACGATCTGTCCGCGCACTTCCTGTGGATCGGTGAGCGCACCCGTCAGCTCGACGGCGCGCATATCGCCTTCGCCGAACTGCTGGCCAATCCGATCGGCCTGAAGATCGGGCCCACCACCACCCCCGAGCAGGCGGTGGAATACGTGGAGCGCCTGGACCCGAACAATGAGCCCGGCCGCCTGACCCTGGTCGCGCGCATGGGCAACAGCAAGGTGCGCGAGGTGCTGCCCGCGATCATCGAGAAGGTGCAGGCCACCGGTCATCAGGTGATCTGGCAGTGCGATCCCATGCACGGCAATACGCACGAGACCTCGAACGGCTACAAGACCCGGCACTTCGACCGCATTGTCGATGAGGTGCAGGGCTTCTTCGAGGTGCACCATGCGCTCGGCACCCATCCGGGCGGCCTGCACATCGAGCTCACCGGTGAGAACGTCACCGAATGCCTCGGTGGCGCACAGGACATCTCGGATCTGGATCTGGAGAACCGCTACGAGACCGCGTGCGATCCGCGACTGAACACTCAGCAGTCGCTCGAGCTGGCGTTCCTCGTCGCCGAGATGCTGCGCTGAACCTACCGGACGCGCGGGGCCCGGACTGCGAAAGCAGTTCCGGGCCCCTCTCTTTCGGCGCTATTCGCTTCAATGGCCGAGCGGGTAATGGCCGAGCGGGTAATGGCCGAGCGGGTAATGGCAGAGCGAAAGATTGCTAAGGCAGTGCGACGATCGTAATGGTGGATCCTGATTCCACATTCCCGCCGGGAGCGGTGGATTGGGAGATGACGATCGAACCGTCGTTATTGGCCAGCTGACGCACTGTGACCTGCAGACCCAGGGCCTGCAGTTTGCTGCGGGCGCCGGCGACGCTGGAGCCGAGCAGATTCGGGACTTCGACGGCATTGTTCACGATCAGGGTGACGGTGCCGGAGTCGACGGTGGAGCCGGCGGCCGGGTCGGTGCCGATCACCTGCCCGGCCTTGACCTTCCCGTTGTACTCGGCTCTGGTGTCCTGCACGGTGATTCCGGCCTTCTGCAGCACCGCCTTGGCCTCGTCCTCGGTCTTACCGCTCACATCGGGGACCCTGGCCGAGACGACGCCCTTGCTGCGGTACACCTTCACGCTGCCGCCGGCGGGCAGGATCGTGCCGGGGGCCGGATCGACCTTGGCGACAGTGCCTTTCGGGGCGGTGCTGCCGACGTCCCCGGATTCGACGGGGATCAGTCCGGCATCCTTGATCGCCTTCTCGACACTGGCAACATCTTGTCCCACAGTGATTTCCGGGACCTTCGGCTTACCGCTGGAGACCAGGACCGCGACGGTCGAGCCCTTGACGACTTTCGTTCCGGCGGCCGGATCTGTGCCGACCACATTGCCGGCCGGAATGATGTCGGAGGCCTTCTGCCTGGTCTCGGTCTTGAAACCGGCGTCCTGCAGGGTGGTGACCGCGCGCCCGCTGTCGAGCCCGGCGATCGACGGCACCGCCGAGTATCTGCCCACCCCCAGCCACCAGCCGCCGATGCCGAGCAGGAGCGCGAGGGTGATGACGATGCCGAGCCAGATGAAGACGGTGCGCCGGGATTTGCCGCGATTCTCGATCAGGTCCGACCGTGGATTGCGTTCTCTGCCGGGCGGTCCCGGGGGCGGTGCGTACTCGGGCGGTAGCTCGCGCGCCGCGGTCATGACCCGGGTGTGCTGCTGCTGCGCCATATGTTGTGTGGGCGGATCGGCGGGAATCCGGGTGGTCGCCTCGGTCGCGGCGGGTGTGTGGCGCGCGGGCGCCTGCCGTGCGGGCGGGGGCGTTGCGGGCGCGACCTGGTAGCGGGCGCTCACATGCTCGGCGGATTCGGTGGGCGAGGGCACGCGGTAGTCCGGCAGCTGCAGTTCCCGTGCGATGCGCCGCAATTCGCCCGCCATCTCGGTGGCATCGGCGAATCGGTGCGAAGGTTCGCGCGCGGTGGCGTGTGCGACCAGTTCGTCGAATTCCGGTGGGACGCCGCCGATGAGCCGGCCGGGGCTGGGCACATCCTTCTCGACCCGCTGCAGTGCGATCGAAATGGAGCTGTCGCCGTTGAACGGGGTGCGCCCGGTGAGCATTTCGAAGATGAGGATGCCGGCGGAGTACACATCGCTGCGCGCATCGGCGCTGCCGCTGGTGACCTGCTCGGGCGACAGATAGGCCGCGGTACCGAGAATCACGCTGGCCGAGGTGATATTCGCCGAGGCCACGGCGCGCACCAGGCCGAAATCGGCGATCTTGACTTCTCCGGAGTCGGAGATGAGCACGTTCTCCGGTTTGATATCGCGGTGCACCAGCCCGGCCGCGTGCGCGACGCCGACGGCGGCCAGCACCGGTTCGGCAACCGCGCGTACCGCGTGCGGGGGCATGGGTCCGCGTTCGCGTAGCAGCTCGCGCAGCGTGCCGCCCTCGACGAGCTCCATGATCAGGAAGGGGTAATCCCCGTCCACGCCCTGGTCGTACACGGCGACCAGACCCGGATGCTTGAGCTTGGCGACCGCGCGGGCCTCCAGTTCGAACCGCTGGAGGAATTGCGGATCATGGGCGAACTTGGGGTCCATCACCTTGATGGCGACCGGTCGATCCAGGCGAGTGTCCACTCCCCGGAAGACCATGGACATGCCGCCGCGCGCGATCGGCGCGTCGATGCGGTAGCGCCCTTCCAGCATCTGGCCGATCAACAGCAACCCTTCCGACTTCCGATCCGCCCTGTGCGGCTCACCCGATGGTAGTCGGGTCGGGGTGTGATGCGTCCGTAGCGACCCGACCGACTACCGTTACGGCCGTGAGTGCCATTCCCTACAGCGATGATGTCCTGCCGGATTCGGTGACCCTGCTCGCTCTGCCCGATGTGGCCGAGCTGATGGGGATGGCCGTGACCCGGGTGCACGCACTGCTGCGTGAGCACCAGCTCATCGCGGTCCGCCGCAACGGTGTGATCGGCATCCCCGAGGAGTTCTTCGACTCCACCGGCGCGATCGCCAAACATGTCACCCCCCTGATCACGGTCATGCGCGACAGCCGCTACACCAATGAGGAAATCCTCGAGTGGATCTACACCGAGGACGACTCCCTCCCCGGCCGCCCCATCGACGCCCTGCACGGCGACCTCGCCCGTGAGGTAATCCGCCGCGCAGCCGCCGACCCCTTCTGAGCTAGCCCGCCTCGCTGACCCGCCTCGCTGACCCGCCTCCCCGCACCTTTTGCCGGTCGTCGGGAGGTTCCCTGCGTTGCGCACCGGGCCGGCGGTGTGGCGGGGGTCGGCTTTCGGGGGTACCCGGGGAGTTACCCCTGGCGGCGCGAAATCAGTTGTCCCGCCGGGTAACGAGGCACTGACGAGGTACTGGTGCGTGCAGTGACCGGGAGTGTCGATTCGCCCGATGTCGATGTGTGGGTATCCGAGTTCGCCCGGCCTAGGCGAGCGCGAACTCCCTTGCTGCGACCCGTAATCGGCGATGGCGGGGGACTGCCGCCCGGCGGGTGAAGACGGCGTAGTCGGTGCGTTCGATTTCGTCGAGGATGCCGCTGTAGAGGGTGGCGGCGGTGCGGATGGCGGGGCGCACGCGGGGGGTCAGCAGGTCTATGCCGGGGACCGCGGTGCGGTAGATGTCGCGGTTGACGGCGATCAGGTGGGCCAGGGCGCGGCGGACGCGCCGGTCGGTGCGGCCGGTTTTGCGGCAGTGCTGGAGGAGGTCGTCGTCGACGCCGAAGGCGGCCAGTTCGTCGGCGGGGAGGTAGCGGCGGCCGCGGTCGAGGTCTTCGGCGATATCGCGCAGGAAATTGGTGAGCTGGAAGGCTTCCCCGAGGGCCGCGGCGGCGGGTTCGGCCTCGGTGATCGGGACGACGGTGCCCAGCACCGGCAGCAGTTGCAGGCCGATGGCGGCGGCGCTGCCGCGCATGTAGGTGCGCAGCGCGTCCATGGTGGGGTACCGGTCGCGGTACTGCGGACTGCCGGGGATGTCCATGCGCATGGAGTCCAGGAATACCCAGAAGTGCTCGGCCGCAATGTCATACCGCCGGATGGTGTCGGAGACGGCCAGCAGGATGCGGTCCGCGGTGGACTCGGCGGGCGCCTGCGCCAGTCGCCCGCGCAGTTCGTGCTCGATCCGATCCAATTGCGCCGCCGAATATTCGGCCCGCGTCACCGCCGCACTGTCGTCGACAATGTCGTCCACCATGCGCGCGAACGCGTAGAGCGCGTGCACGGCAGGTCTTCGCTCGGATTCCAGCAGCCGGGTGGCGAGGAAGTACGTGCGGCCGTGTTCGGCGGCAATGCGGCGGCAGTCCCGGTAGGCGAGTGCGAGTTCGGCCGAACTCATGCCGGGGTGGGTGGCGGGCCGATGTTGGCCGGCTGGGGCACATGCGCGCTGAGCTTGAGCGGATCGACGGTGCGCAGCGAGACCGCCGCGACCACGGCCGCGAAGGTGGCCAGCGCGACATGCCAGAAGTTGTAGAGGCCGATGGACCCGTCCGGCTGGAATACCAGCATGAGCCAGGTGCACAGCCCCACCAGCCACTGCAGGGTGGTGGTGGACAGCGCGAATCCGGCGGCCAGCGCCAGCGGCCACGAGTAGTACCAGGGCAGTGCGGCGGGGGACAGGATCACGATCGCCACGAAGGCGATGAGAATGCCCAGCACCGCTTCGCGTTCGGTGTGCCGGAAGCGCCACCAGGTCCACGCCAGCACCACGACCAGCGCACCGGCGCACATCATGCGGGTCACCGACAGCACCGATTCCATGCGCAGGGGAGTCACCCAGGTGACCATGTGCGCCATGATCGTCGGCAGCGACAGCCAGTTGATGATCTTCTTTGAGCCGGACAGCGCGGTCAGCCAGCCGATGCCCACATTGGCCAGCGCCGACGCGGCTACGAATACGGCGCAGAACACCGCCACGCCGAGTCCGGCGATCTTGGCGAACATGACCGCGGGATGCGGTAGTTCGGCCTCGCCCTGGGCGGCGCGGCGTTCGCGTTCGTGAATCATCCAGATCCACACCAGGAATGGCAGGGCTATGCCCGCCGTCGCTTTCACGCCAACGCCGATGGCGACGACCACGATGCCGCCCACGTGATGATGTTCGAGCACCAGCGCGATACCGGCGGCCATGAGCCCGACCATGAGCATCTCGTTGTGCACGCCGCCGATGAGATGGATCAGCACCAGCGGATTGAGCACCGCCAGCCACAGCGCGGTGGTCGGCTTACCGCCCAGATGTTTGGTCAGATGCGGTACCGACCACATCATCAGCGCCAGCCCCGGCAGCATGACCAGTCGCAGCGCGATGGTCCCGGCCACCACATTCTCTCCGGTGATGGAGGTGATGCCGCGCGCCAGCAGCAGGAAGATCGGCCCGTACGGCGCGGTGGTGGTGGTCCACACCGGGCTCACATTGTCCAGCAGCACACCGGGATTCACCACCGGCCCGACCTGGTACGGATTGAAGCCGTCGCGCAGCAGTGCGCCCTGCGCCAGATACGAATAGGCGTCACGGGAGAACATGGGCACCGCGAACAGCAGCGGGAAGATCCAGATGCCGACGATGGCGCGCAGTTCGTTCAGCGTCACCGAGGCATGGGGGACGGTGCCGATGGTGGCCCGGCCCAGCCGCACCCACGCGGTGATCATGGCCAGCACGCCGATCCACACGAACACCGTCGAGAGCGCGTAGCCGTGGCCGAAGCGCAGCCAGGACAGATGTGCGGTCTCCAGCAGCGGATCGTTGCGGCGCACACTGCCCGCGCCGAAACCGCCGAAGGTGATCATGAGTGCGCCGAAGAAGCCGAGCAGTGCGGCTTTACCCTCGGGGCTGCGCGCGAAATCGCCGGCATTGCGCATTCGGGAATGCGACACTGCGCCGGGGGAAATGACGGGGAGCGGGTCGATAGTCGTGGTGAATTCCATATCGGGGGTCGGCATCGGTGGTCGTTCCCCCCGGAAAGGTCGGCGGCGCCCGCCGCTAGGTTCAGGACGCCGGTCAGTCTAGTGGTTGTGCGGCAGTGCTACCGCCCCGGCAGGTGAGCTTGCAGCCCGGGCATGTCGCAGATCACCTGTGATGCGTGTCGCGGCCAGTTTCCCGGACAGCAGCACGGTGGGTACGCCTACGCCAGGCACGGTACCCGACCCGGCGAGAACCACATTATCCCGGTCGCGCACCAGGTTCCGGGTGCGGAAGGGGCCGGTCTGCCGGAACAGGTGCGCGGCCGAGAACGGGGTGCCCGCGAGCATGCCCCGGTCCTTCCAGGTCTGCGGCGTGTCCAGGTGGTCGATGCGGAAATGCTCCGAAATGCCCTGGTACCCGCGATCTTCCAGGATTTGCAGGAGTTCGCGCAGGTAGAACGGGCCGAGCCGGTCCCAATCGAGCGGTGCGGCATCGAGGTTGGGGCAGGGGGCCAGCAGTGACAGCGGTTCGTGGCGGACGGTGCCGGTGAGGTGCCCGGCGGCGTCGATGCGCTGTTGCGCGCGGTCGATGTAGAGGCTCGGGTCGGTGAGTGCGGGCCGGGTGAGCAGCAGTGACGGATCGCTCATGAGCTTGCCGTTGCCGTGTGCGCTCCCACCCCGCCACCCCGGCCGCGCCGCGATCTCGGTGAAGGTGCGGTCCCACTCCCGGCCGAAGTCGATGGTGTGGTGGGCCTGCACCGGCCAGGTCGCGGCGATCTCGGCCGGAACCGTGCCGTGTGCGATCACGGCGGAGGGGGAGGCGCGCAGGCCGCGGCGGCGGCGCAGGCCGAAGCGTTCCAGGCTGCCGATATCGGCGGTGACCACTACGGCATCACAGGGCAGGGTGCGGCCGTCGGCGGTGCGCACGCCGGTGGCGCGGCGGCCGGTGTAGTCGATTCCGGTGACCTCGGTGCGCAATTCGAGGGTGCCGCCCGCCGCGGTGAAGGCGCGCGCGAGGGCGTCGGCGATCGCGCGCATGCCGCCGACCGGGTAGTACACGCCCAGGCAGGTGTCCATATACGGAATCGCGCCGTACACCGCGAGCGCTTGATCGGGCGCTGTGCCCGCGAAGAGGGCCTGGAAGCTGAACAGTCGTGCCAGCCGCTCATCGCCCATGAGCGTGCGCACCCGGGGTCCGAGCCGCCCGAAACCGCCCAGTCGCACCAGCTTCAGGAGTGCGGTGCGCTTGTGCGGATAGCGCACCATATCCAGCGGTGAATCGAAGTTGGTGTCCATGAATTGCGCGAACTCGGATTCGTAGATGCCCTGCAACCACCCGCGCAGTCGCCGATACCGTTGTCCCGCAGCGGCATCCCGCACCCGAGTGACCTCGGCCGTCATCTCGGCCGGATCCGAATACACGCCGACGACAGACCCGTCGTCGAACCGTGCCCGATAGGCCGGGGCCATGGCGAGAATCTCCAAACCCACCGATTCCCGAGTGTGCCCGACCGCCCCCAGCGCCTCGTCGATCAATTCCGGCATGGTCAGAATCGTTGCCCCGGAGTCGATCTCGTAATCGTCCCCGCGATACAACCCGACCCGCCCACCCGGATGATCGGCTCGCTCCAGCACCGTCACCCGCCGCCCGGCCCCCACCAGATGCAGCGCCGCCGCCAGCCCGGACAACCCCGCGCCCACAACCACAACCCGATCGGTCTGCCCCGCAACCGTTTTCATGCCACAACAACTTCCTGGTCGGTACAGCGCGCCGTGGTCTTCTCGTCGGGACCGCTTCTCGTCGTCCCGGCATGCTTCCGGCCGGGAGGAACAGTGCGTCTGGGCGAAAATCGTGGCGGGATGGCGAATGACACTGGTCGCGGCGAGATGTCGAGCGGCACTGTCGATCCCGTGCTCAGATCGCATCCCGCCATGTGGTCAGTAAGACCGTGCGGTGGCTGCGAGTGCCATGGCGCGCAGTTGGCGCTTGGCATCCGCGGTGGCCGTGCTGGCATCCAGCGCCGTGAGGGCCTGGTCGGTGAGGCCGGCTATGCGCTGTTCGACCGCGTCCACCGCACCGAGATCGGTGAGGATGCGGCGCAATTCGGTGACCTCGCCGGGGGTGACATCGGTGCCGAGGCTGGTGCGGATCAGTGCGGCGGCGGGCGGATCGGAGAGGTCGGCGCGGCGCAGGGCCTCGGCGATGAGCACGGTGCGCTTGCCTTCGCGCAGATCGTCGCCGGAGGGTTTGCCGGTGACCGCCGGGTCGCCGAATACGCCCAGCAGGTCGTCACGCAGCTGGAAGGCGATGCCGATATCGGTGCCGAATTCGCGGTAGGCGGCAATCAGTTCCGGATCGGCGTCGGCGAGCGCCGCACCCAGGTGCAGTGGGCGCTCGATGGTGTACGCGGCCGTTTTGAAGCGATTGATCTGCAGCGCCGCCTCGACGGATTCGTCGCCGCCGGCCTCGCCGTGGATATCGAGCATCTGCCCGCCGAGCACCTCGGTGCGCATGGCCGCCCACACCGGGCCGAACCGGTGCAGCGCCGCCGGATCGAGCCCGGCATCGCGGGTCATGTCATCGGCCCAGGCCAGCGCCAGATCGCCGATGAGGGTGGCAATGCTCGCCCCGTAGTGCGCGGAGTCGCCCGCCCACCGACCGTCGCGATGGCGGGTCTCGTAATCCACATGCACCGTGGGGAATCCGCGCCGGGTCCGCGAGGAGTCGATGATGTCGTCGTGGATGAGCGCCGCCGCCTGCACCAATTCCAGTGCCGCACAGGCGGTCAGCACCGCATCCGCCTCCGGATCGTCGGCACTGTGCCCCGCGCCGAGCCAGCCGGTCCAGGCGAAGGCGGGCCGGGTGCGCTTACCTCCCCGCAGCACAAAATCCTCGAGCGCCCGCGCGGCGTCGATGACCACCGGCCCCAGCGGCGCGATGTACTCGCGGCGAGTGACGAAGAAATGAGCGAGTCGCTCCTCGACAGCGGCGACGATTGATCCCGCGCCGACCGGGTGGCGCGTCGGGGTACCGGGTCCGGCGGACAGGGGATCCTCCTGAGGTGTGTGCCGCACTCTCGGGCGCGACGCGTTCGCGGGAACAGCCGGCGCCGCGAAACCACGATCAACGCGGGGCCAGGGGGTTCGGCAACGACTCTATCCTGTGCCGCCTCTCCGGAACTTTGGCGGGCGGCAGGCTGCCTGACCGGCCGTGCGCTGTGCCGCCTCTCCGGAATCCGGCGGGCAAGCGGGGTGTCCGACGGGCCGTGCGCTGTGCCGCCTCTCCGGAATCCGGCGGGCAAGCGGGGTGCCCGACGGGCCGTGCGCTGTGCCGCCTCTCCGGAATTTGGCGGGCGGCGAGGTGCCCGACCGGCCGTGCACCCGTGGTGACGTTGGGTGGGGTCTGGGTTTTGGGGGTACCCGGGGAGTTACCCCGAAGGTCGCGAAATCTGTCGTTGCGTTGGGAGACTTGGAATTCGCCGGACTTCCGGGGGCCGCATTTTCCGTGGCGGTGCGGGAAATAGTGGTGCGGCGCGGCGGGTGCGGTCGGGTCCGGGGAGGTGGTGGGGGTTGTGCCCTTAAACTGGGGGCGTGAGTTTCGACAATGTACGGGGATATTCGACCCCTGGCCGAGTTTCCCGCACACCGCAAGGGTCCGGAACTCGCTCCATAGTCCAGCAGCTCGGGCCGCGTCCGGATGGGTCGGTGCCGTTCTCGGTGGAGTTCAATCCGCCGCGGGATGCGGCGGCCGAGGCGCGGTTGTGGCGGGCGGCCCGGGAGTTCGAGCGGCTGCATCCGGCGTTCGTGTCCATGACCTACGGTGCGGGCGGGTCCACCCGTGATCGCACGGTGCGGGTGACCGGTCAGCTGGCGCAGGAGACCACGCTGCTGACGGTGGCGCATCTGACCGCCGTGGATCACAGCATTGCCGAATTGCGTTCGATCGTGGGCGCGTACGCGGATGCGGGTATTCGCAATCTGCTGGTGCTGCGCGGTGATCCGCCGGGCGATCCGCTCGGTGAGTGGATCCAGCATCCCGAGGGTGTCGAGTACGCCGAGGAGCTGGTGCGCATGGTGCGCGATCTCGGCGACTTCCACGTGGGTGTGGCCTCGTTCCCGCAGGGCCATCCGCGCTCCACCGATCTGGATCAGGACACCGCGCATCTGGTGGCGAAACTGCGTGCGGGCGCGGAGTATTCGATCACCCAGATGTTCTTCGATCCGGAGCACTACCTCCGGCTGCGCGACCGGGTGGCCGCGATCGATCCGGTCGCCGGCGCCAAGCCGATCATTCCGGAGCTCATGCCCATCACCTCACTGCGCACGGTGGAGCGCGCCGTCGAACTCTCGGGCCGCGAACTGCCCGAATCGGTACTGCGGCGCTTGCGCCTGGCGGCCGGTGACGGTCCGGAGGAGAACCGCGCCGCCGTGCGCGCCGCCGGTATCGAGATCGCCACCGAGATGGCCCAGCGCCTCATCGACGAGGGCGCACCCTGCCTGCACTTCATCACCCTGAACTTCGCCAAGACCACCAGCGAAGTGCTGGCGAACCTCGGCTACACCGTCTCCGCGGCTCCGGCGAACGCCTGATCCGCAGTCGGGCGCGCCTGGGGCCCACTTCGGCTTGCCGGGTCAAATGTCTGGAATGCACTGGTCAGCGGAGTAACGTGCGACCTCGACCGCGATGTTGAGGAGACGCTCATGCCCATGTTGCACAACCTCGTACGCATCGCAGGCGCGGTCGGCGCCTGCGCGGTGCTGGCTGCGACAGGTCCGGCGCACGCCGCGCCCGATCTCCCCGGCAATCCTCCGGCAGCCGCGACCGCCGACGGGAGTGCTCCGGCGGACGGGATCAATATCGCGCTGGCGAAGGGCGCCGCGGCCGCCATGGCCAATGGGCTCGACCCGCACGCCACGGCCGCTCTCGTCTCCGCCATCGCCCGTGCCGGACAGGCCGCCGCACCCTCGGACTGGTTCGCCGCCTACAGCCAAACCCTGGACGGGCTACAGCAATTGGGCGTCGAGCCCTTCATGTACCCGACCGCGGCGCCGTTCTGCGTGGGCGGCACCACCCTCGGACTCGCCCCCGCCATTGCGGGCGCCATCCCCGGCCCGTGGCCTAAGCTCGCGTTTTCCATTCCGGGACTGGATCTTTCGGCCGTCAAGGCGGGCCAGACCATGTTCGCCTTCGTCCCGTACGGCCTGAACCAGGACGGCACGGACACCTCGGGTATGCAGGTGGCTTGGCTCAATCTCACCACGGGTCACGGCGGGTTCACGCCCATGGGCTCGCTGTCGGATGTGCTCGATGCCATGATCCCGCCGCAGGTTCCGGGCGAGCTCCGGCCCATGGTGGCGCAGGCGGTGCACGACATCTTCGCCGGCTCGCTGCCGACCGGCGGTGTGCGCGCGGTCCCGGTGAACACCGGTTCCGGTACCGTGCTGGCCGCTGTATTCGGGGTGGTCAACAATGGCAACCGGTCCTGCTTCTTCTTCCCGACCGTCGGTGTCACACCCGTGCCTTGATCAGCGAGTGTTGTTGAGGGCCCGATCTTTCCAGGACAGGGTGCCGCGGCGGTGGGCCAGATGTGACTTCGCTGACAATCGCAGATAGGCGGCTATGGCGACCGGATGTGCCAGGGCTGCAAGGGCATCCGTGGGAGTGAGGCTGCCGCCGCTCTCCGTCGAACGGGCCAGCAGGCGGCCGGTGACGGCGGCGGCGTATCCCAGTAGTCCCAGTCGGCGCGTCCGTCCCCGTCCCGTCAGCGCGGCGAGGGGCGGCACCCAGTAGCCCAGTGCCAGTAAGGCCGCGACGGCGACACTGCCCGCGGGGCCGCCGTAAGCGGTCCACAGCCACCGGCTGTAGCCCTGTTCGAGTTCCTTTGCGTCCCGGTACATCCGGGTCTCGGCGAGCTGCCCGCCGGCGACCAGGACGGTGCGTCGCCCGGACCGCCGCAGGGCGCGGGCGATGGCCAGATCCTCGGTGATCCGGTCCGCCACCACCGCGTGCCCGCCGAGCGCGCCGTAGTCGGCGGCATCGAAGACCAGGAACTGCCCGCAGGCCACCGCCGTCGACGGCCGCAGACTCCGATTGCCGAGGATCAGCGGCAAGGTACCGGCCCAGGACCAGCACAGCAGCGGCTGCACCAGGCGCTCGGTCGCGGTCCGGGCCCGCTGTCGTGGCCACGCGCACAGCGAACTCGCCTGTGCCCGCCGCAATTCGGCGACCGCAGCGGCCACCGCCCCCGGGGCCAGCCGCACATCCGCGTCGAGGAAAACGAGGGCACCGGGCGCCTGGACGGTCGCGAGTTCGGCCAGGAGCGCACAGGCGGCATTTTTGCCGGTCCAGCCAGGGGCGGGTGCTATCTCATTGCGCTGCACCGTGAATCGCTCGTCAACGCCGACAGCCGCGAGCGCCGCACTGGAGGTGTCATCGGTGGAATCGTCATCGAGGATGAGCACCCGCAGCTGCGGAATACCCTGCTGCGCACGAAGATCCGCGATCAGTCCGGGCAGTCGATCGGCCTCGTTGCGGGCGGGAACGCAGACGGTGACCGCTTCGGTCACCGTCGTACTCCCACCGCGCAACTGCCGCAGCGTGATTCGATTCAGCAGTGCGGTCACCGCACCCAGTCCGGCGATCGCGGTTCCGGCCCGGACCGCGAATTCCCCTGGGCGCAGGATCACACGTGGGTATTGCGGCTGTTGCGAATCCAGCGCGCCGCGCGCACGTACGCCGGCGGATCGGGATTGCGGGTCATGTACGCGAGCACGGCCACCACGGCCGCCACCGCGAGGGTGAGACCACCGACGATCCCGGCCCAGCCCGCGAAGGATCGCGTATTCGGGTCCGCATAGCCGACTTCGGCGTGCAGCGAGGTGACATCACCGGCGGGCAGCTTCCAGCTCACCTCGGAATCGCTCTCGCGCGTGCCGTTGGTGGTGGCGATGCGCGCCGGGAAGGCGACGGTCAACTGCACATCGGAGCCCTGCGGCGGCAGACTCTTCAGATCCACCCGGCCGGTGAGAGTGACAAGATCGCCGACCCGGTTGAACTGCAGGTTGAACATGCCCTGGGTCTGGTCCGAGAGCCCGCCGAGCTGCTGCACCTCACCGAAGGTGAGATCGTCGAAATAGACCTGGCTGCCGACGTATCCGTCCTGCGAATACGGGTCCACCCGCACCTTGGAGGCGAGCGCGTCGGGGGCCTTGAGCTGCGGGCCCTTGTCCTTGTCGTTCTGCGGGACGGCGGCGGCCACAATGCGGCCGGACACCCGGTCGTTGGAGGAGACGCCCATCGATACCTGCACACGCAGGCATCCGGTCAGCATGACGGCCAGGGCCGCGAAGATCAGGACTGCCGATACGCGCACCCACCGACGCGATCGCCGGACCGGCGACGGCGGCGGTGCCGCGGACTCGAGCGTGTCGTCTGCTGTGGGGGTGATCGGACTCGGCACGGTCACATCGTGCCATGGCCCAGGGGCCGCAGTGTGATTCGACGGGCCCGGAGCCCCCGAACCAGCGGAAATCCCACCACTCCGAGCCCCGCGAACCCGTACGCCGCCGACACCGGCAACCCCAGGAACACCGCGTGCGCCAATGTCGAACCGAGCCAGGTCCACAGGAATACCGCCACCGGCACCACCCGCGCCGCACCGCTGTCCGGCGCCGTCCGATCCCACAGCTCCAGCAGTCCCGCCATCACCAGCGCCACCGCGAACCATCCCAGATAATTCGTATACGGAATCTGCCCGAGCCCCGGCAATCCCGGCAGCCCCGAACTCCACCGCCACTGCCCATCCGCCACCATCTGCGGATCCAGAAACAAATCCCACCCCACAACCCCCAGCGCGGTCAGCGAAACCCGAACCCCCGCACGCGAACCCAACGACCGCACCGCCACCCACACCGGATACACCCCACCGGTCCACGCCAGCGGCACCACCAGCGGCACCCCCGCCACCGCAGTCCCCAGCCGCCCATCGGCGTACTCGTAGCTCCCGAACGGCACCCCGGTCGTGGTCCCCACGATCTCAGCGACCAGCCCGATCCCGGAAACGATCACCACCAGCCCAGCCGCCCACCGCACCCCACGCGTCAACCCCGCATGCACCAGCGCCGCAGTGGCGGACAACAGCACGACTGCCACGGTCACCCGATCCCGCGCCACCCCCTGCGTCAGCGGATAAGCAATCTGCACCAGCACCAACAACACCGCGGGTGCTGCGCTGATAATCAACGCCCGCTGTGCACCCCGCTTGCGTGTGCCCAGCACCGGATTCACGGTCTCGGTCATTCCGACTTCGCCGTTCCGGCATGCAGCCGACGGGAATCGGCGATGGATCCAGGCCACCGGCACGCCGGTATGACGCGGGTCATTGCCGCCGATTCGACGGGGGTCGTCCCCGCTCGGACGATGAATGCCATTGCTGCCGAGGTCGATCCCGGCGTCGCCGGGGTTTTCGGCGCGGGGCGAGTGGCGGGTTTCCACGCCGGCGCGGTGGGTCGTTTCGCGAGTGCTGGATCGATGCTCATCGGCGAGGGAATTTGAAGCGGGGGCGGCGGAGGTCGCGGTGGACGAGGTGGGCGACGCTGCGGCCGCTGGCTCCGGAGACGCCGCCGCCGGGGTGGGTGGAGGCGCCGGTGAGGTAGAGGCCGGGGGCGCCGGGGACGCGGTGGTTCGAGAGTTCGGGGAGGGGACGCCAGAGGAACATCTGGTCGAGGGACATTTCTATGTGCATGACATTGCCGCCGAGCAGGCCCATTTCGCGTTCCAGATCGGCGGGGGTCTGGACGAAGCGGTCGCGGACGGTGCCGGCGAAACCCGGTGCGTGCGCGTCGACTTCGGCGATGATGCGATCGCCCTCATGTTCGGCGCGCTCGGTCCAGGAGCTGCCGTCGGCGAGCCGGTACGGATGCCATTGCGCCCACAGCGAAAGCTGGTGTTCGCCGGGCGGGGCGATGCTGGGGTCCAGGGCGGTGAAACTCATGGCCAGCACCACGGGGCGCGGCGGGAGGTCACCGGCGAGCGCGGCGCCGTGCGCGCGGCGCAGCCGAGCGCGATCGGTGACGAGAAGTTGCAGGCCCGTGGCAGATTCGGAGACCTTCGCACCGGGATACTCCGGCAGCGCGGTGGTGGCCGCGCGCACCACCATGCCGATGCCGGGCCCGACCCGGATGCGCCGCCGCCAATCCTCCAGGGTGTCCGCGTCGAATCCGCCCTGCGCGAGCAGATCCAGCGTGGTGAGAATGTGCGAGCCCGCGATCACGGTGTCCGCGTACAGTTCTCGCCCACTCGCGGTGCCGACCCGCCAGCCCTTACCGGACCGGGTCAGCGAGGTGGCGGCATCGCCCGGACTCACCACACCACCGTCCGCCCGCAGCCGCGCCACCAGCGCCGAGGCCAGCGCGCCGCTGCCGCCGACGGCCCGGCCGGGCGGCAGCGTATGCATGAGCGCCGCGAACCCGACCATGGGCGCGGATCCCGGCTCGGACATGGGCGGCCCGGACTGCGCGCCCCACCAGGCCAGCGCCGCCTTCAGCCGCTCACTGTCGAAGTAGCTGTCCAGCAGCGCATCTCCGCTCTGCAGGAACTCCCGCGACAGCACGCTCCCGCCGCCCTGCGCGTCGAGCCCCCAGAACGACCGCAGCAGCCGCCCGGGTGTCGGCGTACCGGCGAACGACCGCATGACGCGCGCGGTCCGCGGCCCCCACACCTGCACGAACTTCCGATACGCGGCAGCATCACGGGCCCCGCAGGCCGCGGCGATGGACTCGCAGGTACGTTCCACATCACGGTGGAACACGATCGGCGGCACGTCGGTCCCGGGCGGCGCGGGCGCGAAAGCCCAGGGATCACAATCGATATACCGCAGCCCGAAGCGCTCCAGTTCGAGCTCCTCGATGATCCCGGTGTGCCGGATCATGATGTGCGCCGAGGACCCGCGATCCACCTGATGCCCGGGAAACCGCTCCACCGTCGACACCGCGCCGCCGAGCACGGTATCGCGTTCCAGCACCTCGACCGCATGCCCTTCCCGCGCCAGATAACAGGCCGCGACCAGCGCATTGTGACCGGATCCGATGATCACCACCGTCACAGCGGCAGCCGCCGCCCCAGCACCGCGAACTTGCGGGTGTCACCGGAGAAGATGAAATGCCGCACCACATCACCGAATCCCTGCCGGCGGTAGAGCCGCCAGGCGCGATTGGACTCGGCATCGACCTCCGGCGTGGACAGCAGCACACTGCGCTCCGGCCGGTTCTGCAGCAGCCGGGTGAGCAGGATCTCGCCGATGCCGCGCCCCTGTGCGGCGGGATGCACATGCAGTTCGGTCAATTCGAAGTAATCGGAGAGCAGTTCGCGCGCAGCGTGTTCCGGCCAGCCGGTGCGCCGCATACCGCTGTACACCTGCTGATGCCACCACTGGTGCGGTGCACCGTGATACCCGTAGGCGATGGCGACGATGGGCGCGGTGCGCAGGTCGAGCCGCCCGTCCTCGTCGGGTAGGACCGCGGCCACGGACTGCCAGCCGGGCCGGGTGGTGTGCTCGGCCCACATGGGTGCGCGCTGATGTTCGGTGCCGCGCGGGTAGTCCATGGCCGCGACGTACACCGCGAGGGCGTCGTGCAGCCGGGCGCGCATGGTCGCCGCGGAGAGATCGACGACAACGGGCGCGGGCGTGGTGTTGGGGGTGACGGCGGTCATCGGGCAGGCGCAGCTCTCGTTAGCGCGGGCGGTGGGTCCGACGATAGCGCCGATCCCGTCCCGCGTTGCTTTCACGGTCGAGCGTCGGAACTTGTCGGTGGCTGTCTTTATATTCAACTCAATTGAAACCTTCGAATGCCTGTTCGATCTTCATGGTGGTCCGGGTATGCGAGTGGGGAGGTACCCGATGTCCGGTAGCAACCAACGTCCGGCCCATCCGGGGCGTGCCGGTGAACTCCTGCGGCGCGCCGACGGTCTGCTCATGCAGGCGGCGGGGGAGCAGGACCCGCCCGAACGGTTCCGCACGGCCTATCTGGCCGCCTTGCGCGGAGCCGGTGCCGTGCTGGCTCTGACCGGCGCGGACCGTGCGCCACGTGCGCGTTCCCGCAATGCCTGGGTGCTCATGCAGGCCGCCGCCCCCGAATTCGTGATGTGGGCGGACTACTTCACCGGCCAGTCCGAAACCCGGGCCGCGCTGGAGGCCGGTCTGCCCCGGCCGATCGATGATCAACGCGCCGACGAGTTCTCTTCGCGGGTAGGCGCATTCCTGCATGACGTCGAAGATCTGCTGGCCGCAGCGTCACGATTGCGTCCCGGTACGGGGTGGGTTGACGGAATGCTGGCCTGAGTATCGGCGAGTAGGTGGTAGCTCTCTGATCGAACTCGTATTATTAATGGCAGACAGCCGCCAACGTCGGCTATCTGTCGCTTACCCGGAGGCGACCGCCACCACCTAGTGCCGGGGGAGGTACCGTGCCACTCTCCGAGCACGAGCAGCGCATGCTCGAACAAATCGAGAGCGCGCTCTACGCTGAGGACCCCAAGTTCGCCTCGACGGTTCGGGGCGGACGCCTGCGTTCCGCCACCGGCCGGCGCAGATTACAGTCGGCGGCTTTGTTCGTCCTCGGTCTGTTTCTGCTCGTGGCAGGCATCGCCGCGCCCATAAAGCTGGGCGACTTCCCGATCATCAGCTTGATCGGATTCATTGTCATGTTCGGCGCAGGTGTGCTGTTGCTGTCCGGTGGCCGTGGGATGACCTCCCAGGGTGGCCGTGGTAGTGAAGGCAGTCCTGCGGCGGGCGCCAACCCCGGCGGCGGCCGGGGTCGACAGAAGAAGTCGGGCGGGTTCTCATCTCGTATGGAGGACCGGTTCCGCCGCCGGTTCGAGCAGGACAACTGATCGGTCTGCTCCGCTCCGGCGGGCAGCTGAATCGGCTAACTGAAACAAGCGCGACACGCCGTGGCGCCACACCGATTTGAGGTGTGGCGTCACGGCGTTTCTCGTGGAAGTTCTGCGGCGTGTCCATGCCCCGCCAGCCCTCCCCACCCTCACCCACCGCGGTCCACCATATGCGCCCACTTTCGCCGGAAATGGGCGCTATCTGCGTGTTTGCTAACTGTTGTCGGGTGCCCTCCGCCGCGAGCCGTGCGTGTCGGGGGAACTGGGGCGAAAGTTCCCCACCACGGTGATAGCTGGTGTGACCTGCGAAGTTCGCCAAGCGGGGACTGAGATCACCGCCGCTTTCGATTGAAAGTGGGGGAAAGTGGGGTAATGTGGAGCGCGCACTACAGGAGACCGAACAGTCGAAGGGTGATTCGGTAGGAGGTGTCGCGGCTTGTTCCTCGGTACCTATACCCCTCGACTGGACGACAAAGGGCGACTCACGTTGCCTGCGAAGTTCCGGGACGAGCTGGCGGGAGGGTTGATGGTCACGAAGGGTCAAGACCACAGCCTTGCCGTATATCCGAAGGACGAGTTCACCGCGCTTGCGCGGCGGGCTGCGGCCGCGTCTCGAAGCAATCCGCAGGCTCGCGCATTCGTCCGTGCCCTGGCTGCCTCCTCGGACGAGCAGCGTCCGGACGCACAGGGCCGCATCGTGTTGTCGGCTGAGCATCGTCGCTACGCAAGCCTTTCCAAGGACTGTGTGGTGATCGGCTCGGTCGACTTCCTCGAAATATGGGACAAGGCGGCGTGGGATTCCTACCTCGCCGAGCATGAGGAGGATTACTCGCAGGCTGGAGATGAGTCGCTGGGCGAGATCTTCTAAGCGCCCACAGCGAGGCGAGTGCCCTGCGGCCTCTGCCCGACGCGGACCCTGACGTACTTCCCCAACGCCAGGTGCCGTGCTTCGGTCAGAGACCACGGGGCATTGGCCACCCACTGATCAGTGCAGATACAACCGTTCAGTGCAGAGTTCACTGTCAGTGCAGAGTCCGATCGCAAGCGACCCGTCAGTGGCCGTGCGACGAAATGTGAGGTCCGGGAGGTCGAAGGTGCACCCAGGCAGTGACGGTCCCCGCCATGTCCCGGTTCTCCTCGATCGCGCAGACGAAATCCTCGGTCCCGCAATGGATACCGTCGATGGAGCCGTCTACCTCGACTGCACACTCGGACTCGGTGGCCATGCCGAACACTTCTTGCGTACCTATCCGAATATTCGCCTGATCGGGTTGGATCGCGATACCGAGGCCCTCGAGCTGGCGGGGGAGCGACTACGCCCCTACGAAAACCGGATCACGCTGGTACACACCACGTATGACGGCATCGCCGCCGCGCTCGAGCAGGCCGGTCTGCCGCCTCGCGGCAGCGTGCAGGCGATTCTGATGGATCTCGGTGTCTCCTCCATGCAGCTGGACGAGGCCGAACGCGGTTTCGCCTACTCCATCGACGCCCCGCTCGATATGCGGATGGACTCCAGCACCGGCCCCACGGCCGCCGATGTGCTCAATACCTATGGGCACGGCGATCTGGCCCGGGTGCTGAAGGTCTACGGCGAGGAACGCTTCGCGGGCAAGATCGCCTCGGAAGTGTTGCGCCGCAGGCAGAAAACCCCCTTCGTCACCAGCGCGCAGCTGGTGGAGCTGCTCTACGACGCCATCCCGGCCGCGGCCCGCCGTACCGGTGGACATCCGGCCAAGCGCACCTTCCAGGCGCTGCGGGTGGAGGTGAACCGGGAGCTCGAATCCCTCGAGGCGGCGGTGCCGGCCGCGCTGGACGCGCTGGCGCCCGGTGGCCGGATCGTGTTCATGAGCTATCAATCTCTCGAGGACCGGGTGGTCAAGTCGGAGTTGGCGAAGCGTGCCGCTTCGAAGACCCCGCTGGACCTGCCCGTGGAATTGCCCGGCATGGGACCGGAATTCAAGATCCTGACCCGCGGTGCGGAGAAGGCGACCGAGCAGGAGATCGAAGACAATCCGCGGGCCACTCCGGTGCGCATGCGGGCAGCCGAACGGATCGTTGGGGAGGAGCAGGCGTGAGCGGTCAAGCCCGGAGGCGGCAGCGGAGCGTAACCACGGAGGGCTCCGCTCACGCCCGCATATATACAGCGAGGTTTCGGGCTCGGAGGTCACACGTGCGCCCGGCGTGCGAAGGGGCGGCCCTATGACGACGATCAGGGCGCAGGCGACGGGCCGGGGGGCTCGTCGGGCGCAGGCGGCGGAGCAGGTGAAATCGGGTGCGGCGCAACGGGCTTACGCGCGCCGTCGCAGTCGCGAGCGCACCGAGCTGCCGCAATTGCTGCGGCGCACCGGCGAATCCGTGCCGCGCGGCCGGATGTCGTTCGTGGCCACCATTATCGCGCTGCTGGGCTGCGGTCTGGCGGTGACGCTGCTGCTGACCACCCGTTCCACCGAGGACAGCTATCAGCTGGGTGATGCCCGGCGCGTCAATCAGCAGCTCTCGGATGAGCGGGCGGCGCTGCAGCGTGAGGTGGAGTCGGCCGATTCGGCGCCCGACCTGGCCGCGCGCGCAGCGGAATTGGGCATGATCCCCGCGAAGGATCCGGCCCGCCTGCTGGTCGCCCCGGACGGTTCGGTGACGGTGGTCGGCAATCCGATTCCCGCACAGGGCTCCCCGGCCCCGCCGTTGAACACCACTCCGGCGGTGCCGTTGGCGCAGCCGCCGAAACTGGTGCAGGCGCAGGGCGAGCGGCTGGTCCCGGTGACCACGACGCCCAACCCGCCGTCCGCCCCGCCCACGACAGCGCAGGCGCCGCAGTCCCCCGCTCTGCAGGCCGCGCCGAACGGAACGCCTCGATGAGTTTTTCCCGCGCGGTGCGCGGCGGTCGTGATTCCGGCCGGGGGCGGGTGGCTGCCGGCCGGAGCCGAACCGGCTCCGGCCGTGCCGGTTCCGGGCCGGGCCGCACGTCCAGACCGCGTGCCGCTGCGGGAATGGACGCCTCGACGCGCTTCCGATTCGGGGTGGGCCGGTTCGTCATGCTGCTCGCGCTGCTGGTGGCCGCCGCCCAATTGCTGTGGATTCAGACCTGGTCCGCGCCGAACCTGTCGGCAGAGGCGGCCAGTCAGCGCACGGTGAAGCTGCCCGATCCCGCGACCCGCGGTCCGATCACCGACCGTTACGGCAAATCGCTGGCTTTCACCATTGCCGCGAAGGCGCTCACCTTTCAGCCGGTGAAGGTGCGCAAGGAGCTGGCCGACGCGAAGACCAAGAATCCCTCGGCTCCCGATCCGGATGATCGATTGCAGGCCATTGCCAAATACATTCACCAGAAGCTGGGCAATGACGCGCTGGAGAAGGATCTGCTGACCAAGCTGCGCAGCGATGATCCCTTCGCCTATCTGGTGCGCAATGTCGACCCGCAGGTGGCGGCCGATATCAGCCTGCAGTACCCCGAGGTCGGGACCGAGCGGCAGGATATGCGCGAGTACCCGGGTGGTTCGCTTGCGGCCAATATCATCGGCGCGACGGGGTGGGACGGGCACGGGCAGATCGGCCTGGAGTCGGCGATGGATGCGAGTCTGGCCGGCTCCGACGGTTCCATGACCTATGACCGCGGTTCCGACGGCGCCGTCATTCCGGGCAGCTGGCGTGACCAGGTACCGGCGGTGAACGGTTACGGCGTTGAGCTGACCCTGGATTCGGACCTGCAGTATTACGTGCAGCAGCAGGTGGAGCAGGCCAAGGAGATGTCCGGGGCGCAGGCCGCGTCGGCCGTCGTACTGGACGCTCACACCGGCCAGGTGCTGGCCATGGCGAACGATTCGACCTTCAATCCCGCACTGGGCCCGCAGTATTGGTCGCAGTCCGATCTGGGCAACCCGTCGGTGCAATCAGTGTACGAGCCGGGCTCGGTCAATAAGATCGTGACCGCCGCTGCCGCCATCGAATACGGTCTCACCACTCCCGATGAGGTGCACCAGGTTCCGGGCAGTATCAGCCTGGGCGGTGTCACCGTGAGCGATGCCTGGGTGCACGGTGTGGCGCCTTACACCACCACCGGCATCTTCGGTAAATCCTCGAACGTCGGCACGCTGATGCTGGCACAGCGGGTCGGCGAGGACCGCTGGTACGACATGGTCAAGAAGTTCGGGGTCGGTCAGCGTACCGGTGTGGGCTTGCCCGGCGAGAGCGCGGGCGTCTTGCCGGCGCGTGATCAATGGTCCGGCTCCACCTTCGCGAATCTGCCCATCGGCCAGGGCCTTTCGATGACAACGCTGCAGATGACCTCGATGTACCAGGCCATCGCCAATGACGGCGTGCGCATTCCGCCGCGCATCGTGAAGGCGAGGATCGCTCCGGACGGCACCCGCATCGAAGAGGATCAGCCCGACAGCGTCAAGGTGGTCAGCCCGCAGACGGCGCGGACACTGCGCCAGATGTTCCAGGCCATCGTGCAGAAGGATCCACAGGGCGGCAACCAGACCGGCACCGGAACCCAGGCCGCCATCGAGGGTTATCAGGTGGCGGGCAAGACCGGTACCGCGCAGCAGATCGACCAGAAGTGCCACTGCTATTCGAACGACCGCTACTGGATCACCTTCGCCGGTATGGCGCCCGCGGACAACCCGCGCTATGTGATCGGCATGATGCTGGACGCACCCGTGCGCAGCTCCGACGGCAGCGGCGGCGGATCGGCTGCGCCGCTGTTCCACAGCATTGCGTCCTGGGCGCTGCAGCGTGATCGGGTGCCGCCGTCACCACCGGCCAAACCACTGATTCTGCAGGCGAGTTAGAGCAGGTAGACGATGGCGGTGACGCAGACCGCTCCCGGCGCGCGCACGGGCGGGTGACCGAACTGCGCCGTGCCGATCGCGCGGCTTTCGAACACAGGTAACCTGACTCGTCGATCCGAGTCCCATCGTCGGATTTCAGCTATGACCACATCCCGGAGAGGAGCTTCGTGCCCGCGCAGTCCAGCCCGCAGGTACTTCGGCCCGCCGCACCGCCGGTGACCACCCTGCGCACGGTGGCGGAGTTGACGGGCGCGCGCTCGGCCGGTTCGGCCGGAATGCTCACCGGCGCCGAGTCACAGATACAGCTGACCGGAATCGAGCAGCGCTCGAATGCGGTGCTGCCGGGTGATCTGTTCGCCGGTCTGGCCGGCACGCATGCGCACGGCGCCCGGTTCGCCCGGGCCGCGGTGGAGCGCGGCGCGGTCGCGATCTTCACCGATCCGGCGGGCGCGGAGCTCATCGGCGCGATCGAGGTCCCGGTGCTCGTGCACGATGCGCCGCGTTCGGTGCTCGGCGAATTGTCTTCGGCGCTCTACGGTGATCCCTCGCGCACGCTGCGCATCATCGGCATCACCGGCACCTCGGGCAAGACCACCACCGCGTATCTGGTGGAGGCGGGTCTGGCGGCCGCCGGTTTCCGCACCGCGCTGCTCGGCACCATCGAGACCCGCATCGGCGGCGTCCGGGTGCCGTCGGCGCTGACCACCCCCGAGGCCCCGCAGCTGCACGCCATGTTCGCCGTCATGGTGGAGCAGGGTGTGCAGGCGGTGGTCATGGAGGTCTCCAGCCATGCGCTCGCGCTGGGCCGGGTGGACGGGGTGCGTTTCGCGGTCGGTGCGTTCACCAATCTTTCGCAGGACCACCTGGATTTCCACACCGATTTCGAGGACTACTACGCGGCCAAGCGCCGCCTGTTCGTTCCGGACGACTCGGCCGTGGTGCCCGCCGCCAAGGCGGTGATCTGCATCGATGACGAGTGGGGCACCCGGCTGGCCGGAGACGTGTCCGTCGCGGCCATGGCGAACGGGCAGCCGGAGATCGTGACCGTGACCACCCGCCCCGGCGTCGGCGCGGACTGGGTCGCCGGTGCGGCCACCCGGGGTGCGGCCTCGCAGCAGTTCGAGGCGACCGGTCCCGGTGTGAATCTGGATGTGCGCCTGCGACTTCCGGGCGCGTACAACATCGCCAACGGCCTGCTCGCACTCGCGGTGTGCGCGGCGGCAGGCGCCGATGTGGCCGGTGCCGCAGCGGCTTTGGGCGAGGTGGATGTGCCCGGGCGCATGCAGCGGGTGGAGCGCGGACAGGATTTCCTGGCCGTGGTCGACTACGCGCACAAGCCCGCGGCCATCGAATCGGTGGTGGCGACCTTGCGTGCGCTGCTCGCCGAGCAGGACAGGGGCCGACTGGCGGTGGTGGTCGGCGCCGGCGGCGATCGCGATGCCGGCAAGCGCCCGCTCATGGGTGCGGCCGGGGCGCGCGGCGCCGATCTGCTGATCATTACCGACGACAATCCACGCAGTGAGGATCCGGCGGCCATCCGCGCCGCCGTCCGCGCCGGGGCCGATGAGGTTCCGGCGGGTGAACGCGGACAGGTCCGGGAGGTCGGGGACCGGGCCGACGCCATCGCCGCCGCCGTCGACTGGGCGAACCCCGGCGACGTGGTGCTGATCGCGGGCAAGGGACATGAGACAGGGCAGGAGATTTCGGGAGTGAAGTATCCGTTCGACGACCGCGAGGTGCTCGCGGCGGCCTTGTCGCGAAGGACGAGGGACCTGACGCATTCATGATCGAGATGACTTTGCGGGAGATCGCGGAGATCGTGGGCGGAACGCTGCACGATATCCCCGACCCCGACGTATCGGTCACCGGAGCGGCCGAATTCGATTCGCGCCGAATCTCTTCCGGTGATCTGTTCCTGGCACTGCCGGGAGAGCACACCGACGGCCACGATTTCGCGGCCCGGGCGGTGACCGCGGGTGCGGTCGCCGTACTGGCCGCGCGACCGGTGGGCGTTCCGGCCGTTGTGGTCGCGCCGCAGCCGCATGCCAGCCGTGCCATCGCGCTGGCGCACGACACCGACGGTTCCGGCGCCGCGGTCCTCGAGGCCCTGGCCAAGCTGGCCCGCGCGAGCGTGGACCGGCTGGCGGCCGCCGGCAATCTGACCGTGGTCGGTGTGACCGGCTCCTCCGGTAAGACCTCCACCAAGGATCTGCTGGCGGCGGTGCTGGCCCCGCTGGGCGAGGTCGTGGCGCCCCCCGGCTCCTTCAACAACGAACTCGGCCATCCCTGGACGGCCCTGCGCGCCGACGCGAACACCCGCTTCCTGGTCCTCGAGCTCTCCGCTCGCGGACCGGGACATATCAAGGCGCTCACCGAGATCGCCCCGCCGAATGTCGGCGTGGTGCTCAATATCGGCACCGCGCACCTCGGCGAATTCGGCAGCCAGGAAGTCATCGCCCAGACCAAAGGCGAACTCGTGGAAGCGCTTCCGGCCTCCGGCCTGGCGGTGCTGAACCTCGACGACCGCCTGGTCGCCGCGATGGCCGGGCGCACGCGGGCCCGGGTGGTGACCGTCGGCGCGAATTCGAATGCCGATGTGCGCGCCACCGACGTCACCATGGACGAGCAGGCGCGGGCGCGATTCACGTTGCACCACAATGGCGAAAGCGTTCCGGTGCGGCTCGCGGTGCACGGTGAGCACCAGGTCGGCAATGCCCTTTCCGCCGCCGCGGTGGCGCTGAATCACGGCGCCGATCTGGCGACCGTGGCCCATGCGCTCGAAGGCGCGAACGCCGCCTCGGTCCGCCGCATGGATGTGCGCACCCGGCCCGACGGCGTGACCGTCATCAACGACTCCTACAACGCCAATCCGGATTCGGTGCGCGCGGCCCTCAAGGCGCTCGTCACCATGGCCCGCTCGGCCGGCGCCGACGGGCAGGGCCGCGAGGTCGGCCGCCGCCGCAGCTGGGCCGTGCTCGGCGAAATGGGCGAACTGGGCGATGAATCGGTGATCGAACACGACCGCATCGGCCGGCTCGTGGTGCGGTTGGACGTGGACCGGCTCATAGTGGTCGGCACCGGGCGGCCCTCGCACGGCATGCATCAGGGAGCGGTGATGGAAGGTTCATGGGGTGCGGAGTCGATACTGGTTCCCGATCTCGAGACCGCCATCGAGATTCTCGATGCCGAACTCGAATCGGGTGATGTGGTGCTGGTGAAGGCCTCGAAGTCGGTGGGGCTCTGGACCGTTGCCGAGCACCTGCTCGCCGCCGCTGCGGAGCAGCCTTCGGTGACCGCTGCGGAGCAGCCTTCGGTGACCACTGCGGAGAAACAGCAGGAGGCCGCGCAATGACTCAGATTCTGCTGTCGGCGGCCATTGCGCTCGCCGTCTCCATCCTGCTGACGCCCGCGGTGATCAGCTGGTTCGCCAAACAGGGCTTCGGCCAGGAGATCCGGGTCGACGGCCCGGAGAGCCACAAGGCCAAGCGCGGCACCCCCACCATGGGCGGCGTCGCCATCATCATCGGCATGTGGGCCGGTTACCTGGGCTCGCACCTGATCTCGATGAGCTACGGCGAGCCCGGACCGTCCGCGTCCGGTCTGCTGGTCATGGGCCTGGCCACCGCGCTCGGCGCGGTCGGCTTCCTGGACGACATGATCAAGCTGCGCAAGCAGCGCAACCTCGGCCTCACCGCCGCGGGCAAGTACATCGGGCAGCTGGCCTCGGCGATCATCTTCGGTGTGCTGGCGCTGCAGTTCAAGGGCGCCAACGGTTTGACGCCCGCCAGCCGGCACCTGTCCTACACCCGCGACATCACCACGGTGTCCATGGGCGTGGTGATCTTCCTGGCGTTCGTCTCGCTGATCGTGGTGGCCTGGTCCAATGCGGTGAACCTGACCGACGGCCTGGACGGTCTCGCGGCCGGTTCCATCAGCCTGGTGCTGGGCGCGTATATGATCATCACCTTCTGGCAGTGGCGCAATGCCTGCTCCACGCATCCGGAGGCGGGCTGCTACAACGTGCGTGATCCACTGGACCTGGCGCTCGTATGCGCCGCCGGTGGCGCCGCCTGCATCGGCTTCCTGTGGTGGAATGCCGCGCCCGCCAAGATCTTCATGGGCGATACCGGTTCGCTGGCGCTGGGCGGTCTGCTCGCGGGTCTGTCCATCACCACCCGCACCGAACTGCTGATGATCGTCATCGGCGCGCTGTTCGTTGCCGAGGCGGCCTCGGTGATCCTGCAGGTGGCGGTGTTCCGCACCACGCGGAACCGATTGTTCAAGATGGCGCCGTTCCATCACCACTTCGAATTGAGCGGGTGGGCGGAAACGACGGTGATCATACGGTTCTGGTTGCTGGCCGGTATGGCGTCGGCGATCGGTCTGGGCCTGTTCTACAGCGATTACCTCTCTGCGGTCGGGTGAACTGATGGTCGAACATTCTCCGAGGGTCCTGCGCTCGCCGGGCCCCATGCTCGAATTCCTGCGTGGTCGTGACGTTCTCGTCGCCGGCTGGGGGGTGTCGGGGCGCTCGCTGGTCGAGCCGCTCCAGGACATCGGCGCCCGGCCGGTCGTCACCGACGGCGGGGCCAAGGCGCTGGCCGAGGCCGCCGAACTCGGTGTGGCGACAGCCACTTCCGCCGATCTCCTCGAACCCGATGCGCTGCAGCGGTTCGCGCTGGTGATCACCAGCCCGGGCTGGCGGCCGGATTCCCCGGTGCTGGCTTCGGCTGTCACCGAGGGCATTCCGGTGTGGGGCGATGTCGAGTTCGCCTGGTGGGTCGATCAGGCCCGCATCTACGGCCCGGTGCGCAAGTGGCTGGTGGTGACCGGTACCAACGGCAAGACCACCACCACGCAGATGACGCATTCCATCCTGCGCGCCGCGGGCATTCCCAGTGTGGCGTGCGGCAATATCGGCCTGCCCATTCTGGATGCGTTGCGGCGCAGTCCCGGTCCGCAGGTGCTCGCGGTGGAACTGTCCTCGTTCCAACTGCACTGGGCGCCGTCGGTGCGGCCCGAGGCCGGTGTGGTGCTGAATGTGGCCGAGGATCACCTGGATTGGCACGGCGGCCTGGACGCCTATGCGGCGGCCAAGGCGCGCGCGCTGACCGGACGGGTCGGCGTGGTCGGCCTGGACGATCAGGTCGCCGCCGCGCTGGCGCGAAAGTCCAAGGCGCGCCGCACCGTCGGGTTCCGCATCGGCGTTCCCGCCGACGGTGAACTCGGCGTGGTGGACGGCAAACTCCTGGACCGCGCCTTCACCAAGGCCGCCATCCTGGCCGAGGTGGGCGATATCAGCCCGCAGGGCCCGGCCGGCGTGGCCGACGCCCTCGCGGCGGCCGCGCTCACCCGATCCATCGATGTGGCTCCGCAGTTCGTGAAGGAGGGCCTGCAGGAGCACAAGGTGGGCCCGCATCGCGCTGCCTTCGTGCGGGAACTGTGCGGCGTCGAATTCGTCGACGACTCCAAGGCCACCAACCCGCATGCCGCGCGCTCCTCGATCATGGCGCACCAGTCGGTGATCTGGGTGGCGGGCGGTCAGCTCAAGGGCGCCAGCGTCGAGGACCTCGTCGAAGAGGTGCGCGAACTGCTTGTCGCCGCCGTGGTTTTCGGCGCGGACGCCGCGGTGATCGCCGCCGCACTGGCGCGACACGCCCCGGATGTCCCCGTCGTGGAGCTGAATTCGGGGGACGATGCAGGGATGGGTGACCCCTTCGCCGAAGTCGAACCCGAAGCGGTGATGGCCCGCGCGGTTCGAGTGGCCGCAGGGTATGCCACCCGCGGCGACACCGTGCTGCTGGCTCCGGCGGCAGCTTCTCTGGATATGTTCGCCGACTACACGCATCGTGGGCGAAGTTTCGCGGCAGCGGTGCAGGCCCTGGACGAAAAGGACATCGGGAGAACGGAATGACGGCACCGCGGCGGGCCGCGAAAGAGTCACCGCGGCGGGCCGCGAAAGAGTCACCGCGGCGGGCCGCGAAAGAGTCACCGCGGCGGGCCGCGAAAGAGTCACCGCGGCGGGCCAAGGACGCACCGCGGGCCGCGTGGTTCGTGGCCTGGCTGGCCCGCCCGCTCGCTTCGTTCCACCTGGTGGTCGCGATCGCGGTCCTACTCACCCTGCTCGGCCTCGTTATGGTGCTCTCCGCCTCCAGCGTCGAGTCCTATGCCGACGGCAAATCCGCGTATTCGCTGTTCATGCTGCAGGTGGCGATGGCGGCCTTCGGCGCGGTGCTGTTCTATATCGCGCTGCGGATTCCGATGCGGGTGATGCGGCGGCTGTCGTTCCCGGTCTTCGCGCTGTCGGTGCTGCTGCTGGTGCTGGTGCTGATTCCCGGCGTCGGTACCAAGGTGCAGGGTTCGCAGCGCTGGTTCGACCTCGGCTTCGTTTCGGTGCAGCCGTCCGAGATCGCCAAGGTGACCCTGGTGGTGTGGGGTTCGCATCTGCTGGCCTCGCGGCAGACCGAGAAGGCCGGGTACAAGGACCTGCTCATGCCGCTGGTGCCCGCGGGCCTGCTGGTGTGCTTCCTGGTCGTGCTGGAGCCGAACCTGTCGACCACCATCGCACTGGGCATCGTGCTCACCTCGCTGCTGTGGTTCGGCGGGCTGCCGCTGCGCATGTTCGTCACCATCGCGGTGTCGGGCGCTGTGGCGGCCGGTGTGCTGGCGCTGTCGGCCGGTTACCGCTCGGACCGCATGCGGGCGTTCTTCAGCCCCGGCAGCGATCCGCAGGGCATCGGCTATCAGGCCCGCCAGGCCAAGTACTCCCTTGCCGACGGCGGTATCTGGGGGCGCGGCCTCGGTCAGTCCCGCGCCAAGTGGAGCTATCTGCCCAACGCGCACAACGACTTCATCTTCGCGATCATCGGCGAGGAGCTCGGTTTCCTCGGATGTGCCTTGGTGCTGGGCCTTTTCGCGCTGTTCGTCTACGCGGGCCTGCGCATTGCGACCCGGTCGGCGGATCCGTTCATCCGGCTGCTGACCGGTTCGGCCACCACCTGGATCACCGGGCAGGCGTTCATCAATGTCGGCTATGTGGTGGGCCTGCTGCCGGTGACCGGTCTGCAGCTGCCGCTGGTCTCGGCGGGCGGTTCCTCGCTCGCCATCACGCTGCTCATGTTCGGCATCATCGCCAATGCCGCCCGGCACGAACCGGAGGCGGTGGCGGCGCTGCAGGCCGGACAGGACGGGCGCTTCAGCCGGCTGCTGCGACTGCCGGTGCCCGAAATGTATTCGCCCGCACGGGCGCAGGCCGCCCGGGCGCGCAAGAAGCCCAAGCCGAAACCCAAGCCCAAGGCGGGCGTCAAGGCCGCCCCGCAGCGCCGCGCCCTGCCGCCCAGCGGCCGCGGCCGGGGTGGCAGTGATGCGGCGGCGCGGCGGTCCGTAGATTCCGATACCGCCAGGCGCACCAGCCGCTCCACCGAATCGTGGCGCAGCACGCGGGCCTGGGAGCCCAGCTATCCGACGAAACACGATAGGGACAGGGGACATTCGAGGTGACAGTGGAGCGGCCGCTCTCGGTGATCGTGGCGGGCGGTGGCACCGCAGGGCATATCGAACCCGCATTGGCGGTGGCCGACGCGCTGCGGCGGCGGGATCCGGCCATCCGGGTGACGGCGCTGGGCACCCAGCGCGGCCTGGAGACCAAGCTGGTCCCCGAACGCGGTTATCCGCTGGAGTTGATTCCGCCGGTTCCCCTGCCGCGCAAGCCCACCGCCGATCTGCTGCGACTGCCGGGCCGGGTGCTGGCCTCGATGCGCCGCACCCGCGAGGTCATCGACGCGGTCGAAGCCGACGTGATCGTGGGCTTCGGCGGATATGTCGCGCTGCCCGCCTACCTGGCCGCCGGCCGCGGACTCACCCCCGGAATGACGAGGCGAGGCCGGCGCAAGGTGCCCGTGGTGGTGCACGAGGCCAATGCCATGGCAGGCATCTCCAACAAGATCGGTGCGCGCCTGGCCACGAGAGTGCTGGCGGCAGCGCCGAACTCGGGGGTGCGCTCGCGCGGCCGCGCCGATGCCGAGGTGGTGGGCATTCCGGTGCGTTCGGCCATCACCACCCTGAACCGGGCGGCGCTGCGAGCGGAAGCCCGCGAGCACTTCGGCCTGCCCGCGGAGGGGCCGGTGCTGCTGGTGTTCGGCGGTTCACAGGGCGCGCGCAGTCTGAACGAGGCGGTATCCGCCGCCGCACCGCCGCTGACCGCCGCCGGGATCTCGGTGCTGCACGCGCACGGCCCCAAGAACACCCTGACTCTTGCGGGCCTGCACGAACCCGCGAAATACGTTGCGGTGCCGTACCTGTCGCAGATGGCCCTGGCCTACGCGGCCGCCGACGCCGTCGTCTGCCGCTCCGGCGCCATGACGGTCGCCGAGGTGTCCGCGGTCGGCCTGCCCGCCTTCTATGTGCCGCTGCCGCACGGCAATGGGGAGCAGGAACTCAATGCGCGGCCGGTGGTCGCCGCGGGCGGTGGCAGAATCGTGGCGGACGCGGAGCTGACTCCGAAATACGTGATCGACGAGGTGATACCGCTGCTGCTGGATTCCGAGCGGCTGACGGCCATGGGCCGCGCGGCGGCCGGCGCCGGGCATCGGGACGCCGCGGACGAGGTTGCGCGCATTGTGTGGGAGGTGGCAGGTCGTGAGTGAAGCAGCGGACAACCGAAACGTGATCGTCGAACAGGAGACGGACCTACCCGAACTGCTGCAGCGGGTGCACATGATCGGCATCGGCGGCGCCGGAATGTCCGGCATCGCGCGGATCCTGCTCTCGCGTGGCGGCATGGTGTCCGGTTCGGACGCCAAGGAGAGCCGGGGCGTGCTGGCGCTGCGGGCCCGTGGCGCCCAGGTGCGCATCGGCCACGATGCCGGCGCCCTGGACCTGCTGCCCGGCGGCCCGACCGCCGTGGTGACCACCTACGCCGCCATTCCCAAGACCAATCCCGAACTGGTGGAGGCGCATCGGCGGGGACTGCCGGTGCTGCTGCGCCCGGCGGTGCTGGCCGAGCTCATGCAGGGCCACAAGACCCTGCTGGTCTCCGGCACCCACGGTAAGACCTCCACCACCTCCATGCTGGTGGTGGCGCTGCAGCACACCGGCGCGGACCCGTCCTTCGCGGTCGGCGGTGAGCTGAACGAATCGGGCACCAATGCCCACCACGGCACCGGCGGCATTTTCGTGGCCGAGGCCGATGAGAGCGATGCCTCGCTGCTGCAGTACGCACCCGATGTCGCGGTGGTCACCAATATCGAATCCGATCATCTGGACTACTTCGGCACCGATGAGGCCTACACCCAGGTCTTCGACGATTTCGCGGACCGCCTGCAGCCCGGCGGCCGGTTGATCGTCTGCCTCGACGACGCGGGCTCGTTCGGCCTGGCCGAGCGCACCCTCGCGCGGCTCGGCGACAATCCGCGCGGTATCGAGGTGATCGGTTACGGCTCGGGCGATTTCACGACCCCCGGACTGACCATCGGCGCACAGCTGCTGTCCTGGGAGCCGCGCGATGTCGGCGGCGTCGCGGTCTTCCAGCTCTCCGACGAACCGGCCGCCCGCACCCTGCGGCTCTCGGTGCCCGGTCGCCATATGGCCCTGAACGCGCTGGGCGCGCTGCTGGCCGCCCGCGCCGCCGGCGCCGATATGGGCGAAATCATCCAGGGCCTGGAGGGTTTCGGCGGCGTGCACCGGCGCTTCCAGCTCACCGGCCGGGAGAACGGTGTACGCGTCTTCGACGACTACGCCCACCACCCGACCGAGGTGCGCGCGGTGCTGAGCGCGGCCGCGGAACTGGTCGCACAGGAGGCTCGCGACGGCGCCCGCTCGCGGCCGGGCCGGGTCATCGTGGTCTTCCAGCCGCACTTGTACAGTCGCACCGCCACTTTCGCGACCGAGTTCGGCACCGCCCTGTCCCTCGCGGACGAGGTCGTGGTGCTCGATGTGTACGGCGCGCGGGAAGAGCCGCTACCCGGGGTGAACGGCGCGCTGGTGGCCAATGCCGTCACCAAACCCGTGCACTACCAGCCGGATATGTCGCGAGTGGGCCGCCAGGTGGCAGCTCTCGCGCGGCCCGGCGATGTGGTGATCACCATGGGCGCGGGCGATGTGACCATGCTGGGCGGGCAGATTCTCGACGGGCTGCGCGCACGACCCTCGCACGGGCGGTGAGCGGAGATGCGCTCCGGTGGGGGAGAGGGCAGCGTCACCGATCGGACCGGGGACGACCGATCCGATAACGCTCTCGCCGACGATGATTCGGCCGCGCGGGCGGCGGCGCGGCGCGCTCGACTACGGCGCGGCCGGACTCGCGGCAGCTGGTTCACCAACGAGGACGGCGATTCCCGGCTGCGGCTGGCCTGGCAGTCCCGGCGGGTCCGCATCGGCGCGGCGGCGGGTGTCGTCCTGCTGATCGCGCTGGCCCTCACGGCCTGGTTCTCCCCGATCTTCGCGGTGCGCTCGGTGCGCATCGACGGTCTGCACGCGGTGCCGGAAGCCCAAGTGCTGGACGCACTCCAGGTGCCCGACGGATTGTCCATGATGCGCCTGGACACCACCGCCATGGCCGAGCGGGTGGCGCAGCTGCCCAAGGTGCGCAGCGTGCGGGTGCAGCGGGAATTCCCGTCCAGCGTGCAGGTGACCGTGGTCGAGCGGGTGCCCGTGCTCTTCTTCGACGCTCCGGACGGACCGCACCTGCTCGATTCCGACAGTGTGGAATTCGCGATCGAACCGCCTCCGGACACCGTGCCCAAACTGGTGACCGACCATCCCGGCGGTAACGATCCGGTGACCAAGGCGGCGGTGGCGGTCATGTCCGCGGTCCCGCCGAGCCTCGGCGTGGGACAGGTTGTGGCCCGCTCGGTTTCGGATATTGCTCTCCAGTTGCGGGATGGGCGTACCGTGCTGTGGGGAGGGGCGGGCGATTCGCAGCGCAAGGCAGCGGTGGCCGTTCCGCTGCTCACCCAGCCCGGCAACGTGTTCGATGTATCGAGTCCGAATCTGGCCACGGTAAAGTGAGCGACACCCATTGGGCCGCCGGAATTTTCGGGTGGCTTGCCGGAGTGTCACCGTCGGAGCCCATCCTGGCTCCGGAGGGCAACCGTCCAAGATACGATGCCTGGTGGGTCGAACGAGGTGGATCACACAAGATTCTGATTCTCGTTTCGGCGCGCCTGCGCACGTATTGCGGTGGCTGCGAATACCGTTTCGGCCCAGTCGGATACTTGACATAAGGCTAAAGCTATGGTTGAGAGTTTATCAACTCGAGATCACCGGCACGGCGTACGGCGAGCATCTGTTAGACGACAAGCTTTTTGGATCTAAGGAAGGCGAGAGCCCATGACGCCCCCGCACAACTACCTTGCGGTGATCAAGGTCGTCGGTATCGGCGGCGGCGGCGTGAATGCCGTCAACCGGATGATCGAACAGGGACTCAAGGGAGTCGAGTTCATCGCGGTCAACACCGACGCGCAGGCTCTGCTGATGAGTGACGCGGACGTCAAGCTCGACGTCGGCCGCGAACTGACCCGAGGCCTGGGCGCCGGCGCCGACCCCGAGGTCGGCCGCAAGGCCGCCGAGGACCACAAGGACGAGATCGAAGAGGTGCTCAAGGGCGCCGACATGGTCTTCGTCACCGCGGGCGAGGGTGGTGGCACCGGAACCGGTGGCGCACCCGTCGTGGCCGGGATCGCCCGCAAGCTGGGCGCGCTCACCATCGGCGTGGTGACGCGGCCCTTCTCGTTCGAGGGCAAGCGCCGCAGCAATCAGGCCGAGGCGGGCATCCAGGCGCTGCGCGAATCCTGCGACACCCTCATCGTCATCCCCAACGACCGGCTGCTGCAGCTGGGCGATGCGGCGGTGAGCCTCATGGATGCCTTCCGCTCGGCGGATGAGGTGCTGCTCAACGGTGTTCAGGGCATTACCGACCTGATCACCACCCCGGGTCTGATCAATGTCGACTTCGCGGACGTCAAGTCCGTCATGTCCGGTGCGGGCAGTGCCCTCATGGGCATCGGCTCGGCCCGCGGTGAGGGCCGCTCGGTGAAGGCCGCCGAGTCGGCGATCAATTCGCCACTGCTCGAGGCATCCATGGACGGTGCGCACGGTGTGCTGCTCTCGATCGCGGGCGGTTCCGATCTCGGACTGTTCGAGATCAACGAGGCCGCCTCGCTGGTGCAGGAGGCCGCGCACATCGAGGCCAATATTATTTTCGGAACGGTCATCGACGACTCCCTCGGCGACGAGGTACGAGTGACGGTGATCGCCGCGGGTTTTGACGGTAGCGGCCCCGCCCGCCGCATCGAGCCCGCGGTAGGTCGCACCGGCACCACCTCTTCCTCCTTCGGCACGGCCCGTGCCTCCGCGGGAGAGGTGACTCGCGCCAGCGAATTCACCAGCGCGCGCGCCCCCGAACCGGCGGCCCCGGTGCGCCAGGAGCCGGCCCCGGTTCCCGTCGCCCAGACCCCGCCCTCCTCGGGCCGCGGCCCCGCCCCCTCCTACGAATCCCCGCGTCCCTCCGTCGATCCGACGGTCGCGCACAACAACCGCACCCACATCCAGCCCCCGGATGCCGACGACGATGACGTCGACGTCCCCTCCTTCATGCGCAGGTAATAAGCGCTGTACCGCCTCCCGGAACTTTTACCGACCGGCCCGCAACGCGAAGACTCGCGTTGCGGGCCGGCGGTTTTTGAGGTGGCCGAGTTAGCCCGTACCTGGTGAGTTACCCCGATCTCACGAGATCAGTTGTCGCGTTGGGATGAAACGAACCCGACGCGGCTACAGCTCGCGCACCGCCCCTCTTCCGGTGATTGCGCCCACATCGTCAGTGACGCAATTGCGAATCGGATGAGCTTCGGGCACTCCCCGTCTCGTCGTCCCGTCATCCGGCATGTTTTCGGCCGGGATCCACACCGGCTGTGCTTGAGCAGGTTTCGTGGATTCCGCCCGGTAGTGGGTCGGAACGGTGAGGGCTGACACGCTGCGCGCAGGACTGGCGGCGGTGCGCTGAGAGTGTCGGGAACCAGATCGGTGGGGCGGGGAGTTGCCTGTTGGTGGCTACTACCCTTGGGTTCATGACTTCGACTGCGCAGACTTTTCGGACCAGGCGGGTGGTGACGTCGCGGGCGGGCGGGTTCTCGCAGGCGCCGTACGACTCGTTCAATCTCGGTGATCATGTGGGGGACGATCCGGAGGCGGTGCGGCGCAATCGGGTTCGGCTCGCGGAGAGTCTCGGGTTGCCGCCGGAGAATCTGGTCTGGATGGAGCAGATCCACTCCCGCACTGTCGAGATCGTGGACGGGCCGCGCGCAGAGGCGGTGCCTGCCACAGATGCGCTGGTGACAACTCGGCGCGATCTGGCGCTGGTGACGCTGAGTGCCGACTGTGTGCCGGTGCTGCTGTCCGATGACGAGGCGGGTGTCATCGCCGCCGTGCACGCGGGCCGCATCGGCGCGCGCATCGGAATCGTGCCGAAGGTGCTCGAGGCGATGGTGTCCGTCGGGGCGCGCGTCGAGCGGATCGGCGCCTTCCTGGGGCCGGCGGCGAGCGGTCGCCAGTACGAGGTGCCCGCCGCCATGCGCGCCGATGTGGAGAAGCATCTGCCCGGCAGCGCGACCACAACTGTCCGGGGCACTCCGGGTCTGGATCTGCGCGCCGGACTGCGCCGGCAGCTGCTGGAGGCGGGCGTGAGCGGTGTCGCCATGGACCCGCGCTGCACCATCGAGGACAAAGCACTGTTCAGCCATCGGCGCGGCGCGCCGACGGGACGACTCGCCGGTGTGATTTGGATGTCATCGGAGGGAATCCAAGAATGACCGAAAACCTGGGTGCGGCAACCGATTCTGCGGGGTTTCCCGCCGCCGCAGGTGCGGCCGGACTCACATCCGCACCTGATCCGGTCGCCCGATCCTCGGCTCGGATCGCGCAATTGTCGGCGGCGCTCAACACGCTGAACGAACGCATCGATGCAGCGTGCGAGGCTGCGGGACGTGCCCGCGACACCGTCCGGCTGCTCCCGGTCACCAAGTTTCACCCGGCCTCGGATATCGACATCCTCTATGGTCTGGGACTGCGTGAGTTCGGTGAATCGCGGGAACAAGAGGCATCGGACAAAGTGGCGCAACTGCGCCATCTGTCGCAAGTGCGCTGGGACTTCATCGGCCGGCTGCAGCGGAACAAGGCGAAATCCGTTGCCACCTGGGCAAATACGGTCTATTCGGTCGATAGCGACCGCTTGGTCACCACCCTTGACGCCGGGGTCCGCGCGGCCCTCGAAACGGGGGAGCGCAGTGCCCCGCTGCGCGTGCTGATTCAGGTCAGCCTGGACGCCGACCCCACCCGGGGAGGTGTCTCGGACACTGCCATGCTCGCCCTCGCCGATCAGCTCGAAAAATCGGCATCACTGCAGCTGGCAGGCCTGATGGCGATCCCGCCACTGGACGCCGATCCGGACGACGCGTTCGAGCGACTCGCCCGTATGCACGCTTCACTTTTGTCGGCACATCCCCAGGCCAGCGAGCTGTCGGCGGGCATGTCAAGTGATTTGGAGGCTGCAATCCGCCACGGATCCACCTGCGTGCGTGTCGGTACCGCTTTGATGGGCGCTCGACCGATAACCTCGGCGTAGCAAAGAAACCTCATCAGTCACATATGAAACATATGCTTGGTGTCGGACGAGGACTGAGCAGGACAACACCCCAGGCCAACCGGGGCCGAAGGAAGGTCGACCAGATGAGCACGCTGCACAAGTTCAAGGCGTACTTCGGCATGGTTCCGCTCGAGGACTACGAAGACGACTACGTCGAGGACCGCGGTCCCCGCGGCGCCACCGACGAACGTGCCCCGCGCCGGCCCCGGCCTTACACCGAGCGCGATTACGACCGGTACGAGCACGAGCGCTACGACGACGAGCCCGGGTACGCCGCGGAGCCGCCGCCCTACAAGGCGCCGTACAAGCCCGCCTACAGCGCCACCTCGCGCCGTGACGAGTACTCCGACGAATACGCGGAGGACCGCGACCGTTACGACGCGCCGCGTCGCCCCACCCGCATCGACACCGCCCCCTCCAGCCGTACTCGGTCCATGGGCGCGTCCATGGGTGGCGGCGGTGGCGCCTCCATGGTGCGCGGCACCACTCGCGGCGCGCTCGCCGTGGACCCGGAGGCCGAGCGGCGCATGGAAGAGCTGCGGATGGAAGAGCGCCGGCTGGAACAGCAGCCGCCGCGTCCGTCCGCGATCTTCAACGACGGAGGCCCCTTGTCCAAGATCACCACATTGCGCCCGCGCACCTATGCCGAAGCCGCCATCATCGGCGAGCGTTTCCGCGACGGGACCCCGGTGATCATGGATCTGGTGGAGATGAGCAACAGCGATGCCCGCCGCCTGGTGGATTTCGCCGCCGGTCTGGCCTTCGCACTGCGTGGTTCCTTCGACAAGGTCGCCACCAAGGTCTTCCTGCTTTCCCCCGCCGACGTGGACGTTTCCGCGGAGGAGCGGCGCAAGCTCGCCGAAAACGGCTACTACAACCAGAAGTAGGCTGTATTTTCTGCCTCCGCTCCGCTCCGGCGGGTTCGGGGCCCTGTTACCCGGCTCTTCCCTCCTTCGCTCCTCCGCTTCGCTCCCCCGCTACGTCAGTCCAGACCCGGGCGGGCCCCGAACATGCGAGTTGAGCTGTGTCGCGGCAAAATTCATGGGGCTTGACTCTCGTCGCCCTGCTGTTGTGGCTGGAACGGCCTCCGGGCCAACACAATCCGAGTGTGTGCCGCTGCCCGTGAGGGAGCCTCTTATGTCTGACTTGTCAGGGTGTCTTGCCGGACTTGTCGTGATAACGGGCCCGACTTGTCCGATCTGCCACAACCACACTGTGACCGGTCCGACCGGTGTTCCTATTTTGCGCGTCACCGTTTCTGAGGCAGAGTGAACGTCGTGGCCCTGTTCCAGGTGTTGAACCTACTGCTGTTCCTCTTCTGGCTCCTGCTGATCAGCCGAGTCATCGTCGAGTTCATTCGCAGCTTCGCGCGGGACTGGCGGCCCACCGGGTTCGTTGTGATCGTCCTCGAGGCGATCTTCACGATCACAGACCCTCCGGTGAAACTACTGAGGCGTTTGATACCTCCAGTGAATCTTGGGGGAATTAGGCTCGATCTGTCGATAATGGTCCTGCTTTTCATCGTCTTCATCTTGATGTCGATCACGGGCCAGCTCGGGCAGTCGGTAGCTCAGGTGTGACAGAATGGCCGGAAGAACTAATGCTTGCCAGATCTACCGCTAGATCTCCAACGAAGCGTGAAGGGATCGTTCCATGCCGCTGACCCCTGCCGATGTGCACAACGTCGCGTTCAGCAAACCACCGATCGGGAAGCGCGGCTACAACGAGGATGAAGTTGATGCCTTCCTCGACCTGATCGAGCAGGAGCTCTCACGCCTCATCGAGGAGAACGCGGACCTTCGCCAGCGTGTTGCTGAGTTGGACGCGGAATTGGCTGACGCCAAGAAGAATCGCGGTCCGGTCAATGCCGTGAAGGCGCCGGTCGTGCCGGAGCCGGTCAAGGCCGCGCCGCCGCCGCCCGCCCCCATGCCGGTCGCCGCGCCGGTGGCCCCGCCGGTCGCGCCCAGTGCGGACGCGAATCTGCAGGCAGCCAAGGTGCTCTCGCTCGCACAGGAGATGGCCGATCGCCTCACCTCGGACGCGAAGACCGAGGCAGAGCAGCTGCTCGCCAATGCCAGAGCGAATTCGGAGCGACTGGTCGGCGATGCCCGCACCCGTTCCGAGGCCATGGTCGCCGACGCCCGTCAGAAGGCCGAAGCCATGCTGTCGGACGCCCAGACCCGTTCGGACAGCCAGCTGCGCCAGGCCAAGGAGAAGGCCGACGCCCTGCAGGCCGATGCCGAGCGCAAGCACACCGAGATCATGGCCACCATCACGCAGCAGCGCAGCGTGCTGGAGAGCCGGATCGAGCAGCTCAAGACCTTCGAGCGCGAATACCGTGTGCGCCTGAAGTCCTACCTGGAATCGCAGCTGGAGGAGCTCGAGAACCGTGGTTCCGCGGTCCCGGTCGATGGTGGCGAGTTCAGCGACAACGCCTCGGGCAACGGAGCACTGCTCAAGGGCGGCAAGTAGAGTCGTAAGCACGGCCACTGGTGCTGCGCTGCCCGTTGATCGGGTTGTGCGGCGCCGCCACCGTTTCCATACGAGGGGGTGGTGACCATGCTCGTGATGACATTGGCCCTGGCAGCCGTCGGTTTCGGCCTGCTGGTGACCGCACTGACCACCGGTTCGGTGGTCTGGGCGTGGGCCTGCATTATCGTGTGCGTGCTCGGTGCGGTGCTGCTGCTGGTCAGCGCTCTTTCCTTCCGTGAGGACCCCGATGACGCGCAATCGCGTCCCGGTGGGCGGCACGCCAGGCATTGACGGTTACTTGCCGGTGGTCGAGCCCAGGGAATATCCGCTGGACCTACCCGGCTAGACTCGAAGTAGTTTCACGGCGTCGATCCGGCCATCACCGGGGAGTCTTCGGAAGAACGGCGTTCGCGCCCAGTAGAACCGAACGGGTGAGCCCGTCACAGCTCGCAATGAGTGGTTCGGCTCTGCCGCGAGAGCGGGCAGCAGCCGGGCAAGCGGGGTGGTACCGCGGTCTCGGCGCACCAGCGCCGGCGTCGCCCCCGTGCCCACCGGGGTCTGCACGCAGGTCCACTGGCACGGAGGAGCTGACGCCGAGATGTCCGGCGAGAATCCCACACCCAACGCCTACCCCCGCGCCGACCTGGGCGCCTCCTCGGGTCAGGTGTCCTTCCCCGAGCTCGAGCAGCGCGTGCTGGACTACTGGGCCGCCGATGACACCTTCCGGGCCAGCATCGAGAATCGTTCCGATGCAGAGGAATTCGTCTTCTACGACGGTCCGCCCTTCGCCAATGGGTTGCCGCATTACGGTCATCTGCTGACCGGATATGTCAAGGATTTGATCCCGCGCTTTCAGACCATGCGCGGGAAGAAGGTCGAACGGCGTTTCGGCTGGGACACTCATGGTTTGCCCGCGGAAATCGAAGCGGAGAAGCAGCTCGGTATCACGGACAAATCACAGATCGATGCCATGGGTCTCGCGGAATTCAATGCCGCGTGCAAAACTTCGGTTCTTCGCTACACGAACGAGTGGCGCTCCTATGTGACGCGTCAGGCACGTTGGGTCGACTTCGACAACGACTACAAAACCCTCGACCTCGACTTCATGGAATCGGTCATGTGGGCGTTCAAGTCCTTGCACGACAAGGGTTTGATCTATCAGGGCTTCCGGGTGCTGCCCTACAGCTGGTACGAGCAGACGCCGCTGTCGAATCAGGAGGCGCGCCTCGATGATTCGTATCGCATGCGCCAGGACCCGGCGGTCACCGTCGACATGCTGCTGTCGGTGCCCGCGGAGCACCCGCTGCACGTACTGGACGGCGCCAACGCGCTGATCTGGACCACCACGCCGTGGACGCTGCCGTCCAACCTCGCCATCGCCGTGCATCCGGACGTCACCTACGTGCACCTGCGCGCGCAGGACGGTAAGCGGTACCTGCTTGCCGCCGAACGGGTCTCGCACTATGCCCGCGAATTCGGCGAGGAGCACGAGGTGCTGTCCGAGCACTCCGGCGCGGCGCTCGCGGATCTGCGCTACCACCCGCCGTTCGACTTCTTCGCCGGACACCCGAACGCGCACCGCGTGCTCAATGCCGACTACGTCACCACCGACTCCGGCACCGGCATCGTGCATCTCGCGCCGGCCTTCGGTGAGGAGGATATGGATGTCGCCACCGCCAGCGGCATCCAGATCGTGCAGCCCCTCGATGCGGGCGGCAAGTTCACCTCCATGGTGCCGCCGTACCAGGGCCTGATGGTCTTCGACGCCAACCCGGTCATCATCAAGGACCTCAAGGCCGCGGGAAAGCTGTTGCGGCACGAGACCATCGAGCACTCCTACCCGCACAGCTGGCGCTCCGGTCAGCCGCTGATCTATATGGCGGTGCCGTCCTGGTTCGTGGCGGTCACCAAGTTCCGCGATCGCATGCTCGAGCTCAACAAGCAGATCGACTGGACTCCCGAGCACCTGCGCGACGGCCAGTTCGGCAAGTGGCTGGAGAACGCGCGCGACTGGAACATCAGCCGTAATCGCTACTGGGGCGCGCCGATCCCGGTGTGGATGTCGGACGATCCGGAGTACCCGCGCGTCGACGTCTACGGTTCGCTCGATGCGCTGGAACGCGACTTCGGCGCGCGCCCGGCCGATCTGCACCGGCCGAACATCGATGAGCTGGTCCGCCCGAATCCCGATGACCCGACCGGGAAGTCGATGATGCGGCGGGTGCCCGAGGTGCTCGACTGCTGGTTCGAATCCGGTTCCATGCCGTACGCGCAGGTGCACTACCCGTTCGAGAACAAGGAGTGGTTCGAGGGCACCGCGACGGAATCCATTGACGGCTCAGCCGTCGTGGCCGCGCACAGCCCGGGCGATTTCGTCGTCGAGTACAACGGTCAGACCAAGGGCTGGTTCTACAACCTGCACGTGCTCTCCACCGCGCTCTTCGATCGCCCGGCGGTCAAATCGGTGGTGGCGCACGGCATCGTGCTCGGTGACGACGGCCTGAAGATGTCCAAGTCCAAGGGCAACTATCCGGACGTCAACGAGGTCTTCGACCGTGACGGCGCCGATGCCATGCGCTGGTTCCTGATGGCCTCGCCGATCCTGCGCGGCGGTAATCTCATCGTCACCGAGCGCGGTATCCGCGAGGGTGTCAGCCATGCGCTGCGGCCGCTGTGGAACGCCTGGACCTTCCTGCAGCTGTACGCCTCGACTCCCGGTGTGTGGCGCACGGATTCGGCGAATGTGCTCGATCGCTACATCCTGGCCAAGCTGGCGCACACCCGCGATGTCATGACCGACGCGTTCGAGGTCTACGACATCTCCACCGCGGCAGAGGAATTCCGCTCCTTCGCCGACGCGCTGACGAACTGGTATGTGCGCCGGTCGCGTTCGCGCTTCTGGGAGGAGGATCGCGATGCCATCGACACCCTGCACACCGTGCTGGAGGTCGCCACGCGCCTGGCCGCACCGCTGCTGCCGCTGCTCACCGAGGTCATCTGGCGTGGCCTCACCGGTGAGCGTTCGGTGCACCTGACCGATTGGCCGAGTGCGAGCGATCTGCCCGCCGATCCCGAACTGGTCTCGGCCATGGACGAGGTGCGCACGGTCTGCTCGACGGTGCTCGGTCAGCGCAAGGCGCAGAATCTGCGTGTGCGCCTGCCGCTTTCGGAGCTGACGGTGGCCGCCGAGGACGCCGAACGACTGCGCCCCTTCGCCGAGTTGATCGCCGATGAGGTGAACGTCAAGAAGGTCGACCTCACCACGGATGTGGCCGCGCACGGCCGCTTCGAACTCGTGGTGAACGCCCGCGCCGCCGGTCCGCGCATCGGCAAGCAGGTGCAGGCGGTCATCAAGGCGGTCAAGGCGGGGGAGTGGGCCGAGGCCGCCGACGGCACCGTGACCGCCGCCGGCATCACACTGCTGCCGGAGGAGTACACCCAGCGCCTGGTCGCCGCCGAACCCGAATCCACCGCCGCCCTGCCCGGCAATGCCGGTCTGGTGGTGCTGAATTCGGTGGTCACCGAGGAGCTGGAGGCCGAGGGCTGGGCCCGCGACCTCATCCGCGACCTGCAGGAGACCCGCAAGTCCCATGGCCTCGATGTCTCCGACCGCATCACCGTGGTCCTCGACGTCCCCGCCGACCGCCAGGAGTGGGCGCAGACCCACCGCGACCTGATCGCCGGTGAAATCCTCGCCACCACCCTGACTTTCGGGGATGCGGGCGCGGACGCCGCCGAAATCGTCGGCGGCGTCAAGGTTTCCGTCACCAAGGCCTGATCGACTGATCAGAACATAAGGGGCGAGGCCACACCGGCCTCGCCCCTTCGTCGTGCCGGGCGGGAACCCTCCGTCGTGCCGGGCGGGAACCCTCCGTCGTGCCGGGCGGGAACCCTCCGTCGTGCCGGGCGGGAACCCTCCGTCGTGCCGGGCGGGAGCACTTCGTCATCCCGGCATGCTTTCGGCCGGGATCCACCGAGATCGGCTGAGACCCTTCGGCCGTGGATCCCGGCCACAAGCGCGCCGGGATGACGGGGTGCTTACTCCGATGATGGGGTGCTACTCCGATGACGGGGGGCTTACTCCTCAGGCGTCCGCAGCCCCGCCAGGATGTAGCCCACCAGCTCCGGGGCGTCCTGGACGTCGTCGGTGCCGAGCAGGAACCGGTAGTACAGCGGTCCGTACAGCAGCTGCACCATGGCGCGGGTCGGGATGTCGCCGCGCAGTTGTCCTGCGGTGACGGCTCTTTCGAGCCGGTCCCGGCACAGCTTCGACCGGGGCCCGACGATCGCGTCGCGCACATTCGCCGCCAGTTGCGGATCGCTCTGCGCCTCGGCGATGACCCCGCGGTAGACGATGCCGATATCGCTGCTGAGCAGTCCGGCCAGCGCGGTGGTCTGACTGCGCAGATCCGCCTCGATATCCCCGGTATCGGGGAAGTCGGTGAGGTGGCCCATGCGCTCGTTGATCGCGTCCAGCGCGATGGCGCCCTTGGACGGCCACCACCGGTAGATGGTCTGCTTGCCCACCCCGGCGGCGGTGGCGATGGCCTCGACGGTCAGCTTGCCGTAGCCCTTGCTGACGGCCAGTTCGAAGGTCGAATCCAGGATCGCCCGGTGTGAGCGCGGATTGCGGAGTTCCGGATTCGGTGGAGTCACGCGCCCAGCGTAGCGCACAACAAGACGGTACGTCTCGTCTTGACAGGGGCCGGGCCGCCGCCTAGCGTACTGAGACGAGACGGACCGTCTCGCCAAATGCTGCGAAAGAAGCCCCGCATGAACGCCTCTCCCGAGACCTCCGACACCCGCTACGACCGTGGCCTCGCGGTACTGGATCAGGTCGGCGGCCCGAACGGCCGGGCCGTGGTGAACAGCCTCGCCGATATCGCCCCCGATCTCGGCCGCTATGTCGTCGAATTCGGCTACGGCGATATCTACTCGCGCCCGGGCCTGACCCTGCGGCAGCGGCAGATCATCAATATCGCGGCCCTGACCGCACTCGGCACCGCCGCACCACAGCTGCGCTTCCACACCGACGGCGCACTCACCGTCGGTGTCACCCCGGCCGAGGTGGTGGAGACCATCGTCCATATCGGCCTGTACGCCGGCTTCCCCGCGACGCTGAACGGGCTGACCGTCGCCCGCGCCGCCTTCGCCGATCGCCCCGAGGCCGGAAGTCCGCTGGGCGACAGCGAGATTCGCCCCGAAGAGACCACGCAGCAGCGCTACGAGCGCGGCCTGGTCAAGCTCGCCGAGGTCGACGGCGACGCCGCCGATAACATCTTCGAAACGCTGGCGGACATTGCCCCCGACCTCGCCCGCTACCTGGTCGAATTCGCCTTCGCGGACGTCTACTCGCGCCGCGGGCTGGATCTGAAGACCCGCGAACTGGCGACCGTCGCGGCCTGCACCGTCATGGGCAATGCCGCGCCGCAGTTGCGGGTGCACCTGCACGGGCTGCTGAATGTCGGCGGCACCCGCGAGGAGGCTGTGGAGGTCATCACCCAGATGGCGGGCTACGGCGGATTTCCGGCCGCGCTCAATGCCATCACCGCCGCCCGGGAAGTCTTCGCCGCTCGCGGCGAGCGCTGATTCCGGGCCCTCGGAAGAGGGCGGAGTGATGTGGGTCTCGCGACTCGCCCGGAGCGAACCCCTTGTGAAGCGTGTTTCGGATGGGATAGAACAGCAACTGTAGAGCTAACGTATAGCTTTACGGCCATTTCGAGTTGTTTCGCTAGTTCCAGACGAAAAGCGCTGAACGTCACGACATGTAGTACCGGCTACAGAGTTTCTGTGCAGTCTCCCTGGTGATCGTTCTGAATGCGGAATGGTTGCTAGAACTATGTGTCCTCCCCTCGGTCAGCGCCGTTGAGCTGAAGGGCGAGTGCATGACACGAAGGCTGCTACGACGGTTCGCGTCGTCTCTGACGACAGCGGCGGCTTTGCTGCTGGCGGGAGCGCTCTGGGCGGGAACCGTCCACGCCGACACCGGGTCCGCGGCCTCGGGTTCGGCCTCCGGCAGTGCGAGCGGCTCCGCCTCCGGAAGTGCCAGCGGCTCCGCGCAAATGCCCATGGCCAGCCCCCGCGCCATGATCGCGCTGAGCCTGGCGCAAACCCAGACCGGCAAGCCCTACCTGTGGGGCGGGGTCGGCCCGGACGCCTGGGATTGCTCCGGCCTGGTGCAGTGGGCGTTCCGCAGCGTCGGCATCGATATGCCGCGCACCACCTGGCAGCAGGCCGAAGTGGGCCTGGAGGTCCCCTTCGGCGCGCTGCAGCCCGGCGATGTGATCATTCTGAACGACGATGCCTCGCATGTGGGCATCTATGCCGGCGGCGGCAATGTACTCAATGCCTACGACTGGGGCGTGCCGGTGGGCCTGACCCCGCTGTCGCAGTTCGACATCTACACCATCCGCCGGTTCTACTGAATCCTGTTACTCCACAACCAGTTCCACCGGGATATTGCCCCGGGTGGCATTGGAGTACGGGCACACCTGGTGTGCGGCCTCGACGAGTTCACGGCCCTGCTCGTTCTGCAGGTGCTCGGGCAGTTCGACGCGCAGCACGACCGAGAGCCCGAAACCGCCGCCCTCCTGGGTGTTCAGGGTGACCTCGGCGGTGACCGCGGCCTCGCTGGCCTCGATGTTCTTGCGCTTGGCGACCACCTGGAGCGCGCTGGCGAAGCAGGCGGAGTAGCCGGCGGCGAAGAGCTGCTCGGGATTGGTGCCGTCGCCGACGCCGCCCATGGCCTTCGGCCGGGCCAGCTTCAGATCGAGCACGCCGTCGTCGCTGAGCGAACGGCCGTCGCGGCCGACCGAGGTGGCTACTGCGGTGTAGAGAGCGGGCATTGCGTCCTCCTAGACAGACTTGTCTGTACTTGCGAGCTAAGAGTAGACAGATCTGTCTGCTAGAGTCAAGGGTATGAGCGAAGCCCGCGAACGTCTCCTCGATACGGCCACTCGGCTGTTCTATGCCGAGGGCATTCACACCGTGGGAATCGACCGGATCATCGCGGAGGCCGGCGTCGCCAAGGCCACCTTCTACCGCCACTTCAAAACCAAGGAAGACCTGGTCGTGGCCTATCTGGTGCGCGAATACGACCGGCAGCGCGATGTTCTGGAGTCGGTGCCCGGTGCGGGCGCCGAGGGAATCGTCACCATTTTCGAACGGCTCGGCGAGCTCAGCTGCGGTCCCGGCTTCCGGGGCTGCCCATTTCTCAATGCGGCCGTGGAGTTTCCGAATCCCGAGCATGCGGTGCGCAAGGTCGTCGACGACTACCGCGGCTGGTTCCGCGATCTCATGGCCACACGGCTGCGCGCCGCCGGTCACGATGATCCGGACCGCGCGGCGCGCGCACTATTGCTGACTCGGGACGGTGTGGCCCTCAGCGGGGGTCTGGGCGATGACGAGACGGTGCAGGCGGGGATTCGAATTGCGCTGGCGCAGTTGGTGACCCACCCCTGACCGCTCAGACGCCGACCGTCTCCTCCATCTCCTCCTCGGCCTCGGCGACCGGTTCGGCGACCGCCGCGTGCCGGGGCGCGCTCGCTGCCTGGCGCTTCTCGGCGACGGCGGCGGCGATCATGACCAGCAGACCCGCGCCGAACCAGACGAACAGGCTGGTGAGCCGGGGGCCGAAACTCGCGCTGTCGAAGTAGAGCAGGCTGCGCGCGCCCTCGACGAAGCCCGCGCCGTTCCAGAAGGAGTGCAGGGCGCCGAAGAAGTCGTTCTGCAGCCACGGGGTGTACACGCCGCCGGAAGTGGTGAAGTTGAGCATCACGAACAGCACCATCATGGCCAGGGTGGTCCAGCGCTTCAGGAACGTGTGCGCACCGATGCCCACGGCCAGAATGCCCGCCGAGTAGAGCCACGACATGGCCCAGACGGCGGCATTGTCATGGTCGACGATATGGAAGACCGGGCCCGCGAGCGCCAGGCCGATGAGGCTGACCAGTAGTGAAGTGACCAGTCCGATAAGGCCTTTGGCCCACATGGACATGCCCGCGCCGGCCGCGCCGATGGCCGCCACACTGCCGTAGGAACCGATGCTCAGTGCCACCAGCAGGAAGAAGATGCCCTGTCCGGTGGGATCGCCGGAGGCGGCGGTGGTGATATCGGTGGTGGTCATCACCGCGCCCTGTTTCGCGGCGATCTGTCCGAAGACCGCCTCGGCGGCCATGGCCGTGGTGTCGGACCCGGCCTTGGCGACCAGTGCCTCGGGATGCTGGGCGTCGGGGACGTAGGCGCCCGCGAGATCGCGATTGCGCAGCTGAGTGATGGCCGCGTCGCGGCTGGGCAGCGTGATGACGTCGAGCGCGTTGCCGCCGGTGTCTTTCAGCGTCTGCGCCAGCACCTTGACCTGCGCCGAATCGCCGACCACCGCAATCGCCAGATGATTCGGCGCGGGCTGGTGGAAGGCGCCCAGATAGGCCAGCCCCATGCCCAGGCACATGAGCAGCGGGGTCAGCAGGTGGGTGGCGATATGCCGGATCTGGGCCGAGGTCATGATCTCTCTCCAAATGGTTGGTAAATGCAACTATCTAGGTTGTACTATACAACTATGAAGAGTGAATCGGCATTCCCGGGGCGTGCGGACGCGATCGAGGTCATACAGCGCGAGCTCACCGCCTTCTCGCGCCGCGCACGCGGCCGGGCCGCCGAACTGCATCCGGAGCTGTCGCTGGTGGCGTCGAGCATTCTGGATCTGGTCATCGAACGCGAGGGCTGCCTCGCCAGTGATCTGGCCGGGCACTTCCATCTCGACAAGTCCACGGTCAGCCGCCAGGTGGCGGCCCTGGAACATCTCGGCTATCTCACCCGGGAGGTGGACCCGGCCAATCGGCGCAATCATGTGCTGCGGGCGACCGCCGCGGGCCGCAGGGTTGCCGGGGATGCCGCGCGCCGCCGGGCCGAGGCCTTCGCGGAGCGGTTGCGCGACTGGGATGATGAGGACATCGGTCGCATGGCGGACTATTTGGTCAGGTACAACGCCGCCGACGAGTAGGTGAGAACCCCACTGCTGTCAGGGATTACAGCTGCAGGCCCTTGGCCAGCACCGGCCACGAGGCGCGCAGCGCGTCCTCCCAGTAGCCCCACGAGTGGGTGCCCGCCTGATTGATATCGAAGGTGGCGGGGATGTGCAACTGCTCCAGCTTGGTCTGCAGATTCCGCGCGCACCAGTCGCTGGCCGCCTCCAGAATGCCGCCGACCAGCAGCTGCTGCATGATGCCGCCGTCGGCAGGCCCCAGGCTGCGGGTATCGGCGACATTGTCGTGCCGCCCGGGCAGCCCGCTGCCGTTGGAGATGTACAGGTCGAGCCCGCGCAGTGCGTCGGCGTGCAGATACGGGTCGTTCTCGGCCCACTCCGGATCGTCCACCGGCCCATACATATTGACCGGATTGCCGCCGCCGATGGAGACCACGATCTGCGCGAAATTGCGTCCGATCGGATCGCTGATCTGCGCACAGCCGCTGTAGGAGGCGACCGCCCTGTACAGTCCCGGCTTGGCGATCGGCAGCTGCAGCACCGAGGTGCCCGACATGGACATGCCGACGATGGCGCGTAATCCATTGGTGTTCAACGCGCCGTCGATGAGCGGCGGTAGCTCCTCGGTGAGGAAGGTCTTCCACATATTGAGACCGAGCTTGGGATCGACTGCGCGCCAGTCGGTGTAGTAGCTGAAGGCGCCGCCGATGGGCATGACCACGTTCACGTTCTTATCGGAGAAGAACTGTGTGGCATTGGTATTGCGCTTCCAGGTGGCTGTATCCTCGCCGCCGCCGGCGCCGTTGAGCAGATACAGCACCGGCCGGGCCACGGAGGCGTCGGCCGGGCGCTGTACGTCCACGGTGACGTCGTCGTTCATGGCCGCGGAGTGCACGTGCAGGGTGAGATTGTGCTTATCGCGCACCTCGAAGGCGGAGATCTTGGATCCGTCATCGGAAACCGGTGTGCCGGCGAGGGTTGCGGTGCTGGTGATGGGGTCGGGTGGCGCTGCCAGCGCCGTACCCGTCGCCGTGAGAGTAGTGAGTGACCCGATGAAGAAGGTGGCTGTGGCCGCGAGCGCCATCGCCCGTGTGCCAACTCTGTACCGATTGGCACTGTCGCAAAGCAAAACCGAACTCCCGTACTAGCCAGTATCTCCCGCACGGATGATCGCCAAATGTTGCCCCTGTGTTTCGGGTTTTGACGAAATAGCTCGTGGCGTGCTGGAGCCTGTTTGACGCATTTGTGACTTTTTGCTGGTGGGGCCTACTCCGCGACGAGTTGCCGCAGCAGCGGGCCGTACTCGGGATGCGCCAGCGCCGAGGCGAACTGGGCCACCAGGTAGTCGGCCGGGTTGCCGGTGTCGTACCAGTGCCCCTGAATCACCTGGCCGTACACCGGGTTCGAGGCGGCGAAGATATTGATGGCATCGGTCAGGTACACCTCGCCGGTGCGGTGGGTGTACCAGTTGTCCACCTGGGACCGCAGTTCCGCGATGATGCCGGGTGTCACCACATAGCCACCGACGGCGGCGAAGCTCGACGGCGCGTCCGCGGGCTTCGGCTTCTCCTTCAATCCGCTGATGCGCATGAGGCCGTCCCCGGCGGTCTCCTCGACCACCGGGACGCCGTAGCGCTGCGAATCGGACGGGTCCATGGGCATGAGCGCCAGCACCGGTGCGCCGGTCTTCTCATAGGCGTCGATCAACTGCTGTGCGCGCGGCACGGCGGCGACGAAGACGTCGTCCGGCCACAGCACCAGCATCGGTTCGTCGCCCAGATTGCGGGCGGCATTCAGCACGGGAGTGCCGTTGCCGTAGGGCCCGTGCTGGTCCAGATAGGTGATGTGGCCGCGGCGGCTCAGTTCGCCGACCTCCTCGACCACATCGGCGTAGGCGGCCTTGCCGTCGGCGCGCAATTGCGCCACCAGTTGCGGGTTGGGCCGGAAGTGGTCCTGGATCAATGACTTTCCGTTGCTCACCACAATGGTGATATCGGTGATCCCGGAGGCCACCAGCTCGCGGACGGTGTGCTCGATGACCGGCTTGTCGCCGACCGGGAGCATCTCCTTCGGAATCGCTTTGGTCAGTGGCAGCAGGCGGGAACCGATGCCGGCGGCGGGGATCACGGCCTTGCGAATCGTCATTACCACTCCTCTAGGGGTCCCCTGGATGGTATGGGGTGAAGACCATATTCCAGGAAAGTCTGAGAATCTTCGAACAAGTGCGCTAACGTGCTTTTCGACCGTAGGGCGTGACGGTGACAGTCTGCGGAGAAGTCGTAAGTCCTCGTCGGTGCTTACTCCGCGCGGGCGGCCCTCAGTGAAGCAGAAAGCCCCGATCAATGGGTGACGGGAATCCGTCTCCCCTGGGAGGGGCGGCGTCAAAGACCGATCATCACACTGATCTGATTTGTCGGTAGTCAAGCGTAGATTGCCGATCATGGATACGCGTATCGGCCCGCTGGGCAGGCCAATACTGCCTGTTCAGCGGACTGGTGCTCGCCGCTGGGTGCTGCACATAGATATGGACGCGTTTTACGCCTCGGTCGAACAGCTGACCCGCCCGACGCTGCGCGGGCGGCCGGTGCTCGTCGGCGGAATGGGCGGCCGCGGGGTGGTGGCGGGCGCGAGTTATGAGGCGCGCGTGTTCGGGGCGCGCTCGGCCATGCCCATGCATCAGGCCCGCCGCCTGGTGGGTGCGAACGGGGTGGTGGTGCCCCCGCGCGGTGTCGTCTACGCCGAACTCAGCGGGCAGGTGTTCGAGGCTCTGCGATCACGGATTCCGGTGCTGGAGACGCTCTCGTTCGACGAGGCGTTCGGGGAGCCCGCCGAATTGGCCGGGGCCACCGCCGCCGAGGTGCTCGAATTCTGCGAAGGGTTGCGCACTCTGGTGCGCGAACGCACCGGTCTGGTGGCCTCCGTGGGTGCGGGCAGCGGGAAGCAGCTCGCCAAGATCGCCTCCGATATGGCGAAACCCGATGGGGTGCGGGTGGTTTCGCCCGCCGAGCAGTTGCAGTTCCTCGCCGCGCTCCCGGTGCGGCGGCTCTGGGGTATCGGCCCGGTAGCCGAAAGTCGTTTGCGCTCAATGGGAATCGAGACCGTCGGGGCATTCGCCGCACTGCCCGAAACCGAGGCGGCCTCGATTCTCGGTAGCGCCGTGGGCATTGCGCTGCACCGGCTGGCGCGCGGCATCGACGACCGGCCCGTCGCCGAGCGTGCGGAGGCCAAGCAGATCAGCGCCGAGACCACCTACGAGACCGATATCGTCACGCTGGCTCAGCTGCGCCCGGCCATCGAGGCCATGGCGGTGTCCGCGCACCGGCGGCTCATCGCGGACGGCCGCGCGGCCCGCACGGTGGTGCTCAAGCTGAAAAGGGCCGATATGAGCATTGTGACCCGCTCGTCCACGCTGCCCTATGCCACCGAGGAGCTGGCCACGCTCACCGCGGCGGCGCAGCGCTCGGCCATCGATCCGGCGGAACTGGGGTCCATCCGCCTGGTGGGTGTGGGTTTCGCCGGACTGTCGGAGATTCGGCAGGAATCGCTGTTCCCGGAGCTGGACCAGACCGTCGACACCATTGCCGAATCGGTGTCCGAGGAGCCCACGCTCGGACTGGCCGTCGCACCGGATCCGGTGGTGCCGCCCGCCGCTCGCTCCTACGGCACCGCGAGCTGGTATCCCGGATTGGATGTGGTGCACACCGAATTCGGGCACGGCTGGGTGCAGGGCGCCGGGCACGGGGTGGTGACGGTCCGATTCGAGACCCGTTCCACCGGAACGGGTCCGGCGCGCACCTTCGCGGCCACCGATACCGCGCTGACCCGCGCCGATCCGCTCGACAGTCTGCGCTGAGGCTTACCAAGGGTTTTCGGCCCGGAAGTAAGGGACGAATGCGGCGATTATGAGGATTCGGACTGAAAGTGCCCCCGTGGCGTGTTCGGAGGCGGCTTCGCACGGATGTCGTTGGTAGCCTCTGTGTCGTCGTGCAGCGTCGCCGGTCGGGTGTAGCTGTCACGTTGTCGAACGGACCTACTCGAACGCAAAGGACGAGCAGTTGAAGCTTCAGAAGACTGGACGCATCACGGTCGCCGCACTGGCCGTCGTCACCGTACTCGGGCTGTCGGCGTGTGGCAGCGGTGACAAGCCGGGGACCAAGGTCACCCACACCACCAGCGCCGCGAGCACCTCGGCCGCCCAGAACTTCCCGCCGGCCCCGACCGCGGCGGACCTCAACACCCAGCTGCAGAAGGCCCTCGATCCGTCCATCCCGGATTCCGAGAAGCTGGACATGATGCAGGGCGTGCAGGCGGACCCGAGCCTCCCGAGCCGGCTGGCCGATGCCTACAAGCAGAACAACGCCACCATCACGGTCACCAATGTGACCGACCTCGGCAACGGCACCATCACCGCCGATGCCCAGGCGTCCATCAATGGCGGCGCGCCGCAGCAGATGGTGGTGCCGTTCGTGGCCGAAGACGGCAAGTGGAAGGTCCAGAAGGAGTGGATCTGCAATACGCTGTCGCTCGCGAACCAGACCTCCCCGGCCTGCAGCTGACTCTTCCCGAACGGGCCCGGCACTCCACTGGAGTGCCGGGCCCGTTCGCCTGTGCGGGGTGATTGCCCCGCTCGTGACCTGGGAGGTTTGGGTGGTTCGGTGACCGTGGAGCGGAAGGTGCGGGGCGCCGCTTAGGATCGGCGATCGTGACCGACGTGATGGAGAAGGCGGGGCAGGATTCCGCCGGACGAGCTGGACCCGAAACCGTGCGAGGCAGACCCGGGGGATGGGAACGGCCGCTCGCCCTGATCGCAGGTCTGATCGCCGTAGTGTGCGCGGTGGCCGTGCCGCTCTTGCCGGTGCGGGTGGATGCCGCGACACTCTCTTGGCCGCAAGGTGATTCGGCGCGCAGCGTGGAGGCTCCGCTGGTCTCGTACGCGCCCTTGACTTTCGACGCCACCATTCCGTGTTCGGCTGTGGCGCAGCTCGGTTCGCACGGTGGGACTCTGATCGCGACCGGTCCCAATGGCGCCCCCAATCTGGAGCGATACGGTTTTGTCGCGCGAGTGACCGCGGTCACCACCGCTGCCGATGGAACGACCACGCCCAGCAAACTCGAAGCGGTACTGCACAATCAGTCCCTGCTGAGCGTCCCGGTGGATGAACTCCCGGCCGGTTGCGCGCTCACCGTGCACACCGAAATGACCAAGGCCACACTGGCTCTCACCGGTTCCAGCGTGACCCCGGTCACTCTCGCCGGTGATTACCGCCCGCAGCTGGTCGGCATTTTCAGCGATCTGACCGCGCCGGACGGCACCACGGTCACCGCCCGGGTCGACAGTCGCTTCTCCGCACATCCGACGCTGGTGAAGCGTGCAGCCATGTGGACGGCCGTGCTGGGCACCCTGCTCGCACTGTTCGCCCTCTACCGCCTCGATCGCCGCGACGGCCGCCGCGCCCGCCGCTTCCTCCCGCAGCGCTGGTGGAGCTTCACCGCCGTGGACGCCACGGTGCTGGGCACCCTGGTGCTGTGGCATTTCATCGGCTCCACCACCTCCGATGACGGCTACCAGTTCGGCATGGCCCGCACCTCCATCGGCGCCGGCTATATGGCCAACTACTTCGCCTACTTCGGCGTCCCCGAGAACCCGGTCGGCACACCGTATTACGACCTGATCGGCCGCCTCGCCGAGATCAGTGTCGCGAGCCCGTTCGTCCGGCTACCCGCCCTGCTGGCCGGTTTCGTCTGCTGGCTGGCGATCAGCAAAGAGGTCATTCCCCGCCTGGGCGCGCGCATCAGCCGCAATCGTGTCGCGGTGTGGACCGGTGCGCTGGGCTTCCTGGCGGTCTGGATGCCGTACAACAACGGCCTGCGCCCCGAGGCCATGGTGGGCCTGGCCGTCCTGCTGACCTGGGTCTCGGTGGAGCGCTCGATCGCCACCCGGCGACTGCTGCCCTACGGCGTCGCCATCGCCATCGGCGCGTTCGCCTGTACCGTCGGCCCGTCGGGCGTGATCTGTTTCGCACCACTGCTGGCCGGTATCCGCCCGGTGTGGCGGGTGCTCGATACCCGGGCCGCCGCACTGAGTAGGCCGACAGCCGAGAACGCCGGGGTGTTCACCGTGGTGCGCGCCCGCTTCATCGCGTACCTCACCTTGGCCGCGCCGCTGGTCGCCGCCGGAACCGTGGTGCTGGTCGCCATGTTCGGCGTGCAGCCGCTCTCGTCCATGTTCCAGATGCAGCGGGTGCACTCCATCGTCGGCCCGGATGTGAAGTGGCCGGACGAATATCTGCGCTACCAGTACCTGTTCATGGACACCATCGACGGTTCGGTGGCCCGCCGCTTCGGCATGTTCATGCTCTGGCTGGGCATCGCGGCCGTCGCACTTGTGCTGCTGCGCAAGGGCGGCCGGATTCCCACCGTCGCCTCGGGTCCGGCACGGCGCGTGCTCGGCAGCACCGTCGGGGTGATCCTGCTGATGATGACCACGCCCACCAAATGGACACACCACAACGGCATCTACGCCGGACTGGCCGGTGTGATCGCGGTGCTGGCGGCGGTGGCGCTGGGTCCGAAGGTCATGCGCTCACCCCGCAATCGCGCGCTCTTCGCCGCGGTGGTCGCCTTCGCGCTGGCCATCACCTTCTCCAGCATCAACGGCTGGTGGTACGTCTCGAACTACGGCATTCCGTGGAACGACAAGCCGGTGGTGATCGCCGGTATCGGCCTGAACGAGGTCTTCCTGCTCGCCGCGCTGGCCCTGCTCGCGCTGGCCGGCTGGTGGCATGTGCGCGCGCCGGATCCGGCGACCGCCCCGCATCGCATTTCCCGGCAGGCCTGGCGGCTGACGGCCATTCCGCCCCTGACCGTGGTGGCCGCGTTCATGGTGCTGTTCGAGGTCGCCTCGTTCGCCAAGGCCGCCGCCGCACAGGGCCCGGCCTTCTCCCTGGCCCGCTCGAATGTGGCTGCGGCACTGGGTGAACCGTGCGGACTGGCCCGAGACGTCCTGGTGGAGACCGACCCGAACGCGGGCCTGCTGGCGCCGCTGACAGGAGACGCCTTCAGCACCTTCTCGGCCGATGCGAAGGGCTTCACCCCCACCGGCGTCGCCGGCGATATGACCGCCGACGACGAGGTCGACACCAGCGCCATCACCACCGCGCTGAACAACAAGTCCACCGCCGGTGAAACCGGAACCACCACTGCCGCACTGCCGTTCGGCCTGGACCCGGCCCGGGTACCGGTGCTGGGTTCGAGTGGGACCGGCGAATCCATCGCCTCCCTCACCACCGGCTGGTACCGGCTCCCCGATGCCGCCCACCGCGGCGGCATCATCTCCATCGCCGCCGCCGGTCGCATTCGCTCCGTCGACAAGGACGGCATCGTCACCCCGGGCCAGTCCGTCGAAATCGAATACGGCACAGCCGATCCCGCGGGTGAGGCGCAGCCGCAGGGCCGGGTCACGCCGATCGATATCGGCCCGTCGCCGACCTGGCGCAATCTGCGGGTGCCGTTCACCGATATTCCGGCCGATGCCACCGTGGTCCGTCTGGTCGCCACCGATCGGGACCGTGATCCCAAGCAGTGGATCGCCCTGACCCCGCCGCGCGTCCCGCAGACCCGCATCCTGCAGGATCTGATCGGTTCCACGCAGCCGGTGCTGCTGGATTGGGCTGTCGGCCTGCAATTCCCGTGCCAGCGCCCGTTCGACCACAAGGTCGGCATCGCCGAGGTGCCGAGCTACCGGATCCTGCCCGACCGGGGCGGCGCGAAGGATACGAACGCCTGGGAGAGCCATGAGGGCGGCGGCCCGCTGGGCTGGAGCTCCATGCTGCTGCGCCCGCACACCCTGGCGACGTATCTGAACCAGGATTGGCGCCGGGATTGGGGTGAGCTGCAACAGTTCTCGCGCATCGACGACACCGCCATCCGCGCGCTCCCGGTGGTCACCCCGGAAACCCGCTCGGCCCTGTCCAGTCCCGGTCCGATCAATGTGACCGGCTGGCAGTAGTCCGGAACACCGCGCCCCCGCTTCGAAGCGGGGGCGCAGTCGTATCCGGCCGGCGGTGCGTGGCCGTATCCGGATGGCAGGGGCGCGGTCGTATCAGGATGGCGGTGTGTGGGCGTATCCGGATGGCAGGGGCGCGGTCGTATCAGGATGGCGGTGTGTGGCCGTATCCGGATGGCAGGGGCGCGGTCGTATCCGGATGGCGGAGGCGCGATCGTATGCGGACGTTTCGCTCCCCGGCGGGCGCAGTCCGCTGCGGACGTTACGGTCCGGCGTCGCCGCGCAGCTTGTGCACCTGCGCATCGGTCAGCGCGCTGAGCTGTTGCGGGTCAGGCTCGTTCGTGCCGGACATGGCGAGCTGTACGACGGTGGATCCCACCACGGTGATGCTCACCGCCGTGTAGAGCGTGAGCCCCTGGCTGGTGGTGTGCACCCGGAACCCGAACGATCCGTCCCCGGCGGTCGGCTGATTCAATCCGCCGACCTGGAATTGCACCTTCGACCCGTCGGTATCGGTGCTGGAATACGTTCCGCACTGCCGCAGCAGCGTCTGGGCCGCCGAGAACGCCTGCGCCGCTCCGTCGTTCGCATAGGCCGCGGAATCGATATCGATACTGTCGAAGTCCGGTCCGCCGTACTGCGCGGCCGCCCGGGTGACGGCGTTCGGCGCCTGTTCGGCAATCGGCGCCAGCACTTTCGCGCACTGCGCGGGCGTAGTGCGCGCGCCCGCGCCGGTGGTGCTGCCCGGCGCCGGATCACCGAGCGAGGAGTACCCGCTGGGCAGCTGCGGTACATCGAGCAGCTGGGCGCGCAGCGTGATCACATCCGGTATCGCGGGCGCGACCGTCGCCTTGGGCTGCACGGTCGGCCCCAGCGTCGGCAGTGCGGGTGCGGCGGAATCGTGGGAACCACAGGCGGATACGGCAACGGTACTGAGCAGCAGAACGAGTGCGGTCCGCCCGCGCGGCCGCCGGGGTGTAGTGGTGGATGCGATCACCGCGCCATCATGCCCGGCAGCTCGTGCGGCGGTCGTCGCCGCCACGCGGGTCAGGATCCCCACTGCACCTGGGTGCGCAGCGTCTGGCTCAGCGTGACCGAGCTGCTGGGATCGCGATAGGTCTGATTGCCGCCGACTTCGACCTGCCCCGAAACGGGCAGCGGCAGACCGAGATCCACATCGATGGTCCCGGTGCCGTGCATGAGGTAGTCCACGATCTCCAGCTGCCCGGCCTGATTGGGCAGTCGCCACACGGTGGTCTCGGGCGTCTGCACCACATCGAGCTCGATGGTGAGCAGATTGCCGTCGCGGCGGGTGAGCGTCGCGGTGGTCACCTGCTCGAGCGGCACGCTGCCGGAAACCTGCTGGCGCACCGTCCACACCGCGCCCACTCCGACCGGATCGTCCGGGAACGCGATGGACTGGTACACCGCCTGATAGAACGCCTGCTCCAGCGCCGCGCGGGCGGCATCGGAGGTGGCGGGCTTGGGCGCCATTCGCAGCGCGGTGATCGCCCCCACATCACTGATATCGAAACCGGCGTGCGACCCGTCCGCGGGCAGCAGCGCCTTGGCCAGCGCCGGATCGGGAGAGGTGACGGTGCCGAGGGTCAGCTCCACACCGTCGCTGCCCGCCTGCGCGGTGAGCGGAATGGTCACGGCGGGCGGGGAGAAATCACGCACCGCCTGCGCATTGATCTGCTGTTCGATGTGATGGTCGGTACGCAGCGTCACCTGCTGGGTGGTGCCCTGTTCGAGTGCGGGCCGCAGTGCGGAGCGCGGTTCGGCGCCCGGATCGACGATGGTGGTGGTCACCGCCGCGATGGGCATGGTGACCTCTTTGCCGATGCCGAGCGGTTCCGCGCTGTCGGATTCGGCGGCGCCCTCGGTGTGGTCGCTGCAGCCGACTCCGAAGGCGGAGAGCGTCACCGCGAGCACGAGCAGCAGAACACCGGATCGGGTGCTGCGCAGTCCCGGTCGAGGCCGGCCGGGTGAGCCGGAACAGGGTGCGGTGGCGTTCGCCGAGCTGGGGGATGAAGACAACACCGTCACGTCGAACAGGTTACGACCACTTCCTGATAATCAGCTTGGGAAGCGGCCGCGCCGTCCGGCCATCGGGCGCTGGATAGTCATAGGGAATGATGTGACCCGTGAGTACCGACCGGCCGCGCGAATCCGGCATTGAGGAACCAGACGAGTCGCACGCCGACAGCGCACCCGCCGGCGCCCCGCCGGAGCCGGCCCCCGCCGCTGATCCGGACGCCTCGGCCGAGCCGGAGGCGACCGCGCGACCGCTGCGTCTGCGCACCCTGCTGCTCGTGGCCGTGGTCGCGCTCGGACTGGATCTGCTGACCAAGACGATTGTGGTCGCGAAGCTGACCCCGGGCGATCCGGTCTATCTGATCGGCCATTCGGTGCGCTTCGCGCTGGTGCGCAATCCGGGCGCCGCGTTCTCGATGGCGACCGGTATGACCTGGCTGCTGACGCTGGTGGCCGCCGCGGTGGTGATCGGCGTGGTCCGGATCGGCCGCACCATGCGCTCGCTGCCGTGGGCCGTGGGCCTGGGTCTGGTGCTCGGCGGTGCACTCGGCAATCTGATCGACCGGTTGTTCCGGACGCCGGGGCCGCTGCAGGGGCATGTGGTGGATTTTGTGGCGGTCGGCTGGTGGCCGGTGTTCAATGTCGCCGATTCGGCGATCGTCTGCGGCGCGGTGTTACTGGTGGCGTTGACGGTGTTCGGTTTCGAACCGGACGGGACGCGCATGCACCGGCACCTGGAGGACGACAACGCGGAGGAGAAGAGCGTATGAAGGAAACCCGCAGTATGCCGGTGCCGGACGGACTGGACGGAATGCGTGTCGATTCCGGACTGTCCCGGCTGCTCGGCCTGTCGCGCACGGCCGTGGTCGCCATGACCGAGGACGGCTCGGTCCAGCTCGACGGGGTGGCGGCAGGCAAATCCGACCGGCTGAACGCGGGCTCCTGGCTCGAGGTCGAATTCCCCGAGCCCAAGCGGGAACTCACCATCGAGGCGACTCCCGTCGACGGTATGAAGATCCTTTACGCCGATGACGACATCGTGGCCGTGGACAAGCCGGTCGGCGTGGCCGCGCACACCGGCGTCGGCTGGACCGGACCCACCGTGGTGGGCGGGCTCGTCGCCATGGGCTACCGCATCTCCACCTCCGGCGCCCATGAGCGCCAGGGCATCGTGCACCGCCTGGATGTCGGCACCTCCGGGGTCATGGTGGTCGCGCAGTCCGAGCGGGCGTACACGGTGCTCAAGCGCGCCTTCAAGGAGCGCACCGTGGACAAGCGCTATCACGCTCTGGTGCAGGGACATCCGGATCCCAGCAGCGGCACCATCGACGCGCCGATCGGCCGGGCCCGCGGCAATGCCTGGAAGTTCGCGGTCACCGCGGACGGCCGCCCCAGCGTCACCCACTATGACACCATCGAGGCCTTCCAGTCCGCGAGCCTGCTCGACGTGCATCTGGAAACCGGTCGCACACACCAGATTCGCGTGCACTTCTCCGCTGTCCGCCACCCCTGCTGCGGTGACCTCACCTACGGCGCGGACCCGCGTATCGCGGAACGCCTGGGCCTGGAACGCCAGTGGCTGCACGCCAAACAGCTCGGCTTCAATCACCCCGCCGACGGCCGCTGGATCGAGATCACCAGCGAATACCCCGCCGACCTCGCCCACGCCCTGGAAGTCCTGCGCGCCTAGCCGCGAGCGGCACGAGCAATACAGAGTCGGCGTCGCCGTACGAGGAGGAGTACGTGCAGGACAGTGCGGCGGAACGCGGGCCGGAACCTGCGCACGGGCCGGGCGCTGGGGCTGCGCTCGGGCCGGACTCCGCAGCGGACCGTTGGTCGGCCACCGAGGTGGACAACGGACCGGACGCCGCACCGAAGCGCGAGGTGGAGGGTGCGGTTGGCTCCATTCCGCCGCGCGATACCATTCCGCCGCGCGACTCCACTCGGCGGCGGCTCGGAATCGGGGTCGCGGCAACGGCTTTGGTGATCTTGATGGTGCTGCTCGGCTGGGCGATTCCGCCCCGCCCGGCGGTCATTTCCTCTGATCGTCTCGGGCCGGAGAACAGTGAGCCTGTTGCCGAGTACCTGGCGCGTGCGCGAAATACGCTGGCGGCCACCGATACCGATGCGCACTGGGCATTGATCTCCTTCACCGCGGGCGTCAGCTCCGATCACATCCCCGAATTCGCCGGGGATCTGCGTGTTTCCGAGGCGCTCTACCATGTGCCGATCGATCGGGTGGCGACCCCGATCGTGCAGATCCCGCTACCCGCGGGCGGTCCGGTCGCCGTGGCCTCGCAGCGGGCGGCTGCCGCCACGGTCCGGGCCATGAACGCCGACGGCGACCGAGCCGAGCGCGTCCAGCAGGTGACCTATGCGCGGCTCTCGGCCAATTGCTCGTGTCTGGTCGGTCTGGTGGTGCAGGCCACGCTGCCGCAGCTGCGAAACCTGGCTGCCCTGGCCGGAGTTCGCGCCATCGAGGCGCTGCCCGCCGATGCGGCCGCCGGAGTCTTCGCGCTGTCCCCGCTGCTGCCCGAGCAGCGGGACCGCGCCGACTTCGGCACGGATGACGGTCCGGTGCCGGACAACTGAGTCCGCGCGGTCTCGGCTATCGCCCCGCATCATGTTTGCTGGGATGACCATTCTGGCTATCTTTTGCGGGTGAGTATTGCATTCCGAAAGTTGTTTGTACCAAAAGGTATTGAATACCGAAAGGTATTCTTGGCCGGTAGCCGGGGGAAATGCTGTGTGCCATCCGAATTCTCGCGCATTCGGCGTACAGCGGGTCGCGGGCGTGTGTAGCGTCTTGAATTTGTAAAGGCTTATTAGATAAAGCGGTGGCGCGGTGATCGGTATTGACGGCTGCCTGCAGCGCATCATGGATATCCCCGGTGCGCGCAGTGTGACGCTGGTGGATGGTGCGAGCGGCTTGGCGATTGCCGGTGCGGGACGGCAGGATCCACTCGATCAACATGAAGACGCCGCAGCTAGCACCGATGTGGTGCGCGCGGTGCTCGGCTGCCCGGCGCTGGCCAGTGGCCGCGAGGACGATGACATCTCCGAGATCATCGTCTGCGGGACCGGCGGGTACCACCTGCTGAATTTGATCAAGGGCGACTTCGAGGGCCGGCTGTTCGTGCACGTGCTCTTCGATGATGAGACCGGCAATCTTGGTATGGCCCGATTCCGGCTGCGGGGAATACTCGCGGAATTGGGCGAGGGCGGGCATGAACGCTGAAGTCGCAAGTGAATTGCGGAGATTGGAAGACGAAGGCTCGACGGGAGTGCTGCGCGCAGGGGATGGCGCGTTCCACTTCACCGAAGGCGCCATCGCCTGCGCCGATTGCCACCGGACTACTGGGCTCGATCGGCTGGTGGTCGAGGCGGGTGTGGCGACCGCCGAACAGTGGCAGCTCGCCGCCGGCGGTGATCCGAGTCCGCTGCTGGCCTGCCCGCAACTCGAAATCCTCGCCGCGATCGCGGTTTTCGATGCCGCCTACTTCCTGCTGTCCGCACCCGAGGTCCTCGAATTCCGGCCCGCGCCCGCGCACTGGCTGGCCCCGGTCTGCCGGATCGCGCCCCGCGCCCTGGTTCAGGAGTGCGCCCGCCGCGGCGATCCGCAGGCGGGCCCGTGGCCCATTGCGCTCATCGACCGCGCGCCGGTGATCCCGGCCCGCCGGATCCGGCGGCAGCGGGTGGTGCTCACCGGCGGTCAGGCCGAGGTGCTCGCCGCCGCCGATGCGCAGCGCAGCATCACCGGTATTGCTCGGGAGCTGGGCCGCACCACTTTCGGCTGCCTCACGGCGGTGCGTGAACTCACCGCGGCCGGGCTCATCGAAGCCCCGGCCGCACCGCAGGCCCCACCCGAACGGCCTGCCCTCCTGCAACTCCAGCCGCCTCCGCAGGGGCAGCTCCAGCCGCCCACGGCAGCGCAATCCCAGCCGTCCTCCGAGGTGCGGACCGAGCGCCGGGTGGTACTGCCCCCGGCGCCGCTCCCGCGCCGCCGGGTGCGTTCGGCTGCCATGACGTCCGCCCCGGACCGCTGGAAACCCATCGACCGCGAAGTGCTCGTCCGAGTCCGGACGGCACTGGAGGAGCTGGCGTGAGCGCGCGAAAGCCGATTTCACGAAAGAAACGGCTCGGCGGACGAAGTGGGAGGCGGCCTTGGAGGAGCTGGTGTGAGCGCGCGAAAGAAGCGGCTCGGCGAACTGATGGGAAGAAGGTCGACAAAGGTGGCGATGTCCGGACCGGAACCGAACACGATGCTACTGGCGCAGCTGAAATCGTTGCGGGACAGCGTCCCCCGACTGACCGGCGCGCTGATCGCATCCACCGACGGGCTGCTGATCGCGCACGATCTACCGGCGCACATAGAGCCCAGTGGCATGGCCGCGCTCACCGCGTCACAACTGTCGCTGTCGCACCGGCTGGCAACCACGGCGCACGGCGGCGGCTTCCACGAGGTCGTGGTGCACGGCTCCGGCGGATACGTGGTGATCTACGCGGCCGGATGGACGGCCTCGCTGACGGTGCTGGCGGGCCCGGAGGTGAATGTGGGCCGCCTGCACCTGGAGTCGCGTCCGGTGGCGCGCGCCATCGCGGACCAATTGACGGCTCTGGCCGACGAGGCCAGGAAAGCCCCGAAGAAGAACACCGATTGAAAGGAACGGCCATGTCCAACATGGATATTGCGCTGAAGGACATGATGGTTGTCGATGGTGCGCTCGGCGCAGCCGTGGTCGACTACAACAGCGGGATGGCGCTCGGCATGCTCGGCAGCTCCAAGGCCCTGGATCTGCAGGTCGCCGCCGCCGGCAATACCGAAGTGGTGCGCGCCAAGATGCGCACCATCGAACAGCTCGGTCTCAATGAGGAGGTCGAGGACATTCTCATCACGCTCTCCGCTCAATACCACATCATCCGGCCCATGACCGGTCGTAAATCCAAGGGCCTGTTCCTCTATCTCGCCCTCGATCGCGGCCGCGCCAATCTCGCCATGGCCCGGCACCGCCTCAAGGGCATCGAGGAGGAGCTGGAGGTCTAGCAGCGCGGCCGGCGGTCCCCGGACACACCGGGGGCCAGCGGCGGGCTCCTACGCGCTGTCGTAACGTCGTGGAGGATGGTCTTCAGGCGTGCGGATCGAGAGGGGCTGAGCTCGGATGGAACTGACGGCGGAGCAGGCGGATCGGGCGGCGGGGGTGCTGCTGGGAACGGCGGCGGGCGATGCGCTCGGCGCGGGCTACGAGTTCACCCATCCCAGTCCGAATGTGGTGATCGAGATGAAGGGCGGCGGGGCCTTCGACTGGGCGCCGGGGGAGTGGACCGATGACACCTCCATGGCCGTCGCGGTGGCGCGGGCGGCCGCCGAATCGGTGAATCTGCACGAGGAGCCCGGACTCGACGCGGTGGCCGCCGAGTTCATCACCTGGTGGGATTCCAAGCCTGCCGATGTCGGTGCGCAGACCAGCCAGGTGCTGCAGTGGCGCAGCCCGACCGGCCGCCAGATGCAGATCCACGCGCACGAACTCGGTGGCCTCAAGGCCGGTAACGGGTCGCTCATGCGCACCGCCCCGGTGGCGCTGGCGTACCTCGACGACGAGGCGCACTGCGGTAAGGCCGCGGCGGTGGTCAGCTCCCTCACCCACTACGACATGCAGGCCATGCAGGCTTGCAAGCTGTGGACCCTGGCCATCCGGCACGCGGTGCTGTACGGCACCTATGACGGTGTGCGGCAATCGCTTTCGATGGTGGACGCCGGATTCTGGGGACCGCTGCTGGACAAGGCCGAAACCGGTGCGCCCGAGGATTTCCCCAAGAACGGCTGGGTGGTGCACGCCCTGCAGACGGCCTGGTGGGCCATCACCCACACCGATTCCCTGCCCGCCGCACTGGAACTCGCGGTGCGCGCCGGTGGTGATACCGATACCACGGCCGCCATCGCCGGTGGTCTGCTCGGTGCGCGCTGGGGCGCCTCGGCCGTTCCGGAGCAGTGGCGGGCCATGCTGCACGGGTATCCGGGCTACCGGGCCGAGGATCTGACGGCGCTCACCGAGCGCATTGTCGATCGCTGAAGCGGACGGTGTCGATCGCTGAAGCGGACGGTGTCGATCGCTGAGCGGAGCGGTCGCCGAAACCCTCAGTCGGGCAGGCGAACTACGCCGTCGAGATAGCGGCGGCAGCGTCCGGCCAACCGGACGCGGCTGCCCGCCAGCGTGCATCGCAGCGCACCGCCGCGTGCGGACAGCTGCCGGGCCGACATGGCGTTGCGACCGAGCTCGCGACTCCACAGTGGTGTCAGTTGCGCATGGGCGGAACCGGTTACGGGATCCTCGGGAATGCCCACGCCCGGTGCGAAGACGCGCGAGACGAAGTCGGCCTCGTCACCCGTCGCGGTGACGATGGCGGCTCTGTTGAGCTTCGGGAAGGCCGAGAAGTTCGGATGTACTTCTCGCACTTCCGCTTCCGAGGTGAGTATCAGCACCACATCGGTGCCCTCGAAGGCGCGCAGCGGCCGCACGCCGAGGGCCGCGGCGAGGGCGTGCGGTACTTCGCCGTGCACGTCGATTTCGGCCGAGGGGACGGCCGGCAGATCCAGCACCAGATCATCGCGGTCCCGGTCGACGCGCAACCAGCCACTGCGGGTGAAGAAGTGCACGCGATCCGCGCCCGGATGCATATCGTCCAGAATCTGCGCGGCGGCCGCGAGGGTGGCATGCCCGCACAGTGCCACCTCGGTGGCCGGGGTGAACCAGCGCAGATGGAAGGCGGGCGAGTTGTCCGGCGGCGCACCGGCGTCCGGCGGTAGCGCGGAGGTGTAGAAGGCGGTCTCGGCGAGATTGTTCTCCTCGGCCAGGTGTTGCAGCAGTTCATCCGGCAGCCATGACAGCAGCGGCATCACGGCCGCCGGATTGCCCGAGAACGGTGCGTCGGCGAACGCGTCGATCTGGTGCAGCAGGACCTCCATGGGGGCCAAGGTACCCCTTCGGTCAAAGAACGTCCGGGACAAGGTAGTTCACCGGCGAGCCAAACCATGCGACCAGTTTGGATTTGACAGCGGCGGCGGCGCACCTGAGGGTGCGCCGCCGCCGAAGTGCGGAATACCGCTGGGATCAGTCGTTTTCGCGAGCCGAGGCGCGCAGCAGATGCGCCTCACCGCCGTAGAACTTGGCGCTGAGCCACCACGCCACCTCGACCAGTACCACACCGATCGCACCGCAGATAATGGCCGAGGTGGTGAGCGCGATATTGCTCGGATCGAGCTTGAAGAAGTGACGCGTGAACGGCACCGCGAACAGAATCAGGTAGCCGGCAACGGAACCCGCGATCAGCAGCAGCTTCCACCAGTTCCACGGCCGCGCCACGATGGCCAGCACCCACACCGCGATGATCAGCAGCGTGATGAGCGCGGTGGTGCCCGCCTGCACCTTCGCGGTGTCGCCGGCATCCGGTCCCTTATAGGCGATCAGGTACGCGATGAAGGTCATCACGCCGATCACCAGACCGGACGGAATCGCCAATCGCATGACGCGCCCGACGAATCCGGTGCGCGCGCGTTCATTGTTCGGCGCCAGCGACAGGATGAAGGCCGGAATGCCGATGGTGAACCAGGCCGCGATCGTCACATGCCGTGGCAGGAACGGATATCCGATCGCTTTGTAGTGGAAGATCTGCGAGCCGATGCCCGCGATGCCGACCAGGAAGGCCAGCACCACCGAGTACACGGTCTTGGTCAGAAACAGATTGGAGACCCGCTCGATATTGCCGATCACCCGCCGGCCCTCGCCGACCACGTACGGCAGGGTCGCGAACCTGTTGTCCAGCAGCACGATCTGCGCCACCGAGCGGGTGGCCGGGCTGCCCGAGCCCATGGCGACACCGATATCGGCATCCTTCAGCGCGAGCACATCGTTCACGCCGTCACCGGTCATGGCGACGGTGTGCCCGCGCGACTGCAGCGCGGAGACCATGGCGCGCTTCTGATCCGGGCGCACGCGGCCGAAGACGGTTTTGCTCTCCAGCACATCGGCGAGCTCGTTCTGATCGGAGGGCAGCGTGCGCGCGTCCACGGCATCGTCGCCACCGGCCAGCCCCAGCGAGGCGGCTACCGCGCCGACGGAGACGGCATTGTCACCGGAGATGACCTTGGTGGCGACATGCTGCGATTCGAAGTACTCGATGGTCTCCTTGGCATCGGGGCGCACCCGCTGCTCCAGCACCACCAGCGCCGCGGGTGTCACCTCACCGGGCGCATCGGCGGCGTCCACCGGCCGGTCGCCGCTGGCCAGCAACAGCACCCGCAGGCCCTTCGCGCCGATTTCCTGTGCGACAGCGGCGGTTTCGGAGTTCGGATCCAGCAGCACATCGGGTGCGCCGAGCAGCCAGTTGCCGTGCTCGCCGTAGGACGCGCCGCTCCACTTCTTGGCGGAGGAGAACGGTGCGAGTCCGGTCTGCTTCCAGCCGGGGGTGTCCGGCAGCGCCTCGGCAATGGCCGCGACGCTGGCATTCGGCCGCGGATCGCCGCCCGCCAGCGCCGCCAGCACCTGCTTCAATTCCACTTCACGGTCGGCGGATTCGTCGCCGACGGCGCGAATCTCGCTCAGCCGCATACCGTTTTCGGTGAGTGTGCCGGTCTTGTCCGCGCACACCACATCCACCCGCGCCAGTCCCTCGATGGCGGGCAGCTCCTGCACCAGGCATTGCCGCCGCCCCAGCCGCACCACACCGACCGCGAAGGCGATGGAGGTCATCAGCACCAGGCCCTCGGGCACCATCGGCACCAGCGCCGCCACCATGCCGTTGACCGCGGGCCGCCAGGACTCCTTGCTGGAGACCAGCTGGTTGTAGATGGACAGCAGGCCCGCCGGAATCAGCAGGTAGGTGATGACCCGCAGAATGGTGTCGATACCGGTGCGCAGTTCGGATTTGACCAGGGTGAACTTGCTGGCCTCATCGGCGAGCTTGGCGGCGTAGGCATCCTTGCCGACCTTGGTGGCCCGGTACGCGCCGCTGCCGGAGACCACGAAGCTGCCCGACATGATCTGTGCGCCAACGATTTTGTCGATCGGGTCGGCCTCACCGGTGAGCAGCGACTCGTCCACCTCGAGCAGTTCGCACTCCACCGCCTCGCCGTCCACCACGATCTGGTCTCCGGGTCCGAGCTCGATAATGTCGTCGAGCACGATCTCCTGCGGTGCGATCGCCTGCGTTCTGCCCTCCCGGCGCACCACCGGCCGCGCCTGTCCGACGATCGCGAGTTCGTCGAGGGTCTTCTTGGCGCGCAGCTCCTGGATGATGCCGATTCCGCTGTTGGCGATGATCAGCAGGCCGAACATGCCGTCGATGAGCGACCCGGTCGCGATCACCAGAATGAACAGCACACCGAGCAGGGCATTGATGCGCGTGAAGATATTGGCCTTGACGATGTCTCGCACCGAACGGCTGGCCCGCTCCGGGACGTCATTGGTGAGCCCGTCGCGGCGCCGCTGCTCCACCTCTGCCGAGGTGAGTCCGGTCGCGGGTTTCTCATCCTGCGCGGTGATCGACATGATTCACAGCCTAGATGTTTGCTGTGTCCAATTTGCCTCCGCTGCGCTCCGGCGGTTCGTGGCCCTGTTACCCGGTTCTTCCCTCCTCCGCTCCGCCAGTCCAGACCCGGGCGGGCCACGAACTTGCAGGCCGATCCGATAGTCGCCTGGTCGTTGCGCAAGCTAACGTTGAACGGTGTCAGACACACCCGCCGCCGTGACTTCTCGAATCGGGCGGCGCCGCTCCGGCAGGGAAGTGGGTGTGGCCTTCGGTGCGGGCGCCTTCTTCGTCTGGGGCATGTTCCCCGCCTTCTTCGGTCTGCTGACCTTCGCCACCCCCGCCGAGGTGCTGGCCGAGCGAATTCTCTGGACCCTGGTCGTCTCCCTGCTGCTTCTGGTGGTGACCGGCAGAATCCGCGAACTGCGCGGTATCGACGCCCGCACCTGGCGACTGGCCGCGGCGGCCTCGCTGGCGCTGTCCATCAACTGGGGCGTCTACGTCTACGGCGTCATGTCCGAGCAGGTGGTGCAGTGCGCCCTGGGCTACTTCATCAACCCGCTGGTCACAGTTGCCTTCGGCGTCCTCATCTTTCGTGAGCGGCTGCGCCGAGTGCAGTGGCTCGCACTGGGTTTGGGCGCGACCGCCGTCATCGTCCTGACCATCGACTACGGCCGCCCACCCTGGATCGCCCTCATCCTGGCCTGCTCCTTCGCGACCTACGGCCTGATCAAAAAGGTCATCCGCCTCGACGCACTCCCCGGTCTGGCCGCCGAAGGCATCTCCGCCGCCCCCTTCGCGATAATCGCCGTCGTCATCCTGGGCGTCACCGGCCGCGCCACCTTCGGTTCCACCCCCGCCCACTCCGCCCTGCTCATGATCACCGGCCCCGTCACCCTCGTTCCGCTGCTCTTCTTCGCCCTGGCCGCGCCCCGAGTTCCGCTGTCCACCATGGGAATCCTCCAGTACCTCACCCCCGCCCTCCAGCTCACCTGGGGTGTGGCGGTAGGCCACGAACCCATGCCCGCCTCCCGCTGGGCCGGCTTCGCCCTGATCTGGCTGGCCCTGGCCATCTTCACCGTCGATGCCCTCCGCCGCTCCCGCCCGAAGCCGACCGGCTAGGCCGAGGTCGACAGGCCCGGCCCCTGCTCTTCTCGGACATTCGCCGCCAATCCACTGCCCCTCTGCCTACCTCCCACTGCCCTCCGGTGAGTTCGACTGTGGCACAAGAGAATCTGCCCCTCGTACCCTTGAGTCCAGTCAAGGGAGCGACCGGTGAAACACTTTCTGTTCCTGATCCTGGCGATCCTCGTCATCGCCTCGACCTACGACTACGCCAGGTCCTCGGGCCACTACCCCCTTGTTGTCGCAGTGGGAGTTCTCGCCACCCTTCATCTGGTGATGAAGTCGATCAAGTAGTGAATCGACTGTGGCCCAGCAACTTCGAGCCCGCGCCTGACCGTCGGAATCCTCCGCCCTCGATCCAGCGTGCCACGCGCGTAACCGCCCATGCCGCAATTCGATAGGTGATGACGGCGGGCACGATGACCAGGAGCGCAATGCGCAGTGCCAGCGCCAGACCGGCGACGGTCAGGTAACTCAGGCCCATACCGTCGGGCGAACCGAATCCGTGTCGCTGCGACAGTGCCGCCAAGATCAGGCGGAGAGCGAGGTAGAGCGCGACCAGGAGCGTCGGGATGCGGATCAGTCGCCATACGGTGCGGAGTTGGGTGGTGTCGGGGCGTTTCATCGTGCCAGCTCCGGTCCGGAGGTGAGGAAGGCGAGCAGGAGGGCGTTGCCGATGACGCCGCCGGTGGCGAAGCGCAGGCGGGAGCCGCTGCGCAGGGGCAGGCCGACAAGGCCGGCGGTGCGGAACAGGCGGGTGAAGAGGTCGCGGTGGCCGAACGCGCGGGCCGGGGCGAGTGCGAAGCTGGTGGCGGAGACGGAGATTCCGAGAATGACCGGACCGCTGTCGATATCCCCGGCACCGCTGTGGCCGCCCCCGTACTCGTGGATCGCACTGAAGCCGAGGATGCCGCGCTCCTGGTGAAACAACCCGGTCGCCAGCTCACCGGCGAGCGCCCGATCGGCGAATCCGGCGAAGTAGGCCGCCAATCCGGTCCCCGAGGCGCGTGGTGCGTCGTGCGCATGCGCGTCGATACCCATGCGCTGCACCACCAGCCCCGTACCCGGATCGATCTGTACCGCGCGCACCTGCCGAGCCCAGTGCGCGAGCACCGCCGAGTGGTCGACGCCCGTCGCGCGGCCGTGCACCGCTATCGCCGCGGCGACCGCTGCCACATCGGTCGGATAAGCCTCTCCAGGAAGGGTTTCCAGCAACCCGGTCGGCGAGGCGAGCAGCTGCCGCTCGAAAGCGGCGATCATGGCGTCCTGTTGTGCGGCCAGCTGGGGCGGAAACGCCGGATCAACCAAGCGCGCCATCCCGAGCGCGAGCGCAGGATACGAGAGATAGGCATGCGCATGCGGAGTGCTCAAATCCGCTGACCCGTCATCCCCCTTCCAAGCCGCAGTGAACTCGGCACGCATCTCCGGCAGCAGACTCTTCGCCGCCGCCCGAGTCACAATGGGCGCGTATCGTTGCCGCCACTCCGGATGCGCCAAACACACCTGCGCCAACCCCAGCGCCGTCATCTGATGCGCGAGCAACCCCCACATGCCATCGAATTCCGCCCCCGGCCCGGTAGCCCGCCGCTGATCATCGTCAGCCTCGAACGCCACCAACTCCTCAGCCAGCCCATGCACCCGCCCCGCATCCCCGTCGAACCACTCGCCGGCCTCCCGCCCACACCACCACCTCGGCAACAACCCCACAACCAACCCCGCCACCACCACCCCAACCAAGATCGCGAACAACCGCCGAAACCTCAGTGATCGGCGCCCCACGCCGGTCGAACTCCCCATACCCCGAACGTACAGCGATACCCAACAATGCGCCCCGGGCGAACAGATCAATCCGCCGGCCCTGACGAGTCGACTTCGGTCTCTCCCTGACAGTCACGCACGAGATCGCAAGTGCGACAGCACTTTGCAGTCATAGCCCGTTGGCTGATATCAGAACCACGGTAAAGACCTGCCCCGAAAGGGTGACTGGACCTTCTTCGCTCGCGCGCTGACTGCCGCGGCGGTTCTACGAGTAGTGCGCTTCCAGCGGAAGGGCATACCCAACACACTCTGTCGCGCATAATGCGCTGATCGAACCGGTCGGCAGAAGTCCGACGAGCGGGAGCAATCGACTGATCACGCTATGAACGAGTGGAGGTTGGCCAGGCACAGGGTCTGCTCGGCGTCGAACCATTCGAACGTGCCGACCGGCTGGAAGCCCAGACGAATCGCGAGTATGAGCGAGCGTTCGTTGGCTGTCTGTGTCGAGATAAGGACAGGCTGGTTCTGAAGCTCCTCCGCCGCAGCGCATAACACCGCAGTGGCGGCCTCGCGCGCCAGTCCGGCTCCCCAGGCGTCGGGGCGCATCAGGTAACCCAGTTCCAGTTCTTCACCGGTAACGGTGACGTGGCCTGGCCAGTCGGCTGGTCGCCGTTTGAGTTCGAATGTCCCGAGCAGGTCGTCGGTGGCCTTGTCGGCGATGATGAAGGTGCCGGGCGTGGTCGTCGCGTTGGCTGCGCCGCCGATCTCGTCGAGGTACTGCTCGACACGCTGCCGTGGGAGCGGGCCCCCGATATAGGCTCCGACCTGCGGGTCGGTGCGGAGCTCGATGAGTCTGTCCCGGTCGGTGTTCTGTGCCTTGCGCAGCAGAACTCGCTCCGCTGTAATCCTGTCCACAGACAACATCGGCAACCGGCTCATTCGGCCCCCTTGCTGAACGTGATCTATCAGACCCAAACGAGCGTATCCGGAACTGCCGCGACCCGCGCGCTGGTCGGTTATCCAAACTGGTTGGCCGACAGCGCTTCCGGTTGCGCGCTCATACCGATGAGCGGATACTCCGACTTCGGATGGACACTGGCAGTTGATCTTCCGCCGCACCCTGCGGTCCGTACGGTCAGCAATCCGAATGGCAGTTTGTCGCAAGCGATTTCTCAGTGCGAACTCTTCGGCTTCGCCTGTAAGGCGGGCCGGTACTCGACCGGGGACTGCGCGGCGTGCGTATCGTGGTTCCTGGCCACGACGTACGGTGCCGGAGGGTGGTAGTCATGGGCATCTTGGCGAATTTCGGCAGCGGGATGAATCTGGTGTACGACAGACTGCGGGATCGGCGCGCGTTTTCGATCACCGAATCGGGCGCGATGGCCGGGGATTTCGAAGGTTTGCGCGGGCACCGGCACGCGGTGCTGGTGACGTTCCGGCGTAGCGGCGAGCCGGTGCCGTCGCCGGTCTGGTTCGGGATCGATGGTGAAGGGCTCGCCTATGTCTTCACCGAGCGGAAGTCGGGGAAGGTCAAGCGGATCCGGAACAATCCGCATGCGCTGATCGCGCCCTGCAATGTGCGGGGGAAGCCGCTCGGTCCGGCGGTGAGGGCTACGGTGCGCGTGCTCGGCGAATCCGACTGGCCACGTGCCGAGCAGGCTCGCAACTCGATATACCGCGTGTGGCCTCAACTCTATGACAGGGTCTTCTTCGGCGGCGTACCGGAGGACACGGTGTACCTGGAGCTCGCGCCGCGGCTTTCCTGACCGCGTCGGCATCGAATTCGAGTCGAAGAGTGAAGAGCGCCTGAGTATTCTGAGATTTTGGCGACGTTACTCGAGGATGCTCGGATGGCCGCCTATATCGATCGGAAGGGGCCGTCGATGCCCGCCCTGCCCTGGTCTGCCGGAGTCTACAAACCCGCTGACGGACACCAGTTACATGTTCTGACCACCAATTTGCCGCTGACCCGTTACCGAGATGTCCCACGGTTCCTGCGTTGGACGGTGAAGATCCGTACCCAACTGAAGTCCGCCCCGGGCTGTGCCGGTTACACAATGGACGCGAAGCCGTTCACCAAGACTTTCTGGACCCTGTCCGCCTGGTCCGACAGGCAGGCCATGGAAAGGTTCGTGTACAGCGGTGCGCACGCGGACATGTTGAAGGACATGGCCGGTCGTCTCGGCAATCCGCACTTCGCCGACTCCACAGCAATTTCCGCCGACCTTCCGCTCTCCTGGGCCGATGCCCGCAGCCGGATAAAACGAGCCACCTGACCTCGAGTGGACCGTCAGAACATCGCAACGAGAGGCATCTGATCGAAAGTTCCTATGGCACTGCTCCTTCCCTGGCGCGGGTGCGATGATCGCATCACGGTTCCGAATGTGGAAGGAGCAGTGCCATGGCTTCGATCTCCCGAGAGATCCTCATCGATGCTTCGTCGCGGGAGGTGTGGGCGGTGGTCGCCGATTTCGTCGACGGTCCACTCCTGATGGCCCCCGGCCTGGTCACCGCTAGCACCGACCTGAGTGACGGCGTCCGCGAGGTGACCTTCGCCCACGGCACCGTAGTCCGCGAACGACTTATCACTGTCGACCACGAAGCCCGTCGCTTCGTCTACTCGGTCGTGGGCGGGACCGTGACGCCACTGCACGACAACGCGGTCATGCAGGTGTACACCAACGGCGACAACACCACCCGTTTCGTGTGGAGCCGCGACATCCTGCCCGACGCCATGGCCACCGCCTTCACGGCCACCATGGATCAAGCCCTGATCATCTTCAAGAAAACAGTCGAATCCGCCTGATCCACACTCGGCCTTCGCAACGCACCATCTGCCGATTCCAGGATGTCATTGCGGAGTCGGTGACATGGAGGTCTGCTCGTGGTGCGGCCAGGCGCCGGGTGGTCTGCTCAGGTGAGGTAGACGGCCACACCGATTGATGCGGCACATGCCAGCGTCAACAGCTGCAGAGTGCGCTCAGCCCAGCGTGAATGTCGCGTGGCCCGCGATGTGCTCGAGATCCACATTCTGCGGATAGACCTCGGAGTACGTGTCGATCGTCGCCTCGACCTTCCCGGCGCCCGGCCCCATACCCATACCGGTGATCACATTGTCCGGCATGCCGACCACCGTGGTGCCTTCGACGCGCTGTGACTGCCCACCGGTCTGGCCGGTGTCGTCATTCCGCCAATGCACAGTGACTTGGTATGCCCCGCAGAACTCCCCGGTCTGCGTGATCTTCAACCGGACACCGAACACGCCGGACTGCGGCTGCGGCACGGTCTCGGCTTTGATGATCGCGGCACAGTCGGGACCCGGAACCCGTGTGAGGGTCGAGGTGAACTGGGCAACCGGATCGGTGGAGTTGGCACCGGCAGTCCCGGTGAACGCGCTCCACGCGGCCACCATCGCCGCCGCGACCACACCCGTACGGAACGTGAACTGTTGCAGGGAAACGTTTTTCAATCTCATGCCCGTCTGTCGCCCTGCGCATGGATGACGTTATGCCTTCCCGAGCCCTCAATTTCAGGGGCTGGCCGACACCCGCCGCGAGGTCGAGTCTCGACGGCGATGCGCATCGGTGATTACTCACCTGATCGGACGAACGGACTGCAGTGCCGCGACCCGCGCGTTTCGAACCCGCCAGCGCTAGCATGTGGAATATCAACGGGCGGAGCGCTGCTCGGTCACCGGCAATGCACGATAACGCCGACTTCGCAGCCCGTCCCTATCGGTACACAACGCCCGCACTGCGGGTTGTGATGGTGTTGGTGAGACGTCGAATTCGTCCGACCCAGCCGCACCAGCTCGGACCACCTGACCCTGGCCCTGAAAAGGATGAGTCTGGGCTGTGACGGCGGGTCGCGAGCTGGGTGAGCCGCGGAGCGCGGTGGTTTCGCGGGTGAACTGGCGGTCGGCAAGCACGGCATGAGCGCGATCCCGCTCACCCGGCGGCTGATCATCCTCGGCCAGTCTGCGAGCACCAGATCACCAGTTCTCTAATTTGTCAGCTTTCATTACTAATATAGTCATATGTCCGAACCGATGACAAGAGTGACAGGCATGAGGTCGCCGGGGGGGTGGGTGGCACATGCGGAACGCAGCGTGCACAGCGCCGCGGCACACGCCTGCGCCGTCGTCGAATCGACGGCGGCGTAGGGTGTGAACCTCGCGGAATCAGGCGGGCGATGGAGCTGGGGAGCGACGTGGACGACGAGCAGTGGGTTGATCTGGGGACGTCGTTGTTCATTCCGTACCGGTACACCGAGGACCGGATTTTCCGGGCCCTGCACGATGCCGGGTTCGACGATTGGACCCTGACTCAGTGCCGGGTGTTCCAGCGCATCGCTCAGGACGGTTCGCGCCTCACGGACCTCGCTGAACAGGCACAAATGACCAAGCAAAGCGCCAGTGCGATGGTCGACCAGCTGGAAAGTCTGGGCTACGTCCGCAGGATCCCCGACCCCGCGGATGGCCGCGCCCGGCTGATCGTGATCGAGCGACGTGGCCGGCGGGCGATCCAGGTGGCCAAGGCGACACGCGACGAGATCCTCGCGGAGTGGAAGGAATACCTGGGCACCCGCAACTTCGCATTGCTGCAGCAGATCCTGGATCAACTCCGCGAGATCACCGACCCCTACGCGCGGTAGGCCCGTCCATATCGACTGTTCGCACCGATTCCCGCTGGCCCCGAGCCTCCGGGACCCGGCGGCCGACGGGCTTCGACGCCGCCTTGACATAGTCAGGTTTGGTTACTAAATTGGGTGATGATCCTGACGATGTTCCGGTGATGCGCGGCCGATCGCCGCAGTGCGCGGCGCCCAGACGTGAGCCGATCATTGCCGCACAGGCCGCCGCCGACAGCGGCCTGAAGGGTCCGGCACGGCATGGGCGGGAATCGGCCCCATGCCGCTGGGGCGCAACACAAGCACGTCCATTCATTCCTTCAGCAGAGAGCGAAGTATCGTGAAGTTTCTTGTTCTTGGAGCAACCGGTCGCACCGGCGTCCTCTTCGTGAAAAAAGCATTGGACCAGGGACACCAGGTCACCGCCCTGGTTCGGCGGGCCGGCGCCGGCATTGATCCGCGCGCTCAAATCGTCGCCGGCGACGTCACCGACGCCACTGTGATCGCAACGGCAGCCCGAGGCCACGACGCGATCATCAGCACGCTCGGAGTGAAGAACGCCCGTGAGACCCCGACGCTGATCACCGATACCGTCCGCGCAGTCATCGCATCCGCGAAAACATCAGGCGTGGACCGTTTCGTCATCCTGTCTGCGTTCGGAGTCGGCGACTCCCTCGCCAAAGCCTCATTCCTCGTCGGCCCCATTTTCCGAACCGTGCTTCGGAAAACCTACGCAGACAAAGCCGCATCGGAAGTGCTCCTGAGAGCCAGCGATCTGAAGTGGACCCTCGAATACCCCGGGGCATTGAACAACGGTGACAGCACCCGCTACAACACCGTTGCGCTCGCGGACGCCACGAAGTTGCCGATCTTCCCCTCAACCTCTCGCGCCAATGTCGCCGACTTCCTCCTCCATTCCGCCGTGGAAGACACCTTCATCCGTCAGATCGCCGTAGTCACCGACGCCAAATAGGTCACCGATGCCGGCCCAAGAAGCACCGATCAGCCAGTTCGTGGCCATCCGAACGCACCATACTGCCGCGACTCGCGCGTTTCGACGCGGCCGGTACCGCCATCCAGAGGATCAACTGCCGAGGTGAACTCGGGCTGTTCCAGTGCACGCACACGCCGATGACCGAGTAGTTCATGGCGGTAGCGGGCGCGGTCGAATCGGCCAGCAGGCAGGATGAGGCCTTGGATGATGGTGGGGGCTGCGGATCTGCCGGCAGATGGCAAACGTCTGGGGTGGGAGATTCGCGCCTCGGTGTCGGTGGGCCGGCTTATTCTTGCCGAAGATCGAGAGCGCCAAAGGCTTTCGCTGAAATCGGGTGGGGTGCCCATGGGGTGGCGTCAATCAGGGCGGCGACGATTTTCGTCGTACACGGGAATTCTTGCCGCGTATGTTGTCGTGTTGATCATTGTGTCGGTATACGGATGGCACTCGCCGCTGCTACGTCTTGTGGTCGTAGCCGGCGTCGTCGCAACCGTCGTGGCGACAGTGCTGCTGGAGGTCGTGTTGCGGGTCTACCGTCGGCGCTACGTCCCGATGAACCAACCTCTGGCCAGCGCGCCGAAAACCAATCGCAGAGCGGGCTCCTAGCCCTCCGCGTCGAGAACATTCAGCCGCTCAACACCTACCATGACCGCCTCCGGCCGCACCGTGGCCCGGACGTTCTGAGTAGCCCACCGGGGAACCGGCTGAACTTGCGCCGCCGGCGGGTTAGCATCGGGGGTCTTTCGACGCGAGGGGGCTGGTGTGACGGTCGAGTGCAAACGGGTTGTCGTGGTCGGGGCGGGCATTGCGGGGCTGGTGACGGCAAAGGTGTTGCGCGACGATGGATTCGACGTGACGGTGGTGGAGAAGGAGTCGGCGATCGGCGGGGTGTGGGCGCCGTCGCGGACCTATCCAGGTTTGCGTACCAACAACTCTCGTGAGACGTATGCGTTCTCCGACCATCCCTACGAACACGGCGCGGACGTATTTCCGACGGCCGAGCAGGTGCGTGCCTACCTGGCGTCGTACGTCGCCCGATTCGAGCTGGACCCGCTGATCCGGCTATCCACCGAGGTGATCGAGGTGGCACGGCACGGGCAGGCGTTTGCGGTGGCCGTTGTCGGCCCGCAAGGGCGGGAACACCTTTCGTGCGATTTTGTGGTGGTATGCGCCGGTACGTACTCCGAACCGGAAATACCGCGGATCGCAGGCATCGACAGGTTCGCCGGGACCGTAGTGCATTCGAGCGAGGCGACCGGTCCCGCTCTCTTCACGGGTAAGAGAGTCGTTGTGGTGGGTGCCGGAAAGTCGGCGCTGGACTGCGCCGCGTGGGCCGCCGAACACGCACAACGATGCACACTCGTATTCCGCACCCCACACTGGATGGCGCCGCGCTGGTTTCCGGGCCGGGTCCCGGCCGATCAGGTGCTGTTGGGCCGGGTGACCGAGCTGTTTCTGCCTTACCATCGACGCGATCGGGTCGAGCGGTTCCTGCACGGACGCGGTCGAGTCCTCACTCGAATCTTCTGGCGGACAGTCGAACTGCTCCTGCGCGTGCTGCTGCGCATGCCGCCGGTTCTCGTCCCTGATCAGCGATTGCCACACGGGCTGGAGAATGCCGGCTTCACCTCGGAGTTCTACGATCTGGTCCGCCATGGCCGAATCGACCTGCGCCGCGACACCATTGCGGAGTTCGGGGACGACGCCGCGGTGCGATTGACCGGTGGCGACCGGCTGGAGGCCGATATCGTCCTGTTCGCCACCGGGTGGCGCCAGACGCTGCCGTTCCTGACCGCCGAACTCCTGGCAACGGTGCTGCAAGACAGTCAATTTCGACTCTATCGGCACATTCTGCCGCCCACCGAACCTCGCCTCGGCTTTGTCGGCTACGCCTCCTCCACGGCGTGTCAGCTCACCTCCGAGGTCTCCGCACACTGGCTCTCACAGGTGTTCGGCGGTGGGCTGACCCTCCCCGGCGCCGACGCGATGAGCATCGAAATCGACCGGGTGCAGTCCTGGCTGGCCGAGGAATTCCCGGGCCGCGCACAGGGTTTCTACGTCGGCCCGCACCTGATCCACCACATCGATGAACTACTCACCGATATGGGCGTATCGACCCGGCGCACCCGCAACGTCGTCACCGAGTACTTCGGCACATTCACGCCCGCCCGTTATACCGACCTCACAGAACAGCGGCAATCGCTGCAAACCTCCGAGCAGCCGGGTTCGTCCGGATCCGATACTGGCCGAGCAGGGTGAATACGGCGCTCAATAGCTGTGGGCGTGACGGTCGAGGAGCGCCGGTCAGCCTCTGTCACAGGCTGATCCGGGCCCCGGCGTCAGATGATCATGGCGGCTATCAACAGGTCCCAGATCTCGCCCTGGTCGACGACCTGGACGCCGAGCTTTTCCGCCTTGGTCAGTTTGCTTTCGCCGACTCCCGCGCCGGTGATGAGCATGTCGGTGTTCGCCGAAACCGAGGATGCCGCTGTGGCGCCGGCCTTTTCGCACAGGCGCTGGAAGGTCGGGCGGGCGACCTTCTCGCCGGAGCGGGGGTCGCTGATGGCTCCGGTGATCACCACCGACTTGCCCTCCAGCGGCGCGCCGGCGGCGATGACCGGGGGGAGATCCTCCGCGCGCACGTCCAGGGAGACGCCTGCCTCGCGGAGGCGCTCGAGTTCCGGGCGCAGGCGGGTGAGGTGGGCGACCAGGGAGGCGGCGACCTTCGGGCCGATATCCTCCACGGCCACAAGCTTTTCCTCGCCCGCGTCGGCGACCTCCTCGAGGGAGCCGAATCCGGCGCGAGCCAGGCGGGCGGCGGTGCCGTCGGAGGCCATCGGGATCGCCAGGCCGATCAGCGCGCGGCGCAGGCCGACCTCGCGGCTGGCGTCGATCGAATCGATCATGCGCGCGGCCGAGACCTCGCCCATGCGGTCGAATTCGAGCAGGCGCTCCTTGGTCAGCGTGTAGAAGTCCGAGGGGTTCTCCAGGATGCCCGCTTCGGCAAGACGTTCGATCCACACCCCGCCGATGGCATCGATATCCGCCGCCGCGCGCGAGGCCCAGTGAATCAGCCGCCGCACCGTCTGCGCGGGGCAGGCGACGTTGGTGCAGAACAGTTCTCGGCTATTGCCCTGCTCGGTGACCGGCTGCCCGCAGGAGGGGCAGACGGTCGGCGGCACGATCTCGCGCTCCTCGCCGGTGCGCTTGGAGGCGTCCAGCACACCCGCGACGAACGGGATCACATCACCCGCGCGGCGTACCAGCACGGTGTCACCGACTCTGACATCGCGAGCGCGGATCACCTCCTGATTGGCCAGCGTCGCCTTGGTGACCGTGGTGCCGCCCACGAACACCGGCTCCAGCCAGGCGACCGGGACGATCTTGCCCGTCTTGCCGACATCCCAGACCACATCGGCCAGCAGTGTGGTCTTCTCCTCGGCGGCGAATTTGAATGCCAGCGCACCACGCGGGGAGTTCGACCGAATCCCGGCCGCCGCGTAGGCATCTCGATCGGCCAGCCGCAGCACCGCGCCATCGAGGTCGTAGTCCAGATCATTGCGACCCTGCTCGATCGCGGTGATCGCCGCCTGCGCCTGCTCGGCATCGGCGCAGAGCCGCATCTGCGCGCCCGCGACCCCCAGCGCCCGCAGACCCTCGCCGAGATCGACCGCAGCTCCGTCGTCCGAGGTATCCAGGTCGAAGCCGAAGAACTGCAACCGGCGCTCGGAGACCGTGGCCGGATCCTTCGCCCGCAGCGTGCCCGCCGCGGCATTGCGCGGATTGATCAGCGGTTTGTCCGGATGCGCCGTGTTGTAGGCGACGAAGGTCGAACGCAGCATCACCGCCTCACCGCGCACCTCCACCCGCTCCGGGACGTCGATCCGCTCGGGCACACCGTCCACCAGGGCGCGGACCAGCATGGTCACATCGTCACCGGTGGTGCCGTCGCCCCGGGTGATGGCACGCACCAGCCGCCCGTCCTCGTAGACCAGGGCCAGGGACAGGCCGTCGAGCTTCGGCATCACCACCACCGACTGTCCGGGGAAGCGGCCGAAGAACGCCGCGACCTGCTCCGGCTTGGTCGACTTCTCGAGCGACAGCATCGGGCGCGAATGCCGGATCGGCGCGTGCAGCACCGCGGGCGCGCCGACCTGCTCCAGCGGATTCGGATCCGGTGCGAGGTCCGGGTGCGCCTCGATCAGACCGCGTAGCTCGTCCTCGATCGCGTCGTACTCGGCGTCCGCGAGCAGTGGTGCGCCCTGGTAATAGCCGTCGCGCAGCGCCACGATGCGGTCCGCGAGCTCTTGGATGTGTTCACCGGTTTCCACAGCACAGACGCTACCGATACCCACTGACACCTGCGCGCACTGACGCGGCGTGGGCCGCATCGACGGTCAGCCGTGTTCGGGCAGCACCGTGAAATGCCGGACGGTGCCCGACAGCCCGGGAAGTTCGGCAGTCGGCGTCCAGGTGCGGAAGTTGTCATGGCTGTCGCTGTAGAGATATTCGCCGTCGTCATAGGCGTCGAAGTAGATCCGCCAGCCGCCACCGGGCAGCGGAATGACGCACTGGCCTTCCCGCGGCGATCCCCACCCCGCCCAATCCCCGGTCTGCACAAAGGAATACCGCCCGCGCAGCTGATCCGAAACGGCGAGTTCGACGAACTTGGTCTGCTCGTCCTTGGTGAAGGCGTAGTACTGACCGCGATGCAGCACCACGGTGGTGTCGATATAGCCGTATCCGGTATCGGCCTTCGGACCGAGTCCCACCATCGGGGTCAGCGGCGTCCACGATCGCAGCCCCGGATCGGTGGCGGTCATCAGATGCGGAGTGAAGCGAACCCCGTCCGAGAGCGAGACCAGCACATTGACTTCGCCATTCGAGTCGATGAACCACTCCGGCGCCCACGTCGAGGTCACGCCCGCCACATCGACCTGGTAGTCGTCGAGGTGCGTCCAGGTGACCCGATCATCGCTACGCGCGAATCCGATGGTCTGCCCCTCCCACCCCGTCGTATAGGTGAGGTAATAGCGCCCGTCGGTATGCCGGATCAGACTCGGATCCCGCAGCAGCCCGCTCGGCGGCTGATACGCCGATCCCCGCAGCAACTGAAAATTGGTCGCATCGGTGGATTCGTACACATACAGATCGGATTCACTCGCATTCGTGAACGCCGTCATCGTGTACCGCACGGTAGCCCGCCCCGGCTGCGTGAGCCCCGGATCACCCACCGCCCGCCCCGCGGCCAGCCCGTACAGCGGCACACTCCCGGCCAAAGCCAGCACGAATCTTCGACTAACCGCCATCCGCCGAATTATTCCTGCCCATTCGCCACAAAGTAGCCGACACACCGATTGGTATACCAGCGCCTCCGACTCCACCGTGTGACCGCCGGTGGCATTCCGCATCCCCTCACGAATGCGGAATGCCACGAACCCGGCTACTGCGTTCCCGGCTTCAGGGCCCGTTCGACGAACTGATTCGTATAGGTGGCGTTCAGGTCGATGCGGTCGCGCACCGGCTGCACATTGCGGGAGTACCGGCCCAGGATCCGCAGGACATTTTCGGCGCCTTCGCGTTTCATGAGTCCGTCGCCGTTGAACATGCTGATGGAATCGCGGACCGATTGGACGTAGAGCTTGGGGTCGCCGCCGGCGTACTGCGAGGGCATTTCGGCGGCGATCTCCTCGGGGCTGTGGGTTTTGATCCACTGCAGGGTCTGCACGAACGAGGTGACCAGCTTCTGGACGATGTCGGGGTGGCTGTCCACGGTCTGGCACCGCATGTACAGGGAGGCAGCGGGATACAGGCCGCCGAGTGCGGCGCGGGTGCCCTGTTCATTGCGCATATCGACGAGTACCCGAGCGTCACCCGAGCTGACCATTTTGGCGACCGTCGGATCGGTGGTCATGCCGGCGTCGATGCCGTTGTGGTTCATTCCGGCGATGAAGGTCTGTCCCGCACCGACTTTCACCCGGGTGTAGTCGGAGGTGCCCAGCCCTTCCTGCCCGGCCAGGGCCTGGGTCAGGAAGTCGGTGGACGAACCCAGTGAGGTGACGCCGAGATTGCGGCCCTTGAAGTCCCCGGGGGAGCGGATGGTTGCCGCATCCGACGTGGAGACCAGCTCCACCTCGCCGGGAACATCGGCGAATTGCACTACGGTGCGCAGGCACTGGTCCTTGGCCTGCAAATCGATGGTGTGGTCGTAGAACCCGACCACGGCCTGCACATCGCCGGTGAGCAGCGCGGTTTCGGCGGTCGCCCCGGACTGTTCGCCGAGCAGCTGCACATCGATGTCATTGCGTTCGAAATTGCCCAGCTTCTGAGTGAGCATGGCGGGCAGGTAGATCACCTTCTCCAGTCCGCCGACCATGATGGTGAGCTGCGGCCGCCCGTTCGCGACGGGAATGGACCGGGAGTCACGGCAGCCGGTCACCAGCAGCAGCGAGGAGACGGCGAGCAGTACGAGCGCGAGAGTTCTGCGATGTCTCATGCTCACACCCCGTGACCCGAAGCAGCCTGCGACGGACGCCATTTCAGCAGCCGGTTCTCGGCCAGCCCGATCAGCCATTCGGCCACCAGCGCCACCACGGTGATGACGATCATGCCCGCATAGATCCCGGCCGCGTCGAAGGTGCCCTGCGCATTGGAGATGAGCAGCCCCAAACCCCTGCTGGCGCCGGCGTATTCACCGACCACCGCGCCGATGAGCGCGAAACCGAAGGCGGTGTGCAGGCTGGACAGAATCCAGGTGGTGGCGCTCGGCAGCACGATGGAGGTCAGCACCTGCCACTTGGACGCGCCCAGGATTCGTGCGTTGTCGATGACATTGCCGTCCACCTCACGGGCGCCGGTGAAGGCATTGAAGAACACCGCGAAGAACACCAGCACCACCACGGTCGCCACCTTGGAGCTGAGCCCCAGCCCGAACCAGATGATGAACAGCGATGCCAGCACAATGCGCGGAACGGCATTGAGCGCCTTGATGAACGGCGCCAGCACCTCCGCCCAGTACCGGCTACGACCCAGCAGTACACCCAGCACCACACCCGCTACGGTGCCGATGACGAAGCCGAGCACGGCCTCCTGCACGGTGGTGTAGAGCTGCAGCCAGATGGAACCGAATTGTGTTCCGTCGGTGAACCATTCGTAGAGCCGATCCCAGATGAGCGAGGGCTTGGAGTAGAAGAACGGGTCGATCCACAGCGAAGCGGTCAACTCCCATGAACCCAGCCACAGCGCGATCAGCAGTACCCGCAGCCCCCAGGTGCGGATCTTCTCCTTGCGCGCCTGCGTGCGGACCCGCGCGAGAATCTGCGCCTCGGTCTCGAATTCCGGTGTGAAGGTGGCGGTTTGCGCTACGACATCAAGCGACACGGGAGGCTCCCTGACTGCGAGCTGCCTCGACCTGATCGCGCAGCGTTTCCCAAATTTCCCTGTAGAGGTCGCGGAACTCCTCGGTGAGCCGCACCTGTTCGACATTGCGCGGCCGCTCCAGCGTGACGGTGAAATCGCCGCACACCGTGGCGGGGGAGGCGGTCATGACAACCACCCGATCGGCGAGCGAAATCGCCTCTTCCAGATCATGAGTCACGAAGATGACCGCCGCATCGGTCCCGGACCACACCCGCAGCAGCTCGTCCTGCATGAGCTGCCGGGTCTGCACATCGAGCGCACTGAACGGCTCGTCCATGAGAATGATCTCGGGATTGTTCACCAGCGTCTGCGCCAGCGAAACCCGTTTGCGCATACCGCCGGAGAGCTGATGCGGGTAGTAACCCTCGAACCCGCCGAGGCCGACCGTGCGCACCCATTCGGCGGCCTGCGCCCGCGCCTGTTTCTTCGATGCGCCCCGGAAGTGCGGGCCCAGCGCCACATTGTCGAGCACGCTCTTCCACGGCAGTACGGCATCCTGCTGGAACATGTAGCCGACGCCGTCCGGAATGCCGCGCACATCCGCGCCGCGCACCAGAGTGCGTCCGGCCGAGGCGGGTTCGAGTCCGGAGACCAGTGAGAGGGTGGTCGACTTGCCGCAGCCGGTCGGTCCGACCACGGCGACGAATTCGCCGGGGGCGACCGTGAAGTTCAGGTCGCGCACCGCGGTGTGAATGCCGCCATTGGCGCCCGGAAAGCGCTTGGTCGCGCCTCGCAGTTCGATCAATGGCTCGCCGCGGTCGAGGGGCGGTGGGGTCATCGCTTGCTCCTGCTTTCGTGCCGCTCGGGGTGTGTGCTGCGGCATGGGACAGAAGCTACGTGGCCCGGGTCACACCGCGTGTGGTTGTGCGCGCTACCCGCACAAGCGGCGATTCGACCGTTTTGCGCATTCTGCTCAGGCGTTTGCGGGCCGTTCTCTACACTGTGGCCCGTGTTCTCGCTCGGCCCCCGCTCGGTTCGCCTCCGGACCCAGATCGTGCTGTTGCAGGTCGCGGTGGTGGGTGTGACCGTCGGCCTGGCTTTCGGCGTGTTCGCCTATATCGGCAATCAGCGATTGTCCGGCGAATACGGTGAGCGCGCCCTCGCCATCGCCCGCACCGTCGCCTCCGAACCCGATGTGCGCGCCGAGGTCGAGCACTATGCCGACTTCTCGTTGCAACCCGGGCCGCAGCTGCAGAGCGATCTCGCCGACGGCCCACTGCAGCGCATCGCCGCTGACGCCCGGCTGCGCACGAGCGCATTGTTCGTGGTCATCACCGATGACGCGGGCCTGCGCCTGGCGCATCCGGAGCGTGCCCGGCTCGGCGAAATGGTCAGCACCGATCCCTCCAAGGCGCTGGCGGGCGGTGAGGTGGTCATTCGCGAACACGGCACCCTCGGCGAATCGGTGCGCGCCAAAGTGCCGGTGCTGCAACCGGGTACCGGACGCGTGGTCGGTGAGGTCAGTGTCGGCATCTCGACGACGGCGGTGCGCGAACAGCTGCTGCGCGACCTCCGCCGATCCGGGCTGCTGATCGCCGGGGCGCTGTGCGCGGGCATTGCCGGATCGGTGTTGCTGGCACGTCGCTGGCATGGTTTGACCCTCGGCCTGGAACCCGCCGAGTTGGCGGAACTGGTGCGCGAACAGGATGCCGTACTGCACGGCATCGGCGAGGGCGTGGTCGCCGCCGATACCGCCTGGCGCGTCACCGTCGTCAATGACGAAGCCCGCCGGCTGCTCGGCATCGAGGCCGCCCCCGGACACGATATCGACGATCTCGGACTGACTCCGCGTGTGCTGGAGGCGTTCCGCGCCGCCGACGGCCAACTGGTACAGGCGGCGGTAGGCGAGCGCATCGTGGTGGTGACCGCCCGCAGCGTGCTCCGCGACGGCCGCCCCCTCGGCGCGGTACTGAGCGTCCGCGACCGCACCGATGTGGAATCCCTTACCCGCCAACTGGATGCGGTCCGCTCCCTGAGCACCGTGCTGCGCGCCCAGCGCCACGAATTCGCCAATCGCCTGCACCTGCTGAACGGCCTGCTGCACACCGGCCGCGCCGACGAGGCATCCCTCTACCTCGCCGAACTCCTGGGCACCGGCCCCCTCGGCGCAGTCCTGCCCGGCATCGACGCCGTGACCGACCCCTACCTGCAAGCCTTCCTCGCCGCCAAGGCCGCGCACGCCCGCGAACAGGGCGTCCGCCTCCGCCTCGGCCCCAACACCTGGGTGCACGCGAATCTCGCAGCCCCCGTGGATGTCACGACCGTCCTCGGCAACCTCCTCGACAATGCCATCGAAGCCGCCCGCCTCGGTGCGGCCGGGCATGTCGCCGCCGGGGGCGCGAACCCCACGACTGCCGCGAGCGTAGAGCCCGTTGCACCCGGTGATGGCGAGCCCGTTGCGCCCGGTGGTGGCGAGCCCGTTGCGCCCGGTGGTGGCGAGCCCGTTGCGCCCGGTGGTGGCGAGCCCGTTGCGCCCGGTGGTGGCGAGCCCGTTGCGCCCGGTGATGGCGAGCCCGCTGCACACCGTGATGCCGAGCCCGCGCGCGGTGGGTTTGAGTCCGCTACTGGCGGCGATGCTGCATTCGCTGTAGTGGAGCTGGAGTTGGTTCAGGAGGGGGAGACGCTGCATATCGCGGTCGCCGACAGTGGGGGCGGGGTGGCTGCCGAACTGGTGGATTCAGTGTTCTCCGAAGGGGTTTCGACCCGTGCCGAGGACGGTGTGCCGGGTGGTCGCGGGGTCGGACTGGCATTGTCGCGGCAGGTGGCGAGAGCGCGCGGCGGTGATGTCCGGCTGGCTGATCCAGGAGGTGCGGGCCGTCCGGCGGGACCGGGCGTGCCCGCCGAGAAGGCGTTGCGGGGAGCGGAATTCATTGCCCGGTTGCCGGGTGTGCTGACAGAGGGAGAGCCCGCGTGGGCGCTGGAGAGCTGAATGTACTGGTGGTCGACGACGACTTCCGGGTGGCCAACCTGCATGCCGGAATCGTTTCGGCGCTACCGGGTTTCACCGTCGGCACGGTCGCGAATACGCTCGCTGCCGCGCGCGCGGCCATTGCCGCGACGGCGTTCGATCTGGCGCTGGTCGATGTCTATCTCCCCGACGGCTCCGGTGTCGATCTGGTCCGTGAGATTCGCTTCGATGCCATGATGCTCACCGCCGCAATCGAATCCGAGACCGTCCGCGCGGCACTGTCCGCAGGCGCTCTCGGCTACCTGGTGAAACCCTTCGATCACGCCGCCCTGGCGGCCCGCCTGGCCGGATACGCCCGCTACCGGCGAATTCTGTCGGCGCCGGAGATCGCGTCCGCGGATGTGGACGCCGCCCTGCTGGCCCTGCGCCAGACCACCACCGGCGCCGCGGCGCAGCCTGCCGCACTCGCCTCACCCACGAAAGATCTGGTGCTGCAGGCCGTTCGACGCGCCGACGCCCCCATGTCAGCCGCCCAGGTAGCCCTCGCCATCGGCATTTCCCGCGCCACCGCCCAGCGCTACCTCGCCGCCCTGGTCGGCGCCGGCGGCCTGCGCATGCAATTGCGCTACGGCAGCACCGGCCGCCCCGAACAGGAGTACTCCGCCGGACCGACCCGCTGAGCGCCACTATCTGTACCGCCGACCGTCAGGCGTCGCTGTGACCCCTGCCACTGGAACATTGGCGAATCGGGGGATATGTGGTTAGCGTCGAGGGGTGGCGATGCTCCTGTCGGCCGACTTGCACCGGTCCAGGGTCGGGATCGTCACTCACACAGGAGAATTCCCATAACTATCCAGTTCAACCACACCATTGTCGGATGCAAGGCCAATCGGGAAACCGCCGAATTCTGGGCGGAGATCCTCGGATTGGAGGTGGGGGCCGAGTGGGGACCGTTCATTCCGCTGCAAGCCGGGAACGGCGTCACCTTCGATTTCGCGAATGTTCCGCCGGATCTGCCCGGTGGCATTCACCCCACGCACTACGCCTTCCTGGTCTCCGAGGACGAATTCGATTCGGCCTATAAGAAGATCACCGATCACCAGATCACCTATTGGGCCGATCCGCACGGCCGGGCCGAAGGTGAGATCAACCATAACGACGGTGGCCGCGGTATCTACTTCCAGGATCCCAACGGCCACTATATGGAGCTGATCACCGTTCCGTACGGTGGCCGGCCGCAGCGGTAATCATCTGATGCTGCACTGGGCGTGGGCCTTTCACGCCGAAGCGGCCACGCCCAGTGACAGCGCACCGATGAACTTCGGCGAGCCCTTCTCGTAGAACTGATCGACCGCGCGCACCTCGAAACCGGCATCCTCGATCAGCCCGCGAATATCGCGATCCAGCTGGCAGCCGCCGAACAGTGTCTGCTGCACCGGATTCAACCGGTGCTGCCACACCTGCACCCCGGGATCCGGCGCCAGCCCGTGCTCGACGAAATGCAATGTCCCGCCCGGCACCAGTACTCGGCGAATCTCCGACAGCGCCGCGTGCACATCGGGAATGGTGCACAGCGTCCAGGTGGACAGCGCGGATTCGAAACTATTGTCCTCGAACGGCAATGCCTGCCCGTCCAATCCCGCCCGCTCCACCGGAACGGCGGACGCCGCGATCCGCCCGCTCGCCATTTTCCAGCCGAGTCCCACCGGTTCGACCGCGCTCACCGACTTCACCACGGCGGGATAGAACGGCACATTGCGCCCGGATCCGAATCCGATCTCGACCACGCGCCCGCTGAGCCCGGCGCAGACGCGTTTGCGCACCGGATCCAGGAACTTCGCCCCGCAGGACAGATCGATGATCCGGGGCAGCACCTGGTTCTCGTAGATTCCCACGTCACCACTCTTTCCATGAATTGTCGTGTGCGCCGGCGGCTACTGCGGCGGGAAACGTTTGGTCAGCCATGCGGTGACATAACCGAGCACCTGCGGATCGATGGTCGTCTCGATGGTGGCGTACTCACTGGGCAGCCCCGTATTCGCGGGCTGCATGAGGTGATTGAGCCCGTCGAAGACCTGCACGGTGGCATCCGGATCGGCGGCCAGCAGACTGCGCATGGGCCCTTCGCTCTGCGCCGCCGGAACCTGCAGATCCTTGGTGCCGTACATGGCGAGCACCGGAACGCGCAGCGCCGAAAGCGCCGGTGCCGGATCGTAATTGATGAGCGCGGCCATATATGGCGTCACCAGGGTGTCGATGGTCTCGCCCGAAGCCCGCTGATCGGCGGGCAGGCTGTCATTGTGCTGCTGCGCATAGATTTTCGCGGCGCCCAGATCACCATTGCGAATGATGCTGGTCAGCCCCGAGATATAGCCGACCTGCGCGGCCACGGCTTCGGGCGAGGCGCCCGAGGCGGTCAGGATCAGCCGATTCTGTTCGAGCAGGACATCCGCGCCGGACACCGCCGGCCCGGCCTGCAGAATCGCGAAGGCCACACCGCTGCCGGGTCGCGAGGCATACAGCGGCGCAAGGTATCCGCCCTCACTGTGTCCCAGCAAACCGATGCGTTTGCCGTCGATGTCCGAGCGCCCGTGCAGGAACGCCACACCCGCGCCGATATCGTCGGTCAGATCCTGATAGCTGGCGGCGGCGAGATCCCCGCCGGTGCCGCCGACCCCGCGATCGTCGGTGCGCAGCACCGCGTATCCGGCCCGGGTCAGGGTGTCCGCCCACAGCAGGAACGGCTTGTGCCCCAGGATTTCCTCATTGCGATCCTGCGCCCCGCTGCCGGTGATGAGCAGCACCGCCGGATGCGGCCCGCCGGTCTGCGGCTCGGTCAGCGTGCCCGCGATGGTGATGCTCCCGCTGCGGTAGCTGACATCCTCGGACTTGTACGGCCACGGCGGCTTCGGCTCCTGCGGCCGCGCCACCCCGGCCACCTGCCCCCGGGCCAGCGTCAGCGGCAAGGTTTTCCCGGATTGCGTGAAATCGCCCTTGATGCTGTCCGAGGCCTTGTCGTACTTCCCCTTGAAGGCCGGCTGCCCGGGGAATTCCGGGATCGAGAACTCGACCTGATCCACATCATTGCGCACCGCGCTCAACTGCCTGTGCGAGACGTTCTGCGCCGGAATCTCGATCGAACCCTTGCCGTCGGTGGTGAAGTTGACGCCGATCGCGAGCGGCTGACCAGGCACTTCGACATTTCCGTGCCAGTCCCCGGTCACGTACGTCTGCGCGGGCTGCGTACTCGAACAGCCCGCCACCGCGAGCACGACCACAACGAACAGGCCCAGCGAAAGCGACCGCAGCACGCGCATTCTCCGAGCGTACGCGCGGGTAACACCGTCATTACCGATTCGACACCGTAAATAACCTCTGGGCCCCGGCCGGTAACTCTCGTGGTCATCCCATTGCCCTCGGTGCTGCGCGCCTCGTACCTTGGATCAGTGAGCAATGTCGCTACCGCCCCGGCGCTCGCGGATCTACCCACCGGTGTGGGCGGGTTCGCGACCCCCGAATTCGGGCCCCTGGTACGTACTTTCGCGCGAATGATGGGCGGTCACCCGGGCGCCGGCGGCGCGCTCTCGGTGCACCTGCACGGCGAGCCTCTGGTCGATGCCTGGATCGGTGACGCCGCGCCCGCCACCGCGTGGGGCGCCGATACCGGCGCCGTGGTCTTCTCCGCCACCAAAGGCATTGCGGCCACGGTGATTCACCGTCTCGCCGACCGCGGCCTGCTCGACTACGACACCCCGGTCGCCGCCTACTGGCCCGAATTCGCGGCCAATGGCAAGGAGCGAATCACGGTGCGGCAGCTGCTGTCCCATCGCGCCGGCCTGTCCGGCCTGCCCGAGATCGCCCGCGGCCTGGACGATATTCTCGACCACCGCCTGATGGAGCAGCGCCTCGCCGCCGCGAAACCCGATCACCTGCTGAACATTCCGACCTATCACGCTCTGACCTTCGGCTGGCTGCTGGCGGGTCTGGCCCGCGCCGTCACCGGTCGCGGCATGGCCGAGCTGTTTCGCACCGAGATCGCCGAACCGCTCGGCACCGACGGCATCCACCTGGGCCGTCCGCCGGCCGGAGCCGCCACCACAGCGGCCGAATTGCAGGGCAGCCGCCTCGCCGCCGTGGGCACCACCTACGTCTCGCTGTTCCTGGGCCGTGCCTACGGTCTTCCGGGCGCACTGGGTGCGGCGACCCGCGCCCTGTTCCTGCCCGGCCTGGAGGAGTTCGTCGACGGTGACAATCCGCCGATCCTGGAGACCGAGCTCCCCGCGGGCAATGGCGTCTGCACCGCCAGCGGTCTGGCCACCCTCTACGGTGCGCTCGCCAATGGCGGTATGAGCAACGGCCACCGCTTCCTGTCGCCGCAGACCATCAAGACCATGCGGCATATCGAGACCTACCGCCTCGATCACGCGCTCTTCTATTTCCCCATGCTCTGGCATATGGGCTACCACTCGCTGCCGATGCCGGGCGCCCGCGCCGGTTTCGGCCATATCGGCCTGGGCGGATCCTTCGGCTGGGCCGACCCTCAGCAGGGACTTTCCGTCGGATTCGTCCATAATCGGCTCTCGCTGGCCGCTCTCACCTCCGATCAGATCGCCTCGGCCTGGGTGCTGCCGCTGGCGGTCCGGGGCGCCCGCGCGACACGCCGCACCACCGCAGTACCGAGCCGCCGCGCGGCCTGAGCCGGAGGCGCGGCAGACTGGGGTCGTGTCTGGACTACCTCTCGGTGCTGTGATCTGTGCCTTCGTGGCGGCCCTGTTGTTCGCGGTCTCGGCCGTGGCGCAGCAGCGGGCCGCCTCCGAAGTGCCCGACGGCGATGCCCTCATGCGCTCGCTCATTCGCAGCCCGCGGTGGTGGGCCGGAATGATCGGCGACGGAGGCGGATTCGCCTTCCAGGTGGCCGCGCTGGCCATGGGTTCGGTGCTCATCGTGCAGCCGATCCTGGTGAGCGCCCTGGTTTTCGCGCTGCCGCTGGCCGCCCGCTACAGCGGCCGCAAGACCACCCCGGCCATGTGGCTGACGGCACTGGCGCTGTCGATGGCGCTGGCGGTGTTCCTCATTGTGGGTGATCCCACCCCGGGCCTCACCCATGCGCGACTGCACCGCTGGGTGCTGCCGCTGCTGGTGATCTTCCTGCTGGTCGCGGCGGGGCTGGTGGTCTCCCGCATGGCGAAAACCTCTGCGCTGCGCGCACTTATGCTCGGCGCGGCGGGCGGCACCCTGGTCGGCGTCTCGGCGGCGCTGACCGAGTACGTGACCCAGCTGTTCGAGCGCAACATCGGCCATGCCCTCACCAGTTGGGAGCTGTACCTGCTGATCGCGACCGGACTCTGCGGCGTCTACCTCCAGCAGGTCGGCTATCAGGCCGGTTCGCTGGCGGCCTGCCTGCCCGCCTTTACAGTCGCCGAACCTCTGGTCGCGGCCTTTGTCGGCATCACCGTGCTCGATGAGCGGCTGCGAAGCGGACCGATCGGCACCGTCTTCGTCCTGATCTCCGTGGTCACCATGTGTGTCGCCGCTGTGGTACTGTCCCGCGCTCAAGTGGGCGACCCGCTCGAAAACCTCGATCCGGAGCCGGTTTCCCAGCGCTCGCAGTGAAGTCCACCACGACACGCAAAGTCGCCACGCCGCCCGCGGAAGCTGTTGTCGGTGCCAGGACCTAACATGTGTCTTCGTGTCGGGATCATTCGTTCACCTCCATAACCACACCGAGTACTCGATGCTCGATGGCGCGGCGAAGATCACGCCACTGTTCAAAGAGGCGCAGCGGCTGGACATGACCGCCGTCGGCATGACCGACCACGGAAACATGTACGGCGCTTCGGAGTTCTACAACTCCGCCAAGAAGCAGGGCATCAAACCGATCATCGGCATCGAGGCCTACATCGCGCCGGAGTCGCGGTTCAACACCAAGCGTGTGCGCTGGGGCGACCCGTCGCAGAAGAGCGATGACATCTCCGGCTCGGGTGCCTACACCCATATGACCATGGTCGCGGAGAACGCGACCGGTCTGCGGAACCTCTTCAAGCTGTCCTCATTGGCCTCCATCGAGGGCCAGCTCGGCAAGTGGGCGCGTATGGACGCCGACATCATCGCCGAGCACGCGGCGGGCATCATCGCGACCACCGGCTGCCCCTCCGGCGAGGTGCAGACCCGGCTGCGCCTGGGCCAGGAGCGCGAGGCGCTGGAGGCCGCGGCGAAGTGGCAGGAGATCTTCGGCCCGGAGAACTTCTTCCTCGAACTCATGGACCACGGCCTCTCCATCGAGACCCGGGTCCGTGAGGGCCTGCTCATGGTCGGCCGCGAGCTGGGCATTCCGCCGCTCGCCACCAATGACTGCCATTACGTGCACGAGACCGATTCCGCCAATCACGAAGCGCTGCTGTGCATCCAGACCGGTAAGACGCTGTCGGATCCCACGCGCTTCAAATTCGACGGCAGCGGCTACTACCTCAAGTCCGCCGCGGAGATGCGCGCCATCTGGGACGCGGAAGTCCCTGGGGCCTGCGACAATACGGAACTCATCGGCGAGCGCGTGCAGTCCTACGACGAGGTGTGGGAGCACCGCGACCGGATGCCCATCTTCCCGGTGCCCGAGGGGGAGACCCAGGGCAGCTGGCTGCGGCACGAGGTCATGAAGGGCCTGGAGCGCCGGTTCCCGAGAGGCATTCCGCCGGAGTACATGCCGCGCGCCGACTTCGAGCTCGACGTCATTATCGAAATGGGCTTCCCGGCCTACTTCCTCATCGTCGCCGACCTCATCACCTATGCCCGCTCGGTCGGCATCCACGTCGGACCGGGCCGTGGCTCGGCCGCCGGTTCGCTGGTCGCCTACTCCATGGGCATCACCAATATCGACCCCATCCCGCACGGGCTGCTCTTCGAGCGCTTCCTCAACCCCGAGCGCGTGTCCATGCCCGATATCGATATCGACTTCGATGATCGCCGCCGCGGTGAGATGGTCCGCTACGCCACCGAGAAGTGGGGCAGCGACCGGGTCGCCCAGGTCATCACCTTCGGCACCATTAAAACCAAAGCGGCGCTGAAGGACTCGGCCCGTGTGCAGTTCGGCCAGCCCGGTTTCGCGATCGCCGACCAGATCACCAAGGCGCTGCCGCCGCCGATCATGGCCAAGGACATCTCGGTCTCCGGCATCATGGATCCAGAGCATGAGCGGTACAAAGAGGCCGCCGAGGTCCGGGAGCTCATCAATACCAATCCGGACGTCGCCAAGATCTACGAGACGGCGCGCGGTCTCGAGGGCCTGATCCGCAATGCCGGCGTGCACGCCTGCGCGGTCATTATGTCCAGCGAGCCGCTCACCGACGCGATCCCGGTCTGGAAGCGCGCGCAGGACGGCGCCATCATCACCGGCTGGGACTACCCGTCGTGTGAGGCCATCGGCCTGCTGAAAATGGACTTCCTGGGCCTGCGCAACCTCACCGTCATCGGTGACGCGCTGGTCAATATGAAGAACAACCGCGGCATCGATCTCGACCTGGACACGCTGCCCCTGGAAGACGCCGCCACCTACGAATTGCTCGCGCGCGGAGACACTCTCGGCGTCTTCCAGCTCGACGGTGGCGCCATGCGCGATCTGCTGCGCCGCATGCAGCCCACCGGCTTCGACGATATCGTCGCCGTGCTCGCGCTGTACCGCCCCGGCCCCATGGGCATGAACGCCCACAATGATTACGCCGACCGCAAGAACGGGCGGCAAGAGGTCAAACCCATCCATCCGGAGCTCGAAGAGCCCCTGAAGGTCATCCTGGGCGATACCTACGGCCTGATCGTGTATCAGGAACAGATCATGCAGATCGCGCAGAAGGTCGCCGGGTACTCGCTCGGCCGAGCCGATATTCTGCGCCGCGCCATGGGTAAGAAGAAGGCCTCGGTCCTGGAGGCCGAATTCGAGGGCTTCGAAGCGGGCATGATGGCCAACGGCTTCTCCAAGCCGGCCATCAAGGCGCTGTGGGACACCATTCTTCCGTTCGCCGGTTACGCGTTCAACAAATCGCATGCCGCCGGCTACGGCCTGGTCTCCTTCTGGACCGCGTACCTCAAGGCCAACTATCCGGCCGAGTACATGGCCGGTCTGCTCACCTCCGTCGGTGACGACAAGGACAAGGCCGCGATCTATCTGGCCGACTGCCGCCGTCTGGGCATTCAGGTGCTGCCGCCGGACGTCAATGAATCCCAGGTCGAATTCGCTTCCGTCGGTGGCGATATCCGCTTCGGTATGGGCGCGGTGCGCAATGTCGGTGCGGCCGTGGTGGGTTCGATCATCACCGCGCGCAAGGAGAAGGGGAAGTTCACCGACTTCTCCGACTACCTGAACAAGGTCGACGCCGCCGCCTGTTCCAAGAAGGTCATCGAATCTCTCATCAAGGCAGGCGCTTTCGATTCGCTCGGGCATCCGCGCAAGGGTCTGCTGCTGATTCACTCCGATGCCATCGACGCGGTCATGTCCACCAAGAAGGCCGAGGCCATCGGCCAGTTCGACCTCTTCGGCGGTCTGGACGACGACGATTCGATGGCCAGCGTCTTCAATGTGAAGGTGCCCGACGAGGAATGGGAGACCAAGCACAAGCTGGCCCTCGAGCGCGAAATGCTGGGCCTGTACGTCTCCGGGCATCCGCTCAACGGCGTCGAGCATGTGCTTGCGGCACAGTCGGATACGCAGATCCCGACCATTCTGGAAGGCGACGTCAAGGACGGCCAGCAGGTCACTATCGGCGGCATCTTCGCCAGCGTCACCCGCCGCGTCAATAAGAACGGCCTGGCCTGGGCCTCGGCGCAGCTGGAGGACCTCAGCGGTGGTATCGAGGTGCTGTTCTTCCCGCAGTCCTATTCGGTCTACGGCATGGATGTCACCGAGGACGCCATCGTTCTGGTGAAGGCCCGCGTCTCCGCGCGCGACGACCGCATCTCGCTGATCGCGAACGACCTTATCGTGCCGGATCTTTCGTCCATCGGCGTGGACAAGCCGATGTCGGTGATCATCCCGACCCGGCTGTGCACCCCGGACAAGATCGGCGCGCTCAAGCGGGTCCTGAGCAGCCATCCGGGCACCGCCGACGTCCACATCCGCCACGTCGGCTCCCGGGAACGCACCACACTCCTGAAAGTGGCTGACAACCTGCGAGTTTCGCCGTCATCGGCCTTGATGGGCGACCTCAAGGCCCTGCTCGGCCCGGGCTGCCTCGCGGGCTGAGCGACCGCAGAATGAATCGAGGCCCCTCACCTTTGTGAGGGGCCTCGATTCATCCAGTGCGGCAACCGATTCGGTGTCACAACCAGGTGGGATCTCCGAAAACCGCGCCGCTGTCGTCCACTTCGGCGGACTTGGCGTAGAGATAGGTGTATTGGCGGATCGCCACTGGTCCGGTGCACTGGTTCACCGCGATATGGAAGTCCCGAATGATGATCTGGACCTCCTTGCCCGGAATGAGTTCCTTGTCCGCGACCGGTACGTCCTTGACCTCACCCGGGCTGAGATTGATGCTCAGTGGCACCTGAATATTGGGCCCGACCAGTGCCATCGAAGGTGAGGCGCCCGGCCCCGGAGGTATGGGGATAGTGCCGCTGGGCACGTAGACCTGGGGGATCGCCCCGGCATTTCCGTTCAGCAGGGTGACCGCGCAGCCGACGTGGTATCCGGTCTTGAGCTGGCCACCGGCCAGGCCGTTGACCCGGCCGTAGGCGATATTGCTGACCAGCGCCTCACGCGAGGTGCCGACCTCGTTCAGCGGCGCGATTCGATTGATGAATTCCGATCGATCGCCGACGGTGAAGGTGCCGAAGGTGGAGGTGTAGGTCTGTTCGTGCCCTGCCAGTTCGGTGATATCGGCATGGGCGCTCGGCAGAGCGCACAGCGCGGTTCCGACGGACAGTAGGAGCACTCCGAACGGTTTCGACCGCATGTTGATCAAGGTAATAGAGGAATCGCATAACTGGCCCGCATGACACGGACCGAGTGGTCGCGATTCAGATAACGGTGCGGGTGCGGTGTCAGTACAGGCCGCGTGCGCTGTGCCGCGCGACCGCGACGATCCAGCGCAGTGCCACCGCGGTCGCCGCCGCCAGCACGGCGATCTGCGGGGAACCGGTGATCAGCAGCAATACCAGGGCAATGATCAGCCCGGCGGCGAGCGCCTCGAGCTTGTACACCGGCCAGGCGGTACCCGCGATACTCACGGTCGGCACGTGCGACCGGGTACGCGCTCCCTGTGTTGGGTGAACAACTGCCATCTGTTCAGGGTATACGACGACCTAAAGTTCGGTCCACCGAACTCTGCTGTCGGGAACATAACAAGAATCCGCTGTGTTGGCTGGGTCATGCCACTTTCCGGAGAATACGAACCCAGTCCCTCGGACTGGGCGCGCACACAGGTCGAAGAGTACGAGGCATCCAACGGCGCCAAGGCCAGCAGCCATGAAGGCAAAGCTGTCATTGTGCTGACCACCGTGGGAGCCAAGTCCGGCAAACTCCGTAAAACCCCGCTCATGCGTGTTGAGCACAATGGTGAGTACGCCGTTGTGGCCTCATTGGGCGGCGCTCCCAAGAATCCCGTCTGGTACTGGAACATCAAGGCCGATCCACACGTCGAACTGCGCGATCGCGATGTGGTCAAGGACTACGATGCCCGCGAGGTCACCGGCGACGAGAAGAAGGTCTGGTGGGAGCGCGCGGTCGAGGCATGGCCCGACTACGACAACTACACCAAGAAGACCACTCGCGAGATCCCGCTGTTCGTCCTTTCTCCCCGCAACTGACGACACTCCCGAGCGCACTCCGCCGAACTGGCTTTGCCGGTCGGCGGAGTGTCGTGTTTTCCGGCTCAGTAGCATGTGTCGGGTGTCAGATCCGCTTGTAGTTGCAGAGAAAGTGTCAGGTCCGCTGCCCCCGTTGAGCGCGGACGAAATCGATGCTGCCGCCAAGCGAATTTCCGACATTATCGACCCGACACCGCTGCAGAGGATCGCGCGGCTGTCGGAACTGACCGGTGCCGAGGTCTATCTGAAGCGGGAAGATCTCACCGCTGTGCGCTCCTACAAGCTGCGCGGCGCCTACAACCTCATCGTCCAGCTCACCGCCGGCGAACGCGCCGCGGGCGTGGTCGCCGCCAGCGCCGGAAACCATGCGCAGGGTGTGGCTTTCGCGTGCAAGGCGATGGGGATCAAGGGCCGCATCTACGTTCCGACCACCACTCCCAAGCAGAAGCGCGACCGGATTCGCGTGCACGGCGGCGAATTCGTGGAGCTCATCGCCACCGGTGACACCTACGACGCGGCCGCCGCGGCCGCCGTCGACGATGTGGCGCGCACCGGCGCGACCATGGTCCCGCCCTTCGACGATCCGCGCACCGCGGCCGGACAGGGCACCATTGCCGCCGAGATTCTGGATCAGCTCGATCGTGCTCCCGACCTGGTGGTGGTGCCGGTAGGCGGCGGTGGCTGCCTGGCCGGAGTCAGCACCTATCTGCGAGAGCGCTCGCCGCGCACCGCGATTCTCGGAGTCGAGCCCGCGGGTGCGGCCTCTATGACGGCGGCCCTGGTCGCCGGGGGACCGGTCACCCTGCCCGAGATCGACCCATTCGTGGATGGCGCCGCCGTGCGCCGCATCGGCGCGGTGCCCTACACCGCGGTTGCGCGGCTGGGCGGCGGGGTGCGTTCGCACGCCTCGCTGCCTTTACTGACCACCACCGAATCCGGTAGTGGCGCAAGCGGTTTCCGCATGATGACCGTCGACGAGGGCGCCATCTGCACCGCCATGCTGGAGCTCTACCAGAATGAGGGCATTGTCGCCGAGCCGGCGGGCGCGCTCTCGGTGGCGGCGCTGCGAGAGGTCGAGCTCACGCCGGGTGCGATCGTGGTGTGCCTGCTCTCGGGCGGCAATAACGATGTCTCCCGCTACGGCGAGGTCATCGAGCGGTCGCTGGTGCATCAGGGGCTGAAACACTATTTCCTGGTGGACTTTCCGCAGGAGCCGGGCGCACTGCGCCGCTTCCTCGACGAGATCCTCGGTCCCGACGACGACATCACCCTGTTCGAATACGTCAAGCGCAATAACCGGGAGACCGGGGCGGCGCTGGTCGGCATTGAACTGGGTTCGCCGGACGGCCTGGAATCGCTGCAGAAGCGGATGGACGAATCCCCGATTCGCGGCGAACGCCTGGATCCGGGTTCGCCGGCCTACCGCTACCTGACCTGATCGACTCGATCCCGGGCAGAGCGGGGAAGTGCCCTGCCCGGGACGGTCGTACGCGATCCACCCCCACTGGGGACCGCGGGTCGGTGTGGTTCACATGTGCAGCAGATATCCCGCGCCGGTGGCGTAGATGAGCTGCGGTTCGCCGAGCTTCCGGTCCAGCCGGTGCACCACGTCCTCGATGGTGGCGACAGTTGTTGTCTCGGTGCAGTATTCGGCGAGCTCGGCATAACTGACCTGGGTGCCCGCCCGCGCCGCCAGCAGTTCCAGCGCGCAGAACTCCCGGGCCGTCATGATGAGCAGCACGCCATTGCGCTGCACCCGCCGCCGCAACCGATCCACCACCAGATCGCCGATGGTCAGCACCTGGGCGGGCGGTCGCAGATGCCGTGCGCACAGCGCCCGTACCCGTCCGGCCAGCTCGCCGAGCGAGAACGGTTTGGTCAGATAGTCGTCCGCGCCGCTGGCATAACCCTCGGTGCGATCGGCCGGGCTGTCGCGCGCGGTGATCACCAGGGCGGGCATATGCATCCCCGATTCCCGTTGCCGCCGAATCAGATCCAGGCCGTCCCCGTCGGGCAGCCCGCGATCGACGATCAGGCAGTCGTAGCGGCGGGTGCCGCAATTGCGGCCCGCGTCGGCGAGATTGCGGGTCAGATCGACAATGAATCCGGCGGCCCGCAGACCGGCCGCGACCCGTTCGCCCAACTCGTCGTCGTCCTCACAGACCAGTACCCATACGCTGCGGGGGTTCATCCGATCGTCGGGCATTGGCCCACGGTGTCACGGCAATTGTGAACGAATCATGAGCGATAGTCGTACGACGAGTCGAGTAGTCCACTACGCGGGAAACCGAACGGTTGCGGCGGGAGAATCTGTTCATGAAAAGACTGGTGGTGTGCTGTGACGGCACCTGGAAGGCGGAGTCTTCCACCACGGTGTCGAATATCGTGAAGATCGCGCAGACGGTATCGCTGGCCGACGCCGACGCGGCCGGGAACCACATCGGCCAGCGTGTCTACTACGTCTCCGGGCCCGGAGCCCGCGGCTTCACCTCCGATCGCCTGCTGGGCGGCGCCTTCGGTACCGGCCTGGAGGCCAACCTCTCCGCCGCCTACTGGCAGCTGGCCTTGAACTGGGAGCCGGGCGACGAGATCTACATCTTCGGCTTCAGCCGCGGCGCGTTCACCGCGCGCAGCCTGGCCGGGATGATCAACCGGCTGGGCATCCTCACCTACACCGCCATGATCGACGGCAAATATCCCGGCGCCCTGAAGATCTACCAGACCCGCAAGGCACACCCCGATGATCCGGATCCGCCGGAATGGGCCGAATTCCGCAGTGCCCATTGCTATCCCGACCCGGTCACCATCAACTTCCTCGGTGTCTTCGACACCGTCGGAGCCATGGGCATCCCCGGCATCACCGCCCGGCGGCACCGCTTCCACGACGTCAACCTGTCCTCCATCGTGCACTGCGCCCGCCAGGCTCTGGCCATCAATGAACGCCGCCGCGCCTTCGAGCCCTGCCTGTGGGAAGTCCCCGTCGAGATCGCCGAAAAGTACCGCCGCACAGACAGAGTCAAACAGGTCTGGTTCGAAGGCGTGCACAGCGATATCGGCGGCGGCTACCCCGACTGCGGCCTCTCCGACATCACCCTGAGCTGGATGATCCGCGAAGCCGAAGCCGAAGGACTGACCTTCGACCACACGCGTCTCGCCGCCCTCCAGAAGTGCTGCCCCGATCCGCCCAAGACCCTGCACAATTCCCTCAGCCTCGGCTTCCGAATCCTGAATTTCCTCCGCCTACTCCACAACCCCCGCAGCCCCCGCTTCTACTGGGACTCCTGGCGGCGCCTGCTCCAGCCATACGACCAGGCGAGCTATCTCGCATCCTCGGCCCACGCCGCCGGATTCGACCCCGTCAACCTAGTCCGCTGGCACCAGTCCCACACCGGCCCAACCCCTCCCGCCCTGATCGAACCAACCGGGAAGGGCCTGCCACTAGGCGGTAGCGAGGACGTTTAACGCTCATGCACCAGCGGCCTCCGGCTTTTGTGTTCTGTCTCGAGAACGCAACCACAGCCGGTCGACCGAGCTGGCACCGCAGCCAGCCCTCCCCACTGCGGGAGGTAACTCGGGTACCCCTCCCAACGCGCCCAGCACGGCCATCTCGGGCTTTGCCCGCACCCTCTCGCTGATCAACCCTGCCCGGGATGCAAGAAACCCAGGTGCACCGACCGTTTCGGCATAGAAGCCGTCGGCTGCTGGGAATGGAACAGCGGGTGTCTCTGCGGCACAGCGGTTATGGGGTCTGTGCCGCGCGGACACCTGCTGTGCGGTCGGGAAGGGCTGGGCGGTGCCCGGCTTGAGGGGGATTCGAGGCCGAGATGAGGCCGGTGCACCTGGGTTGCGTGCGTCGAGAGGTGGTGTTGGGTCCCGGGGTGCGGGCAGGGCCCGGGATGGCCGTGCTGGTGGCGTCGGGTGGGGTACCCGACCTTGGCTCCCCGGCAGGGGAGGAACCTGCGGTCCCGGGCGGGGTGACCGGCTGTGGTCCGGTTTCAGAGACGACACCCGAAAGACAAAAGCCGAAAGACCAAGGGCCCGAAGACCGAGAACCCGAAACGCCTGCCCGCACAACGACCTGTAGCACCGGCGGGCAGGAGCCCCGGCGGTGGAACAGGTGTTTGGCGGGTGGGTGGCGGCCTACTGCCGGTAGTGCTGCCATTCTCGTTCGTTGCGGGCCCGGATCCGCGCCAGCGCAGCAGCTTTCAGCTCGAGCGGGTGGTGCAGGTGGTTGACCTGTGGTTCTCCGGTCGGGTTGATGTGCGGGGGCCCGATCCATCCGGTCCGCCCCGCGAACTGCGAGTCCGGTCCCATGACCACGGTTTTCCATCCTCCGGGCCCGTCGTGCACCTGGGCATGGCAGTGATCGCATGCGAGGGTGAGGTTGTCGATATCGGTGGGCCCACCCTGGGCCCATTCGGTGATGTGGTGCACCGCGCACATCGTCGCCGGGGCGTCACACCCGGGCCGGGTACAGCCTTTTTCGGAGGCGATGAGCGCCAGTCGTTGAGCGGGGCTGGCCAGCCGGGGAATCCGGTCGGCACCGAACGTGCGCGGACCGAACACCAAACACGCGGGCCGAGCACCGTTGACGGGGCTCACCGACCCAGACTTACGCTCGGTGCACCGCTCGGTACCCGAGGAGTAGGAGTCGCGGTCTGAGGTGGCCGAGCAGGACTCACACGCGGTGCCGAACAAGCACAGGTCGTGGCCGGAACCACCGGCCCGCGAACCAGGCTCGGGGCTCGCGCAACGAGCACCGGGATCGGGGCTCCCCGAACGGGACTCACCCTCGAGGCCGCTCTCGATACCCGAGGAACTGCGGGTGTGCTCCAGATCCGCCGACCGCTCACCCCGACCCAGGTACAGGGGCAATCCCACCGGATTCAACACCGCCAGATACTTGTTCGACTGCACCGCCAACTCCAAGGCTTCCGGGATCGACACGATGCCACCGGAGGCGGTCGTGGCCACACCGGCTTCGGCTTCCAGATCGGCCACACTCATCGTCACGATCACCGACACCGGCAGGCCACGATGCTTACCCAGCTTGGCCGGGCCACCGAACTCCGGGCGCAGGAACGCCAGCAACGCATCATGATTACGCTGGGCGGGAGAACGCGTATCGCGCTCGACACACGCCGCCAACTCCTGCGAACTGAGCTTGTGGTCCGACACCCACGGACTCTGCGGATCTTTCGGGTTGCACATACCCGGGCGGGCGAGCTTGGCGAACATCGGCTCGAGGACCGACCGCAGCTTGCGGTTGATCTCCCCGTTCCACGGCGACATCCCATCAGCGCGCTCGGCCCCGAGGGTGAGCCCGCGCATCCGGTCCCGATCCGCCTCCGAACTCAATTTCCCGTCCGGATCCAACCCTGCCAGCAGCACTTCCCCCATGACCGGCAACCCTTCCGGGTAACCGGTGGGCGCGAACTCGGTCAACTGCAACTCCGTGGCTTCACGCACATCGGCGTCGAGGCTGCCGGGCAACCGGTTCATCACCGTCATGATCCGACGCACATGATCCACACCGATCACACCCGCGCGATGCGCGGCAGCCACATGCGCGAGGGTCGGCTCCAACTCCACACCCGAGACGATGCGTGGCCCGGTCTCCACCGCGATACTCACCCGGGACGCGGCATCAGCGCGCGAGATACCCAGGGTTTGACGCAGGAACACCTTCGCAGACGCGACACCACCACGCTGAGCCAGGCCACGGCTGGTGGTCTCCACAACGAACCGGGTTTTGACCGCTTCGAGCTGGCGCGTGCAGGTCTCCACTTCCCGCATGAGGGCGATGAATTCATCATCCTGCAACGGAACGAGGGAAGCGTTCAGGAGGTGATCGACCGCCATCGACAGTGCGCGGGCACTGCCGGTATTCGCGGATTCTCCCCCTGAATTCATACCCCTATTCTACCGCCGCAACATAGGCCGGGAAAGGCGAATCATGTTGTGATATAAGAATATTCAGACTGGCGGACCGACCAGCCTCTTTCGCGCCTCTTGCCCTTTTCCGTCTTGTTCTTTTGTCGTTTTCTCTCCTTCTCGTCCAGGCATCTTTATCTCTTGTTCTCTATCTCTTCCGCCCTAACGAACAAGAAGCGCCACGGGCAGCCGGGCGAACAACTTCTCCAGCCGCGACCGGCCCGAGAACGTATGTCCGGTAAGCCGATCCGTCCAATGCCCCTGGGGCAGGTCCAAGACGGTATCGCCCCACCCACCGGCTTCGTCCAGCCGAATGCTGTGTCGCGTAGCAGCGACGATCACCTCGGGAGTCTCGCCGTTCCGTCCGCGGGCGTAGGACACCAGATGCTTGGCGTGGTCACCGCTGGCGAACAGGGGAGCGTAGGTTCCCCCGACGAAGCATTCCGGCCGTTCCCGCCGCAACCACAGCGCGTATGCCACGATCCACATTTTCACAGCCCCGGTCGCATCGAGATCCGGTGTGCCGGTCAACGATTGCAACAGCAGCGAGCGGTGTGTGAAGTCGACCGGTCGCCGATTATCCGGATCGACCAGCGAGTCTTCCCACAGTTCGCAGCCCTGATAGATATCCGGAATTCCCGGCCCGCACAGCTGAAGCAGCTTCTGCGCCAGCGCATCCGTCCAGGCATGCGTGGCGAGATCGTTGACGAACTCTCCCAATTCCACGCCGATCGGCCCGTCGATCACGGTGTCGATCCACCGGTGTACGGCCTTCTCGAACTCGGTATCCGGTTCCTCCCAGGAGGATTGGGTTCCGGCCTCGCGAACAGCCTTCTCCGCGAACTGATGTACCCGCTCCCGGAACTTGGGGACGGCGGAGGCGGGCCGGCCGTCGGCGGGCCAGATTCCGTAGATGTTCTGCAGCAGAAAGAGAGTCGTCGCGCCGTCGGGTCCGGGCGCGATCTCGTTCCACGCGCCGACCGACCGCGCCCAGATATCCGGCACCTGCGACAGCATGCTGATTCGGGCCCGGGTGTCCTCACCGCGTTTGGTGTCGTGCGTGGAGAGTGTCGTCATGGTGGCGGGCCAGCGGGCGGCGCGTTCGGCATTCGCCAGATGGAATTCGATGACCGAACTGCCGAACCTGGTCGGATCCGAGCCCATCTCCTGCAGGGATATCAGTCGCGCGGCGCGGTAGAACATGGTGTCCTCCACGGCTTTCGCGGTGATCGCCCCGCCGACCTGATGGAAGCGCGTGGCCGCCTCGCCGCCGATGGCCAGGGCGGTCGCCAGCACCTGCAGCGGTGCGGTGAGTTCGCTGTTGCGCCTTGTCACCTCGGCGACGACAGGCCCGATCGTTCCGGCCAGTGGCGCGTAGTCCGTGCGGGCCACCGGCATGTACGACAGCACTTCGATGGTGGCATTGGTCAGCGCCATGGTGTCGAAGGCGTCGGCGCGCGCATCGCGTTTGATGGCGGCGACCAGGCGGCGGACCTCCGGGACCAGCATGGTTTCGGCGACGGCCCGTTTGATGCGGTGTTCGTTCTCGCTGAACCAGGCGCGGTCGCTGCCGTGGCCGGTGAACTGGCGGGACAGGTCGGTGAGGATCTTCTCGCCGTCCGGATCGATGAGCACGCTGCCGATATCGGAGAGTGCGTCGTACCCGGTGGTGCCATCAATGGGGAGTCCGGCGTCGAGCGGCTCGCTGCGCGCGAGCACCTTCTCCACCAGGAGCAGGCGCTGCGGTCCGATGATCTTGCGCAGCCGCGTCAGGTAGTCGGCCGGATGCGACAACCCATCCGGATGATCCACGCGCACACCGTCGATGAGATCGTGCTCGCACCATGCGGTCAGCTCGCGATGCGTGGCCTCGAAGACCGCGGGGTCCTCCTGCCGCAGCGCGGCCAGTCCACCGACGGTGAAGTAGCGGCGATAGCCGCACAGTCCGGATTTCCAGTTGACCAGGCGATAGTGCTGCTTGTCGTGGATGCGCAGCGCATTCTCGCCATCGGTGCCGGGCGAGATCGGGAAGCGCATATCGTGCAGCGCCAGCATGGGTTCGAGGCCGCTGCGATCCACCGACAGCGCCGCCGGATCGTTCTCATTGGCGAGCACCGGCAGTGCGAGCCGTCCGCCCGCACCATTGGCGGGACTCCAGTCGATATCGAAGTAGTGCGCGTACTTCGACTCCTTGCCGTTCTGCAGCACATCCCACCACCACGGGTTCTGCCGCGGATCGGCGACGCCGACATGGTTGGGCACCAGATCGACGATCAATCCCATACCGCGGCTGCGCACCTCGTCGGAGAGCGCCTTGAAGCCACCGGGGCCGCCGAGGGCCGCCGACACGGTGGTGGGGTCGGTGATGTCGTAGCCGTGCGTGGAACCGCGCGCCGCGGTGAAGACCGGCGACAGGTACAGATGCGAAATACCGAGCTGCTGCAGGTATTCCGCAATGGTGCGGGCATCGGCGAAGGTGAGCGCGTCGGGGCGCAGCTGCAACCGATAGGTGCTGCGGACGGGTGTCTGCCGGGCAATGGGGCCGGTGTGATGTTCGGGCGTGCTGGTCATGGCGTGATCGATCATGCCGTACGGCGGAGCACGAGTAGGCAGCGTGCGGGGACGGGCAGGGTCGCGGAGGCGTAATAGGCGGTGTCCGAGGCCGGGCTTCCGGTCGGTGTCGAGCAGTCCAACTCCATCGACCAGGCGGTTCCGTGTTCGGCGGGCGGCAGGGTGAAGTCGATGGCCGCGTCGTGAGCGTTGAAACACAGTAGGAACGAATCGTCGCTGATGCGTTCGCCGTGCGGGCCGGGCTCGCGAATCCCGTCGCCATTGAGGAACACCGTGAGTGAGCGGCCGAAGCCGGTCTCCCAGTCCGCGTCCGTCATCTCCGCGCCGGCGGGGGTGAACCAGGCGATGTCATCGGGATGATCATGAGTGGTCGCGGGTCTTCCGTCGAAGAAGCGCCGGCGCCGGAACACCGGATGCGCGGTGCGCACCGCGACCGCGCGGCGGGTGAATTCGAGGAGATCGTTATTGGTGTGCATGAGTGACCAGTCCATCCACGACAGCGGTGAATCCTGACAGTAGGCATTGTTGTTGCCGCTCTGGGTGCGGCCGAGCTCGTCGCCGTGCAGCAGCATCGGGGTGCCCTGCGACAGCAGCAGGGTGGCGAGCAGATTGCGTTGCTGACGGGCGCGCACCGCCTGGATCTCGGGATCGTCGGTGGGGCCTTCGACGCCGTAGTTACAGGAGCGGTTGTAGGTTTCGCCGTCGCGATCGCCCTCACCATTGGCGTCATTGTGTTTCTCGTTGTAGGACACCAGATCCGCGAGGGTGAAGCCGTCGTGCGCGGTGACGAAATTGATGCTCGCGCTCGGCCTGCGGCCGGTGGCCTCGTACAGATCCGAAGAACCGGTGAGCCGAGAAGCGAACTCGCCCAGCGTCGCCGGTTGCCCGCGCCAGTAATCCCGCACGGTGTCACGGTATTTGCCGTTCCACTCCGTCCAGGCCACCGGGAAATTGCCGACCTGATAACCGCCCTCGCCGACATCCCACGGTTCGGCGATCAGCTTCACCTGACTCACCACCGGATCCTGGTGCACCAGATCGAAGAACGTGGAAAGCCGGTCCACATCATGCAATTCGCGCGCCAGCGTGGCGGCCAGATCGAAGCGGAATCCGTCCACGTGCATCTCCAGCACCCAGTATCGCAGCGAATCCATGATCAGCTGCAGCGTGTGCGGGTGCCGCACGTTCAGGCTGTTGCCGGTGCCGGTGTAGTCCATGTAGTGCTGCGGATCATCGTCCACCAGACGGTAATACGCGGCATTGTCGATACCGCGGAACGACAGCGTCGGCCCGAATTCATTGCCCTCGGCGGTGTGGTTGTAGACCACATCGAGAATCACCTCGATATCGGCCGCGTGCAGCGAGCGAACCATGGCCTTGAATTCGGTGACCGCCGCACCGGGAGTCTTGCTCGCGGCGTATTCGAGATGCGGCGCGAAATAGCCGAAACTGTTGTAGCCCCAGTAGTTTCGCAGTCCGCGATCGAGCAGGATGCGGTCGTGCAGGAACTGGTGCACCGGCATCAGTTCGACCGCCGTGATGCCCAGGCTCTTCAGATGCGCCACGACGGCCGGATGCGCCATACCCGCATAGGTGCCGCGCAATTCCGGTGGCACGTCCGGATGGGTGATGGTCATGCCCTTGACGTGGGTCTCGTAGATGACCGTCTCGTGGTACGGGTGCTTGGGCGCGCGGTCGTCGGCCCAGTCGAAGAACGGGTTGATGACCACTCCGGTCATGGTGTGCCCGAGGGTGTTCTGCCCGTAGTTGTAGGGCCCGGCATCGGCCCCGAAATCGCCCTCGAACGCCTTGCCGTAGGGGTCGAGCAGCAGTTTGCTCGGGTCGCAGCGCTGGCCCAGGGCCGGATCGAAAGGGCCGTGCACGCGGAATCCGTAGCGCTGCCCCGGTCCCACACCCGGCAGATACGCATGCCAGACATATCCGTCGACCTCGTCGAGCGGGATCTGCGTTTCGGCGCCCGCGCCGATCAGGCACAGGTCGACCCGCTTGGCGACCTCGGAGAACACCGAAAAATTGGTGCCCACTCCGTCATAGGTGGCGCCGAGCGGATAGGCGGTTCCCGGCCAGACACCGAGCGGTGCTGTTTCGGTAGTCGCGCGAGCCATGCCAAGACCCTATCGGTCCGGATCGGCCCCCGAATCAGGTGCCCTCCGCCGGATCCGGCCGCCCACTGGTAACTTGAACGGCGTTCAAGCCATCGGCTCATGAAGGACATTCCGTGACGCCAGAAGAGATCACCGCCATCGACGCCGCCCACGTGTGGCATCCGTACGGCGGATTTCCGGCCACCACCGAGCCGCTGGTGGTCGCCTCGGCTGCGGGCACCCGGCTCACGCTGGCCGACGGGCGCGAACTCGTCGACGGGATGAGCTCGTGGTGGGCCGCGGTGCACGGGTATCAGCACCCGGTGCTCGATGCCGCGCTGCTCGCGCAATCGCGGCGCATGAGTCACGTCATGTTCGGCGGGCTGACCCACGAACCGGCGGCGCGGCTCACGCAGCTGCTGGTCGACATCACTCCGGCCGGACTGGAGAAGGTGTTCCTCTGCGATTCCGGCTCGGTCTCGGTCGAGGTCGCGATCAAGATGTGCCTGCAGTACCAGCGCGCACTGGGCCGCCCGGAGAAGCACCGGCTGCTCACCTGGCGCGGCGGATATCACGGCGACACCTTCACGCCCATGAGCGTGTGCGATCCCGAGGGCGGTATGCACGCGCTCTGGACCGATGTGCTGGTCGAGCAGATCTTCGCCCCCGAACCGCCGAGGGACTATGAGCCCGAGTACGTTTCGGAGCTGGAGCGGTTGATCTCCACGCACGCGGGCGAATTGGCCGCTGTCATCGTCGAACCCGTGGTGCAGGGCGCGGGCGGTATGCGCTTCCACGATCCGCGCTATCTATCCGATCTGCGCCGCCTCTGCGATGCGCACGGTGTGCTGCTGGTCTTCGATGAGATCGCCACCGGATTCGGCCGCACCGGAACGCTTTTCGCCGCCGGTCACGCCGGCGTCCGGCCGGATGTCATGTGTGTCGGCAAGGCGCTCACCGGCGGCTATATGACCCTCGCCGCCGCACTGTGCACCACCGAGATCGCCGAGACCATCAGCCGATCGCACGGCGGGCTCATGCACGGGCCGACCTTCATGGGCAATCCGCTCGCCTGCGCGGTCGCGGTCGCCTCGGTGGAACTGCTCCTGTCCCGCGACTGGCACGCGGAAGTTCGCCGCATCGAATCCGAACTCGGCACCGGACTGGCCCCGGCCCGCGCCCTGCCCGGTGTCGCAGATGTCCGAATCTTCGGCGCCATCGGGGTAATCGAACTCGACCATCCCGTAGATATGCGTAAAGCCACCCATGCGGCAGTCGAATCCGGCGTCTGGCTCCGCCCGTTCCGCAACCTCATCTACTGCATGCCGCCCTTCATCAGCACCACCGACGACGTGCAGCGCATCACCGCGGCAATGGTCGCGGCGGCGGCGGTGTGAGGCGGCGGTCTGAGCGCCGCGTGCGAGGCGCGCGGTGTGGGGTGCGCCTGGCCGAGCTGTTGCAGCCGGTGGTGGACGCCGCTGCCCCGGCGGGGGTTTCGCTGTTCGCCGGGTGTCGTGCGCTGCCGCGGGCCGATGCCGCCGTGCGAGCCAGGGGTGCGAGCCGGCGGGTGCGAGCGCGCGAATTGAACAGCACGGCTCAGCGCGGGCCTGGTCCAGTGCCTGCATAGGTTGGTACAGGCATGGCTCAGCGCCGGATGAGGTTGCCGGTTTTCGGAGCTGTGCCCTTGTGCTCCAGCCGGCGGTAACTCGGTGCGCGCCTCAGCTGCGGGCGCGTTTCTCCCGGACTCGATCGGGATTGTCGCTGTCCGACAGGACTTCCCAGACGCGGAAAATGCAGTGGCAGTCGTCGGACCAGCCGCGGGCGATCAGCATGAAGGAGTCGCCGTCGCGCAGAATGGTGCGGCGGCTGATCAACTTCGGATGATCGGGGATGAACTTCGAGACGAGGTCGGGCACTTTCGCGAGGGCTTGTTCGCGGGTGCCCACCACCTCGGTGAGGATCTTCGGGGACCAGGTCTTGCTCTCTCCGAAGCCGGTCGTCTGCTCGACCACTATTGCCCATCGTGGCATCGCGCAGCCTCCTTAGGACTCCCAGCATAGCCCGCGCTATGCCTCCTGAACGGTGTTCAAGTATGCTGCCGAGCTGTGAGTGCCGATCCTTTGAGTTGGCTGGACGAGCGGGCCGCCGAGCGCGTGGACGCCGGACTGCGCCGGGAACTACGCCCGCGCGCACCGGAGACCGGGACCATCGACCTGGCCTCCAATGACTATCTCGGGCTGGTCCGCCATCCCGAGGTCATCGACGGGGCCATCGACGCGGTCTGCAAGTGGGGCGCCGGCGCCACCGGTTCGCGCCTGGTCACCGGAACCACCGCCGAACACGAACTGCTCGAGGCCGAACTCGCCGAATTCGTGGGCGCCGAAGCCGGTTTGGTCTTCGCCTCCGGCTACGCCGCCAATCTCGGTGCGGTCACCGCCCTGGCCGGGCGGGGCACGCTGGTGGTCTCGGATGCGGGCAGCCATGCCTCGCTGGTCGATGCCTGCCGATTGTCCCGGGCCCGGGTGGAGATCGCGGCGCACTGTGATCCCGCCGCCGTGGACCGATTGCTGGCCGAGCGCACCGAGGAGCGCGCGCTGGTGCTCACCGATTCGGTCTTCAGTGCCGACGGCGATCTCGCGCCGCTCGCGGAATTGCACCGGGTGACCCGGGCCAATGGCGCGGTGCTGATCGTGGACGAGGCGCACGGCATCGGTGTGCGCGGTGACGGCGGCCGCGGGCTGGTGCACGAGGTCGGCCTGGCCGGGGAACCCGATCTGGTGATCACCGCGACGCTGTCGAAAGCCCTTGCCGCCCAAGGTGGTGCGGTGCTGGCCAGTGGCCGGGTGCGGGCGCACCTCATCGATTCGGCGCGTACTTTCATCTTCGATACGGGACTGGCTCCGGCGGCCGTCGGCGCGGCCCGTGCGGCGCTGCGGGTACTGCGCCGTGATCCCGGAATGGCCGGTCGAGTACTGGCCAGGGCCGCCGATCTGGCCCGTATCGCCGGTGTGCCAGAACCGGATTCGGCCGTCGTCTCGGTGGTCCTCGGTGAGGCGCAGGTCGCCTACGACGCTTCGCAGGCGTGTCTCGCGCGCGGACTCACGGTCGGCTGTTTCCGCCCGCCGTCGGTGCCCGAGGGCACCTCGCGGCTGCGGCTGACCGCGCGCGCCAATCTCACCGAGTCCGAGATCGCGACCATCACAACGATTCTCAGCGAGGTGCTCGCCGAAGCGCGCGCACGTGAGGCGGTTTCGCAGTGACCCTGCTCTTCATCACCGGCACCTCCACCGATGTCGGCAAGACCGTCGTCACCGCCGCGCTGGCCGCCACCGCTCGTGCCGCGGGCGCGGAGGTCGCGGTGGTCAAACCGGCCCAAACCGGGGTCGCCCCAGGCGAACCCGGTGATCTCGCCGAAATCACCCGGCTCACCGGCATCACCCGTACCGTGGAGCTGGCCCGCTATCCGGACCCGCTGGCCCCGGACACCGCTGCCCGCCGCTGTGGCCAACCGCTGCTCACCCTCGCCGAGACCGCCGCCGCGATCGAATCCTGCGCCGACGCCGACCTCACCCTGGTCGAGGGCGCGGGCGGCCTCCTGGTCCGCATCGGCGAATTCACCCTCCTCGACCTGGCGCAGAAGCTCGACGCACCCGTCCTGGTGGTGGCGGCCGCCGGCCTCGGCACCCTCAACCACACCGAATTGACCACCCGCACTCTGCAATCCGCCGGTGTGCGCTGCGCGGGCATTGTCATCGGCTCCTGGCCCAGCACCCCGGACCTGGCCGCCGAATGCAACCGCACCGACCTGCCCGCCGTCACCGGCATGGATCTGGTCGGCACCGTTCCCGCCGGAACCGGCTTCTGGCCCGCCCCCCGGTTCACCGCCGCCGCCCCCACCTGGTTCGACCACGACTGGATCGCACGCCACCTGCATGCGGCCGGATAGCCCGCAGCGCACGCTCACGATTTCCCAACGCACCGGCTGACACGGTGCGGGTATGGATGAACCGGCGAGCCAGGGGCAGGTGCTGTGGCGCACCGTATTCGGGCCGTTCCCGCAGGTACCAGCGCGGAATTCGGAGCGCACAGATTTATCGATGCCGTACCGCCGCAGCCCTTGGTTCCCAGGATGCCGCCCTGCGCCCGCCGCCGGAGATCGTGGCCGCCTGAGCCGCCCTGTATCCGTTCGGTGATGTAATGGGACAAGTGCGGGTACTGGTGTGCGAGGACGATCTCCCCCTCGGCGACGAGGTCGCCGCCGGACTGCGGGCCGCCGGGTTCGCGGTCGATCTGGGCCGGAGCTACGCCGAGGCCGATCTCAAGATCGCGGTGAATCGCTACGACTGCCTGGTCGTCGATCGGGGCCTGCCCGATGGGGACGGTCTGGATCTGGTGCGCGCGCAGCGGGAATCGGGCCGGCGCACACCGGTGCTCATGCTCACCGCGCGGGACGCGCTGGCCGACCGGCTCGACGGCTTCGCGAACGGGGCCGACGACTATGTGATCAAGCCCTTCGCCATGGATGAGCTCACCGCTCGGGTGCGGGCGCTGTGCCGCCGCCAGGAACTGCCCGCGTCGACGCGCACCGAGATCGGCGATCTGGTGGTGGACCGGCCGCGCCGGCGCGTACATCGCGCCGGGGTGCTGCTCACCTTGACGCCCAAGGAGTTCGGCGTCCTGGAAATGCTCGCGGCGCGCGCCGGATCGGTGGTGACCCGCACCGATCTCATCGAATGCTGCTGGGACGAAATGGCCGAGCCGGCCTCCAATGTGGTCGACGTGGTGATGACGCAGCTGCGCCGCAAGCTCGGCGAGCCGCCGATCATCGACACGGTCCGGGGTGTCGGTTTCACGATCGCCCCGCCTCCGTGAAACTGCCGCCGATACGACCCCGTCGCCGGACCCGGAGTACGAGTCCGACCACGCTCGCGCGGCTGCGCCGCATGCGCTGGCTCTTGACGGGACTGTTCACGGCGCTCACCGCGGTCAGTCTGCTGGTGCTCGGCACCGTCGCGGCCTCCATCGATTCGCATTCCCGGGACAGGGCGCTGGACGACCGGGTCGATCGGGTCGTCACCGGACTGGCGCGCGTAGTGGCGTGGAACGATGACGGCTCCGTCGATTTGGATACCCTGCATGAGGACGATCTCGCGCAGGGCACCTACGGCGTCGCGGTCATGGTGCGGGATGCGGACGGGCAGTGGCGCGAGCGCTTCGGGCATCGGCGTGCGGGGCTGCCCGCGGATCTGGCCGGGCCCGCCACCGATGTCGCCACCGCGGAGGAGACCCTCCTGAGCACGCTGACCGATAGCACCGGGCACCGCACCCGGGTGGCGGCGGCACCGGTGTGGGATAGCGAATCCGTCATCAGCGCAGTGGTTTTCGCGGGCGCCGACCCGTCCGTATCCCTGGCCGATCATCGCCGCCTGGTGCTGGCGCTGGAGCTCGGCGGGCTGGCGCTCATCGCGCTGGCAGCGCTGGCCGGGCATCTGCTGTCCGCGGTGAGCACCCGTCCGGCGGTGCGCATGCTCGATGAGCAGGAGCGGTTCCTGTCCGACGCCTCCCACGAATTGCGGACGCCGCTGGCCACGCTGCGGCTGTATCTCGATGCGGCCCTTCGTGATCCGGACGACACCCGGCGTGCGGTGACGGATGCCCGCGACCTCACCGATCGGATGGGCCGCCTGGTCGCGGGACTGCTCGCGCGCACTCGCACCGAAACCGGCCTCAGTGAGCTCGATGCGGAGCGGCTGCGGCTCGATCAACTCGTCGAGGGCGTGGTCGCCGAGGTCGGTGTGCCCGGAATCGAATTGCGCACCGAACCGACCGTGGTGCAGGCGGATCCGGATCTGCTGGCGCTGGCGGTCCGCAATCTCATCGATAACGCGCTGGTGCACGGCGGCACTCCGGTGGAGATCACGGTGGAGGATCACGCGGTCACCGTGCGCGATCACGGGCCGGGCTTGGATCCGGCGCTGGCCGATCCGTTCGAGCGCGGCGCCACCGGCGAGGGCGGCAGGCACGGCATCGGGCTCTCGCTCGTGCAGTGGGTGGCCCGCGCGCATTCCGGTTCGGTGGCCATCGGATCCGCATCGGACGGCGGCACCCTCGCGACCCTCGTGCTGCCCGCGCCACCCCAGCTCTGACCTGCTGGTGTTCCTTTTCAACCCGCTTCGAAAGCCACCCCCGCGGCGTATGGTGGCGCGCGTGAACTCCACCCGCGTCGAGTGGTTCGTGAGTGCGCCCCGCCCGAATGTCTTCCGGGCGCTGCTGGATGCGCGTTCGGTACGAACCTGGATGGTCCCCGATGGAATGACCAGCCGCATCCACGAATTCGATCCGCGCGTCGGCGGCCGCTTCCGCATCTCCCTCACCTATGACGTGCCGACCGCCGCCGGTGAGACCTCCGCGCGTACCGATACCTTCCACGGCACCTTCGTACGCCTGGTATCCGATGCGGAGGTGGTGCAGAACGTCGAGTTCGAGACCGATAATCCGAGCCTGAGCGGCGAAATGACCATCACCTATTCGCTCATCGCAGAGCCCGGCGGCACCCGGGTGATCGCCCGGCACGACAATCTGCCGCCCGGGCTGTCTCCGGAAGACAATGAGCTCGGTTTCCGCATGTCCCTCGCCAAGCTCGCCACCCTCGCTGAACAGGCGGGATCGCCGAAAGTCTGAATCGGCCGCCCGGCGTCGGCGGCGCGATCGGCCCTCGGGTGCCTATCGTGGATTGGTATGGCGTTGCCGGGCTACCCCTACCCGTCCACGGCCGCCGAGTACGACGATCAGCGGCGGCGTGCCCGCCTGCACGAAACCAGGCTGGGGCAGACGTGGACCTACCGTCGGCGCACCCGGCTGCTGTTACTGCGGCTGAGCCTGATTCCGCTGCTCCTGCTGGGAGTCTTCGGCCAGTACATGATGCTCGACGTCGCTCCGGAGCGGGCACGGCTGGCGCGCACCGAACCGGCCGTCGTGCCGGTTGCCGGGCCCTCCAACCCGCAGTCCGCGGATACCGCCGTCTTCGATCTGGTCGGGCTGGGCGTGCTGGATGCCACCGATACCGCGCGGGCGCTGCCGTCGCTCACCGCGCTGGGGTCGGTGTGGGCGGTGCGCTACGACAATGCCGGTATCGATACCAAGGTGATCGCCGACCTCATAGTCAAGGTCACCGAGGCGGGCAGAATGCGCAATGTGGTGCTGGTCGGGCACAGTATGGGCGGCGTGATCGCGCTCGAGGTCGCCAAACATCTGCACACCGGGAGCTCCCGCCGAGTGCTCGGGGTGATTCTCGATTGCACGCCGGTCGATCTGCACGCCGTGCGGCCGGAGAGCCGTGACCAGGGCGAAGAAATGGAACGCTGGATGGGCTGGATTCCGGGTGCCCGCGAGAGCCGCCTGCTGCGCCTGATCGTGGAAACCTATGCGCGGCACGAGAGTTACGTCGGGGGCGGGCAGTACGGTATTCGCTGGGACCGGTTCCGGTCGGCGGTGGCGCAGGTGCTGCGCGACAAGATCTTCAATACCGACGCCGCCAGCAACGGTCTGATCGAAGCGCAGTTCAAGGCCATTGTCGCGGGCGGCGCCATCGACGATCTACGGGCGCTGGCGAAACCCGCCGGGAGCAAACCGCGCCCGGCCATTGTCTATATCCGCCCGCACGAGGGCTGGCGCGATCCGATCGTGGATGTGGAGTACTCCCATCGGGTGCTCGTCGACCAGGTCGGCGGGGTGGACGGCACGCTGATGGTGGCGTTCACGCGAAATACCGAGCATGCCAATCCGATTCAGCGGCCGCAGGAGTACAACACGCTGATCGAGCAGCAGGTGGTGCCGTTCATTCGGCTGGTGCAGCGTGAGTCGCTCGCTGCCGCGGCATTGAGCGGGCACTGAGTGCTCGGTCGTGTTGCCGGGGCGAACTCAGCGCGAGACGGCGGTCCCGGTTCTCCGTCATAGATCTCAGCGCGCGGTGTCGTCGGACTCCGGGCGGACGCCCGAGGCGGGCACCAGATTCCAGCGTTCCAGTTGTGCCCGGACCTGTTCTGCGGCATCGATATTCAACGGTCCGCTGGTCCACAGGGCATAGGGCAGGTTCAGGAAGCGGGATTGCGTGACCGCCCGCAGGTTCTGGATACCGGGCTTGGACCGCAGCAGATCCACCTTCTGCTGGAAGGACTGCGGGGGATAGTCGACGAAGACGATAGCGTCCGGATCGGCCGCGACCAAGCGCTCCCAGGAGACGGCGGTCCAGGTGCCGGCGACATCGTCGAGGGCATTGCGGGCGCCGGCCGAATCCAGAATGGCCTGGGGCGCACCGTATTTACCGCTGGAGAAGACGGTGTCGGAGGCGCTGTCGAAGAGGAAGACGGTGGGGCGGTGCTCCGGTTGCGGCGCCGCGCGCAGGACGGTGAGGCGTCGATCGAGATCGGCGGTGAGTGCGGTGGCGCGATCGGTGCGGCCGGTGATGGCGCCGAGATCGGTGAGGTCGGTGTGCAGGGCGGTCCAGGCGTCGGTGATGCCGCGTTCGCCGTCGGGGCGGCGGCAGCTCTCGGTGAGCACATAGGGGGCGACACCGGCGGCGCGCAGGGAATCCGGGGTGAGATTGCCGGCCTCGGAGTAGCCGTAGTTCCACCCGGCGACCATGACGTCGGGCCGTTGCGCGAGCACCGTCTCACGTGAGGGGTAGTCGGGCGCAACGGAATTCAGCTTGTCCACGGCATCGCCGTAGTGGCGGCGCAGTGTGCCGGCATCACGCTTCAGGCTCGATACCGCGACCACCTGATCCTGTGCGCCCAGTGCCAGCACCGTGGAGATCAGATTGCCGTCATTGACGAACATGCGCTGCGCCGGTGACGGGAATGCGGCGTCCGTGCCGCAATTGCGGACGGTCAGATTGCCGGTCGCGGTGTGCGGAGTGCCGCAGGCCGCCAGCGCGCCCGCCAGTGCGCCCGCCAGTGCCGTGGCCGCGACGATCCGGGAGAGTTGTTTCACGACTGTGCCTTTCGCGCGGTGATCAGCAGATGTGGTTGACCGGTGTCCGGATGTGGAACCCGAATGGCGTGCACACCGAAGACGGTGCCGAGAACCTCGGTCCGCAAGGCGATATCGGGTGGTTCGAGCGGATACGCCCGGCCCTCGTGCAGTACCAGCACCCGATCGCAGTACTGATCGGCCAGCGCCAGATCGTGCAGGCTGGTGACCACGGTGCGATCCAATCCCCGTGCCAATTGCAGCAATTGCAGCTGATGGGTGACGTCGAGATGATTGGTCGGCTCATCGAGCAGCAGCAGCGGCGTCTCCTGTGCCAGTGCCCGCGCCAGCAGCACCCGCTGCCGCTCACCCCCGGACAGCCGACTCACCGCCCGCCCCGCGAACCCCGCCAAATCCACACTCCGCAAGGCATTCTCGACAGCCTCGCGCTCCTCGGCCCCACCCCCGCCCCATGGCGGCAGATACGGCGTTCGCCCCAGCATCACGAACTCCCCGACCAGCAGATCCTCCGGCGCACCCTGATCCTGCGCCACCAGCGCCACCCGCCGAGCCCGCTCCCGAGCCGAAAGTCTGTGCAGCTGTTCCCCCTCCACCACAACCTGCCCCCGCACCGGCTTCACCAGCCCGGCCAGCGTCCGCAACAGCGTGGTCTTCCCACTCCCATTGGGCCCGACAACCCCCACCGTCTCGCCCGGGCGCACCTCGAATTCCACCCCGGCCACCACAGTTCGCCGCCCCGCAGCACATGCCAAACCCCGCACGGCCAGCACACCTCTGCCGGCCGGTGCACGTCCGTTTGCCACTGTCCCCGCGTCGGCTGCTGAGCCCGCGTCGGCGGGTATGGCCCCGTTATCCCGGCGCTCTGTCGGCCTAGATCCATACCTGCCACCGCTCAGCCGGTCCCGGTGGATCCCGGCCGAAAACATGCCGGGATGACGAGGTGCCGACCCCGAATCATCCTCGCCCACCGGGGGTTTGCCCATCTTCGGCTCCAGCCCGGCACTGTCCGTCATGCTGTCCCGAATCGGTAGCGGCGGCGGCCCATCAGTAGGAGGAAGGCGGGTGCGCCGATCAGACCCGTGAGGACACCGACCGGGATTTCGGTGGGGCGCACCAGCACTCGGGTTGCGGCATCCGCGACCACCAGGAAGAGCGCACCGCAGAGGGCGGCTGCGGGCAGGAGTGCGCGGTGGCGTGGGCCGACCAGTAGGCGCGCGGCGTGGGGGACCACCAGGCCGACGAAGCCGATGCCGCCGGAGACCGCCACCAGCACGCCGACGAGCACCGCCAGTAGGACGAAGAGCGCAATTCGCAGCTCGCGCGCGGGAACTCCCACCGAAGCGGCGGCATCCGCACCCAGATTGAGCGCGTCCAGCCAATTGGCGGCGATCAGCAGCGCCAGCAGGCTCACCCCGACCACACAGGCGGGCAACAGGATTCGCGTCCAATCCGCACCCGAGAGACTGCCCAGCAGCCAGAACAGCACCGACTGCGCGGCTGCCGGTTCACTACTGCGGAAGATGAGATAACTGCTGAGTGCCGCGAAGGCCGAGCCGAGCACAGTCCCAGTGAGCACCAACCGCAGTGGAGTGAGCCCGCCCTGCGCCATGGCGATCAGGAATACCGCGGCGGCCGCGACCAACGCCCCCGACAGCGCCCCGGCCGACAGCGCCCACATCCCCGCCCCGGCGAAAACCCCCGAGGTGATGACGGCCGCCGCGCCGACCCCGGCCCCGGAGGAGACGCCCAGCAGATACGGATCAGCCAGCGGGTTGCGTACCAGTGTCTGCATAGCCGCGCCCGCCACCGCGAGCCCCGCCCCGACAATCGCCGCGAGCACCGTCCGAGGCACTCGCAACTGCCACACAATCGTGTCGAGCCCCAGATCCTCGGGCGCGAGTCCCCCGATCCGCCGCCGCAATACCTCGATCACCGAAGGCACTGGCACGTTTTCGGCCCCGAACCCGGTCGCGACCACCATGGCGGCCACCAGCAGCGCCCCCATCAGTGGCACAGCGATCACAAGCCGCGCACGGCTCATCGCAAAAACTCCCTCGGCAACCCGCGGCCTCTCCAGAGAACTCTGTGGCGGGGGAGGTCTGACTCGCACCCGAACACACCCGGGCACTCACAGTGGCGCGACCGCTCCGGATTCCCACCGGATTCCCGCACCCGCCGACAACAGCCCCAAACCCTACCCGCCGCCCGATAAGTCCGATTTGCCACCCAATCTCCACCCCACCTCCCCGCCACAACCCCGCCCCGCGCCTACCGGACCGCGCAGCCCGTGCCGCATTCAAACAACGCATGCAAACACTGTTCGATTCGTGAGCAAGCTGTTCGATGCCGCTATGACGACCGCGCAGCCGCTCGCTTGCCGCAGGCGCTCAGCAAGTGCCGCACACCCCTGACGAAACCGCTGCTGCCGCAGGTCGAATCAGGCTGTGCCGACGCGAAGCGGTGAGCGCGCCTTGTCGAGCACGCTCACACCGACGGCACAGCGCCTTCTCGGTCGAACAGTGCATGCAGGCGCTGTTCGACCCCGAGACGCGTTGTTCGATGCGTCGTGGGGATGTCTCTGCCGAGAGAGTTGAGCCGGTGTGGTGAGGCGCCGGCCGACTCGGCGCCCACCTGGATCTGCCCTCTCGGCTGTATTGACGGCACAGCTTTTATCGCAGCCGAACAGCTCTGGCGGGCGCTGTTCGGAACGAAGACGTGCTGTTCGGTGCGTGGGGGCGCTGTTTTGGTGACGCGGGTCAGCGGACTCGGGTGCCGAGCAGGTGGCGGACGCCGCTGATGAAGAGTTGGAGGCCGAAGTCGAAGCGGGCCGTGGCGTCGGGGCTGTCGTAGAGGGGGGAGGATTCTTCGGTGAGGGCGCCTACCGAGTCCATTTGCATGCGGGATTGCTCGTCGACCGTCTGGCCGAGGACGTAGTAGAGCAGGGTGTAGGCGGCGAGGTCGGCTTCCTCACGGGTCATGCCCGCGCGAATTGCGGCGCCTGCCAGGCGTTCCCGGCCCTTGCTGGTGGTGAGCCTGGAAGCGTATGTGGCCGAGACCAATTCGGCGCCGTCGCGGTAGGCGAGCAGGCACGAGCGGAGGCGGTGCGCCAATTCGGTGATCTGGCCGGACCATTCACCGGATTCGACAGGCTCGTCCATGGGGGCCAGGACGCGGTCGCCGACGGCGCCGAGCAGCGCCTGCTTATTGGGGAAGTGCCAGTACAGCGCGCCGGGCTGCACATGCAGGGAACTCGCGAGCCGCCGCATGGTCAGATCGGCGAGTCCGTACTGATCGAGGATGGCGATGGCCCCGTCGACCACGTCCGTGCGGTGCAGTTGCACTGAGATTCCGACCCCTTCGTGTTCCGGCTCACGTTCCGGACTGCTAGCCTACCCTGAACACCGTTCAAGTTGCTCGGCCACACCGGCCGGATGAAGGGATTCGCGCGCATGACCCAGGCAGCCGTCAGGACCGAAGCCGCAAGCGCGGCAGGCGAAGACATTCTGACGATCGCGCGCGAGCAGGTGCTCGAGCGCGGCGTCGCACTCAATCAGGAGCAGACCCTCGAGGTGCTGCGCCTCGGTGACGATCGGCTCGAGGAGCTGCTCGCACTCGCCCACGACGTGCGCATGAAGTGGTGCGGCCCCGAGGTCGAGGTCGAGGGCATCATCTCCCTCAAGACCGGCGGCTGCCCCGAGGACTGCCACTTCTGTTCGCAGTCCGGTCTTTTCCAGTCGCCCGTGCGCGCCGCCTGGCTCGATATCCCGAGCCTGGTCGAGGCCGCCAAGCAGACCGCCAAATCCGGCGCCACCGAATTCTGCATCGTCGCCGCTGTGCGCGGACCGGACGCCCGGCTCATGGCACAGGTCGCCGCCGGCGTCGAGGCCATTCGCAACGAGGTCGACATCCAGGTCGCCTGCTCGCTCGGCATGCTCAACCAGGAGCAGGTCGATCAGCTCGCCGCCATGGGCGTGCACCGCTACAACCACAATCTCGAGACCGCCAAGTCGCACTTCCCGAACGTGGTCACCACGCACTCCTACGAGGAGCGCTGGGACACCCTGCGCATGGTGCGCGAGGCCGGTATGGAGGTCTGCTCCGGCGGCATTCTCGGCATGGGCGAATCCCTGGAGCAGCGCGCCGAATTCGCCGTGCAGCTCGCCGAATTGGAGCCGGACGAGGTCCCGCTGAACTTCCTCAACCCGCGCCCCGGCACCCCCTTCGGCGACCTCGAGGTGCTGCCCGCCTCCGACGCGCTGCGCGCCGTCGCGGCCTTCCGCCTCGCGCTGCCGCGCACCATCCTGCGTTTCGCGGGCGGTCGTGAGATCACCCTCGGCGACCTCGGCGCCAAGCAGGGCATCCTCGGCGGCATCAATGCCGTCATCGTCGGCAATTACCTGACCACCCTGGGCCGACCCGCCGAGGCCGATATCGATCTGCTCGGCGAGCTCAAGATGCCGATCAAGGCGCTCAACGAATCCTTCTGAGCGCAGCGGGCCATCGAAAGCCGGTACCGTACAGGCAGGTACCGGCGCAGCTCGTCGAGGCTGCACTTCACAGAAGCTGAGCACTGAGGTGGTCGTGGATATAGAGGAGCGCTACAACCCCTTCACGGGCAAGCGGGTGGTGCCGGGTCTGGAAGACGCCGTCCCCGCCGCTGCCGCCCTGGGTTTGGAGCCGCCGCGGTTCTGTGAGAACTGCGGCCGCCGCATGGTTGTGCAGGTGAGCCCGGACGGGTGGTGGGCCAAGTGCTCGCGCCACGGCGTGCTCGACTCCAGCAGCCTGGAACACCGCTAGTGGCAACCACATTCACCGCTGCCGAGCAGCCCGGGGTGCGCGTCGGATTTCTGAGGCGCGAGGCGCGCGCGGCAGCGGTGGTCTTCGCCGCCATTGTCGCGGCGAGCGCCGTCGCGGGCGTGGTGTGGGGATTCCTCGCGCCCGCCGAACAATTGCTCGTGATCGATCCCGACCGCGGCGCCGCGCTGACGGGGGAGAGCACCCACCGTTTCGACGCGGTCGCCATCTTCGTACTCATCGGACTGGTGACCGCGGTGCTCACCGCGGCCGCCGGCTGGCGCTGGCGGCGGGCCCGCGGACCGGTGCTGCTGCTCGGCCTGCTGGCCGGTTCGGCGCTGGGCTCCTCGGTCATGCGCTGGGTCGGCGAGGCCGTCGCGCAGCAGCGGCACACCCGGCCGCCGCACCCCGCCGTGCACACCATCGTGGAATTCGCGCCCACGGTCGAGGGCTGGTCCGCACTGCTGGTGCAACCCCTGTTCGCCGGGCTGGTGGTGCTGATTCTGGCCGCGCTGAGCACCACCGACGATCTGGGCACCGGACATCACCTGCCGTTCGGCGGGAATCCGCCGCAGCCGCCCGCCTTCGCGCCCGGCCAGTTCGGCTCCGACATCACCTACGGGCCCTACGGCGGCACCCAGCCCTTCGGCCCGCGCGACCCGGTGGTGCCGTTCGAACCCGCCGACTCCGTCCCGGAGACCGATCGCACGCAGTGAAAATCGCTGGAGCTTCCCGGCGCTTCTCCCTACCCTGAGGCATCGAGTTCACGACACCGCAGGGGGATCGGCCATGAAAGCCGCTTCGCACGCCGATCGTGCCCCGCAGGCTTCCGAAGCGCCGGCGGAACGACCGGATCTCAGCGCCTGGCGCCTGCGCCACGCACTACGGCAATCCAATGCCGCACAACCGATTCCGAGTGCGCGCACCTACCGTCGCAGTACCAAGCATCGCAAGCGGGAGTGGTAGCCGCACTCGTCTGTGCGACTCCTCGGCTCTGCGGTAGCGCTGCGTGAGTGGCAGCTCCCGCACGCGGTGCGACATGTCAGCTCGGCGGCCGCAGCGCCGCGAATTCATCGGTGACCCGGATTTCCGACTCGGCGAAGCGGTAGACCGCTGCCGGTCGGCCGCCCGTGCGACCGGGGGAGGTTGTCGCACCCGTCGGCGTGATCACTCCCCGGCGGGTAAGCACCCGTTGCAGATTCGTGGTGTCCACGTCGTATCCCAGTGCCGCGCAATAGGTTTCCCGCAGCGTGGACATGGTGAACCGCTCCGGCGCCAGGGCGAACGCGATATTCGTGTAGGACATCTTCGCCGCCAGTCGATTTCGCGCATGCACGACAATGCCGCCGTGATCGAAGGACATATCCGGCAGGGCCGACACCGGATGCCACCGGGTGTCCGAGGGCAGGACCGGTTCCGCGGTGAGCGGCACCAGCCCCAGATATGCCGAGGCGATGCGCCGATCGCCCGGTACGCGATTCGGATCGCTGAAGACCCAGACCTGTTCCAGATGGGTCAATTCCCGCACATCGACCTTCTCGGCCAATTGCCGCGCGGCCGAGGCGTCGAGGTCCTCCCCGTCGCGCAGCTTGCCGCCCGGTAGTGACCAGGTGCCCTTGGCGGGGTCGAGGGCGCGTTCCCAGAGCAGTACCGCCAATTCCGCGCGCTGGCCGGGCGGACAGCGCCCCGCATCGGCTCCTGCGGCAGTCGAAACACGCTCACCTGCACTGATGGTGTCCGGAAAGCGACGAACCTGGAACACGGCGGTGAGCGTTTCGTGGATAGTGCTACGATGGGCCACGTTTTCGATTCTAAGTCGAAAACCGGTTGTATGCGAATCGGCGATGTGGCCGAGCGCATGAGAGAAGGAGCCAGCCATGGCTGCAGTAGGTGCGACGATGCCGCTCACCGAGCGCATTGTGGACGGGCCCGCGGGATTCACCGGCGTCGACGCCACTCCCGAGTGGGCACAGGAGATCAAGCGATTGGCGCGCGAGCGCAACGCCACCATCCTGGCGCACAACTATCAGCTCCCCGAGATTCAGGACATTGCCGACCATGTCGGCGACTCCCTCGCGCTGTCGCGTATCGCCGCCGAGGCGACCGAGGGCACCATCGTGTTCTGCGGTGTGCACTTCATGGCCGAGACCGCGAAGATCCTGAGCCCCGAGAAGACCGTGCTGATTCCGGATCAGCGGGCCGGCTGTTCGCTGGCCGACTCCATCACCGCCGAGCAGCTGCGGGAGTGGAAGGACGAGCACCCCGAGGCCATGGTGGTGTCGTACGTGAACACCACCGCCGCGGTGAAGGCGCTCACCGATATCTGCTGCACCTCGTCCAATGCCGTCGATGTGGTCGCCTCCATCGATCCGGACCGCGAGGTGCTGTTCCTGCCGGACCAGTTCCTGGGCGCGCACGTCAAGCGCATCACCGGCCGCGAGAACATGCACATCTGGATGGGCGAATGCCACGTGCACGCCGGCATCAACGGCGATGAGCTCAATGAGCAGGCCCGCACCCACCCGGATGCCGAACTGTTCGTGCACCCCGAATGCGGTTGCGCCACTTCGGCGCTGTACCTCGCGGGCGCGGGCGAGTTCCCGGCCGACCGGGTGCACATCCTGTCGACCGGCGGCATGATCGACGCCGCCAAGGCCGCCGCGGCGCGAAGCGCCAAATCAGGCGGAGCGAAGCAGGTGCTGGTGGCCACCGAGATCGGCATGCTGCACCAGCTCCGAAAGGCCGCCCCCGGCATCGACTTCCAGGCCGTCAACGACCGCGCCTCCTGCCAGTACATGAAGATGATCACCCCCGCGGCCCTGCTCCGCTGCCTGGTGGAGAACCGCGACGAGGTGCACGTCGATCTCGAAACCGCTGCCCTGGCCCGCAATTCGGTCCAGCGCATGATCGAAATCGGCAACCCCGGCGGCGGGGAATAGCAGCGGGCTCGGGCGTTCGCCGGAAAGGGTGACAGCCGTGAGTATTTCCATCTCATGGGAGACCGACGCGGATCTCGTGGTGGTCGGCGGCGGGGTCGCGGGTTTGACCGCGGCCCGCACCGCCTCGCTGCGGGGACTGCGGGTGCTGACATTGAGTAAGGGCGGTGCCACCGATACCTCCACGCAGTATGCGCAGGGTGGTATCGCCGTGGTTGCGCCGCACGGGGATTCGGTGGAATCCCATGTGCACGACACCGTGGTGGCCGGGGCCGGGCTGTGTGATCCGGAGGCGGTGCGCTGCATTGTCGAGGGTGGCGTGGACGCGGTCGCGGCGCTGACCGATCTGGGTGCGGTATTCGATTTCGGCCGGGACGGCGAGGTTTCGCGCACCCGGGAGGGCGGGCACAGCACCCGGCGGATCATTCACGCCGGTGGTGACGCCACCGGCGCCGAGGTGCAGCGGGCCTTGAACACGGCCGGACTGCCGGTGTTGTTCGGGGCGGCCGCGGTCGAGATCGTGACCGGTCCCGACGGGGTGCGCGGTGTGATCGCGGTATCCGACAAGGGATTCGGGATCGTGCATGCGCCGGCCGTCCTGCTGGCGACCGGCGGGCTCGGACAGCTGTATGCGTGCAGCACCAATCCGCCGGGAGCCACCGCCGACGGTATCGCGCTGGCACTGCGGGCCGGGGCCATGGTCTCGGATCTGGAGTTCCTGCAGTTCCACCCCACCGTGCTGTTCACACCGGGCGGGCTGGGACGGCGACCGCTGATCAGTGAGGCGGTGCGCGGTGAGGGCGCGGTTCTCGTGGATTCCCAGGGTGATTCGGTGACCGCGGGCGTCCATCCGCGTGGTGACCTCGCGCCCCGCGATGTGGTGTCGCGCGCCATCGAGGCCCGCATGCGTGCGCTGGGCACCGACCGCGTCTACCTCGACGCCCGGGCGCTCGACGGGTTCGAGCAGCGGTTCCCGACCATCACCGCGTCCTGCCGGGCCGCGGGCATCGAACCGAGCGCCGATCTCATCCCGGTCGCGCCCGCCGCTCACTTCCAGTGCGGTGGTGTTGTCACCGATACCTACGGGCGCACCATCGTTCCCGGCCTGTACGCCGCGGGTGAGGTGGCCCGCACCGGCCTGAACGGGGCCAACCGGCTCGCCTCCAACAGTCTGCTCGAGGGTCTCGTGGTCGGCGAACGCGCCGGCGCGGCGGCGGTCGAGCGGCTGGGCGCGGCCGCGCGCATCGACTCCGGAGTGTACTTCGGCGGCGTCGCGGCACTGCCTCGGGCGGATCGGAAGCTGCTGCAGGAGTTGATGACCGAGAACGCCGCGGTCGTCCGCGACGGTGACGGCCTGCGCGGTGCGGTCCTGCGGCTGGTGGGCATGCTGTCCGGCGGCGAAGCCGACGAGACCAGCGAATCGGTGCAGGGGAATTCGGCCGCCGCGATCATCCAGGATCTCGAAGACTCCGCGCTCACGCTGACCGCGCGGACGCTGCTGCTGACCGCCTCCGCCCGTACCGAAAGCCGGGGCTGCCACACCCGTTCCGACTATCCGGACCCGCGCGAGGAGCTGCGCCGCAGTACGGCAGTGCGCCTGGGCCCGGATGGTCGCCCGCAATTGGTCACCGACGGCTCGGACACGAGGCCGTTCTGACACCGCACGAAAGAAGGAGTGCACCAATGACTCTCGACGCCGGACTCGATCGCGACGAAGTGCTCGCGCTCATTCGCCGGGCGCTGGACGAAGATCTGCGCTACGGCCCCGATATCACCACGGCCGCAACGGTTCCCGCGGATGCGGTGGCCAAGGCGGCCATGGTGTCCCGCCAGCCCGGCACCGTGGCCGGACTCGATGTCGGCCTGCTCGTACTCGACGAGGTGATCGGCGCGGGTGGATACGAGATCACCGACCGGGTCCCCGACGGCACCCGCGTGCAGCCGGGCGATACCGTGCTCAGCCTGATCGCGCCGACCCGCGGGCTGCTCACCGCCGAGCGCACCATGCTCAATCTGGTGTGCCATTTGTCCGGAATCGCCAGTGCCACTTCGGCCTGGGTGGACGCGGTCGCCGGTACCGAGTGCCGCATTCGGGACAGCCGGAAGACCCTGCCCGGTTTGCGGGCTTTGCAGAAGTACGCGGTGCGCACCGGTGGCGGCGTCAATCACCGCATGGGTCTGGGCGATGCGGCCCTCATCAAGGACAACCACGTGGTGGCGGCCGGATCGGTGGTCAACGCCCTGCGTGCGGTGCGCGCGCTGAATCCGGATATCGAGTGCGAGATCGAGGTGGACAACCTCGACCAGCTCGATGCGGTGCTCGCCGAAGACGTGCAGTTGGTGCTGCTGGACAACTTCCCGCTGTGGGCCACCCAGGCCGCCGTCCAGCGCCGCAACGACCGGTCGCCGCAGACGAAACTCGAATCCTCGGGCGGACTTTCGCTGGAGGACGCGGCGAATTACGCGGGGACCGGCGTGGACTACCTCTCGGTCGGCGCACTCACCCACTCGGTCCGGGTGCTGGACCTGGGCCTGGATATGTGAGGCGGACCTGGATGTGAGGCGGCTCGGCGATAGGTGAGACGGCTCAGCGGCGGAAGGTGGGCGCCTCGGCGATCCAGCCGGTGCCGCCGCAGACCGAGCACCAGTTGACCGAGCCGTTCGCCAGCCCGTAATCGCCTCGGCCTTCACACATCCCGCAGTACCGCCAGCCTCTGTTCGGGGCGACGGTGTCGAAGAAGATATTCAGGAACCCTTGAATCGCCATGCAGATTGCACTCCTCGCGCTGGGAATCCAAACGCAGCAAGCGTGCGGTATCGGGCTGGCGAATGTCCAGCGGTATCCAGCAGGCTTTACAAGCCGAACTCCTGCGGGTCCAGGCGCAGGGCCCGGCAGACATCCCGGACGGCGGCGATCTTCTGTGCGTCGAGATCGCCGCCGACCTTACCGATCATGATTCCCAATTGCACTGCGGCACGGGCTTCGACGGCGTTTCCGGTGGCCTCGGCGATTTGCGCCATCACATAGGCGCGGCCGAAGGCCGGATCCAGGGTGATGCGAGTGCAGTTGTCCTCGAACAGATTTCGCAGCTCGTCGGTGGGAAAGTGCTGCAGTGCAGTGTCCGCGCCGATGAGCTGCGCGACCCGGGTGCGGCCGGCCGGATCGATAGCGCCGTCCGCGGCCGCTATCAGCGCGCAAATACCCATGGTGGCATCTCGGAAAGAGCCGCCGCGCAATTCATTTCGCTGTGCGAGCAGCTGCTGCCGCCACTGCGGGGCCTGCTCCAGGCGGCTGTGGAAAACCATGACACACTCCGAAATGATCTACCGGACTCGCAAACCCCGCGTCGGTGCCCGGACTGTGCTGATGTATCGATCCGACCTTAACAGTCGATCGACAGGTGGCGGCTGGGAAGTTTCCGGCGACCGGAGAGCTGCATCCCCGGAACCTGTCAGGACGTGAGCTCACGTTCGAGCGGGGTACGGAAGCGGGGGATGGGCCGCACCTCCCCGTAGAAGGCGGTGAGGCGCGCGGCCTCGGCCTCGATCAGGGCCTGAGCATCGGAACCGACGTCTTCCAATAGGCGCCAGACGATTTCACCGTCGGGCCGCTGCGCCCAGCCGCCGACAATGCGTCCGTCCCACCACACGGTCGGCCCGACATTGCCATTGGTGTCGAACAGGATGGGGGAGTTCGGGCCGAGATACCACTCGCGGGACTGCCAGCCCATCGGAGTCGGGTCGAGCGCCGGGAGCAGCGCGACCCACGGCTCGGGTGCGGGCGTCGGTTCCAGATCGTCGGCGAGCACCAGGCCGGTCGCGCCGCCCAGGTCCACCTCCGCGGTATCCAGCAGCGCGAGGGTCTTGCGGACCTCGCCCAGCGTCCACCCCGTCCACCACTTGATATCGCTCACCGGTGCGGGTCCGAAGGCCCGCAACCACTTTCGCACCAGCTCCGCCCGCGCCGCTTCGGCAGAGAGTGCCGGAATCCCTTCCGGCAGCCAGGATTCGATGGGCGCCCAGGTGTATTGGCTACTGCTCCAACTGCCGTTGGGCCGGCCGCGCACGATCCGGCCCTCCGCACCGAGAATCACCAGCACCCAGGTGGTGATACTGGTCGGCTTGGAGTACGACTTGCCCGGCGCGGTGTTCACCTGGGTGCGCAGCCGGGGCACCTCTTTGCCCAACTGCGCGCCGGTGGCGCTACCGCGCGCCAGCAGGGTGTCGTGCGTTTCGGCCTCGACCTCGCTGAGCCAGGGCAGGACGGCCCCCTCGACCACGCCCGCCTGCTCGATGTACCTCGCGTACGTCTTGCGCTGCTTGTGCGCCAGCGCATCCGCGCACGACGCTTGTAGTGCGGGCACCAATTCGATGGGTGCGACGAACATGGTGCGCCGCATGGCCAGCATGCGCAGCAGCGTCCGATCCTCGTACAGCGCCTTCTCCACATGCCCCGGCTCGCAGCCCCGCCCGCGCGCGGCGACCGAGAGGAAAACCGTGGCCGGATCCGTGGCGTGCAGCACCACCAGTGACCGGGCCACCTCGTTCACATCATCGGTCCGGGCCGCGGCCGCCAGCCGATGCCGTACTCCCAGGCGAGCGCGCCGCTCGGCCGCATCCATCGAACGCATGGGCGAATCCTAGCCGCCGGGAACGACACCGGCCGCGCGATCGGCGGTGCATGTCCGAGCTGCCGCCGCGTGGCACTTGAAACGTGTGCTGTGGTGAGGCTCCGCCTGTCCGTACGGACGGCGTACTTCGACCGGAGCTGGAAGCTCGGCGACATCACAGCTGCCGACCGATCCGCCGGACACCCGTCGCGGGTACCCGAAACCGCACTCGCGGCGTGTCATGATTCGGCGATGCGAGGTCGGTATCGGAGCTGCGGCGCAGTCCTCGGGGTGCTCGCGGCCATGATCGTTACGGCGCCTGCGGTTTCCGCCGAGACGGCGGACACCGTGCGGGTGGCCGTGCGCGATGTGACGCTGACGGTCGACGGCGAACAGGCCACCGGGCGGGTGTACGAGCCGTATCGGGACACGCCGGGCGATATCGACCCGCGCGATCTTATCGTCGCCGTGCACGGACATGCCGGTGGCGCCGCCGACTTCCCGGAGTACATGAGTTCCATCGTGCGGCAGACCATGGCGCCGCTGCTGACCATGGATCAACGCTCCGCCGTGAGCCAGTGGCGGACCGGCGAGTGGAATGTGTGGGCCGGTTGGCAGGACACCGTGGCCGCCACCCAGTGGTATCGGGGTGCGCATCCCGGTATCGGGCGCAGCGTGCTGTGGGGTTGGAGCCAGGGCGGATTGACCAGCGGGCTCGCCGCCGCGTACGCCCCGCCCGGCACCTACGACTACTGGGTCGACACCTTCGGCCAGGCAAGCGATTTCGTGTCCTGGCTGGAGGCGGACCTGGCGGGGCCGGGCCTGCGGCCGGAGATCGAACGCGATGCGGGAGGCTGTACCCCGGTGGTGTGCGCGGCCGCGTACGCGGCGCGCTCACCCTCGCTGCTGGCCGGGCGAATCGCGGTGCGGCGCGCCATTCTGCTGCACGGCACCTCGGATCCGCTGGTGCCGTACAGCTCGAGTGTGGAGATGCGCGCCGCCCTGATGGCCACCGGAAAGCCGGTCACCATGTACACCATCGCCAGCGGTCGCGATCTCGGCGGGAATGTGGTGCCCGGTGAGCACGGCCTCGGCCCGGTGTTCTTCGAATCCGGTTGTGCGGTCGAGCGACTGCTGCTCAATACCGAGCCCGAAGGGGCGAGCGACTATCTGGTCGATATCGCGCACGGCATCAATACCGCTCCGCCTGCGCCGCCGAACACCAAGTGCGCCTCCTGAATCGGAGCTCTAGTCGACGCTGACCGCATCCACGATATTCAGGCGTGCGGCGCGCAGGGCCGGGGGTATGGAGCCCAGCAGGCTCAAAGCCAGTGCGGCGGCGGTGAATACGATAAGCAGCGGCCCGGGCCGGAAGGTGACGTCGATGCCCATCATGTCGGCGGCCAGTCGCGAGTAGAGGAATTGATCGGAGAGTCCGAAGAGCACGCCCAAAGCCGCACCGGCGATGCCGATTCCCGCCGCCTCCGCCAGCACCATGCGCAGGGCGAAACGGCGGCTGGAACCCACCGCGCGCAGGATGCCCAGCTCCCGGCGGCGTTCCAGGAGCGCCAGCGTGAGGGTATTGAGCAGGGCCATGGCAGCGATGACGGCAACGATGACCAGCATGATGCGCGAGAGCACCAGCCCCTGCCGCATGGCCTTGCTGATGCCGTCGAGCGCGGCCGGTCCGGTGTAGACGTGCATATCGGGCGGCGTGACCCCCAGCACCAGCAGTTGATCGTCCTGCGGCCCTACGCTCGCGCGCAGCATGGGCACGGCAGCGGCCACTCCGGGTACGGCGGCCACGTCATTGCGCACGGCCTGCGGGAATCCGGCATCACTGACACCCGAGATCTCCAGGCTCGCATTGCCCGCCAGTCCGGTCGCGAGCCGCGCGACCGATCCGGTCAGCGATCCGGAAATACCGATTACCGCCACCAGGAAGGCGGCCGACACCGCCATCACGAATATCGAGGCCACGGTCCGCCCCCAATGGGTGGCGAACTCTCGAATTGTGAGCAGCCGCAACCGATCCAGCAGAGCGATCATGAAATAAAGGCTAGGCGCCGGTGGACCACCCTGCCGACGATTCGGCGACTCCGTCCCAGACGCCGAACCCGTCCGGCGGTCCGCGGTGCGGCGACAGGTCGCGGCTTCCGGGAACAGGTTCGCGCCGACCGCGGTTGCCCGAGGGGAAGCAGGCCGACAGGAGGCAGTGATGACGGCACCCGTGGATCCGTCCTATCGATGGGGCGGCGACGAGCTGGATCTGGACGCGTACCTGGATCGCATCGGATACGCGGGCGCGCGCACGCCCACGCTGGCCACCCTGCGCGGGCTGGTGCGAGCGCACACCACCACCATTCCGTTCGAGAATCTGGAGATCATTCTCGGTCGCGCGGTTCCGCTCGATCTGGAGTCCTTGCAGGACAAGCTGATCCGGCGCCGGCGCGGCGGCTACTGCTACGAGAACGTCCTGCTGTTCGCCGCCGCGCTGGAGCGGCTCGGATTCGAATTCACCGGTATCTCGGGCCGAGTCACGATGGGGGCGGCGGGATTACGGCCTGCCACCCATGCGCTGCTGCGCGTCATCGCGGGCGACGACGACCGGGTCTGGCTCTGCGATGTGGGTTTCGGCGCGGGGCCGCTCGAACCCGTCGAGCTCACTCCCGATCGGGGCGAAATCACGCTCGGCGCTTGGCGTTACCGGCTCGAGCTGGGCGCGGACGCACTCGGTGGAGAGCTGTGGACCCTGCATCAGTTCGGCCGGGACGGCTGGATCGATCGGCACACCTTCAGCCCGAATCCGCAGTACCGGACCGACTTCGCGGTCGGCAATCACTTCGTCTCCACCGCGCCCCGATCGCCGTTCACCACCCGCCCGTTCATTCAGCGGTTCCGGCCCGAGGTGCATCACCAGATCGACGGCACCACGTGGACGACGACCTATCCGGACGGCACCGGCGAGATTCGGGAGCTCGAGGCCGCCGAGCTGCCCAAGGTGCTGGCCGAGGTGTTCGATATCGAACTCGGCGCTGCCGATGCGGCGCTGCTCACTCGCGCCGAATGGCCGGCCGGGGCGAAAAATCCGCCCGAAACGACCCGAAATCAGGTGGCGGCGACACGCAACGGCTGAAATCCGTTCCCACGCGGTGAGATCTGGCATGGTGGCACAGAATTCTATGTCATGTCATGGAAGTACTCTGAGCTGCGCATTTACGTGACCTGTCACACGGTCGTCACCTGAGTGCGGTCCAGATCTCACCGAGATCTCGCTCATATCTCACGCTGACGTCGGCGTGCTGCCCGCGGACCGCTACACTCATGCGGGGAAACACGCGGGCAACCGCGTCGTCACAGTCACCATCGCGGAGAATTTCGGAGTAGTGCCATCGAAACCGGCCAAGTGATCGCAGGGCATTACCGCCTGGTCGAACGGATTGGTAGCGGCGGCACAGGCGTCGTCTGGCGAGCCGTCGACCAACGGCTGGAACGCTCGGTGGCGATCAAGCAGATCATCACCCAGCCCAGTCTGTCCGAGGCGGACAAAGACATCGTGCGTCAGCGCGCGGCCCGAGAGGCCCGCAATGCCGCACGCTTTCAGCATCCGAATGCCATTGTGGTGTTCGACATTACCGAGCACGAGGGCGATCCATGCCTCGTCATGGAGTACCTGCCGTCCCAGAGCCTGGCGGTGGTGCTCTCCTCGCAGGGCACCCTGCCGCTGCCTCAGGTCGCGCGCATCGGTGAGCAGGTCGCGTCGGCGCTCATTGCCGCCCACCGGGTCGGCATCGTGCATCGCGATGTGAAGCCCGGCAATATCCTGCTCGGCGACAACGGGGCGGTGAAGATCACCGACTTCGGCATCTCCAAGGCCAAGGGCGATGTCACGCTCACCGCCACCGGACTCATCTCCGGCACCGCCGCCTACCTCGCACCCGAGGTCGCGCGCGGCGCCGAGCCGAGCCCGGCCGCCGATGTCTTCGCCCTGGGCGCCACGCTCTTCCACGCGCTGGAGGGCGAACCGCCCTACGGCACCAATCCGAATCCGCTCGCACTGCTGTACGCGGCGGCGAACGGCCAGATCAGCGAGCCGCGCAATGCCGGCCCGCTCAGTGATCTGCTGCTCTCGCTGCTCAGCTTCGAGCCGGAGGACCGGCCGAGCATGACCGAGGTCCGCGACATCATGGCGGACTTCGCGGAGCTCGGACCCGAAGCCGAGGCCACCCGCGTCATGGCCGCCCGCCGTCAGAACGGCAACGCGCAGTCACCGGCCAAGCCGATCGGCGCACCCCGGACGGCGCCGCAGCGCGGGAACACCCGGCAGATGGATCGCCGCTCGGCCGCCAATGCCGATATCCCGACCGGGGCCATGGCCCAGGCGCAATTGCTCGAGACCCCGCCGCCGCGGCATCCGGTGTCGGCGGGCCCGCCCACGCGTTCCAACCCGGCTCCGCAGCTGGAGTCCCGCGGTCGCGGGAAACTGGTGTGGGCCGGTGTGGTCGCGGCTGTGGTCGTGGTCGCGGCCGTGGTCTTCGGCATCATCAGCTCGTCCGGTTCGGACAGCCCGGGCACGGTGTCGGGCAGCACCAGCGCGTCGAAGGTTTCCACCTCCACCACCACGGGTGCGGGCACGGCAGGAACCCTCGGGCAAACCAAGAGCGCCGGAACGGTATCGGTGCTCAATGGCGCCGATACGGTAGACAAGTTCTATGACTCGCTCGTCAATATGAGCTTCGCCGACGCGTGGAGCAAGCTGACTCCGGCGGCCCAGCAGGTCTACGGCGGCCAGACGGCGTTCCAGTCCTACTGGAACGACAATCGCGTCACCCGTTACGCCTCCATCTCCGGAGCCCGGGGCAATGACAGTGCGAATGCCGACGGTTCGGTGGATATCGCACTGGCCAACCTGACCTCCGGCGGCCAGACCAAATCGCTCACGCTGCGTGTGATCGACGGTGGCGGTGGCACTTTGAAGATCGACAGCGACACCCGCTAGTCCGCGCTGAACTCGACGTATTGCGCCGCACCGGAAATCCGGTGCGGCGCAATGTTGTTATCGGGGGCTGTTCTCAATCCCCTGTCGTGGTTAGCCTTCCGATATGAACGTGCGCCAGATGCTCACAGAAGAGCGCGGGGAGCTGGTCGAACTGCTCAGCAATCCCGATCCCTTTGTGCGGCCCGGACGTTTCCTGAAGGGATTGCGGTGGGAGGCCACCGATGCCGACTGGTCGCGGGGCACCGGCCCGGTGGTTCGCGGTCCCGGCGAAGCGCTCGTGGTTGCCATGGCAGGCCGCGCCGCGGCTCTCGACGATCTCGAAGGTGACGGCGTGCCCGAACTTCGCCGTCGCGTCGAGGCGTAGGACTGCGCGAAAACTGCCGCAGCGCAGTCTTTTCGGCGCATCAGACGCGCTGGGATTCGGCGGCGAGCCCGGCCGGTAGTCGCAGTGCGGTGGCGCTGGGGGAGTCGGCCTCGACGGTGTAGGCGACCAGGGCCTGGTCCGGATCGTCTGGGAGCCGGAAGGTTTCGAAGCCGAGTTCGACACGGCCCACCACCGGATGCCGGTAGACATACCGGCCGTAGGTCTTGTCCCTGAGTTCGTGGTTGTCCCACAGCCCGCGGAACTCCGGATCCGCCTGGTGCAGTTCGTCTATCAGGTCGGCGATCTCCGCGTCGCCCGGATTGCGGGCGGCGTCCAGACGCAGATAGGCCACCACATCGGCGGCCTTGCCGGGCCAGTCCTCGTAGAGCCCACGCATGCCTTCGTCCAGGAAGACCATGCGGGCCTTATTGCGATCACGCGGCGCCAGCGCGGAGAAATCGGTGATGAGTGCCGCCGCCTGCCGGTTCCAGGCCAGCACAGTGGTGCCGCGGCCCAGGAGGTAGGCGGGCATATCGCCCGCGGAGTCGAGCAGTCGCCGCAGGCCCGGCCGCACGTGCTGTTCGGCGGGCGGCTCCTCACCCGACCACGGCCGCGCCAGCCGGTAGAGGTGATCGCGCTCCACCGGATTCAAGCGCAGCGCGCGAGCCACCGCATCCAGGACCGACTCCGAGAAGTGCAGGGTGCGGCCCTGTTCCAGCCGGACATAGTGGTCGACGCTGACACCGGCCAGCAGGGCCAGCTCCTCGCGTCGCAGGCCGGGGACCCGGCGGCGGGCGCCGTGATCGATCAGCCCGACCTCCTCGGGCCGCAGCCGGGCACGGCGGGAGCGCAGGAATTCGCCGAGTTCGGCACGCCGGTCGAGAGTCATGAGATCAGTATCGCGGGAGTGTGCCGGGGTATTCCTGGTCGTGTCGTGACCAGGCTGGGGCTGAGCTTGCCTCCGCGACCGGCGGTCTGTCATCGGCAGGTCAGGTCCTGATCAGGGCGGGTGCCGTCGCTGAGGAATTGTGTTACCGCGTCGTTGGCGCAGCCGATCGGGGAGGGGTAGACGCCGTGACCGCCGCCGTCGACCGTGACCATGCGGGCGCGGGCGCCGAAGGCATTGCGCAGGTTGAGTGCGCCACCGTACGGGGTAGCCGGATCGCGCAGGTTCTGGATCATCAGTATGTTCGATGGGCCGTCGGCGGTGACCACGGTCCGGGGTGCGACCGGTAATTGCCAGAAGGTGCAGGGGGACAGGTTTTCCGGCATACCGGCGGTCAGAGGGTGCGCGGTCCGGCTGGCGGTGACAGCCGCGGCATAGTCGGAAACCGCTGTGGGCCAGGCGGAGTCATTGCAGATGGTGGCGACACCGACCGCGGTGCGCTGCTGGACGATCTGCTCCGGCGGGAGGGGTTGCGGGTTCGGCAGGGGCGCCGACGCCTCGGCCGCATTGATCAGCCGGGCCAGTGCCGGGAAGGTCTTATCGCTGTAGAGGCCGTCGAGCAGTTGTTGCCGTAGCCCGTTGCCGGTCAGCTGCCCCAGTTCCGATCCCGGCCAGGGGAGTGGGCTCTGATCGAGTTTCGCTGCGAGCGTGAGGAATCGGCCGCGCACCGCATCGGGGGTTTCGGTGGTGTGATCGGAATTGCCGGGGCCGGCCGCCCACTTCGCGAAGTCGGGGAACCGATCCTCCACGCCGACTGCGTAATTGGCGTTCCAGCCGCGCTCGACCCGGTCCGGATTCGGATCGTCGCTGCTGTCGAGCAGGAGACGATCGGTGTGCTGCGGGAACAGCGTCGCGTAGACCGAGGTGGCGTAGGTGCCGTAGGACTCGCCCCAGGCGGAGATTCGGCTCTCGCCCAGCGCTTCTCGAATGCTGTCGATATCGCGGGCCTCGGTGCGGGTGCTGATACTGCGCACCAGGGCGCCGCCATTGTCGTTGCACGCCTGCGCGATCCGCCGACTCACCGCGATATTCGCCGAGATATCACCGTCTCCGCGCGGCCAGCCGCGGAAGCGTTCGGTGACCAGGTCATCGCGTGTGATGCCGCAGTCGGCCGTGGTGCTCGATCCCATACCGCGCGGGTCGAAGCCGATGAGATCGTAGGTATCGCGCACGGCGGCAGGAAGTTTCGATCCGACCTCGGTCGGCTTGTCGAGGCCGGTATTGCCGGGGCCGCCCGGCACCAGCAGCAGTGCACCGTGCCGGGTGCCCGGATGGGCGCTACGGATGCGGGAGACGGCCAGGGTGATTCGGTCACCGTCGGGTCGGTCGTAGTCCAGGGGTACCTGAATGCTCGTGCATTCCTGTCGCGGGTCGAGTCCGCTGCCAGGACACGGCTTCCACGCGAGGGCCGCCGCACTCGGCGAGTTCGCCGAGGTGCAGGCCGTGACGGTGGCAAGGACGGTGAGGGCCAACAGGATTCCGAGGCGCGGGCTGCTCTTCACCTCGCCGACGTTAGGAGCGCCGGGCGCCCGTGCGCGTCACCCCACGGTGCTGCACGCGGGTCACCCTGCGGTAGCGGTCGATCCAGCCCGGTCATGCCGTGCCCAGGCTCGCGCCGCACTGTCTACCGCGCTCGCGGCATACAAAAGTAGTGCTCACAGCCGGAACCGATCCGGCAGCGTGGCTCGCCGCGACGTGGTTTCGAACGGAGATCCGAATGAGTAGGACTCGTCCCCTCGGGGATACGGGTATGGATATCACTCCGCTCGGTTTCGGCACCTGGGTGATCGCCGGATCCGGATGGCAGTACTCGTGGGGCGCCACCGATGACGCCGAATCCATTGCCGCCGTGCGGCATGCGGTCGATAGCGGTCTCAATTGGCTCGACACCGCCCCCGCCTACGGGCTCGGCCACGCCGAAACGCTCGTGGGCAAGGCCCTGGCCGATATGCCGGAGGCCGAGCGGCCGTATTTGTTCACCAAGACCGGCCTCATCTGGGAGGAGGGTGACGACCGCACTGGACCGCCGCGCCGCATTACGCGGCCGGAAACCATTCGGGCGGAACTGGAGGCGTCGCTGCGCCGCCTGCGGGTCGAGCACATCGACCTCTATCAGGTGCACTGGCCGGATACCGGTGCGGTCTTCGTCTACGGCGGCGAGGGCGCGGGCCTGGCGGCGCCCACTCCGCTGGAGGAGTACTGGCGGGTCATGGCCGACCTCGAGAAGGAAGGCAAGGTCCGCGCCATCGGCCTGCTCACGGGTGCGTTCACCGCGGACCGCAAGCTCACCGCCGACGACTGGCGTTCCGGCAGACCAGATTTCACCACCGGACTGTCCGCCAACCTGGCACTGGTCGACGCCCTGCGACCCATTGCGGCCCGCCACGGCGTGTCCGTCGCCGAAGTGGCTCTCGCCTGGGTCAATTCCTGGCCCGGCGTGACCGCCGCGATTGTCGGCGCGCGCACCAGCACCCAAATCGACGGCTGGACAGGCGCTCTCACGTTGGAACTGAGCCCGGCAGACCTCGAGGAAATCGCCACGGCCATCAACTCCACCGGCGCGGGCACCGGCCCCGCCCGTCCCTGACCCAGCTGTATCGCAGCCCCGCCGGTTTCGGGGTCCCACCCTCGGTCAATCGCCGAACATCGATCGAATCACCAGGAGAAGCTCTCATGACACTGCACGTTGTCGCCGAAATCCGTGTCAAGGCCGGCCAGGAGGATCGCCTCCGCACCGCACTGGAGGCCATGATCGAACCCACCCTGACCGAACCCGGCTGCGTCGTCTACCAGCCCTTCGTGGATCCCAATGACGCCGCCCACATGGTCCTCATCGAAGAGTGGAAGTCCGCCGGAGCCCTCGAAGAGCACTTCCTCGCCCCCCACTTCGTGCACCTCGCCGGAGTCTTCGACGAGATCCTCGCCGAACCTGTCACCATCAACCGCCTCATCGCCGAATGACCTGACCCCCGTCGAGGCGACCGGACCCCAGCTCCGGTCGCGCAGACATTCCCGGACCGCGCCCGCGACCCTGGCACGGGCGGGCAGGCCGGGGCGTGGGAACTTGCCGCAGGGTCTGATGACATCCGCGCGCATGGCACCTCTCGTCGCGGCGGATGCCGCCTGCCCGATGTGGTGATCGGGTCACAGATCCCGGGCTCGGCAGCGCTGAAAGCCGGATCGGTGGGTAGTGTCGAGCGCATGATGCGGATTCGGACGACGGTGGTGCTGGTGTGCACGCTGGTCGTCGCCGCATGGGCTGTGCTGTTTTTGAGCTCGGCCGAGCCGAATTCGCTGCTGGTACTGGGTGCGGCGGCGCTGGTAGCGCTGACCGCCACCATGCTGGCGGCGCGCGGGCCGCGACTGCGGGTCACGGTGAGCGCGGGTCCGCCGGAGTCGGCAGGCCGTCGCCGCCGGGGAGCCTTTCTGCGACAGAGCAATCCAGATGCTGCGGGGCGTCCGCGTCCGCGCGCACCGGGGGCCCTCGCGGTCTGATCGTGCCCACACGATCAGACCTCCGCTGCCCCCCGATTCGCTCCACCCGCGGCATTGCGCGGGTGCCTCGCAGTGAGGTCCCATACTTATGCTCGATTTCATCTATTACCCCGTGTCCGCGGTCCTGTGGCTGTGGCACACGCTCTTCGCGTCGATCCTCGGCATCCCCGGTGGCCCGGCCTGGGTGCTGGCGATCATCTTCCTGGTCATGACACTGCGGGCGCTGCTCATCCGCCCGTTCCTGGCGCAGCTGCAATTCCAGCGCAAGCTGGCTCTGATCGGGCCGGAGATGAAGGAGATTCAGCGCAAGCACGCCGGTGACAAGGAGACGCAGGCCGTCGAGGTGCGGAAGCTGCAGCAGAAGCACGGCTTCAATCCGCTGCTCGGGTTTCTGCCGATGATCGGTCAGATCATGGTCTTCGTCGGCCTGTTCCATGTGCTGAATTCGTTCCATGCCGGCACCGCCAACTATGTGTTCTCGACCGATCAGGTGCAGTCGTTCCTGTCGGCGAATCTGTTCGGCGCACCGCTGTCGATGAGCCTGTCCCATGCCGGTGGCGCGTTCGGTTCGGTTGCCGTGGTGGTGGTTCCCCTGCTGCTCATCGCCACGGTCGCGACCCACTTCACGGCCCGGTTCTCGGTGGCGCGCCAGCGTGAGACGGCTCCGGAGCAGACGGCTCAGGTGCGGGTGATGAATACGCTGTCGATGTGGGCGTTCCCGCTCGGCACGCTGGTGACCGGTGCGCTGTGGCCGGTGGCCATCCTGCTGTACTTCGTGACCCAGAATGCCTGGACGTTTGTACAGCAACACCTGGTCTACCGCCGGTTCGATGCCGAGGAGGCCGTGCCGGCGCTGCCCGCGACGCGCACCGAATAGCCGCCGAATCCGCCGCACCGATTGCTCTGCCCTGCCGGTCAGCGCGGTGCGGCGGAGGAGCGATGGCATCGACCCGATAGTCTGGTACCTGGTCGCGGGCAGTTTCGGCTGCCCGGTGCACCCCTTTGATGATCAGCACAGACAAGGACTGCAGAGCGCTATGACAAGCCGCATCGAGCTCGCCCGCGTCGATTTGCGTGGACGTACTCCCACTGCTGGTGAACTGCGCGCGGCACTGCCGCGCGGAGGCGTCGACGTGGACTCGGTGCTGCATCATGTGCGGCCGGTCGTGGAGGCCATCCGCGATCGGGGCGTCGAGGCCGCGCTGGAGTTCAGCCAGAAGTTCGACGGTGTGCAGCCCGCCTCCGTGCGGGTGCCCGCCGCCGAGCTGGATCGAGCGCTCGAAGAACTCGACCCCGCGGTGCGCGCTGCCCTCGAAGTCGCGATCGAGCGCACCCGCAAGGTGCATGCCGATCAGCGGCGCACCGATAAGGTCACCCAGGTGGTGCCCGGCGGCACCGTCACCGAACGCTGGGTGCCGGTCGAGCGGGTCGGCCTGTATGTGCCGGGCGGCAATGCCGTCTATCCGTCGAGCGTGGTCATGAATGTGGTTCCCGCGCAGACCGCGGGCGTCGATTCGCTGGTGGTGGCCTCGCCGCCGCAGGCGCAGTTCGACGGCCTGCCGCACCCGACGATTCTGGCGGCCGCCAAGCTGCTCGGCGTCGAGGAGGTGTGGGCGGTCGGCGGTGCGCAGGCGGTCGCGCTGCTGACCTACGGCGGCACCGATACCGATGGCGCACAACTGGATCCGGTCGACATGATCACCGGGCCGGGCAATATCTACGTGACCGCCGCCAAGCGGCTGTGCCGCGGGCTGGTCGGCATCGACGCCGAAGCCGGGCCCACCGAGATCGCGATTCTGGCCGACGGCACCGCCGATCCGGTACATGTTGCCGCGGACCTGATTTCGCAGGCCGAGCACGATGTGCTGGCCGCGAGCGTGCTCGTCACCGACAGTGTGGAGCTGGCCGATGCGGTGGATGCCGCGCTGACCGCGCAGATGAGCGTGGTCAAGCACCGCGATCGGGTCGCGGAAGCATTGTCGGGCAAGCAGTCCGGCACTGTGCTCGTCGACGACATCACCCAGGGGCTGCGCGTCGTGAACGCCTATGCGGCCGAGCACCTGGAGATCCAGACCGTGGACGCCCCCGCTGTGGCTGCCCAGGTGCGCAGCGCCGGAGCGGTATTCGTCGGCGCCTGGTCGCCGGTCAGCCTCGGCGACTACTGCGCGGGCTCCAACCACGTGCTGCCGACGGCCGGATGTGCCCGGCACTCTTCGGGTTTGAGTGTGCAGACCTTCCTGCGCGGCATCCACGTCGTGGATTACTCGGAGGCGGCGTTGAAGGATGTCGCCGGACATGTGGTCGCGCTGGCCAATGCCGAGGATCTGCCCGCGCACGGTCAGGCCGTACAGGTGCGATTCGGGGAACTGTCATGAATGCCGAGTCGAGCCTCGCATCGAGCGCCGTGACCGTGCCCGGATCCGCTGTCTCCCTGGATGATCTGCCGCTGCGGGACAATCTGCGCGGCAAGAGTCCGTACGGCGCACCGCAATTGACGGTGCCGGTGCAGCTCAATACCAATGAGAACCCGCACCCGCCGAGTAAGGCGCTGATCGACGACGTCGCCGAATCGGTGCGCGCCGCCGCCGCCGAACTGCACCGCTACCCGGACCGCGATGCGGTGGCGCTGCGCACCGATCTGGCCGCCTACCTGACCCGGCAGACCGGCGTCGCGCTGGACGTGTCGAATGTGTGGGCCGCCAATGGTTCCAATGAAATCCTGCAGCAGCTGCTGCAGGCGTTCGGCGGTCCCGGCCGCACGGCGCTGGGTTTCGTGCCGTCGTATTCGATGCACCCGATCATTTCCGAGGGCATCGACACCGAATGGATCGAAGCCAAGCGCAATGGCGACTTCTCCCTCGATATCGACTACGCCGTCATGGTGATCGGCGACCGCCACCCCGATGTGGTGTTCGTGACCAGCCCCAATAATCCGACGGGGCACAGCATTCCGATCGCCGACCTGGAGCGCCTCGTCGAGGCCGCACCCGGCATCGTGGTGGTGGACGAGGCGTACGCGGAGTTCTCCGAGGTGGCCAGCGCGGTATCGCTGATCGACCGGTTCCCCGCGAAACTCGTTGTCAGCCGCACCATGTCGAAGGCCTTCGCCTTCGCGGGCGGCCGGCTCGGATATCTCGCGGCCGCGCCCGCCGTGATCGACGCCATGCTGCTGGTGCGGCTGCCCTATCACCTGTCCGTGGTCACCCAGGCCGCGGCGCGGGCGGCGCTGCGGCATGCCGGCGAAACCCTCGGCAGTGTCCACGAATTGGCGGCGCAGCGTGATCGGGTGATGGCGGCGCTGCGGGTGCTCGGCTACGACGTCATTCCGTCGGATGCCAATTTTGTGCTCTTCGGCCGCTTCGCCGACGCCCCGCGCGCCTGGCAGCACTACCTCGACGAGGGTGTGCTCATTCGCGATGTCGGCATTCCCGGCTATCTGCGCACCACGATCGGCCTGGCCGCCGAGAACGACGAATTCCTGCGTGTCAGTGAGAAATTGGTGGCGGCCGAGGTGGTTGCCCGATGAGTACGGAGGCGAGCCTCCCCATGGATACGGAAGCGAGCATGAACCGAATCGCCCGGGTGGAACGCACCACTCGTGAATCCAGCATCGTGGTCGAACTGAACCTCGACGGCACCGGTAAGACCGATATCTCCACCGGCGTCCCGTTCTACGACCACATGCTCACCGCGTTCGGCCAGCACGGCAGCTTCGATCTGACCGTGGCCGCCAAGGGCGATATCGAGATCGAGGCGCACCACACGGTGGAGGACACCGCCATCGTCCTGGGCCAGGCGCTCGCGCAGGCTCTCGGCGACAAGAAGGGCATCCGCCGTTTCGGCGATTCCTTCATTCCCATGGACGAGACCCTGGCCCAGGCCATTGTGGATGTGTCCGGCCGCCCGTACTGCGTGCACACCGGTGAGCCGGAACACCTGCTGCACACCGTGATTCCGTCCGCAGGCCCCGGCGCGTCCTACTCGACCGTCCTGAATCGCCATGTGTTCGAGTCGATCGCGCTGAACGCGCGCATCGCCCTGCACGTGCGGGTGCTCTACGGCCGCGACCAGCACCACATCACCGAGGCCGAATTCAAGGCGGTGGCGCGGGCTTTGCGCGCCGCAGTCGAACTCGACCCGCGGGTCACCGGGGTCCCCTCCACCAAGGGAACGCTATGACCAAGAAGCTGGCTCTCCTGGACTACGGCTCCGGCAACCTGCACTCCGCCGAGCGCGCCCTGGTGCGGGCCGGCGCCCAGGTCACCGTCACCGCCGATCCCGAAATCGCCTTGAACGCAGACGGTCTCGTGGTCCCCGGCGTCGGCGCCTACGCCGCCTGCATGTCCGGCCTGCTCGAGGTCCGCGGCGACCGCATCATCGGCAAGCGCCTGGCCGGCGGCCGCCCCGTCCTGGGCATCTGCGTGGGCATGCAGATCCTCTTCGAGCGCGGCGTCGAATTCGGCGTGGAAACCGAAGGCTGCGGCGAATGGCCCGGCACCGTCGAGCGTTTGGACGCCCCCGTCCTGCCGCACATGGGCTGGAACACGGTCAAGGCCCCCGAAGACAGCGTCCTGTTCGCCGGCATGGACGAAGACACCCGCTTCTACTTCGTCCACTCCTACGCCGCCCAGTCCTGGTCTCTCGAAGACCACGGCACCCTGGCCCCCGCCAAACTCACCTGGTCCGAACACGACGCTCCCTTCCTCGCCGCCGTAGAAAACGGCCCCCTGAGCGCCACCCAGTTCCACCCGGAAAAGTCCGGCGACGCCGGCGCCCATCTCCTCCGCAACTGGGTCAACTCCCTCTGATCTCCTGAAACCGCACAGTTCGTCCGCGGGCTGTGCGGTGGGGATACGGGCCGCCGGGGCGGTGATCCGGCTAGATTGCCGGTATGGAGAATGCGGTTGGGGGAGGGTCCGGTCGGTTGCGGGCGCTGCCTACGCGGTTGGTCGGTCAGGTGGCTATTCTGGCCAATCGGGCTACCGAGCGTGCGCTCGAGGAGACGGGATCGCGGCGGTATCACTACGCGTTGCTGGCGACGCTCGATGAGCTCGGACCCGGCAGCCAGGCCGAGGTCGGGCGCCGTACCGGGATCGATCGCAGTGATGTCGTCGCCGCGGTGAACGAGCTGGCCGATCGCGGTTTTGTGCACCGCACCCCGGATCCCGCCGACCGCCGCCGCAATGTCCTGACCCTCACCCCGGCCGGCGCAGACCACCTGGCAGACCTCGACACCCGGCTGGAAGTAGCCCAATCCGAACTGCTCCCCGGCTTCACCGCCGCCGAACGCGCCAACTTCGTGCTGACCCTCACCCGAATCCTCGATTCCCACACCTGAACTCGCGCCCTCCGGCGACCGAAAAAGCGCTGTTCGGCAGTGCGGCAGGCTGTTTCGTCGGATTGCGGAGTCAGCAGCGGGTGGAGCCGGGGATTTCGGTGCCGGTGGAGGATTCGTCGGGGGGTGTGCCGATCATGTCGACTTTGCTGCCGGTCCAGTGGTATTGGACGCAGTAGTCGGCGCCGTCGCTGCAGGCGTCGCAGGTGCCGGGGAGGTGGTATTTGACGGCCACGGTGTCGTCGGTGGTGCGGGTGGGGTCCATGCCGATGAACGAGCGCCATTTCAAGGTGCCGGTGCCCAGGTAGCTGCCCTGGTGGAAGAGCAGGATCTGCATCGGTGAACTGGCGGTGCCGCTTTCGATGATGATGAGGGCGGCGGACAGGGTGCGGCAGGGGTCGAAGTTGCCCTCGACGGGAGTGCCGGCCCAGTTCCACGGCGCGCCGGAGTCGTTCTGCACCGGTGGCTGTGCGGCGATGGCATTTCTTACCGCGGGGGCGGACAGGTTGTGGCCGCACTTCGCGGCAGGGGAGGTTGCCGATACTGCCGCGGCGGTTGTGGGCGCACCGGAGAGTGTTGCCGGGGCGCCCGAGAGCGTCGCCGGCGGGATCGAGGACAGAGCCACGGGCGCCGAGGGCGGGACCGGCGGATCCGATTGGCAGGCGGTGAGCAGTCCGGTCAGCGCGAGGGCCGCGGTGCCGAAGATGAGTTGACGGAACATATGCCGTTCCTCCCTGAGACGAAATCGCCGAACGGACGTTCACCTGCTTTATCAGGACGGTAGCCCGCGGCGTTTACGAATTGCGTTATTTGCCCAGGCCGACGACGGAGCATCCCGCGGTAACCACTAGGATGCTTGCGTGAGTCTTGTGCTGCTACCTGCCGTCGATGTCGCCAATGGTGAGGCCGTGCGCCTGGTTCAGGGGGAGGCGGGCAGTGAAACCAGTTATGGTTCGCCGCGCGATGCCGCCCTCGCCTGGCAGCACGATGGGGCCGAATGGGTGCATCTGGTCGACCTGGACGCGGCATTCGGCAAGGGTTCGAACCGGGAGCTGCTGGCGCAGGTGATCGGTGAGCTCGACGTGAAAGTGGAGCTGTCCGGCGGCATTCGCGATGACGAGTCGCTGAAGCTGGCGCTGGCGACCGGTTGCGCGCGGGTCAATCTCGGCACCGCCGCCATCGAGGATCCGCAATGGTGCGCCCGCGCCATCGGCGAATACGGCGACAAGATCGCGGTCGGCATGGATGTGAAGCTCATCGACGGTGAGTACCGGCTGCGCGGCCGCGGCTGGGTCACCGACGGCGGCGATCTGTGGGAGGTGCTCGAGCGCCTGGAGCGGGACGGCTGCTCGCGCTACGTGGTCACCGACGTCAGCAAGGACGGCACCCTGACCGGCCCCAATCTCGATCTGCTGCAGCATGTGGCCAATGCCACCGACGCACCGGTCATCGCCTCCGGCGGCGTCTCCACCCTCGACGATCTGCGCGCCATCGCGACCCTGGTCGAAGACGGTGTCGAGGGCGCGATCGTAGGCAAGGCCCTGTACGCGGGCCGCTTCACCCTGCCCGAAGCCCTTGTAGCGGTGCGCTGAGCCCGATGGCCGCCGAACTCGCCGAGCTGCTCACCATTGCCAGTGATGTACTCGACGCTGCCGCACCGCGTTTCGTGGAGGGTGTGGGCGCACCCAGCGCTGTCGACAAGGGCCGCGGTGATTTCGCGACCGAACTCGACCTGGAGCTGGAGCGCACCCTCTCGAAGCAGCTGACCGAGCGCACCGGATTCCCGGTGCACGGTGAGGAATTCGGCGGCCCCCAGCTGACCTCCGGCACCGCCTGGGTCCTGGACCCCATCGACGGCACCTTCAATTACTCTGCGGGCCACCCCCTTTCGGGCATGCTGCTGGCGCTGGTGCAGGAGGGCGAGCCGGTCCTCGGCCTCACCTGGCTGCCCGGGCTCGGCCAGCGCTATGCCGCCGCGACCGGTGGTCCGGTATTCCTGAACGGCAAACCCCTGCCGAGTCTGGAGCGGAAGACGCTGTCCTCCGCCATGATCGGCTTCGGCGCCTTCAATATCGATGGCGCGGGCCGCATTCCGGGCATCTTCCGCTTCAATCTGCTGGGTGCGCTGAGCCGCCTGTCCGGCCGGGTGCGCATGCACGGTTCGACGGGAATCGACCTGGCGTACACCGCATCCGGCGTGCTGGGCGGCGCCGTGGTCTTCGGCCATCACCCCTGGGACAATGCCGCGGGCGTGGCGCTGGTGCGCGCCGCGGGCGGCGTGGTCACCGATCTGCTGGGCCGGGACTGGAATATCGAATCCGGTTCGGTGCTGGCGGCCGCACCCGGCGTGCACGAGGAATTACTGGACATGATCAATGCGACAGCCGATCGTGCCCGAGGAGAGGTTGAGCAATGACATTGGCAGTACGCGTGATTCCGTGCCTGGACGTGGACGCGGGCCGCGTGGTCAAGGGCGTGAACTTCGAAAACCTGAGGGATGCGGGCGATCCCGTCGAATTGGCCGCCACCTATGACGCCCAGGGCGCGGACGAGCTCACCTTCCTCGATGTCACCGCCTCCACCGGCGACCGCGGCACCATGATCGACGTGGTCACCCGCACCGCCGAGCAGATCTTCATCCCGCTCACCGTCGGCGGCGGCGTCCGCACCGTGGAGGATGTGAACCGCCTGCTGCGCGCCGGCGCGGACAAGGTCTCGGTGAATACCGCCGCCATCGCCAGACCCGAAGTGCTGCGCGAGATGTCGGAGCGTTTCGGCTCGCAGTGCATTGTGCTGTCGGTCGATGCGCGCACCGTTCCCGCCGGACAGCCCGCGACCCCGTCGGGCTGGGAGGTCACCACCCACGGCGGTAAGCGCGGCACCGGAATCGACGCCGTCGAATGGGCCGTGCGCGGCGCCGAACTCGGCGTCGGCGAGATCCTGCTCAATTCCATGGATGCCGACGGCACCAAGGCCGGCTTCGACCTCACCATGATCCGCGCCGTCCGCGCCGCGGTCTCCGTTCCCGTGATCGCCTCCGGCGGTGCGGGCAAGGTCGATGATTTCGCCCCCGCCGTGCAGGCCGGTGCGGACGCGGTGCTGGCCGCCAGCGTCTTCCACTTCGGCGACCTCACCATCGGCCAGGTCAAGGACGCCATGCGCACCGAAGGTATCGTGGTCCGGTGAGTTTGGATCCCGCAATCGCCGCCCGCCTCAAGCGCAATGACGACGGCCTGTTCGCCGCCGTCGCGCAGGAGCGCGCGACCGGGGATGTGCTCATGATGGCCTGGATGGACGACGAGGCCCTCGCGCGCACCCTGGAAACCCGCAGGGGCACCTACTATTCGCGTTCGCGGCAACAGTATTGGGTGAAGGGGGAGACCTCGGGCCACACCCAGTACGTGCACGAGGTGCGCCTCGACTGCGACGGCGATACCGTGCTGCTCATCGTCGATCAGGAGGGCGCGGCCTGCCACACGGGCACGCACACCTGCTTCGATACCGATGTGCTGCTGGCGCGCGGCGACACACTGCTCTGACTGCGCGCTAACGTTTGTCGCGGGTATCGACATCCTGGTTGCCGGATGATCGCCCCGCACCGCGCGCCGTACCGTTGTCCAATTGCGCGACCAGGGTCTCGCTGATTTCGAGCAGCTGTCTGGTCTCCTCCTTGTCGAGCCCGTCGAAGACCAAGCCGCGCACACACTCCAGATATCCGGGCGCGGCATCGGTGATCTTGCGGTAGCCGACATCGGTCAGCACGGCCTGGGCGCCGCGCCGGCCGGAGATGCTGACACGCTCGGCCCAGCCCAAACGCTCGAGCTTGGAAATCACATGGGAAAGGCGCGATAGCGATGCGTTTGCCTTTTGCGCAAGCTCACTCAGTTGCAACCGGTGGCCTGGTTCTTCGGAGAGCAGAGTCATCACGAAGTATTCGAAATGGGTAATCCCGGACTCACGTTGAAGCTGGGTATCCAGGGCCGCGGGAAGCCGGGTGGTCAGCGCGATTACGGCACGCCAAGCTCGCTGTTCCATGGGATTCAACCACTGTGTCACCGTGCCAGCCCTCTCGTAGCAGCCAAGTGACATGGTGTGCTGGCCGGTCCGGCGGACGGTGGAGCAGCAACAGCGAGTCACCCGCAAATCAAAGTTTGCCACGATTTCGCTCATCAGTCACGGCGTTGCTGAATGACGTGACATCCATCACGCGTGTCGCGGATCAGAATTCGTGGGTGCCGGGTGCTGCGGGATTAGGGGTATTCGGGGGATTCTCCGCCGGTATGCGCGGCTTTTCCTGATCCGGCCGCTGCTTCACGGCGCGATGCTTGCGGATTCGCCTGCGCACCAAGAGAAATGCCACCAGCAGGAACAGTACGGCGGCCACGATCGCGCCCACCAGGACGGCGCCGCGATAACCCGGTGCGTCGACGTCGAGAATGCGTTCTCCGGCGTGCGCCGCATTGGAGTCGCCCAGCACGATGGTCAGCGTCATCAAATTGGGGATGGCGGTGACAACCGCCAAAACGGCCGAAGCGCCCGCAATAAACGGACCGCCCCGTTTCCGCCAGGTCATTCCCGCGAGCAGGAACAGGAAAAGCGGTAGCGCGGTGCACACCACGCCGATCGCCAGACCCGACCAGATGCCCTTGGCGAAACTCCCGTGCACGTTTTCGGCGATGCGCTGCGCCCACCACCGCGGAATGAATGCCGCCAGAATCAGATACGACACCCACAGCACGACTGCCGCCACGACCAGCGCGATGATGCGATTGCGCCACGTGACGAATGATGATCGCTTGTGCTCGGGCACATCCGGGCTCGGCGTAGTCATTGGTCCAGCGTATGCCGGACCGGGCGGCGCGTCCGTCGCGCCACTCCGGACCAATCGGGCATTCGAGGGCTAACTCACGCGCGATCGCGCAGGAACTGCAATGCCTCGTCCGCATGGACGTTCGCGCGCAGTTCGCTATTGATCACCTTGGCGACGGTGCGGTCGGGATCGATGATGAACGTGGTGCGCTTGACCGGAATCAGCGCGCCCAGCAGGCCGCGCTTCACGCCGTACTCGGCGGCGACCTTCGCGCCCACGTCCGACAGCACGGGGTAGTTCAGCGACTGCTTCTCCGCGAAACCGGACTGTACGTCGACGGCGTCGGCGCTGATGCCCACGCACGAGGCGCCCAGGGCCTTGAATTCGCCTGCCAGATCCCGGAAGTGGCACGCCTCGGCGGTGCAGACGGGGGTATTGGCGGCGGGATAGAAGAAGAGCACGACCGGTCCGTCCGCAAGCAGCGAATCGAGGGATCGGGGAGTGCCGGATTGGTCCGGAAGCTCGAACTGCGGGGCGAGCTGGCCTGGCTTCATAGGCAGGAGATTACGGGATCCGCGCCGAATACGAATCAGCCCGCGGACGGACCGGTCTGCCTCGGTCCGTGCGCGGGCTGCTCGACGATCGGGGTCCGGCTCACGGTTATGCACCGATGAGCGCCGCGACCTCCGGGTTCTTGATGTTCATGACGTCGAGGATGCCGTGGGCCCGCAAGAAGGGCTTGAGCTCCCGAATGCGATCGGTGTGCTCGGCGTACTCGTCCGGGAAGGAGCGGGGATCGAGCGATTCCAGCGCCTTGACGTACGTGACGAACGAGGCGATGGCGCTGTACTTGCCGCCGCCCTGCTGATTCATGCCCATCATCCGCGGCGGCTGACCGGGCATCGAACCCATGCCTACCTGCGGAGCTGCGTGCCGTGGACCCTCCGGTGCGACCGGTTGCGAGGGGTACATCTTGTTGAACTCCTCTCGATTGGGATACCGCGTGGCGACCTCTCCATGATTGACCGCACCGTGTATTCGCCGCCGCAGCCCTCCCGGCTCTGTTTAATTTGCCTACGCTGCGCTTTAATTTGCCTACGCTGCGCTCCGGCGGGTCGCGGCCCCGCACGCTCGGCCTTCCCTCCTCCGCTTCGCTCCCCCCGCTCCGTCAGTCCAGACCGAGCCGGGCCACGATCCTTGATGTGGGCCTGGAATGATGGGTGAATGCTCGGTGCCTCTCACACCTCCACGACCTCCCGCGAACAGTTCCGGCTCCTGGCGGCCGACCATCGGGTTGTCCCGGTGGTTCGAAAGGTGTTGGCGGACTCGGAGACTCCACTCTCGGCCTACCGCAAATTGGCCGCGGACCGGGCCGGGACCTTCCTGCTGGAGTCCGCGGAGAACGGGCGATCGTGGTCGCGATGGTCGTTCATCGGTGCGGGAAGCCCCACGGCATTGAGCGTGGTGGACGGGGAAGCGGCCTGGCTCGGGCAGAGTCCGGCCGATGCGCCCTCCGGCGGTGATCCGCTGCGCGCGCTGCGCGAAACGCTGCAGCTGCTGCGGACCGAACGGCTGCCCGGGCTGCCACCGCTGACCGGTGGCATGGTCGGCTACCTCGGCTATGACGCGGTGCGCCGGATGGAACGGCTGCCCGTACTCGCCGCCGACGATCTCGAACTGCCGGAGATGGTGCTGCTGCTGGCCACCGATCTGGCCGCCTTCGATCACCACGAGGGCGCGATCACGCTCATTGCCAATGCCGTCAACTGGAACGGCACCGACAAGCGGGTGGACGAGGCCTACGACGATGCGGTGGCCCGACTCGATCGCATGACCGAGGCCCTCGCCGCACCCGCCGACTCCACCGTCTCGGTCTTCGAGCAACCTGAACCGGACTTCCGCCGCCAGCGCACCTCCGACGAATTCGGCGCGGGCGTGCGCCGCCTGGTCAAGGAGATCGAGGCCGGCGAGGCCTTCCAGGTGGTGCTCTCGCAGCGCTTCGAAATGGAGTACGGCGGTACGCCACTGGATCTGTATCGCATGCTGCGCGCGTCCAATCCGAGCCCGTACATGTACCTCATGCACATCCCGGACGGCTCCGGCGGCACGGCGTTCTCGATCGTCGGATCCAGCCCCGAATCGCTGGTCACGGTGAAGGACGGTGTGGCGACCACACATCCGATCGCGGGCACGCGCTGGCGCGGCAGCACCGAGGAGGACGATCTGCTCCTCGAGAAGGATCTGCTCGCCGACGAGAAGGAGAACGCCGAGCACCTCATGCTCGTCGATCTCGGCCGCAATGATCTCGGCCGCGTCTGCGAGCCGGGCACCGTGCGCGTCACCGAATACCGGCATATCGAGCGCTACAGCCATGTCATGCACCTGGTTTCGACCGTCTCGGGCCGGCTGGCCGCCGGCAAGGTGGCCTTCGACGCGGTGCAGGCGTGCTTCCCGGCGGGCACCCTCTCCGGCGCCCCGAAGGTCCGGGCCATGGAGCTCATCGAGGAGCTCGAGCCCACCCGCCGCGGCATCTACGGCGGTGTGGTCGGCTATCTCGATTTCGCCGGTGACGCCGATACCGCCATCTGCATTCGCACGGCACTGATCAAGAACGGCACCGCCTATGTCCAGGCGGGCGCGGGCGTGGTCGCCGATTCGAATCCGGAGTACGAGGACGTCGAATCCCGCAACAAGGCGATGGCGGTGCTCAAGGCCATCGCCGCGGCGGGCACCGTACGCGCCTACCGCCCGAACGGGACCGCCTGATGAACGCTCCGGAGCCCGACCCGGAAACCTCGGCGGCACAGGCGAAAGCAGCCGGCGGACCTGCGGAGGTATCGGTGACACACGCTGATTCGGACAGTGAGGTGGATGCTGATCTAGCCGCTGCCCGCGCCGATGTGCAAGCGGCACAGGCCGATACGGCCGAAGCAGAAGCCGATGCGCGCGCCGCGGCGGCCGAGGGGGAGCAGAGGCCCAGGCCGGTGGGCGCGGTGGCCCTGCTGGCCATCGCCGCCGCGCTGCTGTGGGTCGCATCGCGCATGACCTGGGTGAGTGTCGAGGTCATCAGCGAGCTCGGGCCGCCCAAGACCGTGCATCTGTCCGGCGCGACCTGGTTCGGCGCCCTGACTCCGCTGGCATTGGTACTGATCGCGACCATTGCCGCGGTCTTCGCCACGCGTGGCTGGCTGCGCCGCATCATCGGTGTGGTGGTGGCCGTGCTGGCGGCGGTGGCGGCGGTTCCCGCGTACGCGCTGCTGCAGGGGCAGGGCAAGACCGCCGAGCGGGCCGGGCGTTTGGCCGAATTGCGCACCTGGGAGCATGTGGGTACGGCGCAGACTTCGACACTGCCCGCCGTACTGACCATGGTCGGTGCGGTCGCCGCCTTCCTGGCGGGTGTGCTGCTGACACGCATGCCCTCCGAGAGCGCGCGCATGTCGGGCAAATACGACAATCCGGTCTTCCGTAAATCGGAGGCGGCCGAACAGGTTGCCGAACATCACGCAGTGCAGCGTGCCGCGGAATCCGGGTCACAGGACGCGCCGCCGGAACAACTCTCGGGCCGGGTGCTGTGGGACGCCCTCGACGCGGGCGCGGATCCTACCGACGAGGAAACCGATACCGCTGCCGCACACGATGATCCAGGTAGCGGCGCCGCGGGCCACAAGCCCGCTTGAACTGGGCGGGGGAGCAGCGTCGCTCCCGGTACCGCCCCCGCCGTCAGCGGCGCGAAGATAGCCATTTACTCTTTATCAGCATCGGTGAGACAGCGCCTGGGGGGATTCTCAGGCAGCAAGTCCGTCTCCCCAGAAAGGATTCGAGCCAGATGACGGTACTCGACTCGATTCTCGACGGGGTCCGTGCGGATGTCGCCGCACGGGAAGCCCTCCTGGATTTCCAGGCTGTCAAGAAGGCCGCCGCCGCGGCTGTCTCTCCTCGTGACGCCACGGCGGCGCTGCACGAGGAGGGTATCGGCGTGATCGCCGAAGTGAAGCGGTCCAGTCCTTCCAAGGGCGCCCTGGCCGACATTCCGGACCCGTCCGTACTGGCCCGCGCGTACGAGGACGGCGGCGCGCGCATCATCAGCGTGCTGACCGAGCAGCGCCGCTTCGGCGGTTCGCTCGCGGATCTCGACGCGGTGCGTGCCGTGGTCGACATTCCGGTTCTGCGCAAGGACTTCATCGTCGGCCCGTACCAGATCCACGAGGCCCGCGCGCACGGCGCGGATGTCATTCTGCTGATCGTGGCGGCGCTGCCGCAGGACGTGCTGTCCTCGCTCATCGACCGCACCGAATCGCTCGGTATGACCGCGCTCGTCGAGGTGCACACCGAGGAAGAGGCGGACCGCGCCCTCGAGGCCGGCGCCACCGTGATCGGTGTGAACGCCCGCAACCTCAAGACCCTCGAGGTGGATCGGGATGTGTTCGCGCGCATCGCACCCGGTCTGCCCAGCGATGTGATCCGCATTGCCGAATCCGGTATTCGCGGCACCGCCGATCTGCTGGCCTACGCCGGTGCGGGCGCGGACGCCGTGCTCGTCGGTGAGGGCCTGGTGACCAGCGGCGATCCGCGTGCCGCGGTGGCCGAGCTGGTGACCGCCGGAACCCATCCGTCCTGCCCGAAGCCGGTTCGCCGGGGCCGGTGAGAGAGCCGATGACACAGACGAACGACATTCTCGGCAAGAACGCCGGCCTCCCGCAGGCCAGCGAAGGCGTGTCGCACAAGAGCCTGCACGAGCCGGATGCCGGGGGCCACTTCGGCGTCTACGGCGGCCGGCATGTGCCCGAGGCGCTCATGGCCGTGATCGAAGAGGTCACCGCCGAATACGACAAGGTGCGCGTCGACCCCAACTTCCTGCACGAGCTGGACCGGTTGCAGCGCGACTACACCGGCCGCCCGTCGCCGGTGTTCGAATGCGTCAATCTCGCCAAGCACGCGGGCGGCGCTCGCATCCTGCTCAAGCGAGAAGACCTGAACCACACCGGTTCTCATAAAATCAACAATGTGCTCGGGCAGGCGCTGCTCGCCAAGCGCATGGGCAAGACCCGCGTCATCGCGGAGACGGGCGCGGGCCAGCACGGCGTCGCCACCGCCACCGCGTGCGCGCTGCTGGGCCTGGAATGCGTCATCTACATGGGCGCGGTCGATACCGCCCGGCAGGCCTTGAACGTGGCCCGCATGCGCCTGCTCGGCGCCGAAGTCGTCAGTGTGACAACGGGTTCGCAGACGCTCAAGGACGCCATCAACGAGGCGCTGCGCGACTGGGTCACCAATGCCGACGAGACCTACTACTGCTTCGGCACCGCGGCCGGGCCGCACCCGTTCCCGCTGATGGTGCGCGATTTCCAGCGCATTATCGGCATGGAGGCGCGGGTGCAGGTGCAGGCCCACACCGGACGGCTGCCCGATGCGGTAGTCGCCTGTGTCGGTGGCGGTTCCAATGCCATCGGCATCTTCCACTCCTTCATCGATGACGCCGGCGTGCGGCTCATCGGCTACGAGGCCGCGGGTGACGGTGTCGAAACCGGCCGCCACGCAGCCACTTTCGCCGGTGGTCGCCCGGGCGCCTTCCAGGGCGCCTACTCGTACCTGCTGCAGGACGAGGACGGTCAGACCATCGACTCGCATTCCATCTCCGCGGGTTTGGACTACCCGGGCGTCGGCCCGGAGCACGCGCTGCTCAAGGACATCGGCCGCGCCGAGTACCGCCCCATCACCGATACCGAGGCGATGGACGCGCTGCTGCTGCTGTCCCGCGCCGAGGGCATCATTCCGGCCATCGAATCCGCGCACGCTGTTGCGGGTGCGCTGCAGCTGGGCCAGGAATTGGGCGAGGGCGCAATCATTCTGGTGAATCTCTCCGGACGCGGTGACAAGGATATGGACACCGCGGCCAAGTGGTTCGGGCTCTTCGACAAGCCGGAGGAGCAGCAGTGAGCCAGCAGTCCCGTCTCGCCAATACCTTTGCCGCCTGCCGCGAGGACAATCGCGCCGCGCTCATCGGCTATCTGCCCGCCGGATACCCGGATGTGCAGGGCAGTATCGACGTCTGCGTCGCCATGGTCGAATCCGGTTGTGACGTCATCGAAGTCGGTGTCGCCTACTCCGATCCGGTGATGGACGGCCCGACCATCCAGGCCGCCGCCGAGCAGGCGCTGCGCGGTGGTGTGCGGGTGCGCGATGTGTTCAAGGTCGTGGAGGCCATCAGCAAGGCCGGTGGCAAGGCCGTGGTCATGGCCTACTGGAATCCGGTGCTGCAGTACGGCGTCGACACCTTCTCCCGCGATCTGGCGGCGGCGGGCGGCCTCGGCCTGATCACGCCCAATCTGATTCCGGAGGAGGCCGACGACTGGTTCGTCGCCTCGTCCACCTACAACCTGGACCGCATCTTCCTGGTGGCTCCGTCCTCCACGGAGGAGCGCCTGGTGAAGACGCTGGAGGCCTCGCGCGGGTTCGTGTACGCCGCGTCCACCATGGGTGTCACCGGTGCGCGTGATGCGGTGTCCTCCATGGCGCCGGCGCTGTGCGCCCGCATTCGCGCGCACTCCGATATTCCGATCGGCGTCGGCCTGGGTGTGCGCAGCGGTGCGCAGGCGGCCGAAATCGCTTCCTACGCAGACGGTGTCATTGTCGGCTCGGCACTGGTGAGTGCCGCCGGTCAGGGCCTGGACGCGGTGCGGACACTGACCGCGGAGCTCGCGCAGGGCGTGCGTTCGGCGGCTGTGACCTCCTGACCTCGAGTGTGGGAAGGGGCGCGCATCGACTCGATGCGCGCCCTTTTCGCACCCCGGAATCAGGTTGTTCGCCATCGCGTCGGCGGCGCGCTACCCGGGCGAACTGTGCACTCAGGTAATTCCGCTACGGTGGGCGCGTGACCATACGAGCCCTGGCCGACAATGTTTCGGCCTCCGACGTGCTGGCCTACATTCCCAGTCCGCCCCGCGGCGTATGGGACATCGGCCCGTTCCCGTTGCGCGCCTACGCCATCTGCATCATCATCGGCATCATCGCCGCCATCTGGTGGGGCGAGAAGCGGTGGCAGCAGCGTGGCGGGCAGGCGGGCATGGTGCTCGATGTCGCCATGTTCGCGGTGCCGTTCGGGCTGGTCGGCGGACGGCTCTACCATGTGGCCACCGATTATCAGAAGTATTTCCTCGCCGGCGGCCATCCGCTCGACGCGCTCAAGATCTGGCAGGGCGGCCTGGGTATCTGGGGTGCGGTGCTGCTGGGCGGCGTCGGGGCTTGGATCGGCTGCCGGATCTACCGAATTCCCCTGCCTGCCTTCGCTGATGCCATCGCGCCCGGCATTCTGCTGGCGCAGGCGATCGGCAGGTTCGGCAACTACTTCAACCAGGAACTGTACGGCCGCGAGACCACCATGCCGTGGGGCCTGGAGATCTACCAGCGCTTCGACAAGAACGGCGGGCTGGACATGATGAACGGCATCGCCAGCGGTGCGGCCGAGAAGATCGTGCAGCCGACCTTCCTCTACGAGCTGGTGTGGAATCTGCTGGGCGTTGCCGCGCTGATCCTGCTCGATCGTAAATTCCGGATCGGGCATGGGCGGCTCTTCGCGCTGTACGTGGCCGTCTACTGCTTCGGCCGCTTCTTCGTGGAGTTGCTGCGCGATGACGAGGCCACCCACATTCTGGGTCTGCGCGTGAACACCTTCACCTCGGCGATCGTGTTCGTCTGTGCCGTCGCGTATTTCATCTTCGCGACCAAGGGCCGCGAGACGCCCGAGCAGGTGCAGGCGGGTGTGTACCGGCCGCTGCCGTGGCAGTTCGGCGCACTGCGCGCCTACGGCGCCGAGCGCACCGGGGCGACAGCGGAGTCGGCGGCCGCCGAAGCCCGGACGTCCGAGTCGGAGGCCGGAGCGGAAGGCGAGACCGAAGAGCAGTCCGTAGACCTGGGAAAGTCTGATTCGTCCGAGTCTGAATCCCCTTCGGCCGGCAACGAATCCGCGCCGGACGGCGATAACCCTTCCGAATCCGGCGATTCCGAGCCGGCGGTCACATCCGAGGCGACGAAACCGGTCTCTTCCGGCAAGAATGACTCCTGACCGCCGCGTATCGAGATTCGCACGGCGGGTTCAGCACATGGGGGCCGTGCGGCCCGCGATTCAGGAGGACTCGAGTGACGGACCCATTCAACAAGCAACCGGAGCAGGGCGGCCCGCAGTACGGCGCGCCCGGCACCGGCCCGCAGTACGGACAGCAGCCGCCGCAGCCGTACGGGCAGCCGCAGCAGCCGGGATACGGCCGGCCCGGATATGACCAGCAGCAGCCCGGTTACGGCCAGCAGCCGGGATACGGGCAGCCGCAGCAGCCCGGCTACGGCCAGCAGCCGTACGGTCAGCAGCCCGCGTACGGTCAGCCGCAGCCGGGATTCGGCCAGCCCATGCCGTACGGCGCGGATGCGGAGGCCCCGTACGGCCGCGACATCTACGGCGTGCCGTTCTCGGACAAGAGCAAGCTGACCGCGGGCCTGCTGCAGCTGCTGTGCGGCGGTTTCGGCATCGGCCGCTTCTACCTCGGCTACACCACCATCGGTGTGCTGCAGCTGCTTACGTGCGGCGGCTGCGGCATCTGGGCCCTCATCGACGGCATCATGATCCTCACCGGCAAGGTCCCGGACCTGCAGGGCCGTCCCCTCAAGGACTGACGTCTCAATCGCCCCACTCTGTCGGTTCGCGGCCGTCCCGGGTCTGGACTGACGGAGCGGGGGAGCGAAGCGGAGGAGCGGAGGAGGGAAGAACCGGGACTCGGGGCCGCGAACCCGCCCCGGAGCGAAGCGGAGGGGCAATTAGACACAGCCGGTTTCTGGCGTACCCTTTGTCGGTTGTCTGCCGCGTGGTCGCGCCACGCTCGAGGAGAGGTAGTCGCCCGTGCGCCGTAAGCTGTTCGCCGCCGTGCTCGCCATTGTCGCCGCCACCGCGGGGCTCACCGCGTGTAGCAGTAGCAGCAACGACCCCAACGTGTTGAAGGTCGGCACCGAGGGCACCTACTCACCGTTCAGCTATCAGGACGGTGGCACTCTCACCGGCTACGACGTCGAGGTCATCAAGGCCGTCGGCGACAAGATGGGCCGCAAGGTCGAATTCGTGCAGACGCCGTGGGACGCCATCTTCGCGGGCCTGGAGTCCAAGCGCTTCGATCTCGTCGCCAATCAGGTGACCGTCAATCCCGAACGCGCGCAGAAGTATTCGCTCTCGCAGCCGTACACCACCTCCGAGGGCGTCATCGTCACCAAGACCGACAACGCGGGCATTCACGCGCTGGCCGATCTGAACGGCAAGACCTGCGCCCAGTCCTCCACCAGCAATTGGAGCAAGGTCGCCTCCGGCGCCGGCTGCAAGGTCGAGGGTGTGGAGGGCTTCGTGCAGGCCATTCAGCTGCTCAAGAACGGCCGCGTCGATGCCACCGTGAACGACACCCTGGCCGTCGGCGAGTACAGCAAGAAGACCGGCGACACCGGCGTGCACGTGGCCGGCAAGACCGGTGAGACCAGCCAGCAGGCCTTCGCCGCGCGCAAGGATTCCCAGCAGTTGATCGACCAGATCAATACCGCACTGGATCAGCTGCGCTCGGACGGCACCCTCGCCAAGATCTCCGAGAAGTACTTCGGCACCGACGTCAGCAAGTAAGGGCCACACCGAGATTCGAGGGCGACTCGACGATGGATCCGGATACCTGGGCGCTGATCCGGCAGAACCTCTGGCCGATGCTGGAGGCCACGCTCAAACAGACGCTGCCGCTGACCGCGGTCAGCTTCGTGATCGGCTTGGTGCTGGCGCTGTTCGTGGCGCTGGCCCGCATGTCGAAGCTGCGGCTGCTGTCGGCGGCGGCCCGGTTCTACATTTCGGTCATTCGCGGTACCCCGCTGCTTGTCCAGCTGTTCATCATCTTCTACGCGCTGCCGCAGTTCCATATCCTCATCGACCCGTTCCCGGCGGCGGTCATCGCCTTCAGCCTCAATGTCGGCGGGTATGCGGCGGAGATCATTCGCGCCGCCATTCTTTCGGTGGCACACGGGCAGTGGGAGGCGTCCTATGCGGTTGGTATGACCTATTCGCAGGCTTTGCGATTGATCATCCTTCCGCAGGCGTCGCGTATTGCCGTGCCGCCGCTGTCGAACACCTTGATCTCGTTGGTGAAGGACACCTCGCTGGCGTCCACGATTCTGGTCACCGAGTTGTTGCGCACCGCGCAGCTGGCCGCCGCGCCCACCTTCGACTTCTTCGCCCTCTACGGCGTTGCGGCACTCTACTACTGGGTAATATGCCTGTTCCTGGGCTTCGGCCAGACCCGCCTGGAGACCCGGCTCGCCCGCCATGTAGCGCGCTGACCGGCAGTTAGCTGGAACGTTCGGCAAACTTCGCGTGCCCGGTCAGCGGGACGATGAGCGCAGGTCTAGGGTTGATGATGTGATGCGACGAACGAAGATTGTGTGCACAATGGGCCCGGCGGTGTCGTCGGAGGACCGAATTCGTGAACTCGTCGAGAGTGGTATGGATGTGGCGCGGCTGAATTTCAGCCATGGCGAACACTCCGACCACGCCGAGAATTACAAAAAGGTACGCCAAGCAAGCGATCTACTCGGCCGCACGGTCGGCATTCTCGCCGATCTGCAGGGACCGAAGATTCGACTGGGCCGATTCATCGAGAACAAGACCGTCTGGGCGACCGGTGAGGAAATTCGAATCACCGTCGACGACATCGTGGGAACCCACGACCGTGTCTCCACCACCTACCGCGAGCTCGCGAACGACGCCAAGGCCGGTGACCGCCTGCTGGTCGACGACGGCAAGATCGGACTGACCGTCGAACGCGTCGACGGCAACGACGTGGTCTGCCGCGTCACCGAGGGCGGCCCGGTCTCCAACAACAAGGGCGTCTCGCTGCCCGGTATGGACGTCTCCGTGCCGGCGCTGTCCGAAAAGGACATCGAGGACCTGGAATTCGCGCTGCAGCTCGGCGTCGACTTCATCGCGCTGTCCTTCGTGCGCTCCCCGTCCGATGTCGAGCTGGTGCACGAGATCATGGACCGGGTCGGCCGCCGGGTGCCGATTATCGGCAAGCTCGAAAAGCCTGAGGCCATCGACAATTTGGAGGCCATCGTGCTGGCCTTCGACGCCATCATGGTGGCGCGTGGCGACCTCGGCGTGGAACTGCCGCTCGAGCAGGTGCCGCTGGTGCAGAAGCGGGCCATCCAGATGGCCCGCGAGAATGCCAAGCCGGTGATCGTGGCGACCCAGATGCTGGAGTCCATGATCACCAACTCGCGGCCCACCCGCGCCGAGGCCTCCGATGTCGCCAATGCGGTGCTCGACGGCGCCGACGCGGTCATGCTCTCGGGTGAGACCTCGGTCGGCGACTACCCGATCGAGACCGTGCGCACCATGGCCCGCATCGTGCACGCCGTGGAGTCCGAATCCTCCACCCGGGTGCCGCCGCTGACCCACGTGCCGCGCACCAAGCGGGGCGTCATCTCCTACGCCGCCCGCGATATCGGCGAGCGGCTCAATGCCAAAGCGCTGGTGGCCTTTACACAGTCCGGTGATACCGTGCGCCGCCTGGCCCGCCTGCACACCCCGCTGCCGCTGCTGGCCTTCACCCCGAATCCGGTGATCCGCAATCAGCTGGCGCTGACCTGGGGTACCGAAACCTTCATCGTGCCGCCGGTGGGCACCACCGACGAGATGATCCACCAGGTCGATTCCGCCCTGCTGTCGATCGGCCGCTACAAGAAGGGCGATCTGGTCGTCATCGTGGCCGGGTCCCCGCCGGGTACCGTGGGCTCCACCAATATGATTCACGTCCACCGTATCGGCGAGGAGGACCACTAGGTGAGTGCATCGCTAGGCGAAGCTGTTTCGGGTTCGGACGACTCCGTCGCCGGCCCGTCCGCTGATCTGCAAGTACTGCTCGAACTGCTCGATCTCGAGGAGCACGGGCCGGACATCTTCATCGGTCAGCACCCTTCGAAGGTGTGGAGCCGGACGTTCGGCGGTCAGCTGGTTTCGCAGGCGATCATCGCCGCCGGGCGCACGGTGGGACCCGGTCGCCCGGTGCACGCCGTCAATGCGCACTTCGTGCGCGGCGGCGACCCCAAGAAGCCGATCGAATACCACGTCGACCGGCATCGCGACGGGCGCTCGTTCGCCAATCGCACGGTGACGGCCGTCCAGGACGAACAGGAACTGTTCGTCATGCTGGCGGCCTTCCAGGATTCGGGCAAGGGTCTGGAGCACGGGACCCCGCTGCCGGATGTCGCCGACCCGGAAACCCTCCCGCGCGTGGAGGAGTCCTTCGCCGGGCTGGAGGACAAACTCGAAATGTTCGTGAAGGCACCGCATCCCATCGATATGCGGTACACGAACGATCCGGCCTGGATCCTCAAGGGCACGGGGGAGAAGCTCAATCACAATCGGGTGTGGATGCGCGCCGACGGGCGGCTGCCCGACGATCCGCTGATCCACGTTGCGGCGCTGGCGTACTCGTCGGACACCACGGTGCTCGATTCGATCATCACCACGCACGGGCTGTCCTGGGGGCTGGACCGCATTATCGCGGCCACGGTCAATCACTCCATCTGGTTCCATCGGCCGTTCCGGTTCGACGACTGGGCGCTGTACGCCACCGAATCGCCGGTGGCCGCCGGATCGCGCGGGCTGGCCCGCGGGCACTTCTACGCGCGCGGCGGCGAACTGCTCGCGACCACGGTGCAGGAGGGCGTGATTCGCCACTTCCCGGCGCGGGGATAGCTGAGCTCGAGCACGCGAAAATCAGGCCGGACCCACATGGGTGCGGCCTGACTTGTGTGCGGATCCGCGCGGCTCAGATGAGTTCGCGGTTCTCTTCCAGCTCGAAGTTCTCGCGCTGCAGTGCGTGCACGATATAGGGGATCGGCTCGTCGGCGGACAGGCCGAGAATGAGCCGCTGTTCCAGCCGTGCGATACCCGCCTTGGTGAGCTGGCGGGAGTCACCGACCAGGCTGAGCGCTATCTCGTAGGTACGGCGCTCGCCCGGGTCGGCGTCAGGATTGTCCAGGCGCCACTGGGTTTCGAGAACCGTATGGGTGGGATCGTCGCACTCCACCGGAAGGGTGAAGCGCCAGGCGAAGATGTCGCGATCGTCCACGTACTCATCCACGACGCGGCACACCGTTTCGGTGACGCGGTGGAGGGTCTGCGGTGTCACGTAAACATGGAGCGAAACATCCGAAATTCGCTTCGGCATGTCTGAGTCCTGTTCCTGTGTCGAACCACCGGCGGTGGTGTTCCGCGCGGAAGTGTAATCCCTTACCGGACTTAGCGGGCAGACAGGTGTATTGACACGCTGGGTCCAGCGTAATCCCGGTTACGCCGAAGTGGAATAGGTAAGGGGTTCCGAAAATCGCGGAATGTGCTCCTACCCGGCGGATTCCGCCGCATGATGGGTGGGTTCGATTGACCGCTTGGGCAATTCGCCCGTATCGGCGCGTCCACCCGGCAGGACGAGCAGGGCCGGGCGCGTCGCGCCGGCGGTCGTGGCGCGGGGCCGGATGGTGGCCTCCGGATGCTGATGCGCGTGCAGGGCCAGCAGCAGCGGCACCAGCGCCTCGGCAATGCGATCGCCGACCTCGCAGAACTGCTGCGCCTTGAGACCGACCGGGTCCGAGATGTTCTCGCGTCCCACATAGGCGAGATCGTCGCGGGCGGCATGCAGGCCGACCACCGTGCGCGCACCGCTGACCTTCGCGATCCGGTACGCCTCCAGCAGCGTGAAGGTGCGCGCGAGGGCCTCGGGCGTCTGCTCCCGCACCTGATCGCGAATCTTCTCGGTCATGGTGAGCACCAGATCGGCGCGATGCACCATCTCCGGTTTCAGCCGGCGGGCCTTGAAACCACTCGCGTCGCCGCCGAGTCCGGCAATGGTTTGCGCGGCAAGCGGTTCCGCCGGGAAGCCGACCAGCGCCCGCACGCCCGCGCTTTCGGCGGATAGCTCCTGTAGCCCGTGTTCGGCGGCCACCGCCAGCGTGAGGCGCTCGGCGATGACAGACCTGCAAACGTTTCCGCTGCACACGAAGAGCACATGCATTCGCCCAACCTATGCTCACGATTCGGTGACGAAAATGCCTGGAAGGGTTTGTCACACGGTTCGACCGGGAAGTTCATCCGGTCGCTGAGTGTCGGTCGCCTGCTGTTCGTAATACGAGCTCTCCGTAACCACCGAGGCCACCTCCGGTGCTGCTCCGCGCACTCGCTGGCGCGTGGAGAAGAGCCGCCCGCGCGCGGGCACCGTCGGTGCGAATCGGGTCAGTCCGGCCACCGGAGCCATATCGTCGTAGACCGAATCGATTCCGCCGCGTGCGAAATACGCCTCGTGCCAGAAACCGGTGCCGCCGGAGTTCTTCAGGAATTCCCGCCACCAGATCCGGTGCGGTTCGGAACGGGTCCAGCGCTCGAGACTATCCAGATCGCGCCAGTATTGCCGGGCGCCCCAGTGCGGTGGGAACAGCGACCACACCACATCCTCGTGTGAGAGCAATCCGTCCGGCCGGTCCGCGTGCGAGCGGTACAGCTTGGGGCCCACACCGATCAGCCGCAGGATTCCGCGCGGCCGATGCACCCGCATCCCGAGCAGTATGACAACCAGATCCGGGTACTCGGACAGATCTGCCGTCACCCTGTTGACCCGCATGCGGGACCTCCACATCGCCGCGGCCGTGTACTCGGCCTGTGCGGTTATACGAATTATCCCGCTTATCCGGTTCGACGGCCATTTACGCAGTCGATATGGCCGCTCGAGACGGCCCTACACACCGCCTGATGCCCGGTCCGTAGTGTCTTGCCGGTGAGTGCGCTCTTCGTAGAGGTTTCCGAGAAGGTGGACCGGCTGCGGTCCGTGCTGTCGCGTGGCCGCTACCTCCGGGCCGAATTCCCGCCCGGCGTCGAACTGCACGATGCCGATCAGCTCGCGGGCTATCACCGGACGATGGAGTACTACTTCGCCTCCGGGCATCTCCCGGCCGAGGCGCGGGCCGGGCTCGACGAGCTGACCCTGCCCCGCGCCATGGTGGAGCTGTACCGGATCACCGCGCATCCGAAGTCGGGGCGTATCAGCCTGTTCCAGACCTTCGACAAGGGCGAGATCATGGACCCGCACGGCTGGGCGCACCGCGACGACGAGCACTGGCTCGCGGTCGGATCGGTCGCCGACGACAAATTCCTGGTCTCGCTCATCACCGGCGAGGTCATGTTCGCCGACCATCAGTTCTCGCGCCCGGGCGAAGTGGACACCACCCGCATCATCGCGCCGGATCTGCTGACCTTCTTCGACGAGTGCATGATCGGCCCGCGCTACGGCGAATTCGTCAGCGCCGCCGATCTGACCGATCCGGCCGGCTGGTTCCGGTTCCTGCAGGACAACGACCTCGCATAAGCGTTCCGGTTCGGCCGGTTCGGTCGACAGTCGCGCCATTGGCATGCGGCGAGGCCCGTCCGCTGGCTACCCTCCGGTACGTGAGCTCCGCTACCGCCGCCACCCCGCGCACATACCGCCTGCGAGACTTCGCCGAGACCTATGTTCTCGCGCAAGCGAATTGGTCCGACCCGATCGGCGGTTACCACCAGGACAACTCCGCCTACAACGCCGCCCTCCGCATCCACCGCGAACGCCTCCTCGGCGCACTCGAGGAACTCTTCGGCCTCGAGCTGAATATGAAGAACATGGTCGAAATCCCGCGCGGGACAGTGCTGTTCATGCACTTCAAGAGCACAGTCCTGTCCTGCCTGGCCCTGCGCACCCCCGGCCACCCCGAAGCGGGCCTGCTCCTGCGCTCCCTGGAAGCCGCAGGCGATCCGGGCAAACGCGTCGTCCTGGCCTCCACCCGCATCGACAAACTCCTGACCCTCTCCAAGGAAGCCCACCTGGACCTCCTCGAAGACCTCCTCCGCATCTTGCTCGGCCCTCGAGCCGACGACACCTTCACCGCCTCGGATCTGCGCAGCTGCGGAATGGTGGACACCCCGCCCACGCTCGCGGAGTACTCGTGAGGCAGCGACCAACTGCCGCGTGCGTGGATGATCCTGCACCGCAGGAGGATTCACGCCGTCCGAATCCGGCTGAACCGGACTCGGACACAGGAGTGACAGCTCCTGGGGCAGCGTGGAGGCGGTTGTGCAGTTTCCCTGACACACCGATCGGCGGCTCGCCTGAATGGGCGGTGGTTTTCAGCGTTGGATCAACAGGGCAGTCGGGTTGAGTACGACCCATTCCTTGTTTCGCCAGGTGTCCGATCCATCGATGGCGTCCCAGCCGCGCAGGGCGCCATATTGGCCGATATCGGCCAAGGCCAGCTCTTTGTCCAGGAGTGCGGCGTACCGAGCCGTGTCGTCGGCCGTGGGGTTCGCCTTATTCCGCACAGCCCGTAGCTCACGGGCGACCTGCGTCAGGGTGTTGTTGCGTTCGGACTCGAGTCTGCGGAGCGTGATCTTCTTGGCATCGGGGCGCAATGCCATCCGGACCACTCGGGCCTGCCGTGTGGAGAGGTCCTGTGTGCGAGCGGGATCGGTGTAGTGGAGTGCGACGCTCTCCAGTGGTGACGCATACGTCCCGGATCCGGTGGTACCGCCGCCAGGTCGCACCGGGTCGGTGACGAAGGCATCGACGTAGCGATCCTCCTCGAACCCCCGGAACAGCTCCTGCCCACCCGCCGCGACCGCCGCGTCGACCTCGTGCGGTGTGGCGATGGTGACTTGCCCGTCAAATCCTTGCAGCCGCTGGATCTTCTCGAATGTCGGGGAAGTTCCCAAGGACGCGGTCCCCCCGGCCCGCCGCAGCGCGCTGTAGTCCACCTCGTCGATCAAATCGCGGCCGGGCATATAGGTGGAAGACGTTGCAGCGCTGCCGATTCCGCCGGAAAGATCAGATGATTCCGCCCCCAGCGCCGCTGCGTTCGCTGTTTCGGTTGCTTCAGCCCCGAGAGCGATCCGGGTAATGCCGTGGGCGGCTTGCGCAGGCACCGCGGCAGCAGCGTCGCCGGCGTCTTTGGCTGCCGCGCCGAGCATTTCGCGCACCGACCGCCACGCTGCGTCCAGATCGCCGCCCATGACTGAGTCTCTCGCGGTATCGCCGTCCAGCCACGGCGGCCGAGCCGCTCCCGAGCCGGCATCCGGCTCGTCGGCGTCAACGATCACCTGCGCTATCTGCCGGGCGTGCTCGAGGGCTGTCCGCTGGCGAGTCGCCCGGGACAGGGTTACTCCGATGAGCCCGGCTGCTGTCGAAACGACGGCCACGCTGAAAACAGTTGCGGAGACGACCGTCTCGAAGCTCATGATGCATCCTGCGTCCCGCGTGGTGAATCGTCAATCGCTCAGCCCGAAAGCGGCTATGTGCGTTGCCAATTGGCACTGTCAGCGGCCACTCCGGCGACGGAACTCCGCGGACTTCCACAGGACGGCAACCTGGATGCGCTCGTATTCGCTGCGGCGTGCGGGGAAGGTGAGACATGCTCACCGGAAATACCACTGACTCTTGGTGCCGAGTGTGGGAATCGAACCCACACGTCCTTTCGGACAACGGTTTTTGAGACCGTCGCGTCTGCCTATTCCGCCAACTCGGCGCACCGCTGGAAGAGCATAGCGGGTGGGAGGGGGGTTGGCCTAACCGGGGCTCGGCGGGGCGGGGGTGAGAAGTACATCGTTGTGATACTGGTCAGTTTGCGCTGGGTACGTGGGTTGTAGCGGGCGGTGGACGGTACTCTTTGGTTAACTCGGGTACGTGCCGATCCGTTGAGGGTGGCTTCGGACCGGTGTGCCGTCGGGTGTTGGTATCGGAGCGACAGGGGTTCATCTATGGGAACGACAGCAGGGGGCGGTTCGAAGAAGGATGCCGCGGCATCGGCCCCCAAGCGGGTGGTGGTTGCCGAGGACGAGGCGCTCATCCGGATGGACCTGGTGGAGATGCTCTCGGAGGAGGGCTATCAGGTGGTGGGGGAGGCGGGAGACGGCCAGGTGGCCGTGGATCTCGCCGAGGAGTTGCGTCCTGATCTGGTGATCATGGATGTGAAGATGCCGCGGCGGGACGGTATCGACGCGGCCGGTGAGATCGCGTCGAAACGTCTTGCGCCGGTGGTGATTCTGACCGCGTTCAGTCAGCGCGACCTGGTCGAGCGGGCTCGGGACGCGGGTGCGATGGCGTATCTGGTGAAGCCGTTCACGAAATCGGATCTGGTGCCCGCCATCGAATTGGCGGTCAGCAGATTCCATGAGATCACCGCGCTCGAAGGCGAAGTCGCGAATCTCGCCGATCGGCTCGAAACCCGCAAGCTCGTGGAGCGTGCCAAGGGTGTGCTCATGCAGACCCAGGGTCTCTCGGAACCGCAGGCGTTCAAGTGGATTCAGCGCACGGCAATGGACCGTCGCACCACGATGAAGGCGGTCGCCGAGGTAGTGCTGGAGAATTTGGCACCCAAGTAAGACCGTTTTGCTCGAACTTTGCCCCTCTGTTGCCGTGAATGCGCTGATGCGATTTACATTCCGGCAACACGAGGGGCTCATTCGTTTGTCGCGATGTCACATGGATGATGCGTTTGTGATGCAGAGCTAACGTTGCGGGGATATGTTCTGTCCGGGCCGATCGATGGGGCGGCCCTCCTCGGCGAGCCGGGGAGTAGAGAACATAGAGGTGAATCGTGCTTGGTTCAATGACGCGCACGTCGGCGCTGCGGCACAGCCGCATGGCCCGGGTGGTGGTCGTCGGAGCTGCAGCAGTACTCGCGCTCAGCGCTGCCGGCTGTAGTAGCAAGTCCACCGACAATTCCAGCACCGGTGCCGCCGGTGCGAGCAATCTGACGATCCAGCCCCTGGTTCAGATCGACGCCAACGGTAAGGAAGTGCCGGCTTCCGACAACTCCGCGGCGGCGAATCCGGCCAGCGACGGCAATGACAAGTGCGCGCCGCAGACGATCGCCATGGCGGGCCCGCTGACCGGGCCGAACGCCAACCTCGGCCTCAATATTGTGCGCGGCGTACAACTGGCGCTGGACCAGCACAACAAGGCCAATCCGAACTGCCAGGTGTCGGTCAAGAAGTTCGACACCGAGGGTGATCCGCAGAAGGCCACCCAGGTCATTCCGACGATCATCAGCGATCCGAGCATCAATGCGCTCATCGGCCCGACCTTCTCGGGCGAGACCAAGGCCACCGGCCAGATCATCAGCGATGCCGGGCTGCTGTCGCTGACACCGTCCGCCACCAATGTCTCCCTCACCACCAACGGCTGGAAGACCTTCTTCCGCGGCCTCGGCAATGACGGTGTGCAGGGTCCGTCGGTCGCCAAGTACCTGGCGGGCACCGGCAAGTACAAGAAGATCTGTGTGGTGCAGGACGACTCCGATTACGGTACGGGCCTGGCGAAGACGCTGACCGAGGGCCTCGGCCCGATCGCGGATTCCAGCTGCGCCGCCCAGGTCAAGGCCGGTGACAAGGACTTCTCGGCGGTCGTCTCCAAGATGGCTTCCGCCAAGCCGGACGCCATCTTCTACGCGGGTTACTACGCCGAAGCGTCCCCGTTCGTGCAGCAGTTGCGTTCGGGCGGTGTGACGTCCACCTTCATCTCCGATGACGGCACCAAGGACGTCGAGTTCGTGAAGCAGGCCGGTAACTCGTCCAAGGACGCGCTGCTGTCGTGCCCCTGTGGTCCGGCGCCGGACAAATTCGCCACCGACTACAAGGCCTCCAGCGGATATGACGCCGGCACCTACTCGACCGAGGGCTACGACCTCACCACCATCGTGCTCAAGGGCATTGCCGCCGGTAAGGTGACCCGCCCCGACCTGGTCGACTACGTGAAGAACTACGACGGCCAGGGTCTGGCCCGCGAATACAAGTGGAATGCGCAGGGCGAATTGTCCAACGCGCTGATCTGGATGTACCAGGTCAAGTAGCCACCCCCCGATTCTGGAGCGGCGTGTGCCGGCGATCCCGGCGCACGCCGCTTCCTCTACGGCGAGAGTATTGAATGTCTTCATCCCTATTGGCCGATGCGGCTCTGCTTGCCAACGGGTCCATCGAATTCAACGTCTCGGGCGTGGTCGACCAGTTTTGGCGACTTACCGTGGACGGCTTGGCATATGGTTCGATCTACGCCTTGGTGGCGGTCGGTTACACCCTCGTCTACGGTGTGCTCCGGCTGATCAATTTCGCCCATTCGGAAATATTCATGGTGGGCATGTTCGGTCAGTATGTCGGCCTGATGGTGGTCGGATTCAGCCCCAGCGGCAATGTCTATTCCGAAGGCGTCGTTCTCACCGTCGTATATCTGCTGGTGGCCATGGTCATCGGCATGCTGGTGTCCGGCCTGACCGCGGTCGGCCTGGAACGCGTCGCCTATCGGCCGCTGCGTAAACGCGGCGCCAAACCCCTGATCTTCCTGATCACCGCGATCGGCATGTCGTTCGTGCTGCAGGAGACCGTGCACTACGTCCTGCCGAAGCTGACCAACAAGAACATCGGCGGCACCAATGCGCAGCAGCCGATCATGCTGGTGCAGCCCACCGAGCAGTTCAAGATCTTCGGCGCGTCGGTCACCAATGTAACCCTGGTGATCATCGTGGCCGCGGTGATCCTGGCCGCCACCACCGAAATCCTCATCAACAGAACCAAATTCGGCCGCGGCATTCGCGCCGTGGCGCAGGATCCGGACACCGCGACCCTGATGGGCGTCTCGCGGGAGCGGATCATCATGCTGACCTTCCTGCTCGGCGGTCTGCTGGCCGGCGCCGCCGCACTGCTGTACACGCTGAAGATCCCGAACGGCATCATCTACTCCGGCGGATTCATCCTGGGCATCAAGGCCTTCAGCGCCGCGGTGCTCGGCGGCATCGGCAATCTGCGCGGTGCGCTGCTGGGCGGTCTGCTGCTCGGCCTGGCCGAGAATTACGGTCAGATTCTGTTCGGCACCCAGTGGCGTGACGTGGTCGCCTTCGTGGTGCTGGTGGCCGTGCTCATGTTCCGTCCGACCGGCATTCTCGGTGAGAGCCTGGGAAGGGCGCGAGTATGACACACGCCGTACTACCGAACGAAAAACCTTCCGCCGGAAGGGGTGTCGGCGATGCGATCCGCACCTGGTGGAACGGACTGTCGCGCCCGGCGCAGTGGAGCGTGGGTGTGCCCGCGATCGCTGTGCTCGCCCTGCTGCCGCTGTTCAAGGTGCCGCTGCTCGATACTCCGGGCACCAGTTTCTCCGGGGTGATGGCGCAGTTCGCCATGACGGCCCTGATCGCCGTCGGCCTGAATGTTGTTGTCGGCCAGGCGGGTCTGCTCGACCTCGGCTATGTCGGCTTCTACGCGGTCGGCGCGTACACCGTCGGCCTGCTCACCAGTCCCAACAGCCCGTGGAATCAAACCGACGGCTGGTTGAAGCCCGGCTGGGCCTGGATCGTGTGTGTACCGCTGGCCATTGCCGTCACCGCGGTCTCCGGCCTGATCCTGGGCACGCCGACCTTGCGGCTGCGCGGTGACTACCTCGCCATCGTGACCCTCGGCTTCGGTGAGATCGTGCGACTGCTCGCCGACAATCTGGGCGATATCACCAATGGCAGCCTGGGCCTGTCCCGGATCGCGTATCCCCGGGTCGGGGTCTCCGACTCCCATCCGGAGGGCTACTTCTCCTCCGGCAATCTGGGGCAGCCACACAGCTGGAATCCGCTGGACCGGGCCAATTCCGGCGCCTGGTGGTTCTGGCTGGGCATGCTGTTCGTGGTCCTCATCCTGCTCTTCGTCGGCAATCTGGAGCGCAGCCGCGTGGGCCGCTCCTGGGTGGCCATTCGCGAGGACGAGGACGCCGCCGAGATGATGGGCGTGCCCACCTTCAAGTTCAAACTGTGGGCGTTCATGATCGGCGCGGGCATCGGCGGTATGTCGGGTGCGCTGTATGCCGGTCAGGTGCAGTTCATCAATCCGACCGGGTTCAACATCATCAACTCGATGCTGTTCCTGTGCGCGGTGGTGATCGGCGGCCAGGGCAACAAGCTGGGCGTGATCGTCGGGGCGTTCCTGATCGTCTATCTGCCGAACCGGTTCATGTCGGTGAATATCGGCGGGCAGTCGCTCGGTGACTACAAGTACCTCTTCTACGGTGTCACGCTGGTGGTTGTGATGATTTTCCGGCCGCAGGGGCTGTTCCCCGTGCGGCAGAAGCTGCTCGCCTACGGCAGGCAGATCACGCGGGCCGTGCGGCGGCCCGGAGAGACGGCCGAAGCTACGTCAGGAGCGAACCGATGACCGGGCCGGGTCCGGGCGATGCGATGTTCGACAACGAGGATGTCGCCGCGGGATACGCGCGGACTCCGGACTTCGAACCGAGCGCGGGGACGCTGGATGTGACCGCGGTCCTGCCTGTCTACAAGGACCCCGAGGCGGTCGCGGAAGTTGTTGCGCCGCACCGTGAGATCGAGACCCGGGTGGGCGAGCCGCTGCTGCGCACCGACGGGCTCACCGTGAAATTCGGCGGCCTCACCGCGCTGGAGAATGTCACCTTCGATATTCGCCGCGGTGAGATCCTCGGGCTCATCGGGCCGAACGGTGCGGGCAAGACCACCTGCTTCAATGCCATCACCGGTGTGTACCGCCCGTCCGGCGGCACCGTGTACTTCGACGGCAAACCGCTCACCAAGACCAAGCGCAATGAGATCACCCGCCTGGGCATTGCCCGCACCTTCCAGAACATCCGGCTCTTCTCGGAGATGACGGCTCTGGAGAATGTGGTCGTGGGCACCGACGCACGGCACAAGACCTCCGTGCCGGGTGCGGTATTCCGGACGGCGCGCCATCGCCGCGAGGAACGGGACGCGGTCGAAAGGGGTATGGCGCTACTGGAATTCGTCGGTATCGCCCCGCATGCGGTGGAGAAGGCGCGCAATCTCTCCTACGGTGATCAGCGCCGCCTGGAGATCGCGCGCGCGCTCGCCACCGAACCGAAACTGCTGTGCCTGGACGAGCCCGCCGCCGGATTCAATCCGCGGGAGAAGTCCGCTCTCATGGATCTCATTCGCAAGATCCGCGACGACGGCTTCACGGTGCTGCTGATCGAGCACGACATGCGCCTGGTCATGGGCGTCACCGATCGGGTGGTGGTGCTGGAGTTCGGCCGCAAGATCGCTGACGGGCTGCCGGCCGAGATCCGGGAGGATCCCAAGGTGATCGCCGCCTACCTGGGCGTGCCCGACGAAGAGATGGGTGAAGCCCTGTGACATCGCCGAACCCCGCCAAGACGCCGGCTGCGAAGGCAGTCCTGCCGCCCGCCGACCCCGATGCGCTGCTGCAGGTCGACGATATGGTGGTCAGCTACGGCAGAATCCAAGCGCTGCACGGCATTTCGCTGTCCGTGGCGCCGGGTGAACTGGTCACCCTGCTGGGCGCGAACGGCGCGGGCAAGACCACCACCATGCGCGCGCTGTCCGGGCTGCTCCCGCTGGGGCGTGGCCGGGTGCTGTTCGACGGCCGCGATATCACCCGGGTGAAAGCGCACGAACGTGTCGGCCTGGGCCTGATCCAGGCGCCCGAGGGACGCGGTGTGTTCCCGGGTATGACGGTCCAGGAAAACCTCGATATGGGTTGCTATTCCAGGCCTTTCAAGAACAAGGCCGACTACAACCAGACCCTGGAGTGGGTCTTCTCGCTCTTCCCGCGCGTCAAGGAGCGGCAGAAGCAGGTGGGCGGCACACTCTCGGGCGGTGAGCAGCAGATGGTCGCCATTGCCCGCTCCCTGATGGCGCGCCCGAAGCTGCTGCTGCTCGATGAGCCGTCGATGGGGCTGGCCCCCATGATCATCCAGCAGATCTTCCGCATCATCGCCGATATCAATGCCCAGGGCACCACGGTCCTGCTGGTCGAGCAGAACGCCCAGCAGGCCCTGACTCGCAGCGACCGCGCCTACATTCTGGAAACCGGCGAGGTCACCAAAACCGGCAACGGCCGCGAGCTGCTGCACGATCCGGCGGTCAAATCCGCCTACCTCGGCGTCGGCTGAATCAGCCTGCCCCGGAAAGCATTCGGGCCGGTCACCTGTGACGGTGACCGGCCCGGTCTCATGCAGGGGCGACAGGAATCGAACCTGCAACCTGCCGCTTTGGAGACGGCTGCTCTGCCAATTGAGCTACGCCCCTTGGTTCTCGCGTGGCTACATTATCAGCCCGCGCCCTCCGGCGAAAATCCATTTCCCGGCGAGGCCACTATCCAGCAAAAACCCCGGCCGACCGAGCGCGGGTCGCCCGGTTCGTCCGCTTGGGCGTGGCGAATGCGCCCGGTTCCCGCACGTGTCGGTGCACGTCCCTAGACTCTGTGCCGTGACCCCTGCCTCTACCGATCAGCGGCCGAGTGCCGCGTCCGCATCTGGCGCTGCCGTGTCCACCGAGCAGCCGACGCTACTGCTGCTGGATGGACATTCGCTGGCTTATCGCGCCTTCTACGCGCTGCCCGCGGAGAACTTCAAGACGGCGAGCGGGCAGACCACCAATGCGGTGTACGGGTTCACCGCCATGCTGATCAACCTGCTGCGGGACGAGAAGCCCACGCATGTGGCCGCCGCGTTCGATGTGAGTCGCAAGACATTCCGGACGGAGGCGTATCCGGAGTACAAGGCGAATCGGGCCACTACTCCGGATGAGTTCCGGGGGCAGGTGGAGACCACCCAGGAAGTACTGGGGGCAATGGGCATTCCGGTCATGGCCATCGAGGGGTACGAAGCCGACGATGTGATCGCGACGCTGGTCACGCAGGCGGTGCCGGAGGGCTTCCGGGTGCTGATCGTCACCGGTGACCGCGATGCGCTGCAGCTGGTCAATGACAATGTCACCGTGCTCTACCCGAAGAAGGGTGTTTCCGAGCTGACCCGGTTCACCCCGGCCGCGGTGGAGGCGAAGTACGGGCTCACGCCGGCGCAGTATCCGGATTTCGCGGCGCTGCGCGGCGACCCCAGCGATAACCTGCCGGGCATTCCGGGCGTGGGCGAGAAGACCGCCACCAAGTGGATCAACGAATACGGTGATCTGGAGAACCTGGTCGACAAGGTCGACACGGTGAAGGGCAAGGTCGGAGACGCACTGCGCGCCAACCTCTCCAGCGTGGTGCTCAATCGGCAGCTCACCGAAATGGTGAAGGATGTGCCGCTGGCGTACACGCCCGATCAGCTCGGTATGCAGCCGTGGGATCGGGACAAGATCCACCGCCTCTTCGACGAGCTCGAATTCCGGGTGCTGCGTGATCGGCTGTTCGACACGCTCGCGCCGGTGGAGCCCGAGGCCGAGTCGGGCTTCGAGATCAGCGGCGCGGCACTGCCGCCCGGCACCGTCGGCGACTGGCTCGCCGAACATGCGAAGGCCGGTGTGCGGCACGGACTCTCGGTGGTGGGCGTGGGCACGCCGGTGCACGGCGATGTGAAGGCGCTCGCGCTGGCCGCCGCCGACGGTGAGGGCGGTTATCTCGACGTCCACACCCTGACTCCGGAAGACGAAGCGGCACTGGGCGCTTGGCTCGCCGACCCGGACACCTTCAAGGCCGTGCACGAGGCCAAATCCGCCATGCACGCGCTGCGCGGACGCGAGTGGACGCTGGGCGGGCTCAGCACCGATACCGCGCTCGCGGCGTATCTGGTGCGTCCGGGCCAGCGCTCGTTCAATCTGGACGATCTGTCGCTGCGCTACCTGAGCCGGGAACTGCGCGTGGACGACGGCGGGGAAACCCAGCTCTCCCTGCTCGATGACGAGGATCAGGCCGACGCCGAGGTCGCCCAGGCCGAAATGCTGCGTGCGCGTGCGGTGTACGACCTCGCCGACGCCTTCGACGCGGAACTCGAGCGCATCGAGTCCACCGCGCTGCTGGGCGATATGGAACTGCCGCTGCTGACCGTGCTCGCCGATCTGGAGGCCGCGGGCATTGCCGTGGATTCCGATCAGCTCGAGGAGCTGCAGCAGGAATTCGCGAACCGGGTCGGTGAGGCCGCCAATGCGGCGTACGACGTGATCGGCAAGCAGATCAATCTGGGCTCGCCCAAGCAGCTGCAGGTGGTGCTGTTCGACGAGCTCGATATGCCGAAGACCAAGCGCACCAAGACCGGTTACACCACCGATGCCGATGCGCTGGAGAGCCTCTACGAGAAGACTCAGCACCCGTTCCTGCAGCACATGCTCGAGCACCGCGATGCCACGCGCCTCAAGGTCACCGTCGACGGCCTGCTCAAATCGGTCGCCGACGACGGGCGCATTCACACCACCTTCAATCAGACGGTGGCCGCGACCGGTCGCCTGTCCTCCACCGAGCCGAATCTGCAGAACATTCCGATCCGCACCGATACCGGGCGTCGTATTCGCGACACCTTCGTGGTGGGTCCGGGATTCGAATCGCTCATGACCGCCGATTACAGCCAGATCGAAATGCGGATCATGGCGCACCTGTCCAAGGACGAGGGGCTCATCGAAGCCTTCAACTCCGGCGAGGACCTGCACAATTTCGTCGCGTCGAAGGCATTCGACATTCCGATTACCGCGGTCGACGCGGAATTGCGCCGCCGTATCAAGGCCATGTCCTACGGCCTGGCCTACGGTCTGTCGGCCTACGGTCTGTCGCAGCAGCTGAAGATCAGCGCCGAAGAGGCCAAGGCGCAGATGGATGTGTACTTCGAGCGCTTCGGCGCCATTCGCGACTACCTGCGCGATGCCGTCGACGAGGCCCGCAAGACCGGCTACACCGAAACCCTCTTCGGCCGCCGCCGCTACCTCCCGGACCTGGACTCCAGCAATCGCCAGCGCCGCGAGGCCGCCGAGCGCATGGCCCTCAACGCTCCCATCCAGGGCACGGCCGCCGACATCATCAAGGTCGCCATGATCGACGTCCAGCGCGCCATCCGCGCCGCCGGCCTGAAATCCCGCATGCTCCTGCAGGTCCACGACGAACTCATCTTCGAAGTGGTCCCCGGCGAACGCGAGCAACTCGAAGCCCTTGCCCGCGAACACATGTCGAACGCCATCGAACTCTCGGTCCCCCTCGAGGTCTCCGTCGGCGTCGGCCGCAGCTGGGACTCCGCCGCCCACTGAGTGTCCGTACCTCTAGATCTTGCGGCCCGTGCTCTGACGAGCACGGGCTGCGGTGCGTAAGAGGGAGTTTCGTGCCCCGCGGACACCGAATTGGCCGCGATTTTCGGAAATCCAGCCTCCGTCGCGTCTCAGCGAGCCGAGCGCGTGGTGGTGGGGGGCTGCCACCGGGGGCGACTTGGGGCAGGCGCTCCTGATGTGGCGAATTGCCGTGCCATCCCAGCGCCCTTTTGGCCCGGATCCACCGAAACCTGTTGCAGCGCTGCCGGTGCGGATCCCGGCCACAAGCATGCCGGGATGACGGGTGAGCCCGGGTGCCCGTCGAGCAGATAGCGCCGGCGGTGCACATCGTGCACATCGGCGGGCCTGTCCGGTCCGTCCACCGAGCGCGCCGAGTTGGCGGTGCCCCTGGTGGTGATGCTCCGGATTGCCGGGGTGAATTCATGCAGCGTCAGTGGGACGGCAATGCGGGCACGGGTGTGGCGCTTCGGATTCGCCCTAGAGGACGGGCATTTCGGGCGTCAGCGGGTAAATGGGGCAGGTTTACGGGGCGGCGGTGAGTTGGGTGGCGAGGAGGTTGACTACCTCGGCGGTTTCGCGGCAGGTGCGGGCGGCGATGGGTTCGTCGAGGCGTTCGCAGCTTTCGGCGGTGGCCGTGCAGACCTTGGCGGTGAGCTCGCACAGTTCCAGGGCCCACGGGGAGCGGCGGTCGAGGATGTCGGCGGTGAGGCGGCAGAGCGCGGCGCAGTCCATCAGCTGGGCGATATGGGCGCGGGCGGCGTGGTCGCCGCCGATATCCAGGGATTCGCCGGTCTGGCGGACGCAGGTGCGGTGGCAGCCGAACAGATGGTTGATCGTCTGCATGATTTTCGGATCGGTCATCGCGGAGGTGCTCCTCGGAGTTCACGGAGGGTTCGAACGACAGTCCGACAGGGTTTGCCCATTGTGGCATCCGAGGTTGCTATAGCTGATGACGGAGGTTGCTATGGCGCGCGCCACAGGCGGATGACCTGCGGCAAAGTTACCCGTGAGTCGAAGACGAATATGGTTGCCAATGCCTGTATCAGCCCTTATGCTCGGTCCCGTGCCGAATCCCGCCTACAGCCGCAGCGCAGCGCAGAATGTCGCCGACCGCGACCGCGCCGCGCTTGTTCCGCTCACCGCGATGGTGGCTGTGGCGCGCGTACTCGTAGTTCTCCGCCGCAGCGGGGTCTGATTTCGGACCGGCCCCCCCGCTGCGGGCCGTGTGAATCTTTTTCTTGTGCTGGTCCCCTCTGCCAAATTCTGCGAAGAGTCGGGAAGACCTAGTCCAATGACACTCACCATCGATACCCACATGTTCATCGCCGCTGCCCCCGCTACTCTGCGGGCCGAGAGCGCCGGCCTGAGCCCCGCCCAGTTCTACGACCGCTACTGCCGTGATGCGGGTGCGCTCAAACTGAGCGAATGGACTCACCTCCGGGCCGCGAATTTCACCGCGACCCTGGAGTTCGCCGGCCGGCTGCGCACCGTCACCGCGACCGGCAGCCCGGTCGCCGCACTCACCTCGGCGCTCTACGACGAGGGCTATCCCATCGAGATCCTGCAATTCCATCAGCGCCGCACCGAAATCGGCACCGCCACCTTCGTGCTGTGCGAGTTCAACGGTCGTCGCGGCTGGGGCGCGGCCCTTGCCGGCGACAGCGCGGAATCCACTGTCCGCGCCATGATCGCCGGTATCAACACCTTCGCCTGACGCATAAACGAATACGCCGCAACCCTTTCCAGGGTGCGGCGCATTCGAATGTGTGAATTGTGTACTGTGCGAGGGGATTTCCCTTACTGCTCAGCACCCTGCTCGGCGCCCTGCTGCTCCGCGAGCTGCTTGCGGACCTCTTCCATATCGAGCGCCTTCACCTGCCCGATGAGATCCTCCAGCGCGGCCGGCGGCAGTGCACCGGGCTGCGCGAAGACGAGCACGCCTTCGCGGAAGGCCATCAGGGTGGGGATGGAACGGATATTGGCAGCAGCGGCGAGTCCCTGCTCGGCCTCGGTATCCACCTTGCCGAAGACGACGTCGGGGTGATTCTCCGAGGACGCTTCGAAGGTCGGGGCGAACTGGCGGCACGGACCGCACCAAGCGGCCCAGAAATCGACGAGAACGACATCACTCCCGGTGACGGTCTCGTCGAAGTTCTGCTCGGTCAGTGTCTGGGTGGCCATGACGTCCTCTCGTGTCGGGTTTCCCGGTCCAACACCGGTCCCTGCTGTTCTCTTCCCTTTACCCACTACGGTAGCCGCCAACCGCGTGCCGCCGCGTGGCTGTCCGGCCGATTGCGCGAGGATGACGGTCATGAGCGACAGCGAGACTCGGCTACCGGGCGACAGTGATATTCGGCTCCGGCTGGGCCTCATCGAGGGCGACGGCATCGGCCCGGAGATCGTCCGGGCCACCCGTACAGTGGTCGACGAAGCCGTCGAAGTGGTGGGTCTGTCGCCCATCGAGTGGGTGCCGCTGCTGATCGGTCACGCCGCCATCGAGGAATTCGGCGATCCGATGCCGGAACCGACCCTGAAGGCGCTCGAGGGTCTGGACGCCTGGATCATGGGCCCGCACGACAATGCCTCCTATCCCGCCGACCACCGCACCGGTCTGCCGCCGGGCGGCGCGATTCGCAAACGATTCGGCCTGTACGGAAATATCCGTCCGGCGCGCACCCTGGACGGCGTCCGCGCGACTACCCCGGAGATGGATCTGGTGATCGTCCGGGAGAACAGCGAGGGGCTCTACGCGGACCGGAATATGTTCGCGGGCTCGGGGGAGTTCCAGCCCACCGCGGATGTGGCGCTGTCGGTCGGCGTGGTGACGCGCGCGGCGACCGAGCGAATTGCGCACTTGGCCTTCGGAATCGCGCAGACCCGGAGTAGGCGGCTCACCATCGTGCACAAGGCGAATGTGCTGCCGATGACCATGGGCATGTTCCGGGATGTGTGCTACGAGGTCGCCGAAGCGTATCCGGACGTCACCGTGAACGATCGGCACGCGGATGCGGTGGCGGCGCTGCTGGTCCGCGCACCCGCCGATTTCGATGTCATCGTGACCGAGAATCTCTTCGGCGACATCCTCTCGGATCTGGCCGGTGAACTGAGCGGTTCGCTGGGTATGGCCCCCTCCCTGAATTGTTCACAGCGCCAGGCCATGGCGCAGGCCGTGCACGGCGCCGCACCGGCACTGGCCGGGCACAATCGTGCCAATCCGGTTGCGCTGCTGGCCTCCTCCGCCATGCTGCTGCACTGGCTGGCCGAACGCGATTCCTACAGCGCGCTGCGGCGGGTGGCCGAGCGGATCGAACATGCGGTTGCCGAGACGTTGCGGTCCGGTGTCGCGACATCCGATTTGGGTGGGTTAGCATCTACCTCCGAATTCACCGAGCAGGTGCGGGCCCGGCTGCACCGCTGGTGAGCGCACTTCCGGAACCGGGCGTGTATCGGCCATGCATCGGCGTGTCGCCGATTAATGTTCGGTTACCGACCCGCATGGAATGTTCGACTCGCTTACATTTCAATCGGCGGGCGACGCCCGGTTGTCGCGTGACCGAACTGTGGAGGACTGCTGTGTCTGTTCGTAAAGATTTCCGCGGGCGTGCCCTGCGGGCCGTCTGCGTACTAGCGGGCGGCGCCCTGGCGCTGACCGCGTGTACGAGTAATTCCGACTCCAATGCGCCTGCGGTTTCCAAGGTGGATGTGTCCAAGGTCGATTCCATCGCGGCCAAACTGCCCGCGGACATCAAGAGCAGCGGCAAGATCGTGGTCGGCGTGAACGTCCCCTACTCGCCCAACGAGTACAAGGATCCGGGCACCGGCAAGATCGTCGGATTCGACGTCGATCTGGTGGACGCCGTCGCCAAGGTGCTCGGCGTTTCGGCCGACTACCAGGAGTCGGACTTCGAGAAGATCATCCCGGCCATCGAGGCCGGCACCTACAACATCGGCATGTCGTCGTTCACCGACAACAAGGAGCGCGAGGCCACCGCGGACTTCGTCGACTACTTCAATGCGGGCAGCCAGTGGGCCCAGCAGAAGGGTAAGCCGGTCGATCCGAACAATGCCTGCGGCAAGCGAGTCGCGGTGCAGCGCACCACCGTTCAGGACACCGACGAGATCCCGGCCAAGAGCGCCAAGTGCAAGGCCGAGGGTAAGCCGGAGATCACCAAGGTCTCCTACGACGAGCAGAGCGCCGCGGCCACCGCGCTGGTGAACGGTCAGGTCGACGCCATGTCCGCCGACTCCCCGGTGACCGCGTACGCCATCAAGCAGAACCAGGGCACCATCGAGGCCGCCGGCGCGATGTTCGATTCGGCGCCGTACGGCTGGCCGGTCAAGAAGGGCTCCACCCTGGCGCCGGTCCTGCAGGAGGCCCTGCAGCACCTGATCGACAGCGGTGAGTACAAGCAGATCGCCGAGAACTGGGGCGTTCAGGACGGCGTGATCACCAAGTCGGTCATCAACGGCGCACAGAGCTGATAACGCTAGATGTCACAGGACGAGACTAATTCCGCAGCCTCGGCCGTGACGGTCGCGACCACCACCGAGCCCGCGCCGATCAAAGCGATTCCGCTGCGACGGCCGGGCCGGTGGATCGCCGCCGTGGTGCTGCTGACGCTGGTGGGGCTGTTCCTCTACGGCGCCGAGACGAACCCGGCCTATCACTGGGATACGTACTGGAAGTACTTGCGCGACATCAACATTGCCAAGGGCGCCGCGGTCACGCTGGAGCTGACCGTGCTGGCCATGTTCATCGGCGTGCTGCTCGGGGTGCTGCTGGCGGTCATGCGGCTGTCGCCGAATCCGGTGCTGCGCTCGGTGGCCTGGGCGTACCTGTGGATCTTCCGCGGGACGCCGGTGTACGTGCAGTTGGTGTTCTGGGGTCTGTTCCCCTCGTTGTACAAGACGGTGACCGTGGGCGTGCCGTTCGGGCCGTCGTTCGCGAATTTCGATGTGCAGCACTGGTCGGCGCCGTTCTTCTTCGCGGTGGTCGGCCTCGGGCTGAACGAGGCCGCCTATATGGCCGAAATCGTCCGCGCCGGAATCAATTCCGTCGACGACGGGCAGCGCGAGGCGTCGGTGGCGCTGGGTATGTCGTGGTCGCAGACCATGACCCGCACCGTGCTGCCGCAGGCCATGCGGGTGATCATTCCGCCGACCGGCAATGAGCTCATCTCCATGCTCAAGACCACCTCGCTGGTGACGGCCATCCCGCTCACCACCGACCTGTACGGCCGGGCGCGGGATATCTACGGCGTGAACTTCCAGCCGATTCCGCTGCTGCTGGTCGCGGCGACCTGGTACCTGATCATCACGAGTGTGCTCATGGTGGGTCAGTTCTACCTGGAGCGCTACTACTCGCGGGGTACCTCGCGGAAGCTGACGGGACGGCAGGAGCGCGCCCTGGTCGCCGCGCAGGCCGTCGGAGGGGATGGGCGCAAATGAGTCTCGAGGATGCCTCGGCGCCGATGGTGCGCGCCGAACAGGTGTACAAGAATTTCGGCGCACTCAATGTGCTCAAAGGGATTTCGCTGGAGGTGAAGCGCGGTGAGGTGATGTGCCTGATCGGCCCGTCCGGGTCCGGCAAATCCACCTTCCTGCGGTGCATCAACCACCTCGAGGATGTGAACGCCGGTCGGCTCTACGTGGACGGCGTGCTCGTCGGCTACCGTGAGAAGGGCGGCAAGCTCTACGAACTGCATCCGCGCGATGCCTCCAAGCAGCGCCGCGATATCGGCATGGTGTTCCAGCACTTCAACCTCTTCCCGCACCGGACCGTCCTGGAGAACGTCATCGAGGCGCCCACCCAGGTGAAGAAGCTGAGGAAGGCCACCGCCGTCGCCCGCGCCCGCGAACTGCTGGACCGGGTCGGCTTGGCGGACAAGGCATATTCGTATCCGGCGCAGCTGTCCGGTGGCCAGCAGCAGCGGGTCGCCATCGCGCGGGCGCTGGCCATGGATCCCAAGCTGATGCTCTTCGACGAGCCCACCTCGGCGCTCGATCCGGAACTCGTCGGCGAAGTCCTCGGCGTCATGCGCGAATTGGCGGCCGACGGTATGACCATGGTGGTCGTGACCCACGAAATGGGTTTCGCCCGTGAGGTTGCCGACCAGCTGGTGTTCATGGACGCCGGAGTGGTGGTGGAGGCCGGTGATCCGCGCGAGGTCCTGGGCAACCCCCAGCACGACCGCACCAAGGCCTTCCTCTCGCGCATCCTGTAGCGAGACAAGCCTTCCCACCCGGCCCCGCTCCGTGACTCGGAGCGGGGCCGGTGCATATCCAGGCAGCCCACCCCGTTCTCGGGTGCCCATCTCCGCCATCCCGGCGCGCTCATGGCCGGGAGCCACGAAACCTCTTGCTGTGCAAGGGGGGTGTGAATCCCGGCCGAAAGCATGCCGGGATGACGGAGGCTTCGGTGCCGTCAGGGCTTTGTGGGGGTGCGGAGAAAATTCAGCACTGTGTCGGTTCGGCCGAGGATGGCGTGGCCTACGCCGGGGAGTATTTCGACCGTTGCGTTCGGGACGAATGTGGTTATGCGGCGGGCGGTTTCGGTGGAGTCGATCATGACGTCGCGGTCGCCGGCAATGGTCAGGACCGGCATGAGGAGGGCGGCGAGTTGGGCATCGGTGACGCGGGGAAGGCGTTCGGTGCGGGGGTTGAAGTGGGTGAAGGTCAGGGCGATATCGTCCAGGACCGGTCCGAGATCTGCTGCGTCCAAACCGGTTACGGTCTGGGCTGAGCGGCGGATAATGTGGCGGCCCAGCAGCCGGGGGAGTATCTCTCTTTGAGGATCCAGCCGTAGCGCTGCTTGCCGACGCCGCCCGGGCAGAGCAGAGCCAGGCCGGTGATGCGGTCCGGGCGGCGTACGGCGTAATCCAGTGCGGTCCAGCCGCCGAGTGACATGCCCACCACGGCCGTGCGCGAAATGCCCAGTCCCGCCCGGACATCGTCCAGCCACAGTGCGACCGCGTCGGAGTTCAGCTTCGGGCGCGCGGGTGCGCTGCCGCCGGGTTCGCCGACGAGGTCGACGGAGTAGGTGCGGAAATCCCTTGACCACGAGGCGATATCGCCGCGCCAGGTCGAGGAGTTGGCCCCGGAGCCGTGCAGCAGTACCAGCGGCGGCGCGTTCAGGGGTGGCGGAACATCGTGGCCGGATCTTTCCACCCGCCGACGGCGATGCGGAGTTGGCCCAGCAGGACCTTGGCGGCCGGGCTCAGCGTCCGCTCGTTGTTCCAGCCGAGTACCAGCCGTCCCGTCATCGGCGGATCGATATCGAGCATGCGCACCCCGAGTTCGGTGGCATCCGCACCGGCGAGCGGGGGGACGATGGCCACGCCGAGCCCGTGCCGGGCCAATCGGATGAGCAGGGGTGGGGCGGCCGCCTCGAAAGCCACATCGGGTGTCAGACCCGCTGCCGCGCAGGCTGTTTCGAGCACGCCTCGAATGCCGGAGCCGGGTGGCAGGCAGATGAGCGGATGCTCGCACAGCTCGGCCAGGCCGATGCGGTCGCCGAAATCGGCATCGAGGGCGACCGCCGCGACAATGGTGGAGTCGAAGACGATCTCGGTCGCGACGGCGGGACCGAGGTCCGCGCTCGAAATGCTGAGCAGCGCGATATCGAGCTCGCCGTGCCGCAGCGCCGCGATCATCCGCTCGGAGGTGTCCTCGGTGAGCGAGATGGCGATCTGCGGATGGTCGCGGTGGTAGTCGGCCAGCACCTGCGCGATATCGATCTCGTCATTGGCCGCGCCGGAGATCAGCCCCACCCGCACCCGCCCGCGCAGCAGTCCGGTGAACTCGTCGACGGTGTGCGTGATCTGCTCGGTGGCCGCCAGTGCCGCCCGGGCGTGCGGTAGCACCACCGCGCCGATCGGAGTGAGGCGGACCGCGCGGGTCGAACGATCCAGAAGTGGTTGCCCCAGTTCGCGTTCCAGCTGGCGGATCTGCGAACTCAGCCCGGGTTGGGTCAGGTGCAGGCGGGCGGCCGCCCGGGTGAAGTTGGCCTCCTCGGCGACGGTGACGAAGTAGCGCAGCTGCCGCAGTTCCATAACTGCTGATTATAACTACTAGACAAACTAACTGTTGGAGTTATCAATCAGACCGGGGCAGAGTCGTTGACATGACCAAGACAACGCACTCGAGCCCCGAATTGCCCGCCGCCACCGGTCCGGTCCTGCGGCCGGGCGACACCGGTTACGACGCCGAAATCTCGGGATTCCAAACCGCTTACACGCACCGCCCCGCCATTGCTGTCGCCGCCGCGCATGCGGAAGATGTGCGCGCCGCCGTGGAATACGCGGCACGGCAAGGACTTCCGGTCGCCGTGCAGGCCACCGGGCACGGCCTGGCGGTTCCAGCCGATGGCGGTGTGCTCATCAATACCCGTCGTCTGACCGATATCCGGATCGACGCCGCCGCCCGCACCGCCCGGGTCGGGGCCGGTGTTCAGGCCGGACATCTCATCGAGGCGGCAGCCGCGCACGGGCTCGCGCCGCTGAATGGCTCCTCCGATTCCGTCGGTGTGGTCGGCTACACCCTGGGTGGCGGCATCGGCCTGATGGCCCGCGAATTCGGTTATGCCGCAGACCATGTGCGCGCCGTCGAGATCGTCACCGCGGATGGACGGCTGCGCCGCCTGGCGCCCGGTGACGAACTCTTCGGGGCGGTGCTGGGCACCGGAGGTAATTTCGGTGTCGTCACCGCGCTGGAGCTCGAATTGGTGCCGGTGACAACGGTTTACGGTGGCCAGCTGCAATTCGACGCCGCGCTCGTGCCACAGGCGCTGGAGGCCTGGCGGCTGTGGACCGCCGATGTCCCCGAACAGCTCTCCTCCGCCATCACCATGATGACCATGCCGAATATCCCGCAGTTCCCGGAGCATCTGCGCGGCCGGTACCTGGCGACGGTGAACATCGTCTACACCGGTGCGGAGGCCGAGGCGGAGCGCCTAGTCGCACCGCTGCGTGCGGTGGGCGAGCTGTTCTCCGACAATCTGCGGGTCATGCCCTACGCCGACAGCCACACCATCTACAACGATCCGCCGAACCCGCACCCATACACGGCCACCAACGCGCTGCTGTCGGAACTGCCGGCCGATGCCACCGATGCCTTCCTGGAGGCGACGGGCCCGCAGTCTCCGCTCCCGGTCGTCGCGGGTTTCCGGCACCTGGGCGGCGCTCTGGGCCGTCCCGGACCGTCCGCGATGGAGCACCGCGAGGCCGAGTACGTGGCCCGCGCCATCGCCATGCCGGGGCCGGACGATGCCGCGATCGCCGACGGACTGGCGCGGATCAGGAAGACGGTGCAGCCCTGGACCATCGGCCACAATCTGAACTTCCTCTACGGCGGCGGGGCCGACGCGGACGAGGCGCAGACCCGCGCGGGCTACTCCGACTCCGGTTACGACCGCCTGGCGGCGCTCAAGTCGAAGTACGACGCGCGGAACCTCTTCCGCTTCAACCGCAATATCCTGCCGCGCTGATCCGCTGCCGCAGCGCGCCCGCCCTTGCTCCGAGGGCGGGCGCGACGCGTTTTCCGGGGGGATATCGACCCTTGGCAGCTACCTCGCGACGCGCTATCGTCGTGATATCACTTCGATACTAGGAGAGTGTCATGGAGATGCGTCGGACGTTCCGGGTGAACGGGTTCCTGATGCTGGGGGTCCTGATACTGCTGATCATCGCGATCGCCGTGGAGATCAACGGGCTCAAGGGCGATGGCGACTCGGGGAGTTCCTCGACCGCGCTGGGCATACTGCTCGCGGTCACGATCCTCGCGGCGGTGCTGGTGCTGAGCGGGTTCGTGGTCGTGAATCCCAACCAGGCCAAGGTGATTCAGTTCTTCGGCCGCTACATCGGCTCCGTCGAGGAGTCGGGATTCCACTGGGTCACGCCGCTGAGCAGCCGCCGCAATATCTCGTTGCGGGTGCGGAATTTCGAGACCCAGAAGCTGAAGGTCAACGATTCGGCCGGCAACCCGGTGGAGATCGCCGCGGTGGTCGTCTACCGCGTGGTCGACAGCTTCAAATCGGCCTTCGCCGTCGACGACTATGTGGACTTCGTCCGGACCCAGTCCGAGACCGCGGTCCGGCACCTGGCCACCACCCACCCCTATCAGACCGATGACGTGGACGGCACCAGTCTGCGCAATGGCACCGAGATCGCCGGTGAGCTCACCGCCGAACTGCGTGCGCGCACCGAGCTGGCCGGTATCGACATTATCGAGGCCCGCATCACCCACCTCGCCTACGCACCGGAGATCGCCCAGGCCATGCTGGTTCGCCAGCAGGCCGATCAGGTGGTCGCCGCCCGCAGCCGCATTGTGGCCGGCGCGGTCGGTATGGTCGGTATGGCCCTGGACAGCCTCGCGGAACAGGGCATGGTCGAACTCGATGAGGAGCGTAAGGCGGCAATGGTTTCCAACCTGCTGGTTGTCCTGTGTGGTGACCGCGCCGCACAGCCCATCGTCAATGCCGGAACCCTCTACTCCTGATGCCGGCGGCCAAACGCGAACCGAAGCGAGTCCTGCTCCGACTGGACCCGGCCGTACACGACGCGATCGCCAAATGGGCCGCAGACGACCTTCGGAGCATCAACGCCCAGATCGAGTACGCCCTCCGCCTGGCGCTGAAACAAGCAGGGCGGGAACATAAATCCTCCTGATCGCCGGTATGCCCCCTCCCACTCACGGGCGGGGCATACCGCTGTCACGGGAATCCCCGATCACCGGAGGTCAGCGGGGCTTCTCGGTGATGAAAATGGCTGTGCCCGGGAAGATTTCGCCGCGCAGCGGACTCCACTGGCCCCATTCGCGTTCCAGCCACTCGGGCCATTCGGGTTCGACCAGGTCGACCAGGTTCAGCCCGGCCGCGACGACTTCGCGGACGCGGTCACCGACGGTGCGGTGGTGCTCCACGTAGGTGGGTTCGCCGTCGGCGTCGAGTTCCACGTAGGGCGTGCGGTCGAAATACGGGATGGTCGCGCGCAGGCCCTCGGGTCCCGGATCGTCGGGGAAGATCCAGCGCATGGGGTGATTGACGGAGAAGACCCAGCGGCCGCCGGGGCGCAGCACCCGGGCTACCTCGCGCATCACCTTCGCGGAGTCGGCCACGAACGGCACGCCGCCGAAGGCCGAGCAGGCGAGATCGAAACTGGCGTCGGCGAAGGGCAGTTCCTCCGCGCCCGCCTGCACCAGCGGCACGCGCGGACCGCCCGCGGCCATGGCGGCCAGTCCGCGGTCCAGCATCCGGCGCGAGATATCGAGCCCGACCGGATGCGCGCCGTGCGCCGCGAGCCAGCGGGAGCAGGGTGCGCTGCCGCAGCCGATCTCCAGAATGCGCTTGCCGGCAATGTCCCCGAGGAACCGCCAGTCGCCCTCGTGCAGCCCCTCCGGGCACCAGACGAACTCGCCCGCGGCCGAATCCACGCCCAGGAAATCGGCATGGGTCTCGTGATACGCCGCCGCGTCCGCGTCCCACCATCGGCGACTGGCACGCTGACTGGCGTCCGAGTCAATCTTGGCGCGAGCCACACCCACCGTCCCGAGCAGGGAGTTCGCCTCGGCGTGGCGGTCGTCGTCGGGGCGGGCGGGCTGATCTTCGGGCATTGCCCAACCCTATCGACTCGCGACCGAGTACCCGTGTTTGCTTGGTACAACGGACGTCGCGTACGCTGTTTTCCGCGAGTGTCTTCTGTACTCGGATCGGCTCGGATGGTTCGAGTTGGTCCGGGCAGAGCAGATGATCGTGCTGTGAGTCACCCGTGCTATGAGTGCAGCGTTGTGCTCCGCCACAGCGAGGTGCTGTTGCATGACCCAACGTAGTTCCATCGCTGTGTGTTCGCAGCAATACCGAAAGCCCACATGTCCACTACCGACCACAATCCGTCCGGAGCCTCCCAACACATGCCCACTACTGTGACCTCGCCGCAGGTAGCCATTAACGATATTGGCTCCGCCGAGGACTTCCTCGCCGCCATCGACAAGACGATCAAGTACTTCAACGACGGCGATATCGTCGAAGGCACCATCGTCAAGGTCGACCGTGACGAGGTCCTTCTCGACATCGGTTACAAGACCGAAGGCGTCATCCCCTCCCGCGAACTGTCCATCAAGCACGATGTCGACCCGAATGAGGTCGTTTCCGTGGGCGATGAGGTCGAGGCCCTCGTTCTCACCAAGGAGGACAAGGAAGGCCGCCTGATCCTGTCGAAGAAGCGCGCGCAGTACGAGCGGGCTTGGGGCACGATCGAGGAGCTCAAGGAGAAGGACGAGGCCGTCAAGGGCACCGTCATCGAGGTCGTCAAGGGCGGCCTGATCCTCGACATCGGTCTTCGTGGCTTCCTTCCGGCTTCGCTGGTCGAGATGCGCCGTGTCCGCGATCTGCAGCCGTACGTCGGCAAGGAGATCGAGGCCAAGATCATCGAGCTGGACAAGAACCGCAACAACGTGGTTCTTTCCCGCCGTGCGTGGCTCGAGCAGACCCAGTCCGAGGTCCGCTCCGAGTTCCTGCACCAGCTGCAGAAGGGCCAGGTCCGCAAGGGCGTCGTGTCCTCCATCGTCAACTTCGGTGCCTTCGTGGACCTGGGTGGCGTCGACGGCCTGGTGCACGTCTCCGAGCTGTCCTGGAAGCACATCGACCACCCGTCCGAGGTTGTCGAGGTCGGCAACGAGGTCACCGTCGAGGTGCTCGACGTCGACCTGGACCGCGAGCGTGTCTCCCTGTCGCTCAAGGCAACTCAGGAAGACCCGTGGCGTCAGTTCGCCCGGACCCACGCGATCGGGCAGATCGTCCCGGGCAAGGTCACCAAGCTGGTCCCCTTCGGTGCCTTCGTGCGCGTCGAAGAGGGCATCGAGGGCCTGGTGCACATCTCCGAGCTGGCCGAGCGCCACGTCGAGGTCCCGGACCAGGTTGTGGCAGTCGGCGACGACGCCATGGTCAAGGTCATCGACATCGACCTGGAGCGTCGTCGTATCTCGCTCTCGCTGAAGCAGGCGAACGAGGACTACAACGCCGAGTTCGACCCGTCGAAGTACGGCATGGCCGACAGCTACGACGACCAGGGCAACTACATCTTCCCCGAGGGCTTCGATCCCGAGACCAACGAATGGCTCGAGGGTTCGGACAAGGTCCGGGAAGAGTGGGAAGGCCGGTACGCCGAGGCCGAGCGTCGCCACAAGATGCACACCGCTCAGATGGAGAAGATGGCCGCTGACGCTGCCGCCGAGGCCGCCAACGGCGGTTCCTCGAACTACTCCTCCGAGACCGGTGCTGCCGCTCCGGCCGCAGCCGCTTCCTCGTCCTCGTCCTCTGCCGAGCCCGCCGGTGGCTCGCTGGCGAGCGATGCGCAGCTGGCCGCGCTGCGTGAGAAGCTGTCGGGCAACGCCTGATTCGCTGCTCTCGCAATAAGCGATAGCTAGAAGAGCCCCGGGTCCGCAATGGACCCGGGGCTTTTCGCTATTCTCGATGCATATGTTTCCTTCCGCCACGGAGTCGGTGTCGCTGTGGGAGCGCCGCAAGGTCGAGGCCATGAGCCGTATCCAGCGGGTGGCGCTGGATCTGTTCGACGAGTACGGGTATCGCGATGTGACGGTCGAGCGGGTCGCGGGTGCGGCGGGGGTGTCGCCCAGCTCGATCTATCGGTATTTCGGGACCAAGGAGATGCTGGTCCTCTACGACGAGGCCGATCCGCAGATTCTCGAGGTGCTGCGGACCGCGGGTGGCGGTGCGACGGCCACGCCCGCCGAATTGCTCGCCGTGGCGCGGTCGCTGGCGCCGGTCCTGATCACCGCGATCATCACCCCCGAGGTCGAACGCCGCACCCGCATGCGCATGCGGCATGTGCTGACCATTCCCGAGGTGCGTGACCGGCAGGTCCGGCAGATGCGCGAACTCGAGGAGCAGTTCCGGGTGCTGATCGCCGAGCGCACCGGCCGCGATACCAATGATCTGCAATTGCGGATCGCCGTCGCCACCGTCGTCTGGGGATGTACGGGGGCCCTGGACCATTGGGCCGGAACGGATTTCGCCGTGCCGATGCAGGCCGTCTACACCGCGGCGCTGGAGTCGATCCTGTCGGCGGTGGAGGCCGTGCTCGGCTGAGTCCGGCGCAGCGCCGGCAGCCACCAGTTCCAGCGGCCGAACAGCTGCATGAAGGCCGGCACCAGAATCAGGCGCGACGATCACCGCGTCGATGGTGACCGCGACCGCCAGCGCGAAGCCGATGCGGTGGCCAGCGCACGGTCGACGACGGCCCGGAGTTCGGGGCTGTCGGCGGTGTAGCGGCCGGAGTGGAAGACGATCAGATCCTGCTCCGTGCCGAGCTGCGAGAAATGTTCGGCCGCAAGTCGTTCCGCGGCAGCCGATGCGGATCCCGGGACGCCGTAGTCGGGTGCGCCGAGGCGGTGGTGCAGGGCCGGATAGGCGGCGGCGCACACCACGATCAGCAGCAGCCAGACACCCAGCACCGCCGGCGATGCCCGGCCATGAACATGCCGACCCGTCCGACGACGCCGATCCGCTCGCCGGAATGGGTGGGATCCTGCCGGGCGGATGTCGCGGATCGAGCCATCGTTCCCCTTGAACGCCGGATACCTGAGAGTGACTTTCAGGTATTGGCGTCAGCCTAGGCGGACCCTCGACCTACCTGCAAGGCACTGTCAGAAATTCGCTGTAGTGTGAGCACCGCCTCGGCGCGGCGCGGCGCCGGAAACCGGCCGGATACCGGTGGTTTGCTGTCCGGACATCATGCGAAGGTTTGATGTAGGTCAAGCGCCCAACTGGAAAGATTCGGCGCGTTCAGATGTCATCTAGCGGAAGGCGTTGTCGGAGTATGGGCTTGTTCGCCGGTATCAATCGACGGGATTTTCTGGCGAAGGCCATGGCTGCGGGTGGTGCGGCCGGCATGGCATCGCTGGCCGGCCCGATTATCGAGCGGGCCTACGCCGCGGATCCGGCGGGCATGGGCGGGCTCGGCGATATCGAGCACTTCGTCCTGCTCATGCAGGAGAACCGCTCGTTCGACCACTACTTCGGAACCCTTTCCGGCGTGCGAGGATTCGACGACCCCTCACCGGCGTGGAACCAGTACGGCTACACACCGGGCGTCGGCCCGACCCCGGACGGCTTCATCAACCCGTTCCGCCTGGACACCGAGCGCGGCGCGAGCCTCGACGGCGAATGCATCAACGACCCGGACCACACCTGGGCGGGCATGCACAAGGCGTGGAACAACGGCAGGAACGACGGCTGGATGCCGATGTCCATCGCCTCGGTCGGCGCCGGGAACGGGCCCGCCGCCATGGGCTACTACACCCGCGCCGATATTCCGGTGCACCACGATCTCGCGGACGCCTTCACCATTGCCGACGGCTACCACTGCTCGGTGCTGGGCCCCACCGATCCCAATCGGCTGTACTGGATATCGGGAACGATCGACCCCGACGGGCTCAACGGTGGTCCGCTGCTGCAGACCCCCACGCTCATTCCGCAGAATGCCTACAGTTGGCGGACCATGCCGGAGAACCTCTCCGATGCCGGCGTGAGCTGGAAGATCTACAACAATCGCGATGTCGGCCCGCTGTCCTCGGTCATCCTCGACGGCATGCTGGGCTGCTTCAAGCAGGCCGCCGATCCGGCCTCGGAACTGGCGCGCCGCGGTAAGGTCCCGGCCTACCCCAGCGATTTCGCCGCCGATGTGGCCGCCAATCAGCTGCCCGCCGTCTCCTGGGTGATCCCGTCGCTGCTCAACTGCGAACACCCCGCGCTGCCACCGGCTTTGGGTGCGGTCGGCATTATGCAGGTGCTCGATATCCTCACCTCGAATCCGGCGGTGTGGGAGAAGACCGCGCTCATCGTCAGCTATGACGAGAACGGCGGCTTCTTCGATCACGTCACGCCGCCGACCGCGCCGCCCGGCACGCCGGGGGAGTACGTCACCGTGCCGCTGGACAAGGCCGAGAAGTCGGAAGGCATCGCGGGCCCGATCGGACTGGGCTACCGGGTGCCGTGCTTCGTGATTTCCCCGTACAGCCGAGGCGGTTTGGTCGCCTCGGAGACCTTCGACCACACCTCGCAATTGCGTTTGCTGGAGCGTCGCTTCGGCGTGGACGTGCCGAACCTGACCCCGTGGCGGCGCAGCGTCACCGGCGATATGACCTCGGCCTTCGATTTCGCCTCGGGTCGCGATGCGGTGATGCCCGCCTTCGGGCCCGCGGACCGCAAGGTGAATGCCGCACTGGCGCAGTGCGGTCCGAATGTCGCGCTCGGTTATGCGAATGCCGGTATCCCGTATCCGGTGCCGCCGAACTCGATGCCGACCCAGGAGCCGGGTAGCCGTCGTAAGCCCAGCGGCCTCGTCTGAGGACGCTGGACGTCGTCCGTCCGGAGTGCGCACGAGAGTGGCCCAGTCCCGATCGGGGCTGGGCCACAGTCGTATTCGCAGTCACATGGCGGTGGCCGGAACCCAGCGGACGGTGGCCGAGGTGGAGCGAGAGCGTTTTCGCATGGCGGCCAAACTATGCCGTGCGGGACTGAGCAGTGCGCTGAACCACGCGCGACGATGCTCGGCCAGCGCTGCCGCGACCGCGGGAATCTCGATGCAGTGCATCGTGCCCGGCAGTCCCAGACGGTGCCGACCCGTCTGGTTGTTTCTGGTGCCCAATGGTGTTCCTTCTCCTACGTGTTTCCGGCCATGGATCGCCTGCGGCGAAACCTTAGCCGAACGAAAGTGTGCGACACCGGATTTTGCACGACTTTCTCCCCGGCGTGTCGGAATGTTGCCGACCAATGGTCGGGATTGGGCGAAAAAGTTGCGAATCGGTCTCGCAAATATCACGGAATGGGCAAACTGTCGGCGCGCTGGTGGAATTGCCCAGGTGAGTGGGTAATCCAATCTTTCGGCTGGTGAGGGGTAGTGCGCGCGGCGGGGGAGGGAAATGCGAGACTGGGGAAATGTTGCGAATCGGTCTCACCGGAGGCATGGGAGCGGGTAAATCCACCGTCGCCCGCATTCTCGTCGAACGCGGTGCGGTGCTGGTGGACAGTGATGTCATCGCGCGCGAAGTGGTCGCCCCCGGCACCGAGGGGCTGACGGCCCTGGTCGATGCCTTCGGGGATGAAATCCTCGCCGCCGACGGCAGCCTGGATCGACCGGCGCTGGCGGCCAAGGCATTCGCCAGTGACGGGGCTCGCGCCGTCCTCAATGGCATCGTGCATCCGCTGGTCGGCAAGCGCACCGCCGAGCTCATCGGCTCCGCGCCCGCCGACGGCATTGTCGTACAGGATATTCCGCTCCTGGTGGAGAACGGCCTGGCGCCGTTCATGAATCTGGTGGTGGTCGTCGACGCCGCCGAGGAGACCCGGCTGCACCGCCTGGTGCAGTTCCGCGGTATCGACGAGGCCGACGCCCGCGCGCGAATCGCGGCCCAGGCCACCGATGCTCAGCGTCGCGCCGTCGCCGATGTGCTGCTCGACAACAATGGCGCCGGCGGCGAGATCGATGCCGCGGTGCACCGGCTGTGGGAGGAGCGGCTGATCCCCTTCGAACACAATCTGCGCACCCGCACCCCAGCGCCGCGGCCCGCCGAATCGCCGGTGGTGGAGGCGAATCCGGAGTGGCCCGCGGCGGCGCGGCGGATTATCGCCCGGCTCGCGGTCGCCTGCGGAGCCGATGCGCGGAGCATCGAACACGTCGGGCCGACCGCGGTGGCGGGTAAGCCCGCGGAGGATGTGCTCGATATCCGCATAGCGGTCGCCGATGCGAGCGTGGCCGAGGGGCTGCGGGATCGCTTGGCGGAGATCGGGTTTCCGCGTGTCGACGCTGCGGCGGGTGGTGCGGAAGTCCGGCACGCCACGGCGGATCCGGGGCGTCCCGCGAATGTGATCGTCGCCGCCGAGGCGTGAATTCGGCCGTCGGCCCCGGCGTGCGCTCCGGGGCCCGCGGTGCTTACATCCAGGTCAGGGTGATGTCCCGGGCTTGTAGCCAGGACTCGAAATTATGGCCGTGCGCGGCGATTCCGTCGATGACGGTGGTCGCGGTCTCGATGGCCTGCTGGGACTCGGACAGGTCCAGATAGCCGGCGGCGTGTGCGGCGAGCAGTTCGTCCACATCGAGCAGTTCGACCTCGCGATTGCTGCGCACCACCAGATCCAGGTAGTGGTCCACCGACTTCCAGCGCTTCGGTCCGACCTGTGCGTATTCCCCGATATCGATGTAGTAGTCCTGATCGCGCAGGTGTGCCGGGGTGAAGTGGAAGACCGTGGCGCGAATGGACAGGCTTGGCAGCAGCCACGATTCGATGTAGTGGAACTCCGGATGATCCGACGTCCGCGCCATGTACAGGCCCCAGGGCTCGACCTGGTAGCGCTCGACCGCGCGGACGAAGCCTTTCGGGTCGATATTGGTGAGCTCATCGACGTTGAAGTACTCCACCTTGGGCCGGTGTAGATCTACCGCGGGCGCCTGAGTCATGCCAACAGCATCGCTTGTCGGGCCGTCATCGTCCAGAGGAGTGTGCCCAAGTCGCGGCCGGAACTGGGTAAACCCCGTTTTGCGGGGACTGTTTTCCGGAAAGTCATAATGTGAAACACCAGTGTTCGTTACGGTGCGGCTACCCACACCTGACGTGGGTGGTACATACCAAGAGGGAAGTACACAGTATGAACGCAATGAGCGCCCGCGCTCGCCGCGCCGGGATGGGTCTGACCGCCTTCGGTGCTGCTGCCGCGACCCTGGTTCTGGTAGCGCCCCAGGCCAGCGCCTGGGTCAGTGATATCTCGGTCGGCGGCTCGAATCAACAGGTGGGTTGCGCCTATACGGTCACGGCCACCGTCGCGATCGACCGCCTGCTGTCGGTGAGCTTCACCGATAACGGCACCGCGATCACCGGCAGCCCGGTCACCCCGTCGCTGCTGAGCAATTCGGTCACCATCCAGTGGACCCCGACCACCGCCGGCGCCCACACCATTCAGGCGACCCAGGACCTGATCAGCAAGTCGACCGTGGTCCAGGTTTCTCCGTCCAGCGCCTTCGGCAGCGTTGGCTGCGGCCTGAACGGTCTGTTCCCGAGCCTGTCCGGTTAAGTCGGAGGCCGGACAGTAAGCGAAAGCCACCCGGGCCGAACACAATACGGACCGGGTGGCCTTTTCGCGGCGCGCTGGCCGAAGCGCCTTTACAACCAGCTGAGCGCGAGACCCTTGGTGGCGAGCCAGCGGTCGACATCATGACCGCACGCGGCGAGACCGTCCACGACCGTCGCCGCATGCTCGATGGCTCGATGGGTGCGAGCGGTGTCGAAGTGCCCGGCGGCGTGCGCCGAGAGCAACTCGTCGATGCCGAGCAGCTCGGGCATTTGGCCGGGGCGGGCCACCACGTGTAGATAGTGTCCCTCGGCGCGCCACTTCTTGGGCTCGATCCGGGTGTAATCGCCGATGTCGAGGTAGTAGGTCTGCCCGCGATCATGGCCCGGCCGTAGGTGATACACGGTCACGCGCAGGGAAAGCTCTGGGAGCAACCAGGATTCGATGTAGTGGAAGCGCGGATTGTCCACGATCCGCTCCACATACAGACCCCACGGTTGTGCGGCCATCCGCTCGACCTGATGTAAGTAACCGTGATAATCGGTCCAGGACAGCGCCGCCAGATTGAAATACTCGAGCCTGGGTCGATGCGGCGATACCGGGGGAGCGGTCTTTCCCGTCCGGCGCGCGTCAGCGCCGTTGGTGGAATTCCGCTGTGGCATATGCAGACCGGTCATCGCCCTGCCTCTTCTCCGACTCGTGCAACCAGCCAGATCAGGTTACACCTGGCTCCTGGGAATCGGACGGCCGTGCGCGGAACGGAGTTTCGCCGACGCCTCCTGGAGTTTCTTTGAACTTCCTTGGGGGAAACTATAATTCGGACATTTGGTACAGCTGGATCTGTTCGGCGCGGTGCCGCGCGAAAGTAAACGCTTAGAAATATCCTCAGGTCCCGACCGCGCCACGCCGGGGTATCGGAGGCGTTCGGTTCGTTCCCGATGCGGTGTCTCGGGCGCGCATCCGAGGGGTGAATCGGGCCGGATCGGCCGGCGCGGGCGCGGTCGGCCCGGAGCATCTGCCGGAGATGTGCGCAGTGTCACCGGCCGCGCGGGCGGGTCGCCGCCCCGATCGTGTCGTTGCGGGCGGTGACTCGGGCCGCTCGGCGTGAACCTGTCGGTGGGTCGTCCTAGGCTGTGAACATGGCTTTCGCAACCGAGATCCCGGACGACCTGCCGCTGGCGCATTCCGAGTTCCGGCCCATCGGCGATATCGAGCGGGTCGAGGGCCGGTTCCAGGTGGTCAGTGAGCACGTTCCCGCCGGTGACCAGCCCGCCGCCATCGCGGAGCTGGAGCGGCGCATCAATGCGGGCGAGCGGGATGTGGTGCTGCTCGGCGCCACCGGTACCGGTAAGTCGGCCACCACGGCCTGGTTGATCGAGAAGCTGCAGCGGCCCACCCTGCTCATGGCTCCCAACAAGACCCTGGCCGCCCAGCTGGCCAATGAGCTGCGCGAGATGCTGCCCAACAATGCGGTCGAGTACTTCGTCTCGTACTACGACTACTACCAGCCCGAGGCGTACATCGCGCAGACCGATACCTATATCGAGAAGGACAGCTCCGTCAATGACGACGTGGAGCGGCTGCGGCATTCGGCCACCTCCAGCCTGCTGTCGCGCCGTGATGTCGTGGTGGTGGCGTCGGTGTCCTGCATCTACGGCCTCGGTACGCCGCAGTCCTATCTCGACCGGTCGGTCATGCTGGAGGTCGGCGAAGAGGTGGATCGCGACAAGCTGCTGCGGCTGCTGGTCGATGTGCAGTACACCCGCAACGATATGTCCTTCACCCGCGGCAGTTTCCGGGTGCGCGGCGATACCGTCGAAATCATTCCCTCCTATGAGGAATTGGCGATCCGCATCGAATTCTTCGGTGACGAGATCGAGGCGCTCTATTATCTGCACCCGCTCACCGGTGATGTGGTGCGGCAGGTCGATATGGTTCGCATTTTCCCGGCGACCCATTATGTCGCCGGTCCCGATCGAATGGAACGGGCCGTCAAGGATATCGAGGCGGAACTCGAAACGCGCCTGGCCGAATTGGATAAGCAGGGCAAGCTACTGGAGGCGCAGCGATTGCGGATGCGCACCCAGTACGACTTGGAGATGATTCGCCAGGTCGGGTTCTGCTCCGGTATCGAGAATTATTCGCGCCATATCGACGGCCGCGGCGCGGGCACCGCGCCCGCGACGCTCATCGATTACTTCCCCGAGGATTTCCTGCTCGTCATCGACGAATCGCATGCGACGGTGCCGCAGATCGGCGCCATGTACGAGGGCGATATGTCGCGCAAGCGGAATCTGGTGGAGTTCGGCTTCCGGCTGCCCTCGGCGGTCGACAATCGGCCGCTCACCTGGGAGGAGTTCGCCGACCGCATCGGGCAGACGGTGTACCTCTCGGCCACCCCCGGAAAGTACGAATTGGGCCAGACCGGAGGCGAATTCGTCGAGCAGGTCATTCGCCCGACGGGCCTGATCGACCCCAAGGTCGTGGTCAAGCCGACCAAGGGCCAGATCGACGATCTGGTGCACGAGATCCGGCTGCGCGCCGAACGGGACGAGCGGGTGCTGGTCACCACCCTCACCAAGAAGATGTCCGAGGATCTCACCGACTATCTGCTCGGGCTCGGCGTGCGGGTGCGCTACCTGCACTCGGAGATCGACACGCTACGGCGGGTGGAGTTGTTGCGGCAGTTGCGACTCGGTGAGTACGACGTGCTGGTCGGCATCAACCTGCTGCGCGAGGGTCTCGACCTGCCGGAGGTTTCGCTGGTCGCGATTCTGGACGCCGATAAGGAAGGTTTCCTGCGCAGCGCCACCAGCCTCATCCAGACCATCGGCCGCGCGGCGCGCAATGTGTCCGGTGAGGTCCACATGTACGCGGACAAGATCACCGACTCCATGCGGCACGCCATCGACGAGACCGATCGCCGCCGCGCCAAACAGGTCGCCTACAACGAGGAGCGCGGCCTCGATCCGAAACCCTTGCGCAAGAAGATCGCCGACATTCTCGATACGGTCTACCGCGAGGCCGAGGAGACCGAGGTCGAGGTCGGCGGCTCGGGCCGCAATTCCAGCCGTGGCCGCCGCGCCCAGGGCGAACCGGGCCGCGCCGTCAGCGCCGGCGTCTATGAGGGCCGCGATATCAAGTCCATGCCGCGCGCCGAACTCGCGGACCTGGTCAAGGAGATGACCGCGCAGATGATGAATGCCGCCCGCGAGCTCCAGTTCGAGCTGGCCGGTCGCCTCCGCGACGAGATCGCCGACCTGAAGAAGGAGCTGCGCGGTATGGATGCGGCCGGGCTGCAATGAGCACGGCGAGCACTGCATCGTGAACGGCGCGGTCACTACGGCGGACGCCGCAATCTCATTGCGGCGCAGGCGCGTTGACGCGGTTGTGAAGCGGCGCGAGCCGCAGCGGATTCGCAGCCGCTCAGCCCTGCTGTGCCATCCATTCGTTGACCCGGCGCTCGGCTTCCTCCCGCGAGACGTCCTCGACGCGGGTCATGCAGACCCAGCGGTGCCCGAAGGGATCCATGACCACGCCGTAGCGGTCGCCGGTGAGGAAGGTCGTGGGCTCTTCGACCGATCGCGCGCCGTGTTCGCGGGCGCGGGCGGCCACCGCGTCCACATCGGGGCAGTAGTGCACGATGCTGGCGGTCACCCACTCCACGGGGGAGCGCACCCCATTCTCGGGCAACTCCATGCCGACCTGCACGGTCGAGTCGCCGATCAGCAGTTCGGCGTGCGCGGGCTGGCCGTCGGGAAGATCATTGCGGCTCAGCACCTTTGCGCCGAAGACATTCGTGTAGAAGTCGAGAGCTTTGTTCCCGTCCGTCACGGGGAGGAAACAGGTAATGGAGTGGTAGCCCTCGGGGATCGGATTCACGTCATTGCTCATGGTGACCACTGTGCTCGGCCTGCCGGGATGGATCTTGTAAGAAAGCGACAGCCTCATGGCCGGTGACGATTCGGTGCGCCCGGAGTCGTCGGATCTGCTCCCGGAGTCCTACGCACCGCGCCCGGTGCCGCCGCCCGAGACGGCGAAAGGCATTCTGCGCCCGCGGGAGCAGATCCGCGCCAGCAACCACAGTCGTTTGCCGGCCGGTGAGCAGGTCAGCCGCTATGTCGAGTTCTACTGGTCGGTGCGCTGGGACCGGCGGGGCCAGCCGCCCTACTTCGCCGAGGTGCTGGGTTTTCCGGTCGTCAATATGACTTTCGAGCACACGCACGAGCGGCGGGGCGGCTTTGTCACCGGCGTGTGGACCACCAAGTACGTGCGGGAATTGGCCGGTGTCGGTGAGGCATTCGGTGTGAAGTTCCGCCCGGGCGGCTTCGGCGCGTTCACTGGACTGGACGTCGGCGCGCTGCGCGATACCGCCCTGCCGCTGACCGAGGTGCTCCCCGAGGCCGGGGATCTGGCCGAGAAAATTCTGGCCGATCCGGACGAGGAGAGTCGTCGCACGCTGGTCGAGACCTTCCTCGTCGAGGCCGCCACCCGGCGCGCGGTTACCGATGACTCCACCTACCGCCTGGTGCTACGCATCATGGACGCCATGGAGTCCGATCGTGAGCTCACCCGCGTCGACCAGGTCACCGAGCGTTTCGATACCCCGATTCGCACCCTGCAGCGGCTGTTTCGCCGCTATGTCGGGGTGAGCCCGAAATGGGTGCTGCGCCGCTTCCGGCTGCAGGACGGCGCGCAGTTGCTGGCGCAGGGGCGCACCTCCGATCTGGCCGCCCTCGCACTGGATCTCGGCTACTTCGATCAGGCCCATTTCTCCCGCGAGTTCGCACAGGAGATCGGGATGGCTCCGCTGGAATACGCACGTCTCGCCCTCTGAACCGATGCTCGGCGAGCTAGTATTGCCCGTCATTGATCGGCCGTACGGAAGAGGAACGCATGAACGTACTCAGCGTGATTCTCGGCTGGTTCTGGGCCGACTATCACGATCTGTGAGATAGCGGTTTTCCGGTCCGTCCGGAGCGCTGGTGCGCGCCGGACGGACCGATCCGCGCCCGGTGGAAATCCAGTGTTGTGACGAATGTCCCAGGGGCGCAATGATGTTGGCGATTTGTGGTGTTTCACACTGCCGGTGGGGAATTCGCTGGTAGCCGATGCCGTATGCGCAGCGTGCTGGGAATGTGTGACAGTCCCGATGCGGCACGCGACTGTGATGTGTTGCGATATCGAAAATTTCCGCCGGTTATGCCGCTATTGTCAGGCGCAGTTGCCGCGGCGGTAACTACGGAACCGTAGACACCGCGGCCCCAACCTTTGTACTTGGAGGAGAGAATGACCGCCTACCGGACGATCGTCGTCGGTACCGATGGCTCGGACTCGTCGTACGTCGCCGTCGAGCGGGCCGCTGCTCTGGCCGGCGCCGCGGGCGCGACGCTGTACATCGCCTGCGCGTACTACCCGACCGACGACCGCGACGTCGCAGCCGCCGCGGACGTATTGAAGGACGAGGCCTACCAGGTGCGCGGCTCCGCGCCGACCAGCGAGATCCTGCGCGTGGCACGCGATAGGGCAGTTGCCGCGGGCGCCGTGAACGTCGTGGAGAAGGCCGTGGTCGGCGAGCCTGTCGAATCGCTGCTCACCCTGCTCAAGGAGCTCGACGCCGACCTGCTCGTGGTCGGTAACCGTGGCCTCAACACCCTCGCGGGTCGTCTGCTCGGCTCCGTGCCGTCGGACGTGGCCCGCAAGTCCCGCAGCGACGTGCTCATCGTGCACACCGTGCGTTGACAAACGTGGGGCTTTGCCCCACACCCTGCCACGGGAGGCGTGGCTTCGCCCCGGACCCCGGCGGCAGGAAAGCGGCCGTGACCAATTGGTCACGGCCGCTTTGCGTTCCGGGGCACAACTTCCGCCCTGATCCGGGAGCTGGGTGCTCGGGTCGTCATTGCGGCTCCGGTGCGGGGCCGGGTGTTCGGGTCGTGGCTCCCGCTTCGGTTGCGGCGGCTCGGAGTTCGGGTCGTAGCCGCAGGTTGGGGGTCCGGGGGCCTTGGCCCCCGAACCACTGTCTCACCGCAGCCGGCGCAGAACCTCCGGGAGGTCCTCGGTGTGCGCCACCGAGAGCCGCTGCGTGGAGCGGGTCAGGGCCACGTACAGGTCGTTCATCCCGCGCGGGGATTCGTCGAGAATCTGCTGGGGCTCGACGAGGATGACCGCGTCGAATTCCAGGCCCTTGACCTCGTGCACGGTCAGCACCCGGGCCGAATCATCGGCCAGATGCGCCAGTTTCGCGGCCGCGTCGTGCGGGACGATGACGGCGGTGGTGCCCGGATGCTCGGCCTCGGCGGCCACCAGGCGTCCCACCTCGGCGGCGAGATCGGCGGGCGGCACCCGGTATGCGGTGGGCTGGAAGCCGGAGTCGCGAATCGAGCGGGGTATGGAGGCCCCGGGATCGATCTCGGCCAGTACATCGGCGGCGATCGCCATGATCTCGGCGGGTGTGCGGTAGTTGACCGTCAGCTCGGTGAGCTTCCAGCGCTTGGCCACATACGGCTCCAGCACCTGCTGCCAGGAGGACGCGCCGGCCGGATCACCCGTCTGGGCGACATCGCCGACGGCCGTGATCCAGCGATTCGGAATGCGGCGCATGACCATTCGCCAGGCCATCTCCGAAAGCTCCTGCGCCTCATCGACGATGACGTGCCCGTAGGTCCAGGTGCGATCCCCGGCGGCGCGTTCGGCGGTGGTCTGGCTGGTGCGCACCTGCTGGCGTTCGGCGAGCTGACCGGCGTCGATGAGGTCGTAGGCCATGAGCAGTTCGGGATCGAGATCGTCTTCGAGGTCCTGCGGCGCGGAGCCGGTGAGGATATCGAGGGCATCCTGGGCCTCGGCCAGCTGGGCGCGCCAGCGGCGGCGGGAGCGCTCCCGCTCCTCGCTGTCGTCGATGCCGAGCAATTCGGCCAGCTCATCCAGCAGCGGGGCGTCGGCATCGCTGAATTCGCCACTGTCGGTGCGCTGCAGCTCGGCGCGGTCGGCCGGGCTGAGCTGATTCGCGGCATTGGCCAGGCGTTTGGGGTCGGCCCACAGTCCGCCCAGCACATCCTGCGGGGTGAGCAGCGGCCACAGCGCCCCGATGGCGCGCTGGATATCGGCGTCGGCCCGCATCTCGTCGCGGATCTCGGTGAGATCGGCCTGGCTCAACAGGTTTCGCCCGCCGAGCGGATCGGCGCCGATGAGCTCGGCGAGCTGATCGGTGAGCGCGTCCACCACGCCGGCCGCGAAGATGGGCCGGGCCAGGTTGTGCGGCCGCCGCGAGGAGCGGGCGCGCCCGCGCGCCTTGGTGACCACCCGGCGGTCCAGGCTCAGCTCGCGCCCGTCGAAGTGCAGCCGCACCGGATCCTTCGGGATCTCCTGCCAGTCCCGCACCGCCCGCTTGAGCACCTCGAGCATGTCGAGCGAACCCTTGAGCTGTCCGGCGCGCAGCGAATCCTCCAGGGTGGCTTGCACTCCGGGGTACAGATTGCCGACGGTGGACAGCAGCACACCGGTCTCACCGAGCGAGGGCAGCACCTGCCCGATGTAGTCGAGGAAGGTGGAGTTCGGGCCGATGATGAGCACACCGGCCTTGTCCAGCTGCTTGCGGTAGGTGTACAGCAGATAGGCGGCGCGGTGCAGTGCGACCGCGGTCTTACCGGTGCCGGGACCACCCTGCACCACGAGCACGCTCTTGTGCTCGGAGCGGATGATCGCATCCTGTTCGTGCTGAATGGTTTCGACGATGTCGTTCATATGCCCGGTGCGCGCGGCATTGAGCGCGGCCAGCAGTGCGCTCTCACTGCCCACGCCGCCGTCGCCGCTGATCACACCGTCGCGCCGGGCCGCCCCGAGATCGAGGTATTCGTCATTGACCGAGGTGACCTTGCGATTGCGGGTGCGGATATGCCGCCGCCGCGTCACACCGTCCGGTGCGGCGGTGGTGGCCAGATAGAACGGGCGCGCCATGGGCGCACGCCAATCCAGCAGCAGCGTCTCGTAATCGTCGGTCTCGTCGAGAATGCCGATGCGGCCGATATAGCGCTTCTCGCCTTCTGCGCTCTTGCCGGAACTGTCGGCGGCCGCGGCGCTGTCGGCGGAACCGCCGCTGCCATTTGATGCGGTGCTGCCGTTCGGCGCGCCGCTGCCATTGGACGAGGTGCTGCCGTTGGCTGCGCCGGTGCCGTCGGCCGAGGCGGCGCTCGTCGCGCCCGAGGCGCTGTCCGCCTCATCGCTCTCGGCCAGGTCGATGCGCCCGAAGCACAGCCCGTGTTCGGCGGCGTCGTACTTGGATAGGTCTTCGGAGTAGAGCTGGGTGAACGATTCCCGTTCACTACGGGCCTGCGGCGTACCGCCGGTCTCCAGCAGGACGGTGCGCAGTCGGCGTTGCGCGTATTCGCGCATCCCGTCGAGCCGCTCGTAGAGCAGTGTCAGGTGCTGCTGTTCACGTTCCAGCTCCGCCGCCGTCTTGGTGGCTTCGGACGGTGACGCGGACACAGAACGCTCCTCGGTGAGGTCGGGCAAAACGGAACTCCTTGTCACCACGCGGTGCTTTGGGCGCACAGCGCGCGAACCATCGAGAACAGAGTTGTCGAGTCTAGTTCGCGATTCCCCGGCTCGCCGTATCGGCTGGTGAAGCGTGATGAGCGGCTCAGACCGGGCAGGTCACGCCGGGTACATTCACGATGCGTGCGTGCTGTCGCTCCGGCGAGTCAGCGTGTTGTCGCGATGCCCGGGCGGTTTCGCCCGATACATGGCGATATCGGCATCGTGCAGGACCGCCTCCGGCGTGCGCGCGTCGCCCGCGTGCAGCGGCGTGATGCCGATGCTGGCATTGACCTGTATGCGATGCCCGCGCGCGATGATCGGTTCGGCCATGCTCTGGCGCAGCCGGGTGACCAGGGCTTCCAGATCCTCACCCAGCGTGCGCCCGGACAGCAGCACCAGGAATTCGTCACCGCCGATGCGTCCCACGATGTCATCGGAGCGCAGGCCGCGCTGCAGCCGCTGCGCCACGATCTGCAGCACCGTATCGCCGATGGCATGCCCGAGCGTGTCATTGATGATCTTGAAACCATCCAGATCGATGAACAGCACCGTGGAGACCGGCAGATCCTCACTGGTGCCCAGCGCGCCCGCCAGGCGCGACAGCACAAGCGCCCGATTGGCCAATCCGGTCAGCGGATCATGGGTAGCCTGATACTCCAATTGCCTTCGGCTGGCACGGAATTCGGTGATGTCGTTGAACGAGGACACCGCGGGGGAGTTGGGGTCCTCCGGATTCAGCAGCCGGCTGCTGGCCGAGAGCCAGCGCCGCTGCCCGTCGGGCCGGTCCACTCCGAAGACGAAGCGCGTCACCGTCTCTCCGGTGGCGAGGGTGCGGATGACCGGTGTCCAGGTCGGCGGCATCGGCTGGGCATTGGCATCGAGCAGGCACAGCGGAAGATCGTCCAGGCGAGTGCCGATCAGATCGTCGGCGTCATAACCGAATATGCGGCGCGCCGCGGGATTCGCCGATTCGATATGCCCCTCCCGGTCGATGACCACCACCCCCTCCTCCAATTGCGAGACCACGGTGGTGAAGAACTGCTCGGCGCGCGCCTGCGCGGCCTCGGCGCGGCGCTGCGGGGTCAGATCGTGCACCACCACCTGATAGGCCAGCCGGTTCTGCCACGCGGTGAGCACCGATACCGTCTCCGCGTCCAGGGTGCTGCCGTCACAGCGCACCAGCGCCAATTCGGCGGGCTCGGAAGCGGTTCCGGCGATGGTGAGGCGCCGGATGCGCTCCAGCATGCCGGGAATGTCGCGCGCCTCCACAAAATCGGCGACGGGTGCGCCGACGACATCGTCGACGGATTGTGCGCCGAGCAACCGCAGCATGGCCGGATTGGCGTAAACGATGGTGCCGCGTTCGTGAACCACTACCCCGTCGGGGCTGTGCTCCACCAGCGTGCGGTACCGCTGGGCCAGCTGCTCGGCATCGGTCGGGGTATTTGCCCGATCGTTACCAACCACCTCAAGCACCCCCTGATCGTCGGTGAAACGCGTCGTTGGAGCTCGGCCTATGGTGTGATCGGCGAGGTTTGCTGGACACCGCACCAACCGCTATCGGATCAATCACAGTTCCGCACAGCATCGGCTTGCTACTGGCGATCATTACAGGCACCGGCTCCGGGAAGGAATGATGCAAATGCCTGGCACCACCCCCATCCCGCACACCGCGGAACAGCACCAAGATCATATGACCATTGCCGGAATCGGTGCCGTCACCGGGTACGGCTGGGGTCGAGAAACCCTCTGGGAGGGTTTGCTGAGTGGTAAGCCCGCAGCCCGGCTCCATTCAGGGTACGGCCCCGAACGCGATAGACACGGATGGGTTGCCCGCGTGCCGGAAGGTGGCGATCCCGATGTCGGCCCGAGCCGGTATGTCCGGGCTGTCCAGGAATCGGTGCGCGAGGCCGTCGCGGATGCGACCGCGCGCGGCTGGCGGCCCGGTCGCACCGTGGGTCTGCTGCACGCCATCGTGCTCGGCAATGTGTACGAGTGGCGCGATTTCTACGTCGAGGATCACGGCCATCGCCGCGCCCGCGATTATCTGCGACTACTGCCGTCCACGCCGATTTCGAACCTGATGCAGGAGTTCGGCTTTCACGGGCCCGCCATGAACGTCACCTCGGCGTGCTCCTCGGCCAATGCCGGGCTGCTCACCGCCCAGCTGTGGCTGGCACAGGGTTTCGCCGACGATGTGGTGGTCGTCGCCACCGACCTGTCCGGAACGCCCGATATGGTCGAGCACTTCGAGGCCCTGGGCGCGGCCGTCACCGATGTCGAACCCCTCACGGCGTGCCGTCCGTTCCAGACCGGCAGTCGCGGTTTCAGCTGGGGTGAGGCCTCCACGGCCTTCGTGGTGACCCGCGAGGCCGACCGCCCGTACGCGGCGATCCTGGGCGGGGCCATGACCAATGACGGCTATCACGTGATCTCGGTGGACCCCTCGCACGAGCAGATCTTCGAATGCGTGCGCCGCGCCCTCGCCAGCGCCGATGTGCGGCCCGAGGAGATCGCGTATGTCAACTCGCACGGCTCCGGCACCCAGCAGTGCGACGATGCCGAAACCGCGCTGCTGGCCCGGCTTTTCGACAATCGCCCGCTGGTCTGCGCGACCAAACCGCTGACCGGGCACTGCCAGGCGGCGTCGGCGGGGGTCGAGGTGGCCTCGATCGCGCTCGGTTACGAACGCGGCCTGGTGGTGTCGGCGCCGATTGTCGCGCCCGCGCATGCGCGCCTGGTGGACGGTGTGATGGCCGGCGGTGAGGGACTGACTGTGAAGACCGCACTCGGCATGGGCGGCAACAACTCCGCGCTGGTGCTCGGCCCGGTCAACTGACCGCGCCCGTCGTCCGGCGAGCTTTCGGCCGGGATCCAGACGTCCCCTCAGTGCAGGGGCACGGACCAGTGCAGTTTGGTGCCGGTTTCCTTGGTCTCGGTATCGGACTCGTCGCGGCGCGGGTAGACGGCGAGCCGGCCGCCGGACTGTTCGGCGCGGTGCGCGAGATTGGTGAGCCCGCTGGGCGTGATGCCCTCCGGAATGCCGCAGCCGTTGTCGGCGACCACGATGGTCAGATCGTCGGCCACCCCGATATCGATGGTGATGGTATCGGCGCCGGAATGCCGCACCGCATTGCTGACCGCCTCGCGCACAACGGCTTCGGCATGATCGGCGAGGGCGGGCTCGACCACCGACAGCGGCCCGGTGACGTGCATGAGCGCCCGGATCTCGGTGGCGGAGGTCTGCTGTTCGATGGCGCGTTCGAGGCGCTGGCGCAGCCGGGTGCTGTGCCCGTCGCCACCGTGCAGATCGAAAATGGAGGTGCGGATCTCCTCCACCACATCCTGCAGATCACTGATGGTGTTGTTGAGCCGTTGCCGCACTTCGGGAACGCGGGTGCGCGGCACCGTGCCCTGCAGTGACAGGCCGATGGCGAAGAGTCGCTGAATGACGTGATCGTGCAGATCGCGGGCGATGCGATCGCGATCTGTGAGGATGTCCAGTTCGCGCATGCGCCGCTGTGCCACCGCCAATTGCATTGCCAGCGCGGCCTGATCGGTGAAGGCGGCGATCAGCTCCACCAGTTCGTCCGGGTACGGCGCGGATTCGGCGGAGCGCACCGTGATCAGCACGCCCAGTATGGAATCGGGCGTGTGCAGCGGCAGGACCAGTGCGGGCCCGATATCGGGGAGGGCCGCACCCAGATCGACCTGCCGCGCATCGTCGAAACGCAGCGGCGTGCGGGTGGTCAGGGCCTGCCCGACGGCGGTGCCGGAGGCTCGGACGATCGCGCTCTCCGGATCGTCGCCGGGGCCGGACCACTGCGCCACCGCCAGTTCGGTGACGTCCTGGGGCGGTGTATCCGGATCGGCGACCACCGCGAGCAGGGCGCGCTGGGACCCGGTGAGTTCGCGGGCGTGCTCGACCACATGGGCCAGCACCTTGGCCGGATCGGTATCGGCGAGGAATTCGGTGGCGATATCGCGGGTGGCCTCGATCCAGGCCTGCCGGGTGCGGGCCGATTCGTACAGGCGCGCATTGTCGACGGCGATACCGGCCGCGGCCGCGAGCGCCTGCATGAGCACCTCGTCGTCCTCGGTGAAGGGGTGCCCGCCGGATTTCCCGGCCAGGTACAGGTTGCCGAACAGCTCACCGCGAATGCGCACCGGCACCCCGAGGAAGCTGCGCATCGGCGGATGGTGCGGCGGGAATCCGATCGAAGCGGGATGGCGCGCAAGATCATCCAGCCGGATCGTCTCGCCGTTCACCAGTCCGAGCAGCCCGCGGCCCTCGGGCAAAGCGCCGATGAGCACGCGGGTCCGGTCGTCGATGCCGTGATGGATGAATTGGATGAGTTGCTGATCGTGGCCGCGCACCCCGAGTGCCCCGTAGCGGGCGTCGACCAGGCTGGTGGCGGCGCGCACGATGGTGCGCAGCGTCTGGTCCAGATCGAGGCCGGAGGTGACGGCGAGCATGGCCTCGACCAGCCCGTCGATGCGGTCGCGGGCGTCGATGATCTGCTCGACGCGGTCCTTGACCTCGGTGAGCAATTCGCGTAATCGCAACTGCGACAGCGTGTCGCGCACCGAGTAGGGCCCGGTGCGGGGTGCATCGTGCATGGTTTTCCTGGCTGTCCGTCGGATGCGACGCGGCACTCGGGATGTTACGCGCGCACTGGTTGCCACGAGGTTGTTGATGCGTATGCCATTGTCACACAACCGATTTCACCTGAAGCAACCATCCGCCAACTATTTAACGGAAAGATTTCCAAAAAATAGCCCGGCTTGGGACTTTCGACTCTGTTTGCGGCGCTCACTCACGTGTTGCCATAGGAGCAGGTTGCCGGGTCGGAAACGGGAAGTGGGTCGGTTATGGGCGCGTATGACGTGTGGACGAGTGGGATCGATCCGGACTTCGTGGTGACCACACGCGGACCGGTTCCGCCGGCCGAGGTGACCCGCGTGGTGCGCAGTCTGGGCAGGATTCTGCGCCGCCACGGGGTGGAAGGGCCGGTGCGGGCACGCCTGCACTGGCCCGACTCCGATGAGGGGACCGCTCTCGCCCAGATCTCGATCCGGACGCTGAGGAAGGCGCTCCGGGTGCAGGTCGCCGGGCCGGGTCTTTTTGCCACCACTTTCGCGCTCGAGCGCCTGGACCTGCGGCTGGGCTGCTCGCCGGAGGAGGTGTCGCGACCATGGCCGGACCCGGCTCGCCCGAGTCTGGCCATGGTCAGCGGCCCGCGACCGATCGTGCGGCGCAAGGACTGCCGACTACAGGTGGCCACCGCCGAAGCCGCGGCCCGGACCCTGGACGCCATGGATTACGACGCGCACCTCTATATCGACGCCGAGACCGGCGCCGATGCGGTGGCGTGCTGGAGTGGTCAGCTCGGCGTGCGGCCGCTGCGTCAGCACCGCGACGCTGTTCCGGCGCTGCACGAGGACGACGCCGCGGCGCGGCTGTGCATGGGCGGGGTGCCGTACCTGTTCTTCATCGATCCCGACATCCGCCGCGGCCGGCTGCTCTACCGCCGCTTCGACGGCGATCTGACCCTGGTCACCGCCGCGGGCACCGAGGATCGCCCCCGTGAGCGCGGTTTACAGCCGCGCGCCATTGTGGTCCCGTGTGTGCGTCGCGCCACAGGTGTATCGGCAGGCATTCTCGCGGTCACCGAGAGGTTGGCCTGATCTTTTCGCCAGGTGACAACTGGTTTCGTTAGGATCGGGGTAACTCCCGGGGTACCGCCAGAACTGGCGACGCTCGGCGACCGGCGGCACGCGTACCCAGTAGTTTCGGCTCTCAGCCGTGCGCCAAAGTTCCGGGGAGGCGAACTTGTCGGTGGGCGGGCCTAGCATGGCGTCGGGGGATTGACTTCTTGATGCCGAAACGTTGGAAGGATGGCCGGTGGCGGATCGCCTGACGGTGCGCGGAGCGCGAGAGCACAACCTCAAAGGGGTCGATATCGACCTACCTCGCGACAGCCTCATCGTGTTCACCGGGTTGTCCGGGTCCGGTAAGTCCTCGCTGGCGTTCGACACCATTTTCGCCGAGGGACAGCGCCGGTACGTCGAGTCGCTGTCGGCGTACGCCCGGCAGTTCCTCGGGCAGATGGACAAGCCGGATGTGGACTTCATCGAGGGACTCTCGCCCGCGGTCTCGATCGACCAGAAGTCGACCAACCGCAATCCGCGGTCCACGGTCGGCACGATCACCGAGGTCTACGACTACCTGCGCCTGCTGTTCGCGCGCGCGGGCACGCCGCACTGCCCGACCTGTGGCCATCTCATCGAGAAGCAGTCGCCGCAGCAGATCGTGGACCAGGTGCTGGCCATGGAGGACGGCATCAAATTCCAGGTGCTCGCCCCCGTGGTGCGCACTCGCAAGGGCGAATTCGTCGATCTCTTCGAATCGCTGCACGGACAGGGCTACTCCCGCGTCCGGGTGGACGGCGTGGTGTATCCGCTCACCGAGCCGCCGAAGCTGAAGAAGCAGGAGAAGCACGATGTCGAGGTGGTCGTCGACCGTCTCGCCGTGAAGTCCAGTTCCAAACAGCGCCTGACCGATTCGATCGAGACGGCGCTGCGGCTGGCCGATGGCATCGTGGTGCTCGATTTCGTGGATCGTGATGAGCACGCGCACGATCGGGAGCGCCGCTTCTCCGAGAAGCTGGCCTGCCCGAACGGGCACCCCCTCGATATCGAGGATCTGGAACCGCGCTCGTTCTCCTTCAACTCGCCCTATGGCGCGTGCCCGGACTGCACCGGCCTCGGCATCCGCAAGGAGGTCGATCCGGATCTTGTTGTGCCCGATGCGGAATTGAGCCTGGGCGACGGCGCCATCGCGCCGTGGTCGCGCGGGCAGACCGCCGAATACTTCACCCGGCTGCTGTCGGGTCTGGCCGAGGCGCTCGGCTTCTCCATGAAGACACCCTGGCAGGACCTGCCGCTCAAGGCACGAAAGGCCGTGCTGGAGGGCAGTTCCGAGCAGGTGCACGTCTCCTATACCAACCGGTACGGCCGGAAGCGTTCGTACTACGCCGATTTCGAGGGTGTGATGCCGTTCCTGCAGCGGCGCATGGAGAGCACCGAATCGGAGGCGATGAAGGACCACTACGACGGGTACATGCGCGATATTCCGTGCCCGGTGTGCAACGGTGCGCGGCTGCGGCCGGAGATTCTCGCGGTCACGCTGCGGGCGGGGGAGCAGGACCTGTCCATTGCGGACATCTCCGAATTGTCCATCGGCGGCGCGGCCGACTTCCTGAACTCGCTGACCCTGGACGACCGGCAGGCCGCGATTGCCGCGCAGGTGGTCAAGGAGGTGCAGGCGCGCCTGGGCTTCCTGCTCGATGTGGGTCTGGAGTACCTGTCGCTCTCTCGCGCGGCGGCCACGCTCTCCGGTGGTGAGGCACAGCGCATCCGGCTCGCGACGCAGATCGGTTCCGGACTGGTCGGCGTGCTGTACGTGCTGGACGAACCGTCCATCGGCCTGCACCAGCGCGATAATCGCCGCCTGATCGAAACCCTCACACGGCTCAAGAATCTCGGCAATACCCTGATCGTGGTCGAGCACGACGAGGACACCATTCACGCCTCGGACTGGGTGGTCGATATCGGCCCGCTGGCCGGTGAGCACGGCGGCCGCGTGGTGTACTCCGGGCCGTATCCGGGGCTGCTGACGAACAAGGAATCGCTGACCGGCGCATACCTTTCCGGGCGGATGAATATCGAGATGCCGCTGCTGCGGCGGCCGGTGGACAAGAAGAAGCAGCTCACCGTGGTCGGCGCCACCGAGCACAATCTGCGCAATGTCGAGGTGAACTTCCCGCTCGGCGTGCTCACCGCGGTCACCGGCGTTTCCGGCTCGGGTAAGTCGACGCTGGTCAACGATATTCTCGCGACCGTTCTCGCCAATAAGCTGAACGGTGCACGGCAGGTGCCGGGCCGGCACACCCGCATCAACGGTCTCGACCATCTGGACAAGCTGGTGCAGGTGGACCAGTCGCCCATCGGCCGCACCCCGCGCTCGAATGCCGCGACCTACACCGGCGTCTTCGACAAGATCCGGACGCTGTTCGCCGCGACCACCGAGGCCAAGGTGCGTGGTTATCAGCCGGGCCGGTTCTCCTTCAATGTGAAGGGCGGCCGCTGCGAAGCCTGCTCGGGCGACGGCACTTTGAAGATCGAGATGAACTTCCTGCCGGATGTGTATGTGCCGTGCGAGGTCTGCCACGGCGCGCGCTACAACCGGGAGACCCTCGAGGTCCACTACAAGGGCAAGACCATTGCCGAGGTCCTCGATATGCCCATCGAGGAGGCGTCGGAATTCTTCGAGCCGATCTCCTCGATCCACCGCTATCTGGCCACCCTGGTCGATGTCGGCCTCGGCTACGTCCGACTGGGCCAGCCCGCCCCGACCCTGTCGGGTGGTGAGGCCCAGCGCGTGAAACTGGCCGCTGAACTGCAGAAGCGCTCCACCGGCCGCACCGTCTACATCCTCGACGAGCCCACCACCGGCCTGCACTTCGAGGACATCCGCAAACTCCTCAAGGTCATCAACGGCCTCGTCGACAAGGGCAACTCCGTCATCGTCATCGAGCACAACCTGGATGTCATCAAGACCTCCGACTGGGTGATCGATATGGGCCCCGAAGGCGGCTCCGGCGGTGGCACCGTCATCGCCGAGGGCACCCCGGAAGACATTGCGGCCGTACCGGAGAGCTATACCGGCCAGTTCCTCCAAACAGTCCTGGACGCCCAGCCCGCCGCCCCGGCCAAGGCAACCGCCGCCAAGAAGGCCCCCGCAAAGAAGGCAGCCGCCAAGGCCGCGGCCGAAAAGGCGACCGCTAGCGCGCCCGCCAAAAAGGCTGCCGCCCAGAAGAAGCCCCCAGCAGATGCCGCCGCGAAGAAGGCGGCGGCAGCCCGCCGCAAGGCAGCCGCACTCCGCTGAGTCACGCGCCCCGGGGCAGATCCCAGCCCCGGGGAGGAAGCCCAGTCCTGGGGCGGATGGCCCACCCCGTCATCCCGGCGCGTTTTTGGCCGGGATCCATACAGGTGGGGCTGCACCTCAGCGGTGGATCCCAGCCAAAATCATGCCGGGATGACGAGGGAGCTCTGCCTCCCTGGATGACCAGTGTTTCCGCCTTCCAGGATGGCGGGACGCTTCGGCCATAGGTAAGGCCCCCGCCGAATCTGGCGGGGGCCTTGTGTTTCCTTGTGTTTCGCGGGACCGGGCTGCTACTCCGAGTGCGACGCCACTCCTGCTGTCGCGGCGGCTTCGGTGAGTTTGCCGAAGTCGAGTTTGACGAGCTGGTCGGCGAGGTGGAAGTAGCGGTCGTCGTGGGTGATGACGATGACCGTTTTCCGGCGGGCCTTGAGGTCGGCGAGGATCTCGGTGTAGAAGACGTCGCGGAACTTGGGTTCCTGGTCCGCGGCCCATTCGTCGAAGAGGTAGATCGAGCGGTCCTCGAGCAGGGCGGTCAAGAGCGCCAGGCGCTTTCGCTGACCTTGGGACAGGTCGATGGTGGACAGTCGCCCGTCCCGCACGGTCACCTTGTGTGCGATCTGCAACTCTTCGAGATAGTGCTGCACCTCGGCGTCGATGCCGGGACGGTCGAAGCCCAGGTAGTCCTCGAAGAGGTGGAAATCGGTGAAGATGGCCGACGAGTTCTGCCGGAACCATTCGACATTCTCGTGATCGATCTGCTCGCCATTGAGCGACAGCGAGCCGGTGCGCGGCACATACAGTCCGGTGATCAGCTTGGCCAGCGTTGATTTCCCGCTGCCGTTGCCGCCCACGATGAAGGTGATCTGCCCGGGCTCGAAGGTGAGATCGATGGGGCCCAGCGAGAATCCGGCCGCACCCGCGTCCCCCGGCAGTGCGCTCATAGGCACCGGCTTCCCGTCGTGCCCGCCGTGATCGACCCAGCGATGGCCGTTCACATCCGGTCCGGTGGGATGCCCGCCGCGCCGCGGGGGCGGTGGCATGCCGGGCCGATGCGTCCCGACACCCCCGGGGTGAGATCCGGGGGCTCCGGGATGGCCTCCCGGACCCGCGGGCGGGGGACCCTCGGGGTGCGGTCCCGGCCGCCCCGCTCGGGCGCCCGGCTGCCCAGGATGTGTACCCGGCGCGTCGGGATGTCCGTTCGGACCTGCCGGGTGAGCACTCTCCGGGTGTGCGCCGGGCCGGTTCGGCTGTGCGCCAGGCTTTCCCGGCCGTCCGGGCCCTGCCCCCGGATGCGGCCCGCTGCCCGGAGTGGGACTTCCGGGCCCCTCCGGGAACGGTGACGGCGCTTCGAAGCGGTAGGTGTAGCCGACATTCGTCAGCTGCAGCCGTGCCTCGGTCACCGCGGGCCGTTCGGTGAAGGGCAGTTCGCTCTCGTCGTGAACGGCTTCCATGGACAGGTTCATGCCGCGGATCTTCGCCAGCGCCACATCACCGCGCAGCAGGTCCGGAATCCGGTTCATGAAGTTCTGCATGGGCATGGCCAGGAACGTCGTCACCAGGACGTATCCGAACATGACATCGCCGGGCAGTTTGAGTGCCTTGGCGATCACGAACAGAATGAGTGCCATGGTGGCGAGTTGCAGCACCTGCCCGAAGCCCTGTGCCACAGCGAATTTGGACCCGGCTTCGACATTCTGCGCCCGCAGTTTCTCGGCCGAGCCGAGCAGCTGCCGGTCCATGAAGTCCTGGCGCCGGCCGCGGTGCAGCTTGAGCTCCTTGATGCCGAGCGTCACGGCGGTGAAGGCGCGCAGCAGGGCGTCGTCGTTCTCCCGCGCCTGGCGGTAGAGACCGCGCACCCGCTTGAGAATTGTTTCGACACAGGCGATTCCGAGCAGGGTGCCCGCCACGGTGATCACAAAGAGCGGCCCGGACAGAATCGACAGATACGCCAGGCAACCGAGGATGGTGGTCACATCGATGCAGATGCTCGGGATGGCGGTCACCGCCTGCGACAGCGATCGCACATCCTCGGTCAGCGTCGCCATCAGGCGGTGCATGCCGAGCCGTTCCAGGTGTTCCAGTGGCGCCGAGACGATTCCGGAACTCAGGTCCGCCCGCAGCCGGTAGATGGCTTCCTGCGCGAGCCGGATCAGCAGCACCTGCGAGATGACACCACTGACCAGAATGACCACTGCCGTCAGGGCGAAATGACCCAGCGTGGCGTCCGGATGCGGTCCGGGCGAGACGACGCCGCGAATGAGGGTCACCAGGTAGGTATTGGCGACACCGCAGACGAGACCGGCCGCGATAACGGCCGCGATCCGCATCCAGGAGATCGAGATGAGGAATCTGATGAGTTGCATTGGCTGCTGATTTCTTTGAATAGTGCTGTGCGCGTGGACTACTGGCGGACGATGTCGAAGACGATGCCCTCGAGGGTCACCCCGGGCGCGAAGGAGAACGCCACACCGGTCGAGAGGGGCTTGCCGCTGCCGGCCTGCCGGATCATCTCCTCCAGTACGAAGATCAGCGAGACGCTGAGCATATTGCCGTAGCGCGCCAGCACATCCCAGCTCACTGCGGCCTGCTCTACCGGAATGCCGAGGGACTGCGCGGACTGCTCGATGATCTTGGGCCCACCCGGGTGGATGGCCCACAGGTCGATATCGGATTTCCGCAATCCATTGCGGTGCAGCACTTCCGAGACGACGGGGCCGACGCCCCGCAGGATGTACTGCGGCAGCTCCTCCGATAGCTCGCAGGTGATGCCGTTATCGTTGACACCGAGCACGATGCCGTCCTCCGCATCGTCGAACAGGTAGCTGAAGCTGTCCCGGATGACGATCTTGCCCGGCGCCAGCGGCTGCTGCACCTGGCCCGCGCCGATGACGACCGCACCGCAGCCGTCGCCGAACAGGCTGTGGATGATGACGTCGTTGATATTGTCGTCGAAGACGGCATTGACCGAGCTGAGCTCGAGGCAGATGACCATCGCCTTCTTATCAGGGTGTGCCCGAACGTAATCCACGGCGGTGCGCATACCGTTCATAGCGGCCGCGCAGCCCATGAAGTTCACCACGACCCGGCCGACCGATTTGGCCAGTCCGAGCTGCTTGACCACGGCCACATCCACACCGGGCGCGATGAAGCCGGTGCTGGTCACGAAGACCAGCAGCCCGATCTGGGTGGCCGGATCCTCCAGTCCGGCGATCGCCCGCCGCGCCACGTCCACGGCCAGCGGTACCGCGTGCTCGTAGAACAGGTGCATCCGCTCCCGGATGGTGGCCGGCCGCGAACTGAACGGCAGGAAATCGGGATCGAGCGGATCGATTGCGAGCCTGCGGGTCTGGATGCGGGTCTTCTGGTAGATCCGCGGAATCCGGGCCTGCTGAACAGGATCGGAGAACCGCTCGGCAACCCGCGTAGCGGCTTCGGCCTGGTCGTGGATCTCGAGCGGCGAACCCGTTGCGATGCTTTCGATGACGCCGACCGTGGTCGGCGGCGCCGGCGGCAGTACGGGCTGAACCAGTCCGTAGCCGCGCTCACCGCCCGTCACCCGAGCCGTCGCCGTGGGCGCAGCGCCCCCCTCACCAATGGTGATAGTCACGAAATTACTCCCCTTCTTTCGATGAAAATGTGCGCGGCGATCAGCGGAATCGGTTTACACCGTGCCGATTCCGGTGAAGCCCTGAACCGTGTAGACGGCGCAGGTCTTCAAGGCCGACGGCGCGAAATGCTCGCGGAAGAAGCCCCAGTTCTGTTCCTTCGCATCGTCCGAACGTGCCAGCAGGTACGTCCGGATCTGCTTCGGGAAGCGGTCGGTGAAGAAGCTCTTCGCGGGCAGCCATTCGACATCGAATTTGGCTGCCTCCTCGCGCAATACATCCTCGGTGGCGATATTGGCGAAGCCACTGCGCTGGTACGGCAGCACGTGGTGCACCCGGTGCGAGCTGAGCCCGGCGGACAGGAAGCAGTCCACGTAGCGGTTGCCGATCACTTTCAGGTCGTAGGCCTGTTCCAGCTGATTGATACCCCAGTCCTCGGTATTGCTCTCCAGTTCCTCGGTCTCGACCTCGAAGTCGTGGCTGGCCACCACCAGGAAGGTGCTGATCCACAGCGAGATCACGAATTGCAGTGCCCAGGCCCAGAAGTCGCCCATCACGGTGAAGGCGATGAACTCACCGAGCAGCAGGAACCGCACGCCGAACGACCCGATGAAGTGCGGCAGCGCGCCGCCCCAGGTCCCGTACATATCCTTGATGCCCACCTTGCGGGTGAGGCGGCAGACATCGAGCAGGCGGATGGTCATGCCGGTGAGCGTGTGCCCGAACTTGTGGATGGTGTGGATCGGCACCCGGTAGAGCCGGGGGATCCGCGTCATCATGGTGAAGACGTTCTTCTTGATGTCGACTTCACTCTGGGTGTGCGGGTGGTGCAGTAGCGCGTGACCGTCCGCGGTGACGAAAGCCAGTGCGACGTAATTGAAGTCGAAGCAATTCGTGTAGATCTTGTTCATGCCCTTCTGGGCACGGTGGATCGCGTAGTGGCCGAAGCCGGCCAGTGAACTGCGCAGCAGCACCATGGCGATCACGAAGACCGGCAACGGCATCCAGCTGCGCTCGAACAGGCGCACGCCCTGCACCGCGAAGTATGCGATGGCCAGCAGTGCCACAACGATATTGAACGTTTTGTCCATCCGCTTGATGCGGGCGGCGAGCTCCGGCTCCTTGAGCCGCTTCTTCACCTGGTGGAGCAGATCGTCCTTGTTGTCGAAGCGGTAATGCGGGGTATCGCGCCAGCTGTCGAAACCCTCTTTGAACAGGAAGTCCGGCGCATTGGCCTTCGGGTGAATGTCCTCCGGCACCGCGACCCGGTCGAGCGCGTACCGCTCGATCAGCTTGCCGATCCCCTCCGGGTTCCTGTGGTACGAACCGATAATCGAGGTGATGTCACGGTTTTTCGTTCGCCCGATGAAGAACTCACCGCCCGGATGCTTGGAAATCCAGTCGCTCAGGTCGTAGGCTTTGCCGTTGTAGACCCAGACGTTGGAAACCGGAGGTGGACCCGACGGCGGGGGTGGACGGAGATCCCGCTCCTCGGTATCCGTGTGGTCGGTTGTCATCTCATTCCTCCGTGTCTGATCAGCCCTGCGCTCCGCTGATCAGGTTTCATAGCTACCCCGAAGCCATACGCACCCACAGCGTTCGAGCGATGCCTCGTTATCGTGCGTGCGGGGCCTTGCATTTCACCAATCAATTTCTTAAGCCTCGACCGAACTGGACGGTCACGCGCACCGGCACATCACGAAAGGCGGTCCGGGACTGCGGAAGACGGCTGTGCCGCCGTTCCGCCTTCCCGGACCGTTCCGTATTTCGGATGCCAGGCAGGTGCCTGCTGTTTAGCCCGCCGGCTTGGCGACGGTGACGGGCTTACCCCAGCCCGACAGCGTCAGATTCACATTGCCCGCGTCCTTGGTGACCACCGCGCGCACCAGATTCGGACCGGTGCCCGGCGAAGCGGCCGACGACGGCAGCGCCGACGCGGAGGTGGTCGGCGGCGCGACGTCCGCGATCCACAGGGTGATGGGCAGAACGCCCGCGGTCTGGCCGATGCGCGGGACGACCGGGTCGATGACCGCGGTGTCGATGGTGCCGGTGACCTTGACGGTGTTCACGCCGTCGATGGTCTCGCGGGCCTCGGCCTTCGGGTTCTGCACCTCGGCGATGACATGGGCGATGCCCTTGTCCTTGTCCAGGATGACGCCCGGATCGTAGATCTTCTCGGCCGGTCCGACGGGTGCGTACTTGGTGCCGTCACCGGCGTACAGGGTCTTGTCGACGACCAGGAACTTGGTCTCGGTCCAGGTCGGGTCGTTCTCCTTGACGCGGACCTTGGCCTCGCCGAGTGCCTGGCCCGACCCCTGCGGCTGATTGGTGATATCGGCCTTGACGTAATCGACCGGCAGGTTCGGAATATTGGTGACCTGCAGGTCCAGATGGACCGACTGCAGTGTCTGTGTGGTGCGCGAGGATTCGGCGATGAGCTGCGCACCGTCCGGCAGCGGGCCGGTGGCCGGTGCGCCGGCCGAGGTGGTCGAGGTGGAACCGGAGTCGGACGAGGAGCAACCGGTCACCAGTGCGCCCATGAGGGCGGCCGCGGCGACGACGGCCGGGACGAGCGCCCGGCGGCGCCGGTGCGAGGTCTGCGCGGGCGCAGCGCTCGGCTCGGAAATGGAATGAATCATGTACAACCCCCGAAGGTTTCGTTCTTTGTATGCGGGCAGCTGCCGCTCCCCGCGTCGTAGTATGCAGCACTCCCGCGGCGTCCCGCTCGCTCTGGCGCCACCCGAGCATCCAATCAGCACCACGTCCGCACCGCCAAGGCTTTCTGTGCGTGATTCGCGAATAACCCCAGAATTGAGGGCAGCCGCTCTTGACCGTTCCGCCCGGCCGGATCATTATGAACGTACGTTCATGAACGTTTGTTCATAAAGGAGAGTGCTGTGATCGAGATTGTCAATACCGCGCAGTCCGAGGCCTGGAACGGCTACGAGGGCGAGCACTGGGCGGGTCACTACGACCGATACGACGCCGTGAACGGTGGCTTCAATGCGCCGCTGCTGGCCGCGGCCGGAATCGGCGATACCGACCGGGTGCTCGATATCGGTTGTGGCAACGGGCAATTGACGCGACTGGCGGCCCGGCGCGCGCCCGCCGGTTCGGCCACCGGTGTCGACCTGTCGGGCCCGATGCTCGGCCGGGCCCGTGAGCGCGCGGAATCCGAAGGGGTGCATAATGTTTCGTTCGAACAGGGCGATGCTCAGGTTGTTCCGTTCCCGTCCGCCGCCTTCGATGTGGCGATGAGCCGTTTCGGCATCATGTTCTTTGCCGATCCGGTGGTCGCCTTCGGCAATATCGCGCGGGCGCTGCGACCCGGCGGCCGTCTGGCCGTACTCAGCATGCCGCCCATGCCGGGCACCGATATCGGCGTCGTATTCGGTGCTGCCGCAACACAGTTGGCGAGTATGGAGATCGGCCACGCCGGTGGCTCGTTCGCCGATCCGGACCGTATCGGCGCCCTGTTGACCGCGGCCGGATTCGTCGGCATCGGCATCCGCCATATCGAGGCCGACGGCATCTGGGGACGCGATATCCCCGACGCCACCGAATTCATCATGGGCTGGGGCCCGGTCCGCTATCACCGCATGCTCGCCGATTTCGGCAAGGACGATGCGGTGCGGTCGGCCATCGCGGGCGCTCTCGAACCCTTCGCCACCCCGGACGGCGTCCGCCTGCGCGGTACCGCCTGGCTGGTCACGGCGACCACGCCGCTACCGTAGGCCGATGTCACCGAGAAGGGCAGCGGCGCTGCGCAATAGCGACGACGATCGCGGACTGCGCGAGCATCTGATCGCCACCGCCCAGCGCCTGCTGGCCGAGCAGGGCGCGGCCGGGCTCACCGTCCGCGCCATCGCCCGCGCGGCCGGCGTCGCCGACGGTGTCCTCTACAACCACTTCGCGGACAAAGAGGAATTGCTCACCGCGGCCCTGCGCGCCCACGTCGACGCGCAACACCGCGCCCTTGGCCCGCTACCCGGCGCCGGTACCGCGACCGTCGCGGAGAACCTGCGAACCTATCTACGCGCGGGCCTGGCCCTGCACCGCGCGGTCATCCCGGTCTTCGCCGGATTGCTGGCCACCCCCGCCGTGCTCACCCGCTTCGCCGAATCCGAAGAGCACGACCAAGATTGGCGCAACGTGCTGGCGCGCTATCTCGCCGCCGAACGCGACCTCGGCCGGCTGGCCCCTGCCGCAGACCTCGAGGCCGCACTCGCCGTCCTCGTCGGCGTCTGCCACGACCGGGCCCTGACCGCCCTGCTCCCCGGCACCCCGCACACCCCGGCCGACGTGCCCGCCGTCGTCACCACCCTGCTCACCGGAATCGGTCCCGCCTGACGGGACCGGTGCCGCACCTCCGGGCCGAACCCGGATTCACGTCAAACTCAGTAGACGGGGCCGGTGTACTTCTCGCCCGGACCGGTGCCGGGAGCGTCCGGATGCGAGGACGCCTCGCGGAACGCGCGCTGCAGCGACTGCAATCCGTCGCGGATGGGACCGGCGTGCGGGCCGAGGTACTCGACGGACGCGGTGACCAGACCGGCCAGCGCGGTGATGACCCGCCGGGCCTCGTCCAGGTCCAGGTGCGGGCTGGCGGACGGATCCGGCTCGCCCAGGCCGAGCTTCTCGGCGGCCGAACTCATCAGCATGACGGCGGCCCGGCTGATAACCTCGACCGCCGGGATCTCGGCCAGTTCGCGCACGACTTCACCGTCGATGAGAGCCGATTCCTGCTCGTTCAAAGTCGCCTCACTCATGGGTAGAGCATCGCACCGACCAGGTTGTCCCTGGTCGAGGGGGCAGCCGATTCGGAGCTGCGGCGCACTGATGTTAGACTTTTCCGCGACGACCGCCCCAGACAGGTTCCTGTAACCGGCTTGGGGCATCAAGTGGAGCCCGACTCCCACCGTCTGCCGGTCTCGTACCAGGCTCGGCGGTCCGGTCGCCCACCTTTTACCGGGTGGGTATCTGTGTGGGTTTACCCCTGCTACAGGTGCGATGCAATAGTTTGCGTCGTGGATCGGTCGACTCGGGCCCCGTGTTGGAGAAATACCAACGCGGGGCTTTCGTGTTGAAATTGGGGTTGCAGTTATTGCTTGCGGTCGTTGACGAACCGCTTGACCTAGGAGGCCCCATCAGCACTGAGACTCGCATCAACGATCGCATCCGCGTACCCGAGGTCCGCCTCATCGGACCGGGTGGTGAGCAGGTCGGGATCGTGCGTGTTGAAGATGCATTACGCGTCGCCCTCGAGGCCGACCTCGACCTGGTCGAGGTCGCACCGGACGCGCGTCCGCCGGTATGCAAGATCATGGACTACGGCAAGTTCAAGTACGAGACCGCGCAGAAAGCGCGCGAGTCCCGGAAGAACCAGGTCCAGACCGTGATCAAGGAGCAGAAGCTCCGCCCGAAGATCGATGATCACGACTACGAGACCAAGAAGCGCAACGTTGTTCGCTTCCTGGACGCCGGGTCGAAGGTCAAGGTCACGATCATGTTCCGTGGTCGTGAGCAGTCGCGTCCGGAGCTCGGGTTCCGGTTGTTGCAGCGATTGGCCTCCGACGTCGCGGACCTCGGGTTCGTAGAAACTTCGGCCAAGCAGGACGGCCGGAACATGACCATGGTCCTCGCGCCTCACAAGGGTGCGAAGACGCGGGTGAAGGCACAGAACGAAGCGAGCTCGACGCCGCAGCGCAGCAGTGCGCCCGCGGCAGCGGCTCCGGCTCAAGCCCCGGCTGCAGAAATTGCTGCCCCGGCAGCCGAACCGGCAGCTCCGGCTGCCGCGCCGGCGGCTGAGGCGCAGGCGGCCAGCCCGCAGCAGTAATAACGATCATCCGGCGGCGCGCCCTGGCGCGCCGCCGGCACGAGACAGATTGAGGAATCCATGCCGAAGATGAAGAAGCACAGCGGTGCCTCGAAGCGATTCAAGGTGACCGGCACGGGCAAGCTCATGCGTGAGCAGGCCAACCGTCGCCACCTGCTCGAGCACAAGTCCTCGCGCCGGACTCGCCGTCTGGAAGGCACGGAGGTCGTCGCCAAGGTGGACGTTCCTCGCGTCAAGAAGCTGCTCGGCCTCTAAGGCTGCGTCAGCACCTCGCGTTCTCGAACGCCAGCAACCGACCCCCTCCCGGGCGCAACCGCAGCGCCCGCCGATCGATCAAGGACTGACAAGTGGCACGCGTCAAAAGGGCCGTCAACGCTCATAAGAAGCGCCGTTCCGTACTCGAGGCCTCCAAGGGCTACCGCGGGCAGCGCTCGCGGCTGTACCGCAAGGCCAAGGAGCAGCAGCTCCACTCGCTCACTTACGCGTACCGCGACCGTAAGGCGCGCAAGGGTGACTTCCGCAAGCTGTGGATTGCTCGTATCAACGCCGCCGCGCGTCTGAACGACATCACCTACAACCGCTTCATCCAGGGCCTCAAGCTCGCGGAGATCGAGGTTGACCGCAAGATCCTGGCCGAGCTGGCCGTCTCCGACGCCGAGGCGTTCGCCGGCCTCGTCGCCCTGGCGAAGGCTGCGCTGCCGGAAGACGTCAACGCTCCGGCCGCTTAAGCCGGATTGCGTGACAACACAGCAGAATTCGGAACGACCCGTGGAAGCGCTCTCCGAGCGCAATTCCCGGGTCGTTTCGGCTGTCAAACTGCATCGGGCTCCGGTACGCCGCAAGAGCGGGCTGTTCCTGGCCGAGGGCGCGAACTCGGTGGAGTCGGCCTTCGAGACCGGGCGTATCGAGGAGCTGTTCTACTCTGCCAAGATCGCCGGCCGCGAACATCAGCTGGTGGCCGGCGCCGCCGCCTCGGGAGTGCGCACCACACTGGTGAGCGACCGGGCCGCGGAAATGCTGGGGGAGACCGTGACTCCCGCCGGCCTGTTCGCCGTCTGCCGTTCCGTGGACGTGCCGCTGCACGAGGTGCTGAGCGCCGCGCCGACCCTGCTGGCCGTGCCGGTGGAGATCGCCGATCCCGGTAATGCCGGCACCCTCATCCGTGTCGCGGATGCCGTGGGCGCCGATGGTGTGGTGCTGGCCGGTGATTCGGTCGATCCGCACAATGGCAAATGCGTGCGGTCCGCCGCGGGCAGCCTCTTCCACGTACCCCTCGCTCGCGAGCGCGATACCGAGAAGGTGCTGTCCTCCCTCGAACAGGCGGGCATCACCATTCTGGCGACCACCGCCAAGGGCGAGGTCGACCTCGACGAGGCCGATGAGCTACTGAGCGGACCGGTCGCCTGGTTGTTCGGCAACGAAGCGCACGGCCTCGACCGTGCCATCGCCGACCGCGCCACCCACCGCGTGCGCATCCCCATCCACGGCCGCGCCGAAAGCCTGAATCTCGCAGCGGCGGCATCGATCTGCCTCTACGCCAGCGCCCGCGTCCAGTACGCGGCCCGCTGAATCCACTCATCGACCGCACAGCCCGTGTCCCCACCGCACATGCCGATGAGGCTTGTCCGGTAGCGATACGGGCTGTGTGGTTCGAATAGGCCGTGCCGAGGGCTCGCCCTCAGGCTTCGCCGTAATCGCCGATCAACTCGGTGGCCCACGGCATTTCGATGGCGTCGGCTCCGACCAGCTGCATGGCGGTCATATCGGTCAGCAACATGCCCATCGCCATGAACAGGCGGACCTCCTCCACCGACGCGGAGGTCAGTTCGCGCACAATCTGATAGATGCCGCCGAAGCGCGTGCGTACCGCTGCTCCGATCGTCGGATCGGCACTTGCCGCGAAGCCGTGCAGCAGTATCAGGGGTAGTTCGCGTTCATTCAGGAAGTTCGTATAACTGGGGCCGATGGCGGCCAGTCGCTCCTCGGGCGTGGCATCTGCGGGGACGCGGGCGGCGGCGACCCGGAAATTCTCCTCGATCCGATCACAGCTGTGGTTCACCGCCGCCAGGAACAGCTGCTGCTTGGTGCCGAAGAGGCGGATGACATACGGCTGAGAGACACCCGCGAGGCGCGCGATCTCATCGGTTTTCGTTCCGGCGTAACCGGATTGGGCGAAGGCGGTGACGGCGGCCCGCAGCACTTCCTCGCCGCGCTCACTGGCGGTCATACGGGTTCTCGTCACAGCTTCGGCCTCCTCGTCATTGGGGAATCATAGTCACCATTGACATGTTATCAGTCGATGCATACTCTCTTGTTATCAGTCGATACCAACTAGGGGCATGATATGACTGGAACTCTCGAAACCTCCTCTGGCACAGCGGGGGCGGCGCGCAAGCCCCCGGTGGCCGCGGTCCTGGCCGCGGTCGGCATCCCCATGTTCATGGCGACGCTCGACAATCTGGTGGTCGCCAATGCGCTGCCGGTGATCAAGCACGATCTGGGCGCCTCCCTCACGGACCTGCAGTGGTTCGTGAACGCGTACACCCTCGCGTTCGCCTCGCTGCTTCTCACCGCCTCGGCGCTGGGCGACCGGCTCGGTCGCCGCCGGCTGTTCATGATCGGCATCAGCGTGTTCACCGCGGCCTCGGCGGCCTGCGCCATGGCCTCGGAGCCGTGGATGCTGATCCTGTTCCGCGCGATTCAGGGCTTCGGCGCGGCGGCCATCATGCCGCTCTCGCTCACACTGCTGTCCGCCTCGGTCCCGGAGAAGATGCGCAGCGCGGCCATCGGCATCTGGGGTGGCATCTCCGGGCTCGGCGTGGCGCTCGGCCCGGTGGTCGGCGGCGCGGTGGTGAGCGGTCTGAGCTGGCAGTGGATCTTCTGGCTGAATGTGCCCATCGGTATTGTCGCGGTGCCGCTGGTGGCGCGGGTGCTGAGCGAATCCTACGGCGGCGCACGGCGATTGGACGTGGTCGGGCTACTGCTCTCGGCCGGTGGCGTGCTCGCGGTGGTGTGGGGCGTCATTCACGGCGCGGACGACGGCTGGACCTCCGCGGTTGTACTCGGCGGATTGCTCGGCGGCGCAGCGCTGCTCGTGGCATTCATCGCCTGGGAGCTGCGGGTCACCGATCCGATGCTGCATCTGCGCATGTTCCGCAATCGCGGTTTCAGCGTCATCAATGCGGTGGCGTTCACCTTCGCGGTCGGTGTCTTCGGCTCGATCTTCCTGCTGGTCCAGTACTTCCAGGTGGTACAGGGCTACACGCCGCTGCAATCGGGCATCCGCACCCTGCCGTGGACCATGGCCCCGATGGTGGTGGCCCCGCTCGCCGGCCTGATCGTCGACCGCGTCGGCCCCCGTGTGCTGGTCGCTACCGGTCAGGTGTTCCTGGCCGCCGCCCTGGGCTGGATGGCCATGATCACCACGGTCGACGTCTCCTACGGCTCGTTCGTGCTGCCGTTCATCCTCGGCGGCATCGGTATGGGCCTGACCTTCGCGCCCACCGCCACCGTCGTCATGGCGAGCGCGTCGTCCGATGATCAGGGCATGGCCTCGGGCGCGAACAATACGATCCGTGAGGTCGGCGTGGCCATGGGTGTCGCGGTGCTGGCCTCCGTCTTCGCCTCGCACGGCGGCTACACGACCCCGCAGAGCTATGTCGACGGCCTGGCTCCCGCCATCGGTGTCGGCGCCGTCATCGTGGCGGTCGGCGCGGTGGTCGCACTGTTCCTCCCCGGCCGCAAGGGTCTGCTTTCGAAGATCGCTACTGCTGCCCGGTGTGAGGCAGAGCGTGATTCAGAGCCCGGGCTCGCTCCACTTCATTGATATCCACTGCCGCAGCGCGCTGATCGGTTCAGCGAGGCTGCGGCCCAGTGGCGTCAGCTGGTATTCCACTCGCGGTGGAATGGTGGGATGCATTGTGCAGGTGAGGAATCTGTCGCCTTCCAGGCTGCGCAGGGTTTGCGTGAGCATCTTCTGCGAGACACCGCCGATGCGGCGGGACAGTTCGGTGTAGCGCATGGTGTCCTGCTGCAGCAGGACGTCCACTACGAAGATCGTCCACTTCCCGGCAATGTGGTCCAGGACCTGTCTGGTGGGGCATTTGGGGGAGTAGACGTCGGCGGGCAGTCCCGAGGATTCGACGACCGTCGAGCGCACTGTTTTCCGCGAGACCTACCCGATCGCGTGACCGGATGCGGGCCGCGCGCACCACGCCGGGAGGGTGCGTGCGGCCTGCGATAAAAGCGGATGAACCGGGCTGATTACAACGACTACGATTCGACCAGCAAGAATGGACAGGAAATTCCGCCCGACCCGTACCAGCCAGGGGAGTGACGAACCATCGTGGCCGACGACATCGACCGTGCCGAGCAGACCGCGGCGCTGACCGAGGAATCCCTCGCCGCCGCCGCGGAGGCCGCTGAGAAGGCGTTCGCCGCCGCCGCCGACCTGGACGCGCTCGCGAGCGCGAAAACCGAGTACATGGGCGGAAAGTCGCCGATCGCACTGGCGCAGCGCTCGCTGGGCACGCTGCCCAAGGAGGAGAAGTCCGACGCGGGCAAGCGGGTGAACGTGGCCCGCCAGCGCGTGACGCAGGCGTACGAGGCCCGTAATACCGAACTGCTCGCCGAGCGTGATGCCGCGGTGCTGGTGGCCGAGGCCATCGACGTGACCCTGCCCGCCCGGCGCGGCGCGGTCGGTGCGCGGCACCCCATCAACGCTCTCTCCGAGCGTGTCGGCGATGTGTTCGTGGCCATGGGCTGGGAGATCGCCGAAGGTCCCGAGGTGGAGACCGAGCATTTCAACTTCGACGCCCTGAACTTCCTGCCGGATCATCCGGCGCGCACCATGCAGGACACCTTCCATATCGCCCCCGAGGGTTCGCGCCAGGTGCTGCGCACGCACACCTCACCGGTGCAGGTGCGCTCCATGCTTTCTCGTGAGCTGCCCATCTATGTGGTGTGCCCCGGTCGCACCTTCCGCACCGATGAGCTCGATGCCACGCACACCCCGGTGTTCTCCCAGGTGGAGGGTCTGGCCATCGACAAGGGCCTGACCATGGCGCATCTGAAGGGCACCCTGGACGCGTTCGCGCGCTCGCTCTTCGGCCCGAACACCACCACCCGCATGCGGCCCAGCTTCTTCCCCTTCACCGAACCGTCCGCCGAGGTGGACGTGTGGTTCGAGGACAAGAAGGGCGGTCCGGGCTGGGTCGAATGGGGCGGCTGCGGCATGGTGAATCCGAAGGTGCTCATTGCCAGCGGGATCGATCCCGAGGTGTACAGCGGTTTCGCCTTCGGCATGGGTTTGGAGCGGACTCTGCAGTTCCGCAACGGCCTGCCCGATATGCGCGACATCGTCGAGGGCGACGTGCGCTTCACGCTGCCCTTCGGCATCCAAGCCTGAGCCCACCCCACTCCAACGAGGAAGCGAAACGTCAAGTGCGAGTAGCGCAGTCCTGGCTGACGGAAATCCTGCAGCGCACCACCCCCGGGTGGTCGGTGACGCCGGAGGAGCTCGACGCGGGGTTCGTCCGGGTCGGCCTGGAGGTCGAAGAGGTCCAGCAGCTGCAGCGGGTGGGCGGCGAGATCGAGCATCCGCTGGTGGTCGGCCGGGTTGCCGAGATCACCGAGCTGACCGAGTTCAAGAAGCCCATCCGATTCTGCAAGGTCGAGATCGGTAAGCCCGAGCTGCAGGAGATCGTCTGCGGCGCAAGGAATTTCGCCGTCGGTGATCTGGTGGTCGTGGTGCTGCCGGGTGGTGAGCTGCCGGGCGGCTTCAAGATCGCCTCGCGCAAGACCTACGGGCACACCTCCAACGGCATGATCTGCTCGGTCGCGGAACTGGCCATCGGCAAGGACCACAACGGCATTCTGGTGCTCGAGCCCGGCACCGCTGAGCCCGGTACCGATGCCAATGAGCTGCTGGGCCTGGACGATACGGTCATCGAGCTGGCCATCACGCCCGACCGCGGTTACGCCTTCTCGGCGCGCGGTCTGGCGCGCGAGCTGGCCTGCGGCTTCGACCTGGAATTCCAGGATCCGGCCGTGCGGTCGCTGCCCGACGCCGATGCCGAGGCGTGGCCGGTGCGGCTCGAGCCCGAATCGCTGTGCACGCGTTTCGCGGTGCGCAAGGTTGCCGGTATCGATCCGAAGGCCGTGAGCCCGTGGTGGTTGCAGCGGCGACTGCTGCTGTCGGGTGTGCGCCCGATCTCCCCGGCGGTCGATGTCACCAATTACGTCATGCTCGAACTGGGGCAGCCGCTGCACGCCTTCGATGCCGCGAAGGTGTCGGGCGGACTCGTGGTGCGGCGTGCCAACAAGGGTGAAACCCTGCGCACCCTCGACGAGGTCGAGCGCACCCTCGATGCCGAGGATGTGGTGATCGCCGACGATTCCGGCGTCATCTCGCTCGCAGGCATCATGGGCGGCGCGAGCACCGAGGTCGGCGGGGAATCCACCGAGATCATTCTCGAGGCCGCGACCTGGAATCCGATCGCCGTGGCGCGCACCGCACGCAGGCACAAGCTGGGCTCCGAGGCCAGCCGCCGCTTCGAGCGCATTGTGGATCCGGAGCTCAATCTGGCCGCCCTGGACCGCGCCGCCGGTCTGCTGGCCGAGATTGCCGGTGGCACAGTCGAATCCGTGCTCACCGATGTGCGCGTGCCGGTTCCGGCCGTCGAGCCCATCGCCATGGATATCGATCTGGCCGATCGCATTGCGGGCGTGCACTACGCGCCCGGCGCTTCCACCCGCCGGCTGCAGCAGGTCGGCTGTGCGGTCGATGTCGGCGTCAGCGAGGCCGGGCACGGTCAGTTGATCGTCACCCCGCCGAGCTGGCGGCCCGATCTCACCCAGCCCGCCGATCTGGTGGAGGAGGTGCTGCGGCTGGAGGGTCTGGACAAGATTCCGTCGGTGCTGCCCACCGCCCCGGCCGGTCGCGGACTGACCGCCGAGCAGAAGCGCCGCCGCGCGGTCAGCAAGGCCCTGGCGTTCGAGGGCTGCGTCGAGGTGCCGGTGCCGGTGTTCATGTCCCGCGAGGTGTTCGACACCTGGGGCCTGCCCGCCGACGATCCGCGCCGCAACACCATGCGTGTGCTCAACCCGCTCGATGCGGATCGGCCCGAACTGGCCTCGACGCTGCTGCCGGGTCTGCTGGAAGTGGCCGCCCGCAATATCTCTCGCGGTGAGCGCGATCTGGCCATCTACGGGATCGCCCAGGTGGTGCGCCGGACCGAGCAGACCGCGCCGGTCGGCCCGCTGCCGGTGGACCGCCGTCCCACCGAGGACGAGATCGGCGCGCTGCTGCGCTCCCTGCCCGATCAGCCCGTGCATGTGGCCGCCGTGCTGACCGGCAAGCGCGAACCGCGCGGACCGTGGGGCCCCGGTCGCGCGGTCGAGGCCGCCGATGCCTTCGGTCTGGTCGATGTGGTCGGCGAGGCCGCGGGTGTGCTCATCGAGCGCCGGGCCGTGGCCTTCCTGCCGTGGCATCCGGGTCGTGGCGCCGAACTGCTGGTCGACGGTGCCGTGGTCGGTCACGCCGGTGAACTGCATCCGGCGGTGCTGGAGCGATCCGGTCTGCCGCCGCGCACCTGCGCCGTGGTGATCGATCTCGATGCGCTGCCGCTGCGCGAAAACCGGCCCACCCCGGTGGTTTCGCCGTTCCCGGCGGTACTGCAGGACGTGTCGGTGAGTGTCGCCAAGACGGTTCCGGCCGCCTCGGTGGAGGCCGCACTGCGCTCCGGCGCGGGCGAGCTGCTGGACAAGATCTCGCTGTTCGACGTGTACGAGGGCGCGCAGGCCGGTGAGGGCCGTAAATCCCTCACCTACGCGCTGCGCTTCCGTGCCATCGACCGCACGCTGACCGAGGACGAGGCCAGTGCGGCCCGCGACTCGGCGGTGGCGGCCGCGGCGGATGCCGTGGGTGCGGTGCTCCGTGGATAGTGTTCGAGCTAGCTAGATAGCTAGAACACTAACGGCGTCATCGCGTAGCATGAGCGACATCACCTTGGTGATGGCTGAGAGGGTGGAGCGCCGCGCGATCGACGCCCCACCCGGATGGGTTACCTGATCCAACTAATCAGTCGGATCAGGCACAGGACCCCGGCGACTGCGGCAGCACCCATTGCAAAAGGTGCTCAGTTGATCGGGGTTTCCTGTTTCAGGGAATGTTTCCCCACGCCCATCACCTCCTCTCTGGCAAGGCGGCAGGGATCAGGTAAGCCGCCACACCCCCTCGAGAAGAGTTGGCCTCACGATACTTGCTGGCAAGAATGCTGCGGGTTGCTTTGGCGGGTCCCGTTTTTCAATACCTCACGGTCCGGTAAGAAGGGTGTATGCGGCATCCGGCACGACCTGTACTCAATGCGCTGACTTATGTCCCGGATCGGCGCATCATCATGACCCCGGAGCAGTTCGGGGTCGAGTACGAGGATCTGTCCCTGCGGACCACGGACGGGGTGACCGTCAACGCCTGGTTCGTGCGGGCGGCCGGGGAACCGTTGGCGCACATCCTGTTCGCGCACGGCAATGGCGGCAATATCGGTGATCGGTCGCCGATTCTGGCGCTGCTGTCGGCGGCCGGTTTCGATGTGCTGGTCTTCGACTATCGCGGATTCGGCCGCAGCGGTGGGCGACCGAGCGAGGAGGGCACGTACCTGGATGCGCGGGCGGCGCGCGACGCTCTGCTCGCACAGCCGGGAATCGATCCGAATCGGATTGTGTACCTGGGGAAATCGCTCGGCGGCGGGGTCATGCTGGAGCTGGCGACGGCGTATCCGCCCGCGGCGCTGGTGCTCATGTCGACCTTCACCGGGCTGCGGGATGCGGCGGGGGCCGTCTATCCGTATCTGCCCAAAGTGGTGGTGCCCGATGCCTATCCGAGTCTGCGGCGGATTCGGCGGCTGCGGTGCCCGGTGCTGATCATGCACGGCGATGCCGATGAAATGCTGCCGGTGCGGATGGGGCGCACGCTCTACGAAGCGGCTCCGGAGCCCAAGGAACTGGTGATCTATCCGGGTGGTGCGCACAATGATCTGGTGCTGATTCCGGGGTGGTCGGGCACGGTCGCGGCTTGGGCCGCGAAGGTGCTGCCGCCCAAGCGGCTGACCTCCGGATAGTGCTTACTTACGAATGATGTTCGCGAGGAACTCGGCATTGCTGCCGGTCCGGCGCAGACCGTCGAGCATCAGGTCCAGCGCGCGCTGATCATCGAGCTCGGACAATGTCCGGCGGAGCTTGTCGACCGCGTCGTGCTCGGCGGGAACCATCAGCAGCTCATCGCGGCGGGTGCTGGAGCGGGTGACGTCGACCGCGGGGAAGACGCCCCGGCTCGCGAGAGTGCGGTCGAGCTTGAGTTCGGCATTGCCGGTGCCCTTGTACTCCTCGAAGATCACGGTGTCGCCGAGCGAACCGGTCTCCACCAGCGTGGTGGCGACAATGGTGAGCGAGCCGCCGTGCTCGATATTGCGGGCCGCGCCGAGGAACTTCTTGGGCGGCAGCAGTGCGGCGGAATCCACACCGCCGGAAAGGATTCGGCCCGAGGCCGGTCCGGAGGTGTTGTACGCGCGGGCCAGCCGGGTGAGCGAATCGAGCAGTACGACAACGTCATGTCCCTGTTCGACGAGCCGCTTGGCGCGTTCGATGGCCAGTTCCGCGAGTGCGGTCTGCTGCGCCGGTGAGTGATCGAAGGTGGCGGCGACAACCTCGGCGGGAACGCCGCGGGAGAGGTCGGTGACCTCCTCGGGCCGTTCGCCGACCAGCACCATCATGAGGTGGACCTCGGGATGATTCGCGGCGATGCCGTGCGCGATCGCCTGCAGCACAGAGGTTTTGCCTGCCTTGGGCGGTGCGACGATGAGGGCGCGCTGACCCTTGCCGATCGGCATGATCAGGTCGGTGACCCGGGTGGTGAGCTTGTGCGGCTCGGTCTCCAGGCGCAGGCGTTCATCGGGATGGATGGGTGTCAGTTCGCCGAAGTGCGGGCGGGCAAGGGCTTCGCTCGCCGGCCGGCCGTTGACGGTGTCGATGCGCACCAGCGTTGCGGCCTTGCCGCCCTTGGCATTCGACTGGTGGGCATTCGACTGGTGGGCATTCGACTGATTCGGGGTACTCGGGCGCACCAGTGCGGTCACGAGATCGCCACGGCGCAAACCGAATTCGCGAACCAGCCGGGTGGGTACCGAGATATCGGCCGGGTCGGGCAGGTAGCCGCTGCTGCGCAGGGTTGCCGTATTGCCGCTGATATCGAGGATTCCCGTTGCGGGCGAAAGTGTTTCGATGGTGTCGAGAACCGGCGGAGCGGTCTGCTCGATGGATGTGGACGGGGTGGACTTGGGTGTGGCGGCGCGATTGCGGGCCGGCCGGTTTTCGATGGTGGTCATGATTGTTCTCCTGTGAAAGGCATCCGGTGGCTTACGCACCGGGAGTGTGTATCTGGAACGGTCGCATACGACCGGGGGCGGGCGCCGGGACGGCGGGCCGCGGGTGATCCGAGTGGGAGTGCGCGGGTAGCTCAGAACTACTGCCGGAAAACTGACTCGGAAAGGAGGAAAACTTGTGGGAGGGACCTGCGTCTACCTACATCCACGGGGTTACAACACAGCCTACCATACGCCGTGCCTGCTGTCAGCGCAATGGGGCCGTGGTGGTGGCGCATGCTGCGTAGCCTGGTCCGTATGAGCATTGCCGAGGATCTCGTATCGGAATTGGCGAAGCTGCCGGACGCCGAACTGGCGGCAGTCGTGGCGCGGGCCAGCGACGGCCGGGCCGGCTTGAGTGCGCTGCACGAGGTGGCGGCGGCAGTGGCGGCCACGGTGGGTCATGCACCCGACTACATCGATGTGACTCCGGACACTGATCCGGCGCCCGGCTCGCCGCCGCTGGCTGTTCCTGTCACATCGGACCAGGTAGAGGGGGGTCCGGCGGGCGCCGGGCTACCACTGCCTCCGGTCGGTATACCGATCGCGCCAGGCATTGGCGGGTATACGACATCGGGCGTCCCTACTTTCGAGTCAGTTCGCGATAAGGTCGAGCAGCGCTACGGCACCGCACAGGGGATGGACGAGCTCGATCGGCAGACGCCCGCGGGTCGTAGCGTCGAGGAACAGTGGGACGCGCGGCAGAAAACCGCGCGGGAACGCCTGGAACAGATTCGAAAATCGATGCACGGCAACGATTCCGACTGAACTCGGCGGTCTTTTCTTGACGATGGGTGGAACCCTATGACCGAGCCGCGCGAAATCGCCGAACGGCTGCTCGACCTGCAAGTCGACTTCATTCTCGCCGAGGTGACCGGTGATCGCTTCACCGAGGTGATCGGCCGCGATGTGGAGGCGGTGATCGGCATTGCCGACACCATCATCTTCCGCGATGTGGTGGAGCTCGACCAGGCCAAGCAGACGGTGGCCACAATTATCAATCTGATCGGCGGCAGCCCCGTCCTACAGGAGATGGTCGGCCAGCTGTCGCTCTCGCTGTATGACGATATCGCCGCGAACAATGACTACACCCTCGGCGACGTGGTGGAGCGCGAGCCGGTGGAGCAGCTGCTGGAGAAGATCTTCGGCATGCACCAGGCGCAGGAGCGAATCCTGGAGCGGCTCACCGAGAGTCCGCTCATCGCCACCGTGGCCTCCAAGTTCGTGGACAAGCTGATCTCCGATTTCATGGAGAGCAATCGGCAGATGGCGAACAAGATCCCGGGCGTCGGCTCGCTGGTCTCGCTCGGCACCTCCGCGGCCAAGCAGGCCCGCAAGGCCGCCGAGAAGGCCACCGGCGACGGCACCTTCCTCGGCGAAATGGCCGGTAAGGGAGCGCAATTCGCGCTCAAGCGGACCAATAACGCGATTCGCGAAATGCTGCGGGACGCGCCGGTGCACGATGCCGCCATGGAATTCTGGGATCTGCACGCCGGTGAGCCGGTGAGCGGTCTGCGCGAGTACCTCTCGCAGCAGGATCTGCAGGATCTGGCGCTGATCATCTACCGCATCGCGCTCACCACGCGCGAGAAGGAGTACTTCGGCATCCTGGTCGACCAGGGCGTGGAGGTCTTCTTCGAGAAGTACGGCGATCACACCCTGGCCGCGCTGCTGCCGGAGCTGGGTCTGTCCGGTGAGGACATCGGCAAGGAGATCCTGCGCTACGGCCCCGCCGTGGTCGAGGCGGCCAAGCGAAACGGCGTGCTGGCCAAGCTGATTCGCGAACGTCTGGAGCCGTTCTTCGTGTCCGATCGGGTCATTGCCGTACTGGCGGAGGCCACCAAGTAGTAGTACGGCGCCCCGGCCTGCCGCCGGGGCGCCGATCCGCTGGAGGCGAGATGGATCTACCGATCACCGGTGAGCGCCTCACAGTGCTGTCGCCCGGCCCCTCGGTGCTCGTGCTGGGCGCGGGCTCCTACGAAATCCATATCGAGGGCGAACTGGTGCTGCACCGCACCGCCGCCGCCACCCTGCACCACATTGCCGGCGAAGCCCCGGCCGGGGCCCTGGCCGCCACGCTGGACAGCGTAATAGTCTCCGCCGCAGTGGATTCCGGTGGAACTCTGCGCATGCTCCTGGACTCCGGCACGCAGCTGGAGGTGGAACCCGACCGCTACTACGAGGCCTGGCACGTTACCGACCCGGGCATCTACCTCGTCGTCTGCATGCCCGGCGGAGAATTGGCGGTCTGGTCCGAAAAGGCTTGAACCGCAAAGTATTCGGTGTGCCCTTCCCCCGTGCGCTGCGGTCGGTGTGTGTGCCGGGGCACACACACCGACCGCAGCGTATCCGCGGCGTGCCGTATGTCGGTACGGCTCGCCGTGGCCGATGCACTGCGGCACGTTCTGCGGGTCGCCCATCATCCGCGACCCGAGTCCATGCCGTCCCCTCCGAGGCATCCCATGGTGGCCGTGCGGCATTGAACGGCCCTGGTGAGCATCCCGAGTGAGGTGCCCGCGCGTCAATCTGGATCCCTGTCCCAATTTGTCCCACTTGCACGGGTTGCGGTGAGGGCGAGATGGACTATGGAGTGCCCGCGGAGTCAATAGGACCGGCCGGTAGGTTTGCTTGCGGCAGTACGCACAGCGTCATCGGATTTCGGATGGGCAGGAGTAGCGAGGGTGGTCGGAGCACACTCGGCAATCGCGGGTGTCGTGCGCATGCGGCGCGAGGCGCTCGGCTTGACCCGTGCGGAACTCGCACGGCGCGCAGGGGTTTCGGAGGCGCTGATTCAGAAGGTGGAGCAGGGCACCCGGCAGCCCACCTCGGGTGCGCTCGGCGCATTGTTCGAGGCCCTGAATGTGCCGATGCTGTACCGCGAGCACGTCGCGAACGTGCTGCAGCCCGAGCTGACGGATATCTCCTTCTACGATGACGTGCCGGATCAGGACGAATTGGACTTCCTGACCTCACTGCCCTACCCGGCCTGCTATCAGACATTGCCGGGACTGGACCTCATTGCCGCCAATGACGCGTTCCTGCGGGCATTTCCGGGCTTGACGCCCGGCGCCAACATCATTGCGTGGATGCTGCTGGACCCGATCGCCCGTGATGTCCTGGGCGACTGGGAGACCCAGACACACTTGGTGGTGTGGGCTTTCCGGCATATGGCGCCCGGCATCACCGCGCCCGAACGCATCGAGCAGATTTCCGCGCTGTGCCGGACCTCGCCAGATTGGGAACGGTTCTGGTCGGCGGACATTCCCGACGTCGAGGCGCGCAGTTCCACCCGGGTGCGCTCACCGGAGACCGGCGATTTCATTCATATGGAGGTGCAGATCTTCCGCTGCGAGTTGCCCAGCCGGCAGTGGTGGATGTACACCATGACTCCGGTGCCGAGCCCGGAACAGTGATGGAGGAGTGGTAGGAGTGGTCGAGGCGCATTCGGCTATCGCGAACTTTCTGCGTTCGCGCCGGGAGGCCGCGGGGCTGACCCGCGCGGAACTCGCACGGCGGGCGGGGGTTTCGGAGGCATTGATCCAGAAGGTGGAACAGGGCATTCGGCAACCCACCGCGACCGCGCTGGGCGCGCTGTTCGGAGCATTGGACGTGCCGCCGCCGTACCGCGAACGGACCGCGGGCGCGCTATTGCCCGAATTGGCCGGGTTGTACGACGGCGGGGCCGCACCGAAGCCGGCCGAGCTGAGTTTCCTGAACAGCCTGCCCTGCCCGGCCTGCTATCAGACGACCCCCGGGTACGACCTGGTCGCGATCAATGACGCCCATCGCCGGTGGTTTCCGGGCTTGGAACCGGGCGACAATGTGCTCGAATGGATGCTGCTGGACCCGGTGGCCGTCGACATCATGGGTGATCGGTGGCGTGATCTGCGCACCATGGTGTACGCGTTCCGGCATATGGCGCCCGGGCCCGTCTCGCCCGAGCGGATCGAGGAGATCGCGGTCCGGTGCCGGCGCTCGCCGGACTGGGAGCAACTGTGGTCGGGGCCGCCGCCCGAAGGGCTTCCGGCCCGCACCACCCGGATTCGATCGCCCGAGACCGGCGAACTGACCGTCATGAACGTGCAACTCTTCCGCCGCGACGTGCCGCGCCGCGAATCGTTGCTGTACACCCTGTCGCCCGCGCGCCCCGCCGAATGACGACGGCCCGCTACGTCCGCCCGGCGCCTGCCGGGACGACCCCGATCAGTGTCCGGCCGCGCGGCTGAGCACCGCGATCGGGAACTCGCGGGTGCTCAGCGCCCGGTAGGTGGCGAAGTCGGGGTAACCGGCGACCAGTGTGCGCCAATGGGTTTCGTATTCGGCCGGGTCGGTGACCACGCGTACGTCGACGGGCCAGTTCTCGGCGCCGACCTGGACGCGGGCGGTGGGGGAGGCCGTCAGGTTCAGCCACCAGTTCGGGGTGCCGGGGTGGCCGCCGTTGGAGCCCGACACCAGCAGATCGTCGCCGGAGCGGATCAGCATGAGCATGACCGGACGTGGTTCGCCGGATTTGCGGCCGGTGACGATCAATTGGAAGACCGGTTTGCCCTGCAGCGTGGCGAGCTTGGTCCCGCCGGATCGGACGTAGATCCAGCTGTTCACGCGCGAATAGGCGCGTGCGCTCCAGCCGAGGTAGATGCTCGAGTAGTGATTGAACCGTCCACTCAAGGTGAGGGTGCCGGTTCCCGAATTCTTGCCTGCCATCTGTATCCCAATGCTCGACGCCGCGTAACGCGGCTCACTTTACATACTGTCCAGTGAGTCGTCAGGTGGCCGGTGGGACTGCGCGGATCAGTTCACGCAGGGGATATCCGAGCCGATGGTCGTGGTGACCGGCTTACCGTTGTCGGGGGCGCCGTCGGTGGTGGTCGTGGCTGCCGCTGCTGTTGCCTTGGAGGTGGTCGTGGTGCCGCCGGTGGTCGCGGCCGCCGGGTCGAGGGTTTCCGGAAGCTCGAAGTCGGTGCCCAGGACCAGTTTGATATGCCCGGCGGTGACATTCGAGGACGGGCTGGCGGAGACGCCGCCGAGCATATCGGTCAGCTGCTGGGCATCCGCGTCGGCGCCGGTGCCGTAGTAGATGACGGTGGAGCTGCCGTCGGAGGAGGTGGCATTGCTGACATCGCCGGTGGGGAATCCCTTGCCGCCCAGGGATTTCTGCACCTTGGCCGCCATACCGGGGGTGCCCGTGGCATTGACCACGTCGAGGGTGCTGGTGGGTGTGGTGCGCGGCGCGGCCGCGACGGCCGGCTGTTCCACACCGAAGGCGCTGCGCACGGTCTTCTTGATGGCGACCGGATCGATGATATTGACGTCCTGGCCGTCGACGGTGTCGTAGCGCAGTACCGGAAGCGTATCGAATTCGATCGAGGGCGAACCGGCGCGGCCCACGGTGGTGATGAAGTCGGTGAGGTTCCAGCCGTCCGAGAGCACCACATCCTTGTGCGCCACATCCATGAGCGCCTTGAGCTTGCCCACATTGGTGAGCGTGCCGGAATCCTTCAGCGATTTGGCGACCGAGGTGAGGAACGCCTGCTGCCGGTGCGTGCGGTCGAGGTCGCCATTGTCGAGGCCGTGGCGCTGGCGCACGAAGGCCAGGGCGTCCGAGCCGTCCAGATGCTGCTTGCCGGCGGGAAATTGGGCGCCGGAGTAGTAGCTGTCGTCCACCGCGTGATTGAGGCAGACGTCGACGCCGCCGAGCGCGGTGGCCAGATCGTAGAACCCGGCGAGCGAGACCTCGGCGAAACGGTTGATGGGAACGCCGGTGAGCGCCTTCACCGTCTGCACGATCGAGGTGCGCCCGGCCTCCCGGCCCTGCCGCTCCAGATCGACCTTGTCGGTGACGCCCTGCGCCTTGAGCTTCTCCTCGACCATGTACTTCTTCAGGCCGTACGACTCTTTGATCTTGGCGTGGTCGTAGCCGGTGATACCGGAGACCGGCACGTAGTCGTCACGCGGAATGGAGAAGGCGATGATCTTCTTCATATCCTTCGGAATATGCACGAGGATCAGGGAATTGGCGTTGTAGCCGCCCTCGGAGCCGTCACCGGCGTGCAGCTGGTCGAGGATCGCCTTCGGCAGATCGTTGCCGTTGAGATCCTTTCGGGTATCCAGCCCGATGAGCAGAATATTGATATCGCCGTCGAGGGTGCGGTCCTCCTCGGCGATCGCGCTGGAGCGGGTGAAACCCTGGTCCAGGGTGGTCTCCCCGTACCAGAGCACACCGGTGATGCCCATCACCCCGACGGTGACCAGCGACATGACACCGCGGCCGGCATAGCGCAGCCGCTTCGATTGCGCGGACGCCGGAGCTTCCGCGGCACGGCGATGCGAATTCGGCCGGGCGCGGCGGGTGCGCCGGGGCTCGGTCGGGGGCGTCTCAGCTGACCTGCGCGCACTGCCGGTGGGGCGGTAAACGGGGAGCTGTTCAGTGTCGTCGTCGTACATGGCTACGTCGAGTGTGCCGGAGGAGACCGGCTATGTCAGATCGGCCTCTGATTATGCCGGAATAAGCACCCTCGGGTGAATGAAATTGCACAGCCTTGCATAACCATCACGGCAGCGTGACTAGTCCTCGACGATGGCGGCGGCGTCGATTTCGACCAGAGCACCCTCACCGTTGAATCGCTGCGCCCGGTAGGCATGCTGCTGCTGGTGGCCGGCGCGGGCGCCTTCTTCGGAAAGGTCATCTCCGCCACCGGAATCGGCACGGCTCCGGCCCAAACCATGTCCGCCGCAGGTCTTCCGGTGATCGTGCTCGCCTATATCATCAGCTGTGGCCTGCGCATCGCCCAGGGTTCGGCCACCGTCGCCATCGTCACCACCGGTGGCATTGTCGCGCCGCTGGTGGCCGGCCACGACTACTCGCAGATGGCGCTGGCCCTGATCGCCATGTCCATCGCCGCGGGCTCGATTGTGCTGAGCCATGTCAATGACGGCGGCTTCTGGATCATCTCCAAGTTCTTCGATCTGACGGTCAAACAGACGCTGCAGACCTGGACGGTGCGGGAAACAGTGCTGTCGGTGGTGAGCTTCGCAGTGGCGGCGAGGCTTTTCGCTTTCGTGGCCTGAACTGCGCTGATCGAGGCTGGAAGGCCGATACGGCGGGGGTCTGCCGGACCCCGCTGTGAATGAGCTTGCACAATCGTGCATAATCATCACATGGCGGATACCTCTGGTGGACCCACGCTGCGGGTCGCGGTCGCTGGCGCGAGCGGGTACGCGGGCGGCGAAGTCCTGCGACTGCTGCTCGGACACCCAGCCTATCGAAGCGGGCGTCTCGAGATCGGGGCGCTGACCGCCGGGTCCAATGCGGGCAGCCTGCTCGGGTCGCTGCAGCCGCATCTGCTGCCGCTGGCCGATCGGGTCCTCGGACCGACCACCCTCGAGGAGCTGGCCGGGCACGACATCGTGTTCCTGGGCCTGCCGCACGGGCAGTCCGCGGCCATTGCCCAGGCGCTGCCGGAATCGACCGTCATCATCGACTGCGGGGCCGATTTCCGGCTCACCGATGCCGCGGCCTGGGAGAAGTACTACGGCACCCCGTATGCGGGCAGCTGGCCGTACGGGCTGCCGGAGTTGCCGGGCGCGCGGGAGCGATTGCGCGGGGCGACCCGGATCGCGGTGCCGGGCTGCTATCCGACGGTGTCGAGTCTCGCACTGGCCCCGGCCCTTGCCGCGGGCATTATCGAGCCGAATGTGAATGTTGTCGCCGTGAGCGGCACCTCGGGCGCGGGCCGCAAACTCGATGTGGGCCTGCTGGGTTCGGAGGTGATGGGTTCGCTGCGTGCCTACAGCATCGCGGGCGCGCACCGGCACACTCCTGAGATCGCCCAGAATCTGAAGGCGGCCGCCGCGAGCGGCGGGAGTGATCTCGCCGGTCTCGACGTCGCCGTATCCTTCACCCCGGTGCTGGCTCCGCTGCCGCGCGGCATTCTCGCCACCTGCACCGCCCCGGCGCGTGTGGACGCCGCCGCGGCCCGTGCCGTCTACGAAAAAGCTTATGCCGATGAACCCTTCGTGCACCTGCTGCCGGAAGGCGTACTGCCGCAGACCGGTTCGGTCCTCGGATCCAATGCCGTCACCCTGCAGGTGGCCGTGGACGAGGCCGCCGGACTGCTGGTGGTGATCGGCGCCATCGACAATCTGGCCAAGGGCACCGCGGGCGCGGCTGTCCAATCCCTGAATCTGGCTCTCGGATTCGACGAGACCGCAGGACTTTCCACCGTAGGAGTGGCACCGTGACTTCAACCTCTGTCGGCAAGCTGGTCCGGACCCAGGGCGTCACCGCGCCGCTGGGGTTCCGCGCGGCCGGTATCACGGCGGGCATCAAGGTCAGCGGAAAGCCGGATCTGGCACTGGTATTCAGTGAGGGACCGGAGTATTCGGCGGCCGGCGTCTTCACCCGCAACAAGGTGAAGGCCGCGCCGGTGCTGTGGTCGCAGCAGGTGCTGACGACCGGGCGGCTGCGGGCGGTCATCCTGAATTCCGGTGGGGCCAATGCCTGTACGGGTCCCGGGGGTTTCCAGGACACGCACGCCACCGCCGAGGAGCTCGCGAAGGCGCTGAGCAACTGGGGCACCGAGACCGGGGCGGGCGAGATCGCGGTCTGCTCAACGGGTCTCATCGGCGACCGGCTGCCCATGGACAAACTGCTGCCCGCCGTCACCGAGATCGTGCGCGAAATGGGTGGCGGGCTCTCGGGTGGGGCGGAGGCCGCACGGGCCATCATGACCACCGATACCGTGCCGAAAGAGGTGGCGTTCCACCATCAGGACAGGTGGAACGTGGGCGGTATGGGCAAGGGTGCGGGCATGCTCGCACCGTCGCTGGCCACCATGCTCATCGTGCTGACCACCGATGCGGTCGCCACGCCCGCACAACTGGACTCGGCGCTGCGCAAGGCTACCGCTCTGACCTTCGACCGGCTCGATGTCGACGGTTCCTGCTCCACCAATGACACTGTGCTGCTGCTCGCCAATGGCGCCAGCGGTGTCGCGCCCAGCCAGGACGACCTCGATGCCGCTGTTTTCGCGGTCTGCGACGATCTGGCCGAGCAGCTCATGGCCGATGCCGAAGGTGTGACCAAGCGGGTGCACATCACCGTGCGCGGCGCGATCAGCGAGGACGAGGCGCTCATCGGCGCCCGTGCCCTCGCCCGCGACAGCCTGGTCAAGACGGCGTTCTTCGGCTCCGACCCCAACTGGGGCCGCGTGCTGGCGAGCATCGGCATCGCACCGATCGAGCTGGAGGCGGACAAGATTTCGGTGTCCTTCAACGGATATCCGGTGTGCGTCAACGGCATGGGCGCCCCCGGCGCGCGCGAGGTGGATCTGTCCGGCGCCGATATCCAGGTGCTGGTCGACCTCGGACTCGGCGACGGTGAGGCCACCGTCCGCACCACCGACCTCTCGCACGGATACGTCGAAGAGAATTCGGCCTACAGCTCATGAGTTCGGTGCGCGAACAGCTTTCGGCGCTGGACAAGGCGCACGTGCTCGCCGATGCGCTGCCGTGGCTGCAGAAGTTCCGCGACAAGGTGGTGGTCGTCAAATACGGCGGCAATGCCATGATCGACGAGGAGCTCAAGCGGGCCTTCGCCGCCGATATGGCATTCCTGCGCACCGTGGGCGTGCATCCGGTGGTGGTGCACGGCGGCGGCCCGCAGATCAGCGCCATGCTGAAAAAGCTGGGCCTGCAGGGTGAGTTCCGGGGCGGCTTCCGCGTCACCACGCCCGAGGTCATGGATGTGGTGCGCATGGTGCTCTTCGGTCAGGTGGGCCGCGAGCTCGTCGGGCTGATCAATGCGCACGGGCCCTATGCGGTCGGCATCTCCGGTGAGGACGCGCGGCTGTTCACCGCCACCCGGCGCACCGTCGAGGTGGACGGCGCGCCCACCGATATCGGCCTGGTCGGCGACGTCACCGAGGTGAATCCCGATGCGGTGCTGGATCTCATTGCGGCGGGCCGCATTCCGGTGGTATCCACCATCGCCCCCGATGCGGACGGCGTGGTGCACAACATCAATGCCGATACCGCCGCGGCCGCGCTGGCACAGGGCATAGGCGCGGAAAAACTGGTCATTCTCACCGATGTGGAAGGTCTGTACACGGATTGGCCGGACCGGTCCTCGCTGACCACCCGCATCGATACCGATGAGCTGGCCACGTTGCTGCCCAGCCTCGATGCGGGCATGGTGCCGAAGATGGAAGCCTGCCTGCGTGCCGTCGAAGGCGGTGTCCCGACCGCGCACGTCATCGACGGGCGGGTGCCGCATTCGGTACTGCTGGAGCTGTTCACCGGGGAGGGCATCGGCACCATGGTGACCCCCGCGGGCGTTGCGAGTTCGAACGGAGTGAAGTCATGAGCACAGCCGATATTCAGCAGCGGTGGACTTCCGCGCTGATGAACAACTACGGCACCCCGAAGATCGCGCTGGTGCGCGGTGCGGGCGCGGTCGTCTACGACGCCGACGGCAAGCGCTACCTCGACTTCCTCGGTGGGATCGCGGTCAACAGCCTCGGGCACGCGCATCCGGCGATTCTGGAGGCGGTCACCAATCAGCTGGGCACGCTCGGCCATGTGTCGAATCTGTATGCCAGCGAACCGGTCATCGAACTCGCGGAACGGCTGCTCGCGCACTTCGGTGACGGGGACGGGAAGGCGTTCTTCTGCAACTCCGGCACCGAGGCCAACGAGGCCGCGTTCAAGATGGCGCGACTGACCGGCAAGACCAAGATCGTCGCGTGTGAGGAAGCGTTCCACGGGCGGACCATGGGCGCGCTGGCGCTGACCGGGCAGGCGGCCAAGCGCACGCCGTTCGAGCCGATGCCGGCCGGTGTTGTGCATGTGCCCTACGGCGATCCGCTGGCGCTCGCCGCCGCGGTCGACACCGATACCGCCGCAGTGTTTCTCGAACCCATCATGGGGGAGAGCGGTGTGGTCGTTCCGCCTGCCGACTATCTGGCCAAGGCGCGCGCCATTACCAAACAGCAAGGCGCACTGCTGATTCTGGACGAGGTGCAGACCGGTATCGGCCGCACCGGTGCGTTCTACGCGCATCAGGCGGCGGGCATCGTGCCGGATGTGATCACCCTGGCCAAGGGGCTGGGCGGCGGTCTGCCCATCGGCGCGGTGCTGGCGCAGGGTCCGGCGGCCGAGCTGCTGCAGCCCGGTATGCACGGCACCACCTTCGGCGGCAATCCGGTCTGTGCCGCAGCGGCTTTGGCGGTGCTGCGGACCATCGACGAGGAGGGTCTGCTCGCACACGTGGAGAAGGTCGGCAAGATTCTCGTCGACGGGATCGACGATCTCGATCACCCGCTCATCGATCATGTGCGCGGCGCCGGTCTGCTCATCGGCATCCAGCTCACCGCCGATGCCTCGGCTCAGGTGGAGGCGGCCGCACGGGAGACGGGTTATCTCATCAATCCCGCCAAGCCCACTGTGATCCGGCTGGCTCCGCCGCTGGTGCTCACCGAGACCCAGGCCGACAATTTCCTGTCCGACCTCCCCGGCATTCTCGACGCCGCGCAGGCCCAGGTGGAGAAGGAGAACCAGAAGTGACCATTCGCCATTTCCTGCGCGACGATGATGTGAGCCCGGCCGAACAGGCCGAAATCCTCGCCATCGCAGCGGAACTGAAGAAGGCCCCGCTCTCCCGGCGCCCGCTCGACGGTCCGCGCGGTGTCGCGGTCATGTTCGAGAAGAACTCCACCCGCACCCGCTTCTCCTTCGAAATGGGCATTGCCCAGCTCGGCGGGCACGCCGTGGTCGTGGACGGGCGCGATACGCAGCTCGGTCGCGAGGAGACGCTCGCCGATACCGGGCGGGTGCTCTCGCGGTATGTCGACGCGATCGTCTGGCGCACCTTCGAGCAGACCCGGCTCGACGAAATGGCGGGCGCCGCAACCGTTCCGGTTGTGAACGCGCTCTCCAACGAGTTCCATCCCTGCCAGATCCTCGCCGATCTGCAGACGCTGCAGGAGCGCAAGGGCGACCTGGCCGGGCGCAAGCTCACCTATCTCGGCGACGGTGCGAACAATATGGCGCACTCGCTGCTGCTCGGCGGCGTCACCGCGGGTTTGAACGTAACCATCGCCGCCCCCGCGGGTTTCGAGCCGCTGCCGTGGATCGTGGAACTGGCCCAGAAGCGTGCCGCGGAAACCGGCGCCACCATCACCTTCACCGCGGATCCGATCGCGGCCGCCGAAGGCGCCGACGCGCTGGTCACCGACACCTGGATGTCCATGGGCCAGGAGAACGACGGCCTCGACCGTGTCGCCCCCTTCCGCCCCTTCCAGGTGAACGCGGCCCTGCTGGCGCATGCCGCCCCCGATGTGACTGTGCTGCACTGCCTTCCGGCGCATCGCGGCGAGGAGATCACCGACGAGGTCCTCGACGGCCCGCACAGCGCGGTGTGGGACGAAGCCGAAAACCGCCTACACGCCCAGAAGGCACTGCTGGTCTGGCTGCTCGCCAAACAGGGCGGTGCCCGGTGAGCGGTGAGCGACGCTCGGCCGCAACAGTTCCCGTGCGATCGGGTGCGGCAATCGCCCGCACCCGGGCCGGCCGCCAGGCCCGCATAGTCGCCATCCTCTCCCAGCACGAGGTCCGCAGCCAATCCGAACTGGCCGCCCTCCTCTCCGGCGAAGGCATCGACACCACCCAGGCCACCCTCTCCCGCGACCTGGACGAACTAGGGGCGGTCAAACTGCGCGCAGCCGACGGCGGCGCAGGCGTCTACGTGGTCCCCGAAGACGGCAGCCCCGTCAGGGGCGTAACCGGCGGCACCGAACGCCTCTCCAAACTCCTCGGCGATCTCCTCGTCTCCACCGACTCCAGCGGCAATATCGCCGTCCTCCGGACCCCACCCGGCGCCGCCCACTTCCTGGCCAGCGCCCTCGACCGAGCGGCTCTGCCGGAGATCGTCGGCACCATAGCCGGCGACGACACCATCGCCGTCATAGCCCGCGAACCCACCACCGGCGCCGAACTGGCCACCAAAATCGAACTCCTCGCCTGACCGGCCACCCTCCACCTGATTGGCGATTCCGGCCGGTGTGTCCGGGTGCGAAGCGTGGCTGAGCCTGCTGGTTGCTACTCGGATGCCATATGATGCTGCGCTGAAGGAGGGTGGCGTGGCGATCGAATCGGGTGGGGCATCGGGGCAGTTGAACGTTGTTCCCGATGAAGTGCAGGCGTTCGGACGGCTCGCCTACAAAATGGCTGAGGAGTTGCGGTCGGGTTCTTCGACTCTCGATGGTGAAGTCCGGGACCTGATGAACACCTGGAAGGGCGCTGCCGCGGGTTCGTACAGCGAGGGCTGGGAGGAAATGCATCGCGGCGCCGTCGAGGTCTGGGATGCGTTGTTCGACCTTGCCGCAAAGTTGGGTGTCACGGCCGAGAACTACCGGGATACCGACACGAATTTCGCCACCGCGGTGAATTCGCTGGAGCTGCCATGAGTGTCCCGGGCGAGGGTTACTCGGTCGATCTGCCGCATCTCGACGAAGTGACCGCACGCATCCGCGCCTTCAAAGGCTTTGTCGCCGACAACCTCTCAGCACTCGACGACCGCGCCAGGGCGCTGTCGGCAACCTGGTCGAGCGAGGCCGCGACCGCATACGAGACCGCACACCGCGAGTGGCTGACCGGCGCGAACGAGGTCCGCGACGGCCTGGCCGCGTTGGAAGCCGCCGCCCGCACCGCACACGAGAACTACACCGGAGCCATCGCCGCGAACTTGAGAATGCTCGGCCTGTGAGCCGGCAGGTGCAACGGGCTCGGGTGGCGCCTTGGTGAACGTCGATTTCGGTGCCTACTATGCCGTCGGCAGAGCATGTTTCGGCCTTTCCGATGCGCTGCAGAACGCGTTCCTCGCCGAAACGAAGGCCATGGCCGACTGTGGTGCTATGGCCGGTGTCGACGAGACCGGCGCCGCCTGGGGGCAGAAGTACGACCGGCGGGTCACCGAGGTTCTCGACATGGTTTCCCTCCTCGGCGAAGGACTTCAGAAGCTCGGCACCGTGATCGTGCAGGCTGGCTACAACCATTACTCGGCCGACTACGACAGTGTCCTCGATCCAGCCGCCCGGCCTGCTGTCATGCCGCCGGTTCCGACGCCGTCGTGCCGCTACTACGGCAGCCCGCCTTCGGCCGGAGGGCCTGGTCGAGGTCTGCGCGAAGCGGCCGATTCTCTGATTCGATTGGCCGACAAAGTCGGCATCGACATTCCCGACGGTGACACCGACTCGCTGCAGACGGCAGCCGACGCCTGGAATCGCCTGCAAAATGGTCACACGGTCGAGTTGGCTTCGGTGTTGAAGAACGCCGCGATAGTGATGGAACGCAATGATGTCGCCGATGCCGCTGAGTTCACGCGGCGACTGCTCGACTTACAAGACGCAGTCGACGACATCCTCGGAGCCTGCGGTGAGCTCTCACAGTTGTGCAGTTCTTATAAAGCTGATCTCGAACACCTCCGCAGCGCCATTCTCCACGGCATCCTCGTAGAGCTCGCCTGGGCGGTCGCAGGCGAACTCGCCATCGCCACCGCTACGGCCTGGATCACCTTCGGTATCACCGCAGTTGCCGCCGGCGCCGCAACCACGGCGATCGTCGCCCGCTACGCCGTGCGCATCGCGGAAGCCGTCCGCGGCTGGCGAGACGAAATACGCGCTCGCAAGGCACAACTGGCGCTGCGCGATCTGAGCAAGACTCGCAAGACCGTGGATGAGGCACAAGAACTGGAAACCGTGGCCGACGATGCGGTCGCCCAACCTCCGAAAACCGCGCGGGCGCCCGCTGATTCGGGAAGATACTCCGGTGGTTTGGCGAAAGTCGACAAGCCGGATCCTGATGCGGACAAGCTCGCCGGAAGGATCGGCGGGCAATCGCGAGTCAGATTCGACAGCGACTCCGCCGGCCGGGAGTTCGATGCGGTCAGCGATCAGTACATCGCTCAAGCGAAGCCTGCGAACTTTCAAGTCAACAAGAGCTTCAGAAGCCAGGCGCGCGCGACCTTCGAAGCGGCGCAGGATACCGGCAGAAGTGTGTACTACCATTTTGATGGACCACCGCAAGCTGGAGTGCGCGAAAAGCTTCAGCAGTATGCCGACGAGTACAAAATCGACCTTGTTATCGATGAAGCGCCGTTTTAGCTGAAGGAGTGAGGTGTTCGAGTACCACGGCTGGGTCACCGTTCAGAGTTCTACGGGGGATGAGAACGATAGTGAAAGCGAAGCCGCACGGACTGCTGCTGCGGCAGTCCTGCAAGCTCTGCAATCGGCGCCCGGACTCGCCGAAATTCGAACTGTCAACGGTGTAAATCAGATTCATATTGCAGGATGCTCGAATCATAAAGGCAGCCAAGGTGATCAAGTTATCGAGGTCTTCGCCGACATAGGAAGGGTCGCGCCCGGTTCCTACGGGATCCTCTATGTGCGAGACGATGAGGATTCATCTGGTCGTGAGAATGAATTTCAGGTCACGGTAATGCGCCGGGGCGCAGTATCTTCATGGCGCGACGAATTGCTTTCGCCATGCATTCCCGTCATCGAAGATGATGAGTAGTCACTTCTGTGAAGCGAATGGTCGGTGTGGTCCGGCGAAGGCTCACTGGCCGCGCTGATCTCGGTACAGCGCTGGAGTGATCGGATATTTCGCCGATGGCGGTGATCGGTCTTGCTGATCTGAGGCGGCTCATGGGGAAGTAGTGGGCGCGGTGTCGCCGACTCATGACCCGCTGCGCCCGCTGCCAGCGTTCATCGGCACCGGACTGCTGGGGGCCGTAGTGGCTCTGGCCAGGGATTTTCTGGTCACCCACCCCCGGTTATGAATGGGATTGCATCATCGTGCATAATCATTTGCAGGACGGCGGGGGAACCGACTTACACGTACTAATCGAGGAGCACACGGACTATGACCAAGCGCGTCGTACTCGCCTACTCCGGCGGGCTGGACACCTCAGTCGCGATCAGCTGGATCGCCAAGGAGACCGGGGCCGAGGTGGTCGCGGTCGCGATCGACCTGGGTCAGGGCGGCGAGGACATGAACGATGTGCGCCAGCGCGCGCTCGACTGCGGTGCGGTCGAATCGATCGTGGTGGACGCGCGCGACGAGTTCGCCGATGAGTACTGCCTGCCGACCATTCAGGCGAACGCCATGTATATGGGCCGCTACCCGCTGGTCTCGGCCATCTCCCGGCCGCTGATCGTCAAGCACCTGGTCGAGGCCGCCGAGTACCACGGCGCCGATACGGTGTCGCACGGTTGCACCGGTAAGGGCAACGATCAGGTTCGCTTCGAGGTCGGCATCGGCGCGCTCGCGCCCGAGCTGAAGGTCATCGCCCCGGTCCGCGACTACGCCTGGACCCGCGAGAAGGCCATCGAGTTCGCCGGCGAGAACAACCTGCCGATCAATGTCTCCAAGAAGTCGCCGTTCTCCGTCGACCAGAACCTGTGGGGCCGCGCGGTGGAAACCGGCTTCCTCGAGGATCTCTGGAATGCCCCGACCAAGGACGTGTACGACTACACCGTCGACCCGACCGTCAACTTCGAGGCGCCGGACGAGCTCATCGTCACCTTCGACAAGGGTGTTCCGGTCGCCATCGACGGCCGCCCGGTCTCCATGCTCGAGGCCATCACCGAGCTGAACCAGCGTGCCGGCCGTCAGGGTGTCGGCCGTCTGGACATGGTCGAGGACCGTCTGGTCGGCATCAAGAGCCGCGAGATCTACGAGGCGCCGGGCGCCATCGCCCTCATCACCGCGCACCAGGAGATGGAAGCGGTCACCGTCGAGCGCGAGCTCGGCCGCTACAAGCGTCAGGTCGAGCAGCGCTGGGGCGAGCTGGTGTACGACGGCCTGTGGTACTCCCCGCTCAAGCGCGCGCTGGACGCCTTCGTGCAGGACACCCAGCAGCATGTCTCCGGTGAGGTCCGCATGGTCCTGCACGGCGGCAGCGTGATCGTGAACGGCCGTCGCTCGGACGAGTCGCTCTACGACTTCAACCTGGCCACCTACGACGCCGGCGATACCTTCGACCAGTCGCTGGCCAAGGGCTTCGTGCAGATCCACGGCCTGTCCTCCAAGGTCGCGGCGCGTCGGGACCTCGGCAAGAAGTAGTAGCCTGCGACCGGGTACCAACCGGCCTGAGGAGGCGTCCATGCGAACCGATGACGACAGCTGGGACATCACGGAGAGCGTGGGCGCCACCGCCATCGGTGTCGCCGCCATGCGGGCCCACGAGACCCGGCGTGACGATGCGGTCTTCAACGATCCGTACGCGGCGAAGCTGGTGGCCGCGGTGGGTTCGGACGGCTGGAACACGATCATGGCCGCCGGCCGGGGCGGCGGTCAGACCGGTAGCAGCTTCATCAACGGCGTCATGGGCAACTTCCTGGTTGCCCGGACGCTGTATTTCGACGATTACTTCGCCAAGGCGATCACCGTCGGCATCCGGCAGTTCGTCATCCTGGCCTCCGGCTTGGATGCGCGCGCGTATCGGGTGGAATGGCCCTCCGGCAGTATGGTTTTCGAACTGGATCAGCCGAAGGTGCTGGACTTCAAGGCGAAGGCGCTCGCCGATGACGTTCCTGCGGTAGATCGCCGTGAGGTGCCCGTCGATCTGCGGCACGACTGGCCGAAAGCCTTGCGCGACAAGGGTTTCGATCCCGATCGGCCGACCGCCTGGCTCGCCGAGGGCCTGCTGCGCTACCTCCCCGGCGAGGCGCAGGACCGGCTGCTGGAGAACGTGGTCGCACTCAGTGCGCCCGGCAGCCGGATGGCACTGAATATCGGCACCGGAAATCGCGCGCTGTCGAAGGAAATGCGCGAACGCCGACGGGAAGCCTTGGCCAAGGCCGGGATTCGAGTCGATCTCGAAGAGCTCTGGTACCCGTGGGAGGGCCGCACCGACCCGCGTAGCTGGTTCGCCATGCAGCAGTGGCTGGTGCGGGAGGGCGATCCCGCGGCCCTGCTGGCCGATCGCGGCCGCGTCGTCCCCGAGGAGGCGCTGGCCGATATGAGTACACACATCCTGATGACCGCGATACGACCGCGAGGAGACGACACGCTATGACCCAGGGCGGCAGCACCAATGAGGGCGCGCTGTGGGGCGGACGATTCGCGTCCGGCCCGGCCGCGGCAATGGCCGCGCTGAGCAAGTCGACCCACTTCGACTGGGTGCTGGCGCCGTACGACGTCCGCGCGTCCAAAGCCCATGCGCGCGTGCTGCACAAGGCCGGACTGCTGTCCGAGGGTGATCTGGCCGCCATGCTGACCGGACTCGATCAGCTGGCCGCCGATGTGGCCTCGGGCGCCTACGCCCCCGCCGAATCCGATGAGGACGTGCACGGCGCCCTGGAGCGCGGTCTGATCGAACGCGTCGGCACCGAACTCGGCGGTCGCCTGCGTGCCGGTCGTTCGCGTAATGACCAGGTGGCCACACTCTTCCGCATGTGGCTGCGCGATGCCGTGCGCCGGGTCGCCGCGGGTGTCCTCGAGGTGGTCGACGCCCTGGTCGCCCAGGCCGTCGCGCATCCGGATGCCGTCATGCCGGGCAAGACGCACCTGCAGGCCGCGCAGCCGGTCCTGCTCGCGCATCACCTGCTGGCGCACGCACATCCGCTGCTGCGCGATATCGATCGCCTGCGCGACTTCGACAAGCGCGCTGCCATCTCCCCGTACGGTTCGGGCGCGCTGGCCGGTTCCTCGCTCGGCCTGGATCCGGAGGCGATCGCCGCCGACCTGGATTTCGACGCGGCAGCGGCCAATTCGATCGACGCCACCTCCTCCCGCGATTTCGCCGCCGAGGCCGCCTTCGTGCTGGCCATGACCGCCGTCGACCTCTCCCGCATGGCGGAGGAGGTAATCATCTGGAGCACACCGGAATTCGGCTACATCACCCTCGCCGACGCCTGGTCCACCGGCTCCTCCATCATGCCGCAGAAGAAGAACCCGGACGTCTCCGAGCTCACCCGCGGCAAGGCCGGCCGCTTGATCGGCAACCTCACCGGCCTGCTCGCCACGTTGAAGGCTCAGCCCCTTGCCTACAACCGTGACCTGCAGGAAGACAAAGAACCGCTGTTCGACTCGGTGGCCCAGCTGGAACTGCTGCTGCCCGCCATCGCCGGTCTGGTCTCCACCCTGACCTTCCACACCGACCGCATGGCCGAGCTCGCCCCCGCCGGTTTCACCCTCGCCACCGATATCGCCGAATGGCTTGTCCGTCAGGGTGTCCCGTTCCGCGTCGCCCATGAGGCCGCCGGCGGCTGCGTCCGTGCCGCCGAAGCCCGCGGTGTCGGCCTCGCCGATCTCACCGACGACGAATTCGCCGCCGTCGACCCGAACCTCACCCCCCGGGTCCGCGACGTCCTCACCGTCGAAGGCTCCATCGCCTCCCGCAACGCCCGCGGCGGCACCGCCGGCGTCCAGGTCGCCAAGCAACTCGAGGAAGTCCGCAGCACCGCCGCCGACCACCGCACCTGGCTGCGCTGATTCTCAGTTCCGCGGACGTCGCGCTTTCCGTCGTTATAACGTCCGTGTTATGAATTGGGGAGAGGTGGAGCTGGAACCGGAGATAGACGAGTGGATCGACTCGCTCGACCAGGACGACCAGGAGACAGTGGCCTTCTATGTCGATCTACTGGCCGAGTGCGGGGTGCTACTCGGCGAGCCCTACACCAAACAGCTACGGGGCAAACTTCGCGAACGCCGGTTCTACCTCTCCCGTGACGCGGTACGAATCACCTACTGGATTGCACCGGGCAGGCGCATCATCTTGTTGACTGTGTTTCGGAAGCAGCGGATGCGGGAGACGGCTGAAGTGGAGCGGGCGGCGCGAGCGATGAAACGCTGTGTCGCTGAGGCTCATACCGTGGAGGAGGAGTGATTTCCATGGGTGAACATACGAGTTGGGCTGACAAGCGGGCCGAGGTCATGGGCCGACCCGGCGCGGGTGCTGCCTACGATGCGGCCCGAATCCGATTCGAACTCGGCGCCTCCGTCCGGCGGCGTCGAGAAGAACTGGGGCTGACCCAGGCCGAGCTCGCGGAACGAGCCGGGTTGAAACAACCGGCGGTAGCGCGATTCGAGGCCGGCGGCACCATGCCGACAATCCCGATGCTCGAAAGGTTCGCGGAGGCATTGGAACTGCGGCTCAGTGTTGAGTTCCACCCGCTTCCCGAAGCCGGCTGAGCAGCCCCCGGAACGACGAATGCCCGCCGCGGGGAGCGGCGGGCATTCGGGGTCTCGGGCGGATCATTCTTTGACGAAGTTCGACCGTTTGGTGGCGGGGATGGTGAAGCGGCCCGACTTGATGGGGCCGGCGTCGGACTGTTTGCGGGCGGGCTTGCCCCGGCGTTCGCGGCGCGACATCGGCCGGTCGGCGGTGTCGGAGTCGACTGCTTGGGTTTCGGGGTTCACGGATTGGTCGGACATGAGGTCCTCCTGGGGGAGTGTGACCGACTCGCCGGGGTGACCGGTCGAGATCGGAGTGCCGCGTAGTGGCGGGAGATCGGCGTTCGGAGCCGGAAATGTGCGAAGGCTCAGCGGCGGTGCTGACAATTCGGCACAGGTGCGCTCTCTGTCTTTCAGCGCTGAGGCGGCTCGGAAGTGTGGTGGCATCCACATGCCGTCCCAGTAACCATACGGCGTCGCGCCATGCATCTCATTTCGGGCCCGGTATGCCCGATAGTGTGCCGGCATGACCTTGTTGTTTCTGGGACTGGCCATAGCGTTCGAGGTGACCGCCACGGTGTCGCTGAAGATCTCCGATGGATTCAGCAAACTGGTGCCGTCGATCATCGTGGTGATCGGTTACGCGTCGGCGTTCGTCTTCCTGTCGCAGGCGCTCAAACGGGGTATGGCGATCGGAGTCGCGTACGGCATCTGGTCGGCCGTGGGTGTGGTGGCGGTGGCGACCATCGGTGCGCTGTTCCTGGATGAGCGGCTGACCATGGTGCAGGTGGGCGGGATCGGGCTGGTGATCGTCGGAGTACTGGCGTTGGAACTCGGTGGGGCGCACTGAATCTCTCTTGTGGGCGCATTGAACCCCATTGGGGCGCATCGAATCCAGGTGACACCGAGTTTCAGCGTGTTCAATCCTGCACGCGCAGTGTGTATCCCGCATCGGCGAGCGCGGTGAGCACCTCGTCGCGATGTGCGGGCCCGCGGGTTTCCAGCGTCAGCAGTACTTCCACCTCGTCGATGGCGAGCCAGGTGTCGGTGCGGGAATGGACCACATCGAGCACACTCGCGCCGGTGCGTCCCAGCTCGGCGAGCAATCCACCGAGACTGCCCGGACGGTCGGAGATGGTGACCCGAGCGGCGAGGTAGCGGCCCGCGGCGCTCAGACCGTGCCCGATCACCCGGGTCAGCAGCAGCGGATCGATATTGCCGCCGGAGAGAATGGCGCACACCGGACCCCGCAGCTCGAGTTCGTCCAGATCGCAGGCCATGAGCGCGGCGACCGCGGCTGCCCCGGCCGGTTCGACAATGAGTTTGGCGCGCTCCATGCACAGCAGCAGCGCCCGCGACAGCGCATCCTCATCGACGGTCACCATGGCCGGCGCGCATTCGACAATGTGCCCGAACGGCACCTCACCGGGCTGTCCCACGGCAATGCCGTCGGCCATGGTGACCATCTGCGCCAATCGAATCGGCTTGCCGGCCTCCAGCGATCCGGGCCACGCCGCCGCGCCCGAGGCCTGCACGCCGATCACCCGCACCTGCGGGGCCAACTGCCGCAGCGCCCCCGCGACGCCCGCGAGCAGTCCGCCGCCACCGGTCGGCACGATGACCGTGCCGACATCCGGCAGCTGCTCCAGGATTTCCAGCGCCACCGTCCCCTGTCCGGCCACGATATCGGGGTGATCGAACGGATGGACCAGTGTCGCCCCGGTCTGCTCGGCGAATTCCCTTGCCGCCATCAGTGATTCGTCGATGGTGTCGCCGACCTGATACACCGTGGCCCCATATGCCTTGGTGGCCACCAGTTTCGGCAGCGCCGCGCCCACCGGCATGAACACGGTCGACTCGATGCCCAATGATGTTGCCGCCCAGGCGACCCCCTGTGCGTGATTGCCCGCGCTGGCCGCCACGACGCCCAGTCGCCGTTCGGACTCCGGCAGATTGGCAATGCGGTTGTAGGCCCCGCGCGGTTTGAACGACCCGGTGCGCTGCAGGTTCTCGCATTTGAGCCACACCTCGTGCCCGGTGCGCTCCGCCATGACCCGCGATGCCACCATCGGGGTCCGGCGGATGACCGGTGCCAGCAGATTTGCCGCCGCGTCGATCCGTGCGATCAGGTCCATGGCGCCATGCTGCCAGGCGTCAACCGAACTGTCTCGTCCCCGCCGCGCCGCGTCGCGCCACGCGTACGGACCCCGGCCCGGGCGGACAATCCCGAGCCGAACCCACCGCCCGAGCTATCTTCTGACCGATCGAGCATCTGCTCGATTTCGCGCTGACCTGCGCCGATGCCCCGCTCGAATGCCAGGAGAGGGAAGCTGTGCCGAATGCAGTGAAGATCGTGACCGTGCTCGCCGTTGCCGCCACTGTGAGCAGCGCCCCGGCCGCGACCTCCCATGCCGCCGAGGTCCTGACCATCGGTAGCTGTTCCGGCGGCGACTTCCGCTGGACCGCCGTGGACGGCGCCATCGATATGACGCCCCGCGTGCTCACCTTCACCTCGGTCGGCAGGTTGTGGGATTGTGTCGGCGTTCCGGGCATCACCGGCGGCGCCTTCACGGGAGTGCATGTGGCGGCATCGGATTGCATGCATCCGGCGGACGGCCCGCTCACCGTCGACATCCTCTGGTCGGACGGCGAGACCAGCAAACTGTGGGGCCCGTGGCCGGTCGGCATGATGCAGCCCACAATCGGCCCGATGGAGGTTGTCGGAGGTCTCGGGCAGGGCGGTCGCGTCCGCGTTGTCGCCGAATACGAGATGATGACCCCGGATATGGTCATGGGCTGCATGGGCCCGGGCGTCACCACCGGCCCGGGCCGGCTGTCTGCCGGCATGTGGTGAAATCGGCGGCAACTTTTCCTGGTTGTGACACCACCGACCGAGAAAACCAACACGGGAAACCTAGCTTGGCAGTATGCCCCCACGTCGACGCTCCGCCCTGCTGGCCACCCTGGTGGTCGACCAACCGGGTCGACCGCAGATCATTCTCGGTGAATTGCGCCGGGTGATCCTGGACGGCGCCGCCCCGCCGGGCACCGTGATTCCGCTGCGTGAGATCGCGGAACTGTTCGGTGTGAGTCACATACCGGTCCGCGAGGCGCTCAAAATCCTGATCGGAGAGGGCCTGGTCACGCATGAACAGCACGCCGGTTACGCCGTCGCCCAGCTGACCGCCGCCGAACTACGCGAGATGTATATCGTGCGGCAGACCCTGGAGGAGGCGGCGCTGAGCATGGCGGCGATCAACGCCTCCGCCGAGGACCGCGCAGCCCTCGTGGCGGCAAATGAATTGCTGGAGAAGGCGATTCACGAGGACGACCCGGTCGCCTACCATCGGCACTCCCGAGTCTTCCATCTCGCCCTGACCCGCCCGTCCCGGCTGTTCCGGCTCATCCACATGCTCGAGGCCGCCTGGAACGTCACCGAACCCATCCAGCCCATGGTGCACGTCTCGCACGCCGATCGGGAACGCCTGCACGGCGATCACAACCTCATGCTCGACGCCTTCCTGGATCGCGATGTGGATCGGCTGCTCGCCATCGCCCGCCGCCATCACCTGCGACTCGAGCAGGTGATCTCCACACTGCCCGCCGATACCGGTCTGCTGGTGGCCGCCGAAGATATATCGATACCGCAATAAGGAGGCAATGGAGGTGCAATGGCGGGGCAACGGCCCGTTCCTACCTTGATCCGACCATTGCTCTTCGGATCGGATGCGCCATGACCGATATCGCCACACCCGTCACGGCGGACACACCTCCCACGGTGACCGCCCCAGTTTACGACCCCGCGCTCACCAATGCGGACCTGGCCCCGCTGCGCGAACAGCGTTGGGGCTCATACCATATCTTCGCCTTCTGGATGTCGGATGTGCACAGCGTCGGCGGCTACGTCACCGCGGGCAGCCTGTTCGCGCTCGGCCTGGCCGGCTGGCAGGTGCTCGCCGCTCTGCTGGTCGGCATCACCATCGTCTACTTCCTGTGCAATCTGGTGGCCGCGCCCAGTCAGCGGACCGGCGTGCCGTATCCGGTCATGTGCCGCAGCGCCTTCGGAGTGCGCGGGGCGAATATCCCTGCCATTATCCGAGGCCTGATCGCGGTGGCCTGGTACGGGATTCAGACCTACCTGGCCTCGGCGGCGCTGATTGTGGTTGCCGTCAAACTGTTCCCGAGCCTGGCGCCGTACGCGGTCGCCTCTGATTACGGCTTCCTCGGCCTGTCGCTGCTGGGCTGGTGTGCCTACCTGGTGCTGTGGGTGGTGCAGGCGGCGGTGTTCTGGCAGGGCATGGAGTCCATTCGCCGGTTCATCGACTTCTGCGGTCCCGCAGTCTATGTCGTGATGTTCGCGCTCTGTGGCTACCTGATCTACAAGGCCGGCTGGGGTTCGATCAATCTGGAGCTCGGCTCGGTGAAGTACCACGGCTGGAATGCGCTGCCGGTCATACTGGGCGCGATCGCCCTGGTGGTGTCGTACTTCTGCGGCCCCATGCTGAATTTCGGCGACTTCTCCCGCTACGCCAAATCCATGCCGGCCGTGCGCCGCGGCAATCTGCTCGGACTGCCGGTCAACTTCCTGGCCTTCTCGCTGCTCGTGGTGATCACCGCCTCGCTGACCATTCCGGTCTACGGCAAGCTGATCACCGATCCGGTCGAGACGGTCTCGCGCATCGACTCCACCTTCGCGATCGTGCTGGGCGCCTTGACCTTCACCATCGCGACCGTCGGCATCAATATCGTGGCCAACTTCATCTCCCCGGCGTTCGACTTCTCCCATGTCAGCCCGCAGCGCATCAGCTGGCGCATGGGCGGCATGATCGCGGCGGTCGGCTCGGTGCTCATCACCCCGTGGAATCTGTACAACAACCCCGAGGTCATCCACTACACCCTGGAGACCCTGGGCGCGTTCATCGGCCCGCTGTTCGGCGTGCTGATCGCCGACTACTACCTGATCCGCAAGCGCAATATCGTGGTGGACGATCTATTCACGCTGTCGCAGACCGGAAGTTACTGGTACCGAAAGGGATTCAACCCGGTCGCCGTGATCGCGACGGTGGTGGGCGCGGCCGCCGCGGTCTTCCCCGTGCTGGCCAAGGATATGACGGGTATGTACACCGCGGCCCAGTACAGCTGGTTCATCGGCTGTGGTCTGGCCCTGGTGGTGTACTACGGCCTGGCGAAGAGTTCGAGGTTCGCCATGACCGTGAACCAGTAATCAGCGACCGGCGGTGTAGGCGTGGTCGGCGAGCTCGATGACCTGAGCCAGCCACGGTGTGTACCCGCCGGGTGCGGCCGCGACCGCGGTGCGCAGTTCGCTGATGGTCACCCAGGCGATATCGTCGATCTCCGCCGGATTCGGTTGCGGCTCCTGGCCGATCAGCCGCCCGATCAGCACATGATCGAATTCGTGCTCGACCCGCCCGGTCCGCCCGTCCGCCGCCTGATAGCTGAAGGTGCCGACCTCGGTCAGCTCGGCCGACACTCCCAGCTCTTCACCCAGCCGCACGGCGGCGGCCTCGGCCACCGCCTGCCCGGGTGCGGGATGCCCGCAGCAGGTATTGGTCCACAGTCGCGGGAAGCGGGTTTTCACCGCGGCCCGCTGCTGCAGCAGTACCCGCCCGGCCCCGTCGAACAGCAGCACCGAAAAGGCTCGGTGCAGCCGGCCCGGGGCCGTGTGGGCCGCAGCCACCGCCAGCGATCCGGCCGCGCGGCCCTGCTCGTCCACGAGCTCGACGAGCAGGGCTTCACGGTCGACTGCCGGAGTGGCGTCGGAAGTGTCGAGAGTGCCGGTCACCGGCCTACCTTATCGGCGGTAATCATCAGGTACTGGAAGCTGCCCTCCTTGTACGAGGTCAGGAAGGGCTTCTCCACGCCGGTGGCCAGCTCGGAATGGGTGCGCAGTTCCCAGTACGGAATGGTCTGCGGGGTGAGGTCGGTGACGGCGACCGGGACCAGATTATTGGCGGCGAGCGCCTTGAAGTACTCGCTGCGCGGATGGATATTGCAGCCGTAGTGCGCGTCGATCCAGCTCACCGACGCCGAACGCGCCCCGAACACATCATTGGAGCAGCCGGTGATGCAGACATAGCGCCCGCCGGGCTCCAGCAGCCGGGAGAACTCGGCGAAGAGTTCGAAAAGGTCCACGTACATGGTGGTTTCATTGGTCCAGATGCCGCGCATGGACCCGGTCTCGAAACCGGTATCGAGCATATTCTTGAAGTGGAACCGCACCTTGTCGGTGACGCCGCGCTCCGCGGCCTGGTCATTGGCGAAGCCGGCCTGGTACTCGGAGATGGTGACGCCGTCCATCCGGCAGCCGAAACGCTGATTGGCCATGAAGCTGGTGCCACCGCGGCCGGAGCCGCCGTCCATGAGCCGATCACCGGGGCGCACATCACCGAGCTGGTCGAGCAGGACATCGGCCTGCGCGGTTTCGAGGCGGTGCAATTCCCGGACGAGGCGCTCCTGACGCGTGTCCTCGGCGCCCTCCAGGACCGACAGGTCCGGCTCGCCGATGCCGTAGTGGTGGTGGTAGAGCCCGTCCACCTCGCCGAGCACGGTGTTCACGCGGTCGTCATTGGGATTGTTGTTCCAGTAGGCGGCGACCGACTTCTGATAGTCGGTGTGCAGCACGCTCTCGGACTCGGGGCGGAACGTGGTCATGGCAGATCATCCTCTCGATCGCTGAATGAAGATGAGGAGCTGAAAGATGTTGGGGATCAGTCGCTTTCGTTGTATCGCCGACTGTCGGCATGCCAGGCGCGATTGCCGCCCATCCAGGCCCACAGACCGCCCAGGAAGCGGCGCAGTTCGGCGGAACCGCCGGCGGCGAGCGCGCCCGCCTCGGCTTCGAAGCGGTGCACCAGTTCGTCGTGCACCTGTGCGGTGCGCTGCACCGCCTCTCGGCGTGAGCACATCTCCTCGGCCGCGAGCACTGTCGGCAGGTTGAATTCCCTTCCGCCGGAAAGGTCTTCGCGTGCCATCGAGTACAGGTCGTTCACCATCTGGCTGGCCAGCGCGGCCGTGGTCACCACCCGCCGGACCCGTGGATCGGTGTATTCGGCGGCGGGCAACTCGTAGCCGCCGACCGCGTCGATGGGCGCCATGCACGGCAGGAAGCTGTGCGGCTGGCGGTTGAGCAGGTACTCCCAGACCGGGGGCATCCGCCCGGCCTCCCGCCAGCCGGCCTCCGCGCACAGCGCGATGAACCAGCCCGCTATCTCCGTCCGCAGGCGGGCGACCTGGGTGGGGGAGGCGTACCGGGACAGATGTTCGAACGAGGTGCGGAAGGCGCGCAGAATCGGATCACTCTGCATGGCCTTTTCGACCTGTGCCTGATACCGGATCGGCAGATGCACCGGATCCATTGCGGCGGCGGCCAATTCGAGCCGGGGCCCGAGTTCGGCGGCGGCGCGGGAGCGACTGCCGTCCGGTGCGAGATCGCTGGCGTCCTCCTCGCAGTAGTAGTCGTCCACCGACCACTCCGATACCGCGCATTTGGCCGCTGCCAGCAGCCGGTCCGCATCATCGCAGTCCGGATGCGCCAGCATGATCAAGCGCCCGAAATCAGCCTTGCGCAGATCGTCCAATCGGCCCTCGTACAGCCCGATCTCCTGTGCCCAGGCGATGATTCCGGTATTGACCGCCGCCGCGAGCGTGGGATCGTCCCGCACCGGCGGCGGGCAGTACAGCGTCGGAATCGCCGACCCCGCCGATTGCGTCCGAAGGGCGGACGCGGTGCCGATTCCGCTGGGGCCGTGCGATATCGGACGCGCAGGAGTCCGCACCGCACGGCTCTCGACCGGCGGCGCCACCCCCGCCGCCGGAGTGGCGGCGGGGGCGGCGAGCGGAGTGGACTTCGGTATTGCGATATCCGAGGCGCTCGGCGCGCCAACTCCCGGAACGCTCGCGGCTCCGGGAGTACTCGGCACCGCCGCTCCGGGTGCTTTCGTTCCCGGAGCGCGCGCCGCGGCGCGCGGTCGACGGAGTGCCGACGGAGCTCCGAGTCCGCTGGAACCGAGGGGGATTCGCCCCGGCGTAGTGCCGGCCGCCGCCGATGAGCTTGTGGCCTTCGGCGTGTTATTTCCCACCGGCGCGCTGGTTCGCGCCGCTGAGCCGGCTCCCGTCGGCGGACTGGTTGCGGCCCGTCCGGTGGCTTTCGGTGCCCCGGTCCGCGCCGGGGCAGGTGGTGCGGGCACGAATCCCGCGCTGTTCGCCCGGGGTATCGGGCGAAGTGGCTGCCCGGCACCGGGTTTCGGTGTCGCGGGCCGCAGGGCCGGTACCGCGCCCCCGGCGGGTGTGCTCGGATGTGCTGCCTGATCGGCGATTCCCGCGATCGCGTCCAGCGTGGGCAGATTCACCAGCAGGCTCGCGGACCCCAACCCCATGGGGCCGAGCAACCGTTTCGGCGAGAGATGCGCCTCGGCGCCATCGGGTTCGCCCAGTCGTGGATCATCCAGTGCGCCGGTGGAATCCGGTCCCTCCGGGAGCACGAGGGTGGACGGCGCATTCGGGTCGAAGGACTTCAGCAGCGCGGCGACCGCCGCCGCCACCTCATGGGTGGCGGGCGGCGCCGCGGCGCGTGAGAGCACCGACATGGCCGGCTCCGATCAGTCGGACTGACGGGCGATCGACACATTGTCGAGAATGCCGAGCGCATCGGGGACCAGGACGGCGGCCGAGTAGTAGCAGCTGACGAGGTAGGAGATGATCGATTGATCGTCGATCCCCTTGAATCGCACATTCAGGCTGGGTTCGTACTCGTCCGGAATTCCGGTCTGGTGCAGGCCGATGACGCCCTGATCCTTCTCGCCGGTGCGCATGGCGAGAATGGACGTGGTGGAGGTGTCGCTGACCGGGATCTTGCCGCACGGGAAGATCGGCACCCCGCGCCAGGCCGGCACGCGATGGCCGTCGACCTCTACCGGGTCCGGGTAGAGCCCGCGCTTATTGCACTCGCGGGCGAATGCGGCGATCGCCTTCGGGTGCGCCAGAAAGAGTTTGGTGCTGCGCCGCATGCTGAGCAGCTCGTCCATATCGTCCGGGGTCGGCGGGCCGGACTCGGTGTAGATGCGCTGCTTGAGATCACAGTTGTTGAGCAGCCCGAAGTCCGGATTGTTGACGAGGTCGTATTCACGGCGCTCGTACATGGCTTCGATGGTCAGGCGCAGCTGCTGTTCGATCTGGTCCATCGGATCGTTGAACAGATCGGCGACGCGGGTGTGCACCCGCAATACGCTCTGGCCGAGGCTGAGTTCGTATTCGCGTGGCTGCGAGTCGTAGTCGACATACGTGCCGTCGAGGACCGGCTCGCCGTGGTGGCCGGAGGAGACCACGATCTCGGCCTCACCGAACTTGTTCTGCGGCGCGGCAGGCACATTGGCCACGGCCGACAGATGCTCCTGCAGTGCCGGGATGTTGTCGCACAGCTGCAGCAGCGCCGGGCGAGTCAGCACCAGAACGGTGGTGGGCGTGACGGTTTTGATGGTGACCGGCCAGATGGCGTCCGGATCGATCAGCGTCTCGTCGCCGTAGAAGTCGCCGCCGGCGAGCATGCCGAGCTTGGTGGCCTCGCCGTATTCGCCGGTACCGATCTTGCTGAGCTTGCCGTGCACGATCAGCAGTACCTGATCCATCGGATTGCCGAATTCGGCGACGACGGTGCCGGGCGGGAGGTCGCGCTGTTCGAAGCGTGCGGCGACGGTGGCGAGCACCTCCTCGTCATCGAAGCCGCGCAGCTGCGGGAGCTCCTGCAGTTCGAGCGGGATGACCCGGGCGTTCGGGCCGTTGATGATGTATTCGACCTCGCCGTTGCCGACGGTGTGGGTGAGGCGCCGGTTGACTCGATACACACCGCCCTTCACCTGTGTCCACGGCAGATTGCGGGTCAGCCATCGGGAGCTGATGCCCTGCATCTGCGGTTCGGATTTGGTGGTGTGCGCCAGCTGGTGGGCGGCGGTGGTACTGAGGGTTTTCCGATGGCCGTTTTCAGTCTGAAGGGGCATTTCGATGGTCATGCTGCGGTCCTCACCTTCTAAGGGCCACCGCGTTGCACGAGCGGTGGAGTCCACGGCGATACGGCAGGTCCGAATACGGGCCTGCGGAGACATGATGAGTGAAAAGGTAAGCGCGACAGTGCGTTCCAGCGATACCGATGGTAGATCGCGCAATCGTGCGAGCGCAGCGGAATGCATAAACATGATGTCTGGCGCATTGCTATCGCCGTCGTGTCGGGCTTCGCGGCATCGCAGCAGCGGCTCCGCAATCGTCCCTAGCGGGCATTAGACCAGCGTGCTGACCGGCCGAGTGCCGTCGCGGATGGCCCCATTCGCATATTCACAGAAATAGCTGAACCGACCGGGCTGTCCTTTTGCTCGACGCGATTGTCCCGACGCACCCGCCTGCTCGAGCCGCTCATGGAACTGGTCACAGCCGCCGCGCAGTAGGGTGGCCATATGGCAAGCTCATCTGAACGCGTCGGGGCGGATGACGCAGGTCACGAGCAGGGTAGGTCTGGGAGCAAAGCCGTGAAATTCAATACGAAGTCCGTTGTGGGGCCGCTGGCGCGCCTCGTGGCAACCGCACAGAACGGGCTCGAGGTGATCCGGTTCGGGGGACTGGTTCACGACATCGAATCCTCGCCGTACGAGATCGTCGAGCGAAAGCGCACCTACCGGCTGCGGCACTACTTCCCCGATGCCACTGCGGCATCCGCGGCGAGTGCCCCTTCGGACCGACCGGTCGCATTGCTGGTGCCCCCACTCATGGTCACCGCCGAGATCTGGGATGTGAACGGCTCGGACGGGGCGGTCGGCATACTGCACGAGGGCGGAATCGACTGCTGGGTGGTCGATTTCGGCTCACCCACCACCGAGGAGGGCGGCTGGGACCGCGACCTCGCCGACCATGTACTGGCCGTCAACAGCGCCATCGAGACCGTGAACGAATTGACCGGCCGCGGTGTGCATCTCATGGGTTACTCGCAGGGCGGCATGTTCGCCTATCAGACCGCGGCCTATCGCCTCGGCAAAGGCGTGGAGTCCATCGTCACCTTCGGCAGTCCCGTGGACGCGGTGGCGGGCATGCCCTTCGGCATTCCCTACGGACTCGCGCAGGGCGCGGCCGATTTCCTCGCCGACCATGTGCTCAACCGGCTGCCGATCACCGATTCCATGGTGCGCCTGGGCTTTCAGGCCCTGGACCCGGTCAAGACCGTCAAGTCCCGGCTGGACTTCCTGCGCCAGCTGCACGACCGGGAGGCCCTGCTGCCCAGGGAACGGCAACGCCGCTTCCTCGAAGCGGACGGCTGGCTCGGCTATCCGGGGCCCGCGCTCACCGATCTGCTCACGCAGTTCATCAAGCACAATCGAATGATGCTGGGCGGTTTCGTCATTCGCGACCAGCCCATCTCGCTCGCCGATCTGAAATGCCCGATTCTGGCGGTGGTCGGCGAGGTCGACGATATCGGCCAGCCCGCCGCCGTTCGTGGCATCGTGCGCGCGGCGCCCAATGCCGATGTGTACGAATCCAGTGTGGTAGCGGGACATTTCGGGCTTGTCTCGGGCTCCACCGCCACCAAGCAGACCTGGCCGCAGGTGCGCGACTGGGTGAATTGGCTCAGCGGTCGCGGCGAATTGCCCGAGCAGATCCAGCCCATGAGCCACGAGGTGGCCCGCAAGGGTCCGACCACCGGACTGACCCGTGCGGTGCACGCCGTCGGCAGTCTGGCCGAGGCCGGCGCGGAGCTCGGCAAGGCCATCGAGGGTGTGGCCGGGCAGACGCTGCGCGGCACCGTCGAACTCTCCGGTGAGGCGGCGCGTGCGCTGCCGCGGCTCACCCGCCTGGGCATGATCCAGCCGCACACCCGAGTTTCGCTGGGCCGCCTACTGTCCGAGCAGGCGCGACGCGGTCCGGCGCGGGAAGCGTTCCTGTTCGAGGACCGGGTGCATACGCATGCCGCGGTCAATGAGCGCATCGACAATGTGGTGCGCGGCCTCATCTCCGCCGGTGTGCGCCCTGCCACCCGGGTCGGTGTGGTCATGGAGACCCGGCCCAGCGCCCTGGTCGCCATTGCCGCGCTCTCGCGGCTCGGTGCGGTGGCGGTGCTGCTCGCGCCCGGTAGCGAACTGTCCAAGATCGTCGAATTGACCGGCGCCAAGCTGATTGTCTCCGATCCGGAGAACCTGGGTGCCGCGGCCGCTACCGGCCGCCGGGTCCTGGTGCTGGGCGGCGGCGATGCCCGCGCGCTGGATATCCCGCAGGACTGCGTGGTGACCGATCTGGAGCAGGTCGATCCGGCGCAGGTGACGGTGCCGTCCTGGTATCAGCCGAATCCGGGCCTGGCGCGCGAGCTGGCGTTCATTCTGGTCACGGGCACCGGCGACCGCTTCGATATCAAGTACGTGACCAACCACCGCTGGGCGCTGTCCGCGTTCGGCACCGCCTCCGCCGCCGATCTGGGCCGCGACGACACGGTGTACTGCCTTGCGCCGCTGCACCATTCGTCCGGTCTACTGGTGAGTCTGGGTGGCGCGGTGGCCGGTGGCAGCCGCATCGCACTGGCCCGCTCCCTGGATCCGGCGCAGTTCGCGGCCGAGGTGCACCGCTACGGCGTCACCGTGGTCACCTACACCTGGACCATGCTGCGCGACATTCTCGACGCCGACACCTTCCCCAACGGTCATCCGCATCCGATCCGCCTCTTCATCGGCTCCGGTATGCCGGCCGGGCTGTGGCGGCGGGCGCAGGATCGGTTCGCTCCGGCGCGAGTGCTCGAGTTCTACGCCTCCATCGAGGGGGATGTGGTGCTGGCCAATGTGTCCGGCGCGAAGATCGGCAGCAAGGGCCGTCCGGTGCCCGGCACCGCCAAGGTCGAGCTCATCGCCTATGACGCGCTCGCCAACGAGATCATTGTCGAGGACTCGGGTTTCGCCCGCCGCTGCGCCGATAACGAGGTGGGCCTGCTCATCGGCACCGTCTCCGATACCGTCGACCTTTCGGCCGGCGGGCTGCGCGGCGTCTTCACCCCCGGTGATGCCTGGATGCCCACGGAGAACCTCTTCCGCCGGGACAGCGACGGCGACTACTGGCTGATGGACCGCAGCGACACCGTGATTCGCACAACGCGCGGCCCTGTCTACACCCAGCCGATCGTCGATGCCCTCAACGACATCACCGCCGTGGACCTGGAAGTCGCCTACGGACTCCCCGCGGGCAACCGCACTCTGGCTGTCGCCGCCGTCAGCATTCGCGAAGGCCACCGTCTGACCCCGAAGGACGCCACCGAGGCACTCGACCACCTGGCCCCCGACCAGCGCCCCGACCTCATCTACGTGGTCGACGATATCCCCCGCAGCTCCACCTACCGCCCCTCCACCCGCGCTGTCCAGGCCGCGGGCCGCCCCCAGCCCGGCGACCGAACCTGGTGGCACAACCGCGAATCCGACACCTACGAAATCCTCACCCAGGACATCGCAGACCGCCTGTTCGCTTAGTTCGAACCGCTTCGCCGCACGACCGCAGCCGAGAACCGCCTTTGCCGACAATTCGGCAGAGGCGGTTTCTTCTTCCAGTCTCCGGACTGTGCAGTCGGTACGATCGGTGAGGTGAATCCCCTCGCAGCGCGCGTGTTGTCCACTGTCGCCGGTCAGCTCGGCAATCCACACGGATTGCTGGGGAAGGGGACCGCGGTGCTGCTCAATCGCACCAATCGGTTTCTGATCGCTGAGGCAGTGCGGGCGGCGGCGCCAGAGGTAGGGGAGACCGTCGCCGATATCGGGTTCGGCGGAGGTGTGGGGATTTCACTGCTGCTCGAGCAGGTGGGCCCGACCGGGAATGTGCACGGAATCGAGATCTCGCCGGACATGCTGACCCGGGCCAGGTCCGGGTTCTCGACTCAGATCGCGGCCGGACGGTTGAGGGTGGATGAAGGCTCACTGACCGCGCTCCCACTGGACGACGCAAGCCTGGACGCCGCCATCACCGTCAACACCATCTACTTCGTCCCCGAACTGGACCAGGTCTGCGCAGAACTCGCCCGAGTCCTGCGCCCACACGGCAAGGCCGTAATCGGCATAGGCGACCCGGAAGCAATGGCTCGAATGCCCTTCACCCAGTACGGTTTCCGCCTCCGCCCGGCCAAAGAAGTGATAGCAGCACTAGAAGCCTCCGGCCTCGCAGTAGAAGACCGACCCATAGACCACAAACCAATCCCAGGCCACCTCCTGATCGCCCAAGCCAAGGGCTGACCCCCCAAACCATATTCGCGCCCTTCATCTTTGGTCTCGAGTCCTTGTCTTTCGTGTTTTGTTCTCGAGAACGGGACCACAGCCGGTCGACTCGGCTGGTACCGCAGGTATTCGTCCTAACTGCGGGAGGTCAACCGGGTACGGCTCCCCACGTGCCCAGCACGGCCATCTCGGGCTTTGCCCGCACCCCGTGCTGATCAACCCTGTCCGGGAGGCAGGCAACCCAGGTGCACCGGCGGTTTCGGTATAGAGGCCGTCGGTGCACCTGGGTTGCCTGCGCCGAGGGGCGGTGGTGGGTTTCTGGGTGCGGGCAGGGCCCGAGATGGCCGTGCTGGTGGCGCCGGGGTGGGGTACCCGGTTGACCTTCCGGGCCGAGGAGATACCTGCGGTACCAGCGGGGTCGACCGGCTGTGGTCCGGTTTCACAGACACAACACGAAAAGGCAAGAGCCGAAACGACAAAGGGCGAAAGACAAGGACGCCTGGAAACAAGGAATCGAAGAACAAGAACCCGGAAGGCCACGTCGGGCAACGGCGTGCAGCAGGAGCGGGAATCAGGCCGACAGGGGGCAGCGGCAACGACAACGGCAGCGGCAACGGCAGCGGCAGCGGCAACGGCAGCGGCAGCGACAACGGCAGCGGCAGCGACAACGGCAGCGGCAGCGACAACGGCAGCGGCAGCGACAACGGCAGCGGCAGCGACAACGGCAGCGGCAGCGGCAGCGGCAGCGGCAGGGGCAGCAGCAGCGGCAGGGAAGACTCGCGGTCTGGTGGTGTGGTCCGGTGGGCGGGCAGATTCGGTGGTGGCCCTCGGTGGTGTTGCCGCCCTGCGGGTACGCGTCCGGGGCGGGGAAACCTGTTGTCGCGGTGGGGTTGTCATTGTTCGGCGAGCGAACCGGCCTGAAAGCCGATGCGGCAACGACCTCCAGCACCGACAGGAACAACCTGCCGGTGACACCAGAGGCGGGGGAACCTATTGTCGCGGTGGGGGTGTGACGGCCCGGCCGAGCACCCGGTACCGCACCGGTGACAATCCCGAGGCACGACACACCCTGCGAGGCCGCAGCGACGGCGGAACCTCGGTCAACAACTCCCCCGGGTGATGCAGGTGATTGACCCGCGGCGTCCGCGACGGATCCACATGCGCCGGAGCGATCCACGCCGTCCGGCCCGGAAAATCCGAATCCGCACCGAGTTTGATGGTTTTCCACCCGCGTGGCCCGTCTTTGACCAGGGCGTGGCAGTGATCACACGCCAAGGTCAGGTTTTCGATATCGGTGGGGCCGCCCTTGCTGAACTCGGTCACATGATGGGCCGCGGCCATACTCGCCGGAGCCGAGCACCCCGGGCGGGTGCACCCGCGTTCGGTGGCGATCAACGCCAACCGTTGTGCCGGGTTCGCCAACCGGATTTCCCCGATATGCAACGGCATCCCGTTCTTGTTCTTCACGAGCACGAACGTCTTGCAGTGGCGGGCCATCAACCGGAGGGCGTTCTCGACCGGGACCTGCCCACCGGTGGCGGTGGTGGCCACCCCCGCAGCGCGTTCGACATCCTCGATGCTCATGGTCATGATCGTGGAGACCGGCAGCCCACGATGGGATCCCAGCTTGGCGGGGTTGAAGTCCGGGTGCAACACCGCCAGCAACGCATCGTGCTGGCGTTGGGCCTTGCTGCGCTCGTCCCGGGCCGCGCACGCCTCCAGCACATCCCGGGGCACCGGGTTGTCCTCGTCCTCGGCCCACGGGCTTTCCTTGTCGGCCGGGTTGCACATACCGGGACGGGCCAGCTTGGCCATGACAGCATCGAATGCCGCACGGGCGTCGGGGGTGAGTTCGACGGTGAGGGTGGACATCAGGTCGTAGCGTTGCGGGCTCAGAACCGCACTGCGCTGGTTCTGCCGATCAGCGTCCTCGGTGAGCTTGCCGTCCGGGTCCAGGAAACCCAGGATCATCTCCCCGATCCTCGGCAGATGTGTCGGGTCCAGGGCGCGCGCCTGGAAGGCGAGTTGCTTCTCGGCGTAGGCGCGGGCTTCGGGCGCGACCTTGCCCGGCAACCGGTTCATGACCTGCCGGATCACCCGCACATGATCGAGGGAGATCGCCCCCTCGTCGAGGGCTTGGGCGGCGTTCGGCAGCACCGGGGCCGGGTCGGGCTCGTCACCGACCCGGTGCCACACCGCGAGATCCTCAGCGGCACGCCACCGGTTGATCGCATCCCCGTGCGAGATATGCAGGACCGATTGCAAATACAACGCCGGGCTACCGGAACCGTTGAGAGCGGGCAATGACCGGGCGCAGGCTTGCACGATCAGATCCCGTTGCACCGACGCCAACCGGCGAGTGCAGGTTTCGATCTGCTGCATCAACGCCACAATGTCGGTGTCCGGCACCGGAATCAACGACAGGTTGGTGAGGGATTCGACCGCAGCGACCAGTGCTGATGCACCGGTCGCGATTGCGGATTCTCCCCCTGATTCCATGCCTTTATTCTACTCCCGGAAAACAGACCCGGAAAGGCGAATTCTGTTGTGATATAAGGCTATTCAGAATACTCGGGTTTTATCTTTCAGCTCTTCTTGTCCAGGCTTCTTTGTCTTTGTTCTCTACCCTCAGACGGTGAAGCTGGCTACGCCTTCGACAACCCGCGCAATCTGCTCTTCTGTGAGCCCAGGCCAAAGCGGCAGGCGCACAATGGTTCCGGAGAATTCCGCGCTGCGGACGCATGGTGTCGGGGTGCGTCCGAGCTTCAGTCCGGCCGGGCTGGAATCCAGGGGGATGTAGTGGAATGGGGCTGAGATGCCCTGGGCGCCCAGGTGTTTGATGAGGTCGTCGCGGCGCGCTTCGGTGGGTACGCGGAGGTAGTACAGGTGGGCGGTGTGATCGCGGTCCTCGGGGACCGTCATCAGCCGGACGTCGTTGCGGCCCGCCCACTCCGGAAGTGCGGCGGCGTACGAGTTCCATACCCGGTGCCGATTGGCCTGAATGATGTCGAACTCCGACAATTGCGCATCCAGCACCGCCGCATTGAGCTCACTCGGCAGATAGCTCGACCCGATGTCCTGCCACGAATACTTGTCCACCGCGCCCCGCAGGAATCGCGCTCGGTCGGTCCCCTTCTCCCGCACGATTTCCGCACGCGCCATGAGGATTTCATCGGTGAGCAAAAGCGCCCCACCCTCACCGCAGTGCACATTCTTCGTATCGTGGAAACTCAGCGCGCCCACGGTGCCGATAGTCCCCAGCGGCCGGCCGCGCCAATGCCCCCCGAGCCCGTGCGCATTGTCTTCGATGAGCGCAACGCCATGCGCGTCCGCGAGCGCCTGCAACCCTTCCATATCCGCCGCCACACCGCCGTAGTGAATGATCACCACGGCCTTGGTGCGCGGGGTGATGGCCGCGGCCACCGACTCCGGATCCAGGTTGCCGGTTTCGAGATCGATATCGGCGAAAACGACTGTCGCCCCGCGCAATGCCATGGACGTCGCCGTCGAGGTGAAGGCGAAGCTCGGGACGATCACCTCGTCGTCGGGCCCGAGTTCCAGTAGCAGCCCGGCCATTTCGAGCGCATGCGTGCACGAGGTGGTCAGCAGCGCGTACGGCGCGGAGGTGATATCGCGCAGCTTCGCGGTGGCCGCCGCGGTGAACGGGCCGTCGCCGTGGCTGTGATCGGAGGACAGCACGGCCTCCACATTCGCCAATTCGCGCGTGGCGCGGAACGGACGGCTGAAGATGATGCGGTCAGTGCTCACCCGGGTCGATCCCCCTCGTTCCTGCGTTGCTGTACTGGAAATCCTGTGCCGAAACCGGTTGCGCCGGGCGCGGCGTCGGCGAATCTACCGTCAAATACAGCGGTTTGCCCACGAGCACGTGTAGCGCCACACCCAGATACTCGGCGATCAGGCCGAGTGAGAACAGCAGCGCACCGGACACCAGCAGCAGCACCGTCATGAGCGAGGCCCAGCCCTGCGGATCGTCGCCGCTGTCGGTGAGCGCGTGATAGACCACCCACGCCGCCATCACGCCGCCCGCGAGCGCCAGCGTCACGCCCAGCATGCTCACCAGCCGCAGGCCGCGAGTTCCGCTGCACAGCACCATTTTCCAGAACAGCGAGAACAACCGCCGGTAGTTGTACCCGGACTCCTCGCGGCCCTCGGCGCGCAAGTGCACCGGCACCTGCGCCACATCGCTCACCACCCAGGTGAGCGCCACATCCAGATACACGCCGTTCGACGCCACCTGTGCCAGCTGCCGCGCGATATCGCCGCGAATCAGCCGATAGCTCTCGAACCGGGTGGAATCGGGGAAGGCGAACAGGGTCGCCAGCACGATCTTCGCGCCGCGCGAGGTGATATTGCGCAGGAAGCCGTGCGGCCGGGTATTGACCGGTTTGGAGTACACCAGATCGGCGCGCTCGCGCATCGCCGCGTCCAGGAATTCACCGATGAACGCCGGATCGTGCTGTCCGTCCTCGTCCATGGTGACGGTCCAGTCGCCGCCCGCGGCCGCCATGCCCGCGATGGTCGCCGCGTCCTGCCCGAAATTGCGGCTCATCCAGACCACGCGCACCTGCGGGTAGGACTGCTCGAGTTCCTGCAGCACCACATCGGAGCGATCCGGGCCGTGATCGTGCACCAGGATGATCTCGTCCACCTGAAACTTCGCACCGGCGGGCGTGGTGACCGTCCCGCTCAATTTGTCGAGTTCGGTGACGAGCGCCGCGATGGTGTCCTCGCCGCGGTACACCGGTACGACCACGGACACGGCATGCACCCGCGCTCGTCCCGGGGGACCGGCGGTGACGCTCGCGTCGGTACGGGGCCGAGGGGTGTGTGCGGGGGGAATCGGCATCAGCTGAATCGACTTTCGATGACGGTGCGCGCCGGTACTTCACGCCGAACGACAGAGCCCGAGCCGCGCTGAACTCTAACACGGTGCGGGTAGCAGCTTTCGGGGCAGCGGATGATCACCACAACATCATTGCCGCACAGCCTGATGCCAGCCAACGCGACGCCCTGTAGGGTCTGGAACTCGTGGTGGAAAGTGCATTTTCGACGGTGGCGGAGACCACCGGACCCGTGCCGCAGGAGCGCTCGGCCAGGCGCGAGGCGTACCGCTGGGGCTTCGTCACCGCGATCGGTGTGACGCTCGGATACATAGCGGTGCTGCTCGCCAACGCCCGCCACTTCTACACCGATGACACCGAATCCCAATACAGCGGACTATGGGTGTTCTTCGGTCGCGCCTTCCGCAACGGCGACTTCCCGCTGCTGCGCCCGGAGCAGTGGATGTCCGGCAACTACACCAATGAGGAGGCGGGGCTTTTCAACCCGCCGCAGCTGCTGATCGATCTGATCGCGCCCTCGGTGCCGAACCTCGCGGTCTACGCGACCATCGTCAAGATGATCTTCGCGATCATCGCCGGACTCGGCGTGTACCGAGTGTGCCTGGCCTACAACAGTCGCCCGCAGTGGGCGGCGGTGGCGGGCGTCGCCTTCCCGTTCACCGGCTTCTTCCTGTTCTTCGACGAGGCCAGCTGGTTCACCGCGATGACGGGCACCGCGTGGATGATTCACGCGTGGGCCTCCTCGGTCCGCTATGCGCGCGGCAAGGGCGGGCCCATCCCGGTCTTCGTCTTCCTGTACCTGGCCATCTCGGTGCAGTACGTGTTCCCGGCGGTCGAATCGGCGATCATGCTGGTCGCCGTCGCGGTCGGTGAACTGGTGTGGCGCGGCCGCGCCTCCTGGATGCCGCTCGCGCGCCTGACCGCGGCCGCCACCTGTGCGGGCGCGGCGGGTCTGATCACCTTCCTGCCCAGCATGCTGTCGGCCCAGGTGAGCTGGCGTGGCAATTCGCAGATCAATAACGACCAGTTCCTGACGGTGCCGTGGTCGGAATCGCTGAATGCCAGCCTGCCGAGCACGCTGCCGGCGTTCAACTCGTGGTGGGGCTATGTGCAGCCGCTGCCCATGGTCTACATCGCCTGGTTCCTGATCCCGGCGCTGGCCTTCGTGGATTGGCATGCCGCCCGCGCGCAGTGGAAGCAGTTCACCTCGCTCGCGCTGTTCGCGATCATCATGCTCATGTGGACCGCCGGGCCCGGCACCATCGGACCGCTGCGCTGGCCCGCCCGCGTCCTGCCCATGCTGGCGCTGGGACTGCTGGTGCTGGTGTGCGTCCTGCTCGGCCGCTTCGGCACCGTGCGCGGCTGGCGCAATCGCACCATCGCGGCGGGTGTGCTGATCCTGGCGCTGTGGGTGCGCACCTTCTCCGCCGATCCGCACGATGTGCTGTGGCATGTGCTCTCGGCGGTCGTGGTGGCGCTGCTCGGCGCGGCCGTGGTGTGGCTGGCCCGCACCCGGGGCGTCTCGGCCGCAGTGGCGCTGACCATTGTCGCCATGTTCCCGATCGCCTACTTCCAGGTGGCGGGCGTGCAGCCCACGCCGATGTCGTGGAACCTGCCCGCGAACCGGGAGGAGGCCAAGGCCGCATTCCCGAAGTTCCAGGGCGGCACCACACTTCAGCTCGGAGATCGCGGCCTGCTGCAGCCCGCGGACAAGAGCCTCGAGGGTGCGTACGGGTCGCTGGTCTGGGGCAACTACGCCAAGGACCTGGAGCAGAACTACGTCAATGGCTATACGCCCAACGGCTACTTCTACTTCGGCGAAATGCTCTGCATGATCTGGGACGGCGGCGTCTGCCCCGACTCGTACCGCCGCATGTTCACCCCCGAGCCGACCACCGGCCGCACCCTCGCCGATCTCATGCTGATCGACCGAATCGTGCTGCAGAAGGCCATGTTCCCGGACGCCGGCAATCAGCCCGCGCCGCACGGCTGGCATTTTGTGGAAGCGCCCGGGCACGAGAAGTACATCTGGGTCCTGGAACGCGACAACGGCTTGATCTCTACCGTCAACGGGCGTATCGGTGATGCCCGCAATGTGGACGCGACCTCGATTTCGGAGACCGACGCCACCAGCAAGGTGCGCGTCTCATCGCAGACCGGCGGGCGCATCGTCTTCGCCCGGCTCGGCTGGCCGGGCTACCGGGTCACCCTGAACGGCAAGAGCATCCCGTTCACCACGGTCGCGAAGTCCTTTGTGGCCGTGGATATCCCGGCGGGCACGTCCAATGCCGAACTCGACCTCACCTGGCGTCCGCCGGGCTGGAAGATCGGAATCGGCGCGGCCGCCCTCGGTCTCGTGGGCCTCGGCGTCCTGGAATGGCTCTACCTCCGCACGCGTCGCCGCGGTGACGACGGCGGCGAGGATACCGGCCTGCCGGACCTGGTTGATCCGGACCCGAAACGCGAACTCGTAGACTCGATTTCGTGACCACCACCGACGGCTCGATAACCGCCTCCGGAACCGCCGTGCCCGACGGGCCGGACGGGGATGCCGGGCACGGCCGGGGCATCGTGCCGAACGGCAGGGCGACTTCGCCGGACGGCGCTGTAACGAGGCCAGGCGGCGCTGTAACGAGGCCGGACGGCGCTGTAACGAGGCCGGACGGCGCTGTAACGAGGCCGGACGGCGCTGTAACGAGGCCAGGCGGCGCTGTGACGCGGCCGGTCCGCGATGTGACGCCGGCGGGCACCGAAATCGATTCGGGGCAGCCCGCTGTGGGTGAGCCGGACAGTGCTCCGGCCGGGCCGCTGCTGCGCCTGGTGCGGCGGCAAGAGGTCGCCTTCGCCCTGGTCGGCGGGCTGAACACGCTCATGGGCATGGTGCTCACCATCGTCTGGCTGACCGTGCTCGAGGGCGTGGTCTCCAAGGATGTGGCCGCGGCGCTCTCGGTGGCGCTGGCCTATGCCGTCGGCATGGTGGTGGCCTTCGTCATGCATCGCACCCTGGTCTTCCGGGTGCGCGGGCACCTCATGCGAGACTTCGTGGCCTTCGTCGGCGTGAACCTGGTCGGCATGGTGCTGAATATGGCGCTCCTGCAATTCGCCGTCTCGGTCCTGCACACGCCGAGCAAGCCCGCCGCCGTCATGGTCATGGGCCTGGTCGCCTTCGGCAGTTTCTTCGGACATCGGCACATTTCGTTCCGTCGCAGCCCCCACGATGCGGAGCTCACCCCGGCGGACCGGTAGGTTGTCGATCATGTCGGAGGAAACCCTGGACGCCACCCTGCTCACCCTGCTCGCCTGCCCCCAGGACAAGGGCCCCTTGCAGCTGGTCCGAGACGACCAGGGCGCGACGGTGCTCTACAACCCCCGCCTGCACCGCGCCTACCCGATCGACAACGGCATCCCCGTCCTGCTCGCCGACGAGGCCCGCGACGTCAGCGACGAAGAGCACCTCACCCTCATCGCCCAGGGCTGAGCCTCCGCTCAGCCCGGCTGGGCCGCACGGGATGGCATACGGTGCGCCGGTGAGCACTTTCCCGCTGTCGGCTCCGGGTTCAGTCGTTTTGCCTTGTCAGGCTGAATTCTGCGGCCGGACAAGGGGATCGGTGACCGACTTGCGCCGCGCCGGGACGCGGCCGATGGCATAGTCTGCGGCGGTGAGCACTTTTCCGTCGCCCGGTTCGTATCCGAGTCCGTATGGCCCCGGCGGATATTCGAACAATCAGCCGCCGTGGGTACAGGGTCCACCCGGCGGAGTTCCGAATGCTCCTGTCGGCGGACGCGCTGCGGACCGGGTGACCGCAGGTCTGCTCGGGTTCGCGGCGGTGCTGTTCGTCGTCGCGTCGTTTCTGACGCTGATGACATTCGAAAACACCTCCGGCAACGTCAACGGCCTCCCGGCTGCGTTTTCGTTCACCACCCAATGGCGGCCATGGGAATATCGGAGCTCGTTTCCGCTGGATTCCGGCCCCGGTTCTTCCGGGCAGGTGCTCGGTATCGGATTGGTGCTCGCGGCTGTCGTAGCCGTAGTGGCGGCAGGGCTGCTGCTCGCGGGCCTCGGGACGCGAAGTCGGAGGGTGCGAGTTTTCGGCGCAGCGGCAGCGGGGTTGGCCGCCGGAGTCAGCCTGACACTGATATTCGAGGTTGGTTCGCAGCCGATGATCGCGGACGGTCCACACTGTACGTTCGGACCGGCATTCTGGATGCTCATCGCGACTTTTCTGGTGTCCCTCGGCGCACTTGCGGGTTTGTTCAATGCGCTTGCCGCAACACCTTCCGGCCCCGCACCGCAGTGGGACGCCCAGGGGCGGGCGCTGAAGCCGCGACCGTCGGGTCTGGATGTGGCCGCAGGTCTGCTGTCGATGCTTTTCGCGGTGATGCTGATGGCCGGTTCCTTCTTGAAATTGATCGGCGGTCTCGACGTGACCACCTGGTGGTTGATGGACAGCACGCAATTGCAGGGCGTGCCACTGGCCATTTCGGCCGTCACCGCGGTCATTGCCGCGATCGTTTTGTTCACCGGTAGGACCAGGCTCGGCAGGCCGCTGGCATCCGTAGGCGCCGCACTGGGTTTCGCCTCCGGCGGGATATTGGTCCTGGAGGTGGTGGACCAGGAGATGCTGTACAACACAGTCACGTTGGGTGGGTTCGGAGCTGGCTTCTGGCTGCTGGTAGCAGGTGGATTGGTTGCACTCGTGGCCCTGGTATCGACGGTGCTCGCGACTTCGGCCGGTCCTCGTGCCGACACTCCCTACGGTGCTGTCCCGCAACCGAATCCACAATGGATGCCGCAGGGAGGCTATACACCTGGCGTGGCTCAACAAGCCGGATTCACTCCTCCGCCAGGAGGGTTCGTGCCGGTCGGGCCGTCGCAGGGAGGTGTGCCACCGCAGGGTTGGGGTGTGCCGCAGCAGCCGCCGCGGGGCGAATATGCGCCCGGCGTGCCTCAACAAGCTGGATTCACGCCTCTGCCGGGAGGGTTCGTGCCGGGTGGGCCGGCAGCGGGAGGTGTGCCGCCACAAGGTTGGGGTGTGCCGGGCAGCCCGCAGCCGGGTTGGGGTGCGCCGCCGCAGCAACAGGGCTGGAGTACACCTCCGCCACAGGGTCCGGCTACGGAAGATCGCCGGTGAAGTAGCGCTGCAGGGTGGGGCCTACGAGGGCGGCGAGTTCGTCGACCGGCATGGAGGCGATGGGCTCGATGCGGAGCAGCTTGCGGGTGACCATCAGGCCGGCGAGCTGGGAGGCGGCCAGGACCGAGCGCTTGGCGCCGGTGCCGGGGGGTGAATCCACCTTGGGGCGAATCTCTTTGAGGACGATGTCCAGGATGAAGGTGCGTGCCAGCGCGGGGTCCGTGCTGCCCAGCTGGCTGCGGAAGGCGGCGATGGCGGGGGTGCCGATGGGGGAGTCCCAGAGGCCGACAACGGCCCGGACTATGGTCTCGCCCAATTGATCCAGTGGTGTGGCGGCGAGCTGTTCCAGCACCACCTGCGGGTCGAAGGGCAATTCCAGTGCCGCGGCGAACAATTCCCGTTTGGTGCCGTAATAGTGGTGCACCAGTGCGGGATCCACGCTCGCGGCGGTGGCGATGGATCGGATCGAGGCCTGCTCGAATCCCACCTCGGCGAACCGCACCCGGGCGGCGTCGAGAATCGCCTCCCGGGTGCTGGACTGGCCGGGCCGCCGGCCGGTGCGGGCATTGCCGCCGTCGCTCATGCGGTGCGCCGTCGCAGGGTCGCCGCACCGAGACCCAGTGCGACAGCTGCGAATCCGGCGACCACCGCGAGATCTCGCCACATCAGACCGGTGACGCCGGTGTGCGCGGACACCTGCTGCAGCGCGTCCACCGCATAGCTGAGCGGCAGCACATTGCTCACGGCCTCCAGCCAGCCGGGCAATTGCCCGCGCGGTACCAGCAGCCCGCACAGGAAGAATTGCGGCAGCACGATCACGGGCATGAACTGTACGGCCTGGAATTCGGTGCGCGCGAACGCACTTGCCAGCAGTCCCAGTGATACACCGAGCACCGCGTCGACCACCGCGATGAGTACCACCAGGAACGGACTACCGGCGGCCTGCAGATCCAACAGCCAGAACGCCACCCCGCAGGCGATCGCGGCCTGTGCTCCCGCCGCGATGGAGAAGGCGGTGCCGTAGCCGGCCAGCAGATCCAGCTTCGACAATGGCGTGGTCATCAGTCGCTCGAGCGTGCCCGAAACCCGTTCGCGCTGCATGGCAATGGCGGTGATGAGGAACATGACCACGAACGGCAGTACCCCGAGCATGGTGATTCCGACCCGGTCGAACAGTCGCGGTGCGCCCGGCATGACCGAGTAGTTCTTGTACACGAAGTACAGCAGCGTCATGAGCAGTGCGGGCACCAGCAGAATCATGGCCACGGTGCGGGGGTCCGCGCGCAGCTGGCGCAGAATGCGCACGGTGGTGGCGATGTAGCAGCGCAGCGGTTTCGGCCCGGCCGGGCGCGACAGGGTGGCGGTCACGACTTCTCTCCCATTCGGATCAGCGCGAGAAAGGCGTTCTCCAGGCTGGATTCGCCGGTGTCGGCGCGTAATTCGTCCGGACTGAGCTGCGCCAGCAGCCGGCCCTCGCGCATGAGCAGCAGTCGATCGCAGTGCTCGGCCTCGTCCATGACGTGACTGGAGACGATCAGTGTGCGGCCCTGCTTCGCCAGCGCGTGGAACTGCGTCCACAGATCGGCGCGCAGCACCGGGTCCAGCCCGACGGTCGGCTCGTCGAGGACGAGCAGTTCCGGATCCGAGACCAGCGCACACGCCAGCGATACCCGGGTCCGCTGCCCGCCGGACAGCTGATTGCCCCGATTTCCGGCATGCTCGCTGAGCCCGACCGCCGCAATAGCGGCTTCGACCTCGGCGGCCGAACATCCGTACATCGCACCGAAATACGAGACATTGTCGGCGACGGACAGATCGTCGTAGATGCTCGGTGCCTGAGTCACATAACCGACGCGCCGCCGCAGCGCGGGTGATCCGGCTTCGTCGCCGAGCACCCGCACGGTACCGGCCGCGGTGAGCTGGGTGCCGACCATGCAGCGCATGAGCGTGGTCTTCCCGCAGCCCGAGGGCCCGAGCAGTCCGGTAATGCTGCCCTGCGGCACGGTCAGCGAAATGTCTTGCAGTACTTGGCGTCCGCCGCGATCCACCCGCAGGTGCTCGATGGCTATGGCGGGCGATGAGCTCGGTGCCGTCACGGTCACCCTCAATTCATCGAGTGTTGAATTCACTACGTGATGAATTGTGCGCCGCGGTGCACCGGAGCGCAAGGCCCGCGCCCGGACCGGCCGTAGGCACGGCGGTTTCGGTGCGCAGGTGATGTACTTCCGATCGAACAGGCTGGTCGGAATGTCAGGAGGGGCGTTCCACCCCTACGCTCTGCTGCGTGAACAGTGAAAATCCCGGTGCCGTGGAGGATGTCGCCGAGGGCGGCCAACTACGGGCCTCCACCCTGGAATTGTTCTTCGACCTCGTCTTCGTCTTCACCATCACGCAGCTGACGCATGCCTTCACCCACCATCCGGGGTGGGCGGCGCTCGGTCAGGTGGCGCTCATGTTCGGCGTCATCTGGTGGATGTACGCCGGATATGTCTGGCTCACCAATGAGGTGGCCCCCGACAGCTCCGCTCGCCGCACCTGGCTGCTCATCGGAATGTTCGGATTCTTCGTGCTGGCACTGTCGATTCCGGGCGCGTTCACCGGGTCGGGGCTGGCATTCGGGCTCGCGTACGCGCTGATCACCGTCGTGCACGCCCTGATGTTCGCGACCTCGGGCACGGACGGCGCGGCCGGGATTCGGCGGATCGGCCCGTTCAACGCGCTCTCGGCGGGCCTGGTGCTGGCGGGCGGATGCATTCACGGCTGGCCGCGCTATCTGCTGTGGTCGCTGGCGCTCGCGGTGCAGATCCTCTCGCCGTATCTGGTGCACGGCGGCGGATTCGTGGTGCGGGTCAGCCACTTCTGCGAGCGGCACGGCCTGGTCATTATCGTGGCACTGGGCGAATCCGTGGTGGCTATCGGCACCGGACTTGCGGGACAGGACATTACGGTCGGGATGGTCGCCACCGTCGCCCTCGGCCTGACCCTGGTCTACGTGCTGTGGTGGGCGTTCTTCGGCCTCGATGACGAACGCGGTGAACACGCCCTCGGCGCGCTGCCCACGGCGGAGCGCACCCAGGCCGCCGTCGCGGGCTACGACTACGCCTTCTACCTGCTGCTGGTCGGCATTATTCTGACCGCCGCCGGAATCAGCATGACCATCGCGCACGGTCACGAAGCGGCGAGCAAGGCCGCCGCGCTGGCACTTTCGGGTGGTGTGGCGCTGTACTTCGTCGGGCAGGCATTCTTCCGGCAGGTGCTGGGACTGCCGCGCCCGTGGGTGCGGCTCATCGCCGCCGTGGCGGTCATGGCGACCGCGCCGATCGGCATGGCCTGGGTGGCTTGGGGGCAGCTCATCGTGCTGGTGGCGGTCGGTTACGGGTTTGTCATCGCCGACGATCTGATGAGCATTCGCGAGGGCGGGGCGGGCAAATACCTGAGCCGCTCCACCCTCATCGCGCGCCGCCCGCGAGAGTGACCAAACGCTGACGAATCCGCGGCACGCCGGACGCGAAGGGGCATAACGGCCCCGTCGCGTCCAGAATCGACGGCATGACCTGGAACCATATCGGGAAGGCATGACCATGCGGGTATTGCTGACGGGCGCAGCCGGTTTCATCGGATCGCATATTCACCGCGCGCTGGCGGACGCCGGGCACGAGGTGATCGCCCTGGATCTCATGCTCCCGGCCGCACACGGTGCCGCCGCCACTCCGCCGCCGGGCGTGCACCAGGTGGATGTGCGCGATCCGGAGGGGTTGGACGCGCATCTGCACGGGATCGATGCCGTCTGCCATCAGGCCGCCGTGGTCGGCGCGGGGGTGAGTGCTCAGGACGCCCCCGCGTACGCCGCCCACAATGATCTCGGCACCGCCGTCCTGCTCGCCGCCATGGACCGGGCGCACTGCCGTCATCTGGTGCTCGCCTCCTCCATGGTGGTCTACGGTGAGGGCCGATACCGCGGCGCCGCAACCGATTTCGTACCCGGACCGCGTGCCCGGACCGATCTGGATCGCGGGGTCTTCGACCACCGCGCACCGTCCGGCGAGCCTCTGGACTGGACTCCGATCGATGAGGACGCGCCCCTGCGCCCGCGCAGCCTGTACGCCGCCAGCAAGGTCGCGCAGGAGCATTATGCCCTCGCCTGGGCCACCGCGACCGACTCGACCGTCACCGCACTGCGCTACCACAATGTCTACGGCGACGATATGCCCAGGGACACACCGTATTCCGGCGTAGCCGCCATCTTCCGCTCGGCGCTGGAGGCCGGCGAACCCCCGCGCGTCTTCGAAGACGGCTGTCAGGCCCGGGATTTCGTGCACGTCCGCGATATCGCCGCCGCCAATGTGGCAGCCCTGGAACGCCCCCTCGACAGCTTCACCACCCTCAATGTCGCTTCGGGCCACCCCATCACCATCAACGAGGTAGCCACCGTCCTGGCCGCGGCCTGCGGCGGCAAAGCCCCGGTCGTCACGGGCGAATATCGCTCCGGCGATGTCCGCCACATCGTAGCCAGCCCGGAAAAAGCCAGGCGCATACTGGGATTCGCCGCGACCATCACCCCGGCCCGCGGCCTCACCGAATTCGCGACAGCACCCCTTCGCGCAGCCTCCGGCACCGGCGCCCCGACCTGGCGCTGATCACCCGCGCCAGGTCGGCGGCTGCTCACGCCGGGACCTCTCGCGCCAGGACCGGCCGCCCCTGCCGGATCATCGCATCGGCCGGAGCAAGCATCGACCAGGAACTGGTGGCGGGGCCTACTCGAACAATGCCGCCACCATTTCCTGGTGATCTTGATCGTTTCCCTAGTTGGCGTCGCCGGCGGTGAGGAGGGGGAGGCGGACTTGGAATCGGCAGCCCTGCTCGCGGTTTTCGGCGCTGATATCGCCATTGTGGGCTTCGACCAGGCCGGCGGCGATGGCCAGGCCCATACCGCTGCTGCTGCCGAGTTCGGCGGCGGCGGGGGAGCGGGCGGAGGTGCCGCGGTAGGCGACCTCGAAGATGCGGGGCAGGTCGGTGGGGGCGATGCCCGGACCGGTGTCCTCGACCCGGGCCCAGGCGTGGCCATCGTCGGTGCCGGTGGAAATGTCGATGCGCCCACCCGGCGGGGTGTGGGCGATGGCATTGGCGACCAGATTGGTGAGCACGCGGCTCAGCGCCTGGTCGCTGCCCGCCACTACGATCCGGTCACCGGGTTGATTGGCCGCCAGCGTGATTCGCGCGCGCATGGCGGTCGGCTGATTGGCGGCCAGCACCTCGTCGATGAGTTCGCGCAGATCCACCGGCTCCAGGGTGAGCCGCAGGGCGCCCGAGTTGATCTTCGACATCTCGAACAGATCGTCCACCATGGCGGAGAGCCGAGTGTTCTCGCGCACAATCTGATTCGCGTATCGCTCGATATCGGCGGGATTGTTCACCACCCCGTCGGCCAGTGCCTCGGCCATGGCGCGAATCCCCGCGAGGGGAGTCCGCAGATCATGGCTCACCCACGCCACCAGCTCGCGGCGCGATCGCTCCGCGGCCCGCTCCTGCTCCAGCATCTCCCGCTCCCACACCGTCGTTCGCGCCTGCGCCCGGCCCAGCAGAACGGCCGCGGGCACGGTCACCGCGGTGACCACACCGAGCACCACGGCGAAGCGCTCGAACTCGGCGGTGAACATGAGCCCACTGACCGCGACCACCCCGCTCAAGGTGGCCAGGGTCGGAATCAGCACCAGCACAGCCATACTCGTGGTCATCGTGCGATTGCGGAGATAGCGCAGCAGTACCGCGCCGAGCCCCACCACCGGCAGCGATGCGGCCAGCGCATACCCGATCAGTCCCGGCATATCAGTCGGCATGGTTGTCCTCCTCGGCATCGATGCGACCCCAGGCGTATCCCCGGCCCCATACGGTGTCGATGCGATGCGCCGCACCGAGTTTGGCCCGCAACCGCTTGATATGCACGGTCACCGTGGACTGATCGCCGAAACTCCAGCCCCACACCTGCGCGAGCAGCTCATCGCGGCTGAACACCCGGCGCTGATGGGCCAGCAGGAAGATCAGCAGATCGAATTCCCGGGCCGTCAGTTCGACCGGCGCGCCGTCGATGGTCACGACCCGCGCGGCCCGCCGCACCTCGACGCCCCCGCTGCGCAGCACCTCCTCCTCGACGACGGGCGGATTCGCGCGCCGCAGCACCGAGGCCACTCGCAGCGCCAACTCGCGCGGACTGAACGGCTTTGTCACGTAATCGTCCGCCCCGGCCTGCAATCCGATCACCCGGTCGTCCTCGTCGCCGAGTGCCGTCAGTAGAATGATCGGCGTCCCAGGCCGCGGCCCCGACCGCACCGCCCGGCACAGATCGATCCCGTCCGGCGGCGGCATCATCACATCCAGCACCGCCAGATCGATGTCATTGCGCGCCAGCACCGCGGCCGTCGCGGGCCCGTCCGCCGTCTCGACCACCTCGAGCCCGTCCCGCTCCAGATATCGCCGAACAACTTCCCGGACAACAGCATCGTCGTCGGCTACCAGAATGCGCATGACAGTCACCAATTCGTCAGAATGAAATGAACGAGCACCAGGGCGCCGGCCGCCTGCACCGCCAGCCACACCCGCACCCCGCGAGCAGGCAGCAGTGCGGCCCCGGCCAGCACCCACACATCGAACGGCAACCAAATCCGCTCCGTCTCAGCCTTACTCAACCCGCTGAGATCAGCCAGCAGCACCGCCAGCAACCCCGCCCCGGCGAGCAGCGCCACCGGATTCACCACGGCCTGCCAACGCCGCAACGCGGAAACCGCGCCCGCACGCGCTGCTCTGAAGATTGCCGGGGCAGTGGAGGGAGTCGTCTGCGATATGGCATTTGCCGGGGCCCGCATCGCCGGGGCCGTCGCGATGGCCGACCTCGATATCGGCGCCTCGACGATGGGGTCCGACCTGCGTGTCGCTGAGCCAGGCGCGATTTCCGGCGGGTGGATCACCCGACTGCCTACAGGTTCCGGCGACCAGGTTGCCGGGGCGCCGGCAGTTCCTGCGCCAGGCATCGAGGTCATGACGGTCGAGGGGAGCGATGTCAGCTGCGTCGGCGTCCGCCTGCCCGGGCGGTCCCAGAGCGCGCTGAGCCGCAGTCCGAGCGCGACGCGGTGCAGGGCCGCCATCGGTGCGAGCCCGGCCGCGCAGACCGTCGCCGCGAGGTTTGCCCACACCCAGTAGGAGAAGGGCCGCTCGCTGGCAATGCCCTGGTAATACCGTTGCACCACAAGGTGATAACCGTCCACCCACCAGAATCCGGCCACCTTGAACGCCGCGACGACCAGCAGCACACCTAACAGTGCAGGCACCGCGGGCCGCAACGTACGCGCCACAAGCACCGCCGCCGCGGGCACCGCCATCAAGACCAGCCCGTAACTCAGGAACATCCCGAACCCGAACAACACCCCGGCCGCCAGCGCGGTGAGCACCCATCGCGGTCGCTGCCGAGTCGCTATGGCCAGCAAGGCCACCGCCCACGCGGTCACCCCGGCAAAGAGCGCATCCGCCGACACCGCGATCCAAATGACGGCGGGAGCCAGCGCCAGGAACGGCATGACCGCCCGCGCCCGCAATTCCGCATCACTCGCGAATTCCCCTGCCGCTCGGCCGACTTCGCCCGCCGAGTGTCCGGCGTTCACAGCATCGGCGGCGCTGCTGCTTTCCTGGATCGAGTCATCGGCGCGGAGCCGGTCACCATCCCGGCCCACGAGGATGTCGAGGGCTGACTTGCCATTGCCTGGTCCACGGTCGGCCGAGTTGCTCTCATCGAGATTGCGGCCGTCCGAGTTGCCGCTGCTTGCGGCGGCAACTGTGCCGATAAGTCCGGAATCACCCAGGCGGGCAGCGTCTTTCGGTGCTCCCAGGGCCCGGATGGCGATCGGGACGGCCGCGGCTGCGCTGCAGCCGGCGAGGACGCAGAGCAGGGCGGCCCAGGCGCCGCCGTGCAGGCCGAGTCGGTCGAGGAGGACGAAGGTGAGCAGGGCGCCCGGGGGGTGGCCGGAGACATGGGTGGTCCAGGAGTCGGGCTGGAAATCGAGTATGCGGGCGGAGAATCCGCGCAGCATTGCCGGGATGTCGCGGACGCCGCCGACCTCGTGCAGATATTCGTCGCGGGTGGTGAGGCGGCCGGCGATACCGCGCTGCCAGCCGTCGACCATGGCGAGCGCGAAGGCCCAGGCGACGGCCGTCAGCCAGGTGAGCAGCAGGGCGCGCCGCCAGGGCAGGCGGTACGCCAGATCCGGTCCGTAGCGCACGACCAGTACGGCCAGCGCGATCGCCGGAACGGTTCCCCAGCCCACATGCGGTAGCCAATTTCCGAAGATCGGCGCGGCGCCGGCATAGAGATGTCCGCGCGCTCGTTCGCTGAGTATTCGCGGGACCAGGAAGGCAAGGGCCACGAGTGTCGCGGCCGCCGCCGCGCAGTACACATCGGCGCGCCGCGCGACACGGCGCGGTCGGGTCATGACAGGGGCTTTCCGCACGGATCCCAGACTAGGCCGCGTCACCCCCGCCTTTGCACCGGAATGCGGGTCGGTCCAGCTCTCGTCATACTTTTGTCACCGGTCGCTTCCGGTTCATTCGACCCGCGCGGCTCTACCGTCTTAGAGGTGACCGAATCCAAGGTTGAACGCGGAGTCACCGTCGTGATCCCGTGCAAGGACGAGGCAGGCGCACTGCCCGGCGTACTTTCGGCAATCCCCCGGGACTATCGGGTGATCGTGGTGGACAACGGATCCACCGATGCCACCGCCGCCGTGGCCCGGCTCGCCGGGGCGCACGTCATCGCCGAACCGGTGCCCGGCTACGGCAGCGCCGTGCAGGCCGGCGTGGCCGCGGCTCGCACCGAAGTGGTGGCCGTCCTCGACGGCGACGGCTCCATGGACCCGCGCGAACTACCGCTGCTGGTAGCCGAACTCGGACCCGACGTCGATATGGTCGTCGGCCGGCGCCGCCCGCATCGGGCCGGGGCCTGGCCCTGGCATGCCCGGCTCGGCAATCAGATCGTCGCCGCCCGCCTGCGCCGGCGCTACGGTCTCGCCGTCCACGATGTGGCCGCCATGCGCGTGGTGCACCGCGCCCGGCTGCTGGCTCTCGGCCCACTGCACCCGCGCTCGGGCTATCCGCTCGAATTGCTGGTGGCCGCCGCTCGTTCCGGTTGGCGACTTGTCGAACGCGACATCACCTATCGGCCGAGAACACATGGCGTATCGAAGGTTTCCGGTTCGTGGCGCGGAACTGTCCGGGCCGCCAAAGACTTCTGGAGTGTCCGATGACCATTCCCGCCACCCTGCTCATCGTCGCGAAAGCCCCCATCGCGGGTTTCGCCAAAACCCGCCTGACCCCGCCACTTCCACCCCGCGATGCCGCCCGGCTGGCAGCCGCCGCCCTACTCGACACGCTCGCCTCGGTGCGCTCCTGCGGATCCGAGGAGCGCGTGGTCGCCTGGACCGGCAACCTCGCCATGGCCGAAGAATCCGGCACGATCGCCGCCGCCCTGCGTGGCTTCACGGTAATCCAGCAGCGCGGCAACACCTTCGGCGAGCGACTGGCCAACGCGCACGCCGACGCCGCCCGCTTCGGACTGCCCGTCCTGCAGATCGGTATGGACACCCCGCAGGCCGGTCCCGAACTGCTTGCCCGCTCCGCCGCCCGGCTGGCGGCAACCGGTGACACCGTCCTCGGCCCCGCCGCCGACGGCGGCTGGTGGGCACTCGGACTGACCGACCCCCGCCCCGCGCGCCTACTCGTCGATGTCCCCATGTCCACCTCCCGCACCGGCGACCTCACCCGGGAAGCCCTGCGCCGCTGCGGTTATCGAGTGCACCGCCTGCCGGTGCTCACCGACGTGGACTGTTATTCCGACGCTCTGTCCGTCGCCGCCCAATCCACCGGCCGGTTCGCCGCCACCCTCGACCTCATCAACGCGGCCTCGACTCCCGCCCTGCTGTAACCCGTTCACCTCGGTGCCTCGCGTGCTCTCCGGCCTCGCTCAGGTGGGGCGGTGCGAACGGCCGCCCGGAGGTGGCCCCGTGAGCGCACCGGCACTTGCGGACCTGCGCCGTCTCGACCGGCATTAATTCATTGTGTGACAACAGATTACGAGTATTGGAGACGACAGTGTCGAAGACCCGGGGCGGCATCGCCCCGCTGGACCCGGAGCCGGAGCCGCCGGCTCTGCTCGTGCCTGCCCTGATCGCGTCGCAGGTGTCGGCCGGACGGGGTCCGGCGGTGGCGGCGCGGGTAGGCATCGCCCTGGGCATCTCCATCACACTGTGTTTCCTCACCGGGCTGATCAGCCACTGGATCCAACACCCGCCCACCTGGTTCTACTGGCCCGCACATCCGGTGTGGCTCTACCGCGTCACCCAGGGCACGCATGTGATCTCGGGCGTGATCGCCATCCCGCTGCTGCTGGTCAAACTCTGGGCGGTCTTCCCGAGACTGTTCAGCCGCCCACTCATCGGCAACCCCCTCCGCATGCTCGAACGCGGATCCATTGCGCTGCTGGTCGGTTCGGTCATCTTCCAACTGGTCACCGGCCTGTTCAACACCGCACAGTTCTACCCTTGGAAATTCTTCTTCACCACCACCCACTACGCCATGTCCTACGTAGCCGTCGGCGCCCTCGCCATCCACCTCGCGGTAAAACTCCCGATCATCCGCACGGCCCTGGCCCGCCCCCTGGCGAAACCGGCTGCAGTCTCGGACCCTGAGCTGGAATCTGCTGTTGAACAGGGTGATTCGACAGCAATGCGGCGTACGGAACCGCTCGATGCGGGGGAGCCGCAACAGGGGCAACCCGCAGTCTCGGAACGGACCTCGGCCCGGGTGCTGCCGGAGAATGCCGCCGCGTCGGACCACTCGGTCGCGATGCCACCGGACGTCGGTATCCCGCCCATGCCGGGGGCGGCGGCACCGACCGCCGAGCCTGTTGCTGGGCATAGTGATTCGGACCTGGTGCCGGAGCATGGAGGTTCTCGCGCGTCGGACAGTTCGCCCACATCGCCCGCTAGGACAACGGCATTGCCGGAATCGGCTGTTGTGCGGGGTGATTCGACGTCTGTCGCGCAGCCGGGTATTTCCCGGCGCGCTGTGCTGAGCGCCGCCGGGATCGCCGCCGCCGTCGCGGGACTTGCGGTGGCCGGGCAGACGATACCGTTCCTGCGGTGGGTGGCAGTGCTCTCGCCGAGGAGTGGCGAAGGGCCCCAGGGACTTCCAGTGAATCGCACGGCGGCAGCCGCCGGAGTGGGGGAGCGGGCGCAGGATTCGGCCTATCGGCTCATGGTCGATGTCGGCGGCGTGCGGCGTGCGTTCAGCCGCGCCGAGCTCGCGGCGCTGCCGCAGTCGGAGTCGACGCTGCCGATCGCGTGTGTCGAAGGCTGGAGTGCTTCGGCGCACTGGTCGGGTGTGCGGCTGCGCGATCTGCTCGCCGCCGTCGGTGAATACCGCAGCGGTGACGTGCGTTTCGAATCCTTGGAGTCCGGTGGCCTGTACCGCACCACGGTCCTCCCGCGGCGGCATGCGATCGACGCCTCCACCCTGGTCGCCCTCCGCGTCAATGGCGAGGAGCTGGACCTGGACCACGGCTACCCGTGCCGTCTCATCGCGCCGAATCGCCCCGGAGTCCTGCAAACCAAATGGCTTTCGACCATCGAGGTGCTGGCATGACAATCATCCGAGGACTGCTGGTCGTGCTCGGCCTGTGGCTGGGCTGGTACGGCATCAGCCTGCTGCTGCAGATGAACCCCACCGACCTGCGCTCGATCGCACTCTGGTTCGCGGGCGGAATCCTGCTGCACGACGGGGTATTCGCACCGCTCGCGGCAACCCTGGGCGTGGCCGCCCGCCGGGTGCTCCCCGAATCCTGGTGGGCCCCAGTGGCATGCGGTGCGGTCTGCACCGTGACACTGCTACTCATCGCAGTCCCGGTGATCGGCCGAGAAGGAGCCCTTCCCAACCCGACCATCCTGGACCGCAACTACATCCTGGGTCTCGCGGTGGCGGTAGCAGTGGTCTGGGTGCTGGTTCTGGTGGCGCTACGCCGAACCCGCACCACGCACCCCTGACCCGCGACTACCTCAATTGCGTTCGGGCAGAGCGCAACCATCCGGACCGCACACGTCACCCTCGGCAACCGTCTGCAGTACCGGGGCGCGATCGGTCCACGCCTGCCGCAGCGCCTGCTCGAACACCTCGGACGGCTGCGCGCCCGACACCCCGTACTTGCGATCGATCACGAAGAACGGCACACCGCGGGCACCCAGCGCCGCGGCCTCGGCCTCATCGGCGCGCACCGCCTCGGCGTACGCGGTGGAATCATCGAGCACCGCGCGCACCCCGGCCTCGTCGAATCCGGCGCCCACCGCGACGCGCACCAGCCGCTCGGCATCGCCGAACAGCGGCGCGTCCTCGGCGAAGTTGGCCGCGTACAACGCATTCAGCATTGCCTCCTGTCGCCCCTGGGCCAGGGCGAAGTGCAGCAGCCGGTGCATATCGAAGCTGCTGCCGAAATCACGCCCCTCGATCTGATAGGTCAGCCCCATCGCCTCGGCCTGAGCGCCGATACCGCGCTCATTGGCGGCGGCCTGCTCTTCGCTGATGCCGTACTTCTCCGCGATATGCGGTACCACGGCGTCACTGTGGTCGTGCGGCAGCGTCGGATCCAGTTCGAAGGACCGGTGCACCACCTCGACGCTGTCGCGATGCGGGAACGCCTGCAGCGCCTCCTCGAATCGCGCCTTGCCCAAGTAGCAGAACGGGCAGTTGATATCGGTCCAGATCTCGACCTGTACGGCCATCACACCTCACTCGAAGACGGAAATTCGCAGGCCGGAGACCCGGCCATCGCCAGTTCCAACCCGGAACGCGGACCGAAGATTCCGCTGTGACCGGCGTCACCCGCACCGGGTGTCACGTTCCGCGGCCCTGGTTTGTCCCATAGCCGAACCACCACGCGACACACTCAGGAGCGCAGCGATGAACACCACCGACACCCACGAAATCGTCGTCCTCGGCGCCGGCTACACCGGCATGCTGGCCGCCATCCGGCTGGGCCGCCGCACCCGCAAGCAGGCCGTGCGCATCACCCTGGTCAATCCGTCCGCCCGATTCACCGAGCGGCTGCGCATGCACCAGGTCGCCGCCGGTCAGGAATTGGCCGACCACCGCATCGCGGATCTGCTGGAGGGTTCGGGCGTGGAATTCCACCAGGCCGCGGCCACCGCCATCGATACCGCCGCCCGCACCGTCACCCTCGACGACAATGCGCAGCTGAACTACGACACCCTGGTCTACGCGCTCGGCAGCAGCACCGACACCAGCCGGGTCCCCGGCGCCGACCACCACGCCTGGACCCTCAACGATCCCCGCCGGGCCCATGCCTTCTCGGAGCGTCTGACCGAGGCGGCCAGCGCAGGTGGGGCCGTCACGGTATGCGGCGGCGGACTCACCGGCATCGAAGCCGCGACGGAAATCGCCGAATCCCACCCCGGCCTCACCGTCACCCTCGTCAGCCAGGCCGAGCCCGGCGCGATGATGGGCGATAAGGCCCGCGCCCACCTGAACCGCGCCCTGGACCGGCTCGGCGTGCGGCGGATCGTCGGCGTGAAGGTCACCAAGGTGCTCCCCGACGCAGTGCAGCTGAGCACCGGTGAACTGCACACCTCGGATCTGACGCTGTGGACCACCGGTGTGAAGGTCGCACCGCTGGCCGCCGCGGCCGGTATCGCCACCGATGCGCGCGGCCTGATCGTCACCGACGCCACCCTGCGCTCGGCCTCGCACCCGGAGATCCATGCCATCGGTGACGCCGCCGCCGTCACGCAGGTGTGGGGCCCGATCCACGGCACCTGCCAGAGCGGCCTGCCGACCGCGGCATACACCGCGGACGCCATCGCTCGTGAACTGCGCGGAAAGGCAGTGCGGCCCTTCCGTTTCGGCTACATCCACCAGCCGGTGAGCCTGGGCCGCAAGGACGCGGTCATCCAGTTCACGAATGCCGACGACACCCCGAACCGCTGGTACCTGCGGGGCCGGGCCGCCATTGCCTACAAGGCGATGGTCAGTGGCAGCCCGGTGCCGAGCTTCAAGATGAGCAAGCACATGACGGTCTCGGTGCAGCTGTCCAAGGGCGGCCGCGCCACCCGCAAGACCGCATGACTTGGCTATCGGACGCCGGGATACGACAGCGCATCCCGGCCCTCCGATGGATTCGATGCGCAAGGCCCGGTAGATATGAATCCCATGCAGGACCACGACAGCGGCACGCCCGCCCAGCCCGACGCGACGATCGACCCCTTCGTCGAACATCGCCGGCTGCTGTTCGGCACGGCGTACCAGATGCTCGGCACCGTCACCGACGCCGAGGACGTCCTGCAGGACGCCTGGATCAAATGGCATGCCACCGACCGTGATTCGGTCGAGTACCCCAAGTCCTACCTGGTTCGCACCGTCACCAATCTGGCCCTGAACCGGCTCACCTCCGCCCGGGCCATCCGCGAAACCTATGTCGGCCCATGGCTGCCGGAACCCCTACTGACCACCACCGATGCCGCCGAGGAGACCGAAGTGGCCGACACCGTGTCGACCGCCATGCTGGTCGTCCTGGAAACCCTCACACCGGTGGAGCGCGCCGTCTTCGTCCTGCGCGAAGTCTTCGGCTACTCGCACGCCGAAATCGCCGGATTCCTGGACCGCCCCGAGACCACGGTGCGGCAGATCTCGCATCGCGCCCGCTCCCATGTGCAGTCCCGCCGACCACGATTCGACGCCGACGATGCCTCGCGGCGCGAGATCACCGGCAAATTCATGGCCGCCTGCCAGGGCGGTGATCTGAATGCGCTCATGGAACTACTCGCGCCCGACGTCACGCTGTGGAACGACGGCGGTGGCAAGGTCACCGCCGCCCGCCGCCCGCTGCACGGCCCCGATCATGTCGCCCGCTGGATGCTCGGCGTCATGGCCAAACCGATCAGCGCGGGCATCTACCTCGAATCCGCTTTCGTCAACGGCGAACTCAGCATTCTCGGCAAGATCGGCGACTACATCGTCGGCGCGCTCACCTACGACGTTGTCGACGGCCGCATCGAGAACCTCCGCTTCCAGGTCAACCCCGACAAGCTCGACGGCCTGCGGCCCGCGAGCGAATAGCCCTGGGGGCAAAACCAACTGGGGGATGAGTGTTCTCCCCGGGTGTATGGCCGCCCTAGCCATCGGCCGAATCGCACCGGGTCGCGCCGCCGATGCGGTAGTGTTCGGCGCCTGAGCCGGGGCCTTCACCTTCTGGCGGAAACTGTTCTCGTACAAGGAATCTCAGTTGACAATCGAATACCGGAAGCGCGTACTGCGCTTCGTCCTGCCCGCCGTGTCCGCCGCGCTCTTCGGCGCGGGTGCGCTGCTCGGCGCTCCCGCGACCGCCGCACCACTGCTGCACGCCTCCTGCTCGGCGACCGAATACGACAATGTCGACGGCGACTGCGTTCCGCGCCCACAGCAGGCCCCCAGCGCACCGCCGGGAGCTACCGCCCTCTGCAAGGACGGAGACTACAGCTTCAGTGAGAATCACCGGGGCACCTGCTCCGGCCATCACGGGGTCGCGAAGTGGCTGTGACCGTGTCGGGGTCATAGGACACAATCGGTAGCTGTGCCTGCTGAGGAACTCGTTGTCGAACCGCTGGTCGCCGCGCGCCGGTTGCTCGGCGCGACCCTGTGGTCGGGGGCGGTGGGAATTCGCGTCACCGAGGTCGAGGCGTACGGGGGCGACCCCGCCGGTCCGTGGCCCGATCCGGCCGCACACTCGTATCCGGGCCCCACGCCGCGCAATGCCGTCATGTTCGGCCCGCCCGGGGTGCTGTACGTCTACCTCAGCTACGGGATGCACACCTGCGTGAATGTCACCACCGGCCCGGACGGCACCGCCGGCGCGGTGCTGATCCGGGCCGGCGAGGTGATCGCGGGCCACGACCTCGCGCGCGGCCGCCGGCCCGCGGCGCGCACCGATGCCGATCTGGCAAGGGGGCCGGGCAATCTCGGCAGTGCCCTGGGAATCACCCTCGGCGACTATGGAACCGACCTCTTCGCCGCGAAATCCGCGATCCGGCTGGAGCTGACTCCCGAAATCATCGAGCCCGCAGCCGTTTCCGCCGGTCCGAGGGTCGGCGTCCGGCTCGCCGCCGAACGGCCCTGGCGGCTGTGGCTGGCGGATTCGCCCGCCGTGTCGGTCTACCGGCGCAGCCCGCGCGCGCCGCGGCTCGATCGCCCCGCCTGAACCTGGAGCACACCAGCGGATTCCGCGACCGCGGGCCGCGTGCGGGCTACCGTGGAATGGAAGTCGCTCCACTGGAGGTCTCATGTTCAATCAATTCTCCGACCGGGCTCGCCGGGTGGTGGTGCTGGCGCAGGAGGAAGCCAGACTGCTCAACCACAACTACATAGGCACCGAGCACCTGCTGCTCGGGCTGATCCGCGAGCACGACGGTGTGGCAGCACACGCACTCGAGGATGTGGGGGTGAGCCTGGAGGCTGTGCGCACCAAGGTCAAGCAGCTCATCGGGGAGGGATCCCGCGAGCCGGCCGCCCACATTCCCTTCACGCCGCGTTCGAAGCGGGTGCTGGAGCTGTCGCTGTACGAGGCGAAAGAGCTGGGGGACTCCGAGATCGGCACCGAACATCTGCTGCTCGGGCTGGTCGAAGAGGGTGAGGGCGTGGCCGCGCAGATACTGAACAGCATGGACGCCGGCGCCGGGCGGGTGCGCAGCCGCATTCTCGAAATACGTGGATCGAATGCCGAATCCGCCACGCCCGCAGCGAAGTCCGTCTATGGGGCCAGCTCGATGACGCGCCGCCTCGAGGCTCTCGAACGCCGCGTGACCGAACTGGAACGGCGGCTGGGCGACTCCCAGCCCCGCGACCCGGACGCCTGAGCTGTCGCGGAATCGGTTGTGCCGCCGCGCGGTTCGCACCGCGCGGCGGCAGCGTGGAATTACACCTCGACCGTTGCCCGGCAGCGGTCCGCCGCTGCCGTCACCGCCGCGCGCCCGGCCTGGGCAGCGGATTCGCCCGTTCCGAATGCCCACCGCACCTGCTGCCCGTTCCGGTACTCCAGATACACCACCGCGGCCGCGAATCCGGTGCGGCCCGGCGCCTGCTGGTGCAGCGCCAGCACTTCGATGACACAATCCTGTTCGGCCAGCGCGTGTACCAGTTCCTCAACAGAGCCTGCTTCCGGAACAGCGTTGTCCGGCAATACTTTCAGCTCTCGGGCATACGCCTCCGTGAACAGCTCCCACAGCGTGCGCGCCGAAACCTCGGCCCCGGTGCTGTCGGTATGCCGCTGCACATGCCGCGCGAAGTCGATCTGCATACGCCGCGGCAGGTCCAGCCCGTACTCCTCCTGCAGCAGATAGGCGATTCCACCCTTGCCGGACTGTGAGTTCACCCGGATCACGGCGTCATAGGAACGTCCCACATCCGCCGGATCCATCGGCAGATACGGTACCTCCCAAGGAATCTCGCTCTCCGGCACGCCGATCTGCGCCGCTCGCGCCCGATGCTCGGCGAACCCCTTCTTGATGGCGTCCTGGTGCGTCCCGGAGAACGCCGTGTACACCAGATCGCCCGCATACGGATGCCGCTCGGGAACCGGCAGCCGCGTGCAGTACTCCACCGTGCGCCGGATCTCGTCGATATCGGAGAAGTCGATCATCGGATTCACGCCCTGCGCATGCAGATTCAAGGCGAGGGTGGCCAGATCGACATTGCCGGTGCGCTCACCATTGCCGAATACGCACCCCTCCACCCGCTGCGCACCGGCCAGTACCGCCAGCTCCGCGCAGGCCACGCCGGTGCCGCGATCATTGTGCGGATGCACCGACAGGATGACGCTCTCGCGCCGCGCCAGATTCCGGTGCATGTACTCGATTTGATCGGCGTACACATTCGGCGTCGCCACCTCGACCGTCGCGGGCAGGTTCAGCACCACCGGCCGCTGCGGCGTCGCCTCCCAGACCGTGGTGATCCGATCGCAGATATCCAGGACGAAATCCGGCTCGGTGAGCATGAAGACCTCGGGGGAGAACTGGAACCGCACATTCGGCAGCTCCCCGGCCAGCGCCGCGATATCGCGCGCACCGGCGGTGATCAGGTCGGCAACCTGCTCGCGCGAGGCGCCGAGCACCACATCCCGCCAGATCGGCGCGGTCGCGATGTACATATGGATGACCACGTCATTGGTGATGCCGCGAATCGATTCGACGGTCCGCTCGATCAGATCCCGGCGGGCGGGCGTGAACACCACAATGGTGACATCCTCCGGCGCCAGTCCTTCGGCACCGATGAGCCGCACGAAATCGAAGTCGGTCTGCGAGGCGCTGGGATACCCGACCTCGATCTCCTTGTAGCCCATGGCCACCAGCATTTCGAAGAATCGCCGCTTACGCGCCGGGTCCATCGGCTCGGCCAGCGCCTGATTGCCGTCCCGCAGATCGACCGGCACCCACAGCGGCGCCGCGGTGATCCGGTTCGAGGGCCACTGCCGATCGGTGATCGGTACCGAAACCCGTTCGTACACATCGCGATACCGATGCGACGGCATGGCGGACGGCTGCTGATGATTCCACGTGGTGGAAGAGAACATGATTGCTGTCTTTCGCGTCGGAAGAGTGACCGGCGCAGCAGTTCAACCCGCGGGAGGGTGCCGGTCGGTCAGACCCCGCCGCGGCGGAGAAGCAGAAGCAGCACACCCTGAGTCATGTGGCTTAGACTAAACGGGAATCACTCCTCAGACAAGTAGAGAGGGAAAAAGGATATGTCGCAGGTCCAGAGGCACCCGCTCGCCGCACAAGCCGCCGAAGTACTACTGGAACGGCTGCGAGCGGGGGAGTGGGAGCTGGGACACCGGCTACCGGGGGAGACGACGCTCGCCGCGCAGCTCGGCGTCGGCCGCTCCACGCTGCGGGAGGCCATTCGCGAACTCGCCGGGCGGGGTGTGCTCGAAAGCCGCCAGGGCGCAGGTGTTTTCGTCACCGCACTCGATGTGGCCGAGGATTGGGATACGGTGCTGCGCCGCGCCGATATCGAAGCGGTCATCGAGGCCCGCATTGCGATCGAGGCCGAAGCCGCGGCCCTGGCCGCGCAGCGCCGCACCCCCGCCGACCTGCGCAATATTCTGCGCGCCCTGACCGCGCGCGCCGAGGCCGGCGATTCCGTCGAAGCACTCGTGGACGCCGACACCGCTTTTCATCGCACGATCATCGCCGCCGCGCACAATGACATCCTGCTGGAGATGTTCAACGCCTTCGTCCCGCGCCTTCGCCGCGCCATGGTCGATATGCTCCGCATCCGCCCGATCGCCGATCCGGGGGCGGACCACCATGCGCACGAAGACCTCTATGTGGCCATCCGCGCCCGCAAGCCCGAGATCGCCGCCACCGCGAGCCGCGTCCACCTCACCTCTCTGAAGACGGCGTTGACGTAGAGGCAGGCGGTATTGACGTAGGCGGTGAGGTGATCGGCCCAGCGGGACGTTCGGCGACCATCATCGACCGCGTATCTGCCGCAGGTACTGCGACCCCATACTTCTCGGGGCGCTGAGCAGGGCAAAGTGCAATTTCAAGATTCTTTTCGGGATCGCCGATGAGTTTTCGAAACGGGCTCCGTCTCTACGTATGACCGAGCTCGACCCCGAACTCGCAAGCCCCCGAAGGAAACTCGCCATGACCGCCATCGCCGCCCCCGCCCAGACCTCCGCCACCACCGCCGGCCCGAGCAAGACCCGCAACCGGGTGCTCTGGACCCTGCAGATCCTCTTCGGCCTGTTCTTCATCATCGCCTCGGGCCTGCCGAAGCTGGTCGGCCAGCACGACGCCGTGCAGTCCTTCCGCGATATCGGCTGGGGCGAATGGTTCCGCTACTTCACCGGCGTGGTCGAGGTCTCCGGCGGCATCGGCCTGCTGGTGCCCCGTCTGAGCGGCCCGGCCGCCGCGGGCCTGTCCATCACCACGGTGCTGGCCGCCGCCACCCAGGTCTTCCTCTTGCACAATGCCGCCCTGGCCCCCTTCCCGCTGGTCCTGGCCGTGATGTTCGCCTGGATCGCCTACGAGCGCCGCGCCTCCTTCGCCACACTGCTCAACCGCTGACCCCCTTGAATATTGCTTCGACACCTGATCCGCCCCCGAGGACACTCGGTGGCGGATCAGACGCGTGCCGGTCACACCGGCATTGACGCCTCCTCGTCCCTCACCTCGCAGACGGGGCTTGTTCGCGAGGTGAGGCGACAACGGATTTCGCAAGGTCGGGGTAACTCGCCGGGGACGGCCAAAATTGTTTCGTTCCTCCACCGGCGGCCGCGTGCACGACTGACTGCGGCACCCAGGCCGGGCGCAAAAGTTGCGGGGAGGCGGAATGGCAAGATGGGGAGACGTGAGCGGCGACATTATCGATGAACTGACCTGGCGCGGATTGATCGCGCAGTCCACCGACCTGGACGCGCTGCGTGCGGATCTGGCGAAGGGGCCGATCACCCTCTATGCCGGCTTCGACCCGACTGCCGCGAGCCTGCACGCCGGACACCTCGTTCCGCTGTTGGCGCTCAAGCGTTTTCAGCGTGCGGGCCACCGCCCCGTCGTCCTCGCGGGCGGCGCGACCGGCCTGATCGGCGATCCTCGCGACGTCGGCGAGCGCAGCATGAACTCCACCGACACCGTGGCCGAGTGGGCGGGCCGCATCCGCTCCCAGCTGGAGCGCTTCGTCGATCTCGACGATTCACCCACGGGCGCGATCATTGCCAACAATATGGATTGGACCGGACCGCTGAGCACGGTCTCGTTCCTGCGCGATATCGGTAAGCACTTCTCGGTGAACGTCATGCTGGCCCGGGATACGGTCAAGCGCCGCCTGGAGAGCGACGGCATGTCCTACACCGAGTTCTCCTACATGCTGCTGCAGGCCAACGACTACTTGCAGCTGCGCCGCAATCACGGTTGCCGGCTGCAGGTCGGTGGTTCGGATCAGTGGGGCAACATCATCGCGGGCGTGGAGCTGAACCGCCGCGTCGACAGCGAGCATGTGCACGCCCTGACCGTGCCGCTCGTGACCTCCGCCGACGGCAAGAAGTTCGGCAAGTCCACCGGCGGCGGCAGTCTCTGGCTCGATCCGGAGATGACCAGCCCCTACGCCTGGTACCAGTACTTCGTGAATACGGCCGATGCCGATGTGGTCCGCTACCTGCGCTGGTTCACCTTCCTCTCGCGGGAGGAACTGGACGAGCTCGAGCAGGCGACTCTCGAGCGTCCGCACGCCCGGGAGGCGCAGCGCCGCCTGGCCGCCGAGATGACGACCCTCGTACACGGTGAGGAGAACACCCACTCCGTGCAGCTGGCGAGTCAGGCCCTGTTCGGCCGCGGTGAACTCCGTGATCTGAACGAATCGACCATGGCCGCCGCGCTGACCGAAGCCGCCGTCGACGGCAAGGTCGCCGAATCCACCAGCAGCTCCACGATCGTGGACCTGCTCGTGGCCACCGGACTCTCCGACAGTCGCGGCGCGGCGCGCCGTGCTGTCAATGAGGGTGGCGCGGCCGTGAACAACGAACGCGTCTCGGATCTGGAGTGGACGCCGTCCGACTCCGACTACCTGCACGGCCGCTGGCTGGTACTGCGTCGCGGCAAGAAGAACTTCGCCGGTGTCCGCAGGGCCGATTAGAGCCGATCGACATGACCTGGGTCACATTCGGATGGCCCAGGTCGTCGAAAGGTCCGGATCGCGCCCTCGCGACCTGCGGTTACGGACCCCTGACCAGGCGATTTGACGTGGCGTTTCCCGCCACGTAACTTATTCCAGGTCAGAGCGACACGGACACCGACCGGGAGCCAAACGCCCAGCTCAGAGGCTGGAAATGCGGAACCGGACACGAGGTTGTACGAGGAGCGCCTGACCAAACAGGTAAAGCCCATCTGAACCCGAGCTTGACTCGTTGGAGCAGAGAAGCTAGGCTGGAAAAGTTGCCTCACTGGAGGGTCGTTAAATCGGCCGGATGGTGTGTGCGCCTGTTCTTTGAGAACTCAATAGTGTGTCGATGAATGTCAGTGCCAATTATTTAATTGGTTCCGGCTTCTCATACCCCCCGGTTGAGAGGTCGGACATTTAGTCAGCAAATACTTTTTGCTGGCGTTTTGTTTTGCCATGGTTTTCGGACTCTGGTTAATTCTTCTGATTGCATCCTTCGGGGTGTGGTTGAGAGTCTTCAACGGAGAGTTTGATCCTGGCTCAGGACGAACGCTAGCGGCGTGCTTAACACATGCAAGTCGAGCGGTAAGGCCCTTCGGGGTACACGAGCGGCGAACGGGTGAGTAACACGTGGGTGATCTGCCTCGCACTCTGGGATAAGCCTGGGAAACTGGGTCTAATACCGGATATGACTTTCGGATGCATGTTCGAGGGTGGAAAGATTTATCGGTGCGAGATGGGCCCGCGGCCTATCAGCTTGTTGGTGGGGTAACGGCCCACCAAGGCGACGACGGGTAGCCGACCTGAGAGGGTGACCGGCCACACTGGGACTGAGACACGGCCCAGACTCCTACGGGAGGCAGCAGTGGGGAATATTGCACAATGGGCGAAAGCCTGATGCAGCGACGCCGCGTGGGGGATGACGGCCTTCGGGTTGTAAACCCCTTTTGACAGGGACGAAGCGCAAGTGACGGTACCTGTAGAAGAAGCACCGGCCAACTACGTGCCAGCAGCCGCGGTAATACGTAGGGTGCGAGCGTTGTCCGGAATTACTGGGCGTAAAGAGCTTGTAGGCGGTCTGTCACGTCTTCTGTGAAAACTTGGGGCTCAACCTTAAGCTTGCAGGGGATACGGGCAGACTAGAGTACTTCAGGGGAGACTGGAATTCCTGGTGTAGCGGTGAAATGCGCAGATATCAGGAGGAACACCGGTGGCGAAGGCGGGTCTCTGGGAAGTAACTGACGCTGAGAAGCGAAAGCATGGGTAGCAAACAGGATTAGATACCCTGGTAGTCCATGCCGTAAACGGTGGGTACTAGGTGTGGGTTTCCTTCCACGGGATCCGTGCCGTAGCTAACGCATTAAGTACCCCGCCTGGGGAGTACGGCCGCAAGGCTAAAACTCAAAGGAATTGACGGGGGCCCGCACAAGCGGCGGAGCATGTGGATTAATTCGATGCAACGCGAAGAACCTTACCTGGGTTTGACATACACCGGAAAGCTGTAGAGATATGGCCCCCCTTGTGGTCGGTGTACAGGTGGTGCATGGCTGTCGTCAGCTCGTGTCGTGAGATGTTGGGTTAAGTCCCGCAACGAGCGCAACCCTTATCTTATGTTGCCAGCGCGTCATGGCGGGGACTCGTGAGAGACTGCCGGGGTCAACTCGGAGGAAGGTGGGGACGACGTCAAGTCATCATGCCCCTTATGTCCAGGGCTTCACACATGCTACAATGGCCGGTACAGAGGGCTGCGATACCGCGAGGTGGAGCGAATCCCTTAAAGCCGGTCTCAGTTCGGATCGGGGTCTGCAACTCGACCCCGTGAAGTTGGAGTCGCTAGTAATCGCAGATCAGCAACGCTGCGGTGAATACGTTCCCGGGCCTTGTACACACCGCCCGTCACGTCATGAAAGTCGGTAACACCCGAAGCCGGTGGCCTAACCCTTGTGGAGGGAGCCGTCGAAGGTGGGATTGGCGATTGGGACGAAGTCGTAACAAGGTAGCCGTACCGGAAGGTGCGGCTGGATCACCTCCTTTCTAAGGAGCACATCTCCACGACTCTTCACACAGGTGAATGACGTTGTGGCAGAGACCGTTTCGGAAACACATGTTTTCCGGCGGACGCTCATGGGTGGAACACTGACAACCTCCTCGCAATCGGACAGTCCCTAGTGGCTGGCCGGCGAGTGATATATCGGCACACTGTTGGGTCCTGAAAGAACAGACGTAAGTCTTTCTTTCCAGGCAAGATAACGACAAAATCTGGTCCGCAACATACCGGGCGACTCTTACCGAGTTTCTGCTGGTGTCGCAATCGAGATCGGGTTTTGTGTGTTGTTTGAGAACTGCACAGTGGACGCGAGCATCTTTGTTAGTAAGTGTGTAAGAGCGTACGGTGGATGCCTTGGCACCAGGAGCCGATGAAGGACGTAGGAGGCTGCGATAAGCCTCGGGGAGCTGTCAACCGAGCTGAGATCCGAGGATGTCCGAATGGGGAAACCCAGCACGAGTGATGTCGTGTTACCCGCGCCTGAATATATAGGGCGTGTGGAGGGAACGTGGGGAAGTGAAACATCTCAGTACCCACAGGAAGAGAAAACAACAGTGATTCCGTGAGTAGTGGCGAGCGAAAGCGGAAGAGGCTAAACCGTGTAGATGTGATAGCCGGCAGGCGTTGTCTATGCGGGGTTGTGGGGCTCATTTTCTTGGTTCTGCCGAACTGAGCAAGAGTCAGAAAAGATCGCGTTAGTCGAATTGGTCTGGGACGGCCAACCGTAGACGGTGAGAGTCCGGTAGACGAAAACGCGTTCTCTCTTGTAATGAGTACCCGAGTAGCAGCGGGCCCGTGAAATCTGCTGTGAATCTGTCGGGACCACCCGATAAGCCTGAATACTACCTGGTGACCGATAGCGGACTAGTACCGTGAGGGAAAGGTGAAAAGTACCCCGGGAGGGGAGTGAAATAGTACCTGAAACCGTGCGCTTACAATCCGTCAGAGCCTTCGCACTTCGGTGTTGTGGGGTGATGGCGTGCCTTTTGAAGAATGAGCCTGCGAGTCATCGGTGTGTGGCGAGGTTAACCCGTGTGGGGTAGCCGTAGCGAAAGCGAGTCCGAATAGGGCGCCCTTCAGTCGCACACTATGGACCCGAAGCGGAGTGATCTACCCATGGCCAGGGTGAAGCGACGGTAAGACGTCGTGGAGGCCCGAACCCACTTAGGTTGAAAACTGAGGGGATGAGTTGTGGGTAGGGGTGAAAGGCCAATCAAACTCCGTGATAGCTGGTTCTCCCCGAAATGCATTTAGGTGCAGCGTCACGTGTTTCACACCGGAGGTAGAGCTACTGGATGGCCTAGGGGGCCCACAAGCTTACCGAAGTCAGCCAAACTCCGAATGCCGGTGTGTGAGAGCGTGGCAGTGAGACTGCGGGGGATAAGCTTCGTAGTCGAGAGGGAAACAGCCCAGATCGCCGGCTAAGGCCCCTAAGCGTGTACTAAGTGGAAAAGGATGTGGGGTCGCGAAGACAACCAGGAGGTTGGCTTAGAAGCAGCCACCCTTGAAAGAGTGCGTAATAGCTCACTGGTCAAGTGATCCTGCGCCGACAATGTAGCGGGGCTCAAGTACACCGCCGAAGCCGCGGCATTCACACATTATCCCGCCTTCGGGCCAGGAGTGTGGATGGGTAGGGGAGCGTCCTGTAGCCAGGGAAGCGGCGGAGTGATCCAGCCGTGGAGGCTATGGGAGTGAGAATGCAGGCATGAGTAGCGAAAGACGAGTGAGAAACTCGTCCGCCGAATGACCAAGGGTTCCTGGGCCAGGTTAATCCGCCCAGGGTGAGTCGGGACCTAAGGCGAGGCCGACAGGCGTAGTCGATGGACAACGGGTTGATATTCCCGTACCCGTGTATCCGCGCCCAATGGCGAATCTAGTGTGCTAACTGTCCAAAAGTTTCCTTATCGAGCCTTCGGGCGAGAGGGGGAACGGCTGCACAGGACCCTGCTGGTAGTAGTCAAGCGATGGGGTGACGCAGGAAGGTAGCTGGGCCCGGTAATGGTTGTCCGGGTGTAAGCCTGTAGGGCGTTGTGTAGGCAAATCCGCACAACATGTAGCCTGAGAGGTGATGCGTAGCCGATTGAGGCGAATTCAGTGATCCTATGCTGCCGAGAAAAGCCTCTAGCGAGCTGGTACATGGCCCGTACCCCAAACCGACACAGGTGGTCAGGTAGAGAATACTAAGGCGATCGAGATAACTGTGGTTAAGGAACTCGGCAAAATACCTCCGTAACTTCGGGAGAAGGAGGGCCTTGTCTGGTGAACGGACTTGCTCCGGGAGCTGGGTGAGGTCGCAGAGACCAGTGAGAAGCGACTGTTTACTAAAAACACAGGTCCGTGCGAAGTCGTAAGACGATGTATACGGACTGACGCCTGCCCGGTGCCGGAAGGTTAAGAGGACCGGTTAGCCCTTTGGGGCGAAGCTGAGAATTTAAGCCCCGGTAAACGGCGGTGGTAACTATAACCATCCTAAGGTAGCGAAATTCCTTGTCGGGTAAGTTCCGACCTGCACGAATGGCGTAACGACTTCTCAGCTGTCTCAACCACAGACTCGGCGAAATTGCATTACGAGTAAAGATGCTCGTTACGCGCGGCAGGACGAAAAGACCCCGGGACCTTCACTATAGCTTGGTATTGGTGTTCGGTACGGTTTGTGTAGGATAGGTGGGAGACTGTGAAGCGGGCACGCCAGTGTTCGTGGAGTCATCGTTGAAATACCACTCTGATCGTATTGGACTTCTAACCTCGGACCATGATCTGGTTCAGGGACAGTGCCTGGTGGGTAGTTTAACTGGGGCGGTTGCCTCCCAAAATGTAACGGAGGCGCCCAAAGGTTCCCTCAGCCTGGTTGGCAATCAGGTGTCGAGTGCAAGTGCACAAGGGAGCTTGACTGTGAGACCGACAGGTCGAGCAGGGACGAAAGTCGGGACTAGTGATCCGGCACCGGCAAGTGGAAGCGGTGTCGCTCAACGGATAAAAGGTACCCCGGGGATAACAGGCTGATCTTCCCCAAGAGTCCATATCGACGGGATGGTTTGGCACCTCGATGTCGGCTCGTCGCATCCTGGGGCTGGAGTAGGTCCCAAGGGTTGGGCTGTTCGCCCATTAAAGCGGCACGCGAGCTGGGTTTAGAACGTCGTGAGACAGTTCGGTCTCTATCCGCCGCGCGCGTCAGAAACTTGAGGAAGGCTGTCCCTAGTACGAGAGGACCGGGACGGACGAACCTCTGGTGTGCCAGTTGTCCTGCCAAGGGCACGGCTGGTTTGCTACGTTCGGAAGGGATAACCGCTGAAAGCATCTAAGCGGGAAGCCTGTTCCAAGATGAGGTTTCTCACCTACTTGATAGGTTAAGGCCCCCAACAGACCATTGGGTTGATAGGCAGGAACTGGAAGCCCGGTAACGGGTGCAGGTGACCTGTACTAATAGGCCGAGGACTTACCAACAAAGAAGCTACGCGTCCACTGTGCGGTATCTGAAACAACACACAATTCTGTGTGACGGTGTTTCAGGGGGTCGAATCCCTGAACCCCCGGAGGCGGATATCCGAGGTTTTTGCCTCGATCACTCTTATGGGTGTTCGAGGGCAAGGCCCTCGAATCCTCTTCTGGCACATGGAATGTGACAGTTTCATAGAGTTACGGCGGCTATAGCGGTGGGGAAACGCCCGGTCCCATTCCGAACCCGGAAGCTAAGGCCACCTGCGCCGATGGTACTGCACTCGACAGGGTGTGGGAGAGTAGGACACCGCCGGAACATCCTTCACGAAAGGGGACCCACATGTTGGGTCCCCTTTCGTCGTTTTAGACCCGGTGCCGCCTGGACGCTCAGCGGCGCGTGATTGAATTTGTGGTGGCGGGCTGTGCCGCCAACCCTCACGCGCGCCAGCGCCGCGGGCCGGGTACCGCAGGCAAACTATAGAGAGGGATCACCGTGGCGGAGCAGAGCGACGACCGTAAACCTTTCCGCCGTAGCGGCGGATCCGGTGAGGGCAGCAGCAGCCGGCCGGCGCGCGACAATAGTTCGGGCGATCGGCGTGACCAGGGCAAGTCGGGCTTCAATCGAAGCAGCAGCGGCGGTGGTTTCAATCGTGACGGCGGGCGGGACGCCGGGCGCGGTAGCACGGGTCGTGGAGACAGCGACCGTGGTAGCTCCAATCGGAGTGAAGGCAGCCGAGGTGGCAGCTTCAACCGAGAGGGCGGCCGCGATAACGCAGGCACCCGTGACAGTGGCAGCGCCGGCTTCGGCCGTGGCGGCTCCAATCGTGAGAACCAGGGTCGCGACGGCGGCCGCAGCGGTTTCGGCCGTGGCGAGAGCCGGGACAGCAATTCCGGCAGTCGCGGTGGATTCAACCGCAGCAGCGATAACCGGAGCAGTGACAGCCGCGGTGGCGACAGCCGTGGCAACTTCAACCGCGACAGCAACAGCGGTGAGCGCGGTGGATTCAACCGCGGCAGTGCGAGTGGTGGCGGTTTCAATCGCAGCAGCGACAGCCGTGGCAGCGATAGCCGTAGCGGTGGGTTCAACCGGTCCGGCGAAGGCCGTGACAATGACCGTGGCGGATTCCGCCGATCCGGTGAAAGCGCTGGTAGTGACCGTGGCGGGTTCAACCGTGGTGGCGATAGCCGCGGTGGGGACAGCCGGGGCGGGTTCAACCGCGATAGCAATAGTGGTGGTGGGTTCAACCGCAGCAGCGACAGTCGCGGCGACAGCCGGGGTGGCGAGCGCGGTGGATTCAACCGCAGTGAAAGCCGTGACAGTGATCGCGGCGGTTTCAACCGTGGCGGCGCGAGCGGCGGCGGTTTCAATCGCAGCAGCGACAGCGATAGCCGCGGTGGCGACAACCGTAGCGGCGGTTTCAACCGTGGCGGCGATAGCCGTGGCAGTGACAGCCGGGGCGATAGCCGTGGTGGTGATCGCGGCGGTTTCAACCGCGGTGGCGATAGCCGCAGCAGTGACAGCCGTGGTGGCGATCGTGGTGGATTCAATCGCGACAGCAGTAGCGGTGAGCGCGGTGGCTTCAATCGTGGTGGCGATAGCCGCGGTGGGGACAGCCGTGGTGGGTTCAACAGCGGTGGTGGATTCAACCGTGGCAGCGATAACCGCGGCAGTGACAGCCGTGGTGGCGATCGTGGTGGATTCAATCGCGACAGCAGTAGCGGTGAGCGCGGTGGTTTCAATCGTGGCGAGCGTCGTGAAGGCGATCGTGATGAGCGAAAGACCTTCGGCCGCAGTGGTTTCAGTGCCGACCGGCCGAGCTCGGGTGGCGGTTTCAATCGTGACCGTGCCGACCGCCCGGACCGTGACCGTGCCGACCGGCCCGCTCGTGACCGTGCTGACCGCCCGGACCGCGATCGTGCGGAGCGTCCGGATCGCGACCGTTCCGAGCGTCCCGCCCGTGACGACGCGGCGCGTCCCGACCGGAGCGAGCGTCCTGCCCGCGTAGAGCGCCCGGAGCGTTCCGAGCGCCCGGAGCGTTCGTCCTTCGCCGGTCGTGACGATTCGTCCGACCGTCGTCGTGGCGGCGAGGGTGCGCGCTTCGGCGGCGATTCCCGTGGTGGCGAACGCCGTGCGAGTCGCCCGGATGAGCCGGAGTTGCCGGAGGAGGTGCAGGCCTCGGATCTCGAGCCCGCTGTGCGCCGCGATCTGCTGAGCCTGGACAAGACCAATGCCGATTCCGTGGCCCGGCACCTCATCATGGTGGCGCAGCTGCTGGATGAGGATCCGGAGCTGGCTCTCGAGCATGCTCGTGCGGCCCGTCAGCGTGCCGGTCGTATTGCGGTAGTGCGTGAGACCAATGGTGTCGCGGCCTACCACGCCGGTGAATGGGCGGAGGCGCTGTCCGAGCTGCGTACCGCGCGACGCATGTCCGGCGGCGCCGGTCTGCTCGCGGTCATGGCCGATTGCGAGCGCGGCCTCGGCCGTCCCGAGCGTGCCATCGAACTGGGCCGCAGCGATGAGGCCCGCCTGCTGAAGGGCGACGAGGCCACCGAGCTGCGCATTGTGGTTGCCGGCGCCCGCATGGATCTCGGTCAGTACGACCAGGCCGTGGTGAGCCTGCAGACCACGGAACTGGATCCGTCCAAGACGGGTTCGGCTTCCGCGCGCCTGTTCTACGCCTATGCCGAGGCCCTGCTGGCCGCCGGTCGGGCGGAGGAATCGCTGACCTGGTTCATGAACGCCGCGTCCGCTGATACCGAGGGTGAGACCGATGCCGAGGACCGCGCTGCGGATCTGGCCGAGGGTGGATCCGGCCATTCGGAGTGGACCACCGCGGTGGCCGACGGGGCCGAATCCGGCGAGGACGACGAGTCGGACTGGACCGCCGCCGTGAACGACGGCACCGAGGACGACGAAGACGCGGATGCCGAAGACGACGAGGACGACTTCGCGGAAGCGGACGACTTCGACGACGAGGATGACGACGACTCGGACGTGGTGCCGGCCGCTGCCGCATCGACCGAGAAGTCCGACAGTGCGGACAAGTCCGACGGCGCTGACAAGTCAGACAGCGTCGACGAGACGGACCGCGCTGACAACTCCGATAGCGCCGACGAGGCCGAAAAGCCCAGCGGCACTGAGCCGGTCGCCGAATCCGCCACCGCGACCCCGGTCGACACCGAGGCCGCGGACAAGGCCGAGGACGTCGACAGCAAGAAGTAGTCGGCCGCATGCGAGATCTGGTCGTGGCATCGACCTAGTAGGCTGGCCGTCCCTGTAAGGGGCGGCCAGCCGATCGGTTTCGGGCGAAGAAGTGTGAGAGAGGCGTCGTTATGCGGCTACGGGATCGGTTCGGCGCACTGCTGCTGGATCTGGATGGCACCCTGTATCGCGGGCACGAGGTGATTCCCGGTGCGCCGGAAGTGCTTTCGGGTGCACCGGAGCAGCGTCTGGCCTATGTCACCAACAATGCCAGTCGTTCCGCCGCCGCCGTGGTGATGCATCTGCGCGAAATCGGTTTCACCGCAGGCGAAGACGATGTCGTCACCAGCGCGCAAGCCGCCGCCCATCTGCTCGCGGCCCGTCTCGAGCCGGGTGCGTCGGTACTCGTGGTCGGCACCGATGATCTCGCGGCCGAGATGACTGCCGTTGGCCTGCAGCCGGTTCGCCGTTTCAACGGTGTCGCCCCCGCCGCCGTGGTGCAGGGCCACTCTCCGGAGACGGCCTGGCCGGATCTGGCCGAGGCCGCGTACGCCTTGCGCGCCGGCGCGCTCTGGGTGGCCGCGAATACCGATGCGACACTCCCGAACGAGCGTGGTCTGGCTCCAGGCAACGGTTCCATGGTCGCAGCCCTGCGCACCGCCTCCGGCCTCGAACCCATTGTGGCGGGCAAGCCCTACGCGCCCCTGCTCGAGGATGCCCTCGCCCGGGTCGGCACCCGGGAGGCCCTGGTGGTCGGTGACCGCCTCGACACCGATATCGACGGCGCCCACACTGTCGGCCTCGAATCCTTCCTGGTTCTCACCGGTGTGAGCACCCTCGCGGACCTCCGCACCCAGCCCCCCGGCCGCCCCCCCACCTACATCGCGGAATCCCTTGACGCCCTGAATTATCCGGTCGCCGATACCGCCCCCATCACGCCCGGCGACGGCGATATCGCCGATGTCATCGGCGCTCTTCTGCAGAAGCACCCCGGCCGCGCAATCGCCGTCGCGGCTCCGCCTGCCGCCCGATAAGTGATTTCCACGGTCCGGCATTCCATCGAAATTGGTTTGCCGGACTTTCCGGTAAGTGGCCCTGTAGTCATCACTCCGCATTCACTACCGTCGATACGGTGACCGAAGTACGCGAAATTCCCGCAGGACAGACCGAGTTGGCCGCTACGGCCTTGCTGGCGCTGCGCCCCCGCTGGGAAACCGCCGCCGCCATTGTCGACCTGATCGATACCCGCCTTCGCCCGGCAGGTTATCGGCTGGTCGGCATTTTCGACGATGCTTCCGATACCGCCGTCGCGGTCATCGGTTTCCGGGTCGCGTATTCGACAGCCTGGGGCCGTCATCTCTATGTCGACGATCTCAGCACACTGCCGCAGTCCCGTGGCCGCGGCCACGGTGACACCCTTATGCACTGGATTCGGAATGAGGCAGTCAACCTCGAATGTGAAGCGGTGCAGCTGGATTCCGGTGTGGCCCTGGACCGGGCTCCGGCGCACCGCCTGTACATGCGGCACCACCTGGCCATCACCGCACACCACTTCACCCTCGGATTGTGAACTGCTACTCGGGCTTGCGGGCTTCGAACAGTGTCCGCGAGGAGTGAGCGACAAACGGTCCCTCGGCGGTGATCTGCTGATGGAGATCGCGCAGGCGGTCCCGGTATGCCGCCACGGTGAAGCCGGGGACCATCCAGATGACTTTACGGAGGAAGTAGACGACCGCGCCGATATCGTTGAAGCGCATGGGGAGTCGTTCGGTATGGCATTGAACGATTTCCAGGCCGGCGGTTCGGGCGGCGGCGGATTCGTTCGAGGGGTCTCGGCCGGTGCGGGCCTGCGGCTGCGGTCCGAGGAAGTATTCGACGAGCTCGAATACACTGGCCGGGCCCACATGCTGCGCGAAGTAGGTTCCGCCCGGTTGCAGTACGCGTGCGATCTCATCCCACCAGAGGGTTGCGGGATGACGGCTGGTGACCAGGTCGAAGGCCGCGTCGGCGAAGGGGAGCGGCGGTTCGTCCGGATCGGCGACCACCACCGCGCCGCGCGGGTGCAGCAGCCGGGTGGCCTTGGCCAGATTCGGCGGCCATGATTCGGTGGCGACCATGGTCGGCGGGAAGTGCGCGGCCTCGGCCAGCACCTCACCGCCGCCGGTCTGAATATCCAGCGCCGCCTGTGCGCTCGCCAGTCGCTGTGCCTGTTGCCGCTGATACCCCCAGGACGGCCGCTGTTCGCTGGCGCGCCCGTCCAGCCAGGAGAAGTCCCAGCCGGCTACCGAGACGGCGTCGGCTTCGTCGACGAGGTCTTCGAAGTTGCGATCCATTTGCCCGATTCTGCCAGGGCCGTCCACCGGATTTCCGTATCGCGCGCCCGCCCGCGGCGGAGTCGGTCGGACACACGAGCCGAACCTTCGCGGCCTGGATACTGTTCGAATGCAAGTTCGGGTAGCGTTGTCGCCACCATGAGTACGCCCACGCCCCACCCGCCGTTTCCCGCCCCGGGACCCCGTCCGGGGATGCCGCTGCCGGGGCAGCATGTGCCAGGTGCGACCCAGGAGTTCGCCGATCCGGCGCGAGTGCGCGCGGATGTCGACGCGCTGCTGACCGAATTGTCGGCGGGCGCCCGGGATTCGGCCTCCGACGGTACGGATATGGTGCGCCGCGCGCGCATTCTGGAGCAGGCGCACGAGGTGCTCGTGCAGGCCCTGGCAACGGTGGACAAGATCTAGGGTGGCCAGACGCGCACGGGTGGACGCCGAACTGGTTCGCCGCGGGTTGGCGCGGTCGCGGGAACACGCGGTCGAGCTGATCGACGCGGGCCGTGTCCTCATCAATGGAACTGTTGCCACCAAACCCGCCACCGGTGTGGAGACCGGCGCTCCGCTGCTGGTGCGCGATGAGCCGAACGAGGTGCAGTGGGCCTCGCGCGGCGCGCACAAACTGCTGGGCGCGCTGACGGCCTTCGAAGCCGAGGGCGTCTCGGTCGAGAACAAGCGCTGCCTCGATGCGGGAGCGTCGACCGGCGGCTTCACCGATGTGCTGCTGTCCAAGGGCGCCAAGGAAGTGGTGGCCGCGGATGTCGGCTACGGACAGCTGATCTGGCGTCTGCAGAACGATGACCGCGTGCTGGTGCACGATCGCACCAATGTGCGCGCGCTGACTCCCGAACTCATCGGCGGCACAGTCGAATTGGTGGTCGCCGACCTGTCGTTCATCTCCCTGGCCCTGGTCTTGCCCGCGCTGGCCGCCTGCTGCGCGCCGGGCGCGGATCTGCTGCCCATGGTGAAACCGCAGTTCGAGGTCGGTAAGGACCGTCTCGGATCCGGTGGCGTGGTGCGGGATCCGGCGCTGCGGGCCGAAACGGTGCGCGAGGTGGCCGCCGCCGCCGCGAAGCTGGGCCTGCGGACCCGCGGTGTGGTGGCGAGCCCGCTGCCGGGCCCGTCCGGGAATGTCGAGTACTTCCTGTGGTTGCGTAAGGATGGAGTGTCGGACCCGAGCGATACGGTGTCCGCTGCGAGCTCTGCGTCCGCCGTTTACAGTGCGGAGGAGCAGGCTCGGGTAGCGGCATCGATCGAGCGGGCGGTGGAGGAGGGACCACAGTGAATTCGCGGGAGACCGGGCGGGAGATCCTGCTGGTCGCGCATCCGGGTCGCACCGAGATCACCGAAACCGCGCATCGGGTGGCCAAGATCTTCGATGAGGCGGGCATCGGCCTGCGCGTGCTCGAGGACGAGGCATACAGCACCCGTTTCGATCTCGACACGCCCAGCGAGGCCGTCGGCTATCCGGTGCGCATCATGCCGCACGGCCCGGATGCGGGTGTCGGCTGCGAGATGGTGCTCGCGCTCGGTGGTGACGGCACCTTCCTGCGCGCCGCCGAATTGGCGCGTGATGCGTCGGTGCCGGTGCTGGGAATCAATCTGGGCCGCATCGGTTTTCTGACCGAGGCCGAGGCCGAACATCTGGATGAGGCGCTGTCGCAGGTGGTTCGGCGCGATTACACGCTCGAGCAGCGCATGACCATCGATGTCAGCGTGCGCGTGGACGATGTGATCGTCGAGCGCGGCTGGGCCTTGAACGAGGCGAGTATCGAAAACGCCGCGCGCATGGGCGTTCTCGAATTGGTGCTCGAGGTGGACGGTCGCCCGGTGTCGGCCTTCGGCTGCGATGGGGTGCTGATCGCCACGCCGACCGGTTCGACGGCCTATGCTTTCTCCGCCGGCGGTCCGGTGGTGTGGCCGGAACTCGAAGCGCTGCTGGTGATTCCGAGCAATGCCCATGCGCTGTTCGCGCGTCCGCTGGTCACCAGTCCGGCGTCGCGGATCGCGGTGGAAACCGTTGCCACCGGCCATGATGCCATTGTTTTCCTCGACGGCCGACGCACCCTCGCACTGCCGCGGGGCGGCCGGGTCGAGGCGGTCCGCGGGGCCGAGCCGGTGCGCTACGTGCGGTTGGATTCCGCACCGTTCGCAGACCGGATGGTGCGCAAGTTCCAGTTGCCCGTGACAGGCTGGCGAGGCCGCCCGTCTGCGCGGTCAGGCGCGGAGGCGGCAGCCCGTGTAACCACGGAGCGTCCGAGTGCAGGCGAGATAGATAACCGCCGAACGGAGAGCACGAGTGCTGACAGAGATCAGGATTGACGGGCTGGGCGTAATTTCCACCGCCACCGCGCAATTCCATGAGGGTTTGACCGTTTTGACCGGTGAGACCGGTGCGGGCAAGACGATGGTGGTGACGAGCCTGCACCTGCTCAGTGGGGCCCGCGCCGATCCGGGGCGGGTGCGCCTGGGCGCCTCCCGCGCGGTGGTCGAAGGCCGCTTCACCGTGGACGATGTCCACGAGGGGGCCATTGCCGAGGTCGAGGAGGTACTCGAATCCTCCGGCGCCGAACGCGATGACGACGGCAGCATCATCGCCGTCCGCACGGTGGGCAGTGACGGCCGGTCCCGCGCGCATCTGGGCGGCCGCGGCGTCCCCGCCTCGGTGCTCTCGGATTTCACGACACCGCTGCTGACGGTGCACGGCCAGAATGATCAGCTGCGCCTGCAGCGCCCGGATCAGCAACTGCACGCACTCGATCAGTTCGCCGGCGATTCGGTTGCCGGACTGCTGAAGAAGTATCAGAAGGTACGCCGGGTCTGGCTGGACGCACGCAATCAATTGGTCGAGCGCACCGCCCGCAGCCGCGAATTGGCGCTCGAGGCCGATCATCTGACCCAGTCGCTGAACGAAATCGATGCCATCGCACCGGAACCCGGTGAGGACGAGCGCCTAGTCGCCGAGGTGCACCGGCTCTCGGATCTGGATTCGCTGCGCGAGGCGGCGTCGACGGCGCACGATGCGCTCGCCGGTCCCTCGGACACGCCCGGCGAGGGTTCGGGTGCGCTGGATCTGCTCGGCACCGCCCGCGCGCGCATGGAGGCCGCCGATGATCCGGCCCTCGTGGGCCTGGCTCCCCGTCTGGGCGAGGCCATTTCGGTGGTGGTGGACCTGACCACCGAACTCAGCTCCTATCTTTCGGATCTGCCGTCCGATCCCGGCGCGCTCGATTCCATGCTCACCCGGCAGGCCGAACTGAAGACGCTCACCAGGAAGTACGCGCCGGATATCGACGGTGTCATCAAGTGGGCCGATGAATCCCGCCTGCGCCTGGCCTCTCTCGACGTTTCCGAGGAGGCTCTGGCCGCGCTGGCCGCGGAGGTCGAAACCGCGGCGGTCAAGGTGCGTGAGGCCGCCCGCAAACTCACCGCCGCGCGCAGCAAGGCCGCGGGCAAGCTGGCCACCGCCGTCAGCACCGAGCTCGGCGGCCTGGCCATGGGCCGGGCGCGGCTGGAGGTCATCGTGCAACCGGTGCCCGCCGGAGTGCAGGATTCCGCCCCGCTCACCATCGACGGCAAGGAATTGCACGCCGGTTCGACCGGTGTGGACGAGGCCGAATTCCGGCTCGCCGCGCATTCGGGCGCACAGCCACTTCCCTTGAGCAAGAGCGCTTCCGGCGGTGAGCTCTCCCGCATCATGCTGGCCCTGGAAGTGGTGCTGGCCAGCTCCGAACACGGCACCACCATGGTTTTCGATGAGGTGGACGCCGGCGTCGGTGGCCGCGCGGCCGTCGAAATCGGCCGCCGCCTGGCCCGATTGGCCCGCACCCATCAGGTCATCGTGGTCACGCACCTGCCGCAGGTGGCGGCCTTCGCCGATACCCACCTGGTGGTCGACAAGGTGGATGACGGCAAGGGCGTCAATTCCGGCGTCCGAGCTCTGACCCGGGATGAGCGGGTTGTCGAATTGGCCCGTATGCTGGCCGGTCTCGACGACACCGAAACCGGTCGCGCACACGCCTGGGAGCTACTGACCACGGCCGACGCCGAAAAGGTCACCGCCGCCGGCTGATCCAAGAACCAGCAGCGAAACACCGAGGGCCCGCGGAGATTATCCGCGGGCCCTCGGTGCATGAACTATGCGAAGCGTCCTACTTGACGGCCTTGCGGGCGCCGCCGAGGAAGGCATTGATCAGACCCTTGAGTCCGACCTCGAGGGCCTTGGCCGGAACGGGCAGGCTCGGCTCGGACTCCATGGTGTAGACCACCCGGGTGCCGCCGGGTGCGTCGGCGAAGGTGATGGTGCCGACGTGGCGCTTGACCGGGGCGCCCTTGATGACGCGGTAGACCATGCGCTCACCGGGGACCAGTTCGGTGGTCTCCTCGGTGATGCCGAGGCCGGCGAGGCCGATCTTGTACTGGGCGCCGACCCCGGAGGGGCTGCCGACGCCCGGCTTCACCAGGGAAATCTGAACGGGCAGATAGGAGTTGAGGGCGTCTCGATCGCTGAAAAGCTTGTAGACGACATCGCGCGGGGCGGACAGGACAGTATCGACGGTGGTGCTGGCCATAACGGTGGGTCTCCTCTCGAACCGTAGTGCGGAGCTTAGCCTTACCGATGGGTAAGAAGACAGTCCCGTCTGGGACATTCCGGCGCAGTTATCAAGTGGCGAATGCTGACGGACCGGCGCGCCTCCACCAATGGTTGAGACTTTCCGGTAAAGATCGATCGTTATGAAGATGCCGGCCCTGTTGACGCGTAGCACCGAAACGCTCCCCGGAATTGTCGGGATGGCCCGGGTCGACCGCAATACCAGGCGTCTGCTGCAGCGCGTGGGACCGGGTGATGTGGTCGTCCTGGACGAAATGGATCTGGATCGGCTCACCGCCGACCGGCTCGTCGAGGCCGGCGTGGCCGCGGTCGTGAACGCCTCGCCGTCCATCTCCGGCCGCTACCCGAACCTGGGGCCGGAGGTGCTGGTGGCCAATGGAATTCTGCTGCTGGACACGCTCAGCTCCGATGTTTTCAAGAAGATCAAGGACGGCTCCAAGGTCCGCATCGACGGCAGTGTCATCTACGCCGACAAGCTGACCAAGAAGGAGCCGGACGCCCTCGTCGAAGGCATCGAGCTCACCGAGTCGAGCATTTCCGAGCGCATGATAGAGGCCCGCAACGGCCTGGCCGATCATCTGGAAGCGTTCGCGGGCAACACCATCGAGTTCATCCGCACCGAGAGTTCCTTGCTCATCGACGGAATCGGGGTGCCCGAGGTCGCGATCGATATGAAGAAGCGGCATGTCGTGGTTGTCGCGGACGGTCCCGAGCATGTGGCTGACCTCAAGCGCATCAAGCCGTTCATCAAGGAGTACGCGCCGATCCTGATCGGAGTCGGCCGCGGCGCGGATACCCTGACCCGCCACGGCTATCGCCCCGACCTGATCGTCGGCGATCCGGAGGAGATCACCGCCACCACGCTCAAATGCGGTGCGGAGGTGATCCTGCCGGCCGATACCGACGGGCACGCAAAGGGTTTGGATCGCATCCAGGATCTGGGCATCGGCGCGACCACCTTCCCGTCCTCGGGCGCGCCCGCCGATCTGGCGCTGCTGCTGGCCGATCATCACGGCGCGACGCTGATCGTCACCGTGGGCGCCGCGGCCTCGCTCGACGACTTCTTCGACCGCGGCCGCCGCGATTCCAATCCGGCCACCTTCCTGACCCGTTTGAAAATGGGCACCAAGCTCATGGACGCGAATGCCGTTGCGGCGCTGTACCGGCACCGCGGATCCGGCTGGGCGCTGGCACTGGTCGTGATGGCCGCGCTGGTGGCGATGATCGTGGTGCTGCTGGCTACGAATATGGGGGGTGAGGCGGCGACCTGGTTCACCGAAACCTGGCATCGCGGCTCGCACTGGTTACAGGTTCAGCTCGATCAGCACAGGTAGGGGACAAGTGATTTCCTTTCGCCACCACGCCGTTTCGATCGCCGCCATCTTCCTGGCCCTCGCGGTCGGCGTGGTGCTCGGCACCCGCACGCACAGCGACGGGTTGTTTCCGGGCACGGGGAACCGGCAGCAGGTGGACTCGCTGACCGCTGAGAACAGCAGGCTCACAGAGCAATTGAAGGCCGCCGACAGCTTCCTGTCCGATGCGGCGGGCAAGGTGCTCGCGAACAGCCTCGCCACCAAGAGCGTACTGCTGTTCACCACACCCGATTCCGACAGCGCCGATGCCGATGCCGTCGCCGCGGCGCTCACCACCGCGGGCGCGGCGGTCACCGGTCGCGTCGCGCTGACAGGGGCTTTCACCGACTCCTCGGAGAGCGATCGGCTGCGCACCGCGCTGACCAATGTTGTTCCCGCCGGCGCGCAGCTCAAGATCGACGCCGCGGATCAGGGCAGCCTGGCCGGGGATCTGCTGGGTCAGGTGCTGCTCACCGATCCGGCCAATAATCAGCCGCGCGGTACCGAGCAGGAACGCGGGCTGGCACTGGAGACCCTGCGCGGCGGCGGGTTCCTGACTTTCGGCGATGTGAAGCCGGCACAGCTGGCCGTCGTGGTGGCCGGTGACGGCGCGCGATCCGGCGAGAACAATCGCGGCACCATCATCGCCAGGTTCGCCGCGGCATTGCGCGCACACGGCGCCGGGGTGGTGCTGGCGGGTCGCTACGGGGCGGCCGAGGGGCCCGGTCCGATCGCCGTGGCGCGCTCGGAAGCGCCGCTGGCAACAATCACCACCGTGGACAATGTGGACCACGAGATCGGCCGCATCACGACCGTGCTCGGGCTCACTGAGCAGCTGAACGGCGGCACCGGGCGGTACGGTACGGGCGACAAGGCGACCTCGCTCACAGTCGCCGCCATGCCGCACTGACCCATCGAGCCAATCACGGGCAATTTCCCGAGTATCGGATCGGCGCGGACTGGCGTGGCATTCGATCGGCATCCCGAATCCGTGTTACCGTGAAGTCCCGTGGGTCAATCACGGATTCCGGCGCGCGCGGCCACGAAACACATCTTCGTCAGCGGTGGTGTCGCCTCTTCACTCGGCAAGGGTCTGACCGCCTCCAGCCTCGGTCAGCTGCTCACGTCACGCGGTTTGCGTGTCACGATGCAGAAGTTGGATCCGTACTTGAACGTCGATCCCGGCACCATGAACCCTTTCCAGCACGGAGAGGTGTTCGTGACCGAGGACGGCGCGGAGACGGACCTCGACGTGGGTCATTACGAACGGTTCCTCGACCGCGATCTCTCCGGGATCGCGAATGTCACTACCGGCCAGATCTATTCGACGGTCATCGCCAAGGAGCGTCGCGGCGAGTACCTCGGTGACACCGTGCAGGTCATCCCGCACATCACCGATGAGATCAAGAATCGCATCCAGGCCATGGCCGGACCGGATCTGCACGGGCAGATTCCGGATGTGGTCATCACCGAAATCGGCGGCACCGTCGGCGATATCGAATCGCAGCCTTTCCTCGAGGCGGCGCGGCAGATTCGGCACGACGTGGGTCGCGACAACTGCTTCTTCCTGCACGTCTCGCTGGTGCCCTACCTGGGCCCCTCGGGCGAGCTCAAGACGAAGCCGACCCAGCACTCGGTGGCGGCGCTGCGCAATATCGGCATCCAGCCCGATGCGCTGATTCTGCGGTGCGATCGCGAAGTGCCACAGCCGCTCAAGAACAAGATCGCGCTCATGTGCGACGTGGAGGTGGATGCCTGCATCTCGACTCCCGACGCGCCGTCGATCTACGACATTCCGAAGGTGCTGCACCGCGAGGGCCTGGACGCGTACGTGGTGCGCCGCCTGGGCCTGCCTTTCCGTGATGTGGACTGGACGGTGTGGGGTGGTCTGCTGGATCGGGTGCACAACCCGCGCGAGCACGTCACCGTCGCGCTGGTCGGCAAGTACGTCGATCTGCCGGACGCTTACCTCTCGGTCACCGAGGCGCTGCGTGCGGGCGGTTTCGCCGCACACGCCAAGGTGAATATTCGCTGGGTGCAGTCCGACGAGTGCGAGACCGAGGCCGGCGCGCGGGCGCATCTGCACGATGTGCACGCGGTGCTGGTGCCCGGCGGCTTCGGCATCCGCGGCATCGAGGGCAAGGTCGGTGCGATCAAGTACGCACGCACCCACGGCATTCCGCTGCTGGGTCTGTGCCTGGGCATGCAGTGCATGGTGATCGAGGCGGCGCGTTCGGTGGGTCTCACCGATGCCAACTCGACCGAATTCGAGCCGGACGTCAAGTATCCGGTCATCTCCACCATGGCCGATCAGCAGCAGGCCGTGGCCGGTGAGGCCGATCTCGGCGGCACTATGCGACTCGGCGCCTATCCGGCGATCCTGGAAGCGGGTTCGGTGGTGGCGCGGGCCTACGGCGAGACCGAGGTGTCCGAGCGGCACCGGCATCGCTACGAGGTCAACAACACCTACCGCGACAAGATCGCCAAGAGTGGTCTGAAGTTCAGCGGTACCTCCCCGGACGGCAAGCTGGTCGAGTTCGTGGAGTTGCCGCAGTCCAAGCATCCGTTCTTCGTCGCCACCCAGGCGCATCCGGAGCTCAAGTCGCGTCCGACGCGTCCGCATCCGCTGTTCGCGGCGCTGATCGGGGCGGCTCTGAAATACAAGCTGGCCGAACAGCTTCCGGTGGATGCCCCGGCCGAGGCTGTTGACGTCGAGAAAGTGAGCTGACCCGCGAGTCTGTCTCGCTGAGACCCTGGCCGAGGGGTTCTTCGTCTGAAAAGGTGACTACTGATTTCGTTCGGTCAGGGTAACTCCTGGGGCACCCCCGAAATCGGGTTGGCACCCAACCGCCGGCACGCGTCCCCGGCTGCGCACGGCACCCAGCCGTGCGCAGAAGTTCCGGGGCGGCGGGACAGCGAGGTGGGAAAGCTATGGTTGCCACATGGCTGAATCCGCGCCCGGAACGCATGAATTCGACACCGTCTCGAGTCGCACCGTGTATTCGGGTGCGATCCTGGCCCTGCGGCTGGATCAGGTGGTCATGCCCGGCGGCAAGGTCGCCGAGCGCGAAGTGATCGAGCACCATGCCGCGGTGGCCGTCGCGGCGGTGGACGAGGACGACAATCTGGTGCTCATCAACCAATACCGGCATCCGATCGGGCGGCGACTACTGGAGCTGCCCGCCGGATTGCTGGACAAACTGGGGGAGGACCCCCTCGAAGCCGCCAAACGCGAACTGGCCGAGGAGACCGGGCTGGCCGCACGCGAATGGTCGGTGCTGGTCGATATCGCACTGTCCCCGGGCTTCACCGATGAGGCGCTGCGCATCTACCTGGCCTCCGGAATCTACGAAACCGAGCAGCCCGAACCGGAATTGGAAGAGGCCGACCTGCAGGTGCTGCGGGTGCCGCTGGCCGAAGCGATGCGGGCCGCACTCGCCGGTGAGATCACCAATGCGACAGCCGTCGCAGGTGTGACAGCACTGATCGCCGCGCGTGCGAGTGGTGCCGAGCTGCGCCCGGCAGCCGCGCCCTGGCCGGGCATGCCTACCGCCTTCCTGGAACGCAAAGCGGCCCAGCGCGACTGATGTCGGCCATCCCGGCCGCGACTGATCTCGCCCACCCCGGCCGCGACTGATCTCGTCATCCCGGCGTGCTTTTGGCCGGGATCCAACAACCCCGCTGCGAGATCCCGGCCAAAGACATGCCGGGATGACGGGTGCGGGCAAATCGGACGCGCGGGATTCGCGGTAGCGGTTGCCTGTCGGTGACTGCTGCCATGATGTGCACGTGCTGAGCCGCCAGATCGACGTCTACCTGGATCATTTGACGGTGGAGCGTGGGTCGGCACGGAATACGCTCAGCGCCTATCGTCGTGATCTGAGCCGGTATCGCGGCTTCCTGGACGGCCGGGGGATCGATACCCTGGCACGGGTTTCCGAGACCGATATCTCCGATTTCATGGTGTCCCTGCGCGCCGGCGACGCCGAGCATCCGGCACTGGCGGCCAGTTCCGCCTCGCGGGCCCTGGTCGCGGTGCGTGGCCTGCACAAATTCTCCGCGGCCGAGGGGGTGACCGATGCCGATGTCGCCCATCCGGTGAAGCCGCCCAGTCCCGCCCGTCGATTACCCAAAGCGCTCCCGTACGACCAGATTTCACGATTGCTCGACGCGGCGGGCGGGGATGCCGCCGATGGCCCGCGCGGTCTGCGCGATCGGGCACTGCTGGAATTGCTCTATTCCACGGGCGCGCGCATCTCCGAGATCATCGGCCTGGACGTCGACGATATCGATGCCGCCGATCGTGCTGTGGTGTTGCGCGGCAAGGGCGGTAAGCAGCGCATGGTGCCCATCGGCCGTCCCGCGCTCGCCGCTGTCGACACCTACCTGGTGCGCGGCCGTCCCGCACTTTCGGTGCGCGGCAAGGGAAACAGCGCTCTGTTTCTCAATCATCGCGGCGGCCGGCTCTCGCGGCAGTCCGCCTGGCAGGTGCTGCACACCGCCGCCGAGCGGGCCGGTATCGCGGCCCACGTTTCCCCTCATACGCTGCGACATTCGTTCGCCACGCACCTGCTGGACGGTGGCGCGGATGTACGTGTGGTGCAGGAGTTACTCGGTCATGCCTCGGTAACCACCACGCAGATCTACACTCTGGTGACCGTCGGCACGTTGCACGAGGTATGGGCGACAGCCCATCCGCGGGCCCGCTAGCCAGCCTGAAGTGCAGGTTTAGGGTGCGTGTCCGAACGTGGGTCTGGTACTGGCAGACGGTAGCGTCTATCAGTGAACCGGCCGCACACGCGGCCGGGCGCGCCGTCCACCGGCACATTCGGTCGGGCGGAGCAAGGGCAGGAACGTCGAAGGAGTAGCGGACGTGACGAAAGCCGGTGGTGCGGGCCAGCGGATCGAGACCGCCGCGCAAACCCTGTGGGAGGCGCCCGATGTGGACGCCGGCGCGGAACTCGGTCCCACTGGGCGACCGCTGCGCGATATCCCCGATCCGAACCCGGTAGATCACACCGGCGACGCTCTGATCGTGGCCATGTGCAATCAGAAGGGCGGCGTCGGCAAGACCACCTCGACCATCAATCTCGGTGCGGCACTGGCCGAACACGGGCGCAAGGTGCTGCTGGTGGATCTCGACCCGCAGGGCGCGCTGTCCGCGGGACTCGGTGTGGCGCATCATGATCTCGATATGACCGTGCACAACCTGCTGGTCGGGCCGGGCAAGGTCAGTGTCGATCAGGTGCTGATGAACACCAAGGTCGAGGGTATGGACCTGCTGCCGAGCAATATCGACCTGTCGGCGGCGGAGATTCAGCTCGTCAACGAGGTCGGCCGCGAGCACACGCTCGGCCGTGCGCTGGCGCCGCTGCGCAATCGCTACGACTACATCCTCATCGACTGCCAGCCGTCGCTGGGTCTGCTCACGGTGAACGCGCTCGCGTGCGCGGACGGTGTGATCATTCCCATGGAGTGCGAATACTTTTCGCTACGTGGGCTAGCGCTGCTCAATGACACCGTGGAGAAGGTCCGGGACCGGTTGAATCCGGCGCTCACCCTGTACGGCATCGTGGTCACCATGTTCGATGCCCGCCTGCTGCATTCGCGTCAGGTCATGACGCGTGTGGTCGAAGTGTTCGGTGATCTGGTGTACGACACGGTGATTTCGCGGACCGTGCGATTCCCGGATGCCAGTGTCGCGGGTGAGCCCATTACCACCTGGGCGCCGAAATCCGGTGGTGCGGAGGCGTATCGGGCTATGGCGCGGGAAGTCATTCACCGGTCGGGCCGTTGAACGATTCGCCCGACCGCACGACCGCGCACCCTCCGGCGGACGTGGATACTCCTTTGTCCGATGCACCCGTGGATGTGCCCGATGCACCCGTGGATTCGCCCGAGGTGCCTGCGGGGGATGGCGGCATTGTCGCCGATATCGTGGCGATCGAGGAAATTGTCGCCGCGCCTGGTGCCGAAGTCCGTGCGGATACCGGCAATTCAGACAAAAAGGTCGGCTTTCATCTGCAGCTGACCAACTTCCAGGGACCCTTCGATCTGCTGTTGCAGCTCATAAGTTCCCGGCGCCTGGATGTCACCGAGGTGGCGCTACACAAGGTCACCGATGAATTCATCGCCTACACCAAGGCTTTGACCGCGAGCATGTCCGAGGAGACGGGCCTGCGCGCGGACAAGATCCTCGACCAGACCACCGAATTCCTGGTTGTCGCCGCGACCCTGCTGGATCTGAAAACCGCGCGATTGCTGCCGTCCGGTGAGGTCACCGACGAGGAAGATCTGGAATTGCTCTCCGCGCGCGACCTGCTTTTCGCGCGGCTGCTGCAGTATCGCGCGTTCAAGCAGGTGGCGGAGCTGCTGGGCGAGCTCGAGGCGGCTGCGCTGCAACGGTATCCGCGCGCGGTGTCGCTCGAGGAGCGCTACCTGGCGCTGCTGCCGGACGTTACGCTGGGAGTGGATGCCGCGGGATTCGCGGAGGTCGCCGCGGCGGCGTTCACCCCGCGCCCGATCCCCACGGTGGGCCTGGATCACCTGCACAATCACGCCATTTCGGTCGCCGAACAGGCCGCGCTGGTGCTGGAGATGCTCAAGAGCCGCGGGGTCGGCGGCTGGACCACCTTCCGGGAGATCTGCGCCGACTGCGAGGTGGCGGTGCAGATCGTCGCCCGCTTCCTGGCGTTGCTCGAGCTCTATCGCGGCAAAACGATCGAGTTCGATCAGCCCGATCCGCTGGGCCCGCTCCGCGTGAGCTGGCTCGGCGAGCTCGCCGACCAACCGGCGGAACCCGTCACTATCGAGGAAGACTACGGATGACCGACGCGATGCAGCAGTCAGAGGCAGTGCACCAGTCGAGCGACGCTGTGTCCGAATCCAGTGCTGCCGTGTCCGAACAGGGCGGGGTCTTGGCCGACGTCGGGTCCAACCCCAGCGATGCATCCGTCCCCGCAGATGCGGTGGCCACGTTCGGCGAGACGAAGTCCGAGGCGGCCGAAGGCGCGCACGAACCGAGCGCGCCGGTCGGAGAATTCGGGCAGACGCGGCTGGATATCGGGGATGTGGTCGAGGACTTCGATCCGGGTGCGCTGGACGAGGACGAGTTCCGGTCGGCGCTCGAGGCGATGCTGCTGGTGGTCGACGCGCCCGCGCCGGTCGACCTGCTCGCAAATGCGGTGAACGACACACCTGTGCGGGTCGAGCGGGCATTGCGCGAGATGTCGGCGGAATTGAGCGCACGCCGCAGTGGCATGGATCTCAGATTTGTGGGTGACGGGTGGCGTTATTACACGCGGACGGAGTTCGCACCCTACGTGGAACGTATGCTGTTGGACGGCGCACGCACGAAGCTCACTCGCGCTGCTTTGGAAACCCTGGCGGTGATCGCCTATCGTCAACCGGTTACCCGGGCCCGAGTGAGTGCGGTGCGCGGAGTGAATATCGACGGCGTGATCAGGACCCTGCTGGCGCGGGGACTGCTCACGGAGGCCGGAACGGACGCGGAGACGAACGGCACCCTGTACGTCACCACCGAACTGTTCTTGGAACGGATCGGGCTCGCGTCACTGTCGGATCTGCCGGCGTTGGCGCCGCTGCTCCCGGGCGTCGACCTGATCGATGAGATCAACGAGAGCCTGGACACCGACCCCCGGTACACCAGGCTGAAAAAACCGGCCGAGGCGGATATCAACCTCGGCACCGAAGACTGAAATTAGGACAACGTGAATACTCCCGCTCGCCGAGATGGCACACCGGAACGTAGTAAACGTGGATTCGAATCGCCCCGGGGCGATTCGCAGGCCGCCCGAGGCCGGACCGACAGGTCCGCGCAATCACGGGGTGGCGATTCATATGGAAGTGGCAATTCGCGCGGTGGCAGCTCCGCCCCGCGCACCGGATCACGCGGAGACTCGAAGTCGTGGGGTGGCGGCTCGTCTCGCGGAGGATCCTCGGACAGTTCGCGCGGGGGTTCCCGCGGCGGCTCCGGATCGTTTGAGGGCTCGCGCGGCGGCTCCGGTTCATACGAATCGCGTGGCGGCTCGGGTTACCAAGGCTCACGGGGCGGTTCGTCCGACTCCCGTGGCAGCTCGGGCTACCAGGGCTCGCGCGGTGGTTCGTCCGACTCCCGTGGTGGCTCCGGTTACCAGGGTTCGCGTGGTGGTTCGTCTGACTCGCGTGGTGGTTCGGGTTACCAGGGTTCGCGTGGTGGTTCGTCTGACTCGCGCGGTAGCTCGGGTTATCAAGGCTCGCGCGGAGATTCGCGTGGTGGCTCCGGTTCGTCTGACTCTCGCGGTGGTTCGTCCGATTCGCGTGGTTATCAGGGTTCGCGTGGTGGTTCGTCTGACTCGCGTGGTGGCTCGGGTTACCAAGGCTCACGCGGAGATTCGCGTTCCTTCGGTGGCGGCGATTCCCGTGGCGGCTCGGGTTACCAGGGCTCGCGTGGTGGTTCGTCCGATTCGCGCGGTAGCTCGGGTTATCAAGGCTCGCGCGGAGATTCGCGTGGTGGCTCCGGTTCGTACGACTCTCGCGGCGGTTCGTCCGATTCGCGTGGTTACCAGGGTTCGCGTGGTGGTTCGTCCGATTCGCGTGGTGCTTCGGCTCCGCGTGGTGCGGCGCCTCGCGGCGGACGCCCGATGGCTCCGAGCACCTCTCCCGCGCCCAAGAAGGCCAAGGTTCATCGGCCTTCGCCCGCTGTCGCGGTGATGCTCAGCAATGCCAAACCCGCCAAGCATCAGAATGTCGACCCGGCGGAGACCACGGGTCCGAAGAAGCTGCCGTGGGGCGAGGGCGAGCGTCTGCAGAAGGTGCTGGCCAAGGCCGGTGTCGCTTCGCGGCGCGTGGCCGAGGACATGATCGATGCGGGTCGCATCGAGGTCGACGGCAAGATCGTGAAAGAGCAGGGTCTGCGGATCGATCCGGAGAACGCGATCGTTCGTGTTGATGGTGTGCGTGTTGTCGTGCGCGATGAGCAGGTCTACCTCGCGCTGAACAAGCCCAAGGGCTGGCAGTCCACCATGTCCGACGAGATGGGCCGCCCGTGTGTCGGCGATATCGTCTCCGAGCGGATCGCGGCCGGCCAGCGGCTCTTCCATGTCGGCCGGCTCGACGCCGATACCGAGGGTCTGCTGCTGCTCACCAATGACGGCGATCTGGCGCACCGCCTGATGCATCCGTCCTTCGAGGTCTCCAAGACCTACCTCGCCACGGTCAACGGCGAGATCAACAACCGCAATGTCGCCAAGGTGCTGCGGGACGGCGTCGAACTCGACGACGGTCCGGCCAAGGTCGACAAGTTCCAGGTGCTCGAGGTCGGCCAGGGCAAGTCGCTGGTCAAGCTCGTGCTGCATGAGGGTCGCAAGCACATTGTGCGTCGCCTGCTGGCCGAGGTCGGCTATCCGGTGACCGCGCTGGTGCGCACCCATGTCGGTCCGGTCGCCCTGGGCGATCAGCGGCCGGGTGCTTTGCGTGTGCTGGGCCGTGACGAAATCGGGAAGCTCTACGAGGCGGTGTCGTTGTGAACGGTGTGGGAAGTGTGAAAGATCGGCTTGCCGGGCTCACCGGTTCCTCATCGCTGGTCGTCGCCATGGATGGTCCGTCCGGTACCGGCAAGTCGAGTGTTTCGCGGAAGCTGGCCGCCCGGCTGGACGCCGCCTACCTCGACACCGGCGCCATGTACCGGGTGGCGACGCTGCGCGTGCTGCGCGGCGGCGTCGATCTGGACGATGCCGAGGCCATTGTGGCGGCCGTCAAGGAATTGCCGCTGACCATCGGCACCGATCCGAGCCGGGAGCTGATCCTGCTCGACGGTGAAGATGTGTCGGAGGAGATTCGCGGCAATGCGGTGACCAAGGCCGTGTCCGCGGTGTCGGCCGTGTCCGAGGTGCGCGATCAATTGGTCGCACTGCAGCGCGGTATCGCGACGACCGCGGGCCGGATTGTGGTCGAGGGCCGCGATATCGGCACCGTGGTGCTGACCGACGCGGATGTGAAGATCTATCTGACCGCGTCCGCCGAGGCGCGGGCCGAGCGCCGCAATGTGCAGAACATTGCCGAGGGCCGCGGCGACGATTTCCAGGCGGTGCTCGCCGATGTGCAGCGCCGCGACAACCTCGACTCCACCCGCAAGGTGTCGCCGCTGCGTCCCGCTGAGGACGCGATTCTGGTCGACACCAGCGAGCTGAACAAGGACGAGGTTATTGACGAGCTGTATCGCGTTGTGCGGCAGCAGATTTCGGCAGGAGGCGCGCAGTGACGCAGGACACCTTCGCCGGTGACGGCATTTGGTCGGATGAAGCCGATTGGGAGATCGCCGAACTCGAGGGCGAGCAGGCCGCGGAAAACCTGCCCATGCCGACGCTGGCCATTGTCGGCCGGCCGAACGTGGGCAAATCGACTCTGGTGAACCGCATTCTGGGCCGCCGTGAAGCGGTGGTCGAGGATGTCCCCGGTGTGACCCGGGACCGTATTTCGTACGAGGCCAACTGGGCCGGACGGCGTTTCCTGGTGCAGGACACCGGCGGCTGGGAGCCTGACGCCAAGGGCCTGCAGCAGGCCGTGGCCCGTCAGGCCGAGGTCGCCATGCAGACCGCCGATGCCATCGTGCTGGTCGTGGACGCCACCGTCGGCGCCACCGCGACGGATGAAGCGGTGGCGAAGGTGTTGCGGCGCAGTAAGACTCCGGTCATCCTGGTCGCCAACAAGGTCGACAACGGCAAGGTCGAATCGGATGCGGCCATGCTGTGGTCGCTCGGTTTGGGTGAGCCCAAGATGGTTTCGGCGACCCACGGTCGCGGTACCGGTGATCTGCTCGACGAGATTCTCATCCAGCTGCCCGAAACCCCCCGTGAGGGAACAGGTCTGGTCGGCGGCCCGCGCCGTGTCGCGCTGGTCGGCAAGCCGAACGTCGGCAAATCCAGTCTGATCAACAAGCTTTCGGGCGTGGAGCGGTCGGTCGTGCACGATGTGGCCGGCACCACCGTCGACCCGGTCGACTCGCTGGTCCAATTGGGCGGCAAGCCTTGGCGTTTCGTCGACACCGCCGGTCTGCGGCGCAAGGTCGGCAATGCCAGCGGCACCGAGTTCTATGCCTCGCTGCGCACCAAGTCGGCCATCGAAGCCGCCGAGGTGGCGGTCATCCTCATCGATGCCTCGCAGCCGATCACTGAGCAGGATCTGCGTGTCATCACCATGATCTCGGAGACCGGCCGGGCCCTGGTGATCGCCTACAACAAGTGGGATCTGGTCGACGAGGATCGCCGTGAGCAGCTGGAACGCGAAATCGATCGGGAAATGGTGCAGGTCCGCTGGGCGCAGCGGGTGAACATCTCGGCCAGCACCGGCCGCGCCGTGCAAAAGCTCGTTCCCGCAATGGAAACCGCACTGGATTCCTGGGACAAGCGCATCTCCACCGGCCGCCTGAACAACTGGCTCAAGGAAGTAGTGGCCGCCACCCCGCCCCCCATGCGCGGCGGCCGCCTCCCCCGAGTCATGTTCGCCACCCAGGCCTCCACGCGTCCCCCGACGTTCGTCCTCTTCACCACGGGCTTCCTCGAGGCCGGCTACCGCCGCTTCATCGAGCGCAAACTCCGCGAAGAGTTCAACTTCGACGGTTCGCCGGTCCAGGTGAACGTCCGCGTCCGCGAAAAGCGCGACCGCAAGAAGTAACCGATCCACCGAAAGGCCCCCGGCGCCCACCGGGGGCCTTTCGCATACCCACCGGCGGGTTCCGCCGGGTACTCGGTAACGTGGTCGGCGTGACCAAGAGAATCGAGTCCACCTTCCTCCGTTGAGTGCTCCCTGCGAGCGCAGCGCGCTCGAGCACCCGGATTCCCTGTTCGTCCACATTGCTCGGCTGCACCGCCTGCATACCGATGGACCGCTGCCCGACGGTGGTGATCCCCTCCCGGATATGGCTGTTGCGCAGCGTAGATCGTGCGAAACCAGTACCTCCGAAGAGCGCAGCGCAACCCTTGTCGCGGCGTGGGAGTCATACATCGCCGACCCCGAGGCCCGGCCGGAGCCAATTCGCGATGTGTTCACTCGCCCGGAAATGTCGATATTTGACGGTGAGTACGCGAAGGAGGACATACCGCTGCCCGCGCCCGATCCGGAACGGCTCCGGCAACTCGGAATCTGGCTGGTGCGCAATAGCAGTGACCGCAGACCTGTTCTGGCTGGTCTGTCGTTACTCGCGGAGGCTGGAACGCCGGAAGACATCCCATTACTGCGCACGATCGGCGTGGCTTCTTGCTTTGTCCGCGGTGCTGTTGCGGCACTGGGCGCTATCCCCGGTACGGCGCCGGATCTTGTCTGGTTGGCTCAGCACACGAAATCGAGTGGGCGCCAGTATGTTCTTCAGGGGCTGGCCGATGCATCGGATCCCGTTGCGCGCCACTGGCTCCTGCGGAATGCAGGGGTTTTCTCCAGTCCCGGACGCAACGACTATGCCCTGCATATCGCGCAGGTCACCGGGCTGGCGGCTGCTCTGACCGAGGACGATCGCGATGATCAGGTCCGCGATCAGGCAATCGGCCTCCTGCTGCAGATGGCCAGGCACGACGATTACGGCACCGTCATCGACCGGTACCCGGATGCGAAGCGTACCCTCGCGCTCGTCGCCGCCGAAACCAGTTGGATGACACCGACATCGGACCGCTATGCGGACCTGACCGCTCTCGTCGAGGACCTCCGCACCGGTGCTTCGGCCTGTCTCGACTGGGCGAACGATGAGCGTGAAGCCGTACTGGACCGCCTGCTGGCAGTCCTGCGCTCTCCGGCTTGGATCCGAACCCTGACCGTCTCGGCGGATTCCGACCCGTACTTCGCATGGCGGGCGCGCTGGGCGCGCAATATCGTTGACGCCCGATACGAAGCGGATGCCCCCCGGCATTTCTGGAGGCCCTGCACCGGTGTCAGGAACAGGTCGGGGCGAGCGGTGAGGAAGATGCGGATCAGCCACTGGATGATTCGACTGTGGTCCCCGTCCGGCACTGCCTTGGCCCCCAGCTTCCCGTTGACGAACTCGAGCCGCACACCCTCCGCAATACGATCGGCCGCCCGGGCGAGTTCCTCGAACTCCTCGATCGTCATGAGTGACTCATGCACGGCGGTCATATCCTCACGGTACGGCGCGCTTTCGGCTTGTGACGGGCAAGCGCGGAGATGCGATCAGGGTATCGCCGCTGCCTCGGCGAGTCGCGGATCCGAGTCGAGTTCGTGTCGTGTCGCGGAGTGCGAATGAGCCTCGGATCAGGGGCTTGTGGATGTGTATCTGGTGATGAAGTGTTCGTAGCCGTCTAGGAGGCGGTCCAGGGAGAAGCGGAAATCGGCTTCTTCCCAGTGCATGTCGTCATCGTCGAAGGCTCGGTGGGAGAGGGCGCTGGTGATGGCGGGGTAGCGGGTGGGGTCGAGGACCTGGGCGAGGATGGCGGCGTAGTCGGTGTCGCCTTCGGATCGTTGGACGGTGTCCTTGAGGAAGCGGGCGCGGCCGATGACGTACAGCGAAAGGTTCGTCACCATTTGCAATTTGACGGGCTCGGGGAGGGGGGCGTCGGCCATTGCGGTGAGGCCGGCTTCGAGCCAGTCCATATTCTTCGGGCCCAGTGGGGGAGCGCTGATCGGGATGTCGAGCCACCAGGGGTGGACGCGGATGGCACGGAACTCGCCCCAGGCCCAGGCTTCGAGCCCGGCGCGCCAGCCGGCATCGGCCGGTAGCGCGGGGGGTGCGCCGACGAGGCGGTCGAGCAGGAGCTCGACGAGTGTCTCCTTGCTGTCCACGTAGCGGTAGAGGGACATGGTGGTGAAGCCGAGTTGTTTGGCGACGCGGCTCATCGAGAGTGCGGCGTAGCCTTCGGCATCGGCAACGGCGATCGCGGCCTCGAGGATCTCGTCCAGGCTCATACCGCGTTTCGGGCCGCGGCTGCCGGGATCGTCGAGGTCCCACAGCAGTCTGACCAATTTGGGCAGGGCCTGCTCCTCGGGCGTCTCCATGCGACCTCCTGTCTTCGTTGTCTCCACACATCTTGCGTCATCCAAGAAACTGTGTAGCCTATAAACAGAGTGTACGACATAAACAGTTTCTGATCGGGGACCCCATGACATCCACCAGCCTCCGGCCCGCCATCGAAGTGTCCGGGCTGACCAAATCCTTCGGGCAGCACCCGGTGCTGCGCGGCGTCGATCTGAAAGTTCCTGCCGGAACAGTCTTTTCGCTGCTCGGGCCGAACGGCGCGGGTAAGACCACCATAGTCCGAATTCTCGCCACCCTGGGCAGGCCCGACGGCGGCGAGATCCGGGTCGGCGGCCACGATCCGGTGCGCGAGCCCGATGCGGTGCGCGCGATCATCGGGGTGACGGGGCAGTCGTCCGCGGTCGATCCGATCCTGACGGGGGAGGAGAACCTGCGACTCGTGGGCCGGCTGCTGCATCTCGGGGCGGCCGAAACCGCAAAGCGCACAACACGATTGCTCAAGCAGTTCGATCTGGTCGAAGCCGCGCCCAAGCGCACCGGCTCCTACTCCGGCGGTATGGTGCGCCGGCTCGATCTGGCTATGAGCCTGATGGGCGAGCCGGCCATCGTCTTCCTCGACGAGCCGACCACCGGCCTCGATCCGCGCAGCCGCCGCGAGCTGTGGTCGGTCATCCGCGGTCTGGTCAGCGACGGTGTGACCATTCTGCTCACCACCCAGTACCTGGATGAGGCCGATCAGCTCGCGGACCGCATCGCGGTGCTCGACGACGGCCGGATCGTGGCCGAGGGCACCGCCGATGAATTGAAGCGGCTCGCTCCCGGCGGTCACATCCGCCTGAGCTTCGCCGACGAGCAGGGTCTGGCGGCGGCCGCGCGAGCGGTGCCCGCCGCGGAGATCGATGCCGAACAGCTGGTGCTGGCGGTGCCCTCGGACGGCAGTGTCGGTGATATCCGCAGGCTGCTCGATCGTTTCGACGATCACGATCTCACCATCGGTCAATTGGCCATTCACACACCGGATCTCGACGATGTCTTCTTCGCGCTGACCGGCAATTCCTCGAAAGGCGCACAGCTGTGAGCACTCTGGTTCGCGCGGCCCAGGATTCGACCACCATGGTCGGCCGCAATCTCCGGCATACGCTCCGCAGTCCGGACACCATGATCATGACCTTCTTGATCCCGCTGATGATCCTGCTGATGTTCGTCTACGTCTTCGGCGGCGCGATCAATGTCAGCGGCGCGTACATCGACTATGTGGTGCCCGGAATCATCCTGCTGTGCGCGGGTTTCGGCTCCGCGTCCACCGCGGTCGGCGTCTCCACCGATATGCACAATGGCATTGTCGATCGGTTTCGCACCATGGCGGTCTCGCGCTCCTCGATGCTCACCGGGCACGTGATCGAAAGCGTACTGCGCAATCTGATCACCACCGGTCTGGTGATCGTGGTCGCGGTGGCCCTGGGCTTCCGGCCCACCGGCGACCCGATGCGCTGGCTCGCCGTGCTCGGAGTGCTCGCGCTGTACATTCTGGCGCTGTCGTGGCTGGCGGCCGCACTGGGCCTGCTCGCGCCGAATCCGGAGGCGGCCAATGGATTCACCTTCAGCTTCATGTTCCTGCCTTACGTCAGTAGCGCTTTCGTGCCGGTGCACACCCTGCCGACCTGGCTGCGCGGTTTCGCCGAACATCAGCCCGTCACCTCCGTCACCGAAACCGTCCGCGGCCTGCTCATGGGCACACCGATCGGTGACAATGCCCTGACAGCCGTAATCTGGTGTGCCGGAATCGGTCTGGTGGGTTACCTGGCGGCCGGCGCGCTCTACCGCCGCCGCGGCACGAACTGAATCGAGGAACGCGACCGCATCCATCGGAGGGGCCCGGGACATCCGGACCCTTCCGATATTCGTCTACACGGATATGCGCATCTGACTATGTCTTGCGGTCCTGTCAACCCGGGGGAGCTCCTTACGTCAGGTGCGTATGCGCCCAGTTGCATTGCAACACAAGATCATCGCCACGACGCAAAGAGTCGGAGCGAATGTGCATCTTAGGGTCGAGGTACCCACCTTCGCTGGAATCACGCCGGGGATGTTGGGTTTCGCACACTTCCTAACAAGCAATTGCTTGGGTTGATAACCTCGAAAGGGCAGGAGGACGGTGACGGGCACAGGTCGCAACGTTGCGACGCACACGCACTGCCAAACTGGATCGCTCTACGCGACCGTCGGGACTATCAATGGGGATGTGGGCCGGGGGCAATTGAATTCGGTTCGACGTCGCTCGATCAGCGTCAGTGTGTAGTCGCGTGCCGCCCGTCTCCGGCAAGGCAATACGACAGGAACACACCCATGAGTAATACGACGGTACTTCCCGACCCGAACCACCCGCTGCTTCCGGTGGCCCGGGCCTACACCAGTTACTTCACGCCGAAGGTGACGGGCATCGAGAATCTGCCGGCATCCGGACCGGCGCTCGTGATCGGCAATCACTCGTCGATCTACTGGGCGCCCGAGGTGTGGATCACCTTCATGGCGGCCCTGGACCGCCGCCCGAATGAGCCCACCTACGGTGTGGCGCATGAAATCCTTTTGCGCGCACCGGGTCTCGGTGACACGCTGCGCACGTTCGGTGTGATTCCGGCTTCGCAGGAGGCGGCCACGAACGGGCTCAAGGACGGCGGCGCGGTCATGGTCTATCCGGGCGGGGACTGGGAGGCGTGCCGCCCCTGGACCGATCGCGGCAAGGTGGATTTCGCCGGCCGCAAGGGCTTCATTCGGCTGGCGCTCAAAATGGGCGTGCCGGTGATCCCGGCGGTCGCCAACGGCGGCCACGATTCGATCTTCGTTCTGAGTCGCGGTGAGCGCACCGCCAAACTGCTCGGGCTGGACAAGCTGGTGCGCGCCAAGGTGTTTCCGTACACCGTCGGCCTGCCCTTCGGAGTGGCGCCGATTCTGCCGCAGATCCCGCTGCCCTCGCATGTGGACGTGAGCTTCCTGCCCGCGCTGGATTGGTCGACGCAGCCGGGTGATCCGGAGGATACGGATCTGGTCGAGGGCTGCTACGAGGAGACCCTCTCGACCATGCAGACCGAACTCGACCGGCTCCGGGCCGCGACCCCCAATCCGGTGCTGACCGGAGTGAAGAACCATGTGGCCGGCCTGCCGGGCCCGCTGTCGGGGCTGGCGAATCTGTTCTAGCCACAGCACGCGAATCTGTTCTGGCAACAGCACGGTACGCGGTGCGAATTCGGCTCTCGGAGAACTGCTCCGGGAGCCGAATCCATGGGTGGGCACCGGCGTGCATCCACGGTCGTTGCGCCGGCATGTGGTTAACTCGCGACAATCGTAAGTGCCCGGCCACCGATCCCATTCGGGCGCGTGCCGCTGTGGTCGGCGTACCGCACGGACCGGGAGGCTGGAACTGATGGTGCGTCTTGTTCATTCGGTGCTGCCCGCGCTGGCGACTGTCGGTGCGCTGGCCGCGATCGCGGTGGTGCCCGCGGTACTGAACGCCGTGGTGCCGACCCGGGAAACCGATGTCGCCGCCGGCACCCACATCACGCTGACCGCCACCGGATTCGGCTCGCTGGACGCGAACGCGGATCCGAACAATGCGGTCACCTTCGCGGTCCCACAGGCCATGCGCCGCATTGCCACCGGCGACGAGTCCAGGGCGCTGTTCCGCTCCGAGGACGGTGAGACGCGGCTCGGCCTCTCCGCGGTCTACGGCATCACCGACTTCGATACCGCGGGCCCGCGGATGCTGCTGCCGATCCGCGCGAGTGATCCGAAAGCGCATTTCGACGGCGGCACCGTCGATGCGGGTTCCTTTCACGGACTGCTGTGTGTGCTGCCCAAGGTGACGGGCGGGGTGTGCGCGGTGGCCGACAGCGGTGGTGTCGGGGTGACGATCACCGTCAGCGGTTCGACCCCCGAAGCGGGTCGCGCGCTCATCCAGGCCGTCCTCGAATCGAGCAGGGCGGTGCAGGCATGAGGTGGTTCCAGCCGCGCTCGGCCCTGTTCTGGGTGTACTGCTGTGCGGTGGTTCTCGGGCCGGTGTGGTTCGTGCTCCAGGCGGCGGGCCTGTTCTGGTTCGGCGGCACACCGGCATTGGCGGCATTGCCGATCACCGCGCTGACACTGTTCGTTTTCGGGGCGATCCTGTTCGCGCTGGACCCGTTTCGGGCTCGTCGCAGGCTGGTCGCCCCGATCGTCATGGGTTTCCTCTGGGGTGTCACCGTCTGGCCAGGGATGGCGTTGTGGGCCAATGACAATGTCACCACGGTGATCGCGAATCTGGCGGGGGACCGGTTCGCGATCAGCTGGCAGTCGGCCATCGCCGCGCCCATCGACGAGGAGTTCATCAAGGTCATCGGTATCGCGGTGGTCGCGGTGCTGTTCCGCCCGCTGCTGACTCGTCCGATACACGGTCTGCTGATCGGCGGCTTCGTGGGTCTGGGCGCGCAGATCGCCGAGGACGTGCTCTACAGCGCGCAGACCGCGCTGGCCGCACCGCAGGAGCCGGTGGCCGATGTCCTCATCGTGGCGGTGCTGCGGCTGCTCACCGCCTTGACCTCGCACTGGGCGATGTCGGCGCTCGCCGGTGTCGGCGTGGTGCTGCTGCTCATCCGGACCGATCGGTCCTGGGGCTGGAGGGTGGGTGTTTTCGCGCTCTTCTACGGCCTGGCCGTGGCCATGCACGCCATCTTCGACGCGCCGCGGTCGCACGGTCCCGCCCTGGTGGTGCTGGCGCTGCCGGTCGTGGTCGATCTCATCATCTTCGGCCTGGCCTACCGCTGGGTGCTGGGCACCGAACGGAAATGGCTGCGCGCCACCATTTCTCAGCCGATCGCCCGCACCCTGGGTGCGGAACCTCAGCTGGCGCAGCTGCTTACCCGCCGCAGTCGGCGGAAAGCCCGTGCCGGTCTTCGGTATTCGATGCGGATGACTCGTCCGCAGGCTCGTCGGTTCGAGCGCGATCTGATCGATCGGGTCGCGGCGCTGTCGGATTATCGGCCGCCCCCGAATCCGGTCTGGAACTATCAGCAAACCCCGCCGCGCTGACGTCGCGAGGGCCGCTACCACCCGGTGTGGAAAATCACGAGCGTGCCGGTTGCCTGCTAGTAGTGCACTGAACGCTAGCTTGGTTGCTATGAGTGACGGCAATTCGCTACCCGATCCGCCGGGGTTCGATCATGCGCAGGAGCTACTGGACAGACGTCAGCAAGCTCTGTGCAACTACCTGGCGGCCAGTGGTGATGTCGCGGCCAGCCGCATTCGCGCCAATCTCGGCGGGTGGCGGCGCTGGTTGCACCGGTTACCGGGTGCGCCGATCGCCAATGCGTCGGGTCGCCGCGATGTGCTGCTGCGCGAGCTGGCCCAGCACGGCGTGGGTGCGGACGATCGCCGCTGGGGCGTGCTGTCCGGCGGCTATCTGCGCAGCCGTGATGCCGTGGTCGGTCTGGAATCCACCCTCGCCGAGCTCACCGCCGAGTACGAGCCGACCGCACCGCACTGGGTCCGGCAACTGCGGGTGATCACCGACAACAGCGCGGATGCGCGTCCCCTGGCCGCGCTCGGCGACCGGATCGCCGTCTCGGATCTCACCGAGCAGCTGCTCGCCGTGACCCGCGCCGCCCCCGACGACGGCGCGAGAACACGACTGGCCGACCACCTGCCCGGCGTACTGCGCCCCCTGCCGTCGGATATCGAAACCCTGCGCCGCAGTGACCATCTCGTCGACGTGGTGTTCGACGTGTACGCCGACACCATCAAACTCGACAACATCACGGTCAATCCCGAACTGCGCGGCACCGGCCTGGGCACCGCGACGCTACAGCACCTGTGCCGCGCCGCCGACGCCCATCACCTGTACATCGTCGGCCAGCTGGTCCCCACCTACCGCGATGACGATTCGGCCGTTCCCCGGCTCGCGGCCTGGTGCCGGCAGCACGGGTTTGTCGTCAACGAGCGCCTGGGCGGCCGCATTTCGCGCACCCCCGCCAGCGTGTCCTCGTAACCGCTCTCAGCGCGCCTCGATGCCTTGCCGAGGACAACGCTCCCGATGGTCGGCACCAGAATGGCCGCCGCCCTGTGATTCCCGATTATTTCGCCCTTGCCCGAAACATGGCCTCGGCGTGTGTAAGCGGCATCACCCATTTCGGGTGACCCGGGCGTGCAGTATTTGACGGACATGGACACACCAAGATCAAACGGATTCACTGTCATAGCACTCCCATCCGGTAAATTCGCCCATGCAGCTGCGTTGGCGAAGTATCGGCTCTCGGTGCAGGAGGCACGGTGACAATTCCGTTGGTTCGGCCGTCTGGCGTTCCGATTCCGGCATTTCCAACAATTTCCCGGCCGACTCTGGAGAAACGTCTCGATAGTGCTGTGGATACGGCCAATACGAGTGTGCTGCTGATTTGCGCGCCCGCCGGTAGCGGCAAGTCCGTACTGCTGGCGGACTGGCTCGAGCACCGCGACGGCGGCCAGTATCCCCGCACCGGTGTCGCCTGGTGCACGGTCACCGATGAGATGAACGAGGGCACCGCCTTCTGGGCCGCGCTGCGCCACGCGCTCGGCGTCACTCGCACCGACGCGCCGCGCCGCATGATGCCCGGCACGCAGATCTCCGATGCCGTCGCACTGGGCGCGGCGCTGGCCAGTCATGCCGCCCCGACGGTGCTGGTGATCGACGATGCGCATCTGCTCACCGATGCGCGGGTGCTCGCGGGACTCGAACACTTCCTGCAGAATTCGCCGCTGACCGTGACCACGATCATCTCCGGCCGGGTCGCGCCGCCGCTGCGCTGGCATTCGCTCGATCTGCGCGGCGGCCTGACCCGGCTCGGCTTCGACGATCTCACCCTGACCACCGGCCAGATCGCCGAGCTGTGCGGGCAGCACGGCTGCCGTCTCACCGATGCCGAACTCGCGATCGTGCAGGAGCTGACCGAGGGCTGGCCCGCGCTGGTCCGGATCGTCGCCAGTCAGCTCGCCGACCATCCGGACGAGCAGGGCGCCGCGCTCACCGCGCTGGCCCGCGCACCGCATGCCGTATCCGATTATCTGGCCGATGAATTCATCACCGATCTTCCGGTGCATCTGCGAATGTTCCTGACCTACACCAGCATTCTCGACACCTTCACCGAATCGCTGGCCGACGCACTGGTCGGCGACGGCGCCGAGCATGCGATGCACGAGCTCGGGCGCCTGGAATTCCCGCTCACCAGCACGCTGAGCGATGGCGAGCAGTGGTTCGAATATCACCCGATCCTGCGCTGCCACTTTCGCGCCGAGGCGTATCGGCTGGGCCGGGAGAACCGCTCGGAGCTGCATATTCGGGCTGCCGACTGGTTCCGGGACATGGGCATGCGGTCGCAGGCGCTGCATCAGCTGCTCGAGGTGCCCGATCGCGGCGCGCTGACCGAGTTCCTGTCGGACGCGGGTATGGCCATGGTGCTCGACGGTGACGGCGCCGACCTTTTCGGACAGCTGCAGCGCTCCCAGCCCGCGCTCGCGGACGATCCGTTCCTGTGGCTGCTGCGGGTGGTGACCGCGCTGTCCGACGGCGATACCGCCGATGCGCCGGCCTATCTCGCGGTCGCCCGGGCCCGCGGTGAGCAGTGCGAATCCTTCGTGCCCGTCTGCTGGCTCGATTCACTCACCCTGGCCATCACCGCCGATATCGCGGTATCGGGTGGTATCGGCCTGGGCGACTTCGAGATTCCCGAATCGATTCCCTCCACCGGCCAGGCGGATATCGACTGCTATGCGGCCATCCAGACCGCGACCGCGCTGGTCGCTCGCGGTGAGGTGGAGCGCGGCGAGCAGTTGCTGAAATCCGGTCTGGCGCTGGCCGAGCATGCCGGGCGACCGCGCCTGGCCATTCACGCGGTGACCCGGCTGGCCCTGGCGGCCGGTGTGGTCGGCGCGGTCACCACCATGCGGGAGCGGGCCGAACGCAGTCTCGCCATTGCCACCGCGCACGACGTACCGCTGAGCGCCGACACCACGCAGGCCATGACGTTGGCAGCGCTGGGCGCGTATCTGCATGGCGAGGAACCGAATCCGGACTACATCGGCGCCGCGCTGGCCGGCCACGCCCGCCGGGACGGTTCGATCGGCCCGGTCGGCGGCTGCCATGCGCAGGTGGTCGGGCTGCTGCTGCAGTTCGAGCGCGCCGCCGACAAGGGCGCCGCGGCCGAGGCCGTGCGGCACGGTCTGCTCGAACTGCTGGTCAAACATCCGGCGCCGGTGACCAGCAGCGGCCTGATCCCGCACGCGGTTTGGGTGATGCTGCGGGTACACGAGCCGCACGGCGCGCTGCTATTGGTCGAGCGGGCGCGCGCCGCCATAGGCGACACCCCGGAGATCACGGTGGCCCGGGCCGCCCTGGCGCAGGCCGCCGGTCGGCCGATCACCGCACGGGCGCTGCTGGATCCGCTGCTCGCGACCGCGGACAGCCTGCACCCCGTCACCGCGATTACCGGATGGTTGCTGAATGCCCTGTCGCAGCAGGATTCGAGTACGCCGGCAAAGGTGCACAGCAGTATCGAGAAAGCGCTGCGAACCGCTGCGCCGGAGCGAATTCTGCGCCCCTTCTTCGATATTCCGCACGCCGTCGATCTGCTCGATACGTATGCGGGCCGATTCGGCAACTACGACGCCTTCGCCGAGCTGATTCGCCGGCACCCCAATTCCCGGCAGCGGGCCTCGAATCCGCCGCTCACCGATACCGAGATGGTGGTGTTGGAGCAGCTGCCGTCCGGTCGCACCGCACCGCAGATCGCCGCCGACCCGGGGGTGTCCATCAATACGGTGAAAACTCATCTGCACGGCATCTATTCGAAGGTGGACGCCAATTCGCGACTGGGCGCGATGGATCGCGCCCGGCATTCGGGGTGGCTCTGATCCAGGCGCTTCCGGCCGGTGGTTCGGTGGGTGATCCGGTGGTGTGCTGCCAATAGGCGGGGCACCACCAGGTACACCGCGCTGGGAACGACGACCGCGGTGAGCACGAGTGCCCGCAGCACCGGCGGCCAGGTCGTGCTGAACGGCGCCATGAGCGTCATGCCCACGGCGACCATCGGGAAGATGGCCAGCCAGGTGATCATGGCTCGAACGTGCACCGACGGGGTGGGTCCAGCAGTCATTTCGACTCCGTTCGAAGTGTCGATTGCGCACGGGCGCAGGTCTTCTCATGGTGGCGGGTCGGCACCCGTCCCGACTTCCACCGACGTCCGGACGCCGGGGAGAGGGGGCGGGTTGCCGCCCTGGGCCCGCATCGATCATCGGCGACGTGCGGTGCGCGGGTCAATCCTCGGGTTGGCTTGGGATTCCCCAAGATCGGGCTTGGGAGGGGCGGGCTCTACGGTGGCAGATGTGCGCATGACCTTCGATGATCTGCGGGTGTTCGTGGCCGTCTGCCAGGCGGGCAGCCTCAGCGCGGTCGCGCGCGAGCTGTCCTGCTCCCAATCCGCGGTGAGTCAGCATGTGAAGCGGCTCGAACAGGCTACCGGCGTAAGGCTTTTGGAACGAGGACTGCACGGCGTGACGCCCACGCCGGAGGGGCTGGTGCTGCAAGCGGCGGCCAGCGACGGGATCGCCGGACTGGATTCGGCCCTGCGGCAGCTCGGCGAATCCGCCCGCGGTGAGGCCGGATCGGTACGGGTCACCACGGGTGCGACGACGATCCGGCACTTCATGTCGGATGCGATCATCGATTTCCGGCAGCGCTTTCCGCGGGCGACACTGGATTTTCGCACGATAATCTCCAGCCGCAGCTGTTTCGATTGGCTCACCGAGGGCGCGGTCGATCTGGCCTGGGTGACGATTCACGGATCGGTGCACGGCATCGAACAGCGGCCCGTCATGGAGCTGCCCTGGGTGCTGGCCGTTCGCGAGGACGATCCGCTCGCCGGCCGATGTTCGATCATGCCCGCCGATCTCGCCGATATCCGCCACATACGGCTGCCCGACAATTCCGCGTCCCGAATCCACCTCGATGCCGCGCTGACTCGGCTGGGCGTCCGGCTCACCTCGGAAACCGGTGTCACCGACTGGAATACCGCCGTGCTGCTCGCCGAACTCGGTGTCGGGCACGCCGTGGTGCCCGATCTCCCGTATGCCGCCGGAGCATCGACGACCCCGCTGCGATTCCTGCCGCTGCCGTACATCCCGCCGCTGCCGGTCGGGTGGGCGGTCCGCCGCTGGGAAGCGCTCACTCCGTTGGCGCGCGCCTTCGCCGATATGGTCGATCACCAGTGCCGGACCTATCAGCGCGACCGCGCCCGGTGAGGCGGTTCGGTCCAGGACGGTGGGAACCAGCGCTACCGCACGGTACCGATCGGCAGTACCCGCTGATCCGGCTCAGTCCGCGCTGATCGCCGCGTACTCAGCAGAAGGTGATGACGGTGCGGTTCTCGATGGAGACGCGGGCTGCCTCGAAGAGGAGCAGCCACGTCTCCTTCTCGCGGTACAGCGGGCTGTCGTCATCGAATTCTTCACACAGCCGATCGATTTCGGTCTGGGACAACTCGCCGTCGACGAGTGTGATCCCGAGATACGGTGCGACATAGACGAGTTCACGCAGCAGTGCATTGCTCGATCCGACCATGCCTCCGGGTAGACCCGAATCATCTTCAGGGAAGAGAACTTCCGTGAAATCGACCGGTACGTAATAGCCTTCGCAGTCCGAGTGGCAGAGCAGATGCGACTCGAACATATAGGTGAGCTGATCGACCGCCGGATCGTCGGCGGGATTCTCGTCGGCGGCGACCGGTGTCAGCGCCTCATCGGGCTTCTCATGCGCCCGCGCATACGCGCGCCGCAGATAGTGCACGAAGCTGTAGGGAACACCGCCCAGCCGACTCCGCATGCTCGCGGCCCCACGCACCTCCGACTCGGTGTGTGCCGGAAGTCCTTCCCCGGCAAGCAGATCATTGATCGCAGCGAACTGTTCGCGCAGATATTCGAGGTGCTCGGGGTCGTCACCGTCCTTCAGCGCATCAGCGAGTACGTGCGTTGCCACAGCCAGCCCCATGCGCACGAGGCTAGCGTGCCCGGGTGGGTGCCGCCAATGCTCGATATCGCAGCCGTGCTGCGTGATTGGGTCATGCGCCGCCGCGCGTATCGGCACATCGAATGCGTCCGGGTGTGCTCGCATCGGGCGGCGGCCGCGTTTGTCGCCGGCCTCAGGCCGGTCGGCCACCCTGCTGCGGAGTGGTAGCCCGGTCCAGCCATTCCGACATCAGCGCGCGTTCGGTCGCGGTGAGCATCGGCAGTTCCGGCACCACCGTGCGGAAGGCGACCGCGGCCGCCAGCGGACTGTCCTGGGCCAGGGCGGGCGCATCGGTGAGGATCGACCGCATCACCGCGTCGAACATGGCGTCCGCGAGATCAGGATCCCGATCCTGCTCCGGCATGGACAGCAGCGTGAGAACCGTGCCCGTGCCCGCGGCGCGAATCAGTTCTGCCGCGCGGCGCTCGGGCACTCGGAGCCGGCCGATCACCGCCACTCGATGCACCCGTGCGCGTAGCACCGCCGCGCCCGCGGTATTGGCCGCGGACGTTCCGGGATTGCGTGCCGGATCATTGATCAGCCCGAACAGCGCCGCATTGGCCAGCCCGAAGCCGATATGCGTGTCCCAGCCCGCGCGCAGCGCCACGACCGGGTCGCTGTCGTCCTCGGCGAGCTTCTTTCCGGCGATATAGGCGGCGAAGACGTGCTCGGTGACGGCATCGAGCAGTCCGTCCTTATCGCCGAACAGCCGATAGATCGTCGGTGCCTGCATACCGGCCGCCTGGGCGACGGCGCGCGTGGTGACAGCCGCCGCACCGTGCTCGTGAATGAGCCGCGCCGCGACCTCCACGAGCTGTGCGCGCGTCTCGTCCCTGTTGCTACCGGCTGTTTTGGCGTCCGACATGTAACAACGATAACGCATCGTTGCTATCGTTGAATTATCAGTGATAACATATTGATAATTCCAGTGATAACAGTTGAAAGAAGCGGATCATGATCATCGTTACCGGTGCCACGGGCACCCTCGGCTCCCAGATAGTCCAGCAGTTGCTCGAGCGGATTCCGGCGGACCGCGTCGGTGTCAGCGTTCGCGATACCGCCCGCGCCGCAAACCTCGCCGCACGTGGTGTGCGCGTTCGGCAGGGCGACTTCGCCGACCCGGATTCCCTTGCGCCGGCATTCGAGGGCGCCACGCAGGTGCTGATCGTCTCGTCCAACGAAACCGGTGGTTCCGCGGTCGCTCAGCACACCGCGGCGATCGATGCCGCCCGCGCCGCGGGCGCCGGGCGCATCCTCTACACGAGTCATCAAGGCGCAGCGGCCGATTCGTTCTTCGCCCCCATGTCCGACCACGCCGCCACCGAGCGCTACCTGGCCGAAACCGGTACCCCCTACACATCGCTCCGCAACGGTTTCTACGCCAGCACCGTCCCCCTGCTGCTGGGCCGCGCCCTCGAAACCGGCGAACTCGCCGCCCCCGCCGACGGGCCGGTCTCCTGGACCGCCCACCGCGACCTCGCCGCCGCCACCGCCCGCATCCTCGCCGAAGAATCCCGATTCGACGGCCCCACTCCACCGCTGACCGCACCGAATGCCCTGGACCTCAAAGACATTGCCGAAATCCTCACCGACCTCACCGGCCGTCCCATCCACCGGGTTGTGATGGACGACGAAGAGTGGGTAGCCGGTTTGATCGAACACGGCCTTCCCGCACCCCGGGCGGCAATGTTGCTGGGCATGTTCCACGCCTCCCGAAACGGCGAATTCTCCACCACCGGAGCAACTCTCAGCAGCCTCCTGGACCGCACCCCCACCTCGCTGCGCACGCTCCTCGCCGGACTCATCACCTCGAACTGACCCGTACCTCCGTGTCTGTCGCCAGGGTCTGTGCCTCGACCGCGCGTCCGGTCATAGCCAAACCGAATTTTATGAAACATCTGTCTTCCAGAAGTTTGCTGGGCTAGGTTCACGCCTACGCCGGACAATCGGCGGAGGAGATAGCGGAGGACATCGTGGAATTTCTTGGCTCTGTCGCCGGGCTCGCCCAAATGATCATCGGCACCATTCTCGCCAACACCGGATCGGGTGGTTCCGGCTCCGGCTGGTGAGCTCGGGCGGATCGGCTCGCTGCTCGCGAGCCGATCACCCACTATTGCCACTCTCGATTCTCGGTAACGCGAGCGGCCTCGGACATGTTCAGCTGCACCAGCATTGCGCCGATCAGCATGATCGCCACCCCGACGATCTGCATCGGCCCGAGTGACTGGCCGAGCAGTAGCCAGGCCAGCGCCGCGGCGACCAGCGGTTCCACCACGGCCAGTACGCTGGCCGACGCCGAGGGGAGATCGCGCAGGGCACGAAGCCCGGCCAGGTAGGGCAGCACGGTCCCGGCGAGAGCCAGGACCAGCAGCACCAGCCACACCGGCGTGTGCAGGCCACCCAGCACAGTCGGCGCGGTGAGTAATCCCGCGGGCAGTGTCCAGGGCGGGGTGAATACCGTCACCGCCACTGCGCCGATGGCCAGCCCGGCCGCAGTCAGCCCGATCGAGTCATGCTTGCTCGCACCGTGTTCGCCGAGCAGGAAGTACCCGGCCGAGCAGATCGCCGAGCCCAGCCCGGCGGCCACACCGAGCATGTCCAACCGGTCGCCCTGCCAGATCTGCGCGACCAGGCCCAACCCGGCCACGGCCGACCCGATGCCCAGCCACACCGCCCCCGGCAGTCGAGTGCGCCGCACTATCTGCACCCAGAGCGCCACCAGCGCCGGTGCAAGATTGACCAGCACCATCGCCACCCCGACCGGAACCCGTTCCACCGCAACGAAGAACAGCAGTTGCACACCTGCGACGCCGAGAATCCCGTAGCCGAGCAGCGGCCACAGATCGGCACGGCGGAAGCGCAGCGCCCGCGGCCGCACCACCGCGACGAGCGGCACCAGCAGACCCGCCGCCAACACGATCCGCGCCGAAGTCACCGCCGCCGGAGGCCAGCCCGCCACCATCACCGCTTCGGCCAACGGCCCGGAACCGGCGAACAACACCCACGAGGTCAGACTCCACCCGATCGCCCGGCTTCGGATCGATACCCGCCCAGCCGTTTCCATCCTCACCACCGTTGCAGTGTGACCACGTGATCACGGACCGCACCACCGGATTTCCCCACCACCTGCTCTCCCGGTCACCAACGTCCGCGCGGTTCGTGACCGCACAGGCCGCGCCGCCACCGTATGCCCCTCTCCCGCAACCGAAACAACGCTCACCAGGAACTGAGGGCCGTAAACGTCGAGAAGATCCCGCCACCAGTTCCTGGTCGGCGCTACGTTTCGCGTCACCGTCATGGGCGGGTACACGGGATCTGGATTTGCTGACACCACGATCGGCACCGTCAGCTCGGGGCGGCGATGTGGAGTGCGAATCCGCTGGTGCCGTGGGGTTCTCGACCCGGTACCAGCTCTGAACCGTCCTGGTAGGTCAGGCCCGTGTAGTCGCCGCCCGATTCCGAGCGGTAGGGGATCGGTTCGGCGGTGAACGCGGTCGCGAGGTGTTGCCGGTAGCTGTCGGCGATCTCGGTGTAGCGCTGGTCGTTCAGGTGGACGGCACTGTGTGCGACGAACGGGGGCAGGACATCGCAGCCGGTGAAGGACAGCACGCCGTGGCAGACCGCAGCCGACCAGCTATCCGGGCACGGTTCGCCCGCAACTGCGCAGGCTGCTCGACTCCATGTCGGACTATCCGGCGCTGATTCTCAACCATCGCATCGACGTGCTGGTCTACAACCGGCTGGCCGGTCTGCTGTACTGCGATCTGGATCAGATGCCGGTAGCCGAACGCAATCTGGCCAGGATGGTCTTTCTCGACGCCGACCGCTTCGAGCTGTACGCCGATCGATCCTCGTGCACCGCCGACAGTGTGGCCGACCCCCGCCCCGCACCCGTTTTGTATGGGCTCCTGCCACCAACGCATCGTCAGAGCCGTTGTCATCGAGCACTCCTATCAGCGGGAGCATCGGGCGGAATAAACCACCGCGCGAAGGTCTGCTCGGGCGACACGGTAATGACATCAGCGACCGCGAGCAGCTCCGGAGGCAGATACCCCTCGAAATGGTCGATCCCAGGTATAACCACCGCTTCGGCGTCGATGGCGCGAACAGCATCGATCACCCGCTGCGTCGGATCATCAGTGCGCGCACTGAATACGACAGTCTTCGCCAGCACATACCCGAGTCGCCTTGCGAGGCTACGGATTTGAATCTCATCCCAAGGCTGGCGAGAGCGAGATACGTCCGAGCGTAAATAGCCTATGGCAGTAGGTATTTCGAGCACAATCACCACCCCCTTGCGATCGGCAGGAACGTGCGATCGGCGGCCAGCCGCGCCTGAAGGTCGGCGACGGTCGTTGCAGCGCAGCGGCGCGGCCGGTATATGTTGTGGCGCAAAGCTAGCCCGGTCGCGAACATGACCGTAGCGAGTGTCAGAGCAGCGAGTGTCAGAGCAGCGACGTATTCCATTTCCCGATTCCTCCCGGCCCCAGATGGTCATCGTTCGCACCGAACGAGTGGTGCTGCCGATGACGGTAGAGCCGTGGTCGGGAGGTAACCCGGTCTCGGAGACCGGGTTACCCGGCGGACCGGGTCAGGTATCCATGCCCAGGCGGTCGGCCAGGGCCGCAGCTTGGGTTCGATTAGTCGAGCGTGCGCTGTGCAGCAGACGCCGCACCATTTCCTGCGCTGCGGGGCAGTGATCGAGGTCTTCGGGTGCTACTCGCTCGGCGTCGAGCAGATGCAGGAGTGTTCCGGTTTCCTCGCGGCGTAACTCGTATGCCCGAGCCAGGTCGAGGGCAAAGGTGAAACGCCTTTCTATCGACGGGCATTCGCTTGCATCGAGCTGATCTGCGATTCGTAGCGCTTCGATCGCGTCGCCGGCCTGAAGTTCGATCGCTATTGCGTGAAGCTCGACATTGAGTGGACTGAACATGGTGTGCCCGACATTGCCTGCCGGTTGTGAGCGCACTGCGATCGGATGCACCGTGCTCAGCCGGTCCCTCGCTTCCCAAAGTCGGCCCGCACGTGCTTCGGCAACTGCTGCAACAAGTTGCAGGGCACCCGTCATTGCGATCGCGGCAGGGGTCGGACCGGCTTCGGTGATCACACTGCCGGCCGCGAGCGTGGTGAGTTCGATCGCCGCCTCATGCTCGCCTGCCATCAGCAGTGTGTGACCGAGATTCCACCGTGCAACCGCAAGGCGAATGGGGTCGTCGGCGTCCTCGGCCGAGCGTAAACCGCGGTCTGCCACCAAGAATGACAGATCGGTGCGCTCCACTCTTCGTGTGACGGTGCGTAGCAACCCGTAGAGATCGCTCGCGACAGTGGCTATCTGCCTGCGCTGGGGACCTCGTCGGAGGCTGCGGAGCGTCGCTTCGGTGTCGCGGATCAATGCAGGCAGCGTCGGCAACAGCCCGCTGTAGCGGTGACGGCTGATCTGCCAGGTCTTCCAGGCGTGATCGATACGGGTGGCTAGCTCGTCGACATCGACCGGATCACCGCCGCCGGACATCAGCGCCAAAGCGAGACGATCACCACTTCCGGATACCAGCCTTGTTGTGTCCGAGGGGGTGTCGCCGAGTAGCGCACCCGGTCCCACACGGAGAGCCGCCGCCAGCGCTTGAATCACACTCGCGCTCGGCATCTTTCGTCCGCGCTCGACCTGCCCGAGGTAATCGGTACTGATGCCCGCCAACCCGGCAATAACGGATTGCGTACGTCCGCTCCGCTCACGATGCAGCCGGATCCGCGCGCCGATATCGTCATTGGGCCGTGACGTCATGGCCATGTGAGCCAGAGTAGGACCGGAGGTGCGATTTCGGATGGTATTCGTGCACAACACGGGTGCACTGGTGCTCTGGGATATCGACCATACGTTGATCGAGACGCGCGGTGTCGGCCGTGCGGCGTTCGCGGACGCATTCGAGCAGGTCACCGGCTGCATTCTGCGGCAGATGCCGCATATCACCGGTCGAACCGAGCCTGATATCTACGCGGCAACGGCCGCGCTGCACGGCATACCGGAGCCCACGCCCTTCCCGGCTTTCGCCGACGCTCTCTTAGCCGCCTACACCGTGCGGCGAGACCAATTGCGTCAGCAGGGCCGCATCTTGCCGGGTGCGGAAGAGGCGCTGACCTATCTGGCTGCTCTCCCCGATATACGGCAGTCCGTACTGACGGGCAATACCCGCGCAGTCGCACGTTTGAAACTCGAAATCTTCGGCTTGCGAGGCTATCTCGACCTCGACAATGGTGCGTACGGCGACGACGACGCACACCGCCCGGCACTCGTCGCCCTCGCGCAATCCCGTGCGCCGGCCCAAAACCCGAACGGCTATGGCCACTGGAACACCGTCCTCATCGGCGACAGCCCCGGCGATATCGAAACCGCGCGGCAGGGCGGAGCCCACGTCATCGCCGTCGCTGCGGGCGGAACTCCATCATCGAGCCTGGACGACGCCGACGTCGTTCTCGATGACCTGACCGACGCGCCCGCACTCGCGGAAGCGATACGCGCTCTGAGCAAGCGATAGCTACTCGCACTGCGAGGGGCAGGACACGGGGCGTTCATGAGGGTGATGCGGCAAGCCCGGTGGCCCGTGAGCGAGGTGGAAAGTCGCCGGGTGTCGTGTGATCGGTCAGTGATACGCGCTCCGACCAAGCGATAGCTACCCGCAGGGCGAGGGGCGGAACGCGGAGGGTTCAGGGGGGTGATGCGGCGAGGACGGTGGCCCGTGAGCGAGGTGGAAAGTCGCCGGGTGTCGCGTGATCGGTCACTGATCGCCGACAATGGCGGATGCCTACTCATTGTTCGCTGGGTCGAAGCTACGATGGCCGGATGCCTAGGGTAGATCTCCGATGAGCGTCGCAGTTGCCCTGTTCACGAGGGATCTGCGGGTGCGTGACAATCCGGTGTTGGCTGCGGCCTGCCGCGCCGATGCCGTGGTGCCGCTGTTTGTTCTCGACGACCGCATTCTCGAGCGGGCATCGCTGTCGGCGAATCGAATTCGGTTCCTGTTGGCGGCGCTCGGTGAGCTCGATGCTGAGTTGCGGGCCGTCGGCGGGCGGCTTGTGGTGCGGCGGGGCGATATCGCGGAGCAGGTAGCGGAGGTGGTTGCCGAGACCGGCGCGACGGAGGTGCATATCGCCTCGGATGTGAGCGGGTACAGCGCCGAGCGCGCCCGGCGGCTTCGGGATCGATTGGGGCGCAATGATTGTCGGCTGACGGTGCATTCCGGATCGGTGAGCGTCGTCGATCCTCCGGATCTGCGCCCGGCGACCGGGCGGGATCACTTCGCGGTTTTCACGCCGTACTTCCGTCGCTGGCTGGAGACCCCGCTGCGCAGTGCGGTGGCACGGCCGGCCGGGGTGACGGTGCCGGATATCGCCGGTGCGGAGCTGCCCGATCTCACCGCTCTGACGTCGGCGGAGAGCTCACCGAACCTGGCCGTGGGAGGCGAGACCACCGGACGAAAGCTGTTGCGCGACTGGCTTTCCGGACCCATCGGGGAATACGCCTCCGCCAGTGACGATCTGGCTGCCGACGCCACCTCCCGGCTGGCGTCCTACCTGCACTTCGGCTGCCTCTCACCCACCGAAATGGTCCGGCGCACCGACCTGTCCACCCCCGGCGGCTACGCGTTCGCCCGCCAATTGGCCTGGCGCGACTTCAACAATCAGATCCTGGCCGCCCGGCCCGAGGTCGCCACCGAGGACTATCGCCCCCGCCCCACACCCTGGCGCAATGATCCGCAAGCCGTCGCGGCCTGGTGCGCCGGCCGCACCGGATATCCGGTCATCGACGCGGGTATGCGCCAACTCCTGGCCGAAGGCTGGATGCCGGGCCGCGCCCGCCTGATCGCGGCGAGCTTCCTGAGTAAATCCCTCGGCATCGACTGGCGTATCGGCGCAGCCCATTTCCAGCGCTGGCTCGTCGACGGTGATGTCGCGAACAACCAGCTCAACTGGCAGTGGGCCGCGGGCACCGGCACCGACTCCCGCCCCAACCGAGTCCTGAACCCCATCCGCCAGGCCGACCGCTTCGACCCCGACGGCGCCTACGCCCGCCGCTGGCTCCCCGAACTCGCCCACCTCCCCGGCGCCGACATCCACAAACCCTGGCGAGCCCCGCTCCTCGCCCCGGACTACCCGCCCCCGCTCATCGAATGCAACGGCATGTGACGAAATGTGTTGCGGCTATTGCCAGAACCCCTCATGCGCGCCCGCCGCCTCGTCCTCCAGCATCGGCCCGTGCACCTCGATGCGGCGCTGACCGCGCGCGAAAACCTCACGGCAGGGCAGCGCGAAGGTGGGGTTTTCCGGATTGTCGCCGGTGAGCCCGAGCAGCTTCTCCTCGGAGAGGGCGTACACAACCCGTCCGATACCGGTCCAGTAAATGGCCCCCGCGCACATGACGCAGGGTTCGGCGCTCGTGTACAACGTGGCGCGCGCGAGTTCGGCTGCCGTGAGGTGCTTTACCGCCTCCGCAGCGGCGGAGAGCTCGGCATGCTGGGTCGGATCCCCCTCCGGCGGCGCGGAATTATTACCCCGCCGCGCGACGATCACCCCGTTCTCGTCGGCCACGAGCGCACCGAATGGATGGCGCCCCCGCTCCCGAGAGGCGAACGATTCCGCGATCGCCGTACGCAGCAGCGCGAGATCACCGGCGGACAATGCCGCTTCGGTAGTGGACGCCGGACTGAGTGGAGTACTTGCCGTCATGGTGAAAGGGTAGTGGCGGTACAGAACCGGCTATCCGGCGAGCAATACCGCGGCTAGCGCGATCGCGCCCGGCAGCGCCTGCGCGAGCAGGATGCGGCGGCTGGCTGTCGCGCCGCCGTACAGGCCCGCCACCACAACGCAGGCGGTGAAGAAGATCTGGGCATCGTGGCCCACCGGATCCGAGGCGATCAGGCCCCAGATCAGGCCGGCGGCGAGGAATCCGTTGTAGAGGCCCTGGTTGGCCGCGAGAACCTTTGTCTGCTCGGCGAATTCGGCCGTGCTGCCGAAGGAGGCGCGGACGCGGGGTGTGGTCCAGAGGAACATTTCCATGACCATGATGTAGAGGTGCAGTGCGGCCAGCAGGCCGACGAGAATTTCAGCGACGACCCGCATGATCACCCTTTCGCCTGTGCCCCGAACAACTCGGCGCCTGCCCGGAAGTCATGACGTGGACAGCTTGCTGAGGATATCGGGATGGTCGGTGAGATATCGATCGAATGTGGTCGGCAGGTGCCCGGTGATCGCCTGCACCGTGTCCGACACAGCGGCCAATTCGCCGGTGGCGATGGCCTCGTAGGAGGTGACCCAGCCCGCGACCATCCACTCGGGTGCGCCGTATCCGGCCCGGCTCGCATACGCCTCGGGAATCGATTCCGGCTCATAGGTGATGGTCCGGCCGGCGTGCCTGCTGAGAATGCCGGCGACCTCGGCGAGCGTCAGGGCCTGCGGTCCGGTGACATCGCGGACTTCGCCGGGCAGCAGCGTGCCGTCGAGCAGTACGGCGGTCGCGACCTCCGCGATGTCCTCGTGCGCCACGGCGGCAACCCGCCCGGTACCGGCGGGTCCGCGAATCACCCCGGTCTCCGGATCGGCCAGCCCGGGCAGATGCAGCTGATAGTTGTTGTCCCGCAAGATCGTGAACTCCACACCCGTCTGCCGGATGTGCTGCTCGGTGTACCAGTGATCGCGCGCGAACGTGAAGGTCGCCTCCGGCGCCGCACCCTGGAACGAGATGTAGACGATGCGCCGCACCCCCGCCGCGACTGCGGCATCGATGGCGGTGGTGTGCTCGGCCACCCGCAGCTCACTCTCCATGGCCGACACCAGCAGCAGCGTGTCCACCCCGGCGGTCGCCGCCTCGAACAGCTGCCCGTCGCCGTATTCCGCATACCGGACTTCGGCATCGGGAACCGGCAGCTCCTTGCCCGGAGTACGCGCGATCAAGCGCAGATCCGCGCCCGCCTCGGAGAGCCGCTGCGCCACCATCGATCCCAGCTTGCCGGTGCACCCGGTAACCCCGATGGTCGTCACGATCGAGCCTCTCCGAGCCAGGTGAGGGCGGCGGTGGTCATGGCCGTGACCCCGACCTTGATCGCCGGATCCACGACGGGAGCGTAACCCGCCGTATGCGGACCCGGAACAGTCTTCAGATCGAGCTTCCCGCCGATGAGGTCATGCAGGATCTGCACGGGATCGGAACCGCCGAACACCGCCGGATCGAGAACGCCGAACATCCAGTAGCACAGCGGAACTCCGGCCGCGGTCGCGAAATTTCCGGCATCCTCGCTGCCGGTGATCCGGCCGGGATCGAACACCTTGTCATTGCCGAACACCGCACCGAACGCGCCGAGCGTCCGCCGCATCGCATCGGCGTCATTGACCATGACCGGGAAGGCATCGATGACCGAGGTGTCCGGCGCCCACTGCGCACCGGCCGCCGCCGCCTCGGCCCGCACGATCCGGTCCACGGCCGCGAGCACCCGCGTGCGCACCTCCGGCGTGAACGTGCGGATATTGAGTTGCAGCTCAGCGTCATCGGGAATGATGTTGTCCTTGGTCCCGGCCCGCATCGCCCCGACCGTCACCACCGCGGCCTCATCGGCCGCGATCTCGCGGGACACGATGGTCTGCAGGCGCATGACCGTGGCCGCCGCCATCACCACCGGATCGACCGTGGCCTCGGGGCGGGAACCGTGCCCGCCGTGCCCGTGCATCACGATGCGCAGCGCATCGGTGGCCGCCGCCGCGATACCGCTGTGCCCGCCGATCAGGCCCACCGGAACCGGGGCCGTGTGCTGTGCGAGCACGATATCGGGAGTACCGAAGCGGGCGAAGAGATCGTCGTCGATCATTCCCTGCGCGCCCCGGCCGGTCTCCTCGGCGGGCTGGAAGACCGCCAGCAGTGTTCCCGACCAGGACGCCCGGGCGTCGCCGAGCAGTTTCAGCGCACCCAGCAGACAGGTGGCGTGCATATCGTGGCCGCAGGCGTGCATCACCCCGTCGATGCGCGACTGGTACGGCAGTCCGGTCGCCTCCTGGATGGGCAGTGCGTCGAAGTCCGCCCGCACCAGCACCGTCGGCCCCGGACCGTTCGCCAGCACCGCCACCACGCCGGTGCCGCCGATCTCGGTGGTCACCTGGTACCCGAGCGCCGTCGCCTGCCGCGCCACCTGATCGGCGGTGCGGAACTCGACTCCGGACAGTTCGGGATGCGCGTGCAGATCGCGATAGAAATCGGCCAACTCGCCGCGGATCGAATCCAGCCCCGCCAGTGCGGAGGTAATGGTCTGAATGGACGTCAAATTCGCTCCTAGCAGTCGTTTCCGTCAGTTTCGGTGCGAAGGTTCACGCCTGTATATCACCGCGCGCTGCGGACGTATGCAGGGCGCTCCGCCTCGCGATGATCCTGAAACCCTCGGCTACGGTCGAGGGGCCGCGACGTATGTCATCGGCTTCGATTACCGATCATGTGAGGACTTCTGATGCCGCGGGAGTTGGCCGACCTGTCGTTCGCACGCCACCTGGTGGAGCACGACGAGATCGGGATGGAGGGGGAGTACGACTGTGCGCTCTTCGACGGGCTGCAACTGGATGAGGTTCAGGCCCGGGGCGCGCAATTCACCGAATGCGCGATAACGGCCGCCACGGTGTCCGGGGGGACCATGCGGCACGCTCGCTTCAATGATGTGTGGATCCACGGCACCCAGTGGATCCGTACCGACCTGTCGGATAGTTCTTGGCTGGATACCGAATTGGTGATGAATGCCTTCTCGGGTGTCGAGGCATTCGGGGCACGGCTGCGCCGGGTCCGGTTCTACAACTGCAAATTCGATTCGGTGAACCTGCGCGGCGCTCATCTCAACGATGTGTCTTTCGTCGATTGTGTACTGCGGCATATCGATATCAGTGAGGCGAAGTTGACCTCCGTCAGCTTCCCGGGTTCGGAGGTGCAGGCGCTGTCCATGCGTAAAGCCGAGCTGAAGAAGGTGGATCTGCGCAGCGCGCGCTACCTCAATGTCACTGACGGCGTCGAAGCACTCGCGGGCGCGACCATCACTTCGACGCAACTCCTCGATCTCGCCCCCACGTTCGCCGCCGCGATCGGCATCGTGGTCAAAGACTAGGAGGCCCGCCCGCGGCACGGCGAAGATAACGGCGGGGAAGCGCAGTCGAAACATCTCCGAAATGAACTGTGCCAAGGGCGATCTCGTTGTCAGGGTATGAAGAAATACCCTCTGATCGCACAGCGGTTGCGCAACGGTGCCCGCACCACCGCAGCAGCTTTCGCGCTCGTCGGCGCTTTTGTAATCGTTCCGGCTACGCTGGCGCCGGCCCTGGCGAACGCCTCGTCCAACACCGTGGGGAACGGCCCCCCGAGCAATGGCGCCACCTTCGGGAACGGCCCCGCGACCAATGGCACCACCTTCGGTAACGGCCCTGCGAGCAATGGCACCACCTTCGGCAATGCGAATATTCAAGCGCCCGACAATCAGCCGAACTACAGCAGCCACTGTGACCTGCACCCGGCGCCGCACACCGCCTACGCCGTTCGCTGCTGAGGCTCAGGCCTTTCCGCTGGTCTCCCGGCCGGCATCCAATGAGGAGTTCAGCGCCATCAGGCGTTTGACGTCATCGCCGTGCTCGTGCAGAAACTCCTGCCGAGCCGGCCCGCGCCGGAACATGATGAACGCCCGCCCGGACTCCAATTGCCATGTGTACCAGAATAAATAGGGGATCGTGAGCACGAAGTTCACCACACCCCACACTCGCCACACATCATTGTCGAACCAGCCGTCGGACGGCATCACCTTCGGGAAGATGTTGTAGATGGCGATGGTCAGCATCAGCACCGGCAGCGTATAGATCCGGGCCATGATGTAGAGCTCCGGCCGTCCCTTGACCAGCGGATAGATCTCGGCGACAGCCAGAATGCAGATACTGGCGGCGAAATGCTCCTCCTGTGGCGGATAACCGCCGAAGGTGAAGCAGAGATTCCAGGTGGTGTACAGGAAGTTCCACGCCATCGTGGTGTAGGCGACCAGCTCCGCATGACGTCCGGGCAGCACCGCCCAGAAGCGCGGGCTGTAGGGAATGGTGAGGCACAGTCCCACGCCCACAGCCGCATTCCAGAGATTGTCGAGCTGAAAATCCCGGAGTGTGGCCTCGGCGATATTCAAGAACAGAATCGCGTACGGGAACCACAGGAAGCGCGGATTGCGCAGTAGTTCCCATACGCGCCCCGCCCGCTGCTCGGCCACCGCGATGCGCATGGCCCCGACCACGGTCAGCGGAATGAGCACAGAAAGGATCTTCGCCCACGAGAACCAGTTGATCAGCCCGATATCGCGGCCTGGGCCCCAGATCCACAGTGGAAAAGTCAGCAGCGACAGACCCCAGAGCCACATGGAGGCTCGGGTGTGTGTTCGCATGTATTCGACTATCAGCCACAGGATTCCGCAGAAGATGAGCATCGACAATGCGGTAACCCAGGTGAAGGGCGCCGGATTTCCCGTCACCGCTTCCGACGCCGCACTGAACATGTCGAATACCGCCTTCCGACCTCGTCCGGACCGATCTGTGTGTCATCTTGAATGACTCGGACCCGGATCGGCCCGGGGCGCGCCGCCGCGGTGGGCTGCTACACGCCGTATCCGCCGTCGATATCCAATTTCTGGCCGCTGATGAAATCCGCGCGATCGGAGGCGAGGAAACATACCGCCTCGGCAATGTCCTCGGCATCGCCGAAGCGCCGGAGCGGAATATTGGCCCGGGTGATATCGAGCGCGTTCTGGTCGAGATCACCGGATGTGATGAGCCGATCGGCCATACCGTCGGTGGTCATGCCCGGGCCGACGCAATTGGCGCGAATGCCGAAGCGGCCCTCCTCGGCCGCGATACCCCGGATCAGGGCCTCGACCGCCGCCTTGGGTGCACTCGAGAGCCCGTCCCGAATCGGGAAGCGGGTGGTGGCCGCGGTGGTGATCGCGACGATATTGCCCTCGCAGGCGCGCAGATGGGGGAGCGCGGCGTGGGCGGCATGGAAGAAGCCCACCGCATCGTCGATCATCTGAGACTTGAAGTCCTCCGGCGTGATTCGGCTCAGATGCCGCATCGGAATATGCGGTCCGGCGGCATAGACGAGCGTGTGGATGCCACCGGAATCGGCGGCCACCTGCGCGATCACCTCGGCGGTCTGCGCCGCATCGGTGAGGTCGAGTTGCCATGCCGCGGCCGTGCGGCCCGCGGCCTTGGCCAGCTCCAGCAGTGGATCGAGCTTGCCGGCCGATCGGAAGTAGGTCAGCGCGACATTGCTGCCGCGTTCGATGAGCATGCGCGCCGTAACCAGTCCCAGGCCGCCGCTGGCGCCGAGCACCAGTGCGGCCCCGGTGCGATGACCGAAGTCGTCCATCTACTTCCTTCGGTGCGGGCCGCGCTCGGTGGCGCGGCGAGTATGTGGATCGAACCTCATTGGTAGTCCACTCCCTCAAAACAAGCAAGTGCTTGGTCGGTTAGCGGTCGCTCAGGAGCGATCCTTCGGGCGGGCCCGCAGGTGCGCGCGTTCCCCCTGTTTGCCGAACAGACTGAGGAATTCGACCGATTCGCCCTCATCCGCCGGGCCGAACCAGTGTGGCTCCCGGGTATCGAATTCGGCCGCCTCGCCCGGATTCATCACAAAATCGTGCTCGCCCAGCACAACTCGCAGCCGGCCGTTGAGAACGTAGAGCCACTCGTAACCCTCATGCGTCCGCGGATCCGGTTCATTGCGGCTGTTCGCCGGAATCACCAGCTTGAAGGCCTGGATGCCCCCGGCCCGGCGAGTGAGCGGAACCATGGTCATGCCGCCGCGGCTGACCGGGCGCAGATGAATCCGCGGATCGCCGGTGGGCGGCGCGCCGACGAGCTCATCGAGGGTGACGCCGTGCGCCTTGGCGAGCGGCAGCAGCAATTCCAGTGTCGGCCGCCGCGCCCCCGATTCCAGCCGCGACAGCGTGCTGACCGAGATACCGGTCGTCTTCGACAGCTCGGCGAGCGTCGTTTCGCGTTGTCGTCGCAGGTCACGCAGCCGTGGCCCCACTGCGTCGAGCGCTTGGTCGAGTTCTTCGTCCATCCTCCGAGTTTGCCGTATCAGCAACTTTTCTTGCCGAAATTGTGGGTGTTCTCGCATGGTCCTCATCAAGGAGGTGGTCACTGATGACGGATCAGTTGGCAAACAGTTATGACGTGGTGGTGGTCGGCGGCGGCGCGGCCGGATTGAACGGGGCGCTCATGCTCGCGCGCGCCCGGCGCTCGGTGGTGGTGATCGATGCGGGCCATCCGCGTAATGCCCCCGCCGACGGTGTGCACGGGCTGCTGGCCCGCGAGGGCATATCCCCGAAGGACCTGGTCGAGCGCGGACGGGTCGAGGTGCGGCAGTTCGGCGGCCAGGTGGTGGCGGGCACGGTGGCCACCGCGGCGCAGGACGGTACCGGATTCACCGTGACACTCACCGACGGCCGGACCGTTCGGGCGAGGCGATTGCTGGTGACCACGGGCCTGGTCGACGAATTGCCGAATATCCCTGGGCTGCAGAGCCGTTGGGGCCACGATGTGATCCACTGCCCGTACTGCCACGGCTGGGAGGTGCGCGATCAGGCCATCGGCGTGCTGGCGAGCGGTCCGATGTCGGTGCATCAGGCCCTGCTGTTCCGGCAGTGGAGTCCGGATATCACCTACTTCGCGCATACCTCCGTACCGCTGACCGAGGAGCAGGCCGAACAATTCGCAGCCCGCGACATTCGGGTGGTGACCGGCGAGGTGACCGCGGTGGAGATCGCCGGGGATCGGCTTGCGGGACTGCGACTTTCCGATGGCACCGTGGTCGAACGCGAGGCGGTGGTGGTCGGATCACGCATGGTCGCGGACGCGAGTTTCCTTGCACCGCTGGGACTCCTGCCCAAGGAGCATCCCTCGGGTATGGGTGAGTACCTCCCGAGCGACCCCACCGGCCGCGCCGACGTGCCCGGAGTGTGGTTGGCGGGCAATGTCACCGATCTGTCCGCGCAGGTCGGCGCGGCAGCCGCGGCGGGAGCCGCCGCCGGTGCGCAGATCAACTTCGACCTGGTCAACGAGGAGACCCAGGCCGCCGTCGAGGCCTATCGCGCGGGAGTCCCGCTGACCTGATTCGCGAACGCGTCGAGAACGGCGAGGTTGGCGTCCGGCTGTTCCATGTGCGGCAGATGCCCTGCCTCGCTGATGATTTCGAGCCGCGCATTGCCGAAAGCCGCGGCATGGGCCGCGCCGTACACCGGCGTGACGACCCGGTCGCTCGCGCCCCACACCAGCAGGGCGGGGACGTGACGCCGGACAGTCGCGCCAGCAGTGACGGGTCGTGCATATACGGATCACTCGCGAAATGCCGCAGCGCGACCATATTCGCCTGTCGCACAGCCAGTTGCGCGGCCGGAACATCGGCCGGGTCCTGATGGAAGCGATTGGGAAGGGCCGTCAAACAAGCCCTGTACCGCCACCATCGCGCACTGGACCGCGCGCTCACCGGTGTCGGCGCGACCCTGGCGCAGTGGGATGCCTTGCGCGCCATAGCCCGTGACCCCGGCTCCAGTGCACGCGCCCTGGCCGAAGAAACCTTCCAGAGCGAACAGGCCTTCGGCACCCTAGCCAATCGCTTGGCGGCGCGCGGCCTCATCGACCGCGCTTCCGGCCACGGCCGCACCATCGAACACCGCCTCACCGCCACCGGCGCCCAGGTCCTGGCCGCCGGAAACCGGGTCGCCGACGAGGTCCTCGCCGATTCCTTCGCCGATCTGTCCGCGGCCGAACGCACCACGTTGCTGAATCTGCTACTGCGGGTGGGTATTTCGACCGAATAGCGCGGCTCGAACCCTGACCGGTTCGGTCACGGAATGCTCCGCCGGTTCGGTCACGGAATGCTCCGCCGGTTCGGTCACGGAATGCTCCGCCGGTTCGGTCACGGAATGATCGAAAACACCGGGGAGGTGCTGCGCTGCCCCGGCCTTCATGCAAGGCTGTAACCGCTCGACCTTCTCGAGAGCGGAAAGCAGGTTCTGTCCATGCAATTCCGAAGTAGAGCACGCGGTGTCCTCGCGGCAGTGGCCCTGGCACTCGGTGTCGCGGTCGGTGCGGCTCCGGCGCACGCCGACCCGCTGCCGACGGTTGTTCTCGTGCACGGCGCATTCGCCGACACCACCAGCTGGGACGGTGTGGCCGCGAAATTGCGCGATGACGGCTATCAGGTGGTGGTACCGGACAATCCGCTGCGCGGCCCGGCCTTCGACGCGGCCGCGGTGCAGCGCACCCTCGACACCATCGCCGGCCCGGTGGTCCTGGTCGGTCATTCGTACGGCGGCACGGTCATCACCCAGATCCACGACCCGAAGGTCGAATCACTGGTCTACGTGGCCGCTTTCGCCCCCGTCCAGGGTGAGGTCGCCTTCCAGGCCTTGGATCCCATCCGATTCCCCGGCAGCCGGCTGCTGCCACCGGCCCTGCAACTGCGCGTCGTCGATGACCCCAACGGCATCGCCGGTCACAATCTCGACGGCTACGTCGCCCCCGACCTGTTCAATTCGGTCTTCGCACAAGACGTCAGCCCCGCGACCGCAGCCGTCATGATCGCCCACCAGCATTCCCTCGCCGTCTCCGCGAATATCGAACCCTCCGCGGCCCCCGCCTGGGCGAACACCCCGAGCTGGTACATCGTCTCGGCGCAGGACCACGTGATCCCGCCCGCCTCCCAGCGCTTTATGGCCTCCCGTATGAACGCCCACACCACCGAACTCGACGCCTCCCACGCCTCCCTGGTATCGCACCCCCTCGAGGTCGCGGCAGTAGTGGAGTCCGCCGCCGGTCACTGATCGGGGCTGAGCCTCGAGCTCGAGCACCGCGGTGACTTTGTCCCTCGGGCAGCAGTCCGGCGCGCACATCGGTGATACCGACCTGATCGGCCAGCCGCAGCGCAGTGGCGCGGTTGTCACCGGTGAGCAATACCGTTGTGGCGCCGGTCAATTCGGTGATAGTGGTGACCGTGGCGGACGCCTCGGGTCGCATCTGGTCGGTAATGCCCAGTACGGCAACAGGGGTCCGATCACACTGCACGAGCACCGCGGTCCGCCCGCTCTGCTGCAGGTCCTCGGCAACGGCCGTCTCAGTCCTGCAGCACTTCTTCGCGGAGGTGATTGAGGGTTTTCGCCAGGATGCGCGAGACGTGCATCTGGGAGATGCCCAGGTGATCGGCGATCTGCTTCTGGGTCTTCGATTCGAAGAAGCGCATGATCAGCAGTTCGCGTTCGCGGCGGGGGAGTTGGCGCGGATGCGGGCGGACCGCCAGCTGCTGTTCGACGAGGTTGTAGCCGGGGTCGGTATCGCCGAGGGAGGCAGCGGCAGACATGGGGGAGTACTCGCCGTCATCGTTGATCATCGCGTCGAGCGGGGACGATTGGTAGCCATTGGCGGCGATCAGGGCGCGGGTGACGTCCAGGAGGCCGACTTCGAGTTCGTCGGCGACCTCGCGGGCGTTGGGCATGCGGCCGAGTCGCTGTGCGAGGGTTTCGACCGCGCTCGCCAGACGTGGTTGAATCTCCTTGGTACGGCGGGGAACTCGCACCGCCCAGGTGTGATCGCGAAAGTGGCGGCGCACCTCGCCCATAATGGTGGGGACGGCGAAGGACAGAAAAGGTGCGCCCCGGGAGATTTCGAACCGGTCCACCGCCTGGATCAAGCCGACGCGAGCCACCTGCTGTAAATCCTCGAAAGCCTCACCGCGCCCGGAGTATCGGCGTGCGATGTGATCCGCCAGCGGCAGGCAGCGCTCGATCACTCGCTCGCGCAGCACTTCTCGTTTCGGATCTTTGGATTCGACGGCGACCGCAAGTTCCTCGAAGGCCGGCTCGATATTGTCGTAGCTGTCTTCAATCATCGGTATCACTCCGGTCATCGGGTACCCGTGGCACGCCGGCACTAAACCGCGACCCGACTGAAGATCGGCTGAAGGTTGCCCTCCGCGGGGGCACAAATGCCCGCTCACAGGCCGATACTCGGCTGATGGGGTCGCAATCGGTGCAGTGGATGCAATGCGCCCGAGTGCTGCGGCGCGCGGGCTTCGGAGCGACCGGATCGGAGATCGATGCAGCGCATACGCTGCCTGTCGCCGACTATCTCCGCGCCCAACTGGACGGGTCCGCCGATCCCGGTGCGGGACTGACGCCGCTGCCGGTCTTCACCGAACCGGTGCGCCCGGGCAGGGACGCTGCCACCGATGTCCGCAAGCGCTATCAGAGCGACCTCACCGGCCAGCTGCAAACCCTGACCGGCTGGTGGGTGCGCCGCATGGCGACCGCGCAGCGGCCGCTGCCGGAGAAGCTGACGCTACTGTGGCACAACCACTTCGCGACCTCTGCGAGCAAGGTGCGCAGCGCCACCGAGATGGCAGGGCAGAACGAGACGTTACGCCGGCTGGGCGCGGGCGATTTCGGCACGCTGGCCTACGCGATGCTCACCGATCCGGCCATGCTGCGCTGGCTCGACGGAACCGCCAATACCGCGAAAGCGCCCAATGAGAACCTGTCTCGGGAATTCATGGAGCTGTTCGCCCTCGGACACGGCAACGGGTACAGCGAGACCGATGTCCGTGAGGGCGCCCGCGCCCTGACCGGCTGGACGATTGCCGCGGACGGTTCGCCCCGGCTCGATCCGAAGCGCCATGACACCGGCTCGAAAACGGTTCTGGGCGTGACGGGTTCGCTCGATGCGCGGGAATTCTGTACCGCGGTGCTCGCGCGTCCCGAGTCCGCGCGGTTCGTGGCGGGCCGAATGTGGCAGCAGCTGGCCGCCGACGCGCCCCCTTCGGCAGCCGCGCTCGACCGGCTGACGGCCGCCTATGGACCCGGCCGCGATATCACCCGGCTGGTGGTCGCCGTCCTCACCGATGCCGAATTCCTCAGTGGCACCGGCACTGTCGTACAGGGACCGGTGGAATGGCTGATCGGTGCCGTCCGGGCCCTCGCCGTGCCCATGGGCACCGACGCCCAGGTCAAGACACAGGTGAACGTGCTGCGCACGCTCGGGCAGGTGCCCTTCTATCCCCCCTCGGTGGGCGGCTGGTCCAGCGGCCAGGCGTGGCTGTCCACCGCGGCCGCGCAAACCCGCCTGCGCGCGGCCACCGGACTGGCGCAGAAAGCCGATCTGAGCTGGCTTTCCGGGACCGGCACCACCGACCGCATCGATGCCGTCGGCCATCGGCTCGGCATCGGCCACTGGTCCGACCGCAGCGCCGCGGTACTGGCCTCGGTGCACGGTGATCCGATCCGGCTGACGGCCATTGCCCTGAACACTCCCGAATATCTGACCAGCTGAGCGGAAAGGCATTGCCCCATGCCGGAATTCAACCGCCGGAACTTCCTCGTCGGCAGCAGTGTGCTCGGCGCTCTCGGCGTCCTGGGCGCCGCCGGCGTGACCTGGGACGAACTGCACCATCGTGCGGCCACGACACCGCTTGCGGCGGGCTCGGGGGTACTGGTGCTGCTGACCCTCTACGGCGGTAACGACGGTATCAATACGGTAATCCCCTACGCGGACAGCGCATATCACGCCGCCCGCCCCGAGCTGTCCTATCAGCCGGAGGAGGTGCTCCGGCTGGATGAGCAGCTGGGGCTCAATCCCGCCATGAAGGGTTTCGCACAGCTGTGGCAGCAGCACAATCTGGCCATTGTTCGTGGCGTCGGCTATCCGCGACCCGATCACAGCCACTTCCGGTCGATGGATATCTGGCAGACCGCCGCACCGGATGAGCCGGTCAATTCCGGATGGATCGGCCGCTGGCTGGATGCCACCGGCGGTGATCCCATTCGCGCGGTCAGTATCGGACCGGTGCTGCCGCAGCTGGCGATCGGCGCGAAATACACTGCCGCAGCCTTGGATCCGGCCTCCGCACCGCTGTCGGCCGAGATGGCGGCCGCGCTGAGCGGGCTGGCGACGGTGGATCCGCACGACAGTGCGGCGCAGGCGCTGGTGTGTGCCGGCTACGGTGCGGACGAGGCTGTGCTGCAGGCATTCTCGACGATCGAGCCGCCCGCGAAATCGCCGGACAATCCGCTGCAGGCTCAACTCGACCTGGTCGGCACCTGCATCAAAGCCGGTGTCCCGACCCAGGTCTACTCGGTCAGCCTGGGCGGCTTCGACACCCACGCCGACGAACGCCGCACCCAGCAGCAATTACTGGGCCGCTTGGATACGGCGGTCTCCGGTTTCCTCGCGGATATGGCCACCCATCCGCGTGGTCGTGACGTAGTTCTGTTGGCCTACAGCGAATTCGGACGCCGGGTCGCCGCCAATGCCTCGCAGGGCACCGACCATGGCACGGCGGGCCCGGTATTCGTCGCCGGCGCCCCGATCCGGGGCGGATTCTATGGCGACGAACCCGGTCTCACCGACCTCGACAATGGCGATCTGAAGACCACCGTCGATTTCCGCGACGTCTACCACGAGCTATTGCACAAGGTGGTTGCGACGGACCCCGGTCCGGCTGTCGGCCAGGGCCGTCGCGATATCGGGCTGATCGCGTGAAAAGCCCTGGTCACCGGTAGTAGGTGGGCCCACCCATGGAGGCGGTGAAGATGGCCGTGCGGTGGAAGGACGCCCGCATGTTGTGGCGCTCGGCAGCGGTCAGGGTGTGCCGGGCCTTCATGCGCCGGGCCGAATCGCCCAGGATGGAAAGAACGGTGAGCTGACGCGGGAATACGGTGAAGGTCATGACTTTCTCCTTACGGAAAGTCAGCCGCCGCAAGCTATTTCGCGGCAGGCTGGGAACGAGCGGTGGTTCGCCGAACTCGGATACGGACTATCGCCGGACTTCATATCGTCCCTTCACCTCCTTGCCGCCGGGGCGCACGGGGGCGCCTGGAAAAACGGGTCAACCGCACTCGTGCAGGGGAGTAGGCCACAGCCGAACGGCTTGGCCGGCACCCCTCTCGTCAGAGCTTCAGCACTGAACGACGTATCCCCGAGCGGGGAAGCCACTTTGGATCGACCCTTAATCCGGGATGATCTGTCCTAACCCTGGGCGTCTCTCGACGTCGTCGGATCAGTGGCCTGTGTTCGAACAGGAGCCTCGCCTAGCGAGGTGCTGACCTGGCAATACTGGACCGGGACGGACCGGTTGTCAAGCCGCGACCCGCCGCCGGCGCGACCCGTCGCGGCGTACCGCGCGCACCGCCATGACGCCGCCGGCGACGAGTGCCGCGCTGATCGCGACGAAGACGACCTGCGGCCGGTCCAGGGTGTTGTCACCGGCCACGAGATACCACGCGATATTGATCAGCCAATGCCCGATCGAGGCGATCAGGACCCGCTGGCGAACGCTGCCATTGCCCAGGTACCCGAGCAGTACCGAGAACGACATGGCCGCCACGACGAAGGAAATGGCGGATATGAAGCCCGCGGCGAAGGCCTGGACGTGCCAGAGCGCCCAGATCGCCCCGGTGAGGGCGACGGCGGCGAGCCGGCTCACGCGCGACTCCAAAAGCGGCTGCAGCAGCCCGCGCCAGCCGATCTCCTCGCCGCATGCCCCGATGAGCTGCAGCACCACGAAAACCGCGAAGGGTGTGCCCGCGACCGCGGCGGGCCCGACCATGGTGTGCCCGGACCAGGCCGTCCCCGCGGCGCCCAACACCCAGATCGCAATGCACGCCAGGAGAATCGCCGGCAGATCGATTCGCACCCGCCGCCAGGGGATTTCGGCGGGCAGCAGCCGAGTGATGCTCTTGCGGAAGGACAACCAGGTGATCAGCGCTCCGATAGCGGGGGCGAACTGCACCAGCGACAGTACCGCCGCATCGATCCCGCTGACCGATTGCACAGCAAGCAATCCCGCCGATGCGATGAGTGTGACCGCGATATAGAGCGCGATCACAATCCGCAACCGTGTCTGGACCGCCGGTGGGGTACTCGTCTCGGGCGCGGCTTCCATCTCGGAATCCTTGCACGAATGTGGGCACTCCCGCCGAGCGCGGAGCAGACTCGGGTGCGGTGCGTCGTAATGGCGTGCCGGTTCGCGCGGCCGGTAGCCTGGGCAATGAAATCCCCGCCCGCAGGTTCGCCAAGCGATGTCCGCAAGCGTGAGGAGCTCGACGCATGACGCAGTTGACCGGCGCAGCCAGTGATACCTCGGCCGATAATATCGGCGGGCGGGGCGGCGAGACGCTCGCTCCGCGGCCCTATCGGCTCGGGGAGGTGGCCGGGCCGCTCGAACGCGACGAATTGGTGACGATCGACGCGTGGTGGCGAGCGGCGAACTATCTCGCGGTCGGGCAGATCTACCTGATGGCCAATCCGCTGCTGCGAGAGCCGCTCGTGCCGGAGCAGATCAAGCCGCGCCTGCTGGGACACTTCGGCACTGTGCCCGGACTGAATCTTGTTTGGGTGCACGCGAATCGAGCGATTCTCGCGCGAGATCTGAATGCCGTGTTCGTCGCGGGCCCGGGGCACGGTGGGCCGGGGCCCAATGCGTGCGCCTGGCTGGAGGGCACGTATTCCGAGCTGTACAGCCATATTCCGCGTGACGGCGACGGCATGGCCGCGCTGTTCGCACAGTTCTCGTTCCCCGGCGGCGTGCCCAGTCACTGCGCGCCCGAGACACCCGGTTCCTTCCACGAGGGCGGCGAACTGGGCTACTCACTACTGCATGCTTTCGGTGCGGCACTGGACAATCCGAGCCTCACGGTATTCTGCGTGATCGGTGACGGCGAAGCCGAAACGGGTCCGCTGGCCGGCAGTTGGCATGCGAACAAGTTCATCAATCCGGCGCGGGACGGTGCGGTGGTGCCGATCCTGGCGCTGAACCAGTACAAGATCGCGAATCCGACCATTCTGGCACGTATTCCGGAGTCCGAACTGATCTCGCTGCTGCGCGGCTACGGCTACGAGCCGGTCATCGTCTCCGGCAGCGATCCGGCGACGGTGCATCAGGATATGGCGGCCGCCATGGACGGCTGCCTCGACCGGATCGCCGCCATTCAGCAGGCTGCCCGCGGCGGTGACGGCACACGCGCGATCTGGCCGATGATCGTGTTGCGCACCCCGAAGGGCTGGACCTGTCCTCCCGTGGTCGACGGTGAGCGGGTCGAGGGCACCTTCCGTGCGCATCAGGTGCCGCTGCCCGCCGCTCGCACCGATGCGAAACACCGTGCGGTGCTGGAACAGTGGCTCGAATCGTACCGGCCCGGTGAGCTGTTCGACGAGGCCGGACAGCCGGCCGCGGAACTGCAGCGCCTGGTGCCGGTCGGGGACCGCCGCATGAGCGCCAATCCGGTGAGCAATGGCGGCATGCTGGTGCGTGATCTGCGGCTGCCGGACTGGCGTGACTATGGCGTGGAGGTGCCCGGACCGGGTACGACCATGCATGAGGCGACCCAGGTGCTGGGTACTTGGCTGCGCGATGTCACCGCCGGTAACCCGGACAACTTCCTCACCTTCGCGCCCGATGAACTCGCCAGTAATCGACTGCAGGACATCCTCACCGTGACCGGCCGCGACTGGCAGGCCGAAATCGGTGAGTACGACGTGAAATTGGACCGTAGGGGCCGCGTCATCGAGGTGCTGTCCGAGCATATGTGCGAGGGCCTGCTGGAGGGCTATCTGCTCACCGGGCGGCACGGCGTCTTCACCTGCTACGAGGCCTTCATCCACATTATCGACGCCATGTTCAACCAGCACGCCAAATGGCTCGATGCCAGTGCGGCGGTGGCCTGGCGGCGGCCCATTCCGAGCCTCAATTACCTGCTGTCGTCGCATGTCTGGCGTCAGGACCACAATGGCTTCACCCATCAGGACCCCGGTTTCCTGGATGTGGTGCTGAACAAATCGCCCGAGATCGTGCGCGTGTATCTGCCGCCGGACGCCAATACCCTGCTCTCGACCTACGACCACTGCCTGCGCTCGCGCCACTACGTCAATGTTGTGGTCGCGGGCAAACAGCCTCAGGCCGACTGGCTTTCGGTGGAGGAGGCCGCCGCGCACTGCGCCCGAGGCGCGGGCATCTGGGAGTGGGCGGGCCACAATGACGATATCGGCACCACACCCGATGTGGTGCTGGCCTGCGCCGGTGACGTGCCCACGCTGGAGATCCTCGCCGCCGCTGCCATATTGCGGGAACGGTTGCCGGAGTTGCAGATTCGCGTGATCAATATCGTTGACCTGATGCGATTGCAGCCGCAGGACGAACACCCGCACGGTCTGTCGGACAGCCTCTTCGACACCATGTTCACCACCGACCGCCCCGTCATCTTCGCCTTCCACGGCTATCCGTGGCTCATTCACCGCCTGACCTACCGCCGTGCCAACCATTCCGGCCTGCATGTGCGCGGGTTCAAGGAGAAGGGCACCACCACAACGCCTTTCGATATGGTGATGCTCAATGACATGGACCGGTTTCACCTGGTCATGGATGTCATCGATCGGGTGCCGGGGCTCGGGACCAGGGCGGCCGGTCTCCGTCAGGAGATGGTCGACGCACGCTGGACCGCGCGGGCCTGGACCCGCGAACACGGTGCGGACATTCCGGAGGTCGCCGACTGGACCTGGCCCTACACTAGTAAGTAGCGCTAGTGAACTAACTGCCCTACGCTGTACCGATGACGGAATGGCGGCCTACGGCATGCATCCTGTGCGAGTGCAACTGCGGCATCCAGGTGCTGCTCGGGCCGGACGGCCGGTCCTTCGAGAAGATCCGCGGCGATAAGCTGCATCCCGCCTCGGCGGGGTACACCTGCAACAAGGCGCTGCGGCTGGACCACTATCAGAACGGGCGCACGGGGCGGATCACCGCTCCGCTGCGCCGCCGGGCCGATGGTGAGTTCGAGGAAATCGACTGGGATACCGCGATTTCCGAGATCACCGCGCGGCTGCAGGAGGTCGGGCTCCGCTACGGCGGCGAATCGATCTTCTATTACGGCGGTGGCGGCCAGGGCAATCATCTGGGCGGGGCGTACGCGCCCGCCACCATGGCCGCCTTCGGGATGAAGTACCGGTCGAGCGCGCTGGCGCAGGAGAAGACCGGCGACTTCTGGGTGGGCGCGCGCATGTTCGGGCATCCGGTGCGTGCCGATGTCGAGCATGCCGAGGTGGCGTTCTTCATCGGCAAGAATCCCTATCAGTCGCACGGATTTCCGCGCGCCCGCACGGTGCTCAAGGAGATCGCGCGGGATCCGGAGCGGTCGATGATCGTGCTCGATCCGGTCCGCACCGAGACGGCGGAACTCGCCGACTTCCATCTGCAATTGCGGCCGGGCACCGACGTCTATCTGCTGTCGGCGATGGCGGCAATCCTGCTGCGCGACAATCTGATCGAGATCGACTGGCTGGCCGAGCACGCTGAGGGTCTCGACGAGGTGGTCGCGGTGCTGCGCGGGGTGCCCATCGAGAAGTACTGCGCCATAGCCGATGTCGAGATCGATCTGGTGGTGGCCGCGACACATCGGCTGGCGCGGGCGAAATCGGTGGCCGCGCTGGAGGATCTCGGCGTGCAGATGAACCGGTACTCCACCGTCGTCAGCTATCTGGAGAAGCTGGTGTGGCTGCTCACCGGCAATCTGGCCAGGCCCGGAACCCAGTACGCGTTCACCGGTATGGCCGCCATCGGGCACGACCGGGGGCATCCGGCGGGGGAGTGGCCCAAGAGTCCGGTGGTCGGCGCGCCCATTATCAGCGGCCTGATACCCGCCAATGTGATCACCGAGGAGATCCTCACCGATCATCCGGCCCGCTACCGCGCCATGTTCATCGAGAGCAGCAATCCCGTGCACTCCCTGGCGGATTCGGCCCGCATGCGGGCGGCGCTGGAGGCGCTGGAGCTGGTGGTGGTCATCGATGTGGCGATGACCGAGACCGCGCGCCTGGCCGACTACGTGCTGCCCGCGGCGACCCAGTTCGAGAAGTACGAGGCGACGTTCTTCAACTTCGACTTCCCGCGCAATATCTTCCACCTCCGCCACCCGGTGCTGCCCGCGCCCGACGGGGTGCTGTCGGAGCCGGAGATCCACGCCCGCCTGGTCGAGGCGTCCGGCGCGCTGAGCGAGGACGATTACGCGCCGCTGCGGGCTGCGCTCGCGGAGGGTCGGCAGGCGTTCGCCATGGCCTTCCTCGGGGTGCTCGCCGATCGCGCCAAGTCGAAACTCGCTCCCGTACTGCTGTATCGGACGCTCGGCCCGACGCTGCCGAATGGTGCGGCAGCGGCCGCCCTGCTCTGGGCGGCGGCCTACAACTGCGCGCGCAAGTTCCCCGAGAGTGTCGAACGCGCCGGATACGGCACCGGATTGGAAGCGGGGGAGCGACTCTTCGAGGCCATTCTCGAGGGTGAGCACGGCGTCGTCATCACCGAGGACGATTACGAGGAGACCTGGAAGCGGCTGCGCGACAACAAGGTACAGCTGAGCATCGCCGAACTGTTGCAGGTGGTGGCCACACTGCCCGAACCGGAGTCCGCGGGCGGGCAGTGGCCCTTTGTGCTCTCCGCCGGAGAGCGCCGGGCCTTCACCGCGAACACCATCGTCCGAGATCCCCTGTGGCGCAAGCGTGATAGCGGCGGAACCCTACGCCTCAGCGTCATCGACGCCGACCGGCTCGGCCTGGCCGCCGGCGATCTGGTGCGTGTCAGCACCCGGCGCGGCAGTGTCGAGGTGCCGGTGGAGCCCACCGATCGCATGCGCTCCGGACACCTCTCGCTGCCCAATGGCTTCGGGCTCTCGGTCACCGATGCCACCGGTGCGCAGGTCACCACCGGCGTCGCACCCAATGAACTGACCGAATTCGACTCCCGCGACGAATGGGTCGGCACCCCGTGGCACAAGTACGTCCCCGCCCGCCTGGATACCGTGGTCGCATGAAACGGACGACTTTCGCGAACTGGCCGTGCACCGTAGCCCGCACCGTAGACCTCATCGGTGACTGGTGGACACCCCTGGTCCTGCGCGAGGCGTTCTACGGCGCCAAGCGCTTCGACGATTTCGAGCGCACCCTGGGACTGAGCCGCAATGTCCTCACCCAGCGCCTGACCCGCCTGGTCGAAGAAGACCTCATGGAAAAGGTCCCCTACCAGACCCGCCCACCCCGTCACGAATACCACCTCACCCCCAAGGGCCGCGACTTCTTCCCGGTCATCGCCGCCATGATGCACTGGGGCGACACCTGGCTCTCCCCCGAAGCCGGCCCCCCGATCACCCTCCACCACAACACCTGCCACCACGACACCCACGCCGAAGTAGTCTGCGCCCACTGCCGCACGCCCCTCCACCACACCGACGTCTCCGTCCACCTCGGCCCCGGCTTCCCCGCCCGCCACCGCGAAACCGCCCTGGCCACAGGCAGATTCAGCACACCCGACGCGGCGGATAGTCCAGGCGGAGCGAGTGGATCCAGCAACAACGACTCGTAGTGACTAGCCTTGCAGCTCAACGTATCCCACCTCCCGATCGACCTGTGAGTGACACGCACTGACTGCACTCGCCCATGACGGGCGACTCTTCGAACCGGTGGCCTGCGCCCGGCGTTCGGGTGGCGCAGTCGATGTCGGTGCCTTCCTCTACTGTCGCAACACAACAACGAACAAACCTAGGGGAATCCGGCTGTGCCTACCTTTATTCGATGTACCCGACTGCTTTTCGCCGCAGCGACTTTGGCCACGATGGTGAGCGTCGGTGCGCTCACCCTGGGGGTGCCGACCGCCGCGGCCGCGCCCTCGGGAAATCTGCGGGACACCGCGCAAGCGCTGATCGACGATGCCCTGCACTCCGGCGGTGACGGCCACGTCGTGCTGCCCTACACCAATCCCGGATGCCGTGAGCTCATGCAGGATCTGATGGAAACCCCGGGTGCGACCCACGACGACGGGCCTCCGCCCAAGCGTCTGGTGTCGGTCACCGAGAACGGCGATACCGGCAATGTCGACGTCGAACTCGCCGACGGCAGCATCAATCACACCGTGTGGCACAAGACCGACGGGGTGTGGCTGGTGGACTGCTCGGCAAGCTGACTTCACAGATGGTCGTGGAGGAACCGATTCTTCCGGACTACTCGGCGCCGCGGCTGGTGAAGTCGAGGGATCCGCTGTCGATCGTGCCGTCGGCGTTGACCCGATAGTTGGTCGGGTTGTTCTGCACGACGCCGTCGGGGGACACCGTGGCCAGTCGGCCGCTCCCACCGGCAGGATCGCTCTCGTATCGGCAAGCCGCACAAGCCTGTTCCGTCGAATGGATGCCAACCGGCAGCTCGGGGCCGTGCCTCCGCTATGTCGTTGCCCAGCCGCGGATCGCGGCGACGAACTCCTCGGGTGCGTCGGACTCCACGTAGATGCCCGAACCCTCGACGATCACGGTTTTGTGGTCCGGGAACGTCGCTTCGAGCCGCTCGCGCTCCTGCGGGCGGAAGGCGAAGTCGGCGTCGCCCCACACGATCAACGTCGGGAGGTGGGCGATGTCGGTGAGGCCGGCTTCGACCTCGGCGAAAAAGGCCCGGCTGCCGAGGATCCGGCCGGGGAGCACCGCGCAGGCCTGACGGCGCTCGGGCGTATCGAGCGCCCGTCGGTAGTGGGTCATCTCGGCCGCGGTCGGCTTCCGGCGTCGATGGCCGATGGGGATGAACGCATTGACGATCAGGTTGAGCCGCCGGACCAGGAAGCGCATCGGGAGTCCGCCGACGATGCGCGCGAAGGACTCGAAGTGCATGTCGCCGTTGACCGGCCATGCCCACGTGTTGGCGAGCACCAATCGGTCGAAAACCTTCGGCCGCCGCTGCGCGACCGCCAGGCCGATGGCGCCGCCCCAATCCTGCCCGACCAGAGTGACACCCTCGAGGCCCAGCGTGTCGACGAACCTGGTCACCACATCGGCGTGCTCTTCGGGCAGGTAGCGGTAGCCGGGCTGGGCCGTCGACAGCCCGAAGCCAGGATAATCCAGTGCGACACAACGGAATTCGCCGCACAGCGCACTGATCGCATCGCGCCAGAGGAACGACCAGGTCGGATTGCCGTGCAGGAGCAGCAGTGTCGGACCCGACCCCTCGTCGACGTAGTGCACGGTGTGCCCGTCGATATCGACGAAACGGCTCTCGAACGGGAACAGGTCGTCATCGACCCAGGCGGGTCGAACACTGCTGGTGATATCGGCCATGGCGGACCCCTCCGAGCTCAGTGTCAAGGTACGATTGATGAACTCAAGTCTACTTTAAAATATCAAGCGATCGTGGGAAAATGATGCGTAGCTACGGCCAGTACTGCGGGCTCGCCCGGTCTCTCGAGGTCGTCGGCGACCGCTGGAACCTGCTCATCGTCCGCCAGCTCCTAATCGCCCCCGCCCGCTACCGGGACCTGATCGACGGTCTGCCCGGCATCGCGACCAATCTGCTCGCCGACCGGCTCCGCGACCTCGAGACCTCCGGTGTGATCGAGCGGCGACTAGCGAGCGCAGGCAGTGTGGTGGAATACGCCCTGACACCGTGGGGCGCCGAGCTACGCAGGCCGATCGAGAGCCTGATCCGCTGGTCCACCCCCCTGATGCTCCGCGGCCCCGAGGGCGACTCCTTCCGCCCCGAATGGCTCGCCCTGGCGGTACCGGCTCTGCTCGACACCCGGGTCGAGGTCCGCCCCTCGGCGGCGATCGGCCTCGAGATCGGCGGCCCGCCCCTCCAGCTCCGCTCCACGCCTTCCGGATTCGCGGTCGGACCGCATGACGGCCGCGCCCTCGATGCCACCGTCCGCGCCGACCCCGCCTGCATCCTCGGCCTCGCCGCCGGCGCCCTCACCCTCAGCGACGCCCGCGCCCTCGGGCTGGTCGAAATCGACGGCGACGAGTCCGTCGTCCGCACCGTCCTCGCCGCCTGACCGGGCCGCTCAGCCCGGCGCGTGGTGGCACCAGCACGTCCGAACATCCGATCTGAAATGCCACACAAGGACGTCAGGTCTTGGCGCCCAGCGTCTTTCGGTCACCCCTACAGGAGATTGTGGGTGACGAGGCGGGTGAGACAGGTGTCGACTGCGTCGGCGGCGGAGTCGGGGCCCTCGCCGGCTGCCCATCGTTCGGTGGCAAGGCGTACGTGGGTATCGGCCATGGCGGCGGTGAGGGCGACATCGAGGTCGTCGGTGGGGCGGCCGGGTCGGCGTGTTCGGCTGCGATCGGCGACCGGCCGGGTAGTACCCGCCAGTGGTAGAGGATCGGGAACGCCTGCGTCTCGCCACGCAGAACGGCTTCGGTGACGATGTTGTTCGCCGCCAGCTCGCGCCATGCGTTGAAACTTGGGCCGCCGATACCGTATTGACAGAACACCGGCAGGTCGAACAGGTTCGTGGTGGCGCCTTGGGCTGGCGACTTCCCGGTCGGTCAGTGGTATCCGCTTGGCGAACACCGGTACGCCGTCGACGACGAGGACCGCCGCGTCACCGCCCACACCCACGTTTACGACGCGACCGCTACCTACCAACTCAACGAGCTCGATATCGCCGCGGGACGCCAGGATTGCCGAGAGTCGTTGGTGGCAAGCAATTCTGGCAGCTGTCATCGCACGATTCTGTCACCGCACAGATGATTTGACACAGGTTCGGTCGGGCTCGCAGGAGTCTACGGTGCGAGCTCCTCGTTGCCGATGGCATTCTGGATCGCGTCGATCTGGTCCTGAACCACCTCGGCGCGAGCCACCAGCTCGACGCGGTCGGGCTCGGTGAGGCTCTCGGCGTCGAGCTTCTGGTAGACGCACGAGAGTGCGGACCGTAGATCCTCGAGCTGGGTACCGGACTCCATGAGAGTTCACCCTACGGACCGAACTCTGCGGCGCGCGCCGGCAGGTGTCTGCGTGGTCGGACGGTGAGCCACCGACTGCGTCTCAGTGGTGGGTTCGGTGGTCGGCACGGATGTGATCGCGGCGGCCCGAATCTAGCGTTATGAGCATGGAAATCAACGCAAACACCAGCACCGACATCAACATTCAGCTCGAGGTGGCCGACCCCCGGGCCGCTGCCGCGATCTACGACGCCGCGTTCGGGCTGGGGGAGCGGCTCGGGTTCCGGGCTTCCCCGGCGCCGACGACCGGTTTCCGCGGATTCATCTTGTCGCTGGTGGTGTCACAGCCCTCCACCGTCGACAGCCTCGTCGGCACCGCGGTCGAGGCCGGGTTCACCGTCCTCGAGCCTGCGAAGAAGAGCCTGTGGGGTTACGGCGGGGTGGTGCAGGCACCGGAGGGGACGATCTGGAAGATCGCCACCTCGAACAAGAAGGACGTAGGCCCGTTCACCCGCGAGATCGACGACCTGGTTTTGCTGATGGGCGTATCGGATGTGAAGGCCAGCAAGCAGTTCTACACCGATCGCGGTTTGACGGCGACGAAGAGCTTCGGCGGCAAGTACGCCGAGTTCGCGCAGCCGGGCTCGCCGGTCACCCTGGCGTTGTACCCGCGTAAGGCTGCCGCCAAGGAGGCGGGGGTCGCCCCGGACGGCAATGGTCCGCACGGCCTGGTCATGGACAGCGGTATCGGTTCGTTCGCCGACCCGGACGGATATGTGTGGGAGGCCACGGCTTGATCGAGGCGGCCAGCGTAGCGCCTCGGAAGACCAATGCGCCAGGAGCATTTGCCGGCGGTTACTAGGACATTTTCTGACCTAGTTGCCTTCCACAATCAGAGCGACCACGAGGAAAGGAACTGATGATGACTACCGCCCCCGCCGGATACACCGCTGTTGCCCCTTGGATTGTCACCACGGACACGGCGGCTTTGCTCGAGTTCGTCACGGCTGCTTTCGAAGGCATCGAACTGGGACGGGTGCCGCTCGAGGACGGGAGTATCGGGCATGCTGAGATTCGGGTCGGCGACACGGTTCTGCTCGCTTTCGACCAGCATCAGGACTGGCCCGACATGCCGTCTCTGTTGCGGGTATTCGTCCCCGATGCCGATATCGCGTTCAGCGCTGCCCTTCGGGCCGGTGCTCGCGAGGTGACTGCGTTGTCCGACAATGCTTTCGGTCAGCGTGGGGGACGTGTTCGTGACCCGTTCGGCAATATCTGGTGGATCACTGCCATCGTTGAGAGTGTCGCGCCGGAGGAGGGGATGCGGCGTCTGGAATTGCCCGGATATCGAGAGCAGATGCGGTTCGCCCAGGAATCGCTCGACGCCGAACTCAGCGGCCGCGCCCACGGCTACGCGAGTGCCGTCGTGACGCGGTAACTTCGCACTGCGAAGGCGACTGTGCAACAGAACCGCGGGCGTGCGTTCAGCCGGGATCCACACCGCCGGCACCCCAGCGGTTTTCAGTGGATCCCGGCCAAGTGCGCACGGGCCTTGTGGATCTAAGCCCCGGGCAGCACCGCGGTGTGTTCGGCTGCTACCGCGTCGAGTGTGACGGGGTCGAGGCCGAGGCGGTGCAGGATGGTCGGCGCGATCTGAGTCAGTGCGACCTCGCCCTTCTGCTCCTGCTTGCCGATCCCATTGCCTACCACAATAAGTGGGACGTGGCGGTCGTCCGGCGTCATGCCGCCGTGTTCGGCGATTTTGGATTTGCCGCCGGTGTAGACGGTGCCGGGGGTAACGCCTGCGTATACGTCGGGGACGCGGGGGTCATCGAAGTTCACGCCGAAGAAGGCTGCGGCGTCGGCGCCGACGTAGAGCTTGTCCTTGTCGACGCCGGAGGCGGTGAACGGCTTGGGATTTCCGGCGATGTCGGTGCCGAGACCCGTGGCGGCGAGCAGCTTCTGCTTCACGAACGCGGCCGCGGCGGCCGAGCGATCCGACATCCACATGAGCAGCGCTGAGTCGTTCACCGAGTGGATGATCAGTTTCGGTGCACCGGGATGGGTTGCGGCCCATTCGGTATCGATCGAGTCGATGATCTTGGCGTCGTCGATGCGGGTGAGGGTGTCGGCCTTGACGGGAGCCTGGCCGTGCTTTGCGGTCAGCACGATCGTGGTCTTGTCCCGCAGCCCGGCCTGATCCAGTGCCGTCACCATGCGGCCCAGTTGCTGGTCGACGAAGTCGAGTGCGCCGCTGAGGAGTTCGCCCGGCTTACCGTCGGCCTGGTAGCCCTTCGAGTCGGGCAGCTTCTGCGCTGTGGACACGGTCTGGAAGTTCATGCCGAACAGCGCCGGCACGCCGGCATCTCGCGCGCCCGAATGATCCTTGCCCGCAATCTCGTTCACCACGCTGTCCACCTTGTAGGTGTCGTAGCGACGGGTGAGATCGTTCTTCTGGGTCCAGGTCTTGTCGTCCGGGTTGTCGGTGGAGCTGCTGTCGATCTCCGGGGTGAACAGGTCATCGATCGACTTGCCGCCGTGACCGTTGGCGATCTGGTACGCCGGATGCTTGTCCGACCACGCGGTGCGGTCCCCGGCGGCGTGCAGCACCGAGAAGACGGTGTTCACCTTCAGATAGTCGGCCGGCGCGATCGGCTTGCAGCTCGCCGGGTCGACCGGCAGCTTGGCCGGATCCAAGACCGCGCTCGGATCATCGGTCATTTTGCCGATACCGTCGGGCAGACCGGTCAGCCCCTGACCACCGTCGATCCGGTGCGAATTCTTGTCCGCGTCTTCGGTCAGCGCGACCTGTGCGCCTTTGGCGGTGTGCGCGCAGTCGGTGGTGCCTGCGGGCAGCAGATCCCGGGCCCACGAGTCGTCGTAGTACACGCCGGTGGTTTTGGGAGTTCCACCGGTCAGCATTGCCATCAGCCCGGGGAAGGAATCCGAGGGAATCGGAGTCTGGGCGTCGGTATAGTGCACGCCTCGCCCGACCATCTTCGCCAGCGTCGAATCCGGGTGCGCCGCCAGGTAGTTCGTCAGATCCGACTCGTGCATCCCGTCGACCGACAACAAAAGCACGTGCTCGTCACGTCCACTGGAATCCCCAGTGCTACTGGAGCACCCGCTTGCGATCAGCCCAACCGCGGTACACGCACTCAACACCGCCACACCAGCTCTGACCTTCATCACCCAAACTCCATTCGCCGCAGTCCGGCACCGCCGGACCGAATTCGACGAAAGCTAACCGCCCACTGTGACGGCAACCTTGCGCGCCGATGATGGTTGCCCGAACTCTGGGGCTGTGTCGCATTCGAGCCATCTCGACCGCGCGGCCGGTGCACAGTGGTCGGATGGATATTGGTATCGCACTGCCCACCATGTGCCGGGGCTATGACCGGCGCTCGACCGTGGATTGGTGCCTGCAGGCCGAACAGGGACCGTTCTCCAGTATTTCGTGTGGTGAGCGGATGTCCTTCCACAATCCGGAGATGTGGACGACGCTGGCGGCGGCCGCGGCACTGACCGAGCGCGTCCGGATTATCGCCAATGTCGCTGTGCTGCCCGCGCATCCGCCCGCTCTGGTGGCAAAACAAGCCGCGACAATCGATGTCCTGTCGGACGGGCGCTTGACGGTGGGAGTCGGCGTCGGTGCCCGGCCCGATGATTACCGCAGTCTCGCAGCGGATTTCGGCTACCGTCACGACCGCTTGGAGCGTGGAGTCGCCGAACTGCGCGAACTCTGGTCCGGTACCCCGTCCACGCCGGATGGCGACCCCATCGGCCCGCCCTGTGTGCAAGCGGGTGGCCCGCCGATACTGGCAGGCGCGCTCGGACCGAAATCGCTCGCCCGCGCGGCCCGGTGGGCCGACGGCGTGGTCGCCTTCAGCCTCAGCGGCGTACCCGCCGAGATCGCCTGGGCTGCCGATTCGGCCCGGAAGGCCTGGGCCACCGCCGCGCGAGATACCGCGCCCCGCTTGGTGAGTGGCTGCTTCTACGTACTCGGCGTACCCGACCCGGCCGCGGTGCTGCGCGAGTTCACCGCCGACTATCTGGCCTTCTTCGGATCCGAGACCGCCGGGACCACCGCCGCGGCGATGACCACCTTCGATGCCGCCGCGGTGCACCGCGCACTCGACGGCGCGGAAGCCGCCGGGCTGGACGAATTCATCCTGGTCCCCGGTTCCACCGACCTGGCGGTGCTGGACGCGACGATCGAACTGGTCGAATCACGCTGAACCACAAGGATTTCTCCGGGCGATCAGTGCGGTTCGATGATCCGCTTGGTCTCGGCATTGATCGCCTCGCGCAGTTCCGATTCGGAGAGCCCCTGTAATCCGGTGGCCGAGCGCAGGAACGGCTCGAACAGTCGCCAACCCATTTCCAGGGCAACGGTATTGGCGACGGCGAGCCGGGCCTCACGATCGTTGTCGTGGCGCTCCCTGATCTGGTCGACCAGGCTGGACATGGTCGGGAAGCGCTGCTGCAGCTTGCCGACCTCGTAGCCGTCGAGAATGGCCCGGGCCAGCACCTTCCACTGCCGCTCGACCTGCGCCTCCAGCACCGCGCGGTCGGCCTTCGCTTCGATGAGCTCGGCCGAATGCGCCCCGAGGTAGTCCAATACCGCGGCGACGAGCTGATCCTTGGCCCCGAAATGCCGGAAGATCAGGCCGTGATTGACGCCGGAGCGGGTGGCGATATCGCGAATCGAGGTAGCGGCCGGTCCGCGTTCGGCGAAGAGATCGGCGGCATGGGTCAGTACCGCTGCGACCACCTCCGCGCGGCCCATCGGGACGTCGGCATCATCCTGAGAGTCTGCTGTAGACGATTGACTACGTGTAGTCATCTGACTACGTTAGCACTCGGGCGCTGTAGTCATACGACTACGCATGCACGAGGAGATGGTTCTGATGGAAACGACCGCGAAGACCGCCGATGTCGGCCACCGCATGATCCAGCCGTCGCGGTTGGACGGGTACCCGCTGATCGTGGGTCCGTTCACGCATGTGGCCGCCGAACGCGATCGGCTCTCCGCGCTGCGCTGGCAGCATCTCGAGGCGCGGCAGGTGGGCGCGAGCATCGGTGCGGAGATCAGCGGTGTCGACCTCACCGCGCCGCTCGCCGCCGAGGTGATCGCGGAGATCCGGCAGGCGCTGCACGAATACAAGGTCATCTTCTTCCGCGATCAGCCGATGACGCCCGAGCAGCACATCGCCTTCGCGAAGCGGTTCGGCGAGTTGGAGATTCACCCGTTCATTCCGTCCAACACCGCCCAGCCGGAACTGGTGCGCTTCGAGAAGAGCGCTGAGGTGGCCGGTTTCGAGAACTCCTGGCATCACGATGTGACCTGGCGCCCGCAGCCGTCCATGGGAGCGGTCCTGCACGGCATTTCGATCCCGGCGCTCGGTGGCGACACCCTGTTCTCGGATATGTACGCCGCCTACGAATCACTCGATGACGAGACCAAGGAGCTGATCGAAAACCTCGACGCCGTCCACGATTACACCCAGGCGTTCGGCCGCTTCGTGCCCGAGGAGCAGCGCGCGCAGATGCGTGTGCAGCACCCCGCGGTCACTCATCCGGTGGTCTGCACGCATGCCGCCACCGGCCGCCGTCACCTCTACGTCAATCGGGTCTTCGTCTCGCATATCGACGGAATGGACGCGGACGAGAGCCGGGCGCTGATCGACCGGCTGTGCCGCCAGGCCGATGCGCCCGAACACCAGTGCCGGTTCCAGTGGGAGCCCGATTCGATTGCCTTCTGGGACAACCGGGCGGTCCAGCACTATGCCGCGAGCGACTACTGGCCCGCGATCCGCGTGATGGAGCGGGCGTCGATCATCGGACCGCGACCGGCGCGCTGAGCGCGCGCCGACGGCAGCGGACCTACGCGCCGACCAGGTTCCCGCGCAGGATGGCCTCGGCGGTATTGGCCGGCCATTCCAGTCCCGCGTCGAGTTTGGTCAGCGTCTCCGCCGTGGGCTCCTCGATCAGGCAGCGCTCGATCTGGCTGACCGTACCGGTGGCCGGTCCGCCCTGTTTGGCGACATCGTTCTGGGTCCAGCTCTTTTCGCGGCGGCGCTCCTTCACCTTGTCGGCCAGCGCCTTGATATCCGGCGCACCCGCCGCACTCGCCGGGACCGGCTTTGCGGCGGGGGCCGCCTTCGGCGCGCTCGCCGCGGCGGGCTTGGCAGCGCTCACCTCGGCCGATTTGGCCGCGCGCGCTTCGGCCTTCTTCTTCACCGGCGCCTCCGCCGGTCGGGTGCCCGCGCCGGACAAAAACGCCTGCGTGGTCATTCGTGACCGCTTCCGCCTACCGATCTTCGCCATATGAACCCTCCCAGGTCTGTCGCTGCCCGCTGTCGCGCGAGCTTGGGGAAGACTGCCACGACTGTGCGGCCACCCCGGGCAGGAGTGGAAAGCTCGGCGTGCCGTGCGGCGATCGTGTAGCAAACCGGGGCGGTTCGGGCGGCCAGGACAATGGCTACCGTTCGGTTGCCCCCAGGGTGCGTGGGGGATGACCGGCGTACCTCTCGATGGATTCGGTGACCTGGAACAGCTCGTGGCCGGAGCCGATGGCGGCGAACATGGTCCAGAGCTGGGTGAGGTGTTCGACGGTGACCTCGTCCCGATAGATCGACCGGGCGGATTCGGCCCACCGCTCGGGGTCGACGTCGACGTACGGGACGCCGAGGGCTGCCGCCGCCGCACCGGTGGTGCGGATTTCACCGGCCAGCCACAGCACCGGATCCACCGGGTCCGCCGTGCGCAGTACTCCGGCGGCCACGTCGGCGACATCGTCGGCCGCGATCAGCGGCAGCACGGTATCGGCGGAGCCGAGTGGCAGCGCCAGTTCGCCACGATCGCCGATGGCCACGCGCAGGTTCTCGAAGAAGACCGCGGCGCGCAGATGCACAGCGCCGATCTCCGCACGATCGAGTACCTGCTCGGCCACCCAGTGCCGGCGCATATGCGGGGTGCCCGCATTGTGTGCCGAGCCGAGCTGGGAGACCGCGACCACCCGTTCCACCTCGTTCGCCCGTGCCGCAGCCGCGAAAACCGCTGTGGCATCGAGCATTCCGGCGGTAACCGGATAGGTGAAGTAGGCGCGCCGCACGCCCTCCAGCGCCGGCAGGACCGAGGTGATCTCGCGGAGATCACCCACGACGATTTCCGCCCCGAGATCCTTCAGCCCGGCGGCACGGCCATCGTCGCGGTGCACGAACGCACGCACCGGAAGGCCCGCCCGCAGCAGCGCTTCGGCGACGGTCCGGCCGGTGCCGCCCTGACTGCCACCGCCGGCCCCGGTGACGAGGATCGGTTCCGTACCCATGCCGCTCACCGCTGTTCCGGTAGTTCGAGGGTGAACACGCCGCGGTCGGCGAGGGTGGTCAGGAATTCCGTCGAGTCGAAAGCCTCACCGGGACTTGCCACTCCGCTCTTGGCCGCGCCCTCCGTGAGCCGGACCGCGGCCTCGACCGAGGTCAGTGCGGCGGCCAGCCACAGATCGCGCCCGCGCAGATTTCCGGCCGCCGCACCGTGCGCCCCCAGAACCTGTGCGGTAATGGTGAATTCACTCGCGGCCCGCTCGTCGGCGGCGGGTTCTCACTGCTGAACGCCTGCTCCTCCTCGAAGGTGCGGGCGGTGAGCTGGGCCTCCACCGCGCGGGTGCGCACATGCCGGGGCACGGTGACCGCTTCCGGGAACGGCACCGGGGCGATCATGGCGCGCGGCCCGACCGGCGGCGGGAAGGCGAAGATCGCATTGCGCGGTTCCACGAATCCGAACCGCGGTGCGCCGTCCTCGAATCCGATGCGGTCGGTATCGGCGAACAGCAGCCGGGCCGTTTCCACCGCCCCGTGCGTCATCTTCCAGTTGTGCACCGCGTAGGCCACGGTGACGCGGTCGATATCGGACATATTCCGCGCGACCGCGCCCGCCAGCAGATCACCCAGCCCGCCGTAGAAACTCACGCTGGGCAGCATGGTGATTCCGGCGCGCTGTGCTCGCTCGGGGAAGGTGTCGAAAAGCTGCTTCACATAGTGCACTTCGACGGAGTGATCGATGTAGTGACAACCGCCGTCGACCGCGGCGGTGGCGACCGGCAAACCGGTGGTGGCGAAGGGCCCCGCGCAGTGAATGAGCACATCGGCGGCCTCGGCGAGTGCTCGGAGCGCCCCGGGATCATCGAGTGGCGCGGCCATCGCCCGGGCCCGGCCCAATCCGGCAAGTGCGTCCGGATCTCGCCCGGACACGATGACATCCTTTCCGCGAGCGAGGAGTTCGGCAGTGACCAAGCGGCCGGTATGGCCCGTGGCCCCGTAAATCGCAAATACAGCCATGAAGATCAACTCTTTACGCTGATAGGCAATGCAAAAACGTGCCGATTCAGCGTAAGTCGCCCCACCGACAGGTTCCGGTGACGTTTCTGATCGCAACCGATCAGCGAATCAGGCTCGCCCGCAACGATCCTCGCCCGGCAATGAACGCGCTAAGGCTGTAGCCGGACCGGCAAGGCGGTGAGCCCGTGGATCACCGGATTCGCATACCAGCGCAGCCGGGAGTCCTCGACTGCCAGGCTGAGATGCGGGAAGCGCTGGAGCAGAGTGGTGAAGGCGATCCTGCCCTCCAGGCGGGCCAGGGGAGCGCCGACGCAGAAGTGGATGCCGTGGCCGAAAGCGAGGTGGCCCGCGCGGTCGGCGGTGGGGTCCAGATCGTCCGGGTCGGGGTAGTGGCGGGGGTCGCGATTGCCGGCGGCCAGGCCGATGTAGACGATCTCTCCGGCCGGAATGACGGTGTCGCCCACTGTGATCGGCTCGACGGTGAAGCGGGGCGTCGCCATATCGACCGGGCCGTTGAAGCGCAGGAATTCCTCGATCGCGCCGGGAATCAGCTCCGGATCGGCGCGCAGCCGCTCCAGCCAGGAGTGATTGTGCAGCAGGGCGAGAGTGCCGTTGCCGATCAGGTTCACCGTGGTTTCGTGGCCGGCGACCAGGAGTAGCAGGGCCATTCCCACGATCTCCGGCTCGCTCAGCTGCGCATCGTCATCGGTGATCAGGGTCGACAGCAGATCATCGCCGGGATATGCGCGCTTGTCCCGCAGCATATTTCGCAGGAACTCGCTGATCTCGCTGTAGGCCCGGGCCGGGTCGCTGCCGCGATCGGGCGTTCCGACGAGCGTCCGGCTCCAGGCGCGGAAGGTGTCGCGGTCCTGGATGGACACATCCAGCAGGTGGCTGATCACCGTGACCGGGAGCGGGACCGCGAAGGCCCCCAGCAGATCGACCTGATCGTGCCCGGCCATCTCATCGAGCAGTTCGTTCGCGGTCTGCTCGATGATCGGCTGCAACTGCGCCACCCGCCGCGGCGTGAATGCCTTGCCGACCGCCTTGCGCAACCGCGTGTGGTCCGGCGGATCGGCATTGAGCATATGTCGCAGCACCGTGTCCGGCCGCGGATTGCGCCGTGCCCCAGGGCGTTTGCGCGCCAGCACGGTATCGAACCGGCTGATGTCCTTGCACAGTCGCGGATCGGCCAGCGCCGCCCGGCCCTCGTCGTATCCGAGAATCAGCCAGCGGTCGAGGCCGTCACCGAAATCGACGCGACGCACCGGCCCCTGCTCCCGCCAGCGGCGGTAGAACCGGTGCGGATCGGCGAAGAACCAGGCATCGAGCAGTTCGCTCACACCTCGACGCTACGGCAATTCAGCTCGACGCTAGGCAATTCAGCTCGACGCTAGGGCAATTCAGCGCCGCGCGAACCCGCGTTCGCGCACGCGATTGAGCGTGAGATTCCAGAAGACAGTGGCGACATCGAGTGGGATTCGTGGCCTGGCAGCGATTTTGGTCATCTCCAGACGGGTCTTGCGCAGCAGCTCGGCGGAGGCCTTGTCCGGATGACCGGTGTCGAACGGCGGCTGCGGGTCGTATTCGATGCCCAGCTGCACCATCTGCGCGGCTTCGGTTCCGGCGATCTCGCCGACCAGCCACAGCCCCAAATCGATGCCGGCGGAAACGCCTGCGGCGGTGACGATCTTGCCGCTGCGCACGATCCGCTCGTGCGGTCGCGATTCCGCGCCGAAGGCGGCCAGCATCGGCTGCGCCGACCAGTGCGAGGTAGCCGGGTGGCCCCGCAGGATGTCCGCCGCCGCCAAGATCATCGAACCGGTGCACACCGAGGTGGTCCACTGCGTTTTCGGATGCACGCTGCGCAGCCAATCGATGAGCTCCCGATTGGCCATGGCCTCGGTCGTCGCGGTCCCCGAGCCGCCCACCAGCACCAGATCGGGTGCCGGTGTTTCCGCGAAGGTGTGTGTCGCGCCCAGGACCAGCACGCCGCTGTCGGACACGATCGGCCCGACTTCATTGGAGACGAACCGCAATTCGCTGTCGGGCAGCGAGCGCAGCACCTCATAGGGTCCGATCGCGTCCAGGACTGTCATGCCGGGGTACAGCACAATGGCGATTTGGAAGGTCATGGGGCACTCTTTCTTTCAGAAGCGGGTGAAGCGGGCGCGATATTCGCCGGGCGGTATGCCCAAGTGGCGGTGAAAGATTCGGTAGAGGGTCTCCGGACTGCCCAGTCCGACGGCGGCTGCGACCCGATCCATGGGTTGATCGGTGGTTTCGAGCAGTCGCCGTGCCGCACCGATGCGCACCTGTTCGACATAGCGGGCCGGGGTGGTTCCGGTCTCGCTCACGAAGACCCGGGAGAAATGCCGGGTGCTCATTCCGGCCTGCTCTGCCAGCCCCGCGAGGGACAGATCGGCGCTGAGATGGTCCTCCATCCAGACCTGCAGGGTGCGAAGCGAATTCCGCTTCGGCGGATTCGCGGCGAGCGGTGCGCTGAACTGACTCTGCCCGCCGGGCCGGTGCAGATAGACGACCAGCCAGCGCGCGACCTCACGCGCCAGATCGGGCCCGTGGTCGGCGGCCACGATGGCGAGGGCGAGATCGATCCCGGCGGTCACCCCGGCAGATGTCCAGATGGGTCCGTCGCGGACATAGATCCGATCGGGTTCCGTTGTCACCGAAGGAAACTGCTCCGCCAGCAGTTCTCCCCCGGACCAGTGCGTGGTCGCCCGGCGTCCGTCGAGCAGTCCCGCATGCGCGAGCAGGAAGGTGCCCGTGCAGACCGATCCGACCCGCTCGGCGCAGGTTGCCGTCCGCCGGATCCCCGCCACCAGTTCGAGATCCGCGCTCGCGGTCCAGAAGGTCAGCCCGCCGGCGACGAGCAGGGTGTCCACCGGTTCGTGCCAGTCTCCGAGTGCGTGCTCGGCGGTCACCACCACCCCGCTGGAGGTGCGCACCGGCCCGGCTCGTGTCGCCGCGACCTCCACCCGATAGCCCGGCGTCGCCCCCAGGGCCGCGGCGGCGGTGAACACATCGGCGGGCCCGGCCAGATCCAGCAACTGGAACCCGTCGTAGACGACCATCAGCACCATCCGCATGCCTACAGCCTGCGGCTCCCGTCCGATGGCGTCAACGACACGACTCTTGCAATTCGAGCCATTTCGAGACCGCCCGGTCCGAGCCGCCGCAGTGCGGCTTGATAGAAATGCCGGGTGGCCCGACACCTCTTCCTCTGCCCGCTGCGCTGGTCCGATATGGACGCGGACGGCCATGTGCACAATGCCGTCCACCTCCGCTACCTGGAGGAAACCCGGATCGACCTGTTCCGCTCGCGCGGATTCCGCGGGGCGAGCGTGGTCGCGCAGATGGATATCGACTATCTGACGCCGCTGCGGTACCGGGCCCAGCCGGTGCGGGTGGAGACCTGGGTGAGCAAGGTGGGCACCTCCTCCTTCACACTGGTGCAGGAGATCCGGGACGAGGACGCGCTGTATTCGACCGCCACCTGCACCATGGTCGCCTTCGATCGGGACGCGCAGCGCTCTCGGCCGCTGCAGGACAGCGAACGCCATATGCTCGAGGAGTTGAGTGCCTGATGCACACCTACGCCATCCAGCTGCGCCGTACCGATATGGATGCCTTTCAGCACCTGAACAATGTGGTGTTCGCGCAATACCTGGACGAGGCCCGGTCCGATCTGCTCGCCCGGCACGAAGCGGTGGCGGGGCCGTGGCGCGTGGTGGTGGCGGGCCAGCGGCTCAGTTACCGCACCCCGCTGACCTTTCGCACCGATCCGGTCACCGTGACCACGGCGGTGGAGCGCATCGGGAACAGCTCCTTCACCCTGGTGCATGAGATACGGGACGCCGAATCCTTGTATCTCACAGCGACTTCCACCTTGGTGGCCGTGTCGGACAGTGCTCCCCGGCCACTGGACGCCGCCGAGCGCGAGTATCTGACGACCTTGATTTCGCCGCAGAACTGAGGCCTGCGCGCGCGGCTGCCACCCGCCGAACGCGCATATGATGGATGTACCGCCTGGTCAGCGTTATAAGGGGTGCATCATGGCCAAGATGACCGTCGACGAGTTGCTGGACGTCTTCAAAGGCATGACGCTGCTGGAGCTTTCGGGGTTCGTCAAGGCATTCGAAGAACAGTTCGGCGTCACCGCCGCCGCGCCGGTGGCAGTCGCGGCGGACACGTCCGCTCCCGTGGACGAGGTCGCCGATGAGCGAACCGAATTCGATGTGATCTTGGAATCCTTCGGGGACAAGAAGATTCAGGTCATCAAGGCCATTCGGGAGATCATCCCCGGCCTGGGCCTGAAGGAGGCGAAGGATCTGGTCGAGTCCGCGCCCAAACAGGTCCTCGAGGGCCTCAGCCGAGACGCCGCCGAAACCGCGCGATTCAAACTGGAGACCGCCGGAGCCCGCGCCACCGTCAAATGAGATTCGCGGCCGGCGCGGCTGCGGTCGCGCGAGCAGCGTGGGCTCGATTCGTCCACGCAGCGTGACCATTTCGCCGAGTCTCCAGTGCGCGGCAAGGTGAGGTCTGCGCGGCCGTGGAACGGTGTCGTGACGTCCGGCACGCCCAGCCGCAGCGCGGCGCACCAGCGCCAGGTGCTGCGGCACCGCCGTGACCGTCGCCTGCTCGGCCTCCGATCGCCACGGCGCGCACCGCGCACAGTGGGAAGGCGACGAATTCAGCGGCGCCGGCTGTCTGGTGAACAGGGTGGTTTGCCGTGCGTGCCGAATTCTCGAATCACGGAAATTGTCTGGGACGGAAGTGGGTCGAGGCCGTCTACATCGGCAAAGGTCAGAGGCGGTGTGGCATTCAGTTTCCGCTTGATGCAAACACCCAGGAATTGTGGGCTGGCACACATTTGAAACATGCACTATTCAAAGAGAGTCCTTCGATCTTGTTCGGCTCCCCGCCGGGCTGTGTGCCGACACTGCGGCTCCGGTCGGGGGTGATGGGAGAGCTCTAGTGCAGGTGCTTGGTCCGTGGTCCGATTCGGTGGTGATCGATGAGCTCGCGGGTGGAAAGGCGCGCGGGTTGTACGGGGTGCAGAGCAGTGGTGTGCGGGTGCCGGAGTGGGTGGTGCTCGGCCGGGATGTGTACGACGGGTTTCTCGGTGAAGGTGGATTGTCCACGGCGGTAGCGGAATTCGCCGAGATAGCCGATGTGGAGCAGGCGGTGGTGCGCGCCGGGGAGCTGCGTGCCGAGCTGGTGGCCGCGCCGGTGCCGGAGGTGGTGCGGGAGCTGATCGCGACCGCGGGTGCGCGACTGGGCGACGGCCCGATCGCGGTGCGCTCCTCGATGCTCGCCGAGGACGGCGCGGGCAATTCCTATGCGGGACAGTTCGATACGTATCTCAACGTCCGGGGCGTACCGGCGATCGTCGAACGGGTGCGCGACTGCTGGGCCTCGGCATTCTCCGAGCGGGCCGTCCGCTACGCCTTCGCGCGGAAGCTGCCCCGTGCCGCCGCGCCGGCGGTGCTGCTGCAGCGCCTGGTGGCGGCGCGGGCCAGCGGTGTGGTGTTCACCGCGAATCCGGCGACCGGAGCGCGCGACGAGGCCGTGATCAGCGCCGTGTACGGGCTCGGAGAGGGCCTGGTTTCCGGTGCGGTCGACGCGGATTCGGTGATCGTCGACAAGGTCAGCGGCGCGATGCTGGAGGTTGTGCTGGGCGATAAGGATTCTCGCTACGACCCCGCGGGCGAGCAGGGCTGGGAGGTGCGCGAGGTCGAGGCGGAGGCACGCGGGCAGGCGGTGCTCACCGATGCCGAGCTCGCCGAGCTGACCGAGATCGGCCGCAAACTCGAATCCCACTGCGGTGCACCGCAGGACATCGAATGGGCCATCGACGATATCGGCATATGGGTATTGCAGTCACGGCCGATCACCACCCTCGGCGCGGCGGCACCGCTCGGGCGGACCGTGGAGTTGCGCGGTGCGGGGGAGGAGATTCCGGCCGGTGAGCTGCGAATCTGGGACAACTCCAATATTATCGAGAGCTTCAGCGGCGTCACCTCGCCGCTCACATACACCACGGCCGCCGATATCTACGGCCGGGTGTATCGCGGTTATGCGGCCTCGCTGGGCGTCCCGGACGAACAGCAGCGGCAGACCGACGCGTGGACCTCGGTGCTGCTGGGCAGCTTTCACAGTCGCGTGTACTACAACCTGCTGCACTGGTATCGGATGGTCGGCATCGCGCCGGGGTATCCGCTCAATCGCAAAGTGCTCGAGGCCGCACTCGGTGTGGACGAACCCCTGGCCGACGATATTGCGAAGACCCTGCGGCCGTTCGTATTCCGCAGTCGCACCGCCCGATTGCGCTCGCGCGCGATCACCACGGCGATCTACGTGCGGCGGCTACGCGGGATCGATGCCATGGTCGAGCAGTTCGTCACCGAGTTCTATCGGGTCTACGACGAATACGATGCCCTGGACTACACCGAGCTGACCGGCGAACAGGCCTACGCGGCCTACCGCACGGTGGATCGGGACCTGGTCGAGCGCTGGGGCCCGCTCATGGTGCTCGACGCCATCCTGCTGACCCTCACCGGGGCCGTGTTCCTGCTCACCAAACTCTTCCTGCCCAAGGCGCCGGAATGGTTCCTGTATGCGGTGGTGGGCCCGGGCGCCGATGTCGAATCCGCCGATCCCGCGCGCGCCATGACGGAGCTGGCACAGCTCGTCCGCGCCGATCCGGAGTTGACGACGCTCATCAATTCCAGTGCACCGGAACAGATCTACGCCGAACTGCAGAATTCCGATCGCACGGAGTTCCTGTCGCGGGTGAACGATTACATCAACCTGTACGGCTATCGCAGCCTGGACGAGCTCAAGCTGGAAACCCCCGACCTGCGCGAGGATCCGGCCAGCCTGTTCGTCATGCTGCGCAGTGCCTCGGGCCGGGTCGGCGATGCCGCCACCGCGAGCCGGTCCGCCGAGGCGGACGCCTACCTCGACGCGAACCTGCGCGGTCCGCGGCGGCGGATCTATGAACGACTGCGCGCCAAGGCCTCTCGCTGCGCCGCGCACCGCGAGCGGCTGCGCTTCTGCCGCACCCGCGCCTTCGGCATGGTCAAGCGCATGATCCGGGTGATGGGCCGGGATCTGGTGGCGCGCGGTGTGCTCGACGAGTTCGCCGACGTGTTCTACCTGACCAACAGCGAAATGCGCGGCTGCTACGAGGGCGAGGACACCACGACGCTGCGCGCCCTGGTCGCCGCGCGGAAGGTGCTGCGGGCGAAGGATTCCGCACTGGTCGCGCCCGCGAGATTCCGGACTCTCGGCCCGGCGCTGGGGCGTGCGGAGCTGGCCGAACAGGGCTGGGTGCCGCTCACCACCACCGCAGCGGCCACCGTGGGCACGGTGCTGACCGGAACACCTTCGGCCGCGGGCATTGTCGAAGGACCGGCCGTGGTGGTGGACGAGCCCCGCGATGTGGCGGGCGGCATTCTGGTCGCCTATCGCACCGACCCCGGGTGGGTGGCCGCACTGCCGTCCGCGACGGCGCTGGTGATCGAGCGGGGCAGCCCGCTGACCCATGTGGCCATTGTGGCGCGGGAATTGGGCGTGCCCACCGTGGTTCAGGTCAAGGATGCCGCCACGCGTCTGCGGACCGGTATGCGAATTCGCGTCGACGGCATCAACGGCACGGTCACCGTGCTGTCCGAAGGAGATCAGCCTGATGAAACTCTCTGAAGATATTGCGGCGATTCGGGATTGGCTCGCGAGCCCGTCGGAGTCGACCGGAATCCACCTGGCCGACGAGGCCGACGGATGGGAGTTCCGCAGTTATCGCGAACTGGCCGACCAGACCTGGTCCATCGCCGCGCTCATGCGTGTGCACGGTCTCGGCAGCGGTGACGGCGCCTGCGTCATCATGCCGACCGGGTTCCCCTGTGTGGCGGCCTTTTACGCCGTGTGGGCATGCGGTGGCATCTTCACGCCGGTCGCGCCGCCCATCTTCGGCGATCTGGACGAGATCGTCGCCCATATCGCGGGCATTCTGCGGCAGGCCACACCGCGGCTGGTGGTGACCTCACCGGAATTCGAGCAGTTCGTGCGGCGTGCGGCGATCGAAGCCGGCCGTGCCGACGAGCCGCTGGTGATCGACCCGAAGCAGCTCGAACCGGCCTCCGGCGCACGGGAATTCGGTGTCCCGGCGGAGGTTTCGCTGCTGCAGTTCACCTCCGGCTCCACCGGAACGCCCCGCGGCGTCCGGGTGAGCTGGCGAAACCTGGCGAACAATATCGCGATGATCTCCCGGCTGATCGATTGGCGGCCCGGTGAAGCCTTGGTGTCGTGGCTGCCGCTCTATCACGATATGGGTTTGGTGGGCGCCTTCCTCACCACGGTGACCAATCAGGGCGATCTCTACCTCATGCGCCCCGATCAGTTCGTGCGTGATCCCGCACGCTGGCTGCGGGCCATGGCGCATGCGCAGCACTCGCCGTCGCCGTCCTTCGCGCTCGGGTATGTGGCGCATCGGGTCCGGCCGGAGGAGATCGCCGATCTGGACCTGTCCGGATGGCGCACGCTGGCCATCGGCTCGGAACCGGTCGAGGTATCGGATCTGCAGTCCTTCGCGAATCTCACCGGGCCGCGCGGGTTTTCGATGGGGTCGTACACCCTGGCGTACGGCCTCGCCGAGGCCACGCTCATGGTGACCTCCTCGCACACCCGCAGCCCGATCACCGCGCTGCGCGTCGACAATCCGAGCCTCCGCTTCGGAGAGCCGGTTCCGATCCTGGAGGAGGCGCAGCTCGACGATACGCACCGCGTTTTCGGGGCGGGCTGGATCACCGGGCTCGGATATTCGACCGCCGAATCGACGGTCACCGTCGTCGATGACGAGGGCCGTGAACTACCCGACGGCGTACTCGGTGAAATGGTCGTGACCGGCGGGTCGGTGGCGCTGGGATACTCGGGCGCACCCGGCGCGGGTTCCTCGACCCACATCACCGACGGCAAGCTCTACTCCGGGGATGCCGGATTCCGCTACCGCGATCAGGTTTTCGTCCTCGGGCGCATGGGCTCCAGCCTCAAGGTGCGCGGCCGCTCGGTCTTCATGGAGGACATCGAATCCCGCGTCGCCCAGGAAACGGGGCTGACCAAGGGCAAGCTCGCCGCGGTGGGTATCAGTACCCCGGGGGAGCAGGGCATCGCGCTGTTCGCCGAGACCGCGGCGGGCGAATGGATCGCGGAGGCCCGCAAGATTATTCGCGGGCACCTCGGTCCCGCGCAGACCGTGCACATCGTCACCGGCCCGCGCGGATTGATCCGCCGCACCTCGAGCGGAAAGCCGCGCCGCCGCCACATGTGGCAGCTGCTGCGTGACGGGGCGCTCGCCGGTGCGGTGCTGCACGATGCCGAGGCCGCGCCTGCCGCCGAGTCCGGCCTGCCCGAGCACCGGTTGCGGCAGCTGCTGGAATCGGCGCTCGATGTCGTCGCGGTGCCGGACGATGCGGCGGTGCTGTTCGAGGGTTCGCTCGCCGAGGGATTCGGCAATGTGGGCTCCGATATCGACTTCCTCGTGGTCGCGCCGGGCGCGGAGGAGCTGCCGACGCTGCCGACCGTGCTGTTCCTCGACGGTCGCCGCGTGGAGGTGCGCACGCGATCGGTCGCGCAGCTGCGGCGGCAGTTGACGCAGGTCGCGGTGGAGCCGAGCGAGGATCTGCTCAATCGTTGCCAGCGGTTCCTGCGCGCCACGGTGCTCCGGGAGGGGGCGGTCGATCTCGCGGCGCTGCGCGCGCTGATTTCCCACCCCGATTTCCTCGCGGTGGCGGCGGCCTGGTGGACCGCACGCGCGGTGCAGGCATTGCGTTTCTCGATCGCGTTGCGGGCCTTCGGATCACAGGCTGAGGCGGTCGAATGGGCGTGCGACGGCCTGCAGCAGGCCATGAAGGGCTGGGCGGCACGCCACGGCGAGAGCTATATCGAGACCAAATGGCTGCCCGAACAACTCGATCGGATCGGCTCCGGCGAACTGGTGGACCGGTATCGCGCGATCGCCGATCCGGGAACCTGGCCTGCGACCGGCCCGCAGGAGCAGTCCCGCTGGGAAGAGCTGCTGGCGCTGGCCTCCGCGCTCGGCGTCGAGGAGATCGCCGATGACCCGCATCAGGTCCTGTTCGCGCGCAGCTCCGGTGTGACGACCTGGTCCATCGGTGGCCGCCTGCACGTGCTGCGCGGTGACCGAGAGGTATTCGTCCTCTCCGACGAGGCCGCTCGCGCCTGGCGGTCGGTGGTCTTCCGGCATTCGGTGCGTGATGTGCTCGCCCGCTCGCCACGCGAGATCGGCGGCGCGCTGGCCGAATTCGTTCATCTCGGCCTGGTCGGCCTGCAGTGGCGCGGTGCGGATGTCCTCGAGCCCGCCCTGGGCATGTGCAAGCCGCTGCGTCCCTACACACCGGTGCCGAGTGCGCTGGCACCCGCGCTGGGGCAGACGGGTGCGGCACGCGAGAGTGGGTTCGCCACGCTGGTACCGCTGTCGGCGACCAGATTCACCGAATGCGGCCTGAATCTGGTGTGGTCCAACGTGGTGCTGGAGAACGCCAGGGAAGACCTGGTGGGCGCGATCAAGGGCGCACAGGGCGCGGTCGCCGATATCGCGGCGCATCGTCTCATCGCCATGAGCGTTCGAGTGGTGCTGTCCGCCTTCGGCATTCATCCCCTGCCCGCCGACGTCGCCCCGATCGAGACGATGCGTCGTCTACTGCCCGCGCATGCGGCACAGCGGGACGGTCTGTTGGCCCAGCTGGAATCGGCTCGGCAAGTGTGCTTCTCGGAGATCCTGCGCACCGAGGGCGATCCGCTGGAGGGCCTGACCACACTCGACGACTTCGTCGCCCTGGTGCGCCGGATTGCCGGAGAACCCGATTCCACCACCGGTTTTCCGGCCTCGTTCGACTCCCGCGAGCAATGGCAGCGCACCCTCGCCATCGGCCACGACTGGCTGCGCATAGCGGGCTATCTGAATACCGATCTGCCCCTGGACGAGACCCGCGACCTGCTGGCCAGTGGTGGACACCAGCCTCATCTACGCGAAAGCGAGCACTCATGACCGCCGAACCCGCTGTCGCCGCACGCATCCGCGACATTGTCACAGCCATGGCGCCGCAACCGCCGGCCGAACTCGCCGATACTCAGCGCCTCATCGAGGACCTCGGCTACGACTCGCTCCGGCTGATGGAGCTGACCGTGGTGCTGGAGCGGTCGTTCGGATTGCCCAGGTACCGGCCGGAGGATCTGAGGGGCGTCTTGCGCGTGGGTCAGGTCATCGACCTGGTGGCCCGGACGGAGGCCGCATGAGTACCCGCGACCTGGTGCTGGTGACCGGTGCGAGCGGTCTGGTCGGCGGCGAGGTGGTGGCCCGGCTGAAGGCGGCCGGGCGACCGGTTGCCGCTGTGGTGCACAGCAATTCGGTGATCACGCGCAATGACGGCACCCCGGTGGCGGCCGAGCGGCGGGTGACAGGTGATATCCGGGCCCCGCGCTTCGGGCTCTCGGTGGAGGATGCGGCCGAACTCGCCGACCGGGTGGGCTTGATCGTGCACTCGGCCGCGACCACCGCCTTCGATGCCACGCCGGAGGCCTACGAGGAGCTGAATGTGCGCGGCACCGCGCACGCTGTCGAACTCGCGCTGGAGTGGGGCGTACCGCTGGTGCATGTCAGCACCGCCTATGTGTGCGGGCTGCGCGGCGGCGCCATCGAAGAGGGCGAGGCGGCCCCCGGTCAGTCCTTCGGAAATGGCTACGAGGAGAGCAAGTTTCGTGCCGAGCACCTGGTGCGGACGGCGGGGGAGCGGGGCCTGCGCTGGGCGATCGTGCGGCCGGGGATCGTCACCGGTGATGTCGTCACCGGCGTGATTCGCGAGTACAAGAACCTCTACACCGTCGTCAAGCTCATGGTCGAGGGCAAACTGCGCACTCTGCCCGGCCGCTACGACGCGACGCTCTCGCTCGCGCCGGTCGATTATGTCGCGGAGGTGATCACCGCCGCCGCAGTCGATTTCGAGGCAGCGGCCGGTCGCACTCTGCACGCTGTGGGCCGGGACACCCTGTCGCTGCGCGAGGTCTCCGATGTGCTCGCGGAGTATCCGTCCTTCGACGTGGCCACCTTCGTACCGGAGACGACGTTCCGCCCCGAGGATCTGGAGGCGATCGAGCGTGAGTACTACCTGCGTATCGGCATCCTCTACACCAGTTACTTCAAGCGCCGCCTGCACTTCGAGACCACGGTCGCCGACGAGGTGCTCGGCAGGCCCTCGCCGCCCACCGGCAAGGAGTACCTGCGCGTGCTCCTGGATCACTGCCTGGAATCGGGCTACCTCGGCACACCGCTGCTGTCGATCGAGGACATGCTGGCGCGCACCACGATCGGCGGTGCGGTATGACCGGCGATCCGGTACGCAAACTGCTGTCGGAGCTGACGCCGTCCGAGGCGAAGGTCGACGCCTATCTGGGCGACACCTATGTACTGGAGACGGTCGATCAGCTCGAGCGCCTCGGCCTCGATGCCACCACCTTCGCCCGGGAGCACTCGCTGCTGCTGCTCAAGCCCGATGCCATTGTCGCCCGGGCGGTCGAGCCGACGCTGGAATGGCTGTCCGGCAATGGCTTCCGGGTGGTCTCGGCCCACCGTGTCGCGGTGGACCGGCATCTGGCCCGTGCGCTGTGGTACTTCGCGTGGAATATCGCCTCGCCGGAGCGGCGTCGCCTGGCCGACCTGCTGGTGGGCATTTCCGAAGTGCTCCTGCTGGTCGTGCACGGCGCCGACGGCGAGCTCCCGGTCCCGGTCCGGCTCGCGGAGGCGAAGGGCGCGACGGATCCCCGCAAACGCCGTCCGGGCGATCTGCGGTACGTGCTGGGGCGGAACAACTATTTGCTGAATCTTGTGCATTCGCCCGATGATCCGGCCGATGTGCTGCGCGAGCTCGCCATCTACTTCGACGAGCGGACCAGGGCACAGGTGCTCACCCGGGCGGTCACCGGCATCGACAGGTCCGCCGCCGCGGCCGAACTCGCGCGCGAGCTGTACAGCGGGGTGCCCGAGCGCAGCTTCGATCGGGATGCTGCCTTCGCTCGGCTGTACACCGAACTCGGTTCCGTGGCAGCGGAATCCGATGCGGAGTGCGCCGAGCGGCTGGCGGCGGCCATGGCCGCCGGCCGGGAGTTGGACGCCTGGTCGGCAATCGTGCTCGGTTCCTACGTATTTCCCATGCGCGTCGGGTCGCAGTCGCAGACACTGCGGCCCATCGGCGCGAAAGATTGGTTGGAAGGTCGACCCTGATGCACATTCAAGCCGTGACAGCCACGCACGTCCGCACCATTCCCCGCACCCTGGCGCACCGGCACTCCGTGTCGGAGGTATTCGTGACCTCGCTGGACGCCGTCGCCCCCGATACCTTCATCGTCGGCGCGCAATTGCCGCGTATGCACGCCCATTACGGCGATCACGCCGGTGCGATGGGTCTGCGGCACGATCTGGTGGCGGTGATGGAGGCCGCCCGGCAGGCGTCCATCGCGGTGACCCACGAGTTCTACGGCGTGCCCACCGACCGCGCCTTCCTGGTGCGCACCTTCAACGGCACCGGGGCCGATACCACGGCCTGGGATATCGGCACGGCCCCTGCGGATCTGGAGATGCAGGTGCGGGCGCTGCGCACCCACTACCGGGGTGATGATCTGCAGGGCCTGGACCTGGTGCTCGATATCAGCAGCGGCGGCGTGCCGATGACCACGGTCGACGGCTCGTTCTCCTGGGTCAGCCCGCAGCAGTGGGGCGCCATTCGCGGTGGCTTCCGGAAACAGCTGGGGCTCGGGGCTTTCGAGGGAGCGCTCGATATCGGGGAACGTGCACCCGCCGCGCTCGTCGGCCGGGAGAACTGGCGCAATGTGGTGATCGGACCGCCCGAGTCCAGCGATGGCGTGACCCGTGCCGCACTGGTCGCCGACACCACGCATCCGATCCTGTTCGACCATCAGCTCGATCATGTGCCCGGCAATCTGCTCATCGAGGCGAGCCGGCAGGTCGCGCTCGGCGCCATCCAGCCCGAACTGCGCCGATTGGTGAGTGTGACAAGCACTTTCAACCACTTCGTGGAACTCGACCGTCCCGCCGAATGCATCGCGACGATCACCGACGCGGGCGTCGACACCACCGTCGTGCGGTGCGAGATTCATCAGAAGGGTGCGGTGGCCTCGCGGATCGATCTCGAATTCGCCGGGAGCGCATCAGATTCCGATGCGAAGGCGGTCTGATGGGTATCGATCTGCTGACCACCACCCGCGCCTTCCGGCGGCGGCTGGATCTGAGCCGGCCGGTGTCGCGGCAGGATCTGCTGGAGTGCCTGGAGATCGCGGTGCACGCGCCGAGCGGCACCAATCGCCAGCCGTGGCGCTTCGTGGTGGTGCAGGACGCGGAACTCAAGCAGCGGATCGCGGAGCACTATCGGAAGGGGTTCGCCGCCAATCTCTCCGGTCGCACGCCGCGCCCGGATCAGCTGGCGGACCTGGCTTCCGGCCGCTATCTGGCCGAGCATCTGCACGAGGTCCCCGCGCTGGTCCTGGTCTGTGCGCTGGGTCGCCCGCCCGCGGAGCCGACGCCGTTGCGGCTGGCCAGCTTCTACGGGTCCCTCTACCCGGCAGTCTGGAACTTCATGCTGGCCCTGCGCGAGCGCGGCCTCGGATCCACCATGACCACCGCGCATCTGGCCTACGAGCGGGAGGTCGGCGAGGTGCTCGGCATTCCCTTCGAGGAGGCCACCCAGGTGGCGCTGGTACCGGTGGCGCATCTGCTGCCGGGCTCGGACACACCGGCTCGCCGCCGCACACCCGCGGCCGGGCTCACCGGCTGGGACGGGTGGGGCGAGCCGATGCCGCGGGAGCAGCTGTCGTGACCGGAGTTGTCGAAACCGCCTTCCGCCCGGCCTTTTTCGTATCCGCCGGGCGGATCGGCCGGTTCACCAAGGTGATGTACAAGCCGCACTATCTGCTCTACGGCGTGCTGTGGGTGCTGGCGCTCGAGGGCACGGCCGCGCTGGTATCGCGACCGGATACACCCTGGCACCCGACCGGCGCGACAGTCGGGCGCATCGCGATCGTGGCGGTCGTACTGCTGTATCTGCGCATGGTCGACGAGCAGAAGGATCTGGAGTACGACCGCGTGCACAATCCGGAGCGGCCGCTGGTCACCGGGGCGGTCAGCGCTGCCGAGTTGCGTATGGCGATGGGGGCCATAGCCTTCGGATCGATCGCCGCGAGTCTGCTGTTGTCGATCGGGTCGGCACTCATGATCGCCGGCGTGCTCGGTTACGGGCTACTGCTGTGGGGGCTGGAGCGGCTGTCGGAGGCGGTGCGCACGAATATTCTGCTGAATCTCGTGGTGACGTATCCGGTGCAGCTCTTGGTGACCGCCTATGTGGTGCTCTCGGCCATCGATACCGGTGAGGTGGGCGGGCGGTGGCGGACGGCGCTGGTTGCGGTCGTCTTCGCGGGCGCATTCCTGCAGTTCGAGTTCGCGCGCAAGACCTCCAGGATCAACCGTCCCGGTGAACTCCTGTATTCGAATGCGCTGGGCCCGAACGGGAGTGCCGCCGCCTCGATGCTGTTCGCCGTGGTGGCGGTGGTGTGTGAGGTCGCGGTGGTGCAGCCGTGGACCCTTGGTGGTGCGGCGGTGGTGATCGGCTGGATTCCGCTGGCACTGCTCCTGATTCCCGCAGTGGGGGCATGGCGGTTCCGGCGTTCGGACGATGCGGAATACCCTGTGGTGCCCGCCGTACTGTTCATCCTGAGCCTGTACCTGGTGTTGATCGGCCAGGCGGTGGTCGCTACCCGACGCTGACCCTCAGTGGTGTGCCAATCGAGCGAAAATGGTTGCCGCACCGGAAAAACCGATTGCCGCCAATCCCGCGCACCAGAGGATCGCGGCGACCCAGTGTCCGGTGCCGTTGGCGTCCAGCAGTCCGCGCACCGTATCCACGATCGGCGTCGCGGGCTGGTGGTCGGCGAAACCGCGCATCCAGCTCGGCATGGTGGAAGTCCGGACGAATGCGCTGCTGACGTACGGGATGAACGTGATGGCGTAGGTCAGACCGCCGGCGGCTTCAGGATTGTCGACGGCCATTCCGAGAGCGACGGCGATCCAGGTGATCGCCAGGACGAACAGGGTGATGACCGCGCCGGCCGCGACACAGCCGATCAGCCCGGCATGCGGACGATAACCCAGTAGCACCGACACTATTACCGCGATAGCGATGGCCGCCATGGTGCGGATGACGCCCTCGGTGACATGTCCGGCCATGAGCGCCTGCCGGAACATCGGCAGGGTGCGGAAGCGATCGACGCTGCCCTTCGTCATATCGGTGCACACGCTGGTGGCGGTGATGGAGGCGCCGAATCCCGTGCAGAGCAGCATGATTCCGGGCACCACATAGTTGAGATACGGGCCGCCGACGTCGATCGCGCCGCCGAAGACGTAGGTGAACAGCAGCATGACCAGGATCGGCATGGTCAGCGAAATAATGAGCGTATCCGGACTGCGCAGTGTGCGCCGGGCGCACCGGCGGAACATGACATAGGTGTCCGCGACCACCGGTGCGGTCATTTCGCGGCGGCCTCGACGAGATCCGCGGCGTGCGCCACGGTGCCCTCGGTGCGCAGTGTCTTCGCGAATTCGGTGACCCGGGTGCGGCGTTCGGGCGTCAGCAGCGGTGCGAGGGCCTGCTCCATGCGCGCGGCCGTGAGTCGCGTGAACGGCAGATGCGCGCCGAGACCCAGGCGCTCGACCTGACCGCCCCACATGGGCTGTTCGAACGATACCGAACACACCAGGGTCGGCAGTCCGGCGCGCAGGCTCTCGAACAGAGTGCCGATACCGCCGTGATGCACCGCGGCCGCGCATCGGGGAAAGACGGTGTCGTAGGCGAACGGGCCGACAATCTTGACGTGTTTCCCGGCGCGGGAGGTCGCGGCATCCAGATCGCTCCAGCCCGCGCTCATCAGGGCGCGCACGCCGAGCCGGGCGGACACCTGCTCGACCATGGCCAGTACGGCCGCCGTATCGCGGATGGGCATGCTGCCGAAGCCGAAGAAGACCGGTGGTTCGCCCTCGTCGATCCAGGACAGGATGCCCTCGTGATCGCCGGTCAGCTCGCCCACCGCCGCACGGGTGGCATGGTCGAGGGTGAGGAAGCCGGTGAAGGGCCGCCGATCGTCCCACTGCTCCGGCAGTCCCGGAACCAGTGCCGGATCGTAGATCTGGATTTCCGGAACGTGTGCCCGCGCCAGCGCCGCGGCGGGACTCGTCAATGTCTTCGGCAGGCCGAGCGTGGTTCGCAGGTCGTTGAGGTAGCGCATGAACACCACGCGGCGCAGGTTCTCCGCGACCGTCCAGGTGGCGCGGTTGACCAGCGCCGGGGGATTCCACTGCGGTGGCAGGGCGCCCGGGAACGGATAGGCGCTGTTCGCCCGGGCCGGAAAGTAGTGCAGGCTGACCAGCGGTACGCCCATCGCCTCGGCCACCGAACCGGCACGGTCCTCGGTGACGGTGCTGGCCACGATCAGCTCGGCCGCGGCGCAGACCTCGATGGCCTCGTTGTTCATCTGCTCCGCGTACTCGGACATCTGGCCGGCGACCAATTGCATGAGCCGCAGCGTATTTCCGGCGGCCAGTGCCTGCTGACCCGCCTCGGAGCTGTAGAGCTGCTGGATATCGGGTCCGCACGGGCGGGCGGCCAACCCGGCGGCGGTGACGAATTCGACCAGATTGGGCGGGGCGCCGACCAGCACGTCGTGACCGCGTCGCCGCAGTTCGAGCCCGAGCGCCACGACCGGGTGCACGTCCCCTCGGGTTCCGGTCAGCGGGATCGCTATTCGCACGGGGCTTCTTTCAGCGAGTCGGTGGGACGCATTGTGGTGGTGGGATGCTTCGACACTCGGTGCTGCCCAGCATGCCGTCCAGACCATAGAAATGTGGGCGTTTCAGTTACCGCCCCGCATCAGTACAGTGTCGGTGATGCACATCGCGATGTTCGTGGACTACCACCCGACCACGCTCGGCGGCGTTCAAACCGCCGTCGACTCGCTGCGCCACGGACTCGAACGTGCCGGTCACCAGGTCACCCTGTTCGTCGCGCCGGCGCCCGGCGCGGAATCCACGGACCCGAATGTGGTGCAGCTGCAACCGCTTTCCGTACCGGCGGTGAACGGGTTCTCGGTGGTGCTGCCCAGTAAAGGCAATGACGCGCTGATCGACGCCGTATTCGCCGCGCGCGGCCCGATCGATATCGTGCATACCCACACCACCTACGGCGTCGCCATCTCCGGGATGAAAGCCGCTCGGCGGCATCGTATTCCGCTGGTGCACACCGCGCAGAGCCGGGACGACGCCTTCATCGAACGCACCTCGCCGGCACCGTATCCGACCGCACTGGCGCTGCGCCTGCTGCACGGCCGCTTCGTACCGCATCGGCACCACATGCCGCGGCTGCTGGAAAGCCGTGCGGCGCGGCATGCCTGGTGGACCATTGCCGGGCAGGCGGAGGCGGCGGATCAGGTGATCGCGCCGACCCGTCATTTCGCCGATCTGCTACTGGCGCACGGGCTGACCCGGCCGCTGCGCGTCGTCTCCAATGGGGTCGACGATGCGCTACTGGAAGACCTTGTGGCTCAGCAGAATTCATCGGACGGGTCGCTGCGGCTGGTGTGGTGCGGGCGGCTCTCCGCCGAGAAACGGTTGCTCGAAGCGATCGAAGCGGTGCAGCGTAATGAGCACTGCGAGCTGGACATCTATGGCGATGGTGAGTTGCGCGGCGCCGCGGCGGGGTTCATCGCCTCGCGTCGATTGGCCGGTCGAATTCGGTTGCACGGCAGGACCACCCAGCGAGAGTGTCTGGAGGCCATGGCGGTAGCGGATGCGCTGCTGTTCCCCTCCAGCGGATTCGATACCCAGGGCATGGTGCTCCTGGAAGCCGTCGCGGTGGGGCTTCCGATCATCTACAGCGATCCCGCGCTGGGCGAAACGGTGCCCGAGGGTGGTGGTGTGCTGGCCGGGGATTCTTCCGTGGACGCACTGGCCGCGACCATTTCGGAGCTCGCCGCCGATCGCAGTGCACTCGCGGGAATGCGAAAGGTGCTGGGGGAGAGCGGAGCATCGGCGCACCAGTCCCGGCATATCGATGAGGTGCTGGAGGTGTACCTGCGGGCGATCGAGGCCGACGCGCACCATCCTGCACCGGCGCTGCCTCGTACTTTGGCCGAAATACCCACCGCACCGGGGCAATTGCCGGTGCTGGGCCACAGCCTGCGCGCTCTGCGGGACGCGCCGGGATTCGTGAAATCGCTGCCCGAACTCGGGCCGATCGTGCGAATTCGCTTCGGCAGCAAGACCGGATACCTGCTCACCACCCCCGAGCTGGTGCGGGAGGTCCAGCTCAGCGAGGCCGAATTCGACCGAGAGGATCTGCGCGAGGCCATCGAGGATGTCGCGGGCGGCTCGGTCAATGTGCTGCGCGGCGAGGAGCACAAGCTGCGCCGCAGAATGATCTCGCCGGCGCTGCGGCAGAGCCGGCTTGCCGAATACTCGCAATCGGCAGCCGATATCGCGAATGCCTGGTCGGCGGGGCTCGCGACCGGTGACCGGGTGAATCTCATGGACGAGGCGCACGGGCTGGTCCTGGACACCGTGTCCTCCACACTGTTCCAAGCCGATTTCGGCAATGCCGCGCGCCGCGAGATCCGCGACAATGTGCCGTGGTTGCTCAGTCAGGTCATCCTGCGCACCGCGCTGCCCCCGCAGGTGCGCCGCCTGCGCGTCATCGCCAATCATCGCTGGCAGACCAAGGCGCATCATCTGCGCACCGCCGTGGGCGCGGTGATCACCGAATACCGCCGCCGCGACGAGGATTTCAATGATGTGGTGTCGGCGCTCATCCGCCACACCGACAGTGAGACCGGCGCGACGCTCTCCGATGCGCACATTATCGACGAGGCGATTCTGATGCTCGCCGGCGGCGTCGGATCGATGGCGTCCCTGGCGGGCTGGCTCTGGCACGAGGTCATGCGGCATCCGGAGGTCGCCGAGCGGCTCTACGCGGAACTCGACGCCGTCATCGGTTCGGAACCGGTACGGCCCGTCCACCTGGACTCACTGCCCTACCTGAAACAGGTTGTGGCGGAGACCATTCGCTTCTGGGGCCCGTGGATCAGCGCTGCCAACGCCACCGAGGACCTCGTCCTCGGAACCCTCACCATCCCCGCCGGTGACGCAATCATGTTCAGCCCCTACATGGTTCAGCACGACCCCCGCAACTTCCCCAATCCGGAAGCCTTCGACCCGGCCCGCTGGTCCCCGGGCCGATCCGACGACGCCGCGAAGAAAGCCAGCCTCTCCTTCGGCGTCGGCCGCCGCCGTTGCCTCGGCGACCACTTCGCCATGCTCGAAATAGCCCTGGCGTCGGCCGCCCTCTTCAGCCGCTGGCGCCCCACCCCCGACGTCAAATACAAAGTCCGAGCCTCGAATCGGGACTTCGTCCTCTCACCCTCGGCCCTCCCCGTCACCCTGCACCGCCGCTAGCGTTTTGTACTCGACGGCCAGGCTTTGTCGTCGACGGCGAGCCAGGGTTCGCCGGTGGCGGAGGTGAGCGGCGTGCCGGTGAAATCGCGGACGTCGCGGTCGGGGCCGTGCTCGATGAACTCGGCGTGCGCGCCGCGATTGTCGTCGGGCATTCCACGGGCGGCTACGCGGCCATCTCACTGGCCGAACAGCGCCACGACCTGGTGACGGCACTGGCATTGATCGATACCGGCCCACGGCTGGACGCATTCACCGACAGCGGTCCGGCCGGGGTGCTGCTGTCCGTCCCGGCAATTGGGCAACGCCTGTGGCCTCACGACTTCGCCGAACAGCACTGAACGCCGGTGCCCGGCAACTGCTCGAAATCAGTTGGCGGGCTTGCCGAACCAGCGGCCGAGGTGGTCGTTCAGGTCCTGCTGGTCGTCACCGATCCAGGCGACATAGCCGTCGGGTCGGAGCAGGAGTGCCGGAACATCCAGTGCCGCAGTGGGATCCGCGATGAGGTCGACTCGGTCCGACCAGCCGTCGGCGGTCAGACGCTCGGTGCGGTCGATTACCAGGCCGCGGCCCCGGCGTAACCGGTCGTAGAGGCGGCCCTGTTTCAGGTCGATATCGGGCAGTCGGCGACCGAGCAGGCCGGGGCCCGCGCCGAAGTCGTAGCGGATGGCGGTCGCGGTGATCTTCTCGGTCAGAGCGCGGTTCACCTCCTCGAAGTCCATCAATTCGGTGAGCAGTCTGCGCACGGCCTGCGCGCCCGGTTCGGTGGACGAGAGTTGGACCTGGGCGCGGGTGTTGTCCAGGACGTCCGCGGCGACCGGATGACGTTCGCTCTGGTAGCTGTCCAGCAAGGATTCCGGTGCCCAGCCCTGGAGCTGTCCGGCCAGTTTCCAGCCGAGGTTGACCGCGTCCTGAACGCCCAGATTGAGGCCCTGGCCGCCGGCCGGCGGGTGGATGTGCGCCGCATCGCCGGCCAGCAGCACCCGCCCGACCCGGTAATGCTCGACCAGCCGCGTGGCATCGCCGAAGCGGGACAACCCGCGTGGGGAGTGCGCGCCGAAATCGGTTCCGGCGAGGGCGCGCAACTGCCGTGTGAAATCCTCGAGGGTGGGCGGCTGCGAGCGATCCTCGCTGACTCCCTCGGCGGGGAGTACCACGCTGTAGACGCCTTCGCCGAAGGGCCTGATGCTGAATCTCCGGTCGGTGGCGCTGATTTCGGCCACCTTGGCGGCGATCTGCTCCTGCGGCGCACCCAGTTCCATCTCGCCCATCAGTGTGTCGTTCCGCGACGGCTCGCCGGGGAAGCCGACGCCGAGCAGCTTGCGCACGGCACTGCGCGCACCGTCGCAGCCGACGAGGAAACGCGACCGCAGCCGCTCCCCGTCGGCCAGCTCGACGGTGACACCGTCGTCGTCCTGCTCGAAACCTGTTACCGCACAACCGTGCCGGACCTGCGCACCCAGCTCGATCGCATGTTCTTCGAGCAGCTGATTGACGACGGGCTGCGGGATGCCCAGCAGATAGGCGTACGCGGAATCCAGGCCGGCGGGCGCGGGTGTGGGGATGGCGGCGAAGATGCCGCCGACCGGGCGCTGCCGGCCGCGTTCGAGCAGGCGGTCCAGCAGTCCGCGCATCGCCATCAGCTCGAGACTGCGAATATGCAGACTGACTATGCGGACGAACGACGACGCGTGCCCGGTTTCCTTCTCCAGCACGAGTACCCGCACATCATGCAGCCGCAGTTCGGCGGCCAGCATCGCACCGGTCGGCCCGCACCCGGCAATGATCACATCGAACATGAACCACCCGTTCGCTGAATTCGCTCCACCCAGTCGCCGCAATCCTCGAGCGCAGCCGTGCGCACACGGCTCGCTGGTTTCGGATTTCCGCAGGTCCTGGCATCGGCGGCCATTGTGCGGCACCTCCGGCCGCTACCGCAAGCGATATAAGCCGGAGGTCAGCACGGTCCGTAGCGTCCTAGGATGCCCAGGGCCCGACACCACCGATGTGCTCGATCGCGATGTGGGTGAGGTATCCCGCCGGCGCACCGGGCGGCGGGAAACCGGTGCCCGGCCCCAGTAGTGCGGTGGCGATCTCGTCCAGCAGTTCGGGCGCGCCGCCCTCCTCGATGTGTGCGGTGCCTTTGATCGACAGATACGGGGGCTGCAGCGTGGTGCGGTCGGTCGATACGAAGGTCACGGCAACCCGGCTGTCGCGCCGGACATTGCGGACTTTCTGATGTTCCGCCAAATGCGCGGTGACCAGCTCATCGTCGCCGTCGGCCGTGCGCCGCACCGCCATCCAGACCAGGCTGACCTGCGGGCTGCCGTCGCGATTGACCGTGACCAGCGTCGCGGGCTCGGCAGCGATGAGTCGGCGTGCGGAGTCGTCGAGTTTCATTGTGTCCTTCTTCGCCATGGAGGGTGATCCGAGGTGCATGTGCCCTCGTCGGTACCGACGGGGCGGGTGGCCGAAACTCATCGCTGACGATAGTCCGCTCAAGTGAGAATGTCCCGGATGGCGCAGTGCAGATCTACCGCACACTCGGAAGCGATCGCGGCAGGCCGAATGTGGGGAGGACAGTGCTTTCGAAGCGGGTTATGGCGGCGATTCGGTCGCCGGTGAGGGTGAGGACGAACAGGCCGGCTCCGTGGATGCCGGTCGGGGTGTGCCGGTAGACGCCCAGTGCCGGTTGGGCGTTGGCTCGTGTCGGGACCAGTTCGAAGCGCTGTGCCGTGGCGAAGACGAAGGCGCAGAAGCGGGCCACGCTGTCTCGGCCGTGGTATTCGAGTGGGATCGGGGGCATCGACATGAAGGCGTCGTCGGTCAGCAGGGCCACCAGTGCGTCGATATCGGCGGCCTCGTAGGCGCTGACGAACTTCGCCACGATCGCATCCTCTGCGGGTGAGTCGCCGGTGGGCGGCTGGTCACGAGTCATCGGCAGTCGTCGGTCCAGTCCCGCACGTGCGCGTTTGAGGGCGCTCTTGACCGATTCGACTGTCGTGTCGAGCATTTCGGCTACCTCGTTCGCGTGGAATCCGAGGACGTCGCGCAGGATGAGGACGGCGAGCTGGCGGGGCGGCAGGATCTGCAGGGCGGTCACGAAGGCCAGGGAAATGGATTCGGCCTGCTCGTAGCGCGCCTCCGGGCCGAGCGGCACATTGATCGCGCCGTCCAGGAGTGCGTCGGGATAGGGCTCGAGCCAATGGATTTCGCCGAAACCATTGGGTTCAGGTGGTTCGAATCCCGGGCTGTCCCACTGTTGTGCGGGCCGTCGGCGAGCGGAGCGCAGCGCGTCCAGGCACCGGTTGGTGGCGATGCGGTACAGCCAGGTGCGCAGGGCGGCGCGCCCGTCGAACCGGTCGAGGCCGCGCCACGCGGCGAGCATCGTGTCCTGGAGCGCGTCCTCGGCGTCCTGGAACGATCCGAGCATTCGGTAGCAGTGCACCTGTAGCTCCCGGCGGTGTGGCTCGGTCAGAGCCCGGAATGCCTCCCCGTCGCCCGCCCGCGCCCTCGACATCAGATCCGTTCGCGCCGACTCCACGCCCGTCACCTCATTCCCTGTGTGCAGTTCCATGCCGTATGGACGCCGGCCGAAGCGCGAAAGGGGCGGTCGCGCCGCGCCCCCTTTTCCGCTGCCCCGGCGTCGATACCAGTGATAGCCGACAGCATTGTCAAAGGAGCACGGAAATGGGAAAGATCGTTCTCAGCACAAATGTCACTCTCGATGGAGTGGTCCAGGATCCGGACGGCGCGGAGGGTTTCGAGCTGGGCGGCTGGTTCCACCAGTTCGTCGGCGTCGGGGACCTCGAAGACTGGACCGCCAATGAGACCGAGGAAGCGCTGGGCGCCGAGGCGCTGCTGCTGGGCAGGCGGAGCTTCGAGTGGTTCGCGTCCCGGGCGCCGGAGATGGAGGCTCGCGTCGGCCGCGAGTGGGCGGCGAGGATGAACAGCCTCCCCAAGTACGTCGTATCGTCGACTCTCGAGCAACCGCAGTGGAACAACACCACGGTCCTCAACGGCGATGCGGTAAAGGAGATTTCGGAACTGAAGCGGACATTGGACGGCGAGATCCTGGTCTACGGCAGCTATCGGCTCGCGCGCACACTGATCGAACACAACCTGGCCGATGAACTGCGTCTGGTCGTTTTCCCCGTCGTACTGGGAACCGGCCTGCGTCTCTTCGACGAGACCGGCGACCGGAAGCCCCTGCGTCTGGTCGACACGCGAAGGATCGGCGACGGCCTGGTGTCCTACGCTTACGAATTCGTGCAAGCAAACCCGCTGTGACGCAGTCTGATCCGCAGCGATAGAGGTCCTCGACCACCGGCGATTGACACGATGATCTTTCCCCGCGATCAAGATGTGTTGCCACAATGGCACATTGAAGGGGAGAAATTCGGAATGAAGTATGTGCGCCGTTGCTTCCATTGCTCTGCTGGGGGCGCTCGCGGTGTCGGTCGCTCTGACCGGTTGCGGTTCGTCGTCCGGGGATGCTGTTGTCACCAAAGCGAATTCGGGTGGTGCGCCGCGGCGCAGGCCGCGCCGGCGAAGGTCGGGGACACCATCGGCTTGAAGGGCATCGTGAGCGGCAGCGCGAAGGCCGATGTGACGGTGGTGCAGGTGATCGACGCACCGACGGCTGGGGATGACGTGGATGTGCTTCCGGCCGGAAAGCGTTACTACGCAGTGCAATTCCGGATTGCGAACACCGGCACCGCCGCATACGGCGATGCGCCGTCCAACGGCGCGAAGGTGGTCGACAGCCAGGGCCAGACCTTCGCCGCTTCGCTCACCGCCGATACCTCGGCCGGACCGAATTTCGGCACCGCGCTGACCATCGCTCCGGGTGACAATGCGCTCGGTTTCCTGGTGTTCCAGGTTCCGGTGGACGCGACAATCGCCAAGGTGCAGTTCGGAATGGACAGTGGCATGTCCGACCGCACCGGCCAGTGGACCGTGGCCTGACAGGCCGCAGGGCGACTTCGGGGACCGGGGGACGCAGATTACGCTGCCCCCCGGCGCTCGAATGGATCGATCAGCAGCCTGTGGAGCCCCGGACCGACGTGGCCGGGCAGGCGGTCTTGTCCCGGCTTCGTTCGGCATTGTCGCCGAGGGTCTTCACCAGGATGTCCGCCGCGGCTCTGCCGAGTACCGGACGGGTTGCCAGGGAGGCGTTCACCTGTGATCCCGGACCGGCGGTGAATGAGCAGGACAGCGTGGTCGTCCCGTTCCCTGGTATCTCCACGACTCCGGAACAGTCGGGCCGGGGTGTCACAACCCCGTTGATCGTCAGGACGATCTGATAGGACACGAAGATGTTGTCCACCGGAATCGTGTAGCCGGGCATGGTGATCGACAGGAAAGGGTGTGGCGTGCTGGTCAATGTTTCTATGGCGGTGCACGCCGGCCCGCAGGGATTGCTCCAGCCGCCTGTGGAATCGACCCGTGTTTCGGTATTCGACGCGTCGTCGAGTGCGGTCACGGTCGGCTGGAGATCGCTGTAGAACCGCGCTACGTCGTCGGAAGTCATGGGTGCGACCTGTACGTCGAAATTCTCGTCGACCACCCGGACGATATGCCCCGAGCTCACGTAGGTCGTCACCTTGCCGCTGATGAAGGACTCGGCCGAGTGGCCGTCGATGGTGGCGGCCCTACCGACTACGACCGGTTTTCCGAGGTCCCCAGCGGGATCCAGATGCCACCCGAACGTCTCGGGCGTCAAGCTCGACGTCACCTCGACATCATTGATCGAGCGGGGTTCGAGCAATTGCTCACCCTCGGCATCGGTGGCGTCGGTTTCGTTGAATCCCTTGGCCATCCAGCCGTCTCGTTTGCCCTGCAAGAAGGTCTTGCCGTCCACTTGGAGGAAGGTTTCATCGACCTATGCGCTGGCGGTGCTGCTCGTTGTCGGGCTGCTGCTGCAGGCGCCGCTGGCGCGTGCGGTGGGCGCGTCCGCCCGGTTGCAGACGGCGGTCACGATCTTCACGGGGGTCTTGATCCAGGCGGTGCCGTTTCTGGCGCTCGGGGTGATGGTCGGCGGGGCCATCGCGGCTTTCGCATCTCCCGCGCTGCTGCGAAAGGTACTGCCGCACAACGAATCCGCGGCGATCGGAAGCGGCGCGCTGACCCGGCCGTTCCGATCTGACAAAGGCAGACCGCTCACGAGCCGGAAGGCGCCGACATCGTGCCGAGGAGTCCGCGGGCGAAGGCCCGATAGCGTTCCGGGGTGAAGCGATCCGGCTGCGAGAGCACCATGCGCCCGGCCTGCTCGCCGATGGCCAGCAGTGAGATCGCGGTCAGTTCCAGGTCCAGTTCGGCCAGACCCGGGCGGCGACCGCGACCCCACTCCAGGAGCGCGGTGAGCTGTTCGAGGGCGAACCGCCGTCCGGTGTCGAAGCGTGTGCGGACCGGGGCGGGGGCGTCATCGGCGGGCAGGAAGAGCAAGCGCCACGATTCGGGATTCGCGGCGACGGCCCGCAGCAGGTTGGTCATCGCATCCAGCAGGATGTCGTCGAAGTCGCCGGTGTCCTCGAACACCGGCATGGCGTCGGCGAGCGTCATCAGTGCGCGCTGCTCCTCGCGTTCGAGCAGCGCGACCAGCATCGGCTCCAGACCCGGATATGCCGCGTAGACACGGGGTTTGGCGAGATCGACCTCTTTGGCGACGGCCTCCATGGTGAGTGCGCCGAACCCGTTCCGGTTGAGCAGTCGTAGCGCCGCATCCAAGACCTGCTCGCGGCGCACTTCGAGCAGCATCCGCGGCTGGCGGGGGCGCTTGGCAGGTGAGCTCACCGCACCCACGGTAGTCATGGTCAGTAATAGGCCCGAGCACCCGGGCGCGGTACCGGGACCTGGAGGGGGCCATTGGCGAGCCAGGCGCCCGCGGGCCAGACCCTCGGCGCGAGCCGAGACGCTACTTCTCGCTTCACCTTGGTCACCAGGTCCGTACCGCGCATGACCCGCAGCGCCTTCGATGAGATATCCCGATTGTGCAGACCCCAGTTTCGCCCGTCTTCGGCGCAACGTTCGATCAATTCGCGGCGGCGCCCAGGATCGCCGGTGGACATGGCCGTCGCGATGGCGTCGGCGGCGTCGGCGGCATCGAACACACCGGAGTTGAGGCCGCGCCCACCCCACGGCGCGAACAGGTGCGCGGCCTCACCGACCAGCAGGACCCTGCGGTGCGCGTCGGTGTACGAATCGGCGACGACCTGATGGAAGCGATAGGTGGAAATCCACTGCACGTGCTGCCCGTACCAGGGGTCGACCACCTTCGAAACCCATTCGCGCACACCGCCGGGGCTGGCGAGGTACTCCACGTCGTCGGTGGGCAGGCATTGCAGATCGATCCGCATTCCGGTCGCGAACGGCATATGCATGACATTGCGGCCGCCCAGCTCGGGGCTCTCGTAATGGAAGTAACCGGCCATCGGCGTCGAGCCGTCCGGATGCTCGTCCACATCGACAATGATGAACGGCGTCTCGTCGGTGACCCCGTCCATCCGCACCCCGATTGCCTTGCGCACCACCGATCGTGCGCCGTCCGCGCCGATCGCATAGGGTGCATGGATCCGATCGCCCGAGGCCAGCGTGAGCGTGACGCCGTCCGGGTCGCTGTCGACGCCCGCGACCGCCGCATCCCAGCGAAATTCGACTCCGTGCGAAGCACATTCGGCGAGGATCAGCCGCTCGGTGGTGCGCTGCGGCAGGCTGGCGGCGAGCCGGGTCAAATTCTTGTTGTGCTGGCTGAAGATTCGGCGGCCGCCGTAGAACGCGTCGTAACCGGTCGGCGCGACCCCCGCGGCGGAGATCTGCCGGCCGAGCCCCGGCAGCACCTGGTCGAGTCGCCGCAGTGTCGGGAACATCAGCGCGATCGCCCGGCTGCCGGGCCGCACCCGGTCCTCCGGTTCGGCTTCGAGAACCAGCACGCGAATTCCCTTGCGGGCCAGCGCCAGCGCGGCCACCAGGCCGACCGGCCCCGCTCCGACGACTACGCACGGCTCGGCGTCCACGATTCCATCGGACATTGGCGACCTCCATGTCGAGCTGCTGACGCACTTAAGTACGGAACCGTAACTACGATTCCGTACTTAAGCTAGCTCAATACCCGCCGTCCTGGTGGGTGAACGGTCGATTCGGCTCGCGGTCAGGCGCGTTGGCGGGCCTCCTGGCCGAAGGAGCCGACCGGGAGTGAGCCGTCGGGGAGTGCGAGGTCGCCGCTTTCCAGGCGGGTTCGGAGGTAGCGGAAGATCTGGGCGGTTTGGGCGAAGAGGTGTTCGCCGGCGCGGAGGGGCTCACGTTGCGGGCGGTCGGAGGAGGTGAATTGCGGGAGCGGCTGGACGACGGTGTCGTAGTCCACGTTGAAGAAGAGCGGGAAGGAGTAGCGCTCCTCCTTCACCTTGCGCACGCGGTGGGTGGTGGCGACGAATTCGCCATTGGTCCACAGTTCGAGCATGTCGCCGATATTGATGACGAAGGTGTCCGGAATCGGCGGGACATCGATCCAATCGCCCGCGCCATTGAGGACTTCCAGACCCGGGGCGGTCGGCTTGAGCAGGGTGAAGCATTCGAAATCGCTGTGCGCGCCGATGCCGATGGCGTCTTCATTGGCGGGGTTGTAGGGGTAGTGGATGAGGCGGAGCTGGCTCGGGGTCTTGGTGGCGTAGCGCAGGAAGGTGTCCGGATCTTCACCGAGGGTGACGGCGAAGGCCCACAGCAACTGCCTGCCGATATCCAGTACGGCCTGGTAGTAGGCCGTGACGGTCTCGGCGAAACCCGGGAGCGCAGGCCAGACATTGGGGCCGAGCATGGGATTGCCGGCGAGGTGGTCCGGATCGTCAGCGGGCAGATCGAGCGCGGTGTCGAAGGCCTCCTTCAGATCCGGGACACCCTCATCGGACCCCTCTTCGCCGGTGGGTACATAGCCGCGATGGCATTGGGACAGGCCGATATACGAGCGCATCTTCTCCTGCAGCGGCAGGGCGAAGAAGGATTCGGTGGCGTCCAGCAGTCCGTCGAAGAGCGCGGGATCGACGCCGGTTCCGCTGATGTAGAAGAACCCGACTTCGCGTGCGGCCTTGCCGATTTCATTGGCTACGGCCAACCGGTCCGCCGCATGGTCGGATCGCAGCCCGCTGACGTCGATCACCGGGACCGAAGTGAACGAGGTGGCCTTATTCATAACGTCACGCTTCCTTCCGTATAGCGAACCAGCCACTCCCAGGTCAGCGGAGCGCCGTCTGCGTCGATGTCATTGGTGTGCAGAGTGTTTCGATCACCGTCGGCCCAGCGCGGCGTGAGCGACTGCTGCTCCCGGTACGGCAGCGCGGAATCGTTGATGATCCAGCCCGCGGATACCGAGCCGAGCGAAAGCTCCACGCCACCTGCGGAATCACGCCGTGCCCAGCCGAAGTGATCATCGACCCGCAGCAGCAGCGCGCGAGCTCCGGTGGGCGATTCCACGTCCATGGCCCAGCAGTCCCGGGCCGGTGCATCGCGGGTCCAGTGCTCGAAATAGTCGGCGTGCACACCGATTTCGACCAGTACCCCGGCGGCGTAGCTCATCCGTCCTTCGTCGGGATGTGGTCCGGGTGGCTGTAATTGGAGGTGCCGCTGCCAATGGAAGACGTCGTCGTACTGGGTGAGCTCGCCCGCGAAGCCGTCCTGCATACGCAGCCAGCCGTGCTGCTGATCGGTCAGTTCCGAGGCGCAGCGCACCCCGCTGAAATCCGGTCGCGGTGTCGGCCTGCGTAAGTCGACGAAGCGGGTCAGGCCCTGCAGCCAGCGCACATCGGTGGTCAGGTCCTGCGAACCGTCGGTATCTACCAGCAGGGTGCGCTGCCACAGTCCCGCGCACTCCGCTATGCGCACCGGCGTGCCCGCCTCCTGCGCCGTCATCCGGGAAACCGCTCGTGGAAGTGATGCGTCCACTCCGGCCAGGCGTGCGGGTCGTGACCGGGAATGAGCGGATAGCCCTTGTCGGCGGCCAGCTTCTTGAGCCGGCGGATCGGCTCGATGGTGTCCTCGTGGCCGACCCCGACATAGCCGCCGATCGCCAGCTCCTGCTCGATATTCTCGGTGAGATCGGCTGCGTCGAAGGCGAAGACGAAGCCACCGCCGCCCACCGAGGGATCGAGCTCGACCACAAAACTCTGATGCCCGGGTGTATGGCCGTAGGTCGGGACCGCGGTGATGCCGGGCGCGATCTCGGCCTCACCGTCGGCGAGCTGCCATTCGATGCGCGGATCGTCGAAATCCACCCGTGCCATCGCATGATGTTCCGGCTCAGGATGATTCGACAGCCCGTACTCCAGCTCGATGCGCTGCGCATGCACCGGCACCTTGCCCGCGAACAACTTCAGGCCGCCGGCGTGGTCGTGGTGCAGATGACTGACGGCGACGGCGTGAATGTCGTCGATGTCGATTCCTATGTCGTGCAGCGATTCCTCGATCGGCTCACCCGGACCGGGCAGCACCGGAATGTATTCCACACTCGGGTAGAACCGCCGGTACAGCGCCGGGTCGCGGATCAGGGCGGTATTGAATCCGGTATCGAGCAGCACCCAGCCGCCGTCGGTCTGCAACAGCACGCCCGGTGTGGGCTCACGCAGGCGCTCGTGGGCCGGAGCGCCGTGCACCGAAATGGATTTGGGTAGGTCCTCCCATCCGAGGGTCAGCAGGACGATGCGGCGTACCGATCCGGTCATGGTTCAGCCCACCGACAATCCGGCGATCCGCAGCGAGTTCGGCTCGGAGACGACATGCGACTCGGCCACTCCCTTGAGCCACGGCTGCGCGACCATGAAGTCGTTGACATCGGCGATATTGAGCCAGCAGCCGGTCGCCGAGGCCTGGGCGGCCGCGGTCGAGAAGACGTCCGACGCACCGGATTCGCGGCCCTTGGCCAGCGAGGACGTGACGTCGGGCGAGGAGCAGTTCAGGTAGTTCAGGCCGCCGTCGGGGTCGAAGTTGATGTGGCCCCAGGTGTACGGGGAGGGGGCGTCCGGCCAACCCGCCAGCAGCAGCATCTCGGGCGCATCGGCCGCGGCGGTACCGGGCCAGCCGTAGATCTGAGAAGTGGGGTAGCCCTGCACCTTTGCGGTAATGCCGACCGTGGCGAGCTGGGTCTGGATCAGATTGCCGACGAGCTGGTTGTCAGGGTTGCTGGAGTCGTATCCGACGGTGACCGTCTTCTGATCGGCGGGCAGACTGTCGACGATCTTCTTCAGAGCCGAAGTGTCGTGCGGGATAGTCTGTTTCGCGAAATCTGCCGTCATCATATTCGGCGGGAAGACCTGATCGGCGGCCTTGCCGCGACCGAAGTAGGTCTGCTGCACGATCTGCTGCACATCGATCGCCTGGGTGAGCGCGACGCGTGCGGCCTGGTTGGTGAACATGCCCTTGTGCGGGTTCACGTAGAAGTAGTTCGACATCATCGTGGGCAGTGAGTAATTCGCGAACTTGGAATTGCCGATGTACGACGACACCGCGGAGGACGGCAGGTCGTGCAGTACCGCGGCCAGCTGCCCATTGTTGAATTGCAGCTGCTGCGCCGAAGTGTCGGTGATCACCGGCAGATCCACCGTGGTGAAGTACGGCTTGGCGCCCCAGTAGTCGCCGAAAGCGGCCATACCGTAATGGGATCCGACCTGAGCGTCGGTCAGCGTGTACGGCCCGGTGCCCAGATCGTGTGTGGTGAGATACGCCTGGTCATTGTCCTTCCCGGCATTGGCGGCCAGACCCGTCGGGCTGAGCATGCGCGGCCCGTAGGGCGAGGCCAGGTAGTCCAGGAAGACCGCATTGGGCGCCTTCAGGGTGATGGTGGCGGCGTAATCACCCTGTGTAGTAACAGAATCTATGTCCGAAACCATGTACGCCGGGCCCTGATTCACCGCGAGCCGGCGATCGAACGACGTCTTGATCGCCGCCGAGGTGAACGGGGTGCCGTCGTGGAATTTCACGCCCTGCCGCAGTGTGAAGGTGAAGACTTTGTTGTCCGGCGAGGCGGTCCACGCGGTGGCCAGCAGCGGTTGCAGCTGCGCCTTGTCGGTACCCGGCGCGTACTGCAGCAGACCCTCGTACAGGTTGGTGGTCAGCAGCAGGCCCTGCCCGGCGTAGTACACGTCCGGGTCCGGCGGCTGACCCGGGTCCTGCAGGAATGACAGGTGCAGCACCTTGTCGGTGGGTGCGGAATTGGGCGACTGGTTGGCGGACCCGCACGCGGTGACTGCGAGCAATGCCGCGGACGCGATGGCGGTGGCGGCGAAAAGCCTTCGGGCGGAATGGATCATCGGGCGGTTCCTTCGAGAAGACGGTGCTGAGGAAAGGGAGGTCGGGGTCGGTGTCATACGGCGACGATGCGTGGATCGGCGGCGGCTTGCAGGAGATCGACAATGGTGTTGATGACGACGTAGACGGCGCCGAGCAGCAGGGTCACACCCGCGATGGCCGGGAAGTCGGCGACCGGAATGCTCTGGGCGATGTACTGCCCGATTCCGGGCCAGCCGAAGACCTGCTCGACCACCAGGACGCCCGAGAACATCAGTCCCACTTGCAATCCGGTCATGGACAGTGCCGCGCCGACACAGTTGCGCAGTACGTGCCGGAGCAGGATGCGCGCCGGGCCGAGGCCCTTCGCCTTGGCGGTGCGGGCGTAATCGCTGTCCACATCGGTGATCAGACTGGACCGCAGGACCCGGCCGATGGCGACCGCGGGGCCGAGGGCGATCACGGTGGCGGGCAGGATCAGATGGCTTATCGCATCACCCGCCACGTCGAAGCGCCCGGCCAGCAGGCCGTCGACGGTGAGCAGTCCGGTCGGGCCGGTCGGTGCGCCCGAGATCGAGGTCCGGCCGTTCGCGGGCACCCAGCCCAGCTGCTGGTAGAAGACGATCAGGCCGAGAATGCCCAGCAGGAACATCGGTGTCGAGGCGCCGACGAACAGCACCGCGCGGAACAGGCCCGAACCGGGCCAGTTCAGAGTGGTCGCAAAGGCCAGCAGAACCGCCAGCACCAGCGCGATGAGCAGCGCGCACAGCGCCAGCTCCAGTGTCGCCGGTACGAAGTTCACCAGATCCGTGCTGACCGGACGGCGGGTGCGATAGGAGGTGCCGAAATCGCCGTGTGCCGCCGAGGTCAGATAGTGCCAGAACTGCACGGGCACCGGACGATCCAGGCCGAGCTCGTGCCGCCGCGCCGCGATGGCGCCCTGTGACGCGGAGCCGCCCAGCTGGGCGTGCACCGGGTCCAGCGGCGAAATGCGCTGCAGCACAAACATTACCGCGGTCAGTGCGATGAGGATGGCCACCATCGCCGCGATCCGGGACAGAATGAAATTGCGCACGCTACCCCTCCTTCTTCATCAGGTTGCGCAGGCAGTCGCCCGCGATGGTGCCGATCAGGGCCAGCACCGCGACACCAAGGCCGGGCATGACCGGAATCCACCACTGCTGCAGGAAGTAACTGAGATTGCGGGCGGCGTCCGCACCGAGTTCCGGTGCGGGCGCGGCCTGTCCGAGCCCCAGGAACGACAGCGAGGCCAGGGTGAGGATGAGGGTGCCCAGATCCAGGCTCGCGGCGACCAGCGCACCGGGCGCGGCCCCCGGCAGCAGATGCCGCAGGGCGAGCCGAATCGGCCCGACACCACAGAGTTTCGCCGCCTCGACATGCGGGCGGGCCGCCAGCGCACTGATATCGCCGCGGACCAGCCGCGCGTAGAACGGCCACCAGACGATCGATACCGCGATCAGGGTGTGGGTGAAGCCCGGGCCGAGGGCGGCGACCACGGCAATGGCGAGCACCGGTGCGGGCAAGGCCAGGAACGCATCGGTAATGCGCATGAGCAGCGAGTCGGCCCAGCCGCCGACAGTGCCCGCGATCAATCCGACCAGCCCGCCCACCAGCAGTCCGCTGGCGACCACGGCGAGTGCGGCGAACCAGCTGGCCCGCATGCCGTAGAGCACCCGGCTGAGCAGATCGCGGCCGATATTGTCGGTGCCGAGCAGAAATCCGTGCTGGCCGGGTGCGCTCAGCGGCATGCCGACCGGCAGCAGCGGATCGTAGGGTGCGAGGATCGGCACCGCGACGGCGGCCAGCGTCACCACCCCGATCAGCGACACTCCGATCCAGTTCCAGCCACCGGGAAATGCGCGCGGCACCACCGTGATTCGGGCGCCGCGCAATCGCGTGAGCGCGGGCAGGGCGACAGTCATCTCAGCTCACCTTCTGTTCGATACACGCCACCTGATGCGTGCCGCCGGGAATGCCTTCGAGCCGGACATCGAGCTCCTCGTCACTGCAGGCCGGGATGGCCAGCGGGCAGCGCGGGTGGAAGGCGCAGCCGGAGGGCGGTGCGAGCGGACTGGCGGGCTCGCCCACGGGTGCGGCGGGCTCATGCGCCGGATCAGGGATGGAGGCGATCAGCGCTCGGGTGTAGGGGTGCACCGGATTGCCGAGAACCTGTTCGGCCGTGCCGATTTCGACAATGCGGCCGAGGTACATGACCGCGATCCGGTCGGCGACCACCCGGGCCACCGCCAGATCGTGCGTGACGAAGACGACCGACATATTCAGGCTGCGGCGCAGATCGCCGATGAGGTTGATCACCGCCGCGGCCAGCGAGACGTCGAGCGCACTGGTCGGCTCATCGCAGAGCAGCAGCGAGGGCGGCACCACGGTGGCGCGGGCCAGCGAAACCCGTTGGCGCTGACCGCCCGAGAGCTGACCGGCGCGCGCCTTGGCGATCTCCGGCATGAGCCCGACCCGGCGCAGCGCCTCCTCGACCTTGGCGGCGCGTTCGGATCGTGAGAGTCCGGAGCGCAACAGCCGCTCGGATATCAACTCGCCCACCGACATCCACGGCGTCAGTGACGCACCCGCATCCTGGAACACCATCTGCGGGCGTTGCGCGCCGGCGAGCGTGATCGCGCCGGCCGTCGGCTGTTCGAGGCCTGCGATCACACGCAGGAGTGTGGATTTGCCGCATCCGCTCTCGCCCACCAGGGCTACGGATTCGCCGCGCCCCACTGTCAGTGATACCCGCCGAAGCGCGTGCAGTACCGCCCGCTGCCGAATACCGCCGACCGCAAACGTTTTGGTGATATCGCGCAGCGTGACGACGGCGTCGGTCTCGGCGGCAGTTCCGATGGCAGGCTCCGCGGTGTCACCGGCGTTGTCAGGCAGGACATTCACTTGACCTGCCACACCGGCGTCCTGGTTCTGAGCCGGCGCGCGGTCTATCGCCTCCTGAATGATGCTGGGGTCCTGCGTATCCACGGACACCGGTACGGGATCGGCGGTGCTGATCGGCGGCAGGATGCAGGCCGACACCCGGTCCGGGGCGATCGCCACCGGGTCGGGCGGGGCCGCGGCGCAATCCGGTGTCGTATGCGCACAGCGCGGGGCGAAAGCGCAGCCGGAGAGGGGATTTGCCGGACTGGGCACCTCGCCGGGAAGTGAGGGCAATCGCTGATCCGGTCGAGTCCGCAGCGTCAAACGCGAGCGCAGCAGTCCGCGGGTGTACGGATGCGCGGGTGCGGCGAGCACCTCGGCGGTCGGTCCGATCTCGGCGATCCGCCCGGCGTACAGCACCGCCAGCCGGTCCGATATCTGCGCCGCCACCCCGAGATCGTGGGTGATCATCAGAATGCCGCAGCCGAGCTCGTCGCGAATCGTTTTGAGCAGTGCGAGAACCTGCGCCTGCACCGTCACATCGAGTGCGGTGGTGGGCTCGTCCGCAATGATCAGTTCGGGATTGCCCGCGATCGCCATGGCGATCATCACGCGCTGGCGCAGCCCGCCGGAGAGCTCGTGCGGATAGCTGCGCATGCGGCGCGCGGGCTCGGGTATTCCCACGGCCGCGAGCAGGCGCTGCGCCTCCTCGGCGGTGCCGGCGGCCTCGATCACCTGCTTTCCGATGCGCATGGTCGGATTCAGCGAAGTCATCGGATCCTGGAACACCGCACCCAGATCGAGCTTGCGTACCCGCGCCAAGGTCTTGGCATTCCCGCCGATCATGTCCGTTCCGGCGACGGTCACCGCGCCGTCGGTGCGGGTTCCCGCCGGCAGCAATCCCAAGAGTGAGAACCCGAGAACGCTCTTGCCGGAACCCGATTCGCCGACGAGTCCGAGGATCTCGCCCCGGCGTACCGTCAGTGACACTCCGCGCAGCGCATGCAGGTCGCGCCCGCTGCGCCGGAACGTCACCCGCAGGTCTTCGACAGCGGCGACATCGCTCAGTGCCGTGTCCATCAATGCAGTGCCCATGAACGCTCCTACCGATCAACCTGTCAACCGATAGTTTTTAGGTGCCACTGCGTCTTTCGATGACGCACACGTATCGCTTGTGCTGCCCCTGGTAACTTCTGGATTGCCGATGGTTTCTATCGAGTGACAGAAAACGCTCGGACTGCGCTGGGAGAGCTGGGTTTCTAGGTCTGATCTGCATAAATGCGGTTTCTCGGTGGACTGCCGGTCCGAGCTGCCGCAGTGCCCGCTGCGAGATGGTCGCTGTCCCCGCGGAATTCGATCGGGGCCGCCGGGGTTCGTTCGAACCGTCCGAGCCGCAGCGGCTCATCACGCGGCCGTCGCTGCGAGCAGCGGCTGTTCCCGCGCGGCTGGATCGGCTGTTCGGGTGGTGCTCGGATCGGGCAGGTCTCCGTGCCGGCGAGGCTTCTCGCTCAGCTGCCGTGGGAGGTGAGGGGATCGCCGGGCCGGGAGGCGAAAGTCGGATTCGGCCGCGGCGTTGGTGCGCGGTCATCGGCTGCCGGCAGGGCGTGGTCCCCCGATAGGGTGTGCGCATGCGTGATCTGGGGAATGGGTTCGGCTATCTGGTGGCGGGGCAGCGGTGGGTCGGCCGGAATCGGCGGTGGTTCGGGTTCGGGCTGCTGCCGGGGCTGATCACGCTGGTGATTTATGTGGCCGCGTTCATCGGATTGGCTTTCGGGGCGGATGATTTCGTCACCTGGGCGACCCCGTTCGCGGACGACTGGAGTGCGCCGTGGCTCGGGCTGTTCCGCGGGTTCCTGGTGGTCGGGGTCTTCGTGCTGGGGCTGCTGCTCGCGGCTGTCGCCTTCACCGCGGTCACCCTGATCATCGGGCAGCCGTTCTACGAGAAGCTGTCCGAACAGGTCGACAAGTCCGAATCCCCGGACGGGAGGGCGCCGGAGTCCGGTAGGTCGATGGCGCGCGAGCTGTGGATCTCGACGCGCGACAGTATTCGGCTGCTGGCGCGGGCGCTGGTGTGGGCCGTGCTGTTGTTCGCGCTCGGGCTCATTCCGGTGCTGGGGCAGACCGTGGTGCCGGTGATCGGCATCGGTGTCACGGGTTTCTTTCTGGCCCAGGAACTTACCTCGGTGGCACTGCAGCGCCGGGGTGTTCAGGTTCGGGAGCAGCTCGCGCTGATGCGATCGCGGCGCCTGCTGGTGTGGGGCTTCGGCGTACCGCTGGCCGTGGCGTTTCTGATTCCGGTGGTGGCGGTATTCCTCATGCCGGGTGCGGTGGCCGGTGCGACCCTGCTGGTGCGGGATCTGGATTCGGCCACCGCGTCCTGAGCCGACCCGTCAGAACGGCTTGGTCGGCAGGTATTTGCCGTCCAGGGTGATGACGGCGCGCTCGCCACCGTCGGGGTCGGCGACCTTCTTCACGTCCAGCTTGAAATTGATGGCGCTGATGATGCCGTCACCGAACTGTTCGTGGACAAGCGCTTTCAGTGTGGTCCCGTAGACCTGCAGCATTTCGTAGAAACGGTAGATGGTCGGATCGGTCGGGATGCCGCCCGGGATCGAGCCACGGGTCGGGATGGTCTGCAGCAGCAGCGCGGCATCGTCGTCGAGGCTCAGCAGTTCGGCGACCGCGACCGCGGCGGCTTCGGGCAGCGGGTGCTGACCGAGGACGGCGGCGGTGACGAAAGCGACCGACAGGCCGGTGACATCGGCAATCTGCTGCCAGGACAGGTCCTTTCGCATCTTGGCGTCGACGGCCACGATGGCCAGCGTCTGGCGGGCGGCGGGATCGAACTGGGAGTGCACCATGAGGGGGTTCCTTATCGAGAGGTGAGATCAGGCCGGGTGGCCGGCGAGGTCGAGTTCTTCGACAGCGCCCGTGGGGATTTCGTACACCCAACCACGCAGGGTGAGGGTGTTCGCGGCGAGCGCCGCGGCCACCGAGGGGTGGGTCGCGAGGTTCGCCAGTTGTGCGGATACATTCGCGCGCACCAGATTTGCGACGGACTCGCCGGTGCGCGAGGCGCGGGCCATCGAGGCATCGGCATGCCGGAGCCAGCTCGCGACCGCCGGTGCGCCCGTGAGATCGTGACCTTCGGCCAGCGCGGTCATCGCCCCGCAGGCCGAATGTCCGCAGACCACGATCTCGCTGACCTTCAGCATGGCGACCGCGTATTCGATGCTCGCCGCGACGCCGTCCGAACCGGGGGAGTAGGCGGGCACGATATTGCCCGCGGTGCGGATGACGAACAGCTCACCGGGCTCGCTCTGGGTGATCAGCTCCGGCACCACCCGCGCATCGGAGCAGCCGATGAACAGGGCCGTCGGGCGGTGCGTGGTCGCCAGTTCGGCGAACAGCGGCGTCTTGGCGGGAAATACGGTGCGCTGGAAGCGCGCGACTCCCGCGGCAAGATCGTGCATGGTCACTCCTTCGGATGGAATCTGCCGGTGCGGCTGACAAGATCCACTCTGGCTGACCAGTGTCTATAGTGTCCAAGACGCAGTAATCATGGAATCTATTGGCCTCATCTATAGTGCGGAGGTGGCCCTGGAACTCCGGCATCTGCGCTACCTGCTCGCGGTGGCCGAGCGCGGCAACTTCACGCGCGCCGCCGAAGATCTGCATGTTTCGCAACCCACGTTGTCGCAGCAGGTCAAGCAGCTGGAACGCGCGGTCGGCGCGCAATTGCTGGACCGCAGCGGCCGCAGTGTGCGGCTGACCGACGCCGGGACCGCATACATCCACTACGCGCGGCGGGTGCTCGGCGATCTGGCGGCCGCCGACCGCGCCGTCAGCGATGTGGCCGATCTGACCCGGGGCAGTCTGTGCCTGGCGGTGACTCCGACCTTCACTGCCTACCTCGTCGGTCCGCTCGTCGAGCAGATGCACAGCCGCCACCCCGGGATCGACCTCCAGGTGCGCGAGGTACCCCAGCATCGGCTCGAAACTGGTTTGCTGGCAGACGAATTCGACCTCGGCATTGCCTTCGACGGACCGCATCTGGCCGGTGTAGACGCCACCCGGCTGTTCACCGAAAGCCTCAGTCTTGTTGTCGGAGTGGAACATCCGGATGCGGGTCGCAGCGCGGCCGTCCCGGTGGCTGCGCTCGCCGACTACCGGCTCGCACTGCTCAGCGGCGGGTTCTCCACCCGCACGCATATCGATGCCTATCTGGCCGCCCATCAGGTCAGTCCGCGAATCTCAGTGCAGGCCGACTCGATTCAGGCTCTCGTCGAGATAGTCCAGCGGACCGCACTGATCACCGTCCTGCCCGACGCCATCGCCGACAGCCACCTCGGCCTGACTTCCGTCCGCCTCGAACCGGCGCTGCCCGCACGAACCGTGGCCCTGCTGCGCCGCGACGGCGCCTACAGCAGCGCCGCCACCCGCGCCTTTCTCGCCCTCGCCGGTGAGCTCATTCGCGACCGGGGCTATCCCACGGGCGGAAGCGGCGGCAGCTCGAGATTGTCGCGGAAGGTCGCGCCGACGTAGTCGTCGCCGACAATGTGGCGGCGGCGCAATTCCGGGAGCAGCCCGTTCAACAGGAAGTCGCGGGTGCGGGGATCGGCCAGGCCGCCGAGGGAGATCACGTCGAGCACGCCCGCGTCGTAGCGTTCGGCAATGGTGTCCGCGAGCTGTTCGGGGGTACCCGCCGCGGCCCAGTGGCCGGTGTCCTCGGCGGCGATAATCAACTCTCGCAAGGTCTTTCCGGAACGGGCGAAGGCGCTGAAGATTTCCACGCGACCGCGCCTGCGCTGTACCGAACGCACATCGCGGAGCAGGCTCTCCGGGATCGGCTGATCCAGTGGCAGCTCGGCGAGATCTATTCCGCTTGTAGGGATGGTGGAAGGTCGTCGTCACCGTGGCGATCAACCCGATCTGGCTGGTCACCGAGCGCAGCGCGGCCAGGAAGATCAGTGGCTCCTGCGCGCCGATCGCACCCTGCGCCCCGAAACTGAGCAGGTCGGCGGCGAACAGCGCATCGAACCGATGCGTCTCCGCGAGCTTCGCGATCTCGATCGCCGACGCTACCGTCGATCGCCCCGGGTCCAGCGCGTCCGCGTACACGTCCGCCGAACCGCTCACTCCCGTAACCGTTTTCAACGGCCGCCGCCGCGCGTCACCCATTTCATCCACGCTAAGACGCCCGCGGCGGAACCACGATGATTACCTTCGCCGTGAACGAAACCCGGTGCGGCAGCGGCTATCGGACGGTATCTATGCCCGCCAGGAATTGCTCGCGATCGTCATGGTCACGCAGCTGCGCCGCCATCTGGCCATGTTCGACGGCGCCGAACTGGCGATGGCGATCGCCGCGCACCCCGGCGATATCGAAGCCGCACTCACCGCCTACGAAGCGGCTCTGTTCCCCCGGAGTGCGACTTTCTACGCGGACGCCGTGGAGATCCTCGATCTCTGCCTCGGCGACCGCGCGCCCTTCGGGCTGATCGAACTCTTCGACAGTGCACCTGCGGAAGAGCATGCGTGACAACGCCGAACGCCTATACGCGGTGCGTGCACCCGATGGTCAGATCGAGGAGTTGGGCCGCGTCGTGGCGCAGGGATTCCGCGGCATCGGGTTCATCGGCGTAGTGGCGCAGCAGGGCCTGCTGGAAGAGTCCGTCGAAGGTGGCGTACGCGAGGGATTGGCTGACGACCAGCGGGCAATCGCACAGGACGGCATAGCGCTCCACGACATTGGCGATCATCTGCTGCCGGCGCTTGTCGATGTCGACGACGTCCGTGCGGAACGATTCCTCGAACAGGCCCTGATTGCGGACGTCGTACCAGAGCCGATGCAGTGGGGCGTCGTCCTGCAGGGTGCCGGCCATCAGGGCGCTGAAGGCGTCCCGCAGTTCCTCGGCGGTGTGTGAGGTGGCGACGACATCGTCGTACCGGGTGACGCAGACGGCCTCGTACAGCTGGACCGCGTGGGTGAGCAGCTCGACCTTGTCGCTGAAGTAGTAGTGCAGCACACCGTGTGAGAACTCGGACTTCTGAGCGATCTCGCGCAGGCTGGTGCGCGCGTAACCCAACTCCGCCAACGTGTCCAGCGCCGCGGTCGCCAACTGGGTCCGCCGCTCGGCGAACTTGTCGTCGCGGGCGTGTCGCGCCCGCTTCTCGACGCTTTCCTTGATCGTGTTTCTCCTTCGGCATCCGGCACCTGGTGACGAACCGTCCCGAGTCTATAGCCGATCCGACTAACCCCGATGCCTAGCGCTTGGACAGTTGTCATAGAAAATCTTGACGACTGTCCAAGCTTTGGCGTAGCGTGGGCGGCGCTTCGCAACGCTGGTGAATACACGCGAGAGGCCAACCCGCACACATTATCTCGATGGCGTGTGCGTGCATGGACAGTAACTTTCGGCTCCAGCTCCGATTTCCGGCAGCAAGAGCTGTAAAGCCGCGGGCCGCTTTCTCGGGCCGGCCCGTGGTCGTCACCCGCTCCGCCTGCAACGGACCCGGTGACGATCGTGAACGGTCGAGGCCCCGGCAGCCGCCGCCGGGGCCTCGCCACCCGCGGCGCAGTCAGAGGGCGAGCATGGCGGCAGCGATCTGTTCGGCGGCGGTGGGCCGCAGGGCGGTACCCATATCGTCGAGGACAAGCAGTCGCGCCGAGGGGATCTCGGCCGCGAGGGCCTCACCATTGCCGACCGGAAAGAACGGGTCGGCGCGACCGTGCACCACGAGCGTGGGCACATCTAGCTCACCGAGCCGCTCCCGCCATCGAGGCGAGCAGTCGATCCGCGAGAACACCATCCCGAGCTGATTCGCCTGATGCACCGCGGCATCACTCGACGGCGTCCGGTCCCAGATTCGCCCCGCCGTCTCCCGCGCCTCCTGCGGATCATTCCCCATCAGCTCGGCGCCCCCGGCAGCGAATGCCGCAACAGCATCCCTGTCCTTCCAGTCCGGTAGCGGCTGCGAGAACACCGCCCCCATGACCGCGCCGTCATGGTCCGGCAAATCCCCGTCGACCGGTCCCGGCGCCACCGCCCGAGTGCCGACAAGCGTCAGCGCGGAGAACACCTCCGGGTACTCCAGCGCGGCTACCTGGGCAACCATCCCACCCACGCCGACCCCACCGAGGTGGGCGTTCCCGGCACCGAGCGTCCCGGCCAGCGCAGCCGCGTCAGCAGCGAGATCCCGCAGGTCATACCCCGGATTCTCCGGGTCGAGCGTCGTCGAGGCGCCGCAGTCCCGCAGGTCGTACCGGACCACCCGCCGCGCACGCGGCGCGAGCCGCTCGCACAGCGCGTCAGGCCAGGACAGCATCGTGGTCCCGCCGATCAGCAGAACCAGCGGATCATCCTCGCGCCCGAAGCTCTCGATACCGAGCTCCACACCGTTCACCCGCACCGAACCCATGCCGCTTCGAACCGATCCCGCCATGTCTGAACTCCTGTCTGTCGGTACATCCAGAGGTATCGACGACGGACTCATCCGAAAATCATCGGTGCAGCCGACCCCGGGTCCATTCATGAGGGAACTCGGGTTATGTCCCGCTTCTTTCGAACTGGGGCTCACGCGGGACTATACGACGGGTGTGGGCGTAGACGGCGGCGTGAACGCGGTCGCGGACGCCGAGTTCGGCCAGGACATTCGAGACGTGGGTTTTGACGGTATCGAGCCCGACACTCACCACGATCAGCACCGAGGTGCCGCCGAGCGCCAGGGTCTGGGTCGTAGTGGTACCGCCGAAGTGCAGCAGCAGGTTCGGCAGTACGGCGACAGCACCGAGGTAGATCGAACCGGGCAGGGTGATCCGGCCGAGGACGTGGTTGAGGTAGTCGAGCCCTGCTCGATGAAGATCACGCCGATAATCGTCAGGAGCGCCGCGCCGCCGATTCCCGCGAGAATCAGGACACCCCGGCTGCCCAGAATCGCCGAGCCCTGGCTCGGGATGCGGGCCGCGATCCCGGCGAAGATCAAGAGCGACATGCCGTTACCGATGCCGCGCTCGGTGATCAGCTCCCCGAACCACATGACCAGTGCGGCGCCCGCGGTCATCACCGGCACAATGCTGATCATGCCGAAGGGCGAGCTGTTCACCAGCACATTCTTGGGGCAGCCGCGCAGTAGCCGGCCGTGCCCGGCCAGCGCCACCAGGGTCGGCGCCTGCAGAACCGCCAGTGCGACAGCCGGGTAGCGGGTGTACTGCGTGATCTTGTTCTGCCCGGTCCGGCCCTCCTTGCGCAGTTCTTCGAAACGGGGGATCACCACCGTCAGCAGCTGGGTGATGATGCTCGCGGTGACGTACGGAATGATGCCGATCGCGAAGACCGAAAGCTGTAGCAGCGCACCGCCGGAGAAGAGATTGATGAGCTGGTAGACACCGCCGGAATCGCCGTCGGAAGCGATGGCGGCGCAGTCGCGCACGGTCTTGTAGCCGACGCCGGGTGACGGCGGTGTCGCGCCGAGACGAACCAGTGCGAGCAGTCCGAGGGTGAGCAGGATCTTCCGCCGTAGCTCCGGAGTCCGGATAGCCGGTACCAGGGCGGAAAGCACGGAACCTCCTGATGAACGATGTTGTCGGACAGGCGAATACCGCGGACAGCCATCGGAACGAACTGGCTGGAGGTCTTCGACGGTACGGATCGCACCCACCGGTCCACGTCGCCCGTGAGGCGGACTTCCGCCTCCCTCAATAGGGGGAACCCGTCACCGCGGGAGCTCTGCGATGGTCGTCCCGCCCACAGGTCGAAAGCCGGAAACGCCCACTCCGAAGCCGTGGCAGCCCCTCGACGCCCCTGGTCGGTAGCCTGATCCGGTGGCGTCGATCGAGAAAGCACCGAGTACGGCGGCGCGGCCGGGCATCGCCCTGGCGGCGGCCACCGCCGTACTCTTCGTCACCTTCCTCGACACAACGGTTGTCAGCGTCGCGCTCGGCGATATCCGCCGTGAGCTCGATACCGATGTGATGCTGCTGCAGTGGGTGGTCAATGCCTACACGCTGGTCTTCGCCAGTCTCATGCTGGCGGGCGGCTCGTTCGGTGACCGGTGGGGGCGCAAGCGCGTCATGATCATCGGATTGGTGATCTTCTGCGCCGGATCGGTGATCGCGGCACTCGCGGCCAGCGTGCCGGTGCTCATCGCCGGTCGAGCGATCATGGGAGTGGGTGCGGCCGCTTCGGAACCGGGCACGCTATCGGTAGTGCGGCAGATCTTCCCGGAGGATCGGGCGCGCGCCAAGGCGCTCGGCGTATGGGCGGCGGTATCCGGGCTGGCGCTGGCGGCCGGGCCGGTACTGGGCGGAGTGCTCGTGCACGCGTACGGGTGGCGCTCGATCTTCTGGTTCAATCTGGTGATCGGGGCGGTGGCTCTGGCTGCGGCACTGTGGTCCGTCCCGGAAAGCGCCGACCCGCGGCCGGGTCCGCTCGACTGGCGCGGAATCCTGCTCGGCGCAACCTTTCTCGGTTCGGTGATCTATGCCGCGACCTCCGGCGAGGACCTGGGTTACAGCGCGCCCTCGGTGATCGCGCTGTTCGTGCTCGGTGGTTTCGCGCTGGCGGGTTTCATCGCCGTCGAAATGCGTTCGCGCGCACCACTGTTCGACTTTCGATATCTCGGTCGGGCGGGCGTGCGTGGTGCGCTGGCGGTCGCCTTCGCCGTCTACTTCGGCATCTTCTCGATCTTCTTCTTCACCGCGCTGTATCTGCAAGTGATGCAGTCGTATTCGGGTGCGCGCACCGCCACGGTCTTCGCGCCGATGGCCGTCGCCATCATCGCCGGATCGCTGGGTGCGGGCTTCTGGGTGGCACGTCGTGGCGCGCGCATCCCCATGATCATCGGTTGTGTGCTCGGCGCCGGTGGCATCCTGCTGACCCGTCTGGCCCTCGCCGGTCCACTGCACGATCTGCCGCTGGCCGGTGCGATGGCGGTGGCCGGCCTCGGATTCGGTATTGCCGTAGTGCCTTTGACGTCCGCCGTGATGTCCGGAGTACCGCCGGAGCACTCGGGTATGGCCGCCGCGGCGACCAATACCATGCGCCAGGTCGGTTCCGCCGTCGGCGTCGCCGTGCTCGGGGCCCTGGTGAATTCGTTCCTCACCTCGGATCTGAAGGCCCGGATGAACGAACTGGGTCTACCGGCCGCATTACAGCCACCCGTCATCGACGCACTCGAACGCGGCCGCATCCCCGAGGGCGCCGACCTCAGCCCGTATCTCAAATATCTGTCGAAGGTGTCCGAGGTGCTCGACACCGGCAAAGCCGCATTCCATCACGGACTCGATGTGGCACTGCTGGTTTCGGCGCTACTGATCCTGGCCGCAGCGATCTTCGCCGCGCTCGACGCGGCGAAGACCCTGCCGGATCCGGAAGCGCTATTTGGCCGGGGCGGACGAACCGGCGGCAACACCGATCGTATTGATGATGGTGGTCCAGAAATTGCCCAGCGGCGTGGTGCCATTGCTGGAGCTCATGGTGGTGAGGCTGGAGGAGCCCGAGGTGGGCGTGGTATCGGCGGAGGCGGGTCCGGCGACGGCAACCAGTGCGGCGGCGATGGCGATAGCGGCGAGTCCGGCACGACGAGTGTTGGAGGTCATGGCACGGAACTGCAGTGAAATTGAGACGTTTCAGACTGTAAACGGAGACATTGCCCCCAGGACCGGAACATCTTCACCCCGGGTGGGGGCATCGTCGCCAATCTACGGTGCCGAACGGACCGGCACCGGTGAAATGCCGACAGCCGGGGCGTAAGTCACTGCGGGCAGGTGGATTTGAAGGGCGTGGCGGCGAACAGGTCGCCGATCCACGGCAGCCACTGATCGGATACCTTGTCCGGGGCGCTGTGGCCGCCGGGGACGACCAGATCGTGGACCGGGGTGCCCAGAGTGCACATCCTGGCGATCGCCGCGGTCGGCCATGCGGTGCTCACCAGGAGAGCGGCGTCGCCGCGGACGATGTGGGTCGGCAGGTTCGCGGCGACCTTCGGCAGGTTGGTGCGTGATTCGAGGTCCGAAACCGTCTGCGCGGCGGCATCATCGGCGAAGCGGGCCTCAGCGGGGGTGGCCGCTGCGCCGAGGGCGAGGTCGGCTGCGGTCATATCGCCGGTGCACCGCGACTCCAGATGCGGTGCGGCAGTGAGTAAATGCTAGTCCTCAGGCCGGCACGGACCTCCGTTTGGCAGCCTTCCTCGACCGGGCGAAGCGGCGCATGATCGGGGTGTCAACCCAGTGGTACAGCCCTGCGGCGATGATGGTCGCGACCACCAGGCACAGCAGGGTGAAGCCGGCCCAGCCGAGGATGCCGAATTCCTTTCCGCCGATGAGGTATCGGGTGATCACGACCATGACCGGGAATTGGATCAGGTAGAAGGCGAAGGAGACATTGCCCAGCCAGACCATGCGGGGATGGGAATTGAGGCTGCGGATGCCGTGCAGATCCCGCACGGCCATGGTGGCGATGACCGCGGTCATCGGAGGCAGCAGCAGGACCGACATCTTGTAGTTCACCGGAACCACCCAGGTGGCCGCGTAAGCGGCGACCAGCGTCACGAGCGGAAGCGTGAGACTGGTGTTGCGCCAACGCCCTTCGAGGACCAGGCGGGCCGCCAGGACGCCGAGGAAGAACTCCGGCAGTCGCGACGGCGGGAAGTTGTAGCTGAGCCAGTAGGACGGCGAGACCGGGATATCCGGCTGTACGAACCAGGCGGGGGAGGCGTGCAGCTCGTAGTACGGCGAGGTATCTCCCGGAACCAGCCGGGGCGCAAAGGCATTCGCAATTCCCTTCGGCCCGTCGGTCCACAGGAAGTACGAGGTGTGCAGGGCGACGATCGCGAGCATGAGCAGCCCGAGAGCCGGCCACAGTCGCCGGGTCGGGATCCGCCGGATCAATGGCAGCAGGATCGGAAAGCTCAGGTAGAAGAGAACTTCCGATGCCAGCGACCACGACGGCACATTCAGCCCGCCCACCGTGGTCCATTTCGGCACCCAGGTGTGCACCAGCAGCAGGTTCGGCACCCAGACGATCAGGCGCGAGAGCGGCACGCTCGCCACCACGATGAACGCCGCCGCGGCCAGCAGGTGCATCGGATAGATCTTCAGCACCCGTCGCCGATAGAACGCACGCGCTGTCATGCCCGGCCGGAACGACCAGTAGATGATGAAACCGGAGAGCACGAAGAAGAACGTGACTCCCGCCGCGCCCAACTGCATCGGCACCCACTCGTGGATATGCCGGAACAGCTCGGACTTCTGGAACGGGTACACCGGCAGAAATACCAAGGCGTGCAAGACGAATACCGCGAATGCCGCCCACCACCGGGATCCGGTCAGCGAGGGCAGCGGGGGCCGTTCCCGATCCGCCCGCTCCGCGATGAGCGCCGCCGAATCCGGTCGCACGACAGGCGCCGCGGGCGGCGGTACGATGACGGCCGCCGCAGCGGGCCGCGTGGACAGGACCTCCGGTGGGCGAGTCATCGTGCGTACCTTTCGTAGAGCGCGTTCGCGACCACGGAGTCACCCTCGGGGGAGGGGTGGAACGGCAGTCCGTCGAGCTTGATCGTCGGATCGAAAACGCCGTTCACCCATGGTTGCGGCGAGCAGAGCCCGTGCCCGGCGGTCAGCGCGCGGGCGTCGAGGTAGTCCAGCTTCAGCTCCGCGGCGGCGTCGCGCTGCGCCTGGTCGAGCCTGTTGAAGTATTCGACGACCGTGCGGCCGCGCGGCTGCGTGAACGGGACGACGCCGAAGAAGTCCAGGCATACGGTGTTCTGGTCCGCGTTGAACAGCTCCGGGTACCCGACCAGCACAATGCGCGCATTGGGTGCGTAGTACCGGATGTAGGTCACGACACCGCGAATGCGGTCCGCGTACGCGGTGCCCGAAATCAGCTGGGAGTCGGGCATCCGGCCCTGATCCACGGCGTCGGTGCCACAGCCGTCGGCCAGGTCGAATACGCACTGCTGCATGGCGTCCCACAGGTTTTGCGCGGAGCCGCCCCAGCGGTCGTTGAGGCCGAACTGCAGCGTCACCAGTTTGGTATCCGGTCCGAACGCGCCCACCTTGTCGGCGTCGCGCGCCTCGACGGTGAGCGTGTACCCCGGAGCGTTGTCGATCGACGCGCCCGCACAGGACGAGTTGGCCACCTGATCGCCGTCTCGCAGGCCCATCAGCGTGCTCAATTGCGTGGGCCAGGCCGTATCGCCGCGCAAGCACTTGTGATCGGAGGAGAAGTCCAAGGCGTTCGCGGTGAACGAATCACCAAGGATCACAAGCTTTTTACCCTCGGGAGCGGACTGCGCGCCCGATCCTCCGGCGCCTGCTGTGACGGCCGCGACCGCGACCACCGCGGCGCACAGCCACCGTCCACTGTTTCCCGACACGAGAATTCTCCGGATTCCTCAGTAGCCTGCGCGCGGTTCGAAACCGGGCGCGTCCAAGGTCGGCGGCGCCGCCTTGGGCTGCTGCTGGGTCTGCGGCGCGGGCTTCGGCGCGGCCGGCTGGACCGCCGGGGCCTGGGGCTCGGGAGCCACGGGCTGCGGGGCCACGGGCTGCGGAGCGGGTGCGTCCGTCGTGCTCGGCGGCGGTGCGTCAGTGCTGGTCACCGGCGCTGCCGCACCGCTCGGGGGCACGATCGCACTGCTCACCGGTGCCACGACGGCGCTGGTCGGCGTATCGCTCGATCCGCTGGATGCTTTATCGCTGCCGCAGGCCGACACCCCGCCGATCAGCAACACCCCTCCGATCGCCGCTGCTGCGAAACGTACGGCGAATGCACCTGGGGTACGAAACTTCATGAGATCCTCGAATCAAGAACTGAAGTGTAAGAATTTCACTTCAGCGGGAGTGTACAAGAGACTTTCGGGTCGATGAGCCCGGATTCGGGTCAGTGTCCGAATCTGTCGTAGATCGCGTTCGCGACCACGGCGTCGCCCTTGCTGGACGGGTGGAAGAACAGGCCGTCGATATCGGTGCGCGGGTCCATCACACCGTTCAGCCACGGTTGATCCGTGCAGAGTCCGTGCCCGGTGGTCAGGGCGCGGGCATCGAGGAAGTCGATATTCAGCAGCTGCGCGGCCTGCTGCTGCGCCTGCTGGATTCGATCGAAGTAGGCGACCACCGCGCCGCCGCGCGGCTGAATGAACGGTGCCACGCCGAGGAAATTGAGGCAGACAGTATCGGTTCCCGGCTGGAACAGCTCCGGATACCCGACCAGCACGATGTGCGCGTTCGGTGCGTAGTAGTGAATGTAGGTGATCGCATTGCGCATGCGGTCGGCGAACAGCGCGCCCGACACTCCGTTGTAGTCGGTGATCCGGCCCTGTGCGGCAGCCTCCGGCCCGCAGCCGTCGACGAGGTTGAATACGCAGCCCTGCAACGACTTCCACAGTGTCTGCGTGGACCGGCCCCAGTGATCGTTGAGGCCGAATTGCAGTGCCACGAGCTTGGTGCGCGGTCCGAACGCGCCCACCTTGTCCGCCTTCGCGGTTTCCACACCCAGCGTCCAGCCCGGCCCGCTGTCGATCGACGCACCCGGGCAGGACGGATCGACCATCGCGTCGGTGCCGTACACGCCCATCAGGGTGCCCAGCTGCGCCGGCCACGCCGTCTTGCCGTGGCGCAGGCAGCTGTTATCGGGGTCGGTGAAGTCCCACGCGTTCGCGGTGAACGAATCACCCAGTACCACAAGGGCTTTCCCCTCGGGGACGGAATCCGCCCCCGCAACCCCCGCTCCCGTCACCGATGCCGAGAGCGCTACCGCGGCGGCACACAGCCACCGTCCACTATTGCCGAACAACTGATTTCCCTTGCCTTTTCAGTAGCCTGCGCGCGGTTCGAACCCGGGCGCATCCAAGGTCGGCGGCGCGGGCTTCTGCGGCTGCTGAATCTGCGGTGCGGGCTTCGGCGCGGCCGGTTCGGTCACGACGGGCTGGGGTGCGGCCGGTTCCGGTGCGGCAGGTTCGGCGGCCGCTGGCTGCGGTGCGGGTGCTTCGGTGGTCGGAGCCGGCGCCTCGGTGGTCGGCGCGGGTGCGACCGTGCTGATCGGGGCGGCGGCGGGCGTGACCACCGCGCTGGTGGCGGTGCTCGGCGACCCGTCGGGGGCCTTATCGCTGCCGCACGCCGTCACTCCCGCGAGCAGCAGTGATCCGCCGATTACGGCCATTGCGGCACGTAGCGCGAACGCTTTCGGTGTAACAGATTTCATCGGTACCTCGAATCAGAAATTGAAGTGCCATCTGTTCACTTCAGCGGGGAGTGTACAAAAGGACTCCCCGGATTCGACCCGAATCGGCAAAACTGCCTGTCCTGGAATCGCGGACAGGCGCTCTGAGCGGCCAGGCTATCAATTCACAACGGGTGCCCGTGGCGAATCGGGACTATTCGGCCGCGTGGTGGGGATGGAACAGGGGATCGCCCCTGATCCGAACTGACGGCAAGGGCCTGGCCTCCGATCGGGTTCTGCCTCTAAAATAGAGGCATGACCAACAGTCTTATCCTCTCCGTCTGGCAGTCCGGAGATATCGGACCGCTGCCGGCCCTGCTCGCGGAGGACGCGATCTTCTCGAGTCCGGTTGCCGACTATCGCGGGCGCGAACGCGCGGCACATCTGCTGGGTGTGATCGCGAATGTGCTCGAAACCGTTGACCAGACACATCAGTGGGGTGACGATCGGCAGGCGCTGTACGCGTTCACTGCCCGCTTCGCCGATCAGGAGCTACAGGGAGTGCTGCGGGAGGAACTGTCCGAGACCGGCAGCCTGTCCCACGTGACGCTGTTTCTGCGACCCTATCGAGCCCTGCGGGCGGCGATCGCGGAAATGGCGCGGCGACTGGAGATTTCACCCCCACCGCCGGAATCGGTGCAACCATGACGGCAAGTACCCCGCGCCCCGGTCGCCCAATTCGCGGATCCACGACCGGTCGGCCGATCGTGGCCCTGTTCGACCTGATCGGCCGGCGCTGGGTACTCCGGGTGATCTGGGAGCTGGAGCGGGCCCCGGGTCCACTGACCTTCCGCGAATTGCGCACCGCATGCGGCGACATCTCCTCGAGCGTGCTGACCCGCAGACTGCACGAACTCACCGAGGCGCGCATTGTCGAACACGCCACCGGCTACACACTGACCGCAACGGGCCGCAGTCTCGTCCGCCGACTGGAACCACTGACGGAGTGGGCCGCCGACTGGGAGCGGCAGCTGAATTGAACGCTCCAGGGCCGACTGTTGGGCAGCCGAACCCGTCCCACGATCGATCCGCGCGCTCGGCATCGGCAGGGCGGTGGCACAGTGGACCGCGGGCGGGCCGAGTGAGGAGTGAGCGATGAGCGGACGTATCCCCAGTCAGTGGGAGGAGCTCACTGCTGCCGATCCCGCGCATTCGACGTGGTACGTCGAGCGGTTCCGGGCACTGGCGGCCGAGGGCCGGGATATCGCCGGGGAGGCGCGGCTGGTCGATGCGATGCTCGACCGCGGCAGTCGGGTCCTGGATGCGGGGTGCGGTCCGGGACGTGTGGGTGGGTATCTGCACGGAGTCGGGCACGTCGTAGTCGGGGTCGATGTCGATCCCGTATTGATCGCCGCGGCGGAGCAGGACTATCCGGGTCCGCAGTGGATCGTCGGCGACCTCGCCGAATTGGACCTGCCGGGCAGTGGGATCGAGGCCGGCTTCGATGCCATCGTGTGCGCGGGGAATGTGATGGCATTTCTGGCGCCGTCCACCCGGCAGGCGGTGCTGGCCGGGTTCGCCCGCCATCTCGCACCCACCGGCCGGTTGGTCACCGGATTCGGCGCCGATCGTGGATACGAGTTCCCGGATTTTCTGGCCGACGCCGAGAATGCCGGGCTCGCAGTGGATTTGCAGCTGTCGACGTGGGATCTGCGACCGTTCACCGACGAGTCCGACTTTCTGGTGGCGGTGTTCTCGCACCGGTAACCGCAGGAATCGCGCGCCTGGCCGTCGCCGATCTCGCCACCGAGGTCCGGCGGCTGCGCGCTGAGTCCGCCTGCCGCTGCCATGTGCGCGGTGTGTTGTGTGGCGTATGTGAATTGTCCGATTCGTAGAACTGCCACCATGGAAGCTGACATCTGGCAATTGCTTTCGGTCCGCCCCGGCCACACCCCGTAGAAGTCCTGATAGGTCCGCCGGCCGAAGAGCAGTGCCCCGCTGTGTGTGGCCCAGTGCGCGGCCACGGCCCGCCCCTGCTGCGGATCGGCATACGGCAGCGCCCACCCACCGTGCGTGAATCCGTTCCGCGTGTCCTCATCGGGCCCGCCCCGGCGACTGCATGACGCCGTCCAGGGTGACGCTGACAACCGCGACGATCTTGCCCATGTTCGCTCCTTCGGAAGTGCCCGGCACGCCACCGGGCTGCACCCTCTACACGAACGGGCGGCCGCGAATACGACAGTGCGCCGAAAATCGGCCCGGCAGCATTGCATCCAGCCCGTCGATCAACGATTCCGATGCTGCGATCGACAGCATTGCGCGACCGGGTAGCGCGGCCCGGCCCGCTGTTACGTTCGGTTCGTCGGCTGGTAGCCGGTACTCATCAGGGTTTGGACGGGTGCGATGACTGAGGTTGACGAGAATCCCACGCCGCGCAGGAAGACGATCAGCAATCCGTATATCCACCGATTGCAACGCCGGCATTTTCTCCTGTTCGATGTGCTTCCTATCATCGGCACCGTGGCGGCCTTCGCCTTCCTGGCGGTTCGCCCGTTCGGTGTCGTCGAATTCGCGCTGTTGTTCGCCATGTGGCTGGTCACCGGCCTGGGTGTGACGGTCGGGTATCACCGGCTCTTCACCCACCGAACCTTCAAGGCCGCGCCGTGGGTCGCCGCACTGCTGGCGATCCTGGGTTCGATGGCCGGACAGGGCGGTGTGGTGTCGTGGGTCGCGCTGCACCGGCGGCATCACGAATTCAGTGACCGCGAGGGAGATCCGCACTCGCCCAACCTTTCCGGCGGCGGCTTCACCGGTGCGGTACGCGGACTGGCACATTCGCACTTCCTGTGGATGCGCCGCCACGAATACCCGAATATCGTGCACTACGCACCGGATCTGATCAAAGATCGCAAGCTGGTGCGGGTGGCCCGGCTGTACTACTACTGGGTGGCGCTGGGGCTGCTGATTCCGACGGTCATCGGCGGGCTGGTCACCATGAGCTGGACCGGCGCCGTGAGCGGGCTGCTCTGGGGCGGCTTCGTCCGCATATTCCTGCTGGAACACATTGTGTGGGCGATCAATTCATTCCTGCACATGTTCGGCACCCGCCCGTACGAGTCCCGGGAGAACAGCCACAACGGCGGCGTGTTCGCCCTGGTGACGCTGGGGGAGTCGTGGCACAACAATCACCACGCTTTCCCGGATTCGCCCTCGTTCGGGTTGGACTGGTACCGGCTCGACCCCGGCTACTGGCTCATCAGAACGCTTGCCGCGACCGGCCTCGCCTGGGATCTGAAGGTGCCGACCACGGCGCGCATGGCCGCCAAACGTGTTGCCTGAGCACACACCGACCTGAAAAGCATTGCCCGAGAGAGGCTCACAGTGGATACGAGTAAAGAAGCGATCGTCGGCTGGTGCCAGGAGTACCTGGCGAATCTGCTGGAGGTGCCCGCCGCCTCGATCGACCCGGCCACCGACTTCGACCGTCTCGGCATCGATTCGGCGCTCGCCGTGGCGCTGCTGATCGAGGTCGAGGAGCGCTACGGCGTCGACCTGTCACCGGAGGACCTGTACGAGAACCCGACGCTCGATGCGGTGGCGAACCACCTGCACGAGCAGACCTCGAGAAACGTGGCCTGAGCATGGTCACGATCGATGCCGGGCGAACCGATGCCGCGGCCGCCGCGATCCGCCACCACTACGATATCGGCAACGAGTTCTATCGGCTCTGGCTGGATCGTTCGCTGAGCTACTCGTGCGCACTGCGCGAAACAGCCTATGACACACTGGAACTCGCGCAGGAAAACAAGCTGGCCCATCACCTGAATGCCATCGACGCCGGCAGTGCCCGCGCGGTGCTCGATATCGGCTGCGGCTGGGGTGCGGTGCTGCGGCGGCTCTCCGGGCGGCACGGCGTGGCCCGGTCGGTCGGCCTCACTCTCAGTGCGGAGCAGGCGGAATACGTTCGGGCCCAGCAGTACTCCGGCGTCGATGTACGGGTCGAGGACTGGCTGCACTACCGGCCCGAGGGGAAGTTCGACGGGATCATCTCCATCGGCGCGTTCGAGCACTTCGCCCGGCCCGACGATTCCGCCGAGGAGAAGATCCGCGTCTATCGGGAGTTCTTCTCGCGTTGCCGGGAGTGGCTCACTCCGGACGGCGCACTCTCGCTGCAGACCATCGCCTACGCGAATATGAATGCCGCACAGGCGAATATCTTCATGAAGCAGGAAATCTTCCCCGATGCCGAACTGCCGACCCTGAGTGAGATCACGGCCGCGGCGGACGGCCTGTTCGAAGTCTGCGCGATCAGCAACGGCCGCCTGGACTATGCCTGGACCTGTGCGGAATGGGCACGCCGGCTCAAGGCCGAGCGACCGGCGGCCACCGAACTGGTCGGCGCCGAGGCGGTAGCCCGCTACGAGCGCTATCTCAAGCTGTCCGCCATGGGGTTTCGGATGGGCAAGATCACGCTGTACCGGCTGGTGCTGCGTCCGTATCGGAGCGGATACTTCGCCGCCCGGGGAGATCGGGTCGCATGACGGTGGCGGCCTCCGATCCGGCCCGCCGCGTCCGGTTCAACCCGTTCAGCGCCGAATTCCGGCGTGACCCCTACCCGATGTACCGTGAGCTGCGCGCGAACACGCCGGTGCACAAGACCCTCGGCATGTGGGTGCTGACCCGGCATGCCGATGTGAAGACCGTGCTGCTCGACCGCTCCTTCAGCGCCGGACTGATCCCGCAGCTGGTCACTGCGCAGGCTGAACGCCTCGGGCAGGGCGACGTGGCCCGCATCGAGCGGCTGGGCCGGAAGTCGCTGGTATTCACCGACAATCCGGATCACGCGCGGCTGCGTGGGCTGGTGAACCGGGTGTTCACGGCGGCGGCGGTGGCCGAGCTGCGCCCGGTGGCGACCGCTATCGCCAGCCGCCTGATGGCCTCGGCCCGCGCCGCCGGTGGCCTGGATGTGATCGCTGATTTTGCTGCCCCGCTGCCCATTTCGGTGCTGTGCGAATGGATGGCGCTGCCGGAGGAGCTGCGTGCGCGAGTAGGACCGTGGACGCACGACATTCGATTCCTGCTGGAACCGGGATTGATGAAGCCCGCTGATTTCGCGCGGGTGCGTGAAGTGGTCGAGGAGTTCGCGGCCGCGCTGGACGAGGTGCTGGTGCGGCGCCGCAGACAGCCGGGCTCCGATCTGATCAGCCGATTGCTCGCCGCGCGTACCACCGGCGGTGATGTATTGAGCGGTGAGGAACTGGTTTTCGTCTGCCTCATGTGTTTTGTGGCGGGCAATGAGACCACAAAATCGCTGATCGGCAATGGGACCCTGGCGCTATTGCGGTATCCGGCGCAGGCAGCGAAGCTTCGGAGTACGCCCGATGCGGTGAAATCCGTTGTGGTGGAGGCACTCCGCTACGACAGTCCGCTGCAACTGACCAAACGCCTGGCGACCCGCGATGTCGAGATCGGCGACCGGATCATCCGCACGGGCGATCAGGTGCTGGTGTGCCTGGGCGCGGCCAACCGCGATCCTGAAATCTTCGAGCGGCCGGACGAATTCGACCTCACCCGCGATGCGTCCGGCCATCTCGCCTTCGGGCACGGAATGCACGGTTGTCTCGGCGGGCAACTGGCCGAACTGGTGGCCGAGGTCGCCTTCGCGTACCTGGGCGCGGTCGAACTCGAGCAGCTCACCGATGAATTCGACTGGCAGGAGCACAGTTTCATCGTCCGAGGTTTGCAGAGCCTGCCCGTGGCGATTCGGAGTGCGGCATGACCCATGTCGAGCCGGGTACTCGGAGCTGGCTGCGCTACAGCGCCGATATCGCGGCCGTGCGACTGATCTGCCTGCCGCACGCCGGTGCGGGAGCCTCGTCGTTCACTCGGTGGCTGGAGTTGTTCCCGGCGGAGATCTCACCGATCCGCGTCCAATTGCCGGGCCGGGAGGATGCGGCCCGCGAACCGGCCCTGCGCCGCGTACCCGAGGCGGTCGCCGGATTGCTGTCCCAGCTCACCGTTTTCGAGCGGGAGCCGCTGGCCGTGTACGGCCACAGCATGGGCGCGCTGGTCGCCTACGAACTGGCCCGCGCGCTGGCCGCCGCCGGAACACCGGTCGTGCACCTGTTCGTATCCGGCCGCCGCGCACCGCAATTGCGCGCCAGTCGCCCACCCATCCACGATCTGCCGGAGGCGGAGTTCGCCGCCGCCCTCGCCGGTATGAACGCGTGGGGCGAGGCCGGTCGCAGCTCGGCCTTCCTGCGCTACGCCCTCCCGCTCACCAGGGCTGATCTCGAACTGTCCGAGGAGTACATCCACCACGCGCAGCCGCGGCTGACCTGCCCGATCACCGTCTTCCACGGCACCGAGGACCCGATGCTCGACATCGCCGAGGCCGCCGCGTGGCAGCAGCTCACCGACGGCCCGTTCACGCTGCACGAATTCCCGGGCGACCACCTCTTCCACCACCGGCACCGCGCCGCCATAGCGGCGCGCATGGCCGAGGCCGTGCAGTAAGGAACCGAGATGCCGCAGATGCCGCCGCCCACAGTGCTTCCCGATATCCTGCGCGAGCGCGCCGCCGCCGAGCCGGACCGCACGGCCTACATCTTCCTCGACGACACGGGGGAGGAGACCGCCGCACTCACGTACGGTCAATTGCATGCCGCCGCGCTGGGTGTGGCGCAGGAGCTCGCCACACGCTGCGCACCGGGCGATCGTGCGCTGCTGGTCTTTCCGCAGTGTCTGGAATTCATCGTCGCCTATTTCGGCTGCCTCTATGCGGGTGTCATCGCGGTACCGCTGAATCCGCCACGCCGCAATCGGATTCAGGACGGTACCCGATCCGTCGTGCAGGACTGCGCACCGACCGCGGTGCTGAGCCTGGAACTCTTCCTGGCACCGCTGCGGGCCGCGCTGGAGCCGCTGTGCGCCGCGACCCACTGGCTCGCGGTCGACGGGATGCCTGCAGCCGCACCGGGATTCGAACCGTTCGCCGCAGCCCTCGACGACGTGGCCTTCCTGCAGTACACCTCGGGTTCGACGGCAGCACCCAAGGGCGTCATGGTCACCCACGGGAATCTGATGGCCAATGAGGAGATGATCCGCCGGGGCTTCGGCCACGATCGCGATTCCACCGTGGTCGGCTGGGCGCCGTTCTTCCACGATCAGGGCCTGATCGGCAATGTGCTGCAACCGCTTTACGTCGGCGCGACCAGCATTGTGATGTCACCGGCCACCTTCATCCGCCGACCGCTGCTCTGGCTGTCCACTATCACCCGGTATCGCGCGCACACCAGCGGTGGCCCCAACTTCGCCTTCGAGGCGTGTGTCGGGCGAGCCGCCGCCGGACCGGTTCCGGAACTGGACCTGAGCAGCTGGAAGGTCGCGTTCAACGGCGCCGAGCCGATCCGGCCGGACACCCTGCGGCGCTTCGAGGAAACCTTTGCGCCGCACGGGTTCAGCACCGGCGCGTGGTACCCGTGCTACGGGCTGGCCGAGGCCACACTGCTCGTCAGCGGCGGCGCACCGGGCCGCGGCCGGCGACTGCTCGAGGTGGACGTCGAGGCGCTGGGCGAGCGCCGGTACGTCGCCGCCACCGGAGCACGGACCAAGACCCTGGTCGGCTCGGGGCACGTGCTGCCGGGCGAAGACGTGCGCGTCATCGACCCCGAGTCCGGCGAGCAGTGTCCGCCGGATCGGGTGGGTGAGATCTGGGTCGCGGGCGGCCATGTGGCGCAGGGGTACTGGCGGAACGAGACCGTCACCGAACTGACCTTCCGCGCCGGCGGAAAGTACTTGCGCACAGGTGATCTGGGCCTGCTGCTCGATGGTGAGCTGTACGTCGTCGGCAGATCCAAGGATCTGGTCATCATTCGCGGCCGCAACTACTACCCCCAGGACATCGAGCAGACCGTGCAGGCCGCCCATCCGGCGTTGCGAGCCGGTGCAGGCGCGGCATTCGCGATCGACGGACCGGAGGGCGAAAAGCTGGTGGTGATCCAGGAGATCCGGCGCACCGCCGACGCCGATCCCGCCGATGTCGCCGCCGACATCAAGGCCGCCGTCCTGCGTGAACACGAACTCGCACTCGCCGATCTGGTGCTGACCGCGCCGGATGAGGTGCAGCGCACCAGCAGCGGCAAGATCATGCGGTCCGCCGCCCGGAAACGCTATCTGGCCAAGGAATTCGAGCTGTGGACCCCGCAGATCGAAGCACTCACCGACGCACCGAGGAGCTGAGCATGTCGAGCTGGCAGGCACCGAATCCGCATTTCGCGCAGGCAGTCGAGGGCGCTGTGCTCAGCATGCCCGCGGCCCGGCATCTCGGTTTCGAGTTCGGCCGCGTGGCCGCGGGCGAGGTCGAGATCGTGCAGCCGTTCCGGGTGGAACTCACCCAGCACAACGGCTATTTCCAGGGCGGCGTGCTCGGTTCGCTCGCCGACTTCGCCGCGGGATCCGCCGCGGGCACCCTGCTGCAGCCGGGCTGGGTGAATATGACCATCGACTACACGGTGAAGATCCTCGCCCCCGCCAAGGGCAAGCGGATCGTGGCCCGCGGCCGGGTGCTCAAGCCCGGCGCCCTCATCACCTCCGCGGCCGCGGACGTCTACTCGGTCGAGGACGAGGGCGAAATCCTCTGTGCCACCGCCCTGGTCACCATGCGCAATGTAAAGCTGGGGTAGCCGTGAGCGCCGCGCCCTTCGCCTTCGACCTGTTCGCGCCGGCCTTCGCGGAGGACCCCTATCCGGACTATGCCCGGCTGCGCGCCGAAGCTCCGGTGCACGAGCATCCACTCGGCTTCTGGATCCTGTCCAGGCATGCGGATGTGGCTGCGCTACAGCGTTCTTCGCATTCGGTCGACGAGGCCAATCTGACCCGGCTGCCCGCGTGGAAGAGCGACAGCGCCACACTCGGCAAGGCGAACCGGATCATGCGCGGACAATCCATCCTCGATCAGGACCCGCCCGATCACACCCGTCTGCGCCGCCTGATGGCCAAGGCGTTCACCCGCCGCGCGGTGGCGGACCGGCAGCCGAGCATCGTGGCCTACGTGGAGGCCGCGCTGGACCGCATTGCGGAGGCGGGCAGCGCCGATATCGTTGCCGAACTGGCCTTTCCGCTGCCCTTCGCAATCATCTCGGAGATGCTCGGCATTCCGGTGGTGGAGAGCACCCGGGTGCGCGAACTGACCGCGCTCATGGTGCTCTCGCTCGAACCGCTCGCCGATCCCGACCTGCAGACGCGCATCCGGGCCGCCAGCGAAGAATTGCGCGCCATGATCGGCGAGTTCGTCCAGTGGAAGCGTACGCACCCCGGCGACGACCTGCTGACCGCGCTGATCAGCGCCGAGCACGACGGTGACGCACTGACCGAGGACGAGCTGATCGCCCAGGTCATGCTGCTTTACGTGGCCGGGCACGAGACGACCGTCAACCACCTGTCCGGTGGCCTGCTCGCCCTGCTCAACCATCCCGGGCAGGCCGCGCTGCTGCGCTCCGAGCCCGCCCTCGCGGTGAACGCGGTGGACGAGCTGCTGCGCTACGACTCCCCGGTCCACCTCATGCGCCGCATCACGGTCGAGCCGCTGATCGTCGGCGATATCGAAATCCCCTCCGGCAGCTGGGTGCTCGCCTGTATTGCCGCCGCGAATCGGGATGCCGAATTCTGGGGCGACGACGCGGACGAACTGCGTATCAATCGCCCGAATGCGGCGCAGCACGGTTCATTCGGCGCCGGCGCCCACCACTGCCTGGGTGCGGCACTGGTCCGGCTGGAGGGCAGTGCCACCCTCGCTGCCTTCGTGCGGCGCTTCCCCCAGGCGCTTGTCGAGGAAGTGCGGTGGAACGGCCGCATCAATGTGCGCGGTCCCGCGCAACTGATAGTCACGGTATAGCCGAGGAGTCTGCCCATGCCGATCGTCCATCTCGACGGCGTCCCGATCGCTTACTCCGACACCGGGATTCCGCCCGAACATCCGGATGCCCAGACCCTGGTCTTCGGGCACGGGCTGCTGTTCGGCGGCTGGATGTTCGAACCGCAGATCCAGGTGCTGCGCGGCCGGTACCGGTGCATCACCATCGACTGGCGCGGTCAGGGCGAAACACCGCCCACCGCAGGCGATTACGATATGGATACCCTCACTGCGGATGCCGTGGGCCTGATCGGTCTGCTCGCGGTCGCCCCGGTGCACTGGGTGGGCCTGTCCATGGGCGGCTTCGTCGGCCAGCGTCTGGCCGCCCGCCACCCCGAACTGCTGCGCTCGCTGATCCTGCTGGATACCAGTGCGGGTCAAGAGGATCCAGCCAAGATCGGTGAGTACAAGCGCCTCGCCATGGCCTTGCGCCTGGTCGGATTCCGGGCGATCCAGGGCCAGGTCGAACCGCATATGTTCGGCTCGGTCTTCCGCAGTGCGCCGCAGAGCGGGCCGATCATCCGGGATTGGTCCGCCCGCCTGCGCCGCCGTGATCGTGCGGCCATCGGCAAAGCCGTGCTTGCCGTGGCCGATCGCACATCGGTGGAACACGAGCTCTCGGCCATCGCCCATCCCACCCTGGTGGTGGTCGGCGCCGACGACCGGGCGACTCCGCCGCTGCGCGCCCGCCAGATCGTCGACCGCATTCCGGATGCCCGGCTGCACATTATCGAAGACTGCGGCCACACAAGCACTCTCGAACAGCCCGCCGCCGTCACCGCGGTGCTCGAGGAATTCCTGGCCGCCGTAGCGGCCAGGTGACCGCATCAGCCGCAGTGCGTGTCGGGCGGCAGCGCACCGCTGAGAAAGTGGTTCTCGACAGTGCGCCCCACACAGTCACCCGTGATGGGCACCCCGTGACCGACGCCCTCGACGGTGATCAAGGCCGACCGTGAACCGAGGGCGGCGCGCATGGTCTGTGCTCCGGCATAGGCGGTGGACGGGTCGTACTGCGCCGGATCGGCAGGCCAGGCGGTATCACCGCAGAGCACCGCATTTTGACTGCTCACGAAATTGTCCGGGAACACCCGCGCCACAGGCAGTCCGGACAGCGCCGCCGCCGGCAGATTCCGCGGCCGCCCACCGTGCGAACCAGGGGACGGCCTGATCGACTGCGAGTCCCTTGTTTTCGATACCGTCGCGCACTCCGCCCGGCGGGTCCACGCTATTGAGCTGCACTCGATCGGCGTGATCCGGGAACAGGCCGACGTAGACCGCGCCCCGAACGCCGGTCCCGATCCGCATCATGTATCTCACGGTGCACCAGGGGAATACGCCCTCGGAACCACCCGGAGGCCGGTGCGGCGAGTCCCATTCCCACCCGCCCTCCGCCCGGGGGTGGAGGCGCCCGCGCCGCGCCGACGGTCGGGCGCTGTCCGCCGCCGCGCGGGCGGAGGCTACCCTGGTAGTCAGGGACGGGGATATCCGTGCACTTCTCGGTGACGGGTGACAGCGCTGACATGCGCCGTTGATACCCTCCTCCGGGCAATACCCCGTCTAGGTATTAATCACCAACGAATGTCATAGGAGATCGCGTGTGTCAGCGGATCGTCTGCCAGAGCTGCGGTAAGCCCTCCTTCCAGGGCTGTGGCGAGCACGTCGAGGAAGTACTCGGCGATGTGCCTGTCGCGCAGCGTTGTTCGTGCTCGAACCCGGTGTCGGGATCTACCAGCCGGGGGCTGTTCAGCCGGCAGTGAATCACCGGTGGTGATCAGTTCCGTAGGTGCGGCGTGTAGACGACGGACCACGGAGCTGCCGCACCCGGCGCGGCCAGTGGGGTGCGCGCGCTATCCCCGGCGACCACCCGGGTGGCGAGTTCGGCGAATCGAGCAGCCGCCGGATGGGTGCCGGTACTCGGCCACACCATGGACAGGCGTCGGCACAGTGGGCGGCCCGCGAGCGGCCGCCATGCCACTCTGGGCTCACGGCGTGCGGTCGACTCCTGATCGAGAGCCACCCCGTGCCCGGCCAGCACCAGGCCGAGCAGAAATTCCGGATTCCGCGCGTGCCGAATGCGAGCGGGCACAAAACCGTGCTCACGGCAGCGTTCCAGCAGCAGATCGTGCCAGTCGGGTGCGGTTTCGCGAGGGAAGAGCACCAGATCGTGCCCGGTGAGGCCGGCGAGCTCGACCTCGGCCGACCGTGCGAGCGGTGCGGTGCGCGGCAGTACGACGCCCAGCGGCTGTTCGACGCCGCTGCCGTGCTGCAGGTCGGGCCGGCCGATCGGATGGTCCACCATCCCCACATCCAGGCTCGAGGTATCGAGCATTCGAAGTTGTTCCGCTGTGGTCAATTCCAGTAGATCCACTGTGAGCCCGGGTATTTCGGCGTCGATTCGGCTCAGTAGCGCATGCAGCACGGGCGCGGAGAGATCCGGTGGCACCCCGGCGCGCAGCGTCCCGAGATCACCCTCACGCGCCTTGCGCATGACAGTGCGCAATCGTTCCTCGGCGGCGAGCATTCGCCGAGCCTCGTCGATCAGCAGGCTGCCCGCGACGGTGAGCTCCACCCGCCGGTGCGAACGGTCGAACAGTGGCGCCCCGAGCTCACGTTCGAGCCGCTGAATCGACTGGCTGAGCGGCGGCTGCGCCATCCCGAGCAGCTCGGCGGCCCGGCCGAAATGCAGCTCGTCGGCGACGACCAGGAAGTAGCGCAGGTGCCGGGCCAAATCCACCCGGCAACGATAGGGCATCTGGGATCAGGCGCGCCTGCGGCTACCGTGATCGGGTGGCGGCAGCGGAACGAATTCGAGAAACCTTCGCGGCGATCCCGGTCCGGGGGTGGCTGCATGCCGTCGATATCGACAGCGGTCGTGAGATCGCGGTGGATGCCGGTGAACAGGTGGTGATCGCCTCGATCTTCAAAATCCTGCTGGCACTCGAATTCTGCCGGCAGTGCGCGGCCGGGCAGCTGGATCCGACCGAGCGGGTGCTGGTGCGCGCCGACGATCGGCTGGGCGGCTGGGGTACCGCGGGCTGTCAGGACGATATCGAGATATCACTGCGTGACCTGGCGTTCTTCGCAATGTCGGTGAGCGACAATACCGCTGCGGACCTACTCCTGCGCCGAATCGGCACGGATACGCCCGCCCTGCTGGCCGCCGAACTCGGCCTGGATCGCACCCGCGTGATCGGCGGGCCGCGCGAATTGCTGGAATCCATGCTCGCCGATGTGGGTGCGGCCGACGGCGGCGAATTCGCCCGGATCTATCCGACGCTCACCCGGGCGCAGGTGTCGACCATGCGGGTCTTCCGGCCGGACCACACCACCTCGAGCACCCCGCGTGAGATCACCGATCTGCTCGGCCGGATCTGGCGGGACGAGGCCGGTGTGCCCGCGGCCTGCGCCGCCACTCGCGATCTGCTTCGGCGGCAAGTGTTCTGGACCCGCCTGGCCGCCGGATTCCCGGACGAGGTGCGGGTGGCCTCCAAGACCGGCACGCTCCCCGGACTGCATATGGAGGCCGGGGTGGTCGAGTACCCGGACGGCGGTCGCTATGCGGTCGCGGTATTCGCCCGCACCGAGGAGCCGGGTGCGCGGCGGATCGATGTCGATCTGGCCATGAGCCGGGCCGCCCGCGCGGCGGTCGATCAGCTCCGCATGCCCGCCGAAGTGCTCTGATCCCGATTCGCCTGAGCCGCCGGCGCATTGCCCGGTTCGTCGCCCGCGAGCCCCAGCAGCCGTGCGCCCAGCTCGAGCAGCGCCGTATCGATGCCCGGCTGGGCCTGCAGATGGGGCATGACCGCGATGTCGTTCATCACCGTCTGCGCCGCCTGCACCCGAATGCGCGCGGTGACCGCGTCCAGACCCGGATGCACCTGGATGAGCAGGTGCACCCACTCCGCGATATAGGCATGCTGCGTGGACCTGGCTCGATGCCTTTCGGATTCGGGCAGGTGCATGGATTCGGAGATGAGCAGCTGGATCAGATCGGGATTCTCGAAGGCGAACGCGCCGTAGCTGTGCAGCAGGCGCAGCATGCCGTCGCGGGGATCGGCCGCCCGTGCGAACGCGCGGTTCATCTCCATCTGCAGCCACTCGTCGCCGCGGAATACCGCGGCCATCAGGATGTCGGATTTGGCCGGGAAGTGGTTGTAGACGCTCGGGCCCGAAATGCCCACGCCGGCGCCGATTTCCTCCATGCTCACGCCCGCGAATCCGTTCCTGGCGAAGAGCCGGGTGGCCTCGGCGAGGATGGCCTCGCGGCGGGACTGCCGGGTCAGTCCGGCATGTGCGGTGTGGTCGGCGGGTGTGGTCGGCAGCACGATCGGCGCATCGACGACGGCGGTGATGAGCTCTCCGATCAGCGCGATGGATGCGGGCTCGGGCAGTGAAAGACTGTGGAACGAAAAGCTGTTCGCGGTCGCCAGTGCGGACCAGGCCAGTAGATCGGCTTCGGCGGGGGCGAGGCCGGGCCGGCGCTCGGTGATCAGTTCGGCGAAGCGCGCGCCGATTCGCTTGGTGGACACCCTGATCGAGGTGCGATCGTCCTCCGGCAGCTGCCGGGATTCGCGCCGCACCAGCACACCGACCCTGCGGTGCTGCAGGGTTGCGACCGCGATGATCGTGGGCAGGTCCGCGGCGGTCGCGGTGCGCAGCACCGACTGCATGGTTTCCAGCGCCTCGTCGACGACGGTGACGAGCAGATCCTGCTTCCCGCGAAAGTGCCGGTACAGCGCCGAAGGGCCGATGGACACCGCCTCCGCGACATCGCCCATGCCGACCTTGGCATAGCCGTTCTCATAGAAGAGGTCCGCCGCCGCCCGCAAGATCATTTGCCGCCGATTCGCGGGCCGCGTGCCGCGCGCCGGGTCACCGAGGGTCCGCTCGTTCGGCCCGCTCACCGCGCCATCGCCTCCGATTCCTCGCCCGACGGCGAGCGTGTGATGTTACCGGCCGACCGGCCGCATTCGACGTCCGGTGCGGCCTCCCGGCTCAACCGGTGGTTTCCCCTCCGGTTACCGTCGAGGGTGTTCGTTCGAATTACTGTCCTTCGGAGGTAGTGACATGGCTCGAATTTCCGCTGTACCGACATCGCTGCTCGCGGCCGGCGGCCTCACCGGCGGCTTCGCGCTGGCGCAGGCCACCAAGCGGCGGCAACTGGGCGGTGCGGTGTTCGCGGCGGGCACGGCGGCGGCATTCCCGCAGTGGCGCAAGACCATCGGCACCGGTGGTGCTGCCGCCCTGACCGGGCTGTCGATCGGCGCCATGGGCGCCTCGCATCCGCTGGCGAAGAAGATCGGCGCCTGGCCGTCGGTGGCGGTCGTCTCGAGTGTCGTCGCACTCGCGGCCTGGGCGGCTGTCGACCGCCGCGCCTGATCGCCGCGCGGTACCAGGGCTCGGCGACGGATCCGCTGACTGAACAATCGGTCAGAACTCTGCGCTAGGGTGGACTGCCGTCGAACCCTGAACACCGTGGGAAGTGAGCGAATGTCCCGTCGTACCGACATTCTGGAGGCCGCTGTCCGGGTTGTCGCCCAGCGTGGCATTCGCGGGCTGCGGGTCGAGGAGCTCGCGCAGGAGGCCGGTGTGTCGACCGCGCTGATCTACTACCACTTCCGCGATCGCGCGGGCGTGGTGTCGAGCACGCTGGAGTTCATCAGTACCCGCGCTGAGCAGTACACCGAGGTGGACGCCGATCCCGAGGCTGATCCGCGCGGGCACCTCGAGCAAACCCTGCTGCGGGAGCTGCAGGACACCCCGATGATCGTCGAGAACAGCACGGCCTGGGGCGAATTGCGCGCCTCCGCCATCTTCCAGCCCGAACTCCGCGAGCAATTGCGGGCGGCCACCGCGCGGTGGACGGACTACATCGACGAGCTCATCCGCACTGCGCAGCAGCACGGCAGTGTGCCGCCGGAGGTGGACTCGGGCGAGGCAGCCGAACGACTCACCGCCGCGATCGAAGGCCTGAGCATGCGCTGGCTCAGCGGATCGCTGGAGCTGGATCGGGCGCGAAAGCTGCTGCGCGGTAGTCTGATCGCGGAACTCGGATCCCCAGGGGAGCAGCGATGACACGACGTGCGGTGGTCAGCGGCGGCGGTACCGGAATCGGCAGGGCCGTGGCACAGCGCCTCGCCGCCTATACAGACACCTTCCGCCTGAACGTCATCACGGCAGTCCCCCTGCTCGGCCGCGGCTGAAATCGGCCGATCGGGTCGATCGGGCGACCTCCGCTGTGACTCAGGCGGTTTCGCGTTCGGCTTCGTTCCCGGTCCCTACGCCCAGCAGCGGCGTGAAGTCCCGGAATACGGCGGCCATGTCCACGGCGTCGGGATCGAGCAGCCACTGGGTCTGCAGGCCGTCCATGACCGCGACCAATAGTGGCGCGGCCTGTTCCGGTGTCAGGCCGCCGGGTAGTCGCTCGCCGAACTCATTGCGCAGCACGTCCGCCAGGGCCGCGCGGGCGTCGGTGTAGCGGTCCTTGAAGAACTCCCGCGCGGGGTGGTCGTCGGTGACGCTCTCGCCGGCGAGGGCGGAGAAGGTCTGCACGAGGCCGCGGCGCATGGCGTTGTAGTCCACCAGTTGCTCGACATCGGCTATCCGCCAGGAGCTTTCGGACTTGGCGGGGAAGGCGGTGATATCCCAGCGGTCGCGGGCTTCGAGGACGCCGATCAGCAGCAGTTCCTTGCTGGGGAAGTAGTGCAGCAGGCCGGGCTGGGTGAGGCCCACGCGTTCGGCCACCGCGGCCAGTGATGCGCCGCGGTAGCCGCGTTCCGCGATGACCTCCATTGCGGCCTGCAGGATGGTCTCCCGCCGGTCCTCCGCCTGGGCGGCCCGCCCGCCACGCTGTCGCTGCCTCACCGCACGAGCCTATCGGGATGCTCGGCGGGGTGCGTCCGGTGTGGGCCGCGCAGCGATCCCGCACGCTGCTCAGGAGGTGATATTGCTGATCTGATTGCTCCAGCTCTCATTCTGGTCGAAGAGTTCGCCGGTGCCCGAGACGAAGACGCTGTGCGCCCGGACATCACCGGTCAGCTGGTCCAGCAGCCAGGCCGTCGGGTAGCCCAGATAGCTGTACACCCCGCGCACACAGGGGAAGCTCGCCGCGGCGCAGTCGGGTTGTCCCTGCACATCATTATGGTTGGCGTCGTTCACCGTGGCCCACGCCTTGGCCACCGTCTCCGGAGTCGCCTCGTAATAGGCCTGTTCGGACTGCAATCCGCTCGTCTGCCACGGCTGCGCCTGGGTCGAGGGTGAGATGACGCTGTCCTGCGCACCGTTTACGAAGAACACCGAGCCCGCCTCGATGCGGCGGGTGTCGGCGCAGATGCCGGGCAGGCAGGACAGCTGGATGGGCAGTTCGATCGGGACGGCGGTCTTGATCGCGCCACCGGAGTTGATCATGGCGTTCAGTGCGCCGACAGCGCCCTGCGAATGGCCGACGGCCCCGATCTCGTCGGGGTTCAGCTTCTGGAAGAAGATGCTCGCGGGCGTCGAGTTCTGTTGCACCAGGTAGTTCGCGGCGGCCGTGATGTCGGCGCCGGTTCCTGTGGCCACGTTTTCGGGGGCGATCACGACGAATCCCCATGACGCCAGGTGCTGCAGCAGATACGTGTACTGGTGCGGCAGTGCAAGGGTGCCGTCGCCCAAGGTGATGACCGGATGCCGGAAACCCTTGGCGCCCAGATCGGTTGGGTACCACACGTCGTAGGCCGCGCCGGTGGTGTCGCAACACGCGAAGGCGTGCTGGGCGGTCACCTGCCACGGTCCGGGCGCGCTGTAGCCGGACTCGATGGTTCCGGTGGCCTGTTCGCTCGGCGCGGCTGTCGCGACCGCCGCGGCGGTCGCGAGGCAGGTGGCGGCAGCCAGCGCTGCCAGTGTGCGGGTCAGTGTGTGGGCCATGGGATTCCTTTCACGCCCACAGAGCATGCGGACTGCGTACCCCAACTACCGAGCATTAAGTAGGAGTCGTTATAGGAATGTTATTTCGATGGAAATGCTTTTCGATCATCGGCCATCGGCCCGCCGGAATTCCGTCCTGAAAACTGCGAACGGCCCGCGAGCCGAACTCGCGGGCCGTGCATCCTTACCGGTGATCTAGCCGGTGGTCTCCAGCTCTCAGGATTCGTTCTGCGGCAGCGTATTCGAGATTCCCTGCGGCGATTCGGGGGAATAGAACTGGGCATACCAGCGCCGCAGCGCCTTGATGCCTTTCTCGTGCGGCAGCAGTACCGGGCGGGCCCGGTGGATCTTGTGATCCCAGATGTCGAGTTCCTCCCGCACCTCCCCGAGGGCCACCATGCGGAAGGCCAGTTTGAGTAGGGGAGTGGCGAACGGTACCCGGGCCGGTCGCTGGATGTAGTACAGCATCCGCAGTTCGCTGGTGGTGTCGTCGATCGGCGTGGTGAGCGCGATCGCGGTCATGGTGATGAGCAGTCCGCTGGTCCGCACCACCATGACGCCGGGGCCGTACATGAAGACATCGAAGCTGTTGTCGAGCCAGTACCCGAGTACCGATTTACGGAACCGGCTGTGGATCTCGGCGAACGGCCCGTCCGGATGCAGGTCCTGCACGGGCGGTTCGCTCTGGCCGTGAATGTGGTGGAAGTGGGATTCGTCGACAATGTTCTCCCGCATCTCCTGCACGTGGATGCGGGCCTGCAGCACATCGTCGATCGGGCGGGCGTAGTCGGGGGCTGTGGCTTCCGGGACGATCGGGACCTCCCAGGTCGGTTCCTCCGGCCCGGTGTAGACGAAGATCAGGCCGCTGTGTTCGCGCACCGGGAACCCGCCCAGCGAGACGCGGGGTGCGCGGGCGGCGAACGGCGCGGAGGCGCAGGAGCCGTCGGTATCGAATTGCCAGCCGTGGAACGGGCATTCGAGCTTGCCGTCCACCACCTTTCCACCGGCTCCCAGGTGGGCGCCGTAGTGCGGGCAGTGCGCATCGCGGACGGCGACTTCGCCGTCGCGGCCGCGGAAGGCGACGAGCGCACGGCCGAAGTAGTGCAGGCTGACAACTTTGCCGCGGCGCAGATGTGCGCTGCGCAGGACCGCGTACCAGCCGTCGGGCACGCTCGGCATCGGATATTGGTCGGCGCGCGGATCGCGCGGCAACTCGGATAGGCCGGGACGATCACGTCGTAGGATCACGATGCCCACCATAACTAGAACGTGTTACTGAATGGTGAACCTGATGTTTTCGAAGTGAACGAATGACGTTGTCCTGTAACGCAACTCACTATCCGTCGGGGGCGGCTCCTATTTCGCAACGTTGTCCGGTGCGCGATGCGATGGTCGCCTCAGAATTTGTTCAAGGGCCGAATGGGCGGGGAGACAGCCGAATTCACCTGCAGCGCGATGATCACGCCGATGCTCAGATAGGTACTGACGGGGCACAGCGCCACGCTCGCGGCATACAGCACCTGCACGATGCCGATGCGACGTCGAATAGCCGGCACGTCTTCCGGGGTGGTGGTGTCGGCGAAGAGTTCCGCCCGGCGGGCGTATCGCAGGCTTCCGAGCTGCACCAGCCCGAGGTAGAGCAGGTCCACCCAGTAGACCAGCAGCGCCAGGCGGGACTGCGGAAACGCGGCCAGCAGTGCGGTCGCGAAGGGCACCAGGCAGATTCCGAACAGGAACATGATGTGGATCCACGCCAGCGATCGGTCGGCGCGGGTCAGCAGGTTCAGCTGGGTCTGCTGGCCGATCCAGAACATGCCCAGGGTGAGGAACCCCAGTAGGCAGATGACGAACTGCGGTCCGGTGTGGGTCAGGGCATGCCACACCTGCTCCTCGTCGGACACCGCGCCACTCGACCACAGCAATCGCTCGTGCCAGGTCCGCGCCGCCGGTACGTGCAGATCCAGGACCAGCAAAGTCATTGCGACAGCGAATATTCCGTCGCTGAGGGCGGCGAGGCGTCCCAGATCCTGGGCGGCGATGCGGTGATAGCGGGTCACGAACCCCGTACCCCTTCCGGTCGAAGCCACACGGGTCGGTGGCCGGGTCGGGTCCGAGTATGACGACGATCGCCGAGAGCGGCAGTGCCGCATGCGACCGCCCCGGGTCGCGGGACCCGGGGCCGGCAGCCGCGTGGTGATGAATGCGCCTGGCGCGTACGTCAGTTCGTGATCCGCCCGCCCGCCACATCGATGGTGATGCCGGAGAGATAGGACGAGGCGTCGGAGGCCAGGAACAGCGCGGCCTCGCCGACATCGGTGGTCAGGCCGAGGCGGCGCAGCGGGTGGGCCGCCGCGACCTGCTGCTGCACGGCCTCGGGCATATGCGCGTCCACCTTCTCGGTGCGGATCGACGACGGGGCCAGGGCATTGACCCGAATGCCTTGGGGGCCGAGTTCGGTAGCGAGGTGCCGGGTCAGCATGATCACTCCGGCCTTGGCGACCCCGTAGGCCAGATTCGCCTGGCTGGGCTGGCGGCCCGCGGTCGAGGACATGGTGATGATGCTGCCGCCGCCCTGGGCGATCATGCCGGGCAGGAAGGCCTGGATGGTGAGGAAGGCCGAACTCAGATTCGCGTCCAGTGCCTGATGCCAGCGCTGTTCGGTCAGATTCGGGGTCGGCACGGGCTCGCCCACACCGCCGGCGAAGGCGGCCAGAATCTGGACCCGGCCGAGCCGGCTCTCCACGAGATCCCGGACCTGTTCCAGCGCAGTCGCATCGGTGACATCGGCGACGGCTGCCAGTGCGGTGCCACCGGCCTCGGTGATCTGCGCGACGACTTCGTCGAGTGCCTTCTCATCGCGGCCGACAATGCAGACCCGCACACCCTGCGCGGCCAGCATGCGGGCGGTCTGCGCGCCGATACCGCGTGAGCCGCCGGTGATTACCGCGATCTTGCCGGAGAGGTCGGAGTAGCTGCTGATGGACATGGCATCGAGCCTTTCGATGGGTGATAAAGGGAAAGCGGTGAATTCAGCGACGGGACAGCACTACGCCGGTGGTGATCAGCCAGAGCAGACCGCCGAACCGGACGACCGGCAGCAGATAGCCGAACCCCGAGGCAATGAGTGCCAGCGTGGACAGTGCGGCGGCCGCGGCGATGGCGAAGCCGATCCACACCAGCACCGGCGGCAGCGTCCGATTCAGCAGTGCCGGAATCGAAATCCCGATGATCAGCAGTCCGAAACCGGCGGAATAGGCGGGCCCGCCGGTGAGGTAACCCATATCGGCGATCGCGCGGGCCAATTCCGGTGTGCTGCTGCCTGCCAGATGTCCACCGGCCCAAGCGAACAATGCACTGAAGGTGAGTGCGGCGGCGGCGAGCCCGGCGCCGACGACGGCGATCGCCGGGGCGCGCAGCGTGCGCTGCAGCAATGCGCCGGCGATGGCCAGCGGGGTGGCCGACAGCAACATCAGCACCGCTCCGGCATTGATCAGATCGGTGTGCGAGGTCGTGTAGGCGAGCACATCCGCGCCGCTGGCATCGGGATGCGGGACGCCGGCATTGGTGGCCACGTACGCGATGGTGAATCCGGCGAAGGCGAGGACGGGGGCGAGAACTGCGGGGTTGATGCGATTGGTGCTGGTGCGAGCGGCAGTTGTGGTGCTCATGGCGGAGATCCTCGAGCTCGGGTGAACCGTACTTCCTCAATAATGATTACAATCTGTAACGATTGTCAATCGTAAATCGTATCCGCGCTGCTACCATTGCTTCGTGGATACGAAAGAAGAATCGGCCGGGCACCGCACACCCCGGGCGGTTGGATTCCTGTTGGCTCAGGTCGGGGCACATGCCGCCGATAGATTCGCTGCGGGCACCGCGGCATTGGACCTGACGCCGGCCCAGGCGGGCCTGCTGCGCGCGCTCGTCTTCCGGCCCGGCCGCAGTCAGCGCGAGCTCGCCGATGATCTGGGCATGCCGCCCAGCCGCTTCGTGCAGTTCGCGGACAAGCTCGAGGAGCGCGGCCTGATCGAACGCAAACGCAATCCGGACGACAGGCGCCTGCACGCGCTGTTCCTGACGCCGAAAGGTCAGGCGACGCTGGGCGAGCTCGGTGCGGTCGCCATCGAAAACGAGGCGCAGCTGTGCCGTTCCCTGACCGACGATGAGCATCGGCAACTCGCCGAACTACTCGGTCGCATCGTCGCCGATCAGGGCCTCACCCCGGGTGTGCACCCGGGGTACAAATCGGTATGACCGGATTCTGAATCAAGCTGCCGGCCAACCGCGTTCAGTGCTGACCGACCAGCTCACGCTCGTCGGGTGTGGTCCGGCGGGTGCGCCGCCAGGCATAGGCGAGGAAGGCGATCAGGCCCAGCAGCGGCAGCGAACTCACGGCCCAGCTGACGGACAGCGGCGGGCCGGGCTGCTGTAGGACGTTGAGATCGTGGAGTTCGCCGACGCCCTGACCCTGCGGCCCGTCGATCGTGAACCGGAACGTCCAATTGCCCTGCTGATCAAGCGATCTGACATCCAGTCCCCAGACCTCGTGCTTCCGCGGATGGCGGGAGAGCGGCTGGGATTTGCTGACCTGCCCGTTCGGCCGGATCGTGGTCAGGGTGCCGGACTTATCGGCGATGCCGCCCTCTGGATCGAAGGTGAAATCCAGCGATTGCATTGCGCGCAGCGGCCATTGGCTGAACCCGATGGTGAGGCTGTACGGACCCGCCTGGACGTGCTCGGTGTGCACGATATCGACCGGTTGATAGGCGGCAGCGGTGCCTGTGGCGGTGGCCAGCAGTCCGAGGACGGCGAGAAGTGTTGCGGCGGCGGACAGCAGGCGGGCGATCATGCGCGGGCTCCGGTGGTCGGGGCGGCGAGGTGGAGCATGTCGCCGAAACGCCAGCCGAGGAATCCGGCGAGGCCGCCGAAGATCGCGCCGAAAACGGTGGTGCCGATTATGGTCGCGGTCACGGGCAGCGAACCGCCGTAGATGAGAATGTTCTGCCACGGTGCGCACAGCGCGACAATGGCACCGCCGATCGCACCCGCCAGCGCCGGAAGCAGCCGGACGGTGTGCCCGCTCCGGCGCAGCACCAGATCGACGACAATGCCGACCGGAATCAGGCACAGCGGAATCAGGGCCGGAGTCGCCGGAATACCCCGAATATGTTCGCGCATAGGCAGTTCCACGAAATCCGCGTAGGCGCGCGCGGCCCACGGCGCGAACCACCAGAACACGCCCTGCATGGCGGCTGCCACCAGGGCTGTGATCGTCGCGCCACCCTTGCGGAGCGAGCCGCCGGTGATCAGCAGGATCAGTGCCATGAACGCGGTCACCACGACGGTCCATCGAATGGTGCCGCCGCTGAGTCGCTGCACGGCCAGCGCGGTGATGGTGCTGGAGATCAGCAGATTGCCGAGGCAGACGAGCGCGCCGAGCTGTCCCCAGCGCTGTTCGCGCGCGGCGGCGAAGACGATGACGGTGCCCACCGAGGTGACGGTGCTGGACAGGAAGAGTCCGATGTGCGGCGGTGAATCGATGATGGCGTCGAAGCCGTAGAGACTGTGCCACCACAGATCCCACAGTCCGTACAGCAGGAAGGACGCCGCGCCCAGGCTGGTCACCAGGTAGCCGAGCGGTGCGGTGAAGGTCCGGCCGAAGACGCCGATACCCGGCCCGCCGAGCGTCGCGTCCATGGTGCGGCCCGCGCGCCCCGCGGCTGTTGTCGCGAGAATCACTGCGAGACTGGTGAATCCGGACATGGCGGCGCTGGCGTAGATGAACAGATGCGGCAGGGTGAAGAAGGTGTCCGGGCCGACGTCGCTGTGCCACTGGATATCCCAGGTGGCGCCGACCGCCCAGGTCATGGTGGCGGCGAGCAGGATCGACGCGGGTAGCCAGGCGCGTAGGGAGGTGGCGGGGGAGGCCACCGAGGTGGTGATCCCTCGCCCCGATGCGGTGAGGTCCATGTGCTGCTCCTGATTCATGTCAGTTGGCTCGTACGGGTGCGGGTCAGTTGGCTCGAACGGAAAAGGTTGCGCGCCCGCTGCCCTGCGGGCCGGACAGATTCACCGCGATCTCCCACTGCCCCGGCATGGGCAGATTCACGGCGGCGCGGTAGTGGCCGGGTGTCACGGTGGTGGCGGTGGCGGGCGGCACCGCATGCCCCATCTGCGGCATGGCGGGCTCCACCGAAACCCGTTCCAGTGCAGCGGGTTTGCCCTGCTGATCGGTGATCTCCAGCTCGGCCGAATTATCGCCGGTGTGCGCCGAGCCGTCGCCGACGGTCAACTCGACACGGTAGGGCCCGGCGGCCATACGCTGCGCCGGTGCCGAATCGCTCGGCCACACCCACCACGTCACCAGCGCCACGATCACCGCGGCGGCGATCAACAGCAAACCCCTGCGGGTGGTCATTGCGACTCCTTCGCCCGGACATCGACGGTGGCGGGCACGGTCATCAGGGCATAACCGCGCTCGGCCTGAGCCCAGACCAGATACCGGCCGGGCAGTGGGAAAGTGAAGGTGAACGACACATCCGGGCCGTAGGCGGCAACGGTCTCGTCCGGCAATTGCGCGCCCGGGCCGAGCATCGGCGCCATGGCGTGCGCGTGCGCCCAGATCGGTGCGGCCGCGGCGGCCGCGCCGGTGGGCACATGATCGGGCAGCGGACCGACGGCAATGAGATGACCGACCATGCCGAGCCAGGGTTGTAGATCCGCGGCGCCGCCGAAATGCGTAGTGAGCGTGCCGGGTTCGCCCGCGACCAATGTCGTGGGGACCAGCTGGGCACCCGCGGAATCCGGGGCGGGGGCCGCACCGGATTCGCCCGTAACATGCAGCGTGGACCGCAACAGCTGTACCCCGCCACCACGGCGCGCGATCTCCGCCGCGATCCCGTAGTCGCCGGACTGGTTGAGGGTCAAGCGAATCCGGTACTCGCCGGGTGCGGTCCGGATCGGATGCCGATGCCAGAAGGTGCCGTTCGGGCCGACGATCATCAGGTGCAGCAGGGCATCATCGTTGACCAGTAGATCGTCCACGGGCTGCCCGGTGGCGGCATCGGTGAGCGATAGCATCAGCTCGGTGGGATGACCAGTCTCCGCCGCACCTCGTGTGGTGAGCGTCAGATTCACCGGCGGCCGTGAGTAATTCGTCGTCATCGGCAACTGCCGCTCCGGAAAGGGATCGCCGATCGTATCCGAGGTGGGATCGAGCAGACTCCCCGCCGGCCGTGGCAGCGGTGCGCTCGCCGACAGCGTCGCCCCCGTAATACCGACCGCCAGCGCCGCGATCATCGCCCCCGCGGGCACCAGCGTCGGCCACCCGCGCCTGGACACCATCGCCGTGCCGATCGAAACGAGCAGCAGCACACCGGCTCCGAAGAACCCTCCATAAGCCGCCCGCTCCCACGGCGTTACCACCGTAGCCGCCACCAGAAATGGAATCCGCGCCACCTGATCGCCATCCTTGACCGCCAACTCCCACGGCCCCGCATGATCCACCCGCAGCGTCGCCGAATACACCCCCGCCCGATCCCCCAGCGCCACAGTCCCCGCCGACTCGTCCCCGCCCCGATCCGAGGGCGTGACACTCAGCGCGAGAGTCCCCGCCGCAGAACCGACATGGGTAATAACGTCCACCCGCAACGGCCCAGGCACCGGCTCAGCCCGCCGCACCACAACCGTCAACTCCCGATCCCCGAGCGACTGAGCCACCATCACATCGCTCCCCGCCACCCCACCATCAGCACGCGCCACCGCCCCGCCGACAACCCCAACCACACACAACCACCCGGCGAGCACCACCCCCGCAACCCGACCCCCGCGCATCTAGACCCGGCCACCCACTGCGGCCGCCCGCATCTCGCATCGATATCCCGATTGTCCGGATCTGCCCAAGGCCCGAGTTGTCTGTGGCGGCTGCACCATTCCGAAGCTACCGAACGGACGCCGCCCGCGACTCCGGGAGAACCCCGATTGCGCCCAGGCATCATGTCCCACTGAGGGGGGAGACTGAGCCCGAAGCGAGCCCTTGTCTTTTCGTGTCTTCTTCTCGAGAACGGCACCACGGCCGGTCGACCCCGCCGGTACCGCACAGCCTCTCTCAACTCCGGAAGGTCAACCGGGTACCCCTCCCTACGTGCCCAGCACGGCCCTCTCGGGCTTTGCCCGCACCCCGTGCTGACCAACTCTGCTCGGCAGGCAAGAAACCCAGGTGCACCGACTGTTTCGGCATAGAACCGTCGGCTCCCGAGAACGGAACAGCGGGTGTCTCAGCGGCACAGCGGTTATCGGGTCTGTGCGGTGCGGACACCTGCTGTGCGGCCGTCGAGAAGGCGTGTGTGGTGCCCGCTCCGGGTGGATTCGATGCCGAGGCAAGCCGGTGCACCTGGGTTGCTTGGGTCGAGGGGCGGTGTTGGATCCCGGGGTGCGGGCAGGGCCCGAGATGGCCGTGCTGGTGGCGTCGGGTGGGGTACCCGGTTGACCTTCCGCGGTCACGAGGGAAGCTGCGGTGCCAGCCGGAAGACTGGTTGTGGTCCGGTTTCAGAGACAAAACACGAAAAGACAAGACCCGAAAGACCAAGGGCCGCCTGGAGAGAAGGGATCGAAGAGCAAGAGCCTGAAAGACCCGGGCTGGCAGCGTTCATGGTGCTCGAGGGATCGGCGCTGATGGTGGTGGCGGGGTAGCACGAGGTTCCGGGCGTTCGGTGGGCGATGGCACGGGGTGCGCGGTGATTCGGCACGAGTGTTGCATCGGCAGGATCAATGTGATGGTGTTTTCGGTGTGAAGCCTGCTGTGTGGGTGGGGTTCCGGGTGGAGGGTGGACTCACGGGGGCGCGAGCCACGCCTGCTGCTGGTCCATCCGGTGCGGGTTCCGCTGCGCTCGTTCACGGCGGCGGTCGGCGTCTGTGGAAACAGTGGTTGGGCAGTGTCTTTGGCACCGCTGGAGTGCGCTGCTGCGGTCTGCGGTCTGCGGTCTGCGGTCTGCGGTTGTCGAGTCGGTAGGGATGGTGAGGATCGGCCCGGGCTGCCGCTGTTGTCGCCGTTCCCGGTTCTGGATGATTGGGGTCGGCGGCGATGAAACCTTTGGTGGACAAGGACTTGTCGTAGCACCGTCAGGATCGACTTGACGATGTCTGCGCCGGTGGCCAGGTTTTCAAAGAGCGCTGACAGGGGTTCCGCTATTCGCGGATGGATGGGTTGTGGGCATCGCGTCCCCGCCTGCTGCTGCCGCCTGTCGCTCCGCACGGTCCGGGTTCCGCTGTGCTCGTTCGCCTCTCGAGGCCCACTGCCCGTGGAACTTTGGTGGGCAACGGGTTGTGACACCGTCAGGACCGGCCTGACGGTGTCAACGAGGGGCGGGTCCGCTATTCGCGGGTGGGGGTGGTTGTGCTGCCGCTCCGCACGGTCCGGGTTCCGCTGTGCTCGTTCGCCTCTCGAGGCCCACTGCCCGTGGAACTTTGGTGGGCAACGGGTTGTGACACCGTCAGGACCAACCTGACGGTGTCAACAAGGGGCGCGGTCCCACTATTCGCGGGTGGGGGTGGTTTTGCGGGCATCGAGCCATGCCCGCCGTCGCTCGCGGTGCGACCGTTCCCGGGCCCGGATTTCGTTGAGGGCACCGGCCATCAGTTCACCGGTGTGGTGCAGGTGATTGACCTGCGGGGTGCCGGTGGGGTCGATGTGGGGTGGGGCGATCCACCCGGTCCGGCCCGGGAACTGGGTATCCTCGCCCATGACAATGGTTTTCCAGCCCCCGGGCCCGTCGTGGATCATCGCGTGGCACCCATCGCAGGCGAGGGTGAGGTTGTCGATGTCGGTGGGGCCGCCTTCTGCCCATCCGGTGACGTGATGGGCCGCCGCCAGGCTCGCGGGCGCACTGCACCCGGGTCGGGTACACCCCTTGTCGGAAGCGATCAACGCCAGTCGTTGTGCGGGCGTGGCCAACCGGTCTCGCCCGCGCCCCAAATACAGGGGCAGTCCGGCCTTGTTCAACACCACCAACAACGGTCGGGTTCCGGCCGCCAGTTCCAGGGCTTGCGGGATGGTCAGGGTGCCCCCGGTCGCGGTGGTCGCGATCCCCGCACCCCGCTCGAGGTCCTCCACACGCATGGTGATGATCGCTTCCACGGGCAAACCCCGGTGGGAGCCGAGCTTGGGGCGGTCGAGCTGAAACCGCAGCACCGCCAACAACGCATCATGGTTGCGTTGCGCGGGCGAGCGGTTATCGCGTTCGGAGGCGGCTTTCAGTTTCTGGCGGTCGAGGGTGCGGTCGGCGACCTTCGGGCTGTGCGGATCGGCGGGGTTGCACATGCCCGGGCGGGCGAACTTGGCCAGCAACGGCTCCAGGATTTCCCGCAACGGCTCGGTGATCTCCCCGATCAGCGGGGACATCCCGTCCGCACGCTTGCGCCCGAGGGTGAGCCCGCGCATGCGTTCGCGGTCTTTGTCCTGGGTGAGGGTGCCGTCGGGGTCGATGTTCGCCAGGATGACCTCACCCAGATCGAGCAGTTTGTCCGGGCTGCCGGTGCGGGCGTAGGTGGTCAAAACGTCTTGGGCCAGGTCTTTCTGGCCGGGATCGGCAGCACACGGGATGCGCTTGAGGACCTGCGCGATCCGCCGCACATGATCGACCGAGATCTCCCCGGCGCGTTGGGCTTCGGCGACATACGCCAGTTCCGGTTCCAGGTCCCCGCCGAGCGCCGGATGCGGGCTCAACTGTTTGGCGGCGTTGACCCGCGAGACCGCATCAGCGTGGCTGAGCCGCAAGGTCTGTTCCAAGAATTTGACCGGGGACGCCGACCCGGCACGCGCGGCCAGGGAGCGTGCAGGTTTCGGTGACGAACCGGTGCTTGACGGCTTCGAGTTTGCGCATGCTGGTCTCGACTTCACGCATCACTGCGATGAATTCCTCGTCCAGCAAGGGTGTGAGGGAGGCATCGAGGAGGTTTTCCACGGCGGTATCGAGTGCGTGTGCACTCGATACGATGGTGGTTTCTCCCCCCGGATTCATGCCTCTATTCTACCGCCGCAGAAGAACCCCGGAAAGGCGAATCACGTTGTGATATAAGGATATTCAGACTGGCGGACCGACCGGAATCTTTCAGGTTATTGTTCTTTGGTCGTTTTCTTTCTTCTTGTCCAGGCATCTTTGTTTTCGGGGTTTCTCTACGCCCAATGCAGGATTACGGTGAATCCATGCGGATCGATATCGAACCTGCGGGCTGGGTGCCGGACTCGTGCACCTTGCCTACGGCGGAGCAGCCGTTTCGGGTGGCGGAGTTTGCGGCCTTCTTTGCCGAGTCGGTTCAGGCGGCCACGCGCACGGCGCCGACTGGGCTGGAGCTGGTGTTGGTGGGTGGTGCCGAACCGGTCGCGCGAGACTTGACTGCGCGGGAGAGCGGCTGCTGTTCGTTCTTCACCTTCACGTTCGTCGAGAGCGGTCCGGAGTCGGTGCTGCGTATCGACGTGCCGGGTGCCTATGTCGAGGTGCTCGATGCATTCGAACAACTTGTGGCGCAGGCGAACTCGGGCTCGTCCAGCTGACCTCGGCGAGGGCGATGTCGATCAGGCCGGGGAAACGGGATACGCCGTGTGGCCGAGGTGGCCGAGTGCGGTCACTACATCCCGGAGGAGCAGCCGCAGGCGGTGATCGGCGCTCTCATCGGCTTCCTCGGCTGAATTCGCTCCGCAGACGATCGTGATCCCGGGCAAGCAATCTCGATACCTGGGAAGCATGTCGGCGACGGGACCCGGTCGTAGAGTGGCGGGGGAGATTAACCGAGCTGAGGGGTGCGTGTGGTGGCGACGCTGGTGAAGGGGCAGAATGCGGCCCTGACCGCTCCCGATGTCGTGGTTTCCGTGCAGGTCGCGGCGCCGGCGGAGTTATCCGCGCTGCTGGTGACCGAGCAGGGCAAGGTGCGTTCGGACGCGGATTTCGTGTTCTACAACCAGCCTTCGGGTCCGGGGGTGCGTTTACAGGCCGGGCAAACACCCTCGGTGGCGGTGTCCTTCGCGCAGGTACCCGCCGAGATCGCACAGATTCGGGCGGTGATCAGCCTGGAGAACGCGGGCAGCAATTTCGGTCAGATCGCGCCGCCGACCGCGATCGTCTCGGATACGGCCGGAAATCGATTGTACGAGTATCGGATTGCCGATTTGAGCGCCGAATCGATTGTTGTCGCGGTGGAGCTGTACCGCCGTCAGGGCAGCTGGAAAGTGCGTGCGGTCGGGCAGGGATATGCGGGCGGATTCGCCGCGCTGGTCACCGATCACGGTGTGTCGGTGGATGATGCGCCGCGCACGAGCATGCCTGCCGCATCGCCGTATCCCACGCAGCCGCCGCCCGCGCCACTGCCGCCCCCACCACCGGCCCCACATTCCTCAGGCGAGGTCAGCCTCTCCAAGGACCGTCCGGTCAGCCTGGCGAAGGGTCAGCGCGTCACCCTCCGCAAGGACGGCGGCGTCGCATTGACCGCTGTGCGAATGGGTTTGGGCTGGGATCCGGTCAAGAAGGGCTTCTTCGGCAGCCGTGCCGTCGATATCGATCTCGACGCCTGGGTCGCCATGTTCGCGGGCCGCAATCTCGTCGATGTCGCCTACTACGGTCAGCTGACTTCGAAGGACAGCTCGATCCGGCACCAGGGCGACAACCTGGTCGGCGGTGGCCAGGGCGACGACGAGGTGATCCAGGTCGACCTCACACGAGTCTCGCAGCGCGTCGACACCCTGCTGTTCATTGTGACCTCCTACCAGGGTCACACCTTCGAACAGGTGCGAAATGCCTTCTGCCGCTTGGTGGACGGCACCACCGGCACCGAACTGGCCCGCTTCACCCTCTCCGGCGGTATGCCTTTCACCGGCTTGGCCATGGCCAAGCTGTACCGGTCCGGCGGCGACTGGAAGATGCAGGCGATCGGTGACGGCTTCCAGGCCAAACATCCGGGTGAGGCGGTGCCGCAGCTGGGCCGCTGGGTGACCGACTGAGCGCTACGGTCCCGTGAATTATCGGACCAATCGGCCGAGCAGCGACGAGGCCGAAATGACCCCGAGCACAGCCGCACCGGTAAGTACGAGGAAATCGAGCCAGAGGTTGGCTGGAGTACCGACGAGCAGCCCGCGCAGCGCGTCGACCTCATAACTCAGCGGATTGATGCGACTGATCACCTGCAGCCAGCCGGGCATCAGCGCGATCGGATAGAGCGCATTCGACGCGAAGAACAGTGGCATCGTGATGGCCTGCCCGATGCCCATCAGCCGATCCCGGGCCTGCACGATCCCTGCGATGGTCATCGACAGGCACGCGAAGAACGCCGTGCCGAGGAACACCGCCGGAATGGTCGCGGCGATCTTCAGCGGATTCATCGTCATCCCCACGCCCATCAGCAGCGAAACGATAACCACCACAACGATTTGCGCAATGGCCCGCACGCCCGCGGCAAAGCACTTTCCGGCGATCAGCGCGGACCGGGGCGTCGGAGTCACCAGCAGCTTGTTGAGGATGCCCGCATCACGATCCCAGATGATCTGAATGCCGTAGAAGATCGAAATGAACAGCGCCGACTGCGCGATGATGCCGGGCGCCAGGAAATCCAGATACGGCACCTTGCCGGTCGGAATCGACCGCAGGCGCGAGAAGGTGGATCCGAAGATCACCATCCAGAGCACGGGTTGCACTGCCCTGGTGAGGATTTCGGTCTGATCGTGCCGCAGCTTCTGAATTTCGACCAGGGCGAACGTCCCGACGCGCGAGGTCAGCGCGGGAACGCGGGCCCAGCCCTGGGGGGCTCGGGTGGGTTCAGCCCATCCGTTGGGCTGAACGGCGAGTAGTTCGGACACTGCGCATCCCCGCTTCCGTCTTGTCGTCGTCGAGACTTTCGCCGGCGTAGTGCCGGAACACATCTTCGAGAGTCGCGGCGGGGCCGATCTCGTTCTTCAGGTCGGTCGGCGAGCCGACGGCGCGCAGTACGCCCTTGTGCAGCAGGGCAACTCGGTCGCACAGTTCATCGGCCTCGGCCATATAGTGTGTGGTGAGCAGCACCGTCATGCCGTAGCTATGCCGCATTTCCGCGACCCGCTCCCATACGCTGTCGCGGGCGATCGGGTCCAGGCCCACCGTCGGCTCGTCGAGCACCAGAATCGCGGGCCGGTTCACCAGCGCCTGCGCCAGCTCCAGACGGCGAATCATGCCGCCGGAGAAGGTGCCCGCCATCTGTTCGGCGACATCGATGAGATGCATCGCCTCGAGCGCCTCATCGACCCGCTGCGTCCGCTCACGGCGCGGCACATCGAACAGTCGCGCGAACCAGGTCACGTTCTGCCGGGCGGTGAGTCCGGCCTCGATCGAAAGTTGCTGTGGCACATAGCCGAGGTTGTAGCGCACGTCGGTGGCCTGGGTGGTGACATCGAGCCCCAGCACTCGAACTGACCCGTGCTGCACCGGAATCAGCGTATTGATGAGCCGGATCGTGGTGGACTTACCCGCGCCATTGGGCCCGAGCAGGCCGAAGATCTCGCCTCGGTCGATGGTCAGGGTGAGGCTGTCGACCACGGTATTGGCGCCGTAGCGATGGGTGAGATCGCGGCATTCGACGGCAGGTGGCGATGAAATCATCGAGTTTCGCCCTTCTCCCGCTGCTCCTGCTCGTGGAGCAGATCGGTCAGTGTGGCAATGACATCCAGGCCCCGCCGCAGGTCGGCGCGCTGATCGGCGGTCAATTGATCGACGGCCCAGGAGACCAGCTGCTGCCTGCGCAGCCGGGTGCTGTCGGCGAGCTGCTGCGCATCGGCGGTGAGCGACAGGCGCATCATCCGCCGATCGAGCAGATCGGGTTCACGCACGACCAGACCCGCCTTGACCAGGGCGGTGACAAAGGTGGACACGCTATTGGCGGCCAAACCCAGTTCGGCCGCCGCGGCCTTCACGGACACTCCGGGCTGGCGACCCACCAGGCGCAGGAATTCCGCCTGCGCGGCGGACAGCTCGGGCCCGTCGAACGATCGCCCGGCGATCCTGCCGAGCTGGCGGCGCAGTCGGCCCATCGCGCCGAACAGCAGGGAAAACATCTGCCCGGACTCGACACCATCGTGCTCGACCGGGCGCAGGCCTGGTTCGGCATCAGGGGAAGGTGCTGGCATGAACCGACAATACCTCTGCTTCAGAGGTATTGTCCAGGTGGCTTTGTTCCGCCCTACTGGTACCGGACCTGCCAGCGTTTGATGCCATTGATCCAGCCCGACCGCAGCCGCTCCGGTTCGGACACCTGGCTCAGATCGGGCATGACGTCGGCGATGGCATTGAACATCAGGTCGATCTCGAGCCGAGTCAGATTCGCGCCGACACAGTAGTGCGTCCCGGTACCGCCGAACCCGGCATGCGGATTGGATTCGCGGAACGCATCGAACGTGAACGGATCGTCGAAGGCCTCCTCGTCGAAATTGGCCGAGCTGTAGACCAATCCGCCCCGATCGCCCTTGCGGATGAGCCGTCCGCCGAGCTCGGTATCCGCGGTCGCAGTCCGCTGGAAGGCGGTGACCGGGGTGGCCCACCGCACGATCTCATCGGGCGCGGTGCGCGGCCGCAGCCGCTTGTAGCGCTCCCACTCCAGTTCCACCAGCTGCACGCGGGCCTCGTCGCGCCGCCGGAAGCTGTCGATCGGCGCGTACGGGTCGAGGGCGATCGGATCGGTGCGGAACTCCTCGAGGTGGCCGTGCTCGACTTCGCCTCCCGGGACCCGTCGCGGCTTGACCGGTGTCATTGGAAGTCCTTCCCGGAATAGCTGCCCGGACACGTGCTGGACATGTGTCCGGACGGTACTGCGATTGCAGTGTCGCGACAAGACTCGAATCGGACCTGACCATGTATCCGATTGCGGCATTATGAGATTGGCGAAGGCCCGGACCTGCGCACCGGCAGTGAGTCCTTGTGCCGGGCCGGACCTTCGAACTATATTCCGAGCACCTGTCCAGACATGTATCGGAGCCACTTATGAACGGCCTTGTTCCCGCCGGCGGCACACCCCTGCTGATCGGCGGCAAACTGGTCTCCGGCGGAGCCGGCGTCTTCGCGACGATCAATCCCGCCACCGAGGAGGTGCTCGGCCACGCCGCCAATGCGTCGGCCGCGGATATGGACGCCGCGATCGGTGCGGCCCGCACCGCCTTCGACACCACCGACTGGTCCCGCGATCACGCCTTCCGCGCGCACTGCCTGCGCCAATTGCGCGAGGCCATGCGTGATCACCTCGACGAACTGCGCGAGATCACCATTGCCGAAGTCGGTGCGCCCCGCATGCTGACCAGCGGGCCGCAATTGGAGGGGCCGATCGCCGATCTCGGCTTCGCCGCCGATCTGGCCGAAAGCTATGACTGGGACACCGATCTCGGGCTCGGGGTGACCATGGGGATCACCAGCCGCCGCCGGATTCGGCGTGAGGCGGTCGGTGTTGTCGGCGCGATCACCCCGTGGAACTTCCCGCATCAGATCAATCTGGCCAAGCTCGGCCCGGCGCTGGCGGCGGGAAATACGGTGGTGCTCAAGCCCGCTCCGGACACCCCGTGGTGTGCGGCCGTGCTCGGACAGCTCATTACCGAGCACACCGATATCCCGGCGGGCGTGGTCAATATCGTCACCTCCGACGATCACGAACTCGGCGCGCAGCTGGTCGCCGATCCGCGGGTGGACATGATCACCTTCACCGGATCCACGCAGACGGGCCGGGCGGTGATGGCCGGGGCCGCCGCCACGCTCAAGCGCACCTTCCTCGAACTCGGCGGCAAGTCGGCCGCCATCGTGCTCGACGACGCCGATATCGCGACCGCGTGCAGCTACACCGCATTCTCGGTCACCGTGCACGCCGGACAGGGCTGCGCATTGACCACCCGGCTGCTGGTGCCGCGTGCCGCCTACGACGAGGCCGTGGCCGCGACCGCGAAGACCCTGGGCGGAATTCGCGCGGGGGACCCGGAGAAATCCGGAACCGTGTGCGGCCCATTGATTTCCGCACGCCAGCGGGACCGCGTGGAACGCTATCTCGATACCGCGCGGGCCGAGGGCGGCCGCATTGTGGCCGGCGGCGGCCGGCCCGCCGCGCGGGAGCGCGGGTTCTTCATCGAGCCGACGCTCATTGCCGATGTCCCCAATACCGCGACCGTCGCCCAGGAGGAGATCTTCGGTCCGGTGCTGGTGATCATTCCGCACGACGGTGACGCCGACGCGATCCGCCTGGCCAATGAATCGCCCTACGGTCTTTCGGGTTCGGTCTGGGGGAGTGACCCCGATCGGATCGATGCCGTGGTCGCCGGGGTGCGCACCGGGACGCTGAGCGTGAACGGCGGTCTCTGGTACGCCGCCGATGCGCCGTTCGGCGGTTACAAGCAGTCCGGTTTCGGCCGCGAAATGGGCGTGGCCGGCTTCGAGGAGTACCTGGAAACCAAGCTGGTCGCCACTCCGGCCTGACCGCACCGACGAAAAACTTTATACCGCAGCAAATTTAGGAGCTGATTCTTCCATGGCCCGTTTCACCGGCCGATCCGCCATTGTCACCGGAGCCGCCCAGGGCATCGGCGAGGTCTATGCCCGCGCACTTGCCGCGGAAGGCGCGAAAGTTGTTGTCGCCGACCTGAATGTCGAACGCGGTGAGGAAGTCGCGAAGCAGATCACCGCAGACGGCGGCACCGCCGCCTTCTGCCGGGTCGACGTCGCGGATCCCGAATCCGCCGCCGCGCTGGCGGAATTCACCGTCGCGCAGTTCGGCGGCATCGACCACCTGGTCAACAATGCCGCCATCTACGGCGAGATGAAACTGGATCTGCTGCTCACCGTGCCGTGGGACTACTACAAGAAGTTCATGGGCGTGAATCTCGATGGCGCACTGAACGTGACACGCGCGGTGTGGCAGCAGATGGCCGCGGGCGGCGGCGGTTCCATCGTCAATCAGTCCTCCACGGCGGCGTGGGTGTACTCCGGCTTCTACGGCCTGGCCAAGGTCGGAATCAATGGCCTGACACAGCAACTCGCGGTCGAGCTCGGCGGCTCCAAGATTCGGGTGAACGCGATCGCGCCGGGTCCCATCGACACCGAGGCCACCCTGACCGTTACGCCGGGAAGCATTGTGAAGGATATGGTCTCCCGGCTGCCGATCAAGCGCATGGGTACGCCGCAGGATCTGGTGGGCGCCTGCCTCTACCTGCTCTCCGACGAGGCGAGCTGGGTCACCGGCCATATTCTCAATGTCGACGGCGGGCAGATCATCCGATGACACTCGAATCCTCCAGTGTCCCGGTCGGATTCATCGGCCTGGGCAATATGGGCGCGCCCATGGCGAAGCGGCTGCTGGACTGGCCGGGCGGGCTCACGGTATGCGATGTGAATGCCGCCGCGACGCTCCCGTTCACCGAGGCGGGCGCGCGGGCAGCAGTCGATCCCGCGGCATTGGCGGCCGAGTCCGCGGTGATCTGCGTGACGGTCGTCAATGACGAACAGGTGCGTGAAGTGCTCACCGGCCCGGCGGGCATTCTGCGTACGGCCCGACCGGGAACCGTTGTCGCCGTGCACTCGACGATCAGCGATGAGACGGCCGAGCAGCTCGCGGCGGTATGCGCCGAGCACGAGGTCGAATTCGTCGATGCGCCGGTGAGCGGCGGCGCACCCGGTGCCGCACGAGGCGCGCTCGCGGTCATGGTCGGCGGCAGTGACGCTGCGGTGGAACGCATTCGAGCGCCGTTCGGCTGTTTCTCCGATCTGATCGTGCATGCGGGCGGGGTCGGCGCCGGCACCCGAATGAAGCTGGCGCGCAACCTCTTGCACTTCGTCTCCTTCACCGCCGCCGCCGAGGCACAGCGCCTGGCGGAGGCGGCCGGGCTCGATATCGCCGCACTCGGCAAAGTGGTGCGCCATTCCGACGCCATTACCGGCGGCCCGGGTGCGATCATGTTGCGCGACACCACCGCACCGATCGATCCGGCCGACTTCTGGTACTCCATCCTGGGCCACGTCCGCGACCTCGGGGAGAAGGATCTGAGTCTGGCCCTCGAACTCGGTGATCGCCTCGGAATCCAGTTGCCGCTCGCGCAGTTCGCCCGTACCGGACTCGGCAGCGGACTCGGGGTCACCGCGCTCGGCTCGGGCTGATGGTCGCTCAGCTCAGGCTGATGGTGTGGCCGGTGTGCTCGATCTTGGCCCGCAGATAGTGCAGGTTGCTCGAGGTGGCGTGGACGGCCGTCGGTACGAGGGTGCGTACACCCACTCCGAGCGCACCGAGCTGGCGTGACTTGTCCGGATTATTGGTCAGCAGATCCACTTCCGCAATGCCCAGCGCGTCGAGCATCTGCGCGGCCGCGGTGTAGTCCCGTGCGTCCTCGGGCAGCCCGAGCGCGGTATTGGCCGCGTAGGTATCCATGCCCAGATCCTGCAGCGCGTAGGCGTCGAGCTTGTTGTACAGGCCGATATCGCGGCCCTCCTGACGCAGGTAGAGCAGTACGCCGCCGGCATCGGTAATGCGTTCGGCCGCCTCCCGCAGCTGGGGTCCGCAATCGCAGCGAGCCGAGCCGAAGACGTCACCGGTCAGGCATTCCGAATGCAGGCGTACCAGCGGCGTCCGTGCCGAGCGCTGGTCGCCGAGCAACAGGGCGAGGTGTTCCTTGCCGTCGGCGAGGCCGTCGAAGGTGACGGCCTCCGCGACGGTCGAGTACCCGTCTCCGAAGGTCAGCGGGATCGTCACTCGGGTGCGAATACTCGCACCCACTGCGGTGGTGGTGTCCATAACTGCTCCGGTGCTCCGAGGACCTGTTCTGTTCAAATTTGAACCTCGGTGATCATCTGCTTATTCCACTTCGAACAATCGCTGTAACCTGGGGCTATGGGTCATTCGCGGTGGCTGGACAGGGAGGAGCGCCGGGCCTGGCTGGCTTTTGTCACCACCGCGACCCTGTTGAATCGGCGGCTCGATCAGCAGCTCGAGCGCGATGCCGGGCTCTCGCACCCGCAGTACGAGATCCTCGTCCGGCTCGCGGACGCGCCCGGAAACGAGCTGCGCATGAGTGAGCTCGCCACGGCCATGTTCAATTCGAAGAGCAAACTCTCGTATCAGATCGACCAGTTGGAGAAGGCCGGTCTGGTGCGCCGGCGGTCCTGTCCGACCGATATGCGCGCGGTCTACGCCGCGCTCACCGACGCGGGCCGGGAGAAGCTCGAACAAGCCGCGCCGGGCCATGTCGCGGCTGTCCGGGAGCTGTTCATCGATGTACTGACGCCGGCGCAACTCACCGCGATCGCCGATGGTCTCGGCCGGATCAATCAGCGGCTGAGCGAATCCGGCGACTAGGCCAGGGACCGCCAGGTCCAGGTCGCGGAGATCTCCAGTGGATCGGCGGGCGTGACCGGGCGCGGCACGGTGTTGAGTCCGTTCGGCGGACCGGACTGCGCCTCCACGCAGACCGCCTCGGCCTGCTCGTCATAGATCACGACCCATTCGGTCCGGCTGGTGATGCGCAGTTCTACCGCGCCAGGCCAGGTGAGGGTGACGTCCACGCCGTCCGGCATGCCGAAGCAGTCATCCCACGGGCCCGGCAGCGGCGGGATGCGCCTACCGGTGGGCAGATGGTCGGCACCGCGCTCCTCCTGCCACTCGGGTTCGAAGGTGAGCTCGACATCCTTGCCGCGGGCCAGGTTTCGCAGAAACCAGGGATGCCAGCCGGCCTGTGCCGGGAACGGGTCCCCGGTGGCTTCGACGGTCATGGTGAGCGTCAGCGAGTTCTCGTCCAGCTCGACCGACTGGGTGACGCGCCCCGGGAACGGCCACGGCTCGACAAGATCGTAAGTGAATGCGGCGGAGCGGCCATCGCTGCGGACGATATTCCACGCGGTATCGCGACCGGTGCCGTGAATGGCGTGCGGTGCACTGTTGATGGGCATCTGATATTGCTCACCGCCACTGCGGAACCGCCCCAATTCGATTCGGCCGCACCAGGGCACCATGGGGAATACGCCGAACTTGGCCCCCTGCCGGAGTAATTCGGTGTCCCAGAGCCGCAGGCTCGTCAATCGGCAGCCGTTCTCGGGATCGATGGTCAGTCCGGCGTCTCCAGCGGACAGCGAGATGATCGTGTCGGTGGTCACCGATCGACCTTACGACTCGAACGTGCCACTGTCGCACACGAGCGCTCTGGCCGCATCCAGGATGCGCTCGACTCGTTCCCCCCTGCGCGACTGCGCGCGTGCGCGTCGCAACCGTCCCGCCTCGGTCACCCGCCCATGATCTCAGACCGCGGGGGCGTTCGTCGCACGCTTCGCAGCAGTGGCAAAACATGAGCGGAACATGACTTTTCGCCGAATCAGTCAGGTAGCGGCGCGACGGAAACATTACGGGCGCGGTGGATTGTCTAGAGCGCTGGATGCGTATCGCAAGAATGCGAAATGGCAACTTGCGCAGTGCTGTTGAGCGTGCGAACATAAAAGCCAGCGCGGACAAGTGTGAGATATGTTGTTACACAACAGATTGCCCGGAGTGGGTGCCAGCTGAATGATGAACGCCTGGATGTGAGGAGTTCGATAATGGCATCTGGGAACCCCGGCTCGGTCGGACGGGTCGAATTGTGCGCAAGGGCGTCAGAAGTCGCATCGGCTCGACTGTCTGAACGAGGCGGCGCCCGCTCGCGCACCCGCGGTCGCCGGTCGGCGCGACGGGATGCGTTCAGGCGGTTCTGCGTCGGATGATTCGCTCGAGGATTCCCAGGGTGGCCTTGAGTGCGGATTCGGGGACCACCGGGAAGGTGATGCGGTTGCGCCACTGCTCGCCGACCTCGGACCAATCGTAGTAAGACGTGACGAGAGTGCCGTTTTCGGCCGGTTCCAGTCGATAGCCGTAGACGTGGCGGATATGCGGCCGGAGCCGGCCCTCGATGGTCCAGGCGATCTCCCGGTTCGGGGTGAGTTCGGTGATCACCACCTCGACGTCGTATTTGCCGAGCGGGAAGTCCCCGAGGGCTTCACGGTCCATGTGGACCAGGAACCGGTCACCGGGTTGCTCGACCGTTGTGCCTTCGGCGTCGAGGAGCATTCCCGATGCATCGATGTCCACATGTCCGTTCGGGTCGGTCAGAACGGTGAAGATGGCTTCCGCGGGGGCGGGGATCAGCCGGGAAACCTCGATTCGTTCGATCCTGTTGTCCGCGTGGCTTTCTCCGTCGTGCGGGATCGGTTCGACCCACTGTGCGCGAGAGGGGCCCGGGGCGAAGGCGTCGCCGAAGTACTGCGCTTCGCGCACTACCACCTCGCCTTCGAACTCCATGATGCTGACGACGTAGGACGGCTGTCCGTCGTATTCGATGACCAGCTCGCTGACCCACAGCTCTCCGCCGCCGAGGATGCGGCGCAAGGTGAAACGCTTCTTGTTCGGCTGGGCGGTGCGCGATGCCTGGATATTGTCCCGGCCGCGGATGCGCTCGCCGGATTGCGGATAGTCGAGAACCGCGTCGTCCCGGTAGATCTGGTGTTCGCTCGCGAAGTCGTCGGCGTCGGCGGCTGCCCAGTGGCGCTGCAGCGCGGCCCGCACATCGTCGTCATGCATGGCTGAATTGCCTTCCCGTGGATGGACACGTAACCCCCGCACATATCTATCACTGTCCCGCCGAGTCCAGTAGGCACTCGGGGCTACCGGGATCGGCGGGGCCCTACCGGAAGGAAATCCGAATGTCACCTCCAAGCAGCAGCCGATCGGCAGCGATAGCGCGGCTCGCCGCGATCGCCGCGTCCATGGCGGCGGTACCGGCCGTGGCCAGGACCATTGCCGGCCCGGCCGGTGCGGCAGTGGCCCCGGCGCCACAGAGCTACGTCGTCGGAGCCGCGGCGAAGGAGCACCTGTCCACGCTGCTCGCCCAGGGCTTCACGGCGGACCTCACCACCGCCGCTTCCCATGGCGTGCAACACGATACGAGGCGTACCTCGCTCCCGCCGAGAACATGCTCCACGACGCGTACGCCGAACCCCACGGGCGGATCGACCTGCAGTTCAGCTGCCGAGGCTACTTCGCGTCCCCGTAGCATTCCACCACCGCCGTCGTGAAGGGGAACCGAACCGGCGTGGGCCCGAAGGCAATTCGCCCCGCATCATCGGCCGCGGTGGCGATGGCCGCGGCGACCGTTTCGGCCTCCTCGGCCGGGCAGTGCACGATGACCTCATCGTGCTGAAAGAAAACCAATTCAGCACGTAGCCCCGCACGGGTGATCGCATGCCGCAGACCCGCCAGCACCAGCAGTGTCCAATCGGCGGCGCTGCCCTGCACCACGAAATTCCGGGTGAAGCGGCCACGGGCACGCGCACTGGGCGTACTGCCGAACCGCCCGGAACTCTCCTGCGAATGGTCCACCTGATCGAAGGCCGCGGCCACCGGCGTACAGGTGCGGCCGAACCAGGTGCGCACCAGGCGGCCCTCCTCACCGGCACTGGCCGCATCGTCGACATAGGCCACCGCGGCCGGATAGCGGCGGCGGAGTTCGGCCATATGGGTGAGGGCATCGCCGGAGGTCTGGCCGTACATGGCGCCCAGCATGGCGATTTTGGCCTGTGCGCGGTCGCCGCCGAAGGCGCGGGCCGCCAGATCCGCGTACAGATCCTCACCGCGCCCGGCCACCTCCATCAGCCCCGGATCGCGCGAGATCGCCGCCAGTACCCGGGGTTCCATCTGGTCGGCGTCGGCGACCACCAGTCGCCAGCCCGGATCCGCCCGGATGGCCTGCCGGATCACCTTCGGAATCTGCAGGGCGCCACCGCCATTGGTGGTCCAGCGCCCGGTCACCGTGCCGCCCGGCACATATTCGGGACGAAAGCGGCCATCGTGCACCCACTGCTCGAGCCAGGACCAGCCGTGGGCGGTATACAGGCGGTAGAGCGATTTATAGGCCAGCAGCGGCGCCACCGCGGGATGATCCACCTCCTGCAGCTCCCATTTCCGGGTGGAGGACAACAGGATTCCGGCGCGGCCGAAGGCCCGGATGATGTCCTGCGGCAGGTCGGGCCGCACCCGCACGCCGTCTCCGAAGGCCCGCGACACCTCCTCAGCCAGCTCCGCCATCCGGCGCGGCTCGGTCCCGCCCGAAATGCGTTCCCCCAGCAGGCTTTCGAGTAGCTCCCGGTGCACGTCCGCATGCCAGGGAATCCCGGCCAGGTACATTTCCGCGGCCACCAGCATGCCCGCCGATTCGGCGGCGAGCAGCATCCGCATGCGCTCGGGATATTCGGTCGCGGCCGTACGCGCCACCTGCGCCGCGTAAACCTCCAGCAGCGCGGTGAACTCGTCCGTACCGGGCGGCAGCGGCACCGGGCCCGATTCGAACAGGGACGGCTGGGTCTCGGCGGCCCGCGCGGGCGCATCCGGCGGAACCGGCAGATTGTGCAGTCGCGCCCAGGACGCCGCCAAGGACCGAGCCTGCCCCGACTGCCCCTGCTCATGACCGATCAGCAGCGATTCGGCGGCCTCCACGTCGTAGCAGCGCTCGACTCGCACACCCGCGGCAAGCAGGTGCCGATATATCTCGGAGGTCGAGCGCCAGACCCACCGCTTGACCTCCGGACGCGAGCGCACCGCTTCGGCGAGCGAGGGCTCGTGCCGCACCGGGCCGGCCGGGCGACCGTCCGGACCCAGTGGGCACAGCCGCGCACCCCCCTCGTCAGTTTTCGCCACCGCCCATCGCATATGCCCGAGTCTGGCAGCGGGCACCGACATCACTGCCGATCTCCGATATCGCGGCGGGTTCTACCCGCATTTGGGGCCGATTCCCGCAATACGGACGGGTAACCCCGTGACGCTGTGCATCTGCTCGAAGTGGAGTGCACACTGAGCGGAACCGGGAGTAATCACCCTTGCCCTACCGGGCCAGTGCTGTGGAAAGGAGTCGGCGAGTTGTTCAGCCGCATCGCCATCGTGAACCGGGGAGAGGCCGCTATGCGCCTCATCCACGCCGCCCGAGATCTGGCAGCGGAGACCGGAATACCGATCGAAACCGTCGCTCTGCACACCGATGTCGACCGCAACGCGACATTCGTGCGCGAGGCTGACATCGCCTACGACCTGGGTCCGGCCTCCGCCCGCCCCTATCTCGATCTGAAGGTGCTCGAGCGTGCCCTGCTCGCGACCGGAGCCGATTCCGCTTGGGTCGGTTGGGGTTTCGTCGCAGAGGACCCGGCATTCGCGGAGCTGTGCGAGCAGATCGGCGTCACCTTCATCGGGCCCAGCCCGGAAGCCATGCGCAAGCTCGGCGACAAGATCGGCGCGAAGCTGATCGCCGAAGAAGTCGGTGTGCCGGTCGCGCCGTGGAGCCGCGGGGCGGTCGAGACCGCCGACGACGCCCTGGCGGCCGCGGCCGATATCGGATATCCGCTCATGCTCAAGGCCACCGCCGGCGGCGGCGGGCGCGGCATCCGCATGGTGTCGAACGACGCCGAACTTGTCGATGCCTATGAACGCACTCGCCAGGAAGCCGCGCGCGCCTTCGGCAGTGGCGTGGTCTTCCTGGAGCGCCTGGTCACGGGCGCCCGGCACGTCGAGGTCCAGGTCATCGCGGACAGTCACGGCACCGCGTGGGCGCTGGGCGTGCGCGACTGCTCGGTGCAGCGCCGCAATCAGAAGGTCATCGAGGAATCGGCCTCACCGGTGCTGAGCCCCGAGCAGGCGGCCGAGCTCAAGGCCTCGGCCGAGCGGCTCGCGGTGGCGGTCGGGTACTGCGGCGCGGCGACCGTCGAATTCCTCTACCACCCGGGTGAGCGGCTTTTCGCCTTCCTCGAGGTGAACACCCGCCTGCAGGTGGAACATCCGATCACCGAGTCCACCACCGGCTTCGACCTGGTGCGGGCGCAGCTGCTGGTGGCCTCCGGCGGCCGGCTCGAGGGCGAGCCCCCGGCCGAGCGCGGCCACGCCATCGAGGCGCGGCTCAATGCCGAGGATCCCGATCGTGATTTCGCGCCCGCCCCGGGCCGCATCGCGCGACTGGACCTGCCTGCCGGACCCGGCATTCGCGTGGATACCGGTGTCAGCGAGGGCGATACGATTCCCGCCGACTTCGACTCGATGATCGCCAAGATCATTGCCTACGGTCGTAATCGCGATGAGGCGCTGGGCCGGTTGCGCCGGGCCGTAGCGCAGACCCGCGTGGTCATCGAGGGCGGCGCCACGAACAAGAGCTTCGTGCTCGATCTGCTGATCCAGCCCGAGGTGATCGACGGCAGCGCCGACACCGGCTGGATCGACCGCGTGCGCGGTGAGGGCCGTCTGGTCTCGCACCTCAACTCCACCGTCGCCCTGGCCGCCGCCGCGATCGATGCCTATGAAGAGGAAGAGCGGGTCGAGCGAAACCGCTTGCTGTCCACGGCTTCCGGCGGACGCCCGCAGGTGCAGCACGAGAGCGGCCGCCCGCGCGATCTCAAACTGCGCGGCGCCGGCTACCGGGTGCGCGTCGCGCGCATCGGTGCGCACCGGTTCCGTATCGCGGTCGAATCGGGCAGCGATATTCGCACCGCCGATGTCGATCTCGAGCGTTTCGATCACCACACCGGGCAGATTGTCGTCAATGGCACTCGGTACCGATTGACGACCGGTACGCACGGCCCGATCCACGTGGTCGATGTCGACGGTGTCACCCATCGCATCAGTCGTGACGAGGGCGGTGTGGTGCGCTCACCCGCTCCCGCGCTGGTGGTCGCCACGCCATTGGAGATCGGCGCCGAGGTCGAGGCGGGCGCGCCGATTCTGGTGCTGGAGAGCATGAAGATGGAAACGGTGCTGCGCGCGCCGTTCCGGGCTCGATTGAAGGAATGCGCTGTTTCCGTCGGCTCCCAGGTGGAGACGGGCGCACCGCTGATGCGGCTGGAGCCGCTCGCCGATGACGACGCCGAGGCCGCGGCGGTCACGGTCGGCGAACTGGATCTGCCCGCCGAATTCACCGCGGTGCTGCCGCACGAGCGGCTGGCCCGCGGTCAGCAGGATCTGCGCGGCATGCTGCTCGGCTTCGATGTCGACCCGCACGATGAGCGCCGGGTGGTCGAGGACTACCTGGTCGCACGCCGGGAAGCCATCCTGGACAACCGCCGGCCGCTCGCCGAGGAGCTCGAACTCGTCGAGGTCTTCGCCGATCTCGCCGAGCTGACGCACAACCGGTCATGGGACGAGGACGGCGGTCACAGCCACGTCCACAGTGCCAAGGAGCATTTCCACACCTACCTGCAGAGCCTCGATGTCGAGCGGGCCGGGTTGCCGGAGACCTATCGGGCCAAGCTCGCCAAGGCGCTCGGGCACTACGGCGTCACCGATCTGGATCGGACTCCCGATCTCGAAGGCGCGGTCTTCCGCATCTTCCTGGCGCAGCAGCGTCCGGCCGACACCATCACGGTCATCACCACGCTGCTGCGGGAGTGGCTGCGCGAGTCGGTGCCGGACCGTGCGCTGCGTGAGCCGGCCGGCCTGGCGCTGGAGCGACTGGTCGCGGCGACGCAGGTGCGTTTCCCCGCGATCGCGGACCTCACCCGCGGCGTGGTGTACGCCTGGTACGGCCAGCCGCTGTTGCGGCGCAACCGCGCTCGCGTCTACACCAATGTCCGCAAGTACCTGCGCCACCTCGATACGCATCCGGATACCCCCGATCGCGCCGAGCACATCTCGGACATGGTGCGCAGCACCGAGCCGCTGGTGCGACTGCTGGGCCAGCGACTGGTGCGCGGGCATGCCGACAACACGGCCATGCTCGAGGTGCTGACCCGCCGGTACTACGGCAACAAGGGTCTGGTCGACGTTCGCACCCATGAGGCGGACGACTGCACCTTCGTCATCGCCGAGCGCCGGGGCCTGACCCTGGTCTCGGCCGCGGTGAGTTTCGACGCGCTCGACACCGTGCTGCGCGGTCTGAGCGAATTGGCCGGCGGCGCTGCCTCTATCGAGGCCGATATCTACCTCAGCTGGGAGAAGCAGCCCGAGGATTTCGACGCCATGGCGGCGGCGCTGCAGGAAGCGCTCAATGCGCAACCGCTGCCGCACCAGGTGCACCGGATCACCGCCACGGTGGCGGGCAGCGGCGGTGCGGTCATGCACCACCACTTCACCTTCCGCCCGTCCGCTACCGGTCTGGCCGAGGAGCGGTTGATCCGCGGTCTGCACCCGTACATCGCGCAGCGGATGCAGATGAAGCGGCTGCACAAGTTCGACCTCACGCGGCTGCCGTCCTCGGATGACGAGGAGATCTACCTCTTCCGCTGTGTGGCAAAGGAAAACCCGTCCGATGAGCGACTTGTCGCCTTCGCACAGGTACGCGACCTGGCCGCACTGCGTGAGCACGACGGCCGGTTGCTCGCGCTGCCGACCGCCGAGATCACCATCGCCACCTGCCTGGACTCGATCCGCCGGGCGCAGACCCTGCGGCCGTCGGCAAAGCGCCTGCACACCAACCGCATTGTGATGTACATCTGGCCGCCGGTCGATATCACCCGCGCCGAGCTGGAGACGATCGCCGCCCGCGTGCAGCCGACCACCGCGGGCGCGGGGTTGGAGGAGATCCTGATCATTGCGCGGCACCGGGATCCGAAGACCGACGAGCTGAAGAAGGTCGCGGTGCGCGTCGTCTTCGGCGCCACCGGCGGCACCGAGGTCATTATCGGTGAGCGCTCCGATGATCCGGTGGAGCCGCTGGACGAGTACCGGCAGAAGGTGCTGCGGGCCAGCAGCCGCAATACCGTGTACCCGTACGAATTGACCGGCATGCTGGGCGATTTCGCCGAGTACGACCTGGACGGGAACCACGCGCTGGTGCCCGTGGACCGGCCCAAGGGCCGGAACAAGGCCGCGATCGTGGCGGGTGTGGTCAGCACGCCGACCACGCTGTACCCGGAGGGCGTCACCCGCGTGGTGCTGCTCGGTGATCCGACCAAATCACTTGGCGCACTGTCGGAGCCGGAATGCCGCCGGGTGATCGGCGCGCTGGATCTGGCCGAGCGGATGCGGGTGCCGCTGGAGTGGTTCGCACTGTCCTCCGGCGCCCGGATCTCGATGGAGTCGGGCACCGAGAATATGGACTGGGTGGCCGCGGCGCTCAAGCGGATCGTCGAGTTCACCCAGGACGGCGGTGAGATCAATATTGTCGTCGCGGGCATCAATGTCGGTGCGCAGCCGTACTGGAACGCCGAAGCCACGATGCTCATGCACACCAAGGGCATTCTGGTCATGACACCGGATTCGGCGATGGTGCTCACCGGTAAGCAGGCGCTGGACTTCTCCGGCGGCGTATCGGCCGAGGACAATTTCGGGATCGGCGGTTACGACCGGGTGATGGGACCCAACGGCCAGGCGCAGTACTGGGCGCCGGACCTGCACGCGGCGCGGGATGTGCTGATGGCGCACTATGACCACACCTATGTGGCGCCGGGGGAGCAGTCGCCGCGGCGGGCGCAGACCAGCGATCCCATCGACCGCGATGTCTCCGACTACCCGCATGTGGCGGCGGACAGCGATTTCACCACCGTCGGTCAGATCTTCTCCGCTGCCGCGAATCCGGATCGCAAGAAGCCGTTCGATATTCGGACGGTGATGCGGGCGGTGTCCGATCAGGACCATCCGGTGCTGGAGCGCTGGGCGGGCATGGCCGATGCCGAGACGTCCGTGGTGCAGGATGCGCACCTGGGCGGAATCCCGGTGTGCCTGCTGGGTATCGAGTCGCGCGGGGTGCCGCGCCGCGGCTTCCCGTCGACCGACGGGCCGGACACCTATACGGCCGGCACGCTGTTCCCGAGGTCGTCGAAGAAGGCCGCACGGGCGATCAATGCCGCGAGTGGCAATCGGCCGCTGGTGGTGCTGGCGAACCTGTCCGGCTTCGACGGTTCGCCGGAGTCCATGCGGAAGTTGCAGCTCGAATACGGCGCCGAGATCGGCCGTGCGATCGTGAACTTCCAGGGCCCCATTGTGTTCTGCGTGATCTCCCGGTACCACGGCGGCGCGTTCGTCGTGTTCTCGAAGGCGCTGAACCCGAATATGACGGTGCTGGCGATCGAGGGTTCGTTCGCGTCGGTGCTCGGCGGGGCTCCCGCCGCGGCAGTGGTGTTCTCGAACGAGGTCAATGCCCGCACGGCCGCGGATGCGCGGGTGCGGGACCTGGAGGAGCGCGCCGCGAACGCCTCCGGCACCGATCGGGCGGCGCTCATCGCGGAACGCGACGATGTCCGCTCCTCGGTCCGCACCGAGAAGCTCGGTGATGTGGCATCGGAATTCGACCGCGTGCACAATATTCCGCGCGCTGTCGAGGTCGGTTCGGTCGACGCCATCGTCCGCGCCGCCGAACTGCGCCCCCGCATCATCGAGGCTATCGAGGCGCGGTTGCGGTGATACTTCCGATCTCCTGATCGGCAGTACTCCTCGCTAACGTATTTCCCTGCGCCCCAGTCCTTTCCGAGTTCCGGTCAGGTCTGGGGCGCAGGTCGTTCGCCGGTGCTCCGAGGGCCGAGTCCTGCCGATGCCCGGCGAAAAGCACCTGGTGAGAGCACACTGGGTGGGGCGTCGTATGCTTCCAGCGCAGCTAGTTCGCTGGTGATTTGCGTTGTCGAGGTTGAAGTGTCAGTGCTCGGGGAAGTTGGGAATCCACGGGAAGGAGGGCCACCAATGGGGGTGGACCCGCACCACCAGGCCGAGACGGACAGGATGTCGGCCCGGATCGCCCACATCCTCGACTGGATGAATCTGGAACCGCTGCAGTGGAGTCTGCACACCGAACCGGCCGACGAATGCGGCCTGGGAATCCTTACCGAGGCCCTCGGCTCAGTGCCCGCCGACTATGACCCCGTAGCCGCCGAACTCCTGGCCCTCCAATGGGCCGAAGCCCTCAATCTCACCGAACGCCCCGCCCTCACCGGCCGCCGCGAATTCTCCAGATACTGCGACCAATCCGACAACCTCCCCGTCGACCGCCTCCGCATCTGGTGCAACTCTCTACCCTCCCAAGACCTCTGACCGCGACCGCCGGCGCAACTTTGCGGTGCGGCGCCGCTGGGCGGGGCTAGGTGGAGATGAGTTTTACGTCGCTGATGAGCCAGCGGCCGTCGGGCTGTTCTTCGGCGGTTACCACCGAGGCGGTGAGGGAGACCGCGGGGGTGGGGGTGAGGTCGGTTGTGGTGGACTGCTTTACGTAGCCGACGCCGAGAGCGGTGGTGCCGGTTATGGCTCGGAGGCCGCAGTTGAATTCGATTACTTCGCTGCGGCTGTTGGTGGCGAGGAAGTATTCGCGGGTTGCGTTGTTGGTGTCGACCAGTTGTTGGCGATGTGCGCCTGTGGACGCGTCTATCGCGCCGGCGAAATAGTCGTCGAGCGATTGGGGATCGTAGGTCGACATGTGATTCAAATAGAGATGGATCGAGTGCAGCGCGGCGATGTGTCGGCTTCCGATTTTCGCTATTTCGGGCACGAGACCTGCGGGGGGCTCGGTTTGGGTCGGGACCGCGCCGAAGTTCGCGGCCTTGGCTGTCGTGCTCGTATTGCCCTGGGCTGCGGTGGAACCGGCATCTCCGCCGTTTCGAGTGTAGTACGTGGCGCCGACGGCAATCGCGCTCAAGGGCAGCACGCCGACGATGGCAGCGAGCTTCCGGCGTGTGAATCCTCGCTTTTCGGGTTGTGCGTCAGGAAATGGTGGGGGCTCAACCGGGGGGAAGGACAGTTCTACTTTCTCGTCTTGAGTCAAGAGGGTTCCTCACTGTTGGGCGGCCGTTGCGAGACGCTATCTGCCGGCAGGCGATTCGGCAGACGAATCGATTGATTCCAAGCCATGCAACACATTTGTGTCGGAAATATGCGAAATACGTTTCTTATGAGCTTTGCCCCGGCCTGCGTCGGAGGTGCGGTTCGAGACATCGTGACCGTGGTAGACCGGGCGGTCCGCGATGCACCTGACCCGAGCGGACGCTTGCTCTATGAATCGGGTTCGGATCGATATGGAACTTTGATAGCGACAAGGTTGCTACACAAGGGCTTTTGTCGGATTCGTCCGCTACAGTGCGCAATTGGATTGCCTCCCAAGTCATTTCTCCCGCGTCATCCTGCGGTACCCCTCGCGCTACATCCTTTGAGCCCTGGAGGTCGAATGACTGCTGGTCCGTTCGCGCCTGAAACCAAGACCGCCGCACAGGTACTGGCGCATACCCGGGAACTGGTGGAACCTGCCCATCGCGCCGCGGTGGACCGGTTGCCCGGCCCGCTGCGGCATATAGTCGGATATCACGTGGGCTGGTGGAATGCCGACGGCGCCGCCTGCTCCGAGTCGGGCAAGGCGGTGCGGCCGGCCTTGACGCTGGCCGCCGCACGCTCGGTGAGCGGTCCGCTCGGCGATCTGCTCGTCCGCACCGCGGTACCCGCGGCGGTGGCTGTCGAACTCGTGCACGACTTTTCGCTGCTGCACGACGACGTCATGGACCACGACCTGACCCGCCGCCACCGCCCGTCGGCATGGTCGGTATTCGGCGTCGGTCAGGCAATCCTTGCCGGTGATGCCCTGCAGGCCTTGGCGATTGACGTGCTGGCCGAGGTAGCGACGCCGGGCCCCGCCCTGCGCGTACTCACCGAGACGGTGCTGGAACTGTGCGCGGGCCAATCCGCCGATATCTCGTTCGAGAGCCGCACCGATGTCACCCTGGACGAATGCCTGACCATGGCGGCGGGCAAAACCGCCGCGCTCCTGGGTTGTGCGTGCGAACTCGGCGCGATCGCGGTCGGTGCGGGCCCGCAGCAGATCGGTGAGATGCGCTCCTTCGGAAGGCATCTCGGGGCGGCCTTCCAACTGGTCGATGATCTGCTCGGCATCTGGGGTGATCCGAAGGCGACCGGCAAGCCCGTCGGTTCGGATCTGCGCAGCCACAAGAAGTCGCTTCCGGTCATGGCGGCGCTGTCCTCCGGTACCGCCGCCGGCGCGCAACTCGGCCGCCTGTACTACCGCGACGAGCCGGTCGACGATGTCGCGGTTGTCCGATTGACCGAGCTGATCGAACGAGCGGGCGCGCGCAGATGGGCAAGCTCCGAGGCGGAGCGCGAGATCGCCGCCGCGCTGGCCTGCTTGGACCGCGCCGGCGCGGACGCGGAAAACTCCGCGGATCTGCGTCTGCTCGCGGACCTGATCACGCACCGCAATCACTGAGCGACGAGGGCGCGGTCCGGGTCGCTTTTCCGGTTCCGAGTGTTTCGGATCACAGGGATTCCGGTTGCCAGCTGATATCTGGAGTCATATGGTTGGGCCGTTGCGAGACGCCATGGTTCCGTATTATTCGGCTCGGCCGCACCTCGACCCTCGGTCAGAAGGGACAGCGCAGAATGAATGCGACGGACCCGATCTTCTCCCTTCGACCTGGGCGATTCACGCCCGACATTGTTCGAACCGAGAACCGAATGGGTCAGTTGCTGATCGAGGCGAACGATGACCTGCGCGCACCCCTGACCGAGATCGGCGACCTCGTCGATCGGTATCGGCAGGGCGCGGAATCCGACGGCGATCTGGTGATCGACCGGATCGGACAGGAGTCGGTGCGCATGCGCCGCATGCTCGACGAGTTACTGACCCTCACCCGAATGGATGTGCTGTACCCATTCGAATGGCAGCCCGTGGACATGGGCGCTGTGGCCGATGAGGTGCTGCGCGACGTACATGTCCCCGAATCGCATAATCGCCTGGCGGCGTTGACAATCGAGGGCTCCGATTCCTGCGAGGTGGTGGGTGATCGCATTCGCCTGCGCCTGGCACTGTCGAACCTGATCGGATGCGCGATATCCGCTGCCGAGTCCGGCGCCGCGGTCTGCGTGCGACTCATCGCGGGGGAGCGGGTAATACGCATCGAAGCCACGACGAACGGTCAGGCGACGACGGCGGGCAGGGCCACCTCAGGGCTGGGGCTGGCCGTGGTCCAGTCGATAGTCGCCGCACACGCCGGCGCGGTCTGGGTCGATCATGAGCCCGGCCGCAGTGGCACTTTCACCGTCGAACTACCGCGCGCCCTCACACCGTGCGGCTCTGGAACTCCCGGTGGTATTCGTCCATGATGTCGGTCAGCCACTGACCGATCATCCGGTAGCTGTCCTCGGCGAGATTTGCCAGTGACACCCGCACCGACCACTCGGGCCCGCCGAATCCGCCGCCGTTGAGCAGTACCACCGACCCCTGTTCGGCCAATCGGAATACCGGGTCGACAGGCTCATATGCGGTGGGCAACCACTCGGCGAACGCCGCACTCCACCGCTGCTTCACCCAGAAGATGAGATCGATTTCGGCGTAGTAGTTCGCGGCGTTCGGATCGACCGGCACCGGTATGCCGAAGCCGTCACACAGCGCCATCAACCTGCGGGCAATGATCGCCTCGCAGTCCGCGCGGTGCCGGGAATCGGTGTCCAGCAGATCGGAAAGCGCGAACAACGCCATCTGCACCTGCTGCGGTGTGGACAATCCGGCCGTGTGGTTGAGCGCCACATCCCGCGAATCGGCGACCATGCGCTCGATGAATCTGAGCCCCGCCGGATCCAGCGCGATTGCCGAGTATCGCTGTGCCAGCCGATCCTTCTCCTTGGCGGGCAATGCCGCGAGACGCCGGTCGAAAACATTGTTCCGCGCGACCGCGATGACCCCCAGCCGCCAGCCGGTGCACCCGAAGTACTTACTGAACGAGTACACGCCGATGGTGTTGGCCGCCGCGATCGACATCAGCGAGCGAAACCCTTCGACAAAAGTCCCGTACACATCATCGGTGATGATCGTGAGGTTCGGATTCTCGTGCGCGGCGATCGCGGCGATGCGCTCGATCGTGCTGTGATCCAACATCACCGAGGGCGGATTCGAGGGATTCACCAGGAACAGCGCCTTGATAGCGGGATCGGTCAGCTTCTCGATTTCCGCCGCGGGGTACTGCCAGGTGTGCACACCGGTGCTGGTCTCGGTGACGGCCTCCAGCTCCACTACATCGAAGTGGAAGCGCTCCAGCTGCGGAATCTCCAGGTACGGCGTGAAGATCGGCGTCATGATCGCGATCCGATCACCCGGCGACAGCAGGCCGTTGAGCACGCAGCTGTCGAACAGATAGCACATGGCCGCAGTGCCGCCCTCGGTGGCGAACAGGTCCCAGCCGCCCGCCGGCGCACCACCCATGGCGAGATCCAGATAGTCGTGCACCACCCGTTCGATATGGGTGAGCATGCGGTCCGGCAGCGGGTAGTGATCGCCGTGAATGGCATCGGCGAGCTCGCCCACCCAGGCATCGGCGTCGAATCCCAGTCGGGTGACGCCGTATTCGACCGCCCCGCGCAGCAGTGTCGCCGCAGAATTCTCCTGCTGCGCGGTGAGGAATCGATCGAGCCGACCGGCGATGCCGTCCCGCTGCGGCATGCCGGCCAGTTCGGCGAATTCGCTCCAATCCCGTCGGGCCTCGGTGACGGCGAACTGCCCGAGCAGATAGAACGCCTCGCGAGGCACGATGGAGGTCCAGTTCGGATTACCGCGCCCCGCATCGATCATCGAGTGCGCGGTCTTCTTCAGCGTGTCGTCGGCCAGATCGATGAGCTCGTTCTTCAATTCGAACGGACTGAGCCGCTCGTACCGCTTCTCGGTGGCACGGTCGACGCCCGCATCGTCGGCGCTCATCGTCAAACCTCCGTCTGGTCGATCTCCGAATCCGATGCTCACCGTTGCGCATACGGCTGATTCCCGGGCGGCACGACACGCCGTGCCGCATATTTCGAGACGGACCGGACGGGGGTGTTCAGATCAGTGCCCGCAGCATGCCCTCCGGTTCGATGCCCATCGAGGTCAGGGCGTCGGAGTGGTAGATCGATCCCGGAATATGAATGGCATGCTGCAGGCCGACGTGTGCGTCCCGCCAGAAGCGCTGCAGCACATGACCCTTGCGCACGGCATTGCCACCGGACCGGGCGAAGATCTCATCGACCGCCGATACCGCGCGCCAGGCGCAGCGAACCTGGTTGCGCCGCACCACGGATCGATCGGCGAAGGTGATCGGCGAGCCCGCATCGGCCAGATCGTAGAGCCGGCTGATCCCGTCCAGCAGCTGTGCGCGCGAGGCCGCGATCTCGGACGCCGCCTCGGAAATGGCGTACAGCGCGTACGGATCATCCTTGATCGCGGTGCCCATGGCGGTGATCCGTCCGCGCTGATAGTCCAGGTGCGCGGCCAGCGCACCCTCCGCGATACCGATGACCGCCGCGGTGATGCCGAGCGGGAACATGGCCCAGAACGGCAGCCGGTACACGGTTTCGGTGCGCCCGGCGCGGTCGGCGGCAATGGTTCCGGAGGAGACCTCCTCCGAGTCGATGGTGCGATACGCCGGGATGAACGCACCGTCGACGATCACGTCCTTGCTGCCGGTGCCGCACAGTCCGATGACATCCCAGGAATCGTCCACGATGGTGTAATCCGCGCGCGGCAGCACCACATGCAGGATCCGCGGCGGCATCACGGGCATGCCGTCGGCGTCACCGACCATGGCGCCCAGGAAGATCCAGTCGCAGTGGTCGGTCCCCGAGGAGAAACTCCACCGGCCCTTCAGGATGTAGCCGCCGTCGGTCGGCGTGGCGATACCCTGCGGCGCATAGGGCGAGGCGATCCAGGTATCGGGATCGGCGCCCCACACCTCTTCCTGCAGACGGCGATCCATGAGCGCCATCTCCCACGGATGCACCCCGCCCACGCCGCACACCCACCCGGTCGACCCGCAGGCCGCGGACACCGCCATGACCGCCTCGGCGAAATCCCTGGGGTGCGCGGCGAATCCGCCGAAGTCGGTGGGCTGCAGCATGCGCATCACCCCGGCATCGCGGATCAGCGCGACGCTCTTGTCGGACAGTTTGCCCGCCCGCTCCGTCTCGACAGCGGCCTCCGCCAACTGCCCGGAAATCTCCGCCACCCGATGAACAACGCTGTGCGACATGCCCGCACCTCCGAACCACTAGCGAGAACCCGCCCCGCCAAGCGGCGAGGCACCCCTCGAAGTTAACGGTGACCACCTTCACAGCGGACCGTCGTCCCGGTGATCGGGTCGACCGATGGCGGTGCGGGCGCTGCTGCCGTATGCTCGGCGGCTCTCAGCCGAGGACGAATCCGCCGCTCGGGTTGATGTGCTGGGTGTCCTCGACGCCGCGCAGCAGGGCCGCCATGGCCTGCACCACTTCGCCGAGGGCGGTGACGGCGGCATTCTCCGCCGGATCGGTGGACCAGGATTCGGTCATGACAGGCCTTTCGTGAGGTCGGGTGTGCGGAGGTGGTGGTCGGTCAGCCGCTGATAGGCATCGCCGGCGCGCAATACGGTGGCTTCGGCGAAGGGCCTGCCGCTGAGCGACATCGACAGCGGTGTGCGCTCGCTCGACAGGCCGATCGGAACGGCGAGAGTCGGATTGCCGAGCGGGTTCCAGTACGGGGTGTGCAGGGAGGCAAGCACATTCAGCGGTTGCAGCTGGTCGATGGCGGCCAGCGGCGGTGCGCCGAGGTGGCCGGTCGGGGTGAGAACCAGGTCGACCTCGGTGAACAGCGCCGCCATCCGTTGCTGTGCGATACGCCGAACGCGTTGTGCCTGAATGTAATCCGAGGCGCTGAGGGCATCGCCCGCCGCGAGGATGACGCGGGTGCCGCGACCGTAGTCGCTCCAGCGGGTGCGCAGGTCTTCTCGATGGTAGGTGTGCGCCTCAGCGAGCATGACCACCACATCGATCGCGGACAACTCCGGATACATCGGGACCTCCACCGGCACGATGGTCGCCCCTGCTTCGCGCAGTGCGTCGATTGCCGCACCGAACAGTTCCGGCTGGGCCGGGTCGATGCCCGCATTGGCATAGCGGTCGAGATCGTCTACGCCGATGGTGATTCCACGCAGATCGCCGGTAAGCGCACCGGAGTAATCGTCGACTGCGGCAGGCGAGCTGTACGGGTCGGCGGCCTCGTGCCCGGCGATCACCGACAGCAGCAGCGCGCAGTCCGCCGCCGAACGCGCCATCGGCCCGACATGGTCGAGGGTGTAGCCCAGGGGGACAACACCGGATTTCGGCACCCGCCCGAAGGTGGGCTTCAATCCGGTGATTCCGTTGAACGCCGCGGGAATTCGAATACTGCCCGCGGTGTCGGTGCCGATCGCGCCCAGGAACATGCCCGCCGCCACTCCACTGCCGGATCCGGAACTGGAACCGCCCGCCCAGCGGTCCAGGTCCCAGGCATTGCGCGGCACCGGAAACGGCTTGTCCGGATCCGGAACACCGATCGCGAACTCCATGGTGGTGGTCTTGCCGGTGACGATCGCCCCGGCCAGTTCCAGCCGGGACACCACGGCGCAATCGCCGGCGGCGGCGCCCCATTCGGGAGCGAGGACCAGACTCTGCGCGGTGGTGGAAGCATGGGCGTGCGCGAGAATATCCTTGACGCCCAACGGTATTCCGTCGAGCGGAGCCAGTTCGCCGCCTGCCGCGATCTTCGCGTCCACCTGTTCGGCCTGCGCCCGTGCGCGTTCGTCGAAGCGGGTCAGGAAAACACCGAGGCTGCCGTCGATCGCATCGGCGGTGGCGAGGGCCTGATCGATCAGTTCGACCGCGCTCACCGCCCCGGATCGCAGTGCGGCGGCCGCATCGGTGAGCGTCGAAAACGCAACGGGGACTGTTGTTGTGGTCATGATTGCTCCTCGGTCAACGGGGGAGTGCACCGGTCAGATCGATGCGGGGGATCGCGCCGATGCGTAATTGCATCTCGCTGCGGCAGGTGCCCAGCGCATAGTCGATCGCCTGCCCGTCACGATCGCGGATGGTCTGTTCCAGCAGCAGCACCGGCTCACCGGGCAGCACATGCAGCAGTGCTGCCGCGTAGTCGTCGGCCAGCGCGGCCTGGACGCCGACATCGAAGGTGGTGAAGTCGATGCCACCGGCATGCAGCAGCGAGTAGAAGTCGTCCCGGAAGGTGGTCAGGTCGACCCGGGCGGCTTCGGGAGCGCGTAAGTAATTGGTGAACAGCCCAATCGGCCGCCGGTCGAGCAGCAGTACGTACTCGATGCACAGGCAGTCGTCGCCGACGGCGGTGCCGTCGAGATGATCGGCAATCACCTGGGGCGCCGGAACCCAGGCCCAGTGCAGCAGTCGTGGTGCGATACGCCCCAGTGCGAGATGCTCCTCGAGCGAACGGCCTTCCGGCGGAAGCGCTCCCGAGACCAGGTATTCGGCACGGACCGGCACGGTGCCCACCCCGCGCCGCCGTTCGACGAGTCCGTCCGAACGCAGCAGATCCAGCGCCTCCCGCACGACATCACGTGAGGCCTGGTACTGCGTCATCAGCTCGGCCTCGCTCGGCAGCTTGCCGGAGCCGAACGCGCCGTCGCGCAGGGAGGCGCGCAGCAGATCGTGCAACCGCCGGGCAAGCAGATGTGAGGAGGCGGGCAGGCACTCCTCGACCTGAACGCGGAATTGCGCCCGTTCCTGTGCGAACTGGGTCGCACCGGCTCGGCTGGGGCTCTGCTCGCTGGGTGGCATATCCGTACTGTGCCCATCGGCACGTTACGCGACAAGGAACTGGCGTAAATGTCCAGTTACGCGACCGATGGCGTGAACTCGACCACTCTGACCTGCGAATTTGCCCGGCACCGCGGAAGTTTCGCGGTGCCGGAAGGTCAGCGTCGGGTGAGCGGCGGGCGCAATCGGAGATGTTCGCGGAGGGTGGTGCCCGTGTACGCGGTGGGGTAGGAGCCACCTTCCTGCAGCTCCGGAATCAGCCAGTCGACAATGTCGTCCAGGCCGGTCGGCACCAGATACGGGGTGATATTGAAGCCGTCGCTCGCACCGTGCCGGACCCAGCGGGTCAGCTCGTCCGCGACCTGCCCGGGGGTGCCGGCGAAACCGAAGCGCGCGGTCGTCTCGATGGCCACCTGACGCAGGCTGAGGTTGCGGGATTCGGCGAGCTCGCGCCACTGCCAGGCAATCGCGACCCGATCCTGGCCGTCGCGCTGCGCACCGCGGGTACCGGAAATCACCGACTGCTCAGGATCTTCCACCGGCAATGGCCCGTCCGGATCGAGAGGGGACAGATCCCGGCCCCAGACCTGGCCGACCAGCGATAGCGCGGTCGCACCGGTGATCTGCTGCTCGAGCACCCAGCGCTTCTTCTCCTCGACCTCCGATTCCCGTTCGGCCAGCACGATCTGGGTGCCCGGCAGAATGCGAATATCGTCGGCCGGGCGGCCCGCCGTGACCAGTCGAGTCCGTATATCGTCGGCGAATTCGCGAGCCGGTTCGAAATTGGTTCCGAAGGGCGAGAAGATGACTTCGGCATGCCCTGCCGCGAAATCGCGGCCCTGTGGTGAGACTCCGGCCTGGAAGATCACCGGATGACCCTGAGGGCTGCGCGGCAGGGTGGGCGTGATGGCGACCCGGAAATGGTCGGTATCACGCTCGACGGTCCGTACCGCACCCGGTGTCAGCCAGGACGAGCTGCGCCGGGACGGGGCAATCGCCGTGTCGGACCAGGAATCCCAGATCTCGCGGGCGGTCGTCAGGAACTCCGTGGCGCGCTCGTAGCGGTGCGCGTGGTCCAGAAAGCCGCCGCGCCGGAGGTTCTCGCCGGTCCAGGCATTGTCGGTGGTGACGACATTCCACCCCGCCCGGCCTTCGGAGAGCAACGCCTGGATCACCGCCAACCCGCGTGAGGCGGCCCAGTACTTCGTCGACGACGTTATCGCCCGTGGCGGCAAGGCCGACCTGGACGCCTGGGAAGCCGCACTGCGCGGCCGTCCCTTCGGCGTCAATGCGGTGACCGAGCAGTTCCTGGACGAGCAGCAGCACGCGGCCGATCTGCTCGCGGCGAATGGTCTACTGCCGCAGACGATTCGCGTCCGCGATGCGGTGCTGCCGTGGATCGGCGAGGCAGTCGAGGCCACCAAGTCGAGCGCCGCCGTCTAGCCAAACAACTCCCGGGGCCGTCATTCGTCCCCCGTGGGCTCCCGGTGGAGTGGATCGACCCAGTACACGGCGTCGGGCCGCTCCACCGGTTCTATATCGAGATTGACGACCACGGCCTCGCTCCCACTACGCACCAGCACGCAATCCAGCGGCTCATCGCTACTGGCATTGATCTCCTGATGGGGCACGTACGGCGGCACAAAAATGAAATCCCCAGCCCCCGCCTCCGCTACGAACTCCAGCTGCTCACCCCACCGCATCCGAGCCCGCCCCCGAAGCACATAAATCACACTCTCCAGCGCCCCATGATGATGCGCCCCCGTCTTGGCATCCGGATGAATCGTGACCGTCCCCGCCCAAAGCCGCTCCGCCCCCACCCGCGCAGCATCAATAGCCGCCGCCCGACTCATCCCCGGAGTCTGCGGCGTATTCGAATCCAACTGCCCGGCCCTGACCACCCGCACCCCGTGCTCACGCCAATCCTGCGCATCCACCACCACATACCGCCTTTCGACTCGACGCGAATTCCATCGTACGGTGCGTCGGCGGAGGGAGGCTGGCGGCGCTTGGGTTAAGAGAACAAGACAAAAGACGCCTGGATAAGAAGAGCGAGAGATAAAGACGCAAGGCAAAAGATGAAATCCGAGTATTCTGAATAGCCTTATATCACAACGGAATTCGCCTTTCCGGGTCTGTCTTCACGGAGTAGAATAAAGGCATGGAATCAAGGGGAGAAACCGCAATCGCGACCGGTGCAGCCGCACTGGCCGCTGCGGTCGAATCCCTCACCACCCTGCCGTTGATTCCGGTGTCGGACACCGACATTGTGGCGTTGATGCAGCAGATCGAAACCAGCACCCGCCGGTTGGCATCAGTGCAGCGGGACCTGATCGTGCAAGCCTGCGCGCGTTCCTTGCCCGCCCTCAACGGTTCCGGTAGCCCGGCCCTGTATTTGCAATCGGTGCTGCACATTTCGCACGGGGACGCGATCAACCGGTGGCGCACCGCGGAGGATCTCGCGGTGTGGCATCGCGTCGGTGACGAGCCCGACCCGGCCCCTGTCCTGCCGAACGCCGCCCAAGCCCTCGATGAGGGGGCGATCTCCCTCGATCATGTGCGGGTGATCCGGCAGGTCATGAACCGGTTGCCCGGCAAGGTCGCGCCCGAGGCCCGCGCCTACGCCGAGAAGCAGCTCGCCTACCAGGCGCGTGCCCTGGACCCGACGCACCTGCCGAGGATCGGGGAGATGATCCTGGGCTACCTCGACCCCGACGGCAAACTCACCGAGGACGCGGACCGGCAGAACCAGCGCAGCGCGGTTCTGAGCCCGCAACGCTACGACCTGATGTCCACCCTCACCGTCGAGCTCACCCCCGATGCCCGTGCGGCGTTCGATGCGGTGATGGCGAAGCTGGCGCGTCCGGGGATGTGCAACCCGGCGGACAAGGAAAGCCCGTGGGCTGAGGATGAGGACAACCCGGTGCCCCGGGATGTGCTGGAGGCGTGCGCGGCCCGGGATGAGCGCAGCAAGGCCCAACGCCAGCATGATGCCCTGCTGGCGGTGTTGCACCCGGACTTCAACCCCGCCAAACTCGGCTCCCACCGGGGGCTGCCGGTCTCCACGATCATGACCATCGACATCGAGGACGTCGAACGTGCCTCGGGGGTGGCGACCCTGGCCACCGGTGGGCAGATCCCGGTCGAGAACGCCCTTGCGTTGATGGCCCGCGACTGCAAGACGTTCGTGCTCGTGAAGGACAAGAACGGGATGCCGTTGCATATCGGGGAAATCCGGTTGGCGAACCCGGCACAACGGATGGCGTTGATCGCCACCGAACGCGGCTGCACCCGCCCGGGGTGCTCGGCTCCGGCGAGTATGGCCGCCGCGCATCATGTGACCGAGTTCAGCAAGGGCGGCCCCACCGATATCGAAAACCTCACCCTCGCCTGCGATCACTGCCACGCCCTGGTCAAAGACGGGCCACGCGGATGGAAAACGATCAAACTCGGTGCGGATTCGGACTTTCCGGGCCGGACCGCCTGGATCGCTCCGGCGCATGTGGACCCGACCCGGACTCCGCGAGTCAATCACCTGCATCACCCAGCCGAGTTGTTGACCGAGGCGCCGCCCTCGCTGCGGCCTCGCAGGGTGTGTCATGCCTCGGGATTGTCCCCGGTTCGGTACCGGGTGCTCCGCCGGGCCGCCACACCCCCACCGCGACAATAGGTTTCCCGCCCTGTGTCACCGACAGGATCATCCTGTCGGTGCTACAGGTCGTTGCCCGACATGATCTTCCGGGTTCGTGTCCTTCGATCCCTTGTTCCCAGGCGTCTTGGTCTTTGAATCTTTGGTCTTTTCGTCTTTGTGTCTCTGAAACCGGACCACAGCCAGTCTTCCGCCCGGTACCGCAGGTATCTCCTTGGCCCGGAAGGTAAATCGGGTACCCCACCCGACGCCACCAGCACGGCCAAATCGGGCCCTGCCCGCACCCAGAAACCCACCACCACCTCTGGACGCAAGCAACCCAGGTGCACCGACGGTTTCTATACCGAAACCGCCGGTGCACCTGGGTTGCCTGCGTCCCGGGCAGGGTTGATCTGCAAGAGGGCGCGGGCAAAGCCCGAGATGGCCGTGCTGGGCACGTCGGGAGACGTACCCGGCCTACCTTCCGCAGTTGGGAGAACTATCTGCGGTACCAGCTTGGTCGACCGGCTGTGGTCCGGTTTCAGAGACGCAAGACGAAAAGACCAAGGACTCCAAGATTGGGAGACTAGAGGTGGATTCTATAGTGGGCGGAAGGGGCGTTCTGTGCCGGAATCGGTTGGGGTGTTGATGATTTCGGTTAGGACGGCTCTGACTGTTTCTATGTGTTCTTTGCCTGTGCGGGCTGTCAGGGTTTTTTCGTATTCGGCGTGGAATTGGCGGACGGTGTTCAGCATGTCGCGGCCGTGGTCGGAGAGGTGTAGGAGTTTGGCGCGTTTGTCTTCGGGGTCGGGGCGGCGCTCTACGTAGCCGTGGCGGACCATCTCGTCGACGATCTTGGCTGCGCCCTGGGCGGTGATGCCCAGGCGCTCTCCCAGTTGGCTTGCGGTGAGCGCGTTCTCGGCGAGGGTGCGCAGGACGTAGCCGTAGGAGGCGCCGAGGACGCGGTGGCCGTGCTCGGCCAGATGTGTGTGCAACTCCTGGACGAAGGCTTGGTACGCCTGCCCGAGCAGGACGCCGAAATCCATCCTTGACGCTCCTTCCGTCGATGTGTTCAACTCTAGTTGAACAACCATAGTTGAACACCTCGGTTGAATACTAGGAGTCACAGCATGCCACTCATCAAATCCGCCGATGCACCCGTCTTCGAAGGTCCCCTCATGACCGCCGTCGGCTTGGCCGCCCCGAGCAGGGGCTCCACCGAGAACAGCGTGTGGCGCTTCACCATGCACCCGGGCAACCCGGGCCACGCACACGCGGTCTCGCGGGAAGAGATCTTCGTTGCCCTCTCCGGCCGGGCCCGCGCCACCATCGACGGCGAAACCCGGGACTTCTGCGCGGGCGATGCGCTGGTGATCCCGGCGCACACCGTCTTCCACGTGTCCGTGCCGGGCGACGAACCGTTCGAGGCCGTCGCGATCCTGCCGGTGGGCGCATACGCCCAGGCTCCCGGCGGTGACCGGGTCAGCCCGCCGTGGGCCCAATAGTCCACATACGCAATCGATTACACAGGAGAGTCATGCCGCACATCACCGCCGACCTCGCCCCGCGCTTCGAGAACGACCACGCGAGCTTCATCGGCCTCGCCGCACCCAGTCGCGGTTCCACCGAGAACAGCGCATGGCGACTGACCATCAAACCGGGCGTGGACGCGCCGGCGCACGCACTGACTCGCGAGGAGATCTTCATCGCGCTGTCCGGCACGATGAATGTCACCATGGGCGGCGAAATCCTCACGGTGGCAGCCGGAGACGCACTCATCGTGCCCGCTCATCAGTCGTTCGCCATGTCCAATCCGAGTGACGAACCGTTCGAGGCTATCGTGGTCCTGCCCGTCGGCGGGCAGGGTCTCATCCCCGGTCAGCCGCCGATCGTCGCCCCCTGGGCGCGCTGATCCGCGGCGGGACTCGGTGGTGCCGAAGGGGTGTCGCCGTCTGGACCGAACCAGGACGGGATTACCTCGCGGACAAAGGAACTGATGCATTCGGCAGTCGGGCCGGACAGGATCTCGGCCACGAAGTAGATGCCGTCCCGGCCCTGGATATCCGATACCCGTTCGAACCAGCCTTCGCGGACCGCGGCCGCGCTGGGGTAGGCAGGCCATTCGGCAATGGTTTCGGAGACGAGTTCCGGGTCCTCGAACAGGAACAGGCCCTCTTTGGCGAGCGCCCAGGCCCGTGCGTCCGTTATCGAGGTGTCGGAATTGCTGAAGCAGATCCAATACGGACCGGGGTGCTGCTTGTTGGCGGCGGTGATGCGGTGCAGGGCTTGTTCCGGATCGGAGTCGGTGTAGCTGCCATAGGGCTCCAGCAGCCAGAAGCCCAGGGGTTCAGAGGAATTCGATCGGCGCGGGAAGGTGATGATCTCCTCACGGACCTTGATCAGATAGCTGCGGGTCCAGGTTCGGGGGCAGTTCCGCTCGGCGAAGAGTTCGTGAATATCCCCGGCGGGGAAGATGTCCCGAATCTGGGCGGGGCGCGCTGTCAGCACCACGCGTGAGTACATCGCGCTGCGCTGCTCGCCGCCTGCCGTGTAGCCGACCCGAACACCTTCTCCCGGAACAGGTTCGATCGAGGTGACTCTGCTGTCGACGCTGACTTCGAGTCGGCAGTCCTTGGCGATCTGCCGAATGAAACTGATGAATCCGTGCCGGAAGGCCACGGTCACCGGCCTGCGGGAGTTCATCTGCGCGCGCAGCGACTGCGGCATGCGCTCCAGTAGCGCCTGTTTCCGCGCCGGATAGAGCGACAGGATCATCTTCGCCAGCTGCGAAACATGGCCGGAGATATGCGCATTGATATTGATGATGGTTTCGGCGGGCTGCCGGGGCCTGCGCATATTCGCGTACAGCGTGAGGCCCTGCAGTATCTCGCCGACCAGTGGGGTGTGGCGGGCCCGGTACGTCTCCCAGGTCTCGCCGGGGATCCGATCGAAGGCTAATCCGCTGAGCCCTGGTCCCCGCCTGTCCCGGGCTGCTCGCTCGATGAGGTTCCACGCCTCGGCCAGCTGATCGGCCGCCTGCTCGGGCGTCAGTGTCCGGAACAGCGGCAGAAAGTGCGGCGGAACGGTCAATCCTGGTTTGCCGGAATCGGTTTCGGCAACGAAGTGCAGCGCTTCGACCTGTGTTTCCACCGGATGCTTGCCGATCAGCTCATCGATGGCGGTTCCCGAAGCGTCCTCGCCGAAGTCCTGCTGAATGATGAGATGTGCTTGGAAATCATAGATTTCGCCCTCCGCCTCGGCGGTCTGGCAGTAGCCGCCGAGCTGCGCCCCGGCCTCGAGGATGTCGATATTCCGGTAGCCGAGATCGCGCAGTTTCGCGGCTGTGAGGATGCCGCTCTGTCCGGCGCCGACAACGCAGATCGGTGCGGTGAGGTTCATCGGGACTCCCTCGGATGGGTCGCGAAGGTAGGTGATGGACTCGAGTATGCGGGGCCGGGGTTACGCAGGCGGCCCGAATGTGGCAACGTATCGCCCCGGTGAGTGGAACGTGTTCTATATCTGAGGTGGTTCCCCGCCCTATGGTGCAGGTGATCGGCGTGAGAAGTCACTTCGCCGTCTTTTGGGAAGGAGTGTCCGGATGGACATCACTGCCGCGGTCGCGCGTGGAGCGCAAGTGCCGCTCGCGCTCGAAACCATCACCCTCGAGGAGCCTCGGGCGGATGAGGTCGTGGTGCGCATTGTCGCCACCGGCGTGTGCCATACCGACCTGGTGACCAAGAGCGTCTTCCCGCCCGAACTGCCGATCGTGCTGGGCCACGAGGGCTCGGGCATTGTCGAGCAGATCGGCTCCGCGGTGACCGATGTGAAGGTCGGCGACCACGTACTGCTGACCTACGGCAGCTGTGGCACGTGCACCCAGTGCACCACCGGCGCGCCCTCGTACTGCGAGCAGTTCGTCATGCTGAACACCTCGGGCGGCCGGACCGACTTCACCTCGCCGCTGAGCATCGGTGGCGAGCGCGTGATGGGCGCGTTCTTCGGTCAGTCCAGCTTCGCCACCCACGTGCTGGTCGGCCGCCGCAATGTCGTCGTCGTGGACGACGATGTGGATCTGGTCGCCTGCGCCCCCTTCGGCTGCGGCGTGCAGACCGGCGCCGGTGCGGTCGCCAATGTGATGCGCCCGGCTCCGAATGAGTCCATCGTGATCTTCGGCGCCGGCGGCGTCGGCATGTCGGCGCTGCTCGCCGCACGTGCGCTCGGCGTCGAGAATGTGGTCGCCGTGGACCTGTCGGCCGAAAGACTGGCCGTGGCAAAGGAACTGGGCGCCGCGACGGTCATCGACGGTGCGGCCGAAGACGTTGTCGCCCAGGTGCAGGCCGCCACCGGCGGCGGTGCGACCTTCGCATTGGACACCACCGCGGCCAACCCGGTGATCGCCAACGCCCTGCTGGCCCTCGCGCCGCGCGGCACGCTGGTCCTGGTCGGCCTCGGCGAGGCCGCCATGGAATTCGAGATCGGCCACCTCACCGGCAATGGCAAGGCCGTCCGCGGTTGCATCGAAGGCAGTTGCGACCCACAGGAATTCATCCCGCAGCTGATCGAATGGCATCGCGCGGGCAAGTTCCCGATCGAGAAGATCTCCCGGCAGTACCCGTTCTCCGAAATCAATACGGCCATGCACGACGCCGAGATCGGCGCGACCATCAAGCCGATCCTGGTGCTCCCCACCGCCGACTGAGCGGTTGAACGGTGACCCTCGGCGCGGCGCAGGCTGTGCCGGGGGTCCTCACGTCTCGCGACGGCGTGCGACCATCCGCAGGCCGTTCTTGGGGCGGAGGGTCAAGGTTGCCTCCGGTTCGACGGGGAATCCTGGGACCAGATCGAAAACGTAGTGCTGACTCCACATCGCGGTGATCAGGACGGCTTCCATGAGTGCGAAACTCGAGCCGATGCAGATTCGCCGGCCGCCGCCGAACGGCAGATAGGCCGAGCGGGGGCGGCCCTTGCCCGCACCGGGGAGGAAGCGGGCCGGGTCGAACCGTTCCGGTTCCGGCCACCAGCGCGCGTCGTGGTGGATGAAGTGGGAGGGCACGATGACCGTGGTGCCGCGCCGGATGTGATGCCCGTCGATGACATCGTCTGCGATGGCGACTCGCGGAATTGTCCACGCGGGGGAGAAGTATCGCATCGACTCCTGCACGCAGGCCGAGGTCCACGGGAGGTTCGGCAGGTCCTCGACGGTCGGGGTGCGGCCCTGCAGGACGGTGTCGACCTCCGCCAGTAGCCGTTCGCGGGCTTCGCTATCGAGGGCCAGCAGGTACCACATCCACGACAGTGCATTGGCGGTGGTCTCGTGGCCGGCGAGCATGAAGGTGAGCGCCTCGTCCCGGACTCGCTCGAGGTGCAGCGTGCCTTCGGTATCGGAGGCGGTGAGCAGATGGTTCAGCAGATCCGGACTGTCGGTGGGGTTTTCGTAGCGGTCGGTCACCACACGCCAGACCTCGGCGTCGAGGGTGCGCACAATGTGCTGGATCTTGCGCAGCGGTGGCGGCAGGGGAATCGGCGTGAAGGCGACCCGGGCCGCTGCCCGCCACAGTGGCTTCGGCGGCGCGGCGACCACGAACAGGCGCTCCAGCCGCTCGGCGAACCGCAGTCCGTCGGTGACCAGACCCGACATCCGTTGTGCGATATGGCCGAACTGCTGGCCGAACAGTGCGCTGCCGACCACATTGAGGGTCAGCTGCACCATCTCGCCGACCATGTCGATCTCGGCGCGGGCGGGTCCGGTGTCGAGTGCCGCGATGCTTTCGGCGATCGGCTCGACCATCAGATCGATCAATCCGTTGAGATGCCTTCTGGCGAACATCGGATTGAGCAGTGTCCGGTGTCGCTGCCAGGACTCGCCCTCGTCGGTGAACAGGCTGATGCCCAGGATCGCGCGCAGCATCTCGTATTCGAAGGCCTTCTCGTACTTCAGGCGGCCACCGTGCAGTACATGATCGACGTATTCCGGATGGTTCAGTACCGCATACCGCCGCGTGCCCGCCCGAAATCGCAGCAGGTCAGTGTCTTTGGCCCGGCCGAAGACCCCGGCCCGCACGTCGAGCCCGACCGTCAAGGCCTCCAGCGTCGCGGTCGATGTGCGGGTGCGTTTGCTCGGCCGTGTCGAACGGTAGTGCTGCTCAGCAGCTTCGGGCATGAGCGTGGACATACCGAACCTCCTTGGGTCGACACCGCATCGTGTCGCTCCGCGCTCAACTGGTGACGACTGTCACCAATGACTGCGCATGTCACCAGTTTGTGAGCGGCCCCCGACCTTGTCAAGATGGAACAGTGCCGACACCGAAGACGTGGGGCGGGCGTAGCGCCGTAGAGCGCCGTACCGAGCGCAGGCAGCGGCTGATCACCGCCGCCCTGCAGATCTGGCGCGAAAACGGCTGGCCCGCAGTCACGATCCGCGCGGTGTGCGCCCGCACCTCCCTCAACGATCGCTACTTCTACGAGACCTTCACCGATCGCGACGAACTGCTCGGAGCGGCGTGGGAAACCGTCCGCGACGACATGCTCGAAGCCCTGGCCACCGCCTTCGAGGACAATCTCGACCGCCCGCTGCCCGAAATCGTCCGCATCGCGGCAACAGTCGTCACCGATCGCATGTCCGCCGACCCCGCCTACAGCAGAATTCTGCTCCTGCACCACGCGGGCAGCCCCGCCCTCGAAGCGTGCCGGGCGAATGCCATGCGCCTCACCGCCGGTCTCGTAGTCGCCGGTGCCCTGCGAGTCCTCGGCCCCACCGCGGACGAACGCGCACTGCACATGGACGCGATCATCGGCGTCGGCGGATTCGTGGAACTCATCGCCGCCTGGCAATCGGGCCTACTCGATTGCACCGCAACCGAAATCGTCAATCATACGGTGCGTCTGGTGTCCACTTTCAGCCTCGATCACGCGGATGCGTTCGCCCGCCGGGAGGCCGCTGTCGACAAGTAGAAAGGGCCGGGCTCACGATGCCGGATGCAGCCGGCGCACGTAATCCTGATAGTCCGTCACGAACCCGTCCCCGTCGAATTCGATATCGGCGCTGTAGTCGCCGGAACTGAAGCCGACCACGCCCTTACCGCGCGGGTGGTAGCGCTGCGCGGGGAGGCGGGAGGTCAGCTGCGGGACGTCGATGTACCGCATGGTGTAGTCCCGCGGGGTGGCCTCCGGCAGCAGCAGTCCCTCGCGCAGCACGGGCAGCGAGTTGAAGAACACCGCATGCTGCACATCGAAGAAGTCCGCCCCGTCGAGGCGGTGCCGGACAGGCCCGTCCCCCGATATCGACGATCAGTTCCGAACCGTCGAGTTACCAACGCAATTCGTAGACCAACCCGATCTGCGTGCCGCGAGCGCGATCGAGGCTCTCCACCCGGACGATCTCCATGCGCGGCTCATCGATCCCCTGCCACACGAATGTTCGCATGTCTCAACGCTACCGAGGTCACAGGCGCGATGCTGTCATCATGTCCATCTACGAATTCGCAGCCGAAAGGAGAGCGCCTGGTGTCCGGCGACGTATCAGGTGATGCCGAGTGGTCGAATCCGGTTTCGGTACTGCGGCGTTGGCAGGATGCGGGCGCGATTTGGCGGGTACTGGTGCGGCGTGCGAACTCGGTGACGGTAGGTCTCTACCAATGCGATGGTGGCGAGGAGGTCGACCGCATAACCTCCGCTGACCCCGCCGTGCTCCGATTCCTCGGTGCGCGCGACAGCAGCGAAGATTGATGGCGGTTGTGAGCACGATGAGTACGAACAGGCCCTTGGTCGAACAGTCCGGTGGGCTCATCGCCGACGGGCGGCTCGTCGACCCCGGCACAGCGCGGGATTGATTGTCGATTTCCGGGGCAATCCGACTACAGACGCCTGTCCCGAGACCGCGGACTCGGGGCGGCATACCGCGTGTCTGGCGTCGGAAGAGCTGAGGAGGTCATCGTGAACCCTGCAGGCCACGACGAGTCGTATGTGCAGAATGTGCCGGAGCCGATGCCGAGGGAGCAGGCGCCTCCGGTCGAGCCGGGGCCGCCGATCGAAACAGCGCCGCCGCCGATCGAAACGCCGCCGCCGACCGAAACAACCCCTCCTCGGATCAGCCGGACGAGAGCCGGGAGTGTGTGGGCGAGCTTGAGCGTCGGCGGCGTATTCCTGGTGGTGTTGCTGATATTCGTGGTGCAGAACACGACCAGCACCCGAATCGGGTTCCTGGGATGGCATTTCGCGCTGCCGGTCGGGGTGACCATCCTGGTCGCCGCGGTGGTCGGGTTGCTGGTGATGGCGATTGCCGGGGGAGTGCGGATCATCCAGCTGCGCACCGCGTTCACGCGCCTGGCCCGCGGCCACAAACCCGGCGCCCTGCACGATTAGACCTGGCGAGCGCCGGTGGGTTGTCGTACGGTTGAGCCCGGCCGGGCAAAGCGAAATGGGTCATGATGACGGCGATTACGAACCTGATGAAGGGCCAGAACGGGCCGCTGACGGTCGGCGATGTGGTGATCTGGGTTCAGATCGCCGCGCCTGCCGACCTTTCCGCGCTGCTCGTCACCGACAGCGGGAAGGTGCGGTCCGATGCGGATTTCGTCTTCTTCAACCAGCCCAGCGGGCCGGGAGTGAATCTGCAGCCGGGGGCGCCCGGGCAGCTTGCCTCGCTGCGGGTGTCACCGGCGGCGGTACCGGCCGATATCGCGCAGATCAGAGCCGTCATCACCCTCGATGGCGCGGGCAGTAGTTTCGGCGCCATTCCGGCGCCGATCGCCTACGTCTCGGATGCTGCGGGAAACCCGTTGTACGCGTACCGGATCGACGGGCTGTCCAGCGAATCCATTGTGATCGCGCTGGAACTGTATCGGCGCATGGGCGACTGGAAGGTGCGTGCGGTCGGCCAGGGATACGCCGGTGGATTCGCCGCGCTGGTCACCGATCACGGTGTGCGAGTCGATGATGAGGTGACATCCGCACCGCAACCGCAGTTCCAGCCACCGCCACCACCGCCGCAGCAGTTCCAGCCGGCCATGCCGCCGCCGCAGCAGTACCGGTCGCCACCCCCGCAGTACCAGTCGCCACCCCCGCCACCCCAGCAGTTCCCGTCGGCACCGCCGCAGCAATATCAGCCGGTTCCGCCCCCACCGCAATATCAGTCGTCTCCGCCCCAACAGTTCCAGTCCGCCCCACCGCCGTTCCAACCTCCGCCCCCTCCGTCGCAAGGGTTTCAACAACCGCCGCCGTTCCCGCCCTCCGCACAGCAGCCGCAGGTGCGGTCGGTGCCGGGTGAGGAGAAGCTGTCGCTGGAGAAGCGGCAGACGCTGAACATGCGCAAGCAAGAGGTCGCGAAGGTACTGCTCACCAAGGGCGCCAACGGTATTGGCGCGCGCGTCGTCCTGGTGATCGACAAGACCGGGAGCATGTCCCGGGAGTACGCCTCGGGGGTGGTGCACCGGGTGGTGGAACGCATGGTCCCGGTGGCGACCCAGCTCGATGACGACGGCCAGCTCGAGTCCTATCTGTACGGCAAGAGCTTCGCGAAACTGCCGAATGTGACCGTCGCCGATGCCGAAGCGTGGTGCGAGACCTTCATTCACATGTCCGGCAAACACGGCGGCATCAACTACGGCAAGATCGGCGGCGTCAATGACGAACTGCCGATCATGACGGAGGTCCTGAAGTCGCTGCGCCCCGGCGACGCACCGACTTTGGTGCTCTTCTTCACCGACGGCGGCTTCTCCAAGCGCACCCAGATCGCCGCCCTGATGCGTGATGCCTCGAGGTATCCGGTGTTCTGGCAGTTCATCGGTCTCGGCCACAGCGGATTCGGAATCCTGCACGAGCTCGACACTCTCGACGGGCGTGTGGTCGACAATGCGGGCTTCTTCGCCGTCGGCGATATCGATCGCATGACCGACGCCCAGCTGTATGCCCAGCTGCTCAACGAATTCCCCGACTGGTTGCGCGCCGCGCGGGCGGCGAACATTCTGCGCTGACCATACTGATCGGCCGAGTTTTCAAGGTTGCGCTGCGGTCTACCCGGGTTTACCTCACACTGAGCTCCTGGTAAACGCTGTGAGGGCGGCGTTTTTCACTCGGGAGCGCGAATGACCGAAATTCAGCACGAATCCGACGATGAACGCAGGCTGGCCGAGCTCGGCTATAAACAGGACCTGGCTCGATCCTGGTCCGGATTCTCCAATTTCGCCATCAGTTTCACCGTTGTCTCGATCCTGACCGGCGGGCTCGCCAGCTACGGCATCGGGCTGGCCAACGGCGGACCCATCACCATGGCGTGGGGCTGGCCCCTGGTCTCGGTGATGGTGCTGTTCGTGGGGCTGGCCATGGCCGAATTGGCCTCGGCGTACCCGACTTCCGGCGGACTGTACTGGTGGGCCGCGGAGCTGGGCGGGCCCATCTGGGGCTGGTTCACCGGCTGGTTCAACCTCATCGGGCAGATCGCGGTGACCGCCGCGATCGATTACGGCGCAGCCATTTTCACCACCGTGGTGCTCAATGTGATCGGCCTCGACATCGGAACCGACCGCACCGCAATCTTTTTGGTCTTCGCCGCCATCCTGGTGCTGCACGCGGTACTGAACGCCATCGGCCCGCACCTGTCCGCGGTGATCAACAATGTCTCCGCCTGGTGGCATGTGGGCGGCGTCGCGGTCTTCGTGCTGGTGCTGGGAATCGGTGCGCAACACCATCAGAGCGTCGGCTTCGTCTTCACCAAGACCGTGGACAACAGCGCGGTCGGGTTCGGCGGCGTCGCCTTCAGCTTCCTGCTGGGTCTGCTGCACGCGCAGTACACCTTCACCGGCTACGACGCCTCGGCGCATATGTCGGAGGAGACGCACGACGCCTCCCGGACGGCGGCGAAGGGGATCATCAATACCATCGTCGTCTCGGCGATCGCCGGATATCTGCTGATCATGGCGGTGACCTTCGCGATTCCGAATCTCGGCGATTCGCTCGACCCGACGAAGAACAGCGGCTACCCGGTCATCTACATCCTGCAGAACTCGCTGAACTCGTTCTGGTCCGGTCTGCTGCTGATCATCGCCGCGGCCGCCCAGCTGTTCTGCGGATATGCCTCGGTGACCTCGGCCTCCCGCATGCTGTTCGCGTTCGCGCGTGACGGCGCGGTGCCGGGATCGGCGCTCTGGTCGAAGCTTTCGGCGCGCCGGGTTCCGGTGAACGCGGTCCTGTTCATCTCGGTCTTCGCATTCATCCTGCTGATTCCGTCGATGCTGGTGCCCGCGGTCAATGCCCCGACGGCCTATGCGGCGGCCACCTCGGTCGCCACCATCGGCCTCTATATCGCCTACGGCATTCCGATTCTGCTGCGCCAGCTGCACGGCGGCCGATTCCAGATCGGCCCTTGGCAACTCGGCCGCTGGTATCGCCCGATCGGCGTGATCGCGATTATCTGGATCGTCTTCATCAGCCTGCTGTTCATCCTGCCAACCGATGACCACGGCTATCCCTGGGTCGATGGATTCACTTGGAACGCAGTCAATTACGCGCCCATCACCCTGGTCGGCGTGGTCGGGGCCATTGCCGTCTGGTGGTTCGTCTCGGCCCGGAAATGGTTCACCGGACCCAAACGCAATGTTCCGCAGCCGCCGGAGGCCGAAGCCCCCGTCGGCGCCTGAACCGGTCTACAGCGGGGTCACGTAGGCGCCGGAGATTCCGCCGTCCACGAGGAACTGTGAGGCTGTGATGAAGGAGGAATCGTCGCTGGCGAGAAACGCCACGGCAGCGGCGATTTCCTCCGGTTCGGCAAAACGCCCGGTGGGGATGTGGACCAGCCGGCGAGCGGCGCGCTCGGGATCCTTGGCGAACAATTCCTGCAGCAGCGGGGTGTTCACCGGCCCGGGGCACAGGGCATTGACACGAATTCCCTGGCGTGCGAACTGCACTCCGAGCTCACGGCTCATGGCCAGCACACCGCCCTTGGATGCGGTGTAGGAGATCTGCGAGGTGGCCGCACCCATGACCGCCACGAAGGACGCGGTATTGATGACCGACCCCTTACCGCGCTCGAGCATATGCCCGATGGCGTACTTGCTGCACAGGTAGACCGAGGTCAGATTCACCTCCTGCACCCGCCGCCAGGCCTCGATCCCGGTGGTGAGAATCGAATCATCGTCGGGCGGTGAGATGCCCGCGTTGTTGAAGGCGATATCGAGTCCGCCGTAGGTGTCGACCGCCGTCTGGAACAGCGCCTCGACCTGAGTCTCCTCGGTGACGTCGACCTTCACGTACAGTCCGCCGACCGCCGCCGCCGCGGCCTCACCGGAGGTGACATCGATATCGGCGACAACAACTTTCGCGCCCTCCTGGGCGAAACGCTTGACGGTGGCGAGGCCGATGCCGCTGCCGCCGCCGGTGACGACCGCTACTCGATCCTGTAAGCGCTGCAACATATCTCCTCTGATCGGATGGCAGGTACTACTCGGTGGCGATGAAAACGTTCTTGGTCTCGGTGAAGGCGCGCGCCGCATCGGGCCCGAGTTCGCGGCCGAGTCCGGATTGCTTGTAGCCCCCGAACGGCGTCCAATACCGCACGGAGGAATGCGAATTCACCGACAGGTTCCCGGCCTCGACACCACGGGCGACCCGCAGCGCCCGGCCGACATCGGAGGTCCAGATGGATCCGGACAGGCCGTATTCGCTGTCATTCGCGATACGCAGGGCGTCGGCCTCATCGTCGAACGGCAGTACCGCCACCACCGGACCGAAGACTTCCTCGGTGAGGATGCGGTCCGCGGAGCCGGAGGGCAGCACCACTGTCGGCGGGAACCAGAAGCCTGGTCCGTCCACCCGCGTTCCGGTGAACGCCACCTTCGTCGACGGCTCCAGGAATTCGGCGACCCGCTCACGGTGCGCCGCCGAGATCAGCGGCCCCATTTCGGTGGCCGCGTCCGCGGGATCACCGACCTTCACGCCCTGCACCGCCGGTTCCAGCAGTTCCAGGAATCGGTCGAACACACTGCGCTGCACCAGAATCCGTGACCGCGCGCAGCAGTCCTGCCCGGCATTGTCGAATACCCCGTACGGCGCGGTCGCCGCAGCCTTCTCCAGATCCGAATCGGCGAACACGATATTGGCACTCTTGCCGCCCAATTCGAGCGTCACGCGCTTGACCTGAGCCGCGCAGCCCGCCATGATCTGCCGCCCCACCTCGGTGGAGCCGGTGAACACCACCTTGCGCACCGCGGGATGGGTGACAAACCGGGCTCCGACAATGGAACCCTTGCCCGGTATCACCTGAAAAACGTTCTCCGGCAGTCCCGCCTGCAATGCCAGCTCACCGAGCCGAATGGCAGTGAGCGGCGTGAGGTCCGCCGGTTTCAACACCACCGTATTGCCGGCCGCGAGCGCGGGCCCGAAGCCCCACACCGCGATCGGCATGGGAAAGTTCCACGGCACGATGATTCCGACAACCCCGAGCGGTTCGTGGAAGGTGATGTCGACACCACCGGCGACCGGAATCTGATTGCCCAGCAAGCGTTCCGGCAGTCCGGCGCTGTAGTGCAGCACATCGCGAACATTGCCAGCCTCCCAGCGCGCATTGCCGATGGTGTGCCCCGCATTGGCCACTTCCAGCTGTGCCAGATTCTCGAGATCGCCGTCCACGGCCTCGGCGAATCGGCGCAAGAGCCGCGCCCGATCTCCCGGTGCGATATCCCGCCAGCCCGGGGCGGCCCGTTGTGCCCGGGCGATGGCGGCATCCGTGGCGGCCTCATCGGCCGATTCCACTGTCGCCACGACCTTTTCGGTCGCGGGGTTGACGACCTGGGTTGTTGTCACCGGCTGCGCTCCTTTCCGTACAGTGCCGCCTGTTCCACCAGGGCTCGCATGAGCCGGTGGTCGGTCGCATTCGCTTCCGGATGCCATTGCACGCCGACCAGAAATGGTCCGCCGGTCGTCTCCGCCGCTTCGATGGTGCCGTCCGAGGCGTATGCGGTCGCGGTGAGGCCGGGCGCCAGGGTGTCGATGGCTTGATGGTGATGGCAGTGCGCCTTCACCTCGGGCCCGGCGATCGCCGCCACCTGGCTGCCCGTGACGGTCCGGATGGTGGTGACCGAGAAAACGCCGGGGCCGCCGCTGTGGCCGGTGTGCCCGAGCACGTCCGGAAGGTGTTGCAGCAGTGTGCCGCCCAGTGCGACGTTCACCAATTGCAGTCCGCGGCAGATCGCCAGCACGGGTATTCCCGCGGCCCGGGTCAGCTCGAAGAACGCGAATTCGGATTCGTCGCGGTCCGGCCGGGTAGCGCGGGTTTCGGCATGCGGCGGCGCGCCGTAGCGTGCCGGGTCGATGTCGGCGCCGCCGGTCAGCACCAGTCCGTCCAGCCGATCCAGCAATTCCGGGCCGGGAGTTCCGGTGGGCGGGAGCAGGACCGGCACTCCACCGGCCCGTGCCGTCATATCGACATAGCTGCGCGGCAGCACCGCGCTGTCGACATCCCACGTGCCGAACCGCGTCCGCTCGGAATACGTGGGCAGCCCGATGATCGGCCGCCGTACCACCTCAGAGTCGTTCGAATCCACGCACGCGCTCCCAATCGGTCACCGCGGCGTCGTAGGCGTCGAGTTCGACCTGTGCCGCATTCCGGTAGTGCAGCACCACGTCTTCGCCGAAGGCCGCCTGCGCGATCTTACTGTCGCCGAACAACTGCGCGGCGTCGCGCAGGTTGTGCGGCACCCGGGGCCGGTGCGAGCGGTAGGCATTGCCGTGGAACTCCGGCTCCAGCGGCAGCTGCCGCTCGATACCGTGCAATCCGGCGGCAATGGTGGCGGCGACGGCGAGATACGGATTCACATCCCCGCCCGGCACCCGGTTCTCGAACCGCAGCGACGGTCCGTGACCGACCACCCGGAGTGCGCAGGTGCGATTGTCCCGTCCCCAGGCCAGTGCGGTGGGCGCGAAGCTGCCCGCCTGGAACCGCTTGTAGGAGTTGATATTCGGGGCGAGCATGTAGGTCAGTTCACGCAGGCAGTCCAGCTGCCCGGCGAGGAAGTGCCGCATGAGCGTCGATTCGCGGCCGGTGCTGTCGGCGAAGACCGGCTCGCCCGCCTCAGTGCGCAGGCTGAGGTGAATGTGGCACGAATTGCCTTCACGCTCATTGTATTTCGCCATGAAGGTGAGGCTGCGCCCCTCCTGCGCCGCGATTTCCTTGGCCCCGGTCTTGTAGATGCTGTGGTTATCGCACGTCACCAGCGCCTCGTCGTAGCGGAACGCGATCTCGTGCTGCCCCGGATTGCATTCGCCTTTCGCCGACTCGACATACATGCCCGCACCGGACATCTCATTGCGAATGCGGCGCAGCAGCGGTTCGATGCGGGAGGTTCCGAGCATCGAATAGTCGACGTTGTACTGGTTGGCGGGCGTCAGATCGCGGTAGCCGCCCTGGAACGCCGCCTCGTAAGTGTCGTCGAAGACCAGGAATTCGAGTTCCGTCCCGGCGTAGGCCCGCAAACCGTGCGCGGCCAGCCGATCCAGCTGTGCGCGCAGCACTTGCCGCGGTGAGGCCACCACAGGCGTGCCTGCCGGATCCACCTGCTCCACATCGCAGAGCACCAGTGCGGTCCCCGGCAGCCACGGCACCAGCCGCAGCGTGCCGAGATCCGGGCGCAGCACGAAGTCGCCGTACCCGGTGTCCCACGAGGACATCGCGTATCCCTCGACCGTCGTCATCTCGACATCCACCGCAAGCAGATAGTCGCAGGCCTCGGTCGCCTGATCGAGCACCTCTTCGACGAAATATCTTGCCGAACAACGCTTCCCCTGCAGCCGCCCCTGCATGTCTGTCATGGCGACCAAGACGGTGTCGATCGTCCCCGCCTCGACCTGCTTCACCAAATCCGCAACACTGAGCATTCCGGCGCGCATTACGACCCCTCTCGGCATCAACGTGATCACGCTAAGCGACCCGGGGCCCCGCGCGTGCCCGAACACGCAAGGAGATCGCCTCCATCATGGCGAATGCCGAGCAGGCGTGGGCTTCACTCCCGCAGGAGGTCGATGACCTTGGTTTCGTTGAGGTCGCCGTGGCCGGTGTCGATGAGGCGGGTGAACATATCGAGGGCGGTGTGCCCGAGGGCGGCCGGGGCATCCACGGCGTCGGCCAGTTCGACTCCGATGCGAGTGTCCTTCAGCCGCAACGCAGCCGTGAAAGCGATATCGCGGTCGTGCACACCGTCGAGCATCAGGCGACTGACGCGCACCACCGTGGGGCTGGCGGCGCCACCGGTGGCGAGCGTGTCCACGACGGTGGTCAGGTCCAGCCCGGCGAGTTCGGCGACGCGCAGCGCCTCGGCGGTCGCGGCGATCTGGACGGAGCCGAGCAGGTTCTGCACGAGCTTGTAGGCGGTACCGGCGCCGACCTCACCGAAATGAACAATATTGGTGCACAAGGGGTTCAGCAGCGGTCGAGCTGCTTCGAGATGGGCGGTGGGGCCGCCGACGAACAATGTCAGCTCACCTGCCGCGGCGGCCTCCGGGAGTCCCGTGACCGGTGAGTCGAGGTACCGGAGACCTTGCGCTGCGGCATGTTTCGCCAACTCCAGCACCCACGGCCGGGAGACGGTCGAGCATTCGACCGCGAACGCACCCGGCCCCGGGTCCCCGGCCAGCGCACCGTCCTGCCCGAGCCATACCGCGCGTGAGGCGTCATCATCGGCCACCATCGCGAATATCGCCTCGGCCTGCGCTACCGCCCGGCGCGGTGTGGCCGCCAGAACGGCGCCGCCCGCCACCAGTTCCGCGACCTTCTCCGGCGACCGATTGAACACGGTCACCTCATGCCCGGCAGCCACCATCCGCGCGGCCATCCCCAGCCCCATCCGACCTGCGCCCAGAAACGCTATCTTCGCCACCGGCCGCACCTTACCGAGCCGCGGTTACCGAAGATGATCTTGAAAGCGAAATCCGCGAGCCCGGCTGTCCGCTGTCGAGCCAGGGCAGGCACCGGCGCAACCGGTAGTAGGTGTAGTTTGGAGGTGTCTGCACCGTATGTCTACGGCGTAGACCTACCGAAGAGGTGAGGCAGTTGTCGTCAAACGAACAGGTCACCCCCATCGACGTTGCGCCGCTCGAATTCTCCTGTGCGGCATGCCCGCACGATCTGGAAGCGCACGCCGGCGTCGGAGTTCGGTTCTGCTCCGCGACCGCGACGAGCGGGCTGGACAGAGGATGCGTCTGCGTCCTTCCGGCCGAGCACGAGAAGACCTACTACCGGCGATAGGAAAGCAAGCGAATGACCACTAAATCGCCATATGAGAATCGGGTCCAGCGGGTCAGCGACACCGTTCGGAAGCACTCCAAGCTCGATGAGAAAACCGCGAACGCGCTTGCGGTGCACGTACTGCACGCGCTCGACACCATCCCCGAGAAAGTGCGCTGACAGCAGCATTCAGCGCCCCCGCCGAGGCCGAAAGGCCTCGGTGAAATATGGTCGGTGGTCGTGGGTAAGCCGAATCGCAAGCATCGGGCGGCCAAGCAGCAGGCGCGGCAGGGTGGGTCCGATTTCTGGACGGCACCCGACTCGGGAAATGTCACCGCGGCCGATATAGCCGATGCGATCATGACCACCGCCATGGATTCGGCGCAGAGCGGTGCGCGCGGTAAGTCCCCGAAGGGCGATTCGGTGGTCGCCAAACGCTTCGCGGACCAGCTCGCGGGGAGCGATCTGCCGGTTCACGACGTCGAACTGGGCGCGCACCTGGCGGGGCAGCACATCATCACCAGGACCTTTCAGAATGGTTGGCTGCCCGCCGATATCCACCAGGCCGCGCAGCGCCGAGTCGACGCCTTCGCGATCAGCTTCCTCATCGACGTCATGGCCGCCTATATGCGCCCGTTCGCACCCGGCACCGTCGATGAGACCTGGCTCGAGCAGCTTCGCGAACTCGCGGCGGACACCTGGTGGTCGGACTCGACTTCGCATCTCGGCCAGTGGGCGGCCAAACACATGCTGACCACCGCCGAGGCGCTCACCACCGTCGTCGAGGCGCTCGCGCTGCTCATTCTGCTGCCGAAGCTGGAACTCATCCGGCAGTTGCCCGGCACTGCTCGCCCGCATGCCGAGGTGCCCCATCACATCGATGAGAAGGTGCTCGGCCGAGTCCGCGGCTTGCTCGCCAAGGCCGAATCGACCTCGTTTCCGGAAGAGGCCGAGGCGCTTTCGGCCAAGGCGCAGGAGCTGATGACCAAGTACGCACTCGATCGGGTGCTGGTCGACGCGGACACCTCGGTCCCCGATCTGCCTGGGGCGCGGCGCATTTGGCTCGATACCCCCTATGTGGACGCGAAGGCGCTGCTGATCGATGTGGTCGCCAAGGCCAATCGCAGCCGGGCGATCTTCGCCTCGGCGTGGGGCTTCATGACCATCGTGGGCGATGACACAGACCTGGACGCGGTCGAATTGCTTTCCACCTCACTGCTGGTCCAGGCCACCAGGGCGATGATCGCCAGCGGTAATAGGGAGGCGCGCAGCGACGAGGCGCGCAGCCGCACCTTCCGTAAGTCGTTCCTGGTCGCCTACGCCTCCCGCATCGGCGAGCGATTGGAAGCGGCCACCGCGGCCACCATCGCGGAATCGGTTGAGCCGGAACGGCTGTTGCCGGTGCTGGCGTCGCACCAGATCGCGGTCGACGCCGCCTTCGACACGCTGTTTCCGCAAGCCCGCACCCGCGGTGTTTCGATCCGCAGCGCCGAAGGCTGGGAGGCCGGTCGCGCAGCCGCCGACCGCGCGCGCCTCGACGCCCGCCGATCGCTTGACCGATAAGCGTCTCCGCCGCTGGGCCGATAGGCGTCTCCGCCGCTCGACCGATAGGCGTCTCCGCCGCTCGACCGATAGGCGTCTCCGCCGCTGTGGCTTCCGGTCCGGAATTGACGGATATGGGGAATGAACTGCGCAAATCGGGACAATGAGGTTTCCTGCGGGTGCCCGCACGCGAAGTATGAGAGGTGTCTCCAAGTAAGCCCGACGGAGTTGGGAAAGCCTCATGAGCAACACGATCTGTCGCCACCCGGTCGCCGCGTCCGAGGGGGAAGGCGTGCGCACGGCGAACCGGCCGGGCTCGGTGCTGGCGGGACGATACCGGCTGATCGAACTACTGGGGGTCGGCGGCTTCGGCCGGGTGTGGAAGGCCCGCGACGCGCTGCTGGGTGTTGATGTGGCCGTCAAGGAAGTCCGCCTGCCAGCCGCGGCCTCGAATGCGGAACGAGCCGAACGCCTTTCCCTCGCCGAGCATGAAGCCCGCACCGCCGCGCGGTTGCGCGATCACCCGAATATCGTGACGGTCCACGATGTTGTCGTCCAGGACAGGATGCCGTGGATTGTCATGCGCCTGGTGCGCGGGCAGTCGCTGCAGCAGCGCATCGAGGAGCGGGGCCGGCTCACGGTGGACGAGACCACCGCTGTCGCGACGGCCCTGCTGCACGCTCTCGCCGCCGCACACGCGGCGGGTGTGGTGCATCGAGATATCAAGCCCGCCAATGTATTGCTGACCGATACCGGCGAGGTGCTGCTCGCCGATTTCGGCACGGCGGCGCACCTGTCCGATGACACGTTCGCCGAATGCGGCGCCGTCACCGGTTCGGCCGAATACATGGCTCCCGAGCGCATTCGAGGCGCGGGCCACGGCGGCGCGGGTGACCTGTTCTCGCTTGGGGTCACCCTCTATCACGCGGTCGAAGGCCGATCCCCTTTTCTCCGTTCGGCTTTGCCCGCGACGCTGGCGGCGGTGGTGTTCGATCCTGTGCCCGCGCCGCAGTACGCCGGTGGCATCGCCGCGCTGATCACCGGGCTGCTGGACAAGGATCCCGCTGCGCGACCGAGCATTTCGCAGGCGCTGGTTATGCTCACCGCACCGGCCGCGGAGGCAACAGCGCAGGCAGCGCCGGTCCCGGTCACTCAGGACGCGGGACCCTCGGACGCCGGGCAGTGCGGACACCGCGCAGCCACCCAGGTGGTGCGACCGGCCGCACCGGTGCGCTCAGGTCTCGGATTCTCACGCCCACTCCTGGTATTCGACGTCGCCCGTGCACCTCGCCGTTCGCGGCTGACGCCTGGTCTATCGTCATGCGATGAGCGCACGGTTCGAGGAGTTGGGCTGGCGGCTGACGCCGATGGGCGAGATCAGTTTGCGACGGCGGTTCGATCCGGGGGTGCGGTCGGATGTGTACGAGGTCAAGCTGGGGGACGAATACCTCATGTCGAGCCTGTTCACCGTTGCCGAAGAGGAATTGGCGCGACTCGGGCTGGCACGGACGCCGGGGGAGCGGCTGGACGTGATTGTCGGCGGGCTCGGGCTGGGATACACCGCGCGAACAGCGCTGGCGGATCCTCGGGTCCGGACGCTCACCGTTATCGAATACTCCGACGCGGTCATCGATTGGCATGAACGGGATCTGCTGCCCGATGCCGCCGGTTTGGCCGGTGATGAGCGGGTGGCGCTGGTGTGCGCGGACTTCTTCGCCGCGGCCGTGGGTGCGGTCGGGTTCGATCCGGCGCTTCCGGGCCGGACCTATGACGCGGTGCTGCTGGATATCGATCACTCGCCGCGGCACGTGTTGCATCAACCGCACGCGGCCTTCTACACCCGGGCGGGATTGCGGGCGCTGTCGGCATATCTCGCCCCGGGCGGAACCTTCGCGCTGTGGTCCGACGATCCGCCGGACGACGAGTTCCGCGCGATCCTCGATACCGTTTTCACCGATATCGAGGCTCGGCAGGTGTTCTTCGACAACCCGCTGACCAGGGGCCGATCGTCGAACACGATTTATCTGGCGACCAAGTAGGCACCGCCGCGAGCCGATGCCCGCCGACAACGGCACTGCCCCGATCGCCCCGCCGGTAGCAGCTGCCGGGGGACTTCGGCGTACTGGCCGATGAAGGCGAGGTCGGTCGAGCCCGCCGGAACCACATCGGGCCGGTCGCCGTGCTAGCGGACCAGGAACTGGCTCGTGATGGAGGGCATGTACTCGGTGATCGGCAGGCGACTTCGATCAATTGGTTTGGTCGGCGTAGCCCAGCGGAAGTTTTCCGGGCGGGCCGGCGATGACGGAATCGTCTTCCGGCTCACGGGTTTCCAGGTAGGTGATGCGCCCGGCCGAGGAGACGAGGGTCAGGGGGTAGGTCGGTCCGAGGTCGCGGGCGGCGATGATCTCGTCCAGATTGTCCTCGTAGCGAGTGAGGGTGATCTCGGGGTAGTCGAGCATCCACTGGGGATACGAAATGGTGGTGTGCACCTGGCGGCCGGTCAGATACACGATGACAACGGTGGTTGTGCCCGTCGGTTCCACCCAGGCCAGCTTGTACAGGTCGTCGCTGAGCTGAATGATCTTCGCGGCCTGATTCTTGGACCACCGGCCGAACATCGGGCCCATCAGGCACCGGGATTCGATGGTCTCCGCATTGCGCACGTAGAGCTCGTACTTCCAGCCGTTCGCATAGACGTAAATGACGTGTTTGCCGAGAATCCCGGTCAGATCGCCGGTGAACGCGGAATTCGAGATGGTGGGGCCGGCACTCATCGATAGATCCTCTCGGTCAACCTGCACGTTCGGGACCTGCGCGTTTACCAGACTAATGACTCGGACCGGTATCCGCGGGGAAGTCTCACCCATATTAATTTGTGATGGCAGGTAGCAGAACTAGCTATTGGACGGATGGCAGTGGCGCTCGCAGAGTGGGGTCATGACTTTGTTTCGCGATCTACGGCACTACATCGCCAATCTCACCGACACACTGGGCAAGGATGAGGTGCGGGTGATCGACGGCGCGCACTGGGACCTCGAAATCGGCGCCCTCACAGAGCTTCTCGCCGAAGCGGAGGGTCCGGCGCTGCTGTTCGGCAATATTCCGGGCTACCCGCCGGGCTATCGGGTGTTCGCCAACTTCATGGGCACCGCCCAGCGATGCGCGGTCGCGCTCGGATTGCCCTCGGACACACCGAAAATGGAGATCATCCGGGCGTGGAAGGAACTGAGCAAGAAGATCGAGCCGATCCCGCCGGTGGTGGTGCCGACCGGGTCGGTGCTCGAAAACGTCATGGAGGGCGACGATGTCGACCTGACCGTATTCCCGACGCCGCGCTGGCACGACGGGGACGGTGGCCGCTATATCGGGACCGCCTGCATGGTCATCACCCGCGATCCGGATACCGGGTGGGTGAATGTCGGTACCTACCGGGGCTGTGTGCAGGGCAAGGACCGCCTGTCACTGTGGATGCTGGGCAACCGGCATGCGCGCGCGATCGCGAAGAAGTACTGGGATCGCGGCGAGGCCTGCCCGATCGCGGTTGTTGTGGGCTCGGATCCGATCCTGTCCACGGTGGCCGCAATCGCTGCGCCCGAAGGGGTTTCGGAGTACGACGTGGCCGGCGGCCTGCGCGGTCAGGCGGTGGAGGTGCTCTACGCGCCGGGCTCGGATCTGCCGATTCCCGCGCATGCGGAGATCGTCATCCAGGGTGAGATGCCGCCGGTCGCGGAGGAATCCGTGCTCGAGGGCCCCTTCGGTGAGTGGACGGGCTATTTCACCCATGCCGGACAGGAGACCGTGGTGCGGGTGAACCGGATCATGCATCGGGACGATCCGATCATTCTCGGTGCGCCGCCGATGATTCCGACGGTTCCCGCCGGTGATCAGGCGGTGCCGCTGTACTCGGCGTCGGTCACCTGGGATCACCTGGAAGCCTCGGGAGTGCAGAACATTCGAGGCGTATGGGCATACGCGCGGCAGCTGATGATGGTCATCTCGGTCGAGCAGACCGGTGCGGGCGATGCGATGCATGCGCTGCTGGCGGCCGCCGGTCGTAAGCGGACCGGTGGCATGGAACGCTATTTCGTCGTGGTCGACGAGGATATCGACATCACCGATATCAATCATGTGCTGTGGGCGATCTTCACCCGTGTCGATCCGTCGGAGTCGATGCATATCCTGCGGGCGCCGACCACCGCGATCGATCCGCGGCTCTCGCCGGCCAAGCGTGTGGCCGGGGATATGTCGATGGGGATCGTGCTCATCGACGCGTGTAAACCGTTCGCGTGGAAGGATTCCTACCCGCGCGCGAACCGTTTCGAGGAACCGTATCGGGCCGAGATCCGCGAGAAGTGGAAGGCGACACTGCCGCTGTAGGACCCGATCGCCGCCCGTGCCGACCGATGAAAGGCCGAATGGTCATGACGATTCCGGACGAAGTCTCCGCACTACTGCGGGGTTTTCCCACTGTCGGGGCCTGTGAGCAGGCATTTCCTTTTCTCTCGGTCGATGCGGACGGCTTCCCGCACAGCGCCCTGCTGTCGCGATCGGAACTCGAGCCAGCGGTCGGCGGCGATACGCTGCTGGCCGCGGTGGCGAGCAGCCGTACCCGGGCGAATCTGCTGCGCTCGGGTACCGCGGCGTTGCTCGCGGTGGACGGTACGGTGTGTCACCACCTCAAGCTGAAGCTGGTGACCGCGGTGGTCCTCGACGATGTCCTGGGCTGTGAGTTCGCGCTGGCCGAGCACAAGCGTGATGACATCGGTATCACTATGCAGCCATTGACATTTCGTACTTCCGCCGAGCTTGTCGAGGAAGAGAACTGGGCGCGCAGCGCCAGAGTATTCGCCCGGCTGGAAGTAGGCCGGGCCGCCCGGAAGGGGGAGTAGTGGCCGAATCAGTGCGGCGCATCATCGTCGCCATCACCGGGGCCAGCGGTGCACCGTATGCCGTGCGCCTATTGCAGACCTTGCGCGAAATACCCGAAATAGAAACACATCTCGTGATGAGCACCTGGGCGAAATCCAATATCGAGATGGAGACGCCCTATACCGTCCGTGAAGTCGCGGCGCTGGGCGACGTCTCCTACAAGCTGGGTGAACAGGGCGCGGCGATTTCGTCGGGATCGTTCCGGACCGCCGGGATGATCATCGTGCCGTGCAGTATGCGCACCCTCTCCGCGATTCGGCACGGGCAGGCGGACAATCTCATTTGCCGGGCCGCGGACGTGGTGCTCAAGGAACGCCGTCGCCTGATCCTGGTGCCGCGCGAGACGCCGCTCAATGAGATCCATCTGGAGAATATGCTCGCGTTGAGCCGGATGGGTGCGCGCATCGTGCCGCCGATGCCGGCGTTCTACAACCACCCCGAAACCATCGACGAGCTCGTCGATCATGTGGTGACCCGGATTCTCGACCAGTTCGATCTCGATGCGCCGCAGGCCAGGCGGTGGCACGGACTGGATGCGGCCCGTCAGGAACGCGCCGCGGACGGCTTGGCCGCACTGCCCGGGCGCTGAGCCGCCGGGCGCTGCGACGCCAGTGCGGCGGTGTGCTCGATGAACGCGCGGGCGGCGGGCCGGGCGGCGACACCCTCGAGCCAGATGATGCCGAGCCGTCCCGCCGGGAGTTCGGGCACCGGCACACTCACCACTCGATCATTGTGTGTGAGAGCCGATTCCGGTACCAGGGCCATCCCGAGACCCTTCTCCACCATCATGACGAGAATATCGGGACTGCCCGCCTCGAACGCGATGCGCGCGCGAACACCGGCCTTGGCCAGCGCCCGGTCCAGCTGCCAGCGCAGCCCCGAACCCTCGGGGAGGGCGATCAGCGGCCGCTCACTCAGCACCGACAGGGGAAGCGCCGTCTCGAGCGCCAGGGGATCGGAGGGCAGCAGCACCGCCACCACACGCTCCCGGTGCAATTCCCGGGTGTGCAATCCGGTCACGGTTTCGCCGATGAGGCTGGTGAACGCGACATCGAGGACGCCCTCGCGCAGGCGCCGGACCAGTCCCGCCGCACTGTCCTCGACCAAGGAGATATCGACGCCGGGATGTGCGCGATGGAAGGACGCGAGGGTTTCGGGCAGGTCGATACTGCGCGGTGAGATCGAACTGATGCTGCCCACCGCCACATGCCCGCGCAATAGTCCGGTCAGCGCGTCGATCGCGCCACGACCGGCGTCGAGGGCCGCCAGCGCGGCGCGTGCGTGCGGCAGCAGCGCATCGCCCGCGGCGGTCAGTACCACCGTTCGCGGACGTCGCTCGAAAAGCTGTTGGCCCAGTTCGTGTTCCAGGGCCTTGATCTGGGCGCTGACACCGGACTGGGCCACATGCACGCGCGCTGCCGCACCGGTGAAGGTGCCGGTCTCGACGACGGCGATGAAGTAGTGCAGCTGGCGCAGGTCCATGGTCCATGTCTAGCGAACGACGGACTCGGGGGATTCTCGGGGTGCGCGTGGGACCTGCGAGCGATGTGCGGACCGGTGTGCTCGTGTGAACCTGCTGGTATGACTTCGATGCTGAGCGCCGGGCGGCTCATGGCGGGCGGATTGGCGCTGGTGTGTGCGCTGACCGCATGTACGACGCGTACGGACTCGGCGCCGCGCGGGCCGCTGTCCGATACCGGACGAGCCGAGGTGCAGCGCGCACTGGATGCGGCGGTCGCCGCGGGCACGCCGGGTGTGCAGGTGGTCGTCACCGAGCACGGGAACGAGTGGAGCGCTACCTCGGGGGTGGGCGATATCGCGACCGGCGCGAGCTTTCCGGCCGCCGCCCGGGTTCGAATCGGCAGTAATACCAAGGCTTTTGCCGCCACGGTGATGATGCAGCTGGTGGCCGCGGGCACCGTGGATCTGGATGCCCCGATCGAGCGGTATCTGCCCGGTGTGGTGCAGGGCGACGGTATCGACGGCAACCGGATCACCGTGCGAAATCTCATGCAGCACACCAGCGGACTGCCCGAATATCTGGAATTGCCGGAGCTGGACGGGGATTACGAGGCAATGCTGAAGCAGCACTTCGATTCCGCCGCGCTGGTGCACAGCGCACTGAGCACCATGCCCGCGCACTTCCCGCCGGGGGAGAAGGCGGAATACAGCAATACCAACTATCTGATCGTCGGCATGCTGGTCGAGCGCCTCACCGGCAAACCCTTCGCGGACGAGATCACCCGGCGGATCATCGAACCCCTCGGGCTGAAAGCCACCTACATTCCCGCTCCGGGTGAGATCGAGCTGCGCGATCCGCATCCGCAGGGTTACGAGATCGTCGACGGTCAGCGCGCCGACCTCACCCGATTGGAGACCTCGTGGGCCGGCTCGGCCGGAGCGATGGTCTCCACCGGCAGCGAGGTGAACCGCTTCTTCACCGCACTCCTGACCGGCAAGCTGCTGCAGCCGGCGCAATTGGCCGAGATGCAGCGTGATCCGAAGCCGCTCACCAATCGCGACGGCATCGATTACGGTCTCGGCGTCGCGCGGCTGGCGGTGCCGTGCGGTGCGCGGGTATGGGGCCACGGCGGTTCCATCCCCGGCTTCCGGACCTACGACGGGGTGACCGCGGACGGCCGCGCGGTCACCGTGCTGGCCAACCTGCGCGCCTCCGACCCGGCCACGGCGGCCGCGCAGCAGCACGTATTCGATACGGCGATCTGCGCGGCCTCCTGAATACGGGTGGTCGCTAGGCGCTGCCGCTGGTGATCCCGTTGCACGTCACGCTGGAGTTGCCGCTGAGGCTGACCGCGATGCCGCCGGCATCGCAGATGTGCTTGCCGCCCTCCGCGGACCCCGCCGCGAAACCGGTCGGTGACAGCGACGATCCGGCGTCCGTGCCGGCCACCAGCGTGACGGGTTCCGCTGCCGAATCGCCCGCGGCGATGAGACCCCCGCCCGCGAAGCAGAGGCTCGCTACTGCAATACCTTCGGCGAGCAATCTCCCGGTACGGGACGCTGGCATAGTGGTTCTCCTGTTCGCGCACGCCGACCGAGGGGTCGCCGTGCGCGAACTCTAACCGAGGCGGGGCTGGGAAAGCACCTCCGGAGCTATGAGTTCCATGTGAACGCATACTCCGCCAACGCCTTTCGACGAGCCTTGACAGGCCACTCGCACCGAGCCTAGCGTCAGAATCTCAGCCACCGATTTCACCCAATTCAAGGGATGATTCCTATGCTTCGTGGCGCGATTCTGTGCAGTGCGGCGGTAGGTGTGCTCGCGGCGGCCGCCTGTTCGACCTCTTCGACCTCGTCCACGTCACCGTCGACCAGCCCCCCGGTGACTTCCGCATCGAGTGGTTCCCCGGCTACGCAGGGCGGCCTGCCGCTCGAGACCACGCCCACCGGGACGGCTGTCCTGAGCTGGGATCCGGCCACGACGCTCGTCACCGCGGCCATCGACATGCAGGGCTTCACGCCCAGCAGCAGCCATGCCATGCATATTCATCCCGGTACCTGCGCCGATCAGACGCAGCCGCCCGCGGTGCCGTTCCCGGACATCACCGCGGACGCCGCCGGGGCGATCCGGCAGAGCGTGGTGAGCGGGCCGGTTCCCGGCGGTATCCCCGGCGGGTCGTATCTGAACATTCATCTGGCGCCCAGCGCCCAGCTCGGAGCCTCCACCGATGTGAGCTTCACACCGATCGGCTGCGCGGACATTCCCGCGGATACCCCCAAGGCAGGGCCGGTCACGCTGAAAGTCGCTGCGCCACAGAAGAATGGCGAGACGCCCGCGGGTACGGTCAAGCTCACCTATGACGGCACGCAGCACAGTCTGCAGGTGGTTCTCCACGCCACCGGGCTGCCCGCCGGCAGTGCCCATGCGGTGCACATCCACACCGGAAGCTGCGCGGCCCAGGGCGCTGTCCTCTACCCGCTGCCCGATCTGCAGGCCGACGGCGCCGGCGACGGTTCGCTGACGGCGACTGTCGACAATGTCGCGACCCCGCCGCCGGCGACCGGGTGGTACGTGAACGTGCACATGGGTCCGATGAGCCAGATCCTCGACGGGAATACCCCGACGCTGCTGTTCGCGCCCATCCTCTGCGCGAACGTCACCGGGTAGCTGCGCGAACGTCACCGGGTAGCTGCCCGAACGTCACCGGGTAGCTGCCCGAACGTCACCGGGTAGCTGCCCGAACGTCACGGGGTAGCGCTGGAGGATTCAAGCGCAGGGAAATTCGAGGTCTGTCCACCGAGCGGTGCGGGTGAAACCGAGCCGCTCGTAGACCGCCTGCGCCGGATTGGTGTCGGTGACCGACAGTCCCAGGGCCGTCAGACCCGCGTCGCTCGCCCGGGCTGTGACGCATTGCAGGAGCAGCGCGCCGAGCCCGGCGTAGTCGGGTCCGGGGTACCGGAATGCCTCCGATATCCACGGGCCCGCCAATGGCGGCTTGCCCTCGGCATCCTGGACCAGTACGGCCGCGACCACGCGCCGCCCGTCCCAGGCGACGGCGCTGCACGGGTGCAGCGGACCCATGAGCGTCCCGTCGTACAGCCCGTCGAGGGATGCCGGCGCCTCGTCGTCGTGATCGGGATGGCCCGGGAGATAGGCGGCCAGCAGCGCTTCATAGAGCGCGGCGGGTGGAAATTGCCCGGCGGGCAGGAGCTGTAGACCCGATGGCAGTGTCGGTTCCGGAATCGGCGGGGACAGCGCCATGGTGTAGGTATGGAAGGTCCGCAATCGCGTGGCGCCGGCGTCGATGAGAGCGCTCCCGAAATCGCCCGCGGCGGTGGCTCCCCAGCCCGCCAGGGACCGCACGATCGCAGCAGCCGCTGTGCTGGGCGAAATAGCTGCGGCACAACATAATTCATCCGCCCACGGCCGCCCGTCGCGTTCTTCGCGTTCGAAATGGGCGAGCGGGTTCCCGTCGCGATCGAGGATTGCTTCGACCGGCTGCTCGCGCGTCTCCATCGTCACGCCTCTCGTTCCGGGCCGGTGCGGGTATGGCGCAGACCATGGTAAATGGCCGTCCACAACGCCCGTGGAGGTGGCATGGTGGGGGCATGACGTCTGTAGTGATAGCCGGGGCCGGTCTCGCGGGAGTTGCGTGCGCTCACAAGCTCGCCTCGGCCGGTGTCGACGTCGTGCTGATCGACCGTAATGACTACCACCAGTTTCAGCCGCTGCTGTATCAGGTGGCGACCTCGCAGCTCCCCGCCGAGGATGTCGCGCGGCCCCTGGCGGCCATCTTCGCCAAGCATCCGAATGTGCGGTTGATCCAGTCCGAGATCGTGGATATCGATTTCCGCTCGCGGTCGTTGACGACCGGCGAGGGCGAGACCGTCACGGGTCACTATCTGGTGCTGGCCGCGGGTGCATGCGCGAACTTCTTCGGAACGCCGGGAGCGGCGGAGCATTCGTTCCCGCTGTACTCGATCGTCGATGCCGAGCGGTTGCGGCTGCATGTGCGGTCCATGCTCGAAACGCGTTCGGGCCCGCTGGATGTGGTTGTCACCGGCGGCGGGCCGACGGGCGTGGAGACCGCGGGAGCCTTCGCCGAACTGTTCTCCGCGCTGCGGACGATGGAGCATGCGGGTGGTGCGGCCGATGTCTACCTGGTCAATCACGGTGATGCGCTGCTGGCGCCGTTCAGCGAGCGGTCACACAAATACGCCTTCGAGAAGCTCACCGAACACGGTGTGAAGGTGAAACTCGGTGTGGGCGTGAGCAAGATCGAGGCCGCGAGCGTGCATCTCAGCGACGGGACGGTACTGGCGACGCAGACCGCGGTCTGGGCCGGCGGGGAATCGGCCTCGCCGGTCGCGCACGAATGCGGTGTCGCGCCGGGGCACGGCGGGCGCATCGATGTGATGGCAGACCTCACGGTCGACGGGTATTGGGGCGTTTACGCGATCGGTGATGTCGCGAATATTCATGATGGAGAGGGCAAAACGCTGCCGCAACTCGGTTCGGTGGCACAGCAGTCCGGCGTGTGGGCAGCCGAGAACATCATCCGGGAGATCACGGACGAGGATCGGAAGCCGTTCCACTACAAGGACAAAGGCATTATGGCCATGATCGGCCGTGGGGCCGCGATCGCCGAGGTGGGCGCGCATCGCCATCACATTCAGGGCCCGGTGGCGTGTGCCGCCTGGCTGGGCGTGCATGCCGCACTGCTCAGTGGCGCGCACAGCAAGGTCGATGCCTTCATGTCGTGGGCCTGGGATTACATGGATCGCGATCACGCCGCGCTGGTCGAATGCCACGGCGATCCGAAACGCATTGCGTGGGAAGACGATAAGAAGCCCACCCTGTCGACGGTCCGCCCGCCGCGGTGATTTCGGAGCTCACACCTTGACGCCGAGCGCCCCTGCGACGGCGCGGGTGAGATGGTCGGTGATCTCGGCGGGCTGCCAGCGCCGGTGCTCCGCGAGGTCGTAGACCACGCGTTCGTCGAAGATCGTGATCCACAGCAGCACCGCGTAGGTGACGTCGAATTCGGTCGTCTTCCCTTCGCGCGCCAGTGCTTTCAGGACGTCGGCGAGCCGGTCGTGCATGGCGGTGATCGCCTCGTCGCCGTCTCCGAGGCGTTCGATGAAGCCATTGCTGCTGCGGATGTAGCGCACCGCCGGACCCCACTGCATGGCCTGCTCGACCCAGGTGCGGCAGAACCGGTGGAAGCGTTCGACCGGACCGAGATCCGCGGCGCCGGCATCGACCTCGGCGAAAGCCTCCAGCAGCTGTTCGATGGCCCGGCGGTGGAAGGCCTGCATCGCATCCTGCGGCGTCGGGAAGTGCCGGTACGCCGTGGCCACGCCGACGCCCGCCTCGGCGGCGAGTTCGGGTATCGAAAAGCCGATCCGACCGGCCTGCAGCAGAGTGCGGACCGCGTCGACCAGCAGCACTCGGCTGCGCTGGGCATCGCTGCGGGTGTTCACGGGCACGCTTCCATCCTGCACAAACACCTGCGGCGCCGGGGTAGGTGGGTCGAAATCGGGGTAATCGGCGAGCCGCGCCGCATGCTGTCGTAGACCATCATCCGCCCTCGAGTAGAGAAGTTCTTCTCAATTGTCTATTCTCTAATCGAGAAGATCTCCTCACTTGGGAGGGTTGATGAGGGCAGCGGTTCCGGGCGCGCTCCTGGTGCTGATCATGGCGCAGCCCAATATGGCGACGGGCATGATGCCGTACTACCGGCACGCCTGGTCGCTGGCGCCGCTGCTCATCACCGTGATCTTCGCGGCCTATCTGTTCGCGCTCACCCCGACGCTGTCGATTCTCGGGACACCGCCCTCGCGCGGTGGGTGGTGGTGGCGGATCGGTGTCGGCAGCGTTTTCGGCATCGCCGCGGATCTTGCTATGGCAGTGGCGCATTCGGCCTGGCCGGCCTGTATCGCGCGCATCTGCGCCGGACTCTCGGTGGGTCTGGTGACCGGATCACTGGCCGGGTTGATCCTGGAGCGCCGGGGCGAGCGCGGTCGCACCGCGATGGCGAGCGCGACCGTCTTCGGTTCCGCGCTGGGCACCTTCGCGGCGGCGGGCCTGGCGCAATATCTGCCCGCACCAGGCGTCACTGTCTATCTGGTGCACGCGGTGCTGCTCGGAGCTGTTGCGCTGCTGGTGCTTTCCGATCGCGCCACGCGACCGGCCGCGCCACCGCGCAGGGCGCAGGCCCCCTATGTCGAGAGCGAAGCGCCGCTGGCGGGGTATCTCACCGGGATCGCCGCGTGGGTGTCCGCCGGTCTGGTGGTCGCACTGCTGCCGAGTTACGGTGCGGAGCTGCTGGGTACGAAGAACCTCACCCTGCTGGCGCTGCCGGTGACCCTGTATCTGGTCGGCGCCTGGGTCGCGCAGCGCGTCCTGGCGCCGAATACTCTTCCCGCCGAGCCGGTTACGGCGCAGCTGATCATCATCGCCGGGGTGGCGGTCGCGGCCGCGGTGTCATGGGTGCCGAGCCTGCCACTGCTGCTCTGCGGCGGTGTGATCGCGGGGTGCGGTCAGGGCATCGCGTATCGCACCGGACTCCGGATCGTCAGTGCGGCAACAGCACCCGATCAGCATGCCCGGATCTCCGCACGGTTCGCGGCGGTCGCGTATCTGTGCGCGGCGGTCGGCACCATCGGGCTCGGCATTGTCGCCACCGTCGCATCGATGCGCGATGCGGTACTGGCCGCGGCCGCTGTTCTGATCGCGGTCGCCGCGGTCACCTCGCTCGTCCGCCGGCGCGCAATGGCGCGCGCCGCGGGCTCCCACCTCGTCCTGCAGCCTTCGACAATCGCATAGACCAGCGCGCCGCATTCCGCACGCAATTATCGGCGTGCGTTATCGGCGTGTCTGAAAGATGTTGTGCCACAACATATTGCGTGAAAATCACGAAACTGGTTCGTTACTTGCGTTCATCAGTACACAAACTTCGGTTGGTTCACTGAATGCACAAGAAACAAATACATTCCCAGCGAATGGATTCCAGTCATGGCAGCACCCACCCAGGTCGGGCCCTCCGCCACGCGGCGGCCGACCGCATTCCGCGTACGCAGTACCGACGCCTCGATCGCTTCGGCGGCAACTACCGATGGGGCCCTCAAACGCACTCTCGGGCGCACCGATCTGATCGCCATGGGGGTCGGAACCATTGTCGGCGCCGGCATATTCGTCACCACCGGCGTTGCCGCGGCAACCAAGGCCGGCCCCTCGATCGTCCTGTCATTTCTGCTGGCAGGGGCGATCTGCGTGCTGGTGGCGCTGTGCTACAGCGAGTTGGCGGCAATGACGCCGGTATCCGGCAGCGCCTATACCTACACCTATTCGACCATGGGTGAGGTCCCGGCCTTTCTTGTCGGATGGAATCTGCTGCTCGAATATGCGGTGGCCACGGCGGCAATTGCCATCGGCTGGTCCGGATTATTCGGCGCGGCCTTGAAATCGCTTTTCAGCGTCACCCTTCCGAAGGCAATTTCGGCGGGGCCCAGTGATGGCGGAGTGGTCAATCTCCCGGCGGTTGTCATCGTCGGACTCATCGTCGCCGTGCTGGTGTTCGAGGTGAAAATCGCCGCCGCCGTGGTGAAGACGCTGGTGGCGCTGACCGTTGCCGTCCTCATTGTGGTCATCGCGGTCGGCGCACCGCATGTGCACGCCGGCAACTGGGCGCCGTTCATGCCGTTCGGCGTCAATGGCATCGCGGGCGGGGCGGCCATGGCGTTCTTCGCCTATCTCGGCTTCGATGTGGTCGCCACCTCGGCCGAGGAGACCCGTAATCCGCGCCGGGATATGCCGTGGGGCATTATCGGCTCGGTGGTCATCGCGACCCTGCTGTACATCGCCGTGAGCGCCGTATTGACCGGTGTCGCACCGTATTCCAGCCTGAACAACTCCGCGCCGGTGGCCACCGCGCTGGCCGCGATCGGCGCCGGATGGATCGGCAAGGTGATCCTGGTGGCCTCGGTGATCGCCCTGACCAAGGGTCTGCTGATGGTGTTCTACGGGCAGACCCGGCTGCTGTTCGCCATGAGCCGCGACGGGCTGGTACCGAAGGCATTGTGCCGCACCAGCTCCCGTGGAGCGCCCGTGCGGCTGAGTCTGCTGCTGGGCACGGTGATCGCCGTGGTCGCGGGGCTGACGCCGATCGACACCGTCGCCGAACTGGTGAATATCGGCGCGCTGTTCGCCTTCCTCATCGTGGCCTTGGGCGTGATGATCCTGCGCCGCACCGATCCCGATCGGCCCCGGCCGTTCCGGACTCCGCTCATGCCGGTGGTGCCGATTGTCGCGATCGCCGGATGCATCTGGCTGGCAACCACCTTCGAGACGCTGACCTGGCTGCGCTTCGTGATCTGGAGCGCCGTCGGCGTGGTGCTCTACCTCACCTATGGCCGTCGGCACTCCGTGGTGGCCGCAGGAGGTGCCGCGTGACCGCTCAGCTGGACAGCTTCTATCCGACCCAGGTCACCTTCGGCACCCACGACGAAATCCACCGCGCGGCGGCAGCGGCCCTGGACTCCGATGTCTTCGACTTCGTCGAAGGCGGTGCGGGCAAAGAGATCACGCTGCGCGCCAATCTGGCGGCGTTCGGCCACTGGCGGATTCTGCCCGAACCGATGAGCGGTGTCGCGACACCGTCGACTCGCACCGAACTCCTCGGAATGTCCCTCGAAACTCCGGTGGTCACCGCGCCTTTCGGCGGTGACGCACTGTTCCATCCCGATGGCCACCTCGCCGTCGCCCGGGCGGCTCAGCATCGGGGCGCGCTGTCGATCGTGCCCGAGGCGGGCAGCTTCTCCTACGAGGAGGTGCACACGATGGCCCCGCGCGCCGCGCGCATTGCCCAGTTGCACCCGTTCGCGCATGCGGCCGCGGTGGCGGAACGGGTGCGGCGGGCTGGTTTCGATGCTCTCTGTGTCACCGTGGACTGCCCGGTAGGCGGCTTCCGCACCCGTAATATGGGCAATCGCTTCGATCCGGACCAGCGCCTGTTCGCGGGCAATCTCACCGGGGAGAACGGCGCGCCCGGGGTCGCCGAAGTCTTCGGTCAGTTGCTCAAACAGGGTGGTTCCGTGTGGAATTGGGACCAGCTGACGGCTGCGGCGGCCGATTTCGGACTGCCGTGGATCGCCAAGGGCATTCTCACTCCGGCGACGGCCGAACGGGCGCTCGCCGCCGGTGCTTCGGCGCTGGTGGTCTCCAATCACGGTGGCCGCCAGCTGGATCCGGCGCCCGCGAGTCTGGATATGCTGCCGGGCATTCGAGCGGCGGTCGGGGCCGAGCTGCCGATCCTGCTGGACAGCGGAATCCGCACCGGCAGCGATGTGTATCTGGCGCTGGCGCTGGGCGCGGATGCGGTGATCATCGGCCGCTCGGCCATCTACGGACTGGCGGCGGCCGGTGAGGCCGGGGTGGACCGCGTGCTGGAGCTGCTCACCGAGGAGCTGCGGACGCTGATGATCCTCTCCGGCGCCGCGACGATCGGCGATATCGACGGCACCCGCATCACGGGGGCCGCCTCGTGAGCGCCGCAGCGTTCCCCTCGTTCCGCAGTGGCGGCGGGCTGGTATTCACCTCCGGCCTGGCCGCGATCGACCCCGCCACCATGACCGTGTCCGCAACCACCTTCGACGAGCAGGCCGCCGCGGTATTCGACCGGCTCGATGCGGTACTGGCCGAATCGGGCAGTTCACGCGACGACGTTCTCAAACTCGAATGCTATCTGGCCGGCCGCCAATGGGTTCCGGCCTGGAATGCCGCCTTCGGCAAATTTTTCACGTCAGCCGCACCGGCGCGGACCACGACTGTCACCACCCTGCCCATCGAGGGGCTGCTCATCGAAATCCAGGCGATCGCCATCGCCCCAGCTCGAGGAAGATCATCATGACCGCAGTGACACCGCTCGTGCATCCCCACGCCGGCATCGGCGACTTCACCATCCGCGACGTCATCGAGGGCCAGACCGCCGGTCAGCTCATTGTCGCGGCCGACGACTGGGGTTGGTGGACAACGCTGCTGGGCGGCGACACCATCGCGCCCAGCACCGGTATCCAGCAGACCGTCGCCCACGGCCTGGTCCGGGCCGGCTTCCTGGCCCGGCGCGGCCACCGCTACCACCTCACCCACACCGGCCACGATGTCGGCAAGAACCGCGGCTTCGTCCGGTGCGCGGTCCGCGGCTGGGAACCGACCTTCCGGCGGCTCTCCGGCGCAGCACACGATGAATACATCCCCGCCGCAACCGAACCCGGTGAGGTGGCACGCGCCTGCACCGATATCGCACGGCGGCGGCCGGAGATATTCGCGACCATCGGCGCTTCCATTGCCGCCGGCACCCCGGGCTGCACCATCGATCTCGGGTGCGCCGACGCCGGACGGGTTCAGGCGCTGGCCGGGCTGGCGCCGCGGGAACAGTTCCTCGGCGTCGATATCGAGGACGAGGTGATCGACGCCGCCACGGTCGATGTCGCGAAACTCGGACTCTCCGAACGGATCACACTGCTGCCGGGTTCGGTGCAGCCGGAACCGCAGCCGCCCGCCTGGCTCGGCAAGATCGACCGGGAGAGCGTCACCACGGCCATGTCGTTTTTCCTGCTGCATCAACTCGCCAGCGACGGCGACGGAATCGCGGCGGTGCTGCGCGGCTGGATGGAGTGGTTCCCCAATGTGCGCCGCCTCGTCATCGGCGACGGCTATCTGCTCGAGGCCGAGCACTGGACCCAACAGCCCTGGTTCTCACCGACTTACGAGATCTACCACACCATCACCGGCGTGCGGCTGTGGACGCAGCTCGAATACGAACGCGCCTTCGCCGACCTGGGCTGGTCGGTGACGCGGCGGATGGAGGATCACACCATGCTGGTCACCACCATTCTGGAACGCGGGTGACATCTGTATTCGACGGCACGCCCTTCGACATCGACACCCGCCCGTCGGTGCTCGATCAGTTCACCGCCGACGAGACCGGCCGCCTCGGCCGACGCCCGCGTGGCATCGCCTATGCGGCCGGTCTCGACGACGTACTGGCGGTCGTCGGCTGGGCGCGCGATACCCGCACCCCGCTGATCACCCGGGGGGCGGGCACCAGCCTGGAGGGTCATCTGCTGGCCCGCGGCGATGAGTTGATACTCGATCTGTCGCAGGCGAATTCGATTCTGGACCTGGCGCCCGCCGACTTCACCGCCACCGTGCAGCCGGGTGTCACCCGCACCCGGCTCAATGCGGCGGCGGCCGAATTCGGCCTGCAATTCACCGTGGATCCCGGTGCGGACGCCTCGCTGGGCGGGATGGCCGCGACCAATGCCAGTGGCACCACCGGTGTGCGGTACGGCGGTATGCGCGCCAATGTTCCTGCGCTGCAAGCGGTCTTCGCAGACGGCCGGGTCGCACGGCTGGGCCGGGCGGTGCGCAAGAGTTCCAGCGGCTACGACCTGAAGGATCTGGTGATCGGGTCGGCGGGCACGCTGGCGGTCATCACCGAGCTCACCGTGCGATTGCATCCGATTCCGGAATGGCTGCGCTCGCTGCGGATTTCGTTTCCGACGGTTCGGGAGGCGGTGGCAGCGGCGGTCGAACTGCTCGGGCTCGCGGTGCCGGTGAGCCGGCTCGAGTTCGTCGACGCCGCGAGTATGGCCGCCGTCAACGCTTTTCGTGGCAGCGGATATGCCGAAACACCGGCCCTGTTCATCGATCTGGAGGCGGCTTCGTCCGCGGCGGCGGATGCGGACGAGCGGGAGATCCAGCGGGTCTGCCGCGCGTATCACGCGGACGGCATCGAAGTGGCCCGCACCCATACCGAGCGCCACACCCTGTGGGAGGACCGTCACCAACTGTTCTTAGCCCTCAAGGCCCGCAGTCCGCGGCATCGCTTCCTCGTGACCGACACCGCCGTCCCGTACTCCCGCATCGCCGATGCGGTCGGTACGGCCACCCGGCTCGGCGCGGAACTCGGCCTGGATATCAGCGTCGCCGGCCATATCGGCGACGGCAATGTCCATGTGGTGGTGCCCTACACCGACACGACCCTGCCGACCGCTCTGCGCTTCTCCGATGAGGTGGTGCGCCACGCCCTCGCGGTGGGCGGCACCGCCTCCGGTGAGCACGGCATAGGCCTGACGAAGAAGAAGTACCTGCGCGCCGAACACGGCCCCGCCGTGGACATCATGACGACCATCAAACAGGCCCTGGACCCGCACGGATTACTGAACCCCGGCAAGATCCTCGATGCCTGACCGCCCTATCCGCCACGAGTGACCGATCGGATCAGTCCCGGTGGCTCACCACATTGACAATGCGCCCGCTCGGGTCGCGAACGAAGAACCTGCGGACGCCCCAGGGTTCGTCCCGCAGGGCATAAACGATGTCGGCCCCTGCGGCAGCGAGGGTTTCGTGCACCACGTCCACATCGGCAACCTCGACGCTGAAGTCCGGCTGCGTGTAGTCCGCCCCCGGCTGGACCAGCGTGACCTGTGCGGTCGGATTCGACGGCGAGGCCATGGTGACCACCCAGCCTAGATCCATGACCTCCTCGAACCCGATGAGGCCGTAGAACTTTCGGCTCTCGGCCAGATCCGCGGTCGTAATGTCGGGCACCACTCGGCGAATGCTCATCTCAGCCACGTCGACATTATGCCGCGCGCCCGATTGTCAGAGCTCGTGTGCGCCCGTAGCGCGTGGTTTCGGCACGGTATCGCAGTGTGGCAATTCCATGACGGTGTCCCACCAACTGCTCAGCGGACTGGGATCGGGCCACCTGAGCGGCCGATCGGTACTGCCGTTGGGATCGTGCATTGCCTTCTGGGTCATGCGGTCCTCCTTGCCGGCTCGTATGAGCAGCCGTGGGGCCTACTGTAGACCTACAGTGTTGACGCCAGGTTGCGAGTAGCCGTTACGCTGCTCACACCGCTGGTGCCTGCTCAGGGCACGCGGAGGCAGGAGACGAAGCCGATCCAGCCGGGGTAGCGGATCGAGTGGGCTCCGAAGGAGTGGCTGTAGTAGCGGGTGCAGCCGCCGGTCCGGGGGTCGCGCAGGTGGACCGGGGTCTGGGCGCGGCCGAAGGCGGCGGTGCTGTGTGCCCACAGGCGGCGGAACTGCGGGTAGACGCCGTATTCGGTGATCAGTTCGGCGAACCAGGCCGGGCTGCCGGATCCGCCCAGGGTGCCGCGCAGTCGGGATACCGCGAGTGCGGCCTCCTGCTCCCAATCGACCATGACCCGCTTCGAGAGTTCGTTGCCGAACATCCAGTGGATCCAGTTGCCGGTTTCGGCCAGCCCAGGAAGTGCGGCGGCGTAGGCGTTGTTGAGGGCCAGCAGGTTGAGGCGGATATCGAAGTACGCGGCCGGAGCGGGGGAGTGCAGAGCCAGGACGTGGTGCATCGCCGGGGTGATCTGGGCCTGCAATTGCGCCACGGTGGGCACCGCGGTTTCGGCCAGACCCGCCAGATCGTGCAGATGCCTGCGCTCGGTGTCCGATAGCGCGGTGACCGTATCCAGTTGCTGCACCAGCGCTTTCACCACCGAGTGCGTCGGCCGCTCCCGTTGCCCCTGTTCCAGGTGCGTGAGGTAGCTGACGCTCACGCCGGCCGCGAAGGCCAGTCGCTCCCGGGAAATCTGCCGCGCGTCCCGGAGTCTGCGCAGCAACTGACCGAGAGTGGGTGGCTGCGGCGGATATTCGTGATCCGCGGTCTGCTGGACAGTCACGGCGCATCACTCCTGGAACGGCGAACTAGCTGGTGAAGAAGATTTCGACCACCCTTGTATCCGTACCATATCGGCCGTCCGGGTGGTGCACACGCCTCGCCCCCGAGTGCAGATAGCGGTAGCAAACAGTTTGCACTCCACCCGACCGGCTTCAGTACGCGATAGTCGGAATTACGCGACGAGGGTGAGGTGCGTCCGCTCGATTCGGCCGGTGCCGCTCGCGCGGGTCAGCAGGCGGGCGATCGCCTCGGCCACCTGCACCGGCTGTTCGAGAATCACCGAGTGACCGGCGCCCTCGATCATGACCAGGTCCGAATACTCGACCGCGGCGGCCATCGCGACGGAATGCGAGGGCGGCGTCATCAGGTCGGCGGTGCCGCACAGCACCAGGGTCGGGATCTTCGACAGGGCCGGCAGCGTGCCGGTTCGGTCGTAATGCGCGAAAGAGCTGAGGAAACTCGCCATCGTCACGATCGGCGTCTCATTGTGCATCGCCTCGGCGAGGCTCAGCACGCGCGGGCTGACCTTGCGATTCCCGAATTCGGCGGTGCGGATGACCGGGGCGAAGACCTTGCAGGCCACCAGCTTTGCGCGCTGCATCAGCCGCGGGGCGTAGCGGACGGCGGTCTGGAATGCCGAAACGACCGGATTGCGCAGGAGGCGGCCGAAACCGGCATCGGCGAGCCCGCTCGCGGCGGTCGCGATGAGGGCCACGCCGACTATGCGGGTGCCGATCTCGTGCGGATTCTGGCTGAGATAGGTCAGCGCTGTCATACCGCCCATCGAGTGGCCGACGAGGATTACCGGTCCGGTGGGAGCGACGGCCTCGAGCACCTCGCGCAGGTCGTAGCCCAGTTGTGTGAGGTGGTAGGTCTCCCGGGGCGCCGTGGCGGAGTCGCCGTGGCCGCGATGGTCGTAGCAGACGACCCGGGCGCCGGGATACTGCCGCAGCAGCGCATCGCGGACGTCGGTCCAGGACTCGGAGCGCTGACAATGTCCGTGCAGCAGAACGACGGTGAGGTCCGCGGTGCGCGGGCCGTATTCGCGCACCGTGAGCGCCACCCGGTCCTCGGTCGCGACCGTGGCACGACGTTCGGCCGCGGCGGCGATCATGCGGGATATCGACATTGGAGGCTCCGGTTCGCTGGTGATGACCCAACTGTCCGCCGCATTCGCCACCGGTATCAGGACCCCGAGAGCTGGGGTCGCTCCCCCGAGGGGGAGCAGATCACCACCCTGGGTGGGGCCTCGCCGCCCCGGCGCCGAGATGTTCGCGTAGCCGCGTCGGCGGTGAATTAGGCTGGGGACGTGAGCGAGGCGACGACTCCCGGGGCACAGGGCGATTCCGGCTTCGAACTGGGCACCGACGGTCCGCTGGTGATCGCGGTCGGGGTCGACGGCTCCGAATCCTCGTGGCGGGCAGCGGCTTACGCGGCCGGGCTGGCGCGGCGACAGCATGCGCTGCTCGCCGTCGTCTACGTCCAGCCGTGGATGGCCATGGCCGCCGGATTGGGGACCGACGTCCGGTCGGTGACCTCCGAAATAGCCGATGAGCTGGTCGCGGAGATTCGCGAAGCCGTCGAGCGGGTCAAGGATATCTACACCATCCGGTGGAAGTTCCTCACCAGGCACGGCGACGCCTATACCGAACTGGCCAAGGCCGCAGACGAACTCGGCGCCGATGCGGTGGTCGTCGGCGCCTCGCAGCAGGCGGGACACCGGCTGGTGGGGTCGGTGGCCATGCGGCTGGTGAGATCAGGGCGCTGGCCGGTGACTGTCGTACCGTAGCGGCGTGACGGAAGCTCGACACGAGGCGCACGAGCGGGCCAGCTGGGCGGAGTTGTTCTTCGATCTGGTGTTGGTGTTCGCGGTGACTCAAGCGGCGCATGTGCCGGTGGTGGAACAAAGTTGGACAGCGGTGGGCCAGACGGTGCTCTTGCTCGCGATCATGTGGTGGTCGTGGGTCGGGACCACCCTGACCGTGCACGGGATAGAGGATTCGGACAGGCAGCGGATCTTCTTGTTCGCGTGCGGTTTATGTGTGTTCGTCATCGCGATCACCGCACCGCACGCGTTCACCGGATACGGCCCGCCCCTGATTCTCGCCGTGGCGCATCTGGTGCTGCGGCTGCTGCTGTGGGATGCGATGCGGCGCAAGGGCTCGTTCGCGCGGGCCGGGACGCTCGGCAATGTGTTCAACCCGTACACCGTGACCGTGATCAGCGCCCTGCTGCTGGTGGGGGCGGCGGTGGCGCCCCCGGGCGGAATTCGCAACGGGCTCTGGATCATTGCGGTGCTGCTGGCCTTCGCCGGTCCGGCGCTGCTGGCACGCCGGCTCGGAGCCGTGCAGTTCGGGGCCACACATCTGCCCGAACGGTTCGGCACCTTCGTCATCATCGCGCTCGGTGAGATGGTGGCCTCGGTCGGTTCCGAGGCGGCGCAGGCGAATCTCGGGGTGGTGTCCTGGGGCAGTGTGGTGCTGACCTTCGTCCTCGGTTGCGGGCTGTGGTGGCTGTACTTCGCGTACGGGTTCTCGGCCGTGGAGCATTCGCTGCGCACCAATCAGGTGCGTGGCACCGTGGTGCGAGATGTGCTGAGCTACGGGCACGTCATCCTGGTGATCGGACTGGTGCTGGTCTCGGTGGGTGCGCGCACCATGGTCGAGGACCCGACCGCGATTCCGCACGGGGTCACCGGATACCTGCTGCCGCTCGGCGCCGCGCTCTATGTGGCGGCCTTCTGTTTCACCCGCTGGCGAATGTTCGGCGCGGCCACGGTGGGCCGGGCCACGGGGGCCACGGTGCTCGCCGCGCTGGCCGTCGCGGCGCCGCTGCTGCCGGAGATTGTGATGCTGGCGCTGGTGACCGCGATTCTGCTCGCGCTCAACGGTTACGAGCACTGGACGGTCACCACGGGCAGGCCACTGCTCCTGCTGCGCCGAGCGGCGGCCTAGCTACAGCGCCGCAGCCGGGTAGCGTCGGAGCCGGATGTCGAGGCCACTGTGACGCAGGAGGAGGATTTTCGATGGTTGCCAACCGGCCGATCGTTGTCGGAATCGATGGTTCGGACGCGGCTCTGGCCTCGGTGCGCTGGGCCGCGGTCGATGCCGCGCGGCACGGCTGCCCGCTGCACCTCGTCTATGCCGGAGTGCCGGAACAGGACGCGCCGATCTCTCATGATCAAGAGATGCTGCAGCGGGACGGGGATGCGGTCGTCGCACAGGCGACCGAGGCGGCGATCGCGGCCGCCGCGCCGGTGGGGACCGTGGATATCGAGACCTTTGTGGTGGATACGCCGTCGATCTCCGTCCTGGTCGACTTCTCCGAACAGGCGCGGCTGCTGGTCGTCGGCGCGGGCGGGCACGGCGCGGGCGTGCTGGGTTCGGTGAGCAGTGCGGTGGCGCGCCGGGCGCGCTGTCCGGTTGCGGTGATTCCGGCCACCTTCGGCGGTGGCGGCGCGAAGCCGGGTCCGGTGGTGGTCGGCGTCGACGGGTCGGCCTACAGCACCGTCGCCATTCAGATCGCATTCGACGAAGCGTCCTCGCGCTCGGCGGAACTTGTCGCCGTGCACGCCTGGACTCGGCCCATGCTGCACGGCACCCGCCCTGAGCTGGAGGAAGAGCCCGAGGCGCTGCTGGCGGCGAACCTTGCCGGTTACGGCGAACGCTATCCCGACGTCGTGGTGCACCGGGCCGTCGTCGAGGGCTACGCGGTCGATCATCTGATCGAACGAGCAGCGAATGCGCAGCTCATGGTGCTCGGCAGCCACGGGCGAAACGCATTGTCCGCCATGATTATCGGATCGACGAGCCAGGCGGTGCTGGACGAGATCAGCTGTCCCACCATCATTGCGCGGCCATCGACCGGCAACAGCGATTGAATCGTCGTTGCCGGTGGGGGTGTCCGAGTTCGGGTAGCGCACCGGCAATCTGATCGGTGCGCAACGAAACCGGCTCTCCGGGAGGTATTCTCGATGAGATGGGATATCGTGCACTGTTTGCGCTGGTATGTACCGCTTTGGCTGCACTGTGCGCGGTCACCGTACCCGGGAATGCCTCCGCTGATCCCGGGCTACCATCGGTCGGCGGCAATTTCCTGTGGGGTGTATCGAGTTCCGGGTTCCAGAGCGAAGGCTCCGCGCCCGACAGCAATTGGAGCCGGTACGCCGGATCCGGCCGGGCCGAGGGCTATCGCGATTCCGTCGACTTCTTTCATCGTTACGGTGAGGACATCCAGCATGCGGCCGATATCGGCGTCGGCGTCTACCGGATCAGCGTGGAGTGGGCGCGGGTGCAACCGAGTCCGGGCGAATGGGATTTCTCCTTTTACGACAGCGTGATCGCGCGGATCCGCGCGGCCGGAATGCGGCCGATGATCACCCTGGACCACTGGGTGTTCCCGGGGTGGGAGGTCGATCGTGGCGGCTGGCGCAATCCGGGAATGGTCAATGACTGGCTGACCAATGCCCGTGCGGTGGTTGATCGTTATGCCGGATCCGATCCGCTGTGGGTCACGTTCAACGAGCCGCTGGCGTATGTGGGACAGGAGCAGCGGATCGGCGATCTCGGCGCGCTCGATGTCGCGCCCATGATCGATCGAATGGTCACCGCGCACCGGGGGATCTACGACTACATCCACTCCCGGCAGGCCGATGCGATGGTCACCAGCAATATCGCCTACTCGGATATCGGTGCGGCCCAGGCCGATGCGTCCTTCGTCGACCGGATCGCCGACAAGCTCGACTACGTCGGAATCGATTACTACTACGGCGGATCGCTGAGCAATCCGCCGAATCTGGCTGCGATGCTGACCAATCAGCCGTCGAGCCTCGTGCTCGAGCCCGAGGGCATCTACTACGTGCTGCGCAGATATTCGCAGAAGTTTCCGGGCCGGCCCCTCTACATCGTCGAGAACGGTATGCCCTCCGATAACGGCTCGCCGACCACCGACGGCATGACCCGCGCGGATGACCTGCGCGACACCGTCTACTGGGTGCAGCGCGCGAAGGCCGACGGCATGAACGTCATGGGCTACAACTACTGGAGCATTACCGACAACTACGAATGGGGCAGTTACTCACCACGTTTCGGCCTCTACACCGTGGACGTCACCACCGATCCCGGCCTGACCCGCCGCCCCACCGATGCCGTCGGCGCGTACCACGACATCGCCACCTCCGGCGGAGTCCCGGCGGGCTACCTGCCCACCCGAGCCCCCGCGCTCTGTTCACTGCAGGATCTGCCCTCGAGCTGCATCGCCCCGGTCACCGTCCGCTGACTCCGCGCGGAGTCAGCGCCGCCGAGACGCCGGCCGTCTCAGGTGAACAGTGAGCCGGTCTGCGGGTTGATCCAGAGCGGCAGCCCGTCGGCGAGACACACACTGCCGGAATTGATTCCGACGCGGTGCACCTCGATGTCGAGGTGCCCGCTGGCGGTGTAGCCGTCCGGCTTGTGCTGCCGCACCTCGATGGTGTGCCAGCCCAGAGTGCCCGGGGTCCACAGCACCTGCGGATCCCCGTTCGGATCGAGCGTGACCGGTTGCAACGGCGCGCCGTTGTCGGTGATCTCGAATGCGCTGCCGGCCGGGTCGGTGATACCCGCCCCGATGGTCTGCGGACAACCCATGACCGGACCCTGACTACCCGTGTTGTAGACGATGACGCCGACGATCTCCGCGCCGGCATGCGGGGCGGCGGGCAGTAGCACGGCCGCGGAAGAGCAGGCGAGAGCCGCGAGGCCGCGCCGGAACGTGTGAGCTGTCATGATGCGAATTCCTTCGGGTGAGTGCCATCCAATGGAGTGCTGCAACGATGACCTGCCGCTTAGACCTCAGCCAGGTACGTCCCGATCTTCTCATTCGCGTGATTCATCTCGGCTCAGCGGGGCAACCATGGCATGGGCGGGCCAGCCGTATCGGACGATCGACCGCCCGGAAGGAACCATGGACAACTCGACCTCCGTTGCGGGCCGGATTGCGCAGAACAGTGTCTTCGAGCGGTTCGCGCGGGCCGGCTTCGTCATGAGCGGCATCGTGCATCTGCTTATCGGTTATCTCGCCATCCGTATCGCGTTCGGCGGCGCGAGTGGCACCGCTGACCAGTCCGGCGCCATGACGGAGCTGGCCGGTAAGCCGGGCGGCATCATTGCGCTGTGGATAGGCGTTGTCGCATTTCTGGTGATGGCGCTGTGGCGGCTCGCCGAAACTGCGCTCGGCAGCGCGTCTCAACCCGACGCCGACAGCAAGAAGGCCGAGGCGATCGATCGCTTCAAGGCATTCTGCGTGGCAGTGGTCTACTTCGCATTTGCCTTCTCCGCCTTGGGATTTGCCCGTGGGCGCGGCAAATCCAGTGGTGCGCAGAGCGCGGGGCTCACCGCCCGGCTCATGCACACCACGACGGGCACGGTCTGTCTGGTCGCGGGCGGGCTGATCATCATCGGGGTCGGTGGCTACCACGTATACAAGGGATTCAGCCGGAGCTTCCTGCAAGATCTGAAGGACGCCGGCAGCGATTTCGTGCGCTGGCTGGGCACGATCGGATACATCGCGAAGGGCCTGGCCATCGCCGCCGCCGGGCTGCTGATCATCCTGGCCGCGACCCAGTCCCAGCCGAACAAGGCCACCGGACTCGACGGCGCGTTCAAAACCCTTGGCGCGCAACCGTACGGCGCGCTCCTACTTGTCGTGGCGGGGCTGGGCATCATCACCTACGGCCTCTACAGCTTCGTCATGGCCCGGTCCACCAAGATGTAGCCGGGCACGGCCCTCACGGAAATCACCTGGGCGGCAGGTGAAAGCGCAGTAGCGCGGACACCACTTTCCGGGCGTCGGCTCGCTTTTTCGGATCGTGGGCGAGTACGGCCGTCGCGACCGCGAGCAGCATGGCGATCGACCAGAGCGACGCCATCAGTACCAGAACCAGTTGGGTGTCGAACAGCATTGTGGCTCCTGCCGATTCGCCATCGCGTCGGCCGATCCGGTACGGATTGTGCCGAGGCCGGCGACGGTTCGTTTTCAGGCTAGGCAGCCGCGCGGGCGCTATTGCGTATCCGCGTTGGCGAATTTCCGGCCCCTGCGGTGGGGGAACGGCGCGGTGGTGGGTATTGACCCAATTCGCCGATGACGTTCGGCGCCAAACGAATCTGGTGATTCCGCCCCAAGTCATCTGGGGCGGCCTATCTGGGATGGCTCGGCATGATCACGCCGGATGAGCCGGTACACCGCCTGGCCGTCGGTGGCCCGCTGGCATGACACGGCGTGGAAGCCGTCCGCGATGAGATGGCCGAGTACCGCGCAAATCCGCTGCTGCCGTACAACGAGGTCGCGGCTGGGATGCTCGCCGTACACCGAGGGCACCGCGAGCAGCACCGTTCCGCTGCGGGGATCGATGGCGGGGTTCCCGATATCGAGTCCGGCGGGCGGTGGCGGCCAGTGCCGGTGTGGCGGTGCGGTGAGGTCCCAATGGGCCAGAATGCGGTCGGTGGGACGGCCCCGATCGCGTCCAGTGTCCTCGACGCCGTACAGATTCGGCGCGAATCCGCGGCTGCGGGCGCCGAGTACATCGAGGTAGAAGTAGGCGTTGTCGGTGCGCAGCGGATCATAGGCCCAGCGCACGGTATCGACGCCGCGGGCGAGCGAGATATCACGCAGGCGATGCATCAGGACCCGGCCGACCCCGAGGTTCCGTAGCTCCGCGCGGACCACCAGTAACTCCATATAGTGATAGAGGGAGGCAGCGTGGCCCTCGCAGGTCAGGTCACGGCCCAGGAAGGTGTAACTGAACCCAGCTAATAGCCCATTAACCTTGGCGCCGAGCACAATTCCGCCATTGTGGGTGAGAGCTGCGAGCAGTCGGGAACTGGGGGCGGGATCGTCCGACTTCAAGCCGAATACGTCCCGGTACAAGGTGATCGGGTCGGACCAGCTGTCGAGCTCGTTCAGCTCGTTGACTTTGATGAATTCGGTCATGGCTGCCATAACGCGAAAGTGTTGCTCAAAAGGATCATGAAACCGTACCCGCTCCCGGTCGTTCACCCATCAGTTATTGATAGGTTAACTTCGGGGACAATGCATTTCGATGTGCTAATTCGTGGCGGCCTGATATTAGACGGAACCGGTCGCCCTGGCTACCGTGCAGACATCGGCATAGTCGGCGATCGAATGCGCGAGATCGGCGCCTGCGACGGAGCGCATGCGCGGCACGAGATCGACGCATCGGGGCGCTATGTGGCCCCGGGATTCATCGATGCTCATTTGCATGCCGATGCGGTCATTCATGAGCAGGGCCCGCAGTTGGCGCTGCTACGGCAGGGAGTGACCACCGTTGTCCTGGGTCAGGACGGATTGTCCTTCGCACCCGCCACCTCGGCGGCCTTGGCATGGGTATCAAGATATTTCGCCGCGGTCAACGGCTATCGGGCCACGGAACCGGGGGAGCCCGAGTCATCGTCGATCGATTCCGGACAGGTGCTGACCGTCGCGGAACTGCTCGACGGCTATCGGGGCACGACGGCGGTGAACACGGTCTACCTGGTGCCGCACGGGACCGTGCGATACAGCGTCATGCGGGGTTCGCCGAAGCCGCCCGACGCGGACCAGCTGGCGGCCATGGTCCGACTCGTCGAGGAGGGCATCGACCAAGGCGCGGCAGGCATTTCGTCGGGTCTCGGCTACCTGCCGGGCCGCTTCGCGACAGTGCACGAACTCGCCGCGCTCTGCGCTCCGGCCGCGCGCCTGGGGCTGCCCTACGTGACCCATATGCGCGGCTACGGTCAACAGGCGGAGCTGGGCATGGTGGAGGCCGCCGCGATCGGCCGCGAAGCCCGGGTGGCGGTGCATGTTTCGCACTACCACGGTCCGAGCGGTCAGCTGGTCGGGCTGGTGGACGCCGCCCGCCGCGGCGGTATCGACATCACCTACGACACCTACCCGTACGGGCGTGGCTGCAGCATCCTGGCGCGAATGCTGCCGGACTGGTTCGGCGGCGCCGAACTCGACCGCGTGCTCGATCGATTGACCGATCGCACTGCGCGCCGGCGGTTCGCCGCGGAGAGCGACCCGGCGCAGTGGCGCACATTGACGCTGTCCCATGTGCCCGCTGGGTCGTACCGGTGGGCGATCGGAATGCGGATATCCGATGCCGCCGACGCGGCCGGCGTCGATCCGGCTGATCTCTGCGCCGACGTCCTTGTCGATACCGCACTTGACGCCGGTGTGGTGATCGATTTCTCCGAAGACGAGGAATCGATTCGGGAATTGTTGCGCCACAATGCGCATATGGGTGGGTCGGACGGTATCTATATCGGCGAGCAACCTCATCCGCGCGGTTACGGCACCTTCGCCCGGCTGATCCGCCGACATGTCATAGAGCTGGGGGACTGGACCTGGGAAGAGGCCGTGGTACACCTGTCCGCCCGCCCGGCCGCGCGATTCCGGCTGCATGATCGCGGCACCATTGCGATCGGCCAGGCGGCTGATGTGATTGTTATCGATCCGGCCGCGATCAGCGATCACGCCACCTATATCAGACCATTCCGTTTGGCCACCGGAATAGATGATGTTGTTGTCGCGGGTATTCCGGTTCTGCACCGGGGACATCTCACCGGAAGATTGCCGGGTGTTCCCCTCTATCCGGGGTGAGATTGTTGGAGCAGAATAGCTTCCGATATGGATCACCGAATACTCACCGCGGGAGAGCGAATCGAGCTGCGTCGCCGACGCCTCGGCTTGTCGCGCAGAGTGGTCGCGCAACTGTCCGGCCGCAGCGAGGAGTGGTTGCGTCAGGTGGAAGTCGGCCGCTGCCGCCTCGACAGCATCGAAATGGCCACGCGGCTGGCCGAAGTGCTGCATTTCGATAGTCCGATGGAACTGGTCGGCTGGTCGGCGCTGAACCGGCCGATCGCGCACGATGTGGGGCTGGATATGGCGCCGCTCACCCGGGCGGTGATGAACCATCCGTCCGTACATCCGGATATCGATCTCGAATCAGGTTCGCCAACAATCGATTCCGTCCATGACGGACTGGAGCAGTGCTGGCAGGTGTGGCTCGGTTCGCCCGGCCGCTATACAGAACTGGCGGCGCGGCTGCCCCGGGTGCTGGTGGCGGCGCGCGTGGTTCGCGCTGCGGCGCAATCGGATTCGACACAACCGGTCGAGGAGTCGGGCCGGCTGCTCGTCGACGCCTATCAGCTGGCCCGGCTGCTGTTCACCCGTGTCGGCGAGCACAATCTCGCCTGGCTGGTCGCGGATCGGCCCATCGGCATCCTGGCGCGCAACTCCGAGCCGCTCGCCATATCGATCAGTTGCTGGCATATGGCCGGTGTGCTGCTGGCGATGGGCTATCACGCCGAGAGTTTCGACTATGCGGTGACCGCGTCGAAGTGGCTGCGGGTGAACGCCGGGGACGATAAGCGCGCGGCTTTCGTCGACGGGGCGCTGCTGCTGGTGGCCGCCGAGGCGGCCGCCGCACGGCTGGACGCCGACGCTGCCGCGGCGCTGCTCGCGCAGGCCGGGCAGCTGGCCGACGAGCTCGGACCGAACTCCTCGGATCGACGAGTTCGGTTCGGGGCCAAGGAAATCGCGATCACCGGCATGGATATCGATCTGCGCCTCGGGCGGGTCGACGACGCCATCCGATTGGCGGCAGAAACCGATATCCCCGATGAGTCCGCCATCGATGTGCGAGTCGGGTACTTCCTGACCACGGCCTACGCCTACAGCTTGCGCGGCGAGGATTTCGCCGCGGTGTTCGCACTGCAGCAGGTCGAGCGGGCCTGCTCGGAGGATATTCGCTACGACTGGCGCGCACATCGCACCCTGCAGAAACTGGCGCGCCACGATCATCACCTGATCCGGCGCGATCTGGCCAAACTGCTCGCCCTGGCAACCCTCGGCTGAGGCGGCCGATCATCCGGAGATGATCGGCGCCAAGTACTTTCGCGCGAAGGCGTCGAGTTCCTCGCTGGTGCCCAGCGGGGTGGTGCCCTCCGGTTGCAGGACGAGCGAGTGGACGATTCGGCAGATGATCTCCGCGCGGGTGACCATATCGGCGGAGTCCGGGAGCATCCCATCCTCGACCGCGCGCTGCAGCGCGCCCGTTGTCGCCGCGAGCGCCATGACGAAGGTGGCTCCGCCTGCTGTAGTGAGTTGCGGCAGTACCCGTTCCGGTTCCAGGGCCAGCATCTTGTTGAGCAGGGGATGGGTGCGCCAGCGGGTGACGACGGTGACGAAGATATCGGCGACCAGGTCTTCGAGGGTGTGGTGGCGTTCGGGGATCTCGGCCAGTTCGGCGAGCACCCGTGCGACCTCGCGGGTCGTGACGTGCTGCACGACATCATCGCGAGAGCCGACCCGGCGGTACACGGTCACGCGGTCGACGCCGGCGCGGCGGGCAATGTCCTCGATGGTGGTCTTCTTGATGCCCACTTGCTCGAACTGGACCAGCGCGGCGTCGAGGATGCGCGATTCGATGGAATCGGCTGTTTCGAGGGCGTTCTTCGAGGTCATAGGCGGAGTGGTCACCCTTCGACGCTAGCAGAGATCAGGTCCTCTGCAACATTATGGAGCGATTTGTAGCTGCAACATTGCAATGCAATTTGTGTCACTGTACGTTCAGGGCATGGCTGATAAGGCTGGTGCGACGAGGCACCCCTACGGCGACGAAGCGCATGCGATTCATGCTCGCGACGTCCATTTCGACTTCGCGTCGGTGCCGATGCACTACATCCCCGGTGAGGTGCTGGCCACCCACATCGTCAACGTCATGCACCTGGTGCTCCCGGAGGGCGAGCGGGCGATGGCGAACTGTCTCGCCGAGGCATTGCCGCTGATCGAGGACGCGCGGCTGCGCGAGGAGGTCGCGGGATTCATCGGCCAGGAGTCGATGCACGCCGGCAGTCACGAAGGCGCGCGCCGGCATCTGCAGTCGATCGGGCTGGATGTCGAGTCCTACGTGAATATGGTTGCGTGGCTGGTGGATCGGATCCTGGGTGACCACGGTCTGAGCGGTCGTGCGAAGGAAGAGTGGCTCAAGGAGCGGCTCGGGCTTTTCGCGGGTATGGAGCACTACACCGCGGTCTTGGGTGAGTGGCTGCTGAAGGCCGACATTCTCGAAGCGAAGGGCATGCATCCGACGATGCTGGACCTGGTGCGCTGGCACGGCGCCGAAGAGGTCGAGCACCGCAGTGTCGTCTACGACGCGTACATGTATGTCGATGGCAGCTATGCGCGCAAGGCCCGGACCGCAGTGCTGGCCAGTGCCACGCTGCTGCCGCTGTTCATCGTGTCGACGGCGTATCTCTACCGGCAGGATCCGCTGCCGGACAAGGGTAGGTTCTGGCCGTTGCAGTTCGTCAATGCGACTGTGCGCGGCGTAATTCCGAGTTTCACGACGTTCTTCACCGAGATGCCGCGGTATCTGCGCCCGGGCTTTCATCCCTCGCAGCTCGGGCCCATGGATGTCGCGCTGCGGTATCTGGCGCAGTCGCCGGCCGCGCGCGCGGCCGGGCACTGATGGGGACCGGGACCGTGGCGAAGGAATACGCGCCGCCGGTGGCAATGCGCGCTCTGGTGGCGGCTCTGGATGCCTATAAGCAGGTCTTCGTCTCCGGCCGGTCCGCGCATGTGCTGTCACGCTCGAACCCGTTGCGGCGCAGTGGGTTCGAGCTGGATCTAGTGGTCGATGAGGTGCGTGCCGAGGCCGAGGACGTGGTAAGTCTGACCTTGGTCGCGGGAAACGGCGCGCGGCTGCCCACATGGACGCCGGGATCGCATCTGGATGTGTTCCTGCCCTCGGGCCGCCAGCGGCAGTATTCGCTCTGCGGTGATCCGGCGGACCGGCTGCGGTATCGGATAGCGGTGCGGCGCATTCACGGCGGCGGCGGGGGATCCCGTGAGGTGCACGAGGTCCTGCGCGCGGGTCACACCCTGCGAATTCGCGGCCCGCGCAATGCGTTCACCTTCGTCGAGGCGCCCTCGTACCTGTTTGTCGCCGGTGGTATCGGCATTACGCCGATCCTGCCGATGGTGCAGGCCGCCCACGATGCCGGAGCTCGCTGGAAGATGGTCTATCTCGGCAGGTCACGCGCGAGTATGCCGTTCCTGGACGAGCTGAGTGCGTGCACCGGTGGCGAGATCGACATCCGTCCGGACGACGAATTCGGGGTCGTGGATGTCGAAGAGCTGATCCGTCGCGCGGAACCCGGCGCGGCGGTGTACGTCTGCGGTCCGCCGCCGGTCCTGACGGCCGCGCAGCGCACGACATTCGTGCTCAATCCGACGGGATCGCTGCACACCGAACGCTTTTCGGCGCTGCCGGTCGTCGACGGCAGGGAGTTCGACATCCGCCTGGCGCGGACCGGGACCACGGTGCGGGTCGGGTCGGAGGAGACCGCGCTCGCCGCGATCCGCCGCGAACTCCCCGGCGTTGTCTACTCCTGCCGGCAGGGCTTCTGCGGCACCTGCAAAGTCGCGGTACTGGCGGGCGGGGTAGAGCACCGCGACCGCACCCTGCCTGATTCCGAGCGTGCGACGTCCATGCTCACCTGCGTATCCCGAGCGGCCGGCGACGGTCTTGTGCTCGATCTCTGACCGCTCGACATCTAGAAAGGACGATGGCGTCCAATGGAAACTCAGGCCGGATCGATCGAGCACAGGAAAATCGTCATTATCGGCGCCGGGTTCGCCGGCATCGGGCTCGCGATCAAGTTGCGGGAGGCCGGTTTCGACGATCTGGTGATTCTGGAGCGCGCGGACGACCTCGGTGGCACCTGGCAGGCGAACACCTATCCCGGCTGCGCGTGTGATGTTCCGTCGCAGCTGTACAGCTATTCGTTCGCGCCGAATCCGAACTGGTCTCGGACCTACGGCAGGCAGCGGGAGATTCTCGAATACCTGCGCTCGGTGGCGAACCGGAACGATATCGCCGGCCGAATCCGTTACGGCGCTGAGGTTGTGCGGGCGACGTGGGACGAGTCGGAGTCGATCTGGCGGGTGCACACCGCCGATGGTCCGCTGACGGCGGACTTCGTCATCTCCGCGACCGGGGTGTTCAGTGATGCGAAGTATCCGTCGCTGCCCGGTCTGGAAACCTTCCAGGGCAAGAGCTTTCACTCACTGCACTGGGATCACGAGCACGATCTGACAGGTGAGCGGGTCGCGGTGATCGGCACCGGCGCCTCGGCGGTGCAGTTCGTGCCCGAGATCCAGCCGAAGGTCGCCGCGCTCACGCTGTTCCAGCGCTCGGCGCCCTGGATCGTGCCGCGCATGGATCGCACCACCACCGCACTGGAACGATCGCTGCTGCGCCGGGTCCCCGCGGTGGGCAAGGCGATTCGCGGGGGTTACTACACGCTGATCGAGGGATTCGGGCTGATCGGCTTCGTGGACAACAGATTCCGGCATCCGTACGAGCTGCTGGGCAAGATGCAGCTGCGCCGTCAGATCAGCGATCCCGAGCTGCGCCGGAAGCTGACCCCCGATTACATGATCGGCTGTAAACGCGCCATCTTCTCCGACGCCTATCTGCCCGCGCTCGATCAGGACAATGTCGAGGTCGTCACCACCGGGATCGCGGAGGTGCGTGCGCACTCCATCGTGACGCGCGATGGTGTCGAGCGTCCGATCGACACCATCATCTACGGCACGGGTTTCGAATCCGTTCCGGGTGCGTTCGAACGGTTCACCGGGCGCGACGGCCTTACCGCCGCCGAGGTGTATGCCAAACGGCCGCAAAGCTATCTGGGCGCCGCACTCGCCGGATTCCCGAACTTCTTCTGCACGCTGGGCCCGTTCGGCGCGGCGGGAAATCAGTCGGCGATCTTCATGATCGAATCGCAGGTCGCCTACATTGTGGACGCCCTGCGCACCATGCGCGAGCGTGGCGTTCAGCGCGTCGAGGTGCGGCCGGAGGTGCAGGAGGCGTTCCTGGACGAGATGGAGCAGCGCAGCCGTTCGACGGTGTGGCTCACCGGCGGATGTCAGAGTTACTACACGACGGCGGACGGACACAATGCGGGTCTGTACCCGAACTGGAGCTTCGAATACCGCCGCCGCACAAGCCGATTCGATATCGATTCTTATGAGGTGAGTGCGTGATGGGCATCGGCGCGTGGAACCCGCTGGGCTGGATGGCCGGTCCTTCCTACGACGTGAACGGCAAAGCGGTGTTGATCACCGGCGCCGGACAGGGCATCGGGCTGGAGCTGGCGAAGATTCTCTACGCGCGCGGCGCATCGGTGGCGCTGGCCGATATCGATGAGGCGGGCGCTCGCGCCGCGGCCGCCGCACTCGGTGAGCGCGCGGTGGCGATCACCGCCGATGTCGCCGACCGCGAGGCCATGGAGCAGGTGACCGCCCAGGTGGTGGAACGCTTCGGCCGGCTCGACGTGGTGGTCGCCAATGCCGGGATCGTGCCCAAGCCCGCAACACTGCGCGTCATGAACGGCCGCGACTTCGATCGAGTGATCGGCGTCAATCTCACCGGGGTGTTCAATACCGTCCGCCCCGCGCTCGAGCAGGTCATTGCCGCGAAAGGCCATGTGGTCGTGGTGTCTTCGGCCGCAGCCTTCGCGCCGGGTGCGGGCGGATCGCCGTACATGATCAGCAAGGCAGCCGTCGAACAACTCGGTCGCGCACTGCGGGTCGAGCTGGCCGCAGTCGGCGCGAGCGCGGGCGTCGCCTACTTCGGCGTTGTGGAAACCGCGATGACCCATGACACCCTCGACGACGACGAACTGGGCCGCCGCCTCGGCGACATGCTGCCCTGGCCGCTCAGCATCCGGATCACCGCACACGAGGCCGCCCTGACAATCGCCGACGGCATCGCCCGCCGCGCACCCCGCACCATCGCCCCCATCGGCTGGGAGCCCTACGCCCTGCTGCGCGGCGCGGTGAACGTCGTACTGGACAGCACGATGGCCCGCGATGCCCGAGTACACGAATTGGTCAATGCCGTCGAGCAGCGCGTGTGGGGGACCGAGCGCTGAAGCTGGGAATCGGTGTGATCGCCGAACGAGGTTTCAGCCGCGCCAGGGTGTTTCGCCCGTGATAGCGGCCGGATCTGCCAGTCATCGACTGTCCGAGTTGGATCGCGGTGGACTTCGGCGGTGTGCTGCCGGAGTGACCGGCGTTACAGTGGTGGGGACGTGAAGGACGACTATTGAGCACTGTTGCGCAGGGCAGCCCGTGGGTTGCCGTTCGGCCCGAGGATGACGTCACACAGCTGGCGGTGCGGATGTCGTTTGCGCACAGCTCGTTTATCGAGGGGGCCAGGCTGCCTTCGGTAAGACCGAGTGGGGATTCGGTGCGGTCGGTGGTGCTGGATTCGTGGCGGCGCAGCCGCAGCAGTGGGGTGGATCCGGATGGGTTCGGTGGCGCGGTGGGAATGGCCGGGCTCGATCTGCAGCGGTATCGGGCAACACATCCCACGGCTCTGATTCGGCCGGTGGTGCGGAAACTGCTGGTCGAGGATGCGGCGGACGCCGGACTGCTGGTCGCGATCAGTGATGCGCGGGGCCGGCTGCTGTGGGTGGAGGGTGATTCGAAGGTCAAGGATCGTGTCGCGGGGATGAACTTCGTCGAGGGCGCGGATTGGAGTGAGGACCGGGTGGGCACCAATGCGCCGGGGACCGCGCTGGCTCTCGATCATCATGTGCAGATCTTCGGGGCGGAGCATTTCAGCCGGGCCGCGCACGCATTCAGCTGTACGGCCGCACCGGTGCATGATCCCTCGAGCGGCAAGGTCATCGGAGCGATCGATATCACCGGCGGTCCGCGGGTCGCCGCGCCGGAGGTTCTGGCGCTGATTCGGGCGACGGTGGTGGCGGCGGAATCGGAATTGCGACTGCAGCTGCTCGGCGTGCCCACGGTCCCCGATCCCACGACCGCGCGATTGCAGGTGCTCGGCCCGGGCCGGCCCGCGCTCACCGTTGCCGGTGAGCGAATTCGCCTGTCGCAGCGGCATGCCGAGATTCTGGTGCTGCTGGCCGCTCATCCGGAGGGATTGAGCGCCGACCATCTGAGCATGCTGCTCGATGAGTCCGAACTGGATCCGGTGACCGTGCGCGCGGAAATGTCGCGGGTGCGAAAGATACTGGGCGCGAACGGTTTGGCGTCCCGGCCGTATCGACTGCTGATGGACCTCGATACCGACCTCGCCGAGGTGCGGCGGGCGCTGGGCCGCGGTGACGCGGCGGCCGCGATGCGGGCGTATCCGGGACCGCTGCTGCCGCGTTCGCTCGCGCCGGGCATCATCGAACTGCGCGCGGAAGTGCACGGGCGGTTGCGCGCGAGCCTGCTGTCGACCGGTGATCCACGCCTGCTGGCGCGCTGGACCAGCTGTGTGGACGGGCGCGACGATATTGCCGCATGGACCGCGTACCTCGGTTCGATGGATCGTAATTCGTCGGTATATGCCCAGGTGGAGGCGCAGTTGGCACTACTCGATAGAAAGCTGGGCATCTGACCAGCTTCTTGCAACGGTGCTGCAACATGCCCGCTCGTAGTGTCCTGGGTCACACCTGACTGTCATACCCGTCAGCAGATCGAGGAGCCTTTCGATGACTGTCTTCGCCCGCCCCGGCACCCCCGACGCCGCGATGTCCTACCCCTCCCGCTACGACAATTGGATCGGTGGCGAATGGGTGGCGCCGGTCAAGGGTCAGTACTTCGAGAACCCGACTCCGGTTACGGGGCAGACGTTCTGCGAAGTCGCCCGCGGCACCGCGGAGGACATCGAGCTCGCCCTGGATGCCGCGCACGCCGCAGCCCCCGCCTGGGGCAAGACCTCGGTGACCGAGCGCGCGAACATCCTCAATAAGATCGCCGATCGCATCGAGGCCAATCTCGAAGCCGTGGCGCTCGCCGAAGCTTGGGACAATGGCAAGCCGATCCGCGAGACCATGGCCGCGGATATCCCGCTGGCCATCGATCATCTGCGGTATTTCGCGGGAGCTGTTCGCGCACAGGAGGGTTCGCTGTCGGAGATCAACTCCGACACCGTCGCCTACCACTTCCACGAGCCGCTCGGCGTTGTCGGCCAGATCATTCCGTGGAACTTCCCGATCCTCATGGCCATCTGGAAGCTCGCGCCCGCGCTCGCCGCCGGTAATGCGGTGGTGCTCAAGCCCGCCGAGCAGACTCCGGCCTCGATTCTGTTCCTGATGAGCCTCATCGGTGATCTGCTTCCGCCCGGTGTGGTCAATATCGTCAATGGTTTCGGCGTCGAGGCCGGTAAGCCGCTCGCCTCCAGCCCGCGCATCAAGAAGATCGCCTTCACCGGTGAGACCACCACCGGCCGGCTGATCATGCAGTACGCCTCGCAGAACCTGATTCCGGTGACGCTCGAGCTCGGCGGCAAGAGCCCGAACATCTTCTTCTCGGATGTGCTTGCCGCGAACGATGATTTCCAGGACAGCGCACTCGAGGGCTTCACCATGTTCGCGCTCAACCAGGGCGAGGTCTGCACCTGTCCCTCGCGCGCGCTCATCCAGGCCGATATCTACGACGAGTTCCTGAGCTCGGCCGTGGTGCGTACCAAGGCGGTGCGCCAGGGGGATCCGCTCGATACCGAGACCATGATCGGCGCGCAGGCCAGCAATGATCAGCTCGAGAAGATCCTGTCCTACATCGAGATCGGCAAGGCCGAGGGCGCGACCCTGCTCACCGGTGGTGAGCGCGTGGACCTGGGCGGCGACCTGTCCGGCGGCTACTACGTGCAGCCGACCGTGTTCACCGGGAGCAACTCCATGCGGATCTTCCAGGAGGAGATCTTCGGCCCGGTGGTCTCGGTGACCTCGTTCGCTGACTACGACGATGCCATCAAGCTCGCCAACGACACCCTGTACGGGCTCGGCGCGGGCGTCTGGTCGCGGGACGGCGCGGTGGCCTATCGGGCCGGGCGCGATATCCAGGCCGGGCGGGTGTGGACCAATACGTATCACCAGTACCCCGCGCATGCGGCGTTCGGTGGCTACAAGCAGTCCGGTATCGGCCGCGAGAACCACCGCATGATGCTCGATCACTACCAGCAGACCAAGAACCTCCTGGTCAGCTATGCCGGGAAGGCTCAGGGCTTCTTCTGATGCCCGCCCCCGCTCCCCGGCGGGCGCGTGCCACCGCGGCGGCGATGGATCTGCTCCGTCGCCTCCGCGATACGCACGGACCGCTCATGCTGCACCAGTCCGGCGGATGCTGTGACGGCTCGGCCCCCATGTGTTATCCCGCAGGCGAATTCATCATCGGCGATCGTGACGTCCTGCTCGGACTGCTCGACCTGCGCTTGCGGACCGGTGAATCGGCGAACTCCACTCCCGGGCCGGAAGAGGTTGTGCAGGTCTGGATTTCGGGTCCGCAGTTCGCCGCGTGGCAGCACACCCAGCTGGTGCTCGACATGGTCCCCGGCCGGGGTTCGGGATTCAGTCTGGAATCGCCGGAGGGCTTCCGATTCCTCAGTCGCGGAAGGGTATTCGATCCGGCTGAACTCGATGTCCTGAACACCGTCGCGATCATCACCGGCGCGGACTTCGAGCGCGGCGAGCGACCCGCGCCCTCCGCCGAACCCCAGGTCGTCGCCGATGCCGCCGATGCCTGTCCGATCCCCGGCCGCGAAATGCGCTGACCCCCGCGTAGTTGACCCGCCGGGCCATGACTTGCAGCGCAACATCAGCAAGGAATAGTTGCGAGGAACGCAACTTCAGAATGGTGCTGGAGGGTCTGTGCCCGGCCTGGTCGGCCGGGCGGTGCTGGAACTCCGGCTACTGCATCGATCCTGCGTGGCAGGCCGGCAGTGCATCACGCGATGATTCGGTCGGCCAGTCGACGCCCGGGTCGAAGGTCCACTGCGAGATCGGCCCGACGGACTTCCAGTACAGTCCGCCGCCCTCAGCAATGGCCTCGAACGTGTATTGCACGCCGTGCAATCGGGCCGGCGCAGGGCCGACCCGATGGTGTTGAAGTGGAACGGCAGGGCGTTCAGCTGCCCGCGTTGCCTGCTTGCCACTGCTGCCACGGGACTTCCCAGTCACCGTACGTGTCCCACACCGGAAGTGTCGGGCCGCCGGAGTTGGTGATCTCCACGACATCGCCGATGCCGAAGTGGTCGAAGAACCACTGGGCATTGGCGGGCGCGAGATTGACACAGCCGTGCGAGACATTGCTACTGCCCTGCTGGCCGACCGACCAGGGGGCGGAGTGGACGAATTCGCCGTCGTTGGAGATCCGCTCGTCCAGGGCCACGGTCTCCTTGTAGTAGCCGGACTGACCTGCGCAGACGCCGTAGGTGCAGGAATCCATGACGATCGAGGGCTGTTTGTCGGAGATGACGTGCGGGCCCTCGTGTGAGGGGAAGCCGGGGGAGCCGAGGCTCATCGGCATCTGATTCACCTGCTGGCCGTTGTCGAAGATGGTCAGCTGCTCGGTATTTCCGTCGGCCTTGGCGACCCACGCGTCATGGACGGTGTAGTCCGCGCTGTTGTTTTCCGCACCGAATACGCCATCACCCAGGTCGACCCCGAGGACATCGGCCTCGATATGGATCTTGGTGCCCGGCTGCCAGTAGTTGGCGCCGCGGTAGTGCACGTCCTTGTCGTCGACCCAGTACCAGGCGCCCGGCTGGTCGGGAGTGACGGTCACCTTCAGATGTTTTTGCACCTCAGCCTTATTGGCGACGGCGTGGGTGAACTGGAACACCATCGGCTGGCCGACACCGATCCCGGTATTGCTCACCACATCGGGCGCCGGAACGACGTTGGCGTAGGCCGTTTTCGCGGGAGTGATGGTGGTGACCGTCGCCGTGCTGTCGCTCGTCACATCGACGCTATTGGCGGCCTTCGTTGTCACGAGGTAACTCGTGCCGTATCCGAGCGGGTCCTTCGATGTCCAGCTCCGCCGGTCCTGCGCGAGATCACCGGCGATGGCCTTGCCATCGGCGGTATTGGTGACGGTCACGCTGATCAGCAGTCCATCGGTCGCATTCACCACGATCGGTGCGGACGGGTTGACCGGGCCGTGATCGGCCGCGGGGACATCGACCTTCGCCGGGGCCGTGATCGCGGACCCCGTCGGGGTGGACGTGCTCGAGTTGGAGCTGCTGCACGCGCCGATAAGTATGGCGACCGCCGCCAATGCAGTCGACATCACTACCAGTGATCTGCGCCCGCGCATGTCCTTCATCGTCTCCACCTTGTACGCCGCCGAAATTCGCGAACAATCCTCAACCGGCAGATGCCGACCCCAATCACGGTAGGCCACAGTCTGTCCGGCTACCACATGAGGTTTCGGCCCGTCTGCCGTTTCTGCTGGTCACAGCCCGGTAATGGCCCTCGGAGTCGATCGTCGTGATCGAGTCCGGGCGGAGACGTCGTGCGTGTCGCTGCCTTTTCGAGGGGGATGCGGAGTATTGATGAAGGGCATGAGCGAACCCGTTTGCGGTCCATCGGCTCTGATCTCGACACCACAGGCCGGCCGTCAGCAGTTGCTGAACGAGGCGGCTTCCCACCACCGCGCAGCATGCGCTGTCATCGGCAGAGACGTCGACCTCTACTCCGAGCTCGAACTCCAGGTGATTCTGTTCGACGAGCTGGAGCTGTCCCCGACCCCCGACCTCATGACCGACACCGGCTCGCTGCGGCGCCTGCGCGAGCACCACACCCAACCATTCCTGGAACATCTGCTCGCCTACCGCGAAACCATGGGCGCGCTGGGAGATCTCGGATAGGAAATCGGCTTCGCAAGGGCCGCAGTGGTTTCAGCGCAGCACGCGAGCTGAGATACCGGGCGGATGGCAGCAGGATCCGCGCGGGTCAGGTATGCGACATTTCGGGCGGCACTGACGGCCCGAAGCGTGGCCGGGGGGACCTGATCACCGCCAGGTACCGTTGGGCGGTGAACCCAGCTGATGCACGACTCCTCAAAGACGGCGATCTCGAGACCCGCAAGGAAAATCTGCGGCTCCTGCTCGCGCGGGCTGCTGAGGGCGACGCATCCGCCAAGGAAGTACTGCGCGCGCTGGTGCGCGACTATCGCGATTACCACCTGGCGCTTTACAGCCTGGCGCTGAACCGGGCGGAAGTCTTCGGCGACAACAGTCTGAAGGCGCCGCTGCTCGAGTCTCTCGCCGACACTCGGTACAACTGCCAGGCCTGGGCGGCGATGGGCTGCGCGGCGCTCGGCTTCCACGACGCGGTTCCCGGCTTGGTCGCGATGCTGGACCACCCGCAGGAGATCGCTCGCGAGCAAGCGGTGATCGCCCTGGGCACTCTCGGCGACGAATCCGTCGTCCCCGCACTCATTCCCGGGCTGCGAGACTCGATCGCAGGCATGCGCGAACGCACCGCCGAATCCCTCGGCATGATCGGCGGCGAGGCGGCCCTCGCCGCCCTATGGGACGAATTCGACAACCGCCGCTACTACCGCATCGGCTATATCTCCAGTGCACTGGCCACTTTCACCCCCGCCGTCATCCCGAGGCTGTGCCAAGCGGCCGCCGGTGACGACCCGGACCAGCGCTACTGGGCGGCAGTCGCCCTCGGTTCAACCGGCGACGACCGTGCGGTGCCGACCCTGGAACGGCTCATGGCCCACGACCGAGGCTCAACAGTCTTCGACGGCATGGTCAGCGTCGCCGCGAAAAAAGGCCTCCGCACCCTACGCCGAATCCAAGCCGCAATCGCAGCCCGCGCGGCCAGTTAGGCACAGCAGCGAACTCAGAGCGCCGACGCCATCGCCGCGACCATGCGAACGGTACAAACCCCCGAAGCGAAGCTCGCGTACGCGCGGAACTACATGCGCAGCACCGGAGTCATCGATCCGGCACTCGCCGATCGATACGCTCCGCCGATGGCCCGCAGCGACTTCACCACGGCCGCCGCATATCTGCGCGAGGACCTGCTCAGCGACAACCGAGCCGAACTGGCTGCGGCAACGATCCCGATCTGGGAAATCGCCCCGTACTACGCCCCGTCCGACCGCCCGGGCAGCACCGCCGAGGACAAGGTTTCCTACTACAGGAAACTGCTCGGTGCCGCACCCCACGTCACCGTCGTGCCGATACAACCGTCCAAGCATTTCGTAATGCTGGATCAGCCCGGCCCCTTCGCCGACACCCTCCACAGGATCCTCGCCGACCTTCCCGCCTGACCAATCACCCTGGGCCCGTTCGCGATACCCGGCCGGGTATCGCGAACGGGCCCAGAGCGGAGCGGCGCGAAAGGGAAGTGCGCTGGTTCGACCGGCTGCGCAATAGTCTCTACAACGCCGTCGCGGGACGGCCCAGCCGATAACGCCAACCTTTGCGACCGGACAACGGCGGGAGATCAGTTCAGCGCTTCCAGATACCGCTGGCGATGAATTCGTCCCAGAGTTCCCCGGGGAACCACAGTTCCGGGCCGCGGCCATGGTCCTTGGTGTCGCGAACTCCCACCACCCCGTCGCCGAGGTAGACCTCTACGCATTGCTGTCCGGTCTCGGAACGACTTGACTTGAACCACTTGTGGATTGGCGGTCTGCTCACGCCGCGTACTCCTTCGCAATCTTCAGCAAGACGTCTGTCGTGTCGGCTTCATCCAACGCTACCGCTTCCAACGCTGTGACTCCTTCGCGATAACCCTGCACTACGTCGGCCCTCCCGTGATACAGCCCGCCGATGGCGCCTTCGATGTAAACCACCGGCGACTCCGTCACATTGGTGCTCAGGCGCGGGAACTGGAGCAGCGTGAACGATTGAATGGTCAGCCCCCGATGCCCTTTCGAGCCGAAGGGAATGACCCTGATGCTGACATTGTCCTTCCGGCCCATCTCGACCAACCACCGCATCTGTGCGGCCATGACCTCCGGTTCGCCCGGCTGGTGCCGCAGCACCGCCTCCGACATCAGGAAGTTCAATCGGAAGTCGGGGTCGTCGAGCCTGCCCTGCCGTCGCACAGCGAGTTCGACACGACGTTCGACATCGACCGCGGACAACCCTGGACCGCCATCGATGCGAACGACCGCGCGACGGTAGTCCGGAGTTTGGAGCAGACCGTGCACGAGTACGAGTTGGTGTGTGGTGACCTGATTCGCGGCGCTTTCCAGCCGCAGGTAGCGCGGGAAATGTGAAAACACCTGATCGGTGTAGGGCTGCCAGAAGCCGCGTGAATCCCCTTGCTGCTGAGCGACTTTCTCCTCGCTGCGGACTTCGCGCCAGAGCCGCAGCGCCTCCTCGCGGCTCTCTGAGGTTGCCGTGTAGAAATCTAGCAGCCGCTCCAGCTCGACCGTGCTCACCTTGGTCGGCAGGCCGTTCTCCAGGCGCATGATCGTCTGCCGGGAGGTCTCGATGCGTAGCCCGGCGGCGAGTGGCGTCTTCTTGCCCTGCACGCGAATCTCGCGGATGTAGGACCCGAAAGCTATGCGAGAGGCGGCCAATCCAGCCATTTCTTCAGCCTCGCTATCTGGGGAAATGTCCACTGCGGCTATGTCGACGATCGCCGTGTCCATGGCAGAAGTGTGCACCGTGGACACCTCATCTTATTTCGTGGTCAGTCCACCGTGTACTCGTTTCGGGACTCATTTCCGGTGTCTACTGAGAAATGAAGCCAGGCGACGACAGCGCGCAGCCGCCGCAAGGTCATCGGAACCAAGAATCAGCTATGAGCATTGAAGGGATGCCGTAATGCCTTGGGACACATGGGCGCTGTTATCGATACTCGGACTCTGCCTCGCCGTCATCGCCTGGGCCGCATGGGGTTTCTACCGCGACGCCCACCCCGGTGGTGATGCCCGCTCTCTTCTGCTCCCGCTCCTCGGAACCGGTGAACACCTCGCCGTCCGCGCCGGCGGGGGAGCGGGACGATGGCACCGAGGCCAACACCGAGCGGCATAGCTGAAACTCCCGCGCGATCAACGCCAAGTCACCCAACTCACGAGTGGCCTCTGATGGTGGCGACCCGACAAGGCCCACAACCAGACCCCACTCGACGACTCCTCCACCAGGAACTGACGGCGGCAAACAGCGAGAAGGCTCCGCCGCTGGTTCCTGGTCGGCGATATTTCACCTCACTGATGGTCCGGAACTACCGCGCTAGGCGCTCTTCGGATCTGTTCGGCCCCGACTGCGACACGATCGACATCTGCAACGCATTTATGTCCAATCCGGACGTACTCGCGAGCTGGCCGCTGGCGTTCCGGGCGGGCATTCGCCAGGCAGAGGTCTTGGCACAGCAGTTGATCGACGCGGGCTGGTTCTCGCCGAAGCGTTGATGCGCGCCGGGCTGTATGCCCGCCCGCAATCTGCCTCCTGAGATCGGGCTTCCGCCAGAGAGGACACGCTCTCCGTACCCCGGCGCGTATTCAAAGTTATTGGTGATCAACGCATTCGCGCGATATTTGCCGCCTCCGTGTCGCATACTTGTGGCGATCTGGACACAACACACTCAGGAGTCTGTGATGACCGAGTCCGACTACCCGAGCTCGGCGCCGGTGGGGGTGGACACCACCCGTGCCAGCATCGCGCGGGTTTACGATGCGTTCCTCAACGGGAAGGACAACTTCGAGGTCGACCGTGAAGTGCTCGCCCGTGTGCAGACCGTCGCACCGCAGGCCACCGACTTGGCCTGGGCCAACCGTGACTTTCTGATCCGGGTGTGCCGCTTCCTGGTTCGCAACGCGGGAATCGATCAGTTCCTCGACCTCGGGTCCGGGCTGCCGACGGCCGAGAACACCCATCAGGTGGTGCAACGCGTCAACCCCGACGCTCGTGTGGTGTACGTGGACAACGATCCGATGGTTCTCGCGCACGGCCGGGCTTTGCTGGCCGAGAACAACAGGGCCACGATCTCCACCTGCGACATCTTCCAGCCGCTGGAAGTACTCAAAGACGCCTCAGTTCTCGAGAGCTTGGATTTCACCCGGCCGATCGCCCTGCTGCAGATAGGGACGCTGCACCACTACCTCGGCGAGGACTCGGCCGCGCTGATGCAGACCTACATCGACGCACTCCCGTCCGGATCGTTCGTGGCGATCTCGCATTTCTTCGACCCACACGATCCGGAGGAGCCCGAGCTCAGCGAACTGGCCGCGAAGATGGAGGACAAGTTCATCCATAGCCCGATGGGCAGCGGCCGCTTCCGCACCCGCCCCGAAATCCAGGCCATGTTCGGCGATCTGGAGATGATCGAACCCGGATTGGTGTTGTGCGACGACTGGTGGCAGGACGGCCCGCGGCTGCGCATGCTCAGCGCGGTGCGCCACTGCATAGTCGGCGGCGTCGGCCGCAAACCGTAGCGCTGACGGGGGTTTCGTCAGCTTCCCGAGTTGTGGTTAATCGTCGCTCCTCGTGCGGCAGCGAATACTACGACTCGTCGTATATCGTCGCGCCCATCGTCACGACATGCGATCGACGAATCGAGTGACGCGTGTCGCGCTGTTCGGAACGGCCGGCGCGGCACGTCCGAAGATCAATGGGCAGCATTCATCCGACTCCGGCCGAACGCACATTACCGCCGATGTGCGTGAACTCGGAATACCCGGAGTCCGCTCACTGTGGTGCTGCGAGCTGGGTGAGGAAGTCTGCCGCTGCTCTGCTGTCAGATCTCCTTGTCGCTGTCTCGGAGCAGGGTGTTCAGGATCGGGCCGATTGCGCCGGCACCCTTGGGATTCAGCATTCCGGTATGCCATTCGTCGATCGGGATCTCGTGAATGGCTCCGGTGATGTGCCCGTGCCAGGTTTCGGCTATCTGGTCTCGGTACGACTCGCGGGCGGCGATGAACAGGACGGCGTCGCCGTGGAAATATGCGGGTGTGTGCGAGACCGGTGTTGTGAAGCATTCGGTTACTCGTTCGACCTGTTGTGCGGTGAGGATGCCTTCGCTGCTGAGGCGGTCGGCGAGAAGCGGGAGGAGCTCGGCTGGGTTGTCGATCTGCTGGTCGTCGGTCATGCCGAGGAAATCACGCCATCCGCGGAGGAATTCGGTCAGTGCGCGGTCGGACTGATCCTCATCGGGTTCGGGGGTCTGGGAGAGGTTCTCGGCGATGCCCGCGTCGACGAGGGCGAGCAGTCCGACGGGGTGACCGAGTTGTTGCAGTCGGGCTGCCATGGCGTGGGCGATCTTTCCGCCCAGGGACCAGCCGAGCAGGTGATATGTGGTGTCGGGGAACGACTTCAGGATTTCCTCGACGTAGCGCTCGGCGTACTCGTCCACCGATTCGAGCCGGGGGCCGTCCTCGACGATGTAGGGATCCTGGAGGCCGTAGACGGGGCGATCGGGGTCCAGGTGGCCCGCGAGTGCGCCGTATACCCATGCCAGGCCACCACCGGGATGGACGCAGAACAGCGGTGCTTTGTGACCCGTTGAACGCAGCGGCGACAGCACACCGAGGGATACACCCATCTCGGACTGCGGTTTTGCCAGGTACCGCGCGAGTGACGCCGGTGTCGAATCGGCGAAGAGCAGCCGGTAGGGGACGGCTGCCCCGGTGCGTGCGCGGAGCTGGGACACCAGTTGCATGGCGACGACCGAGGTTCCGCCCAAGGTGAAGAAGTCGTCGTCGACTCCTACCCGCGCGACTCCCAGTACCTCCGAGAACACCGCGACCACGGTTTCCTCGAGCGGCGTCGAGGGCGCCCGATATGTCGCGACCACCCACTCGGGGGCAGGCAGCGCCCGCCGATCGACCTTCCCATTCACGGTCAGCGGCAAGGTATCCAGCACGGTGACGGTGTCGGGGACCATGAACGACGGCAACCGCTGCGCCACCGCCAGCCGGATCGCCGCCGCATCGAGGCTGCGCCCTGGCGCGACCGTGACGTAGGCGGCCAAGCGCGCACCGCCGGCATCGGACTCGGAGGTGTGGACGATGACAACCGCATGCTGTACCTCGGCCAAACCCGCCAGCGCCGCTTCGACTTCGCCGAGCTCGAGCCGTTGACCTCGAATTTTGACCTGGAAATCGGCGCGGCCCACGAACATCAGCACCGCATCGTCGCCACCGGACATCCACCGCACCAGGTCGCCGGTGCGATACATCCGTGAGCCCGGCGACCAGAAGGGATCGGCCACGAACCGCGCCGCGGAGAACCCCGGCCGGTCGATATATCCGCGCGCCACGCTCGGACCGGCCACGTACAGCTCGCCGACCGCACCCGGCGGCACCCGCCGCAAGGACGAATCCAGCACCACCAGGCGAACTTCCGGAATCGGACCGCCCACGGACACCGTGTCACCGTTGTCCAGGAACGAACCGGCAATCCACATCGTGCACTCGCTCGGCCCGTACACATTGTGCAGCCGGCGCATACCGGCGGCGTCCGTGCCCGACCAGCGCCGCACCAACTCCGGCGTGCATGCCTCGCCACCGCTCAGTACCACCCGCAGGTCATCGAGCCCGGCGGGATCGACCGAGAGAGCGACCGCCGGCGCCATGAACGCGTGCGTAATGCGCTCGCCGCGCATCAATTCCGCCAGCGGTTCCCCGGCGAAGACATCGCCGGGGGCGGCGACCAATGCCGCACCGGCCGGTACGGCCAACAGCAGCTCCAGCATCGCCGCATCGAAAGTGCGTGCGGCACCGGCCAATACGCGGGAGTCCGGGGTCAGAAGACAGTGCGAATACTGGACCGCGGCGACCGCGGCCAATCCCGTATGGGTGACTGCCACGCCCTTGGGCATACCGGTCGATCCCGAGGTGTAGACGACATAGGCGGTATTGACCGGCCGTACCGCCCCGCCCCTGTCGATATCGCCGACCGGAGCGGCGCTGTACGGGGAAAGGTCGAGCCCGTGCAGGTCGATCTCCCGAATCCCACCCAGAAGATCCGCACCGTCGGTATTCGATCCGGTTGCCCGCGAGGTGATTTCACTGTTGGTGAGCACGACGGCGGCCCCGCAATCAGCGAGGATGAACCGATTGCGCTCGGCCGGCTGACCGGGATCGACGGACAGGAATGCGGCGCCGGTCTTGGCGACGGCCCACAGCGCGCGCACCCACTCCGCTGATCGCGGAATTGCCACCGCGACAACAGATTCCGGACCGGCACCGGACTCGATCAAAACCCGTGCGCACTGATTCGACCACTCATCCAGCTCCCGATACGTCCACTCGTACCTGGAGTCGGCGACCGCGAGCCGATCCGCGTGCTCGGCGGCGGCCCGCCCCAGCATCTCGGTCAGCGTGACCGGCTCCGGTCCGGGACCGCCATCACCCCACTGCGACAGCGACAGTCGCTCCGCTGAATCGAGCACATCGATATCACGCAATCCCACTGCGGGATCGGCGGCCACGGCACCGATGATTCGCCGCAACCGGACTGTCATCGCGGCAATCGTCGACCGATCGAAAAGATCGAGGGCGAAGCTCGCCCCGACCATCAGCCCGCCGTCGGCGCCGGGTGTATCGGATACGGTGACGGTGAGATCGAATCGCTCGACCCCGGAGCCGAGATCCATTGGTGTGCAACGAATCCCCGGCAGCAGGTCGTCCGTCGGATCGAGGTCGAGATTCTGGAACGCGAGCATCACCTGGAACAGCGGGTGATACGACTGGGTGCGTGGCGGATCGACCACCTCCACCACCCGCTCGAACGGAATATCGGCGTGGGCGAACGCTTCGAGATCGATACGACGGCACTCATCCAGCAGTTCGCCGAACGAGGTGGCCTCATCGACCCGGGTACGCAGCACCAGTGTATTGACGAACATGCCGATCAGGCCGTCCAATGCCGCGGCGCCGCGCCCGGCGATCGGAGTGCCCACGGCGATATCGCCAGTGCCCGACGCCCGCGACAGCACAACCGCCAACGCCGCGTGCATCACCATGAACATGGTGGCGTGATGCGCACGCGCGACCCGGTGCAGTCCGGCCGCCGTTTCCGCGTCCACCGCAAAGGAATACGTGTCACCGCGATGTGAGGCCACCGCGGGCCGCGCCCGGTCGGCAGGCAACTCCAGCCGATCCGGCAGTCCCGCCAACTGCCCGGTCCAATACCCGACCTGACGCGCCGACACGCTGACCGGGTCGGACTCCGTCCCCAACAGCTCGCGCTGCCACAGCGTGTAATCCGCGTACTGCACCGGTAACGGCTCGGCCCACTCCGGATCCCGCCCGGCCAGCCGCGCCGCATACGCCAGCGACAAATCCTGCGCCAGCGGCGCCAGGGACCAGCCGTCCGCCGCGATGTGATGCATGACCAGCACGAGTACGTACCCGTCGGATCCGCTGTCCAGCAGGGTGACCCGCAGCGGCGGCGCGCTCGGCAGATCGAAGCCGCGCCGCACCAGCGGCAGCACCGCCTGCTCGACATCGCCCGCATCGACAGTCTGCACCTCGACGGTCGTGGTGGCCTCGGCAATCGGCACGATGCGCTGGTACGGATTCCCGTCCTGATCCGGGAACACCGTGCGCAAGGTCTCGTGGCGCGCCACCACATCACCGATGGCCGCGGTCATGGCCGCTATATCCAACTCGCCGGTCAAGCGCAGCACGAGTGGAATGTTGTAGGCCGGCGAGTCCGGTTCGAGCCGGTTGATGAACCACATTCGCCACTGCGCGAACGACAGCGGCGGGTACTCGGGCCGCTCCCGAACCACCAGCCTCGACCACACCGGGTCGGCGCCGCCGGTCGCGCGCTCGGTGAGCACTCGCGCCAGCTGGGCCGCAGTCGGCGCGTCGAACACATCCCGCACGCCCAGATCGGCGCCGGCCCCCGCGGCCACCTGTGCCGCCACCCGGGTCGCCGACAGCGAATGCCCGCCGAGCGCGAAGAAGTCGTCGTCGGCCCCTACCCGCTCCACTCCCAGCACCTCCGAGAACACCGCGACCACGATCTCCTCGAACGGCGTCGAGGCGGCCCGATACGCCACAGCCACCCACTCGGGGGAGGGCAGTGCGCGCAGATCCACCTTGCCGCTCGCGGTCAGCGGCAATTCCTCCAGCACCGTGATGGTGTCGGGGACCATGAACGAGGGCAGTTGTTGTGCGACTGCCTGCCGAACCGTGACGGGGTCGGGCAGATGACCCGGCGCCGCGGTGATGTAGGCGGCCAAACGCACTGTCGCGCTTGCCTCGTCACCTCCCGAGGTGTGAGTGATGACCACCGCGTGCCGTACCTCGTCCAGCTGCGCCAATGCGGTTTCGATCTCGCCGAGTTCGAGGCGCTGGGCCCGGATCTTGACCTGACGATCGGCGCGGCCGGCGAACATCAGCGCACGACGTTCGCCGATCGGCATCCACCGCACCAGATCTCCCGTGCGATACATCCTCGATCCGGCAGGCCCGAAGGGATCGGCGACAAACGATCCGGCCGTCATTGCCGCCCGATCGAGATATCCGCGCGCCACACCGGGACCGGCGGCGTACAACTCTCCGACCACGCCCGCCGGTACCGGACGCAGCCACGCGTCCAGCACCGCCACCCCGACTCCAGGAATCGGGCCGCCCAGCGAGACCGGTTCGCCCACACGCAATTCGGCCGCAGTGACCCAGATCGTGGACTCGCTCGGCCCGTACAGGTTGTACAGCTCACGAACTCCCGCGGCGTCGGTACCGGACCATTGCCGCACCAGTGACGATGGACATGCTTCACCGGCGACCATCAATACGCGCAAATCGTGTAACCGTCCGGCATCCAGCGTGGCAGCCACCGCCGGCGTCAAACAGGCGTGAGTGACACCCTCGATACGGATCAACTCCGTCAGCGGTTCCCCGGCGAAATCGTCACCGGCTGCGACAACCAGCGCCGCACCGACCGAAACCACCGACAGCAACTCGAACACAGCCGCATCGAAAGTGCGTGCGGCAACAGCCAATACGCGGGAGTCGGCATTCAGGCCGAACTGCCGGCACTGCGCGGTCGTGACAGCCGTCAGCCCGGCGTGGGTGACGGCGACCCCCTTCGGCGTACCGGTCGTGCCCGAGGTGTACACGATGTAAGCGGTATTGCCCGACCGCACGGCACCGCGTCGATCGGCGTCGGTCACCTGTGTGTCGCTGTACTCGAGGAGATCGGTCAGGTCCGGATCGATCACCGGAGTCCCGGCATCGCGCAGCTCTCCGGCTTCGGCCAGCACGACCGTCGCGGCGACGTCGGCGAGGACGAATCGGTTCCGTTCCCGCAGGTGTGCCGGATCGATGGAGACGAAGGCGGCACCGGTTTTCGCGACCGCCCACGCCGCCCGCACCCAGGCCGCCGAGCGCGGGAGCGCGATCGCCACCACCTTTTCCGGACCGGCGCCCTGGTCGATCAGCATGCGCGCGCACCGATTCGACCAGCGATCCAGTTCCCGATAGGTCAGGCGATCGGTGGCATCGACGACCGCGAGCTGATCCGGGAACTGCGCGGCCGCCTGGGCGAGCATCTCGTTCAGCGTGCTCGCGGCCGGTCCGGCGCCGCCATCGCCCCACTCCCGCAACGATTCCCGCTCGCCGGGCTCGAGCACATCCAGATCCCGCAATCCCACCGCCGAATCGGCCACCACCGCGCGCAGGATTCGGACCAGCCGATGCGCCATCGCCGCGACCGTCGACCGATCGAACAGTGCGGTGGCATAACCGATGGCGATCGGAATATCGCCATTCGAGTTCGGTATGTCGGCGACGGTGATCGACAGGTCGAATCGTTCGACGCCGACGGCGAGGTTGACGGGCGTGACCGCGATCCCCGGCAATTGCGCGGCGGCCGGATCCAGGTCGAGATTCTGGAATGCCAGCATCACCTGGAAAAGCGGATGGTGCGCCTGGGTCCGCGGCAGGTCGATGGCCTCCACCACCTGTTCGAACGGGATGTCGGCATGAGCGAAGGCGTCCAGATCCACCCGCCGCACCTCGCCGAGCAGATCCGTGAACGAACAGGCCTCGTCGATCGATGTCCGCAAGACCAGCGTATTGACGAACATGCCGATCAATTCATCCAGTGCCGCCGCCCCGCGCCCCGCTATCGGCGTTCCGACCGCGATGTCCGCGGCGCCGGACAACCGTGACAGCAGCAGCGCCACCGCCGCGTGGAAGACCATGAAGACGGTGATCCCGTTGGCGCTCGCCAGTTCGCCTATCCCGGAGAACAATTCGGCGTCCAGCACGAACGAGTAGCTATCGCCCTCGTGCGCGGCGACCATCGGCCGCGGCCGATCGGCGGGCAACTCCAGCCGATCCGGCAATCCCGCCAAATGCGCTGTCCAATAGGCGAGCTGACGCGCCGATGCCGACTCCGGATCGGTATGGGCACCCAGCGTCGCACGCTGCCACAGCGTGTAGTCCGCATACTGGACCGGCAAGGGAACCCATTGCGGGGACCGCCCCGACCGCCGCGCCGCGTACGCGGCCGACAGGTCCCGCGCCAGCGGTGCGATCGACCACCCGTCGGCGGCGATGTGATGAAGCACCATCGCCAGGATATGCTCACCGGAACCGCTGTTCAGCAACGTAACCCAGAGCGGAAGCTCGGTCGAGAGATCGAATCCGTGACGAATCGACTCGGCGACCGCAGCGTCGAGCTGTGCCGGATCCACCGACCGCACCTCGACGGCGACCGCGGCCCGGTCGGGTGGGAGCACCTGCTGGAACGGCGTCCCCTCCTCGTCGGGGAACAGCGTGCGCAGACTCTCGTGCCGCGCCACCACATCGCCGATCGCCGCGATCAAGGCGGCGGTGTCCAGCTCACCGGTCAACCGCAGTACCAGCGGAATGGTGTACGCCGCTGACGCACCGTGGAATCGGTTGATGAACCACATGCGCAGCTGCGCGAACGACAACGGCACCCGCTCGGGTCGCTCCCGGACCACCAGCGCCGACTCCGCCGCACCACCGGTGCCCGCGCCCAGCACCCGCGCCAACCGGGCGGGCGTCGGCGCCTCGAACACCTCACGCACCCCGATACGAACGCCCGTGAGCGCGGACACTCGCGACGTGACTCGCATCGCCGACAGCGAATGCCCGCCCAGCGCGAAGAAATCGTCGTCCGCGCCGACCCGTTCGATCCCGAGCAGCTCGGCGAACACGTCCGCCACCAGCTGCTCGGCCGGTGTCGACGGCTCTCGGTAGTCTCGCGTGAGCGCGTCCGGTTCCGGCAGTGCCGCGCGATCCAATTTGCCGCTCACCGTGAGCGGCAGCTCGGCCAGGACCGAGCACACGTCGGGCACCATATGCGCGGGCAGCCGCTGCCGGGCAGCGGCCAGCACCTGCGCGGGGTCGATATCGGCGCCGACGAGATAACCGATGAGTCGATGGGATGTCGCGTGCTGCACCACGATGGCGCGGCTCACCCCCGCCTGGTCGGCGAGCACCGCCTCGATCTCGCCGAGCTCGACGCGCTGTCCGCGAACCTTGACCTGGAAGTCGTTGCGTCCCAGGAACTCCAAGGTGCCCTGCGCGTTCCAGCGCACCTCGTCCCCGGTGCGGTACAGGCGAGAACCGCTGCGACCGAACGGATTCGCGATGAACGACGTGGCCGTCAGCGCCGGCCGGTTCGAGTACCCCAGCGCCTGCTGGATACCGCCGAGATACAGCTCACCGCGCACGCCGACCGGTACCGGTCGCAGCAGTGCGTCCAGGACCACCGCCTCGATGCCGCGGATCGGCCCGCCGAGGGTCACCGGCGCATCGGCATCCATCGGATCGCTGAGGAGGGTGACGATGACCGTCTCGGTCGGTCCGTACGCGATGTACAGTCGCCGATCCGGCGCCCAGGCTTCGACCAGCTCCGTGGGCACCCGTTCGCCACCGGTGACGAGCATCCGCAGTGAATCCAGTCCGGCGGGCGACATGGTCGCCAGAACGCTCGTTGTCACAAAGGCATGCGAAACCTGATGCTGCCGAATGATTTCCGCCAGGGCAGGACCGCCGAATATGTCCGGCGGCGATACCACCAGCGCAGCCCCGTTCGGGTGCGCCATCAGCAGCTCCATCATCACCGCATCGAAACCCGTCGCCGATACCGCCAGGACTCGGGCGTTCTCGTCCAGGTTGTAGCGCTCACGCTGCTCGGCGGTGAAGTTCGCCAAGCCTTCATGGGTGACCACCACACCCTTCGGGGTGCCCGTCGACCCGGATGTATAGATCACGTAGGCGGTGTGTCCCGGCCGGAGCGGGCGAACCCGGACCGCGTCGGTCACCTCGGCCGCGGAGAACTCCGCGAGGCGCACAGGCAGATCCGGTCCGTCGAGCAGCAACCGATCGACCGTGCCCGGCACGGTATTCAGTGTGGCCTCCACCGACAGGGCGAGGCACACAGCGGAATCGGCGACCATCACCGCGACCCGATCCAGCGGATGACGGGGGTCGATCGGAACGAAGGCCGCACCGGCCTTGGTCACCGCCCACAATCCGACGAGGAACTCGATACCCCGCGGCAGCGCCAGCGCGACCGCATCGCCCGGCCCGATACCCCGTCCGATCAGCCACCGCGCCAATCGGTTGGAATAACTGTCCAACTCACCGAAAGTCATTGTCACCGTGCCCGATACCATCGCGGGCGCGGCCGGATCGAGTGCGGCGCCCGTGACGAGCAGGTCCGCCAGCGGTCGGGGCGGCCGCGCCGGGAGGCCGCGCACCGGCACCAGCCGAGCCCGCTCGGCGGCGGACAGCATGTCGATCGACTCCGCCGTAACCGACTGATCCGTGGTCATCGCATCCAGTACACGTGCGAGGCGGTCGGCGCATTCCTGAACCCACTCAGGAGCGAATACCCCGGGCTGATACTGCAACTGGGCCCGATACGGCTCGCCCTTGACGACGATCAACGCGAGCGGATAGTGCGCGGAATCGTTCGACCGCAGATCCTCTACGGCCATGCCGTCGAGCGCCGCGGCCTGCGCCGCCAGCGCGGCCTTGTCGACGGGATAGGACTCGAACACCAGCATTGTGTCGAACATGGTCGAAACATCCAGTGCGGCATGGATATCGGTCAGGCCGATGTGATGGTGTCCCAGCAACCCCGACTGTTCTGCCTGCACCCGGTTCAGCGCCGCTGCGATCGGCTCGCCGGGGGCGTGGCGCACCCGCACCGGGATGGTGTTGATGAACAGGCCGACGGCGGACTCGATGCCGGGCAGCTCCGCAGGCCGCCCGGACACCGTCGCACCGAACACGACATCATCGCGCCCGGACAGATACCCCAGGACAATTGCCCACGCCACCTGGAACACGGTGTTCGCCGTGACCCCGGCGGACGCTGCCGAAGCGAGCAACCGGTCGGTGAACCCGATGCCGAAATCCACTGCGACAGTGCTCATTCGCACTGTCGATTCGGCAGCCGCGGCGTGCGGAGCCAACAGCGTCGCCTCGGCGCCGTCGAGCGCGTCTCGCCATACCCGCAGCGAGGCGTCAGAATCCTGTCGGCCGAGCCAGTCGAGGTAGGACCGGTAGGAACCCGCGGACTCCGTGACCGCGCCGCTGTTCGGCGCCGCGTACTCCGCCAGCAGAGTCCGCAGCAGCGTCGGCATCGACCAACCGTCGAAGAGCACATGGTGGTGCGAGAGCAGCAGGGTGAACCGATTCTCGGCCATCGCGATCAGGGTGAACCGCATCAGTGGGGCCGTTTCGATATCGAATGATTCGGCCTCGTCCCTGTCGAGCACCTCCGCCAGCGCCGATTCGGATTCCGCACTCGGCACCGCGCGCAGGTCGATCTCGCGCCACGGCACCACCACACCATCGGCGATGATCTGTACGCCGTCGCCGTCGGCGTTGGTGCCGAACGCCACCCGCAGATTCGGATACCGCTGCAACAGGGCCCCGGCCGCGTGGTGCAGTCGTTCGGCGTCCACGACGCCGGCGAGCGTGATCGCGAGCTGCACCGCGTACACGTCCACCCGCGACTCGGCCAGCCGGGCGTGGAAGAGGAGTCCGGTCTGCAACGGCGACAACGGCCATACGTCGACCAGGCTCGGGTAGCGCGCCTCCCAGTTGGTGATATCGGACTGTGTTGTCCGCACCAGCGGAAAGTCGGAGGGCGTATGCCCACCGGAGTGCGGATCGCGCTGCCGGGCGACGACTGCGTGCAGTGCGTCGACCCACAACCGGGCCAACTCATCGACCTCCGCCTCGTCGAGCACGGCTTCGGGGTATCCGAAGGTGGCCGACAAGCGGCCCTCGGTGACCACCGCCGTGATATCGACGACGGCCGTCGCCAGGACGTGCATGTCCTCGTCGGCTATCGGAGCGCCGAGTTCGTCGGTGACGGCGAACTCGGCGCTCCCGCTGGAGGATCGGTTCGGCGACAGTTGGCCGAGATAGTTGAAGGCGACCTGCGCGGGCTGCCCGGCGGGCAATGCCTGCGCCGTGTCCGGGTTGAGGTCGCGTAGCAGTCCATAGCCGATCCCGTGGTCCGGGATCGCCCGCAGGTGTTCCTTCGTGCTCTTGATCGCGGTCTCGATCGATGATCCACCGGCGTAGGAATCATCGAGATCGATTCCCGTCATATCGATGCGAACCGGGTACACCGTCGTGAACCAGCCGACCGTCGCGGTCAGGTCCGCGCCCTCGAGTACCTGTTCTTCGCGCCCGTGTCCCTCCAGCCGCAACAGCGTCGACGACTCCAGCACACCTCGACCGGCTCGCCACCGCATCACTGCCAGGGCCAGCGCGGCCACCAGCGCGTCTTGGACCTCACCGTGGAATGCGGCGGGCACCCGAGTCAGCAGTGCCTCGGTGATCTCCGGCGACACCTGCACGCGCCGGAGCCGGATCCCACCGGCATCGCGGACAGGGTCCACCACGCGCGAGCCGAGCAGCGGGTCCGGCCCGTCGACAATCCGTTGCCACAGCGGCAGTTCCGCCACCCGTCGCGGCGACCGCGCCTCCTCGGCCAGGCCGTGGGCCCAGCGTCGCATCGACGTTCCCACCGGCGGCATCGAAACCACCGCACCGGTGCGGTAGCGCTGCCACGCCGACATCAGGTCGGGGAGCACGATGCGCCACGAAACACCGTCCATCACAAGGTGATGCGCGACGATGATCAGCTGCCCGGACTGTGCCGCGTCGGCGGGAACGAACCAGAGCACCTGCAGGACAACACCGTTGGCCGGATCCAGCCGATCCAGCGCGGCAGCGACCTCCGCTGTCACGAGCTGATGGCGGCGCTCCGGGTCGATATCCGGGGCGAGGACGATCGGACGCACCAGCGACTCGACGTCTACCAGCGTGCTCGGCCGCGTCTCGAGCTGCCAGTCCCGGCCGGTGTGCCACAACCGGGCCCGCAGCATGTCGTGCCGTTCGACCACCGCCGTCACGATCGCGACCAATCCGGCACGATCCAATCCGACCGGCGCCGTGAGCACCAGGGTCTGATTCAAGCGCTGGAAGTCGCCCTGCCGCACCATCCACCGGACGATCGGCGTCAGCGGCAGCTCACCGATGCCACCGCCGGGCAACTCCGCCAGAACCGTTGCCGGATCGACCGATTCGGCCAGGCATGCCAGCGCGGCGACCGTCCGTGCCTCGAACACCTGCCGGGGTGTGAACACCACACCGCGGTCCTTGGCTCGGGCCACCAACTGAATCGACACGATGCTGTCTCCGCCCAGGGCGAAGAAGTCGTCGTCGGCTCCCACCTGATCGAGTCCGAGGACCTGTGCGAATACCGCCGCCACAATGTCTTCGGCGGCGGTGGCGGGGGCCCGGTACATCGTGGTCGTCCACTCCGGTACCGGCAGTGCCCGCCGGTCCACCTTCCCGTTCGTGGTCAGCGGCAACTCGTCCAGGACTGTGATGGTGTCGGGGACCATGTATGACGGCAGTCTCCGCGCCGCGGCCTGCCGGATGGCGACCGGATCGGGAAGATGACCCGGTGCCGGGGTGAGGTACGCGGCCAGTCGCGCGGTTTCGCTGATCGCACCGTGGGAGACCTGAGTGACGATGGCACGCCGTACTTCGTCGAGTTCGGTCAGTACGGCTTCGATTTCGCCGAGTTCCAGGCGTTGGCCGCGAATCTTGATCTGGAAATCGGCGCGGCCGACGACTATCAATGTCCCGCCCTCAGCGCCATCCGGCCGCCAGCGCACCAGATCGCCGGTGCGGTACATGCGGGATCCGCTGGGCCCGAACGGATCGGCCACGAACGCCGCCGATGTCGTGCCGACGCGGTTGAGGTACCCGCGTGCCACGCCGGGACCAGCCACGTAGAGCTCGCCGACCACGCCCGGTGGCACCACATTCAGCCAGGCGTCCAATACCACCGAACGGATGCCGGGAATCGAGTTGCCGATCGATACCGGCACGCCGGCAACCGATTCCGCACCGGTCACCCAGATTGTGGCCTCGCTCGGTCCGTAGAGGTTGTGCACGCTACGGACACCGGCGGCGTCGCTACCCGACCATTGCCGCACCAGCGCAGGCGGACACGCTTCGCCGGCCACCACAAGCACACGCAAGTCATCGAGTCGACCTACGTCGAGCGAGGCCGCGACGGCTGGAGTCAAACACGCATGCGTCACACCCTCGCCACGCATCAGCTCCGCCAGCGGCGGCCCAGCGAAAACCTCGCCGGGAGCGATGATCAGCGCCGCGCCGACCGATACCGCGAGTAGCAGCTCGAAGACCGCCGCATCGAAAGTGCGTGCGGCGACGGCCAATACCCGTGAATCGGTACTCGTCCGAAGGTCTCGGTGTTGAGCCGTGGTGACGGCGGACAGCCCGGCATGGGTGACCGCCACCCCCTTCGGCGTACCGGTCGACCCCGAGGTGTAGACGATGTACGCGCTATTGTCCGGCCGCATCGGGCCGAGTCGGTCACCGTCCACGATCGGGGCGGCATTCCTCGCGAGCAGGTCGAACCCGTCCAGCTCGAAGACGGCGATCCCGGGTGCTTCCCATTTCCCGGTTGCTGCGCGCGCGCCGTCGCCGGCGGTGAGCAGTACTGCTGCCGCACAATCGGCGAGGATGCTGCGATTGCGCTCCCGTGGCTGGGCCGGATCGAGGGAGACGAATGCGGCCCCGGTCTTCGCGACTGCCCACACCGCTCGCATCCAGGCCGCCGAGCGGGGAATACCGATCGCCACCACGGTTTCCGGGCCGACCTGCTGCTCGATCAGCGCCCGCGCGAACCGGTTCGACCACGTGTCGAGATCCCGGTACGTCCACTCCTGCCCGGCGTCCACGACAGCGGGCCGCTCCGGGAATTCCACCGCGGCGCGAGCGAACATCTCGCCCAGCATTTCCGGCTCCGGACCGGGACCGCCATCGCCCCACCGGCGCACCAGCATGCGCTCGTCCGGGGCGAGAAGATCCAGCCCGCGCAGGCTGATCGCCGGATCGGCCACCACGGCACGCACGGTGCGCTGCAGGCGGTCCGCGAGCGCGACGATCGTCGACCTGTCGAACAGGTCGAGCGCGAAGCTGATGGTGATCGGTACGCCGCCATCGACATCGGCGTCCGTGCGGTCCGCAATATCGGCGACGGTAATGGTGAGATCGAATCGTTCGACCCCGATATCGAGACTCCGCAGCGGCTCGACCTCGAGCCCGGGCAGCTGCGCCATGGCCGGGTCCAAGTCGAGGTTCTGGAATGCCAGCATCACCTGGAACAGCGGATGATGGGCCTGGCTGCGGGGCGGGTCGACGGCCTCGACGACTCGTTCGAACGGAATATCGGCGTGCGCGAACGCGGCCAGGTCCACCTGGCGGCACTGGTCGAGCAGATCGGTGAACGAACCGGCCCCGTCGACCCGGGTGCGCAATACGAGCGTATTGACGAACATGCCGATCAGCCCGTCCAACGCCGCCGCGCCGCGACCCGCGATGGGAGTGCCCACCGCGACGTCGGCGCTGCCCGACAGCCGCGAGAGCACCACCGCCAGCGCGGCATGCACCACCATGAACACTGTCACCCGATGAGCTCGCGCCAGCGTGCCCAATCCGGCCACCGTCGCGGCATCCAGCGTGAACGAATGGGTACCACCGCGCTGCGAGGCCACCACCGGCCGCGGCCGGTCGGCGGGCAACTCCAGCCGATCCGGCAGACCCGCCAAATGACCTGTCCAATAAGCGATCTGACGCGCGACCACGCTCTGCCGATCGGACTCCGCACCGAGCGCCTGGTGCTGCCACAGGGTGTAGTCGGCGTACTGCACCGGCAGCGGCGCCCACTGCGGTTCCCGCCCCGCCCGGCGCGCGGTGTACGCCAGCGCCAGATCACGCACCAGCGGTGCTATCGACCACCCGTCCGCGACAATATGGTGGAGTACCACGACCAGCGAATGGTCATCGGATCCACAGCGCAGCAACGCGACTCGCCACGGCGGTTGTGCGGACACATCGAATTCCCGCCGCACGATGCTTGTCACCCGATGCGTGAAATCAATCGAATCGACTGTCTCCGTCGCGATCTCCACGCCGGCGGCAGGCAGAATCCGCTGGCACGGAATTCCCTTCTCATCGGGAAATACCGTGCGCAGACTCTCGTGCCGAGCCACGACATCACCGAAGGCGGCGGACAGCGCGGCCGAATCCAATTGCCCGCGCAAACGCAGCACCAGGGCGATGTTGTACGCGGGGGAGTCCGGCTCGAATCGGTTGATGAACCACATTCGAGACTGCGCGAACGACAGCGGAATTCGTGCCGGCCGGTCCTGCGGCGCCACTATCGAACTCGGCTGTGCCGCGGTGGACCGCTCGGCCAATACCGCGGCCAATCGGGTAGCGGTCGGTGCGTCGAACACATCGCGCACTTCGACCGTGATGCCGGTGGCACTCGCCACGCGTGCGGCCACCCGCGTCGCCGACAGCGAATGCCCGCCCAAGGCGAAGAAATCGTCATCGGCGCCGACCCGGTCCGCGCCGAGTACTTCAGCGAATACCGAGACGACGATCTCTTCCATCGGTGTCGACGGAGCCCGATATGCCAGGGTGAACAGCTGCGGGGCAGGTAGGGCGCGGCGGTCCACCTTGCCATTGGGCATCAGCGGCAGCTCGTCGAGGATGACGATGGCCGCCGGAATCATGAACTCCGGCAACCGCTCTGCCGTGAATTCCCGGATCTCGGCCACCAGATCGCCGATTCCGGGGTCGTTCACATAGGCGCCCAGCGAATCCAGTGGTCCCGCGCTCAGATAGACGTCATCGAATACCGTGGTCTCGTCCGCGCCGCGGACGAGGACGGCGTCCATCCGACCGGCGACCGGTGACCAGGTGACAATCGCCGTGAAGCCCAATTCCGCGCCGAGCGTCCGTATCTCGTGCGGCAGCACCGCTGCGGTGGTGGTGCCCAGGTCGAGATCGGCCACGTGTTCGTGCTCGGCGGCGGTGTCCACAATTCGAGTGGCTGCCACGTCCAGAACCGTTCCGGCCTGCGGTATTCCGATGATGCGCAGGCTTTCGGGCTGTTCGGCGAGGAGCTCGGCGCGCAGTCCGCGCAGGTCACCGAATTCCGCCCAGGGACGGTGCGGCACATCGGCCAGGGACCGAACCTGTGCCGGGGACTTGCGCAGGACGATGTCGTAGCGGTATCGCGTCAATTCGTTGTCGACCGGCGCGTACTTCAACTCGATATCCACCGCCGCCACGGCGGAGACCCTGTCCCGCAGTGCGAGGAAGAACTCGGGGGCGACCAGCAATTCCTGTTCGGCCATCAGGGCGCGCCGTGCACGCTCGCGCACCGCCGCCACCGTGTCCTGGTCCCTGCCGCCGGACAGCTGGGTGCCGGTGGCGAATTCGCGCAGCAGCGTCAGGTTGCGGATATCGCCGACGAAGAACGCGCCACCGGGGGCGAGCAGCCCCATGACCTTGTCGATCACGTCGATCAGATAGGAGCCGTTCGGGAAGTACTGTGCGACCGAATTCAGCACCACCACATCGAATCGGTCCTGCGGCAAATCCGAGACATCGTCGGCGGACTGCACGCGCAACCGCACTCGGTCCGCCCAGTCCACCGCGGATGCGGACAGCCGCGATCGGAGATTCTCGATGGTCGCCGCCGAGAAGTCGGTGCACCAGTACTCCTCGCACTGCGGTGCCAGCCGCGACATCAGCAAACCCGATCCGACACCGATTTCCAGTACCCGTGCGGGCCGCAGACCGAGAACCCGGTCCACGACCGCGTCCCGCCACTCCCGCATCTGCCCCACGGGAATCGGCTCTCCGGTGTAACTACTGTTCCAGCCGCCGAAATCGGCATCCAATGCCATCGGCTCCGCGAATTCCCGTCCGTTGCCGAGGTAGCTCTCCTTGCCCGCGTACAGGTTGTCGTACACGTCTCGCCAATGGCCGACCAGTTCGGCCGCGCGGTCGCTGTCATCGCCGACAGTGGATTCACGATCGCGAACAATGTAGGCGACCAACTGCTTGTCGGCCACGGCGTCGGTGGGGGCGTCGGAGAGGGCGCGGGCCACGACCACCGCGCTCGATACGGCCGGATGCGCCAGCAATGCCGCTTCGACCTCGCCGGGCTCGATCCGATACCCGCGCACCTTGACCTGATTGTCGGCCCGACCGGCGAATTCGAGCACCCCGGCGCCTTCGTTCGAAGGTTTCAGCCACCGCACCACATCTCCGGTGCGGTACATCCGCTCGCCGGCGCCGAACGGGCAGGCCACGAATCGCTGCGCGGTCAACCCGAGCCGACCCGCGTACCCGCGCGCCAATTGTGCTCCGGCTACATACAATTCGCCGGCCACGCCCACCGGCACCGGACGCAACCGCGAATCCAGAACGAACACTCGCACATTCGCCACCGGAGCACCGATCGGTATCCGCGCAGCGGCGGCCCAGGGCTTCGATCCGAGGATCTCCTGGGTCGATACGCAGACCGTATTCTCGGTCGGCCCATAGGCATTGGCGATATCGACACCCGGCCAGCGATCCCGGAATCGGGCTACCGCAGCCGAACTCAAGGCGTCGCCACCGGTGACGACCTGACGCACCGGAGCGGTATCGAGTTCGGGTCCGGCGGTCGCGAGCAGTTCGAAGAGAGCGGTTGCCACGAATATCGTGGTGACGCCATGGCTGGAGATGGTGCGCATCAGCGCGGGCAGGTCGAGCCGAGCGGGCGGTGCGATGACCAGGGTGGATCCCGCCAGCAATGCGGGCCACAACTCGTATGCCGACGCGTCGAACGCCATCGACGAATGCAGCAGCACCCGTTCGCCCGGTCCACCGGGCCAGCCGTGCACCGCCATATTGATCACGCCGCGGTGTTCGACCACAACGCCTTTCGGGCGGCCCGTCGAACCCGATGTGTAAATCACATACGCGGCATCGCCCGGCGACAACGCCGGCAAATCACCGCCGGACCCACCGTCGAGGTCCGCGGTGTCCAGGCACAGCGCCGCGCGCTCACCCAGGGGCAATTCCGCTGCGGTGGCGACTGTCGTCAATACGAGCAGCGGATCGGCGTCGGCGAGGATGAATTCGATACGGCTGGTGGGATATTCGGGATCGATCGGCAGGTACGCGCCGCCGGCCACCACCACGGCCAGCACCGCGGTCACCAGATCCACGGACCGTGGCATTGCCACCGCGACCACGGAACCGCGGCCGACACCCCGATCCCGCAGCACCCGGGCCAGAACACCCACCCGCGCGGCCAATTCGCGATAGGTGATATCGCCGTCCGCGTGCGCGACAGCGACCGCATCCGGTGTGGCTGCTACATGTCGAGCGAACAGGCATGCAAGGGAGGTTTCCTCCGGCACCGGCGCCGCCGTGTCGTTCCAGACCCGCAGCAACCGGTCGCGCTCCTCGGGCGCGAGAATATCCATGCGGCCGATGGGCATTTCCGGGTCCGTGGCCACGGTGTCGAGCAGCCGCAGGAAACGAGCGGCGAGATCGGTCACGGTGGCGCGATCGAACAGATCGGTGGCGTATTCGATCCGGCCCGCCAATACGGGGGCAGCGGCACTGTCCGCCGGATTCACCCGTTCGGCCACATCGATGTGCAAATCGAATTTGGCGGTTCCGGTGATCGCCGGGACGATCTCCGCCTCCAGCTCCGGCAGCCGCAGATCGGGCAGCAGGTTGTTCTGCAGTGCGAACGACACCTGGAACAGCGAGTGGTACGCCGGAGAACGCGCCGGTTGCAGCAATTCGACCAGCCGCTCGAAGGGCGCGTCCTGATTCTCGTAGGCGGTCAAGGCTTTACGGCGGACCTGGTCGAGAACCTGCTCGAAGCGGGGGTTGCCGGACAGATTCACCCGCAGCACCCAGGTATTGACGAAGAAACCGATCAAATCGTGCGTCGCCTCTTGGGTACGCCCGGCGACCGGACCGCCGATGGAGATGTCCTCGCCGGCGCCGACCTGTGACAGCAATACGGCGAGCGTCGACTGCAAAAGCATCGACACCGTCACCTGGCGGTCATGGGCGAGTCGATACAGCCGCTCGCACAGCGCGTGTTCGAAGGCGAACTCGATGACATCGCCGCGATTGCTGGCAATCGCCGGGCGCGGGCGGTCCAGCGGCAGCGTGATCGGCTGCGGGGCATCCGCGAGTTCGTTTTCCCAATAGTGGAATTGGGTTGCCAGCACGCTGCCCGGATCGGACTCCGCGCCCAATGTCTCACGCTGCCACAGCGTGAAGTCCGCGTACTGCACCGGCAATGGTGTCCACTGCGGTGACCGGCTCTCGAGGCGCGCGGCGTACGCCGCCGTGAGGTCTCGCACGAACGGCGCTATCGACCAACCGTCCGCGGCGATATGGTGCAAGACCAGCACCACGGTGTGGTCGTTGAAACCGTTGCGCAACAACGTCACTCGCAAAGGCAGCTCCGACGAGACGTCGAACCCGCGGCGCACGAGAACCGCCAGGGTCTGCTCGAGCTCCGCGGGATCGACCGTACCCGTCTCGATCGTGGTGGTGGCCAGGCCGACCGGCAGGATGCGCTGAAACGGCACCCCGTCCTCATCCGGAAAAATGGTGCGCAGGCTCTCGTGCCGCGCCACCACATCGTTCAATGCCGCGGTCAATGCCTCCTGATCCAATGGCCCGCGCAAGCGCAGCACCATCGGAATGTTGTAGGCCGGAGAATCCATTTCGAATCGGTTGATGAACCACAGCCGGGACTGGGCGAACGACAATGGCATTCGATCCGGGCGCTCTCGAACCGTCAGCCCCGGTCGTGCCGGATCGAGGTCCGCGCGTCGTTCGGCAAGCGCGTGCGCCAGGCGAGCGGGAGTGGGGGCCTCGAACACATCCCGCACCCCCACTTCGGTGCCAAGCACCGCGGTCATTCGCGAGGCCACGCGCATGGCCGAGAGTGAATGTCCGCCGAGTGCGAAGAAATCGTCGTCGACGCCGACTCGATCCATGCCGAGCACGTCGGCGAAGACGGTGACGACGATTTCCTCGGCCGGTGTCAGCGCGGTGCGACAGTCCGAGGCGGCGAAGGTCGGCGCGGGCAGTGCGCGCCGATCGACCTTTCCATTGGGTGTCAACGGCAGGGTGGCGAGTACGACGATCGCCGACGGCACCATGTACTCCGGCAGCCGATCCGCGATGAAGCGCCGCATCTCGACGGTGAGAACGGCCTCGTCCCGCACCTCATCGGTGTGTTCGAGCACGACGTAGCCGATCAGCCGCTTGTCCGCCGCAGTCACTGAATTCGCAGTCGCGGAACCGATCTCACGGGCGATCACCACCGACTGCGAGACCAGCGGGTGTGCGGCCAAGACGGTCTCGACCTCACCGGGTTCGATCCGGTAGCCGCGCACCTTGACCTGTTCATCGGCGCGAGTGACGAATTCCAGCACGCCGGTGCTGTCGTTCGGACGCTTCAGCCACCGCACCACGTCGCCGGTGCGGTACATGCGCGCACCGGCCTCGAATGGGCAGGCCGAGAACCGCTCCGCGGTCAAACCCGGCCGGTTCCGATACCCGCGCGCCAATTGCACTCCGGCCGCATACAATTCGCCCGCCACCCCGGCCGGTACCGGCCGCAACCGCGAATCCAGCACGAACAGGCGCATATTCCCGACGGGGATACCGATCGGCACACTGCTCGCGCTCGTCCATTCCGCCGAATCAGGGATCTCATACGCCGAGACGCACACCGTATTCTCGGTCGGCCCATAGGCATTGACCACGCCGATTCCCGGCCACCTGTCGTGGAAGCGGGCGACCGCGACCGGCCGCAGCGCATCACCGGCGGTGACCACTCGGCGTACCGAATCGAGTGTCAGTTCCGGCCCGGAGCTCGCCAGTATCTCGAACAGCGGGGTTGTCACATACAGTGCCGTCACATCGTGCCGGGAGATGGCCCGGCTCAGCTCCGCGATATCCGATCGGCCGGACGGGGCGATGGCGATGGTGGATCCCGCGAGCAATGCGGGCCACAATTCGTATGCCGACGCGTCGAAGGCCATCGACGAATGCAGCAGTACTCGCTCACCCGGTCCACCGGGCCATCCGTACCTCGCCATATTGACCACGCCGCGGTGTTCGACGACAACACCTTTCGGGCGGCCGGTCGAACCCGAGGTGTAGATGACATACGCCGCATCGGCGGGCGACAGCATCGGCAATCTCTGACCGGACGACTCGCCTGCGAGGTCGGCAGTATCCAGGCACAGCGCCGCGCGCTCACCCAGCGGCAATACCGCCGCGGTAGCGGCCGTCGTCAATACGAGCAGCGGATCGGCATCGGCGAGGATGAATTCGATACGGCTGCTGGGGTATTCGGGATCGATCGGCAGATACGCGCCACCGGCCAGCACCACCGCCAGGAGGGCGGTCACCAGATCTGTCGATCGTGGCAGCGCCACCGCTACCACCGCACCCCGGCCGACGCCCCGGCCCACCAGCGCCCGCGCCAGAACATCCACCCGCGCAGCCAATTCCGCATAGGTCAGCTGCTCGTCACCGAACCGCAGTGCGACGGCGGCCGGCGCCGAATCGACGCGTGCGCGGAATGCCGCCGCGATCGTGGTCTCCGGCATCGCGGTCGCGAGCGGCGGGTTCCACTGCGTCAGAAGTTGTTTGCGCTCCGCCTCGTCCAGGAGGCCGATATCGGTGATCGCTTCCGACGGGTCGGCGCTCACCGCGCGCAGCACCCGGAGGAAGCGGTCGGCGATGCCGGTCACCGTGGAGCGGTCGAACAGATCGGTGGCGTATTCGATCCGGCCGGTCAGCACCGCGGGAGTTGCTGTGGTGCCGGGGAGTTCGATCAGATCGAAATGCAGATCGTTCTTGGCGCTGCCGGTGGAGAAGGGGAGGAATTCGGCGACCAGGCCGGGCAGTTCGAGTGCGGGCAGGCCACCGCTCTGTACCTCGAGCGATACCTGGAACAGCGGGTGATAGGCCGTCGACCGGGCCGGATTGAGCAGTTCCACCAGCCGCTCGAACGGCGCGTCCTGATTCTCGTAGGCGGTCAGGGCCTTACTGCGGACCTGGTCGAGCACCTGCTCGAAACGCGGGTTCCCGGACAGATCCACCCGCAGCACCCAGGTATTGACGAAGAAGCCGACCAACTCCCGCAGTGCCTCATCGGTGCGCCCCGCGACCGGACCGCCGATCGAGACGTCCGGTCCGGCTCCCAGCCGCGACAGCAGCACCATCAGGGCCGCCTGCAGCACCATCGACGCGCTGACCCGGCGTTCGCGGGCGAGCCGGTGGATCGCCTCGAGCAGCGGTGCGTCGATGGTGAATTCGACGACGTCACCGCGATTGCTCAGTATCGGCGGGCGCGGCCGATCGGCAGGCAGCGATACGGGTTGCGGAGCATCGGCCAATTCCCTTTCCCAGTAACGGCATTGAGCCATGAAGGCGCTTTCGGAGTCGGACTCCGAACCCAGCAGTTCGCGCTGCCAGAGTGCGTAATCCGGGTATTGCACCGGCAGCGGGCTCCATACGGGCTGCTGCCCCGCCGAATATGCCGCGTACGCCGTCGACAGGTCCCGCAGTAGTGGCGCCATCGACAGGCCGTCCGCCGCGATGTGATGCAGCACCAGCACCACGACGTGCTCGAACGGGCCGCTCCGCAATACCGTGGCCCGCAACGGCATATCTGCCCGCAGGTCGAATCCGCGGCGGACGCGCTCGGCCACCGCGTCGTTCACCCGTGCCGGATCGACGCCGGTCACCTCGAGCACCGGGGCCGCCGCCGCGCTCGGCACGACCTCCTGGTGCGGCACCCCGTCCAGCTCGGGATAGCGTGTCCGCAGCACTTCATGGCGCGCGACGACCGCACCGAGCGCTGCGCTCAGCGCGTCGGGATCGAGCGCTCCGGCCAGACGGAATACCAGCGGAATGTTGTAGGTCGGCGATTCGGGCTCGAACCGGTTGATGAACCACATTCGCAACTGCGCGAATGACAATGGGATTTGCGCGGGCCGCTCTCGAACGACCAGCTTCGACCGCACCCGGCCCGGGCCGATCTCGCGTTCGGTGAGCACCCGGGCCAGTCCGGCGGCAGTGGGGGCGTCGAATATGTCACGGACGCCGACCGCGCGGCCGGTCGCCTCGGCCAATCGCGCGGCCACTCGCGTCGCCGAAATCGAATGCCCGCCACGGGTGAAGAAATCATCGTCGGCACCGACGCGCTCGATATGGAGTACTTCGGCGAACGTGGCGGCGACAATCTCCTCGAACGGGGATGAGGCGGCACGGTAGGTCGCCACCGGGCGCCGCGGCGCCGGTAAGACGCGGCGATCCACCTTCCCCGTCGCGGTCATCGGGAGTTCGCCGAGCACCGTGATGGTCTCGGGGACCATGTACGACGGCAGTCGTCGCGCCACCGCCTGGCGGACCGTGCCCGCATCGATGGCGTGGCCCGGTGTCGCGGTGAGATAGGCCGCCACCCATGCCGTTTCGGCATTCTCGCCCGCGGTGGTGACAATGGCCTGCCGCACCTCGTCCAGGCCGGTCAGCGCGGCTTCGATCTCGCCGAGTTCGAGGCGCTGGCCGCGAATCTTGATCTGGGAATCGGCGCGGCCGACGAAGACCAGCCGCGCGCCGTCGGCGCCACGGCGCTCCCAGCGCACCACATCTCCGGTGCGGTACATCCGCGCACCGTCCGGACCGTTCGGGTCGGCCACGAACGATACCGCGCTCAACCCGGAACGGCCGAGGTAGCCGCGTGCCACACCGGGGCCGGACACATACAACTCGCCCGCCACACCGAATGAGGACGGGCGCAACCAGGCATCCAGCACCGACAGCCGGACTCCCGGGATCGGAGTACCCAGCGACACCTCGTCACCTGGACGCAAGGCCGCGCTGGTGACCCAGATCGTGGCCTCGCTCGGCCCGTACAGGTTGTACAGCAGGCGAATACCGGCGGCGTCGCTACCCGACCACTGCCACACCAGTGCGGGCGGACATGCTTCGCCGGCGACCATGAGCACGTGCAGGGCATCGAGTTGCCGCGCGTCGAGCGTGGCGGCGACGGCTGGAGTCAAACAGGCATGCGTCACTCTCTCGGCACACATCAACTCCGCGAGCGCCGCACCGGCGAACACATCAGCGGGAGCGGCGATCAATGCCGCCCCGACCGGTACCGCCGACAGGAGTTCGAAAACGGCCGCATCGAAAGTGCGTGCGGCGACGGCCAATACGCGAGAGTTGCTATCGAGCTGATACTGCCGCGCGAGGGTATCGGAGACGCCGGACAGCCCGGCGTGGGTGACGGCAACACCTTTCGGTGTGCCCGTCGAGCCCGAGGTGTACACGATGTACGCGGTATTGCCGATCCGCACCGCACCGCGGCGATCCGCGTCGGTGACCGGGGCAGCGCTGCCCTGGTACTGCTGGTCGATATCGACCACCCGAACCCCGGGCCCGTCCAACCCGGTTGCGTCCGTGGTGGTTTCACTGCTGATCAGCAGGACGGTGGCCGGGCAGTCGGCGAGGATGAACCGATTCCGTTCGACCGGCTGGGTGAGATCCACAGTCACGAACGCGGCGCCCGTCTTGGCGACCGCCCAGACCGCACGCACCCAGGCCGCGGAGCGCGGAATCGCCACCGCCACCGTGGTTTCCGGACCGGCGCCGCAGTCGATCAACGTCCGCGCGCACTGATTCGACCATTCGTCCAGCTCGCGGTAGGTCCAGGTGTGCGTGGCGTCGTGGACCGCGAGCCGGTCCGGGTGCGCCGCCGCCGCCCGAGACAGCAGGTCGGGCAGTGTGACCCGCGTGGGCCCCGAACCGCCGGCGCCCGACTCCCGCAACTCCTGGCGCTCGTCGGATTCGAGCAATTCCACCGAGCGCACCCGGATCCCGGCATCGGTGAGCACACAATGCAGGAAGCTGTCGAGGAACTGCGCGAAACGCCGGTGGTGATAGGCGATCTGGTCGGAGGTGTAAACGCTCGGGTTGGCGAAGAAGTCGAGCCGGGTGCTCTCGCCACCGACGGCCGGATAGACGTTCACCGAAAGGTCGGGGACCAATCCCGGGGTCAGTACCTGCAACCGGGCGGTGATATCGCCGAGGACGATCTTCGTATCGAGAATCATCAGGTCGACCATCGGCCCGGCGGCCTGCGGAAGACGGCGGGCGGCAACCGATTCCGAGTCCGCGAGCATATCCTCGTGCCGATATCGCTGTCCGCGAAGGACATCCATCAGCGTGCGCTGGGTCTGCTCGAGCAGTGCCCCGACGGTGAGGCCGGGGCTGACGGTGATCCGGAACGGCACGATATTGGCGGTCATGCCGCCGGAGCGGCTCATCGCCGCCGTGACGCGCGCGGCCACCGGCAGACTCAGCACCACATCGTCGGAGCCGGTCATGCGTGCCAGGTACAGACCGAACGCGGCGAGGACGAACACCGCCGGTCCGGCCGATCCCGTCGCGACCGCGGTACGCAGCGCATTGTCGGTCTCGGCGGACAGCAGCGCACTCACCGAGAGCGGGTGGTCTTCGGCGAGCGCGACCTGATCGGTCAGCGTCACCGGCTGGGGGAGCTCTGCCACATACTTCGACCAGAACACGTGATCGTCGTGGAAGCGGTGCGAGGCGCGGTACTGCTCGTCCGCGGCGACGATGTCGCCCAGCGATCGAATCGCCTGTCGCCCGGGCTCTTTGCCCTCCAGTGCGGCGGTGTGCAGCTGTGCGCTCCGGGTGAGGATGTTCAGTGCGGCAATGCCGTCCATCACAATGTGATGGGCACGCAGGTACCAGAACCACCGCCGCTCGGCGACCCGCACCAGCGCGCCCATCACGACCGGGCCGTGCGGCAGATCGATGGGTGCGCGGTAGTCGCTGCGCATCCACTCCAGTGCTGCGGCAACAGGATCGGGCGCCGACGTGTAATCCAGGTACTGCACCGCGCCATTGGCGGTCTCGTCCACCACCTGCCTCGGCTGTCCGTCCACCTCGACAACGCGCACGCGGCTGACTTCGAATTCGTCGAGCGCCTGCCCGAACGAGGCGATCAGCAGCGTGGTGTCGAGTTCACCGGCGAGCTCGAGGTACAGCGCGTTCGATACCGGTGTGGCGCCCGCCAACTGCTGGAGCAGCCGAATCGCATGCTGTGCCGCGGTCAGCGGATAGGTAGGCGGGTGACCCTCGAGGGCATGCAGGGGTGATCGGTGGTCGTGCATCCCGCCTCCTGAAGATCCGACGCTCAAAGAGAACGTGCTTTGTTTGCGAGGGTGGCCAGCGATTCGAGACCGTCGAGCACGGTCGGCACGGCCACTCCGAAGTCGATGAGGCAGGCGATCTCATCGGCGCCCGCGCGATGCAGGCTTTCGACCATCGGCAGCGCCGAATCGGGGGTGCCGAACAGTCCGCTGGTGCGGTAGTACCGTTCGAAGGCGAAGTCCAGCACCTTGTTTCGCGACCTGTCGTCCAGATCCTCGAGGGCCTCCGCGCCCCGGCGCCACAGATCGACGGAATCGGCGAGGTAGCTCTTGAACGGTCCCTGCACCGTCTGCCGCACCGCGGCGTCGTCGTCTCCGACGAAGGTGTGCAGCATGACCGTGACTTTTCCGGCGTCGGCATCGTGGCCGTGGTGGGCGCGCGCCTTGCGATAGGCGGTGATCTTCTCCGCCAGTTCGTCCACGGTCTGAAAGAGCAGGGCGGTCAGCACATTCGTGCCGAGCTCACCCGCCATCTCGAAGCGCTCCACACCGCCGCTGCAGGTGACCCAGGTGGCGAGGTCCGGCTGGATCGGGGTGGGGAAGATGCGCACCGATCGGGATTCGCCCACGCCGTTCGGCAGCGAGATCGACTCACCGCGCCACAGCTGCTGAATACTCTGCATACCGGATCGCGTGACGTCGACCCGCTCGCGGTAATTGTCCTGCGCCAGCACGAAATCGTCGGGGTTCCAGCCCGTGGCGAACGCGATATCGACCCGGCCGTCCGACAGATTGTCGACCACCGACCAGTCCTCGGCGACCCGCACCGGGTTGTGCAGTGGCAGCACCACACTGCCCGCCCGCAGTCGTACCCGCTGCGTGATCGCCGCCAGCGCCGCCGCCAGGACGGCGGGATTCGGGTACAGCCCGCCGAACTTGTGGAAATGGCGTTCCGGCAACCAGATCGAGCGGAACCCGTGCGCGTCGGCGAAGCGGGCGCTGTCGAACAGCAGCTGGTAGCGCTGCGAACCGGATTGCTGTGCGTCGCTGGCGAAGAAGAACAGACTGAAGTCGATACCCGCGCCGGCTGGGTGAGACTGCGCGCCGGGGGCGGCCGCCACGCCGGCGACCTGGACACCGGCGCCGGGGTCACGGTGTTTGGCTACCTGCTCGGCGAGATCGGCGACACAGATGCCGCCGTAGATGTCCTCGGCGGAGATCTCGACGCCGAATCGGTCCTCGAGGATCGTCAGTAGTTCGGCGGCTTTGATCGAATCGAGGCCGAGCGCGGTGAGCGGCGTGCGAGGGTCGACGGAATCGAGGCCCAGGCGGTGCGACGCCCATCCCAGGAGAAATGCCGTGGTGTCTGCGGTGTCCCGCGGCTCGCTCACAGGGCCCTCGATTCGAATTCGTTGGCGTACAAATGGCGTAGGTGCGATCGGCGGATCTTGCCACTGGTTGTCTTCAGCACTTTGCCTTTGCCCACGAATATCACTCGATACAGCGATACGCCGTGCTCACGACTGACGGCGGATTTGATCGACTCTTCGAGGGCGGCCATATCGTCCGCGAGTTCCTCCTCGACCTCCTGCAGGACGACCAGGCGTTCTTCTCCGTCTATCTCGATCGACAGCGCGGCACAGCCGCCGCGGCGAAGTTCCGCATGCGTGGACTCGATAGTCCACTCGATGTCCTGCGGGAAAAGGTTGCGCCCGTTGATGATCATGACTTCTTTGAGACGCCCGCAGATGAAAAGATGCCCGTCGACCATGAATCCGAGATCGCCGGTACGCAGATAGGGTGTGCCGCTTTCATTTTCGATCTGTGCCGAGAATGTGCGCTCACTCTCCTCGGGTTTGTTCCAGTAGCCCGCGGTGACGCTCTCTCCGGACAGCCAGATTTCACCGACCCGCCCGGGACCGGATCGTCGCAGTGTCCGGGGATCGATCATCGCCGCGGTGCCCGCCCGGACCGGTCCATAGTCGACCAGTTCTCGGCCGTTCGGCTTTTCCACGACGAAGCCCTTTTCCAGTTCCTCGCTCGCGAACGAACACGTGCGCAGGCCCGAGCCGGAAGGTCCGCCGCTGACATACAAAGTGGCTTCGGCGAGGCCGTAGCCGGGAGAGAAGCTCTCCGGGCGGAAACCGCTGCCGGCGAATTTATCGGCAAATGTTCTCAAGATGATCGGATTGACAGGCTCGGCACCGACGAAGGCGATGTCCCACTGCGACAGATCCAGCTGCTCGGCTTCCGCGCGCGACACTCGCTCGGCGCAAATGCCGTATGCCAGATTCGGACCGCCCGCAGTGGTATTCGTGTTTTCCGATATCTCACGCAGCCAGATGAGAGGATGGCGCAGGAACGTCAGCGGCGACATGAGCGTCACCGGATATCCGACGAAGAGCGGCGAAAGAATTCCCAGAATCATGCCCATGTCATGAGACGGTGGCAGCCAATGCACAGCCGAGGTGCTCTCGTTGTGCCCGAGGGCGCGCCGCTGGCACTCGAGGTTGTGGATGAGATTGCGGTGGCGCACCACCACGCCCTTCGGGCTTCCGGTGGAACCCGAGGTGTACTGCAGGTATGCGACGTCGTCGGCTGCGGGAACAGGTGTGTCCAGCAGCTGGAGCGAATTTCCGCGTTCGGCCGCCGTGCTGTCGATGATCTTCTCATCGGGCCAGCCGAGCAGGTCGCGAGCCACGGACGCGACCGACTGTGGCGCGACGACGGCAACAGCGCCACTGTCCCGCGTGATTGCCGCGACGGTCTCGGAATGCCGTTGCGAGGTAGGCACATACAGCGGCACGGCAATGCGCCGGGTCAGCAGGCAGGCGAGGAATGCGTGAATCATGTCCAGGCTCGGTGGGCAGAGCAGCAGGATTCGATCGCCCGGCGCACTGACTTCCTGCAACCCGGCGGCCAGGCCGACCACGCGGTCCAGCAGAAGTGCATAATCCTCGGCTTCGCGCTCACCGCGACCGTCGATAAATGTGTAGCCGACTCGTCCGGGTTGTTCGGCAGCGCGACTGACCAGAATGTCCGCCAGCGTCGACGGACGCTCCGATATTTTTTCATAACTCATCGACCTTCGACCTCCCGAGTCAGCAGCTTGTCGCTACACTGGATTAACGAAATTCAGGCGATACGCGTTACGCGTGGCCTGCAGAAAGTCACCCGGCAGCGGTGCGGATACGCTCCGCGCGCAGGGCATTCTTTTGGACAAGATTCCATCGGCCGAGTGGGCAGTGGCAGATCCGGAAATTGGTCTGATGACCATTTATGTCGGACCCGAACACTGCGCCAAAACGGCCGGCATTCGGCTGCCGCCATCTCTGACGTCGAAAGGTATTACACCATTGCGGATTACACGCGTATCGCGCCTCGCTGGAGAGTCTCGAAAAACGATTCTTCAGCGGCTCGGTGCTGCGGTGGAACGTATTGAACCAATGTATTTCGCTTTGCTCCTTTCATGGTGCGGCACAACGGCAGTGGTCCAGTGTTCCTCCTAGTTCGTCGCCGCGAGTGTTGTGGATGGGTCAAGTTTTATGCCGAATCCGCAAGGCGCCCTCGGAGGGTTGTTATGCACATTGCAGGGATATCGGACCGCTGCCCACGCCGGTGTTATCCGATTGTTGCCGAGAGGTCGGCGTCGATTCCGTCGAGAGAAGTAGGTCAGTCGTCGGGCCTGATTATGTGCGGGGGCTCCGCCCGACCTCACGCTGCTACAGCGCGACCGCGCCCGACGATCACGGTGCGGACAGGAGTCGGTGATGGTCACGTGAATCTCGGCGGCCTCCGGTGTTGCGGCCGGTGACGGCGGAGTAGCGTCGGCGGCTAGGCCTTGGTCATCCTGCGCGAGGAGCCTGATATGAATGCGACATCGACTCGTGCCGACGCCTTTGTCGTCTTCGGAATCACCGGGGACCTGGCGGCGAAGATGACCTTTCGCGCGCTGTATCGCCTCGAAGCGGCCGGGCGGCCGAAGTGCCCGATCATAGGGCTGGGACATGCGGATTGGTCCCATTACCGCCTTGTGAGGGCGGCGCAGGATTGTCTTCCGCCGCCCGCCACCGCCGGCTTTTCTGCCACGATCGCAGCAGGTCGACCCCAACCAGCTGGTCTTGCGGATCGATCCGGACCCCGCTCTCCGGCTGATCCTCGCCTCGCAGGGAGCGGCCGGCACGACCGCGCAGGCCGTGCACATGGATCTGCCTTTCGCCGCCGAACTCGGCCGGCCTCCCGAACCGTACGAGCGCCTGCTGCGCGATGCGCTGACCGGCGAGCACTCCCTCTTCACTCGCGAAGATGTCGTGGAGGAAACCTGGCGAATACTGCGGCCCATGATCGATCATCCGCCGAAACCGGTGTCCTACCCGCGGGGGTCGTGGGGGCCGATCGGCGCCGACGAGCTGCTGCGTGGTCATCCCGGCCGGCAACTGCCCTGGCTGCCCGACACCGGCACATGACCGAACCCTGCACGAATCCACGGCGGCCGACCCTACGAGCGGAGATCCGACGATGACCTCTACCGATCCGCGAGAACTCGGCGTTCTCGGACTCCCGCGCGGGATCCGCGCCTGCCTGTTCGACCTCGACGGGGTGATCACCGAAACCGCGAAGGTGCACGCCGCCGCGTGGCAGGAAATGTTCGACGCCTATCTGAAGACCCGGGCCGAGCGCGGCGATGAACCGTTCGTCGCGTTCGACCCGGTCGCGGATTATGACACCTATGTCGATGGCATGCCGCGCGCCGACGGCACCCGGGCATTTCTGAAATCCCGGGGAATCACTGTGCCCGAAGGCAATTCCGATGACCCGCCCGACGCCGAGACGGTGCAGGGCCTGGGCAACCGCAAGAACGAGATCGTGCTGCGCCGCATTCACGACGACGGGGTGCAGGCGTATCCGGGCTCGGTCGCCTATCTGGATGCGGTCCGCGCGGCCGGATTGCGGCGTGCGGTGGTGTCCTCGAGTACGAATTGCCGCGACGTGCTAGTCGCCGCCCACATCGAGGATCTGTTCGAGGAACGCATCGACGGCATCACCGCACAGCAGCGGCATCTGGCCGGTAAGCCTGCCCCGGATATGTTCCTCGCCGGGGCACGGGCGCTGGGAGTCGAGCCGGCGGAGGCGGTCGTGTTCGAGGACGCGCTGGCCGGCGTCGCCGCGGGTCGCGCCGGTGGATTCGGTTATGTGATCGGGGTCGATCGGGTCGGGCAGGCCGAGCAGCTCCTGGCGCACGGCGCCGACGTGGTCGTGACCGACCTGGCCGAGCTGCTGGGCACCGAATGATCCACCACCCTTCGTTCAAGATCGAGCCCTGGTGCCTGCGCGCGACCGGGCTGGATCTCGACATAATCGCGCAGGTGGAGTCGGTGTTCGCGCTGTCGAACGGGCATATCGGCTGGCGCGGAAATCTCGACGAGGGCGAACCGCACGGGCTGCCCGGGTCGTATCTCAACGGGGTGTACGAATTGCGCACGCTGCCGTATGCGGAGACCGGCTACGGCTATCCGGAGTCCGGTCAGACGGTCATCAATGTGACCAATGGCAAGCTCATTCGGCTGCTCGTCGACGATGAGCCCTTCGATCTCACCTACGGTCGAGTGGATGCTCACGAACGGTGCTTGGACTTCCGGGACGGGGTGCTGCACCGCAGTACCGACTGGGTATCCCCGGCAGATCGCGGTGTACGGGTGTCCTCGACCCGATTGGTATCGCTGGTGCAGCGCTCCATCGCCGCGATCCGGTACGAGGTGCAGGCGCTCGATCGGCCGGTGCGGGTGGTGGTGCAGTCCGAACTCGTCGCCAATGAAGAACTGCCGGCGCCGGACGCCGATCCGAGGGCCGGGCCGACCGATACCGCGCCGCTGGTGGGGGAGGAGCACGCGGCGAAGGGCACCCGCGCCGGGCTGGTGCATTCGACCCAGCGCAGCAGGCTGTATCTCGCCGCGGTGATGGACCATATCGTCGACGGGCCCGACTCCACGCAGGTCGAGTCGGAGAGCTTCCCGGATCTGGGGCGGGTGACCGTGACCACGGAACTGCAACCGGGACAACGGCTTCGGATCGACAAGTTCGTCGCCTACGGGTGGTCGGCAACCCGCTCCCTGCCCGCCGTGCGTGATCAGGTCGACGCCGCTCTCGCCGGTGCGCACCGTACCGGGTGGGACGCGCTGTGCGCCGAACAGCGTGACTACCTCGACGAATTCTGGTCTCGCGCCGACATTCTGCTCGAGGGCGATCCCGAAATCCAACAGGCGCTGCGGTTTTCGCTGTTCCACCTGCTGCAGGCCGGCGCCCGCGCGGAGGGCCGGGCGATTCCCGCCAAAGGCCTCACCGGTCCCGGCTACAACGGGCACTGCTTCTGGGATACCGAGTCGTACGTGCTGCCGGTGCTGACCCAGGTGGTTCCCGATGCGGCGGCGCACGCGCTGCGCTGGCGGCACGCCACCCTGCCCATGGCCACAGCGCGGTCCGTTCAGCTCGGTCTCGCGGGCGCCGCATTCCCGTGGCGCACGATCCACGGCGAGGAATGCTCGAGCTACTGGCCCGCCGGGACGGCCGCTTTCCACATCAATGCCGACATTGCCGACGCTGTCCTGCGCTACATCGACACCACCGGCGATCAAGCATTCGAGCGGGATATCGGAGTGGAGCTGCTGGTCGAAACCGCAAGGCTGTGGGCCAGTCTCGGCCACCACGACGCCGACGGCCGGTTCCGCATCGACGGCGTGACCGGTCCCGATGAGTACAGTGCCGTCGCCGACAACAACGTCTACACCAATCTGATGGCGCAGCAGAACCTGCGCGCCGCCGCCGACGCCGCCGCCCGGCACCCCGACAGGGCCCGCGAGCTCGGGCTCCACGAGGAGGAAACCGCCTACTGGCGCGACGCCGCCGAAGCCATGTACATCCCTTATGACAAGGCGCTGGGCATACACCCGCAGGCCGAGGGCTTCACCGACCATCAGGAGTGGGATTTCGCCGGTACGCCCGCCGACGGCTATCCGCTGCTGCTCAACTATCCGTACTTCGACCTGTATCGCAAACAGGTCGTCAAACAGGCCGACCTCGTGCTTGCCCTGTATCGCCGCACCGACGCCTTCACTCCGGATCAGAAAGCGCGCGACTTCGACTACTACGAGCGGCTCACCGTCCGCGATTCCTCGCTGTCGGCATGCACTCAGGCGGTGATCGCCGCCGAGGTCGGACATCTCAGTCTCGCCTACGACTACCTCGCCGAGGCCGCGCTCATGGACCTCGACGACCTCGAACACAACACCCGCGACGGTTTGCATATCGCCGCTCTGGCCGGCTCCTGGATCGCGGTGATCGCCGGGCTGGCCGGTATGCGAGATCAGAACCGCGCCTTGACCTTCGCGCCCCGACTGCCCGAGACCGTGACCCGCCTCGCCTTCACGCTCCACTGGCAGGGGCGGCGCCTCGCCGTCGACGTCACCGCGCAGGCCGTGACCTACACCCTGCGCGAAGGCGATCCACTGCACATCACCCATCACGGTCACGCGCTTACGGTGACCACCGAGCACCCGATCACCCAGCCGATCGCCGATACTCCGGCGCCGTCCCCGGTACCGACGCAACCGCCCGGGCGGGCTCCCACCCAGAGGCGTTCGTGACCTGTAGGTGCGCGGGCTCGTCAAAGTTCCGTCAAACCGGATGCGGCGGTCTTGCCCGGAGTTGCTCGATGGGGTGAACTCCCAGTTGTGACCACAACTGTCGGCCCTCGGCGCACGATGCGCGCTGTTGCCGGCGTTGTCCGGCATCGGGTCGAGCAGGTGCCGTCCGCATTGGAGCTCTTCGGCTTCCACAGTGAGGACGAGCCACCGAGTCCGGTGTAGCCGGTCGTCATTATCGGGAACGTGCTCTCGCTGGCGGTGTTGTGGCCGGCCATCCGCAAGACGGTGTGGACCTGGCCCGTGCAAATGGCGGGTGCGCTGTTGCTGCTGTCCGCATCCCTGCACGCGCACGTGCCCGGCAATGTGCTCAAGCAGCTGCTGTTCCTCGTGCTGGCCTGTTACGGCTGGCTGACGTGGACCCGCGGCACCCGGGACCATCGGGAACTGCTGGTGCGGCCGGGTTCTCGCAGGGAGCGGCTGACCCTGCTGGGACTGCTCGTGATCGGAACAGTGCTCGTGGCGGAACTGTTCGAGCACCTTTCGTGGCTGCATATCGCGTGGTCGCCGTGGGCCAATGCGTACGTATTCGTCGGCAGCGCCATTGCGACATTCGCGCAGAGCCGGGCGCTGGTGGACTTCTGGATCATCTGGATGCTGGTCGACCTGGTCGGTGTGCCGCTGGCGCTGAAGCCAGGGCTGTAGTCCTCGGGCGCCGTGTACGGAGTCTTCTTTGTGCTGGTGTTGCTCGGGTTCATTCGCTGGCGCCGCGAATACCGCGCTCGCCGAGACGGTTTCGTATTCTCCTGAGTGACATTGTGCACACAGTGATTGGCACGGAGGTGACGGCGGAACTTCAATAGTCGTTCTGCGTGTCCCCTTCGTGCTTTGTTTCGAAGCGCATACGATATCGGCGGTGTAGCGATAATGCTCGGCTCCAGCCGCCCGACCGTAAGCGCAAGGGGAGCGAATGAGGCATTCCGCCGGTGCGCGGATTCCCGTGTGGCTGGGAGTGATCGCGACAGCCGTCACTCTGATCGCTCTGCCCGCCGGGATCGCGAGCGCGGACTCGGGGTCGGCCGGATCGTCATCAGGATCGGCCGGATCGTCGTCGGGCTCGGCATCCGGGTCGTCCGATTGGATCGACGAATTCCCGTCCGGACCGCTACCCGCTCCGCGCGGGCCGGCCACCGCGATCGTCGTACTGGGCTACGGTCTGCTCCCCGACGGCGCGATGCGGCCGGAACTCGTCGAACGGCTACAAGCCGGATGCATCCAAGCATTGCTGGCGCCCGCCTCGCCCGTCATCCTCACGGGCGGCAATGCGCGCAACGGTGTCACCGAAGCGCAGGCGATGGGGGATTGGTTTGTCTCGCATGGCATTTCGGCAGACCGAATCCATCTGGAGCAGGACGCCCAATCAACCGCGGACAACGCCGACAATTCGGCAGCGATCATCCGCGAAATCGGCGCACGAGACGCCGTCGTAGTGACCTCGGCCGACCACATCGCCCGTGCTGTCAGGACATTCATCGAGGCGGGGGTAAACGTGGTGGGCACGGTGACGCCCGAGCAGGTACCCCGGTTCGACTGGCTCTACCAGTCGATGACCCACCGATAGCCCCGCCGGCCGATGTGAGCGGCTCAAATTCCGGCGGCTCAACAGTGGGGGAATCTGCGATCATTCGATGCCTTAGCTAATCCCGCTTTCAAGCTGTACCCGGTTGTTCAGGGGCTGACAAAGCGCATCCAGCGCGAGCGAGTCGTTATCGATCTAGTTCTTTTACCTGCTAAGGAGATTGGCTCAGGGGCTGCCGGAAATCAATTTGTTGGTTGGATCTTGGGGCGGCCTGGAGTTTTCGCTCGATACACTCGAGCGGGGCTCTACTATTCAGCCCTGGATCTCGAAAGACATTCTCACAGCACCGATCTCAGTTCCCAGAACCTGAAGGTATTCCAGTCCGGAATTCGACCCGATCGGCGTCGAAGCGCCGCAGGACGATCCGGCGACGACGGCACGATATCGGCCGTGGGCGCACCCAAACACACGACGTCGCCGTCTGCCTGCGAACGCCGGGGATTCGTCGGGCGACGGGATGCACTGGACACGCACCCCGTCCCCAGCGGTCGATCAGCCTGCGTTGGCGGTGCAGCGCGAGTCGAGCACGGTCGCCTGGCTCGGAGCCGAGCTACCCAGGTTGACCATCAGCGGACTCGGATCCGGGCCACTGGCGATCAACGCGTTGCGCGAGGCCTCGACGAGGGAGTTGCCCACACCGGTGTACAGCTCGCCGTCGCGATCGACGAGTGCGGCACAGCCGTTCACCCAGCGCACGGCGATGGAGCACTCCTGGCCGCACAGGTTCATGGCGTCCGCGTCCGCGGTGGACTGTTCCCCCGCGTTCACCGAGTAGGCGATGTGCCAGTTGTCGCCGATGACGGTCACCGCATAGGTGCCGAACATGTCGCCGGCCGCGTTGGCAACACCCATTCCGCCGGTGGACAGTGCCACGGCGGCTGCCGCCAGCACACCCAGCGCGGTTTTACGAGACAAGGTCATAGAGAATTTCTCCCCCTGGTAGATAAATCGAATCGTCGTGATTCTGACATAGCTGAACAGACACTCCGACCACCTGAATCGGTTGCCGTATCGGTCATTTCGTCACCGGACCCCGCCGAGACCTTGTGTCGGCGGCACCGGTTGCTGCACGTCTCGATTCCCGGTGGCGCCAACGCCGGTGCCGGACCGAGAATCTCCGCCACGGTGGTCATTCCCGCCGGATTCAGCGGCGCGGTCCACGCGCTATCCGGTGCCGACCCGGGTTCGTCGTTTCCGATGATTCGGGTGCTGACCCCGCCATCGGCGAGGGCGATGGCCAGCTCGTCCGCTACCTCCGCTGCGCAGCAGTTCGTCGCGACCACCTCGAAAACGGTTGCCGCAGCTCTGAGGAGTGTCGGGTCGGCGGGAGCTCAATTCGGCATCTGTGCCACGGCTGTACCGCTGAGCACGTGGCCGACTGTGTCACTTATCAATCGGTGGCGCAAAAGGGTTCGAAATGTGAAGGGGACGGTCAAGAATTCGAACGGCGGCAGGAACGACCAGGCGTGCGAATCGGTGTGCCGGGGTGCAGCAAACGCCTTGATCGTACCGAGCCAGACGCTTGAACCATGCTGTCGCAGAAGAAGTTCAGGAAGCCGGTAAGGGTATGCGCCGGCGCGGTGCAGGACGGGTGGTGCGGGCAGATCGGGTGGTCCACGATTGGTCCGGCGAAGAGCTTCGACGAGGGCGATTGGTCCGCGATTGGTCCACAGATTCTCTGCCTGCCGGGCGGTATGAAATCGCGGGGTCCGTTGACGCTGATCGGTGGGGAGACTTCCTTGTGGTGAGGAGGCGTACTGCGGGTCGTGAGCGCAGATCGAACGCGATGAATCGGCGACGGCAAACCAGCAGTGTCCGCGACCGGCCGCCGATGTCATCGGGTTGCGGCGTGGATCGGCGCTTACGAGGGAAAACGACGGCTGATGATGACCGCCGCGCAGGTGGAGGGGTCGTCGTAGAACGGGATGTGGCCGCAGCCGGCCAATATCAAATGTTGTGCGCGGGGCAGGGTTCGGCGTGCTTTGCGGCTTTGGGTGGGGCGGGTCAGGAGGCCGTCGCGGCTGCCCCAGGCGATCGTGATCGGGACTCCGGGGCCGGGGCCGCGGTGTCGGAACCTGTGCAGCGAACTCATGGAGGTATCGAGTCCGGGGGAGTTGAGGACGCCCAGGGCATCGTCCAGCGCGACGCTGGGGTCCAGCGCCCACGCCTTGCCCACGAACAATCCGAACAGCATGGTGCGCGTGACGGTATTGCGCAGGAGTGCGGGCAGTGCCGGGCGGATGGCGCGGCCCAGCAGGCGTATTCCGCGTACGGCCAGCTGGAACCACAGGCTGCCGGGGGTGGACCAGAAGCCGGTGGGGGAGAACGCCGTCACTGATCGGGCTTGGCCTCGGGCGGCCAGTTGCAGTGCGATGGTGCCGCCGAGGGAGTTGCCCGCCACGTGCGGATGGATGCCGAGGGCGAGGATGAGGTCGGACACTTGCTCGGTGAGTGCCTCGACGCTGGAATCGGTGCCGGGTGAGTTTCCGTAGCCCGGCATGTCGACGGCGATCACGTCGAAGTGTCGCGCCAGGTCCGTGATGATCGGGTCCCAGACCTGGCGGCGGCTGCCGACGCCGTGCAGTAGCACCAGTGGTTCGCCCTGGCCGGTGCGGAAGTAGTCGATATCGGTCATCGGTGACCCCTTACGCGGTGGTGACGGCCGCGGGGATGCGGTCGAACTCGTCGGGGCGGAATCGCCTTGTGGCCCAGGCGTATTCGAGGTGGGACTTGGGCCACATGGCGGTCACCCTGCCCTCCGCGTTGGTGTACCAGCCGGGGCAGTTGTCGGTGAAGACGGTCTTGTCCAGGCTGCGCTGCAGCCACACCTGGAAGTCGCTGTGCACGCTCTCGCGAACCTCGAGGGACGCGATCCGGCCGGAGGTCTTGTGCTCGATCGCCTGCCGGATGTAGTTGGCTTGCCGCTCCAGCAGGAACACAATGGAATTGGTGATGCTGTTGGTGTTCGGGCCGAAGAGCATGAACATATTCGGGAATCCCACGGTGGTCATGCCCAGGTACGCCTCGGCGCCGTGCTTCCACTGCTCACGCAGATCGCGGTTGTCGCGTCCGGTGATCCGGATCGGGGCCAGGAACTCGCTCGCCTTGAATCCGGTGCACCAGATCAGCACGTCCGCATCGACTTTGGTGCCGTCAGCGGTGAGTATGCCGGTGGGCGTGACCTTGTCGACCGCCGACCCCACCAGGTGGACATGGTCGCGCCCGAGTGTCGGGTACCAGTCGTTGGACAGCAGCAGCCGGTTGCACAGCATCTGGTAGCCCGGGAGGGCGGCGCGCCGCTCGGCCGGATCCGAAATGTGTTGGCGGATCTTGAATTTCACAATGTGCTCGTAGGCCCAGCGCACGGGCCGCACCTTGCGGGTCACCAGGGGCCAGCGGGTTTCGTAGGCCAGGAACAGCAGATTGTGGTGCTGGGCGCGCAGCCACGAACTGTGCCGCAGCAGTGCGACCTGGAATCGGCCGTGCACCCGGCGGGATTTGCCGATCACCCAATTGGGCGAGCGCTGCAGGACGGTCAGCTCGGCGACGCGATCGGCGATGGCTGGCACCAGTTGCACGGCCGACGCCCCGCTGCCGATGACGGCGACCTTCTTCCCGGTCAGGTCGACGTCGTGGTCGAATTGTGCGGAGTGGAACGATGGGCCCTCGAAGCTGTCGATCCCCTCCACCTGCGGCATTTTCGGGCGGCTGAGCTGCCCGGTCGCCATGATCACAACGTCGAAGGTCTGTGCGGGGCCGTGGGCGAACTCCAGTGTCCACGCGCCTCCCGCCTCGTCGTAGGTCGCCGCGATGACCTCGGTATCGAACCGGATATGCGGGACCAGGCCGAAATCTGCTGCCACGGACTGCAAATAGGACTTGATCTCATCGCAGCGCCCGAAGAGCGCGGACCAATCGGGTTTGAGTGCGTAGGAGAAGGAATAGATCGGTGACGGCACATCGCATGCCGCACCGGGGTAGGTGTTCTCGCGCCACACCCCACCGACTGACGAGGCGCGTTCGAAAACCGTGAAATCGGTGATCCCGGATCGCCGCAATTCGATGGCCGCCGCTAGTCCGCCGAAGCCGCAACCGATGATGGCGACCGACACGCCTGGTGTCATGCGATGTCTCCCGTTCGATCCGGTGCTGGTGAGGTTCTCCGCACCTTGTTAGCCTCAGGATAACAATAGTGGGCACGGGATCGTCAATGGCCCGATGTGTGGAGAGGCTCCGGTATGCGTGAGCTCTGGTTTCTGACGGAAATGAATGCCGCACCGGCGGAGACGTTTTCGTACCTCAATGCGCGCCGAGCGCTACCGCGGTGGTGCCTGGGCCTGGCGTCGCCGCTCGAGGTGGTCGACATTCGCGAGCCCGAATCGGTACGGCTGCTGACGCCGGGCGGCGCTGTGGGCGTGTCGTGGACGCTCGCGCCCGGCGGACCCGCGTGCACGCTCGCCGAATGCCGGATCGCCTACCGGCGACCGGCTTCCGCGGTGGCTGGACTGGCCGAGCGGCTGGCCCGGCCGCTCATCGACCGCTTGATCGCGGCAGCGGTTCTCGGCCTGCGCCGCGAGGTAGGGACCGTGCCCTGAGGTGGCGCGAATCGGTCAGGTTCGCGGACCGCGCTTGGGCCGGATCGACGGCGGCGCCATGATCGCCCCGATATTCGTCCACAGCGCGGTCGAGGTCTGGACCAGCAGAACTCGCACCTGATCGCGGGAGAGATGGCCCTCGGCAAGCCATTCGACCACCGCGGTCTCGGCGAGCGCGCCCAGTGCCCGGGCACACGATCGGACAGCGGCGGGCGCGGCGTCGGGATCGTCGAACATTGCGCGCAATGCCACGTCGACCGCATCTTCTTTCGAGGCCTGCACCATAGCGGCCGCCTCTTCGTCCGGACCGAAGGACGAGGCCAGCCGGATGGCGGCCAGATAGGCCTCACGTTCGCGCTCGACCTCGATCAGCCAGCCTTCGACGCTCTCGGTGAGCGCATCCTCCAGCCGGCCGCTGGCGGCGAGTTCCGGGATGGGCGGCAGTACCGGAATGCGCACGGTGCTGCGGATGACCTCCAGGTACAGCTGCCTTTTGGTGCCGAAGTAGTGGTAGAGCAGCCCCCGATTGATGCCGAGTTCGTCGGCGATCTCGGCGGTCGACACGGCATCGTAGTGCTGGGTGGAGAAGCGCTGGCGCGCGGCGGCGAGAATTTCGACCTTCCGGGCGGCCGGGGTCGATCGCTTGAAACGCGGTGTGGCTGTTGCCACCTGGCATCTACCTCTCGGCTGGTCCGTCGTTATCACCGCGCCCGCAAGGTCGCGGCGGAGAGGGCCGATCAGGCGCCCTCGGGAAATTCTACGCAGTGCCGGTTCACTGTTGGTGCAGGCCTGCGGTAGACATCTTGTTATCACTGCGCTAAAAAGGAACCAGCGGACCAACGGCGGTTCGCTGAAGCTACGGAGGTAGTCATGGCATCCAGCGCTGTTGCGGAGAGCCTGATCGGTCTGCCGGAAACCCACGCCGACAGTGCGGTCGGCAACGAGCTGCTGTGGAAGTACGGCGGCGATATGCGCTTCTTCCTGGTCGTCGGCCAGGTCGCGATCCTGCAGATGATGCATCCCGCGTTCACGGCCGTGGTGGCCGGCAATTCACAATTCTTCGACGATGTGTGGCGTCGCTGGTTCGAGCGGACGCAGCCCATGCTGCAGCGCGCCGTCTTCGACGACCAGCCCGACGAAGTCGCGCACACCATCCGCGATATCCACACCAATTTGAAGGGCGTGGATGACAAGGGCCGGCACTGGCACGCGCTGAACCCGCATGTCTTCCATTACGCGCACGCCACCCAGTACTACTCGATCTGGCGCTTCATCCAGCTCTACGACGGCCGGACGCTGACCGACGCCGAGAACGAGGCGTACTACCAGGCCACCCGGCGGGTGTGGGCACAGTTCGGCATGCGCATGGATGTGGCTCCGCCCGACTGGCCCAGCTTCCTCGAGTACTACGACAGGTTCATCGAAGAACACCTCGAGGCCACCAGCGGCGCGTTTCAGATGCTCGAATTCCTGGCCAGCGCGCCGGAGCCGCCGATTCATTTTCTGCCGAAGGCCATGTGGCACACCACGATGCGGCCTGCCTTCGAGGTCTACGTCCGCATCAGCGTCGGGGTGCTGCCACCACGGGCACGCGACATGCTCGGCCTTACCTGGACCGCGGAAGACGAGCGCTGGCTGCGCCGCATCGGGCGTGGTGTGGCGCGCGCCGCGCGGATGACCCCCGAGGGCATCTGGATCACCCCGGAGGCCCGCGCCGCCCGCTACGGGCGCTCGCATGCCCTGCGGGACCGGTTCCAGTACCTGGCCGGGGAGAGCGTGCAGCGACCGATTCAAATGGCATGGCGTCTGGCGACGCGGTGACCCGACCCTTTGCGAGGAACTGAATGTCTACTCCCACAACAGAACACGAGAACCTGTTCATCGACGGCGCCTGGACGCCCAGCACCGGCCGGGACCGGATCGAGGTCATCGATCCGAGCACTGAGCAGCGGCTGGGCAGCGTCCCGGCAGCGACGACCGCCGATGTCGACGCCGCGGTAACCGCGGCGCGGCGCGCCCTTCCGGCCTGGTCGGCCCTCGACAATGCCGAACGTGCCAAGGCTCTGCATCGCCTGGCCGAGGCGCTCGAGCAGCGCGGCGCGGATATGGCGCGCACCGTCTCGCAGCAGAACGGCATGCCGATCGCCGTCTCCGCCGGACTCGAGGCCGGATTCCCGCCGCTGCTGTTGCGCTACTACGCCGACCTGGTCGCCGATCAGCCGCGCTCGACCCGCCGCACCGGCCTGCTGGGCGGGCAGATCGATGTGGTCCGCAAGCCGATCGGCGTGGTCGGCGTCATTGTCCCGTGGAACTTCCCGCAGACGCTGTCGATGATGAAGATCGCGCCCGCGCTGGCCACCGGCAATACCGTCGTGGTGAAGCCCTCGCCGGAGACGGTGCTCGACTCGATCCTGTTGGCGGAGGCCATTATCGAGGCGGGCCTGCCCGCAGGCGTGATCAATATCGTGCCCGGCGGGGCCGAGGTCGGTTCCCACCTGGTCACCCATCCGGGAGTCGATCGCATCGCGTTCACCGGCTCCACCGCCACCGGCCGGACCATCGCCGAACAGTGCGGGCGACTGCTGCGCCCGGTGTCGCTGGAACTCGGCGGCAAGTCGGCGACCATTGTGCTCGACGACGGCGATATCGCGGGATCGATGGAAGATCTGTTCAAGGCAACGCTGCTGAACAATGGCCAGACCTGTTTCCTCGGCACCCGGGTACTCGCTCCGCGCAACCGCTACAGCGAAATCGTCGGCACCCTTGCGGGTTTGGCCGCGGCAGCGACCATCGGCGATGCCGTGGACGAGGCGACCATGATCGGCCCGATGGTCAACCCGCGCCAGCGGGACCGCGTGGAGGGCTACATCGCACGCGGCAAGTCCGAGGGCGGCACTGTGGTCACCGGCGGCGCCCGTCCGGATCGTCCGGGCTGGTTCATCACTCCGACGATCTTCTCCGATGTCACCAATGACGCGGTGATCGCGCGCGAGGAGATCTTCGGCCCGGTCCTGACCGTCATTGCCTACGACAGCGACGATGACGCGGTCGCTATCGCCAATGACTCGGCCTACGGTCTGGGCGGCTCGGTGTGGTCCACCGATCCCGAGCGCGCCCGAGCCTTCGCCGAGCGCATCGAGACCGGCACCATCGGGATCAATGGCTACAACCTCGACCCGGGCGCGCCCTTCGGTGGCGTCAAGGATTCGGGCCTCGGCCGCGAATGGGGCCCGGAGGCTCTGGAGAGTTACGTCGAGCTGCAGTCGATCTATCTGTAGCCGAAATACCAAGTAGTACAGGGAGAGCGGTATGTCCACAGATCCTCGGGTATCCACCATCGATGCGGTGCTGCGCCGGTCCGCCCGGCGGACGCCGGACCGCACGGCGCTGATATTCGCGGATCGCAGCTGGACATACCGTGAACTCGATCTCGCCGTCAGCCGCGCGGCCGGGTATCTGCTGTCACTGGGTGTGCGGCGCGGCGACCGGGTCGCGGCCTTCGGTACGAACTCCGATGCGTACGCGATCGGGTTTCTGGCCTGTGCCCGTGCGGGTTTGGTGCACGTGCCGATCAACTACGCACTGTCCGGCGCTGAACTGTCGTATCTGCTGACCCAATCCGGCAGCAGGGTGGTGCTGGTGGATAACGCTCAGCTGCCCGCACTCGCGGACGTGCTGGCCGAGGTTCCCGCCGAACATGTAGTGCCGCTGCGTGATGCGCTCGGCTCGGTACTGGACCAGAGCCGCATCGGCGAGCCGCCCGCCACCGAGTTCGAGGTGGCCGACACCGACCTGGCGCAACTGCTCTACACCTCGGGCACCACCTCGAAGCCCAAGGGCGCCATGATGACTCATCGGGCGCTGGTGCACGAGTACCTGTCCTGCATTGTGGCGCTCGATTACACCGAGCACGACGATCCGCTGATCTGTATGCCGCTCTACCATTCGGCGGGCATGCACTGCTTTCTGGTGCCTTATCTCCAAGTCGGCGCGACCATCCGGCTCATGGAGACACCCGACATACCGGAAATCCTGCGACGCGTGGAGTCGGACCGGATCGGCTCGCTGTTCCTCGCGCCGACGGTGTGGGTGCCGCTGTCGAATCATCCGGATCTGGAAACGCGTGACCTGTCCTCGCTGCGCAAGGCGCAGTACGGCGCGTCGATCATGCCGGTGACGGTGCTGAACCGCCTGCGCGCCCGCTTCCCGGAACTTGGTTTCTACAACCTGTTCGGCCAGTCCGAAATCGGGCCGCTGGCAACAGTTCTGGGGCCCGGGGAGCACGAGGGTCGAGAGGCGTCGTGCGGCCGCTCGGTGCTGTTCGTGGAAACCCGGGTCGTCGATGGCTCGGGCGCGGATGTGGCGGCGGGAGTTGCGGGCGAAATCCTTTATCGCTCACCGCAATTGTGCCTGGGCTACTGGGAGAATCCGGCCGCCACGGCGGAGGCGTTCGACGGCGGTTGGTTCCACTCGGGTGATCTCGTGGTCGCCGATTCCGAGGGGTATCTGACAGTGGTCGATCGCATCAAGGATGTCATCAATACCGGTGGGGTACTGGTGGCTTCGCGCGAGGTGGAGGATGCCGTCTACACCCATCCGGCGGTCGCGGAGGTCGCGGTGATCGGTACGCCCGATGATCGATGGATCGAGGCGGTCACGGCGGTCGTGGTGCTGAAAGCCGAAATGCGCCGGCCGCCGGCAGGGGAGCTGATCGACCACGTCAAACAGCGGCTCGCACCGTTCAAGGTGCCCAAGGTGATTCACTTCGTCGCGGAACTGCCCCGTAATCAGAGTGGCAAGCTGCTCAAGCGTGAGCTGCGGGACCGGTTCGCGGCGACCGATCCCCAGCGCGGCGGGGCGTAGCGGCCGGGTCAGGACGGTTGACTGCGCTGCACCCGGATCGGCGGCGGAGCCAGGACGGCGTCCACGTTCTCCCAGAGCGTGCCGGCCATCTGGACCAGCAGCACCCGCACCTGATCGCGCGAAAGATGGCCCTCCGCCAGCCATTCCACGATGGCGGTCTCTGCCAGGCTGCCCACCGCCCGCGCGCAGGCGCGCACCGCGGCCGGCGCCTGGCGGGGATCCTGGAACAGCGAGGACAGCGCCTGATCGAGGGCTTCCTCCTTGGATTCGTGCACCATCCGGCCTGCCTCCATATCCGGCCCGTACGAAGAGGCGAGCCGGGTGGCGGCCAGGTAGGCGTCGCGGTCGCGCTCGACCTCGATCAGCCACGCCTCGATGCGCTCCTCGAGGACCTCCCCGAGTCGCCCGGTGGCGACCAGTTCGGGTATCGGCGGCAGGGTCGGAATCTGCAGGGTGTGGCGGATAACCTCCAGGTACAGCTCTCTTTTGGTGCCGAAGTAGTGGTAGATGAGCCCGCGGTTCACCCCGAGCTCCTCAGCGATCTGCGTGGTCGACACCGCGTCGAAATGCAGGGTCGAGAAATGCCGGCGGGCAGCATCGAGAATCTCGGCCTTCCGATCGGCCGGATTGGATCTTCTGAAGCGGGGAGTGACGGTTGCCACCGATGCCACCTCTCTTGGCCCACAGCGGGCGGGCGCTTGTTTTCGACTCGACTGTCTGACACTTGTTGTAATACCGCTAAGAAAGAATCCTCGAATAGTCAAACTGGCGCTACCGGCTGGTTCTTGATAATTGAGGGGACGTCGAGTCCCTCTCTTGAAACTATCAGGGTCTCGGCGGTACGCTTATTAGCATGGCGATAACAACGGCGTTGCCCGCATCCGTATCCATCACCGTGCGGGCCCGGCTCGCCGAGAGCGCGCGGCTGCCCACCTCGGTGGTCAAAAGCCTGACCAGGGCGGTCAAACCCCTCGGGCTGTCCGCCGATTTCCCCTTGCGGGCCCAGCGCAGGCTGATCGACACCGCGGTCTCGGTACTGGGCTCCACCGGCCCGGTCACCCGCGGCGATCGTGTTGTCGGCGGGATCGCGGGGGAGTGGATCGTGCCGCAGGGCGCCGAGCAGTCCGGTGTGGTGGTGCTGTTCTTCCATGGCGGCGGTTTCCAGCTCGGATCACCTCTCTCGCACCGCAATATGGTGTCCCGCCTGGCCGGCCGGATCGGCGGGCAGGCCTTCGTGCCCGGCTATCGGCTCGCGCCGGAGCATCCCGCGCCCGCGGCCCTGCAGGACGCGCTCGCCGCGTATCGCGGCCTGCTGGCCGACGGCATCGATCCGAGCGCGATCATCGTGGGCGGAGATTCGGGCGGCGCGAGCATCGCGCTGGCACTGGCTATGGAATTGCGCGACGCCGGTGAGCCGTTGCCCGGAATGCTGGCACTACTGACCCCGTGGCTGGACCTCACCGCGGACATCGACGGCCGTCGTCGCGATGTCCCAGGCGATCCGGTCCTCGCGACCGCCGCCCTGACCCGCTGGGCGATTTCCTATGCGGGCGTCCGGAATCCGGCCGATCCGGCCATTTCGCCGCTGCTCGGTGAACTCGCGGGCCTGCCGCCCATGGTGGTGCACTCCGCCGAACTGGACCCGCTGCGGGCCGACGCCCATCAGTTGGTCGCGCGGGCGTCCGCCGCCGGGGTGCCGGTGGACCATAGGCATTTCGACGAGATGTGGCACGGCTTCCACATCAATGCCGGTGTGCTGGCCGCGGCCGACGACGCCGTTTCAGCCCTCGGTGACACCCTGCGAAACCGACTGGGGATGAGCCGTTCCCGGCTGCGGATCGGCATTATCGGTTCGGGCGTGTCGGGTCTGTGCATGGCGGCGCGGCTGCGGGACGCGGGATACGACAATCTGGTGATCCTGGAAAAGGGCCAGGAGGTGGGCGGCACCTGGCGGGAGAACAAATACCCGGGCCTGACCTGTGATGTGCCCTCGCGCTTCTACTCCTACAGCTTCGCCCCGAACCCGAGTTGGAGTCAGCTCATGGCCTCGGGCCCGGAGATCCTGGAGTACCTGAAATCGACTGCGCAGCAGCTGGATCTGCGCCGCCACATCCGCTTCGGGTCCGATGTCACCGATGCGCGCTGGGACGGCGGCAAGTGGCACCTCGAGACCGCCGACGGGTACACCGATGCGGTCGATGTGCTCGTCTCCGCGACCGGATTCCTGCACCATCCCCTGCTACCCGGCATTCCCGGGCTGGACACCTTCGGCGGCGCCGCCATGCACTCCGCGCAATGGGATACCTCGGTGCCACTGGAGGGCAAGCGCATTGCGGTGATCGGCACCGGGTCGACCGGTGCGCAGCTCACCACCGCCTCGTCGAAGGTGGCGAGCAAGCTGCTGGTGTTCCAGCGCACGCCGCAGTGGGTGCTGCCGGTCCCGAATATGAAGAACTCGGCGCTGAATCGCTTGGCGTTCGAACATATTCCGGTGCTCAACCGCGTAGCGCAGGTCGGCTACCGCTCGTTCATGGAGGCCACACTCGGCGAAGCGGTGGTGCACGAGGGCTGGCAGCGCAATGTCATGTCGGCGCTGTGCCGGGCGAACCTGAAGTACGGCATCAAGGATCCGGAGCTGCGGGCCAGGGTGACTCCCGACTACAAGCCGCTGTGCAAGCGGATCGTCATCTCCTCGGGCCTGTATCCGGCTCTGCAGCAGGACAATGTGGAGGTGGTCACCGTGGGCATCGATCACATCGAGGAACGCGGCATCGTCACCACCGACGGCACCCTGCACGAGGTCGACGTAATCGCGCTCGCGACCGGATTCGACGCGCACGCCTACATGCGGCCCATGCGGATCACCGGCGCGGGCGAGCTGACCCTGGACGAGGCGTGGGCCAAGGGGCCGCGCGCCTACGAGACCGTGGCCATGCCGGGCTTCCCGAACTTCTTCATGGTGGTCGGCCCGCACTCACCGGTCGGCAATCAGTCGATCATCGGTGTAGCCGAGACGCAGACGCGCTACATCATGCAGTGGATCGAGCGGATCGGATCCGGCGCGGTGCGGACCGTGGCACCGAAACCGGAAGCCACGCAACGGTTCAACGAGACCATGCGGGCCGAGATGCCGCACACCATCGCCGCCAGCGGCTGCGTCAGCTGGTACCTCGGGGCGGACGGTGTGCCCGAGATCTGGCCGTGGTCGCCGGAGCGGCACCGGGAAATGCTGCGCACGGTCGATACCGAGGATTTCGATGTGGATTCCGAAAGCGCCTGATACCCAGGCGAAGTGAAAGGCGGGTGCGGAGGTCCGCACCCGCCTTTGCACTGGGTGGCTCAGACTCCGAAGAGCGCCAGGTGCAAGAACCCGGCCAGGGCGCCGAGCATGCCGCCGTGCACGAACAGCAGCCACTCGTCCTGCTTCACCGCTGACCGCAGTACCTGCTGGAACTCTGTATTGGACAGCTTGCCCATCTGGACGGCGACGAATCCTCCGATGCGATCGGTCTGCTCGGCAATGAACTGCTCATCCGCGGTGAGTACCGGGAGGAAGCCGATGGCGCCGGGCAGCACGGCATCGAGCATGCGGTCGTACTCTTTGGTTCCCACAGCGACTTTGACCGCGATGCGGGCGCGGCCGATCGCCTGCTCCACGGTGTCGTGCAGGACCGCATTGAGCAGCTGGGTGGTGCGGTCCGAGCGTGGACCGTGCAGTAGTTCGTCGACGATATTGTCGATGGTCAGCACCTGGCGGGAGATGATCTGGGCGAACCCCTCGATCACTTCGTCGCGGCGCTTGAGCAGTAGGCCCTGTCGCCACGGCACCCACAGCTTCCGGTCCGCGGGTTCGAAGATGATCATCAGACCGGTGTAGTTCACGATCCACCCGATGGCCGTGCCGCCGACCGGCAGCAGCCACCAGTACGGCCACAGCTGCAGCATCCCGACCAGGGCGAAGCCCATGGGGTAGCCGAAGTAGAAGCCGAAGTTCTGCATGAATCGCAGTTCTTTCGCCCCGAAGGTGCGGAAGATGTCGTTGAGCAGCGCCGGATGCTTGGTGAGAAACCGGATGGCCATGGACTTGGCGTCGATGAGCTCGTCCAGGTGCGCGGCGAACTCGTCGGCGACCTTTCCCGCGCGCTGTGGAAGCTGTTCGCGCACAGCGTCGTAGACGTAATCCTTGGCGAAGTCGGGCAGCGAGTTCCAGATGGCCGGGCTGCCGCGCTGCGCGATCTCGTCGACGAAGCGTGGAATCTCGGGCCCTGCGACCGTGGTGAGATGCGCGATGATCGTGTCCGGATCGAGCTCGTGATAGAAATCCGACATGCGCCCGATCTTGGACAAACTCTTGTCGATCGCCAGGCTGGCCATCTTCTCGCAGCGGCTGGGCACCATGCCCTGATAGCCGAGACGACCGTCCTCGGTGAACAGGGGCAGCACCTGGACGCGCCGGGGCAGCATCGGATAGAGGATGCGGAGCCCCGGCATCCGGAAGCCGCGAAACTCCAAGGGAGTGAACAGCATCAGAACACCGGTCCAGTTGGTGATGTAACCGATGGCGCCGGTGAACAGTGGGACGGTGATCAATTCGATCACCAGGTGCCGATCCACGTGAATTCCTTTGGTTAGCGCGGTGATTCGAGATAGGTCAGGTCGAACCAGGCCAGTGCGGATTCGTCCAGGCTGCTGAGGTAGACCCGGCCGCCGAATTCCGCGACGCCGGTGACGAGCGCGTAGGGCGGATTGCTGTCCTGCAGGTCGAAGCGGATCTCGCCGGTGCCGTCGACGCCGATGACCCACAGTGTCCGCTCGGGCCGGGGCTGAAGTCGCTCGGGCAGGGTCCAGGCCAGCTGCCGCAATATGCCGTTGCGGGGGAGCAGTCGATCGAGGGCGGCATTGCGCGGTGTGGACAGCGCCACCCAGAACAGGCCGTCATCGCCGGTGGACAGGTTGTCCGGCAGGCCGGGCAGGTTGTCGAGCAGGACCTCGCTCGTGCCTGCGCGCGGTCCGGCCAGATGGAATCGGGTGAGCCGGTATTCGAACGTTTCGACTATGACCGCGTACGACTGATCGCGGGCGAGGGTGAGGCCATTGGCGAAGGCCAGACCGTCCAGAACCACTTCCGGGTCGCCGCCGGGTCGCAGCCGGAGGAGCCGGCCGGTGCGGGAGTGCTCGAGCACCTCGGCCATATTGTGTTCGAAACCGTGCCGCTGCGATGAGTCGGTGAAATAGACGGTGCCGTCGTCGGTGACCGCGGCATTGCTGCAAAAGCGCAGTGGCACACCGTCGATGCTGTCGGCGAGCACCTCGATCGCCGCGGTGTCGATATCGACCGCGAGCAGTCCGCGGAAGGGTTCGCAGACCAGTAGCCTGCCGTCCCTTGCCCATTCGAGTCCCAGTGGCCTGCCGCCGGTCGCGGCCACCAGAGCGGTGGCGCCGTCGGCCGGATCGACGCGGATGATGCGACCGTCGTCGAGTCCGGTGTAGAGCAGACCGGTATTGCGATCCACCAGCACATCTTCGGGGCCCGCGCCGGGCAGCGGTATTCGATGGATCGGGCCGAGGCGATGGGTTCCCGTCGTGCGCCCGGCCCGGCTGGGTGCGGGCGGCGGTTGCCAGCGCTGCGGAGCTATGGCCGGTCGGCCGGAGATCCGTCCTAGCGCAGTGCCCACCAGATTCGACATCGCTCTCCAAACTTCTCGTTCGAGCGGGTAATCAGTGGATTTTGGGGGAGTCTGCTCCCCTTGCGATAACTAGTCCACATAGGGCTCGAACTGCTAGTAGTGTGATCATGCTTGTGTAACGCGGGTCACGGCGCTACGGTTGTTATCGCTATGATAATAACAGTCGAGGCGGTGGAGTCTTAATGCTGGAATTCCTTGGAGGCGGTACATCCGTCGCCCGGATACGGCGAGGGGTGTACAGCGGATGGCTGGAATTGCGCGCTGCCCGGGCCCTGCTTCGGGCCGGCGTGCTGGCGATCGAAAGTCCGGCCCGGCTCCAGGTGGTCGCGCAGACCATGTCGGAATACGGCCCGGTGGGCGCCGCGCCGCGCATTGCCGCGCTGCGGCACGGACCGCGAACGGCGATTGTCGACGACGGCGGTGAACTGAGCTTCGATCAATTGAACGAGGCCGTCAATCGTCTCGCCAATACCTTGCGGGACAGAGGATTCGGCCCCGGCGACGTGCTCGGAATTCTGTGCCGCAATCATCGGTGGCCATTGATCGCGGCCTTCGCCGCATCCCGCGCCGGTATGACAGCGGTCTGGCTGAATACCGGATTCTCGGTGCGCCAGGCCGCGGATGTGGCCGCCCGCGAAGGCGTGGATCTGCTGGTTTTCGATGCCGATCTGGCCGATATCGCGGCCGCCATCGCCGCACCGCGCGGCCGCTTCGCCTGCGCGGTCGATGATCCCGCCGCGAATGAGATCGCCGGGCTCAGTGCCACCGCGAGTCCGCTGATGCCGCCGCCCCCGACCCGGCCCGGACGACTGGTGCAGCTCACCAGTGGAACCACCGGTCTGCCCAAGGGCGCCCCGCGCCCCGATCCGCGTTCACTGACCATTCCCGGCGGCCTGCTCGAGCGGTTGCCCATGCGCTCGCGGGAGGCGACGGTCGTCGCCCCGCCGCTGTTTCACGGCACCGGCCTGGTCATTGCCCTGCTGTCGATCAGCCTGGGCTCCACCCTCATTCTGCGTCGGCGCTTCGACGCCGCCGGTGTGCTCGCCGATATCGAGCGCTACCGCGCCACCACGGTCTGCCTGGTGCCGATCATGCTCTCGCGCATTGTGGCTCAGGGCGACGAGGCGGTCGGCGCCCATGATCTGTCCGCGCTGCGCATCGTGTTCTGCGCCGGATCCCGTTTGCCCGCACAGGTTTCCGGTACGGCGACCCGGCTGCTCGGCGATGTGGTCTACAACCTCTACGGCTCGACCGAGGTTTCCATCAGCACGCTCGCGACACCGAGTGATCTGCGTGCCGCGCCGACCACGGTCGGCAAACCTGCCCTGGGCGCCCGCGTACGAATCCTCGACGAGCAGGGCCGGGTGGCGCCGACCGGAGTCACCGGCAGGATCTTCGTGGCCTCGACCGCACCGTTCGAGGGCTATACCGGCGGCGGCGGTAAAGAGATTATCGACGGCATGCTGGCCACCGGTGACCTCGGGCATTTCGATGCGGCGAACCGGTTGTTCATCGACGGCCGGGACGATGAAATGGTCATCTCCGGCGGCGAGAACATCTTTCCCGGTGAGGTGGAGGAACTACTCGTCACCCATCCCGGGATCGCGGAGGCAGCGGTCATCGGCGTCGCGGATGAAGAATTCGGGCAGCGACTGCGCGCCTTCGTCGTCGGCATTCCCGGGCAGGAAATCGATGCCGATACGGTGCGGGATTTCGTGAAAAACCAACTCGCACGGTACAAATCGCCGCGTGACGTCATTTTCGTGACCGAACTGCCCCGAAATCCCATGGGCAAGGTGCTCAAGCGAGAGCTGACCACTCTGACCGGCGATGCCGAACATCGTGCCTGACAAGAATTTTCGTTCATAGTATTTCGACATTCGGCTCGTCGGCGCGGTATTCGGGGAATCAGGGCGACCGCGCCGGCAATCCGGAGGGCAGGGAACAATGCCGGAACTGAATGCGAGACCGACCGCCGTGGCGGTGCTGCGGGGCAACTTCACCGGCACCGTGCTATCGGGTCTGGAAACCTACGGCCGCGCCATGCGGGTCGGCGCCGAAGCCGCGAGAGTCGGTGCGGTGGACCTGGTTCGGGGGAGATTGCCGATCAAGGAGCTGCTGGGGCAGGCGTGGTTCCTGATCACGGTGACGGCGATCCCGGGAATCCTGATGGCGGTGCCGTTCGGCGTTATCGTCTCGGCGCAGGTGGGCAATATCGTCCATCAACTGGGCGCGAATTCGCTGATCGGGGCGGCCGGTGGACTGGGTGTCATCAAGCAGGGCGCGCCGCTGGCCACCGGTCTGCTGCTGGGCGGTGCGGGCGCGGCGGCCATAGCGGCCGATCTGGGCGCGCGCACCATCCGGGAAGAGGTCGACGCGCTACGCGTCATGGGTATCGATCCGATCGAAAGACTGGTCGTACCAAGGGTGTTCGCTATGGTGATGATCGCGCCGCTGCTGAATATCCTGATCATCGCCGTCGGCGTGGTGGCGGGTTACGTGGTCGCGATCGTGGCGCTGGGTGTGACCCCGGGCAGCTATTGGAATTCCTTCGGATCCTTCGCCACCATGACCGATGTCTGGGTGTCACTGATCAAGTCGGTCTTGTTCGGCCTGCTGGTCGCGGTGATCTCGTGTCAGCGCGGGCTGGAAGCGCGCGGTGGTCCGCGCGGCGTCGCGGACGGCGTCAATGCCGCCGTCATTCTCTCGGTCGTCTCCATCGCCGTCATCAATGTGCTGATCACGCAGGTGGTCGCCATGTTCCTGCCCACCAGGCTGGCGTAATGGCCACCTACGTTCCGCCGCTGCTGCGTCCGCTCTACGAGCTGCACCGCCGGGTCCGGATCTGGGCCCTGTTCGATCAGATCGGCTTCGTACTCGCCTTCGTCTGGCAGGTTCTCTCTTCAATTCCGTTGACGCTCAAGCACTATCGGTCGCAGACCATGGTGACCATCACCGATATGACCTGGGGTCGCGGCTCGGTCATCGTGGGCGGCGGCACCGCGGCGGTCATGATGGTGATGGGCGCGGCGGTCGGGGCATCCATCGGCATCGAGGCCTACAGCGCGCTGGACCTGGTCGCTCTCGGACAGCTCACCGGGCTCATCTCCGCCTTCGCCAATACCCGGGAGCTCGCGCCGATCGCCGCCGGCGTGGGATTCGCGGCACAGGCAGGTTGCCGGATGACCGCCGAGATCGGTTCCATGCGGATCTCCGAGGAGATCGATGCGGTGGAATCGCTAGGCATCCGGTCGATTCCGTTCGTGGTGACCACCCGCGTCATCGCCGGTGCGGTCTCCATCGTGCCGACCTTCCTGATCGCCCTGATCCTCAGCTATGCCGCCACGGGACTGGTGGTCATCACACTGCACGGCGAACCGGCGGGCGTATACCAGCACTACTTCACGCAGTTCGTCGTCTCCTGGGATGTGCTTGCCGCGGTGATCAAGGTGCTGGTCTTCGCTGTCGCGGTCATTCTCATTCATTGCTATCAGGGGTTTTTCGCGACCGGCGGTCCGGAGGGGGTCGGCGCGGCCTCGGGCCGGGCGATCCGCGCGAGCCTGGTGGCGATCATCGCATTGGACATGGTCATGACAATCCTGCTCTGGGGCTTCAGCACCCCGATTACGTTCACGGGGTGAGGGGATGCCACTCAATTACGCAATGCCCGGTGTGCAGGTGCGGCAGCGCGGGGCGCGGCTGACCGGTGTGATCGCGGTCGTGGTGACCGTGCTCGCGGTCACCGCATCGCGGCTGGTCGCGACGGGCGCGGACCCAGGCACGCTGCGGGTCGTACTGCGCACCGAGCAGGTCGGTCCCGGCATAGAGACCGGTACCGATGTGCGCCTGGACGGGATCAAGGTCGGCGCGGTCGAATCCATCAATGCCGAGCCCGCGGGCTATCAGCGGGTCGCCCTGAATCTGCGCGGGAACGAGTTGTTCGGGCTCACCGACGCACTGCATGTGGACTACGCGCCGGGAAACCTGTTCGGTATCAGCGAGATCGAGCTGCTACCTGGTCAGGGCGGGGCGGCGCTTGCCGATCACACCGTGGTGGATCTGACCGGTGATCAGGCGAATCGGGTAGTCGATGCGACCATCTCGAGCCTGCTGCGATCCATCGGGCAGCTGACCCAGGATGTGCTGACACCACAGCTGGCGAGCGTGCTGGCCATGGTCGCCCGGGAGTCGCACGCCTTCACGCCGCTGATTCAGGCCATCGTCGTCTCGGTGCGCGCTGTCGCCGACACCCAGAAATTGCCGACGTCGTATCTGCTGACGCAGCTGGGCGACTCGCTTGCCGGATTGCCGAGCACGGTCAATGGATTGGTGGAGCTGCTGTACGGCGCGTACACGAATACGGACTTGCGGTCCGATGCCGCTCACAAAGAGTTCGACGCCACCATCGCGATGGTCAAAGACAATCTGGTGCCGGGGATCACGACCGTGCTCGGCACCGGTGGGGCGAATTTCACGCAGCACGCCGCGGCGCTGGTGCCGATCCTGGACGCCATCACCCAGACCGTGCCCGCTCCCACCCGCACCGGGGCTGATCTCGGTGAACTGCTGGATCGTCTCGATCGGTCCTTCCGTCCCACGCCCGGTGGTCCCACACTCGCCGTCGACCTGCGCCTGGTTCCCGTGCTTGCGGCGGGGGGTGTGCGATGAAGTCGATCTCAGGTTTGCTGCTGCGGGTCGGAGTCTTCGCCGCAGCAATGGCTTTGCTGCTCTTCGGAGTGTCGCGCACGATCGAACGGCCGTTGAGCGGCGGTACCTCCCATTACACCGCGGTCTTCACCGATGCCAATGGTCTGAAGTCCGGTGACGACATCCGGATGTTCGGGGTGCGGATCGGCACCGTATCGAAGTTGGTGTTGAAGGACGCGCGCGCCGAGGTGAGTCTCACCGTGCTCCGCGATCATCCGATCTACGACAACACCAAGTTCGCGGTGCGTTACCAGAACCTCGCCGGGCAGCGCTACATCGATGTGCAACAGCCGGACGGCCCTGGCACGCAACGGCATTCGGGCGAGGTCATCGGCCCCGAGCACACGGTGCCCTCCTTCGACATCACCACCTTGTTCAACGGCCTGCAGCCGGTGCTCGCCGAACTCTCGCCCGCCGATCTGAACCATTTCGGCGAGAGCCTGCTCGCGGTGGTGCAGGGCGACGGCACCGGGATCGGCCCGGCCTTCGACGCCATCCAGAAGTTGAGCGCCTACACCGTCGACCGGCAGCAGGTCATTTCCGCGCTGGTGAACAATATTTCCGCGGTGTCCGAGCAGATCGGCGGGCGGTCGGGGGCGGCCACCGCCCTGGTCACCCAGTTGACCGCGCTGTTCACCACGCTCGCCGAAAAATTGGGCGGGCTGGTCGATTTCGGCCTGACCATTCCGCCGGTGCTGGTTCCGGCGCTGGACCTGCTGAATCAGATCGGTCTGGACGGCGACCCCAATCCGAATCTGACCGCGACGCTGAACGCCGCGTTCCCGGACCGGGCGCAGGCGAGTGACGTGCTGAAGAGCCTGCCCGCGCTGCTGCAGTCACTGGCCGCGGCGGTGCCGCACGCCGGCGCCGACCTCTCGTGTTCGCACGGGAGCCTGCCGACACCCGCACCATTCCAGATACTCATTGCGGGACAGGGGGTTTCACTGTGCAACCCATAAGGGGAACATTGCGAGAGCGGGTGCGGGCTCTCGCGGCGCCGCGCCCGGCGGGGCAGCCGCGCTGGTCCGACCTGCGGTGGGGGATCGCCGGATTGTCGGCGGTGCTGATCATGCTGGCAGGCGTCGGCGTCGCCTTCGTGGTGCAAACCGGTGTGCACACGTACGCCGCCGATATGACCGATGCCGGAGCCGTCCGCTCCGGGGACGAGATCCGGGTGGCCGGGGTGACCGTCGGAAAGGTGAAATCGCTGCTGCTGCATCCGGGCAGCGTCCGGATGACCTTCACGGTGGACGACGGGGTTTTCGTGGGTACGCAGTCGACGCTCGCCGTGCGCATGCTGACCATTGTCGGCGGACACTATGTCGCGCTCATCCCGGCGGGGGACGAGCCGCTGGGCAAGGCGATCATTGCCGCCGATCGAGTCGTGCTGCCCTACAGCCTGACCGAGGTCTTCCAAGATGCCGTCAAACCGATCGAGAACATCGACGGAGATGTCTTCCGCCAGAACCTCGCGGCTCTGCAGAGCGCAGTCGCGAGCAGCCCGAAATCGGTGAGCACGGCCGTCACCGCGGTCGACAGCATGGTGTCGATCATGAACCGGCAGAACGCGGACGTCTCACGGACGCTGAAGGTCGCCGACGAGTACGTGACCGCGATCGATGGGGCGAAACCCGTGCTGGCGCAGGCGATCAACTCCCTGAACGTGGTCGAGAACCTCGTCCTGACCAATATCGCCCAAGTCGGCGCATCACTGCGCAATCTGGCCGCGGTGCTGGACCGGCTGGCTCCGCTCGGCCGAGAATGGGATACCTCGCTGGCTCCGCTGGTGCAGCAGCTGCGCGACAGCATCCCGCAACTGCAGCAGATCAGCGCCGATTTCAACCAATTCCTGCGTGCCCTCACCGATCTGGGCCACACGCTCACACCGCTGGTCGCCGGGTCCGATCAGGCGCCGCTCGCCGTGGCGCCGTGCATTCCGATGGCGGGAAGGCAGTGCTGATGCTGAACAAGGTGCTGGGTTCGCGCGGGCTCCTTTCCTTTTCGATGATTGTGCTGGTGGTAGTCGCCTTGACTGTCGGCTTCCGGATAGTCCAGGACAAGCCTGAGATGCGCGGCTACTGCGCGCTCATGCCCGACGCCATCGGGTTGTACAAGGGCAGTGCGGTGACCGTGCGCGGCGTTCCGATCGGGCAGGTCACCCGGGTGACCCCGGCCGGGGCGCAGGCGCGGGTCGAATTCGAGCTGTCCGCCGAGCACATAGTGCCGCCCGACGCGGGCGCGACCACGCTCTCGGACACCTTGATCGCAGACCGGCGGCTGGCCGTCGTCGGCGCGGATGACGGTGCGGTGCGGCGTGATTCGTCGGACTGCATCACCAAGACGGTGACGCCCAAGAGCCTCACCGAAACCTTCACCGCCCTCTCGCGGCTGGCCGATCAACTCAATGGCGCGAACGACCCGGATCAGTCGGGCGCGATAAACGGCGGCCTGCGGGCATTGAGCGCGGCCACGGCATCGAGTGGGGATCAGATCAATCAGATCGTGCGCGGTCTGGGCACCGCACTGAATTCGCCCGATGCTGCCATCGGCCATCTCGGCGATCTGATCGACGCGCTGGCCTCGATCAGCCGCAGTGCCAACAATGGCTGGTCGGACATCCGCTCTCTGATGACCAGGCTGACCGACACGCTGTATGACATCAATGATGTCGCCCTGCCGCCGATCATCGAGGTGCTCGACAAGGCCGCGGACCTGCTGCCCGCGCTCAATGACATTACGAAACTGGCAGGTCCCGGCTTGCGATCATTGGATTCGGTCGAGAATCTGCCACAGCTGATCGGCGCGGGCCTGAGCTCGCTGCGCGAACTGCTGGGCATGCTGCCGGTATTCGCTGGAGCCTTCACCCAGGCGACCGATCCGGTCAGCGGGCGGCTCGGCCTCAGCTATACCGCACCACACACACAACTCTCGGAACCGGTTGCGGGGCAGGTGTGTTCGGCGCTGAATGCGCTGAGCCCGGGGGCCTGCCCCGATCCGGCCGGCGGACTGGCCGGTATGGATCTCAGCAGTTTGGTACTCGCCTCGGTGGTGGCGCGATGATGCGGCGTCGAAAGCTGATGGGCCGCAGCGTCATCGCGCTCGCGCTCACCCTGTCGACGCTGTGCGCGGCCGGGGCCTGCGGGTTCGATCCGGCCGCCGTGCCGGTACCGGGTGCGACCGTCTCCGGTGCGAAGATGAACCTGCATATCCAGTTCGCGAATGCGCTGAATCTGCCGCCCGGCGCCAAGGTGATCGCCAATGGCGTCGAAGTCGGGAATCTGACCGGCGTGCGGATCGCCGATCCGCGGGGTGGCAGTCCCGGATTCGTGGTGGCGGACCTGGCCATTCGCGACGACCTGCGACTGCCGGTCGACACCGCCGCGGAATTGCGGCAGGCCACCCCGCTCGGTGATGTGTACATCTCGCTCACCGCAAAACCGGGCAGCGCCGGGCCCTTCCTGAAATCCGGTGACACGGTGCCGCGTTCGCAGACCACACCGGCCACCCAGGTCGAAGACACCATGTCGGGCCTGGCGGCGGCGGTGAACGGCGGCACCATCTCCAGCTTCCAGGACATCGTGCGGCAGCTGAACCAGGTACTGCCCGCGGACCCGCAGGAGACCGCCCGCATGTTCGGGGTGCTGGGCCAGGACCTGACCGATGTGTCCTCGAACCTGACCTCCGTGGACAGCGTCATCGACGGGCTACAGGCGAATACCGACATGGTCCTGCAGGACCGGGAGAAGTTGCAGGCACTGCTCACCGAGGCGGGGGTGCAGCGGGTCACCGCGGTCATCAACTCGGTGGTTCAGGTGATCTTCATTCTGACCGGCACGGGTCCGCTGGCGCATCAGGCGTTGTGGCTGGCGCCGCTGGTGCAATCGCTCGACGGCACCGCGCGCGCAGTCGTCCCGGTGCTCTTCGCGGGCAATCCGCTGGATGTGAACGCGCCGTCGAATCTGCGGAAGTTGGTGGATCTCATTCAGAACAAGCTGATTCCGTTCGGCCGGCTCGGACCCAAGGTCGACGTCACCGGAATACAGGTCGCAGGAGCCGCGCCGGACATGCCGGTCGGCGTGCAGACCGATCGCATCGTGCAGACCCTGCGCATGATCGGAGCGGTCCGATGAAGCTCCGGTCGGTGTGCTCGCTGGGTGCGATCGTGGTGCTGCTCGTCGCGGGCAGTACGTATCTGGCCGTCGGGGTGCTGCAGCTCGATCCGCTGGCGAAATACACGAATGTGCGGATGGTGCTGCCGAATTCGGGTGGCCTCGCCGTCGGGACGCCGGTGCTGCTGACCGGTGTCGCGGTGGGGTCGGTGACCGGGGTGAGCAAGGTTGCCGGCGGAGTCGACGTGGAATTGCGGTTCGCCGATCGGTACCGGGTGCCGGTGTCCAGCATGGTCCGCGTCGAGGCATTGTCCGCGCTGGGCGAACCCTATGTGGAATTCGCGCCCGCCGATGATCGCGGACCGTACCTGCGCAATAACCAGCTGCTCGACACCCGCGTCGTTCCGGCGCCGGTGTCGATTCCGCAGATGTCCGCGCGCATTGTGGAGCTGGTCAGCCAGCTCGACCCCAAAGCCATTGCGACACTGGTCGATACCGTCGGCAAATCGGTGAGCGGCACGGAATCCGATATTCCCCGACTGGAACAATCGACCAAGCTGCTGGCCGCCGCGATTCTCAGCCGCACCGATACCCTCCGGCAGCTGCTGACCGATCTGCAGGCCGTCGGCGGCGACAGTTCCTGGCTGGGTCCGGCCCTGCAAACCTCCGGCCCCGAATGGGGAACCCTCGGCACCCGCCTGGATCAGGCGATCTCGGCGGCCTCGAAGGTCGCGGTGCGCCGTGATCCCTCCGACTATCTGTCCGGCGACGGCCTGGTGCCGTTCCTGAGCCAGCTCAACGGCTTCCTGGATCGGATCGGCCCGAGCATGCAACCGCTGGTGCCGATCCTGCAACCGATGGCGGCCGAGGCAAAGGGGGCGCTGAGCGGGATCGATATCAGTGCGCTCATCGCGCAGGCGCTGAGCGCGGTCGGCGAGGACGGGACCGTGCACCTGCAGTTGACGGTCAAGTAGATCCGCAGCACATAACGGCGCCGTCGGCGGCCGGGAATGGAAAATCATGAAAACGCTTGCAAAAGAACAAGAGTCAGAGATCGACGGCGGCTCCGGCGACGTTGATCCGACCGTTGACCCGGCCCCGCGCCGCGCCCCCGCCCGGCAGCTGTCGGTATCGCTGCCGAAGTTGCTGACCGCGACGGCGATGGCCGTACTTGCCGCTGTCGCCTGCACTTTCGCCGTGCTGTACTTCGGCGCCCACGGCGATCTCGCCGATCGCGACGCGGCGGCGGCGGACACCGCGCACGCCCAGCAGGTCGCGCTGGATTACTCCGTGCGCGCGGCCACCGTCGACTACCACGACACCAAAACCTGGTACGGCAATCTCAAGCAGGGCACCGCACCGAACCTGGCAGGCAAGTTCGATGCGACATCCGCTCAGCTGGACCAGATCCTGCTGCCCTTGCAGTGGACCTCGAAGGCCACACCCATCACCGCGGCGGTGACCTCGTCCTCGAACGGCGTCTACAAGATCAATGCGTTCCTCCAGGTCACCTCCACCAGCGCGCAGAACCCGCAGGGCGGCCAGACCACGGTCACCTACTCGATCACCGTGGACAAGAACAACAATTGGCAGATCACCGATGTCGGCGGCGCGGACGGCGCATTCCCCATCAAGTGATATGCGCATGACTGCGACGAAAGGCGGGCCCGCACCGAAACCGGTGCGGGCCCGTACTTCTGATCACTCTCAGCGGTTGTGACCGTGCAGCAGCGCGATGGCGCGCCGAACGATCTTCATGCTCATATCGCTGCGCGAGAAGCTGAGCAGCCGGATGCCGGGAATCGGGAATCGTTGCCGGGCAGCGGATTCTTCGGTGATTGCCATGGTTCTTCTCCTGGACAGGATTCGGCGTCTACTTGGGCTTGACGAGACCGAACACCATGCGGCCCACCGCGCCGCTGGCTCGGGGCGAGATGCGGCGCAGCGCCCAGGCGGGCTGCACCTGGATGCGGGGTACCGGGCGAATCAGCTGGCGGTGGATGATCGCCTCCACGACGGCGTCGGCCACCGATTCCGGGCCGATGCCCACCCGGTTCATCCACTTGGCGACCTCGTCGCGGCGATCGGCGAAATCGCCGTGGATGGGGGAGCTTTCGTGGATCGGGGTATTGACCACACCCGGGCAGATGGCCGAGACATGAATGCCCTTGGGGCCCAGCTCTGCGGCCAGTCCCTCGGAGAGACCGATGACCGCGTGCTTGGAGGTGGCGTAGGGCACGAACTCGGGCCAGACGTAGAGGCCGAGCATGGAGGCCGTGTTCACGATGTGGCCGCCACCGCCCTGGGCGAGCATGCGGGGCACGAAGAAATGCACGCCGTGCACCACGCCCATGAGATTGACATTGATGATCTTCTTCCACTCGTCGAGAGTGGTCAACTCGACCGGACCCTGAAGTCCGACACCGGCATTGTTGAACAGGATGTCCACCCGGCCGTCGGCCTCGTAAACCGTCTCGGCCAGGGTTTCGACCCCTTTGGCGCTGCCGACATCGACCCGGTGCGCACTTGCTTTACCGCCTGCGGCCACGATTTCGGCCGCTACCGCCTCGGCATTGGCGCGCGCGATATCGACCACGTGCACGGTCGCGCCCAGACGCGCAAGCAGCAGCGCCGTCGAGCGTCCGATTCCGGATCCGCCACCGGTGATCACCGCGATCTTGCCGTTGAACTCGGTGGGGCCGGGACCGCCCAAGCCGACCAGGTTGGCGCCGGGAATGGCAGGAAACCGCATTGTTTCGTCCTTGATCGTCGTCGGGATGCGCCCTGTTCGGGGCGTGCTCCCGAACCAGCCTAACACCTTGTTAGCATAGAGCTAATTAGCTAGCCTGGCGGTATGGATCTCACATTCACGCCCGAGCAGCAAGCATTTCGGGCGGAGGTACGCACCTGGCTGACCGAGAATTCGGCAGGCCCGGTGCCCGGCGACGAGACCGCGCGATTCGCGCAGCGGGTGGACTGGCAGCGCCGCCTGAACGACGCCGGCTGGGCGGCGGTGCACTGGCCCGCGCAATTCGGCGGTCGCGGCGCGACGTACACCGAAACGGCGATCTTCTACGAGGAACTCGCGAAGGCGCGCACGCCCCTGCTTGCCAACGGCGTCGGGCTCATGTTGGCCGGACCGACGATCATGGCGTGGGGAACCCCCGAGCAGCAGGCGCGCTTCCTGCCGCCGATCATGTCCGCGGAAGAGATTTGGTGCCAGGGGTTCTCGGAACCGGAGGCGGGATCGGATCTGGCCTCGCTGACCACCCGGGCGGTGCGCGACGGCGAGGACTGGGTGATCACCGGGCAGAAGGTGTGGACGTCGTTCGCGCACTACTCCAAGTGGTGCATGCTGCTGGCGCGCACCGATCCGGATGTCAAGAAGCATCGGGGGATCACCTTCTTCTTGATGGATATGGAACAGCCGGGCATCGATATCCGGCCGATTCGGCAGATCACCGGCGAGTGCGAGTTCAATGAGCTGTTCCTCGACGGGGTCCGCATTCCCGACGCGAACCGCGTCGGTGAGGTGAACAACGGCTGGGTCGTGGCTCTGACAACCCTGATGAACGAGCGCGCGGGGCTCGGATTCGCGCTGCAGGCCACGTTGCGCAATGAGATCGACGACCTCTTCGACGCGGCGATCGACAACGACGCGATCCGCGATCCGCGCATCGCAGACCGTCTGGGCGAGCTGTATCTGCGTGTGGAGACGCTGCGATTTGTCGCCTGGCGGGCGTTGTCCGCGGTCGAGAGCAACAAAGCGCCGGGGCCCGAAGGATCGATCGGCAAATGGCTGTGGTCGGAAACCGCGCAGCAGATCGCCGATCTCGCCGTCGACATTCTGGGAACCGAAGCACTGCGGGCGAATTCGCCCTGGTCCTTCGAGCTCATGCGCGCGCTCGGTTACTCCATCGAGGGCGGCACCACCCAGGTGCAGAAGAACATTATCGCCGAGCGTGTGCTCGGACTTCCCAAGGCGCACTGAGGAGCCGGGCATGCGATTCGATTTCACCGACGATCAGCGCGACATCCAGCAGACCGCCCGCGCGGTGCTCACCGCCCGCGCGAATCCACAGCACCGGCGGCGCGCGGCCGAGGGAGGCGGTTTCGACCACGCGCTCTGGTCCGAACTCGCCGAATTGGGCTGGGCCGGTATCGCCGTCGCCGAGGACTTCGGCGGCCAGGGACTGGGGCTGGTGGAACTCGCCATCCTCACCGAGGAACTCGGCTACGCCTGCGTAGGCGCGCCGCTGCTCGGCACCGTGACCGCGGCCCTGGCCCTGACCCACGCTGGTTCCGGTGCGCAGTCCGAGCGCTGGTTGAGCGGCCTCGCCACCGGAAAAGTCTCGGGCGCAATGGGTCTCGGTGGAGCCGGCCGCAATCGCGAGGCCATCGCCGACGCCGTCACCGCCGATGTCCTGGTGATCATCGACCCGGCCCGGCGGGCGGGCCTCGTCGCGGAGCGCGCGCAGGCCCAGATCACCCCGCTCGACGTGGTCGACACAACGCGCGGATACGCCTATGCCGACGTGCGCGAGGGTGCGGCGCTGACGGGAGATGTCGCCGGAGCGGTCGATCGCGCGACCATCGTGGTGGCGGCCGAGTTGGTGGGCGTCTGCCAGGCAGCGCTCGACCTGACCGTCGGTTATGCCAAGCAGCGCAAGCAATTCGGTTCCGCCATCGGATCGTTCCAGGCCATCGCTCACACCGCGGCCGATATGCTTCGCCACACCGAATCCGCTCGCTCCGCAACCTATTACGCGGCGTGGACCGCCGATCACGGTTCCCCCGAGGAGCTCGCTCTGGCGGCGTCCATGGCGAAGGCCGCTGCCTCCGAAGCGGGCCGGGCGGTCACCGCCGCCGCGGTGCAGATGCACGGCGCGTTCGGCTTCAGCTGGGAATCGGAACCGCACTGGTACTTCTCCCGGGCCGTCCTCGACGCGCGTGCGCTCGGCGGCACCGCCTTCCACCGCGCTCGGATCGCGGAATTGGTTGCGCGCCAACGTGTCGCGGCCCGGGTTGGCTGAGAACTGCCTCGGGCATTCTTGTCCTGGTGCGTCTGAGCGGTGCGGAACCGATTGGTTCCGCACCGCTCGGTCTCGACAGCTTTTGCCGCGCGGACCCTACTTCGGCGCGAATGCGCGCAGTAGCGGCGACACCGCGCGCTGGAATGCCACCGCACCACGAATCGAGGGGTGCAGCAGATTCGGCATCAGGCCACACTGCTGGAGGATCCCTACCAGGTCGTAGTCGGTGTCGCACCGGGTCATCTTCAGATCGTCGTTGATGAGGTAACGGTCGATGCCGACGAAGTTCAGGTTGCGGTCGGTCGCCGACAGCGCGGGCCAGTCCGGGAGGGCGAGGGTGTTGGTGAAGCACCCGATGGCATTCCAGGGCATCGTCACCCGGCGCTGACCCCCGTAGAAGTCCCAGTACGGAAGCACGTTGGGCTGTGGGTAGAAAACGAGGTCGGGGATGGCCTCGAGGAACTTCTCGGTGTACGCGAACAGCGTCTGCTTACCCGCCTGCAGACCGCCGGTACCAGGATCGACGAACAACACGTCATCGGTGCAGCAGTCGACAATTCCTGCAGCGTCCTGGTTTTCCCAGGCCGTGAACCACTTGCGCATGAAACCGGCGGTGCCCTGGGCAGGCAAACCGTGCTCTACGTGGAATGCTTCCTGCTTCTCGCACTCGACCAGAAAGTCTGTAATGCGTGACGGATCGTGGTCGGGCGACTTCGAATGCTGCGTTGACTTTTGAATGCGCGCCATTGCGCTGCTCCTTGCGGTCTGGAGGGTTGCGTCTACTCCTGATGTTAGCATTGCGATAACAAGCGAGCATCGCACGGAATGCGCAGGGCGATCGCATTCGCGATCGATTGCCACAGTGCGCGTTCTTCTCGTCGGCAGACTGCTCGCCGGTGTCGAGGCGAGGATCGCCGACGACGGCGAACTCCTGATCCGGGGACCGATCGTCATGTGCGGCTACCGCAAAGAGCCGGAAACGACCGCCGAGGCCATCGATGCCGACGGCTGGCTGTCCACCGGCGACATCGTCACCATCGACACCGATGGCGACCTCCGCGTGGTCGACGAGCGCCGACGCACTGTGCCGACCAGGCGCTCGATCATCGGCAGAAGCATGCGTTCCCGTCCGCACGGCTAGCGGCTTATTGCGCGGTTTCCCAGCGCCGCTAGCTCGTGCGCTGGGAACTGAGCGTCAGGTGCCGACGACGTGGGAATCGGGGCGGTCGTCGTGCGGGGCGGCTTTCCGTACTTCTTGTTGCTGTTCTCGACCGCAGCGTCTTGTGCAGCGGCGGCGGCCTGGATCTAGGCCATGGTGGTCTCGTGGGGCCACCTTTCGGTCCTGGCCTTACGTCGTTGTTGCGCTCCGGCGCCGGGGCAAGGCCGCCGAGTCGGTGAAGAGGCTTCGCCAACCGGGGGTGCGTTGGGCTCTAGCGGCGACGGGTTCGGGTGCGCTGCACAGCAATCGCGCGATCATGTTGGTGTAGACCAGAGCCATCACGATGCTGACTACGGTGCCGAAGGTGGAGATCCAGTAGTTCGGGGTGATGGTCTCGCCCTGGTAGTTGATTGCGACGAAGAACGGCCAGCCGGAGAACCAGATGAAGCCGATGACAGCGCTGGGTACAAGCGGGATGATCGAGAGGACGCGCCATCCGTGCAGCGCCTTTTTCGGTAGTGCGCCGAGCAATGCCCCGGCCATGACGCCACCACCCATGTTGATGAAAGCCCACACGATGGGGAAGGTGCCGAAGGCTTTGAGTCCCTGGTCACCCCAGTATTCGTAGACCCCCATATTCGTGGCGGGCAGTTCGAGAAGGAGATTGCCGGCGGTGCCGATCAGACCGACAATCGAGACCTCTCTGGCCGTGCCACCGCGGGAAACGACCCAGTAGCCCATGTACCCGACGACAGACCATGCGACTATGTGGGCCGCGAACGCCCACAACGGGATCGGCCGTCCGGCGAGGGTGAATACCACGTGGGCGCCGTCGCCGAAGATGAAGAGGTGACCGATGACGTCGGTGATCGCTTCCAGGCTCGAGGTGACCGCGCCGGCGATAATCAGGACGAGCGCGATCGGTCGGCCCGTTTTCCGCCACTCGTAGCAACCGTAGATCGCGAATGCCGCGATAATCGTGCACAGAACGGCCGATAGGATGAATTGTGACGTGTTATTGACGGTCACGTCGCCGATTTCGTGAATTACGGACTCGAAAATCCGGTCGTTTTCGGACATGCGTCTACCCTTCTGGGTTATTCGTCGATATTGGCTGTAGTGAATTGCGGGCGGAGAGTAGCGTCGCTACTTCTTCCCAGCGGCGGTAACCGCAACCTCGATACGGGCGAGTGTGTCCTCGATTTGCTCGAGTCGCTGCGACATCGATTTGACCCGCCGAAACAGCCGGTCCAATTCAGCGGCCGACGGAACGTTGAGCACGGCCAGAGCGCTTTCCTGGAGACGGAAAGCGAGATCTTTGACGTCGTTGGCACGACTGAGCAATTGTTTCGTTTCGGGCCGGTCGATAATTTCGTCGACCAGGTGCATGGTATTCATGCGTATTCCTCCTTTCTCAGGCAATAGTTCGATTCGGATCGGGGCCGAGTTCGTCGTGGGCGATACGCGCCAGTTCACGAATCCGGTCATGGAGCACGAAACGCAGCATCTGCTCGCGGACCGGTCCACGCAGCAGCAGGCTGCCCGCCGGACCGAGGTCACCGAAGATGTCGTAGCGCAAGAGAGTTCGCCCGTTCGGCAGATCGGTGAGGCTGAACGATCCCGCGATCTTTCGCACCGAGATCGCCCGGCCGACGGTGCCGAAACTGACCTTGCTGGGCATCGAGTAGTCGAAGCCGACCCGGAAGGTCACCGGCACCATCAACAGGCGCCCCACGACATCGGCGACGGTGACGCGCCCCTCGGCGTCGAGCTCGACGGGCGTGAGTTCTTCGATGCCGGCCATGAATTCGACCGCCCGGACCGGGTCGGCGATGAACTGCCATACCCGTTCGCGTGGATGGTTCAGTGTGGTTGTCGCATAGCCTTCGAGTGTTCGCATCAGCGTGTGTCCGTCGTCAGTGCGCTGTCACGCGCAGATCGCCCCAGTAAGTGGCGTCCACGTGGCCGATCTCGGACTCCGGTGCGGCGTCGTGGACCAGTTCGGCAGCGATGCGATGCCAGTTCGCGGTCGCTTCGAGCTGGCCCAGGACAGCGAGCACGAGGCCGAGCACGCGGACCCGAACCGCTTCCCGCGGTGGGACATTGAACGTCTCGAACACCGCAGAGAGCGAGGTGTAGGCGGTCATGGTCGAGTTGAGCTGCGCGATGTCGAGCGTGACCTGCTCATCGCGCATCAGCCAGCCGAGCGCCTGTTCGGCTTTACTCCAGAACGCGTCGATCTGGCCGGGTTCGTTACTGATCGCATTCGCGGCGAGCGAGATGTCGAACAGCGAGCGCCGGTCGCCGGCCAGGATCGCGCGGATCAGTTCCTGTTGACCGTCGGACTCCTCGCGGGACACGCGTTTGAAGAATCCGAAGTCCAGGAACGCAATTCGGCCGTCGTCGAGGAAAAGGCAATTACCCGGATGCGGATCGCCATTGAGCAGGCCGTGCCGATGCGGATCGACGAGGTAGAACCTGGCAATGATCTCACCGGCGCGGTCCCGGAACTCTTTCGATTCGCCGAGGACCTCCTTGAACGACCGGGCGTGGACGAATTCCGACACCAGCACCCGGCGGCCGCACAGGTCGGCGACCACGTCGGGCACCACGATCAACGGATGGTCCCTGTATGCCCGGGCGAGTGCGTGCTGGTTCGAGGCTTCCAGCTCGTAGTCCAATTCGTCGCCGATCCGATCGATCAGCTCGTCGCCCAGTTCCTTGCTGTCGATGCCCGGTGCGATCCGCGAGAACGCTTTCAGCAGTAGACCGACGCTCTTCATGTCACCGCGGACCGCCTGCTCGATGCCCGGGTACTGCACCTTCACCGCGACCTCTCGGCCGTCGTGCAGCCGAGCCCGGTACACCTGACCGATCGATGCGGCGGCGATCGCGCTCTCGTCGAACTCGGCGAAGAACGTGTCCAAGGGTCCGCCGAGGTCGGTCTCGATCACCCGGCGCATCTTCACGAACGCCACCCGTGGCGCTTGGTCCTGCAGCGCAGCGAGTTTGGACTGAAATGCGATGCGGGTTTCGTCGTCCAATATGCCGAACTCGAACATCGAGAGCGTTTGGCCCATCTTCATCGCCGCGCCACGCATCGAGCCGAGCACGGTCACCATCCGCTCAGCGGTGGCGACCATCGCTTTGCGGTCGGCGATCTCGGAGTTCTCCGCCGAGCGCGCCACATTGGCCGTCTTCGTTCCGGCCGAGCGGGCCGCCGACCACGCGGCAAGCCCGCCCAACCGGGCCGCGCGGCCGAACTGCGATGTCGCCATCCGTTTCTCGTCCATGCCCATCCTTCGTCGGTCGATTCCTGGGAGGCTCGACACTCGCCCGACCGGAGCGCCGACACGTCGGCGAAGGATCCACGGCGGGCATCGTCGCCCTCTCAATTCACAAGAACAGATGTGTTCTTGTGCATAGGAACACTATAGTTCTCGTAGACGCCGAATTGTCAAGGGAGTCGTCCTCGACGGGCGAGGACGCAAGAAGCGCCAGCGGAGGACGGTTTGGGATGATGCGGACCATGGAATACACGACCGTCTGGCGGGGCAGCACGATGGAGGACCGCTCCAACGATCGGCGTGAGATGCTGATCGATGCCGGCTTCAACCTGCTCGGCACAGCAGGCGCCGCCGGTACGACGGTGACCGCGGTGTGCCGCGACGCGGGACTGAGCCGGCGATACTTCTACGAGAACTTCGCCGGTCGCGAGGAACTACTCGTCGCCGTACAGAACCGCCTGTTCGACGACATGCGGACAATCGTCGAATCGAACCCCATGCAGGGCGATATCGAGCAGCAGCTGCACGCGCTGTTCGTCACTGCCGCAGTCTATTTCGAGGAAGACCCCCGGCGCGTCCGCATCGTCTGCCGAGAATCCTTCGCCGACCACACCCTGCGCGAGAACCTCGCCGTGGCGGCACCGCCGTTCATCCTCGCCGCAGCCGGGCACTTCGCGCCACTCATGATCGATGGCGACAACCCCGCCGCGACGGTCAGCCTGCTCTACGGCGGTATCACCACATTGTTCATCGACTGGCTCGACGGCCGAGTGACCGCGACCCACGACGAGGTCGCGAACGCCTGCACCCAACTCGTGCTCACGCTCGCATCCCCCTCGAAATAGCCCCCGGGAGTCTTCGGCAGCATGGTCGAACTGTCCGGCAAACCCACGTGTTCATCGGCTATGACGACGCGTGCGAAATTCCAGAGCGCGGCATTCGGCACTATGGTGCATCGCCCACGCCGAATGGCGCTCTGCGGAGTTGCGTGCCGCTGAGATCATCACCGAATTGGCCGCCGCTGTCCTGGCTCTCGACCAGCGGGTCATCGCCCTCGATGCGCAAATCAGCGAGCTGTTTCGCCGTCATCCCGACGCCGCCAGCATCGAATCGATGCCCGGCTTCGGTCCGATTCTCGGGGCGATGCTACTGGCCGCGGCAGGGGATCTACGCGCTTCCCTGCGGTCGCGCGCTCGCCGAGACGATCAACGGTCTCGACCAGACCGAACTGATCAAGCCCCGAGGCCCTTGTGGCGAACTCATAGCATCATGCTGAACTGCTGATAGCTCCGGCGGGTTTGATGGAGTCATCGGCGCCGAACGATGTCGGTATTTCCAACGAAAGTCGTTGCCATGCAGGGGGACCGGGAAGTATGTCCCGTTCCCTGGCCTAGCAGCGGCCAAGGAGGTCAGAGCGTGATCACAACATCGAAGAAGAGTCTTTCGTGGTGCCTCGCCGCCCGAATCGCGGTGGCGGGGGCGTTGGTCACTGTCCCGCTAACCGTTATCGCGGCGGAGGCTGCTGCCACTGAACCCTCGTCGGCGCAGGTGATCGGCCAGCCGGGCCCGAGTCCGTACGACCAGTACCCGGATTCCGGCCGGCAGAGTTCTCCCGGAGGCCGCGGGCCCGACGGCCCGAACTCCTACAACCTGGGCCCGAACCGCCAGGGAAACAACTCCCCGCCCTATGTGACGCCTCGCGGCGTGCAGTCCGGCAGCAGCTAGAGCCCCAGGTGTGAGCTGGGCGCTCATGCCGGCTGCGCTGAGTGAACGGCACCCGGCCGGTGCTGGCCGGGTACCGCTGCTGCGTACTACCGATACGAGTAGGAGTCGATCGGGAAACTGTTCTGTTCGCGGTAGGCGCTCCGGGTGGGAGTCGGGCGTAGCAGGGCCGCTTCGCCGTGCTGGTTGAAGTAGTAGCTGCGCGAGCCTGCGCAGCTGCCGCGATAGAACACCGAATCCCCGAGCAGTCCCGTGACCTTGTCCAGGAACTCGGTATTGGCCATTTCGGTGACCTCGAAGGTGTGCGCGTCGCGGCGTCGGAGTTCACCGAAGAGCCGGCGCAGGTGCTTCATTTGGGATTCGATGGTGTCGAAGTAGGACATTCCGCTGTACGCATACGGGCCCGCGAGGGTGAGGTAGTTCGGGAAGTACGGTATCGACATTCCCTGATAGGCCTGGAATCGGTTGTCGCGCCACCATTGTCCGAGATTGCGGCCGTCGCGGCCGATGACGTCCAAGGCCGGGAAATTGGTGTCCCAGATATCGAATCCGGTTGCCAGGACCAAGGTGTCGACCTGGGTTCTGGCGCCGTCGGCGGTCACGATGCCGCCGGGCTCGATGCGCTCGATCGGAGTGGTTTCGAGCCGGACGTGGGGCTTGTTGAACGTCGGGTAGTAGGTGTTGGAGAAGGTGGGGCGTTTGCATCCGAAGCTGTACTGCGGCACCAGCTTCGCCCGCAAGGACCGGTCGCGGATCTGCGCGAACAGATGGGTGCGTGCGGCTGCGGTCGCGATCTTGTTGAGGAACCCGGCCTGCCGGTAGTGCAGGACAGCGGTCACCATCATCGCTTCCAGGAAGGCGGTGTTGGCCCAGCGGGCCGCACGCTGGACCGCCGGGACTTTCGCGAACAGGGTTTGCACGGCGGCGGGGATGGCGAAGTCGATTTTGGGGACCACCCAGATCGGGGTGCGCTGAAAGACCGTGAGCGCCGCGACTTTTCGTGCCAATTGCGGGATGAGTTGTACGCCCGTCGCGCCGGTGCCGATGATCGCGACCGTGTGGCCGCTCAGATCTGCGGTGCTGTCCCATTCGGCCGAATGCAGAATGGCGCCCGCGAAGGAATCGATGCCCGGGATATCGGGCAGGTTCGGCTGCGACAGGAAACCGGTTGCGGTCAGCAGGTAGCGGGCCGTGATCAACTCGGTGTCGCCGACCTCGATCACCCAGTTCCGCGCGTCCTCGTCCCAGCGCGCGCCGTGCACGGTGGCGTCGAAGCGCATGTGCCGGCGCAGGTCGTACTTGTCGGCGACGTGCTCGGCGTACTTCTTCAGCTCGGCTCCGGGCGCAAAGACTCTGGACCAGAACGGGTTCGGTTCGAAGGAATAGGAGTAGGTGACCGAGGCGATGTCCACGGCCAGACCGGGGTAGTGGTTGACATGCCAGGTTCCGCCGAGGTCGCTTTCACGGTCGAGGATCAGCAGGTCCTCGATGCCGAGTTCTTTGAGTCCGATCGCGGCGCCCATACCGCCGAAACCCGCACCGATGATGACTACTTCATGCTGTGGCGCCATGGTCACGAGGTCCTGGTGGCGCGGACGTAGCGTTCCACGGCGGCAGGCCAACCACCCGGGGGTGGTGTTCGCAACGCGGATCGGACGCGGGTGTTGATGGCCAGATCGATCAGGCCGCGCGGCAGACGGCGCAGGAAAGCGAACGACACAGTCAGGGCGATCGAGCTCGCCACGTCGCGGTGGTAGCGCCCGACCGCGGTGTCGGCGAGGCGTTTTGCGACAGCCTCGACCGGTTCCGCGCGCACCAGGCCGTCGAAGCTGAAGCCCTTGTCCTGCGAGTCCTGGTGGATGGGTGTTTTGACGTAGCCGGGGTAGAAGGTGCTGACCTCGATCGCGTCGCGGTGCTCGTAGCGCAGGGAGTCGGAGTATCCGACGACGCCGTGTTTGCTCATGCAGTACGCGGGCGCGAACGGTGCTCCCATGAACGCCATTCCGGACGAGACGTTGACCACCCGGCCGCGTGCTGTCCGAAGCGCCTGCAGCGCAGCCGAAGTCACTCGCCACGGACCCAGCAGATTCACCGCGATCACCAATTCGGCGTCGGGCCCGGGGGCTTCGCCGGCGCTCTGACTGAACCCGACTCCGGCGCAGTTGACCAGTACATCCAAGCCCCCGAGCGTGCTGATCGCGGCGGCGACGGCGGTATCGACCGAGTGCTGATCGGTGACGTCGCAGGCCAGGGTCTGCGCGCCGTCCGGGTGCAGGTCCAGCCCGATGACCCGGTGACCCAGCCGGCGTAGCCGGGTCGCGGTGGCCAACCCGATTCCGCTGGCCGCGCCGGTGATGATGACCCGTGAGGTCATACGAGTTTCTCCCTGTCCGAGGCGCATGCCTCACGTCCGCCGTAACTTTACACTTATGTACCTACTGATGTGTATCACACCGTTCGGTTCAGTACGCGGGCGAAGACCGAAGCGTCGACCGTTATAGGGGTGGGTTGTCATCGGCCCGGCACAGCTCACGCGATACTGGTTCCAGCAAAGGAGGGCCACGGTGGCGCAGTCGGCAGCCCGGCGGAGCGGCTCGGCGGTGCGGATGCCGCCCGAACGACGCAAACAGCAGCTCCTGGATTCGGCGCAGGCGCTGGTCATCCGCTCGGGGTACGCGAATGCCACGATGCAGGCGGTCGCGCGCGAAGCGGGCGTGACCCGCCCGGTCGTCTACGAGTTCTACAGCGATCGCGCCGAATTGCTCCGCGATCTGCTCGAGCGTGAGACGCAGAAGGCGTTCGCCCTCGTGCTGGGGATGGCGCCCGATCCGGACCGCGACGAAGACCTCGGCGCGATCCTGCGGTCGACGCTGGCCCGATTCCTGAGCCTCGTCGTCTCGGAACCGCAGACGTCGCGACTGCTACTGCTGTCACCGTCCGGTGCGCCCGCCGAAGTGCGTGCGGGCGTCGAGGCAACGCGCGCTGTGGTATTCGCCGCTGTGCAGTCGTACCTGGAGCCGCTGACGACGTTGCCGGGATCCGCCGAATCCGATACGGAACTCCTGGCGTTGACGTTCCTCGCGGGCAGCGAATCAGCGGCCCGTCTTGTGCTGAAGGATCCGGAACAGTTTCCTCCCGAACGGATTTCCGCGGTCGTGTCCTGGTTCATCAGTCAGTTCGATCTGGGGCGGCGACAATGAGCGGCGGATCCTCCCCTGATGCACCTCGGGTGCGCAAGCGGTCGGCCGGGCGGCGGATGACTCCCGAACGGCAGCAAAGGATTCTGGATGTCGCGGTCGATATCGCGATCGCGGACGGGTTCGATGCCATTACCATGCAGTCGGTCGCGAAGGTGGCCGGCTATCCCCGGCCGGTGGTCTACGACTGCTATCCGAGCCCCGAGGCCGTCATCCTCGCAGTACTCGATCGCGAGTCCGAGACCGTCGACCACGAGATCGACAGTGTCGCTGGATCTCTCGATGCGTCGGGCGCGCTGTCCACCGAAGAACTCGTACGCATCATCATCGCCCGGCTCGAATCGATCCGCGCGCAACCTAGAACCTGGCTGCTGCTCAGCGTGCCGACCGAAGGCGCCACCGAAACCGTCCGAGCACGTGTGAACGACATTCGCGAAACACTCCGCGAGAGCTTCGAGCACGCACTGGAACTCGCCGTACGTGAGCAGCCCGACCCGAAACTCGACACCGAGGTAGCGTCGCATCTGATCCAGGACATCGCCCACACCTTTGCCCAGCGAATGATCTCGGACCCCGAGAACTACACCACACAACGATTCAGGGCCTCGCTCGAGCCGGTGCTGGCCACCATGAACCTCACCAGATGAGCCCAAGAACTACGGCTGCCCGCGTCAACGCGATCCAACGCGGCCATTCGAGAGCTGACATGGCGTCGGCCTGGCCCGAGAAGTTCCGTGCCCGCTCTGCCACCTCTGTAGCGCTGGGGTGACCACTTGATTCGGGAATGGCGGCCGCGCCTGGGGGATGCTCCACTTGACGCCGCATCGCCGTGAACTCGAACGGCGCCACGACAACCCATAAGGCGCGAAAGCTGAAGTAGCAGAATGTGTTTCGCTATCAACGCACTTGATAGCGGGTCAAATGTGCTGTGTGGAAAGAGATGCCTGGTCAGCGTGATTCGGGTTGGTTCGGCTAGCGGTGAAATGCCCAGAATCCGTCCCCGCAGACAGCAGCGGGTCGGAGCGGGAAGCCCGCTCCGACCTGCAAACCTGTCGGGCTGACAGGATTTGAACCTGCCACTCGTCGGTGGTTCGAATGGAATGCCCGATTCCTGTTGGTTCTCAAAGATCATCGAAATCCTTTGTGACCAGCGAAGATTCCGAGATCGATCGACTCGTCACGGCTCATCGAACCCCACCGTTTCCCATCTGTTCCGTGTCGTAAGCGTGTCGCGGGGTCAAGTCCCTCCGACACACCTGCGGCCGCGATCGGCTGGTTAGCCGCTGTCGCCACTCGGGTTGGGAATCGAACGGTCCTCCATCCCGGTTTGCCGTCCGAAAGAAGCCGTCATGGAGCCGATCGACCACCGCAACACCACGCCGGATTGGCGGTGCGGCGGCAGATTTGTCGGTCACAGCAGGGAACGCGATGGTCCCCCGGTGCAGTTGCCGCCGTCGGTAAGTAGGCGACTGCTTGCCGATTGCCCAAGACAATGCCCCAGGTCTTACGCCCGAGGCGGGTTCACGCGGTCGTCGCAACACTCTCGTATGAGAGGTTGCGGCGACCGTGTCGTTTTCAGAGGATGTGGCCCAGTTCGGTGAGCAGTTGCTCGATGGTCTCGGCTCTACCGGACTCGAGTGCGCGCTACTAGCCGATTATCGTGCGATCGGGCTACTTGGGAGGGGGACGAGTGCGAGGGCTTGACCTTGTAGTTGGGTACAGGGTCGAGAATGTGTGCATGCGTACCGGTGAGCTCGCCGTGCAGGCGGGCGTGAACGCGCAGACGCTGCGCTACTACGAACAGCGCGGCCTGCTCGCGCACCCACCACGATCAGCGTCGGGGTACCGCAGTTACCCCGACGACGCGGTCGCGGTGGTGCGATTCGTCAAACGCGCTCAGGAGCTGGGATTCAGCCTCGAGGAAATCGGGGAACTACTGCACCTGGCCGACGGCGGACCCGCCGACTGCGACACCGCCCGCGCCCTGGCCCAAGCGCGAATCACGCAACTGACACAGCGGATTTCGGAGTTGCAGCGGATGGCGCACTCGCTGACCGAGCTCGTCGCTACCTGCGGGTTGCCCCCGGCGCAACGCTCGTGCTCGATCTTGGCGACGCTCCACGAAGAGGACACCCCGTGAAGCTGGAAATCTTGCAGGTCACCGACTGCCCGAACGTGGCAGTCATCGAACAACGAGTGCGCCAAGCCCTCGCCGACAGCCCGGTCGAGATCGAGATCGAGCACCGCGTCATCGACGACGACGCCCAGGCCGCCGGCGCGGGCATGACTGGATCACCCACCCTGCTGGTCGATGGCCATGACCTGTTCGCGGTACCCGGACAGGTCCCCAGCGTGTCCTGCCGGCTCTACCGCACCGACGCCGGTGGGCTCGATGGTGCGCCCTCGGTCGCCGCGATCCGCGCAGCCCTGGGCTTGACCCCGGTATCGAGTCCGGCACACGAGAGCACGGCGGTGGAGTGCTGCCAGGCTCCAGCCTCGCAATCGGCGGCCGAGACGTTGAGCACCTGGCGCGCCCGCGCCCAACCGGCAGATCCGATCGAGAAGGCCGTCCATCACGCCATCCTGCGCAGCTTCGCCACCCGAGGAACCGCCCCGACCCGCGAGGAACTGACGGACAGCCTGGCCGATCCTGCGACACCGGTCGCCGCAGTGCTGCGAAACCTGCACGATGCCGACGTCATTCGGCTCGATTCCAGCGGCTCGATCGTCACCGCCTATCCGTTCTCGACCGCACCGACCACACATCGTGTCCGCATCCGCGGCGGTGCGACTGTCAATGCCATGTGCGCGGTCGACGCGCTCGGCATGGCCGCCATGCTCGGCACCGACATCACGATCGAAGCAACAGCCCCCGGCACCGGCGAACCGATCACGATCGCTATCCACGATCAGCAACTCGCCGCACGGCCACCGACCACGGTCGTATTCGTCGGCGGCCGATCGAAACCAGGGCCATCGGTCGATACGTGCTGCAACTACCTCAACTTCTTCCCCGACCGTGCCAGTAGCCAAGCCTGGGCCGATGCCCACCCCACCATCAGCGGCAGCACAGTCGACCTCCCCGCCGCCCACCAACTCGGGAACGCCATCTTCGGAAACCTGCTCCACCCATGACCCGCTGAGAAACGCCCGATAATGCCGCATACCGCGCTGTTCGGAACGGTCAGCGCGGCACCTCGGAAGATCAACCGGCAGAACCCATCCGGGGTCGGCCGGACGCACGCTACCGTCAAGTGGAGCTCGTTCCCGAACTGGGCATCGACTAACTGAGTCGACAAGAAGACCCACACCATGCGATGCCCAGAGCTACGCCGCTCGGACCTATCTCGGCTACTCCGCGTATATGGAGGATGTACTCGAACTCGGCTGTCGCGAAGGAGGGGACACCCACCTCGAACGTTACGACCGGGCTGACGGCATTTCCGGCGTCGTCGTCGACACGCAGCTCGGCAGCGACAACAGCTGACTCGTTTGCGTTCAGGTTCAGTGGGACATCGAGCACGGTCACAACACGTCCGTCCGCGGACACCACTCCCTCGATCTCCACCTCGTCGTCGGCGTCGGCGAGAATCAGGGTTGTGGAACGAAACGCCATGCACTGCGCGATCCTCACCACCACCGTCTGAGCGCCGATCCTCTCCCCTCCGGTGTTGGTGATCTGCGTCGCCGGGTTCACCTCAATCGCTGGGCACAACTTTCTTCACCTCAACGGTTTCCGTCGTGCTGACAGCCAGTGTGGATGATGAGTGGTTGTTCGATGAGATGTCGGTCATGAAGGTCATGAGTCGATGCCAGGTGAACACAGTGTTGAGATACACCGAAACACGTTCCGGCGCACCAGTACACACCCGGCATGGAACTCGACACGTTGGCCGCTTGCTGGAGTGCGGGGTCTTTTGCTCGCGAAAGATCTTGGACCCCAACACCTCGCAGCCTTCGGGCACATCCGCTCATGCCGCCGACTGCGCTGACCGAACCGACTGGTGCGGTATTGAGCAAGATCAACTGGCTGTGGCGATCCGAGGTCGACCGAACGCCCGCGTATACCGATGTCCGCATGCTGGAGTGGGTTCTGTTGCTCGTGAAAGATCTTGGACTCCAACCTTTCCCAGCTACGATCACCTGGTCCTACCACGTATATGCGAAGGAATTCCCATGAGTGATTTCAGCGCCCAGTAAACCGAGTACGACCCCGCCAAGTACCCCACGGACTACGACCCCGCCGATTGGCCCGACGACCTGGGGTACGGCGACGAGCCTATCGAAGGTTCTGGCTACCGGCGATTCGAGGATCGTCTAGCCGTTCGGTTCCGACGCAAGCGGTGGTGATGCCGCGCCATGCGCTACCGCCTACCCGTACCCGGGCGGGCGAGGAAAGGGTGAATTGTAGGTGGGGGATCAGTACGCCGAGGTGGCGTCCAGGCCGTAGCCAGGCCGGAAGGTCGCCGTCGCCGTCAACGGAGGTGTCGATGAGTGCGAATTTTACGCGGCCTCGGGTGCGTAGTTGGGCGGCGACTATGTCGTCGGTGTGCAATTGCTGTAGGACGGTGCCGGTTGCTCGCAGGGGGAGGGCGAATCCGAAGGCGTGGGCGGTGACTCCGACCGTCCACTTCGGTGCGCCGCCGACGACCTCGGTGGCGGTCATGGTGCCGCAAGCGAGGTCACCGGAGAACGAGGCGAGGGTTTTCGGCATGGCCCAGTTGGTGCGACCGCCGACCAGGCTGGTTTCCGAATCGACGGCCATGAAGGCGACGTGGCCGCGGGGGCGTAGTCCCTGTCGGAAGGCGACGGCGCCGAGGACTTCGTCGTAGCTGCCGACGGGTGTTTCGGTGTATCGGACGAAACCGCCGATCACGGCGAGCGCGTGGGCTTTTCCGCGCAGCAGGGGCGGTAGTGCCGCGGTGGCCGGTGTGCCGCCGCGGCCCAGCCAGAAGACCGCTTCGGCCGAGCAATTCCACGGCGCCGCAGCGGCATTCACGGGCAGGTGCTCGACAAGCGCTGCGGTGAGTGCGGTTTCGGGTACCCCGTGCACGAACAGTTCCGGGCGATTCATTCGGCGACCTCGGTGACGACGAGGCGGTCGAACTGCTCGCGGCGGCCGTCGCCGAGTGCCTCGGCGAACGATCGCAGCTCGGAGTGGGCGCCGTGGGTGTTCGCGGTATCGGCCAGTGCTCGCACGCCCGCGGTGTCGAGGCTGTCGAAGAGGTGGCCGGCGAGCTCGGGTCGCAGGTCGGAGCACAGGCGTGCGATCACCGACAATGCCGCGATGGTTTCGGTATCGGCCTTCGGGCTGAAGAGTTTTCGCAGCAGTGGCGGGCGGAGTCGGCGGAGATTATCGGTGAGCCAGGTGTCGGAGGGTGCGTAGCTCAGGGCCTGCAGGATGGCGCCGAGGTGCTGGCCGTCCGCGCTGATCGCCTCGACCAGTTCGGTGAAGAGCCGGTCATTGTCGACGCTGCTGATGAGCAGGGTCACCGTCGCGAAGTCCTTGCGGGCCAGCAGAATTCGTGCGGACGGAATCAGGAGTGGAATATCGAGGCCTGCGGAGACCAGCGGAATGACCCGTGGATCGATGGAGGGGGCGGAGTCGGCCATGTACTCCGGGCTCAGTCTGCGCAGGATCGCATTGATTCGATGCGGGTGGGCGACGCCCAGCGCTCCTGAGGCCCGCCCGGCCACCAGGGGCGGTACGGCCATTTCCGCGACCTTCGTGACCAGTGCGTCCGGAACCAGTGGGGCGAGGTTGCTGACGCGGCCGAAGATCGGCGCGAGTTCGTCGAACAGGTATCCGGACGCGAGTTCTCTCAGGGCCTGGATCTTCTCGGCTCCCAATTCCTCGAAGTCGCCGACCTCTTCCGGTGCGACGCCCAGGGTTTTGGCGAGCAGTTGCAGCTGTACCTCGGTGATCAGATTGTGCATTGTGTTGCGTCCTAACCGAACAGAATCTTCTTCGCCGGGATACGGATGAGGCGGGGGAGGATTCCCATCGCCTCGTCGATGGCCGCCATGGTTTCGCGGTGCTGGGAATCGCGTTGCCGCCGAAGCAGTGTGAGCATCAGCTCGGCCTGTTCGGCGGTGAGTTCGGCGACCACGCCGGTGTCGTCCGCAAGGAGGCGAGTCAACTCGCCGACGGGTTCACGCATCTGTTCTTACCCTCTTTCTCTCATAATATGACATCGACCGTTGTCATTTAATGGGGCTGACGGTCTGTCGTCAACTACCTGTGCAGCTATCGAGACCTGCAGTGCCTGCGAAAACCTGAGAAATTAGGAATAGCTCTAGTCAACCTGCATCTGGGCTGTTAGCTTGAGCACACCAAATGACATGGAGTGTTGTCAGTCTGCGACGTTCTGTCGGCTGGGGACGGATGGAGGGTTGGGACGATGTCGAAACAGTCGGCGACGGTGGATATCGAGCGCCCGGAGATCGAGGACGAGGCCGCCGAGCGGCGAATTCCGAAGCTGAAGACCGGTGGAACGGTATCGCTCCCGCTCAGCACCGTGGTGCTGCTCGGTGTGGTGGTCATGCTGCTGCTCGCCACCGCCGCGCTGGGCTGGATGGCGCATCAGCGCGGGAGCGATCGCGATGCGGCGCGCGCCCAGGTCACGGCGCTGCACTCGGCGGCCGATGACGGCAAGCACGCCGAACAGGTGGCGAGCGACTATTCGGTCGGGGCTGCCCAGATGGACTTCAAGGATCTCCCGTCCTGGTCGCAGCGGCTGACCACGAACACCTCACCGCAGCTGGCGAACAAGCTCAAGCAGGCGGCGTCCTCGATGGAACAGATCATCGTGCCGCTGCAGTGGGTGTCCACGCCGACTCCGATCACCGCGTCGGTCCGTTCGGAACAGAACGGCATATACGTCGTGACCTGCTTTGTCAGTGTCATGACCAAGAACACCCAGGCGCCGGACGGCGTCCAGTCGACCGCGACCTACACCGTCACCATCGATAAGAACGCGGGCTGGAAGATCACCGATGTGGGCGGCATCGATTCGGCTATGAGCGGTAAATAGATTTCGTACGAGGGGACACCGAAGACCTCATGGCACAGCTTGACAGCGCATCGACGCTGGGCAGAGTCGCAGACATACTCAATGTTCCGGTCGATCATGTGGGGGGTATCGGCCGCACGAGTGCGGCGACGCTGGGCCGATCGGTCCTGCTGGGCGTATCGATTCTTCGATATCTGGTCCGGGACGTCATCGGCCGCCGCTTTCCATTCGGCGAATTCCTGCAGCAGGCTTGGCATCTGCTGAAGGTGACGGCCGTGCCGGCGGTCCTGATGGCGATCCCGTTCGGCGCGGTCGTCTCGGTGCAGGTCGGCGGATTGGTCCACCAGGTCGGCGCCGATTCGCTCACCGGCGCGGCCAGCGGACTGGGCATCATCCGCGAGGGCGCGCCACTGGCGGCCGGTCTGCTGCTGGGCGGGGCCGCCGCCTCGGCGATCGCGGCCGATCTGGGCGCGCGGGCCATTCGCGAGGAACTCGATGCCATGCGAGTCATGGGGGTCGATCCGGTGCAGCGGCTGCTGGTACCGCGTTTCCTTGCCCTGCTCGCCATTTCACCCATGCTGCTGATCGCCATCGTCATGGTGGGCGTCGGCTCCTCGTATGTCGTCGCGGTCGAACTCAACGGTGTCAGCCGAGGTAGTTTCTGGGCCTCGTTCGGTGCCTTCGCCACCACCGCGGATCTGGCGGTGGCGGTGATCAAGACATTGGTCGCGGCCGTGCTGGTGGCGATCGTGGCCGGATTGCGCGGCCTCGAGACGCGCGGCGGTCCGCGCGGTGTCGCCGATGCGGTGAATTCGTCGGTGGTGCTGAGTGTTACGGCGATCATTCTGGCCACACTGCTGATCACGCAGCTGCAGACCATGTTCCTGCCGAGTCAGGTCGCATGAGCATCACCGTCCCTTCCCGCTATCATGCGATGCCGCGAGCCGCCCGGATCACCCGGCGGATCACTCGTCCCGGTGCGGACATGCTCGCCGAAATCGGCAGGGTCGCAGTGTTTGTCGGCCGCACGCTGTGGCTGCTGCCGATCACGGTGCGCCAGTACCGGGCACAGACCTTCCGGGTGCTGAACAATTTGGCCTGGGGTCGTGGCTCGCTCATCGTCGACGGCGGCGTGGTCACCACCATGCTGATTCTCGGGGTGGCCATCGGCGCGATGGTGTCGATCGAGGCCTTCGCCGGGCTCGATCTCATCGGATTCGGCGCACTGTCCGGTGTTGTCGGCGGTATGGCAAATATTCGGGAAATGGCACCGATCGTCGCCGGAGTCGGCTTCGCCGCACAGGCCGGATGCCGGATGACCGCCGAAATCGGCTCCATGCGGATCTCGGAGGAGATCGACGCCATCGAGGCGCTCGGCGTGCGCACGGTCCCGTTTGTGGTCGGAACCCGGCTGATCGGCGGAATGCTCTGCGTCGCACCGGCTTATCTGGTGACGCTGCTGGTCAGCTTTGTCACCTGCCGGTTGGTGGTGACGGTGGCGCATTCCCAATCCGCGGGCACCTACAACCACTATTTCGAGCAATTTCTCGATCCGGTGGACGTGATCTATTCGACGATCAAGGCGGTGCTCTTCTGTGCGGTGGTCACGTTCATCCATTGCTACTTCGGGTTTTTCGCCTCGGGCGGCCCGGCCGGCGTCGGTATCGCCAGTGGGCGCGCGATCCGCGCCAGCCTGGTGGCGATCATCATGCTCGACCTGATATTGACTGTCCTGTTGTGGGGGGTCACACCGGAATTCGTGTTCACGGGGTGAATTGACTATGTCGGAATTATTGGCTGGATCAGAACGGCGGCAACGGCGGATTCTGCTGTTGACCGGTGCGGTCACGGTGGTGGTGCTGTTGATCGCGGTATTCACCGCGGTGCGCGTCAGTGGCCGCGAGCCCGGCGGCGTCCTGCACGTCACCGTCCGGACGGCGTACCTCGGGCATGGCATTGCCGCGGGTTCCACCGTGGTGCTGCACGGTGTCGAGGTGGGTCGGGTGGAATCGGTGCACGGTGGTCAGGCGAGCGGGGTTGAGATCGGTATTCGGTTGCAGCGCAATCTGATCGGGGGTCTCACCGATGCGGTTCGGTTCGACTACCGGCCGATGAACTATTTTGGTGTCTCCGCGCTCAACCTGCTGCCCGGTGCTGGCGGGAAAGCGCTGACCGACGGTCTGCGGCTCGACCGCGCACCCGAGGGCGACTTCACCATGGCCTCGCTGCTGAGCCGTACTTCGACGGTGGTCAATGGTGTGGTCACCGATCGCATGGTCGAGGTGGTGCGGCGGATCGCCGACTACACCGATGCGCTCGCACCGCTGATCGAGGCCGGGTTCACGGTGGCCAACGCCATTGCCGAAACCCAGCAGCGGATGCCGGATGTGCAGCTGCGCCAATTGAATTCGTTGCTCGAACCGCTGCCTTTGTTCACCGACGATGCGATCTCCGCGGTCAAGGCGGTGCGCGAGGTACCCAGCGCCGAACTGGTCATCAATAAGTTCGGGCCGATGAACGAGACCATGCAATTGATCGCCACCGGATTCTTCGGTCCGCTGGGCGCGTTACTCGGTTCGCACACAGCCGATTTCGCACCACTGACCGAGCTGGTCCGCACGGTATCGGATCTGGTGTCCTCGACCCTGTGGAAAGCCCAGCTGGGTGCCCGGCTCGATCAGGTGCTGTCCGGCTTCGAATCGGCTTACACCGGCCCGGATCCGGACAAGTCGCTGAAGCTGCGCATTGTGCTGGACCAGCTCCCGGCACTCGCCGCGGCGCTGCCACTGCCCGGGGGGAACTGATATGGGCACCACACCACGCCAAGCGCTCTGGCGACTGCTGATCGCCGCGGCTGTCACGGTCGCGCTTTTCGTCGGTGTCGTCAATGCGCTCCGCAATCCCGTGCACGGTGACACGTCTTCCTACACAGCGGATTTCATCGATGTCTCCGGTCTGCGGGTCGGCTCGGACGTGCGCATGCAGGGTGTGCAGATCGGCAAGGTGACCTCGATCGACATTCGCCGTCAGGGTGGGGCGAATATCGCGGTCGTCGGATTCGCACTGCAGCAGCGCTATCGGCTGACCACGGCCTCGCATCTGGCGGTGAAGTACCAGAACCTCAGCGGCTCCCGCTATCTGGACTACAGCGAGACCACCCCCGCCGCAGGCTCCGGGGGGCCGGTGCGGCACGCGACGACCCAGATGACCACGTCGTCGTTCGATATCACCACGCTGTTCCACGGTCTGGAACCGGTGCTGCGCACCCTCGATCCCGGCGAGGTCGACAAGCTGGCCACGAATGTGTCGGCCTTCCTGGAGGGCGACGGCGCCGGAGCGGCGGATCTGGCGGCGAGCGTCAAGAAGATCGCCGATTACACCGTCGACCGCCAGCAGGTCGTGTCCACCCTCGTCAAGAACATCGCCTCGATATCGGACACCATGAAGGGAAAGTCGGATCGCGTGCTGGAGTTCATCGAGAATTTCGATCTCGCCCTCGACAAGACGATGACCGTGCTCGATCAGTTCTATGCGACCGCGACCTATGGTCCGGCCTTCGTCGATTCGGTGAATCGACTGCTGGACGGACTGGGGTTGCACGAGGGTACCGATCTGGATTCGCTGCTGAAAACCGCACTCGCGCAATTGCAGGACGCCCCGCAGACGCTGCGCCTGCTCCCGCCCGTGCTGTCGGGGTTGCAGCAGCTCACCGCGGCGAAGATCGACACTCGATGCGGCAATGGTCCGGCGGCGCTGCCGCAGGGCGTGCAGGTGCTGCTGGCCGGTCAGCAGGTGGTGCTGTGCAACCGGTGACCAGACTCGTGCGGCGTGTGCGCGCCTACCTGAGCAGCCGGAGCTCCGATCAGCGGCATGTGCTCATCGGCGTGATCGCGGTGGGGACGGTGGTGGTCGTCGCTGTCGCCGCGGGCGCGCTCTACCTGCATCCGCTGCATCAGCAGCAGGTTGTCTTCGAAACCACCGACGCGGCGGCGCTTCGCTCCGGCGAGGAGGTACGCGTGGCCGGAATCCCGGCGGGCAAGGTCGGTGAGGTGCGGTTGCGGCCCGATCACGTCGAAGTTGCGCTCTCTGTGGATAGCTCGGTATTCCTGGGCTCCGACACCGCCGTCGACATTCGCATGTTGACCGCGGTGGGTGGCTACTACGTCGCGCTGGTGTCCGCAGGTGCTGCGCCCCTGGGCAATCGGACGATTCCCGCCGCCCGGGTGCAGCTGCCCTACCGCCTGCCCGAACTGCTCGACGATGCACCGCAGCAGATCGCGGGCCTCGACGCACCCGCCATCGGTGACGACCTCGACAAGGCCGCCACCGCATTGGAGGCGAATCCGGGTTCGGTGAAATCCATGATCGACAGTGTGCAGGCCCTGGCCGGAGTGCTGGAACACCAGCGCGACCAGGTGGGAACCAGCCTTTCGGTGACGCAGGAATACCTGAGCAAGTTCAGCGATCAGCGCGACGTGCTGTTCAATATGCTGCGCAAGGCCGCGATCGTGCTGCGGGTCCTCGAAGACACCCATGTCGAATTCGCCTATGCCTACGAGGGTTTGGCGCACGTCTTCACCAGGGTGAAGGTGCTCACGAACTTCTACTCGAACCATCGCGACGAGGTGTACAACGCGATGCAGCAGCTCGATACGGCGGCGCACAGTGTGAATACCGACCTGCCCGGGCTCATCGGCCAGTTGCAGACCTTCATCAACTACCTGCAATCGCTGCTCGGCCCCGAGGGAGTCCGCCTCGCCGGCGGTGATCAGGTGCTGGCCACCGACCTGTGCGTACCGATTCCCGGAAGGAGCTGCTGATGCTCCGCCGCTACCGAGGACTGTTCGTGCTGACGGCCATCGCCGCCGTGGCACTCGCGGTCGGCCTGACCGTCTCCACCGATACCGGTTCGCGCAGCACCCAGGGGTTCTGCGCGATCATGCCCGACACGATCGGGCTGTACCCCGGCAATTTCGTGACCAGGATGGGTGTGCGGATCGGGACGGTGCGGCGGGCCGATCCGGAGGGCGCCGGAGTCAAGGTCACCTTCTCCCTCGACGGTGACCAGTCGATCGCCGGTCCGGTCAAGGCGGTGACCCGCTCGACGTCGATTCTGGCCGACCGCAGCCTCGAGCTGGTCGGAAGCACCGGAGCCGGGCCGAAATTGGCCCCCGGACATTGTATTCCACTGTCCGACAGCGCAACTCCGAAGAGCATCTCCGAGATCACCGCGTCCGCCGCCGGTCTCATCGACGGCGTCACCCGAGCCGGTGCGGGCAATACCGCGAACCGGGCCGTGGACAATCTCGCGAGCCAGCTGGCGGGCAATGGAACGGCCGCGGGTGATGCGATGGCGAGCCTGGCCCGCGCCGTCGCGGACCCGGACCATGCCACGGCGACCCTGGGTCAGATGCTGGCGGATACCGCGCCACTGCTGGCCGCCACCCGCGCGCACTGGGACGATGTGGAATCCGCGCTGGCCACCGCGCCGCCCGGTATCGATGCCGTGGCCATGCAGGTCTTTCCGGCCATCACCAAGATCTTCGACGGCCTGCCCGGCGCCATGGATCTGTGCTTGGATCTGGCCGAGCGCTACGGCAATCTGCTGTGGCCGGGACTCGACACCGTCGCCGCGGCACTGCATCTCGCGGCCACGGGGGAGGACAGTATCGGCAAACTCGCCGATTCGCTTCCGGCGCTGGCCGGTTCGATCGGCGCGCTGACCAATGGCCAGGCCGGACAGCCGATTTCAGTACTGGCGCCGAAATTCCGGATGACCACAATGCCCGGGCAGCCGGAGCTGTCCGTCACCGATCTGCTGCAATTGGTGCTGAAAGGTGGTGTACCCCAGTGAGAAACGTGCGCCACACCCTCGCTGTAGTCGTCGCGACGGTGACTACCGCAGCGCTGGCCGGTTGCTCGGCTGATCCGGCGAATCTGCCGATGCCCAGTGATCTCACCCGGCACGGCTATCCGCTCACCGTCGAATTCACCAATGCGCTGAATCTGCCCGCGGGGGCGAAGGTGTCGTTCGACGGCGCGGCCGTCGGAACGGTCCGCAGCATCGATCTGCGCGACGGCGCGGTGGCGGTCGGGGTGGAGGTTGACGACGGTATCGCGATTCCGGCCGACAGCACCGCGACCGTCACCCAGGACACGGTGCTCGGTGATGCCTACATCAAGATCGACCGGCCGGGTGCGGACGCGAACAATGCCGCGCTGAACCCGAATTCGCGGATCGGCCGCGATCACACGGTGTCGCCCGCGCCGCTGGAGGACACCCTCGCGGTGCTGGCGAACTTCCTCGGCACGGGTTCGGTACAGCGCCTCGAGCAGACCATCGGCAAGGTGAACGCGGCCCTGCCGCCGACCACCGACGGGGTGCGCAAGGTGGCAGGCACCCTGGCCGCCGATGTGCGCAGCCTCGCCGCCGATACCACCGACCTGGACCGCATGCTTACCAGCGCAGACGATTTCACGCAGGTGGTGATTCGGCACGCACCCGATCTGGAGAACATCCTGTCCCCGCATGCCATGAAACTGTGGGCCAATCTGCGGCTGCTGATCGCCAATATCGGCATTCTGCTGCCGTCGGTGGGCAGCGTCTACACCGGCGGCAATTGGCTGGTGCCGATGATCAATTCGCTCGCGGACACCCTGGACAGCGCGTCGAGCACCGGTGTGGGATTCGCCGACACCGGTGCGAGTCTGCAGCATTTCCTGCAGACCACCCTGATGCCGCTGCTGAGCAAGCCCAGCGTCGATGTCACCTCCCTCGTCACCGCCGACGGCTCCGAACATCTCGATGACGTCGCGAATCTGCTGAGAATGCTGGGAGCCGTCCGGTGAGGATCAAGAACGTGCTGTCGGTCTCGGCACTGGTTGCGCTGCTGGCCTTTTCGGTGGTGGCCATCGGCGGTCAGGGTGTGCACTGGCTGCCGCCCTCCGATCAACGGCATGCCGTACTGGCCGTGAGCGATGCCGATGGCGTGGTCGCCGGTTCGAAGCTGCTGATGCGCGGCGTCCCCATCGGGCAGGTGAGTGCGGTCAGGGCCGCCGCCGACGGTGTGGAGATCGATTTCGGCTACAGCGACAGCTATCGGATTCCCGCAGACAGTGACTTCCGCATCGAAAGCCTGTCCTCGCTGGGGGAGAGCTATGTCGCGGTACTGCCGAAATCCGCAGCGGGACCGTACTTCTCCGATGGCGAGCACATTCGCGCCGCGCAATCGACGGTGCCGGCGAACTTCGGCGATCTGTCGGCCGCGCTCACCCGGATGATGAACGGCATCGCGCCGGAGGCAGCCAACTCCCTTGTCGGCGAACTGAATTCGGCCTTGCCCGCCGATATCGAGGTAGTACACAATCTGTCCCGGGCCAGCGCGCTGCTGGCCTCGACACTGCTGATGAGCACCGGATCGATCCGCGATCTGCTCACCGACGGGCAGGACGTGCTGGGGCGCAGCGGCGCGGTCGGACCCACCATCGCCGAGGTCAGCGATCCCGCGCGCATGCTGGGGGTCAATTTCGCGACCCTGGCCCAGACCGCGGTCGACATGATGCAGACCAATGACTATCCACGGGTCGTGCAGGTCGGACCGCTGGTGTTGTTCGGCAAACTCCAGGGCTTCGAGGATAAGGTCGGCCCCGATGTGCGCAAGCTCGCGGGCTCGGCGCTGCCGGGGATCAGTGCGGCCGTGAATTCGTCCGGATCGATCGATATCAGCCGCCTGCTCGATACCGCGCTGGCCGCCGTCGCGGTCCCCGGAGCGGTCACCCTCCACGTCACCACGCCGCGATAGGAGATAATCGACCCCATGACATCGCAACCGACCCGCGCCGCCCGGCGGCCCCATCGGTTCGCGGGTATGAGCAAAGAGGATCGCGTGCAGGCCCGCCGCGAGGCGTTCCTGCAGGCGGGGATCTCGGTCATCGGCGAATCCGGGATCGCGGAGACCAAGGTCCGGGACGTCTGCCGCAAGGCGGAGCTGACCGAGAGGTACTTCTACGAGAGTTTCGAAAACCTCGACACCTTCGCCAAGGCCGTCGTCGAATCGGTCGCCATGCAGGTCGCGGGGCGGCTGTTCCTGAAGGCGGTCGGCATCGACGAGGGCCAGGCCCGATTGCGGGCGGTGGCAAAGGAACTCGTGACGATCATGGATGAGGACCCCCGGGTGGGGCGCATCCTGTTCATCGAGCCCGAACGAGCCGGCGGCGCGCTGGCCAAGGTGCGGCAGCAGATGCTCTACGGGACCACCTGGTTGATGACCATGTGGCTGGAGAACCCCGAATCCAACAATATGGTCGTGGCGGCCATGCCCATGATGACGCAGTTCATGAACGGCGGCTCCGAGGCCGTGGACCCGGTCATGGGCGATATCACCACCATTGCCATGGCCGGCGCCGCCGCCGAGGTGCTCATGGCGTGGGTCGACGATCGGCTCGATATGAGCGCTGAGGAATTGGTCGACTATCTGATGAGCTTCATCGACGAAGCCGTTGTCTGGCGGCGGAAGGTCACCGGTTCGGATCCGTCCTGAGCGCGGGAAATACCGTGGGGCCGATCGCGAAAAGCGATCGGCCCCACTGGTTTCGGATCAGGCAGGGTGCGGCACCGACACCCGCTCCAGCGTGACCGGCAGACCACCCTCGATAGTGGTGGAGAAGGTCGAGGCGTGCTTGGGCTTCCACCCGGGGGCGGTCTTCATCCGGTAGCGCTGGAAGAACAGGGTGAGAATGAATTGCGCGTTCATATAGCCGAGCTGGGAGCCGATGCAGCGATGCGGTCCGGTCCCGAACGGGATGAAGGCATTGACCGGGCGTGCGGCCACCACCGCGCGATCGGTGAACCGTGACGGATCGAACCGGTCCGGCTCGGGCCACCAGCGCTCATCACGGTGCAGGGTGTACACCGAGACGCCGATAATGGTGCCGCGCGCGATGAAATGCCCGTCGATGACATCGTCGTGCAGGGCGATGCGCGGATGGAACGGATGCCCCTGCATGCGCTGCCCCTCGTCGAAGCAGGCCTTGACCCATTCCAGCCGCTTCAGATCCGCGTACTCGGGCCGCTCACCGTGCAGCTCATCGACTTCCGCGATGAGCTGCTCCCGGGCTTCGGCATCGTCGGCGAGCAGCGCCAGCGTCCACGACACCGACGCCACCACGGTCTCGTAGCCGCCCGCGATCAGAATGGCGAGCTCGGCCACCAGATCCTTGCGGCTGATCGGCGTGCCGTCCTCATTGCGGGCGTCCAGGAGCACCTGCAGCATGTCGACGCCGTCGATCGGAACGTTCAGGCGGCGTTCGATCTGGTCCTCGATCCAGCGGGAGATGCGCCACCACGCGGCGGGCAGAGTGTCGCGGCCGGGGAAGGGCACCATTTTCGGTATGGGACTGAGGAATACGGCGGCGGCGAAGGAGCTCAGCACCAGGCGCAGGTCGTGGTCGAGTTGCTCGATCTCCGCGTCCGAGGGCGTGATCCCGAACATGGCGCGCATGAACGCGGGCATGGTGAGCCAGGCGATCTCGTGTTGCAGGTCGATTGTTTCGCCGGAGTCGGCCCACTCGCCCCACTTGTCGATGCGGGTGGCGAACTCGTCCACGATCTCGTCGGCCAGCTCGTTGAGGGAGCTGTGCTTGAACATGGGAGTGATGAGTTTGCGCCGCTGCCGCAGCGGATCGCCCTCGAGCAGCGGAATTGTCCGGCCGAGGACCTTGTGCGCGACCGGCGCGTAATGCCCGATCATCGTGTACTTCTCGACATCGCTCATGATGTAGCGGACGAGGTCGGGAGTATTGACGACGACCATATCCAGCACCGGTGCCGGCAGCCGGAAGATATCGCCGTATTCGGCGGCGCAACCGCGCAGATACTCGAACGGATCGTGTTTGAACTCGCGCAGCACGCCGGTCACCGGACGGCCGACCGGTCCCGGCGGCAACAGGAGATCGCGGCGCTTGGCGACGATCGACTTGCGTACCGCGCGTGCGGGATTGCGCGTGAGGGCGTACTTGTCACGTTGTGGAGTGCTCATGCTGGTGCCTCGGTCTTCTGAACTGATTTCGCGACAGTGTGTTTCGCGGTATTTCCGGACTGTGCGGCCTCGCGCAGCCGGGTGACGGTCGGTGCGTATCCGGCGAAGATGACGGCGCCCAGATTCAACGCCGTCGACACGATCGCCAGCGTCCACGACACGGCCGAGGAGGCATTGTTGTGAATGGCGTAGTAGCTCGGCAGGGTGCACAGCAGTGTGTAGGCGAGGTACACCGCGGGAGCGATGAACGGCACCACCACAATTCGCCGCCAGCCGTGCAGATGCGGCAGCATGGCCGCCATCGCCCAGCCGATGAGCACGAACATGCCGCCGTTCTGCACCAGGCTCGGCATCGGAATGCCCAGCACCAGCGCGTTATTGCTGTAGTACAGCATCACCCCGTAGTGGCAGCTGATCATCTCGCCGATGCACTCGGCGACGGAAATGAAAGCGGCCCAGGCGAACAGCACCGTGGCGCTACGCCCCTGCTTGATGATCAGATACGCGACGATCGTCGCGGGTGCGATGCCACCGGAGTAGGTCAGCACCACATGCCACGGGATCGGCCGGTCCACGATCGTCACGACCGGATCGAAGACGTTCGTGAGATACGTTGTCGCACCGATGAAATCGAGCCACGGTTCCACATAGAACGAAAACACCACCAGCGCGCCCGCCGTGACGAGCCAGAACAGCACCGAGGTCTCCCGGTCCTTGGCGATGACCAGTCCGGCCGCGAAGATCAGCGCACCCGCCACCGAGGCAATCGCCACCCCGAGCAGCAGCCAGGCCGCCACCGTCCCCGCCTCAGTGATCGGTGGCGACCCCCAGCTGCTTGCCAGCACTTGCACCATTGCAATGTCCTTCCGGGTACTTCTGAATATTTACAACGAAAGTTGTCTATTACCGCGACCTACTGAGGTGCATGCACCGCGATCGCCGCCGCCGGGCAACCCAGCTCGGCAGAGCGCACGGCCGCGGCGAACCGATCCGGAACTCCCACCGGACCGGTCGTACCGCGAGCGTGATTACGCAGTTCAACAACGTCATCAGGAAGCTCGAAAACCTCCGGCGCCATCCTCGCGCAGAACCCGGACCCCAGACACAGCTCCTGGTCGACCTCGACAACGATGTCCTCGGCCATCTCGCGCTCCTCCACATGTCACCATCGCCGAAACGCGATAATGACATCAGATGTTGTCAATTTTGGAGCGAAAGGTCAACCATGGAGTTCCGGTGTGCTGATCAGCCGTTTCGAACAGGCGTCATCGGTGCGGTGCTCGGGATGTCACTGGAAGCTGGCGTGCGCAGTCGTTGCAGGGTCGGTGAGTAGACGCACGCGACGACCACGGCCGCATTGAGAACGGTGGACAGGGCTGCCATCGACCAGCTGACGGCGGGGCCGGCCCCGGACGCAATGGCGATATAGGAGGGGAAGGTGGCGACGAGCGCGTAGACCGGAAGGACGGCGGCCGTCGCGAAGGGCACCAGGACCCAGCGCCAACCGTGAATACGGGGGATGAGCCATGCGAGCACCAAGGCGACGACGGCGAACATGCCGCCGTTCTGCGCGAAACAGTAGATCGGCTCACCCAGGACGGTGGCGTGATTGCCGTAGTAGTTCATCCAGTGCAGGTGGGAGGCGAGCATTTCGACCGGAATCTCGAGTACCGTGACTGCGGCGACGAACCAGAGCAGATAGCGGGCGGGGAGACCGCGTTTGGCCACCTCGTAGGCCGCGACGCTGGCAAGCGGTATTCCGGCACCGTAGAACAGGGCCACGAACCAGGGGATGGGTCTGTCGAAAACCGTTGTGGCGATGTCGAAGTTGGCCGGATACCAGACTGCGACGAAGTGATCACCGCTGGGTTCGACCAGGAAGGGATACAGCGTGAAGCCGGCCACTGCGGTCGCAATGAACAAGGGGCTCTTGGTCATCCAAGTGTAGACACCCCCGGCGATGAGGCCCACCACAGCGAAGGCAAGCGCGAGAATCAGTGGTAGATGCGGGTATTGGGCGACGGCTTCCACCGGTGGCGGCAGAAATATGCTGGTGAGAGCAGGGTGAGGCATAGCTTCTCGCTTTGTTCAATGGGTGAGGATTGCGGCGGCGGGGCATTCCCAGGCCGCGGTATCCACCAGGCTCGCCTGATCCGGGAGCACATCGACCGGTCCGGCGGTGATCCCGCCGTCGGCATCCTTGACCCCGGCGATGTCGTCGGGGCCGAGGGCGAAGATCCCCGGTGCGGTTCTGAGGCAGTATCGCGCCGACTGGCAGACGGATTGATCGATCTCGACCCGGGTCGTTGTCACTTGCGCCCCTTGTCAATTCGTCTGATGGTGACCGGCAGGCCGCCCTCGAGGGTGATGGAAAAGGTGGAGGCGTGCTTCGGCTTCCAGTCAGCCGGGGTGTTCAGGCGGTAACGCTGGAAGATCAAGGCCAACAGGAATTGTGCGTTCATGTAGGCCATGCCCGATCCGATGCAGTGGTGCGGGCCCGCGCCGAACGGGATGAAGGCCGAATTCGGGCGGGGCGGGTGCGAGGGATCGGTGAAGCGGGTGGGGTCGTAGCGGTCCGGATCGACCCACCAGCGTTCATCGCGCTGCAGGGTGTAGACGGGGACGCCGACGAGAGTGCCGCGCGGGATGTGGAATCCGGCAATTTCGCTGTCGCGCATGGCAAGTCGCGGATTCATCGGATGGCCCTGCAGGCGCTGGCCCTCGTCGAAGCAGGCCTTGGCCCAGGTGAGCCGGCTCAGATCGTCGAGCGTCGGGACAGCATTGCCGAGTGCGTCGACCTCCGCGTAGAGGCGTTGTGCCGGTTCGGGATTCGTGCACAGGTGCGCCAGGGTGTGGGAGAGCGAGGCCACCACGGTCTCGTAGCCGCCGCCCATGAGCCCGATCAGTTCGACCCGCAGATCACGACTGTTCAAACCGGTGCCGTCGTCGTAGCGACTGGCCTGTAGCAGGCCGAGCAGGTCGACGTCGTCGGTCGGTGTCGAGGACCGCTCCGCGACCAGCCTGTTCACCAGCCGGACCAGCCGATAGACGGCCATCGGAAGGTTCTCCGTGCCCGGAATCGGCAGTGGGCTGGGCGGATTCGCGAGCAGCACACCCGCGGCGACCGTGCGCATGAGCAGTCGCATATCCACATCGATCTGCGCGAGTTCGGCATCGGACAGGTGCGTGGAATACATCGCGCGCAGAAAGGCGGGCAATGTCACCTGGGCGATCTCGTGCTGCAGATCCACCACCTGCCCGGTGTCGGCGTAGTGATCCCAGCGTTCGATGCGGCAGGTGAACTCGTCGACGATGGTGTCGGCGATGCGCGCCAGATGCTTGCGGCCGAACATCGGCGTCAGCATGCGGCGGCGCTTGCGGAATCGCTCACCCTCCATGATCGGCAGCATCGATCCGATGGTCGAGGCGAGCGGCTTCTCCAGCGGGCCGACCATGCTGAAGTGACCGTCGCGGTCGTTCATGACCTGGTTGACCAGATCCGGATGGTTGACCATGACCAGATTCCAGAGCGGAAGCGGCACATGGAAGACATCGCCGTATTCGCGTGCCCAGCCGCGCACGGATTCGAAAGGGTCCCTGCGGAATTCACGCAGCACCCCGAGGCCCGGCAGTCCGGTCGGACCCGGCAGCGCCGGATCCAGGGAACGACCCAGGGTGCTCAGATTGCGCTTGGTTCTGGGCCTGGCGGCCGAGCTGACATGCACTCCCGGAAATTGCAGGACTTCGCCGCGACGCTTATCGCCGGAGTCGCCCGGTGCCGAGGTCATGCCGACACCCCGTTCCGGGTAACGGCGCCGGTGCGGGGAGCGCCCGCTGAGCCCTGCTCGAGCAGCGCGATGCCCGGGATGGGGAGATCGAACCGGCGATGCTCCTCGGTGCCGCCGCTTCCGATGAGCCGCAGCAGTGGCATCACCGCGCGGGCGGCGAGCGAGGCGGCCTTCATCGTGCCGAGGCGCGGGGAGCGAATATTGATGGGGGAGAGCTGGATTCCCATGAACATCATGTCCCAGTCGGTATCGATATGACTGATCTTGAAGTCGTCGGTCAGCACGTACCGGTCCACGCCGATGAAGTTGAGGCAGCGGCCCGTCGGCGGCAGCACGATATCGGTGCCGGGCAGCCGCTGTGGGCCGGTCCAGCGGGCGATGCCGCGCCACGGAATCACCATGCGCAACCGGCCGTGTGAGAAATCGGTGTAGGGCAGCGAACGCAGGCTGTCATCCTGGGGATAGAACGCCATATCCGGGAACGCCTCGAAGCAGGCGGCGCAGTTGGCTAGGGTCTCCTGCTTGCCGATGCGAATGTTCTGGAAGGTGGTGCTGTCGATGAAATCGCACTCCTCGGCCATGCAGTCGGCCAGCGCGGACACGCTCTGGGTGGCCCACCCGTTGAACCAGTCCCGGCCGAACCGGGCCAGTCCGGTCATCGGCAACCCCAGTGCGACCAGCTGCCGTTCCTGCTCGTCGACCCGCTCCCAGAACTGCGGCAGCAGCGCCCGGTATTGCTCGTGCTCGGGCGAGGGGCCGAGGTTGTGCAGTGTCTTCATGATGAACCTTCCTGTAACAGTGATACAAAACTATGGCTCTGTAACACTGTGGTCAAGATGGCAAAACTGAGTGACCCGCTCGTTCGGTCCAGGACGTGGGGGTTTGGGTTCAAAAATGATGCGGACATTTCAGTGATCAGGTTTCGCCCGCGCCGGTGACCGGAGCGTCAGCGGCGGAGCTCCCATTCGCGCTGTGCGCGGCCGAGTTCGGTCACCGGCGGGGCATCGAAGATCCACTCGCGGGCGATCGTGTGCAGGTTCATCCGCGGTTCCAGCTGGGCGAGAATGGCCAGCAGCTGCACTTCGGCACGGCCGCGCAGGACGTGATCGGCCGGAAGGTTGAAGGGGCGCACCGAAACCCCGGCCGAGTCGCCGGAGCGGCTCAGCAGGGCCACCAGATCCTTCACGTTCTCCGGGCTGATATCCGCCTCGCGGTCGCGGAGATACCAGCCGAACACGCGCAGGAAGGTGTCGTACGCCGCCTGCTCGGACATCTTCGAACCGCGGGCGAAGCCGCGCGATTCCATCAGCTCCAGCACGAGCGCGGCATCGCCGTCGATTCCGGCGCGCAGGACCGCCAGTTCGGTTTCCGCTGTGCGGGCGTCGATCGTCTTACACAGGCCGAAATCCAGGAAGCCGACGGCGCCGTCGTCGAGCAGCAGCAGATTGCCCGGATGTGGATCGCCGCTGTAATGGTGCAGTCGATATGGGGTGCCCGCATAGAAGCGGAACACGATCTCCGCCACCCGATTACGTTCCTTCTGTGGCCCGGTGTAGATATCGCGCAGCGGACGGCCGTCGATCCACTCGGTGACCAGAACCCTTCTGCCCGAAAGTGATTCGACGACGTCCGGGATTCGGATGAAGGGGTGGCCGCAGTGGGCTCCCGCCAGCAGTCCGGTGTGGCGCGCCTCGATCCGGTAGTCCAGTTCCTCGTGCATCCGCTCCTCGAACTCGTCGGCCAGCGCCGAGGTGTCCAGAGCCGGATGGACGAACCGATACACGGTCAGCAGGGTGCGCAGATTCTTCAGATCGGCCAGCACGGCAGCTTCGATGCCCGGGTACTGGATCTTGACCGCCACCTGCCGGCCGTCGCCGAGCCGCGCCCGATACACCTGGCCGATCGAGGCGGCGGCCACCGGCTCCGGTTCGAATTCGGCGAAGACCTCATCGAGGGGGCCGCCCAATTCGCCTTCGAGATGGCCGCGCATCTCGGTCCACGGCACCCGGGGCGCGTTGTCCTGCAGGGTCGCCAGCGCGGTCTGGAACACCGCACGATTCTCGGGGCCGACAATGCCGATATCCACCAGCGAGAGGATTTGGCCGAGCTTCATCGCCACCCCGCGCATGGTGCCCAGCGTGGCCACCAGCTGTTGCGTCAAGAGCGTGCGGCGAGCCCGTGCGGCGGCCTCGGCGCGGGCATCGGAGCGAACGAGATCGCCGGTCTTCTGCGCGGCGAACCGGGCGGCCTGCGTGCCCGCCAGCCCGCCCAACTGTGCGGCGCGCCCCGCGCGCGACCGAGCCATCCTCGCCATGGCCCGAGGGTACCCGGCGACCCTTCCGGTGCAGGCGTTGAGACAAAAATCTCTAAGTGTCCGCCGATATCGGCAACCGCCGGGGGCCTATCAGACGTTATTCTCGCTGCATGACGCATGCGGGCATCGATATCGAGCAGCTGTTCGGGGCGGGGCTCGCCACCGATGCCGAACACGGCCGACTGCTCGACGCCGCCCGCGCCGAATTCATCGAACACGGCTTCCGGCGCACCTCCGTCGGCGATATAGCCCGCCGCGCCGCGGTGTCCCGCCCGACCGTCTACCGGCGACTGGGCGATAAGGACGAAATCGTGCGCCAGGTCGTGGTGCGCGAGGTGGTGTCGTTCTTCGTCGCCATCAGCGGCGGGGTCCTCACCAAGACGGCCCCGGCGGACCGCGCCGCCGAAGCCTTTGTCCTGGGGGTACGCGAATCCCGCCGCCACCCGCTGGTGATCGCCCTGCAACAGTTCGAACCCGACACGCTCACCTCGTTTTTCACCGACAGCGCCGCCCCGATGGAGCCGATACGAGCCGCCATCGCCATGACCATCGCCGGCGATTCTCTGCCCCTCGACGGCGCGCTGCGCGCCGCGGAAATGCTCGTGCGAGTCACCGCATCCCTGCTGATGGTTCCCACCGATGCCCTCCCCATCGACACCGACGACCACGCCCGGTGGTTCGCCCGAACCTACTTCCCGGCGATCATCGAGGCCTCGGCCGGTCCAGGGCCGGAGTAGGCGAAAACCGTTCGGGGCGTGCTGCTGTCAGGGTTGGTTACTCCTGAGAGAAGTTGCTCACCATGGTTCGAGACCGCGCCCGCCGAGGCGCGGTATGACGTTGTGCCGGCACGCAATCGGCGGGTTCAGGCGGCGGCGGGGGCCTCGGCAAGGCCCATGCGCCCATCACGGCGATAGGCGGCGCGGGCGCGGGGCATGACACGCAGGGGATAGGCACCGCGGGCCAGGTGCGGGCTACGGTGGTGCGGAACGCGTCGAAAGCGAGCTGATTCGTTCGGGTCCACGGGATATCGAAGATCTCGCGCACAACCGGCGGCAGCGCCCCGGCACCTAGCGCACCGGCTGATCCACGACGGGGAAACCGATACCGTTGCATCCTTCGATCGCCCATACCCGGTCGGTGAATCGCTTTGCGGTGGTGAGCATTTCGTCGTAGCCGGGTTTGTCGGTGCTGTATCTGCCGCCGGTCAGGACCGTGGCGGCCTGAGTTTCGGTGAGGTCGGCCAGGTTCTCGCGGTCCAGATCGTCGAGGAGCGTATGGGCCTGAGCCAAAACGGCGGTGCCTGCCTCGGTAAGGGCGGTTGGGGGTCGACCTGTGACTCACTTGCCCTCGAACTCCTACATGGGCAAAATACCGCCCCTATCATCTGTAGATCCTTCAGTTACCGTTCTGTCTGTATCTCTTGGAAACTAGAGCTGAACAAGGATTATGCTGGCATGTTCCGGCAGATTGATGCCATGTTGCATGCACATCTGCATGTATTGTAGTCGCGCAGGCCTTTTGGAGGTAGACCATGAAACTGGCGATCGAGGCGATGGGATCCGGTTCCCGGACCGCGGCTCTCGTGCACGGCGCGTCGGCCTCGAGGGACATCTGGCGAGAGTTCGCCCGCATCCTCGTCGACGAATACGACCTCACGGTGCTGCTGGTCGATCTGCGCGGCCACGGCGCCAGCCCCCGTGCGGACAGTTACGCCCTGCAGGACTTCGTCGACGATCTCGTCGAGACCTTGCCGGTCGAGCTGGATCTGCTGATCGGGCAATCGCTCGGTGCGATCAGCGCCGGATTCGCGGCGGACGCGCTACGGCCCGGGCATCTGATCATGCTCGATCCACCCTTGGAGGCGAAGCAATGGCAGCGGCTGGCGCTCGGCTATGTCGCGCAAGTACAGAAACTGCTGCCGGTGTGGGTGATTCGCAGAATTCTGCCCGCAGGCGTGGCTCCCGACATGCCGCGCCGGGTCCGCGCGAACTGGGTGCTGTGGGATCACCGGATGCTGCCCCAGCTGGCCCTGACCCGTGGGATCGTGCCGCTGTCCCCGCCGGTACCAGCGACCATCGTGCTGGCCGACCCCAGCCGGTTCGTGAGCGCCGAACTGGCCGAACGGCTCCGCGGCGGTGGCTGGGATGTGCGGGTCAAGCCCGGAGCGGTGCACGACCTGCACATGCAGGACCCCGTGGGTGTCGTCCGCATGCTCGATGATGTCCTGTCCTGACCGATCATGCCAACGACACGAAACAGTCGTCTCCGGAGTTCGCGGGCAGCTCGACCATGATCTGGCCCCAGAAGGCCGAGAGCTCGTCGACTCGGTCAAGCCGGACTGCGTCAGCCACGTAACACCTTTGCTGATGGGCCCGCCACTGGCTGAAATGCCAAGTGCGAGTAGTGGCTTGCCGACTCTTCACGTGTCGGCGCTCCGGTGCGCTAGTTCGCCGGTGGCTGCGGCCGCCACGAGTGCTGCTATCCAATCCACCTGCGCGAGTAGGCGATCAATGGTGAAGACCGCCGGATCGCGCAGTCGCAGCCGGACGATCTCATCGCAGGCCGCGTGCAGGATCCGCACCGTGACATCCCGATCCGGGAGTGCCGCGCGACCCAGGAGCGTCGACGACACATACCAGCGGACGGCCGCTTGGGCTTGGGCAAGCCGCTCGTAGAGTTCGGGTGGGCCGCCCTCGGACGGCAGCATGAACATTCGCCACGTCGCGGGATTCTCATCGACCGCGATCAGCAGACGGGCGACGAGGTCACGCGGGGTGACAGCGTCGTCGGTTCGAGCTTCGTCCGTCGCCTGCAGGAAACCCATTCCCGCGCGCAGGATTTCACGATCGACGAGCGCGATGAGCATGCCCCCCAGTCCGCCGAACTGCTGATAGACGACCGGCCGGGTGATACCGCACTGCTTTGCGATGCGGTCGACATTGACGGCATGGAAGCCCTCGGCATCGACGACGGATCGACACACATCGAGTATGTGGTCCCGCCGTTGCGGCCCGGACATTCGCGTCTGCACCACCGGAAAACACCTCCTTGTCCGAGAAACTTACTGTGTGTAGCTTAACTTACGCAACGTAAGTTAAGGAGCGTCACAATGGTCTTTCGAGTAGTCGTCTGGGGGCCCGGCGAGGTGGGCGGGGCGACACTGCGCGCCGCACACGCGAGCCCGGATTTCGAGGTCGTCGGGGTGAAGGTGTACAGCCCGCACAAGCACGGGCGCGACGCCGGTGAACTCGTCGGGATCGGCCCGATCGGCGTCACCGCCACCACCTCCAAGCAGGAGATTCTCGCCCTCGATGCCGACTGCGTGATCGTCACCCCGCAATTCACCGCAGCCCTCGAGGGCCTCGACGACGACGTGATCGACCTACTGGAGTCCGGCAAGAGCGTTGTCACCACCGCCGCGTATCACAATGTCTCACTGCCGAACTGGTACAACAGCGCACGCACTCCGACCGAACGGATGCGCGTGATCTCCCGGCTCGGCGCAGCGCGAAACGCCTCCGAGCAACGGCAATTCGCGCTGGTGAGGGCCCTGACCGCTGTACCGGCGCTGGATTGGTTGACCAACCCACTCTTTGCCTCGGTGGCCGACAAGCGGGTTCCCGCCCGCGCCACACCCGAACGGCTACTGCGAGCGTGTCGGCGCGGCAACACCTCCCTGCACGGCGCCGGTGTGCATCCGACATTCATGGTCGAGCGCCTGATGATGCGAATGTGTGCCGCGCTCGACTCGGTCTCACATGTGCGCTTCGTCGAAGCACTCGACTTCAGCTACGCACCCGACGGCATGTGGGGTGGGCTCGACGTCCTGGGCTTCGGCCGCGAGATCACCGAAATCGACAATGAATTCCTGCTCGCCAAGGCCGGCGATTTCTACTACGGCGACCTCACCGGCAATGTCGGGCACGCGCTCTTCGGCACGGGTTCGGACGCGGTCCGTATCGAGCGGACCCTGCGTGCGATTCCCGCCAAGCACGACTTCCGGGTGGGCTCGACCACGATCCGCAAGGGCACCGCGGCGGTCATGCACATGTCCCATCGTGGATATCGCAGCGACGGACACCACTTCTTCACCAATGAGGAGTGCTGGTTTCTCGGCCTCGAGCACAGATTCCACGGCGCCGATATTCCGTTCGACGAGCTGCCCGACCCGGGTGGCTACAGCTTCGAGATCACCGGCGCACCGGCGACGATCCGCGGTCAACTGTCCTATGACGGGGACCCCGAGTCCTCGGCCAACCCGATCACCGCCGCCTCGGCACGGATGCTGCTCGATGCGATCCCCGGGGTCTGCACCGGCGAGCCCGGGATCATCATCGACGACTCCACCCCGAAATACCTTGTGGCCGAACCTATTTCGCTGAGCTCGGCATTCGTTACCACCGACGCCGTGATCGCCGGTCCGGCCGAGGATGTCATCGCCCTGCTCGAGGCGGGGAACAACGTCCTCACCACCGCTGAACTACCCGAGTCGGCCGTTGCTGAGGCATGCCGGACCGCCGGCGCGACGGTATACACGGGAAGCACGGACGCCTTCATGATCGAACGCATCGTCATGACCATGATCCAAGGCATGCTCGAGGTCGAGCACATCGATCTCACCATCACCGGACCCGGCAGCGATCCGTCGCACGCCTGGACCATCGCCAACATCGCCCGAACCCGTTTCGGCGATCGTGACGTGCGGATCGAGCGCGAACCCGGTGTTCACCACGGCTACCGCGGCGATCACCGCTTCGTCACGATCACTCATCGCGACGGGACCGGGCCGATCGACTACGCGCTGCGAGTAACCGGCGCCCCCTGCGATCTCGTGGCCCGGTGGGAGATCGACGGACCGATCGATCCATCAAAACTGTTGCGCGACGCGGCATCCGCGGTGCGAGCAGCAGCGCCGGGCATTCTCATCGACGATCCGGCGCCCGCCTACCGGCTCGACGATCGACTCGGCGACGTCGGCGGCAATGGACATTAGGTTTCGTGGCCACCGAGCCACCATGACAATAAGGAGTCAGTTGTGACCGATCCGTATCGGCTCATCATCTGGGGACCCGGCGACATGGGTGGGCGGGCGTTACGCACGGCGCTGCGGTCACCGGACTTCGAGGTGGTCGGGGTGAAGGTGTTCAGTCCGCACAAGCACGGCAGAGATGTCGGTGAGCTGGTGGGACTGCCGCCGTGCGGGGTCACGGCGACCACGTCGAAGGCGGAAATCCTTGCGCTGAAAGCGGATTGCGTGGTGCACACGCCTACCACGCCCGCGCTGGTACAGGGCGCGGACGCCGATGTCTTGGATCTGCTGGAGTCCGGTAAGAACGTGGTGTCCGCGGCGGCGTACCACAACCCCGCGATGCCGACCTGGCTGTCGGAATCGCGGTCGCCGCTGGAGGTGCTGCGCACGGTGGCGCGGATGCGGGTGACCGGCAGTGCTTTCGGGCCGCAACTGCCCGGGGCGCTGCCGGCACTGAAAACACTGATGCGCGTGGTCGATTCGACCCCGGCACGCCCGGCGCGCCGGGTACTGGAGCGGCTGGCAGGACCGGTGGTGGATCGGGCGATCCCACGCCGCGCGTCGGGCGCACGATTGCAGGCGGCGTGCCTGCACGGTGGGGTATCGCTGCACGGCACGGGCCTGCATCCGGGGATCATGGTGGAGCAACTGCTGTTACGCGTGGCCGGGCTGCTGGACGAGGTGCGTGAGGTGAAGTTCCTGGAGGTCGGTGACCTGTCGGCGGCGCCGGACGGAATGTGGGGTGGGTTGGCCAACCTCGGTTTCGGCATGCCGCTCGGCGCGGTCGACTCCGACCACGTCATCGCGCTCATGCAGCATTTCTATTTCGACGCCGTGCTCGCCAACGTCGCACACGTCCTGTTCGGCGCCGACGCCGCGCAGGTCCGGGTGGAGCGGCAGGTGTATCCGGTGCCGGCGCGGACCCGGGTGCAGGCGGGTGGCACAGTGATCGAGCCGGGATCGGTCGGCGCGATACATATGAGCTATCGCGGCTATATCGGCGAGCGGCTGTTCATGACCAACTCCGAGTGCTGGCACGTCGGCGCGGGTAACGCGCATCTGGGCCCGGACCATCCGCGCAGCACGGCCGGCGGGCACGTGATCACGCTGGACGGCAGCCCGTCCCGGATCGAGATGCGCAACGAATTGGACGACGAGTCGTACGACGGCGACTGGTCGGCGGTCACCGATATCTCGGTCAAGGCCATACTCGATGTCATCCCGGCGCTGTGCGCGGCGCCCCCCGGGGTCGCCACACCCGATCTGGGCACCCGATTCACGCTGGAGACGCGATGAGCTCTTTCCTCCCGATCGCGGTGCTCGGCACCGGCCCGCTGGCCACCCGCATCGCCACACATCCGGATATCGTTGTCGCGCAACCCTCCTCGGCTGCCGTGGTGGTCCACCTGACCGCCGACATCGGTATGATCACCGACCAGCTCGCTGCCGGCCGCAACGTAGTCACCGCGCTCCCGCTCGAGGCTCTGCCGCTGGATGAGATTCGGACCGCCTGCTACACCGGATCATCCACCCTGCGCGCCACCGGCGGCTTTCAGTCGGCGGTGGCGGCCCGGATCACCCGATCGCTCGCCGTGGTGACACCCGACATCACCCGTATCGAACTGATCGAGGAAATCGACCTGCCCGACGACGGCATATACCCGTGGAACACCGTGCCCGCCGCCGCGCTACCCGGTTACTATTTCGCCGGCCTTCGTGTTCTGGAGGAGGCTGCCCGCACGGGCATGCGGGCCGAAGCCACGGGCGCCGTCAGCGAAGAGTCCGGTGCGGTATATACCCGGGGCGACCGGATCAGCTATCGGTCGATCCGCAACCCAGGTGTCGGCACGGTCCCCTTGCGCTACCGTCTGGTCACCACGGCCGCCGCCGGAACCAGCACGGCCACAGTCGATTTCCATCCGACCGCGGGCATCCACCCGGCAGAACATCTGACCGCCGTGGAACTGCTGAAGGCACTGCGCCCGACCTGTGCGAGCGAGCCCGGTATCGCGTTGCGCGATCTGGCCATCACTCACCTGGCACCGGACGAGCGGCTGCGGCGATAGGCCAGTGCATCCGAGACGAGGCGTGCTGAGTCCGCCCATAACGCAACCTATGGTTGCGCGATTGCTGGCGGTGACCTACTCTTGTGCAACCTAAGGTTGCGAGATTGGACATTGATATGAAGCAGGAATCGGGCGCGACAAGCACGGTGCACACCGGGCGTGGCTACTCGACGTCATACACGGTCGAGCAAGCGCCGGGGGAGGTCTTCGCCGCCATTCTGGATGTCGGCGCCTGGTGGACCGGCCAGGTCGAGGGGCGTGCCGACGCGCTGGACGCCGAGTTCACCTACCGGCATCCCCCTCAGCACTACAGCCGCCAGTGCGTCGTCGAGCTCGAGCCGGGTCGCAGGGTGGTTTGGCGGGTCACCGACAGCCATCTGGAGTTCGTTTCGGAGCCGGGTGAGTGGACCGGCAGCGAAATCGTGTTCGACATCGCGCCCGCGGCCGACGGCGCTGAGCTGCGATTCACCCACGTCGGCTTGGTACCGGACGTCGAATGCTACGGTGCGTGCTCCGCGGCATGGCTGCACTACATCAACGGCAGCCTGCACAGCCTGATCACCACGGGCGAGGGCCTGCCCGATCCGTGGTGACCGGCGGTCGGCCCGCCGGGCCGGTGAGCCGCGAGTTCATCAGCCGCGGCCGCTGGCCTGCGACAGCTGCACTTTCGGCGAGCACTCGAGTGGTCCCGGCCGCCTACCAGGTATTCGTCCTGACGAACCTACTATTCTGCCGTGTGGCGCGCTGACCGAACCGGCCACCTCGGGCGGGGCGAAGGTCAACGGGCCGAGCTGATCTGGCGTCGGCCGCATACACCATATTGCCGAGTTTGGTGTGTTGTGCTGCAAAACATCTCACGGCCACGTCGGCCGTTGTGCGCTACCGTCGCGATGTGAGTGCCGACAAGATCAGCAACCTGCGTCAAGACCTGGCATCTCGAGTGGTCCGCGATCTCAACCTGCCTGCCGGGATGAACGGCAGCGAGTCGAACGTCGATAAGTTCCGGTTGCAGGCCGATCCGCGATTGCTGCGCGATCTGGCAACCCTCGTCGCCGACGCGCTACCTTCCGACACCGAAGTTCTCGTCGGCATGGAACTCGGCGGCGTTCCGCTGGCCACCGCGGTCTCACTGCACACCGGCCTGCCTTGGGCGCTGTTGCGGCGTTCGCCGCGAGCCGGTATCACCTCGACCATTGCCGGAACCTCGGTAGACGGACGGAACTGCGTCCTGATCAAAGATGCCGTTCGTGGCGGCAGCACCCTCATTCCTGCCACCTCCACCCTGCGCAGCAACAATGCACTGGTTACTCACGCGGCAGTGGGATTGAGCTGGAATCCAACCCTTTCCGACACACTGCGCCCGGCCGGGGTCACTCCCATTGCGGCCCTGACTCTGGCAGATCTCGGCAACGCCCGAACGCACTGATCTGCCGCGACCCGCGCTGTTGAGTTCGGCCACTTGGCTTCTCGGGAAGGCTACGACCGAGATCACCTTCGGCAACTGGTCGAATGGCTGTGGGCCACATGGGGTTGGCTGGAGAATCGGCCTGAGCGGTCAAAGATCGCACTGGGGCGGCATATTTTGCCGGTGAGGCGGGCCCGGCACCTCGGTGTGATGTCACGACGTCAGGCCCCGGCGCGGTGTGCGCTGGGGCCTGACGTCGATTGCGAAAGGTATCGGATTCAATGTTGTTGTCGATTTCCAGCCGGTGAGGCCGGTGTCCGCTCGTGTCGACACGGACGCGTCATGCGTGGGTGGGTACTCGTGGAACACCTCCCGGCACGTAGGTTCGCTGCCCGCCCCCAACTTTCGGGGTGGTTTCGCCGGCGGGTCACTGTGGGCGACTTCCGGCGCGTGGTGCGGTGTTTCCGGTTCCCTCCAGCAGTACTACCTATTGCCATGTTCTTTTCTTTGCCGGAGGGAACCGGGCTGACAACTGACTTCCCACCGCAGCGTGTTCGGCTTCCTGCTACGGGGCCTTGCCATTTCTTAACTTCCGAACGAGAGAGACAGTACAACGGCACGCGAGGATTGTCTATACCCATCAATAGAGATTTTTTGTGCGGGTGAATCGGCCGTCAGAGAGTGAGTGTGCTGCCGGGGCCGGCGCGCAGCTGGTCGCGTTCATCGGTCAGCGCGGTGTCGGCGTCTTCCAGGTCCAGGATGCGCCCGATGCCGGCGAGGTTGACTCCCTGCTCGGCCACGGCGGTGATACGCCGCAGGCGCGCGAGATCGTCGCCGCTGTAGCGGCGGGTACCGCCCGCGCTGCGGTGGGGGGGTGATCAAGCCGTGCTGCCCGTACAGGCGCATGGTCCGCACCCCGATCCCGGTCAGTTCCGCGGTGACGGAGATCGCGTACACGCCCTGTCCGGAGCGAGGCAGGTGGGTGCCCTCGGGCTCTGAACGCATGGACGCGCTCCCTTTAGGTTCTACTGCTTGTCAGAAGATTACCTCTTGTCGAGGCTTGCACTCTCCTTGCCGGAGTGCTAAATAATATCTATGCCAGATGGCAGAGGTTATCTGGTGAATCTACTACCGAGAATGGAGTGAGTTGGAGGTGGCGACCATGCTGATGCGCAGTGATCCCTTCCGTGATCTGGATCGTTTGACGCAGCAGGTGTTCGGCACCGCGGCCCGACCCGCGGCGATGCCGATGGATGCCTGGCGTGAGAACGATCAGTTCCTGGTCGAGTTCGACCTGCCGGGCATCGATCCCGATTCCCTGGACCTGGATGTGGAACGCAATGTGGTGACCGTGCGCGCTTCGCGTCCGGAAATCGACCCCGGCCGCTCGATGCTCGCCGCCGAGCGCCCGCGCGGGGTGTTCAGCCGCCAGCTGGTGCTGGGGGAGAGTCTGGACACCGAGCAGATCCGCGCCGATTACCGCGACGGCGTGCTACGGCTGTCAATTCCGGTGGCGGAGAAGGCCAAACCCAGAAAGATCGACATCGCTCGCCCCGAACGCGAACCCGAACGCCAGGTCATCAACGCCTGAGCCGGGCCTGCCGGCTCTTCACCTCGCAGGAGGTCCGGTGAGGAACATCAGCACCACCCGAGAGTTCGAGCTCTGGTATTCGGATGAGTGCTTGCTGGGCCTGGACCCTGACGTGGCCGAACTGTTCGCCGAAGTCGAGGACATCCTGTGCCAGGCCCGCGCACCCCGTAACCAGTTGCCGCACACTCCGATTCCGGGGTCCGGGCACCGGCACGAAAGCACCGTCCGCGAGTTCGATCCGCCGAGAGCTCGCGGACGGCGGCCCCCGGCGATGCCCGGCACCGGGCGCGGCCCGCCCGGCAGCACAACCCGACCGCACATCATCGATTGCGCCCGAGTCGCGAAAGCAAGGTGATGCCCGTCCCGAACATCACACGCACACCACCGAGGGTGCGACGCCACCGGTTTTGATCACCCACCCATCGCGCACAAACGGACACCCTCGCGGTCCGCGCGCACGGCCACCAGGTGGCACAACGAGTCCGGTGACCGTTCCAGCCCTCACTGGTTCAACGCAGCATCATGTCGATCCACTCGTTCCACGCGGTGGGCCCGGCCGGCCGGTTCCGGCCGGGCCCACCCCTCGTCCCCCTTGGTACGTGAGAGGAGCAATCGCAGATGACCACCATCGCGACCGCCGGCGAGCTCGACCTGACCCACACGCACCACCCCGTCCCGCCGGAAACCACCGACACCGACGACCTGGCCGACCGTATCGATCACCCCCATGCCGATGACGACTTCTACTGCCTCGCTTACTGACCGCACCCCCGACCCGCATACCCGTGACCGCGCCCTTGCTCGTTGGCAGCACGCACGGGTGGCCTGGTTCGACGCCGAGAAGGGGTTCGGGTTCCTGACCCCCGGTACCGGGCCCGCGGTGTTCCTGGATTACCGGGTGATCGATGTCCCCGGCTACAGAACTCTCACCGCCGGTCAGCAGGTCATCTACACCGCCACCGACACCCCTCGCGGGCCCGAGGCTATCCGCGTCGTGCCCTTCTTGCACACCGATACCGGCACCGTAGCCGTCTCGGCGCCGGTGCCTCGGGTCCGCGGTCACCGCAGCGCCCGACACCGCTGCCGCGCCCGTGTGGCCTGAACACCCGAACACCCTGCCTGATCGGACAGATTCGTGAGCACGAGGACCTCTCCCGATACCGACCGCACGCCCACTCGCCCCGACCCGGACCGGGATCCGCTGGTGGTGCGCTGGCCTGATCCCAGCCCGCTACGCCCGTGGTGGGACACCGTCATGGGCCCGGCGATGCCCGCCCCGCTCGCCGCCCAGCGGTCCCCTGCCCCGTGTCATCCTCGTGCGCGGAACCCGCACGTGCGCCGGCGCAGACCCGTCGGTGTGAGCAGACCCCGCTGACCCCTACCTCGGTCGTAGGAGGCGTTCGCGCAGCTCGGCGCCGCGGTACGACCCGAACGTCGTATCCGGTTGCCGCACAACACCTCACGAAGAGTGGAACAATGCGCAGACCCCGGCGTGAGGTGCGCCGGGGCATGGAATGCCGGAAAGAGATCATTCACCGGCCCAGGGGCCGGTTTACGCCCCGGCCTCCCTCCGGCGGCGGTCCGGCTCCGGGGGGTGCTGCTGCCGGATTCTCGCCTACGCCGGAGGGAGCGGATGTACCTCATACCAGGCAGTTCCCCTGCTCAGCCACTCGATGAAGTGTTGCGATGACCGCCTGCGGTCAGTCACCGCCGTGACCGTCTCTGAGGTGTTGTTGTAATTCGCTGTTGATGCGTTGCGCTTCGGTGAGCTGGTCTTCGAGGATGACGATCCGGCAGGCGGCCTCGAGCGGGTTACCATCGTCGACAAGTTGGCGGACTCGCGCGGCGATACGCAATTGGTAGCGGGAGTAGCGGCGGTGCCCGCCCTCGGAGCGTTGCGGGGTAAGAAGTTTCGCGGCATCCAGGGCGCGCAGGAATGCTTGGGTGACTCCGACGATTTCCGCGGCCCGGCCCATGCTGTAGGCGGGATAGTCGTCATCGTCGAGTCGGTCGGCGGGAGTGTTGTCGGTCGGGCTCGCGTGTGGATCTTCCACTACACCTCTCGGGAATTTCATGCCTTCAGGCCCCGGCGCAGTGCGCCGGGGCCTGGGGTCGTTACGTAGGGGTTGACTCAATTTCGATTACCGGCCGGTGAGGCCGGTGTCTGACACCGCGTCCGAACGTGTCGACAGGGACGCGTAATGCGTACGTATGTGCTCGTGGACCACCTCCCGACTCGTAGGTTGCGCACCCCCGCACCCGAATGCTGCTGGCACGGTCCCGCTGCGGAAGTCCTCGCAGGACTCCCGGCGCTTTCGCGGCGTTCTTCGTCCCCTCCTGCGGCCCAACCAAGATCGAATACCTCACCCGCCGGCAGGGGACGGCCAAAATGGACTTCTCCGGGGCAGTTCATTTTCCCGGGCCCTTGACTTACTGCTTGTCGAACAAGAGAGACAGTACAACTGGCCGCATCGGTTGTCTACACCCATGAATGCAGATTTTTTCGTCGCACGGAAACGTGCTGTTCGCGCGCTCTGCCTTCGGTCATGGTGGTGAGCATGCCGGTGGTGAATTTCGCGGGATCGTTACTTGTCCACTGGCACTGGATGTCCCGTGACGAGACGGCGCGCGCGGTTTGCAACGGCCACGCGGTTCTTCGGCGTCAGGTGTCGGTCGGTGACGTACGGGACTGGCACGTGAGCAGCTCCGACAGCGCAGCCTGTGTCGCCATCCGAAAGGATTGAATCCCATTTCGCGGGTAGCGAAAAACTGTTGTGGCGGTTGTAGACATGCCTCTGGTTTTGGCATATATTCGCTGCCGTTGCGATGGAGAGATCCAGTGGCCGGGCAGAGGAACTGCCCGGAACATGAGGTTCGACCGTCCCCTCCGGTGCAGACGAGAAGCCGGTGCTCCCCGGACCGCCGCCGGAGGGGGCGAAGAAGCAAGGTGAGAACCATTGGCAGCCATCCGATTCCCGCTAGTCGATCGGTAGCTGCTCGATCGTCCTGTCCTGGCTCTACCGGACTAAAGCCCGCGCTATTGCCGAATATCGGGTATTGGATCTGCGCGGCCGGGGACATCCGTTTGAGTGCGTCCATGTACGCGAGCCCGGCGGTTGCCGCTCTCGGCGAGACCGTACCCTCAATCCGGAAGCGCGAAGAGCTCTTCCACGGTGCGTCCCAGCACTCGAGCGATTCGGAGCGCGAGGACGACTGACGGTGCGTAGTCGCCTTTCTCGAGGGACACGATCGTCTGACGGCTGACCCCCACGGCGTTGGCCAGGTCGATCTGGCGCATGCCACAGGCCGATCGGGCGGCGCGGACCGGGTGCGGTGCATCGGTGGCGGGTATTTCGGTGGCGGGCATCCCAGTTACTCGTCGTCGTGAGTCTCGGTGGCGGCCTGCACCTTTCGTGCGTACACAACACCGCCGATAATGCTGGCGGTGCCGCCGGCCAGCGCGCCGAGGATGCCGCCGAGCCCGGTGGCGAGCCCTTCCCGATGTGCCACACCGAACATCATGCACACCAGCGCGCCGATGGTGATCGCGAATGTCACCGCGATGCGCATCCGGCCGGCCCGGCCGTAGATCAGCGCCCGCACGTCAACGTTGCGGGCGCGGCAGTATCGACGAAAAGCGATCGAGGGGAACACCACCACCAGCAGCAAGAGCCCCAGGGTGACCCAAAACGACCCGAGCCAGGCAACAACCGCCCCGAACAACAGCGCCGCGTAGACGGTGAGACTCTGCGCGAAGGCGTAGGCCTCCAGCTGGACATTGCGTTCACGCTCATCGCCCCACCTCGGGTCGCCCGTGCCGAGCACGGCAGAGCTGAAGCTCCAGCGCTGTGTTGGTGTGGTCATGTCGTCCTCCTCCGACTCGGCACCCTGCGGCGCACTAGTTGAAGTCAAGCTGACTTGTCTCGCGATGTCAAGTCGCTTTGTCATCGTCGCTCACGTCCAACAACCGATAAAGGGCTGACATGCTGGGCGCACGCGACTTTTCGAGTTCCCAGGCGTGTACGACCGCGAGAAGGACCGGGTCCGGAGACCAGCGGGAAAGGGGGGCGCATTATGGATGCTCGGCGGTGTATCTCGTCACTGGGCGTCGGTGACACACCCCAGTGAGTCCAGACAGTCTGGCATCAGCCAACTTCAGTGAGCGGTAGTGCCGCCGAGCGGGCGATCCACAGTCGCTCGGACGGCAGCGGTCTGCCGCGCGACAGCTTCCGCTATCGCACCCCGCTCGCCGCGCGGGTGCCGACCAGTTGGAGGGCGGCATGCTCTCGGACGCTGCCGCGGGCACACGCGCTGGTCGATGCCAACGTCAGGCAGCCGGTAGGTGGGGGTCCCCGGTCATGGCCACGAGTGCGTCGGCAACTTCCTGGAGGCTAGCCCTGATATAGGTGACGGTTTGGCCGATGACCACATTTGGCGGTGGCAGATCTCGATGCGTTGTCTTCAGTGGCCGGAAACATCTTCCGGTGCTGCTTCTTTCGGCTGAGGTAGGTCGCGGGTGATGGCATCGACCCGGTGCAGTCGTCCGTCCGGGGCGAGGTTGCCGAACATGTATATCTCGGTGGCGATCGTCCGGCCGGTGCGCATGGTGGCGGTGACCGTGTAGCGGGCGGCGACACGCTCACCCGAGGCGAGGGTGCTCATCACGTCGACCGTGCACTGGGTCACGTTCTTGCGGCTCGGTTTCGCGTGCGCCACCAGCCGGTTCCGGTCCATCGGGTGTCCGTCGCTGAGCCAGAGGATGTCGGGGGTGTGATAGCGGTCCACGACGACTTCGGGTTCTTCGGTGCCGAAGGCCATTTCCGCCACGTATGCGGTGAGATATGCCGTGAGGTCGTCTCCGGGGAGGGCGATGGAAGTAGCCATGTCCGTACACCTTTCAGATAACTCGTACAACACTGTCAAGTTTATTCGCATCCGCTAAGGTTGACAAGGATGTCAGAGAAAACTGGTGCGCCCCGGCGCCGTAGAAGTGACGCCCTCCGCAGTGCCGAGTCGGTGCTCGAGGCCGCCATCCAGACACTCGGGGAGCGACCCGATGCCAGCCTCGAGTACGTGGCCGCCGCCGCGGGTGTCAGCCGGCAAACCCTCTACGCCCACTTCCCGACCCGCGATGTGCTGATCCAGGCCGCGGTCGCCCGCATCACAACCGAAGTCGCCGCCGCCATCGACGCGGCCCGCCTCGACGAAGACTCGGCAACGGCAGCCCTGCAACGGTTCCTCGACCTGTGCTGGCACATCATGCAGCGGTATCCGATGCTGCTGCACCTGCCCCCGGCCGATCCGGCCGAGGACCACGATGCCCACGCACCGATACTGGGGCCGCTCGATCAGTTGATCCGCCGTGGTCAGGCCACCGGTGAATTCGATCGCCACTGCGCACCGGAATGGTTGTTGACGGCGGTCATGGTGCTCGGCCACGCGGCTGGTTCCGAGGTGTCATCGGGCCGCATGACAGCAGAGGTAGCAATCGCCTCGTTTCAATACAGCGCCCGAAAGCTGATCACGGTGCACTCGGTCCGACAGCCCGACCGATGACACGGGCGCACGATCGGTATTCGCTCGCGGGGTGCGACCCCTCACCTGGTCACCACCCTGAACTCGATATCTCAGTGCGGTGACGAGGCCGAGATATGCTCTGCCCGTTCATCTTCGGGTGTGGCGTGTGGCCAGGCCGAGCAGCGCGATCAACGGTCGGGCCCGGGCGGCCATCCGCTATCGGTAACCTCGTTTGAGCAGGTATTCGGCTCCCGCGGCGAAGCCCGCGGGGCTGAGCTGCTGGAAGCCGAAGGCGTCGGCGAGCCGGTTGGTCGTATCGAAAGCGGCGCAGACCGCCAGCGCGTCCTCGATCTGCTCGGGTGTCACGCCCGCGGCGAGCACTTCCCGCATGTCCTCGACGCCCACAGTTCCTGTCCGGGTCAGCGTGCCGAGCATCCGCAATGTTGCGCGCAGCCCGTCCTCGATCGGGGCCGAGTCCACGTCGGCGAGCACGGCGCGAACCTTCGCCTCGTCCGCGTAGGCCTGGGTCGCGGTCGCGGTGTGCGCGCTGATGCAGAATGCGCAGTCGTTGGCCTTGGATACGAACGCCGCCATCAGCTCTCGGTCGGCGACCGACCAGGCCGATGGTCCGCGCATCGCCTCGTGGGTGAACTTCTTCGAGAAGGCGCCGTAGAAGTCGGGCCGATAGAAGACCAGCTTCGCCGCGTCCGGTAACGACTGCCCGGAAAACAGCCGAATGAGTGCGAACAGCGCCTTGGTACCGGGCTTGTAACCGTGGTTGAGGATGTCGAGTCGCATTATTCGGTCTCCTCGAGGCCGATTGCCTCGGTCAGAGCCGCCAGTCCCGTGTCGTACAGCCGGGCGGATCGGCCGACCGCAGCCGATATCACCAACTCGAACAACTGGTCCTCGCTGAAGCCCGCTGCCGTGGCAGCGGCGAAATCTGCGTCGGTGACCTGTGTCGGATTCGCGGCGACCTTGTTGATCAGCGCATGCAAAGACAGTGGGACACCGGCGTTATGGAAGGCGCGGGCACGCTCTTCCGGAGAGGCGCTGCCCTTTCCGCTCAGGACACGCTCCACCAGGGCACGGTGCGCTGACTTCTTCTTGTCCTCGGATGGCACAGCAGCCTCCACCTCGCCTGCGGGTCTGTGGTTTGCCCCTACCTGCACAACTATAGGTTGATTCGGGAGTGCGCGGCCGTCCCGTTTCGGGTGCTGTCGTGGCCGCGCTCCTCACCGGCCTGCCCGCGCTGTCGCCACCGGCGCCGGATCGAGAACCGTTCTGGCACAGCATGACACGGACTCCGGTGCTGACGACGGCGCTCGTCTCCGGTCTCATCGCGCTGTTCGTCTCGGTGGTCGCCTATGGCGGTCCGATGATGAATGGACTCGGCTGCGGCTGACTCCGTCCGCTCGCCGGTGGCATCGAAGCCTCGCAGTCCGGCGGCCTGCCGTTCACTGCCCGCCTGCGGGTCGGCCATTGATACATCTTGCTCTTAATACAGAAATATCTGTACAGTCCGGGTGTGGACATCGTGACGCACAGTGACGCGCTCTCCCGATTCGGGTACGCGTTGTCGGACTCGACCCGTACCCAGATTCTGCTGAGTTTGCGCACCGCACCCGGGTACCCGTCGGAACTGGCGGACAAGATCGGGGTTTCGCGCCAGATCCTGTCCAATCACCTGGCCTGCCTGCGTGGTTGCGGCCTGGTTGTCGCGGTGCCGGAAGGCCGGCGCAGCAGATACGAACTGGCCGACCCGAGGATCGGTAGAGCCCTCGACGACCTGGTCGGGTTGGTGCTGGCAGTCGATCCGGCGTGCTGCCCGGCCTCGGCGACCGAGCAGTGCTGCTGATGTCGGCGAACCTGGGAACCCCGTCGGTGCGGCTGGGTCCGAGCCCGGACCGGCGAGCGGTGCTGTCGCGGCGAATCCGCTGGTTCGTGGCGGCGACCATCAGCTACAACGTGATCGAGGCGATCATCGCGCTGTCCGAGGGGGCTCGGGCGTCCTCGGCCGCGTTGTTGGGGTTCGGGTTGGACTCGGTGATCGAAGTGTCCTCGGCGGCAGCGGTGGCGTGGCAGTTCGCCGGCCGCGATCCCGAAGCACGGGAGAAGGTCGCGCTGCGGATCATCGCGTTCTCTTTCTTCGGCCTCGCCGCCTTTGTCACCGCCGATGCGATCCGGTCGCTGCTCGGGGTGGGCGAGGCCCGGCACTCACCGATCGGAATCGGTTTGGCCGCAGTCAGTTTGGCTGTGATGCCGGTACTGTCGTGGGCGCAACGCCGGGCCGGGCGTGAACTCGGATCGTTGTCGGCGGTCGCCGATTCCAAGCAGACCCTGCTGTGCACCTACCTGTCGGCGGTGTTGCTGGTAGGACTGCTGCTCAACAGTCTGTTGGGGTGGTCGTGGGCCGATCCCGTCGCGGCGTTCGTCATCGCGGTCATCGCGGTCAAGGAGGGCATCAATGCCTGGAAGGGCGATACCTGCTGCGCGACAACGGCTGTCGGATCTGCCCCGCAGGCGGAAGCCCACGATTGCGAGTGCTGCGACTGACACGACCCCCGGTCGGGGCCGAGTGCCTCGTCAGGTTGGGGTGGTCTTCTTGGCGACCAGTCGTTCGACGAGTCCGACCTTGAATCGTTCCACCGTTTCGATCTCGAATCCGCTGGCTATCACGGTGTCGAACGGGCGACGCAGAAAGTGTTCCCCCGCTGTCGGCACGGTGAAGATTTCCAAGGCGCGCTGGACCCCTCGTGCGAGCCGAGAGGTACTGGCGACGTGGTCGACGAGAATCAATTGCCCTGCCGGGCGCAGGACTCGCCGCATTTCGGCGATAGCGGTGTCGCTGTCGGGGATCGCGCACAGCCCGAACGTGCACACGACCGTGTCGAACGAATCGTCCTCGAACTTCAATGCGTGGGCATCGCCCAGTTGCAGCGTCGCGGGGTGTCCGAGGCGGGCGGCGCGATCGCGGCCGATGGCGAGCATGTGCTCGCTGATATCGATGCCGGTCACAGCGACGTCGTCCGGATAGAACGGGAGGTTCAGGGCTGTTCCGACGGCAACCTCCAATGTGTTTCCCCGAGCTCGCGAGCAAGCCCACGTGCGGGAATTGCCGAACAGCCGTCTATCCCAGAACTGCATCTCTTTGTCATGATTACGGGATTTCTTGTCCCAGTAGCGTTGCCACCGGATCACTCGGTCGCTGGTCGAAGTCATCGGCCGCTCACCTCTTCGGCAGCCGTGAACGCTGCTCGGTCAGGTCGCCGCCCTATCCGGGCGTGGTAGGCGACGGCGACGTGGTTCACAGCCGATGGTAGTCCGCGGCGGTCGACCGAGACACCCCGTTCACACATCGACCGGCCGTCGAAAACCCACGTGCGCACCGACTTCTGAAGTGGTACGGCTGATTACAGCGCATCGGTTGTCGAGCAGCCACCCGCAGAGCGGGATTGCGTCAGTAGGCAGACGCCGGCCGGCCGATGTGGCTCGTCGTCTGACATATCTCATATAGGTGCGCAGGTGCGCACCTATATGAGATATGGTGGGCGTGTTGGAAAGTATCTGCGCAATCCCGGAGGTCTCGCGTTGTTGGCTGTATTGCGTCATGCGCAGTTCCGTCGGCTGTTCACCGCTCAAGTCGTGGCGCTGGTCGGTACCGGTCTGCTCACCGTCGCGTTGGGCCTTTTGGCCTACGACATCGCGGGGCGTGACGCCGGCGCGGTGCTGGGAACAGCCTTGGCGATCAAGATGGTCGCGTATGTTGCTGTCGCACCGGTGATTTCGGCTGTGACCGACCGGGTCCCGCGCAAGGTGCTGCTCGTCTTCGCGGACGCCGTGCGCGCGGTGATCGCTGTGCTGCTGCCGTTCATCGACCAGACATGGCAGATCTATGTGCTGATCTTCGTGCTGCAGGCGGCCTCTGCCACGTTCACTCCGGCCTTTCAGTCGGTGATCCCGTCGGTGCTGGAGAACGAGGACGATTACACCCACGGTCTGTCGCTGTCGCGGCTGGCCTACGACCTCGAATCGTTGCTGAGCCCGATCCTCGCGGCAGCGCTGCTGACACTGATCAGCTACAACCTGCTGTTCCTCGGTACGGTGGCCGGTTTCGTGGTGTCGGCCACGATGGTCGTCGGGACCCGGCTACCGCGGCTGGTCGCGGCAGATCGGTCGGTCCCGCTGCTTCAGCGGATCACCGCCGGCGCGCGAATCATGATGGCGCGGCCGGTGCTGCGCGGTCTGCTGGCGATGAACCTGGTGGTCGCCGCGGCGACAGGGCTCGTCGTGGTCAACACGGTCGTCTATGTACGAGACCTGTTGAGCGGGTCCAACACCGGCGTCGCGCTCGCCCTGGGCTGCTATGGCGGGGGATCGATGGCGGTGGCGCTGCTCGTGCCACGACTGCTCACGACCGTCCCGGACCGGACGCTCATGCTGACCGGCTGCCTGATCATCCCGATCGGACTGGCGGCCGTCACCTCGATGCTCGCGATCGCTCCACCGGCAGGCCTGGGCTGGGCGCTGCTCGCGGTGATCTGGATCGTGCTGGGCGCCGGAACTTCGATGATCAACACCCCCTCGGCGCGTCTGCTACGCGCCGAATCCAGCGAACAGACCCGCGCATCGTTGTTCACCGCACAGTTCTCCCTCTCACACGCCTGCTTCCTGCTGACCTACCCCATCGCAGGCTGGGTTGGCGCCGCCACCAGCCAGTTCACCGCCGCAGCGGTGCTGACCGCGGTCGCTACACTCGCAGCAGCAGCGGCCTCCCGGGTCTGGCCCGCATCCGCCCGGGCAGGTATCGACATGGCGATGGCGGGAGGGCGGTAGGCGCAGTGGTGGACGAGGCGGGCTCGAACGCCGCGAAAGCAGTTCCCGCGGCAAGCCTGAGCCACCACATGGTCCCGGACCGGGCGCGCCTGGATGCCGCGACCAACACGTTCCGCATGCTGTCCGACCCGACCCGGCTGCACATCCTGTGGGTCCTCGCCGACACCGAGGCCGACGTCGGCGCCCTCACCGAAGCCTGCGGCACCTCACGCACCGCCGTCAGCCAGCACCTGGCCAAACTCCGCTTCACCGGACTCGTCGACACCCGTAAAGACGGTCGGCGGGTCATCTACCGCATCCGTGACGGACACCTCGCCCGACTCGTCCGCGAAGGCATGAACCACGCCGACCACGCCGTCACGGGCGAACCTGCCCACGACTGAACCGGCCCTGGATAGGACTGAACGGGCCCTGGATAGGACTGAACGGGCCCTGCATGGAGAGTGTGATCAGATCTCGGTATCGACTGGCAACCCGGCCAGTCGCCATTCGAGCATGCCTTCGTCGAGGCGTTTGACCGCGCGGCCCGCCTGATTCGCGACTCGGATCGCCTCGGGTGCCATGACGCAGTACGCGCCTCGGCAGTAGGCGACGATGTCGTGGTCGCCGGGCAGTTCCGCGAGTCGCTCGGCCAGTTCGGCGAGCGGGATATTGATCGCACCCGGGATGTGCCCGGCCTCGTATTCGTCGTGCGGGCGCACGTCGAGCAGGGTGATCTCCCCGGCGTCGCGACGGCGGATGAGCTCGTCACGGGTGACGGCGTCCTCGGGGTCGCCGAGCACTGCGGCCGCGGCGAGGGCGACATCGGCCAGATGCGCCTCAGCGACGGTTTGCACGAGCGCGAACAAGCGGGCGACGTCGTTTCCGGCGAGGCTGTAGTGCTGGCTGGTGCGCTCGCGCCGTGCTTCGACCAGTCCGCCGGCCTTGAGGGCCTGCAGGTTCGCCGATGCGGTGGTCAGGTTCATTCCGGTCGCGGTGGCGATCGATTCGACGGTGCGTTCGCCTTGTGCGAGCAGGTCGAGGATCTGCAGTCGGCGACCGTTGCCGAGGGCCTTGCCGACGCGGGCGATCTCGTCGTAGAGGGCGGCCTTGCGGTCGGACAACTCACTCACGCTTGCTTCTCCAATACTCTTTGGAATAACGTATTCCATAGTTCTTTGGAACAACGTCGAACATAGCGATTGTATTCGCACCCGACTTGCCCGTGTGCGCGACGCCAGCTTCTACCAGGGAGAACATCGTGAACTACCTCTTCGTCCTGCACGACCCGCCCTACGGGACCGAGCGCACCTACAACGGAATCCGCTGGGCACGCCAGATGCTCGACGCAGGAAACGAGGTGCGGGTGTTCAATTTCGCCGACGCGGTCATCTCTGTGACCGCTGGGCAGAAAGTCCCCAGCGGCTTCTACAACTTGGCCAAGATGACGAGCGCCCTCACCAAGAACGGCGGCCTGATCGGCAACTGCGGGGCGTGCATGGACGCGCGTGGCATGAGCGAGGACCAGTTGGTCGACGGCGCGCACCGCTCATCGATGGCGGAGCTGGCCGACTGGACCGCCTGGGCCGACCAAGTCATCAACGTCTGATCCCGAACAGCACAAAGGAAACAAACTCATGAACAAGACCGTCGTCGTTCTCGGCGCTGGCGCAGGTGGGTTGACTGCCGCCGCTGATCTGCGGAAAGTCCTGCCTGCCGAAGATCGGATTGTGTTGGTGGACCGCGCTTTCGGCGGTGGTCCGGGGCTGTCGTTGCTGTGGGTGCTACGCGGCTGGCGCACTGCCGAGCAGGTCACCGCCCGCCCGACCGCCGCAGCGCTGCCCGGGGTGGAGATGGTGACCGCCGAGATCGAGCGCATCGACATCGACGCGCGGACCGTGCACTGTGGCCCGGCCGGATCGATCGGGTACGACGCGCTGGTGATCGCGCTCGGAGCAGGGCTGGACACGGCGGCATTGCCGGGGCTGCCACAGGCTCTCGAGACCGGGGTGGCGGGCCAGTTCTACACCCTCGAGGGGGCCGCTGATCTGCACACCAAGATCGAGGCGATGGCAGCGGGGCGGGTCATGGTGCTGGTGGCGGCGGTACCGTTCAAATGCCCGGCCGCACCGTTCGAAGCCGCATTCCTCATCGCCGACCAACTCGGCGAGAAATTCGCCGGCGGCGCGGTGCGGGTGGATGCCTTCGCGCCGGACGCCTTACCGATGCCGGTCGCCGGACCCGCGGTGGGCAATGCATTGGTGGGCATGATGGACACGAAGGGCATCGGTTTCCACGGCGGACGATCCGCAACGGCCATTGATCCGCACGCGTGCACGGTCGAATTCGCCGACGGCACAACCGAATCCTTCGATCTACTCGCCGTCGTGCCACCACATGCTCCGGTCGCGGCAGTGCGCTCGAGCGGACTCGGCCCGAATGGCTGGATCCCGGTCGATCCCGCCACGATGGCTACCAGAGCACCGGGGGTGTTCGCGGTCGGCGACAGTACCGCGTTGCTCTTGCCCAACGGCAAACCGTTGCCGAAAGCTGCGATTTTCGCCGAAGCCGAGGGTGAGGTCGCCGCGCACCAGGTGGCCCGCTACCTGGCCTACGACGCCCCCGATACCCGCTTCACCGGCCAGGGTGCGTGCTTCGTGGAAATCGGCGGCGGACTCGCAGCCAAGGGAGAAGGCGACTTCCTGGCGCTACCGGCACCGCGGGTGACACTGCGCGAACCCTCCTCGGCATATCACGAGGAGAAGGCACAGCAGGAACGAGACTGGCTGGCCCGCTGGAACATTCGTTCCTGAACCACCAGCCCGGGGGGGATCACCGAATCGCCCCGCCGCCCCGCGAAGGAAATCTCTCGTGCCCCGTACCGCCGCCACGACCGCCGATTCCGACCAAACCGACATCGCGCAGGCGCAACACCGCATCCTGACCGTGCTGGTCACCGCCCAGATCCTCAGCGGCGCAGGGCTCGCCGCCGGTATCACTGTCGGCGCACTCCTGGCACAGGAGATGCTCGGCTCGACCAGTCTGGCGGGGCTGCCCAGCGGATTGTTCACCGCAGGCTCCGCGCTCGCCGCTGTCGCGGTCGGCCGCATTTCCCAGGCGAGTGGTCGTCGCCCCGGTCTCGCCGCCGGGTACCTCACCGGCGCGATCGGCAGTCTCGGTGTCATCGCCGCCGCGGTGCTGGACAATCCGATCCTGCTGTTCATCGCACTGTTCGTCTACGGCGCGGGCACGGCCACCAACCTGCAAGCCCGTTATGCCGGAGCCGATCTCGCCACCGCGTCGCACCGTGGACGCGCGGTGTCCACGGTGCTGGTCGCCACCACCCTCGGTGGCATCGTCGGCCCCAACCTCGCCGCCCCGACCGGCGCGCTCGCCCACACTCTCGGAATCCCGTACCTGGCCGGGCCGTTCCTGCTCGCCGCGCTCGCCTACGCCCTGGCGGCCCTCGTGCTGGCGGTGTGGCTACGCCCCGACCCGCTGCTGCTGGCCCGAACACTCGAACGCGGCACCGAACCCGCCGCCACCCCTGCCGCAGAGATCGCATCCACCGACGACCCGGGCAAAGGAGTCATGGTCGGTGGGCTGGTGATGGCTCTGACGCAGTTGGTCATGGTGGCGGTCATGACAATGACGCCGGTCCACCTGCACGACCATGGTCACGGCACCGCCGCCGCTGGATTGGTGATCGCCGTGCATGTCGGTGCCATGTATCTGCCTTCGCCACTGACCGGGTGGCTCGTCGACCGCTGCGGTCGCCTTCCCGTTGCCGTCGCTTCCGGGGTCACCCTGTCGGCCGCCGGGGTGCTCGCCGCCGCCGCGCCCGGCGACTCGGTTGTGGTGCTCGCGCTCGCGCTGGCATTGCTCGGGGTGGGCTGGAACCTCGGACTGGTCGCGGGCACAGCGATCATCACCGATACCGTGCCGCTGATGACCCGGGCGAAAACCCAAGGCACGGTGGATGTTTCCATCGCCATTGCCGGAGCGACCGGAGGGATGGGTTCGGGGCTGATGGTCGCCGCCACCAGCTACCCGACTCTCGCCCTCGCCGGTGGTGTGCTGGCACTGGCGATCGTGCCGATCGCCGCACTCACCTCGCGACCACGAAACCCCTGACCAGGTTCCCTGAAAGCAGATCCAACCTCCGTATTGTCTTGGCGCGGGCCACAGACGTAGGGAGGCATTACGCGCATGGCGATCCAGGTGATCTGCCGCGCCGGTCGTGGCGTGTCACCCAGATACTGCCCGCATAGCGCGCGGCGCACCGGCAGCCGCTGAATCCGGACCCGAATCGATTGGCCGTCGCTATCACCGTTGTTACGACTGGCGAATTCCGTTGACTGTCAGCTGGTTTCGGTGATGGTCGTAATGCTGCCCCGGATACCGGTAGATGTCCGCGAGGGTCATGTACTCACTGAAGTACGGGTCCCATCGATTCGGGTAGTGCATACCGCGGGCGAAGTCCGCATCGGTTGCCCGCCGCAAGGATCGCTGCATCGACGCGATCATCCGATCGAGTTCGGGTCCCATCCTGCGCCGGTTGTAGACCTTCGCGGCAACCCGCGAGCCGTAGAAGTTGATGACGTCGAACGGCCGCGTGGTGGCGTTCAGCAGCCCGGCGTACGCGCGACTCGGCCCAGCGGGCAGTCGCCCGAACAGGCGCACGAGAACGAGCAGTTTCTGGGCGATCATGTACCCGAACACCATGTGGAACAACAGTTCCTCGTTCGTCCACCGCGTACCGTCCGACGGCGCGGCCCACTCATCCTCACGAGTGGTCGCCAGCAGTCGGTGAAAATCTCGCCGAACCCGTTCCAGGTCCGCATCCAATGCCGCCCGACCCATCTGTGGCTGTGACATCACCGCACCTCGATTCGGCGTGCAGGACCCCGGATCGTGACCTGGTCCGCCTGTATCGATCATCGCTCGACCAGGTCGATAGTCAAGAGGCACTCGGTGTGGTCACCGACGCGCCTGAACCAGCGTTTCGTGGTTGGATGCGGGATTCTGTCGGTATCCCGTGTCAGTATTTGCCCTCAGATGCGGGACGGAGGTTCCCGAGCACTGAAACGAGGGTGGGGACATGGCAATTCGCGGTTTTCTCGAGTATGCGCACGCATCCGGTGTGGGTGGCGCTCGAAGCGCATCGTACGCATCGAGCAGCGGGCCGTGTTCCCGCACCGACGTGGCACAGGTGCCCTGACGCAGGCACACGCCACCCTCGGTGCCGCTTGCCGAGTTGAGTGGGAAAGTCGTTGGACTCGGTGATCTTTGGGGTTGCGACGCACCGCGCCGGAGGTCGCTTGGGCGTGGCGCCGAATCATCGTGAGCCGGGGCCGGTTCCGCGTCGAACGCTTTGGTACCCAGGTCGGGCGCCGAGCGGGACCGGGAGCGAGGGCATCTCGGGAACCGTGTGCGTGGCGAAGGCTCGAGCTGCGGTTCTTATTGCCGATCTGTAGTCTGATGCGGTTGGACCAGCACGTCGGGTAGTCGTCTGAGCCTTGCCGCGCTGAAAGGATTGGGTGATGGATTCGCTCGGCCGGTTGATCAAGCTCGGCAGCGCAGCGGCTGCGCTATTGCTGGCGACTTCATGCTCGGCCGACGTTCATTCCGCGACATCATCATCGGACCTGGTCCGTCTCGCCGCGGTACCCGCGGCGGAATATACCTTCCCGTTCGCGTGGGCCGGTGACTACACATTCCAGTGGAGCGCCGCTGACGACATCGACCTGACGAGCCCGGAATCGACGGTCGTGCGCGCCTTGGCTGAAAGTAGGCGCCTGTCGGTTTCGGTGGGAGATCGGCTCGCCTACCCCGGCTACTCGCAGGCGGTGTCCCAGGTGGACTGGCTGCGTATACCTGACGGAGGTTCCTATCCCGCCGACGCGCGAGAAGGCGACTGGCAGTTGCGCTGGGGCGGAACGTTTCTTGCTCGAATCCTGCGGATCGAATCGGGAGATCACGGATTTACCGCCGCGTACTGCGTCGACTTCGGTAACGTCGCCGAGTCCGACGACGGGGGTACGACGTATCACTGGCGGAGCACCAGCGAGGACGGTGAATCGGCAGGGGGCTGGGTCATCTGGCTGAACGTCACACCCGACGGCGATGCACGAACAAGGTTTCCGGCGACCGACGCAAGTGGACCGGCGCATCGCGCGCCGCGCTTCGATGTGTTCGACGGCTGGACCGTTACCGGCGCGTGGGGTCCGTCGCCGCGCCGCGACGGCGATACTGCGGACGTCGACAGTTGCACCCAATGGACCCGATCGAATCCCCACGCCGCTCCGCCGATCGTCACCAGCGCCTACGCGCGGACGCCGATTACTCCACCGGTTACGCGGCCTCCCTCGCCGGGGTGGTTGCCGCCGACGTGACGATCAACTGACCGGCGAACTGCAACGGCCCTGGATTCGGCTGCTTGGTCACCGTGGACATCGTTACCGGTATTTTGTCAGTTCGGCCGCGCCTGTGCTCGAATTCTGTTGTGGAGCGATGAGGTTCTCGCGGGGGAGGGTGACCGTGAAGGTTGCGCCGTGACCGGGTTCGCTCTGCACGCTGACTCGACCGCCGTGCGCGGTGACGAGTGCTTGAACGATAGACAGGCCGAGCCCGGACCCTCCGCTGGCACGAGTGCGGGAGCTGTCGGTGCGATAGAACCGTTCGAATACTCGGGTGGCGGCCTCGGGGGAGAGGCCGGGCCCGGTATCGATCACGTCGATGCGGACATCGTCGGCAGAGGGTGTGAGCCGCACAGTGATCGGCGCGTCGACCGGCGTGTGGTTGAGCGCGTTGCCGAGCAAGTTGGTCAGCACCTGACGCAGCCGGGTCGCATCGCCGGTGACCTCCATCGTGCCTTCACCCGCAATTACCTCCAGGTCGATTCGGCGGCGTGGTGCGGCTGGGTCCTTTTGCTGCCGGGCGGCTGCGGCTCGAGCATTGTGAATCGCATCGCCTGCCAGCCCGAGTAGGTCGACGGGATGGCGTTCGAACGGGCGTTTGGCATCGACGCGCGCGAGCATCAGCAGGTCCTCGACGAGCAGGCCCATACGCCCGGCCTCGGTCTCGATGCGGGCGAGTATCGCCGTGGCGTCGGTGCTGGCTCCCTGCCGATACAGTTCCGCGAATCCGCGGATCGTGGTCAGTGGAGTGCGCAACTCGTGGCTGGCGTCGGCGATGAACTGCCGCATCCGTGTTTCCGAGCGGCGCGCGTCCTCTTCGGATGCCTCGGTCGCAGCGACACCCTGCTGGATCTGGGTGAGCATGACGTTCAACGATTGCGCGAGCCGGTCGACCTCGGTATTGACTCCCCGCACCGGCACTCGCCGATGCAAGTCGCCGTCCGCGATCGCCGCAGCGGTCTCCTCGACTTTGCGCAAGGGTCGCAGGCTGCGCCGCACGACAACATACCCGCCGCTGGCGAGCGCCAGCAATGCGCATGCGGCGGTGAGGATTTCGAAGTAGATCAATCGCGACACGATATGTTCGTTATCGGTCAGCGGCAGCCCGATCGTGGTCGAACCGAACTCGTTGGCGGTGGTCAGTACTCGCCAGTGCACGTCAGCGCCGGTCGTCGAATCGACGGTGGTCGGGCCGGCGTTGCTCTGCGCGCCGAGATCCGGTGTGCCCGAGGAATTGTCGCCGCCGGTGAACTCGAGGTAGAGCGTTCCGTCGGGACCCTTGCGCTGCTCGAAGAACTTTCGGGGCTGTTCTCGCGAGGGATTGGGCTGGGCGGGCGGAGCGGCCATATTGGCCGGGATCCATTGCGTCCGGCCGTCATTGGTGATTGCCTGTTTCATCGGCCGCGGCTGGGCCCAGGTGCGGGCAGCATCGTAGAGCTGTTCGTCGGTCCGTTGTGCCAGGGAATGGCTGAGCACTGAGGTCACCGCGACGCCGCAGGCCAGCAAAACCAGCCCGGCCAATGCCACCAGAGCGATGACGAGCCCGACGCGCAGTGGTACGGCTGATGCCCGCTGGGTCAGCACCTTACGCACGTTCACCAGCGGCTCGGCGGCAGTTCGTGTGATGCTGTGACGATCGTGGGCTCCTCATCGATGACGGGCAGTCGCGCTCCGGGAGCTCGGTTGCTCATCCGGACATGCTGCCCTGGGCGCCCGTACGTATCCTCCGAATACGCTGGGTATTTCCTGTGAGCACGGTGGCCTTCAATCGGCCGCCGACGCTCCGGCGGAATTCTTCGAACTTCCTGTGAAGATAGCTGTGGATATGCTGCGGGTAGTGGCCGAGATCAGTGCATTCTTCTCACCGAACGATGCGTTACCGTGCCAAAGTTATTGGAAGACTGCCTATTTCGATCGAAACCGAAGTGTGATCCCGCGCCACGCCGAGCTTGTTGCTGCGTGTGAATGGGGGCTACCTTGTCAAGTGCAACTCTCTAGTTATTACAAGGCGCCTTCTTTGTTTGATTTCACAGCGATCGCTGCATCACAGCGATCGGCACGGTCCGTGCACAGCCGTGCGACATCGGAACGGCCCGACAGAAGAGGTGTGAAATGCAGAACTTCGCGGTCAACCTCGGAACGATCGGATACGACGCGCTGTCGATCGGGCAAGGGGTGGTGTCGATGCTCAGCGACATCACCGGCATGGCCGGCGCCGGCACCGGTGCCAGTGGGTACCCGTTCGGCTGATCGATTGCGTGCGGCGGTTGTGACCTGAAAGCTCCAATGTTATGGGGGCACAAAGCCGCCCGTTCGCATGATGCGCGCGCTGGTTCTGGTGCATGCCGAAAGCCATCGGCATGCACCAGTTCACGACCGATTCGATTTACCCAGACGGCGCAGGGGATTCCCGCTGTGACTGCTCGAATCTCCGGCGCCGTCGAATCTTCCATCTCAAGTATCAATCCGACCGGTAGAGCCGCTTCGTCGATGACTCCGGAGGAACTGTGCTCGGTGTGGTGCTCGCGTCGACTATGTGGGGTTTGTCCTCGGTTTTGATGAAGGTGGCGCTTCCGGGTGTTCCGCCATTCGGAATCGCGTTCATCCGTGTGCTGCTGTCCGGGCTGGTCCTGATGCCGGCCGCGTGGGTTCGCTCGCGTGGACCGGGATCCGTTGATGTGGCGGCGCCAGGTGGGCGCGAGCGGATGCATCTTGCGGTGCTGGCCGTCACGACCGTAGCGCTGCCGTTCTGCCTGACCGCGTGGGCGCAGCAGCACGTCGACGCTTCTCTATCGGCAGTACTGCATGCGACGGTTCCACTGTGGACCACCGGATTCGCAGTGATCATGCTCGGACACCGGCCAGGTAAGAGACAGATCGGAGCGGTCGCGGTCGGGCTGCTCGGCGTCGCGGTGCTGGCGGGACTTGGTTCACAGGATCTCACCGCCTCCTCGAGATGCGGGTGCCTGGCAGTCCTCGCGGCGTCCGGATGCTACGGGTTCGGGTGGACTTATATGCGCCGCAACCTATCTCATCGGAAGCCGCTGTTTATCGCGGCCGCCATCCAAAGTGGTGCGATCCTGGTCCTGTTGCCGCTGGCGGTGGTCACCACGGACACGAGCCGCGTGGAACTGACGCCGACGCGCATCGCGAGCCTGCTTGCGCTGGGCCTGATCAGCACAGCGGGCGCCGAATTGATGAACTACCGCAATATCGCTCGTCTGGGTCCCACGACCGCTGCGCTCACCGCCTACTTGATCCCGATTGTCGGCGTGGCCGCAGGCATCGCGGTCCTCGGCGAGCCCTTGACCGCGCGGCTGTTGGTCGGAGCGGCGATCATCCTCGGTTCTGTCGGGCTCGCAATGCAACGCCGCAATAAGCGCGCATCACCCGTCCGCGTGCAAAGCTCCACGGAACCGAAGCTGCCAACGGATTCCGCGATGTCACGCACGAATAATGGTGAGCCACACGTATTTCGGGCAACCACCTAGCCGAGTCGAATGTTGGTGGACTCGAATGGATGCTCCGTTCCGCCTTTGCCTGCCGCCCAGCGCATGATGACCTGCGCACCGATCGCTTCGTGAGCGGTGCGGACACCGCTGTGCGCGACTATGTCCGAACGTCGTCGTAAGTGCCGTAGTCGCCCTTGCATGTCTCCACCTCGAGCCGTGTGGGAGTTGCGTCGGCGAAGTGTCAGCGCTCCGGGCTGTCGATGACGCCTACCTCGGCGGCTTCGCTCACGAAGCGCTCGAGAACCTGAACTGGTACGCCGAGAATACAAGGAGTGTGCGCACACGGGCTGATGTAACTGCTGTTACATTGTCGTGTGTGACTCAGCAAAGTGAGCAGGTCCGGTGGCTGGTGTTGGTGGTGCGCGTACCGTCCGAGCCGTCGCGGCATCGGGTGGCGGTGTGGCGGGAACTGCGGCGAGTCGGTGGGTTGCCGCTGGGCCAGGGTGCGTGGGTGGTGCCCGACGTGCCTGTGTTCACCGATGGGGTGAGCCGGGTCATCGAGTTGGCCGAGCGCGGTGCGGGGGAGGTGCTCGTGCTCGACGCCGCCGGCCGGGCGGAGAAGGACGCGGCTCGGCTCGAGGCGTTGTTCACCGCCGAGCGGATCGAGGAGTGGACCGAGTTCCTCGCCGAATGCGGCAAGTTCGATGCGGAGATCGACAAGGAGATCGGCAAGGGCAAGTTCACGCTCGCCGAGCTCGAGGAGGAAGAGCAGAGTCTGGAACGGTTGCGCCGCTGGCACCGAGATATCAAGGCGCGCGACGTGTTCGGCGCACCGGCCGCCGCCGATGCCGACCGGCAACTCGGGCACTGCGCCGACCGGCTGGCCGACTACACCGAGCGGGTCTTCCAGGCCCTGCACCAGATGTAGAGGAGCTGCTCAATGAACTTCGACACCCGAATCTTCCTGGATATCAACCACTTCGCGCGCGACACCCCGTGGCTGCAACCGATCATGTCGGCCTATGCCGGATACGGAATCGCGCTGTTCGCCGTACTGATGCTCGCCGGTTGGTGGGTCGCACGGCAGCGGGCGGACTCGGCGATCATGGCCGCCGCACTGTGGGCGCCGATCGGGATGCTGATCGCCCTCGCGATCAACCAGCCGATCGCCGCGATGGTCGGTGAATCACGGCCCTACACAGCACTTTCCGGCATTCTGGTGCTCGCGCACCGCAGCACGGATCCCTCGTTTCCCAGCGATCACGCGGTCGCCTCCGGCGCGGTCGCCGCCGCGCTCTTCCTCGTTCACCGCGGCCTCGGTCTGGCTGCCGCAGCGGCGGCACTGGTAATGGCGTTCGCACGTGTGTACATCGCAGCCCACTTTCCGCAAGATGTGCTGGCGGGCCTACTACTCGGTGCGGCAGTCAGCGTGGGCGGATTCTTCTTGGCCCGTCACGCTTTGGTCCGGCTGGTGAGCCTTCTCGAGAGCACGCGCCTACGACCACTGCTCACCGCCGACTCGGCAATCCCGTCCGGGCCTGTCACACGATGAACACCGAACCAGCGACCCACAGCACGGCGACGCGAGCGCAACTGCCGCCGTTGTACGCGGCCGGATTCGTGACCGCGTTCGGCGCGCACAGCATCGCCGCCAGTCTCGGCGGCTACACCGCATCCGGCCACGCGAGCTTGCTGACTTTGGGATTGCTGCTGGCGGTGTACGACGGGGCAGAGGTGTTGCTCAAACCGGTTTTCGGGTCGCTGGCCGATCGGATCGGGCCGCGTCCGGTCCTGCTCGCCGGACTCGTTGCCTTCGCGCTCGCCTCGGCCGCATTCGTGCTCGCGGGAAATCCTGCCCTCGTCGGCATTGCCCGTTTGGGGCAAGGCGCTGCGGCTGCGGCCTTTTCGCCCGCGGCCGGCGCGCTGGTGGCCCGCTTGACCCCGGGCACCCGGCACGGCCGCGCGTTCGGCAGTTATGGGGCGTGGAAGGGATTGGGATACACCTCGGGCCCGCTACTCGGCGGCATTCTGATCACGCTCGGCGGCTACAACCTGCTCTTCGCCGCACTCGCCGTCCTCGCACTGGTTGTCGCGATCTGGGCCGCGGTCGCCGTCCCGACCGTCGCGGCACTACCGCGCCGGCGGCAGACCGTGCTCGACCTGGCCCGGCGATTGACCGGCGGCAGCTTCCTGCGCCCGACCCTCGCACTGGCCGGCGCCACCGCCGCCCTTGCGGTCGGTGTCGGATTCCTGCCCGTCGCCGGAGCGCACCACGGGCTCGGGCCATTGGCCACCGGAGCGTTCGTGTCATTACTCGCCGCGACGACCGCTCTCGTGCAGCCGTGGGCCGGTCGCGCCCGCGATGCCGGGCGCATCCGTGACGAGGGCGCGATGGCCGCAGGACTGGTCTCGGCGGCCGTCGGGATGTCGGCTGCCGCACTGCCCGGTGTCATCGGCATCGCGGTGGCCGCGGTCGCAATCGGCGCCGGTGCCGGGCTGGTGACTCCGATCGCGTTCGCGCACTTGGCCGCGACCACTCCGCCCGAGCGTCTCGGGCAAACGATGGGGGCCGCGGAGGTCGGGCGCGAACTCGGCGACGCCGGCGGTCCGCTGCTCGTCGGTGCCATCGCCGTGGCCGGAACCCTCGCCCTCGGCATGACCGGCCTCGCTGTCCTGCTGGCAGCCCTCGGAGTTCTGATCGCGACCACATCCACGATTGCCCGGTAAAGACCATCGGTTCTGTCGCAGGGCGTCACGCCCCGCGGTGGGCGGAATTCACGTCGCTGTGACGGCCGGCCAGCAGCGCTGTCGCAGTACTGTGGCGGACGGCGCGGCCCAGCCTTCGGCCGATGAGCGTGTAGGAGACAGTTGACCGTGGGGAATGATCTGGTGGTTCTGGCGTATCTTCCGAGTCCCTCGCAAGGGGTGTGGTGGCTCGGTCCCTTCCCGATCCGCGCATACGCGTTGTGCATCATTGCCGGGATCGTCGCGGCGATCTGGCTGACGCGCCGTCGCTGGGCCGCGCGCGGTGGCGATCCGGAAGACATTCTCGACATCGCCCTGTGGGTCGTTCCGTTCGGTGTGGTGGGAGGGCGGCTGTATCACGTGATCACCGACCCCGAACTGTATTTCGGGCCCGGCCGCGATCCTGTTCGCGCGCTCTATATCTGGGACGGAGGCCTGGGGATCTGGGGTGCGGTGATTCTCGGTGGCATCGGCGCCTGGCTCTGCTGCCGGCGGCGGGGCATCAATGTGTGGGATCTGGGCGACGCCATCGCGCCGGGGCTCGCGGTGGCGCAAGCGATCGGCCGGTGGGGCAATTACTTCAACCAGGAGTTGTTCGGAGGTCCTACCGGGTTGCCGTGGGCGCTGCGGATCGATGAGGCGCACCGACCGGCCGACACCGCATCGGTGGCGCTGTATCACCCGACGTTCCTGTACGAATCACTGTGGGACATCGGCCTAGCGGTGCTGCTGCTGTGGATCGATAAGCGCCGCAACCTCTCTCGTGGGCGGTTGTGTGCGATCTATGTCGCCGTCTACACCGTCGGCCGTGCCGGTGTCGAAGCGTTGCGGGTCGACCACGCCAATCATTTTCTGGGACTGCGGCTCAACGACTGGACCTCGCTGATCGTGTTCCTCGTCGCCCTGGCTTTTCTGCTGCGGCCCTCCGGAACCCGTACCGCCGAGGACACCTCGGTGACCGAGGCGGCGTCCGGTCCGGGGGAGAAGAGCTGAGGACCGCGCGCGCCGCACCGCTCGTCGGCTCGCGCCGGATTCTGTGATCGACACGGCACAGCTGTGTCGACGCCTGCGCTGGACATGACAGTCAGGTCGGCTCGGGTGCTGTGCGGATCGAGAAGGTATGTGCCGTCACCGCGCCTTGCCTGCCTCTGATGTCCCCCGGGGAAACTGCAAAAGAACTTCTGTTAGAGAACAGATTGCAAGCTGAGACGCGATCGCAACTCTTACGCGAGGAGTCACTTGGCTCGTAATTGTTGGTATACGTGGGCGATCTAGCGAGAATGTCCACTGCTGGACTGCGCCGTTGCCCCGGACTTCACCTTCCGAATGTTCTGTTCTAGAATAACTTGAGAGAAGACGTTCGGAGGTATGAGGTGTTCGCAGAGTCGGCTCGTCCTCGGCTCGTTCGCGAGCACCCCAACGCTGGATGGCTCGCGGTGGGGGCGGTGTGCCTGGGCGCGTTCATGGGTCAGCTCGACGCCAGCATCGTGACTTTGACTTTCCCCTCCCTGCAACGGGAGTTCGGCGCGCCGCTGGCCGCCGTGCAGTGGGTGTCGCTGGCGTATCTGCTGACACTGGTCGGGCTGGTCGTGGCGGCCGGTCGCGTGGCCGACGCGATCGGGCGCAAGTTCGTCTATCTGCAGGGCTTCGTGGTGTTCACCGTGGCCTCCGTAGCGTGCGCGCTCGCACCCGGGCTCGGCTGGCTGATCGGGTTCCGGGTCGTGCAGGCGGTCGGTGCGGCGATGCTGCAGGCCAACAGTGTTGCGCTGGTGGTCACCAGCGTGCCGCCGCGGCGCATGCGGGCCGCGCTCGGCGTTCAGGCCGGAGCGCAGGCGCTGGGGCTGGCGCTGGGACCGGCTATCGGTGGTGTGCTCGTCGCGTCGATCGGCTGGCGCTGGGTGTACGGGGTGAACGTCCCGGTCGGGTGTATCGCGTTGATCGCGGGGCGTTATCTCCTGCCACGGACCCGCCAGCGCAGCGTGCTGAACGGATTCGATTGGCGCGGGCTGCTTTTGCTCGTCGGCGCCACCACCGGTGCGCTGGTGGCCATCTCCGCGGTATCGGGCCTGCCGGTGCCGGCGTGGTTCGCCATCGCGTCGGCGATCCTGTCGATGCTGTGCGTCGCGGGCGTGCTGTGGTGGTCGCCGCGCGTCCGAGATCCCCTGATCGATCTGAGCTCGCTACGACCACCGGCGGTATCGGCTGGTCTGGTCGGAGCCTTCGCGGCCTATTTGGTGCTGTTCGGTCCACTGGCCCTGTTCCCGCAAATGCACGGTGCGACGCTGGCGGCGACCGGCCTGGTGCTCACCGCGCTCCCGGTGGGCTTCGCGGTTGCCGCGATCGGCGGTGCGCGACTGCTGCCGGAACACTGGGACGGGCGTCGGCGCGAACGTGTCGGGTCGGCCGTCGCCGCGATCGCGCTTGCCGCGCTTGCTCTCTCGCCGATGACGCCCTCGTGGTCCTTCGGCTGTCTCGGAGCGCTCGGCCTCGGTCTGGGGATATTCATTCCGAGCAATAACGCCGGCATTATGAGCGCCCTGCCGCGAGGGAAGTCCGGGACCAGCGGCGGCCTGGTGAATATGAGCCGTGGGCTGGGCACCGCCGGTGGTGTCGCTGTGGTCACCCTGGCCTTGCACTACGCCGGCCGCGCCGAAAGCGTCTCCACCGCACCGAGAATCGCGGTGATCGGGCTGCTGGCCTTCGCCGTGCTCGCCGCGGCGACCACCATGCGCAGTAGTAGGGCAGTATTCGAGGGACCATCCGAGCAGGAGGAGTCGTCGATGACCGTATCCGCCGCCGAGCCGGTACCCGCGCTGGGTGCCCGACCCGACGAGACCGCGCTGGCCGAGGTGATCGCCTGCCTGCGCCGCGCTATGCGCCGGGCCGCTCGTGCTGCTGATCCGGCCAATGCGCTCTCGGTCGCCCAATTGGAGCTGCTGTCATGCGTTTCGGAGCATCCCGGGATACGCCCCGGGCAGCTGGCCCGATTGCTGCGGCTGGCGCCGAACTCGGTCACCACGCTGGTCAACGGTTTGGCGGCGCAGCACATGATCACTCGCGCCCCCGGCGACGATCGTCGCGCGGTCACCTTGACCCTCACCGGCAGCGGGCAGGAAGCGGTCGGATCCTGGCAGGCCACGAACACCGATATTCTGCGCGCCGCCCTGGCCGATTTGCATCCCGGCTGGCAGCACCTGCTCAGTGCCGCGATGCCCGCGCTCGATGAGCTCACCCGGGCCATCGACACCCGTACCGACCCAGCCCTGCAGACCAGCGCTCCCGGGCTGTCCTGAGTTCGCTCGACTCAACGGCGCGATGTCAAATGCATTGGTGTCATTGAAGACTGGGCTCATCGGTCCGCTGCAGCGGTCGTAGGTGCATCGCTGACCAGCGGCCAGAGGCGGGTTCGGCGGAGCCGCGTCGCAGCCCACCGCAGCGGATGGCGAGTCAGATCGAAGCCGATCAGACAGGCCGCGATACCGAAAACCAGCCCGGCCACCTCATCTTGCGGGTAGTGCGCGCCGATATAAACATCGGCGAAAGCGAGGGCAAGCGCCGCGCAGGCGGCGACGATGGCGAGAGAGCGGTGCACCAGCAGCAGTCCGGCGGTGACCGCTCCCGCCTCCACCGCGCGGTGGCTCGGGAAGCTCGGTCCGCTGTGATGGGAGAGCACCAGGATGCTCGAATGTGTCACGTACGGGCGGGCTTTGCCCGCCATCGCGGCGAGTGGTTGATTGATCCGGAACGCGACTATCACCGCAATGGGCGTCCACACGGCGGCGGCCATGGCTGTCGCGTCTCGGCGACCGCGTGCGATCCACCATCCGGCCACGATCAATCCGGCGGATACGGCAGCAGCGATACCGATGTAGTCCGAAACGATCGGGTGCAGCCACGGGGTTTCGCGGGCGAACTCGTTGATACGGAGAAAGATTCGCGTGTCGAGTGTCATGGCCGAATGGCTCCGGCGACGGCGAGCGGTGTACTGACGAGCATGTCGACCAGGATGGCACGATCGAGGCTCCGCGGCAGGCTGGAACCGATGTCCGGCCGGGACTTTCAGCGAATTCACAGCGACCGTTCGGCACACTTGCCTCGAACACCATGCTTGTCGGAAGTCGGGCGTGATCGCCCGCCGAACAAAGGGGTGGCACATGAAGTATGGAACGGCTTTGCGCGCAACGGTTCTCGCCTCGGATATCACGCCCCTGGTCGGGGTGTACGACATGTACTCCGCGTCCCTGGCGGCGCAGCAGTTCGATGGACTGTTCGTATCGGGCTTCGGTTTCGCGGCCTCCTATTACGGATTGCCCGATATCGGATTCATCGCCTGGCCGGACATGGTCGGGTTCGTCCAGCGATTGCGGATGGCGTTCCCGCGGCAGCATCTGCTGGTGGATATCGACGACGGTTACGTCGATCTCGAGGTGGTCGGTCATGTGATCGAGCAGCTGGAACGGATCGGGGCTTCGGGGGTGATCCTGGAAGACCAGAAGCGCCCACGCCGGTGCGGTCACGCCGCCGGCAAACAGATCCTGCCTCTCGAGGAGTACCTGGAGAAGCTGAACCTGGTGCTGGACACCCGATCCGACCTCGTGGTGGTGGCACGCACCGATGCCGTGGACGAGCCGGAGATGCTGCGCCGCGCGGCCGCGCTGGCCGCCACCGAAGCCGATGTCATCCTGGTGGACGGCGTGCGCAGTGTGGAGCAGATCCGTAAGGTGCGCGCTGCGGCGGGCGATAAACCGTTGGTATTCAATCAGATCGCGGGCGGTCTCTCGCCCCGTTTGTCGTTGTCCGAGCTCGAGGCGCTGGGCGTGGACATGGTCATCTACTCGACGCCGTGCTTGTTCGCCGCACATGCCGCGATCTCGACAACTCTGGCGGAACTCCGTGCAAACGACGGTCTGCTCGCCACAGTCACAGCGGGCGGAATAGGAGTGGCGGCCTCGACAGAATTGTTGCAGCGCAATATCTCCCGACACCATCAGGAGCCGCAATTGGCCTCGATCGCCTCGGTCGACAGCTACGCCTGACTCTCAGCGGACCGTTTTTGATGCTGGGCATTGTCATCGTCGTTCCCTTGCCGGGTACTTCCCCTGGCAAGGGGCACGCGGATCGCGACCCGCGCGGGCGACTGGCAAATCGAATGGGGCGGCTGCGAAGCAGGCGTCGATGTGGGGACCGGCTAGGCGGTTCACCTCTGCCGGTCTGTATGTGCGACTCCGCGTCCCGTTCGGTCAACATGATCAGCGGCATATCAAAGCAGTGTGATGGCTCCCTGTCCGATGCACATGGCCAGGCTCACCAGGATCGTGATATTGGTCAGGGACAGCACGCATATCGGCAGCGATGGCGGTCGCGCGATGTGGCCGTCGCCCAGTAGTTGCGCCACCCGTGCGGTGGCCACGCCTCCGAAACCGGCTCTACCGACGGTGGATGACGGGGAGTCCAGCGCGAGTAGCGCGGCGGCGACGGGTCGGGCTCCGACCGCATCGATAGCGGCCCGGTCGGCCCGGAGTTCGGACAGTTCATGTTCACGTGCAGCCCACCACGCGAACAGCGGAATCAGGAATCCAGCGTCGGCGAGCGATCGGAACACGATGCGGCGCAGCGGGTCGCGGCGACGCGCGTGTTCGGCCTCGTGTAGGAGGACCGCATCGAGCTCGGTGGGTGACAATCGATCGACCAGCCCGGTGGTGACCCGTATTCGGGGCCACAGGAGGCCGGCGCAAAAGGCCGACGCTTCGGGATCCGACAGGCACAGCGCCGAGTCCACGCCGGTGCGATCGATGGCCGCTCGCAACGCCGGCGGGATCGGGACGAGTACAAGGGAACGAACCGCGCGGCGGCTTCCTCCAACCAGCCAGATCCCTCGGGCGAGGGCCAAAGTCAGCCCCGCGAGTACGACGATCGCGGCGGCGAGACCGAGGCATTCGGACAGCGTCATTCCCATGCATACCGACATCGGGCGCTGCCACGTGAACCGAATCCCGCCGAACACGGCAAGGACCGTGAGCTGGATCGGCCAGTTGAGGCGCTGACGGATCATCAGCCCAACTCGCCCAAGCGGCGTCGCTGTTCCTCGGTCAGTTCGCCGAGCTGGGTCGCGAAGGCCGCCAATGCGGCGTCCCCGTAGCGTGCCACTACTTCGGAGGCTTCGCGTCGGCTGGCGGCTGCCAGATAATCGGCGGGCTTGCCCGCCGCGCGGTAGCTGTGTGCTCGCCGGCCGATTCGTGCTTCCGCGTGCAGCAGGCCCTTGTCGGCGAGCCGTCGCAGTGTGGTCATAACCGTCGTATAGGCCAGCTCCGGGACCAATGCGGCGATATCGCGCACCACGAATTCGTTTGCGACACAGCTGGTCCAGACCAGCCGCATGATTCGCCCCTCGAGCGGTCCCAGTGCTGCGATCGCTCGATCGAGTGCGTCGGTCATTCCACCTCATTCCCGTTACTGCCTGGTCGATAGTAGAGCCTGGTGGTCCGGGACCACCGGGCTCGGACCGGATCGACCGCCGTTCTACTGGACGGCGCGGTAGCGGGCCGTTACCAGCCAGGTCGCGGTACCCAGCCGTAATCCGTCGTCGGTTTGTTTGGGTGCCAGAGCCGTCCGCAGTTCGTTGTCGATCGCACGATCGGTCTCGGAGTCGAGCGTGGCCAGCAGCGAACGTGCGAGCGTCGTCGAGCGCAGGTAGCCCACGGCGTCGTCGACGTCACGGGCGATCCACGGGTTGTCCTCCACCGAGGTGATGGTGATCTGATTGAATCCTGCGTCGGTCAGCAGGTTTCGAATGCGATCGGGATCGGCGAGGGAGAATCCGCCCGGCCCATCGGTGTTCTGATCCGGTAGCGGCATCCGGGCCGCCAACACGCTCAACGGCAGCGTGAAGTACTCGTTGTGCTGTGGAGCCTGCCAGCTGGTGAAGACCAGTCGGCCGCCGGGGCGCAGGGCTGCGGCAATATTCGCGAAGGCAATCCGTGGATCGGTGAAGAACATCAACCCGAAACGACTGATCGCCACGTCGAAAGTACCGGCGGTGAATTCATGCGTCTGCGCGTCGGCTTGGATGAACGCCACCTCACCCGTCTCCCGCCTCGTCCATCGCCGTTCGGCTTCGGACAGCAGCGGGGCGGAAACATCGATGCCGACCACCTGTCCGGCTCCGGCCGCGACCGCGGCGTAGGTCGTGTCCCCTGCACCGCAACCGATATCCAGGACCGCCGCACCCGTCTCAATCGCCGCCGCCTCTACGATACGGGCGGTAAGCCCCTGATGCATGCGGGTGTAGCGCTCACGTTGATCGAGCCAGTGCAAGCCCTCCGTACCAGCCCAGCCTTCCGGGGAAAACCGGTTGGCCACGCTCGGCGAGGTCGGAGAAGATATCGGATTCGCTTCCATCCCTGATCCTTTCGTGAACTACTATCTGACAGTAGTAGTTACTACAAGGCGATGGTAGGTCACCGTGACATGATCGACAAGGACCGCGTGAACGGGGGCTATCCACCACCCCGCTCTCCAACTCATAGGTCACTTTGCGGATGCTCGACGCCGGAAAGCCAATCAGGAGAGGGTAATTGGGTGAACACGGCGAGTGCGGAAGTCGGAGCCGCGCCAGTGAGCGCGGGTCTGTGTATGCGGTGGATCCGCCGCCGGTGCGGTTTCGATCTCGGACAGGTTCCCCAGGAGGGTGACCTCGATTCCGGCCCACATGGATCCGCTGTTGAGCTGAAGGTGCTGCGGGGGATCCGCAGTGGGGCCTAGCGGACGGTGATCACGCTCGACATCATGGCCGTGTCTTCGTGTTCGAGGTAGTGCGACGACCTCCCCCGCGAAGGACCGCACGATGGAGGCCCCGACCGTGCTCGGCGTCGAGTCGAGAAACCTCTGCGGCGCGGCGAGCTGAACCGGATGTCCGGGTAGCAGCGTTCGCTCGTTCAGCGTCTCGGTCACGATGAGTTCGGGCCGCGTGACCGTATGAGCCGCACGCCGTGCCGAGTGCATCGCTGGCAAGTAGGCGGCGAAACCCCGCTCGTGGGTCTAAATCGCGGGCAGGATGTCCGGTTCGAGGGCGTTATGACGGAGGTGGGCGAGTAGGGCGTGGCGGGCGTGGGCAAAGGTCGCTTCACCGTCGAGAAGGCGTGCGCGGGTGACGACGGCCTGGCCGAGGGCGTCGAGTTCGAAGGCCAGTTCGGCGGCGGGGGTGTCGGGTTGGAGTTCACCTGCGGCGATCGCGGCGTGAATCAGGTTGATCTGCAAGGCTTCCCATTCGACCAGGAGGGTGCGAAGCCGGTCCTGGACCGAGCCTGGGTGGTCGTCGAACTCGGCGTGGACGGTGACGAAGAAGCACCGGCCCGGCAGTACCGCGTCGATGTAGAACCGCAGCCGGGATTCCTGGAGAGCCCAGAGTGCGGCCAGGCCGGTGCGGTCCACCAGCGCGGGGCGCACCACCCGGTGCTCCCATTGCTGTGCCGCGTGCTCGATGACGGCGAGTTGGAGTGACTGTTTGTCGGGCCAATGGGTGAACAGCGCCGATTTGCTGATGCCCAGGCCGGTGGCGAGGCGGCCCAGTGTCAAGCCGTTCAATCCGTCGATCGAGGCCGTGTCGAGCGCTGCGTCGAGCACGGATTCCCTGGTGCGGTTCCCGCGCAGTCTCCTGCCGTCGGCTGTGGTCACGTGAACAATCTAACACCAACTATCCGACCGGTCGGACTTATTGTTAGAGTCATCGGCTCAGAGAGTGACACCACCGCATTCGTCCGAGGCCCTCGGTCCCGGAACCGGCCTGTGGCATTGTCTGCGCCCGAAGGGGCGCGACGTGCCGCGATCAAGGAGTTATTGCTCGCTGCCAGGAGAAACAATGAAGAGTCGACATGGACGAGGACGACTAGCGCTGCTGCGCGTCGCCTTACTGACGTTCGCGATCCCCGTTGCCACGGTGCTCAATACACCGCAGGCGCAGGCGCTCGAAATCTCTTTGCCCGCAATCGGTCTGACACCACCGTTCGAACTGCCGCCCATCGCTCCCCTCGAGATTCCGCCGCTGTGCGTTCCGCCCGTGGAGCTACTGCCCGCGCTGACGCTGCCCGGTCTCGAGTTGCCTCCGATCGATGTACCGGCGTCGCCCTACCTGCCTGCGGCTCCGTCGAATCAGCAAGGGGGCCGGACCCGGTCGGACCCCGCGCTTTCCGCGGGCCAGCAGGCTGTGATTCCCGCGCCGTCCGAGGATCACGCTACGGGCGGGCAGCCCGGCCCCGTGGCGCCCCCGGCCGAGCAATCCGGCCGTGAGTCCGGACTCCTGGCGCCTCCGGCAGCACAAGCACCCGGCAGCCAGTCCGGCGGTGATCGAGCGGACAGCGGTGAGTCGGCACCCGTTCCGTTTGCCGGAGGCGACCGACCGCAATCGCTGCACCCGTTGGGCGATGAGCCATTTGTGATCGCGCCGAATCGTCTCGGGCCGGCAGCGGATGGTCAGCCGTTGAGCCGATTGCTTCCAGCGATCGAGGTCCCGGCGATCACGCTGCCCGAGTTCGACACTCCCGCCATCGACCTGCCCGCGACCGAGTTGGCTGTGCCGGACGAGGTGCCCGCGATTGATGTGCCGCCGCTGAATGTGCCGGTGCCGGATCCCTCGGCGTTCTCACCCGCCGAGATCGCCGGTGCCGCAATCGGCGCCGGTGTCGGCGCAGCGATCGGCGTGCCGGCCGGGGCGGTGGCCGGGGCGGTCGCCGGACCTGTTATCGGTGCGGTCGCCGGTGCTGTCGTCGGTGAAACCCTTGGCGTCGAAGTCGGTTTGGCGACCGGCGGCATATCGGTCGCGTTGGGCGGGCCGGGCGGAATCGTCGCCGGTGCGGTCGCCGGCGAACCGCTGGGCATCGCGGCGGGCGCCATCGGTGGTGGCGTACTGGGAGCCGCGGCCGGCGCCGCGCTCGGAGCCGCGGCAGGTGCGGCGCTGACGCCGCCGCTGCCCTGACGGGCGGCGCCCGCGAAATCAACAGCCCGGATCACGAATCCCCTCGAAGATCAGGAGTCCGGTATGCCAGTTCTCGTTCCCGGATATCACTTCGGTGTAGTGGTAGCCGATCTCGACAGAGCAATGACCGAATTGAATCGACTCCTCGGCGTGGAATGGCTGGAGCCCGTCCGCAGCGGGCATCAGGTCACCGATGCCGAGGCTCAGCAGGTGGGTCCGATGATCACCTTCTCCAAACAGGGTCCCCCATACTTCGAATTACTCGAACAGACTCCGGGAACTATCTGGGACGTACCCGGCTTGCACCACGTCGGCTTCTGGGCCGCTGACGTCAAGGGTGAATCCGCACGCCTCGCTGACGCCGGGTATCCGCTGCAAGCGGCTGCGGTGGTGCTCGCCGGGGACGCCGAACCCGGGGTCTGCTACCACCGGACCTCAGACGGACTATTGCTCGAACTCGTCGAAATATACCGCGGTGCACCGGCTTTGACCTACTACCTCGGCGGAGGAGCGCACTGAGCCAATGGGTGCGGTACCTCGCCGGGGGCCGGCCGCAACCGAAGTCGCATCACCGGAGACTGCCGGTTGCCCGTCAGCGGCCCCTCAATTTCCAGAACCGGTGCGACAGTCATGAATCCAGCCCCGGAGTGCGGTGGAGCACCAACGCCGGGGCTGGATCCGATCGCAATCACATCACCTGCGAACCGACGGTTCAGCGGCTAGTTTGACCGAATTTCCGCAGGTCGGATCATTTCCCCGGGAGGGGGGAATTGACCGTCGTGAAGTACTGTGCCGCAGCCAGAATGGCGACCGGGGCCGTCACGAAAAGTTGCCCGGCGACGGTGCCCAGGAAGCCGACCGCTGCTGCTCCGGCGATGCACCCGCCGATGGGGCCCGCCCCGAACATGAGCGCGAGCGGTGCGGTCAGGGTCGCTCCGACGGCCATACCGACGACACAGCCGACGGCCGCGCCGCCGAGGCCGCCGACCAGGGTCCCGATGGTGGCGCCGGTGGAGATGGTGCTGGTCATGCGATTCCAGGCGGCCTGCTCACGGTCGTAGTCGCTCTTGAACGGAGCCTGGTCCTCGTAGGGGAGCGCGACCGGCTGGTAGACGGCGTGGGCCTCGTCGAACTGCGGAGTCAGCGTGGCGGTGCGGTCCTTGATCTCCGCGGTGATCGGGAAGACGAAGTCGTCGACACGGAAGTTGAGCGGGGTGCCCGCGACGACGGCGCCGTTGGCAGCTTTGATCTTGAAAGCGCCGTCTTCCACCACCAGCGAACCGGCATCGGTGTTGATGACCACGTCCTTCGCGGAGTTGGTGAAGGTGTAGTCGATCGCATTCGTGTCGGCGGCGGGCGCTGCGTTGGCGTTGCCCGCGGTCATGCCGAGGGCGGCGATCAGCATCGCCGCGGTCACGGTGAACTTCTTGGTCTGCATTTGGCTCGGTTTCCTCATCAGATATTTCCGCAGAGTGGATCGAATAGATCGAAACCGAGTCCGGCAAACGTAGAGTTTTTGCGGACAAACCGCCGGATGAATGACTGACAGTGCGCAACAGTCCAGTTCTTTGCGCCAACATGGCATTCTTTGAGATCGTGTTACGAATAGGTCGAAATATGTTGCGTCAGTTGGTTAACCGGTGGTTTCTCGCGGGTCCGGCGAGTAGAAGGGAGTCCGGCAGAGGGAAGGTGACGCACGCTGTTTTGACTACGCAGCGGGCCGTGTTTGTCCGGAACCAATTGTGGGGAAAGCCAGGACCGTGATAGCTGCGAGGTGGTGGACCATATCCTTGTGCTTGCCGGGCGGGCTCCGCGGTGAGTGCCGATACTGTGACGAGCTTGCACAGACCGAGCGCGGCCGTCGGACCGCGGCGGATGGGTGACCACGTATCCGAGTAGACGAAGGATGGCTATGGGCGCGAGCCTGATGATCGTCGAGGACGACGACCGCGTCCGTGGCGTATTACGGCTCGCCATGGAGGGCGAGGGTTACGAAGTGATCGAGGCCGGCGGGGCCGAACAAGCACTCGAGTACCTCCGAGACCACGGTGCGCCCGATGTCATGATCGTCGACTTGATGCTCGGCGGCATGGACGGATTCACCTGTATCCGTGAGGTTCGCCGTGATCACGATGTGCCGATCATCGTGGTGAGCGCGCGCGACGACACACACGATGTAGTGGCGGCTCTGGAGGTGGGCGCTGACGACTACGTGACCAAACCGTTCCAGGTCAAGGAGATCACCGCCCGCATGCGGGCGCTGCGGCGTCGCGCTGGTTTGGCCGCGATGCGTGAGGACACCAGCCGCGACGATGCTCCTGTTGCCGCTGATGAGGTGCTGCTGGACGCCGATCCGCGCGCACCGTTGATTCTGTCTCCGGAGCGCGGTGCGGTGCGGCGCGGTCGGGAACGGGTGCATCTCACGATCACCGAATTCCGTCTGCTGTGCGAACTCGCCGCGGATCCGGGACGAGTGCTGAGTCGAGGGATGCTGCTCGAACGGGTTTGGGACCGAGGCTTTTTCGGTGATGAGCGCATCGTCGACGTTCATGTGCGCCGTCTGCGCACCAAGATCGAGCGGGATCCGGCCAACCCGCGCATCGTCGTGACGGTGCGCAGCCTCGGATACCGGCTCGATGCGCAGCGCTGAGATGCCCGACGCTGTTCCACGCCGGTGGCCGCGAAGCCTGCGGGCCAGAGTGATTGTCGCGTTCGCACTGAGCTCGGGCCTGGTAGCGCTGCTGCTGGTGGTCTCGGTCTATTCCATCGGACACCGTTACATGGAGAACCAGCGAATGCGCTCGGCCGATCGTGTGGCAAGCGCCTACAGCGACATGCTTCGTCCGCTGGTTGCGCGTTCCGGCGCCGAGGGTGCGCTGGCATCGATAGAACCGCCTGACGGCACCATTCTGCTGGTGCGACACGGAACCGATTGGTATGTCACCGATTCGGCGCCTGACATCGGCCGATTGCTGCCTCCGGGCCTGATCGGCGAGCCCACACCGGGGACCCAGCGAGTGTCTGTCGATGGCCGGCCCTACTTCCGGGTCGGCCTGCACATGGGCCGGGACGGCGACATGATGTACGAGTTCAGCCCGATCGTGGAACTCGACTCCAGGCTGCGGATGCTGCGCAATCTCCTGATCGTCAGTGCGCTGACAGCGACGATGTTCGGCGCGGGATTGGGTGTGTGGGCCAGTCGCCGCGTTCTGAGCCCGCTGCAACATGTCTCGGGAACCGCCGCACGGATCGCGGCGGGCGACCTCGGGCTGCGGTTGACGCGCACACACGATCCCGACCTCGACACCACTGTCGACGCGTTCAACATCATGGTCGACTCCCTGCAGACGCGCATCGAACGCGAGCGGCGCTTCGTCGGCGATATCAGCCATGAATTGCGGACGCCTATGACCACATTGATCACCAGTGTCGAGGTGATGAACCAGCATCCGGAGGAGCTGCCGCCGCGCCCGCGCCGGGCGCTCGGCTACCTCAGCGCCGAACTCGAGCATCTGCGCCGGTTGCTCGATGACATGCTGGAGCTGGCGAGGCTGGAAGCCGGCGTGCATCGAGGCGACACCGAGCCGCTCTCGGTGGGCGAACTGATGACGCACACCCTGGCCGAGCGCAAATATGCGCCGGGACTGCTGGCGATATCGGCCGACGCGAACATCAGCGGACGCAAGCTCGAGCTGCAACGGGCGGTGGGAAATCTGCTCGACAACGCGGATCGGCACGGCGGCGGGGTGACTGCGGTACACGTTGCGCGTGCCGGATCGGAAGTGCTGATCACGGTTGATGACGCCGGTCCCGGCGTGCAGGTCATGGAAAGGGGCCGCATCTTCGAACGGTTCGCGACAGCGCCGGCGGGTCGTGGTTCGGGCACCGGCAGCGGCATCGGGCTGGCATTGGTCGCCGAAACGGTTGCCGCACATGGCGGCGGAGTCGAATGTCAGGAACGACCGGGTGGTGGAGCGCGTTTTGCGATTCGCCTGCCGTGCCTCGCAGAGCCTGTGGCGTGATACATGTGTACGAGCATTCGGATGAATTGCCTCGTGGACCGGTTCAGAGGAGGCATGCCGTTCGAAGTCTCTTCACATAATTGCAAGAATCGTCATAATTGTAATAATTTCGCCAGGCGTGTTGCGACCGAATTGTTCACCATCGCGTCATTCGAGTGAGTGATTATGGCAACCGAGTTGCTCTAGTTTTGCTCGGCGAGAACAATTTCTGGAGGATCGATGAATTTCAAGCGCAGCAGCATGCTGCTCGGTGCCGTCGTCACCGCGAGCGTGCTGACCCTGACCGCGTGTGGCAGCGACAACAACACCACTACTCCGGCGGGCGGCAGTGCCGCGAAGGCAGATGTGGGCTGTGGCGGGCAGAAGGCGTTGAAGGCCAGTGGATCCTCGGCGCAGAAAAACGCCATGGACCGATTCATCGCCGCCTACGAACAGAACTGCGACGGTTACAGCCTCGACTACACCTCGAGCGGCTCCGGCGCCGGTGTGAACGAATTCATCGGCGGCCAAACCAATTTCGGTGGCTCCGACTCGCCGCTGGACGCGAAGAAGGGCGAACCCGACAAGGCGGCTGCACACTGCGGTGCGCCCGCGTGGGACCTGCCGACCGTGTTCGGACCGATCGCGATCACCTTCAACCTCGGTGACATCAAGGATCTGGTGCTCGACGGCCCGACGGCGGCGAAGATCTTCAACGGTGGCATCACCCACTGGGACGACCCGGCGATCAAGGCGCTCAACCCGGGCGTGAACCTGCCCTCGGATGCCGTGCACGTGATCTACCGCAGTGACGAGTCGGGCACCTCCGACAACTTCCAGCTCTACCTCGACGCCGCCTCGAACGGCGCGTGGGGCAAGGGTGCGGGCAAGTCGTTCGCCGGCGGTGTCGGTGAGGGCGCCAAGGGCAACGAGGGCACCTCCGCGGCGATCGACAAGACCAAGGGTTCGATCACCTACAACGAGTGGTCCTTCGCCAAGGCGCAGAACCTGAACATGGCCAAGATCGTCACCTCGGCCGGCCCGGCCCCGGTCGCGCTGACCGTCGATTCGGCGCAGAAGGCCGTCGCCGGCGTGCAGGTCAAGGGTCAGGGCAACGACCTGGTGCTGGACACCAGCTCGTTCTACAAGCCCACCGCCCAGGGCGCCTACCCGATCATGCTGGCCACCTACGAACTGGTCTGCTCGAAGTACAGCGACGCCAACACCGCCAAGGCCGTCAAGGCGTTCCTGACCTCGGCGATCACCAACGGCCAGAACGGTCTCGACCAGTCCGGCTACATCCCGATCCCGGATGCCTTCAAAGCCAAGCTGACTACCGCCATCAACGCCATCTCCTGATCCGCGCCTGCTGATCGACATCGAGAGCGATCGTGGTCCTGCTGAATCATGCAGGGCGGCGGTCGCTCTCGATGTCGATCAGGGGAATGTTCGTGTTCAGCATCGGCATTCGATTCGGTTGCCAACGCCGCGTGCAGGACGGTTGGGCGGTAACCGGGGTTGTGGGTTGATCGTCGGCTGGTGACCGGTGATGCTTATGGTCATGCTGGCTCAGGGACAGCGCCAGCCGGTGAGGTTCATTGCCACCGGACTCGGTGTCACCGTCAGTGTTCCGCGTCCATTCGCGGAGCAGTCGGCGGTCACCGCCATGAACGCACGGGCCGACAGTGCCGTACTCGCCGTGTTCCGGTTCAATCCGATCCCTCCCTCATGCCCGCCGTATCCTGTTGCCTCGCAAACCGATCAGCGAACTCCTTCAGCGGTCGATACGTCGCGGATTCCCTTGCCGAAGTCGCCGTCACGGGCGCCGGCCGTGCGCACTGTCGTCACCGTCGACAGCTCCGATTCACAGCAGCGGGCGACAACCCCGCCGCGCGTTGCGCAACAGAGCAGTCTCGACGACCGCTTTAGCCGACGGCCTGAGGCTCTCGTTCAACGGCAGTCGGTTCGTCCGGGATTTCGGCCTCGGCTGAGGCGATTTCGGGCAGTCGATTTCGGGTGTAGGCCCATTGCAGGAGTGCGAGGCCGAGTAGTCCCGCGAGTGCGGTGGCGATGCCGATCTTCCAGCCGGGCGGACGCCAGGTGACGATGAGGTCGGCGTCGTGGGTATCGGGTGGGATGTTCACGGCGACAAAGCTGTTCGCCACGGTGGTGAACGAGATATCGCGACCGTTCAGAGTGACGCGGTAGCCGGGCCAGGCCAGGCGAGCGAACACGATGCGGCCGCCGTCGATCGAGCTGACATGCAAGTGGCTGGTGACGCTGTCCCGCGTAGCCGAGGTAAGGGTTACTCCCCGTGCGTCGGAGATCAACCCGTGGCGCGTGGAGATCGGGCCGTCGATGCGCTCGAGCACCCAGATGTAGCGTTCGTGGCCCGGGTAGTCGACCCACTTCCAGCCCGCCGGTGCGGGATGGTCACCGGCGTCCGGATATTGGGCGCGCTGCAGTACGACACGGTCGACCTTCATCAGGTCGATGATCGTTCTGCCGGTGGAGGGCTCGATCGAGAAGGCCGCGCCGAAGGCGGCGGGGCAGGTGCTGCCGTCCCAGCCCATGCACAGCAGCTTGCTGAAGGCCGCGTATCCGATCGGGGTGTAGGCGTTGACGTAATCCAGGTGCAGGTTCTTGGCGTAGTTGCCGAAGGACAGTGACCCCCACGCGCCGGTAACGCTCTGCTCGGCCGGCGGCACCAGCGCGCGGTCGGCCAATTGCAGTGTGACACCGGTGAAGTGCGGGAACGCGTCCTTCATCTCCGAGCGGCGTTCCGGGAAACCGTAGGACATCGGTGTGGACCGTGCCCCGGCCACCTGAAAGTAGGCGATCGGGACCATGGCGACGATCGTCAGCACACACGCGACGGCCACCCCCCGGGTCCGCGCGAGCCGTACGACCACCGCGCCGAGCGCGCAGACGCCCACCGCGGCCAGTGCGTGCAGCAGCACGTCGTGCGGGTCCGCGCAGAACGACCGCACGAACAATACGCCGATCAAGACGCCGGCGGCGATGCCGCGTTTCCGCCACCGTGCGAAAGTGCCGTAGCGGCTGAGCAATACGCACACCAGCACCAGCAAACCGAGTGCGACCATCGGCAACACCCGGGCGGGCCAGCGCAGCGGGCCCACGGAACCGGGTCCGGCGCACCACATCAGCATGCCCGCCGCGAATATCGCCACGCCGCTGAGCTCCCGCCATGACCGCCGCGCCGCCCGCCAGTCGATGAACGCCAGCGCCGGGATCAGGAACCACGCGATGTAGACCATCGGAAGCGGCTGGACGTACCCCCACCACGCTTTGAAGGCCGGCAGGGTGGTGGGCAGGCTGGCATTGAGCGATTCCGACCACGGCACGGTCAGGAACTGGTTGTTGATGATTCGCTCGTTGCCGCGCCAGGTCACCGCCGACGAGAGCATTCCCGGCAGATACGTCTCCAATCCCGCCAGTCCCGCGCACGCGGCGACGGCCAGCAGTCGCAGGGATGGTTTCCACCGGCGTTGGTAGATCACCTCACCGGCTGCTACCGCGGCGATCATCAACGCGGATTCGACTGCGGGGAAAACATATTGGACCGAGATCGCCAGATACAGGAAGACGAATGTCGACAGCGGTCCACTGCGCCCGCGGGTATAGCGCACCCCCGACGCCCAGGCGTGGATCATCCACGCGGTGCCGGTGAGTGAGGTCGCCCAACTGGCCTCGTCGAAGAACAGGAACCAGCCACTGAGCGGAAAGGCCACCCCCGCGACCGTCGCCCACCAGGGGCGAGCACCGTAGGCCAGGCAGACCCGGAAAACTCCGAGCGCGGCGACAGCGGAGAACACCAGCTTCACCACCGTCACATACAGCGCGAGATTGTCCACCGACGGCGCGAACCAATCGACCAGCAACTGCGGCGGATTGTAGAGTCCGGCCTCTTCCATCGAATAGTTGCCGGACATCCACTCCCACGGAACCAATGCCGGGAAGCGGCCCTCGCGCAGGTGACGGCCCAACATCACCCACAGCGCGCCGTACTGGGCCTCGGTGTCGTCGGTATAGAAATGCCGTGGATTGGCAAGCAGGACAGCCCCATACCCGGCAACGACACCGGCGATGGTGAGCACCGCCCAGGTGCGCACGCGTTTCCAAGATTCGATTGTCGTACTCACCACGAGCTCCAGCATCTATCCCACAGTCGCCGACCGCGACAGCCCTCGGCGGAGGATCGTGGCCGCACGACATGAACTGCCGGTGAACGACCCTAATCTCCAGGAGCGCAACGATTTACATCCATCAATTCGGATCCCCTATACCGGCATCCTCGGTGTTGTGCCCGCGTGCGGCCCAGCACCGCCGGGTCACCCCGATCGCGACCATGATCCCGGCCGAGGGGCAAAAGGCGAACGCGCGCAGCGGGGGATGGTCCGATATGCCAGACCCCTTGGGCCGGGCAATTACTCCAGCACCATAGGCAATTCCTCCTCATCGACCGCGCAGGACGCCAGTTCGTGCGAACCGGTCGGTTGCCGACCGACCACCGCGAGATACCAAACCACGACACGGGCATCGGGGGAAATAGGTGTGCCGGATTCTCAGCCTCATCTCAGTGGACGACGGGACGACGAAATCTGCTGCGCAGCAGCCTCTGACTGCTTCGGAAATCCGGAGTTCGTTCGCGCGGAACGCGTTCGTGCTCGGAAGGAAGGAGAACAATGGTTCCGGCAAAATACGGCATCGGCGACGGGAGTGTCGGGTGCAGCGAGATCATGCGCGGATCGTCACAGCGTTTTCTCAACGAAGCAGGCGCACGGTGGCGTCGGCCGCGTCCACGCGGTGCTTGGTTCGAGAACGGAATGGAGATCATCTGTCATGACGCGAATCGGCCGATTGTTTGCGGTTGTCGTTGGGGCCACCGCGATCTCGATGAGTGTGGTGAGCACCGCGGGTGCGGCGGCACCGGGTTCCTCGGTCAGGCTGGAAGGGCATTGCGAATATTGCGCGGTGGGCGGGAGTCATCACGCGCCCGGCCCGCATCAGGGCGACCATCGTCAGGGCCGCGATGAATCGAACGGTGCCGATCGTGGCGACCGGGCCGAACACACTCACATGTCCGGGGCCGACCGCGACCACGGCGACGGGTGATTATTACGGACTGTCCGCCGCAACGGCGATGCTCTGGCACAGAGTGAGTGGCCCGCGCGGCGCGTCCGCTGGATCTGATTGAGTCATCCGCCGGTCCCGCAGCAGCACGGGCCGGAAGTGCCGGGCTCTGCGATCAGGGTCCGGCACCTCGGTGCACAACCTGCGGCGATTGCGCGCACTGCACCGGCCTCGTTCGAATAGTCCTCAACCCAGCGCCAGCGGTCGTTCACAGGCGGTCAACGGGTTCTCAGCGTGACCACAGCGAGTGATCACTACCGTCGCGCCTTGTGACTGAGATGACGAAGGCCGAGGTCGGTGCGACCCGGAGCCTGCTGAGCAAGGTTCCCGAGGTCACGGTGTGGTTCTGGATCATCAAGATCCTGTGCACCACCGTGGGCGAGACCTTCGCCGACTGGATCAACAATTCGCTGGGTTTCGGGCTGTTCGTCACCGCGCTGCTGTTCACGGTGGTGTTGGCCGCGGTGCTGATATGGCAACTGCGCTCGAAACGCTATGTGCCGTTCGTCTATTGGCTGACCGTCGTGGTGGTCAGCGTGACCGGCACGCTCTACACCGACATCCTGACCGACAAACTTTCGGTTCCGCTTGCCGTGAGCACCAGCGTGTTCGCCGTGGCCCTGGCGGTCGTGTTCGGAATCTGGTTTGCCCGTGAGCGGACCCTGTCGATCCACTCGATTTTCACGTTGCCGCGCGAGTTGTTCTACTGGCTCGCCGTTCTGGTCACCTTCGCGCTGGGTACCGCGGCGGGCGACTGGACATTGACTTTGACCGGATGGGGTCCGGGAACGTCGGTGCTGTTGCCGGTGGGTCTGATCCTCGCGGTCGTCGTGGGCTGGCGGCTGGGCGCGAATGCCGTGTTGTCGTTCTGGCTCGCCTATATCCTGACCCGCCCGCTGGGGGCGAATCTGGGCGATTGGTTCGCCTCCCCGGCCGCTGATCACGGGCTCGGTGTGGGAACCGCGCTGACCAGCGTGATCTTCTTGGCCGCGATCCTGGCCGTGGTCGTGTACCTCACGCGTTCTCGCCGCGACGTCATCGACGATGCCCAGCAGAGCCGGGTACCGACGGTGACGACCGCCAACCCTGCGCGTGAGCGAATCATGCTCGGCTACTACGTGGTTGTCGCAGCGCTGGCCGGTGCGCTGCTGGTATGGGCGTCCGCGCAGCCGCACGCTGTCGCCGCGAGCGACGAGGAAGCTGGACCTGTCAGCACGGCCATGGCGCCCGGGGAGGCGGCGGCGCACTTCCCGGCGAGCGAGGTCGCCACATTCCGCACCATCACGCAGGACACCCTGTCCAAGGTGCAGGCCGGTCAGCAGAACGAGGCCAAGGCGCGGATCAAGGACCTGGAAACGGCATGGGACAGGGACCAGGACACTTTGCAGCCCATGGACAAAGCCGGGTGGGGTGTGCTCGACGGAAAGATCGACAGCGTGTTGAAGGCGGTGCGGGCCGGTACACCGGACGCGGCGACCGAAACTGGAGCGCTCACGAATCTGCTTGCCGCGCTGGAGTAATCCGGCCTGTCGCGACGTTTCTCCCCCCTATGCGCCGGTGCGGTACAGGTCGTCGGTTGACCGTGCCGTGCTCGGCCACCGAATCACTGTTGAGCCCGTATCCATCCCGGAAAGTCTGCTGAGCCAAGCAGTTCCGGCCTTCGACAGGAAGACGCATGGCAATCACCTATCTGGAATCGATCGTCGTCGGGGCACTGCAGGGGGTGAGCGAGCTCTTTCCCGTTTCCAGCCTCGGCCACAGCATCCTGCTGCCGGCTTTGATCGGCGGCCAATGGGCCACTGATCTCGATATGTCCGCCAAGGATTCGCCCTACCTGGCGATCCTGGTGGCCATGCACGTCGCCACCGCGCTCGCCCTGGTGGTCTTCTTCCGGCGCGACTGGATGCGCATCCTCGGCGGACTGTGGGATGTGGCGCGTACCAGGCGGATCCGCACACCCGAGGCACAACTGGGCGTGCTGCTGGTGCTGGCCACTATTCCCGTCGGCTTGGCAGGACTGGCGCTGGAGAAGGTGGTCCGCAACTACCTCGGCACGCCGATCCCCACCTCGATCTTCTTGGCGCTCAACGGGTTCGTGCTGCTGGGGTCAGAACTGCTCCGCAGCCGCGCCGGAAATCGCGAACCCGTCCTCACTCCGACCGGCCGCGCTGTCGACCCCGCTGCGCAGGACACAGCGGTGCTGCCCGTCGCCGATCCGGCTCGAGCCTCGGATCTCAGGCTCTCGCGGATCGGTATCAAGGATGCGCTGATCATCGGATCCGCTCAGATCGCAGCACTTTTCCCGGGTGTCAGCCGCTCCGGCAGCACCATGGTCGCGGGCCTGTTCAAGGGCATGCGCCACGAAGACGCCGCCCGGTTCGCCTTCCTCCTGGCCACCCCGGTCATCTTGGCCGCGGGGGCGCTCAAGACCCCGGAGCTGTTGAAGCCGCAGAACCACGCCGTCCTCGGGCCAGCGCTGGCGGGCAGCGTTGCGGCCGGGGTGCTCGCCTATATCTCGGTCAAGTTCCTTGTCAGATACTTCGAGACCAGGACCCTGACGCCCTTCGCCATCTACTGCCTCGTGGCGGGACTCGGCAGCCTCGCGTTCCTCACCGTGCGCGGTTGATCCCGGAAACCCATCAGCCACGCGTGCGCGGGACAGTCCGCGTGTTGTCCCGCTTCATGACCGTGCGCGGTTGATCCCGGAAACCCATCAGCCACGCGTGCGCGGGACAGTCCGCGTGTTGTCCCGCTTCATGTTTCAGTGCGGACGACGGGTTGAACTCGGCCGCGCCGGCGGCCCGCGCCGTCTCGTCGATCAGTCGAAATCGGAGGCGGCACGGCGTCGGCGCCTCCATACGACGATCACCGCGACGGCGATCGCTACGACCGCTACCGCGGCGATGAGATAGGTGGGGCCGCGGAGCGTGTCTTCCAGATGGCTCCAGTTCGCACCGACGCCGTAGCCTGCGACGGCCAAAGCCGCAGTCCAGGGCAGGCACCCCGCCACCGTGTACACACCGAACCGGACCGGCGGCATGCCGGCGATGCCTGCGGGCAGCGAAATGAACGTGCGAATGCCGGGCAGCAGGCGCGCCCAGAACACCGAGGCCGCGCCGCGGCGGGCGAACCAATTCTGGGCGCGATCGATATCGTCCTCGCGCAGGAAAATATAACGGCCCCAACGGTGCAGCGCCGGGCGGCCCCCGTAACGTCCAGCCAGCCACGCCAGATAGCTGCCGAGCACATTGCCGATGGTCCCGGCCGCGATGACTGCGACCAGATTCGGGTGCGGCCCACTCACCGCTCCAGCCGCCAGCGCACCGCCCAGCAGCATCGTCACTTCCGACGGAATGGGTATGCACGCCGATTCCGCGGCCATGAGCAGCAGGATCGCGGTCAGACCGTAGGTGAGGATCAGATGTTGCACAGCGTTGTCTCCTTCGGCGCCGCGATACCGTGGCGCGCGCCGCGGCCCGGAATCATTTCGCGGCCCGTGCCGCATAGTCGTTCGCCGGCCACAGAGAATCCCGGTATCACTCGGCCACTCTGTCAAGGTGGCGCTGAGAACGCGCTGAGACCGAGTACGTGGATTGCCCGGGGTGATCGAGGATGAGTGGCATGCGCGACCTCGAGATCGTCTGGAGCCCATCCCTGTGGGGTGTGCGGGTCCGGTCGGCGCTGACCTCGGCGGCGGTCGTAGCGGTGGTGGTGCTGCTCGGCGCGGTGGTGATGCTGTCGCTGCTGTACCGATCCCTGTACGGCTCGGTCGATTCTCCCGCACTGGCGCGCATCACCGAGATCACCGGGCAGTTGGGCACTTTCGCACCCGACGAGCTGGATCCGGTGCTGCTGACGGCCACTTCTCATATCGAGACAGTGCAGGTCTTCGATTCCGACGGCGTTCTGGTGCGAGGCTCGGCCGGCGCGCCCTCGCGCCCGCTCGTCGCTGTGCCGGTGTCCGGTGGTGTGACCGGGTTGTCCGTCCAGGGCAATTCGGATCTGCGCGTTTCGGCGCGTACGGTCCGCGGTCGGTCCGGGACGTTCACCGTGTTGGCGTCGGTCAGCGCCGAACCGGTCGAGGATGCGCTCAAAGATGTTTCTCTCGGACTGGCCCTGAGCGGACCGATCGTCGTCCTGGCCGCCGCCGCGGCGACCTACGCGTTGGTGGGACGGTCGCTGTCCTCGGTGGAAGCGATTCGGGCCCGAGTGGCCGACATCGGCACACTCGCACTCTCACAACGGGTTCCGGTTCCGGCCGCCCGCGACGAGATCGCCCGGCTGGCCACCACGATGAACGATATGCTGGCCCGCGTCGAAGCCGGCCACTCCGCCCAGCGCCGCTTCCTCGCCGACGCGTCCCACGAGTTGCGCAGTCCCCTCGCGACACTGGTGGCCGGGCTCGAACTGGCACATGAACACCCCGACGCCGCCGACGACGCTTTGCTCGGATCGACGCTGCTGCCCGAAGCCGTCCGCATGCAGAAACTCATCGAAGACCTGCTCACCCTCGCCGCGGCCGACGAACACGGCCTCGTACTGCACCCCACCGACGTCGATCTCGACGATATCGCCGCGACCGTCGTGGCCCTGGTGCGCAGCACGTGCTCGGCGCAGATCACCGTTCGGCTGCAACCGGTCCGGATGATCGGCGACCCGCAGGCGCTGACGCGTGTCGTGCGCAATCTCGTCGACAACGCTGTCACGCATGCCCGCTCGGCTGTCACCGTCACAGTGGCGCGCACCGACACCACGGCTCAGGTGGTCATCGACGATGACGGGCCCGGAATCCCGGACGCCGATCATGTCCGGGTGTTCGATCGGTTCGTCCGACTACAGGACGACCGCGCCCGCACCAGTGGTGGTACCGGACTAGGACTGGCCATCGTCGCCGAAATCGCCGCAGCCCACCACGGCACGGTCCATATCGGCCGGTCGCCATCGGGGGGAGCGAGCCTGGAGGTGGTCGTGCCACTGCGCCCTCCGCAGAGCGAATCACCCACGGCCATCTGACAACCCGCGACCAGATCGCCCCGTCGAGCCCTCGGACGAACCGCGTGTTCGATTTCTCAGCGTGCTCTCAGCGCCGATCGGGCAGGCTTCCGGGGCGACGGCGATGCGGCCGCCGACCTCGAAACTTTGACCGCCCGCCACTGGTATCGGGCCCGAAAAGGCCTGTCTGTCGCAAGCTCTCGACACCGTCCCGGAATCCGGACGGTGTCGAACTCTGTGTCCTGCTCCCCACTCCCAAAGGTGTCTCGTTGAGTTCCACATCCGGTAGACAGAGTTCGTCATCGTCCGCGCTGACTCGCATCGGTGCGCTGCGAGTCCCCGAGATCACCGCCGCATTCTGGGTCGTGAAGGGATTGTCCACTGCCATGGGCGAATCCAGTTCCGACTATCTCGTCACCACCATCGACCCGGTGATCGCCGTCGCCCTCGGCTTTCTGGCTTTCGTGGCAGCCCTGGTCCTACAGCTGCGGGTCGGCCGTTACATCGCCTGGACCTACTGGCTCGCGGTCGTCGCGGTCGGGGTGTTCGGCACCATGGCCGCCGACGTGATGCACGTCGCGCTAGGTGTCCCGTATCCCGTCTCGACCGCGTTCTACGCCGTCGCCCTGGCCGCGGTGTTCGTCCTCTGGCACCGCACCGAGCGCACCCTGTCGATTCACAGCATCGACACCACCCGCCGAGAACTGTTCTATTGGGCCGCGGTCGCGGCGACCTTCGCCATGGGCACCGCACTCGGCGACTTCACCGCGTACACACTGCATCTGGGCTATGCGGCCTCGGCAGCGGTCTTCGCTGTTCTGATCGTGATTCCCGCTGCCGGCTACCGATGGCTGGGCTGGAACCCCATCTTCAGCTTCTGGACCGCCTACGTCATCACCCGCCCGCTGGGCGCCTCGATCGCCGACTGGCTCGGTAAGGCGCGGGACGTCAGCGGTCTCGGGCTCGGCGACGGACCGGTCGTCGCCGCGATCGGCCTGCTCATTCTCGGCCTGGTCACCTACCTCGCCGTCACCAAAACCGATGTGCAGCAGCCCCTCCGAACCGCGGCCGCACGCCCCGAGGACCCAGCGCTGCGTCGGTGATCAGCCGCCGAATGCCGAACCGGCGGAGCCGGCGGGTTCAGCTATCGACTGATGCCGGCATGCGGGCTGTCAGTTTCGGGTCGAGTCCAGACTGGCCAGCGCGGCACGCAAGCGGATGGTGGCGTCGGCGGCGACCGGTTCCAGGGCAGGTTCGCCGGTCACCTGGACCATGAGTTCGGGGTTCATGGCTTCGACGATGATGGTGTCGGGATCGGTGGAGTCGCGACGAACCACGACGTTACAGGGCAGCAGCAGGCCGATCTGACGATCGATGTCGACGGCGCGATGGGCCAGGGGCGGATTGCAGGCGCCGAGAATGCGGTAGTCCTCCATATCGTGGCCGAGTTTGGCTTTGAGGGTGGCGCGCATGTCGATATCGGTGAGGATGCCGAATCCTTGGTCGGCCAACGCGGCGCGGGTGCGCTCGATCGCGTCGTCGAAGGTGGTGCGCAGCGTGGTCGAGAGGGCCAGATCCATGATGTGCTCCGATTCGGGAGTTCAGGCGGTGGGCGTGGGGCAGGGCTGGTCGGTGATGCCGAGTCGGCGCATCGCCAGGGTGGCTGGGCACCAGCCCACGGCGCCGTAGAGCATCAGATTCGCACCGACGAGGGCGGTGAGCACCAGCCACCACGGTGACAGGGTCGCTGCCAGCAAGGCGCTGAGCAGGATGAGTGCGCCGGCCAGGGCCGGAACCAGCCGGGTGATGGTCCATCCGTACGGACGGGGTGGCAGTGCCATCGGGGGAGTCCTTTCCGGGTCCGCCCGGTCCCGGTGTTGTTGGGGTCAGGCCAGGGCGAGGAAGAGCTTTTCCAGTTCGTCGATGGTCATGGGTGCGCTACCGCCTTCCGGTGTGGCGGTGAGGCATTCGCGCAGTCCGGTGGCGACGATTTTGAATCCGGCGCGGTCGAGGGCTTTGGAGACCGCCGCGAGTTGGGTGACGACGTCCTTGCAGTCGCGGCCGTCCTCGATCATGGAGATGACTCCGGCGAGTTGGCCTTGCGCGCGGCGCAGCCTGTTGAGTACCTGAGCGATAGCGTCGTCGTTGCCGATCATCGATATTTCCCTTTCTCGAATCCCCGCCCCAATATACCCGGAGGGGTATTCGAGGCGGGTGTTCGTTTCGAGAGTCGGGCCACTGGTCAGTGGTGGGCGAAACTGATGGCCGGCAGCACCCGGCGCAACCACGCCGGTGCCCACCACGCGGCCCGGCCGGTCAGGCGCAAGATGACCGGCAGCAGCACCAGGCGCACCAGGATCGCGTCCAGCAGGACCGCGACGCCGAGGATGATGCCCATCTCCTTGGGCGGCAGCGGGTCGGCGAGGGCGAAAGTGAAGAACACCGCCACCATCACCGCCGCGGCCGCGAAGATGACCCGCCCCGAATGCGCCAGGCCGTCGACGAGGGCGACGCGCGGGTCGCCGGTGCGTTCGTGGTGTTCCTTGGCGGTGGCCAGCAGGAACACCGTGTAGTCCATCGCGATCGCGAAGATCATCGCGAAGAAGAACACCGGCCCCCACCCGTCGAGAAACCCTTGCGGGGTGAACCCGAGCAATCCGGAGCCGTGCCCGTCCTGGAACACGAGTTTCGCCACGCCGAACGCCGCAGCGGTCGACAACAGGCTCACCACCGTGCCCAGGGCCGCGATCACCGGTGCCTGCAACGCGATCAGCAGCAGCAAGAATCCCAATGCCAGGATGATCGACACCACGATCGGCAGGTAGTCATCCAGGGTCTGTTGCAGATCGAGGTTCTCCGCGGCCGCACCGCCCACGAGGGCGTCGGCGGGAAGATCGCTGCGTAGCCGGTCCAGGATCCCCGCCATCTCCGGCGAGGACGGATCCACCGCCGGCAGCGCCCGCATCATCACCAATCCGCTGTTGTCGGCGGCCGGTTGGGGCGGGGTGAGCATGACGACCCCCGTGCTGGAGCGGGCAGCGTCAGCGGTGGCCTGCGCGTCGGCGGCGGGGGTGATGATCGACAGCATCCCGGGCGCACCGGGCCCCATCTGTTTTTGGATCAGCTCGTAGCCTTGGCGGACCGGCGCGTCAGCGGGCACGACCTGGATCGAGGGCATGGCGGTCTTGAGTCCGAACACCGGTGCGGCCAGCCCGATCAGGATGGCCAGCGCCGCGACGGCGAATGGCCACGGATGGCTGTGCAGCAGCTGCCCCCACCGCGCGAACCACGGTGAACGGTGCTGCTGGCGCCGCGCGAACGGCAGTGAGGCTGCGTTGACCTTGCCACCGAGCGCACCGAGCGCGGCCGGCAGCAGCGTCAGGGTCGCGGCCAGCACGAACACCACCGCGAGCATGATCCCCACCGCCATGGTGCGGACCGCGGGCGCGGGCACGATCAGCACCGCCGACAGGCTCACCAGCACTGTCAACCCCGACAGCAGGACCGCCTTGCCGGCGGTGTCCATGGTTTCGGCAACGGCGGCGCGGGAATCGGCGCGGGTGAGCGCGTCACGGAACCGTGCCACCAGGAACAGTGCGTAGTCGATGCCGAGCGCGAGGGCGAACATCATCGCGAAGTTCATCGCCCACACCGAGATCGGCGTGACCTGGTTCAACAACACCAAACCTCCGGCCGACGCAACCAGACCGGCGATGGTCAGCAGTAGCGGCAGCCCCGCGGCGACCAGGGACCCGAAAGCCAGCACCATGATCGCCAAAGTCACTGGCCAAGAAAACAATTCGGCCTTGATCATGGCGTCGTGATTGGCCTTGTTGAAATCGCTCCACAATGCCGAAGCCCCGGTCGGATACACCTCGATCCCGTCACCGGACAACGCGGTCAACGCCGCTTTGTGCGCGTCGACGGCTTTGACCATGGCATCGGTCGAGGCGTTCGCGCCGGCGATCACGATGCCGGTGTGCTTGTCGGGACTGATCGTGAACCCGGGCTGCGGGGCGATCACCGCCGCGAACCGATCGTCACCGGCGAACACCGCGCCGACCTGCCCGATGAGATGTTGCATCACGGGATCCTCGATCGCGGCGGTGTCGGAGTGGATGACCACCTGCACCGCGGCGGAGGAATTGCCGCCGAAGTGCTGCTGAGCCAGCTCACGGACCCGGACCGATTCCGAGCCGTTGGCCTGCCACCCCGCCCCGGCCAGCGAGGTGAACACACTCGGGGCGGCGGCCCCGAGCGCGATCAGCACCAGCAGCCATACCCCGATCACCGCCCGGGCGTGCCCGGCCATGAACGCACCCCATCTGCCCAGCGCACCTGATCGCCGGCCCGGATTCTGCGAACCCGGCCCGGAGTGAATGAGCGTCGTCTCCGCCATTCGGCCCTCCTTGGATACCCCTAGGGGTATGTTGAATGTCGGGCCGACAATACCCCAGGGGGTATTGTCGAGGACACCCCCCGATTCATCGAGGTAAAGGAGTTCAGCTTCATGGGCATCGTCGAGTTCATGCGCAGCACCGCCGGGCGACTGATCCGCATCGTCGCCGGAATCGCGTTGATTGTGATCGGACTGGCCGCCCTCGGCGGACCGGCGGGGGTCATCGTCGCCGTCATCGGACTGGTTCCTGTCGCCGCGGGCGTGTTCAACTTCTGCCCGCTCGGGCCGGTCTTCGGTGTTGATCTGCACGGGCAGCCTCGCCCACACGGCAGCCACTGACCCCGCGATCGATCGCGAAAGAACCACTCTCACGCGGCGGTTCGCTGTTGCACCCGCATCGCCGCGCCACTTCTCGAGGAAGTCGATGATGGCCGAAATAGACCTGTATCTCGATCCGGTGTGCCCATTCGCGTGGGTGACCTCCCGATGGCTGCTGGCCGCTGCCGACGACAGTCCGCACACAGTGCGGCTATGGCAGATGAGCCTGGCCGTCCTCAACGAGGGTCACGACGTCGACGCCGACCACCGGCCGATGATCGACCGGTCACGGCGGCTCGGCAGGGTTTTCGCCGCGGCCACCGAGACCGCCGGATCCGACGCCTTCACACGCCTGTACAACAGTGTCGGGACGCGACTGCACGTCAATGGCGGCGACATCGGCACCCCCGCGCTCGCCGAAGCGCTCGCCGAAGCCGGCCTGGATCCGGCACTGTTACGCAGCCTGAACGATGCCGGCCTCGATATCACGGTCACGGCAGCGCACCGCGTCAGTCAGGACGCTCTCGGGGGTCGCGGCGGAAGCCCGATCATCGTCATCGACGGGCAGGGTTTCACCGGCCCCGTTCTGACCGAAACCCCTGCCGCACAGCAAGGTCCGGCGCTGCTGGCCGCGATCGTCACCGCCGCGACCACGCCCGGATTCGCCGCCCTGCAACGCCCCTACCAAGGCCCCCCGAGGATCGATCACAGGACGGAGGCGGCCCACTGATGTGTTCACCGATCCGATGCCGCACCTGTGGCAAGACCACCTGGTCCGGCTGCGGCGCTCACATCGACCGGGTCCGCGCCACCGTCGCGCCCGACCAATGGTGCCCAGGTCATGAGGCGCCTGGCCAGACCACACCATGGTGGCGTTCCCGAAGGAGATAAACGGTTCCAGCCCCTCGGCCCCTGGCGGGCCTTTACGGTGCGTCGGGTACCCGCAGTGGCCGGTGGGTGGAGCGTAATAACCTGCGGTTCAGTCGATTGCGAGTTTGGTAACCCGAGTCAGGAATCAATTGTGGTGCCGGTTGCCGTGGCGGCTACGGACCTGTAGTGACCCGAAGCGTGCAAATTGCTGGGCGAAGCAAATGTCACAGGGGCGAGGGTGCGGCCCGCGCTTCTTCACTCGCCGTCGCCGTCCGCCGATCCTGCGGAATCGGCTCGGTCCTGCCAGACGGCTTTGGCGCCGCTGTCGCCGATGCGGTAGACGGTGATCGCCGAGCCGATCGATACCGCGAGCGCCACGACCGCCACCGCGATGACGACGGTTCTGTTCGCGATGGTTGTTTTCGACTGTTCGGCAGGCCATTTCAGTCGGGCGCGGATCCGCTCGTCGTGTATCGCCCACCACACGGCCGACAGCAGGACCACCCCCGCCGACCAGAGCAGCATCTGGTCACCGAGGTGGGCGTGGGTGCGGATGAGCGTGGTGCGACCACTGTTGTGTTCGAGCCACTCTCCGGAGTGCGAGGTCAAAGGCACCGCGACGAGCGTGGCGAATGCCGCAATGGGAGTGATGACACCGAGTCGCCGCCGCGCGGCGGGCCACAGGACCGACAGGATCAGCAGTAGCGCGGTCAGCGGCACCATCACCACGACAATGTGAACGAACAGGACGTGGGCGGGCAGCCCGTTGATCATGGTGGGCCCCAAGACGGCTCAACTCCTCGGTCACGATATGTGGCAGTCGGTCGGGCGCAGCGTATTGGCCGGTTCTTCGAAGATTCTGGGAAGCACGGCAACCGGGGTTCAATGGGTCGCTGCGGCCGGCAGGTGCATGGTGAAGGTCGCGCCGTGGCCGAGCGCGCCGCCGACGGTGATGTAGCCGTCGTGCGCCTCGACGACTTCGCGGACCAGCGCCAGCCCGATCCCGTGGGCTCTGACGCCCGCACTGTGCCCGTCACCGTGCGCGAATCGGCGGAACAGCTGTTCGGCGTTGCGGGGTTCGAGTCCCGCGCCGGTGTCGGAGACGGTAACGCTCACCTCGGCGCCAGCCCGGTCGACGCTCAAAGTGATGGTGCCCCCGGTTGTTTCGTGGTTGACCGCGTTGTCGACGAGCGCGAAGACCGCGCGCCGCAGCGCCGGGCGGACGCCGTCGACGATCGGCTTCCCGGCGGCCGGACCCGTACTGACATCGATTGAGATCCCGCGAGAATTCGCCTCTGCGGCAACGCTTTCGCGGACCTCGTGGCACAGCTGGGCCAAATCGACGCGCTCGCTGCGGCCGGGTTCGTGCCGCGCGGACGCAGCCAGCAGCAGGTCGTCTACAACATCGCCGAGGGCACGTGTGTCCGCGACCAGCCCGTGCAACTGCATGCTCAATCCCTCGTCGAGGCCGGTGCGGCGAGCCAGTAACTGGGTACGCGTGTGCAGTACCGTCAGCGGTGCGCGCAGTTCATGCGAGGCGTCGGCGACGAAGCGCCGTTGCAGCGCGAGAGCGTCGGCCAGGGGACGGATCGCGCGGCGTGAAAGCGCCACGGCCACACCGGCGGCGGCGGCCAGACCGGCGAGCTCGGCCGCCAGCAAGGCAACCAGCAGCCGCTGGCGGCCCTGCTGCCAGGGCGTCAGGTCCAGTAGCACCGCGACCTTCAAACCGGATTGGTCGACGACCAGAGCCCGGTAATCCACGTCGCCGGCGTGCATAGTGCGGTAGCCCGTCGGTCCGGTCACCGCGGTGGCGGTCGGCGCGGGTGCGTTGGGGCTGAGAGAGATCCGGCCGTTGTTCGCACTGATGGCGATCGCCATTCCCGGCGGCGGATCGTTGGCATCGTCGACAGTCGCGGCCACCTGCGAGAGTTGATCGTCGATCTGACGGCTTTGGATGCTCGCATCGGCGATGTAGAGCACTACACCGACCAAGACCAACGCCGCGGCGAGCGTGAGCGCGGCCTGCGCAGCCGTAGCACGCGCAGTGCGCCGCAGCACGGTCATTTCGGTCGGTATCGCGGCCTGACCACTGAAGCGGCGGCGCTTCACGGGCGGCCGAGCTGATAGCCCAGCCCGCGCACGGTGGCGATGACCTCGCGGCCGAGTTTGCGGCGCAGATAATGCACATAGGTATCGACGGTTCCGATGGTGTCGGCCCGATCGAAGACCAGTTCCAGCAGCTGCGGCCGGGTGAACACCTGCCGGGGAGATCGGGCCAGCACCGCGAGCAACCCGCACTCGCGTTCGGACAATGCCACCGCGTCGTCGGTGCTGCGCGGGTCGACAACTGTGCGGTTTTCCAGAACCAGTAGCCGCACGCCGAGCGGGAGGGACGTCGAAGCAGCGAGGTGCCGGCGGTGCAGGGCCCGTATCCGCGCGAGCAACTCCGGGATCTCGAACGGTTTGACCAGGTAGTCCTCGGCACCGGCATCGAGACCCTCGACCCGATCCACCAGCGCCCCGCGAGCTGTGAGAACCAGCGCGGGGGTGATGACCGCTCGCTCGCGCAGGACACGCAGCAGGTCCAGACCCTCCAGCACCGGCAGGCCCCGGTCGATGATCATCACCTCGAACTCCCCGGTCAAACCCTGATGCAACCCACTTTGGCCATCCCGGGCCGTCTCCACCCGATAACCCTCTTCGATCAGCAGCATCGACAGCATCTCGGCGAGTTGGCGGTCGTCTTCGATGAGCAACACCCGAGGTCCGGAGGTAGCGAGCATGGTGTCAGCCTGCCACCGAATTTCCTGCAACGGTTCGCTCGGAGCGTTCGCGCGGCGAATTCTCAGAGCGTTCCCAGAGTAGGTGCGCACGATGGTGTTCAACATCGACGAATACGAGGTAAGTCATGGCGGTATCGCAACCCGGGCGCCGGGCCGGGCGCACCGCCACCCGGGCACTGCTGGCGCTGGGGGTGGCGGGCACGATCGGCGCCTCGGCGACCGCGTACTCCGATACCGACGCCTCGCACGCCTCGACGCCCGCCGTCGGCACCGGTTCGCGGGCAGGGCAATCGGATTCACCTGGCGCCGACAGCGGAACCTCCGGCGGCACCGTTCCACAGATCCAATCGGGGACGGGCGGGTCACACGCGCGGTCGAGCGGATCGTGATGCCCGGCCGCCTCGCGGTTCACACCGGCTGGCAGCGACCGGTCGCAGCCGTGGACTGGCCACTGTGGAGCACCACGGCCCGCCTCGTTGTCACCGATCCAGATGCCCTGGACTCGGCCTTCGACCTGGTTTGTACCCATTTGGACGCAGTCGATCAGGCGTGCAGCCGGTTTCGCAGCGACTCCGAGATCAGCCGGCTCGCCGTCAGTGGCGGCCGACCCGTTGAGATCAGTTCACTGTTCGCAGACTATCTGCGCGCCGCACTCGAGGTGGCGAAGGCGACCGGCGGTGACGTCGACCCGACCGTCGGGGCCCAGCTGGTCGGGCTGGGCTATAACCGCGACTACATGCTGATCGCCGGCATCGATATCACGGAATCAACTGTGCCCATGCACGTTACGGTTACCCGGCGCGCCGACTGGTCGGCCGTCACCCTCGTGGATCGCAGTGTGACGGTGCCCGATGGTGTGCTGCTCGACCTCGGCGCTACGGCAAAGGCTTTCGCCGCCGACCGGTGCGCGCATCTGGTCGCGCACGAACTCGGTTGCGGAGTCCTGGTCGGTCTCGGCGGCGATATCGCCACTGCCGGGCCCGCACCTGCGGAAGGGTGGCAGATCGAGGTGCGGGACGGTCTTGCCGAACCGCGCTGCCAGATCCGGCTGCCCGGCGGCGCGGCTGTAGCGACCTCCAGCACGCTGCGCCGACAGTGGTTCCGCGGCGGTCGGCTTGTGCACCACATCGTCGATCCGCGGACCGGGGTAGCGGCAGAGCCGGTGTGGCGCACCGTTTCCGTGGCCGCCGGATCGTGTTTGGCGGCCAATGCGGCAAGCACCGCAAGCATCGTTCGCGGCAAAGACGCTTTCGGTGGTCTGCGCCGATCCGGGTTACCCGCCCGGCTTGTCGATCGTGACGGCCGAATCAGCACGCTGGGCAATTGGCCTGTCGAGCGGGACGAGGCGTAGGCGATGCAGACAAGTTTGGATCAGGCGCTCTGGGCGTTCGGCCGGGGAAGTGGAATCACCGCCCTCGCCATGCTGACGGTCGCCGTGATCACCGGGATCGGCTCCCGTTCCGGGCGCACGCTGCTGCTGCCGCGCTTGGGTCTTGCCGAATTGCACCGTGGCGCAGCGTTGATCGCGACCGCGTTGATCGGCATCCATGTGCTCAGTCTGCTTGCGGATCCGTATTCCCAGCTGCGGCTGCTCGATGCCCTCGTGCCCTTCGCGGGGAACTACCGTCCGCTCTGGGTCGGGCTGGGGACCGTCGCCGTCGATCTGCTCGCCGCGATTGTGGTCTCCGCGCTGCTGCGCCATCGTATCGGTCCGAATGCGTTTCGCGTGATCCATTGGGCCGCTTATGCTTTCTGGCCGATTGCACTGATCCATGCGCTCGGGGCGGGGACAGATGCCGGGCGTCCGTGGATGCTCGCCCTCGCGGCGGCGTGCACGCTCGCCGTGGCCGCCGCTCTGGCCTGGCGGATCAGCGGCGATTTCGCAGAATTCGGGAAAACGCGCGAGCGGAGCATCCGATGAACGACCACCACGACCTGATCCTCGCCGAGCCGACCATCCTCCGGTCTGCCCCGCCTGTCGGCGCTCGCCGCCTGCTGGCAGCTACCGGACCGGAGTTGGCCGCGCACATCGTATGTCACGGTCCGCTCGCCGCGGCGACGAATCCGCAGTTCCTCATCGACAGCATTGCCGCTGCCGGATTGCGCGGACGCGGCGGCGCCGGTTTCCCCACGGCGCGCAAGATGGCGGCCGCGGGTGCGGAACGCAGGCCGATCGTCATCGCCAACGGCGCCGAGGGGGAACCGGAGAGCCGTAAGGACGCGGTGCTGCTCGCGCGTGCTCCGCACCTGGTGCTCGACGGCCTCACCGCTGCCGCAGCGGCCATCGGTGCGCACGAGTGCCATCTCTATGCCACCGAATCGGCGCTCCAGCCGGTCCGCCGGGCGCTGTCCGAACGTCTCGCCGCCGGATACCGCGGTCCGCGCGTCGAGCTCACCGCTGCCCCGGAGACATTCCTCTCCGGTGAGAAGTCCGCCGTCGTCAACGGCATCGCCGGACGGCCGGCATTGCCAGGTGATCAGCGGATGAGTCTGTCACGCAAGGGATTACGTGGCCGGCCGACGCTGGTGCACAATGTGGAGACCCTGGCGCACGTAGCCTTGATCGCCCGCTACGGGCCACACTGGTTTCGTGCCCTCGGTACCGCCGACGAACCCGGCACCATGCTCGTCACCCTCAGTCGCACCACGGTGACCGGGGTGGTCGAGGTGCCCATCGGCTCCTCTGTGCTCGACCTGATCGGACGCAGCGGACGCACCGATCCCGCCACTGTGCGGGCCGTGCTGATCGGGGGATATCACGGCACCTGGATTGCAGGCACAACCTTGCGGCAAGCCGCCCTGTCGGCAGCCGCGCTGCGCCCACTGCGCGCCACGCCCGGCGCCGGACTGGTCCGCGTGCTCCCGCTGTCCGAATGTGGTCTGCGCGCGAGCGCCGACATCGCCACCTACCTCGCCGAACAGAGCGCCGGCCAGTGTGGGCCGTGCCGGAACGGACTACCGCAACTCGCCGCCGATCTCACCGAACTGGCCTACGGTCGCGGTGGTGGCGATCCCGCGGAGATCGCGCGACTGGCCCACCTCGTCGACGGTCGCGGGTCCTGCCATCACCCGGACGGCACCGCCCGTATGGTCCGCTCCGCGCTCATCGCGTTCGCCGACGATGTACGGCTCCACCGGCGAGGCACCTGTCAGGCAACCCTCGCCGCAGCCGGATACCGGAGCCCGCGATGACCCACACCGGATCCGGCGAACCAGCACAGCGACTCCACATCGACTGGACCCGATGTGATGGTCGCGGATTGTGCCACGAACTGCTCCCGGAAATCCTCGACCGCGACGACTGGGGTTATCCCCTTGCCGTCGATACCCTGCTTATCGGCCCCCGATATGGTGCGGCCGCCCGCGATGCGGTCGCGCTCTGCCCGCGTCTGGCTCTCGCCCTGATTCCTCTCGACAACGGCTGACTCGGCGAAGTCGAGGTGTTCGGTTGGGTATCGCTTCAGTTGATTCGCAAATTCAGCCTTCGAGCGGCCGGTAACTGTTTGCCGGTCCATGACCTCCGTTGCCGGGGCTCAGGAATGAAGGGGGTACCTCATTCCTCGACCCGTCGGCCCAGTTCTCGCGCACATCCTCGACAATCTCGAAAGTGTTGTGCGGTCGAATGTTTCGGCCGATGCCGCGCCGGTCATTCGTGGCCTTGCCGGGACCGCCCGGGGACCTGATGGATGAGGAGTGAACGGTGTGATGAATCAGGCGAAAATCGGCGGCACTGAGCATCGCTATCGATCCGATCGTCTGGGCGAGGCCGACCGCCGCTACCGTCAGGTGTTGTCGCGCTTCGCTGATCGCCTCGTCGGAGATTCGAGTCGCGCCGAGGACATAGCGCAGGAAGCTTTGGTCAGGCTGTGGGAGCATCCGCAGTTGCTCGGCGCGCCGACGGGGACGCTGCGTTCGTGGCTTTTTACTGTGACACGCAACCTCGCCTATGACGAACTGCGGTGCGGCCGGCGGCGACACGAATTCGTCGCCGGCGCGGACGGGCTGCCCGACCCTGGCATAGCTGATCCGTGCGCGGGCGTGGCCGTCTCCTTGGTCGTACAGAGTGCTTTGGCAACGCTCAGCCACGATCATCGAGTTGTTGTCCTGTACGCGTATTACGGAGGCGCCAGTACACAATTCATCGCCGACGAACTCGCTGTCCCACCGGGCACGGTCAAATCGCGTCTGCACTACGCGATGCGCGCACTCCGAGCCGAATGCACCGCACAGGGCGTGACAATCGACGCCTGAACCGGCCCGTGCTCGACGGGCCTGCGGGCGATGCCGACACTCAGTGTTGGTGCCCGTCCAGATCATGCGCAGTGTGATCATGAGCCGGGTGCTCATCGATCATGCCGTGGTGTCCGGCGTGCTCATGCCCGGAATGATCGTGTTCGGCGTCGGGTGCGCCGCCCATCATGCGCAGCATCGGGATGCCGCCGGTGCGCACGAACAACGTGACCAGCAGTGCCGCGAGGAGGAGAAACGCGATGTTGAGCCAGGTGGTGTAGTTCCAGCTGATGCCTTCCTTCATCACCATGGTGTTGCGGTCGGCGGGGATCAGACTTGTTGCGCCGAAGAGGAGTTCGACGAGGTAGCCGGCGACGACCATGGCGGCGTAGAAGGTGCCCAGCAGGGTGAGCATCATGCGGGCGCCGTAGTACTTGCGGTAGATATTGAGGATCGGCAGGATCAGCAGGTCGGCGTAGATGAACGCGATCACGCCACCGAAACTGATGCCGCCGTTCCACAGCACCGCCGCCAAGGGCACATTGCCGATCGAGCAGACGAAGGAAAGGATCGCGACCAGCGGTCCGATGATCGGTCCCCAAATCGCCGCCAGCAGTGGGTGATCGGTGAGGAAGAACGTCTGCCAGAAAGTTCCCGGCACCCACGCGCCGATCGCACCGGCGATGAGCAGCCCGATCACGAGGTCGCGCAGGATCGCGGCCCACTCCATGACGAACACATGTGAGACGGCCGTCAGGCCCTTTCCGGATACGAGCCGATGCAGGAACGAACCCTCGGTGGGTACCGACATGTCCATGGCCGCATGGCCTTCCATGGATCCGGCCATGCCCCGATCGGCTTGGCGGCGGGCTTCGTCGACGAGCTTGGACCGCACGAAAAGGCGGAACAGCACCGCCAGCAGTACGATCATGATCGGCCCGCCGACGAACTCGGCGGCGGTGAACTGCCACCCCATCAACAGGGCCAGGATGACGCCGAGTTCGACGACGAGGTTGGTGGAGCCGATCTCGAAGGCCATCGCCGCGGTGAAGTTCGCGCCCTTGCGGAACAGTGAACGTGCCAGTGCGACAGCGGCATACGAGCATGACGACGACGCGGCGCCCAGTACGGCGGCGACTGCGAGGGTGCGCGGACGGTCATCGCCCAGGAGGCGCAGGATCGTCGATTTACGTACGATCGCCTGTACGACGGCCGATAGTGCGAATCCGAGGATCAACGCCCACAGGATCTCCCAGGTCATCGACCCCGTCAACGCCAGCGCGTGTCCGATCGCGTTCACAATTGCCCCCGTCTCGCTGCGTGCCGGTACCGCCGTCGCGGCCTCTTCACTGCGAGAAGCTATACCCGGTAAGGGTATAGGTCAAGCGCTGTCGGTCCCACTGCGAGCCGCTGGCCGATGCCTGCGACTCCACACAGTTCGCGATCTCACGATCAGCAGGACCTTCCCGGTCAGCAGGGCGGTCACAGCGGCGACGACCGCAAAAGACCAGTGCCAGTTCGTTACTGCATATCCGGCCACACCGAGGTGGATCACGACCGTCATCGTCACGACCACCGCGACCGATAGGGACACGTGCCCCCGCCGGCCAAATACCTGCAAGTGCTCCGAGATCATGGCGAGACCTCGGCGTCGGTCGCGGCGGAGCCGTCGACTTCGTGCCAGTCCACGGCAAGTTCTCCAGGACCGAAGCGCTCGAGATCGCGGGTGATGGTGTCCCGGATCTGTTGCATTGCTCGATCATCGGAGGCATCGATGCGCGCGACGAGCGCGTCTGTTTCGGCGCGTAGAGCGCATCGACCCCACGGGTCGAAGTGGATGGTGGTGAGTGCGCCGGTCGACTCGATGCGCAGCCGGACCTCGCCGCGGGCGATCGGATTGCTGCCGTGCATGCGCATCCGGTGTGCGCGCGGTGAGGCCATCGCGCTGGCGTGCTTGCCGAATCGGCGCAGATACCTGCCCGATTGATCGGTGGCGATGCGGGCTTCGATGGTTGGCATGGTTGTCACGACCTTGTGACTGTGGCCAGCCACGCGTGGCTGCGGGTCGGGTCGGGAAGAATCTCGATGAACGACTCCCGGAGGGAGTCGATGCGCCAGCCGTCGGTGAAGGCGGATTCGATGTCGTTGCGGCTGAGTCGATGTGGGCCCCAGATGCCGGGTTGGCGGTCGCTGAAGCCGAGCATGAAGTAGCGCCCGCCCGGACGTAGTACGGCGGCGAGGCTTTCGACGTAGGTGCTGCGCGCGTCGGGGGAGAAGATGTGGAACAGCCCGCAATCGAGCACGGTATCGAATGTTTGCGTGAGTCCGGCCGGTTCCAGAGCGTCGTGGCGGAGGAACGTCGCGTCGAGTCCGCGATCTCGGGCCTTGCGCTGGGCGCGTTCGATCGCCTGCGCCGATTGGTCGATGCCGACCGTGTCGTGGCCGAGACCGGCGGCGAGTAGAGCGTGTTCACCTGTGCCGCAGCCGATATCGAGTACCCGCCCGTGGAACTCGCCGGCCTGCGCGAGAGCTGTGAAAGCGGTCTGGGGCCGGTCGATATCCCATGGCGGTCTGGTGGTGTAGAGGTCGTCGGGGCCGGTCGGACGACGGAAATCGGGATGGAGTTCGTGCTGGGGAGTGGACATTGCCGTCTCCTGTGGACGCTGGTTCGTACCCCGAGTGGGGCTGATCCGACTTTATCGATACATAGTGTCTCGAGTCAATGCTTGATGTATTTACTGAAGTCGTCACGTATAGTCACAGGGTGCCGAAGCTGTGGAACGAGACGATCGACGCGCACCGTGAACAAGTGCGTGAGGCGATCGTGAATGTCACGTCGACCCTGGTATTCGAGCAGGGTCTGCGAGCGGTCACGATGTCGCAGATCGCCGAGCATGCCGGGATCGGCCGGGCGACCCTGTACAAGTATTTCCCGGACGTCGAAACGATCCTGCGCACCTGGCACGCCCGCCAGATCGACAGCCACATCAGCGAACTCACGCAGGTACGCGCCGGCGCGGGCAGTCCAGGTGAACGGCTCGACGCCGTCCTGGCCAGCTATGCCCACATCGCGCACCAAACCGGCAGTCATGACCGGGAACTGGTGAAGTTCCTGCATCCCGACGAGCGGATCGTCAACGCGCAGAACCAGCTTCGGGAAATAGTCCGCCAGCTGATCGAAGAGGGCGCGACCGCGGGCGAACTCCGCGACGATGTCGATCCTGCCGAACTGGCCAACTACTGCCTGCACGCCCTGTCCGGCGCCGCCGAGCTCACCACCGCGGAAGCGATAGCGCGCCTCGTCGCCCTCACCGCGGCGGGATTGCGTCCGCCGCAGTCCTGAATATGCAGGGGCGCTACGGAATTCGCTGCGTGTCCCCCTGGGCCCGGCGCGACGCCGCGGCGGACAACCATGGCCCGCCGGGCACATCGGTGCCCGGCGGTGTCTGTCAGGCTCGGTGCCCGCAGGAATCAGCGGACGTACGACAGGACGCTCATCATCCCGGCGTCAGCGTGATAAGTATTGTGGCAGTGCATCATCCACTGTTCGGGGCGCAGTGCTACCTCACGGGCCGCCGCGTTCGCCGTTCGGCGCTGAGCCTCGGCGGCGCGGACCGCGCCGGAGTCCGGCCCGATGAGGGTGCGCGAATTCTGAGAACCGCTCGAACACGCGGCCGGCGCGGCGGCCGCTGCGAGGCTACCGCCGAGGGCCAGGAAGCCGCGCCGGGCAATTGGTGCCGCGAGCGGGGATTGCTCGGGGGACATGTGTTCTCCCTGAAGGTCATGGTCGTACCAGTGAATTGCGAAGGAATCGGTGGCGGTCAGGACCGCATCCGGTCGGCGAAGGGCCGCGGAAGCGGTGAGACAGTCAGATCCGCAGAATCGACAATTCGGCTAGGCACGGCATGGTCCAGGGTGGTGGTCGCTCGAGTCGGGCCTGCCAGCTCAGGGACTGGAGTCGACGACCGTCAGGCGGGGCGATGTACCCCAGCTTGTACAGCAGCACGAGGGCGAGCGCGAAGGTCACTGCCGACAGGATGAATACACACTCGTGCATAGCCCCGTGCCCCGGCGGGTGTTTGTGGCCCGCCGCAGCCGTATTCGAGTGACTATGGGTGTGCATTGCCGCGACGCTGCCGTGTTCATGCACTGAAGGCTGAGTACCGGGCCCGATGGCAAACACGCCCGCATGCATGGCCGCGATGGCAAAAAGCAACACGAACACCCCGAGTATCCGGGACAGACCGGAAAATCGGCGCGGCAATCGCTGTTCGATCACACCGCCATCATAGCGGGATGGAGCCCTAACCCCGTAGGGGTATTACCTCTGCGCTGATGCGCCGCGTGCACGGTTCCAGGCGGCCACACGCAGCAGGCGTAGACCGTTGAGGCCGACGATCACGGTGGAGCCCTCGTGGCCCGCCACACCCAACGGCAACGGGAGGTGCCCGACGAGATCCCAGATAACCAGGACGGTGATGAACGTGGCGGCAATGACCAGGTTCGCGACCACGACGCGCCGAGCACGCCGCGATAGCGCGATCACCGCGGGGATCGTCGTCAGATCATCACGTATGACCACAGCGTCGGCGGTCTGCAGGGCGAGGTCGGATCCCGCACCGCCCATTGCGATCCCGACATGTGCGGCGGCCAGGGCGGGAGCGTCGTTGATGCCGTCGCCGACCACGGTCACCCGCCCGCCACCGGACTCGAGATCACGCACGGCGGTCACCTTGTCCTCGGGCAGCAGCCCGGCGCGTACATCGGTGATCCCGACCTGCCGCGCGAGCTGGGTGGCGGTCGCGAGGTTGTCGCCGGTAAGCAGAACCGGTGCGGCGCCGGTCAATTCGGTGACCGCGGCGATGGTGGCAGCGGCTTCGGCGCGGATTTGGTCGGTGATGCCCAGAACCGCGATCGGATCGCGTTCACACAGCACGACAACAGCCGTTCGCCCCCGTGCCTGCATCGCTTCGACTGCGGCTGCGGCCGCCGCGTGGTGTGCGGTCGTGGTGACCGATTCCAGCAATCTGGTGGGGGAGCCGACCTGAATGAAGTGGCCGTCGACCAGGGCTGAGACACCTCGGCCGGGTTGAGAAGTGAATTTGTCGGCGGCAGGCAGTTCGAAACCACGCTGGCGGGCGGCGCGCACGATCGCGGCAGCCAGGGGGTGCTCGCTGGGGTGTTCGACAGCCGCGGCCAGTCGCAGGATCTGCTCTTCGGTGAACGGTGCGCCCGGGAGCGGACTGATGTCCGCGAGTTCGGGGGTGCCGCGGGTCAAGGTGCCGGTCTTGTCGAACGCGACCCGGGTGGTGCTCCCCAGTTGTTCCATCACCACAGCCGATTTCACGAGCACACCGTGGCGCCCGGCGTTGGCGATGGCTGCCAGCAGCGGCGGCATCGTGGCGAGAACAACGGCACAGGGGGAGGCGACGATCATGAACGTCATCGCCCGCAGCAACGAGTCGCGCAAAGCGTCGCCGAACAGCAGGGGAACGATGAACACCGCGAGTGTGGCCGCGACCATGCCGAGCGAATAACGCTGCTCGACCTTCTCGATGAACAGCTGCGTCCTGGCCTTGGTTCGGCTTGCTTCCTCGACCAGACCGGCAATCCGGGCGACCACGGAATCTTCGGCACGCCGGTCGACTCGCACTCGCAGCGAACCGGTGCCGTTGAGGGTTCCGGCGTATACCTCGTCCCCGAGAGCCTTGTCGACAGGCAGGGGTTCACCGGTGATCGTGGCCTGATCTACCTCACTCGCACCACCGACGACCGATCCATCAGCGGCGATCCGATCCCCCGGGCGAACCAGGATCACGTCGCCGACCTCTAATTCTGTTGCCGCGACGGTGTCTTCGCCACCGTCTGGGGCGAGTCGGGTGGCGGTGTCGGGGGTCAGATCCAGCAGCCCGCGGACCGAGTCCTCGGTGCGCGCGGTGGCCAAGGCTTCCAGCGCACCGGAGGTGGCGAAGATGACGATGAGTAGCCCGCCGTCCATCACCTGCCCGATCGACGCCGCTCCGATCGCCGCGACGACCATCAGCAGATCGACATCGAGGGTCTTCTCCCGCAGCGCCTGCAGTCCCGCCAACCCTGGTTCCCAGCCGCCGGTGACGTAGCAGGCCAGATACAACCCCCACCACAACAACGATGGCGCCCCCGATGCCTGAGCTGTCAGGCCCACCAGGAACAGCGCCAATGCCGCTGCTGCCCAGCGCATCTCGGGTAGCGCGAACAACCTGGTTCGGTGAACCGGGATGACCGCGGGCGCAGAGGTGGGGCGTGTGGGCGTGGCGGTGGACGAGGCCACGGGTCACCTCCGGTGATGGGGTAATGAACCACCCGAGAATAACAGAACATATGAACAAGTCTTCACCAATGCCTGTGAGCTACACTGCGCGATATGGGACACGGTGTAGAGGGCCGCGACCGGCCGGTCACCCGGCTGGACGCCGATTCCGCCGCGCACGTCGCGACCACGCTGCAGGCTCTGGCCACCCCGAGTCGGCTGCTCATCCTTGCCGAACTGCGCCAGAGTCCGCGAGCGGTCACCGAGCTCGCCGAGGCCGTCGGCATGGAACAGTCGGCGGTGTCCCATCAACTGCGGCTTCTGCGCAACCTCGGCCTGGTCACCGGCACCCGCGCCGGCCGCAGCATCGTGTACAGCCTCTACGACAACCACGTCGCCCAGTTGCTCGACGAAGCCGTCTACCACAGCGAACATCTCCGCCTCGGGCTTGCGGATCGACCCGATACCGCAAGCTGACAGGCAGGCTCCCACTCGGCCTGATCGGGCGCGCCTGGCCGGGATCGGTCGACCACAGCGAGGATGGACATGACGGATACGGCAGGGCGGCCCCGCACTGAGCCGAAGCAGGCCGCCGCGGCCACGGACCAGGTTGAGTTACGCCGGCTCCTGGCAGGTTTGACGGCGGTGCGTGACGGAGATTTCGGTACCCGGCTGCCCACCGACGCCGACGGGCTACTCGGTGAGATCGCGACTGTCTTCAACGGCATGGTGGATCAGCTTTCGCTGTTCACTTCCGAGGTCACTCGTGTCGCGCGCGAGGTCGGCACGGACGGGCGGCTGGGTGGTCAGGCCGAGGTGCCGGGCGTGTCCGGTACCTGGAAGGACCTCACCGACTCGGTGAACGCGATGGCGGGCAACCTGACCAGCCAGGTGCGTGACATCGCTCAGGTCGCCACCGCGGTCGCCCAGGGCGATCTGTCGCAGAAGATCGATGTGGACGCTCGCGGGGAGATCCTGGAGCTGAAGAACACGGTCAATACGATGGTCGATCAGCTGTCGTCCTTCGCCGACGAGGTCACCCGAGTGGCCCGCGAGGTCGGCTCGGAAGGTCAGCTGGGCGGGCAGGCCGAGGTACCCGGTGTCGGCGGTGTGTGGCGCGACCTGACCGACTCGGTGAATTTCATGGCCGGCAACCTGACTGCCCAGGTGCGCAATATCGCCCAGGTGACCACCGCGGTCGCGGGCGGGGACCTGAGCCAGAAGATCACCGTCAGCGCCCGCGGGGAGATTCTGGAGCTGAAGAACACCATCAATACGATGGTCGATCAGCTGTCCTCGTTCGCGGACGAGGTCACCCGCGTATCCCGCGAGGTGGGTACGGAAGGGATCCTCGGCGGTCAGGCGGACGTCAAGGGTGTCTCCGGCACCTGGCGTGACTTGACCGACTCGGTGAACTTCATGGCCGGCAATCTGACTGCGCAGGTGCGCTCGATCGCCCAGGTGGCCACCGCGGTGGCCGGTGGCGATCTGACGCAGAAGATCCGGGTGGATGCGCGCGGTGAGATTCTGGAGCTGAAGAACACCATCAATACGATGGTCGATCAGCTCTCGGCCTTCGCCGATGAGGTCACCCGGGTCGCCCGGGAAGTGGGCACCGAGGGCAGGCTGGGTGGGCAGGCCGACGTCAAGGGCGTGTCGGGAACCTGGAAAGACCTCACCGAATCGGTTAATGGCATGGCGGACAACATCACCGCGCAGGTGCGCTCGATCGCGCAGGTCACGACCGCGGTGGCCGGTGGCGATCTGACGCAGAAGATCCGGGTGGATGCGCGCGGTGAGATTCTGGAGCTCAAGGAGACCATCAATACGATGGTCGATCAGCTGTCCTCCTTCGCCGACGAGGTCACCCGCGTCGCCCGGGAGGTCGGCACCGAGGGCAATCTCGGCGGCCAGGCGACCGTGCGCGGCGCCTCGGGCACCTGGAAGGATTTGACCGACAACGTCAATGTCATGGCCTCGAACCTGACCAGTCAGGTGCGTTCCATCGCGCAGGTCGCCACCGCGGTGGCACGCGGGGATCTGAGCCAGAAGATCACCGTGGAGGCGAAGGGCGAGGTCGCGGCGCTGGCCGGGGTCATCAATACGATGGTCGACACGCTGTCGGCCTTCGCGGACGAGGTCACCCGTGTCGCCCGGGAGGTCGGCACCGAGGGCATGCTCGGCGGCCAGGCCCGTGTGTCGAATGTGGCGGGCACCTGGAAAGACTTGACCGACAACGTCAATTCCATGGCCAACAACCTGACCAATCAGGTGCGCAATATCGCCCAGGTGACCACCGCGGTCGCCCAGGGTGATCTGACTCGAAAGATCGACGTGGACGCGCGCGGGGAGATCCTCGAGCTCAAGACCACGATCAATACGATGGTCGATCAGCTTTCCGCGTTCGCCGCCGAGGTGACCCGTGTTGCCCGTGAGGTCGGATCGCAAGGCCGGCTCGGCGGGCAGGCGGAGGTCGAGGGCGTTTCGGGAACGTGGAAACGATTGACCGAGAACGTGAATGAGCTCGCGGGCAACCTGACTCGGCAGGTGCGCGCCATCGCCGAGGTCACCAGCGCCGTTGCCGAGGGTGACCTGACGCGGTCCATCACCGTCGAGGCGTCCGGTGAAGTCGCAGAGTTGAAGGACAACATCAACTCGATGGTGGGATCACTGCGCGAGACCACCAAGGCCAATCAGGACCAGGACTGGTTGAAGACGAACCTGGCCCGGATCTCCGGTCTCATGCAGGGCCAGCGTGACTTGAACGTGGTGGCCGAGCTGATCATGGACGAACTGGCGCCGCTGGTGTCCGCGCAATTCGGCGCGTTCTACCTGGCCGACGATACGGCCGAACAGCCGGAACTGGGATTGATCAGCTCGTACGGTAGCTCCGAAGAACCCGGCGCCGCAACACGATTCGCGTTCGGCCAGTCCCTTGTCGGTCAGGCCGCGCGCAGTCGTCGCACCATCGCCGTCGACGATGTGCCCGGCGACTACGTCACGATTTCCTCCGGGCTGGGGCAGACCGCGCCGGTCAATCTGCTGGTGCTGCCGATCGGGGTCGAGGATCAGGTGCTCGGTGTGATCGAGCTGGCCTCACTGCACCGCTTCACCCATACACATCGAGATTTCCTCGACCAGCTGATGGAGACGGTGGGCGTCAACGTCAACACCATTATCGCCAACGCCCGCACCGACGAACTGCTGGTCGAATCGCAGCGGCTGACCACCGAGCTGCAGGCCCGGTCGAAGGAATTGCAGGTGCGGCAGGAAGAATTGCAGCAGTCCAACGCCGAGATGGAGGAGAAGGCGGCACTGCTGGCCATGCAGAACCGCGACATCGAAGCCAAGAACCTGGAGATCGAGCAGGCTAGACAGGAGCTCGAGACCCGTGCCCGGGAGCTCGCGCTCGCCTCGAAGTACAAGTCCGAATTCCTGGCCAATATGAGCCATGAGCTGCGCACACCGCTCAACAGTCTGCTGATTCTCGCCCAGCTGCTGGCCCAGAACCCGACCCGTAACCTCACGCCGAAGCAGGTCGAATATGCGGGCATCATCCACTCGGCCGGGTCGGATCTGCTGCAGCTGATCAACGACATCCTCGATTTGTCCAAGGTCGAGGCGGGCAAAATGGATATCACGCCCGAACAGGTGCCGCTGCGCAAGCTGCTGGACTACGTCGAGGCCACCTTCCGGCCGATGACCACGCAGAAGAGCCTCGGATTCCAGATCACCAGCGGTCCCGATCTGCCCGTCGAGCTGCTCACCGATGATTCCCGGCTACGGCAGGTGCTGGGCAACCTGCTGTCCAATGCGGTGAAATTCACCGAGACCGGATCGGTCGAACTGCGCATCGAGCCCCCCGTGGCGAGTGAGCTGCCCACCGCTGTGCGCCGGCACGGCCCGGCCATCGCCTTCCGTGTGGTCGACACCGGCATCGGCATTGCCGAGCATCAGCTCGAGTCGATCTTCGGCGCGTTCCAGCAGGCAGACGGCACGACCAGCCGCAAGTACGGCGGCACCGGGCTGGGCCTGTCGATCAGCCGGGAGATCGCGTATCTGCTCGGCGGGGTCATCACCGCGGAAAGTGCTCCGGGCCAAGGCAGTACGTTCACGCTCTTCCTTCCGATCGCGCGACCGGACTTCCAGGAGGTGCCTTACCCGGAGCGCGAGGTTGCGCAACCCGACAGCCGCCCGGCCCTGCCCGGCCCGGCGACACCGCCGCGGCAACGCCGATTGCTCGTGGTGGAGGAACGCCCGGAGGGCCTGTTGTCGCTGGTCGCGCAGAGCGCGGTGGCCGACCTTGCCGACAGCAACGACCCGCGAGGTCCGGTCCAGGTCGTCAGCGCGACGGGAATCGAGGAGACGGCGGCCGCGATGGCCGCCCAGACATTCCACTGCGTGGTGCTGGAACTGGATATGCCGGACAATGCCGCGTTGCAGTTTTTGGAGCGGATGGACGGGAACGCCGCATTGCGTACCGTTCCGGTGCTCGCGCACAACCGCCGCCTCGACGCCGAGCAGGAGCGCCGGCTACGAGAGCGCATCGTTCGCCAGCCGTTGGAGCTGCTGTCCAGTCTCGACGAGCTGCGGGAGCGAATCGCATTGCACATCACTGCCGAGGCGCCGGGCGACGTGCTGCCCCTGGTGCGGCGTGAGGAAGCAGCGGCCGTGGCACCGCAGCAGCCGGTCGGCGAGCTCGCCGGGCGCACAGTACTCATTGTGGATGACGATGCCCGTAACCTGTTCGCGCTCAGCAGTATTCTCGAATTGCACGGCATCAGCGTGCTGCACGCGGAGAACGGGCGCGAGGGCATCGACAAGCTTCTCGCCCACCAGGAGACCGACCTGGTTCTGATGGACGTGATGATGCCCGAGATGGACGGATATACCGCGACTGCGACGATTCGTGAGATGCCGCGGTACGCGGAGCTGCCGATCATCGCCGTGACCGCCAAGGCCATGCTGGGGGATCGGGACAAGAGCCTCGCCTCGGGCGCCAACGACTATGTCACCAAGCCGGTCGACGCGGATGCGCTGCTGGCGTGTATCCAGCACTGGCTGGGCGCTTGATGGTCGATTCCAACACCCGCGACCCCGGGGACGGAATGATCACCCACGGTGGACAGGTCGCACAGCCTGTCCACACACGCCTCGCGGCGACGGTGGAGCGCCTGCGCAGAGAGGTCCTGCGGGCGCAGGCCACGGCCGATGGGCGTGCGCTGATCGAGATGGCCAAAGGTGTACTGGTAGAACGACTTCGGTGTGGACCAGCGCAGGCGGCACGGCAGCTGGACATCCTGTCCGCGCAAGCGGGCATCACGCAGCTCGAGCTGGCCGCCGATCTGGTCAACCAGGCCGCGCAGGACAGGGTCAGCGTGGCAGCAGGCCAGTTCCTGCGGCGGACCGCCACGGCGGGCGAAGCGAGGGCGGCCGTCTGGTTGCGGACCGCCGAGAGCGGGATGCTCGCGGCCAGTGACACGCAGCGCGTGGCGGAGTCGGTGCTCGAACATGCCGTTGCGCCGCTGGGCGCCACGGCCGTCGCGGTTTGGTCCGCCGGCACCGATGGGTCGCTGACCCTGATCGGTTTTGCCGGGATAGCGCCGCACGAAGCCGAGCGGTGGCGCTACGTGCCGCCGGGGGTGGCTACCCCGGCGCGCCAGGCGCTGGCGGAGCGCAACGCCTTGTGGATCGAGAGCCTCGGCGCGTCCGGGCTGCCCTCGATCGGCGACCGTGGTGGCAGGGCGGCGATCCCGGTGGGCACGGGCGGCAAACTACTCGGCGTGCTGGAGGTGTGCTGGCCACACGCGATCGAACCGCAACCGCCGCAGGTGCTCCGGCAGTTCGAGGCGCTGGCAGAGCTGTGCGCGCACACCTTGGAGTCGGACCTCGCCGTCGCGTCCACGCCACACCGATCCGACGTTGCCGACCTCGTCCGACTTGCCGAGGGGCTGTTCGATCCGGCACTGGTGCTGCTGCCCCATCTCGATCGCGACGGCGCCCTCGCTGATTTCCGTATCCACCATGTCAATGCCTGCTTCGTTGATCCGGCCGGTCGATCGCGTGGTCTGATCAGCGGGGCGTTGCTGCTCGAGGCGTACCCGATGGCCGCGTCCGAGGGCCGGCTGTTCGAGCGGATCGAGCACGTCTTCGCCACCGGCGAGACCTATCGCACCGACCGGATGACGCTGACAGAACTGGTCGACCAGGTACCGCTGACCGTCTCGGTCGCGCTGAGCATCAGCCGCCACGGTGACACCGTGCTCGTGGTGTGGCGGGTAGAGCACGATGCGGCGCGGCTCGCGACGCTGTTGCAGCACGCCCAGCGTCTGGGCCGGGTCGGGGCGTTCGAGGAGAATGCGGCCAACAGCGAGATCACCTGGAGCGAACAGCTTTTCACCCTCTACGGGCTGGCGCCGGCCGCAGACCCCATCCCGCTCGCGCAGCTCCCGAGCCACGTGCACGACGCCGACTCGGACACGGTGCGGCAGTTTCTGCGAACCCTGTTGCGCTACCGCCGTCCAGCCTCCACCGCATTCCGCTTGATCCGTCCCGGCGGTGTTACGCGGCATACCCGAATCATCGCCGAACCGGTGCTCGACACGGCAGGGCACCTGCTCGCCATTCGTGGTGCGTACCAAGATGTTTCGGCGCAGCACTGGACCGAGATCGCGCTGTCGGCCACCCGGGACCGGCTCACACATTCCGAAGAGCACGCCGCTGAGCAAAGTCGCCTGGCCCGCCAGCTGCAACAGGCGATCATGCCCGACGCACAGCCGGCCACCGACGCGTTCGGATTGCGCATCGCGGTGCGCTATCAGCCGACCTCGCAGGATCACCTGGTCGGCGGCGACTGGTACGACACCATCGTGCTGCCCACCAAGGAGATCCTGGTGTCTGTCGGCGACATCGCCGGCCACGGCATCACGGCGGCGACCGGAATGGTCGTGCTACGCAACGCCTTACGCGGCCTCGCCGCCACCGGCGCGGGGCCGGGTCAGATGCTGACATGGCTGAACCTGGTGGCCTATTTCCTCACCGACAGAATCTTCGCCACGACGGTCTGCGGCCTGTACAACCCGCAGACGCGAGTACTGCGCTGGGCCCGTGCGGGTCATCCGCCGCCGGTGCTGATCCGCGCGGGTCGAGCATCCAGCCTGCCCGCGCTCAAGGGCATGATTCTCGGCGCATCGGCGGAGTCGACCTATCAAGAGGGCGAACTTCAGCTGGAGCAGGACGATACCCTCCTGCTCTACACCGACGGCCTGATCGAACGCCGTGACCGGCAGCTGGATGACTGTGTGGAGCGGTTGCTCACGATCTCTGCCCAATTCACCGGGAGTCTGGACGACCGGCTGGACCATCTGCTCGCCACCAGCGATGCCGACACCGACGACGACACCTGCGTGGTCGGTATCCACGTCGGACCGACCACCGTCTCTTCCTGATCTATCACACCGAAATCCTTGTGTTGACATTCGAAACGCGTTGCATCAGAGGCGAATACGAAGTCTCATCGGCGCACCCCGGTTCGTGTGCGCAGTTCGGGCCGTCCGATATCGACGGGCTTGATGACCGTCTGGCGCGGTGAGTTCTCGCTGCTATGGGCATCATCCGCCCGCGTTCATTTCGGGATATCGCCCTCGTAGTCCATGTTCGCGGCTTGATCCTCGGTCGTCGCCGGCGCGTCCTGTTCCGCGTCCGTGTGCTTGTCGTCATCGGGGCGGGTGTCGTTGTCTTCGAGACGATCCTCAGCAGGCTGGGAGGTCATGATCTCAGTCCTTTCCGAGTGCTGCGGCCAGTTGGGACTTGGTCATCTTGGAGCGGCCCTTGATATTTCGCTGTTTGGCCTCGTTGTAGAGCTGATCGCGGGTCAGTCCTTTGGGGCCGCCTCGCCCGGAGCGCTGCCCGCCCCGCTGTTGAGGTGATTTCCCTGTCAGGGAGGTGCGGCTGGCGGTTTTCGTCTGCCCTGCTCGCGCGCGATTCTTGTTCACGATGCGAGCCCCGATCTCTTCGGCGCGCCTGGGGCCCGCACCGCGGTCCTCGGCGGAGTCTTTGATGTGCTCGTACTGGCGTTCCTGCTTATCTGTCCATTCCTTCGGCATGGCAACCTCCTCGGGTGTGGTGGTCTGCAGGGGCCGACTCGGACCATGGGCTTCGCATTCCGTGGCTCGGGATCCTACGAGCATCCGGTTTGATCTTGATCCGGCTGGGTATCGCCGCCACGCAGCGGGAAGATCCCGGTAGCCGTTGGTACCGCTGGTAATTCAATCCAGGACGTGTACGCGAGCCCCGGTCGCCTACGGGTGGTACTACCAGCCATTGGGTGGTGGGATCCCTGTTCGCTCTTCGGCGGTGTGCGCGCAGAGATGGTGGGGCAGCAGGATGGTCAGCTGTTCGACTACTGTCTCGAGAATCCTTCCACCAGTCCGGTTCGCGAGCACCGGACGGCTTGTGGTAAATCAGACATATGCCTCGTACCTCACCGATCAGTGCCTGGAAGTCGTTGCGGGAGGGCAACGACCGTTTCGTTGCCGGTGCCCTGCAGCACCCTGGGCAGGGAGCCTCGGCTCGGGCCGAGCTCGTCGGCGGGCAGCAACCATCGGCGATCCTGTTCGGCTGCGGAGATTCCCGAGTGGCCGCAGAGATCGTATTCGATCAGGGGTTGGGCGACATGTTCGTCGTTCGTATCGCCGGCCACGTCCTGGACGCGTCGGTATTGGGCTCGATCGAATACGGCGTACAGGTTCTCGGTGTGCCACTTATCGTGGTGCTGGGCCACGACAGCTGCGGCGCGGTCCGGGCCACCATCGATGCGCTCGACGGCGGCCGCGTGCCCGGAGGGTTCATCCGTAGTCTCGTCGAACGAGTGACCCCCTCCATCCTGATCGGCCGCAGCGAAGGCCTGACCAGCGTCGACGAACTTGAAGCCCGGCACGTCGTGGAGACCAGTCGTCTGCTGATGCAACGCTCGACGATCATCGCGGGGCGGGTAGCGGCCGGAGAGCTGGCCATAGCCGGAGTCACCTATACCCTGACGGACGGCCGCGCGCATTTGCGCGGGGTCATCGGCGATATCGGCGAGGTAACCGCCGACCTCCAAGAATGACCATATCCGGTTTGCTTCTCTCCATTTCGCGGTGACCGCAGCTTCAGCCACCCAACTCGACCACACGGCGTAGATCGCAGTAGTAGGTGCTGTTCCCAGGCTGGGAAATGGCCTCCGGCAGGGTGTTTCGCATATTCGCGGATGTTCGGGAATGCTTCGCGGCTCCGGTTTGATATCGCGCCGGAAGACCCGACAGTACGGTCGGTGTGTCGATTCGGGCGGGGCCCGGTTGTCGGGTCACCGCCTGCTGCTCACCGACAGGCGCGGTGGTTCCGGGCAGTGTTGATGGACAAGACAGTCGGCCAGGCAACGTTTCCGGAACGCCAACTACCGAGCGCCGAGTTCTATAGACCGCCCGGGGGGAATTGAGCGTGCGTCCAGTCTGAATTGCTCCCAGATAACCATAGCTTTTCGAATTCGGGTAACACACGGCCTGACACATTCGAATGAGAGGTATCGAATAACAAAGTCTGGGAGTGATTTACGATGTCGGCAAGAACATTCACAGCCGTGGTGGTCGCTGTGGCCGCGGTTGCGCTCAGCGCATCATCTGCCGTCGCGGACCCTGCGACGACCACGACACCCGCCCCGGGCGCAGGTCTCGGGCTCGGTGTCGACGTCGGTATCGGTGGCAACGGCGGGGCGAACGCGGCGGGCGGCGGCGCCGTGACCGCGGCACCCGGCGGGGGTAACGGGTCTCCCGGAGGTGCGGGGGCCGGGTTGGGTATCGGCGTGCAGGGCGGCGGCAACGCCGGCGTGTCCGTGCAGCCGAGTATCAGCGTGAACCCCGGCGTGACTGCTGGTGGTAACACCGGTGGCGGTGTTCAGGTCGGCGGGAACGCCGGCGGCGGTGTCCAGGCCGGTGGCAACGGGGATCTGGGGGCAGGCGGGCAAACCGGTGGCGACGCCGGCGGTGGCGTGCAGGTCGGTGGGGACGCTGGTGGTGGGGTGCAGACCGGCGGTGGTGTGCAGGTTGGTGGGGACGCTGGTGGTGGGGTGCAGACCGGCGGTGGTGTGCAGGTTGGTGGGGACGCTGGTGGTGGGGTGCAGACCGGCGGTGGTGTGCAGGTTGGTGGGGACGCTGGTGGTGGGGTGCAGACCGGCGGTGGCGTTCAGGTTGGTGGGGACGCTGGTGGTGGGGTGCAGACCGGCGGTGGCGTTCAGGTCGGCGGGAACGCTGGTGGTGGGGTGCAGACCGGCGGTGGCGTTCAGGTCGGCGGGAACGCTGGTGGTGGGGTGCAGACCGGCGGTGGTGTGCAGGTCGGCGGGAACGCTGGTGGTGGCGTGCAGACCGGGGGCGGTGTCCAGGCGGGCGGTCTGGGTGGCATCGACCTGGTGGCCGCGGGAGCCGGCGCGGCCGGAGCGGACACGGTGTACGGCATGGAAATCCCGCCGGCCGCGACCACCGGCATCACCGGCGGTGTTGCGGTCACCGACCAGGTTCCGGCGGGCGGATACGTCGTTCCCAAGGGTGCGCCGGAAACCGGTGCGGGTGGTATGGCCCGTGCCGTGAGCGCACAGTGATCACCGCGCGCGCAAACACCATGAGCACGTGGGGAATTCGCCGGACACCGGGCGCTGCCCTCGTCGCCGCGGTCGCGGTCATCGCGGCCCTCGTCGCGGGCTGCGGATCCTCGGCCGACACCTCCTCGCCATCGACCACGACTGCGGCGGTACCGGCCACCGGTGTGCAGACGGCGGCATCGATCAGCCGATCCACCCCGGTGTCGTTCGACATCGCCTCGATCAAGGCGTCCGGTTCGCTGATCTCGTTGGGCCGCAACACCGATGGCTCGGTTCAGGTTCCCGCGGACTACCAGCAGGCGGGCTGGTATCAGCAGGGGCCCGCCCCCGGCGAGCAGGGCTCGGCGGTCATCCTGGGGCACGTCGACTCCTACAAGGGCACCGGTATCTTCTTCTCGCTCAAGAAGGTCAAGCCGGGCGACATGATCGATGTAGCCCGCGCGGATGGAAAGACCGCGCATTTCAAGGTCACCGACGTTCGGATGTACCTCAAATCCCAATTCCCCGACCAACTCGTCTTCGGCCCGCGCGGCGGCGCGACCTTGCAGGTGGTCACCTGTGGCGGCGATTTCGACCAATCCGCCAAGAGCTACCTCTCCAACGTGGTCGTCTTCTCCTCCCTCGACTCGGTTACCTAGCCGCAGTGGCGGCGCCCCGCGGAAAGTGTGTGCGGGCCGACCCGATCGCTCGGCCTGCACCCGCATCTCTCCGAGCGGAGAGGTCCTATTCGGTCGCTCCCATTTCTCAGAGGCCGCCGATGCCCTTACCGAGAACTGCCGAGCCCATGACGAGCAGCACTATGGCCATCACCATGTGATTGTTGGCCTGCAACCAGTTCTTCAGCGATTCCAGGCTGCCGCGCACCCGATCGGCGGCGACTCGGTAACCGATGGCCGGAACCAGCACTGTCACCGCTGCGAGCACCGCGGTCGGCGGACAGTTCCGGGGGTGGGCGCTTCGGTTGGGACCGTTTGTGCGCGCCCAGTCGATGCCGCGTCGCCGTGAACCCGAACGCCGCCACGACAACCCATCAGGCACGAAAGCTTAAGTAGCAGAATGCGTTTCGTTGTCAGCGCACTTGACAGCGGGTCAAGTGCTCAAACCGACTGCGAAATGCATGGTCAGGCCGTCTCCGTTTGGCTCAGGCGCTCCGGAAATGCGCAGAATCCGGCCTCGTGAAGAAGCAGGTCGGAGCGGGAAACCCGCTCGGACCTGTCGGCCTACCGGGACGGTACTCGAAACATCGACAGGCTGAGCAGTTGCAGAAGGTCATCAAGCTGGCGGCTGGAACCGCACCGCGACGGCCGGCGAAGACACGCAGCTCAGTGCAGGTACGTCGGCTGGATCGACGGCTCTCCGCTGTCACAATCGCCGCTCTGGTTGCCACCTACAAGGCTGGGACCTCGGCCAACCAGCTGTGCGAGCAGTCCCAGCGGTGCCCGGTGCCGCTCATGGGCTGTCGCTGGTTTGCCGGCCAGGAGGCACACGGTGGGTTATCGGATTCGCAAGGTGTTTCTCTTCGGCGGGCGTATCCGCAGATGCTGTCAGCGTCGACACCGTTTCTTCGGTTGGTGACGGCGCGGGAGACCAATCGATCGTACCTATCTTGAATGAATAGACGTCAGTGTCGATTCCGGCGTTCCACAGCCTCTCCGTCATTCCCTCTGCCGAGGCGTCGCCGTAACAGAGTGCGGATACGGTTGTCCGGCTGTTCTTCTCGATGGCCTGCCGATAATGGTTGTCGGCGGAGAGTACGAGGCCGAAAGCTTGGCCATCTACGAGCACGTCTGCCGTTGTCCCGTCGTCGGATCGAGTACGAATGACGACCTGGCCGTCGGGGGCACCGTGGCCGAAGAGGTAAGTCGGCGGCTGCCCGCCGGCCTCGCTAGCCTTCCGTTTAAGCTTGCTCCCCGAACCATTCACCAACGACTTCGCACACGGTCGGCTCGGCGGTGGCGAGAGCGCGCAGTTGCTGCGCATGAGGGTCGAACTCGGGCTGGCGTATCGCTTTCTGCAAGGATTCCATGTCGGACCATTCCGCGATATTGACGTAGGCGGTGGGCGCGTCGGAGACCTTGAGTAGGCGGTTACGGAGATGACCAGGCGCGCGCCGGAAAAACTCAGATGTGCCGACAAAGACCTGCTCGAATTGGTCGGCTGGCCCGGTGACGGTGAAGCGGTTGATGAGGATGATCATTTCTGGGCTCCTTTCGGGTGGGGGTAGCGGGTCACGCCAGTTCAACGAGGGTGGCGCGACCGTTTTGACTGCAGTGCGACAGGCCAATTCCCCTATTGGAACCACCGGGAGGACGTGGTGCCCGGATAGAAACTTCAATGGGCGCTGTAGTCATGTAACCACCTGCCGGTTCCCCCTCTTATTCCCATTCCTGGGAATCGATCCGTGATCTGACGCAAGGACTTTCGGTTCTGTTTGAACCCGAAGCCGATCCGCATCTCCATGCACGGCTATCGGAGATCTGGTGACAGTATTTCCGGTGACTCGGCATAAGGACTGCGGAACAGATGGCGCCCGCCACCATCAGTCCCGCACAGATCAATAGGACGGCCCGGAAGCAGACGCCGAATGCCACTGCATCCGTGAGGGAGTGACCCGACATACCTGCGAGACCCGGCAGCGCCGCGACCGCCAGGAGCTGACCTGTCCGCGAAACCGTGTAGTTCACGCCCGAAGCGATCCCGATCTCGCTCGGGTGTACCGAGTCGAGCATGGCGCTCGTGAGTGGAGCGGCGTACACGGCCCACCCCGCACCGAGCAGTATCGTCCCCGGCAGCACCGCACTACAGAATGGCGCCGCCACACCGATACGGGTCAACAAGATCAGTCCGAGGGCGGCGAGCGCCGGACCGGCAATCATGGGGACCCGTGCGCCATGTCGCTGTGCCCAGTGGCCCATCCTTTTGGAGGCCACCAGCAGAATGAAAGTCACCGGAACCGTTGCCGCTCCCGCTTCCAGTGGTGTATACCGCGCGACCACCTGCAACTGGAGCACCAGCAGGAACAGCCCACAACTCACTGCGGCGTCCACCAGCAACGTCACCAGATTCGCCGTGGGAAAGACACGCGAAGTGAACAACACCGGCGGGACCAAAGGGTGATCCGATCGAACCTGTATCGCGACGAACAGAACCAAGATCGCCACCCCGCAGAGGTCCACCCAGACAAGCCCGCTGATGAGTCCGAAGGCCAGTCCGCACAGGCCCGCCACCGCGGCGAGCACGCCAGGGAGGTCCATCGGCACGTTTCGGTCCGAATCCCGGTACTCCGGAACATATTTCAGCAGAATCACCGCTGCGATGAGGGCTAGAGGAGCATTGATCAGAAACGCCGCGCGCCAGCCTGCAACCTCGACCAGCCCGCCGCCCGCGATCGGTCCGGCGATCCCTGCCAGCCCGCCCAGCCCCGCCCATGCGCCTATGGCCGCGCCGTGGTCTCGGCGATCGATCGAGGTCGAGATGAGCGCGAGCCCCGAGGGCAGCACCACGGCCGCCGCGATGCCTTCCACGACCCTGGCCGCAACCAGCATCTCGAGGTTCGACGCAATGCTGCATAGTCCACAGGCCAGAGCGAATCCGACGCTGCCGCAGATGAATACACGCCGGCGCCCGAACCGGTCGCCGAGCTCGCCCGCAGGTAGTATCAGTGCGGCCAGGGCCAGTGTGTAACCACTCACGACCCACTGTGCAGCGAACACATCGGCGCCGAGCGCTCGGCCGATACTCGGCAGGGCGATGTTCACCAGGGTGCTGTCCAGGGACACCATCGCCCAACCCAGCGACGCTGCGGCGATCACCCACCTCCCGGTTGCCGAGCGCAACCGCGGTGGCGTGTGAAGCGATTCACCGCCTCCGGCAAGGACATTCGTCACCGACGGCGGCCGAGCACCAGGGCGAACCGGTCATCGGGGTCGGTCCACGACTGCTGCACCGGGAATCCGGCGACCCTCAACTCTGCGTGAAATGCCGGTAATCGGAACTTCGCCGATATCTCGGTCCGTATCTGTTCGCCGACCGCGAAGTGTACGACGAGGCCCAGGTCGGCAAAGGTGACGGTCATGTTCGCGCTCGCTTCGAGCCGCATCTCGATCCATTCGTTCTCGGCGTCCCAGACCGCGACGTGATCGAAACAATCAGGCTCGAAATCAGCTCCCAATCGAGAGTTCAACACATGCAGGACATTCCGGTTGAACTCTGCGGTCACGCCGGCTGTATCGTCGTACGCGGGGACCATGATCTCTGGATCGGTCATCAACCCCACCCCGAGCAACAGATATTCCCCGGGATTCAGCACGTCGTGAACACGGCGGTAGAATTCGGCGCGCTGCTCCGGCGCCAAATTGCCCAGAGTGCCACCCAGCATTGCGACGGTCCGATGTCCGGCCTGTGGTAGTGCGTGCAGCATCGATGTGAAATCGCTGACGACACCATGGGTTTCGAGAGTCGGGAATTCATGGGCGATCAACGACATCGCCTCGCGGAGCGCGGATCCGGAGATGTCCTGCGGTAAATAGCCGCGCAGCGATCCACGGTTGTCCAAGGCCCGCAACAACAAGCGAGTCTTCTCCGAGGACCCCGAACCGAGTTCCACCAGCTCCTCGGTCTCGGAGACCGAATCGGCGATATCTCCGGCGTGGCAGCGCAGCAGGGCTCGCTCGGTGCGCGTCGGGTAGTACTCGGGCAGCTCAGTTATCGAATCGAACAGCTTGCTGCCCCGAGCGTCATAGAACCATTTGGATGGCAACCACTTTCGCGTTGCGGTCAAGCCCCGGATGACATCGGATCGCAACGATCCCTGGATGTCGTCCTCGGAAATCTGGACATCTATTGTCGGCGCTGTCGTCACGCTGTGCCCTTCCTGCAGTCCCCGGAGCGGAGATGGGCTCTGGGGGTAATGCTCGACACCCGAGCCGAAACTATCGGAATCGCCTCGGGCCAGCACATTTTCACATGTCGCCGAGCGGGCAGGACCCTCCAGCCGTGGGAAGCAACGAGAATTCGACACGCCGGCGAACGACTGGGCTGCCACCAGTTTGAATGGTGTGCGGCGGATTCGACTACGCAGCTCATTACATGGTGGAGTGAACGCGTCAGGAACATCTCATTGCTGATTAGTTGGTTGCGACGCGTACTACACCGTAGCCCAAGAGCTACCTGTGAATATCCACTCGCCTACCATCGCGCCAAGTTCTGGAATCGCACGCAACTATTTCATTCGACTGACCGGGGCCTTCTGTGCAGGTCCGGCGGTTTCGGGAGTTCTGATGCACCAGAATGGTTGCGGGAGAACAGGATTACGACACGGCCAATGCCTCGTCCCGCTAGGTTGATCCGCGACCCTTCTGGACGAGGCCCCAGAAGTAGCTCGGGGTTTGGTATGTGCCCCAGTCTCTGCACCTTTGCGCAGATGTTCGAGTTCCGCGCTTTCCGGGTTGGGATCGATCGGTTGTCATTCCTGTGGTGGATTCGGCAGTCCCAGTGCGGTATTGAGTCGATAGGCCCCGCGGAGTCCGTGGAAGACCGCCATGAGCAGGGCCCCGGCGGTCGCTGCGGCGAGGGCCGGAGCGAGATGGGCCGGCATGTCGGCCCAGAGGCCGAGCAGGACCGCCAGGGCCAGACCGAGAGTTCCGGCAATCGCATTGCGTAATGATGAATTGCCCCAGATGTTGGGAAACTGTTCCCCTGCAATGCCTTTGATAAAGTGAGGGGCCGCGTTCACGGCCATCAGGCCGGTGGTGATGGACAGCAGAATTGTGAGCCACATGAGGGAATGCTCCTTTTGGGTCAACGGTGTTGACTGAAGGTAGCAGGACGGGCCTATTAGGTCAACGTTGTAGACTGACTGGGTGAATTCACCGTCGGTGAGCCGCGCCGAGCAGCGCCGGCAAACGCAAACGCGCATCCTGCGCGCGGCCCGCAGGCAGTTCGCCGAGCTGGGCTACGAGGCCGCCACCATTCGGGCGATCGCTGCCGAAGCCGGCGCCGACCCGGGACTGGTCATGCGCTACTTCGGTTCCAAGAGTGAACTTTTCGCTCAGGTCGCGGGGATCGACCCCGATCGGGAGGTGACGGGATTGCCGGAGGAGGCCGCTGAGCAATTGCTCGCCGCTCTGCAGCACAAGCTCGCCGAGCAGCCGATCGACGCGCTGGTCGCGATCCGCGCCATGTTCGTGCACCCGGAGGCGGCCACGGACGTCAGGTCGGCCATGCTCGCCCAGCAGCGCCAGACCGCAGGCCATATGGGTGATCCCGATGCCGAGTTGCGGGCCGGCCTGATCGGTGCGATCACCCTCGGCGCAGTCATCGGACGGCACCTCCTGCAACTCGAGGGTTTGCGCGACGCCGATCCCGAACGCATCTGCGCGCTACTGCGCCCCGCCTTTCACGACGTCGTGCACGAGCCGCCCGTCCCGAGTCCGGAGGCCTCGTTTCGGTCGAGCGACCCGCCGGAGTGAGACACACCGTCCCTCTCGGTGGAGCGCCCGGGGCGGGGCGCAGCCGTCCACTCCGAGTGGGGGAGCGACTCCGGCCGCTGCGGGGCGGGGATATGTAGCCAGCGCAAGTCGTTGCCGTGCGGATGGATCCCCTGGTCGAACTTTGTGACATCGGACGGCGCTTCGCCGGCCGCCAGGGCTTTCCATGGATACGCCGTTTCTTGCGGAGACTCGGCGTTCGCCAGCAGATTCTCGAACGTGGATCGGTCGGCCTGTGACAGAGCGTCGAGTCGTTCCCGGCCCGGCCCGGGCCCGGCGCGCGATCGGACGCGACGACACCGCCGTCGCGGTCTGGGTGAAAGACGCGTGGCCGCAGGTAAAACAACCGCGGCGGCGCTCGGTGCCTGGCTCGTCTTGCCAAGACGACTCCGGATTCTCGATGATGCCGCCGACCACCCGCACCTGGTCCCCGCGCGGGCTCACACCGGTCATCCGCATGCACGGACGATGTTGTTGTATGAGTTAACGGCGTGTTGGTCGGTGCGGAACCCGAACCCAGCATTCGACGGCGTTGAGTCATCAGGACCCGGTCGGGGTGAAAGTGCGTACGGATATTCGAGGTTGACCCTGCTGACGCAAGTAGGGCCCGATCACGATCGCCCGGTTCGCCCTCCGATCGGTCTTCGGAGTAGGGGGCAATCGGCTCGACACTGGCTGTGACGCTGCCGCACCGGCTTCCCGCCAACCCATGGCAGGAGATTGCCCGTGCAGCACCAGAAGATTCCCAGAAATGGGAAGAGCAATGCGCGGCAGTGCCATATCGTCGTTGCGATACAGCAGGTGATGGCAGGAGTGGTGAGTGAATTATGCACCTATCCCGACGCATATAGCAGAGGTGGACAACCTCAGGGTTGCCGATTTACTGGCACGCGCTCGGCAGATTTGCGATCCACTCCTTCGGGAGGCCGTTGAATCGCTTCCGGAGCCATTGCGCCGAATGGCGGGATATCACTTCGGATGGTGGGATATCGATAGTGGGGAGGCGGCGGCTCGATCCGGAAAAAGGTTACGCCCAGCGCTATTGTTGTCAGCGGTCGAAGCGTATGGTGGATCGCTTGCCGCGGCAGCGCCTGCGGCGGCAGCCGTTGAATTGCTCCACAATTTCACGCTAATACATGACGATGTTATGGATCGTGACCGGTTTCGATTCGGCCGGGCGACGATCTGGCATGTATGGGGCACAGCCGACGCCATCCTACTCGGCGATACGATGCAATCAATGGCTACTGGACTGTTGGCGGCGCGCCTGCCGGGTCCGATGGCGGTGGGGGCCATCAACAGATTGGTATCCACATCGATCGAACTGTGCAGGGGCCAGCAACTGGATTGCGCTTTCGAGGAACGCTCACGAGTTGATATGCAGGAATACCTCGAGATGGCGATGGCCAAGACCGGAACGTTGATGGGCCTGGCGTGCGCGCTCGGAACGCTGTGCGCAGGAATGGGATCGGTCGAGGTCGAGGCGATGGACCGGTTCGGGCGCGAGCTCGGATCGGCATTCCAGTTCGTCGATGACCTCCTCGGCATCTGGGGGGATCCACGAGTGACCGGCAAGCCTGCGGGCCGAGACCTGGCTCGCCGCAAACGCTCGCTGCCGGTGGTCGCCGCTTTGGAATCCGAGGACGACCGTGCGGGTGAACTGGCCGAACTCTATCGAGCGAAAAGCCGAATGACTGCGGCAGATATTGCCCGGGCGACGGTGCTGGTAGAAGACATGGGCGGCCGACTTCGAACCGAATGGCTTGTCGGCGAACGGGTCTCGGCTGCACTGGCAGCCCTGCCGGACCGGTTGGACACCGCGGACCTCTTGGCGTTGACCGACGCCGCGATCAACAGGCGCGTCTGATATCCGTGCACCGGCGATCGTAATAACGCGCCCCACCGAGCCTCGAAATACAAGGACGCGAATGCGCGCGGATCTGGATCGGCTCGCCCCCCTTCGCGCACATATCGCACACTAGAAAGCAGCATCCATTGGACACCATGCCCACCGCGCCGGGCCGCAAGGCAGTGTTGGGTCACGCCCTCGAGTTCCGCCGTGATCCGCTCGGCTTCTTGCGGTCGCTCCGCTCCCACGGCGACGTCGTCCGGATCCACCTCGGACCGCTGCCGGTCTACGTGTTGACCACGCCCGGCCTCGTGCATCGCGTGCTCGTCGGCGAAGCCGGCAAGTACGACAAAGGCCGACTCTTCGACAACGCCCGCGGAGTCATCGGCAACGGCATCATCACCTCGGCAGGCGCAGTGCACCGCAGGCACCGGAGGATGATCCAGCCCGCCTTCCACCGCACAGTGGTCGCCGAGTATGCCGAGGTGATGAGCGCCGCCGCCAGCGCCATGGCCGACTCTTGGAAGCCCGGGCAGGCGATCGAGGTGGCCGAGGTAATGCGCAATCTGACCCTGGGAATCGTCGTACGCACAATGGTTTCCACCGACAGTGACCGGCGGCTGGAAAGTGAACTCCTGGAGTCCCTACCGGTTTTCCTGGCCGGGGTCGCCTGGCGAACGTACTCGCCGGCGCCATTCCTGGCGAAGATCCCCATCCCGGCGAACCGGCGGTTCGACGCCGCCGTCGCCGGCATGCGCGGCGCGTTGATCCGGACCGTCGAGACCGCCCGTGCGACTGGGGGCGAGAACCACGACGTGCTGGCCATGCTGCTCGCAGCGCGCAACGACGGGTCGGGGATGACCGACAAGCAGATCAACGACGAGCTGGTGACCCTGCTGGTCGCCGGTACCGAGACGGCGAGCTCCGCCCTCGCATGGATCTTCCACGAGATCGCTCACAACCCCGAGATCGAGGCCCGCCTGCGCGAGGAGGTCGATGCCGTCCTCGACTGCCGGTCCCGGCCCGCCGTGGCTGACCTGCCCGCGCTGACCTACACCCGCAGGGTCGTCGACGAGGCCCTGCGCCACTACGGGCTGCCGGCTCTGATGCGTCGGCCGACTGTGCCGGTGAACCTCGGCGGCCGATGGCTCCCAGCCGGTGCCGAACTGCTCTTCAGCCCGTACGCACTGCACCACGACCCGGTGACGTACCCAGAGCCCGACCGGTTCGACCCGGACCGCGAGTCGCCGACTGACCGCCGGGCGTTCATCCCGTTCGGTGGCGGCGCTCGGCAGTGCATCGGCAACGAGTTCGCCCTGATGGAGATGGTGATCGTCGTCGCTACGGTCGTCGCCCGCTGGAGCCTGCGCCCCGCCCCCGACCACACTGTGCGCCCGGTGGTGACCGGTGTGGTCGTCCCGAACAGACTGCCGATGATCCCCACCCCGCGCCTGGCCGCGTGACCCAGGAGGACCAGCATGACCACCCCGACCTTCCGACTGCCCGAACTGCGCGGCGCGCTGACCGCGGCCCGTCACCCGCTGACCGCACTTCTCATCGAGGAATCCGACGCCTGGGCGCGGAAGAACCTGGCGTTCCTCGGCGGTGGCGAGGTGGCCCGGCTGCTCGAACAGCAGCTCCCGCTGTGGACGGGCATGGTGTACACCGCCGGCGCCGCCGAGCGGGTGCGCGATGTCTGCGACATCACCTACCTGTTCGCCGCCCTCGATGACGACTGCGACGGCGTCGGTCCGCTGCAGACCGACCAGCAAAGGGCCAGAGCGGTTTTCGCCGGGATCAGTGCCGTGTTCGACGACCCCGAGCCCGACCCGGCAGCGCCCTACGCGGTCGCGTTCGCCGACATCTGGCGGCGCGTCTCGGCCCAGGCATCGCCCGACCTGCGCGACCGCCTCGGCGGGGCGCTCCGCCGCATCTTCGACGTGTGGGCTGAGAAGATCGGCGCCCTGTCGAACGAGCGTGCCTACGACATGGCCACGTACCTGCGGATGCGTCCGATCGACGTGATGATCAAGTTCTGGTTGCTGCTGTACGAGTACACACTCGACATCGAGCTCGGCCGGCTGTTCGTCACGCATCCCGAAGTGACCGCGGCGGAGGACCCCGCGATCCGCCACCTCTACTTGGTGAACGATCTTCTCTCGTACCGGCAGGAGTACTACGGCGACCACCACATGAACATTGTCGCCGTCCTGCGTCAGGAAGGCGTCGGTCGGCAGGACGCGGTCGACCGGACCTGTGAGCTGATCGCCGTGGCCGAACAAGACTTCCTGGCCGCACGCGACCGAATCCGCACCGGCGAACTGGGCTCCGACCCGGTCGTTTGCGCCTACCTGCTCGCGATCGAGCATCTGGTGTCCGGCAGCCTCGACTGGTCGTACCTGTCCTCCCGCTACCACGGTGCGGGCTACCAGTGGAACGGGCTCACCTCAGGGATCGTCATCATGCACCCGGAGATCACCGAGATCCTCGCGGGTTAGGCATATGGGTCCGGTTGACGTGGTGTCCGGTGCTCAACAGCTGCTCAGTGCGCGGTCCAGCCCCCATCCACCGGCAGAACCGTGCCGGTGATGTAGCCGGCATCGCGACTCGTCAGCATCATCGCTGCCGCGACAATCTCGGACGGCTCAGCCCAACGATGCAAGGGAACTTCCGCGGCGAGGAATTGCCGCACCTGGAAGTCGTCCTCGATACCCGCGTTGAGGGGAGTGCGAAACGGGCCGGGGGCCAGCGCGTTGACGGTGATTCCGGTCTCCGCGAGTTCGACGGCGAGGCTCCGGGTGAGCTGGACGACCGCGCCCTTGCTGGCCGCATAGCCCGACCGGCCCGCAGCGCCGACCAGGCCGAGCGCACTCGCCAGTGTGAGGATTCGGCCCTGGCCGGTGCCGCGCATGTGACGCGCCGCTGCTCGGCACGTCAACCAGGTACCTACCACGTTGACCTCCAAGCAGGTCCGCAGCGTGGACACGTCCAACTGGTCAAGGGTGCCGCGGGCTTGGACACCCGCACTGGTGACGACTACGTCCAGCCGGCCGTACTCGTCGCGGACTCTGTCGAAGAGACCGTCTACCGAATCCTCGGCGGTGACGTCGCATCCCATTCCGCGCACCTCGCCACCAGCATCGGCTCGAAGCTGCCCAGCCGCCTTTTGACACCGCTCCGCAGACCGACTTGCCACGACAACAGTCGAGCCTGCCTTCGCCAGTCCGGCGGCTATCGCGTAGCCCAGGCCGGCCGATCCTCCGGTCACAACAGCGACCTGGCCGATCCTCGACGCCCGATCCGGGTCCCTTTTCGTGTTGTGCTCCTGCATCGAGTCCATCCTTGCCGAACCTACTTCCTCAGTGACGGCGACCCCAACAATGTTCCAGCCCGCACCTCCGCCGTGCGGCAGCGTGTCCAGCAGCTGTCCGCCCCGGCCGTCGCCGCTCTCGGCTATCACCACGTGACGACCGGCGAATTCGCGCCAAATCTGCCGCCGCAGCCCGGGAGAACCACGGCCACGCCGAGTTTCGGTCGATCGTCGCGCCGCCTGCCGGCGACGTTCACCGCTCGGCATCATCGTCAGGAGCCGGCGGAACCGCAGGCAGGAAAGTCGGCGGGACGAACCCCGGCGGCGGACTCACGGGCGGTGGTTCGGCGGCCGAACCACCGCCCGCTTCCGGTTTGCCCGCACCGGGATAGCGGCGCCCGTACAGGTAGGTCAGCAGAGCGTTGGCTGCCAGGACCCCCGCAGCCGTTCCGGCGACCTCGCCGCGTCCCATACCGAGCAACAGCCCACCGGCGGTGTTCCCGGCCATAGCGCCGCCCGCGGCCAGCAGCGAGGTGATCGCCGCCACTCGCCCCCGGACGCCGATGGGTACCCCCTGGGTGATCTCGTAATTCTGGCGGACATTCAAGGCAAAGTTTGCGGCTCCCTGGATCACGTAGGTCGATCCGAGAACCAGCGGGTCGGAGGTGATGAGCAGCTCGGCGGCCAGCACCGCCCACAGACTCATCGACACCGGATACACCCTGCGCAGATCGATCCGATCCATCCATCGCTGCTGCGTCGTCCACGCGGCCGCTGAACCGATCCCGCTGGCGCTGAGCAACAGTCCCTGTTCGATCAACGACAGCTCGGAGTGTGTGAGGAGATCGATCAGCCCGAGACGGGCCAATGCGCTCCCGATCGTCCACGGCAGCATACTGAGCGCGGCCCGGAACACGTAGGGGTCGGCTCTCAGCGCGGCCAGCGCCTCGCCGTACGGGGCGGACTGCCCGCTGCGCGTTGCCACCACCGAGTGCGGTCGGCCCCGCAAACCCCAATAGGCCAGGTAGCTGGCCCCGTTCAGCAGGTATGGAGCCGCATCGAGCAGATTGCCTAGCATCGGTGCCAACGATCCGCCCGCCAGGCCGGGGATCAGAGTCGCACCGGCGAACAGACCTGAGGCCTGCTTCTCTTCGCCGGGCGCTGCTGACGACCTCAGGTATTGTCCCCCGCTCGACGCCAGGATTCGGTCTACTACCGCCTGTCCCAGTTGAGCCCCGATGAGGTAGCCGACCGTACCCGGCGCGTTCGCGGCAATCAGTCCGCCGACCGTCCCGGACAGGAACACCCCGCCCGCGGAACCGGCAAGCATCACCTGATACGGATCGAACCGGTCGGTCAGCCACCCGGCCGCAGGGATGGTGGCGAGTTCCATCACCTTCCCGCCGGCGATCGCCCAGGCCATCATCTGCGGAGATCCGGTGTCGTGGAACAAAAGAAGCGGATCCCAGGTCGACTGCATCTGGCCGAACCCGGTGGAAATGGCCATCGACGCCGCAATTCGATGTACCAGTGCGGATTCCGGTGATCGTGATCCGGTCGGCCGTGGTTTCGCGACCGGCGCGGGGGCCTTCGTTCCGGCACGAGAGCGGGGGGTCCACCACGGTTTACGTGGCGCGCGTGCCGGAAGTACCTCTGGCGCGGCCGATTCCGGTGATCGTGATCCGGCCGGCCGTGGTTTCGCGACCGGCGCGGGGGCTTCCGTTCCGGCACGAGAGCGGGGGGTCCACCAGGGTTTACGTGGCGCGCGTGCCGGAAGTACCTCTGGTGCGGCCGATTTCGGTGCCGGGACGATCGCCCAGCCCGCAGCGGCGTCACCCTTCGGCACCAACGAGATTCGAGGTGGTAGGGGTATGTGTCCCGGCACCGGGCCGCTCCATGGGCTGACCCCGGCCGCCGGGCCTGGCTCCGCCGGGGTGCCGGGCGCCGGTGTGGCGGCCGCACCCGACGCACCTATCTGCAGCCCGGCAGGCGGTTTCTCCGCCCGGCGGCGCCACCGGCCCGGCACACCGCCGGCCTCGGGCCACACCATGCCGCCGGGCGAATCGATCGCACTCGGCTTCGGCGCCCAATCCGTGACCGGTAGCCGGTCCGGAGCTGGTGACGCGCCGATATCCGCCGTCCGACTGTCCGCGGGCGGCATGTCCGCGGCGAACTCGGGCGGCACACTCGGAGCGGGCGGCGAGCCGACCGGCACCGGGTCCTGGTGCGGAGGGAACCGATAGTCCGCCTCCCGGATCGGATCGGCCGTCAGGTGTGTTGGCGGAGCTGCCGGGTACCGGGTGGTGACCGGCAGGTCCGTGGTCTGCGGGTCCGGGCCGGGGCGGGGCTCGGGCCCGGACCCGGGTGCCACCCAGGGAGAGCCGGGGGACGGCACGGACGGGCGCTGGTATTGCGGCAGATCCGGGGCCGGTGGCTTCGTCGCCGGCAGGCGTTCGATCACGGGCCGGCCCGGTGTGGTCGGCCCTGGCTCGCCCGCCGGACCGGGTTGCACGATTCGGTCTCCGCCGGGCACAACGACCTGCGCTCCGTCTCGCGGCCACCGGACGTCCGGCGCGGTTACTCGAACTACCTGCGCGGGAGCGGGCGGCTGGATCGTGGCGGGCGGCGGCGGCACGAAATCCGGGGGCGGCACCCCGGCGCCGGCCCGGCCGATCGCACCCGATATCGCCGCACCGTCGGCGGCCGATGCGAGAGCGATACCGCCTACGCGCGCCGCACTGCTCGTCCCCGGTGTTGCAGGAGCATCGTGGACTGCCGCACCACCGGTACCCGCCCGAACCGGTGCGTCGATACCCGTGCTCGGCGGCAGTTCGGCGGTCGGTTCCGTACCGAAAGATTCGGGTCCCGCCGATCGGACCCAGCCGATATCCGACTCGGGAATGCTCCCGGCACCCGCCGGCAGTGGATCGAGCACAGACTCCGCCAACGCGACCGAGCCGATATCCGACTCGGGAATGCTCCCCGCACCCGCCGGCAGTGGATCGAGCACAGACTCCGCCAACGCGACCGAGCCGATATCCGACTCGGGAATGCTCCCCGCACCCGCCGGCAGCGGATCGAGCACAGACTCCGCCAACGCGACCGAGCCCATATCCGACTCGGGGATATTCCCCGCCGTCGCGGGCGGCGATGCGAGCACAGGTTCCGGCTCTGCGGATCTCGCGCCGAGTAATCCTGTGGCGTCGTGCTCCGCGACCTCGGCCGGCCGGGTCCAGGTCGGGATGCCGAGTTCTCGCAACGTCCCCCAGGCGTGGTCGTCTGCCATGCGGCCGAGCGACCGGACCGGCACCTCGAGATGCCATAGGGCGCCGTCGACCTCGTGCCATCGCGGCACCTCGGACCGCAATTGCCCTGCTACCGAATCGATTTCGACGCTGCGCCGGCCCCCAACCGCAGCCATCGATCGGACGAGTTCATCGGCCAGTGCGAAGACGGTCTCGTTCAGGTCCCCGACCGGCCCCGGCACAGCTCAGCCCACATGATCCAGTGCCGCAACCGTTGTGGCGTCTGTGCGGCCGATTCGCAGATCGTCGGTCACGGCAGCTACCACCTCCAGACTTCCCGTCGACTCCCTGGTCGTGTTTCGTCGTCATATTATGCAGTGCGCCACTCCGCCCGCCTTCCCAACTCTGATTGGGCTCATGGCGCTGGGGGTGCCCAGGGTGACTGCCGATAATGCGTTGGCCGAGAACACGATCGGGCTCTATGAGACCGAGGCGGTCCGCGATGATTCGCCGTTTCGGCGTGGTCCGTTGCATCGTCTGGCTGATGTCGAGCAACTCACCATAAGTGGGCGGGCAGCAGGATCGGATCGACCGCCGCTGGTCCCTGGCCTTCCGGATTGCTGTGTGTACCGGCGCGGGATGTCAGCTCGGCCCTTGATTTCTATCTAGCCCTCGGCTGTGAAGTACGCGTAGCTGCAGACGGGTGGGTCGTACTGCGCGCCGATACCGTCCAGTTCGTGCTCGTTCAGATTCCTGACAACATGGGTGCACACGGGGCGTATCCGGATGTGCATCTAGAGATCACCGATCTCGGGGAATTGTGTCGGCACCTGAACAGTGGTGCGGTTGCCCGGCCTGCCTCGGCACTGTGGAGCATCTTCCGGCCTCTCGGTCGGTATTGGTCAGGCTTCGGTTATTCGCGTCGAGCCAATCTTGCTGCAGCCATCGATGACACTCGGCGCATGGGGACTTACCCGGTGGTCGAGGACTCAAACAGGCCGCATCCTATGAGTTTCGAAATATCGAATCCGTTCCTTCGGCGGCGGGAAATTTGTACGGTTTCTGCTTTTATGTCCAGTCCGTGAAGTTGTTCGTGGCGAACCACTCTGTGCATCACTCCGACAACCATCAAGGGGTTGAGACCACATGGTCAACTTCCGTAAAACCACCGTGATAGCCGCGATCGCCGCATTGGCGATCGTTCCAGTGGCTGCGTGCTCCAGCGATAATTCGGGCACGTCCAGCAGCGCGTCCTCCGCCACGACGGCAGCGCCTCAGCCTGTCGCGCAAATCGATGCTCTGACCGGCAAGAGCACAGCGGTAGCACTCGACAAGGGCTTCACCGACGCACTCACCACCCTCGGCCTAACCCCCGGCGTGCTCGGCACAGCCACTCTCGAGAACGGATCTGTCAGCTTCCCCATCACCGGCGGTCACGTGCGGTACTACACCCCCGGCACCGTCAATCCGTATGTGCAAGGCGATATCAACCACGCGAACAGCGGTTTATCGCTAGCTGCGGGACCGACAACCGTGCAACTGACCAACTTCGATATCGACCCGGGCACCTCGGTGCTCTATGGCGACGTGAGCGTCAACGGCGCGTCGGCCGCGACGCACGCACTGCTGTTCAACCTCGACGGCAGCACGTTGAAGCCGCTGCAGAACGGCGCGGACAACACCGCCATCCTGCAGGGCACCCGGGTACTGGTGTCCAAGGATGCGGCCGCGCTGCTGGACAAGACGTTCAACACCGACGCCGTCAAGGCAGGCCTGCTCGTCGGCATCGCCACGATCACGCTCAACACCAAGTAGAGACCCTGCCGGTCCGACGGGCATCGGTTGGCTTCGATCGAGCCGAGTATCCCGGAGCACGTTGAGGCGCAAGGCAATTCACTGGTGATGTAGTCCAGATCAAACAGGATATTCATGACTGTGAACCGTTCGAACACGGAAGTGTCCAGCCCTGATCGGGACCCTCCCGATCGGGATTCGGACGCCTCGAAGGTGGTGCCGCCCTATGGTTTCCCGGCAGGGCTGTGGAAGGCGGTCGAGCGCCACCGGCCGCGCGGGCTCCCCGGGCCACGGACCTGGCGAAGCCCCCTGCGGGGACCATGGTTGACATCGGTTTTCGGTGCGGTGCTGCTGCTGGCCCTTCCGGTCGTCATCGTCACCGGACTGCTCGACTACATCGCCTACGGGCCACAATTCGGTCAGGCGATCCCCGGCGACGTGGGGTGGCTGCATCTGCCGTACTTCGACTGGCCGACCCGACCGGCCTGGCTGTTCCGGCTCACCGAGGGCCTGCACGTCGGGGTCGGGCTGATCATCGTTCCGGTGGTGTTGGCGAAGCTGTGGTCGGTGATGCCGCGCCTGTTCACCTGGCCGCCCGCACGCTCGGCCGCGCAGGTGCTGGAACGACTTTCGCTGCTGCTTCTGGTTGGCGGGATCGTGTTCGAGATCGCCACCGGGGTCCTGAATATCCAGTACGACTACATTTTCGGGTTCAGCTTCTATACCGCCCACTACTACGGGGCGTGGGTGTTCATCGCCGGATTCCTCATGCATGTCGCCGTCAAACTGCCCCGCATGGTCCGCAATCTGCGGTCTCGTTCGCTGCGTCGTGAATTGCGGACCTCCCGCGCCGACACCTGTCCGGAACCGTTCGTCGTGGATGGTCTGGCCGCCGAGCATCCCGCGCCGGCAACGATGAGCCGCCGGGGCGCCCTCTCGCTGGTCGGCGGCGGGTCATTGCTGATCGCGGTGCTCACCGCCGGTCAAACGGTCGGCGGGATCACCCGCCAGGCGGCGCTGCTGATACCGCGCGGTCGTTCGATAGCGCCAGGCCCCAATGGTTTTCAAGTGAACCGGACCGCGAGGGCCGCGGGCATCGACCCGGCGGCGACCGGCGAGGCCTGGCGGCTGATGCTCACCGGCGGACCGCGGCCCGTCTCTCTCGATCGCGCCACCCTGGCGGGCATGGACCAGCACAGCGCGTGGCTGCCGATCGCGTGCGTCGAGGGGTGGTCGACAACGCAGACGTGGAGCGGCGTGCGACTACGCGATCTGGCCGCACTGGCAGCTGTGCCCAATCCTGGCTCGGCACACGTGATCTCGCTCGAGAGGAACGGCCCCTTCGGCGCCGCGACACTGCAGCGCAGTCAGGTCCTGCACCCCGACTCGCTGCTTGCCCTGCGAGTCGGCGGCGTGGATCTGTCGCCTGATCACGGGTACCCGGCCCGCATCATCGTTCCGGCTCTGCCCGGCGTGCACAACACGAAATGGGTCCGCTCGATCGAGTTCCGGAGTTGATATGTCCGCCATCGTGACCGGTGTGAAGCGCTTCTACGGTGCGCATCCGCTGCACTTGCTCGCGCTGCTGGCCTGTTTCGCGCTCGTCGGCTACATCCTCTCCGTTATCGGGCCGAAGTCCTTGTGGAATCCGGACATATGGTGGCAATCGATCCTCGTGTGGTTCCTCGGCGCGATCATCGCCCACGACCTGCTGCTGTTCCCGCTTTACGCGCTCGCCGACCGATCGTTGAGTGCCGGACTCCGCGCAGTGGGCGGTCGTATGCCCGTCGGGCGGCCAAAAGTGTCACCCCTCAACTACATTCGCGTGCCCGTCCTGGGTTGCGGGCTGCTGTTGCTGCTCTTCTTTCCCGGAATCATCGAGCAGGGTCATGTGACCTATCTCGCCGCGACCGGTCAGAACCAGCAGCCCTTTCTCGACCGATGGCTGCTGCTGACCGCCGTGATGTTCGGCCTCAGCGCGGTGTCGTACGCAGTACGTCTGAGCATTTTCGCCAACCATCATCAGGAGCAGCATGAATGACGATTCAGCCGTCTCATACGGCACGGGCGGAGGGGTTCGAGTGAGATCGGTGCCCTTGCGTGACACGCATCCAGAATCGTCACTCGGCATAGGACACGGATGCTTGGCCGCCGCGGGAACTCACACGAAACGTGAGGTTGCCATCGACGAACTCTACGGGCACATGTCGTCGGGACGGCGCTGCTGGATCGTCGATTCCCGCGGCCACCGTCGACTGATTCCCGCTGGGCGATGGCTCGGCGGCGAGGTATCGACGCCGGCCGACCGTATTGCCGACGCGACAATACTGCGAGGCTGCACCGAGCCGACCTTGGATCTGGGATGCGGTCCAGGCCGGTTCACGGCAGAACTGGCTACGCGCCGGGTTCCCGCTCTCGGTGTCGATCTGTCCGCGGCCGCAGTCGAGATGACTACTCGCCGCGGCGGAATCGCGCTTCGCGGTGACGTATTCGCACCGTTGCCGGCCGAGGGCGGATGGGGACGAGTGCTGCTAGCTGACGGAAACATAGGCATCGGCGGTGACCCGGTGCGTATGCTGCGCCGAGCCAGAGAACTGCTCGCTCCCGGCGGACTCGTTATCGCGGAAGTTGATTCCCCGCAGAGGGAGATCGGTGCGGAGTCCGTGCGGTGGGAGAGCGATCGCATGGTGAGCGCGTGGCATCTATGGGCCCGCGTGGGCGCCAACATGATCGGCGGGCTCGCCGAGGTCGCGGGCCTTCGTTTGATCGAATCTATAACAGTGAGCGGGCGTTTCGTAGTTGCGATGTGTGCGGTCTGAGTCTGGGCGTGATGCCCCCTCATCGCAGGCCGACTGCCCGCGCCGGTGCGGTCATTTGACTAGGCGTCCGGACACGGCTGCATCTTTGCTCTTCAAGATGTTCTGCACCATCGTGCTTCCCGCGTTCCAAGGCTGTGGTGTGGCCAGCTAGGGGCTGACCAGTCGCTCGTATTGCGGGCGCAGGCGGTAGGTGCGCTTCTTTTTGGATGGGTCGTCGACTTCGAGGAAATCGTCATCTATCCAGCTGCGTATCAAGGTGTTTGCGGTGCGTGGACTGATGCCGAGGTGGGCGGCGATGTCGGAGCTGGTGACTACTGCGCTGTCGCGGAACAGTTCCAGGGCCCGTCGTTGGCGAGGGTCGAGCTGTCGTAGCGCCGCGGCGTCGTCGGCATGGCGGTTACCCGGTGTTTGAGCGACGTCGGTGGCTCGGGCGCGTACCGAGCCGAGTGTCTGGGCCATGCTGTCGCAGAAGAAGTTCAGGAAGCCGACGAATCCGAGGACCCGCCGGAGTTCGAGCTCGTTGATCGAGCCGCCTTCGACGGCCAGGAATTCGATGTGTTCGAGGGCGCGGTAGTAGTTGCGGACCTCGGCCTCGTCGCGCTCTCTACCTGGGAAATGGGCTCCGGCAAGGGCTTCCGCGACCTGTGCCTGGGTGAGCCGGTTTCCCTCGATCTGGGTGGAGTAATGCGTCGCCGCCAGCCGTGCGGTCTCTCGGAGGCCGGCGAGTACGTCGACGTTGATCGGTAGTTCCATGATCGCCTGGCGGTCGGCCTCGATAGCCATGAGCGAGATCGCGGCGGCAGGGCTGATCGTGAATTTCGGTTGGAACATCACATCAGGGATACCGATAAATGGTGAACATTGTGTCTTTAAAGCACGTTTATTTGCCCGATAACGCACCCGGATGAGCCCGGTGGCTCGCCCCATCGGATTGACGCCCGCGTCCGCTCAAAACGCCTATGGACCGATCGTGGACCAGCGCTGGTCCACGATCGGTCCACAAAACAGTGGTGACCGCTCGGTGGAGAATAGCGACCCCACCTGGTGGAATGCTCGATTTGACGCCATATCGCCGTGAACTCGAACGGCACCACGACAACCCATAAGACGCGAAAGCTGAAGTAGCAGAAAGCGTTTCGTCGTCAGCGCACTTGACAGCGGGTCAAGTGCGCTACGTGGGAAGAAATGCCTGGTCAGCGCGATTTGTGTTGGTTCGGCTAGCGGTCAAATGCCCAGGATCTGGCCCCGCAAACAGCAGCAGGTCGGAGCGGGAAACCCGCTCCGACCTGCGAACCTGTCGGGCTGACAGGATTTGAACCTGCGACCACTTGACCCCCCCAGTCAAATGTACGTACCCGATAAGGACATTTCACGCACGGAAAGCTCGTTGTTCCCGCGCGCATATCGAGCATACCGGCTGCTCACGGGTGCTGCGCGCAGATCGGGTGGTCCACAATCGGTCCACAACAAGGCTTCTCGCGGAACGGTTGGTCCACGATTGGTCCATAGATTCTCGGATTCCCGGTGTGGCTCGATATCGCTGGATGGCCGCAGAATGGTGGGTCTACCATCGTCGTTACCGCTCGTAAGGGCTTTCGAGAGTGGTTGGGGTACCGGCGATTTCCAATGCTGCCGGCGGGTATGCCGGTCCGGCGGTGTAAAAGCGGGCTCGGGTCTTGCCGACCGGTTCGAGGACGCGGAGTGCGACGAGGTCGCGTAGATCGCGTTGCGCTTGTTGCAGGCTGAGCCCTTCGGATTGTTCGTAACGGGTTCGCCGGACCCTGCCGGACATCGCGACATCGTGCAGTGCGCTGATGACGCGTTCGTCGAGGCGGATGCCCGCGACGTACTCTTCGAGCTCTGCCCAGACCGTGCCGGACCGAACCCAGCGGGCGTGCACCGTTTGGGCTTGCTGGTGGTAGGCGGTCAGGTTGAACCGAATCCATTCGGACACATCCTGATCCGGTCGGTAGGTGTGGCCGCGGCGGCCTAGGACCTGGTAGTACTCCCATGTGTTACCGGGCCTGCCGAGCCAGGCCTCGATCGACGAAAACTCAGGTGCGAGAACACCTTCCCGCGCGATCATCAATGTTTGCAGTGATCGGGACAGGCGTCCGTTGCCGTCGGCCCAGGGGTGGATGGATACAAGGTGCAGGTGTGCCATGGCCGCGCGCACGAGCGGATGTGTGCCGTCGTCGGTGTTGAGCCAGTCGATTAGTTCTTCTGTCAATGCCGGCACGTGGTCGGCGTCGGGGGCGGTGTAAGCGGCGATGCTCGGGTCGCGGGCGTCGGTCACGTAGACGGGGCCGGGTCGCCATTGCCCGGCCGGGCGCCGTTCGGTGTGCCGGTGCCCCTGCAGCATCCAATGCAGTGCATTGAGGAAGCCTTTGCTGTACGTGAAATCGTCGACATCGTGCAGCGTCTGGATATACGTCATCATCCGCTCGTAGGCGAGCGTCTCGGCCCTGTTCTCCTCGGAGACCTCGACATCGCGCTCGCCTGCGATCAGATCCTCCACATCGACGGTGGAGACCTTGAACCCCTCGATGGAGTTCGACGCGGCTACAGCGTCCGCGGTGAGGAACTTACGCAGGCCGCCTGCCCATTTGCCACGCTTGGCCTGAAGCTCATGGCGTAGTTCGTCGCGCATCCGGTCCACCTCGGCCAGGACGCGGCCATCGGCAGCGGTCAGCACAGGCGTGGGAAATAGCATGACATAACAATATGGTGACATAGTCATCGCGTCAAGCGATGGCGATCGTGGGACGGACTGTCTCGCGGACGTTCAATCCAGATCGGCGAGCAGGTAGTCGAGTATTGATTCCTCGTGTACGGCCAGCTCGTAATGCATCATCTCGGACTGGAGCCGGGTATCCCATGGTGTCTCGATCGGGCGTCCCGTGAGAGGAATGCGGGGTATGCCGGAACCTACGGCTGCTACGTAATGCGATGCGTCCATTCGCCAGGGTTGGGCTCCGGCGGCGAATAGTCGGGCCGCGATGGCGATGCCGGGCCAGTCGAAATCGCCGTGATATCGGATGGAAATGCGCTCCGCGAGCAGCATTCCCGCGGATGACGGATTGCCGCTGAAACACGCTAGCGGTTGCCGCACACCCGTTTCGGCGGCACGTTGCAGTACCTGGGGGTTTTCGCAGGCAGAGATTGTGGTTCCTGATTGTGCCAAAGGTGCTGCGGTATCGTTCAATTCCGCCAGAGTGAGGTGGGTGACCAAGCCGAGGTCGGCGCGGGCCCTCATCATCGTCGACCGGGGATCGCTGTCGGGCGGGCGTAGGTTCCAAGTCAGGACGGTGCCCGAAACTGTATCTGCAGAGACGTATACGTGTTCCCACGCTGCTATCCGGTCGCGTGGAGTGAGTGGTTCAGGAAGCTCGAGGGCTGATCCGAGGCCGCGCAGGGCAAGTCGGCCCGCGAGGCGGTCATTGTCGAGCGCATGGGCGTCCCCTGTGAGAGTGGCCGCGAGCTCTGCGAGCATGCAGGGCCGCGAGTCCGGACCCAGCACGGCAGCCAAAGCTCGCATGGCAGTGTCGAACTCATTGTTCGCTCGTTCGCCCGCTCGAACCAGCAGCCCGGAAGTGTGCAGCCAACGCACCAGCGCTCGGGCCCAAGCCGCGTCGGCGAATCCGTTCTCCAGGGAGCGTTCTACGTTCGACCATAACTCGGTGACAGTCGACTGCCGGGCGAGACGTTCGGAGGGGAGGTCTCGTAGCGGGGAACCGGTGAGTTCGGCAACCACGGTCACAAGTCCGCGCCCGGCGGCGCTGCGTAACAGGGCCGCGTCGATCTCCGGAAGCGAGACGGATCGGCGACCCGGTCGTATGCGATCCCCCAGCAGTCCCGAGAGATATTGCGCCGCAATATCGCTCAGCTCGATTCGGATCGATCCCTCGATCGTATGACCATTGCCTTCGAGGCGATTTCGCAGTCTGCTCCAGAGCTCGGTCAGGTTCGGATCGCCAAGGTAGGCGCGCAGCTCGCGGGGGAGGGTCATGTCGATCCGACCGCATGCATGTAGGTGCGGTTCCGGCCGTCCCAATGGATCCAGGTCGGGATCACAGCACTGCCACCGATACGGCGGATCTCGTAGATATCGAGTGCGGGAACCTCTGGCACGGTGCCCCACAACGCATGTCCGGTCATGACGAAATCTATGTCGAGGCGTACCAGCTGACCCATCAGTTCGCCAACCGCGCGTTCGTCGACCTTCGCGAACGCATCGTCGAGCAACACCAGGCGCAGAGCTATGTCTGCCTCGGGCAGTCCCGACAGGTAGCCATCGGCCGCGGCGAACAGCGTCACATATGAGACGAACCGCGTCTCGCCCTGGGATATCTTGGCGCGCCGAGAGATTTGCCGGCGCTGGTTCGGCTCGGGTCCGAGGATGGTCACCTCGATGCCGTGCCAGGACCGATAGTCCAGTGCGGTGCGCAGGTGTGCGGCGTAGCCGGCCGATGCGTCGGCGGCGTGCAGCAGCTCGACCCGATCACGCACCAGGGTGATCAGTTCGTCGTTGTCCTGCTCGGATCGCACCGGGTCGGCGATCCGCACCAGTTCCAGTAGCCGCTGCAAATCGAGGTCCTGCCGGTCCAGGACCCAAGCGATGCTGACCCCGATGCCATAGCTGGTCCGGGCTCCCGCCAAGCTGTCGTTCATGGCTTGCACCAACACCTCTGCCTGCTGGATACGGCGACGCAACTCATCGGTGACAGTGCCGAGGATGAACTCCGTGAATACCTCTCGCTCCCGATGGGTGAGGGCCTGACGACCCTGTTCGACCTGGCGTTCCAGATAGGACAGCACCCCCGCGCAATCGTGGTGGTTCTCCGCGCCCTCGATATGCACCAGGTGTACGTCGTGGTCGACCCGCTGGGTTACATCGAGTTGCCCGGTGGTGTCCGCGCCGAAACGGGTGAGTGCATTGAACAACTGGTTGACGGTGAACGGCTTGTGCGAGCCGAGCGTTGTCAGCGCGGCCCGAGCGAGCTGCCGCGCGTGGTCTGGGTCCGCATCGTGTGCGATGGTGGCGAGCTCGGTCTCGGTAGCCGCTGCCACCGGCCCGGGCAGCCGCAATCTTGCATTGAAGACAGCGCTCGCCGTACGCAAATCAGCAGTTCGCTTATCGACATCGGCGCCCGCGGTGTCGCGATTGCCTTCGGCCTTCGTGACGTCGATATCCAGCGTGCGCAGGTCTTTGCGAATCTCTTCGAGACGCGTCCGCTCTCGTTTGAGGGCTGCGGTGCTTTCCTCGAGTTCCCTGTTGAGTTCCTCGACGGCGCCGGACGACTCGACGAGGCGAGCCGTGCGTGGCACAACGGGCCTCGACGACTCGTCGGCCACCGCCGGAATCAGTGAGGTGTGGTGGAGCGTGGTAGGGCGCGCGGCCTGTTGACGCTGTACGGCATCGCGGTGCTCGACCACCGATGAGCACTATACAGTTCGTATAGTTAGCTGTAGCGTGCATCACATGTATCAGACTTTGACGTGCCATCACCCATCGCCGGGCGTTCGGGCCCTCCCCTTGCCCGCAATCCGCGGAGGAGTGGTGGTATGACGCGCTATTCACTTTCCGACAAGGTCGTCCTGATCACCGGTTCCGGTCGCGGGTTGGGTGCGGCCACCGCCGCCGTCCTGGCTCAGCGCGGTGCGCGGGTGGTGCTGGCGGATATCGATCTGCCCGCGGCAGAGCAAGTTGTGGCCACATTGCCGATCGGTCGAGCCTTGGCGCTGAAATGTGATGTCACACAACTGGATTCAGTCCAGGAAGTTGTGCGCCGAGCGCACGAGGAGTTCGGGCGTATCGATGTCGTGATCGCCAACGCCGGTGTGCTCGGGCGTGGCGGTACCATGCGCGTGCTGCACCCCGATCAGGTGGCCGGTGTGCTGGCGGTCAACGTGAACGGAGCCGTCAACACGGTGTCGGCCACCCTGGATTCGGTGATCCGCAGCCGCGGACAGATCGTGGTGGTGAGTTCAGTATTCGCCTACCTCAATGGATCCGGCGCCATCCCTTACGCGATGAGTAAAGCCGCTGTCGAACAACTCGGCCGGGGCCTCGGCGTCGAGCTGGCGAGCCACGGCGCGTCCGCCATGACGGCCTACTTCTCACTCATCGAGACCGACATGATCCGTCAGGGCGTGGACGCGGATCCCCATGTGACCGCCCTGCTTGCCGCGATGCCCAAGTTCGTCCTCAAACGCATTCAGCCGAAAACCGCAGCCACCGCGATCGCCGACGGGCTGGAACGTCGGCGCCGCTCCATCGCCGTCCCCGGGCGCTGGCGGCCTATCGCCGCCCTTCGCGGAATAGCCGGGCCGATCGTCGACGCGAAACTCGCGCGCGATGCCGCCGTGCGGCAAGCCCTCGCGCAACTCGAGAACCGTTAGTCGTCGTTGCCGAACTTCCCGGGAGGAAGCCGCAGGGAACTCGATTCTGCGGTCGACGACGAAGGATGGCGTGGCACCGGCGATCTCTGCGCGATGGACCCTGGTGGGGACGTCACGTTCAGGGGTCGTATTCGTGAGGTTGTCATCCGGGGAGGTCTGAATGTTTATCCTGTCGAGGTGGAACAAGCAGTCTAGTGCGGTGACCACGAACTCATACGGGTCAAGCGGCGTGGGTTCGTCCTCTGCCCCAGCGTTGCTGGCGTTCGCTGCGGACGCGGGCGCGTTCGCGGCGTTGAGCGGTCAGGACGTCGGGATGGCGGGCGTTGGCGTTGCGCCAGCGCAGGTAGGCCTGCAGCTTCTCGGCCAGAATGGTGTGGTTGGGGTGGTTCGAGTCGCCGAGCACGAAGGTGCGTAGCGGCCCGAACTGGGCCTCGATCGGATTGGCCCACGACGCGTTGGTCGGGGTAAGACACAACTCGACATTGTTTTGTGTTGCCCAGGAACGGATTCGGGGTGTCTTGTTGGCCGAAAGGTTGTCGCAGATCAGGTAGATCGGGTCACCGTCGGGACGGGTCGCCCGGATCGATCGGTAGGCCGCGAGCGAGTGGTCGCCACCCTTGCGGCGGCGGGTGATGCCCCACAACCGGTCCTCGCTCAGGCTGTAGCAGCCGTGGAAGTAGCGGATGCGGTGGTAGGTGCCCGGCAGCCGATCAGGTTTCCCTTTCCGTGCCCACGACACCCCGTGGGCGGGCCGGATCGAGAGCGGCCCGAACTGGTCGAACGCGAAACATCGGTCCAGGTGACGGGTCAGGACCTCGTCGATACGGTCGAGTTTCGCGTCCTTGTCCGGGTCCCTCGATTCCTTCCAGGTACGGGTGCGCTGAAAGGTAATTCCGTTCTCGTGCAACAACACTCGCAGTCGTTCGCGGCCGATCCGCACCACCCGAACAGTGTTCTCGGCCAGGTAGGCGGCGAGCTTGCGCAGGCTCCAGTGGGTGAAGGGCCGCCCGAGGGTTTCCGGGCGGGTAGTGGCCGTCTCGATGAGGTAGTCGATGTCGTCATCGGTGATCCGGCGGGGACGGCCGCCCGCCCACCGAGGGTCCAGCGCCGCCAGCCCCTTCTGGTTGAAGGTGTGGATCACCGCGCGCACGGTGTCCTCGTCCGCGGCCACCAGGCGCGCGATGGCCGGCACCGTGTTCCCCGACGCCGAGGCCATGATGATCAATGCTCGACGCCATCGCACCGTGTTTCCTTTGCCGCGTCGTACGATTTGTTGCAGCCGTTGGCCTTCGGCGTCGGTCAGCCGACGCGCTCGAACCGGCTCTGACATGGTGGTTCACCTCGATCGCGAATCGATATCCACCTGCGAGCCTGCACCTGCGGCAGCGACCCCGCAGCGAAATCAACACTTGATCACCCACCCCGGCGAACATTGCCGGTCACCGCACTAGAGCTCCCCGTCGATCTCGGAGGTCGCAGTCGTCGGTGTTTCGGACGTCAGGCTCGGTGAGCGTGTGATCGCCGCAGTGATACCCGTGGCCGACGTCGTGTTGGATGTGAGCGAGCTGTCGGCCCTTGCCGAGCAGCGGCTCAGTTTCTACAAGCGGCCGACTGAATGGGTCGTGGTCGACCAGTTGCCACGGACGAGCACAGGGAAGGTGCGCAAGCACCTGGTCCGTGAGTGGCACTAGAAGGGGACGTTGGGCCTGGAGTGCGGCAATTGATCGTTGAGGCGAATCACACTGAATTACATTGGATTTGATCATGTCGGCGTGCATGTCAGGACCGATGCTGGCCGTGCCGTTACCGGACGACCAGCATCGGATCTCCGTCAAACGGTGCTGGCCACGGCCTGGCCCTGGTTGACATCGTCGTCACGCCACAGTTTGCGATTAACGATGTAGAGCCAGGGCAGCATGATGAACGGCGTGATGTACCAGCAGTTTATGAACCACCAAGCGAACACCCCGTACGTCGTCTGATAACGCCCCGGCTGGAAAGTGAATTGAAGGGTGTATGCCACCCACAGAAACGCATACATCCAACCGGTGACGATCATGACCTGGAATCCCCATCGCTTGAGCTTCAGGAAGGCCCACGCGCCGGCGATTCGCATCGGAAAAAGGAGGAACACCGAGGCATACATCAGCACGGCCTCACTGGTGACTGCCACTCCGCCGGTCACGGCGTGCGAGTTGAATCCGTAGAAGTACGCGGCATCGACATCGCGTCCGTAGAAGTACCACCAGGTCCTGCTGAAGATCGCGTCATGGGGGAGTGTGGCGAGTGCCCAACCGAACATGTTGATGCCGGCATCGACGAGACAGAAAACGCCCATGATGGTGACGGGCCACGGCCGTATCGGGAAACCGAGCTTTTCCACCTTCCGAGTAAGGATGAATCCGTAAGCCAAGACCGCGACGCCGATGGGCCCCGAGACCTGGGAGCCGACAAGTAGCGCCCCAACGAGCAGCAGTCTTTCGGCACGTTTGATCTTCTTCGATAGCTCGTCCGGGACCGTCACCACTCCGGGGCTTGGCTGTAGTGCACTCACCGCTGGATGCCGTATTTCACAATGGCGATGATGAGGTAAAGCGTGCCGCCGGAGACGACGCCAAACATCGCAACGATTGCCAGTGCGGTGAGAAACCGCAGGAAGCGGACCGATGACGGATCCGAGGTGAGCCGCTCGTCATGGAGGATGGCCATGCCTGATCCTGTTGAGTGCGTTACGGTTTCGGAAAGCACAGGCTGTTCCTGATGTGCAGCTGACACGATCTTCAAATTCCTTTCTAGAACGAGCCGAGCCGGTCCAGTAGCGCGTAGTACCCGTAACTGACTGCCGAACAGACGCCGACCCATGCGAAGAAGGCCACGACATTCCCCGTGACGGTGTGCAGATTGCTTGCAGTGTGAAAGAACCCGGCGGCCACCGGAACCAACTCTTGGGAGCGGCCGTCGGTGGCCGCATCGCTGATGCCTAGACCGCGGCCGTTGAGCGAGCATTCGATCAGCTGGATGACTATCTGCGACGCGATGAATGAGATGGACATCGCGAACAATGTTTTGGCAGCCCGAAGCCGGGTCCGTGCCCGCTTCGCCGATGGCTCGTCGATCGTATCGGCGGGCGGTGGAGTGCTAGACGCCATTGGCTCACTTTCAAATACCATACCGGCCTGGAATATTATTATCGTGACCTTGCACACGCGACATGTCAAGCCCCTCATGCTGGTTCGATGAGCCGGCAACGACCCCGGCCCGGGCGGCCACGGAACGACCGCGTCGATGCCGTTGTACTCGAGGCGGCTTACGACGAGCTTGTCGCGGCGGGGCCAGAGCGATTCAGCATGCGTGCCGTGGTATAGCCGATTGAGGCCGGTCACGTAGGCGCTCATAATGAGCACGCCCACCGGAATGCGCGGGCCGTCACCGACGGTGGTGGCCTCGGCGATATAGGCGCCCAGGCCGGTCGCGGTCGAAGTGGTGTCACCGAACTTCACGACCACGGCACAATGACGGCGTTCCAGGCACCGCCGGCGGCGGTGATCGCGCCGGTGACATAACTGGGGAAGATCGCGGGCAGAATCAGCGTGCGCTACCACAGGATTCGCGCCATCAGCACAATGCCGGCCATCGCGTTCCACACCAGCGGGAACATGCCGCTGGGCACATCCAGGCGCCAGAACCGTTGCCAGCGCGACAATCTCAGATGGGTGTAGCTCTTTCGTAGGGACTGTTGATCAGGCTGCGAGTCCGTAGTTTTCGGGGTGGAGGCGTGCGTGTTCCTGGGCGATGTGGAACTTCCAGTAGGGTTCGAAGTCGCCGTTCTTGATCACGGTGCGCAGGGTGAGGATCGCTTCGGCGCCGGTCAGTCCCCAGCGGGCGCCGCTGATTTCGAGGCGGTCACCGATAAGGTGGCGGGCGGCTCCCTCGATCACGCCGGTAGCGATGGGCCAGCCTCGCGCGAGGGCTTCGTCGTAGTGCAGGTGGTCGAGGTGGTTGCGCAGGTAGCGGACCGCGGTCTCGGCGCCCTCACGTTTTCCCGCTGGTAGGCCCTGTGTGGCGGTGGCGATGGTGGCAGCGGTGAGTTCGGCTCTGCCGGTGAGGATCTCGAGGCCGCGGGCCGCGACCCAGTCCTCGGCTGCGGGGTCGTTTGCCGCATGCAGAGTCCAGGCGGCGGCCCAGAGGTATTCCAGGACGTGGATCTTGTCGATAACGATGTGGATCGTGCGGCTCCGGCGGCGAGGCTCGTCGCTGATGGCCTGGATCTCGTTCAGATCGCCGTCGACGAGCACGACCCAGGTGCGCTCGGCGAACGGGTCACGCGCGTGGGCGTGGTCGAACGCGGCGGCGATGACCGTCCTGGCGGTTCCGTGACCGAGGCGGTGAGCCAGGTGCGTTCCGCCGTCGGGCCCGGACGGCGGGTGCGTCCGGGAGCTTGCGTTCGGAGGCTGATCACATCGTGGGCGCGACGCGGGGCGGGTTCGCAGTCGTAGACCCCGGCCGCGAAGGTAGAGGTCCAGCCTACGGTCGCGGGGTGCGGCCGAAGGCACACTGTTACTCATCGCGGACCGGCTGCTCGGTCACCTCCACGGGCGAAGGCGGCCAGCTGAGGCCCTCACGCATTTCAACCGAACGATTGAAGTGGGCCAGCGACCGGACCAGCTCCTCGATCTCATCCTGGCTCCAATCAGCCACAGTGAGACCGATTCGGCTTTGATAGAGTTCCCGGTCGGCAGCCAGGCTCGTCTTCGCCGCAGAGGTGATCCTCAGCTTGCGGGCAAGCCCGCCGCCGACATCCGGGATCCGTTCCACCAGACCCGCGCGCAGCAGCGCACCCGTCTGGCGGTTCACTGTCGAAGTGTCCAAGCCGAACGCCTCGGTCAGTTGCCGGACCGACAGCGGCCCTTCCAGCTCGAGACGGCTCAACAGCACGTAGGCCGACCGTTCCAGCTGTTGCCCGGGCCGTCGCTGTGTCAGCACCTGGTATCGGGCCATCAACATCAGTTCCAGTTCCAACCGCTCGAGCACTGTCCTACCTCTCTACCTTGAGAGTTGTATGATGCACATCATATGTATGCTACCAACACAACCAGTTACGCTTCCCACACAACTTAACTGGAGAGGTAGCTGACCATGTCCTCATCGAGGTGCGCACTCACCGCGCCCAAGTCAGGTGCCCGCACACGGGGCGGCACTGCGGTGACCCCGACACTCGCATTTGCAGGTATTGCCGTTTCGGTGACTCAGACCCTGATGGTTCCATTACTCGCGCACTTGCCGACGCTGTTGAACACGTCGAGCTCCAACGCGGCCTGGGTGATCACCGTGACGCTGCTGGCCGGCGCGGTGGCGACTCCGGTGTTGGGTCGGCTGGGCGATATGGTCGGTAAACGGCGGATGCTGCTGATCGCGCTGTCATTCCTGGTCGTTGGATCGCTGATCTGCGGCGCGGAGTCGGCCTTGGTGCCCATGTTGATCGGACGAGCGCTGCAGGGCTTCGCCATTGGCGCGATCCCACTGGGCATCAGCATCATGCGCGATGAACTCCCACCCGAAAAGCTCGGCTCCGCAATGGGTCTCATGAGCTCATCACTCGGCATCGGCGGAGCCCTCGGGCTCCCGGCCTCCGCATTGGTGGCCGAGCACTTCAATTGGCATATCCTGTTCTTCGGCGCAGCCGCCCTCGGCGCGCTGGCCATTGCACTCGTCGTCGTCTTCGTGCCGGAGTCCGCCGTCCGCACGCCGGGCAGGTTCGACTTCCCCGGCGCGATCGGACTGTCCGCCGGCCTGATCGCCTTGCTACTCGGGATCTCCAAAGGCGGCGACTGGGGCTGGGGCACCGGCCGTACCCTCGGTTGTTTTATCGGCGCCTTGGTGATCCTGGTGTTGTGGGGGGTGATGGAACTGCGCACTGCCGAGCCATTGGTCGACCTCCGCACCAGCGCCCGTCTTCCGGTCCTGCTCACTAATCTGGCGTCGATCCTGGTCGGCTTCGCCCTGTACGCAAACCAACTCGTACCAATCCAGTTGCTGCAACTGCCCAAGTCCACCGGATACGGCCTCGGACAATCGATGGTCGTGGCCGGCCTGTGCGTCGCCCCCGCCGGCGTGATGATGATGGCGGTATCCCCATTCGGTGCACGCCTCATCCGGAAGCGAGGACCGAAGACAGCGCTGATGACCGGCATCGTCGTGCTCGGCCTTGCCTATGTGTTCGGCCTGGGTCTTTTACACGGGCCGTGGCAGCTCGCCCTGCTCTGCGCAATGGTCGGTTGCGGCACCGGGTTGGCCTATGCCGCGATGCCCACCCTGATCATTCAGGCTGTGCCCACCTCCGAGACCGCGGCGGCCAATGGCCTCAACACCCTGATGCGGTCGGTCGGCACCTCATCGTCGAGCGCTGTGATCGGGATGGTGCTGGCACACATGACAACTCAGTTCGGCGCGGTCGCCGTACCGAGTCTGGCCGGATTCCGCACAACATTCCTGATCTGCTGTGGCGCCTGCATTGTCGCGTTTCTGGTCGCGGCTGCGATCCCGGGATTTCGCCCTGGCAGCATTCTCGCGGATTCATCCGCCGACGCTGAAAACACGGCTGATACCCCAGTGTTGACTCGGCAGTGACTCGCCCGCGCATAACTTGACCGACAACAACCACGACCGTTGAAAAGGACCGTAAAATGACAGTTCACCAATTCACAGTCCGCACGTCCGAAGGCTCCGAACAGTCGTTGGGTGACTACTCCGGCCAGCTTCTCCTCATTGTGAACGTCGCCAGCAAGTGCGGCTTGACGCCCCAGTACGAAGGATTGGAAAAGCTGTACCGCGAACATAACGAGCGCGGCTTGCAAATCCTCGGATTTCCCTGCAACCAGTTCGGCGGGCAGGAGCCTGGCACCGAAGCGGAAATCCAGGACTTTTGTTCGGTGAACTTCGATGTCACTTTTCCCATATTCGGCAAGATCGATGTCAACGGCCCCGACGCGGCCCCGCTGTACGTCTACCTGCGGTCCGAAGCGCCGGGTGACTTCGACTCGTCGTCTCCGTTGTACAAGCACGTCGAAGCCACCCGCCCGGAAGCTCTCGGTACCGACGAAGTGAAATGGAATTTCACAAAATTCCTGGTCGACCGCAACGGCACCGTCATCCGGCGCTATGAACCCACCGCGACTCCAGACCAGATCCGCGCAGACGTGGACACCCTCCTCGGCTGATTTCGGCGCCAAGGTCTCCGGGGATCGGGACCCCGCGCCGCAGCTGCTCAACCCTGCGCAAGGCTCTGGCCGGGACAGGGCCACATAGGTCAGCTGTGCCGAGCTCCGTCACCTCGATATCGGCGCGAGCCAACCACTCGGACGTACCCATCGAGTTCCCGGCCCAGTAGGGCCGCGAACTCGATGGTGCTGCCTTCAGTACTGCCAGGGCATCGTCGACGGCAGCCGAAACATCGCTGTCGATCGGGCAGTCTGGATCCCCACTTCACACGGCAACGCGGAAGTCGGCGAGTGTGGAACGCAACGTCGTTCATCGTAAAATCTCCGGAACCGCTGGTAGTAGCGGTCGCGTTGTCAGGATCGGGCAGGAGTCCGGACGTGGGATGCCCGCAGTGAGACCTTGTCGATCTTGCCGACCGCATTCTTGGGAATAGCGTCCACGACGACGATCGAGGTCGGGCGCTTGTACGGGGTGAGCTGCCGGGCGCACGTGGCCTTCAGCTCGGTGGGATCGATTCTCGAGCCGGGTCGCGGTTGTACGTAGGCGACGACGATCTCGCCCCACTTCTCGTCGGGTACGCCGATCACCGCGGCCTCGAGGACGGATGAGTCGCCGACGAGTACGTCCTCGATTTCTTTGGGGTAGATGTTCTCACCGCCGCGGATGATCATGTCTTTCGATCGTCCGACCAGTGTCAGGTAGCCGTCTGTGTCGACATGGCCGACGTCCCCTGTGTGCAGCCACCCGTCGACGATGACGCGGGCAGTCTCTTCGGGGCGGCCGAGATACCCGCGCATGACATTGGGACCCCGCACGACGAGCTCACCGTCGACTCCCGTCTCTACTTCGGCGCCGGAGTCATCGACGATCCGAATCTCCTGGCCGGGGAAGGGGAGCCCTACGGTGCCGGCGCGTCGAAGGCCCGCGACGGGGTTGATGGTCGTGCCGCAGGTCCCTTCGGACAGACCGTAGCCTTCGATGAGGGGGAATGAGAACCGATCCTCGAAGCGGGTCAGCAACTCCGCCGAGGCCGGTGCGGCACCGCAGATTGCGAACCGCAACGACGAGGTGTCGGGCCGGACATCCGCTGGGAGCGCGGCGAGCATGCTGTAGATCGTCGGGACCCCGCTGAAGAAAGTGGGGCGCTCACGCTCGACGAGGGCGAAAAAGGACCGCGGATCGAACCGGCCGGCGATGACGACACTCGCGCCGGCGAGTAGCGGCGTGAGGATGCTGACGACGATGCCATTCACGTGGAAGAGCGGCAGTATCAGCAGGCCCCGATCGTCCGGCCCGATCTGCAGTCCCTGAATCCCCATTGCTGTCATGGCGTCGATGTTGGCGTGGTCGAGCATCACGCCCTTCGGTACGCCGGTCGTGCCGCTGGTGTAGATGAGCAGGGCCAGCGCGGACGAATCCACCTGCGGCGTTTGTTCCCACTCGACGAGTGCGTCGTAGAGCCGGTCCAATGCGGATGACGACGGCGGTCGTTCTGCGAACGCCCACCTCACCACATCGGTGGAAACGTCGCCCACGGTGAGAGTCACGGCATTGCCCACGGCGGGCACGTCATTCTCGACCACCAGTAGGCGGGCGCCGGAGTCGTCGAGCTGGCGAACGACCTCGATGTCGGTCAGGCTCGGATTCACCGGTGTGATGGTGGCGCCGAGCCGCCAGGCGGCGAACAGCAGCACCACGAACTCGGCGCGATTCTGCAACCGGAGGGCCACGACATCGCCGGGGCCGATCCCGAGCTGTGCCAGGTGCTGTGCGGCCGCTCGGACGCGGTCCAGCAGCTGGATATTGGTGAGCGACTGCGACCTGTCGGCGACTGCGGGACCCTGGGGGTCCAGTTCGGCGCGGCGGTCGGGTAGCGAAGCAAAATTCATCGCGAGCTTACCTACCTTGATGTGGCGCGATTCGGATTACGAGTCGAACTGGTCAGCGTCGGGCTGAGGTGGCGTGTCAGGAAGTCGACCTGATCCTCGACCAATGCCTCGAAGGGATCGCCGAGGTAGAAGTCGAAGTGGCCGGCGTCGTAAGTCTTGATCTCGCCCCGGGGTGCGGTACTCGTGTATCGAAGGGTCTGGGCGGGGGGCGTAACGGAATCGGTGTTACTGATACAGAAGAGGATGGGGATGGTGATCTTCTTCGCCGCGCGTCCGGGTCGATAGGCGGCGATGGTCGGAATGACCCGTGCCGCAGCCTCGTTCACGAACGTCATGCCTGCGGGAATAAGCGCCTGATAGCCGGGAAGGGCGTCCGGCGCGTGCATCAAGGCCAGCGAGCCGGGGGCGGCGGCAAGAGGAATCGTCACCGGCGCGCGGCCGAGCAGCATGGCCGCCAGGTCCCGGGTGAGTACCGGGGCCAGCTTGAGTGAGGCGACTGGGCCGAGTGCGACGGCGGAGGCCAGACCGTCGGTGAACGGGCATTGGGCTACGGCCGCCCGCAGTTCGGGATGGCGCGATGCGACCGTGATGGCATGGCCACCGCCGAATGAGCTGCCCCACACCGCGACTCGGTCACCGTCGACATCGCGACGGGCTCGCACATAGTCGATCGCAGCATCCCAGTCGGCAAGCTGTTTCTTGATCGAGAGAAGCTGGCGGGGTTCGCCGCCACTGTCGCCGAAGTGCCGGTAGGTGAAGGCCAGACAGGCGATGCCGGCCTTGGCGAAACGCTCGGCGAAGGCGTCCAGGCGCATTTCGCGGGTCGCGCCGAGACCGTGTCCGAGCACGACGACCGGTGGCGAGACCACGCCGGTCGGGAGATATAGCCATCCGGCGCAGTTGGTGTCGCCGGAGGTGAAGTAGACATCGCGGCGGGAGAAGGGCTCTTTCGTGGCCATGGTTGGATTCACCGCCCGTTCTTCGAGCGTCGTCCGGGCACGATGCCCAATTCGAGCGCTTGCTTGTAGGTGTCCGGGTTGTAGAGGGGGAGTTCACCGTTGGCTTCAGTGCTCTCCATGTAGTCGAGCATCAGTTCCTGACCGTCTTTCGACAGCGCGGTGCCGAGGAACTCTGTGCGCTCGACGTGCAGGCCGTCCGTCAGCGACATCGAGCCGCCGAAATACACCGCCCTCTTGATCGCCTCGACCGATCCCTTGGTCCGTGACCCGAAGTGTGCCGCGAGTTCGACTGCTCTCGAGACAACCTGGTCTTGGGGAACCACGTCGTCGACGGCCCCGTTGGCGAGCGCCTGCGCGGGCGTGAACGGCTTGCCTTCGAGGATCGCGACCAAGGACTTGTGGGTGCCGATCAGACGAGTGAGGCGCTGGCTGCCGCCGCCGCCCGGCATAATGCCCAGGAGTACCTCTGGTTGGCCGATGAAATAGTCGCCGTCGGCCATCACCCGAAGGTCGTTCGCCCAGGCGAACTCCGCCCCGAGACCGAGGGCCGAACCGTTGAGAGCGGCGATGAAGATGACACCGCTGCGGTTCATCCGCAGGAACGTCGTGTGCAGGCGCTCGAGCTCGACCGCGGGGCCCATCGGGGTGCGGTTCACCAAGGGGCCCAGGCGGGCCCGGTCCACATTCTTGGCGGTATGCGCGAGGACGGCGGCACCGAGTCGGTTGACGGAGGGCACTGCCGCGCCGCCCTCTTGTAGCCAGCGGACATCGGCATGGCTGACGAACCGTTCGGGATGCGCCCCGGTGAATACCACGGCGTGCACATTCGGGTCGCGGTCGACGCGGTCTACCAGCGCCTCGAGCTGGTTGGCGATCTCGAGGCCGAACAACCCGTGCGGGCCGCCGTCGACGCGCGCGACCAAAACGGAGCCACGGTCCTCGATATCGAGGTGCCCCTTGGTGTGTTGTCTCATCGACTCTGCCTCCGTGGTGAATGTTGATAGGGGATCGGCGAGCCGAGCGGGTGCCTGGCCACGCTGCCAATAACGAAGTTACAGACTAATATAACGAAGTTACTCGATGCGTGGCAAGGGCCACGCGGACGGGCCTCGGCCGCTGGGCCGGGGTGGTTGTGGAATGGGTGGAAATATGAAGCAGATATCAGCGGATACGACGACGGAAACCGTGCCGGAGCGGCTGGTCAAAGCGACCATCGGGCTGCTGGCCGAGCAGGGACCCGCCGCGATCAAGGCTCGGACGGTGGCGTCGGCGACCGGGCTGTCGACGATGGTCGTCTACAGCCACTTCGGTGGGGTTCCGGAGCTTGTTCGTGCGGTCGTGGATCAGGGGTTCATCGAACTGGGCGGCGCGTTTTCGCGGGTTGTGGCGACGGAGGACCCGGTCGCGGATCTCTTCACGATGGCGTTGGTATGTCGTGAGGTCGCCCGCCGGAACCCCCATCTTTACGACCTGATGTTCGGGCTGTCCACCCGCGCGACGTACCGGCCGGTGGGGGATTCCGGCCTGCGTTTCAGTGGTCGTTCGGCAGCGTTTCGGGATGTCCACGCCTACATAACCGAGGCATGTGGACGGCTGGTGGGGTCGGGTCGGATCCAGCCCCAGGAACCGGAGGTTGTCGCTGCTCAATTGTGGAGTTTCGTGCACGGCTACATCACTCTCGAGCTGGCCGACCACTTCGCCGACTTCGACGATGCGGTGACGCAGGTGATGCTGCCGATGGGCGTGAATTTCACGGTCGGTCTGGGTGACGAGCGGGCACGTGCCCGCACCTCGCATGAAGCGGTACTGCGCTCTTACGGCTCGATTTGATCCGCAGCGGGTGCCTCCTCAATGAGATCTCCGCAGTTCATCAACCTGTCGCACGCGTGCAGCACCCCTTTGGGTGCTCGCTGAGAGAAACCCGGCAGGTGCGGTGTGTGGACCTTGCTCGGCGTCGCGGTTCGGTGGGAGCGTCGGCCAACGGGGAATGGAAGGGGTTGCCGGATAGTCGGATTCGTGTGGCTTCGGTGGGTCTATCTCGGCGAGGCCGACGAGCAATATGAGCGTCGTGGTGACCAAGGTGACGGTGACGATGAGCGGCATGAGCAGTTCCAGGGGCTGAACACCGGTGAGATCGGCTGCGGGCACATCGTGAGCGTGCATGGAAGCCATTCCGGTGTAATGCATTCCGCAGACCGCGACGCCCATGATCAGGGCCGCACCGAAGGTCGCGGGTAAGCCGCGCACATGCAGGATGAACCAGAGCGCCGCAGTGGCGGCGACCACCGCGATCACGATTGACAGTGCCACCGCCGTGGGGTCGTAGACCAGATGACCGGACCTACCGCGAACTTGAATACGTTGGCATATCGGAGAGAACTGTCCACCGTCGGTGATACATCCGGCGAACCACCCGGCACTCCCTGCGGACCGCGAACGATCTCGCCCGCGGCGCTGGCCATTGGTATCGCTGCCAGCACGGCCAGTGTCCATTGCAATTTTCGCCGGCTGTTCATCGGACCTGCACGACGTACCGAGTGAGAACAAATGCTTTCATCGTTTCCCCTCCCTGATCTTGATTTCCGAGGTGGCGTTCGACGGGCCTTCCGCTCCGGGGGTGAGCTGGTCCTGCCGCCCCAGCGCATCGATTTCCCGCTCCAGGGTGGGAACCGTTCTTGCCGCGAAGCGTTTGGCCCACCGCCACGTCAGGGGCGAATTCAGGAGGCCCTTCGCGAAGTTGGTTATGACGACGGCTTGCGGGACGTATACGCGGCTGCTGCGGCGCGCGAGTGCGTCGACGATCGCGGCGGCGGCCTGGTCGACGCTGGTGGTGACGTTGCCGGGATAGGGCAGGCGGCTGCGCATCTCCATGAACGAAGGGAGATCGGCGTCGGCACCCCGGACCAGGTCGGTGTCGATCCATGAGGGATGGACGACGCCGACGGTGACGCCGAGGTGGGCCACCTCCTGACGGTAAGCGAGGGTGAGCATTTCGACACCGGCTTTGCTCGCGCCGTAGGAGGCCATGCCGGCCAACGGCAGGAACGACAGCGCCGACGCGACCACCATCACGTGGCCGCGAGTGCGCTCCAGATGAGGTGTCGCGTACTTGAGGGTGCGGAAAACGCCGTTCAGGTTGATGGCCACGACCCGATCGAACGATGCCTCGTCCATTTGCCGCACCGTTCCGTAGGCTGCGACTCCGGCATTGGCGACGACGAGGTCGATGCCACCCATAATCTCTGCGCAGTCATCCATCGCCGACCGCAATGCGGCGCCGTCGCGCACATCGGCTTCCCGCCAGGATGTGGTCGGGCCCAGGTCGGCGGCGATGGCGCGCAACCGGTCGGGCTCGAGTCCGATGAGGGCCACGCGTGCCCCTCGGGCGACGGCGAGTCGTGCCACTTGCTCCCCGATACCACGTGCTGCTCCGGTAACTACCAGTCGTCGACCCGCCAAGCTTCGTTGCATGTGTCGAGAATAACTTCGTTATAGCTTGCTGGCAAGCGGGTGTGATTTACGGCGATACCCCGTCGTTGTCCGGGGACGCCACGATTCTTGTGGCTGACTACCTACAGTGGGTCAGCGATTTTCCGTTGCGCCGCAGCGGTTTCGGAGGCATCGGCCAACTCTGTGATGTCGCCCATGCCGACGAGCAGGTTCACCGTCATCGGTTGCAGGATCTGATGGACGGGATCGGACATTTGCGCGAAATGCTCACCTGATTCCAGCGTGATGAATCCGTGGACGCAGCTCCGCACGCGGATTCGACGAATCGAACTCGTCGAGCGCGCCGACCGCGATGGTGGCTGGTAGGCAGGACGCCGTTGGCGGGGTGCTGTCCGGCTCGACCGTACGCACCAGACATTGCTCCGGATGACCACCAGCTCCACGATGTTCGTGGCGGCCCTAAACGGGTCGGTACTCGGTATGGGCGCTGAGATCTCGTGGGCCTGTGACCTGCGATTGCTGGCCGAGGGTGACTACTTCATCGGGCATCCGGAGGTGCTGCTCGGCTTTGCCCCCTGGCGGTGGTGGCACGCAGCGCCTGCCTCGGCTCGTCGGTTCGCACCGGGCGTTGGTAGCGATCTTGGAAGGCAAGCCCTTCTCCGCCGCGGCGCCGCAGTGAAGGGGCCGGCGGCCTCGGCGTGGTGCCGTGGGCCGGGGGCCGTGTTGTGCTAGCCTAATAACGAAGTTATTATCTATCGAGTCGGCACCCGGGACGGCGCTTCATGGCCGGGTCACCTCCGGTGCCTCCAGCCGAGCTCCGAGGAAGTGGACAGACATGAAGGCATTCGTCGTCGCGAAGTACGGCAAGGACGGCCTCCGTGCCGCCGAGGTGGCCGAGCCGAAGATCGGCAACGGTGACGTCCTGGTCCGGGTGAGTGCGGCCAGCATCAATCCATTGGACAAGATGGTCCGCAACGGTGAGTTCAAGCAGCTCCTGAAGTACAAGACCCCCTTCGTGCTCGGCCACGACGTCGCCGGTGTGGTGACCCAGGTCGGTGCGGGCGTCCGCGGCTTCAAGGTCGGCGACGAGGTGTACGCGCGCCCCCGCGACCTGCGCATCGGGACCTTCGCGGAGTACATAGCGATCGACCAGAACGACGTCGCACCCAAGCCCGCCTCGCTCACTCTGCACGAGGCCGCCGCCGTCCCCTTGGTCGCGCTGGCCGCCTGGCAGATCCTGGTCGAGAAGGCCCAAGTCAAGCCCGGGCAGAAGGTTCTCGTCCACGCGGGCGCCGGAGGGCTCGGGTCCACCGTGATCCAGCTCGCCAAGTATCTGGGGGCGTATGTGGCGACCACCGCCACCGGCGCCAGCGAGGGACTCGTCCGCGATCTCGGCGCCGACGCGGTCATTGACTTCACCAAGCAGGACTTCTCCGAGGTCCTCTCCGGGTACGACCTCGTGCTCGACTCGCTGGGCGGTGAGAATCTCATGAAGTCGCTCACCGTGCTCAAGCCCGGAGGCCTGGCGATCGGCGTCGCCGGCCCGCCCGACGCCGGATTCCCCAAACAGCTCGGTGCCCCCAAACCCTTCGAGCTTGTGATGTCGTTCCTGAGTCGTAAGGTCCGCGGGGCCGCGAAGAAGCTCGGTGTGCGTTACTCGTTCTTCTTCATGCGGGCCAGTGGTGCGCAGCTGCGCGAGCTCGGCGCCCTTTACGATGCGGGTCACCTCCGCCCGGTCCTCGACTCGACCTTCGCGTTCGATCAGACTCTCGAAGCGCTCGCCTACGTCGAGAGCGGCAAAGTCAAGGCGGGGAAGGTCGTCGTCACGCTAGACTGACGTGCCGAAATGCCGGAGCGTACATGAGTGTCGAGCAGCCCACGTGTCCAATACGTCGAGTTGCGTTGTTGCCGTGGACGTTTCGGCCAGAACGGCTAGCGTGCCCGCTAAAGCGGCGATCTCCTGGTCCGAGGGAGCGCCCTTGATGATCCTGATGACAGCTACCATGTTCAACGAACTTCGGTAGCCGAACACCGGCGCCCTTGCGCTGCGGTGGTATCGGTCCCTCGAAGGCGATGTATCGCCTCCGGCATCTCCAGGTCTGGGGTGGCTCGCAGTTCCCCAACGATCGTCGGGGACTCCGATCACGGCGCAGGTCGCAACCGCCGGGCGTTGTGCCGATTGCCGGAAATGGTCGCGATTCTGGAAGGCGTCGACGCCGCCGGCCGATGTAATGCCCGCGGCGAGTACGAGAAGCGCGCACGCCGACCTGGATGAATTGCGTTGCGGGTCTTACGTACTCGACTGCAAATCCCCGAGTTCGTGCCTATGACGCTCGAGCCACGCTGCTTCCTCACCCGGGGCGGGCATGATCAACCCGGCTTCCATGATGGATGTCGGATCGACCTCGTCGAGTCCGACCAACAGGCTGCGGGCGTCCTTACCGGTGATCGCGGTCCACGCTTCGGACAGCCGGGTCAGTAGTTCGGCGCGAGTCGCGCGATCCCTACCGGCCCGGATGGTTCCACCGATCACCGACACGGTGTTGGGCCGGCCGGCGGTGAAGAAGGCCGAGGGCTCGTATTCGGTGAAGACGACGTTGACGAATCCTCGGGGTGTGCCCGTGGCCGAGGAGTGGATGGCCGTGATTGCTTCCGCGAGGTCGGCGCGGCGATCGGCATCGAGCGATCCGGCTGGGGTCAAGCACTGGTAGAGCGGCATCGGTTTCCCTTTCGGCCTACGTGGAGTACGAATAGAAGATAACCTCGTTATAGTTGCGAGGCAAGGGTCTTGCGCCGCACCTCGACAACCGACGAAAGCAAGAGGCTATGAATCGCGCCGAAAACCTCGTGGCCACCGCAAACGGCCATTCCGACAATGTCGCGATCCGGCTGGGCGAGGTGGACATATTTCCTATGCGCAACTGGAGGCCCTCAGTCGGCGGGTCGCCGGACTGTTGGCCGGTACGAGGTGGAAGCGGGTGGCCGGGTCGCGATAATGCTGCCGAACGTGCCACATTTCGCCGCCCTCTACTTCGGCATTCTGCGCGCGGGCGCGGTCGTGGTGCCGATGAACCCGCTACTCAAGGAACGCGAGGTGGCCTATTATCTTCGTGATTGCGGCGCCAAGGTGGTATTCGTGTGGCACGCCCCCGCCCGCTCGTCGTCGCGTACAAGTACCCGCGAAGTGTCCACATCGTCGACGCATTGCCGAAGGGACCCACCGGAAAGATCCTCAAGCGCGAAATCGCCCTCCCCGTTGATTACGGCCCACCGGCCGTTGGCTGAAAGTCTTCGGATGCCGAAAAGAGAGGGAAGATTGCGGCAAGGTCGGGTTCAATTGGGGCACAAGGGACCATCGGATCTCGCTGCGCGCACCGCGACCTGTGTTGCGGAGGTCGGCGCCGCGCTGAGTCGCGATCGCGCCGCGCTGGTACGTGACATCCACAAGCGGATATCTGGTGAGATCTCGGAGTTGCGCGGCGAGGAAGGACTGCGCGAACTGCTGAGCGCGAGCATCGAGGGCAATGTCGATACCTCGTTGCCCTTCCTGCAATACGGTATCGACATCGGCCGGGCGGAGGCCCCGCCCGCCGCCATCGAATATGCCCGTCGCCTGGCCCAACACGGTATTCCGGTTCGGGCGCTCGTCCGCGCGTATCGGCTCGGCCAGGACACAGTCCTGCAGCGCGCTTTGGCAGTCCTCAGTACTAAGGTCAGCGACCCGAATCTGCTCGCTGCCGCTGCTCAATGCCTGGCTGGGGCAAATCTCGCCTACATCGATCGTGTCACAGAACTGGTACTCGAAGCCTACGAAGAAGAACGAGATCGCTGGCTACAACACCGCAGTGCGACCCGCGAAGCGCTTATTCGCGAACTACTTCGCACCGACCCCAGCGATCTTGCCGCAGTGGAGACCACTCTTGGATATCGGGTGTCCTACCGTCGGCATATCTGCTTGGTTGTCTCCACTGCTCAGGTGGAGCATGCCGACACGTATGCCTCCAGCCTGGCTCGATTCACCAACGACCTCGCCGATGAACTCGGCTGCCCCTATCGGCCGCTCTTCGTTCCCCGCGACCAAGCCACCGGTTGGGCTTGGCTGTCTCTCCCGGGCACTCCCACACGCGAGACGTTCGCGGCCGCGGTGCAGGCTCTCGCGCTCGGAATAATCGTCGCGGCGGGGGAGCCCGGTAGCGGCATCGATGGATTCCGCCGGAGCCACCAGCAGGCGATCCGGGTGCACAAGGCCATGCTCGCCGCAGCGGACAACGCTCCGCCGGTAGCTACATTCGTCGAGGTCGGCGCGGTCGCCCTGCTCTGCGATGACGTCCCGGCGACCAAGGCATGGGTGGCCGAAACGCTCGGCCGGCTGGTGCTCGATGATGAACCTCACGCCCGTCTTCGGGAAACGTTGCGAGCGTTCCTCCGGACCGGAGGCAGCTATGTCACCACTGCCCAGCAACTCGGTCTGCATCGCAACTCTGTGCTCTATCGAGTACGGCGGGCCCAAGAGGAAATCGGCCGTCCTCTCGAACCACATCGGCTGGACATCGAAATCGCGCTGCGGGCGTGCCAGTGGCTGGGCGGCAGCGTCCTCACCGACGTCGATTGACCTGCTACCACCGGTTCGTGCCGTCCGCACAAGTCGATCATCGGATTTGGTGCGGCCGGTACGTGTTCTGGATTACATCCCCTCGCTACGTTTGGCGATTATCGATGATCACCGTGCCAGTTCGAGGAGACGATCCATATGCATTTCGCGATGTTGCCCGATGCGCGTGCCGAGCAGGCTCCCGAGCAGCCGTGTCTGACCGATAACCGGACATAATCGTCACTCCGATCAATCCCGCCGGTGTGTGCAGGCCGATACCGCTGTGGCGGTGTTGGGTGTTGTAGTAGTGAAAGAACCTGTCGCAGAACCCACTTCGCCTCAGCGATCGAAGCGAACCGTTCCGGGAAGGCCGGGCAATACTTCAGGGTTTTGAACCCGGCCTCCGAGTAAGGATTGTCGTTACTGACGTGCGGGTGCGACAGGCTGCGGGTGATCTGGAGATCGACCAGCAATTGAGCGACGTTCTTGCTGGTCATCGACGGTCCGTTAGCGGAATGCATGTGCGTGGGGACGATCCCGTTGTTCGCCGCGAACGCCTCGCGCATGAATACCTGCGCGGCCACGGCGGACTCCGGCACCAGCTTCTGGTGAATGACCTTGCGGGAGAAGATATCCAACATCACCATCAGGTCGTAATAGAGGCCCTTGTGCGGGCCCTTCAACTTGGTGATATCCCAGCTGAACACCTGATTCGGCCCCGTCGCGACCAACTCCGGGCGAGCCCGGGGCGGGTGGCTGGCTCGACGGCGGCGTTCACGAATCTCATTGTTGGCACGCAGGATTCGATACATCGTGGAGATCGAACACAGATAGATTCCCTCATCGAGCAACACCGCCCACGCGTGAGCAGGGGATTTATCGACGAACCGGGTCTCACGCAGCACCGCCAGGACCTGGTGACGTTCGACATCGGTCAACGCTGCCGGATGCGGCGCCCGGCGCCGAACAGGGCCTTGCACCGGTGGTTTCGGGTGGTGTCGGCGATGGTGGGTGGCACGGGATTTGCCGGTCAGCCGGCAGGCCGCCACGACACCGACCAGGGGTTTGAGGTCGGTGACGGCGGCATCGATCAGGGGGTCTGCTTGGCGTCGTTGCCCGAGTTGGTGGATAGCAGCTCCAAGAACTCGGCAAGTTTTCCCAAGACCTCGTTCGCCTGCCTGGCCTTGGCCAGCTCCGTGACCAGCCGGGCATTCTCGGCTTCCAACTTCTCCGCTCGCCGCTCCGATCCGGACTTGGCGGGTTTCGGGCCAGAAGGCTTGGCGGCCAACGCGTTCAACGATCCCGCATCCCGCAGCCGGGTCCAGTCGAGCACGTGCGAGTGATACAGACCTTCACGGCGCAGCAACGCGCCTTTGGCACCGGGTTCGGTCAACTGCTCGTACTCGGCGATGATCGCCATCTTGTAGTCGGCGGTGAAACTGCGCCGTTTGGGTCGATCGGCCCGAGGGCCCTTCTTCTTGCCTGCCACCCCGCCATCATCCCCGGTGGCCAGGTCGGCGACACTCAACGTCACGTTCAGAACATCCGATCTCGCCCAAGTCTACTGAGAACAACTACGTGGTCACCATGTCTCGAGCGAGTCTGGCAGATAGGGGTCGGCGGTCGTCAGAGGACTATCCTCGAATTGTCGGGGCCCTTTTTCTGACGTCGAGAGGTGGGGCGATGATTGCCAGCGGCGGGGTTCCGGATGGGGCGATGGTGAAGCCATTTGCCTGGGCGGCCAATGTCGGCCTGTCCGAGTAGATGAACGGCCCGGAGTCGCACGACCCGAATGGGACGCAACGCGACCTGCAGTTCGGTATCGCCGCAGAATTGGCTGCTGCCGGGTTCGACGAGGCCGAGGAGATCGGTCGCGGCGGATTCGGCATCGTGTATCGCTGCGTCGAGCACTCGCTCGAACGCCAGGTCGCGGTGAAGGTGCTCACGTCCGAGGTATCCGGCGATGAGCGGGCCCGCTTCCTGCGGGAACAGCGGGCGCTGGGCCGGTTTTCCGGGCACCCGCACATTGTTCAGGTACTCCACGCGGACTCCACTGCGACAGGTCGGCCCTACATCGTGATGCCCTTGCACCGGCAGGGGTCGCTGATGACCCGGTTGCAGAATGAGGGCCCGGTGCCCTGGCAGGAGGTGTTGTCGATCGGGGTGAAGCTCGCCGGCGCTTTGGCCGCGGCGCATGAGGGCGGAGTCCTGCATCGCGACGTGAACCCCGCCAATATCCTGCTCAGCGATTACGGCGAACCTCAGTTGGCGGATTTCGGTATCGCCCGGATCGGTGGGGTTTTCGAAACCGGGGCGGGGCTCGTGGCCGGAACCCCGGCGTTCACCGCCCCGGAGGTGCTCAAGGGCGAAGACCCGTCCGTGGTCTCGGATCTCTACGGTCTCGGGGCCAGCTTGTTCTGCTTGCTGACCGGCCATGCGGCGTTCGAACGCCGGAAAGGCGAATCGCTGGTCACGCAGTTTCTACGGGTCAGCTCCGAACCGGTTCCGGATCTGCGCCGGAGTGGAGTGCCCGCGACGCTGTGCACGGCCATCGAGTCGGCGATGGCCACCGTTCCCACTGAACGGCCCAGCGCTGCACGCGAATTCGGCGAGCGGTTGCGGAATGTGCAGTTCTCCAGTGGTCTTCCGGTCGATGTCATGGCCCTGCCGGCTCGAACCGGGATCGGAATCGGCGCCGCCGCTGAGCCTCGGTCGCTATCAGCCGCCGAGATCCCGATATCGGTGGGTCCGCTGCCGACGCCGTCGACCCGGTATCGGCCGCCGACCTCGCTGCGCCGTCCGGTCGAGCGGCCCCGGTTGCTGGATGTCTTGCGGGCGGCTCAGACGCGGCGGCTGGTCCTGATCCACGGGCCCGCGGGTTTCGGGAAGAGCACCTTGGCCGCCCAGTGGGGTGATGTGCTCGAGTCCGAGGGGGTCCGTGTCGCCTGGTTGAGCGTGGATCCGGACGACAACAACGTGGTGTGGTTCCTGGCTCATGTCGTGCACGCGCTCCGGCACACCCATCCGGAGTTGGCGACGGGGTTGACGCAACTGCTCGAGCAGCGATCCACCGATGCGGGGCGGCATGTGATGACGACACTGATCGATGAGATCCACGACAGCGGTGAACGTGTCGCGCTGGTGATCGACGACTGGCATCGAGTGACCAGCCGATCCACACTCGCCGCGATGGAATTCCTGCTCGATCGCGGTTGCCATCACCTGCAACTCATCGTGACCAGTCGCACCCGTAAAGGGTTGCCGCTCAGTCGGTTACGGGTCAGCGACGAACTGCTCGAAATCGACGAGGCCGCACTGCGATTCGACGCCGGCGAGACGACGGAATTTCTCACGGGGATGAACGAACTGTCGTTGGCCGCGGCGGATGTGGAGAACCTGCGCCGTTCCACCGAAGGCTGGGCCGCGGCTTTACAACTGGCATCACTGTCGTTGCGCGGCAGGACGGACCCGAGTACCTACATCAGCCAGATCTCGGGACGCCACTACGCCATCGGCGAATATCTGCTGGAAAATGTCCTCGACACGCTCGAACTGGACATGGTCGAATTCCTGATGCGCACCTCGATCCCCGAGCGCATCTGCGGTGAGCTCGCCGAAGTCCTGACGGATCGGAAGCCCGGACAGGGATTACTCGAGGAAGTTCGTCAGCGCGATCTATTCCTGCGCAATGTCGATGATGATCTGCGGTGGTTTCGCTACCACGGACTGTTCGCCGACTTCCTACGCCGCCGACTGGTACTGGAACACCCCGGTCTGCTCGAACAATTGCACCTGACAGCATCGTCCTGGTTCGCTGATCACGATATGCCGATCGAGGCGGTTGATCATGCTCTCGCAGCCGATGAGCCGGATTTGGCCGTGAGCCTGGTACAGGAACGCGCCGAACGACTGATCGAGGGTTCGCGGATGGCGACTTTCCTCGGTTTGGTCGCGAAGCTGCCCGGGTCGCTGACAGCCGTCAACCCGGTCCTGCAATTGCAGATCGCTTGGGCGAATATCGCATTGCAACGTCGCTCGGCCGCCGTTGCTGCGCTGGACCGCGTCGACGCCGCGCTTGTCCTCGGCTCGGTCACTGTCGAACAGGCCGAGGAGATCCACCTGGAGGCAGCACTGGCTCGGGTCGGAAACGATTTGGTGACCGATCGATACGCCGAGGTGCCGGGGCCGGTAATGGCACATGTTCGGAAGTCGGCACGGCCGTTTCTTTCCATCACCGTGGCGGCCTCGGCGGCGGCCTCGGCGCTCTACCGGTTCGACTTCGAGGAGGTCCACCGATGGCATCGGTGGATGGCGTTGTTTCGGGATCGCCCGTCCGGTCCTTTCGCGGTGATGTACTGCGATTGCATCGCCGGTATGGCAGCTTCCGAACAACTCGACATCGCCACCGCCGAGTCCCGCTACCGGACGGCGTTGAGTCTGGCCCTGGAGACCGGTAAGCATTCGCACGCCACCGGGCTGGCCAGCGCACTGCTGGGTGAATTGCTCTACGAGAAGGGACAATTCATCGAGGCGGAGGAGCTTCTGGACATCGGTCTGGGCCCGGCCGGGGGAGGCGCCGTGGAGTTCCTGATGGCCACCTATGGGACCGGTGCGCGACTTGCCGCCGTGCGCGGTGATCTCGACTCCGCTCGCGAACGTCTGGCGGCAGGGGAGCGCATCGCCGCGGATCTTTCGCTTCCACGGCTGGCGGCACGGGTCGTCAACGAACGCGTCCGACTCGGTCTGCCGATCACCGATACCGAGCGACAGGCTCTCGACCGACTCCCTCCATATACCGTGCAGCGCAATGCAACCCTGGCCGTCGCATCCGAGCTCGCTCACGATTCGGCGATCCGGCTGTTGCTTGCCGAACGGTCACCTGCGGCAGCCCGGCAGGCCTGCGACAGAGCCGAGCATCTCGCACGCGAGGTGAGCCGCCAAGCACGACCGCGGGCCCTGCTGTATGCCGAACTACTACTCGGAGGCTGTTTATCGGCATCCGGGCAGACCGTCCGGGCTGCCGAACTGCTGGCTCCGGTGGTATCTCGATGCGCGAGACTCGGGCTGGTCCGGGTTGTTGTGGACAGTGGCCGCGAACTGCAACCGGTCGTCGAAACGCTCGCCGGTGCACCCTCGACAGCTCAGCTACCGCGCTGGTTCCTGCAGCAGGTGCTGGCTCAATTCGAGTCGGTGCCGCCGAACCGGAGTCGTCAGATCGAGGACGAGATCCCGTAGCGGCAGGCTCCTGCGACGATTCAATACCACGTATCGCCGCCTGTCATGCAGACTGGAAGGCCTATGGAAAGTTACGGAATCGGATGACCACGAACAGTTCGCCATTGCGCGCAGCTTTCACCGGCAATCTGCAGGAGATCGCCGACACAGTCGATGCGGTTATCCTCGGCGGTCCCCGCAAATACACCGCCGAAGAGGTACTGCTCCATTCCGGGATCGACCGTGACCGCGCCGAGCGCATATGGCGTGCAATGGGTTTCGCGACTCCGCCGGATGCGGAACGGGCATTCACCGACGACGACGTCGAGGCTCTTCGGCGGGCCGGCAGATGGCGAGATATCGCGGGCGTTGATGATGAGGCGATCGTCGCGATAACCCGTGCGATAACGCAGGCGGTCTCCCCGCTGGCGACCTGGGAGGCCCAATTGGCCGTCGATAACTTCCTCGAGGAGGTGACGACATCCAGTTCGGCCTCGGCCTTGCTGACGTTCTCCGAGCAGATATTGCCGCTGCTCGAAAGAACCCATGCCTACATGTGGCGCAGGCAGGTTGCCGCGTATATCGATCGACGCATTGCCGTTGCGCAGGAAGGCCGTGTCCGTCCGTCCGGCGCTGCGGTCGGGTTTGCGGATATTGCGGGATATACGGCCCTGTCTCGCGGTGCGGACGAACGCGAAATACGGCGGCTGCTCGACGCATTCGAGTCCGCGGCCACGAATGCGGTCGGTGAGAACAGCGGTCGTATCGTAAAGATGATCGGTGACGCGGTGTTGTTCACCGCGGAGCGGCCGACGACCGCCGCGGACATCGCCCTCGATCTACTCGCGGGTTGGCCCGGCTCCGAGCCACCGCTGAGAATCGGCGTTGCCTCCGGGCCGGTCGTGGATCGGCTCGGAGATGTTTTCGGCTCCACCGTGAATATCGCGAGTAGGTTGACCTCGGTCAGCCCGCCCGGTGAGGTGCGGGTAGACGGAAATATGGCGCAGGACCTGCTCGCGCACGACTGTTACCGGCTCGAACAACAGCCCCCGGTCGCGGTGCGTGGCTACGACCGTCTGATCTCCTGGCGCCTGCACCGGACGCACTGATCGGTAGAAAACCCTTTGTGCGCCCGCTGCTTTGATACCGCTGCGGGCGCACCAGGGGTTGATTGCCGAATTCAACTGCGTTCGCTGCAGACCGCTGATTCCAGTTCGTCCAGTGCCTGCACCGTGTGGTGGGCGACATCTTGGACACGAGGCAAGGCGGTGCGGCAGGCAGTGAAACCGAAGTCGAGTTGCCCGCCGTGGGACAGCACCGTGATGTTGAGCGCCTCGTTCTTGAACAGCAGGGACATCGGGAAGAAGTTCTCCAGGCGCGCGCCCGCGGCGTACATGGGTTGTTTAGGCCCGGGGACGTTCGATATCACCAGATTGAACATCGGCCGCAGCGAGGCTGCGCCCGGAACGAGCTGTTTGACGAACTGCGGGCTCATTGCCAGTGTTGTATAAGCGGACATCGATTCCGGCGGCACCGTCTTGATATGTTGTTTTCCAGCGCGGGTGGATGCCGCGATAGTGGCGAGCCGAGTGCGCGGATCAGCTTGGTGCGTCGCGAGATTCGCCAAGATGATGCTGACGGCATTGCCGTCCGTGCCGGATCGGCGGACATCGACCGGAACCATGGCGATGAGGGGTTTGTCGGGGAGCTCGCCGAGGCCGATCAGGTAGCGGCGCAGCGCGGAGGCGCACATTTCGAGGACGATGTCGTTGACGCTCGTCTCGGTCGCGGCGGCGAGCGACTTGACCCGATCGAGTGCGACGGTAGCGGTGAAGATGCGTCGTTGCGGGCCGATCGGCACGTTGAGCGGGCTGTGTGGTGCCTGGAAGGGGCCGACGAGCGGGGTCTCCGGTGAACCGTCTGCGCGAAGCAGCTTCAGCACCGCATACCGGCACTGCCAGAGCCGGCGCACTGTGACGGTCCTGCGGCTGGGCAGCACCGGTGTCTGCGGCACCCAGGCTGGAGGGGTGTTCGCCCATACCGGCGGAGCCAACGGTGCGTCCGGATCAGCGGAATAGGTGGCGGCCATGAGCCTGACGCCGGCCACTCCGTCCATCAGCGAATGGTGAGTCTTGAAGTACACCGCGATGCGGTTACCCTCCAGCCCTTCGATGACATGCAACTCCCACATCGGGCGTCGCCTGTCCAATGGAGTGGTGTGCAGCCGCGAGACGAGTATCGCGAGTTCGCGCTGCCCGCCCGGCGCCGGGAGCGCGGAATGGCGGAAGTGGTAATCGATGTCGACGTCCTCGACGATTGCCCGCCGCTTGAGCAACGGCAGTCGTCCAGCGCTGATCACGGCGTTGAACGGGCCGGCAGTAGCGGGCCGGCTGCGGAAATCATCGACCATGCGCCGGATGAGGGTACCGGCGGGCTCATCGGCATGGAAGATGGAGAGCGCGGCGACTTGCATCGCCGTCTCCGGTGACTCGACCCACAGCCAGAACGCGTCCAGGAGTGGCAGGAATCCGGGCTTCTTCGTGTGACGGCTGCTCATTTCACCGCCAACCGCGCGGCTCGGGCAATCTCCTTGTCCCGGAAGCCGATCCATTCGATCGGTTTGCGCCAGAGCGCGGAAGTCAGTGCGAGCACCTGCATTCGGCCGGGCGACACCAGCAGTTCGGCTCGTCGTTCGATGCCCGCCACCGTATCGGCCACCACCTGCTCGATGGGAACGAGTTGCCAGATACCGGGGCCGTTGCCTCCCCAGATCGCCTGGCCGACCGGGTCTGCGAGCAGTTTGTCCATGAGCGGAGTATCGAAGAACGTCGGGTGGATCGAGCCGACCTTGATGCCCTGGTGACGGACTTCGAGCCGCAGACTGTTGACCATCGCGAATAGGCCGGCCTTGCTGGCGCAGTAGGCGGCCTGCATCGGAAAGTGGACGAAGGTCGCCATCGACGCGACGGCCAGCAGGTAGCTGTCGGGCTCCAGATACGGGAGGGCGGCCTTGAACGTGCGCCACACTCCGACCAGATTGACATCGATGATCTGCGCGAAGTCGGCCTCGCTCTGGGATGCCACCGAACCGGTCAGATCGAGGCCCGCGTTGGCGACTACCACATCGATCCGGCCGAAATGGTCTGCGATATCGCCCATTACGGCTTCGAGCTGCCTCAAATCCGTGACATCGGCGCACCAGCCGCGCGCCGAATTCGGGTTGGGGAGGCCGAGCGCTTGTGCCTGTGCTGCTTCGGGTTTGCGCGCGATGAGTGCGATTCGTGCTCCACGAGTAGCCAGTTCGTGCGCGAGGGCATTCCCGAAGCCGCCCGCCGAGCCGGTGATGACGACCACCTGATCCCTGAGGTCACGGGTCCTGTTCAAGAGCATAGGGGATTGCTTCCTGTCGTCGACTGGTGACGACTTCACCGTCGAAGTCGGCGATAAACGCGCATGGGTGGGCAGAAGCGTTGTACTGCAATGTGATTCAGTCCCCCGTTGGACGAGCCTCACCCGTGCGTACCGGCAACCTTACGGCGAGGGCGTGCTGCGTTCCCTGTCGCGGCCGCCCGAAGGGCTCAGCCACATTCGTGCCGGCGGCACAAGAGATTGCATTATCATGTACTAACTACTATAGTTTTTTAAAGTTCTACTCGATCGACCACGCCCCGTCGTCGTTCGACACCCCACCTCAGGAGGATCGCCGCATGTCGGTCGCTTTCACGCCAGTACGGATCGGGCCTTGGCAGCTACCCCAGTCCTTTGTCATGGCACCACTGACTCGTAGCCGCGCGGGAGAAGGCAATGTCCCCACCGCGATGAACGCCGCGTACTACGCGCAGCGTGCAGGGGCCGGGCTGATCGTCACGGAGGGCACCGCGCCCAGTGCCGTCGGCCAGGGCTACCCCGCTGTGCCCGGCCTCTATACCGCCGAGCAGGTCGCCGGATGGCGTCTGGTCGCAGGGAGTGTTCACCGTGCCGGCGGCACGATCGTGGCGCAGTTGATGCACGTGGGCCGGGTCGCGCATTCCAGCAACAAGGGTGGCGCGGAGACCATCGCGCCGAGCGCTGTCCAGGCCCCCGGTCAGATGTTCACGTTGACCGGCATGGTTGATCACGATGTGCCACGAGCGATCGATTCCGGTGAAATCGCCGGGATCATCACCGAATTCGTCGAGGCCGCTCGCAATGCGATCAAGGCCGGACTCGATGGCGTCGAGATCCACGGAGCGAATGGCTATCTGCTGCATCAGTTCCTGGATCCGACGGTGAACCTGCGCGCCGACGAGTTCGGCGGCACGCCGGAGAATCGAGCTCGCTTCGTCATAGAACTCGTCACGGCCGTCGCTGCCGCGATCGGCGCCGACCGCGTCGGCCTGCGGCTTTCGCCCGGTAACCAATTGAATGGCATCGGCGAGGTCCCCGGTGACGACCTCACCACGACCTACCGGGCGGTTGTGGACGGGATTGCGCCCTTGGGTCTGGCGTACCTGAGTATTCTGGCCAGCCCGTTCGAGTCCTTGGAGCCACTCGTCCGAGACCTCCGCACGCGATTCGGCGGTTCCGTGCTCCTGAATACCGCCGCTCCGGTGGCGACTTCGTTGGAGACGGTCGAGGAGCTCCTGGGCAAAGGTGTCGCCGACGCCGTTGTCGTCGGGCGCGCATTCCTCGCCAACCCCGATCTCGTCGAACGCTGGCGCACCGGTGCGGACCTGAACGAGGTGGACTTCACGACGCTGTACAGCGGTGGCTCGCGTGGGTACACCGACTATCCGAGGCTTGCCGAGATTTCCTGAGCCGCAAAGCGTTTCCTCGCACTTCGCCGCCGGACCAGCAATTGTCCGTACTACATTACAAGGAGAACGACGTGACTACCTACACGCCTGTCAACGCTGCCGAGACGCTCCATGTCGATGCGCCGTCGGCTCAATTCGCCTACCGGCGACTCGGCCCTCGCGGCGGAGTTCCGCTTGTGCTGGTTCATCGCTTCCGTGCCACCCTCGACTGGTGGGATCCGGAGTTTCTCGACATCCTGGCCGCCGAGCGCGACGTCATCCTGTTCGACAACATCGGTATCGGGTATACCGGGGGTGACGCGCTGGTCACCGTTGACGGATTCGCCGCGGGCACCCTCGAATTCATCGAGGCGCTGGGGCTGACCGAAGTCGACCTGCTCGGCTGGTCCTTCGGTGGTGTGGTGGCACAGGCGGTAACGCTCACCCGACCAGATCTCGTGCGCAAGTTGATCGTTGCGGGAAGCGGATCGGGCCTGGCTCCCAATATGCCGACGATGAGCGAGCGGGTCCTCGGAATCATGGCCAAACCGGACGCCGACCTCGACGACATGCTGTACCTGTTCTATCCCGAAACCGAAGGGGCTCGGAACCGGGGGCTCGAACACTTCAACAAGGTCGCCGCCACGCTGCCGGTGGACGCTCCGGCGGTCAGCGAGGCAGCTGCTATGGGTCAACTCCAAGCGATTGCCGCAGCCTTGTCGACCCCGTGGGAGCAGGTTATCGCGGGGCTCCAGAGCATCGGGCAACCTGTGCTCTACGCCAACGGCATGCACGACGTCATGATCCACGCGTTCGCTTCCTACTCCGCTGTGGAGCACCTGCCTTCGGCCAAGTTGGTGCTGTACAGCGACGCCGGCCACGCATTCCTGTTCCAGCATCTCGAGGAATTCACCGCAGAAGTCAAATCCTTTTTGGCGGACTGAGGCCCTTTCGGTCGCCGTCGCCAACCATAGCGACATGAAAATGAAGTGTTTACTACACTATGGTGATGAATAATCGAACGTACGGCCAGAACTGCGGCCTCGCTCGTGCGCTCGATATCCTGGGCGATCGGTGGACTCTCCTCGTCCTGCGCGATCTGGGTATGGGTCCGCGGCGATACAAGGATCTGGCCGCGGGACTGCCGGGTATCGGTACGAACCTGCTGGCCAGTCGCCTCAAGGGACTCGAAGAGGCGGGCTTGATCGAGCGCACGGTGCTGCCGCCACCGGCGCCGGTCGCTGCCTATGCCCTCACCAGTGCCGGCGAAGAGTTGCGCCCGGTGCTCGGGCAACTCGCGGCCTGGGGGTTCCGGCACGGTGCGCCATTCGATGCCGAGGACATGACACGCCTGGAATGGCTGATCCAAGGCCTGTTCGCCCGTATCGCCCCCGAGGCCGCGGATCGGTTCGGGGGAGTCGTGCAGTTCAGCGTCGGCGGCGAATCCGCATGGATCGGACCTGCGGCGGATGGCGTCCGACTGCGTCCGGGGCAGGCCCCGACACTGCCCAAAATCTCGCTGAATACCGATGTTCCAACACTTCTCGCGGTGGTGAACAACGACATCGACCTAGCCGATGCCTTCGAATCCGGTGCGATCACCGTGGAAGGCAACGACGGTGAGCTGGAATCATTCATCAGCGCCTTCAGCCCGGCGAGAATCGGCTAGGTCAATAGCGGCATTACGACCTTGTCATTCATGTGGTTCCGATTTGCGGAGAACTCGGAAACCGTAGAGTCGGCGAGGCAGGCCACGCGATCTCAACGGCGTATTCCCGCCATGGCTAAAGCGACCACATTCTCCAGCCCCCACACGACGGTTCTCATTCACCGTAAAGGAGCAGGACCGAATGAACGAAACCTCACGCCCGCCCGTTCGTGCCGAGCGCCGCAGCCCCGCCTACTGGCGGGTGACCTTCGATAATCCGCCCTTCAACCTCTATGACCCCGAGGTCGAGGCGTCCCTGGCACAGATCGTCAAGCACCTCGAAGCCGACCCCGAGGTCAAGGTCGTGGTTTTCGACAGTGCTCTGGACGACTTCTTCATGGCGCATCTCGACCTGGGCCGAATCCCGGAGTTCGGGGAAGGCATGCCGATATGGTTCGACCTCATGGACCGTCTGGGCAGGGCCCGGTTCATCACCGTCGCGTCCATCCGTGGCCGAGCCCGCGGCATCGGCAACGAATTCCTGCTGGCTCTCGACATACGGTTCGCGAGCCGAGAGAACACCATCTTGGGCCAACTGGAAATCGGATCGGGAATCATCCCGGGCTGTGGCGGTATGCAGCGGTTGTGCCGGCTCGCGGGTAAAGCACGCGCATTGGAGGTCATCGCCTCGGGGGAGGACTACGACGCGGATACGGCCGAACTCTACGGCTGGATCAACCGCGCCGTTCCCGATGCGGAACTCGACGCTTTCGTCGATCGCTTCGCTCAGCGAATCGCTTCTTTCGATGCCGCGGCTCTGATCGCAATCAAGGAGACCCTCAACGCGGAGAACCCGCCGCCGAGCGCTGAAGGCCTCGCCGCCACGTACGCACGTTTCATCGGGTTGCTCACCAGCGATTCCGTGCAGGGCCGTCTCCAATTGTTGGCGAATGCGCCGGCGGAATTGATCCTCGATGCCGAACTGAACATGGGTGAGCGCATTGGTCCCCAATAACGCGGGTGGCCAACGGATGTCCGTAGAAGTTGGTCTATAGCTCTCGGCGCACATTGTCGGCGGTGAACCCGAGAGATGACGATCCCCGAGCTCTCGATGAACTGAACGCTCGTGACGAAAGATCCGTTGCCTGATCTATGAGCGCCTCCGCTGCGGCTCGTGCGTGTACCCAAGGCGTCGCATCATCGAGAGAGGTGGAAAGCGCGGACGCACCCTCGAAGAGGACGGCGAGCTGGTTACCGAGCAACTGCGGGTCGGCAGCACCGGCTTGTCGAGCCAACTCGGTGATCCTGTCCGCATAGTCCCGTTTGTGTGCGTGAACTATTTCTTGAACGCCGGGCATGGCCGCGGCTGCCTCGACCGCCGCATTGTGGAATGGGCAGCCGCGCATCGGCTCAGCGCTGGCCTCCAGGCTGTCGAACAGGGCGAGCAGTCGTTCGCGCGGATTCGAATCGGACCCCTGCGGCGACGCACCCCAGAGACTGCCTGCCGCTTGCCGGAGCATGCGCAGGTACTCCTCCACCAAAGCGGTTTTGCTCGGGAAATACCGGTAGAGAGTTCTTTTCGATACCGACGCGCGGGCCGAGATCAAATCGATGCCGGTGGCGTTGATGCCCTCGTTGTAGAACAACTCCGACGCCGCGTTCAGGATGCGCTGGCGCGCACCGCGCCCTCCCCGGCGGGTCGGCTCCTGTCCAATGGTTCGTGAAGCCATACCGAAAGTATACCGATCTGTTTACAAGCGATGGAGGGTAAGATACGTTCGAATCCGAAGGTACACCGATCGGTATACATAAGGAGGTCGTCATGTCAGATCGACAATCCCCTCAGGGGGTTCCCGAACGTCACCGTTCGTACAAAGATGCGCCGGCAAAGTCCGTACAGGTCGGCGCGGCGCGGTTCGCGTATCGCGAGCTGGGTCCCGACACCGGCATTCCGGTGATCTTCTTGAATCATTTGGCTGGAAACCTGGACAACTGGGATCCCCGAGTGGTCGATGGCATTGCGGCGAAGCACCGCGTGATCACATTCGACAACCGCGGTATCGGTGCGTCCGAAGGCAAGACACCCGACACGATCGAGGCGATGGCGCAAGATGCCATCGCCTTTATCCACGCCCTGGGCTTCGACCGGGTCGATATTCTGGGGTTCTCGCTCGGCGGCTTCATAGCGCAGGTGATCGTCCAAAAAGAGCCCGAGCTGGTTCGAAAGCTGATCCTTGCGGGGACCGGGCCTGCGGGCGGTACCGGCATCGAGAAGGTGACCGCGCTGACGTACGCGGACACATTCAAGGCGTACGCCACCTTCAAGGATCCGAAGGAGTACCTGTTCTTCACCAGAACGGCGAACGGAAAGTCGGAGGCTCGGGCATTCGTCAAACGGTTGAAGGAACGCACCACCGACCGTGACAAAGCCGTCGCCATCGGGGCTTTCCGTACTCAGCTCAAGGCCATCCGCGCGTGGGGTACACAGGAACCGTCCGACCTCAGCAGCATCCGACAGCCGGTCCTCGTCGCCAACGGCGACGCCGACCGAATGGTGCCCAGCAGCAATTCTTTCGACTTGGAAAATCGACTCCCGAATGCGGTCCTCCGGATCTACCCGGACGCCGGGCACGGTGGCATCTTCCAGTTTCACGAGAGGTTCGTCCGAGAAGCACTCGACTTTCTGGCGTCCTGACACTCTGCGGTGTCGCGCTTCGGACGCGACTTTGCCGAGACAACAGGTGCTGGTGCGGTGTCGCCGCACCAGCACATGGAGCATCAACAGCGTTGCCCCGCAGCGACCTTCGTTCGCCCGGTTTCGTCGAGGAGCAAGACGACAGTCACTGAGCAGCCGACAATGCCGAATAGGAGATCGCCCATATGTTCACTGAATTCACGACCCACGACATCGATGTCGATGGCGTCCGCATCCATGCTCGTGTGGGCGGTGAGGGGTCACCGGTGCTGCTGCTGCACGGCTACCCCCAGACCCACGTGATGTGGCGTGAGGTAGCCGAAGCATTGGCCCAGTCGCACACCGTCGTCGTGTCCGACCTGCGTGGGTACGGTGACTCGAGCAAGCCCGACTCCGACCCTGACCATTCGGCATACAGCAAACGCGCGATGGCCGCGGACCAGGTCGGGTTGATGACAGCCTTGGGGCACGACCGATTCGCGATTGTCGGTCACGACCGCGGCGGCCGAGTCGCCCATCGACTCTGCCTCGATCACCCCGAGCGGGTCGATAGAGCCGCCGTCCTCGACATCGCGCCGACCCGACACGTCTTCGCGAACGTGGACCGCACCTTGGCCACGGTGTACGACCACTGGTTCTTCCTCGCCGAGGAGCCTGATCTGCCCGAAGTTCTGATCGGCGGCGCGCCCGAGTATTTTCTGCGCCGAAAGCTCGATCAATGGTCCGGCCCGGATGCGGCATTCGACGAGGGTGCGGTATCGGAGTACGTACGCTGCTTCAGTGAACCCGACGCGATTCGGGCAAGCTGCGAGGACTACCGCGCTGCCGCCTCGATCGATCTCGAACACGACGAGATCGACGCCGCGGCAGGCCACCGCATCAGCTGCGCGCTGCTCGTTCTGTGGGGCATACACGGCTTCGTCGGAACTCGCTATGACGTACTCGAGGTGTGGCGTCGGTACGCCGACGACGTCCGCGGCTACGGCCTGAACTCCGGGCACTTTCTCCCGGAGGAAGCCCCCGAGCAGACGATCGCCGCGCTGCGCGACTTCCTGACGAACTAGCGGGTGCGGTACCCATTCTGCTGTTCGAACGAGATGTGATCGCAGCCGAGCCCTATTCCGGAAGTTCCGCCGCAAGGTACTCGTCCTGGTGGCTGTGCGGCCGCCCGATCGCCACCAGATGTGACCTCCACACAACAGAAGGAATGCGAATATGCCCTCCCTCAATGGAGCAGTCGTCCTTGTCACCGGAGCGAACGGAGGCATCGGAACCCACTTCGTCGATGACGCGCTCGCCCGCGGCGCCGCCAAGGTCTACGCCACCGCCCGCATTCCCCGTACCTGGGATGACGAGCGCATCGTCCCCTTCGCTCTCGATGTCACCGACCCCGCCTCGATCGCCGCGGCCGTTGTCGCCGCGCCCGATGTCACCATGCTCATCAACAACGCGGGTGCGAACCCGCCGAATGCCAGCCTGCTGGATGTGACCAATGCGGACATCCGAGCGAACATGGAGACGAACTTCTTCGGCCCGCTCTTCCTCGCTCGCGCCTTCGCACCGATCCTGACCGCCAAGCCGCAGTCGGTCCTGGTAGATGTGCACTCCATTGGTAGCTGGTACGCGTACGGCGGCATCTACAGTGCGTCGAAAGCCGCACTGTGGTCCGCCACCAATTCACTGCGCCTCGAGCTCGCGCCCAAAGGAGTCCATGTGATGGGCGTGCACATGAGCTACGTCGACACCCGCATGGCCGCGCACGCCGAGGGACCCAAGATGCTGCCGGCGGAGCTGGTGCGGATGGTCTACGACGCCGCCGAGGTTGGTGAGTACGAGGTCTTGGCCGATGAGTCGACCACACAGGTCAAGGCGGCTCTCAGCGGCCCGGTCGAGGCGCTCTACCCGGAGCTGCGCGGACTGAACGGTCCCGGCTGACCCTGTCGACCGTCGTATGTCGGACCTGTTTTCGAGACTTCCGCCGCGCGGTCGGTCGCCGCGCCGCCCTCGATGAGATCGCGGGCTTGTCGGCCGATGCAGCACTCATTCGGCACAACGATGGCAGTCGACGGAATAGGGGGAGTGATCCGCGTCCCATTCCTGGGTTTACCCGCGGGTAGGTGGTGACGGAGGCGGTGGTCGCAGCGCTTGTGGTTACGCTGATGGCGTATCAAAAGCGTGGGGGCGACGGATGTGAAGGGCTCTGAAATCGTGGACGGTCGGGTCGAGATTACCGACGTGCTCATCATCGGAGCCGGGTTGTCCGGCATTGGTGCCGCGCGCCATGTGCAGCGGGCTTTTCCGCGGCGTCATTGTGTGGTTCTGGAGGCTCGAGAGGCCATCGGGGGGACCTGGGATCTGTTCCGGTATCCGGGTGTCAGGTCGGATACGGACATGTTCACGTTCGGGTATCGGTTTCGGCCGTGGCGGGGAGATCGAGCAATCGCGGGCGGTCAGGCGATCCGCGAGTACATTCGCGAAACTGCGGCCGAGGCCGGGATCGATCGTCGCATCCGGTTCGGTCATCGCGTGGTGCGGGCAGAATGGCTATCGGCGCAACAACATTGGCTGGTTACCGCAGAGCGGGTCGGCACGTGTGAGACCGTCGAGTTCGTGGCGAAGTTTTTGTTCTGTTGCGCAGGCTATTTCCGCTACGACCATGGTTACATGCCGGATTTTCCAGGGCGAGAACGCTTCTCCGGTCCGGTCGTGCACCCGCAGCACTGGCCGCAGGATCTGGACGTGGGAGGCAAGCGAATCGTGATCATCGGTTCCGGTGCGACTGCGATGACACTGGGCCCCGCGCTGGTGGATTCGGGAGCCCGGGTCAGTATCTTGCAGCGCTCGCCCTCCTACGTTTTGCCCGCACCCGCGCGGGAACGGGTGATGGGTGTGCTGCGTCGACTGCTTCCGGCTTACGCCGCGCATGCTGCGGTGCGGGCGAAGAATATCGGAATGAGTACCGCGACCTATCAGCTGTCGCGGCGCTATCCCGATACGGCACGGGCCTGGATCCGTGGTCGGCAGCAGCGCCGGCTTCCCGCGGGGTACGACATCGATTCCCACTTCACCCCGCGCTACAGTCCATGGGATCAGCGGTTGTGCCTGACCCCGGACGGTGAACTGTTCCGGGCGATCAGTGCGGGCGCACTGGATATGGTGACCGACCGGGTCGACACCTTCACCGAAACAGGTGTGCGCCTGGCCTCCGGCACCCAACTGAATGCTGACATCATTGTCACCGCAACGGGTTTGAATCTGCTCGTGTTCGGCGGCATAGAGTTGGCTGTAGATGGTGAGCCGGTGCGGCTGCCGAACCGGCTGGCCTACAAGTCGATGATGGTATCCGGTGTGCCGAATTTCGCCTATGTCATGGGCTACGTCCATACCTCATGGACATTGAAGGCGGATCTGGTGTGCCAGTACGTCGTTCGGCTGCTACGCCATCTGGAGACGCACGGGTACACCAGTGCCACACCGGTCGCCGATCCGTCGCTGGGCCGCGACCGCTCCGTACCGAGCTTCACCCCGGGCTATTTCCTGCGGGGTAGCGCCCGTTTCCCGAGCCAGGGCGACCGCAAGCCCTGGCGTCTGCCGCTGAACTATCTGCTCGATCTGCCGCTGCTGCGCTACGGTCCGATCGACGACGGGGCATTACGATTCGCGGCGGCCGCAACCGAGGCATCGGCGGCTATCTGATCTTGACGACAGCCTTGCCTTTTGCGCGGCCCTTTTCGACGTACGCCATCGCCTCTTCGGTCTTCTCGAAGGGGTATACCCGGTCTATGACAGGATGAATTATCCCGCTGTCGATTAGGGAAGTAATCTCGCGCAGCTGATCGCCACTGGCCCGCATGAAGAGGAACGAGTAGCTGACGTTATGGCGTTTCGCTGCTCTCCGGATTCGATAGCTCAACACGCGGGTTGCCGGTTTCAGAATCCAGGGCGATCCGTGCTTCTCCGCAAAATCGGGGTCGGGCGGGCCTGAGATCGATATGAGCTTGCCACCGGGCTTGAGGATCTGCAGGGACTTTTTGAGTGTCACTTCATCCAGGCTGTTCAAGACGACGTCATAATCGTCCAGAATCGTTTCGAAGTCATAGTTTTTGTAGTCGATCACCACATCCGCGCCGAGAAGTCTGACGAAGTCGATGTTCGCAGTGCTGGTCGTGGTGGCGACGACCGCGCCGAGGTGCTTCGCCAGTTGGATGGCGAAGGTTCCCACGCCACCGGCACCCGCGTGGATGAGGACCTTCTGATCCTTCTGCAGATTCGCCATCTCGACCAGCGCCTGCCACGCGGTCAGGCCGACCAGTGGGATAGAGGCGGCCTCCTCCATAGTCAGCTTTACCGGAATGAGCGCGACGTCGTCTTCATTCATCCCAATGAATTCTGCGAAGGTGCCGATTCGATCCTTGTCCGGTCGTGCGTACACTTTGTCGCCCGGCTTGAAGTTCTTTACGCGGGATCCGGCTCGGACCACGACCCCGGCGACATCATTGCCCAGAATCAGTGGGAGGCGATAGGGCAGAATGAGTTTGAACTCACCATCCCGGATTTTGGAATCGAGGAGGTTTACGCCGGCGGCGTGGACCTGGACCAAGACATCATTCTCCCGCACCTCAGGTTCCGGCATCTCGCCGAACCGCACTCTGTCGCTGCTGCCATAACGATCGAGAATGAAGGCTTTCATCGGATTTGACTCCAGTCTGTTGCCGTTGGGAGGGTGCGTCTCGGGCTATTTCGCGAGCTGTGGGTACAACGCAGCCAGATCCCCGGACAGCCCGGCCTTGACCTGCCGTGAGATATCGTCGGCCAGCACCTCGTAGGCCCCCGATTCGATGCCATCGAGCGTAAGCGCGGCAACATCGGCGGCACTGGACTTTGGCGCATCGATACCCGCTGTCAGATCGGTGTCGACGTAACCCACGTGCAGCCCGGTGACTGTGATGCCGCGCGGCTGTAATTCCAGGCGCAGCGAGTTGGTCGCCGACCAGAGCGCGGCTTTGGACGCACTGTACGAACCGCCGAAACCGACCCACGAAAGCACGGAGTGCACATTGAGGATGTGGCCGCCGCCATTCGCCTCGATGATGGGGGCGAATGCGCGGGTGACCACAAGCGGTCCGTAGAAATTGGTTTCGAATTCCCGGCGCACATCGTTGATCTCGGACCCGAGGAAGGACGCGCCGACCGAGGCGCCGGCGTTGTTTATCAGGATGGTGACGTCCGGGGCAAGGCGGGCGGCAATCGCGACCGCGTCGGGGTCGGTGACCTCGAGGGCCACCGGGACGGCATCGGGGTGGGTGACGGTGCGCGGGTCGCGTGCGGTGGCATAGACCTTGGTTGCGCCACGGATATACAGCTCTTCCACGAGTGCTTTGCCGATCCCGCGGCTGCCGCCGGTGACGAAGGCGACCGAATCTTTGATGGCGGTCATATGTTGTCTCCCAATGTGATTGCGCGTGCGGAGATGCCGGCTTACCTGCGCGACGATTGAAGTATGAACGTAATATAATTATCGTAATACAATCGCTGATGGTTGGCTACCGGCTGTCGTCATCGGACTGTTCGAGGAGTGTGTGATGCGTTACGGGAGTGAGCACAAGCAGGCGACCAGGCAGCGGATCGTCGCGGCCGCCGGGCGCCGGTTCAAGCGGGACGGCATAGACGGCGCGGGGATCAGCGTGCTGATGAAGGATGCCGGACTGACGAACGGCGCCTTCTACGCGCACTTCGAATCCAAGGATGATCTCGTCGCCAACGCCGTCGCGGACCAGCTGTGCATCCAGCGCGCCAGTATCGATGAGCAGGTTCGTGACCGCGACGGGCTGGAACGTTTTGTGCGCGAATATCTTTCGGTCACGCACCGTGACAGTCCGGAGGAGGGCTGCCCGTCGGCGGCCCTGCTCGACGAGATCGGGCGCAGCCCGAACCTGATCAGGGATGCCTACTCCGACGGAGTGCTGGCCATCATCGATGACATCGCGGCACTGCTCGCCCCCGCTGATCCGCAGTCCGCACGAGTCCGGGTCCTCGGTGGTTTCGCCACAATGGTTGGTACACTGCAGCTTTCCCGTGCCCTGTCCGGTAAGGAACTCGCCGACGCCGTTCTCGAACAAGGCATCCAGAACGTTCTCACGTTGTTGGGGACCCCGTCGCACGACTGACACACCCGCGAAAACCTGGCTCTCGTGGCGGTGATTGTTCGGGCAGTTCTGGTGCTTATGCGCCGAGGTGACGCCTTCCGGTTCGGTCGACGCCCGATGATTCGTCTCGACGATTTCGCGCTCACGCTTTCCAGGAACTGCGCGAACTACTGTGCCGCTGGGCTCACACCCATTGTGACGCTCCTTTACATGCTGGTGGCATGCCGCTTCTCACGTGGCCGGCCAGGTCGATGTGCGGTTGGTATCGGTCCGATCGATACGTGCGTGGAGCAGAATTCACGCGTTGGTCATAGGCCGCGCTTGCTTCCGAAGGATGTCCGGCCGTTCCGGCGCAGCAGTGCGACGGCGGTCGCGATGCGACCCCGATTCAGATCCGGCTCCAGACCGGCACCGACACGGTGCAACTGATCGGTGTGCCAGCCGAGGTCGAGAAATCCGTCGAGCCCTTTGATATCGGTGACCTTGCTCAGGATGCCGCGCATACCGGCTCGCACCTGGTGCGCGGTGAGGGACTTTGCGCGCCCCGCGAGGATTATGTCGGCGGCGTCGGGCGTGGTCGCGGTCGGCCGGCCGATGCCGACGACATCGCACTCACCGGTGCTGACCGCGTCGTCCATCGCGGCGCGGGATCGGAAACCGCCGGTGACCGCCAGTGGGATGTCGCCGACGAGTGCGCGAACCGTGCGGGCGTATTCGAGGAAGTACGCTTCCCTGGCCCGAGTGCTGGCCGCGGCTGTGCCCATCATGGCCGGTTCCTCGTAGCTGCCACCGCTGACCTCGATCAGGTCGAGCCCCTCGCTCGCCAATGCCGCCACGACGCCCCGGGATTCTTCCTCGGTGAACCCGCCGCGCTGGAAGTCGGCCGAGTTGAGCTTGATACCCACCGCGAAACCGGGCGAGACCCGTGCGCGAATGCGCCGGACCACCTCGACCGCGAAGCGCATCCGTCGTTCGGGGTCGCCGCCCCACTCATCGTCGCGCTGGTTCGACAACGGCGAGAGGAACTGTGCCACAAGGTATCCGTGCGCGGCGTGTATTTGTACGCCGTCGAACCCCGCTGTCTCACAGACGACCGCCGCAGCCGCGAAGCGCTCGATGATGTCCTCGATCTCGGCGGACGTCAGCTCACGAGGGGTGGTCGCACCGGGCATGTTGAGGGGGATCGGGCTGGGAGCAACGGGGGTGTGGCCGAGGGCCAGGGGATTCGACTGGCGCCCAGGATGGTTGAGCTGCACCCAGATCGGGACGCCCGCGTCCTTCGTAGTCTTGGCCCAGCGGGACAGTGCGTCGAGGTCGCGCTCATCCTCGATGACGACGTTGCCCGGCTCGCCGAGTTGCGTGCGATCGACCATGACATTGCCGGTGATGAGCAGTCCGTACCCACCGTCACCCCAGGTCTTATAGAGCTGTTCCAAGCGGCCATCGGGGGAGTTCTTCTTGTCGCCCAGTGCTTCGCTCAACGCGGCCTTCATGATTCGATTGGGGAGCACCTGGCCACAGGGCAGTGTCAATGGGTCGTGCAGGGAAGTCATCAGGGTATTCCTTGTCAGGTGGCCGGCCTCGGCCGGATCATTTGTGCGGATGGCGGCCATCTCGCTGGCGCATTGAATGATGATCATAATATAATCGAGGGGGAGTGGCCAGCGGCAAACTGGTTGTTCTGGCGTCGAAGGAGTATGGGATGCGTTACGGAAGTGAGCACAAGGAAGCGACGAGACGTCGGATCATCGAAACGGCCGGTCGGCGGTTCAAGCGCAGCGGCATCGATGGCTCGGGGGTCGCCACGTTGATGAAGGATGCGGGGCTCACCAACGGGGCCTTCTATGCTCACTTCGCGTCCAAGGAGGATCTGGTCGCGGACGCGGTCGCCGATCAGTTGCGTGAGCAGGGTATCAACGTCGCTGCGCAGGCTCGGGATCTGGCCGGACTGGAAGAGTTCGTGTGCTGGTATCTTTCGGCAGGGCACCGAGACAGCCGTGAGGACGGTTGCCCCTCGGCGGCGCTGCTCGACGAGATCGGTCGTTGTTCGGATGCGACCAGGCGCGCGTACACCACCGGCGTGCTGGTTGTTATCGATGACATCGCCGCGTTGCTGTCGCCGGATGATCCGCAATCAGCGCGTGTGCGGGTACTCGGTGTCCTGGCCATGATGGCCGGGATCTTGCAACTATCCCGCGCTCTGTCCGCTGGACCGCTCGCCGACGACGTTCTGAATGAGGGCATCGGGAACGTCCTCGCCCTATTGGGTTTAACGCATCGAAATGACCTGCCACAGAATCCTGGAGCGGGTCATCGTCGTGTCGATCCTGCCGCCCGCGCACTTGGGTAGGGCGAGGCCTTTCGATTGGCAATTGGCCGCGCGGACGGGTGGTCCGCGACGGCGCTGAGTGAGCTGCGCACTCGAGTGGAGCTATACAGTTCATATAGTTATCGGTATTATGCGGAACATGTCCGCCGTGATCGCCGACGGCCTGGAACCCCGGCAATGTTCCATCACTGTTTCCGGCCGCCGGCGGTCCGTTGCGGCCCTTCGAGGTATCGCCGGACCGATCGTCGATGTGAAACCTGCACGCGACGCCGCCGTGCAGCGCGCCCTGGCTCACCTCGAGAATCGTCGTTGTCTACGAATACTTTTGGCGAAAGGGATGCCGGATGATCTTGCGCCCGCGATGCGGTGAGTTGGTGTCGAGCCGATCCGCGCCCCTCTCTACACTCGATTCAGTGGAGAAGTCTCGACAGTATGGGCAAGGGTGTCCGCTTGCCAGTGCCTTGGATGTGCTGGGCGAACGATGGACTCTGCTGATAATTCGGGAGTTGCTGCTCGGCCCCAAGCGGTTTACCGACCTCGGTGTGAAACTTGCTGCCGCCGGACCGAACCGCCTGACAAGTCGGCTCCGCCGACTCCAAGCTGCCGGTGTCGTGGAGAAGACGTCCTCCGGTGCCTACGCGCTGACCGAATTCGGTGAAGGACTGCGGGGCCCTGTCATCGGCTTCGGTCTCTGGGGACTCGGTCTGATGCAGGAAGGAATCGACGCGGAAACGGCGCGACCCGACATGGTTGCGCTTTGCATGACGGGCGCGGTCTCGCCGAATCTCTTGTCCGGCCTGACTTTCGAGTGTGAGGTGTATACGTACGAGAGTCCCGAGTCCGAGGGGCATACTCACGAGGTCTTCACGATGAGCGTTCGGGAGTTTGTATTGTCGGTGTTGTCCGGTCCGTCGGGATCGGAGTCGCCGATCGAACTCTACTGTTCGTCAATGACTTTCATCGGGTTGATCATGGGCAGTCTCACCTTGGCGGACGCTCGACGTACGGGTCAGGCCGAGGTGCGAGGGAAGGGCGCGGGGCTGCCCAAGCTATTCGCCGCGTTCGCGGCCACCACCCGGGAGCTCACGCCAGCTGTTTGAATCGAGAGCCGTCTGGAGCCTTCCTGGTTCGGCGGACTCTGAATTGGCTGATGCCGCCGGCAGAAACTGTGCACGTTGCTGGTCGATCGCGCGGCCGTCCGCGTCGACGAAAGCTACGCGGATACGTTCGTTCGAGTCGCGGGTAAGGGGGAGGACGGTTGGTTCCTCCGAAGACGAGAGGTGCTCAATGCCCCATTGCTGCAGCGCGGCAAGGGCAAGTTTGAGTTCTTCACCGGCAGGGGTGAGCGCGTAGGCGAAGCGCATCCTCTCGCCTGGTTTGCGGTACGGGATCTTCTCCATCACGCCGTACTCGACCATCTCCGTCAGGCGCGCGCTCAGCACATCGGTGCTTATACCGAGCGAATCGCGGAACTCCGCGAAGGTACGCCGACCGAGGAGGGCCTCGCGCAGCAGGAGGAAGCTCCAGGGATCACTGAGCACGCCGAGGCAACGCGTAATCGCACAGGAGCTGCCCGAGGCGTCGGCAACGGCTTTCGATCGGGGAGGCATATGTTCACCGTACCTGACTCTCCGATGCCAACTTAGGGTGTAGGTTGGCGATGGCAACTCAGCCTCGGCAATCCTTCAGGAGTGTGAAACATGCGCTACACCACCTTCGGTCGACGCACGGGGCTTCGTGTTTCGCAATACGCCCTAGGGACCGGCAACTTCGGCACCGGGTGGGGGGCGGGCGCCGAACGTGACGAAGCGAAGCAAATTTTCGATCGGTTCGTCGAGGCGGGAGGAAATTTCATCGACACCGCTGACACCTATCAGCTCGGCCAATCGGAGCAACTGCTGGGGGAATTCATCCACGCCGACCGTGACGACCTGGTCCTGGCCACGAAGTTCACTGTTGGTGCACGTCCTGCCGGTGGGCTGGGACGCACAGGAAACAGCCGGAAGAATCTGCGCACGTCAGTCGAGGAGAGCCTGCGGCGGCTGGACACCGACTATATCGATGTTCTCTGGGTGCACTATCCCGATGCGTTGACCTCGCTCGAGGAAATTCTTCGCGGCCTGGACGATCTCGTGAGTCAGGGCAAGATCCTGTATGCCGCGTTCTCGAACTTCCCCGCTTGGCGCGTGTCTCGTGCCGCGGCGTTGGCTGACTTGTCCGGATGGATGCCGGTGGCTGGTATTCAGGTCGAATACAGCCTCGTCGAAAGGACCGCCGACCGTGAACTTCTGCCCATGGCCGAGGCGCTCGGCTTGGGGGTCACCCTGTGGTCACCACTCGGCGGTGGGCTGCTGACGGGTAAGTATCGCGAAAGTCAGCAGGGGCGGCTGACCGATTTGAAGACGTTGGTGCACACAGAATCCACCGACCAGAAGTCCTTGGTCGTCGACACGGTGCTCGCCATCGCACGCGAAACGGGCCGAACGCCCGCGCAAGTGGCGACCGCGTGGGTGAACGAACGTTCACACAGGCTCGCGACCTCGTCCATCCCGATCATCGGACCGCGTAACGTCGCTCAGCTGGACGATTACCTGGGTGCGCTCGATCTCGAGCTCACGACCGAGCAATACGAGCGCCTCACCGAAGTGAGCGCGATTTCGCTCGGTATCCCACATGAGGCGAACGCGGCATCACTGAACCGAGTTCAGGGCGGGTTGGCGGGACAAATGGACGGTCCCGCCATCCCTGTCGCCTGACCACTTCCCTGTAAGCACGGCGCAGCAGCCGAGTGCGCTGTGCTTTCCATCGTCGTTGGGGAGGCCACCGGTGGCGCTTTCGGGGTCGCTGTTCCATTGTCCTGACGTTGCAATCTAATTAGTTATACAGTTTAGCGCGATAGCTGTTGGGTCACCTGGTCGAATCGGCCGTGACCGGCTGAGCGTATGAGGACTGTGTGAGATGAGCGAAGATGACATCGTGCCGACGACCTGGGGTGAGGAGCGTGTACGACTCGACGAATGGGAGTCCTCCACGATCGGGCGGCTCCTGCTGGAATCCGCTGCCCGACAACCGGATCGGGCCGCTCTGCAATGGCTGGAGGATGGGCAGCTTCAGTCTCTGACATGGCATCGACTCGCGCGGCTCGCACTCGCGGGCGCGGCGCGCCTACGTTCTGGATCGGAGACGAGATTCCCGATCGCGGTAATGAGTGACAACTCGATGAGTTGGTATGTCCTGTTCTGGTCCGCCGCGTTATCCGGGCGGCCGCTCGTGCCGATCAATCCGAATCTGACCGCCGGTGAGGTTCGTGCCCTGCTGATCGACAGTGGGCCGGTGACCGTTCTGGCATCGGACGTGCACGGTCGCCACCTTATCGGCCGAGTTCGGGAGGCCGGCCGCGACCTGATCGCGGCTGATCAGGTCGTCGAAATCGCCGAGTGGGTGAGCTCATTGGGGGAGGCGGCCGACGCGATTGTCGGCGAAACCTCCTTGCCTTTCGCGGTGGAGCCCGCGGACACGCTCGTCGTCCAATTCACCTCCGGCACAACCGGAGAACCCAAAGGTGTTGTCCTGTCACACCAGGCATGTCTCAACGCGGCGCGAACGCTGGCTGCTCGCACCTCATCGGCGGAGCATGAGATCTGGTGCAGCCCAATGCCTTTGCATCATGTTGGCGGATCGGTGGCGCTCGCGTTGGGTACCGCCACCCTGGCCGGTACGTACGTAATGGTCACCGACTTCTCCGCGCTGAACTTCCTGGAGTCGGCGGTCCAGAGTAACGCGACTTTCATCGGTGGTGTGCCGACGCTGTTCCTTCGAATGATGGAGGATCCTGAACTCGCTCGGATGAAACCACCGAACCTGCGGGCGATCCTGCTCGGCGCATCGGCTGTTCCGGCAACGCTGATCCGCCGGATCGAGAAGCACTTCGGTGCGCCTGTGCTGGTGATGTACGGGCAGAGCGAGGCTCCCGCGATCACCGAAACGAGCCGCGAAGACGATCTGTGGACCAAGTCGAACACCGTCGGTCGCGTCCTGCCACACCGTGAGCTCCGGGTCGTGAATACGCAGACCGGCTTGCCATGCGTTCTGGATGAGGTGGGCGAGATCTGTGTCCGCACGAAAGTGAGGATGGACGGCTATCTGAACCGGCCCGAGGAGACAGCTGCCACGGTGGATTCGGAGGGCTGGATCCACACCGGTGATCTGGGTGCGCTCGATCGCGAGAACCGTCTCCACTTCCACGGTCGGTTGAAGGACCTTATTGTACGAGGCGGGGAGAATATCTCGGCACGCGAGGTTGAATTGGCAATCGAGGCCCACCCCGACGTGGCCATGGCCGCCGTGGTGGGTCTGCCCGATCCCACGTGGGGTGAGGTGGTCGCCGCGATGGTGGTGCTCAATCCGGGCTGTACGTTGCGGCTCGAGGAACTGCGGGAACCGGTGTCCGCCGGGCTTGCGCCCTTCAAGCGGCCGGTGCACTGGCGTATCGCTGATGCCCTGCCGCTGACGGCCTCGGGTAAGCCGCAGAAGTTCAAGATCATTGAGCTGTTGCGGGCAGAGATCTGAGTGCTGCACCGGCGGGTACAGCTTCATGGCAATTCGGGGGTGGGTGAACGCTCGTCCGGCTTGTGTCGTGGGGTCTGGGGGAGCATCCGATGCGCTCGCACCGATGATTGACAGTGAATCGAATGCAGCGATAGGATTTATATTCCAACATGGCTTATAAATGGTTGACGTGCACTTTGGTATGCGCGTAGGGCTAGGGCCATGTGATCAGCCCATCGAAGTGTGAATGGAAGTGATTCCAAGGTGACTGGCGGTTCGAATTTTGTGCCACACTGGCAACCAAATGGCTGGTTCCAGGTCGGATGGTCGAGTGCGTTTCCGGAGGCCGAGGTTCGCCCGCTCCGGTACTTCGGCCGCGACCTGGTTGCTTTCCGTACCGAGGTCGGCGATCTGCGGATTCTGGACGCCTACTGCAGGCATCTCGGAGGACATCTGGGATATGGCGGGAAGGTCGAAGGCGACTGCATCGTCTGCCCGTTCCATGGGTGGCAATGGGACAGTGAGGGCCGTAATCGCCACATTCCGTATCAACCCGACCGTCCCAATCGCGGCCGTCGGATCCGAGCGTGGGACGTTCGCGAGACAAACGGGATCGTCTACCTCTGGCACAGCATCGACGGTTCGACCCCCTCCTGGGAGCCGCCGGATATTTTCGCCGCCGTCAGCGCTCACACCGCGTCGCTGCGCTATCACGAGCCCTCGCCCGAGGCCAAGGTGAGTTACGGCGAACTCACACTGCATCCGCAACTCGTTATCGAAAACGCCGCTGATCCGATGCACTTCCGGCAGGTGCACGGAACCCGGGACTATCCGGTCTTCCTGCGTCGATGGGAAGACGACTGGCACTGGTTCAGTCAGATCGGCTTCGGTAAGCGGTGGCGTGAGATGGACCCGGACAGCCACAACGGGGACACGTTGTCGATCTTGAACGCGGGCGTCGGAATGAGCTACACCGCCCTCTCTGGTTCGGACAACACCCTGATCTTGCTGTCCACCACGCCGACCGGTGACCGTAGAAGTGAGCTCTTCCAAACGGTATGGCTCGAGGAACTGCCCGGTGACGACGAACCGGGGGTGCTCGAGAAGCGGTTGGCGCGGGCGGTCGCGCAGTTGCCGAACGATATCGAGATCTGGCAACACCAGCGCTTCGAGAACCCGCCCGCACTCGCCTCGCGCGAAGGCAAGGAGTTTGTGAGCCTGCGGAAATGGGCGCGCGCCTTCTATGTGGCAAACGAATCGGCGGAGCCCCTGGCATCCGCCGCGCAGGGGTGACGTTCAACCGAAGCGGGTTCGAGGGCGTCGCGACGGTGATCCGATAGGTCATCCTCGCGACGCGCCCCTGCTGTGCGTGTGGTCTTGTTGTTCTTCGAACATATTGTTGCCCAACAGATGAGGACGCCCGTGACCTGTTGCGATGCTCGGCTCCGCGATCCTCCTCGTACCAGGATGCACCGGATTCGGTCGGAGCCGTAAAATATTCCGATATGGCAGGTAATTCAGGGGTCAGCCGCGGGTTGGTCTCGGAGCGGACCGGTACCGTATGCGCGGTGGGGACGGTTGAGAACCTCGAAGCGGCAGGACCTGGCCGGCCGAGGGATCCGTCGATAGAAGATCGTGTGATCGAGGCAGCGAAGCAGGAACTCGCCGAGCACGGCGTGGATGCGTTCAGTATCCGGAGTGTCGCACGGAGAGCCGGTGTTTCGCGTCCGAGTCTGGGATTGCGCTGGCCCAACCGGGACGCGCTGATCATCGACACGGTAGAGAAGCTGAGCGAATGGCCGACCCCGAATCCGTCGGCGAATGTGCGGACCGAACTCGAAGGGATCGTTGAACATGTCGTCCGGATGATGGAGCCGGACGCACTCGGAATACTGATGCGGTTCGTCGCTGACGCGCCTCGGTATCCCGCACTCTATGCGCGATACCAGTTGCGGGTAATGTCCCGGGCGGCTGGACGGCTGGCCGATCTGTTCGAGCGCGCGATGGAGGCGGGGGAGTTGCCGCCGGACTCGGACACGGTGTGGGCCTCGGATGCCTTGATCGGAGTCATCCTGATGCGGACGCTCCAGTCACCCGGACTTCGCGCACCGAGCCCGAGGTCACAACGCCGGATCATCGACTCGATGTGGTCGGCCATGCCGCGCCGCGGGGAGTGACGTTGCCTTCGGCGAATAGCCTTGCCGGGCAAGATGTTGCGCGATGCCCAACCCGATCCCGCGAGACGCTCCGGTAACCAGTGCGGTGCGCGTCAAGTGACTGCGGCTCTGTCACAGGCCGATGCGATCAGCGAGGACTGCGCGATGATGGGACGGCGAACCGAGTAGGATTTCCGAGCTCTTGGCGCGTTTGAAGTACAGGTGCGCGGGGTGCTCCCAGGTGAAACCGATACCACCGTGCAGTTGAATGCTTTGTGCCGCAATGTGATAGAAAGCGGTCGAACAGTACACCTTGGCGGTTGACGCCGCGACCGGGAGATCGTCGGCGGCGGTGGTTACCGCGTAGCTGGCGTAGTACGCGGCCGAGCGGGCCGATTCCAGTTCGACGAGCATGTCGGCGCAGCGATGTTTGATCGCTTGGAATGAACCGATCGGTCGGCCGAACTGTTCGCGGACTTTGACGTAGTCGACCGTCGATTCCAGTACTTGTGCCGCGCCCCCAACCTGTTCGCAGGCCAATGCCGCCGCGGCGATGTCGAGCACTGAACTCAAAGTGTCCCACCCGGCACCGAGCTCGCCGAGCAGCTGGGCAGGAGTATTCTGCAATTCCAGTGTCGCTTGACGACGAGTCTGGTCGAGTGTCGGGGTCGGCGCGGTTGCCAAACCATCCGAGTCGGCCGTCACCAGAAAGAGCGAGACGCCGGCCTCGCTGCGAGCCGCGACGATGATTATGTTGGCTGACGCGCCGTCAAGAACATACGGTTTGGTCCCGTTCAGTAGCCAGCCGCCCTCGGCCTCGGTGGCCCGGACCGTGATTCCGGCCTCCGTCCAGCTTCCGTATTCCTCGATGATCGCGACCGTTGCCAGCGTTTCGCCCGAAGCTATGCCCGGCAGATGGCGGCGACAGGCAGCATCGTCGCCGGACTGCAGAAGAGTGTTCGCCGCGAGTACGACAGTGGAGAACAATGGGGAGCAGAGCAGGGCGCGCCCGGATTCCTCGAGGACGATCGCCAGTTCGCCGAACCCGTAACCTGAACCCCCGAACTCTTCGGGTATGGCGAGACCCTGGATTCCGATCTGCTCAGCCATCTGCTTCCAGACCCCGCGGTCGAAGCCATCGCTGGAGTCGAGTTGGATGCGGACCTGTTGCTCGGAAGAGCGCGATTCAAGGAACTTGCGCACTACGGCGCGCAGTTCCTCTTGCTCCTCCGTGAAGGACAAAACCATCGATGCTCCTGGGTCGTGTGGCCGGTCGCTCCTCATTCTACGGTGAATGAGTGCAATACATGCACTATATAGCGAGCTGGTTGAGGGCTGAACGTGACCTCTGGGAGTGGGCCGTGGTGCTGGACGGTGTCGGCCGGATGTTCGTCGACATCACCACCGTTGACCGGTCGTGAGAATGTGGAAGTATCGTGAAGGGATGTCATCTGGGCATTCGGGCCGACGCCGACCTGTTGGGTCATCTCCCTGGCCGATGAGACCGGCGACGGCGCGAAGCTGGTCGTGTTCGGCTTCGGAGACGCTGCGCGCTCCTGGATAGCTAGTACCTTGACTAGGTAGTAGTATGAGTACAACATTCTAACTGATTATGCGGACGTACTCATCGTCGAGCCCAGGATGCGCCGGTGACCTGGTTCGTGTCGGCGGCCAAGTAAGCGAGGGTTAAGTGACCAGACTCAGGTCGACTGTCGTGAAGGTGCCGAAGGCCGGTGAGCTGGTGGCGGCAGATTTGCGTCGGCGCATCATTACCGGTGAACTGTCGGCAGGTGACCCGCTCCCCAATGAAGCAGTCTTGATGGAGCAATTCGGCGTGTCTCGGCCGACACTCCGTGAAGGATTTCGAATCCTGGAGTCGGAGTCGATCATCACAGTGCTGCGTGGCGCGCATGGCGGCGCTCGTGTGCTGGAGTTGGATGGAGCGGTGGCGGCGCGGTACGCGGGCCTGCTGCTTCAGTACCGGGGCACTCCGCTGGTCGATGTGTACCGTGCTCGCACCGAGCTCGAAGTATCCGCGCTCGGGATGCTCGGCGGCCGCGGCCCGAACGGAGAGCTCGATCGACTCGAGAAGATGGTCGCGGCCGGAGCCGACTTGATCGACGACGATGAAGCTTTCGCGCAGCATGATGTACGTCTGCATCAAACGCTGGTGGATCTCACCGGTAATGTGACGCTCGGGGTGCTGGCTGGAATGCTGTTCAAGGTCATCGAAGCGCATAATGCCGTGTTCATTGCCGCGCACGCCGCGGGTCATGAGGGACCGGCGGCACGGGCGGCGCAGCAGGCATGTATGAAGCTTGTGAAGCTGCTACGAAAGGGTGATGTTGCTGCGGCCCAGAAGCATTGGCGCCGACACCTGGAGGGCGTCGAGAAGTATATGGTCGGGGATTCAGAGGCAACGCTTGTCGAGGTTCTCTCTCAGCGTCAGCCATAGGGACCGTGTGAGGGTAGTGGCGCGTCCGCGACGCGGGCGCTCGGCGCACCGTCACCGCATGCTCCGCGGTCGAGATGGGCTGTAATACGACTTCGACATCCGTTCTGCCAGCAGTGTGTCGTAGTGATCGACAAGTTCGGCCAATCGATGCCATAGCGTGAGGACCTCGAGGTTGCCGCCACCTGAATTGCGCAGTGCCCGATGTATTTTCACCGATGCGTGTGCGATTTGAACGATGGCGGTGCGGATCTCATGGCGATCCCGGTCCGTCAGATGGGGCAGGGCTTCGGCGACGAGATTATCCAGTCGCTCGACGATATAGAGGTACCGACCATTGAGCTCGCACCAGACGATAGTGTCAGCCGTCCGCCCGTTGGCGTGCAATTTGGCGGCGTGCAATTCCGCCAGCTCGAAGGCGTGCTCAGCAATGCGGCAAGCTGTGTAGCCGCCGCCGGCCGCGATCGAATGACCGCGTACCGCGCGGAGAAGCTCGAACCGAGAGGGCAACGCCGTATCGGTGCTTGTTTTCGAACCCCCGTGTCGGCGCTGACTCATCGCCGACCCCGACGGCGATGACCATCGATGCGCCCGGCCGCCTTCGCCGGCATCCCCGCAACCGGCGAAGTATTGCGGCGGTGGGAGGGCGAGTACTGCGACGGAAATTGCCTCCGCAGCGTTCGGCCGGTTTGCCTCGGCCGGGACATCGATAGGTTGTGCAACATCGTCGGACAAATCCTCTGAACTATCGAGCAGTGGTGCTTGTCATGTAGTGGTTTGGCCACTGGTGATCAGATTCCAGACCCTGGACGGACCTTCACCAATTGCGACCTCTCCGAGGAATTGCTCCCAGCGGTGTGCACTTCCGAACTCCGAACGCCACGAGAGCATGCGAGAAGTGAAGTGGCGTAGTCGGTGGTCGAGGGTGAATCCGATTGCGCCGTGAACCTGGTGGGCGTTGCGGCTGACTTTTTGTGCGGCAGACGCGGTCTGGGTCTTGGCGACGGCGATCGCGAACCGCGTACCGGGATCGAGGAAGCCATATGCGGCCACAGTCGTCACCGCGAGTTCGGTCGCGGCCCTTGCCATGGCGACAGCGCCGGCCGCATCGGAAACAAGGGCCTGAACAGCTTGGAATTTGCCCAGCGTATGGCCGAACTGCCGGCGCTCACCGGCATGCTGCACGGTCATCGCGAGTGCGCGTTCCGCTACGCCGCAAATCTGAATCGAGCGAGCGAGGGCACCACGCAGGTCGAACTCCTGCCGAACCCGGTCGGGGGCAGGTCCTATCGATTCGACGGAAAGATCGGTGTCGATGAAGAGGTGGTCACGGGGCTCATGTGCAAGATTGCACCCGGCCTCGATCAGAATATTGCTTACGGGGACTAGCGCTACCCGTTGATCATTAGCGACGACGATGGCATCCACCATGGTCGCCCAAGGTACTCGATCGAGTGTTCCGGTGACATGCGTATCACTGATGTCCAGTGAAGGGGAGTACGCCGCAGTGAGCGGGATAGCGGGCACAGCAATTCCCGCGACACGCAACAGCCAGGAAGCCAACAGATCGGTTTCGGCGAGAGGAACCGGCGCACAATGATGGGCCGCACTCGACAACACGACGGCAAGTTCCGTGATACTTGCGCCGCTGCCGCCGTGAGCTTCCGGTGTCGTCAATAGTGTCAGACCCGAATCATGCAGTGTCTTCCACTGTGTGGGGTCGAACGGAATGGTGGTCTTCTGGACATCCAGAACAGTTTCCGACCACGCGGAGAAGATGTCGTCGGCGAGCCCGCGAAGATCAGCCAGTTCGTCATTCAGATTCTGAGAATTGATCATTATCGCAGTCCTAATCCACGTGCAACGACCCCACGCAGGATCTCATTGGTTCCGCCGCGGAGGGTGAATCCGGGCGCGTGTAGCAAACCCTCGGCGAGCAGTCTGGTGAATTCATCATCGGAGTTGGGGTCCGGCTCGGCATCGGGGACCGCTGCGGCAGTGTCCACGACAGCTCCCTCATAACGTGTGCCGAGGTCTTTGATCAAAGCGGCGGCGAGATCTGCCGGCTGTCCGTCCGACAAGGATGCCGCGACAGATATCGATAATTGGCGGAGAGTGGTCACTTGCGAGATCAGTGCACCCAGCTCTGCGATTGCGCCCGGCGCGCGACCTGTTTCGTGGGCGAGACGCCCGGTCAGCGCAGCGAGCAAGGGTTGAGTCGAGAGCAATCTCTCCGGTCCGCTGCGCTCGAAACCCAACTCCGATGTGACTTGGCGCCATCCCTGTCCAGGCTCGCCCAGCACCAACTGATCAGGGACGAACACCCGGTCGAGAACGACTTCGTTGAAATGGTGCTGACCTGTCAGCAGTTTGATCGGCCTGATCTCGATCCCTGCCGTATCCAGGTCGACGATGAACTGGCTCAAATCGTCATGGCGATGCGCTGGATCGAGTGGTGCACTCCGCGCGAGTACGAAGAACGCGTGTGCGTGATGTGCGCCGGATGTCCATACCTTCGTTCCGGTGAGCTCCCAGCCCCCGGCGACGGCGACCGCTCGTGTTCGAACGCTTGCGAGATCCGATCCGGCTTCCGGCTCGCTCATTCCTATCGCGAAGTATCGCTCACCCCGTGCGATGTCCGGCAGATACCGTCGGCGTTGGTACTCACTGCCGTGAGCGAGCAGTGCGGGGCCGACCTGCCGATCGGCAACCCAGTGCGCTGCGACGGGTGCGCCCGCGGCCAGCAGTTCTTCGGTCACCACATAACGGTCGAGGTGCGTACGACCTTGTCCACCGTATTCGGTGGGAATCGTCATGCCGAGCCAGCCGCGTCGGCCGAGCCGCTGGCTGAATCCTGGGTCCCACGCGGATATCCACGAGTCGACGTGAGGCTGCCAACCGTAGGTTGCGCGGTCCTCTGCGAGGAAGTCTCGAACCTCCCTCCGGAGCTCTGAAGCCTCCGCGGGGAGTGATCGCATGGGTGGTATCAATTGAGGCGTCACTGCGCTCTTTCCGATTGTTCGGCATTGCGGCCCACCTCGACCGGCATCATCATGTATCCGATGCGGGGGAGTGGTGTGCGGGTTATGGGCTGGACTATCCAATTCGGGCTGTCTGCGCTCGGCAGATACAGCGAGTCGTCGTCGCCGAGCAGGGGAATGCCACAGAGGTGCAACAAATCCGCGGTATCAGACCTGATCACAACACGCCACCTGCGACCAGTGCATCGATTTCCGCATCGGTCCTGCCCAGGACATCCATAAGTATCTCCCGGCTGTGCTGTCCGAGCTTCGGCGGCGTTTCGTATCGAGTAAGCGGTGTTGCCGACATTCGGGTCGGATTGCGCACGATATCAATACTTCCCGAGTCCGGATGGGCGACAGTCAGTTGCATTTCTCGATGTCGTATCTGCGGATTTTCAAATACCCCGATCATATCGTTCACGGGGCTGACCGGGACATCGGCTGCTTCCAGATCGTGAACCCAATCGGCCGCGGGTCTGGTGACGAATGCTTTGTTGAGAGTCCCGAGAACGAGGTCACGGTTCTCGATCCGAGCGGATACCGACGCGAACCGGGGGTCATCGCCCAATTCGGGCCGGCCGAGCACCTTGGTCAATGCTGACCATTGTTTCGGCGTGGATGCCACGACAAAAATATCGTCATCGGCGCACCGGAATGTCTGCGACGGGATTCCACCGAAACCGCCGTTGCCGCGCCGGGGAGCGGGGGTTCCCGAGATGAGGTAATTCTGGGCGTAGTGCGACAATGCCGCGACACCGCAGTCCAACAACGCCAAATCGATGTACTGCCCTTGCCCGCCATTGACGTCACGATGGTGCAGCGCGGCCAGGATGGCATTGCCGGCGTAGAGCCCGGTGAGAATGTCGACCATCGATACGCCGACTTTCATCGGGCCCGCGCCCGGCTCACCCTCGGGGAGCCCCGAGACGCTCATCATTCCGGACATGGCTTGAAACACGCCGTCGTATCCCGGTCTGTCTGCGTACGGTCCATCCTGACCGAATCCCGTAATGGAGCAATAGATCAGGCGCGGATTGACCGCCCGGAGCGAGTCGTAATCCAAGCCGTATTTGGTCAGAACGCCGCTGCGGAAGTTCTCGATGAAGACGTCCGAGTGGGCGGCGAGCTCTCGAATTATGCCGGCGCCCTCGGGTTTCGAGTGATCGATCGTGATGGACCGCTTGTTTCGATTGCAGCTGAGATAGAACCCCGCTTCCGCGGTGACGTTCCCGTCCTGGTCGTATAGATACGGCGGACCGTAGCTGCGAGCGTCGTCTCCGACCTTCGGACGCTCGACCTTGACGACGTCAGCGCCCAAGTCGCCGAGTAATTGAGCGGCGAACGGAGCCGCGAGAATCCGGCTCACATCGAGTACTCGGATGCCGTTCAGTGCAGATTCCATCGTGGTGCTAAACCTTCGGTTCCCGTGGTAGTCCGAGCACGCGTTCGGAGATGATGTTCTTCTGGATCTCGGTCGCTCCGGCGTAGATCGTCTCCGCCCGCGCCCGGACGAACGACCGGCGCAGCGCTTCCGATGCCCGGTCCGGTCCGGATGCCCAATCGGCTGATAACCAGCCGTCGGAGCCCAGGATGTCCATGGCGAGCTCGGTGAATTCCTGATGCCACTTCGACCAGTAGTACTTACCGATGGAGGCTTCCGGGCCGAACTGGCCCTCCTTCAACGCGGTCGACAGGGTGCGCAAATTGTTGTAGCCCATGATGTCGAGCCCGATCATCGAGTCCACCAGGCGATCGCGTAACACCGGATCTGCCGTGGCACCGCGCTTCTTCGCCAACTCGCGGAGATCGGCCATCTCCCTGCGGAACGAAAACTGATATCCGAGCACCGAGGTGGCGCGCTCGTGACCGAGGGTGGTCATGGCGGCTTTCCACCCGTCGCCGGGTACGCCCAGCACGTTGTCGATACCGGTACGTGCTTCATCGAAGAACACTTCGTTGAATCCGCTGTCCCCGAGCATGGTTCGAATCGGCACGACGCGAACCCCTGGTTGATCGAGCGGGATCAGCAGGTAGGACAGGCCCGCATGACGGGCGGAGCCCGCTTCGGTACGGACTATCGCGAAGATCCAGTCGGCATGCTGCGCGAACGTCGTCCAAATCTTCTGCCCGGTAACAATCCATTCGTTCCCGTCGAGGCGAGCGCGGGTTGAGATATTGGCGAGGTCGGATCCGGCGTTCGGTTCCGAATAGCCTTGGCACCACACGAGTTCGGCTCTGGCCATCGGCGGGAGGAGACGTTGCTTCTGTTCGGTTGTGCCGTAATGCAGGGCGGTGGGCGCCATGAGCGTTTCACCATGGAACGCTGCTCTGGGAGGCGCGCCCGCACGGGCGTACTCCATGGCGAAGACGATCTCCTGCGTCATCGTCGCGTTGCGACCTCCATACTCCGCGGGCCACGACAGACCGAGCCAATGCCCTGCGGCGAGCTGCTTCTCCCACAGTCGCCGGAGCTCCCAGTTGTCGTCGTCGTCCGGGCCACCGCGACGGTGCTGGTCACGGAAGTCGTCCGTGAGATGGTCGCTCAGCCATGCGCGCAGTTCGTCACGAAATTCGATGTCTACGGCGGTGAGCGGAAGTTCAGTACTCAGATCTTTCACGTCTGTGTGTCCTAACTCCGGGTTTGGCCGCGAAAGAGCAGCGAGGCGGTCTAGGAAGTCGGCGCTCGATTGTCGGCCGGGCTCTGCGGCGTGCACCTGACAATCACGGGCGTAGCACGGTCGAATTCAGCAGGTCAGGTACACAACACTCCTTCGGTGGCCGTCGCGACCGAGCGGCCAATCTTGACTTCCAGCCTTGGTATAGTACAAATAATACACTGATTAGCCTAGTTCAAGGAGAAGGCGTGCCCGACCTGGAGTGGTGCATCGAACGCGGCGTCGGAACGATCACGCTGAATCGGCCGGAGGCACGCAACGCCTTCACATTCGAGATGATTCGCGACTGGGCCCGGCTGCTGGTCGAAGCGAAGCAGAATGATGAAGTCAGAGTTGTCGTCCTGACCGGGGCGGGGGACCGTGCGTTCTGCTCGGGAATCGATCTCGGGAGCATCTCCAACGCTAACCGGGAGCTGACTCCGCTGGCCCGAAAGTCCCAGCTGCACGACGAGATTCATCAAGTCGCGCTGGCTGTGGAGGCGCTCGACAAACCGTTGATCGCCGCTATCAATGGTGCCGCCGTCGGCGCGGGCCTCGATATGGCGCTCATGTGCGACCTGCGCATCATGTCGACATCGGCTCGGCTGTCCGAGAGCTATATCAAGATCGGACTCGCCCCGGGAGACGGCGGCGCCTACTATCTGCCGCGCATCGTGGGGACCTCGAAGGCGCTGGAGCTCTTGTTGACCGGAGACTTCATCGACGCCGACGAAGCCCTCCGGATAGGGCTTGTCAACAGATTGGCCGAGCCCGCCGAACTTGCCGCGGCCACTCGGGCATTGGCTGAGCAGATCGCGAGCGCTCCGCCGGTGACCGCTCGCATGATCAAGCGGGCGACATATCAATCAGCGGGAACGGATCTGCGTACTGCGCTGGATTTGATCTCGTCACACTTCGCGGTCGTCGCGGCGACCGAGGACGCCGCGGAGGCGTTGTCGGCAATGCGTGAGAAGCGGTCGCCGAAGTTTGTCGGCAAGTGATCGAAAGTACCGTGCGAGGAGTTCGATGAGTACCGAAGAGGTTGTGGCCCAGCAGAATTCGAATGAGGCGGTGGTATCACCCCGCGTCTTCGACGCCTGGATAAATCTGCCCTACGCGCAGGGCGAGGTTACTCCGGATCCGTCCGTTGTTGCGAGGTTCAAACGAGGCAACAGCGCCTACGAGGGCGGGCAGACAATGGACGATGTTGTGGCTGAAATGGACCGGCTCGGCATATCCGGTGGCGTGTTGTCGAAGGCGCCGAGGGATATCACCGCGCCGTTCGTCCATGGCACGAAGACCGGCGAGGGTGTGCTCCGGGAGACATGCGAACGTCTCGCACGGTATCAGGACGAATATCCGGGCCGGTTCGTTACGTCGGTCGGCATCGATCCGCGCCAGGGTTACGAGGCCGCCCGGCAGGTTCGAATCGCGGTGCGTGAATACGGCATAAAATGCCTCCGAGTGATTCCGATGTTCACCGGCATTGCCATCGACGATAAATTGGCCTTCCCGATGTACACCGCGGCCTGTGACGAGGGTGCGGTGGTATCGATCAATGTCGGCGTTCCCGGGCCGATGAAACCGGCCAAACTGCAACGCACGATCCTCATCGACGAGGTCGCCCTGACGTTTCCCGAGTTGAAGATCGTGATGTCGCACCTCGGTGATCCGTGGACGAGCGAAACCGTCGCCATGTTGGTCAAGCATCCCAATGTGTTCGCGATGACAGCGGGATGGGCGCCGAAGTATGTACCCGACGACATTCTGAGTGTCATTCGTAAACGAAACAAGACGAAGTTGATGTGGGCGTCCGACTACCCGATCCTTCCCTTCGAACGCACCATCACCGAGGCGCGGGCGATCGAGATGCCCGCTGACTCGCGGCGAAACTTCCTGGGAGCCAACGCACTTGCTGTCTTCGGCGAGCCACCTGCGGCCGCGGGAGCGAACGAGCGAAAAGGAGATCGAATCAATGGGACTGCATGACGGACGCGTAGTCATCGTTACGGGCGCGGCAGGCGGCATCGGCCGCGAGCACGCCCTCGAATTCGCACGTCAGGGTGCGCGGGTCGTTGTCAACGACCTCGGTCCGGCAGAGAAGGTCGTGGAGGAGATCCGGGCGCTCGGCGGTGTCGCCGTCGCGAACGGTGACGATGTCTCCGACTGGGACGGGGCGGGCCGCCTGATCCGCACAGCGCTGGACGAATTCGGCGATCTCCACGTGCTGGTGAACAACGCGGGCATCCTGCGCGACAAGATGTTCGTGAACATGGAGGTAGACATGTGGGATGCGGTGATGAAGGTCCACCTTCGCGGCACCTTCTGTCCGACGAAGCATGCCGTCGCACACTGGCGTTCGCAGTCGAAGGCCGGAACACCGGTATCGCATCCTCGTGTGGTGAACACTTCCTCACCATCGGGGCTCTACGGCAATGTGGGGCAGTCGAATTACGGTGCTGCGAAAGCGGCTGTCGCCGCATTCACCGTGATTCTGTCGGAGGAGCTCGCCCGGTTGAACGTGACGGTCAATGCCATCGCGCCGAGCGCACTGACCGATATGACGGCTGGGCTCGACGACTACGTCAAGAAGATGGCCGACATCAAGGAAGCAACCGGATTCGATGCGGGCTCGCCGGCCAACATCGCGCCGCTGGTCGTCTGGCTTGCCTCCTCCGAAGCCGAGGCGATCACCGGACGGGTCTTCAACGTCAAGGCCGGGGCCATCAGTGTCGCGGAGACCTGGGTCGCCGGTCCGGGAGTCGACAGGTTCTCTCGATGGGATCCGGCGGAACTCGGTGAAGTAATCCCGATGCTGGTCGCGGAAGCCCGGCCCAACTCCGACGGTGCGGGAAACCCCAGGGTGCCGACCGTTGTCGACGGTCGTTGATCCGATGTCGGCGACCAACGGGATCACCGTAGAGCGCAGTCGACGGATCGCGACGGTGTGGTTGGACCGCCCCGAACGGGGCAATGGATTCATCTCCGCGATGCAGGTGGAGCTCCACGCCCGGCTCGAGGAACTCGACAGGGACGACGATGTCCGGGCGATCGTGGTCACCGGGCGAGGGCGGCACTTCTCGACCGGAGCCGACCTCGAGCCCGGCGGCTCGAACTTCGCATTCGATGAGGACCAGCAGCGCGACGCGCGCGAGGTAATGACACAACGACCCAGGCCGTGGCGGATGCGCACACCGATCATCGGCGCGCTCAACGGATCTGCCGTCGGCATGGGACTGACTTTCGCCTTGCAGTGGGACATCCGAGTGGTCAACGAGGATGCCAAATATGGCTTCGTCTTCACCCGGCGTGGGCTGATACCCGAGCAGAATTCGCTGTGGTTACTGCCGCGCCTGATCGGAACCGCGGCGGCGATCGAACTCTTGGTCACCGGCCGGCTGTTCAAAGGCGTGGAGGCGAAGGAACTGGGACTCGCGACCCACGCTGTTCCGGGCGAGCGCGTTTTGCCGAAGGCGCTGGAGATCGCCGAGGATATCGCGGCAAACTGTGCGCCGGCCGCGGTCGGTCTGACCAAGCAGCTCCTGTACCAGATGCTCGGTGAGACGGATCGTGAGTCCGCGTTTCATCGTGAGTGGGAACTGTTCAGATGGGTTGGCAGACAGTCTGATTCAGCGGAAGGCGTCGCAGCGTTTCTCGACAAGCGAGAACCGCGGTTCCAGTTGGCGAAGTCTTCGGACGCGCCTTGGTCAAGCAGTGACAAGACTCTCGCGACTCGAGCATGGAGTTCGGCTGATGGTCGATGAACCCGACGTAGTCCGCTACGACGTTGATGACGAGGGTGTTGTCGTCATTACGCTGCACCGGCCGGAGCGCCGCAATATGTGGACAGCCCAGCTGGAGTCGGAATTCTACCGAGCACTCGATCGCGCAGCCGCGGATGCCAGCGTGCGTGCGATCGTGGTGACCGGGTCCGGGACCTCGTTTGTGCCGGGCCTGGATCCGAGTGTGCTCGACAGTGTCCGGGATGGGCAGCGCTACACGGACTTTCGGCGCAAGCAGACCTTCGCAACGACTGTACCCAAGCCGATCATCGGTGCGATCAACGGCGCATGTGCCGGCATCGGACTTGCTCAGGCGCTCAACTTCGACTACCGATTCGCGGTGCGAGGAGCCAAGTTTTCCACCGCCTTCGCCAAGCGTGGCCTTCCCGCCGAAGATGCTGCCGCATGGGTGCTTTCGAAGCTCGTCGGCCCCGCTCACGCCTTCGACCTGTTGGTGTCGGGCAGGGTGTTTCTCGCGGAGGAGGCCTTCGAACTCGGGGTGGTCCAGAAGTTGTCCGACCAAGGGGAAGTGGTCGCCGATGCGGTCGCCTACGCGCGGGACATAGTGAAGAACGTATCGCCGGTCGCGATGGCGATGATCAAGAGTCAAGTGTGGAGCGACAGCGAGATGACGCTCGAACAGGCGCGCGTGCGCGCCCAGTACCTTTTGACGTTGGCTAAGGCGCAACCGGATTTCCAAGAGGGCGTGCGCAGTCTGATCGAGAGACGACCGCCGCAATTCGCCCCGTATTCCGGACTCGAGTTCTGAGTTCGGTGCTCGCCCCGCAGGAGGAGACCGCCATGGTCGCAGACATCGATATCGCTCCCGGCGAAGCCGAGTTCAGAGAAGAGATACGAACCTGGCTCGCCGAGCATCTGGTCGGAGAGTTCGCTGAGCACAAGGGCGTCGGCAGTCCCACCGATGACACCTCATGGGATGTGCGGGTCGAATGGGAGAAACAGCTCGCCGCCGGTGGCTGGCTCGGACTGACCTGGCCGATCGAGTACGGCGGGCGCGGCGCATCGCTGGCGCAAGAGATCATCTTCGAATATGAATACGCCCGTGCGGCCGCGCCCGCGAGGGTCGGGACGCAAGCACTCGAGCTGCTGGGACCGAGCTTGTTGAAGTTCGGGACAGAGGAGCAGAAGGCGCGTTTCCTGCCACCGATTCTCGCCGTCGAGGAGATGTGGGGACAAGGATTCAGCGAGCCGGGGGCCGGATCCGATCTGGCTTCGGTGAACACTCGGGCATCGCTGGTCGACGGCGAGTGGGTTATCCACGGCCAGAAGGTGTGGACGACCTTCGGTCACCATGCGGACTGGTTGTACGTACTGTGCCGTACCGATCCAGACAGGGGAGTCAGACATCGAGGCCTCTCATTGCTGTTGGTCCCGGTAGATCAACCCGGCGTCAAGATACGGCCGATCGAGAACATCGCACGGTCCGGTGAATTCAGCGAATGCTTCTTCGACGGCGCTCGTACCAGCGCCGACATGGTCGTCGGCGAGGTAAACGGTGGCTGGACGGTCGTCATGGGGACGCTCGCGATGGAGCGTGGCGCGGCGTTGATGCCGATGCAGTTGGCGATGGAGCGTGAAGTCGCAGATCTCATCGCAACAGCACGACGGAATGGGGCCGCAGCGGACCCCCGGGTTCGGCAGCGAATCGCCGACGCATACATTTCCGTGCACTTGATGCGGGTGACCACACTGCGAGTCGTGTCCTCGATCGTCGAGAACCGGCACGGCACCGAAGACGCGGCAGCTGCGATCAGCAAGCTGTTCGCAGCGACCGAGCATCAGAAGTTGGGCGAACTCGCGATCGATCTTCGCGGACCGGCCGCACAGATAACGCGCTGCAACGGGCCCGACGGCCTCGATCCTGCTCAGAAGACGTTCCTGCTGTCTCGTGCGGAGACGATCTACGGCGGCACATCGGAGATCCAGCGAAACATTATTTCCGAACGAGTGCTGAAACTTCCGCGGTGACGGTCCTGTCGGTATTGGCTCCTCGTCCGCGTCGAAGGGCAGCAACCGGGGCTTAAATAGGCATATAGTTGAACCTTAATGCTCAACGTGGTGAACGGGGAAGTTAGTACCCCAACTGCCGACGTGGCCCCGGTGACCGGGGGTACGGGCCGCCGAGCACGCGTCGCGGTTCGTGATCGGAGAGTCGCGAGGCTCCGCAGTTTCCAGGCAAACCTTCATTGGAAAGTACAAGGCTAAGGACTGAATCATGACCGCTACGCTCGCCGGACTGTCGCCGACCGGATCTTTCAACCACAGGGCGATCTGCTCCGGCCGCCGTTTCGAACCCGCCGCGGTCCTTGCGCAGGACACCGTCATCCATGGGCTGGTTCCGGAAGCCGGCTACATCTGGGGCACCCTGCGTGACGACCAGGGCGGGTTGCATTCGATCATGCGGCGGGTCCCCGCTGTGCGGGACAACGCCGAGACCGGCGGGGACATCCGCTCATTGGGGGGCAAGCTCATTTTGTCGTCCAGCGCCGGAGGCGATGAGCAATTGCTGCTGCGCCGCGAACCGCGGCACGCGCCCGATAGCAACGAGCTTGTCCGCCGAGTGCTGCATTCCGGTGCTGTGGAGCTCGCGACGCCCGTGAACGAGCACGGCCGCTCGGCGATGCTGAGGCTCTCGGCCGAGACCCTGGAATATCAGGAGTCCGATGTCATCGACGTGACAGGCACTCTGGTTGCGCCGCCGCTGCAGTGGTTTCTTCCCGGACCGGACTCTTCACTGCTGTACCTCACCCAGACCTGGCTGGTCGAGGGGCAGCTGGCAGGCAAGCGAGTACGTGGATTCCTGTTCTGGGAGGAGGCGTGGATGCGCGAAGGCGGCCGACTGTACATCGACAAGGATCCGCTGCACGACGCGCAATACACGACCTGGTACTCGTGGGCGAACCATTACGAGGACGGGAGCGCAGAGGTGGGCCACTTCCTCTTCGGCAATGGCGACTTCCATGTCGGGGTGATCGGGCACAGCGACGGCACTGTGACGACCGCGCACAGCATGGACGCGGTAATCAGGCGCAACGCCGATGGTTACTGGCACGACGGCATCGACTACAGCATCAACGGGAAAGAGTGGATTTGCGAGCCGGATCCCCGCGGGCGTATGGAGGGCCTGGGCCGGATCCCGAATCCGCAACAGGAGGGACGGATACATCGCATCTCGGACACCCGCGTCCCCGATGTATGGATGGCTTGGGGCGAGTCGGTGCCGGGCAATGGTGAACGACGTCAGTGGTGACCGCGTGCGGGTGCCGATGGATCACATAACCGGGGGATTCGGAGATGAGCGCGACGTACCCGGAATACGCCTCCCTGTCGTCTCGGGCGGCGCAACGCTGGCCGTACCGGATCGCGCTGCGGTTCGAGGGACGGGTGTGGACCTATCATGACCTGGATCGGGCGGTTCGCTCGGTCGCGGACCGGCTCGCCACGGCCGGGATCGGCACAGGCACCCGCACCCTGCTGCTCGTGGAGAACCGGCCGGAGTATGTGTTCGCGCAGCTTGCACTCGCGCAGCTCGGCGCGGTCTTCGTTATCCCGAATCCGTACTGGACCGAACACGAAATCGGCAGGGTGATCCTCGCGGCCGGGGCGCAGGCGGCGATCTATTCGCCGCGGCACCGTGCGTCGGCGACCGAGCTGCCGATTGCGGTGCCGATCGAGGAGATCGCCGCGGCGGCCGGTAGTTCGTGCCCGCTCCGACCCCAGGCGGCAGTGCCGGCCGATGCGGAGCTGTGCCTCCCATTCTCCTCGGGCACCACCGGTCTCCCGAAAGGTGTTGTGCACACCGTCGGAAGTCTGTCCGGGGGCATTGGTCAGTTAGTGACGCACCTCGGTCTGACCGACGCCGACCGGCTGCAGATCTCGTTGCCGTTGTGCCACATCTTCGGCACCTCGATGATGGCCGCGGCGCTGTCCGTCGGCGCTGAGGTGACGCTGTTCGAGCGGTTCGAGTTCGACAGGTGCATGAACCAGATCAAAGAAGACTCCGTCACTGTCTGGCCCTTGGCGGGAGCGGTGGCACATCGGCTCGCCACGCTCCCGCAACTGAGTCGCACCGACTTTCCTGGCCTGCGGTACTTCATGTGGGGTGGCAGTGCGGTTCCCCCGGAGTTGGCAGAGACGATCACCTCTAGAACCGGTATCGGGTTCCTCTGTTCCTACGGCATGACCGAAGCGTTCGCGGTGGCATTCAACCCGGTCGATCGCCCGGAGCGATGGCTGCTCGATTCTCCTGGCTTCGCCTCCGCCGGGACCGAGATTCGGCTCGGTGAGAACAACGAGATCGAGGTGCGCGGTCCGTGTGTGGCATCGGGCTACACCGTTGCGGCCGAAGATGATCCGTTCCTCGAAGACGGCTGGCTCCGCACCGGCGACGCGGGCCGCATCGATGGGGATGGACGGCTGTGGATCCTGGACCGGCTCAAAGACATGATCAAGGTGTCCGGTTTCCAGGTCGCGCCGGCCGAGGTCGAAAACGAGCTGTTGCGACATCCAGCGGTGACCGACGCGGCCGTGATCGGTTGTCCCGACGTGCGCCGCGGTGAGAGGGTGGTCGCATTCGTCGTGACTTCGGAGCCGGTGTCGATCCGCGAATTACGGGAAGCCGCCGCATTGCGCCTGGCAACCTACAAGATCCCGAGTGAGATCACGATCGTCGATGAATTGCCACGCACTGCGGCCGGCAAGCTGCAGCGGGCGCGGCTGCGGTCCCCGGAACGTCCCTGACGTGGGCCGACAACGGGGGTGGGACGACCGGAAGATCGTCCCACCCCCGACCGGTTCAGACTGTGGTCTTGGTGAGATCCGACTTACCCGGGTAACCGCCACCACCGAACGAGGCGTCGAGGGCGTCGTAGTCTGTTCGACCGCCCGCCTGGGGGAGCGCCTCGACAAACTCGACGAACTTGGGCTTCTTGTACGAAGCGATGCGCTCCTTGCAGTAATCGCGCAGCTCGTTCTCGGTCACCGTGTGACCGGGTTCGAGGACCACGATCGCCTTGACCGACTGCATGTACTTCGGGTCGGGCACGCCGATGATGGCAGCCTGCTTGACTGCGGGATGACTGGTCAGGCAGCCTTCGACTTCCGGCGGGTAGATGTTCTCAGCCGCAGATTTGATCATCCGAGTCATGGTTCCGAGGAAAGAGATGGTGCCATCGGCCTCTCGCTTGCCCGCGTCGGTGGTGCGCCACCAGCCGCCGTCGAGAAAGCGCGCCGCATTGATCTCGGGACGGTTCCAGTAGCCGAGGTGCACGATTTCGCCTCTGATGACGATCTCGCCGATCTCGCCGTCGGCGACCTCATTGGCGTCGGTGTCGATGATTTTCACCTGCGTCACAGGAGCAGGACGCCCGGAATTGCCGGCTCCCTGGCCACCGATCGCGTTCAGTACGGCTAAGCCGGTGACCTCCGTCTGGCCGAATCCGCCGGGATACCGGCCCCAGGTCGAATCGTCGGCGGGCAACGCGTCGCCCCACAGCGGCTTGAACGGACCCGCCCGAAGTGCGGAGATGTCCAGCTTGGCTTCGGTGTTGAGCTGCTTGATCTCGATGATTGTCGGCGGCATCAGGAAGGCCGAGGTCACCTTCTCCGCGGCGATGAGTTGCAATACCTCCTTCGCCTCGACGCGCCGGATATAGGCATTGGCGCCGCCCCGGATGAACACCGACAGCGAGTCGAACTGGAAGTTTCCGATGTGGAAGAGCGGGCCGGAATTGAGGAACACCGACTCCTCGCTGGTACCGACGATTTCGCCGGTAGTCCGTGCCATCGAGATCAGATTCCGATGGCTGAGCATCGAGCCACCGGGCTTGTCGATGATGGCGGCGGTGTAGATGACCAGCAGAGCGTCGTCGGCGGACACCTCGGCACGAGGCGGCGTGTCGTCTGCCGCGTGCACGTGGGCTTCGTACCCGTCGTCCGCGTCCGTGTCCTGCTGGATCCAGGTCGCGCGAGACTGTGCCATTTCGCGGGCAGCGGCTACGGTCCGGCCGATCTCCTCCTCCTGCCATACGATCACCGCAGGATCGAAATCTTCGATGACGAAGGCCATCTCGTGTGCTGACTGACGCCAGTTCGCGGGACAGATCATTGCGCCGAGCCGCGCGGCGGCGACGAAAAGCTCGAGGAAGCGGTGCGAGGACTGCGCGAGCCAGAGAATGCGTTCACCTCTCGCCACGCCGAGCGCGGCGAGCGCGTTCGCCGCCTTGTTCACTCGCGTGTCGAACTCCTGCCAGGTATGCCTGACCTCGCCGTCGATGACCGCGGTCCGGTCCGCGTAGCGGCGACTGTTTTCGTGGCAGATGTCGGAGAGGGTGGGGTGGTAGGTCATGTCTTCTCCAAGAGGTGGATCCGATGCAGGGTTGGAGGGCGTCGTATCGGGTCGACGAGCTCGTTTGTATCGCCGCAGTCTTCGGGTATCTGTACGGCGCGCATGAGCCTAACAGTTGAATAGTTTGTATATATGGTGGTGCCGTTAGTGCAGAGTTCTTGCTTGGCGGGCGGAGGTTCATCGCTCCAGTTAGGTAGATTCTTTAGCTGATTAGCTATAATGTTTGTGGGACGTGCGACCGCGCCGTCGAACTCCTCGACCGGCGAGGAAGGATTGCAATGGAAGCCAAGATGTGGGCGAACTCGGGTGACTCTCATTTCCTCGAGCCCCCTGATCTGTTCGACAAGACGCTCCCGCGTGAGCTGGCCGAGCGCATGCCGAGATCCGTCAAGTCCGAGGACGGCAAGACCGAGACCGTGCACATCGACGGAGAATCGTTCGTGCGTCCGCTGCCCAAGCCGATCAGAGACGGCGAGTTCGCGGGCGAGACGATCCTGTCGCTGAGTTTTCGGCCGCCAGGTTGCGGCGATACCCGTGAGCGGCTGAAAGACCTTGACCAGGAGGGGATCTGGGGTGAGATCACCTTCCCGTCGCTGGGCTTGTGGTCCAATATGATCAAGGATCCCGTCCTGGTCCGAGAAGGTTGCAAGGCGCTCAACGACTGGGCTCTGGCCGAGATTCAGCACATAGCGCCCGAACGGCTCATCGCTACAGCGATGTTGCCGTTGCTGCGGGTGGAGGACGCGGTGAAGGAGGCCTATCGCGCGAAATCGCAGGGCTTCTACGCCGTTTACCTGCCGACCGTTCCGCCGAATGGGCAGCCAACCTACAACCATGACTACTGGGAGCCGCTGTGGGCCGCGCTCGAGGAAACCGGACTCATCCTGACGATCCACATCGGTACCGATGGTGAAATGGTCCCGTTCTTCGGTCCGGGTGGTGCGGTTCTCAACTATGTAGACACCACATACGGTGGTCAGCGCGCGACTACGCAGCTCATCGCGGGGGGCGCGCTCGATCGTCATCCCACCTTGAAGGTGCTGATCTCCGAGGGTGGCGCCGCGTGGGCTCCCTTCCTCGGTGACCGGATGAACGAGGGTTATCGCCAGCACGGGATGTTCGTGCGGCCGAAGCTGTCGATGCTGCCCAAGGAGTACATCTACCGCCAGGTGTACGTCTCGTTCCAGCACGACAAGACCGCGGTCGAGACAGTGACGGGCATGGGGTACCAGAACGTCATGTTCGGTAGCGACTACCCGCATCTGGAAGGCACCTACGGTCACACACAAAAGACGTTGCACGAACTGTTCGATGGGGTGGATGACCAGGTTCGTCACCGTGTCACGGTGGGAGCCTTCCTGGACCTTTTCCCGCACATCGGTGAACCTCCCGGCAACGAGGTATTCACCAAGACTGCCGCTGTAGCCTGAGGATTCCGCTACAACGATGGCCCTGTGTTCCGAATGGAACACAGGGCCCTTCCATCGAGCAGTGGGCGGCCGGCGGAACAATTGTCCGCCGGTCGCCCACTCTGCTAGAGAAGCTCGAAGATGGTCGCGTTGGCGGTGCCGCCGCCTTCGCACATGGTCTGCAGTCCGTAACGGGACCTGGTACGGCGCATGTGATGGATGAGGGTGGTGGCGATTCGCGCACCGCTACCGCCGAGGGGGTGGCCCAGAGAGATCGCGCCTCCGAGGGGGTTCAAGTGGTCGTCCGGTACCCCGATGGCAGCGGCCCAAGCCATGGGCACGGGAGCGAAGGCCTCGTTGACTTCGTAGATTCCGATCTCGTCGGCCGAGAGCCCGGACCGTTTGAGCGCCAGCTGAGTGGCCGGAATGGGTCCGGTCAGCATGCGCACCGGATCGTCGCCGCAGACAACCGCGGTGTGCACCCGGACGAGCGGCCGCAGGCCGAGCTCAGCCGCGCGATCGGAGGTGGTGACCGCCAGTGCTGCCGCACCGTCGGAGATCTGCGAGGAGTTCCCGGCCGTGACCATGCCCCCTTCCAGGAACGGGGCTTTGAGCGCGCCGAGCTGCTCGACGGTCGAGCCGCGGCGAATGCCCTCGTCTCGGTCGACGACACCAGATGATGTCTTGATCGCGAGAATCTCCTCGTCGAAGTAGCCGGCATCTTGGGCGGCGGCGGCGCGCTCGTGGGAGCGCAGCGAGTATTCGTCGAGCTGGGCCCGCGTGAGGCCGTACTCGACCGAGATCTTCTCCGCGCCGCCGCCCTGATTGAATCGGCCGTCGAACCCGGGCACGCCGTTCAGTTCGGCGGCATAGCGTGTGACCGCGGGACCGCCCATTTCGCCGGTTCCCGGTACGTAGGCGGCCTGCATCGAAACATTCGACATCATCTCGACGCCACCGGCGATCACGAAATCGGCCTGGCCGCTGACCACGGCAGCGGCCGCAGTCGAAATCGCCTGCTGCGACGAGCCGCATTGCCGGTCGATCGTAAAGCCGGGTACCGACTCCGGCCACCCCGCGGCGAGGACGGCCATGCGGCCGATATTCCCGGATTGCTCGCCGATGCTGAGGACATTGCCCCAGTGCACATCGTCGACCAGAGCCGGATCGACGCCGGTTCGCCGGGCCAACTCGTTGAGAACCTGCGCGGACAGGTCGGCGGCATGAATACCCGCCAAACCGCCCTTGCGTTTGCCGACCGGTGTTCGAACCGCGCCCACGATCACTGCGTCCCGCATAAGCCTTACCTTTCTTCGGAGGTCGCCGCCACTCGGGTGGCAGCGCCGTCCTAATTAGCTTAATCTATAATCTCTATTGGTTGGCAACGATCCTGCTGCGCCCGACATGCGCGGCGGCTCGGGGGCAAGGCGGACTGGCTGGATTTGGCCCAGCGAGTACTCGCGCCGGGCGCTTCCCAGCCGGAAAGCTCACTCGGAAGTCTCCAAACCAGTGAGCGGCGATCTGTTCACCGAAGTAGCTCGAGGAGATCCGCGAAGCGGCTCCGCGTCGAATTCCGGGTGCGAAGCACCTTCGAGTGGGCCAGAAGTAGCAATGCATGCTGAAGAAAGGAACTCGAGACAGAATGACAGGTTCAGTACAGGGATCGGCCGAGCATCGGACCGCGCCCGTGCACAAGCGGATCGTCATCACCGCTGATGGCGTCGAGCTGGTCGGCGATCGCTTCGGCGATCCGAGCGACCCGCCGATCGTCCTCCTGCACGGCGGCGGACAGACTCGCCATTCGTGGCGGAGCACGGCTGCCGACCTTGCCGCCGGCGGATGGTGCGCCCTGACGATGGACCTGCGTGGACATGGAGAGAGCGGATGGTCGCCGAACGGATACTACGGGCTCGATCGGTTCGCTGAGGACGTGATCACGATCGTCGAAGCAATCGGTCAACGTCCGGTTCTCATCGGCGCTTCACTGGGCGGAAACTCATCCCTTGCCGCGCTCGGACGCCGTCCGGATCTCGCGCTCGGGCTGGTGCTGGTCGACGTTTCGCCGTTCCTGCAACCGGCGGGCACCGATCGCATTCGTGACTTCATGACGAACCGCGCTGCCGAGGGTTTCGGCAGTCTCGACGAGGTCGCCGACGCCATTGCCGAGTACCTTCCGCATCGACCGCGGCCGAAGAACCTCGACGGCTTGCGCAAGAATTTGCGCAAAGTAGGCTCCCGCTGGTACTGGCACTGGGATCCGGCATTTCTCGCTACGCCGTCGGACCAGGCCGTGCAACGCAATACGCTGATCGACCCGGTTGGGCTCGGTGCCGCTGCGTCGAGTCTGCGCGTCCCGACGCTGTTGGTTCGCGGCGGCGAGTCCGATGTGCTGAGTGTGGAGGATTCGGTGCGGTTCCTTCACCTGGTTCCGCACGCGGAATTTGCCACCGTGGCCGGCGCCCACCACATGGTCGCCGGCGACGACAATGCGGTCTTCGAGACTGTGCTCAGCGACTTCCTCGCCAGGCGAATTTGCTCGCGGCTCGATCTGCCGGGCTTTGCGGCCACAGAATTGACGGTCCGTCCGTGAGTCCCGGCAAAATCGGCGCTGCCGCGGAGGGCAACGGGAGCCTCTGAGGGGCGGGTGGAGCCGGCCGGAAGGTGCCTCAGGCAGATGCGTGGGCTGCGATCCAGATCGCCTATCTTGCGTCTTTGCCCTGATAAGCGGGATGGTCGGCTTCGCCGCGAGGGTAGAGCACTACGTTGACCTGCCCCGTTCGCAAGACGTTCTCGGCGCCCCATTCTGTGCCGTCGTTGGCACGGACGGTCAGTCGGCCGTTGTCATCGAGTTCCGCTTCGACGGCGCGCAGGGGCGGATGGATGAAGTATGAGCCGCTGACGATGGGCCTGCCGTCGCGAACGAGGAGCTCGAAGCTGGGATCGCCGAGAACCTCCTCTTCTTCCTGCAGAAGCGTGGCTGCGCCGATGCTCTCGTGTGTCACCGAGTGTCCTTTCGTTCCGATTGTGAATGACTCCCAATGCAGTTGAATGATATACCGCTTATGGGAGATTCCGCCGAGGTTCGATATTGCGTTACAGTGTAAAATAAAGACTGGCGGTACGGATCACAGGTCGGTGGTGTCGTGGGCTGGCGCCGCCGAGAGGTGTTGCGGCCGAGAGTGAATCGCCGCGGTGCGTGAACCGACCCCGAGAGAAAGGGTGGCATCGATGAAGATCGGGCTGATGACGACTCCGCGTGAGTCGGCCGCCGATACCGTTGCTGTCGCGCAGATGGCCGAGGCGCGCGGAATCGAGTCCATTTGGCTGGGTGAGCACAGCCATCTGCCGACCGCGACCAAACACGCCTTCCACGAGGAGACGCCCGACTTCTACAAGAGGGTTCCCGACCCGTACGTCACTCTTGCCGCCGCGGCCACCGCGACGGAACGGATTCGCCTCGGAACGGCGATATCGCTTCCCGCCGAGCATAATCCGATCACTTTGGCCAAGATGATCGCCACTCTCGATCATGCCTCCGGAGGACGCTTCGACTGGGGAATCGGATACGGCTGGAACCAGCTGGAGATGGTGAACCGGGGACTCGATCCACTCCGTCGCATGGCGACTCTGCGAGAGGTTGTGCTTGCCGTCCGCGCACTCTGGACGTCGGAGGTGACCAGCTTCGATGGCAAGCACGTCAGCTTCACTGAGAGTTGGTGCCGGCCGAAACCGGTGCAAGCGCCCCATCCGCCGATCTTGCTCGGTTGCCGTCCTGGGCCCCGAGCATTCACTCAACTTGCGGAGTTCTGCGACGGCTGGATGCCGAATATCGCCATGATATCGGACCTGGAGGCGAACCTGCATGATCTGAACGACGCGTGGAGGAGGGCGGAAAGGGTTGGGACGCCGCGTCTGACATTCATCGACACCGGTTTCTGGACCGACATCGGCGTCGAGGATTACCGCGACTACCTGCACGCGCTCGTGCCGACACTTGAAAGCCTTGCCCAGGCTGGGGGAGAGCGAGTGATCCTGGGAATGCCACTGTTCCGTATGGACGATGCCGAGCGCATGCTGGACCAGCTCTGCGACGCTACCGCGATCGAGGTCTAGGTGAGTACCCTGGCGCTCGGTATATGAAAACTGTTGTGAATTCGCAGGATTCGGAGGCCCGCTCACTGCTGCGGTCCACGATGTCAGCATCAGGTCATGGTTTCCTTCATGTGCTGATGCCGGTGGCGAGGATCGCCGCCAGTTCTCCGTAGGCGTCACCGTCGTCGAGGCCGGCTTGTGCGCGAACCGCGCCTCTTTGTAGCTCTTCGCCTCAGGCGCCTGACTGGTCCTTTGCTGTGATTGTCAGAATCGGTCCTGCATTGTCCGCCGGAGCTGCGAGGATGTCCGCTGCGTATTCCCCGATTTCCTTATCGGTGAGCCATCCGGGGCGTGCTTGCGATCGCGTGCGCTTGCCGTTCACGAATGAGGCGATGAGTAGCTCCCTGATCGAAACCGGGACATTACGATACTCGCGATCCCACGCTCGGATGAGATTGCGCTGCGCGGCTTGAGCCATCGACACAGGGCCCATGTTCGGAAAAATCGCATCAGCCATGCCGCCGCCGATTGCCAGGTACGTCGCACCGGCCCGTAGTCGCGGAATCAATATCCGGGCGGCGATGACATGCGGTCGTAACTGTCGCTCGAAGGTTTCCGCGATCACATCCCAGTGACAATCCGCTAGGGGGGTTGCTGTCCAGGCGCCGTTAACGGACACGACCAGACCGGTGATATCGGCCCATTCGATCGATTCTGCAAGCCGGATGGCAGCCTCATCACTGTCAAGGCTTCCGACCAGAGTGGACAGTGGTGCTCCGCGGTGATCATCGGCGAGTGACTGCAGTGCCGATGCGGTCCGTGCCACCGCAGTGGTGTTCCAACCGCGACTCAGGCAGGCAGCTACGACGCCGCCGCCGACCTCCCCTGTCGCACCGATTACCAGGACGTGCATCAGCCACCTCAACGTATAGATGAATTAACTAACTATTTATAGCATGAGGGGATTGCCTGGAACCAACACTGCCGGAGTTGACGCCGGCAGCAGGGAATCCCTGCTGGTCTTCTGTTAGACCTCGGCGGGTCTGAACGTCGGAGCAGGGACGTCCGGTGGCCAGAATGCCGCCCAGGACGGTTCGTATGCGGGCAGGGCGGGTGCTGGTCCCACCTGCCAGCTATCGAAGTCGGCCTCCTGTGGGCGCTCGAGCAGGTCCGTGGCGTACCAGTGGCGTTCGATCCGCCGCTGGAACAACCACTCCCCATCGATCCGGTGATACGTGTCGTCGTAGCGGATGGCCATCACTACCCAGCGATCACGGACCTCGTGTTCGGCACGGCAGTAGACCTGCCCGGTAGCAGTGTCGGGGCCGTTGTCGTCGACATCCGGTCCCAGCTCTATTCGGTGGCCGCAGACCAGGTGAATCGACCGATAGAACCAGCGCAGCTGCGGTTCTATGACCGCGCGCAATGCTTCCCGGCCCGACCCGCGACGGCCCAGCTGCACATCCGGCGTGAACAATGACAGCCAACTGTCCACATCGCGTTGATCGACCGCCAGCGCATACCGGATCGGCAACTGTCCGATCTCCAGCTGCGCTTCTGCCCGGGCGAGCCGCCGGGCCAAGCCCGACGGGTCCATCACTCGCCCCCGGTCAGCATCACCGTGTCGCCGGTGAGATAGGCCAGATCGTCGCTCATCAAGGCGGCCACGGCACGGCCGATGTCGGTCTCCGGATCACCCATCCGGCCTAACGGCAGCCGCCGCACATGCTGTTGGTAGCGTTCGGGCTGTTCCTGCCGGAACTGCTCGGAGGCAGGCGAAAGTGCCGTCGGGACAACGACGTTCACACGGATTCCATAACGGCCCCACTCCCGGGCCGCTACGCGGGACAGCCCGCGGATACCTTCCTTGGCCATCGCGTAGGCGCCGAACAGCGGCGCGCCGTTGATCGCCGTGCTCGATCCGAAGTTGACGATCGACCCGCCGCCGCGCTCGCGTAGCAGCGGCAGCGCGGCTTGCATCGCCCACAAGGCCGCCAGCGGCCCGCTACGAAAGCACACCTCGACGTCCTCGGTCGTCACCTCTGCCAGAGGGCCTTGGACCGAGGACTGCGCGTTGTTGACCAGCCCATCGAGCCCGCCGAATTCCTCGGCGGTGGCTCGGATCGCTTGCTCGATCCGGTCACGATCGGTCACGTCACATTCCAGGGCGATGGCCTTCCCTCCGAACGAGGTGATCTCGTCGACGACCTTCTCGCATTTGGCCAAGGTCCGCCCGACCAGGGCGACCGAGGCTCCTTCGCGGGTCAGAGCCAGCGCGATGCCCCGCCCGATTCCCTGGCCGGCTCCGGTGACCAGGACGGCCTTGCCGCTCAATCGGCTCGGACGGAATGTGGTCTCGGCGAAATCCATCATGAAACCTTTCTGTTCGGCCCGGCCGCGACGGAAACTCCCGCCTGCGTCCAGGACATGCTCACTCGGATCGCGTGAGTCTCGCGACGAGCGGTGTATCGGCGTGCCGCTTCAGTTGGTATTCGCGCACCGCGCCACCGGCGGCGTGGATGACTCGGCCTGTGATATCTCCGGCGGATTCGGCGACCAATGCGAGCACCACGCGAGATACGTGGGCGGGGTCCAGATCCAATGTGGTACCCACTCGCTCGAGGTGATCGTGCGACATCCGGGTGCGGGCGCCGGGCGACACGGCATTCACAGTGATGCCGTAGGGGGCGCCTTCGTCGGCGAGAACCATGGTCAATCCCCACAGCGCTGCCTTGGACGCGGCATACGCGACTCCGGCGTGATACCCGGTTCCGAGCGCCGCTTCCGACACTGTGTTGATCACCCTGCCGTAGCGCCGCTCGCGCATCGGCGCGAATGCCGCCCGGGCGATCCCTATACTCCCCGTCACGTTCGTGGCCAGTACCCGGTCGAGTTCCTCCTGCGACAGGTCGCTTACAGCAGGCGCCGAGAGGATTCCGGCGTTGTTGATCACGATGTCGAGCCGCCCGAAGGCTTCCATCGCGCACGTCACGGCCTGCTCGGCTCCGGCGAAATGCGAGATGTCCGACCGGTCGGCGGTGGCGATTCCACCCGCCGCGGTGATCGTTTCGACGACGGCGCCCGCTACGTCCGTGTCTTCCCTGCTTGCGCCGTCGACGGACAAAGAGGCATCGTTCACCACCACCGCAGCACCGGCTGCGGCGAGCGCGGTTACATACGACGCGCCCAGCCCGCGGCCCGCGCCGGTGACGAGCGCGACTCTGCCACTCAGCGGACCGTTCGGCGCCGCCTTCCCGCTTTCGCTGGTCCGCATGGCTCAGCCGGCACGCAGAGCGATGCCCTGGGCATTGAAGAACAGCCCGCCAGGTGACAGCAGTGCCGAGCTCGCGCCGCTCACTTGCCGATCGCCTGCGGCGTTGCGCAGTTGAAGCACCGCCTCCCTCAGGTGCCCGGCGCCTTGGGATCCACCTTCGGACAGGCTGCCGCCGTGCGGATTGATCGGCACCCGGCCATCGATCAGGACGCGGTTTCGCTCCTGGTCCCAGTGTTCGGTGAGAAAGTCACCGGCCTCGCCGGGCTTGCAGAACCCGTAGGACTCCAAGCAGTGCAGGGTGATGATCGAGAAGCCGTCATAGGGGAACAGCACATCGAAGTCCCCAATACTCAGCTCGCTGCGTGCCAGCAGCGCCTGTGACGCCACCGTCTGTCCGGTGTGGTCGAGGCCGGCGGTCAAGTGCTCTTCGGGATGGGCGGCCATACCCATTGACAGCGCGTGCACCAGAACGGGATTCCCCGGCATGTCCCGGGCTCGGTCGGCGGTCGTCACCACGAACGCGTCGGCACCGTCCACCGGGATATCCATGTCGTAGACGCACAGGGGTTCGCGAATCATCCGTCCATTGAGGTAGTCGGGCATGCCCATGGGGTCGCGCATCACGGCGTCTGGATTGTCGGCCGCGCCGGCGCGGCCATTCAGCGCGACCAGGCCGAAATCCTGCCGGTCGCGCGCGAATGTTTCGAGGTAGCGCGCGGCCCAGGCGGCGTAACCGGTCGCCCCGAACATGCCCCACGGCTCGACCTCGGTGTGACCGTCGCCCATGATCGCGCGTCCGTCCGGCAGACCTGCGGCCGCCCTGGCCCGGAACGGATCGCGGCCGAGCCGGTACATCGAGTGGTAGACCAGTACTGCGTTCGCGGCACCGGACCACACCGCGTTGACAGCTGCGGTCAGATGATTGCCGATCGGCGGGCGGGCGCCGGCCCACCAGGTCACCGCAGGAAGCCCTAGGGCCGAGACGACCACGGCAGGGTCGATGCCGCCGGTGTGCAGACCACCTCCGACGACGCCGTCGATGTCGCCCGCGGTCAAACCCGCATCGCCGATCGCCGATGTCGCAGCCTCGAGAACCATCGTGAGTTCGGTGGTGCCGCGGTCCCGGCCGTAGGAGGAACGTCCGAGTCCGGCGATGGCAACGCGATCCTTGATCGGGTTGCGTTGGGTGAGGAGGTTCATCAGTCGTTCTCCTTGCCGGTCACGGCGCGGAACGCAGGCCACGGCGCGCCTTCACGGTCGATCCAGGTCAGTTCCACGGGTTGCCCGACGCGCTGCAGCGCGTCCGGGGTTTCGACCAGTGGCGCCACGATTCGCAGACCCACCTGCTCGGTGAGTTCGATCGCCGCGAGCGGCCATGGTGGCGAGTAGTCCACGACGGGCGGTCCCTGGTGCAGGCGGGTCAGCAGATGAACCGTCCCGGCACCCTGAACCGGCCGGACGGTCACATCGGTGGCCCAGCACGAGGGACAGATCGGGCGCAATGGTGTGTGCCACAGGCTGCAATGCGAGCACCAACCCGCGGTCAAAGTGTGCGTGAGCAGGCTGCGGTAGTACTCGATGTTGACCTGATCCAGCCGGATGCGTGGATACCGCTGGAAGACCTTCTCGTCGGCGGGTTGACTGGTGTCCTGGGTCGCTCCGGGGATGCTGTTCCCTGCTGCCGCTGATTGGTCGACCATACGTACTCCCTCGTCTCACCGCTGGCTATCGTCTTTCGATCTTCGGCCTGTGAGGCGTACGGGGGAAGAGGTAGCGGCCCGAACAATGTTCTGCTGCGGAAACGAGCGGTCCCCGAGGGCGGGATGGACCGCGCACTCTCGCGAACCGACGGAAGCTGGTCTTCGGCGATTGATCGGCGATCTGTGCGCGCGTGTGTGAGTGAGGACAGAAATAATTGAATAGGTTGGTTGATTTAACTGCAATTCATCGCGGTGTTGAGCTAGGTTGGGCGCGTGTTCAAGGCTTTTCGCACCCTGCGAGCGCGTGTGCTGGCGATCGCGCTCGTCCCGAGTTTCGCCCTTCTGGCCATCGGGGGAGGGGGCGCCACCTATCTCGTGGTGCAAGGACAACAACTGAGCACCTGGGCTGATGAGCAGCGACAGCACTCCGCGCCGGGGCTCGCCTTCGCCCAGGCTGTGCAGCAGGAACGGCGATTGACCCTGCTGCGGATCGCCGGCCACCCCGAGTTGTCCACAGGTCTACAAGATCTGCGGCCCAAGGTGGATTCACTGGTGCAGCAAATGATCGGCGCCGCAGGCGCTTTCGAGGATCGCGATCCAGGATCGATGGCGGGCGCGCAGACCGCGCTCGACGGGCTCGCGCACGAACTGTCCTCGGTGCGGGCGAAGGTCGACACGAACACGATCTCGCTCGATGACTCGTATGCCTTCTACAATCGGCTCACGGACGCCGCCCGCGGGGCCATGGTGTCGCTCGCACACAGCGCTCCGGACACCGAGATCGCGATCGGTCTCCGCATCGTGCTCGACTCGTTCACGGCGGCAGAAGCTATGGCCCGCGGGCACGATCTGGCGGTTGCCGCAGAGGCGACAGGCGGGCTGTCTCCTAAGGATGTCGAGGAGTTCGGCCGTCAGGTCGGCTCTTATCGCAACCAGATGGAGATGCTGTCCGGGGAGTTGACCGATGGGAGCCGCGCCCAATGGCACGCGCTGACCGAGTCGCGCGAGTGGCGCACGCTCAGCGAGATCGAAAGCATTCTGGTCCGGCGCGGCGTTACCGGCCAGACGGATCAGGCGGCGGTTCCTTCGTCCCGGGGCGAGTCGGCGCAGGTGGACGACCATGCACTGCTGGCATCGACGGCCGAGTGGGAAGCGGCGATCACCGGGGTATCGGACGTGATGCTCCGGATCTGGACCGGCCAGGCAGAGCATGTCTCCGCGCTTGCCCGAGAGCTCGGCGACAGCCGGGCGAGGAATTCGTTGCTCGGTGGCCTGCTGGTCCTGGCTGTCACGACTGCGGCGTTCGTGACCACCTTGCGAATGTCAAGGAAGATGATCGACCGACTGCACCGGCTGCGGGCCGAGACCACCGCGCTCACCGACGACCGGTTGCCCGCGATCATCGGCGCGCTGAATCGCGGTGACCCGGTGGATATCGAGAAGGAGATGACCCGGCTCGATTTCGGCACCGACGAGATCGGTGAGGTCGCAGACGCCTTCAACCGCGCTCAGTTGGCGGCCGTGAACGCGGCAGCCACGGAAGCGCGGACTCGTGAAGGTGTCAATTCCGTATTCGTGAACATCGCCCACCGCAGTCAGGTCGTACTGCACCGGCACCTCAGGTTGCTCAACGACGCCGAGTACGAGCAGGAGGATCCCAAAATCCTCGACCTGCTCTTCCGGTTGCACCACCTTGCGACCCGGGAACGCCGCAATGCCGAGAACCTGATCATTCTCGGCGGTGAACAGCCGCGGCGGCAATGGCGAAAGCCGGTGCAACTGGACGAACTCGTGCGCGGCGCCGTCGCCGAGGCCCAGGACTACTTCCGCGTCCGGGTCGGGCGGCTGCCCGACCTCAAGGTGTCCGGCGGAGTGATCGCCGACCTGATCCACCTCCTGGCTGAACTTGTCGACAACGCCACCGCGTTCTCTCCGCCTGATTCCCGGGTGGAGGTGTCCGGCAACGCCGTCGGCCGGGGCGTGGTCGTCGAAGTTGCGGACCAGGGACTCGGCATGGCTAACGAGCAAATGGCGGTCCTCAACGAAACGCTCTCGAAACCACCGGATTTCGCGCTTGCAGCCTTGTCGAGCGACAATCGGCTCGGGATGTTCGTGGTGGCTAGGCTGGCCCATCGCATCGGCGTGTCGGTACGACTGGTGGAGTCCGAGTACGGCGGTGTGAAGGCTGTCGTCCTGATCCCTGCGGCACTGCTGTCCGTCGACGAACCGGCCGGGGCGATCCCGGAACCGCCGGCAATCACCAGCCCGGTCACCCCATCGATCACTGCGAATACGCTTTCCGATACCGGCCATGGCAGCGGCTCCTCGCCGCACACCCCGTGGCGGTCGGCCGAGCCGCAGGACTACCCGCCGCAGGACCACCGCCCGGGCCTGCTCGATCGGCACGGTGTTGGGCGAAGGATCGCAGATCCGATCGAGCATCGCGCCGGTCCACGGCCGGAACTGCCACGCCGGCAACGTCAGTCGCATCTTGCGCCGCAGCTGGCCGACAGCACGCCGGTTCTGGGCGTTATGCCGCCACAGCGTTCCGCGGTCGAGTCGCGGGACCTGTTCTCCGCGATCGAGAGCGGTACGCGCCAAGGCAGAGCGTCCGCGCCGCCCCCAACGTTCCCCCCCAACGAATAGTAAGTGAGAACCCGCGGTGACAACATCTGCGAATACTGCGAAGAACCTGGACTGGTTGCTCGATGATTTCCTCGGCCGCATGCCGGGAATCGAGTCCGCCGTGGTGCTTTCGACCGACGGCATGCTGATCAGTAAGTCCAGCGCTTTGACCAGGGAGAGCGCCGAACATTTCTGCGCCTTGGCCTCGGCGCTACAGGGGCTCGCCCGAAGTACAGGCGGTCATTTCGGGGTCGGCGGGGTTCGCCAATCTGTCATCGAGCTGGATCGCGCCGTGTTGTTCGTGACCTCGGCCGGGGACAACGCATGTATGGCCGTACTGGCGGGCGAGGACATAAACATGGGCATGGTCGCCTACGAGATGAACCAGACGGTGGCTCGCGTCGGCACATTCCTCTCAACGGCTCCGCGTCCGAACATCGGCTACGGCGCAGGCCATAGATCGTCATGAGCGATCGCCGCGATCCCTGGTTCGACGACGACGCAGGTCCACTGGTGCCGGCATATGCGGTGACACGCGGACGCACGGCGAGCAACCGGCACGAGCTGGACATGATCACCCTGGTGATCACGATGTCGACCGGTCTGGGGCTCACCCGGCTGGAGCCCGAGTACCGCGAAATTTTGCAGTTGTGCGGCGTTCCCAAGTCGGTCGCGGAGATCTCGGCCGAGATCCGCCGACCGCTCGCGGTCACCAAGATCCTTATCGGCGACCTGATCGACGACGGCTACGTCGCCTATCGATCCCCGCGACCTATGAACGCCGATTCGGCGGACATCAATCTTCTTCGGACGGTACTGGATGGAATTCGCGCACTCTGATCTCCGGGAGTCGGGCACGCTTCCGATCACCGCCGTCAAGATACTGGTGGCGGGTGGTTTCGGGGTCGGCAAAACCACTTTGGTGTCCGCGATCAGCGAAGTGCGGCCCCTGCGCACCGAAGAGGTGATCAGCGAACTCAGCGTCGGTGTCGACACTCTGGACGGAGTGGAATCGAAGAGCACGACCACGGTCGCACTCGATTTCGGGCGGATCACCCTCAGCGAATCGCTGGTTCTCTATCTATTCGGAACGCCTGGACAGGACCGCTTCTGGTTCTTGTGGGACGAACTGTCCCGCGGCGCACTCTGCGCCGTCGTCCTGGTCGACACCCGAAGGTTCGAGGCTTCGTTCGCCGCGGTGGACTATTTCGAGAGCAGGCAGCTGCCCTTCGTGTTGGCGGTCAACTGCTTCGACAACACCAACCTGTACACGGCTGACGAGGTCAGGCGAGCGTTGGATCTCGACCCCGCCGTACCGGTGAACCTGTGCGACGCACGCAGTCGCGACTCGGTCAAGCAAGTCCTGCTGACATCGATGGAATACATTCTCGCGCGGGCGAGGCGGATTCAGGCTGATGCGCCGCTTTGAGTGGCAGGGAGGGCGGTTTCTCGGCAGGTGACCGCAATCGCGGCCACCCTCGGCGGTGATCTCCCAGCGACTCGGCGCACGCTCGGGTCACGGCTCGTTCGCCGTTCCTGTCGGTGTGTATCCGACGCCGAACAGTACGAATTGGGTCAGCGACGATTTGATATCCCGGCTGTCGGCCGCGGTGGGGAACAGGGCATCGCCGCCGAGTGCGGTACCGAGGACGAGTGCCACGGCGAGCCGAACGGCGTGCCGGAGGTCGCTGGTCGCCGTCGCACCGCTGGCTGTCATATAGCGGTGGACGCCGTCCATCAGCGCGTGCAGGCACGGTGTGAGGGGAGAGCCCTCTCCGGTGAGCTTGTCTTCGCCGGCTCCCGCGACCAGCGAGACGAGGATTTGGCGGTTGGTCGTGCATAGGTCGTACAGCCCGGATATGAAGCGAAACGTGACATCGGTGGGGGATAGCCGGGTGTCGGTGCCCAGCGTCGCCGCGAAGCCGTTCATGAACTCGACGAGGGGTTCGGCGGCGGTTGCCTGGAACAACTCGGCTTTGGATGTGAAGTGGCGGTACACCATCGACTCCGTGACGCTTGCACGTCGCGCGATCGATTTGATGCTGGTGCGCTCGAATCCGATGTCGATGAACTCTGCTGAAGCGGCATCAATGATGAGATTGCGGACTTCGGCCGAGGATCGACGTCTGCGGTCGGTGCTGGTCGCCATTCGGCCATGGTCTCACGATGAAATTAGGGAGTCCTCCTCCCTTGACCGGAGTGTCGAAATACAGCTAAATTATTGCGATGAGATGCCGGTCACATCACCAGTTGAGTGAAGTGCTCGGAATGCGGCGGGCATGTTCACCAATCAATCAGCGAACCGCTGGGAGCCGCGATGCGGCGGGCCCGGCGGTTCACGGTTCATCGGATGGGGCGTCCAGATGTCGGCCATCCGACAACAGCATGAGGAGATCGACAATATGGCCACGATCGAGGGTCGGCTGTTCATCGACGGCGAGTTTCGTGAGGCGCGATCGGGACGCCGATACGACGTGATCAATCCGGCTGACGAATCGGTGGTCGGGACGGCTGCGGATGCGGGAGTCGAGGACGTCGACGATGCCATCGAGGCGGCGCGCCGGTTCGCCGATACCTCGGATTGGGCCACGGATCACGAGTTCCGGAAACGATGCCTCGTGCAGCTGCAGGGTGCGCTCCGGGAACGTTTGGACGATATCAGGGCGATTGTCACCGCAGAGGCGGGGATCTGCACTTCGGTTATCTCGACCCATGTGGATCTGATGGTCGAGGGGATGGACTTCTTCAACAACCTCATCACATCCTTCCAGTGGGAGGAACAGCTGCCGGCGTACGAAATCCTCGGTATGGCGAGTTTGCGTCGCATTCGCTATGAGCCGTACGGCGTCGTCGGTGCGATCACACCGTGGAACGCGCCGTTCATGACAGCGATCTGGAAGGTGCATCACGGGCTTGCCACCGGCAATGCGGTGGTGCTCAAGAGCGCTCCGGACACCCCGCTGACGGCCGCGCTACTCGCTCGGATCGTGAGCGAATCGACCGATATCCCCGCGGGTGCGTTCAATACGATCAGTTCCTCGGACAAAGCCACCGCCGGCGACGCCATGACGGCTGACCACCGGATCGATCTGTTCCATTTCACCGGTTCTCCCGGTGTCGGACAGCGGATCGCCGAACGTGCCGCCAACGGAATTCGGCACACGGTCCTGGAGCTGGGTGGTAAGTCGGCGAACGTCCTGCTGCCGGATGCCGATCTGGATTTGGCATGCGGTCTCGGTGTGGCCATGTGCATGTCAAGCAGTGGTCAAGGGTGTGCGCTGGCGACTCGAATGATCGTGCACGCCGATATCTATGACGAGGTGCTGGCGAAACTGGAGGCGATGGTCGGCAATCTGCCCTGGGGTGATCCCCGGGATCCGTCCAACGTCGTGGGGCCGATCATCCGCGAGGAGCAATTGAAGCGCGTCGAGGGCTTGGTCGACCGTGCAGTCGCGGAGGGTGCCCGAGTCTTGTGCGGAGGGTCGCGTGGTGATCGCGGCGGGCGCGGATTCTGGTACCAGCCCACCGTTCTCGCCGATGTGGACGAGAATTCCGAGATCGCGCAGACCGAGGTATTCGGCCCGGTGTTGTCGGTCATCCGTTACGACGGTGACGACGATGAAGCCGTCCGTGTCGCCAACAACTCCCGGTACGGGTTGTCGGCGTATGTGCAGTCCTCGGATGAAGAGCGTGCCTGGTCGGTTGCACGCCGCATCAAGGCCGGCACGGTGAACATCGGCGCCTCCTTCTACCTGTCGCCGGATGCGCCCTTCGGTGGGTACGGCATCAGTGGCGACGGCGTCGAACACGGCGTTGCCGGATTCCGGGAGTACCTGCGCATCAAGTCCATTGCTAGCCCCGAGCACTGATCCGTCTCGGACGCATCGGGATGCATGTCTGAGCAGACCCTGCAGTCGGCGGACGGCATATGGCGCCACGCCCCCGTGAATTTTCATAGCTACCGACTCAGCCGGCGACAGCAACTGTGGTGCCGGCCTCAGCGTCACGTTACGGAGGTGCCACATGCAGCCCACCACCAGATTCGACCCCCGAGTTTCGGGGCTGTCGCAGCAGGTGAAAACCCTGGCCAGTCCGCAGGAAGTGTACTTCGAGAAGGCGCGGGACATCCGCGCCGAATATATCGACGGCGCCCTGCATCTCTACCGACACGAGGACATCCTCGCCGTCAACAAGCACCCGGACGTGCTGGGCAACGGCGGCGGAGGGGGAAGCTTCGGTCATGACGGAAAGCTGATACCCCTCGAGATCGACGGACCGGACCACAAGAAGTGGCGTCGCCTGCTCGACCCGATGTTCTCGCCGAAGCGCGTTCAGGTCCTCGAAGACCAGATTCGCCGGTTGGCGGTCGACCTGATCGAAAACTCTCGAGCAGCCGGTGGCGCTGAGTTCAACAGTGAGTTCTGTACGCCGTTGCCATGCCAGACGTTCTTAGGGCTTGTAGGCGCTCCCATCGAGGATCTCGACTTCTTCCTGGAGTTCAAGGAGGGGGTCATTCATCCGAAGGGGGACACCACCGAAGAGATCGAAGCGAATATGGCAGTAGCTGGGGGAAAGCTGCTCGACTATTTCGGGCGGTTCCTGCAGGACAAACGCAAACACCTCGACGACGACGATGTCATCGCCGAACTGTTGCGGTCCGAGGTGGGCGGCGAGCCGCTGGCCGAATTCGATCTGATCAACATCCTGTTCTTGCTGATGTTTGCCGGGCTGGACACCGTTACCGCCTCACTGTCGTGTTTGATCGCCTGGCTCGGCAGGAATCCGGAGCATCGGCAGATCCTGGTCGACACTCCGGAGTTGCTGACGCCGGCCATCGAGGAACTGCTCCGGTACGAGTCGCCTGTCCCTTTGGGCATGCGGTATCCGGTGCGCGACATAGATCTTGGTGACGGGTTGGTCATCGGGCAAGGCGAACAGATCAGCGCCTTCTGGGCTGCGGCGAACGTGGATCCGACGTATCACGAGGATCCTATGCGGGTGGACTTCCGTCGTCCCAGGGTCGGTCACATGACTTTCGCGAGTGGAGTGCACCGGTGTCTCGGGTCGCACCTCGCGCGCTTGGAACTGCGGATCGCTATGGAGGAAGTGCTGGCGAGGATTCCTCGTTACGAGGTCGACGTCGGGGCGCTGGCGTATGACAACGTGGCGGTTAGAACGGTCACCAATCTGCCGGTGGTGATCGCATGATCGCTGCACGGCGCTTCGCGACGCGATCGGGCTGGGTGACGGGAAAAGGGGCATCGCGCCGATGAGACTTCGCCTCGAAAGGGACCGATGTGTCGGACATGCGCTCTGTCATGCGGTGGATGCCGATCTGTTTCCGCTCGACGACAACGGCTATTCCACGGCAGTATCCAGGGAGCTCACCCCGGAGCATTCCGAGCGGGCACGAGACGGTGTCCGCGCGTGCCCGGAGCGCGCACTAGCGATCGATGAGTAGATCGCCGGTGCATTCGCCGTCGCGTGATCCCGTTGTGCCGGTGCGTGGGCGGCCTATCAGATTTTGCGACTTAATCAGTAAGCTAATTACTCTTATTGTGTGCTAACGTCTGCCTGGGACTTTGCAGAGATTCTCGGGCCGGCCGAAGGCTGGACTGCGCGGGCAGGCGCCGGGGATGGGTCTGCTCGAACGGAAACAGCAGGTGATCGTGAACGATGACGACCCGATGGTATGCGGTCACAGCTTCCATCCACGCCGTGGCGGCGCATGTCAATTGTCGAGTTCCCCGCGTACCTCGCGAGTGGCGATGGGGATCGGCTGAATTGATGCATCTGTTGAGAAGTTGGTTACGCCAGCTCGAATGGATCGTTCGATCACGTATGGCGGTGCGTCAGTTGTACTGCCGATTCTGCGGACGGGTGCTGTTTGGTGCGAACGATCCCCGGCCTGCGGGTTACTGCTCTCTGTCGTGCGCCGATCGGGATGTCGCGCGGTATCAGACATACGCCTGGATGCGTTTGTGAACGGTCTCGACGGGACTCGGCGTAGTAGATGCCGCATCGAACCGAATCGATGCCAGGCGTGTGGAGCCGTGGGGTACCTCTCCGCTATAATCAGTTAGACTGTTTAACTGAAACAGCAAACCCTCAGCTCAGTTCACTGCTGCACCAGGAGCTCCGCCATGCGCCGCACTATTTTCGATCCCGAGCACGACCAGTTTCGTGCCACCGCCCGGTCCTTCTTCGAGAAGGAATGTGTGCCCCACGCCGACGAGTGGGAGGCACGCGGTTACGTGGACCGGGAGGTGTGGCTCAAGGCCGGCGAGCTCGGGTTGCTCGGGTGGGAGATGCCCGAAGAGTACGGCGGATCGGATATCAAGGACTTCCGGTTCAACGCGATCCTCAACGAGGAGTTCCACGCCACCGGCACGGTAGGTATCGGTCTCGGCGTGCAGAACGACATCCTCTCAGGCTATTTTCGTGACCTGACCACCGACGAGCAGAAGAAGCGGTGGCTTCCGAAGTATGTGTCCGGTGAATGGATCACGGCGATCGCGATGTCCGAGCCGGGGGCCGGCTCCGACCTGGCGAATGTCAAGACCTCCGCCCGCAAGGACGGTGACTCCTACATTGTGAACGGTTCCAAGACGTTCATCTCCAACGGCTTGCTTGCCGACCTCGTTGTGGTGGTGTGTCGCACCAACCCTGACGCCGACAAGCCGCACAAGGGCCTGAGCCTGCTGGTGGTGGAGACCGGTATGGAGGGCTTTTCGCGCGGCCGCAAGCTGGACAAGATCGGACAGCGTTCCGCCGACACCGCGGAGCTGATCTTCGAGAACGTGCGGGTCCCGGCGGAGAATCTCATCGGCGAGGAGAACCACGGTTTCTATCACCTGATGGCGAACCTGCCCGCAGAACGCCTCGGTATCGCCATCCATGCGGTGGCGCAGGCCAGGCGCGCGCTGGAATTGACCATCGCGTACGCGCGGGAGCGGGTTGCGTTCGGTAGCCCGATCGGCAACTTCCAGGTGAACAAGCACGCGCTGGCCCAGATGAAGACCGAAGTCGACGTCATGCAGACGTATGTAGACCAGGCAATCCTCGCGGTCAACGCGGGCGAGCTGACCGCGGACGAGGCGGCCGGCGCCAAATGGTGGGCGACCGAGACCCAGTGGAAGATCATCGATCGGTGCCTGCAGTTGCACGGCGGCTACGGCTACATGAACGAGTACGAGATTGCCCGCTTGTGGCGGGATTCGCGGGTGCAGCGAATCTACGGGGGTACCAACGAGATCATGATGGATATCGTCGGCAAGGGCATGGGTTTCTGACCGCCGATCCACATCCTCGGGGAAATCGGGTTCGATGATTTCGTGCCATCGGGCCCGAAGTCGCCGAATCCTTTTGGGCCATTGAATCTCGGATGTGACGGCCCGGTCGGACACGCGACCGGAGTTGCCGGAGGCCGACCGCGGGCCGTTCTCCACTGTCGTCATCGGCCGGGAGGTCGGACCGTGTCGCGCGCGATTCGGTTGCGTTGCCCTCGGACCGTGGCTCGCGACCTGGTCGCTGTTCGGCACATTGAGTGTAATTATATAATTATCTAGGGCCGTGCGATTTTGTTCGCCACCGGCCGGGGACCATTATCGAAAGGAACTTCAGATGCGTGACGCCGTGATCGTCGAAGCTCTGCGCACACCTATCGGCAAGCGGGGTGGCGGCCTAGCCGATGTGCATGCGGTCGAGTTGTCGGCCCGGGTGCTGATCGCGATTGCCGAACGAACCGGTATCGACCCGGCCGTCATCGATGACGTGCACTGGGGCACGGTGCAGAGTGTGGGCCAGCAGTCCGGAAACATCGGCCGGATGGCGGTGCTGGGCGCCGGATGGCCGGAGTCGGTTCCCGGCTTCACCATCGACCGGCAATGCGGGTCGTCGCAGCAGGCCATCTCGACCGCTGCCGCTGCAGTGATCTCCGGTCAGGCCGACGTAGTTGTGGCCGGTGGCGTCGAAATGATGTCGGCCGTGCCGATGGGTGCGTCCAGGGTGCCCGGCACGGGTGAGATGGGAGGCCCCGCGGTCACCAGGTACGCGCGCGAATTGTCGGAGCCCGGCTTCGGCGGCACGTTCAACCAGGGCTACGGGGCAGAGAAGATCGCGGCCAAGTGGAACCTGTCGCGGACTCGGTTGGACGAGTACGCGATCCGTTCGCACGAGCTGGCGACTGCCGCGCAGGACAGTGGTGCGTTCGATGCCGAGATCATCTCTATTGTGACCGAGGGTGGCTCGGTAGTCGCGGATGAAGGGATCCGGCGCGGGTCGACGGTCGAGAAATTGGCCACGCTCAAGACTCCTTTCTTGGAAGGAGGACGGATCAGCGCAGGCAACGCGTCGCAGATCTCCGACGGTGCGGCTGGAGTGCTCATCACCACTTCGGAGAACGCCGCGCGCCTCGGCCTCACCCCGCTCGCCCGCATTCACACCGCTGTGGTGACGGGCGATGACCCGATCAAGATGCTCACCGGCCCGATCCCGGCAACAGCGCTGGCGCTGAAGAAGTCGGGACTGACGATCGATGACATCGACGCGTTCGAGGTGAACGAGGCATTCGCGTCGGTGCCGCTGGCCTGGCTGTTGGAGACCGGCGCCGACGAAGCGAAGCTTAACCCGATGGGCGGCGCTATCGCCCTGGGCCATCCCCTTGGATGCTCCGGCGCGCGGCTTGCGACCACACTCGTTCACTTCCTCCTGCGGACCGGCAAGCGTTACGGGCTCCAGACCATGTGTGAAGGCGGTGGCACTGCCAACGCGACGATCTACGAACGCCTCTGACAGCGAGCTCACCACCGGTGTCGTGGGAGTCCTTGACACAAATTCGTCTCTCGACCGGACAGGAACACGTTGTGGCGTTCCGTCCGGTCGTCCGGTTCCGGTTATAGGGTGAGCCGGAGAAACTCATCTTCGAGCAGTGCCAGGAGCAGATCAGACTCCGCACTTCGAGTGCGATCCGATAGACCCAATGGTGAGCAGTCCGCACGACAGTACGGAGTGCTTCTCGTACTCCGCGGTTACGGTCGATGGGGGTCAGCGATGCGAAGTGGACCGGCGGCGCGCCAGTCCGTGATGTCGGGGCCCGGTTTGGCGGCTGGAAACTTGTCGTCGTGCAGTGCCGTCCAATGCGCATGACCCAGCTGATGCAAGGTGAAACTGTGTTTCAGTGACTCCTGGAAGCCCATCGCGTCCACCGCGCCATTGATCGAATCCTTGATCAACAGGCGTGCCATCGCCGGTCTCTTTGCGATTCGGCTCGCGAACTCGATGGTGTTTTGCGGTAGTTCCCCAGCCGGGAAGATCTTCGACACCATTCCGAGGCGGCATGCTTCGTCCGCATCGATCGCGTCGCCGGTGAGTAGAAGCTCTTTCGCTTTGCGCGGGCCGAATTCGAAGGGATGTGCTAGATATTCGACACCCGGCATCCCCAGCCGGGTGGCCACAACATCGGCGAATAGGGTGTCCTCGGCTGCGACGATGAGATCACATGCCCACATCAGCATCAGCCCGGCGGAGATCACCTTGCCATGGACTTGAGCGATAGTGATCTTCCGCAGATTTCGCCACCTATTGGTGCACTCGAAATAGTAGTGCCATTCCTGCAGCATACGACGCTCGACGTGGGACTGCGCGGTTCCGCCGTCGATGCGGAATGTCGGATGCTGCTCGGGGCCGGGCAATTCTTCCGCCGCCGCGACCTCCGAACCCATGTCGTGCCCGGCCGAGAAACTGGGTCCATTGCCGGCCAGGATGATCACGTCGATCGAATCGTCTTGCTCCGCGCGACGGAAGGCTTCATCGAGTTCGACGAGTAAGCCGCGGTTCTGTGCGTTGCGAGCCTCCGGACGGTTCAGGCTGATTCGAGCGAGATTGCCATCGCCTACTGTCTCGTACTGGATGAACTTGTATGGCATGTCGAGCTCCTGTGCTGCTGGGGTTACTGGTCGATAGCACCGCTGCGAGAGCGTGACGCTGCGACATCAGCGGTGCGAGGTATGAACCCGGCGACAACGGGGAACAGCGCTACGGCCGTAGCGCTGTTCGTCAGATCGCGGGCAGCGGAAATATCGCGATCACACGTCCATGGACGGCTGATACAGGACGGCTCCGATACCGGAATCGACCGCGAGCGCCGTCCCGGTGATCGCCGCGGCATCGTCGGAAGCAAGGAAGGCGACAGCCTTTGCGATATCCATCGGTTCAGCCATGCGTCGCAACGGTAATTGGTTCACATAGTGCTCGAATCTGTCTCTGCTCAGGTACGTTTCGAGCGCGAGCGTGCGGACGGCTCCCGGCACTACGGCGTTGACCCGGATACCGAATTCTCCGGCCTCCACTGCTGCCTCTCTCGTCAATTGAATGACACCTGCTTTGGCGACACCGTAGTAGGGAACGACTCCCGGCACCTTGCGAACTCCGGCAGCCGATGCTGTGTTCACGATCACGCCGCTGCGCATCGGAGTCATGGCTCGGATCGCAGCCCGGATCCCTCGAAATGTTGCGCCGAGATTGCCGTCAATCCCATGGTGCCAAGGGCCGTCTTCGGTATCGACAATAGAATCGTTCCCGCCGAATCCAACGTTATTGTGTACGATATCGATTCGTCCGCATCGATCGAGTGTTGCCGTGAACATTTCATCGACGAATCCCGGTGTGGTGACATCGCCGACGATCGCGTGTGCGTCGCCGCCCGAGTCTAGTATCCGGGTTACGGTGCTGGCCGCGTTATCGATTGAGATGTCGTTTACCACAACGGTCGCGCCCTCTTGTGCCAATAGGCTGGCAGTTGCCTGGCCGATTCCGGAGCCTGCGCCTGTGATAAGCGCTATCCGACCGTCGAACCTTCCACTCATGAAGAACCTCGCTCTTCCTCGCGACCGTGTACTCATTCAAATGAATCGATACATCAGTCCCTGGGATCGAAGCAGTTCTGGTCGTTCGACCGATCTGCTTCGACCATATCTATGGCGAACCAAAAGGTGGTTCGGTAAAGTTTGCCGAGTATTTACGACGCTCCTCGTACCTTACTCCCGCCCTACTGGCGAAATCCATTGTTCTGCCGTAAGAACCGTGTTCTATCGTCTTCCCATTGCATTGTTCGGTTCGGTGCAGTAACAATCGCTCGCTTGTAGCGGAGGTTCAACGGAGGGGTCGGTGTGCGGCTCGAAATGCCCTATGCAACCGCGCGGTTGCGTCGCGTTTCGAGGGAGCGTTGAAACGGATTACCGGAGACCATCGAAGCATTATCGATTGATTTGGCTGTGTGTCGCCGACTCCAGGTTCCGGGGTACTCGCCGAAGACGCACCACCCTTGGGCATGCTTGACACCTGTTGCCGGTACGAAGGCGAGGCCGGGACGCTCGCAGATGATGCAGGGCACGCCATAGAGGGGGAACTGCTGTTCCACCGTGGATCAGCTCCCGATGCCGCGAGGAATCGCACCGTAGGCGCGCCGCAGTCCGGCGCCGATTTCTTCAACAGCGAGATGCTCGCCGGATCGCGACTCGTACCTTGCCGCGGTGTCGATGGTCCACGGGTTGACTCTGGACACCGTGCCGCCGGTGATTCGCAGCACGGCGCCGGTGAGCCAGCCCGCTTCCTCGGAGCACAGCCAAGCTGCCAGCGGCGAGGAGTTCGACGGATCCAGCGGATCCCAGCCCGCTTCGGGTTCTTTTTCTTCGGCCAGGGCGGATCCGCTGGTCATCCTGGTGATTGCCAGAGGAGAAATGGCGTTGCATGCGACACCGTAGCGAGCCATCTCCATGCCGGTGATCATGGTGAGGTTCGCGATTGCGGCTTTAGCGGCACCGTACGCGGCTTGGCCGATATTGCCGAACAGCCCGGTGCCGGAGGTGGTGTTGACGATCCGTCCGGTCACCGCACCGCCGGCCTTCCCGACGCCGCGCCAATAGTCGCAGGCGTGTTTGGTGAGGTTGAAGGTGCCTTTCAGGTGTACGCCGATTACCGCATCCCAGTCGCCCTCGGACATCGAGGTGATCATCCGGTCGCGGACGATGCCGGCATTGTTGACCACCGCATCGAGCCCGCCGAACGTATCTACCGAGAGGGCGACGAGATCCTCGACTCCCTGCCAATCGGTAACGTCGGTGCGGTCCGCGAAGGCCTGGCCGCCCAGTTCCTTGATCTCGTTGACGACGGCTTCGCCCGGAGTCTCGGCGCTTTCCTCGCCGTGCAGCCCGACGCCGAGGTCGTTTACCACGACCTTGGCGCCCTGTCTGGCTAGTTCGAGGCAGTGACTGCGGCCGATGCCGCGTCCGCCGCCGGTGACGATGACCACGCGACCATCGAGAAGACCCATCTGTTATTTCCTTCCAACACAGACCGGACGATTTCGTGAAGTCGTGCCCGGTTCATGACTGCGAGATCGTGGGGCGGGATTGATGCGCCCCAGCGATTATATCGTATAATCAGTTATATAAAAGGAGCCTGTCGTTTCGCTGGGGGGAAGGAGTCGTCCTCGATGCTCGTCAGTCCCACAGCCTGCGGCACGGCAGCCATCGAAGGTCTGAACTCACTTCTTCGTCGATCAGGATGCATAGCTCAGATCGATGCTTGCTCATCGCGTCGGTGAAATTCTGGGCTTGATCGACTGTTGCCATGAACTGCATCAGCAGGCCGTTGGTGGCGACCTGGACCCGGCACAGCGCTTCGCGCCTCGCGAATTTGATGTACGGCCCTGCCCGCATCTCACACCTGCCGGTAGGAAGTCAACGCGCAGGCGGCAATTGGCCGCGCAACAGCAGATAGGCGAGAGTACTGACAAGTTGCAGGATCGGGTCTACCAGATCGACGGTCACTTGTTCTCCTTCTCAAGCCGCTTGATCGTCGGGTTCGTATGGTGCGAAGAATCGGCGCATGCCGTCTGCCGTAAGCGCATTGCCGAGGGCTGCGAAGTCGAAGCTCTCCGTTCCTGGGCCTCGGCGTAGATTGCCGGCCTCGGGTATGAGCTCGAACTTGCGGTGAGTCAGCGCTATTCGGCTCAATTCGGTGTGAAACTCGGCGGTATCTTCGTCGCCGGTCGCGCGCCTGCGTGTCGATTCGAGGATCAGGTACCAGCACAATTGCTGCGCGGGGGTGCTCGGCGCGGGACACTGCGCGAGTACGAGCGACGAGTTCAGCTCGTCGAATACTCGCGTGACGTAGTACAGGAAAACCGGGCGCGGGCCGTGAAGAACGCTTGTTCGGACATGCTCGGCGAGGGCTCTGCCGACGGTCACCAGCCTGTGGGCGGTCTCCGGGGTGAGGCTCGTGACTGGAGCGTCTTCGCTGGGTGTACTCACTGCGGTCTCCTGTGGAGCGCGGACAAATGAGAGCAATAGTATACCTATTAAACACAACCGACCAGGGGTTGATTGGGGCCGGATCGGTGATGAGGTTCACAGAAAATAGATATACTATCTATCGATATCTTGGCTGACGGTCTCGTGTGGAGCGAAGTCGTAAGTAGTGAAGTTGGAGGTCTGATGGGGCGTTTCGGTGCTGTTGATATCGATCCTGCGAGGGTCGCGGTCGTCGTCGAACCTGAGGGGCGAACACTCACCTACGGCGAGCTCGAAGAGCGGTCGAACCGGGTGGCGAGATTGCTGCGAGCGCGGGGACTCGGACCCGGCCGATGTATCGCGATCCTTGCGGAGAACCGCATCGAGTATCTGGAGATCGCCTGGGGCGCGCAGCGCGCCGGCCTCTACTACGTAGGTGTCAACAGTCATCTCACGGCGGCGGAGGTGGCCTACATCGTCAAGGACAGCAGTGCCGACCTCATCGTCGCATCCGACACGTTGGCCGAGGTGGCGTCTGTTGTGGTCGACGATGCTGAACCCGTGCAGTCCGGACGACTGATGCTGGGCGCGGCCGTCGATGGATGGGAAAGTTACGAATCGGCGATCGCGGCACAACCTCCGGTCCCGATTTCGGACGAGTGCGAGGGCGATTTCCTTCTCTACTCCTCGGGCACCACAGGCAGGCCGAAAGGCATACGGCGAGAGCTGCCGGGAGGTCCGCTCGGCACATATCCTGATCCAGCGGGGATGTGGTTACGGAATATGCTCGGGTTCGCGTCAGGAGATGTCTACCTCTGTCCGGCGCCGCTGTATCACGCGGCGCCGCTCTCCTGGTCGATGGCAGTCCACCGCAGCGGCGGGACTGTTGTGGTCCTGAGCAAATTCGAGCCGGAGCTCGCGCTCGCGGCGATCGAACGACACCGGGTGACGCACGCTCAATGGGTTCCGACCATGTTCGTCCGGTTGCTCAAACTGCCGGCGCATGTGCGAGCGCGTTACGACCTGTCCGATATGCGGCAGGCCATTCACGCGGCGGCGCCGTGCCCTGTCGAAGTCAAACGCGCCATGATCGACTGGTGGGGGCCGATTCTGTTCGAGTTCTACTCCAGCACAGAGGGATTGGGGGCAACGTCCATCACCTCCGAGGAATGGATGCTGAAGCCGGGATCGGTCGGCAAGCCGCTTATCGGTAAGCCCTATATTGCGGACGACGACGGGAATGAGCTTCCCGCCGGAGCGATCGGTACGGTGTGGTTCACCGGCGGAGTGCCATTCGAGTATCGCGGCGACCCCGGCAAGACCGCCGCCACCAAGGACGCGCGCGGCGGCGTCTCGGTGGGGGACATCGGATATCTGGACGAGGACGGCTACCTGTTCCTCAGCGACCGCCGACCGCATCTGATCATCTCGGGCGGGGTCAATATCTATCCGCAGGAGATCGAGGATGCCTTGATCATGCATCCTGCAATTGCCGACGTCGGAGTAGTCGGTATCCCCGATGCCGAAATGGGTGAACGGGTTGTGGCGGTCGTCCAGCTGCAGAATTCCGCCGAGGCGAGCCCTGACCTTGCCTCGGAACTGACGGCCTTCGCCCGCACCCGGTTGGCCGGATTCAAGGTGCCGCGCGAGGTGCGCTTCGCCGACGAGTTGCCGCGCACCCCGACCGGCAAGCTTCGAAAACACGAACTGCGCGAACAGGTTGTGGCTCGTAGTGCGGAAACGCCGTCATGACAGAGACTTTCGGCGTGGATCAATTCTGCGGGCGCGACACCGCCTTTGAGGTGTGGCTTGGGCCACGTCCGTTGTGGCAGTGTTACCGTTCGGACAAAGGGTCGGCCGTAGTGACAGGATCCAATACAATGTAATGAACTAGTTCTTCTAGTTCGTCTACCCAGTGAGGTCGGATACATGGCGGCACAGCCGAGCAATGCCCAGACGTCCGTCGCCGATTCGTGGAGCGGCGGAACCGTCGGACGGCAGATACGGTTGCCCAAGATGGCCGAGATGATCGCCGGGGATCTGCGCCGGCAGATCGTGCACGGCCAACTCGCAGAGGGCGACGCGCTACCGTCGGAGACCGAGCTGATGGCCCAGTACGACGTATCGCGGCCGACTTTGCGTGAGGCTTTCCGCATTCTGGAGTCGGAGTCGTTGATCACGGTGCGCCGGGGTGCGCACGGCGGCGCACGGGTTCAGCTGCCGGATCCGAAGGTCGTGGCGAGGTATGCGGCGGTAATCCTGCAATATCAGCGCACCACGCTCGAGGACGTGTACGAGGCGCGCAGCATCGTAGAGCCGCCATGTGTCGGTCTTTTGGCCGAGCTCAGGTCCGATGATGCGATCAGCCAGTTGCGGGCCGCGCTGGTGGAGCACGATGCGGTCGGCGATGACCCGATGCGTTCGGTCCGGCTGCACGTCGCCTTCCATTCGTTGTTGATCGGACTGACTGGCAACCAGACCTTGCGGCTGCTCATGGGGATGCTGGAGAACATCATCGATATGGCGAACGCATCGCAGGTCCAATCGACCATCGGATCCGCGGCGCACCAGCGTGCCAGTCGAAAGGGATTGGCCGCACATCACCGCGTTGTCGACCTGATCGAGGCTCGGGATGCTGAAGGCGCCGAACAGCTTTGGCGTAAGCACCTCACTGAGGCGCGTGACTACCTGGTACGTGCGGATATCGAGACGGTTCTCGATTTGATGGGGTGACTCGTATCGCTGACCGCCCTACTCGACTGTTCGATCTGAACGCGGTCGCGCCGAACAGGTTCGTCGGCCATCTCCGGAGTCTTCCTTGATTAGCGGTAAGTCGCCGGGCAAGCGTGGCGGCCGTAAAACGCGCTCTAGCTCCCTCCTCGGCGGTTCCGTGATGGGCCGAATCGAACTCGCCTCTGTATAGTGGTATTATCTAACTAATTACCTCGATCCATTGGATGTTCAGTGCGCTCGTCGGCTTGAGGTAGCAGTAAAGGGGCGAGATGGCCGAACGGGTTCAGGTCAGGCATATCGGTGAGTTCGTTGCCGCAGGCAAGGAACCTGTGCGCAGCGAGCGGCGGCGCCAGATTCTCGTCGCTGCGAACGAAGTCTTCACACGGAACGGGTACCGTGGTACCTCGATGAACGAGGTGGCGGCCCGAGCATTCGTCTCGAAACCTGTTTTGTATCGGTACTTTCCAGGCAAAGTCGATCTCTATCTGGTGGTGCTGCAGCACCACGTCGATGCTCTTGTGTCGGCGGTCAGCAGGGCGTTGTGCTCCACCAGTGATAATCATGAACGTGTGCGTGCCGCCGTACACGCGTACTTTGATTTCGTCGATCAAGAATCGCAGGGGTATCGCTTGGTGTTCAATTCCGATCCTGCTATTGATCCACGAGTTTCGAGGCACGCCAAGCGCGCCTCCGACGCTTGCACCGATGCTGTATATGACCTGCTGGCGCAGGAATCGGGTCTGGATTCGCACCGGGCCCGATTCCTTGCGGTCGGCGTGGTCGGCGCCAGTCGGATGATCGCTCGATACTGGTTGAATTCGCCCGGCGGCGTTTCCAAGGCTGATGCGATCGATACGACTGTCGAGCTCTGCTGGGGCGGGCTGTCGCAGCTGCGGCCTTCGAAAGCGTCATGAGGTCGCCCCGCCGGAGGAGCCCTCCGGTCCGCGCCACTACTTCCCAGTCGGTGGCGCTTCTGATCAAAGGGATTCAGTGATGAGGTCAGCCGCATGCCAGGCCATGGCCATTATCGGTCCGTTGAGATTCCCGGAGACCATAGTGGGCATGACGGAACAGTCGACGACGCGCAGGTTGTCCACACCACGAACGCGCAGTTGCGCATCGACGACGTGAGCATCATCCGGTCCCATCGCGCAGGTCCCCACAGCATGGTATCCGCAATAGCCTTTTGTGAGCGCGGCGTCGATGATCTCGTCGTCATGAACGACGTCGCGACCCGGCAGCAGCTCGTGGCTAATGTGGCGTGCGATCGGCTCCCGCGCGAACAGGTCCCGCATTTTCCGGAGGGTTTCGGCGAGGATGACACGATCGTGTTCGGTGGTCAGAAATCCGGAATCGATGTCCAGATGCGCCCGCGGGTCTGCCGATGTGATGGCAAGGCGGCCTTCGCTGTCAGGGCGCAGGACGTAACCGATGCACTGGATTCCGGGCTCTTGTTCGACGCCGGCGTCCTGGCCGGCCTGTAGAGGTGGTGCAGACAACGGGGCCATGAGGATTTGGGCGTCCGGCCGTCCGGCGTCCGGTGTGGTGCGGAAGAATCCCACCACGTCGTAGGCGGGCCCGGCCAACGGTCCCCTGCGCGTGATCAGATATTCCAGCGCGGACCGGGTCTGCGCGGTCGTAGAGCGCAGTTTGCGGTTGTAGCCGACGTCCTTGTTGAGCCGTGCTTGCAAGACCACGCACCGGTGCTCGCGCATGCGCGCCCCGACGTTGTCCTGTTCGACCCGTACATCTATCCCCAGACCCCGCAGCACGTCTGCGGGACCTATTCCTGACAATTGGAGGATTTTGGGGCTCGTCAGACTGCCCGCGGAGAGGATCACCTCGCGTGAGCAGCGATACTCGACTGTCGTATTGCCCTGACCGACACGGACACCGACGACCTTGTCGCCCTCGAAAAGAAGGTTCTCTGCCGTGGCGCCCGTGATGATCCGCAGGTTCGACCGTGTCCGGGCCGGCCACAGGAATGCGCGGGATGCGCTGAAGCGACGACCGTTCTTGATCGTGGCAGCCGCGTAACCGATCCGGTCGTCGTCGGTTTCGTTGAGATCATTCGTCGGTGCCCACCCGAGTTCGGTGCCGGCGGCGATCATGTCCTCGCAGAGCTGCTCCGGCCCTGTCGCGGTGCTCACGTGCAATGGACCTCCGGCGCCACGCATTTCGGATGCACCCAGTGCGTGGTTTTCCAGCGACCGGAAGATCGGCAGCATGGTGGTCCAGCCCCAGCCGGGGTTTCCGAGCGTTTCGAGTTCGTCGTAGTCGGCACGATGCCCTCGGTTGTAGATCATTCCGTTGATCGAGCTCGATCCACCGAGCATGCGGCCCCGAACCCAGTGTTCGACTCGGTCCGTGGATCCGATCGGGCGGACCGGGTGGTGCCACGCATGTTTCGGACTGCCGAGCAGCTTTCCGAATCCCTTCGGCACGTGAATCAGTGGATTGAAGTCTTTCGGGCCGGCCTCGAGTAGCAGGACGGAGATCGAGGGATCCGCCGAAAGTCGGTTGGCGAGTACACTTCCCGCCGATCCTGCGCCGACGATTATATAGTCCGCTTGGGCATTCATTCGGACCTCGGTTTCTGCTCGATGGAGCGGAGTGGGCGGATGCTTCCGAGCTACCGCGCGTCCGGAGCGGAGAATTGGCGTAGCTCTGCTGAGCCGCGGGACGATCCTGTTGGGAGACAGGAGAAACGGGGTGTCCCGCCTGTGAATCACAGCACATGCGAGCCAATCGGAAAATACTCTGCGCTGGAACACTGTTCTCCCCTCGAAGGAGAACACTGCGCGAGGTGCAAGGAACCTATCCGGGGGTGGCCGCAAGTCATGATGGCGTTCGGATAGCAATGCGCGGACGGCCAGGGTCGCGGTATCCGGGGCAGTGTCGCGCGGGGCTCTTCCCGGGATGTGCCGCCACCGCGCTCTGGCGTTGAAGGGGGAGGCCGAGCGCCGTGGCGGCCGCGTGTCACCCGGGGGGTCAAGGGTGGCACGAGCGCGTGAAGAGCGCTAGTTTCTGCACTCTATGTTGAACTAGTTGGATATTATACCTGTATTGGGGTGGTTGCAACCGTCGAACTCGGGTCACGTGAACCCGGCGTGTCAGCCCATCAGGTCGAGAACGGTTTGGACATCACCGCGGACGAGGAAGTCGCGGGATTCGGTGAGATGCTTGCGCCAAAGCTGTTCGGCGCCTTCGGTATCGCGCGCCTCGATGAGATCGACTACGCGGTGGTGCGCGGCCAGGCCTTTGCGGCTGGCGCGTTCGTGGATTGCTGAGCCCACCGTCGATTCCGCGCGTGCGGCGTTCGCTTTGTCGATGATGCCCTCCAGCATCCCCATGAGCAGTTGCAGGGTGTTGTTACCGGTCAGCTCGATCAGCAGTGAATGGAAGGCGACGTGGACGTGGATCGATCGCATGGGGTCATTCACGACGGCGTCGTGTTCGGCCAGCGCGGCGCGCAGCTTCCCGATCGCCGCGTCTGATCTGATCTCGGCCAACAAGCCGACGCATGGGGGTTCGATCACCACTCGCGCCTCATACAGATCCTCGAGGGTGGTGCGTTGATGCTGCAGGATTACCGCTGCGTAGCGGGCTGCGACCTTGAGGTCGGGAGCCTGGACGCGCGCCCCGCCATGCGCACCCCGCTTGACCGTGATCAGTGATTCCGACTCGAGGATTCGAAACGCCTCCCGCAGTGTGGGTCTCGACACCTCGAACTGAATCATCAGCTCGGTCTCCGGCGGCAATGCCTCGTTCTCGGCGAGCTGCCCACTTACGATCTGGCCGCGCAGGTGGCCGGCAATCATCTCGGCCATTTTCGGCAATCGCATCTGTTGTCCGACCGGGCCCCCACTGAACGGCCCGGCTGTAGATGCCTGAACATTGCCCGGCTGTGCCGCCATGGTGTATATCCTCGCTGATCAAGAGTAGGTAACTAATTATATTCTAATCGACCCTACCTTTGAGTCAGCCGCCGGATCTGAATCTCAGCTCGAGCGCTGTTCGGGCGTTTCGGGAACTATAGGGCCGTTTCGCGGTCGGCGACAAGAGATTCTTCACGACTCCCGTTGGGCCCCTTGAGTATTGGTACGACTGTGAATCCAGGTTCGGCAGCGCGGCCTGCGTTAACAGTGTAATAAGATAGACGATAATTTTGATGAATAGAGAATTGTCGATCGGACCGACAAATCGTTCGCGCAGGAGTGTTGACCGGCTTCCTCCCGGGGTCCGCCACGTTCGCGCCCCGCGCAGCGTGACGTGCAGTTGCCGAATCCTTTGGAATGACTGTCTGGGTTATGAAATTGCCTGTGGCACAGGATTGTTGGAAGTCCAGGCTGTTGCCCATTTGCGGGAACCGGCATTGGTGATAGCCGGAAGTTATATTGGGCTACTTTTCCAATCAGGCTCAGGCGCCGTCGGATTGGCGCCACGGCACCGGAACCGTCGAGGCGAGTGCTCGCGGCGTGCGCCGAGTTGTCGTTCGCTGCGGTCTTGCAACACTACTTCAGGAGCTCTACCTGCTCTTGCGTGCACTGAACGGTATGTTTCGCATGATGTTTGCAAGTTGATACGATCTATCATATGGTAAGTCTGCCGACCGGCGCTAAAGTGACTTGCATCACAACTAATAGTCGTACAATTAAACTATATTAGTGGTGAAGTGGATACTTGGCCAAGTTGGAGGTCTGCTGATGTCAGGGCTGCTGGGCTTGGGTGTGCACATCCCGCACTACCGGTTGCCGTGTGAGGCTATTGCGCAGGTGTTCGGGTCCGCAGCGGGCCGGGGAACACATGCGGTCGCCTCCTACGACATGGCTCCACATCGATGGCCATGCATGCCGCCTTTGCTTCTCAGGAGCCCTTTGCCGCAGCCATGGTCGACGCCATGCGCTCCGGCCCGGCGGAACCGACCGCGGCCGCTCGGGTTGCTGACTCCGGTGGGCCGGCAGTGACTGACCGAATCAGGGATAGAAAACGAGACTGTTGGATGGGATTGACTCGATGACAACGCAGGTACCGGTTGCGGAAGGGCTGTTCACCTGGCCGTCCGACGAACCGCAATTGATCGGCTCGGAGAGCGACGGAGTGATCTACTTCCCTGCGCGACCCGGTGAGCCCGAGCGCAAGCTCGGGCGCCGCGGCACGCTGTGGGGGTTCACCACCCAGCAGTTCAGGCCGCCGTCGCCGCCGTACGACGGCAACGACACGCCCAAAACCTTCGTGCCGTACGCGATCGGCTATGTGCAGTTGCCTGGGGAACTCCTTGTCCAGGCACGGCTGACCGAGTCCGATCCGGCCAGGTTGAGCATCGGCCAGCAGATGGAGCTGCGCATCCTGCCGTACACCGTTCGCGACGACGGCACCGAGGTGCTGACCTATGCGTTCGCGCCGGTAACCGATGATGACGAGGTGAAGTGATGACCGAGGTTGCGATTGTCGGGGTAGGTTTGCACCCCTTCGGCCGTTATGGGGACAAGCCGGCACTGCAGATGGGTGCCGAAGCTGCCCGGTCGGCCCTGGCCGATGCCGGTGCTGACTGGTCGCAGGTGCAGACTGCGTTCGTCGGAAGCTACGAGGTGTCCAATCCGGATGCGATCGTGGGCTGGCTCGGGCTGACCGGGATACCGGTGCGGGCGATCTTCAACGGTTGTGCCACCGGTGCCACCTCGCTGCAGATGGCCGCGCAGGCGATCGAGCATGGCGAAGCCGATATTGCGATGGCGATCGGCATGGACAAGCATCCGCGCGGTGCGTTTTCCGCGGACCCGTCGGTCGTGGGCCTGCCGGACTGGTACGGCCGAACCGGCATGTTCCTGACCACCCACTTCTTCGGCACCAAGATCAACCGGTACATGCATGATCACGGAATTTCACATCACGCACTCGCCAAGATCGCGGAGAAGAACCTGCGCAACGGTTCGATCAACCCGCAGGCGTGGCGGCGAAAGGTGATCCCGGCCGACGAAATTCTGGCATCACCGGTCGTAAACTACCCATTGACCCAGTACATGTTCTGCAGCCCGGACGAAGGGGCCGCTGCCGTCGTCCTCTGCCGTGCGGACCTGGCGCACAAATTCACGACGACTCCGGTCTTCCTGCGTTCGTCCGAACTGCGGTCGCGGCGGTACGGTGCCTTCGAGGTGCAGTCTCCGTCATTGCCGCTGCAGAGTGCGCCGAGCCCGACGGTGGACGCCTCGCGGGCGGCTTTCGAGGCCGCCGGGCTTGGTCCTGAGGATGTCGACGTGGCCCAGTTGCAGGACACCGACGCCGGATCGGAGTTGATCCATATGGCGGAGAACGGTTTCTGCGCCGACGGCGAGCAGGAGAAGTGGATTGCCGAGGGCGCCACCGAAATAGGTGGCCGGCTGCCCGTGAACACCGATGGGGGCCTGATCGCGAATGGCGAGCCGATCGGTGCTTCCGGACTGCGGCAGGTCTACGAGATCGTACTGCAGTTGCAGGGGCGCGCCGGTGAACGGCAGGTTCCGGGTAACCCACGCGTCGGCTACACGCATTTGTACGGTGTGCCGGGTGCATCCGCCGTATCGATTTTCTCGCGCTGAGCGGAGGCTGCTTTCGCTATGACGACTACCGATTTGAAAATGCAGACGCAGGTTGTGCCGTACCCGTCTGATCTGGGTATCGACCCGCAAAAGCTCGATATATTACTCCGGCGCATCGAGGTGGAGGTAGGGCCCGGGAGGCTCCCGTCAGCGCAGGTTGCGGTGGCCAGGCACAGTCGGCTGGTCGCGTCGGCCAGTTGGGGCGCGGCAGCGCCGCGGTATCTGCTGCAGTCGGTCGGTCGGTCGATCGTGGCGAGCGCGATCTGGAAGCTGATGGGCGAGGGCAGAATCGACATTGCGGCACCGGTCGCGTCGATCATCCCGGAGTTCGGCACGAACGGCAAAGACGCGGTGACAATCGAGCACATTCTCACCCACACCGCCGGTATTCCGTTCGCACCACTCGGCTATCCGAAGATGGCGCATCGCGAGCTGCGGCTGCAAGCGTTTGCGAAATGGCGTCTGGACTATCCACCGGGGGAACGGTTGCAGTTCCACCTGACCTCCGCAGCCTGGGTGATCTCTGAACTGGTCGAGAGAATCACGGGCAAACCGCTTCCGGAATATCTGCATACGGAGATCGCGGGGCCGTTGGGTCTCGGGTTCGCCCTCGGGATCGATGAGGACGAGCAGAAGGCGACGGTTGCTCCGATGAGGTGCACCGACGGGGCCGGCGCAGAGGTGGACCCGTGGGGGCCTTGGTACCTCGACAACCCGGCGGTTGTTGCGGCTGGTGAGCCCGCGCATTCGGTAGTCGCTTCGGCTGCTGATGTCGCGCTGCACTATCAGGCGCTGCTGCATTCGCCCCTCTGGGCCCCCGGGGTAGTCGCGGACGCGATCCGTCCGCGGCTCACCCAGGTGCCGGCGGGAGATCAGATCTACGGCGGCATGCCGAACCCGGTTTCGATGGGCTTGTTCGTCATGGTGTCCGGGTCCGCCCCCGGAATGTGGATGCCTTCGGTGGGGTCGCCGAAGACGTTCGGGAACGGCGGCGCCCCACGCCAACTCGGTTTCTGCGACCCCGATAGTGGCGTGTCGTTCGCATTCCTGACCGACGGGTACCCGGCGTCCGGATACGACTACTCACCGGGTGGTACGGCAGCAATGATCAATATCGGCAACCTGGCGGGCGATCTCGTAGCCGGGTGAACACTTCGAGACGGCGGTGGCGAGCGCCCTCGTCGCCGCTGCTCGTTTCCTCCTGTGCCACAACGGAGCTCGAAAAGACCGGACGTGAACGACGACTGCGTCCCGGGCCATACCGCAGACCTTCCCTGGGAGGTGCTGCCGTACACGGAGGGCCGGCCGATCTGCTTGAAAGGTTGGATCATGAGAGCTGTTCGCGGAGTTGGCGATAGGTCGGTCGCGGCGGTAGTGGCGCTGCTGTGCGCGTTCGCCGTTATGGGGTACGCGCCTGTGTCTGCCGCCGAGCCGGTGGGGCCACCGAGTCCGCCCGCGATGGGAGCACTGGGTGGTGCCGGGCCGTGCGGCGTCGGCGGGTATTCGATCGTGAGTCCTGCCTCGGCTGCCGGATGGCGGTTGGACGAGCGTGTTTTCGTGCCCACCGGGACCGGTGAGACGCCGCTGGCATCCGGTCGCTGTGATTCTTCGAAGCGGCCGACCATCTTCTTCTCGCACGGATACGGGTTCGGTGATCCGAATGCATATCACTCGTTGATCGAGCATTGGGTCAGCCTCGGCAATATCGTGGTCGCATCGGATTACAACTCCGCGGTCCTCGATCTTCCTGTGACATTCGTCCAGGCAGACCAGGGAAACGTTGCGGCCGCGGCGTATGAGGCGCGTATAGATACTGCTCGGGTGGGTTTCTACGGGCATTCCTTCGGCGGGGGGATGACACCGTATCTGCTGCAGCAGGCAGCTGCGCGAGGCTGGGGTACCGACGCATTGTTCGGGACAAGCCTCGACCAGGCGTACACCCAGTGGGAAGGCGCTGGTGGTCCGATCGAAATGCCAAGCACTGCAAGAGTATTCGTGATCAACTCTGATGACGACCGGTTTGCGGACGCGCGCAACGGCATCGATGTATTCGATTCTCTGACGCTGCCGGCCGATCGGAAGGCGTACATCATGTTGCACAGCGATGATCACGGCGTTCCCGCGGTCGACGCCTCGCATCTCGCACCGATCGACCTCTTCGGCGTCGGCGCCGTCTCCTACACCCTGTGGCGGTTGAGCGATATCCTCGAGACCTGCTCACTCGATACTCGTCGTTGTGATCACGATCTGAGCTTTGCGGGGACCTGGAGTGACGGCGTCCCGATCAAGGCTTCGGACGTCAGTGAATCACCCGTCGATGCCGGGCCCACGCCGGTCATCCTGGCGGAGTGCACGGGACCGATCGCTCAGCTGTGGAATCCTCGTATCGCGCAATGCGGTCCGACTCATTCGTGACATCACCGGACGCACCGGTGCGCACGAGCAATGCACTGGTCGGCCGTGCTCGCCGTGACCTGATTGTGAAAGTGCCGGTACAAATCCGGGCAGCGGGTATGTGCCCAATTCATGTCGGTTGATGAGGCATGCGCGAGATTCCGACTGATTCGACGGCTGACCAAGTCATTGCTGGTGACCTCGCGCTGGTATGCCTAGACTCGAACCGTCGGGTGGAGTTCGAGGTGAGTAGCCGTTCGCGGTGCCCTCCTCATCACGGAAGACGGGCGATGCGCAACACATATCGAATCGGTGCAGGCGGCGGCTCGGCGTTCGGTGTTCTGCCGATCGCTTGGTTCTTCGAGAACCGGCTTGCCGCGTGACCGCTGCGGACAAGGAAGTAGCAGGTCACCTGCCAGCCGAGGTAACAAGCTTCGCCGGCAGGCGTTCGGAGTTGATGGACATCAAGCACGCCTTGTCCTCGTCGAGGCTTGTCACACTGGTTGGTCCGGGCGGTGTCGGCAAGACCCGATTGGCGTTGCGTGCTGCTGCGGCGATGCAGCGTGCGTATCCGGACGGTGTCTGGTTCGTGGACCTCGCGCCACTGCAAGACGAGGAACTCGTGTCCTCGACGGTGGCGGTTGCGCTGAATCTGCAAGAAACGTCGGCACGGTGGGCGCCGTCCGTCTTGGGTGCCCAACTCGCCCGCCGGACCATGTTGTTGGTGTTGGACAACTGTGAGCACTTGAGCTACGCGTGCGCCGTTCTCGTCGACGCGCTGCTGCGAGAATGCCCAGAAATTCGGATCCTGGCAACGAGTCGGCATACATTGGAGGTCTCCGGTGAGCGGCTGCTCACTGTCGGGCCGCTTCCGATGCCCGATCCTGAGATGTTCCAGATCAACGCGCAGAGTGCCCTGAAGTTCGATTCTGTCGCATTGTTCGTCGATCGTGCGCATGCCGCCGATCCGACATTCGAGCTTATCGAGGACAACGCGAGGACAGTTGCCGAACTATGCCGTCGTCTCGACGGTTTACCGCTGGCTATCGAACTGGCGGCGGCTCGCGTGCGGCATCTCTCTGTGCAGCAGATATTGAACCGGATGGACGAACCGTACGGATTGCTCCAATCCGGGAACAAAGTCGTAGCGCCCAGGCAACGCAGCCTCCGGTCTTTGATCAGCTGGAGTCATGATCTGTGCACCGCGGACGAGCAATCGCTCTGGGCACGTAGCTCGGTATTCTCCGGCAGTTTCACCGGAGAGGCGGCAGAGGCTGTCTGCTCGGGTAGGGGCTTGGAACGCGCCTCGGTTCTCGATACCCTTGCGGGGCTGGTGGACAAGTCGATCGTTTTCATGGAGCGGCACGGCATCGACGTTCGGTATCGGATGCTCGACACGATCCGCAGATTCGGACGCGAACAACTCGTCTCGGCCGGCGAAGAGACGTATTTCAGCCGGGCTCACCGAGACTACTTCCGCGACTCGACATGGAGCCGGTATCAGGAATGGTTCGGACCCAATCAGTTCGCCAACATGCGGTGGATAAGTCGCGAGCGTGACAATCTCCGCGCTGCTATCGACTTCTCGCTCGGCAATTCGGGAGAGTTGCCGTCGGGTGTGATTCTGGCCGCCGCGGTGGGCGGCGCGGCAATTCTTGCGGGTCGTGCGGGAGAGGGACAACACTGGATCGACCGAGCGCTGGCCGCCGTCGTCGAACCTTTTCCTGAGCAGGCAATCGTGCTCTGGATCGGCGGAACGTGCTCCATACAGCAGCGCGATCTGGAGCGTGCGGACGCCATGCTGATGGAAAGTCGTAGGATTGCGACGCTGTACAACGACAACCCGGTCGTCGCTCTTTCGCTGGCATTGCTGGGCAGTGTTCGATTGCTGTGCGGCGATGTTGAGGGCGCCCTTGCGGTATTGGACCAGTCGTCCCGAGCGCTCGGCGACATCGATGATCCGATGTGTCGGGCCGCGATCGCGTTGCAGCGCGGAGTGGCGAGCTACCAGCTCGGCGAAATAGAGGCCGGAATCAAGGAGTGTCAGGATGCGATCGCGATCAGCGAGTCGCATGGCGAGCAGTGGCATCGCGCCGAAGCATTGTGGACCCTGGGAGTCCTATACCGAAAGCAAGGAGACCTGGCCGAGGCGGTGGACACTTTGAATGCCGCATTGCGGATCAATCGTGAGTTCGGCAATGCCATCGGGGCGGCCTTCTGTTTCGAGGCATTGGGTTGCACCGCCGTAGAGCTGAATGAATTCGACAGGGCGGCAACACTTTTCGGTGCTTCCGATGCGATCTGGCGCATTGCCGACGTTCGGCAGTCTTCGGAAGAAGTCGAGAATCGTGAGTTGCGGCTGATCGCGGCACGTAATCGACTGGGGCAGCGGAAGTTTGCCGAGGCATACCGGCGAGGCGAGCGGAACCCGATCAGCGCGAACATAGCGTTCGCGCTGGGCGTCGCCGCAGTGCCAGATGATACCGAAACCGAACTTTCACGTCTCACGCAGCGAGAACGAGAAATCGCGTGTTTCATTGCGGATGGCGCCAGCAACAGGGAGATTGCCGCGAGATTGACAATCTCCCATCGGACTGTCGAAGGCCACGTCGAACATATTCTCGCCAAGCTCGGCTTTGTGTCACGCGTGCAGATCGCCGCATGGGTCACTGCACAAAACGTCGGCCTCGCTCGTACCTGACAGCAGGATCTTCCGCCGCGCGACCACTGCATCCGATCCGGCGTCCGATCAAGCTGCGGAGCGGGTTGCCGTGGTGAGCGGGCAGATGGAGACGTCGAGTGAAATCCGGATTGCGCCGACACCGGCCGCGGGTGTGACGCCGACTCCGGGTAGGTCCGCCAAACGTTCGATCGCACGACGAGCGACAGGGGCTTCGACCTCCAGCCAACAAGCCAATTCCGCGATCGAAAGCTCGATGACCGGCAGATCCCAGTCGAGCATGAGGTCGATGACTCCGGTGACGGGTGCCCACACGATTTGGAAAACCACGTCTTCATCTACCGACTCCACGTCGACCGTTACCGAGTGATCGACCGGATCGAGCCTGGCAACCGCGAGCCGGGCCTGACTTGTCGACGAGAGCTGCGTGGCCGCGACCAGATCGTCCAGCGAGGTCGTGAGACATCCGGTCGGTGACGCCTCGAGCAGTCTCTCGATGCACCGCACCGCGAATCTGCGGCCACTGGCCTCACCTCGTGATCCCACGAAATCTGCCGAACCTGTCATGTCGTTCATCGGTTGTGGCTCCTCTCCGGCTACTTCAACTCGCCCGGCTCAAGCCTGCCCCTGAGTGGTTCCGATCACACCCGTGGAACCACGTGTATGGACCACGTGTTCCGGATTTGCGATGCACGGTGGTGTCGGTCGTAGCCTCGATCACTTCGATGACGGTAAGCCCGGCCACCTCGGGGTTCGGCGATATCTCTGGCGCGACGGGGATGTCCCTGCAGGCGGAGATATCCTTATAATAAGCTATATAGTTGAACTAGTAAGGTGGAGATTGTGTGCCGGTGTGGCCTTCGGGTTGCGGGCGAGGCTGAGTTCTGGAGTGAGGTGACACTGTAAAAATGACAAAAAGTGTTGAATCGTTGTGTTCTGCCATAAGGCTGAGTTGTCCCCCGGAGTTGATCGGGGGGAGCGCGTTGCGTCGTAGGGTGGCCGCGGTGATCGAGGGTGCTTGCGCCGACGTACCTGCTGTTTCCTTGGGTGGTGCCTGCTGACATGACTCTGTCGAACGAATGGTCCATGACGCACGTGAGCGAAGCCGGACCTACCGGACGTGTCTTTCTCGGAGGTGAGGTGGAAGCCGGCCTGGAGATGTGGGCGGAGGTGGGGGAGCCGGGGACGGTCACCTATCGCGCGCCTTTGCGCTGCGATGTGCTTCGTCCCGACGGCTCACTCCAGCCGAGCCTGCTATCCGTAATGGCGGATTCTGCAACTGCTACTTCGGTGTTCTCGGCATTGGGTTGGTCCGCAATCGGTCCTACAGTCGAGCTTCGAGTAGTTCATTTGGGGCCGCCGGCGCGGGCGGCCACCCGGCTGGACGCGGTGGGATCGGCGCTGACGGTCGAGGGAGGAGTCGGGACTGCCCGGGTGGATCTGAGGGACGACCTTGGTAACCCGGTGGCCTACGCCATCGGCATCATGGCGATCGAGCAAGCAGATCCGGTGGCATGGCGAAACCATGAGTCGCTGGTGCGCGGAGAGTTTCGGAGCGCGGACTTGGAGGTTGCCGGAGTCGGCGAAGGTACCGCTTCGGCGCGGGTGACTCCGGGCATGACCAACAATCATGGAAATATACACGGCGGTATATTGCTCGCCTTGGCGCACGACGTGCAGGACTTATTCCTGTCCGAAATAGATGGCGAATATCGCAGGTTGCGCCTTGATATCGATTACTTGCGGCCGGCAGATCCTGGAGGTCCTTTGTCGTTCGCATCGAAGCATGTTCGAAGCGGGCGCAGATTGCGCACCGTCCACACCGAGATTTCGGATTTCAATGGCCGGATCGTTGCACTGGCGGCCGGTACGAGCATTGCAGTCCAGGCAGATGTGGCTATTTCTACGAGCATGAAATCGCTCTAGTATGGCGGGTCGCTCGTATCCAGTGAATCGACGGTGGCACGAGCGAGACCGTGAAGGACCTGTAGGGCGCTCGATGGGATCATGGGCGCCCGGCATATCTCGAGCTGATCGGTGCCGGTCATCCGCCGATGCCTGCATGAAAGGTTTACCGGCTTTGGCCGATCAGATCGAAGAGACGTCGGAATGACAGCTCGACCAGCTCGACGAGTCCGGTGGGGTCTTTGTTCTTGTCCCAGTATCGGAGGGCTGTGCTGAGGCAGGAAACGGCCGCTGCGGCTGCCAGCGAGTGATCGATCGTGGGGTCCTCGAGGCCTTGCTCGGACGCGAACTGGCGCGCGATATCGCGCTCCCATCGCAATCTCATGCGGAGACTGCGACTCTCCAAGGAGCGGTTGGTCATGACCAGGTGCGTCAGTCGCATCGTGCGTTCGCTCTGCAGTACGAGGGCGAGCTCGGCAACAGGGCCAGCGAGTGCCGCGACCGTGAAGGACCGGTCGGCTCGTACGGCGACGCGATCTACCATCTCCGCCGCGGCCACATCCTCATCGGCGAAGAGGACGTCCTCTTTGTTCGGGAAATGCCGGGAAAATGTCGCGCTGGAGACGCCTGCCGCCCTGGCTATCTGGTCGATGGTTGTGGCGTCGTAGCCTTGTTGTTCGAAAAGCTCGAAGGCGGCGGCCGCAATGTCGCCCCGAGCGCGAAGCCGATTCCGCTCCCTCAAGGTGGGCATCGCACGCTCCTATCGCGAATTGATATAGATCCTCAAGTTGATATTATCCTACTCGACCATGTTCGGGGCCGGCTGGGGTTGCGGCGGCACCCCGTGCCCTGCCCACATGGTGTGGCTCGGTCGGTCAGCGAACAAAATCAGTCAGATCAATGTACTGTTAGTGCGTCGGACGGCTTCGATGCTCCGGCACGCGAGGTGCAATGGGACGGGTGCGCACATCGGAACACAAGGGGGTGGCGGCGTGTTCGGGACGAAACATGGTCGCTTTGGGTGGAAGTGAGCACTGTGGTCTGCGCGGAACTGCCGGGGCAGGCGTCTACCTGAAGTCGATTCCGTGCGCCGCTGCCGCACGGCCGAGCGAACCTTCACTTCGAAATGTCTGGATCAGCATCGAAGCTGTCGGGCGCAGATGGAAATATCAGGTGATTCATTTGCTGATGGCAGATCAATGGGGCGCTGATCATCGGCAGGGAGAGGATACGATGCGTCAGCTCAGTGCCACCGATAATGTCATGCTCTTGCAGGAAACGCCCAAGGCGCCCAATGTGCTTGGTCCGGTCCTGATTTGCAATCCGCACACCGCACCGGCCGGTCGAATCAGTTTCGAGCAGGTACTCACCGGCGTTGCGGAGCGCCTGCATCTTGCCCCGATGTTCAGGCGACGGCTCGTTCAGGTCCCGTTGGGTCTGGCCAAACCGTATTGGACCGAGGACCCGGATTTCGACCTCGAGGTCCATGTCAGGCATTTGGCTCTGCCGGCGCCGGGCGATTGGCGGCAGCTGTGCATTCTGATCGCTCGACTCTACGGGCGGCCGCTGGACATGGCGCGTCCGCCGTGGGAGCTCTACGTGATCGACGGGCTCGACAATGTACCCGGTATACCGCACGGCGCCTTCGCGCTGTATCTCAAGATCCATCATTGCGCAGTCGACGGTGGGGAAGGCGTGCAGATTCTCACCGCATTGACGGGAGTCGATCCCGCTGCGGAGATCGCGCCCCCGAGGGTCGAATGGCTCCCTGGGCGCCTGCCTTCGCAGTGGGAGTTGCTCGCCCGCGGTCTTCTCGATATGCCGCAGCGACAGCTCGCGCGACTGGAATTGATCGGCACGGCTGTGCCGGCGATCGCGAAGACAGCGGTGCGAGCGGTACTGGGCGGCGACATCGGGCCGTCGATCCCATGGACACGGTTCAACGGACAGGTGACCGCGCACCGCTGTTACGAATCCATTCTGTTCGATCTGAACGAGGTCAAGCGGGTGCGTGCGGCGGTGCCCGGCGCGACTGTCAACGATGTCGCGCTGGCAATGGTGGGTGGCGCACTGCATCGGTATCTGCGCGAGCACGGTGAGCTGCCGCGAGAACCGCTGTCGGCCGCAGTACCCATCTCGACGCGCACAGATAGTTCCGCACCCGGCGGCAACATGATCGAGGGCACGATAATCGAGATCGGCACCGATATCGAGGATGATCACGCGCGACTGGTAGCTGTTTCGGAAGCCACAACCAATATCCGCGCGCGCTCCGGCGTCGGTGTCCGGGAATTGGTCCGGATGTCGGACGCGTTGCCGGGCGCATTGCTCGGGCCGGGTATGCGTTCCGCGTTGAATATCGCTGCGGCAGTCGGCGTTGCGCCGATTGCCAATACTGTGGTGACCAATGTCCCGGGGCCACGTGTACCGCTCTATTTCTTGGGTTGTGAAATATCGGCGATGCACGGCACCGGCCCGATTCTCGATGGGCTCGGGCTGCTTCACATCGTGGGCAGCTATCAGAACGATCTGATCCTATCGTTCGTCTCGTGCCGGACGATGATGCCGGATCCGGCATTTTACGCGGCGTGCATTCGCGAATCGTTCGAGGCGTTGACCAAAGCGGCCTGAGATGCCGCGATTGACGGTGCGGTAACTTCGGCACGGAACAGCCCGAGCAGGTGTGGAGGTTGCGGAAGCGCTCGAGGCGGTATCCACACCCCGTTCGCCGGTGAACTTCACCGGCGAACGGGGTGAACGGGTTGTGGATACCGCTGGTCGCTGCGACTCAGCTACTCGCGGCGGCGAGCGTTCTAGATCAGGAGTTCGCTCAGGGCTCGTGCAGCGGATGTGTATTCGTCGGACAATCGTGCGACGACTTCTGCCACCGGGACGACGGCATCGATCGTGCCGATTCCCTGACCGCAGCCCCAGATGTCACGCCACGGCTTCGGACCCGGGCCAGGAGTCTCGCGGGTGCCGAAATCCATGGCGGACGGATCGGATTGCGGCAGGTTGTCGGGGTCGTAGCCCACAGCTTCGATGCTGCCGCGCAGATAGTTGCCGTGCACGCCGCTGAACAGGTTGGAGTAGACGATATCGACTGCTGTGGAGTTCACGATCATCTGTTTGTAGCGGTTGTCCGCATCGGCCTCGACGGTCGCGATGAATGCCGAACCTATGTAGGCCAAGTCGGCGCCGGCCGCTCTGGCAGCGAGGATCGAACGGCCGTGGGCGATGGCGCCGGAGAGGAGCAGGGGTCCGGCGAACCAATCCCGGATCTCCTGTACCAGAGCGAAAGGCGACTGGGTTCCGGCGTGTCCGCCCGCGCCCGCGGCGACGGCAATCAGACCGTCGGCGCCTTTCTCGACAGCCTTACGCGCGAAAGCATTGTTGATGACGTCATGCAGGACGATGCCGCCGTACGAATGCACGGCCTCGTTGACATCGTGCCGGGCTCCGAGGGACGTGATGACAATCGGAACGCGGAACTCCACAATGGTCGCGAGATCCTCGGCGAGTCGATCGTTGCTCTTGTGCACGATGAGGTTGACCGCATATGGCGCCGCCGGTGCTTCCGGATGATCCGCATCGTGTTTCGCCAACCTTTCGGTGATCTCGGTCAACCATTCCCGCAGCATCGATTGGGGGCGGGCGTTCAGTGAAGGAAATGTTCCGATGACGCCCGCGGCGCACTGGGCTATCACCAGTTCAGGCCCCGAGATGATGAACATGGGCGAAGCGACCGCCGGTAAACGCAACCGGTCGGACAAGATTGGCGGCAAACTCACCGAGAACTCCTGTGGTTTCTTTGTTGTGTGCCAGCACGATGGGCCGCACATGTCGTACGGCCGCGTGGTGCTGACGAACTATCTGACTAACTATTCGGCTGCGACAGCCGGTACGGTGGGACGATAGAAGACCGCGAGTTGGGCGATGCCCGCTGCCAGGCCGCCCACAACTCCGATCAATGCTCCGGTGCTTCCCGAGAACACCGATGTCCACCCGGCGACATGGTCGAGGGAGAAACGGCCGGCCCCGGTTATGGCGAGCGCAGCACCGATGACAGCGAGTACGAAGTTGTATTCCCACCCGGATTTGACACTGAAGAACCCGTTGGATCGGTGGACGGTGTAGGCGGCTACCAGCATCAGCGCGATGAAAGCGGCACCGGCCAAGGAGGTCAGTAGACCGAGTGCCAGCATGATCCCCGCAGCGACCTCGGTCGTCGCGGCGAGCAGCGCGTGCCAGCGACCCGGTCGCATGCCTATGCTGTCGAACCAACGTCCGGTTCCAGCGATGCGGCCTCCGGCGTAGAACTTTTGATATCCATGTGCGGCCATGGTCAAACCGGCGACCGTGCGCAGCAGCAGCAGGCCGGCGTCGATGGATGTGCTGTCCACTGTGGTCATGGGGGAGCCCTTACTCAGAATTTGTCGGATCATCGAGACAAGACGAGCCGCGTTGCCAATTTTCAGGCCAGGTAGTAGCGGCTCACCAGGTCAGCGACGCACGCGGGTTTCGGTTCGCCCTCGACTTCGATAGCCGTGCGGGTGGTCAGCTGGATCGACTTTTCATCGAGCCGGTCGAACTGAACCATGGTCGTCCTGGCCCGGATTCGGCTACCGGCGCGTACCGGTGTGGGAAACCGAACCTTCTCGAGTCCGTAGTTGACACCCATGCGGACGCCGTCGATCCGGCGAAGTCGATTGACGAAGTAGGGAACCAGCGAGAGGGTCAGAAAGCCGTGTGCGACGGTCGCGCCGTAGGGGCTGTCCGCGGCCCGGGTGGGGTCCACATGGATCCACTGGTGGTCCTCGGTGCCATCCGCGAAGCCGTCGATTCGACTCTGAGTCATCGTGAACCATTCGGTGGGCCCCAACTCCTGTCCGATGGCGGCTTCGAGCTCGTCGATGCCTCGGTAGACCGTCACGCTGGAGTCGGGTGGTGGGGGGATGGTCAGGTCGGTCACAAGTGTCCTCACGTCGGCTATCGAGGTCGCCTCGATAAATAGTGTAATTAGAGTACTATATCGAGCGATTGGCATGCCCGCGGATCGCCGGTTTCGCGAGCGTGACGCCTGCCCGGTGCTTCGGTGGGCGCCTCCGATCTTGACTGGCTCAATTAGATAACTATTATAGTTATTTACTATTCGCTGGGGTGCCATGGGCAGCTCATAGATGGAACCGAAAGTGGTGACCTGATGGTTGCAACAGGCCGGGATGCCGCAGACATCGTTGCTGTGCAGCAGCTCGCGGCGCACTACGCCGAAGCGGTAAGCCGGCTCAGTGTGCGTGAGGCTGTCGAGGCGTACGCCGCCGATGGTGTACTCAGCACCCCGACGACCGCGGACGTGCAGGGCAGGGATGCCATCGCCGAGCTGATCGAATCGACGATCTCCGGTCTCGACCTGGTCTTCCAGACGATCCACCTGGGAGTTGTTCGAGTGGACGGAGACATCGCGCGGGCTCGTTTCCCTGTCACCGAGTGGGCGCGCCGCGCCGCCGATGGTCGGGGCATTCAGTTCTTGGGCTGGTACGACGATATTGCGGTGCGTACTGCGGAAGGTTGGCGATTCGGCCATCGCAGACTGATTCCCCGAACATTGGGGCACCCCGGGGGACTGACCGCCGCGCTGCATCCGATTCCAGGCGCCCCGTTCGCGGGAGTCTGACCGAGATGCCACTTCCGGGAGATAACGAGTACTCGCCGGGATTCGGACGTGGATCGTTCGGCCACGCATCGGTCCTCGGCACCACCCTGAATCACTGGGCGCCTGGCGCCTATGCGGAGCCGATCATGGGATGCCCGGCTGCCGGACAGCATGTGTGGGCGGCGGTCCAAACCGAGAACACTCGCGCGCTGCCCATCCGCCACTTCATGAACGAAGCCGCGGTGCGGTTCCTGGTGTACGACGCGCCGATCGGCGAAGACTTCGAGTTTCGGCCGGAAACCGGTTACGGAGGTCTGTGCGAAGTAGGTTTCATCGATGACGAATGGGGCATCTACCAGCTCGGTCGCCCACCGCGGTTTCGGTTCACCACCTCTGATCGGGCCGGCCGGTGGGTCGAGCGTGGCGTGCTCGATCTCGAGTTCGCCCATGATCAGGAGGCGCTGCAATTCGCCACCCCGGATGCCGATGAGCCGTTGGTGTATCTCGCCCGCAAGTTCCGCATTACCGGCGGTACCTATCGCGGCGAGCCCGTCGAGGACGGCTATGTCTTCCACGAGCAGGTCTATGTCCGATCCGGGCACAGTTGGGCGCTGACGGCCTACAAGCGTGAACTCCAAGGCGTCTGGCTCGCGTTTGTCACGCGGTACGAGGACGGTGCTGTGGACTGGGGGCAGATCTGTTACGGCACCCGGGGATGGTCGTTCGCGATCGTGATCTCCTCCGGCTCCGAACCGATTCTGGTGTCGCGGCCCGAAGGGGATGTCGAATTCGACGCCGACGGTAACCCGGTCCGAGCGCGCTTTCTGCTGGGCGACTCGGGTTGGTGGACGTGGAGACCGCATGCGCACGGCGGGGGGCGGGTGCCGCTGCCCGGGCCGCCGGAACACACACCGCGGTGGGCCGAAGGACAGGTCACCAAGCGGGATGAGACCAGGCGAGTCGAGTTCTCCCACACCTGGTGGGAGAGCTATCAATCGCATCTGACCTAGCCGGACGCATCGGGCCCGGCATTCGACGAAGAATGGATAGCACTTCTTTCATGGCAATCGATATCGGCTTGTATTTCGACCTCCGGAATCCGGAACCATGGCGGCAGGATCCTGCACGTCTGCACGCCTTCACCCTGGAGATGTGTGAGGAGGCCGAACACCTCGGTGCTGGATCGCTCTGGTTCACCGAGCACCACCTGTTCGACGATGGCTACTGCTCGCAGCCACTGACATTCGCCGCAGCGGCCGCGGCGCGAACGAGTCGCGTCCGGCTGGGAACTGCGATCGTGATCGCTCCGCTACACCATCCGGCGCAAATTGCCGAGCAGGCAGCGCTGGTCGACCTCATCTCGAATGGTCGGCTCGAATTGGGTTTGGGTGCTGGATACCGGGCACCCGAATACGAACTCTACGACGTGAGTCTCGAGCAGCGGTATGCCCAGACCGATGATCGGGCACGGGAGATACGCCGACTGCTGGGCACCGGCGGGGTCACACCATCTCCAGTGCAAAATCCGTTGCCTGTCTGGATGGGGTATCAGGGCCCGCAGGGCGCCCGCCGCGCCGGCCTCCTGGGCTCTGGATTGTTATCAGCGAACGCAGCCCTATACGAGCCCTACCGCCAAGGTCTCGTCGATGGTGGTCACGATCCTGCCTCGGCACGAATGGCCGGGGGAATCCAAGGTTGGGTCAGCGAGGATCCGGAGCGGGATTGGCCGCTCGTATCGCGGCACCTCGCCCATCAGCTCGACTCTTACCGCCGGCACATGGTGGAGGGAACCGATGCGCCGGTGCCGAAGCCCGTCGACCCGGAACAGGTCCGGGCCCGTGACAGTACGCGAGGACCGATCGATCGATTCAGCTACGGCACCGCTGAAGCGGTCGCGTCCGACGTCGCTCAGCTCACGGCCGGCGCGCCCGTCGAGACGGTCTTCTTCTGGGCTTCCCTCGCCGGGATGCCCGAGGACGTGGTAGCTCGGAACGTGCAGACGATATGCACCAAGCTTCTTCCATTGCTTCGAGAGCTGGGTGAAACCGAGGTCGGGGCGACCACCTCGTCGGGATGAATCGATCAATGGTGGACAGGGCCGCGGCAATGTGAGGTGCAGCGCCGTTCTTGCCGGTATTCAACGCTGCCTTTCTGGAGCAAGGTTCCAATCCTTGCTCCAGAAAGGCATCTGCCGATGCTCTTCGAAAATCGGTGCGGGCACTCCTACCGGATGAATCACCGAAAGAGCGCCGTCGAACAGCGCTGAGAGGTTCCCGCTTCAGTCCGATCGGGAGCGACGGATACGCTTCTTGTCGAGCTTTCCAGTCGGCAGCTTGGGGATCTCCGCTACGAGATCGAGACGCTTCGGCAACTTGTACCGAGCAAGCCGTTGGTCGAGATATTCGCGAAGTTCATCGAGAGTAATAGTGCTGCCCGCGCGCGTGACGACCACTGCGCAAACCGATTCACCCCAACGTTCGTCCGGCACTCCGACGACGGCGCATTCGAGCACATCAGGATGTGTGGTAACGGCGTCCTCGACTTCCAGAGAGTAGATGTTCTCACCGCCGGAAATAATGACATCTTTCTTGCGGTCGACAAGGGAGAGCAGTCCCTCGCCGTCGAGCACACCGATGTCACCGGTGCGGCACCAGCCGTCGTGGATCGTCGCCGAGGTTGCTGCGGAGTCGTTCCAATAGCCGCGGAACATGGCCGTGGTCCTGACGAGGATTTCACCGGGTTCGCCCGGTGCCGCGTCGGTGCCGTCGGCACCCATAATTCGTACCCGGGTGCCGGGGAACGGAAATCCGACGGAGGTGAGGCGGCGTCGAGCCGAATCGGAGCCTTCGCGGCTGTGAAGCTCCCGCGGTAGCCCAGAGGTAATCACTTCCGTCTGGCCGTACAGGTTGAGGAACCCGGCCTCCGGCATGGCCTCCATCGCTGCGGCGAGGGTCGAGCTGGTGATCGGTGCGGCGGAATAGACCACGGTGCGTACGCCGGCGAGGGCGTTCTGTCTGTTTTCAGCGTCAGTGACAAGGGCCTGAAGCATCGTCGGGGCGAGATGCAGGACGCTGATTCCGCGGTCCGCCACGGTGCCGACCGCGATCGACGGATCGAACTGACGATGTAGGACGGCAGTGCCGCCGCGCGCGTGAATGCCCAGCACAATTGCCATGGCGCCGATGTGGAACATCGGCATCACAATGAGAACCGTGTCTTGGGAGCCGGTTCTGAGCTCCGCGCTCATCGTCGACGCGACTTCGCGCATTTCGCGCTGTCCCAGGATGCATGCCTTGGGCCGGCCGGTCGTGCCGCCGGTGAACACGAGGCACGCGATGTCCTCAGGTCGTGCGCGCAGCGTGGGAGCCGCGTCGCCGGCGCGCGCTATGAAGTCCTGGAATCCGACGATGTCCGGACCGGATGTCCCATCGAGGCAGACGACCAATTCAATGCTGGGCACCCGCTCCCGCACTGCTGCGACGACGGGTGCGAGGTCATTGTCGACGAAGACGATCCGCGGTGCGACGTCGGCCAGGACAGCCGCGACCTCCGCGGTGGCGAGCCGGAAATTCACTGTCGCGACAACGATGCCACTGAGCTGTCCGGCAGCAAGCACTTCGCCGAACTCGATAGAGTTGCGGCCGTAGAGTGCGATGCGGTCCTGACGGTCGAGTCCAGAGGCCTCGAGTGCCGCGGTGATCGCACCCGCGCGTTCACGCAGCTCACGATGAGTGATCTCGCGGCCGGGCTCGACGTATGCCGCGACGTCGGGGTAGCGAGTTGCATTCTCATCGAGAATGTCAGCGAGGATGGTCGGCGGTATTCGGGTCATTGGAGACTCCTCGATCTGTAGACGATGAGAGACGGCTGAATGGAATTCAGGGGACCCGCACAATGAGGGCGTCGCCTTGACCGCCGCCTCCGCACAGTGCGGCCACGCCGACCCCGCCGCCGCGGCGGCGTAATTCCAGTGCCAGATGGAGGGTGATGCGAGCCCCCGACATACCGACCGGGTGGCCGAGAGCGATAGCACCGCCGTTCACGTTGACCCGTTCGGGGTCGATGCCGAGCGAACGGGTAGCGGCGATCCCCACGGCAGCGAATGCCTCGTTGATCTCGACCAGATCGAGATCTGCCGGTGCGATGCCTGCGCGTCGGCAGGCCTCGGCGATGGCGTTGGCCGGTTGTAGCTGAAGGCCCGAGTCCGGGCCGGCGACCATGCCGTGGTCGCCTATTTCCGCGATCCAGGTCAGTCCCTCGGCCTCGGCGCGCGCTTTGCTCATCAGGACGACCGCGCAAGCGCCATCGTTGATGGTCGAGGCATTGCCGGCCGTAATGGTCCCGTCATCCCGGAATGCCGGCCGCAGGCGGGAAAGGGTTTCAGCTGTTGTGTCCGGTCTGATTCCCTCGTCGCGAAGGACGTTGATACCGCTACCTTTGCCCGGAATGACAACCGGCACAACTTCGTCGTCGAAAAGTCCGTTCTCCCAGGCCTTCGCGGCGAGCTGGTGCGAGCGCGCGGCGAAAGCGTCCTGCTCCTCCCTGCTGATCGGATCGGTGTCGTTGCCGGTTTCGGTCAGCAGACCCATAGGCTGGTCGGTGAAGGCATCGAGGAGGCCGTCGTAAGCTATATGGTCCAGAAGCGTGATGTCCCCGTATCTGAACCCGCTGCGTGAACCCGGCAGGAGGTGCGGAGCCTGGCTCATCGATTCCATGCCGCCCGCAACGACGACATCGTAGACACCTGATCGAATGAATTGATCGGCCAAGATGATCGAATCGATCCCGGACAGGCAGACCTTATTGATGTTCAGTGCCGGTACGGTCATGGGGATACCGGCCACGGCAGCGGCTTGGCGTGCAGGCATCTGTCCTGCGCCGGCGGTCAGCACCTGCCCCATGACGACGTACTGCACATGTTCGGGGGGCACGTAGGCTTTGCGCAGCGCGGCGCCTATCGCAATACCGCCGAGGTCGGTCGCCGACAGCCCGGAGAGCGCCCCGCGCAGCCGGCCGATCGGAGTCCGAGCTCCTGCGACGATGACGGTGGCGTGCATAGTGTGAAGCCTTCCTGCCGTGTGTGATCACGTGGCCGATTGCCGGCCGATCACGAAACGCTGAATTGGTTGGTGCCGCGTTCATGGCTGCTGCTGAATGCCGGAACGGGGGGAATCCACTGTGCTGGAAGCGATCTGCAGCTGGTCGGCTACGCGGGCTTCGCTGCGGTGTGGCAGGCGAGCAGCATCGCAAAGGGCGTTGATTGCGAGCGCCGCATGGTCGATGGAGAGCGCACGGTCGATCAGGGGGGATCCCCCAATGGCTACGCGTATTGGTACTGAGGTACTAGAAAAGTCTCCTGACGTGGCGGAGTACTGCAAACCCTCCTTCGGTACGGCGTGGTGATCCGCAGTGCCTGTCAGCCCTGGTTCGGATCGTGCTTCTGGACAGTGGCGAACAGCCCTGCTATACAGTTAACTAATTTAGCGACAAGCCGTCAAGCTGTAGGAGGACATCATGCATAACCCTTTCGCTCCGGAATTGTTGCTCGAAGACCGAGGTGATGGGGTATGCCAGGTAACCCTGAACCGGCCCGAAGCCCTCAATGCCGCCAATGAGGCTCTGCACCTCGCGCTCGTCAGGGTGTGGAAGTACCTCGCCGAAGAAACCGATGTACGAGCGGTGGTGCTCACCGGAGCGGGGAAAGCCTTCAGCGCCGGCGGGGACATGGAGCATTTCCGCACGCTGCACCACGACATCGAGCTGCGCCGCAGCGAGATCGATACTGCGGGCAAGTTGGTCCGGGCGATGATCGACTGCCCCCTTCCGATCGTGGCAGCGGTCAATGGTCCGGCTGTCGGGTTGGGTTGCAACCTGGCGGTATTGAGCGATCTGGTCCTGATCGCCGACGACACCTATCTTGCGGATCCACACGTTCAGGTGGGTCTGACTGCGGCTGATGGTGGCGCGGCCACCTGGCCATTGATCATGGGGTTGCTGCGAGCCAAAGAGTATCTGTTGACCGGCGACCGGATCACGGCGCCGAATGCCGTCGCGTTGGGCCTTGCCAACCGGCTCGTCCCCCGTGCCGAGTTGCTCGACGAGGCTGTCGCGCTGGCTCGCCGGCTTGCTGCTCAGCCCGCCCACGCGCTGCGCACCACCAAGAAGGCGATCAACATGCATTTGGACCAGGCGGTGCGCGGCATTCTCGACTACGCATTGGCGGAGGAGTACATCTCGTTCGACACGCCGGAGCATCGGGCCGTGGTCGACCGCTTCCTGACCAAGAAAGAAGCGGCCCGGTGAGCATCGAGGTCGGCGAACACAACCTCGACCTGGCCGAATACCGCCAAGGTTTACGGCGTATGTTGGCGGATCGAAATGACACGCTCGACCGGTGGCGGCGGCATTACGCCACGGTGGAGGAGACCGTGGCAGAGCACGCTCAACTGGTTCGCCTGCTGCACGATTCCGGTTGGAGCAGGTACGGCTGGCCTGAATCGGTGGGCGGTGTCGGCGGCGACGAGCGGCATCGCGCGATGCTGTACGACGAGCTGGCCGCTGCCGGACTGCCGATACCGGAGCAATATCTGCCGCTGGAGACCCTCGGGCCAGCCATGCTTCATTTCGCGCCCGAAGCCGCTGCCGAACTGCTGCCGGCATACCTACGCGGTGATGAATGGTGGGGCCAGGGCTTCTCCGAGCCGGAAGCGGGTAGCGACCTGGCCTCGCTGCGCTGCCGTGCGGTTCGGGAAGGTGATGAATATGTCGTCACCGGCCAAAAGATCTGGACGAGCCACGGAGCCACGGCACGGCGACTGATGTGCCTGGTGCGGACCGGCACGCCGGACTCTCGTCATCGTGGCTTGAGCATGCTGCTCATCGACACCGATACTCCGGGCGTCCTCGTTCGGCCGCTGGCTTTGGCCAGCGGCCGAAACGAGTTGGCAGAGGTGTTCTTCGACGGCGTGAAGGTCCCGGCCGGCCGGCTCATCGGGGGCGAAGGTCAGGGCTGGGCTGTGGCGATGTACCTATTGCAATGGGAACGATCGATGTTCGCCTGGCAGTGCTCGGCGACCATCCTGCGCGTGCTGCGAACATTGCGGGACGATCTTGCCGGGTCGTCCGCAATGCCTGCGGACGCAGCGGCCCGGCTCGCCCGCAGTTATATCGATGTCGTCAAGTTGCGGGCGCGCACAGTGCAGACGATCACCCGGCTTGCGGCGGGTGAGGCAGTCGGTCCCGAGGTCAGTGTCGACAAGATCCTCCTGGCCGGTGCCGACCAAGGCGCATTCGACACGGTGCGAGACCTGTCGGAGTCCTACTTCACTCTCGGTCAGGGTATGGGATCGCAGCGTTCGGACTGGTGGTACAGCCGGTCTGCGACCATCTTGGGCGGCTCGGCCGAGGTGCAACGCGGGATCCTTGCCGACCGGGTACTCAACCTCCCCAAGGATTAGGGATCATGATGGATCAGCAAACCCGCGAGCTGTTGATCGGCTCGGTGCGGGAAATTCTTGCGCGAATCGAGCCGGACCACGACCTCGCCGCGGCGCTCGAGAAGCTTGGTTGGGATGAAGTCCGCGGGGAAGACCCCGCGATCGCGACACAGATTCTGTTCACCGAACACGGTCGTGTGCTGGCACGGACTCGGGCTCTGGACGAGGTTGTGCTCGCGGAACTCGAGTCGATTCTGCCCCCCGCCAATGGTCGTCGCGCTTTTGCTCATCCGCGTCCCGACCAGCTGCGAATCCAGGCCGGCGGTATCGGTGCCCTTCCGGTTCCCTCGGCCGAGCCGTGCGGCATCGTGTTCGGGCCGCTCGACGCGGTCGACGAGATCGTGGCCGTGAGCCGTGCTGATTCCGGGACGGTGTGTGAGGTTGTGCGTGCCGCCGATATGGTCCGGTACGAGCCGGTCGATGCCTTCGACCGCTCTTTGCGATGGACCGAGGTCGTCGCGCCGACGACCGGTGGCGGAGTGCGAATCGATGAGCTGTGGCCCCGGGCAGTCGCGGCAGCGCGTCGCGCGCTGGCCGCCGAGATATTGGGCATCAGCCGGGCCATGCTGGACATTGCTGTCGCGCACACGAGTGGCCGGGTTCAGTACGGAAAAGCCATCGGGTCGTTCCAGTCGGTTCGGCATCGGCTCGCGGAGGCATACGCTGAGTTGGTCGGCGCCGAGCGACTGCTCGAGGTGGCGAGCGAAGACGACGGCGAGTGGTCGGCGGCAATGTGCAAAGCCGATGCCGGCCGGACGCAGCGACGAGTCGCCGCGCACGCGTTGCAGGTTTGCGGTGCTCTCGGCCTGACTCAGGAGTTCGCGCTGCACGGGTTCGTGGCGCGAGGCGCGGTTCTGGACTCGCTGTATCTGTCGCATCGGCAGATCGAAGAGGGCCTCGGTCGTGAACTGTTCGCACAGGATGCGGTGGGGCGGAATCTGCCGCGTGTGGCGGTGGTCTGAGCGGATCGCTGACAGGTCTGTGATGCCAGGGCGAAATCGACAGGTCCATGGAACCCTGGCACATGGTCCGAGTGGTTTGGAATCCGTTCGCGGACAGCACTTTTGTCGCAGTCAAGCCCGCGCAGAGGTCGGACTGTCCGTCGTCAACCTCGGCCCCGGGGTTCGACACGGCTGCCGGTTCCGACGCACGACCCGACCCGCCGCGCATTCTCGGTAGGCCGGTGCGACCGATCGCCGGCGCACGGTGGCGCCGGCAGCATATCGGTCAGGTCCGCTTTCCCAGTAGGTAGTCCGCGATCAGCAGGCGATGAATCTCATTGGCTCCCTCGACCAGTTGAAAGATCTTGGCATCGCGATAGATTCGCGAAACCCGATACTCCGGCGAAGTGCCGTACGCGCCATGGATCTGGACAGCTTCGGTCGCAACTCGTTGCAGCACATCACTGGCGTATTGCTTGGCCATCGACAATTGTGGCCGGGCGCGTTCGCCCGTGTCCATGAGCCGGGCCGCCGCATGGGTCAGTAGCCTGGCAGTCAGTACGCCGGTTGCCATATCGGCCAATTTCGCCTTGGTCAATTGGAAATCGGCGATCGCTTGTCCGAATACCACGCGGTCTTTCGCGTAGGCGAGGCTGTCGGCGAGCGCGGCGTGTGCCTGACCCACGGCGCGCGAAGCGACGGCCAACCGACCGTTTTCCACTGCGCCCATGGCGATGGCGAAACCCTCCCCTTCTTCGCCGAGTAGATGGTCGGCAGGCAGGTGAACATCGTCGAGGAAGACGTCGCCGGTCGAGATGGAGCGGAATCCCAGCTTGTCCTTGTACGGCTTGAGGGTTACGCCCGGGGTGTCGGCCGGCACGATGAACGCACTGATTCCCTTGCGTCCCAACGCTTTGTCGCGGGTCGCGAACGTGACGATGAAGTCTGCGTTGTCGAGGTTCGAAATCCATGCTTTGGCGCCGGAGATGACGAAACCGTCACCGTCGGCACGATACGTCGTGGTGATGCCCGCGACGTCGCTGCCCGACCGGGGCTCGGTGACGCCGCCCGCACCGAAGATCTCGCCCCGTGCCAAGGGCTTCAGCCACCGCTGCTTCTGCTCTTCGGTGCCGTAATAGCGGAGGCCCGAGCCCACGAGGCTGGACGGCAAGCTCATGTAAACCGCCGCGATGTGGTCGACCTGTGCCATCTCTTCGATGACCACGGCATAGGTCAGATGGTCCATGCCCATGCCGCCGTACTCTTCCGGCACCAGACCGCCGAGCAAGCCCAATTTGCCCATCTCGAGGAGCACCTCGCGAGAGAAGCACTCGGTGGCATTGGCTTCGGCCACCAGCGGAGCGACGCGTTCGGCGGCGAACTCGCGCACCATCAGCTGCAGGTCGCGTTGTTGCTCGGTCAGTGGAGTGCAATCGGCCAGCACGGGGATGTCGGACATCCGGTTCCTTTCAGAAGGTTCAACGATCTGCGCTTATTTAGTTAACTCTTTATACTATAATGATACTTTGAGGGCCACCGTTGCGGTGCCTGGTGGGTCGCGACGTGAAACGAGGTGGATCGTATTGTCGCGAGGAGTGGGTGCTGATGGTTCGAGTGCCGAAGGCCGCCGAGTTGGTGGCCTCCGAGCTGCGGCGCAGGATTGCTTGCCGTGAATTGCTGGCAGGTCAGGTTCTGCCTCCTGAATCCGAACTGATCCTCCAGTTCGGTGTTTCCCGCCCGACCTTGCGTGAGGCATTGCGAGTTCTGGAGGCTGAGAGGCTCATAGTCCTTCGTCGTGGGGCGAAGGGTGGTGCCTGCGTGCAAGCGCCCCGGCGTGAGGTCGCGGCCACCTATGCGGGAATTGTTCTCGTCTATCAAGGCGTGGCCATCCGGGACGTGTACCAGGCCAGGCTCACGTTGGAGGTGCCTGCGGTGGCCAGACTGGCGCGTAACAGAACCGATGCCGATCTGGCCGTTCTCGACGAGGCACTGGATCGCTACGACGCCGAGCACGATCCGGCCGAGTCGATACGGCTACACGGTGAGTTCCATCAGCTGGTGGTGCGGTTGGCGGGAAACCAAACGCTGGCACTGCTTTCCGATATGGTGCATCACATCATCGATGCCGCGAATGGATCGCTGCGGCCGGGAATCGGCGTCTCTGCAGATCGAGCACGGCGCCGGACCGGGCGGGCACATCGCAAATTGGTCGAGTTCGTCCGCCGGCGGGACGAGTCGGGGGCCGAGGACTTGTGGCGTCGGCATCTGCAGGGTGCCGAGATGTATCTCCTGGGTAATGGTAGCGAACCCACGGTTCTGGATTTGCTGGACAGAGGTCGCTGAGCGGCGTTGTGGTTTTGCGGGCGTCGCGTCTCTCAGGATCGTTGCGGGGGAGCGGCGGTTCCCCAGAGATCGAGCAGTGCGCGGGTACGCTCCGTGCGATCGAGTCCGCGCAGATCGGCGAGCCCGTGCTCCGTCACGATCACATCGACATCATGCGCGGGCGTGCTGACCGGCCGGGAGAGCTCGGCAACCAGCGTGGATCGGCCGTTGTGGGTCGTCGAAACCGCGACGATGCTCAGTCCGCCGATCGACCGGGCTGCGGCAGCGGTGTAGTCGGCGTGGCCGCCGATCCCGCCCACGATCGCCCGTGCCGTGCCTTCGACATTCACCTGCCCCATGAGGTCTACCTCGATGGCGGTGTTGATTGCGAACAGCGGCGAGGCCGACAGTCGGCCGAGATCATGGGTGAACTCGATGGGGTGAAGAATCTTGCGGCCGTCCGCCCAGTCCAGCAGCCGCGGGCCGCCAGCCAGGTAGGTGGCAATCGGTTCGTCGACCAGAAGTCCGCGCTCGTCCAGGTCCACGATCGCATCGGGCAGCAGCCCGGAGTCGATCCGGACCGGAACCTCGATGCGACGCAGCACTGTTGCACCGAGAGCACCCGGCCCGACCTGGATTCGGCTGTGCGCTGGGATCAGCGTCAGGAGATGGTCGACCATCCGCTCCACTTCCGGCGATGGAGCTCCGTCCGGCATCCGGCCGGGAGCTGCCGTGCTGACGCCCAGGACGACCAGTTGATCGTCGGGCAGCGGCGGGCCGGCATCGGCGCAAGGCGCGACTGCCGATATCACCGCGGCTATGCGTGCGCCGGCGGCAACAGCTGCACGCTGCCACGAGACCTCGGTGGCGAACCGAAATCCGTCCGGCCTGGACACGACGGTCGCGACCAGCACGTCCGGGCGGAGTGGACCGTGAATGAGAGCAGGCACCGCGGAGAGCCGCGTAGGAACGAATTGCACTTTGCCCGACGCCACTCCGGCTCGAAGTCCCCAGCCGGGCATGACGGTGCGCACGTCCGAGAACGCTTCGAAGTTCAGACCCGGGTCGGGTTCTGGCATCCATCCCAGTACGAGCCGGACCCGTTCCTGGTCCGCCGCCGCCATGCTCAGCTGGGCCGATACCTCTCGAGGCGTCCCGAATCCGTCTCCGACTGCCACGGTGCATCCGGGGAAGATCAAGTTGGCGAGGGCTGTCTCGGTGATCATGTTCACTTCCTGGTCGGCGGCCCGTTCGATGACCGCTCGAACGACTTTACAGCTAAATTGTATTACTATATAGGAACCAGGTTCAGGCGGGTGGTTCGAGGCTTACCCGAGGTCGGGTGTCAGGTTCACGCAAGAATCGGGCACAGGTGCGACGTTCCCCGACTGGGCGAACTAAAGGTATGTTTAACTTAAAGAGTTATATAATTAGCCGACTCTGTTCTTCGGCACCGATGAGATACGAGGTTGGGATGAGTGTTGTCAGTGCAATCGGCACATATCTGCCCCCATGGGGCACCGATCGGGCACGAGTCCCGGGTGTCGATGAGGACGCCATCACGCTGGCAGTCGAGGCCGGCACCGCTGCGCTGGCCGGACAGGCCGTAGTCACGCAGGTGGTCCTGGTTACCCGGGATGTTCCACTTCTGGAAGGTGGCAGTGGGGCGGTACTGCTGGCAGGCCTCGGGCTGGACCCGGATATCGAAGTCAGCGAACGGCTCGGTGGTGCCCCGGCTGCGCTCGATGCCATTACCAGCGCGCGACCGCATGCCCTGATCATCGCCGTCGATCTCGCACCGGCCGGCGCGGTGGCGGTCGTGATCGGAGGCGCCGGGGTCGAGGTTCACCCGGCGAAGCGGCTTGCTCGCAGCCTCCCGGTTCGGACGCGGGACAGCCGCGGTTCCGTCCATAACTACGGCGATCCGCGGCTCTTGCGCGAGTCCGGTGTTCAGGCGTCCATCAGGGCTGCGGAGATGGATGTGCCGGTCGTCGTGGCCGGCTTGGACCACAAACAAGCAAAGACGCTCAGCCGTGGGACCGGACCTGAACTGCCGACGGCCGGGGCGAGCGCCGCGTTGTTCGGTCTTGCCCACATGGTCGAATCGGGCATGGAGGGTACTTTGCTCGCGGTAGAGCAGGCGACGATTACCGGCGTCGTGGTCGACACCGGTGCCGCAGTGCCGATCGTTCGCAACGAACCGGAACCGCGGCCGGTTCCGAAGGTAACAGTCGCCTCCGGTGGTGAGATCCCCATTTCTCTCGCCGCCTACGCTCGCGCATTCGACGCCAAGTTGCGCTGGCGGGCATCGCGCAACCCGGAGACGGGGGAGCTCGACTTTCCCCCGCGGCTGAGTGTCGACGACCGCGGCCGACTGCTCGGCGAAGGGGCTGAGCTTGTGGATCTGCCGCGTACCGGCACCGTCTACACAAGCGTCACGGTCCACGTGCCGGTGCCGGGCCTGCCCAGTCCGTACTCGTTGGTCATCGTCGAGTTGGACGGAGTGGGTGTGCGGGCGCTGGTGAAGACCACCGGCGGCCTGCCCGGAGCGGTCGGCATCGGAGACCGCGGCCGGCTGGTACTGCGACGGGTCGCGGTTCGTTCCGGCGTGCCCGACTACGGATACGCATTCCTTGGCAACCAGGTCAACGAGATAGAGGAGGAAGTCGCATGAGAAGGGTCGCGATCGTCGGGGCCGGTATGACGCCGTTCGGTGAACACTTCGGGCTGGGCATCAAGGATCTGCTGCCTATGGCATTCTCCGAATGCATGGCGAGCGTGGACAAGGGCATTTCGCGGTCCGAGATCCAGGCCGCGTGGTTCGGTGAGTTGTCCACAACGGACGGGTTCCCCTCCGGCATCCTCGCGGATAGCTGTGGACTGCTGAACATTCCGGTGACTCGTGTCGAAAACGCTTGTGCCACTGGTAATGACGCGGTCCGGAATGCGGTCTACGGGATTGCCTCGGGTGCTTTCGACGTCGTACTCGTCATGGGTGCCGACAAGGTCCGCGAGTCGGCCAGCAAGGACACCTTCTGGGAGTGGGCGGGGATGACCCGTGACATGGCCTGGGACTATCCGCTGGGTCTGATCGCTCCGGCGAATTTCGCGCTGCACGTCGCCCGCTATTTGCACGAGTCCCCGGCTACCCGGGAGCATCTGGCGATGGTTGCGGTGAAGAACCACCGGCACGCACTGCCGAACCCCAAAGCGCAGCTGCGCCATGAGATCACGGTGGAACAGGTGCTCAACGCGCCGATGGTGGTCGAGCCGTTCGGGCTGTACGACTGCACGCCGCAGAGCGACGGCGCGGCCGCCCTGATTCTGGTGGCCGAGGATGTCGTCGACCGGTATACGGATCAGCCGGTGTGGGTTCGCGGGGTCGGGCTCGGTGTCGACCGGGTGATGCATCAGCACAAGCAGGACATGACGACGTTTCCGGCGGCTGTTCGCGCGGCGCAGGCCGCCTATGCCATGGCCGGGCTCGGTCCGCAGGATATCGATGTCGCCGAGGTACACGACTGCTTCACCGGAGTCGAGTTGATCAGCTACGAAGACTTGGGCTTCGCGGAACGTTTCGGGGCGCACAAGCTCATCGAGTCGGGCGCGACAACGATCGGCGGCCAACTGCCGGTGAACCCGAGCGGAGGGTTGAAGGCGAAGGGGCACCCGCCGGGCGCCACCGGCGTCGCGCAGTGCTTCGAGATCTTCGAACAGCTGCGGGGTACCGCCGCCAACCAGGTAGACGGCGCGCGCATCGGTCTCACGCATAACATCGGCGGACCGACGGCGGTGTCGGCGGTGACGATTCTGGGTAGTGATCGGGACTGAGTGGTCGTGCCGGTGGGCCGGGGCATGGTGGCCTGGCCCGCGAATACTCCTCCGAACAGATTCACCGGAAAGGTGGCCTGAGGAGCAGTGAGTCGATCAACTACCTCGATGGACGCAGTCGGCTGCGAGCTATCTGACGGGCATCGATCCGCTGAACGGTAAACCGGCGAAACGCATTGCCGCACCATGGATTCGGGACTGTGCAGTACAGGTCGTCACCTTCGCCGGTGGCGGCCTGTACCGAGTTGTGGCGATGCGCGTCCGGCATAGAAGATTCCGGACGGGGCGTCGCGGCCAGCTCGGCTCACGCCGCGCCGGACAGTGGTCAGGACTCGGATCTCTGCCGGCTGATATGCCCGCCGCAGCCGAATCCGCCCGGGCCACGTATCTCTCGTGGTCCGGGCGGAGTGGTGCTGGATCGCCGTGGGTCAGCTTCGGACGTTGTCGCCGCCCGGATAGCCGCCGCCGCCGAACATCTCGTCGAGCGCCGCGTAATCCTTGGCTCCGTCACGGCGGGGAATCTCGGTCACGAACTCGACCGTGCGCGGCTTCTTGTACGAGGCTATGCGCTCCCGACAGTGCTCGATCAACTGTTCAGCGGTGACTTCGGCGCCCTCGACGAGCGCGACCACGGCCTTTACCGATTGGGTGAACTGTGGGTCCGGCACTCCGATCAGTGCGGCTTCGCGCACGGCGGGATGCTGTTCCAAGCAGTTCTCGACCTCGGCGGGGTAGATGTTCTCGGCCGCGGATTTGATCATCCTTGTCATGGTGCCGATGAACTGGATGGTCCCATCCGGCTCCCGGCGACCGAGATCGGTAGTGTGCCACCACCCATCGCGCATGCGGTTCTCATTGATCTCCGGTCGGTTCCAGTACCCCGCGTGGACCACGTCCCCGGAGATTATGATCTCGCCCGGCTCTCCCGCCGGTTGCTCGTTGCCGGAGTCGTCGACGATCCGCACGCGGACCAGCGGCGAGGGCCGCCCCGAATTGCCCTGACCCCGACCGCCGTGCGCGTTGACCACCGCGAGCCCGCTGACCTCGGTCTGGCCGAAACCGCCGGGTGCGGTCCCCCATGGTGTGGTGTCGTCCGCGAGCAAACCGCCCCACATGGGGGTGAACGGGCCGCCGCGCAGGCTCGATACAACGTGCTTTTCCGAGTCGTAGAGCTGAATCATTTGGAGAATGGTCGGAGGCAGCAGGAAGGCGGAGGTCACACCTTCGCGCGTGATGATCTCCAGCAGCGACTCGGCTTCCACTCGCCGCACGAAAACATTGGTGCCACCTCGGATAAAGGCCGCGATCGCGTCCCACTGGAAATTGCCGATGTGGAACAGCGGTCCGGAGTTGAGAAATACCGACTCATGATTCGAACGGGTGGCGTACGACGCGTCGAGTCCCATGACCAGCAGGTTGCGGTGGGTGAGCATCGACCCGTTGGGCCTGCCACCGATGGCTGAGGTGTAGATCACCAGGACCGGGAGATCGGTATCCACCGGCGCCCAGATGTCGGTGTCGGGCTGCGCCGCGAGAACTGCCTCGTAGCTGTCGTCGCCGTTCGCGTCGTGTTGCCACCAGAGCGGGCTTCGCTCCGTCAGCTTTCGTGCGGAACGAACGGCGTCGCCGATCTCTTCGTCCTGCCACACGACGACTTTCGGATCGAAATCGTCGATGACGAACGCCAGCTCTTCGCCGGACTGCCGCCAGTTCGCGGGACAGACCATGGCGCCGATCTTGGCGCACGCCCCGAGCAGTTCGAACACCCGGAAAGAAGTTTGCCCCAACCAGAGCACTCTGTCCCCCTGGTCTACACCCGCTTCCCGCAAGGCATGAGCCACGCGGTTGACCCTGTCGTCGAACTCGGGCCAGGTCGAGCGCTGGCTTTCGTCGACGACGGCTATGCCGGTGGGGTAGCTGCGTCGATGTTCTCTCGAGATGTCGCCCAGCGATGTGGGGGTCACGGCTTCTCCTGGTCCGGGGTGGTCGTTGTGTCGCGGAGCGAGCAACGAGACATGTGGATTGGATTGTGTAACAGATATTTTCGGTATTCGTTCAGTGATTTCCGAGAGCTCGCAAGACGAATTCATGTGCGCTCTGCACGAGGTCGTCCTCGTCGGGCGGGAGCCCGCCGTCCAGGCCTCGCGTCAGTAGTCCGCGCAGGAAATATCCGACAAACCTGGCGTCGGACTCGGGATCGCCCGGGCGCAACTCGCCATTGTCGACGCCTCGGCGGATGATCTCGGCCAGCAGGTTGTCGAGGATGCCGTGTAGCGACCCGACCTGCTCGGGAAGTACATCGACCAGGTCCTGGTCCAGGAACAATCGTGTCCGCTGTGCGTGAACCCGGTCATATATCGCGCCGATGTGGTATCGCAACCACGTCCGTAGCTGCACATCGACGGAGGCGGACGCATCGATGCTTTCCCGTAACTGCCGGTCGACCAGGTGCACTTCGTCTTCGAGCAGTGCCAACAGCAGATGGGCTTTGCTCGGGAATTTGCGATAGAAGTTGCTCGTCGATGTGTTGGATGCCGCTACCACCTGGCGAACCTTGAGTGATCGAAAGTGTGAACGCTGCAGAACTTTCCACGCCGCAGTGAGTATCTTCCGCGTTTCGGCGTCTCGCGCTACCGATTGGTGGCCGACAGGGCGAACTCTGTCTTCGTGACACGTGATGACGGACGGCTGCAACTCTGCACCTTTGCTCAGCCGAATGCGGAACGGCTATCGTGGATAAATTCTATAGATGATTCTACTACATAGCCGAGTGGTGGGCCAGATCGATCGGGAACGTTGTTCCCTGGATTGCGGCGTCTCGCTCTGCTTACCCTGTGATCCAAGTCTCTAGTTGACTTATCTGACCTGCGAAGGATGGCTAACGTGGACGAATCCCGGTCCAAAACGCTCGAGCGGAGCGTGGACGACCCGAACCGCCGGTACTTGCAGCCGGAGATCGAAACGATGCCGCGCGCACAGTTGCGTGCGCTGCAGGAGCAGCGTTTGCTGGAGATGGTGCCGGCAGCCTATGAGCTGTCGCCGTTCTACCGCGAACTGTGGTCGGCGGCGGGGGTGCATCCGGGGCAGGTGCGTACCTACGACGACTTCATCGAGTTGATCCCGACATTCTCCAAGGACGATCTGCGCGCCTACCGTGACCGCACCGGCGATCCGTTCGCGGGCTTGCTGCAGGTGCCGAGCAGCGCGCTGACTTCGATCATGTCCACCTCAGGCACTACGGGTGCGCCCGAGCTGATTCCGGAGATCTGGGACTCGGCGCCTCCGTTGCCCGCCTGCTCGGGTCGAGACCTGTGGGAGGTCGGGGTCCGCCCCGGTGATCGCATCCTCGTTCCGGGCGGGGCCTTCCGCGGCTTTTTCGACACATTTTTCCAGGAGATGGGCCTCGTCCCGATCTACGTCGATTCATGGATCGGTCACGGTGCCGAGGTTCTCGACGCCCTACGCCGTTTCAAGCCGACCTATCTGCAACTGATCATGCCGACCGTGCTGGAGCTGGAGCGCATCGCGAGTTCGGAGCAGCTGCGAGAGGCATTCTCCTCGCTCAAGGGCGCGGCGTTCGCCGGGCAGCCACTGGGCGCCGCACTCGCTACCCGGGTACGGGATGAATGGGGCGTCGAGCTGTTCATGTACTCCAGTGCCGGTGACACCGGAACCGCGTGGGAGTGTCGTGAACACGACGGTTACCACCTGTGGGAGGACTTGGTCCTGCCGGAGAATTTGAGTACCGAGAGTGACCGGGCCGTGGGCGACGGTGAAATCGGTGAACTTGTCGCGACCGATCTGGATAACCGGGCGGCACCGCTGATCCGGTTTCGCAGTGGCGACCTGGTTCGGTTCAATCGTGACGTTTGCGGATGCGGCCGCACCCACACCCGGCAGTGGCTGATCGGTCGTGCCGGCGATGAGACTGTGGTCGAGGGCAAACCTGTCGTGCTCAGCGAGGTATGGAAAGCGATCGAGTCGCAGCAGGAGACCCTTGACGGGATGTTTCAGATCATTCGTGAATCTCGGGTCGCGTCGCGGCTGTCCTTGAGGGTTGGCTATCAACCTACTGACCAGTTGGACCTGGATGATCTGACCGGACGGTTGCAGCGCGCGGTCGAAACCAGGGTCGGGGTGGTTCCCGAAATCCAGTTGGTTCCGGTCGATGACCTGCTGTCTCGCAGTTCGAGTGTGGCGAAGTTTCCCAGGGTGGTGAAGGCATGAGCCGGAAGTCGATGACGCTCGCAATGGCCGGGCGGAATCCCGCGCTCGCGGGGATCGGACTGTTTGTCCGCGAAGGCAGCAATGTCGCGTTCGAGATCGGATGGCCTGAAGTCGAACGCGACACCGCCTGGGCGCACCGCGTGATCGAGGCCTGGGGAATCGAGCGGGGCGACCACGTCCTGTTGACCGCGCGCAACTCCGAAGGGCCCTGGTTCGGGCCCCTGGTCACCGCGTTCCGTGCGGCTGGAGTGGTATTCAGCAATGCTGAGCCGTATTCCTGGGATGCGCGGCGGGTAACCACGATGCTCGACTACCTGCCGATAAAAGCGATACTCGGGCTTTCTGGCGAGACGGCCGACGCGCTGCTCGCCGACGATCGGGCGGCCGGCTTGCTGCGGGAGGTGCCGACGATCTGGGCGCGGCGCGATGCGCTCGACCCCCTGCGCGGCGCAGGGCTGCTCCCCGCCGAGATGGCGATGCTGGGCCCGGCGTTCGCAGTCGAGTGTCCCGCAAGGACCGGGCTTCATCTTGACCATGATGAGTGGCGGATCAGTTCCGGCTCGTCTGGTCTCGAACTTTCGGTCGTCGGCGAGCGCGTATACCGCGGACGTGAGATCGCCCTGCGTTCGACAGGAACCGTCGATGAAGCGCCCTGCGCCTGCGGGCTGCCGGGAAGCCGAATCCGGATCGACTGATCGGAGCGGGTGCGAGGGGCGCAGGTGGTCGTCGACGGCATCGTGGCAGGGCGTGATTCGGAACGACCTCGACAGGTCACGCTCTATCCTCGGTCGGTCGGCCGCCCGTTCCGTCAGGTTGGTCCGCTGGACCATGGAACACCTTCGCCCATTGTCTGTTCGTCTCGAGTTCGAACCGCGGTTGCCCAGCGCGATATGACCTGCTGTCCGCTCTCGAAGAGTTGATCCGGGACCGATGGGCATCGGCGGATTGCTGCAGCACAACCGGTCGGATGCCCTCCTGCGCGTCCGCCATCTTGCGCGAGTAGGTCGGCGCCGCTGCCAGACCCACTGAATGCGCCACCCATGGACCGCGGCGTCGCCCTCATCTGCGTGTCTGACGCCGCTCCGGTACCTCTCTGCGGCGCTCGGCATATTCCCCGAGACATGTCGGCGCGGCAGCCGTGCGCATGCTGTTCTGCGGTGACAACCCTTGCGCGACTGTCGTATCCGACCATGACGGCACTGTGGTGCCGGATCCGTTGTCGGTGTCCAACTATCAGGTTTGCTCAATTTTTGCCCGTGGGTCGTGCGGCAGCCGGGCGAGTCTTGTGTGTGTGTCCCGCATCACGTACATTCATCTAAATCAATCATCTTTTTAAGCTTGTCGATTCGCATAGCCCTGAAATTCGGGCATGAATCGAGGGATCGGAGTGGGGATGGAGCATCTGACTTTTTTGCTCCTCGGCTTGGGTAGCGGTGCGGTCTTCGGGGCGTTGGCGCTGGCGGTCGTGCTGACCTACCGAAGTTCAGGAGTGATCAATTTCGGCGCGGGAGCAATCGCGCTTCTCACGGCCTACTTTTACGCGTACCTGCGCCAAGGCGAGTTGCTGGTCCCGATCCCGGGCCTTCCCGCCACGGTGAATATCGGCGGCCCTATGGCGCAGTGGCCCGCGTTGGCGCTGGCGATGGTCGCGGCCGCGGCGCTCGGCGCCTTCCTCTACGTCGCGGTGTTCCGCCCGCTGCGCACCGCGCCTGCGGTGGCCAAGGCGGTGGCCGCTCTCGGGATCGCACTGTTGGTGCCGGCCTTCCTCGCCCAGCGATTCGGGACGGCGGCGGTAACGGTAGATCCCATCTTCCCTGACGGGGTATGGAAAGCGGCCGAATTCGCCTTGCCGTACGACCGGATCTACCTGGCACTCACAGTCGTCGTCCTGGCCACCGTGCTTGTGATCTGGTTGCGGTTCAGTCGTTTCGGCCTGACCACTCGCGCGGTTGCCTCCTCCGAACGCGGCGCCTATCTGAGCGGGCTGTCGCCGGACCGAACTGCCATCTACAACTGGATATTGAGCTCGGTGGTGGCAGGTCTCGCCGGTATCCTTATCGCTCCCATTACGTCTCTGGCGCCTGTCTCCTACACGTTGTTCATCGTTCCCGCGTTGGCGGCCGCCGTGGTAGCCCGTTTCGATCTGCTGGTGGTTGCGGTGGCGGCGGGACTCGGTATCGGTATGGCGCAGTCCTGGGTGCAGTACCTGAGCACGCAGTACTCCGCATTGCCGTCGACGGGGTTGTCCGAACTCATCCCGCTGCTGCTGATTCTGGTCGTGCTAGTTGTGCGGGCGCGTCCATTACCCTCGCGCGGCGCGGCGATCGTACAGGCACTCGGCTCAGCTCCCCGGCCGACCCGGCCGATCGTCGGTGCGACAGCAGCGGCACTGGCGGCGTTGGTCTTGCTGATCGTGCTCGACGATCGGTGGCGGAGCGGCCTGATTCTCTCGCTGATCATGGCGATCATCGGGTTGTCGGTGGTCGTGGTCACGGGGTACGCCGGGCAGATCTCGCTGGCCCAGTTGACGATCGCAGGCGTTGCGGCGTTTTTGGTCGGGCCGCTGACCCGTTCGTGGAACCTGCCGTTTCCGCTCGCCCCCCTGGTAGCTGCCCTCATCGCCGCCGCGGTCGGCGTGGCGGTCGGCCTGCCTGCTCTGCGTATCCGCGGATTGGCGGTAGCGGTGGTCACGCTGGCGATGGCCTATGCGGTCGAGGCGGTGTGGTTCCGCAACACCGACTTCGTCAGTTCGTCCGGGGTCAGCACACCGGCGCCGACCATATTCGGGGTGAATCTCGGAATCGGAGGTGGCGCAGACTATCCCAGGATCGCCTTCGGGATTGTGTGTCTGTTCGTTCTCGCCGCGGTGTGTCTCGCGGTGGCGATGCTGCGGCGCAGCAGATTCGGTTCGCAGATGCTCGCCGTCCGCGCCAACGAGAAGTCCGCCGCCGCAGCGGGGGTCAACGTGGTGCTGGTGAAGGTGTTCGCGTTCGGTATCGGATCGTTTATCGCAGGACTCGGGGGAGCGTTGCTGGCTTACCAGCAACAGTCGGTGATCTTCGAACCGTTCTCCGCGATGAACTCCGTTGCCTTCTTCGCCACGGTGTATCTGGCCGGTGTCACCTCGCTTTCAGGCGGCGTGTTGGCCGGTGTGATCGCGACGAATGGACTGCTGTACATCGCCGTGGACGAGATCATCGGCGCTGGGGAGTGGTACCCGACGATCGCGGCGGTGCTGCTCGTCATCACCGTGATCGTCAATCCGGAGGGACTCATGGGTCCGGTTCACAACTGGATTGCACGGCGTCGCTCGAAGAGGACAGCCGTGATCATGGCGCACCACGACGACCTCGAGTTCGGGAATCGATCCGATACCGTCTCGGACGAGATGGTCCTGCGCGCCACCGGCTTGTCGGTGCACTACGGCGGGGTCGTCGCGCTCGATGACGTGAAACTCGACGTTCCCGCCGGTGCGTTGGTGGGGCTCATCGGCCCCAATGGTGCAGGCAAGACCACGCTCATCGATGCACTCTGCGGATTCTCCGAATACACGGGCTCGGTGGAGCTCGGCGGGACCGTTATCGATCGGCAATCACCACACAAGCGGATTCGCCACGGCTTGGGCCGGACGTTTCAGGCGCTCGAGTTGTACGACGATCTCTCCGTTCGCGAGAACGTGAAGGTCGCGGTGCAAGCACGGGCCGGAGCGGAACACTCGACTTCGTCGGCGTCCATCGACCGGGTGCTCGATGTAGTCGGTCTCGGTGTGGCAGGTGAACGGCCGGTGAGCGAGCTTTCCCAGGGCCAGCGCCAACTCGTTTCCATAGCCCGTGCACTCGCCGGAAACCCATCGGTTCTGCTCCTCGACGAGCCAGCGGGCGGCCTCGACAGCGACGAGAGCCTTCGACTCGGGGCGCGTCTGCGGAAGATCACCGACTCGGGAGTCGCGGTGCTGATGGTCGATCACGACATGGACCTGATCTTCCGCGCTTGCGATCTGATCTACGTTCTCGACTTCGGAAAGGTCATCGCGGTGGGCGCGCCCGCAGAGGTCCGACGGAACCCGAAGGTCGCCGCCGCGTACTTGGGAAGCGAGGTGTCGATCGATGCCTGACACAGCCTCCACACCGGCCGGGCCTCCCGTTCTTGCATGTTCGAGTCTGGCGGTGGGTTACCACGCCAATACCGTCGCCCGCGATATCGAGTTCGCGCTGCCGTCCTCGACGGTACTGGCGGTTCTCGGACCGAACGGAGCGGGGAAGACCACCCTTCTCAATACGATGGCCGGCTTTCTCAAGCGGCGCGGTGGTTCGGTGACCGTTGGGACAACACCTCTCGTCAACGGCGATCCACGACACGCGAACCGGAACGGTGTGGTCCTGGTACCCGACGACAGGGCCCTCTTCACCGATCTGACCGTGCACGACAACCTGAAGGTCGCGTGCAAGGACGAAAGCGCGATCGACGCGGCGATGGACTTGTTCCCCGCACTCCGGAAGCGGCTGAAGGTGCGCTGCGGTGATCTGTCCGGAGGCGAGCAGCAAATGCTGGCGATGGCTCGCGCGATGGTGCAGAAGCCCAGAGTGCTGCTCATCGATGAGATGAGCATGGGCTTGGCCCCGGTCATCGTGGAGGAGCTGTTGCCGGTCGTGCGACGGATCGCTGACGACACCGCGTCAGTTGTGGTCCTGGTCGAACAACATGTGCGGCTGGCGCTCGAGATCGCCGATGAGGCACTGGTTCTCGTGCACGGCGAGGTTCGGTTGCAGGGACCTGCGGGGGATCTGCGAGCGGACCCGGACCGACTTCGCGAGGCATATCTGGGCGTGGATGTCCACTCCCACAACCAATGAGCATGTCGTCCGCGATCGCTGACGACGACTTCGTCCTACAGGCCCATCGTTGGTCTGTCACACCACAAGGAGAGAAATGAAGGTCGGACTTCACCACAACGGGCACGCCATAGGTGCCGTTCTAGCGGCGGTTCTCACCGTCACGACTGTCGCCGCGTGCGGCTCGAGTAGCGACAACTCCGCCGGCACGAGCAATGTCGACACTGCCGTCCTCGGAACTGCCAACGTCGCGACCGGGGAACCCGTCACGATTGGGTTCATCAGCGAGGGGAAGGCCGCCACGTACGACACCAGCGCCGAACTCTCCGCCGCGCGGGTCGCGGTCGACTACATCAACAATTACCTCGGCGGATTGCGCGGCCACAAGGTCGAGCTGAAGACCTGTGAGTCGAAGGGCAGCCCTGCCGCGGCGACGGACTGCGCCAATCAGATGATCGGCGCTGGGGTTGTCGCGGTCGCCGAAGGGGCACTCGGTCTGGTCGACCAGACGATTGATGTGTTGTCACCCGCGGGGGTCCCATTGCTCCTGAACTACTCGACCTCGCAGAAGTCGCTGACCTCCCCGAACGTGTTCGGCCTTATGAACGGTGTGTCGGCTGTCTTCGGCACGTCTGCCACATTGGCGAAGGAGAATCACGTCACCAAGGCCGCGATGGTGACCTTGGACGTTCCCACCGCGACCGGGGCCGCCAACCAGTTGGGCAAGCTGACGTTCGGCAACGCGGGGTCGGCGTTGGACGTTGTGACGATACCGCCTGGCACCCCCGACGTGACCTCGCAGATCACTGCGGCGAAGCACAACGATCCCGGCTTGTGGGCAGTGCTGGGCAACACCAACTTCTGCAGTGTCGTTCTCAAGGCGATAAAGACCGCGGATCGCAACTCGAAGATTGTCGTCAACGATCGGTGCGTCGATCCGTCGATCTCCTCCTCCATTCCCGGGGGATTCGAGGGCGTGCAAGTTGGCACCACCGCCAATCTGGACCCGAACACCAAGGACGTCAAGGTATTCCAAGCAGCGATCAGCAAGTACGGATCCGGCCTGCGGGTCGACGCCAACGCGGCAGGCGGTTGGCAGCCGATGCTGGGGCTGGCGCGCGCGCTGAATGCGTCCCAAGGTCAGGACGTGACACGGCAGGCGGTCCTGGACGGTCTGCACTCGGCCCCGGCACAGCCCTACCCGCTGACCGACGGCATCGAATTCCAGTGCAACGGGCAGGCTTTCCCCCTCTCGGCGAATATCTGTGCGACCGATGTCATCGTGGCCACCGCGAACAAGTCGGGAGAACTCGGTGACTACCGGGTCCTGCGGACCGACGCCAGCTTGTTCGTCATGCCGTCGCACTGATGGTTTCGGGTGCTGGCGCAGCGTAGTCGCGCCGGCACCCTGCGCATGGTGGCGCCGGCCGCACGTGCCGGGCGGTTGATCGGTCGGACTGTATGGGAGACACCGGAATCAGGTGCCGTCCAGGCCCGCGGCACGCAGGTTTTCCACGACTCGGGCCCGGAGTCCGTCGATGAGTGTGTCGATACCGAAATTGTAGAAATCGGGACCGTGGAGTTCATCGAGATGGGAACTCACTTGCGCGAGGGTGGGAGGCAGATCGACCTCGTCCCTGGAAACATCGGCCAGAACCACTTGATAGCGCCCGAATAGATAGGTGTGGATCGTCGCATAGGCGAGCAGCACCTGTTTTTCGTTCAGCCCCGCACCGAGCATGATCGCCATCAGGGCATCGACCAGATGCCGGTCGGAGTGCAGCATTCGCTGCAGGAGCACTCCGGCTATCCCGGGGTGCTGCCGGAGTCGAGCATCGATGCTGTCGATGAGCAGACGAAGCCGCACGTCCCACGGTCCATCGGAGTCATCCGGAATGTCGACGTCGGCGAGGGTCCGCCGCGCCACGAGGTCGAGTAGTTCCTGCTTGTCCGCCACATAGGAGTAGGCGGCCATCTGCGAGCGGCCGAGCTGTTGGGACAATCGGCGCATCGAGAGCGCGTTGAGCCCGTCTGTCTTGATGACCTGTAATGCGGCGTCGACAATCTGGCCTTCGGTCAGCGTCGCAGGACGACCTCTGCCTCGGCGCGGCGACGTTGAAGACCCGTCGACGGTCACGGTACGGTCCCTTGATCCCACAGCGGCAGTGTACTTATTCGCGCGCACAGGCCGGGGAGTGTCACTGCCCCGGCCGGTGTCTCGCACGACAGTCAGATTCCGAGACGTTCGAGCAGGCGCTCGTGGGCGAGTGCCGGGCCACCGAACAGCAGATCAGCACTACGGGCCCGGTTCGTAAGTGTCTCCACCTCCGCGGCGTCGAGGTCGGCGGCCACCGAGGTGAGACGCAGGGCCACTTGCCGCGCAGCATTCGAGCATCCGATGTGCGCCATTGCCGCGGCGACCGCGGCGCCTTCGAGATCGTCCCCGCCCTGCAGTTGTACCGCACGGTTCCACAGTGCCGTCGCGCCCGCTCGGAGCAGTTCCAGCTCCGCGAGTTTCCTCGTGTAGCCACGCCACGATTCGCTGTCGCCCGAGCGCGGCAACACATCGGACAAGCACTTGAGCGCCCGGTCGACGAGACCTACCTGCTCTGCTGCGAGTGCTGTTGTCGCCCGGTCCAGCGTGCGATTCATGATGCGGCCGCCCGCGCCCTCCCGTCCGATCAGCACGGCGGGGACGTCGACGAAGCCGATGCGCGCGAGCGGCCGTTCGGAGTCGAGGGAACTGAGCGCGTCGATGGTCACCCCCACTGCGTGTGGATCGACGAGGTACAACGATGGTCCGCCGATATTGCGCGCGATGACGAATAGGTTTGCGGCGGCCGCGGCTCCGGGCACGAACCACTTCTCGCCGGTGAGGCGCCATCCGGTTCCCGCCGCCGTGGCCCGTGTCCGAACGAGTGCCGAATCCCATGAGCCGGTCTTCTCTGCGGCTGCGAGAGTCGAGCGCCGCAGGTTCACGGTGTCGTCGGTCGGTGAGCCGGTGATGGCGAACACCTGCGCGCCGAGTGCGGCACTAGGAAAGTAGTCGGTTTGCGAGAGGGTATATCCCGCCGAGTAGGCCACTTGCGCCAGACCTGTCGCATCGGGACCGAATGCCGTCGACTCCCACTGCTCCTCGGGGACGATCGTCGACAGGGTCTCATTGCGCTCGATCACTTGCCCGGTGACCTCGACCGCGAGTACATCGAGGGACCGCGCGGCCTCCGCGATGAGGTGACCTGTGGCCCGGACGAGAGGAAGAAGAGGTTCACGAAAGTTATTGCCCGAGTCCACGAGCAGTTGCGGGCCGAGGACCTCCGCGACGAACTCGCCCGCTGCGGCAAGTACGCGGGCCTCGGCTGCATCGAGGACGGCACCCGGGCATTCGACCTCGCCGGCCCGAATCTCACGAACCGCGGTGAGGCCCGTGAGCAGTTGGCTGAGCTTGCGCCGCAGGGCACGGTCGTCCCACGTCCAGGTGGACCGCATGAGGGCCGAGAGGGTCTGCGCGTCCAAGGTGGCGAGGTAGTGGTCGCGCTGTTCGCGGCTGAGTGCCCTGCTGCTGGTTGTCGGTTCCATCGCGCCTCCCAAAGGCTGTCGTTCAAGTTTGCTACAGAGGATTGCCCTTTTCGTTACAGTGTAAAGTATGTAGCGGTCGACCCGCTCTCGCGGATCGACAGAGACGTCACTCGAACGAGGAGAGGCCATGACAGAGGCGTTGCACGCCGTCGCGGAGACGCGAGAGGACGACAGGATCTGGGCGCATTCCGGTGACTCCCACCTGATGGAGCCGGAGGATCTGTGGACTTCGCGTCTGCCCAAGCGCCTCGCGGACCGCGCGCCACGCGCGGAGCGGGGCGAGAAATACGAAATCATCTACATCGACGGCACGCAGATCGATCGACAGCTCAACGACTTCATGGACGCGATGCGACCGCCCGGATTCAGGGATCTCGACATCCGGCTGCGGGACCTGGATCAAGAGGGTGTGCGCAACCAGCTCGCGTTCCCGTCGATGGGTTTCTGGACCTGCAATATCCGTGACGCGGAACTGGAGAACGCGGTGGCGCGTGCTTGGAACGACTGGGCGATGGAGGAGGTGATGGGTAAGCAAGACCGCGTGTTCGCTCCCGCGATCATTCCGCTGATGGACGTCGGACACGCCGTTGCCGAGGCTGAACGCGCCGCCGAGATGGGTTTTCGAGCGCTGTATTTTCCCTGCGGTATCGATGACGATCGGGCCTGGGGGCTGGATCGGTGGGAGCCGCTGTGGACGGCCGCCGAGGAATTGCGTCTTCCGCTGACATTCCACATAGGCACCGGTGCTCAGACTGTGGTCTACCGTGGCCCCGGCGGCGCGGTGGTCAACTACATGGAGACCACCTATCCCGGTATGCGGGTGGTTAGCCACATGGTTGCCGGTGGCGCGCTCGATCGGCACCCGGATCTGAAGCTGCTGGTGGCCGAGGGGGGTGCCGGTTGGGTGCCTGCGATCGGAGATCGCATGGACGAGGCCTACCGCCAGCACGGGATGTTCGTGCGGCCGCGGCTGTCGCGGTTGCCCAGCGAGATCATTCGACAGCAGGTGTACGCCTCGTTCCAGCACGACATCAGTGCTGTGCAGGTCATCGAGGACACTGCGTACGACAATGTGCTGTGGGGGGATGACTACCCGCACCTGGAAGGTACCTACGGGCACACGCAGCAGACACTGCACACGATCTTCGATGGCGTCGACGCCGATATCCGTGACCGCGTGCTGCACGGCGCGTTCGAGGAGCTCTTCCCCGCCGCCGCGGCCTAACGTTGTACGACCGGCGCGCAGCGATTTCGTCTACGCGCGCCGGTCATCGTCTCCGATCCGACTTCACCCGCCTTGCTCGGGAGTTCGGGCAAATCAGCTTCGAAAGGACTGCCGTGTCCAACATCAGATCGATCGAAACCGACGGGACAACCGCGTCGACGCACTCAGCCGACGCGGTCGATCACAACGATCCTTCGTCGATGTTCTACACCCCGAAGTCACCGGGCGGGATGAGTTTGTGTGTCGGATGTCGTCCGCTGAGTCGATGCCGCTTCGGCATCGACAGCGAGCGGCTCGATGACGACGGGACAGTGATCAGTCGTGTGGTGTGCCCCCCTGAACAGGAGGGCGGCCCTCAGGTGGCGCACGGTGGATGGACAGCCGCCGTGATGGACGAGCTGGTCGGCCACACGTTGATCATGAACAAGGAATTCGGTGTCACCGGAACCCTGACGGTCAAGTTCGTGCGCCCGGTACCGGTCGAATGGGCGTTGATCGGCAAGGCCCGGATCGTCGGCCGCGAGAACCAGAAGGTCTTCGTGAAAGCCACATTGGAGTTGGAGAGCTCGGGATCGATCGTGGCTGAAGCCGACGCAATCATGATCACGCGGCCCGCCACTCATTTCGAATCGCACTACGAGTGGTTGGAGACTCAGCGTGGCTCCGTCGGGTAGACCGGGCGATGAAGGCGTCGCACCAACAGTGAGGAAGGCTACGGAAGGGCAGACGTTGCCCGGTGATGACAGAACCGAGGGGGTCCCCGGACTGCTGAGGGACGGCCGGTCGGTGGTGATCCGCCGTTTGAGCCCCGACGATCTCGAACTTGTTGTCGACTTCAGCCAGCGGTTGTCGCGTCGCACCATCTCGATGCGCATGCTGGGACCGGTCGTCACCTTGGATCGGGCGGGGCTGGCACGATTTCTCGACTTCGATTCGCACAGGCAATTGGCCCTCGTCGCCATCCACGATGATCGGGCGGTCGGTATTGCCGACTTCGTTCCCATCGAGAATCATCCGGACCGGGCTGAAGTGACGTTCACCATCGTCGACGACTTCCAATCGCTGGGGTTGGGGGGTCTCCTGCTCGAGCACATCGCTGCGGCGGCGCGGGACCACGCGATCTCGGTTCTCGAAGCCGATATCCTCGCCGACAACACCGCCATGCTGCGTACCTTGGAAAGCTCGGGTTACCTGGTCGAATACGGAACGTCCGAGTCGATCATGCACGTAGACATCGCGATACGGCCGCGCGCGCAAGTTCTCGCGCGCTCCGATCGCAGAGAACACCAATCGGTGCGAATCTCCATGCAGCAAATTTTCGATTCCCGCGCTGTCGCGGTGGTCGGAGCCGGCCGGGGGCCGGACAACCTGGGCCGTGCGGTAGTCAAAAATCTTCTGACGCATGGCTTTCCAGGTCGTGTCTATGCGGTCAATCCGCACGCTTTCGCCGTCATGGGACTGCCGACGTATCCGACTGTGAGTGCCATACCCGACCCTGTCGACCTTGTCATCGTCGCAGTCGCCGCCGAACTCGTTCCGGATATCCTCCGAGACTGCGCTGCGGCCGATGTCGCCACCGTGGTGATCGTCTCGGTCGGCTTCGGTGAACTCGGCGAACAGGGCCGTAATGCCGAAGCAGAGCTCGTCCGATTCGCCCGTGCTCATGGCATGCGTGTGATCGGACCCGCGAGCATGGGCATTCTCGCGCAGCAGGATCAGCGGCGCCTGGCGGCGACGTTCGCCATTGCGCTACCACCGCCCGGTGTCGTCGCCATGGCCAGTCAGTCCGGCACGCTGGGGTTGGCGGTTCTGGAATACGCACGCAGAATAGGCCTCGGATTCTCGAGTTTCGCTTCGCTGGGGCGCTCGGCCGACGTCTCCCCGAACGACCTGCTGCAATGGTGGGAAGAAGACTCCACGACCTCGGTGATCTTGCTCGACCTCGAACGCTTCGGCAATCCGCGAAAGTTCGCCAGGCTCACTCGGCGGGTCAGCGCGCGTAAGCCGATCGTGACGGTGACGAGTGCGGTGCACGCCGCTCTGGATGGTTTCGCTGCGACGCAAGTCATCGACCGCGGTGCGGTTGTTGCGGAGCTGTTCTCCCAGATGGGTGTTGTCACGACCCGCACTCTCGCGGAGATGTTCGACGTGGCCTTGCTCTTGGCTCATCAACCCGTACCGCGCGGAGATCGGGTCGCGGTTCTCACGAACGCCACTCAGCCCGGTGCGTTGACCGCCGCGACCAGCCTTTCGGCGGGCCTTCGGCTGGCCGTCGTGAGCGATGAGACCTCGGCGACGTTGCGTGGACTCGTGCCGAGTAGCGAATCCGCGAATCCGTTCGACCTTTCGCCACGTGCCGACGCACAACGGTATGAGGCGGCTTTGCGTGCGGTATTGGCAGATGAGGGCGTCGATTCGGTGATCGCCCTGTTCACACCACCCCTGGTGCACAGCCTCGACGATATCGAGGCCGCCCTGATTCGAGCGGGTGCGTCAGCACCGGAGAAGACGCTCGTCGCCAGTTTCGACGGCAGGGAGGGCGCGTTGTCGCTGCCTGGTATCGACGGACGCTCGGTGCCGAGTTATACATTCCCCGAGGCTGCTGCGGCTGCGCTCGGTCGCGCGACGGCGTACGGGGCATGGCGCAGACAACCCGCAGGCGTACAGCGACAGCCCCCCGGGATCGAGGTCGAGCGCGCACGTGCAGTGGCCGATCGCATCGGCATCGGAGAGGCCGCAGAGGCTGAAACCACCGAGCTGCTGCAGGCGGTCGGGCTGCGTGTCACGGTGCCGTCCGATATCGCCGGACCGCAGGTCACGATCTCGGTCGTCACCGATCCGGTCTTCGGTCCGTTGCTGGCGTTCGGAATAGTAGGCGAACCGGTCTCACTCTTCGGCGACCTCGTATTCCACATCACTCCGGTCAGCGACCTCGATGCTGCCCGCATGGTCCGCTCGGTGCGGGCCTTCCCGTTGTTGGCTGGAACGGACGTCGAAGCGGTGGTCGATGCGATCCTACGGGTGGCGTGGATGGTCGAAGAGCTCCCGGAGCTGGCGCAACTGCAACTCGCGCCCGTTGCTGTCGGTGTTGCCGGGAGCGGCCTGGTCGTGCGCGGCGCTCGTCTCGTCTTCGAGATGCCGAGGGGAGAGCGCCTGCATCGCGAACCGCGGGTGCAGGCGGACTGAACTGGTTCCTCCATGAGAGGGTCCCACGATCCGCGACGATGGTGCCGACCCTCGCAGCATTCATGAATATTACAGCGCAACAAGCATTTTCCCTTCGAATACCGGTTCCTCGTCGGCCCTGAACAGCGATGCGGGCGACGTGGCTCGGTTCCGCGTGCGGCGCCGCGGTTCGCGGAAACGGAACTGTGCAGGGCCACGGCGGCCGTCTCTCCAGTGTGTGCGACCACTACATCGCGTTGCTCGGAGTGGGCGGCGCGACCGTCCACCACAGATCTGCGGGGTTCACGCGGTGAAATGTTGGACGTATGCCCAATTGTTGATTATTAGTTTACCAATGCATCTATATTTCTCCCGGGTCTGACAATACTGCCTGGTTGATCGTTCAGATGGGTCGAATCAGAGCACAATAATTCAACCAATTTAGCTATTGTAATCTGATGGGCGCTATGGGAGTCTGATCTCGCAATATGACAGCAACCACATGTTGGCGTGTCGATCATCTGAGGTCGAGTACTGGGCGTGGCGTATCCACACCGCCGGACGCTGGTGACTCGAAATCCCAACTAGGAGAAGACCTTGCGACTCCCGCTCGACGCTCCGGTGCGCGCGATCGGAGATTTCTTCCAGATGTGCGCAACTACGGCCCGTGCGGCGGCGCGACGGCCGTTCCAGTGGGCGGAGTTCCTGGAACAGGGCTGGTTCCTGGTCCGAGTCGCCCTGATTCCGACGCTGTTGGTCGCGCTGCCGTTCACAGTGTTGGTCATCTTCACCCTCAACATCCTGTTGGTCGAATTCGGCGCCCAGGATCTCTCGGGTGCCGGAGCCGGCCTGGGTGTCGTCACCCAAGTCGGTCCATTGGTAACAGTGCTCATTGTTGCGGGTGCCGGGGCCACCGCGATCTGTGCTGATCTGGGTTCGCGGACCATTCGAGAAGAGATCGACGCGATTCAGGTGCTGGGTATCGACCCCATTCACCGACTCGTTGTACCTCGGGTATTCGCGTCTACTATCGTGGCGATTCTCTTGAACGCACTCGTCGTCGCGGTCGGGCTGGTCGGAGGCTTTCTATTCTCGGTGTACGTCCAAAGCGTGACACCGGGCTCATACGTAGCGAGCCTCACCTTTGTCACCGGCCTCCCAGAGGTCATCATCTCGGAAATCAAGGCGGGTCTTTTCGGCCTTGTAGCCGCATTGGTCGCCTGCTATATGGGATTGCATGTCAAAGGTGGGCCCAAGGGTGTAGGCGACGCGGTCAATGAAACGGTCGTATACGCGTTCATGGCGCTGTTCGCAGTGAACGTGGTGGTCACCGCGATCGGTGTCAAAGCGACGATGAGGTAAGCATGTCCTACCTGCAAACGATCCGCAGTCGTTACCCGAAGTTCGCCCGGAGGTCTTCCGCCGCGTTGCGAAGTATTTCTTTGGTCGGTGAGCACGGTGTCTTCTACTTTCGCGCGTTTCGAGAGATCGGGCACGCCGCATCTGCCTACCGTAAGGAGACACTGCGCGTCATCGCCGAAATGGGTATGGGTACCGGTGTTCTCGCAATTATCGGCGGCACTGTGGTGATCGTATCGTTCATGACTCTGTCGGCCGGCGCATTGTTGGCCATCCAAGGGTTCGCCTCGCTGAGCGATATTGGAGTCGAAGCATTGACCGGATTCTTCGCGGCCTTCATCAATGTTCGAATCGCCGCTCCCGTGACTTCCGGGATCGCACTCGCCGCGACCATAGGTGCGGGGGCCACCGCACGTATCGGTGCGATGCGCATCAGCGAGGAGATCGACGCTATGGAGGTGATGGCGATCAGATCGATCTCGTATGTTGTGTCCACGCGGGTGATCGGCGGCCTGGTCGTAATTATCCCGGTGTACTCGATGGCGGTGCTGATGTCATTCCTTTCCTCGCAGCTGTACACGACGTATATCGCCGGCCAATCTTCTGGCGTCTATAATCATTACTTCTACACGTTTCTCCGTCCAGTCGATCTATTGTATTCATTTTTGCAAGCGGTCATCATGGCGACAACGGTGATGCTGATTCACTGCTTCTACGGATACAACGCGTCTGGTGGACCTTCCGGGGTGGGATTTGCTGTCGGTCGTGCAGTACGCGCATCCCTGATTGCTGTTGTATCGGTGACGATGCTGGTGTCACTTGCCGTATACGGTACGGCCGGCAATTTCGATCTGGCGGGATGAGGTTGAATTTCGTGAAGCTGTTCAGGCGGTCGCGCGACCCTCGAGAAAGCCCACCCTACTTGCGTGCCGGTGCCTTTCTGATCATATTTCTGATTGCGATTATCACGCTGTGTCTGGCTTCCTTTCGCGGCGCGTTCGATCCGATTGTCCATGCCACGGTCGTAGCAGAACGCTCGGGTTTGGTCATGGAGCCGGGCTCGAAAGTCAAGCTGCATGGGGCCGAGGTCGGGCGTGTCGAATCAGTTTCGCTTGCGGGTAGTCAAGCCACGTTGGACCTGGGTTTGGAACCGTCGAAGCTGGAGTTGATTCCGGCCAACGTCGAGGCCGTGATCGCGCCTACAACAGTGTTCGGTTCGAAGTATGTCGAGTTGGTGGTGACCGGCCGACCGGCATCCGCGCATTTGAGCGCGGGCGCGCAAATCCGCGCACGGAACGTATCCACCGAGGTAAACACTGTTTTTCAGAATGTGGTGTCGGTCATGGACCAAATCGAGCCGGACAAGCTCAATGCGGCGCTGTCGGCATTGTCGGAGGGCCTCCGCGGCAGAGGAGATCATCTCGGCGAAACGCTCACCGCGACCGACAGGTTTCTCATCGCACTGAACCCGGTACTGCCTCGATTGCAGGCCGACTTGCAAGGAACGGCGGTAGCGGCCGGTAATTTGAGTGATGCCGGTAACGACCTGATCGGGATCCTGCGAAACGCCACCGTGACATCGGACACCATCGTGACTCGGCGGGATGATCTGGTCGCGGCCTTGTTGTCCGCTTCCGAGTTGGGGCGGGCAGGCAGCGGACTGTTGAGCGAGAACGGGAAGCAGCTCGTGGACTTCTTACGTCTACTCACCCCAACTACTGCGCTCCTCGCAGACTACAGCCCGTCCTATGCGTGTTTGCTGCATCTGGGGGTATTGAATGCCGACGACTTGGGCGCCGCGATAGATGCGACGAACTATTCAGTCTCCCTCGATGTCGGGCTGCTGCTGGGTGATGATCCGTACAAGTATCCGGAAAATCTGCCGATTGTTGCCGGTAAGGGCGGCCCGCATGGATCTCCGGGGTGTTATGCGCCCGTCACGTGGGATAATTATCCGGCGCCGTATCTGCGGATAAATACAGGCGCTCCACTGAACGGCCCCGGCACCGACCATCCACGGGTAGCCGAGCCGACCATCCTCGACTATATGTTCGGATTCACTCTGACGGGAGGTGGCCGCTGATGAGGATTAGCGCTCACATGGTGAAATTCGCGATCTTTGTCGTGACCATGTGCATATGCCTGTTCGCCATCATTGTGGTATTCGGGAATGTCCGCTTCGATCATGAAACCGAATATCATGCGGTATTCGAAGATATCTCGGGCCTACGCCCCGGCCAATTCGTGCGGATTGCGGGGGTGGAATCCGGGCGAGTCAGCGATGTGTCGATCATCGACAATTCGAAGGCTCGGGTGACCTTCTCGGTGGCAGCGGATGTGGTGCTGACCGGTGGTACCCATGCCGCGGTGCGATACGAGAATCTCGTGGGAGACAGATACCTCGAATTGATGCAAGGGGCCGGCCCGTCTCAGCAGTTACCGAAGGGCGGGACCATCGGGGTGGACAAGACTGCCCCAGCTCTGGATGTGGATGCACTGGTCGGAGGTTTCCGGCCGTTGTTCAAGGCGCTCGATGCCGATCAGGTCAATCAGCTGTCGAGTGAGCTGCTGGCAGTACTGCAGGGAGAGAACGGCAATATTTCGACTTTTCTCACCCACACCGCAAGCCTGACTGCGTACCTCGCCGAGCGAGATTCTCTGATCGGCAGCGTCGTCGCGAATCTCAACGGTTTGCTGTCGACGATCGATAACAGGAGCGGCCAATTCGACTCCTTGATCGACAACCTGCAAAAACTTGTGAGCGGAATTGCGGGGGCCGCCGGTCCGATCGGCGATGCCCTTGTGCACATCGAGGACGCTTCAGGATCGGTTGCCCGATTACTGGATGTCACGCACAAGAACATTCAGGCGGATGTCAATCAACTCGGTCGTGTGAGCACGAATATCGACAATGATCGTGAATGGGTTGACAAACTGCTTTCGGATCTCCCGGAACGGTATCAGCGATTGAGTCGGCTAGGGCTGTACGGTGATTTCTTCTCCTTTTATTTATGTGACGTCACGCTCAAGGTGAACGGACCGGACGGCAATCCGGTGTACGTCAACGTTGCGGGTCAGCGAGCGGGAAGGTGCACGGCGCAGAAATGAAGGGATTTCTCGAGGCCAAGTCGGCCCGCACTGGGCTGATCGGTTCGGTGCTGATCGTAGCGGGTGTACTGAGTGCGCAGAACTACGATCGCATCCCTTACGTTGCCGCTCATCGGGAGTACCGAGCGTACTTCTCCGAGGCGGCAGGCCTGAAGCCGGGAGCGCCGGTACAGGTGGCGGGAATCCAGGTCGGCAAGATATCGAATCTGGAACTGCGTGGCGACAAGGTGCTGGTCCAGTTCTCCGCAGAAGGCGTACGGCTGGGCAATCAGACCGAGGCAGCTATCAAAACCAAGACTGTGCTGGGTGCCAAGTTCATAGAGCTGAGGCCGAGGGGTGCGGTCGAGCTCGGCCCGAACGATTCGATCGGTGTAGAACATACGTCGACGCCCTATGTGCTCCCCGATACTCTCGGTGATCTGACCAAGGCCATCAGTGGGCTGAATACCGATGATCTGACGGCGGCACTGCGGGTCTTGAGCTCGAGTATCGACGCCGCTCAGCCGCAACTGGCGACTGCTCTCGACGGTGTCGCTCGCCTCTCGGATTCGGTCGGGAGTCGCGATCAGTTGCTTCGAGATTTGCTCTCGCACGCCTCCGGCGTCACTCAGGTGCTCGCGAAACGAAGCGATCAGCTGAATCAGCTGGTGCTCGACGGCAATACCCTGTTTGCCGCACTCGATGCCAGGAAGTCCGCGATCGCAACGCTGCTGACCAACCTGTCTGCAGTCTCGAATCAATTGCGCACGGTGGTGGCCGAGAATCGTGACCAGCTCGGTCCGGTCCTGGACCGGTTCAACAGCGTCCTGGATTTGCTGGACAACCGCAAGACCGAAATCCAGAAGTCCCTCAAATTGTTGACCCAATACGCGCAGTCCCTGGGCGAATCGGTAGCGTCCGGCCCGTTCTTCAAGGCTTATGTCGTCAACTTGCTCCCCGGCCAGTTCCTGCAGCCGTTCGTCGACGCCGCCTTCAAGGATTCCGGTGTCGATCCCTCGGTCCTGGCCGGCCCGACATATCCCGAGAACGGTGGTTTCAACAGTCCGCCGGGAAGCCTGCCGCCGACGGGAACCGCGCCTGGTCCCAATACCCCTGTCCCGTCGGTGCCGGCGCCGGCATTCCCGACCCTTCCCCCTATCGTTCCGGGGCTGAGCCTGCCCGGAGGCCGGTAATGACGAAGTGGATGAAGACGTCGCGGCGTACAACGATCCGGGGCATCGCCGCGGTGATGGCTGTGGTGGTCGTGGTTGTCGGCTGGCAGGTCTACGGTCGTCTCACGCGCACGACCCTGACTGCCTACTTCGCCAATACCAACGGCCTCTATAAGGGTGACGAGGTACTTCTGCTGGGTTTGCCGATCGGCACGATCGATGACATCCGGCCGGATGGCGACGCGATGCGGGTGACGTTCCACTACAGATCGTCGATCAAAATTCCCGCGGATGCCAAGGCAGTCATCCTGTCGCCAACGCTCGTGTCGGCGCGGGCGATTCAGCTGACACCTGCATATAGAGGAGGCCGGGTGCTGTCGGATGGCGATCGAATACCGATCACTCGGACCGCCGTTCCGGTCGAGTGGGACGACTTCCGTAAACAGTTGCAACGGCTGGCCTCGTCGCTCGGCCCGTCGAAGGACGAACCCAGTGGACCATTGGGTTCACTCATCAACTCGGCAGCCTCTGCTGCGCAGGGTAACGGCGAGCGCCTACATCAGACCCTGACACAGCTCTCGAGCGCGCTGACCACGCTGTCGGATGGTCGCAACGACCTGTTCAGCGTGATTCGCAACTTGCAGGTATTCGTCTCAGCATTGGCGGCGAGCAGCCAGCAGATCGTCGAGATCAACGGTCACCTGGCGTCTGTCACCGGTGTCCTGAACAATACGGACCACGACCTGACAGATGCACTGGGTGATCTGGACAAGGTCGCCGGCGATCTGCAGCACTTCATCAGCGATAACCAAGCGGGAGTGCAACATACCGTTGCCACCCTCTCCTCGCTGACCTCTGCATTGAACGAGAGCAGGCCGACTGTCGAACAGCTTCTGCACCTGGCTCCGAACGCGTTCGGCGACCTTTACAACATCTACAACCCGGCGCAGGGCGCGTTGACGGGCGTGCTCGCCTTCAGCAATATGCAGAACCCTGTGCAGTTCATTTGTGGCGCGATTCAGGCGGCCAGTCAACTTGGCGCAGCAGAATCGGCGAAACTCTGCGTCCAGTATCTCTCGCCCGTTCTGCAGAGTCTTCGGGTGAATTTCCCGCCGTTGGGTGTCAATGCCGTGACCGGCGTCGACGCCCGGCCTGGTCAGGTGGATTTCAGTGAGCCTTGGTTGAACCCCCATTCGGGCGGCACCCCATCGGATGAACCGGCGGTGGCGGCGGGCGCGGGACTTGCCGGACTTCTGCCCGGAGCAGGACGATGAGCCCGCGGCATCGGATTACTCCTCGGTCGCGGAGGATCGCAACGGTTATGGCATGTTGCGCCCTTACGCTGGCGGTCGGCGGCTGCGGTCAATGGCGTGGACTCAACTCGCTGCCGCTACCCGGCACGCGGGGGCAGGAGTCCGGCTCCTACCAGATCAAAATCCAGATGCCGAATGTCACTGCGATCCAGCCGAATTCGCGTATCCGTGTTGCCGATGTGAATGTCGGAACGATCACCCGCATCGATCGGGAGGGATGGCACGCCCTGGTGACTGTCCGCCTGGACGGGGATGTGAACCTTCCCGAGAACGTGACGGCAAAAATCGGCCAGAGCAGTCTGCTGGGCAGCCAGCATATCGAACTCGCGCCACCGACCGATGAACCTCCCACGGGGAAGCTGCACGACGGTGTGGTGATACCGCTGGACCGCGCCAGCCAGTATCCGACAACCGAACAGACGCTCGCGGCATTGTCACTTGTGCTCAATGGCGGCGGTATCGGGCAGTTGCCACAGATCGAAACCGAACTCAATGCCGCACTTTCGGGGCGGACTGCGGATGTCAAGGATCTGATCGGTCAGTTGGCGACATTTACCGAAGGTCTGGATGTACAGAAGCAGGACATCATTGCCGCGATGGCAGGACTGGATCGTCTCGCGGCGATCGTGGGGCGCCAGAACGAGACCCTCGGCAAGTCGTTGGAAACGATCCCGAAGGCATTGACTGTGCTCAACACCGAGCGCGACAAACTTATTCTGACAATTACCGGCCTCGGTGATTTCGCAGGGAAGGGCAACGAGGTAATCGTGGCGAGCCACGACGATGTGATCGAAAACCTTCGCAACCTGGAACCCGTCCTGCGGACTCTCGGTGATGCCGGCCGGGATCTCACCAGGTCGCTGGGCTTCTACTCGACGTTTCCCTGGCCGGAACGGAACATCGATAAATGGATTCGTGGTGATTACGCAAATCTGTCCGCAACCATCGATCTGACGCTGGGACGCCTCGATAACTCCCTGCTGCAAGGCACTCCGCTCGAGGGGCAACTGACTGCGCTCGAGACGGCCCTGGGGCGCACCAAGGATCGCCAACCCGGGCTCGGAACACCGAATCCCCTGACTGATCCTGTAGTGAATGGCGGTCGCTGAGATGCAGTTGACGAAGTTCGTTCGTATCCAGCTGACGATATTTACGATCCTCACCGTCGTTTCGCTTACGGTGATGGGGCTGCAATTTATTCAAATTCCAGCGATGTTCGGAATTGGGCGCTACGACGTCACAGTTGAGCTCGCTGGTAATGGCAATCTGTACAAGACGGCGAACGTCACCTATCGGGGCGAGACCGTGGGGCGGGTTACCGAGATCAAGCCTGCTGCCGATGGTGTCGTCGCAGCTCTGAGCATGTACAGCAGCCACAAGATCCCGGCTGATGTCGATGCGAACGTGCACAGCCGCTCAGCGATCGGCGAGCAGTATGTCGATCTGGTCCCCAGGACGTCGTCTGCGCCGTATCTGCACGCCGGCAGCGTGATACCGCGGGAGCGCACATCGATACCCGGGGATATCGGCACACTTCTCGATACAGTGAACCAAAGTTTGAAAGCGCTGCCCGCGGGCAACCTGCACACCCTGATCGAAGAAAGTTACCTCGCGTTCAACGGTACCGGTCCGGCCGTCGGGCGCCTGCTGGACTCGGCACACGGGCTGAGCGCCGACGGGCTCGACAACATCACACCGTTGACGACACTGATCAACGATGCCGGTCCTGTCATCGACGCCACGGTGGCCTCCGATGCCTCGATCCGTGCGTGGACGGCCAATGTCAACAGCCTGACCGCACAATTGGCTGCGGGCGACACCACATTGCGTGACCTGCTGCAGCATGGACGCGCCGCAGCGGATCAGGCGACGTCACTGTTCCAGAAGCTGCAGCCGACGCTGCCGATCCTGCTTTCCAACCTCGTCAGCGTCGGGCAGGTTGCGGTGACCTACAACCCGTCTTTGGAGCAGATTCTTGTGCTGCTCCCCGCCGTGGCAGCGGCCTTCAATACCTTGGGCTTCACGAATCGAGACGGGTCCAAGATGCCGTTCCTTTCCTTCAAGCTCGGCCTGAACGTGCCTGCTCCATGTACGGTCGGATTCCTGCCGGCCTCCGAGCGGCGGGACGCGTCTGCAGAAGATGCACCGCCCCGCACCGATCAACCGCTGTATTGTGCGCTGCCGCAGACAGATCCGAACGCCGTGCGCGGCGCTCGTAATTACCCGTGCATGAATAACCCCGACAAGCGAGCACCGACGGTGGACATCTGCAAAAGCGACCAGGAGTATCAGCCGCTGGGCACCAACCCGTGGATCGGCGAATCACAGAAATACATCGACAATCCGCAATTCCATCCGTCCTCATACACAGGTCCGGCTTCCGGCAGTGGCGCGCCACCAGGCGCCTCGGTGACTACCGCGCTGTACAACCCGGATGGCAGCTACCTCGGGTCGGACGGACTCAGATATCGACAGCTCGACGTCGCCGCGAACTCCGGCACGCCAGGGAAGGAATCGACATGGCAGACAATGCTGACCCCGACGCCGTGAATTCCTCGGCGCAGGTGACTGCTTCGGCCCAGGCGGAGCAGAAGTCGCCGACACCGAGCCGCGTGCTGTCCGCGCTTGTCATGGGCGTCATCGCCGCGGTCATCGTGGCGGCGAGCATCGTGAGTCTGATTCTCGCGAACGACCACCGTGCTGCGAACTCGGATACGGATATACGGCTGAACTATGTTCAGGCCGCACGGCAAGAAGTGCTGAATATTCTGACGGTGCACTATGACTCGGTGGACGGTGATGTGCAGCGGATGCTGGACGACGCCACCGGTCCGTGGCAGGTGGAGTTCGCTCCGCAAGCACGTCCTTTCGCCGACGCTGTGCGCCAAGCAAAGGTGGTCACGACCGCCGAGATCGCGGCTGCTGGAGTAGAACGGGTGAATAGCGATGGAAGTGCGCAGGTTCTGATCACGGCGCATTCGAAGGTATCGAATTCATCTGGGGCGCACGAAGAGCCACGGACATTCCGTGTGCGCGTGACGGTCGCTCCGGACGGAGGCAGGCTGAAGATCTCGAAGATGGAGTACGTGACATCATGACCGTCGAAAGCAGGAATCCTGATGAGGTGACAGACGACGTGATACCGCCGGCCGGTGCCGATGATATCCAGGATGTCGAGTCGCGTCAGGGAGCGCCGGCCGAAGCCGAACAGGAAGCACCGGCCGAGGCTGAATCGGGTCCGGCCGATACCGATTCGGCGTCGGTCGAGCAAACCGATGAAGGAGCCGAGCGAGCATCCTGGCGAGCCAGAGTATTTGCCTACACGGTCGATGTCCTGTGCCCGCTCGTGAGTCTTGCAGTACTCGGGCTCATCGTCGCGGATGCCCCTCAGAACCTATGGTTGAGATCAGGATCGGGCGTAGCGGCTGCGGCGATCATTGGTTTCGTCGCATGGAATACCGTGTACAGGCAGGGAAAGTCCGGCCGAACGATCGGAAAAGCGATCGTCGGCGTTCGTACGATTCGCTGCGGCGCCGAGAACGAGTTGGGTGTTGCGCGCGCACTGTGGCGTGAAGTAGCTCATGTCGTCGATACGGTGCCCTTGCTGGCCGGCTGGCTTTGGCCGCTGCGGGACCGCCGGGGGCAGTCGTTCGCGGACAAGCTCGCCGATACCATGGTGATCCCGGACGGCGACCCGAGCTCTGCCGACAGTAGCCCACTCAGTGCGAAGCGTATTGCCCTCGGAACGTTCGCAATGCTGGCTGCCGTGCTCGTAAGCCTCGCGGCGACACAGTATTTCCATGACTACCGCCGTGACCGTGATACCGCGGAGATCACGCGCGGGGCACAGGATCTGGCTCAAAAGTCCACCGTGGCGCTCTTGACCTATCAAGCAGCCACCGTCGACCAGGAACTCGCTGCGGCGTCGTCCAAGCTGACCGGCAGCTTCAAGGACTATTACGACAGCTACACCAAGACAGTGGTCGCACCGGCGGCACACGAAAAGACGGTGAATACTCAGGCGCAATGCGCTGGGTCGGCGTTGATTTCGGCAGACGACCGGCACGCCACTGTGCTTGTGTTCATCAACCAGTCGACCACGACAGCCGAGAATCCGCAGCCGTCGCAGATTTCGAGTACGGTGCGCGTTCAGCTGACCAAGATCGGTCCGGAGTGGCTGATCTCCGAATTCGAGCCGATCTGAGGGAGATCATCGATGACCCAATCGAATTCGAACGTCGAGCCGGCGGGAGATGTTCGAGCGCCGAACCGCCGTACGGTGCGCGCGGAGTTGCTTATGCGGGGGTTCGGCTTGGGCCTGATGCATGCGGCAGCACGCACAGGTCTCGGGTTCGCGGTTGCATACTGGACGCCGCTGACCTCGCTGTCCCGCTTGGTCGCCTTGGCGGCTGTCGTCGCGCTGGCAGTCGTCTGGGGCGCCTTCGACGGCAGGCGTAGCGGCGCGGGGAATGAACATCAGCCTGATGACCTGACGTTGTTCTGGCTGGCAGCTGCGGCCTTGGCCGCAGTGACGTCGGGTGTTCTGTGCTGGCTCATCGGACAGATGCCGGGCACCCACTCCGCTGACGGACCGCTGATGTTCGAACTCACCATCGGAGCGGCCTGGATTCTGCTGGTCACCTTCGTCCCGGCGATCTTCGGAATGGCCCTCGGCCGGTACCTCGCAGATCGCCGGAGACCGGGGGACGGCATGGCTGTGGAGCTGCCCTGATGTGAGGTGGACGTTCCTCATGGCTGCGCACCGACCGGACAAGCGCGCGTCGCGTGTCAGCGCCCATAGTCCGAGGACAAGGTCCCGCCCGCGTGTAACGCTTCAACCGGGAGTTGCTCCTAACCTGCTGTCTCACAGCGCAATTCAGTCTTCGCTGGGGCCCGCGTCCAAGGCGGTACCTACGATCGAATCGAGCCGGAGGCACACCCCGTCATCGCTGTCGCGCGTCGGGGTGATCGAGCTGAGAACCCCCCCAGGATAAATCAGCTGAATGATTTGATGTAATCGTCTCGTGGCTCGTTGAAGTTTCGCCGCGATCGGCGTCGCTCACAACGTCAAGCGACCTCACGGGAAGGCAGCTGACTGCGATTCAGCTCGGCAGTTCCTTCCTGGGGGTACCTACGATCCTGAAGGTGGTCACTGGTGGTGCCTGTTGATATCGGACTCCGGCCGACGATTCCGGAAGCTCTTCGCCGGGCTGCGCGGGAGTTCGGGCACGTCGACTACCTGGTCTCGATGGAGGAGCGCTACACCTTCGCAGACGCAGAGCGGCTTTCGGGGTGGATCGCCCGCCGTATGCTCGCGCATGGAATCGGCAAAGGCACCAGGGTCGGGTTGTTCTTCACCTATGGCGGCGAGTGGCTGCTCACCTGGTTGGCTGCCAGCAGGATCGGCGCCTTCGTCATGCCGTTCAGTACCTTCTACAGTGCCGCCGAGTTGCGTACCGCGCTGCGTATCGGGGATGTCGACGTGCTTATCGCGCCGGACATGGTGCTGAACATCGATGTTGCGGCACTGCTGGAGGAGGCGCTGCCCTCGCTCGCGGGGCAATCAGCCGAATCGCTGCGCCTGTCCGAGGCGCCGTTCCTGCGGCGCGTGTGGACGACCCGGCCGGTTGTGCGCGAATGGGCGACCGACTTCCCGCTGTGCAGCGAGCCCGGTCCCAGCGACGCGGACCGCGACCTGCTCGCCGCGGCGGAAGAACAGGTTTTTCCGAGCGATCCGGCGGTGGCCGTTTACACCTCGGGCTCGACCGCCGAGCCCAAGGGTGTTGTGCTCACTCACGGCACTGTGATGCGTCAATCAAGCATTATGGCTGCGCATCAACAGTTTTGGGCCGATGGTCTCCCGCCGAAGTATCTGACGACGATGCCCCTGTTCTGGGTGGGCGGCATTCTGGCGATCACTGGGGCTCTGCATCAGCCGATGACGGTGCTGTGCCTGCCGCGCCTCGAACCGGGGCCGGCGCTGCAGCTGCTGGAACGGGAACGGGGAACCGCCGTCATCGGGTTCCCGACGTTTGTGCAAAGGATGCGGTCGCACCCGGACTTCACCCGCCGGGATCTGACCTCCGCCCGGATGCTGCTGGAGGGGCCGGCTGATGTGTCCATGATCAATGTTCCGGGAGAAGCGCCGATTCACCGCGGGATGAGCGAGTCGGGAGGTTCCTTCCTGACGACCGAGACCGTGGTTGTCGATCCCGCGACCGGCATCGAGGTCCCGCCAGGCGTCGCCGGCGAGCTGTGGATCCGAGGTCCCGGGGTGATGGAGGGCTACCTCAAGAAAGAGCGCTGGGAGGTCTTCGACGCAGATGGCTGGTATCACACAGGTGACCGTGTGCACCGGCTTGTGGATGCTTCGGACAACCGGGTGTTCTTCGACGGACGGTACAACGAGTTGATCAAATCCGCGGGGGCGAATGTCTCGCCCCAGGAGGTCGAGGCCGTTCTCGACGAGTTCGAGACGATCCGCTGCTCGTTCGTCGTGGGCGTCGACGACGAGAGTCGCGGCGAGGCTGTCGCCGCCGTGCTCGTGCTGGAGCAGGATGCGAACTGGGATCCGGCCGGTGTGATCGCCGGGGCGCGAGCCGCCCTTTCCAGCTATAAGGTGCCGCGCCGCTGGTTCGTCAGCGACGAGCGGCAGCTGCCTTTTCTCCCCACCGGAAAGATCAACCGCCGTCAACTCCGGCAGTTGATCGCTGGCAGTGCGCTGACCGAGGTAACGCCCACATCCTGAGATCGCACGGGTCGTGCCGGAGGACTTCCCGCGGACCGGTACCGAATCCGATGGGTCATCGCCGAACCTCCCCGCTCGGCGGCTCCGACCGTCCACGGCGGTCCGGGCCTCTCGTTGCGCTGCGGCTGCGGCCCGAGAGCGTTGCCCTTTGAGCCTTATGGAACTATATTATCTAACTGATTACGAAGAAGAGAGGCTGGTATATCCGTGCTGACCGACGAGCAGGCGTACCTGCGTGAAACCGTTCGTGACCTCCTGGAACGGCATGCGGTCCGCGCGACGGTGCCTGCGCCGAATGAGATCGCCGCCTTTGACGGTGTGCTGTGGAAGCTGATGGCCGAGCAGGTCGGTCTGCAGGGCTTGGCGATCCCCGAAGAACTCGGCGGGGCCGGAGCCGGGGTGATCGAATTGGCTCAGGTTTTCGAGCAGATGGGCTCGGTGGCGCTGAACTCTCCCTTCTTCGCGACGGTCGGATTGGCTGCCACCGCGCTTATGGCCAGCGGCCACCGGGAGATCTGCGCGGAGTACCTGCCCCGCGTCGCAGCCGGCGAAGCCGTGGGAACGCTGGCAATGACAGAAGCAGGCGCGGGCTGGGACGGAGCGGGTATTCGAACGACAGCTGAACGCTCCGGTGCAGAGTGGATTCTCAATGGCCGCAAGAACTATGTCGTCGATGGTTGTGCTGCGGATTTCCTTGTAGTCGTTGCCCGGGTCGATGATCGCACCGCTGTGTTCCTTGTCGATTGCCCCGCGCCGGGGCTGGAATGTGTGGCGCTGAATGCGCTCGATCCGACCCGTCCGCTAGCCGAGGTTACTTTTTCTCGGACTCCGGCGCGATTGATCTGCGACGGGGATGCGGCATGGTCGGTGATTCGGCGGACCCTGGATCGTGCCGCGGTCTATCTGGCCGCCGAGCAGCTCGGAGGCGCGGCACGGTGCCTGGAAATGTCTGTCGACTATGCGAAGACGCGTGTCCAGTTCGGCCGTCCGATCGGATCGTTCCAGGCGATCAAGCACAAGTGCGCGGATATGTTGGTCGCAGTGGAGCTTGCTCGGTCCGCCGTATGGAAGGCGGCATCCGCTGCGTCTGGGGTGGAGCCGGATTGCAGCGCCTCGGCGAGTCTGGCCAAGGCCGTGTGCTCTGATGCGTTTGTGCAGTGTGCCACTTCCGCCATTCAGATTCATGGCGGAATTGGATTCACCTGGGAGCACCCGGCGCATCTGTATTACAAACGAGCTCGGAGCAGCGAGGTTCTGCTCGGCTCGCCGGCCTATCATCGAAGGCTTCTCTTGCAGCATGGTGCGAGCGAGTTGCCGCTATGACAGCTATTTCGAGTACTGAATCAATCCAGGGAGGTTGAGCGATGCGGCGTAGCATCTTCACTGAAGATCATGAACAATTCCGGGCGACTGCGCGAGCCTTCTTCGAGCGCGAATGTGCTCCGCATACTGATGAGTGGGAGCGTGCCGGCAAGGTCAGTCGGGAGGCTTGGCGTAAAGCTGGTCAAGCTGGACTGCTCGGCTGGGAAGCACCGGAAGAGTATGGCGGTCTGGGAATCCGCGACTATCGCTACAACGCGATTCTGAGCGAGGAGATGTTCGGAACCGGTTCAGCTGGAATCGGCCTCGGCGTCCAGAACGACATCATGACATCCTATCTGGTGGGGCTGACCACCGAGGAACAGAAGAAGCGGTGGCTTCCTGGCTTCACCAGCGGTGAGATAGTCACTTCGATCGCGATGTCCGAACCTGCCGCCGGTTCGGATGTTGCCGGCATCAAGACTGTTGCACGACGAGATGGCGACCACTATGTCTTGAATGGTCAGAAGACGTTCATCAGTAACGGTCTTCTTTCGGATCTTGTGATGGTTGCCGCGAAGACTGATCCCGCAGCCGGCCACAAAGGTATCAGTCTGATCGCAGTGGAAACCACGACGCCGGGGTTCCGCCGTGGTCGGAAGCTCGACAAGATTGGACAGTGGTCGGCCGATACGGCTGAGCTGTTTTTCGAAGACGTCCGGGTGCCGATCGACAATCTTGTGGGCGAAGAGAATCGCGGCTTCTATCACTTGATGCACAATCTGCCGGCGGAACGGTTGGGCATCGCGGCCTATGCCGTTCCTATGGCTCGCAGAGTACTCGAATTGACGACATCGTATGCGAGCGAACGAAAAGCATTCGGCCAAACTATCGGGACTTTTCAAGTCAACCGTCATTTTCTGGCCGAAATGAAGACCAAACTCGACGTTGCACAGACATATCTCGACCAGTGCATCCTAGCCGCCAATGCCAACGAGTTGACTGCGCAGGAGGCTGCAGGGCTGAAGTGGTGGACGACCGAGGTTCAGTGGGAAATTGTCGATCGTTGCCTACAGCTTCACGGTGGCTACGGCTATATGAATGAATACGAAGTGGCGCGACTGTGGCGCGACTCTCGTGTGCAGCGATTGTACGGCGGAACCACCGAGATCATGAAGGACCTGATCGGCCGGGGGATGGGCTTCTGATGAGTGCACCTATAGTGACGGACCAATACGCGGAATTTCGCCGCGAAGTCCGGGAGTGGCTGGCCGCCGTGGAGCGTCCTATCGGGCTGCGGGACTACGGAGGCACGCCAGAATCTGATGACGTCGGGCCCGGCCGATTGTGGCATCGCATGCTGGCCGATGCCGGGTATGCCTGTATGGCATGGCCGGTCGAGCACGGCGGCCGAAACTCGTCGGTCTACGAGCAGGCGATTCTCGCTGAGGAAACTGCGCGTGCTGAAGTGCCTCGTCAGTTGAATATTGTGGGGCCCGACCTTGTCGGTCCGGTGATCATCCGGTTCGGAAACCAGGACCAAAAGCGCCGATACCTTCCTGCCATTCGGGAAGGTGAGCACCTGTGGTGCCAGTTGTTCTCGGAGCCGGAGGCGGGATCGGATCTGGCGTCGCTTCGTACCCGAGCCCGGCACGAAGCCGGTAGCTGGGTCATCGACGGCCAGAAGGTGTGGACCTCGGCAGCCGCAGATGCGGACTACGGCTTGCTGATAGCCCGCACCGGAGAAGAGCGATACGCGGGCTTGACTGCGTTCGTAGTCGATATGAGGTCTCCCGGCATTACCGTTCGTCCATTGCGGCAGTTGGATGGCGCCAGCAAGTTCAACGAGGTATTCCTCAGTGATGTTCGGCTTCCGGAGGATGCGCTGCTGGGCACTGTCGGACAAGGGTGGTCGGTCGTTACCGCGACCCTCGGACAGGAGCGACTTTCGCTCGGTGCACAGGCCGTCGGCATGTTCGAGGCCCTTCGCACGGTGGCGAACGCTGCTCGTGATCGCGGCCTGCTCGATGATGCTTTGCGGGAAGAAATAACGCAGCAATGGTGTCGGATAACCCTGTTGCGCGAGACCTGGCTGCGCGCGGTGAGCGTTGAAACCGAACCCAGCTCCTCGGCCTTCTCGGTGCTCAAGCTCGTGAGCTCGGAAATCTACCGCGATCTCGGGGATTTCGCGACCGCGGCGCTCGGTATGGATGCGTTGATTTTCGACGAACCGCTGGTGCAACGGATGTTGGTGGGTCGCGCACAGACGATTCTGGGCGGCACCAGCGAGATTCAACGCAACATTCTGGCTGAACGGGTGCTGGGTTTGCCTCGGTAGGAACCCGTTGAGTAGCCGCGGCGCTGGACCCGGCGCGATGGACGGACCTCCGGACTGTGCGGAATCGCGGTCAAATAACTAGTTCAATAAAGTCACTACATCGCCCTCGAAGGGCTGTAGATCAAGCAAGTCATGGATACGAGAAGGAGTGCAAGTGAATCTGACGAATAGTGTTGCTTTGGTGACGGGCGGGGCCGGCGGCCTGGGCGCCGCTGCCGTACGAGAGCTGGTTTCGGCCGGTGCGTCCGTCGTCGTTGCAGATCTAGCCGATGAGGCTGCTGAGAAGCTCGTTGCGGAACTCGGGCCGAAGGTAAGGTACGTCCGCACCGACGTTACTGACGAGGTCAGCGTTGCAAATGCCGTGGCAGCGGCCGAAAGCCTGGGTCAATTCCGGTATGCGGTGGTTGCGCACGGGGGCAGCGGGATAGCCGAGAAGGTTGTGAGCAGAGACGGCGCCCCGGCGAGCCTGAAAGGGTTCAGCCATATCATTGATCTCTATTTGACCGGCACGTTCAACGTCTTGCGCATTGCGGCAGCCGCGATCGCGAAGACCGAACCGGATGAGGGTGGACAGCGCGGCGCGGTCGTCCAGACATCGAGTATCGCGGCCTTCGAAGGGCAGATCGGGCAGATTGCCTACGCGGCCGCCAAGGCCGGCGTGGTCGGCATGACGCTGGTCGCTGCGCGTGATTTGGGCTCGCTGGGAATTCGAGTCGTCTCCGTCGCTCCGGGAACCATGCTTACACCGATGATGGAAACAGTGGGGGAGGAGGCGCTTGCCCGGTTCGCTGCCAACATTCCCAATCCGCGGAGACTCGGAAAGCCCGAAGAATACGGTGCGCTGGTGCGGCACATTTTGGAAAACCCTTATCTGAACGGCGAGACCATTCGTTTGGATGGTGCGCAGCGGTTCGGTGTGCGCTGATGCCTGTGCCGCCGGCTTCTGATGGCCGCCCGGCCTTCTTTGAATTCCCTGCCCTCTCTCCGGAAAGACTAGGACAGCTATGACCGACGAAGTGCTGGTATCGGAAATTGGCCGAATACTGATTATCGCCATTAATCGCCCGGAAGCGAGAAATGCGGTTAGTTCGGGTGTTACACGAGGAATTGCCAATGCGCTCGATATGCTGGACTCGCGAAAAGACTTATCGATCGGTATCCTGACCGGAAACGGTGGCACGTTCTGCTCGGGTATGGACCTGAAGGCATTCCTGCGGGGAGAGGATGTCTCACTGCCCGGCCGTGGCCTGGGTGGGATCGTCGAATCGCCGCCGCGGAAGCCTATGATTGCGGCGGTTGAAGGATATGCACTCGCGGGTGGTTTCGAGATGGCGCTCGCATGCGATCTCATTGTGGCCAGCAAGGAGGCGCGATTCGGTCTGCCGGAGGTGAAGCGTGGGCTTGTTGCCGGTGCCGGCGGGCTGCTGAGGCTTCCTCAGCGAATCCCTAAGCAGATTGCCATGGAATATTCCCTGACCGGTGAATTTCTTTCGGCCGTGGATGCCGCATCATACGGTTTGGTCAATCGTCTGACCGATCCCGGCGAGGCGTTGGCGGGTGCTGTCGAGCTGGCTGAACGAATCACTGCCAATGCTCCATTGGCTATTCAGGCCACCAAAGAGATCATTACCCGCTCTGCTGACTGGCATAGTGACGAGGCCTTTACCGAGCAGTCGAAGGTAATGGCGCCCGTGTTCACGTCGGCAGATGCCCGGGAGGGGGCCCTCGCATTCGCGGAGAAGCGTGCGCCCGTCTGGCGGGGCGAATGACGATGCAGCCCCAGATGAGCGGCAAACTGCCGTATCTCGCCTTGTGGTCCGCAGAGCCACCCCACATTTGGCTCAGTGGGACGGTTGGTGACCTGCTGCGGGAACGTGCTGAGGAGATGGGGTTCGCCCCCGCTTTGCACGGGGTTGATGACGCGGGCGTTGTCCGGACGTACACCTACGGCGAAGTGTACGAGGAATCCGTACGCCTTGCGTGCGCTCTGCTGGTTGATCTCGACCCGGGCGATACCGTCGCGATATGCGCGCCCAACTCGGTTGCTTGGGTCCTCACGGAGTTTGCCTGTGGTCTGTCGGGTATCGCGCTCGCGCCGATGAACCCTTCTATGTCGAACGCCGAATTCCGGCACATACTCGAGTCGAGTGGCGCCAAGTTGGTTTTGACGGTCGAACATCATAGAGGACGGCCGGTGGCGGCGCGCCTTCGCGAAGTTCTCCCTACGCTCAGCCGCCCGGTGGAAATGCTCGATCTGCCGACTTGGTCGACGACCGCATCCGGTGATCGAGACCTTCCCGACGTCACAGCATCGACGCCGTTGCTGGTGCAGTACACATCCGGTACGACAGGGCGACCGAAAGGTGCTGTGCACACCCACCTTTCGGCGCTGAACGCGGGCGCGCAGTGGGCGGCGGATCTGGGTCTGGAGCCGGTGGATGCTTTGCTCGCGCCCGTTCCGCTGTACCACGTGGGCGCTTCCATAGTTGCGCTTCTCGGTGCGATGGTGATGCGTTCGTCGCTTGTTCTGCTTCCGGATTACACGCCACAGGCGCTGGTGGCAGCACTGTGTCAAACGCGGGCCAGTGTCCTTGCCGCCGTGCCGACGATGCTGTACGACGCGCTGGCGCAGCCGGGATTTTCTCCCGCGCAGGTTCCGGGTCTCCGCATTGTCGTGGGCGGAGGGTCAGCGGTGTCGGCGGATATCGTGCGCGAAGTGGAGCGGATTTTTGGTGTCGAGTTTGTAGTCAGCTTCGGGCAGAGCGAGTCACCGGCGATCCTCCAGACTCGTGTCGGTGATTCAACGGACGTGAAAGCAACCACGCTCGGCCGCCCCTTGCCGGGAAGAGACGTCCGGATCGCACGAATGGATGGCTCGACGGCTCGTGATGGTGAGATCGGCGAGATCTGTACCCGTTCCAAGATGCAAATGCTCGGTTACATCGGGCAACCGGAGGGGTCGGGCGATGTAATAGATGACCAGGGCTGGCTACATACCGGCGATCTAGGCGCCATGGATCCGGCCGGCTACGTGAGCTTCCACGGGCGGGCGCGTGAGGTCATCATTCGTGGCGGTGAGAACCTGTACCCCGCGGAGATCGAGGCCGTGTATGCGCTGCATCCGGCGATTGCTCAGGTAGCCGTAGTCGGTCAGCCCGATGCGCGATGGGGCGAGGTGCCAGTTGGATTCGTGGTCAATCGTCCGGACCAATCGGTGAATACGGAGGAGCTGATCAGGTACGGCCAGCTGTATCTGGCCTCGTTCAAGGTTCCTCGTCGTTGGATCGGCATTGCGGCTTTCCCCCTGACTGCCTCTGGAAAGATCCGAAAGGTCGAGCTGCAGCAGCAAATTCGGTCCGAGGGTTGAGGAAGTAACGCCGATCGGCGAACTTGTCGCCTTCAGCCGTGGTTTTGTTCCTGGCAGGGCATACCACTCATCGAGTGGCCTGCCAGGAACAAGTGCTCCCAAGTTTCGTGACTACTTCATCCCGAGCAGCTCGCGGCCGTTGTCTCGCAGGAAGAGCCGACGGTCCTTCTCGCTGAGGCCCTCGACCCGAAGGTACATGTCCGCAGGTTCGCGCAGACCTTCAGCGTGGGGCCAGTCCGAACCCATGAGCAGGCATTCGGTGCCGCCCAGCTCTTCGACGAGTTTGACGGTGTCATCCTCCGGATACGGCACTACGTTCACGTGGCGCTTGAAGATGGCGCTCGGCCGCTCGGTGAGTTGGCCGCCCAACCAGCGTCCGGCTCGTCCCATGCCGCGGCTCTTGTCCATGTGCTTGATGAAATGCGGAACCCACGATGCGCCGTATTCACTGACGAGGACCTTGATGTTCGGGAACCGGCCGAAGAGATTGTCGAATACAAGCGCCGACAGTGTGTCTGTAATCGGGCGCTCACCATAGGAGTTCTGCCACTGCCACGCTGAGAACTGGAACGGGGGAACCAGGCCCCAGCCCCACTGCGATGCCACATTTTCCTGATAGAAGAATTCGGTGATGTGGTACGAGACGACGGCGCCGGCCTCGTTCACCCGCGCCCAGAACGGGTCGAAATACGGGTCGCCCGGACTGCGGCCGTACGCCGGTCCGGCCGGGAGCATGAGGAATCGCGCTCCGGCATTCAGGACGCGATCGGTCTCCGCGCACAGCAGATCCAAATCGCGCATCGACAGCATCGCCGGCGCGAAGATGGTGTCCTTGTAGTTGAAGCCCCAATCCTCGTTGATCCATCGATTGAAGGACTGAAGGTTGTCGTATAGCGGCTCAGTGTCTTTGAGGTAAGCCTCGGCCATCAGCGCCCAGCCGCCGGGGTACATGATCGCCTGACTGATCTGCTGTTCGCTCAGCTGCTGAAGTCGAGCATCCCGGTTGACGTACTCCGGCTGCATCGGCTCGTAGAACCGCAAAGCGTCACTCGGGTCGCCGGTTGCGCGCGCCTTCAGCATCTCCACCAGCGATCCCGGCACATTGACCTGCTCGAGATCGACATCCAACGCGGTCACGATGCGATCGTTGGCGAGAAGAACCTTCTTTCCCGACGCTGACCGAATCGGGCGGACAGCAGTGTCGAGCTTGTCCTTCGGCATGAATCGGGTGAAGCAGTCATCCGCTTCGTAAGAGTGCTGGTCGAAGTCGAGCAACTGGTAGGGAAGTTGCCCGACGGAGTTTTCGATTATCGCCACGGGAGGCGTCCTCTCTGGTCGTGGGGGAACGATGTGGCGTCGCGGGGTCGTTCGATCGCCATTTCCGATACGTTCTACTGACATGAGATACTCTATCAGTTTAATGATTTATTTCAACTACCTTGAGGTGGTTGGCGTCCAGGTCTTCCGTCGTGTGCTGTTGTGAACGTCAGGTTCGGTTGCCCTGCCCGAGATGGCAATGCCAACAACACCGCGAGAGAACAGCACCCTGGATGTGGACCACTGGCAGTCGTTCCACCGCAAGCATGCGCCCGCGAACCCTGTCGTCACCTATGCATGTAACTGGTTACGCCGCAACGCATCTGGCGATGTAGCACGGACCGTTCTCGTCCAAGGTGACACTGGTCCGGGGAACTTCGTCCAGCATGAAGGGGTGGTGACCGCCGTCGTCGAGTGGGAGCTGTCGCATCTCGGTGACCCCTACGAAGACCTCGGCCGGATAGTTGCGCGCTCGCTGTTGTTCCCCTTCGGGGACCTGCGACACCGGTTCGAGGTGTACGCCGAGGCGAGTGGTCTACCGTTCGACCGCAACCGCATCTGGCACGGGGCCGTTACTGCTATGACCAAGGTTCTCACCCCTGTTGACGGTTCCCAAACCGCGGCCCCCGTTCACGGGTGCCTACCACGTAGACCAACCCGGGAATGTCACCGGCACGCTCACGCTGCATGGTGAAGAGATGACCGTCGACTGCCATCTCATGAGGGATCGATCCTGGGGGCGACGTCCCGGACCTGAAGGGGGTGAAAGCTGCTTACGACTACGCCCTCGCGTCTCCGGAAGACGGATTCTTGGGCCTCTCGCTCGACCGCGGCGAAGAGCGCGTGGTGATGGGCTTCATTATGCGACGGGCAGTGGAGTGAGGCCGTCGACGCGTCCACCGAGGCGATACGGGCTTGCCAGTGGACATCGATATCGACGTTGTCGATCAGCTCGGCAGAATTGTCGTCGCCCACGGCGAGGTGGTCTCTCGCTTCAGTAGTCTGGGTATACCCGTCCCTGCTCGTTCATCAGAGCCTCGTCCGGTGGGAATTCGACGGAAGGACCGCCTATGCTGAAGACCAGGATGTCTGGGATCCCGTGCAGTGGCGCGCATTCGGCGTAGGGGACGATCTTGAAATGACTCTGTTGCCTCGTTGACTGCGCAATTTATGGCAATTGATTCGTGCTGGACTTGGCGAGCACGGTCGCCGCGAGCGGTGACCGTGCTGCAGATATGGCAGTTCTGACGGTCGGCGAACGCTGTGCTCACGCCGCTAGGAACGCAAGGGCCTTCTTCACGAAGTCCTCGTGGTGCTGGAATACGCCCCCATGCCCCGAGCCTGGGTAGATTGTCAGGCTGGCGTTGGGGATGCGGCGTGCCAAGTCGGCCGAGTGACTGCTGTCGACCATCAGGTCGTGATCGCCGTTGGCGACGAAGACCGGCTGGGTGATGACCGACAGGTCGTCCTCTCGGGCCAGCCCTGCCGCACGGATGGCCTTCAGCTGGGCACGGCGAGCCCGCAACGAGATGTGCTTGTCGCGGTCCCTCGTTCGCTCCTTCAGCCGGGCCAGGTAGTCCTTCGCTGCACGCTTACCTTCCGGAGTGCGCGGGAAGAATAGGAAGTTCTTGGCGTCGCTCAGGGTGAACGCGGCCTTGATGTACGCCTTGACCGCGACCTTGGTGATCTCGTCGATACCTCCACCGCCTCGGGGGCCGGTTCCCGCGAGAATCATCCGACGTACGAGATCGGGCGCCTGCAGCGCGACCATCTGAGCCACGCCACCGCCGAGGGAGAACCCGAGCAGGTCGACCTCTTCCAGGCCGAGCGCGCGGATGAACGCGATGGCGTCCCGGCCCATCTCCTCAACAGTGAACGGCACCGACCCGCCCGAAGCACCCACGCCCCGGTTGTCGAAGGTGATCACCCGACGGTGTGCGGCGAGGCCGTCGATCACCCGCGGATCCCAGTCGTCGAGGACCGCCATCAGATGGTGCAGGAATACGACCGGCACGCCGGTGTCGACGCCGAGCTCCCGGTAGGCGAACGGCACGCCGTCCACGTAGATCGTGCGCGTCGGCGCATCCGTCCATTTCGTCGCCATTGGCTACCTCTCCCTCATTGGATTACGACCATAATACCATGGTCCCGGCGGAGCTGAGAACAAGGCACCGTCACGGTGGTGACGGTTGCGCGAGCGTGGCCGGAGTCGGAGCGCCGCAGTAGCTGTCTTGATTCAAATTGGACAAAGTCTGGTGGACTACGTTGCTGCTATTGGACCGGTTTCGCGAGACAGGCGCACAGGAAGTGTCTCCAAGCGTCGGAAGAAGATGCTCCGACGCCAGCGCAGCGATTCTGCTGGCACGGCGAGGCTGATAGTGGGGTATCGCTCGAGTAGGTGTGTGACGGCAGCCACTGCTTCGGCGCGGGCGAGTCGGGCGCCGAGACAGTGATGGATGCCTGCTCCAAACGAGAGGTGCCGAACCTGGCGATGGTCGATCGTGCGGATGCGGATGCCCTGGACCGGTTGCACGGGTGGTTGGATGGCCCGGTCTCGGAGGCGGTGTGGTTGCTTCGTCAGATCCTTCGCGAGGATCTCGGAGTCACGGCCGCTGTGACGGATCTCGACGTCAGGGTTGCGGCGCTCGCCGTGGCCCGGGTCGAGCAGTTCGACGCTGGAGCGGGATCGTTGAATTGCTATCTGAAGGGCGATATCGGCTCGCAGTGACTGGCGGCTGATGCGCCGGGTAAGCGGTCGCAGCCCGCCAGAATGTTCTGCGCTGCAGTGGTTCTCGATTCCTCCGCTTTTGTGGACCGATTGTGGACCGGTATTGGTCCATGATCGGTCCACGGATTCGATGCGGCTCATCGTTCGAGATGGCCCACGACCTGGGGAAATACTCGACTCAACGCCGCATCACCCGGACCGGACGACACCGCCACAACCCATAAGGTGCGAAAACGCCAGTAGTAGAACCAATTTCGCTATCGGCGCACTTGACAGCGGGTCAAGTGCGCAAGGTGAGATCAAAACACCTGATCAGGGCGTTTTGGATTGGCTCGGGCGACCCTGGATCGGGCAGAATTCGCCCTAACAAAAGAAGCAGGTCGGAGCGGGAAACCCGCTCCGACCTGCAAACCTGTCGGGCTGACAGGATTTGAACCTGCGACCACTTGACCCCCAGGGAGCCGGAGCCTGTGTTCTGGCGTCTCATGAGGGCCAGGGCGTCCAGGTGAGAGGCGGTTTCGGTGTCCAGGGTGTGCCTGTACGTCTCATGTGTTTCGGTACGTCTTGGCACACTCTCGGCACGTTGAATATGGGAGCGGGACCTGCGGATATGACGGCGCCTCGGCACGCTGCGCAGGCCGCCCGCAGCGTCGGTCCCAGGGCGCGGCTCCCCGTCTTGGTAATCGGTCAGGCTGCGCCCCTCCGGCCCCGGCGTCCAGGAGGACTCTTCGGCCATCGGAGCACTGGACGCCGGAGCCGCTTCACGCCGCTGTTTGGCCTCGCAGTCCGTTCGTGGGGCAGGCATGAGGCCGCGGGATTACCCTGCAGCCGAGCGGAAGTGGGACCTCCGGTTGTCCGGCGCAGGGCCTGCACTACGCGGTCAACGAGCGCGGCGGCGGACGGCGGAATGCTGCGCCGGCCAGTCGCGGAAGCTCTACCGTGTGTCGATGTCCGGTTCGTCATCGACCCCTATCTGCCAGACTCCGGTGAGACGTGGTGACCACGTAGTTCTCTGAAGATATGGGCGAGATCGGATGTTCTGAGCGTGACGTTGAGTGTGACCGACCTGGCCGCCGGGGATGATGGTGCGGTGGCGAGCAAGAAGAAGGGCCCTCGGGCCGATCGACCCAAGCGGCGTACTTTCACCGCCGAATACAAGCAAGCGATCGTCACCGAGTACGAGCAATCGACCGAAACGGGCGCCAAGGGCGCGTTGCTGCGCCGCGAGGGCTTGTATCACTCGCACGTGCTCGACTGGACTCGCCAGCGCGACGCGGGAGCGTTGAACGCCCTGGCCGCCAAGGGATCTGGCCCGAAGCCTGGCAAGTCCGAGGCCGAACGGCGGGCAGAGAAGCTCGAGGTCGAGAACGCCCGGCTGGTCGCGGAGCTGGCCAAGGCCAAACAGGCGAACGAGGTGTTGGGAAAACTTGCCGAGTTCTTGGAGCTGCTATCCAACAACTCGGGCAACGACACCAAGCAGACCCCCTGATCGATGTCACCGTCACCGACCTCGAACCCCTTCTCGGTGTCGTGGCGGCCTGCCGGCTGACCGGCAGATCCCGCGCCACCCACCATCGCCGCCAGAACCCGAAACCACCGGTCCAGGGCCCGGCACGAGCACCGGCACCGCATCCGGCGGCGTTGACCGATTCCGAACGCGAACACGTCCTGGCGGTGCTGCGCCAGCACCGGTTCATCGACAAATCACCCGCGCACGTGTGGGCGGTGCTCCTGGACGAGGGGACCTATCTGTGCTCGATCTCCACGATGTATCGAATTCTGCGTGCCAACAACGAGATTCGTGAACGCCGACGCCAGGCCACTCACCCGCCCCGGTCGCGACCGGAGTTGGTGCGACCGGCCCGAATCAGGTGTTCAGCTGGGATATCACCAAGTTGAAAGGCCCGCACAAGGGCCTCTACTACGACCTGATGGTGATGTTGGATATCTTCTCCCGCAAGGTGATTCACCACAAACTCGTGCCGGAGTCGGCGGTGGCCGCGGGGGTTTTCATGCGTGAGGCGTTCGCCGCGAACAACGGTGTCCTCCCCACGCACGTGCATTCGGACAACGGACCGTCGATGACCAGCAAGAACGTCGCCCAGTTGTTGGTCGATCTCAATATCACCCGGAGTCTGTCGCGCCCGCACGTCAGTAACGACAATCCGTACTCCGAGGCCGGGTTCAAAACCCTGAAGTATTGTCCGGCATTCCCGGACCGGTTCGCTTCCCTCGCCGAGGCGAAGTGGTTCTGCGACAAGTTCTTTCACTACTACAACACCGAACACCGCCACAGCGGTATCGGTTTGCACACCCCCACCTCGGTGCACGACGGCACCGCCACCCAAATCCGGGCACGTCGAGCGCAGGTTCTGACCGCGGCCTACGCCGCTAATCCGAGCCGTTTCCGGGGCACACCGACACCGCCCGAGCTCCCCGACACCGCCTGGATCAACCCGCCACCGAAGGAGAACACCGCCACAGAACAGGCAGCCTGACCTGTCTCATCCCGTTTGACAGATTCCGTCCCACCAACCAGGTGCCGACTTCGGCTGGAGTCTCTCCTCGCTGAGCCCGTGTTCGCAGCTCACCGACGATGCGCTCTCTGTCCCGCACTACGAACACCTCTCTTGGCTGTGCCAGCGATCGTGGCGAAATCCGCAGTTAGCCTATCTCGATTCTTGACTCATCAACATCCGATACTGCCGCGACCCGGGCGGCCCGGAGCGGCATGGGCAAGCCGCGATGGGAGCACCTGCCTCATCAATCTTCGGGCGGCCCCGGTGGATACAGGTCGAGCACGATGTCGAGTCCCAAGGCGGCGGCATCGGCAAGCAAGTCAGCGGGCAGCGCGCAGCCACCCTGACCGTTCTCGCTGCCGAAGCCGAGGAACAACTCCATTTCGCAATCGGCGGACAGGTCGGCGAGCTCCTCGCGACACCCGTTCAACATGTCGACCAGCGTCTGGACGTGGTCGGCGAGATCGCTGTCGTTGGGTAGCCCGCTGCGCCGGAGCCAGAGACTGTTCTTGCGTCGAGCACCGGCCGGATGTCGGGGACTAACCAGGCTGCCTTGCTCGAACTGTTTGTCAGCCACGATCCCCAAGCGCGCCGAGATCTCGCTCGCGGTAACAGTCAGACTCGCCAGGCGAACCGACCCTGCCGACCATTTTCTGTCTTCTGACTGTGGCTGCACCTGTACATCCTCTGACACGGCCTCACCATCGCAGACTGGCCTGAACTACGCGAACCCATTCATCAGGCTGCCAAGGCGGACTCTCGAGCTCGGGTTTTCGTTCGGCCGTCGATCGCACTCAACTGCCGCGACCCGCGCGTTACGAACCGGCCAGCGCGGGTGCCGGAAGATCAAGTGGCCCTGCCCATCCGAGGCCAGCCGAACGCACCATATTGCCGAGTTGCGTGCGATGAGACCGCCTCAGACCGCACCGCATAGCGCGCTTACGGATCCGGCCAGTACGAGATGGCGAAAGAGCAACCGGCCGTACTGATCTGAGGCCGACGGAATGAGCGCCAGCGCAGGCCAGTTGAACATCAACCGTCCGTGACTGGGATACCTAGAACTGACAGGTCTGGTTCGTCGGCTTGGGAGACGATGTTGTAGCCGTAGACCGTCAGTTCGGTGGGTGAGTTGATCTTCGATGCTCGTAGCCCGATGACAACCTGGTCAGCGAACTGCCGATAGGTGCCGATGTATCTGGGATAGCGCGCGGGCATGCGGTATTCCCATGCTGGGCCCCAGGATTCCTCGAAGGGAGCCCATCCTTGCTCGGCCAGCACTTGGTCGATCTCGGTGTCATAGCGCGTTGCGTCATCGCGGAGGGATTCCACGGACAACGCGTCTGGTTCGTCGGAGAACTGGACACCGCCTCGACTGCAATGCAGCACTGCCATCGTGCCGACAGGACCGCCGTCCAGCAGCGCAACGATGTTTTCGGCGAACCGTTCCCATTCGGTCATGTCTTGACGCCGCTGCTCGGCTTGGCGTCGCAATTCGGCCAGTTGGCGCGGGCCGTGCTGGGTGTCACCGCCCAGCCTGCTCAGTGAGCCTTCGCGAACGATCGACAGGAGCGGGTGGGCTTGAGCGACCACGTCGGCGTTGCGCTGCCAGTGCTTGGCGTCGACGAACCCGACCGCATGGTTGTCGGCGCGGGTATCGAGGCTCACCATAAGCACGCCGAGTTGTCTGCAGTGTTCGGCGATGAGCTCGAGGAGCCGATCGATCCCCTCTCCGTGGTCCAGGAACGGAAGTTCGCCGATGTAGTCGCGGTACCAACTCCAGTCCATATCACTCGGATAGCTGGGCAGTGCACGGATATGGTCGAGGATCGCGCCATGGCAGTCGTCCAGGAGCACATAGGTCACGATGTCTTTGACCCACAGCAGATCCGTCAAACTGTCGGTGCTGTCGTTGGGCAATTCGACGTCCGGGGCGAGTAGTTGGATGACCGCACGCTCGGCGGCGTTCCGATCGATATTGAACGACATGAAATCCCTTAGCTGGAAACAACTCTGCAGCATGCCCGCCGATGCGGGATCGCACGCGACAGGCTATACAGCCTCTCCGACAACGTGATCGAACAGATCGACGGTGCCACCTATGTACGTGCCGACGTTCGGCGACGCAGCACGCGAATCGCGGTGCCTTGAACGCTGGAGAACAGACCGCTCTTGCACGAGACCGGTGACTTCCCATGCGGGGTTTCAGCACAATGAACCGCAGCAGACGCACGATAATGCCGCTTATCGCTCGGGCCCAACCGGCCAGCGTCGACCGGCGGAAGATCAACCGGCTGTGTCGATCTGCGGCCCAGCGGAACACACCATCATGCCGATTACAGGATGCTTGTGCAGCGCCCTCGTCGTACCCGTCCTAGCCACATCGATGAGGATGAGCATGAGTCATCGAGGGTGTTGGTGTCGGATGCCGGGGCTACGGTCTCAGCCATGCGTGTCGATCTTGACGGTGCTGTCCGTGTTGCACGACTGGCGGCGAGTTTCCGGTGGACTTGGACGTTCGCGGATCTCGAGTCCTTTTGCGCGGTAGCTGGATGGCGGGTCGCCGAGAGTTGGGCGCTGGAAACGACTCTCACCACTGATCTGGATGTTGATTCTCCTCGCGCGGACGCTTCAACATTTCTCGGGCTGCGGCGATGGCGGCGTGGTCGATCCGTCATGAATTCGCTGACAGTCTGGGTATCTGACATCAGTTCGGAGCCTGATGCCGATGCACAGGTCAACGCGGGCCTGACCGCGCTGACGGAGCGGCTCACCACGGAGATTGGCGCGCCCGACAGCCCCGACGACTACTCGGCGACAGCTGCAAGGTGGGATCTGCCCGATGTCAGGATCCGGCTGGTCAGACGCGCTCCATACAGATTTCCCGAAGTTCAGACCGGTGCTGTCGCTATGCATTTGTCGAAGCCGGTCAAGCTGGCACTTATCGACACTGTTCTCTCTGACTCGGATCAAGACCAGGCGGATGAGGACGACTGGGAAGTCAGCGCCGACCCGCCACAGGACTGGTCGGAGCTTGCCTCGCGTCTAGCGGGGGTTTTCGCAGACATGCCCTCTGACGCGTACCTGACCCTCCGTACACCCGATAGCAGATACGCCCAGTTCGTCGGAGGCCCCGACGACTTTTATTGCGAGGTGGTGTCGAACCGCTCGCTGGCTCCGGAGCAGCGCATACCGCCCGACCTCGAAGCCCTCCTGGCCGTTCGGGGCTGGTCGGAGCCCCCGGACAACGGCACCGAGAATTGGGCGAAAGACCTGAATTTCCCGGTGACTCGGCTTACGTGCACGCGGCTCGCCGACGACGTCGTGCATGCATTGTCAGTCGTTTTGGGGGTAATTGCACCCTCCGAGTTGGAAGTCTGGGCATGGAGAGACGGACTCGAACAACGATTCGGCGTTGCGGCGCTCGGATTACGGTTCGCGCCAAGGCCATAGGTCGATGGGATTGTCCAAGGCTCACCATCAGAACGCGCTGTCATGCCGCGACCCGCGTGTTCGGACTGACCGCCCGCCCTCGCAGAAGGCGCCACTATGCCCAGTCATGTGCGATCCGCCGACTCGTGCCGATCTGGCGACTCACTGGTAGCGGTCGATGTTCGGGGTGCAGCTTTCGATCCAGAACCTGGTCCCAGCCCGGGGTCGGCCGATGCGGTTCTCAGTTCGCTTCAGTGGACGAAGCCGAGCCGGATACTCGAGAGGCGCTGGGGTTCAGGTCTACTGGCTGCGTGCAGTTGCAGGTCTTCGGGGGCGGCGACGTTCAGGTTGCGCACGGCGGCTTTGATTTCCTTTGCGATGCGCCTGCTCGATTTCCCGTCTACCGGGTACGAGGTGAGTGTCCAATCGCTCTGGCCCGGTCGCCATGTTCCTACCCGAATATCGGTGGCGGAGAACCAGCATTGCACCGACCGCTCACCAGGTACGGACAGTGCCCAGACGATCTCGGTCGCGTATGGATGAAGGAGAGGCAGATCCAGTACCAGTGAGGACACCAAATTGTCGATGTAGTCGTCGAGTTCCGCCCAGGACTCTACTGCTGGTTCCCAATGCCCCCATGGCGACGTGGAAAAGCGGGTGCCCTCGGCGTTCGGGGCGACGAGCCAGCAGTCCTCGGGTCTCCATCGCTCGCTCCATTCCGCGCACCAGTGCTCGTATTCCTCCTCGGGCTCACTCGCGGTCACAGTGAAGTCCAGGCGCGTAAGGCCGATGCGCGACAACGTGATCGTGACCTCCGGGCCACGCCAGATCGCGCAAGCATAGGGACCGCCGACTCGTGGAGGAGGGCCAAGTAACTCGACACATGCGCGCAGCGCCGCAGCGTAGGCGGCAGGAGTGGTTTTCTCGCTCAGATACTGCAGCAATGAGATTCGGCGGAACTCTCCGAATCCCCACCGCGGGGGTTCCGCCACGTATTCCTCGGTCCTACTGGCGCGGATGGAGATCGCCATGGTGTCGGAGTCGAGCCCGGCGGTGATGTCACCGCCGGAGACACTGTCATCTTCGTTAGCCCATCCCACTGCCGAGAGCAGCCGATCGATATCAGCACGCGACCATGTGCCGAACTGTGTGTGGATCACGTGAGGTAGCACTTCGAGGAACTTCGAGTAGTCGGTGCGCAGAGCTTTCCTCTCCTCGTATGCTCGATGCGCCGCGGATTCTGTCTCGTATGCGGCGGGACTGGTCAGTCGGAAGAAGACCGAGTGAAATCGATGTTCAAGACTGAACACCACCTGCGGGAAGATCCATCGCGCCCGGATCATCTCGATATCCGTACCGTCGAGAGGGTCACCCCAGGCGCTCTCGAAATGTGTCAGTAGCCGGTCGAATACCGTCACTGCGCCGCGATAATCATCGTGGTCGCCGACGGTGTCGGCGACATCGATCAGGATGTTGTCGAAACATCCGTCCTCATCGACATCGATTCGTGCTCCCGATCTGCTGACGAGCACACCCTGCGGAGCGGGATCGATGGTGCGCGTATCGCGAATGATCAGCACCGGTCTGAGCCGGTCACGTTCCGCCCTACTCCAATCCATCTGTGTAACAGCACGATCCAGATCGCATGCGGTCCAGGACCAGTCGAATTGAGTAACTGCGAGTGCGACGGCAATGGCACCGGATATATCGAACTGAAGCGCTTCGTCCACGACACAGACGTTAACCACCGCCACCGACACAAAATATCGACACCAACGCCAGGGAACATCCAAGACTGCCTAGAGGGCGCGGAGCCTTCCTCTGAATCCGGGGCAGGTATGTCAGCTAAACGCCGCTCGGTGACATCCTCGACGAACTCGGACGATTCTCCCGAGAGCTACGAAGACAGCGTCAATCCCATGGCCGATACATCGGGCTTCTCGCCGAGGTTGTTGCCGAACGCGGACAGTGAAAGGTCCTGTGGCGATCGAACACCGACCACATCCCGCAAGGCCGACACGGTCGCCTCGGCCACACCGTGGAACTGCGCGGCGCTGATCGGACGGGGCAGGCGACGATGCCAGTTGTGCAGGCCCTCTGGTTCGCGCCAACCCAGTTGCCGCATGTCCGTTCCTGAATCATCCGACTGCGCTGAGGCGTCGCCGAAGCCGATATGACCGACGATCTCTTCGCTGGAGAAGTCGAGGAACTGAACGAGAACCTCGTCGTTTTCCAGGGAGACGCATTCGTCCTCGCGTAGCCGTGACAACGTCACCGCGAGCCGGACCGCGAAATCCTCCCAGGTCGCCGCCACGCTACTACCTGCGGGCAGTAGCTCTGATGCGAGCGGACCGGGAATGCGCGGATACGCCACCCACTGATCACTGAAAACCATGATCGTGTTCGTCCAAGCCATTTCATCGCAGAACCGCATGCGCCCGAGGCACACCGATCCGTCGACATTCCTTGTGGCGGTATCGGTTCGGGCGGCCAGCCACAGGAACAGCAGCTCGAGGGATCCGAGCTCGTCCGGATCGGGCTCCTGCCAGGCCGTCAGTACCCAGTTGCCCGCCCCGGCGTTTTGGACGAGGTCAGCGAACAGATCGGGATCAGTGCCGCGGCGGTACGCCGGCCCTCGCTGGAAAACGTTCACAGCATCAGCCAGTTGGAGTGGCGGTGCAGGACTGGGCTGTAGTCCCAGATGCCACTGCAACTCGGCGATCTCATTCTCGGATACTCCCGCATCGAGAGTGGCCGAAAGCTCCATCAGATAGTACGCGTTCGCCATGACCGTCACCGTATCGAGCCTCACCGACAGCTCAACGCAAGAACCGTTGCAGTAAACAACATCCGAGAATGCCTCCGGGCTCAGGCGACCCGGCCAACTCAAGCTTCTGACAACCGAAACCCACTGCGGCGCAGCACCGTCGCTAATCAGCGGAGCTGGAAGGTCGGTCGCCGCGCTCGGGTCAAGTCGGCCGCAGTGTGGCCGGTGCGACCTCGGGTCATGGCCGAAACCCGATGCTGATCCTGGTCGATACTGGTTGTGGGACGCGGTCCTCGGCGATACAGCTGAGCATTTCACGCACGGCCAAGACCCCCAAGCCGCGATAGACCGCGACGCAGGAATCGACCTGAGACTGCTGGATGACGCGGACCACCACTCGTGCCAGGACCGGATGTCCCCGGCGCCGGTCCGGATCATGAGTGCCCGCGCCTGCCAGCTCGATCAAAGCTCCGGAATCTGTCAAACGGGATGAGACAGGTCAGGCTGCCTGTTCTGTGGCGGTGTTCTCCTTCGGTGGCGGGTTGATCCAGGCGGTGTCGGGGAGCTCGGGCGGTGTCGGTGTGCCCCGGAAACGGCTCGGATTAGCGGCGTAGGCCGCGGTCAGAACCTGCGCTCGACGTGCCCGGATTTGGGTGGCGGTGCCGTCGTGCACCGAGGTGGGGGTGTGCAAACCGATACCGCTGTGGCGGTGTTCGGTGTTGTAGTAGTGAAAGAACTTGTCGCAGAACCACTTCGCCTCGGCGAGGGAAGCGAACCGGTCCGGGAATGCCGGACAATACTTCAGGGTTTTGAACCCGGCCTCGGAGTACGGATTGTCGTTACTGACGTGCGGGCGCGACAGACTCCGGGTGATATTGAGATCGACCAACAACTGGGCGACGTTCTTGCTGGTCATCGACGGTCCGTTGTCCGAATGCACGTGCGTGGGGAGGACACCGTTGTTCGCGGCGAACGCCTCACGCATGAAAACCCCCGCGGCCACCGCCGACTCCGGCACGAGTTTGTGGTGAATCACCTTGCGGGAGAAGATATCCAACATCACCATCAGGTCGTAGTAGAGGCCCTTGTGCGGGCCTTTCAACTTGGTGATATCCCAGCTGAACACCTGATTCGGGCCGGTCGCACCAACTCCGGTCGCGACCGGGGCGGGTGAGTGGCCTGGCGTCGGCGTTCACGAATCTCGTTGTTGGCACGCAGAATTCGATACATCGTGGAGATCGAGCACAGATAGGTCCCCTCGTCCAGGAGCACCGCCCACACGTGCGCGGGTGATTTGTCGATGAACCGGTGCTGGCGCAGCACCGCCAGGACGTGTTCGCGTTCGGAATCGGTCAACGCCGCCGGATGCGGTGCCGGTGCTCGTGCCGGGCCCTGGACCGGTGGTTTCGGGTTCTGGCGGCGATGGTGGGTGGCGCGGGATCTGCCGGTCAGCCGGCAGGCCGCCACGACACCGAGAAGGGGTTCGAGGTCGGTGACGACGACATCGATCAGGGGGTCTGCTTGGTGTCGTTGCCCGAGTTGTTGGATAGCAGCTCCAAGAACTCGGCAAGTTTTCCCAACACCTCGTTCGCCTGTTTGGCCTTGGCCAGCTCCGCGACCAGCCGGGCGTTCTCGACCTCGAGCTTCTCTGCCCGCCGTTCGGCCTCGGACTTGCCAGGCTTCGGGCCAGATCCCTTGGCGGCCAGGGCGTTCAACGCTCCCGCGTCGCGCTGGCGAGTCCAGTCGAGCACGTGCGAGTGATACAAGCCCTCGCGGCGCAGCAACGCGCCCTTGGCGCCCGTTTCGGTCGATTGCTCGTACTCGGTGACGATCGCTTGCTTGTATTCGGCGGTGAAAGTACGCCGCTTGGGTCGATCGGCCCGAGGGCCCTTCTTCTTGCTCGCCACCGCACCATCATCCCCGGCGGCCAGGTCGGTCACACTCAACGTCACGCTCAGAACATCCGATCTCGCCCATATCTTCAGAGAACTACGTGGTCACCACGTCTCACCGGAGTCTGGCAGATAGGGGATCGCGGGCACCGTCTGTACCTGGTCGTCGTGTCGGCAGGTGGGGCAGTTGAGGTCGTATCCCACGGTGGCATCCTGTCCCACTGCGGTTGCGCCGCGATGGAGACGATTGCCGCGCAACAGCGCCTGTGCTGGTTCCCGGTGGTGCGATGTTGCGATCCATCGAACACCGTTGGGACGCGCCTGTCGAGTGGGAATTGTGCGGTCGGTCTCGGACGTCATGAAGGGCTCCTTCCGAACTGGTGGTTTCGGCCGTCGACGCTCGGGCCTGATGAACCCCTGACGGATCGCGCTCGGGTTTTGTGCGCGAGGTGTCCAGGACAGTGAAGTTCACGGCGGTTCCACGGTTACCCTCGATTCCGCCGAAACATTCAGTGCGGCTGTCGTATTCAGCAGGGAACTGAGCGGTCGTTGCCGACGCATGCGGGCGGTGTGTGGAATCCTTCACTCGCGACAGCGGCGGTATCCGGTGCGCGGGTCGGTGGAGATGTTGGCCTCGGTCATGGCGTGCAGGCCGCGCCGACTCTCCCCCGTCCGGGCGGAGACGGCGGTCGGAGGCATCCAGCGCCGCATGCTCTCCGCCGGGATCACGGCGCTCAGGTGGTCGATCCGGATGTAGTTCGGGAAGCGGTACCCCTGGTCGCGGGCGTGTCCGATCGCCAGGCCGTCGGGGATATCGCCATGGACAAGCACCCAGGCCAGCCGATGCGCGTGCCACTTTGCGTCCATCCATCTCGATCTGGCCGTAACCGTCCACGACGTGTCCGCCTGTCCAGCGCAGGCACTCGCCCGCGCGGACCGAGTTCAGCGCGAGCTTTTCCGTCGGGGTGTCCCTCGCCAGGCGGGCGGCCATCACACGGCGCTCTCGGGGTCGGCCTGGAGCATGCCAGCAATCCGGCCGACTTCACGCGGAAGCCGCGCGGCCCGAGCGGGGCAACGGGAAGCCGTCCATCCTTGGCGATGCGGTAGGCCGACGCGCGCGCGAACCCCAGCAATTCAGCGGCACGTGCAATGGAAGTGGTTGCGCTGGAACGTATACCGGCGAGCAGGTCCCATGTCTCATGTGTTCATGTGAACCATGAGACCCGTTCTTGTAATCCTTGCGCAAGCTGTTTTAGTATCAACTGTATGCCTGACAACGTGATACCGAAAGGCACCGTGTCCGCCGTACGCCTCCCCGATCCCGGACGGGGAGAGGGAGATCCGACCATGGACGGCGCGATTCCGGCCCTGGATTCGGCCGTGGTGGTCGAACTGGTCGGCCACCCTCACCGCTACGTGGTGCGCGTCGAGCCGGGGCCGGACGGCCCGGTCGTGGTGGAGCTGCGCATGATCAGCGACACCGCCGCCCCGATCGACTACGTGGCTATCAAGTCGGTATCCGTGCGCCGTCTGGCCTACGCGGCTATGCAATGGCTGACCGGCGCGGGCGGACAGTTCGCCCACCCCGGCGACGCGCCTGACACCCTGGCCCGGCCGGAGGCGGCCGACGGCATCCGCCGCCAGCGCAAGGCAGATGACGCGCTGCTGACCGAGGTCTCCGAGCACGCGGCCTACGCCGTAGCACATGGGTTCCGCGTCAAGGAACACGTGGCGGAGCGGATGCACGCCAGCACGGCTACCGCCGCGCGGTGGCTGGCCAAGGCCAAGGCGGAGGGATTCATGCCCGACGTCCCTCTCCCGAAGCGCAAGAAGGGAGGCGACAACCCCGGGACGTAGCAACCCAATTACCTACCGAGAGAACAGAGCTCACCACGAGAGGCAAGACTGTGACCGAAGACACCAAGGCCAAGCCCAAGTCACGCCGGGCCGAACCGATCGACAAGCGCACCGCCAAGAACGGCAAGGTGACGTGGACCTTTCAGCTCGACGTCGGCACCAAACCGGACGGCACGCGCGACCGTGAACGCTTCACGTTCGATTCGCAGACCCAGGCGCGCCGGGAGTACCGCCGGATCTCCAGCGAGGTCGCGGCTGGAACATACGCCAAGCTCCTGGACATCACCGTGAACGAAGCGTGTGACCAGTGGCTGACCGGTCGGCGTGGAATCCGCCGGATCACCCTGGAGGGATACCGCAACGACTTGAAGCCGGTCCGCCGCCGGATGGGCGGAAAGAAGTTGGCGCAGCTCACCAAGGCGGACGGGGACGCGCTGGTGGACTTCATGCTGAGTGAGGGGCGGCGTTCACACCGCCACTTTCGGCCGGACTCCCTCATGTCGCAGGTGACCGACTTCATCGGACGGCACCCCGAAGGCATCACGGCCGACCAGATCAAGGCGCGGTTCCCGGATAAGGACGTTCACACTTGCCTGTCCGGTCTCATCCGGGACGGCCGGGTGGTCCGCCTCCGGCGTGCAACCTACGTCCTGGCGCAGCCTGCCGAGACCACCACCCCGGCGGCGTCCGGGTCAAGCCGGTCACGGTCCGCTCCACCCTCACCACGTTCGGAATGGTGGTGCAGTCCTACACCGATCAGGGGGCACTGCCCCGCAACGTGATCGCGCTCGTGGAGCGGCCGAAGGATGACATGCCCGAGGATGACGAGGACAACGCCGACACGGCGAAGTCCTGGAGCCTAGCGGAGGTCGAAACCTTCCTGTCGGCGGCCAAGGTCGAACGGCTGTACGCGGCCTGGCTCATGTCGGCCTACGGGATGCGGCGATCGGAAGTGCTCGGCATGCGGTGGACCCGGTTCTCCGACGAGGCGCTGAAGGTCCGGCGCGGCCGGGTGGCGATCGGCACCGAGACGGAGGAGAACCTGCCCAAGTCCAAGCGCAGCAACCGCGATATTCCGCCGCCCGCCGAACTGGCCGCCGCGCTGCGGGCGCTGAAGACTCGGCAACGGCGCGAATGCCTGGCCCTGGGTATCGAGTGGTCGGACGATCGGCTGATCGTGGTGGACGAAGTGGGAGAGGCCATCCGGCCCGAGCGGTACTCGGATTCGTTCCAGCGCTTGCGGAGCCGCGCCGGGCTGCGGCGTATCCAACTGAAGGGACTGCGCAATACCTCGGTGAGTCTCATGCTCGCCCAGGGGATTCCGGTGCACATCGTGGCGGCGTTCCACGGCCACAATCCGAGCATGAGCCTGTCGGTCTACTCCGACGCGCAGCCGGAGGACTTGCAGGCGGCGGGAGCATCACTGTTCGGCTGAGTCCGAATACGAGAAATGCCGAGAATCTGCGGTTAGGCACATCCTCGGCACATCGGGATTGAAATTTAGCGGAGCTCCCCCGAAGGGGAGCATCGAAACCGCCTCTTACCGGGTACTACTCTGTCGGGCTGACAGGATTTGAACCTGCGACCACTTGACCCCCAGTCAAATGTACGTACCCGATAAGGACATTTCGCGCACGGAACGCTCGTTGTTCCTGTGCGCATAACGAGCATAGCCACTGCTCACGGGGATTGCGGGCAGATTGGGTGGTCCACGATCGGTCCACAGGAACGGCTCAGGTCGGGTGTCTGGTCCACGATTGGTCCACAGATTCGGAGGCAATCCTGCGCGGCTCGATGTCGTTTGGGACTGCTGCACGATCAGGTGACAGGTTCGATCACGCGGCCTGACTGGCCGGTGGGGTCATGATGGTCTCGTATTCGATCGGCGTCAAACGACCGAGGGCGGTTTGTCGTCGCCGACGGTGGTAGGTCCGTTCGATCCAGGTGACGATCGCGATGCGCAATTCCTCACGGCTGCACCAGGATCGGCGGTCCAGGACATTCTTCTGCAGCAGCGCGAAGAAACTCTCCATAGCGGCGTTATCGCCGGCCGCCCCGACTCGGCCCATGGATCCGGCCATGCCGTGACGAGTTAAGGCGCGCACGAACTTTCGGCTCCGAAATTGCGATCCACGATCGCTGTGCAGAACACAACCGGCCACGTCACCGCGGCGCGCGACTGCGTTGTTGAGCGCGTGGACGGCCAATACCGATTTCATCCGGGAATCGATGGAGTAACCAACGATCCGGTTGGAATAGACGTCCTTGACCGCGCAGAGATAGAGCTTGCCCTCGCCGGTCCAATGTTCGGTAATGTCAGTGAGCCACAAACGATTCGGGGCGTCAGCGGTGAAATTGCGAAGCACCAGATCGTCGTGGACCGGCGGCCCGGCCCTGCCCTTGCCGCTGCGCTTCTTGCCGAACACGCTCCACCAGCCCCGGGCCGAACAGAGCCGCCACGCGGTCCGGTCGGCCATCGGCACGCCCGCGGCGCGGGCCTCGTCGGCCAGGAATCGATAGCCGAATTCGGGGTCGTCGCGGTGGGCGTCGAACAAGGCGTTGGCCCGGTAAGCCTGCTCGAGTTCGGTGTGGGTGACCGGCTCGGCCAGCCATCGGTAGTAGGGCTGACGGGCCAGTCCCAGCACCCGGCACGTCACCGTGACGGGAATTCCGTCTCCGGCCAGCTCGCGGACGAGCGGGTAGGTCATTTTCCCGGCAGATTCGCCTGCGCGAAATAGGCGGCGGCCTTCTTGAGGACTTCGTTCTCCTGCTCCAGCAACCGAATTCGCCGTTTCGCTTCCCGAAGCTCGGCCGACTCGCTCGTGCTGGTGCCCGGTTTGGTTCCTTCGTCGACGTCGGTTTGGCGCATCTATTTCGACAGCGTCATCGGGTGGACCCCGAAATCCGCGGCGATCTGCTCCAGCGTCACCCCGGCATCACGATTGCGAGCAACCCGCACGACATCGTCACGGAACTCACGGGGGTAGGGCTTGGGCACAGCGACATCCTTCCAGCCTGCCCGACGGCAAGCCAACTCGGTTGTCACCTATCCGTGCAGCAGTCCCTTTGACACAGAAATCGCGGTCGCTGTCCGGCTGATGATCCTCATCAGATCGGGCAGGGCAGCGTCGATGCAAGGTTCATTACAGAAACCCTGCGGCAACGATCCGAGTAATGCAGAGCAGGCCCAGACCAGGGGCCACGAGCGCGACTGCGGGATTTGTGTGCGCACGATCGTCTTGATAGCAGTACAGGGCGGCGCCGGCCGTTATCTACACCGCACCCAGGAAGTCAACGATGATGCTCATGTGTTCATGCAGTTGAGGCGCTGCAACTGGTTGGTGCTCAGCACGTCGCGGCTTGTTTCTTAGTTGGAAGGCGATCGGCACGGCGGACTCTTCGGCCAGCGATCCAGTTTTCGAGAATTCGGAGGTCAGTTCGGCGCCCGCATCCAGTAGTCGTGGCCGCCGCGCCACCAGCGCGGAATACGGCTGACCGGCATGAGAGTGTTTGGTGCACAAAGCAATTACGGTCACGATATTGGTGTCGGTCCCGTGCACCGCTCGTTGCAATGACCTGTCCGGAGGGAAACCCGGCTTATTGGATCAGTCGGGCGTACACGGCCTCGGACGCCCTGAGAATGAGGTTCGAGGCCGCGCCACCCGGCTTGGATAGGTTGTTCGTCAGCGGTCGCCGCCGCGGGCGACGCAGTGCAGGATGCCGTGGAAGCCTGCTTCGCAGTAGGCGCCGGCGTAGGACAGGCGCGGTCCGAACGGTCCGTTGTCGTTGGCGACCTGGCTCAGGTCCGGGTTGCCGCCCGGCTGGGTGTAGGGGCGGCTGAAGTCGTAGGTCGCGCGCGGGTTCGGATCTGCGACGTATTGAATGGTGGGAACCGCTATTCCCCACGGTCCCACCGGCAGGTTCACCATCTGAATGCTGTTGAGGTCGCAGCCGATGGTGCCGTCGGGCATGATCGCGCAGTTGCGGTCGCCGTAGCTGAAGTACATCGAGCCCTCGGGTGCGGCCTGTGCGGAGGCGGCTGTTGCCAGCGGCAGCGCCAGGGCGGCCGCGATGGTTGCGGTTGCCAGGATCGCCGATCGCTTCATGTCGATACTCCTTCGTTCAGTGATGGTGTCGGGCACTGGCCAACTGGCGATCTATTGGATTGCCAAAGAATAGCCAACTCGATTCTAATGATCAGGAAACATCAGACGTTTGTCAACCTTCAGTGAATTGAGGCTCAATTTTCAGCATTTTGCTAACGCCTGCTGGATTGGCGCGGTGCTGTCACTGGGGCCGATGGATTAGCCCTCAGATTGCCATAAAAAGACTTGCGCCGGGCCGTCTGGTAGTCGCCGTTGAGCGAGTTGCGGGGCTGGGGGGGCAGGAGCGAGTCCTCACGGTGCGACGGCGATACCGAGCGACATCGCTCCCAACACCTTCGGCGCGACCTTCTGGTAGAAGCGGTCCATGTCGCGAATCTCGAATCCCGCCGATTCGATCAGGCCGCGAGTATCACGATTCAGATGGCAGCCACCTGCCACGGCGTTTTGTAGCGGATTGCATCGGTGCTGCCACTTCTGCACTTTCGTGTCCGGTGCGAGACCGTGTTCGACGAAATGCAGTGTCCCGCCGGGGGTCAGGACGCGGCGCAGTTCGGACAGTGCTGCCGCGACATCGGGAATGGTGCACAGCGTCCAGGTCGACAGTGCCGCATCGAAACTGTTGTCCGAGAAAGGCAGTGATTGGCCGTCCAGTCCGGCGCGCTCGATCGGAACGGTCGAGGCGGCTACTCGCGAGGCTGCCATGGCCCAGGCACGGTCCGCGGGTTCGACTGCACTGACCGACACAACGGACGCCGGATAGAACGGCACGTTGCGTCCAGATCCGAAGCCGATCTCGACTACGCGTCCGGACAGGTTCGCGCAGGTACGCTCCCGCACCGGGTCGAGCATCGTCGAACCGCAGGTCAGGTCGACGAACCTGGGCAGCATCCGATCTTCGTAGAATCCCATTCAAGCCAGCTTTCGGTCGAGGGGGAGCGGAGTCGGCGTTGACTGCGCGTTGCTGTCGTCGAGTGCGTTCCGGATGAAAACGCCGATCTCTGCGATTGCGGTGCGTGCCTCGGGCAGTAGATCGGCGCCGAATTGGAATACGTGGAGGGCGTTGTCCCAGATCTGCAGCGTGAGAGGCACATTCGCTTCTCGGTACCGATCGGTGAGCGATTCGGCATCAGACAGGACTACTTCGGTATTGCTGACCTGGATCAGGGCCGGTGGCATGCCGGTGAAGTCGTGGTTCACCGGTGACCACAGGGGATCGAGCTTGCCGTCGCGGGCGAAGCCGACCGATGCCAGCACCGACGTTGCGCGCGCCGAGAGCATGGCATCGCGCTTGTCGTTGGGGTGCGCTGCGCGGCGGGTGGAGTCCAAGTCGGCGTAGGGCGCGAGGGCGGCGATCGCGGCGGGGACCGGTAGTCCGCGTTCTCGTGCGGCGAGCGCGGCGGCGAAGGTCAGCCCGCCGCCCGCCGAGTCGCCCGCGAAGACGATCCGCTCAGGTGAGAATCCTTGCGCGAGTATGTGTTCGTAGGCGGTGACCACGTCGTCGACGCTGTCGAGCGGGTGCCCGTACGGCAGTTGCCGGTAGTCCACGTTCAGCAGCGCGACCCCACTGGCACGGGCGATGCGGGCGGCGAGGCGGCGGTGGCTGTTGAGCCCGCCGGTCGTGAACGCACCGCCGTGCAGATACAGGATCGCGCCGCGTCCGACCGCATCGGGGCCGGGATCGGCACGGTGCCACAACCATTCGGCACGGAACTTCTCGAACGTGATGAGCCTGCGCTGTGTCCCGCGCGGTGCGGGCAACAGCTTGCCGAGCAGATCAGCGAAGTTGGCCAATCGGAACGCCCGATCGCCGCGCAGCGGTCCGCTCTCGGCCAGCGTGGCGTACAGGTTCAAGAAGGGACGGAAGGTTACTCGGAGCAGCGCGTGGGCGATCCGCATCCGCATGCTCGCCTTGTTGACCACTTCGACGCGGACGACATCATCGCCCAGAACCTCTGCGGTCGTGTGGATGGTGTCGAGCTCATTCCCAGCGTGAGTGAAGTTGCTACTGCTCATACGTCCTCCAGCTGTCTTTCTTCGGTGTTCCGGCAACTTGACAGCAATAGTAGACCGAATGGTATACCTAATCTAGATTACAACAGTATCCAGATAGTGATGGATTCTGTCCATATATGCATCGATCCGAGGGTTCAGGTATGAAGCTCGTGGCGCTCGTATTGCTCGTTGTTCTGGCCCTGGTCCTGATGTACGACGGTGATCCCATGGACTTCCGGGGGCGGGAGAGGCGAGACTCGTATCGGGATCGGGAGCGTGGTATGCGGTCTTGTCGGCAGAGCGTGCAAAAACGGCTGTGCCGCAAGGAAAGTCGAGGAATTCTGGCCGATGATGCCATCGCAGGAGGGGCTGCGCCCGCAGCGCCGAGTGGCAGCTCGGCCGTCGGGTGTTGCCCGGGTGCCACGGGCGGCAAATTGGCGGATATTGCCACTACTGAAATAGTAGAAGTATGTGAATAATGACAATATATCAATGGTGTCGGATGTGGCGCTTGAGGCAAACCGTGACCGCGAAGCCGCTCCTCGGCGTGGAGGAAATATGACCACGAAATTCTTTGTGCACCAAGGCAATCGGATCGCCTACACGCGGGAGGGGGCCGGCAAACCGGTCCTGTTCCTGCACAACGGCGGAACGTCCCGGGACATCTGGGCTCACCAGGCCGCCGCGTTGAAGTCGAAGTACGAGGTCATCTGCCTGGACCATCTCGGTTTCGGGGAATCGGACCTGCCCGACTCGGGGTACACGATGCCCGAGTACGTAGACGCGTTGTCGGCGTTCATCGATCACCTGGGGTTCGAGCGGGTATCGGTGGTGGGCAACTGCATGGGCAGTGCCATGACCCTGCTGCTGGCTCAGCGTCGGCCCGAGGTTTTCGACGCCTTGGTTCTGATCAATCCGCTCACGCACGAGACCGCTCGGCGCGGCGTCATCGGGCTTGTGATGCCCGCCGCGGCCCGTCTGCCCAGGTTGTCGCTGGCTGTCGCCTCACGCATCCGGGTCCCCAAACTTCTGACACGGTTCGTGGTCGTGGCCCAGTACGGGCCCCGGGGCTGGAAGACCGGCACGTTTACCAACCTCCCCGGTGCGAGCCGGGCCGGCGCGGGCTGGAATACCCGTGGCCGTCTGCGAACCATGGCTGAATTGTTCGCAGACACTTCGGCTTTGAGTGAGATCGACCGGATGCGGCCCGGTGCGCAGTTCCCTCCCTTCGCTACGGTCTGGGGCAATGCCAACCTCGGCCTCTCTCCACGCGCCGGTCGCGATCTCAACCGAACCCTGCGACCCGACCGTGAAGTTTTCCTGAAGGGCTGTGGCCACCTGCCGATGATGGAAAATCCCGAAGCGGTCACCACAATCATCGACGAATTCCTGGGGAGCCCGCCACTGCGTCGATCTCCCGTCGTCGCGTCGGCCCCCGCGCTCGAAATGTCCTGAGGAACCCGGGTATAACCGACCTTGAATGGATCGCGATAGAGGTCGCACCGGCACAACGCAGGTGAAGTCATGCTCATCGTCACCACCGAGGGGACCGCTTCGGTACCTGTGGCGAACTGATCGGTACTCGAGGTGGACGCGCCCGGGATTGCGGACGACGACGGTGGGGGGATGGTCGTCGTCGAGTTGCTCGGCGGAGGCCTGGTATCGAGTTGCCGTTCGATACCAGGACGTTTTCCTAGGAGATGAGCATGAGTACTCAGAGTGCACCTACCACCGGCACCGTCGCGCGGCCGCAGTGGCGCAATATCGCCTCGCCTGCGCAGATTTGGCTGTTCCGAATGGTGTGGAGCGCCGGTGCGCTGGCGATCGCCGCGGCGGTGCTGCTGTTGATCGCGGCCGTTGCCGCGGACACCGCTGCCGGCCGGAACGGGCAGCCGGCGGGGGTTCTCGGGCTGATCGCGCTGGCGATCGGCGGAACGATTCTGATGGGCGGACTGCTCGTGCGGTCCAGATTCATGACGCTCGCCGCGCGGCAGGACATCGGCGCCATGGCGGGTTCGAGCGGAGGCAATGGCGACCGGCGCTGAGTTGGTCGCGGCGCGGCGGTGCTGTGTGCACCGGGCTCGCAACCGCATTCGATTCGAAGCCGCGTGTGCGAGCTTGATGGCGCGCCATGCCGGCATTGGATTACCTGCCGTTGTCAACCTGCGGATTGTCGCGGACGGGAGGTCGGGTGAGCGTCTTGTCGGTCGAGCGGCGTGACTGGATCATCGGCGTGCTGCTCGCTGTGCTGGTGGTAATCGGCGGCCTGGTTCAGGTCGTGATCGGGATACACGACAATCTGTTTCCCAATCGCGGAACCGTGGTTCCGGTGGTCGTGATGACGGCCTTCGCGGTGGCGGTGGGCCGACGCCGTCCGGCGCTGGGGCTCGCGTGTTCCTGGGTTCTGTGCGGGTATCAGATCGTCACCGGGGCACCGATTCTGGTGGTGCAGGTCGGATTGGCCGCGGTGCTGTTCGCCGCCGCCCGGTCCGGCGCCGAGGCGACCGTCCTCGCGGGATTGCTGTCGGTGCCGATGGGGGCACTGCTGGCGTACCTCGGATTGGGGACCTACAGCGGGTTCCTGGTCGCCGCGCTCTTCGGTGTCTGCTGGCTGGCGGGGCTGATGTTGCGGCGATCGGCTGTGCGCGTGCGTGATTCGCTGGCCTCGCAGCGAGTTGCCGAGCAGGACGCCGCGACCGCGCAGCGCGAGAGCCGGCAGGCCCGGGAGATCGCGCAGCTTCGTGCGGAGCAGGCCCAGCTCGCGCGCGATGTGCATGACGTTGTCGGGCACTCGCTGGGGGTGATCGTGGCTCAGGCCGAGTCTGCTCAATTCCTTCCCGATACCGATATCGGCGCGCTGCGCTCCTCCATGGCGAATATCGCTCGGGTCGCGCGTTCCTCGCTGCAGGATGTGCGCGGGGTACTCACCGCGTCGGCCTCGGGTGCCGAGGCGGGGGAGTTGCACACGCTGATCGAGACCGTGCGCGCCAGCGGGTACGCCATCACCGTCGAGAACCTCGGGACGGCCCGCGCGCTGGCGCCCGACTTGGCGACGGTCGCGTATCGCACATTGCAGGAAATGCTCACCAATGCCATCCGGCACGGCAGCAGGGGCGCTCCTGCTCGAGTCGAACTGTGTTGGAGTACAGATGAACTGCGAATCGAGGTGGTCAATCCGGTCGAGCCGGGGGCTGCTGACAGCCTCGGCGGAAGCGGCCGTGGGCTGGACGGCATGCGGCAGCGGCTGGAGTCGGTGGGCGGACGGCTCGAGATCCGTCACGATCCCGCCGAGGCCGGTGCGAGTACTGCCAGTTTCGTTGCCGCAGCGGCAGTTCCGGTACGGAGGATGATCTTGTGAGCGCGGCGCAGGACATCCGGGTACTGCTCGTCGATGATCAGGAATTGTTCCGCACCGGCGTCGCGGTGATCATCGACGCCCAGCCCGGCATGCGGGTGGTAGGCCATGCCGCCGAGGGGCTCGAGGCGATCGAGCGGGTCGAGGAACTCGAACCCGATGTTGTGCTCATGGATATCCGCATGCCCGGCATGGATGGGGTGGAGGCGACCCGCCAGCTGTTCGCCGCCGATCGGGCGGGGCGGCGTACCAGGCCTTTACGGGTACTGGTCCTGACCACGTTCAATCTCGATGATCGGGCCGCGACCGCGATTTGCCTGGGCGCCAGCGGATTTCTCCTCAAGGACACCACCCCGGTCATGCTGTGCGAGGCGATCCGCACCGTGTACAGCGGCAATGCGGTCCTCGCGCCTGCTGATCTCGCTGCCCTTCTCGAGGGGCAATTCCGCACTCGCACACCGGTTCCCGTCGCCTACGGCACCTTGACCGACAAGGAACGAGACGTCTTCATCGCCGTCGCGAAGGGCAATTCCAATCTGGAGATCGCGGGCCTGCTCTTCGCGGGCGAATCGACGGTGAAAACCCACGTCGGCGCGATCCTGCGGAAACTGGGCCTGCGAGACCGCGTACAGATCGTCGTCTATGCCCACGAACACGGACTGGTCTGAGCCGCGAGCGGAAACGCGTGGCGATGAACCGCCTACGCCGGAGGTTCGGTGACATCCGGTCGAACGGTGAGCCAATCACGCTCGAGTGCACCGAGTTCCGTGCACGGAGGCTCGCCGTAGAACCATTCCCGGCCGATACGGTGCCAGTTCCCGATCGCCCGGAGCCTGCCCAGCAGCGCGAGGGTTCCGTACTCCACCCGGCGGGCGAGTGCGTGTTCGGCCGGGGCGTGCTCGTCTCGCCAATACTCGAAGTAGCCGCGGCGCGGATCGAGGAATGCCAATAGCGCGTTCGCGCCGGCGTCCTCGCTGATGCGGATGTCGGCGTCGGTGAGCAGCCACCCGGAAACCTCGTGCAGCAGGCGCAGGCAGTCGGCCGCTGGAAAAGGGGAATCCTGTTCCAGTACACCGTAATCGACCATCAGCGCACGCAGATCGCCGCCACGGTATTCCGCGCCCGCCCGGGCGCAGTCGAGTTCGAAGGCCACTGCGGACTCGTCCATCCGCTTGACCAGGCCGAAGTCGAGGAAGACCACCTTGCCATCGGGTGCGAGCAGGATATTGCCGGGGTGGGGATCGCCGGTGAAGCGGCGCTCACGCACCATCGATCCCATGTAGAAGCGCACCAGGATTTCCCCGACGCGGTCGCGTTCGGTGGCGGCAAGTGCGGCGATGTCCTCGAAGGGCATTCCCTCAGCGAGTTCGGTCACCAGCACTCGCGCCGTGCACATCTCGATCTCGATCTCGGGAATTCGAATGAACGGGTGATCGCGGAAGAGTCCGGCCATGGCCAGGTGGTTCTCGGCCTCGATCCGGTAGTCGGTCTCTTCGGCCAGATGAGAGGTCAACTCGCGCAACAGCGCATGATCGGAGACCGCTGGGGCCACACCGCGCAGCATCCGGATCACCAGCCCGAGGTTCTTCAAATCGGCGCGGATGGCGATATCGATGCCGGGGTACTGGACCTTGACCGCGACCGCGCGACCGTCCGCGAGCCGGGCGCGGTAGACCTGTCCGATCGAAGCGGCCCCGATCGGCTGCTCGTCGAACTGGGCGAACACCTCGCCGAGTGGACGCCCGTAGTCGCTTTCGATGACCGCGCGCATCTTGTCGAACGGCACGTGTGAACTCTGGTCGAAGAGGGTCGCGAGGGTCTGCTGGAACCGCTCGCGCTGGCGGGTGGGAATGGCGTCGGTGCCGAATGCGCTCAGCAGGTCGAACATCGACAGCAGCTGCCCGGCCTTCATGGCCAGGCCCTTCATGGAGCCGAGCACATTGACGATGTCCTCGGCCGCGTTGATGAGGGCGCGCTCGGTGCGGGCATGGCGCTCTTCCTCGGTGTCGCGGACCATCGCGAGCGACACTCCGGCCCCGCGCACGACCTGTCCGGCAACCAGTTTGCCCAGTTGAGCCCCTCGTTGCGCCCGGGAAGTCGGGATCTTCTTCGTCATCGGACCAGCCTCCTCAGCCGCTGTCCGAGATTAGCAGACGCAGACGTCCGCTAATTGGGCGATTCGGGGCCGCGCAGACCCTGCGCGAGCACGGTGGTCACCGTATCGATATAGCGACGCCGGTCCTCGTGCCCACGTCCCTGCAGTGTTTTCATCACCGGGGGGATGGTCAGGGCCAGCAGCATCCAGCCCGCGTCCTCGGTGTTGACGTCATCGCGCAGGACGCCCGCGTCGGCGGCACGGGAGAGGAATCGGCCGACGGTGGCGGAGAGGATGCCGCCGAGGCCCAGGATGCGGGTATTGAGTTCGTCGTCGATGCCCGGCAGTTCGAAAAGCATGGACTGCATCAGCGACGGGTCGGATTCGGCGATGTGACACATGCGCTCGACCGCGTCGGTCCAGATCTGGATCAGCTCGTCGAGGTCGATTTCGCGTTCGAAGGACGCGGGATCGAATGCGTCACCGGCGATCTGGGTGATCAGCCGGTCGAGTCCATAGTTCACGACCTCGTCGAGGACCGCGCGTTTGCTGTCGAAGTACCGGTAGAAGGTGCCGTATCCGACTCCCAACTCGGCGGTGATGTCCGCGGCCGTCGACGCGGCGTAGCCCTTGGTGGTGAACACCCGATAGGCGGCCTCGATCAGTTCGCGCCGGCGTCGCTCGGTGTGCTGTTCGTCGCGGGGCCTGCCGGGTCCACGCTTGGCTGGTTCGGTCATCGAGCACATCGTATGCGCCCGCCTCCGCGGCCAGGTCGAGCACACCTTGTGGGCTCCACTCTTGCGCTCGCGTCTGGGACGGCTTAGTTTGATGACACATTCATCCGCTAATTGAGAGCTGATCGAAGCACGATCCTTCGTTCGCGGTCGAGTGGCGACACAGGAGTTGCCGATGCCTCTGCACAAATCGAACCTCAATTGCCCGATGCGGCCGTCAGTGATGAACCCGACGACGGCCACGAACGCCGGACGCGGGAGCGGCACATCGCACAGTGCCGCCGCTGCACACTCCCCGAATCTGGAGCCGATCATGAATACCTTTGCGTTCCTGCACACCCAGCACGCCGCCGTGCAACCTGTCGACGACAGCGTTCTCGACACCGCCGCACTGGTTTTCACCATCGAACGCGTTATCGACGCACCGCTGCAGGCGGTCTGGGACGCGGTCGACGGAGACCGGGCGTGGAGTTGGTTGCCCTTTCCCGGTGTCGGCGTCCGCTACGACTCGCCCGCGCGCGGGGCCGGCGTCGTGCGCGAGATGGGTTCGGTGTTCGGGATATCGCGCATGCTGTGGGTCGAGCGCGAGAAGTTCTGGCGTTACGAACCGAACCGGCGCATCACCTTCGGTGTCGTGAGCGGGAACTGGCTGCAATACCTGCTGGTGCGCCAATACGCCGAGGACATGCGGTTCGCCGACCTCGGGAACGGCGGGACGAAGGTCGAGTGGACGATCGCGGTGACTCCGCGACTACCGCTGCGTTTTTCGACCTGGGCACCACCGGTATGGCGGGCGGCGTACCGATTCTTCGGCATCGGCCCGCTTTTCAGCAGGCATGTCGCCGCGCTCGCATCCTCGACCGCGCCCGCACTGCGGTCGATCGACACCAACGGACACACTTCGGCGCGGCCGAGTGATCACCGGGCCGAGAAAGGCGCCAAATGAGCCAAATGAGTCGAGACAATATGGCCACCACCGAGTCCACCACCGAATCCGCTGCCGAACAGCCGCAGCATGAGGTCGTCGTCATCGGCGCCGGTATCGGCGGTATCTGCGCGGGGGTGAAGCTGCAGGAGATCGGGGTCGAGGATTTCCTGATCGTCGATCGCGTCGGCGGGCTCGGTGGTACCTGGTACAGCCATAGCTATCCCGATGCGGGTTGCGATATACCGAGCACGACGTATCAGTTCTCGTTTGCTCGTAAACCGGACTGGGACAGGCTTTTCGCCAAGCGCGATCAGATTCTCGAGTACCTCGAGCAGGTCGCCGGTGACTACGATCTGCCGCGCCGGATGCGATTCGACACCACGATCGTGCGTGAGGAGTGGGACGACGAGGCCGCACTGTGGCGGCTGCATCTGGAGTCGGGTGAATCGATCACGGCGCGCTTCGTGATCAGTGCCGTGGGCGCGTACATCAATGCGAAGACGCGGCCGAACATTCCCGGACTCGACTCCTACACCGGGGTTTCCATGCACCCGGCGCAGTGGAATCACGAGTACGACTTCGCCGGTAAGCGGGTTGGCATCATCGGGGTGGGCGCCAGCACCATGCAGATCGCGCCCAAACTCGCCGCCCAGGTCGCGCATCTGGACATCTACCAGCGCACGCCGCAGGTGTACCTGCCGAAACCGGATTTCGTACTTCGCCCGTGGATGCAGCGGCTGCTCGCGCTGCCGGGTGGCTCCGCGGTTGCCAACGGACTGGCGCAGGCGGTGGTCGATTCGCTGCTGCGATTCGCGATCTACACACCGGCGCCGGCGTGGAAAGCCGGTGCGCGTGTGGTGGACTTCCTGGGCCGTCATGCGTACTCGGGCTGGGTGCGATTCAAGGTGAAGGACAAGAAGACCCGCGAGGTGCTGCGCCCGGGCTTCGGCATCGTGTGCATCCGAGGTGGCGCCGGCGGTGAGTATCTGCCCACGCTCAATCGTGAGAACGTCGATCTGATCACCACGGGGATCGCGGAGATCACCCCGAACGGAATCCGCGCCGCAGACGGTACCGAGCGGGAAATCGATGCGTTGATCGTGGCGACCGGGTACGAGGTGTTCTCCGATCCGGAGAGCTACAAACCCGGAACCGTCCTCGGCCGTGACGGTTTCGACCTCGGCGTCTTCTACAACACCGAGGAGCTCAAGGCGTACTACAGCACCTCGGTCGCCGGTATTCCGAACCGCTTCATCATGATCGGGCCGTACTCCTGGACCGGCACCGCGTTCCACTATTTCGTGGAGAACGCCATGCGCCATATCGCCACGGTTATCGACGAGACCCGCCGGCGCGGTGCTGTCGCGGTGGAAGTGCGCCCCGAGGCCCAGGAGCGGTTCCATCAGGCGATGATCCGCAATGGGCGAAATCTGTCGTACTACTTGGAGACCCGATGCGAGGGCTCCAATACGTACTTCGTGAATTCGCAGGGCAAGTCGCCGTACCTGCGGCCCTGGTCGCTGTGGAAGACCTATCGCAAAGCCACTCGCTTCGACCGCGAGGATTACCGCTATCGCACCGTCCGAGCCGTTGAGCCCGCGCGCGAACCGGCAGCTGAACTGGCTCGCGGCTGAGGTCGTACCGGTACCGATGGAACTGAATGACTGACCCTGAGTGCGCGCTGCATGCTCGGGGTCAGTTGTCGTGGGGGAGTAGCAGATCAGCGCCTGCTACCGCGTGCGCGGCCGATCGCGTTGGACCACAACACTTTCGCGCCCGCACGGGCTTCGCTGAACAGCTCGCGGGCGGGGACCATGTGTTTGGTCAGTGCCACGGCGCGGGCCTTGGTCGCGGCCGATGCCTTGCTGAGATGGCCGCTGTCGAAGGGTGGCTGGGGGTCGTATTCGATCAGCAGCTGCGCGGCCTCGGCGCGATCGCGTCCTTCGATTTCGCCGACGAGCCACAGTCCGAGGTCCAGTCCGGCCGATACTCCGGCTGCGGTGATGATCTTCCCGTCACGCACGATCCGCTGCGTCCCATCGGGTTTCGCGCCGTAGCTCGCCAATACCGGCAGGGCGGCCCAGTGGCTGGTGGCGGGTCTGCCGGTAAGCAGGCCGGCCGCGGCCAGCAGTACCGAGCCGCTGCACGAGGACACCGTCCAGCGGGAGGTGGCATGCGCCTGACGCAGCCACGCGAGCAGTTTCTCATCGCAGGTGGTCTGCATGGTGGAGGTGAGAGATCCGCCGATGAGGATCAGGTCCGGCGCGGGCGTTTCGGCGAACGAGTGTGTCGCGGCCAATATCAGTGTGCCGCTGTCGGTGACGATCGGGCCGGGTTCGTGCCAGACGAACCGGATCTCCGGATCGGTGAGGGTGCGCAGTAGTTCGTACGGGCCGATGGTGTCGAGGGCGGTCATGCCCGGGTAGACGACGATGGCGATCTGCATGGTGGTTCTCCTTCTCAGGAATCGAAGGTGATCCGCACCGATATCGGGGTCGTCTGCAGACTGCGAATGGCCGAGACCGCCAACGCCGCGGTGATCGGATCGGAGCCGAAGGACCGGGCGCGTGCGAGGACGTCGTCGCCGTGGTCGAACACCGCGGTGCCGGTGCGCCACCGATTGCCCTGGCGGATCCGGACTTTCGGATGGGTGGTGATATTGGCGCCCCAGCCCGAACGGGTCCCGTGCTGGGAAATGACCCACGCGCCACTGTCATCGAAATTCGCGGTTACCACCACCGCTCTGGCCAAACCTGTTTTGCGGCCGGTGGTTTCGAGTTCGGTCGCGTACCGCGAACGGATGCCCGCGCGACGCAGCATCAGTACCACCGGATTCAAGGCCCGCTCGAGCGCGCGTTCCACTCTGAACTTGCGTTCCGGTCCGGCGGGACGTGCTCCCCGTGTACCCATTGTTTCTCTTCCGGTCGTGTGTTCTGGGTCGTTCATGCCGCGACGCACGGTTGTGGCTGCGGCCCAGCACTTCTAGGCATGCAATTGCTTCAGTGAGACGGCCGGCGCCGGTAACGCCGCGTGCGCGGCGTCGTAGAGGCGATGCGACGGAGACCACCGCCGGGCGAGTTCGTCGAGTTCGGTGTGGGTGCGTGGTTCGAGCACGGGGCGGCGCTCCAGCGTCGCCTGAGCCAATGCGCGCCGCAGCCCGGCCGCGTCGAAATCGGCCAGGTAGGCGGGCCGTCCGGGTTGCTGACGCCAGGAGTCGTGCAGCTCGCCCGCGTCGACGGCGGAGAAGCCGAGCTGCTCCACGAGCCACAGGAGTTCGCGCTTCTGCGCACCGGGCGATCCGGACACCGGCAATGCGATCCGTCCCGAGCGACCGGCAGTGCGCCCGCCGCGCTCGAGCGGGAACGGGTGAATGGTGTTGAACGCCTTGTATACCGTGCGGCCGAGCTCGTGTTGTACCCAGATGCTGTCGATCCCGCCGGGTTTGATCCCCGGGAGCGGCCCGTCTCGGCGGGGTCGATAGTTGCCGGCGTCGATCACCGGCGGTCCGTCGTCTGCGGCGAACGCCGTGGCGGCCAGCTCGGGAATCGCACGGTATGGGACGCAGAGAATGACGAGGTCGGCTTCGCTCGCGGCTTCCTCGCTGCGCACCGGGACGATGCGCGGGTAGGGCTTGAATATTCTGCTCAGGGTTTCGGGAGGTCCCGAGTTGGCAACGCGCACTTTGTATCCGGCCTCGAACAGCTTCCTCGCAAGAGTGCCGCCGAGCATGCCCGCGCCGATGACGCCGATGGTGCGCGTCATGAGGGCGCTCCCTCGGGAACGCTCGGCGGTGCGGTCATGTCCAGGCTTGCGTCATCGAGCGCACGCCGCACGAAGGCGCCGATCTCGGCGATCGCGGTGCGCGCCTCGGGCAGCAGGTCCGCGCCGGCCTGGAATACGTGGATGGCGTTGTCCCAGATCTGCACGGTGAGTGGCACATTCGCCTCCAGGTGCCGGGAGGCGAGCAGCTCGGTATCGGCCAGAAGCACCTCGGTGTTGCCGACCTGGATCAAGGCCGCGGGCATGCCGGTGAAATCGCGGTTCACCGGCGACCATCGTGGATCGATGTCGCCGTCGCGGGCGAAGCCGACCGTGGGCGGCACCGACAAGCCGTACGCCGAGAGCACGGCATCGGTCTCATTGTTGGGATGCGCACTGCGCGTGGTGGAGTCGAAGTCGGCGTAGGGCGCGATGGCGGCGATCGCGGCCGGCATCGGGAGACCGCGATCGCGGACGGCGAGGGCGGCGGCGAAAGCCAGTCCGCCACCGGCGGAATCGCCCGCGAACACGATCCGCGGCGGGGTGAACCCGCGCGCGAGCAGATGTTCGTACGCGGCGACCGCGTCGTCGATGCTGTCGAGCAGGTGGCCCTTGGGAAGCTGGGTGTAGTCCACATTCAGCAGCGCGACGCCGCTGGCGCGGGCGATGCGCGCGACGAGCCGCCGGTGGCTGTTGAGCCCGCCCGCGACGAACGCGCCGCCGTGGAAGTACAGGATCGCGCCGCGCTCGACCGCGTCCGGGCCCGGATCGTCGCGGTGCCACAGCCATTCGGCGCGGAACTGATCGAAGGAGACCGGTCGGCGCAGCGTTCCGCGCGGTGGAACCAACGGCGCGGCAAGGACATCGGCGAAATTCGCCACCCGGAACGCGCGGGCTCCACGCAGCGGCCCACTCTCTGCTATTCCGAAGTACCAGTCGACGAAGGGGCGGACCGTGGCCTTCAGCACCGAATGCGCGACCCGCATCCGCACGCTCGCACGATTGACCAGTTCGACACGGACGGTGCTGTTGTCCGGAGTCGTCTCCGTCGTGATCATCGTGTGCCCACTGCTGTAGCGCGTGGCCATATGTCCTCCAGAAAATTTCCCGAATCTTAAATACTCCTAGGACTAGGATTGCAGCAATATCCGCGTAACGCTACTATCTGAAAGTACTAGCCCAAGGAAGCGACAAGGGAGTCGACGATGGCCGATCTGTACAGAGCCAGCACTCGTGCCGGGCGGTTCGCGTGGACGTGACCGTAGTGACCGGCGCCGGCAGCGGGATCGGGCGCGCCACCGCACAGCGGTTCGCGCGCCGCGGTTCCACCGTGATCGTGTCTGATATCAACGACACGACCGGGAATGAGACTGTGGATCTGATCCGCGCCGCCGGGGGCAAGGCCGTATTCCGCCGCCTGGACGTCGCGGACCCCGACGATTGGGAGCACTTCGCGGCGTGGGTCTGCGGCGAGTTCGGCGTCCCGGATGTGCTGGTGAACAATGCGGGCATCCTCATCGGCGGTGGCTTCCTGGAGCAGTCCGGCGACGACTGGCGGCGCATGATTCAGGTCAACATGATGAGCCCGATCTTCGGGTCGCGAATCTTTGTGCAGCGCATGGCCGATGCCGGTAAGCGCGGGCATATCGTCAACGTGGCCTCGGCGGGAGCGTTCCTGCCCACCGGTGTCGCGCCCTCGTATGTGACGGCGAAGGCGGGGGTCTGGTTCGCCTCGCAGGCATTGCGAGCCGAATTCGGCAGCCGGAAGATCGGCGTGAGTGCCATCTGCCCCGGAGTGATCCGAACCAGCCTGGCGGCGAACGGAACCCGGGGCGGCTTCGACGATTCCGGCAGCAATGCCTGGGCCGACAGCCTGGCCGCAGGTCAGCGCTGGATGTTCCGTTCCCCGGAACGGGTCGCGGCGGCGATCGAACGTGCCGTGCGATGGAACCTTTCGACGGTTCCCGTCGGTGCCGAGGCCTGGCTGCTGTGGTACGTCAGCAGGCTTTCACCCGCCACGGTGCGCGGAGTGAGCGGAGTTGTGCGCATGCCTTTGGTGGACAAGGCGATCGAGATCACCGGCAAGGCCCTGGGAGGTGCACGATGAAGACCGCCATCATTACCGGCGCGGGCGCGGGAATCGGCCGTGAGACCGCGAAACTCTTCGCACGCAAGGACCATCGTGTCGTCATCGCTGATATCGATGACGCGGCAGCGGAATCGGCCGTCGAAGAGATCAAGGCCGACGGTGGCGAGGCGATCGCCTACCACCTCGATGTGCGCAGCGAACAGGAGTGGGAGAAGTTCGGCGGCTGGATCGGCACCGAGTTCGGCAGTGTGGATGTGCTGGTCAACAATGCCGGGATCATGGACCTCGGTGGTTTTGTCGCCACCTCTGTGGCGCAGTGGCAGCGCGTGGTCGATATCGACCTGATGAGCGTGGTCTATGGCTCCCGGGTCTTCGCCCGCCAGATGATCGACGCCGGCGTGCGCGGGCACATCGTCAATATCTCCTCCGGCGCTGCCTTCATGCCCTCGGAACTCGAACCCGCCTATGGCGTCGCGAAAGCGGCGGTCCTGATGGCCACACAATCGCTGCGTGTGGAACTGCGTGCGCACGGTATCGGCGTGACGGCCATCTGCCCGGGCGTGATCCGCACCAATCTGCTCGCACATGGTGAGCGCAACGGCTTGAGCGAGGAAGAGCAGCGCGCGTGGCGCGTGCAGGTCGACGCCGCGCAGACCGGTCTCGCCTACGCCGGACCCGACAAGGTCGCCCGCGTGATCGAACGCTCGGTGCGCCACAACTGGGCGATCGTGCCGGTCAATCCCGAAGCCTGGTTCATCTACGGGCTGATCCGGCTCTCGCCGACACTGGCCCGGGTCCTGCCCTCGGTGCTGTCGTTCGAACGGGCCGAGCAACTACTCGCCGTCGGCAAACCGCTGCTCGATCGGCTCTCGAAAGGCAAGGTCCTGTCGTGACGGTTCAACTCGATTACGAAGTCCTCGTGATCGGCGCGGGTTTCGGAGGTATCGGCGCCGCGGTTCAACTCCGCAAGGCCGGTATCGAGGATTTCCTGATCGTCGACAAGAACGCCGGAATCGGCGGCACCTGGTGGGCGAACACCTATCCCGGTGTGGCCGTGGATATTCCGTCGATCTACTACAGCTTCTCCTACGAGCCGCCCAAGAAATGGTCGCGCATGTTCGCCCCGGGCGCGGAGGTGCAGCAGTATGCCGAGCAGGTGGTGGATTCCTTCGACCTGCGCTCGAGAATACGATTGAACACCACCATCCTCTCGGCTGATTGGGATGAGCGGCACAATGTCTGGCGAGTGGCGCTGGTGGGCGGCGAAACCTTGGTGGCGCGCTACATCATCGGCGCGATCGGTGCGCTCGAGGTGCCGGCGCTGCCTGACATCCCCGGCTTCGACAACTACGGCGGCAAGGTGGTGCACACCTCGCGCTGGGATCATGACTTCGACTACTCGGGTCAGCGGATCGCGGTCATCGGCACGGGTGCCACTGCACTGCAACTGATTCCGGAAATGGCCGATATCGCGGAGCAGCTGACGGTCTTTCAGCGCACGCCCATCTGGGTCGCGCCCAAGCCGGACTTCCCGATTCCGGCGATCGTCCGCGATGCGCTGTTGAATGTGCCTGTACTGCGCCGTACCGTGCGGGCGGCCGTAACGGTCGGCATCGACTTCGGCCTCACCGGCATCGGTGTGTTCCACGAGCGGATACCGTTCTTGGCCAAGGCGCTCGAGCGCGGCGGCGCAGCCGGGTACAAGGTGTGGCTGCGGGGGGAACCCGAACTGGCCGAACAGTTGACCCCGCACTATGCGCCGGGATGTAAGCGCCCCTCGGTGTCCAACCGCTACCTGAAGACCTTCACCCAGCCGAATGTGCAGCTGGTGACCACGCCGATCGCCAAGATCACCGAGAACGGCGTGATGACCGAGGACGGCACCGAGCACGAGATCGATGTGCTGGTGTGCGCCACGGGATTCAAGGTCATGGGCAAGGGCACGACCCCGCCGTTCCCGACCCGCGGCGTCGGCGGCGCGGACCTGAACGAGTTCTGGGACGAGCACAAATTCCAGGCGTATCAGGGTGTTTCGGTGCCGGGGTTCCCGAACTCCTTCTTGATCACCGGCCCGTACGGTTTCGCCGCGGGCAGCTACCTCGCGATGATCGAATGCACGAGCCGCCACGCCGCCCGTGCGATCGCCGAATCCCGCCGCCGCGGCGCGACCCGGATCGAGATCAAGCAGGCGCCGCACGATGCGTACTACGCCAAGTACCGGGAGCGGTCGGAGAAGTCGCTGTGGCTCTCACCGGCGTGCGAGGGATCCAATACCTACTACGTGAACTATCAGGGTGACGCGGCGGCGATCCGCCCCAGTACTCACCTCGAAATGTGGTGGGGCAACAAGCATTTCCCGTTCGATGACTATCGATACGCTCGCAGTATGGTGGCCGCCGAGACGGGAGATCGCACACTCGAATCGGTGTGAGGGACACCTGATGCGACCCGGTATCCGCTGGCGGGTGGTGAGCAGGGGAGATTGATCGACAAGAGTGAATCACCGGCATCGCGGATGCCGGTGATTCGCCGTATGTGGGGATGAAATTGCGCGGTCAGCGTCGGGTTCAGGTCCCTCGGGCCACGCGTCATTCCTGCGCCGGTGAGAGCCTGATTACGGCGCGGAATGCTCGCTGGGTGCGACGGAATCGCGGAGTCGTTGAATCCACAGCGTGATGGTGTCGCTGAGCAACTGCGCCGACTCTTCCGCGGTGATGATGCCCGACGCGCTACCGATGGACAGCCCCGCGCCGGTGGCCGCGATCGCGCGCACAGCGCCGTCCACGCGCGCCCCGGATTGCGGAATATCCGCCGGAATGAATTCCTCCAGCAGGACTCGGCCCGATGCGATGACCCGTTCGAGGGTCGGCGCCGCGGTCTCGCGTTGCTCGCCGTGCCGGAAGATGGTGGTCAGATACTCCGCGCCGAGGGTGAGCAGTTCGGTATTGGTGGACGAGCGCGCCCACCAGTTCGCGAGGACGGCCAGCCGCTCCTGATCGCCCTCCGGGGCCGCCATGAGCGCGGGCGTCAGCTTCCCGAGTTCTCTGGACAGCGCGCGCTGGATCACTTCCAGGCACAGCGCCTCCTTGTTGTCGAAGTTGCTGTACAGCGCGCCGATGGTGCGTCCGGCCTCGGTGGCGATCGTCGTGATCGACGTGGCGTGACAACCCTGGGCGAAGAACAGCCGCTCGGCGGCGTCGAGCAGATCTTCTCGGGTTTGGGCCTGGCTTTCGGCTCGAGTCAATACTTTTCGACTTGCCACGATCTCTCGACCTCCCTGTGCGGTGCGACCCGTAGCTCACCCGTTCGTTGCCGCCTCTGTTGACGGCGGTCCTTTTTGGGATAATACTACTATGTGAATAGCGGCAGTATTCTGATACTGATTTAGATGTGAGGAGCTTCGGATGATCAGCAATGACGCGATCGCCGTACCCGGAACGACCGTCATGGCCGAACTACCGCGCCGGGCGAGCCGCCGGCAGCGCGCCGTGCACGCACTGTCCTACGCCACGCTGCGCCGATTCTTCGAACTGAGCGTCCGGGTCGACGAGCGCGGCTGGCTCACCCCCGCTCAGATGCTCTTCGTGACGACCCATTTCGACCTGCTGGCCGCCCCGCTGCGCCCGCCGCGCGGCACCCGGCTGACGCCGGTCCGGTTCGAGGATTTCCGAGCCGAATGGGTGGTACCGCGCGGCGTGCAGGATCTTGCCGGGATGCGGGAACCGGCCGCGATCCTCTACCTGCACGGTGGGGGTCTGGTCTCGTGCGGGCTCAATACCCATCGGCGCCTGGTCGCCCGTATCGCCGCCGCGGCGGGGGTGCCCTTGCTCAACGTCGACTACCGCCAGATCCCCGCGGCCCACGTCACCGACACTGTCGAGGATTGTGTCATCGCGTACCGGCACCTGCTGGATCAGGGCGTCCCGGCCGAGCGCATCATCGTTGCCGGGGACTCTGCCGGTGGGGGACTGGCGTTCTCGCTGGCGCTGGCCGCGCGGGACCGCGGTCTGCCCATGCCGTCCGCGATCGTGGCGATCGCGCCCTGGGCCGACTACGACGCTACCGGCAAACAGCAGCATCCCAACGATCACACCGAGGCCATGCTGCGCGGGGCCGTATTTGCCATGCCGGCCGCGTGGGGCATCGCCGTGGACGGACGGCTCGATCCGCGCTGGTCCCCGGTCAATCACGACTTCGCCGGTATGCCACCGGCATTGATTCAGGTCGGCTCCGGCGAGGTGCTGCTGGCCGACGTCGAACTGCTGGCCCAGCGCCATGCCGAAGCCGGGGTTCCGCTCAAGCTGCAGATCTGGGAGGACGCCGTGCACGTGTTCCAGGTCGCCGCCGATGTGCTTCCCGATGCGCGTGAGGCGATAGCGGAGATCGGCATGTACATGCGCGAGGCGCTGGCCGGCGCGCTGGTCGCCGCACCGGCGGCATGGTCACAGAAGACGCCGGCCTGACTCGAGCGTCGTATCGAAAACCGCTGTGCAGTACAGCGATTCGTCAGGCCCGCGACAGGGCCTCATCACGAAGGGGATGTGCCGATGGCCGACCATCGAACAGCGCTGCGCGCCGCGCTGGGGAAGTCCGGTGATGTGGTGGAGAGCCTGACGCCGGAGGAATCGGAGCAGCTGCTGGGCCTGCTGCGGCGAGCCCAGGCCGCCCAGCGCCGCAGTCTCGACACCTCGATCGACGAGGCCCTGAAGGTGCTGCCGCGTTTCGTGCGGATTCCCGCCCGCTCGATCCTGTTCGGAAAGTGAGATGACATGGCCGACTTGGTAACCCGTGCGCAGATCACGATGCTGGCGCAGTTGCTCGATGTCGAATCCGAGCAGTTGCGCAGCCTCGAGCGACTCGGCGCACCGGCGTTGGATGAGCTGCGCAAGGCACTGTCCGCAGAGCTGTTCGACTCGCTGGCATCGGTGTTCGCACGGGTCAGCAAGCTCGCCCCGCTCGTTCCGGACGCGCTGGCCGCGACCGTGGCAGTCAACGCGGTGCCACCCGAGGTGGCCGGGCGGGCCGGTGGCGCGATCGGTATGGATCACCAGCATCGCGCCGCGAGCTTGATCAGGCGCCTGACCCCGGTCTATCTGGCCGATGCCGCGCCCTATGTCGACCCGCGGGTGATTCCGTTCTTCGCGCCGAAACTGCCCTTCACCCTGCTGGTTCCAGCGGCGGATGAGCTGCTGCGCCGCCGTGACTACCTGACCGCGGCGCGATTCGTCGAACACGCCACCGATGAACTCATCCGGGAGTTCGAACGCCACGTACAGGACGATGCGGCGATCATCCGCACCGGAGCGATGGTGGCGCGCACCGAGGTTCTGAACAAAATTCTGCGGGTGGCCGGACTCGAACGGCGGCGACGGTTGATAGACACTGCCGTGGCCGGCGACGGGGAAACGCTGATGGCACTGCTGTCGCTGCTGGGCCGCATCGAGGCAGAGTTCGCGGGCCCGCTGAGTAACGCGCTGTTCGAATCCCGTGGTGAGGAAGAACTTTCACGCATCTGCGCGCTGATCGTGGACGTCGGTGCGACCGCGGAACTGCTCGACGTGCTGGGGTACTTCTCCGACACTGCGGTGCGAGCGCTCGTGGCCACCGGGCAGCTGTCCGATACCGTAGCCTTCGAGCAGGTCGCGACCACCGAACCACGGCAGGTCGCCTGGCGCAGGCTGGCCGCCGCGATGGCATTGCCGGAATCGGCTACCGGTTAGCGCAACAACAGGGGAGAGCAGCATGGCCAACCGCATTCCGAAGGGCCGAGTCGCGCGGGGGCGCAAACTCGGCATGCTGGCGGCCGGACAGGCCGCCCGGGGTGCGACCGCCCGCCTGTCGATGATCGGCCGTTCCGAGCGGGCCCGGGAGGTCCTGGCACAGCGCTCCACCCTCGATGCCGCCGAGCAACTCGTGGATGTGCTCGGGGCCATGAAGGGCGCGGCCATGAAGCTGGGCCAGATGCTCTCGGTCCTCGACCTGGAACTGGTTCCCGAGTCGCATCGGGAGCGCTTTCGCACCAAGCTGGCGGCCCTGCAGGATCACGTCGAAGCACTGCCGTTCTCGACCATGCGCGGTCAGCTCGAGGCCGAATACGGTTCGCTGTCAACGGTATTCCGGGAATTCGACGAGGAGCCGATCGCCGCGGCCTCGATCGGGCAGGTGTATCGCGCCGTCCTGAAGGACGGCCGGGAGGTCGCGGTCAAGGTGCAGTATCCGGGGGTCGAGAAGGCGATCAAATCCGATCTGCGCAATCTGGCGCTGTTCGCGAAGCTGTGGACGTCGATGTGGCCGGCGCTCAGTGGGGGAGCGGTGATCGAGGAGGTCCGCAAGAACCTCGAATCCGAACTCGACTACCGGCAGGAGGCGCGCATCCAGCATCAGGTCGCCGAGCAATACCGCGGGCATCCGTTCATCGTGGTCCCGGACAGCGTGCTCGAGCTCTGCCGTGATCGGATCCTGGTGACCGAGTACCTGGATTCGAAGCCGTTCTCCCACATGAAGACTCTCCCCGACGCCGAGCGCAACCGCATCGGCGAGCTGATCTACCGCTTCTATCTCGGTTCGCTGTTCGAACGCGGCGAGTTCTGCGGGGACCCGCATCCCGGCAATATCCTGCTGGCTTCCGACGGGCGAGTCGGGTTCATCGACTTCGGGCTCTACAACCGGATGGATGCCGCCGATATCGAATTCGAGCGCCAGGTCGCGCGCGCGGCGAGTGAACGGCGTGCGGAAGATCTGTACGCGCTGCTGGCCGCGCGCGGCATCATCGATCCTGCGGCCGAGGTGGAGCCCGCCGAATGCCTGGAATACATCTGGTCGGCGTCGGCCTGGAATCTCGCCGATGAGGAGGTCACGATCACCTCCGAACTGGCCACTGGCGCACTGATATCGGCCATCGATCCGCGCGCGACCGAGTTCAGTGCCATGCGTCATCAGCTGCTGCCGCCGGAGCACGTGTTCTCGCGCCGCGCTGATTTCATGACCTTCGGCGTACTCGGACGACTCGTGGTCACCGGTAACTGGCACCGCATCGCACGGGAATGGCTCTACGGCGATCCGCCGGTCACCGAGATCGGGCGAGTACTCGCCGAGCGCGCATCGGCGTAGCGGCTTTGGTCATTTGCCTAAATCTGGATAATGTCAGTACGTGGAATTGCCGATGCCGGTACGTTCCGCATTTGCTCGACAGTATTCGACAACGGAGGAACCAGTGGCCGCTCGTAAGGTGCTGACCCGGGCCGAAAGCCAGGCGCTGACGCGGGAAGAACTCATCGAAGCCGCCGAGCGGCTGTTCTATGCCGATGGGTACCACGCGACCTCCCTGGCCGCGATCGCGGCGGAGGCCGGCCGGACGATCGGTGCGGTCTACAGCAACTTCGACCGCAAGGAAGACCTCTGCCTGGAGGTGCTGCGCGGCTGGGGCAGTAAGAAACTCTCCCGCCTGGCGACCGCGATCGCGAGCACCGACGGCTCACTCGAACAGCGGCTCGCGGCCATCGCGAACTGGTGGGAAACACAGCTCATGACCGAGAACGCGGCTCTGATCCTGGCCGCCGAATACGGCATCAGCGTGGTGCGTGACCGCGATCAGCGCGCTGCCGCGGTCGAGGCGTCCGAACGTTTCGTGGAGACCGGGCGGGTGCTGCTGCTCGATCATCTGCCCGAAGGCACGACCTACAGCCCGGAGGTGCTCGAAGACGCGGTCTACGGCGTGCTGGGGACGGCGGTCGGACTTGCCGTCGGTCATGTCACCGAGTTGTCCACCAAGGATCGTTCCACCGGAATCCTCATCGCGACGGTCGAATTCTGGTTGCGACGGCTGGGTGAGTCCATCGGCGAGTCCGAGGCGCCCGCGCGAGCCTGACACCTCGGGACCTGCGGACACTAGTCGCGATGAAAGGCGACACTCGTCGGGACACGTTCGGCGGCCACCCTGGCAGCGCTCTCGGCCCTGCTCATGGTGGGGATCGAGCAGATCAGGCGCATCAAGCCGGGTGAGAGCCGGTGCACTATCCAGGCCAGCGACGCATCGAAGTTCACCGGCACGATGGCGAGATTGAACCGGATAGCGAGCTGCACCGCGCCCGCGACCATATCGGGTGTGGCGAAGCTGTAGCGCGATTGCGCCTCGGCGAACTGTGACCGCACCTGTTCGGTCGCAGCGGCATCGGTGGTGATCAGCATGGCGTTCGTCGCCAAGTGCGTCCTGGTGACGCCGGGGCATACCGCGCTGACGCCGATGTTCTTGGGCGCCAGCTCTGTTCGCAGTGATTCGGCGATCATCAACGCCGCGGCCTTGGAGGTCGAGTAGGACGGTGCGACGCGGTTCGGCGTCCACGCGGCCCCCGAGGCGATCACCACGATATGGCCGGGGCGCCCGCTCTCCACCATCTTGGCGCCGACGATCTTGCAGCCGTGTATGACCCCGTACACGTTGATCGACATGATCTTCTCCCAGTCCCCGATGGACTGGTCCATGAACGCACCGCCCAGGGCGATGCCCGCATTGTTGATCAGGACGGTGGGCACACCGAACCGGATCACGACCTCGTCGAGCACCCGCTGCCAGTGCTCCGGCTCACGCACGTCCAGGGTCAGGGCGTGGCACGAGCCCTGCGCGAGCCGGACGGTCTCCTCGGCCGCCGCCAGATCGACGTCCGTCGCGATCACGATGTCGCCCGCGGCGGCTTGCCGCAGGCAGATCGCCCGGCCGATACCGCTGCCGGCACCGGTCACCAGCACGATCCGCCCCCGTTGGCGGGCCACCGGGCCGATAAAGGGAATTCTCATCATTACTCCGAATCAATCGACTGTATTCCTGTGCCGCGGCACGGTTTTCCGTGCCGCGGCGTACGGCGATCACCACTCCCGGGCCTCTGTGCGGCCCGGATTGTCATGCCGCGTCGGTGCTTTCCCGCTGCTGCGCCGGGACGGCGGTGCGGAAGGTGTAATCCGCTGCGGGGTCGAAACTTTCGCTGTGGTTCCACAGCGAGTCGCGGAATCCGAGCGAGGGCCGCAGGATCGGGGCCTCGCCCCGGCTGTTGGAGAAGTAGCTGTGCACGTTGTGTCGCTTGACCTGGCGTTCGACCAGATACTCCTGGGCCACCCGAGTGAACGGATTGCTGGTCATGGTGTGGTGCCACGCATCGTGCGCTGCGGGCGTGACCTCCACGACCTCGGCCTCGTTCGCCTTGGCGGCGGCGATCACGCGGGCAATGTGCAGGGCCGAGTTCTCCATCATGCTCACCCAGGTGACGCCGTTCCAGCCGTAGGGGCCGTACAGGAACCAGCGGTTGGGCATCTTGGGAACGGTGACACCGGCGTAGGCCTGCATGCCGTTGGCGCGATAGAACTCACCCAGGTCGAAGCCGTCGCGGCCCAGTACCGTTCCGAGCGGGAACGATTCGGGTTCGGACGCGGGATTGAAGCCGGTGGCCAGCACGATCATGTCGTAGCGGTGCTCGACACCGTCGGTGGTGCGGATGCCGTTCTCGGTGAAGCGCTCGATCGGCGTGGTCACCAGATGTCCGTTGCTGCGGCTGAATGCCTGCAGGAATCCACGCCCGAAGGTCGGCATATTGGCCATCACTCCGTGGCGCGGCACCAGCGCGCGGCGCGCGGCGCGGTCGGTGACCAGGGCCCGCAGGTAGAGGCGGTAGGCGGCGCGCAGCGCGGTTTCCATACCCTCGATGAGCGCCAGCGAGGCGCGCTTGGGCAGTTTCTCCGCGCCCACGACGACAGCCTGGTAGGCGTACCAGTTGGCCATATAGGCGATGGTGTGGAACCGCTGGGACCGCATGAGCCGGCGGCCGATCGTGCCGAATGCGAAGTCCGGCTTGGGGAAACACCAGGTCGCGGTGCGCTGGTAGACGTCCAGGTCGCCCACCTCGGCCGCGATCGACGGCACGATCTGCATCGAGCTGGCGCCGGTGCCGATGACGGCGACCCGCTTGCCCTGGTAGTCGTAGGAGTGATCCCAGCCCGCGGAAAGCATGAGCTTTCCGGTGAACTTGTCCACATCGGGGATGCCCGCGTTCGAGCGCGGCTCGAGGAAGAAGCCCGTAGCGCTCAGCACGTACCGGGCGGTGACAATCTCGCCTCCGGCGAGATGCACTGTCCAATAGCCCTTTTCGTCGTCCCACACTTCGCGTTCGACCGAGACGCCGAAGCGTGCCCGCTCGTAGAGGCCGTGCTCGCGCGCAACGCGCTGGCAGTACTCACGCACCTCCGAGCCCTCGGCGAAGACCCGCGACCACTGGTTCGGTGCGAAGGTGAATTCGTAGGAGGTGGACGGCACATCCAGTGCGACACCGGGATACGTGTTCGCGATCCAGGTTCCGCTGAAGTCGGCGCGGCGGTCGAGGATCACAAAATTGTCGATCCCGGCGCGATGCAGCTGGCAACCGGCCGCGATGCCACCCACACCGGCGCCGATGATCACGGCCTCGAATTCGGGTAGCGACTCGGGTGCGGTCTTGTCCACGGTGTTCGTACTCAATGTTGTTGCTCCGTTCTTGATATCACTCGGCGCGGGGTGACCCGGCGGTGAACAGATGTGAGGTTCGCGGCGCGCTACGGGGCGACCGGAGTGGGCACCGAATTGTTCGAAGGTGTTGCGGGTTTGCCGGATTCGGCTGCCGGCGCGGGTTCGTACCGGTAGTCGTCGAGCGGGAATTGGAGCGTCTGCTTTCGCGCCTCGAAGAAGCCGGCGGGCCGGATGTAAGTGCTGTCGCCCTGTGAGTTCCGGTAGTAGGTGGGTACGTGCCCGTTGAGTTCGGTGAGGTAGTAGCGCACGCCCTCGGCCTTCTTGTGCACAGTGCGGTGGTACTCGTCGGCAACTTCCTTGCGGACCTCGCAGGTGGCCGCGCTGCGCCGGCGCGTCTCGGTGATGGCGCGCACGGCGTGATCGGAGGTCATCTCGACGAAGGCGTGCCAACTCGTGCCACTCCACGAGTACGGCCCCACGAGCGTCCAGCGGTTGGGCAGGCCGGGCACCGAGACGCTCTGGTAGGCCTGCAGGCCCTCCTTGTTGTAGAACTCGGCCAGGTCGAATCCGTCGCGGCCCACCACCGTGCCCACGCGGTAGGTCTCCGGATCGGAGAACACCTCGTACCCGGTGGCCAGGATCAGCACATCGAGCTTGTGCAGCACACCGTCGCGGGTTTTGATCCCGGTCGGGGTGATCTTCTCGATCGGGTCGGTGATCAGCGAGACATTGTCGCGGTTGAAGGCGGGCAGGTATCCCGTGGACATGGTCGGACGCTTGGCGAGCAGGCCGAATTGCGGGCTCAGCTTGGCGGCGGTGGCGGGATCCTTGACCACCCATCGCACGTATCGGCCGTACCCGGCGATCATCCAGGCGTCGAATTTGTCGGCGATCGGGCGGAAAGTCCCGATCGGGGTCTTACTGACAAACCGCAGCAGCACGTCGACCGCGACGAAGGCGGCGCCGTTTATGGTGGCCGATACGCCGGGAACCCCGAGCGCGAACTTCATCGCCTTGGGCACCACGAAGTCCGGCTTCGGCACCGACCAGACCGGGGTGCGCTGAAACACCGTGAGGCTGCCGACCTCGGGGGCGATGGCCGGAACGATCTGTACCGCACTGGCTCCGGTGCCGATGATGCCGACGGCCTTGCCCGACATGTCGTACTCCTCGTCCCAGGAGGAAGGGCGCTGGACCTTGCCCCGGAACGATTTGGCGCCCGCGATGCCGACATCCTCCTTCGGGCGCACGAACGAGCCGATGGCACTGATCACGAAACGGGCGGTCACCGTCGAACCATCATTCAGATGCAGTGTCCAGCAGCAGTTTTCGTCGTCCCAGACCTCGCGCTCGACATTGGTCTCGAAACGGGTGAGCTCGTACAGGCCGAACTTGCGCGCCACCTCGGCGTGGTACTTCTTGACTTCGGCCCCGGGCGCGAAGAAGCGCGACCAATTGGGATTGCGCGCGAAGGAGTACTGATAGGTCGTCGACGGTACGTCGACACTGATCCCGGGATAGTGGTTCTCGTGCCAGCTGCCGCCGACATCGTCGGCGCGTTCGAGAACGATGATGTCGTCTATCCCGGCCATCCGGAGTTTCGCCGCGGCCGCGATGCCGCCGGGTCCGGCGCCGATCACGGCGACCTCGAATTGCGGGTGTCGAATGCCCTCGGTCATAACGTTCTGCCTTCCTGAGCGTGGTCCGGTCCTGTGGGTGGGTAGGTCAATTGGTCGACGGGGCGTGCAGTGGCAGCGATCGGACGCGGGCCCACTCGACGACCTCCCAGGCGATGGCGCCGCCGACCCACACGACCGGGCTCAGCACGCCGGCGAACGCGCCGACGAGCCCGTTTTCGCCATTGAGCGGACCCGACAGCGTGAAAACGCCTGTGAGCGTGCAGAGATCGATGACGATCACCACGACGCAGAGCCTGTTGAACCACGGCGGGCACAAACCGGTACGCCGGGAAATCAACAGGGCCGCCAAGGCGAAGGGAACCCATACCGGTCCCAGCAGGGCGGCCGAGACGAGCACCGTGACGTGCAGGGCATGGATGACCGAATCGGGGGCGTTTCCGGAAAGCAGCACGGTGCCGGCGAAGATTCCGGATTCGGTGAAAAACAGCCCGAGAACGAGAATTTCGCTGAATATCGCAGCCCAGGTGTAGATCCGGTTGGGGCTGGTATCGGCGCCCCACAGGGTGCTGATGAACGCCGCGGACCAGATGGTTCCGAGCAGGAACATCAGTGCGAGCCCGGCGGCCACCACGCGCAGGAGGGTGTTGTATTTCGCGTAGAACGCCACGGTGCCTGCGATATCCGAGCCCTCCGGCATGACATACACCAGCACCAGGAGCGTTGCCGCGATCATCGCCACGCAGACCGCAACGACCATCGCGTACCAGATTCGGATAGTGGCGGACTCGGTCAGCGCGAGCGCGAGCCTGTCGAGTCGGCTCGGCGGTGACGGTGATGGCGCCGGTGCGGTGTCGAGGAGGGAATCCTGACGGCCGTAGACCTTCGACATTGAAGAATCTCCTTGTGAGCTACCCAGTCGCAAGCCGACAGCAATATCGACCTACCTTGGATAAGGAGCATATCCAGATAGTATCACTATTGCAATGGCTCGCCGGATGCCTGCGATTTGATGCGCGCAGGTGGGCTCGGGAGAGCTCGACGATCTGGCCGGGAGCCTCGCCGTGTCGATCGCCTGGGCATGCGCGACTTCACGAGCCCGTTTGGAGGGCCGATGTCCGGTGGGAGCGAATTCTCTTGGGGCACTTGCTCGCCGATATCGATTGGTCGACTCGCGGCAGTGCAGGCCAACCCTCGCGACGGCGGACGGTGGGCGGCGTCGACGGTTAAGGCGTCGACTGCGGCGTTCCGCGGAGGGCGGCGGGATGTGTCGATCGTTCGGTTGATGAACGCGAATCCCCGGGCTCTGGAATCTGCTCGAAGTGCGCGTGGGAGGGTGTGCGGATTGCCCGGCCGGCCGTGCGGGCTCGACCGGGAATCGCTCACTTGAGCGGGAGTGCGCCGTCCATGCCGCCCACGTCGGTGATCTTCCAGTCGGAATTGCGATCGACCGCGACGTTGTAGGTGACGGTGGTCTGCGCGCCGTCGGGGTTCTGGGCATTGCTGGAGGTCACGTTCACGAAGACGTTCACCTTGTAGAGTCCGCCCGATTCGGAGGCGACCGTCGCGGTGATCGGTGCGGCAGTGGAGGTCCACTTCAGTGGGGTGAGGATCTCCTGCAGTTTCGGTGCGGTGGTGTCGAACTTGTTCGCCAGGGCGGGAGTCGTATTGGCTTTGAGCTTGCCGACCCAGGAATTGAAGTCGGCGAAGTTCACCGTTGCGGCGCCGACCGCGTAGTCGGTGGCGATCTGCTCGGCGTGCTTGTTATCGGCGTCGGCGGCATCGCGTGCGGAGATCTCGCTGTGTGCGGAAACGAGGAATCCCGCGAGCGTGATCGCTGTCAGCCCCAGGGCTGTGGTGACCCCGGTCCATGCCATCGTCGAGACCGAGAAGGACACCGAGCGGCGGGCGGGGGTCGCGGTGGCGGTCTCGGGGGCCGCTTCTGGGGTGGGTGAATCGGAACTCATCGGTGAGTCGTCCTTGTCCGGATGGGAAATATCGGGTGGCGGGCAACATGGAACCGTGTTCGATTCCGCATGCTGTCATGTGGGGCTGCGCAGGAGCTGCGATCCACGCCGGAGCGGTACACAACGAAAATCAGCTTTTGGTCGCGGTGATGGTCTGAGCCAGGCCCGCGGTCACCTGTTCGATCTCGCCGAATCCCAGTGCACGCAGGAAGTCGGTGATCTCGTCGCGACCGAACATGCGCATGGTGCTGAGCTTTTCGATCGCCGTGACGTGCAACCGATCGCGTCGGCCGCCGGGCGCGAGGCTGGTGAGAAGTACGATCCGCCCGCCGGGTTTGAGGACGCGCGCCATTTCCTCGATGGCCCGGAACGGTTCGTTGATCAGGTACAGCGCCGCGAGGCAACTGACCGCGTCGGCGACACCATCGCGGAACGGCAGGTTTTCCGCGTCGCCCGAGAGGTAGGCCACGGCCGGGCCGGAGTTGTCCGCGACCGCCCGCGTCAGCATCGGGTGCGAGGCGTCCAGGCCTATCGCCAGTCCGTCCGGGCCGACGACCTGACCGTATGTGCCGGTAAAATTGCCTGGGCCGCAGGCGATATCGAAAATCGTCTGTCCAGGTTGCAGCCGCAGCGCCGCTGCCGTACGGGCGCGGTCGGCATCGCGTCCCGGCGCCTGCAGGGCGCTGGCCACACGCATGCCCAACGGCCGGCCCAGCTGGTAGATGCCGGCGTAGAAGCGAGTGCGCATGAGTTGCTGGCCGAAGCCCTGGGTGGCGGGAATCTCGATCTCGGCGGCTTCCAGGTAGCCCGCGGCATGGGTGGTGAGTTCGCGGCAACGCGCTGGATCCAGCAGTGCCCGAGCACGATCCGCCGCAGTCGGGCGGGTGGTGAGCGCACCCTCTCGCTGGTCCAGGTTTTTCGTCATTGCCGTCTCCGCATCCTCGTCTGCACCGTGCAGAACAAATAGTGACTTTCTTGGGATAATACTGATATTTGGACTGGCATGGCAATGGTCACATACACCACCGGAGGACTGTCGGAGGTGGTCTAACTGTAGATTGCATCACTATCTAAATAACACTAGTATCTGCCGTAGCTAGTAAGGGGACAAGGATGTCGGAAGAGAAGAACCTGCCCACCTCGCGTGTCGTACGCACCGCGATGCTGGGACGGGTCGTTGCCGGTCAAGCCGTGCGACATGTGGGGACGAAGGTCGCGGTCGCGGGACGCAGCACCGAATATCGCACTGCGAAAATGGAGAAGAGCCAGGTCCAGGCCGCCAAGGCGATCATCGCGGGGTTGGGGACCATGCGCGGGGCGGCGATGAAGCTGGGCCAGATGATGGCGCTGGTCGATATCGGGCTGTTTCCGGAAGAGATCCGCGAGGACATGCAGCGGGCGATGTCGCAGTTGCTGCACTCCGCGCCGACGGTGTCCTTCGGCAAGATGCGCACGGTCATCGAGAGCGATCTGGGGGGCCGGATTTCGAAGTTCTTCGCCGAATTCGACGAAACCCCTTTGGCGGCAGCATCAATCGGGCAGGTATATCGAGCCCGGACTCTCGATGGGCGCAGCGTGGCTGTGAAGGTGCAATATCCGGGCGTCGACAAGGCGATTCGCGCCGATCTGCGCAACCTGTCCCTGGTCTTGAAGGCGGGCAAGGCGATCGCGCCCAATGTCGACTGGTCCGCGCTGTCGACGGAATTGCGGGAACGGATCGAGGAAGAACTCGACTATGCGGTCGAGGCGCAGAATCAGCGCCGGGTGGCGCGCCTGTATCGCGGTCACCCCTTCATCACCGTGCCCGAGGTGCTCACCGAACTGTGTACGCCGCATGTGCTGGTCACCGAATTCTTCGAAGGCCGGCGCTATGAGGAGATCCGTGACAGGGCAGCGGTCGCGGAGCGTAATCGAGTGGCGGAGATCGTCTTTCGCTTCCATATGGGCAGTCTCTATCTGCACCGGCAGTTCTCGCCCGATCCGCATCCGGGCAACTTTCTGGTCGGGCCGGACGGCCGGGTGGCATTTTTGGATTTCGGTGTCTACAAACACCTGACGCAGGACGAGGCTGATCGCCAGTGTGACCTGATGCGCGCCGTGCAGACGGACTCGCCCGAGGCTATCCATGCGCAATTGTGCCGAGTCGGTGTGATCGCCGACGCGGATGGCGTATCGCCTTCCGATGCCTACGATTTCATTCAAACACTGTTCTGGTGGGCCAGTACCCCGGGTGACGTCGCTCTCGCGCCCGATGCGATCAACGAGGCGGTGCTGGTCAGCATCAATCCGGCCTCGGCACATTTCGATCTGGCCCGCAAACAGGCCATGCCGGCCGATCAGGCCGTGGTGCTGCGGATGATGCTCATGGTCGTGGCCACCCTCGGTCAGTTCAATGCCACCGGCGACTGGAACAACATCCTGCGCGAATGGCTCGACGGCGCCGCACCGAACACCGAACTGGGCCGGGCGGACGCCGAATTCCGCGGCGCCGCATTCAGTTCCGCACTCTAACGACTCCGAGGAGGAGATCAGCATGAATTTCGCGGACATCGTGCAGCGTGCGACGGTGAAACTGGTCGGCACGGCGCTCGAACATCCATTGGCGGCGGAGGCCGTCGGGCGGGTGAATGATCTGCGCGATGTCGCGCTGATCGCGCAGGACGCGGTGCTGGGGGCGTTGAACCTGCCCTCCGCGTCGGATGTCTCCCGGCTGGATACGCGACTGCGGTCGATGTCGCAGCGGCTCGAAGGAATCGAGGACGCCCTCGACGAAACGTCCGCCCAGGTGCGCGCGCTGGCACCGGCATTGCGGCGCATAGATGAGCGGTTCGCGGCGAGGGGCGAGGCGGGCGCCGCCGCGGAGCGGGTGTTGTGAGCACAGCCGATCGCGATTCACCACCCGGCGCGGCCGTGTCGACCGGGGTGGCCAGGCAATTGTCCGGCTACCGTGGGCTGGCGGTCTTCCGGCGGACTCGATACGGCTCGACGTTGCGGGGATGGGAGGAGATTCGATGACGAACGCACCGGCGGCGAAAAGAGTTGCCGCGAAACGTGATTCACTCCCCGCCGTGCTCCGCCGGAATATCTCCGACACGGTGCTGTCGAGTGTGGAGACGCTGGGCCGCCTGGTCGCACTGGCATTCGAGGCTGTGCGCGGCGCGATTACGGACCTGCTGTCGGGAAAGTTCCAATGGCGCGAGACGATGCAGCAGGCCTGGTATCTGATCACGGTGACGGCCATCCCGGCCGTGCTCATGGCGGTGCCGTTCGGTGTCGTGGTGTCGGTGCAGGTCGGCAATCTGATTCATCAGCTGGGCGCGGATTCACTGCTCGGCGCGGCCGGTGGACTCGGGGTCATCCAGCAGGGCGCGCCGCTGGCCACCGGGCTGCTGCTGGGCGGTGCGGGCACCGCCACGATTGCGGCCGATCTGGGAGCGCGCACCATCCGTGAGGAGATCGACGCCCTGCGGACGATGGGTATCAGCCCCGTGCATCGCCTGGTCATTCCGCGGCTGGTCGCCATGCTCTTCGTGGCGCCGCTGCTCAATGTCCTGATCATCTTCGTGGGTGTGCTCGCCGGATACGCGGTGGCCACCGGTGTGCAGGACGTGACGCCGGGTAGCTACTGGGCCACCTTCGGCGCCTTCTCCACGCTCACCGATGTGATTATCTCGATCGGTAAGGCCCTGGTGTTCGGCTTCCTGGTGGTGATCATCGGCTGCCAGCGCGGACTGGAGGCCAAGGGCGGCCCGCGTGGTGTCGCCGACGGGGTGAACGCCTCGGTGGTGCTCTCGGTCGTGGCGATCGCGGTGGTCAATGTCGGTATGACGCAACTGTTGTCGATGTTCTATCCCACGAAGGTGGCCTGATGGCCGCCCCCTACGCCCCCTTCGGGTTCCGATGGGCCCGGCGCGCGGCGCACCGAGCCGTACCCCTGGCGCCGCTGGAGGCGATCGGGTTCGCGATCGCGTTCGTGTGGGAGACCTTCGCGTCGATCCCGGTGACCCTGCACCGGTACCGGGCTCAGACCATGCGCATGATCACCGATATGACCTGGGGCCGTGGCTCGTTGATCGTCGGCGGCGGAACGGTACCGGTGCTGATGATCCTCGGCATCGCCATCGGCGGAGGTGTCGGCATCCAGGGCTATATGGCCTTGAACCTGGTCGGGCTCGGGCCGATGACCGGGGTGGTGTCGGCATTCGCCAATACTCGCGAGCTCGCGCCGATCGCCGCCGCGGTCGGCTTCGCCGCTCAGGCAGGCTGCCGGATGACCGCCGAGATCGGGTCGATGCGGATCTCCGAGGAAATCGACGCGCTCGAATCCCTTGGCCTGCGCTCGATTCCGTTCGTCGTCACCACCCGGGTGCTCGCCGGCGCGATCACGGTGGTGCCGACCTTCCTGGTGACATTGCTGCTGAGCTACTTCTCGTGCGCGGCGGTCGTGCTGGTCGTGCACGGGCAGTCGACCGGGATCTACGACCACTACTTCTATCAGTTCGTCAACCTTCACGACATTGTCGCCGCCACGATCAAGATGCTGGTATTCAGCGTCGTGGTCATCCTGATCCACTGCTACCAAGGGTTTTTCGCCACCGGCGGACCCGAGGGTGTGGGGATCGCGAGCGGGCGCGCTGTGCGAGCGAGCTTCATCGCCATCATCACCCTCGACATGCTCATGACCGTCGTGCTGTGGGGTATCAATTCGTCGATCACGTTCTCGGGGTGAGCGCGATGCCCGCATACGGACTATCCGGAGTTCGCACCACACGCCGCGCCGCGTTGCTGGTAGGCGTGCTGACCCTCGTGGTCGTGGTGGCCATGGCGTTCACCTGGAACGCCGTCTCCTCGCGTCCCAGCGACAATGAGCTGAAGATCCAACTGCATACCAGCCGTACCGGCGACGGTGTGGTCTCCGGTGCCGGGGTACGCCTGAACGGAGTGCAGGTCGGGCACATCGCCCAGGTCGAAAGCGCGACGGGCGGAACCCAATTGATCACCCTGGCCCTGGACCGCTCACAGCTGTACGGTCTCAGCGACAGCCTGCGCGTCGAGTACGCGCCCTCGAACCTGTTCGGCATCAGCGAGGTTGTGCTGCAACGCGGCAATGGCGGCAACCCGCTGCACGACGGCGCGATCGTGGATCTCACCGCGCCGGACCGCGTCGACGACGCCACCATGGGCACCCTGCTGCGGTCGCTGTCGCAGACCACGCTGACCGTGCTGACCCCGCAGCTGACCGAGGTGCTGAACCAAATCGGTTCGGATATGCGAGCTTTCGCGCCGCTGGTGCAGGCGATGGTCGGGGTGAGCCGGGCGATCGCCGATACTCAGCGCTATCCGACCTCGTTCCTGATCGAGCAATACTCCGCGTTCTTCGCCGGCATCGCCAAGTTCGGCGACGGTTTCGTGAAGCTCATTTCGAACATCTATCACATCGACGTGCTGCGCAATGATCGCGCGCATTTCGACGTCGGCGTCTCCCTGGTGGCTGATCAGCTCTTCCCGCTTATCAGCACGGTGCTCGGCACCGCGAACGGCCAACTCGGCGGCTATGCCGACAGCCTCACCGTGCTGCTGACGCAACTGGCCAGTACGGTGCCCGATCCGGATCGCTCGCATGCGGATCTGACCGAACTGCTCGATCGGCTCGACCGCACCTTCCAGGACACCCCGGACGGCCCGCGGGTCGGCGTCGATGTGGTGCTGCGTGGCATGCCGGGCCTTGCGGTGCCGCTGCTCGGCAGCGCACTGCCGCAACCGGGAGGAAATCGGTGAAGGCGAAAAGTGTTCGCGCCGTGGTAATTCGGCTGGTGTTGTTCACCGCGCTCATTGCGGCCCTGATGGCGGGAATCGTCGTGGCGATCCAGCGGCCGATCGACGGCCGCACCATCGGTCTGGACGCGACGTTCACCGATGCGAGCGGGCTGCACCTCAATGACGATGTCCGCATGTTCGGCGTCGCGGTGGGCAAGGTGAGCGCGATCGACCTGGTCGGCGGCCGGGCGCGGGTGCGGTTCACCGTGCAGCGCGACCGCCCGGTCTACGACAGCAGCACCCTCGCCATCAGATATCAGAATCTGACGGGTCAGCGCTATGTCGATATCAAGCAGCCCGATCGCCCGGGAAAGCGGTTGCTCGCGGGCGCGTCGATCGGGACCGACCACACGGTTCCGTCCTTCGACATCACCGCTCTGTTCAACGGTATGGAGCCGGTCCTGGCCGATTTCTCGCCGGATGCGCTGAATCGGTTCATGTCCAGTGCGATCGCGGTCATCGAAGGTGACGGCTCCGCGGTGGGCGCGACCCTCGACGCGATCGAGAAACTCTCCGCCTATGTCTCGGATCGCCAGGCGGTCATCTCCTTGCTGCTGCACAATTTCGAGCAGGTCTCCGAGCAGTTGGGCGGGAAATCCCCGGAGACCGCGACCTTGATCAAGGGCATCTCCGATGTGTTCGTGAACCTGCAGAAACAGTTCGAAGGACTGATGGATTTCGTGAACGTGGCCCCGTCGGTGCTCGGGCCGCTCAACAGCCTGCTGGCCCGGCTCGGCTTCACCGAACCGGACAACCCTGATCTGCAACAGGATCTGCGTTACCTGTTCCCCGATCCGCAGACGACCGTCGATCTGCTCAACCGATTGCCGGGACTGCTGCAATCTCTGATCGCGCTGCTCCCGGCCGCCCCGTCCGGGGTCGATCGCACCTGTACCAAGGGCAATGCCGACGTACCGGCGGCCTTGGCCGTTCTGATTGCCGGACAACGGGTGTCGGTATGCAAAGGCTGAGGCGTGCGGGACGGTTCCTGCGTGATCTGCGGTACGGGACCGATACCGACAAAAGCACACAACGCCTGCTCGGCGTGATCGGACTGGTCGTGGTCGGCCTCGTCCTCGCGGTCAGCGTCGTGATCTACGTGGTGCCCCTGGGCAAGCACAGTTATCTCGCACTGGTGGACGACGCGGGATCGGTGCACGTGGGTGACGATGTGCGGATCGCCGGTATCTCCGTCGGCTCGGTGACCGCGTTGGAGTTGACCGATGACGCCGTGCACATGCGATTCACCGTGAAGAACAACATCTCGATCGGTGCGGACACCAGCCTGGATATCCGCATGCTCACCCCCATCGGCGGTCATTACGTCGCCGTCACCCCGGCCGGCACCACGCCACTGGGGTCGAAGGCAATCCCTGCCGACCGAGTCCGCCTGCCCTACAACCTGATCCAGGCCATCCAGGATGCGCAGCGACCACTGGCCGGCGTGGACGGGGACACGCTGCGGCGCAACCTGAGCGACCTCACCGCCTCGCTGCGCGACAGTCCGAATTCGGTCACCACCCTCACCGATGCCCTGACAGCAATGGTCGGGATGCTGAATACGCAGAATCGTGACGTGAGCCGCGCACTCGATGTCGCCGACGAATACCTGAGCATGCTCGGGAACTCGCGCACGATCATCGGCACAATGCTCACCAAGATCGGACTGATGGAGACGCAGATTCTGGACCGCCAAGCCGATGTCAAGGAAGCGCTGCGGGTCGTCACCGAACTGCTCGCGCGCATCGCCGCGGTCGAGCCGGCCTGGCGCGAACAGCTCGAACCGCTGGCGGATCGGATTCTGGCCGCCGCTCCGCAACTCGATCAACTCGGACAGCGGCTGGGCGATGTCTCCGACCAGCTGGCGCAGGCGGGGGACCGGTTGCGCGCCCTCATCACACCCCAGGGCATCCCCATCGACCAGTCGGGCGACACCATCACCGCACCGGCGCTCTGCGTCCCGGTGCCGGGGAAGGGATGCTGATGCTGCACAAGCTCTTTGCGTCCCGCGGCTTCGTTTCCGCGTTGGGGGTGGTGCTGGTCGGCGCGTTGGCCGTAGTGGCCGGATTCGTGCTGCTGCGCCCGACCGCGGCGCGGATCGGATACTGCGCGATCATGCCCGACGCCATCGGCCTGTATGTCGGCAACGATGTGACCCTGCGGGGCATCAAGGTCGGTTCGGTGACCAGCCTGCGCAACGAGGGATCCGAGGTTCGAGTGGACTTTCGCATCGACGCCGGGCACCCGTTGCGCGGTGAGCCGACCGCCACCACCCTGTCGGACACCATTGTGGCGGACCGGCGGTTGGCGCTGAACGGGAGTACCGGCGCGAGGTGGAATCCCGGTACCTGCGTCACGAAAACTGCTACGCCCAAGAGTATTACGCAGACTTTGGACGCGATGTCCAAGCTCGCGGACCAGCTCGACGGCGGGACCGACCCCGCACGCCAGAACACCCTCAGTGCCGCCGTGGCGGAGTTCGACCGGGCCACCGCGGGCACCGGCCCTAAGCTGAACACGATCATCACCCAGCTCGCTGCCGCGCTGCGCAGTCCTGACAGTTCCATCGCGCATATCGGTTCGCTGCTGGACACCCTCACCACACTGTCCAAGAGTGTGGCCGACGGCTGGGGCGGTCTGCGGCAGATGCTCAGCGGATTGTCGCCGATCCTGCAGCTGGTCAACAACGTCTGGGATCAGGTCGTGCAGATCGTGAACTCCGTCGTGGTGATCCTGCCGTGGTTCAACGACATCACCACCAAGTACGGCGGGCCGATCCTGGGACTGCTGGACAAGACGGTCCCGTTCCTGGATCTGGCCGCTGCGCACGCAAGCTCACTGCAGAAGATCATCGACCTGATCCCCGTGGTCGCAGGTGGCTTCCGCACCGTCACCGACCCGGCGACCGGGGCGATCATGGTGTCCTACAGCGCGCCCCGGGTCGCCCTGGATCAGCCGGGAGCCGATCAGGTCTGTGCGGCGATCAACGCCCTGCTCCCGACTGGCTGCACCCAGTCCGGGAACGGATTGGCCTCCACCGATCTGACCACTCTGGTGCTGGGTCTCGCAGGAGGTGCGAAATGAGCACGCCCGCATGGATTTCCCGTGTGCTCGTGGCACCGACGATCGCGCTGGCGGTGCTGCTGGCCACCGGATGCGGCGCCGATCCGGCGAGCCTGACCCTGCCGGGGTCGGGCGTACACGAAGACACCTATGCGATTCGCATCCAATTCGCGAACGCGCTGAATCTGCCCTCGCACGCGCGTGTGATGGCCAACGGAGCACAGGTCGGGACACTCTCGAAGGTCACGGTGGTCGATCCGTCCTCCGATGCGCCAGGTTCGGTCATCGCCGAGGTCGAGGTCGGGAAGTCCGTCGCGGTGCCTACGTCGGCGAAAGCCCAACTGCGTCAAGACACTATCCTCGGGGACATCTACATCGGGCTCGACCTGCCCGCCGCCTCCGGGGGACCGGTGCTGCGGCCGGGGGACCTGCTGCCGATCACCCAGACCGAACCCGCGCTGCAGATCGAAGACGTGCTCTCGGGTCTGGCGACCTTCGTCTCGGGCGGTGCGCTGCGGTCGGTGCAGGACACTGTCGATCAGATCAATGCCGCACTGCCCGCCGACCCCGCCGAGACCCGGCGCCTGGCGGATGTGTTGAAGAACGACCTCATCGATGTCGCCGCCCATACCGAAGATCTCGGAGCATTCCTGGATTCGCTGAACGTGAATGCCAGCCTGCTGATGGACGATAAGGCACAGCTCGATGAAATCCTCACGCCGCAGGGCGTCGTGGACATCACCGCGATCGCCCAGTCCCTGATCCACGTCGTCGGCGTCGTCGGCGCGCTCGGTGGTATCGCACATGCGCTGGCCTGGCTCGCGCCGCTACTCACCGCGGGCGATGCGACCGCACGCGCCTTCGTGCCGATGCTGCTGAACACCGGCCGGCCCCTGAACCTGTCGGCGCCCTCGAACCTGAATCGTCTGGTGGATTTCTTGCACGACAAGCTGATTCCGTGGGTGCAACGCCCGACGGTGAACGTGCTCGGCATTCGTGTCGATAATTCCACTGCGGGGCAACCGATCTCGGCCACGGACCAAACCGACAGCATTGTCTCGACCCTGCGGATGCTCGGAATGGTGCGATGAGGCGGCCCGCGCTCGGCTCGGTGCTGTCCCTGACATCGATTGCCGTGGTGGCTGTCGTCAGCGTCGCGTACCTGCTGTTCGGCGTCGCCCGCGTGGACTGGTTCGAACACCGCGACACCGCGGTGATGCTCATCCCCGATGCGGCGAACCTGGTGCCGCATTCCCCGATCCTGCTGTCCGGGGTGAAGGTCGGCCGAGTCACCTCGGTGCGCAATGTCGCCGACGGCGTCCAGGTGCGCTTCGATATCGACCCGGGTCGTCGGATCCCCGCCGACAGCGCGGTCACCATCGAAGCGCTGTCCGCGCTCGGCGAACCGTACATCGAATTCCGTTCGGCGACAGGCGAAGGCCCCTACCTCGCGGACGGGCAGCTCGTGCACACCCAGTCGATCAGCACACCGCATTCGATCCCCGAGGTCGCGCGCACCGTGACCGGTCTGCTGCAGCAACTCGACCCGCAGGCCCTGGCCGGTCTCATCACCACCTTCTCCCAGGCCATGGCCGGCACCGACGCGGTCATCCCGGAGCTGACTCACGCCACCGACCTGCTTGCCTCCACTCTGATCGCGCGCATTCCGAGTATCCGTGCGCTGCTGGCCAATGCGCAGGTGCCCGGACCGGATGTCGCGCAAGCGGGCACCGACATGGTCAGTGGCGGAATGCAATTGGACCAATTCGGAATCAAAGTGCGGCAGGTGGTCGCGTCGCTGAAAGTACTGCTCGACGCGCGCCCCGTCCCGGACGCGTACAGCACAGGAAACGGTTTGCTGCCCTTCCTGAACAAGCTGAACGACTATCTCAACCGCATCGGCCCCGACGCCAAGCGCCTGTACCCGGCCATCGGACCGCTGATCGAACGCGGCGGGACGGCCGTGCAGGGCCTGGATCTTTCGGCGCTGATCAGCCAGGCGGTGAACACTGTGTCACCCGACGGCCGGATACAGCTGCAGATCACGCCCCGGTGAAATCGGGGCCTGGTGGCTGCACCGCCGTATTTCACTTCCGGTAGCCAGCTTTCGCGGCCGCGCGAAGTGACCTGTGGCTCGAGCGAGCAACTGCCGAGAGGTTCGGATGTCCGAGGGGATTTTCACGGTGAGGATCGAGAGCCGTCTGGCGGATCGACTGAGCACTCTGTTCGCGCGCTGGGAACGTGATCATGGCCGGCCGCTGAGTGATCAAGCCGTTGCGGTGGCCTTGTGCGGGGATGGGCAGGTGGTGTCTCCGGTGTATCTGTCGCACCTTCGATCCGGATTGCGTGTACGACCGGCGGCAGATCTTCTGACCGGGCTCGCACTGTTCTTCGACGTCCCGGTCGACTATCTCGACTGCTCTGACGACTTCGCCGGCGCCGCACCGCTGCGGGACGAACGACTGCGCAGGCTATTCGTGAACGCCAGTCGATTGTCGTCGGAGTCCTTGGATCGTATCGGTGCGGTCGCGGAGATCCTGGCGCAAGCCGAAATCCGCTGATGCGCTCGGCAATACGGTTCGGATGACGGTATCGGGTGGGGCGAACCATGCAGCGTTCGCTTTGAGTCGACAGCGGTCGAAGGCCGCCGTCTGTTACGGCGTCGCGAGCGGTATGGAAGGCTTCTGAATCCGGTGCATATCCGCTTGGAAACGCGCTATCGCCGAGCGGTGATACAGCTGGCACAACGTAGTTGCCCGGGTGATGCCGGCGTCGGACAGGCCGCCGAACGCTGCCGTGCCTGCCAGAGCTTGCAACAGCGGAACGTAGTGGCGGGGATGCTCGGGGACCAATGCCCGGACCGCCTCCGGCACATTCAGAAGTGCTTCGGCGAGTGAATTGAGAATCGCCCGCTGAAATCCGAATCGCGGCTCGGCGAGTAGTTCGCGCAGGACGTCGACTCCGACCGTCAGGGTGTGGATTCTGACCGATTCGTCGAGAGCGGTGAGCAGGGTAAGGCAATCGAGCTGTTCGGAAACCCACTGCTGACTCACGGGACGCTCTCCGCGTAGGAGTCCGATCACCGCGTCGGTCACGATGCCTTCGAGCGCCTCGAGCATCTCGGTGAAGATCACTGCGGCCGAGGCCGGCATCGTGACCGGGTCCAAGAGGAAGCGGTACGAGTCGATGCCCGCGTCGAATCGTACGTCGCGGACTCGGAACGATTCGGTCGTGCGAGGTTCTTCGAGGAATCCGCGCGCCGCGAGTCCGTGCAGGACGCGTGTGGCGGTGTTGCGTGTCGTGCGGAACTCGGCCGCCAGATCGCGGACGGAGGGTGCGGCGGTACCCGGGGGATGGATCCCGATGAGGACTCGCCGGGCCAGCTCATCGCTGATCACGTCGGTGATGGTGCGCTCGGCGCGCATCCGGAATCGGTTGCCGTACTGGGTTTTTCGGATCGGTGCTAGATGATCGGCGCTGTCCATCGCGATCTCAGACGTACCAGTGGGCCGCACGTGCGGTGTCGTACACGCGGTGGGCGATCCGCGCATGCCGGCCCGGCTCCATCGAGCTGCCCTCCGGCACGGTGTTCGCGCGCCGGAGGCGTGATCGCGTCATGCGTTCGTGCAGGCGGAGGTGAACTCGCTCGGTCGAGGTGATGGCAGCGTCGATCGCGTAATGCAGGCGGTCGACCAAGGTCCACACGGTCGGTATCGGCTGGGGCAATCGCCGCATGCGCGCGGTGATGCGCCGTCGAAACTCGGGCTGGGTCATGCGCTGCTCCTGGTCTGCCGGCTGGTTGAGCTGTAGTCGAGGTGTCCGCTACAGCTCTGCATCGCATCATTATTCACATAAGCAATGTATTTGGATAGTGTAAATATTCAGAACTAGGATTCCCGGGTTGGCCGCTCTACGGCTGAGGGATCTCTGGCCCGCATCGGCCGCGCAGCACGCGAATGCGCAGTCGCTACAGAAACCCTGCGGATATAGCGAGCATTATCCCGAGTACTCCCAGTCCTGTGGCCACGAGCGCGAGCGCGGGATCCGTATCCGCGCGATCGTCTTGATAGGCGTACAGGGCCGCACCGGCGGCCACGCACATCGCACCCAGGCCAACTACGAGGATGCTCACGTGTTGGTCCGGTCGCGGCAGTGTACGCGGCGTCGCAGTCGGCGGGTGCTCAGCACATCACCACGTCGCGGTCTGTTTCGCGGTGGGAAGGCGATCGGCATCGCGGAATTTCTCGGCCAGCTGATTCAGGTCATTCAGGGACTCGGCGGACAACCCCACCGCGGTATCGAGCAGCCGCCGCAGCACCGGATCGTGGAGGTGATCCACCAGCGCGGCATCGGCGAGGACGGGCGCTGCGTCTCCGTGGGTGAAGTAATCGGCCGAAACCTCGAACAGCTCGGACAGTGCGGCCAGCAACTGCTGTGATGGTTCGCGGCGCTTGCCGGTTCGAAGTTGGGACAGATACGGCTTCGATATGCGGTGACCGCGTTCGCCCAACTGTGCCACCAGTGCGATGTTCGTCAATCGAGTCCCGTCCCGCTGTTCCCGGCGATCGATCAGCTCGTTGAGGCGATGGGAGATGTTGCTACTGCCAGGCATCAAGGCGTGTACCTGCTATGTACTCCAGCCGCTCGCGCAGCGTCATTCCACCCCAGATGCCGAAGCGCTGCCTGTAGGCCACCGCGAAGTTCAGGCACTCCTCGCGCACGTCACAGGCGCAGCAAATCCGCTTGGCGTCGCGGGCGGAGTCGCCTACATCGGGGAAGAATAATTCGGGGTCGATTTCGGCGCATACCGCGTGCCGACGCCATGATTCACTGGCGAAATCGGCGTGACTATCCCGCGATTTCCCACTGACCTTTCTCTGCACTGTCTGCCCGCCTCTGCCGCCATGCCGCGGGAACTCTGGAATCGATTGCAGGCCAACCCGATTCCCCGTGACTGCTTCGAATTCTAGTAATCTACAACGAAGGTTAACTATCGGCAACTCGGATGGATCGGCGTACCGAAGGGGACGCCTTCTGTGTTCTCCATGGCGTCTCGGCATTCGAGGGGGTATCCCACCACGCCTTCGTCAGCGTTGCTGCCTTCCGGAAAGGCGGGGTCCACCGGGTCCAGCATCTTGCGAGTTCCCTGATGCGAGAGGTGAAAAGTGCTGTGTGGCAACGGTAATACCGGCATCGAACGTGATCTGGTGTAGGACGCTGCGCACACCGTGTCGCGGTCGATTGGTGTGCTCATCGCAACTGGTCCGCAGTGGCAGTCCGACTGTGCATGTTCGCAAATGGCACGCATGTTCCACCGCTGAATTGTGCACTTTGCACGTTAGAGCAAAATGCTCGCAAATTCTCTGATCTTACTGCCTGTGCACTGCCGGTCGGACTATCGCGCGGCCTCGAGCGCCGGGGGGTGGGCCTCGGGAAGCGTGCCGCCCGGCAGGGATCGATCGTCCGTCGGGTACTCCTCTGGGCCGGTTGGTCCGAACGGGGTCATCCGCTACGATCCTGCATCGAATCAGTATTCACGTAATGAGCATATTTGGATAGTAAGGATATGTGTAGTTCTGGTATCTGCCCGGCTCACCGCAGCAATCGCGTGATCAGCCATCGGGCCGGACGGCCTTCATGTAGGTGGTCGGCGATGGATTTCAAGAGCTCGGGCTCATGCACATGCACATTCGGCCCCCGGGTTTTTCTCGGTGCTGACACTGTCTGCGGTGGTTCGTTGGTGATGTGCTGTCTCAGACGATGTGGTCCGCCGTTGAGTGCGTCCGGTCGTCTCCATCGTTCGAAAAGTCATGAAGGGACCGACATCGTGGTTGGGCTTGATGGTCCGCGCAGGCAGCGCGACCTTACTGGGAATTTGCGACGGTTCGCGGCGGTCGCGGCCGCTGTGACGGCGACCGTGGCCGCGCTGCCGGTGGGCACCGCCGCCGCCGAGGAACCGGCGCCCGTCGGTATCGCGACCGATCGTCAAGAGCGAGTGCTCGAAACTCGCGACGGCATAGTCGTTTCCAATGTCACGTACTCACTGCCGTTGCCCGCGGGCGCGCCGCCGCATCCGGCCGCCTGTGATCGGGTGGGATATCTGCGTTATCGGCCCGTCGGTGGTCCGGAGAAGTCCAGTGACGCCGACAAGGTGATCGTGCAGCAGCCGGGTGCGATCGGTGGCGCGGTGAACTCCGACAGCGTCGCTGCCAATACCGTCGTGTCCGCGCGTGCACTGGGGCAGAACATCGAGTTCTGGGCCCTGGCGCGGCGCAGCTCCTGCCTCGATGAGAACGCCGGTTTCGATTACGCCCTGCGCACCGGCAACTACCTCGACGCGGTCGACTACTACTTCAACCACAAGCCGATCGACGGCCAGGTGTTCGGAGGTTTCAAGGAATCTCAGGATCTGGCCGTGCTGGATCTCATGGGTATGGAGCGGATCATCCGCGACCAGTACGAGATCATGCTCAACGAGATCCCCGATCAGGTTGTGCGCCAGCAGAAATACGTGTGCGCCGGAATCTCGCTCGGTGGGCTGGTCACCGGCTTCTTCACCGACTGGGACTTCGACGGCAATCCCGCCACCACCCGCGACGCCGGCTACCGCCAGTGCTCCGCGTTCGCCGCGCAGGACACCATGATCTCCTCGGATCCGGTGGCGATCCAGAACACCCCGTTCCTGCAGGACCTCACCAATGCCATCGTCGGGCCCACCAACGACGTGGTGAAGGCGGTCGAGAACACGGGTGTGCTGCCGCGTTCGCTGGTCTCGGTGCCGATCGTCGGCGCCCGCACATTCATGATCTACCGCCTCGCCGGGCTGGCCGCACATCTGGAGCCGGACGCGGAAAGTCAACTGCTGTCCCACCTTCCGCACGATCTGGATATCGACGCGACGCTCGACTACATGTTCTCCGGATCGCTGACCGGATTCGCCACCAACGGCGGCGACGGTTCGGGCAACATCCGGGATTACCGGTTCACCAACACCGCGCTGCTGGGTGAGTTCATCGACAACAACTCGGGCAATTTCGCACTGTTCCAGCAGGGCGTCGGTGCTCTGGCCGGGGGGCCGGTGTCCGACAAGAGCTTCCCGGTACCGGGCTCGGTCACCCAGGTGCCACTGCTGGGTGGATTCCTGCGCACGGTGGCGGGTTCGCAGCGGCGGGTGCGTCCCACCGACCCCACTGTGCTGTACACCTGGCGCAACTACGACGACGTGCAGGGTGTGCCGTACACCGCCCCGAACCACGAGGTGTCCGATATCCGAGATGCGGCAAGGCAACTCGGCACCGGCGGCCCGTACGCGTACTGGGAGACGTACTTCCCGACACGGCTGTTCATCGATATCGGTGCGGGATACGGCGGTGCGCGCAGCGGCGATATGACTAATCTCCGGTACCACAATATGGCCGATACGAAACCGCTGTATATCGCGTACGCGGGAGACGGTTTCGTGCAATTGGGCGCGACTCTGGCCGTACCGGCCCCGTCGACCGCGCAGGTGGTCACGCTGCCCGGGTACAGCCATGTGGACACCATCGGCGCCGCGCGGGTGCAGAACAACGGGAAGCCGGACGCGAGCGCGCAAAGCCTCGCCGAATTCGTCAAGAGCCTCCCGTGACCACCGAGCTCACGACCACGTCTCGCGGAAAGCGGAGAACAATGCGGTTCATCAGGCGGATCAGGCCGCTACTGTCCATGACCATTCCCCTGGCCGTCACGGCCACACTTGTCATCACCGGCCTGACCATCACGGAATCGGCTGCCGCACCGGCAGGTTCGGGGGTCGCCGATCAGGAAACCATCACACCGATCACCGGTGACCCGGCCCTGGGCGACGATGTCGAGGCGACCTTCGTGCGCCTGCACTACCCGAGCCCGTACTCCACCATGGCGCACCCCGAGGCGTGCGACTGGATCTCGTTCGTGCGCTATCGATCCAAGAACGGGCCCGCCAAATCCTCGGACGCGGATGCGGTCCTGACCATGCAGCCCGGCACCTTCTCGGGTGCGGCGAACTTGAATCCCCAAGCGCCGCAGGTGGTTCGGAAGGCGGCGGCGACCGGCAAATTCGTCGAGTACATCTCGATGGATCGGCGCGCCAACTGCGCCGAGGACCACACCGGATGGGAAGCGGCCAACCAGGCGGGGGACTACCACATCGCGGCCGACTACTACTTCCACGGCAAGAGCATCGACGGGAAGTCCTATCACTATCAGACCCCGCAGGATCTGAACTACCTCGGCGAATACGGTCTGGCGCTGACCATGGACGACTGGCGCGTGGTCATCCAGTACCTGCTCCCGGACGCCGCGGACCGGCACAAGAGTTTCTGCGGTGGACATTCCCTGGGCGCGTTCCTGGTCGGCCCGATGATGGCGTGGGACTTCGACCAGAATCCCGCGACAACAGAGGACGCGGGCTACAACCTCTGCGGCGGAGGCAGCGTGCCGGAGGATGGGTTCGCCATGACCGATCCGGCCGGTTTCTCCGGGATTCCACCGCTGGACGCGTTCATGTCGACCGTCGGCGGTGCGGTCAAGAATGGTGTGGACCTGCTGCTGAAGAACGGTCTGAGTGTGGCTCAGCTGCCGGTGATCGCGGCCAGCGAAATCATGAACGCCTACCAGCTCGCGGCCATGGCCGCGGATCAAAAGCCGGAGGACGAAAGCGATCTCAAGGCTGTGGTGCCGGTGGATCTGCGGACCGAGCCGTGGATGCGCCTGTTCTACGGCAAGGACTATCTGGACCTGTTCACCGGCAACAACCTGCCCCGCGATTTCCGGCTCACCAACATGTCGGCGCTGGGCATGCTGTTCGATCAGAACTCCGCGGAATATGTCCTGCAGGCCGGGCTCGGCTTCTACGACTGCCCGACTGTGGGTAAGACCTATCCGGTGCCGAATGGCCTGGCCTCGGTGCCGGTGCTGGGACCGAGTCTGTTCATCATCCCGCTGCGGGTGGGCTACGGGCAGAACTACACCCCGGTCGATCACAACCAGGTGTGCGGTTGGAAGAACTACGACCAAATGCCCGCATCCACCATCGACGGTATCGATCCGGTGCGTGGTCAGCCGACCGACCGCGATCACGAGGTCACCGACATCCGCCAATTCGCGCATGCGATGAACCCGGGCTGGCAGCCGACGGACTACTTCGAGGAGTACACGCCGCTGCGGATAATCACCGATACGATCTTCGCGCTGGGCCTGGGCCGGGATGGTGAGCTCAAACAGCTGCAGAATCGTTCGGGCGGCATCCTGAACTTCCTGCTGCACGGTGACCGCTGGCAGAGCACCCCGGCGGGGCAGCGCAATCTCACACTGCTGGCGGGTGATTCGCCGCTGCAGAACGCAGGTTACGGGGGCCTGTTGCCGGCGAACGCCAAGATTATCCCTGGCTACCGGCACTATGACGTGGTGACTGCGGCGGAGCGGCAGAACAACGGAATGCCGGAAATGGCAAGCACTCTCATCGCCAATTTCCTCACCCAGCCGTGAACCGTGCGGACGATGCCGTGTGGCGCTGTGCCGCGCCGGCATCGTCCGCATGCTTGGCTACCCGTCTCGCACACCGATGGGATCTGAACCGCGGTGTGTGCTCAGGACGCGACACACTGACTCGACGGCGACTTGAACGATCAGCGGCACGTTCGCGGAGATGATTCCGCCATGAGCAGCTCTAGGGCGGCGTCCCGCGTGGGATGCCTCCCGGCGGATGCTCGCATCCGACGTGCCGGAGCCGAACGACGAACCGGCTCCGGCGTACTCACTGTGAGGAGTGGTTCACGATGGCACTTGCAGAGCAAATCGCGGCCGTCGGCCAGGTGCGTTCCAGGTTCGGTCCGGCCTCGACCGCCCTGGATGTCGTCGCCGGCGTCGACCTGTCCGGAAGGACCGCTGTCATTACCGGCGGACATGCGGGAATGGGCCTGGAGGCGACGCGGGCAATGGTCCAGGCCGGCGCGCGAGTCATCATCGCGAGCCGCAGTCCCGAGCGGGCGGCACAATCGCTGCACGCGGCGGGAGTGCAGTCCGGCACTGAAGTCCTCGAAACGGACCTCGCCGACCTCGACAGCATCCGCAAGGCAGTCAGTGATCTACGCGGCAAGCCGGTGGAGCTGGACTACATCATCGCCAATGCGGGTGTTTTCGATCTGGAGCTGCGGCGCACACCGAACGGGTGGGAAGAGCAGTTCGCGGTCAATCATCTGGGGCACTTCGCATTGATCGCCGGGCTGTACCCGGGCGTGCGGCCGGGCGCGCGAATCGTCATCGTGTCCTCCGCCTCCCATATCGCCAGCGATATCCACTGGGACGATATCGACAACACCGATCGACCGTATGATCCGGCGATCGCCTACGGCCAGTCGAAGACCGCCAACGCATTACACGCGGTTGCCCTCGATCAGCTCGGATCATCCACGGGCATACGCGCATTCGCGGTACACCCCGGCTATGTTCCGGGCACTGGACTGAGCCCGCAATTGCACGAGCCGGGATCGGACCGAGCCAAAACGGTCCCGCAGGGCGCAGCTACCGTGGTCTGGGCGGCCACGGCACCCGAACTCGATCAGCGCGGAGGCATCTACCTGGAGGATTGCGCGGTCGCGGCGGTGAGCCACTCCACTGCCTTCCCGCGTGGTCTCCAGGACTACCTCGATGCCGGCGTACGCCCGCATGCCCTCGATTCCGTTTCCGCACAACGACTGTGGTCCCTGTCCGCGCGACGAACGGGGACAGACGTACCTCGGGGCTAGCGCTGGTCGCGGCCGAGACCGCGGACGGCCTCGGCGATCTGCCCGGTCGTGTCGAGCATCGCGGTGAACATGTCCTTCCGCGCGGCTGCCGTTGCACCACAGCGCATTACAGTTGCCCAACGCATAAGGGTCTCGTCGAGCACGGCGGGGGCGACCCCCGCGTCGGTCGGATCGGCGCGCCGGAAGGAATGATCCGGACGTTGCGGGCTCGCGCTGTGGTCAGCGCAGGCGGACGCGGAAGAAGGAGCCTCGGCCCGCTCGTTTCATGGTCCGCAGGAGGCCCGGAGTGGGAAGCCAGAAACGTTCGGGGCGCGGGAAGCTCTCCAGTGAACGGCCGAAGATGCCGAAGCGGCGCAGGTTGCGCGTGATCGTCAGCAGTGGGAAGACCGGTTGATAGTCGTAATCGAGCCGGCCGATGCCGAGCATCTCGGTGATGATATTGGCCATTTGCTCAGGCGCACGGGTGATTCCGTGGATCTCGGGGTGCTGGCGCCGCCACTGATCGGCGGCTTCCTCGGAGGCGAAGAAGCTGTTGTAGTCGCACCAGCCCACCACGCGGGCGCCCATCTCACGCACCGGATATCCCAGGTGCACCCGCAAGGTCTTGGGCTCGTAGTCCACCAGCATCCCGTCGCGTCCGACCAGGCGTACCGGTTGCCCGGTGTGGCGGCACACCGACTCGACCACCACCTCCGATCCGGGAAACTGCCCGGAGATCGCGCACGCTTCGACGGCACATTCGGCGAACCATCGTTGCTCGCCGTCGGCGGTGATGCGGTAGTGGTTGGGGAAGGTGGCGAACGGCCGGGCGTACACGAGCTCGCCTAGCGGTGGCTGCGGATACGGTTCGTCCTGGAATGTCGGGCTGCCCGCATGTTCTTCGTCCTGGACCGCCACGCAGATCGCGCCCTCGAGTGCTCGCATATCCGCGGTGAATTCGTCATCGGTGACCGGAAACCGTTCGCGCAGTTGCGCTATGGCGGGCGCTGTTCCGGTATTCCAGATCTGCGTCATGATCTCGTGCCGGATCGCGCGGGCGTTGCCACTGAGTTCGGCCATGGTGGGTTCCTTGTTCCCCGATCAGCTGTGAACAGTCGACGGTGTGAGGTGGAGGGCGAAGAATTCGGCGAGCTTGCCGACCACGAGAGGCACATACTCGGGCTTGTCGTACAGGTCGAAGTGGGTGGCGCCGTCGACCCAGAACAACTCCTTGGGCTCGCGGGCTCGCTCGATCGCGCCGCGACTGAAATAGGCGGTGTCGGCCCGAGTGCCGGCGATCATCAGCAGTGGCCGTGGGGAGATCAGCGCGATCGCCTCGTAGGAGGAGTACTGGGCGATCAGGTCGATGCTGCGAAATACGAATCGGTTCGTCGACCGCGGATGTGCCGCCCGGGGCGTGCGGTAGTAGTCGTATCCCTCGCGGCCCATAGGCGGTGCGGCGGCAGCTTCCTCGGCGGTGTCGGGGAGGATCGGTTCGAGCCGGGGCGCCTGGCCCAGTGCCTCGGCGGTGCGCGCAGCTCCGGCCTCGTCGAGCATCGCCTGGATGACCTCCGGAGGCTGGGTGCCGCCGAGGCCTTCGCACATCATCGATCCGATATCCAGCGCGCTGACCGTCGCGACCGCCTTGATGCGGTGCTCGGTTTGGGCCGCGAAGGGGACATAGCCGCCCGAGGCGCAAATGCCCAGGGCTCCGATTCGTTCCGGGTCGACCTCGGCGCGAATGCTCAGTAGACTCACCGCGCTTTTGATGTCCTCCACTCGAGCGAAAGGATTCTCCAAACCCCTTGGCTGGCCTTCACTTTCGCCTTGATAGGACGCGTCGAAAGCGAGAGTGACGAAACCCCGCGCCGCCAGTTCGGCCGCGTAGAGGCCGGCCGTCTGCTCCTTGACCCCACCGAACGGATGTGACACCACAATCGCCGGAGCCTGGTCTCCGGCTCGGTGGCTGCCGGGGATTCGAAGGGTTCCGGCGAGTGACCAGCCGTTGCTGTCGAATCGGATATCGACGGTGGTTGTGGTGTCGATGGCGTTCATGTCATTTGCTCCAGAGGGGAGATGTAATTCGGGGAGGTCATCGAGCGTCGTGCTCGACGCGAAGCGGTCGCCCCACCCTGGGGGCCCGAGATCGTAACCATTGAGTTGCCAGTTGCTTGGTTACTGATCAGTACACGTAAACATCAGACGTATGTCAAGTATGGTCCGGCGCATTTCACGGCTACATCAGATGCCAACCTTCCCGGCTTTCGCGTCCACGCTGTTCCCCCTCGAGGTGAGTCGCTCTGTGGGGTGCCGCTCGCCTTCTACGGGCGGGTCCATGGGAAATGGCCTGACCTACACCGACTCGGATTCATCCCGGCGGATAGGGGACTGGATCGTTGCTCGACGGCACGTCGCCTGTAGGTGGCTCGCACCTCGGCACCGTAAAAATTGCTGGTGTCGGGTTCGTGCGCCCACACCAGGAAGGCGACGAGCGCCGCCGCGGAAATCGCGAGTTGCCACATGGGTTCCACGTCCTTGGTGATCGGTGAAGCGATGTCCGCAGAGCTGCCTCCGGCGGGGGTCGGCTGCTGGTGGGCAGCTCGTTGCGGACGGTGAGATGGCCGCGACGCGCTTTTCTCCGGCACGGAGGAGTTCATTGATTACTATGTGATCAGTGTTCTCTTTTTGTGGACGATGTCAAGAGCTGAGTGTTTGCCAATTGGGACCATCGGAAATGCCAACAGCCTCGGCGAGCGACAAGCCGGTCCTCGAAAGTCCGGTTGCGTTCGCCGAGGCTGTTGTCCTGCAACAACTTCACATCGCCGGGAAGTCGTCGAGGGTCTTGGTGGGCTGGCGCGGTCAGTGCTGGCAGAGCCATTCGGTGCCGTAGTGCTTGGCGTTGTCGCCGTCGAGGTGCACCCAGTGACCGTCACCGTCAGTGCCGCACGCCGCACCTTCGGGACCGGGCCCGGGCGCAGGCGGTTCGGTCGTTGTCACCGGTGGTTCGGTGGTGGTGTCGGGTCCCGGTGCGGGCGCGGTCTCGGGTCCGGCACCGTGGTTGGGATTGGTGCAGATGGTGCCTTCGCACGGCACCCAGGTGCCATCCCCGTTGGGGTTCTGAATCGCGTTGGGTCCGACATACGAACCTCGCGGGCAGCCCGGATCCTGATTCTTCGCGCAGTACTCGTCGCTGAGGTTGTTGCCGGTGGATCCGTCGGCGCCGCGTTTGCCGGTCGTCGTCGGGGCGGGTGGGGGCTGCGGCGCGGATGTGGTCGGTTGATCATGCGGGGCCGAGGTGGGGGTGGCCGTGACTTTCGAGCTGGGGGCGGGAGCGGGCGTCGAGCTGTCGTTGGAGCACGCCGCCGCGCTCAGAATCAGGACCATTCCCGCGAGAACTGTCAAAGAACGCTTCACCCGGTGCTCCTCTTCGTCTCTGTTGCTCACCGTTGGCGGTGTGGATGGAAGTTCTGCGGTTCAGCGGCAGACAGCGTCGCTGATTGCCTGTGAGACGGGCAGGAACGGGCTGGCCTTGCCTCCGGTGGCTTCCACGAGATACACCAGCGGGTAGGCGACGATTGTGCATACCGGCGAGGGTGAGGGCGGGGAGGCATCTGCCACACCTGTCGCAGTGACTGCGGCGGCGGCGAGCGCGCCGCCGACGAGGGTCGTGCCGAGGAACTTGCGCATGACATCTGTCCTTTGTTCGTATCCACCCTGCGGATGTGTGAATCGGTTCCAGGTTCATTAGCCAATAAGTTGCCAACCTCGACAACTCGTTCAAGTAGACTCAAACATCAGACGTATGTCAAGAATGCTCGAATGCGTCGTTACGTGCGGATCAATATGGTGGAAAGGCGGTGCTGAGCGTGGCTGGACTATCCAGAATTGCTCAGAACATCACCCTGGCGCAGCAAGTTGCGGATGAGTTGCGAGCCCGCATCGCCTCGGGAGAATGGCCGGTCGGAACGAAGATTCCCTCCGAGCCCGAGCTGGTCAAGGCGCTGGGCGTGAGTCGCAGCACACTCCGGGAGGCGGTGCGCTCGCTCGCGCAGGTTCGCATGCTGGAGACGCGCCGAGGTGATGGCACCTACGTCCGTTCGGACAACACCCTGGAGTTTCCGCTACTGGATCGAATCGCTCACGCGCAGGTCCGTGAGGTGCTCGAGATACGCGCCATGCTCGAGGAATACACCGTGCGCGTGGCCGCCCAGCGCTGTACCCCGGCCGACGCCGAAATCTTGCGTGCACTGCTGACCGGCATCGAAGGGGCTGCAGCGCAAACGAACTCGTTCAGCGAACTGCTCCCGGCCGGAATCGCGTTCTACGAGGGTTTGAGTGCGGTGGCCGGCAACCAGTTGCTCGCGGATCTGTATCGGCATTTGTCTGCCGCGCAGACAGACGAGCCTTTCACCCACTTCGGCGACGAGTATCTCGCGCGTTGGAAGTCTCTGCTCGCCGAGTTGGTCGATGCCATCGCCGCGAACCGCCCTGCCCGTGCCGAAGAGGTGATGCGGCTCCTGCAGATCGCGGCCGTCAATGAGGTGCGCTGATCCAGCGCGCAGCACCAGCTTTCGTTCGGCAGTTGCAAGTTCGAAATGAAAGGACCTCTCGCACATGAGATTCGGTGTATCGATCCCCAACTACGGGGCGGCGGTTTCGCCCGAACGCCTCACTTTCTGGGCACAGGGCAGTGAACGTCTGGGCTTCGACCTGGCTTTGGTGACCGACCATCTGGCGCAGCCGCCCGATGTGCGCCAGGCCTACCCGGAAGACTTCTACGAATGCTTCGCCGCACTTACGCATCTGTCGGCCGTCACCTCGACGATCCGGCTGGGCACCTCGGTCGCCGTCATTCCGCTCCGGCATCCCGTGCACGTCGCGCGGGCGATTGCGACCATCGACCGGCTCAGCGGCGGTCGGATCATTTTCGGGATCGGCGTCGGCGGCAATGAACAGGAGTACCAGGCCCTGGGCGTCGACTTCCGTCGCCGCGGCGCGATGACCGACGAATATCTGACTGTCATTACGCGCCTGTGGGCGGGCGGGCACGTCAGTTTCGCCGGTGAATTCGCCGCCTTCGACGACCTTCTCGCTACGCCGGTCCCGAAACAGCAAGGTGGGCCGCCGATTTGGGTGGGTGGTGGCGCGAAACCCGCCTTGCGCCGCGCTATTGCCCACAACGGCACCTGGCACCCGGTGTTTCCCACACTCGACGGTCTCGACGCCGGAATCCGCGATGCGGCGGTTCTGGCGGAATCGCGCGGTGTCCCTGCGCCGGGAATCGCACCTCGAATTCGGCTCTCGATCTCGGCCACCTCACTGCCGGAGCCGGGACGGCCACTGGGTGTGGGCTCGGTCGAACAGATCGCCGCCGACCTGCACGAGTTGGCGGCGCGCACCATCGAGACCATCGTTTTCGACCCCGTCCAACACCCCTTCTTCCCCGACGCGCCGCCCTCACGTACCGCCGCTGAGGATGCCCGGGAATGGGATGCGGTCGAGCAACTCGCCTCCGAGATCATCGACACCGATGGTGGGGCGATCCGTGGGAGAACGCTGTAGCGCCCGACGGATCGCCGATCAGTGGTTGGGGCACCGTCAGTAGTGGGCACCGTATCGCTGGGATGTGACAGGGACTTCGCCCGATCGGCCTCTTGCCGACGGGGGAAGTCCCTGTATGTGAAACAGCTTATCCGCCTACGGGTTTGCCGAGCAGGTCCAGGATGACCGGCGCGATTTCCGGGAGCAGGGTGGACCAGAGTTCAGGGGCGAGCACGACCGAGCCGGCGTCTTTGGTGTTGCAGCCGGTCGGGGTCGGGACACCGTTGAAGCGGTCCTTGATGAAGTTCAGGAACAGTGGGACCGACAGCGCGTCGAGGCTGAGGTGCTCACTGAAGTGGTCGCGCAGGTACTGCACGCGTGCGGTGGGGTCGGCGCAGTAGGTATCGACGAGTTTGTTGACCGGTCCCACCGGCACCAGCCAGTCGGGATTCGACTGCGCTATGAACAGCGGCATATCGGGAACCGCGTGGCCCATCGCGATCTTGTCCATGACGGCGGCGGCGCGGGGATCATCGAGTGCATCGGGAATGGTGAACAGTCCGTTGATATTCACGAACGGCACCGCTGCCGCGGTGTAGATCTGGCAGAGATTCTGTTTGACGGTCACGAGCGCGTGCCCGGCCAGAGACAGGTTTTGGTTGAGAAAGTCCGCCAACTCTGGATATTCACGGCTGGCCCCGATCGCACCCGCGAACACGATTCCCGCCCCGGCATTGCCGCTGGCCATTTTCAATGCGGCACCGACGTCGGCCGGGACGCCGCCTTCGGCTACGCCGACGATATTCAGCTCGGGCGCGTAGCTCTGATGAAGTTCGGCCGCGTGCCCGGCCGCCAGCGCGCCGCCCGAGTATCCCATCAGGCCCACTTGTGTCTGGGCACCGTCGAGCGCCATGGGCTCGAAATTCTCGGCGGCGCGGATTCCGTCGAGGGTGATGTGTCCTTCGAGCGGTCCGGCGCCGAACGCTTCGTCGGGGCCTTCGGTATCGCTGATCACGACACCCCAGCCCATTTCGGCGGCGGCCAGGGGTACCACGAACAGACTCGATGTCTCACCGGCGCCGGCCAGCGACCCGACTGAGGCGACCTGACTGAGATAGGACGGCTTGCAGTACTGCCCGAGGGAGTCCTCAGCGGAGGCGTACGACAGCAGGGGACGTGGTCCGTTGCTCGCCGCATGCGGCCGCATCACCGTCGTGACGGCCGGAATGGCCTCGCCGCGGGTGTTGGTCGAGCGGAACGACAACTGCCACGCGTCCACATTGATCGGCAGCGCCGAAAGGTACCCCAGATGCACCTGGCGTGCCGCGATGATCTCGCCAGGGGCTTTGCTGTCGACCACGGACTGTGCCGGCCGGTAGAAGCCGGGATCCAGCTCCGGCGGCAGGGGAGGGATCGGGAACGGCAGCGGTGGCTGGACTGCGACCGGCGGTGTTGCCGGATCTGCATGGGCCGCAATCGATCCGGGGACAATTGCTGCTGCGGCAATCAGTAGCACGCCGCTGAAGAAGGCGCGCGTCCACGTCGGATGCGGCCTCGGGGCGGCTTCTTGTACAGCAGGCGATCCTGCGGGACTGATCATTTCTTGGGGTCCTCTTCGATTGCGTTGATGGATGCGGCCGCGGTGTTGTATCCACACCGTTGCTCTAGCGGGCAGCATCAGCGCAGGATGGATTGTGTCAGTATGCACATAATGATGCTATTTGGATAGCGACCACTTCTTAACGTCGGGTTCTCGGTTGCCACCTGCACAAGTGGAATCGGAAATAGGGCCGAGGCCTTTGCGCTTCCAGTCGCGAGCGATGCCGGGGGTGGGGAGCCGGAACGTGTCGGGGCGGGGTACTCGTCCGCGACGGGTAGTGCCGACAAGTCCGTACCCGCCGCAGGTTGCGGGCCGGCGGGAGGACCGGAAAGGTGCCCACTACGCGGTGCGGCATCTCCCGCATGGGATATCCCAGGTGCACACGTAGCGTCTTCGGTTCGAAGTCAGCCTCAATCGACCTGATGGTGAGCCCTGCCGTTATGATCGTTCACAAAGTGATCGCCGATCGCATTTGCCGTGGGGTGCGCGATGCGTCCGCTGCCTCGGCTGGACGGAAGGTGCCATAGCAATGTCTGTGCCGATGCCGGAGGGAAACGTACGACCCACCAGGCGAGAAGAGCGACGGGCCGCCACGGTCGCCGAGATCAAGGCACTTGCCCGTCGGCAGTTGGCCACCGCGGGGACGGGCGGCTTGTCGCTACGGGGAATCGCGCGCGAGATGCGGATGGCCTCTGCCGCGCTGTTCCGCTACTTCGACAGCCAGGCCGACCTGATCACCGCGCTGTGCGTGGACGCTTACAACTCCAAGGCGGATGCCATGGAGTCCGCACGATCGAAACACGATTCCGACCCCGCCGCGCAATGGCGGGCGGTGTGTATCGCGGTGCGCGAGTGGGCATTACAGCACCCTGCGGACTACGCTCTGATTTCCGGAACGCCACTCCCGGGATACCAGGCGCAACCAGAGCAGACCGGCCCGGCGGCCGCGCGGGTGGTGGCGGTATTGGGGGCCGCCTACCTCGCGGCGGTCGGCGCCGGCATCGCGGACCCGGCGCGAACTTCGGTACACGCCATATCGGCAGGACCGCTGCTCGCTTCGATGGTTCCGGGGGACGCTGAATTCGACACCGCCGTCATCGGCATCATCGCGAACGCGTGGGCGTCCATCCTGGGGTTCGTCTCAGCGGAAGTGTTCGGAAGTTTGTCAGCACTGGTCGTAGACGTAGACGCTCTGTACGACAGCCATATTGCGACAGTCATGACGGGAATGGGATACCAGAGCACAGTGGGCAGTTGAGGTGCCGTCGCAGATATCGCCCACTCGTGTGAGTTTGCGACACCCGGTGATCCAGTACAACATTCGGCGCAAACTGCAACTCCCCGAGTTCGACTCGGCCGCAGCTCTATTCGTTTGCCTCGCGGCCCCGCTGATCCCTGGCTCTCGTCGACCATGAATTTGTAGACCAAGGCCACAGTCACGAGTGCGGCCGCGAAAACCCGACCATCGCCACTCCGGCGATGAACAGCACCCATCGCAATGTGTGAAGTCGGAGTGGGCACACCGATGCTGACCGGACCGGATTGCACACCGGCGTCCATTCGTTCGAGAGATGCGGGCGGCGATCGATTCTGGGCTGGTGTAGCTCGGAATTGTGGCCATATTCAGATATCCTGCATATCCAGGATGGAAGATGCGGCATCTGGATGGAGTCGACGATGGTCAATGCGTGCAGTTACAGCGCTCGCCGCGAGCGGCCGGGATCTTTGTGATGGATAGTCACCGGGTTGAGGTCGTGCGTCGGGTCGAGCCTCGGCTGCCCGTGCTCGTGGTCGATGAACACCTCGTGATCCGTGCAAGTCGCAGCCGGTATCCGGAGGTGTTCCGCCGAGCCGACGCGCTCCCGATGTTCAAGTGGTAGCCAGCCGTTCATCCCGCTATTCCCACTTCAATTGCACCGTACCGACAGAGATGAGTGTCATGTCAGGGAACGCTCGCACGATGGTCATGCAGGAACGGGAAGAGATCGCCGATCTGCTGCGTACCCTCACGCCCGAGCAATGGAGCACTGAATCACTATGCCGCGGTTGGCAGGTTCGTGATGTTGTCGCCCATCTGCTCTACGAATCGACTCCGCCGCTGAAGTACGCCGTGGAGATCCTGCGCGCGGGTGGGTCGAGCGACCGCATCAACGCGGGCTATGTGCGACGCGGACGGGAGATGACGATCCCCGACCTCATCGCCGCCTTCGAAACCACGATTGCCGGTGGTATCGGCTCCCGGCTCGCACCACGAATCGTGCTGGCCGACACGATGATTCATCACCAGGACATTCGCAGGCCGCTCGGTCTGGCCCGTTCGATAGCACCGGCGCGGCTGCGTATGGTGCTCGATCATCCCGACCCGTTCCTGCGTCCTGGTCCGCGCATGCGCGGGTTGCGTTTCAGCGCGACCGATGTCGACTGGCACCACGGTGACGGGCCTGCCGTCCGCGGTCCAGGTGAGGCGATAGTCCTGGCTTTGGCCCGGCGGTCGGTGGCACTCGACGATCTCGAAGGCGCGGGCGTGCAAATTCTGCGTGGACGGGTAAGCGGCTCATAACCGGGGTCCGCTCGCCGTGACGAACGGTGAAGTCGAGGGTCAGTAGATCTAACTTGGATTATTGAAGAAACTGCTCGAGTGCGCGCGTTATGTCCGACGGCTGTTCGAGTACCGAGCAGTGACCTGAACCGGGGATCTCCTCTAGCTGGGCGCTTGGGATCAAGTTGGCCATTTGCCGTGCGAGTCGGGGTGGTGTCATCGCGTCGTTCGCGCCGACGACGACAAGGGTAGGCAGGGTGATGCGATTGAGCTCGCCTTCTACGGAGGGGCGGATCATCGCGGCGCGCATCGCCTGCGCTATGCCACGCTGACTGCATTGGCCGAGTCGATCGAGCCATTCGTCGACTGCCGCTTTGCCTTCCGTGCGGGAGAGGTAGGCGGGACTGAACATAAGCGGTGCGATGGTGTGTCGCAGTATTCGGGGTCCCATGATACGGAAGAGGCTGGCCTGTAGCGTATTTCGGCGTATCACGCGTGTGGATGCGGCAATGGCACAGGTGTCGATCAGGACCAGGGACCGTAGAAGGTCGCTGTGCCGAATGGCCAAGCGCTGTCCGATGAATCCACCGCTGGATAGCCCCACCCAGTGGACGGGGGAGGTTTCGAGCGTGGTGATCAACGCGGCTGCGTCGGCGGTGAGGGTGTCCATGTCGTAGCCCGTGCGAGGTGCTGGGGTATCTCCATGTGCGCGCCAGTCGATGGCGATGCAGCGGAAGCGATCGCGCAGGGCGTCGATTTGTTGCCGAAACATCCATCCGCCGAACAGCGTTCCGTGCCCGAAGACGATGGTCTGTGCCTGCGGCCGCCCAGGCGGTGCTCCGGTGTCGGTGTAGGCGAGGGTGATGCCGTTGACGTCGATGGTCGGCATGCGCGGACTCTATCGACGCTCGTAGAGGGCACGCAGCTGGCGCTTGTATACCTTGCCCGAGTCGTCGCGGGGCAAATCGTCGACAACGCGGATGAGTGTCGGGACCTTGTAGTCGGCGAGTTCTCCCGCGAGTTCGGTACGAATAATCGTTTCGTCGAGCTTCGTGCCGGGCCGGGCGATGATGTGCGCGGCGACTTGCTCACCGAGATCACCAGAGTGAGCTATTCCGAAGACTGCGACATCCTCCACCTGAGAGAGGGCGCTGATCGCTGCCTCGATCTCGGCGGGGTAGATGTTCACTCCACCGGCGATGATCACCTCGCTGGCGCGTCCGGTCAGATAGAGGTATCCGTCGGTGTCGAGGTAACCGAGGTCACCCACGGTGATCATGCCCGGCAGAGGTGTGGTCTTCGGGGCTAACTGGTTGAGGTAGTCGAAATCGGGCCAGTAGTCGGCGCTTTTGATGAATACCCGCCCGATCCGGCCCGGTGGCAATTCGGTGCCGTGCTCGTCGGTGATGACGACGGCGGCACCGTCCAATGGGCGGCCGACGGTCCCAGGGTGTTCGAGCCAGTCGGCGCTGCTGGTCCAGGTGATGGCACCGGATTCGCTGCAGCCGTAGAACTCCCACAGCGCCGCGCCGAACCAGTCGATGGCGGCTCGTTTCACTGCAGGCGGGCAGGGCGCGGCCGAATGGATGAGGTGGGTCAGGCAGGTGACGTCATAGCGGGCTCGCGTACCCGAGGGAAGGGACAGCAGTCGCGAGAGCATCGTCGGGACGGTCTTGGCGTGTTGAATTCGGTTCTGGTGCACCAGCTTTAGGAATTGCTCGCTGTTCCAGCGCGGCATTATGGTGATGTTGGTGCCCATGCGCAACGCCAACAATGCCACTGCGTTGGGGCTGGTGTGATAAAGCGGTCCGGCGACCAGCATCTGGCCGCTGGGTGTCAGTCCCATCCTTTGTGCGGTCGCGCCGGCGATCGAGAGCAACTGCTGTGGTGTCATGCGATGGCGCAGTACACCTTTCGGGCGTCCGGTGGTACCGGAGGTGTAGATCAGTCCCATGGAATCGGCGATCGCGCCCTCGACCCACCCCAGCGGTTCGCTGGTGGCGTCGATCCATTCCTCGAACAGTGCGTGCCGCCCAGTCGGCTGATTCGATGATCCGCCAACGCTGGTCTCGCGCGTCAGTTCTTCCGGCATCGCGATCTCGACGATGACCGGACTGGCATTTGCCGATTCGGCTGCCTTCTCGATGATGGGCACGAATTCGGTGTGGGCGAACACCATTCGGACGTCGGCGTCGGTGAGTACGTGCGCGACTTCCGGTGCCTGCCACCGCGTATTGATCGGCACCGGGTTCGCGCCGCAGGTAGCGGCGGCGAGGGAGACCTCGAGGAACTCGATGTCGTTGCGGGCCATGATCGCGATGCGCTGACCCGCACCGACTCCGGCATCGGCGAGTGCGGCGGCGAGTCTCCCGGCACGCCGGTGCGTCTCTGATTGGCGTCGTGTCCGAGCGCCACAGGTGATGATCGGGTCCGACGCTGTAGTCGCCTCGCTCATATCCCGAAGTCTGCCATCCTCGGTGTGAACTGGCGCGCACCTTCAGCGATCTTGGAACAATCCGAAGAACGTGGACATGGTCTCGACCGTGACGGGGTTGTCGCTGGGTTTGCCGTACAGGAACCGTGGGCCTTGTGAGGCGCCTGGGATTTGGTGACCGCCGTCGATGATCGTGTAGAGGCTGACCGGTGGCCGGTCTGCATGTGTGTAGTCCGTTCGTCGGACCGTGGTGCGTGACGGGCGGTCGGGGTCGAGCCACTGAACGGCCGGGGGAGTGTCGATGCCGTTGCGGGCTGCGAAGTACTGCGCGGTGTCGAGGGCAGACAGATGAACTCCTTTGGGGAACAGCCCGCGAAAGCTGACTCGGCCGCCCTCGTACGGTGCCAGCGGGTCCGCGGTCCCGTGGATGGAGAGCAAAGGTACGGCCCTGCCCGGCTGATCCGAGACCGAGCGGTTTTCGGGTGCGGGCAGGTTGCAGCCGATCAGTACCGCGCCCGCGAGTACATCCGGTGCATCGTGCAGGAGCCGAATCGTCATCTGGCCGCCGAGCGAATATCCGACAGCGAAGACCCGCTGTCGGTCGATCACGTGCTGGTCGGCCAGATCCTCGACCAATCGGCGTAGAAATCCCACGTCATCGATGGTTTTTGCCGTTGCCGACAGCATGACCGCCTTCCGGGCGCCGTTCCATTCGCGGCCGACAGCATCCGGATACGCGACGACAGCGTGTCCGCGGGCTGCCAGGGCATCGAAGGCCCGGGTGCTGAACTCGCGCATCGAATCCCCGGTCTGGAGAAACCCGTGCAACACCAAGACGAGCGCTGGACTGTCGACCGGATTTCGTGGAAACACCACTGTCGAGGTGCGCCGGCGCCCTCCATGATCGACGACGTATCGGTCAACGATGACGTTCGTAGCCAGCTTCTGCGGATCATCCACGGACTCGATTGTTGCTGGCCACGACGTCGGATGTCAGCGATATCGCTGACGATGCACCGATAGTCACTAAACTTGATCTTGCTGGCGCGCAAGCCAGGCAGTGGTAGGTACTGGCCGTCCCGACATCGAAGGGAAGGATCAGATGTGGTATCTCATCGACGCCGCCGAACCCGAGGCACTGCTGCGGTACGTGCCCGAGGAGGGCGCGGCGCGGTGGCGTTCCCTCTACCGGGCGGTGCGCCCCAATTCCCTTGCGAACCTTGCTCATACAGTGATCGTGCGAGCAATCGAGACTCATGCATCGTGCACCAGGTCGATCACTATTCGCGGCACGGCGCACAGTGCGGTGGCCAATCCGATCAACGGGTTGGACGGGCGCACCCTCGCCGTGCAGCTCTGGGCTGGCGACGACGGGGCCGAGCTCCTGGATCCACCGCAGGTGGACGCGTTCGTTTGGGATGGGCAGTTGTGGACGCTGATCAGCGCTGGCGCAGGGGGATCGGTGCTCCCGGCCAGTCACAATTTGCTGCACGGTGCCTGGTTCCTGTCCCGGATCATCGAGTGCGAACGCCGAGATCAGCTGATCACCGCCGCTATCGACCCACAGCCGGGCACCGAGTGGCAAGGTCCGATCCAGATCCTCACCGCCGACGATGCCCGCACAGCACGGGTAGCAGGCTGCTTTCGATATCACGCGCCGCATCGGCTGCGTGGACTTCTACTGCAAGTCGAACATGAACGCGACCCCGGCCTCGTGCTCCCCACCTACCACAACGACGCGACCGTGGCGTTGCTCGGCGGCACCACCGCATTGATCGATATGCGGCTCATGCAGATCATCGAGTGGCTGACGCCCCCACTTCCGCAGATCGCCTGGCGTCACCACCCAGTGTCAGGGGATACGGTCGCGTCGACGAGCCACGGTGAGTGGAACCTTGCGACAACGCATCTGGTCCATCCCGACGACAAAGCGATCTTTCTGAGCATGATGGCGGACCTGGCAACAGGCAAAGTAATGGGAGCTCACAGCGTCGTTCGACTGCTCACGGTCGACCGTGATTGGCTGCCGATCGAGATCTACACCGTGCCTCTACCTTCGGGTTTTCCTGGTGCGGAAGGATCGCCAAGGTTCTTCACGTCGCTCATTCGACCTGCTGGTGACTTGCCAGTGGGGCGGATAGCTGAGTCGTTGCGGACAGTGCAGATGTGATCTACGCTACAAAATGCACTCCCTCCAGGGAGTTACGCGAGATGTGAAGCCAGCCGTCTCCGCGTCGCTAGGTGCCTGCGCATGCGCGCAGCTGAATGCGTCCTGGAGGTGGTTCTGATGGTTGAGATCCCGGTAGGGGCATCACCGGCCCCGAACTCGGATATGACTACATCCCCGCGCTTATCGGGCGACGGGACTCCGCAGCTCGTATCGCCGGCGGACATGCCCCCGCACCTTGCCGGATGTTCCCATCCCAACGGCACGCACTCGCCGAAGCGCTGGGTGGTGGTGGAAAGACTCGGCGACACCAACGACGTCACAGTAGTTGTGGACGGCCCTCATCCGCGCCGGTTCGCCAACCTCAACCGCGTCACGATCGTGGCGAACCTAGCGATCGCACGGCGGCTGCCGCCGCTCATCGAACAATGCGTGGCGAGTCGTCGTGTCACCGGTGACCAATTGAAGCTGGCGTGTGGAGCATCGATCAGTATCGTCGCCAGCCCGGTCCTCGGCCCGTACGGACACGTCCGCGCGATTGCCCTCTGGGCAGGTGACGCTGATGAAGGACTGCCGCCACTTCCGAACATTGGCATCGTGGAGTGGGATGCCACGGTCGTGGTGTCCGCGTCTGCTTCTGCGCGTTCGTTGTTGCTCGACGACCAGCAGGTGGAGCGACTGATGTTGCCGGAGATGTTGTCGTACTTCGATCGCTTCGACGATCGGTCCGATTTCCTCGCCCTGCTCAGCGTAGACAATCCGATTGATGAATGGGTCGGTTGTGCCACAAGGACTTTCGATGACGGTACTGTGCACAAGCTTCACCTCGCTGCCCGCGCCTCCGGTATCGGAATCGGCCGCAAGGTCCGTGCCGTCGTGTGTGACATTACCGATGTCGAACCACCGGTGGCTCCCGACATGTATTCCAGTGCGCTGCGGCATGTTCCGATACCGCCCGGCCACGCCTTGGCTCTCATCGATCTGAATGGGCTAATCATTCATGATTGGGTTGCCAACGACCATGACCGGATCGCAGGATGGGTGCACCATCGCCCCCTGCTGCACCCGGAAGACCAGGCTTGCATCGTCGCCGCAGGTCTCGAAATGCTTGCTGGCACTTCGACTACCGCCAGGGTGCGTGCCCGGATCCGATTCGATCAGGCCGATGACTGGATTCACCTGGATTCGCGCTGGACCCGAATCGTCACCGGCGATCAGCCTCAGGTGATCGCGGACATCGCGATCGTTCCACCGATGCCGGCATCTGTTATCGACGAATGTGCTCGGTGTCAAGGGATTTCCGATGAAGCCGCCTGACGCCGGTGACCTGCGAGCGCGCATGCGCTGCCTACCCGCAGTTGCGGAGCCTTCCGAGGCGCACTCTTCGGCCGCGCTGGGCGAGAACTGTTCAACGAGAAGGGATTCGGAGCACATCGATGAAGGAGGCTGTCATGAAAGATAACGTCTACCGGCTCGAAGACCGATCCCCGGCGGTTATCGATGGTGTGCCGCTCGACCGGACCTATGCTGCTGGTGCAGCGTTGCGGGCCGCGCAGTCTGCCCTGGACCACTATCGAACTCGGCCATACGATCCCGCGGGCTGGAACAACCAGACATCCGCTGCGGCGGCCATGCAACGCATCACCTCCTTCGATGCCAGGCTCCAGTTGCTGCAACCCGGGTGCCGGAATGCTATGAGCGATGAGGAATTCGAGCTCTATCGCGCCGGCTGGGAGCAGCAGTGGCAGCTGCAGGAACTGATCGCGCACTGGGCGGCCGCCGAAGCCAACAGGGACAGCAACCCGCAACTGGCCGATCGGCGTTCCGCCCAAATCGGCGGCGAGGGGATCGACCTCGATCGTGCTCGAACCTGTGCTGCCGAGCACGAGGAATCTGGTTGGCCGCCGCCGGTGTGGTCTCGGATGGAACAGCTGGCTGTGGACTATGTCGAGATCACAGCCCTATTGGGCTGGGATCCATGGCACTGAATCCTGGATGATGTCGAGCAACCCGATCGTCCCCGTCCATGTGGGCCAATTCCGCAACAATGGCCGACTGGGTTTTGAAGACTCATGTGACTGCAATGCCTGACACCATTGCCCACCTCTGAACATCAAATGCCCATACCTGCCATTAGTTCTGTTTCTCGATGCCAGAATTTGTGATCCGTAGTCGAGGAAAACCTTGCGCAACTATGTGACATCGGTTACATTTAATGCATACCTCTCTTTTGAGAGATTCCCGGCACCCGCTATGCGGAACCGGATGACAAGCCGGACGTCCCACATACCTCGACCAATCGATTGAGTATCGGTGCCTTCGGGCCCTGGGACAGCCTGGTATGGCCTTGCGATTCTGGCGCTTTCCGAATATGGGCTTCCGCGTATTTCGGTGAGGTTCCGTCGGATCGAAAGGGAGTGGGTGAGATGAAGATCCTCGATCACGCCTGTCGGCGTTCGCATCGGCCTGGTGAGCGCCGGACGGTCCTGGTATGGGACGAGGCGCTTGACGAACGATTCGAGCGGCTCTACGACAAGATGCTGGACGACGAGCTGCGACTGCGGCGGCGTGTTCGCCATCGCCGGATGCTCGATCAGGAATAGCGAAGCTCTGGTCGCTGCGGATATGCAAACTCGCAGTTCGACCGTCTAGTCGTCGCTATTCGATTGCATCATGTTGCGATCCAATCGAAGCGATTTCTGGCATTCATCATCAATACAGTCCCGACAGCTCTGACCGATTCAGCACATGTAGTTCGAATCGCAGCGCTTTGGGACCGGCTGAGTCATGCCGAATCCAGTAACGATACGCCGTACTCCAGGGCTTCGTGCCCTTCGTATCAGAACTGGCAATTCGGCGGTTGGATTGGAGGTTTCCGTGGCAGAAAATCCGTGTGGTCGCTGTGGTCGCGTGTGCCGTGACCGATTGCTGAATATTCGTCAGATAAGTGAGCGGACCGGACATTCCCCGGACCGGATCAGGCACCTGCGGACACAGGGACACTCGCTGTATTCGCGGGCGTGGAAGAACAGTGATGCCGCGAATTCCCCGCTGCTGCTGGAAGCATCGGTGGTCGATGAATGGGTGCGAGCCCGCAAAGAATCCCAGGGGAACCGGTGATGACCGGCGCCGGTAGGAACCGGCGAATCCGTGACAACCGCCGAGGTCGGGGGGCATCGGGCTATTGCGCTGGTCTGGTGGTGATTACGGCTTGCGCGACGGCGATGACCGCGACTGCCGCTTCGGGCACCGCGATGGCGGACGCCTCCCCGTCAGCGGTGGAGGCATCGGGCTGCCCGGCCGTGACAGGTGTGTTCCTACCAGGGACCTGGGAAACGCACGCGGGCGCTGACGAAACCCAGGCTGTGGGCTTGTTCGCGCCGGTGGCAACGGCGTTGGCACAGCAGTTCGGCTCCCAGTTCCAATATCGGTTCCCCGCGTACGCCGCCGAGGCGTTCGACGGCATGGCCTACAGCGACAGCAAGGCTACCGGCGTCGCGGCCGTCCGGCGGGTCGTCGGCGATATCGCAAGTGCCTGTCCTGCAACGAAATTCGTCCTGGCCGGCTACAGCCAGGGCGCCGACGCGATGGGAGACGTCGCCGCCTCGATCGGATGCAATGGGGATCCGCTCACCGCTGATCGGGTGCTCGGCGTGGGACTGGTGGCCGATCCGAAGCAGGGCACTGCGGGCGGCAAATTGATCGGTCCCACCGTCGACGGGCAAGGCATCGCCGGCACTCGTGCGAGCGGGTTCTGTGCTTTGTCGGCGGTGACCGCGGAAATCTGTGCCACCAAAGACAAATACTGCGCCACGAACTCGAGCGAAGACCCGATCACCGCCGGCATCGGACGGGCCCTGACCCAGTCCAGCGACTCAATGGGCACCGGCAGTAGCGGTACGAGCCAGCAGGACGACTTGGGGCACGCGCTCTCGACCGATCTGTCGGCTGACAAGATCGCTGATCTGCCCGCGACCCTCACCCGTCTGGGTACCCAGGCGACCACCGGCACGGACTCGTCCGCCCTGAGCACCACTGCCTCGGATGCGGCGAAAACCCTTCAGCCCCTCTCCGATCTGAGCACTTGGGTCTCCGATACCCCCGACGCACAGAAGAAGCTCTCGGATGCACCGGAGGGCTCCGCGGACAAACTCGCCGGGTCCGTTCTCGACGGGGTGCGACGTTCCGACGTCAGCAAAGCAGTGGACGCGCTGTCGGATCTCAGCACACAGAGCGGGAAGACCAACAACGAGACCGACCGAGCGCAGGCCGCGAAGACAGCCACGAATGCCATAGCGCCACTGACGGATTCGCTGTCCTCGTCCTCCTCCGATCTGGCGTCGCAGGCCGCGCAGGTACTTGCGGTGCTCAAGCCCACGGTCATTGTCAACCAGTTGGTGAACGTCGTGGAAAACGGATTGTCGTTCGCGCAGAACGTCCCCACCCTGGCGGACACGCTGGGCCGGATGATCGGGCTGCTCGCGAATCCGGCCATGGACACCGGCGCCAAGGTGAACGGGCTGCACGAGCTGTTCGGACAGCTGAACAACCTGTTCCAGCCGCTGGTGAAGATGGCCGCCGGGGTTGATCTACACACCGCCTCCCGACTGATCGCGATGATCCCGGATCCGAGCGGCACCGCCCAAATCGTCTCGGCGATCGTCGGTGTATTGGCCAATCTCGATGTGGCGCAGCTGGCACAGCAGTTCGGCCAGCTGCAGGACAAGGTGTGGGCGCTGGCCCAAACCATCAGCAGCGGAGGCGATCTGCTCGCAGTCGGTGCCCGCCTGCTCGACTTCGTACCCACCGCGCTTGGATTCGCCACGCTGGCACTGAACACCCTGACAGGACAGTCGACCTCGACCGGGGGCGAGCAGAGCACAACCGATCTGAGCGGCTTGTCGAAATCGCTCACCACCAAGAGCGGCACGACCAGCGGAGACGGCATTGATGCGCTCTCGAAGTTGCTGTCCGAAGGCGCGGACGCGGTGTCGTTCCTGACCTCGGGCGTGCACGAGAGCTACGACCACTACGTCGTGGATTCCGACGGTCGTACCGCGGTGCAGTGGCTCAGCGACTGGTTCAGCAACCGCATCCGCCACGTCGTCGGAGTGGTCTGATGGGCGCGCTGGCCGTGGTCCTCGTCCCGGTCGCCGCCCTCGCGATCGCCGGCGCGGCGCTGCTGCTCGGGTCCGGGGACCGCACACCCATTCAGCAGGGCTGCCTACCGGATGTGCCACGCACGCAACCACATACGGGCGCGCAAGTCGTCGTGCCGCTGCCAGCGGGAACCTATACCTTGTCCTCGCCCTTCGGGCCACGCGACGGAGGAATACATCAGGGTGTGGATCTGGCCGCCGCGGCGGGCACCGCGATCCTGGCAGCCACCGACGGCACGGTGACCGCGGCCGGCCCGGCCGACGGGTTCGGGAACTGGATCATCATCGACACCCAGATCGACGGCAGTGTGCTCTCGACGGTGTACGGGCACATGTTCGACGACGGCGTGAACGTCACTGTCGGACAACAAGTGCAGGCAGGGCAGCGCATCGGTGCGGTGGGCAGCAACGGTGAGGCCACGGGCCCGCACGTGCACTTCGAGGTGGTGCCGGGCGGACGGCTGCAGGGCAGTCATCAGATCGACCCCGTGCCGTGGCTGGCGCAACATGGCGCCGCGATCGACAGCTCCGATGCGGTGGTGCAGCAAGTCGCGACTACGACGCCCGCCGATGCGACGGGCGTCGTGAAGACGACGGGCGGCGCGAGGACATCGCGAGCGAGATTCGGTGTCGCACTAGCGGCTGGATTCTCCGCAGGATGTATGCCGGTCGTCGCGAGCGGCATAGGCGGCGGCCGGGACCTGCGGACCGGTTCTGTGCCTGCGGCATTCGAACCGTGGATCCGCCAGGCGGCCACCACCTGCGTGGAAGTGACCGGGCCTTTGTTGGCCGGTCAGGAGGAGCAGGAGTCGGGGTTCAACACCGAGGCAGTGTCACCGGACGGTGCGCGGGGACCGGCGCAGTTCATGCCCGGAACATGGGCGAACTACGGCATCGATGTCGAAGGCAAGGGGTATGCCGACGTCACCTCGATTCCGGATGCGGTGATGTCGCAGGCGAAATACGACTGCGACCTGGCGCAGAGTGCGAAAACTGGTCTGGCGCAAGGAACTTTGCACGGTGACCTGACCGAGTTGTGGCTGAGCATGTACAACTGCGGCCCCGCAGGCACTTTCGCAGCCGGGGGAGTGTGCCAGAACTCGCAAACCGTGAACTACGTGAAAGCCATCCCCGCACTGGCCGCTAAATACGCTGCGGCGCTGGGCGGCTCGTCGTGAACGCCGAGCCGAATACCGGCGCCCGCGATATCTGCTGGACATCCATCCGATCGCCGATGGCCTGCGAGTGCTTCGTCCACACACTGCTACGTGACTTCGCGGGCGGCATCGAAACAGACACGCCAGCACAGAAACTGGGAAGGGAGCGCCGTGATGGACAACGACCTCGAGACGAGTGCTGACACCGTCGAACGTGACGACTACACCGCCGAACAACCGGTGGACCTGCGCCGGCAGCGACTGCGGATTGGCAGCGACGACGGCAACCGAGGAATCAGGGAGGACACAGACAGCGACGTGGGCTCGGCGCAGAGTGAGGATGCTGTGGCGCTGGCGCAGGACGACCCCGACCCCTACGGCGTCGGCGAGGAGAATCTGGCCGGACCGGGGGAGCCGTCCGCAGACGAGGTCGCGGCCGTGCGGGAAGCACGGCTGGCGATGCTGCTTAAACCCGCGGCGGGCGTGCATACCGACCCCGCCCGGTGGGGGTGGCGCGGGCGCGTCAACGCCTTCGGATTGCGGGTGCGGCCCCCGCGGCGTGGGGAGGAGGTGGCGTATCGGCAAGCGGTGGAACGCATCCGCCAGCCACTGCCCGGCACCCCGGTCGTGCTGGTCGCCAATCCCAAAGGCGGCAGCGGCAAAACTCCCGCGGCAGTGTTGTTATCGGCGCTGTTCGGTCGGCATCGCGGGGGCCGGGTCGTGGCCTGGGACGCCCACGAAGCATGCGGAAGTCTGGCCTCGCGCGCAGCTTGCTGCCCGAGTGACCATACCGTGTGGGATGTCCTGAGCCACGCCCATGAACTGTGCACGGCCAACGCCGACGCCTCCGGGCTGGCCCGGTTCCTGCAACGCCAGCCCACCCTCGATGAGATCCTGGCCTCGGACCAAACGCCCGGCGGCAGCGTGTGCATCGGCCGCGACGAATGCGCGGCGATCCTGGCAGTGTTGCGGCGCCACCGCGAAATAGTGGTTGCCGATACCGGCAACAATGATCGCGCCGAGGGGTTCCGGTGGGCAGTGGCCAACGCCACCCAGTTGGTGGTGCCGGTCATCGGGCGCCGGGATGTGATCGTGTCCGCGCTGCGCTTGCTCGACGGCATCGCCGAAGACGGTCACGAAGACCTCGCCGCCCGCGCGGTGATCGCCCTGTGCGGTGATGGCCCTGTGCAGACGGAGGTCGCGGACACCTTGGCGGCCGCGGGAATTACGCGTGTCGTGCCGGTGCCGTTCGACCCGGTACTGGCCAGCGGCGAGCGCATCGTCGTCAGCAGACTGGGCCGCCCGTCGGTGCGTGCCTGGACCGAAGTCGCTGCCATGGTGGCCGACAGCGTCGCGGAAACCCTTGCCGCCCGTCACCTTCCGATGGAAACCCGGTTCGTTCCCGATGCCCGCTGGGCGGCAGGTGCCGACGAGACGACTCATCAGCGGCTGCTGGCGTATGCGCTGCATGAAGGTCAGCTCTCGCGTAGTCGAACCGTCCGCGCTCCCGCCTCTCCCGCCCTGGTCGAGGACCTCGACCCGGGCTGGTGAGAACCGATCCGAACATAAATGAGGTGAACGGCTATGGAAACGAAACATATTGTCCTGCTGGGAGTTAGGGCTTGCCGGAGCGTGGGATCGGCTCTGGCAGGCGCCGTGGTGGTCGTCTGGGCTGCTCCGTCGGCGTCCGCGCAGATCACCAACCCGTTGGGCGGGATCAAGCCGGACTTCGGGCTCTTTGACGGCGCGTTGGATTCCTCGTGGAAGCGGATCGTGGCGTTCCTGTGGGCGTTGGTGGTGATCGGTGCGTCGGTGCGGGTGATCGTCGGGGCGTTCAAGGTCAAACGCGCCAAGTCCCGCGGCTACACCAACGATCTCGCCGAAGGCAGTGAAGACCTCCAAGACGCCCTGGTGTCCCTCGGCCTGGTCGGACTCGCCTCCCCGCTCGTGGCCACCGTTCTGTTCGTCGTCGGCGGATGAACCGCCCCTTCCTGAGGAGGTCGCAGTGAAAAGCACCCACGGCCCACGCTTCGCCGAACTCTCCCCAGATACCGCGACGAGCGCACCACCATCTTCGGACAGTCCGGCCACCATCCCACGCCGGGCCCGGACGCCGCTGCGCCGGTGGCTGATCGCAGCTCTGGCAGCGGTCTGCGCCACTGCCGCAGTACTTTTCGCTGTGGAGTCGTGTGGGTCGAGCTCTTCGGGCGGCCACGACCCGGCGATGACAATCCGGGTCGCGCATGGCCCGACCGCGACCACCGGCGGTGTCGCGGTCGGATACGCCCACGACCGGGCGGGCGCGGAAACCGCGGCGGTGAACACCGTGCAGGCCCTGACCCAGGCCGGCCAAGGACGCATCCCGATGTCCGCGGTCGAGCACGCCGTCATCGCCCGCGATCCTGGCCCGGGTTTGCGGCGTTCGCTGGGCATCGGCGCGGACCGCACTCCCGGACGTGATGTGGTCAATCTCGTTCCGGCGGCCGTGTCGATCGTGGAGTTCTCCCCGTCGGCTGCGCAAGTGAGTGTGTGGACGGTCGCGGTGTCCCGGTCCTCGATCAGCGAAGGTGATCCGGTCTCGGTGATCACCGCGTGGGCCACCCACAGTGTGTCGCTGGTGTGGGAAGCCGGTGACTGGAAGGTGAAAGAACTCACCTCCCAGACCGGCCCGACACCCGAGCAGAGCGTGGCGCCCGGCGCGCAGTCCCCGCTGAGCGGGGCCCTCGAGTCTGGTTACTACAGCTTCTACATCAACTAGGGGGTGGACAGGTCATGCCTCTACGACGATTCGCCACCGTAATCTTCACCGCGACAGCCATATTCACCGCGTGCCTGCATTCGGTAGGGATCGCCGCTGCCGACCCGAATACCACAACACCGGCCTCGGCCGGATCGCTGCCGGACGGGTTCCCTGCGGATCTGCGTCAATTCGTCGCCAACACCGACGAATTCGAAGCAGCGTGGTTCTCCGGCACCTGCGCCAACCGCGGAGGCGACGTCGGCGCGTATGTGAATGCGGTGATGCCGGCCGAAGACCGGCTGATGTATTGGACCGCCGACGACACACAGAAAGCTCAATTATTAGGGGCCGACGTCCCGGTCACCGGCAGACAGTCCGAAGCACTAACGATCATCAGCCAACACACGGAACCTCCGAAAAACATGCTGCCCAAGGTGTTTCCCTCCGGAGACCCCGCCTACCGAATGCCGGCACCCACATGTGCCGATGACCTGAAACGCTGGACGGGATCGTCGGCGGGCAACGCCTGGGGCTTCGACTGGGCCACCCACCCCGATGATCAATCCTTGAGCGCTATCCGCGCACAGCTCGGCGGTCAGAAAGTCCCCGACCAGGTGTGGAGCGACCCCTGCCACGTCGGATTCGCCTATTGCACACACGCCTACTTCGTCAACTGCGCCAACTCCGACCCAGCCACCGGCGATCAAACCGCCTGCCTGATCTGGAATCGCGCGGTCGGCAAGCTCTTCGGCGGCACCGCCAACTGGCTCGACAAGAACACCAGCCTCACCGACACGATCGAGAAAGCTGTGGACACGGCAGTCGGCGCGAACTTCGCCGCGGGTGCGGCGATAGTGTCGGGATTCGGATGGTTGTGGAAAGCCGGAGCGGCAACGCTGCGATTCGTCGACAACCCCCAAAGTGTCATCGACGACTGGGCCAACTCCTCCAAAGACAGTGCCGTGCAATTGAGTTCACAGGTCCTGGACGGACTGGACAGCGTCGGCAAGTTCGACCCCACCGCGGACTGGTTCCTGCACTGGTACGCCCTGAGCACCGGCATCGGGGTGATCGTCATGGGCGCGATGACCCTGCTCGCGCTCTGGCGCGCCGCCGCGAAAGGCGAAACCCTCAAGACCATCAGCGCCGACCTGTTCGGCTACATGCCCGCCGGGGTGCTGCTGATGCTCTTCGCCCCGATGTTCGCGACCCTGCTGGTGAGTCTGGCCAACGACGCCTCCGACGCGATCACCCGCAGCTCCGGGCCGGACAGGGGGCAGATGATCACCAACCTGCAGACCTTCACCGGAAAACTCACCGCGAGCAACTTGGCGGGCGGGGTGCTGGTCGGGCTGATCTTGTTCCTGCTGTTGATCGCAGGGGCGCTGGCAGTGTTCTTCGGACTGCTCATGCACCAGGTCGCCCTGCCGATGCTGGCCGTGGCCTCCGGGATCGGGTTCGGGATGTGGGTGCACCCGAACTGGCGCAAGAAGGCGCTGCGCCCGGTGCTGTTGTTCATCGCGATCGTGTTCTCCAAACCCCTGCTCTTTCTGCTGCTGGCCACCATGACCGGACTGTTGAACTCCGCCTTGACCGGCAGCGGGGGAGATCAACAACAGCTCGGCACCCTCGGACAGCTCTGCCTGGTCGTCGTCGCCTTCCTCATCGTCGGGCTGGCGCCGTGGACGTTGCTGCGCTACGCACCATTGCTGCCTTCACGTTCGGACGCCGCAGGATTCGGCCAATCGGGGTCGCTCATGGCCGGCGCGGTCGGCGGCGCCGGCACTGCGATGTGGTGGACCGGCCGCCGCAGCCCCGGAGGCGGGAAAGCCGGTGGACAACAAGAAGCCAGTGGGCAACGAGCAGCCGGTGACGGTGCAAGCGGCGGTGCTGGTGGAGGCGGCGGACGGCCTACCGGCGGTGGTCGCGATGGTTCCGGTGAGACAGGGTCAAGTAGCCCGCGCAGCAGCAGCGGTGGTGGGGACGGCTCGCCCGGCTCGCCTACTGCCGCCCGGTTCTCCGGAACTTTGAGTTCGAATGCTGGGTCCAAGTCCGGCCGTGGCAGGTCGGCCGCGCGCGCCTCGGTGGGCGCTTTGGGCTCGGTCGGAGGTGCACTGGGCAAAACGGCGATGGTCGCGACACCGATTGCGGCGCAAGCCGCATCAGGGGCGTTGAACAAAGCCCGCAGTACCGCCGAAGCCGCACCCGGTGAGGCCGAGTCTGGGAGCGGCGAATGAGTACCGGGATGCGCACCAGCATTCTCGGCGGCGAGATCGCCCGCCGCAGCTGGCTCGGACTCTCACGCCCCGTCTTGACCGCTTGGGCGCTGAGTATCGGTGCCGCACTGGCGATCTACATCCTCGGCGGCGGACAGGCATGGGCCATCGCGACCGCCCTCGGATGGCTGATCGGCGTGTTCGCAGCGACGATGGAATGGCGCGACAAACCCTCCTGGGCATCGCGGCGCGCCCACGATCTGCGCACCTGGACCCGCCGTCGCCGCGGTGAGCACGTCTACCGCAACCCCGGCGACCCCGCGTGCGGGGACCCGGCCTTGGATCCGGGCTGGGAATTCCCGCCGCCGCTGGGCAATACCGCACCGTTGCCGGTCGCCGGCACCGGCCTGGACGATATGTTCATTCTGCGGACCGCCAATCCTGGTGAGCGCCCGTACTATTCGGTGGTCATCGCCGTCGACGGGATCGCCGACGGGCTCCGCGGTGATGCCGCCTACGCGGCAATGTCGATGGCGTTCGGGACGTTCCTGGCACAGATGGCCCGCACCAGCTCCCACGTGCGCGGCCTGCAGTTGCTGCACCGCAGCATCCCCCACGATATGACCCGCCACACCCGGTGGGCCCATGCCCGGGTCGCCCGATTGCGTGATGCGCGGTTGCTTCCGGCAGTGCAGTCCTACGGCACCCTCATCGACACCCTTACACCGCTCGCGGAGGAACACCGGTCCTTCCTCGTGCTGCGATTCCCGCAGACCGAGGCGTTCATGGCTGAAACCGCCCGGCTCGCCCGCAACAAGAACGCCCCGATCGGCGGCGGCATCGCCCAAGTCGTGCGGGACGAAACCGAACGTGCCACACGACTATTGGCGATGGCCGGCATGGGGCGGGTCGATGTGCTCGGCGAGCGCAGAGTGTGCGCGGTCATCCGGGCGTTGCTCGATGCCAGCTACAAGATCGACCGGCACCGCGATGCCACCTGGGCGAGCTGCTGGCCCAGTTACGTCGGCGGCCCCGACTGCGTCGCGATCGGGCCGCAAGGGCACTGGCGCACCCGCGTGGGACACATCCCCCCGCGGGTGATCGAACCCGTTGCGCTCGGTCCGCTGTGGCTGGCCCCGCTGCTGACCGGAGTCGAGGCAGATCCCGGCGACGACGACATCGCCCCGATGCCCACCATCCGCACCCTGAGCGTCCGGTTGGATTTCGTTCCCGCCCATCGTGCCCGCGCGGCCACCAAGGGCGACGTCACCGCCGATCAGGCGCGCAAGGCCAAGGAACAGCAGAAGGGCAAACTCGACGACGGCTCCACCGAAGTCCTCGCCGACGCCTCTGAACGCCGCCGCCAGGACCTCATGCCCGGTACCGGACACCACGGCGCCATCTACACCGCCAGCATCGCTGTCACCGGCCGCGACCTCGACGACCTCGACCGCGCCTGCCTGCGCGTCACCGAAGCCGCGAACGAATCCGCGATCACCGAAATCGACTGGTGTGTAGGCGATCACGACGTCGCCGTCTTCACCACCCTGCCCCTGGCCCGAGGACTCGCGGCCACCCCACACACCCGGTAGGAGGTGCCCCCATGCTGCGACACCAGCCAAGCGTCGCCCGAACGTCGTCCGTACAGGACAGCCCAACCGCTGCCAAGAGCCTGGCGGAGAACGCTGAACCGCCATCGCGGCGGCGTGCGCCGCGGCGCACACGGTGGCTGGACCGGTACGGCTGGTACGAGCCACGCAACGAGGGCGCCTGGACCACCACCCGGCAAGCCGAGGCCTGGAATCTGGCCACCAGCCGCCGTCGCGTCCGCCAAGACGGGGTGCTGGCCGGACTCAACACCATTTCCCAGGAACTCGAGATCGTCGACGCCTTCGCCGCCTACGGCGACGAAACCTCCGGCATCAACGTCTGCGTCATCGGCGACATCGGACGCGGCAAATCCTCCTGGATCAAAACCGTCTGCGTCCTACGCCAACTCGTCGCCGGCCGCCAAGTCGTCATCCTGGACAAGAAGCCCCAAGCCGGACGCGGCGAATACACCCCCTTGGCCGAAGCCCTTGGCGCAGAAAGCATCCGATTCAAAGTCGGCGGCGCCGGTGCCCGACTGAATCTCCTCGATCCGGCCATCAGCACGGGCGGGGAACACCACGGCGGCCTCGACGGTGTCGTGCCCGCCGGACAGGAAGCCCTGGTACTGGCCGTGCTCACCGACGCCATGGGCCGCCCCCTCGACGAGAAAGAAAAAGCCGCCGTCGGCACGGGCCTGGGACTGGTCAACGCCGACGCCCGCGCACACGGCCGCGACCCGATCATCCGGGAACTGGCGATGCGCCTACTCGATCCGAACCCCGACGACGGGCATGACCTCGGGGATCGCTGGAGCGCACGCGCCCTGGAATGGGGCCTGGAACCCGGCTTGGCTCTGCTGCGTCTGGCCGACCGCGACCTGCGCGGGCTGGTCGACGCACCCACCAGCCCCGCAGTACGCGACGCCCTGGACACCCACGCGCTGGTCCATATGGACCTGTCCGCGCTGCCGACCGAGGGGCCCGCATTGCGGGTGGTGATGACCACCGCGAACACCTGGCTGGCCAACAAGCTCGCCGCCCGCTCGGCCGCGCACGAGCAGACCATCCTGGTTGTCGAGGAAGGCTGGCATGTCGCGGTCGGCTCCACCGGTGAAGTCTTCCGGTCGAATCTGAAACTCTCTCGGGGACTGGCACTGTCGACCGTGTCGGCATTCCACCACCCCGCCGACACGCCCGCCGATTCCCCCGCGCGATCCTTGATGGCCGAAGCCTCGATCGTCGTGTTGTTCGGCCAAGCCCGCGCCGACGACGCGGTCGAAACCGCGCGCCTGTACCGGCTGCCGCCCGGGACCGAAGAAACGTTGATGCGGCTCGGGCGCGGGCAGGCGCTGGTCAAGATCGGCTCCCGGGACCCGATCCTGATCACCCATATCCGGTCCCCGTTCGAGGCGGCACTCACCGACACCGACGCGGCCATCACCGGAGACCCGGACATCCTGTCGCTGCGCACGCTCGCCCGCACAAACGCCGAAGACGATGAGCAGCAAGGCGAACCGTCATGAACGCGGGACGCGCGATTCCACGCCCGGTGCGGCGTGAACCGATCCTGCCCGCCGGGATGACACTGGCGCTCTACGTTCTCGCCACCGTCGTGGTCGGGGTATTCGGCGGCGGCGCGCTCTCCGGAGTTCTCGTAGGGCATGGATTCGGAATCGTTGCGCCAGAACAGATGTCGGCGACACTAGTCGGGCTGGTGGCACGGCCTGCCGATCCCGCTACCGCGTGGCCCAGTGACCCGAGACCTGGTCCTGCCTGGCTGACGTGGCTGTGTATCGGCCTGGTCGCCGGCCTGTGGTGGACGGTGATCGCCATGGTGGGCAGCGAAATCGACGCCCGCCTGCGCCGCCGGCACCGCGACGGGCTCGCCGGCTCGGCGGACCTGAACCACCTCGGACTCGACGAGCGCTCCGCCGCGCACAAGGCCGCCTACGAATATCCCCAGCTGGCCAAGCAGCACCCGGTCCGTCGAAGGCTATCTCCGCCCAGGCGGCGGCGGTGAAAAGGCTTGCACAGCAGGGGCAAACGAAGCAGTCGCCGTTGGCGGTGGATGTCGGTGCCTTGATCGGGCAGCCGCGCCGGCACGTGTGGTTGCAGCACCGTGACGGCGTGATCGTGCACGGCCCCACCGGCGCCGGCAAAACCTGGCGGGTGGCCTGGCAGCGCGTCATCGACGCACCCGGCTTCGTCCTGGCCACGACCACCAAAGCCGACTTGGTCGCCGCCACTCTCATGGACCGGGCTTCGCGCGGGCGGGTGGCGGTGTTCGACCCCGAGCACCTGACTGGGTGGCCCGACAGCCTCGCCTGGTCGATCCTGACCGGCTGCACCGACCCCGACACCGCGATCCGCCGCGCCGACGCCCTCGCCCGCGCCATGCCCTTGGAAGGCACCCGCAACGGTGCCTACTTCGAGCAGAAGGCCGCCACCATGCTGCGCTGCTGCCTGCACGCTGCCGCGCTGCGCGGGCTCTCGATTCGCGAAGTCCGCGTGTGGGTCTCGGCACGCACCAACCACACCCCGGTCGACATCCTCGCCGACACACTGCCCGACTGGGCCAGCGAACTCGACCAAATCATTTCCTCGGCAAGCGAATCCAGCGACGACGTTCTGGCCGCCGCATCTCGGCTGCTCGAGCCCCTGGCCTCCCCAACACTGCTAGCAGCAGTCGATGTACCGGTCGAGCAGTCGTTCGATGTCGGCGAATTCGTGCTCGGGGGAGCGAACACGCTGTATCTCGTCTCCCGCGGTACTTCCCGGTCGATGGCACCGTTCGTCGCGGCCCTGGCCTCCGAGGTCCATCATGTCGCCGATCGCGCTTCACAGTTGATGCCGGGCAAGCGCCTGGATCCGCCGGTGCGGTTGGTGCTGGATGAAATGAACAATGTCGCACCGATTCCCGACCTGCCACAGATCATGACCGATTCGGGCGGCAAGGGCATCACCGTGTGGGCGTTCGCTCACAACCAGGACCAGAACGAACTGCGCTGGGGCGCCGAAGGCGGCAGAGTCCTCGCCCAATCCGCGCCCGCCATGCTCATCCTGCCCGGCCTGCGCGGCGTCGAAGAACTTTCCGCCCTCTCGCGGCTGATCGGCGAACGCCGCCGCTGGGAAGCGAGCCTGCACGAAGGATCACGCAGCTACACCCTGCACGACGACACCGTGCTACGCACCGACGAAATCCGCGAACTAGGCACCGACCACGCACTGCTGATCTACCGCAACGCCCCCGCCATGCTGCTACGCCTGCCTAGCGTGTGGGAACACCGGACCTGGCGCGAGAGCGTGACCACCTCCACTCGCGCCTTCGACGACATCGTCGCCGGACGCCGCCCACCTCCGACACATCACCAGATCAGCCCGTCGCGGAACAAGCAAGAAGGGATCTGCGATGAATAGCCCACTGGCACAACCTAAGCCGGTCTTGAGTAGTCCGGTGCCAGCGCCGCTGCAGCCCTGTCGCTATTGCTGGCGTGAGATCGATCAGCGCGGCGCCGCCCGGTTGTGGGCCGAACTTCTGGACTGGGTGGACTGGTTGCGCCACCGCTACCAGCTCGGCTCCCGCGTACCGGCCTGCTGGTACCGCCACGACGGCATCGTCGAAGAACTCACCGCCCTGATGGCCGCGCACACCGCCGCGTACTGGTGCGACCCCGTCACCACCGACCTGCCCCGTGAGGACATGACGGCCTGGCACAGCCAATGGCTGTGGCCGGTGATCGAACGCCTCACTCGGATTAGCGATTTCAGTGCCTGCCGTCCCCATCACTGCCGCTACCAGAACCACCCGCAGCCTGTGCATGCCGGAGTCGAGGAGTACGTCGCCGCCGAAATCGACACCCACGCGCCGCCACTCGGCACAGCCTCGGGCACACAGGGGTAGGGCAGATGTACGCGATCGACGATCAGCTCATCGACCGGGCCCGCGTCGGCGACGACTACCTGCAACCACTACTCGCCGCCTTTCACCGCAGCCCCCGTCGGCGCCCGCGATGCTTGTGCAGCGCAAGCGAAACCGGGGGAGTCGATATGTACGTCGCCCGTATCGGCGGACGGTATGTGCTCAAACGCATGCCCGGAACCGGACCCCACCACGCCCCGGCATGCTCCTCCTACACCCCGCCCGCCGAGTTGACCGGCCTGGCAGCACTGCTCGGCACCGCGATCCGCGAACAACCCAGCACTGGACTCACCCGCCTCACGCTGAGCTTCCCCCTGACCCGAAACTCGTCACGGCGCAGGAGCGAATCCACCGATCTCGCTCCGGACAGCGGGAGTGCGGACGTGGACGGCAACAGGTTGACGTTGCGTGCCCTTCTCCACTTCCTGTGGGACGAAGCCGGATTCGTCCGCTGGGTACCTGCCATGGCGGGACGGCGCAACTGGCCCGCCATCCGGCGACACATACTCCTGGCCACGCAGACGAAGACAACGAGATCGCGTGAGCTGCCGGAACTGCTCTGGCTGCCCGAACCGTTCACCCTCGCGCAGAAAGCCGACATCGCCGCACGCCGCACTGCCGCATTCGCGCCACTGCTCGGTCCCGGCAAGCACCGCGAGCTCATGCTCGCACTCGGCGAAGTCAAGGACATCGCCCCGGCCCGATTCGGACGACACAAGCTGCTCATCAAACACGCCCCCGACTGTCCGTTCATGATCGAACCCGACACCCTCACCCACCTGCGCCGCACCTTCGCCACCGAACTCGCACTGCGCCAGGGGATTCCGGACTCCAAGCTGATCGCCCTGCTCACCTTCGGCGTCACCGCCGCCGGTGTCGCCATCGCGGACCGCATCGCCCTGATGAGCGTCAGTACGGACTGGATCCCGTTCGAATCTGTCTTCGAGCACACCCTGATCAGCGCACTGGTCGGCCACGGCCGCCGATTCACCAAATCCCTGCGCTACAACCAGCCCGTCACCAGCCCCCTGGCGTCACTGGTCCTCACCGACACCGACCCACCCACCGCCTGCTACCTCACCACCGGCGCCACCTCCGGACCACCCGCTCTCACAGATGCGAATCTTCCTCTGAAGCAATGGATCTGGAACACCTCCGTCGACCCCATCCCCGCCATCCCCACGACCGTCAGCCACACCCGCAGAACCGGACCCGCCCGGACCCCGAGCCCACGCGAGAACGCCCAGGAGGCACCCGACCAGGCACCCACCCAGGAGGCACCACCATGCCCGACACCCAGCCCGCACCCGACCGACCATTCGACGAACACGCCCTGCACGAGGATTTCCGCCAATACCACCAGCTGACCGGGATGCAGAGCTGGGCGATCGTCTCCGAACCCGAACAACAGCAGCTCACCCAACAGGCCAACCTCCTCACCGACCGCTGGCGGGCCGCCCCGAGCCCCTGGAAAGACCACTGGGATCACCTGATCACCGCGGCGCAACGCTGGGAACAGAACCCGGAAACCACGCAACTGATGCTCGACAGCATCGCAGCGGACTACGAACGCACCGGCAGCACCGATCTCGCCACCCCTATCCAGGTCCGAAACCTGCTGCTGGCAGGGGAACTGGCCGAAGCGCGACGCACTGACCTCGGCCTCTTCAACGATCCGGGTGCCCCAGATCATGTCGACTTCGTCTACGGGTATCTGACCAGCTACCGCTCCACAGGCAGCACCACGACGTGGCGATCGCTGCCGAGTTGGTCGACCGCACGCCGCTGGCTCATCGACCAAGCCGCAGCCACCCCGCCCGAGACCGGTGTCGACATCACCATCACCGGACCCGACCCACTCAGCGGGGCCGCGGCACGACCCCTCATGACCGGTACCGGCCTGACCGCCCGGGAACTCGGCGACCAACTACGCCACCTCGACCAATTGCTCGGCACCGCAGCAATTCCCGTCGACCCCCACGCACAGTCCTGGCTCGACGACCTGCGCTACGAGGTGCTGTGCGACGCCTACCGCGACACCCTCACCGAGCACGCCAACCCGTGGGCAGTGGGCCGCCGATTCGAACACTACCTGCGCGCCGACGACCTCTACACCGACATCGTCGACTACGCCGACCGGGCCGGACTCCCTCACAGCGAAGGACTGGATCCCGGAGAAGAGCGGCACGACACCGTCGAATACCGCCTCGCCGACATCCGGAACGACATTCGCCACAACGACATCGATTGGGACACTGCGCCACGCACCAGCACCTGGCTCGACGAAGCCCTCGACCAGGCCCAGCACCGGCTCGACGACCTCACCCGCGGCGGCCTCACACTCACCTACCCCGATCCCGCACAAACCGGCCACGTCACCGAGATCGGATTCGACGACAACCAGTGGTACATCCAGCACGCCCACACCAGCGCAGACGGCCGAACACTGCTCTACGACACCCCGCCGACCCCGTATTCCTCATGCGAGGAATTGTTGGACAGCACCGCCGCATTCGTGGCTGCATCAGACCCCTCGCCCACACCCGATGCCTCGATCCCGGAATCGATCGTCAGCGAGCTACGCACGTTCGACAGCGAGTTGACCTCGTTGCACCGGGACCTTGCCACTGTGCGTGAGCTCCACGACGCCATCCGCGTCGGCAGCCCCTACACGATGCATCGGCACCAACCGTCCATCGAACACACCCCCACACAGCTACGGACCGGCACCGCGATAAGTCGCGACGCCAACCGGATCACCCTGCACACGCCCGATAGTGAAAAGCCCACGCCCCCAGCACAACCGGCCAAGGAACCGCGCACGAAGCGCCTGCAGCCACCGAAACCAGGCGGACGACCACACCGGCGAGGGCTGTGACCGAGGAAGGAGGACGCGATGAGCAACCCAACCCCAGCACCCAGAGACCCCGCTGAGGCGAACGCCATCCACGCGATCCGCAGCCTGGTCGAAGCCAAGGACCTGCGGGCAGCCAAACAACAACTGCGCCAACTCCAAGCCACCACAGACGACGCGACATGGGCCATGGTCGTCGAGATCGCCAATACCCTGCGATTCAAAACCCACACCGTCGCGGTCACGAAACTGCGAAACCTCTGGCGCAACAACGAACCATTCCGGCCGCTCATCGAAGCCTGCGCGCCGAAATCCGAAGAACACCAACACATTCCCGAATCCCCATCCCAGAGGGCAGATAACGGACCGATCGTCCCGCGAGCGAGCAAAGTCCGCCAGGACATCGACCCGGACAAACGCGTCGCACCGCAGAACAGGCGCCGCAACCCCAACAAAAAGATCATCGAGGACTATGAAGATTCCCTGGCCAAGGGCGAACGTGACGACCCGGGTATAGCTCGTGAGGAGCCGATTGTCGGCCGTCGCGACTACGACGCCGAAGCTCTCACCCATGTGCCGACCACGCTGTGTGTCTCGTGCAGACTCGAACGCGCAGCCATCGACCGGCACACCGATCGTGTCCGCGCCGGACTCGGCGACGACGGCCTCTGCGGTGAATGCCGCAGTCTGGGCCGGCCGGGTCTTCCAGAACTCTCCCCGGGCCACACCCTCACCGACCAGGTACATGCTCGGCTCGACTTCGTGGCCGAACACTTTCCCACCGGCGACCGTGGCATCTTCCGCCAGGAATGGCGCTACGCCGACGAAAGTGCCCGGCCGATCATCACCGCCTGGGTGAAAGACCACACCAGCCCAGATCCGGACCGTCGAACAACCCTGCGCGCCAATCAAACTCCCGATCTCAATGGGTGGTGCGAAGGCTGCAGCGAATACCGTCAACTCGCTCCCGGATCCGGAAGCAAAAGACTGTGCTTCGACTGCGATCCGCGCTATCAGCGATCGGCGGTCCAACCGGGCAGTGTTGAACCAGCGCACCGCAAGTACGGTGAGGAGGTCCGCAGCGCCAGCGGCGAGTCCAGAACACACGGCTCATCGGATGGAGCCCAAAGTTCGGACGTAGCCAACGAATCTGGCACCAGGCAGGGGCCAGCGTCAGCCGAACGCGGTGGGTCAGCAACGAAACCGGAAGCTAGCGTTCCCTCGATCGATCACCGTAGGAAATTGGTCGAGAGTGCCCGCGAAAAAGCAAGAGCCGCTGCACAAGAGCGTCGGCGTGCGATGACTCGTCAGCCCACCGCGGTGGCGCGGCCGCGCACACTTCGGCACTAGAGGTGGGTGAGTTCACGGACTCGCACAAGCAGGTGGCAGTTTGGTCAGAACAATCAGCGGCGGTGTCGGGTCCGAGTACCAAGGGGCGGAGAAGGGTCTCCGGTCATCCGGGCCGGGCCTTGTGGCTACGAAGCTGGGAAGGCCTTCAGGTGCCTCTCGGGTGAGTCCAGACGTTCCACCCCAGGGATGGCCCTCGGGCGATCTCTCTGACCGCCTTGTTGTAGTACTGCCTTGCCTCGCATGCCTTGTCGCAACAAGCGTGACTGTGCAATCCGGCCCTGGCCTCAGCGAGGGTCATCGACCGGTGCGTGGGTGCTGGATGCCGATTACGGATCGCAGCTGCCATGGCCCACCACCTTGAAATGCCGGGTCCTGAGTGGGATGACCTTCGCGTCATCGACGTACTGATCCACTTCAACTCCGATGATTCGAGTGGCCTCGACCTGCCGACTGCACTCGGACGGAAGGCACTCTCGATGAATGATGATGGCTTCCAGTGCCTCAGCGGCGGTCATCTCGATATCGTGATCGCGGACGTGGCAGTCTTCGAGTCTTTGTAAGCGCGGACCGTAGAATTCCACGGGCCTACTCCTTGCTATCTGGTTCTCGTCTTGGTCTATGGGTCGTCTGTGCTCGGGGGCTTAGGATCGCCGGTCAGTGCTTCACCACCTCTCGGAGGTGGCTGGGGCGGTGGCGTCCGTGGACACCGGCAAGCCGCGGCACTTCGACGTAGCCGCTACCGTCGAGGTAGGTCAGCCTATGAGTGCTTCGGTGGCGCTCGGCCGCAAGCCGCTCTTGCCGAGCGGAGTGCAAGGCGAACAGTGCAAGTACTGCGAAACCTATTGCTAACCAGAGCATTTCGTTTCCCCCTCTGGGCCAGAGAGCTGGTTGCGGATCTTCCACCCGGTACTGAGATGCTTGGCCTCGGCACCGGTGTCTTTCTCTGGTGCTATGCGCTAATCGGAGGTTCGCTTCGATCGAACCGGGAGGGTCGGGGATCGGCCGAATGGTGATGTCGTGTGTACCTGGTGGCTCTCATCTCGACTGTCCTTAAAAGCACATCACCGGTGCTGGATAGAGACCAGCGAAAACGAGAACCCGATTATGATTGCTCTAGAACCGCAGGACAGAACTCGCTTGTGAGGCAGACCCCGACTCGCTTTTCGTTCCGACGTGACTCGATTTCCAGGAGAGCCCTGTGACCAGCACTGAAGATGATGGACCCTCGTCAACACTGCCGCGCCGCCAGCTCGGCCGGTTTCTTCGCGAACGTCGAGAAGCCGCTGGATTCACCATCTCCGAGGCCGCCAAATTGGTCGACCTGTCGCGAGCTGTGCTCCAGCGCATCGAGACCGGACAGATTCAGAAGGTTCGAAGGCAAGACGTCGCGGCGCTGTGCAGTGTGTACGACGTGGGGGGAGACGAGACTCAGGCTGCGGTCGACCTCGCCGCACAAGCAAGAGCGAAGAGCTGGCATCACGTCTACGGCGGCCTGTACGGTACCGCCTTCAACATGTACGTCGGCCTGGAAGCGGCGGCTCGCAGGCTGACTACCTGCCACGATCAGCACATCCCTGGACTGCTTCAAACGGCCGACTATGCCCGGGCGATCATCAATGCTTTCCCCTCGTTCACCAACCCCGAAGAAATCGACCGTCGCGTCGAGCACCGGCTCAAGCGGCAAGCGCTCATCACCCGCAGGACCAACCCTGTCGAACTGGACGTGCTGCTGCACGCATCGGTGCTCTACCGCATGATAGGAGGACCGGACACCATGGCCGTCGCGCTGCGGCAGTTGGCCGAGGTATCGAAGCGGCCCAATATCGCGATCCGAATCCAGCCCTTCCGCGCCGGCCTCACCTGGGGAATTCCTCACGGCTCGTTTATCATTCTGGACTTCGGTCGCACTGCGAGGAATGAGCCGGTCGAGCCTCCGGTGGTATTCATAGAAGGGGGAGCGGCTCAGGACGTCTACCTCGAGAAGCCCGAGGAAATTCGGCTCTACAGTGAGCTGGCCGCGGCCATCCGGGGTACATGCCTCGGTGAGGTAGAAAGCAGGAACCTGCTGCGGCAGGTGGCGAAGGAGTACGAGCGTGGCGAACATTGATCTGTCCGAGGCGAAGTGGATCAAAAGCACCTACAGCGAGGGCGGCGCTCAGTGTGTCGAGGTTTGCCATGCTGGCGATGCGGTCGGAGTGCGCGACTCGAAGAACCCTGGTGGGCCAGAGTTGTTCTTCACCCCAGAGCAGTGGAACAGCTTCCTCGCGAACGGTATCTGGAAGCACTGACGCCGGCCATAACCGTCGACCGCCAAAAGGACCCGCCCCCCACGTATCTGGGGTGGGTCGCTTTGGCTTGAGTCCTAGTCGCTTCCGTCGGTCGATAGCCTGAGGAAGACCCGCAGCCCCTCATTGATCTTCCCAGCGGCATTCTCGAGTTGCTCGGGAGTGAGGTATTTGCCGAAGGCTGCAGCATCGAGAAGTTGGTTGCGGACCCGTTCCAGGTTTATTGTGGCCCAGTCGCGAGGCATCAGTTCAGGCATGGCCGAGAGACTATCTCGAGTCGAACCTATGTTCGAACCGAATGGTCCCTGTTTCAATCAACCTGTCTTGATCGGACTAGGGCACCCGCTGGGCGATCCTGGATCGCCAACCCCTGATGGAACAGCTCCTGGCATCGCCTTGCCGCCGGGCCGCGTATCGCGTGACCCAGCAGAGTCCGGTTGCCTCTCAACGGATTTACCAACCCAGCCGTACGCGCCGTGAGGCGCTGCGTTCATTTGCGATCATCCTGATCCGGGTGAAGTGTCCATTTCGCACCGTCGGGTGTGTCGGTCACGCCGATACCAGCAGCGACCAGACGGTCTCGCACTGCATCTGCGGCGAGCCAGTCCTTGGCGGCGCGAGCGGTGTCGCGTTGCTCGAGTTGGGCGGCAACCAGTACCTCGAGTGCATGACTGGTGATGTCGACGTTGTCGGCTCCGCGTCGGTCCCAATGCGGGTCCAAGGGGTCTACCCCGAGAATGTCGAGCATCCTGCGCACCTGTGCGGCGATGTCGATGGCCGCGGCAGTGTCGTTGCTGTCGAGTGCCTTGTTGCCTTCGGTTGCCAGGTTGTGTATCTCGGCCAATGCCTTGGGTATTGAGAGATCGTCGTCCAGCGCAACGGCGAACGCGCCGGTCCATTTACCCAGTGGCACGTCTCCTGCGATGTCGCGGACCTTGTGCACGAAGGTTTCCAGCCGTCGGTAGGCGGTGGCGGCATCGTCGAGTGCTTGCTCGGAGTATTCGAGCATGGAGCGGTAGTGCGCGCTGCCGAGGTAGTAGCGAAGTTCCACTGCGCGCACTCGGGTGAGCATGTTGGGTACCGAGAGGACGTTGCCCAGTGATTTCGACATCTTTTCTCCGCCCAGGCTTACCCACCCGTTGTGGAGCCAGTAGCGGGCGAAACCGTCGCCGGCGGCTCGGGATTGGGCGATCTCGTTCTCGTGGTGGGGGAATATCAGATCGATTCCACCGCAGTGGATGTCGAATTCGGCACCGAGGTATGTGGTGGCCATCGCGGAGCATTCCACATGCCAGCCGGGTCGTCCCGGTCCCCAGGGCGACGGCCATGTCGGCTCACCGGGTTTCGCTGCCTTCCAGAGCGTGAAGTCGCGTGGATCGTGTTTGCCCATACCGGCGCTCTCGCCTTGCTGCACGTCGTCGAGCTTGTGCCCGGACAGCAAGCCGTAATCGGCATAGCTGCGAACGTCGAAATACACGTTGCCACAGGCGGAGTAGGCGTGGCCGGCATCGATGAGTCGCGCCATCAGCTCGATCATCTGGGTGATGTGCTCGGTCGCACGGGGCTGCACGGACGGGCGCAGTACACCGAGTTCGTCATAGGCGCGGTCGAAGGCACGTTCATAGGTGGTGGCCCATTCCCACCAGGGGCGTCCGGCGGCGGCGGCTTTGTCCAGAATCTTGTCGTTGACGTCGGTGACGTTGCGCACGAAGGCAACCTCGTAGTCGCCTGCCTGCAACCACCGTCGCAGCACATCGAAGGCGACCCCGCAGCGCACATGCCCGATATGCGGTTCGCCCTGCACGGTGGCGCCGCAGAGATACACCGACGCACGGCCAGGGATGATCGGGGTGAAATCGCGCAGGGTCCGCGTCACGGTGTCGAACAGGCGCAGCGTCATGGCCGAGGATGTTACCGGTGCTATCACCGGTCCGTCGCTGCCATCGGTGAATGCCGAATCGTGTTCCCGGGTACGGAAACCCGGCCGTCGTCATGGTCGCCCGCCCACCATCGGCGGCCTTCCGGTGGCAGCGTGTCGAGTGGGTCGTAGAACTCGTGCAGACGGGTCAACGCCTCGGAGTCATCGGCTTCTGCCATGGTGCGATAGTTCTTGGACCAGTACGAAATTCCCCGTATCCGGTCGTAGTAGCACGGCTGGTGCACCCATCGTTTGCCGACGAAGGGCACGTCACACACGATCCGCGGGGTTGCGAAGCCTGGGAGATAGCCCATGATGTCCAGTTGCAGGGCCTGCGCCTGGGCTACCGAGGTTCGCCAGTGCTCGCTGAACGGGATCATGTCGCACATGTAGATGTAGTAGGGCATCACCGCGGCTTGGTCGAGCAACGCGAAGGACAGATCGAGCAGAGCCTGCGCGCTGTCGTTGACCGATCGCAGCAGCACTGCCTGATTGCGAATGTCCCGTAACCCTGCTTCCAAGAGGCGGCGGGCCGCAGCACACACGCTCGGGGTGATCTGCTGGGCGGCGTTGGCGTGAGTGTGCAGGGACAGCTGGACTCCGCGAAGGTGCGCGGTGACAGCCAATCGTGCGATACCCGAGAGGATCTGTTCGTCGGCCCAGTGCTGGGGCAGGCCGATCAGCGCCTTGCTCGCAAGGCGAATGTCGCGGATGGAATCGATCTCCAGCAGCTCGTTTATGAATGCTTCGACCCGCGGCCATGGCATGTTGGCGAGGTCTCCGCCAGAGACCACCACGTCCCGCACGGTCGGTGTCGCTCGCAGATAGGTGAGCATCGCATCGAGTCGCGCTTGTGGTTTGAGCGTGAAACCGGCCTTGCTGATCTGCGCGGTGGAGGTGCCGACCAGATCCATCCGTGTGCAGTGTCCGCAGTACTGCGGACAGGTGGATACCACCTCGGCCAGCACCTTGGTCGGATACCGGTGGGTCAAGCCCTCGACCGCCCACATATCACGCTCGTGCAGCGAGTCCCGTTCAGCACGAGGATGGGACACGAAATCGGTCTGCCGGTCGGAGAATATCGGCAGCATGTAGCGTCGGACCGGATCTCGGCGGAAGGCATCGGTGAGACTCCCAGGTCCACTGACCGGGGCCTCGGCGGCGATCGTGTTGACCATGTGCGGGGTGATCAGCATCGACATGGTGGCGTGCTCGCGTTGATCACGTGCCAGATCCTCGAAGAAGGAGTCGCTGACAAGGTCCGCGGTGACATCGCGGAGTTGACCGAGGCTCTTGAGGCAATGGGCTCGTTGCCACTGCGGCGAATTCCACTCCCGCTCAGTCGTTTTACGCCAGCCAGGAAATCGCCGGTGGTCGGGCTCCTGCGTGATTCGCCGTCGGTAGGAGTAGGGCTGGAGCAGATCGGGAGGCATTGGTCCTCGCAGTGCTTTCGCTGGGGTAGGCACGTGTCCGTCGCTGGTGGCGCTTGGCTGCGACCGGTGTCAGCTATCGGTGACCTGGTTGAGCAGCCGGGCAGCTTCGTCGGCGCGTTGATTGATGGTGATTGCGAGAGAGTCGATCTGGTCGGTGAAGAATCCGTCGGCACCGATCAGTGCGGCTTCGGCCGTTCCCAATCCGCTGAACAACCGTGAGGCGAAGCGGTGGTTGGCCGTGTGCCTGTGTCCGGAAGCGTCGAGAATCTTGTCGATCGACACGGCATGGTCGCGGGGGTGCCAGATGTAGCGCTGGAGTCGGAAGCGCAGCTCGACGGGGCCCAGTTCCCACCATGCGGAACGGATTCCGAGTTCATCGTGGGTGATGGCGGAGTAGTCCTGCGTGTTGCGCAGATGAACGCGCTCATACAGCGCCAGCAGCTCGTGCAGACTTTCGTGGTTGCCCGGCGGTTCACCGTGCTGGGCAACAGTGTCCGCAGCCGGAACCGCTTGTGGCGGTAGCCCTTTGCGGCCTCGATCCAAGGCGTGCAAGATCTGAGGCCGGTAGGCCCACCATTCCGCCATGACCACGTGGGCGAGGTTTTCACGGATGGAGCGCTCGGAACGCAGTGGTGTGTTATCCAGCAACGCGTCCGGGACACCGACGAACAGCGACTGGAATTCGCGGTACGCGAACCGGTGCTGGCCCAGCAGCCGGTACGTGTCGGTGAATTGTGGTCCGTGCTTTGCCCGTTCACGCTCGGCGGTGACCGCGAAATCGCACAGTTCCTGATAGCCCTGAAGGACAACTTCACGCAAACAGTCCGAGTACCACTGCCAGTCGCCGGCCCCAGGTTTTCCTACCCAGTCCTTCATCAGAAGTTCGTCGGGCACCGTGGCGACCGTCTGGGCGAAGCGCTCCACAGCGATCGCGAGGGGAGACGTTGTCACCTGACGATGACGGTCCCACGTTGATTCGATCACGCCGCCGTTGCGGGCGACTTTGCGCCACCGTGTGGCTTCATCCACCGTGACGCGATCGGTGGAGTGGCGCGTGATCGCCTCGTCGAAGAGCCTGATTGCCTCGCCGTGCTTCTTCTTCCGCAGCGCCGCTTTGCCCCGTCCGACGAGCAACTGAGCTTTGAAGCTCTCCGGCGTGAGATGACCAGGGGTGTCGTGGAAGACGGTCTGGTAGCCGACGGACAACCGCGTGCGCCGCGGTGCCCCGTTCCATTCGTGGTATCGCGTCTGGTCGGGGGCGAGCAACTGGATGGTCGGTGACCAGATGTAGATGTGGTTATTGATGATGTCCGTGGCCGCCTGGTCCGGAGCGGTGGTGACTACCCGAACCGGGAAGGTGTGCTCGGCGATGTCGCGGGCAACGTCGGGATCGGAGTAGATATTTCGATCGTGACATAGGCAGCCCGAGCATTCCGATGAGTGCAAATCCAGAAGAATCGGCTTGTCTTCGACCTCGGATCGCTTCAATAGCGTGTGAAAATCGTGTTGATTTGCCCATTGAACTATCAATTTACTAATCCATTCGGCGTGAGTCCGTTTGCGGACGCTGTCCAGTGGCCGGAATCGACCGGTCTCATCTCCTTCGAGTGCGACCGATCGAGCGCCTTGCGTGCCGTCGCTTGTCTATTCACCAGTTGCATACCAGGGCAAGGGAATTCGGGAAAGATTCGAGAATCTCTTGGTGATTTCGTTCAACGGTGTTGTGGCGGCTCGTCTCCGCTGCCTTCTCCGGGTCCTGTGACGGCGGTGGGTTCGTTTCCTGTGCGCCGTTCGGGGTGCGCTGCACGGAATCGGGCTATCACGCCGTCGATTTCGGCTTGAGTTCCCGCATTCCCGGGTTGCGTTCGTAGCTCGCTGATGATGTCGGCCAACGTGCCGGGGTCCGCGCGGCTGGCATCGCGCAAGATCGCTTCCACCTCGACGTGCCTGTCCTGCGAGCGTGCTCGGCGGGGAATCAGGCGTCGTCCGTTGTCGTTCACATGCCACCTCCGGATGGGATGTCATCTCCTGCACTGGTTTTCGGGTGAGTTGTTTGGTGTTCACCAACCGTCGCATTCGCACCGGCCCCTGACACCTGCCTGACAGTGCGACAGCCGTCGGATTCTTGGGCTACTCTGACCTGCAGTTTTCGCGTAAGCGCCGGTCTTGCCCATCGCGATGGGTAATCTGAGGGCCGTGCAGGTTCCGGGTGTGCAGGAGTGGGTGCCGTGGAAGCTTCATCGGGGCAGTCGAATACGAGCGCGCAGATGATCCAGCCCCCGACTCCGCAGGCACGGGGCCGGGAGATGGCCGCCGTCGGCAAGAAGCTCTGGACCACCCTGGGGTCGGTCACGCGCGCAGCGACGGAGTTGATGGCCCTGTACCAGGATGTGCCGAGTCTGCAGGCATACCGATACGCCGCCGGCCTGTCGCAGGATCAGGCCGCTGAGAGGTACAACGAGAGTACCGGCAACCAGACCAGCCTCGGGGGCACCTCCATCAACGCCTGGGAAACCTGGGCCCGCGGGCGCGGGCGCGGCTCACCGCCCTCGTTATCGAGCATCTTGATCCTGTGCGCCGCGTACGGCCGGGGCCCCTTCGGCGTGGCCGAAGAGAATATTTCGCCCACCGAGCTCATCGCCGAAGCCTACGAACGCCTACCGATCGAGGACCAACTGTCCCTCAAACAGTTCACCCTCGGCTCCCAGCCCGAGTCTGCGTACCGGCCGCCGAGAACGACCGCAACCTCTCATGGACTGCTCGCAACCCCGTCGGGCAGATCGACCGGTCAGGTAGGCGAGGAGTTCGTACTGTCGGTGCCGACCGTCGAACATGGCAATCCCGATATCTGTGTCTTCGCCCTACCCAACCCACGTCCAGGCCAGCTGTTGGATCTGACGTGGGAGACGTTCGGGTACGGGCTGGAGCAGCTTTCGGTCCAGATCAAGAATGTGGGACGACGCCTCGATGTCGATGTGTGCTTCGGTGTGAACGAGGCCGGCCTCGTCATGGCAACCTTCATGGCATCATCGCGGTTCTCGCGCTGCAAGATCGGTTACCTGCGCTGCAACAAGATCCGCGACGGCATCGACCTCGATGACGCCTCCTTCTTCCCTGACGCACCGGCCACCCCGACGATCGTTATCTGCGATTTCGAGGTCAAACACGCCGACGTCGTCGGCTACCTCGCCCGTCAGCTGCGTGTGAGATACCCGAACGCCGAACTGTACTTCGCGGTATTCGGTGCAATGACCAAGAGCCGTGGCCTGACGGTGGAAAGCTTCGACGACCTGACCGGTGCGAAAATCATGCGAGCCGCCGGTTTCGAGGCCATCTTCATCGCCGCCACCATGAACCCGCCGGGAATCGAACCCCCTATGGAGCTGCGATGACACAGTCGAAAGGTGACCCGGAATGACCACTGGGGCAACGAACACCGAACTCGCACACCACATCGCCGACCTGGTGCGCGAGATGATCACCGAAATCCGCCCCCGCCTCATCGACGCCGCCCTGACCGGTCACCGAGCAGAGAACGAGAACCTGCGCCACAGCGACAACTTCCTGTCCGACTACGACCTGTGGATGCACCACCGCTACAAAGAGCTACTGGCACAAAAGATCCCCTCATTCGTCTACGCCTCCGAGGAAGCCGACCCCGAGGTCATCGGCCCGGACCCTAACCCCGACCTGTGCGTGCTGGTCGACCCCCTGGACACCAGCGAGCTGGCCGTACGCGGCCTCTACGGTTACACCCACGTCCTGATCTACTCACGTACTTTCGCCCGGCCCGTGGTTGCGGTGGTCGGCGACATCTTCCACCACATCCAGATCTACCTCGCCGCGATGGACGAAGCAGGAAACGACCGAGCACACATGATCACCGCAGACGGAGCCCGGCACGCTCTCGACCGACCATCGCACGCCTCACTGCCCGACGCATTGGTCACCAACTACCTCATGCGACCTGCGCAACGATTCCAGCCCTTGGCCCAACAGCAAGAATTTCTGAAAGCGTTGAGCGCCACGGCCGAGGGCGGAAAAGCGAACGGACGCATCGGAGTCGATTTCGGATCGATCGGCTTATGTCACGTAGCGGCCGGATTCTCCGATGCCATGATCGAATTCGCCAAAGGCTTCGCCATCTGGGACCTCTCGCCAGGGCACTACATCCTGCACGCCGCAGGCGGCATCGTGACCGACCTCGACGGCAGAGATATCCCACTGGACTACCGTTTGAACTCGATGTCCGACATCAACAAAGCCATGAACACACGTCAGAAATTCATTGCCGCCGGAAACCGCAACCTGGCTCGCGAAATCCAGTCCACATTGCGTGCGTGAATCACAGTTCCCGGCATAGCCGGACCGCAGCTGCGGAAGGCCGGATCTTCGGTGTCAAGGGGAGTGAGATGGCGGAACTTCGAGTGGCAGTGGTGGGATACGGGCTGGCCGGAGCAGTGTTCCATGCACCACTGATCGCCGCCGAACAACGCATGCGGTTGGACGTGGTAGTCACCTCGTCGGCCGAACGCGCCGAACAGGCGCGCCGGGAACATCCAGGGGTACGCGTCCTCGCCTCAGCCGAGCAGCTGTTCGCCGATCCCTCGGGAATCGATCTTGTGGTGATCGCTACACCCAATCGCAGCCATGCCTCGATCGCACTGGCGGCGATCGAGGCCGGGATACCGGTCGTGGTGGACAAGCCGTTCACCGTCACCTCGGCCGAGGCCGAGCAGGTCATCGCCGCCGCCGACCGGCGTGGGGTGGCGTTGTCGGTGTTCCAGAACCGACGGTGGGACGGCGACTTCCGCACCGTCCAAACCTTGATCGCGAACGGCCGCTTGGGAGAAGTACGACGGTTCGAGTCGCGGATCGAGCGGTGGCGACCAGTGGGCAAAGGCGGCTGGCGCGAGCTCGGCGCAGCCGCCGACGGCGCCGGATACCTCTACGACCTCGGAAGCCACCTCGTAGACCAAGCGCTGACCCTGTTCGGCCTGGTCACCGAGGTCTACTGCGAACTCGACCGCCGACGTGCCGGGGTGCAGGCCGATGACGACGCGTTCCTTGCCCTCACCCACACCGGAGGTGTCCGGTCTCATTTGTGGATGAGTGCAGTATCAGCACAGATCGGTCCCCGGTTCCGTGTTCTGGGATCCGAAGGCGCTTTTGTCCTACACGGAACTGATCCACAAGAAGCCGCTCTGCGCGCTGGCCGACGCCCCAATGGCGGACATCGCTGGGGTGCGGTCGAACCCGACTGTTGGGGCCGATTGGGGACCGACGGCGATAGCGATCGGATTCCCACCGAGCCTGGCGATTACCCCGCGTTCTATCGCGCGATGGCCGCCGCCCTAGACGATGGCACGCCAGTTCCCGTCGATCCTCACGACGCGCTCGAGACACTCAGGGTTCTGGAGCAGGGATTCAGGGCCGCCGATCGAACCGTAACCGGGCAGTGAAAGCGGCTGACACGCCTCGGTAAGGCATAGCTAGCTGTACCTGCCCGGCTGGCTCTAGTCCGCTCAAGTGCGCGCTCATGGCGCCCCTTTAGCGTCAAGAGGGAGTTTGGCATTCGCTAAACTGATAGATGGTGGGTCCGGGTTGTGGCTTGTCCGAAGGGCCGGTATGCGGGGTCGAACCGGTCGCGCAGGAGTCAGCAGACGCCCCCGATTGCCCTCCCGGGCTTGCCTTCTCCCGTCGCCGCTGGTCGGCGACCATCCGGTTGTAGACGGTGTTGGACAGGCGCCGTTTCAGGGCTCGCAGTGCTTCCTTCTGGGTTTTGCCTTCGGCTTTGCGTTTCTTGACGTATACGCGGCCGCCGCCGTAACCGCACTGTTGAACGACCGCCATGATGTGCAACACCCGATTGATCTTGCGGTTTCCGGTGCGAGAGAGCCTGTGGCGCTTCTGGTCGCCTGACGAGGCATCCAAGGGCGCGGTGCCGTTCCAGGACGCGAACCGATCTCGGGTGGCGAAACGGCGAATATCGCCCACCTCGGCGAGCAGGCGGGCCGCGCCGGCGGGGCCGATCCCGGGCAGTTCCATCAGCGTGGAGCCGGTCGCGGTGACCGACTCGCGTAGCTCTTTGTTCGCAACCTTGATCCGGGCATCGACGACCTCCATATCGGAGATCAACTCCAACACCACCCGCAACCGCATCCGCGTCGCGGGATCGCCGGCGACCACCTCCTCGGCCATGGCCCGGGCCTGGCGCGCGGACAGCCACCGTTTGGCCCCGCCGGGCACCAGCTCGAGCAGCAGTCGATGGATCCGGTTGACCGCCACTGCACGGGCTCGGCCGAGTTCCTCACGACGATCGACCAGCATCCTCAACGCCTCCAGCTCTGAATCAGCCTGCACACGACGTAGATTCGGTGCCCGCAACGCGGCCAATGCCACTGAATGCGCGTCGACCGGATCGGTCTTGCGGCCGTTACCGGTGGCGAACACCCGTACCTGCGCCGACAGTTTCGCCGGCACATCGATGACGACTTCTCCGTCGTGAACCAAGCGGTGGGCGAGGTGGCGGCCGATGCCGTTGCAGCCTTCGATCGCCCATACCCGGTCCGGGAAACGTTCTACCGCGGTGAGCATTTCGGCGAAACCGGCGGCGTCGGTGTCGTAGCGGCCGATGGCCAGAATCTTTGCCGCGGCATCGATGACCTCGATGGTGGCCGAGCGTTTGTGAGGGTCCATGCCGATGATGACGGTCATCGGTGTCCTTCCGTCGAACCGGGTAGGTATCGTGCGGGAAGGCACTGCTACTTCGAGCCAGGGCACGCCCCTTTTCAGCCACGCCCCGCACGGCACCCGGTGGGCTGCAAGCCATTAGAGAGCCACGTCAACTTGCAGGCGGGCAGCCGATTAGAGAGCGGCCCACCGGGCACCTGGACCCGATCCTGGCCGGGAACTGGTCCTGAGGCCAATGCTAAGTAGCCGAGTTCAGGATCACGCCTCCCGGGACGGGATCGTTCACCATGGCAAGCTCACGGCATGGACAGCGCGCTTACCTTCGACACCGGGCGGTTGGTGTTGCTGGATCGGGGCACCTACCGTTGGGTGAGCCTGAAGAGGTTCCGGATTGACTCAGCGCGGCCGGTCTCGGAGCTGCTGTCCGCGCTTGTCGCACATCCGCGTTACCGCGACCACTTCGCGTCCGCCTTCGAAACCCAAGGCCTCCACACGCTGCACGGACCGTACCGGGTGGAGTGCATCACGGCAGATACCTTCCGGTCTATCAACTCCTCGTCGGCACGGACCTTGTTGCAGGACTGGGCGGACAATGCTGGAGTGCCGGTGTCCGGGGAGGTTCAAGCCGAGTTGGACACGCAAGTGTTTCCGTTGTTGGAGGCACCGGAGTTGTTTCAACTGCCCGACCTTCGCCCTGATGCCCAGCATGACTGGGGTTGGGTTGTGGGCGTCGACGGCTTTCATGAACTAGTAGCGATCGATCAAGCGGATCGAGTGCTCACGCTTATCGTGGCAGCAGACGACTAGCGAAGACTTCCGGTCATGCCGCGACCCGCGCGTTCTGCTCTGGCGGTTCGCCTGGGACGGGGCATCGTGAGAGATGGCTCCCACCTCTGACCTCGATGTCACCTTCGCCGGTGACGACCTCGTGCTCCGACTGGCGACCCTCGCCTACCTCGCCCGCTTCTCCGCAGTCTCACGCATCCACACCAAATCTGATCTGCGCCTGTACTTCTGCTGGTGCAGCGAGCACCACCTCACTCCGCTGGCCGTCACCCGCGCCGAGGTCGAACGGTACATGCGGTGGATGCAGGAGATCCGCCGCTTCAAACCCGCCACGGTCGCCCGGCGCCTGGCCGTGGTCGCGGGCTTCTACCGCACCTGCGTCATCGACGATCTTCTGGAGCGCTCACCCGCCGAGTACGTGCGCCGCCCGCGGGTGTCGAACGAGTCACCGACGCTGGGGCTTTCGCATCTGCAGTTCGAGGCACTGCTGTGCGCTGCCCGTGACTCCGACAACCCCGCAGACTTCGCCCTGGTCGCGATGCTCGGCCTGCTCGGGCTGCGGATCAGCGAAACCTGTCGTTGCGATGCCACCGATCTTGGTGAGGAACACGGCCACCGGGTCCTGCACACCATCGGCAAAGGCTCGAAGATCGCACTCGTGCCGTTGCCGCCCGCTGTCGGCAGGGCGATCGACCGTGCCATCGACGGCCGGGTGCGCGGCCCGATCCTGCTGAACCGGCGCGGCCGCCGCATGGACCGTCACTGCGCCACCCGCCGGTTGCGGCGCCTCTCGGAGGCGTCGATTGTGCGGCTGCCGCACATGCATCCGCATATGCTGCGGCACACCTTCGTCACCACCATGCTCGACGCCGGCGTCGACCTGCGTGACGTGCAGATCGCAGCCAGGCACGCGGACCCGCGGACCACGATGCGTTACGACCGTGCCCGCACTAACCTCGATCGGCACCCGAACTACATCCTCGCGGCCTACATGGCCTCGGCAACATGACATCTCAACGAATTGGCCGATAGGCGATGTCAGCGTCCAGCGATCGAGCCCACCTGCCCTGCCGCCGGGTGCCGACCCGTAGGTATAGGCCCGGTTTCCTGCCGTGTGTAGGGCCTGTACGGCACCGAATTCCGCCGCGCCGTGGATAGCCGCGATAGGCGTCCCGCCGGTCTGTGTTGCGATGGCGAAGACACACAGCGAGCGGTCGCGACGATTGGTCGGGTGCCGTCGCAATTTGCGAAAGCGCTGGTCACTGGTAGGGATTTGGCATCAAATTTGGCATCACGACGGGGCGTAACCCATCGGACCGGGCGGGACCAGCCGGACGCTACGGACGACTGGAATCGCATTGACCTGCACAGATGGGACAGGGCGGTACGTCTAGGTACGTGCAGGACTGTTTCCCGTTGGCTCATAACCCAGAGGTCGCAGGTTCAAATCCTGTCCCCGCTACAAACGAGGGCGGTCCTGACCAGTAGGTCTCAGGACCGCCCTCATCTTTTGTCGAGGTTCTTGGCACCGGTTTTGGCAACTTCCCGACATGCCTGCGCCCGCTCGGCGCGTGAAAACTGTGAAATGCTTTGGTACCAGGTGATTCTTGGTGGATCGAGCGGGACGCGGTGGGACCGTGCGATCGCTGGGGTGCCGACCCGGCGATCACGCGAAGCCGTCTGTGGGTAGTGGTTATGGTTGAGGCTGGACACTGGCTGGCCGCCGTCGTGTCGGTGTGAATCTATGGGGTGGCACGCATCATTCGATGGGGAGTGCTGAGCCGGTGAGTATGGGGGCGATGGCGGTGCGCGCCAGGCGTTCTACGGCGGCGGGGTCGGTGAGGTCGATGGTGAGGCTGGGGACGGCCAGATAGCCGAGCGCGAGGTGGATGAGCGCGTCGGCTTGGAGGTCGGGGTCGCCGGGTGGGAGGGTCCCGGTGGCTTGTGCGTGCGCGATATTCGCGCGGAATGCCTTGTGGGCCAGACTCATCGGTGACGGGTCGCCGTGGCCGAGCGCTTGGATGAGTTCGCCGCGGCGGTGGGGGTCGTCGGTGGCGAACAGGGGGTGATCCATCAGGTGCAGGCAGGCGGCGAAGGCTTCGACGACTTGGTCGGCGGGGTCGGTGACGGTCTGGAAGCGCTCGGCGAGAGTGTCCAGGAGCCGGGCGAATTCGCGGGCGAGAGCGCGTTCGAACAGTTGATCCTTGCCGCCGAAGCGGCGGAAAAGTGTGGCGCGCCCGACGCCTGATTCCGCGGCGACCTCGTCCATGGTGGCTTCTCGGGTGCCGCGGCGGGCCAGGACGGTCAGAGCCGCGTCCAAGACCTGATCGTCCCGGTCGGTGGTGGCGGATCCGGCGCGCAGGACGTGGCTCACCGCGCGGGTGAGCAGGTTGGACAGCGGTGCGCCTGGTCTCGTCACACGCACATCTTGACACGTGAGACGACTATCGGTCTAATAATCTCATTCGAGACTAATGATGGACTAGTAGTCTCATCTCGACGACGAGAGGTGATTGTCACCGTGAGTGGTTCCGGCACGACGGACGCGCAGGCCGAGGGCGGTGCGGCACTGTTCTCGACGGAGTTCGCCAAGCACGTGCACGCGAGTGTGCGGATGGATGTCGCCGCCGAGACCGTCGCGGCATACCTCACCGATCCGGGTCGGTTCGGTGAGTGGCTGACGTTGCACGGGGGCTTCCGTGGCGAAGCGCCGGCGGGGGCGCTTCCGGGGATGGCGTTCGCCGAGCGGGTCAGCTTCATGGGAATTCCGGCCGACGTCGACTGGACCGTGATCGCGGTGAGCGATCGCGTCCTGGAACTGCACGGCGTGGGCCCGATGGGTATGACACTGGGCTTCCGGCTCGGCGTACGCGCGGACGCGGAGGGGGCGACCGCGCGTTTCGACGCCGGGATTTCCGGTGAGCCGGTGGCGGGCCCGCTCGGGGCATCGCTGGCACGGAGTCTGGGCGAGGAGGTGCAACGCTCGCTCGACGGTCTGCCCGACGCGCTGGCGGCGGCCGGTGCCGACACCCCTCACCGGGCCGGGAAACCGGTGCTGCACAAGGCTTCCGGAACGCTGTTGCCGCCGAACACGCCGGTGCTGGTGGGGGCGGGGCAGATCGTGCGGCGCGAACCGGATGCGGCACTGGAGGATCCGTCGACGCTGGCGGTGGCCGCGCTGCGCCGGGCCGCCGTCGATGCCGGTGCCGAGGCCGACCTATTGGCTGCCGCGGATGCGGTGTTCGCGGTCGCGTGCACCTCCTGGCAGTACCGCGATCTGGGCGCACTGGTCGCCGCGGAGATCGGCGCGATGCACGCGGAGACGGTGCAGTCCAGTCCCTTCGGCGGTGATGGTGGCCAGTTACTGGTGAACGTCGCGGCGCAGGCCGTCGCCGACGGCGACTACGAGATCGTGTTGCTCACCGGTGCGGAAGCGGGAGCGACGCTTGCCGCCGCGCGCCGGGCGAGCACCGAAGTCCTCTGGCCCGAACAAGATTCGCAGGTGTCGCCGACCCGGACTATCGGCGTGGACAAGGCCGCCAACAACGACGCCGAAACCGCCGTCGGGCTGGGCGTGCCGATCTACATGTACGGACTGCTGGAATCGGCCGTGCGGCATCGACTGCGCCGCGCGCCCAAGGAGCATCTGCGGGCGGTCGGCGAACTGTGGTCGGGCTTCTCGGCGGTGGCCGCGGAAAATCCGAATGCGTGGCTGCCCAAGGAGTTCGGCGCGGACGAGCTGATCACCCCGGCTACGGATAACCGCATGATCTCCGCGCCCTACACCAAGCTGCTGTGTGCGAACTTGCAGGTCGACATGGCCAGCGGGCTCATCCTGTGCAGCGCGGCGGCCGCCGAGGCTGCCGGTATCCCGCAGGAGAAGTGGGTCTTCGTGCACGCGGGGGCGTCCGGCCACGACGAATGGTTCGTTTCCGAGCGCGCGGCCCTGGCGGAGTCACCGGCGGTGCGCACGCTCGGCGACGCGGTGCTCGGGCACGCCGGGATCACCGTCGATCAGATCGGACCGGTGGATCTGTACGCCTGCTTCCCGGCGGCGGTGCAGATCGCCGCTCACGAACTGGGGCTATCCGCTGACGACCCCGATCGACCGCTGACAGTGACCGGTGGTCTGACCTTCGGGGGTGGGCCGGGCAACAACTACGGCAGCCACGCCGTCGCCACCATGGTGCAGCGGCTGCGCGAGAATCCTGAAACCTATGGTCTCACCACCTCTCTGGGCTGGTACGCCACCAAGCACGCGATCGGCGTCTACTCCGCGTTCCCACCTGCCCGTCCGTACGCCCATCTGGCCCCGATCGTGCAGAACCCCCCATCGCGCCCGGCACGCACCGGCTATCAGGGTCCGGCAGTCATCGAGGCGTACACCTTGCCGTACGACCGGGCCGGTGACCCGGAGGCGGCGATCGTCAGCCTCATCGCCTCCGATGGCGCGCGGGTGCTGGTGCGCACCACGCAGCAGGCGGTCCTGGGGAAACTGATCGAGGGTGACGCCTTGGGACTCCCGGTGACCGTCGACGGCGATGACATCACTTTCACGGGAACCGATTCGGTGGATCTGCCCGCACCGCCGCCCGCTCCGGTCCTGGTGGAACGGCGTGGCCCGGTCACGATCATCACGCTGAACCGGCCGCAGGTTCGCAACGCGGTGAATCTTGCCATGGCCACCGCGTTGGAGCGTGCCCTCGATGCCTTCGACGCCGACCCGACCGCGCAGGTCGCCATCGTGACCGGCGCGGGCGGATACTTCAGCGCCGGAATGGATCTCAAGGCCGCCGCGCGGGGTGAAGTGCCTATGACCGAAGGTCGAGGGCCGCTGGGTATCGCGGGACGGCCACCGCGCAAACCATTGATCGCCGCCGTGGAGGGCCCGGCCCTGGCCGGTGGTTGCGAGATCGCGCTGGCCGCGGATCTCATTGTCGCGGCACGTGATTCGCAGTTCGGCATTCCCGAGCCCAAGCGCGGTCTGGTGGCCGCCGGGGGCGGTGTGTACCGGTTGCGGGAGCGGTTGCCGCGCAATATCGCGATGCAGCTGGCGCTGACCGGCGATCCCCTGCCCGCGACCCGGCTCGCGGAATTCGGGCTGGTGAACGTGCTCACCGAACCCGGCGCAGCACTGGCGGCAGCGCTGGAACTCGCCGCGCGCATCGGCGAGAACGCGCCGCTGAGCCTGCTGGCGAGCAAGCAGATCATCGATGAGACCACCGACTGGAGCAGCGCCGAGGCTTTCACCCGCCAGCACGACATCGCTTCCCTCGCATTGTTTTCCGAAGACGCCGCGGAGGGCGTGCGCGCATTCGCCGAGAAGCGCGCCCCCGTATGGCACGGACGGTAAGGACACCACACCCATGAACGAATTCGACACCCCCGAACGGAAGCTGCTGCGCGACACCGTGCACCGCTTCGTCGACAAAGAGGTCTACCCGCACCTGCAGGACTGGGAGAGCGCGGGCGCGCTGCCGCGTGAGCTGCATCGCACAGCCGCCGACGCCGGTCTGCTCGGCATCGGCATCCCCGAGGAGATGGGCGGACAGGGCGGCGACATCCTCGACGTCGTCGTGGCCACCGAGGCCTGGTTCGAAGCCGGCGGCTCCTCGGGCGCGCAGTCGGCGCTGTTCACCCTCGGCATCGCCACCCCGCACATGGTCGCCTCCGGCGACGAGTATCTGATCGACCGTTACGTGCGGCCTACCGCCGCGGGGGAGAAGATCGGCTCGCTCGGCGTCACCGAACCCGAAGCGGGCTCCGATGTGGCCGCCCTGCGCACCACCGCGGTCCGCGACGGCGACCACTATGTGGTCAACGGCGCCAAAACCTTCATTACCTCCGGTACCCGCGCGGACTTCGTCACCACCGCGGTGCGCACCGGCGACGCGGGATACGCCGGCATCAGCCTGCTCGTGATCGACACCGACACAACGGGATTCGCGGTCTCGCGCACCCTCGACAAGATGGGCTGGCGCTGCTCGGACACCGCCGAGCTGACCTTCACCGACTGCCGGGTGCCCGCCCGCAATCTGATCGGGCCCGAGAACGGCGGCTTCGCGCAGCTCATGCGGCAGTTCGCCGCCGAGCGACTCGGCGTGGCCGTGCACGCCTACGGCATCGCCGCACGCGCCCTGGACCTCACCGTGGACTACACCCGGGCGCGCGCCACCTTCGGCAAGCCGCTGATCAAACGGCAAGTGGTGCAACACAAGCTGGTCGAGATGCGCCAGCGCGTCGAGCTCGCCCGCACCTACACCCGCCACGTCGCGGCCCGCTACGCCGCGGGGGAGCAGGTTATCGGGGAGGTGTGCCTGGCCAAGAACGCGGCCGTGGACGCCTGCAAGTACGTGGTCGACGAGGCGGTCCAGCTGCACGGCGGCATGGGCTACATGCGCGAGAGCGAAGTGGAACGGCACTACCGCGATGCGCGCATCACCGGAATCGGCGGCGGTGCCAGCGAAGTCCTGTCCGACCTCGCAGCCAAGATCTTCGGCTACACCGCCTGAGACCCACTCGTCGACGACTGCAACGGAGCAGAAGGAAGATGACACCACCCCCCAGCAGCGCCGCGGCACCGAGGCCGGTCGCGCCCGTGATCGTGGAATTCCCCCGGACGAGCTGGCAATCCTACGGCTTGGCGGGGCTCACACGCGCCGCCCTGCGCCCGGTCGCCGACCGCTGGCCACACACCCCGCGCGGGCTGGCCACCGTGGACCGCATCGCCGCCCGCGCCGGTCGCGCCGCCGGACGGCTACACGGACGGCGAACGCGAGAACACTTCCGCACCACCACGATCGCCGGAATACCGGCGCTCATCGTGCGGGCACCGGCGATCGAGGCACCCGAACGCACCGTCCTGCATTTCCACGGTGGCGGATTCGTCTTCGGTAACCCGGACATGTACCGGGATTTCGCGCTGCGCCTGTCGGTCGCGGCCCGCGCCGAGGTGGTGTTGTTCGACTACCGGCATCCGCCGCACGCCGACGTGGACCATATGAGCGCGGACTGCCTGAACGTCTACCGCTGGGCGCTGGAACACACCGCGCCGCAACGCCTTGTCACCTCCGGCGACTCGGCGGGCGGCAACCTCATGTTCGGCACCCTCGCCACCGCCCGCGATGCCGGACTGGCGATGCCGTCGGCGGCCCTGGCGCAGTCGGCCTGGCTGGACCTGACCCACCGGCATCCGCGTCGCGCCCCGATCGACGCCTTCTTCTCCTTGCGGTTCGCCGGTCGTTCCGTGCGCCTGCTGCGCACCGAGGAGCAGCTGCCCGCACAGGTGCGTCCGCTGGAGCTGGATCTGCGCGGACTACCGCCGGTCCTGCTGCAGGTCGGCGCGGAGGAGCCGCTCCGCGAGGCCAATATGCAGATGGCGAATCGGCTGGGGGCCCAAGGCGTTTCGGCCGAGCTGCAGTTGTGGCGGCGGCAGGTGCACGTGTTCCAGGCCTTCGCCGCGATGCTGCCCGAAGCGCGGGCCGCGTTCGCCGAGACCACCGTCTTCCTGAACAACCTGGCGGGCGCCTCCGCCCCGTCGACTCGAAGGAGTCTGTCATGACCGAACCCGCCGCGAGCACGCTGTGTGAAGCCTTCCAGCGCACCGCGATCCGCCTGCGCGATCGAGTCGCGCTGCGCACACCCGGTGACGGGCAATCCATCACGTGGGGCGAGTACGCCCGGCGAGTGGAGTCCATCGCCGCCGGACTGGCGAATCTCGGTGTCGGACACGGCGACACCGTCGCGCTGATGCTCACCAACCGGCCCGAATTCCATCTGGTGGACGCCGCGGCCATGCACCTGGGTGCGGTGCCGTTCTCGATCTACAACACCAACCCGCCCGAGACCATCGCCTACCTGCTGGGCAATGCCGGCAGCCGGGTGGTGATCACCGAACCCCAGTTCCTGCCGCAGCTCACCGCTGCGATGGCGGCGGGCGGACCGGTCGAGCACGTGGTGCTCGTGGACGGCTCGGCTCCCGAGGCGGCGACACTGGCGCAGGTCGAGCGCAATCCGCTGCCGGACTTCGATTTCGAGGCGTCCTGGCGTGCGGTCGAAGCATCGGACGTGCTGACCATGATCTACACCTCCGGCACCACGGGCACCCCGAAGGGCGTCGAGTTGACGCACGCGAACATCGTGGCCAATATCGACGGTGCGCGTGAGGTCGTCACGCCCGGTATCGGCCATCGCCTGGTGTCGTATCTGCCGGACGCGCACATCGTCAACCGCTGGGCCTGCCATTACTTCCCGATGGTGGACGGCAGTGTGGTCACCGATCTGGCGAACCCGAGAGAGATCGTCACCGCGCTGACCGATGTGCGGCCGACGGCGTTCGTAGCCGTGCCGCAGATCTGGTACAAGATCAAATCCGCGATCGACGCGCAGCTGGCCGCCGAGCCGAGTCCGATCAAGAAGACCCTGGGCAACTGGGCCGTGGCCATCGGCCGCGACAAGGCACGCGCGGAGACCACCGGCGGCAGCGTCTCACCGCTGCTGGCAGCACAGTACCTGGTGGCAGATCGGCTGGTGCTGTCCAGGATTCGCGCCACGCTCGGCCTGGACCAGCTCATCGCCGGCGCCACCGGGGCCGCACCCATCGCACGCGAGGCACACGAGTTCGTTCTCGGCCTCGGATTGCCGATCAGCGAGGTGTTCGGCATGTCGGAGCTGTCCGCGATCGCAACCATCAACCGGCGCGGCAAGATGCGCCTCGGTACGGTCGGCACGCCGGGACTGGGCGTGCAGGTCGCGCTCGCCGACGATGGTGAGCTGCTGGTCCGCGGCCCCATCGTGATGAAGGGGTACCGCAACGATCCGGTCAAGACCGCCGAGGCCGTCGACGCCGACGGCTGGATGCACACCGGCGATATCGCCACCATCGACGCCGACGGCTACGTGAGCATCGTGGACCGCAAGAAGGAACTCATCATCAACTCGGGCGGAAAGAACATGTCGCCCAGCAAGATCGAGGGTCTGGTCAAGGTCGCGTGCCCGCTGGTCGGCTCGGTCGTGGCCATCGGCGACAACAAGCCCTACGTCACCGCCCTCATCACCCTCGAACCGGATACCGCCGCGGCCTACGCCGACCGGCACGGCCTGAATCCGGCCCCTGCGGTGCTGGCTGCCGATCCCGGCGTCATCGCGGCCATCGATGCCGGTGTGCGCGAGGCGAATACGAAGCTGGCGCGGGTCGAGCAGGTCAAGAAGTTCACGGTGCTGCCGGTGACGTGGGAGCCGGGAAGCGCTGAGTTGACGCCGACCATGAAGCTCAAACGCAAGCCCATCGCCGAGAAGTACGCCCATGACATTGCCGCCCTCTACAGCGGGAAATGACCATGGCAACCTCGGTTCTGATCATCGGCACCGGCTTCGGCGGCCTGGCGATGGCACTGGAACTCAAACGCGCCGGACTTGAGGACTTCACCATCCTCGAACAGGCCGACGAGGTGGGCGGGGTATGGCGCGACAACACCTATCCCGGTGCGGGCTGCGATATCCCCTCCCCGTACTACTCCTATTCCTTCGCGCCGAATCTCGAATGGCCCAGACGGTTTTCGCGGCAAGCCGACATCCTGCGCTACATCCGCGAGATCGTCGACGAGTACGGGCTGCGCCCGCACATCCGGTTCGGCACCGAGGTGACCGCCGCGGCCTTCGACACCGGCAACGGCCGGTGGGCAGTGGACACCAATACCGGAATACGTTACGAGGCCGACGTTTTCGTGCCCGCGGTCGGCCAGTTGTCGCGGCCTTCGATTCCGAACATTCCGGGCCGGGACAACTTCACCGGCAGCGCCTTCCATTCGGCGCGCTGGCGGCACGATATCGACCTGCGCGGCAAGCGCGTCGCGGTGATCGGCACGGGCGCGAGCGCCATCCAGTTCGCTCCGCAGATTCAGCCGGATGTGCAGCGGCTGACCCTCTTTCAACGATCGGCACCCTACATAGCGCCGAAGCCGGATACGACCTACCGGACATGGCAGCACCGCCTGTTCCGGTTGGTTCCGGCCGTGCAGAAGGCCGAACGATTCGGGTTCTGGTCGTTCTTCGAGATCTCCACCCTCGGGATCCTCGGCAACAAGGCCATCGCGCGGGCGGGGGAGCGAGTCGCGCTCGGGCATCTGCGCAAACAGGTGCCGGACCCGGCCCTGCGCGCGAAACTCACCCCCGACTACGCGCCCGGATGCAAACGGGCGCTGTTCTCCAACAACTACTTTCCCGCGTTGACCCAGCCCAACGTGCACGTGGAAACCGGCCGCATCGCCGAGATCACCGCGACCGGAGTCCGCACCGCCGACGGCGTGCACCACGACGCCGACGTCATCGTCTACGGCACCGGCTTCACCGCCCAGGAGTTCCTGGCCCCCATCAAGGTCACCGGTCTCGGCGGACGCGACCTGCGGGAGAACTGGTCCGAGGGAGCCCGAGCGTATCTGGGCATGAGCGTGCCCGGGTTCCCGAATATGTTCCTGATGTACGGGCCCAACACCAATATCGGCGCGGGATCGATCATCTACATGCACGAGCGCCAAGCCCGCTACATCCGCCGGCTGGTCGAATACCTCGACACCCATCCGCGCCGATACCTGGACGTTCGCACCGAGGTCGAACAGCGCTACGACACCGAGATCCAGCAGCGTCTCGACCGCAGCGCCTGGACCTCCTGCGCCAGCTGGTACCGCGCCGAGAGCGGCCGGGTCTCCACCAATTGGCCCGGCCTGGTCTCGGAATACTCCCGCCGCACCCGCCACCCCGACCCCGGCGACTACCGCATCGTCTCGCTAGGAGCATCATGAAATTCGACTACGACGTGCTGGTCATCGGCTCCGGATTCGGCGGCAGCGTCACCGCACTCCGGCTGACCGAGAAGGGATATCGGGTCGGAGTCCTCGAATCCGGCCGCCGCTGGAGCGGTTCGGACTATCCGAAGTCCAATTGGAATCTGCGCAAATCGATCTGGATGCCGCGACTCGGGCTCACCGGCACACAGCGCATCAGCCTGCTCGGCAAGGTCACCCTCTTCAGCGGCGCGGGCGTCGGCGGCGGATCACTCATCTACGGCAACACCCTGTACGAGCCGCTGCCCAACTTCTACAGCGATCCGTCTTGGGCGCACATCACCGACTGGCACGACGAACTCGACCCCTACTACGACCAAGCCAAACGCATGCTCGGCGTGGCAGCCAATCCCCGCATGACCCCGGCCGACGAAGCGCTGCGCGAGGTCGCCGTCGAACTGGGCGTGGCGGACACCTTCCACCCGACCAATGTCGGGGTGTTCTTCGGCGAACCCGGAAAGACCGTGCCGGACCCCTACTTCGGCGGCGCCGGTCCCGAGCGCACCGGCTGTATCCACTGCGCCAACTGCATGACCGGCTGCCCTCACGGAGCCAAGAACACCACCACGACCAACTACCTGTACCTGGCCGAGCAGGCCGGGGCACAGGTGCATCCGATGACCACGGTCACCGACCTGCGCCCCCTGTCCGGCGGCGGATACGCGGTCACCACGCAACGCTCCGGCGCCCTGATTCGCAAGCAGCGCACCGACTTCACCGCCGAACAGGTGGTGTTCTCCGCCGCCGCGCGCGGCACCCACCAGCTGCTGCACAAGCTGCGCGACACCGGACGCCTACCCGCACTCTCACCACGACTGGGCGAGCTGACCCGCACCAACTCCGAAGCGGTCCTGACCGCGACCAGCCGCAGCCGAACCGACTTCGCACAGGGCGTGGCCATCACCTCCTCGATCCACCCCGAACCCAACACCCACATCGAGGTCTGCCACTACGGCAAGGGACAGAACGCGCTGTTCCCCATGACCACCCCGATGATCGACGGCGGCCCGCTGCGCTGGCTGCGGTTCCTGCTGCTGGTGCTCGCACACCCGCTGCGACTGCTGCGTTCGATCAACATCCGCCGGGCATCCGAGCGCTCGGTGATCCTGCTGGTCATGCAGTCACTGGACAATTCACTGACCTCCTTCGGCAAGAAGGGCCTGTTCGGTTACCGGCTCTCCACCCGCCAAGGCGAAGGCGAAACCAACCCGACCTGGATACCTATGGGCCACAAGGCCAATCGCCTCTACGCCGACAAGATCGAGGGCGACGCCTTCGGCATGGTCATGGACGTGTTCAACGTCCCCTCCACCGCGCACTACATCGGCGGCTGCCCGATGGGCGACGCGTCGAACGAGAGCGTCATCGACCCGTACCACCGCATCCACGGCTACCCGGGCCTGCACGTCATCGACGGCTCCGCGGTCTCGGCCAACCTCGGCGTGAACCCCTCGCTGACCATCACCGCCATGTCCGAACGCGCCTGCGCCCTGTGGCCGAACAACGGACAGCCCGACCCCAGACCCGCACTCGGCCAACCATATCGGCGTATCGAACCCACCGCGCCGCAGCTGCCCGTCGTCCCCGCCGCCGCCCCCGGCGCGCTGCGACTGCTACCGCTGACAGTGCTCACGGAGGCGAAAACCCAACAGCCGCAGGCCCAGTGACCGCGTTGTTCCCACGCAGGAGGAGAAACCCGCACATGAACCTCGACCTCACCGGCCGCAAGGTCGCCATCACCGGCGCGGCCCGCGGCATCGGCCGCGCCACCGCGCAGGCATTCCTGCACAGCGGCGCCACGGTCGCACTCGGCGACATCGACCGCACACTGGTGGCGAAGACCGCGGCCGAACTCGCCGAACACACCGGCGGTCGCGCCGTGGGCCTCGCGCTGGACGTCACCGACCCGGACTCGTTCCAGCGGTTCCTCGACGCCGCCGAAACCGACCTGGGCGGGCTTGACGTCCTGGTCAACAATGCCGGAATCATGCCCACCGGGCCGTTTCTCGACGAACCTCTCGAGGTGTCCGACCGGCAACTCGATATCAACGTGCGCGGCGTACTCATCGGTTCCAAACTGGCGGGCCGGCGCTTCAGCGACCAGCGCCGCGGGCACATCGTGAACATCGCCTCCGTGGCCGGATTGATCGGCTCGCCGGGAGTGGCGACCTACTGCGCCACCAAACACGCCGTCGTCGGGCTCGGCACCGCCCTGCACCAGGAACTCGCCCCCGCCGGGGTCGCGGTCACCACCATCTGTCCCAGCTTCGTCAACACCGAACTCATCGAAGGCCTGGCCCCCAACTGGCTCAGCCGCAAGATCGCCTTCATCGAACCCGACGATGTCTCCCGCGCCATCGTCACCGCCGTCGCCAGTGGTCGTGGTGGCCGCCGAGTCGTACCCACGCGCAGCAGCATCGCGGCCGCCATACTCGCCCCGCTCCCGGAGGAACTGCGCAACCGGCTCTCACACCTGCTCGGCGCACACGACGTGATCCTCTCCGCCGATACCACCGCACGCGCCGACTACTTGCGCCGCGCCGAGAACAGGAAGGGCTGACATGACACCGGATACCCTCGACGTGCCCAAGCACGTCGCCGAACTGCGTGCCGCACAACCGGACTGGGAAGCACTCGGCGTACGCGGCCGGGTCCGCTGGGTGCGACGCTACGCGGACTGGCTCCTCGACAACGCCGACCGCATCACCGAAATACTCGCCTCCGAGGGCGGAAAACCCTTGGTGGAAGCCAAAATCGAATTCGCAGTGCCGGTGGACATCATCAAGTACTACGCCCGCAACGCCGAAAAATATCTCCGCCCAAACCATCCCGCACCACCGAACCTGCTCAACCGCGCCAAACGCGTCACCGTCACCCATCGTCCCTACCCGGTGGTCGCGGTCATCACGCCGTGGAACTTCCCGCTGGGCCTGTCCCTGATGGACTCCATTCCGGCCTTGCTCGCGGGTGCCGCGGTGGTCGTCAAACCCGCGCCCGCCACCCCCGGCGCGGTCCGGGCGGCCGTCGAAGGATGGGCCGAAATAGGTGCGCCACCGGTCTTCTCGGTGATCGCCGAGGGCGACGACGCCGGTCGAGCGCTGGTCGAAGAGGCCGACTACATCCAATTCACCGGCTCCACCGAGGTCGGCCGCAAAATCGCCCAGCGCTGCGGCGAGCGCCTGATCCCCTACGGGCTCGAGCTCGGCGGCAAGGACCCGGCCATCGTGCTCGCCGACGCAGACCTCGACCACGCCGCCCGCGGCATCGCCTGGGGCGCCCTGGCCAACGCTGGGCAGATGTGCACCTCCGTCGAACGCGTCTACGTCCTTGACACCGTGCACGACGAATTCCTCGCCAAACTCACCGCCCACGTCCGCGGCCTGCGCCGCGACAGCGATGTCGGCCCGCTGGTCACCGAGGACCAATTCGCACTGGTATCAGGCCAGCTCGACGACGCCAGGGCAGCGGGTGCGCGCGTAATGGTCGGCGGTGGCACCGACCCTGAACGCCGCTGGATCGAGCCCACTGTCCTGGCCGAGGTCGACTCCACCATGGCCTGCGTGTGTGCGGAAACCTTCGGCCCGCTGATCCCCGTCATTCGCGTCTCCTCCGAGGACGAAGCCGTCGCAGCGGCCAACGCGACCGATTACGGCCTGTCCGCGAGCATTTGGACCAGCGACCGCCGCCACGGCGCACACCTCGCGGCCCGACTGGAAGCCGGCGCGGTCAACATCAATGACGCCCACGCCAACATCTTCTACTTCACCGCACCCATGGACGGCTGGAAGAACTCAGGCATGGGCGGTCGCCTCGGCGGCGCGGCCGGCATCCTCAAATACACCCGCCCCCAAACAGTCACCAAACCCCGCGTCTCCGTCTCCTACCAGCGTCATCTGCTCTGGTATCCCTACACCCGCAAGCGCACCGAACTCGTCGGCCGACTCCTACGCGCCCTAGCGGCCACAGGCCGTCGTCGACTCGGATAACCCGGCACCGTCAGCACGCCGAATCCGTTCTGATTGGCAACGGATTCGGCAACCGGACACGGCGAAATCCACCGGGCCGGGTGGCACGCGGCGGACACGGCGGACGAATGGAACCCCGTTGACCAGCACAGAACGGGTTCCGGCGAACACGGCGGGACGGCGCGGGACGGGTCCTCGTTGGCTCATAACCAAGAGGTCGCAAGTCGGACTGCTGTGTCCGAGCCGGGGCAGCCGGATCGCGGTTGACGCCCGTACAGGTGATCCAGCCGAAACGGTGGAAATTGGGAAGAGTAAATGGGTTGCGTTGGCGAAAATTGCCAGTTCAGAAGGAGAAAAGTGCCAGTTCAGAATAGGTAAGCCCTCCAAGATGCTCCGCTCTGGGTTCGTGGGCTTCACATGCCGAGGCGATGCGGTCTCCCGGGTGAGGCAGGTTTGATGCGGCGGCGCGTGGTCGCGGCCGTCTTTCGGGGGGCCGGTGAACGTGGCGGCGGTGTGGCCGGGAGCGCGGTGGGGGGCGGGGGTGTGGTCGTGGATGTTGTGGTTGGGGTGCGGTGATGCGATTGTGCGGTGTCGATTCGTGTGCGGAGTTCGCTGGCGAAATCGGCGAGTTGTTCATCGCGGCCGGGATAGTCGGGGATCGGCCTGAACTGGTCGGGGTAGGGGCTGTCGGTGAGGGCACGGAATACGGCTGCGTGGGTGGGTTCGGAGTGAGGTAGACGGTGGTGGATCCATATGTCGGCGCGGTCGCGTAGCTCGCGTGCGGGATCGCCGGCGAGAAGCAGGGAAGCGCCCAGGTCGTTGTAGTTGTCGGTGGCAATGGCTGCGATCAATGTGTTGGTGTCGAGTTGGTAGGCGTCGGCGAGAGCGATGGTGTCCAGCAGGGCATTCCAGTGTCGGGAGTTGACCGCTAGCCGGTAGAGAACCGCAGGCATCGCGAGATAGAGCGCGCGATCGGTGTGGGTGTCGGCGAGTTGTTTGACATAGTCGTGGTAGTCGGAGTGCATGCGCGCCAGCCGTTCCGCGCTGACTGATGGAGGCCGGCGATCGGTATCGGCTTCCGCTAGGGGCACTAGTTCGATGGTGAGAGTTTCAACGGCGTTGAGCCGTGCTATGAACGCGATTGAGTCGTAACTATCTGTTGCAGCGAGAGTTTCGGCATGCCGGGGGACACTACTGGGAAGATCCGGGCGCTGGATTTCGTCGGAATTCGGGAGATTGTCGGGCGAGGCAGGCGGCACGTTCTGACGATTTTCGGTGTCGGGGAGGGTGGTGTCGGCGTTCGGGCCGAGGAGCCTTCGCCGAAGTTCGTGTGCGTAGTTGCGCAGTGCGGTGTCCATGCCGCGCCATGGTCTGGGCACTGGCAGGAACGGGCTTGGGTAGGGGGCATCGCGCAAGGCGCGGAAGCGTTTTGCTGCAGGCGTGGTCAGGATCGGCAGAGCGTTGAGTCGTGCGATGAGGTTCGTGATAGCGGAAAAGTCTGTCGTGGTGAGGGTTTCGACAGGGGCAATGGTGATCGGGTTGGGTACGGGTGAGAGGTGTTGTTGGATCCAGCGGTCGGCGCGGGAGCGTAGTAGGGCGGCGGTGTCGCGGGCGGTGACCAGTGATTCGCCGAGGTCTTCGAGGTTGTTGGTAGCGATGGCGGTGACGAGTGCGCTGGTGTCGAGGTGGTGGGCGTCGGCGAGTGCGATGGTGTCGAGCAGATCTTGGTAGTTCGGCGAGTTTTTGGCCTCGTGGAGGAACACGGCGGGGAGTGCTCGGTTGAGTAGATGTTCGGCGCGTGCATCGGCCAGGAGTTGGTAGGCGTGCTGGTAGTTGACGCGAATACGGTGGTCGGCGGCGGTTTGTTCTTCGCGCATGATGTCGGTCGCGGAGCGGTTGTCGTCCTCGCGGGCCAGGACACGGGCGAAGCAGCGGAAGGGTTCCCCCGGGTCGTCGGGTTGCTGGTCGCCGGAGATATCGATGAGGGCGTCGGTGGCGAGGAAGAGTTGGTTGAGGTCGGTGCCGCGGGTCAGGCCGACGTAGGCCAAGGCGCGGCCGAGGGTGTCGTTGAGCAGGGTGTAGGCGTGGCGGACGGTGATGCCTTGGGAGCGATGGATGGTGCTGGCGTAGCCGAGTTCGACGTGCTCGGCGATGTAGTCCGGTGGCAGGGTGAGGTGTCCGTGATGGCCGATGCCGGTGACGGTGATCGAGCCGTCGATGTGGATCCGGCCGATGTGCCAGAGGTCGCCGTTGTCGACTCCGGTGCCTTGGCGGTGCCCGCCGATGACCTTGAGGCGGGTGTTGTTGAGGCGGGTGACGACGGTGTCGCCGAGGTACCCGGTGTGTCTGTCGGACAATAATATTCGGCCGCCGTCTGTGCGTACCCGGCCGGCGGTGAGGTGGGCTGCTTGGGCGGCCGTATTGAGCGCGGAGACGTCCAGTAAGGTCGCGGCGATCATGACCGAGGAGATTCCGGCGTCGGTATCGGCCAAGTGAGCGGACAGGATCGCGGTGCGAAGTTCGTCGTTGAGGCCGTGGGTGACGCGACCATGGCTGTCGTAGAACTCCCATGCTTTCTGCGCGTTTCCCGCCCGCATTGCCAGGGTTGCTTCGGCTTCCTCGGGATCGGCAAAGCGCACCAACTCCGTGAGTGTGGGTGAGCGGGTGTCGCGGGCGATGGTGCGGATGATGCCACCGGATTCGACCGCAGAGAGTTGTTCGGGGTCGCCGACGCCGCGGATGACCGCGCCGTGGGTGTCGGCCAGGGCGAGCAGGTCATCGAGGTCGAAGGTGGCGGCCATGGCGGCCTCGTCGATGAGAAGCATTGCGCCAGGAGTGATCCCGGTCGGCACACCGTAGCTGGCTTGGGCGAGGAGTTTGTGGATGGTCCGGGCCGGAACGCCGAGACTGGCCGACAGTTCCCGGGCCGCCGACGCTGACGGCGCCAGGGCGATAACATCACGCCCGCTAGCACGCCACACTGTGGCGACGGCCTTCATCGCGGTGGTTTTGCCGCTGCCGGCGGGTCCGATCGCGACCGCTAATTTCGTTGCGGCCGTGCACAGATGACGCGCGATGGCGCGCTGCCCCGGATTGAGAACACGTCCACCACCGCGTTGGATTCGTGCGATCGCCGCGTCGACTTTTCGGGCGGGAACAGCGACGGTGCTCGGGGTGCGGGCGGCCTCCAGGAGTCGGGTTTCCGCATCCAGGACAGCCCGGCTGGTCCAGCGGGCAGTGCCGGTGGCGGTGAAAATACTTTCCCCCGAGGCGCGGGCCATGGCGGCGGGAACCGGATCGGGATCGATGGTCAGGAGAATCGAATGGTGATCACGCACAGCGACGGTGATCGCTTCCACGGCCGCGCGATGCGCGGTGTCGCTGCCGAAATCACACAGCCCGACCCGGTCTTCGACGGCAGAGCGGATATTGGCTTCGGTCCAGGTCGCGCGGCGCCGTCCCACTGTGTCAGTGACCTCGACCGCGATCGCCGCCGGGTCGTAGACTGCGCGACGCCGTGCGAGGCATGTGGCGTCGATGCGGTCGAGCAGCGCCTCCTCAGGGTCGCAAGTCAGCCGCGCCGACAGAGTTCGGGCCGCGTCAGCGATAGCCTGGGGTGTGCCGAATTGGTATCGGCTGAGTTGGTTAGTGATTGCTTGCTGCAGCTGTAGTGGTGTGGCGGTGAGCAGTTCGGCGACACCACCGAGCCCGATACCGATCTGCACGATGGCGTCGTCGGGATCGAACGGTCGGGGTGCGTCGGGATGGTTGTGAGCCCACAACAGGTCCTCGACGAACTGTTGCCCACCGCGCCCGCGGCCGAACACACAGCGGAACCGGGCATCCCATTCGCCGATCATCTGCCGCAGCGCCTTCGGCAATGGTTTGCCCGCACGGGTTTGCAGAGTGGCCTGCTGGGCGAGCTTGTACTGGGTGACCTTGCTCGGGGTGCAACCGTGGCTGCTGCGGTAGTCGGCGACGAGGTCCTCGAAGCGCACGAGAATGTCCTCGCGACGGGAGAATTCGGCGACCATCTCCTCGCCGACACCGACCACTTCCAGGACAGGTTGTTTGCCTCGGCCGCGGGTGCGTTCCTCGAACCGTAACCCCATGCGCCGCTTCAATTTCCCGACGATGGTCGCGTTGTAGCGGCACGAGAGCGACACTGTCGCCGCGTACAACGCGCGCGCATCCAGCGCCGACCACTTGCCGTCGGAGCCGAGAACCTTTCCCGAAATCACCGCATGCGTGTGGGGATTCATGTCCCCGGCGCGATTGTCGAAGTGGGTGAACGCGGCGATGATCAGCCCGGTCGCATCGATCTGCCTGACCCCGTTCGCGCCGCGGCGGGTCACCGCGTACCGGGATTCGGCGAATTCCAGGACCTCCCGCACGGCCTCGATATGGCATTGCCAGATTTCGCGGCGCACCGCATGCGACCCGAGTCCCCACAGGATGCTGATGGACTTCTGCGGGGTGAACACGTTGTCGAACCCGGCCACCGCCTTGCGGGTCTCGGCTTTCTCGGCGGCGAGTGCGTGGTCGATTTCGGCGCGTCTGGGAGCGCGGCCGAGCACGGTGGTGAGGTGTTCGCGGGCGGCGTCGGTGTGCAGGATCGTGCGCTCGTCCCAGTCCGGGCGCCGCCGCTGCACGAAAGTGAACTCGGCCAATTTGCGGTCGAGAATGTCGCGAATCGGTGAGGGTTCGGTGGAGAATTCGTAGAACATTCGGCCGATCTGCGCGGCCTCGATGGCTTGCTTCACGGTCTTTCCGTCCGCTATTGCAGTGGCAATGATGGTATCGGCGTCCGGATTCAAACCCTCGCCGAAGAGCGCTTTCATCTGCGCCTCGGTCACCATTCCCGACAGGCCGAGTTCGGTCGCGCCCCGGCCCATCCATATTCCGGGTGGAGTGCCGTGCTCGGTGTAATAGTCGGTGAGGTCGCGGGTGCGGTCGCGCAGGCGATCTCCGCTGGCCACTTGCCTGGTCAGGTACTCGTAGCCGTCTCCGGCGTGTAAGCGGTGAAGGGTCATCATCTCATCGAAAGTAGCGCGAAAAACCGCACTACATAAGACATTACCCGTGAGTAGCATTGAAAATGCAAGAGGTGTGTAGAAATGGATAAAAGAACCCATATGGGATCTGATGGAATGGGAATTGGAAGGTTGCAGGTAATGGTGTGGAGATGGAATCTTGGGAAGTGGAGATGAGGATTATGGAAGAAGGTTGAATGCGTGAAAGCGCAAGGTCCGGGCCGCCGGGCGGCTGGACAGGAAGGGATGGTGTGAGATGGCAGAGAAGCCGAATGCGCGCAAGTGGGCGCGGGAGGTGACAGCGCGGCTGATGGCCGAGCAGGCATGTGCGTTGCGGGAGAACGAAACCGATCTGACGGAATTCCGCAAGCAGCACAGCCGATGGGAACGAGCGGCGCAACGGCGAGATGCCGCGATCGCGGCAGTGGATGCGCGCTACCGACACAGTGAGGCCGAAGCCGAAACGGGCGCGGCAGCCGCACTGCGGCGGCTGCACGGGCGAGGAATGGCGGAGGCGCAGTTGTGTGAGATCACGGGGCTGAGCCCGGCGCGGGTGCGGCGACTTCTGCACCTGCGCCAGGGGTCCGGCTCCCCGGAGACCGTCAACGAAAGACCGGTCTCCTCAACGGGAGTTGGCGTCGAAGTGGACGAGTGTGAAGCGCGGGATGGCGCGGCGCAGTCCCGGCAGACTGAACACGCGCAGCGCCACCCGCGAGTCCCAGAACCCGTGCTTGAATGCCCACGCCCATTGCCCGACGAGCCACACGAGGAAACCCAGAGCGAGCCAGGGCAACCGGGCGGGGATCGCTCGGGCGGGGGTCAGGACGATCGCGAGTAGTGAGTTGAAAATGATGAAGAATCCGACCAGGCGGGCGAGGAACGGAAACACCCACCACAACAACATTGTCTGAACTTGGTTGCGAGCGTTCAGCTGCTGGGCGGTGGGTGATTGTCGGGGTCGATGGAGTTGGTGGCGGCGACGTGAAAGCTGGGCATGCCGAGTTCGGTTCGGCGGCGGGTGGCTTGGTGGAGTTGGGCGATCTTGTTGTTGGCGGCACTGAGGCTGACTTTGAGGCCGTCGATCTCGCCGCGCCAGCCCTGTTGTTGGGCTTCGGTGATGCGGTCGAGCAGGTTGTCGCGGATCTCGGTGAGTCGCGGTAGTTGTGCGGGGTCGGGGCGCAGCAGTGGGCAGCGGATGCAGGTGTGTTCGTGGATGCAGTCGGTGCCGTAGGCGCGGCCGCAAGTGCCGAGGGAAAGTTTGCGTTGTTGGAAGTGGCCGAGGAACTCGTCCCACTCGTCATCGGTCGGGGCACGGTATTCGGTGGAGGGGCGCTGCTCGCGGCGACGAGCGAGGAATGCGTGGTGACCGTTGATGGCTTCGTCGGGGTAAACGGCCTTGTAGCCCATCGTGGTGTTGATGCTCGTGTGGCCCATGAGCAGTTGGCAGATGTGGGGTGGCATTCCGTTGCGGATCGCTTCGGTCGCGAAGATGCGCCGGAAGTCGTGAGGCTGGAAGTGGAGCGGGTTGCCGGAGGCGTCGCGCAGGCCGATGTCGTTGAGCGCAGCGGTGATCCAGAGCCGCAGCGTCGCCGCGGCGATGGGCCGGGTGTCGGCGCAGACCCGGTGTTGGAACAGCAGCGGCGTGGAGGCGGTGAAGGTGCGTTCGTGGATGTCGTAGCCGACGACCATCGGGACGGCACCGGTGTGGTCACGGATTCGGTGGATGATCGTAGCGAGGACGTCGGCCAGTTCGGGTGAAATGACCAGCAGCCGTTCGGTGTCGGTTTTGGACGGCATGATGTGCAGCAGCGGGATGAGCTCGTCGGTGGAGGGCAGCCGGTATTGGACCAGGCTGTGATGCGACAGTTCGGTGAGTTCCTCGATGCGGATGCCAGTGGTGCGCAGGACTTCGACCGCGGCCCAGGTCCAGAACGCGATGTCGTCCTCGCGGGTGAGGTCGCGGCGCGCACCGGTGTCGGGGTCCTCGACCCAGATCCGGGTTGTCTTGGTGCGCATGACGGTTCGGCGCAGCGTGATCTCGCTGCAGGTGAAAACCTGGCCGGGGGTGGTGTTTCGGGCGGTTTCCAGAAGTGCCACGGCCCGGGCGCGGGCATCGGCGAGGTGGCGCAGGAACACCGGCAGCACGGGGATGCGTTCGCGGGTGCGCTGATCCATGCGGGACTTGCGGTTCTCGCGTGCGCGGGTGATGTTCGGGCGGATGGAGGCGCGGCTGATCGGGCACGGTACTGACCAGGCGGCCCAGCGTTCGGGTTCCTCACTGGCCCAGTGAGCGATATCGAGATAGAAGCCGCGCACGGTGGACAGGCAGATGGCGGTGTCCATGCGTGGTTCGACGGTCGCGATCAACTGCCCGTCCGCGGCGCGGCGGGTGAGGGTCTTGGTGGCGAGACGTGATTTCCAGGCGGCAGCGATAGCGGGCGGCAGCCGCAGCGAATCGATGCCGGGATGGTGGATCTCGAGGTCTTTCCAGAAGAGCTTGACCAGCAGGTAGGCGAGTTGATTCACGCTGGCGTAGTCCAGGTGCGGGCGGCGTTCGGCCAGATACGCGACCAGCAGGTCACGCACGGGTCGGCAGTCGAGCTGGTATTGATCGACCAGTTCGGTGTCGGTGAGCTGTTCGCGGTAGCGGCGCTCGAGCATCCGCAGCGTCGAGGGGGCATCGGGTGGAAAGTGGCCGAGCTCGTGTAACAGCTGATAGAAGCCCAGACCTTTGTTGCCGAAGCCGCGACGGTCACGCAACTCCATCAGCTCCAGGCAGTCCCCGACGGTGATGTCGGCGATGGCACCGCCCTTGGCGGCCAGCAGGATCGAGATCTCCTCGACCGCGCGGCGGCGCTGCTCGAAATCGACCCCTTTCGCGGTCGCTCGGGCGGTCAGCGCGGCGAATCCCTGCGGGTCCCGAACGCGAGGCAACACCGCACCGAGCGGGAACCGGTGTGGGCTGCCCACGATCCAGGCCAGGTCCGGGCGCAGGACATCGGCATAGATCAGCTGGGCGAGCCCGGAAGTGATGCTCTCGGTCAACGACCGGTCGGCCGTGGTCTCGCCGCGTCGGCGCAGCCACGCCACCACCGGGGGACGCCAGTCGGTGGCCGGGTCCTCGGCAATGCCGGTGGCCAACCATCGCTGCTGCCAGGTGCGGCCATCGTGTTGCTCGAGCCAGTCCAGGAACCGGGTCAAGGCCAGGCGGCGGCGTCGCTGATTGGACACGATGCCGTTGGCGAACGGCGGGGAGGTCAGCCGAGCCACCACCATGGCGCGGCTCCACCGCGTCGCGGTCCATTGCGCGGGAACGATTCTGGGTGGGAACCGCTCACGCCAATCCTGTCCCGCCCGGTTGCGCAGGCGGGGAGGCAGATCGACCTCGGATGTGTGTCCGGACGCGAGGAAGCCGGTCACGATCGGTCCTGACCGAACAGGGTGGCCATGGTCTCGGGCCGGTAACCCAACGCGGGTGCCGGGGCGATGGTGGCATCGCGCTGGGTGAGGCGTTGGTGATGGGCGAGCACGGACGCGATGACGTCTTCGGGCACAGGGTTCAGATAGAGCTGGGTAGTGGTCAGATGTGCGTGGCCGAGCACCCACTGCACGTCGGTCAGCGGCATCGCGGGGTCACGTGCCATCCGGTAGGCGGCGGTATGACGCAGGTCGTGCAGGCTCCAGTTCGCGCCGATCAGCGAGTTGACCCGCGCGAACATCCGATACGCCGCCGGATACGACAACGGCCGCATCGGCCGCCGCATTGTCCACCACAACGGAGCATCAGGTTCAGTCGCGACCTCCGCTTCGATCTGGAGCTGGTAGAGCCGTAACCACACGAACGCATCTGGGGATGCCGGTAACGGCTGGATGGCGCGACTTCCCTTGCGCACCACCGTGATCAGTTGCCGTCCGGGATCGACATCGCAGCCGTGAGCTCCGAGCAATTCCGCCGCCCGCGCTCCGGTGGAGACCCAGAACGCCACCAACGCCCGATCCCGATGCGAGGGCAACCGGGCGAACAGCTCATCGAAGCGGTCATCGGGAATCCGCCGCGGCGCCTGCGTTACGAGCCGTGGCCGATACCGGCCGCTGGGCTGGGACCGTACCGGGTCCGCCGAACCTCGCTGGGAGCCTGGACGTTCCCCGTCTCGCCGGCGCACCAGAGGAAAGGGATTGACGATCGGACCCGATCCCACTTCCAGATGAAAGTCGTAGAAGCTTCGCAGCACCGTCTCGCAATGCGCCCGAGTGCGTGGCGCATATCGGGGTCCCTGGCTCGGTTTGCCGGTGACCGGGTTCACCGATGCCACCGGGTGCACTGTGGCAGTGGGCTTTTCGTGATCGTCGCCGATGTGTCGCCAATGTCGCCGAACCGGTTTGTCCGCGACCTGCAACCAGCGGCAGAAATCCCGAGCCTCCACCCGGGTGACCTGATTCCACGCCATGTCGATGGACCACACGAACCGGAACCACCGCAGCAACGCCAGCCCATACGAGCGCTGTGTCGTCGCTGGCCGTCCCATCGCCTGCAACTCTCGAAGGTATTCCGCCACCGGCGGCACGACCTCCCCGGCTGCGTCCAGCAAGCGATACGGCTGCCATGGATCACCCGTCGCAGGCAGCGAACCCACCAGCGGCACAACCAACCCCGCCAGATCCCTGCCGTTCTGCCTTGGATCACTCACGCGCCGGGACGGTAGCCCTGTCCCTGTGCCCGCACCTCTCGAACAGCGAAAACCGATGCGGTAGTTCAGTCAACAGTTATGGCCGCCAGGACGGCAAGGGCGGCAAGCCAGATCAGGCCCATGAGAACACTCCTAACGATGCGGCAGGTAGGGAGCGAGCTACTTTTGCTGCACGGCGATAGCTGCCGGTAGACAAGGAAATCGACAGAATTGGATCGGTCAACGGCGGGTGGCCCGCAGGGGGCGGTCGTAGAAGCGAGCGCGGCCGATCAGTCGCTCCTCGTGCGCGCACAGAGCGTGGATATCGGCGGCATCGAGCAGGTCATCACGGACCTGTGTCAGCTCTTGCACCTGCTGTGCCAGTGCGAGGGTTTCGACTTCGACGGTCTGCAGCCGCGTGGCGAGCACCATGAGCAGCACAGGCCACACAGTGAGATCACTGTGGGAAATTCGGGGTGCACGGTTGTGTGGGGTGTCGTGGGCGGGCATCGAAGCCACCTCCGAACAGATTCGAGACGAAACCGGGTCCGCCTCAACGACAAACGGTGAAGCGGACTCGGTGCGGAACGGCGGCGGTGCGCCCTGCCTGGCAGGACGCACCGCCGCTGAGGAACGATCAGAAGTCCGGCTGATCCCCAGTCCCGGCGGCCACCAGGGTGCGCTTGCCGCGCCGCGCCGGTTGCTCCGGCTGCTCGGTCTCCTCCGCGGGCTGGACTTTGACCGTGGTGAATCGCACCGAGGCCGCGATGTCGTCGACCATGACTTCAGTGATCCACTGGGTCGCACCGTTGCGGTCCTCGTAGCTGCGCTGGCGCAGCCGCCCGGTCGCGATCACACGCATGCCCTTGGACAGGCTGGCTGCGACGTGGTCGGCCATCTCGTTCCACACGACACACCGCATGAACGCCGCTGCGCCGTCGCGCCATTCGCCTGAGGCGCGATCGTAGACGCGGGAGTTCTGGGCGACGGTCAGGTTCGCGACGACCTGGCCGCTGGGCAACTGACGGTGGTCGGGGTCTGCGGTGAGGTTGCCGACCACGGTGACGATGATTTCTCCAGACATGACAGTGCACTCCTGAATGCGAAGGGATGAGGGAAAGCCAGACCGTCAGCTCCTGCGAAACCCCGATACGAACAAATCCGTGATCGGGTGCTGCCCCGGAGGGCTGGCGATCTGCGGCCGTGCCATCAGGGGTGGGCCGGGCCCCGCAGGGGCCGGCGGGGGTTCTGCGGTGCGGGATGGGGATCGCCGCGCTCTTTGCGGCGACCGGAGCGCAGCGCAGGCTCGTCCCCATGCCGTGACGCAGTTCATCGGCGGGAACCCGGCCTGCCCCTGATCCGCTTGGGGCAGATCGCCGGGACTCTGGGAAACACCCGATGCCTCGTTCGCTTGCCTCTTCCCACAGCACCAGGGGAGACGGTACGAACCGGGAGTTGTTCTGGTCAGCGAGTTTGTGGGTGGCTGGTACTGGATCTAGGTGATGGGCCTGATTCGGCGCGGGTGATCGCCGTCGCGGAGCTCCCAGTCGCCGTGGCCGTCGCAGTAGGCGGTGGAGAGCCAGCGTCGGATTCCCCAGCGCTCCAAATCGATCCATCGGGTCGCGGGATCAGTGCATCCCATGTGGTAGCAACCGACGGTGCCGTCTGGCAATCGGTCGAAATGTTGCACGGTGCGCTTGCTGGTGCTTTTTCCCATGAGGTCCCTAACGGCTGTTGGTCGCGGTGGGCAGATGCCGGGGTCGGCGCGCGCCGATGGTGAGACCGCTGGTGATGGTTCGCTCGAGCTCGCGGGCGGTGAATTGGTATTGCCCGACGTGGCCTGCTGCGGCAGCGGCGAGGGCGTCATGAACGAGGTGCTGGTCGAGCTCTCCGCCAGCGACAAGACGGCCGAGAGTGACCGCCGCACGAAACAAGGCCGTGTTGCGCGTGCCGGGCACGGCAGCGCTGACCTTGCGGGTCTCGGCATCGACAATCGCGCGCAGGTAAGCGTCCGGATAGACCGGTGGCGCACCGGGATTCGCTGCCGAGGCGGGCGGAGGCGGGGGTGTGAGGAGCTGCAGGAGCCACGGGGGCAACGGGCTGGGATGGCGTGGGGTGAGGACTCGATAGTCGCCGTCGCTGGTGCGGGAACCGGCGGCGAGGACGTATCCGCCATGACCGCGGGAATCGATCCCCGGTGCGATGAGGCCAGCGGTGTTGGGCAGACGCAGCGCGTCGGGAACTCGGTAGTAGAGGTGGCGGCCATTGTTCGGGGTGGCGACGGAGTAGGTGAGCAGCGTTGCTCGTGCACCGGTGCGGTTGGCGAGCCGATAGAGGGCAGCGGCGCCGTCGAGACCGTGATGGGTATCGAGATCGATGACGTGCAGGCCGCTGGGGCCGGTAGCGATACCGACGTTCTTCCGCGATTTCGCAGGCCAGAACTCTCTGATGCGTGTCTCGTCGGTCGTCGCTTCGTGCGGCCAGCTCTTGATTGCGGGGATCTTCGAGTGAGGTTGCAATGGGAAGACGTACCAACCTCGGGCTGCCGCGGCCAGGGCGGCGCCGAGGAATCGATTGGAGGACAACGGAACTCCTTCGCAAAATGCAGGGGCGGGCAGGCTCCGGGGATGACTGGTGCCTGCCCGCCGGTGCGGGGTCAGTGGTTCAGGAGTCGATGTCGATGGTGCCGGGATCGATATCGCCGGCGGCGGCCTGCTCGACCGGGGTGAGGTGGTGGCCGTTGTCGGCGAGGAAGTGCAGGTATCGGCGCACGCCGCGGTCGGTGAAGCGCCAGGCGTCCTTGCCGGTGCGCTTCTCGTACGCACCGAGCACCAGACCCAGCGTGATCACTTGGCAGCGGGTGGGTTTCGCGGTACCGATCGCGGTCAGCAGATCCTTACGCCACCCGGTGATACCGAGCAGTTCGTGTGCGGTGCGGTCGGCGTTGTACTCGTTGAGCAGCCCGGGTTCATCGGCGAGAGTTTCCGCCACGAACAGTGCCGCGAGCGGGGGAGGGGTCTTGCGGGTGAGGTAGCCGGTGACGAACTCGCGCCTCGCCTCGAGTGCAGCCTGGCCCTGCTTGTTGAGCTCCCGTACCCGCCGCGCGGCCTCGCGTTCCTGCTCACGCCGTTCGTTCGCGACCCGTTCGGCCTCGGTGCGTTGCGCGGCACCGGCCCGCGCGGCTTCTTCCCGCCGTTGAATATCCTCGGCGGTCTCGACCTGCTGAGGCGCTGCCTCATAGGGCGTAGGAGAGCTACCGGATTCGTTGTCGCCGACGCGAATCTCATCGAGTGGTACCGCATCGCAGACGTCGTTGTCGCCGACGTTGTTGGCGACTACTTCGATGGCATGGTCGAAGTCGCTCGCGAGAGCGAACATGGATTCATTCAACCGGTCGGCTCGCAGATAGCAGGTCGGTTCCCACACGGGCTGGTGCAGCACGCTGTCGGCGTGCCGCTTTCCTTCGACCGGCGCGGCACCGGGATGGTCCGTGGTGTCCCAGTCGACGGTGTCGGGGTCCACGCTCGCGCCGGTCTCGGCATCGTCGAGGGCGGAGGTGTCGGTGGGAAACAGGTACACCACCCAGTCGGCGGCGGTGGCATCCAGGTCGGCGGCGGTGATGTCGGAACCGTCCGCGGTGCGCAGCCGCTCGTAGTTGATGAACCGGTCGTTGTCGTCGGCGGGTTCGGTGGTGAGCACCCCGAAACCATGCGCGGCATAGGACAGCGATTCGAGGAACCGTTGCCGCGCTTCGGCGCGATCGCCGGCGATGCGCTTGGCCTCGTAGGCGAACATCGACCGGGAGGTGGCCAGCAGACGGGCGACCGCGTCGGTGTCACCGACCTTCTCGTACTCGGCGAGGATCGCGGCTTGCTCGAAGTCGAGCTGACCGGAATCGACTGCCCGGCACGCAGTGTCGCTGCCGCCGACGCTCACGGCGAGTTTGACCTGATCGCGTTTGTGGCCGATCTCCTGGCTGATACGGGTCAGCGACGCACCGAAGTCGAACATCTGCGTCATCCCGGCCGCGCGGTCACCGTCGGTCAGTGGGATGCGGCAGTCGTTGGCGTTGATCTGCTCGGCGATGCGGGTGATCGCCCGTTCGGCGGGCGATACCGCCGGAGCGGGTGTGACCCAGACCGGGACCTTCGCCAGGTCGAAGGCCAGCGCGGTGAGAACCCGGATCTGCCCTTCGATGACGGTGATAGTGCCATCGAGTTCCCGGTATGCCTTGACCGGTGTCTCGACTCCGCGGCGTCGGATCGAGTCTGTGACATCGGGGTGGTCGCCGAGGTCGAAGGTCTTTCGGACATTGTCGTCGATGACCAGTTCGCGCGGCGGCAGCATCAACGCTTCCGGCGCGGGCGCCGCGGGATCGGCAGGGGCTTCGTCGACCGCGGCCGGTTCGGCCACGTCGGGTGTGTCGAGGGCAGCCTCGTCGAGGTCGGGGATGGGATCGGAGGTGAGAGCGGTGTCGATGGCAGTGGACATGAATCCGGGTCCTTTCGAAACAGCAAGGGCGGGTACCGGAATCGCGGAGATTCCGGTACCCGCCCGGGGGAGGAGGAGCCGAGGGAAGCGATGGCCCGTGGTGCCGCAATTGGCCGGAAACAGCCGGGTATCGACTGGATGCGGCCTGCGGGAGATGTGTCAGGTGCGTTTGCGGTTGGTGACATTGAGCGGGCACAACGCCCAGACGCCGTCGTCGGCGGGCGAGTACAGCCAGTGCTTGCCCGACCACCCGTTCGCATCACTCCGCCAGGTGGTGACCACCTGTTCGTCCAGATGCGATGCGGGACCGGCGGTCCCGAAATGGGCCGCCTGCTCGTACTCCTCACGGGACAGGGTCTCGATCATGAAAACAAACCTCCTCGGGAGAAAGAAACGGGTGAGACACCGAACGGTGTCTCACCCGAAGGGAATAGGTTGAACTGGAAATAGTTACAGCAGTACCTAGATGAAACTGCCTTTGTGGCACGGCAATTGGAGTCAGACCAGACTCATCGCGTGCAGGGCCACATCGTCCAATGCGTTGGCGCGGTCGCCGTCGGGGATTGTCTGGGAGTAGCTGGTGACCGCATTGGCGATACCGGCGGCCGTGAGCTGACCACCGGCGATGAAATGCGACAAGATCCCGGTCCGCTCGGCTTCGCTGAAACCCAGTCGCTTGGAGAGGGTTTCGAGGGTCTTGTCCGGTTGGGTGACCGGAGCGCCGGCGGCGTGTTCGAGTTCCTCGACCCGGGCGGCGAAGAACTCCGGTGACAACCATTCGGTGACACGGTCACGCGTTTCCGCGGTGATGACCGCGAGCTTCTTACGCAAGGTGTCCTGCGACCAGGACACCGCCCCGGCATCGAGGCGCTCGCCGAGATGACGTTGGGTGTGGGCGAACATGGGGATGGTCAGCCCGTTCCCGCAGATCTGCACCACCAGTTCCGGGGTCAATCGGACGGCGTGGTGGCCGGTTTCGTCGTTGCTGAACCGGAATCCGGCGAACACCACCGGCTCGCTACCGGGTTCGTAGCCTTGGCCCTCGCGGGCGGCCAGCGGCCGCCAGCGGTCGAGATCGCCTGCGACACGGCGACGCTCAGCCTCCAACGCCGGGTTGGCGAACGCGCTGCGATAGTTGGCCAAGAACCGCGGTGCCAGCGCCGACATCTGCGGGCAGTACACCTTGCAGTGCATCGTGGAATCGGTCAGATCGCAGGCCCGGATCTCCGTGTCGGCCCCGGCATCACGGATGCCTTCGAGCACGGCCGCGAGCACATCGAGGTTGTCGATGATCCCGTACCGATCCGACACCAGGGCGCGCATGACACCGGGCTGATCCGGGTGCGGTGGGGTGAACAACCGCAGCAGAAACGACCGCTCATCCGGTTCGGGCAGTTCGGTGCCGGTGGGGCCGTGCAGCCACCCGTTGACGTTGCCGTCGTAGAGGTCCAGGCGTTCGCGTTCGCGTAACCGGCGCAGGTAGCGCACCGGGATACCGAGCTTGTCCGCGATCTGCCCGTCGGCCGCACCGGTGGGCCGGTACAGGCCATCGACGCAGGCGACACCACGATCGTCGACGACCGGACCGACCCCGAACAACTCGATCATCCCGCCGGTGGCGCGAATCGAGGACGCGGACGCGACCACATCGACCTTGGCTGCCTGCTGCTGCTCGAGCAACGGCACCAGATCTTGCAACGACAAATGACGAGCGTAACTGTCTACGGACACGAGAAAGGTTTCCTTTCAATAGGATTGGATCAATCAGTGGTGGAGCGCAGGGTTGCCGAGGTTGTGAATTGGCGGCGCGACCATTCAGGAGCTGGCCTTGGTACGTACGGCGGCCAGCAGCGCATCGGCCGCGTCGGCCGCGCTGCGCGCGTGGCGGTAGCGCAGGCGCGCGATGTCTTTGCGCATTTCGGCCAATTCCTGTGCACGCGAGGCACGGTCACAGCGCTGGGCAGCCTCGGCCTGCCGATACTGCGCGACCCGCAGGTCGGTCAGGAACCGGTGTGACAACGCGACCAGCACGGTCCGCACCGCCTGCTCGATATGGGAGGGCTGATCGGTGAGCAACCGCCCCACTTCGACGACCAGGTGACCGGGTTCGCCCAGGCACAGCATCGCCATTCCGGGCTGGTGATCGCTCCAGCTCGGATGGAACGCCGCGGTGCTGACCGGCGCCCCGAGCCAGCGGCCGTGCACCGACAACCCGAAGAACCGGAACACGATCTTCGGCCGGCGCTCGTACCCGCCGTCACCGGGCACAGTGTGCTCGGCCATATCGACGAACACTCGCCCGCCGACGGGGACCTCGTCGGTGGGTTCGATGGTGTAACAGGTGCCGTGATCGCAGGAGTTCTCGTAGGCATCCTCATGGAAAGAAGGAATGGACATGACGATCGGAACCCTTTCTGGTGGAGCGAGTTTCACTTGACGGAAGTCACTGGCCGGACGGAGCCGGCTCGGGTGTCCAGGACATGAGGGTGTGGCCGGAGGCGAGATCGGTGATCTCGATCGAATCGACCCTCTCGCCCAGTTCCCGGTTGTGCGCGAGGACCTGCTCCGAGGTCGGGGTATGCGCCGTGCACGCATGCGCGACGGTGAGGAACGGGGCCATCGATCCACGGACGGTGGTGCAGGTGACAGCGAGGATGCCTTTGCCGAAATGGTCGGCCAACTCGCAGCGTGGCGGCAGTGCCACAACGACTTTCGCTCCGACAGCGAGCTTGTGCAGCACGCGATCGCCGCGGGCGATCCACCACCCGCCTGCATGGCGGCGCACCACGAAGTCGAGCGGGAGCCGTGCGGTGAGCGCGCGGGCACCGTCGGCGGTGAGCACGCCGGAGACCACCACGTGGACCTCGTCACCGCGATCGGTAACGGTGAACGCGGAATCGATCGTGTAGGTCGCGCAGCGGCGCTCGCGTCGACCGCTCGCGGCGTCGTTCGTGAAGGCCCCACCGGAGGAGACCCGGCGAGCCGGGCTGCCGAGTTCACGGCGCGCTGCCACGGCCAGTTGCGCCGACCAGCTCGATTCGGAGATCGGCGGATCGTCGATCGAGCGAGACAGCGTGACGTGCAGCAACGAACCTTCCCGCTGCACGACCACGGTGCTGCCTTGCGGATTTCGGTATCCCGACATAAGAAATCTCCTTGGAAGCGAAGGGAATTCACCAAACTGATCCAGTCGGCCGCGAGATTCGGCCGTCCTGGACGGGTGGTGGTGTGAGGGGTGGTGATCGGCTGGCGTGGGCCACGACGACATGCCCACGCCAGTCGACGACAAGGCACCCAGGATCAACCCACCCCGCAACAGCACCGCGTGCTGATCGGCGCCGTCCGGGTGTGGTCGGTGGGGCGCTTCACGCGAACACCGGCGGCGAGAGTGGGCGGTCAAGCCGGCGCACCGACAAGCGGCGCCACTGCTGTGACGGTTTACGCCTGCCAGCGTGGCGCGGTGCGGCTTGACCGTCCGCGCCGCCGGTGTAGCGTGTGCCCGCCCCACCGACCACCCGGACGACGCGAAACCGTCAGGCAGACAACCGATTACGCCAGTCCGCACGCGCCTGCAGATCACTGTCTTCGAGCGGTCAGACAGGACGGCGTAAGCGCAACGCGTACTCCAGATCATCGGCCGTAGGCGAGGTCGCGCCACGCAGGTCGCACAGCGTCCATGCCACAGCCAAAACCGCCCCCGCCTGCGCCGCGGTCAGCGCACCGGTCTGTGTGAGCCGGTCCAGCTCTCGCAGCAGCGCCGATCGCACACCGAGAGCACCACGCAACGCATCGACCGGCACTCGGGCGTTGGTCAACACCCCGAGCCGTGACCACCTGCGTGCGGCGATCCGGCGCGCGGTGCACACCTGTTCTCGCCCGGTAAGCCTTGCCCGGGACACCGTTTCGACCGCCCCCGGCTGGATACGAACCCGCACATCGACGCAACCGTCCAGGTCCTCATGCGGCCAGCGGAAACACACATGCGCTGTCGGTGGTGAGCGGCGATCGGTGCCCTCACAGATGCAGTCGTGACCGGTCAGCGCCAGCTGGAACTGGGCAGGGACGCCGAGCTGCCCGCAGTCGCCGAACCGGACAACCCCCTCGCGCGTCAGCGTGGCCAGCGCACGACCAAGCTTGGAATCCCAGTGCGGGAATTCCCGGCAGGCCAGCACGCCCTGATGGGCTCGTGCTGCGGCGCCGACAATATCGGCGGTGCCGAACACGGTCCGCCACGACGCGGAATGATGCAGCTCTCGCAGCGGCGGTGTCAGCGACAGCGGAGACACACACGTCACCTCGGTCCGGGCGCGTAGTTTCCTCGCGCCCAGAGCAACGCGACGAGACAACGAGGGAAGTAGCGCATGCAGATAGTGCACGGGCACCAGAGTCGGTGCATTTCCTGTGCCGGTGACGGCGAGGTGATGCCCGCCGGCGGCACACACTTGCACAGCCTCCCGCACCCGCACATCCGCAGGCACACCGAGGCGGTCACGCAATTGCGGCACAGGCGCGCGCAGATGCTGGCGGGGATCGGAGACCCAGGCCAGCACGGCCGAGAGCGTCGAGGCAGCGAACACCTCCACGCCCGCGGTGCGGGATAACCGATCCGCGTGCTCAGCAGGAACGACCACTCGGCTGAGGCCGGCCTGCTGCACCATGCGTACCGCCAGCGCCAACCCGATACGTGCGCTCAACCGGCCGTCGAGCCCGAGCTGCCCGATGAACACGGTATCGGCCAGCGCGCGTGCGGGAATCGACCCACGGGTGGCCTCGATCGCCACCGCGACCGCCAGATCCGACAGGTCGGCACGGCACTGCGCGGGTACTGGAGCGGAGATGACCAGCCGCCCGTCCGGAAACTGATGTCCGGCATTGCAAATCGCCGCCCGCACCCGATCCCGAGCCTCACGCGTGATCCCGGTCGTAGCCGGTTCCAGTGCGGTGTCGAGCTGGGCGGTCACCGGCAGCAGGGTGCCGGAATAGTTGTCGCCCACACAGATCGACCACACTGGCACCGGTTCCGCGCTGTGCGCCACGCTCGTCATCGAATCCCTCCCCGCGGTGCGGGCGGCATATTCGCGAACGGTGCGGTCATGCCGAGCGGCGGCCGTTGCAGCAGTGCCTGCCGGACGTCGGCGGCGCAGGTGACCAACTGCGCGTCCCCGTCGGCGATGAATCGGTGACAGCCCGCCGACGCCGCCGAGGTCACCGGCCCGGGAACCGCGAACACCGGGCGCCCGAATCGTTCGGCCCATCGCAACGTGGACGCTGTGCCCGAACGCAGCCCGGCCTCCACAGCCACTGTCGCTCGCGACAGGGCCGCGACCAACCGGTTGCGGTCCAGGAAGCTCTGCCTCCGAACAGTCGTACCGGGCGGGTACTCGGTGAGGACGAGCCCGTTGTCGGCGATCGAGTCCAGCAGCCGGTCGTGCGCGGTCGGATACGGGCGATCGAGCCCGCACGGCATGACCGCCACCGTCATTCCACCAGCTGCTATCGCCGCCCTGTGCCCGGCAGCGTCGATACCGAATGCTGCGCCCGCCACCACGGTCCAGCCCGAACCGGCGAAATCACCGGCGATCTGTGTGGCGACATGGTTGCCGTACTCGGTGCTGGCTCGCGCTCCGATCACCGCGATCGTACGGTCGGTGACCTCCCGCAGCGACCGGTGCCCTCGCACCCACAACGCCACTGGCAGCACATCACCGACGTTGTCCGAACACGACGGCAGGCACCCCAGCATCAGCGGCCACTCCGGATCCTCTGGAGTCACCAATCGGCTGCCGAGTCGCTCCATGATGTCCAGATCCCGTGCGGCGGTGTGCAAACCGCCGGCGCCGCGATCGAGGATCTGCTGATCCACGGGCAGATCACCCGATTGCAGCATCAGCGCTGCCCGACTGGGGCCGATCTGCTCGATCAGCGACACCAACGGACCACAGGGACCTGAGGCCGCGCGCGAGAGCAACGCCCAGGCCAGACGATCGACACTCACCGCAGGACCTCCATGCCGGAATCGGTGGTGGCGATACCGATATCGACGCGCAGTTCCGCGGCGGCCTCGATACCGGCGCGCACGAGCTTGTTCAACCGCGCCGGGGGCATCGCCGTCTGCAATCCGATATCGAGCAGCACCGTCATCCGATGGTCGGGATCACAGGCCAGCGCCTGCTCCAGAGCGATCCCGGCCAGCACGCCGTCGCCCCGCAGATACGCGCTGAACCCCAGGAGCATGGACGATTCGGCCCGATCCGGATCCGGCAGAGCGCGCGTCAGCACACCCCACAGATCCTCCGCGGCCCGCGCATGCGTACCGCCTGCGACACCGAACATGGCATCTCGGACCGCGGTATCACGCAGTGCGACAGCGACTTCGGCGATCGCGTTCGGTGTGATATCGACCAGGTCCCCGGCTTGGGTGATGACCGACATCACCTGCCACAGCGCCATTCTGCTGTAGGCATCGGGATTGTTGATCTCGATCGCACGAGCAAGCCGCCGCTGTGCCTCAGCGACCACAGCGGGCAGCGCGGCGGCCACCTGTTCGCGAATCGCCTCGTCGACAGTGATCGAATCGGCCAACTGCTCGCGCGACGAGCGCAGCGCGAGACCCTCGAAGACGCGGGTCGCTGCAACCTGCGACGCCGACGGATCCGGCTGAAGACCATGGGAGCCCGGCGATTCGATGTTCCACCATTCAGCGGTGTCACCGATCCGCGAGACTCCCCAGGCACCCGCGAGAACGGCATCGCAGCCGGCCAGGCGCTGCTGCAGGGCATCGACCAGCGGGCGGTGATCAGCCGCTCCCGCGTCGCGACCGCCGGGGCGGGAGGTGCGGTCATCGACGATCACCGCCAGCGCAGCGATCGCACCGGACCTGCCGCACACGTTCGCAATGCGCTGCGGCAGTTGCGAATACTGGTCAGCGGCGGTCGGTAGATCCAGACGAGCGACGAGTTGCACTTCGTGTGTGCGGTCAGGTTCCTGCCGCAGCAGGGCAACCACCAGCGACCGCTCCGGGACGAAGCCCAGCATCGCGGGCACGGCAGCAATGAACTGACCGGGGTTCTCGAGCACAATGTCGGACAAAGACATAATCGGACTCCTCAACAGGACAAGCCCGAAAAGCGCAGTGCGACAACCTAAATATCGATATTCGCGCCGCGCCTTCGGGGCGGTGGGCGCAACGCGTTAACACCGGCGGCGTCAGTGGGCGGTCAAGCCGAGAAATCCACGACGCGGTCCAGGGTCGAACTGTCGGCACGCAGGATGTTCGGTACACGCGGCTTGACTGTCCACGCCGCCGGTGTAGCGTGCGCCGGCCCACCGCTCCGAAGGTGGGAGCGCGCTGATAAGCCCAGCTAAAGTTGTCGCGTCAATAGCCTTGCGACCATTGACGGTTACCCAGTTGGCGCCCCACACCTCTTCGCACGAGGGTGTGGGGCGCCAGTGGTTACGCCGTCATACGACACTTTGCAGATGGTTGGACATCCTCTTCGAATCCTTCGCCAACTGCGTGTGATCTGGACGCAGGTACAGCTCGGTCACGCGTGAGTCGGCATGTCCTGCGATCTGCTGCAGGCGATGGATTGGAATGCCGGCATCGGCAAACCAGGTGAGCCCCGTGTGCCGCAGGGTATGCCGTACCAGATGCCGGTATCCGAGGGAGGCGACGACGTCGTCCCAATGGGTTGCTCGGTGCAGGCTCCCGGTATTGATGCTTCCGCCACGTGGGCCGATGAACAACCGTGCGTCCGGGTTGCGTCGGCGCGGCGCGAGCCGATCCGCGATCATCGGCTGGATCTCCTCGATCAACGGTACGTAACGGGCTCGATTTCCCTTGGTCCCCTTGTCGATTGCTCCTATCGAGCTGCGGGTGGTCTGGCGGCGAACAGTCCAGATCCACGAGTCTGTATCGATGTCGCGAACGCGACATCCGGCTACTTCGCCGATGCGTGCCGCTGTGCAGGCAGCGAACATGACCACGTCGCCCCAGCCTTGGTATTGCTCGGCCGAGGCAGCAACCAGCGCGTCGCAAAGATCGACCAACGCTTGCCAATTGGGCAACGCTAACGCGCGTGGATTCTGGAGCTCGTCTTCGAGTTGCTTGTACAAGGCTTGCCAGCCACGGACCCGGGCTGGATTGATGTCGATGAGACCATCGCGCTTGGCTTGATCCATCAGCCTGGACAGGACTGCGAGAGTGTTCTTGATGGTGGACTTTCCGCAGCCGTCTTCTTCGATCCATCCGACCACGGCCCTGTCGACTATGCCGTTGGTGATCATCGGAACTCCGAGGTGCCCGAGGGTAGGTTTCACCCGCAAGCGCCAGCCACACTTGTACGGGTCCAGAGTCTTCTGCTCCAGACCTCGCAGCGCTAGGTTCATATTGGCTTCGCCGTAGTCCAGCAGACTGACGTCGGCGCACGCGGGTGAGATGCCGCGCATTGCCAAGGTCTTCATTTCCGTGAACCATTCCTCAGCGAGGTCGGTGGTCGGGAAGGTCTCGGACTTCGAATCACGTTTTCCGGACTGTGGATTGGTCCATCGCACCCGGGCGCGGAACGGATTTCCGGACCGGCTCCGCGCGAGTTTCTCGATATCGCAGTTGAGTCGCGTGCCGATCGGCAGCTTCAGAATCTCAGACATGGGAGCGCACCTCCCGCTCCCGCGCGACCGGAACCCGATCGACTGCGACCATCACGCAGCCGGTATCACGTGCCGCGCAGCCAGATACGCCTCGATATCGCTTTCCGGGTACTTCGCCACTCGATTCGATATCTGGATGAAGCCTGGGCCTTCGACGGGTTTCGCACGGCGCCACCGCCGCAGAGTCGACGCATCGACACCGAGCAGCCGCGCGGCCTCGCCGGTCGAATACATCCGCTGGTTCAACCAAGACACGTGATTGTTGTTCTGCTCCTCCATAATCCACCACCTCCCTCCGGCCCTGGAGGTCGACCAGCGACAAGCGCTCCGTCTCGATTGCCTTCGTAGCCAACGCACGCGGGGACCGAATCGTCCGGCGGCGCGACATCGAAGAACATGGATCGGCTCCGCCGAGCGTGGAATCGACAGCAACCCGCGGAGATCGCGAACAGTTGCCAGTCGGTGCTTCATCCGGCTCCGCTGCGGTTACCGGGAGGCCCCAGGTTCTGGGACGTTTCTCCAAGGTAGAGCGAAACCCGATATGCCCGCAACTCTCGAGCATCCGGGATATGGGATGTTGCGCGAGAGGTTGGCGGCGCTGCGAACGGCCCGCGAAGGTGACGTCGGAGGACCCGAAAAATCCGTTGATGATCTCTGTGCCCGACAGCCCCGGCATACCCGGGGTAGGCGCTGTGGTCCACAATTGGTCCACAAAACGTGACCGGTCGGGGGCGGAAACCGCCCCCGACCTGGTCGGGCTGACAGGATTTGAACCTGCGACCACTTGACCCCCAGTCAAGTGCGCTACCAAGCTGCGCCACAGCCCGTTGCACTCGCTTCGCTTCGTGCTCGATGAGATTACATCAGTACCCCCTGGTTCCTCCAAATCGGCACGTTATGGACGTGTGGGACTGGTTTTGGGGCCGTCGATGGGGGAGTGGTTCGGGGGTTGTGGTCGGGCGCTTGCGGTTCGTGGCCCACTTGACTGGGGGTAAGTGGGTCTTGGGCGAATTGTTCTGACTTGCTTGGGGTTTGCGTCAGTAGTAGACCGGGCCGGGGACGCCGCCGCCTGCGGCTGTGGCGTCGCCGGTGATGGCGGCGCTGCGGGGGAGGCGAGGAAGGTGACTACGTCGGCTACTTCGGCGGCGTCGATTACTCGGCGGATGGAGTTTGCGGGGAGGTCGGCTTCCAGGTCGGCTTCCAGGTCGGCGACTGTGGTGCCGGTGACTGCCGCCTGGGTGGTGAGGCGCTGGGTGAGGCGTTCGGTTCGGGTCTGGCGGGGGTGGACGACGGTGACATCGATGCCCTGTGGGCCGAGTTCGTCGGTGAGGGCGGAGACGCTGACATTGCGGATGGTGTGGGCGATCGAATTGACTTGGCGGGCACCGAGTCCGCTGATATTGATGATGCGGCCCCAGCCCTGTTCGATGAAGTGCGGGGCGACTGCCCGTGCGGTGCGCGGGTAGCCGAGGGCCTTGATTTCGACCTCGTGGCGGAGCACCTCGTCCGTGGTGGCGTTCAGGTCGGTGAGGGCGCCGGCGCTCGAGGGTGTGGCGGCGGAGGCCGCGCTAACCGGGGCGCGGTCGCCGATCTCGCTCAGGTTGAACTGAACCGCGATTGCCATCAGAGAGGTCTCCGCCGCTGGGAATAGCGAGCCGCTGTATGACGGTACGTTATTTGTGGGCCGTACACAGCGTGATGGTTCTGACCAGGAGGTTTCCTATGCGCACTCTCCCACTCCCAAAGTCCTTACACTTCGCCGCACGCGTGGCGGCAGTGATCGCCATCGCGTCGGCGCCGATCGCCGCGACCGCACCGGCATTCGCCGATATCGCCGTCGGTTCACCGACGAGCACTGGCGAAGACTCGAACGGCGGGCCCGGGCAGCGGCCGGCCACCGACGCTTGGTCGGACCCGAACGGCGACTGGGTAAGTCGTAGCGACAGCCGGCCGAGATTTGACGGGGACTGGTTCGATCACCCCGGCAATCGGGGCCACTCCGAAGGTCGGTCGGGCTCACTTCCGGGCCGCTGGCCCGATCTTCCGCCGCAGCCGCCGTTCGCACCGTTCCCGCCGCGTTCCGGCAGTGGTAGCGGCAGCGCGTCCGGCAGTTTCTGAACAACGCTGGGTATGGCGATGGTGCAGCTGACGCATCCGGTTCCGGCTCGGTCGTTCACAGAGATATGGCCGTATATCGTTGTGGCGGCCAGCGGCGTGGTATTGCTGTTCATGATGTTCCAGCCATGGGTGACAGCGTCGAATTGGAATGGATCGGCGAGTGTCAATGCTTTCGGCCGGATCGTGCATTCGACTAGGAATATGACCATCTGGACTCAATCGGCACCGGCTTCCGCGAGGATCGACGGTGTCTGGGCGATCCTCGCGACCATCGCAATACTCGTCGAGGTGATGGCGGCAATCCAGGCCGTTCTTCGACGCAATGAACTGTCGGGGAGCGTCGCTGCGATTGCGGCGATAGTCGTCACCCTTTTGGTGCTGATAGATGTGCTGAATCTCGACCGCAGCACGCCTGAGATTGTCGCGTCGCTCGGGAAGGGCAATGATCTGGGCTCGCAGCTGGCGCTGGTGGTCGGGGCTGTCCGAGGTACAAGCGCCTACCCTTGGCCAGGCAAAGAGGTGCCGCTCAAGACATCCGGACTGACGCTGTGGGCGCTGGCGTCGATGCTCGTTGCCGCAGGGTCGGCCGTCGGGGTGCTCATGCGTTCCTGGCGTGGTGGCCTGCGCGCGATCGTCGCTGTTGCCACTCGGCTGGTCTGAATATCCCTGACCGATTCAATCTTCCGGATATGTGATCAGAGATGCGTGCATCATTCATATTCAGTAATAAGAATTTTCTACTTCTGTGGTCTGGAAATGTTGTTTCGCACATCGGTTTGCAAGGCGTCCGGATAGCCTATCCCTTGCTGGTTCTCGCCATCACCGGCTCACCGATCTCGGCGAGCTTGGTCGCGTTCGCTTTATCATTGCCGGGGCTGATCTTCGAGATACCGGCAGGTGTCGCGGCGGATTACTGGGACCGCCGGCGAATACTCGTGACGTGCCAGCGCGTGGGGTTGGCTGCCACCCTGCTGGCGGCAGCGGTGATAGTCGTGCGGCCGCCGGGTCTGGCGCTGTTTCTCGCGGTGGCCGCGTTCGCGGAGGGTTCCGCTTACGTCTTCTTCAATACCAGCGAGCTTGTTCTGGTTCGAGATGTTCTCGCCGAGGAGGAGCTTCCCGCAGCGTTCTCATTTTTGGAAGCCGAGCAGCCGATAGCCAATATGGCCGGCCGGACTTTCGGAGCGATAACGCTGGGCATGGCTCGTGGTCTACCATTCCTTGCAAACGCCATCTCGTACATCTACTGTCTGTGGACACTGTCCAGAATTCCTTCCCGAGCAGCGGTGGAACCGAGAGCGGCTCCCGCACATCGGGCCCCTGCTCGTATTTGGGATTGGGGGCACGTATGGGCTGGGATGCGAAGCGTTCGGAGTGACCCCTTTGTGTTCGGCAGCACAGCAATAATCGCGTTCACGAACGTAATACTCCAGGCTTTCATACTGCTGATCACCGTGGAGGTGAAGGACAGCGGTCATCCGACCTGGACCATCGGCGTGGTGCTGGGAGCCACCGGCCTGGGCGGCTTGCTCGCTGCCGCGCCCTCGGCCGGACTCGTGGGTCGAATCAATCCTCGGATCGCGTTGACCCTCATGCTGTGGGTGTGGGTCGTGCTCTGCGCGCTCATGGTGATCAGTTCGAACCCGGTGGTGCTGGCAGTGTGCTGGATGGGAGTCGGGTTCATGGCGCCGATCGGCAATGTGCCGTTGACCCTGAATCGAGTGCGCGCTTTTCCGGGTGATCTGGTCGGCAGAGTCTTCGGTGCGAGCAAGCTCATGACCCATGGTGGCACCGCTCTGGGCGCGCTGATGGCGGGACCGCTCCTGTCGACGCTGGGCATCGCTACGACGGGATGGCTGCTGGTAGCCGCAATGGTCGTGCTGGCCCGGCAAGCACGGCGTCTGCAAGACCCCGGATCGTTTGCCGCCGCGCCGCCGGCCGTTCCCGCCAACTGGATCGCACGGGCTTCTCACCGTGGGCCGGAGAGCTACCGGTAGAGCCACCTTCGAAGCTCTATTTGCGGCGCGGCTATTCCATACTGATGCAACAACTCCGGGGTGCCGGAGGGCGTGCCGTACGGCGCGAAGCCGTAGTGCTCGTACCGCTCCACAGCGATCGTGTCAGCCGTCGTGCGGACCCGGATTTCCGAGGCGCCGCTCACTTCGAGATGGCCGAGTGTCATTCGCATGAGTGCTGCCCCGACACCGCGGCCGTGCCAGCCGGGGTCGACGTACCACTCGTTGATCTCGGCCACCCCATCGTCCGCCAGGGTAGATCGGATGAATCCGGCGACGGTGCCGTTGTGGGTGCGGGCCACCAGGAATCGCGGGTCGCCGCTCGCGGCGAGTGCTGTCCAATCACGCAGTTTGCGAGCGGCCATATTCGTCACGAGGAATCGGTGCAGATTCTCCGCGGCTCCGGGCTGATCCCGGAAGGCGCACTCGACGGCCAGCAGATGCGTGCGGGTAACACCCGATGCGTCGCCCGGGCGGACCGGCGTCACCTCGGCGATATCGTCCGGGCCGGTCAATTCGATATCGCTTCCGCGAGCCAGCGCGCGATATCGATCGGATCCGGTGTGGTGGAACCGAGTTGGACCACCTGCCGGTACGTGGCCGCGACTATCTCCGGAACCGAGCGCAGCGAGCGGTGCGCGGGATCTGCGGCCGGCACGGACAGCGCCAAACCGGCCCAGGCGTCCAGGTCGTTGGGGTTCCGGCGCAGCCGCGCCGTGTAATCCATCCGGGCGTGGCCGTAATCGATTGCGGCGGGGAAGGAATCAGCGGTCGAAGGAGATTTCGGAGTCCGCACGCCGGCCACTCGGCCGTACAGGAGCCGGGTCTGGGCATCACTGACCGTCCGAGTGTTCGCGACCGGCTCGGCCAGCCGGGCGAGCGGGCGCAGTGGCGCGGGCTGTCGCGCGAGCCATGCCGCAGCGGTTGTGTTCGCGGCGTGGGGTTCCATATCGAGGTTCCGCAGCCGCCACGAGATGGTGTGGGTCAGGCCGATCAGGTCGGCCAGTTCCGCCGCCTCGGCCGGAATCGGCTCGGCGCGAAGGAGATCGAGCTCGGTGGCGAGTGCACGCACGAATACCCGGCCGGCTTCGGTGAACGCCGCATCGTCGAGGATTTCCTGGCATGCGATCCAGGTTTCGTCGCGCCAGCGAGCGAACTCCACATGGGCGAGCAGTGCTCGCTTCGGGGCCGCCGTTCGGTGGGTGTTCCAGAATTGGGCGACGCCGAGGTGCGCGTACACACCCTGGAGCAGCGCACCCGATGGCCGGGGATCATCGCGCCAGGGCGCATAATGCGCTTGGTTCTGGTCTACGCTGCACAGTGTGCCGAGATCCATTGCCGCGGAGAGTTTTCCGTGCTGAAACTCGTGGATCAAGGTCACCGCGACCGTCTCCGGGTCGGGCGGCAACGACATGAAGATCGTCCCGAACGTACCGTCGATCGTGCAGCTCGTGGTATCACCGTTCGGCGCGGCCGGAACGGGGACGATCGCCACCAGCCCGGCGGCAATTGCCGCGGCGTGCTCAGGGCGCTCCTTCTCGAGCAGTTCCCATCCGGCGGTGATCGCCGCCCGCCATTCCACGATCGACTGTGGATGGAAATCCGCGGGTACCCCGTAGATGCCGGGCAACGGGCCGGTCGTGGTGAGCACGACATCGAGCACGGCTTTCCGTCCAGCGGTGATCCGCTCGAGTGGCTGCCACGAAGAGGTGGCAGACGTCAAATCGTCTGGTAGGACAAGAGCTTCGGCATCCGGGCGGTACTCGACCGAGACCCGTCCCTCCGCGACTGAGATGGTTACCCGCTCGGGCCGGTTCACGCTCCGCCGCCGCGGAAGACGCAGCCGGCCGAGCGTCGGCAGTAGTACTTCGCCGTCGATGACGTGGACGTCGACACGGGCCTGCGCCCCGCCCAGAATCACCGCCGCCACGATCAAGGGGCCGATGTCCCGGCGGGCTCCGGTGACGATTCCCGGATCCGACAGCAAGCGGCGGAACTGCTGCGGAGCTGACGACTGCGTCCGCGCCAGCAGTGTGAGGTGGCTGGAATCCTGCTGCTGCAGAAGTGCGGCTATTTGCGCCATGCGCTTCCCGATTTGCGCTTTGGCGAGCAATCGCACCAGGTCGCTATCGCCAGGGGCGGTCGCCATCCGGACCAGGAGATCGGTGAGTTCCATGACTCAGGCCTTCCGCAGGGTGGCGATATCCGCGCGCAACCGGTCCCCCACATGGTCCAGAAAGACCATGAGATCGGCACAGTAGACCGAATTATTGAGGAAGCCTGACATGGGTTTGTAGCGATGTGCGTACTGCCCGCCGCCGCAGATATCTCGCAGCCGGCAGCTCTGACAGGTCGGGCTCAGCGCGCGAATCCCGATCTGGCGGGCAATGACACCGGGATGCCGGAACGCCGCGTCGAGTTCGTCGCGCAGTACGTGCAGTCCGGTTCCGGTGGCGCCTTCGAAGGCCACCTTCAGTGAATCGACCTGCTCGATGGCACCGTCGGTCTCGATGACAAGGAACGACAGCGCGCCGGTACCCAGCTGTTCGATATCGGCGGACCCGCCGATCCATGCACGAATCGCACTGCGGAACAACCGGACCGGAACCCGTGACCTGCCGAGGTCGTACCAGTGGTCGAAGGCGGTGTTGAGCCATTCGCCGTAGGTGGTGTCGGTGGCATCCACGCCGCCGTCGGGGGTGGCCTTGTGGGGCGGGGGCGCGGCCCAGGTGGCGTGGGGGAGAAGGAGATCGATGGATGGCGGTGCGAATCGGGCGAGACTCTCGTAGGTGCCCACCGGGTCGTTGTCCACGTCGATGACGGCGAGTAGACCGGCGAAAAGGTGCCGGTATGCGGGCGAGGTCAGCCGTTCCAGGCCTGCCTCGACACGGTCGTAACCGCTGTCCCCGCGTCGTGTCAGGCGGTGCCGGTCGGTGGCGGTGCGGTCGCCGTCGAGGCTGACGCCCACTGTGATGTCCTGCGCCTGCAGCGCTTTCAACATTCGGTCGGTGAGCAGCATGCCGTTGGTCTGTACATTCAATTGCAATTGGACGCGGGAGTCGACCGCTGATCGGAATTCGCGGGCCAGCGCAGCGATCCGTTCGTGGCCCGCCAGGAGGGGTTCGCCTCCGTGGAAGCTGACCGAGATGGCGTCGAGCTCGTGGCGGCGAGCGTGTGCCGCAATACGTTTCGCCGTGGCGGAGGCAATGGCCGGCGCCATGACCACCGGTTGGTCTCGCCAGCTCTGATCGGCCAGTTCGTACATATAGCAGTAGTCGCAGGCGAGGTTGCAGCGACTGTGGATCTTCACCACATACTGATCGAAGGGGACAGGTTGCCATCCGTCGTCGTACAACGCTTCGAGATCGAGGCCGCGGTCCGGCCATTCCGAAAATGCGGGCATGGAGATATCAACGGACACAACGAAACTCTCAATCGAGCGTCTTGGATTGGACTGAGCCTGTGGCAGTGGCCACCCGGTATGCCGGATGGCCACTGTGACGATCAGTTGATAGCTGAACTGAAACGCATCCGGCCGTGCTCGGTCTCTGTTTCAGCGACCGCCTCGGTCAGTGGGGAATCTTCGAGTTGAGTCAGTTTGTCCATCGGGACGTCGGCGAGTTCGATGAAATTCATGTCGGTCTCCTTGCGTTCGGATGATGCCCGTCGTAGCGCTCGATGGCCACGCGGTGGGATGGCCTCGGCGAGGCGGCTTCACTCGTCGGCACGTGAGCTGACCTGGAGTTCCAGCGCTCAGAATCTAATGTACCGTTAGATAACGGGACATGCAATGACGGTATGCTGGAATGTCAGCGCCCGCCGCGGGGTTCGTTCATCGGTCCCAGCGCCGGGTGGCGCGGCGCGCGGACCGATCGTCCCGGTAGCCGAGCAATTCCGCCTGCGCGGATCGGGTGAGTGGGGTTGCGGCGCTGGCTGTTTCGAAGCGGAGTCGCCGCACCCGGTCGAGTTCGGTGCGCCAGGTTGTGCCGTTCTCGGCCAGTCGGCGCTGTAGCGACCGGGGGCTGATGGCGAGTTCGTGTGCGACGGTGTCGAGTGTGACCGGTCCGCGGTCGAGGGCCGCGGTGAGCACGGTCGTGAGTCGATCCGACCAGGTTGTCGCGCGGGGCGCCGGCGCGGGCATGGTCGCCGCGATCTTCTGGAGGAGGGCTGCCCGGCGACTGTCGGCGGTACCGAGGGGCAGTGTGAGATCGGCCTTGCGGAGCACCACTGTGTCGCGAGGAGCGCCGAAATCGATTGCGGTGGTGCCGAAAGCATCCGCCAAGCCGCCATGGGTGCGGGGTGCGGACTGACGGAATGTCACTCGCGCCACCGCTACCGGCTCCCTCGTGCTCTGCCGGGCGCGCGCGACGACGGCGGTCAGCGCGAACTGCATGGCAAGGTCCCGGCCCCGCCCCTCGCCGTGGATCAGGTCGACGTGGAAGCCGATCTCCCGCTCGGTTTCGGGACCGGGGTCGAAACGGAAGTTCGTACTGATGGCTCCCATATAGGGTCCGCACACCGCCAGCCCCGCGCCCAGCGTCGGCGCCGTCGCGTACAGCAGGTCGTACAGTCCGAGTTCGCCGACCGCATAGCCCTCGGTGACATGTACGGCGATATCGGGATCCGCGAGGCGATGCTCAGCCACTTCCCAGATGCGCAAGTACTTCTCACTCGGCAGCCGGACGTCGTCGCCGGTGAGCGACCACTCGGGCAATCTGCATTCACGCAGCAATTGCGCCCGATCCAGCCCTGCTTCGACTGCCCGCTGTATGACGAACCGCGGCAATACGACACTGTCGGTCGAGGGTGGAGGTGCTGCAGTCGCACGCTGTCCTTTGTCATTCGGCGGCAACGGCACTCGCTTCGCTGAACGTCCCGGCTGTCGCAGATGTGCCAGTGACGGCTTCGGTTCCCGAGAGTTGGCGTGTTTTGGCCTGCCCAAACCGATTGGTATCAATGAGAATCGGAGTTCGGTCCCGGACTCGACGATGGGAAAAGCGTATGGATGGTAGGGATTGCACGACGCCTCGGCTCACGAAGTCGTAGGTAGTTCGGCATGGCGAGTCAGGGCCTGATCGATCAGAGTGGAGACCGCACGGCTGGCGATCAGCCGGGAGATCTCTCGGTCGGTCTTCATCGAGGTGAAGTCGCCGATCGCACGTTCGGGTTGTCCGGGGTCGCGTGTGGCCATGTGATCGAAGAGTTTGTCGGCATAGCGGGCAGCGAGCTGATCACAGTCCGAGCTGAGCCGCTCGATGAAATCGAAAGCCGCACTGGGTGCGACGCCGGTCTCGACGAGTTGGGCGACCAGTGCGTGCGACTGCGAATCCGCCGGTCGGCGGCTGTCGAGCGAAATAGGCTCGATGAGCTCGGTATCCTCGGCGGTCGCATTTGAGACTTCCTCGCCCGCCTGGTCGGTCACGCCGAGTACGTCGGCGAGGCCGTCGCCGCGGTCCCATGCCTCCAATAGCTCCCGGATGCCGTTCAACTTCATGCCCCGGCTGAGCAGTCGGCTGATCGTCTGCAGTCGATTGAGGTGGTCCGGCCCGTAATAACCGGTGCGACCGCGTACTTCGGGCGACGGGAGCAGCCCGCGCTCGTGGTACACGCGAACGCTCCGCACGGTGGTGTCGGCTACCCGTGCCAGTTCATCGATTGTGTAGTCCACTGTGCCGCCATCGCCCTTTGGTATCGAAACCCCGTCCGCGCAGACGGTTCGGGGTTGAACGTGCCGTTAGCCGACGATACAAATAAAAGAACTTCTGGTCAATGTGCCGTTGCATGACGGCATAAAGCTTGCCGGGTAGACACTGATCGGCTAACGTTCGAGAACCAGGCTTGAACAGCTGGTTTCCGGGGACTGTCGAACAGCCCTGACGATCCGCCCGATCAGTGGGGCGCGCGCGAAATCGCGAGACGCCCACGGCATTTCCGGAGACGGCCATGAGTGCTATTACCTGTATTTCCCTGTCTTTTCCGTACTCGCGTGCGTCGCGAGCCACGGTGACCGCGGCGAAGGCCGATCGGCCGCCGTGCGCGACGTGCCCGAACGACTGGGACCTGGATGTCGGAACGCCCGAATCGTGGCGAGCGGCGGTCGAGGTCTGCGGGAGCTGCCCGCTCCGGTCGAAGTGCGAGCAGCTCGCATCGACGCTGATCACGCGTGGAGATGCGCCCAAGGCGATGATCTGGGCCGGCGTGGCGTACGACAACTCGGGCAGGGTGATCGAGAATCTGGATCGGTACCGTGTCACCCCGCTCGATCATCGGCGTCCGATGCGCATCATCCGGACGGGAACCAGTGCGCAACCCGCCGAATCGGTCCCCGAGGCGCCGCGGCGTCACCTTGTTCTCGGTCGTCCCCTGCGGCCGACCGGTACGGGCGGCGCGTAGGAATGACCGTCCTGGCCTTACAGATCGGCGGCGCGGATATCGCCGCCGGCAGCGTCGGCGGCGAGGACGCTGAAGTCCTGCGCGTACCGGTGCCCGTGCGAGGAGCCTGGGACAGTTGCCGCGACCTGCTGCTCGAAACGGCGGCCGGGGGCGACGTCACCGCGGTGGGCATCGCCTGCGAGGGGCCCATCGATATGGCCGCCGGTGTGGTGGCCCCGGCCGGAATCGCGCAGTGGCGAACGGGATTCGGCCTCGTGGATGCCGTCCAGAAGCTGTTCCCCACCGCCGCAGTGCAACTCGCGCTCGACGGGGTGTGCCTGGCCATGGCCGAGCGCACCTTCGGGGCGACCCGGAGCGTCATGGACTCACTGGCGATATCGCTCTCGGAGCATATCGGCGGCGGCATCACGATCGGTGGTTTCGGTGTGGTCGGCCGCACCGGGAACGGCGGCAATGTCGGGCATGTCCTGGTGCCGGGGTTCGACGAGCCCTGCGACTGCGGCGGCCGGGGCTGCCTCGAGGCGGTGGCCGGTGGCGCCGCCGTGCTGCGCTGGGCGCGATCGCAGGGCTGGTCCGGGGAATCGATGGGAGCACTGGTGGATTCGGCCGGCGCGGGCGAGAGGGCGGCCGCGGTCGCGATCGCGAGGGCCGGAACCGCTGTGGGACTGGCGATCTCGTCGGTTGCCGCATTGCTGGACCTGGATCTGGTTGTCGTCGGGGGCGATCTGATCACGGCCGGGCCCCTGCTGTGGAAACCGCTCGGGCAGGCGGTCGCGGCGCATGCCAGGCTCGGCTATCTGCCCGGCTTACGTGTCGTGCCGTCGGAGCTCGGCGAAAACGCCGTTCTGCTCGGAGCGGGGGTGCTGGGATTGTCGGTCGAAGCGGCCGCTAATGCCAGGTCCCAGTCAGTAGCTAATTCTCAGTGAATGCAACCGAATGGATTTATATGACTCATTCATTGTGCCGCTGATCATCGGTACGTTAGATTACTGACTAGGGTCCTTCGAGCTGTGAGATCGGAGGCACGGCGGTACAGGCGGATGCGATGCAGAACGGCTCGGTGATTCCATGGATAACAGTGGAGATGTTGACGCCGGAGATCATGTCCGTTGCGTCGGTGGGAAGTTCACCCCGTGACTTCGCCGGGTGGCAGCGGGTCCTGCAACGCCAGTTGGCGAAAACCCCCGCGATCTACCACGGAATGAAGACCGCCGATATCGCCGAGGCGATCTGGTCCGCGCATAACCGGGCGCAGGACGGCGATCTGACAGTGCCGACCAAGGCAGGCCCCTACTCGGTGCTGACCCGGCCGGTGCTGGGACCGGCAGGCGATGTGCACGCGATCCGGTTCTGGGCCGGACCGTCCGCCGCGCCGATTCCGGCCCCGCCCACCGCGATCGGCGCCATCTGGGACCTCGACTCCCAGACAGTTGCACTGCCGAGTGGCATCACCCGGCTGACCGGATCGTCCGCCGAGGAGTACGCGCCGAGAATGTCGATCGCCGAACTGTTCCATCGGGTGTCGGGATTCGACCGGCACGCCGAAGTCTTGGATCTGCTGTACGAGCCGAAGCAGGGCGGGAAGCTGCAGTTCGACGCCACCATCGCGGACGGTGCGCAGCGGCCGGGCCGGTGGCGTTTCACGCTCCGCTCCCGAGATGATGAACGCTGCTGCGGCGCTTGGCTTTTGATAGAGGACATCACCCCGGATCACATCCAGGCGCCGTACCCGGCGCTCGAATCCGTTGGGCTGCGCGAGGCGCACCGCCGCGCGGGGACCTGTCTGGCCATGATCCAGCTCGAGCGCACCAGCATCTCGCACTGGCTGACCGATCCCGCGCCGTGGGTGAGGTGGGACTACCTCTTTCGGCCACGCGATGTCTTCCATCCGGACGATCGGGAGCGATTGGTGGCCGCGAGCGCGCGCCTTCGGGCAGGCGAGACCGTGGGCGTCACCGTGCGCGCGCTCAATTACGGCGGCTCGTACACGCCGACCTCATTGCTGATTTTCCCCTATCCCGGGTTCTCCGGTCAGCAGTTGGCGATCGCGCAATTCGTGCGAGTCGCCGAGGACTTCTCGATGCCGGAATCCGTGCAATCGGTCTCCGACCGACCCGGGTGTTCCCCGCCGTTCGGCTACGACGAACAGTTGCGGCATCGGCTCCGGGGCCGGATGGACCGCGGGGCGCTGTGCTGACGAACCGATCCGTGCCCGCATGGCTTCCCATGAATGGGAACGGGCCGGAAATGCGAAATCGCCCGGCTCTCTACCATTTCCGGAGTGAGCACAATGACCGGCAGATCGGCGAACTCGGGCGATGCGTTGCTCCGCCGGATGGCGGCACGCCGTCGCCGGGACAATATTATTGTCGGAATACTGGCTGTTTCCGCGGTGATCGGCGGGGGGCATGCGGTATTCGACGCATTCGCCACACCACCGCCGGGTCCATCGGAAAGCTCGACGATTTCCCTGATCGGCCGTGCGCAATTGGCCGGATCTTTCGCCCGCGAATTCGTGGTGACGTATCTGAGCGCATCCGCCGGTCAGCAGGACCGAATTTCGGAATTCGTCGGCGCCGCACAGCAGATCACCCTGCCCGCGGCCGGACGGCAGGTGACCGATCCGGAGATCGTTTTCAGCACGCGCACAGAATCCACCGGCAACCTCGATGTCTGGGCGGTCACGGTGTCGGTGCGCATGCCGAAGCGGGCCGGGGTGACCGATGACGCACGTCAGTACTACCGCGTCGCGGTTTCGGTCGTGGACGGGCGGCTGCGTGCGCTGACCGTGCCCGCCGCGGTAGCGCCGCCCGAGCGTGGCATCGATCTGGTACTCGCGTACTCGAACTCGTGTGCGGCGGATTCGCCGCTGGCACAGGTGGCTTCGGGATTTCTGCAGGCCATGCTGACCGGTTCCGGAGATATAGCGCGGTACACCACACCCGATTCCGGTATCGCGGCCCTGCGGCCGGCGCCGTTCAGCGCCGTGGAGACCACCGCCGTGACCTCCGATGACAGCGGGTGCGGGGCGAGCACGTCCAGGGCACGGGTACTCGCCTCGATCAATCCGAAGGCCGACGGCTCCGCCGCGCCCACCCTGGCGTATCCGCTGGACATGGTCCGCGCGGCCGGACAGTGGCAGGTGCGGTCAGTGGAATCGGTTCCCGCACTGCGCAATCCGATAACGGTGTCCAGCGGTCAGACAGCGAACAAATCGGCGGCCGCTGCCGCCGCCGCCCCCACCACCTCGGCCGCTGCGGTGCAGATCCCGCCCGCGACGCAGAAATGATCGCGAAAGGACCTCCCCGATGGGCACTCAACTCGGCAATATTTTGGAAAGCGTGCTGCTCGTCTTCCGCTGGATCGGGCTGATTATCCTGACCATCGCGAGTATGGCGATCCTCATCTCGGAATCGACCAAGAGCAAGCTGTCGCCCGGCAAGGTCCTGGCGGTTGCCGGTTCGGCGATCATTGCCGCGGTGGTGTTCTGGATATTGCCGACACTGGTCAATTACGCGCGCGTCGATTCGGACACGATCATCCCCAACGCGCCCATCGGCGGGTATCGGTGAGCCAGGTCATCAAGGTCTTCACGCCGATCAAGCGTGTTCCCACGGTGATCGGCAAGGCGCAGAACGGGCAGAAGTTGCCGTTCGGTCCCTATACCCTGCCGCAGGTCGCGGCGGCCGCTGCGCTGCTGGCGGTCTCGGCCGTGTGCTCGATGTCCTTTCCGGCCAATCCGGCGGTCACCTTTGTCGGCGGATTGATCGTCACCGCCGTGGCGGTGTTCGCGCTCGGTCTGGTCCCGTACACCGGCGTGCGACTGACCTCGCGGGTCTTGTGGGCCGGTCGGCTGATCGCGCGGCGCAAGCCGGTGTCGGCCTCCGGAATGCCCGTCGGCGAGGATTCCGCGCGGCACACCATGTTCGTCGAGGAATCGGTAGTGGTGATATTTGCGGACAGCAGAAGGGCTTTCGATGGCGTTCGATCGTGATATCCAGCCCACCGCCGCGATTCGAGGGAACCTGCAGTTCACGCATGCGGGATTGGTGACGGCGACCTATTTCGTCAACCCTGCCGGATACGGTCTGCGAAACGCCAGTGACAAATACGACGTGAAAATGGCGCATCATGCGCTGATCGGCAATCTGCCGAGCGGTTCGCTGCTGCTGGGAATCCAGGCGCGACTGAACACCATCGACGTGCTGAGCAAAATGGTGGAGGGCATCGACCTCGACGAATGCGAGGACTACGCACTCGAAGTCGTCGCCTCCTACGAACGAGTCCAGGCGATCCTCCCGCAGACGCGGATCTTCCTGTTGTCCATACCCGTCGGGTCGCTGAACACCGGAATGTCGGTGGTATCGCGGGTGTGGCGGGGCAATACCACCACCGTGGACGCCACGGCGATCGCGCGCGCCGAATTGGATGCCTACGAGGAGAAGGCGAAAGACATCCTCTCCGGTATCGGTGGTGAGTTCGATCCGGTTCCGGTGCCCGCGGCCCTGTTCCAGTGGCTGTGGGAGCACTATCTCTCGCGGGGCTCCGCGGGTGATCCCGTCGCGCCCACCCGCGTGGGCGCGCTGGACGATGCGACCGCGGCCGTATTCCGTTCCGCCGCACTGGATGAGGGCGCGCAGAGCGATAGCGGGCGGCGGCTGCGGCCCTCGTTCGTCCCGGTGATCAAGGTGGTGCAGCCGGACTTCGCGTTCCGGCCGTCCTATCAGGCGATGCTCACCCCGAACTCGTTTCCCTACGCGGGCATGACCTTTCCCGGCGGCAGCGAATTCCTCAGTGTGCTCGAAGGGCTCAGCGATGTCACCGTCGACTGGGGGATGCGGGTCTCGACCAAGCCGGCGGAGCAGGTCCTCAAATCCAATGAGACGAATCTGCGGCGTCTCGGCGAGCAGATGGATCAGCGCGACCAGGAGGTGTCCTTCGCGCAGAACACATTGATGTCGAAGGCGCAGATGCTCGGTGAGTACAACGATCACTTCGAGGTCAACAGCGGTGAATCGGAGGTGCTGTTCACCACGGTGATCGCCGTCGGCGGTCGGACCCGGGAGGCGACCACCGATGCGGTCAACACACTCAAGCGGCGGTACAAGCGATTTCAGATCGACCTCACCGCGCCCGTCGGCGCCCAGGTGGACCTGTGGTCGATGCTGATACCCGGTAGTACGCCGCGGCGCGCGTTCGATGACTTCGCCCATATCGTGCCGTCGGATATGTGGGCCGGATTCGTGCCGCTGACCACCAGCCAGATCGGTGACGACAGCGGACCGGTGATCGGCGTGAACCTCATGTCCGGGAATTTCGAGCCGATTCACTTCGGGATCATGGAGGCGGCGCTGCATGATCTGTCCGCCTCGTTCGCGGTCACCGGCGAGCTCGGCTCGGGAAAGTCCTACCTGCTCAAGCTGATCGCGGTGCTCGTGCACGATATGGGCGGTCAGTTCCTGGCCATCGATCGCAGTCAGGTCGGGGAGTGGGAGCATTTCGCCTCCGCGATCGACAATGCGGTGATCATCGATTTGGCCGATCCGACGGTCTCGCTGGATCCGTTGCGGCTGTTCGACCCGCGCACGGCGGGGGAGCGGGCACTGGATTCGATCCTGCCGCTACTTGATCTTTCACCTACTTCGGGCGCGGGTGCGGCGGCCAGCAATCTGCTGGCGCCCCGCGGGATCGCCGAATACGGAATACGAAGTCTGCTGGACTTTTTCAAGGTGGTCCGGAAGCTGCGCGACGAGCCTGGCGCGGGCGAGGAGTACGCGGATCTGGCGGCGCGACTGGGCACGATCGTGGACCGGGTGCCGGTGCTGTTCGATCAGCGGCTCACACCCCTGCGTCTCGACGCCGCGGCAACCGTTGTGCGCAGCCATAATCTGGCGCTGCCGACCGCCGAGGAGCTCACCACCCCGCACCTGTACAACCGGTTGCCGCTGACCAAGCGGCTCGGGACCGCGCTCTACGAACTCGTCGGTGTCGCTGCGCGAGAAGCCTTCCTGACCGATAACGGCCGCTTCGGACTGCTGGTCGGTGACGAGGCGCATCACTTCACCCAGACGCAGGTCGGCTCGTCGGTGACCTCCGATTTCAGTCGTGACGGCCGCAAGCATCTCGCAGCGATCGGACTGGCCTCGCATGATCCGGCCACCGACTTCCAAGGTGCGGCGCACAATCTGATTCCGAACAGGTTCGTCTTCCGCCAGCGTGACGAGACCTTGGCGCGCAACAGCCTGGAGTGGCTCGGCGTGGATCTGAAGGAGTCGCCGTTCCTGCTCCAGATTCTGCGGGAGGCCACCTCGCCGCCGGTGGGACCCGGCCGGCAGGTGCCGGAGGAGCGCCGGGGCGAGATGTTCATGCGCGATGCGCTCAACCGCATCGGGCGCGGGAAGGTGCTCGGGCCGGCGCGCCCGGATCGGGCGGCGGCGATCGGCAGCACGCCGAGCAGCATGCGCGCACTGCACGCGGAGGGACGGGTGGTCTCGTGACCGCCTTTCTCGATCGCTTTCGGCGAGTGGAGTTCTGGGAGATCGAGCGCTGGCAACTGCGCCCGCTGATCGGGCGTGTCCGAGCGTGGGCGTGTGCGACCCGCACACGGCGCTGGATCACCGGGATAGCACTGATGTTCTTGGTGCTGTTCGTCTTACCGGGTCTCGTCGGCACCGCGGCCATGGCGGGCGCGGCGGGCTCGGGTTCCTCCGGCGACAGCGCTTTGAGCTGGATGGATGTCAAGGACTCCTCCGGAGTGGAGCTGTCGAACTATGTGTTCGCCACCAACGACGGCAGTGTGCTGCACCCGATGACGACCGGCATCGCCCTGGTGATCTCCCTGGAGTTCGCCGGGTGGATGGTGATCGTGACCATCGGCATCTGGCTGATCACCTATGTGCTGAGCTTTCGCTGGCTGGACCTGTTCTCGGCACCGCTGCGGGCGGTGGCGCGGACGCTGAGCGCGCAAGTCGCCGTACCGATCGTCCTGATCACCGCCGCTACCATCGGCGCCTTCTTCGTAGCGTGGTTCGTGCTGCGCGGCCTGCACGCCAAGGCCGCCATGCAGATCGCGACCATGCTGGGTGTCGCGGTGCTCGCCCCGATATTCCTGGCGGATCCGCTCTCGGATGTGCTGTCCTCCGACGGCTGGCTGATACAGGGGCGAGACCTCGGCATCGAGATCGCGGCCGGATTGAACGGGCAGAGCAATCCACAACCAGGACAATTGGTTTCGAGCATGCAGGGCCAGCTCGCCGACAATTTCGCCCGCAGCCCGCTCCAGGTATGGAACTTCGGGCATGTGGTCGATGTCAGCTCGGCCTGCCGCAGCGCATGGTCGGCGGCCGCGGGTGACGAGGGTCAAACGGCGAGCGCTATGCAGGCGTGCGGGGATACTGCGGCGCACAATGCCGCGGAGAAACCCGGTGTGGGGCAGATCGGCGCGGGAATACTGCTGCTGATCGCGGGAACACTCCTGCTCGCCTTCGCCGCCGTACTCGCCATCAAGATCGTCTGGTCGGCACTGGACTCGGTCTATCACGGGCTCATGGCGATATTCGGCTTCGCCGCAGGCGGATTCATCTACGGCCCGACCCAAACCTTCCTGGTCCGAAGCGTGGTGCACGGCTTCTTCGCCGCGGCGCGCATGGCGGCCGAGGTCGTCTATCTCGGTGTGTACGTGCTGTTCCTCGGTGATCTGTTCAAACAGGCCCAGGGACAGGTCATGTCGGTGTTCATCATCGGTGCGATCGTCGAGGTCGTCGCGATCCTGCAATTGCGCCGTCTCACAGCAGGTTTGGAGAAGGGCAACGACTGGGTGGCGAACCGGTTCGCCATGGCGATTCAGAACGGCGGCCGGGCGGGCGCCGGAGGAGGTTCCGGTGGGGGAACAGCATTGGGGATGGGCACTCTCGGTGCCGGTCGGTCGATGAGTGCGCTGGGCATGCTGGGTGCGGTGAGCGCTATCGGCTCATCGCCCCTCACCGAGTGGGCGTGGGGGATGACTCGAACCCCGTTTCGACCGCAGGCGCGTAAAGAACGGAAGTCCTCGCTCGCACAGTGGGATATATGGGGGGCACCGGGATTCGGTGGGCCGGACGGGACCTATATGCAGTCCTATGCGCACTTTCCGGCGTTCGCGGCTGCTGCACGCAAGGGTGCTCTTGCTTATGGTGGCATCAACACCGCGATGGGTGCGGCGGCCGCCATTCAGCACGCGGTCGACAGCGGTGCCGGTCGAATACATCTGCCTGCTGCCCTCCGCGGCGCCGGATTTACCAGGGACGACATAATCGAGCATGCCATCAGTTCCTGGGGAATCATCGATGACAACGCCCAGAATTCTGTGCTGGCTGATAAACAACTCGGCCGTGTAGTCGCTGGAATGCAGCGCGTACAACCCGGAGGCAAAGCTCGAAGTGGTGAGGAAGAGGCAGCTGATTTGGCGACATTGCAATCGGCGGCTTACGTGTACAGGCGCGCGAGTAAGGGTGGCAGACCTCTCGACGGCGGAATGCCCACAGGCCAGCAGCGGGATTATGTCGATAACTATATGGATCGTCCTACCAAAGAGAAGATGGAGGCTTTGAAGAATTTGGCGGATGGATCCACTAAACCGGGAACCGCCGGGGTCTCTATGACAAGAGGCGTACCGCCACTCAGCGGTATCACTCAGGAGGAAGCACAGGACATGTTGAGATGGATTGGTAATGAGCACTCTTTCCGAGTGCTCGAGGCAGCAAACGCATTGACCGCAGATCGACAGAATCCGCTTCTCATGCGGCAACTCCAGGCTGCAGTAGCCGATGCGCAAGCTACTGATAGTTATGCGAGCGGCATTGCGCCGAGTCCGTGGAAGATCGCGGCGAATCCCTATCCTGCGCTCAGTAGGCCCCGGCCTGTGCCGTGATGGTGATCTCGGTCGTGGGCCACCACCTGTAGGGAACCAGGAAGTGAGACTTGGATGATTACCCGGCTGGTGATCCTTCTGACCGCGCCGAGTTGGCTGCTGGTCACCGTGGCGGCCGCGGCTGGACTCGGAACGATACTGGCCGTGCTCGTAATCTTCTCCGGTGGAATCGATTCGGCGACCTCCGCCGATCTGCACTACCAGTGTGACAGTGCGATTGGGCCCGATCCCGCAGCCACCGAGGCCGAGACCGCGACTACCGCCGGGGAGCCAGAGACCCTTTTACCCTCGGAGGCGCCCACTGCCAATCCCTACGCCGAATTGACCATTGCCCCTGGGGAAACCGGCGTCTCGGACTGGCAGCGCACGTGTCTGTCCGCGCTGCGGTCAGCGCCATATCAGTTGCCTGCGCTGCGAACTGTCAACACCGGGTTTGCGGCCGAATGCGCGCGACAGATAGCCCTCGCCCTGGTGAGCGGCACCGGACAGGCGGCGGACGGGACAGCGGATCCGGAGGGGATGACAGCGGCGGTGATCTCCCGCGCGTCTGCCGCCTCGACCACGGCGACCTGCGAATCGACCGCTGTGATGGGGAATGACCCTAGCGTCTCGCGGGCAGGCGCGGTGGTTCCATCCGCAAGCGTGAGTGCGGCCGGTTGCCCGAGCAATGGTGGTACCGCACCCGTGGTGCTGCCGAAATCGGTGGCAGCCCAGGTTGTCTGCGGTCAGCGTGTCGATCCTGTCGGGGTATCCGCAGGTGATCTGGTGTTCTGGGGCTACCGGGATTACGCCCCCACTCAGGTCGGAATAGCCGTCAGCGCAACACAGGTCGTGGTCGTTGACGCCACGAACGGCCGGATCTCACAGCAGGCGCTCCCTGCGGGGCCGGATGTCCGGGTCAAGCGTGTGCTCGGAGGCGCATCGTGACGAGTCCGGCAGGTGTGGACGAAGGACCCGAGTCGGGGGCCGCCGAACTGTGGGGCGCCGCGGAGGAGACCCAGCCCACGCCATGGAATACCCGCGTAGTGCGGAAGGACGAGGAGAATCGCTCCAATTCAGCGGGTGTGCCCGGATCGATCTCAGGGACAACCAGTCCCGGCACGGCTGACAGTCCGCCGACCGATGGCGCGGCAGGTGCGCCACCGGCGGCGGGATCCGGCGGCGCCGCGCCCGGCTCACCCGGTGGTGGTGCGGCCGGGCCGAATGGTGCGCTGCAGCCCGCCGGCTCGGACCCGGCAGGTGCGCCCGGATCCGGCGGAGGAGCGGGTTCCGGCGTGCCCGCACCCGCGCAGGTTGCGCCCAGCGCGGCGACGGGGCCCGAAGTCGGTGCGTCGGCCGGATCGCCGCAATCGGCGGATGTTTCCCACGCCGGTTCCGATGCCGTGAATTCAGCTGCGCCCCTGATAGATCCGGATACCGTCGCCAAGATCGCACCCGCTGTCCTCTCGGCGGCGCCGATGCTGCTCGGCATGCTGCCGATGCTCGCTTCCGCGCTCGGCGGCGGGGGTAGCGGCTCGACCACGGCTGCCGGTCAAACAACGGGAACCGGAACGGGTTTGACGCCGCAGGCGCAAAAGGCACTGCAGGCGCTGCAACTTCTGAAGTCAGCCTATGGCAATGGCAGCGCTGATACCCCGGGCACAGGCACCTCCGGCAGTGGAACCGGTTCGCCGGGTGCGGCTTCCGGCGGCGGGGCGTCTGCGGGTGGCACTGGCGCTCCGGGGACGGGCTCGACCGGATCAGGTGCTACCGGGTCCGGCAGCGGAACCGGGTCTTCCGGTGGGGGCTCGGCATCGACGGCGCTCACCGCGCTGCGGCTGTATCAGCACACCGCGGCCGCCACCTTCAATAATCTCGACAACCAGCTCGCCGGCTACATCACCAGTCTCGCCGGGAGCCAGGGTGTGAATCGCACGGCGCTCAATCAATTGCTGCGGGAAGTGGATGTGGCGCTGGCCCATCTCGGCACCGGCGCCTACAGCGCCGCAGGGCAGCAGCAGGTGCACGCCATCATGACGCAGGCGCTGGAGCGGGCTCAGACTCTGGTCGCCGGTGGGCACGCCACATCGAGCGATCTCGCCGCTGCGATCAACCAGCTCACCGGCGAATACCTGTACAACCTTTCCGGGAAGAGCTATCCGGGAACACTGACCGCGGGTACCACAACCACTGCGCAGCAGGCTATTTCGGTCGCCTTGAGCGAAGTCGGCAAGCCGTATGTGTACGGTGCCGAGGGGCCCAATTCCTTCGATTGCTCTGGCTTGACCCAGTATTCAGCCGCGTCTGCCGGGGTCAGCATCCCCCGGACCGCCGCCGAGCAGTACCAGAACCTCCCCAAGGTCGCCCCGGCGAACATCCGCCCCGGTGACCTCATTTTCCCCGCCGCCGAATACAACAATGGCAGCCCGGGACACGTCATGCTCTATATCGGCAACGGCCAGTGCGTCGAGGCCCCGCACACCGGCGCTTCGGTCCGCGTCGTCAGCCTGCCGAGCAGTTTCGCCGCCAGCCGGTGGACATAGTTCCCACTGATGGGAATCCCAGAGAATGGATGTCGTCGAAGGATGCCCTGGGCATCAATATTCGCGGCGTGACGGTACCGCGAACTGTGCTCGGGACGGAGGCTGCTGATGGCGAACTGGTTCGAGAAGCTTGCAGGCGAGGCGATTACCGTTGCCGCGCCGATCGTAGGCAACCTCATTCTGCCCGGGGTGGGCGGAGCGATCGGCGGTGTCGCGGGAAACATCGTGGGGGGACTGCTCGAGGGCAAAATTCACAACATGGGCGATGTTTTCAAAGAGGGAGCGGTAGGTCTGCTCGGGGCGGGCGGTGGTGAAATACTCGGCCTTGGACTGACCAAGCTTATTCTCGCCAAGGGCGGGTCAACTGGATTGAAATTCGCTGACACCCTACCTTGGAATGGATTCAAAAATACATTCAAAAATATTCCGAAGAATGCCAGTGTGGCTTTCAAAGATCAGGGTCTCCAGATGGCCAATAGGCCATATGCTGCCGCGACCCTGCTCGGCGGTGCCGGGGCAGGTGTCGGCGACCAGCTTGTCACGCCCTTTCTTTCCAATGGAAAGAATGCGTCACCCGATGCGGCGAATGGGCATACCGCGATCCCGGTTACTCCGTTGATTGCGAATTCCACCGATATCCCCGCCGGTATGACGACTATGTGGATGCCCGATTCTAACGCACTCAAGTCGTGGCCTCCGCAGTATCAACTGTCGGCGACGTACGTTACCTATTTCCCGCAGGCATACAAGTTCTTCGGGAACGCGTACGCCAGCCTCGGCAAGGGTGCGAAGACCGATCCGCCCAGCACTCCCGGTCCGACGCTCGACCTTTCCGGCACGGACTTTAGTGCCGCGCCGAACATATTCAATAACTACACGAATGTGGCGGGGCAGCTCAATGATGCGGTGACCGCGATGCAGGCGGCGGATACCGCACTGGTGCCACTGGTGCAGAAGGTCGCCGAGGCCGGAGTGATGGGCCAGCAGGCGATCAACAGCATGGTGGACATGATGCACGAGAGCGCGAAATTGTTGCCGCAGGAGGGCATGAGCGAGAACGACTGGGTCGGGCAGTATCTCGCTGCCGCGATGCAGCAGGCGGAGAAAACGCTGGGAAGCATCACTCAGGAGATGACGCTCTTGGCGAGTTCGACCGATCAGCAGGCCGCGACTGACACGAACCTGAAAAAGCAGTTGGGCGATCTGTCGACCAAATTCGATGCGCAGCAGGCCGCGCTGGCCAAGCTGGCTGCCCCGCCCAGCGTCACGAATGCCGGAACTGGCTCTGGTACCGGTGCCGGCACAGGCGCTGGGATAGGAACTGGTGCTGGGACCGGAGCGGCCGCTGGTACCGGTGCGGGCACGGGCTATGACCCTTCGTTGCTCGGCGCTGGGTCGACCGGTACCGGTACCGGTGCGACCGGAGATACCGGCACGGGGACCACCACCGGGACCGCTCCGGGCACGGTCGGCACCGCTCCGGGCGCCGTGACCGATCCAGGCGCCACCAGCGGCACCGGCAACAGCCAATTGGCTGATGCGATCAATGGTTTGGCGAATCAATCCGCTGCCACGCCGGCCGCGCAGAGTTCGGTTCCGGCTTCGGCGTCGTCGCTCGGCTCGGATCCGATGATGGAGAGCGAACTCATGAACAGCCTGCTGGGCCAGCGTGGTACGGGCGATTCGGGTTCCGGCAATGGGAACGGCGGAATAGATCCGGCGCGTTACGCGCAGTACCCGCAATCGGTGCAGCCTGCGCAGGCAGCCCCGGCGGTCGCGCAACCGGCGGCGGCCACTACCGCTCCGGCCGCCGCACAGACCGCGCCGGCGGCGAGTCAGCAAGCCGCGCCGAATTCGTCGGCCAGTTCGTCGCAGCCGACGGTTGCGCCGGGCTCGAATCCCGCTGCTGCCACCGGTGATCAGGTCTTCACCTTTCCCGATGGAAAGTCGCAGAAGGTGTCGGCCGCGGTGTTCAAGGCATTGCGCGCGGCCATCGACAACCACGGTTCCACCAATGCCCAAGCGGCATACGCCGATACGCCGGCCGCCTGGTCGGACAGCAATCAGATCGGCACCGCGATCGATCCGAGTCAGACGATGACGGGAGACGTCGCCAGCTGGGACAGCGGCCGCGTCACCGCCATCGTGCGCAGAATGGGAACGGGTACCGACGGCACACTCGATGTCATTGTGAACGGCAAGGTCGTGCCCCTCGGTGCTGACAGTCAGGGCAATATGGTGCCGCTCGTCTCCGATCAATCCGACACGGCGCCGGCGCCCGGCGCGGCACCCACGCCGGGTACGGCAGGGACATCCGATCCCGCGGCCACACCCGGCGCCACCGATAAGACCGGCAGCGCAGGTGATTTCGTGAACTTCGACGGATTCGCACACCCGAAGGGCATTGAACCCGCCAATTCGGATAACTCGTCCGCCGCCGGATCGAACGGCGCCGATCACTCCCTGGCCGCCGCGCTGCCGGCGCTGGCCGCCCCCACGGCCTGATATGCGGCCGGTACAGGAAGGGAGGCGGAGGCAGCGATGAATGTCGATCCCCACGAACTCGTGGACGTGGCATCGGCGCTCGCCGCGCTCGTGCGGGCGACGCACGGCGCCCTGCCTGCCGCCTGGGTGCAGCCCGCGGGCGCGGATCCCATTACCGCCGAATATGTTCCGCAACTCAACGCGCAGAAGGCGGCGCTGGCGAATCAGGTGATCGGTGCGCTGAACCAGGTCCATCCGATGGCACACCACATCGGATCGTCGGCCGCCGACTACACCACCACCGACAATCTGTCGGGGCGCACTCTGGGGGGCGGCGGCGATCCGGTGACGAATCCGGTTTCGATGATGGAACCGCTTGCGGCACAGCAGGTGCCGATCTCGTCGTTCCCGGTCCCGTCCGGATCGGTCGACCCCCTCACCCTCGCGCGACAACTGCACAGCGGCCCGGGCCCGGGCCCGGCCGCCGAATTCGCGAACGAGCTGCGGACCTACGTCGCCGGATCGCATCGCGCGGCGGTGGACGGCCTCGGTATCGCGTCCGATACCTTGCAGAACTGGACACCGGTGGGCACCGCGGTCGCCACGCAGCTGACCGGCCATCGTTATCAACTCGACGAACTGGGCGCCGGCCTCAGCGATCTTGCCGACGGTATCGACGGCTACAGCAACGCTTTTCGATCCGCCAAGACCCGGCACCCGACCCCGCAGGAACTGATCGCGGCCCGCCGGCATTTGCTGGCCGCGATGCGGTCGAAGAACGCGGCGGCCATCGAGGCGGCGCTGGTGAAGTTCAACGAATTGAACGCGCGGTCGGCGGAGACCTTCTCGCAGTATGTGGCCGAGGTCAATTCCCGCACGACCACCCCGGGGCCGGGTAAGGGCGGCACGACCGGGTCGGGTTCCGGCAACGGCACTACCACCGGTTCAGGTTCCGGTGGCAGCACGACCGGCGGTTCGACGACCGGCGGAACCACTTCTGGCAGTGGAACTTCCAACAGCGGTACCGACCTTATGTCGCAGATGCTTCCGTCCTTGATCAGCGCGATGACCTCGGGCGCGAACAGTCTTTCCGGGACGAACGACAAGAGCACCGACGCAATACCCGACGTCACCGACCCGTATCAGGACGGCGGTTATCCCAGTATTCCGTCGACGGTCAGCGGCGGCGCCCCCGGAGATTCCGGCGTGCCCGGTGCGCCGGCCGCGGACATCAGCGGCGCGGGCCCGGCCGGCGTCGACGTGGGTCAGATGCCGATGGTCACCGGTTCGGCGACGCTGAGCCCCTCGACGAGCCTGTCGCGGGCCTCCTCGATGGTGCCGCTGGAGTCGGCCGGTGCGGGCGCCGCGAGCGCACGCGGCGTCGCCGGTGGCTCGCCGATGATGCCGTATATGCCGATGTCGCCCGGAATGGGAGGCGCCGGCGGTGGTGGTGGCGGCGAACGCAATCGGGTGGTGGCCTGGCATCCCGACCGCCTCATGTATGTCGACAACACCCCGTATACGGAGGCGGTGATCGGCGAGAAGCCGACGATCGCTCCGACCGTGACACCGCCGACACCGGCGATCCCGATTCCGAACTCCTCCGGAGGTTCCTCATGAGTGATATCCACCCAGATGTGCAGGCGGCCTTGGACGCCGCCCGGGATCTGCGGCACCGCATCGCCGATCTGCGCGAGAAGATCGACGGCATCCGCGCACGCAGGCCGTCGCCGAGCGGTGCGGTCGTCCCCGAGGTCGATGCGATGGGGCGGCTGCTGGATCTCTACCTCGCACCCGGCACCGCCGAGCGGTTCGACAGCGCCGAACTGGTGGAGGAGATCATGGCCGCCGTGCGGGAGAGCACCGCGGATGCGGGACGGCAGTACGAGGCCGTCACCAATGCCGAATCCTGGCAGGCCGACTCGGAGGCCGCGGTACCGGGGCTGCCGGCATGACCGAGCCCGGTACCGTGACGGTGGCAGACACCGTGCACTGGCTGCACGACGAGGGTCTGATCCGATTGTCCAGCGTCGCATGGCCGACGATCGAAACGATTCTCGCGTACACCGTGGCGATAGCGACCGGGACGATCACGGCCTATCCGGCCGTCGGCAACGCCACCGGTTCGGACCCGCTGACCGTGGAGGCGGACGATCTGCCGCAACCGGTCGGTACCCCGAAACGCTTGGTCGTGGTGGGGTTGACCATGAGCGATGCCATGCTCGTGCTCGATCTGGCCGCCGTCACCGCGCTCGCCCTCAATGCCGATCGGCCCGAGGTCACCGCGCGCGCCTGGGCGATGCAGCTACTGCTCAACCCCGAGATCACGCTCACCACCAACAGTCCCGAACTGGCGGTCCCGGCGGGACCACGCTGCCGGCACACCTTCATTCCGGGCGGCGGCACCCTTTTCACCGTGGATGACAGCCAGCCTCCGGTCACGACGATCAGCCTCAACCCGGTCATCGAGGGCCCCGATCATCTCGATGTTGCGGCCGACGGGACCGCGGAGCTGTATCTCGGAACCCGCTGCTGGCCGCTGCGGCGTGTGCTCGGTGTCGAGGACCAGGTCTGGTCCGCGCTCGCTACAGAGCTGGAAACGTCAGCCGCACAACCTGATTCGAACCCGGCCGAGACCGCCGGCGCCCACCTCTAGGAGATGTCGATGACAACCGAGCACGATCTGTACGCCGACGACGAGCCGCCTCCGGCTCCGGACTGGAGGACCATGACCTACGAGGTGTTCAATCCGGACCACACCGTCGGTGTCGCCTGCGACCGCGACGGCGAGATGATCGGCCTGCACCTCACCGACGACGCCCGCGACAACGGCGATGCCTGGCTGGCCGCCGAAATCCTCCGGCTGGCCCGGCTCGCGCATTTGAAATCCCGGGTGGGCCTGCGCGTGGAGATGGAGTACAACGGCACCCGCCCGTTCACCGTCGACTCCTTCGACCTGCCCACCGAAGCCGCGTACCGGGCCACCGAGGCGGCCGAACTCGGCACCTCCTCGACCTGACCACAGACGGGATACCACCATGCTGGATATCGACGAGGCCGCCGAGGTACTGGCGGCCGCGAGCTGGTTCACCGGCGCCGCGACGGGCGCGGCCGGCCGGATCGCCGCCACCGTGGACGATCTGGAGCTGCGGGCGCGGCCGGAGTCGCAGCTCGACCGCGATCTGGTCGCCGCCCTGCACTGGGTCAAAACCGCTGTCGCACAGGCGGTGCGGGGCGACGACGGCCAGGCCGATGCGACCTATCTGCTCGCCGTGGCGCGGGTCGACGCGCTGACGGGGACGGACGTCGCCGGCGGAGCGGCCATAGACCGGTACGAATCGGCCTGATACGCAATGGAGCCCGAGTACGGCGGGCAGTACTGGGCGGTCATCGTCGGGGAGCACTGGCCGCGGATCGGTCCCGGCGACTGGTCCGCTTTGGAGTCGGCCGTACGTGACGGCGCTGCCGCGCTCGACCTCACCGGCGTCGAACAGGCGCGGCGCGGATTCGACGATCGAGTGCGCGCGAGCGTCAGCCTGCAGGCGGTCAAGGAGGACATGCTCGCGCAGGGACGCCGCCTGCACGAACTGCAGGCGGTGCTGTCGGCCGCCGGGGACGCCTTCCGTGAATTCGCCGCGGTGGTCGCCCGCACCCGGAATCGGATCCTCGACATCGTCGATGATGCCGTCGCCCGCATCGGGAATGCGCAAGCAGGACAGGACAACAGCGGTGGGGACACCACGCAGGCCGAGATCTTCGGCATCGTCCAGGTAGCAGCGGCGGAGGTCGCCGCGGTGGCCGCCAACGCCCGTGCGGCGATCGGCTTCGAGCAGGTGCCCGGGCTGGTCGCGATCGCCGAACTGCTGGGGCTGCCGTTTCCCTGGCACGGCTGGGGTGGCGGTGCGGGCCCGGCCCGGCAGCCGGCGGGGCAGGGGCACCACGCGCCCGGCGACGGCGGGCACCGTCGGGGATTCGGGCACACGCCCGGGTCGCCCGAATCTCCGCGTCCGGGAACAGGTTCGGCCGCCGGGTGGCCGAATCCGCTTGCCGTAGTGGAGGGTCTGCTGCACGGGGCAGGAGGTGCGGGTCCGCTGGTCGGGGCGCTGCCACCCGATGCACTGCCCGGTGCGGGCCCCGCATCCGGTGCCGCCGCCGCAGGTCTGGCACACGGTGCCGCCGGGCCGGGCCCGGCCTCGAGTGACTCCGGCACCGGCCCCGGATCCGGTGACACCGGCGTCGGTCACGCAACCCGTGCGGACGCGACGAGCGCGAGTGCGGACTCCGAGACGAGTGGATACGGCCCGATCGGCGCGGGGGGCGGGCACGAGGCCGGGGGAAATGGTGGCGCGCCGGTGTATCTGCCGCCACCTGATCGATCTATTGCGCCCGATGGTGGGGACATGCCCGGCGGCCCCGTTCCGGATCCGAGCGGGACACCGGAATCGATTCCGGTGCAGCAGGATTCGCGCGGCACATCGGGCCCGGGCGGACCGGGTGCGGACGCGTCGTCGCCAGAGGGCTCCGAATCGTCCTCGGTGGCCGACGGCTCGGTCCTCGGATCCCGGGAGACCCCTGGGGCGCTGCGTGATTCGTCCAGTGCGGACGTATCCCCTCTTGCGGCAAGGGATTCGGCACCCTCGTTCGCCGATCCGACAACGGCGGCCGGTCTGGGCCCCGCGCCGATATTCCTCGCGCCGCCGATCGATATCGGGTCCGCCGGCTCGTCGGCGTCGATCGCGGCCGGGGGAGCGCAAAGCGCCTCGGCACAGTCGGTTTCGGCAACACCGGGAACCGACGCGCGCGGGGTCGCCCCGATCCAGGCATCCGATTCGCGAGGTGTACCGGGGTCGGCGAGCACCAGCGGCGCCGACGTCACGGCACACGGTCCGTATCCGCCGGGGGCGGTGTCCGCGTCGGGAAAGGCCACCGCCGGTCCGCGCCCCGCCGGTGCGATACCCGGCGCGCATCCGCCCGGAACCGACGGCGCCGCCGCGATGATCCACGATGTCGTCGGCGCGGCCATGGCGGCCGCGGCCGCACCGGGCATCGTCCTGGGTACCGGTGTCGACGGGGATCTGATGCTGGCGCGCACGCTGCTGAGCAATGTGCTTGCGGTAGTGGATGATTCGCCGGTCGCCCCCGCCTGGGCGGTGTCGGTACTGCGGCATTCGGGCGGTGTGAGCGTGTTCCTGACCTCGAACGAAGGGCGCGGCTGGCTGCCCGCGGGGCTGTTCCTGCCGCGCGAGATCTCGCTCCCGTGGGTATGGGAGGCCGCACAGGGGCCGCCTTGGGAGGGCGTCTCGGATCCGGCGCGGGTACTGGTCGAGTTCGGGCTCGTCTGGGGTGCGGGTACCGGAGCGCGGATTTCGGCGGTGGCGTCCTCACAGACCATCGATGCGGGCGTGCGCGGCCAATTGCGCGATGTCGCACTGGCGGAGGCGGTCGGCGCGGATGCGGGTATGAATCTCGCGGCTCCTGGACCGGGTCTGATCGATCGTCTGGAACTGGTGAGTTCACGGCGGTTGCTGGAGCGCGTGGCGGATGTTCCGCAGGAATTGATCGGGCGCAGGTGTGCCGACCTCGCCTGGGACGCGCACGCCCGCACCGCCCGCGTCGCGGGCACCACCGAGACCTTCGGCGCGGTGGGTGCGCGGACGCGAATCATGAAGGCGCTGCGGCAGCACGGCACCGTTTCGCCGGACTGGTGGGAGGAGTTGCGCGACGCGGACGATCTGCTGGCGGCGACCGCCGTACCATTGCGCCTCGATGTGACCGCGGTCCCGCTGGGGCAGTTGCGTTCCGAGTCCCGGACCGCGGTCGGGGAGCCGGCCGCATTGCGCGCGTTGCTGTTTCAACGGCGCTGCAACGAATTGGTGCACCTGCTGGCCGCCGAGCCGACCCGTCAGGTTCTGCGCGATGCGGTGTACGTCCACGGTCAGCTCGCCGACCATCCGGCCATGGCGGGGGCCGCCGCGACGGCGAGTACCCGGCCGCCCACCATCACCGTCGGTCCCTGAGGTCCTCGACAGCGTCAGCACCGGCTTCCCGTCAGTGGGAGGCCGGCGATTTCGTTCCCGGCGAATCGGGTTGGAGATTGGGACGAGGTATTGGTTTCGGCAACCTTCACGACGCGGACGCGACCCCGCGCCGATGTGACGGCCGGGATTCCCTCCCCTGGGAAGGCTCGACAATCATTCGGTATCGGGAGGTTGAAAGGAGAGTGGATCCAGCATGCCGGACAGCATGGATATAGACCCTGCGGTGTTACGACAGCTGGCCAACCAACACGACCAGGTCGCGGTGGATACCCGGAACTGGTCGGAACCACCTCATGAGTGGCTGGGCACCTTTCAGGACAGCTACGGCAAGATCGCCGACCCGGTGTACCAGGCGCTGCAGCGCTACTACGACGCTCGCCAGAAGGCTGGAATCGCGCTCGCACTCGAGCACAACCACACCGCCGAGGCACTCCGGGCTGCGGCGGACAATTACGAGAAGACGGACCACGAGAGTGCCTCCGTCATCAATGGGTCGGTAGACCCTCGGGGCAACGACCGACACGGCGCTCAGGGCCCGGCGACAGCTCCGGGGAATGACGCCGGGGCGCTGGCGAATTCGCAGCCCGGCGCCGGTCCGGTGCAGGCGAACTCGCTCGATTCGCGGCCCGGCGCCGGTCCGGTGCCGCCGGCGCACGGCGCTGTGCCCGACCAGGGTGCCGGTGCTTCTCCCGAGGATTCGGGCTCCGGTGCGCCGAACGGGGCCGTCCCAGCTGCCGCCGGGCGCCCTGCGGATGCAGGTGTTTCGCCGGCGCAGCCGCCCGTGTCCGAAGGCCTCGGTACCTCTCCGATTTCTCAGGTCTCGGGTATCGGCGACGGCGACAGTACGGCCGCGCCGATCGGCGGCGACCGCGCACCGCTCCTGAACGGGTTCGCGGACACCGTGATTCCCGGTGCGGGCATGCCGCCGATGTCTTCCGATCAGTCCGCGGCGACCGCACCGGCCGACGGTACGACCGGTGCGGGCGACGCGGTCCCGCCGCCGATCCTGCTCACACCGTTCGGCGCCGCTGTGGCTGCGGCCAAGCGGCAGGAGGCCGAGCCCGCGCATGTGGTGAACGCCTTCGTCGATGACGATCTGGTGATCGCTCGCACGCTGCTGGGCGCGGTGCTCGCGGCCGTCGACGCACCGGCCATCGGGCTCTCGTGGGCGGTGTCGGTCATGCGCGGTCCGGAGGGGTCGGCCCTGTTCATCACCTCCAACGAGGGCCGCGGCTGGCTACCCGCCGGTCTGTTCCTGCCGCGTGAGGTATCGAGCCCATGGGTATGGGACGAATTGCTCGGAGCGGAGGGCGGATCGCCGTGGGAGGGCGTCTCCGATCCGGCACGGGTACTCGCGGAATTCGGGCTCGCCTGGGGTCCCAAGGCCGGCGCCGGTCTCTCGGCACTGGTGAGTTCCGGGCCGATCGACTCGAGCCTGCGCGCACGGTTCACCGAGGTCGCCATGGAGGGACTTGTCGGTCCCGCCTACGATGTCGACCTGCGTACCCCTACCGACGACACTGCCGACCGGCTCGGCTTGCTCGGCTCGGCCTCGACCGCGGAAATGGTTGCGGCTGTGCCGGACTCGGCGGTGCAGGCACGTACGGTGAAGCTGGCGGCACAGGCGCACGCACAGCTCGTCCGTTCCCAGGCGACCCCACCGGAATCGGCCGAGGTCCGAGTTTTGCGCGACCGGGTGCTGGCCGCGGTGCAGGCCGGTCAGCCGGTCAGCCGCCAGCAGTGGGACGAATTGCGCGAGGCCGATGAGCTGCTCGCAGCCGCCATGCTCTCGCGCCGGGTGGACGTGGGCCGGGTGGACCTCGGCGCATTGCGCATCGACGAGGAGGGATCGTTACTGCGCGCCATGGTTTTCGAACGCCGCTGCGATGAATTGGTACTGCTCCTGGCACAGGAACCGTCTCGGCAGGGGCTGCGCGATGCGGCGTACGCCTTCGAGCAGATCATGAATCATCCACGGTTCGTGGAGGTCCCGGCCGCGGTGGCGGTGCCGGAGACGGAACGCGTTTCGCATCCGGCGGTGTCCGGCATCTCGGTGGTGTCTCCCACGCTTGCCGCCGGTCCGCCGACCGGCGCCTCCGTGAGCGCGCCCGAGTCCGTGCCGGTCGTGGAGCAGGTCGGCGGCTGAATCGTGATGAATTGGATTCTGGTGCAGGTGATCCGGGTGCCCTCCGCGTCATTGTCGGCTGAAGACCGGGAGCATTGATGTCGGGGCAGGGTAGCCCCTCTGCCTCCGCCTCCGGCTCGCCGGAGGACCTTCTGCACGAGTGGGCGCTGGCGACCGGTCCGGTCGCTCCGCCGGTGCGGCCGGGCGTGAGCTCGGCACAGGCGTTGTTGCAGGCGGCGAAGTCGCAGCCCACAGCAGCGCCGACGACGACAGAATCGTGGTTGCAGAAGCAGTTACTGGATGCCGCGGCCCAGCAGACGAAGGCCGATGCCGCTGCTGCCGCCGCGAAGTCGGCCGCGGACGCGAAGGCGAAGCTCTACGCCGACGCATTGGAGGGAGCTACCCATGGCCGGGTAGAGGCCATCCTCAATTCTCCTGCGGCGAAAGCCGTCGCCGCGGGCAAAACGGCGCCCACGACCGATCTGGGCAACACCCTCAATGTGGGCGATTATCTCGGTCCCGGCCAGCGGCTGACCAATGGGAAGTACACGCTCGCGCTACAGAACGGCGATCTCGTCCTGACCGATGGGAACGGGAGCACGCTGTGGGATTCGAATACCACCGACGCCACGGGCAAGGCGCTGTGGGCGACATTCGATTCTGATGGATCGATCGATATCCGGACGGGCTCACTCACTGCGGCTCAGGCGAAATGGTCGACTCTGGCAGGTCTGGCCAATGCCGCGAAGCTGGTACTCAACAGTGACGGCAGCCTCGTCGTGGTCGGCAAGGACGGCACAACCCATGTGATATCGCCGGCCGACAAGGTCAAGTATTTCTACCGGGTTACGCTTCCTCCCCCGCTCGGTGTATCACCAGGGTCGCCCTTGGCCCTGTACCTCGGCGATATGCAGCAGTTCCTACAGGATGTCGTCGATAGTATGGGCGTCGGAAAGACTTCCCAGGTCCCGAATCTCAGCAATCTGATCGCTGCGCACGGGCTCGCGGACAGTCGTGACAGGTCCGCGATGATCAACGATTACAACGGGAAGACCAGCCAGCTCGGATCGCTCCATCAAGATTTGCTCGACAAGCACGTCGTGGTCGGTGCATTGGTCGCCGATATAGGGAAAGCGACGGCCTCTGCGCTCCACAATATCGAGAATATGATCGATGATCTCAAGGCGACTCTGGCGGCGCCGTCGAATGCCAAAGGTGCGCCTTCATCGGCGAAGAACCCGGCAGTCGACATAACCCGCGCCAAGGACGGAAGCATCACCAGTGCGAATATGAATAAACAGATGGTGGATTTTCTCTACGGCGCAATCGCGGATTGCGTCGACAAGGTCGAGAAACAGGTTGCGTCAGTTTCGGGTACAGCAGCGAATCACGGGGCGGGAGTCGACAAGCATGCGCCCGCCACCTATGACGATGGTTACCAGAGCGGTTATGCGGCTGGTCAAAAGCACGCCCAAACGGCGGCAGCGGGCGGCGGTGGATCCGGTGCCGTGGGCGGATCCGGCGCTGGGGTCGGGGCCGCGGGCGCGGGTCTCACCGGGGCGGCCGGGTCCGGTAGCACGGATTACAGCGGCCTCTACAGCGACTTGCTGGGGAACGGGAGTTCGGCAACTGGCGTCGGAGGTGGAAGCACGGGCGCTGCGGACGGAAGTACGGGGACCACGCTGGGGGACACAACGGGTGGGACGACGGCGGGTGGCACGTCGAGTTCCGGCGGGACGAGTTCGAGTACATCCGCCGCGATCGATGCGGCGATCAGCCGGCTGGAGAATTCGGCATCTGCGTCGGGCGGCGGTGCATCGACCGCCGGCACCGGATCCGGAAGTAGCGGAAGCAGTTCCGATCCCATGCAGATGATGGAAATGATGCAGATGATCGAAGCCATGAAGTCCTCGACGACGGGTGGCAACGGCTCGGGCGGCTCTGATAACTCCGGCGATTCCACGGACCCCCGGCGAAACCAGTATCCGCAGCAAGGCCAGCCCGGGCAGCAGGTGCCCGCTCCGGCGGCCACCACCCCTGCCGCGCCCGCCACCAACCCGCCCGCGGTCACCGCGAGTCCCGCCGGTACCCCGCCGTCCACTGCGGCCAAGTCGATGGTCGATATGAAGCTGCCGGACGGCTCGACCCAGCAGGTTTCCTCGGTGGTCGCGCAGGCGGTGAACAAGGAGTTCAACAACCCGAACGGCAGCGACGCACGGGCGGCATACGACGGAACACCGGGTGCGGCGACAGCGGGCAGCCCCTGGTCGGAGGTGGGCCGGAGTCTGCTGCCCAGCGGGGATTCCGTGCCGGATCTGCGCACCGGCGACGTGATGCAGTGGACGAATCACTCCGCGCTGGTCGTGGTGGAGAGCGGGCATACGTACCTGGTCATGAACGGGCATATGGTGGAGTTCGATCCGAATCATCCGGAAAAGTTGCCCGATACCGGTCGCGGACCCTACAGCGACGTCCACTTCTTCCACCCCGGCGGCGCCGACCTGGACGCGACGGCCCAGAACGGCGTGACCGCGGCCGATCCGCAGAACATCACACCACCCGCGGTGACGGTCCCGGCTTCGGCGTGAACGCCTCTCGCATAAGGCAATCCGGTTCGCGCGACCAGCGATCGAGGGGGTGCGAGGCCCTTGCGCACGTCATGCCGGTCGGCTGCCTGGGTATCAGAAGATACTGAGTCGACTTGTGGTGCTGGAGCTTTCGCCGGTCAACCCCGGTTCTCAGGTCGCTGCGGCCTGGGCGCCTTGCGGATCGCCCGCTGGATTCCCGGCCGGGATCGGTGCGCCCTGTTGCGGTGCGCCCTGCTGCTTCTGCGGCGCGGTCGTCTGCTGCCCGGTAACAGTATCGGCCGCACTGGGATTCGTTCCCTGCTGGTCTCCCTGTCCCTGACCCTGGTCTTGCTTATCGTGCTTGTCGTTCTTGTCGTTCGACTTCAGCAGTTCCGGCAGGATCGCCGAGATCAGGGGGATCGCCATCATCGGAAGCATTTCAAGTATCGATCCGAGCCCGCCGGAACCTCCACCGCTGGAACCGGAGCTGCCCCCACTCGCGATTCCCGCGCCAGCGGTGCCGCCTGTGGCAGGCGCGGTGTTGCCGGCGTCGGTGGCGGTGGTGCCGCCGGCAGGGGTGCCGCCCGTGGGATTCGAGCTGCCGGCGGGGTCGGAACCAGCGGAACCGCCGGAGCTTCCAGACGAACCGCCGGCCATCCGCGCATTGTCCGCGGCCACCGTCGTGACCTTGGCGTACACCTGCTCCACCGCTGCGGCCACCTCCTGCATCAGGACGGTCTCCTTCGCGGAGGTCAATTTTCCGGTGCCGAGAGCATGCAGCTGCACATTCAGGTGGGTGACGACATGCTGAATCGACGTGAGCGTCGAATCTTTGCCCGACTGCATGACATCGGAGACCCGCAGCACCCGGCCATCAAGGGCCAGCAGCGCGCGCTGCCGCGATTCGACCGCGGTCAGCGCCTGCTGATAATCGGTGGTGGTCGTTCCTTCGCCGAGATATCCGAAGACGACAGTGGTCATGAGATCGTCGACAGCCGGTGGCGGTCGGGTCGTGCCCCGCCCCAGGAGATCGACCGCGGTCTGCACAGCGGTCTGCGCCAGGTCGATGAAATGCTTTGCCGCCACCGAAGCTCCTGGCGGGCAATGTAATTGGACGGTCCAGTAGTGGCCGCTGCCTTTGCCGGACGGTGCGCGCTGTGATTGGAGCACCGCCGACCGGCCAGCCGCCACATCTGTCGTCATCCGCCGCACCGCCTCCCTATGTCGGTCCCATTGTCCGTTGTTCCCGTCGCTGGGAAAGCTCAGCACGGGCTACGCCGGTACCTGTGCGCCATCAGTTGCACGGAAGTCATCGGCGCGCACGCATTTCGACGGCGATATCGTCCACGTCGATCCCCTGGCGCTTCAAACGGTCAATGAGCTGGAATGTGTATCTGCGTGGCGGTCTGTAGTGCCCGCTGTTGTCACTGATCAGAGTGATTCTTCCCTCGGCGACAGTCAACTCGCCTGCAGCGGCGACGGGATCGCCCGCGAGGAAGCTGGAGTGTTTCAATGTCGCTCCATGCTCGTTCGAGGCATAGATTCGTCCGCGGCGGTCCATAACGAAAATCGCCCTGCCTTCACCACCCCAGTGGCTCACCGCGGTTGCTGTATCGAACGGCACCCCCCGCGCGTCGTACAGACGACCTTCACGAACTGTCAGGGCAAACTGCTGCCGTTCGATGGGGCCGTAGTATCGAACGCCCGGTTGCCATCCCCTGGAAAGATATTCCGTGCCCGCGTTCTTCATTTCTGTTGTGTCGTATGTCTTGCTGATTCTCAGCGTTGGCGTATCAGGCGCTGCCGAGGTGCCACGGAGACGAACCGTGGGGGTGTCCAGTCCGGTTGTCGATTCGCCGCTCTGGGGAAGATCCAGTTCACGGACAGTAGTAGGGACGTGCGCACTCCGGGGATTGCCCGAGCGATTCCGATGCAGCCGAGAAGGCGCAGCGGTGTCGGTGGCCGAGATCATTTCCGCGCTGTCGGCGGCTCGGTGCTCTTCCACGCTGCCGATCAGGCCCCGGCTGCCGGCCTCACCCCGATACAGTTCGTCGGCGGCCGACACGACGACGCCGTCCACGCTGGTTCTGAGGGATTGAACCACGCCCTGGAACAATTTCGCGATCTTGCTTGTCAAATGCTTTCCAATGGCTGCCCGTACCGCCTACATTCTCGAGTGTCCCCAGTGCTGGGAGGTGCGCTGTTGGATGTCTGCTGCATAGTCGTTCAAGCCCAATTTTTGGGAATGCCCGGGAGATTCAGCGGGCGGAATGGCGGGCGCTCCGAGGCTGCGAAGCGGTGGGGGAGTGGGAGAGCGGTGGAGCCTATGTCGCCGGTATTGACGGATAATCTGCACGGCGTGCTGAAGTCGCTATTGGGTCTGTACGGGGCCGGACAGCCCGGTGCCGCGCAGGTGGCGCAGTTGGGGGCATCGGTCGATGATGCCATTGCCCATGCCGGAGCCGCGGTGAACGCTTACCGTGATTCTCGCGGTATGCAGGCGGCGGTCGCCGCATCGCACGAGAACAGGGACGGCGTGGTTGTCAAAACTGTTGCCGCGTCAGGGGATACGAGCGCGGCCGGGCGGCTTCGGCTCACCGGCCAGATCGCCGATTTCGAGTCCCGGGTGCGAGCGATCGCGACCATCGGTGACACCCGGTTCAGTGGACCGGCGCTACTGGACGCCTACCAGAACACTATCGCCAAGGCGACCACGCAGATCGGTACCGATGTCGCGGCGGTTCGGCAGCAGGCGGCCCGCATCATGCCCGTCGCGGAGCCCCGGCTCACCACCCGCCGTTCCGCCGCGCCGATACGCACCCGGCGCACCCGGCGCACCCGGCGCCGAAACTTCGTACCCACAGATGGCACCGCGGGAAGCAACGCCGTGCGGGCGGCCGGCGCCTATCTCGGCACGCCGTACGTCTGGGGCGGCGGCGGTTCCGGCGGTCCGAGCGGCGGCGGATTCGACTGCTCGGGTTTGACGCAGTACGCGGTCGCGCAGGCCAGCGGCGGTCAGGTGCATCTGCCGCGCAGCACCTATGAGCAGATCTACAGCGGGGAGCGCGTGCCGGCGAGCGAGGTGCGGGCGGGCGATCTCGTCTTCCCGGCGAGTTCGTTCAGTTCCCGTGGGCCCGAACATGTCCAACTCGCCGCCGGCAATGGCATGGTCATCGAGGCGCCGCACAGCGGAGCCACCGTGCAGTGGTCACGGATGCCGGCCGATGCTGTCGTCGTCCGGGTGCTCTGAACCGGAGAGCCGCGCATGGCCATCGAGATACCGCACGACGTCGCGATGTTCCTCAATTTCGTGGGCGTCCCGTACCCGGATATCAATGAAGACCATGTGCGCGAATTGGCCCAGCACGTCCGGAGTTTCGCGTCGAATGTGCAGGGTACGCACGCGTCGGCGACCGGTGCGATCAACGATATGAACTCGGTCTACTCCGGATACTCGTACGAACAGCTGGTCGCGGCTTGGAGCCGGATGAGCGCCGGTCACCTGACCGATCTGGATGAGGCGTGCAAAGTTGTCGCCGCCGCGCTCGATATCGCGGCGCAGGTGATCACCGGGGTGAAGATCGCGGTGCTCACGGAACTGACGCTCATGGCCGCCTCCTACGTGACGGCCATGGCGGCGACCGTGGTGACCTCGGGAATGTCGGCGGTGGTTGCGCAGACGATCGCGGCGGCGGCGCGCAAGGTCGTGCAGGCCATGGAACAGATGGTGATCTCGTACATCCTGTCCGAGGTCATCATGAAGGCGATCGAACCGCTCGAGCACGTCGTCGAGCGGATGGTGAGCGGGGCCCTGCACGGTGCCGCCGCCTACGTCCTGGGTGTGACACCCAGCAGTTCCGCGGTCATGCCGCTGCATATCGAACCCGACGAGGTCCTGCGCTACGCCGGCATGCTCGACAAGTACGCCGACGATATGATCGACCACGCAACGGTTTTCGCCGACAATGTGGCGAACCTGAGCTTCCTCACCTCGGACGGCGGACCCCCGGCGGAGATCACCGATTCGACCCGGCCCGGGGTCACTCCGGATCCGATCGGGCCCGCAGTCCCTCCCGGCTCAACCCAGCTCGCGATCAGCCCCGGCGCCATGGCTCCCGGCGATCGTGGTTCCGGCGGCCCGGCGGCCGCTCCGCAGGCGCGTCAGATCGCCGCGCCTCCGGTTGGCGCGGGTACGAACCCGAGCTGGATACAGAACAGTTCGTCCTCCAATAGTGCAGTGCTGCAGCATGAGTCGGTGAAATCCGGGAGCGCGGCAGCACCTTCGACGGCTAACTCCGTCGCGCATGCCGGTGCAGACGCGAAGGCCGGCGGCCCCCCGGTGGCATCGCACCCTGATGCTGCGGCGACTCGGCCCGCCGCGGGCGTAGCGCCGCCGCGCGCTGCCAGTGCGGGCGGAGGTGTGGGTTCGACCATCGGCGCAAGTGCGGGCACCGGCGCGGAGCCGGGGCGAGGCGGGCCGCACACCCCGGTGCACGCCGCGAGTCCCGTTGCGTCCGAGCCGGAATCCCCTGCGTCGCCTCCGGATCGCGCGGTTGCGAGCGGCCCGCCGACTGCCGCAGCCGGCGGTGCCCCGATCCACGATATTCGAGATGATGTCGGGCACAACGATAGTCCAGGTCTGGATGGTACGGGCGATACCACCCGTGGTGATTCGCCCGCGACGGCGGTGCCGGATATCGGATTCGGCGCACGACCCGACCTCGGCGGTTCCGCATCCGGTCCCGGCCCTGGCGGACCGATCGCCGGTGATGACGCTGTGCCCTCGCCGGGGTCGGCATCCCCTGCGCCGCAGGGAAATCCGGCGGTGTCCACACAGCGTACGGGTGCGCAGCCGCCGGCGGCGCAGTCTGCGGCGCGCGGTCGCACCCCGGTCCGTGCGGCCACCCCGTGGAAGAAGCGCACCCGTCCTTCGGATCGTCCGGCTGTCGCCCCTGCCGCAGGGGAGGGCCGAGAACGCCGCCAGACCTCCTCACCATGGTCGGCCCCCGTAGACCGGCCTGCCGCTCCGCCGGCCGTCTTCGCGCCGAAGGCCGCGCGGCCCGGCCCGCGCTCGACCGACGAACGAGCCGTCGATCCGGACCGGCCAGGTGTCTCCGCCGTCACGCCGGTCGAGGTCCCACCGGATATTCGTCCCCACCCTGCCGCCGGCGATGACGACCAATGAATTATATTCTCTCCCATACGTTCCCAGGAATGGCGGGGGTCTGTACGCAGGCGTTCGCTACCGTCGTCCCATGCGGTTCACAGCGACATCGCCATGGGCTACTGAATGCGGAATATCGTTGGTGCCCGCCCGGAATCAGCACCATCCGCGCGCATCCGCGCGCCAGACCGCATGAGCAGTCTCGCCGATTTGGCGAAAGCTGTCGGCGCGCGGCTCGCCCGAGTTCTGAAGGGCGGGGTGGAACGCCCCTCCGGGGTCGCGGGGAGCATGTCGGAAACCGTTGGCAAGGATGTCGTCCGGTCGGCGGTGGAGCAGGACGCGAATGCTGCTGCGGGACTGCACCTCCCGGATGATCCCGCGCCCGCGCCCGCTCCGGTCCATGTCGCGCCCGCTCCGGTCCACGCCGCGACGGCCGACCCTCCGGTTGCAGTGGATCTCGGCAAGCCGGACGTAGCTCGGGCGGCAGATGCGACTACCGCCGAGCTGCCGCCGATTCCGCATGCCGCCACCGGTGCGTCCGAGTCGGCCGCACCGGTTCGGCTGGACCTGCAGGACCCGCGCTACACCGCTCTGCTGGGCGATGGCGATGTCTACCGGAAGAAGGGCTCGACCGTGGTTCGTGCACGGCAGGCACAGGGAGGCGAACGGGTTCGGACCGTCCTCGCGGACGGCCATGTAGAAGTCGGCAAGCCTGTCGTGGCCCGCCCCGGCCAGATGATCCTCACGGGGGCCAAAGGTGAGCAGTGGGTCTTCAATGCCAGCAGGCCGGTAGAGGAGGGCCTTGCCGCCTTTGCCGCAGAGTACGAACCTACGGGGACGCCCGGCGCCTATCGGTCCACTGGGGAGGCAAAAGTTCGAGCTATTCGGAACCCTACCGGTGGAGATATTGTCATCGCCCCACCATGGGATCCGAATGGAGAGCAATTCGGGAAAGCGGATTGTTGGATCGTGGCGAAGCTCGTGCGGGGGCAAATGGGCCCTGACCGCTACATCGTCGGCTCCGAAGAATTCGGAACCTACGAACCGGACATCGACGAGCCTGCCGCAGGCGCGGGTCCTCCGGTGGACCTACCCTGACGTGCTTCCCACCGCGGGGAAGTCGTTGCGGCACTTCGTGCCGAGCGCACGGGCCATACTCGATCACGCCGGAGAGTGCTCATCACACGGAACAATGGGACGCGAGTTGCGAGGTGAATCATGACCGATCCGATCTCCTTGCCGCATCCGGCGGACGCACCGGTGCTGGATCCCTATGTGGATCATGTGCAGGCGGTGCTGAACGGGCTGACGAAGGGGCTCGGTGACGGGACGGCGACGACGATCACGGTCACAGCGCTGGATCGTATGGCGCCGGACAACCTGAAAAGCAGTGAGCTGCAGACTCAGTACGGCGTCACCAAGACCAAAGCCGACGCATACGGCGCAGATCTGGATACGCTGGATACCAAAATCGCTTACTTCGCCGGGCAATCGGCGGAGGTGGCGAATACCGTGAAATCCGAGGTTTCAGGTCTCGTCGATACGATCACGGCGATTCTGATCGGTGTGCCGGCCGAGCCGCCGATTCAGCAGCAGTTGGGTGCGATCAGCGCGATCGGCAAAGCCGTCGAGAAAGCAAGGAAGACGGTGGCCGCCGCCTCCAGTGCCCTGGCTGATCAAGCCGGTGACCTGGGCGGCGGATCAGGTGCGAACGGTAGCCCCGCGATGCCCGCCAGTTACGCCGCACCGGCCAGTTCCGTCTCGCCCGCCACCGGTAACGGCGGCTCTCCCGGTGCGGTCGGGCCCAGTGGATTCAACTACGGTCCGACCACCAAGTCGGCTACCGGTGGTGAGCAGGTATCGCCACAGGATCTTTATCGATACCTGGTCGGCACCCATCATTTCACGCCCGCTCAGGCGGCGGGAATCATCGGCAATATGCAGGTCGAATCGAGTTTGAATACCGGCTCGCTGAACGCGAGGGAGGGTGCGATCGGCTTATGCCAGTGGGAGGGTGGAAGGCGGACGGAGCTGGAGGCCTTCGCGGGCAATAAGCTCATGGACTGGCATACTCAGGTTGATTTCATGGTGCAGGAATTGCACGGCAGCCACGCGGACGCCTTTGCGCGGATGCAGTCCGCGCAGACCACCGCTGCGGTGGCAGCCGCCTTCGATAAGTACTACGAACAGAGTGCCGGTACCTCGCGCGGCCAGCGCATCGCCGATGCGACCAGTATCGCCCAGGCGATGTCCGCGCTGTCCGTGTAAGAGAATTGGCCGGCGGCCGTTGCGTCGATAGGCAGGGTTCGCGCATTCGCGGGGTTCGATGTGCGGCCGGTGGGGCGTCCAGTCCACCGGCCGCGTCGGCTGCCGGGAAAGGGTGGTCCTTCGGCAGCCGGATTTTCGTGGGGCGCCGGCGAACCGGATCACGGGGATATGCCGTCGCACCCTGGGGAAGGCTCGAGGATGAGGGGTCGCGAGCCTGCCCGTCAAAAATATATCACTGTTTGTCGGTACGATCAATAACGTGCCGCTATCTGAGTGTATAAACATGCGATCAGAGGCGGTGGGGGACCTTCCGGGGGACGTTCTCAGACCTTCCCAACTGTGGGAAGTGGCGCTGAGCCGCGCGAATCTACTGTTCCTACAGGTGATCCAGGCGGAAGGAAGTCCGAGTTGTCAGCGGCCGAGGACGCGTTCTACACGGGGGTTCAGAACCTCGGATTGGTTGCCGGTGGCGTGCGCAATGACCAGCACGCACGCGCGGCCTTCCGGGCGGCGACCGACCTCGATCCGGATATGTGCGATGCCTGGCTGGGCCGGGCCATGGCCGGGGAAGTCGATTCCGAGGTCATCTACGGCGCCTACCGGTCGGTGCACAATCTGTATCGCGATCAGCAGCGCGCCGGACTCGGTGACCGCTCGCTGTGGTGCCAGGTCGAGATCGGAATGTACGGACTGCGCGTCGCCATGGCCGACCGTGACCAGATCGCCATCGCACAGACCTGCCGATACGCCGAAGGCGGCGAATGGGAAGAGGCGCACGCGATTCTGGACCAGGTCCCGCGCGACGATGTGGCCGGCTTCGTCCGCATGTCCCTGTACTTCCGCACCCAGCGCTGGGTCGATGTACTCGAAGCCCGTAGCGCCGCACCGTCTCTCGATGACGCCCTGCTCGATATCGCGGCGGAGTTGATGGCGGCGCAGTCGCTCGCGCAGCTGGGCCGAATCGGTGAAGCCCTGCCGCGGGCGCAGCGGATCGTGGAGGACAGCTCCTCGGGCAATCTCTCCTATATCTGGGCCGATGCGCACTTCCTGCTCGGAATGGTGCTGCGGCACAATGGCGATGGCGAAGCCGCCGATCGCGTCCTCAAGGGCCTTCAGGGTTCGGCGCTGTGGCCGCAGCGCCCGGAGTGGCAGCGCGCGGTCGCGGACAAGAACTACCGGTTCGAGGTCACCACCCCCGAGGTCATCGCCTCGCGCACCGACCGGTGGGATCCCAGCTCCGGTGACAATCCGGCCGAAGTGGCGGCAACGGCCGCCCGCTCGGAGCGGGAGTCGCTGCTGGCGGAGGCCTCACAGCTCTTGCAGGCGCAGATCGGCATGGATTCGGTCAAGGAGCAGGTGGACCGGTTGAAATCCGGTGTGCTCATGGATCAGGTACGCGTCCGGCGCGGCCTCGCCGTGGATTCCCGTTCGCACCACCTGATCTTCTCCGGGCCGCCCGGCACCGGAAAGACCACCATCGCCCGCGTGATCGCCAAGATCTTCGCCGGTCTGGGTGTGGTGGAGAATGCCGACGTGGTGGAGGTCTCGCGCAACGATATGGTCGGCACCCACCTCGGCCACACCGCACCGAAGACCAACGCGCTCATCGACTCCGCGCTGGGTGGTGTGCTGTTCATCGACGAGGCGTACACCCTCATCCAGGAGGGACTCTCCGGCGGCGACGCCTTCGGCAAGGAGGCGGTCGACACCCTGCTGGCGCGGATGGAGAACGACCGCGACAAGCTGGTGGTCATCATCGCCGGATACGAGGATCAGATCGACCGCTTCCTCGCCTCCAACGACGGTCTCGCCTCCCGCTTCACCAAGCGTATCCGATTCGCCAGCTACGATGCAGGCGAACTGGTGGAGATCGCTGATCATATTGCCCGCCACAAGGATTCGATTCTGGCCGAACCGGCGCGGCAGGTGCTGCGAGCGCGCTGCACCCAGCTGTCCGGCGAGAAGCGCAATGGCAGGCGGCTGATCGATCTGGCCGGCAACGGGCGCTTCGTGCGCAATGTGGTGGAGGCCGCCGAATCCGAACGCGACTACCGCTTCACCCGCGAGAACGCGGACGTGGTGTCGATGACCGACGAAGAGCTCATGACGATCTCCGACGCCGATATCAGCGCGGCGCTGGAGGGGCTGGCGCCCTCCGCAGGCTGAACCCGGCGCACTTCTCCGAAGTGCTCCGGTTGACTTCCGCAGTGCGGGAAGAGATTTCGAGGTGGCACCGACCGTGGTCGGCGCAGCCCAGGGTTGTGGAAGGAGCGATGGTCTGTGCCGCGGTTCCGGGTGGTGACCAAGCACCAGATCTCCGGCTGGCGGTTCCTGTTCCGCCGCATCGAGCATGCCCTGGTGCGCCGGGACGCCTCGATGCTCGACGATCCGCAGCGCGGCCGGTCGACGGCGCTGTCCCTCGGCGTAGTGCTGGCGTGCCTGCTGGTGGCGGGAGCGGCGGTGCTGTCATTCTTCAAGCCCGCCAAGCAGATCGGGGATGCGCACATCATCGCCGAGCAGGGCTCGGGGGCGCTGTTCGTGCATCTCGGGGGCCGCTTGTTCCCGGCATTGAACCTGACCTCGGCGCGGCTCATCGTCGGTGCGGCCGAGAATCCGGTGCAGGTCTCCCAGGACGAACTGGCCAAGTATCCGCGCGGACCGGTGGTCGGAATCCCCGGCGCCCCGGGCAGTATCGTGCAGCCCAGTGCCAAGGACTCCTCCTGGGCGGTCTGTGACACCACGAAGGTCGGTGCGGCCGCGCCGGTCGATCAGGACACCGGGCTCCCGACCACTCGGATATCGCCCACCCGCGTCACCGTGATCGGCAGCGCCCTCGTCGACAACGCCGCGATCCGGCCGCTGGCGGACGGCGAGGCCAGGTTGCTGCGGGAGGGGTCCACCACCTGGCTGGTCTATCCCGATCACGAGCACGGCGTCGTCCGCGCATCCATCAATCTCGGTGAGTCCGCTGTCACCATGGCACTCGGAATCGATGCGACCGCACCGGTACTGCCGGCCTCTGCCGGTCTGGTGGACTCGATCATGGAGGCGCCCCCGCTGCGGGTCCCGGATGTTCCGGGCGCAGGGCAGACGACGACGCTGTCCTCCGGTCAGACGGTGACGGTGGGCTCGGTGCTCACGGTCGCCACCGTAGACCGCGGCGCGGCGTACTACCTCGTCTCGCAATCGGGTGTAGTACAGATCAATTCGGTGCTCGCGGCCATGATCCGCAATGCCGATTCGCACGGATCGGTCGCCACGACGACGGTGGACCCGGATGTGATCGCCACCAATCTGCGCCCCGGCGGATGGCCCGGCACCGCCAGCTATCCGGCCGCCGCGGTCCACATTCTGGATCCGGAACGGTTCGGTACCACCTGCTACCACTGGTCGCGGGGGAGCGCCGATCCCAATGCCGCCACCCGGTTGCTGGTCGGCCGTCAACTGCCGCTCGCGGTCGAGGACCAGAATCTGGCGGTTCCGCTGGTGACCGGGTCCGGCCCGCGCGGAAGGACCGCCGACGCCGCCTATCTGGGCCGCGACACCGGCCGCTATGTCCGGGTCACCGGCGCGGATCCGGCGTCGCCGCTGCGGGAATCGCTGTTCTGGATCTCCGACAGCGGCGTCCGCTACGGCATCGAACGGAAGATCGACGCGAAATCCGCGAGCGACGATCCGACGCTGACGGCACTGGGATTGCGCGACCCGGTGCTCGCTCCGTGGAGCATCGTGTCCTTGTTCGCGGTCGGACCGGATCTGTCGCAGCAGGATGCGCGTATCCAGCACGACGGCATCGCCACCGATAAAGCCGCCGCCGGACTGAATGTGGGACAACCGTGACGACCACTCGCCGCTTCGTGCGCCCGGCCCGAATGGTGCGCGGCCCCAAGGCTCCCGCCGTCACCGAGCTGCGGCTGCAACCGCCGACCGAATTGCCGAAACCTGTTCCAGCGTCCCGCGTCAAGCTCATCATGCCGGTCGTCATGATGAGCGGCATGGCCGGAATGATGGTCATGATGTTCCGCGGCGGCGGCGCTGTCTCCCCGATGAGCATGTTCTTCCCGATCATGATGCTGGTCTCGGTGTTCGGCTCCCTGGGCGGTGCGTTCGGCGGCGGCGCCTCGGGCGGGGCGCTCAATGAGGAACGCAAGGACTATCTGCGCAGCCTCACCGACAATCGAAAGACCGTGCACGCCTCCGAGATCGAGCTGTACACCTATCTGCGTTACGCCCATCCCGGGCCCGCTGCCCTCGCGCGGCTCATCGGCGGGAACCGCATGTGGGAGGTGCAGGTCGCCGGCCAGCAGTTTCTGCGTTTGCGGGTGGGCCGGGGCCGCATCGCCAATCAGGTGCGGGTGATCGTGCCGGAGGCGGCGCCCATTTCGGATCTGGACCCGGTCGGCGTGGTCGAACTGACCCGCTTCGCCAAGGCGTACTCCACGGTCGGCGGTATGCCGGTCGCGATCAATCTGCTGTCCGCACCGGAGGTGGGCTTCGACGGTGATACCGAGGGTGTGGCCGGTCTGGTGCGTTCGATGATCGCGGAAGCCGTTGTGCTGCATGGTCCCGATCAGGTCGGTATCGCCGCGGTGCTGTCGGATCCGGACGCCCCGGAGTGGGCGTGGCTGAAATGGCTGCCGCACACCCAGCATCCGAGCGAGACCGACGCCATCGGATCGAGCCGGATGGTGTATCGCGGTGTCGGCGAACTGCGGGCCAAGGTACTGGCCGGTCTCAACCGGGGGCCGTTCTCGGCCAACAGCCAACCGTCACTGGAACGTAAGCATTTTCTGCTGATCGTGGACACCGGCGGCGGGGTGAACGAACGCGATATCTCCGGTATCGACGGGTGCACCTGGGTGCGGCTCGGTGTCACCGAGCAGCCGCTGCCGCGCGCGCTGCGGTTCACGGTGGATGAAGACATGGCCCTGTACGAGGTCAGTGTGCGCGGCAAGCGTCGCGTCGGCAGCGCCGACAGCATGTCCCTGGCCGGTGTCACCGCGCTGGCGCGGGCGATTTCGCCCTACCGCCTTTCGACGGTGGTGGAGGCGGTCGCCGCCGAGCAGGCCAGCGGCGGCACCACCTGGGAGGACATGGTCGGTGTTGCCGACCCGGGCGATATTCGGGTCGAGCGGCACTGGATCCGGGGCCGCGACAGTGACCGGACCCGGTTGAACATTCCGTTCGGCTACGATCCGGCCGGCGGTGTGGTGTACCTGGATATCAAGGAATCCGCCGAGGAGGGCATGGGCCCGCACGGTATGTGCATCGGCGCTACCGGTTCGGGCAAGTCGGAATTCCTTCGCACCCTTGTGCTTTCGGCGATCGTGACGCATTCGCCGGATCAGCTGAACCTGCTGCTGGTCGACTTCAAGGGCGGCGCGACGTTTCTCGGTTTCGACCGGCTGTCCCATGTGACGGCGGTCGTCACCAATATGGAGGAGGAGGCCGATCTCGTCACCCGTATGGAAGACGTGATCAATGGCGAAATGGCTCGGCGGCAGCGCATTCTGCGTGACGCGGGCAATTTCGCCAGCGTCGCCGATTATGAGCGGGCGCGGGAACAGGGCGCTCAGCTCGAACCGCTGCCCACCCTGCTGATCATTCTCGACGAGTTCGCTGAACTCCTGGAACAGCATCCGAGCTTCTCCAAACTCTTCGTCGCTATCGGCAGGCTCGGCCGCTCACTGCGCATCCACCTGCTGCTGGCCTCGCAGAAGGTCCCGGCCAGTCGGATGGGTGAGCTGGAGGCGCACCTGTCGTATCGAATCGCCCTGCGCACCAACCAGACCAGCGACTCTCGCGACGCCATCGGCACCGCCGACGCCTACCACCTGCCGAAGAAGCCCGGCGCCGGATATCTGCGCGTGGGCTCGGGCGATCTGCAGCGCTTCCAGGCCGCGTATGTCAGTGCGCCCTACCTCGCACCGCTGCAGGCCATCAACGGCGGACCACAGCGGACACGCCGGGTGAGCGGCGGTTACCGTCCACCGCAACGGTTTTCGGCCGCCCCCATTGTCGAGGAGGTTCAGATCACCGAGCCGGAGCCCGCCGCCGTCGCACCGGATGCGCCCGAGGCGGAGCCGGTGACGGTGATGGAGACCGCACTGGTGCAACTCGCCGGTCACGGCCGCCCCGCACACAAGATGTGGTTGCCGCCGCTGAGTGTGCCGCCGACCCTGGATCGGCTCGTGCAGCCGGTGCCGGACGGCAGCCTGCGGCTGCCGTGGGGGATCATCGATAAACCCCGTCAACAGCGGCAGGAGACCTGGTCGGTGGATCTGTCTGCCTCGGGGGGACACGTCGCGGTCGTCGGCGGTCCACAGTCGGGCAAATCGACCGCACTGCAAACGCTGATGACGTCGGCCGCGCTGACCAATTCGCCGGAGCAGGTGCAGTTCTACTGTCTCGACTTCTCCGGCGGCCTCTCGGGCCTGCGCGGTCTTCCGCACGTCGGCTCGATCGCCTCGGCCCGGGACGTCGACCGGATTCGCCGCACGTTCGCGCTCATCACCAATCTCATCAACGCCCGGCAGAGTCTGTTCGCCGAACTCGGTATCGACTCCATGCGCGAATTCCGGCGGCGGCGAACGTCTCCGCGGGAGTCGGCCGAGCTCACCGCTCGTGGCGATCTGCACGGCGATGTCTTCCTGGTCATCGACGGCTGGGATATCGGATTCGCGGTCAGTGGCCCGTATTTCGACGAATATCTGCCCGTGGTGGAATCGCTTGCGCTGCAGGGCCTCAACTACGGCATACACCTGGTGATCAGCAGTTCGCGATGGGCCGCCATTCGCCCCGCTGTCAAGGATCTACTGCAAACCAGGCTGGAGATGCGCCTCGGCGACCTCACCGACACCGTGTTCACCGCACACCGCTCCGTGGTCGCGGCCATTCCCGCCAATCGTCCGGGCCGCGCTATCTCCACCGAGGCGCTGCACATGCTGACCGCGCTGCCGCGTATCGACGGCGTCGGGGATCCCGAATCCAGTGGCGCCGGAATGAATGCCGCGATCGACGAGATCAGCAGAACCTATCCGGGACGGCGAGCGCCCGAGGTGAAGTTGCTGCCCACGACGATCACGCTGGACCAGATCATGGCGGGACGGCCGGAGCCGATGACCGCGGCCGAGCGGCTCGTGGTTCCGTTCGGTATCCGCGAATCCGATCTTGCCCCTGCCGCAGTCGATTTCGGCGTATCCACCCACCTGGTGGTGCTCGGATCCTCAGGCTGTGGGAAGTCGACGGTGCTGGCCGCGCTCTTGGAGTCGATCCGGCGGCGCTTCACACCCGACCAGGCGAAGGTGCTGCTGATCGACTATCGCCGTCAGCATTTGGACGCCCTGCCCGAGGAACAGCTGGTCGGATACCTCACCAGCGAACGGGATCTACTCGAGGGGCTGCCGGGCTTCGCGGCGAAGATGCGAGGCAGACGCGCACCCGACGGCGTGACCTCGCAGCAGCTCAAGGAACGTTCCTGGTGGAGCGGCCCGGAGATCTTCGTGGTCGTCGACGACTATCACATGGTTGCGCAGCGCGGCCAACTCAATCCCCTCGATCCGCTCAAGGACATCATCATGGACGGCCGCGATACCGGCTTGCACGTTATCGCCGCACGCAGTATCGCGCAGGCGGATACGGCAATGTTCGACAGCGTGCTCGGGCAAATCAAGAATCTCAACTCCTCGGGATTTGTGATGGACGGTTCGAAACTCGACGGCATTCTGGTCGGCGATGTGAAGGCCACCAAGCAGCCGTCGGGCCGGGGAATCTTCGTGGAGCCCTTGCATTCCCGCCGTGACCTGGTGCAGGCCGCATTCCCAGCCGTGGGAATGCCATAGCGTTATCGGTACACGACTCCCTCTCGAGTCGGGATAGTTGATGAGGAGAAGATCCGTGACGACTCTTGATGTACATCCCGAGGTTCTGCCGACCATCAGCGCGACTCTCATTGCCGCACACGCCAGTTTGACCTCCGTAATCAGTGCGGCCCAGCTTCCCGCGAAACCTGTCCGGGCAGGACAGGACGCGGTGAGTGAATGGGCATCGACAACGATGGCGGCCTATCAGCAGTCGTTCTTCGGTGCTACGGCACCGGGTTTGGCGCATTTGCTGGAGGGGGCTCAGGTTCTCATCCCGGTGGGCGATGACTATGAATTCAGGGATGTCTCGGGCGGCGCGTCCATCGTCTCGGCAGACTCGGGTCTGCAGGTCTGACCGCGACGCAGCCCTCTGATCTCGGAGCCGAGCCATGTTGTCACCGGATATCGGGGACTTTTCGCCGCTGGCGCTATCCACGAAGTTGTTCGCCGGGCCGGGCCCGGTTCCCATGATGGCCGCCGCCGTCGCGTATGCCGCCGCGGCTTCCGCGCTGAATGCGGCCGCCGGCGGGTCCGACGGGGCCATGGGCGCCATGGCGCCCGCGTGGCTGGGGTCTTCCGCGGATCGGGCGCAGCAGGCGTTTCGCGATCATGCCAACTGGTTGCGGGAACAGGCCCTCGTGGCCGAGCGGGCCTCGATCGCCGCCGCCACTGTTGCCGAAGCCAATGCGGCGGCCATGGCCATCATGCCGAAGCCACACGATATCCTCGCCAATTTGGCGAGGGGCGCAGCGCTGAGTGGCGCGGCGATCGCCTCCTCGGGTATTCCCGCGCTGTCGCTCGGCATCCACGCGGCGCTCGCCGTCAACGAGGCCGAGTACGCGGAAATGCAGGCTATGGCTCTCCTGTCGATGAACACCTATGCGGGGCAGGCCGCGGCCGCGCTCGGCTCGTTGCCGCCGCCGCTGCCTGCACCTGCCATCGTCAGCGGTGGGGCAACATCTGTGGCGGGTACGGGTGCCAGCGGCTTCGGCGGCGGATCTGCGAGCGGCGGCGGTGCTTCGGGAGGAGGGTCGGGTCCGGGCGGTCCGTCCGGTTTGGGTTCCGGCGGTTCGGGTCCGGGCGGTGGTGTGGGCCATACCGGGTCAGGTCCCGGTCAGTCTGGTTCCAGCCCAGGGCAATCCGGCTCAGGGCCCGGGCAGCCGGGTCCCGATCCGGGCGGCCCCGGTGCCGGTGGCGGGCAGTCCACCTCCGGTCCGGGCCAGGACGCCGGTGGAACCGGGCAACCCGACCTGTCTGCGCCACAGCCCATGTCGCTACCGGACAATGCCTCGGCGGGAGCCGATGGCGGTTCGGGCGATGGTCTGTCCGCACAGGACCAAGGTTTCTACGGCACGTCACAGTCCTCGCCGACTTTGGCGGGTTTGAACGGCGGCCTCGGCAGCACCGTCGCGCTCGGCATGTTCCGCGGCGGGCTCGGTGATATGCCGGGCGCTTCCACCGGTTTCCGAATGCCGTCGAATTGGGGTGCGGCGACTCGGGCCTTCGGCGCGGGAGTGGGCGAGCCGGCGGTATCGCCGGTCGCGCGCACCGCGGCCCGGGGTGCGAGCGCGCCCACGGCCCAGATGCGGAAGCGGCGCGACAAGGACGAGAGGTCCGCGAAGGTCTTCGTGCCCGGACAGTCTCAGGACGTGCCGGAGATCGAACAACCGCCGGTCATCGGCGTCATCGAATACTCCGATGACGAGCGCGACGAGGAATCGGCCTCCGAAGCTGTACTGGCTGGAATTCTCGAGCGCCGCGCCGATGATTCGGATTCGGACTTCGAACTGACTGCCACACAACGTCAACGGTGAAATTCGCCGGGGTCGAAGTAAGCACCGACCATGAAGGGAACGCAAAATGAACGCTATCAATCCGATGGCGCAAGATGTCGCGCAGATGCAAAGTTGCGCGGACAACACCGCCGCCAGTTTGGGGGAGCTGGAAGGCTACCTCCAGAAAATGAACGGTGTGCAGGAGGGCTTGCACGGAGCTGTACAGAACTCCGTCGCGGGCATGGCGATCAGCAATGCCCTCGGAAACACCTGGCAATCGGGCAAGTCGCTGGGCGCAACACTGCAGGACGTCATCACCACGCTCAAGTCCGCCGGTGTGCAGGTCCACTCCGAGGATCTGACCGGCCAGTCGCGCATCAATGCCGCACTCGGTAACGACGGCGTGCTGAATGCAGGCGCCGCCCCGAAGGTCGACCTCCAATCATGGTGACGCCGCGGCTCATTCATTCAACATCTAGAAGGGACTGAGAACTATGAAATACGATTTCAATGCCGTCGATTCGGAAACAGCCGCGCTGAATAATGTCGTGGACGGCCTGGAAACGAATCTGCAGCATATCCAGCAGGTGCAGGGACAGCTGAATGCCATCTCTACCGGTGCTGGGGCCGAGGCCTTCCAGACCGTCGCGGCGGCACTGAACAAGAAGATGGATCAGTACAACGTGACGCTGCTGGGGCTGAAGACCGCGATCGCGAACGTGGCGGGAACCGGCGGTGGCATGCACTCGCAGGACATCGCCAACGGCAACAAGTTCAGGGCTATCGGCGTATGAGTGGTTGTGCAGCCCCGGCCTGTTGTAGCTCCCTTCCGGGATCGCCAGGGCTGCACTCCGCCGCTGTAGTCCGGTACATATATGAGCAATGATCCGATCGCGATCGAACTGAACGTCGATGCCGCCCTGTTCTTGAAAGATCTCGCCGGGGCGGACTCGTATCCCTCAGTGCTGGCCTTGGTGCCGAATATTCATCGCAATGAGGATCGGGATCGCGTAAACGGCGTTGTCGCAGCTGAACTCACGGCACGTGGCATTCTGGAGGACGGCCGGCCGCATCCGATCATCGAGCATTGGCTGCATTGTCTGTACCGCCCGGACACCGAGTTGGCCGTCCGCATCGTGGACACCGGCCTGGATGGGGAGCGGCGGGGAATGCTGCGGCTGTCCCTGGTCCGCAGGGGTGACACCCATGTGCTCGCGGTGCGGTGTGACGATCACATCGTCATTCAGGCTGTCTACCAGGCGGAGCGGCGGCTCGATGCCTTGGCGGCGGCGCTGGTCACCGCTCTCGGGCCCGCGCCCGCATTGGCGTTCGAGCCCCTGACCACGTCGATGGATCAGTTCGCCACCATTCCGCCCGACCCCGCACGGCGTCGGCAGGCGCTGCTGGAGCTGGGCGCTACCGCGCACACGGCCGGTGTGCTGGGCCGGGTGCTCGGTGAGGTGGCGCGCCGCGCCGAGGTGCTCATGTTCGAGCATCACGACGGTATCGACGCCGTCCCCGAATGGTGTGTGAGCGTGCTGGATACCCTGTCCGGCCGCATTGTCGTCACGCCCAGCGTGGCCGTGGACGGCGGAGTCAGGTCGGTCTTCGCTCCCGGCGACGATGCCGCGTTGTCCGGGGGCATCCGAGCCCTGGTCGACCTGCTACCCGGTCGGAGCTGGTTCGAAACCAGTCGAGCGTGATTGTCCCTCTGGGATTTTCGAGAGGATGAGGGAAGTGAACCGAGTGCCGAGCACCAACGATCACGAGGTCGGGCCCGCCGCGGCCCGGGGCGGTTACGACGTCTTCTTCGCCGAGCTGATGGAGACCGAGGAGGCCGCCGGTGGCGGCTGGCAGAGCACGGCCGCCGGGCGCAGTCACGAACCGCAGGGATCGGCGACCGCGCCGGTGAATTCGGCTGTGGCAGCGGATCCGCCGGAACCGGCGCCGCCGCACACCGGTGTCGTCGGCAGGCCGACGAACGTCCAGGAGGCCGCACCGCCCGCGGAGGTGGGACCGGCCCGCACGGATCCGCCGGCGACTACGCCGTCGTGGCAGGTGGGATCTCCCACCGGTCCCGCGCAACCGCGCAGTCAGTTCGCGCCCGCCCCGCATGCTGCTGCACCGCAACAGTTTCAGCAATCCGCCGAGCCCGCCTGGTCGCCTGCGGCAGTCGGCCGGCAGGGGGCCGAGCAGGTGGAGGTGCTGCCGATCGCCCTGACCTCCTCCGAACTGCTCGCCGAACTCGCCGCGAGCCGGCAGGCCCAACTGCGCTCGACCGCCGGCATGCGCGGCGCGCTGAACAAGGTCGGATTCAGCCTCGGACTCTCACCCGTCGAGCAGCGCACCGAGGAGCGCCGCACGCGAATTCGCCGCCAGCTCACCGCGACCTATCAGATAGCGGTCCTCAATGTGAAGGGCGGAGTCGGCCGGACCACAACGGTGGCGGCGCTCGGTTCGACCTTCGCCGACCTGCGCCCGGATCGCGTGGTCGCCATCGACGCCAATCCGGATTTCGGTGATCTGCCCAGCCGCACCGGCAGGCACCCCTACGGTCTCTCCCTGCGGGATCTGGCACAGGCCACGCACGTGGAGGCATTCTCGGCGGTGCAGTCCTACACCTCCATCAATAACGCGGATCTGGCCGTCATCGCCTCCCCGTGGACCTCCGCGGCCACCCAGGCGCTCTCGGGCCAGGAGTATCTGAAGGCGGTGGAGATTCTGCGACTGCACTACAACCTACTGCTGATCGACTGCGGCACAGGCGTTCTCGACACCGCTACCGGTACCGTGCTGCAGACCAGCGATGCCGTCGTCGTGGTCACTCCGCCGACGGTGCGCGGCGTCACCGCCGCGGTGGCGACCCTGGAATGGCTGAATACCCACGGCCTGCACCGGCTGGTCGCCAAAACGGTCGTGGCGATCGCCTACCAGCACCCAGCCAAACCGGAGGTCGAACTGGGCCGGATCGAGGAGCTCTTCGAGGCGGCGCACCGTCCCACCTGTGTGCTGCCGTACGACCCGCATCTCGCCGAAGGCGGTGAGATCGATCTGCGGCTGCTCGCCAAGGACACCGCGCTCGCGTTCGAGGAGCTGGCGGCCGGTCTGGCCGATGCATTCCCGGCCAATGTTGTTCCCGTCCGCGCGGATCGAGGGGGTTGGCGATGACAGCGTCCACAACGGCAGCGCCGCCGCAGCAGCCCGCGGAGGTGGCCCGCGCCCGGGTGGCGATCATGGTCGCCACCTATCAGGTCGATGTGGTGCTGCCGACCAAGTTCACGATCGAGACATTCATCAGCGATCTGCTGACTGTGCTGGACCGCGCCATCGAAGACGAGACGGTCGATTTCACTCCGGAGAACGGTCAGTGGACGCTCGCCCGGCCCGGGGAGCCGCCGATTCCGCGCTGGCGCAGCCTCGCCGACCACGACATCTCCGACGGCGCTCTGCTGATGCTGACGGCTGTCGAATCGGCGGAGATCTTCACGCCCGTCGTGGAGGACATCACCGATGCGCTGGCCCTGATCAACGAACGCGAGTTTGCCGAGTTCGATTCCGGCACAGCGGAACTCGCCGGGATCACGGCGCTCGTTGTGGGTGCCCTCACGGTAGCGGTCCTGCTGTCGTGGTCGTGGATCCGGACCGGTTCGGTGCTCTGGTGCGCGGTGCCTGCGCTGCTGCTCGGCGCGGCCTGCGGGATCGCCGTGTTGGTGAGTCATCGCCGCAGGTTCCTGGCGCGGATCGGGGTGGGCTTCGCACTGGCGGCAATGCCGCTGCTGTTCGCCGGGGCCGCGATGCTGGTGCCGCCGGCCTATGGTCGGCCGGGACCGTTCGCGGCGGCGAACTTCGCGGCCGGATCGGTGACGGTCGCGGCCGCGACGATTGCGATGCTGCGGCTGACCCGCGCCGGGATCGCCGCGCTGATCGCCGTCACCGCAGTGGGTTCGGCCATGGCCGTGGCCGCGATCGCGGCGACCTATGCGGATCTGTCAGTGCGCCAGGTCGCCGGCGGCGGGGTCTTCGCCGGGCTGGTGCTCTTGACCGCAGCGCCCCGCCTGGCTGTACTGGCCGCCCGGATACGCCCGCTCGACCTGCCCGATCCGGGTAGTGAAGTCGCACCGGACACGCTCTCCGATATCTTCGACGCCGAATCGACCCGTACCGAGGGCGATGACGAGATCGAGACCGGCCGATGGGACGGTAGTACCGGTATCGAGGCGCGTGCCCGGCTGGCCGTCACCAGTCTGCGTGGGCTGATCGTCGCTGTGTCGATCCTGCTGGCAGCTTCCGCGGTGGTTGCCGCCGCAGTCAGTCCCGGCGGTGTGCGCGAGGTGGTGCTCGGCGCCGCGGTGGCGGGGTTGATGGTGTTGCGATCACGGTGGTATCCCGATCGGCTGCAGGCGATCACGCTGATCGTCGCGTCGGGCGTCACCGTGGTCGGTATCGGATTCGTCCTGGTCGCCGCCTACACGACCGCCCCGGCGCGATTGGCTGTCGCGCTCGCGATCGCTGCGACTGCGGCTGCGGCATGTGTTGCGGCACAACGGTTGCCGGGCGTCCGGCTCTCACCGGTGACTCGCCGCATCATCGATCTGATCGAGTACGCACTCATTCTCGTCGTCCCGGTGATCGCCTGCTGGATCATGGGCATCTACACCGCGATGCGGAGGATCTGATGCGCATGCGCGGTGTGTGCGCGCTGGCCTCGGCCACACTGACCGTACTTCTGGCCGCGCCCGCGAGTGCGGTGCAGCCGCCCCAGGTGATGATCGGTGCGGCCCCTGCCGATCCGCCGCCCGGTCCGGAGCAGCCGTACAAGCAGGACAAGGGTTGTCTGGGCGCGGGCGTACTCCCGCACAGTGATCTGTCGCAGCCCGCGCCCCCGGATCGGGCCTTGAACCTGCCGCGAGCGCGCTCACTGAGCCGGGGTGGCGGCGTCACGGTCGCGGTGCTCGACACCGGTGCCGGTCCCAACCCCAGGCTGCCCAATCTCGTCGGCGGTGGCGACTACGTTCAGGCCGGCGGTGACGGCCTCACCGATTGCGATGCCCACGGCACGCTGATCGCCGGCATCATCGGCGCGGCCCCCGACCAGGCGGACGGGTTCACGGGGGTGGCTCCGGACGCCCGGATCATCTCCATTCGGGTGCACTCCGACACCGTCAGCCTGGCGAACTCCGTGAATTACGATCTGGTGCAACAGGAAGCGTCCGATATCCGAACGCTGGCGCGGGCTATCACGCATGCGGCGAATCTGGGCGCCGGGGTGATCACAGTGTCGGAGCCGGTCTGCGTGTCGGTGCAGCAACCGGTCGATCAGTCCCTGCTGTCGGAGGCCATCGGTTACGCCGTCCATGTTCGCGGAGCGTTGATCGTGGCCGGTGCGGGCAATACGGACGGCAGTGTGTGCGATCAGAATCCGGATATCGATCCGGGGCACCCCGCGGACCCCCGCAATTGGGAGAAGGTCAGGACCGTCTCGACCCCGGGCTGGTTCGGAAGTGATGTGCTGACAGTCGGATTCACCACGGCCGACGGTGAGCCGATGCCCGATACGCTCCTCGGTCCATGGGTATCGCTCGCCGCGCCGGGCACCGGAATCGAATCTCTCGGACCGGGTGGCGGCGGACTGATCAATGGCGTCGGTGAACCCGACAAACTGGTTCCGGTCGCCGGATCGTCCTTCGCCGCCGCCTACGTCAGTGGCGTTGCGGCACTGCTGCGTTCGCGCTTCCCGAATGAAACACCCGCCGAGATCTCGGCCCGCCTGCTGGCCAGCGCACACGCCCCTGCCCGCGAGCTCGACAATACAATCGGCGCCGGAGTCATCGATCCGGTCGCGGCGCTGGGCTATCACACTCCGCCGGCGCCACCCGCTGGTAGTTATGGCGGATCACCGCTTGCGATGCCCCCGCAACCGCGTCCCAAGGACTGGCGTCCCGGCGGCGTCGCGGCGGGCATCATGGCCGCGGCCGTCCTGCTGGGTTCGGGCGTCGATATCGGGCGGCGAATGCTTCGGAGGTCGCGGTGACCGCGCCCCGCCCGCGGGTCGGTGGCCTCGACGCAGGCCCGTTCGCGGTCCTGGTGGTGCTCGGCGGTCCGCTGCTCGCCATGCTGATTACGCGGACCCCGTGGTGGGCCGTCCTGGCGACGGCCTCGGTGCTGCTGGCGACGGTGACCGTCCCGCTGCGCGGGCGCACGAGTGTCCGCTGGTTGCTCGCCTGGGGCGGATACCGCCTCGGCCGGACGGCGCGTGCCCGGAAGCTCCTGTCCGACTCGGTCATTCGTGACATCGAGGTCGTCGCGGGGGTCTGCGGCGTCCAGATCGGAGATGCGGTGCTGGTCGCGATGATTCAGCTCGCACCGGACCTCGACCTGCCCACCGTCATTGCCGAGGACACCGTCTACACCGAGGACACCGTGCCGGTCGAAGCGCTGCTGCCGCTGCTGGAGCAGTACGGCATCACCGTCGACATAGACATTGTGACCACGGGCCAGCGCGTGCGTTCCGCGGGCGAGTACAGCATGCTCTACGACCAGCTGATCGGATCGCAGCCCGTGGTCGGCGACCGGCTCACCTGGCTGGTGATCCGCCTGGACCAGCAGCGAAACCTGTTGGCGCTCAGCAGGCGTGGCCCGGCGGCCGTCTCCGCGCCGCGCGCGCTGGCCACCGCGGCGCACCGGATCGCCGGACGCCTGCGCGAGCAGGGTATCGCCGCGCACGCGCTGCCGGCCGCCGCCGTGCGCGAGGCGATGGAGCTCTTGCAGACGGGCATCGACACATCGGAATTGCAGGAGTCCTGGCGCCATCTGGAATCGGCGGTGCCCGGCCGCTATGTCACCAGCTTTCTCATCGACTGGACGAAGGTCGGCACCGCCGGCCTGGATGATTGCTGGAGCTGGAATCGCGGCCGTACCACCGTGGTCGTCAGCCTCACCGCCGATGCGAGCGGACCGCGCGGCATCGTCCGTTTCGTCGGACCCGCCGTGACCGACGCGCCGCCGGACTATCTGCGGCCCCTGCCGGGACGGCAGTCGACGGCGCTGCTGGCCACCCTCCCGGGCCCCACCTCGTCGCGGACGCTGTCGCAGGACGACCCCGCGCGCGATATCGGCCCCGCCGAGATCCTCGCCGAGCTGGTGGTGCCGATCGGGCCCAATGGGCAGATACTCGGTGCCATCAGCGGAAAACCGCAGCACACCTTGGCTTTACCGCTGTTCGACCCGGCGCACTATCATCCACGACAGCGCAGCATCGATGTGCGAGCCCTGCTTCCGGTGGCGCAGCAGATCATCCTGCGGGCCATGGTGGTCGGCGCGGCCGTGGAGGTGCATTCCGCGCGCCCGGACCGGTGGCGGCAGTTGGTGGCGGCCGTCGGAGATCCCGCCTCGCTGCGGTTGGCCCCCGGCCCCGGCGTGCCGGATAACTCCGGCGGTGGCCTCGCCACGATCGCGGTGTTCGATCAGCTACCGCCGCAGGCCTCGGGCGCGCAGACCACGGTCACGATCGGTGATCCGGGCAATCCGCGGCGGCGCACGGCCGATCTCGCTATCCACCAGGTGGATTCGACCACCGTGGATGTCAGTATTCCGATGCGGACCGTACGGGTCGAGCTGATCGAGCCGCGGGGTGAGACCCGCTACTTCGATTCGCCCGCTCCGGATTCCGCGCCGGTCGCCGAACCGGTGCCGCCGGTCTCGGCGTCGCAGCCGATGGTCGGCGCGGGAAAAGAAGGAATGTGAGCCGTAATGTCTGTCGATGTGGGAACGGATTTCGGGCCGGACGCCGGCGACGGTGCGGCGCCCGGCGAGGCGGATGAACTCACGCCGCGTCAGGCCGCCGCCGCGATCTTCTCGAGGCGCCTCTCGGAGCTGATCTCCGAATCCATGGTCTCGACCGAAGACGGCGCCACCCGATCGCTGACGCTGTATTCGCTGGCGCAGCACCTGGAATTGGCCTATCCCGATGTGGCCGTCTCCCAGTCGGGCCTGTATCGCCTCATGCACGGTGATGCGATACCCCGCCTCGATTTGATCATCGCCCTGGCCCGTGTATTCGATGTGCCCCCGGAGTATTTCGTCACCGGGGAACAGAAACCCTGATCCGGCAGGCCGGGTTCCCGGCACTGGGAACAATGGCCCGCTCGAGACGCCGACCAGCACGGATACCATTTCGTACATGCCAGACGAGGACCCCGGAGATATCTTTCTCCGGCACAGAGGCGCGGTCCTGGAGGCGCTGCTTTCCGACCCGTCGTTCGGGGCGCCGGCGGAATCCGAGACCGGGACGGCCAACTCCGCGGAACCAGATTTTCCGGAAGAATTCGACGTTCCACTGCCACCGGGGGCGGAAGGCCCGAAAGCCAGTGAGCGAATTCTGGCCCTGCTCAATGCCGGTGCGGGCGAGGAGAATACGCCGGAGGAATTCGGGTCGGACTTCGCGGGGTTCGACCCGGCGCGATTGCGCGGCGACCCGGACGCCGCCTCGGGCGAATCGCCTCGGCCGCGCCCGGTTGTGCCCGGCTCCGCCGACCGCCTGCGCGGCGTGCTGGCGGTGGTGCGAAAGCCGAAGGTGGCCTTGGCGATCGGCGCCGTGCTGGCGGTGATCGTGGTGCTCGTCCTCGTATCCGGCGGCGGTTCGACCCCCTCCAATTCGGTGGTGATCGCCACTGCCGCACCGACTCCGGCCGCAGCGAATCTGCCGACTACCACCGCGCCCGCCGCCAGTACCGCACTCCAGGTGAAATCAGCGCAGGCGCACTGCCCGGCGGGCAGCACCTCGGGCATGGATGCCTTTGCCGGACAGGGGAAAGCGTGGCTGTGCGTGCGCGCCTTCAAGGTCGACGGACAGGTGCTGACCATCGATCTCGGTCACACCTATCAGATCGATTCGATCGGCATCGTGCCCGGTTTCGACAATCTCGGCTCCGACGGCGTCGATCAGTGGACGAAATACCGCACCGCCAGCCGGGTTTCGTACCAGTTCGACGATGCCAATGCCTCCAAATACGTCCAGCAGACCCTCGATCAGCGCACCCTCGTCATCACCAAGCTGAGCCCGCCGGTGAGCGCCTCGCGCATCGTGCTGACCGTGCTGCAGTCGAAGGGTGATCCGGCGATCAATACCGTCGCCCTCTCCTCGATAACGATCACGGGCCAATGACGGCTCCGGCGCTGCTGTGCCAATACTGCCTGCACCGCAATAGCGGTGGTGACTCCAGCTGCGCGCACTGCGGTGCGCCCCTGCGCGAGGTCGGCGCGGCGTTGCTGGGCACGGCGGCTGAGATCGCGACGGTGGGGGCACCTTCCCTGGGGGCCTTGGCGCCCCTGGTGGAGCGGGCCGTCTCGGCGGTCGGACAGTGGTGGGTCACGCTGGTGGGCATCGCGGCGCTGCTGGCCGCGGTCGTCACGGTCGCTGTGTGCTGTTCGCCCGGCCTGCCCCCGATCGGGCAGCCGACGGTGCGGGAGACCCTGCCGGCGTCGCTGCGTACGGCGGCGAACTGTGGCGCCGCAGCGCAGGCAGTTGTGCAGTGTGTGATCCCGGCCGGTAACGCCCTACTGTTCGGCGCTATCGCCGGCGGCCATGATCTGACTTTCTCGGTGCAGGTCGAGGACCCCGCCCGGTTGTCGGAGGATGTGCGCCGCTGGCGGGCGGCCGGTCCGGCCGTCATCACCGACGGGACCCTCTTCGTGGCGGTCGGCCCTGAGGCGACAGTGTGGTACGCCGATACCCGCACGGGTGTGCGGATGGAGACGGCGACCTTCGTCAATCGTAGTGCCGCACAGACGTTTCTGATCAGGTCCGGATTGGCCGCATGAGAGGCCGCCCGGCTGCTCCGGAGTAATCGAGGCCGTCGACGCCGGAGTTTGCTACACTTTCAACGCGCCGTTAGATAACGGCTCATCATTTAGGTTCAATTCCTCGAGCCGCAGGTACGGCTTCGATTCTGGAAGGTGTGATCGCCAGTGGCAACCACCCAGCAGACGGTGTCATGGACGCGATTCCGTGACGACCCCACCGACCTGGAGGCGGTCTACTTCCGCTGGATCGAGCCCGGTGCGACCGCCCCGAAGGCGACCGACCGCGCCGAGCGGATCTTCCGCCATCACCTCGAACTCGCGGCCGTGCGCAAACCGGGCGCCGCTGTCACCCGGGTCTACCGGCCGGAGGACGGCAGTGAACTGGGCCCGGCGATCCAGATCGTGAACGACGATATGCCGCTGCTGGTCGACTCGGTGACCGCAGCGGTGCGCCGGCTGGGCGCACCCGCGATCGAGGTCGTCCATCCGGTGTTCACCGTGCTGCGGGACAAGCGGGGCAGGCTGCGGGCTCTCGCCCCCGCGGACAGTGGCGCTCGGCCGTCCACGGGCGACCATGCGGTCGCCGAATCCTGGATGCATGTACAACTAGATCCGGCGGTCGGTGCGCAGACCCTCGATCGCATCGAGCAGCTGCTGCCCGCGCTGCTGGCCCTGCTGCGGCAGACCGATCGCGACACCCGATCCATGGGCGATGCCATGCGCGCGGTCGCGGACCATCTGGATCGCTGGGTAGAATGGTCTGAGGGACTGGACGTTCCGGAGTGCGCGCAGCTGCTGCGCTGGCTGGTGGACGATCGCTACACACTGCTCGGCTATGGGTACTACCCCGCCGCGGCGGCGGCCGAGGACGCCCCGGCGCCGAGAATGGCCATGGGCGTCCTAGGGGAGCGGCACGGCGCCGAGATCGAGGTGCCGCTGCTCGGTGCACGCCGCCCAGTGCTCCGATTGTCCGGCGTCGCACTGGATTCGGTGCTGCCCGGCTCGCCCGACGGCTTCATCGTCAGCGTCGCCGACTACGGCGGCAAGGTACCGGGCGTCGATGACGCGGCCCCTACCGCGCCGCCGCGGGTGCGCGGTGAACATGTCTTCGTCGGCACCTTCACCGTGACCGGTCAGCACGAGAACATCCTCGATATTCCGGTCATCGCCCGGCGCGTGCGCCAGGTCGTGGAATGGGCGGGATTCGGGCTGAATTCGTTCTCGGGCCAAGCCCTGCTGGAACTGCTGCAAACCTTCCCCCGGGTCGAACTGTTCGCCACCGATGCCCGTCGCCTCTTCGAAACAGTCTCTGCGGTAACGAGTGTGGGTATGCGACGGCAGGTGCGGCTGTTCATCCGCCCGGATGCGCGCAGCAGCGCTCTCTACTGCCTGGTCTATCTCCCGCGTGACCGGTACTCGACCGAGGTCCGGCTGCGCATGCAGGAGATCCTGCGGACCGAGCTCGAGGGTGAACTGATCGACTACTCCGCCCGGGCGACCGAATCGGAGCTGGCCGTCGTGTATTTCACGGTGCACCGGCGCGCCGACGCGCCGCAGGCCGATACCTCCGAATCCACGCGCGAGCGAATCCAATCGCTGCTGTTCGCCACCACCCGGACCTGGGGTGATCGATTGCTGGCGGAGGCCGCCGGATCGCCGGCGGTGTCGGCGGCGGTCGTCAAGGAGTACGCGGCGGCCTTCCCGCTCGGCTATCAGCAGGAGTACGAACCGATCCGGGCGCTCGCCGATCTCCAGCGTCTGCGCCGCCTGGACACCGAGGCGATCGATACGAATCTCTACCGGGTCCCCGGCGCGCAACCGGGGGAGTGGCAGTGCGCCCTGTATGTCGAGGGCGAGGGAGCCTCCCTGAGCCGTGTGTTGCCCATGTTGCACAGCCTCGGAATGGAGGTCGTCGACGAACGCCCCCACGAACTCGTCCTGCCGGAGGGAATCCGGCGCTGGATCTACGACTTCCGGCTGCGGGTGCCCGCCGGTCTGCTGAGCGCCGTCGAGGAGTCCGAGCTGGCGGCGGGTCTCGATGACTCCGCCGGTCCGGCACTGCCGGAGAACAGTATTCGCCGCCGCTTCGCCGATGCGGTCGCCGCCATGTGGTTCGGCAGGGGGGAGGTCGATCACCTCAATGAGCTCGTGGTGCGCGCCGGGCTGCACTGGCGCCGGATCTCGGTTCTGCGCGCGTACGCGAAGTACCTGCGGCAGGCCGGTTTCGCCTACACCTACGGCAATATCACCCGGGTGCTGCTCGCCCATCCGGTCGCGGCGCGGCTGTTCGCCGAACTGTTCGAGGTCTATTTCGACCCGGATGGGGAGGATTCCGAGAATGCCGCTCGCGCAACTGAACTCGTCGAGGCACTGCAGGCCGAGATCGATGCGGCGGTGAACCTGGATACCGATCGGATTCTGCGTGCGATCCTCGGACTGGTTCAGGCGACACTGCGCACGAACTACTACCGGATCGGGGCGAACGGCGAGGCGCCCGAATGCCTCTCGTTCAAGTTCGATCCGCGCCGGATCGCCGAATTGCCCAAGCCGCGACCGCAATTCGAGATCTTTGTCTATTCCCCCCGCGTCGAGGGCGTGCACCTGCGCTTCGGTCCGGTCGCGCGCGGCGGCCTGCGCTGGTCGGAGCGCCTGGAGGACTTCCGCACCGAGATCCTGGGCCTGGTGAAGGCCCAGGCGGTGAAGAACGCGGTGATCGTCCCCGTCGGCGCCAAGGGCGGTTTCGTGGTGAAACGCCCACCGGCGGCCACCGCCGACCCGGCCGCCGACCGCCAGGCCCTGCAGACCGAAGGTATCGCCTGCTATCGCACCTTCATTTCCGGCCTGCTCGATGTGACCGACAATGTGGACCGCGCCACCGGCCGGGTGGTCCCGCCCGCGCGGGTGCGCCGCCGCGACGGTGACGACACCTACCTGGTGGTCGCCGCCGACAAGGGCACGGCGACCTTCTCCGATATCGCCAATGATGTTGCGCAGCAGTACGGTTTCTGGCTCGGCGACGCGTTCGCCTCGGGCGGTTCGGTGGGGTACGACCACAAGCGCATGGGCATCACCGCGCGTGGTGCGTGGGAGAGCGTGAAACGCCATTTCGCCGAGCTGGACACAGATACGCAGACAACGGAGTTCACGGTTGTCGGCGTCGGCGATATGAGTGGTGACGTCTTCGGCAACGGCATGCTGCTGTCCCGGCACATCCGCCTGATCGCGGCATTCGACCATCGCCACATCTTCCTGGATCCGAATCCGCACGTGGCTGACTCGTACGCCGAGCGGGAGCGCATGTTCGCGCTGCCGCGCTCGTCCTGGGCCGACTACGACCGCTCGATCATCAGTGCGGGCGGCGGCGTGTTCGACCGGAGCGCCAAGGCGATCCCGGTCAGCGCCGAGGTGCGCGCGGCACTCGGCATCGAGGCCGGGGTCGAGACGATGTCTCCGCCGGAACTGATCCGCGCGATCCTGCGTGCACCGGTGGACCTGCTGTGGAACGGCGGCATCGGCACGTACATCAAATCCCGTGCCGAGACCGATGCCGAGGTCGGCGACAAGTCCAATGACGCGGTGCGCGTCAGCGCGGACGAGTTGCGGGTCAAGGTGATCGGCGAGGGCGGCAATCTCGGCGCGACCGCGCTGGGCCGCATCGAATTCTGCCGGCGCGGCGGCAAGATGAACACCGATGCCCTCGACAATTCGGCCGGTGTGGACTGCTCCGATCACGAGGTGAATATCAAGGTGCTGCTGGACGGGGCGATCTCGGCCGGTGAGCTGCTCGCGGCCGAGCGCAACCCGCTGCTGGCGTCGATGACCGATGAGGTCGCGGCATTGGTGCTGCGGGACAATGTCTCCCAGAATTTCCGGCTGGGTATCTCGCGCGCGCACGCCGTGCAGATGGCGGCCGTCCATCGGCGGTTGCTGACCCGGTTGGAGACCCGCGATGGTCTCGACCGCGCACTGGAGGGGCTCCCGTCCGATGCGGAGATGCGCGAGCGCATTGCCGAGGGGGCCGGTCTGTCGTCCCCGGAGCTGGCGAATCTGCTCGCGCACGTGAAGCTTTCCCTGAAGAACGAATTGCTGGCCGGAGATCTGCCGGACAGTCCGGCATTCGCCGCGGTGCTGCCGGGGTACTTCCCCGCACCGCTGCGGGGGCACTTCGGTGCGGCCCTGCAGCGTCACCCGCTGCGCCGCGAGATCGTGGTCACGACGGTGGTCAACCGGGTGGTCGACTACGGTGGCACCACGTACGTCTTCCGCCTGGCGGAGGAGATGGGCGTCACGGCGGACGATGTGGTGCGCGCCTTCACCGTCGTCGTCGAGATCTTCGATCTGCACGATCTGTGGCAGCGCATCCGTACCGCGCCGATGCCGACAGCTGTCCGGGACGAACTGGAGCTGGAGACCAAGCGCACCCTCGACCGGGCCTCGCGCTGGCTGCTGACCAATCGCCCGCAGCCCGTCGCGGTCGGCGCCGATCTCGCCCGCTACCGGGATGCGGTGCAGGGCTTGAGCATTCACGTTCCGGCCTGGCAGCCCGGCGATATCGCGGACGATATTCTCGCGCGTTCGCACGGCCCGATCGAGCGGGGTGCGCCGCGTGCGCTCGCGGAGGAGGTCAGCATGCTCATCTACCGGTTCCCCCTGCTCGACGTCATCGATATCGCCGAGATCGCCGACCGCGAACCCCAGGAGGTGGCCGCCCTCTACTACGCCCTCGACCAGCATTTCGAAATCCAGCGCCTGCTCGATGCCGTGGTCGGCCTCGAACGCACCGACCGCTGGCGCACCCTCGCCCGCCTGGCGGTCCGCGACGACCTCTACGGTTCCCTGCGCTCGCTGACCCTCGATGTCCTGCGCACGACCCAGCCCGACGACGATCCCGCGGAGAAGATCGCCTACTGGGAGTCCGTCAACCGCCCCCGCCTGGCCCGCACCCGCGCCTGCATTGCCGAAATATTCACCGCCGCAACCTATGACATCGCCACCCTCTCGGTGGCGGCCCGGCAGGTCCGCAGCATGATCAACGGCAGCGACTCGGGCACCGCCCCACTCGCGGGCTGATCGCGACGCCGGGGAAGGGACAACGCCGGGCGCGGCGCCCGCTGCCGTCGGCACCCGCTCCAGCGAGCGGGTGCCGACGGTCTCGAACGGCGGGCGAAGGTCGGCGACCGGTAGCCCGTGGTGAGCGGCGCTATTCGGAGGTCGACGGCTTACCGCAGCTGTGGCAGAAATTCGCAGTGCCGGGCAGTGCCGCGGCGCAGTGACGGCAGCGGTGCGCGGCGAGTTCGGTGCCGCAGCTCATGCAGAATCGGGCGTCCGCCTGATTGTGGGTCCGGCACCCGGTGCAGACTCTCGGCGGTGCGGTGTCGGCGGGCGGCGCGGCCGATCGCGTCGTCCAGTTGTTCGTATGCTGCTGGATGGCGCTCAATCCCATTGTCGCGCCGAGGAATCCGGTGTCGGTGACGCCGCGGGCCAGGCCCTGGCCCGCGCCGAGAGCCAGTTCACCCGCGGCATAGCGCTGGAAGTCGCCGGTGAGGCGGATGTAGGTGGTGTCCTTGGCGAGCCGTTTGAGACGGTCCGCGTCCTCGGGGGCGGGGGTGATGTCGAAATTGCCCATGCGGGTGATGCGCAGGCCGTATTCGTACAGGGTGAGATTGGTCTGTCGCAGCACGGCCGTCTCGATCGCCTCCAGGTGCGCCGACAGGCCCAGCACCGGCCACTCGCCACGTGAGATCCCCTGTGTGACAGCGATCTTCATGGATTTGAGCAGGAATTCGGCGGCCCAGCCCGGTAGTGCCGAGGCAGTGCCGAGGTCGGCGGTGCCGGCGAGGGTGGTGATCAGCTCCGCGGGATCGCGCACCGACAGCGCGAACTCGCCGAAGGCGCGCAGGGTCAGCACCTGTTCGCTGACCGGATCGGCGATATCGGCCAGGCGCCCGCCGAATTTGATGCCGGGGAACTCGCGGGTGGAGACGAAGTACAGCTCGGCCCGATAGAAATTGCCGCCGGTGAGGGTATCGACGAGGGCGCCCAGAATGGGCAGTTCGTCCGCGTCGATCCGGTGCCGCCCCGGTCCCATGGTGGCGATGAGCTGACCGGATTTGACGAACAGCGCGATCTCGTCGGCATTGACGACGGCGCGGCTGAAGCGCCGGATGCTGGGGTCGGGCCATTTGTAGATCAGCTGGTTCTTGTGCTGTTCCGGGACGGCGATGAACTCCCGTTCGAACCATGCCATGGTGCGCTCCCTCTGGTGAATGACTCACGCAGTGTATCGCTAGTTGACGGCACAACGTCTGTGTCGCAGGCTCCCTGCACGCTTTATTCCAGGTCAGATCATGTTGCCTCCAGGTTAAACCTTCAAGACCTATTGAATGAGCCGTTGTACAGCGGTACATTATTCGCAGATATGATCGCCGTCACGTGAAAGGCTCACCATGACAACCGTTCGACCACCCGTGACGCCGGGGGACTCCCTGCACGACGAGGACGCGGGCTATCACAAAGCGCTGCGCCCGCGGCAGTTGCAGATGATCGCAATCGGCGGTGCCATCGGCACGGGCCTTTTCCTGGGGGCGGGCGGGCGGCTGGCCAGCGCCGGTCCGGGCCTGTTCCTCGTCTATGGAATCTGCGGGGTGTTCGTCTTCTTCGTCCTGCGGGCACTGGGTGAGCTGGTGCTGCATCGCCCCTCCTCCGGCTCGTTCGTCTCCTACGCCCGTGAGTTCTACGGGGAGAAGATGGCTTTCGCGGTGGGGTGGATGTACTTCTTCCACTGGTGCATGACCGGGATCGTAGATATCACCGCGGTGGCCACCTATATCCACTACTGGGAGGCGTTCCGATCGGTTCCGCAGTGGCTGATCGCCCTCATCGCGCTGGCGCTGGTGGTGAGCATCAATCTCATCTCGGTGCGCTGGTTCGGCGAGCTCGAGTTCTGGGCGGCCCTCATCAAGGTCGTCGCCCTGGTCGCCTTCCTGATCATCGGCACCGTATTCCTGGGCGGGCGTTTCACCGTCGCGGGTGGACAGACCGGATTCGGTGTGATCTCCAGCCACGGCGGGCTGTTCCCGGTGGGCCTCGCGCCACTGGTGCTGGTCACCACGGGCGTCGTATTCGCCTACGCCGCAGTGGAATTGATCGGCACGGCGGCGGGGGAGACGGAGAACCCGCAGAAGATCATGCCCCGGGCCATCAACTCGGTGATCGCCCGGATCGCGGTATTTTACGTCGGCTCGCTCGTATTGCTCGGCCTGCTGCTGCCGTACACCGCCTACAAGGCGGGGACCAGTCCGTTCGTCACCTTCTTCACGAAACTCGGTGTGCCGGGCGCTGGTTCGATCATGAACCTGGTGGTGCTCACCGCGGCGTTCTCGAGCCTCAATGCCGGCCTGTACTCGACCGGGCGGATTCTGCGGTCGATGTCCATGAACGGCAGTGCGCCCAGGCTGGCCTCGCGCATGTCGAGTACCGGTGTCCCGTACGTCGGCATTCTCGCCACCGGCACCATCGCCCTGCTGGGTGTCGTGCTCAATGCCCTGGTGCCCGACAAGGCCTTCGAAATCGTCTTGAACATGTCGGCATTGGGCACGGTCGCGTCGTGGGCGGCGATCGTGCTGTGTCAGCTGCAGCTGTGGCGCTGGTGGCGCCGGGGTCTGATGGAACGGCCGTCGTTCCGCCTGATCGGCGCGCCCTACACCAGCATCGCGACGCTGGCCTTCCTCGCCGGAGTGGTGGCGCTCATGGCCTTCAGCAGCGATGACGTGCAGCGCGGCGCGGTGCTCTCGATGATCTTCGTGATGATCCCGGCGCTCGTCGGCGGCTGGTTCCTGGCCCGCAGGCGGGTCTTCCAGATGGCGCGGGATCGGCAGGGCTTCACCGGTCAGTTCCCCGTTGTTGTCGAGCGGCCGCCCCGGGCGCACGACATCGTCGATGCCGCCCCGCTACCCGATGAGTCCGATCACCACTAGATCGCCTGCCGCCCCGGATATTCCGTCCGGGGCGGCTTCCTTCTCACTGGGGGGAACAGTGCACGGCCGAACATCCGGCGCCGCCTCGATAATGGGAACTCGATTCTACGGCGGGTTCGAGAGGTTTCCATGCGGGAGCAACCCAGCGCATCCGAGCGTCCGAAGCCGCATCCCTGGGCGAATCGGCGTGCGCGTGGCACCGAGGTCCCGCAGCAGCGCCCCCATCCCTGGGCGACCCGCCGGACGCCCGCGGCCACACCGGGCACCGGCGCGGCCACACCCGGCACCGCCGCCGCACCGGTTCTCGTGCCCGAGTCCGATTCGCTCCTCGCCGCCGCGCTGGCCTTGGATCTCGATCTCGAGTTCGAGGACGACGCCGATCTGGAATCGCCCTCCGCGCGTAACGGCCGGTCCCGCCCGAGTGTGCGCCGCCTCGGCGCCGGCCTGGTGGAGCTACCCCGCGTGAAACCCCTGGATCCGCGCCAGGCGGTGCTGGCAGATCCGGAAGTGCCCGAGCCCAAGCGCTTCTGCTGGAAGTGCGCTCGCCCGGTGGGGCGCCGCACCCCCGAGGCGCCGGGGGCGATCGCCGGGAAATGCGAGCACTGCGGCGCACTGTTCAATTTCCGCCCGGCGCTGTGCCCGGGCGATCTCGTCGCCGACCAGTACGAGGTGCAGGGCTGTCTGGCGCACGGCGGGCTGGGCTGGGTCTACCTGGCGGTGGACCGCAATGTCAGTGATCGCTGGGTGGTGCTCAAGGGCCTGCAGAATCCGCTGGACTTCGAGGCGCACGTGGTGGCACTCGCCGAACGCCAATTCCTTTCCGAGGTATCGCATCCCAGCATCGTCAAGATCTACAACTTCGTGAAGCACAAGGCCGGGCGCGATATTCCGGACGGCTATATCGTCATGGAGTACGTCGGCGGGCGCTCGCTCAAAGCGATGCTCGATCAGCGCGAGCGGGTTCGGCTGCCGGTCGCGGAGGCCGTCGCCTACGCCATGGAAATCCTTCCGGCACTGGACTATCTGCATTCCCTGGGCCTGGCGTACAACGACCTGAAGCCCGACAACATCATGGTCGGTGAGGACGAGGTCAAACTCATCGACCTGGGCGCGGTGGCCGCCATGGACTCCTTTGGGAGCATCTACGGCACCCCCGGTTATCAGGCGCCGGAGATCACCGAGACCGGGCCGACGGTGCTGACCGATATCTACACGGTCGGCCGGACGCTCGCCGCCGTGGTGCTCGACCTCCCCCGAGACGACCAGGGCGATTACATGTCCGGGATTCCGGATCCGGAGGACGAGCCGCTGCTGCGCCGGTATCCGGGGCTGTACCGCTTGCTGCGGCGCGCCACGCACCCGGATCCGCAGCGCCGCTTTCCCTCCGCGTACTCGATGTACTGCCAGCTGGTCGGCGTGCTCAAAATGGTGCTCACGGTCGACACCGGTGCGGAGCATCCACACGAATCAGTCGAATTCGGCGCCCTGCGAGGCGATTTCGGCATCGACGCACTCGTCTGCCGGACCGATGGGATCGTCGACGGCATCGACCGCCGAGCGGTACTGGATGTCGCGGAGATCGTCGCGGCGCTGCCGGTACCGCTCATCGACACCGAGGATCCGTGCGCGGATCTGCTGTCGGCTGTCCTGCATGCCGAGCCGGTGCACGCGCTCGACATGCTGCGCCGGATCGACAGCCGTATTCTCGCCGGCGCTGTGCAGGCGCCCGAATCCTATGAACTCGAGCGCGCATTGGCGGCGGCCCGCGCTCATCTCGATCTCGGGGGGACCGTATCGGCATGTGCATTGCTCGCGGAGCTGAAACCGCGCTACGGGGTGGACTGGCGTATCGAATGGTATGTCGGGGTCGCCGCGCTGCTGGACGGCTACGCCGAGCGCGCGTACGGGCATTTCGACGCGGTCTACGCCATGCTCCCGGGTGAGCTGGGACCGCGGGTGGCATTGGCGGCCGCGGCCGAACTCGTCCTGCAGGACCGGGCCGGCGGCGGTGATCCGGAGCGCTGGCAGCACGCCGCCCTGGAGCACTACCGGACTGTGTGGCAGACCAACCATGGATTGGTCAGTGCGGCAGCGGGATTGGCGCGCCGACTGGTGTCCGTGGGCCGCAACCTCGACGCGGTCGCCGTGCTCGACCAGGTCCCGGCCACCTCACGCCATTTCGACGTGGCCTATCTGACGGGCAGTCTGCTCATGGTGTCCCGCGCCGCCGCGGATATCGCCGACGCCGATCTCGAGGCGGCCGCGACCCGCCTCGAGAACCTGTCGGAGGAACCGCGGGTATTGCAGTTGAAGGTCGTCGTGGTGGGGGCCGCGCTGGAATGCCTGCGCGGCGGCGGCCGCCCGGAACGCCCGGACGTGACCGTGCTCGGCTACCCGCTGACGGAACGGGGCCTGCGGCTGGGACTCGAATCGTGCCTGCGGGCCGTGGCCCGGGCGGCGCCTGATCGCTTCCATCGCTATCGCCTGGTCGACCTCGCCAATGAGGTGCGGCCACGCACTCGCTGGTAGCCGCGGGCTATCGCGCGATGCGGACGTAGACCGGCACCACGACCGCCGCGCCCACGAGCAGCAGCCACCAGGCCCAGTTGCCCGACGTCAGCGCGAGCACCACAGTAAAACTGACGATCGCACCGATGATCACGGCGAGCCGGGGCGCGATCGGATCGGCCGGCGCGGGCGGCGGCGGTGCGGCGTAGGCGGGCAGATCGGTGAAGAGCCAGGCGAGTTGCTGCTTGGTGGTCGCCTCGATTGCCCGGTGGCAGCGTTCGTCGAATTGGGCAGCGTCGAGTCTGCCGATGACGAAGTGGCGCGTGAGCTCGTCCAGTGCGCGTTCGCGCTCCGCGGCGCTCAATCGGGCCTGCGCTGAATCGCTCATCGCGACAGCGTAGGCGCCTCGGAGATATCGCCGCCCGACCCGAATCACCAAGGGCGGGAAGACAACGCCGCCGAAGACGGCAAATGAACGTTTGTCCTGGGCGGAAGCGAACGGCCTGGACAGCGGATCGCTCGTCGGCGGTACGCCGTTAAATGTGACACCGGCTTATACAGAGAATCTGTTTCGGTGTGGTTTCCTGTACATATGGTAGGAGGGGTTGAGTACACGATCGACGAGCTTGCTCGCGCGGCCGGGACGACAGTGCGGAGCGTGCGCGTCTATCACGAACGGGGGGTGCTGCAGCCGCCGCAGGTGAAGGGCCGTACCGGGTACTACGGGCCGGAACATCTCAAGCGGGTGCACACCATCAGCAGGCTGCTCGATCGGGGCATCAAGCTCAACGGCATCAAGGAGTTGCTCGCGGCCTGGGACCGCGGCGACGATCTCGGTGATGTGCTGGGAGTCGGAGATCCGGGTGAACCCGGCGCGGTGAGTGTGGCGGCCGGCGACACCATCTCGGCGGCCGAACTGCAGGAGTACTTCGGATCCGCACCGAACGGCCTGGCGCGCGTAGTCGCCGCTGGCGTCTATGAGCCAGTCGATGCGGCGACCTATCGGGTTGCGGATCGGGAGCTGGCCCGGTTCGTCGACCAGCTGACGGCCGTCGGCGTATCCGCCGCCGACGCACTGACCGAATTGGAGAAGCTTCGAGCCGATTGCGATCGAATGGCTCGCCGCGTCGCGGATCTGATCCATCGCACGGCCTGGGAGTCGTATCGGAACTCCGATCGGACCGTGGCGGATATCGCCGAACTCGCCGAGAGTGTCGGCGTCCTCCGCTCGGCGCCGGTCCCGGCGGTGGCCGGAGTGCTGCCCCGGCTGATCGCCCGGTCGGTCGAGCAGGACGTGGAACTCACCGAGGCCCTCGGGAACCCCTGAGGCACAAGGCTTCCGCTTCCCAGGAGTGAAGATACCTCAGATAACGTACCGTTGATCAGCGGTACATTGATAGCGTACTTAGAGGCGCCGTCACTGTATCGACGTTGGCGCCCGGCGCGAACGATCAATGGAGACGTCGATGAATATCGGGAACACTCCCCGCCCCGGCACCCGCGGTCCTTCCCCTACTCGATGGTGGCGGCGCTGGGCGGGCGGCGCTGCCGTGCTGGCGGTCATCGCCTCCGCGGGAACGGCGGGGGTGGCTCTGGCCCCGGAGGCCGCCGCCGGTACCCCGGGCTGCCTGTGGAGCGGCGCCCAATTCCGGCAGGACGGAACGGTTTACGCCGGTGGTCTGTCATTCACGTGTCGCCGCAACGAGAGCGGAGCATCGTACTGGTCCCACGAGTGGGCTCCGGGGCAGATGAGTTCGGTGGCGAGCCCCGGCACGGGTTACCCGATCGGTTCCTTCTCCCCGGGCGCCTGGCAGCCGGGTTCGGATTACAACGACTACTGCGTCGGCGACCAGCTGGTCGAGGGAGCCGACGCGGTGTACGAACTGCGGGCCGACGCGGCGGGTTTCCTGTCCTGGCATGCCGTTGCGAGCATCGCGCAGTGGGACTTCACGGTGAGCTCTCCGCATCCGCTGCCGACCCGGCGGTCCGCGAGCCTGTGCATCGACGGCGTCCTGTCCTGACGCCGGTCGCGAATGCCCCAGGCGCGTTTGCTGTTTGATTGCGGTGGTTCGTGAACCGCTCGGGCAAGCGCCTCTGCGCGGACCTACTTAGGTAGGTCCGCGCGAACCTACCGATTGCGCATTTGCGCCAGCACTGTCGACAATCTCACTCTGACCCGGCGTCGAGAGCGAGTAAGAGATGGCACGTGTGACCCTGTGGATGCAGATGTCCCTCGACGGTTTCGCCGAGGGACCGGACGAGCGGGTGCACTGGCCGGTGGTGGACGAGGAGCTGTACTCCTCGATGCTGGATGAGCTACGGGCGGCCGAGGCGTTCCTGTACGGGCGCAAGACCTACGAGATCATGTCGTCGTTCTGGCCGACCGCCGACGGCGATCCGGCGATCTCGCAATTCTATATCGACTTCGCCGGCTGCTGGAAAGCGAAACCCAAGGTCGTATTCTCCCGGTCCCTCGATCGAACGGACTGGAATACCAAGCTGATTCGGCGCCGCGCGGTCGAGGAGATGGTCGCATTGCGAGAGGGGACCGACGGCCACCTGATCGTGTTCGGCGGTATCGAGACGGCCGCAATGTTCATGACGCACAACCTGATCGACGAATATCGACTGTTCGTGCACCCGCTGGTGCTCGGCGCCGGGGTGCGGCTGTTTCCCCCGGCCTTCGATACGTCCCAGCTGCAGCTGGCGAGCGTGACGGCCTTCGACAGCGCGGTGGTCATGATGCACTATCGGCGAGAGTGCGCCGGCGTCCGGCCGCGGGCGCAGCGAACGCTGGCATCTTAGCGCAGATCGAGCCGCCCGGTCGCCCAGTTCGCTGCTTGTCGCTTCCTGCGAATCATCTACTGGGCCAAGGACCTCCGCCTGCCCCGGCAATGCGCTAGCCTGCCGAGACTATGTCGGGATTTGGCACCGTTCAGATGTACGCCACCGGGAGTTTTCTCGGGCGGCGCCGTGAATTGACGCGGATCGGCGATTTGCTGGATCGCAGTGCCCGGCTGCTCACCCTCATCGGACCGGGTGGCATCGGCAAGACGCGATTGGCTGCCCGGGCTCTGGTCGAGGCGCACCGGAGCCTGGGACTGCCCGTGTTCTGGGTGTCCCTCGCCGAGTTGCCCGCGGGCGCCGATATCGAGGATCTGGTGGAGTCCGCGACCCGGGTCGACTCCTGGGCCGCTGAGCGCCGGGACGGCATGCTCACTACCGTTCTCAGCGGCGACCCCGCCGTGCGCCGAATCCTGGTGATGGACAACTGCGAGCATGTGCTCGACAGCGCCCGTGCCGTGATCGCCCGGCTGATCGAGGGATTCCCGGGCTTGACCATCGTAGCCACCAGTCGTGAGCCGATCGGATGGGACGACGAGTACATCGTGACGGTGCCGCCGCTGTCGGCCGGGCAGTCGGTCGAATTGTTCTGCGGGCGAGCGGATCTCCTGGAGCGGCCCATCGGGAATGGCTCCGACCAGATGGCCGTGGTCGAGCAGATCTGCCGGCACGTCGACAACAACCCGCTGTTCATCCGGCTGGCGGCGGCCCGCCTGCGATTCCATCCGCCTGCGATGGTGCTGCGCGAGCTCAGTGGCGATCCGGCGGATCAGCGCCTGCACTGGTCGCGCGGCCAGGTGGTGAGCGCGGATCCGCGTCACCGCGGCGTATACGACGTCATCGCCTGGTCGTTCGAATTGTGCAGCGCGCCCGAGCAACTCCTGCTCGAGCGCATGTCGATCTTCGCCGCCGGTTACGTCACCGGCGAGCAGTCGCTGCGCAATGGCGCCGAACTCGACGGTGTCGTCGCGGTGTGCGCCGACGAGCGGCTGCCCGCGGCGCAGATCCCTGCGCTGGTCGAGCGATTGGCCGAGCGGTCACTGGTATCCATGCATCTGGAACCGGCCACCATGCGGTGGTATCTGGTGGAGAGCGTGCGCGTGTTCGCCTGCGAGCGGTTGCGGCGCGAGAACCCGGACGACGCGGCGCGTACCGTGATCCGGCACCGCCGCTATTTCCGGGACAAAATCGTTGCGGGACAATACGTCTGGAACAAGCCGCAGGAGCGGACCTGGCTGGACGGTGCGCAGGCGTCCTGGGGTGACGTGCTGATGTGCATCGAGAGCGGCTTGGCGGATCCGGACGAGGCGGTCGTGAGTCTGGAGATACTCGCGACCCTGCTGTGGATGTGGGTCCCCTTCGTCACTTTCGGCGGCACCGCGCTCATGCCTGTCACCTACCGCGTCTTGGAGGTCACGCGCCGTCTCGATCCGCAGCCCTCCGGTCTGCGCACCCGGGCGATGGCCGTGATGGCCTGGATCGCGCTGTGGGAAGGGCGCAGCGCGGAGGCGATGCGCCTGCTCGACCAGTGTGTCGAGGTGACGCGGCCGAGTCCGCTGGGTGCCTGGCGCGAGGCCGGTGAGGATCTTGTTCTGGTGCCGGCCGCCGAATGGCTGTGGGGCATCGAACTGCTACTGCTGCACCGGGATCCGCGCGCCATCCCGGCGCTGGTTCGCGCCTACCGGAAGTTCGCGGCCGTCCGTGATCCGGTAGGTGAGGAGGTCAGCGCGATGCTGGTCGCCATGGCCGCGGCGTTCATCGGCACCGAGGCGCAGGCGCTGGACCATACCGAGAGATACATCGTGCGGGCCAGTGCGGCCGGATCCACTCTCTCCTACGGCTGGGCATTGCTCGCGCGGTCGGTCGCGCTGGCCAAGCACGGCCGGGCCGACGAGGCGATGGTGATGTCGTACGAGGTCCTCGAACAGCATCTGCTCGAAGGTGATATGTGGGCGGCGACCTGGGCCGTGGGCGCCCGGATCGCGGCGACGACGGCACAGCTCGCGCAGCAGCTGGTCGAGGGGAAAACCGAGGCCGCACAGTTGAATACCGCGGCCACGCGGGTGGCCCGGCTGATCGGCGCGCTGCGCGTCAGCCACGATGCCATGGGGCTGGTGGTCGACAGCATTCCGCTCATCGTGGGAGAGATACAGCCCGCCGCGATGGTGGCGGAGGCGGTGCTGGGCGCTGCCGCCTACGCGGCAGCGGAAGCCGAGGGCGCCACGGTGCGACCGGAGTTCGCCGAATTGCGGCGTTTCGGGCTGAATCCGGAGCCCGAATCCTGTGCCGCCGCGGTGGTGCCCTCCCGCTGGAATGCATTGTCACCAGCGGAAAGTGATGTGGCGATGTACGCCGCGGCCGGATGGTCGAACAGTGCCATCGCCCGGGCTCGGCACAGTTCGACGCGGACCGTCGACGCGCAACTGGTGAGCATCCGGCAGAAGTTGGTCATCGCCTCCCGCACGGAGATCATCCGGCAGGTGCCGGCGGAACTGGCCGACCGCGTGCGGACCGCGGCGGAGCGCCGCCCGGATGCGCCGGCGCTCCGAGCATCGCGAGAGTGATTCTCCGAGCTTCGCGAGAGTGATTCTCCGGGCTTCGCGAGAGTGATCAGTGCTCGCCGCATTCCGGGGATATCTCGCAGCCCTGCGCGCGGTGGCTCGTGCTGTCCGGCGAATAATTCGGCGCACCGGCCACCGTGCGATCCCCGACACGTCGATTGTCGGTATTGCCGTCCTCAGGTAACCGGTAGTAGTGCCCGTAGCCCCAGCCGGCGCCGTCGTCGTTGAAACCGCTGGTGGCGCCCGCCCGCGGCGAGCGGCCGCCGTTAGTGGTGCTACCGCTCGTGGTGCCGTGCCCGCCGCTCGTGGTGCTGCGTCCGCCGGGTGCATTGTGTGTGCCGCCCCCGTTGTGCGTGCCCCCGCCCCCGTTGTGGGTGCCGCCGGAGGAGGAACCCCCAGGTGCGGCAAGAGCTTCGGGTGCGATCGATACGCTCGCGGCGGTCAAGGCACAGGCGAGCAGGGAGGCGGCGACGAACTTCCGCGCGGGATGGGTGAGAGACATGATGATGGTCCTTGTGTGCGATAGGTGGTTGTGACACGACCTGCGCGGGGATCCGCGTTCTGAACGTGCCGTTGTATAACGGTACATCGCAATACGTGTCATCGAGTGAGTTGCGCCCTTCCCATGGTTGACAAGGGCCGCTGCGCTTTTCGGAACGCGACATCGCCCTGCGTCGGAATCGCGGTGAGTGCAACCCGATGCCCGAGTTGGTGCGCCTCACTAACGTTCACTGGTCGGACGCTTAGCGGAGGAGTGTGCATTGACCACGGAGTCGACCATCGACGTCGATACCTCGCTGCACCCGCTCGACGACCCTGTGCGGGCGTCGTTGCGTGGTGAGCACAGGCGGTTCGCCCACTGGGTGGGTGAGATCGGGCGGTACGACCCGGAGGTCGCCCGGTTTGTCGGGCATCCGCCGGTGCTGGGGGAGCAGGACTGGGCTGATTTGGCTGAGGTGGTCGGGCCGGGTGGGGTCACCGCGCTGCGCGGGCACGGTCATGTGCTGCCCGAGGGCTGGACGCTGCTGGATCAGTTCGGCTCGGTGCAGATGGACGGCACCGGGCTCGAGGTCGCCGCCGATCCGGAGCTCGAGGTGCTCACCGCGGCGGATGTGCCGGAGGTACTGGAGTTGATCGCGCGTACCGAGCCGGGTCCGTTCGCGCCGCGGACCATCGAGATGGGGACGTATCTGGGTCTGCGGGTGGACGGCCGACTGGTGGCGATGGCAGGGGAGCGTATGCATCCGCCGGGCTGGACCGAGATCAGTGCCGTCTGCACCGATGCCGAGTTCCGGGGGCGGGGTCTGGCCAGTCGTCTGGTGCGGGCGGTCGGCGCGGGGATTCGGGCGCGTGGTGAGACGCCGTTCCTGCATGCCGTCGCGCACAACACGACGGCGATCAGTCTCTACGAAACGCTGGGATTCACTCTCCGCAAACGCGGGCAGCTGACCCTGGTCCAGGCGCCCTGACACGGAAGCGAAATCACCGATGAGCCACGGCCTCTTCGAGCTGACCTACGCCGCCGCACCGGATCGGTACGAGCGGATCCCCTACCGCCGCACCGGAAACTCCGGCCTCGATCTGCCCGCCTTCTCCTTCGGTCTCTGGCAGAAGTTCGGCACCGACTACGCGTTCGCGACGCCGCGCGAGATCATCCTGACGGCAAGCCGAAAGCGCCTGCGGCAAAGCTGGATCCGAGGCTACCCCGGTGGGCGGGGCCGGCGAATGCTGGTGTGTGGAGGCCCCGCTCAGCTCAGCGAGTGCTCAGCGCCTGTACGGCGTGCGCGCCTGCCCGGCGGCCGGAGAAGACGCAGTCGGCCAGGGAGAGTCCGCTGACGTAGGAGTTGGAGCAGACGCCCACCGCGGCCCGGCCCGCCGCGTACAGTCCGGGAATGGTGCCGCCGTCGGTCGTGCGCACCGCGCCGGTGTCCTCATCGACCAGCAGGCCGCCGAGGGTGAGCATCGGCATCGGGTAGGTCAGCTTGGCCTTGAAGGAGATGTCGAGGAGCTGGAACGGCCCGCTGCGCAGCGGGCGGCGAATATCGGCCGGTTTGCCCATCGGATCGGGCAGGTTCTCCTCGATCGCACGATTGTGCGCGTCCACGGTTTTGCGCAGCGCCGCCGGTTCGATGCCCGCGCGGGCCGCGACATCCTCGATCGACTTACCGGTGATCGGGTTCAGCCGCATGAGCCGCTCGGCCTGCATGCGCTGGAACCACACCGACTGCGGCCCGATCTGCCTGCGGGATTCGGTGACCAGTTCCGAATCCAGCAGCAGCCAGGCCCGATTGCCGGGGCTGGTGGCGATCGCCGCGCCCATGGCCGCGCCGTAGCGGGATTCGTCGATCATGCGCTGGCCGTTGGCATCCACGGCGATCGAGCCGAAGAACGCACTCGGCGGCGCGATGAACCGCCAGGTCGACATGGCATCCATCTTGCCGGTGGCCGCGCCGATCGCCTCGGCCATGGTGATGCCGCTGCCGTCGTCGCCGGCGGTGCCGAGCGGCAGGCCCTCGGCCCACGGGTAGGCGGGGGCGTGGCGTGCGACCATCGCGCCATTGGCAATGAAGCCGCCGGTGCCGAGAATGACGCCGGACCGTGCCTCGATGCGCACCGGCACACCGTAGCGGCGCTCCATCCGATCGATTTGCGATTGCACGAGTTGCCGCAAACCCGGGTGGTACACACCGGGTTTCGCGGAGATCTTGGCCAGCGCCGTGAATCGCTTCAGCACCGCCTCGGAGGCGCCGGCGAGGGTGATGGCCTCCACGCCGACCACGCGGCCGCCCTCGACCACGAGTCCGGTTGCGCGGGTGGCGGTTTGCGTCCGCACCCCGTGCTTCGCGGCGGAGGCCGCCAGCGGCCCGAACAGCTTCTTGCCCGAGACGCCCCGCCCGTGTGCGCGATGCCCGCGCTGCCGCGGTTTCGCCAATTCCCGGAAACCGCCGGAGTTTTCGCTGCCGGAGTAGTACAGGTAGTGCTCATCGGTCGGGTACGAGGTCTTGTACGGGCACAGCGACGGCTGGAACGGCACACCGTGCCCGGTCAGCCAGTCGATCATGGCCGCCGAGCCCTCGCAGAATCGGCGCAGCGTCTGCTCGCTCACCGCATCGCCGACCTCGGCGCGCAGATAGGCGAGCATATTGTCGACATCGTCCTCGACCCCCGCTGCGCGCTGCACCCAGGTGCCGCCGCCGGCGTACACGATGCCGCCGGACAGCGCGGTCGCGCCGCCGCCGATGAACCGGTCGACGGCCAGTACGTCCGCGCCCGATTCGCGCGCGGCCAGTGCCGCCGCGACGCCCGCGCCGCCGTAGCCGACCACCACGACATCGGCCGAAGAATCCCAGGTCCGCACCTTTGCGACCACCTTCCAGAACGAAGAACGCCCACCCCATGACAAGCGAGGCGAACTATAACGCGTTCTAGTTCACGATGCTATCGGAGGACGGGTCCGGGAGACGGGCCCGATCGGGCCGATATCTGTGCGATGAGCCCGTCGATATAGGCGCGGAACAGGTGCGCCATATCGACGCTGTCGGGTTCGAGTAGCCATTGCAATTGCAGACCGTCCATCATGGCGAAGGTCTGGCGGGCGACGGCCCGCGTGTCCACATCGGTGCGGATGGTGCCATCGGCAATGCCGTCGTCGAGCGCGCCCGCGAGCGCGGTCTCGAAGGTGCGATACCGGTTCACCACCCAGTCGCGCGCTGGATGGTCCGTGGTGACCGCCTCGCTGGTGACCACGGTGAAGAGCCGGACCAGTCCCGGTACGTGCATATTGTGTTCGACGAGCACGGCCAGTCGTTCCAGTGCGTCTTTGCCGCGAAGTTGCTGACTGAAGCCGAGGCGGTCGTAGTCGAGCCGGTCGCGATAGTCCAGAACCGCGGCCAGCAGTGCCGCCTTGTTCGGAAAGTAGTGCAGCAGACCGGGTTGCGAGAGCCCGCAGCGCGCGGCGATCTCGGCGATGGACGCGCCGTGATAACCATTGTCGGCGAAGGCCTTCAGGGCTTCGTCGATGATCTGCTCGCGGCGATCCTCGCTCCGTCGCCGGCGTTGGGGGTGCGGGGCCATGAGCAGCGACACTAGTCGCGGCGCAGGAGCTGCGATGACAGGTTAGATAACAACACTGTCACAGTACCGAGTGAGCACTCGGTAAGTGGGTTATCCGCTGGCAGACTCGGGGCGAGCCGTACAGGGCCGTACGAGGAAGGACAGCCGATGACTCAGGGCACCGAAGCACCGATCGAATCGATCACGCTGCAGGGCGGAGCGGGCACGCTCGCCGGATGGGAGACCACTCCGCCGAGCGGCACCGAGAAGCGCGGCACGGTAGTGCTGGTGCCGGGCTTCACCGGCTCCAAAGAGGACTTCGAGTACATGCTCCCGCTGCTGGCCGCGGCCGGTTATCGCGCGGTCGCCTACGACCAGCGCGGGCAGTGGCAGTCCGATGGCCCGGACGATATCGCCGGATACACCATGGACGACTTCACCGCTGACCTGCTCGCCGTTGCCGGCCAGGTCTCCCCGGATGCGCCGGTCCACCTCGTCGGCCATTCCTTCGGCGGCTACGTCTCGCGCGTCGCGGTGGTCGCCCGGCCCGAGCGCTTCCGCAGCTTCACCTTGCTGGCCTCCGGGCCGTCCTCGGTCGAGGACATCAAGTTCCCGCCGCCGCAGGCCGTCGCGCAGATCGTGGAAACCGCTGGGCAGGAAGCGATCTGGCAGCAGATGAGCGCCGCCATGACCGCGGCCGGGCAGCTTCCGTCGCCCGAGCGCATGGAATTCCTGCATCAGCGCATTCTGCAGACCAAGAAGGCCAATATCCTCGGCATCCTCGAGAACATGGAAGCGCCGCCGCTCGCCGATCCCACCGCCCTGCGTGATGCCGGTGTGCCGCTGCTGGTCGCCTACGGCGACACGAACGACCTCTGGGACCCCAGCGTCCACGAGAAGTTCGCGCAGCAGTTGCACGCTAGGACCGCGGTGTATCCGGGCTCGGGGCACGTGCCCAATGAGACCGTTCCCGATCGCGTGTCGGCGGATCTGGTGAACTTCTGGGAGGAACTGGCATGAACGACGTCATCGACGACCTGCTCGCCAAGCTGGATCTGGCGGCCAAGGTCCGGCTCATCTCCGGCTCGGGCGTTTTCCGCTTCGCCGGTGATACCGGCATCGGCCTGGCCGAAATGCCGGTCTCGGACGGCCCGACCGGTGTGCGCGGTGAACTCTGGGATGAGCGCGACCCCTCGGTGAGTCTGCCCTCGGGCACCGCGCTGGCCGCGACCTGGGACCGCGCTCTGCTCGGCCGCATCGGCGGGCTCATCGCCGCCGAGGCCCGGCGCAAGGATGTCTACGCGGTCCTCGGGCCGACCATGAATCTGCACCGATCCCCGCTGGGCGGCAGGCATTTCGAATGCTTCTCCGAGGATCCCATGCTCACCGCCGAGATCGCGGCGGCCTATGTGGACGCGGTGCAGGCGCACGGTGTGAGCGCCTGCCCGAAGCACTACGTGGCCAATGACTCCGAGACCGAACGCTTCACGGCCGATGTCATCGCCGACGAGCGCACGCTGCGCGAGCTGTACCTGTACCCGTTCGAGCGGGCGGTGCAGGCGGGCACCTGGATGATCATGGATTCCTACAACTCGGTCAACGGCACCACCATGACCGAGAACGCCCTGCTGGACGAGCCATTGAAGGGCGAGTGGGGCTATGACGGTGTGGTGGTGTCGGACTGGACCGCGGTGCGTTCCACCGGCGGCGCCGCCAAGGGCACCGATATCGCCATGCCCGGCCCGTGGGAGCTGTGGGGCGCGCCCCTCGTCGAGGCGGTGCGCACAGGCGAGGTGCCCGAGTCGGCCATCGATGACAAGGTGCGCCGCATATTGCGTTTCGCCATTCGTGTCGGCGCGCTGAACGGAACCCCGCAGCAGCCACCGGCTTTCACCGACGAAGCCGCCCAGCACCTGGTGCGGGAGGCGGCGGCCCAGGCCATGGTGCTGGCCACCAATGACGGCACCCTGCCGCTGGGCAAGCCCGCGCAGGTCGCCCTACTGGGTGCGGCCGCGGCCGAGCCCCGCTTCATGGGCGGCGGTAGCGCCACAGTCATTCCGGCGCATACGACTTCGCCGCTGGAGGGCCTGTCCGCGGTACTGCCGGTGCAGTACACGCCGGGTGTGCACCTCAACGACCATATGATCGCGGTCCCGCTGGCTCTGGTCACCGACCCGGAGACCGGCGCCCCCGGTCTGTCGCTGCGCTACCTCGACGGTGACAAGGTCCTCGATACCGAGCACCGCACCGCGGGCGGCCTCATGCTCTTCGGCAATGCGAATGCCATGGTGGCCAAGTCCTTCGAACTGCGCGGCACGCTGCGCGTCGATACCGCGGGGGAGTGGCGGATCGGTTTCGCCGGTGTGGGCAAGCTGCGCCTGGATATCGACGGCGAGACCGTGCTCACCGAGACCGTCATGCCCGACGGCGCCGATCCGGTGGAGATGCTGCTGAATCCGCCGCAGCGCTGGGTGACGCGCACGCTGGCCGAGGGTGATGAGCTCGACGTGCTCATCGAGCTGGCCCCGGTGCTGGATTCGGGTCTGCCCGCCATGGGTCTCACCTTCGCGGTCGGCCGCCCGCGCCGCGCCGCCGACGAAGAGTTCGCCGCCGCAGTGGAATTGGCCCGCACCTCCGAGGTCGCGGTGGTGGTGGTCGGTACCACCGAGCAGATCGAATCCGAGGGGTTCGACCGCAAGGATCTGCGCCTGCCCGGCCGTCAGGACGAACTGGTGGCCGCGGTCGCCGCGGTGAATCCGCGCACCATCGTGGTGGTGAATTCCGGTTCGCCCGTGGAGATGCCGTGGCGTGACGATGTCGCCGCCGTGCTGCTGACCTGGTTCCCCGGCCAGGAATTCGGTTCGGCCCTGGCCGATGTGCTCACCGGTGCGGCCGAACCCGGTGGTCGCCTGCCCACCACCTGGCCCAAGGCGCTGACCGATGTGCCGGTGGTCGATACCAAGCCCGCTGCCGACAATTCGCTGCCCTACACCGAGGGCATTCATATCGGCTACCGTGCCTGGCTGAAATCCGGTGTGGCGCCGGCCTATCCGTTCGGGCACGGCCTCGGCTACACCACCTGGGAACTGTCGGACGTGACCGTGACCGGCCACACCGCGACGGTCACCGTCCGCAATACCGGTGACCGGACCGGCCGCCAGGTCGTGCAGGCCTACCTGTCCCGTCCCGGCAGCGCCGTGGATCGCCCGGTGCGCTGGCTCTCCGGCTTCGACCTCGTCGAGGCCGCCGCCGGTGAAACCGTCACCGCCACCATCGATCTGCCGGAGCGTTCGTTCCAGCACTGGACCGATCAGGGCTGGGTCGTCGAACCCGGCGCCTTCACCCTGCACATCGGCACCTCGGTCGCAGACCTGCCCCTCACCGCCCAGATCGCCTGATCACCGGTTCCGGGCCCGCACCCACGGGCCCGGAACCATCCCGTCATCCCGGCATGCTTCGGCCGGGATCCACCGCACCCGCTGGACCGCAGTCGGGTATGGATCCCGGCCGCAAGCGCGCCGGGGCTACGGGGAGCCGCGCACTATTTATCCACTTTCACTCGCACACTTTGGATTTCACCGTGGCTCAATCGGACGCCGATGTCTCCCTCGGCGGCAATTCCGCTCCCGCCGGCACGCCCACCCGTGGACTGCTGCCCCTGCTGTTTCTCGGCAATGCGGCCATGTACGCGATGTATTCCGGCGTCGGCGGTGTGCTGCTGCCACTACAGGTCGAACATATCGATGCGGCCGATAAGGTCGCCAATCTCGGTCTGGTAGCGGGTATTTCGGCGATCTTCGCCACGATCTTCAACCCCGTCGCAGGCGCGCTGTCGGATCGATCCGGCCGCCGCAACCCCTGGATTCTCGGTGGCGGTCTGGCCGCGATCGCGGCCATGGCGCTGCTCGGCAGCGTGAATACCGTGCTGCTGGTGACCATTGCCTGGTGTGTGGGTCAGGCGGTCATGAACATCTATCAGGCGGCCATCACCTCGGTGGTTCCGGACCGGGTGCCGCTGGCACGTCGTGGAGTCGCTTCCGCGGCAGTGGGTCTCGGCCTGCCGTTCGGAACGGTGGCCGGTGTCGGCCTGGCCTCGGCCTTCGGCTACCGCACCGGCTACCTCGTGCTCGGGGTGTTCGTCGCGGCGGCCGCCGTCGTCTTCACCGCCGGTGCGCGCGAGCAGCGTATGCCCGCCAAAAAGGCGGCGTCCCTGCGGGATCAGGGCCGCGCCTTCCTGAGCGTGTTGCGGCAGCACGACTTCCGCTGGGCCTTCATCGGCCGCTTCCTGCTGGTCCTCGGCTATTTCTCGGTCGTCGGCTACCAGCTCTACATTCTGCAGGACCATATCTCCCTGCCCGATGATCTGAAGCCGTCGACCGCGGTGGCGGTGCTGACGGGCATTTCGGCTGTGGGCATGACGATTTCGACGGTGGTCGGCGGTGTGCTCTCCGACCGCTTCAATCGCCGCAAGCTCTTCGTCGGGCTGTCCGCGGGCATTGCGGCTGCCGCACAGCTGATTCCGGTCATCACCCCGACCTGGCCGGGCATGCTGGCGTTCGCGGCCGTCAACGGAGTGGCCTTCGGCTGCTATATGGCGGTCGATACCGCCCTGGTCACCATGGTGCTGCCGAAGGCGGAGGACGCCGCCCGCGATATGGGCGTGCTGAATATCGCGAACGCGGCCCCGCAGATCCTCGGCCCGTTTGTCGCCTCGGCGGTGGTCAGCCTGGGCGGTTACGCTCCGCTCTTCCTCTTCGGCGGGGTGCTGTCGGTACTCGGCGCACTCGCCGTCGTACCCATTCGCTCGGTGCGCTGACCGGTTTCGGCGCAGGCCTCGGCCGGCCCCTCCGGCCCATCGCGAATCGATGCCTGCTGCTCGGGCGTGAACCGCGCCTCCAACTCGGCCTCCCGGGCGGCGACCGCAATGCGCGCCGCTGCCCACCGTTTTCGCCCTGATTCGGTGACATGAATCGGGTGGGTGCGCCGATCGGTGGGATGCGGACTGCGTTCGATCAGGCCCTCCGCTTCCAGTCCGCCGAGCATTTCATTGGCGGCCTGCCGGGAGCTGGCCGCACCGGCCCCGGATCCCGCGCGGTCAGAGGAAGTTCTTCTCCAGCAGTAGCCCGAGCACGTTCGGGAACAGGTCCGGAAAGTCCATGGGGACAATGCCGAAGTGACCGGCCTGGGTGCGGTGCGCGGTCAGATAGCGCTCCACCTGCGGCATGATCGCATCGGCATTGTCCCTGGGCCAGGCATTGTCCGAGTAGCTGGTGAAGTTGATGTACATCAGCGAGTTGCCGGTGTCGGCGGCCGCCTTGTCGAAGCAGTTGCTGACATAGGAGAACTTGTCGCCGCCGGAAGACCCTACATCGGCCGAGCCGGTGCCGCCGATCGTCTTCCCGCCGCCGAATGATCCTGTCCCGCCGGCGGATCCGGAGTCGATGCCCATCAGTCCGTTGGCCTTGTAATGGTCCTGGAGGTAGAAGTAGTTGTTCGACAGATTCCCATTGTCGCCGGTGGGCCATTGCAGCGCGGGCAGTTGATTGCCGAACTGCGCGATCAGCACGATTCGCCCGCGCGCCTCACCGAGGGTCGGCACGTGGTTGCCGATCCAGAACAGCGACCGGTACCCCTTGGCATCGAGATAACCGTCGAAGACCTGCTCGAAGCTGCCGCCGACGTCATTATCGGTGCCGTCCTCCTTCTTGACGCGCATGACGATGACCTCACCGGGATTGCGGGCCAGGAAGTTTCGGCAGGCATCGAGCACCCCGTCGAAGGTGATGCCCTGGTACGCCGACGAGTGGTAGACCCCGAACGAATCGCTCATATGGTCCTGCAAGCCGTTGAGGCGCATATCCAGGAAGCGGATGCCCTGCTGGAACTGATCGGGGAGCGCCCAGTTCTGGGTCTGGGCCCAGGGCGTGCCGTGCAGCGCGTTATTGCAGCAGGAGTCGTGGGTGCCCGGAATCGTCAGCCGCAGTAGGGAAGTGCTGTCAGGCAGTGTGCCCATCCAGGACTGCGGGGCGCCCACGCTGCGCCGCGGCGGCAACGGTGTGGCTTGTGCCCCGGCAGCGGTCAGCCCGGCCACCGCGGCTCCGGCGGTGGCGGCCACGGCGGTGCGCACGAATTCTCGGCGAGTCAGTCTCATCAGGTCCCTCGTTCTGCATGCCCGAAACGCGAGTATGCGTATCGAGCGGGGAGCCTAACTTGGACAAGAGACCAAGATCGTCGGTTCAGTGAATTTCCCTGGTGAGAGTGATGGTTGTCCAGCCGCCCACATGGATTCGGTCACCCGGCTGCACCGGGACGGGAGTTTTGGCGGGAATCGGGGTCGCGCTGTCGTTCACGCAGGTGCCATTGGTGGAGCCGAGGTCGGTCACCGTGACGGACTCCCCGTTCAGGTGCAGCAGGGCATGCGAGCGCGAGACGGCGATATCGGCCGGGGCGATCGCCAGATCGATCTCCGGATACAACCCCTGCGTCGTGCTGTGCTTGCCGATGAGAATATCCCTGCCGTGCAGCGGGATTCGGCGCGCGGGATAGTAGTCCGGGAAGTCGACCCGATCGACATCGGGGCCGTTCTGGGCGAGCATGCGGTTGTAGTGCGCGAGGTCCGCGGTGACGATCGCGACCCACGCCGTCGCCGTGCCACCGGGATCGATCTCCGGCACGGCGGGATTCACCGTCGTAGTGACCGGTGCCGCCGGTGCGGGCAATGCCGAATCGTGGCCGCAGTCCTCACAGAAGCGACCGTCGACGGCCGCTCCGCAGGCCGGACACTGACCGAGTTGCGTGGCAGCGGCCGGACTTTCGCCCGCCGGTGCGGCAGCTGTCAGCGGCGACCCGCAGACATCGCAGTAGTCGGTCGCCGTCGAGGCATGTCCTTCGGGACAGGTCGCCATTACGAACCGCTCTCCTTGCGAACGCGCGCGGTCTTGCTGGAACGCACATCCAGGGCGATCTCGTCGGCCGCGTCGATATGGGCCCGCAGCCGCACCGTTCCGGTCCGATCATCCACCTCGACAACGGCTTTGAGCAGTTTCGCGGTGTTCTCGTTGCCGGATTCGCTCGCCAGCTGCACGGCCCGCCGCAATTTGGCGGTGGCGGTGGCCAGATCGCCCACCTTGCGCGCCGTCAGCCCCTCCTGCACGGCCTCAGCCAGTTCGGCCTGGCCGGTGTAGTGGGCCACCCGCCGGCTGATACGCGCGGAGAGATCGGTGTCGGTGGTCCACGCCGCTTTCACCAGTCCCTGCCCCAGTACCTCGCCCTCGGCCACGAGACTCACTCGGGCAGCGAGCTTTTCGCGGCCTGGCGGGGCGGGCTCCAGCTCGATCTGCAGGTGATATTCGCGTTCCTCCGCGCCCCAGGCGCCCAGCGGATACTCCCCGATCTGGGCGGAGGTCTCGATGCGGCGCGCGGTGAAGTCCGTGATCGAGGGATCCACCTGTTTGACCATGCGCACCGTCGCCCCGACCGGTGTCCACACCCGCAGTGTGAGTTCCGGAATGGCCTTCGCCATGGAGGTCTGCATCATCTCGGCGAAATCGGCGGCCAGCAGATCCGGCGTGCGCACCACATCGAGCGTGCCGTGCAGCGCACTCGCGATGGCCCGCAGTTCGTTGGGCTCCCAATCGGCGCCGACGCCGCGGCAGTCGCAGGTGAACAGCCCCTCCGAGGCTTTGATCTCCGCGGCGAGCTGCTGTGGCTTCTCGTGTTCGTTGCGGCCGTCGGTGAGCAGGATGGCGTGCGCCATGGCGCTCGGATGCCGCTGCGCGATCATGCGCGCGAGTCCGAGCCAGGTGCCCATGGCGGTGCCGCCGTGCGGCTTCAGTTTGTCCAGCGCGTGCCGGGCCTCGGTGCGAGACCTGTTGTCCGCCACCGCGGTGGCGCCGTCGCGGGGATAGACGACCTCGGCCTTGTCGGTGCCCTCGACAATGGCGAACCGGGTGCCGTCGGCGATGACCTGCAATGCCGCCAGGGTGGCATTGCGCGCGCCCGCGAACTTGTCGCCCGAGCCCATGGAGCCCGAGCAATCGATGATCAGGATCTCGACCCGCTCCGCCGGGGGCGCGGCGACCATCAGCTCATCGGTGGTCTCCACCGAGATCACCGCGTCCACGGTGCGCACACCCTCGGCCAGATACGGGTTCTGATCGACGCTGATCGAAATGCCTTCGACGGCAGGGGAACTCATGGTGCTTCTCCTGGTTGCTCGGAGAACGGAACGGGGACGAGCGCAACGGTGATGTTGTCCTTGCCACCGGCGGCCAGCGCGTACTCGACGAGGGCGCGCGCGGCGGGCATGGGTGCGTCGGCGGTGGCGATCGCGGCCAGCGCCGGGGATTCGGGCAGATAGTTCCAGAGTCCGTCGCTGCATATCAGCAGTACGCCGGGCGCACGGGCGTGCAGCGTCCGCACGCAATGATCCGACCACGGCTCAGGCTCGCCGTCCGCGCCGAGCCAGCGGGTCAGCACATGCGCGTGCGGGCTGTCCATGGCGCTGTCCGCGTCCATGGCGCCGGTATTCACCATTTCCTGGGCGAGGGAGTCGTCGAGGGTCAGTCGCTGTGAGCCCTCCGGGTCCGCCTGCAGCCAATAGGCCCGGCTGTCACCGACGTTCGCGATGGTCAGATGTGCGCCGCCGGATTCGTCGAACTGCACCACCGCGCCGACGTAGGTGCACGACGGGGACCTTCCGTCGGTGCCGATATCGCGCACCGCCTGTGCCGCCTCGCGCAGTCCGGCCATGACGCTGTCCTCGGCGGAACTGCCCGCGGCCAGGGCCGTCAGGCAGGCGTCGACTCCGGTGCGTACCGCCGCGCCCGAGGCCGCCTGCGGATCCTCGGAGGTCGAGACCCCGTCGCAGACCGCGATGATCAGGGCCGGGGGTGTGCTGGGGTTGGAACTGTCCAGCACGGCCACGGCGACGGCATCCTCGTTGTGCGCGTGCACATTTCCGCGATCGGTGACCAGTGCGACCGCGCCCAGATCCGCCTCGAACCGATCGTGCTCCGGACCGCGCTGCCCGCAGACCAGGCAGAAACCGTCGGCGTCGAAATTCTCACCGCCGCAACCCTGGCAGGCCGGCGCGGCCTCCGAATCGTAGGTCAGCGTGGTGCCGGTGTAGCGCTGCACGGTGGCGACGGCGGGGCGCACCAGACTTGTCGGCCGCGTATTGTCGCTGTTCGCCGTCGGTGCGGCGGTCGGCGGCAGGGCGATGCGCTGGATCCCGAGCTGTCGCCCGCACTCCTCGCAGAAGCGATCGCTCACCGCGGCGAAGGTGCCGCAGGCCGGGCAGCGGGCGGTCACAGCGTGGTCCTCGGGCGAATGGTGTTCGCCTGCTCCACGAGGGCGATGCGCTCCCACATGTCATCTGTTTCGTGCGCGAGATCGCGATAGCAGCGTTCCAAACCGGTACGCACCCCCTGTAGATCGAGTGTCACCCCCAGTAGCGGGGAGTGATCGGTGGGTACGCGTCCCAGGTGCAGCCAGTGCAGCGCCGCCTCGAGTACGCGCAGCCGGGCCTGTGCGGCCCGGCGTCGGGAATCCAGGGTGAGCCGCTCGATCCGCCCGCCGGCATCGCGCAGCAGGTGTTCGGTGAGCTCGCCCGGGCGTTCCACGCTCAGCAGCGTATCCACAGCCGCCACACCCGCTTCGGTGTGCACCGCCGAAGCGGGGTCCACCTGATCGAGCACGGTGACCGCGCCGTCGCGGTCGCGGGCCGAACGTCGCAGCCGCGCCAGCCCGAACGCGGCGCTGGTATAGGAGTGGTCGGTGCGCCACACCAACTCGTAATACCTGGTGGCGCTGCGCAGTGCGGGCTCCGGATCCGGTTCGTCACCATTGCGCGCCAGGAGCTCCGAGGTGACGGCCAGGGCCAGTTTGGGCGCCGGATCGCCGGGCAGCGCGGTGTAGAGCGCATCGAATTCCGCTGCGGCCGCGAACCAATTGCGGCGCAGCAGCATGGCCTGGCCGCGGAACCAGATCAGTCGCCAATCGCCTTCGAGGGTCTGCTCCAGCTCGTCGATCCGGCGCAGGGCGTCGGTGGCGTCACCGAATTCCAGTGCGGCGCGGATCAATCGGAGCGGAATCTCCACCGATTCGTCCTTGCCGGTCACCACCGAGAGCAGTCCCGCTGTCAGCTCGCGCTCCAGATCCACCGGGGTGACCGCGCTGGTGCTCGCCAGCAGCGCGGCCCCGCTGTCATTGGGGTCGATCATCGGAACCGGCAGTGCCGCAATGAGTTTGCCGGGATCATCCGGCAGCGCATCGCCGATTCCGAAGACTCCGCGCGGCGGTCCGAAGCGGGCGGACAGGCCCGGCCGGGCGCGGCCGTCGTCGATCGAGAGCACCTCCCGCAGCACCCCGGTGAGCTGATCGGTCATCTCCTCGGTGCCGCTGAAACGCTCCTGCGGATCGAGATGTGTTGCGCGCAGCAGGAATCGGTACAGCGATTCGTACCGCGCCAGCAGCGGCTCGGTCTCCGGGCTCGGCAGCGGGCCCAGCTGCCCGTTCTCCTGCGGGACCTTGAGCAGCAGCACCGCCAGCGTGCGGCCCACGGTGTAGACCTCGGAGGCGACGGTCGGCCCGGTCTCGGCGATCTCCGGCGCCTGATAGCCGGGTGTGCCGTAGATGGCGCTGTGCTCATCGCTCATGGCGATGACCGCGCCCAGATCGATGAGTTTGAGCTGCTCCTCGGTCTGCATCACATTGTCGGGCTTGAAATCACAGTAGGCGAGCCCGCGCGAATGCAGATAGCCCAGCGGCGGCAGCATTTCCAGGACGTAGGCGATGGCCTGTGCGGCGGGCAGCCACACGCCCTCCGCGTCGCGCCGGCGCCGCAGCAGCTGTTTGAGCGAGGTGCCGCCGACGTATTCCATGACGATGTACCCGGCCGGTTCGCCATCCGCGCCGATATCCTCGGCGAAGTTGTAGATGCGCACGATATTCGGATGATCGACCTGCGACAGGAAACGCCGCTCGGCCACCGCCGCCCGCATGGCGTCCGCGTCACCGGTATTGAGCAGGCCCTTGAGCACCACCGGCCGCCCGTTGACCTTGTGATCGAGCGCCAGATAGATCCAGCCGAGCCCGCCGTGCGCCAGCGGCCCCAGCACCTCGTACTGCCCGCCGACCACATCGCCGCGAACCAGCTTGGGCGTGAAGGAGAATCGGGTGCGGCAGTGCCCGCAGAAGCCCTCGGTGCGCCCGGGCTGATCGCCCCTGCTGCGCCCGACCGGCCGATCGCACTTACCGCAGAACCGCTGCTGCTCCGACACCACCGGATCGGCCATGACCGCCGCGGACGGATCGATCGGCGCGACCGGCGGCACCGTGACCATGCCCGCGCCGAGCCGTCCGCGCGTGCCGCCGGAGGAACCGGTCCCGGTCCGCACCGAGCGCACACTGCCGCGCCGGGACCCGCCGACCGAAAGCGAGTGGGAGCCAGCGATACTCCGGCTGCTCTGCCCGCCGGACACGAGCGTGGCCGCCGCGCTGGGCGCGGTGCCGCAGATTTCGCAGTAGCCGTCGGAGACCTTGCCTCCGCATCCGCGTTCCGCGCACAGCAGCGGTCCGTCGGGCACGTTCGGCGAGAGCTCGCCGCCGGGTGCCGGTGCGGTGCCGCACACCGTGCAGTAACCGTCCTGGATCGTTCCCGTGCAGCCGGTTTCGGTGCAGTTCACGGTCGTCTCCCCGATTTCTGAGCGATGAGCTGCCGGTAGTCGGTAATGGCCCGGGTGACGGCTGCCAGATCGCACGGCTTACGGGTCAGGAGTCCGGCGGCAATCCGGTGGGAGGCCAGGACCTCTCGCTCCTCGCTGACACCGAGGCGCGCGGCCTTGGCACTGTAGGCCGCCAGTCGCCCCCGCAGTTCGGCCCGGCGATCGAGCAGACCCTGGGCCAGCTGTTCGGACTCGGCGGCGGTGGTCAGCGCGGTGGCGATGCGGCCGCGCAATTCCCAGAGCGCGGTGGGATCGCCCGCGGTGGCCGCCAGTGCGGACAATTGCGCATCGAATTGCGCGCTGTTGTCGGGGTGTTCGGGCAGCGGACCGGTGAGAATGGTGCGCTGCACCGCGAGGCGGGCCAGGTGCGCCCGCTCGCAGGTCGTGCGCAGTGTCTGCACCTGCGTGCGCATACGGGTAACCGTCGCATCCCGGTCCGTGGCCATGGCGGCCAGCTCGCGGCGCAGCACCTCCGCGTCCCGCATGCGGCGGGTGATCTCGGCGAGCCGGCGGTCGATCTCGGCTGGGGCCAGGGTCAGCGGATCGGCGGTCGCGCGGGTGCTGAGATCGTCGATATCGGCGGTGAGGGAACGTAATTCGGGCGCGCCGGTACCGATCCGCCCGAGCTCCGCCCGCACCGGCGCGAGATCGGTCATGACCCGGCTGTTCACCGCCTCGACCGCGTCGAGCACCTCGACGATCTGCGTGAAGGCGGCCCGCATCCGCGTCACCAGTTCGGTGAAGCCGATATGCACCACCTGCTCGCGCGGCCCGATCAAGGTGCGCTGCGCCAGCGGAATCGCGGTGCGGGCCACCTCCATCGGCTGCCCGCGCAAAAGAACGGTGAGTTCCTCGCGATCGAGTGCGTCGAGCCGGCGGCGGGTGCGCGCGGCATGGGCCTGATCCAGAATCGTGCGCAGCCGGCCGAAGTCCTCCCACATCAGGTCCAGCGCCTCCTGCGCCGGCGCCCAGCGCTGGGCGGTGACCCCGGTGGGCGGGAAGCGGCGCAGCAGCACCAGCCCCGAATGCTTGTCCAGGTCATACAAAGTGGCGGCGATGGCGTCGAGCTCGCGTTCCCGCGCGGCGATATCGCGGTCGATTTCGGCGACGGAGAGAATATGCAGGGGATTCTCGGTCATCGCCGCTCACCCGATGTACCGGGGTGCGGGCGGTCCGGGCGTGGGGCCGAGCGCGGCCAATTCATTGTTGTACAGGCGCTGCCAGGTCCCGTCACCGCGGATCCGTTCGAGCACGCCATTGACGAACCGCACCAGATCCTTCGTCTCCTGCTGCACCCCGACCGCGTACGGGTCCTGCGCCAGCGCGTCGCCGACCATCCGCAAATTCGGATCCTGCTGCAGGAGGCCGTAGAGGATCGGGGCATCGGTGCTGGCCGCGTCCACCTGCCCCTGCTGCAGGGCGGTGAGGCAGTCGAGCCAATTGCTCATACCGATCACTGTCGGCCGCTGCGGGAGCGCGAGGATCGGATTGAGCGTAATCGTGCCGACAACGCCGCATACCTTCTTGCCTGCCAGATCCGCGGAGGACTTGATGCCGGAGTTCTTCGGCACCAGCAGCCGCTGATCGGAAACGAAGTAGGCGGAGGAGAATTCGATGCTCTGGCGGCGTTCGCAGGTCGGGGTGAGGGTCTCCACCACGATGTCGACCTGCTTGCCCTGCAGTGCGGTGAGGCGGTGCGCGGAGTCGAGCGGATGCAATTCGACGCGGGCCGGATCGCCGAAGACATCGCGGGCGATCTCGCGCGCGATATCGATATCGAAGCCCTCGATCTGCCCGTCGGCCGGATTGCGGTAGCCGAACAGGAAGGAATTCTGGTCCACGCCCACGCGCAGCGTCCCGCGTTTGAGGATGGCCGCCATGGTCGACCCGTCCGGCATTTCCCCGGGACGCGGCTGGGCGCTCGGACGCAGACTCGCATTGGCATCGCAGGTATCGCTGCGCTGATCCGGCGGGCTGGTGATTTGGGTGGCGCCCGGCGGGAGCAGTGTCTCGGCGGGCAGTTGCATGGACTGCGAGCCGGGGGCGTGCGCACTGCAGGAGGTGACGAGTACCGCGACGCCTGCGAGCAGCAGCATTCGAAAGCGCGTGCTCACAGGAACTCCTGTAGTCGCGGCCAAATTCCGACGACGATGGCGACGGCCGCGGCGAGCAGCAGGACCAGGGTGCCGAACGGGCTCAGGATGAAGGCGTCGCCGGCGGCGTCCACATCATCGCGCACCTGCTGCCGCGCTCGGTCGAGTTCGGCGCGCAGCGAATCGTCGAGTGCGGCGAAGCGGAAGGCGGATCCGGCCGCATCGGTGCCGATGGCCTGGCGCAGGGCGCCGTTGTAGTCATTGTTCCGATTCGAAGTGAGCTGGGCGCGATGCCCGGCCTGCCAGCTGGAGAAAGCCTGTGGCGCAGCCGATTGCGGGGCGACGACGGTCAGCAGCTGCGTCTGCAACTCGGTGGACTCGGTGGTGAAGATGTCCTCGCTGGCATCGATATCACTGCGGGTGATGAGCTGCATCGTCTCCTCGGTACGCGCCTGCTGCGCGAGAATCCTTGCCCGCGAAAGGGTTTCGAATCGCACGGTGGCCCCCGCCGGTCCGGTGTCGATGACGCCGGTCGCGGTGATACTCGCGGCGGCGATCCATAACAGCGCCAGCACCGCCGCGCCTGCCGCGATGGTCACGCCGAGGTTGAACCGGCGGTTGGTGCGGCGCAGCAGCACCACCGATCCGGCGATCAGCGCGATCAGCAGCACCAGCAGCAGGGCGACGCTCAGTAGTGGCAGCGTGGAGATATCGCGCTGGTCCGCGCGCAGCTGCGCCACCCGATTCTGTTCCAGCTTCTGGGCATTGGGCAGCACCGAATGCTGCATGAGCACCGATGCCTGCCGCAGATACGCCGAGCCCACCGGCAGCCCCTGGCGATTATTGGCCCGGGCCGCTTCCACGAGCCCGGTATAGGAGGGCAGCTCGGCGGCGATACTCGCCACGATCTCCCGGGTCTGGGTATCGGAGGCGCCGGTGGTGGCATCGGCGAGCGCCGCCGCCGCGTCCGCCAGGGCCTGCCGGTACTGCGTGCGCACCCCCGGTGATTCGATGCCGCCGGAGAGGAAGGCCGTGGAGGCGGCCGCATCGGCCGCGGACAGTGCGACATACAAACGCTGCGACGCATCGGCGAGCGGTTCGGTATGCCGCAGCACCGAATCACGCCGAGTCTGCTTCTCGCCCAGCTGATTCACGCACACCAGACCGGTGACCAGTGAAATCAGGACGAGTCCGGCGACCACCGCACTCAGAACGCCCGGTGCGGTGCGCGCGAAACGTCGCGCCCATCCCGCTGCATTGCGGACGGTCGTCGATAGACGACTCCTGCGCACCCCTGCCCCCGTTCAACGGCTCATCTCCCCGTAGGGCGATGGTACGGGAGCTCGCCCGGTTGTGTCGATCGAGTTCCGACCAGTTGGAATTGCATTGCCGAGTCATGCTTTTCGCATACTCGGCCGATGTCGAACGGACCGTGAGATCCAGATTTAACCGTGCGTAATAGCCGGGAAACGTTGTGGCACAACACTTGGTTCACCAAATGTGACGCCAGACACCATTCGTCACAGCTAATTTAGTGCCGGAAGCGGTTCGGTGCCTGCCCGCTCCCGCGGTGAGGTAGCGCTGAATCATGTCACCGTATCCCGATTGGCTGAACCCCGGCGACAATGCCTGGCAGTTGGTAGCTGCCACGCTCGTCGGACTCATGAGCATTCCCGGTATCGCCATCCTCTACGGCGGTATCGTGCAACGGAAATGGGCCGTCAACACCATACTCATGGCCTTCACCGGGTTCTCCCTGGTGCTGGTCGTGTGGGTGCTCTGGGGCTTCAATATGGGGTTCGGCGAACCCGTCAAGATAGGACCAGGAATACTGCGGGCCGCAATCGGCCACCCGCACACCATCCTCGGCGCCAATAATCAGAACCAGGCGGTGATTCCGCTATTGGACGGATTGATGCCGAAATTCCGTTTCTCACAGACGACGCTGGCGTACTTCCAGTTCGTCTTCGCCGGTATCACGCCACTATTGTTCCTGGGCAGCGTGATCGGCCGAATTAGTTTCAAAGTGTGGTTGATCTTCGTACCGCTCTGGACGACGCTGGCCTATTCGGTGAACGCCTTCCTGCTGTGGGGCGGCGGCTGGTGGTCGCAGATGGGTGCGATCGACTACTCCGGCGGCTACGTCATCCACTTGGCTGCGGGCACCACCGGATTCGTGGCGGCGGCGGTCATCGGCCCGCGGCTGGCACGGGACCGCGAACGCGCCGTCCCGAACAATCTGCCCATGGCGGCGGCCGGCGCCGGCATCCTGTGGCTGGGCTGGAACGGATTCAATGGCGGTGACCCGTATTTCGCGGGTGCGGACGCGTCACTGGCGGTGCTCAACACCAACCTGTGCACGGCCGTAGCGCTGCTGACCTGGGTCATCTGGGATATGTTCGCGGGCCCGTCGCGGCGGCCGAACTTCCTGGGCGCCATCAACGGCATGATCGCGGGCCTGGTCGCCATCACCCCGGCGGCGGGTTTCGTCAACAGCTTCGGCGCCATGGTCATCGGCCTGGTGGCTTCGAGCCTGGTGTGGCTGTCGTGGAACAAGCTGGGGCGCACCAGATTGTTCCGCAAGGTCGACGACACCCTCGGCGTGGTGCATACCCACGGTGTCGCCGGACTCGCGGGCGGTCTGCTGGTCGGCGTGCTCGCGGACCCGCATATGAAGGTCTATCTGGGCAATGGCGCGGATGTCTCCGATGCCACCTACGGCGGCTGGCTCTACGGCCACAATCCGAAACTGCTGCTGTGGCAGGCCGGTGCGGCGCTGACCATCATCGTGTGGGACGCCTTCATCACCTTCGCGATCCTGAAGATCCTGAGCCTGTTCATGAACTTGCGACTACCCGATGAAGTGCTCGAAGTCGGCGACGTCGGCGCGCACGAGGAAGAGGCCTACCCGGATGACACCCTTGTGAGCTCGCGGGCGGTGCTGAAGCAACCTGTCCGACAAGCGGAACCGGAGCTGCCCAGCAGGGAATCCTGATGACGGCGCCGCTACAACTCGGCGGCTCGATCGGCTATCACGATATGGATCCGGGCGGCGAAAGCGACGCCAAACTTATCACGCTGGTGCTGCCGCCCGGCCTGTTCGACGAGATCAAAAGAGCCCTCGCGACTTTCGGGGTGCGGCGAATGGTGGTCACCCAGGTGTATCGCGTGGACGACCGCGACAGCAAGGTCGAGAGCTACCGCGGCCGCCGGTTCGAGAGCGATGTCTCGGCCGGGCTCCGGATCGAAGTACTCGCCAGGACGGAGGATGTCACCGATCTGGTCCGCATGGTCAGCCGGATCGGGGCCAACTACGAGTTCTCCAATATTCAGATCTGGATGATCGACGCCAGGAGGCTGTGATTCTGTGATTCTGTGACTCGAAAAATGGTGGGGCCGTGCACATCTGTGTACGGCCCCACCGTCGTATCGAGGATAGGTCAGGCGTCGGCGCCGACCTGAGCGTCCAATGCTTCGAGCACATCCTGGGTGGTCGACACCAGACCCAGTCGCGGGAAGATCTTCCCGACCGCGTGCTCGTGCGAGGCCAGATCGCGGTCGGCGCTGGCGTCTTCGACGACCACGACCGAATAGCCGTGCTCCTGCGCGGCCCGAGCGGTCGACTCCACCCCGATGCTGGTGGCAATGCCGGTCAGCACAATCCCGGTGATGCCGCGCCGGCGCAGCTGCAGATCCAGCTCGGTACCGTAGAAGGCGCCCCACTGCCGCTTGGTGATCTGAATATCGGTGGGCTGGATCTCGAGGTCGTCGACCAGCACGTCCCAGCCCTCGGGCGGAGTGAAGGCCTGAGCGCCCGAATCGGTGATCCGGCCCGGTGCGGCGTCCGCCCGATCGGCCGAGAAGGACACGCGCACAAGCACAACCGGCAGATCCCGCTTCCGGAAGGCGCGTGCCAGCGCCACCGAATTCTGCACCACCTCGGCGGCGGTGTGCGGCACGGTCTGCATGCCGACAACACCCTGCTGCAGGTCGATCAGTACGAGGGCGGTGCGTGGTTCCAGAATCGTCGAAGACACGAAGCGAATCCTTTTCTACGAGTACGAAACAGTGATCATGGCCCGACCAGTCGATCGAGCAGTGGAATGGCGGCGAGCAGCGAATCCTGTTCGGCCGGAGAGAGTTTGGTGGCAATGGCGGTGGCGAGCCAGTCTTCCTTCGCCACATGGGCCTGTTCGAGCAACCGCACACCCGCGGGGGTCAGCGACATCAGGACCTGACGCTGATCGGAGGGGTGGGCCGACCGCGTCACCAGTCCGCGCTCCTCCAGTGCGGCGAGCGTGGTCCGCATGGACTGCGGCCGCACCTTCTCCGCGCGCGCCAGATCGGCCACCGACATCGATCCGTCGGTGCCGAGGCGGCTCAGGGCCACGGCCTGGGAGGGGGTCATATCGATCGCGCCGCGGGCGGTGCGCAGATGCCGAAGTATTCTGCTGGTCGCCACCCGCAAATCGGCAGCAGCACCCGCCAGCTCCCGCGCTGACCTGCGTTCGCCGGGTTCACTCACCGGGCCAGCTTGCAATACATCAGCTTAACTTGCAAGTTAACCTGTTCAGTTTGCCGTGAATGTCACGTCCGATCTCCGCCGGTCCCATGGGCCGGGCTCCGGGACAGTGGGGGAATGGCCAGGACGAATTCGCGAAAGTGCGATCGATGACGGCGGACATCCCTTTGCCGCCACTGCGCGCCGCCCGCATTGCCGCCCAGGATTGGCCCGCGCTCGCCGCCGACCTGGACGACTACGGCCACGCGCTGATGGGCCCGCTGCTGACAGCCGGGGAATGCCGCACTCTGGTGAATCTCTACGACCAGCAGGATCGCTTCCGCTCGACCATCGATATGGCCCGGCACCGCTTCGGCTCCGGTCAGTATCGCTATTTCACTCACGATCTCCCCGAGATCGTCGCGGACCTGCGCGCCGCGCTCTACCCGAAACTGCTTCCCATCGCCCAGGATTGGGCGGCCCGACTCCGCAAGCCGGGAACCTGGCCCGAGCGACTCGACGACTGGATCGCGCAGTGCCACGCCGCCGGACAGCAGAAGTCCGCGCAGATCCTGCTGCGCTACGGCCCGGGGGACTGGAACGCCCTGCACCGGGACCTGTTCGGCGACATGATCTTTCCGCTCCAGGTGGTGATCGGACTCGACATCCCCGATGTCGACTACACAGGCGGCGAATTCCTCATGGTCGAACAGCGCCCCCGCGCCCAATCCCGCGGCTCCGCCCTCCGCCTCCCGCAGGGCCACGGCCTCGTCTTCACCACCCGCGACCGCCCGATCCCCAGTGCCCGGGGCTGGTCCGCCGCCCCCATGCGCCACGGCGTCAGCCTCGTCCGCTCCGGCCACCGCCACGCCCTCGGCCTGGTCTTCCACGACGCCTGATTCGCGATGGCCTGTGGTACCTCACGCGAGGTACCATAGGGCAGGACATGAGCTACTACTGGTTGCATCGGGCACTGCTAATGGCCGCCGAGTTGGGACTGTCCCCGGCTGATATCGACGACGTCATCTACGGCCGACGGCGGAAGGTTGTTCCCGCCGGCGGGCACGATGTCGCCGCCCTCACGTTCTGGGGTCGCATCCGCGGGCGTGCGGTCATCGTGTGGACGCGGCGACTCCCGGCTGACGACGACGAAGCATCGGCCATTACCGACCATCAGATCATCGGCATCACCGAGATGACCCCGCAGCAGCTGAAGACCTTCACGGAATGGGAGGACGAACAATGACCAGTGAAATCCCCGGCACCGCGGCCGAATTCGCGGCGTGGGCCGAAGGCATGGAATTCGATCAGAACGCCCCCGCGCCGGTGGGGCTACCGGGCCCGGCCGACAAGCCGGCCGACGGCATCCCGGTCAAGCGGTCCGTCAAGTGGTCGGTCGACCTCGACGAGCGATTGAAGGCCACCGCGGAGGCCAAGGGCATCACGCAGTCCGAACTCATCCGCCAGTACATGGAGATGGGCCTGGCCGCCGAGGGGTCCGGCATGGTCGTCAACCTCGCCGACGCCCTGCGCGTACTGGCCACCGTCGCCCATCGCCCGGCCGCCTAATCGCCGCCGGCCGAAACCGCGTTGCTGACCGGGCAGTTGCCTTCGCTTCGGCCGCATGCGGCGAAGTCGCAGAGGCGGCACAGCCACGGCTGTGAACGGTTACCGGTGCGGGCGGAGCGTTGCTCGGCTCTGGCGAGGGTCGCCTGGGGGTGACCTGGCTCATTGCGGCGGTCTGATTGCTGGAGGGTGTCTGATGCCGGCAATAGGGTGGTGGCATGTTGACCACGCTCGCTGTCGAGAACTATCGGTCGCTACGGCGTCTGGTGGTGCCGCTCGGGCAATTGAATGTGGTCACCGGGGCGAATGGCAGTGGCAAGTCGAGTCTCTATCGGGTGCTGCGGCTGCTGGCCGATTTCTCGCGTAATGGCGCGGTTGCCGGGCTGGCACGCGAGGGCGGGCTCGATTCGACGCTCTGGGCCGGGCCCGGGCGGACCGTGCGCGGGGAACCGCTGGCCCTGCGTCTCGGGTTCGCGGGCGACGACTTCGGTTATGCGGCGGACCTGGGTGTGCCGGTGCCGGATATGTATTCGATGTTCAACCGGGATCCGGAGATCAAAGCCGAGGCGGTGTGGGCCGGGCCGGTGCTGCGCCCGGCGGCCATGCTGGCCGAACGCGGCGGGCCGGTGGTGCGCTTGCGGGCCGACAAGGGCGGCTGGGAGATGGTGCCGCATGCGCTGAAATCATTCGACAGCATGCTCGCCGAACTGGCCGACCCGCAGCATGCGCCGGATTTGCTGGTGTTGCGCGAACGCATCAGAGGCTGGCGCTTCTACGACCATCTGCGCACCGATGCGGACGCACCCGGCCGCGCATTGCAGATCGGGACGCGGACCATGGTGCTCGCGCACGACGGCGCCGATGGCGCGGCCGCACTGCAAACGATTCGGGAGATCGGCGATGCCGAGGCCCTGAATCAGGCGGTGGATCATGCCTTTCCGGGCAGTGAGATCGAGATTGCCGGTCGGGACGGGCGTTTCGAACTACTGCTGCACCAGCCCGGACTGCACCGCCCGCTCGGCTCCGCGGAACTCTCGGACGGCACCTTGCGCTATCTGCTGCTGGTGGCGGCGCTGCTGTCCCCGCGCCCGCCGGAGCTGCTGGTGCTGAACGAGCCGGAGACCAGCCTGCACCCGCAATTGCTCGGCCCGCTCGGCGAACTCATCGCCAAGGTCGCCGAGGATACCCAGGTGATCGTGGTGACCCATGCGCGGGAACTGCGCGACGTACTGGCCGCGCACGCCCCGGACCTGCACACCATCGAACTGGTCAAGGAGGACGGCGTGACCGTCGTGGACGGGTTGCGACCGCTGGAGGAACCGCCGTGGCACTGGCCCAAGCGATAGCGGGCATCGGCGGGCGGCGGAAGGCCATAGTGTGGGCGAGGTGAGTGTGGAGGGTGCGGGGGCCGCGGGACCACTGCCGCGGGGACGGCACGGGCTCAGCCGCGAACAGGTGGAGTCCTCGCAGTATCAGCGATTGTGTACCGCCGTGCTGGAGGCGGTGGGGGAGCTGGGGTACGGCGCCACCACGGTCGCCGACATTGTGAGCCGGGCGCAGGTGGCGCGCCGGACCTTCTATGCCGTCTTCGGCGGCAAGGACGAATGTTTCGCCGCCGCTTACGATCTCGCGGTGGGCAGGGCCCTGGACCAATTGCAGGACACCGTCACCGGAATGGTCGGCGTGAGTTTCTCCGACCGCGTGCGGCTTTCGTTCGAAATCTACCTGCGGGTCCTGGCCGACAAGCCGGCCGCCGCTCGCGCGCTGTATGTGGAGACCATGGCCGCCGGCCCGGGCCTGGTGGCGCATCGGGCCCGGGTGCACCGCCGTTTCGCCGAATACATCATGGCCGTGGTGCGCATCGGTGTGCGCGACGGCGAACTCGCCGCGGAGCCGGATCCGGAATTGATCGATATGCTGCTGGGCGGCATCGACGACCGCGTGCGGTCCTGCCTGAACGAGCGCGATGCCTCGCACCTGCCGGAACTGGCCTCCCTGTTCACCCGCACCGCCATCGCCATCACCCGGCCGCCCGCGTGAAAATGATTGGCCAGGACCAGATGCGGGCTGATAACGTCCGGCGCACCGTGACATCACGCAAGGAGGTGAGACCCATGAACGTTGTACCCGTGTGGGTGCTCCCCCTCGTCGTCATGGTCGCGCGAACGCTGTAGCTGTCGCCGGGAGCGCCTGCGAGACAAGGCAATCTCGAAAGGCGATACCATGAAATCTGCTAATTCCACCTCGGCCAAGAAGGGCGGGGGCATCGAAATCGACGGCATCGTCGTCGAATGTCTGCGCAATGCCACTTTTACGGTGGAGCTCCCGAACGGCCACCAGGTGCTCGCGCACATCAGCGGGAAGATCCGGAAGAACTACATCAAGATCACACTCCAGGACCGGGTGCTCGTCGAGCTCAGCCCCTACGATCTCACCCGCGGGCGGATCCTTTTCCGGTACCGGACGTAGCTGTCCCGCACCACAATCGGCGGCTCGTTGACAGCGGGCCGCCTTGTCATCTGCCACAGGGAAGTGTTTCAGGTCACACCATACCCCTACTGTCGCAAGCGAATTCGACGTAGTGGGAGAGGTTCTATGAGGCCGAAAATGCGAGCGCTCGGTGGTGCCGTGTGTGCCGGAGTCACCGCGATGGGGATGGCGCTGTCCAGCGGCGTGGCGAACTCCGCGCCCGAGGCGTTGTCGCCGAGTACGGCATCGGACACCGTCGGCGCGGGTCCCGAACTGTCCGCGCCGCTGGCGGCCTTCGCCTACGGATTGACCCATCCGGATGCCGCCCCGCCCGGCGCGAACGATTGGACCTGCAAACCCAGCGCCGAACATCCGCGCCCGGTGGTGCTGCTGCACGGCACCTGGCTCAATGCCTACGACAGTTTCGCCTTTTTGTCACCGCGCATCGCCCGCGCGGGGTTCTGCGTCTTCGCCTTCAACTACGGCCGCGAGGGCCTGCTCGAGGGTGGTGGGCTCGGGCCGATCCTGCCGGGCCGCTACGGTGTAGGGCCGCTGGAGGATTCGGCGCGGCAGGTGGCGGGTTTCGTGGACCGGGTGCTGGCCGCCACGGGGGCGCCCGCGGTCGATGTGGTGGCGCACTCCCAGGGTGGGCCGGTGACCAGCCAGTACCTGAAATTCGAAGGCGGACAGGGAAAGGTGCGGAAGGTGATCTCACTCGGGGCGACCAGCCACGGCACCTCGCTCCTGGGCATCGCCGCACTGGGACGCTGGATCACGGATATGGGCGTGAATATCCTCGGCTTCTACGAACCGATCCTCGGGCAGTCGAATATCGAACAGACGGTGGGCTCGCCGTTCTACACCAAGCTCGATGCCGACGGCGATACCGTGCCCGGCGTCGACTACACCGCCATCGGCACCGAGCACGATGAGGTGTCCAATCCGTACCAGTGGACCTTCCTGCAGCAGGGCCCCGGCGCCACGGTGGACAACATCACGTTGCAGCAGGGCTGTGCGCAGGATCTGTCCGACCATCTGACGATCATGTACTCGCCGCGCGCGGCCTCGATTGTCCTGCGCGCCTTGGATCCCGCGGCGCATCCGGACCTCGAATGCGCTTTCAATCCCTGGTTGATCGGCGGTGATGGACATCTCTGAGCCGCAACTTCCGGGCGACGACCCCTTCTACCATTCGCCGGTGCCGCTCGGCCGCATCGCACCGGGCACGATTCTGCGCTCGCGACAGGTCCGGCTGGGGCTCTTCGGGCTGGTGCCGCAGAAGATCACGGCGTGGCAATTGCTGTATCGCACCACCGATCTGCGCGGCGCCCCGGAAGCGGCGGTCACCACGGTGCTGCTGCCGTGGGGCGCCGATCCGGCCGAGCGGCGGCCACTGCTGTCGTTCCAGTGCGCGATCGACGCCGTCGCGCCGATGTGCTTCCCCTCCTACGCATTACGGCACGGCGCTCGCGCGCTCGGATCCATACCGCAGCTGGAGCTACCGCTCATCGCCAGTGCGCTGACCCGCGGCTGGGCGGTATCGGTGCCCGATCACGAGGGGCTCGGCGGGCATTTCGGCTCGGCCCGCGAACCGGGCTATCGGGCCTTGGACGCGGCGCGCGCCGCACTGCGATTCCCGGCCCTGGGTTTGGCCGCCGATACCCGAATCGGCCTGTGGGGCTACTCCGGTGGCGGTCTGGCGACCGCCTGGGCGGCGGAGCTGGCCGCCGAGTACGCGCCCGAACTCGATATCGTCGGCGCGGTCGCGGGATCGCCGGTCGGCGATCCGGCCGCGGCCTTCGTGCGCTTGAACGCCTCGCCGTACGCGGGCTTCGCCATGGTGTTCACCGCCGGACTGCGACGGGCGTATCCGCAGCTGCGCCAGGTGCTGAGCGATCATCTGTCGGCGGCGTATCTGGCACTGCTGGATACCGCCGAGCGCACTCCCACCCTCCCGCTGCTGGCCCGCTTCGCCGGGCGCGATGCCGACCGCCATGCGCGCGTGGGGCTCGCGGCCATGCTGGATCATCCCGAGCTGCGCATCGTGCTCGACGAAATCCGGCCCGGCACAAGGGCTCCCGCCATGCCCATGCTGGTCCTGCAGGCGGTGTATGACGAGGTGATCGCGGTGGCCGATATCGATGCGCATGTCGGCCGCTATCTGTGGCGCGGGGCGCACGTCAGATATCTGCGGGACCGGCTCAGCATGCATCTGCCGCTGCAGTTCCTGGGCGCACCCACCATGATCGACTGGCTCGCCGATCGATTCGACGATCAGCCGCTGGGTCTGCCGGGGAGCGAGACGGTGTGGTCGGTGGCGCTGTCGCAGCGGTCGCGGTCGCAGCATGTGCCGTTCCTGGCGCTGGTGCTGCGAATGCTGTGCGGCCGTCCGGTACCGGGACGTGCCGGCAGCCGCGAAGTGCGGCGCCGGATCGCGGTATGACGTAGTCGCTAGGTGAGCGTGTGCTCGACGTACCTGTGCTGCTCCGCATTTCGATAGGTGCGGGCCACCAGCGCGGAGCGCAGGTACCACAGCCCCGCCGATTGGGCGGGATCGAAACCGGTGAGCTGACCGATGCGCTTGAGCCGGTAGTCGATGGTATTGGTGTGCACGCCGAGCCCGCGCGCGGTGCGGCGGCGGTTCAGATCGTTGCCCAGATGCTGGCGCAGGGTCTCCAGCAGCTCCGGATACTCGTCGAGCGGATCCAATAGCGCCCCGAGGTATTCGCGGCCCGGCCCCGGCCGGGTCAGCTGATATTCCATGGCCAGATCGTCGAAGCGGTACAGGCCCGGTTCGCACTGCAGGCGGTGCACCATATCCAGCAGTTCGTGCGCCTGATCAGCCGCCGCCGGAATCGCCTGTGTCGCAGCGTGCATGACGGTCGCGGTGAGGGGCGCCCGCGTGGTGGCGGACAGTCCTGCGACGAGATCGTCGAGAGTCGCGGGGTCGGTGCAGGATTCGGGCAGCAGCACGGTGCCGCCCTCGATGCTCAGCATCGGCAGCGCCCGTCCCGCACTGCGCGCGGCCAGCGCCGATTGCAGGCGGCGCAGTGTGCGCTGCGCCAGCACCGCCGCATCGATGGCCGGTGCGGCACTGCGCGGCCGTGGCGGAATGCGCAGGGCCAGCACGAAATACGATTCCTCGATCTCGATGCCCGACGACCGCGTCCGGGCCGTGGCAGGCTGCCCGCCCAGCAGTGCGGACGTGACCGCGTGTACGGCGGTGTGGTGTTCGGCCAGCACCGCGGAGTCGACGGCCGCGAGCACCTCCAGCAGTCGTTCGAGGACATCGGCGGTGAGTTCGAGGCAGGTCCGGGTGACGACGGTCGCGGGGGCTGCGGTGGTCGGCACAGCGGCGGTGGGTGTTGGCAAGTGCGACTCCGTATTTCAGGGAACGCTGGAGTTCCTACTGGAGCGTAACTGTAATGCCGGTCACCTCGCGGGGCAATTGATACCGTCTTGTAGCGTGGATACGTACGACCGTATGCTTAATTCATGACAGTGATGGCGCAACCACTCACCGAGGATTCGGCTCCCTACTGCCTGTCGCCCTCGGCCCGGTGTTCCCGGATTGGCCGGACCGGTTGCGGGCGCTCAACGAGATCACCCGCACGCTGGCGTCGGAGTACGGCGGTGTCATCGCCGACTGTGCGGACCACCCGTTCAACGACCGCCCGAACCTGCTCAGCGCGGACCGGATTCACTTCTTGACCTCCGGACAGGCGGTCATCACCACCTTGCTGGTGCGACAGCTGGCCTACGTTCTCGGGTCGGCCTAGCCTGCCGGAGTACGATCGACCGTATGGACAATTCCGCGTCCGCCTCCGAGATCACCGACAAACGCCTGCTCCGCGGCGCTCGGACCCGGCAGATCGTCCTCGGCCGCGCCGTGGACATCGCCTCCCTGGAGAATCTGGAAAGCCTCAGCTTCGGCCGATTGGCCATGGATGTCGGGCTCAGCAAGGCCGGCATCCAAACCCTCTTCCGTACCAAGGAAACGCTGCAGCTGGCCACCGTCGATCATGCACGCCGCATGTTCATCGACGCGGTCGTCCGCCCTGCCCAATCAAAACCCCATGGCGCACAACGCCTTCGGGAACTGATCGCCCGCTGGATCGACTACGCCGAAACCCCGCTGTTCGCCGGCGGCTGCTTCCAGGCCGCCAACCTCAGCGAGTTCGACAGCCGCCCGGGCCCGGTGCAGGACGCGCTCGCGAGCTACCAGCAGGAATGGATCTACGCCCTCTCCCACGAACTACGCCAGGCCATCGTCGCCGGTGAGATCGCAGACCTGGATGCCGATCTCGTAGCCTTCCAACTCGACGCCATCCTCCGCTCCGCGAATACCGCCCTGCGCCTGGGTGATACCACCGCCGTCGAGAAGATCCACCGCACAGTCGACGGCGTCCTCGGGTCGCGGTAGCGGCAAACCGAAACCCCTGCGCCGCGTGGCACAGAGTTGCTGTGCCGCCCCCCGGTCAGGGTTCAGCTGCGGCTGGCGGGCCATTGCAGCGGGCGGGTTGTGTAGTGGCACCACGGCATTGGCTCGCTGAACGCCCGTCTGATCAGCAGGTCGGGGCGAGTTGGAAGAGCGCGAATATTTCGGGGTCCTGGTAGACGGTGGTGCGGGCGATGCGATCGCCGGCCAGGGTGAAGATCTGCAGGGTGTGCAGGACGTACTCGCCTGCGGAGTCTCGGACGTAGGCGGTGACGGCGGGTTGGCCGTTCGCGGCGGCGGGCAGCAGGAGCCAGTCCGTGCCGCGCAGTGCGAAGGCGCGGGCCAGGAAGGCGGTGTAGTCGGCGGGGCCCCGGTACCAATTGAGGTAGGGCGGCATTTCCAGGATGACGTCGTCGGTGAGGAGTTTTTCGATCGCGGACAGATCCGCGTTCCGGAAGGCGTTCACATATCGGTCGATCACGGCCTTGCGGTCGGTGGGCTCGGTAATGCCGTCCTCGTGAATACCGCTGTCGGACAGCGTCTTTCGGGCGCGCTGCAGGGCGCTGTTCACCCCCGCGGGCGTCATCTCGAGCGCTTCGGCGATCTGTGCGGCGGGCCAGTCGAGCGCCTCGCGCAGCACGAACACCGCGCGCTGGCGAGCGGGTAGGTGCTGCATCGCCGCGACCAGGGCCAGGCGCAGACTGCCCTGTGCCGCAGCGACTTCTGCCGGATCGCCGATCATTGCATCCGGAATCGGTTGCAGCCACGGCACTTCGCCGCCGTGCACCAGCGCCTCGCGGGGGTCGTCACCGGGCGGTCCGCCCAACCCGGCCGGAAGCGGCCGCCTGGTGCGCTGCTCCAGGGCGGTCAGGCAGGCGTTCGTGGCGATCCGGTGCAGCCAGGTGCGCAGCGAGGCCCGGCTCTCGTCATAGCTGTCGCGGGCGCGCCAGGCGCGCAGCAGCGTCTCCTGCACCAGATCCTCGGCATCGTGCACCGAGCCGAGCATGCGGTAGCAGTGCGCCAGCAACTCTCGGCGATAGGGATCGGTGCGGGTGGTGAATTCCTCGGCCACCTCCCTGTTGTACGCGACGGCGGTGACATCCACGAGCACCCGTGCGGACATCCACGAGCACCGATGAGTTTGTGCGCCCGCGCCGGTAGGTACTCACGAGCCGCTGAATCGGCGGCGCGAATTCGAGGAGGATCACCATGAACGACATCGCAGTGCAAACCGATGAGCGGGCCGCCGTACTCGCCGTGATCGATGGCGTCTACGGCGCCTGGGCGAACAATGACGCCGATGCGCTGGCCGCCAATTTCGATGCCGATGCCAGCTCGGTGACGCCGGGCTGGCCGGGTGCGGGCCGCGAGGCAGTCCGGGCCCGCTTCGCCGCCGCTTTCGCCGGGCCGTGGCAGGGTTCGCGGGTGGTGGACGAGCCCTCGACCGTGCGGTTCCTGAATCCGGATACCGCAATCGTGGTGGGCCGCAGCGCGGTACAGCTGCCCGGGAAGTCCGAGACCGAACCGCCGGTGCTCGGCACCTGGGTGATCGCCCGGCCGTCCGGGCAGTGGCTGGTGCACGCATTCCACAGCTGCGCGGCCTGAGTGTCGAATCAGCCCCCTCCCCGCACTGCGGGGAGGGGGCTGATCGGAAACAGATCGATACAGATCCGACGACCTACGGCACAACCTCGACCACGTCACCGGGGTTGAGGTAACTGAAGAACTGCTTGGCGCCGTCGGGCGTCATACGAATACAACCGTGCGACTTCTTATCCGTCGGCCCGATGTGGAATGCGATGTCTCCATTGAAGAAAATCGCGTACTCCATCGGCGCCTGGTGCATGGTGCTCCAGTGGAACGGCTCCTTGAACGCCACCTTGAACACACCCGGTGGGGTTTCGAAGCCCGGCATACCGTGGGAGATCGGGGTCGGGCCGAAGGTGACCTTCCCATTGTCCATCAGCCACGCCTCATTGGTGCCGAGGCGCAGGCAGGCGCGAGCCTGCGCCGAGCACGGCGCGACCGCAGGAAGTGACGGAATGATCGCGGGCACGCCCGGTACATCCGGACCGCCCGGCCACAGTGGATCGGCCTGTGCGGGTGCGGCCGTCAATCCGGCAGCCGCGACACCCACGAAGACAACTGAACGCGCTGCCAAGCCGAGGGAACGCTTGCTCATCATCGAGACATCTGACCTCTCTAGCCTTGCCCGCCACCCTGTCGACGCGGCTGCCAGGGCGAGGGGACATCACGTTGGCACAGCATGGGACCCCCTCGGGAGGTACCAAGTGATCATTCTGAAGGTTGCACGGTGAGATTTGCGGGACAACTCGCGACGGGCGCGCCGACACGCGTGCGAATCACCGAACCGGCGGCAGGGTGCGGTCGTTGGGATCGGCCCAGGTGGGCATTTCGGCGCCATTGTTCGGAATGTCCGGTCGCGGGGCATTGCCGGACCCGCGAATCTGCAGTCCGGGCGGGGGATTGGTGCAGTAGGCCCAACGGGCGAGAGTGCCGTCCTGCACCACGTAGGGCGCGGTGTCCTTCGCCGAGTACCGGCACCACGGCCGCGGCCAGATATCGACGACCGTATAGAACTCGTTGTCGTGTGCGGGCGCACCCATAGCCGAGGTTCCGACCACCAATGCCGGGAACAGTGCGTGGATGGCCGGAATCCGCAGCATCGCGGCATTCACGATCGCCGCCAGGGTGGTGGTGAGGCTCTGGATCGGGTCCGCATCGCGATCCAGTGTTGCCGAGGCGACGGCGAGCTGGCCCGGCGCCCGTTCGAGCAGCTGCCGCAATTCGGCATTGGCTGCAGTGGCCTGATCGAACAGCAGCTGCGAATTGCGGGTCAGCGTGCCCAGATCGGGCTGTGCGTGCGCGGTCGTGCCCGCGATCAGGCGCAGATTCTCGATGAGGTTCTCGGTCTGCGGCAGCAGCCGGTCCAGACCCGCGGTGGCCAGGCTGATGCCGTCGATGAGATGCCGGAGCTGATCGGGCCCGCCGCTGAGCGCGGTGTCGAGTTCGGTGAGGATGGTGCGGTACTTGTCCGGATCGATCTGGGCCAGCAGGCCGCTGGTATCGATCAGCGTCTGCGAGATCGGGGTCGGCGTCGTCATCCGCTTCGGATCGAAGTGGATGACCATGCCGTCCTTCAGAAACGGCGCGCCCTCGGAGTGCGGCTGGAAGTCGATGTATTGCTCGCCGGCGCCCGACAGCGCCGCCACCTTGATATCGGTGTCGGCCGGAATCCGGTACCGGTCTTCGATTTCCGCGACCGCGGCAACCTGTGCGCCACCGTCGGTGATCGAGACCGACCGGACCTTGCCGACCCGATACCCCCGCCAGGTCACGTCATTGCCGGGTTGGACGCCGCCCGACCGATCCAATTGCACGGTCACCGCATACGACCCACCGGGCCGCACCCGCGCGATATCGAAGGCCAGGTAGCTCGCCCCGGCCAGCATCATCGACACCAGGGCGACATTCGACACCAGTGTCTTGTGGTTGTGCAGAATGCCCACGGGCCCGCCTTCATCGCCGATCACGGACAATTCGGTTCGGTGCACTTGTGCCGCACACTAAGAGCGGCCCAGCAAACTCTTGGCGAAACTGCGGCAATACTAGCGACGGTGCCGTCGCAGATCGGCCCGGCACGACGTGCGACCCGGCGGAGATTGAAAATGACTGGCGCGCTCCGCTAGTCGTGGGGCACTGTGGTCCGCATGTTCACGCAGCTCATCGTCGCCACACCCGCATTCGCGGGTGCGATGGCCGCTGCACTCGTGGTCTCCGCATTCGACGGCGCACGAAGCTGACCTTCTCCGGGATGTCCCGGGACCTCAGGCGGGGAAGGTCGCTCGCCGCTGAGGTCCCTCGAATCACGCTGTGTCATGGCCGCAGTCATGGCCGCAGCCGCAAGACGGAGAAATCATCATGGCCAAGCAGCCCTACATTCGCACCAAGCCGCATCTGAACATCGGCACCATGGGGCACGTCGATCACGGCAAGACCACGCTGACCGCCGCCATCACCAAGGTGCTCGCCGAGCGGGGCGGTGGCGCGTTCGTACCGTTCGATCGCATCGACCGCGCCCCGGAGGAGATCGCGCGCGGCATCACCATCAATATCTCGCACGTCGAATACGAAACGGCCACAAGGCATTACGCGCACGTGGATATGCCGGGGCACGCCGACTTCGTGAAGAACATGATCACCGGGGCCGCCCAGCTGGACGGGGCGATTCTGGTGGTGTCGGCGCTGGACGGCGTCATGCCGCAGACGGCCGAGCATGTACTGCTGGCCCGGCAGGTCGGGGTCGAGCACATTGTGGTCGCCCTCAACAAGGCCGATGCCGGGGACGGCGAGTTGCTGGAGCTGGTCGAGCTCGAGGTGCGAGAGCTGTTGTCCGCCAACGGGTACGACGGCTCCGGGCTGCCCGTGGTCCCGGTCTCCGGGCTGCGTGCGCTCGAGGGTGACGCGCAGTGGTCGCAGGCGCTGCTGCGACTGCTCGATGCGGTGGACGAGTACATACCGATGCCCGTCCGCTACACCGGCGCGCCGTTCCTCATGCCGGTGGAGAACGTGCTCACCATTACCGGTCGCGGCACCGTCGTGACCGGAGCCATCGAGCGCGGCCGCGTCCGCATGGGCGACCGGGTGGCGGTGCTCGGGTACGGGGACAGCCTCGAATCGGTGGTCACCGGTGTCGAAACCTTCGGCCGCACCATGGAATCGGCCGAGGCGGGCGACAATGTGGCGCTGCTGCTGCGCGGCGTGCAGCGCGGGCAGGTCACCCGCGGACAGGTGGTCGCGGCGGTCGGCAGCATCGCGGTGCACACCGAGTTCACCGCGCGTGTGCATCTGCTCACCGCGGCGCAGGGCGGGCGGCGCACGTCCATCGTGACCGGATACCGGCCGCAGTTCTATCTGCGCACCGGCGATGTGGTCGGTGATGTGGTGCTGGCCGGCGGCCGGGCGCAGCCGGGGGAGACCGTCGAGATGGCGGTGACCCTGGGTCGTCCGGTCCCGCTCGAGCCGGGGCTCGGCTTCGCGATTCGTGAGGGTAGCCGGACGGTTGCGGCGGGCACGGTGCTGGCCGTGCACGAATAGTGCGTTTCTAGGCCCCGGGCGCGTGCCCGGGGCCTAGACTCCCGTCCACCACCGCCTCCGCGCATCCGGGCGGTGCGTTTTGTCATGCCTCCGCTCAGCACACTCCAAGTTTGTTCACAGAATGCACATTTCGGACATTTGATCGAAATATTTGCTGCGATATCGAGGATCGAAACCCTCCGACCGGCGGTTCCTCGCGATTTCCCGCAGCTGGGTGGCCGCTTCGCCCGCGTCGAATGTTCATGTGCGCAGCTCAGCGCCCGCCCATATCCTCGGTCCTCGAATGCTGTATGAGATGTGAAGGGTCGGCGGAGGTTTGGTTTCGAGGACAAGCGGACGGATCGCTGGGGTGGGTGTCGGTCTGACCGCGCTGCTTCTCGGATCCGCCGCGGCACATGCGGATACGACATTGCCGCTGCCGGACGGCCGAGAGGCGCTCACGACCGCTACGGGCGTGCAGGTGGATCTGACCCGGACGAATGAACAGGCGGTCATCGCTCCCTCCCTGGCCGCCAATGGCACCTCGCGCACCGCGAGCGTGACCGGAGTCGTCTTCGCCAAGGTGGACAACGCGACCAAGGGCGCACTGGTGACCGGCTATCTGGTCGGTTGTCAGGTCGATCTGAGCGGGGGGCTCTCGCTCGGCGGAGACGTCTGGGTCTCACCGAGTTCCGTCACGCCAGAGCTCTCACCGAGCATCAATCTGGTTCCGGGTGGGGTATCGGTGGTGAAGCTCGATACCAAACAGCTCGATCCCGCGGCGAACGCCGTCGGCATCGCGTATTCCGGTCGCGGCATCCAGATTTCGGGCTGCGCCGGCTATGCGCAGGCGCGCGCGTTCAGCACGTTGACGGTGCAAAACCAGCAGGGGTCGGCCGAAGTGACGCTGTACGGCGATCCGTTCAGTGTCGGGTGAGTAGGACAGGCGTTATGCGGAATTCGATAGGAATCGCGATCGCGGCGTGCGGTTTTCTGCCCACGGTCCTGATCGCGGCCGGTCCGGCCGGAGCCGATGCCCAGGTGGCGCTACCGGATGGTCAGGGGCAGTTCACCGCTCCCGACGGTGTGCTCGTGCAGGTGGCTCGCAGCGGTGAGCAGGCCACACTCTCGGGATCGATGGCCGCGAGTCCGCTCTCGCGCAATGCCATGGTGTCGGCCGTGACCTCGGTGACCGTCACGCCGCCGTCCGGCGTCACCGTCACCGGCGGTCATATCGAGACCGGCTATCTGGTGGGTTGCCAGGTCGATCTCAATAGCAAGGTGACCACCGAGGGCAGCGGCAATGCCGCGGGCAATGCGCCCAAGCCCGGTCAGGGCGGCGGCAATGCTGGACCGGCCACCCCGGACAACGGTGGCGGCGGCGACAACAGCGGCGGTGGCGGCGGCGACAGCGGTGGCGGCGGAGGTGGCGGCTACTCCGGCGGTGGCGGGGGAGGTGGCGGCGGGCTCTCCGTCGGCACCGGCGACCTCGGCGCGGGTGTCGCACCCACCGGAATCAGCCCGTACGCCGACCCCAATATGACGCTGTCGCTGAAGCCGGGCAAGGTCGCCACCAAGGCGATCCAGACCTACAACTTCACCGGCACCTCGGGCATCACCCAGTACGTGAACCACACGATCGCGGTGGACGGCTGCGCCGGATACGCCGAAGCCCGTTCGTACACAACGATTCTGGTGCAGGACAACGTCATGGACGTCACCCAGACGCTGTGGGGTCAGCCCTTCAGCCTCGGCTGACCATCTCGGACGAGAAGTACGTCAGGCCCGCGATCGCGCCGCCGCGGGAACGTCCGCGGCGTCGCGATCGTGTACGACGATGAGCACCTCGGCCCGCCGCGCCGAGATCGAAACCGACCTGGAGGCTCCGGCCTGAGCGTCAGTGCGCGCCGAGTGCATCGAGGATCATCGGATGGGCTGTGGTGAGAGCCTGTTGCCAGTAGGGCCAGGTGTGCGTGCCCATGCCGATATCGATGCGCGCGCCGATTCGCAACGCCGCGAGCCGATCTCCGAAAATCCGGGTGGCGGTCAGCGCCATCGCCTCCAGGCCCATCGCATTCACGGTATTGCCGATTCCGTACGGCACGTCGGGCAGACCGGGCACACCATTGCCCGACGTGACGTACATCGGCAGCCCGCGCAGCGATTCGGCCTGATCGGTCGCGTCATTGCGGGTCCAGGCCGCATCCCCGGCCGGGCCCCACATATCGTCGACATCGAAATTGCCCTCGTCCCGCATGGCCGCGCGCATCGCTTCGCTCCAGAGCGGGAATGTCGGATGCAGGAATCCCGAGAAAGATCCGGCGAACCGGAACTGATTGCGATGGTGGGCGGCGAGTATCAGCGCCGCATTGCCGCCCATGGAGGCCCCGGCAATGGCGTCGTTGGTGCGCGACACCCCGTACTTCGCGAGGAAGGCCGGTAGTTCCTTGGTCAGGAAGGTCTCCCACTTGTACGTTGTCGCTTGATGATTGGTGCTGCTCGGCCGGTACCAATCGGTATAGAAGCTGGAGTGGCCGCCGACCGGGAACACCAAAGTGACATTGTCACCGGCGAATTGGCGCAGCGCGTCGGTATCGGAGGTTCACTGACTGTGATCGTTCGGCGCCCGCAGACCGTCCAGCAGATAGAGCGCGGCACTGCCGCCGCGAGCCGCCCACTGCACCTGCACCTTGATCGGCCCCATACTCGACGGCACCCAGAGATCCTGCATCCCGCCCGCCGGTGACCGCATGATCGGTGCGTGGGCCGGCGCCGCGGCGGCCACCACCGCCCCGATCGAGGAAACCAGCACCGCCGTCGTCATGACGGTGACGGCCTTGCGCAACCAGCGAAAAACCACCCACCGCTTTCCGGTCAGTACAGTTGTATCCACCTGTTCACCTCCCACCGTGCCTCTCTCAAAATAGCCGATGGTCCCCGAATCTCGCTGTTGCTCAGGAAAAGTCGCTGCCAGTACGTTCCGTGCCTTGTCTCCCTCGGCGCAGTGCGCACTTTCGGCCAGCCCCACCCGGACGATCGTTTCTCGGCGACGTCGACCATCCTGAAAATCCGAGCCGGAAGGTAGGTGACGGCGATGCCTGGGTCAGCGTCCGGCAGGGTCGGAACGAGTGTTCATTTCCGCCAGTGCCCGCGTTCCCAGCGCGAGCAGCTTCTGTAGGGCAGCCGCGTCGAGCGCGAACTCGAATTCATCGCTCCCCGTGCCGAATACGAGCGTGACGTCATCATTGTCGTTGACGATGCTGCGCATCGGGCAACGGCCGTCGACCATCGCCCAGGTGCCTACCTTCAGCGGCTCGAACATGTCCGTTCCTAGGGTTGCAGGTGCCGGTTCGAATCCCGGTAGGTGGACTATGCCACAGTTCAATCAGTGGTATAGGCCACTTCGAATGAATTGGGGCGGAATCGGTATGGCGAAGATCAGCTGAGGGGGTACTCGTTCTTGAAGGCCCAGTGTTCTCGGGGGTACACGGCCTCGTCGAATTGGATGACGAGGTCATCGGTATCGAACACCGTCAGCCAGTAGACGAGTACGGCAGAAGGCCTGCCGAGCCCGAGCAGGCGTCGCTCCTCGGCGTTCGACAGTCTGGCGCATGCTTGTTCACGTGCGTAATCGGCAGCCTGCCCCGTGATTTCGGTCAAGTACCGCGCAGTGCCGCCGTGGATGCGTTCGAGCTCGAGCAGTCGTGGTGCCCGTTCGGCGAGTAGTGCGGGGAACCAGGAGGTGGACAGTTCGACGGGCCCGCTGATGCGGTTGCTGATCAGGCGCCGACGTTCGATCACGTCGGTCCCCGACCGTAGGCCGAGTGCCTCGGTCACATGGTCCGGGCCGGTCACGACGCCCGCGAACAGAAACTCCACCGCTTCGCTCTCGGAGTACATCGTGCCGAATTCCGCTGCGCGGGCATACCTCTCGCGTGCGCGAGGAGCAGGCTTCCGCTCCCGCACGAACGTTCCGGAACCGCGGCGAGACTCCACGAGGCCCTGCTGTTTCAAAGCCTGTAACGCCTTGCCCGCGGTCGGGCGTGCGACCTTCCACGCCGTGGACAACTCGCGCTCGGACGGCACCTCTGAACCGGGCGGCAGATCGCCGCGGATGATCTGGTCGCGCAGGTAGCAGGCGATCTGAAGATACTTGGGGAGAACCTCTTCGATCTCGGGCAAGGCTCAGTCCTCCTGTGAATCCGGCGCCCGACGCGGGTACCATAGACCACTGGCCAGTGTATCAACGGTGCGTGATGAGCGGTCGGCCGCGGCCGGGCAGGGGATTTCGATTCATGGTCCGGACATTGGTGATTGCGGCGGGTGGTGGAGGTGATGCGATTACCGCTGCCATGGTCGGTCGCAAGCTCGGGGAAATCGAGGTTGCGGCGATCATGAGCTATTCGTGGGATCGGCTCATGCTGGATCCTGCGCCCGGCCCTCGGAATGTTGCGGACTTCGTCGGAATCGTCGAGTTGGCTTCCGGCGTTTACGAAATCAGCGCTGAATCGGGCTTACGCAGTGGTGGCCGCCCGACGCTCCCGGCGCTCGCCGGTCTTCTTCCGTATCGGTTCCTGCTTTTGGATCCCCTGGCGGGAGCTGTGGGCCTGAGCGTCCAAATCAGTTCGGCGGCAAGGTTGTTTCGTGCCGACGAGGTTCTGCTTGTCGATGTCGGCGGCGATATTATCGCTGTCGGCACCGAGGCGAGCCTGCGCACACCTCTCGCTGATTCACTGGTTCTGGCAGCGGCCGTACGGTCGGGACTACCGCTCCGGCTCCTGGTCGCAGGCGTGGGTCTCGATGGTGAGCTGACGGAGGGCGAGCTTGCCGCGCGGCTGGCCGATCTCGGAGCCACGCCGCGGTTCACCTTCGCCGCCAAGGACTTCGACAGTGTTCGCCCGCTGTTCGAATGGCATCCGTCGGAGGCCAACGGTCTGCTGGCAGCCGCCGCCGACGGTGTGCGCGGAAAGGTCGAAACGCGGCAGGGTCATACCACCGTGACACTGACCGACGCGGCGCCGATCGTGCACGAGGTCGACAGCGCGGCTGTATGCGCGAACAGTCTTGCCGCACACCTGGCTGAAACCGCGACCCTGGAGGCAGTAGAGGAAGTCATACGCTCGTACCGGGGGAGTTCGGAGATCGACTTCGAGCGAGGAAGACTCGCTGAGGTGGCAGCCCGTCCGGCGCCAGGCGATGCGCTGCCCGTGATCGATCGATACTCAGACCGCGCACGCGGCGCGCGAATCGACTACTTGACCCTGCGCCGTGTCGCTGAAATCGCCGAAGCCATGGACCCGATCAGCGGACAACGTCTGCGCACCTTGCTCGCCGAGGCTCGCCCCGCGCAGTACCGCCCGCCGCTGTACCGAACCGGATAGCTCGGATCACAGCTCGCCGAGATGACCGCGATTGTCTGGTATCCGAGTGTGCGGAGGCCGGACTATGGGGGTATGGAACGTGGGCATTACGAGGATGATCACCGGGCGTTTGCGGAGTTGGCGCGGGGGTTTGTGCGGAAGGAGGTGGCTCCGCATTATCTGGAGTGGGAGGACGCGGGGATTGTGCCGCGGGGGGTGTTCGCGCGGGCGGGGGAGCTGGGGTTGGTGGGGTTTGCGGCGCCCCGGGAGTACGGGGGATTGGGGGTGGCGGATTTTCGGTTCAATCAGATTCTCATCGAGGAGTTCATGGATGCGGACTGTGCCGGGGTAGGGCTGAATCTCGCGCTGCACAATGACATTTGCACGCCGTACTTCACGCAGTTGTCCACGCCGGAGCAGCGGGAGCGCTGGGTGCCGGGGTTCGTGGCGGGGACGAGCATTGCCGCCATCGGGATGACCGAGCCGGGGGCGGGGTCGGATGTGGCCGGGATACGCACGGCCGCGGTGGATATGGGTGATCACTTCGTGGTGAACGGCGCAAAGACGTTCATTACCAATGGAATCAACGCTGATCTGGTGATCACCGCCGTGCGCACCTCGCCCGATCGGCATCGAGGGGTGACCCTGCTGGTGCTCGAGCGCGGTATGGCGGGGTTCGAGCGTGGGCGCAATCTCGACAAGCTCGGACTGCATTCGCAGGACACGGCGGAGCTCATCTTCACCGAAGTCGAAGTGCCGAAGGCGAATGTGCTCGGTGAGGTGGGGCGCGGATTCGAGTATTTGATGCGGAACCTTCCGCAGGAGCGCATGCAGATCGCGGTGGCGTGTCTGGCGCGGGCTCGCGCCGGACTGCGCACGACCATCGAATATGTCGGCGGCCGAACGGCTTTCGGCCAGCCCATCGGCGGCTTCCAGAACACCAAGTTCGTGCTCGCGGATGTGGCGACCGAGGTCTCGGTGGCCGAAGCCTTCATCGACAGGTGCGTCCTGGAACTCAATGCCGGCCGCCTCACCCCCGCAGATGCGGCCAAGGCCAAACTCTGGGCGTCGGAAATGGAATTCCGCTGCCTGGACCGCTGCCAGCAGCTCTTCGGCGGCTACGGCTATATGCGCGAATACCCGATCGCCCGCGCCGCCGCCGACGCCCGCGTCACCCGCGTGTACGGCGGCACCTCCGAGATCATGCGCGAAATCATCGGCCGGGACCTGAAACTCACGTGAGCGGCGGGTTATCGTCGGGAATGGTTTGGACTGCGGCTGACATACCGGATATGAGTGGGCGGGTTGCCGTGGTGACCGGGGCCAGCGCCGGACTCGGGGCGCAGACCGCACGGCAGCTGGCCGCGCACGGGGCGACGGTGGTGCTGGCCTGTCGTTCGATCGAGAAGGGCGAGGCCGTCGCGGCAGGCATCCGCGCGCAGGTGCCCGGGGCCCAGTTACCGGTGCTGCGAATGGATTTGGCGTCACTGGCCTCGGTACGGGAAGCGGCGGCCCGGTTGCACGACGGGTTCGGGCGGATCGATGTGCTGATCAACAATGCCGGAACGCTGACCCGCGTGCGTTCGGTGAGCGTGGACGGGTTCGAAACCACCTTCGCCACCAACCATCTCGGGCACTTCGCCTTGACCGGTCTGGTGCTGGACCTGCTGGCGCCGGCGGGGCGGGTGGTGTCGGTCAGCAGCCGCGCCTCCGGATATCGCAGCACCACTGTGGAACTGGCCGATCTAGGGTTCGAACACCGCGAGTACAAACCCATGCATGTCTACGGTCAATCCAAACTCGCGAACCTGCTGTTCATTTTCGAACTTCAGCGGCAGCTCGCGGGCGCGGGTACGACGCTCGTCGCGGCGGCCGCCTACCCCGGAGTCGCAACCTCGGACTTCAACCGCAATCTCGGGCCCACCGCAAGGCTGCTGTCCCACCCCGCATTGCGCCCCCTCTCGCGGCTGGTCACGCAGACGACCGAGATGGGCTCCCTGCCGTCCCTGCGCGCGGCCACCGATCCGGGTGTGCGCGGCGGCGAGTACTTCGGGCCCACCGGACGCACCAAGGGATACCCGGTACTACACGAGCCCAGTCCGCTCGCCCGCGACCCCGAGTTGGCGGCGCGGCTGTGGGAGGAGTCCGAGCGGATGACCGGCGTGCACTACCGCTTCAGGCCGTAGGAGGCCGCGATGAGCCGTTCCATCACCGTGCGCGGGACCAGCCGGCGGACCGCGAACATGAGCGGCGCATTGCTCCCCACCGCGTAGAGCGGCTTCGGCCGATCGGCCTCGACCGCACCGGCAATCGTCGCGGCCACCTTTTCCGGTGCGATGCCCTGACCCTGCTTCTCATCCATTTTGGCCATGAACCGCGTGAATTCCGCTGTGTGCGCGGAACCTTCGTCGATGTACTTGGTCCGCCGCTCGCGCAGCCCGGTATCGATCTGTCCTGGTTCGACGGTGGTGATCCACACGCCGAACGGCGACTCCTCGAAGCGGGCCGCGGTGGCGAAACCGCGCAGCGCGGCCTTGGCCGCGGCATAGGACGAGCGATACGGCATGGGAAAGCTGCCGAGCATCGATCCGACCATGACGATCCGCCCGTAGCCGCGTGCGCGCATACCGGGCAGCACCGCCTGGGTGAGTGTCACCGCGCCGAACACATTGAGCTGGAAGAGGCGTTCGATCGCATCGGTCGGCAGCTCGGCGAGCGGACCGGCCTGGCTCTCACCGGCATTGTTGATCAGCACGTCGACCTCACCCAGCGCGGCGATGAAACCTGCGATGGATGCGGCGTCGGTGAGATCCAGGGCCCGGTACTCGACGCCGGGCACGCGGTCCGCCTCGGCGATCGAGCTCGGATCGCGACTGGTGCCGATGACCTGGTGGCCGCGCGCCGCGAAGGCCGCTGCGGTCGCCTTACCGATACCGGACGATGCGCCGGTAACTACCACCGTTCGAGTCGAATTCGCGCTCATGTATCAGCACGGTAGCGGGTTCGCTGTCGGCACGTTGCCGCCGACGCTCGCAGATGGTCGAGCGAATACCGAGCCACACACCGATTCCGAAGGCCACGAGGGCCAGCACAGGCATTAACAGGAGAGTGTGTGCATTCATGCTGGAGCTTCCCTCGGGTAGTCACCGATCCGGCGAACCGGATGCGTATCCCATCGCGGGCGAAAATGCTTTGTTACGTGAGGAAACGAGACCATCGGGGAGGTATTGCCCTGGTTGGGCAGGGGTGGGTCGGCGCGGGCAGGTCGGCCGCGGCCACCGTGATCCGGCTGAACCAGCCGTCGACCGGGTCGGTCGGTTCGACTGGCACCGGTAGCGATTCATGTGTGCCTGTCGCGCAGGAAGGTTCGCAAATTTTGCGATTTTGTGTGCCCGTCCTGCGCGCCGAATCGCAGATCCAGCTCTCCCGATCGGTCCCGGCGACGGACAGATCGGCGTCGGCACAGGCAATGGTGATGTCCTTCGGGTGCGACTCCTGACGGCAGAAATTTCGCCCAGCCACTGGAATAACTGACCCAGACACGGCAGGATCAGCAAATGGACCGGCGGCCGAGGTCAACCCGATACCGCCGGAAACACTTGTTGTTGTGGAGTCGATGAGGACTACAGGTATATGTTCGAATGGGATCTGCCGAGGAATACATCCAGCGTGCACGCTATGACGCAGCTCGCCGAGGAACGCGGAATGCCTACTGCGGTCTGTCTGTCCGGGACAGGTATTTCACCCGCCGCCGTGATCGACCCGGACTCCGAGGTCACCGCACGTCAGGAACTCACCGTCGTGCGTAACCTGCTCGCTCGCTTCGGCTCCGAACCCGGACTCGGCATCGAAGCCGGTAGCCGCTATCACATCTCGCTGTACGGACCGTGGGGGCTGGCGCTGCTGGCCAGCCAGACGCTGCGCGATGCGGTGGGCGTGGCCCTGCGGTACGTCGGACTCGCTTTCGCCTTCGGGCAGATCGACTTCGAGGAGTCCGGTGGTGAGGCGCGGCTGATCTTCGACGATCATGAGGTGCCCGAGGATGTCCGGGCCTTTCTCGCCGAGCGGGTGGTGACCGGTATCCAGATGATCGGCCGGGAGCTGTACCCGACGGGCGTGCCGTTCCATCGGATCGCCTTCCGGCACCAGGCGCCGTCCGATACCTCCCGGCACCGGGCGGTGTTCGGTGTCGAACCGAATTTCGGCGCACCCGCCAATGTGGCCGTCTTCGACAGCTCCTATCTGGATGTGCCGCTGCCCCAAGCCAATGAGTGGGCCCGCAGCACCTGCGAACAGCTGTGCCGCGATCTGCTCGCTCGCCGCCAGGCCCGCACGGGCGTCGCCGGGTCGGTGCGCGATCTGCTGGTGCGCAATCCCGGTGAGGTACCCGACCAGGCCGCGGTGGCGATGGAACTGTTCATGAGTCCGCGCACGCTGTCGCGACGGCTCAATGAGGAGGGCACCTCCTTCCGGGCCCTGCTGGACGAAGTCCGGCAACTGCTCTCCGAGGAGCTGCTGGACCACACCGATATGACGACCGAGCAGGTGGCGGCCCGCCTCGGTTATGCGGAGGCGGCGTCCTTCATTCGCGCCTTCCGGCGCTGGAAGGGTTGTCCGCCACAGGAATACCGGGCACGCGGGGTGCGCGCGCGGGTGCCCGAAGCGGTGTAGACGGTGACGGCGGCGGCCACGACGCACGTGCGCGCCTGCGGGCGGCTTCCGGCGCCCCGACATGCGGCTACGATTCCGGCAGCAGCCCGCCGCCGATCCGCTCAGGAGACCGACCGTGACGAAGTCGTCGCAGCCCACGCACCACCCCGCCGTCGTCAATCTGCGTGCCCAGCGCGCCGCGAATCTGCAACTGCGCGTCGCGGACTGGATCACCAAATTCGCCGGTTCCATGCTGTTCGTCTACATCCACGCCGTCGGATTCGCCCTCTGGATGCTGCTGGTCGAGAAGTCGCCGTGGCCCACGCTCACGCTGGTCGTCTCTCTGGAAGCGATCTTCCTGTCGACCTTCGTCATGATCGGCCAGAACCGGCAGGCCGAATTCCAGCAGATGAAGGCCGATCACGACTTCACCGAGCAGGAGCTGGAACTGAAGACCAATACTGAACTCACCCGCGCCATCCATCAGATGACCACCGAACTGCACCGCCGCCTGCTGGATCAGCCGAACAGCAGCCAGTAGCGGTCGCGCCCGTGCAGGGCGCAAACTGAGAGGCGTGAAAGTATTCGGGCGGAACGGGTTTCGACGCGCTCATGCGGAGCAGTTTCTGGCCGGTCACGGCGCGGACCGCATACCGCACCCCGGCGGTACCCTGCTGGCGCATCTGATCCGGGTGGCCGATGTGCTGGCCGAATGGGATGCGGACGAGAACATCCAGCTGGCGGGTCTGTGTCACGCCGCCTACGGCACCGACGGCTTCGCGCAATCCCTGCTCGAGCTGCCCGAGCGCGCCACCCTTGCCGCGCTCATCGGCAATCAGGCCGAGGCCCTGGTCTACTTCTACGGCAGCTGTGACCGCGGCTTCGTCTATCCGCGCCTCGCCACCTCCCCCGTGCTGTTCCGAGACCGCTTCACCGGTGCGGATTCCCGCCCGCCGACGCCTGCGATGAGCGCCTTCCTGGAGATCACCGCGGCCAACGAATTGGACGTCATGGCGCACAATGAGGCCCTGGCGGCGCAACACGGTGCGGCGCTGCACGCGCTCTTCGCGGGCGCGAAGCAGTACCTCACCGCTAAGGCGTGGCAGGCCTGCGACGCCCAGCTCAGGCCCGAGTAGTGCCGAGCGCTCTGCGGAATTCGTAGTCGTCGAGAGCGCGGCTGGGCTTGTGCCACCGGGCCTCGAATGTCCATGCGTGCCTCATGGTCGGCGAACCGATCGACGACGCTCGCCACGATATTTCGCGTCCGCCGCGCAGGATCAGCCGGGGAAGGTGAGGCGGAACTCGGATCCTCGGCCGGGTTCGGAGACTACGCCGACTTCCGCGCCGTGCAGTTCGGCGACCTGCGCCACGATGGCAAGACCGAGACCGTGGCCGGGAGTGGTGCGGGCGGTGGGGGAGCGGTAGAAGCGGTCGAAGACGTGCGGTACATCTTCGGCGGCAATGCCTGCGCCCGAATCGCGAACTGTCAGTTGCCGGTCGCTCAACCGAACTTGGACGGTCGCGCCGGGCGGACTGAACTTGGCGGCATTGTCGAGCAGATTGGTGACCGCGCGGGCCAGGCGGGCGGCCGTGCCCTGGACTGTGGTCGGCTCGAGTCGCGCATCGAAGGTGATTGCGGGCCAATGCCTTCGGGCAGTTTCCATTCGCCCCGCGACCAATGTGTCGAGCCGCAGATCTTCCAGGACTTCGTGGGGCGCGGCCGGATCGTCCGCGCGGGCGAGATCGATGAGATCGGTGACGAGTCCCGAGAGCTCCTCCGATTGCACCCGCAGCGCGGCGACGGTGTCATCGATCTGACCCGGCGTCAAGCGCGCGGAACGGCGCAATAGGTCGATATTGGTGCGCAGCGCGGTGAGCGGCGTGCGCAGCTCGTGCGAGGCATCGGCGATCAAACGCTGCTGTGCCGCACGGGAATCGCGCTCAGCCGTGAGCGCCGCGTCGAGTTCGTCGAGCATGGTGTTGACACTGGTTCCCAGGCGGGCAAGCTCATCGGACCCCGTAATCGTGATGTGCTCGTTGGGATCTCGCGTGCGCGCCACCCGCTCGGCCGCCCGGGTCAATGCCGCCACCGGCGCCAGTGCACGCCGCGCCAGCATCGTACCGATGGCCGCCGCCAGCAGGGTCCCTGCGGCAGCCGCGGCGAGCAGTGCGATACCCACTCGCCGCAAACCGGTGTCGACCGTTTCGGAGCGCTGTGCCACCTGCACGGCGCTTCCGGGCCGCAGCGGTGCGGTGTACATGCGCATGCGATAGCCGGCGAGAGTGATATCGGAGAAGTACCCGTCCGCCGAACCTGTTGCCACAGCACGTGTTCGGGCATCGATCGGCAGCGTGGCGCCGGCCGCATGCTCGGATTCGATGGTCCCGTCGGCCGCCACCACCTGCACACAGCTCGGTGCGGCCAGATACTCGCAGGGGCCCGACATGGCGGCCACCTGTGGTTCGACCGGAAACTGCCGAATGATCCGGGTGGCCTGCCGCCGCAGCCCCAGATCCAGCGCACTGTTCAATTCGTGCCCGGTCACGGCATACGCGGCGGCGCCCATACCCGCGAGCGCCAAAGCCATTGCCAGCACGAAGAATACGGCGATCCGCCCGCGCAGCCCGAGTCGCTTCACGCTGTGCCCAGCCGATAGCCCACCCCGCGCACCGTATGGATCAGCGGCGGTTCCCCCGTGGTTTCGATCTTGCGCCGCAGATAGCGGATATAGACCTCGAGTGAATTCGACGAATGGTGGCCCCACACCCGGTCGATGAGCGTCTCGCGCGGCAGCGCCTGCCCCGCATTGCGCAGCAGTACTTCCAGAAGCGCGAATTCGGTTCGGCTGAGCTCGATCTCGCGTCCGGCGCGGCGCACGGTATGCGCGCTGGTGTCCATGATCAGATCCGCCGCCGACAGCATCGCGCCGTCCTCGGGATAGGTGCGCCGCACCAGCGCCCGGACCCGGGCCAGCAACTCCTCCAGATCGAACGGTTTGACGAGGTAGTCGTCGGCGCCCGCATCGAGCCCGGCAATGCGATCGGCCACGGCATCACGCGCGGTGAGCATGAGAATCGGCGTGCGATCACCGCGACCGCGCAGCGTGCGGCAGGCCGTCAGCCCATCCATGAACGGCATCAGCACATCCAGCACCACCACCTCCGGCTGCCACCGGGCAATCGCCTCCAGCCCGCCACCGCCGTCAACCGCGGAGTGGGTCTCGTAGCCCTCGCTGTCGAGGGCGCGCACCAGCGCCTCCCGCACCGCCGCTTCGTCGTCGACCACCAGTACCCGCACTCCCCGGACTATACGTACTACCTCTGCCTGCGCTTTCTCATCGAACTCTCATTTCGGGCCGACATGGTGGCGACCATGAGACTTCGGAGATCGCCACGAGCCGTGGCCGTGATCGCGCTGCTGAGTCTGACGGCCACCGGGCTCACGGCCTGTGGCCAGGACACGACGGCCGCCAGCCCGAAGGTTGATGGCAATCGGGTGGTTATCCCAATGGGTGACGGCAGCGCGAACGTCGACACCACTTCGCTGGCGGTCACTGCGACCACCGGCGGGCACAGTGTCGAACTGTCCGCTCCGGCAGCTGATCGGCTGGGCGCACCCGGCCCGGTGCGAATCGATGGCACCCAGGCGCACTGGACCTATCCGGATCGGGCACTGTCGGTGACCGCGGCCACCGAGGACGACCGTCTGCGAATCACAGTGCACAGCGACCGCGACTCGAAACTCACCTGGCCGATCACCGGCGGCGATGCGAGCGCGACCGCCCTCCAGATCCCGCGCGGCGAGGGCCTGTCCCTGCCGGTGCGAGACCCGTTCTGGAACGGCCCCGGCACTGGACTCATCGGCGAACCCCTCGCCCTGACCTCCGGCCTGACCATGCCGTTCTGGGGCTACACCCTCGGCGCTCGTGGTGTCGGCTACATCGTGCCCACCGATATCGGCAGCAGCCTCACCGTGAATTCCGCTGCGGGCAAGCTGATCTCCAGCGCCGAACACGACTTCGACGAGCGTGCGGGCACCCGCGACTACACGGTGACCTTCACACTCACGGACGGGTCACCTGTCGCCGCCGCGAAGGACTACCGCGATGAGCTGATCAAGCACGGCCGATTCGTCTCGATGACGGACAAGATCAAGAAGAATCCGCAGATCACCAAGCTGCTGGGCGCTTTTCACGCCTACCTGTGGGGTGACGGCCGCAGCCCCGAGGCCATCGCGCAGATGCACGATCTCGGGCTGAGTCATATGTGGCTGGGCTACGACGCCGACGACCACCCGATGACCGAGGATGCGATCGACGCCGCGAAGAACGCCGGATACCTTGCCGGACCCTACGACTCGTGGGACAACGCCCAGGACCCTGCCACCGCCGACAATCCCGGTTCGCGCTGGCCCGGCCGGATCTGGCCGGACGGCTGTGTCCACGATGCCGACGGCAAACCCGAGAACGGTTTCGGCGGCCGCGGCTGCTACGTGAGTTCGCAAGCGCTGAAACAGGATCCGAAGCTGTTCCAGGACCGCTACGCGCAGATGTCCGCCAACGGCGCGAACACTTACTTCCTCGACGTCGATGCCGCCGGTGACTTCTTCGACGACTACACCGCCGCTCACCCCATGAATCAGCAGCAGGACCGCACCAACCGCCTCGACCGCATGCGCTGGCTCGCCGAGCGCGGACAGGTGCTCGGATCGGAAGCGGCCGGCGCCTGGGCGGCCCCCGTTCTCGCGTTCGATCACGGTGCGCAGAACACGATTTCGGATGAGATCTGGAAGCTCCAGCGCAATCGTCAGGTCTGGGGCGCGTACTACCCGGAGCAGGCGCCGCAGGTGTTCTTCAAGCCGGTCGACCTGCCCGCGAACGTGGTGCAGTCGATGTTCGATCCCGCGTACCGCGTCCCGCTGTACGAAACCGTCCTGCACGACTCGCTGGTCAATGTGGACCGCTGGGAGCTGTCGTACTACAAACTCCCGCAACAGCAGACCATGCGGGCCCTCACCGCCATCTTGAACAACACCCCGCTGAACTTCGCCCTGGACCGCGCCACCTTGACCGCACACGGTCCCGAAATCGCACGCCTGCAACAGTTCTTCGCCCCACTGCACCAGGCGGCGGGCACCCTGCCGATGACGGACTTCCGCTGGCTCACCGATGACCACCTGGTGCAGCGCACCGTCTTCGGTGACGGAGGCCTCACGGTCACCGCCAATTTCGGCACCGTCGATTCCGGCGGTCTGCCCGGCGGGTGCGTGGATGCGCAATTGAAGGGCGACAAGACGCCGCGACGACTGTGCCCGGCCCAGTGAATCAGCTGCACGAGGTTACCAGTCGTACCGGAAACGGCAAGACCGTCGTATTCATCGGTGCGGCAGCACTTCTCACCCTGCTGCTGATCGGGCACACCAGGATCCCGGATATCGGCGGTCTCGGCGTCGCGGTGGATACCGCGGCTCCGTGGCTGGGCGCACTGGTCCCGGTGCTGGCGGTTCTCGCTGTCCTGTTCCGCTGTCCGGCCGGTGCGGTCGCCGCCTTGGTTCCGCTGATGGCCTGGGCCTACCTCTTCGGATCGTGGTGGGCCCCCGGTCCGCCGAGCCGAACGGTCCCGGCATCGCAATCTGTTCGTGTCGTCTCGCAGAACCTGTTCGCCGCCAACACTTCTCCCGTAGCCACCGCCCGCGCGCTCGCCGCTACCAATGCCGACATCATCGCGGTACAGGAGCTCGGCGGCACCAATCGTGAAGCGGTGCTACGCATCCTGGACGAGGATTATCGCTATCACGACCAACTCGGCACCGTCGGGCTGTGGAGCCGATACCCGATCTCGGACACCAGCGCCGTCGACGTCGGCGTTGATTGGCATCGCGGGCTACGCACCCAAATTGTTACTCCCCATGGAGAACTCGTCGTTTACGTCGTGCACCTGCCGTCGATCCGGCTCGGCGACACCGCAACTCGAAACAACGGCCTGAGCATCCTGTCGCGGGCGCTGAGCAAGGAAAGCGCAGACCGTGTCGTGGTCGTCGGTGACTTCAATACCGCCGGCACCGACCGGCACTGGTCCGGCTTCGCCCCCGGCTACCGGGACAACCACTCGGGTGCTGGCTTCACCTGGCCCGCATCCTTCCCGATGGCCCGGCTGGACCACATTTTCGGACGCGGCGTGACGGTCACCGACCCGTCGGTCCTGAGTGTCCCGGGCCCCGATCATCGCGCGGTCTCGGCGGTCATCGGGTTGGGCTGACACCGCAGGTGACCTGCATGTGATCGACCGGTCCACAAAACGCGCCTACACTGTCTGGGACGGGGGCGCCGGGCGAGCTCGGGGTGGCGCGCCGGAGGAAAGGATCGGCAACGTGGCCGGACTGAGAAGAAAAGGCATCGCCCGCATGGCCAAGGTGGCGAGCATTCCCGCGATGCTCATGGCGCAGCGCGTGGCCGCCACCGGGCGCGGACTGCTGTCGGGCGCGGAACGCGGCAGCATTACCGAGGAGATGCTCGATGCCGCGGCGGATCAGGTCTTCGCGGTGCTGGGTGAGCTCAAGGGCGGTGCCATGAAGCTGGGCCAGGCCCTCAGCGTCGCCGAGGCGGCCGTGCCCCCGCGCTTCGCCGACCACTTCCGTGAGGCGCTCACCCGATTGCAGCAGGAGGCCCCGCCCATGCCGGTGGCCGACACCCACCGCATGCTCGACCTGCAACTGGGCACGGCCTGGCGCAAGCGCTTCCTGCACTTCGAAGACCAGCCCGTTGCCGCGGCCAGCATCGGCCAGGTGCACAGGGCGGTCTGGCACGACGGCCGCGAAGTCGCGGTGAAGGTGCAGTATCCGGAGGCGGAGGAGTCGCTACGCGCGGATCTCAAAATGCTGCAGATGGTTTCGGGCGCCTTCAACACCCTGCTCGCCGGAACCAATGCGCGCCAGCTCATCGAAGAGTTCCTGGCCCGCACCGACGACGAACTCGACTACCGCATCGAAGCCGCCTACCAGCGCCGCTTCGCCATGGCCTTCGCCGGCGACCCGCAATTCTTCATCCCCCGCGTGGTGGCCGCCGCACCCAAGGTCCTGGTCTCCGAATGGATGGACGGCGTGCCGCTGTCCCGCATAATCGCCAATGGTGCTCGCCCAGAACGCAATCGCACCGGACTCCTGCTCGCCGAGTTCGCCCTCTGCTCACCCTCCCGCGTCGGTCTACTGCACTGCGACCCGCATCCGGGAAACTTCCAACTGCGCCCGGACAACCGCCTAGGCATCATCGACTTCGGCGCATGCGCCTCGACTCCGAACGGAATTCCCCGCGCCGTAGGTCGATTGGCCCGCTGCGCACTGACCGAGGACTACGTGGGTATGGAGCAGGTCCTTCGAGAGGAGGGCTTCGTGAAGCCCGGCGCCCCCATCGAAATACCTCCCCTCCAGCGCCGCATCACCCCCATCCTCACCCAGATCAACGGCCACGACTTCCACTTCACCCGCGCCTTCCTCCAGGAGGAGGTAGCCCGCTCACTAGAGCCCGAGAACATCTCCCTCATCAATGCTCGCGCCATGCGCGCACCCGCCGACCGGCCCGAATACGCGATGCTCGGAAGGGTTCTCGGGGGAGTAGTAGGGATATGCGCTCAACTCGATGCCGAGGGCCCGTTCATTGCGTTGGCCGAGAAGTGGATTCCGGGATTCGTAGATAGCGAGTCCGCGGCGTCGTAAAGGTATCGCTCCCCAGGTGTACCGCAGAGCAAGAAGGAGCGTGGGAACCATGGGAGACGCTGAGGAGCCGAGTCGGGGTAGTGGCCCGTAGCCCCGAAGGCTGGAAATCCCAGGTGCACTGACCGTTTCGGCGTCGAAGACCTCGGCAACTCGCGAGGGACCAGCGGGTCTCTGCGCGGCACAGCGGTTATGGGGTCTGTGCTGTGTGGACACCTGCTGTGCGGTCGGGAAGGGCTGGGCGGTGCCCGGCTTGAGGGGGATTCGAGGCCGAGATGAGGCCGGTGCACCTGGGTTGCGTGCGTCGAGAGGTGGTGGTGGGTCACCGGGGTGCGGGCAGGGCCCGGGATGGCCGTGCTGGTGGCGTCGGGAGAGGTACCCGGTTTACCTTCCGCGGTTACCGGAAGACCCTGCGGTACCAGCAGAGTCGACCGGCTGTGGTCCGGTTTCAGAGACGAAACCCGAAAAGACAAAACCCGAAAGACCAAGGACCCGAAGACCGAGAACCCGAAATACCCTCCCGCACAATGACCTGTAGCACCGGCGGGCAGGAGCCCCGGCGGTGGAACAGGTGTTTGGCGGGTAGGTGGCGGCCTATTGCCGGTTGTGTTGCCATTCTCGTTCGTTGCGGGCCCGGATCCGCGCCAGGGCAGCAGCTTTCAGCTCCAACGGATGATGCAGGTGGTTGACCTGTGGTTCTCCGGTCGGGTTGATGTGCGGGGGCCCGATCCATCCGGTCCGCCCCGCGAACTGCGAGTCCGGTCCCATGACCACGGTTTTCCATCCTCCGGGCCCGTCGTGCACTTGGGCATGGCAGTGATCGCATGCGAGGGTGAGGTTGTCGATATCGGTGGGCCCACCCTGGGCCCATTCGGTGATGTGGTGCACCGCGCACATCGTCGCCGGGGCGTCACACCCGGGCCGGGTACAGCCTTTTTCGGAGGCGATGAGCGCCAGTCGTTGAGCGGGGCTGGCCAGCCGGGGAACCGGGTCGGCACCGAAGGTTCGCGGACCGAACACCAAGCACGCGGGCCGAGCACCGTTGACGGGGCTCACCGCCCCGGACTCATCATCGCTGCCGGATGCGTTCGGGTCGTAGTTGATACCGCCTGTCCGCGAACCACGCTTGGGGCTGGTGGGCCGCGCACGGTCACCGAGGGTGGCCGAGCGGGACTCGGGGGTGGCCGAGCGGGACTCGAGGGTGGCCGAGCGGGACTCGAGGGTGGCCGAGCGGGACTCGAGGGTGGCCGACCGGGACTCGTGCTCGGTACCGGACGAGCGGAGGTCGTCGGCGGAACCGGCCGGACGTGTACCGAACTCGGGATCGGCAGGGCCAGTACCAGCGCTGACCCCCGCCGACACGGAATCGCCTTCGTCGCCGAACAAGCACAGGTCGTGGCCGGAACCACCGGCCCGCGAAACACGCTCGGCACCGACGCAACGAGCACCGGGATCGAAGCTCCCCGAACGAGACTCGCGCTCAGTGCACCACTCGATACCCGAGGAGTGGGAGTCGTGGTCGAGGTTGGTCGAGCAGGACTCACACTCGGTGCCGAACGAGCACGGGTCGTGGCCGGAACCACCTGCCCGCGAACCAGGCTCGGCACCGACCGAACGAGCGCCGTGCTCTCCGGGATCGAAGCTCCCCGAACGGGACTCGCGCTCGGTGCCGAACAAGCACAGGTCGTGGCCGGAACCACCGGCCCGCGAACCAGGCTCGGCACCGACGCAACGAGCACCGGGATCGGGGCTCCCCGAACGGGACTCACCCGCGAGGCCGCTCTCGATACCCGAGGAACTGCGGGTGTGCTCCAGATCCGCCGACCGCTCACCCCGACCCAGATACAGGGGCAATCCCACCGGATTCAACACCGCCAGATACTTGTTCGACTGCACCGCCAACTCCAAGGCTTCCGGGATCGACACGATCCCACCCGAGGCGGTCGTGGCCACACCGGCTTCGGCTTCCAGATCGGCCACACTCATCGTCACGATCACCGACACCGGCAGGCCACGATGCTTACCCAGCTTGGCCGGGCCACCGAACTCCGGCCGCAAAAACGCCAGCAACGCATCATGATTACGCTGCGCCGGAGAACGCATATCACGCTCGACACACGCCGCCAACTCCTGCGAACTGAGCTTGTGGTCCGACACCCACGGACTCTGCGGGTCCTTCGGGTTGCACATACCGGGGCGGGCGAGCTTGGCGAACACCGGCTCGAGGACCGACCGCAGCTTGCGGTTGATCTCCCCGTTCCACGGCGACATCCCATCAGCGCGCTCGGCACCGAGGGTCAGCCCGCGCATCCGGTCCCGATCCGCCTCCGAACTCAATTTCCCGTCCGGATCCAGACCCGCGAGCAGCACTTCGCCCATGACGGGCAACCCTTCCGGGTAACCGGTGGGCGCGAACTCGGTCAACTGCAACTCCGTGGCCTCGCGCACGTCGGCGTCGAGGCTGCCGGGCAAACGGTTCATCACCGTCATGATCCGACGCACATGATCCACACCGATCACCCCCTCGCGATGCGCGGCAGCCACATGCGCGAGGGTCGGTTCGAGTTCCACACCCGAGACGATGCGCGGACCGGTCTCCACCGCGATACTCACCCGGGACGCGGCATCAGCGCGCGAGATACCCAGGGTTTGACGCAGGAACACCTTCGCAGACGCGACACCACCACGCTGAGCCAACCCACGGCTGGTGGTCTCCACCACGAACCGGGTCTGCACGGCTTCGAGTTTGCGTTTACACGTTTCCACTTCCCGCATCACCGCAATGAATTCATCATCCTGCAACGGAACCAGGCAAGCGTTCAGGAGGTGATCGACCGCCACCGACAGTGCACGGGCACTGCCGGTATTCGCGGATTCTCCCCCTGAATTCATTCCCCTATTCTACCGCCGCAGCATAGGCCGGGAAAGGCGAATCGTGTTGTGATATAAGAATATTCAGACTGGCGGACCGACCAGCCTCTTTCGCGCCTCGTGTTCTTTTCCGTCTTGTTCTTTTGCCGTTTTCTCTTCTTCTCGTCCAGGAGTCTTTGTTTTTTCGTTTTTTTGCCCTTGTCAGACCACAGGGGCGGCCACTCGGTTCTCATCCCCCCGTGCACGCACCGTCCGCGCAGCAGTGAACTCATAGTCATCCAACGGAAAATGCCTATTTTCCCAGTACATCTCGAGCTGCGTCGAAGGCCGGAATGCCGCCCCATCGCCCTGATAGTTGATGTAATACGTATTGGAGGTAGCGCACCCCTGGCTGAAGAGGTGAGTCTTCTTGGCTCTCTTGTCCATCCGGGCGAAATACCGATCGTGCGGCTCCTGCCGCACCTCGACGCAGGTAGCCCCGCGCTTCCCAGCCTCGGAGATCACCCGAGCCGCGTGTGCGGATGTCGACTCGATCAGCGGAATATACGACCCGGGCGCGTATGCGTACGGCCCCACGATCAGGAACGCATTCGGAAACCGCGGCACCGAAACCCCTTGGTATGCCTGGAATCGGTTGGCATCCCAGAACTCCCCGAGTTCCACGCCGCCCCGGCCATAGATCGGATACGGCGGCGTGTACCCCTTCTCCATGACCTTGAATCCGGTGGCCAGTACCACCATGTCGAAGTCCTGTGAGGTCCCGTCGGCGGTGATGATCCCCGTCGGGGTGAACCGTTGAATCCCGTCGGTGATCAGATCCACATGCGGCTGCGTAAAGGTCCGGAAGTAGGAGTTGGACACCGATGGCCGTTTGCAGCCGAGCCGATAGTCGGGGGTGAGCTTCTCCCGCAACTTCGGGTCGCGCACCTGGGCGAAAAGGTAGCTCTTGAGCGCAGTTTCGCCCACGGTGAGACCGACAGACGTAAGCCGAGGATAAGCCGATACCGCCAACCCTGCACCGAGCCCGGCATTCACGCCCACATTGCCGACGAATCGCACCGTCTGCTGCACCGGCGCGAAGTTGAGCACCGAGTTGAGCACAGGCCCCATCCGGAAGTCCGGTTTCGGCGCGATCCAGATGGCGCGCCGCTGGTACACCGTCAGGTGCGCAACATCTTTGGCCAGCTCGGGAATCAGCTGCAAAGCACTGGCCCCGGTGCCGATCACCGCCACCCGCTTACCCCGATAGTCGTACTCGTGATCCCAGCGAGAGCTGTGCATGAGCTTGCCCCGGAAATCCTCGATTCCGGCAATCTCCGGATTGTGCGGCTGCTCCAGCCCGCCCACCGCACCGATCACGAACCGCGCGGTAATCACCGTGCCGTCCTCCAGCGTGACCCGCCACAGATCGTTGACCTCGTCGAACACACCCTTGGCGGCCCCCGATCCGAGCCGCAGCTTGGCGCGCAGCCCTTGCTTGTCGACGACTTCTTCGGCGTACCGCTGAATCTCCTCACCCGGCGCGAAGAACCGCGACCACTTCGACCGCTGCTGGAACGAGAAGTTGTACACCGGCGACGGAACATCCACGGCCACACCGGGATACGTATTCGCCAGCCAGGTTCCGCCTACTCGGGACCATTTGTCGATGATGACGAAGTTCTCGACGCCGGCCTTGCGCAATGCCACGCCCGCGCCGATGCCGCCGAGACCCGCGCCGATGACGGCTACCTCGTAGGTGGGGGAGAAGGGGGAACCGTTGGTGTAGTTCATGACTGGGGCCTCGCGTCCTGTGATTCGGAGATGATCTCCGGAAGTTGTTGCCGGCGCAGCTTTCCCGCGGTGGTGCGGGGGAGCTCGGTCACGAAGACGATGTCGCGCGGCACTTTGTAGTTGGCGAGTGTGGATTTGATGTGCTGTTTCAGCTCGTCCGCGGTGACAGACGCGCCGTTCTGCAGGACTACCGCCGCGGCCAGCCGCTGCCCGAAATCGTCATCGGGCACGCCGACGGCTCCGGCATCGGCGAGAGCCGGATGCGCCAGGAGTACGGTCTCCACCTCCTGCGGGAAGACGTTCTCGCCACCGGAGACGATCATGTCGTCGGAGCGACCTTCGATGAACAGGCGTCCCTCGGTATCGAGATGCCCGACATCGCCGGTGTCCATGTACTTTTCGACCATGGCCCGCTGCTCGCCGTCGCTGTAACCACGGAACATGGTGGGGTTCTTGTTGACAATGCGTCCGGTGGTTCCGGCGGGGACCTCGCGGCCCTGCTCGTCGACGATCCGGATATCCACGAAGCCGGTCGGTGGCTTGCCGACCGTGCCCGGCGCGGCGCGCAGATCCGCGGGCGTGGCCACGGCGCCCGCACCGGATTCGGTGGATCCGTAACCGTTGAACAGCACATCACCGAACTCGTCCATGAACGCGACCGCCAGCCACGGTGGCATGGGTGCGGCCCCGCACAACACCATCTGCAAGGTTTCGGTGTGGTAGTTCTGCCGCACGTCGGCGGGCAACTCCATAATGCGTTTCACCATGGTCGGCACCAGGCAGGCGATCCGCACGCTGTGGCGTTCGATATCGGCCAGCGTCTGCTCGGCCTCGAACCGCTCGTGTACGACGGCGGTGGAACCGGTCAGGAAGGCCAGTAGCAGCGCCCCGAACCCGTAGGCGTGATGCAGCGGCGGTGCGATGACCATCGGATTGCCCAACCGCGGAATCGGCGCGATCTTGGCCAGATCCCCGATGGCCAGCACCATGCGCGGGTGCAGCCCGGCGATCAGGGGAATGGCCTCTCGCACACCGAGTTGCCGGGGAGCGCCCTTGGGCACACCCGTGGTGCCGCCGGTCAGCAGCACGACCGAGCCGCCATATGCCGGAGTGCGCACCGGAGGACCTCCCTCGGCAACCAGCTCCTCGACAGTCGGCAGCCCAGCGGCAGACCCTCGCACCAGCACGCGGCGTCCCTGATAGCCGGATTTCTCTATCTCGGTGTGGAATTCGGCGTCGTACAGCAGCAGATCCACGTGCTCCCGTCCCAGCACCTCACCGATCTGCGGCCCCGCGAACCCGTAGTTCAGCGGCACCAGATCAGCCGAGAGTCGCGCTGCGGCAAAGCAAGCCACCACAAAGCCGCGGTGATTGCGGCTCAGCACCCCGATTCGACTGCCACGCCCGATATTCCATCGAGCCCGCAATGCCGCAGCCAGACGGCGCACCTGGCGATGCAGTTCGGCGGCGGTCACCGACCCGCTGTCGTCGATGAGGGCGAGCCGGTCGGGAAACCGCGCTGCGAAGGACGCCAGCACCGTCGCCGGCCCGGCCCCATCCCACAGCGACAGCAGCAGCTGCGGAATCCGCTGTGGCGGAAGCAGAGTCCATGCTCCGGCCGCCGGCACCCAGCCCGCAATGGTCACCGCGTCATCGAGCAGATTGGCCGCCTGCTCCACACGCCCGATCGGCCCGGCCCAATCCGTCGGCCGATTGTTCCAGTTGCCCGCCTTCGCATACACAGCCAAGGCTCGCTGCGCGGTGTGCGAACTGTCCAGCGCGTAGGACACCGGCGCGGCCGCGCGCTCCCACCAGGGCCGGATGGCCAGCGGCCGATCCACGATCGCCCGGCACACCAGGCTCGCCGCCTCCTCCGATGACATGCTCGGCGTGTACCGGTACATCCGGAACGGCCCCAGCATGTCCGAGCGCACCAGTTGCAGATGCACGGCGGTGGTGGTGATGCCGTCGGCCCGCAATTCCGGTGCGGCGCCGCGCATCCAGGAGTTGAAGGCCGCCTTGGTGGCGATATACGCGGTCCAGCCGACACTCGGTGCGTGCACCCCGGCCGTGCTGATATTGACGATGTGGCCCTCATGCCGGGCGCGCATGGACGGCAGCAGGCTCAGCACCAGACGCACCGGGCCCAGGTAATTCACCTTGGCGGTGTCGTCGAAATTGTCCCAGCGGTTTAGCGAATCCGAGAGCCAGCGGCGAATCGACTTGCCCGCATTGTTCACGAACACATCGACGCGACCGTGCTCGGCGAGCACCCGATCGATGAGCTCCGCACAGGCATCGGTATCGCTCAGATCGGCGGGGTAGACGTAAACCGTTCCAGGACAGTCGAATGCCTCCGCCCGCAGTTCCTCCAGGAGCTGCGCGCGCCGTGCGACCGCCAGCACTGTCGCGCCGTTCGCGGCCAACCGGAGGGCAGTGGCGCGCCCGACACCCGAGGACGCACCGGTCACCAGAATGATCTTGCCCGCGACCACCGGCCCCAGCCTGCGATCACTGATGCCGTAACCGGCTGCGCCCAGCGCGATTCGGACCGATTTCGGTAGTTCGAACATGGCTCAACTTCCTTGTCGAGCAGGGATCACGCGGGGCTGTCGGTCTTGGCGCGCCGCGTGCGCTTCGGCTTGGCGCCATTGGCCTGCGGCGGGGCGGTGATCGGCTGCGGCCGCAATACGTCGAATCGATAGTCGGAGAACGGGAAGCGCCGATGCCCGCGCCGGGCCGCGAAGAATCCGGTGGGACGGATATACGTGCTGTCCCCCTGCGAATTCCGGTAGTACGTCGGCACATGCGCATTCAGCTCGGCCAGATAGAACCGCATGGCCGCGCCGTGCCGATAGATCGCGCGATGGTAGGCGTCGTGTGCCTCCTGCCGGACCGTCACGAAGGTGGCCCCGCGCCGCCGCGCCTCCGAAATGGCCCGCACCGCATGATCGGCCGTCATCTCCACGAAGGCATGCCAGCCGCTGCCCGACCACGAGTACGGCCCGACCAGCGTCCACCGATTGGGCAGGCCCGGCAGCGCCACGCTCTCATACGCCTGTAGGCCGTGTTCGGTATAGAACTTGCCCAGGTCCAGTCCGTCGCGCCCCACCACCATGCCCGGTGTGTAGGTCTCCGGATCGGAGAAGACGTGGTAGCCGGTCGCCAGCACCACCATGTCGAATTCGCGTTCGGCGCCGTCGGTGGTGCGGATACCGCCCGGGGTGAACCGCTCGATCGACGTGGTGACCAGCTCGACATTGTCGCGATTGAAGCTGAGCAGATAGCCGGTATTCGCGGTGGGCCGCTTGGCGATCGGCCCGTAGTCCGGTGTCAGCGCCGCCCGCGTCTGCGGGTCGCGCACCATCATGCGCAGCAGCCCCCGGTATCCCGCGATGGCCGACGCGTCCACGGCTCGCATGGTCGGCCGCACCAGCGCCATGGGCGCGTTCGACATGGCCCGCAGTACCAGATCCACCGCCACCAGCGCCGCACCGTGTGTGGCCGCCTGCAGCCCCGGCGTCTGCAGGACCACCTTCACCGCATCGGGAATCTTGGGATTGGGCTTGGGGATACACCACACCGGCGTCCGCTGGAATACCGAGAGGGTGCCCACTGCCCCGGCAATCGACGGTGTGATCTGCACCGAACTCGCGCCGGTGCCGATAATGGCGACCCGTTTACCGGTGAGGTCGTAATCGTGATCCCACTCCGAGGGTCGCTGCAGTTTGCCCCGATAGTCCTCCAGCCCCGGAATACCCGGATCCTGCTTCGGACTGACAAACGCACCCACCGCGCTGACCACAAAGCGTGCCGTAATGACCTCGCCGCCTTGGATATGCAGCTTCCACCAGTGGTTGTCCTCGTCCCACTCCTCGCCGACGATATTGGTGCCGAACCGCAGATGCGGATACAGCCCGAACCGCGTAGCGACGTCGATGTGGTACTGCTTCACCTCCGCGCCGGGCGCGAACAGCCTGCTCCACTTGGCATTCCGTGCGAACGAGTACTGATAGGCGAGTGACGGGATATCGACTTCCAACCCCGGGTAATGGTTTTCGTTCCAGCTGCCGCCCACCTCGTCGGCGCGCTCGATAATCACGAAATCCGTGACACCCGCCTTCTTCAGCTTGACGCCGGCGGCGATTCCGCCGGGCCCCGCGCCGATGACCGCGACCTCATGATCCGGAGCGGACGTCGATGCCGACGGATTTCCATTCGATGCGCTGCCCACCATGTCCGGCCTTTCGAGAGCGAAGCGGCCGACCGCCTTTCGAGTGGCTGCGGCCGGTCGTCGGCGGCCCGTTGCGAGGCCGTCGTGGACTCGTCCCGCACGAAGCGGGGCTCCGCTCCAGACTAGAGCTGTCTGGGACAGTGATCAAGAGCTATCGGGAATCCGGGCGAATCACCCGATGGCCGCATCCCGTTTCGCTGCCGCGGCGCGGCGTGCTCGTGCGGCGGCGAGGTCGGCGGGCCCGCCCGCCCGGGTGTGGTAGCGGGCCATTGCCGCGGCTAATTCCGGTGACCAGCGCAGTATTTCGTCGCGCAGCGGTCCGGTGACCTCGAGCTGACTCAGCAGGCCCAGCAGTGTGACCATGGCCCGGGCGAACGGGGTGTAGTAGGCGGGCAGGCTGAGCTGCCGGTGCACATTGCTCAACCGGGGGTTCATCGCGACCAGCACCCGCTGCCTCAGCCAGGCGCGGTCCACTCGAGAGTGCTCCTGCCGCAGCAGTTCCACATAGGGAAGCAGCTGCTCGGCTAGCGCCTGCACATCGTAGGTCCGCAGCCGGTCGGCGAAACCGTGCCGCCGCATGGCCGTATCGAGCTCCGCCGCACCGCCGTTGAGCAGCGCCTCGGCAATATCGTGGACCAGCGGCGCGAACTGCGGCGGCGGCCAGGCCGGGCACGCGCCGAAATCGACCACGCCGAGCCGGCCGTCGGGCAGCACCCGGAAGTTCCCGGGATGCGGATCGCAGTAGAGCAGTCCGGTGCGCTCGGCCGAGGACAGCACGAACCGCAGTGTCAGCAGCCCGACCCGATCGCGCTCGGATTGCGCGCCGGAGGCGATCAGCCTGGAAACCGGTATGCCGTCCAGCCATTCGCTGACAATGACGTCGCCGCACTGCGTCACCACCTCGGGCACCCGGAAGTCCGGATCCCGTGCGAAAGCGGCGGCGAAGGCGCGCTGACTGTCCGCCTCGGCCGCGAAATCCAGTTCCGCGCTGACACATTCGGCCAGCCGATCGGTGACCGCCCGGACATCGGCATTCGGAACGAAGACCGAGAGCAAGCCCGACATGCGCCGCAATTGCCCGAGATCGGCGTGCACGGCCGCCCGGGCGCCGGGATACATGACCTTTACCGCCACACTGCGGCCGTCGTGCCATACCGCGCGGTGTACCTGGCCGATGGTGGCCGAGGCGGCCCGGCGGTCGTCGAACTCGCGAAACTGCGTGCGCCACTGCGGGCCGAAGGCCTCCGCCAGCACCGCGTGCACCGTGGCCGGCAGCATGGCGGGCGTCGCATCCTGCAGGCGGCTCAGGGCGATTCGATACGGCTCGGCCAATTCCGGTGGCAGGGCGAGTTCGTAGATGCCGAGCATCTGACCCAGTTTGGCGGCGAAGCCCTTCAGCTCGCCGAGCACATCGAAGAAATGCTGCGCGGTGCGCAGGCGGATATCCCGATCCACCTCGCCCGGCGATCTGCCCAGCGCTCGTTTGCCGGTACCGGCCGCGCGGCGGCCCGCGAAGGCAATGGGCAGCGCCGCCAGCTTGGCCGCGCGCACCGCCGGTCGCGCTGGCGGATGCCCGCCGATATCGTGCTGTTGTTCCGCGTCGCCCGAGCTCCTCCGCTGTGCACCGATGCGCCGAACCGCCATCCGATCATCCCCTTGCGCCTAGCCCTGTGCGCCAGGAGCAGTGTGCCACGATGTGAAACCGAGCAGCCCGTATTGACGGGATTGCGTGGATCGGCCCTGGATGCGGTGCCGGTGAGGCCTGACGGGCGGTGCCGGTGAGCCCTGACGGGCGGTGCCGGTGAGCCCTGACGGGCGGTGCCGGTGAGCCCTGACGGGCGGTGCCGGTGAGCCCTGACGGGCGGTGCCGGTGAGCCCTGACGGGCGGTGCCGGTGAGCCCTGACGGGCGGTGCCGGTGAGCCCTGACGGGCGGTGCCGGTGAGCCCTGACGGGCGGTGCCGGTGAGCCCTGACGGGCGGTGCCGGTGAGCCCTGACGGGCGGTGCCGATCAGCTCTGACGGGCGGTGCCGATCAGCTCTGACGGGCGGTGCCGATCAGCTCTGACGGGCGGTGCCGATCAGCTCTGACGGGCGGTGCCGATCAGCTCTGACGGGCGGTGCCGATCAGCTCTGACAGGCGGTACCGATCAGCCCTGACGGGCGGTGAGCCGAGCGAGATCGGTGAGCCGATGTGCGCGGGCGATTTCGGCCGGGGTGAACGGATCCTCGGGGCGGACGAAGGTCATGGCGTCGATTTCGATATCGGCGGAGATCTCCAGAATCGTTCCGGCCGGGGCATATTCCGGATCCACGGCCGAAACATACTGCGCGCCCAGCAGTTCCGCGATCACCAGCGGCAGCTCGCCGGGATCGCCGGCCACCCGGGTGGCCAGGCTCAGCGCCCGGGTCTGACCGTCGACCAGGGTCAGGGCGGAGGCGGGCCAGATGCCGACCGTCGATCCGCCCGCTTTGGCAATGGCATGGGCCAGCCGCGGCGGCCCGACATCGGCGGGTGTGGAGACCACCAGCTCGTCCAGCACACCGTCCTCCAGATGGTGCACATGCACCGTGAGGATATTGGCGCGGCGATACGTGAGCTGTTTGGCGAGCAGTTCCAGGCGTCCCGGAGTGTTGTCCAGGCGCACCCGAATGCGCCACAGCAACTCGGCGCTGTCCAGACGCTGCCGCTGATCGAGCTCCGGTCCGTGCAGCCAGCGGGCCAGGTAGCGCATGGCGCCCGGCTCGACCACCCAGATGACGAGAATGGTGGTGGTGATGGTCAGCAGCGCGACGGTGACCAGGTATGGCAAAGCGAAATGGATGACCAGCGCGTGCAGCGCCAATTCGACCGGGAACACCGCGGCGAGCTTGGCCAGGGTCAGCCGAGTGCGACGAGGATGGGGCAGGCGACCGCATACTTCGCATGCCAGGGCATGTACCTCGGTTTGCCTCATATTCACCAGCGTGCGGGGCCGAGATTTCCGCGCTGTGCTCCGGTGTAAATAGGTGGTGACACGCAGCGACAGAATGACTGTGCCAGCGGCATTTTCAGTGAAGCGGCCCACACGGATTCGTTCGGTGTGCCGCACCGCACACTATTTGCGCCGACTCTTGCCCGAGGCCGGTTTCACCGGGAGACTGCCCGCGTATGCGACCCCGCGCTCCACCCACTCGATGAGCGAGTCGTCATCCTCGACGGTCTCGGTGGTGACGCGTACCCAGCCGCGCGTCTCCCGTCCGCCCATGACCACGGTCTCAACCGCTCCAGGCACGAGGAGATCGGTGTAGTTCTCGGGGTCGAGCCGCACCATCAGGCCACCCCTCCCGCTGGCGGCGACGGCCATATTGCCGCCGATCAGGAATGCCAATCCGCCGAATAGTTTCTTCTCTACCACTTCCGGCAGCGCCGGTCCCAGCGCGTCCCGAATCCGGTCGGCAAGCTTTTCGTCATAGGCCATCTCTGCATTGTGAACCCGTCCACCGACAAGTTTGCGCCGGGGATACCGGAACGAAACAGACCATTCCGGCAGGTGTCAGGCGCGCGGCGATGAGGTACACATGACAGGTGGAAGCCCCGCCGACGGTGGGTGTCGAAGAGGAGTTTCTCCTCGTGGATCCGCGTACCGGCGCGCCTGTCGGCAGAAATGCCGACGTCGCCCGCACCGCTGCGGATTTCGGCATCGATATGCAATTGGAGATCATGCGGTGCCAGGTGGAAACCAGCACCCGGGTGCATACGAATACGGTTGATCTACTCCAGGAATTGCGCGAATTGCGGCGTGGCGCTGCGGCTTGCGCGGAGAAGAACGACGCATTACTGCTGGCAGTCGCCGTGCCACCCGCCCTTCCCGAGGAGCTGCTCACCCATACCAGCACACCCCGCTATCACCGGGTCGTCGAGACCTTCGGCAGGCTCGCCCGGGAACAGGGTTTGTGCGGCTGCCACGTCCATGTCGCGGTGCCCGATCGTGAAGTGGCACTGCAGGTCAGCAATTTCCTGCGCCCCTGGCTACCGCTACTGCTGTCGCTGACCGCCAACTCCGCCATCTATCACGGCGACGAAACCGGTTATGCCAGTTGGCGAAACATTCTCTGGCGGCGCTGGCCGAGCGCCGGGCCGCCACCGCACTTCGGCACGGTCGTCGAGTTCGACGCCGCGGTCGAGTCCATGCTGTCGCTGGGCGTGATCCTGGACCGCAAAATGGTGTATTGGGATGTGCGCCCGTCGGTTACGTTCCCCACCGTCGAGGTCCGCGTCAGCGATGTACCGGCCACCGTGGAGGAAACCGCCCTCCTGGCCACCCTGGTGCGTGCCGCGGTCATGACCGCCCGCCGCTCCGCCGTCACACCGGTGATAGCGGAAGACACACTGCGCGCGGCATATTGGCGCGCGGCCCACGAGGGCATGGATGGCCCGGCCATCGACCCCGCAGACGGCCGGACCATCCCGATGCAGGATCTGCTGGCGAAGCTCATCGACCTGGTCCGGCCCGCTCTGGAAGACCTCGGAGATGTCGCCTTCGTCGACGACACCCTCACCGCACTACTCGCCCGCGGCAACGGAGCGCGCAGACAGCTCGAGGCTTTTCACCTGCGCGGCAAAGTATCCGACGTGATCGAGGAACTAGCCGAGGCCACCCTCCACACCTGCCGCTGAGCCGAACCCGCTACGGCATCGGCTGATCGTCCACGACCATGTTGTAGTTCACCGTCTCACCCTCGACATTGGTGGCGGTGACCGTGACTCCCCAACGGGTGGCGTCGGTTTCGGTGATCACGCAGCGGACGCTGGCGCCGGTGGCCCCGCGTAGCAGGCCGTTGCAGCTGGTGGAGGTGGGGGCGGTGCCGACCTTGTCCTGATAGAACTTGGAGACGTTGGTGGCGATATCGTCCGGGCCCAGGAACTTGTCGGCGAAAACGATGTCATACGAGGCGGTGTCGCCGTCGACCTTGGTCACCGTGGCGGTGGTCTTCCAGGTCTGATTATCGGCCGAGGTGACGGTGCACTGCTGGGTGGCGCCGACCTCGGCCTTCAGACTGCCGTCGCACACAGTGGATTTCGCGTCCTCGTGCGATTTGTCGTGGAACACGCCGGCGGTCTTGGTCTCCACATCGCTCTTGCTCACCGACCCAGGGCTGGACGAGCAACCGATGGCGAACAACGGGATAGACGCAACGGCTATAACAGCAGCTATTTTTCGCATGGCGGGAATTATCCGGTCGCGGAACTGGGCGATAAGCCGGATTTGCCAGGAAAGACTGTGAACATGGTGTGAGCCCGGCGCGTCGGGCTCACACCACGTTACATATGACGGTCAGTTGTCGCGCGCCCGCCACTCTTCGAGTTGCGGTGCCTCCGCGCCGATGGTGGTGGAATCACCGTGACCGGTGTGCACCAGGGTCTCCGGCGGCAGTGCCAGCAGCCGATCGGCGATCGAGGCGACGATGGTGTCGTAGTCCGAGTAGGACCGTCCCGTCGCGCCCGGACCGCCGTGGAACAGCGTGTCACCGGTGAAAACCACACCCAGATCGGGGGAGTGGAAGCAGACTGCGCCCGGCGCATGGCCCGGCGTGTGCAGCACATGCAGTTCGGTGCCGCCCACCGCGATGATCTGCTTGTCCGAAAGCTCGCCGTCCGGCGCGATCTCCGGATGGGTCAGCCGCCACAGCACCAGATCCTCCGGGTGCAGCAGGATCGGCGCACCGGTGGCCGCGGCCAGCTCCGGTGCGACCCGGATGTGATCGTCGTGCGCGTGCGTGGCCAGAATCGCCCGCACCTTGCGCGTGCCCACCACATCCAGAATGGCCGGAACGCTGTGCGGCGCATCGATGATGACGCACTCCAGATCGTCGCCCACCACCCAGACATTGTTCTCGACCTCGAAGGTCTCACCGTCCAGGCTGAAGGTGCCCGAGGTGGTGGCGTGATCGATATGCGCCATCAGAACACCACGACCGAGCGCAGCACGTCACCGTCGTGCATCTTGGTGAAGGCGGCTTCGATATCGGTCAGTGAAATGGTCTCGGTGACAAAGGCATCCAGATCGAACCGGCCCTGCTTGTAGAGCTCGATCAGATACGGGAAATCCCGCGAGGGCAGGCAGTCGCCGTACCAGGAGGACTTCAAAGACCCACCGCGCGAGAAGAAGTCGATGAGCGGCATCTCCAGCTTCATCTCCGGGGTCGGCACGCCGACCAGCACCACGGTGCCCGCCAGATCGCGCGCGTAGAACGCCTGCTTCCAGGTCTCCGGGCGGCCGACCGCATCGATCACCACATCGGCGCCGAAGCCGCCGGTCAGTTCCTGAACCCGCTCCACCGCATCCTCTTTCGAGGCGTTCACGGTGTGGGTGGCCCCGAAACCGGTGGCCCACTCCAGCTTCCGCTCATCGATATCGACGGCGATGACGGTGGTCGCACCCGCCAGCTTGGCGCCCGCCACGGCGGCATTGCCCACACCGCCGCAACCGATCACGGCCACGCTGTCGCCGCGGCTCACATTGCCGGTATTGATGGCGGCGCCGAGTCCGGCCATCACACCGCAGCCCAGCAGGCCGGCCGCGACCGGTGAGGCGGTCGGGTCCACCTTGGTGCACTGTCCGGCATGGACGAGGGTCTTCTCGGCGAACGCGCCGATGCCCAGCGCCGGGGTGAGCGGTGTGCCATCGGTGAGCGTCATCGGCTGTGCCGCATTGTGAGTGGAGAAGCAGTACCACGGCTTGCCCTTGCGGCAGGCGCGGCAATTGCCGCACACTGCACGCCAGTTCAGGATGACGAAATCGCCGGGCTCCACATCGGTGACGCCCTCGCCGACCGATTCCACGATGCCCGCCGCCTCATGGCCGAGCAGGAACGGGAATTCGTCGTTGATACCGCCCTCGCGATAGTGCAGATCGGTGTGGCACACCCCGCACGCCTGCACCTGCACCACGGCCTCGCCGGGTCCGGGGTCGGGAATGACGATCTCGGTCACTTCGACGGGGGCATTCTTCGAGCGTGCGATGACGCCGCGCACAACTTGGGACACGTAATGCCTTTCTCTGCAAAGCACAATCTCGATCGACTATGGCATGCACCGGACCGAACGTTCATAGCAGTGGGCTGTCAGAGCAGCGCCGCCGCCGCGGCTTCGGCAATGGTTGCCGCGACCATACCGAGTGCGGGGGAGTCCAGTCGCCACTGCTGCCAGTAGAGCGGAACATCGATGTGGACCGCGCGGTCCAGGGGGACGAGCTTATCGCCGGGACGGGTTTGCAGATCCGGCATCATGCCCCAGCCCAATCCGAACCGGATGGCATCGGAGAATCCCGCCGAGGACGGAATGTAGTGCCGGGGCGGATCCACGGGCCTGCGCGTGTACCGCCGCATGAGCCGGAACTGCAGATCGTCCTTGCGGTCGAACAGAATGACCGGCGCCACCGCGAACGCCTGCGCGGTCGGCCCGTCGGGGAACCAGGTCCGGGCGAATTCGGCGTTCGCCGTGGGCCGATAGCGCATGGCCCCGAGCCGCCGGACCGTACAGCCCTGCACCGGCGCGGCGGTCGAGGTGATGGCCGCCATGACCGTGCCGTCGCGCAGCAGCCGGGTGGTGTGCTCCTCATCCTCGCGATGGATCTCGAAGGTCACCCCCGCGGCGGCGCGGCCCAGCGCGGACATGACCCAGGTCTGCAGCGAATCGGCATTGACCGCGATGGGGATATTGACCAGGCGCGCGGCGGGCTGATTCTCATCGCCCAGTTCCCGCACGGTATCGCTGGTCAGCAGCTGGACCTGCTTGGCCAGCCGCAGCACGGTCAGCCCGGATTCGGTGGGCTGCACCGGTTTGGTGCGCTGCACCAGAATCCGCCCGGCGGAATCCTCCAGCGCCTTGATGCGCTGGCTGATTGCCGACGGCGTCACGCTGAGCCGGCGCGCGGCGGCCTCGAAGGTGCCCTCGCTGATGACCGCATCGAGTGCGCGGAGCTGATCGAGCTGCAGATCCATAGTAAGTAACTCTAATCGTGCTTCAGAATGATTAGCTGGCCTGGTGCTGGTCGCCCGCCTAGTTTCGAGAGGGTGAACGTCTCATCGGCGGCCCTGGCGGCCATTTCAGGACTCGGCTTCGGTATGTCCCTCATTGTGGCGATCGGCGCGCAAAACGCCTTTGTGCTGCGCCAGGGCATCCGCCGCGAGCATGTCCTGGCCGTGGTGGCGGTCTGCGCGCTGTCGGACGTGGCTCTGATCACCATCGGCGTCGCCGGCTTCGGCGCGGTGGTGCACGCCGCGCCGATTGTGCTGACTCTCGCCAAGTACGGGGGCATCGCCTTCCTGCTCGGTTACGCGGCGCTGGCGGCCAAACGCGCGTTCTCCGCCTCGGCCCTGAGCGCCGGTGGCGGTACCCCGATCGCCCTGGGCGCGGCGATTGCCACCTGCTTGGCGGTGACCTGGCTCAACCCGCACGCCTATCTCGACACCATGGTCCTGCTCGGCTCGTTCGCCAGCACCTACGCTTCTCCGGACCGCTGGTTCCTGGCCGCGGGTGCCATGGTCGGCAGCATGATCTGGTTCATCGCACTGGGTTTCGGTGCGCGCCTGCTCGGTCCGCTGTTCGCCAAGCCGATGGCCTGGCGGGTACTGGACTCGGTCATCGCCCTCGTAATGACGGGTCTCGCCATCGGCTTGCTCGTAAGCTAGCCCGATGCCTGGAATCCCTCGCCCGCTGTTCCGCACCGCCCTTGTCCGCGCGCTGGCCCTCGCCGCCGTACTGCCCGCGGCGACGCTTGCCGGAGCGGGTCCGGCGGCGGCGCAGGCCAACGGTGCGATCGCCAACCCGCGCAGCGGGCTGTGCATGGATACCAACGGCGATCCGGCCGTGGTGAATACCGGGCTGCAGGTGCGTGATTGCGGTGACTTCACCGGGCAGGTCTGGACGTTCGATGCCGCGTCCGGCCGCGTGTCGAACATGTCCAGCGGGCTGTGCGTGGATACGAACGGTGATCCGGGAGTGGTGAATACGGGCCTGGTGTTGCGCAGCTGCGGGGACTTCACCGGGCAGTTCTGGGCCTATGACGGTGCGACCGCACACATCTCGAACGCGCACAGCGGATTGTGCGTCGATACGGCCGGTGATCCCGGTGTGGTGAATACGGGCCTGGTGTTGCGGAGCTGTGGCGACGGTATCGGCCAGCGCTGGACCGTGCCGGCGGCCTAACCGGCGTCCGGGCGGAGATTGCGCGGCATGCCTTTTGGCACGCCGCGCAATAAACAGCCGCATTTCGGTGCGCGGCCGCCAAAGGCTGCGCGACCGCCGAATACTATGCGGCCACCAAAGAGTGCGCAGCCACCAAAGAGTGCGCAGCCACCAAAGAGTGCGCATCCGCCGAAGATTGCGCAGCCGCCGAAGATTGCGCGGCAGCCGAGAATTGCGCGGTATGCCAAAAATGCGCGCTATGCCAAAAATGCGTGGTGGTTGTGGGCGGACCCGCCGCTAGCTGCGGACCTCGGCGATTCGCACGGGCCGGCCCTCTCGGCGGGACAGTTCACAGGCCTCGGCAATGTAGAACGCCTGCAATGCCTCACCGGGTGGGCACGGGTTGGCGGCCTGTCCGGTGGCCACGCCCACGAAGGTGGTGAGCTCCTCGACATAGGCGCCGTGGAAGCGATCCATGAACCCGGGGTACACGGGCAGTGCCGAGGGCGGATACCCGGGTTCGACCGAGTGCAGCGGCGCGCGATCATCGAGTCCCACAATGGCATTGCCCTGTGAGCCGAGCACCTCCAGTCGCACGTCGTATCCGGCCCCGTTGTAGCGGCTCAGCGAAACCGTCGCCAGCGCACCGTCGTCCATGCGCAGTATCACCGCGGCCGTATCCACATCGCCCGCATCGGCGAACATCTGCTCACCACGATTGGCTCCGGTGGCGTACACCTCGGTCACCTCGCGCCCGGTCACCCAGCGAATGATGTCGAAATCGTGGACGCCGCAATCGCGGAACACCCCGCCCGAACGCGGAATGTATTCCGCCGGTGGCGGAGCCGGATCGAGTGTGGTGGCGCGCAGCGTGTGCACCCAGCCGAGCTCCCCGGACGCGACGGCCGCGCGGGCGGCACGGTAGCCGGCGTCGAAGCGGCGCTGGAAGCCGATCTGCACCGGCACCGTCGATCCGGCGACGCGTTCGACCACCGCGAGGGTGCCGAGAATATCGGCGGCAATGGGCTTTTCGCAGAAGACGGGGATGCCGCGATCCACGGCGGCAGTAATGAGCTCCGGATGCGAGTCGGTGGCCGTGCTGATCACCAGCCCGGTGAGATCGGCCGCGAGCAGAGCGTCGATATCGGTTGCGTACTCGATATCGAGTTTGCCGGCGGTGGCCCGGGCGCGCTCGGTATCGGCATCCGCGACGATCACCGCATCGACACCGGGCAGTGTGGTCAGGGTTTCGGCGTGGGAGCTGCCGATACGGCCGGTGCCCGCGAGGCCCAGTCTGATCGTGGACATGTGTGCTCCTTCGAAATCGGTGGTGTCCCCGGGTCAGTCGCGGGGTGCGGCCGTGGTCGAGCGGACGACCAGGCTCGGTTCGAGGCGGCTGCGCACCGGTTCGACGCGGCCGCCGCGCAGTCGTTCGGTCAGGGCCGCGACGGCCAGCTGCCCGATCCGATTGCGAGGCTGGTCGATCGTGGTCAGGGCGACATGGCGCAGCGCCGCCAGTGAGGTGTTGTCGTAGCCGACAACCGAGACATCCTCGGGCACCCGCAGTCCGGCCTCGGTCAGCGCCGACATGGCGCCCACGGCATTGAAGTCATTGCCGCAGACCAGTGCGGTGGGAAAGTTGCTGGGGGAGAAGAGGTTCAAGAGGCTTCGGACCGCCGCCGCCCCGGCCCCGTCGGTGTGCTCGCTGGCGATGACCATCGGTTCCAGCCCGTGCCGGACCATGGCCGCGGTGTACCCCTCGCGCCGGGGTGCGGCGGTGAAGGCGCCGCCGCCGTCCAGATGCACGATCCGCCGATGACCCAGCGCGACCAGATGATCGACCGCCAGTGCGGCCCCCAGTTCGCCGTCGTCATTGACGGTGTCCACCTCGGGCAGGCTGGATGCGCGAGACACCAGCACCACCGGACACCGCTGTGCCGCATCACGAATCGAGGCGGTCGGCAGGACCGGTGAGAGCAGGATGATCCCGCCCGGCCGAAAGGCCAGCAGGCTGGTCAGTGCCGTGCCCTCCCGATCCGCGCTGCGCCGCCCAGTGGTGAGAATGAGTTCGAGGCCATTGTCCTGCGCGGCCTCGTCCATGCCCTCGACCACATCGGCGAAGAAGGCATTGCGCAGATCGGACACCATGACGCCGACGATGTTCGAGGTGCGGCTGGCCAGCGAGCGGGCCATGAGGTGCGGCTGATACCCGAGATCCTGCGCGGCCTGCAGCACCGCACGCCGGCGGTGCTCGCTCACCTTGGGGGAATTGCGCATGACCAGTGAGACCAGTGCGCGGGAGACACCCGCTCGGGCGGCGACGTCTTCCATGGTCGGTCCTGTCATGCTGCCTGACGCTACCGTGCCGAAGTGCCATCAGCAATAGAGCGCGCTAATCGCATGATTCGGACACTATTTCTCACGCGCAACGGCCCAGGTGAGACCGAATATGCAAGGTGGAACACCGCTTTGCGCATCAATCCGGGCTCTTGACACAGTTGTGATTGGGGTTACATTGTTGGAGCGCTCCAATGGAGCGCCTGTACATGATGGCTACCGACGGGTCTGGGAAGTGCCGATGACCGAACCGCTCCATCCCCTGCGTTCCGCCCCCCTGCGTATTGCCGCCGCCCCCATCTCCTGGGGTGTGTGCGAAGTTCCGGGCTGGGGTCACGTCCTCGATTCAGGCACCGTCCTGTCGGCCATGGCGAGCCTGGGCCTGACCGCCACCGAATTCGGCCCACCCGGTTATCTCCCCGGCGATCCGGTCGAGCTGGGCAATCACCTTGCCGCGCACGGCATCACACCGATCGGCGGCTTCCTGGCGCTGGCGTTGCACCGCGAACCGGATGCCGCCCTCGCCGCCGCCCGCGTGACCGCCGAACTCTTCGCGGCCACCGGTGCGGAGGTGCTGATACTCGCCGCGGCCACGGGCGCGAACGGGTACAACTCCCGGATGCCGCTCACCGACGACGAATGGCGGACCCTGATCGAGACGGTCGCCGCCATCGGCGATATCGCGGCCGAATACGGTCTGCGCGTCACGCTGCACCCCCACGTCGGCACGCATATCGAGGACGAAGCCGAGGTGCGGCGCTTTCTCGCCGATTCGGAACTGGACCTGTGCCTGGACACCGGGCACCTGGCCATCGGCGGTACCGATCCGGTGGCGCTGGCCCGGCAGTACCCCGAGCGCATCGGGCACATCCACCTCAAGGATGTACGCCTCGAGATCGCGAACGAAGTGCGCTGCGGCCGAATGGAATACAGCGAGGCCGTGCGCGACGGACTCTATGTCCCGCTGGGTGACGGCGACGTCGATATCGCCGCCCTGGTGCATGCGGTGCAGTCGGCGGGCTACGACGGCTGGTACGTCCTCGAGCAGGACACGGCGCTGCTCCCCGGTGAATCCGCGGACGGTCCGACCCGAGATACCGCACGAAGTCTGCGACACCTGGTCGAAATCGGGGTCCAATCGACCCCGACCCGGATTTAGTGGGGAGGTGATGACAATGAGGTCCCCATCTTTACGAAGCGGCGGGAAGCGCTGGCGCCGGCTGGCGCCCTGGATCGCGGCCGCCGCGGTCCTGGCGGCCTGCAGTGGTCCGGGTTCCGATCAGACCACGCCCGCGCAGGCGCCCGTCGAGGTCGGCAAGCTGAATACGGTCGCCGTGGTCACCCACGGTTCGCCCGGCGACGCCTTCTGGAATGTGGTGAAGAACGGCGCGGAGGCGGCGGGCAAGCAGCTCGGCGTCCGCGTGGAATACAACTCCTCCGGCGATCCGGGTCAGCAGGCCAAGCTCATCGACAATGCGGTGGCACAGGGCGTCGACGGCCTGGTGGTGTCCATGGCCAATCCGGATGCGCTGCGCACCTCGGTGGAGAAGGCGATCTCGGCCGGTATCCCGGTGGTGACCATCAATTCCGGTGAGGCCGAAAGCGTCCAGTTCGGCGCCATCGGGCATGTCGGCCAGAGTGAGCGGCAGGCCGGTGAGGCGGCGGGCAAGCGGCTCGCGGCCGCCGGAAAACGCAAGATGCTGTGCGTGATCCACGAGGCCGGGAATATCGGCGCGAACGAACGCTGCGCGGGTGCCACCCAAGGGTTCGGCACCGCGGTCACCCTGCAGGTCGATATCAACAATCCCACCGATGTGCAGGCACGCATCCGGGGTGCGCTGGAATCGGATCCGTCCATCGACGCGGTACTGACGCTGAATTCGCAGATCGCCGCCCGTGCGGTGGATGCGGTGCGGGAGTCCAAGTCGAAGGCGGGCATTGCCACCTTCGATCTCAATGATGATGTGGTGGCCGCCATTCGGGCCGGCACCCTGTTGTTCGCGATCGATCAGCAGCAGTACGAACAGGGCTATCTGCCGGTGGTCATGTTGAAGCTGTACCGGTCCAACCTCAATAGCGTCGGTGGCGGCCTGCCGGTGCAGACCGGTCCCGCCTTCGTGGACAAGACCAATGTCGATGTCGTCGCCGGGCTCGTCGCCCAGGGCACGCGGTGAGTGTCGGGAGTGAATGACATGAGTGTTGCCACAACGGCTTCCGAGCCGGACACCAAGCCCGCCGGGCTCCGCGCCTCGATACTGCAGCGGCTGATCGTGCGGCCCGAACTCGGCGCGTTCATCGGCGCGCTGGTGGTGTTCCTGTTCTTCTCCATCATCACCGACAAGTTCTTCAGCGCCCTGGGCGTTTCCAACTGGCTCGACGACGCCTCGACGCTCGGCATCATGGCCGTGGCGGTGGCACTGCTCATGATCGGCGGCGAATTCGATCTCTCCGCCGGTGTGATGACGGCGTCCACGGCACTGGTCACCGGACTGCTCGCGGTCAATGCGGGCTGGAATGTCTGGCTGGCGCTGGCGGTTTCGCTGGTGTTCGCACTGGCGGTCGGAGCGCTCAACGGCTGGGTGGTCATGCGGACCGGGCTGCCGAGTTTCATCGTCACCCTGGGCTCCTTCCTCGCGCTGCAGGGCTTGAATCTCGGTGTGACCCGGTGGATCACCGGCACCGTGCAGGTATCGGGCATTCGCGCATCGGGCGGCTACCAGTCCGCGGGCTGGGTGTTCGCCTCCACCACGAATATCGGCGACGCCCATATCCAGGCCTCGGTGGTGTGGTGGATCGTGCTCACCGTCCTGGCGGGAATCGTGCTGGTGCGCACCAGGTTCGGCAACTGGATCTTCGCCGTCGGCGGCTCGCTGCCGAGTGCCCGCGCGGTGGGTGTGCCCGCCGCGCGCACCAAGATCCTGCTCTTCATGACCACGGCCTTCGCGGGCTGGGTGGTGGGCGCCTGCAATCTGCTGCGCTTCTCCAGCGTGCAGGCCAATCAGGGTGTGGGACTGGAGTTTCAGTACATCATCGCCGCGGTGATCGGCGGCTGCCTGCTGACCGGCGGCTTCGGCTCGGTGGTCGGTGCGGCGCTGGGCGCGCTCACCTTCGGCATGGCGCGGCAGGGCATTGTGTTCGCGGGCTGGAACAGCGACTGGTTCATGCTGTTCCTCGGCATCCTGCTGCTCGCGGCCGTGCTGGTCAATACCGCATTCAAGAAGCGAGCGGAAAGGGTACGCCGATGACTGTGCCACTGATAGAAGCGGTGGATATCGGCAAGAGCTACGGCGGTGTTGTTGCGCTGCAAGATGTCTCGATGGTGGTGAACGCGGGCGAGGTCACCTGCGTACTGGGTGACAATGGCGCGGGCAAGTCCACGCTCATCAAGATCCTGTCCGGCGTCCATCAGCACGACACCGGTGAACTGCGCATCGAAGGCGAGCCGACCCGATTCTCCTCGCCCCGTGAGGCTTTGGATCGCGGCATCGCCACCGTCTACCAGGATCTCGCGGTGGTCCCGCTCATGAGCGTATGGCGCAATTTTGTGCTCGGCTCCGAACCCGTCAAACGCTACGGCCCGATCGAGCTGCTGGATCGGCGCACCGCGCAGGACATCACCCGTAAAGCCCTGTCGGATATGGGAATCGAGCTCAATGATCTGGAGCAGCCGGTCGGAACGCTCTCCGGCGGTCAGCGTCAGAGCGTCGCCATCGCCCGCGCCGTGCACTACGGGGCGAAGGTGCTGATTCTGGACGAGCCCACCGCCGCACTGGGTGTCAAGCAGGCGGGTGTGGTGCTGCGGTATGTGGTGCAGGCGCGCGAACGCGGCCTGGGCGTGGTGCTCATCACCCACAATCCGCACCATGCCTATCCGGTCGGTGACCGCTTCCTGCTGCTGCAGCGCGGCGGCATGCTCGGCTGCTACGAGAAATCCGAGATCGACCTGCCGGAACTGACCCGGCAGATGTCCGGCGGCGCGGAACTGGAAGCGCTGCAGCACGAATTGCAGCGAGTGGTGACGCCGTGACCGATCTGGAGGTCCTGACGATCGGCCGGGTCGGCGTCGACCTGTACCCGGAGCAGAGCGGCGTCTCGCTGGCGGAGGTCACCACCTTCGCCAAATTCCTCGGCGGCACCGCCACCAATGTCGCTGTCGCGGCCGCCCGCCTGGGCCGCCGCACCGCCATTCTCACCAAGGTCGGGCCCGATGGATTCGGCGACTTCGTGCGAACGGCGCTGCGGGACTTCGGTGTGGTGAACGAGTTCGTCGCCACCGCGCCGAATCTGCACACCCCCGTCGTGTTCTGCGAGCTCAATCCGCCCGCCGACCCGCCGCTGCTGTTCTACCGCGCACCCATCGCACCGGATCTCACCCTCACCGAGGACGAGATCCCCTGGGACGTCGTTGATTCCGTGCCTCTGCTGTGGGTGACGGGTACCGGCGTGAGTGCCGAACCCGGCCGCACCACCCAGCGCGCGATTCTCGAGCGCCGTGCCCGGCGCGGCCACACCGTGCTGGACCTCGACTACCGGCCCATGTTCTGGCCCGATGTCGAGACCGCCCGCGCCGAGATCGGCTGGATGCTCGACCACGTGAATGTGGTGGTGGGCAATAGAACCGAGGCGCAGGTGGCCACCGGTTCCGCCGACCCGGACGAGGCGGCCGATCGGCTGCTCGCGCGCGGTGTGCGCCTGGCCGTCATCAAGCGCGGCGCCGAGGGCGTACTGGTCGCCACCGAGCATGAACGCTGGACGGTCGAGCCCTGCCGCATCGAGGTGGTCTGCGGCCTGGGCGCCGGCGACGGTTTCGGCGGGGCCCTCATTCACGGGCTGCTCTCGGACTGGGATCCGCACCGCCTCGCCACCTATGCCAATGCCGCCGGAGCATTGGTGGCTTCGCGATTGGCCTGCGCCGACGCCATGCCGACCGCCGCCGAGATCGAGGAGCTGCTGTGCACCTGACCGATGAACGCTGGCATCGACTGCTGCGCGCCCGAGCCACCGAACCCGAGGCGATTCGCGCCGCCTACGCCGACCGCCGCCGCCGGCCGAACCTGCTGTCGGACAAGGGCACACTGTTCCTGGTCGCCGCCGATCACCCGGCGCGCGGGGCACTGAGCGTACGTGCCGACAGCACCGCCATGGCCGGGCGGCGCACACTGCTGGAGCGGCTGCTCATCGCGCTCGACAATCCCGCCGTGGACGGTGTGCTCGGGTCCCCGGACATCGTCGAGGAGCTGCTGCTCCTGGACGCCGTGCACGACAAGATCGTCATCGGCTCCATGAATCGCGGCGGTCTGGCCGGGGCGGACTGGGAGATCGACGACCGCTTCACCGGATACGATGCGGAATCGCTGGTGAAATACCGGCTGGACGGCGGCAAAATGCTGCTGCGCCTGGTGGATTCGGATCCCGGTACCGTGCCCACGCTGGAAGCCTGCGCCCGCGCGGTCTCGGAATTGGCCGAGCACGGACTCATGGCCATGGTCGAGCCGCTGCCCTACGGCCGCGATCCGTCCGGGGCGCTGGTTATGCACCGCGATGCCGCCGCACTCCAGCGCGCCATCACGGTGGCGTCGGGCCTCGGCGTCACCTCGGCGTATACCTGGCTGAAGATACCGGCGCCCCAAGATATTTCGGCGCTGGATGCGACAACTCTGCCCGTGGTGGTCCTCGGTGGTGCGCCCTCCGGCGACCCCGCCGCGGACCTCGCCTCCTGGGGCGCGGCGCTCACCCACGATGTGGTGCGTGGCCTGGTAGTCGGCCGCAGCCTGCTCTACCCGCCCGACGGCGATGTAGCGGGCGCGGTGGACAAGGCTGCCCGGGTGCTGGAGGCGGCGTCATGAGCAAACTCCACCGCCGCGCCGGAACCCTGTGTGACGGCGCGGATCCGGTATTTCTGACGCCCGCCGATGCGGGCTGGACCTACACCGGGCTGCGCGTGCTTCAGCTGGCTGCGGGCGAATCCCGCACGGTGCACACCGGCGACTTCGAAGCATTCGTACTGCCGCTGTCCGGGTCGTGCACGGTCCGCGTCGACGGCCAGGTATTCGAGTTGACCGGCCGCGAAACAGTTTTCACCCGGGTGACCGACTTCGCCTACGTCCCTCGTGACGCCGAGGTCGAGCTGTCCACGGTCTCCGGACTGGAGGTCGCGCTGCCGATGGCTCGCTGTACCCGCCGCCTGACTCCGAAGTACGGCCCGGCCGAACAGGTTCCGGTGGAGGTCCGCGGTGCGGGTCCGGCGACCCGGCAGGTCACCGGTTTCGGTGTGCCCGGCGTCTGGGATCACGCCGGCAAGCTCAATGCCTGTGAACTCATCACCCCCGGCGGCAATTGGTCCTCCTATCCGCCGCACAAGCATGACGAGGCGAGCGACTGCGAGGTCGTCAATGAGGAGATCTACTACTTCCGTATTGCCGGGGCGGATGGAACAACCCCCTCCGCAACAGGTTTCGGCATGCATCGCACCTACACCGCCGACGGTGACCTGGACGAGAACGTCGCCGTACGCGACGGCGACGTCTTCCTGATCCCGCACGGCTACCACGGCCCCTGCATCGCCGCCCCCGGCTATCCGATGTACTACCTGAACGTGCTGGCCGGTCCCGCCCCCGAACGGTCCATGGCCTTCTGTGACGACCCCGCACACGCCTGGGTCCGCTCCCGGTGGGCCGATGAACCGCTCGACCCGCGCTGCCCCGTCACCTCGTACGAAGGACGACTCGCATGAGACTCACGACCGCACAAGCCCTGGTGGCCTGGCTGGTCGCCCAGCGGTCCGAGACTCTCGACGGTGCCGAAGTGCCTTTGTTCCCCGCGGTTTTCGCCATCTTCGGGCACGGCAATGTGCTCGGGCTCGGCACCGCGCTGCAGGAGCGGCGCGAGGAGATCCCGGTCTGGCGCGGGCACACCGAACAGGGCATGGCCCTGGCCGCGGTCGGTCTGGCCAAGGCCGCACAGCGCCGGCAGGTCGGCATCGCGACCTCCTCCATCGGTCCCGGGGCGCTCAATATGGTCACGGCAGCCGGTGTGGCACATGCCAATCGGCTGCCCCTGCTCCTGCTGCCCGGCGATGCGTTTGTCAGTCGCGCGCCCGATCCGGTGCTGCAGCAGGTGGAGCACTACGGCGACCCGACCATTACGGTGAACGACGCCTTCCGCCCGGTGAGCCGGTACTTCGACCGCATCACCCGGCCCGAGCAGCTCATTGCCACCCTTCCGCAGGTAGCGCGGGTACTCACCGATCCAGCCGATGCGGGACCGGTGACTCTCGCACTGCCGCAGGATGTTCAGGTCGAGACCTACGACTTTCCGGAGGCGCTGTTCGAGCCCGTGCTGCACCGCGTCCCGCGTCCGCGCCCTGACCGTCGCAGTCTGGCCGAGGCGGCCGAGGTACTGCGCGGCGCACAGCGTCCCCTGGTGATCCTCGGCGGCGGTGTGCGCTACTCCGGTGCTGTTGCCCGCGCAGTGGAATTCGCTGAGCAGCACGGTATTCCGGTGACGGAGACGACCGCGGGCCGCACCCTGGTACCCCACGATCACCCGCTGTACGCGGGCCCGCTCGGCATCACCGGCGCGGCGTCGGCCAATGCCCTCGCGAGTGCGGCCGATGTGGTGCTCGCCATCGGTACCCGCCTGCAAGATTTCACCACCGCCTCCTGGACGGTCTTCGATCCGGAAGTGCGCCTGGTGCATATCAATGCCGCCCGATTCGACGCGGTGAAGCACGGTGCGCTCGCGGTGGTGGGCGATGCCGATGCCGCACTGCAGGATCTCGCGCCGCAGCTGGGGCAGTGGCACGCGGATCCCGCCTGGACCGCTCGCGCGCTCGCCGTCCGCACCGACTGGGACGCGCATATCGACAAGCTGCGCAGCCCGGCTCTCGGCGCACCCGCCTACGCGCAGATCGTCGGCGTGGTCAATGACCTCAGCGGCCCACACGATTACGTCATGACCGCTTCGGGTGGTCTGCCCGGTGAACTCGTCGGCGGCTGGCGCGCCACCGGTGGCGAACCGGCCATGGACGTCGAATACGGCTTCTCCTGCATGGGATACGAGCTCGCCGGCGCCTGGGGCGCGGCCATGATCGTCTCCGACGAAGCGCGCTCCTATACCAGCGGCCTGGTCACCACCCTGCTCGGCGACGGCTCCTACCTCATGCTCAACTCCGAACTCTTCTCCGCGGCCTTCGCCGGGCACCCCATGGTCGCCGTCGTCTGCGATAACGACGGCTACGCGGTGATCGCCCGATTGCAGGAGGGCCAGGGCGGCGAGCCGTTCAACAACTTCTACGCCGATTGCCGCACCCACCACACCGAACCACCCCGCGTCGATTTCGTCTCACACGCCCGCTCCCTCGGCTGCGTGGTGTTCACCGCCGGCGAATCCGCGGAGTTCCGCGACGCCTACACCCGCGCCCGCAATGCCGCCATCACCGAACGCCGACCCGCTGTCGTGGTGGTGCGCACGCAGCCCTCGTCCTGGACCGAAGCCGGTGCCTGGTGGGAAGTTGGAGTGCCCCAGCACCTCTCGGGCCGCGAGGCCTACGACCAGGAGAAACCGCATCAACTCCGTTACACCCGACGCGACTAGCGGACGTCGCGCCGGGCCCCCGCTACAGAATCCGGGCATACCGGCACTCGGGTAACCCGTGCGGGGAATCTGTGGCAGACTCGGCGCAAACGCGCGAGGCGGCCGAAACCGAGGCCGGACGTGCATACGGTGATGTGGGAGTTTGAAGGTCGCAATGGATCTCAGCGCCATCGAGCGCCAGGTAGCTTCGGATCGCGGAGCCGCCCAGGACCGTTCGCTTCAAGCAGAGCTGCAGCTCGCCACCACACTATGCGCGTTCGCACGCGGGCTCATGGCCACCAAAAACGATCCCGCGCAGCGGGATCGGTCGGCCTCGGCGCTCGAACCGGCGCAGGAGGCGGTGCTGCTGCGGCTGCGCTGGCTCACCGCCGGTCATGTGAATGCGATCTTCGCGAACGAGGTGCAGGAGGCGCTGCGGCTGTTCGAGGAGGCCGCGCGACTCATCGGCCATCGTGAGCTCGCCACCGCCACCATCCGGAATGCGTGTAATGCGTACCGCCAGGTGGCGCACAACTATCCGAATGCCGCGGCCGTCTGCGCGGATGCGCTGGCCAAGTGCGGTGTGTGGCTGTGCAGGCTCGACCCCACCGCGGCCGTGGCCGCCGGGCGGGATGCCGTCACCATTCGCGCCAGGCTGTTCGCCGCGGATCCGGAGCAGGCCGCGCGGTACCTCTCCAGCCTCAATACCCTGCTGCGCACGCTCATGGTGGGGCAGCAGCGCAAGCCCGCCATCGCCCTGTACCGCGAGCACTATGCGCAGGTCACCTCGCCGGTGATGGCCCAGCAGCTGCGGGATATCAAGGTCGAGGACATCGGTTTCACCAGCAAGACGCTGACCGCACTGCGCAAGCTGGAATGCGCGACCCTGGAGCGGGCCGGATACCTCACTCAGCAGCAGATCCTGTACCAGAGCGCGGGTGACCTCTCGACCATCGAGGAGGTCAACTGGCAGCTGGCGCTGGTCGGTCTCAAGCCGCTCGCCGCGGGCGCCATGCCCGATCAGCCCTCCAAACCGATGGAGATCAGTACCTCCTTCGGCGCACTGGGGGTGCGCTGCTCCTCCCGCAATGCCGTGACTCTGGTGCGGGCCGCCGTGCTCGCCGCCTACAGCGTGGACGGCGCGCAGACCGTGCCCGCCACCGCCTATCTCGGCGTGGACGAAAAGCATTGGAGCACACCGGACCCCGAGGCCAATCGCGCCGAGCGGCTGGGCCAGGACGTGGTGCTCATCGAAAAGGTCTCCGAGCACTGGGTTTCGGTCAAGAGCCTGAACTGGGAGGTGGCGCCGGTCGGTAAACACCCACTGGCACTGCGGCTTTCCCATGAGTGGCCGGTGGTCAGCGTGACCACCACCGAGAACATGTCCTACGAACTGTGCTGGTACGAGGGCGGTTCGGCGATCCAGTACGCGGCGCTCGGGCTGCCGGCGGGACAGGTTCCGCTCGAAAAGCCGCTGGCCCCGCTGGATTTCAAGGCGCTCGCGGACCACGGCGCGGACTACGCCTCCGAGACGCAGGTGCGGTCCGCCTTCGGCAACACCACGATGTTCACCAAGCTCACCATGCTGCCGGGCAGCGGTATCCGGCAGGCCGCCGAAGCCGGGCCGCTGTCCGCGCACGGTGCGAACATCCTGTATTTCCGCGACGGCAGCGCATAGATCCAGGGGCTGCGGAGATCTTGAAATAGATCTTGATTCGCGGTAAACCGTGATACGGATCACTTGTGACCGCTACCCTGTGATCACCTCGGCTGCTCGTGGCGAATCACAAGGGTCCTCCGCCTCCACGAAATGCCTGGGATAGAAAGGCATCTCGATCATGAGTTCCACTCCGACCGCCGTCCCGTCCGCGGACCCGGGCCTGCAGCAACCTACGCTGCTCACCGGCCTCTGGCAGCGCAAGATCCCGCATTATCCGGATACCCCGGCTCGATCCTGGTACCTGTTCCTCGTGGTGATCACCTCGGTCGCCCTCTATTACCAGCTCTTCGTATCGGGTGCGGTGGGCAATCAGCTCATTGCCTACTTCCATCTGTCATTCCGGTACTTCGTCGGAATCTTCATCATCGGCGCCGCATTCGGCGCGGTGGCCTCGGTCATCGCCGGCCTGCTCGACAGGTGGGGGCGGGCCAATATGGTCGCCTACGGCACGGTGATCTGTTCACTGCTCACCTTCCTGGCGGTTCCGGCCTGCACCACCAAAGAGGCGTACCTCATCGTGTACTGCCTGGTCGGAATAGTGGAAGGCGCTGTTCTGGTGGCCACCCCGGCCCTGGTCCGCGACTTCTCGCCGCAGCTCGGCCGCGCCTCGGCCATGGGCTTCTGGACACTGGGCCCGGTACTCGGCGCACTGGTGACCACGGAGATCTCCACCCACACCCTCGACGCCCATCCTGATTGGCAGTTCCACTACCGGTTGTGCGGCGTGATCTGCATTGCGATCTCGCTGATCGGCCTGGTCGGTCTGCGTGAGCTGAGTCCGGCGCTGCGTGATCAGATCATGGTGTCGATCAAGGACCGGGCGCTCGTCGAGGCTCGTGCGCGCGGGCTGGACGTGGGCAGTCTCGAGCGCGATCAGTGGAAACAGATGCTGACGTTCAATATTGTCGGCTCCGCTTTCGCCATCTCGATATTCCTGGCGTTCTTCTACACCATCGTGTCTTTCCTGCCGGTGTACCTGGCGACCAATTTCGGATTCACCTCGGCGCAGGCCAATGCGCTCGGTAACTGGTATTGGATCGCCAATGCGCTGAGCCTGGTGCTGACGGGCATCGTCTCGGACTATCTGAAGGTGCGAAAACCCTTCATGATTTTCGGGGCGATAATCAGCATCATCGGTGTGTACGCGTTCCTCGGATACACCGATAAACCCGGCACCGACTACTACACGTTCGCCATTGTGCTGAGTCTCATCGCGGTCGGCAGCGGTATCGCCTACGCCACCTGGATGGCCAGCTTCACCGAGACCGTGGAGAACCGCAATCCCGCGGCCACGGTCGCCGGGCTCGCCGTCTGGGGCGGAACTCTGCGCACCGTGGTCACTTTCGTGCTGCTGGGCCTGCTCCTCGTGGTCACCGCGGCGGGCACCCTGGTGAACTACGGTCCACGGCTGCAGGAGATCGCGGCCAAGTACCACACCGAGATCGCCACCATCCAGACGGTCGGCACCGACACCATGGCAAAGCTCGGAGCCAATCCGAACGATACGGCGGCACAGGTCGCGGCACTGGTGAAACTGACGGGCGCCGCACCCGGGGATGTCCAGACCACCCTCGCCCTCAATGCCAAATACCCGCAGGAATTGGCGACACTGCAGTCGATCGACCCGGCGGTGCTCACCAAACTGCTGATCAATCCCAATGATCAGCAGTCCGCCGCGACAGCGGTCGGTCAGGTGGCGAAGAAGTTCAATATTCCGCCGGATCAGGCCATTGCGCGCATTACCGCGGCGAAGGTGGTGCCGGTCAACGATCTGGCCGTGGCCTCGCAGGTGGGGCCGCAATTGACCACTGCGAGTGAACAATTGAAGGCGGTGAGCGCCATCCCGACGGCTGATCAGCAATATTTGTCCGATCATGCCAAGGAGGTGCAGCAGGCCCAGGTCGATTCGCCGAAGCAGTGGCGGACCTGGTGGTGGATCTGCCTGATCGCGCAGGTCATCTTCCTGCCGTTCGTATTCGCCATGTCCGGCTACTGGAGCCCCAAGAAGGCTGCGGAGGCGGCGGCGGAGCACCAAGAGGCTGTCGAACGCGAGATGGAGTCCCTGTCGCTGTGACGGCTGCGCTGTGATTCCGGTGGGCTCGGCGGTGTCGAAGGGCAGTCGAGCCCACCAATCCAGTACAGTTAACGAAGTGTTATCGAACTCCGTGGCCGCCACCTTCGACCTGCTCGGCGACCGTTTGACCTTGACCATCCTGCGATTGGCCTTCGTCGAACACGCTCGCCGCTTCAGTCAGTGGAGCGACCGCACCGGGGCGCCGCCCGCCGTGCTCACCGCACGGCTGGCGGCGCTCGTCGATGCCGGGGTGCTGGTGCGCGATCGCGCCGAATACCGGCTCACCCCGCTCGGATTGGACACCTGGGAAATCCTGGTCTGCGTCTGGTCCTGGCAGCGGGAGTGGACGCCGGAGTGGGCGCTGCTCCCGGAATTCGTGCATACCGAATGCGGCCATCGTGGCCCGCCGGTGCTCATGTGCCGCGGTTGCGGGCGCACGGTAACCCCCCACGACACCGATGTGGAGCTGGACCGCGACGCGCTGTGGCACATCACGTCGGGTCGCCGCCGCTCCGCCGCACGGACGGCCCCGCTCGCCCGCGTGGATGCGCGATTCGACGAAATCATGGAGGCCATCGGCGATCGGTGGAGCGCCGCCGTCACCGGTCTGGCGCTGGCCGGCGTGCGCCGCTTCTCGGAATTCCGTGTGGCCCTGCACATGTCGCCGACCACGCTGACCGAGCGGCTGACCCGCCTGGTCGAGGCCGGGATCCTGCACCGCCCGGAAACCGATGCGCGCGAATATCGTCTGACCCCGCGAGGTCGAGCCCTGTTCGGCGTCTTCGCTTTTCTGCTCGCCTGGTCTGATCAGGCGCACCCGCAGAATCCGGAGCCCGGTCTGCGCATTCATCACCGCGAGTGCGGCGCCGTACTGCTGCCCGCGCTGCGGTGCCGGGGCTGCGAGGTGGTGCTCGGACGCACCGATGTGCGGTTCGAACGCCCCTGACGGCTCTTGACAGCTCTCGCTGAGACGCGTATCACTTCATTAACTGTAGTGAACTTCGCCGGGTCGTCTGTGCCCGGCCACTGGAGGCGCCTCTCATGCCGCTCAATGAAGAACTCATCGCCCCGGCCGCCGCGGCCCTGACCAATCCGTACCTGGAGGGTCCGTACGCCGCCACGGCCGACGAGATCACGGCCACCGGCCTCACGGTCCTGTACGGCGAGCTGCCGGTGGATCTGGACGGCGTGTACGTCCGCAACGGGCCGAACCCGCAATTCGCGCCGATGGGCCGCTACCACTGGTTCGACGGTGACGGCATGTTGCACGCGGTGCACTTCGACAATGGCCGGGCGACCTACCGCAATCGGTACATTCGCACCGCCGAGTTCGATGCCGAGAGGGCCGCGGGCACCGCGCTGTGGCGCGGCGTCATCGAGCCCTGGGACGACAATCCGGCAGGTGACCGCCGCGAACGCAATTCCGCCAATACCGATGTCGTGTACCACCACGGCAATCTGCTGGCCCTCTGGTACCGCGCGGGCAAGCCCTACGCGCTGGATCCGGTGAGCCTCGAGACCCGTGGTGTCGACACCTTCAACGGCACACTGCCGGGCGAGGTTTCGGCACATGCCAAGGTGGATGTGCGCACCGAGGAACTGCTCTTCTTCGACTACGGCATCAATGCCCCGTACCTGCGCTACGGCGTCGCGGACGCGGCGGGGACCGTCACCCACTTCACCGGTCTCGAACTGCCCGGCCCGCGCTTGCCGCACGATATGGCGATCACCGAGAACTATTCGATCCTGATGGATCTGCCGCTCTACAACGATCCGCGCGCCGCCGCGGCCGGCCGGTTCAAGATTTTCTTCGACCGCAACCTGCCCAGTCGTTTCGCGGTGCTGCCGCGCTATGGCGTTGGCGCGGAGGCGAAGTGGTTCGAGGCCGCGCCCGGCTACATCTACCACACGGTCAACTCCTGGGAGGAGGGCGACGAAATCGTGCTGGTGGTCTGCCGGGTCACCGAACCGAGTCCGGTCTCCGATCGCGCGCATCCCCTCGCGCAATTGCTCGCCTATCTGCGGCCGGAGGCGAAGCTGCACAAGTACCGCTTCAATCTGCGTACCGGCGCCACTACCGAGACCCCCATGGACGATGTGAACACCGAGTTCCCGGCGATCGACCAGGGCATCAGTGGACAGCGCGGCCGGTACTCGTATCAGATGCGGCTCTCGGTGGACAGCACCATGATCTTCGACGCCGTCATCAAGTACGACTTGCTCACCGGCGCAAAGGAAACCGCGCCTTTCGGCGCCGGTATGTTCGGCAGCGAACTGACCGTGGTGCCGCGGCCGGGCGGTGACCGTGAAGACGACGCCTGGTTGACCATGTTCGCCCACAACAACCACACCGGCCTGGGTGAGGTGTGGATCTACGATGCGGCCGACCTCGCCCGCGGACCCGTCTGCCGCCTGGGCCTGCCCACCCGCATCCCACTCGGCTTCCATGCGACCTGGGTGAGCGGCGACCGCATGCGTGCCGCCTCCGAGCCGATCGCCTGAACGGGTTGCCCGCGTGCACAATCCACGACTGAGCGTCAGCCTGCCGTACTGGCAGGACCGCGACCCACTGGACGCGCTCCTGGTCGCCGAGGCCGCCGACAAACTGGGCTTCGATCGGCTCTGGATCGGCGAAATGGCAACCTTCGACGCCTTCGCCCTGGCAACCGCCATCGGCCGAGCGCCCGGCCGCATCCCGCTGTGCATCGGCCCACTGGCGGTAGCCGTACGCAGCCCGGCGACGATCGCCATGGGAGTGGCCAGCGTCGCAGCCCTCACCGGCCGTCCCGTCGACATCGCGCTCGGCACCTCCAGCACGGTGGTGGTGCGGGACTGGCACGGCCGGGAAAGACAGCGCACCGCAGTGCATTTGGAGGAGTCGGCGCGGATTGTCCGTCGCCTGCTCGACGGCGAGAAGGCCGACTTCGACGGGACAGTGGAACGTATACGCGCTTACCGGCTACGGCTGCCTGGCCTCGGCGTCGCGAAGGCCGAGTCCGGGGTACCTCCGGCAACCTCCGCTGGTGAACAGCGTTTGGGCACCGTCCCTTCCGCGTCGGTGCAGGTGTCAGCGGCCATCCCGATGGGCGCGGGGTATTCCGTGATCTCCCTGCCGGAGCCTGAAACAGCTGTTCCACGCTATGAACTGGTGGTAGCCGCCTTCGGGGAACGGGCATTGGCCGCCGCCGCGCGTACCGCTGATCGGGTGGTGCTGAACCTGGTGACACCCGCACAGGTGGCGCGATGTGCCTCGGCGGTAAAGGAATTCGCTGCCGAGGCGGGTCGCCCGGTACCGACAATATCGGTGTGGGTGACGGCGGCGGCCGACCCCAGCGCTGAAATGCTCACCACCGTGCGGCGCGGAGTGGTCGGGTACCTGCGAGCCCCTGGATACGACGTCATGTTCACCGAGGCCGGGTTCGGCGATGTGGTCCGTCTGGCGCAACAGGGCGGACATCCACGGGAAGTGCTGGCGGCTATCCCCGATGAATTGGCCGCCACAGTGGGCATGTTCGGCGATGCGGCCATGCTTGCGGCACGTTTGTCGGCTTATCGCGCTGCTGGAGCCGACGAAATCGTGGTGGTTCCGGTGACCTCGGCCGAGGATCCGGCTGCCTATCGCACTCTGCAGACGCTTGCGCGGATCGACCATGGCTGAGGCTTATATCTACGATGCGGTTCGACTACCTCGTGGGCGGGTCGCAAAGCCGGGGGCACTCTCGCCGACATTCCGCCCTACGAGCTGTTCGGGCAGTTGCTCTCCGCGTTGGAGAAGCGTTCGTGCCCAGCGGAATCCGTGGACGACATCATCGTCGGGGTGAGTACTGCGGTCGGGGAGCAGGGCGGCGATATCGCTCGTGCTGCCGGATTGTGGGCGGGCTGGCCGGATTCGGTGCCCGGCGGGGTGGTCTCCCGGCTGTGCTGCTCGGGGTTGGATGCGGTGGAGAGTGCGGCGGGGCGTATTGCGGCCGGATATGCGGACATCATGATTGCCGGTGGCGTGGAATCGATGTCACGGGTGCCGATGCTCTCGGATCGGCCCGCCATTGCCGGCGACAACGATCTGGGGGAGCGCACCGGATTCGTCACCATCGGTGTCTCGGCGGACCTCACCGCTGCGGCGCACGGCATCACTCGCGAGGAACTCGATGCCTACGCTGTGCAGTCGCACCGAAGAGCCAGTGTCGCAGCCATTTCCGATCGAGTGATCCCAGTTCGCAAGGGTGGGACACTCTTGCTCGGCGCTGATGAAGGTGCGCGACCGGACGCCTCTGTAGAAGGTTTTGCCGCGCTACCTGCGCTGTTCGGCGAAGACCCTTCCTGGGAGCGAGTTGCTCGTCGCCTACCCGATGCACCTCGTCCGGTCGCCGGGCTGCACACGCTCGCCACTGCACCCCAGCTTGCGGACGGTGCGTCGGCAGTCTTGCTGGGCAATGCGCAGGCAGCGCGCACGCTCGGCCGAAGTCCGTTGGCCGCCATCGCCGGAACCGCTCAAACAGCGGTTCGCTCGCCCCTGCTGACCGCCCCTGTGACGGCCGCCCGCGCAGCCCTGCGCCGTGCCGGAATCACCGCCGCCGGCCTCGATGTGGTGGAGGTCAACGAATCCTTCGCGGTAACACCCCTACTGCTGACCCGCGAACTGAATCTCGATCCGGCACAGGTGAATCCGTCGGGTGGTGCGCTCGCGGTAGGTCATCCGCTCGGTGCGTCGGGCGGCATCCTCATCGCGCAGGCGCTGGATGCCCTGCGGCGCTGCGATGGCGAATATGCGCTCGTCACGATCCCCGCCGCACTGGGGCTGGGATCCGCCGTGGTCCTGCGTCGTCTGTCTGAGAACTACGAGTCCTAGGGAAGTTCATGGCCGAATCACCCGCTCCCGCAACCGTTGCCGCCAGTCGCCGTGCGGCCCAGATCCGTCATCCGGTGCGCGTGTGCCACCCGGAGGACACCGTTCGCTCGTACCTCGACCGCGGCTGGTGGGAGGACGAGACGATCCCGGAGATCTTCCGCCGCCGCGTCATCGCGGCCCCCGAGGAACCCGCGATCACCGACCCGGCGAATCTGGTCGCTCTCACCGGCGCCGCCCCGCGCACGCTGACCTGGCAGGGTCTGGACGACCACGTAATCGATATCGCGGCAGTCCTGTTCGCGCACGGCCTCCGCCAGGGCGACACCGTGGCAGTGTTGCTGCCCAATTCGGTCGCGCTCACGGCCACCTATCTCGCGCTGTGGCGGCTGGGTGCGGTGGCCACACCCATGCCCGCCTCGTACCGGCGGCACGAGATCTCCGGCATTGTCGCTGCGACCGAGGCCGATGCGATCATCACCGCCGGTGCGCTCTCCGGCCGGGAGCTGGCGCGAGAGGTGCTCGCGGTAATGGACAGCGCCGCCACCGTCTTCGCCTTCGGCCCCGGCGTCCCGGATGAGGCTGTGGCACTGGGTGATCCCGCCGACCTGCCCGCCCGCACCCGTATTCGAGACTACGAACTCGCGCTGAAGGTGACCGTCAACGACCGGATCACCGTCTGCTGGACCAGCGGTACCGAGGCTGCGCCCAAGGGTGTTCCCCGCTGCCACGGCGACTGGCTGGCGGTGGCCCGCAGCGTCCAGGACGGCCTCGGCATCACCCCGGACTCGGTGGTGCTCAACCCCTTTCCCATGGTGAATATGGCCGGCTTCGCCGGTGCCTTCCTGCCCTGGCTGCTGGCCGGCGGCCATCTGGTCCAGCACCATCCCCTGGATCTGCCGGTCTTCTTCCGGCAGATCGCCGAACATCGGGTCACGCACACCAGCATGCCGCCCGCCCTGCTGACCATGCTGCTGCAGAACGAGACCCTGCGCGCCCAGGCGGACCTGTCATCCCTGCTGACGGTCGGCTCCGGCGGTGCACCGCTGCCGCCGCCGGTGGTCCGGCGCTGGCAGGAGGAGCTCGGCATCCACGTCCTCAATTTCTTCGGCTCCAACGAGGGTGTGAGCCTGCTCGGCGCCCCCGCGGATATCCCGGATCCGACTGTGCGGGCGCAACATCTGCCGCACTACGGTGCGCCCGGCGTCCAGTGGTCTACGCGGCTGGCGGAACGCACGGCGGTGAAGCTGGTCGATGTCACCACGGGCGAGACGGTCACCACGCTGGGCGGCCGAGGAGAGCTCCGATTGCGCGGTCCCGCTGTTTTCGGCGGCTACCTCCCCGGTACCGCCACCACTGAACCCTTCGACGAAGAGGGATACCTGTGCAGCGGCGACGTTTTCGAACTGTGCGGTGAGGGCGGGCGATACCTGCGCTTCGTGGATCGCGTGAAGGAGATCATCATTCGCGGCGGTATGAATATCGCCCCCGCCGAAATCGAGGGCCTGCTGTCGGATCATCCGGCCGTGGCCGATGTGGCCATTGTCGGCTACCCCGACGAGGTGCTCGGCGAAAAGTGCTGCGCCTTCGTAGTTCCCAAGCCCGGATCCACCGTCACCCTCGCCGATCTGGTCGCACATCTGCGCTCTCGCGAAGTGGCCTCGTTCAAACTCCCCGAACGCCTCGAAATCGTCGAAACCCTCCCGCGCAACCCGGTCGGCAAACTGCTGCGCCGCGAACTGCGCGACCAACTCTGAACCGTCACAACACCATTCAGGAGCCCCAGTGTCCGTCCACATTCTCGGCGGCAGCCAAACGGATTTCGCCGTCAACTGGCATCGCGCGGGCCTCGGCTTCGACGCACTGATCCGCACCGTCATCGAAGAAACCCTCGAATCCACCCACATCGACCCGTCCGACATCGAAGTAGTCCACGTAGGCAACGCCTTCGGCCAGCTTTTCACGGGCCAGGGACACCTGGGCGGTATGCCCGCCACCGTCCTCCCCGAACTGTGGGGCATCCCGTCCACTCGCCACGAGGCCGCCTGCGCCTCCGGCAGCATGGCGATACTTGCAGCAATGTCCGACCTCGAATCGGGCCGCTACGACTGCGCCCTGGTCATCGGCGCCGAGCTGGAGAAGACCGTCCCCGGCAACCAGGCCGCCGCCTACATGGGCGCAGCCGCATGGACCGGCCACGAGGCCCAGGACACAGACCTGGTCTGGCCCACCATGTTCGCCGCCATCGCCGAAGAATACGACCGCCGCTACGGCCTCGACCCCACCCACCTGCACGCCGTCAGTGAACTCAATATCGCCAACGCCCGTCTGAACCCGCTGGCCCAAACCCGCGAATGGAAGTACACCCCGGGGAGTTTCACCGCCGACGACACCGCCAACCCGCCCGTAGTGGGCCCACTGCGCCGTCAGGATTGCAGTCAGATGACCGACGGTGCTGCTGCGGTGGTTCTGGTATCAGACCGATTCCTGCAGGGCCACAATGCTTTCCAAGCCACCCGTCGCGCCACCATCTCCGGCTGGGGACATCGAACCGTCGGCCTGTCGCTGGCACAGAAGCTGAGTATGTCCGCAGACGAGCCCTACGTCTTCCCCCATATCCGCCGCGCGATGCAGGACGCCCTGGGTCGCGCCGGACTCGCGGATATCACCGAAGTGGATGCTGTGGAGGTACACGACTGCTTCTCCATGTCGGAGTACGTGGCAATCGACCACCTCGGCCTCACGCCGCCCGGTGAGAGCTGGAAAGCGATCGAGTCAGGCGACATCTCACGCAACGGCAGTCTCCCAATCAACCCCGGTGGTGGCCTGATCGGCATAGGTCACCCGGTAGGAGCCACCGGAACCCGCATGCTCCTGGATGGATACAAGCAAGTGACCGGACAAGCAGGCGACTACCAGATTGACGGCGCAGAGCGAGTAGCAACACTGAATATCGGCGGCAGCACAACAACAGTGGCCGGATTCATCATCGAGAGATACAGCGCCTAACCCCCAAGCCAGCCGCGTCGCTCTTTCGTGTCTTGTCTCGAGAACGGCACCACGGCCGGTCGACCCCGCCGGTACCGCAGATAGTGCTCCCAACCGCGGAAGGTCAACCGGGTACGTCTCCTAATGTGCCCAGCACGGCCCTCTCGGGCTTTGCCCGCACCCCGTGCTGACCAACTCTGCCCGGGAGGCAAGAAACCCAGGTGGACCGACCGTTTCGGCATAGAAGCCGTCGGCTCCTGGGGACTGAACAGCGGGTGTCTCAGCGGCACAGCGGTTATCGGGTCTGTGCCGTGCGGACACCTGCTGTGCGGCCGTCGAGAAGGCGTGTGTGGTGCCCACTCCGGGTGGATTCGAGGCCGAGGCAAGCCGGTGCACCTGGGTTGCTTGGGTCGAGGGGCGGTGTTGGATCCCTGGGTGCGGGCAGGGCCCGAGATGGCCGTGCTGGTGGCGTCGGGTGGGGTACCCGGTTGACCTTCCGCGGTCACGAGGGAAGCTGCGGTGCCAGCTGGAAGACTGGTTGTGGTCCGGTTTCAGAGACAAAACACGAAAAGACAAAACCCGAAAGATCGAAGACGCCCGGAGACAAGGGATCGAAGACCAAGAGCCTGAAAGACCTGGGCTGGCAGCGTTCGTGGTGTTCGGGGGATCGGCGCTGGTGGTGGTGGCGGGGTAGCACGAGGTTTAGGGCGGGGCGGTGGGCGATGGCACGGGGTGATTCGGCACGACTTTCGCATCGGCAGGATCAATGTGATGGTGTCTACGGTGTGAGGGCTGCTGTGTGGGTGGGGGTTCCGGGTGGAGGGTGGATTTACGGGCAGCGAGCCACGCCTGCTGCCGGTTCATCCGGTGCGGGTTCCGCTGTGGTCGTTCATGTCGGCGGTCGGCGTCTGTGGAAACAGTGGTTGGGCAGTATCTTTGGCATCGCTGTATGCGCTGCTGCGGTCTGCGGTCTGTGGTTGTCGAGTCGGTGGGTGTCAGTGGGAAGGGTGAGGATCGGCCCGGGCTGCCGCTGTTGTCGCCGTTCTCGGTTCTGGATGATTGGGGTCGGCGGCCATGAAAACCTTGGTGGGCAAGGCTTTGTCGTAGCACCGTCAGGATCGGCCTGATGATGTCTGCGCCGGTGGGGCTCCACTATTCGCGGGCGGGGTGGCTTGCAGGTAGCGTGCCCCGCCTGCCGCTGTCGCTCCGCACGGTCCGGGTTCCGCTCTGCTCGTTCGCCTCTCGAGGCCCACTGCCCGTGGCGCATTGGTGGGCACGGCTTGTGACACCGTCAGGACCAGCCTGAGGGTGTCAGCAAGGGGTGTGGTCCGCTATTCGCGGGTGGGGGTGGTTGTGCTGTCGCTCCGCACGGTCCGGGTTCCGCTGTGCTCGTTCGCCTCTCGAGGCCCACTGCCCGTGGAACCCTGGTGGGCAACGGGTTGTGACACCGCCAGGACCAGCCTGACGGTGTCAACAAGGGGCGCGGTCCCACTATTCGCGGGTGGGGGTGGTTTTGCGGGCATCGAGCCATGCCCGCCGTCGCTCGCGTTGCGACCGTTCCCGGGCCCGGATCTCGTTCAGGGCACCGGCCATCAGTTCACCGGTGTGGTGCAGGTGATTGACCTGCGGGGTGCCGGTGGGGTCGATGTGGGGTGGGGCGATCCACCCGGTCCGGCCCGGGAACTGGGTATCCTCGCCCATGACAATGGTTTTCCAGCCCCCGGGCCCGTCGTGGATCATCGCGTGGCACCCATCGCACGCCAAGGTCAGGTTGTCGATATCGGTGGGCCCGCCCTCGGCCCACCCGGTGACGTGATGGGCCGCCGCCAGGCTCGCGGGCGCACTGCACCCGGGTCGGGTACACCCCTTGTCGGAAGCGATCAACGCCAGTCGTTGTGCGGGCGTGGCCAACCGGTCTCGCCCGCGCCCCAAATACAGGGGCAGTCCGGCCTTGTTCAACACCACCAACAACGGTCGGGTCCCGGAGGCCAGTTCCAGGGCTTGCGGGATGGTCAGGGTGCCCCCGGTCGCGGTGGTCGCGATCCCCGCACCCCGCTCGAGGTCCTCCACACGCATGGTGATGATCGCTTCCACGGGCAAACCCCGGTGGGAGCCGAGCTTGGGGCGGTCGAGCTGAAACCGCAGCACCGCCAACAACGCATCATGGTTGCGTTGCGCGGGCGAGCGGTTATCGCGTTCGGAGGCGGCTTTCAGTTTCTGGCGGTCGAGGGTGCGGTCGGCGACCTTCGGGCTGTGCGGATCGGCCGGGTTGCACATGCCGGGGCGGGCGAATTTGGCCAGCAACGGCTCCAGGATTTCCCGCAACGGCTCGGTGATCTCCCCGATCAGCGGGGACATCCCGTCCGCACGCTTGCGCCCGAGGGTGAGCCCGCGCATGCGTTCGCGGTCTTTGTCCTGGGTGAGGGTGCCGTCGGGGTCGATGTTCGCCAGGATGACCTCACCCAGATCGAGCAGCTTGTCCGGGCTGCCGGTGCGGGCGTAGGTGGTCAAAACGTCTTGGGCCAGGTCTTTCTGGCCGGGATCGGCAGCACACGGGATGCGCTTGAGGACCTGCGCGATCCGCCGCACATGATCGACCGAGATCTCCCCGGCGCGTTGGGCTTCGGCGACATACGCCAATTCCGGTTCCAGATCCCCCCCGAGCGCCGGTTGCGGGCTCAACTGTTTGGCGGCGTTGACCCGCGAGACCGCATCAGCGTGGCTGAGCCGCAAGGTCTGTTCCAAGAATTTGACCGGGGACGCCGATCCGGCGCGCGCGGCCAGGGAGCGGGTGCAGGTTTCGGTGACGAACCGGTGCTTGACGGCTTCGAGTTTGCGCATGCTGGTCTCGACTTCACGCATCACTGCGATGAATTCCTCGTCCAGCAAGGGTGTGAGGGAGGCATCGAGGAGGTTTTCCACGGCGGTATCGAGTGCGTGTGCACTCGATACGATGGTGGTTGCTCCCCCCGGATTCATGCCTCTATTCTACCGCCGCAGAAGAACCCCGGAAAGGCGAATCACGTTGTGATATAAGGATATTCAGACTGGCGGACCGACCAGCCTCCTTCGGGGTATTGTTCTCTTTTCATCTTCTTTCTTCTTGTCCAGGCGTTCTTTTCTTTTAGTTCTTCTACCCCGCAAGCTTCTCCGCATCCCGAACCGCACCACGATCAGCGGATGTAGCCAGCAATGCGTATGTCCGAAGGGCGACCGAGACTTCCCGTTGCCGGGATTTGGGGCGATATCCGCCTGCGGCCTCCAGCGCCTGTCGTCGCTCGATCAGTTCGGTGTCGTCGACGTGCAATGTGATGGTCCGCGAAGGGATGTCGATGGTTACTTCATCGCCGTCGTGGACCAATGCCAGTGGCCCGCCTGCTGCGGCCTCGGGGGACACGTGTCCGATCGACAGGCCGGATGAGCCGCCGGAGAATCGGCCGTCGGTGACCAGTGCGCACTGGCCGGATAAGCCACGGCCCTTGAGATATGAAGTGGGATAGAGCATTTCCTGCATGCCCGGTCCGCCGCGTGGTCCCTCGTAGCGGATCACCAGTACGTCGCCGGGCCGCAGTCGCTTGGAGAGGATGGCGTCGACCGCGTCCTCCTGTGATTCGACCACCACGGCCGGGCCGGTGAAGGTGTGCATGTGGGGTACCACGCCGGCGGATTTCACGACGGCGCCGTCGGGGGAGAGGTTGCCGCGCAGGACGGCGAGGCCGCCATCGGTCGAATGTGCGTGGGCGCGATCGCGAATGCAGCCTTCGGCGGCGTCGGTGTCGAGTGAATGCCATCGCTCGGATTGGGAAAAGGCTGTGGCGGAACGCTTTCCACCGGGCGCGGCGTGAAACAGCTCCAGCGCTCGGGGTGTTGCGGTGCCGCTGCGGATATCCCATTCGGCCAGCCATTCCGGGAGTGAATCCGCGTGCACCGCGGTCACATCGCGGTGCAGTAGCCCGGCGCGGTCCAGTTCGCCGAGGATGGCGGGGATTCCGCCTGCCCGGTGCACATCCTCGATCAGGTAGTCACCGTTCGGTGCGACCTTGCAGAGGCACGGAACCTGCAGTGACATCTTCTCCATATCGAGGAGGGTGTAGTCCAGTCCGGCCTCCTGGGCGGCGGCCAAAAGGTGCAGAACTGTATTCGTGGACCCGCCCATTGCCAGGTCCAGAGCCATCGCATTGTCGAATGCTTTGCGGGAAGCGAGATTACGGGGTAGCACTCGGGCGTCGTTCTCGTCGTAGTAGCGCCGGGTCACTTCCATCACCGTGCGCCCGGCTGCTTCGTACAGGTCGCGCCGCGCGGTGTGGGTGGCCAAGGTGGTGCCATTGCCGGGCAGTGCCAGCCCCAGTGCTTCGGTGAGGCAGTTCATCGAGTTCGCGGTGAACATTCCGGCGCAGGAACCGCATGTGGGACAGGCGTTTTCCTCGATGAGTTCCATATCCTCGTCCGACACCAGCGGCGATACGGCCTCGGACATGGTCACGATGAGATCCAGGCGGCTGCGCACGGTTCCGTCCACGAGCACCGCTTTGCCGCCCTCCATCGGGCCGCCGGAGACGAAGACTGTCGGGATATCGAGCCGCATCGCGGCCATGAGCATGCCGGGAGTGATCTTGTCGCAGTTGGAGATACACACCAGCGCGTCCGCGCAGTGCGCGTTCACCATGTATTCGATGGAGTCCGCGATGAGGTCGCGGGAGGGCAGCGAGTACAGCATTCCGCCGTGTCCCATGGCGATTCCGTCGTCGACGGCAATGGTGTTGAACTCGCGGGGGATTCCGCCGGCCGCGCGCACGGCCTCGGAGACGATTCGGCCGACCGGCTGCAGGTGGGTGTGGCCGGGCACGAACTCGGTGAAGCTATTGGCGATCGCGATCACCGGCTTGCGGCCGATATCGGCCGACGGTACTCCGCTGGCCCGCATGAGCGCGCGAGCTCCTGCCATATTCCGGCCGTGCGTGACCGTGCGTGAACGCAGTTCCGGCATGGCGCCACCTCCGACAGTAATTGCAACCGTACGGTTGGAGTTTGACACGGCGGGCGGTCAATCCGCAACCGTACGGTTGGAGATGGTTGGATGGACCCCATGGCGTGGGATACCGAGGGAACCAAGCGGCGGCTGCTGGAGGCCGCGGTGCAGGAGTTCGCCGAGCGCGGGCCGGACGGCGCTCGTGTTGCGGCCATCGCCGCCCGCGCGGGAATCAACAAGGAGCGCATCTACCAGTACTTCGGCGATAAGCAGGGACTGTTCGAGGCTGTGCTGACCGATCAGCTGGAACAGCTCGCCGCCGCCAGCCCGCTCTCCGCGGACAAGGCGGGGGACCTTGCCGAGTACGCGGGACACGTCTTCGACTACCACCGCACCCACCCGCAATTCCTGCGGCTGCTGCACTGGGAGGGACTGCAGACGCAGGGCGGTGAGCTACCCGCCGCATCCGCTCGCGCCTCGCACTACGCCGAAAAGGTGGCCTCACTGGCGGCCGCCCAACGCGCGGGCGCACTGCCCGACGACGTTCCCGCGGGCTACCTGCTGTACGCGGTGGCTGCCCTCGCCGCCTGGTGGTTCTCCGTACCCCAGGTGGTCCGCATGCTGCTGGGAGCCGAGGCCGACAACCCGGACGCCATGCGAACAGGTCTGGTCACGATGGTCCGGAGACTCGAACTACGCGACTAGCGCTGCACGGGCCCGGTCACACTCGCGCCGGCTGCCCAGCGGCTGCCGGAAGCGGCGCCAGCGCATCGGCCAGCCCGGTGAGCACCGCCGAGCAACTCGCGTCGACGGTGAGTGTGGCCAGCTCATCACCGCGGGTCGCGCCCCGATTCACGATCACGACATCGCGGCCGGATTTCGCTGCGCGCCGGGCGAATCGCAGCCCTGACATGACGGTCAGTGACGACCCGACCACCAGGAGGGTCTCCGCCTCCTCGACCATCTCGAACGCCTCGTCCACCCGCTCCTTCGGCACGGTCTCCCCGAAGTAGACGATGTCCGGCTTCAGCATTCCGCCGCACCGGTCGCAGTCCACCATGCGGAAGCTCTCGGTTTCGGTGACCACCGCGTCGGCATCGGGCGCGACCTCCAAACCGCTGAGGGTGGACGCCTCCGCGAATCCCGGATTCACTGCCTCCAGGCGCTCGGCCAGGGTCATGCGCGAGGTGAGTCCCGCACACTCCAGACATCGCACCCGGGCGTAGACACCGTGCAGATCGATGACCGCGCGCTGTCCCGCCTTGGTGTGCAGCAGATCCACGTTCTGGGTGATCAGGCCGGTGATCAGGCCGCCGCGTTCGAGCCGGGCCAGCGCTCGGTGCCCGGCATTCGGCCGTGCCGCATCCATGTACCGCCAGCCGACATGATTGCGGGCCCAATAGCGTTGCCGGAACACCGGATCACCGACGAACTGCTGATAGGTCATCGGAGTGCGCGGTGGTGTGTTCGGGCCGCGGTAATCGGGGATACCGCTGTCGGTGGAGATGCCCGCACCCGTCAGCACCGCTACTCGGCGGCCGGCGAGCAGTTCCAGCAGCCGCTCCAGGGAGGAATCCGACATGAGGACAGCGTACGAGGCGGGCTGCGGTGTGCGCCCGCACGCACCGTTTCGGAGGCAGTGGCCCCGCACCGGCACATCTCGGTCCTTTGCCGTGGATGGGTCGCCGCCCGCCTTCGGGACCCCGTCAGCGTGGACCGTTGGTATTGAGGAAGACGACCGGGCCGGGCCCGAACCGGCCGCGCGCGTTCATATCCAGCAAGGCGGCCATGGCCTTGGCGGTGTAGACCGGCTCCAGATTCAGCTGCTCCAGATCCGCCGAAAGTGTCTGGGCGGTAGCGGCTTCCGGTGTCGGGTAGCCGTAGCCGGGACCGATCCAGTCGGTCACGATATCGAGATTGCCGGTGGGGGAGACGTTCTCGGGCAGCCGGGCGCCCCGATCGCGCAGCAGGCGCGCGGTGCGATCGGCCAGCCGGGTCAGCGTCGGCTCGTCCAGGCGCAGTGTGTCGTTCACGACGACACCGACGACCCGTGTCGGCAGACCCGCCAGTCGCATGCCCAGCGACAGCCCGGCCACCGTGCCGCCGGAACCCACAGCGGTCACGATATGCGACGGCTCGGGCAGCTCACCGGCGCGGATCTGCGCGGCCAACTCCAGCGCGGCCTCGACATAGCCGAGCGCTCCGACCGGTGAGGATCCGCCCGCCGGAAGCAGATACGGCGGCCGCCGCCCGGAGAAGTTGCGGGCCAGAATGACTGGCGCGGCGAGGATCGTGCGAGCCTTGGTGTGTGTGAAATGCAGTTCCGCCCCGGATGCGCGCAGGCGTTCCAGCTGACCGCGCACATGGTCGTCGACCGGCTGATCGACCAGTGCCAGAACGGTTTTCAGCCCGTGCTCGCGCCCGTACAGCGCGGTCGCCAACCCCCAGTTGGTGCCCAGCCCGCCCACGGTCACGATGGTGCGGCGCCCGAGCCGCAGTGCGTCGGGCAGCAACCACTCCAGTTTGCGGACCTTGTTGCCGCCCCAGCCGCCCGCCCCGAAGACGCTGTCGTCCTTGACCCACAGCTCCGCGCCGGTGGTGTCGAGCGCCGACAGTCGCCGCACGGGTGTCGGGCTCGTCCCCAGTGCGATATGCGGGACGGTGCCGGTCAGGTCCGGAAAAAGCTGATGGAGGTGGGGCGTCACACTCCCAACGTATCGACCGGCCGGCACTGGTACGAGCGTGGGCCTGCTCCGCACTCCTGCCGATGCCGAATTGCGGGTGCGCGCAGGCGTTTCGACCATTTGTACTGTCAACAGCAGCTTTAGGCCGCGTAGAATGATCGGTGGCGGGCAGCGGCGACCGTACACGTGGCGAACGAATTTCGGAGTTGTTCGCCCAGCGCTCACCAAGGAGCCTCATGCCCGGTGTCACCGATCGAGTCGTCATTGTCACCGGGGCCGGGGGTGGTTCGGGTCGAGACTACGCGCGCATGCTGGCCCGGGCGGGTGCGCGGGTTGTCGTCAATGATTCAGGGGCCGATAGCGACGGTACCGGATCCGGCAGCGCCGCGGCGGATGCCGTGGTCGCCGAGCTCCGCGCGAGCGGTGCGGCAGCGGTCGCCAACTACGCCAGTGTCGTCACCGAAGCGGGCGCGGCCTCCCTTATTCGCACCGCGCTGGACGAATTCGGCGCGATACACGGCATTGTCAATAACGCGGGCATGCTGCGGGACACCAGCTTCGCCAATCTGACCGGCGACGACTGGGAGGCCGTACTGCGGGTGCACCTGTTCGGCGCGTACAACCTCACGCATGCGGCCTGGGGGTACTTCCGCGAACAGGGCCACGGCCGCATCGTCATGGCGACCTCGATCGCCGGCCTCTTCGGCAATTTCGGCCAAGCCAATTACGGCGCAGCCACACTGGGGATCATCGGCCTGCTCAATACCCTCGCCATCGAGGGCGGCCGGTATGACATCACCGTCAATGCCGTTGCCCCGATGGCCGCCACGCGCCTGACCGCCGAGATCGCGCCCGCCGATCTGCTGCAACGACTTCCAACCGCACACGCGGCTCCGGTTGTCGGATATCTGCTGAGCCGGGAGTGCGAGGACACCGGTCTCGTCGTGATTGTCGGGGACGGTTCTGTACAACGTGTACAGCTGTTCGCCAATAAGCCGGTGTTGTTCCCGGACGTTCCGAGTATCGCCGAGGTACGGGAGAATTGGAGTCGCATCACCGATATGGCCGACGCTCAACCAGGGCTGAACCCCGCCGGCTGAGCCTTTCTCCAGGGAGCCTCGCCATGAGCGAGAACCATTGGGACGCACTGGTTGTCGGAGCTGGGGCAGGCGGCCTCTGCGCCGCCGCCCGGCTGTCGCACCACGGCTACCGCACGCTGGTGGTCGAACGTCTGGACCGGGTCGGTGGACGTGCCTCCACCGAGGAAATCGACGGATTCAAGATCAATACCGGTGCCATCGTCGTCGAACTGGGCGGCAGCACCGAGCAGACGTTCACCGATGTGGGCGCGAAATTCGAAGTCCGCCCGGCCACTCCGTCGATCCTGTATCGAATAGGCGGCCGCACGGTGGATGTCGCCAGCGGCGGCTGGGGTCTGCTGCTGTCGCAGCTCATCCGGCAGGGCGCGCCACTGCTGAACGGCATTATGGACCGCGAGGCGCACGAGGTTCTCGATCGCGAGCTGTCCACCGCCGATTGGGTGCGAAGACATACGAAAAACGTTGCGGTGCAGGGCGTATTCCGCGCCATGTGCGGTGCGGGCTTCGCCGTCAGCTCCGACGAGCTGCCCGCGCGGGTATTCCTCACCCACTTCGCCGAGTTGACATTCGGAAACTTCGGCTTCTGCCCCGAGGGCACCATCGGCCTGTGGCGCGCACTCGCCGATGTGGTGGAACGCAATGGGGGAGAGGTCCGGCTGGACACCGAGGTCTCCCGGCTGCATGTCGGCAACGGCCGCATCACCGGCGCACGTCTTGTGCACAATGGCGAAACAACCGAGCTCACTTGTGATTTCGCGGTCAGCGATATCGGTCCCTCGGCCACCCTGGATCTGGTCGGTCCGGAACACTTCTCACCCAGCTATATCGGCACCGTGCTGCAGGGTGATCTGCCCAGCGCCATGATCTCGGTGAACTTCGCCAGCCGGGAGCCGCTCATCGACGCACCGGGGCTGCTGAGCTTCGTGAACACCCGACGCCTGTGCTATGTAGCGGATTTCACCGCCACCTGCCCGGAAATGGCGCCGGACGGCTGGCATCTCTACGTGGGCACCGGCGTGCCCAAACCCTCGGTCGGCGATTTCGACACCGACTCCGAAACCGCCCTGGTACTACAGGATCTCAGTCGTGAGATCGACGGCTTCGATCGGGCGCGCATCCTGTCCATTGCCGTCACCCGTGACGACTGGCCCCCGCAGCGCACCGTCTCGGGCTACGACCTGCCGCACGACACCCCCATCCCGAATCTCTGGAATGTCGGTGACGCCGTGAAGGAATACGCGCACGGCGGCACCACCGCCTGCGCGGAAACCGCGAAGATCGTGGTGGACAAGATTCTCAGCGCAGCTTCGCGGCTGTCCCGGGTAGCCGATCCACCATAGCCACCACATAGTCGGCCACGATCTCGATGAGCACCGGCCGTTCCACTTTCAGCCCGCCGTCGAGCCACACCAGAATCAATTCCGCGGCGCCGCCCGTAATGAGCTGCGCCAGTGCGGTGAGCGCGGTGTCCTGCCCCTCGGGGATGTCCAGCAGCATGCGGGTCTGCTCGATAATCGTCTCGGCGACCTTCCGCATGCCCGCGAAGCGCCGCCGCATGAGGGCTTCGCTGCCGTAGGCCTGCGCGAAGGCGATATTCGCGCGCCGCGGATCATCGGTCATGGCGATGATCAGTGCGGCCACCCCGGCGCGAATCTTGTCTTCGGGTTCGCCGGGCGTCTGGGTCATGGTGAGCTGGGCCTGTTCCAGGGCCGCCTGCTGCACCTCGTCGAGGAGGGCGCCCGCGAGCGCATCGAGATCCGGAAACGATTCGTAGAAGAAGCGCGGCCCGACCCGGGCCTGCTCGCACACCCCGCGCACGGTCAGTGCGGCCAGGCCCTGGGTCCCCACAATGTCGAGTGCGGCTTCGAGGAGCCGCCGCCGCCGCTGTTCGCGTCGTTCATCGGTGGAGGTTCCGCGATAGGTCCCGCTGAAGGCGCGCGTCACCTTCACAGCTTCGCACAGATATTGGGAAACGAGCGTTTACGGAAACAAGTGTTTCCGTTAACGTGAATGCATGGTGCCTCGTAGAGCCGTGCTGAACCATCGAATTCAAGGTCGTGCCGCCGGGGTGCTGGAGCGATATCCGTCCGCGCCCCGGGCCCTGGCCGCCCCGCCGCCCGGCAGCGGCCTCAAACCTGTCATGGGTGATTACGGCCCGCCGGGCATCGGCCACATCGTGAGCATGCTGGCCGATCCGCTCACCTTCTCGCGGCGGCGAATGCGCCGCTACGGCCCGGTGCAGTGGACGGGTGGTTTCGGCCGCCGCATTGTCGGGGTGAGCAGCCCGGAGGCCGTCGAGGAACTGGTCCTGGATCGCAAGCATGTGTTCTCGGCGCAGCAGGGCTACGAATTCCTCATCGGCCCGTTCTTCCGGGGCGGAATCCTGTTGCGCGACTTCGACGAGCACAGCTACCACCGTCGCATTCTGCAGCAGGCCTTCACCCGCCCGCGCCTGATCGGCTATCTCGACCTCACCACGCCCCGCATCGTCCGCGCCGTCGACGGCTGGCGGCCCGGCCGCGATTTTCCGCTCTACGACCACGTCAAACAGCTGCTCCTGGAGCAGGCCACGGTGGTGTTCGCGGGCGCCGAACTGGGTCCGGAGGGCACCCGGCTGGCGCATGCCTTCGAAGACGCAGTGCGCGGCGGGCAGGCCGCCATTCGCACCAATATGCCCGGGGGAGTGTGGAATCGGGGCCTGCGCGGGCGGCAGACGCTGGAGGAGTACTTCCGCCGGGAAGTGCCCGCCAAGCGCGCCGGCGAGGGCGACGATCTGTTCAGTGTGCTCTGCCGCGCCACCACCGAGGACGGCGAATCCTTCAGCGACGCAGACATTGTCGACCACATGATCTTCACCATGATGGCCGCGCACGACACCAGCACCAATGCCATCTCCATGCTGGCCTACGAGCTGGCCCGGCACCCGCGGTGGCAGGAACGCCTGCGCGAGGAGTCCCGTGCGCTGGGCAAGTCCACGCTCGACTACGGGGATGCGGACCGTCTCATCGGCTTGGATATGGCGTTCCGGGAGACGCTGCGCATGTACGCGCCGGTCGGCCAGATCGTGCGGCAGGCCATCAGCGACACCGAGATCTGCGGGTACTTCATCCCCGCGGGGACCCTGATCATCGCCGGGGCGTTCACCATGATGCGCGCCGAGCAGAACTGGCACGATCCCGACGTCTTCGATCCGGAGCGCTTCGATCCGCAACGCGCGGAGGACAAATCGCATCGCTACGCCTGGCCGCCGTTTGGCGGCGGTGCGCACAAGTGCATCGGCCGGTACTTCGGCGGCATGACGGTGAAGGCCGTCCTGCACCGCATGCTGCTCGAGTACCGCTGGAGTGTGCCCGCCGGCTACGAGGTGCCGCTGGTGGCCGGTACCGGACCCAAACCCGCCGACGGGCTGCCCATTCACCTGCAGCGACTCTGACGCCCGGTGAAAGGGGCTGCGGCTCAACGCACGTCGCGCGGCACCCCGAGTTCCGCATCGAGATAACGCAGCTCGGGATCGCGCCGCCGCCCGTTGCGGAAGGCGCGGAACACCAGATCCTGCGGGTGCTGCACGGCGAACACCTCCCGGAAGGTTGTCACCGTCCGCTGCGGCGCACTGAGCAGTCGCGGGTTGTGCCCGGTTCTGGCCTGTGGACCCTCCCAGATGAGCGCCGCCCCGCCGGGCACACTGTGCGGTGCGAAGCTCCAGCCCAGATCCCGCATGCGCCGGTCGAATTCGCCCGCGCCGAGCCCGGCGACATCCCAGCCGCTGGCCTCGTTGAACAGCTGCCGCCCGTGCAGAAATTGCACGAAGCACGGATCGGGTCCGGGATGCGGGGTGCTGAGATTGATCACGCCGTCCCAGGGCAGCGTGGTGAGCGCCCAGGCCAGCCGGATCTCGAAATCGGCCCAGTCGGCGCACTGGGTGGTCGCATTGCGCTCGCTGGGGCGATCGGCGGGCAGCCCGTAGGCGCTGACGGTATCGGGCGCGTCCAGGCTCCAGGCGCTGAAGCGCAGCCGATCCGGTGTCATGGCCAGGCCCCGATCCAGCACCGCCACCACCGATTCCGCGATCTTCCTGCGCTGCTCCAGGGGTGCGCCGCGCCGCCAGCCGGCGGCCCATTCGCGCGCCAGTTCCGGTTGCTCCTGCACCCGCTGCACCGCCCGCCACTGCGGATCCGGTGTGGCGGTATCGGATTCGAGCGGCAGCGGGCACGGATCCCAGGTGCCCTCCGGCTGCGCCCGCAGTGCGGTGCGTAGTCGCTCGGCGTCGGCGGGATCGTCGGGGACGGTGATCAGCACTTCGATCTCACTGCCCTGCTGCGCGAAATGCGCATGGCGCCCGGTGTTTTCGTCGCGCGCCTGCATGAATCGCGGATTCCAATCCAGGCCGAATCGATCGGCCGCCTCCTCGTCCTCCTCCAGGAAGAACGGCATCAACTTCAGGAGTACATCCCAGCCCTCTGCACCCATCTACGCCTCCCTCCAGGCTCCCGCCAACCTACCGGGCGGTTAGGTGTCCTGCCCGGGTATGGGTACCGGATCGCATGCCCGGCGTGGTAGAACCTGTTCTAGTTTTACTACGAAGGACCATGAATGAACTGGTATACCGGTAACACCGTCTACGACACCGTGCTCACCATCGCGTTCGCATTCGCCGCGTTCGTGCTGGTGGGCGGGCTGTTCGGGCAGAGCCCCTACGGCCGATTCGCCACCGCCAAACTCGGCCTGAACCTGAACCCGAAACTCGGGTGGTGGCTCATGGAGATTCCGGCCACCGTGGTGTTCGCCGTCGCGTACCTGACCGGACCGCACCGGTTCGAGCCCACCTCACTGGTGCTGGCGGGCATCTGGATCCTGCACTACGCCAATCGCGGCTGGTTCTTCCCGCTCTCCATCCGCCAGGTGCCCGGCAAGACAAGCAGTTTCAATGTCTCGGTGCTCGGCATGGGCATGCTGGTCACCTGCATGCACGGGTACCTCAACGGCGCGCTGTTCAGCCATGACTACCTGGGGCGGTACGGCACCGGCTGGCTGACCGATCCGCGCTTCCTGATCGGCCTGGTGGTGTACCTGTGCGGTTTCGGGCTGCTGGTCAGCTCCGAGTGGATCGTTCGCAATCTGCGGGACAAGAACAATCCGGGCGCAACGGAATACAAGATCCCATTCGGCCTGGGCTTCCGATTCGTCACCAGCCCCACCTATCTCGGTGAACTGCTGGCCTGGGCGGGCTTCGCGCTGCTCACCTGGGCGCTGCCGGGTGTGGTCATCTTCCTGATCACCTTCGGCAATCTGGTGCCCCGCGCCTTCGCCACGCACAAGTGGTACCGGGAGAAGTTCAGTGATTATCCGGCGGAGCGAAAAGCGCTGCTGCCCTTCGTGATCTAGCGGCCTTATCGCGGTACATGGCGGTGTCCACGGCATGCATGAGCTCGTCGATGGCGGTCGAATGGGTATCCACCAGCGCGGTGCCGATGCTCGCGCCGACCGTCACCGACAGGCCCGCGACATCGAACGGCTGTCGCAGCGCCCCGAGAATGCTGTCCGCCACGGCTGTCAATTCCTCACGGCCCGAGCAGTGTTCGACCAGCACGATGAATTCGTCACCGCCCAGCCGCGCGGCCACGGCGTTCTCCGGCAGGACGGCGCGCAGCCGCTGCGCCACATCGCAGAGCACCCGGTCGCCGGCGGTATGGCCGCGGCGGTCGTTGATCTCCTTGAACCCGTCCAGATCCAGATAGCAGACGCCGACCTGACCGTCCGCCGCGGCGAGCCGGTCGAAGAACAGCAGCCGGTTGGGCAGACCGGTCAGCGAATCATGGTGTGCGTCATACCAGAGCTGATCGGCCAGTTGCTTGCGTTCGGTGACATCGACGGTGACACCGATGAGGAAGCGCGGTTTGCCGTCGCTGTCGCGCACCACGGACATGGACAGGTCGATGATGGTGATGGTGCCGTTCGGGCGGGTGTGCACCGATTCGACGCGGAAGCTGTCCACCTCACCGGAGAACAGCTGCTGGAAGCGGGCGAAGGCATCGCCGATATTCATCGGCCCGAGAATGTCGGCCACCGAGCGTCCCGGCATGGATTCGGCTGGGACGCCGAGCACTTCGGCCATCGCATTGTTCACATCGACGACCTGGCCGGTGGTGATATCGATGGTGCCGATGCCTACCGACGCGCCCGCGAAGATGGCCTGGAACCGCGCCTCCGACAGTTGCCGCCGCGCCTCGGCCTCCCGGGCCGCGGTCAGGACGGCGGCCATGGTGCTCTCCTGCTCGGCCAGTGCGGCATTGCGCAGGCCCGCGGTGAAGGCGGCGGCGAATTCGGCGGCCACCTCGATGGCGCGGTCACGAACGGGAACGAAATCGGGGCAGTCGGGATCGGGGCAGACGGCGTCGACGAGGTCCTTGCAGAGCACCAGCACCGAGCGGTGCACCGCCAGCGGGTCACGATAATTGGCCGCGACCAGCGCCGCGGCCGCCTCGGCCGCCACCGTTGTTACGCCGGTGCCGCGCACCGCCTCGATCAGTCCGACGGCATAGGGATCCAGCAGCTGCTCGACCTGGGTGCGGTTGAGTGTGGGCGCGACAGCGCCGTCGAGCATGGCCGCCCACCGCACCGCCAGTTCGTGTGCCGCACCCACCACTAACCCCCTACCCCGAAAGTCCCACTCCTGCTCAGCCTTTGCGCCCCACACCGGCCAAACCGAGTGAGCGGCCGGGTGCTTCGTGCTGATCGCGTTCGGATTCGGGCCGCCACACCGGCAGCTCGACCACGCCGGGCTCCACCAGGTCCCAGCCCTCGAAGAATTCGGTGATCGCCTCGCGCGAGCGGAAGTGGATACCGACATTGCTCTTACCGGCCGCGTTCGCACCGAGCTTGGCCGCATCCTCGGGCCGGGAGGCCGAGGAGAGGTGCGAGAGGGCGATATAACTGCCCGCGGGCACCGCGGCCCGCACCGTGGCGACGGTATCGGCCGGACGGTCGTCATCGCCGAGCAGGTGCAGGACGGCGAACAGCAGCACGCCGACCGGCTGCTCGAAATCGATCATGCCGCTCTCGCGGGCTGCCGCGAGCAGATCGACCGGCTTGCGCAGATCGGCCTCGATGGCGGCGGCGCGGTCATTGCCCTGCAGGATGGCCCGCGCGTGCGCGACGGCCACCGGATCGATATCGGCGTACAGCACCCGGCAGCCCGGGTCGATCTCCTGCGCGATCTCGTGCACATTGCCCGCGGTCGGAATGCCGGAACCGATATCCAGGAACTGCCGGATGCCCGAATCCACCAGGAAGCGCACCGAGCGCCGCAGGAAGGCGCGATTGCTCAGGGCCAGCCGCGGCAGGTCCGGCACCAGCGCCTTGCCCATTTCGGCAGCGCGCCGATCGATATCGAAATTGTGTGAGCCACCCAGCAGCGCGTCGTACATGCGAGCCGGACTCGCCTGCGCCATGTCCACGCCCTCCGGGGCCCATGCCGGTCTTTCCATCCCACACCCTCCTGCACTGACGATCGAACCCGGCCGGACGATCGAGGAAGGGGTTCGCCGTGTTCCCGATCACCCGGACGGTGCACCGCGAATGTTAGCTCGCATTCTCCAGAAATCTTGTAGCGGCGTCGATCTCGTGATGTTGCGCGAGGTTCGTCACCGCTCGGCGGACGCGGAACACGTGTTGTGAGTGAGCGGCGGCACGCACACTCCGGTCACGTCGTTCAGCAACAGCCGGGCGCCCAGCACCAGTGAGCACAGGGCTACCGCTCCGAACGCCAATACCCACAGTAGTCCGGGTACGCGAGTGAGGCGCGCCAGCTGATCGGCATCGGAATTGGGTTCGTTCCGGCGATTACGCTGCAACTCGATCACCGGTCGCACCGCGGCCAGCAGCAGGAACCAGGCCGCCAGATAGGCCACTGCCGCCTGAACGGTATCGGTGCCGAACCAGGAGACCAGGAAGATCAGCCCGCCGGTCAGGAAGACCGTCAGGAGGCCGTATCCATTGCGTACCTTCAGCAGCAGAACCGCCAGCAGTGCGATGGTCAGCCACAGCATGAGCGTGATGCGATGCGCGCCCAGCAGTGCCGCGTAGCCCAGACCCAGCAGCGCGGGTGCGGGATAGCCGGCGGCGCTGGTGAGAATCATGCCGAGCCCGTATGGCTTTCCGCTCGAGACGGTGAGTCCGGAAGTGTCCGAATGCAATCGGATGCTGTTGAGCCGCCGTCCCGTCAGCAGCGCCGTGAACGCATGCCCGCCCTCGTGTGCGATGGTCACCACATTGCGCAGAATCCGCCAGGTCGGGCGGAAGGCCACCAGTAACAGCGCAACAACTCCCGTGCCGACCACCAATTGCCACGGCTGTGCGGACTGCTGGGATGTCACCCGATCCATGATCGTGCTGCCGCGTTCGATCAACTCTGCGCTCTGCATCGCCGAACCATAGCGAGTGTCGCCGTCCGGGGCCAGATCACCGCTGGACAGATGGCTTTTCGCGGGATACGGGTGGGGGGCCGATGCGCGCAATCACCGGACGTGGCAGGGGGATCGACGCGATAATCGGCGAGGGCCCGATTCCGGTGTGCCCGCCGAGAGGAGACCATCGTGTCGGACTCGCAGCAGAAATCATTCGCGGTAGGCACCCTCGCCGGTGTGAATCCGCCCTTGGCCGCCGCGCGCCTCATGGTGCGGATGGCCCGGCTCGGACGGCTGGATTCGGTGCTGGCGCCGGATCATCTGATCGGTGTGTTCCCACGTGCGGTGTGGGACAGCGACTTCACGCCGCAGGCGAAGGCGGTCGGCAGCCCGGACGAACAGTTCGACTACGCGCCATTGCTCGCGCATCTGGCCGCCGGGGCGGGCCGGGTGCAGCTGGGCGTCGGTGTGACGGATCCGCACCGCCGGCATCCGGTTTTGCTGGCGCAGAGCTTTCTCACCCTCGCGCATATGACGAAGGTGCCGCCCATCCTGGGGATCGGCTCCGGTGAGCGGGAGAACCTCGATCCGTACGGGTTCGCCTGGAATCGTCCGGTGGACCGCCTGGAGGAGGCGCTGCAGGTGCTCCGCGCGGCGCTCACCGCGACGGAGCCGCTCGAATTCTCCGGTAAGTATTACAAAATCGACAGGGCGCCAATGGATTTGACGGCGCCGCCCGGGCGGATGCCGCAGGTGTGGATCGGTGCGCACGGACCGCGCATGCTGGAGTTGACGGGGCGATATGCCGACGGATGGTATCCGTGGGAGTCGATGTCACCGGACGAGTACCAGCGGCGGCTGGGGCTGGTGCACGCCGCTGCCCGCGCGACCGGGCGCGATCCGGAGGCGATCGTGCCCGCCCAGATGCTCTCGATCGTCACCGCGCGTACGCAGGCGGGAATCCGGCGGCTGCTGCGCAATCCGTCGGTGCGCTATCTGGGCCTGATGGCTCCGGGCGCGGTGTGGACGCGCTGCGGCGCGAAACATCCCTTCGGAGAAGACTTCCGGGGTCTCATCGATCTGATGCCGCATCAATTGACCAGAGCCGAGGTGCTGGCGGCGATCGAGGAGGTTCCGGACGAGGTCCTGTACGAGTGGCTGGTGATCGGCACGCCCGCGGAGGTGCTGGCCCGGGTGCGCGCCCTGGCCGATGCGGGACTGCGGCACGCCATCATCTTCCCGTCCTCCGCGCTGGTGTCCAATGCCGATGCGGCCTTCGGCTACGGCGTGGTGCTGTGGCTGGCGGCCCGGCTGCGCCGCCCGCCGGCGGAGTGACATGGATTACAGTCCATGCGGTTGCTGCATTATGGCTGAATAGACTGCGATACGCGGCCGGAGCGGGGGGTCCGGTGCTGTGCGGTTCGTCAGTGCAGGAGGGTTCGTCCGGCGCCGAGGGGGCAGTACATGCGGGTTGGTCTGCGGTTGCTTCGCGATTGGTGGCGTGAGGACGTCGACTACGGATGGGTGGTCGACGCGATCGCGTCCCGGTCGTCACTCGGGGTGCTCAAGGTTGCTATCGGTGTGTGCGGGTTGGTGGCGCCGGCGATCTGTGTGCTGATGCTGCTGTCGCCGCAGGCGCCGGACGGGCCGCTGGGGCGGGCGGTGCTGTGGCTGCTCGTCGGGGCCGGAGTGGCCTGGGGTGTGCGCTGGGTTGTGCTGCCCTGGCCGGCCGAGGCGGAATCGCTGGTGCTGGTGGCGATCGCCGATGTGTCCGTGACCGTGGTGTGCGCACTGAGTCCCGGCTATGTGGTGCGGTCCGTGGGAATGCTGCTGCTGTTGATCGTCGGCATCTATGTGAGCGCGTTCCATGCTCCGAAAGCCCTTGCCGTGCACACGATGTGGTCACTCGGCTCGGCCGCGCTGCTCGCGGCTCCGCTGATCGGCAGCGGCGATGTGACCTCGGCGGCGATCATGATGCTGGGTATGGCCGCGGCCGTCGTGGTACCGCCCGGACTGCAGTTTTGCTACTGGGTGCTGCGCAGCGAAATGCTTTCGGACCCACTGACAATGCTGCTGAGCCGGCGCGGGCTCGACTACCATTCGGCGGCCCTGCTGGCGCGTCCGTCACCGTTGCCGGTATGCGTGATGATGATCGACCTCGACCGGTTCAAATCCGTCAATGACAGCTTCGGGCATACCGCCGGTGACGAGGTGCTGGTGTGCATCGCCGATCGCTTGCGCCGGGCCGCACCCGCCGGCAGCATCGTCTCCCGCTTCGGCGGTGAGGAGTTCGCGGTCATCGTGCGGTTGCCCGGTGCGGCGGCGGTGGCCGCGGCCGAGCGATTACGCGGCGCCGTTGCCGCGCCGATCGGTTCGATATCGGTCACTGCCAGCCTCGGGCTCGCAATCGTCGATAGGGCGGCCATCGGTGATCGCCGGGGTACTCGGGACTCGCTGCGGGAGATCCTCGGATCCGCGGACCGGGCTATGTATCAGGCGAAACAGCGGGGTGGTGACGCCGTCCTGGCGGCGCCTCATTCATGCAGTGCGCAAGCGAGTTCGGCTAGTTGACCGAGGGTGCGGTCGAGCTGCTCGTAACCGTGCTTCTCCAGCACCTTCGTCACCGAGTCGGTGATCAGCAGTCCGGTGAAGGTGATGCCCGCGGTGACGGTCGTGCCGGCGGCCGTGCCCTGCAACCAATAGGTGAAATCGCATTGCACACCGGTCTGCCCGATACCGCGCAGCACCACGCGATTGGGCTCGTCGAGCCGCCGCGCGGTCCACTCGACCTCCTCGGCCATACCGTGGATCAGCACCTCGGAGACCACGGTCGAACCTTCCATCAGGCGCTCGGGCGGCTTGCCGACGAAATCACGGTGGATGCCGAACCAGTGTTCCCATGTGGTCGGAGAAATAATGGTGTTGAACAGTGCCTCGGGGGTTCCGGGCAGATCTCGGCTGAGAAGTATCGCTCCCAATGCGGCTCCTGGGTGGTATTGGCAGCGCCCTGTTCTCGAATACCAGTTACTGTGTGCCACAGATACTTTCGTGGTGCACCACAAACCATTCGATCGAATGTGCTTGAAGTCAAAGGGAAGTAGCCCTCCACGGACAAAGAGGTGGTCGAGAGTGGTTGCGCTGGTGCGGATTGCCGACCGCCTCCGAATAATTCCCCCCGAGCCGACGCGGTTGATCTTGGCACACGGAAAACGGCAGCACAACAGGAATGTAAACCCAGATTAACGGTGATTTTGCAAATGAAATCGCATTCTGATGATCATGTGGCACAGGAGGTTTCGGGCCCGTCGATCAGCGGGTCTGGCGGCGCAGCGTGGCCGCGCCGCCGAGCAGGGTGGCAATGGCGAACAGGGCGATGGCCAGCAGGTCCAGCCAGAGTCGGGTGGTCGGGAGCGGGAAGGTGCCCACCTCGCCCATGGCCTCGGCCGCGTAGCGCAGCGGCATGACATCGCCGGCCCACTGCAGGGCGGTGGACATTTCCGCGCGCGGCCAGATGAGTCCGCACAGCAGGATCTGCGGGAACACGATGGCCGGCATGAATTGCAGGGCCTGGAATTCGGTGCGGGCGAAGGCGCTGGTCAACAGTCCGGTGCAGCAGCCGAGAATGGCCGTGCTGACAGCGATCAGCAGGACCGTCGCAATATTTCCCTGGGTGCGCAGACCGAGCAGGCCGTAGGCGACGGCGCAGGCGACGCAGGCCTGGATGGCCGCCAGGGCGGCGAAGGCGATGGCATAGCCGAAGAGCAGATCGAGTTTGTGCAGGGGAGTGCTGAGCAGGCGTTCGAGGGTGCCGCTGACGCGCTCGCGCAGCATGGCGACACTGGTGATGAGGAACATCGAGGTGAAGGGGAAGATGCCCAGCAGCATCAGCCCGATCTGATCGAAGATGTCGAGACGGTCGACGAAGATGTACCGCAGCAGGGCCAGCAGCAGACTGGGCACGGTGATGACCAGTGCGATGGTGCGCCGATCGTGCCGGACCTGGGTGAGCACGCGCGCGGTGGTGGCCAGAGTGAGCGAAACAGTCATCAGGCGAGCACCTTTCGGTCGTCGGAGTCGCCGGCCTGCTGCAGGATCAGGCGCAGGAACGCGTCTTCGAGATTCGGCGCACCGGTGGCGGCGCGCAGGTCGTCCGGTGTCTCGTCGGCGAGCAGTCGGCCGTCCCGCAGCAGGAGCAGTCGCTCGCAGCGGTCGGCTTCGTCCATCACATGACTCGAGACCAGCAGGGTGGTGCCCGCATCGGCGAGGGTGTGGAACCGGGTCCAGATATCGCGGCGCAGTACCGGATCGAGGCCGACGGTCGGTTCGTCCAGGACCAGTACGGCCGGGTGCGCGAGCAGTGCGCAGGCCAGCGAGACGCGGGCGCGCTGGCCGCCCGAGAGCGCGTCGACCATCCGATCGGCGATATCGGCGAGGCCCACATCGCGGATCGCGGCCTCGGCGGAGGCCGCGCCGGTGCCCTGGATCTTGGCGAAATAGCGGGCGTTCTGGCGGATTGTCAGATCGCCGTAGACCGAAGGCTGCTGTGTCACATAGCCGACCTGCCTGCGCAATTCGGCCGTACCCGCAGGACGGCCCAGGACGGTGACAGTGCCGGACCGAATGCGCTGCACGCCGACAATGGCGCGCAGCAGTGTGGTCTTACCCGATCCGCTGGGGCCGAGCAATCCGGTCACACTGCCCGGCGGCAGTGCGAAGCTGATATCGCGCAGGACCTCCTGCTTGCCGCGGCTGACACTCAGACTCAGCACCTCGATTGCGCTGTCGGTCATTTCGGGATCCTTCATGATTGCTTGCCCGGGAGGGAGGCTGCCTGTGATTTGGACACCGCGACATTCAGATGAGCGTCCGGGTGCTCCGGAAATCCGAGGGTGGTCCGCAGCGGCAGATGGGCTCCCCGTACGCGGACCCATATGGTCAGAGTCGCGTCCTTGGTGGCGCCCGGCAGTATCGCCGCGAGCGATTCGGCCGGTACCACCGCCTGGATCTTGAACGCATCGATGCCGGTGAACTGTTCGCGCCCAACGGTTTCCGGATCTCGCAGTGAGCGCAGCAGCCGGGCGAGCCCGCCGTCGCGCCCGATCATGCCGCTCGGGCTGGGGAATCCGGACGGCAGCGGGACGAGAGTTCCGTTGTCGGATCTACTGAAAACCTTGCCCTGGGAGGCGACGAACCGCGTCACCGATCCGGTGGGCAGTGTCGCCGTGCCGGTCGCGCTACCGCCGTCGCTCTTGGAGACATCGGCCTCCAGTCCGCGCAGTGGGAAGCCTGGCACCGACCCCTCGGCCTGGAGCGCCAGATGTGCGGAATCTATTGCGCCGGCGGAGATTGCGGCATCGCGCATCATCAGCCCGGCATCGGGCAGTCCCCCCGATCCGTCGGCGCAGCCGGTCAGTACACCGGCCGTGGTGAGCGCGAAAATCGCGCTCGCAATCCTGTAGCGCACCGGGACCTCCTATGGGTAGGGACGCTACCTATAGGCTAGGGCATTTTCGCCTTGAAGGGTAGGCTTGCTACCCATGAGTGCAGAAGTGCTGAAAGGGCACCTGGACGGGATGATCCTGGCCGTGCTCGCCGACGGACCGCGCCACGGCTACGGCGTCATCGATGCCCTTCGCACTCGCACCGGCGGCCGTTTCGATCTGCCCAAGGGCACCATCTATCCGGCCCTGCATCGGCTCGAACAGGCGGGGCTGATCGACGGTGCGTGGTCCAGGGAGGGTGGCCGGCAGCGGCGCACCTATACCCTGAGTGCTGCCGGGCATCGGCAGCTCGGACAGGAGCGGGCGTCCTGGCGGGACTTCGTCGCCGCGGTCGGCGCTCTGATGGAGGGGAACGCTGTCATGGGGGAAGAGCCTTGGCCCGCACTGTGATCGACGATTATCTCGACGACCTGGGTACCCGGTTGACGGGCACCTGGTGGGAACGCCAGGCGATCCTCGCCGAGATCGGCGACGGGTTGAACGACGCCGTGGAACATTATCGCGCGCAGGGGCTTTCGCTGGAACGAGCAAGCATCGCCGCCATCGAGGAATTCGGCGGTCCGACGGTCATCGCCGCCGAGTTCGTACCGGTGCTGTCCTCCAAGCGGATTCACCGCTACGGCTGTACGTTCACCGCGATCGGGCCGGTCATCGGTGTGCTGTGGGGTACCGCTGCGCTCCTGGGTTCGTTCAGTGCGGTACCGCGGTCGCTGACGATCGCCGGCCTGGTACTCATGGGCTTCGCGGTTGTCGTCGGCGTACCGTGCACCGCCTTGGCCATCGCGTCCACCGGCCGGGCGAGCCGCGTGGTGCGCATCCCGACGCGACTGGCAGCCAGGGCGCTACTCGTCACCGCGACGGTATCGGTGTTCATCGACGGAACCCTGCTGATCACCCTGCTGACCCTGCTCGCCGAGGCTCCTCGCGATCTGGTCATCCTGCCGGTGACTTTCGGTGCGCTGGTGAGTATTACGCGCATCAGTATCGCGGTGACCAGCGTGCCGCGCCTCGGCCCGGCCCGCTGCGCACCGGCCCTGTGGACCAGGCCGCCGGCCTAGACACGCCGCCTGCCAACCGTTGTGGCCAGATTGCCGCTGGACAGATGGCTGTTCAAGGGGTATTTAAACGGGTACTGCTACCGATGACTTCGGTGCCAGTGGCGCCGTGGAGGGAGGTGGTCCAGGTGCCGGAGGCTCCTTCAGCTGTGGTGCGGATGTGGCGGGTTCGGCCGTGGAACCCCAATCCGCTGCTGCGTGTTTCGGATCGGTTCGAAGTCCTGGTGCGGGTGCTGGCGGTGCTGGCCGTGGTGGTGGCCGTGCCGATCTCCGGCGCCATCGGAACCGTGAGCTATACCGGCGCGGTGGCGCGAATCGCCGCACAGGACGCGGGCAAGACGCAGGTGACCGCGACGGTCACCGCCGATGCGCAATTGCTGCCGACGGCGGATCACTATGGCGCCCAGCCGGACCGATACCAGGTGCCCGTGCAATTCATGTTCGATGCGCACGCCAGGACCGCCACCATCGAGCTTCCGAAACCGAAATTGTCGGGGTCGACCACCGCGCTGTGGATCGGACCCGAGGGAAATCCGACCATGGCTCCGGCGCGACCGGGTTCGGCCGCGGCCGAGGGAGTCGGCACCGGGCTGGCCATCCTGGTCGAAAGCTGGTGCGCCACTGCCGCATCGGTGTGGATCACCGCCGCCGTGCTCGATTCGCGGCGTAGCGCTCGCTGGGAGCGGGAATGGCGCCTGCTGAATCGGCCGATCGGCAAGGACTCGCTGTAGCCGCCGGCGAGCTCATCCGGGCGCGCCAGGCGAGCTCATCCGGGGGAGCTCAGTATTCGCCGTGCACGAGATTCTCCGGCGCCTCCCCGGCGAGATAGCGGCCGATCTGGCGGGTCGCGATGGCCCACCCACGTTCCTGGGCGCCCCGGCTACTCCCGCCCACATGCGGGGTGAGCAACAGTCCGGGCGCGTCCCACAGCGGATGGCCGGCGGGCAGCGGCTCCGGATCGGTGACATCGAGAACGGCACGCAGACGGCCGCTTCGGAGCTCGGCCAGCAGCGCATCGGTGTGCACCACCGGGCCGCGGGCGGCATTCACCACAATCGCGCCGTCGGCCAGGCGGGCCAGGAAGGCCGCATCCACCATGCCGATGGTCTTACTGGTCACCGGCACCATGAGCACCACCGCATCGAAATCGCCGAGCAGCTGCGGCAGTTCGTCCACACCGTGCACTCCCTCGCGGGCATGCGTACCGACCAGGACGCTCGTAGCATCGAACGGTGCGAGTTTGCGTTGCAGTTCCGCGGCCAGATCGCCGGCGCCGATGATCAGAATCCGCTTGCCGGACAAGGTGTCCGTCTGATGCTGCGTCCAGCGGTGCTCCCGCTGCGCCGTCGCGAACCCGATGAATTCCCGATACACGGTGAGCAATCCGGTGATCGCCCATTCGGCGGTGCTCGCCCCGTGCGCTCCGCGGGCGATGGAGACCTGCACGCTCGCGGGCACCTTCCCGACCCAGGCCTCCGCACCGGCGGTCAGCAGCTGCACCAGGCGCAGTTTCGGTAGCGCCCAGGTCATCTGCACCGCTTCGGGGCCGACCAGGAAACCGGGCACCAGCACCTCGGCCTCATCGGCCCCCGCGGGCAGCGGCTCGCCGAGCCCGAAGCGCAACGGCCGCACGCCCTCCAGACGCGAAACCGCCGCGAGGCCGTAGTCATCCGGAACCAGCACCGTCACCGTCATAGGTTTCAAGCTAGTGGATGGGCCCCGCGGCGGTCCGCGAGCATTACTCAGAGATGGTTAGTAATACCAGCGCCTGCCGCCGACCGGGCGGCCCATCGAGCCCAGTGCCCACAGCACCAGACCGGCGACGATGGCGATGATTCCCAGCGTGGTGACGATCGGGATGCCGACCAGCCAGCCGATGACGAGCAGAACGATACCGAGAGCAATCATGACTAATTCCTATTTCGATTTGGAGAGCGAAGTAGCCGGCTTTGCGGGCGTGGAGCGGTTCATGAACCGGTTGAAGGACCAGATGGGCTGCGACGGCGCTGCTGCGGCCGCCTTTTTCGGATCCGCCGGCAGGGCGGATCGTTTGGGCGGCTGCGGTTCCGGTACCGGCTTGGTGGTCAGTTCGCGCCGGGCCGCAGCCATTTCGCGACGCGAGTTCCGGAGGTCGCGGCGTGCCGCGACCCCGCGCCGGGACGTGGCCCACGTCCCGGCCAGCAGCATGATCAGCCCACAGGTGCCGATCGCCCCGATCAGGATGCCGTAGGCGAACAACAGGCCGGACGATCCGGCATAGGTGTGCTCGAAGACGGTGAAACCGCCTGGAATCAGATGATTTTCGCCGCTGTTGGCGGCAATGCCGGCAACCCCGACCACCACAGCGCCGATGAGGACGATGAGCCCGATGATGATGAACATAGGGCGGCAATTCCCGCTGCTGACCGCATCAAACGTGCAGGACGGCGTGTTGTTCCGAGCTCTCTGTCGCCTCTGTTGCGTCTGTGCCCCGCTGCCGAGCGAATCCCGGTGCAAAAATGTTCAAGACCTCACCTCTGATGGTCCGGCAGTCTGAGCGTGATTGCTCGCCTATCTGAAGGATGGTTATGTCCACTGTTCGTAAATCGGTCCTGCTCGCCGCTGATCTGGAGACCACGTGGGATGCGTTGCGGGACTGGCCGGCTCTCTCGACGCGTCTGGTGCCGGGGTTCGTGGTCGATTGCCGCATCGAGGACGGCGACCGGGTCATCACCTTCTTCGAAGGGTCCACGGCGCGCGAGCGGCTCGTGGGTGTCGACGAGAGCGAACATCGCTTGGCGTACACCGCGATCACGGCTCCGTTCGCCTTCAGTCACTACAACGGGGGCGTCCAGGTCTTTGCTCACGATGAGGGGAGCGAGCTGGTGTGGACAGTCGATCTGCTGCCCGATGAGTTCGCCGAGGAGGTCGGGAAGTTCATGGAGGCGGGGACCGCGGCCATGCGAACTGCCTTGGGTGTGCCAGGGCGCGTAGCCGACTGACCGTGCCGCCCGCGCCGGCACGGCTAGGCGCATGGATTGGTCACCGCCACAGGGAAACTCGTCGATTCGCATGGAATCACTCGACGATTCTTGCGGGCGCTGTCGGAGGTCGTGATTAAGGTGCGGGAGATGCGAACCGTCCTGCGCCTTGCCACTCGCCCGAATTTTGCGATGTCGGCGGTGAGCTGCCGCGATGATCACACGCACTGGTCCGCGGAAGAGGCCAGGTGCGGCCACAGTATGGTGCTCGTCCGCCGCGGTCGATTTCGCCGGCGTGCGAACGGCGTCGAGTCCACGGTGGACAACACCATGGCTTATGTCGCCATCCCGGACATGGAGGAGAGATTTGCTCATCCCGCCGGTGGCGACGAATGCACCCTGGTCGAATTCTCACCCGCATTGTGGCGGACGTTGACCGGTGATGCGGCGCTGGTCACGCGGTCGTCGGTGTATGTCGATGCGGCGCTGGATCTTGCGCATCGCCGCCTGCTGGGTGCCCGAGAAGACGTCGACTATGCGCTCTGCGAGGAGTTGCTCGGCCTGCTCGGCACCGCGCTCGGCCAGGTCGTGGCGACTGTGCCGTCACAGGTCGAGCGGCGGTCCTCCGATCACAAGCTCGCCGCGGCGGCGCGGGAGGCGATCGCGATGGACCATCCCGCCGCAGCAGGGCTCTTCCCGCTCGCCGAGTCGCTCGCCGTCTCGCCATATCGGTTGAGCCGCGTGTTCTCCCGCGAATTCGGGGTGTCACTGACTCGGTACCGCAATCGTGTCCGGATCGGTCGCGCCCTCGATTCCCTCGAGCAGGGCCAGATCGGCCTGGCTCAGCTCGCCGCCGATCTCGGCTTCGCGGACCAGGCGCATATGACCCGGATGGTGCGCGAGCAGCTCGGCCACACACCGTCAGCGCTCGAGCGAATCCTGAGTGGTTCTGTGCACGTGTGACCGCGCTACCGAACACCCATGCGGAAAAGAATGCCGGCGACGAGCAGTACCAGATCGGAAATGGCCATGACACTTCCTCGCTGTAGACGGGCACGCCGATACTCCAGCGTCTCCTTTTCGGAGTAGCCGCAACGATGAGGTCCAAACGTGCCGGGGTCTGCCCGGCACGTCGGCCCCGGTCAGTGCGTCTTTTCGCCGATGGCGGCCAGCAGGTCTTTGAACACCGGGTACTGGTACACCATGCTCAGGGGCATGGGGACCGCGTTCTTGCCGAGCTCGGTGCTGAGGTGGATGGCGGCGAGTGAGTTTCCTCCGGAGAGGAAGAAATTGTCGTCGGCGCTCGGCTCCACGCCCAGGACCGAGGACCACACCTTGGTCAGGATCGGTTGTGTCCCGCTGGTTTTCGGTGCGGGCTCGGACTCGGGTGCTGAATCGGCCTGGTGCGGGCCGCTGTCCGGCGCCGGCAGGCGTGCGATATCGGCTTTTCCATTGGTGGTCAGTGGAATCTTGTCCACGACCGTGTAGAACGCGGGCCGCATGTACGAGGGCAGCATGCGGGCGACCGCGCCGCGCAGTTCCGGCAGATCCAGATCGTCGCCGACCAGATAGGCATCGAGGCGGGTGGTGGCGAACTGGCCTTCGGTCCGGTGGCACACCACGATCGCGTCGCGGACGCCGGGTTGGCGTCTGAGGCAATTGCGGATCTCGTCCAGTTCGATGCGGTAGCCGTTGATCTTGACCTGGTGGTCGATGCGGCCGAGATGTTCGAGCGTGCCGTCGGGGCGGAGGCGGCCGAGATCGCCGCTGCGGTACCAGCGCTGCCCGTCCGGGCCCGCCACGAACTTCGTCGCGGTCAGGGCGGGCTTTCCCGAATAGTAAAGCGCCAGACCGGCACCGGCGACGACTATCTCACCCGGAAATCCCGGGGGAGCGGGCCGCAGATCCGGGCCCAGCACGGTGGTGTGCCAACCCGCGATGGCATGCCCCACCGATCGGGGCGCGCGCAGTGTGGTGTGTTTGGTGACCGGTTGCACGGTGACGTGGACGGTGGTCTCGGTGATGCCGTACATATTGATCAGCTGGCAGCGATTCGCCGGGTAGCGGTCCAGCCAGGCGGCGGAACTGCCGGCCTGCAAGGCTTCTCCGCCCAGGATCACCAACCGGACCGTGTCGAGCAGCGGCGCCTGCGCATCGAAACTCACCAGGTGCGCGAAGGCCGACGGCGTCTGGTTCAGCACCGTCACACCGCTGCCGCGCAACAGCTCGTGGAACTGCCGCGGATCGCGCGCCGCGCTCTTGGGCACCACGGCCACCGCGCCGCCGGTGGCCAGTGCGCCCCAGATCTCCCAGACCGAGAAATCGAACGCGGGGGAGTGGAAGGCGCTCCACACATCGGTCTCCGAGAGCGAGAACTGCTCGGTGAGCGCGTCGATGAGGGCGAGCACACTGCGGTGCGCGATCACCGTGCCTTTGGGCCGGCCGGTGGTGCCCGAGGTGTAGATCGCGTAGGCGGGTGCGTTCTCCGACAACCCCTGCGGCAGTGCGGCATCCGGCGCCGTGCTGGCGGCGAGGGCCGAAATGTCCACCGCACGAGCCGAATCCGGTACCGCGCCGAGCAACTGCTGCTCGACCACGGCCACCCGCGCACGGGAGTCCTCGATGATGTACCGCAGCCGTTCCATCGGGAATTCGATATCGACGGGAACGTAGGCCGCGCCGCACTTCCAGATGCCCAGCATGGTGGCGAAGAGCGTTGCGGATTTCGCCGCCGCGACCACCACGAAGTCACCCGGCAGCACCCCGAGCTGCAGCAGACCCGCCGCGATGCGCTGCGATTGCGCTTCGAGTTCTCCGAACGAGGTCGACGCGGTTCCGTCCAGCACCGCGGTCGAGGAGGGGCGGTCGGCCGCATGGGCGGCAATGCGCTGTTCCATTCGGCCACCCGCACCGGGGGCGCGTACGGCCGCGACCGAGATCGATTCCGGGACATCGGCGTAGGCGATATCGAGCAGTCGCAGATCCGGGCCCTTCGCCTGGATCTGCGCGTAGACGAAGCCGAGCACCTGCGCGATCTGATGGATGAACTCCGCCGCTTCCTCCGACCGGGTCCGCAGCAGTACCCGGCCGATGCCGGGATCGGACGTCGGATGGATCGCGATGTCGAAGTCGTGCGATGCGGCCGGCTTCGGAAGGAAAACGCCTGGCGCGCCGGTGTAATCGATGATCCGCACCGACCGCAGGCCGTGGTCGGATTCCAGCCCTGCCGCGGTTGCCTCCGGCGTGGCGGCCGAGAGCTGAGACACGACGTCCCCGATCGAACCGTGCACTCCGAATTCGCAAGTGCCGGCACCGGATTCGGAGAACATTCGCGCACGGACGGCGGGTGACCGCAGCAATACGTCAGCAGTCGCCAGATCGACCGCGAGCGCTGCGGTATCCAGGAATCGGCCCAGCACAATGACGACCGCGGCAGCCAATTCGGTGGTCTGGTACGCCTCGCCGAATTCGATGTCGATCGCGCCGGCCAGTGCGTCGGACGTGTCTTGCAGGGCCGGTAACGACCGTGCGCCGGCGCGATCGAACTCGGCGAGCACACCGCTGAGGTCACCGTCCGCCAGCAGCACCATATCGGTGACACCGCCGAGATAACCGGTGCAGGTCAGCCGGGCCCGCAGCCCCGGGGCCAGCGGATGCGCCCGCTGCTGGCGCACGATTCTGTCCGCCGGATTCGACGCGGAGTCGAAAGGGGCGCTCTGGTACCAGATTCCGATGGTTTCGGGGTCCCCGCCGAGCGCTTCGGCACACCGGGCGGCAAGGGCGTCGACACCGCCGGGCATCGAGACGCGGACCGCGATTCCGGCCGGGTGCGAGGGGGTTTCGAGTCCGTCATCGGTGACGTCGTGCATTGTTTTCATGACTGCAGCTTCTGTCCGAGGGCCGATTAACGAGAGGTGAAGCCGCCGTCGACGGTGACGATCGAACCGACCACGCTCCGGCTTCTGCTGGAAGCCAGCCACGCGACAGTCTCGGCAATGTCCTCCGCGGCGACCAGCGCGTTGGAGGGTTGATCGCGCAGGAACATCTGCTCGTGGTCGCCGTTCAGGTCGAGTGCGTTCGCCACCTCGCGCAGCATTCTTCCTTCGAGTTCCGGTGCGTCATGGACCGATCCGGGGCACACCGCATTGACGCGGATTCCGTGGGGAGCCAGATCCAGCGCGGCGGCCTTGGTCAATCCGACCAATCCGTGCTTGGAGGCCACGTATCCCGCGAAATGCCGGTAGCCCACCAGGCCGGCCGTGGACGCGATATTGATAATGCTGCCCGAGCCCTGCTGCTTCATTATTCGCGCGGCCGCGGACAGGACCTGGAATGGTCCGGTGAGATTGATATCGAGCATGGTCGACCAGTCGTCGGAGGTCACCTCCTCGACACTGCTGCCGGAAGGACTGACAATCCCCGCGCAGTTGACCACAACGTCCAGCCGCCCGAAGCGCTGCAGCGCGAGCCGCATCGCTTCGTCGATATCACCGATATTCCGCACATCACCGGTGGCTGTTTCGGCATTCGCGCCCATTTCGACGCACAGTCGCCGGGTGTGCTCGAGTTGGCTCTCCGAACCCAGCGGATAAGGCACCTCGGGGGCGTCCTTGCCGATATCCATCAGCACCAGAGACATATTCGCCTCGGCCAGTCGAACGCTGCAGGCCCGACCGATCCCGCGTGCCGCGCCGGTGACGAGCGCGACTAGATGATCCTCACTTGCCATGGGAGATACGCGTGGTTTCCGCGATGAACTCCAGGGTCTCCTCGAGCCGGTCGGCGAGGTACATATGGCCGCCCTGGACCGTCTCGATCGAGAAGTTGCTGGTGGTCGCATTGCGCCAGCCGAGCATATCGGCCTCCGACACCAGTGCGTCGCCGGTTCCGCGCAGCGCGGTGATGGGCACATCGATGACGGTGTCGCTACCGGCGATATACGACTCGTGCATGAGCACATCGGCCCGCAGGATGGGCAGAATCAGCTGTCGCATTTCCGGATTGGCGAGTGCGGGATGGGTGTAACCCGCGAAAGCCTCCACCTTCGCCATGAATTCTTCGTCGGTCAGCGTCGAGGCGCGCTCGCTGCGCGGATGCCAGGGATCGGGCGACCCGCTCACGAAAACGTGATCGACCATGGCCCCGAGGGCGAGGGCCGTCTCGAAAGCGAGAATTGCTCCCATGCTGTGGCCGAAGACCAGTATTCGGCTGTCCGAGTCGCTCTCTGCCCGCACGTAGTCCGCAACCTCGGCAGCCGCCGTCCGGACGTCTACGAAAGGCGGATCGATGAACCGCTCCTCGTGACCGGGCAGCTGGATCGGCAGGAGATCGATCCCTTCCGGGGACTTCGTGTTTCGAAAGAACGAAGCGCCGGAGCCAGCAAACGGAAGACAAACAAGCTTGAGATTCGACACTCGGCGATGATTGCATACGCCCGTGGTCGAGTCTCGAGTTCGGAGTTCAGGCAGTACCGCCCTGCTCGGAGCCACTGCCGCCATCGGGATCGGATTGCGCCTTGATCTGTCTTGATAGTTGAAACGAATCAAAGTCACTGTGACGCAGATCACTTTGTATGCGAGGGTCCGCAATGAGACCGCCCGCCGGCAAGCGTCGGCGGCGGCCTCGGTGTCAGCTCCTCCGGGGGCCGGTGCGCAGCAGGTTCACCGCCTGTGCGCCCGGGTGGAATTCGACGTCGGCTACCGCGCTGATCTCCGGCGCCATGGCAGCAGCCTGCCCAATGAACCGTTTGTGATTGGAGCCGAACGCCCACTCGGAAAACCCACGGAACGTAAATTACGCGATATTCCGGTAACTCGCACAACATGGATCGCGGCCGCCACCGGCCTGCGCCGTTGCGTCAGGACCCGTGAATCTTTCTGGGTGACAACTGAATCGGAATGGCTCGGCGAGCCGCCGATATGTATTGGCAATTATTTGGCAAACTACCGCCATGTCTTTTTTGCCCGATTGTCTACACGGGTAGCGGCGCACCGTGCCCTGGCCGCTTCCCGGTGTTCCCGCGCCCATGCTGGCGATCGGGGGAGCGCCGCCGGACGCGGCCGGCTGGGCCGTGGAGATGAAGTGGGACGGGGTCCGGATCATCGCGGTGTGCGAGGCTCGGCAGTGCCGGCTCTACAGCCGCAACGGCAATGACGTCGGCGGTTCCTATCCCGAGGTGGTCGCCGCACTGAAAGTGTTGTCGGGGAACGGAAGTCTGATACTCGACGGTGAGATCGTGGCGCAGGAACCCGATGGCGCGCCGTCCTTCGGGCGGCTGCAGCGCCGCATGCATGTCGCGCTGCCCGGGGAGCAGCTGGTGGCGGAGGTTCCGGTGCAGTTCTTCGCCTTCGATGTACTGCGCATCGGCGCTCGCGACACCATGGCGGAGCCGTATCTCGAGCGCCGGAAGCGGCTGGCCGAAGTGGACTTCGCCGCACCGCTGTCCGCGCCGCCGCACTGGATCGAGGTCGATGCGCAGGCATTGCAGCGGGTGGCGCTGGAGCATCGGCTGGAGGGAATCGTCTCCAAGCGTGTCGATTCGGTGTATCTGCCCGGGCGGCGATCGCCTGCGTGGATCAAGACGCCGCTGCGGCAGCGCACCGAGGCCGTGGTTGCGGGCTGGACGCCAGGTGCGGGCGCGATGGGATCCACCTTCGGTTCACTGGTGCTCGGCGCCTATGACGAGAACGGCCGCTTCGTCTACATCGGCAATGCGGGCACCGGCTTCACCCAGGCCGCCCGCCGCATCATTCGCGCCACCCTCGGCGAAATCGAAACCTCGGCAAGTGCTTTCGACGAACCACCGCCCGAAGCCGCCGCGGCGGGCTGGCGCTGGGTGGACCCGATCCTGGTCGGAGACGTGGAGTATCGCGAATTCTCCGGTGCGCGTCTGCGTATGCCGAGCTGGAAGGGATTGCGCACCGACAAGGTTCCGGCGCAGGTCGACGTGCCGCCGCTGCGCTGAGTGGACTTGCGAACACCCGCTTGCGGCAACACAATTGGCGAAACTCCGCGAGATCGACCACAATTGGAGGGATGGGCGGCGAAGGGGCACGAATGCTGCGCGAGCTCTCGGCTGGCGATTCGCTGAAGCGGTTGGCCGGCGCGCAGTACGGGCGAATTGTTTTATCGCGCCGCGGAATTCCGATCATTCGGCCGGTGAACCACATCGTCGAAGAGGATGCGGTGCTGGTGCGCGCGAATTTGGGCGCGAGTCTGCTGGGTGGTGACGGGCAGGTCGTCGCGTACGAGGCGGACGACTTCGACGAGCACACCCGCCGAGGCTGGAGCGTCATCGTCACCGGGGTGGCGCGCGTGATCACCGATCCGGAACAGGTGCAGCGCTACGAGACCCTCATCGATTCGTGGATCACCATGCCGATGGATCATTTGATCCGCATCGAGACCGAGGTGGTCACCGGTGTCGAGCTCGTCGATGACATTACCGGCGAGTAGTTCCACGACCGGCCCACTGTGACGGCCACTACGTCTCCGGTAGCGTGACACGCCGTTGGCTCGAGCACGGCAATCCGCCGGCAAGCTCGGCGTGGCCGCGCATCTGTGCCGATGACGGCCGGATGCGGTGCGGCCGCACGCACGTGGAAGGAATACATGACAGCCTCTGAGAGACAGACGCCGATCGAATCGGCCGAACTACCCGGGGACGAGGGCTACTCCCGGGGACTGTCACCGCGCACCATTCAGATGATCGCTATCGGCGGTGCCATCGGCACCGGCCTGTTCTACGGCGCAGGCGGGGCGATCGCACAGGCGGGCCCCGCACTCATCCTCGCCTACCTGGTCGCAGGCCTGGCCATCTTCATCATCATGCGGGCGCTGGGCGAGCTGCTCACCTACCGCCCGGTCACCGGCAGCTTCGCCGAATACGCGAACGAATTCCTGGGCCGCTTCGCCGGCTTCGCCACCGGCTGGACCTACTGGGCCGTGTGGGTGAGCACCTGCATGGCCGAGATCACCGTCGCCGGGAAGTACGTGCAGTACTGGTTCGACATCCCGCAGTGGGTCACCGCGCTGGTGGTGCTCGGCATTATGTTCGGGCTGAACCTGGTGTCGGTGAAGCTGTTCGGTGAGGGCGAGTTCTGGTTCTCCATCATCAAGGTCACCGCCATCGTCGCCATGATCGCCATCGGCATCGGCGTGCTCATCTTCCACTTCGGCCATGCCGTCAATCCGACGCCCGCCAATCTGTGGAACGACGGCGGTGTGTTCCCGAACGGCTTCGGGCAGGCGCTGCTGGTGCTGCAGATCGTGGTCTTCGCCTATGTCGGTGTGGAGCTGGTCGGCGTCACCGCCGGTGAGGCCCGCGATCCGAAGCGGACCCTGCGCAAGGCCATCAATACCCTGCCGTTCCGCATCGGCCTGTTCTACGTGGGCGCGCTCATCGTCATCATGTCGGTCTCCAGCTGGCGGAATTTCCATGCCGGGCGCAGTCCGTTCGTGGAGGTGTTCGAGCAGATCGGCATTCCGGGCGCGGCCGCCATCATCAACTTCGTGCTGCTGACCGCGGCGCTGTCCTCGTGCAATTCGGGCATCTACTCCACCGGCCGTATGCTGCGCAGTCTGGCGCAGCGCGAGGAGGCGCCCGCCAAGTTGGGCGCGCTGAGCACCCGGTCGGTGCCCGCGACCGGTATCGCGGTATCGGCGGCGGTCATGGTGATCGGCGTGGCGGTGAACTACTTCTCCCCGGAGAAGGCCTTCGGTTACGTCACCTCGGTCTCCACCATGGGCATCATCTTCGTGTGGGGCATCATTCTGGTCTGCCACCTGATCTATCGCGCCCGCGTGAAAGCCGGACTGCTCCCCGCGAGCGACTATCGCCTGCCGGGCGCACCGGTGACTTCGCTACTGGCCCTGGCCTTCCTGGCGCTGGTCGTGGTGCTGCTGTTCTTCACCGATTCGGGCCGCACGGCCATCGTGGTCGGTGTCGTGTGGGGTGCGCTGGTCTGCGCGGCGTATCCGGTGCTGTCGCGTAAGCGCGCGTAAACGGCTGCTCCACCTCGCTTTTCGGGCGAATCAGGTACGCCCGTCGATGCGGCGGGCGTACCTTCCCTTCTGTAGGTTTCGGCTACGGGAGCGCGCATCAACGATCCGCGGCGGTATGCGGTCATCGGGGGCGGGCTGGCGGGGCCGCCCTCCGCGGTGTGGCTGGCGGAGGCCGGTAAGCAGGTCACGCTGCTGGAGCGGCGCGGACGGCTCGGCGGGCGCACCCATGCCCTGGAAGTCGCCACCCTGCACGATATTCCGGACAACGGCCAGCATGTGATCGCCAGCGGCTACGTCCATCTGTTCCGCTATCTGACCAGTGTCGGCACCCGGAAATTCGTGGAATTCCCGCACAGCGGCGTGCTGCGCTGGCCGGGCGGGCGTGCGACAACCATGGGCACCAAGGGTTTCCAGGCGTTGCGCGCACTGCTGGGTGCGCATCCCGACGCCGGCCCCGTGGACCGGACCCGGGCGGCGCTGGCCACCGCGCGCCTGGGCTGGCAGTGCCTCCATCAGCCCGGCGATCTGGCCGATCTCACCACCGATCAATGGTTCCGGCGGCTCGGTATGCCCGCCACCGCGCGGGTGTCGCTGTGGGACTGGCTGGCGCTGGGCATTGCCGCCGAACCGGTGCGACAGGAGTCGGCGAAGGTCTTCGCCGATGTGCTGGCCACCGGAATTCGCCTGGGCATCAAGCACAGACGGCCGGTCTCCATCGGCTACCCCACCACCGATCTCGACACCCTGTTCGTCACCGGCGCGCATCAGATCTTCGAGAAGTACGGCGTGGAGGTGAAGTACCGTGCGGTGGCACGGCATATCGATATTCGGGACGGTGTGGTCACGGGGGTGACGCTCGCCGACGGCGATACCGTGCCCGCCGATGCGGTGGTGTGCGCGGTCCCCAACTCGTATCTGGGCGGCCTGCTGGACGAGCTGCCCGAGCACGACGAGATGTACGCGGCCCCACGCCGCCGGCCGTCGCGCGCTCCTGACTGCATCGGATTCGTAACCACGGATCGCAATATCGTGCCGCTCAGTCGGATTGCTCGCGTTCGGCTCGTGGTTCCAGGGAATATCCCTCTGGTGACTGGAAGTAGTTCAGTACCAGGCGCGTGATCGACGTCAGGAAACGGTCGCGGGGAATCGGCGGATCGTCGAGCACGTAGCGGATGGTGAGATGTTCGACGGTCCGCACCAGCATCCAGGCGGCTGCGTCGAAATCCACATCCGCAGGCACCTCGTGAGACCGCATGGTCAGTGCCAGACGTGCCAGCTCACCGATCTGTTGTTCGAAGGCGAGCATTGTTGCGCCAGAGGAAAGTCGCAGTGTCTGCTCGACCACCGCCCGCAGCAGCTCACGATGCGTACCCAGGGCGTCCAGTAGCTCCGAAATAGTCTCTGGCACTGCGGCTTCGGGATCGTTGGTAATATTCGCCAGCACGCGGGCGCGGACCCTGTCTGCGACCTCGCCGGTGTAGCGCTCGATCACGGTGGCGACGATCGCGTCCTTGTTCGGGAAGTATTGATAGAGCGAACCCGGGCTGATGCCCGCCGCCTCGGCAATTCGATTGGTCGAGGCGCCGTCGTACCCGTGCCCGATCAATACCTGCTGACCTGCGTCGACAATGCGCTCGACCATGGCGCGGGAACGCTGCTGCTGCGGTGATTTTCGCGGCGTGGCAGGCGATTTCGGTAGTTGTCGTTTCGGTGCCATAGCGTTTCTGCGACGGTTCGGAATGCGAATTGAATGCGAGTAAATATTCGTGTCAGCCTGTGGCCATGGTGTCACAGGCAGCGGATTCGCACGAGCCCCATTCCGAGCCGAGGCCGCTCGGGCCGGACTCGCTGACGTGGAAGATCTTCGGTTCGCTCTACTACGGACCCACCGGATTCTTCATGGGCATGGTGCAGAACATGCATCCCGGACTCGGTGCGGGCGTGGAATTCCACTCCGATATCGGGAGTGAGCCCTATCAGCGTGTCCTGCGCTCCTCCTACCCGATTCTCGGCGTCGTCTTCGACGGGCCGCGGGCGCGGCAGACCGCGCAGGAGATCGTCGGGTACCACCGCGAGATCAAAGGCGTCGACGCGCAGGGCCGCCGGTACCACGCGCTCGACCCGGGCACCTTCTACTGGGCGCACGCGGTGTTCTTCATGCAGACGCTGCGCACGGCGGAACATTTCATGGGCGGCCTGACCGGTCCGCAGCGCGAACAGCTCTGGCGCGAGCACTACCAGTGGTACGAGATGTACGGCATGAGCATGCGGGTGGTGCCGCAGTCCTGGAACGACTTCCGCCGCTACTGGCGCGATATGTGCCGCGACACCCTGGAACCGACACCGTCGGCGTGGGACGTGTACAACCTCATCGATACCGCGCCGGTGCCACCGTTCCCGGTGCTGCGGCGACTGCCGGAGCCGCTGTGGGAAAAGGCGATTCGCCCGGCCGGAGCGGGCCTGGTCAAGTTCATCACCGTCGGGCTGTGCGATCCGGCCATTCGCGACACCATGGGCTTCCCCTGGGCCGATCGTGATCAGTGGCTCTTCGATCGGCTCTGCCGGGCGATATCCGCGCTGAACCGCATCACGCCGGACGAGGTGAAGTACGCCGCCCCACGCGTGCGCGCCGCCCGCCGCCGGGTGGCGGGCAGGCGACCCCCCGATATGCCGCCACCGGAGGCGCCCGAATCGCTGTGGCCCGCACCGGAACACCGCGCCGATCCCAAGCACTACTGCCCGGTCCACGTCGATCCGGGTGGCAACGCGGCCACCACATTCCGTCAGCTGACCGGGTTCTAGAGCAGAAGGTGTCCAGAGTTATGCAGCCACTGACCGAAGTTCAGCCCGTCGACGGCGGACATCCGTACGACTACTACTACCGCCCCGGCATGCCGCTGCGCCCGCCGCCGCCCCGCGCGGTCGCCTCGGAACTGTGGTTCGAGCCGCGCAAATCCATGCTGTCACCATGGCTGGAGGTGCGCCTGGAACCCCTGCAGACGCCGCGCACCCGGCTGATGGCCGACCATCTGTGGCAGGGCGACGAACCCATGGACGAGGTGGTCGCGGCCTTCCGGCGACTCGGCACCGCCGGTGGTCGGCGCATGCTGAATCAGGCGCTCGCGCACGGCATCGACAGTGTCGAGGATCCACCTGCGGAGCTGGTGAATCTCTTTGCGCGCATCGACAATCCACCGGACTGGTACGACCCGGACCTGTGGGAGTACGGCCGCCGGCTCTGGATCAATGTCTCCACGGCCGGGAAGATGGCCATGGGCGTACAGGATTTCATGGGCACCTTCGTCGGCGCCGAGGTCGCCTCGGCGGTGGGGGAGACAGGGCGTTTCGTCAAGGACCCCTACCGCCGCAATCTCGAATCCGCCGTCTGGTTCGGCAGTGTCACCGCACCCGGCGCCCTGGAGCGCAGCTCGCCGATTCTGCACGACACCGTGCGGGTGCGGCTCATGCACGCGCAGGTCCGCGCCATGCTGCGCCGGCGCTGGGGTGACGAGCATTTCGCGCGGCACGGCAATCCCATCTCCAATGCCACCACCATGGGCGCGGCTGTCACCTTCGGGCTGACCCCGATGTGCTTCGACCACGTGCACGGAAGGCGCTGCAGCACAAGGCAGCTCGATGCGGTGATGCACTACTGGGCTTATATCGCCTACTGCTTCGGGGTGGCCGAGGAACTGATTCCGCGCTCGGCCGCCGAGGGCATGGAGATGGTGGACTATATGGTGGCCACCGCCGGAGTCGCCCCGGAGCGGACGGCGAATATGGCAGGCGCCGCAACGCGCGGATTCAATCCGGCTTCGCTCCGGGGTCGCGTCCAGATCGCGGCTACCGCACCGGCATTGGGTGTGTTCGCGTATTACAGCGGCCAACCACTGGTGCGGACGCTGCTGGCGGATACGCCGCTGCGGTCGGTGCCGCTACAGCCCTGGTCCGCCGCGACCGGCATGGTCACCACCGCCGCCGTGCGGCTGCGCGCCCTCGATGATCAGCTCCCCGGCGCTCGCCGCCGGATGATCCGCCGGGCCGAACGCGTGGATCCGTTCTGGGACCGCAATATTCGCGTCGCCCGATTCCTGGCCGCGCGGGTCGGGATTCGGGGCACGCCGTTCGACCATCACGATGTCTCCGCGGAGCGAACGCCACGGTGCCCGATGTGAATCGGCAGGGTCAGCCGGCGCCGCCCGCGATGCTCAGATAGATGACCATCGTGGTGAACAGGAACCACCCGGCTCCCTGCCAGATCGTCCACGGCCGCGCTGCCCGCCACTCCCGGAAGGTGATGACGAACGCGCCGAGACCGCCGAGCAGCAGCACAATGGCCGGACCCAGCGCGACGGCCAGACGCGCGGCCGAATCGCACATCAGCGAGGCGGCATCGAGGCACTGCGGTCGCGCGGCGGCCCACACCAGGGCCAGCGCGACCACCATGCCCGTGAGAATCAGGACCGCCACCACATAGCGCACCGCACGCCGCAGGGTGGGCGGATCGTTCCAGCTCCTGCCGACGTCATCGACCATGCCCGCACCTCCTCGCCGCCGTAGTGCCCGCTCGAACCCGCGGTTACCCACAAACATAGGCCCGTGCCGAACGCGCCCGGCTGTCCGAGGTCGGCTCAGCGCGCCTCGGCCGCGAGACCGAGGCCCAGCCCCACCAATACGGCCGCCAGCGCCCGCTCGACCCGCTGCCGGATCGCGGTGCGCCGCAACCAGGCTCCCGCCCGCTCGGCGGCCAGTACGACGCCCACACACCACAGGGTGTCGATGACGAGCTGGATCACCGCCAGCACCACCACGGTGGTCAGCACCGGGCCGGCGCTGGGCAGGAATTGCGGCAGAATCGTCAGCCCGAAGACGGCGGCCTTCGGATTGGCGGCAATGGAGACGAGCGCGGCGCGGAAGGCGGCGGCAGGGGTGCGGCCGCGCGGCAGCGCCGAGGTCAGCGCCGCCCCGAACGCGTCCTCTGCCGTGGATCGGCGGGCGCCGCGCCAGGCTTGAATGCCGAGCCAGATGAGCACCACCGCGCCCAGGACGTGGATGGCCAGGCTCAGCACGCGGTTGGCGATCAGCAGTGCGGACAACCCCGCGCCGCCGGCCATCGTCCACCCGAAGACGCCGATCTCATTGCCGGCCACCGCCGCCAACCCGGCCCTGCGGCCGTCGCGCACGGAACGCTGCAGGAACAGCGCGGTGGCGGGGCCGGGCAGCGCGGCCAGAATCAGGCACGCGAGCAGGAAGGCGGGAAGGACGTGGACCAGGTGCGGCATCGAATGATGCTGTCACGCAGCCGCAGTGCTCACCAGCCGTTTTCCGCGGCGGGCAGCGCGAAGTCCCGGCCGCCGACGTACACGGTGTGACCGGGCGCGGTAGCGGCGGTTGTCGCATCGGCGACAGCGGTCGCGAATTCCTCGACCGTCGGCAGCGAGCCGTGCTCGCGTCGCGCGGTCACCGCATCCGGATCGCGGCGTTCCAGCAGTCGCACGATGATCGTGCCGTCGATCATATCGCCGGAGACGACCGTGAAACCGATTCCGCGACTGTCGAATTCGGGGATCATCTCACGCAGTGCATCCTCCCCTGCACGTTTGCTCGCGGCGATCGGCTCATAGCGGTTGGGAACGGGGCGGGTGGCGGAGAAGTGCGCCTGATGACTGGTGACGAAGACAATGCGCCCGCCCGCCGGGAGATGTTCGAGTGCGAGCCGCGCCAGCCGGGTCTGCGCATCGCGATTGAGCCGCATGGCGTACTCGGGTGCGGCATCACGCTCCAGCCCGCCGGAGGCATTGAGCACCAGCACATCCAGCCGCCCGAACTCGCCGGCTGTCGATTCGATGAGCGCTCGCGCACTGTCCGGGTCGGTGATATCCGCCCCGGCCACCGAGGCGCTGCCGCCCGCGGCGGCGATATCGGCCACGATCACTTCCGCGCGCTTGCGCTTCTCCCGATAGTTGACGACCACGTGGTCCCCGCGTGCCCCCAGCACCCGTGCGGTCTCCGCACCGATGCCGCGAGATGCACCGGTAACCAACACGATTCGCTGCATGTCCAGTCCTTCCGGCCCTGATTGAACGCTTCTGATTCAGAACCACTATGGTAGTTCGAAATGAGAAGCGCAAGGCAACCCGCGGTGGGCAAGAGCCGCGCCCAGCACTCGGCAGCCCCCTTGCTCGCCGCCATGGACCTGCTCGGACAGCGCTGGATGCTGCGCGTGATCTGGGAACTCGAACCCGGTCCGCTCGGCTTCCTGGAACTGCGCCGGCGCATGGGCAATTGCTCGTCGAGCATGCTGTCGGTGCGCATGCAGCGGCTGCAGGAGGCGGGCGTGGTGGTCAAGAAACCGGACAAGTCCTACGAATTGACCGAGGCCGGAACTGAACTCGGGCAGGCGCTGGAACCGCTGTGGCAGTGGTCGCAGCGATGGGGCACGGATCTCGAGGGCGCCACCGGCGATGCGTAGGGCGGGATTCAGGCTTGGTCGCCGGGACCGGTGATGCCCCGCCGCACCTCGCCCGCGCGATGCTCCATCGCCTGGAAGTCGCGGTTTCGCGAGGACTGCAGCTGGAAGGGCACGCTGGTCACCATGACACCCGGTTCGAAGAGCAGCCGCGCCTTGAGCCGCAGCGAACTCTGATTGTGCAGCAGGTTCTCCCACCAGCGGCCCACCACGTACTCCGGGATGAAGACGCTGACCACATCGCGCGGGCGGGATCGGCGCTGGCGCTTGATCTCCTCCACGACCGGGCCGGTGATCTCGCGATACGGCGATTCGATCACTTTGAGCGGGATGCCCACATGGTTGCGATCCCAGGCGTCCGCTAGCCGGCGGGTATCGGACTCGTCGACATTGACGGTAACGGCGGTCAGCGTGTCCGGCCGGGTCGCGCGGGCGAACTGGATGGCCCGGTGGGTCGCCTTGTGCCAGCCCGAAACCAGCACCAGGGCATGCACTCGGCCGGGCAGGGTCTCCAGATCGTCCGGGTCGATATCCAATTCGGCCCGCACCGCCGTGTAGTGCCGGTGGATGAGCCACATGATGGCCACCAGAATCGGCATGGCGATGACCACCAGATACGCGCCGTGGGTGAACTTGGTGACCATGACGACCACCAGCACCACGCCGGTGAAGCACGCGCCGAAGGCGTTGATGGCACGGGCGCGGTGGATGCGCAGGCGGTCCGCTCTGCTCCGCTCCGAGCGCAATTCGCGGTTCCAGTGCCGCACCATGCCGATCTGGCACAGCGTGAAGGAGGTGAACACACCCACGATGTAGAGCTGGATCAGCCGCGTGGTCGACCCGTGGAAGGCGTAGATCAGAATCCCGGCGACGACGGCCAGCAGGATGATGCCGTTGGAGAAGGCCAGCCGGTCGCCGCGGGTGTGCAACTGCCGCGGCATATAGCGGCGTTGCGCCAGAATCGAATTCAGCAGCGGGAAGCCGTTGTACGCGGTATTGGCGGCCAGCACGAGGATGAGCGCGGTGGTCACCATGAGGTAGTAGAAGATGATGCTGTGCCCGCCGAAGACCGCGGCGGTGATCTGCGCGATGACGGTTTTCTGCGCGTCGTTGTGGCAGTCGCCCGGGAATCCGATGAGATCGCAGGCGTTCTCGGTGACCTTGGTCTTGGTGATCATGGCCAGTGCGGTGACACCGGTGAACATGACGATGGCGATGACGCCCATGGCCGTCATGGTGCGGGCCGCATTGAGCGCCTTGGGTTTCCGGAAGGCGGGCACACCGTTCGAAATGGCCTCCGCGCCGGTGAGTGCGGTACAGCCGGAGGAGAAGGCGCGCAGCAGCAGGAAGGCCAGACCGGCGGTGGAGAGTCCGACCTGCTCGGCATGGATCTGATAGTGCGCGCTCTCGGCGACCGGGGTGTGCCCGAGCAGCATCTCGCCGAACCCGAACACGATGAGCACCAGCACGCCGATGATGAATCCGTAGGTCGGAATGGCGAACAGTCGACCGGATTCGCGGACGCCGCGCAGATTCATCGCCGTGAGGAAGGCGATGAAGGCGAGATTGATCGCGACCCGATACGGATTCAGATCCGGGACCGCGGAGATGATGTTGTCGACACCGGCCGCGACCGAGACAGCCACCGTCATGACGTAGTCGACCAGCAGCGCCGCCGCCACGACCAGACCGGGCAGCGCGCCGAGATTCTCCGCCACCACCTCGTAGGAGCCGCCGCCGGACGGGTACGCCTGCACCACCTGCCGGTAGGACAGCGCCACCACCGCGAGCAGCACGACCACACCACCGGCCACCAATGGGGTGAAATGCAGATAGCTCAGCCCACCCAGGGTGAGAATGAGCAGGATCTCCTGGGTCGCATAGGCCACCGACGACAGCGGATCGCTGGCGAAAATGGGCAGGGCCAGCCGTTTCGGCAGCAGTGTCTCGCCGAGTCGATCGCTGCGAAACGGTCGCCCGAGAACAAGTCGTTTGGCGACATCGATCGGTGAAACCACGGTGGCTGAGCCTAAGCGGGAAATCCTGACGAACCGGTGCGCACGCCGTATGGATTCCGTAAAGATGCAGTAATCGCGGTGCTTCTTCTTGCGAGCTCCGAGACTTGTGCAGTTGTCCGACTAACCACATACACTGTCTGGGACGTGAACCAGATTCAGGAGAGGTGACACGATGGGTGACCGGACGGTCGTCGCCGACGTTGCAGACGAGTTGGCGCGCCGCGTGGCATCCGGGCAGTACACGCCCGGTGGCCTCATGCCGTCCGTTCGACAGGTCGCGGACGAGTTCGACCTGAATCGTGCGACGGCGCAACTGATTCTGGGACGGCTGGAGTCGTACGGATTCGTGGATGCGCATCGCGGCAAGGGATTCGTGATCCGCGACGTGCGCGCCGAGGGCGGTGTGGATGTGTACCGGCGACTGTTCCGGCTCTCCATGCCGGAGCCCGAACTGGCCGCCGATATGTTCGGCAATATCGTCGAGGAGGAGCGCGGCATCGCGCTGGAGGCCCTGCTCGCCTACACCGGCAGCGATCGCGGTATCGATCCCGGTGAATTCAAGGCCGATATCGACGAGCTGGAAACCCTTGCGCGCAGCGCGGATCCGGACCAGTACCGCATGCTGCGCATCGAACTGGGCCTACTGCGCCGGATGCTGACCGCCCTCGGGCACGTCATGCAGCGCGCGGTCCTCAACTCCATCGGTGAGATGGTGCTCGAGGTGCCGGAGGCGGTACAGGCGTACTTCGCGGTCTCGCCGGATCTGCATGTGCTGGTCTGGCGAGCGCTGGTCGCGGTGTGGGAATCGGACAATGGGCCGAGTGAGGCGCAGTTGGCGCTGTTCGAGGACCTGTTCGGGCTCTACCACCAGAAGGTGGTGGCGCGATTCGAGGAGCTGGTGGGTACCACCGGCCTCGAAGAGGAGACCGTGCACGCCGCCACGGCGTAGTGGATTCGGCGGCGTAGTCGATAAGGCACAGTAGGCCGCGGTTTCGGCCGGTCTTGTCTGAGACGACAGCGCCTACTGTCCGATGACGGCATTCATAATGGTGCCCGCGCTCGTGGCGATGATGCCGCCGATCAGCGCGCCCGCTATCTGCTTCGGGGCGGTGAGCGAGCCGCCGTTCCACTTCTCCCAGGCGAACTTGCCGCCGGCGAAGATGATGGCGAGGACCCCTGCCAGTAGTACGAACCAGGTGAAGTAGCGAACCAGCCGCATCAGCTTGTCCGCCACCGGCGGTGTCTCGGGCGTGGGGTTGCCCAGCTGGGCCAGGACGCTCTGGGTGAGCAGGTGCTGAGTGAGCACTTCGTGGGCAGCAGTCAGAATCATCTTGGCGCACTTCCACGAGAGGACGGGTTTCTCTATCCGGAGTACCCGCCCGGTGCCGTGTTGCGCAAGGGGAAGAATTCAGTTGCCGCACACAGGAATCAGCTGTGCGCCGGAATCACCTCAGCCGTGCACCGCGGTCAGTCGACGTCGTTGTCCGCCGAAAGGTATGCCACCGCAGCGAGATACTGCCGGCAGGCGAAGTGCTGATCGTGCACACGCAACAGGGCGCGCGCCTTGCGATAGTTGAGACTGCGTGGTTCGTTCTCGCAGCCGTCACCGGAGATATCGGTGCTGTGGGCGAGCATCTGTGTCATGGGATGCCTCTTGCCGAGGGGGAATGGTTCTCCTGAGTGTATGAGGGTGAAAGAGGCAGATGCAAGTACATCTGCACGGTCGAACACTCGTGTCGGACGGGTTTCGTCCGTTTCGGTGTTGTTGTGGCGCCAGGGATTACGCGCCGGACCGCCGGCGTCCGAAATATCCGCAACGGGGCCCTTGTTCCGCCCCAGCGTTTCCCGCGGCCCGGACGTTCGCCAGATATTGCCCGTTGGTAGATAGCCAGCCGAAATGCCTTGGTAAATAAGACCTACCGGTACGTAATGTCAGATTTTCTTCACAACTTCGCAGCGCAAGATCACTGAACAAGATCAAACCTGTTGTGTTGCAAAGGATATGCCCGATTTATGCCATCGATAGCGGGCTACCCGCGTGCTATCGTCGTTCTTGCGGTTGCAACTGCAAGAACATTTGGCCGAACATTTGCAAGTACTGGACCACCGTCTGCGGGCGGTACTGGCAAGGAGTCTGAAATGATGGAAATCCCGGCAACCCATCTCGACATCAACCCCAACGAACTCTCTTGGCGCAAGAGCACTTTCAGCAACCCCAGCGGTAACTGCGTGGAACTCGCGAAACTGGCGAACGGCGAGGTAGCCATGCGGAACTCACGGCATCCGGAAGGATCGGTGCTGGTCTACACCCGCCCCGAGATCGAATGCTTCCTGCTGGGCGCCAAGAGCGGAGAGTTCGACGATTTGGCGTTCTGAGCGGTAGCATTGGCAATCGGCGCGGTGGTACGCGACGTGCGGTTGTGGCCCACTGCCGGCAAATCCGAGCATCGGAGTGGACCCCATGATCGCAGAACCCGTTCCTCACGGTCGGGCGAATTCCGCTGTCGTAGACCGTGGCCCGACCGCACTGCGTATTGCAGTGGGCGGGCAGCTACGAAAGCTGAGGGAGCTCAACGGCATCACCCGGGAGGCCGCGGGTGAGCACATCCGTGGTTCCCACGCCAAGATCAGTCGCCTGGAACTCGGGCGAACCGGATTCAAGGAACGCGATATCCGGGATCTGTTGAGCCTCTATCACGTCGACGATCCCGGCGAGCGCGAGCAGTTCCTCGATCTGGTCCGCAAGGCCAATGAACCAGGATGGTGGCATCGCTACAGCGACCTGCTGCCACCCTGGTTCGAGACCTATCTAGGCCTGGAATACGCGGCCAAGTCCATCAGGACCTATGAGGGCCAACTGGTTCCGGGTCTGCTGCAAACAGCTGATTACGCGCGCTCCATCGTCGCTCTCGGTCATGATGAGGACGGTGAGCGGCGCGTATCGCTGCGTCGGCACCGTCAAGAACTGCTGACCCGCCCGAGCGCGCCCAGCTTCTGGGCCGTGCTGGACGAGGCGGTCCTGCATCGCCCGGTCGGCGGTGCAGCCGTTTTGCGTGAGCAGATCAATCAGCTGATCGAGATGTCGCAGCTGCCCAACATCACCATTCAGGTGCTGCCCTATTCGGCCGGCGGGCACGCCGCCGCGGGGAGCTCGTTCACCATGCTGCGATTCGCCGAGGCCGAGCTGCCCGACATCGTGTACCTGGAGCAGCTGACCAGCGCCCTGTACCTGGATCGCCGGCAGGATCTGGAACTCTACCGCCAGGTCATGGATCAGCTGAGCGTCCAGGCGGAGCCGCCGGAGCGGTCCCGCAAACTTCTGGAGAAGATAGCTGCCGAGCTGTGAGTTGAGATTCCAGCCCGCTTCGGCGGGCTGGTTCAACCGGTTCGAGAGTCGGTTCGGCACAAGGCTGCGGGGCCCCCGTAAAGGGGGCCCCGTTAGCTTGTGGCGGGTTATTCAGTTCATTGCCTGATGAAGCTGGAGGCGATACGCCAGAAGGCTTCTGGCTGCATCACGTGCAGATCCCAGTCATTCACCATCGCATGCGCGGTGGCAACTATTCGCTCGATATCAAAATCGTATCGAGTCGCCGCTCCGGTCGATTCGACCTGGTCAATGACGAAAGCGGTTGCAGTCTCATGTGAATATGACTGCTCCGGCTGGGTTCTTTCGGCAAACCCGAGTCGGCTGAGGTTGATCGGCTGATTCATAGAACGCCCCTGATGCCAAGCCGAGGGTTAAAACCGATGGCGCGGAATCGCCGGTGATCCACCGCTCGGCTCCCTGGTTGTCCCCTACGGTGCCTTGCACGATGAGTCTATGACCGTGCTCCGCGCAGATGCAAGTGCATCTGTAACCTCGAATATGAAGGGCCAGCAGCGATTTCGGCTTGCTAAAAGTTTGCGAGCTAACTTTTTCGGGGCAGTTTTCGGGGCTCTTTCCGGCCCGTAGCCCGGCTGCGCTCAGAGTGCATCATCCGCTGCGCTCAGAGTGCTTCATTCGCTGCGCTCGGGGCGCATCATCCGCTGCGCTCGGTGCGTGTCATTCCCCGTTGCAGCGGGCGCGATACTGTTTGCGCACACAATCGCGATTGTGTTCGGCCACCACGAGTGTGATGCCGAGTGCCAGGCACAGCCCGCTGACCGCAGCGCCCAGGAACGCCAGCATGGCGAAACCGTAGCCACCGATGGTCAAAGTCAGTGCCATCGAGACGATTCCGATGGCAGCCAGTGTCAGTCCCGGCGAATTGCCGGACGGGTCGTCGATCGTGGCAGGCATCATCGCCACCCTTTCCGCCCTGCCCTTCAAGGCTGATAAACCGTGGGATACCCGTCGGAGCAGACGGTCAATCCGTGCCACGGCGGTGATGGCCCCGAGATGGCGCCGTGGGAAATGACCTGCTGTGGGAAATGACACGGGCCGCTGGGCGGGCGTCGCATTGAAACGGGTTCTAGCTGTGTGTTAGGTCTGGGAGCAGTGGATTGATCGATTGACTTGGACAGGTGGACCCGTGGTGGATGTGCCGGCGTATTTCGATGTGGTGGACGGCGGGTTCGAGGCGACGCGTTTCGCGGCCAGTCAATGGTCCTCGGCGCAGGTGGTGGGCCCCGCGATCTGTGGCCTGATGGCACGGCAATTGGAGCTCGAGCACGCCACCGACGGTTTTGTGCCGGTGCGGCTCACCGTGGACATGTTCAGCGCGGCCCGTTTCGAGCACACCACCATGCCCACCGTGCGGGTCCGGGACGGTAAGCGGATCCGGGTCGCCGATGTGTCGGTGGTGCAGGGCGGCAAGGTGGCGGCGCGTGCCTCGGTGGTGCTGTTGCAGCCGTCGGAGCAGCCGCCCGGGCAGCTGTGGCAGCGCGAGTTCCAGCCGCAGCCGCCGCCGCTGGAGATCGCGCCGACCACCTCGCTGCCGCAGGTTCCGCTGTTCAATACCGATGCGAATCCGGGCGAATGGTCGTCCGTGCCCACCGCGCACGAGAACAATGCGCGCAAACGCACCTGGCAGAACCCGATTCGGGTGGTGACGGGGGAGGAGCTGTCGCCCTTCCAGCGTGCGGCCCTGGTCGGCGAGGCGACCAGCATGATGACCAATTGGGGCGATGCGGGCATCGGCTTCATCAATACCGATATGACCCTGGCGCTGTCGCGGATGCCGCAGGCCGGGCAGATCGGCGTCGAGGCCGACAGCCATATCAGTGATCGCGGTATGGCCGTCGGTGTGGCCACGCTGTTCGACCGTGCGGGCGCCTTCGGCAGCTGCATGGTGACCTCGGTGTCCAATGCCGGGCGGCAGATCAGCAGTGCGCAACTCGACGCGGTCATGAACGCGCGCGCCTGACGGGAACCTCGGCGGGCGCCGGAGACGGCGCAGATCGGGTGGGACCGAGACTGTTTCGATCCCGCCGATCCGCTACGGGAAGCACATGCGGCGACGGATACTCGTCAGGTGGCCTGTTACGGGTTGACCACAATGCTCGACGACTCGCCGGGTGCGGGGTGAGTCCGGGGCAGGTGCGATCGTGGGAACAGGCGTTCGACATCCACATGACCGGGGATCGGTCAAAGGGGATCGGCACGGACCGGTCTCGATGTGGACTCGAACAGACTACGTCGGAGTGTCGCAGGTGGGCGCCCGTCTAGGCTCGCCAGGTCCGCTGAGCTACTGATCCTGTGGGGGTGTTGTGCTCCGTTGTCTGCGAATCGTCGCTGCCGCCTTGATCATAGGCGGATTTGCCGGCGTTGCGCATGCGCAACCGCCGGTGCAGCAGCCGTCCGGTGCGCCGATTTCGGGGTTGCTGCCCGCGTTTCAGCAATTTGTCGAGGCGGTCGTACCGCCGCCCCCGCTGCCCGATGCGCCGGCGACGCCGCTGGTGGACAGCGGCGGGCTGTCGCCGCAGGTCGCCGCCCTGCGCGCGGCGTCGCTGCCGTCTCCGATCGGTGATGCGTTCATCGACGACTGGCCGGCCAACCTGGACGATTTCAGCGCCGGGCAGCTGATCCAGTGGCGTGATGTGACCACGACGGCCGCGCCCGCCGTGATCGCGCCGGTGGCTCAGGTGGTGCAGTTGAAGTATCGGACCACCGATTCGCACGGTGCGCCGTCCTATGCCATTGCCTCACTGGTGATTCCGACCGGCGCCTGGACGGGCCCGGGGGAGCGGCCGGTGGTGGTCAATCTGCTGCCCATCAATGGGCTCGGGCGCACCTGCAATCCGAGTTACACAATGGTGCACGGCTTTACGGACGCGACGAACCTCTCGGAGTACCTGCCGCCGGCCACCCAGTTGCCGCTGCTGCGCGGATACGCGGTGCTGATTCCTGATCACGAGGGCCCTCGGATGGCCTATGCCGAGCCGTTCGTGGCCGGGCACGCGGTGCTGGACTCGATTCGCGCGATGCGCGGATCCATGCCGAAGCTGTTCGGGGACAGTCGATTCGGCCTTACCGGCTATTCGGGCGGATCCATCGCCGCCAAGGGCGCGGTGAAACTCATGTCGGAGTACGCGCCGGAGCTGGCCGATGTGGTGGTCGGCGCGGCCATGGGCGGAGTGCCCGCCGATTACGAGATTCTCTCGCGCAGCATGAACGCCAATCTGGCCTCGGGGGTGTTCTTCGCCGCCACCTTCGCCATCGGCCGGGAGCGGCCGGAAATCCTGGCGCATATGAACAATCTCGCGCAGTGGATTGCGGTCGCGTACAAGAATCAGTGCATGTCCGCGTTCGGGCTACCCGGTGTGCTGCAGCTGCCGCTGGATGTCGCCGCCGATTTCCCCGACCCGCTGCACAGTCCGCTGGCGCAGGACATCTACCGCATAACCCGCATGGATGGGCGCAAATCGCCTGTGCCGCTGTACATCTACAATGGCGCGCAGGAGTTCTGGGTGCCCTCCGAAGGTGCGAAGAACCTCTACAAAGAACAGTGCGCCCTGGGTGTGCCCGCGGTGTATCGCAGCGTGCTCGGCGAGCACATCACCGCCGCCTTCACCGGATTCCCGGAGGCCATGCTGTGGCTCGACGCGCGATTGCGGGGCGAACCCGCGCCCGATGAATGCTGAACGCGCCCAACACGTTCCGGAACATGAAGCTGCCCCCGGCCGCATCGGCCGGGGGCGGCTTCATACACGTGTGCCGGCCTACATCGGGAACAGGTTGTGCTTACGCGGGTTCGGCTTGCGCACCGCGCCCTTGTCGCGCAGCAGCTGCAGCGCCTTGCGGATCTCCAGGCGGGTCGCCGAGGGCTCGATGACCGCGTCGATATAACCGCGCTCGGCCGCCGTCCACGGGGTGGCGACGGTGGCGTTGTAGAAGTCGATCATGCCCTGCCGCACCGCTTCCCGGTCCTCGGGTGCCGCGGCTTCGATCTGCCGCTTGCCGACGATCGGGATCATGGACTCCGCGCCCATCACCGCGAGCCGCGCGGTGGGCCAGGCCAGGCTGATATCCGCGCCGAGCTGCTTGCAGCCCATCACCGCGTAGCCGCCGCCGTACGCCTTGCGGGTCACGATGGTCACGATCGGCACGGTGGCCTCGATGAGCGCGCGGAACATGCGGCCGCCGCGCTTGATGACGTGATTGCGCTCCTCGTCCACGCCCGGCAGCACACCCGGGGTGTCGACCACATAGACCAGCGGAATATTGAACGCATCGCAGAGCCGGATGAAATGCGCGGCCTTGTCGGAGCAGGCCGCGTCCAGCGCACCGCCCAGCACCAGCGGCTGATTGGCGATCACACCGATCGGACGGCCGTCGACACGCGCGAACCCGGTAATGAGATTTTCCGAAGTCTTGGCGCTGATCTCGTGGAACGCGCCGTCGTCGAAGATGCGCAGCAGGATGTCGTGCATGTCGTAGCCGACCTTGTCGGCATCGGGCATGAACCTGTCCAGCTCACGGTCGTGATCGGTGAGCTCGGGCTCCAGGCCCGGATTCACGATCGGCGGCTGTTCTAGGCAGCTGGTCGGCAGGTAGCTCAGGTAGTCGCGCACCCACTGGAACGCTTCGGTCTCGGTCTTGGCGACATGGTGGACGGTGCCGTTCTTCTCCAGTGCCCGGGCGCCGCCCAGCTCCTCGGCCGAGACCGACGCACCGGTCACGGCCCGAATGACCTCCGGGCCGGTGACGAACATGTACGAATCCTCGGTGGCGACCAGGACATCCATATTGATGGGTCCGTACACCGAACCGGCCGCGCACTTGCCGAGCATGACGGCGACCATGGGCACATAGCCGGACAGGTCCTCCTGCAGGCGGCACATGATCGCGTACCAGGCCAGGGAGGCGACGCCGTCCTGAATGCGCGCGCCGCCGGAGTCGTTGATGCAGACCACCGGGCAGGCATTGTTGTAGGCGAAGTCCATCGCGGCGCGCACCCGGCGGCCGAACATCTCGCTGACCGAGCCGCCGTAGACGGTCTGATCGTGCGAGATCACCACGACCGGGCGGCCGTCGATATAACCGCGGCCGGTGACCACGCCGTCGCCGTAGAAGGCATTGGAGTTGCCCGGCTGGCGGATGAGCGCGCCCATCTCGACGAAGGTGCCCGCGTCGAGCAGTATCCGTGCCCGTTCCCGGGCGCTGGGAATGCCCTTCACAAGTCTCTTCTGGATGCCCTTCTCACCGGAAGGTTCTTCGGCGATCTCCAGGAGCTTGCGCAGTTCTGCCAGCTTCTCCGCGGTACCCGTCATTACTTCGGTCTTGCCTTTCGCCTACATCAGGTGGAGCCGGATCACGACCCAGCCCGCCACGGTACCGTGCGTCACCCGTCCCCAACCACTGAACGGGTGGGTAACCTGCGTCGGGCACCACAGCAGACCGACCGGCTGGGACAGGGATACACTGCGGCGCGTGAGCTCACCGATGACTGTGCGAGCGGGGGCGCCCGAGGTGATCCGGCCGGATCTGGACACGTTCGGGTTCTCCGAAATGCGGCGAACGGTAATTGTCGGCGCGGTGCTGGGCGGATCGGTCACCCGCAGCGTGCTGCGTGGCGGACTGCGCAAGGCCAAGCGTAAACGCGCGGTGGCCGAGGGCGTGGTGAACGGTTTCGAATCGCTGGGCCCGATGTTCGTGAAACTCGGGCAGCTGATCGCCTCCTCACCCGGCGCCTTCCCGCGCGAGCTGGCCGACGCCTGCCTGCGCTGCCTCGACGATATGGCGCCGTTCCCGTCCGCCGATGCGCGGTCGATCATCGAAGCCGATTTGGGCAAGCCGATTTCCGAGCTGTTCCGGTCCTTCGAGGATGAGCCGCTGTCCGCGGCGTCCATCGCCCAGGTGCACGCCTGCGTGCTGCACGACGGCCGTCCCGCCGTGGTGAAGGTGCAGCGTCCGGAGATCGGCCGGCGCATGATCGTGGATCTGCGCGCCGCCATGCGGCTGGCGCGCACCATGGAGAAGCGTTCGGAGAATGCCCGCGTCGCCAATACCCAAGGCGTGGTGCGTGATCTGTACGAGGCGACCGTCGCGGAGCTGAACTTCCTCATCGAGGCCGATAACCAGACTCGCGCCCGGGAGAACCTGGCGGCGTTCGGCGACAATACCAATGTTGTTGTCCCCGAGGTCTATTGGGAGCTGTGCGGCCCTCGTGTGCTCTGCATGGAGCGCATGCGCGGTATGCCCCTGGACCGCTTCGACGATATCCGCGCCGTCCATCCCGATCCGGAACTGCTCATTCGCCGCCTGGTCAAGGCGTGGATGGAAAGTGTTGCGGTACACGGTCTCTTCCACGGTGACGTGCATGCCGGCAATCTCTGGCTGCTCGACGACGGCCGCGTGGCCATGCTCGACTTCGGCATTGTCGGCCGCATGGAGACCGAATGGCGTGAGTTCGTCCGCGCCCTCTTCTACGCCAGCTCCATCGACAACGATTTCCGCCCCGTGGCCCGCGCCCTCCGCAAACTCGATATGGTCACCGACGACAGCGGCGACGATGCCACCATCGGCCGCCAGCTGGCGGTAGCCCTGGGCCCCGTCCTGTCCGGCAGCCTCGACAAACTCGACCTCGGCGTCGTCTCGGCCCGTCTCCTGGAATTCGGCAAACGCCGCGGCGCCTCCGGCCCGCAGCAGCTCATCCTCATGGGCAAACAACTCGGCTACTTCGAGCGCTACGCCGTAGCCCTCGCCCCCGGCTGGAAACTGGGCCGTGACCTCTTCCTCTTCCGCAATGTCTTCCCCGAAGAGGTAGCCGCCAAGCTCGCCGCCGAAGGCACCGAACTTCCCGACTGACGTCCGACTCGATCACCGCGAAGACGTGGGTCAGCCCTGCCTTCGACGATCACCGGGGTTATGGGTAAAACTGGCGGCATGCACATCGTTGTGGTGAACCGTGGGGAAGTGGCTGTCCGGGTGGTGCGGACCGCGCGGGAGAGCGGGTTCGCGACGCTGGCGGTGTACACCGACGATGAGGCCGGGGCCCTGGTGGTGCGGCTGGCCGATGATGCGGTGCGGCTGGCCGGGAGTGGGGCGGCCGCGTATCTCGATATCGGTGAGGTGGTGCGGGCGGCCCGGAAGGCGGGGGAGGGCGCGCTGGTGCATCCGGGGTATGGGTTCCTCAGTGAGAGTGCGGAATTCGCGGAGGCCTGTGCGGCGGCGGGACTGGTGTTCGTCGGGCCGCAGGTGGAGGTGCTGCGGCTGTTCGGGGACAAGGTCGCGGCGCGGGCGGCGGCTGAGCGGGCGCGGGTGCCGGTATTGCCGGCGACGGGGAGTGTGGCCACGCCGGAGGAGATCGTCGAGTTGCTTGCCGCGCATCCGGGCGGGGTCATGGTGAAGGCGGCGGCCGGTGGCGGTGGGCGCGGTATGCGGGTGGTGCGGGATCCGGCGCAGGTGGCGGAGGCGTTCGAGCGCTGCCGGTCGGAGGCGCTGGCGGGGTTCGGTGATGATGCCGTGTATGCCGAGGCGCTGGTGAGCGCGGCTCGGCATATCGAGGTGCAGATCGTCGCGGACGGGGTGCGCGCGGTGGCGGTGGGGGATCGCGACTGCAGTGTGCAGCGGCGGCAGCAGAAGCTGGTGGAGATCGCGCCCGCGCCGAATCTTGCCGCGGCACTGCGGGAGCGGTTGCACGGGCAGGCGGTGCGGCTGGCCGAGTCGGTGGGCTGCCGCGGTGTGGTCACGGTCGAATTCCTGGTCAGCGGTGAGGACTCCTGGTTCCTCGAGGTGAATCCGCGACTGCAGGTGGAACATACGGTCACCGAGGAGGTGACCGGGCTGGATCTGGTGGCGATTCAATTCGAATTGGCGCGGGGCCGCACGCTCGCCGAGCTGGAACTGACGGCGACCGCTCCGCGCGGGTATGCGGTACAGGCACGGGTGAATGCCGAAATCGTCACGGCCGGTGGGGATGTGCTGCCCAGTACCGGAATACTTACCCAGTTCGCCGCCCCGACCGGTGTGGGCGTGCGCGTGGATACCGCCGCATTCGGCGGCATGCGGCAGGGCGCCGATTTCGATTCCCTGCTGGCGAAGGTCATTACGCGCGGATCCTCGTATCCGGCCGCACTGCGGCGCGCGGCCGACGCCTTGGCCGAGACCGTGATCGTCGGCATCGAAACCAATCTCGCGGTGCAGCGGGCGGTGCTCGATGAGCTGAGCACTGCCGGTACGGTGTCGACCTCCTGGTTCGAACAGCGCATGAGCGAATTGGTTTCCCGGGCAGCGGATTACGCTCCGGCCCTCGTGCACGCCGCGGAGGTGGATCAGCCCGCGGCGGCCGCCGCCGATCTGGCGGAGGGGGAGCAGGCGCTGCGCTCGCCGATGGGCGGCACAGTGGTCACCGTGGTGGAGCCGGGCACGCTCGTGGCCGCCGGCGCCGAGGTGGCGGTCCTCGAGGCAATGAAGATGCAGCACGTGGTGCGCGCCGAGCGGCCGCTGCGGGTGCTGCGCTCGCTGGTCGGACCGGGCGATGTGATCGACCCGCACGCACCCCTGCTCGTCTGGGTGGAGGCCGATCACGAGGATGATTCGGTGGAAAGCGAAGCGGTGGAACTGGATTCGATTCGGCCCGATCTCGCCGAGGTGCTCGACCGGCATCGGATCGGACTCGACGAATCTCGTCCGCGGGCCGTCGCCAAACGGCACCGCCTGGGCCGCCGCACCGCACGGCAGAACATCGCCGATCTGGTGGATGGCAATAGTTTCGTCGAATACGGCGCGCTGGCGGTCGCGGCCCAGCGCTTGCGCCGCAGCCCCGAGGATCTGATCGCGAACACCCCGGCCGACGGTCTGATCGGCGGCGTCGCCACCGTGAATTCCGATCACTTCGGCGCCGACGCGACCCGGGTCGTCGTCATGTCCTACGACTACACGGTGCTCGCGGGCACCCAGGGTATGCGCAATCACGCCAAGACCGATCGCATGCTGGAACTGGCCGCCGCCCAGGAACTTCCGGTCATCTTCTTCACAGAGGGCGGCGGCGGGCGTCCGGGCGATACCGACTACGCGGGCATCTCCGGGCTCGATGTCACCACCTTCCGCGCCATGGGCGCGCTCTCCGGGCGGGTCCCGCTGATCGGCATCGTGTCCGGTCGCTGCTTCGCCGGCAATGCCGCGCTGCTGGGCATGTGTGATGTCGTGATCGCCACCCCCGACGCGAATATCGGTATGGGCGGTCCCGCCATGATCGAGGGTGGTGGCCTGGGCGTCTACGCCCCCGAGGACATCGGCCCGATCGAGGTGCAGCGCCGAAATGGCGTGGTGCACATCGTCGCCGCCGACGAGACGGAGGCGGTGGCCATCGCGCGCCGCTACCTCGCGTACTTCCAGGGCGCCGAATCCGAATGGGCCGCACCGGATCCGCGCCTGTCCCGTCACGTGGTCCCGGAGGACCGGCTGCGCGCCTTCGATATTCGCGCCGCCATCGAATCCGTCGCGGACACCGGCTCGGTCCTGGAACTGCGCCGCGACTGGGGCATCGGCGTGGTCACCGCCCTGATCCGCGTGCACGGCCGCGCCTTCGGCCTGATCGCCAATGACTGCCACCATCTGGGCGGCGCCATCGACGCCCCCGCCGCCGATAAGCTCAGCGCCTTCCTGCGCCTGTGCGACGCACACGGTCTGCCCGTCGTATCACTCTGCGACACTCCGGGTTTCATGGTCGGCCCGGAAGCTGAAACGCAAGCCACCGTCACCAAGTTCAGCCGCCTGTTCATCGACGCGGCGGCCTTGTCGGTGCCATGGGGCACCATCATCCTGCGTAAGGGCTACGGCCTGGGCGCACAGGCGATGGCAGCGGGCTCCTTCCGCGCCCCGCGTTTCGTGGTCGCCTGGCCCACCGGTGAAATCGGCGGCATGGGCCTGGAAGGCGCAGTCCGCCTGGGCTTCGCCAAAGAACTCGCCGCCCTCGAGGATCCGCTCGAACGGCAGACCGCCTTCGACAACCTGGTGAAACTGGCCTATGCCAACGGCAAGGCCCTGACCGCCGCCACCGTCCTCGAACTCGACGACGTCATCGACCCGGCCGATACCCGTCGCTGGATCGAGACATTGAGGTAGTGCCGCAGCGTTACTCTCGTTCTATCGACGAAGGAGCGCGGCGTGAACTACAGCAGCGAGCATCAGCAATTCCGGGCCACGGTGCGCCGGTACGTCGAGCAGAACATCAATCCGCACGTCGACGAGTGGGAACGTGCCGAGATGATGCCGCTGCACGAGATCTTCGCGGATATGGCGAAACTCGGCATGCTCGGCCTGGAATACGATCCGGCGTACGGCGGCCAGGGTGCGGATCACCTGTTCACCATGGTGCTGTGCCAGGAGATGGGTCGTGTGGCGGCCGGGTCGTTCCCCATGGCGTTCGGTGTGCAGGTGGCGATGGCGACACCCTCACTGCACGAACACGGCAGTGATGAGCTCAAGCTGGAGTATCTGGCGCCCGCCATGCGCGGCGAAATGGTCTGCGGCGTAGCGGTCACCGAACCGGAGGCGGGTTCCGATGTCGCCGGTATCCGCACCCACGCCCGCCGCGACGGCGACGACTGGGTGATCAACGGCTCGAAGATGTTCATTACCAATTCCGTTCAGGCGGACTGGCTCTGCACCCTGGTGCGCACCTCCGACGAGGGCGGCTACCGCGGGATGAGCCAGATCATCGTGCCCACCGCCACTCCCGGTTTCAGCGTCGCGAAGAAGCTCGACAAGCTCGGCATGCGCGCCTCCGACACCGGCCTGCTCGCCTTCGACGATGTGCGAGTTCCGGTGCGCAACACCATCGGTGCGATCGGCCGCGGCTTCCAGCAGCAGATGTCGCAGTTCGTCATGGAGCGCATGTTCGGCTCCTACGGCGCACCCATCAGCTGCGCCCTGCAACTGGAACTCACCCGCGACTACGCCCGCCGGCGCAAACTCTTCGGCCAGCCCCTGACCGCGAACCAATACCTGCAATACACCTACGCCGAACTGGCAGCCCGCGTGGACATGCTGCGCGTCTACACCGAATCCATTGCCGAGCAATACATGTCCGGCACCGACGTCACCCGCATGGCCACCATCGCCAAACTCGAAGCCGGCCGCCTCACCCGCCAGGTGGTCGACTGGTGCCTCCAAATCCACGGCGGCATGGGGTACATGGAAGAAACCTGGACGGCCCGCGCCTTCCGCGACAGCCGCCTGCTCAGCATCGGCGGCGGCGCCGACGAGGTCATGCTCCGCGTCCTGTCCATGATGGACGGCTGGTGACCGCGCAGCCACCGCGCTGACGATCGGCCTTCCGGCGCAACCTGCCTCCTGAGTCGTGCTCGGCGGCGGCGCTAGTCGCAGGTGAGCGCCGGGGCGATGGCGCTCGCGATGACCACGCCGATCTGGTCCACGGCTCGCTCGATCGAGCCGGTGGGCTGGAACAGGTGGCTCAGGGCCAGGCGGACAAGGGTTTCCGTGTGTGCGGCCAGTTCGGTGTCGGGGAGTGACGCGAGTTCGTATTGGGCACGGATCATGGCGGCGACGGCCTCGATCGCGCGCCCGAGCACCGGTTCGGGTTCGGTCATCAGGACCGGGAGCAGCGCGGTGTCCGGGGCGGTTCGGCCGGCGAGCACGGCTTTGAGCAATGTGTTGTCCGCGCCGGTGCGCAGGGTGAATTCGACGGCCTGACCCAGGCCGGCCACCACATCGTCCGGGTGGACGGCGAGGCTGCCGGCGATGCCGATCAGGAAGGTGTCGACCTCCTGCTGGATGACTACCTCGGCGAGTTCGTGTTTGTTGCCGAATTCCTTGTACATGACCGGGCGGCTGACGCCCACCTCCTTGGCCAGGCGGGACATGTTCACCGCGCCCCAGCCTTCGGCGCAGACGATCCGCCGTGCGGTGTCGATGATCCGTTCGCGCAGGAGTTGGCGCATCTCGGTCTGGAAATTCGGCGCTTCAGCCACGATCCGATGGTACATGAGCACGTCTTTCGTCTCGCCCGTTGACAATCTTCATTGAAGTGTATCTACTGAATACACTTCGTCAAGAAGTGTAAATGCCAAGGAGATCGACAATGACGACGTCTCGAATCAGTGAACCGGCCCCCGTAGCCCCGCCGCAGTGGCGTGACCGCAAGCGCTACCTGTGGCTCTTCGGCCTGGTCGCACCGACCGCCCTCTTTCTGGCCACCGGCCTGGTCTGGGCCTTCGACGAGCTGGGCTGGCAGGCCGTGGCACCCGTGTGGTGGTGGATCGGCCCACTCCTGGTCTACGTGCTGCTGCCGCTGCTGGATCGCTTCTTCGGCCCGGACGGCCAGAACCCGCCGGACGAGGTGATGGAGTGGCTGGAGAACGACCGCTACTACCGGTACTGCACCTACGCCTACATCCCGTTCCAGCTGCTGAGCCTCGGATTCGCCTGCTACCTCTGGACGGCCACCGACCTGTCCTGGCTCGGCATCGACGGCGGCCTGGGGCTGGTTTCGAAGATCGGCCTGGCGTTGAGCGTCGGCGCGGTCGGCGGCGTCGGTATCAATACCGCGCACGAACTCGGCCACAAGAAGGACGAATTGGAGCGCTGGCTGTCGAAGATCACGCTCGCCCAGACCTTCTACGGCCACTTCTACATCGAGCACAATCGCGGCCACCATGTGCGCGTCGCGACGCCGGAGGATCCGGCCAGCTCCCGCTTCGGCGAATCCTTCTGGACCTTCCTGCCGCGCAGCGTGGTGGGGAGTCTGCGCTCCTCATGGGAGCTGGAGGCGGCGCGCCTGCGGCGACTGGGTAAGCGGCCGTGGACGATCCACAATGACGTGCTCAATGCCTGGCTCATGTCGGTGGTGCTGTGGGGCGTGCTCGCGGCGGTCTTCGGCCCGATCGTGCTGCTGTTCCTGGTCGTGCAGGCGGTGTACGGCTTCGCCCTGCTGGAGACGGTGAACTACCTCGAGCACTACGGCCTGCTGCGCCAGCGCACCGCCAGTGGTCGCTATGAGCGCTGCACTCCCGAGCACAGCTGGAACTCCGACCACATCGTCACGAATATCTTCCTGTACCACCTGCAACGGCACAGCGATCATCACGCGAACCCGACCCGTCGGTATCAGACATTGCGCAGTATGGACGGTGCGCCGAACCTGCCCAGCGGGTACGCCTCCATGATCGGCCTGGCTTACTTCCCGCCACTGTGGCGCAGGGTCATGGACAAGCGGGTGGTGGCGCACTACGAGGGCGATATCACCCGCGTGAACATCCAGCCGAGCAAGCGTGACCGCGTGCTGACCCGGTACGGAGCCCGGTGATGGCCGCCTACCGTTGCCCGGTCTGCGACTACGTCTACGACGAGTCGAAAGGTGCACCGCGGGAAGGCTTTCCGGCGGGCACCCCGTGGTCCGCGGTCCCCGACGACTGGTGCTGCCCCGACTGCGGCGTCCGGGAGAAGCTCGACTTCGAATCCAGCACGGCCGCCACCGGCCCCGATCGAACAGGACGCGATCATGACCACTGATTACAAACTCTTCCGCTGCCTGGTGTGCGGATTCGAATACGATGAGGCGCTCGGCTGGCCCGAGGACGATATCGCCCCCGGTACCCGCTGGGCCGATATCCCCGAGGACTGGTCCTGCCCTGATTGTGGTGCGGCCAAAGCGGATTTCGAGATGGTCGAGGTCAGTCGCTCGTGACTCAGCGAATCGTGATCGTGGGCGCCGGGGTGGCCGGCGCCACCGCGGCCAAGACACTGCGCAGCTCCGGTTACTCCGGTGAGATCGTGCTGTTGGGCGCGGAGGGCAGCCAGCCGTACCGGCGGCCCATGGTCTCGAAGGAACTGCTGGCCGGGACCGCTGTCGAACGGCGAATGCTGTTGGAGGCGGCGGACTTCTGGCCCGCGCAGGATATCGACCTGCGGACCGGATCGGCCGTCCGCGGGATCGATGCCGAACGCGCCCGGGTGTATATGACCGATGATTCCGAGATCGACTATGACGCACTGCTTCTCGCGACCGGAGCTCGCCCGCGCCGACTGCCGGGCGTCGGGCTGGGTGCGCACACACTGCGCGGCCGAGGCGATATCGCGCCGATCCGCGCGGCCATCGATGACGGATCGCTGCTCATCGTCGGCGCCGGGCTCATCGGATGTGAGGTCGCCGCGACCGCCGCCGGTCTCGGCGCGCAGGTGACCGTGGTGCACGCCGGACCGACTCCGCTGGACCGCGTCGCACCCGAGACCATCGGTGAGTTCTTCCGAAAGCTGCACGCGGACAATGCGGTCCAGATCCACACCGATGTGGTGCTGACCGAGATCGAGGATGTCGCCGACGGGGTGCTCGCGACAGCGACCGACGGCCGCCGGTGGACCGCCGGCGCGGCGCTGATCGCCATCGGCGCGGTTCCCGAGACCGCTCTCGCCGGCGCGGCGGGCGTAGCGGTGGCCGATGGCATTCTCGTCGACGAGAACTATCGCACCTCGATTCCCGGGATATACGCCGCCGGTGATGCGGCCGCACGATTCGATCCGGAACTCGATGAGTATGTGCGAGAAGAGCATTGGAACAGCGCACAGGCGCAGGGCGCGGCAGCGGCGAAGGCGATGCTCGGAGTGACGCCCGACCGTGCGCAGGTGCCGTGGGGCTGGTCCACGCAGTACGGCCTGAATCTCCAGTTCGCGGGCCGCATTCGGCCGGGGGACGAACTCGAGGTACGGGGTGTGCCCGGCACTCCCGATATCGCGGTACTGGGCCGGCGCGGCGGCCGGATGACCGGTGCGGTGGCCATTGGCCGTCCCGCTGATATTCGCGCGGCACGCGAACTGATCGGTGCACGGGGCTAATTGCTCGCAAAAGTGAAATGCCGTCGAATCAATTCAAATTGATTCGACGGCATTGTCGTTTGCTAAATCATTGCTCGACGCCGTTCGTAGTGAACGGCTATTAGTGTCTGAGTCGCGCATTTTGCCCCAGACCTGGCCACTTGGTCAAGCATTCGATTGAAACCAGTGAAGACTGACACGTCAGTCCGAAAGCTGTATTACTGTCTCGGTCAGTCGGCAGCGGTCGAACAAGGGGACCGGTCGGCAGTGACCAGTAGTGGCAGTGGGGTGGTAGGCATTGGTCGACAAGGCCATTCGGGGGCCGGAGCCGTTCGTTCGGCAGGCAGTCGAGTTCGTTCTTTCCGGGTTGCGCACGTTCGGGCGCACCATTCAACTGGCGGTGGCGGCATTTCGCTACCTCGTCACCGATATCGTCGCCCTGAAACATCCGTGGCGTGACACCCTGCAGCAGGGGTGGTTCATAGTCAGCGTGACCGCGATTCCCGCTGTGCTGGTATCGATTCCGTTCGGCGTCATTGTCGCGGTGCAGGTCGGCAGCCTCACCCAGCAGGTGGGCGCGAGCTCCGTCTCCGGCGCGGCCGGTGGTCTGGGCGTCATTCGGCAGGGCGCGCCCATGGTGACCGCACTGCTGCTGGGCGGCGCGGCCGGATCGGCCATTGCCGCCGATCTCGGCGCCCGCACCATTCGCGATGAGGTGGATGCGCTGCGCACCATGGGAATCGACCCGGTGCGCCGGCTGGTCGCCCCGCGGCTGGCCGCCATGCTCGTGCTCACGCCCCTGCTCTGCATGTTGATCATCTTCATGGGCGTCTTCACCGGATATGTGATCGCGGTCGGCTTCCAGGGCGTCACGCCCGGCAGCTATCTGTCGGCCTTCGCGGCCTTCGCCAAGATGAGCGATCTCGGGGTGGCGATCCTCAAAGCCGTGCTGTTCGGCGTGATCGTGCTGATCGTGTCCTGTCAGCGCGGCCTGGAAGCCATGAACGGGCCCAAGGGCGTCGCCAATGCGGTGAACGCCGCGGTGGTGATCGGCGTGATCGCCGCCTTCGGTGTGAATCTTGTTATCACCCAGCTGGTTTCGATGTTCCTACCGACGCAGGTGGGCTGATGACCCAGGTCCCCGCACGTTATCAGCCGCTCGGCGCCGCCGGTCGCATCGTCGAACGCGGCGCGCAGGCTCCGCTGGGAGTCTTCGAATCCCTGGGCCACCAAGCGACTTTCGTCTATGAGGTGCTGACGGCCATCCCGCATACGCTGCGGGTGTATCGCCGCCAGACCATGCTCATTCTCTCCGATATCACCTGGGGCTCGGGCGCGATCATCGTCGGCGGCGGCACCGTGGCGGTACTGGCCTTCCTCGGCATCGCGGTCGGCGGCTCCATCGGCGTGGAGGGTTTCACCGCGCTGAACATGGTCGGCATGGGACCGCTCACCGGGTTCGTCTCCGCCTATGCCAATACCCGGGAAATGGCGCCCATGGTGGCGGCCATCGGATTCGCCGCGCAGGCCGGCTGCCGGATGACGGCCGAGATCGGGTCCATGCGCATCTCCGAGGAGATCGATGCGCTCGAGGCCATCGGCATCCGGCCCATGCCGTTCGTGGTGACCACCCGCGTGATCGCCGGTGTCATCACGATCGTGCCGCTGCACCTGCTCACGCTGATTCTGTCGTACCTGTCCTGCGCGACCGTGGTGAATGTGCTGCACGGGCAATCCTCGGGCACCTACTACCACTACTTCGACGCCTTCCTGCAACCGAGCGATGTGCTCGCCTCGTTGCTCAAAGCGACGATCTTCGTGATCACCATCATTCTCATCCACGGCTACCAGGGCTTCTACGCCACCGGCGGTCCGGAGGGCGTGGGCCGCGCCTCGGGCCGCGCCATTCGCGCCAGCCTGGTGCTGGTGGTCATTCTGGACATGATCCTCACCATCGTGATCTGGGGCTTCGATGTCGGCATCAAGATTTCGGGGTGACCGATGAGCATGTTCAAGGATCATTCCGGGCGTAGTGCCGGACCGTGGAGGCTGCGGCTGCGCGGTCTGGTGATCGCCGTCGTCCTCGTCACGGTCGCGATCGTCGTAAGTTCCTATGCGCGTGGATCGTTCGCCGACAAGTTCGATCTGACCATCGATGCCGCGACGCTCGGCGAGGGGTTGGCGCCGGGTGCGGAGGTGAAATTCCGCGGGTATGCCATCGGCACCGTGCGCGAGGTGAATACCGAGGGCTACGGCCATCAGCGCATCGAGGTGCAGATCGACCGTAAGCAGGCGGCCGCGCTCACCGAGGGTGTCACCGCGCGCTTCACCTCGTCGAATGTGTTCGGCTCCAGTGCGATCGAGCTGGTGGCGGGGAGCGGCACCGCACCGCTGCACGAGAACGCCACGCTGCAGATCGGTGAGAACGCCACCAATGCGACCGTCGCGGGCGTCTTCCGGCGGGCGGCCCGGCTCACCCAGGTGCTCGACTCCGCTACCGTCCATAGGCTTTTCGACCTGCTGCTGGACAATGCGAGCAGCCTGGAGCCGGTATTGCAGTCGTTCTTCGATACCGCGCGCCTGCTGGCCGATGGACAGCAGGCGCCGGTCGGGCACTATCTCGGCATCGGTGCGGATATGACCGGAGCGTTCGCGGATCTGACTCCGTCGGCGGGTCATGCCGTGCTGGGGGTGCTCGAACAAGCCGCGTACTTCGGTGATCCGGCGAATCAGGATCGCACCAACAAGGCCACCGACGGGGTCAATCAGGCGGTGCTGCTCGGGATTTCGAATCTGCTGCAGCACAATAACCCCGAGCTGGAGAAGGTGCTGAGCGGTGTGCTCGATCTGGCGGTGCCGATCAGCGTATCGCTGGGCACGGTCGCCCCGGCCTACAACCGGATTCCGAATCTGCTGCGCGCCATGGACGGAGCCTTCCCGGTGGTGGACGGCCGGGTGCAGCTGCAACTAGATCTGATTGTGAAAACCATGCCGTACCTGGCTGATTCACTCGGGGGAGTGCCGAAATGAACGATGTCGTCAAGTCCTCCGTCAAGCTCGTGATATTCCTGCTCATCGTCTCGGCCTGCTCGGTGTTCATCGTGACCGCTCTGCGCACCCCGATTCCGGGTGACAAGGTCGGTTATGACGCCGTATTCACCGATGTGTCGGGGCTGTTCGCCGGTGATTCGGTGCGCATGTCGGGCGTCGCCGTCGGCAAGGTGGAAACGGTCGCGCTGGACGGCGCGCAGGCGCGGGTGCACTTCACCGTGAACACCGACCGGCCGATCTACGACAACACCCAGGCGGCGGTGCGCTACCAGAACCTCATCGGGCAGCGGTATGTCGAGCTGCTCACCGACGGCACGGGTGGCGCGAAACTCGCTCCGGGAACCACGATTCCGGTGCAGCGCACCATCCCGAGCTTCGACGTCTCCAAACTCTTCAACGGCTTCAAACCGCTGTTCGACACCCTGGATCCCGCGCAGCTCAACCAGTTCGGCGACAATCTGCTGCGGGTGATTCAGGGCGACGGTTCTGGGATCGGGCCGGTGCTGTCGGATCTGGATACGCTCACCAAACACGCCAGTAGTAGTGAAGCGGTCATTGTGCTGCTGGTCCGCAATCTCGGCCTGGTGTCCGATGAGATCGGCGGTAAATCGAAGGCCGTCGGTGATCTGGTACAGCAGCTGGCGGATATTCTGCGCGAGTTCACCAGCAAGAACCAGCTCATGCTCAATGCCATTGATACCGCCAAAGCCGTTCTCGGGCCGATGGTTCCGATCCTGGAGGCGGGGCGGGACGCCTATGACCAGGCCTACGGCCCGATCGACGGTCTGCTGCGCCGGCTGGTGCCGGCGACCGACCAGCTCACGCAGCTGCTCGCGATCACTCCGCAGGTGGTCACCGGCCTGAATCAGGCGGTGCCCGGCAATGGCGTGAAGCCGCGGATTACCTGTTCGCACGGGGAGGCCGCGGTATCCGGTATCGCGGGCGTCGTCCTCGCCAACCAGAACCTGGTGGTGTGCAATTGAAAGCGCTGGTGAAGTATTTCGGCGAGCTCATTCGTGAGGCGCTCGCCGGGCGCGGCGATCAGCCGACCCAATTGCGCTGGGGCATAGCGGGAGTCTCGGTGTGCGTGGTGCTGCTGCTGGCGGCGGGTGCGCTGTATGTGGTGCCGTTCGGACAGCGCACCTATACCGCCGATTTCAAGATCTCCGGCGGGGCGCGCTCCGGTGACGAGGTCCGGGTGGCGGGCATCGATGTCGGCAAGATCCGGTCGGTGGATCTGGTCGGCGATCATGTCGAGGTCAGCTTCACGGTGAAATCCGAAGTGCACGTGGGTGATCGCGCGGCGGTGGAGGTCAAGATGCTGACCCCCATCGGCGGCCACTACCTGTCGTTGGCGCCGACAGGCGATAAAGACTTGGGGCGCAAGCACATTCCGCCCAACCGCACCGGAACGCCGTTCGAGCTCAGCGACATTCTCGACAAGGGCACACCCATCTTCAGCAAGGTGGATGCCGGCACCATGCGCAGTACGCTGGGCCAGCTCGACAAGGCGCTGGCCGGGCAGCCGGACGCGCTGCGCAGTCTGGTCACCAATGCCAATGATCTGACCGGTGTGCTGGCCGACCGTACGCAGCAGTTGAATACGACGCTGCAGATATCGGACGAGTACATCGGCGCCATTGCCGACGACAAGGCGCTACTGGCCGACTTCGTCCGCCAACTCGGTGGTGTCGCCGATTCGCTCGGCAATCGCAAGGACCAGATCGTGAGCATGTTCAACCTGGTCAAACGACTGCTGGTGGTGCTGCACCGCCCGATCATGGCCTACGGCGACAGCATCGAGCCGGCGGTCACGCAGTTCGAGCAGCTGTTCTCCAAGATCATGGAGGATCCGAATCGGATCGACACCGTCGTGAACGGGATGCGCGATGTGATCGCCAAACTCAACGGCATGCTCGGCACCCAGGTGAAGGCGGATCAGCCCGCCGACGGTGTGCAGGTGTGCATTCCCTACGAAGGCAAGGCGTGCTGATGCAGTGGATTCGCAAAGCGCGGGGGAGAGCCGTACTCGCCATCGGGGTCGCCGTCGTGGTGATCGCCACGGTGGCCGCGGGTGTGACCTGGGCGAGCACGGTGCGTGATTCCGCGCAGGACGTCTGCGCGGAGTTCACCGATACCGTCGGGCTCTACAAGGGCAATAGCGTGACCATGCTCGGCGTCGATGTCGGCACCGTCTCGAAGATCGAATCGCTCGGCGATCGCATGCGGGTCACCATGAAGGTCGGCGACAAGGTGAAGTTGCCCGCCGACATCCAGGCCGTCACCATGTCCAGTTCGATTGTGACCGACCGGCATGTGGAGTTGACCAAGCCGTACACCGGTGGTGCGCGCTTCGATACCGCGAAATGCATTCCGCTGGACCACACCAAGACGCCCATCGGCATCAGCGAGGCGCTCGATTCCATCGGCAAGCTGGCCGGCGATCTGACCGGGCCGGGGGAGGCCAATGACACGCTGATCAATGACACCCTGACCGCCGCCGACAAGGCGATCGACGGCACCGGGCCGCAGTGGAATCAGCTGTTGCAGCGGCTGTCAGCGGTGGTCGGGGATCCGTCCCAGCGGGATGTGGTGTTCCGGCGGCTGGTGGACAATCTGGATCAGCTCACCACCATGTTCGTGAGCAATTGGCCGGATATGCAACTGGTGCTGGACAATCTGCGGGCCGGATTGCAGCTGATCGGTGAGTTCTCCACCGAATTCGCCGGCGCGGTGGATATCGCCGTGGAGTTCCTGCCGGTGCTGGCGCGCAATGCGGGTAAATACGATCAGCAGGTCTACGCACTGCTCGATCAGTATCTGCCGCAGGCGCACGACTTCCTGCAGCAGCATCAGGGTGATATCGGCAGTCTGCTCGCGCAATTGCCGCCGCTCGCCGCGCAGCTACCGCAGGCGGGTGCCCGATGAGGCGAGTACTGCTGCGGCTCGTACCGGCGCTGACCGCCGCGACCCTGCTGCTGAGCGGGTGCGGGGTGCGGGCCACCGATCTCCCCATCCCGGGGACCTATCCGAGCGGTGACACCTACACCGTCCGAATCGAATTCGGTTCGGTGCTGAATCTGCCGGACCGCGCGAAGGTGATCGCCGACGGCGTCGAGATCGGCATGCTCGACCACATCGATCTGATCGGCAATACCGCCGTCGCGACGGTGAAACTGCATACCGATGCCAAGCTGCCGAAGACCACCACGGCGGAACTGCGGCAGAGCACCATCCTCGGTGATATCCATATCGCGCTGGAGGCGCCGAAGAACGCGGACAGCGGTTTCCTGCACAATGGCGATGTCATCCCGATGTCGCAGACCGTGCCCGCCACCAATGTGGAGGACATTCTGCGGGCGCTGTCGAATATAATCACCGGCGGCCGGTGGACGGATCTGCAGAAGCTGGTGACCGACGTCAATGCGGCGTTCCCGTCCGATCCGGCCGAGCTGGACCGGATCAATAAGGCCGGGCGGGCCGCGCTCAGTGATATGGCTTCGCACACCGCCGACATCGATCGGATTCTGGCTGGGGCGCAACAGATTACGACCAAGCTCGCGGACGGACGCCAGTCGGTGGATCGCATCCTCACGCTGGGGCCCGCGCGGGCGGCCGGTCTGGCGGATGTGCTGTTCAATGTGATCAAGCTGATCATCAGTGGTGGCCAGTTGGCGCAGAATGCGGGGGATCTGCTGCTGCCGCATATCGGCGACTTCCGTTCCATCGTCTCGATTCTCGCGCCGACGGCGGTGGCGCTCGGCAATTCCGATATCACGCTTGCCGGGAATCTCGATACGTTCCACACCCTGCTGCGGGACAAGCTGATTCCCTTCCTGAACTCACCGGATGTGCGGGTGCGGCAGGTGTCGGCCGATGCGCAGGCCGATCAGCTCATTTCGACCCTGCGCTCCATCGGGATGGTGCCATGAAACTCTCACTCTCCGGACCGGTCTCGCTGGTGCTGCTGACGATACTGACGCTGATCTGCGGTAGCTATATGGCGGTCGGCGTGCTGAATCTGGATCCGCGTCGCCAGAACAACACCGTCACAGTGCTTTTGGATTCTTCCGGCGGACTGATGAAGACCTCCGAGGTGACGCTGCGGGGCATGCCCATCGGGCGGGTGCGCGATATCGGAGCCACGATTCACGGACTGTCGGTGACGCTGGAATACGATGCGAAGTACCGGATTCCGGTGGACAGTCAGGTGCAGATCGCCAATCTGTCGGCGGCCGGGGAGCAGTTCCTCGACTTCCGGCCGACGGGAACCGCGGGGCCGTTCCTGCATGACGGCAGTATCGTGCCGAACCGGCAGGTCAAGACCGCCACGACCGTCGGTGACGCACTCGCCGAGATGGATGCGCTGACAGCGCAATTGGATCCGGCGCGACTGCAGCATCTGGCGACCACCGTGGCCGCCGGATTCCAGGGCCGCGACGCCGATGTGGCCAACCTGACCCGGGCGCTCGTCGGCACCGCGAATCTCCTGCACGACAAGCGGGATGAGATCGCGCGGCTGTACGCCAACGTGCAGACGCTCGGCGACCGTTTCGACGGCCGCGCACCGTCGCTCAGTGCCGCCGCGGGCGATATCGACTCGGCGCTGCCGGAACTGCTGCACATCATCGGCGCGTTCCAGAACTACTCCTACGTCGGTGAGCATATTTTCGACGATCCGCTGGGGCCGCTGGTCACCAAGATCGACCAATACCTGTCCGAGATGGGACCGGACCTCGGGTTCATCGCCACCGCACTGAAGCCGTCCACCAGCGCCGTCAAGCCGCTGCGTGTGGATGCCGGATCGATTGTCGATCTGCTGGCCACAGTGTTCCCCGGTGATGGCGCAGCCCACGTCGGCGTCGAATTTCCTCGTTAGAGAGAAGGCAATCGTGAGTGAAACGGAAGAGCGACCGGAAGTGGTTGTACTGGAGGAGGATTCGGTGACGGCGAGCGAGACCGAGGCTGTTGACGCTGTCCCTGTGGTGACTGAGGCGGCCCCTGTGGTGACTGAGGCGGCCCCTGTGGTGACTGAGGCGGCCCCTGTGGTGACTGAGGCGGCCCCTGTGGTGACTGAGGCGGCCCCCGTGGTGACTGAGGCGGCCCCTGTCGTGACTGACGCGGCCCCTGTCGTGACAGAGCCTCCGGTTGATCCGAAACCGTTGCGACTGCGGGGATTGCGCACTCGGGCCTATCCGATCGCGGTGGCCGCCGCCGCATTGTTCGCGGTCGTCGCGGTGGTCATGGGCGTGTTCTGGCACAACTCCACCGGTGATCTCGATGCGCTGCGCACCAGCAATTCCGACCGTGACCGGGCCGCCGAGGTCGCGAGCGATTACACCGTGCGCTCGCTGAACTACGACTACAAGAACCTGCCCGCCTTCTTCGACGGCGTGCAGCACGGCACCTCGGATGCCCTGCGCAACAAGTACACCCAGGTGCACGACACGCTGTCCAAGATCATGACCGGCGCGCAGGTGGTGGCCACCGGCAAGGTCGTGGGTACCTCGGTGCAGGCCAAGGGCAACGATCAGTACGCGGTGACCGTGTACGCCACCCAGCGCACCCAGAACATTCAGCAGACGGATCCGGCGACGGTGCCGAATCTGCTGCTGGTCACCGTCGCCAAGAGCGGCGGCGACTGGGTGGTCGTCGACTACGGCCCGAAGGATGGGGATGCGAAGGACGGCGGCCCGAAGGACGGGGCCGCGAAATAGTCCCGCGCACAGGCCGGCCGCCGCAGCACGAGCTTCCGCTGCGGCGGCGCCGGCAGATCATCGAAGCCGCCTACGAGGTGTTCACCGCTCACGGATATGAGGCCACCGCCATTTCGGAGGTGGCCGCGCGCGCCGGGATCGGGCAGGGCACGGTCTATCGGTACTTCGGCAGTAAACGCGAAATCCTGGATCACGTCATCGATTTCGGTGTCGAGAAGATCATGGACTCGGTGCAGATCGCGGCCTTCTTCGGCACGTCGGGCAGTATCGACGAACTGCTGGAATCGGTGCGGGCGGCGGCGGAGCGGTTCTATGGGCTGATCGAGCGGGAGCCGCAGCTGCTGCGCCTGTTCTTCGTGGAGGCCGGGGCCATCGATGACGAACTGGCGCAACGACTTCTGGGTTTCGAAGCGATGGCGGCCTCCCTGGTTGCCGTGGAGCTCGCGCGCGGCGTCGCGGACGGCTGGATTCGCTCGGATGCCGATCCGGAGGTGCTCGCGCACACGATTCTGACGCTGGTGGGTCCCGGCATGGTCCGGGAACTACTCGGCTCATCCGACCCCCGGCTGCGCGAGCGCAGCACTACAGTGATGCTGCACTTGTTGGAGAAGGCACTGCGTGCAAGAAGGGTGGCTTCGTGAGTGAGCCGGTGAAGACCGCTCGGCGGGCCGCTCGCGCGCAGCTGCGCCGCACCGAATTGGTCAGCGCTGCTTACGGTCTGGTCATGACGCGCGGCTTCCGCACCATCGGCGTGGACGATATCGCCGCCGCCGCGGGCGTCAGCCACGGCACCTTCTACAACTATTTCGACAATAAGCGCGACATCCTCGACGCCGTCATCGACCACTGCTTCGACCACATCCGCGAACGCCTCCTCGGCCCCGACGCCGACGCCGATCCGGCCACCATGGAAGCCTTCTGCGACCGCTACGCCCGCGTCATAGACCGCGGCTACGACCTCGTCGCCTCCGAACCCGGCCTGGTGAATTTCCTTCTCCTGGAAGCCTCTTCGATAGACGACGGCGTCATAGAACGCTGCCTGCACAATGCCCGCCTCTTCGGCGTCCAAGCAGTCCACCAGGTCGCCCGCGGCATGGAATACGGCTTCCTCGACCCCCACCTCGATGCGGACATAGCCGGCGAAGTCCTCCTCTCCGTCCTGGTCTCCGCCCTCTTCTCCGCCCTCCGCGCCGGCGAAGACGGCCTCACCCAAGACCGAGTCCGCCTCCAACTCATCACCTTCCTCTCCTCAGCCCTGACCGCCGACCCCTAGCGGGAATGCGCGCCGACCTGGTACTGATCGATGGCGACCCGCTGGCGGATATCCGCGCGACCCGTGCGATCACGCGGGTCTGGTGCGCGGGCAAAGAGCACGCACTACGCGGGTGACGTCGGCCTGTGCGGGCGGGAATCGACCGGACGCTGCAGATATGGCCGCGTCCTCACCATCTCTGACCGCTCAGGCCGCCTGCTACGGCAGCCACCGCAGCGCAGACGCCTCGCGAACATGCACCAGGACATCGAAAGCGGCCGGCAGATCGGCGAACATCAGATGCGCCGCGGCATCGTTCGCCGGGTCGTACACGCCGCTGATCACCCGCATTTTCACTGCCCCGAGCGCACCGTCGTGGCCGCGCAGATCCACCCAGTGCGCCGCAGGTTCGGCCGCACCCAGCACGGCGTCGAGGAAGTCCGCGGGCGGCGCGGGAACATCGACGATACCGAGGTCGCCGTGGTGGAATCCGATCGCCACCGAGGCGTACTGCGCGCCGTAATGCTGCCGCAGCGCACTGCCGGCGGTGGGATGGTCGCCGGACCCGGTGGCGAGGGCGGAACTGTGGGCGATGCCGTCCCAGTAGACGATTCGCCGCCCGGTCCGCGTCTGATAGTCGATCATGGCGGCGCCCCAGAGATCCTCATCGCCGACGAACGACCCGCGCCCCGCGACGCTGCGCTCGTGGAAATCGACAATGAGCCGCATGCGGGACCGGACGTCCTCCGGCACCCCGGCCAGTGAATTCAGCAGGGCCGCAGCGTCTCGCGCGTCTTCCTGGAACGCCCGCCCCGGGTGGATTCCGCGTGCGCGCTGCACATGCTCGTCGGTGGTGTGCGCACTCCGGATCGGTTCGAGATGCGCGGAGATCTCGGCCAGCCGGTCCGGTGCGATCCGCCGCACGGCATCCAGCACCACGTCGTAATCCGCCGAATTCGCCTGCGCGGGTTTGACCGCGATGATCCGGACCGGATCCGCGCCGTGCTCGCGGTTGAAGTCGCGAATCCACTCCAGCGCCGCGGCCGTCTCGGCGGTCCGCCACGGCCGCCACGCCGTGTCGAGCGCGGCCTGCGCGGTCCCTTCTCCGGTCAGCACGAAATGGTCGAGAACGGCGGCGACATCAGCGCTGTCCTGCAGTGCCACAGCGCGAAAGCCGTACCACTGCACCAGAATACGGAACACTCGATCGCGTACCTCGAAGGTCTCCCGCGCGAACCGCGTCGATTCGCCGATGCCCACCACGGCCGCCTGCGACAGGGAGCGCGCAATCTCCTCGAATGCGGCGTCGTCGAGGGGACGGGGAGCCGACGGCAGGTCGGACAGTGTGATGCCGGTCGAAGGTGCTGCCGGATCGGAGGTCGCGTTCATGAGCCCAACTCTCCTAGCTCGACTCAGGTTGAGGTCAACCCGATGTGACCGGCCGCACTCCCTGCAGTCGGCGATCGTCCGGCCGCAGCGCCCAGGACACAACCGTCAGCATCGTGAGCACCGCGAGGATCCACAGCTCGCTGAGCGCGTATCCGGTGGTCAGATGGGAGGCCATCGCCCCGGTGTAGACGAAGAAGGTCCCGGCATAGGCCCACTCCTTGACCAGTGGAAAACGCGGCGCGAGCAGTGCCAGCGCCCCCAGCACCTTCCATACGCCCAGCAGCACCAGGAAATACGTCGGATAACCCAGATGCGTCACCAGATCCCGGACGTATCGAATCCGTGCGATATCCCAGATTCCGCCGACCACCCCTTCGGCGCAGATCAACACTGTCGCCGTCCAGTAGGCGTACCGACGGTAGCCAGTCCAGCCCGTCATCACTCCATTGTGGCGCAGAATCGTTCCGGAGTCCGGCTACTTGACCAGGGTGAACTGCATGATGTCCAGGTGCCCGGCGTGGAAGTAGTGCGCACAGCCGGTGAGGTATTTGACGTAGCGGGCATAAACCTCCTCGGAGGTGAGGCGCACGGCCTCGGTGCGATGCGCCTGCAGGGCCTCGGCCCACAGATCGAGCGTGTGCGCGTAGTGCGCCTGCAGCGAATGGATGCGCTGGGTGTGGAATCCGGCGGCCCCGGAGAGTCCGGTCACCGTGGAGGGCTGGGGGAGTTGCCCGCCGGGGAAGATCTCCCGCTTCATGAAGATGTGGAAGCGGGCATCCTCACGGGTGACGGGAATATTCAGCGTGCGCAGTTCCGCCAGTGTGCGGCCGATGATGGTGTGTAACAGTAGCCGTCCGTCCGCGGGCATCATGGCGTGGCAGCGGGCGAAGAATTCCGGATAGCGCTCCTTGCGGAAATGCTCGAAGGCGCCGATGCTCACGATCCGATCGGCCTTGCCGCGGAATTCCTCCCAACCCTGCAGCCGCACTTCGGCATCGGTGATGCCGAGCCGGTCCAGCCGCGCCCGGGTGTAGTCGAACTGGTTGCGGCTCAGGGTGAGTCCGATCACCCGCACCCCGTAGTGCTGTGCGGCGCGGATCATCGTTGCGCCCCAGCCGCATCCGATATCGAGCAGTGTCATGCCCGGCTGCAGCCGCAGCTTCCCGAGTGCGAGATCGATCTTGGCCTGCTGGGCCTCCTGCAGGCTCATGGTGGCATCGGGGAAGTAGGCGCAGCTGTAGGTCATGGACGGGTCGAGGAACAGTGCGTAGAAATCGTCGGAGACGTCGTAGTGCGATTGGACTTGCCGATAGAACGGCGCGAGGTCGGGCATGGGGGGTGCTCCTGAATTCGGTGTACGCCAGGAGATACGGAGTGCGGCGGTGGTCCGTTCTAGATCTATGACACACCGGCGACTCGCCGACTGTTTCACTCCGAGTTTCCGATTCGACCCCGCCGCGACCGGCGCTGCTGCTTTCCTGAAGGGGGTCAGCATCGTTGCAGCAAACACAATTCGGAGGTTGGGGAGCGGCCATGCACCGCACAGGATACGAAGTGGTTCGCTCGAGCAGACCCTGGTTGTGGACGGCCCTCGCGGCGGCCGTGGTGGTGGGGACAGTAACGTGGGTCATGCGTCCCGAGCCCGTCGCCTGCCGCTCGGCGGCGCCGATCACCACCGTCCGCACCGAGCCCGCAGCAACAACTCCCAGTTCGGTTACCACACAGCAGCTCCCGCCTGCGCCGCAACCGCAGCTCGCACAGGCCCGCTTCTACGCCTTCAGTCCCGGCGTGGCGTGCTCACTGCCGGATCTGCCCCTCGATGGTTACTACGTCGGCGTACCGACCAGTGAATACGCCGACTCCTCACCCTGCGGCACCTACGTCAATATCGACGGCCCCCTCGGCAGCGTGCGCGCACAGATCGTGGACCGCTGCCCGGGTTGCGCACCGCACCAATACGATCTGAGCCGAGCCGCCTTCGAGGCCATCGCCGACAGCTCCGACGGTGTGGCGCAGATCAAGATCAGTCAGGTGGTCGACCCGAATCCCGCACCGGAACTGTTCTACCGGGTGCAGCAGGGCTCGTCGGCGGACTGGATCGGGGTGCTCTTCTCCGGTGGCGGCAACTCCCTGCGTGCGGTCGACCTGCATTCGGATGCGGGCGGCGACTGGAAGCCGCTGCACCGCGGTTACGACAACTACTGGACCATTTCGGGCGCCGGTCCGGGCCCGTTCACCGCCCGGGTCACCGATGTCTACGGCCACACCGTGGAGGTCCCCGGCATCGCCGTCACACCGGGGCAGTTGCGCTACACCGGAATTCGGCTCTACGACCCGGATCCGCCACCGGCCACCACGGTGGCCGCGCCGCCGCCACCGGTGGTCGTCACGACTGTGGTCCCGGCCCCATCGCACTGCAATTCGTGACGCGACGTACTCCTGCATCACACCGGGATTATGGCATCATCAACTGAAACGTGTTTCATTTTTGACCGTTGATGCGGCTTCCCGGGAGGCATTCGATGACGAAACCCAGCTTGGACCATTCCGAGGCGACCGAGTCCGGTGAGCGCCGGCGCAATCGCCGGCTGTCGCCGCGTATTTCGCGCTTGACCGAGGTGCCACAGGGGGCGATGGTCGAGCTGCCCGGGCGGGGCAGCACCTATGTGGTGGACCTGGCGGGCCCTGCCGCCGATTCGCCGACCATCCTGCTGCTGCACGGTATGGCCACCACCGCCATGCTCAACTGGTTCCCCTCGCTGCGCGAGCTCAATGAGCTCTACCGCGTGGTGCTCTTCGATCAGCGCTGGCACGGGCACGGAATCCGTTCCGAGCGTTTCGATCTCGACGATCTGGCCGATGACGCGATCGCGGTGGCCGAGGTGCTCGGCCTCGATCGCCCGGTGCTGGCCGGCTACTCCATGGGCGGCGTCATCGCGCAGCTGGCCGCGCACCGGCATCCGGACAAGGTCGGCGGAATAGTGCTGGCCGCCACCACCTATCGCTTCCAGGAGACCCGCCGCGAGCGGGCCTTCCACAAGACCTGGGGCCTGCTGGCGGCCTCCTTCGCCGAAACGGCCCTGCGCCGAACGGAATTGCACAAGCAGAAGCTCCCGGTGCTGCCGCAGGCGTCGTGGCCGGTGGGCCGGATGGATCGCTGGGCCATGGCGGAGATGCGCAGTACCAGCGGCTGGGCGCTGGCGCAGGCCCTGGCGGTACTGGGCAATTTCGATGCGACGGAATGGCTCTCGACGCTGAAGGTGCCGACGGCGGTGGTGATCACCACCCGAGATCGGGCCCTGCCCGTCTATCGGCAGCTGGAGATGGCGAAAATGATTCCGGGAGCGGAGATCTTCCTCGCGAAGGCCGGTCACGCGGCCTGCGCACTCGAGGCGGACGTCTTTGTCCCGGTATTCCTCGAGGCCTGTCAATCGGTGGTCGGGCGGCTCTAGGCGCTGGGGCTCAGTGCTTTTCGCCGGCTGCCTTGAGCAGCTCGGCGATCACCTCGGGGACGGCGTCGGCGATCTTCTCGACATCGGGCACCAGTTCCTTGGCGGCGATGAAGCCGAAGTCCAGGTTGCCATTATTGGAGATGACGGTGGCGGTGAGCCCGGCGCCGTGGAATACCGGCCCGAACGGATACATCGAGGACACCCGCACGCCCAGGAAGTACATGGGGAAGTTGGGCCCGGGCACATTCGAGACCACCAGATTGTGCACGACCGGATGGTGCGAGGCCAGCTTCAGTGAGGAGTACGCGCGCGCCGCCAGCTGAAAAGTGTTGGGCGGGGCGTACTTCGCCCAATCCTGCAGGAAGTCGGCGCCGATGAGATCGTGCTCCTCCTTGGCCCCGCGATTGTCCGCGGCAATCGCCTGCAGGCGTTCCATCGGATCGGCGAGATCGGTGTAGAGCCGCGCGAAAATGGTGGAGACCTTATTGGTGCCCGCCTCGTGCCGGGAGGTTTCGTGCACCGATACCGGAACCGAGGCGATCAGTGAGGTTTCCGGCAGCTCATCGTGCAGTTCGAGATAGCTGCGCAGCGCCCCGCCGACCACGGCGAGCACCACATCGTTGACCTTGACGCCGAACGCGGACTTTATCTCCTTGATATCAGCCAGGTCCGACTGCACGAAGGAGATCGAGCGATGCCGGGTGATTGCGTGATTGAACGGGGTGCGCGGTGCGGTGAACGGCAGTGCCATACCCCGGGTCTCGCCGCTGCCGCGCCGGCGCTGCACCAGCCCGGTCAGAATTCCGACGGTCTGCGGCACCATGCCGAACATGCCGAGCTTGCCCGGGAATTTGGCCAGGCCCTCGGCGGCCAGCACCAGATCATTCGGTTCCGCTTCGGCCGCGGGGGTTTCGGCGGGCGGTGAATAGGTCACGCCCGGTTCGAGATCGCACAGGTGCATCATCATATTGGTGCCGGTGATGCCGTCGACGATGGCGTGGTGGTACTTGGAGATGACGGCGACCTTATGGTCCGGGAAGCCCTCCACCACCCACATCTCCCAGAGCGGGCGGGTGCGATCCAGCGGCCGGCCTGCGATATCGGCGGTGATCTCGGCCAGTCCCCGGCGGCCGCCCGGTGCGGGCAGGCCGACCCGGCGCACGTGGTAGTCCAGGTCGAAGTGTGAATCCTGCACCCACACCGGATGATCGAGATTGAACGGCACATTGTGCAGGCGGCGGGTCATGGCGGGAATGAGGTACAGCCGCCGGCCGAGTTCGGCTTTGAAGCTGTCGTAGTCGAATTCGCCTCCGTCCGCGGTGGGGTCGAGTATCAGCAGTGCGCAGACGTGCAGGAGTTGGGTATCCGTTTCGAGATAGAGGAAGCTCGCATCGAGTCCGGTAAGTCGTTCCATACCAACACCCTATGAGAACTGGTTCTACTTTGCGCCCCGATTGCGGGGACCCGAAGGGCCGTTCCGAGGCCGGTTCGTTGCCTCAAAATAGCTTGTAGAGTGCAAGTTTCGCAGTGATACAGATGCACACCAATTGGGTATCTCTCCGGTAGGACTCGTTGCCGCACAGTCGCCTTCTCCCTACCTTGGGTCACATGGCCCGGTGATTTGTCACTTGTCACTGACAAGAGTCACCGGGCCTCTCACAACGGCGTGAGAGGGTGAGAACAATGGGCGACCGAAGGGTTGTGCTGACTGGAAAGTGGCGTATAGCTTGGGTTCTCGCCGCCATATTGTTGGTGGCGAGTGTGTTCTTCCCACTACCTCGGGCCCACGCGGACGCATGTACCGACGTGGACGTGGTCGTGGCGCGGGGCACGGGCGAACCCGGCTGGCTCGGCGACGCGGTCGGCGATCCGCTATACGGAATGCTGCAGAACCGGTTGCCCGTGAGTACGAATGCGTACTCCGTGAACTACCCGGCGGACTACAGCTTCGATCTGGGCGCGGGATCGGCGGATCTGGTGGGGCACTTGGCCGCTCAGGCGGCGGCCTGCCCGGCGCAGCAGTTCATTCTGGTGGGGTACTCGCAGGGTGCGGCGGTTGTGCACGCGGCCCTGGGCACCGGCGCGGTGTCCTGGTATCCGGGCCGGGTGCAGCTGCCCGGTGACCTCGGCGACCGCGTCGCGGCAGTTCTGCTGTTCGGTGATCCCATGCGGGCCATCGGCTGGAATGTGCCGGGGCCGTTCATGTCTCGAACCGGTGACTGGTGCACCGGCGGCGATCCCATCTGCGGAGCGGGTGTTGATGCCAATGCCCACGTCGCCTACGGGAGCAGCTTCGTCGGCGCGGTGAACTTCGCGGCCAACCACGTCGGTTGAAACCGGGGGAGGGGTAGTCCCGACTCTCGGGAGCTCTCAGAGGTTTCGCCCCTGAAACCCCTTGCATCCGAACAGTTCGGCCCGGTGCGAATCTCGCACCGGGCCGAATGCTTTTGCGCGGGAACCGTTACCAGTGCAGTCCCGGAATGCGGTTGGCAATGCGGGCCGCCGGGGCGGGCAGGCCCATCAGCGGTTGCACGATCGGCGCCAGGGCCAGCAGCGGGCTGCGCGATTCCTTCTTCTCGGCCGGTGCGGCGTCGCCGTCGCGAACCGGCTTGGTGGCCTTGGAATCTCCGAACATGTGGAAGCCCTCCGAGAGGATGGCGCGCTTCACCGACGGCATGACCATATCCACGATCTGGGCGAAAGTGCCGATGGGCGTATCGATGCGGCTGGGACGGTGCTCCAGCGCCCGCACCACGATATCGGCGGCCTGATCGGGGGAATGCACCGGAATGGACTTGTACAGGTCCGTCGGCGCGATCATGGGCGTGCGCACCAGCGGCATCCGCACCGAGGTGAAAGTGATACCGGCATCGGCATTCTCGACCGCCGCGATCTCGCTGAAATTGTCCAGCGCCGACTTGCTCGCCACATAGGCGGCGAAGCGCGGCACCTTCGTCTGCACCGCGATGGAGGAGATATTGACGAAGTGCCCGAAGCGGCGCTCCCGCATGGACGGCAGCAGGGCCAGGATCAATCGCACCGCACCGAAGTAGTTGACGGCCATGGTGCGCTCGAAATCGTGCATGCGATCGGTGGAATTGAGCACCGAGCGGCGGATGGAGCGGCCCGCATTGTTCACCACGAAATCGACGTGATCGTGGTCGGCGAGCACCTGCTTGACGAGCAGCTCCACCGACTTCTCATCGGTGATATCGCAGATGTAGGCCTGGGCCGCACCGCTTTCCGCACGCACCGCCGCGGCGGCCGCATCCAGATCCTCGGGTGTACGCGCCACCATGAGCACGGTCGCCCCGCGCTTGGCGACCGCGTGCGCGGTGGCCAGGCCGATGCCGGAGGACGCGCCGGTGACCAGCACGATGCGCTCCCGCAGTGGCTCCTTGCCGCCGCGGCGGGCGCGATCGGGGTCCAGGTGCGCCTCCCAGTAGCTCCACAGCTTGGCGGCGTAGGTGTCGAACTTCGGCACCTCGATGCCGGTGCCGCGCAGCTGCGCCCGGGTGAAGTCGGAGGAGAAGGCCGAGGCGAAGGCGGTGTGCGGGGCGACCTCGGCGGGAATGCCGAAGCGCTCGAGCACGAAATCGCGCACCGCCGGAACGCCGGGCAGTCCGCCGAGGGCGTGCAGCGCGGCATGGCTGCCGGGCAGCGTGCCGAAGCCTGCGGGCGCGCCGGCGGCGCGGGCCAGCGCGGCGTAGATCTGGCCGAACGGCTGCGGCTCCGGATTGGTGAGATGGAAGGTGCGGCCGATCAAACCCGGCTTGTTGACGAGTTCGACCATGGCGGCCGCCACATAGTCCACCGGAACGATATTGGTGGCGCCCAGATCGGGCAGTGGCATCGGCAGTTCCGACGGCAGTGCGGCCAATCCGGCAATGGCTGGGAAGAAGTAGTACGGCCCGTCGATCTTGTCCATCTCGCCGGTGCGGGAATCGCCGACCACAATGGCCGGGCGGTATACCCGCCAGCGCAGGCCGCGGCTTTCGCGCACGAGTTTCTCGGCCTCGAATTTGGTGCGGTGATATGGCGAATCGAGACGCTGCCCGAGATCGAAGTCGTCCTCGAAGAACTTGCCTTTGTGATCACCGGCGACGGCGACCGACGAAACGTGGTGCAGCACCGCCCCGATCTCGGTGGCCAGCTCCACTACTGCGCGCGTCCCCTGCACGTTCGCGGCGTAGGTGCTGTCCTCGTCGGCGGTCATATCGTAGATGGCGCCCAGGTGGATGACATGGTCGGCGCTGGGTGCGTCCAGCTCGCCGGTAATGCCGTCGCGCAGTCCGAGTCCGGGTGCGGTGAGATCACCGACCAGCGGGAACACCCGATCCTCGGCGCCCCAGCCGAGGGCCATCTCGTGCAGTTTGGCGACCGACGCCTCACGAACCAGCGCATGGACAACAGCGTGCGGGTCGCGATCCAGCAGACCGGCGACGACGCGACGGCCCAGGAACCCGGTACCGCCCGTGACGATGTAGGAAACCATCGTCCCCTCCTTAATGTACGAACATGTTGGTGCTCAACGTTGTTCGTCCGACATGCGTCGGTGGATGTGGACGATGAATAGAGAACGGCCCCCTAGCAGAATGTCGGGCCGAGGTAGGAACACCATCGTGCCTAACTGGTGAGTAACTTTACGGGGCGCTCATAGTGCCTTCAACCGAAACGGGGATTTCCGGCATGTGGGACTGGTCACCCGGTAGTAATTCGAGTGTTTGTGTGTAACAACGGGTTTGGTGTAACCGTCGGTGCACTTAGTTATTCGGACGTAACTGGTCAATTGTCCTGTGTGGCCGGTCACGTGATTTGCCCGAATCGCCCGGCTGAGCGGTACACGGATCTGCGCGTGTCTTATATGCCTGATCTGACGTTATGGTGTTTCGGTCTCGTCAGGAAAGAGCAGGCGATTGGAGCTGACACTCATGCCCGTCACGTTCTGGTACTCCCGAATCGTGTTCAGCGTGCTCGAGTTCTGGAACAACCTCGGCTACGAGATCGCCGGCGATCAGTACATCGCCGGCAGCGGCTTCGCCCGCGATGACCTCGGCTTCCACAATTTCGTCGCCGACGGCGTGGTCTTCCGCCCCGGGCACTGCCCGGCGAAGAACAGCACCGTGCACGATCCCGCCGACCTCTGCGCCGTCGTGCAGGCCGTCCACGGGGAGAGCCAGGTCGGCGAGGCCATCGACAAACTGCGGATCTACGCCATGCTCGGCATCCCCACCTACTGGATCGTGCGCGGCGACCAGGATTCCGACGATCTCGACGGCTTCATCAGCATGTACGAGCTGGTCGGCACGGACTACAAACTGACGGGCAGCCGCCGCGTCTCCCAGCTGCCGCAACCCGAGCAGCTCTCGATCGAGCGCGTGGCCGCCGCGGTCGAACGACTGGGCAGACCTAGAGTGTGAGCCCGTAGGTATCGGATGCGTTTGTGCGGTAGAAGAATTCGGCTTCCTGATCGGTGGCGTCGGTGCTGACCATATGGTCGACGGTGGCCAGCAGTTCCGGATAGCTGCCCGCGATCGTCTCGACGGGCATATTCGAGCCGAACATGAGCCGGCGCCAGCCCCAGAGGTGGACGCTGCTCTCCAGCCAGAAGCCCAGCGACTCCCAGCTCAGGTCGGGGCAGATCAGGCCCAGCCCGGAGACCTTGCACAGCCACTGGGTTTCCTTGGCGGCCAGGGAGAGCGCATTGTGCCAGGCGGTGCGGTCGTCGGGGGCGGTGCTCCTGGGCAGCCCGAGGTGTTCGAGCACCACCCGCAGGTTCGGGTATCCGGCGAGGAAGTCGATCCAGTCGAGCATGTCGTCCGGGCGGGTGACCAGATCGAAGACGGCATCACGCTCCTGCAGCCAGTGCGCGATGGTCTCGGCGGCGGGCGTGGCGGGGGACAGGCCCTGGAAGACCCGGATGCCGCGGAAATGCGCGCTGCGGGACTGCTGTTCGAGATGGTCCAGCAGGTCGGCCGCCGCAAGCGTGGGGTCCACGGTGGCCACGAGCGCGAAAGGCCGCTTGTCGGCGGCCGCGATCTCCTCGATCCAGCGGGTCTCGGCGAGGTAGGCCTGCGGCGCCGAGGTCGCGGAGACGTGCACCAGGCCGGCGATCTCGGCGCCCGCGGCGCGGTCGTAGTCGGGCAGCAGGAAGCGGCGGCCCAGATCGGGCTGTCCTGCGGCGCTGCCGAAGTCGCGTAGCTGCGGGTACCACTGATGGGCCGTCGTGTCCCAGAGGTGCAGGTGGGCGTCGACTATGGGGAGGGTGGGCATGGTGGCGTCTCCTTCACTGCATGGTGATGCCGCCGCTGACGCTGATCAGCTGGCCGGTGAGGTAACTGGCTTCCGGGCTCGCCAGCCAGCAGATGAGGGCCGCGACCTCATCGGGCCGGCCCAGGCGTTTCATCGGAATGGCCTTCTGGAGGGCTTCGAGCTTGCCGCGGTGCTGCGCCATGGTGTGGGTGACCATGCGGCCCTCGATGGGGCCGGGACACACCACATTGACCGTCACCCCGTGCCGGGCGACCTCGCGAGCCAGTGATTTGGCAAAACCGAACAGCCCCGATTTCGAGGCGGCATAGGCGGATTCGCCCGCGGCGCCGGCGCGCGCGCCGTCCGAGGAGACGAAGACCATGCGTGCCCCGGATGCCTGCTGCAGGGCGGGCAGCAGGTGCTGGGTGAGCTGCATGGGGCCGCGCAGGTTCACCTGGTGCATGAGGTCCCAGTGCGCGACTGTGCTGTCCAGGAACGGCTCCACGATCGCCGCGCCCGCACACTGCACCAGCGCCGAGATACTGCCGCGCACCGCGTGCGCGGCGGCCTCGATACTGTCGTCGCTCCTCAGATCCAGGTGCAGTGCACTGGCTTTGGGGCCGAGCTCGGCGGCCAGCTGCTGCGCCGCCGCCACATCGATATCGGCGATGATCACCTCGCGCCCGGCCGCCGCCAGCCGCCGCACCACCTCGCCGCCGATATCGCCCGCACCACCCGTCACCAGTACGCCGCTAGCGCTATCACCTTCACCCACAGCTTCACCTGTCATCAGATATTTGGCGCGGATACCCCGTTCACGAGTAGGAGGAAGCGCCGTCCTCCATTCCGTGTCGGTAGTAGCGGTTAAATTATCAGGCGTGGATGAGTTGGTGCGGTACAACTTTCGCTTACGGCCAGGCCGCGCCGCGGAATCTGTCCTACTGGCCGAGTGGCATCGCTGCCGGTTCCTGTGGAATGAGGCCGTCAATCAGCAGAAGTCCGGGAACAAACCGACCTTCGCCAAGCTCAGCAAACTCCTGACCGAGACCCGCGCGCGTAATTCGTGGCTGCGGGGCGGGTCGCAGGTTGCGCAACAGCAGACGCTGCGGACCTACGCGCAAGCGCTCGCTCAGTCGTTCACGGTGAAGGGGCGCGGGCGGCCGAAGTTCAAGTTGCGCAAGATGACGGAGCTGTCGTTGGAGTACACACGCCGCAACTTCAGCATCCGTGACGGTCGTCTCGTGCTGGCGAAGGGCATCAGCATCCCGGTGGTGTGGTCGCGGGAGTTGCCGTCCGAGCCGTCGAGCGTCCGGGTGACTCAGGATTCGCTCGGGCACTGGTATGCCTCGTTCGTCGTCCGCCGCCCGATCGAGTCCGCAGCGCCAGCCGACGGCGGTATCGGTATCGACTGGGGCGTTCGTGTCACTGCGACTCGAACTCGGAGACAGAACTTTCCGATGCGACCGCTGCGGGTTCACCGACGACCGGGATCGGAACGCTGCCAGAGTGATTCTGGCTGTGGCAGAGCGTGGCCGCACACGTGTCGACGACGTTGGACAGCCGAATCACCCCTTTAGCGGGGGTGATTCGGATGCGGTCTGAGCGTGGAATCCCTGCCTACAAGCAGGGAAGCGTTAAGAATAGTCTTTCAGCGACTGCGACTGATGTGCGACACAACTTCCGCGATTCGTGCGCGAAATTCCTCCGGGGCGAAGGTCGCGGCGTGCTTGCGGATGGTCTCCCGGTCGTAGTCCGCGGGGTCGAAAGCGCGCATGGCGCGGGCGAATCCGGCAATGACCTGCTCGTCCGTACCGTGCGCGATGTGCTCGCCGGAGACGCCGGGAATCACCGTGTCCAGCGCCCCGCCCTCGCCGACCGCGAGCACCGGCGCACCGCAGGCCATGGCCTCCACCGGGACGATGCCGAAGTCCTCCACGCCGGGCATGAGCAGCGCGCGGCAGCGGCGGTACATATCGAGCAGCACCTCATCGGAGGCCGGACCCAGGAAGGTGGTCTCGGGACCGGCCAGGGTTTCCAGCTGGCGGCGAAAACGCCCGTCGCCCAGGATCACCAGTCGCGCTCCGGCCCGCTGCGCCGCCAGAATGGCGAGATCCGGCCGCTTGTAAGGGACCAGTCGCCCGGCGAACAGGAAGAAGTCCTCGCGCTCGATGCCGGGGTCCGGCGAGAAGCGCTCCACCCGGACCGGCGGATTCACCACCGATGCCGGAATGCCCCACCAATCGCGCACCCGCTCGGCCACCGCCTGCGAGTTCGCGACCACATGTGCCAGCCGGGGCGCGGCCCGCAGCTCATGATGCCGGGCCAGTGCGCCCAGCGCAGTCAGAGCCAGCTGTCCGGCCGGACCGCCGCCCTCCTGCGCCCGGAATGCCTTGTCCCACGCCCACCGTGCCGGGCTGTGCACATAGGCCACCACCGGCGCGGTGGTGGCGAATGCCGCCTGGGTGGCGAAGGCGTGATGGCTCACCACCACGGCGTCGTAATTCTCCGCCAGCGGCAGTCCGCGCAGCACCCGCGGCACGAAGGGCAGCAGCGGTGCGTGCGATCTGCGCCCGGTCGCCGCGTAGGCCCGCGACAGCCACGTGTGATGCAGCGTCCCGATCGGCTGATCGGCCCCGGTGGGCGCACCGCTGGTAGCGGAAAAGCGTTCGCCCGCAGCAGTGTCGGTGAATCCGGTGTCCTCGGCGGACATGCTCGCCGCCGCCAGCAGCGCCAGTGTGCAGGGTTCGTCGACGATGGGTGCGAAGACCGGCGCACCGGGCCAGGTCTTCATGAATTCCGCGACCACCGCCTCCGAACCGCCGTACTCGGTGAACCGCTCGTGGACGATCGCAATGCGCGGCGCATTCATCGGTGTGTACCTCTCACAGATCCGGCAGGCGGCGAGGGAAAGCAGTGCGGCGCAGGGCGGGAGCCACGGGCCGGCCGTTGAGCAGGCCGTCGACGGTCCCGTGTTCCAGGGCTTTGCGGTAGACGACGGCGGCTTGCGCGCACGCGTCGACGGTGAGGTCGATATCGGCATCGGTGTGTGCGGCGGACACGACGAAGGACTGCCCCAGCACGCCGCGCTCGAGGAGCTCCTGCAGGAAGAGCGTCCGATAGGGCTGGGAGGGTAGGTCTTCCGGGTCCTTGGTGTGGAAGACCAGGCAGGAGGGGCGACCCAGGACCCGGAGGTGGTCGGCGATACCGAGGTCGGCCGCAATGGCATTGACCCCGTCGGCAAGTCGCCGCCCCGCGTATTCCATCCGCCCGATGGGGTCAGTGGTCCGGTACGCCTGCACGACCGCCCGGAACGCTGCGAGAGAGCCGGTTTCGGGTCCATGGGTGGTCGAGAGCAGGAACACCCGGTCGGCGTCGGTCCGCAGCCCGCCCAGCTCCATGTATTCGCGCTTACCGGCGAGCGCCGAGAGCGGAAAACCATTGCCCATGGCCTTGCCCCAGCAGGACAGATCGGGCCGTACACCGTAGAGCTGTTGTGCGCCACCGGAAGACCATCGGAACCCGGTGATCATCTCATCGAAGATGAGCAGCGCTCCGTGCCGATCACACAGTGCCCGAACGCCTTCCAGGAAGCCCGGTGCGGGTTCGGCCAGCGCCGTGCCCTGCTCCAGGATCACGCAGGCGATCTCGTGTTCCGTGAGCGCCGCCTCCAGCGAGGGCAGATCATTGAAATCGAATGTCACCGTGCAGGATTCGGGGATGCCCGCATTCATCTCGGTGGTGCCGATGAACCAGTCGTCCACGGAGAAGAACGGCTGATCGCAGATCGCCACCGTCTCCCGTCCGGTGGCCGCGCGCGCCAGCCGCACGGCGGCCGTGGTGGTATCGGACCCGTTCTTGGCGAATTTCACCATATCCGCGCCCGGTACCAGGCTCAGGAAGTCCTGTGCGGCAAGCAGTTCCAGCTCGGTCGGCCGGGAGAAATTGACCCCCTCGGCAATGGTGCGTGCCACCGCCTCCACCACCGGTGCGTACCCGTGACCGAGCGTGACCGAGCGCAGCCCCATCCCGTACTCGACGTATTCGTTTCCGTCGCAGTCCCAGACCCGGGCGCCCGCGCCGCGCACCAGCACCGGCGCCATGGAGTCCGGATACTGATCGGCCCCGCGCGCATAGGTGTGCGCTCCGCCCGGGACCACCTCGTGCAACCGGGACTGAATCTCATTGCTGCGGCTGAAATCACGCATGCGGCGCACCCCCGGTCGTCACGGCCCACAGGTCGTGATCGGTGGGGTGTCCGGAGCGTCCGACGAATCCGCGCATGGTTCCCTCCTTGAGCAGTCCCGCGCGTGCGGTGACCGCGGCCGATGCGGTGTCCCCCGATTCGATCTCCGTCGCCACCCGGAACAGGCCGAGATCGTGGAACGCGTAGTCCAGCAGTGCGCGCAGTGCCGCCGACCGCACATCGTCATCGGCGCGGGCCGGATCGGCCCAGACCTGGATCCGGGCCCGGCGATCGAAGAGATCGAGATCGAGCAGCCGGACTTCCCCGGCATAGCTGCCATCCACATCGATGACGAGCAGTAGGCCATTCGGTGCGCGTACTCCCGCGGTACCGCGGAGGAACTCCCGCCACCAAGCGAGATGGCCAGTACTGCTGGGGAATTCGCTTCCGGCGGCAATGGCGTTACGCCGTGCCGCACGCCAGGCCGCGCCGTCGGCGGGCCGGAGCGTGCGCAGGGCCGCGCCATCGACGCCCGGCACCGGCAGCACGAGTGCACCCGCGGGCCATCTCCGCCGAACGGACCGCCACAGCTGCCCGGCGCGATAGCGTGCCGAAACCAGGGCGATCGTCGACGCGGCGGGCATCCGGTCCGGTAGTGCCGCACCCGGCGGCACCGGCCCGGCGCGGCTGGCCAGGACCCATTCGATCCAGGTCTCGGTGAATCCCTTGGGCGGTATATCCGCACGCGTCATGGCCCACAGATCATGGTCGGTTCGCGCCCCGCCGACATCGAAATGCAAGACCATCCGGGCTTCCCTGGTGAACCAGATCTGCGCCGCACCCTGCGAGGCCGCCCGATTGCCGGGTGAGATGGGCGCGGTGATCCGATCCAGCCCGAGCACGTCGAAACCGAAGTCGAGAATCGACGCGACGGCCACACCGGCGAATCCGTGCCGTGCCACCTCCGAATCGATCCAGATCCCCATCTCGCCCTGCCTGGATCGCTGATCGATGCCGCCGATCTCCACCTGCCCGGCGAATCGGCCGTCGATTTCGATGACGGTGGCGATGCGTCTGCCCGTGCGTGCGGCGGTCGCCGCCTCCAAACACTCACGCACCCAGAGCGCCTCGGTGTGCCGCTGCTCCCATTCCAGTGGCGAGGTATGCCAGAAGGGTTCGATGAGGGCGCGATCGCGCAGCCGCAGCCGGCGCCACATCGTGAAATCGGTGAAGCGCGGCGGTCGCAGCACCACCGCGCTGCCATGCAGGTGTGCCGGTCCCAGCCGGACCCGGCCGAGCCCGGTGCTCATGCGGTGGGCCGCTGCTTGCCCAGTGACGAGGTCTTGACCGCGCCGTCGGTCCCCACCGAGAGCCGCCAATACGCACCTGCCGAATCCTTCATCACGATGCCCCCATCACTGCGATCGGAAAGATAAGCGCCACTGGGCAGCAGGGCTGATACGACACTGCCGCCGGGATCCTGTGCTTGGAAGACATCGGCGCCGAGCTGGCTGGCCTGGGCCACCATGGTTCCGGAGAATCGCGCCCCGTGAATGCGCCCGCGCCCGATGACATGCCAGCCGTCCGGAAAGGAGTGCGGGTCCACATCTTCGAAGGATCCGGAGATGAGATTGATGGCGGTGCCCTCCGGCGCGCCGGCCGCATCGATGCGAATCTCCACCGGCGGTGCGTCCAGGTCCGGATCGAACTGCACATTCGCCAGATACGGCTGCCGGCAGTAGATCAGGTCCAGGCATACCTGGCGGGCCGCCACCTTGCAGTTCACCATGCCGAACTGGGCGGGCCCGCCGCCCTTCGCGCCGATGGACAGGGCCGTATCCGCCCCTTCGAACCAGACATTGGTCAGCCACCAGTCATTGGCGGGGCCGTCCACCACCAGGTGTTTATCGGTGGTGCGCGGATCGTTGTCGGAGACGAATTCCACATTGGCGAAGGCCATTCCGGCATTGTGGTCGCCGCCGGTGCCGAGCACGCCGATGTGATTGTTGGTCAGCTTGGAGGAGGTCACATAGTTCTGAATGCACGAGGTGACGATGCCGTAGCCGAAGTTGTTGATATCGCAATTGATAATGGCGGTGCCGCCGGTGTTCTGGTCGAGCACCACCCCGCGCTGATCGAAGTAGCGCGGTGCGTTATCGCTGAGGTGATTGCCGCGCAGCACCACCGAATCGAAGGTGCAGCGGAAGCAGTCCGAGAGCCGCACCGCCGTGGCCTTCGTGCCGGAGAGGTAGAAACCCATGCGGGAGAACCGAACCCGCTGTTTTCGCTGCAGGGAGATGAGTGTGTCGTCGCCCTCGTAGACAATGGTGGTGGCATCGCCGCCGTCGCCCAGCACGGTGGCGTAATCCGGCAGTGCCGGAAAGCTTTTCACCACATACTGCCCGGCCGGCAGATAGAGGACGAGAGGTTTGCCGCCCACCGCGGCGGCGGCCGCCAGCGCCGCGGTGTCATCGGCCTTGCCGTCGCCGACCGCGCCGAAATCCTTGACATTCCGGGCCGCGGGCGTGTCGGTGACATGCGGCGACCGGAATTCGGTATCGGAAGAGTCGTCCTTGGCGCAGGCCGCCGCCATCGGCAGCAGTGCCGCCACCCCCAGTCCTGCGGCCAGCATTCGCCGGCGGCGCACCCCGGCATCGCCCGGCGTGCGCTCGTCTCCGAGCCCCCTGTTCTCCTCGATCACCGTTTGACCAGGGCCAGCGGGCGCTGCAGCAGCTCCCGGAAGGCATGGCGCGGCCGCGAGAACACCACCGCTCCGATGAGCCGCTCATTGTTGTGCCCGAAGGTGGCGAGCGCGCCGCGCACCTGGCTCGAGGTGGTGTGCCCGAGTTCGATGACCCCGATGGTGGCATCGCAGCGGCGTGCCAGGGCAATGGCATCGGCGGCCGTGCTCACCGGCGCGGCTTCGACCAGGATGTAGTCGAATTCGCTGCGCAGCTTGGACATGATGTCGCCGAAGCGATCGGAATCGAGCAGATCCGGGGTGCGGAAATCGAGCCCGCCCAGGGCCAGCAGGCTGATCCCGACCTCCGGCCAATAGGTCACCGCGTCCACCGGGGAGGAGCTGCTGCGCAGCAGCTCCGACAGTCCCGGTGCGGCATTCACCGGAATCAGCTTGCTCGAACCCTGCCCGGAGGTGTCGGCATCCACCAGCACCACGCTCGCGCCGGTATCGGCGAGGGCGCGGCCCAGCCCGATCGCCACATCCGGCTCCGAATGCGGGGACAGTGAGGTCAGCAGCACGGTGGTGCGTTCCGGGTCCTCGGTGAGCCGGGTGCGCAGCCGCCGCAGTTCCCCCGCCGCGCCGGGGCGGCCGTCGTCGATGATGCCCAGAATCGGCACCGGCAGCATGCCTTCCAAATCCGAGGAGGTGTGCAGCCGCTTGTCGAGGCGGTCGCGGACGAAGGCCGCGCCCAGTCCCAGGGCCAGTCCGGCCAGGATGCCGAGCAGGTACAGCCGCTTCTTCTGCGGGCTGGTGGGCGCTGTCGGCGTCTGCGCCTTGTCGATCACATCGACGCGCGCCGCCGGAGCCGCATCGGTCTGAATCAGTTCGAGCTTCGAGACCAGCGCCCGGAACTGCGAGACCACCTCATCGGTGATCGTGCGCGCGCCATTGGCGGTGGAGTCGGTCGCCGAGATGACGATGATGGTGGTGGCCGGCGGTGAGGCCGCGGTAATGCGGCCGCGTAGATCGTTCACCGAAGCGGTCAGTCCCAGTTGATCTTTCACGTAGGTGGCGACCGTGACGCTGTTGGCCAGGTCCACATACGAGCGCACCCGCTGCTCGGCGGCCAGGCCGCCCTGATAGGAGTCATTGACCGAGGTGCCGGTCGCCATGGACACGTACACCGAACTCGAGGCCGTGTACACGGTGGGCAGCGTCCCCGCGTACGCGTACGCGCCCCCGCCGCACACCAGGACCGCGACCACGATGATCGGCCACCGTCGCCGCACCAGGTGCCAGTAGTCCATCAAACCCATTGTGCTGTCCTCGTTTCCGCGGGTGGTATCGGTGCACTCGAAATTTCGTCCACCCGTCTTCGGTATTCACCGACGACCAGATAGGCCAGCCAGGCCAGCACGACGGCCTGCAGATTCTTGCCGACCGTTTCGACGGTGCCCAGAATGCCGCGCTCGAACAGCACCGGCACCTCGATGAGCGCCAGCCCGAGCACGGCCATGCCGATGAAGCGGCTGTAGAGGGAGTGGATCCAGACGATCAGCATGACGAAGGTGAACGTCACGCCCAGTGCCACACCGACATAGCCGCCCAGCACATAGCCCTCGCTGATATTGCCCTCGGCCAGCGATACCTGCACCGTGGACATATCCACCGAGGCGCCGCGCACCTGATCGGCCCAGGCCGCGCCGGATCGGAACTTCTCCGCGCCGAGCAACTGGGTGGGGACGAGACTCTGCAGGGCGTGCTGGGCCACCTGGCCCGGTGTCAGCCAGGAGTGCGGCCCGACGTACCAGGCATCGGTGGCGGCTTCCAGCAGATCGAAGCGCCGCAGAATGCTCAGGAAGGGTTTCACCACCGCCGGATACTGCGAATCGACGAGCGCTGCTTGGGATTTGGCTTCCGTCGTGGTTTTGAGGGACTGCAGCCAGCCGAACGCGCCGACCGCGATTCCGGTAAGGCTCAGCACCCCGGCCACTTTGCCGCGCGTCCAGCCGGTCATGGCGAAGCGGACCGCGATGGCCAGCGCCGCGCCCATGATCGGCGTCTTGGACTGCACCACGGCGGTCCACACCAGTTCACCGCAGGTGAGCGACCCGACCACCAGTGCGGTGCTACGAGCGCTGTCGCTGCGGAAGAACACGATCAATCCGATGGCGCCGAGCGTCGCCAGAATCGAGACCAGGTTCAGGATCGGATTGGGGCTCTCGAGCTCACCGGCGCTGCCGCCGCTGCCGCTGGCGACGGCGGCCAGCCGGCCCAGGGTGCCGATGCCGTAGAGCAGGAACAGGGTCTGCGTGAAGACCGGGTTGCCCGCGAAATATGCTGCGCCGCCGGTTTTCTCGTTGATAATGTGCTCAGGTCGCAGTCTGGTCCACACCGCGTAGGCGACAACCAGTCCGGCGTACACCCACAGTCCGAACACCACCGGCTTCAGGACCAGGGCAATGCTCGCGTCGTAGCCGTAATCGGCCAGTCGCGGATCGGGCACATTGTCACCGAAGTTCGGCTGCGGCTGTACCCACAGCAGGACCGCCGGGCGCGCGACATAGGAAAGCGACCAGTGCGCACTCTGTGCGATCAGGAACACCCGGGCCACTCCCGGGAGGTACATGGCGGCAATAACCATGGTCGCCAAGGCGCCGGCGACAAGCAGAACGTGAAATTGCGCGAGGGCCATCAGCTCTTCTCCATCACCCATATGTTCGCGCCGGGTGGCCCACCGTTACTCATTCCAGGGTGTCGACGATCTCGCGCGCGCGGTCCAGGTAGCTGTGCCCGCCGCCGACTATGCGGCGGTAGCCCGCCTCGGCGACCTTGGCGACCTGATCCGGATACCGCGCGCAGCGCGTGAGGATCTCATGCAGTTCGGTCGGGCCGGAGAACAGGAAGCATTCGGACTCGTCCTGCAGCAGCTCGGCGTGCTCATCGGTGCGCTCGCCGACGAAAAGCCCACCAGCGGCGGGAACTTCGAAGGTGCGGCAGGTGTGGGTATCGCGGTTGCCGGAGTTCAGCAGCACCAGATTGGCGGTGACCGAGGCGACGGCGGTGGAGAAGTGCTCACCGTAGGCGGGGCCGCCGACCTGCGCGGCGGTCTGCCGGAGTGCGGGGATGCGCCGCCAGCCGGGACCGCGTAAGAGCATGCCGCCCTGGTATTCCTGGGCGAGGGACACCAGCAGGTGCTGGCGGTCCGGGCGCACCGCGCCGATGAAACCGAGCAGGAAACGCCGCGCCCCGCGCTGGGCGCAGGGGTGATGCCAGGCCGGATCGTAGGCGCTGCGAACGAATTTCACGGCGCGTGCGCCCCGGGCTCGCAGCTCCGGGACATTGTGCCATTTGGTGGTGATGATGAGGTCCCACTGTGATTCGCAGGCCAGGTACGCCGGACTGGTGTTGTACGGATTGGACACGTCGTCGGGGCTGTAGTGCACATGCTGCCCGGCCGGGGTGTCCAGCAGTCGGTGCTGGTTCAGGTGGACGGACTTGAATGCGAACAGCACATCGGGATTGAAAGCCGCTGCTGCGGCCTCGATCTCCGCGTGAACGGCCTCCACATCCCAGGGCGCGCGCCGGCGTGCGATCTTCGAGTACACCCACGGCGGCGACAATCGCGCGGGCAGGGTGACCGCGGTGGTATCGATCACGACCACCTCGTGCCCCGCCTGCCGGAAGCCGTCGGCCAGCGAGCGTGCGTTGCTCCCCACCCAGTCGTCTCCGACGAAGAGTAACTTCACGCCAAATCCCCTTTGCGCAATAAGACGGCGGTGGCCTGGAGCGCCCCGCTGCGCACCGCCCGTTCCCGGACGATGAGCCACCGCATTCGGATGATGTACCACACCGCGACACTGATTTCCGCGGATAGGGTGCCGTAGACGAGCGTCCACACCGACTGGGTGCGGGCCGCGGCGGTGAGCGCGACGAGAGCCACGCAGGTGCCGATGATCGCACCGATGAGCACCCCCAGTGTGTCCCGCTTGACCGGCAGAATCGCGGTTGTCACATAGGACGAGATGGTGGTGGCGGGAAGGATGAGGACCTCCACGCGCAGCATCGGGATCGCGCCGTTGAAATTGTCGGTGTAGATCAGGTGTATCAGCACGGGCGCCAGGACCCATACCGCGACCACCGCGAGGCAGGCGGCGAAGACGCAGGCCGCGAGCGCCTGAATCGAATTGCGCCAGAAGGATTCATGCGTGCTGCGCCGGGCCATACGAGGCAGGAGGGCGAAGCCGATGGGGTCCAGGGACGACTGGATCGCCCGGATGAGCCGGTCGCCCGCGGAGTAGAGACCCAGCGACGCCGCCGAGAGCACCGCGCCGTACACGGCTGCCGAGCCCTGGCCGTATCCGGTCACCAGCAGCCGTGAGGTGAAGACCGGTGCGGCCATCCGAAGCATGGCCACGAGACCGTGCGGTCGTGTCGGACGACCGTAGGTGTGCAAGGAATCCCACCAGGTCAGCCCGACCGGGGCGACCGACGAGATGAGCAGGCAGGTAACGGCGAGCGAGGGGTTCGGGAAGCGCGGGAGCAGCACCACCAGCAGGACCAGATACCCGATCCGCCCGATCCCCTGATACATGGTCGATCGCCCGAACCGGCCCTGCCCGATGAGCAGCCAATCCTCCGAGGTCGACCAGAACCCGCCGGCGAACAGGCCGAGCAGCGCCATATGCAGCTGCGGTGGCACCCCGATCGCCACACTCGCCAGCAGTGCGGTGCCGAGCACACTCAGAGTGGTGCCGCGAACCGCGAGATACGTTCCGCGCATGCGGTTCACCTCGATGCGGCTGGACACCTCGTCGTGCACCCGCGCGGCCAGAAACGAGGTGATCCCGAGGTCCACCATGAGCGACCCGATGAAATACGACGACATACCGATCGCCAGCAGACCGGTGCCGTGCGGCCCCAGCGTCCGCGCCAGCAGCGGCACCGTCACCAGCGTGATGACGTACTGCCCGTACTTGCCGAATGTCACCAGCCCGATATCGCGCAGAATGCTGCCGATGGTGCCGAGCTTGCGCCGAGATGGTTTGCGGTGTCTCCCATGGCCCGAACGCTGCGACATCTCCGCACCGGATGGCTCGGCCCGCACCGCTGACGGCGCATACGCACCGGTCGCATCCCGCAGCGGCGCGGGTTCGGGCTCGGGTTCACCGAGGACCGCCGCGCTGGCAGCGGCTCCGCCGTCCACGAGCCCCACTGCGTCCATGAACAATTGCGCAGTGTCCGGCCCGGCGGCCGAAGCAGCGCGCCCAGCCCCGTTCACAGGCACCGGCACACCCGAATGCGAGGGACTGCCGTTCGCCGTCGCCTCGCCGGGCTGAACGTCCCGGGCTCGGAGAGCACTGCCACCGGAGTACGCACCGCTAGGTGGTGGCGAACCAGGCTGAATGCCCTGGCTCGGTACAGAACTGCTGCCAGGGTACGTGCCGTTCGTGTGTGGTCCGCCGTGCTGAACGGCCGGGCCACGCAGAGAAGTGTCGCTCGAGGCCGGAGCGTTCGCTGGTAGGCCGCCCGGCGGTACGTTCCATGCGGGAACGGAACTGTCGGTGGCGGGCATAGCCTCTGCCGACCGGTCGGCGGGCAGCGGTGGTCCCGCGTAGGGAGCCCAGCCATTGCGCGGTCCCGCGAAACCCGAAGCGACGCGGGGAATTCTGGGAACTCCGGGAGCAGCGCCGCGGCGGGGATCTGCGCCCGAGTGGTCGGGGAGGACTGGTTCGGCGGCGGGGGATTCGCCGGGCGCCCGCTCGTTGTCGGTGGCCAGACTGTGGCGCATGATGCGGCGCTGGCGGAGTTTGGAGAGGGTGTAGAGGGGTGTGGTGGGTGGGTCGTATACCGGCGGGGGTTCGGGTTGGTCATCCATGGCGCCACCGGGATCCGGGGAGCCGGGTCAGGAAATCGGTGACCGCGCGGGCGGATTCGGCGATATCGAAATCCCGGGCGCGGAAGCGGGCGGCCTCGGCGAGTTTGGCGCGCAGTTCCTGGTCGGCGATGAGGGTGTCGAGGGCGTGCGTCAGCTGGGCGCGATCGCCCGCATCCACGAGCAGGCCGTTCACGCCGGGGTCCACGATCTCCTCCGGACCGCCGGGACGGGTGGCGATGACCGCGCAACCCGCGCGCATGCCCTCCACGACCACCTGTCCGAAGGGTTCGGGCAGCACCGAGCAGTGCACGAGGATATCCGCGTGCCGCAGATAGGGTTCCGGATCTTCGACGTGACCGGTGAAGGTGACGGGCAGGTCCAGCGCGGTCGCGTGCACCTCGAGCTCCGCGCGATAGGACTCTTCGTCGAAGAAGGTGCCCCCGACCAGAAACACCTCGCGCGGCAGGATTCTCGCGTCCGCCAGGGCGCGCAGGAAATGGTCCTGCCCCTTCCACGGGGCGAGGCGGCCGACCACGGTGATGACGGTTTCGCCGGCCGGGCGCTGCTCGGCGCGGGTGATCGCCGCGCTGCCCTGCGCGAGATCGGTGAACTCCGGGGTATCGAATTCGACTCCGGGATAGGCCACCAGCGCGCGCCGCCGCCAGGTGTAGAGCGAGGCCAGGGTGCCACGGCTATTGGCGATACAGCCGCGCGCGACCAGCCAGCCCAGCAGTCGGATGGCCGGCGCCAGCCAGCGCCCGAAGTAGTCCGCCGAAATCCGGTCGTGCACCTGCCAGATCAGCGGCACGCGTGCGCGCCGCGCCGCCACCGCGCCCATGAGCAGCGCTTTGGTGCTACCAGCCACCACCACCGTCGCCTCCAGTTCGCGGACCGTGGCGCCCAGCGCCCAGCCCAGTCGAACCAGTCCCGCGCAGCCACTGAGCAGACTGCGGAGACCGGCCTTCTGGATGGTCATCGCTCTGGAGTCGAAATCATTGCGCACCAGTCGGGTTTCGATCCCGCGCTGTTGCGTACGCCGCACCATCGGCCCGTCCTCGGTGTAGATCACCGCGGTGTGCCCCTGGGGCATGGCCGCAACCAGGCGCAGCGTGGCGAGTTCGGCCCCGGAGGGAGCCGCGGTATGGGCGAGGAAGACGGCCTTCACAGGTTCACCCGGCCAATTCGGCGTAGATATCCAGATGCCGGTGGGCGGCGATGTCCCAGGAGAAGGTTTCGGCATGGGCGCGGCACTTCGCCGGATCGGGCCGGGTACCCGACAGGGCGTCGGCGATACGGGCGCTCAGGGCCCCGGCATCGCCGGGCGGCACAATGAGTGTGGCATCGAGGTCACGCACCGAATCCGGTAGTCCGCCGCAGTCGGACACCACGGGAGCCCGGCCTGCCGCAAGGGATTCCAGCGCGATGAGTCCGAACCCTTCGAGCGCGAGCGACGGCACGACGGTGAGATCGGCCTCGAGATAGAGCGCGGTGAGTTGCTCGTCGGTGACCGGCCCGGTGAAGACGATCGAGCTGTCTCCGGCCGCCGATTCGCGCAATTCCGTTTCGGCGGTACCGGTTCCGACGATCACGAGTCTCGCCTCGGGATGCGCGGCGACAACCTCGGGCCAACCGCGGATGAGTACGTCTATACCCATGCGCCGTTCCAGTCGCCGCACGCAGAGCACCATGCCGGTGGGTTGCGTGGCTTGCGGTGGCGGGAACCTGCCGAGGTCGACCCCCGGCGGAACGATCAGCACTTTGTCCTCGGCCACGTGGTAATCGTCGATGAGCAGTTGCCGAAAGTGGTTGGACAGCACAATGAATCGATCCGCTCGCGCGTATCGCAGCCGCTCGACGAGATACTTGGCTCGTACCGACCGATCACCCTCTCCGGCCATTCGGCTCTCCGCCGCCCATGGTCCGTGAAAGTGCACGACCAGCGGATTCCGCCCGAGGGGCGAGGCCCCATACAGGGCGAAATGTCGATCCACCACCGTTCCCCGCTTCAACTCCCCGCGATCCAGATAAGAAGTCCGTACCCGCCACCCAGTGGACCGACCGGTCGGGCCCCATGAGCCCGCGCCGATAGGCGCAGCACCGAAAGCTTGTGCGGTAACCGATATTTCCGGAATCCGCGCCAATGCGGAATAGAGATCGGTGAAGTACCGATTGAGCCCACCAGGTGCTGCGGAAAACCACTCGGACCCGTGCATATGCACGCGAAGCGGCTCAGCCAACAACCCTCACCCCCGGGTTTGTCACCCACTCGGACCGCGGTTGCGGCCCGAACGCCCTTGCAGCGCAAGTGTATGTCAATAGCCCCGACCCGGCGAGCTATCGATTGGCAACCAACGGCCCCTCCGGTTTCCGACCCCGGGCGCCGGTTGCCGCGCCTGCTCCCGCAACCCGTGTGCGTTACGGTGATCGGCAGCACGTAGCAGTCGGAGGTAGTGAGGTCGTGGCGAGGACACTCGCGCAGGGACAGACATTCGCGGGCTATGTGATCGAGCGTTTGCTCGGCGTCGGCGGAATGGGCGAGGTCTACCTGGCCCGCGATCGAGACCTGCCGCGCTCGGTAGCACTGAAGCTGCTCAACCCTGCCGTAGCCGACGACGCCGAGGTCCGCGCCAGATTCCTCCGCGAAGCCGATACCGCCGCGCGACTGGCGCATCCGAATATCGTGGCCGTGTACGCCCGCGGCCGCGACGAGGACCGGCTGTGGATGGCCATGCAGTACATCGAGGGCACGGACGTCGCCGCAGCACTGCGCGACGGACCGATGCGCCCCGACCACGCGGTCCGCATCCTCGGCGAAACCGCACGAGCACTGGACCACGCACATCGCGCCGGCGTCCTGCACCGTGATGTGAAGCCCGCCAATATCCTGCTGGCCTGGGGCCCTGAACAGCGAGTATTCCTGGCAGACTTCGGAATAGCGAAGGCCCTCGACCAAACCAGCGCACTCACCCGCACCGGTGAGATGTACGCCAGCTTCCAATACGCCTCACCCGAACAGTTCGAACTGCGCACGGATATGGACCAGCGCGCCGATGTATACGCACTCGGCTGCACGCTGTTCCATATGCTCACCGGTGAGCTGCCTTATCCGGGCCCAACCACCGCACAGCTGATCAACGGCCACCTCAACGGGCAGATACCCCGGCCGAGCGAACGGAATCCAGCGGTACCGAGTGCGTTCGACGAGGTCATCGCGTGCGCGCTGGCCAAGGATCGCACGCAGCGGTACAGCACCTGCGGGGAACTGGCGGCCGCCGCAGCGCAGGCACTGACGGCGACGAATCACGGTGGTGCACCGTGGACTCCGCCGGTATCGGCGCCGAGGCTCGCTGTTGTCGACGGAACCGGAACAACACAGCACCCCCGAACGGCATTCGGGCAGACGACTCAACACACTGCCGCGCCACTGCAATACGGCCCGGACGTGACCCAGTTGGCACCGGGAAGCTTCCGTCGGGACGGTGCAGTTGCGCCGCCCGCCGGGTATGAGATGCCCGTCTCTCCCCGGCCCCGCCGCAAGGTGCGAAAGCGGCTCATCGTCGCGGGGCTGCTCGCCGCGATCGCGGTTACGGGTATCGGAGTCGGATTCGGCAGCGGGGCCTTGCGATTCACAATCGGCGCAAACGCAGGTACCGGTCCAGGTGGGCTCATCCCCGGTGCCACCCAGACCCATGCCTCTCGTGACGCCGCGACCAAGGCCGCCTGCGACTACGGCATTCTGATGACAACCTACGACTACACCGACGGTGACGGCTGGCAGGCGAAGGTCGAGAACGGTGCCACCGGAACCTGGAAATCTCAGGCCCAGCAACTGCTACCCGCTATCCGACTGCTTCTGGAGTCGGACTCCGAGCACACCCGGGGCACCGATTCGAAATGCACGGTCACTTCGGGGAATACGACCCACTACGAGCTCGCGGTGGATATCACCCAGGTGAACTCCACAAAGGGCAAAGCCGACACGACCGATCATCAAAACGTCACCATGTCAATGGACTACGTAGACGGAAAGTGGTTATGCAGCAAGTGGGTCAGCCCACTATTCCCGTCTTGATGGTTGCGGTAAAGAAGAAAAAGATAAAAGATGCCTGGACAAGAAGAAGAGAAACCGAAAAGGGGCAAATCGGAAATCTGAATAGCTTGATATCACAACCCATTTCGCCTTTCCGGGTCTGTTTTCCAGCGGTAGAATAGAGGCATGAATCCGGGGGGAGCAACCACCATCGTATCGAGTGCACACGCACTCGATACCGCCGTGGAAAACCTCCTCGACGCCTCCCTCACACCCTTGCTGGACGAGGAATTCATCGCAGTGATGCGTGAAGTCGAAACCAGCATGCGCAAACTCGAAGCCGTCAAACACCGGTTCGTCACCGAAACCTGCACCCGCTCCCTGGCCGCGCGCGCCGGATCGGCGTCCCCGGTCAAATTCTTGGAACAGACCCTGCGGCTCAGCCACGCTGATGCGGTCTCGCGGGTCAACGCCGCCAAACAGTTGAGCCCGCAACCGGCGCTCGGCGGGGATCTGGAACCGGAATTGGCGTATGTCGCCGAAGCCCAACGCGCCGGGGAGATCTCGGTCGATCATGTGCGGCGGATCGCGCAGGTCCTCAAGCGCATCCCGTGTGCCGCCGACCCCGGCCAGAAGGACCTGGCCCAAGATGTTTTGACCACCTACGCCCGCACCGGCAGCCCGGACAAGCTGGTCGATCTGGGTGAGGTCATCCTGGCGAACATCGACCCCGACGGCACCCTCACCCAGGACAAAGACCGCGAACGCATGCGCGGGCTCACCCTCGGGCGCAAGCGTGCGGACGGGATGTCCCCGCTGATCGGGGAGATCACCGAGCCGTTGCGGGAAATCCTGGAGCCGTTGCTGGCCAAATTCGCCCGCCCCGGCATGTGCAACCCGGCCGATCCGCACAGCCCGAAGGTCGCCGACCGCACCCTCGACCGCCAGAAACTGAAAGCCGCCTCCGAACGCGATAACCGCTCGCCCGCGCAACGCAACCATGATGCGTTGTTGGCGGTGCTGCGGTTTCAGCTCGACCGCCCCAAGCTCGGCTCCCACCGGGGTTTGCCCGTGGAAGCGATCATCGTCATGCGTGTGGAGGACCTCGAGCGGGGTGCGGGGATCGCGACCACCGCGACCGGGGGCACCCTGACCATCCCGCAAGCCCTGGAACTGGCCTCCGGGACCCGACCGTTGTTGGTGGTGTTGAACAAGGCCGGACTGCCCCTGTATTTGGGGCGCGGGCGAGACCGGTTGGCCACGCCCGCACAACGACTGGCGTTGATCGCTTCCGACAAGGGGTGTACCCGACCCGGGTGCAGTGCGCCCGCGAGCCTGGCGGCGGCCCATCACGTCACCGGGTGGGCCGAGGGCGGGCCCACCGATATCGACAACCTGACCTTGGCGTGCGATGGGTGCCACGCGATGATCCACGACGGGCCCGGGGGCTGGAAAACCATTGTCATGGGCGAGGATACCCAGTTCCCGGGCCGGACCGGGTGGATCGCCCCACCCCACATCGACCCCACCGGCACCCCGCAGGTCAATCACCTGCACCACACCGGTGAACTGATGGCCGGTGCCCTGAACGAGATCCGGGCCCGGGAACGGTCGCAACGCGAGCGACGGCGGGCATGGCTCGATGCCCGCAAAACCACCCCCACCCGCGAATAGTGGGACCGCGCCCCTTGTTGACACCGTCAGGCTGGTCCTGGCGGTGTCACAACCCGTTGCCCACCAGGGTTCCACGGGCAGTGGGCCTCGAGAGGCGAACGAGCACAGCGGAACCCGGACCGTGCGGAGCGGCAGCACAACCACCCCCACCCGCGAATAGCGGACCACACCCCCTTATTGACACCGTCAGGCCGGTCCTGGCGGTGTCACAACCCGTTGCCCACCAAAGTTCCACGGGCAGTGGGCCTCGAGAGGCGAACGAGCACAGCGGAACCCGTGCCGAGCGGAGCGACAGGCGCCAACAGCAGGCGGGGACGCGATGCCCACAACCCATCCCATCCGCGAATAGCGGAACCCCTGTCAGCGCTCTTTGAAAACCTGGCCACCGGCGCAGACATCGTCAAGTCGATCCTGACGGTGCCACGACAAGGCCCTTGTCCACCAAGGTCTCATCGACGCCGACCCCAATAATCCAGAACCGGGAACGGCGACAACAGCGGCAGGCCGGGCCGATCCTCAGTCTCTCCACTGTCACCCACCGACTCGACAACCGCAGACCGCAGCGGCGTATACCAGCGGTGCCAAAGATACTGCCCACCCGTTTCCACAGACGCAGGCCGCCGCCGTGAACGACCACAACGGAACCCGCACCGGATGGACCAGCAGCAGGCGTGGCTCGCGCCCCCGTGAGTCCACCCTCCACCCGGGACCCCCACCCACACAGCAGGCTTCACACCGCAAACACCATCACATTGATCATGCCGATGCGACACTCGTGCCGAATCACCGCGCACCCCGTGCCATCGCCCACCGCCCGCTCCGAAACCTCGCGCTACCCCGCCACCACCACCAGCGCCGATCCGACGAACACCACGAACGTTGCCAGCCCGGGTCTTTCAGGCTCTTTCTCTTCGATCCCTTCTCTCCAGGCGGCCCTTGGTCTTTCGGGTTTTGTCTTTTCGTGTTTTATCTCTGAAACCGGACCACAACCAGTCTTCCGGCTGGCACCGCCGCTTCCCTCGTGACCGCGGAAGGTCAACCGGGTACCCCTCCTGACGCCACCAGCACGGCCATCTCGGGCCCTGCCCGCGCCCAGGGATCCAACACCGCCCCTCGACGGAAACAACCCAGGTACACCGGCTCATCTCGGCCTCGAATCCACCCGGAGCGGGCACCACACACGCCTTCTCGACGGCCGCACAGCAGGCGTCCGCACGGCACAAACCCGATAACCGCTGTGCCGCTGAGACACCCGCTGTTCAGTCCCCAGGAGCCGACGGCTTCTATGCCGAAACGGTCGGTGCACCTGGGTTTCTTGCCTCCCGGGCAGGGTTGATCTGGCAGGGGGTGCGGGCAAAGCCCGAGAGGGCCGTGCTGGGCACGTGGGGAGGGGTACCCGGTTGACCTTCCGGAGTTGGGAGGGGCTGTGCGGTACCAGCCTGGTCGACCGGCTGTGGTGCCGTTCTCGAGCAGAAGACATGAAAAGGCATGGTTCGAACTCGCGTTCAGCGCAGTTCGTATGGCTTCCCGGCTGATTGCCACTCACCCCTCAGATGGAGGCCCGATGCGCCGCTGTCGTGTAACACCCCAGTGTCTCGGAATCTTCGTGGCGGCAGCACTTATCGGTCTCGGGGGAGGAGGAGCAGGTGCTGCGGATCCGCTTTCCATCCAGGATCTGCTGGAGGCCGACTTGAACGAAGCTGTGTCCGGGGCGGATGTACCGGCGGCGCAGTTGGTGCTGACCGATGGCAGTGGCACGCTCCAGATCAACAGCGGTGTGGGAGATCTGGGTACCGGCGCGGCCTTCCCTGACAACGCTCAGGTGCGAATCGCGAGTAATAGCAAGTCGTTCGTCTCTGCGGTCATGTTGCGACTTGTCGGCGAGGGGCGAGTGGAGCTGGATGCCCCGGTCGAGCGGTATCTGCCGGGTGTGGTGCGGGGGCCGGGTGGGGACAGCAATGTCGTCACCATTCGCAATCTGCTGCAGCGCACCAGCGGAGTTCCGGACTACATTCTGGATCTCGATCTGGAATCGGTTGCCGCCCTGCGGCAGTCGCGGTCATCGGACGATCTCATCAGGCTCGCCATGGCCAAGACTGCGGAGTTCACACCGGGGGATCACGCCGAGTACCCGAATACGAACTATCTGATCGCGGGGAAGGTCGTCGAACGTGTTACCGGGCTACCCGTCGGGGTGGAGGCGACGCGGCGGATTCTGCTGCCGCTCGGACTGCGGGATACCTACTGGCCGCTGTATCCGTTGGAATCGGTGATTCGCGGTCCGCATGCCCGGGCCTATCACGAATTCGACGGCACTCTCACCGATGTCACCGATATCGACCCCGGCTGGGGTCTGCCCGACGGGGCTATGGTCTCCACCGGCGCGGATATGAATCGCTTCTCCATGGCGCTGCCGGCCGGGCGCGGCGGAGCTGACCGAGATGGAACGTATCGTCCCGAGCGGAGATTCTGCGTCGCTCAGAGGATTTCGGGCTGGGCCTGTTCCCCCTGGACCACCTCCTGCGGCATCGAGGCGTGGGGTCACGGTGGCACCATCCACGGCACCTTCGTCTACGGGGGCGCGACGGCCGGCCGCTCTGTCACCGTGAGCATGAATGAGCTGCCGGATATCATCGCCGCGAAGGCACACAATATCGATCTGGACGGCGTGGTCGACGCCGCCCTGTGCGCTCCTCGATGAGGCCATAGCGCGAACAGGACGCAGTGCGATAGATTCGCTGCGGATTCGTGCTCGGCACGAGGGGGTCCGTCTACTTCGGTGGTTGGGCGACTGCGGCAGCGCTGCCCCTCCGAACAGAACAACCGGTATTTACCGGGGCTCCGGAAGGAAATTCAGAGTGGGGACGTCTGGCGCGGGGGACAGTGCCGGGAAAAACAGTGCCGGGGGATTGAAGGTACTGGTTGACAACGGGGAGTATTGGCTGCGCAATCGCGGCGATATCGCCATGATGGTCATGACCGTGGACCGGCTGCGCGAGCACTGGCCACAGGCCCGCATCGGCATGCTCACCGACGAACCACGGGTGATGCGCGCGGTGCTGCCGGAGGCCGAACCGGTCTTCGCGGGCGGCGGAGGGCATTGGGGCAGAAGCGGTTTGGGCGGTCAGCTCGATCAGGTGACCGGCACCCGGTTCCTCGGTCCGGCGGCGCTGCACTGGCGGGCCGCCACGGAGGTTCCGAAGCATCATCTGCGCGGGGTGCGCGATTGGGTGCGTAGTGAAGCGAACGCACTGATCGGCGGTGAGCAGGGGTCGGAGTCCGCGGGGATGCCGCCGCTGCCACCGGTTCCGGCCGCCGTCAGCGACGCCTCCCTGGTCATCGCGCAGGGCGGTGGCTATATGACCGATGTCGATCTGTATCAGGCGCACCGCACCCTCAATCTGCTGGAACACGCTCAGGGCCTTGGCATTCCGAATGTGATGATCGGTCAGGGCATGGGCCCCATGCGTGATCCGGAGCTGTTGCGGCGGGCGGCCGAGGTGCTGCCCAAGGTGGACTTCATCGGCCTGCGCGAGGGGATGCGCGGTCCGAAACTGCTGGCGGAGCTCGGTGTTTCGTCGGACCGGATACTCGTCACCGGTGACGATGCCGTCGAATTCTCCTACCGTATGCGGCGTCCCGAGATCGGCGGCGATCTCGGCCTCTGCCTGCGCATCGCCGACTATTCGAAGGTCAGCGACTCCGCGCGCGACACCCTCGGTGCGGTGGTGCGCGCCCGCGCCGCCGAATTCGGCACGGCCCTGGCCCCGCTCATCATCTCCGAGTACGACGATGAGGATCGAACCCACACCCTGCCGCTGCTGACCGGCGCCGCCAAGGTGCGTGCCGTGATCGGCCGTGCCGGCACCGCGCAGGATGTGGCGCGTCAGGTCTCGCGCTGCCGGGTGCTGGTCACCAGCGCCTACCACCTGGCGGTCTTCGCGCTGTCCCAAGGTATTCCGGCGGTCGCTGTAACGGCATCCCAGTACTACGACGACAAGTTCTATGGATTGGCAGATATGTTCGGCGCCGGATTGCGGGTCGTGCATCTCGACGCCGACAACCTCGAGACCGAACTGACACGTGCTGTCCGGGAATTGTGGGAGTCAGCGCCCGAATTGCGAGATACGCTGCAGCAGAAGGCAGTCGAGCAGATCGATACCGGCCGTACGGGGCTGGACCGAGTGTTCCGTCTCGTGGAGGAGGGGCCGGGGGGCCTGTCCGGCTAACCCACCGCCGCACCAGCTCAGGGGGAACGATGGTCAACCTGTCGGTGTGCGTGCCGGCCTACAATTCCGGACGCACACTGGGCGCAACACTGCGCTCGATTCTCGACCAGGACAACGCATTCGAAGTGATCGTCCTCGACAATGCCAGCACCGACGATACCGGCGCGGTGGCGAGATCCTTCGACGATCCGCGCATACGCATCGCCCGCAATGCAGAGACGCTGCCGATCGGCGAGAACTGGAACAAGGCCGTCTCGCTGGCCAAGGGCCGCCTGGTCAAGGTGGTCTGCGCCGACGATATCCTGCTGCCCGGCTCGCTGGAGGCGCAACTCGAGGTCATGGGCGACAATGGAATCGCCATCTGCGCCTCGAAGTTCCAGGTCATCGACGAGGGCGGCAATATCGAGGAGACCGACCTCGGGCTGCCCGATCTGCTCGGCCCCCGCAATGCTCAGACGCTCATGCGCACCATTGTGCGGCGCGGCCCCGCCGATTTCGGGCCCACCGCCGCCGCCATGTTCCGGCGCAAGGATTTCGAACGGGTCGGCGGCTTCCGCGGCGATCTGGTCTTCCCCATGGATGTGGACCTGTTCGCCCGCGTCTGCGCCTTCGGCATGTTCTACGGCATGCAGCAGGTGCTGGCGGCCTGGCGCAATTCGAGTTTCAACCTGTGCAGCAATACCTCGACCGTCAGCAAGCTGAGCGAGATGCTGCGCTTCCATCATCGGCTGGGCCACGAGTACCCGCAGCTGATCGGCCGCGGCGCTGTCCTCGGCGGCGATATGCGGCTGGCCCGTGCCGCCGCCGATCGAGCGCGTATCCGGGCGACGGCAACGCTGTTACGCCGCCCGGAATTGCTGCACTGAGCCGTGATCGGGCGCGGTTAAATGTGTGCCACCGGTCCATAGGCGACCACCGTATCGCCGCCGCTGCTCACCAACCGGACGAACGGCCGAATCGTGGTCTGCCCCAGGACACCTGTCACGGTGGCGTGGAACCCCGACATGGTGATGCAGCCGTCGGTGCCGGACACGTCACCACCGGTGGCGTCTACCGACTGGATGCCCGGTCCGAAGCCCACATTCAGCTCCACACCCAGCGTCGGAATGAGGTTGTAGACATCGGCTTTGGCGTCGGTGCCGAGTTCGAGCTCCAAGCCCGGGGTTTGATATTGGAAGGAGATCTTTCCCGACAGTGTGGCGGGGTAGCCGACCTGGTAGCCCATGGTGATGTGGCCGGTCCACTTGTCGCTGGTCGGGGCAGTGACCTTGAAGCAGGCCTTGCCGCTGTGGAACCACTCGCGGGTCAGCGGGTTGCCGTCGAGCGGTGCGACAAAATCGATACGGGTGTCGGCGGAGATGGCTTCGATGGTGCGGCCCTGCTGATCGACGATCGAATTATCGGCATCGACTGCGGCGGTGGACATTCCGCCGCCCAGCGTCAGAAAGGCGGCGGCGGCGACTGCGGTCGCCGCGGCGCGCGTGACCACCACGCGCTGTGTGTTCCCCATGGTTGTTCCGTTCCCTCATCAGATTGACCGCGTAATCGAAACGCGTGCAATAGATTCCCCACTATTGATACACTACGGGCTCCACATCGCCCGCAGGTTGATCCTGTTGCCGCTCAGATTTTTTCGGGGATGTCGACCACCCACCTTCCCTCCAGCCCGGGCCATTGCGACCGCACCTCCTGCAGTAGGTCGGGCACCGTGAGAAGTACTCGATCCGGTTGGGCGGCAAGCAGTTCCGCCGGATCGATGATCGGGATATCGGTACCGGGCATGCGCCGGCCCTGTTTGGCGGGCGAGGCGTCGGCGACCGCCGCCAGCAGCCCACGGTGCGCTCCCGCCAGATGCAGTAGTGCGACTGCTCGGGAGGCGGCGCCGTAGGCGAAGATTCGGCTACCGGAAAGTGTTTCATACTCGAGCCAGCGGCGCAGGGCGGCGGCCTGCTGGTCAGCGGCCTGTTGCAGACTTCGCACGGCATCGGCGGCGGCATCGGGTTCGCTGCCGAAGAGACTGATTTCCGCGTTCAGTATCCGTGCGACCTGCGAATCGCCGGTCGGCTCCACGGTTTCGGCCGCGACGTGCACGGCCGCCACGAGAACCGTTCCGCCGTACAGGTCGAACCCCCAGGCCGCCGCGATCCGCATCCCCGCATCCGCGAGCAGCCTCCGCAGCGCGGTCAGCGAGTAGTACGCGAAGTGGCCGTGCCGCAGGGCATTCCACTGGCCCTGCTCGACGATGGCGTGCAGCGAGTGGAACTGCAGCAGCAGCACCCCGTCCGGCGCGGTAGCCGCGGCCCGCTGCGCGAAGGCTGCTCGCTGATCCGGTTCGTGCATGATGCCGAAGCAGTCGACCACCACATCGGCCGGTGCCTCGGTCTCGGTGAAGCCGGTCAGCAGCGGCAGCCAGCTCCCGCCGTGCGGACTGCCGAATTCCCTTGTGGTGCGGCCGGTCAGCCAGCCCGCGGCCGAGACCTGGGCGAGGGCGTCGGCGGCTTGATCACGAAGCGCCTGCGGCTCCACGCCGCGCGGTTCGGCGGTGACCGTATCGTCCTCGGCGAGTTGTGCCAGACCGCATTCGGTGCACAGGTCCATGGCCAGGGGATGGGTGCTGTCGAGCGACTCCGCGGGCGCATCGAGGGGCGGAAAATGGTCTGCGGCAGGCATTTTGCCCAGATCCAGCACCCGGATCAGCGATCCGGCACCACAACCGCGACATCCCCGCGTCGGATCGGCGCTCATGGCACGATGACCTGGTGCTGATCGAAACCACCGAGCTCGCCGACGTCCTGGTGCTCACGCCGCAGCCCTACCGTGACGGCCGCGGCCTGTTCACCCGGACCTTCGATGCCGAGGAGTTCGACAGCTTCCTGCAGTCGCCCGGCTTCTCGGCGACCTTCCTGCAGGATTCGCAGTCCCGCTCCTATCGCGGCGTGGTGCGCGGTATGCACGGCCGGGCCGGGCGCGGTGAGGCGAAGCTGGTGCGCTGCTCGCACGGTTCGGTGCACGACGTGCTGGTGGATATTCGCCCGAACTCGCCGACCTTCGGGCAGCAGCAGGCCTTCCTGCTGGACGACACCGATTTCCGGAACCTGTTCGTGCCGGCCGGATTTCTGCACGGCTTCCAGGCGCTGAGCCCGGTGGCCGATGTCTGCTACCGCATCGACCGGCCGCACGATCCGGCCGAGGACATCGGCATCGCCTACGACGATCCGGATCTGGCCATCGCGTGGCCGCAACCGGTGACCGTGGTCTCCGACCGCGATGCCGCCGCGAATTCGTGGCAGCAGTTGCTCGCGGCCTTCGGGCGCTGAGGGCATTCAGGCGCCGATCCGGATGCGGCGCAGTTCGTCGTCGAGCACGCCCGCATCCGCGAGCGAGGTCAGATGCGCGAGCCGGGTGTAGCGCTGGAAGAAGGCGTCGGAGGTCAGCCCGCGTGCCACATACTCGCGGTACAGCTCGGCCGCGCCCTCCGGAATGCTCCAGATCGCCTCGAAGCCCAGTTCCTTGCGGGCGTAGGAGAAGTCGACCCGGTAGGACCGCGGGTCCGCGCCGCTCTCGCCGGTGATGGCCAGCGTGGCACCGGGGACCGCCTCGACCACGGACTGCGCGATCTCGGCGACGGTGAGGTTATTGGTCTCGGTGCCCACGTTGTAGGCCCGGCAGTAGATGGCCTCGGCCGGGGCTTCCAGGCAGGTGGCGAACGCGCGGGCAATATCCTGGGCGTGCACCAGCGGCCGCCACGGCGTGCCGTCGGAGAGCACCCGCACCTCACCGGTGAGCACCGCGTATCCGACCAGATTATTGAGCACGATATCGGCGCGCAGCCGGGGCGAGAAGCCGAAAGCGGTGGCATTGCGCAGGAATACGGGAGCGAAGCCGGAGTCGGCGAGCGCGGCCACATCGTCCTCGACCCGCACCTTGGATTCGGCGTACGGGGTGAGCGGCCGCAGCGGTGCGTCCTCGGTGACCAGATCCGCGCCCGCGGCGCCGTACACCGAACAGGTGGAGGCGTAGAGGAAGCGCTGCACGCCCGCGTCCTTGGCCAGCCGGGCCAGGCGCACCGAGGCGTGATGGTTGATGTCGTAGGTGATCTGCGGCGCCAGCGCCCCCAGCGGATCATTCGACAGCGCCGCCAGATGGACGACGGCATCGAACCCGGCGAGCTGATCCACGGTCACATCGCGCAGGTCCACGGTGAGAGTCGGTGGTGCGGGCGGCGTTTCCCCGAGCACACAGTCGGCGAAGTACCCGATGTCCAGGCCGGTCACCTCGTGACCGGCCCGCTGTAGCTCGGGCACCATGACCGTCCCCAGATATCCCTGATGTCCGGTGACGAGTACGCGCATGGTCATGCACCTCCGAATGTGATGGTGGCCTTGTCGAGCAGGAATGCCTCGGCGTGCTGCGCCCGGCACTGGACGCCGCGCAGGCGTGAGAGGGCGAGGAAGGACTGCTCGTCGAACCAGTCCCGATTACGTTGTGAGGGGTAGTGCTTCAACAGCAGCTCGGCCTTGAGCTCGGCGATCCCGGCGGGCAGCGGATGGAACACCGTCGGTTGCGGAGTGTCGTTCTCCCACTTGAGGATCTCGTAGCCCAGCACCAGATGATCGCGAAACTCGGTGGGGGTCAGCTCGGCGAGCAGTCGGTGATCCTGATGGGCATCGCCGCGCTGCGGGGCGAACACCACCTCGGGACTGCTGCCGCGGCGCAGCGCCGCCACCGCATCCTTGACCCGCTCCCAATGCGCCGGGGCATAACCGTCCGGGACATCGAGAATGCGCAGATCCAGATCCGCGCCGGGGCAGAAGGCGGCGAGCGCGTCCTGCTCCTCCCCGGCCCGCTCGGTCCCGGCCCCGGAGAGCACGAGGGCTCGAACGCGAAGGCCGGGAACGGTATTCGACAGCGCCAGCAGGGTTCCGCCGAGGCCGATGGCCAGATCGTCGCAGTGCGCCGCCACCAGGGCGATCTCACGGACCGCGCCCGTCCCGAGTCGGATCATGGTGTGGGCTGCTCCCACACCATCCAGGGGCGATCGCCCGTCAGATATCCGGCGTCGAGTTCGGCGCGCTCCTTGAAGGTGTCGGCGGGCTTCCAGAAGCCGTGATGCTGATAACCGAAGAGCTTGCCCTGCGCGGCCAGCGCGCCGCAGGCGTCCTCCACCAGATCACCTCCGGGCGGCAGATGATCGAAGATCTCCTGGGTGAGCACGAAGTAGCCGCCGTTCTCCCAGATGGGCAATTGCGACACCGGAGTGATGTTCTTGACCTCGCCGGCGGAGTTCACGTCCACGCAGTGGAAGGAGGACTGCGGCGGCACGATCATCATGGAGGCCGCGGCCCCGGATTTGCGGAAGTCGCTGACCACCTCGTCCAGCGGGGCGTCGGTGAGCACATCGGCATAGTTGGCCAGGAAGTAGCGCTCGCCGTCGAGATGGTCGCGCACCCGCCGCAGTCGTTCTCCGATAGGGGATTCCACGCCGGTGTCCACGAAGGTGATGGTCCAGTCGCTGATATCCGATTGCAGCAGCTCGACCTGGCCGCCGCGAATGACGAAATCGTTGGAGACCGACTCCTGATAGGTCAGGAAGAAATTCTTGATGTGCGCGGCGCCGTAGCCCAGGCACAGAATGAAATCCTTGTGCCCGAAGTGCGCGTAGTAGCGCATCACGTGCCAGATGAGCGGGCGCGGGCCCACCATCTGCATGGGCTTCGGGATCATATCCTCGGTGCCGTTGCGCATGCGCATGCCGTAGCCGCCGCAGAACAGTACAACCTTCACTTCGCTTGCCTTTCCGCATGATTCGATGCGGCGGCGTCGTCGAGCGTCGCAAGGGATGCTGCGTGATGGAGGGTGGGGAGCGGGTAGACGAGCTCGCCGCCCCGGTCGGTCACATGGTGCAATTGCGCGGTGATCTCGGTCTCCAGATTCCACGGGAGCACCAGCACCACATCCGGCTTGTCGGCGTCGATGCGCTCGGGTTCGTGGATCGGAATGCGGGTGCCGGGTGTGAATCTGCCGTGCTTGTACGGGTTCCGGTCCACGGTGTACTCGAGCAGATCAGGGCGGATGCCGCAGTAGTTGAGCAGGGTATTGCCCTTGCCCGGTGCGCCGTAGCCGACCACTCGTTTGCCGGCGGCCTTGGCCTCGAGCAGGAAGCGGAGCAGTTGCTGGCGGACCAGTTCGGTGCGCGGTCGCAGTGCTAGATAGCCGGAGACGTCGTGCAAACCGGCCTCGGCCTCCTGGCGCAATACCTCCGCGACGCGCTCGGACGGTTCGGCCACCGCGTCCGGACGTGCCCAGATGCGCAGCGAACCACCGTGTGTGCCAAGCAATTCCACATCGACCACGGTGAGGCCCGCGGTCGCCAGGGCTCGCTGCGCGGACAGCACGGTGTAGTACTGGAAATGCTCGTGATAGATGGTGTCGAACTGGCCCTGCGCCACCAGATTGAGCGCGTGATGCACCTCGATGGAGAGCCAGCCGTCGTCCGTGAGCAGTGCGCGCAGTGATCGGGTGAACCCCAGCAGATCCGGTATGTGGGCGTAAACATTGTTGGCCACAACAAGATTCGCGGCGCCGTGCTCGGCGCGCACCTGCGTGGCCAGGTCCTCGTCGAGGAAGGCCGTCACGGTCGGCACACCCTTCTCGCGGGCGGCGGCCCCGACATTCACCGACGGTTCGATGCCCACGCAGGGGATGCCCGCGGCGACGGCGTGCTGCAGCAGGTAACCGTCATTGCTGGCGACTTCGATCATGAGCGATTCACTACCCAGCCCCAGGCGGGCGATCGCGTCCTCGACGAAGAGTTTTGCGTGCTGCACCCAGCTGTCCGAATAGGAACTGAAATACGCGTATTCCGTAAAAGTCTCCGCAGGCGTGATGAGCGCCGGAATCTGTAGTAGCAGACAGCTTTCACAGACCCGCAGATGCAGTGGGAACGTGGGTTCCGGTTGGTCGAGTTCCGCCGCGGTGAGAAACTTCTCGCACGGCGGGGTCGCTCCCAGATCGAGCACGCTGACCAAACGTTCGGACGTACACAGACGGCACTGCACGCGGAATCCCCACTTTCACCGAGACCGGCGCCGGCGCAAGGCCGACTGCACTGTGGTCGGCTCGATCCGGCCTTACGTTACAACAGGATTCGCCAACTTCGCTGGGCTCGGCCGGTGGCAGGTGGGCGCCGGGGCGGCAATTTTCTGCGAGTCGCAGAACGGGGCAGGCGGTCGGCTACCACTCGAGTCTTGCAATTCAAGGGTTACTCCCACCTCACGCCGGGTGTGGCACCCGGCGCAACCTGCGTTTTCGTGATTAGGGGAAATGCGGGGAGACGACCGGGAAACCGGTTGCGATGCTTCCGGCAACATCGCGGAAACACTGGTAGCGCACAAGTTTCACCGACGACGATGGCGCAGTTGTGTAACATTCGGCATCTGGCCACCGAAAGAGTCGGCGGTCCCCCAGGTTGGCGCGTTGCGAAAACCCTTGGGGAGCCGACATTGTTCTGTCTTCCGTGGAGCTGATCAGTGGGGATCGGAACCGAGTTCTCCCGTGGGGGAGGTGCGTTCGTTTCATGAGTTTCGAAGTTTCTTCTCGTCGAGCAGTGCGTGTAAATCGGCTGCCCCGACCGCTGCCACGCTCGGATCGCGAACGCTGGCAGGGCGATTACGCGCGCCGTCTGGCCGGTAGCGACCTGCTGGTCGTGTGCCTGGCCATCGGAATGGCGCAGCTCATCCGCTTCGGCGGGCCGGCGGATCCGACGCTGGCCTCGAACCTGCCGCTGGAGGTTCGCTACACGGTGGTATCGGTGGTGCTCGCACTGGTCTGGTACCTGGCGCTCTCCCTCAGCGGGACCCGCTCACTACGTGTACTCGGCAGTGGGACGGAGGAATACCGACGGGTCGTTTCCGCCACGCTGCAACTGTTCGGTGGTGTAGCCATCGTGTCGCTGTTGCTGCGCGTGGACGTCGCCCGCGGTTATCTGGCAATTGCCCTGCCGCTGGGCATGTTCGGGCTCATGCTGGAGCGCCGGCTGTGGCGCGGGTGGGTAGCCAGGCGGCGCTCCCGTGGCGAATACCGCACCTCCATGCTGGTGGTCGGCAGCCCGGAGGCGGCGCGGGCCATGGTCGCGGCATTCTCGCGGGATCAGGAATCGGGCTATCGGGTCATCGGGGTGTGCACCCGCGAGGAGGGCGACCTCGTCGAGCGCGGGCTCGAGGTCGGCGGCCGGGAGATTCCGATTGTCGGCACCGACCGCACGGTCATCGACGCGGTCCGCCGTACAGGGGCCGATACGGTCGCCGTCACCGCCACCGACAATCTCGGCCCGGCCGACTTCCGGCGCATGGCATGGGAATTGGATCCGCTGGGCGTCGAACTGATCGTCACGCCGGGTCTGGTGGACATCTCCGGCGCCCGGCTGACCCACCGCCTGGTCGCCGATATGCCCATGCTGCATGTGGAGAAGCCGCAGTACGACCGTGCCAAGTCGATTCGCAAGGCGCTCTTCGACTTCGGCTTCGCACTGTGTGCGCTGCTGGCCATCGCGCCGGCGCTCATCGGCATCGCCATCGCGGTCAAGGTGAGCAGCCGGGGGCCGGTGTTCTATCACTCCGAGCGGATCGGGCGGGACGGGCATCCGTTCCACATGATCAAGTTCCGCAGCATGTACGCCGACGCCGATGCGCACATCACCGCGCTCATCGCCGGCAACGGCGGCAATCCGCTCTTCTTCAAGATGCGCGACGATCCCCGGGTGACGCGGGTCGGCCGGATCATCCGCAAGTACAGCCTCGACGAGCTACCCCAGTTCTTGAATGTGCTGCGCGGGGAGATGAGCATTGTCGGCCCGCGCCCGCAGGTGCGCCGCGAGGTCGATTCGTACGACGGGATCATGCGGCGGCGCCTGCTGGTCAAGCCGGGCGTGACCGGTCTGTGGCAGGTCAGTGGGCGCTCGGATCTGGCCCCTGACGATGCCATGCGACTGGATCTCTCCTATGTCGAGAACTGGTCGATGGTCTTGGATCTGCTCCTGATCTGCAAGACGATAGGGGCGGTGACCAGGGGAGATGGCGCGTACTGAGATCACACCCACACTCAAGTGAACATTATTTAGTAATAGGTGTTCACAAACGGGGCTGTGGTGTGATTCACTTCTCCGGAACGTGATCCAAAGGAGGAACCGTGTCCGCGCCGTCCATCCCCTCCGGGTTCGACTTCACCGATCCCGACCTGCTCGCACAGCGTCTGCCTGTCGAGGAATTCGCCGAACTCCGCCGCACCCGGTCCATCGCCTGGGTGCCCCAGATCGGCAGTGGCTTCAAAGACGACGGCTACTGGGCCGTCACCAAGATGGATGACATCAAGGAGATCTCGAAGACTCCGGAGGTGTACTCCTCCGAGGAGAACACCGCTGTCATCCGCTTCTATGACGACATCATGCGTGAAGAGATCGAGGTCCAGCGCTATCTGCTGCTGAACCAGGATCCGCCGCGGCACACCAAGCTGCGCCGCATCGTGTCCAAGGGCTTCACCCCGCGCGCGGTCGAATCGCTGCGCAACGCACTGCGCGACCGCGCCGAGCGAATCGTGCACGAGGCCAAGAAGACCGGCTCCGGCGACTTCGTCACCCAGGTCGCCTGCGAGCTGCCGCTGCAGGCCATCGCCGAGCTCATCGGAATTCCGCAGGAAGATCGCGGCAAGATCTTCGACTGGACCAACCAGATGATCTCCTACGACGATCCCGACTTCGAGGGTGACCACAAGGTCGCCACCGCCGAGGTCATGGGCTACTCGTGGAACCTGGCCGAAGAGAAGCGCAAGTGCCCGATCGACCTCGACGGCCACGCGGACATCATGTCCACGCTGCTCAATGCCGATGTCGACGGCGAAGCCATGGGCTCGGACGAATTCGCCTGGTTCGTCATCCTGCTCGCCGTCGCCGGCAACGAGACCACGCGTAATGCCATCACGCACGGCATGAAGGCGTTCGTCGACAATCCGGAACAGTGGGAGCTCTACCGCGAGCAGCGTCCGCGCACCGCTCCGGACGAGATCGTCCGCTGGGCCACCCCCGTCATCGCCTTTCAGCGCACCCTGCTGCAGGACACCGTGCTCAGCGGCCAGGAGATGAAGAAGGGCCAGCGCGTCGGAATGTTCTACTCCGCCGCCAACTTCGACGAAGAAGTCTTCGAGAAGCCTTTCGAGTTCAACGTCCTCCGGAACCCGAATCCGCATGTAGGCTTCGGCGGCACCGGAACCCATTTCTGTGTGGGCGCCAACCTCGCACGCCTGGAGATCGACCTCATGTTCAACGCCATCGCCGATGTGATGCCGAACCTGAGTCAGGTCTCCGATCCGGTCCGGCTGCGCTCGGGTTGGCTGAACGGCATCAAGAGCTGGCAGGTCAAATACGAATGAGTGAACCCCGTCGACGCGGCCGGATGCCTGCGGTAAGCGACGCAGACATTCGCCGCGTCGCGCGGTCACTGCTGGTGGAGCAGGGCCCGGATGCGATTACGCTGCGGGCCATCGCGCGGGAGCTGGGCGTCACCGCCCCCGCGCTCTACCGGTACTACGAATCCCGCGACCAATTGGTCGCGGCGGTGCGCACCGACGTCTGTGGCGATCTCGCCGCGGACCTCGAGGCGGCGGTCGCCGGGCTGCCCGATGACGCCGGTGTCCGATTCTTCGCCGTCTGCCGTGGCTTCCGCAGCTGGTCCCTCGCTCACGCGCGCGAGTTCACGCTGGTCTTCGCCTCGCCGACCGTCGCCGGAATCGGCAGCGCCATGCAGCAATTCGGCGAACCGGTCGGGCGGTTGTTCCTCGGCGCCGCCGGTCGCCTGCTCACCGAGTACGAGATCGTCACCCCGGCAACGGAACTGATCCCGCCGGAACTGCGCGACGACCTCGTCCGGTTCCAGACCGACCTGCTGCGCGTCCTCGCCGAATCCGGCCAGAAGTTCCCCGCAGAGAAGCTGGACCTCGGCGTGAGCTACGTGATGATCCAATTCTGGGCGCGCCTCTACGGCCACGTAACCCTCGAGGTGTTCGGCAACTACCCGATCCCGATCACCCACCCCGACGTCCTCTTCGACGCCACCCTCGTCGATATCGGCCGCAGCATCGGCATGGTCGTCTGAGTTGCCGCGGATATCCGCCGCACGGCCCGTTGTGGCCTGAGGTCGCGGTCTTTACTGCTGCTGTCGAATCACTTGGGATGCGTGTAATTCCTGGAGAATCTGCCGGAAGTGATTGGCATTGGCGAGGTCCTGTTGCATGATCACCCGGCCTACCCGGATCAGTATCAGCGCTACGACAATGAGGCCGATCGCGACGGCAGGCCCTCCGATCCACGCGGCGAGGGTCCACATACCCGGCAGCGCCAATGCGGCTGCCGCACAGCCTGCAACTGTCCCGGAAGAGCGCCATAGGGTTTCGAGATCCGCCGACACGATGACGACTTCTTCCAAATACCAGGCGACTGCGGCCGATGCCGTGGAGAAGCCGAATACGATCAGCATCGTCCAGGCGAGCCATATCGGCCCCCATGCCCAGGAGTGCGCGATGGTCGCGACGGCACGATACATCCCGGTGCCGGTGACGGTCAGCGCGGCGGACCCGGCCGTCGCCAGCCACAAGAACTTCAGCCCCCTCGTACTGTGCTCGACGTCATGTGTAGCCTGCGCCCACAGCTTGGCTCGGGCCGCCTCGTTCGCCGTGTATTGGAACACCAGCGTGTAGCTGACAAGTGCGCGCTGAACCATCTCCGGCAGTGTGTCCAACATTGCGATCTCGGATACGGAGTAGGCGAGCCGACGAAGAAAATCGTGTAGAAGGCGGCGGGTGTTCGGGCCACAGCCGAGTCTGTCGCTGCGGTAGAACAGCTCGTGTTTGAGCTCTTGATCTCCCATCACGATTGTGAGGGCTTCGCTCCCGGAGGGTCTCCGGCGTAGCAGTATCAAGCTCGACAGCAGGACCGTGGCCCGCGGATCCAGCCGTTCGATGAGAAACTCCGGAGGGCTCGAATTCCCGCCCAGGTGGGCTACTCTCCGCATCAGCCGCGCGAGCCGCCCCTGTGGGTCGGACGTGAACGGATCCCAGGCGCCGTCGACTCCGGCGTAGGTGGTTGTCGCATCACCGAGCGGTGCGTGATCTTCGAGCGCCGCTTCGATATTGGGTTCTCGAATCAGTGCACACAGCCACCAGGCCGCTGCGGTCGCGCTCGTGTCGTCGGTCCATATCAGTCGCGCGAGTTCCATTGCCGCACTGGGAGTGCCGATGCCACCCAGCCGGTTCACCGGCCAGATCCGATCAGCGGCCACCGCACCGGCGAGGGCGGGTACCGCGACCTCGCCCATCGTCCCGGCGCACTCCTGCGCAAGCGTGTCATTGTTGAGGACCGCCAGGTCAACCAGAAACTGTGCGGCATCGGCGCGGCCGGACCGGGCCAGGGCTCGCATTGCGTGCTCGGTCCCCGCATAGGTCTGCGCCTCGAGTTGCCCTCGGACCCTGCGCCCGCGATCGGTGTCACGGGAGGCGACGCTGCCCAGAGCCTCGACAATGCCTGCGGCATCGCCGATGGCCGCGGGTTCGGGCGCGGCGGGCATGCCGGGCAGCTCGGCGAGGAAATGCGCCATAATGCGCTCGGCCAGCTGATCATCTATTTCGCTTGCCTCGGAGAGACATTCGAGTGCCAATACCCGATGTCCGAGGTCGTTGCCTTCGAACAGTCGCCCGACCACAGTGGTGCAGTTGTTTCCATCCAGGCCGCACCAGAAGCGGACGGTATCGTGCCAGAAGGTTGGATCGGACCAGTAGCCGGCGAGTAGACGGCCGGCTCCCACCGGTCCCTCCAAGGCTCGTGCCGTGAAGTACTCCTGAAAGCTTCTGTGCGGGAACCAGAATCGTTCACCGGTATCGGAGCCGACAAGCATTTGGCTGCGATCGGTCAGATCGCGCAACAAATCCCGCCCGTGCTCGGCTCTGAGATCGAGCGCTGCCAAAGTGGCGGCCAGCACCTCCCGGAGTTTCTCCTTGCCGATGATGAGCCGATCACCCTGCTCGGCAGGCGTTTCGGTCATGGCCAGGGCGATTCGCTTCAGCACGGCGAGTTTGTCGCCCGGTTCATAGGGCGAGGCGCGTTCGCCGCGATCCAGCAGCAGATCCCGGGTGACCATATGATCGCTGACTCGTGAATAGAAGGCGGCCCGTGACGCCGGCAGTGATCGCCCACGGCGCAGCAGACTGCCGGTATACAGGTCGGCGAGCAAGCTCAGCAGCAAGGGGGTGCGGGCCAACTGGAGCAGTTGCGGGCTCTGCCGGATCTGATCGAATATGCGCTCTGCCGTGCCCAATTCGGCGATCTCGGCATCGGTGAGCCCGCTGCCGGCTGACCGTTCGACAGTCAACCAGCGGTCCAGAAACCGCAGTATCGACGAATCGTCGAAGCCGGCGATCTGGATTACTTCGAAGGCGGCGAGGCTGCCGTTGTAGGCCGAGCCGCGGCCGGTCACCACAAGGGAGTTGGCGTCGTCGCCGCTGGCGTGGGTCTTGCGGAAGGTTTCCAGTGCCGCGATCACGCCGGGCTGCTGGTCGGCCTGCACCTCGTCGAGCCCGTCGAACAGCAGCCGCATGGCGCCGTCGTTCAACCGCTGAGTGACGAATTCCATTGCGCGACTGTCATTCTTGTCGTGCGGTAGTCGGAAGCGCGTAGCGATCAAGCCGGGCAGATCGACCGACCCGTCGCAGCGGTGCAGTTCCACCAGCACCGGAAGCTGTTGCTTCTGCTGGAGTTTGCGCGGCTGCTGCGCCCAGTGCAGCAGAAAGTACTTGGACAGCAACGACTTTCCAGCGCCCGCCTCACCGAGCAGCAGTACCGCTTTCTCCTGCAGCACCCGTCGCCGCAGATCGTGCCGCCGGCCGCCGCGTTCGTACTGCAGGTGCACGTAGACCGAGTTCACGGCGATTTGGCGCTGCCTGGTCAGTACGTGTCGTCCGTATTCATCGGGGATCTTCGCCCGGTAGTGGGTGATTCGCTTGTCCTCGCTGAAGCGGATCGCCATACGCTCGAAGACCCGGCCGGGGAGGGTGGTGAGCAACCCGTACAAGCCCTCGCCGAGCTTGTCGCCGAACTTTTTCAGCGCGACGGCGAGAATCCCCACGATGATCGCCCCACCGGCGACCCCACCGAACACCGCGGTGAGGCCCTCGGTGATCGAATCCTGCTCGGCCACGATCAGATGCTAGGCCGCATTCCAGGAGTCTGCCGGGTAATCGCCTGGCTATAGGGGAGATTGGGGGATCGGTCCGCGCTCCTCGTCCGGTCGTGGGGTCAGCGGCCGGCCCCGACGAGTTCGGGAACCGGGGGCGGCGACGGCGGCTCGTCGTCCAAGACCGGTTCACCCAGCCCGATGCGCTGCTGGATTCGCTTCATCCAGGCCGGCGCCCACCAGACTCGGTCGCCGAGGAGCTTCATGGTGGCGGGGACCAGGAGCATGCGGAGCAGGGTGGCGTCGATGAAGAGGGCGGCGATCATGCCGTAGGCGATGTACTGCATGAGTACCAGATCCGAGAAGGCGAAGGCGCCGGTGACCACCAGGAGGATGAGGGCCGCCGCGGTGATGATGCCGCCGGTCTGCGCGGTGCCGGTGCGAATGGCTTCCTCGGTGGTCGCGCCCCGGGTTCGGGCTTCGACCATGCGTGACACGAGGAATACCTCGTAGTCGGTGGACAAGCCGTAGACGATCGCGATGATCAGCACCAGCATGACGGCTTGGCCGGGTTGCGGGGTGAAGTTCAACAGGCTTGCGCCGTGCCCGTCGACGAAGATCCAGGTCAGGATGCCGAGCGTAGAGCCCAGACCGAGACCGCTCATCAGTGCGGCCTTGATCGGCAGGATGACCGAACCGAACGTGAGGAACATCAGCAGGCCCGTGATCGGCAGAACCAGGGCGATCATCCACGGGATCCGGCTCAAAAGGGCGTCGATGCTGTCCTTTTGGAGTGCGGGCACGCCGCCGACGAGCACAGTCATATCGTCGGGCAGATCCAGTTTCCGTAGATATTCGATAGTCGCGCCGGCGTGGTTGATATCGCCCACCGGAGCTGTGGTTCGGTAGACGTCCGGGTTGGACACCGAGCGAGACGGAATCGCGAACTTCGCGACCAGCCCCGGCGCCTGGTTGGCCTGATTCCAGACCGGTCCGACCGCACCGGAACTGCCGGTGACGAAGATGAGTTCGATCGGATCGGATTTCCGGAGCGGGAAGTACCGGTCGATCTCCTCCTGCGCCATGCGCGTCGGATTGTCCGGCGGCAGATACTTCTCGCCGAAGCCGCCGAAGACCAGGTTCCGGATCGGCAAGGTCAGCAGCACCAGGCCCAGCAGCAGTGGGATGGCCACCTTTCGTGGATGCTTCATCACCCACCCGGTGGTACGGCCCCAGAACCCGCTCTCCATCGGTGCGGCCGACTTGGTTCGCCGAAAGCGGTCCAGCCCCAACATGTCTACGCGCGGCCCGAGAATGGCCAGCACAGCCGGCAGGACGGTGAGAGCGGTGAGAGCGGCGATGGTGACGGTCGCAATCGCACCGTACGCAATGGATTTCAGGAAGCCCTGCGGGAACAGCAGCAGGCCACCGAGACTCGCGACGATCATGGTCGCTGAGAACACCACGGTGCGTCCCGCCGTCATCACTGTGCGTCGCACCGCGGTCCGGGTGTCGTGCCCGGCGGCCAGTTCCTCACGAAAACGGCTGACGATGAACAGCCCGTAATCGATGGCCAACCCGAGCCCGATCATCGAAACCACGGGCGAGACGAAGGAATTCACCTCGGTGAAATTGGCGACGAACCGGACGATCCCGAAGGCGCCGAAGATGGTGAGCAAACCGATGATTAGCGGCAGCGAGGCGGCGACAACACCGCCGAAAATGAAGAACAGCAGCAATCCCACGAGAGGAATGGCCATCAATTCCATACGGTGCAGATCGACGGCGATGGTGTCGTTGAGCGTGCCCGAGATCGGCTGTAGCCCAGCCACCTGAACCTTGATGCCCGGAATGGTGAAGTCGTCCTTGACCGTCCGGTAGTTGCGAAGCAGGTCGGTGTCGTTCTCACCGCGCAGCGCGATGGCGGCGGTAGCGCGGGTCTTGTCCTTGGTCACGAAAATCGAGGAGACCGCACCGGTCTCGGTAGGCCAGTAGGTGCCCGTAATGCGCGCGATCTGATCCGGGTGATCGCGCGGCAGACTGTTGAGATGGTCGACGACGGTGCTGCTGAAGTCCGGATCGTCGACGGTCCTGCCCTCGGGTGCGGTGAAGAGCACCACCACGTCGCCATCGTGATTGCGGCCGAACGATTTGTCGGCGAGCGCGCCCTCCTTCGAGGACTCCGCGGACGGATCGAACAGTCCGCCGGAGCTCAGGTGGTCGTCCAAACCGAGGCCATACCCACCCAGTGACAGCAGCGCCGCCACCATCACTCCGATGACCCCGAACCGCCATCGGCAGGCCAGATCACCCCATCGCGCGAACAGGTTCATATGTCACGGTAACAAGCAAGATCGCGATCGGCATTATCGTGTTTCGCTCTTCGATTGTGGCACAGTCGTTTACGTGCTGTTATGCGCAATACGCGTTTAATTGCAACTGTCTGTCCGTGAGATCGGATTGTTCGGATCGAAGTAGTAGTCCGAGTCGTGTTCGGGCGGGGTGCCGCCACCCCGCACGCCGCCGATCGAGGGGGCGAGGAACCCTTTTCGCGCCCAGGCGCAATCGACCGAGTAGGTGTCGCCCTGCCCGTGTCGCAGCCACATGCCCTGACTGTCCTCGGCCCAGTGGTGACCGCCGACGGTGTCTCCGGTGATCGTGTAGTCCGCGTCCCATCGCTGCACGACAACAAGGTCGAGTGCGCGGCGCACGCGCTGCGGGTTACCCGGATCGAAGGCGTAGGCAACCACGTAATTGGTGTGCACCACCAGGTTGCCGTCCTCGTCGGTGTCGGCGCTCATGCTGCCCTTGACCTTCGGCTGGGACGGCAGCAGCTGCGTCCCGGGGGCAAGGGCGGTCACGTAGAGACCGTTGGCGTCGACGTGATCCCGCAATTCCTTGACTGCGGCGTCGCGAAACGCGGGCGCGAACAACGCCAGTGCAGGTCCGGCATCGTCGGCGGCCATGGCCGTCCTGTCCAGTCGCTGCGCGATGAGCGCCTGCCGCACCCGCGCGTAGGCCGCGGCCACCGCGGCGGCGTCGTATCCGCCCACCGGCGCGGGGGCCGGCGGCTGGAACCCGTCCGCGCCATCGGCCCAATCCGCCGCGGGCGTATTGAGAAACGGCATATTGAGATTCACCCGCACCGTCTCCGGCGCCCGCGAGGTGGCCGTGGTCGCGGGCGTGGCCGACGACTGCAGCCCCACCGCCCCCGACGTCTCATGCCAGATCGCCAGCAGACCCACCACCACGGCTACCACCGCGAGGATCGGCAATTTGCTGCGCAGCTTATGCTTTCGCACTCCCCAGCTCTGCTGCCGGGAGTATTCCTTCTCGATGCGCGATATGCGCTCATTCCACTCCGGCCCGGCGAAATCCGGATGCTCGGAGAGGTCATCGTGCTCGTTATGCATTTTCCCCCGACTCGCTCTTGCGCGCCAGACGCTAACCGACCCTGTGGATTCGATCAAACCGGGGTGCCGATATGTCGGTAGTCTCGGTGGCTGTGAATGATTCGGGGCGGGCCCAGGCCTTCAGTGATGGTGTGTTCGCGGTGGCGATCACGCTGTTGATCCTGGAGATCAAGGTTCCGCTGAACGCGGGTGATCAGCTGTGGCAGGAGCTGGGGCATCAGTGGCCCTCGTATGCGGCGTATGTGGTGACATTCCTGAATATCGGGATCATGTGGGTGAACCACCACACCGTGTTCGCCTTCGTCGAGCGGGTGGACCGCGCCCTGCTGTTTCTGAACCTGTTGCTGCTCATGGGCGTTGTCGCGCTGCCCTGGCCCGCGGCGCTGGTCGCGGACTACCTGACCGAGGGCCACGAGGGCGGGTCGGTGAGCGCGTGGACCGGGAGTCATGCCGCGCGGATCACGGTCGCCATATACGGCGGTTTCATGGTCTACCACGGCATTCTGTTCCAAACGGTGTGGTTGCACCTGACCCGCACCGGCAACCTCTTCTACCCGCGGGTCGACGTCGCGGCCGCCCGCGCCACCCGCTGGCGCTTCGGTCTGGGCATTGCCATCTATCCGACCACCGTCGGCCTGGCTTTCCTCTCCGCGCCGCTGACCCTGGCACTGCACGGGGTATTGGCGGTCTACTACGCGCTCAATCAGATTCCGGTGCCGGTGATCGAGGACCGGGCGTAGGTGGTTTCCGGGTCGACGGTGATGACATCGCACACCCGGGCCAGAAAATCGGGCACCTCGCCGCCGAGGTGCGCGAGGCTGGGCGTCACCACGGCGTCTACGCCCAGGCGGCTCACCACCGTGCGCAGGCGCAGGTCGGGGCGGTCGGTATGGGGGCCGAAGACAACGGTTTTGCGCAGGTCGTAGCCCAGCCGGGCGGCGACGCTGCGGATCTGCGCCTCATCCCACACCTGCCTGGCCTTCGAGATGTCGTGCCGCAGATAGCCGATCGCCGATGGTGCGCTCATCATTGCCCTTGCTGTCGGTGGTTTCCGGATTCCACGGTATGGATCACCACGCCCCGGCGGCAGCGGATTGCTCGAGGTTGCTCGAATCTGCTGATGGAAAGGTCCTGGCACCAGCGATAATGAGATGTGTTCGTAGTTGCCTCGAGCAAGGACACGGCATCATGGAGATACGGCTTCTGGGCGGACCCACCGGCGGCAACGGATCACCCAGATTGTGGGCAACCGACCGCGACAGCATCATTGTGCAGGGGTGGCGCACCGGCCATACCCCGGGCACTGTCGAGATACCCCATCAACTGCTCGGCTTTCTGGAACTCGAAACCTGTCTGGGTGCAGCGCTGCACAACACCGGAAACGGGACCTTCACCCTCTGCGGTGACGTGGTCGACGACCCCCATGTGCTGTCCGCCATGCAGATTCCCGACCACGAGACGGCCGTGGAAGTTCGTGCGTTGAAAGCGAGTTACCCGCATGCTCTATCGCTCCGAATTCGATGACCTGTACCGGTCGCATCGTCGCGCGTTCCACCTGGAGGTGCAGGACACCTACGGCGTGGCCGCCGAGAACGAGCAACTGGAACATTTCGTGGCGGGGGAGCCGACCAGTTATCCGGCCGACTGGCGGGAATGGGATGCGCTTGTGCGCGAGGTGACCGAGGAGGGCACCCTGATCCAGCGATTACGCATCGTGACCGAACCGCATACCGACTACACGCGCTTCCTGCTGCATCACACCGAGCGCAATGTCGAAGCCGGAGAACAGGTCCGGTACCTGCCCCGGCACCGAGTCGATCCGGCCGACTACACCGCCGACGACTGGTGGCTCTTCGACGACGGCCCACTGGCCTTCTCGATCTTCTCGCCCGAGGGCGAATGGGCCGGCGGTGCGGTCACCGAGGATCCGGTGCTGCTCGCCCGCTGCGCCCAGGTCCGGGATCAGTTGTGGCCGTTGGCTGTTCCGTTCGACGTCTACCTCCGTGACCAGGGTTGACGAGGGGCGGCAGGCGCTCGGGGTTCGGTTGAGGGAACTCCGGGTGTCCGCCCGTATCTCCGGACGGGACCTGGCCGCGCGCGCGGGCTGGGGGCCGACGAAGATATCGAAGCTAGAGCACGGCCGGCAGCTGCCGTCCGAGGAGGATCTCGCCGTGTGGTGCCGGATCACCAGGAACGAACTCGCCCTGCCGGATCTCATTGCGACCGTGCGCAATGTGAATGCCGCCCATCTGGAATGGCGGCGCATCGCGGCCACCGGTCATGCGCGCAGGCAGCGGCAGAGCATCGAGCGGGAAGCCGCCACCGGCCTGGTGCGCGGCTACGACTGTCTGCTGCTGCCCGGACTGCTGCAGACCCGCGACTACGCGGAAGCCGTGCTGCGGCGGTGTATTCGGTTCCTCGGCAGCCCCGACGATCTCGAACACGCGGTGGCCGCGCGGATGGAACGGCAGCGCGTGCTGCGCGAAGGTAAGCACCGCTTCCACTTCCTCATCGGCGAGGCCGCGTTGTACACGTCCGTGGGCGACGGCGCGGTCCGCAGGGCGCAGCTCGAGCATCTGCAGACCATGCTGTCCGCCGAGCGCGTGGTCGTCGGCGTTGTCCCCAGCACCGCTGAATTCATCTATGAGACAACAAATTTCACCTTCTTCGATACGCACCTGGTGCAGGTGGAGACGATCTCGGCCGAGCTGACCATCCGGCAGCCGCGCGAACTCGTGCTGTACGAGAGAGTGTTCCGGGCCCTGGCCGAGCAGGCCGCCTACGGCGACGCCGCCCAGACGCTGATCAAGAAGGCTTTATCGGAGGACGACCTGTGATGACCGATCCCGTCCGGCGGGAGATTCGGATGGTGGTGAGGCGCGGGATGATTCGAGGCCGGCGCAGGTCCCGCGCGAACCATTCGCCCAGGGTGATGCCGGCCGCGAGGGCACATCCGACGGCGAGCGCGCTGAAGAGCTGATTGATGCCGATCAGCTGTTCGTCATTGAGCAGCGCGTAGAGACCGCGATAGACACGCAGACCCGGGAGCAGGGGAGTGATGCCCGCCAGGGCGACCACCAGCGGCGGCGTCAGCGCGCGGCGGGCGAGCAGACCACCGGCCAGGCCGACCACAATGGCCGCCACGCCGGAGGAGACGATCGGGCCGAAACCGGCGTTCTGCGCCACGAGATAGACGGCAATGGCCGCCGCACCACTGAACGCGGCCGTGGTCAGCGCCCGCCGCTCGGCATAGCAGGCCAGTGCGAAGGCCAGTGCGGTGACAGCGCCCGCCGCCACCCTGATCGGAAGATTGGTGAGGTCCCGGCCGGGGGCCATATCGACCGTCGGGGTGGTGAGGTTCAGCAGTTCGGACACCCGCAGCGTCAGCACGATGCCCGCGATGATGCCGCCGGTCATCATGACGACCTCGAGCATGCGCGCGGCCGCGGTGATGGGTGCACCGGTAATGGCGTCCTCGACCGCGCCGAACAGCTGTAAACCGGCCAGCAGCACGGAGATTCCGGCCGCGATGATGAGTGCCGGATCCCGATGCAGATGGCTGGCGAAGGTGGACACGAGCACCGCCGGCATCGCCGCGATCATGCCGCCGACCACATGCTGGAAGAAGAACGGCAGACCGCGGCGATTGAGCCGGCGATTGGTGCGGTCGATGAGAGCGGTGGTGGCGAAACTCAGCGCGGCGATCATCAGGCCGCCATTGAGCAGTAGCGCCACCGCCGCGGCCATCAGTGACCAGCCGAACGTCGAGATCCAGCGGTGATAGGGATGCGGTGCGGAGGTGATCTCCTCGAGCGCCGCGAGGGCCTCCTCCGGCGGCATCAGTTCCCGCCGGATTCGCCGGGTCAGGCGATCGACCGCGGCCAGGCGGGTGAAATCGAGCGACCGATATTTGACCACCCGCATCGTGCTGGCCGGCGGCATGAAGGTGCCACGGTCGACAGAGATGCGGATCGAGTTGTAGGTGACATCGATATCGCATTTGGACAGGCCGTAGGTGGAGGCAATGGCTTCGATCTGCGCGGTGGTGTCCATCACGGCCGTACCGGCGGAAAGCACCACTTCGCCTACCCGCTCGACCAGGTCCAAAACCTGGGTCACGGCGGCATCGTCGGTGAGGTCGATCGGCTGCAGTGGCGCGGGTGCCTCGGTGACAACATCGGCGACGGCATTGCGGTCGGCGACCGCTTTGCCGACAACACTGGTCAGCAACCTGCGCGACCGCCCGACAATGCCCTCGGCGGCACCGCCGGTCTCGATTGCCAGATCATTGCTCACAGGAGAAAAGTACACGGGTGCGATAGATCACCGGGTTGAGCAGGGCGATAGCAGTAGTGTTTTGAAGCATGGCGAACGATGGCGATCCGATAGCGGAACATCTACGCGCGGCTCTCGACGGACCCTGGCGGGACGTGCGTGAACAGGCCCGGGTGCATCTCGACGATGCCCGGCTCTACGGCGACCCCTACCTCGATTACAAGGCCGCGAGAACGCGGGTACTGGAACAAATGCATCTGGTGTCCTCCTTCGGATGGGCCGAACGTGGTTTCCGCGAGGTCGAAGGCGGAACCGGCGACCCGGGCGGGGCCGTCACCGCACTGGAAATGCTTGCCTACACCGATCTGTCGCTGTGGGTGAAGTGCGGTGTGCAGTGGGGCCTGTTCGGCGGTGCGGTCGAAAACCTCGGTACCGAGAGGCACCGCCGGTACATCGAAGCGCTGCTCCCGCTGGAGCTGCTCGGCTGCTTCGCGATGACCGAAACCGGTCACGGAAGCGATGTGGCCAACCTGGAGACCACAGCCACCTACGACCCTGCCACAGAAGAGTTCATCGTGCACAGCCCTACGCCTTCCGCGCGTAAGGATTACATCGGCGGCGCAGCCGAACATGCCCGCATGGCAGCGGTTTTCGCGCAGCTGGTGACCGGTGGCGAATCACAGGGCGTGCACTGCTTCCTGGTGCCGATCCGGGACGCGAAGGGTAAGGATCTGCCCGGCGTCACCACCTCCGACGACGGCCTCAAGGGCGGCCTGCCGGGTGTCGACAATGGCCGAATCATGTTCGACCAGGTGCGAATTCCGCGCGAGAACCTGCTCAATCGCTATGCCGACGTGGAACCCGACGGCACCTACGAATCCGAGATCGCCAACCCGAGCCGGCGATTCTTCACCACGCTCGGCACGCTGGTTCGCGGCCGGGTCAGTGTCGGCGGTGCGGCGGCCGCGGCGGCCCGGGTGGCCCTGAGCATTGCCGTCCGCTACGCCGAGCAGCGGCGCCAATTCGCTGATCCCGATACGGGTGTCGAGACCGTGCTGATGGATTACCGCAGCCATCAGCGCCGCCTGCTGCCGCTGGTGGCCCGCGCCTACGCACTGCAATTCGCGCAGAACGATCTGGTGCAGCGCATGCATCTGGTGCAGACCGGACAGGCGACCGAGGAGTCCGCACAGCGCGCCCTGGAGAAGCGTGCCGCCGGTTTCAAGGTCGCGCAGACCCGGCACGCCACCCAGGCCATTCAGGAATGTCGCGAAGCCTGCGGCGGCGCAGGGTATCTCACCGAGAACCGCCTGGTCACGCTGAAGGCCGACAGTGATGTCTTCACCACGTTCGAGGGCGACAATCTGGTGCTGACCCAGCTGGTCGCCAAGGACCTGCTGACCGCCTACTCCGATGAGGTGCGCGATCTCGACGCCATGGGCTGGGTTCGCTTCGCCGCCACCATGGCCCGCGACGCGGTGCGCGAGGCCTCGGGCGTGCGGCAGCTGATCCAGCGGCTGCGTGACCGCGGTGACGACGGCGTCGACGATCAGGACCTGTCGCGCCGGTCGGTCCAGCTGCAGCTCTTCGCCGACCGCGAGGACTATCTGGTCCGCACGGCCGGGCATCGACTGCAGGCCCGCGCCAAGGACACCGGGCCCTTCGAGGCGTTCAACAATGCCCAGGACCACATTCTCGCCGCGGGCACGGCGCATATCGATCGTCTGGTCCTGGAGGCCTTCATCGAAGGCATTGCCGGAATCGAGGACGAGGCCGCTCGCGAACTGGCCGGCACCGTCTGCGATCTGTACGTGTACAAGACCATCGAGGAGAACCAGGCCTGGTTCATCATGCACCGCTTCATGTCCGTGGAACGGGCGAAAATGGTGCGGCGCGGCGTGAACGAACTCGTGGACCGGCTGCGGCCGCACGCGCTCACGCTCATCGAGGGCCTGGGCGTGCCGGAGAAGATGCTGCACGCGGCCATGTTGAACGGCGCCGGAGACGCACCCGTCCCCTCGTGATCGGCACTGCCGCATCGGGTTGAACCCCGGTGCGGCAGTACATCGTTATCGAGGTAGCGAGCTCATGCAATGGGGCATCGGCCGATCGGTGACGGGAGACGCGATGATCACGACGCTGATCGGACCGGCCATGCGCGCGCCGAAGCTCGTCCTGGTTCTGGTGGGCGTGGCATTCCTGGTCTGCGGTGCGCTGGGTTCGCAGGCCTCCGCGCGGCTGTCCAATGGCGGATTCGTGGCCACCGACTCCGAATCCGCGCGCGTCGCGGACATTCTCGGGCGCGACTACAACATGTCCGGCATGCAACTCGTGCTGACCGTGGAATCCGACGGCGGGGTGCAGGGTGCGGCCTCCACTGCCCGTGGCCGCGATATCGACGAACAGCTCCGGGGCGATAGCCGTGTCTCGAAAGTTGTTTCGCCGTGGACCGATCCGCAGCTGAGCGGTCTGCTTGTCAGCCGCGACAAGAGGATCGGGCTCATTGTCGCCAGCGTGCGCGGTGACGAGAACATCGCGCCCGCGGCCGCGCATGATCTGGCCGGCGCTTTTGTCGGCAGCCGGGACGGAGTCACCATCCATGCCGGTGGCCAGGCCATGGTGCTGGCCGAGACCGGGCAGCAGACGGAAAAGGACCTCGCCATCGCGGAGGCCATCGCGCTGCCGCTGACCGTGCTGCTGCTCATCTGGTTCCTGAGAAGTGCGGTGGCGGCGGCGATTCCGTTCATCACCGGGATCGCCGCCATCGCCGGCACCAGTGCGGTGCTGTACCTGCTGACCTTCGTGGTGGAACTGTCGGTCTTCGCGCTGAACATCACCACCGCCATCGGATTGGCGCTGGCCATCGACTATTCGCTGCTGATCATCGGCCGCTATCGGGAGGAAATAGCGGGCGGGCGAGATCGTGACGCGGCGCTGGTGCTCGCCATGCAGCGCGGCGGGCGGGCGGTGGCCTTCTCCGGGACCACGGTCGGCATCGCGCTCATCGGAATGTCGTTCTTCCCCATGGCTTTTCTGCGCTCCCTCGCCTATGCGGGCCTGGCGGTGGTCGCGCTCTCGATCGTGCTGACGCTCACCATGGTCCCCGTGCTGCTGACACTGCTCGGCGAGCGGATCAATCGGAAACCGCTGCGCGAGGCCCGGCCGGTGCAGGAGGGCTTCCTCTACCGGGTGGCGCGCACGGTGCAGCGTCGGCCCGTACTGTGCGCGCTGCCGGTGCTGGCGCTGCTGGTGCTGTTCGGATCACCGATCTTCGGGCTGAAACTCGGCCTGCCCGATGATCGGGTGCTGCCCTCTTCGGTGCAATCGCGTCAGGTGGGTGATCTGCTGCGGGACCGGTTCGCCGACAATGCCACGGGCACAGTGCACATCGTGGTGAGCCCTACCGGCGGCGGCGCCGATCCGGGTGATCTGGGCGTGTATTCGGCCGTCTTGTCGACGGTACCGGAGGTGCAGGCCGTCACCGGTCCGGCGGGCTCCTTCGCAGGCGGCCAACCGGCCGGTCCCGCCGATCCGACCGCCAGACACGGCGACAGCGCGCATCTGACGGTCTCCTCGAAGGTCGATCCGTATTCCGAACAGGGGCAGCGGCAACTCGACGCGCTACATGCCATTCCGAAACCCGCAGGCACGCAGGTGCTGTTCGGCGGGCTCGCCCAGCAGACCGCGGACTCCACCGCGGGCATCAAGGAGGGGTTCCCGAAGGCCGTCGTCTGGATCGCGGTGACCACCTTCATCCTGCTGCTCCTGCTGACCGGCAGTGTGGTGCTGCCTTTGAAGGCGCTGGTGCTCAATGTGCTGTCGTTGTCGGCGACCTTCGGCGCACTGGTGTGGATCTTCCAGGACGGGCACCTGGGCGGCCTGGGCACACTGGCCACCGGATACACCATCGCCACACTGCCGGTGCTGCTGTTCTGCGTGGCGTTCGGGCTCTCGATGGATTACGAGGTCTTCCTGCTGGCCCGCTTCACCGAGGAGTGGAAGCGCTCCGGCCGGACCCGTGCCGACAATGACGATGCCGTCGCGCTGGGCATTGCCCGGTCGGGCCGCATCGTCACCGCGGCCGCGCTGCTCATGGCGGTGATCTTCGTGGGCATCGCCAGCAGCGGGGTGACCATGAATCGCATGCTCGGCGTCGGTCTGGCGCTGGCGGTGCTCATGGACGCCACCCTGGTGCGAATGGTGTTGGTACCGGCCTTCATGCGGCTGCTGGGCACCGCGAACTGGTGGGCCCCGGCCCGGTCCCGGCCGCTGCTGGAGAAGGCCGCGCTGCGGGAGTGAACCGGCGCTCGCGGTGACCGCCACTCGGCCGCGGCTATCGTGGCCGGGTGATCCGATCGCCCGCGCCCGCCCCGAACCGGCCCGATACCCTGCTCCGCCAGGCCGCGCTGCCCGCGCTCATCCTGGTGGCCATTGTCGTGACTGTGGTTGTGCCGCAGTTCTTTCCGGCCGACGGCGGTCCGACCGGGCTGGACAGCGCTCTGGAAGGGCATATTCACTCCGCGCTCGACGGGCATCGGTGGCTCTACAGCGTGCTGGTCGCGCCAAGCAACAACACCATCATCATTCCGGTGCAGCTGCTCGCGGCCGCGTGGTTCGCCTACCGGCGGCGGTGGTGGTCCGCCGGGTTCATGATCCTCGGGCCGGAGTTCGCGATCCTGGTGAATTCGTTTGCGCTCAAACCGTTCTGGGACCGGCAGCTGCACCACTATCTCGCCTATCCGAGTGGGCACACCGTGCAGTTGATCGCCGTGGTCACGGCACTGGCGCTGGTGAGTGAATCGGTGCGGGCACGGGTGACGATCGTGGTGGTGACGGTGGTGCTGTTGCCCGCGGTGCTGGTCGGCATGGTGGGGCTGGGATATCACCATCCCACCGATGTCCTCGGGGGTACGACGGCCGCCGTCGCCCTGGTGACGGCGGCCTATCTACCGTTCCGCGCTGTGGCGCTCACCCGTACGCGACAACCGCGGCAATGATGAACCACAGCACCCACAGCGCCACCACGATCATGCCCAGCGACAGCATGACGCGCATGAACCCGCGCCCGAAATCGATCTGACCGGTCCGGCGCGGATAGAGCTTCCACGGGCTGTACCAGGGCGAGGGCACCCGCAGCCGGTTGCCTGCCGCCGCGGCCTCCAGCTCCAGGCGCGCCTGCTCTTCGGCATAGGCCTCGGCCTGCGCCTGCTGCGGCCCGCCGTGCCAGAGTGTGATGTCCACCGGGCCGAGGAAGCCCTCGTTCAGCAGATCCTGCGGCGCCGGCAGATACGGCAGAATGCCCAGCCCGCGAAAGGCCCACGCCACATCATTGGCCGACCACTGCGGGCGGCCGCGTGAGGACAGGCCGATGAAGTAGTCGTGCAGCCGGCGCGGGTCATCGCCGACCAGCACCTCGAAACTGGGATCGCTCCACAGCTGCTGCACCCGCAGATTCGAATCCGGCGCTGGTACCACCAGCACCGCGCCGTGCACCACCCGCTGCCCGAGACCGCGCTCGGCCAGCCAGTTCTGCAGTGCGAAGGTGTGATCGCGGGACTTGTCCAGCGGGGTGCGCTTATCGGTGCCGTCGAAGGTGATGATCTTCTCGGCCACCCGCCACGGGCCGTTGAGCGGCACCTCCAGCTCGCCCTGCAGATTCTCCGCCAGCGACTCGGCCTCGATCACCACGCAGCTGGTCGGCGTCCAGACGACCGCGTCGAAGGGGTAGAGCCGATCACCGTGGAAGAGGCTGCAATTGACGGTGGCGACGCCCTTGGGGTCGCCGCGGCCCTTCCAGGTGCGGAGCCAGTCGATCAGCAGCTTCTCGGCATGCGTACCAGCGGGGTTCTGTACTCGAACGAGCATCGGCGCTGCACCTCTCTCGTCGAATCGATACCGGCTGTGCTGCTAAGAAATGGTACGGATGTAGCGCGCCCATCGCCCAGATTTGCTGCCTGTCGTGTGTCGGTCGATCGAGCCGACTCCAACTTACCGTCGAGCGCGATGGCGCGCCCGACGGGTAGCGGGAAATCCCCAGTGGCTCAGCAAGTCCCGTTCCGCCTCCCCGGGACCTTCAACGGTCACTCGGGAAGGCGGCCCGGGTTGTGTCCCGGGCCGGCGGTTGGGTGAGTGTCTCGGTTTGGGGGTGCCCAGCAGTTACCCCGATTCTTGCGAGATCAGTTGTTGCGTTGTTCCACGGGGAAGATCGGCAGGCGCAGGGCGCCCGAGGCGAAGTCCGGGACCGTGGGCTGCTGTGGCCGGACCGGGCTGATGCGGCGGTAGGGGTTGCCCAGGCGCGGCCGGGGGTCGGGCTCATTTCTGTTGGGCCAGAAGGCCATTGCGCGCTCGGCCTGTGCGGTGATGGTCAGGGACGGGTTCACGCCGAGATTCGCGGTGACCGCCGAACCATCGGCGATGTGCAGCCCGGGATGGCCGAACACGCGCTGATACGGATCGACCACACCCGATTCCGGGCCCTCGCCGATCACGCAGCCACCGATGTAGTGGGCCGTCGCCGGAATATTGAACACGTCCATGATGAGGCTCTGCACATCGCCGTCGACCTTCTCGCCGAAGCGGCGGCCGACATCGTGTGCCATCGGAATCCAGGTCGGATTCGGCTTGCCGGTGCCCTGTTTGGTCTTGAGCTGCCCCCAGCGCCGATAGGAGGTCAGCGAATTGTCCAGGGACTGCATGACCAGCAGGATCACCGATTTGTCCGAGGCCCGCCGGGCATTGAGACTGCGCGCGAAGACCAGCGGATGCAGCACCATCGCCAGCAGGAAGCGCAGGAACCGGAACGCGCCGCCGTCCACGATCGGCACCGACAGCGGGAACAACCCGTTCTGCCCGGCGCCGTAGTGGCACACCTCGATATGGGTGTTCGGCTCCGGATGAATCGAGGAGGTGATGGCGATGCCCTGCGCGAAATCGTCGCGCTCGCGGCTCACCACATTCAGGATGGCCTCGGAATTGGAGCGGGTCAGCTCGCCCAGGCGCGGTGACAGATGCGGCAGCACCGCCTCGTCGCGCATCTTGTGCAGCAGCTTCTGGGTGCCCAGCGCCGCGGCGGCGAAGACCACCTGTTCGGCGGTAAAGGTCTTGCGGTCCTTGCGAACCCAGCGATCCGAGCGCACCGTGTCCAGGGCGTAACCGCCGCCGGTCATGGGTCGCACCTTGGTCACGGTGGTCAGCGCGAACACCGTGGCGCCGGCCTGCTCGGCCAGGTACAGGTAGTTCTTCGGAGTGGTGTTCTTGGCATTGTGCGGGCAGCCGGTGAAGCAGCGCGCACAGTGGATACAGCCGTTGCGGGCCGGTCCGGCGCCGCCGAAGTACGGGTCCGCCACCTCTTCGCCGGGGGCTTCCTCATTGAAGAACACACCCACATTGGTGGCATGGAAGGTGTCGGCGACGCCCAGGTCCTCGGCGACCGAGCGAATCACGTCGTCCGCGGGCGTCATGCGCGGGTTGGGTGTGACACCGAGCATGCGCTGCGCCTGGTCGTAGTAGGGCGCGAGCTCGGATTTCCAGTCGGTGATGTGCGACCACTGCTTATCGGTGTAGAAGTCCGGCAGTGGCTCGTACAGGGTGTTGCCGTAGATCAGGGAGCCGCCGCCCACGCCCGAGGCGGAGAAGACGGCGCACTTGCCGAGCACGCTGATGCGCTGGGTGCCGGTCAGGCCCAGCCGCGGGGCCCAGATCGCCTTGCGCACATTCCAATTGGTATTCGGGATGTCCTCGGCATTCCAGCGGCGGCCGGACTCCAGCACGGCCACCCGGTAACCCTTTTCGGTCAGTCGCAGTGCGCTGACGCTTCCCCCGAAGCCGGAGCCGATCACCACGACGTCGTAGTCGAAGTCTGGCATGGTGTTTCCTCTCGCACGCCGGGATGGCAGATGAGAAGCTTCCCCACTCATTCTGTCATCCACCTGTATGGCGGAGACGATATCGTTTCCGCTCCGGACCGGCCAGCGGCGTGCCCGTATGGAGACTCGCCGGTGATTACGGTAAGACCGGGTTGTGACAACCGAGCGGAACGCCGAACCGGTGTACAGCGACCGCATCCTCACCGTGCCCAATGTGCTGAGCGTCATCCGGCTCATCGGCGTCCCGGTCTTCCTCTGGCTGCTGCTGGTTCCGAAGGCCGACGGCTGGGCCTTCGCGCTGCTGATCGCCAGCGCCTTCACCGACTTCCTGGACGGCAAGCTGGCCCGGCTGCTGGACCAGTCCTCCAAACTGGGCGCCATCCTGGATCCGCTGGTCGACCGGCTCTTTCTGCTGGCGACCCTGGCGGGCTTCCTGATTCGCGGCATCCTGCCGTGGTGGGTGGTGATCGTTCTTGTTGCGCGCGACGGCATCCTGACGCTGACGCTGGGCATCTACAAGCGCCGCGGGCTGCCGCCGCCCGAGGTCATCTACCTCGGCAAGGCCGCCACCTTCGCGCTCATGTCCGCTTTCCCGTGGACGCTTGCCGGTCAGATGGATTGGCCCGCAGCAGGTTTCAGCAAGGCCTTCGGCGGGGCATTCCTGATCTGGGGTGTGGCGACCTACGTCTGGACCGGCATTCTCTACGTGGGCAAGGCCGTTGCGGTCGCCCGAGCCATACCGGCCCCGTCGACGACAGATCACTAGCCATTAGGGTGTGTTGCACACGGATCGACGCCGATCCCGAGAGGACCACCCGCCCGAAAGGACATCGCCTGTGAGCGACCTACCCGACGACCTGCGCTACACCGAAGAACACGAATGGGTGCGCATCGCCGGCCCGGCCCGCGTGCGGGTCGGAATCACCGACTACGCCCAGTCGCAGCTCGGTGACGTCGTTTTCGTGCAGCTGCCCGAAGCGAATGCCGATGTGGCCAATGGCGACAGCATCGCCGAAGTGGAGTCCACCAAAAGTGTTTCGGACATCTACGCTCCGCTGGCGGGGAAAATCGTTGCGGTGAACGAGGTTCTGACGGCCGCGCCGGAGACCCTCAATACCGACCCTTACGGTGACGGCTGGATCTTCGAGCTCGAGCTCGAAGACGCCGAAACGCTCGACTCCGCGTACGGTGACCTGCTCGATGCCGCAGGTTATCAAGGAGTTATCGGAGGCTGAAGGAGCCTTCACAGTTCTACCTGCACGGGTACGCCCTGGCAGGGTACGGTCAATGCCAACAAGCACACGCTGAGGGCATCAACTGCTTGCATGGATTAATTCGGTTCGAGGAGGAGAGCAAGGGTGAGCGAGAACAAGGACCCGGGTTACCAGGAGACGGCAGCAGAGACCACTTCGGTGTTCCGCGCTGATTTCCTGAACGAGGTCGACACGTCGCGCACCGAGCAGACCGGCGAGCAGCCGGTGCAAGGGGTCGAGGGTCTGCCCGCGGGCGCAGCCCTGCTGGTGGTCAAGCGCGGCCCGAATGCCGGTTCGCGTTTCCTGCTCGATCAGCCCACCACCTCCGCGGGTCGCCACCCCGACAGTGACATCTTTCTCGACGATGTCACCGTCAGTCGTCGGCACGCGGAGTTCCGCCAGGATGACGACACCTTCCAGGTCGTCGATGTGGGCAGTTTGAACGGTACCTACGTGAACCGGGAGCCGGTGGATTCCTCGGAGCTGCAGAACGGCGACGAGGTGCAGATCGGCAAGTTCCGTCTCGTGTTCCTGACCGGCCCGCGGCCGCAGACCAGCGACGCGGGCGCACTATAGGCCGACGGGAATGACTGGCGCAGCGCAGCAATGGACACGCGGAGGAATGTCGATCGGCTCCGTGTTGGATCTGCTGCGTCCGGACTTCCCGGACATCACGATCTCGAAGATTCGGTTTCTCGAATCGGAGGGATTGATCAGTCCGGAGCGCACGCCCTCGGGTTACCGCAGGTTCCACGTCGCCGACGTGGAACGCCTGCGGTTCGTGCTCACGGCACAGCGGGACCAGTACCTGCCCTTGAAGGTGATCAAGGAACAGCTGGAAGCGATCGACAGTGGCGCCGCGACGCTCGGGGTACGGGAAGCCCGTGCCCGAGCGGGCGGTGCCGGGGGAGACGGTGTGGGCCCCAATGGGGAGAGTCGCCTCCGGCGGCTCGGTGTCGTGCCCGGTGAGGTGTCGCCCGAGGAATTCCTGTTCGATCACGAGATCCGGGTTCCGCGGGCAGATCTGTTGCAGCAGGCGGGAATCGACGAGAAGTTCCTCACCGAACTGATTCGCGCGAATCTGATCATGCCCGGTGCCGCGGGTTACTTCGACGCCGATGCGGTGACGCTGGCGCGCACCGCCAAGGCGTTGAGCGAATTCGGTTTGGAGGCAAGGCATCTGCGCGCCTTCAAACTGGCGGCGGATCGGGAGGCGGCCATGGTCGCGCAAATCGCCGCGCCCATCGCCAAGAGCCGGGACGCGGATGCGCGCGCCCGTGCGGAGGAGACCGTGCGAGAGTTGGCGGCGTTGTCGCTGACACTGCACACATGCCTGGTGAAGACCTCGGTGCGTGCATCGCTCGGGGGCTGAATTCTTCGCCTAGACTCGGTGTTACGGCTCGCCCCGCTGCGTCGTGTGCTGGGGTGGCCGAGCGAGTATGGGAGGCAGTGCGATGAGTGAGCGCAGCGAGCGAATCAGTGGATACAGCGCGCCTTCGCGCATGGTCGTGGCGAGCCCTGGCGAGGCGCGGCCATGAGCGAAATGCGTGTGATCGGCATACGTGTCGAACAGCCACAGAACCAGCCCGTGCTGTTACTCCGCGAGGTTTCGGGCGACAGGTATCTGCCGATCTGGATCGGGCAGGCCGAGGCGACCGCAATCGTGCTGGAGCAGGAGGGTGTCACGCCGATTCGGCCGCTGACCCACGATCTCATCAAGATCCTCATCAAGGATCTCGGCCACACCTTGAAAGAGGTGCGGATCGTGGATCTGCAGGAGGGCACCTTCTATGCCGATCTGGTGTTCGAGAACGATCTGCGCATCTCCGCGCGCCCGTCCGATTCGGTCGCCATCGCCTTGCGCGTGGGCTGTCCGATCTACGCGGAGGAGCCGGTGCTGGAGGAGGCCGGGCTGGTGATGCCCGATGAGCGCGAGGACGAGGTGGAGAAGTTCAAGGAGTTTCTCGAGTCGGTCTCGCCGGATGACTTCAAGGCCACCGACAGCTGACCTGGGCGTAGTCGAAACAATCCCTCGACCTGTACTTCAGGTATAGAAACACGCCGCTCGGCAGGCTTGGTTCGAGGCCGCTGCTGCCTGGACAATCGGTGGAGTAGCCTCGACAGTTAGGCCACGCTCCAGCGTTGATGCAGTGTTCATGAAGGCAGTGTCGTGAAGTTGTCGTGAACGCCGTCTTGATGAGAGACACGAGCCCTGATAGGCCAGCAGTAGGGAGTAGTCAGTGGGAGATCAACCGCACACGCAGGATGTGGTGCAGCCAGGGCTGTTCCCGGATGACTCGGTGCCGAGCGACCTGGTCGGGTACCGCGTACCCAGCGCCTGTCAGGTAGCCGGTATCACCTATCGGCAACTGGACTACTGGGCTCGCACCGGGCTGGTCGTCCCGTCCATTCGCAGCGCGACCGGATCGGGTAGCCAGCGGCTGTACTCCTTCAAGGACATCCTGGTCCTCAAGATCGTCAAGCGGCTGCTCGACGCCGGTATCTCGCTGCAGAACATCCGCATAGCCGTGGATCATCTGCGCAGCAGAGGCGTCGAGGATCTGGCCGGGATCACGCTCTTCTCCGATGGAGCGACCGTGTACGAATGCTCCTCGGCCGAGGAGGTCGTCGATTTACTGCAGGGCGGGCAGGGCGTCTTCGGTATCGCGGTGAGCGGCGCCATGCGCGAACTCACCGGTGCGATCGCCAATTTCCCGGCCGAGCGGGCCGAGTCCGCGACCGCCACCGAGCGCCCGGAGGACGAACTCTCCTACCGCCGCAAGGCACGCATGAATGCCAAGACCGGTTAGTAGTTCCTGAACGCAACACCTTCCGCAGCCGAGCGCGCCGCCCATGGGCGGCGCGCTCGATTGTTGTGCGGCGGTGATCCCAAACAGGCCCAGGCAACATTCCCGTAACCTGCTGCCCCTTAGACTTGGCAGTGCGTCGCAGCCGTGCGGGAGAGTCCCGAGTCCGATGCCCTTCCCCGAGGGCTCGGACCGGGCGCCGAAGGAGCAGCACCTCCCCGTCAATCTCTCAGGCACAAGGGACCGCGCGGAGTTTCGACGCCTCTGGAAAGTGGTGGCCACCGAGCCACCCGCCCATGGTGAAAGGGGAACGGCCACAAGCTGGCCGGGACCCGAATCTCTCAGGCGCCAAGGACAGAGGGGGAGGGCAGACGACGCGTCGGCCGTATGGCCGGCCCCCCGCCCACCCTTGGAGCAGCCGTGACTTGGACTCGATCCTTCGCCGACCGTCATATCGGACCCGACAGCGGCGAACTCGAGCGCATTCTCGCGACCGTCGGTGTCCAGTCGCTGGACGAACTGGCCGCGAAAGCCGTGCCCGCAAGCATTCTCGACACCGCCGCCGCCAATGGTCTCGATACCCTGCCGCCGGCCGTCTCCGAGCACGAGGTGCTCGATGAGCTGGCCGCGCTGGCGAACTCGAATACGGTGGCCACCACCATGATCGGGCTCGGCTACTACGACACCCTCACCCCGCCGGTGCTGGTGCGCAATCTCATCGAGAACCCGGCCTGGTACACCGCGTACACCCCGTATCAGCCGGAGATCAGCCAGGGCCGGCTGGAGGCGCTGCTCAATTTCCAGACCATGGTTTCGGAATTGACGGGTATGGATGTGGCCAACGCCTCCATGCTGGACGAGGCGACCGCGGCGGCCGAGGCCATGACGCTGCTGCAGCGGGCCAATCGGCGCAGTAAGTCGCACCGGCTGCTCATCGACGCGGATCTGTTCCCGCAGACGCGGACCGTGCTGTTCACCCGGGCCGAGCCGCTGGGCATCGAGATCGTCGAGGCGGATCTGTCCGGCGGCGAGCTGCCCGAGGGCGAGTTCTTCGGCGTGCTGGTGCAGCAGCCGGGCGCCTCGGGCCGGATCACCGATTGGGCTCCGGTCATCGAATCCGCCCATGCGCGTGGGGCATTGGTGGCGGTGGGCGCGGATCTGCTTGCGCTGACCCTGATTACGTCGCCGGGGGAGCAGGGCGCGGATTGCTGCTTCGGCACCACCCAGCGTTTCGGGGTGCCGCTCGGCTTCGGCGGGCCGCATGCCGGATACCTCGCGGTGCATACCGCCCATGCGCGGCAGCTGCCCGGCCGATTGGTCGGCGTCTCCGTGGACGCGGACGGCAATACCGCCTACCGGCTCGCGCTGCAGACTCGTGAGCAGCATATTCGCCGGGAGAAGGCGACCTCCAATATCTGTACCGCGCAGGTGCTGCTGGCCATTGTGGCCGCCATGTACGCCTCGTATCACGGTGCGGACGGGCTGAAGTCGATCGCGCGGCGGGTGCATGGGCATGCGCAGTGGCTGGCCGCCGGGCTCGGCGACGCGGTGGTGCACCAGTCGTTCTTCGACACCGTGCTGGTGAACGTGCCGGGCGGCGCGGCTGCGTCCGTGGTGGCCAAGGCGAAGGGCGTGGGCATCAATCTGCGCCTCGTCGACGCCGATCACGTGGGCATCGCCTGTGATGAGGCGACCACCGACGCGCATGTGGTGGCCGTGCTGGACTGCTTCGGCGCGGAGATCCCGGTCGGCCCCGAGGGCGCGCTCTTCCACGGTAAGCAGCGGCCGCATATCGAGAACCGCACCTCGGAGTTCCTGACCGCGCCGGCGTTCACCCGGTACCGCACCGAGACCGCCATGCTGCGCTACCTGCGCGCGCTGTCGGACAAGGATATCGCGCTGGACCGCAGCATGATTCCGCTCGGCTCCTGCACCATGAAGCTCAATGCGGCGGCGGAGATGGAGTCCATCACCTGGCCGGGCTTCAATCGGGTGCACCCGTACGCGCCCGTCGAGGATGCGCCCGGCCTGATCCGCCTGATCGAGGATCTCGAGGGCTGGCTGTGCGCGGTCACCGGATACGACCGGGTTTCGCTGCAGCCCAATGCCGGTAGCCAGGGTGAGTACGCCGGACTGCTGGCCATTCGCCGCTACCACCTGGATCGCGGTGATACGCACCGTGATACGTGCCTGATCCCCTCCAGCGCGCACGGCACCAATGCCGCCTCGGCCGCCATGGTCGGCATGCGGGTGGAGGTGGTGAAGACCCGCGAGAACGGCGATGTGGATCTGGACGATCTGCGCGCCAAGATCGCCGATCACGCCGATCGACTGGCCTGCATCATGATCACCTACCCGTCCACGCACGGCGTGTACGAGCACGAGGTGGCCGAGCTGTGCGGCATGGTGCACGATGCCGGCGGTCAGGTGTACGTGGACGGCGCGAACCTGAATGCCCTTGTCGGACTGGCTCGCCCGGGCCGGTTCGGTGGTGATGTCAGTCACCTGAATCTGCACAAGACCTTCTGCATTCCGCACGGTGGCGGTGGTCCGGGCGTCGGCCCGGTGGCGGTGCGCGAGCACCTTGCCCAGTACCTGCCGGGTGATCCGCTGGTAACCGGCTCGCATGCGGTGTCGGCGGCCAAGTACGGTTCGGCCTCCATTCTGCCGATCACCTGGTCCTACATTCGCATGATGGGCGCTGACGGCCTGCGCGCCGCGACGCTCACGGCCATCGCGTCGGCGAACTACATTGCGCGACGGCTGGATCCGCACTTCCCGGTACTGTTCACCGGAGAGAACGGCATGGTCGCGCACGAGTGCATCCTGGATCTGCGGGAGATCACCAAGCGCACCGGCGTCACCGTCGACGATGTGGCCAAGCGCCTGGCGGACTACGGCTTCCACGCGCCGACCATGAGCTTCCCGGTCGCGGGCACGCTCATGGTGGAGCCCACCGAGAGCGAGAACCTCGAGGAGATCGACGCGTTCATCGAGGCCATGATCGCCATCAAGGGTGAGATCGACCAGGTCGAGGCCGGTGTCTGGCCGGTCGAGGACAACCCGCTGCGCGGCGCACCGCACACCGCCCAGTGCCTGGTCGGGGAGTGGGAGCACCCGTACAGCCGCGAAATCGCCGTCTACCCGCAGGGGCTGCACAACCCCCGGCCGAAGGTGTGGCCGTCGGTCCGCCGCATCGACGGTGCGTACGGCGACCGCAATCTGGTCTGCTCCTGCCCGCCGATGGATTCCTACACGGACTGATCTCGGGTAATCGAACGCCGCAGCGCCCATCGATTTCTGGAGCTGACACGGTCGTCGCAGCACTCTCGAACGGAGAGGTTGTGGCGACCGTGTCGTTTCGGAGGATGGTGCGCTGATCGATCCGGTTCCCCAGCCGTGCCGGCCGGGACTAGTCCATGCCGCGCTTGCCCGGTGTCCAGAAGGGCTTGGTGAGGATGGCGCGGCGGGGCCACCGGCGTTCGCGGACAAGGTGTTTCATGATCTGCTGGATGGTGCGGGCCTCACCGGCGAGGTAGGCCAAGCCCGGGGTGGGCGGCAGGTCGAGGCCGCGGATCGCATCGAGCAGGATTTCGGAGCGGGCGGCGGAGGCGTCGCCGCGCAGGGGATGGGCCAGTTCGGCCGCGCGCGGCAGCGGGAGGCGATCCTCGGCCGTGGCCGTTTCGATCGCGCCGTGGACCGGAATATCGTCCGGAACCGCGCGCAGCATGGCGCCGAGCGCGACCGATGCGGTCTCCTCACCGGCGAACAGGTGGTATGGCGCGCCGTCGCCCGATGTCGGGTCGGCGCGCAGAGTGAACGAGCCCTCGGGGCCGCGGAATCGAACCTGCTGTCCGACAACGGCATTGCGCCCCCAGCGCGCGCCCGGGCCGTCGCCGTGGTCGAGTACGCACAGGTGGAGTTCGCTGTGCTCCCGGTCGAAATGCCATACCGAGTACGTGCGCAGATCGCCGACGCGGGCGAGCACATTGCCGGACGCGCTGTCGCCGGTGGCGACCCGCACGTGCTGGCCGGGCAGCCAGTCCAGGTTCCGCAGTGCCGGTCCGCCGACGCGGATGCGGGTCATGCGGGCGGCGATGCGCTCGGTTTCCAGGATGCGGCCGTTGGTGAAGAACTGGTCCAGGAGCAGATCGCCCAGTCCGCGCGATTGCGGGGCGGTGACGACTTGGGCGGGATTGTCGGTGTGCGCCATGGGAATACCTTCGATTCGAAGAGTCGTTCAGTCGGTCTGCCGGCCGCGCCGCCGGCGGTGCTCTCGCTTGCTATCGATCTTCACTTGCTGCAGTTCGCGCGTGGTATCGGCGAGGATGCCGCGGACCTGATCGATCACCGCGGGATCACCGTGCGAATGCACCACGGCCGAGACCGCGGTCTTGAACAAACGCAGTGCGGGCCCGATGATTTCGGCTGCGTCGGGATCGCGGAACAAGCCCCACTGTCCGCGTTCGTCAGCGCGCGCCCAGATCCGATCGATCTCGCCGAGGTGCTGGTCCACCTCGGCGCGCCCAGTCGCGCTGATATGGAAAACCTTACGGCCACTGTCGATTTCGAGAGTGGTAAGTCTCTCATCCTCCAGTTGCTGGAGGGTCGGGTATACCGCGCCGGCGCTGGGGCGATACGCGCCCCCGCACCGCTTTTCGAGCCGGGACATCAGTTCGTACCCGTGTCCCGGCTGCTCGGCGATGAGCGCCAAGAGCGCCCATCGCAATTCGCCGGCGCCGAAGAAGCGCCCGCTGCTCGGCTCGAAGCCGCCGAAACGTCGTGGTCCCACCTACTGAATATATATCGTAAGATATAGCTGAAGCAATGGTCATCTCGCGGATCGAACCGCACTTGCCTTTACCTGCAAGGTAATTGCCGCTCGACCGGTTGCGGCGGAGGATCATCTGCATGACTCACATCGGGGTATTGCTACCGAGCCGTGAAACCGCGATGACCGGCAGCCACGACGCCGCGGGGCTGGTGAGATTCGCCGCGGCCGCCGAAGATGCGGGGTTCGACTCCGTATGGATCGGTGACTCGCCACTGGCGCGCACCAGGGTCGATCCACTGTCGTTGCTCGCCGCGGTCGCCGCGACCACGTCCCGGGTCCAGGTGGGTACGGCCGCATTGACCGCCACCCTGCGCCATCCGCTGCTCGGTGCGCACACCGCGGCAACCGTGGATCAGCTCAGCGCGGGCAGGCTGGTGCTGGGGGTCGGCGCCGGATTCCCGCTGCCGGAGAGCCGGGACGAATTCGCGGCCATCGGGGTCCCGTTCGACGGGCGGGTGGGCCGCTTGGATGAGACCGTGGCGATCTGGCGCGAGAGTTGGTCCGGCGGTGGCCGTTTCGACGGCCGCTACTGGAAGTTCGAGGATCTCTCGGGTGCGCTGCCCGCAGCGAGCGCGGCCGGGCCGCCACTGTGGCTGGCCGGTAGTGATACCCCGCGGGTGCTACGGCGAGTGGCACGGCACTACGACGGCTGGTTGCCGTTCCTGCCCGATGCGGACGCGTATGCCCGTGGGTGGTCCGTCATCCGCGATCTCACGAACCGCCCGGTGACAGCCGCCATGTACGCGACGATCAATCTCGACCCTGATCCCGCGAAAGCGCGTACCGAGCTCGATGGTTATGTCCGCCAGTACTATCGGCGGCCGCTCGACGTAATGTCCACGGTCCAAGCGTATTTCGGTGGCTCACCCGAACAGTGCGTCGACTGGCTGGGCCGCTACCTCGATGCGGGCGCCGAACACCTGATCCTGCGCGCCGGTTCCCTCGACGGCCGGCGCCAACTCGATGCTCTCGCCGACATCCTCCCCGCACTGCGCGCGGCGCGATAAGCCGGGCTCGGCCGGGAACCGGTGGCAGGCTCGGCCAGGAACCAGTGGCGGCCGTTCCCGGCGTTTGCCGCCACCGGTTCCTGATCGATGATCGGGTCGAGACCCCGGGGTTAGACCGGCGCGGGGGTGAAGACGCCGAAGTGGTTGCCCGAGGTGTCGAGGAGTTCGGCGAAGATCAGGCCTGCGGGTGTGGTGGTGACGGGGACCTGGACCTTGGCGCCGAGGCGTTCGGCGGCGGCCACGGTGGCCGCTACGTCGGCGACGATCACGCTGAAGATGGCATGGTTCGCCGACGGGTCGGTGGTGCGGGCCACACCACCCTGCGGGCGGTCGCCGCCGGAGTAGGTGACCAGGTCGTAGTTTCCGCCGAACTGCGGATCCGAAGTGAAGGTCCAGCCGAACAGGTCGCCGTAGAACCGCTGAACCTGCTGGGGTTCATCGCTGCCGATCTGGAACCAAGCGACGGTGTTGTGCGCGGGCGCGGTCATTCGTCCTCCGAGGATGTTGTGGTGCGGTGTGCACCAACGATCTCGCTCCCCGGCGACAACCCCCTGTCGGTCTTTCCGAACTCATCCGAAGGCGACAATGCGGAGTTTGTGCTCCGGGATGTCGAGATCGCAGCCCTGCAGCGCGCGCACCGGCATCGGCTCGTCGGTGAGAACGATGTCGACCATCCGGTCGAGCCGGAAGCAGCGCGGCGCCTCCCGCAGCCGGCACCAGCTCACCAGGCACCACCCGCTCTTCCCGTGCAACAGCAACATCGGTTCGACCCGCCGCCGGGTACCTGCCCCGAACCGATCCCGATACCCGAACTCGAGCACCCTGCGGCTCAGCACCGCCTCCTCGACCAGCGTGGGAATCCCCCGCGCGACAACCGGATCATGCCGCTCGATCAGCCCGACCCGGCCCGCCAGCTCCCGCGCCGACGCCGCATCACTGTCCGACATGGCCGCCAGAATCTTCCGCAGCGCACTCCGCCCCGCATGCGCGAACGGCGTATCCACACTGCGCTCCAGCGCGACCGCCAGCGCCACCGACTCCGCCGCCGTGAAATTCAACGGCGGCAACGACATCCGCTTATCCAGCGCATACCCACCTCGCCGCCCCACATCAGCGTAAATCGGCACCCCCGACTGCTGCAGCGCACTGATATCCCGCTCGATGGTCCGAACGCTCACCTCATACCGCCCGGCCAATTCCCGCGCCGTCCGCACCCGAGGCGCCACCGCCCGCAGATCTTCCACCAGCGCATAGAGCCGATCAGTGCGATTCACCGCCCCACCGTAGTTCCACCCACCGACAAGTCGGGGTGACAACAGCGAAGCGCCCCACCGGTTTCCGGTGGGGCGCTCGGGGGCGGGGTCAGACGGTGACGGGCTTCCAGGTGGCGACTGCCCAGATGACGAAGATGTCGAGGGCGATGATCAGGAGGGACCAGGCCGGGTAGTAGGGGAGCCAGAGGAAGTTTTCGACGATGGAGATGGCGGCGATGATGATGGCCGCGGCTCGGGCCCAGGTGGCTCCGGTCATCAGGCCGAGGGCGGTGAGGACCACGACGATGCCGATGACGATGTGGATCCATCCCCAGGCCGAGGTGTTGAATTTGTAGATGTAGTCATTGGTGCCGACGACCAGCAGATCGTCCGAGCGGGCGGCGGAGATGCCCTGCAGGATCGACAGCACGCCGATGACCAGGAGCATGACCGCCGCTGCGAATGACGTGCCTGCCGCGAAGCCCTGCTTGACCGTATGTTCGGTGTCCGTGGTGTGAGCCATGATGAACCCCTTTGATGGTCGGTGAAGCATCACGAAACTTGAAACTCGTGGTCCCGGCCGTTTCCGGTCGGAACCACGTCTGTTTCGAATGTCCCACGGGGTTCGGGTAATACGGTGACGACATGCCGGAGCGCAGTCGCCACCGAGGGAGATCGGTACTGGTCAGGGCCTAGTCGGCGTCGATCAGGGTGTCGTCAGTGCATGCGAGACCGCAGTGCCGAAGGCGAGGCTGCTGCCGGTGTCGACCTTGGTGTAGGCCCCGCCGGTGCGCTGCGCCAGGGTTTGCAGCGTCTGGGTGCCGGCGCCGCCGATCACGATGACGTCCACCCGCACCGGATGCGCCGGATCGGTGACCGCGGCGATATCGGCGAGCAGTTGATCACCCGTCACGGTGGAATCGTCCTCGGGCCCGTCGGTGATCAGCAGGATCGAGTTGGTGCGTGCCGCAGCGTAGTTGCTCAGCACAGTGCGGTAGGCCGCCTCGACGGTCGGATAGGTGCGATCGGGTTTGGCGGTGCTCGCGGTGACATTGCCCAGGCTCTGGCCGATCTTGTCGCGCTGGGCGTCGGTGAGCGGCGCGGTCGCGGTGACGACGCGATACGGGTTGGTGCCGTCGAGATCCTTCGAATACGCCCAGACGCCCATCCCGAACTCCGGCGGCATCACTCCCATGGTGGATTGCAGCGCCGCAATGGAATTGGCGAGGCGGGTGGTGTTGCCGTCGGCCGTGGTCATGGACGAGGAGACATCGAGCAGCACGGTCGCGCTCACGCCGAGCACCGGATGGGTAAGAACCTGGTTCACCTGCTCGAGCACCGCACGGGCGGCGACGGGCACGGTGGCCGGGGGAGCGGCGCCGAAACCATTGTCGGTGAACAGCTTCGCCTGATCGGGCGCGCGCAGGAAGTCGGCGAAGAGCCCGGCCACCGAATTCTGTGTCTGATCCACCCAGGAGCCGGTGATCTGGGCCGCCGGGAAATCATCGACGGGTCCGTTCTCGCTGGGCCGGAACGCGGTCAGACCGGGATAGGCCCTGAGCTGCTGCTCATTGGCCGGCACCGCGTGCAAAGTTGCCTTCGCCGCATCGGTCGCCGCCGCCAGATCGGTGAGCGCGCTCTGCTGATCCTTGGCGGCGGGCGCATTGGCCGCGAGCAGTGAGATCGCCGAGGTCACCTGCCCCGAATGCACCGCTTTGTCATCGAGCGGATCGGTGCCCGAGACGCCCGAGCCGACCGCGGTCGCCACGGCGAGCGAGGCATCACCGGAGGGCATGGCCAGCCGTAGATTGCCCCAGGCCGCGAGTCCGGCATCACCCAGCGAACCCTGTTGCAGCTTGGCCAGATCCGCCCAGTGCACCTGCGCGGTCTCGAGCGCGCGCCGCAATTCGTCCGGTACGGCGAGCACGATCGGACTCTGCGCGACGGATGCGGGGGTGCCGCCGATGAGCCCGGGCACCCGCATCAGCTCGATCGAACGGGAGGAGTCCGGAATCCACAGCGCGGGCTGCGGCCCGAGCGCCGGATTCCACGCTGCGTTCGAGGTGAAGGCGGCCACCATGGCCGCGGACGCCTGCGGATCGACCGCGACCTGAGCGCAGTGATCACGCACCCGCGGCTTGGTCTGATTGAACTTGTCGGCGGCGGCCTTGACCGGTGCCGCGATATCCGGATCGACCGTCACATTGAGCGTGACGGACCCGCCCGCGCAGGATGAGGCAGCCGCACTGTCGCGATCCTTGGATCGCTGTTGTAACCAGACCCAGCCGACGACGGCCAGAGCCAGCACGATCACCGCTACCACTGCGAGAACCGGTCCCCTGCTGACACCTCGTGACCCGCCATCGGCGCGATGAGTACCCACGCCGCACAGTGTATGTTCACGCGGCTTTAACTACTTTCACCAGGCGGTTGAGCCAAAGCCGATCGGCACCGGGTATATACGGGGACGGCCACTCGCCCCGAGGGAACGAGTGGCCGTCACTCGGATTCGCTAGTCGCGGATCAGGTTGCCGCGGTCGTACTCGTGCCCGCCCCACACCCCGGACTGACCGGTACGGGTGGCGAAGTCACCGCACTCGCGGCGGATCGGGCAGCCCGCGCAGATCTGCCGCGCGTAGTCGAAGTCCTGCGACGGGAACGGGAACCACGCCTCGTGGTTCGGGTCGCCCTTGCAGGCGGCGTGCTGCCAGTAGTCCTTGGAATCGGAGATGGGGAGCAGATCCGCCAGGGTCGGCTCCAGCAGTGCTGTTTTCGTCATCGGATCTTGCTCCTTTCATTCCCGATCACGCGTGGTGGTGCTCTTTACGAGGCGGCGAGGTCCTTCCAGAGCTGCCGCTGTCGCTTCTGTAGTTCGTTGGGTGCTTTCGGCTCCCACAGCAGGCGCATGCCCGCTTCCTCGGGCGTCCGGTCCGCCTTGGAGGTATTGCACGGTCCGCACGCGGCAACCAGATTGGCCCAGGTGTTCGGGCCGCCTCGGGAACGCGGGCGAATGTGGTCGACGGTGCGGGCCCACCCGGCGCAGTAACCGCACTTGTACCGGTCTCGGCGCAGGATGGCGGGAAGGGTGGCGCGGCTGTTGTCGTCGTGCACCAGCAACTTGTGTTCGAGGTAGAGGTAGCGATGCAGCCGAATGGTCTCCGGCAGCACGATCTCGACATGCTTCGAGCGGATCGGAAAGTGCGGCTGCCGATCGATGACGGCCTCGGCGGCGCCGCTGAGCAGCAGCACCACGGCGCGGTCGGCGCGGATCTCGGTCAGCGCCTCGTAGGAGGCGTTGAGCAGCAGTACACCGGTGTGTATCCAGTTGTCGGTGGTTATCTCCGGGTCTTCGGAATGACGTAACAGCATGGGGGTCACCATGTTTCGCGAATAGGGCACAGCGTGAGAAGAGCAGAACAGGAAGGTGAGAAGGGGTGCTTACGCGAGCACCGGGAGGCGGTCGATCTGCATAGCTCGCCGTCCTGCCAGATTCGAAATCTGCTCGGGGAACACCGGATTCATTACCGCCTCCTCCTTCCTGCTGGTCACGACCGGTTGGGTCGGTTGATCATCGTCGAAACCTATGGTGGCACAACGTGCATACCGTTGTCGGCTGATTTTTTCGCCCTTGCGCCCTGAGGAGGTAACGAGCGGCGGCGTGCGTTTGTTCCTGAGAGATGTGAATCACAGGGGTGGCCGGACCCGCTCCCCGAATTTGTGCGGTGGCCAGCGGTTTCGCCTACCACGCCGACCTGTTCGGCACAGGAGATTCACAGGCTGGCAACCGAGTTGGTTACGGCTGTGTGGTTGGGATTCATCGCGGGTTATATGCCGTGGCTAACGTGATGAGTACCCAGAAGGAGCGGCGTCATGGAGTTCCGGCATTTGCTTTCGTTCATCGCCATAGCCGAAGAGTTGCACTTCGGCCGCGCAGCGCAGCGCCTTCACCTCACGCAGCCAAGTCTCAGTGCCCAGCTGCAGAAGCTGGAGAAGTCTCTGGGTGTTCAGCTGGTTGCCCGGAATTCACACGAAGTACGTCTCACCCCCGCGGGCCGGGAGTACGAACTGCAGGCACGCCAGATCGTGGCCCAGCTGGAGCGCGCGGCGCTCTCGGCGCGGGCCACTGCCGAAGGGCGTTCGGGCACCCTGAATATCGGCTACAACCTGCCCGCCAGCCGTCATGTCCTGCCGGACGCGCTGGCACGCATGACCGACCGGCACCCCGATATCGTGGTGTCACTCTGGGAGAAGCGGACCGGCCCCCAACTGTCCGCCCTCTCGGACGGATCGCTGGATCTCGCACTCGTCTACGGTCATCCGAGTACCGCCGAGTTCCGATACCGGCGACTGCTCCATAGGGTGCCGCTGGTCGCGGTTGTGGGCAGACAGCACCGCTGGGCCGACCGCCCGGGGGTGCCGTTCGCGGAATTGCAGGACCAGGAGTGCGTGCTGTTCTCCCGCGAGCAATGTCCGTCCATGTACGACACCATTTTCCGGGCGGCCGCACAGACGCGGATCTCGCTGTCCGTCGCCCAGCATGCCGATGATCCGGGCGCTACCGCGCATATGGTTTCGGTGCGCCCGCTGGTCGGGTTCGCCTCCCTGCCCAGGGCCATATCCATGGGCATGTGCACGCCGGGCAGTAAATCGGTCGCGGTGAAGTTGTCGGATCCGGTTCCCACTCTGGATTTGTATGCGGTGTGGCGGTCGTCGGAAACGAATCCGGCGGTGTCCGCCTTTCTCGATTGCATCGATTTGGAGGAACCTGCGCAACTCGATGATGCCCGTCCGGTTTCGGTTCCGGTGTTTCGATAGGCGTTGACTTTCGTGCGGTAGAAACAGCGATACAGGCCGCGACGAGAACCATTGTTGCGTACCAGAATTCATATTGTGAACACAGTGTCGATCACTGGGAACGGATTCGATCCGCCCGCGAACGCGAGTTTGTATTCGATCATCTCCGATGCGGCCCGCAGCCATCCACTGCGGGATTCGCTGGGCGGTGCCGAGGGTGCGCCCCTGACCTGTCTGGAATTCGACACCCGGGTGCGGGCGGTGGCTTCTGCCCTGCTCGGGCACGGTGTGGCCGCCGGTGACCGAGTGGTCGTGCTCGGGCGGACCGGTCTCGAGTGGGCGCTGCTCGATTGCGCCGTGCTCGCGGTCGGCGCCGTGGTGGTGCCGGTATATCCCACGTCGTCCGCCGCGCAGATCGAGCACATGCTGCGCGATAGTGGCAGCACGTATTTCGCCGCCGAGACGGCCGAGGACGCGACCCGTTTGAAAGAGGCGGGCGCGGACGCGGTCTGGAGTTTCGACGATATCGCCGTGTGGTCGCAGGGTGGGGTTTCGCCGGCGCTGGACGAGCGCACCGCCCAGGTTTGCGCCGATGACCTGGCGATGATCGTCTACACCAGCGGCACCACGGGTTTGTCCAAGGGCTGCATGATCACCCACCGCAATATGTATGTGTCCTCGGCGAATACGGTTCGCCAGACCGGTGGGCTGTTCGAGGGTGTCACCGCGCTGGCGCTGCCGCTGTCGCACGTCTTCGGTCAGACCATGCTGTTCGCCTGCCTGGCGGGCGGTGCGAGCACCGTGCTGCTGCCGGGCATTCCGGAGTTGGTGCCCGCGCTGGCGCGGGTGCGCCCGACATTCCTGGCGCTGATTCCCTATGCGCTGGAGAAGATTCGCAAGCACTGCCGTTCGATGCTGACCGAGGAGGGCGAACGACAGGCCGTGGTCAACGGCCTGCGCGCGCTCGCGGCCGGTGAGACGCTCGCCGCCGATCATCCCGTCGGCGCCGCGCTGGGCGGCAATCTGCGCTACGTGATCTCCGGCGGCGCCTCGCTGGACGAGTCGACGGCCGGGTTCTATGCCGGATTCGGTGTGACCATCCTCAATTGCTACGGCCTGACCGAGGCCGCGACCGCGGTGACGGTCAGCGCGCCGGAGACCAACCGGGTCGGCACCGTCGGCCGGCCCATTCCGGGAACAGCGGTGGCCATTGCCGACGCGGACGGTGAAGTGCTGGTCCGTGGTCCGCACGTCTCGCCCGGCTACTGGGGTGCGGCCGCGGACAACCGCCCGGTGGATGCGGACGGCTGGCTGCACACCGGCGATATCGGTGAGCTCGACGACGGCCACCTGCGAATCACCGGTCGCAAGAAGGAGATTCTGGTGACCTCGGGCGGTAAGAATGTCGCGCCGACGCCGCTGGAGGATCGGGTGCGGCTGCATCCGCTGGTCAGCAATTGCATGGTGGTCGGCGAGGGGCGGTCCTTCGTGACCGCGCTGGTGACTCTGGATGCCGTGCAAGCCGAGAAGTGGCGGAGCGAGCATCCCGGCGACGATCCGGCGACCGCGATCCAGTCGGCCGTGGACGAGGCGAATTCGCTGGTCTCGCGGGCCGAATCGATTCGTGAGTTTGCCATTGTGGCAGGCGATTTCACCTCCGCCAACGGATTGTTGACTTCGTCACTGAAATTGCGGCGCGCCGCCATTGCGGAAACATATTCCGCCGATATCGATCAGCTCTACATGTCGCGCGGGTAAACACTCGCGAAATAGCTTGCCGCCGTACGGCGATAGCCGCCGCCGATCGGCCGATGAATTGCGTTGACTCACTGCCGTTCTCGTGCCCTCGCGGCGACAGACTCGAATCGGAATTCGACCACCGAAAGTGATCACATCATGTATGACGTCATCGTTGTAGGTACTCGCGTGGCCGGTGCGCCGCTGGCCATGCTGTTGGCTCGCAGGGGATATCGGGTGCTCGCGGTGGACCGCGCCACGTTCCCGAGTGACACCCCCTCCACCCACTACATCCACCAGGCCGGTCTGGGCTTCCTGAAGTCCTGGGGTCTGCTCGACGAGGTGATCGCCACCGGTTGCCCGCCGGTCCGGCAGCTGAACTTCACCTACACCGACATCGTCATCACGGGCATGGCCGATCCGGCCGAGGACGGCATCGACGCCGTGTACTGCCCGCGCCGCACCATCCTCGACAAGATCCTGGTCGACGCGGCGGGCACCTCCGGCGCCGAGGTCATCGAGGGCTTCACCGTCACCGAACTGGTGCGCGAGGGTGACAAGGTGGCCGGTATTCGCGGCCGCGTCGGCGAGGGCCCGGAGCAGGAGTTCCGCGCGCAGTTGGTCATCGGCGCGGACGGCGCCAATTCCACGGTCGCCAAGTCGGTCGGTGCGCAGACCTACGAGGGTTCGCCCGCCGCGTGCTTCGTCTACTACTCGTACTACGAGGGCGTGGACTGGGGCATGCAGCACCGTACCGGTTTCGGCGAGCAGCAGTTCGCCTCCTGGCCCACCAATGACGGCCTGGCCCTGGTGGCAGTGATGCGCAAGCGGGATCGCTTCCGTGAGTTCCGCACCGATCCGGATGCGGGCGTGCAGGAGATCGTGTCGCAGATCGATCCGGAAATCGGTGCGCGCCTTGCGGATACGGGGCGTCGCGTGGAGCCCTTCCGCCCGATGCTGTACCCGGACAACTACCGCCGCCAGTCCTTCGGCCCGGGCTGGGCGCTGGTGGGCGATGCCGGTTACCACAAGGATCCCTTCACCGGCTGGGGCATCACCGACTCGTTCAAGTACGCGCAGCTGCTCTCGGATCTGGTGGACGAAAGCCTCTCCGGCGTGCGGCCTTTCGAGGAGACCCTGCCGGAGTACCAGCGTGAGCGCGATGCGCAGAGCGCCAGCACCTACGAGCTGACGCAGGCCATTTCCGAGCTGTCGCTGACGCCGTACTACGACTCGGTATTCCGCGCCACGAGCCTGGACCCGCAGTACACCAAGCACTTCTTCGGTCTGATCGCCGGTCTGTACTCGCCCGACAAGTACTTCGGTGAGCAGGAACTGGCCGATCTGTACGAGCTGGTCGACTTCCCCGTGGCGGACCGGCACGTCAGCAAGAGCGATGCCGGAGCCGTGCGGTGATCGGCCTAGGCCTGACGGCCCTCGGCGACAGCTTCGTCGAAGGTCGCGGCGACCCGGCCGCATCCGGCGGTTACCGCGGCTGGGTGTCGCGGCTGGGCGGCCAGCTGGGGCTGCGGCCCACCGCCATTCGCAACTACGGTACGCACGGGGCCACCACCTCCGATGTGGTGCGCGTACAGCTGCCTTCGGCGGCGCGCGCCGAGGTATACGGCGTGGTGGTCGGGGTCAATGACCTGGTCAGCGCCTTCGCCCCGGAGGTCTTCGAGGCCAATATGAATACCATCTTCGGCGCCCTGTGTGCCGGCGGAGCCACGGTGATCACCGCCGATTACCCGGATATTCCCGCGCGGCTTCCGGTTCCGGAGAACTTCCGCGGCCTGCTGCGTGAACGCTTCGACTTCGCCAATACGGTCCTGGCTCGTGTCACCGCGAATCATGGCGCGCTGCTGCTGGATCTGGCCGCCCGTCCCGAATGGGAGCGGCCGGAGATGTGGACCGAGGACGGTCTGCACCCGAGCCCGCTGGGCCATCGCCTGTTCGCCGTCGCCGCGGCCGAACTCATTTCGTCGACCACCGCCACCACCGTTGCCGCCTGATCGGCGCAACGACGGTTCGAGAGGAATTTCCGTGACGGACGACAGACGCCTGGCACACGACCCGATCGCCATTGTCGGGATGTCGGGCCTGCTGCCCAAGGCACGCAATCATCGTGAGTACTGGCAGAACATCGTCGACGGTGTGGACTGCACCGAGGAGGTGCCGGCTTCGCGCTGGAGCCTGGACGACTACTACGACCAGGACCGGGCGACACCCGACAAGACCTATTCGCGCCGTGGGGCTTTCCTGCCCGACGTCGACTTCGATCCGCTCGAGTTCGGGCTGCCGCCCAATCAGCTCGAGGTCACCAGCACCATGCAGACGCTGAGTCTCGGCGTGGCGCGCGATCTGCTCATCGATGCGGGCGCCACCGATTCGCAGTGGTACGACCCGTCGCGCACCGGCGTGGTGCTGGGCACCACCGGTCCGGTACCGCTCATGCACCCGCTCGCTGCCCGGCTGTCGACGCCGGTGCTCAAGGAGGCGGCGCGTTCGGTGGGTCTCACCGAGGGTGACGCCGATGCGATCGCCGAGCGCTTCGTCGCGGCTTTCGCACCGTGGGAAGAGAATTCGTTCCCGGGTCTGCTCGCGAACGTGGTCGCCGGGCGGGTGGCCAACCGCCTCGGCCTCGGCGGTATGAACTGCACCGTCGATGCCGCCTGCGCCGCCTCGCTGGCGGCCATTCGCACGGCCATCGCGGAACTGCGGGACGGCCGCGCCGATATGATGATCACCGGCGGTGTCGACACCGAGAACACCATCTTCATCTACATGTGCTTCAGCAAGGTCGGTGCGCTTTCGCCGACCGATCGCATCAGCCCGTTCGCCTCCGACGCCGACGGAACCATGCTGGGCGAGGGCATTTCGATGCTGGCGCTGCGCCGGCTCGAGGATGCGCGCCGCGATGGAAACCGCATCTACGCGGTGATCAGCGGTATCGGATCCTCCAGTGACGGGCGCGCCAACAGCATTTACGCCCCGCGTGCGGAGGGCCAGCGGGTCGCGCTGGACCGCGCCTATGCCGACGCCGACTGCTCGCCCGCCGCTGTCGAACTGATCGAGGCGCATGCCACCGGCACCGCCGTCGGTGACAAGACCGAGCTGACCGCGCTCAAAGGGCTGCTCTCGGACGCGACTTCGGAGACCCGCTTCGCCGCGCTGGGCAGCGTGAAATCGCAGATCGGGCACACCAAGGGCGCGGCCGGTACCGCCAGCGTCATGAAGCTGGCGCTCGCACTGCACCAGAAGGTGTTGCCCGGCACCATCAATGTCGACGCTCCCAATGTCGCAATCACCTCCGGCGCAGTGCCTTTCTATGTGAACACCCGCACCCGGCCGTGGATTCTGGACCCCGACCGTCCGGTGCGCCGGGCGGCGGCCTCGGCAATGGGCTTCGGCGGCACCAACTTCCACGTGGTGCTCGAAGAGGCGACCACCGGTCGTGACGAACTCGAGATCCTGCACCGCACCCCGCAGGCGCATATCTGGCATGCCCCGGATGTGTCCGGTCTGATCGACGCGGTGCGCAGTACCGAGGGCGCCGACGGCGGCGACATTCCGGAGAACCACGCGCGTGTCGGGTTCGTCTCGCTCGATGACGACACCGCGGCGGACCTGCGCACGCTCGCGGTGGACGAGCTGGTGCGCAATGCCGATGCGGCGCACTGGGATCACCCGGAGGGCGTGTACTTCCGCGCCGCGGCGCTGCCCGACCGCAAGGTGGGCGCGCTGTTCGCCGGCCAGGGCAGCCAGTACGTCGATATGGGACTGGATGCGGCACTGAACAATCCGCCGGTCGGCGCCGCGTTCGACGCCGCCAATGCGGCGTTCGCCCAGGCCCCGGTGCGGCTGGGCAGTGTGGTCTTCCCGCCGCCGGCCTTCGATGACGAGACCCGCGCCGAGCAGGAAATCGCTCTGCGCCGTACCGAATTCGCGCAGCCCGCGATCGGTGCGCTGGCGGCCGGTCAGTTCGGTGTGCTGCGCGAGTGCGGCTTCCGGCCCGACGGGTATCTGGGCCACAGCTTCGGTGAGCTCACCGCGCTGTGGGCCGCCGGCGCCGTGACCACGGCCGACTTCTTCGCTCTCGCTCGCGCCCGTGGCGCCGCGATGACCGTGCCCGAGGGCGCCGATGCCGGGACCATGGTCGCGGTCGGCGCCTCGCGCGCGGATATCGAGGAGATCATCACGGGTGTCGAGGACGTGTGGATCTGCAATCACAATGCCGTCGATCAGGTGGTCGTCGGTGGTGGCGCCGAGGGTATCGCCGCGGTGAACGATCGCTGTGTCGAAAAGGGCTGGGTCACCAGGTATCTGCCGGTGTCCGGTGCTTTCCACACGCCGTACGTGGCACATGCGGTGACGGCCTTCGGTGAAGCGGTGGCGGCGATCGAGATCGGCGCCCCGGATGCTCCCGTGTACGCCGACACTCGGGGCGCGTCCTATGGCGACGATGTCGAGGGCAATCGCGCCACGCTGACCGCTCAGCTGAGCAATCCGGTCGAGTTCTACGACGCGCTCACCGCCATGCGGGCCGACGGCTGCACGGTCTTCGTCGAATTCGGCCCGAAGCAGGTGCTGACCTCGCTGGTGCGGCGCACCTTCGGCACCGAGGTGATCGCCATCGCCACCGATCCCGGACCCATCGGCAATGGTGACCTCGCGCTCAAGCGCGCGGCGGTGCGGCTGGCCGTGCTCGGCTTCGAGGTGCGCGGCATCAACCGCTACACCGCGCCCGGAGCGCCGGTGCGCACGGGCAAACCGGCTATGGCGGTGACCCTTTCGGCGCCGGAATATGTGCCCGAGACCCGCCGGGCAGCGCACGCCGCGCTGCTCTCGGACGGCTATCGCGTCGTCACCGACGCACCCGCGCCGCAGCTCGCCCCCGCAGCCCAGGCGGCACCCGCGCTCCAGTTCGCAGCGGCAGCCCAGGCGGCACCCGCACCGCAGTTCGCTGCGGTTGCCCAGGTGGCGTCCGCGCCGCAGCTCGCCCCCGCGGCCCCGCTGGTGGCCGCACCTGTTCCGGCACCTCAGCCCGTGCCCATCCTGTCCAACGGACACTCGGAGAACCCGGAGAAACACGTGTCAGCCGACCCGCAGTACCGACTTCCCGCACCGGGCGCTCTCGACAGCGCGCTGGTGCAGCATCTGGACACCCACCGCCACTACCTGGACGGTCAGCTGGAGCTGGCTCGCGATCTGGCGGGCGCCCTGCGCCACGGCGGGCTCGACGAGCTGACCGTGCGCGCTATCGAGGCCGTGAAGGACCACGGCGTCGCGATCAGTGAAAGCCACTCCCGCGCAGGTGATGTGGTGGCGCAGCTGGCCGAACTGGAGACCGGTGCGGAGGTGACCCGCCCGCGTTCGGTGCCCTCGTACGTCGATCGGGCAGCCACCGATCCGGTGCTCGGCCGCAATGGCGCTCCCGCGAACAGCATTGCCGCCCCGGCGAACGGCACCGCCGCTCCCGTGAACAGCTCTGCGGCGCCCGCGAACGGTGCGGCCGCGCTCGCTCCCGCCGCGCCGGTCGGCCATGCCGCGCCGACCGCGTACGCGGCGCAGTCCGCTTCCGCCGCAGCGGTATTCGAACAGCCCGCATCGGCACCGGCACCCGTTACGGGTTCGCCTTCGGTGCAGACGGCGGCCGCCACGACTGCTTCCGCACCGTCCGCGGTGGTTGCCGCGCAGGCGGCAGCGGTTCCCGCCCCGAGCGCGCTTTCGGGCGATTCGCTGCGGCAGGCGTTGCGTGAGGTGGTCGCCGACAAGACCGGTTACCCGGTGGAGATGGTCGATCCGACCATGGATCTGGAAGCGGATCTGGGTGTGGATTCGATCAAGCGAGTGCAAGTCATCGGCGCTCTGCAGGAACGCTTCCCGGAGCTCCCCGTCCTGGGGCCGGAGAAGCTCGGCACGCTGCGCACCCTGGATCAGATCGTGACGGAGCTGGCCGGGGCCGAGGTCCAGCCGACGGCTGCGGTTGCGGAGGCTCCCGAGAACACGGTGGCCCCCGCGAACGCTGAGGTCGCCGCGAACACCGCGGTCTCTTCGAATACTGTGGCCCCTTCGAACGGTGTAGCCGCCGGTGCGGTCCACGCGAACGGTTCGGCCGATGGGCCTTCCGGCGATGCCCTGCGGCAGGCGCTGCGCGAGGTGGTCGCGGACAAGACCGGTTATCCGGTGGAGATGGTCGATCCGACCATGGATCTGGAAGCGGATCTGGGTGTGGATTCGATCAAGCGCGTCCAGGTCATCGGCGCTCTGCAGGAACGTTTCCCGCACCTGCCGGTGCTGGGACCGGAGAAACTCGGCACGCTACGCACACTCGATCAAATCGTGGGCGAGCTGGCCGGGGGTGATGTCCACCCAAAAGCTGAGGCCGCGGCCGAAACGCCGCGGCATGTAGTCGAACTCGTCGAGCTGCCCGCGGTGGATCTCGCCGTGGACCCCTATCGCCCGGCGGGCACCGCACTGCTGGTGTGCCTGGACGATTCCGCGGAAACCGATTGCGAGGCAATCGAAGAGGAGCTCCGGGCGCGCAGCTGGACCGTGATCCGGGCCGAGGGGCTCGCCGCGGTGACCGGGACCGGGACGGTCGACGCCTGCGTGGTCGTCGCCGGTGTGGCCGCCGAATGGGAACAGGCGCAACGCATTCTGTCCGATGCCATCCTGGTGGCCGGACAGGTGCTACCCCGCCTGCGGGGCGCGACCGGGCGGGCCGGTTTCACGACCGTCACCCGGCTGGACGGTCACCTCGGTCTGCGCGGTGACGCGGAGCCGGTGGCCGCGCTGCTGGGCGGACTCGGTGGTGTCGTCAAGAGCCTTGCGGCGGAACAGCCTGCACTGTTCTGCCGGGCACTGGACATCGATCCGGCGGTTCTGCCGCAGCGGCTCGCCGAACACGTGCTCGAAGAGCTGTGTGATGCGGCGTGGGACACCCCGGAGATCGGTATCGACAATGCCGGTGTGCGGCGCACCCCGGTACCCGGCCGGCACGCTCCGGCTCGCGTCACCGAGATCGTGCGCGCCGGAACCGAATTCGGCCCGGTACTGCTCACCGAATCCGATGTACTGCTGGTCACCGGCGGCGCGCGTGGCGTCACCGCCACCTGCGTGCTGGAGCTGGCCCGACTGGCCGACTGCCGCTTCCTACTGCTGGGCCGGACCGTCCTGGTTCCGGAACCGGAGTGGGCGCGGGGAACCGCCGATACCGGGCTGAAGCCCGCGGCGGTCCGGGCACTGGCCGGAACCGGTGTCACACCGAGGGATATCGACCGGGCCTGTGCGGAGGTGCGCGCGGTGCGCGAAATCCGTTCGACCCTGGCCGAACTGGGCGATCGGGCGCAGTACCTCGCCGTGGACGCCACCGATGCGGCCGCGCTCACCGAGGCGCTGGCGCCCTGGCGCGACACCGTCACCGGTGTGGTGCACGGCGCGGGCGTGCTGGCCGATTCGCTCATCCCGGACAAGACCGCCGCCTCCATCGAACGGGTCTTGCGGCCCAAACTCGCCGGGCTCGGCGCGGTACTGGCCGCAGCGGGGGAGCCGCGCCATCTGGTGCTGTTCACCTCGGTGGCGGGATTGTTCGGCAATGCCGGGCAGGCCGACTACGCGGCGGCCAATGAGGCGCTGTGCCGGTTCGCGGTGAGCTGGGGCCACCGCAATCCCGACCGCTACGTCACCGCGCTGGACTGGGGCGCCTGGGACGGCGGCATGGTGACTCCCGCACTGCGCCAGCACTTCAGCGCCAAGGGCATCCCGCTGCTGGCGCCGGCCGCCGGTGCGGCCGCCTTCACGGCGCAGTTCACGAAATCGCGCCGGGACGAGCCGGTACTGCTGGTCGGCGCGGCGACCGCACTGTCGGCAGGTGAGGCGGTGACCGCACCGCTGCGGGCTCGCCGCGGCATTCTCGGGCTCACCGATGAGCCCGTGATCGCGGCACACCGCGTCGGGGAGCACATCGTGCTGCCCGCCACCTTCGGACTGGGCGCCATGATCCACCTCGCCGAGCGCACTCGGCCCGGTCGAATCGTGGTGGGTGCGCGGGACTTCCAGGTGCTGCGCGGGGTGGTCTTCGACCATCCGGTGGCGACCCTGGATATCGAGCTGACTCCGATCGAGCCGGTGGACGGCCGGACGGCGGTCCGCGCGACCGTCTTCGGTGATGGCGCGGCTCGCTTCCGGGCGACGCTGCTGCTGGCCGAGTGGCCGGATTCCGCTCCACGGCAACAGGTTCCGGCGGGTCCCGGCGTGAGTGCCGAACGGATCTACCACGAGGCGATCCAATTCCACGGTCCCGCATTGCAGGGGCTGCGGTCGGTGCGCGCGGAGAGCGACGAGGCTCTTGTACTGGAATGCGCACTGCCGGCCGATCCGGTGGCGAACGGCGCGTACGCGGGCCGTCTGCACAATCCGGTGCTCGCCGATCTGATCCTGCAGGTACCCCCGGTGCTGGGGCACCGCCTGCTAGGCACGGCATGCCTGCCGCTCGGTGTGGGGAGGATCGATTACTTCGCCCCGCTGCCCGCAGGTGATCCCTTCCTGGTGGTAGTGGACAACGCTCGTGCGGCACGCATGGAAGCGGTCATCGATGCGACGGCGCTGTCGCTCGACGGCACAGTGCTGCAACGGTTCTCGGAGGTCACCGTGCTCACGACACCCGATCTGACGGACAAGTTCCGAATCTCTGTGAAGGGGTGGCAGGCATGACAGTGCTCGAATTCGACGGCATTCCCTTCGACCCCATGGGCGCACTGCAGGCCCGGCGAACAGTGGATTCCGCTGCTACGGCGGCGAGTTCACCTCATGCGGACTCCGCTCGAGTCTCGGGCACCGCCTCGGCAGCGGCTCCGATCTCAGCGGTAGGTACCGATCCGGTCCAGCAGTCGTCGTCGGTCGCACCGAGCGGCACGGACCCCACGGGCGCTGTCGCTCCGGTGGAACGCGCTGCTGTGCCGGCAGGCTCGGTTCCGGCGGTGACCGCAGTCCACCGACTCGATCCCATCGCGGAGATTCGGGCGGGTGTGGTTGCGGCGCATCGTTCCGCGTTGTCCGCGCAGATCGCATTGCAGCGGGGGATCTGGCGGCAGGCCCTGCTGCGTCAGGGCGCGGGCGATCTTGTCGCCGCGGGCGCTGCGCCGGTGGCGCTGGTCCCTGCGGCCGGTGTCGCGCCGGAGGGTGCGTTCAAGGCGCTGGCCCGCACCGATCGGGTGTGGCTGGATCGGGCGGCGCTCGAGCAGCTGACCCATGGTGAGATCGGCGCGGTGTTCGGCGCCGGGCATCAGCGGGCAGGCATCGAGTCGGTGGCCCGGCTCGCGGCCACCACCGCACTGGTGCTGACCGAGGTCAGCCGTATCGAGTTGTACGGCGGCAGCGGAAACGGTTTTGTCACAGCGCAGTTCGAGGGTGACCCGCGAGCGGCCGCTCTCCAGGCGGCCGAGGTGTTCGCGCTCTACACCGGGATGCCGCTGTGCATCTCGGGTAGCGCTCTCACCGGCGGTGTCTCGGAATCTGTCGCCGGAAATAGCAGCGGCACAGTAGAACTCGTGGTCGAGGGCCTCGACCTGGTGCCGCGACCGCACCTGGTGGCGACGGCCTCGTTCGGGCCGGGAATCGATCCGGTCGGTGTGACCGTCACCGTTGTCGAACCGCAGGGTGCAGATGTCGGCCCCGGCGGTGCGGCGGGCGCCCTGCTGCTGAACGAGTTCCATATGGCGCACCTGGCACGCGGCGATCAGCGCATTGCCATGGGCCGGGAGTTCGCGGAGTACACCGGCATTCGGGCGACTCGCCTTCCCACCGGCGGGCTGCTGCTGGTGGACCGGGTACGCGAGTTCGACGGTGCGCGCGGCAATCTCGACGGCGCCAGGTACGTCACCGAATACGATTCGCCCGCCGATTCCTGGTACTACGCCGATACGGCGAACGACTCCATGCCGCACTTCGTCTACATGGAGACCTCGCTGCAGGCCGCGCTGCTCATGGGCTACTACGCCGGTCCTACGCTCACGCAACCCGGTGTGACACTGAGCCTGCGCAATCTGGGCGGTACCGCGACAGTGCTGCGCCAGGTGGATCTGCGTGACGCCACCATCGAGCAGACCTCGCGACTGCTCTCGACGACAATCCTGCCCGGATCCTCGCTGCAGACCTTCGATTACACGCTGAGCGTGGACGGTGAGCCCTTCTACCGGGGCGAAACCATGTTCGGCTACTTCAGCGACGAAGCCCTGGGCAACCAGACCGGCCTGGACGCCGGGCGTTTCGTGCCGACCTGGCTGGCCGGTCAGCCAGGTGTGCGGTCACGCGTCATCGATGTGGCTGCCCGGCGGGCGGATCCGGCCGCGGTGGCGTGCTCGCACGACAAGCTGGCGCTGATCGACCGGGTCGAGGTCGTCGACGGCGGCGGCAATTACGGTGCGGGCTACCTGCGTTCGCTGCGCGCCATCGACGATTCCGACTGGTTCTTCACCCGGCACTTCTACCTGGACCCGGTGATTCCGGGCTCGCTCGGCGTCGAATCGGTCATCCACGCCGTCCAGGAGTGGATGCTGGACGCCGGATTCGCCGAGGGCATGGCCGATCCGGTGTTCCGGATCCCGCAGGACCTCGCGTTCAGCTGGCGATATCGCGGTCAGTTCCTGCCCAGCGACGGCAGCGTGGAACTCGAGGCGCACATCAAATCGGTGCGGCGCGGACCGCACGGGGTGACCGTCGTCGTGGACGGCTCGCTGTGGAAGCCCGGACTGCGGATCTACGAACTCGTGGATCTGGCAGTCGAACTCGCCGATCGAAAGGCGCGCCCATGACCACCTTCCGCAGTCCGGCCCTGGCCGAGACGCCCGCGGATATCACCGCGCGGCTGCTCGAACTGGACCGCCCGTGCTGGATCGTCCGGACCGACAGCGGCACGGTCGCCGCCACCACCGACGACTGGGCCGCCGGCGCGCGGGGGCAGGTGCTTGCGGCGGTGCCGCCGCTGCCCGCACAGCGGCTGGGGGACAGCGCCTTCCGAGCCGCACACGGTGTGCGCGCGGCCTATGCGGCGGGCGCGATGGCCAATGGCATCGCCTCGCCGGCGCTGGTGATCGCCATGGCCGAGGCCGGGTACCTGGCCAGTTATGGCGCGGCGGGTGTGCCCCCGCCGGCGGTCGACGCCGCACTCGCCGAGATCTCCGGGCGCCTGGGCGATAAGCCCTTCGCCTGCAACCTGATTCACAGTCCGTCCGAGCCCGCGCTGGAGCGGGCGATCGTGGATGCCTGCCTGCGATACGGCGTGCGCTGCCTGGAGGCCTCGGCCTTCATGGACCTCACGGCCGAGGTGGTGCGCTATCGGGCTTCCGGGCTCGTGGTGAACCAGCAGGGCGGCATCGAATGCCGGAATCGGCTGATCGCCAAGGTGTCCCGGGTCGAGGTGGCGGAACTGTTCCTGCGCCCCGCGCCGGTGCGATTGTTGCGCCAGCTGGTCGAGAGCGGGCAGATCACCGCAGAGCAGGCCGAACTGGCCGAGCGGGTGCCGATGGCCGATGATATTACGGCGGAGGCGGATTCGGGCGGCCACACCGATCGCAGGCCGCTGCTGGTACTGCTGCCCGAGTTGATCGCGGCCCGCGACCGGATCGCGGCCACTGTTCCCGGTGCGGCCGCGGTCCGCATCGGTGCGGCGGGCGGCATCGGTACCCCCGATGCGGCGGCCTCGGCTTTCGCTCTGGGCGCGGCCTATATCGTCACCGGTTCGGTCAATCAGGCCGCCCGCGAGGCGAATCAGTCCGCGGCCACCAAAAAGCTGCTCGCCACCGCGCAGTTCGCGGACTGCACCATGGCGCCGTCCTCGGACATGTTCGAACTCGGCGTGCAGGTGCAGGTGCTGCGGCGCGGCACCATGTTCGCCGCCCGGGCGCACCGGCTCTACGACCTGTACCGGGCCTACGACGGCATCGAAGCGCTGCCGGAACAGGTGCGAAAGGAGCTGGAGGAGAAGCTTTTCCGGCGGCCGCTCGCGGACATCTGGCAGGAGTGCGTCAGCTACTTCACCGAACGCGATCCGGCGCAGCTGGTCGCGGCCGAAGGTGATCCCAAGGCGCGTATGGCGCTGGTGTTCCGCTGGTACCTGGGCCTGTCCTCGGGCTGGAGCATTCGCGGTGAGGCCGATCGCCTTGCCGACTACCAGATCTGGTGCGGACCGGCCATGGGCGGCTTCAACAGCTGGGTGGCGGGCACCTACCTCGCCGCGCCGGAGCACCGGGCCGTGGCCGATATCGCGGACCAGCTCATGACGGGCGCGGCCTACCTCACCCGGGTCGCGCAATTGCGCGCCGCCGGTGTGCGACTGCCGGCCGAATGCGCCCGGTACGCGCCCCGTCCGACGGAGGAATGATGACCATTCTCGAAACCGCAACGGCCGCGGGCACATCCTGGATGCTGTGCCCGGGGTGTGCGGCGATGATTTACGTCAAACGCTATGAGCGCGCCGACCGGGTCTGCCCGGAGTGTGACAACCACGGCATGCTGACCGCCGATCAGCGCATCGAACTGCTGCTGGATCCGGGCTCGGCGGAGCCGGTCGACTATGCCGAAACCCTCTCGGATCCACTGGGGTTCACCGATTCCCGGCCCTATCCGGAGCGACTCGAACAGGCGCGCGACCGGACCGGGATGACCGATGCGGTGCGCTGTGTGCGCGGCACTCTGGGTGGGACTCCGGTGGTACTGGCGGTCATGGACTTCCGCTTTCTCGGCGGCAGTTTGGGCAGTGCCGTCGGTGAAGCCATTACGGCGGCCGCCGAAGCCGCACTGGCGGAACGCCGTCCGCTCATTCTCGTGACCGCCTCCGGCGGCGCGCGCATGCAGGAGGGCATTCTCGCGCTCATGCAGATGGCCAAGACCAGTCGCGCGCTACAGCGCCTGGACGAGGCGGGCGTGCTCACCGTCTCGGTGATCTCCGACCCCACCTACGGCGGCGTCGCGGCTTCGTTCGCCACCTCCACCGATGTGATCGTCGCCGAACCCGGTGCGCGCCTGGGATTCGCGGGTCCGCGGGTGATTCGCCAGACCATCGGGCAGACGCTGCCGCCCGGCTTCCAGACCGCCGAATTCCTGCTCGAGCACGGCATCGTGGATATGATCTGCCACCGATCCACCCTGCGCGACAGGCTGATCCGGCTGGTGGCCATGACGGTGCGCTCGGCTCGGCCGTACTCGAACGATGCCGATGCGGTCATCACCGATCCGGCGGCACTGCCCGTGGTCGATTCCTGGGAGCGGGTCCGCGCGGCCCGGCGGCTGGGCCGCCCCACCACTCTCGACCATGTTGCCGGCGCCTTCGAGGAATTCGTCGAGCTGCACGGCGACCGTATGAGCGCGGACTGCCCGGCCATGGTGACCGGACTCGCTCGCCTCGATGGTGTGCCGGTCGTGGTGCTCGGCACCCAGAAGGGACATACGGCCGCCGAATTACTGCACCGCAACTACGGTATGCCGATACCCGCGGGATATCGCAAGGCCGCGCGGGTGCTGCGGCTCGCGGCCAAACTCGGACTGCCGGTGGTCACGCTGGTGGACACCGCCGGCGCGTATCCGGGCATTGCCGCCGAGGAGCAGGGCCAGGCGGTGGCCATTGCCGAGAATCTGAAACTGCTTGCCGGACTGCCGGTTCCGGTCGTCGCGGTGATCACCGGCGAGGGCGGCAGCGGGGGAGCGCTGGCGCTCGCGGTGGCCGATCGGGTGCTGGTGTGCGAGAACGCCGTGTACTCGGTGATCAGTGCCGAGGGCTGCGCGTCCATCCTCTGGCAGGACGGCGCCGAGGCGCCCCGGGCGGCACGTGCGCTGCGCGTGGATTCGGCGGCGCTGCTGGAGTTGGGCATTGCCGATGCGGTGATCCCCGAGCCCGAGGGCGGCGCGGATCAGCATCCCGCCGCCGCCACCGAACTGCTGCGCCGGGCCCTGCGTCAGGCCGTCCACGAACTGCGCGCCTGGTCCGCCACCGATCTCATAGCGCACCGGCACGCCAGATTCCGAGCCTTCGGCGTGGCCCGAAACGATCTCCAGGAGAACTGATGACCGACTCCGTCACCACCGAATCCTTTCCCGACACCGCGACCGGGCGTGGTGTGAGCGCCGCCGAGGCCGATCACAGCCTCACGGTGCTGACCCGGCACGCGCTCACCGTGCGGGCGGACGCCGCCCCGACCTCGGTGACCGTGGCCAACGGTCCCGTTGTACTGCGCGTGAGCTGGGACGGCGGCGCCAACGGCCTCGTGCTTGCTCCGGCAGTGGAATCGCACCGGGCCGCAGCGCCCGCCTCCGAGAACGGTTCGTCGCACGGCAATGGCTCCACCGGTGAAAGCAAGTCGCAGACGGCGACTTTCGCATTGACCGCGGAGACCGTCGGCGTGTTCTATCGTTCGCCCGAACCGGGTGCCGCGCCCTTCATCAGCGAGGGTGATCCGGTGCGCGCCGGTCAGCAGGTCGCGATTGTCGAGGCCATGAAGTTGATGATTCCGATCACCGCGTCCCGCGAGGGTGTGGTGGCGGAGGTCCTGGTCGAGGACGGCGCGGCCGTCGAGCACGGCCAGCCGCTCATCGAGTTCGAGGCGCTGCGGTGACGCGGCCTATTCGCAAGGTGCTGGTGGCCAATCGGGGCGAGATCGCCGTCCGGGTGCTGCGCACCTGCGCGGAGCTCGGAATCGCCACTGTCGCCGTGCATTCGGCGGCGGATCGCGATTCCCTCGCGGTGCGCATGGCCGATGAATCGGTGCAGATCGGCCCGGGTCCGGCCAAGCGGAGCTACCTCTACATTCCGGCGATCATCGAGGCGGCGCGGGCCACCGGCGCGGATGCGATTCATCCCGGATACGGATTCCTCTCGGAGAACCCGGATTTCGCGGAGGTGTGCGAGGCCGAGGGCTTCATTTTTGTGGGCGCTCCCGCGGACGTCATGGCCCGGCTCGGCGATAAGTCGACCGCGCGGGCCCTGATGTCCGATGCGGGTCTGCCGCTGCTGCCCGGCAGCCGCGATCCCATCGAGAGTGTGGACGAGGCGCGAGAACTGGCGGCCGACATCGGTTATCCGGTGATCATGAAGGCCGTCGCGGGCGGCGGCGGGCGCGGTATGCGGGTGGTGCGCGAGCCCGGCGATTTCGCCGCGGCGTGGCAGCAGACGCGTGCCAACGCCACCGCGATCTTCGGTGACGGGCGACTGTACGTCGAACGGTACCTGGAGCCGGCCCGGCACGTGGAGGTGCAGATTCTGGCCGACACCCATGGCGATGTCGTGCATTTGGGCCTGCGGGACTGCTCGCTGCAGCGACGGCACCAGAAGCTGGTGGAGGAGGCGCCCGCGCCCGGACTGTCCCCGGAGCTCGTCGAGCAGATCGGTGCGGCTGCGGTGCGCGGGGCCGCGGCCGCGGGCTATGTGGGTGCGGGCACGGTGGAATTCCTGCTCGATGCGGATGGCCGCTTCTACTTCATGGAGGTGAATTGCCGTCTGCAGGTGGAGCATCCGGTCACCGAGATGGTCACCGGCATCGACCTGGTGGCCGAGCAATTTCGGATCGCCTCGGGTCTGCCGCTGTCGAGTGAACTGAGCGCCCGGCCGCAGGGTGTGTCCATCGAATGCCGGATCAATGCCGAGGATCCGGAACGCGAATTCGCCCCGGCGCCGGGAACACTCACCGAATGTGTGCTGCCCGGCGGGCAGTTCGTGCGCGTCGATACGCATATCCACACCGGCTATGCCATTCCACCGCACTACGATTCGCTGCTGGCCAAGATCGTGGTCTGGGCTCCGGACCGCCCCGCCGCGATCGCCCGCATGCGCCGTGCCCTCGCGGAGACCAGCATTCGCGGCGCGGGCGTGGCCACCACCGCGGAGTTCCTGCACGACGTGCTGGACCACCCGCGCTTCCGGGCCGTCACCCACGACACCGCCCTGATCGGCTCGCTCACCGAAGCCGCCACCGCGTCGGTATAACGGAAGGGCGGTGGGCTGAGGGCCGTGATGGTCGGTCCTCAGCCCACCGTTTCGCGCGTTGCCGGATCAGGCGACCGAGTCGTCGAGTCCGGGAAGTGACATCCGCGCCCAGTCGTACGGGGCGATCACCGCGACGAGTTGCGCGGCGGAACCATCCCTGAACAGCGTTCCGTACAACTTCCGGATCAGGGTGTGCTGGCCGCCGCGATGGGCGGCCATACGGACGGCGCGCAGGCTGCTGCGTGCGTCCGAGGCTGCTCGCAATCGCTGATTCGTCTCGGGCACAGGGACTCTCGTACAACCGAGCAGCCATTTCGATTCCGAGAGCAGTACGGCCTGGGGGCGGCCCCCTGCAGTATGACGAATTCTTCCGAGTCCGTGCAGGCTTCCGCGAGTACGTCACGCCAGGTCGCGCTCAAAGCCGCGGTATCGATGCTTTTCACTCTGATTCAAATAATCCTGGATCGTCGCGGCTGTGCGGTTGCCGGATCAGCGTAGGGATCTGCGGTTCGAGTCGGCTTGTGCCGACGGCACAGGCTTCGCTGTGCCTTTGGTGATCGCGTAACAACGGTGGGGACGGGCACGGAGCGCCACATCGAACCGGTGATCGAACCGCTGCCAGTTCTAACCGTAGGCGACCTGCCCGCCGACCTCGCCGCCGTTCCGTCGGTGGCGGGCCCTAAAGTGCCCACCGTGACAGAACATGAGCAGGGATCGCGCTCGCCGGACTTGCGGGTCGAGCATCGAATGATCGGCGATGTCGCCGTAGTGGCGATCTGGGGAGAGGTCGACGGCACCACGGCCCCGCAGCTGGCGGCCGCGGTGCAGGCCGGTCTCGACCGCACCCGCGCCCGCTACTGCGTTCTCGATCTGACCGATGTGCAATTCCTTGGCGGCGCCGGTTTGAAGACCCTCGCCGCAACCAACCTGGAAGCCGAAATTCGCCGGGAACCGTTGCGGATCGTTGTCGATGCCAACCGCCCGGTCATCCGCCCCCTCGAGATCTCCGGCCTCGAGGAGGTCCTCGCGCTCTATCACACCGTCGAGGAAGCACTCGCCGGCTGATCCCGAGCTGCCGCGATCAGCCGCCTACGAATCGCCGGAGGTGCCGGGCTGGGCCGGTGCCATCAGGGGAGAGTGCGGCCGATCGAGGGGCAGCTCGGCCCACACCGTCTTGAACCCCGAGTAGTGGATGACTCCCCACGCGGTGGCGATACGGTCGATCACGATCATCCCCCGCCCGCCCGCCAGATCTGGCGTACGTATGTGCGGATCACCGGCTCCGCTGTCCTCGACCTCGACCCGGAGCCGGGTCTCGCCCGCCTGCAGCGAGAGTCGACAATGACGAGGTGGGCTGCCGTGCTCGTGGGCGTTGGCGACCATCTCGTCGACGACCAGCACGGCGTCCTCGACGATGACACCGGTATCGGGCGCCAGCAGCTCCCGCACCGCCTCGCGTATCCGCCAGCCCGGAGTGAGGTCGAGATCGAACTGTGCCGCCTGCCCCTCGTCCCCGCAAGGCGCCGACAGCGGTGTCGTCATCGTGTCCACCCTCCGCTCGCCACAGGCCAGGTCAACGCCTGGCTACCCCGTTACTCGGCGAGGAAACCCACCGGCCCCCAAACTCTAGAACGAACAGGCCGACGCAAACAGAACTGTTCGATCCCAGCGGACTCTTGTCCCATTCCCGGGTACCGAGCTCGGTCCTGCACAGCCTGGGGCCCGCTGCCGGTCGGGGGACGTCATGTCATGCCGCAGACGGCGCTGACCGAACCGGCGGGCGCCGCTTCCATTCCTGTCACACGGCGGGCGACAGGCAAAGGCAAAAGGGATGGCCGGCCGGGTCGAACAGAACTCTGCACTTGGCGGGCGCTGCCTGATGGTCGGCGATCCGAGCTCCGAGTCGTACAGCCTCTGCCTGCGCCACGTCGAGATCCGCTACCGCCAGATCGAGATGGATCTGCTTGGGAGTGCTTTCATCCGGCCAGGATGGAGGCTGATAGTTCGGCACACGGATGGCCGTAAGCACCAGGTGTGCCAGCTTCACACTCACGAACTTCTCAGTGCCCGTTGCGATCACACCGCCCAGCAGGTCGGCCCAGAAAGTCGCGAGAGCGGTCGGATCATCGCAGTCGAGGGTGATGGATCCCAGGTACGCTATAGCCACCGCTCGATACTAGAACGCGTTGCAATTTGAGTGAACCTGCAACGCACTGTGTCGCCGAGTTGAGGGTGTTCTCGTCCGGGTGGTGAGGTGTGGCGGGCGACACGATTGCGGGCGAGTGAATCAGGACAGAATCTGACTTGCCCGGGTCCTAGATTGGTCGGCATGAACGCTGACATCATTCCCTTCCGGATAGATATCCCGCAGGTTGAGCTCGATGATCTGCGTGACCGTCTGGCCCGTACCCGCTCGCCGCACCGGGTGCCCGGCACCGGCTCGGACTGGGACCACGGCATCGCCCCGGACTACCTCCACGAGCTGGCCACCTACTGGGCTGAAGGGTTCGATTGGCGGGCACAGGAAGCCGAACTGAACCGCTATCCGCAGTTCGTCACCGAGATCGACGGACAGACCATCCATTTCCTGCATCTGCGCTCGCCCGAACCGAACGCGACACCGCTGCTGCTCAACCACAGCTACCCGACCTCGTTCGTCGAGTTCCTCGCCGCGAGTGGGCCTTTGACCGATCCACGTGCCCACGGTGGCGACCCGGCCGACGCGTTCCACTTGGTCATCCCGTCACTGCCGGGATTCGTCTTCTCGAGTCCACTCTCGGCGCGCGGCTGGAACATGGAGCGGACCGCGCTCGCTTTCGGGGAGTTGATGACCCGCCTCGGTTACGAGCGTTTCGGTGTCGAGGGTGGTGATCTCGGTGCCGGTGTGACCGGCCGGGTGGCGACGTTGCTGCCCGAGCGGGTCATCGGCGCTCACACCCACGGTGACCGGCTCCAGGTCGGCATGGTCGGGGAAGACCTGCCGGTGCCTACCGGCCTGGACCCCGACGAGCAGAAGCAGCTCGAACAAGCGCAGTACCGCTGGTCGCAGATGAAGGGCTACAAAGTCCTGCACTCGACCGAGCCCAACGCCGTGTCGGCGGGCCTGGCCGACTCTCCGATTCTGCAATTGGCCTGGATCGCGGAGAAGTTCGTCGAGTGGGCCAACCCGGCGACACCGATCAGCCGCGACAACGTCTTGATCACCGCGAGCCTGTACTGGTTCACCCGCACCGGGCCCGCAGCAGCCGACTTCTACTGGGAGATCGCCCACGCCGAAAATCCCGGCTGGGGCGATACCTCGGCGGTGCCGCAGGGTCAGTCACTGTTCTTCAGCGACCCGTTCGTGCGCAGACTGCTCGGCGCCGGTGACAGCGTCGCCTTCTTCCGTGAGCACGCCGAGGGCGGGCATTTCCCTGCTTTCGAGGTTCCCGATCTGTTCGCCGGCGACATCCGCGCCTTTTTCCGGCAACTCCGCGGCTGACACCGAATCCTCATCCGATGCTGCCGTCCCAGTGCGATCAGCCTGGGATGGCAGCGCTTACACACCACCTGAGGAAACGCACTATTCTGCCGCATACCGCGCTGTTGAGTTCGGCCACTTGGCTTCTCGGGAAGGCTACGACCGAGATGACCTTCGGCAACTGGTCGAATGGCTGTGGGCCACATGGGGTTGGCTGGAGAATCGGCCTGAGCGGTCAAAGATCGCACTGGGGCGGCATATTTTGCCGGTGAGGCGGGGTTTGTGACCGCTCAGGCCGATCGAGAACTCTGACCGTGGAAGGTCAACTGGCGGTGTTCAACCGGGGCCGGTCGAACGCACCCTATTGCCGAATATCGTGCGTTTGCGAACGCATCATCATGGCGCGCCCCGCGCCGAGCGAACCAGCCGAGCCGCAGTCGGCCGCACGCCCTGATCTGCGAATGGGTGAGCCCAGAAAACCAACTCGAGCAGCGAAACCTGGGTCAGTAATCCAAGTCGGCGTCGTTCCCGACTGTGCCGTCGTACCGATTGTCCGCCACGGACAGGCTGGCGATCATGTGCACCTCGCCCTTGACCATGCTGACGTGCTCTGTCGGGATCACCACCGAATGCTTGGTCCCATCGCAATTGGCCGCCGCGAAGAAGTCTTCGGCTTCTTTCTCACCGCCGTTCGTTACGATGAGCCACACGAACTTTGCACCCGAGTCCGCAGCGCAGGTATAGCTGACGGTCACTTTCGCGACATCGCGGTACTGGCTGCTCACCTCAACCTTATCGATGCTGTGCACTACGGCCGGACCAGCAGCCATCGCCGCCCCAGCACCGGTAAACACGGCCGTGCCTGCAACACAACCAGCGAGAAACCGCACACACCAACGCTCCAGATTGATCATGACGACCCTTCTTCGAAGGTGGACCAGCTAAGTGCGGCTCACCCTACGGCAGCGAACCGCGGTGTCTATGTGTACGCGCTGGGATGCCCGAGGCCGTGCCTATGACATTTCGTGCCAATCGGTCTGTTTTGAAGAAAGCACTGCTCAGACTCCGTTCTGGGTAGATCGCTTTCAATAGATCCGACATGCGGTGCCGGACGAATATCCGCTACTGCCGCATGCCGCGCTGTTCGGAACGGCCAGCGCTGAGTGACCGAAGATCAACGGCACAGGGTCATCTCGGGGCCGTCGCAGTGTCCGCACATGCCGTACGCCTCTGGATTCCGGACCGAGACGCATTTGCGTTGGAGCGCACTCCAACTCTTAGGTTCGGACGCATGCGATACATCAAGCTCGGAACGACCGGATTGGAAGTCTCCGCAATCACGCTGGGCTGTATGAGCTTCGGCGAGCCGGACCGGGGCGGTGAGCCCTGGTCGCTGAGCGTGGACGCCAGCCGGGACATCATCAAGAAGGCCCTCGAGAGCGGCGTAAATTTCCTCGACACAGCCAATGGGTACAGCGCCGGAAGCAGCGAGGAGATCGTCGGTCAAGCGGTCAAGGACTTCACCCGGCGTGAGGAGGTCGTTCTCGCCACCAAGGTCTGGATGCGGATGCGTCCCGGCCCGAACGGCGCCGGGCTGTCCCGCAAGGCGATCTTCGCCGAGCTCGACGCATCCCTGAAGCGACTGGGGACCGACTACATCGACCTCTACCAGATCCACCGCTGGGACTACGACACTCCGATCGAGGAAACCCTCGAGGCGCTCCACGACGCGGTCAAATCCGGGAAGGTCCGCTACATCGGAGCCTCTTCCATGTACGCCTGGCAGTTCGCCAAGGCCCTGTACCTGGCTGACCTGAACGGCTGGACCCGGTTCGTATCGATGCAGGAGCACTACAACCTCATCCACCGGGAAGCAGAGCGGGAGATGATCCCGCTGTGCGCCGACCAGGGCGTCGGCGTGATCCCGTGGAGCCCGCTGGCGCGGGGCAGGCTGACGCGGGCCTGGGACACAGCCACGGCGCGTGCCGAGACCGACGCTGGTGGCACAATCCTTTACCGCGACGAGGACCGGCCGGTGGCGGAGCGCGTCCACGAGATCGCAGGCAGGCGGGGTTTGTCCCCGGCCCAGGTCGCCCTGGCCTGGGTCATGCGCAACTCGGCGGTGACCTCGCCCATCGTCGGGGTCACCAAGCCTGCCCAGCTGGCCGACGCGGTCGCCGCGGTGGACGTCGAACTCGACGAAGACGAGGCCGCCTGCTTGGAGGAGCGCTACCAGCCGCACGAGGCTGCCTACTTGGAGGAGTCCTTCTACAAGCGGCAGCCTGTGCCGGACTCCCGGTAGTCCGGTCCAGTGCGGTGTGACGGAAGATCAAGTGGCCGTGTCTATCTGGGTCGACCGTGGCACTGCCCGCGCCGCGTGAGCTGATTCCGCACGAATTACAATAATGCAGTTCCGCAGCTTGGAATTCGGTTTCCGATGGGGTGAACCATCCGATCGCATCCCCTGAAATATCGGCCTACGATGGATTCAGTCGTTTGTACTGCCATCGAGATGCAACCGTGCATCACGGCGAAAGGTACGGAAATGCGATTCCAGCGTAGTGCGGCAGTTTTGCTCGGTGCGGTTTTTGCCGTCCCCGTGCTGACGGGTTCGGTTGCTACTGCTGATCCGGTCATCGGCGGTTGTTACGGCGGCCAGCTCACTACCACCAACGTTCCAGGTAGCGGCAGTGCCGGGATGAACACGAACGTGACCGGAGGGCTTACTGACTGTGGCAGTGCCCAGCTGCCTGATGTCACCGGCGGCATGTTGAATATCAGTTATCCGTTCAATGTCGTGACCGGCAGTTCCTCCGGCACGGGCGCGGGCGGCAATCCGGCAGGCGGGACCATAGCGTGGTCCGATGGATCGGTGAGCGTGGTATCGGGCAACTGGGTTACCTCGCCTATCGGCCAGAATGCCATCAGTACGCTCGGTGTCATGAGCGGGCCCGGCGCGGGTCAGCAAATAGTGTTCGGTACTCGCCAGACCGCCAATGCCGGATCAGTGGGCGGCGGCAGTGGTGGAGCCGGTTCGGTGATGGTCATCGACGCCCTCTTCAGGTGACAGCGCCTTCCCTCGAATCTCGCACCGCGACTACGGTTGTGACTTGCTGCGCGCTCACGGTCAAGCGCGACACCGGCTATCGGCCGAGTCCAGCTCGCGATCCGGCGGAGGACCGAGCACAGGGGGCGGATGATGGCCGAGGACATGATCGTGACTCGGACGCTGGTGATACCCGCGTCCGAGTTGCGCGAGCGGTTCTCACGTTCGTCCGGTCCGGGAGGGCAGCACGTCAACACCACCGACAGCCGAGTCGAGCTGTCGTTCGACCTCGCCAACTCACCCTCCGTGCCCGAGTCGCTGCGCACCCGGATGCTCGACCGCCTGGCCACCCGGCTGGTCGACGGGGTGCTCACCATCGCCGCATCCGAGCAACGCGCCCAGCTGCAGAACCGCGCTGCCGCCCGCGAACGCCTGGCCTCGCTGTTGCGTGACGCGGCCGCCGCACCACCACCGGTGCGCCGCGCGACCAAGCCCTCGCGCGGAGCCGAGGAACGGCGCATCGCCGCGAAAAAGCGTCGCGGCGTCACCAAACGCAACCGCCGCGCGTCCCCCGACGATTAGCGGCGGCAAACGTACTGCTCGCTGCTTACCCTGCGATCATTGATGCGGCCGCTGTGTCAGCCCACGGTTGTGAACTGATCACGGTGGGCCTCGACGAACTCCCCGAACGCCATCGGCGGGTGCCCGATGGCCTCGGTCAGCGCAGCCGGGTTCGGAGCGGATCCGGCCGTGGAGTCGAGTTGGGAAATGGTCTCGCCGATCGTCGAGATGTGCTGGGCCATAGGGATATTGATCGTCGTCGAGGTGTCCGATCGGGCGAGGTCTTCCAAGACGGTCTGCCACTGCTGCTGGGGAATGTGCTCATACCGGATCGGCCTGCCGATCTCCGTGGCGATCACTTCGGCGATCTCATTGTGGCTCAGCGCAACTGGAGCCTGCGGATACAAGGTCGAGCCCCTCGGGTATCGGGCTGTATCGGTCAGCGCGGCGGCAGCCAGGTCGGCGGCGTCGCGGCCGCTGATCCAGGGCACCTTGCCGTTCCCGAAGCTGTTGGCAAACCTGCCGCTGCGACGAATCTCCGCGGCGTGCAGCAGGAGGATGTTCTCATAGAACAGCGCCGCGATCCGCAATACCGTCGGCTCGAGTCCCGCCCAGGTGAACACCTCCTCGGCTGCCCACTGCGCACGACCGAGGCCGCTGGGGCTCTCGGCAGCCGACGCCGCCATGGACATCACCACCAAATGTGGTGTTCGATCCGACTTGCGCAGCGCCGCCGCCAGATTGGCCGCGGCGGACACCACACCGGGGCCGACCGGGTAGGCGAAGTACACCGCGTCGACACCCTCGACGGCGGCGTCGAGAGTCCGCCGATCCTGCAGATCGCCGATGACGACGCCGATGCCGTCCTGCCGAAGCCGTTGCGCGCGATCGTCATCGGCGCGCAGCAGCACGCGAACCCGGCGGCCGCGTTCGCGGAGCTGTTCCACCACCCGGGAGCCGGTGCGGCCGTGGCGCCCACCGGCGCCGATCACCAGAACTGTCGACTCGAAATCGCCTGTCGCAGTGGTCAAGTTGCGTCCTTCCGGGTTGAGTCGCGGTCTCTCCGGAGATGAACCGCCTATCGGTTCCCGAACCTAAACCGGTTACTACTATAATGCAAGTGACTCAACTGGAAGGAGCGGCGATGCGGCGGACGAGTTTCGAACCGATGGGCTGCCCGGTGGCCGGAACGCTGGAGCTCGTCGGCGAATGGTGGTCATTGCTGATCATGCGAGACGCCCTCGACGGGTTCTCCCGCTTCGACGAGTTCGAACGCAACCTCGGCATCGCCCCGACCATGCTGACTCGGCGCTTGCGCACCCTCGTCGATGCGGGCCTGCTCGACCGCAGGCAGTACTCGGCCGCGCCGCCGAGGTACGAATATGTCGCGACCGCGAAGGGCCGCGATCTGGGGCCGGTCATCGTGGCGTTATATGCCTGGGGCAGAAAGCATGTCGATGCGGGTGAGCCGAGTGTGGTCATGATCGACCAGGACACCGACGAGGAGATCCTCCCGGTCATGGTCGACCGGAACAGTGGGCGGCCCCTGGCGGATCTGAACACCGCGTTCCTCGCCGGAGCGGGTGCCGACGAGGATATGCGCGAGCGACTGGACCCCGGCCTGCGCGCGGCTCGCCGACAGCGCTCGCGCATCACCTAGTCGCCCGGCTGCCTTCCGGCGGGGCGTCCTCTTACGCTCCCGGCCCGGAGACCTGCGGTTCGTGCCGAAAGTTGGGATCGGTAGGTGGCGTGCGCGGCATCTACTGACGCCATGACTTCTTCACAGCACCCCACGAATCAACCGCAGTCCGCCGGCCTGGACAAGAAGACCAGCGCGATCCTGTCCTACGCGCTGGGCTGGCTCACCGGAATCATCTTCCTACTCGTGGGAAAGAACGATCCCGACGTGAAATTCCATGCCTCGCAATCGATCGTCTTCTTCGGGGCGGTCTCGGTGGTCAATATTGTCCTGAGCATCGTCGGCTCGTTCCTCGGAGCACTGGGGATCATTTTCAGCCTCGTCGGACTCGCGGTCGGGGTCCTCGCGGTTGTCGTCTGGATCATGGCCATGGTCCAGGCGAACAACACCGGCGGCGTCCGCGCGCCGCTTCCCATCGTCGGAAAGTTCACTGCCCCCTCTGCCGATCAGTTGGCCAACTCGATCAAGTAGCGGCGGTCGGCTGCGAGTGTCCGGAGATCAACGGCCCGAGATATCTCGGGCCGTTGGCCTTCGCGCGGAAGCCCTCAGCGGCTCGCCCGCAGTATGCGAACCGGGCGCAGCGACTGGGGTGGGTCACCTTCGAATTCCGCCGACCCCTCGAGGTATCCAGCGATGAGGTCCGCAGCGGAGTGATCTTCGATGTCGGTGAAGCCGAGCCCGCGCAACTGTGCGGCGATGTCGTCCGGAGTGAAGTAGCTGAACCAGGGTTCGCCGACCGCTGCACCTCGATTTGCGCGCGCCTGCATTCGCGCGCGATCCTCCTCGGTGTCACCCGGCTGCAGGTAGTCGAAGATCACCTCGACCGGCTCGGATTGCCGCGCAATGTATTCGAGGGTGGTGCGGGCGGCGTCCGGGGTCAGATAGAAGACGACACCGAGCCACACGAATACCGCCGGATCGGTCCGGCTGAATCCGGCGGTCTCCAATTGTTTTGCCAGTGTGTCGGTTTCGAAGTCGACCGGCACAAAAGTCAACCGCTCGGGCAGGTCGATACCGGATGCGGCCAGGCGTTGGTGCTTCCATGCTTGGGTAGCGGGATGGTCGACCTCGAAGACATGCAGGGGTCCCACATTGTCCATACGCAAGAAGCTACTCAGAAGGGCGCAGGAAGGTCGCTACTTCGAGGCCGCCTGCCGGATCGCGGACGACCCCATTGCGTTCATCGTCACGGCGCGACTTGATCTAGAGGTCGATGATGACCTTGCCGTGCACACGCCGGCTGGCCTGGAGCTCGGTCGCGCCGCGGATCTGCTCGATCGGGAAGCTCGCGGCGATCGGCACTCGAAGCCGGCCCGTCGCGGTCAGGCGGGCGATCTCTTCCAGGGCGCCGAGTGGGGCGCTCGCGCCATTGGCCGCCGGCACGTCGTCGATTTTCGTGGCGATGGTGCAGATGCGGTCGTCCGGGACGCCGAGTTCTCTTGCGGCGTGCACTGTTTCAGTCCCGTGCAGGTCGATGGCGGCGGTGATGCCGCCGGGAGCGAGGGCGCGGACCCGGTCGGTCAGGCCGTCGCCGTAGGCGACCGGCTCGGCGCCGAGATCACGCAGGAAATCGGCTGAGGTCGCCGATCCCGTCGCGATCACGCGGGCTCCCGTGATCCGGGCCAGCTGGACGGCGAATACGCCGACCCCACCCGCCGCACCGCCGATCAGCAGCGTGTCCTCCGGACCGGGGTCGATCACGGCGAGAGCCGCGGATGCGGTGCGCGCGGCGATCGCGAAGGTGGCGGCGGTGCGATCGTCAACGCCGTCGGGGGTGTGATGGGCTTCGTTCGCCGCGATCTCCCCGGCCGGTGTGACCACCACGAAGTCGGCAACCGCGCGGGACAGGGCGCTTCCGAAAACTCGGTCGCCAGGCGCGAAGCCGGTCACCCCGGCACCGACCTGATCGACCACGCCCGCATAGTCGGTCCCGAACCCCGCAGGAAGGCTCAACCCGAACCGCGCGGCGGTATCCGCATCGCCGGTCATAATCCAGTCCATCGGATTCAGACCGGCCGCAGCGACCCGCACCCGGATCTGACCCGGGCCCGCTTGCGGAGCAGGAATCTCACGGACTTCCAGGACCTCGGGTCCGCCGAATGAATCGAGCTGGACCGCCCGGCTCGTGCCCTTCGTCGATTGAGCGCTCTGCTCCTGCACGTATACCTCTTTCATTTGGGCCGAGGAAACGCATGTAAACGGACGATGCTCCGTTTACATGAATAACCGTAACGCAAATGGAGCGTGATCCGCGTCGACTGATGCGGAGACTCCCCGGCGCAGGTCCGAGTCCGCGGAATCGATCGCCGATAGTCCGGAGCACGGCAGCGTTGACGACCGGGCTTGCCGGAGCGGGCGTTTGACGGTGATGGCGGGGCGAATTAGGTTCGGCTGATGGCGGTCGACGGGGACAGTGGGGGATACCGCTGGAGTGAAGTGCCCGGGGACCAGTTGCGGTGGGGGATCGCGGGGGCGCTGGGCGGGTTTTCGCGGCGGGCTGTTGATCCTGGTGACCGTAAGGCTGCTGCGGTATTGATTGCGATCGCCGATCGTGGTGGGGAACAGGGGATTTGGCTTACGGAGCGGTCTTCGGGGCTGCGGGCTCATGCCGGGCAGTTGGCCTTGCCGGGCGGGCGGCTGGATCCGGGGGAGGATGCGGAAGAGGCGGCGTTGCGGGAGTTGCACGAGGAGTTGGGGGTCGCCGTGGCTCGCTCGACGGTGCTCGGGCTGCTCGACGATTACCCGACTCGCTCCGGCTATGTGATGACGCCGGTGGTCGCCTGGCTCGGTGACTCGCCGGAACCCACCCCCAATCCTGCTGAAGTGGCTGTGGTGCACTGGATTCCGCTCTCGGATCTCGATGTCGAACCGCGCTTCGTGCCCGTGCCGGGTTCCGACCGTCTCGCCATCCAGTTGCCGCTGCTAGGCGGCCACCTGCATGCCCCGACCGCTGCGATCCTCTATCAATTCCGTGAAGTGGCCCTGCATCACCGCGCCACCCGCGTCGATCACATGGATCAGCCCCGCTTCGCTTGGGAATGAGCGGTAGCCAGAACCCGTATCGCATGACTGTGAGGCATCGGGGCACCGTGCCGCGCGACGATTTCCTGATCCCGACCTCACGCGCCGAGTCGATGCTCTCGGCCGCTCGCCCGATCTCGAGATGATGCTCTCGGCCTCGCGCCGCTGAAGATTTGCCATCGGCCGTTACTCGGGAGTTCCCTGCAGGCTAGATGTGTGTCTTGGGTGATTGCGCAGTGGTTGTACGGCGCGTCGTAGTCGTGTCGTGTTGCGCGGAGCGCGTATTCGCGTGGGATGGGGGTTGTGCCGGTACGGTCTGGCGCATGCGCGACTACAACGTGCCACTTCAGGGTGAACCGTACGCACCGCGAACCGACTCCGGGAATGAGGAGCCGGCTTCCGGCCGTGGCATCGATTTCGGCAAGTTGTGGGCCGGGGGTGTGGGGGCGGCCATTGTCGTGGCGCTGGTGATCGTGGTCGGAGTGCTGTTGGTGCGCGGGGTGTTCGGGTTCGCGCTATTGGCGCCCGAGGGCAATGGGACCTACGGCAATGCGAGTACGACCGGGTACGCGCTCGGCGGTGCGGCGGTGGCGCTGCTGTCGACCGCGCTGCTCACGCTGTTGCTGCTGTTCATGCCCAATCCCATGACCCTCTTCTATTGGATCGTGGCCCTGGTCACCGCCGTCGCGGTGATCGTCCCGTTCACCCTCACCGCCGACCAGACGTCCGAAATCGCCACCGCCTGCATCAATCTCGTCGCCGGTTCCGCCCTGATAGCAGTGCTGGGCTCTGCTGCCCGGGCTTCGATCGGCGAACCGAACTATTGAGTGGCGGTGGTGCGCAGGTCGCCGTTATAGTGGTCGCCGCGACGCGGGGAAGCTCCTGGATCTATAGCTGGGGGCCGAGTTGAGTTCCCCTGCGTCGTCCAAAAATTCCCCGGCCGCGGCGACGCCGACACCACACCCGCCATCGCGGTGCTCACGGCCGTGGCCAGCAGCGCTTCCGCACCCGGCAGCAATGCGATTCGCCCGGATTGCACCTGTGCGACCATCAGATCCACACGGTCGGTGACGACCTGATCAGCCGACTCGACACCGCACACCTGCGCGAGATACCGGGCCCATTCACCGTGGCCGTGGGTCCGTCGGCGGTCGGCATCGGACCAGTTGGGCGATCCGCGCCCCCGTCGGCGCCACATCTCGGTCGCTTTCGGGTGTGATGCGCCGCTGCGGCAACAGCGTCTTCAAAACTGATCGATATCCGGCCATGATGGACTCGAGGTCGAAAGGAGCACCGGCGCATGACGATCGACGCTTGGGCGCAACATCCCACCCCCCGCTTTCTCGCACAGGACATGTTCGCTTCCCTGCGGAAGTGGACGGGTGATGCCATACCCACCGGTGAGATCCCGCTGTCGACGACCCTGGCGGTGCTGGATGCCGCCGGTGTGGACCGGGCGCTCATCTCGGCCTGGTCGGCGCCGGAGGGCGTGCTGATCAGCAATGACGAGGTCGCCAAATGGGTGGCCGAGGCGCCCGACCGGTTCTCCGGCATCGCTTCGGTGGATCTGCGCAAGCCCATGGAGTCCGTGCGCGAGCTGCGGCGGTGTGCCGAGCAGGGCTTCGTGGGTTTGCGGGTACTGCCGTGGCTGTGGGAGGTGCCGCCCACGGACGCCCGCTTCTACCCGCTGTATGCCGCGTGTGTGGACCTGGGCATTCCGTTCTGCACCCAGGTCGGGCACACCGGCCCGCTGCGCTCCTCGGAGCCCGGGCGGCCCATTCCCTACATCGACCGGGTGGCGCTGGATTTCCCGGAGCTGACCATCGTCTGCGGCCATATCGGCTACCCGTGGACCGAGGAGATGATCGCGGTCGCCCGCAAGCACGAGAACGTGGTCATCGACACCTCGGCCTACACCACGAAACGCCTTCCGCCCGAGCTGGTCTCGTATATGAAGACCCGCAGCGGCCGCCGGAAGGTGTTGTTCGGCACCAACTATCCGATGATCTTCCCGCAGCACGCGCTGGACGGCCTGGACGATCTCGGCCTCGATGACGAGACGCGCGCGCTGTATCTGGAAGGCAACGCGCGCCGCGTCTTCGGGCTGTAGCGCCTATTTCAGGCCGGAGCGGACGAAGGCATTGACAATGTGCCGCTGCAGCACCAGGTAGAGCGCGAGCACCGGGAGGCAGGCCAGGCCCGCGACGGCCATCATCGGCCCCCACTGCGTGCCCTCGGTGCCCATGAAGCTGCGCAGGCCCAGCTGTAGTACCCCATTGGACTTGCGCAGCACCACCGCCGGCCAGAAGTAGTCGTTCCAGGCATTGATGAACAGCAGAATGCCCAGGGCGGCAAGGGCGGACCGCAGATTCGGCACCACGACCGTCCACAGGATGGACCAGGAGGAGCGCCCGTCCATCTTCGCCGCGGCCACCAGTTCCTTCGGAAAGGCCGCCATATGCTGTTTCATCATCAGCACCCCGAGCGCCGAGCAGAGCGTGGGCAGGACGATGCCGATCAGGGAGTCGATCAAGCCCAGCCGGGTGAGCAGAATGAAGTTCGGCAGCATGGTCACCTGGAACGGCACCAGCCAGATGCCGACGAACGCCAGATACAGCAGCTTCTGCAGTGGGAAGGTGTACATGGCGAAGGCATACGCGGCCAGCAGTGCGACCAGCAGCTGTCCGGTGGCCGAGAGTATCGCCACGAAAAAGGTATTCGCGATCAGGCCGGCGATGTCGACCTCGTGTGCGGCGGTGGAGAAGCTGCGCAGCGACAGCGGCCACGGCAGCGGTGACTGCGAGTTGACGTCCTCGGGCCGGCGCAGCGCCGTGGCGAAGAGCCAGTAGATGGGAAAGACGCACAGGACCGCGGTGACCGCCAGCAGCAGGTGACTGCTCGCGGTCCGCACTCGTCCGCCGATCGAGGTGTCGGTCATCGTGGCAGGCGATGTGTCAGTCATCGTTGAAGGCAACCTTTTCCGAGATCCAGACGAGTATCCCGGCCACCACGCCGAAGCCGAGGAACAGCAGAACGCCTGCGGCGGCGCTCAATCCGGCGTCGAAGCTGTGGAATGCGTAGTCCCACAGCAGGTAGTAGATATTCGTGGTGGCCTGCGCGGGCCCGCCCTGGGTCATGGTGTCGATGAGCGGGAAAGTCAGGGTGGGACTGAGCAATACGGTGGTCAGCACCAGGAACATGAGCGTGGGCGAGAGCATCGGCAGTGTGATCCAGCGCAGGATCTGGCCTGGACTGGCGCCGTCCACCTGTGCCGCCTCGTGGTAATCGCCACTGATGCCGGCCAATCCGGCCCACACCACCAGCACCGCGAAGCCCAGCAGCTGCCAGCCGGTGATCGCGATGATCACCCCGTGCGCCGTCGAGACGTCGTACACCCAGTTCCGCTTGCTGCCGAGCAGCTGATCGACAAAGCCGCTGCCGGGGTGCAGGAGCCAGCGCCACACCGCCGCCGCGGCGACCGGAGCGACGAGGAACGGCGCGAAAATGAAGGCGTGGTACAGCGTCTGGGCGCGACCCCGCACCCGCTGGCTGGCCAGAGCCACGAGCAGCGGCAGCGCCACCGTGAACGGCAGCAGGCCCGCGATCATCTCCCCGGTTCGCCGCAGCGACGCCCAGAAGGACGGAAGTTCCAGCAGCCGAGTGTAATTCGCGGCGCCCACCGGTTTCATCGGTGAGGACGGCAGCAGATTCCAGGAGTACGTGGACAATTCGACCGCCTGCAGCAGCGGCCGGTACGTCCACACCACAACCAGGAACAGGGCCGGCGCCAGATAGAGATACGGCGAGACGATGCGCAGCACCCGGCGAGCCAGGATGCGGCGCGGCCGCGCCGCTGGCGCCGTAACGGTCACCAGCGGCGCGGCCTGCGGAGCGACTACGACGAACACCGCATCACCCGGAGTGCGCGACCACGGTCGCCAGTCGTTCGAGCACGGCGGCCTCGTCATTGTTGTAGATCTCGGTCGCGGGAGTGGTCTCCACGGCGGTGGCGATCACCGCCGAGGGCAGCACATCGATTCGGCTGTAACCGGATCCGGTAATGCTGCGCTGGCGTCCCACCGGCGACATGGCGTCGAGGCGGTAGGCCAGAGCCGGACCGACCCACACCGGAATACCGGCCAGTGCGGAGGCGGCGGTCATATGGTTGTGCCCGCACAGGATCATGCGCACATCGGTGCCCGCGACCACCGCCGCCAGCTGTTCGGCGTGCTGCAGCTTCAGCACCTGCGCGGCCGCGATGGCGGACGGCAGCGGCGGATGGTGCAGCACCAGCAGGGTGCCCCGCGGTGCGGGGGTGCGCAGTTCCTCGGCGAGCCAGGCCAGTTGCTCGGGCTCGAGTCTGCCGTCGGCGAGACCCGGAATAGTGCTGTCCAGCGCGATGATTCGCAGTCCGGATACCTCGGTGACCCGATCGTGCGGGGCTCCGGGATCGACCGAACCCGGCTCTCGGCCGAGCAGTTCGACGCCGAATGCGGTGCGCTCGTCATGATTTCCCATGACGTAGACCAGTTCGGCCCCGAGCTTCTCGGCCACCGGCTCGACGGCCTCGCGCAGGCGGCGGTAGCCCTCGACCGAACCGTTGTCGGTGAGGTCACCGGTCAGCAGCAGCGCGTCGATGTGCCGTCCGCTCGAAAGCAGTTGCTGCAGTGCGCGATCGAGTGCCGCGTAGGTGTCGACCGTATCGAGCACCTGCTCGCCGCTGGCGCGGATATGGGTGTCGGTCAGCTGGATCAGCGTCAGTTCGTTCATGATGCCGGCAGCAGTTTGGCGCCCTCGTTACGAGCGGCGGTGAGTGTGGACTGCGGATCCTTGCCCTGGAAGACGATCGACTCGACCGCGTCCATCATGCCGTCGCGGACCTGCAGATAGTTATTGCCCGGCATGGAAACCCACGGCTCCATATTCGCCAGCTGCGCGACATTCGGGGTGACCAGCGGATTCTTCGCGGCCCAGTCGTGCAGCACGCCCGGCGCGGAGAGCATATCGGTGCGCAGCGGCAGGTAGCCGATATTGGTCGTGATCTTGGTGTAGGAATCCTCACTGGTGAGGAACTTGATCAGCTCCCAGGCCGCGCGCTGCTTGGCCGGGTCCTTGGACAGGATGTGCAGGCCCGCACCGGAATTGGTGGGGACGGTCGGCTTGGGCCCGAAACTCGGCATGGCCGCGGCGCGCAGGTCCCACTTGTCCTTGGCGCCCGCCGTGAAGGTGCCCTGAATGGCGCTGGTCTCCAGGATCATGCCGATATCGCCGCGCGCGAACGCCTCGTAGCCCTGCTTCTGCGCCAGCTTCGGCATTTCGCCGGCATTGACCAGATCCTGGGCCATCTTGGTGACCTGCACGGACGGATCGTCGGCATAGGTCAGGGAGTGGCGATCCTCGGAGATGACGCGCCCGCCATTGGAACGCACCATGGACTGGAAGCACCAGTCCTTGGCGGCCTTGGTCAGGCAGTCGATGTATACCCCGTCCTTACCGGTCTTGGTGTTGATCGCCTTGGAGGCGTCCGCGACCTCCTGCCAGGTGGCCGGCGGCTTGTTCGGGTCGAGCCCGGCCTGGCTGAAAAGGCTGGCGTTGTAATACAGCACCGGCGTGGAGAAGACGAACGGGACGCCGTAGGTCTGCCCGTCCCAATCGTCGAGGGTGCGGGCCTTGGGGGCGAACGGGACGGTGGCGCCGTCGAAATTCGCCTGGACCGCCTGCTTGCCGAACAGCGTGTCGAGCGATTTGGCCTGCAGCTGGTGGATGGTGAAATCCAGGTCGCTGAAACCCAATTGGGCCACATCCGGCGGCGTGCCGGCGACCATCTGGTTCTGAATGCTGGAGATGGTGTCGGTGGCCGGGTTCGGGCTGTTGCCCTGCGGCTTCTGCGCGGTGACCTTGATATTCGGGAACTTCTTGCCGAAGTCGGAGATCAGCGAGTTGAAGGTGTCCGTCCACGCGCCGGCCAGGCCGTAGTTGTAGGACTCGAACACGATGGACACCTGCTGGTCCGGCGCGAGCTCGGGGACCTGGCCGGTGGCGGTGGAGTCGGTGGAGGTGGTGCCGCCGAGCCCGCAGCTGGTGAGCGCGAGCGTGGCGGCGAACACCAAGCCCGCAAAGGGCAGGGTGCGTTTCACGGTAATTCTCCTCATCGAATGGGTCGTACGGGAAGTCAGGCGACGGACACGGCCGTCGCGTCCGGAACGGGTATCTCGAGCTGCTCGGGCTGCTGCCACGAGAGTCGGAGCCCGGAGTCGGCTTCGAAAAGGTGAATATCGCTGGGGTGCACGCTGAGACCGATGTCCTCGCCCGCCCGCACCCCGGCGGGCCGGGCGGCACGGACGCACAATTCGACCGAGCCCGCCGTGACATGGACGAGCTCCTCGCTGCCGAGGTTCTCCACCATGGTCACCCGCCCGCGTACGGCGGTGGCGGCATCGTCGATGCGCAGGCGTTCGGGGCGGATTCCGGCGATGACCGAGGTCTCTTCGTCGTCCGTCGAGGCGGTGATGTCCAGCGCCGCTTCCACCCCGTCGGCCCGCGCCCAGAGTTCTCCTTCGCGCCGGAGCACCTGCGCCGGAAAGAGATTCATCGGCGGCGAGCCGAGGAATCCGGCCACGAAGGTCGTCCGCGGCCTGTCGTACAGTTCCTCGGGGGTGCCGACCTGTTCGATCCGCCCCCCATTGAGCAGTGCGATTCGGGTGGCCATGGTCATGGCCTCGACCTGATCGTGGGTCACGTACAGGAAGGTGGCGCCCAGGCGGCGGTGCAGGGCGATCAGCTCGGCGCGGGTCGCACTGCGCAGCTTCGCATCCAGGTTGGACAGCGGCTCGTCCATCAGGAAGGCGCCCGGATCGCGAACCATGGCGCGCGCCAGGGCAACTCGCTGCCGCTGGCCGCCCGAGAGCGCGGCGGGGCGGCGATCGAGCAGCTGCGAGAGCTCGAGCGTGGCCGCGACCTCCGCGACCCGTGCGGCGATGGCCGCGCGGGGACGACGGCGGGCGCGCAGCGGGAAACCGATATTCTTCGCCACCGTCAGGTGCGGGTACAGCGCATAGCTCTGGAATACCATCGCCAGATCCCGGCGCTGCGGGGCCTCCTGCGTTATGTCGTTGCCGTCCAGCAGGATTCGGCCGGACGACGGCTGCTCCAGCCCCGCGATCATGCGCAGCAGCGTGGATTTGCCGCAGCCGCTGGGGCCGAGCAGCACCAGGAATTCCCCATCGGCGATGTCGAGGCTCACCTCGCGCACCGCGTAGTCGGCGCCGAATTGTTTCGACACCGTGTCGATCTGCAGGCGTGCCACGTTTCTCCTTCAGGCCGGCTGTGCGCCGGTCGTGATCCATCCCGCCACACCCGCCGCGACGGCCGGTGCGTCCTTCACCCACAGAAAGTGATCGCGATGCTGGATCGGCGAGTTCTCGTCGATATGCCACTGGGTCACCTGGGCGGCGGGCATGCGTGAAACCAGGAAGTCCACATTGGATTTCGGGCCGAGCACATCCTGATCGAGCGAGATGACCAGCACCGGCAGCTTCAGGGCGGCGAGCAGGGTGTTGTATTTGCGGCTGGTGCCGCGCGGGCGGTAGTAGCTGGTCAGCGAATGGATCGACCAGTCGATCATGACGCCGCCGGGCATCGGGGCGGGAATCAGCACACCGCCGGGCCAATGACCCGAGATCCGCGATTTGATACCGATCCACTGGATCTGGCTCAGCGCCTCGAACCAGCGGCGCGGGCCGAACGCCCACCAGAACACCGTGCCGGTGCCGATGACGGTAATCCCGGCGACGCGGCCGGGTTCGGCGGCGGCGAACAGCAGGGCGAGCTGACCGCCCAGGCTGTGGCCGAACAGGTGCACCGGTGCTCCCGGGAAGCGCTCCTCGACCGCCGCGACGATGGCGGGCAGATCGGTCTCGATCATCTCGCGATAGCCGAAGTCGGTGTGGTCGCCCAGTGCGGGCCGGGCCTCACCGTGGGCGCGCAAATCGACTGTCGCCACCGAAAGACCCTGGGCCTGCAGGCCTTTGGCGAGTGCGAGGTAATTGCGTGCCTTCATCGCCATGGCGGGCAGGATCAGCACGACCGGGGCGTCGGCGCGCTCGGCGGGCAGCCAGCGGACGGTGAACTCGATGCCGTCTGCGGGGGAGACCAGCGTGGATTCCAGCGTGCTGAATTCCGATGGCGGCTTGGGGGTTGCGGTGGTCACGACGGTTCCGTTCCGGCGATGGTCACCATGCAGACGTAGTCGAAGGTGAATTTGGCAACCGCCACCTCGTTGTCGTCGAGAAGCACTGCCTTGCCCGATAATTCGAAGCGCGAGGAGGCGGTCGCGGCGAGAATGTCGGCCAGTTCGCGCAGATCCACGGTGGCGACGGCGCGAATACGGCCCTGCGCCGGTTTGCGATACGAGGCGGTGCCGCCGCGCAGCACCAGCGCCTCGACGGTGTGCAGGCGCGCGGCGGCCGCGCCGACAAAGGCTGCCGCACCGGCGATATCGGCGGCGGTGAACAGCGCGCCGGCGTGCACGGTGCCCATGTGATTGCGGACGGTATCGCCCGGCGGGATCTCCACGACCGAGCGGTCGGCGCTGATTTCACTGATGACGGTGCCGACGTGGCGGCCGAAGGGAACCAGGGCCTGCGATACCGCCCGCAGGTATTCGTAATCGACGGCGGCGGGATCGAGGTCGGGGTAGGCGGCGCCGAATCCGGGGAGAATTGTGGTGGTCATGGTGATCGTTCCTTTCAGCGCGGTCCGCGCAGCACGCGCCGGGCGATCGACCAGCGCAGTACCTCGGACGGACCCTCGTAGATGCGGAATGCCCTGGCCTCGACCAGGAATCGGGCGACCAGGTGGTCTTCGGTGACGCCCAGCGCGCCGTGCAGCTGCACCGCGCGATCGAGCACCCGCCAGACCGCCTCGGAGACGAAGGTTTTCGCGATCGAGGTTTCGTGGCGGGCCTGCGGGGAGGTCGGTCCGTGGATATCGATGGTCTCGGCGGTGGCGCGGACCAGGCTGCGGGCGGCGGCGATGTCGATCTCGCTGTCGGCGATGAGGCCCTGTGCCAGTCCGTGTTCGGCGATCGGAACACCGAACGAGGAGCGGGTCGTGATGTGGTCGATGGTCAACTGCTGCGCCCGCACCGCGAGGCCGAGCCAGTTCATGCAGAAGGTCAGGCGGGACGGGGCCAGGCGGACCTGAGCCAGCTCCAGGCCGCGGCCGACCTGGCCGAGCACGGCGGCGTCGGAGACCTCGCAGTCGGCGAAATTGACTTCACAGTGCCCGCCGGGGGCGCTGGTGTGATCGAGGGTGCGCATGCGGCGGCCCACGTGCAGACCCGGATTGTCCTGATCGACCAGGAACATGGTGGGGCCGTCGGTGGTCATGGCGACGCAGATGATGAAGGCCGCGCCGTTCGCTCCGGTGGTGAAGTGCTTGGCGCCGTTGATGACCCAGCCGGTATCGGTCTCCTGCGCGGTGGTCTGCAGCATGCGCGGGTCCGAGCCGGCGCCGGGGGCGGGCTCGGTCAGGGCGATGGCCGAGCGGACGTCGCCGGCGGCCAGCGGGGCCAGATACCGTTCCTGCTGTTCGGCGTTGGCGACATGCGCCAGCAGGTGGATATTGCCGTCGTCGGGGGCCCAGGCGTTCACCGCCAGCGGGCCGAGCAGGCTGGCGCCCGCGGCCTCCAGCACCTGTGCCTGACCGCGGGTGTCGAGGCCGAGACCACCGTAGCGCGGGTCCGACAGGGGACCGAAGACACCCGCGGCCTTCGCCTTCTTCTGCAGGTCCAGTCGCATCTCGTCATCGGTGACGCGACCGTCGACCACCACCTCCCGTTCGACCGGTATGACGTGATCAATAACGAACTGTCTGGTCTGCTCGACCAGCTCCGTCACAGCGCTCATGGGGTCAGTGTCGGTCCGCCGCAGCGTGTCAGGTCCGGGCGATAGGCAGAGCCGATCGTACGAATCGACTCCCGCAACCAGCGCGCGATCACGGTACCGCTCGGCCAGGGTGATCTCGACGCTGATTCCACCGAGGGGATGCGATGACCGACCTGACGGTTCGGGTGACCGATCGACGTGATGTGGCCGAGGGCGTATTCGCTCTCGAGCTGGCGGACGTCGATGGCGGGCCGCTGCCGCACTGGACGCCGGGCGCGCACATCGATGTGAGCGCCGGTGCGGCCGGTGTGCGGCAGTACTCGCTGTGCGGCGATCCTGCCGATGAGCGGCACTGGCGCATTGCCGTCCTGCACGAACCGGCCGGGCGCGGCGGTTCCGATCATCTGCACCGCACCGCCGAGCCCGGGTCAGAGCTCCGGGTTTCGCTGCCGCGCAACAACTTCGAACTGGTGCCCAGTGACGCGTACCTGTTCGTAGCGGGCGGGATCGGCATTACGCCGATCCTGCCCATGCTGGCGGCGGCGCAGCGTGCCGGTGCCCGCTGGTCGCTCTACTACGGGGCGCGGACGCGGGCACACCTGTCCTTCGAGAGCGAATTGCGGCACCAGCGGGTGCATCTCATGCCACAGGACGAGACCGGGCTGCTGCCGATCGCGGCGATCCTCGCCGAGCATGCGGGCAGCACGGTGTACTGCTGTGGACCCGAGCCGCTGCTGAACGTGGTCGAAACCGAAGGCGCGCTGGCCGGACTCGAGGTGCACACGGAGCGTTTCGTGCCGCTGCAGGTCGATACGACCGGTGATCGTGCGTTCGAGGTGCGGCTCGCTCGCAGTGGGCGCACGCTGCGGGTCGCGGCGGACCGGACCATCGTCGAGGTGCTCGAGAGCGCGGGCGTCGAGGTCATCACCTCGTGCCGGGAAGGCACCTGCGGCAGCTGTGAGACGCCGGTGCTGGAAGGCGAGATCGAGCACCGCGACACGGTGCTGACGGCGGCCGAGCGCACGGCCGGGGCGACCCTCATGCCCTGTGTCTCGCGGTCGCGCTCGGATCTGCTGGTCCTGGACCTGTGACGGCCAAAAGTGCTGTCCCCGATGGAATCACGCGCGACAGACAAGCACGTAAATCCACGTGCCTAGTTCCCGATTCGGGGAATGACAGAGAGAAGAAGAAACCAAGATGAGGAAGACTGCTGCGGCGTCCGCGCTGCTCGTCGCCGCGCTGGGCTTTGCCGCCGGGGCCACCGGAGCGGCCCAGGCTGATCAGAACGAGGCCGTGAACTTCACGGCGACCAATACCGAAACCTCGACAATCATCAAGACCGATGCCGGCTCGCTGAGCGCGGACAACGGAGTCTTCAAGATCAAGGCTGCCAACGGCACCGTGCTCGGTGGCACCGAACTGTCCTTCCGGGTCGACGATTTCGTCTTCCCGATCGCCGCTGAAATCGACGATCACACCGCCACGCTGACCCCGCAGTTCGACATCGAGCACGCCGCCTACAAGCCGGTCGCGCTGCCCTACGAAAACCAGGCGCCTTGGAAGAGCGACTACGACCGTGAGCAGGCCGCCTGGTCCCGCATGACCACCACCATCAGCACCGGTGCCACGATCGGCACCCTGGTCGGCGGCATCCTCGGCGGTGCCGCCGGTTGCGTACTCGGCGGCGTCGCCGGCGCCACCGTCGCCACCGCTGCGATCGTCGGCCTCTTCGGTGCGCTCGTCCCCGCTGCCGTCGTCGGCTGCATCGGTGGCATGGCCGCCATCGGCTTTCTCGGCACCCTCGCCGGCCAGCTCTTCGTGACCGCCCCGGTCGCAATCCTGGCCGCGATCCAGTACTTCACGACTATCAACCAGCCGTCTATGGCTGCTAAGTAGGCGCGAAGACCCGGCGAACCGCGCCCGGGGGACAAGGACCCCGCCCGGACCATACATCCGGGTGGGGTTTTTCACGTTCCTGGGACTTGGGATGCTCAGCGTCCCATGATGTCTCGTCGCCAGCGGGCGGGTGGCGTGCCGTAGCGATTCTTGGACGCCCGGCTGAACGCGGCCGCCGAGATGTAGCCTACTCGCTCCGCGATGAGCGTGACCGGCAGGGAGGCGGCGCGAATCAGCCTGTGTCGCTGGACGATCGGTAATCCGAAGCAGCGCAATGGGTAAGCTCGGGGCGGTGAACGCTTCGGATCCTGGGACTTCGATTCTGGCCATGGCGGATCTTGCCACCCCGATGAGTATTCGGGTGGCCGCGACGCTCGGGTTGGTGGAGCAGGCCGGCGGCGGGGGAGCGACAGTTGCGGAACTGGCTTCCCGCACTGAGGCTTTCGAGCCCGCGCTGCGGCGGTTGCTCGACCATCTGGTGGCGATCGGGGTCTTCGATCTCGACGTCGAGTCCGGCCGCTATCGGCCCACGAGCCTCGGCGAGCAGATAGGCGGGGATTCACCGGAAGGGGTCAAGGTCCTGCTCGATATGAACAGCGCGGGCGGGCGGGCCGAACTGGCCTTCGTCGAGCTGCTCGAGACGATCCATACTGGCACACCGGCTTACCCGCTGCGGTACGGTCGGCCGTTCTGGGCCGACCTCGATGCCGAGCCCGCGCTGCGTGCGTCAGTGATCGAACCGCTCCGGGCGGACCGCGCTGGAATTCCAGCCGAGCGGTTCCTGATCGATGTCGTCACGCACGAAGGCGGACAGGTAGCTGCAGGAGTCCTCGGATGAGGGTGCTGGATTGCCAGTTGATGGTGTCGGCGGTGGGGGAGAGGTGGAGGTTCGGGAAGCGGTGCAGCAACCCGGAGAAGGCGATGTGGGCTTCCATGCGGGCCAGGGGTGCGCCCAGGCAGAAGTGGATACCGTGGCCGAAGGCCAGGTGGGCGGAGGTGTCTCGGGTGGGGTCGAGGGTGTCGGGGGTGGGGTAGCGGGCGGGATCGCGGTTGGCCGCCTCGAGGGCGATGTAGACGAGTTCGCCTGGGGGGATGGTGATGTCGGCGATGTGGATCGGTTCGGTTGTGAAGCGGACGGTTGAAAGGTTGACCGGGCCGTCATAGCGGAGGAATTCCTCGACCGCGGCGGGGATGGCATCGGGGTCGGCGCGCAGGGCATGGAACCGATCTGGGTGCTGGAGCAGTGCGTAGGTGCCGTTGGCGATGAGATTCACTGTGGTCTCGTAGCCGGCGACCAGGAGCAGGAAGGACATGGCCACCAGCTCGGGTTCGGTGAGGGCATCGCCGTCTTCGCCGACCTGGACCAGTCCGGAGAGCAGGTCGTCGGCGGGGGTGGCCTGTTTGGCGCGGACCAGGCGGGTCAGGTACGCGATCATGGCGAGGGAGGCGCGGGTGCGTTCCTCTTCTCGGCCCACGACGCCGACGAGGTCTTGGGTCCACTGCTGGAAGTCGTCACGTTCGGTGGGTGGTACGCCCAGTAGTTCACAGATGACCGTAATGGGCAGTGGCACAGCGAATTCGCGCAACAGGTCGACCTCGTCACGGCCGTCGATCCCGTCCAGCAGGGCGCTGGTGATCTGCTCGATGCGCGGCCGCAACGCTGCCACGCGGTGCGCCGTGAATGCCGTGCTGACGAGCTTGCGCAGGCGGGAGTGGTCGGGCGGGTCGATATTGAGCATGTGCGTCAGCAGCGCGATCTGCCGCGGATCCATCGGCGGCGTCTGACGTTTGGCGCTCACCAGCGCTTCGACATGCGCGATGTTCTTGCGCAGCCGCGGATCCGCGAGCGCGGCGCGGCCCTCGGCGTGGCCGAGGATCACCCAGCGAATCACGCCGTCGGGGAAGCGAACCCGCCGCACCGGACCGTATTCGCGCCAGCGGCGATAGTGCCGGTGCGGATCGGCGAAGAAGTCCGCGCCGATGGTCTCGATCCGGTCCGGTGTATCGATATCGACCATGGCGCGACGCTATCGACTGGCGTGGGAGGCCGCGCGGGGGTGCGCCGGTCTCGATCAGCCGATCGGATATTGAAATGGAATGGGTTGCCGGCAGACGAAATTCACCGCCGACTGCTCGAATGAAGGGAATCGTTCGGCAGGAAGGAAGAATTCATGACCAGCATCGACAATCACGTCGAGGACAAGGTCGCCAAGCGGGTCGGTGAACTCACCGAGGTATTCCAGCGCGGGCTCGACGAGAAGCTCGGCGTCGGCGCCTCGCTGGGCATCCGATTGGAAAGCGCCGGGGCCGGCTGCACCCGCTACTACCTGGATCCGAATGTGGCGACCATCAATGCCATGTTCACCGTGCACGGCGGTGTGATCGCGACCCTCATGGACACCGCCATGGGCAGCGCCGTATTCACGAAACTCGATGACGGCGTCGCCTATACGACGCTGGAACTGAAGGTGAACTTCATTCGGGGCGTGACCCTGGACGGCTCCCGGCTCACCTGTGATGCCACGGCCGTGCACGTCGGCCGCCGCACCGCCACCGCTGAAGGCCGGATCACCGATGCCGCAGGCAAGCTGATCGCCCACGGCTCCACCACGATTCTCATTCTCCGCGCCGACTAGCTCTCTCCGCGCCGACAGCCAACGAGAAATGCCCTGCCCCCGGGGAAGTCGGGAGCAGGGCCTCTTCTCTGTGACCGCGTCACTCAGTGCGTTGCTGCTCAGCCCAGCGTGCGGCACTGCGCGACGAAGTCGGCCAGTTCGTCCACCCGGTCGGTGCGCGCATCCACCGCCCGGTCGATCACCTTGATCAGATGGTCGTACGCCGCGGTGTGGTCATAGTCCGCGACATCGGCGATCCGCAGCGCCCACCGCCAATACCCGCGCAGCGTATCGGCAAGCGGCATACGGAATCCCGCGATCACCTCGCGAATCGGCTCCACGGCGTCATCACCCTGCGCCCGCAGATACCGGGTCACCACATCGGCCATGAAGCTGAAATGCCGCGCCTCGTCCCGCGAGAGCCGGGTGAGCACCGCCCCGAGCACCGGATCATCCACCGCATCCCGCAGCTGGTGGTAATACATCTGAGTTGCCTTCTCCTGCACCAGCGCATAGGCGAAGTACTGCACCGGATGCGTATACGGCAGTTCGAACGACTTCTGCCCCTCTACTGCCAGCTCACCGCGCAGTGTGCCGCGATCGGCCATACCGGAGGCTTCCTGATACCGCGCCAGCGCCCGCGAGTGTGTGTCCTCCTCGAGCGCCCAGCGCACCGTGAAGTGGTGCAGCTCCCGATTGTGGATGAAGGTCGGCAGATCCACCGTGTCGTCCACCGGGAAGCTGCGCTGGTACACATCGAAATACCCGGGCAGATGATCCTCGATGAGGGTGACGAACTGCACCGCCGACCGCTGTCCCTCGGACAGCCGGCCGGCATCGGCGGCGGCCCAGTCGAAGGCCGTCTCCACATCCCAGGAGCGCGCGGCGGGGGAGGCGGCCAGGAAGCTGTCGACCGCCGCCACCAGATCCTCGACGGGCAGCAGTGCGGAATCGATCGTCATGACTGCTCCTGACAGCTATCGGGTTTTGCGGCAGACCAGTGCGTAATGCTTTGTGGTGTAACCCCATCCGGCATTGGCGACCTCCAGGTAGTGCCGCAGCTTCGCGGCCAGGCCCGGCTGATGGGCATCGATGCGCTCGGCGGCGACATCCACATTGTCGATCCAGTGGTCGATGGTGCGGCGGTAGTCATTGGTGAGATCGTCGACCGAGGCGATGGAGAATCCGGCATCCTCGGCGGCCGTGACCAGATCCGACAGCGGCCGCAGATCGCCCCAGCCGAAGATGTCCGAGCGCACGAACTCGGTGCCCGCCCGCTCGCCGAAAGCCCTGCGGGCGGCCGCATTCCGGAAGCAGCTCTCCGAGACGTAGAGGCTGCCGCCGCGCCGCAGCACCGCGCGAGCCCGCCGGAACACCTCGTCCAGATCGGGCATATGCACAATGGATCCGAGCATGGTGACCGCGTCCACGCTGGCATCGGGCAGGGTGAGCTGCTCGAAATGCCCTACGCGAGTGCGCACCTGGTTGCTGACGCCCCGCGCGGCCGCCTGCTCGGCAATGTATTCGTGCTGACGCGGGGCCGGGCTGATGCCGAGCGTATCGCAGCCGTACTCCTGCGCCATGAACAGAATCAGCGAGCCCCAGCCGCAGCCGATATCCAGCAGCTCCTCACCGCCATTGAGGCCCAGGCGCCGGGCGACGAAACGCAGTTTGTTGCGCTGCGCCGATTCCAGTGAGTCACTGTCGGATTCGTACAGCGCCGAGCTGTACTTGCGCAGCGGATCCAGGAACTGCCCGAAAATATCGGGATCGAGATCGTAGTGCTGATTGGTATCGGCGGTGACGGTCACCTCGGGTGCGGACATCAGGCGGCCGTCCGCACAAGCTTGTCCACCACGGCCGTCACCTCGGACAGCGTGGAGGTGCCGAAGACATCCTTGTCCTCGAGCTCGATGTCATAGGTGCGCTCGATGCGGGCGATCATGCGCAGCACCCGCACCGAATCCACGCCCGCCATGGCGCGCAGATCGGCGTCGGGCGCCAGCACGGTCTCGGGCAGACCGGTTTCGGCCGCGGCGATCTCGGTGACGGTACGCAGGATGTCGTCGGTGGTCATGGCTGAACTCCATTCGATGGCACGGCATCGGCCGTGGTCAGGGCGTGCGAGAGCAGTGCGACTTCGTCGTCGTCGAGGGAGAGTTGATGGCGCACATCCGCCAGCACGAACGGCTGGTAGGTGGCGCTGGAGGAGGCGCAGAGGTCGCCGTCGGCGTCGAGGATGTCGGCGGACGCTCGGATCGGGGCCTCGGCGCTTTTGTCGGAGAGTGTTGCGACACAGCGGTATTCGCGGTCGATCAGCAGCGGGGTCAGGAATCGGGTGCGCTGCGAGATGGTGAAGGCGGGTACGTGCCGGACCAGCACGATGAGATTGCCCATCACCTCATCGCAGATCACGCCGGTGAGCCCGCCGTGCACCACGCCGGGATAGGACTCGAAGGACCGGTTCAGGCGGAACCGGGCCTGCAGGCCGTCCGGATGCGGCGTGAAGGTCAGCCGCAATCCGGATGGATTGTGCGGGGAACAGCCGAAGCAGTGATAGTCCGGAATCACCGACCAGGGCACCGCGACAGCGGGCGGATCGGCCGGATGGGCGCAGTGCTCCACCGCTAGGCGATCGCGTCGGCCAGCGCGCGGCGCACCTTGGCATTGCTGGACACATCGCGCCCGGTCAGTGTCGCGAAGGTGCGGCGCACCTTGTCGTGCAGCACCTCCAGCTCACCCTCGGCCGCCACCTGCTCCAGGAACAGATCGAAACCGGTGTCGATGGTCTCGTGATCGCCCAGCTCCGTCAGGCCGGCCTTGAAGGTGCTGACCGGATGCTTGATCTTGGCCTCGGAGCTGTACACGTACAGCGTCTCGAGCACCGAGGGCAGCTCCTGCGGACGCCGGCGCAGTCGCTCGGTGGCGTAGTGGATGAACTCGCGGGCATGCCCGGCCTCATCGCGACTTGCGTTGAGCAGCAGGGCCTTCAGAATCGGCTCCTCCACCCATGCCGATACCGCACGGTAGATGTGGTTGACCGTGAGCTCGGAGATGATATTGGTGGCCAGCGTCGCCGACGGCGTGCTGCCCGGCGCGTACGGCTCGCGCATCGCGTCCACGGCCTTGTCCTGCACGTCCTCACCGATCGCGCGCAGCCAGGTGCGGAAAGCGTAGTGGTGCTGGACTTCCTGATAACCCCACACCACCGCGAAGGTGGAGAAGTCATAGTCGTCCACGAACTCCGCGAGGAATCCGTGCACCGCCGCGATGACATTGGATTCGCCCATGGCCGAACTCTTGGCCAGGGTGATGTACTCCGGCCGCACCAGGGTGGGGTCGATGGCATCGAAGTCGAGGTCGGTCAACTTCCAGTGCAGGCGCTCGTAGTGGCGGAAGACGTCATAACTGTGCACGGGAGACTCCAGTTTCGTGAGAGGCGAAAACCACTGGGCTTCAGCGTTGCTGGGCGATGAGTTCACGGGCGGCGAGCCGCTGCAGCTTGCCGCTGCTGGTCCGGGGAATGCTGCGCGGGGGCACGAGGTACACCGCGACGGCGGACAGGCCGAGTTCGGCCGCTACCCGGTCCCTGATGGCGCGGTCCAGGGCCTCGGCGTCAGGACCGGTGAGTTCGGATTCGGCAATGAGAGCGATGACGTCCGCGCCGTCCGGATCGATGGCCGCTGTGCAGCGGCCCTTGTAGATTCCGTTGAGGTCGCAGACCACGGCCTCCACGTCTTGCGCGTAGTGATTGACCCCGCGCACGGTGATCATGTCCTTGCAGCGTCCGGTGACGAAAAGCTCACCCTCGCAGAGATATCCGAGATCGCCGGTGCGCAGCCAGCCGTCGATGAACCGATCCGCGACCGCCGCCGGATCGACCGCCAGATAGCCGTCGGTAACCGAAGCGCCCTGGATCAGGATCTCGCCCACGTGCCGGTCCGGAAGCTGCGCATCGGTCTCGATATCGACAATGCGCAGGGACAGGCCGTCCACCGCCGAACCCACTCCGGCCACCGCGCGCGCACCCGGTCGAGTCGCGGAAACCGGTTGCGCGAGACTGTCATCCGCGAGCGTGGCGCGATCGACCCACTCGAAGACCGTCTCGCGCCCCAGCGGCGGGAAGGCGACCGCCAGGGTGGCCTCCGCCATCCCGTACACCCCGAACATGGTGGTCGGCGTGAAACCCGCGGGCTCGAACCGCTCACAGAACCGCGTCACCACATCGTGCGAAATCGGTTCCGCGCCATTGAAAGCGATACGCCAGTGCGAGAGATCGTATTCGGCCACCCGCTCCGGGGGCACCGCGGCCAGCAGCGCCTCGTAGCCGAAGTTCGGCATGGCGGTGATAGTGGTTCCGCTGGCGGCGAATTCGCGCAACCAGCGCGCCGGATCCTTGACGAAGGCCAGCGGCGACCAGACGTGCGCCGGAATCCCGCGCAGGATCGCCGACAGCGTGCCGAACAGGCCCATATCGTGGAACAGCGGCAGCCAGAAACCGCCCTGATCATCGAGATCGAGGGCAATACCCGTGCGGATCGCGGCCAGCCCGCTGGTCACCTGACGGTGGGTGAGCTGGACGCCCTTGGGCGCGGCGGTGCTGCCGGAGGTGAACTGCACGACGGCGAGATCGTCGGGTCCGGGGGCGGGCAGCGCCGGGGCATCCCCATCGTTGGGACCGGAAAGTGTTGCGGTGTCGACGAATGCGACATCGACCCCGGCGAGTAGCGGCACCAGCTCGGCGAACGCCGGTGAGACCAGCACCGTGCGCATACCCGCCGCCGCGGTGATGGCGGCCAGCTGCTGCGGATATCCGGCGGCCCGGCGGATGCCCGCGGGCAGCGGCAGCGGAGTCGCCGCGCCACCGGCGGCGGCAATGGCGAAGAAGCTCACGATGAACTCCGGGGCGTTCGGGCACAGGATGCCCACCGGCTCGCCGCGCCGCACCCCGCGCTCGATCAGCACCGCCGCCGCACTGCCGGCCGCCCGATGGAGTTCGGCGTATTCGATGCTCTCGGCCGTCGACCAGAAGGTTGCCGCTACCCGGGGATGCGCTGCCGCGATACCGGCGAGCATCCCCGGCAAGGTGCCCGAAGAATCCGAGGAATTCATGGGGCCAACCACAACAGCGAATTGTGTCCAGCCGCTGAACGCATTGTGAAACCCGCGCTGTGATAAGCAGGCTCGATCAACCAATTACGTTGCACGATAAAGGGACACGGTGATCGCACGATAGCTTCCGGCGATAGCCGGGTAACCGCACCCGGCCGGGCGGCGAATATGAACGGCGGAATTGTTCGAGTATCCGATATCGCAGTAATTTCTTTCAGGAGTTGCCGGTGAGTTCCGACCAGGCCACCGCTCCGGCAGTGGTAATTCCAGACGTGACCCCGGTACAGCTGGCGGTGGTCGAGAGCGTCGCACCGCACCTACGGCACAACCCCTACGACAGCTACGAGACACTGCGCACCGCCGGGCCGTTCGTCCCCGGACCGCACGACACCCACCTGGTGCCCAGACATGCCGAGGCACAGGCCATTCTGCTGGATCCGCGCTGGAGCCACGCCGAGGAACCGGAACTGCTGCACGGCGACAGCGAGGTCGAACTGCCCGGCTCGTTCCTGTGGATGGAGCCGCCGGACCACACTCGGCTGCGCGGGCTGGTCGGCAAGGCGTTCACCGCGCGCACCATCACCGGATTGCAGTCGCGCGCCGAACAACTGGTCGACGAACTCCTGACTCGCATACTCGCCGCCGGTGAGGTGGATCTGCTGGAGGCGCTGGCATATCCGGTGCCGCTCACCCTGATCTGCGAATTGCTCGGCGTCCCCGTCGAAGCGCATGAGCAGGTGCGATTCATGTCGGCCGGGATTGCGCGCGGCCTGGATCCCGATGTACTGCTGTCCCCGGAAGAACTGGCGGCGCGCACCGCGGCCGTGCACGAATTCACCGAATTCTTCGGCGATCTGATTGACCAGCGTCGCCGGACGCCGCGCGCGGACCTCATCACCGCGCTGGTGCAGGCCGAGGAGGCCGGGGTCCGGCTGACCCCCACCGAGCTGATCGGCACCCTGCTCATCCTGGTGGTCGCGGGGCACGAGACCTCGGTCAACCTGATCGGCAACGGCGCGCTCGCGCTCATGCGCCATCCCGGCGAATTCCAGCGGCTGCGGCAGGATCCGGAGCTGGCCGCACCCGCGGTGGACGAGGTGCTGCGCTATGACGCGCCCGTGCACCTCACCACCCGTACCGCCCGGGCCGAAATCATGGTCGCCGGAAGGAGATTCGCACCCGGCGATGCCGTCATCGTGCTGCTCGGCTCCGCCAATCGCGATCCGGCGGCCTTCCCCGAACCCAACCGCTTCGATATCCGCCGGTACCGGCCGGGCCGCCGCGCCGAACGGCACCTGTCCTTCGGTCTCGGGCTGCACTACTGCCTGGGCGCACCGCTGGCCCGCCTGGAAATGCGCGAAATATTGCACGCCCTCGCCCTGCGCGTGGAGAACCTGACCCTGCTCGAGGAACCGCCGTACCGGCCGAATGTGGTGGTGCGCGGCATGTCCGAACTTCTTGTCCGTGTGGAGGGCCGATGAGCACTGCCGAAATCACGTTCGACGCTTTCGAATCGAGTGAGCGCGCCGATCCCTATCCCGCCTACCGCCGCGTGCGCGATGCGGCCGCACTGTTCCCGTACGCCTTCGAGGAGGTGCCGGTCACCCTGGTGACGCGGTACGAGGAATGCTCGGCCGTGCTCACCGGCGCGGACTGGGGCCACGGATATGCCGCCGGCATCAGCCCTTTCCGCGATACCACCGCCGCCATTCCCGGCTCCTTCGTCCGCATGGACCCGCCCGAACACGCCCGCTATCGCAAGCTTGTGGCCAAGGCGTTCACCCCGCGCATGGTCGGCGAACTGGCGCCTGTCGCCGGACAGGTGGTGAACGAACTGGTGGATGCCGCGGTGCGGCGCGGTGAACTCGACATTCTGGCCGATCTGGCCGTGCCGCTCGCGGTCGCCATGATCCCGGTGCGGCTGCTGGGCGCCGATCCCGCCGACGGTGCGCGATTCCGGGAGTGGCAGCTGGCGATTGCCCGCGGCAGCGATCCGGACACGCTGCTGGGCGAGGCCGATATGACGGCGCGCGGTGCGGCGGCCATGGCCTGCATGGGGTACTTCGCCGAGCTGATCGCCCGCAAGAAGCACGGTCCGACACCGGATCTGCTCAGTGAACTGGTGGCCGCCGGCGTGGACGGTGACATGCTCACCGAAGCCGAGGTGATCGGCATATCGCTGCTGCTGCTCGTGGCGGGTATGGAAACCTCCATCAACCTCATCGGCAATGGGATGCTGGCGCTGCTGCGGAATCCCGAGCAGATGCGGATGCTGCGCGAGCGGCCCGAATTGATCGGGTCGGCGCTGGACGAAATGCTGCGCTATGACGCGCCCACCCAGTTCACCATCCGGGTGGCGCTGGCCGACACCGTGGTCGGCGGCCGCGAGTTCAAGCGCGGTGACGGCGTGGTCGTGCTGACCGCCTCCGCGAGCCGCGACGACCGGGTCTTCCCCGATGCCGATTCCTTCGATATCACCCGCTATGCCGGGACCCGGCCCGCCCGTAAGCATCTCGGCTTCAGCCTCGGCATCCACTACTGCGTGGGCGCGCCGCTGGCGCGGATCGAAGCCGAAGCGGCGGTGCTCACGCTGCTCGACCGGGCTCCGGAACTGCGGTTGGCCTCCGACACCATCGAATACCGCCCCAGCCTCATCCACCGGGGCGTCACGGCATTGCCGGTGACGATGTGACCGCCGGACGGCACGCCGTTGTCCTCGGTGCGGGGATCGCCGGACTGCTGGCGGCCCGGGTGCTGTCGGAAGAGTTCGCGCGCGTGACGATTCTGGAGCGCGACCGGTGCGAGGGCGTCCAGGCGCGCCGCGGCGTACCGCAGGGCCGCCATCTGCACGGGCTGCTGGACAGCGGCCGCGCCGTCTTCGAAGAGCTGTATCCGGGATGTACGGCCGAACTGGTCCGGCGCGGTGCGACCGCGGCCGAGGTGCTGGTCCACACGCGCTGGTACGTCGGTGGCGCCCGGCTCGTGCCCACTTCGACCGGATTGACCTCCGTCATCGCGAGCCGCCCGCTGCTGGAGGCCGTGCTGCGCCGGCGCACCTGTCAGATACCGAATGTGCGTATGCGCGAGGGCATTACGGTGCGGGGCCTGCTCGGCGACGCCGACGCGGTGACCGGCGTCGCGACGGTCGCCGACGGCCGTGCCGAGGACATCACCGCCGATCTGGTCGTGGATGCGACCGGTCGCGGATCCCGAATCGAGGAGTGGCTCACCGATATCGGCGCCGCGGTGCCCGATACGGAACGGCTCGATGTGGACCTCGGCTATTCCTCCCGGCTGTACCGGCACCGGCCCGGGCAGCTGGGCGGGCACTCCTCGGTCATCGTCTCGACCGGAACGAACGGCCGCGGCGGCGGGGCGGTGCATATCGAAGGGGACCGGTGGCTGGTCACCCTCGCCGGAATGCTCGGTGACCATCCACCGGCCGACCCCGCCGAATTCCCGCGCTATGCCGCGACACTTTCAGCACCCGACATCCATGAGATCGTCACCGACTCCGAACCGCTCGACGATCCGGTGCCGTACCGATTCCGGGCGTCGCTGCGCCGGCATTTCGATCGGATGACCGCCGTGCCCGGGGGCCTGCTGGTGATCGGCGACGCGCAGTGCGCCTTCAATCCGCTGTACGCGCAGGGCATGACGGTCGCCGCACTGCAGGCCGCCGCCCTGCGTACCTGCCTGGACGGCGCACCCGCGACTCTGGCCGCGCGGTTCTACGCCGCCTCCGCCGACCCGGTGGCCGCCGCCTGGCGACTGGCCGCCTCCTCCGACCTGAGCCATCCGGGTGTGATCGGTCCACGCTCGCTTCGGACCCGGCTCACCAATGTCTATGTGGCTCAGGTGCAACGGGCCGCCCATCACGATCCGGTGGTGTCGCGGACCTTCATGCGTGTGGCTCATCTGGTGGAACCGCCTGCCGCGCTCACGCATCCGGTCACCGCAGGACGGATCATGCTGCGCGGCAGCGGATTCGCGTACACCAGAGCCACGCCGAGCTGAACCACCTATGTCCAGTCGAACGTCATCGCCGCCGTCGACCGTCATCGCGCTGTCGAATTCAGGAGGATACGCATGGCCGCACCAGACGTGAACACCGTTGCCGCCGAACAAGATCCCGCCATTCTCACGGCAATGGCACAGCTCTTCGGACCCGATGGCCGGGCCGATCCCTACACTGCGGCGCGCGTGCTGCGCGGGGCCGGACCCATCCATATGACCCCGATCGGCCACCACGTCCTCACCCGGTACGAGGACTGCGCCGCGGTGCTGTCCACCACCGCGTGGAGTCACGCCGAAGAGGCCGGGATGATGCACCCGACCGTCACGCCGGAGACCGCCGCCGACGAACTGCCCACCTCCTTCCTGTGGATGGAGCCGCCGGACCACACCCGCCTGCGCAATCTGGTCACCAAGGGATTCACCCCGCGCATGGTGACGCGGCTGCGCCCGCGCATCGAAGAACTCACCGAACAGCTCGTCGACAAGGCGCTGGAGGCCGGGGAATTCGATCTGATCGAGTTCATCGCCTATCCGCTGCCGCTGATCATCGCCTGTGAGCTCATCGGCGTCCCGCCGGAGGCCTACGAGCAGGTGCACCAGTGGTCGCAGGATCTGGCGCGCGGCTTCGACCACGACTACACGCTGCCGGCGGAATCGCTGAAGGCGCGCAGTGCGGCGTCGCGTGGATTCATGAACTACTTCCGCGAACTGCTGAACGAGCGCCGGGTCAACCCGACCGATGATCTGCTCAGCGTGCTGTCGCAGGTCGAGGATCGCGGTGATGTGCTGACCGAGCAGGAACTGCTTGCCACCTGCATCACCACCTTTGTCGCCGGGCACGAGACCACCGCGAATCTGGTCGGCACCGGCATGCTGCGGCTGCTGCGCGAACCCGGTCAGGTCGAACTGCTGCGCGCGCGGCCCGAACTGGTGGCCGCCACCCCCGATGAGCTGCTGCGGCTGGAGCCGTCCGTGCAAATCACCACCCGCGCCGCGACCCGGCCCATCACCGTGGCGGGCCATGACTTCGAGAAGGGCGAAGGCGTTGTGGTGCTGATCAATTCGGCCAACCACGATGATGCCGCCTTCACGAATCCGGATCGCACCGATGTGACCCGCTACTCGGATCCGAAGAATCCGGCCAAGAAGCATCTCGGCTTCAGCCTCGGCATCCACTACTGCCTCGGCGCGCCGCTGGCGCTGCTCGAGATGGAGGTGCTGCTGGAGGTGCTGCTGCGGAAAGTCGGTTCGATGGAACTGCTTTCGGAGAATCCGCCGTTCAAGCCGAACGTCGTCATCCGGGGGCTGGAATCGCTGCAGGTCGGATTCAAGCCTGCCTGACCCGGCTCGGGCCGTGTAAAAAATTATTTACATGGTGTCTGAATTTCTTTACACTGAGCACATGCCGTTCGAGGAGAAGCGCACCTGGATACTGGGTGCGGCCGCTGTCGTCTCGTACGCGATCTACCTGGTCGTGGTGCTGATTCGGGCACGGCATGACGCATTGACGATGGTGGCCTACGTATGGCCGCTGCTGTGGGCCGTGGCGGGCTCGATAGCGGCGTCCGTCGTGGCCACCATTGTCGTTTCCCTGGCCTCCCGGGACCGCGATCGCAAGGATCAGCGCGATCGCGAGATCGACCGGGCCGGTGCACAGGTCGGCAATGCCTTCGTGGTGCTGGACGCGGTGGTCGCGTTGCTGCTGGCCCTGGCCGACGGCGATCGGTTCTGGATCGCCAATGTCATCTACCTCGGCTTCACGCTGTCCGCGGTGGTCGGCGCCGTCGCCAAGATCGTGGCCTACCGGCGGGGGCTGTGGCCGTGGTGAAACCGACCAGGGTGACCAATAACATTCGCGCCCTGCGCTTCTCGCGCGGTGAGATGACTCAGGCCGAACTGGCCGACCGCCTAGGCATTACGCGGCAGACGGTCATCGCCATCGAACAGGGCAAATATTCGCCGTCGCTCGAGGTGGCGTTCCAGATCGCCAGGGTGTTTCGCGCATCGCTGGACGAGGTTTTCGAATACCCGGAAGAAGAATCCTGATGAAAGCCATTGTGCAACAGGCGTACGGCTCCACCGAGATGCTCTCCTACGCGGACGCGCCGATGCCGGTGGTCGGCCCGGAGGGTGTCCTCATCCGGGTGCGATCCGCGGGTGTGGATCCCGGCGTGTGGCACATGATGACCGGACTGCCGCTGGCCGGGCGGCTGGTGCTGGGATTGCGCAAGCCCAAGGTCGCCATTCGCGGCTGGGATGTGGCGGGGATTGTCGAGGGCGTCGGCGCGCAGGTGACCCGATTCCGGCGCGGCGATGCGGTCTTCGGCACCACCGAAGGGTCTTTCGCCGAATTCGCCTGCGCCCCAGAGCGGAAGCTTCAGCTCAAGCCCTCGAATCTGAGCTTCGAGGAGGCGGCGGCACTCCCGGTGTCCGGTACGACGGCGCTCACCGGGCTGCGGGATGTCGGTGGTATCCAGGCGGGGCAGCGCGTGCTGATCATCGGTGCGGGCGGCGGTGTCGGGCACCTGGCGGTGCAGCTGGCCAAGCACTTCGGTGTGGAGGTGACCGGGGTGTGCAGCGCGGCCAAGGCGGAGTTCGTCACCGGGCTGGGCGCCGACCACATCATCGACTACACCGCTGAGAAGCTCAGCGGGAGTTACGATCTCATCCTCGATATGGCGGGCGGGCGATCGCTGTCCGAACTGCGCGCGCTGCTCACTCCCGCCGGAACCCTGGTGCTCGGCGGCGGCGAAGGCGGTGGCCGGATACTCGGCAGCACCGAGCGCTCGATTCGCGCGCTGTTCGTCACCCCTTCCTCCGGCAGCGGCTCCGCGGCCTGCTGTCCCTGCCCAAGCCCGAATTCCTCTCTGTACTAACGGAACTCGCCGGATCGGGCGTGGTGATTCCGAGGATCGACCGCACCTTCGCACTGTCCGACGCCGCCGCGGCGGTCGACTACCTGGTCACGGCGCACCCGTGCGGGAAGGTCGCGTTCACCATCGGGGCCGATTAGGCAGTGCGACACTCGGGAAAATGACTGTGAGATTTCTGAGAATCTGGCAGTGAATCAGCTACGAGTACGCCGACTTGCCCCAGCGGACAACGTTTCGCGGCCCAGCGCCTGCTTGTCTGTATTTCGACGCGGCCCACGGCCGTCTTCGAAATAACCGATAGGAGATGGACATGCAGAACTTCGCAACCAATCTCGGAACGATCGGGTATGACGTGCTGTCGATCGGACAGGGGATGGTGTCACTGTTCGGCGACGTCGTCGGAATGGGCGGCACCGGCGGCGCCGGGCAGTACCCGCTGAGCTGATCCCCGCACCCGTGCGGACTGTCGCCCCGATTTCCCATGGGCCGGTGGTGAATGCACTTCGTACGCCGTGTATTTCGCCGCTCCGGCGCAGGCCGACGTGCCGTCGGGGCCGGCAGTTCCGGACACGGCGAACCCCTCCACCGTGCGCGCGGCGGAGGGGTTCGTTGTCCCTATCGGATCCCGGCCAGTGGGCCGCCGCTGTGCCTGCCGCCGTACCGAACTGGTCGGGTTGACATGAGCACCACGATTACGGACAACAAGGCCACCATCACCGCGTTCGTCAATGCGCTCAACGAGGGCATCGACGGGAGCACTACGGACTGGATCGCGTACCTGTCTCCGCAGGTCATCGACCACAACCAGGTCATCTTCGGCGAAGCGGACGAGCCGGGGGCGGCCATCGAGGGTTCCGGCGGCAGTTGGCGGCGTTCAGTAATACCGATGACGGGGAGGGCGGGATTCTGATTCAGGATCTGATGGGTGAGGACGGGCGGGTGATGGCTCGGCTGCGGGTGGAGGGTAAGCACACCGGTGCGCATGCGCGGATGCCCGAGCCGACCGGCCGTAGCTGCGATGTCGAGCAGATCTGGGTCTGCACCCTGGTCGATGGGCGGATTGCCGAGATTCGCGCGGACCGGCTGGGGATGTTCCTGCGGGTGGGCGGGGACTGGCCGACGGTCGACTGATCGCGACAGGGGCGATCAGGCGGCGGGATCGATGAAGTGGTCGAAGGTGAACCAGGGCCCGCCGAGTGGGGTGTAGCGGTCGCCGACCAGGGCTCTCGCGGGCAGCTCGGGCGCCGAACCGCTCGGAATGTAGGCGAAGCCGTCTGGGCCCAGGCCGGAGCCGGCCAGGCTGAAGGTGCAGCCCTCGGGGGTTTTGCGGATGTAATCGAAGGTGTAGAGCCCGATCCGGGTGTCGGAGCGGGTGTCCGCACAGGCGGCAGCCGCTTTCTCCAGGGCGGGACGGGACATCCGCCAGCCGAGGTCCTGCGGAATCCGCAGGACCAGCAGTGCTGCCGTCAGCACTATGAGCGCGGGTGCCAGCACGCTGAGCAGGTATGTGCGATAAGCGATTCCGCCGATGAGGGCGAGCATGAGCCAGATCACGCCCAGAACCAGCAGGCCGCCGCCGGCGTAGAGCAGCGCGGTGAGTGCGTCACTGCGGGTGGCGAAGGCCCACAGCAGTCCGAGACAGCACACCGCGATCAGGAGCAGCGTCGCGACCATCGCGAATACCCAGCCGAGCGATGTGTTGTGCATCGGCTGGGGGTACGCGGGCGAGGGGAGGGCGGTCACGAGTGTCCATCTTGCCCGATTAGTCAGGTTTCCCGAGAACCGCCCGAACTGCGATCGGTCACACCCGCAGGCGCGATTCCCCCAGCTATTCCCCTCCGTCGATATCGAATGCCGGGCCGGTCGAATGCCGGGCAGCAGAGGAGCTGAACGTTGTCCGAATGGCTTGTCCGGCAGGCTGGTTGGTGCCGTGCCTGGTTGGTGCGGCGAAAGCGATTCGAGGTGGCGTGCCCATCAAGCCGGAGGACCAGACTCCGGCAGTAGATGGTTGTTATACCACGAAACCCATTCCGCCGTCTCCCGATTCACCTCGCTCACATCCGACCACACGTACTTGTCGATCAATTCCTTCTTGAACAGCGAATTCACCGATTCCGAGAGAGCGTTATCATACGAATCACCGGTACTGCCAACAGATTGCGCGATACCCGCCTCGGCCAGACGCTCACCGTAACGCAACGCCGTGTATTGCACGCCACGATCCCCATGGTGAATCAGCGCCGCGCTCAACCGATCCCGCCGGTTCCACAACGCCATCTCCAATGCATCAAGGGCCAGTTCGGTTTTCAGAGAATCCGACACCTGCCAGCCCACGATCGCCCGCGAGAACACATCGGTCACGAACGCCACATAACAGAAACCACCCCCGCCCAGCTCCACATACGTGATATCCGCAACCCACAACTGGTTCGGCACCGGCGCACGAAAGTCCCTGTCCACCAAGTCCTTCGGACGACGATCCTCGCTGCCCGGCACCGTCGTCCGCGGCTTGCGCCGCGTCGGCACCAACCCCGCGAGACCATTCGCGCGCATCAACCGCTCCACCCGGCCACGACCCACCTCGACACCCGCACGCAGCAATTCCCGCCACATCTTCCGGGCACCGTAATCACGGCGCCGGCCACGATCAGCGGCCCGCAAACGGTGAATCTCCGCCAGGATCTCGGCATCGCGCACCGCCCGCTCCGACGGCGCCCGCTCCCGTTTCTTCGCGGCGAAGTACCTTTGCTGCCGAAACCCCAGCACGTCACAGATATCGGTCACCGTGAACCGGTCATCGGCCCGATACTCGTCGATGAACCTCACCACTTCGGCGGTGGCGGGTCCATCTCCCGGGCGAAAAAAGCCGACGCCGCCTTGAGGATCTGATTCGCCCGCTCCAGCTCACGATTGCGGGCCTCCAATTCCCGAATCCGGGCATCTTTGGCCTCCGCCGACTCCGGAACCGGCGTCGGCACCGCCTCACCGCTCCCTGCCCGCGCCGCCTTCGCCTGTTTCACCCAATGCCGCAACGCTTCCTTGTGAACCCCCAGATCACGCGCGACACGAGCCATCGCACCGCGGGCCTCACCCTGCTCACGCTCGTACTGCAACACCAGCGCTACAGCACGTTCCCGCAGCTCCTGCGGATACCTCCGATTCCCAGCCATACCGTTGATCCTCTCCAGATCCAACGGTCTCCCCCAAACCCGGGGCGGTCCAGGTTATGTGACCGTTTTCCCGTGACGCGCCGGAATCTGGGGTGATTTCCAGTGATGAACGAGGCCCCGCTCCGGGGTGTTCCGGTGCGGGGCCTCGAGTAGAAAAGAGCTGCTAGGAGCTACTTTTCAGGGGTTGACGGCACGCTACTTGCACGCCTCCTTCGCCTCCCGGCGACGGCGGTGCAGGATGGGCTCGGTGTAGCCGTTGGGCTGCTTGGTGCCCTCGAGCACCAGTTCCTTGGCCGCCTGGAAGGCGATCGAACCCGCGAAATCGGGGGACATGGGGCGGTAGTTCGAGTCACCGGCGTTCTGGTGGTCGACGACCGGGGCCATGCGCTGCAGGCTCTCGAGCACCTGCTCCTCGGTCACGATGCCGTGCCGCAACCAGTTGGCCACCTGCTGGCTGGAGATGCGCAGGGTTGCGCGGTCCTCCATGAGGCCGATGTCCTTGATGTCCGGCACTTTCGAGCAGCCGACACCCTGATCGATCCAGCGCACGACGTAGCCGAGGATGCCCTGCGAGTTGTTGTCCAGCTCCTGCTGCTTCTCCTCGGCGGACCAGTTGGTGTCCTGCGCCAGGGGGATCTCCAGGATCTGATCGACGGTGGCGCGCGGGCCGCCCTTGGCGATCTCGGCCTGCCGCTTGAACACATCCACCAGGTGGTAGTGGGTGGCGTGCAGGGTGGCGGCGGTCGGCGACGGCACCCAGGCGGTGTTGGCGCCGGCCTTGGGGTGGCCGATCTTCTGGACCAGCATGTCGGCCATCAGATCGGGCATAGCCCACATGCCCTTGCCGATCTGCGCCTTACCGGGCAGGCCGGCGGCGATGCCGGTGTCGACATTCCAGTCCTCGTAGGACTTGATCCACTGCTGCGACTTCATATCGGCCTTGCGGACCATCGGCCCGGCCTCCATGGAGGTGTGGATCTCGTCGCCGGTGCGGTCCAGGAAGCCGGTATTGATGAAGACCACGCGGTCCTTGGCGGCATGGATGGACGCCTTCAGGTTCACCGTGGTGCGGCGCTCCTCGTCCATGATGCCGACCTTGAGGGTGTTGGGCGTCAGGCCCAGCACCTGCTCGATGCGGCCGAACAGCTCGCTGGTGAAGGCGACCTCGTCCGGGCCGTGCATCTTCGGCTTCACGATGTAGACCGAGCCGGTGCGCGTATTCGACACGCGCGCTTCACCGTTCAGCGCGTGCTTGGCGATGAGTGAGGTGAGCAGCCCGTCCAGAATGCCCTCGGGAACCTCATTACCCGCCGCGTCGATGATCGCGTCGGAGGTCATGAGGTGACCGACATTGCGGACGAACAGCAGCGAACGGCCGTGCAGCACCAGATCGGACCCGTCGAGCGCGGTGTACACGCGATCGGGGTTCATGGTGCGGGTGAAGGACTTGCCGCCCTTCGACACTTCTTCGGACAGATCGCCCTTCATCAGGCCGAGCCAGTTGTGGTAGCAGAGGACCTTGTCCTCGGCGTCCACGGCGGCGACCGAATCCTCGAAGTCCATGATGGTGGTGATCGCGGACTCCAGCACGACGTCCTTGACGCCGGCATCGTCGGTCGAGCCGACCGGCGAAGCGGGATCGATCTGCAGTTCGATGTGCAAACCGTTGTGCTTGAACAGGATCGAGGTCGGGGCCTCGGGGGTGCCGAGGTAACCGACCAGCGCATCGGCATCGGCCAGGCCGATATCGGTGCCGTCCTCGAGGGTGACCTCGAGCTCGCCGTCGACAATGGCGTACCTACTGGTGCCCAGGTGCGACCCGGTGATCAGCGGCAGCGCGTCGTCGAGGAAGTTACGGGCCCACTCGATGACCTTGTCGCCGCGAACCTTGTTGTAGCCCTTGCCCTTTTCCGCGCCATTGGCCTCGGAGATGGCGTCGGTGCCGTACAGGGCGTCATACAGCGAGCCCCAGCGCGCGTTCGCCGCATTGATGGCGAAGCGGGCGTTCATGACCGGAACCACGAGCTGCGGGCCCGCGGTGATGGCGATTTCGGCGTCCACGTTCTCGGTACCGATTTGGAAATCGGCCGGTTCGGGACGCAGGTAGCCGATCTCGGTGAGGAACTGCTTGTAGGCAGCCTTGTCGTAGCCGGCGCCGGGGTTGGCGCGGTGCCACTCGTCGATCTTGGCCTGGATGTCGTCGCGTTCTGCGAGCAGAGCACGGTTACGGGGGGCGAGGTCGTTGATAACGGCCTCGGCACCCGACCAGAACGCGGCGGAGTCTACGCCGGTACCGGGAAGAGCCTCGTTCTCCACGAAGTCGTGAAGGACGCGCGCAACCTGGAGTCCGCCGACCTGAATCCGCTCTGTCATCTACTGCCTCGTTTCGAGAAAGCCGGGTGGGCTGTGATGTTCGGGAAAAAGTACGCCTGTCATGTTACTCGCGGGTACCCGCCGGGATTTCGCGGTACCGGTGTTTCGGTGTCCTGCGGCGGGTCTTGATTGTATCGCCCGGTACATTTAATGTACTGATCGGAACATTTCCGGGGTCGAGCACATGAAGGTGTCGCGCATGGGAAACACGCTGTCCGGCAAGGTCGTCGCGGTCACCGGCGGCAGCCGGGGGCTGGGCCGGGAGATGGTGCTGGCCTGCGCGGACGCCGGTGCGGACGTGGTCATCGCCAGTCGCAAGTTCGACGCATGTGACGTACTCGCCACTGAAGTACGGGAGGCATACGGGCGGCGGGCGCTGCCGGTGGCCTGCAATGTGGGGGAGTGGGCGCACTGCGAGTCCCTGGTCGAGGCCGCCTATACGGAATTCGGGCAGGTCGACGTGCTGATCAACAATGCGGGCATGTCGCTGCTGTACCCGAGCCTGGATCAGGTCTCCGAGGCCATGTTCGACAAGGTCATCGCCACCAATCTCAAGGGGCCGTTCCGGCTGTCGGCGCTCATCGGGGCGCGCATGGCCGCGGCGGGCTCCGGATCGATCATCAATATCTCCTCGATCGAGGCGGCCAAGCCCGAACCGATGGCCGTGCCCTATGCGGCCGCCAAGGCCGGGCTGGAGGCACTGTCGAGCGGGCTCGCACAGACCTACGGGCCGGCGGTGCGGGTGAACACCATTCGCTGCGGGGCCTTCGACACCGATATCGCCAAGGCGTGGCCGCAGGCGATGCGCGACTATCTCATCCAGCACAATGCGCTCGGGCGGATCGGCGCACCGGCCGACATCGTGGGCGCGGCACTGTTCTTCGCCTCCGACGCCTCGGCCTTCTGCACCGGCGCGACGCTCGCCCTGGACGGCGGGTGGCGATGACCGAGGTACCCGCGCGCCGGCGCGGACGGCCACCGGCCTCGGAATCGAATCCGGTGCAGACCCGCGAGCGGATTGTGCGGGCGGCGCTGGAACTGTTCGCGGAGAAGGGATTCCACGCCACCAGCGTCGGCGAGATCGGCGATCGGGCCGGGATTCAGCGTGGGGCGCTGTACTACCACATCGGGTCCAAGGAGGAATTGCTCTTCCAGATCCGGCGCGGTTACACCCAGCTCATGCTCGACGCCGCGGCCGGTATCGCCGAGACGAGCGATGCGCCGATGGACAAGCTGCGCAAGCTGATTCGCAGCCATGTGCGGCTCATTCTCGAACATCGCCACGAGGTCACCATCGCCCTGCGCGACGCCGGTGCGCTGACCGGCGAACGCAATGCCGATCTACAGGAACTGCGGGATGGGATCCAGCGCAGCTGGCAGCGGGTCTTCGACGAGGGTCACGCGGCGGGCGTCCTGCGAACCGCTGATCACGTCGTCACCAAAAGCGTTGTGGCCATGCTCAATATGACCAGCTCCTGGTACCACCCCGAGGGCGAGTACACCCCCGATCAGATCGCCGACATTCTCATCACCACCATCCTCGACGGTGTCACCACACCGGCCGCAATCAAGTGAAAGGTTGACCATGGCTTGGGATTTCGAGACCGACCCGGAATACCAGAAGAAACTGGACTGGGTCGCGGAGTTCGTCCGGACCGAGGTGGAGCCGCTGGATCTGCTCTACCCGAATCCGTACGACCGGCAGAACCCGGAGATCCGGGCGCTCATGAAACCATTGCAGGAGCAGGTGAAAGCGCAGGAACTGTGGGCCTGCCACCTCGGGCCCGAGCTCGGCGGACCCGGATACGGTCAGCTGAAACTCGCACTGCTGAACGAGGTGCTCGGCACCTCGCAGTGGGCGCCACTCGTCTTCGGTTGTCAGGCACCGGATTCCGGTAATGCGGAGATTCTCGCGCACTTCGGCACCCCCGAACAGAAGTCGAAGTACCTGGAGCCGTTGCTCGCCGGTGAGATCGGCTCCTGCTATGTCATGACCGAACCCACCGGTGGTTCCGATCCGACGTCCTTCAAGACCCTCGCCGTTCGCGACGGCGACTCGTGGGTCATCAACGGCGAGAAGTGGTTCAACTCCGCGGCCGCCTACGCCACCTTCCACATCGTGATGGCGGTGACCGATCCCGAAGCCGCACCGCACCAGCGACTCTCGATGTTCATCGTCCCCGCCGACACCCCCGGCCTGGAGATCGTCCGGAACTTCACCGTGCCCGGCTTCAGCGATACCGAAGGCCACCTGCGCTTCACCGATGTGCGCATCCCCGCCGACAGCCTGCTCGGCGCCGAAGGGCTCGGCTTCGTCGTCGCGCAGACCCGCCTCGGCGGCGGGCGTGTGCACCACGCCATGCGCACGGTTGCCCTGGTGCGCAAGGCCTTCGACATGATGTGCGAGCGTGCCGTCTCCCGGCCCATGCGCAAGGGCGTACTCGGTGGCCTGCAGCTGACGCAGGAGAAGATCGCCGAATCGTGGATCGAGATGGAGCAGTTTCGGCTGCTCGTCCTGCGCACAGCCTGGCGCATCGACAAGGAGCAGGACTACCGCAAGGTGCGCCACGATATCGCCGCCATCAAGGTGGCCATGCCCAAGGTCATGCACGATATCGCCCAGCGGGCCATGCACCTGCACGGCGCCATCGGCGTCAGCACCGACCTCCCGTTCGTCGACATGATGAACTACGCGCAGGTCATGGCGATCGCCGACGGCCCGACCGAGGTGCACAAGATCACGCTCGCCAAGGAGGTCCTCAAGACCTACGCGCCCGGAGATCCGGTGTACCCCAGCGGTTATCGGCCCGCGCTTCGTGAGGCGGCGCGGGATCTGGTGGCTCGCCGCCTGGAACATGCCGTCGGCAACCTGTAGGCGCCGAATGCGGTCGCGCGCGGGCTATTCCGCGCGCGGCTCGATCCACAGGGCCTCGGCGAGCGCGCACAGTTCACCCTCGGCGGTCGAAAGCGCCACGCCCACCGTGTGTTTGCGACCATCTCGGTCGATCGGCCAAGCGTGTGAGATGTATTCGGTCCCGGCGAACATCGGGCGCAGCTGCCTCGCCGTCAGGGCCGCGGTGAACGCGCCCATTCCCATCTCGGCGTAGACCCATGCGGCGATGCCGCCTGGGCAGTCGAGCGCGGACCACACCGTCTCGGGTGGCAGCTCGCCGTTCTCTCCGGCCAATCCCGCATCAGGGGTCCATGCCGCCGCCGTGACACGTCGCTCCGGGATGGCCCAGGCGAACAGGCGTAAGCCGCGTCCGGGCGGGCAGCCGACACCGCAGCCGTAGCAGTCGGTGACCCGGCGCTCGGGAGCGGAGAGTGCCCGTGCAGTCGCGGCCCTGGCCTCGGAGAGCGGCGGGGCCGGAACCGCATCGATGCTCAGCGCCGACGGTGCGGCTTCCACCAGCAGCGTGCCGTCCGGTGCGAGCAGGCTGGCGCCCTCGTCCTCAGCGATGAGCACCACCGGGGTCGACACCGGCACGGCTCGCCGAAAGTCCACCCGGAGCGTGTCCCCGGTCGCCCGCGCGGCCAGCATTCCCGCCACGTACCCGCCGAAGGCCAGGTCAGGGTATCCGTGAATATGCTCGGGGATGGTCTGCGTCTCGAGAGGAATCGTCATACTGCAGCAGTCCTCCCGCATCGCGACATTGATCAACACTTCGACGATAACGCCGCCCCGGCTTGCCGAGCACACGAGATTCGAGCAAGTGAGAAGTTCCACAGCACCGGTCGATGCGGGCCCGGCGAACGGTGCGGGTCAGCCGACGTTGGCGCTGCCGCCGTGAATGTTCATCTTCTGGCCGGTGATGTATTCGGCCTGCGGGGAGACCAGGAAGCGGACCATATTCGCAATGTCCTCGGGCCGGCAGACGCGGCCGAAGGGGGAGTTTTCGTCCAGCTTGCGAATATCGGTGATGCCGGTGACCGCCTTCACCAGGCGCCTGCCCATATCGGTGTCGACCAGGCCGGGCGCCACGACATTGACACGAATACCGTTGTCGCGCTCTTCTTTCGCGAGAGTGAACGCGAGGGCCTCGAGCGCGGCCTTGGCCATCGTGTACGGCGCGCCACCCGGTGCGAAGCCCAGGGAGGCGACGCTCGAAATCATGATGATGTCGCCGCGCGGACGCGAACGCATGGAGGGCAGGACCAGGCGGGAGACGTGATGTGCGCCCAGCGCGTGCGTGGCCATGACGCGCAGCAGTTCATCGGGATTGGTATCGGCGACAAAGCGGCCGCGGCTGGCAATGCCGGCATTGTTGACGAGGATGTCGATATGGCCGAACTCGTCGATGACGTGGTCCACCATGCGCTCGTCGTCCTCGACCGAATCCACGCTGGCCTGCACCGCGAGCGCGCGGCGGCCCAGTTTCTCGATCGCCGCGACTGTTTCGGCCGCGGCCTCTGCGTCGGAGCGGTAGTTCACCGCGACGTCCGCGCCGTCTTCCGCCAATGCCAGCGCGATGGCGCGCCCGATCCCGCGACCGCTACCGGTGACCAGCGCGACGCGTCCCTCTGAACTCATTCCGCTGACGATACCCATGGCGCACACTTTCTTTCGAGGAGGCGTCCGGGATTTCCGGCGCAGTGTCACGGTGCGCGCACTGTGCCGTTCACGCGAGCGGCTGGGCGCCGCGCTGGGCCAGCAGCAGGGTCATGATGCCCGCCTCCTGGGACTGTGCGGTGATCATGGCGCGGGCGGTCTCCTTGACCGGACCGGAGGCCACCTGCTTGTCCGCGGCCTGGGCCATGGCAACGCCGCCGCGGTGATGGCGCAGCATCAGTTGCAGGAAAAGGGTTTCGGCGGCGGAACCGCGCGCGGCGGCGAGGGCGTCGAGTTCGGCCAGGGTGGCCATGCCGGGCATGGTGACGCCTGCCGTCGATGCGGTGCCGGTGGGCATATTCATGCCCGAATGGTCAGTGCCGCCGGGCATTCCGGTGCTGTGCATCCAGGACATCGGATGCGGATTGCTGGGGGAGGCGTTGGCCAGGCGCAGCCAGCCGAGCATGGTGCCGATCTCCATGCGCTGGCTGTCGGAGATCTGCTGTGCCAGTCGGCGAATGGCCGGATCGGCGGCCGGGTCCAGGCGCTGCACGATGATCAGCGCCTGCTCGTGGTGCGCCATCATGTCCTGCGTGAAGCCGATCTCGGTCGGGTTCAACACCGGCGGCGCGGACTGCGTGTCGGGAATGATGAACGGCCGCAGCAGCATTCCGCTGACGCACAGGAGGACGGCGAGCGCGGCCAGACCGGCCGCGCGGCCCCAGCGATTGCCCGTCACGAGCCCACCACGGAATGCTGATCATCGGGCGGGGTGTACACATCGTTGCCGAGTTGCAGCACCATGAACCCGTTGTCATTGCAGCTGGTCCAGAGCTGGCTGCCGTGCCATTCGGGCGGGGCGAAGCACCAGTCGGTGGACAGATCACCGAAGGCGATCTCACCGGTGCGCGACGAAAGCGCCTGGGTGGGATCGAATTTGCCTTCCAGGATGGCCCGAGCGGCGGCGGGGAACTGCAGCAGCGGGACACCGATGATCGAAGCGAGCGCATGCGGGGAGTTCCACAATTCGAGATTCCGGCCCTTGCGTGCCGGCGGGTTGTAGTAGGCGATCTCCTTGGCGTGGAACGGATCACGCACATCGAAGACGCGGATGCCGGACTCTTCCCAGCCGCAGGCCAGGGCCGTCGGATTATCCGGGCGGTCGGCCGCGCAGTAGTGCGCGTCGTAGGAGAACACCGAACCACCCATGGACGAGGCCATCCCCGAATCCAGGTTCTCCTGGAGTTCGATCTGCAGTTTGATCTTCGAAACGACCTTGGGATTGGTGTCATCGGAGATATCGATGAGCTTCACGCCGCCGGCACCGGCCTCGTCCACCGTGAACAGGAACGGCTTCCCGTCATAGGTGACCGGAATGCTGTGCTGGGTCGCGATGCCGTCCGTCCAGAACACCCGGCCGATGTGATTGACCTGCGGATTCGGATCGCGCCGCTGGACCGCGCTGATATCGAGGGTGGTGAAACCGCCCAGCGCCGAGAGATACATGCGATTGCCGTCGGGGCTGATGCCGAAGCCGTGCGCTTCGATACCGGTGAGGCCCTGCCAGATCACGTGCGGATTGGCCGCATCGGTGAGATCGACCGCGCTCACGAAGCCGGGCGCGATGCCGGAGGCCCAGTAGGTATTGCCGTCCGGTGAGAATCCGCCCTCATGAGTCGTGATCGGCAGCGGCATGAGCAGATTCGTGCCCGCGCCCGCATTCAGCAGTCGCGGATGCGCGCAATCGGAGATGTCGTAGACCGACAGATACCCCGCGCCCTCACCGACGGGAACACCGGTGCCCACCAGGAGCTTTCGCACCGGATTGACCTTGAGCGACTCCCAGGTGCCCGCGAGCATGGCGGGTTCGGTGAGGTTTCCGGTCAGTACCGGATTGGCCGGATCGGAGACATCCAGGACCTGTACGCCCTGCGCGGGCCCGAGAATATTGCCCGGGAACATCGATCCGGTGTACGAGCAGTGGTCATAGGTGGCCGAGGTGATGCCCGCGCCGCGGCCGACATAGCCGCCCACCAGCGACATATTGCACCGATAGCCGAGCGTGCTGCGGCCGCTGTTGCGATCGTCGGCGGGCACATCACCCTGCATGCCGGTCTCCGGCAGCGAGTCCGGGCCGCAGTCCGCCCGCGGTACCGATGTCCGCCCCACATCGAAGAACTGCTGTACCTGATTCTGGATATCCGATTGCAGATCCGCCTGCGCGCCGGTCACCGGGAGCATGGCTCCGCACATGAACGCGGCCGTCAGCAGGATCGCCGGTTTGAACCGCCGTACTTCCGAGAACCGCCACATTGCGGTGCCCCCCATTCCCTCAGAGCAGCTATGCCGATGACCAGCAGCACAGTCGGATGTCCGGTGTGGTCTCGGTTACATCTCGGAACCGTAACCCATGAACTGACCGCTCGGTAGGGTTCGCCACGGAAATCAAGATCACCCGCTCGAATTGGCGGATTCTGTCAAACACCCGGCGAATAGGCGACCGCCGCCGACCTGCCCTGCATCCGCCCCCATCCGCAGCGGCCGGGTCAGTATTCGGTCTGCTCCAGCGCGTACTTGCGCAGTCGGCCCTTGATCACGGCTATCAGGGTGAGGATGAAGCCGGCGCCGATGCTCGTTATGACGAACGAGATGAGGAAGCATTCGATCCAGATCGAGCGGGGGCCACCGTATTTCGCATTGGGGGAGTTCCAGATGGTCGCACCGGCGCTGTGCACGATCAACCCGCCGAGCGAGAGCGCGATCAACCAGTTGATGAAAACGAACAGTCTCGCGGTGAAGAAGACAATCCGCTGATTGGGTGTCAGCACATACCTGTCGTGGGTCCAGTCGTGCGAATGGTCTTCCACTTCCTCCCGTGGTTCCCGCTCGTACGGTTCCCTGACTGCTGTTCGAGTGCCATGTGGCTGACGCGTCACTAATTGCTCGCTCTCACTTCAGATCTGCCCGTGTGGAGACGTGCCATCTCCGTCTCCGGAGCCTTCGGTTGTCGGTCGACATGAGACGTCCCAACCTGATCGCTCCCGAGTGAGTCCGAGGATCGTATCCAGCGCAACGGCTTTCGTGTGTGGACTCGCAATAATGCGGGAGATGCCACATTGTCGCCGCATCGTCGGGGGTGTGATGATCTTGATTGGGGGCAGGACGTCTCTTCGGGTTCTACAGAGAAGAAAACATGCGAACACTGATTACGGTTGCAGTTGCCATCGCGGTAGCGACTGGGGGCTCGGCGGCAACGGCCGACGCGGGAGTGAATGAGGAAGCCGCATTGAAGGCGGCACTCGCCGACGGTCGAGGGCACATTGCCGAGCGGTACTGGGTGTACGGCTGGGTGACTACCCCGGGTGGTCCCCGGGAAAGCTCTTTCCATGCGTACCTGACCGCCGATGAGAGCGCTGATCCCGAAGCGGACGGGACGCTGGTGACGGTTGATTTTCCTGCGTGGAACAGAGGACTTCAGCAGGGCGACGTGTTCCATGCGGAGGTATCTATCGTCGGGGATGGATATGACGGTCCCAATGTCTTGATGGGCTCGCTGGAAAAGCCCGAGGTTGTCGGTCACCACTAGCTGAGGCAGCTGTGCGCCTGCTTCCAGCGGGCAGCGCGGGTGCGGGCAGCTACGGCTGTCCGCACGCCGCCTCGTTCGGCGCGTCTACTGCTTCGACAACGTGGCGACCTGGATGTGCGGCCAAGTCGATACTGCGGATATCGCCGGTGCCGGTGCGGACGTCCAGGACGGTGGTGTGGGTGACCGACTGCTCTTTGAGCGCATCGGTGAGTATCACGGAGGGGTCGCGGAGGGCCTGTTCCGGAATGCCGGGCGGCAGTTGCGCATTGGCCGGGAGGGGGGTAGCCGCCGCCGAAGGTCAAGCCGACGGGTGTGCTGTCCAGCGCCGTAATATCCGGTGCCCCCTGGGTATCCGGCACTGTCGCGCCCTGCGCGAGTAAGGCGTCACCGTGTGGAATGGTCGACATGCGCACGACGGTCGCGTCCACTGCCGGAGTGGTGGTGGCAGGCACGAACAACCACATTCCGGTCTCGACGTGCAGCGCCTCATTGTCTGCGCCGATTGGTGGTGAAGTTCCTCCCACAGGCCAGAGCGCTACCGCACGGTGATTTACGCCACGTCTATCAGCGCCCGGCAGGTGGTCAGCAATCGTTGGCGGAGGGTCTCGCCACGGGCGGCGATCTCGACCTGGCGGCGGACGTATTCAGCACGGCCCGAGGGGGTTTCGATCCGGATCGGCTCGTAGCCGTATTCGGAGAGGTCGTAGGGGCTGGCCTTCATATCGAGTTCGCGTGCGGCGCAGGCCAGTTCGAAACAGTCGAAGAGCAGGTCGGATGCGATCAGGGGTGTGAGTTTGAAGCCCCATTTGTAGAGGTCCATCGTGGCGTGCAGACAGCCGGGTTGCTCTCGGTGCTCCTGGGTTTCGCGGGTCAGGGGCTCGATATTGAGGGGGATCGCTTCGGGGGTGAAGAAGCGGAAGGCGTCGAAGTGGGTGCAGCGCAATTGCATTGATTCGACGACCGCGTCGGTGCCCGCGTGGCCGAGGCGGAGGGGGACCTGCTGGTGGCGGACGTCGTCGGTGCGGTAGACCATGGCCCACTCGTGCAGGCCGAAGCAGGACAGTTGAGCGGGGCGGGTCGCCGTGGCCGAGAGCAGGCGGGCGACGAATTCGATGGTGTCGCGGCGCTTCTGGAGGAAGGCGGGGTCTGCCGTCCATGCGACGGTGGCGGGGGAATCGCCTGGAACCCGATGGTAGCCACGGGCTTCCGAATAGTCGGCACCGTCGGCGAGCGCCATTCCGAAGCCGGGATGCCAGCGTCTGAGCTGTGCGGGCTTATTGCCGTAATAGGTGAACAGGAAATCGATGACCGGGTGTTTGGACCCGGCGGCCCGCTGCCGGAGATACGGGCCCACCAGCGCGTCCACTCGCTCACGGTGTGCGGCTGCTCGCGCCCGCCAGTCGGCGGGCGCGAGCACTGGGAGATCGGCAAGCACGTTCAGATCACTCCGCGACTCGGTGGGTGCCGTCGCGCACGGTGCCGACGAACTCCTCCACCAGATCCTCCAGGGCGACAATGCCGACGGTATTGCCGCGACTGTCCACCACCCGTCCCAGATGGGAGTTGGTGCGGCGCAAGCGGGCCAGGGCCTCGAAGAGGGTGGCGCCGGTGCTGACCGTGGGCAGTGGGCGGATATCGGTGCGGGGGATGGGCGTGGACGGCCCCGCATCGTCATCGGCCACCAGGTCCAGCACATCCTTGACGTGCAGGTAGCCGACCAGGGAACCGTCCCCGGCCCGCACCGGATACCGCGAGAAACCCGTTTCGGCGACCGCGTTCTCGATATCGCCGAGGGTGGTGCCGTCACCGCGCAGCGGCACCGAGCGGGTCTTCGCCAGTGCCACCATCACATCGGCGACAATGCTGTCGCTGGAGCCCAGTGCCTGGGTGAGGCGGCGGTGCTCCTCCTCGTCCAGCAGGCCCTCGGACCGGGATTCGCCGAACATCTCGGCGAGCTCCACCGACGAAACAGTGGAATCCAGTTCATCTTTGGGCTCGATGCGCAGCGCCCGCAGCGACAGGTTCGCCGCCAGGTTGTAGATCGCGATGAGCGGCCTGGCCAGGCGCAACCACGCCAGATGGATCGGAACCAGCAGCAGCGCACAGCGTTCCGGTCCGGCCAGCGCGATATTCTTCGGGATCATCTCACCGAGCAGGATGTGCAGGATGACCACGATGGTCAGTGCCAGCGCGAACGAAATCGGATGCAGCAGTTGATCGGGCACCCCGACCAGATCGAACGGGCCCTGCAGCAGATGCGCCACGGCTGGCTCACCGACCCGGCCCAGCAGGATCGAGCAGATGGTGATGCCCAGCTGCGCCGCCGCCAGCATCATCGACAGGTTCTGCCCCGCCTCGATGACCGTATTGGCGCTGCGCTTACCCTGTGCCGCAAGGGCTTCCAGGCGATCGCGGCGGGCGGAGATCAGGGCGAATTCCGCGCCGACGAAGAACGCATTGCCCAGCAGCAGCACCAGGGTGAGCAGGACCGCGGTGATATCAGCCATGGTTGCGCTCCCACTCCGCCAGGCCCTCGGCGTCGACGGGGCGCAGCAGCACCCGGTCGATGCGCCGGCCGTCCATACGTTCGATCTTGGCGATCCAGCCGCCGCTGGTAGGCGTTTCCATGGTGTGCTGATTGCCGGGTTGCGGCAGCAGCACTTCGTCCCCGGTGACGGGGATGCGGCCGAGGCGGGTCAGCACCAGGCCGCCGAGCGTTTCGTATTCGCCCTCGGGCGCGTCGTATCCGGTGGTGCGGGAGACCTCGTCGATGCGCAGCAGTCCGGAGCAGTTCCAGTCGTTGCCGGTGCGGCGCACATCGAGTTCTTCCTCATCGTGCTCATCGCGGACGTCGCCGAGAATCTCCTCGATGATGTCCTCCATGGTGACAATGCCCGCGGTGCCGCCGTATTCGTCGACCACGAGCGCCACCTGCATACCGTCGGCGCGCACCCGCTCGAGCACCTCGTCGCCGTCCAGGCTGGCGGGGACTATCGGCACCGGCTGGGCGATATCTTTGAGCTTGATGACGCGCCGATCCTTGGCCAGGTGCATGAACGCCTGTTTGACGTGAACCACGCCGAGGGTGTTGTCGAGATCGCCGTCGATGACCGGGAAACGCGAAAAGCCGGTGCGGCTGGCGGTTTCGATGAGGTCGGCGATGGTGTCGTCCTGATCGAGGGATTCGATCTTCACCCGCGGGGTCATGAGCTCCTCCGCGCTGCGCTCACCGAATTGCAGTGAGCGATCCACCACCTGCGCGGTGCGCTGATCGAGCACACCGTGCAGCGCGGAAGTGCGCACCAGCGAACCCAATTCCTGCGGTGACCGGGCCGAACGCAGCTCCTGGGCCGGTTCGACACCGAGCCGCCGGACCGCCCAGTTGGCGGTGCCGTTCAGGAAATTGATCATCCAGCGGAAGGCCGTCGAGAACCACATCATGGGTCCGGCGGTCCAGCGCGCGGTGGCCAGCGGTGAGGCGATGGCGATGTTCTTCGGCACCAGCTCGCCGTAGATCATCGAGAACGAGGTCGCGATGATCAGGGCCAGCGCCAGCGAAATGCCGTGCGAGGTACCGATATCCACGCCGAACGCGTTGAAGACGGGCTCCAGCAGCCGCGCCAGCACCGGTTCGGCGATATAACCGGTGATCAGCGTGGTGATGGTGATGCCCAGCTGCGCCCCGGAAAGTTGGAACGAGAGCGTGCGGTGCGCTTGACGCACCTGCCGGGCCCGGCGGTCGCCCTCGCGGGCGTGCGCCTCCACGGTGCTGCGTTCCAGGGCGGTGAGGGAGAATTCCGCGGCGACGAATAGTGCCGTGCCTGCGGTCAATGCGACAAAACCGAGCAGACTGAGAACGGTGATCAGGGCCGACACGGTCAGCACCACCCGGCCGTCTGAAGATCTTGGGGTGAGATCACTGGGGCTGGGGCAACGATGGCGCCGGGTTTGTCACCCGGCTCGGTAGAGGAGCCCTCCTGAGTGGCGCCCTCGGACGCGGGTGACAACTGGTTCCTTTCGCATGGGGTGGGCCGTGAAACGGGTCGTCACGGTCCGGCGTCGATAATGCTACCGGCTGGTGGCGCGGGTTTCCGCGCGACCGCGCCGGACACAGCCGAACCCGGCGGGTTCCACGAGGGTTCCCGCCGGGTTCGGCTGCGGAGATCTACCGGTCGATGAGCGCTTACCAGCCCGACGGCAGCGGGCGGCCCTCGGCGAAACCGGCGGCGGACTGCACGCCCAGCACGGCTTTGTCGTGGAACTCACCGATGCTGCGCGCACCCGCGTAGGTGCAGGAGCTGCGCACGCCGGAGGTGATGTAGTCGAGCAGGTCCTCGACACCCGGGCGCTCCGGGTCCAGGCGCATGCGCGAGGAGGAGATGCCCTCCTCGAACAGCGCCTTGCGGGCCCGGTCGAAGGCGGAGTCGGCGGCGGTGCGGGCGGCGACGGCGCGCTTGGAGGCCATCCCGAAGCTCTCCTTGTAGCGGTTGCCGTCCCGGTCGATGCGCATATCGCCGGGCGACTCGTAGGTGCCCGCGAACCAGGAGCCGATCATGACGTTCGAGGCGCCGGCCGCGAGCGCCAGCGCCACATCGCGCGGGTGCCGGACGCCACCGTCGGCCCAGACGTGCTTGCCGAATTCCGCGGCGGCAGCGGCACATTCGGCCACGGCGGAGAACTGCGGGCGGCCCACGCCGGTCATCATGCGGGTGGTGCACATGGCGCCGGGGCCCACACCGACCTTGATGATGTCCGCGCCGGCCTCGATCAGATCGCGGGTGCCCGCGGCCGAGACCACATTGCCCGCGACCAGCGGCACACCCAGATCCAGTGCGGCCACCGCGCGCAGCGCCTCCAGCATCTTCTGCTGGTGGCCGTGCGCGGTATCCATGACCAGCACATCCGCGCCGGCATCGACAAGAGCCTTGGCCTTGGACGGGATATCGCCGTTGATGCCGACCGCGGCCGCGATGCGCAGCTGGCCCTGGGCATCGACGGCGGGCTGGTAGATGCCCGCGCGAATGGTGCCGGTGCGGGTCATGACGCCCGCGAGGGTGCCGTCGGCGTTCACCAGCACGGCAAGACCGGAGCGGCTGCCCTCGAGCAGGCCGAAGACCTCACGCGGGGAGGCGTCGGCCGGCGCGCTCACAAAATTGGTGTCGGCGACGGTGCTCAGGCGAGCGAAACGGTCCACATCGCTGCACGCGGCCTCGGTGACCACGCCGACGGGCTTGCCGTTCTCGACGATCACGACCGCGCCGTGCGCACGCTTGTGGATCAGTGCGAGCGCATCGGAGACCGACTGCTCCGGATCCAGCGTGACCGGAGTGTCCGCGGTCAGCGACCGGCTCTTCACGAAGGTGATGGTGTCGGCGGCGGCCTGGATCGGAAGATCCTGCGGCAGCACCACGATGCCGCCGCGGCGCGCCACCGTCTCGGCCATGCGGCGGCCGGCGACAGCGGTCATATTCGCGACCACGAGCGGGATGGTGGTCCCGGTCCCGTCACTGCTGGACAGGTCGACATCGAAGCGCGACGCCACATCCGTCCGGTTGGGGACGAGGAAGACATCGTCGTAAGTCAGGTCGTAGGGCGGGTTCTGCCCGGGAAGAAACTGCACGTTCGTAGCCGCCTCATGGTTTTGACGTGGGGTTTTCGTGTTATCCATGCTTCGGTGGCAGGTATATGGCACGAATCACCCGAAGGTTATCCGGTGAGGTGGACACCCTTCGTGCGTTTACCTGATGTCACGCATGCAGCGACCCAGTGTAGTCGGCCCGCTCGGGAACAGTCGGAGCGTGGGCTCCTTGCCGCCGCGGATCAGCCGCCGGCCGGAATGAACAGCGCCTCGAACGGCGGCGCGCCGACCGCCACGGTGGTGTGACCTGCGCCCTCGGTATCGGTGACGAACAATAGATCGCCCGGCCCGAATCTGCGCTCCTCACCGTCCGAGGTGGTCACCGCAAGCACCCCGCGCAGTAGCACCACCCATTGCCGCGCCGGCGCCGGGTGCGGCGCGCTGTCGAACCCCGCGCTGCGGAGGAAGGACACTCCAGCGGCCGACGGCATCCCGCCTACCGACATGGCGGGCACACCTGCCGCGAGAGTCTTTTCGGCCAGCGCGATTTCGGCCTCGACGAAGTGGGAGCCGCCCTCGACCGTGCTGTCGACGCGGGTGTAGTGCAGAGTCTGCTCGTCATTCACGAGGACGACTGTGCGGGATCCGGCCAGGGGGTGCGATTCCCTCTGGGGAATAGCCAGTGGCGCAAACCGGGTGGGCGGCATTGTGCCGACTGGATTGCCAGCTGTTTGCTCCAATGGATCGGCGGCAGCTGGCAATTGGCGTGTCGGTGTTGAAATCAGGTGTGTTGATGGCGATTCGCGCGGTGCCGGGCGCGTCGGGTAATCGGTTCAGAGTGAGCCGTTTTCGATGTCTCGCTTGAGGGCGGCCTGGTAGGTGCGGTGCGAGGACGCGCCGTTGTCGGCGGTGAATTGGATCAGCGCGGCGTCGGCGAGGAAGGTGATGTGCTCGTTCACCGTGGTGGTGCCGTCGCCGTTGTCGGTGAAGGTGATCAGCTGGTGGGTGGTGACATTCGGGATATCCCAGCTGTCCGATTCGTAGTAGTGCTGCGCCGCGTGGACGCGCTGTTCGGCCTGGGTGTGGCCGGGGAAGGTGATGGGGCCCATCGGAATATCGTCCAGCGCGGTGAAATCCGAGACCTGGACGCCGCCGTCATCACAGGTGCGATGGGTGATCAGCTCCCGCATGAACGGATGGCGGCCGAGATCGTTGTTGAGATTCGAATACACATCCCACACCTTCTGGAATGGGGCGGCGATGGTGATCGGCAGATCCACCACCGCCGAGGAGCGGGAATCGGGTTGCCCCTGCTCGGCTTGATAGACCGCCCAGCTGGCCTGCCACTCCGCCTTGTAACCGTTGTCGTATTCGATGCAGGACGGCGCGATATCCGCGTGCGCCACAGGCAATCCCACACTTGTGCACGCGACGGCCAGTGCACACCCCATCATGAACTTCACGCGGCGGACTTTACCCGGCGGCGAATGCACCGGCAGCGCGAAGGGTTGCCGGTCGGAGTGCCTGTCCGGCGGGTATTTCGATGCGGCAGTGCGGGTTCGACGGTCAGCGGCCCTTGCGGGTGGTATTGGTCTTGCGCTTCTTGGAGTGCTGACGACCGCCGGTGCGGGGATCGATGCGGTGGCGGGGGCGTTCGGGAGGTGAATCGGTCGCGGCCGCAGCGGCTTTGGCGGTCGCCGCGATGGTGGCCGGATCGGCGAGGGCGTGGCCGGAGGGGCGGCGGGCGCCGGTGATCTCGGCGAGGCGGCGGTCCGCGGGGCGGACTTCCACATCGGTGACGGAAACGCCTGCGCGGCGGGCCAGATCGGCCGCTTCCTGCCGGTCGTCCGGGCTGACGATGGTGACGACCGTGCCGGAGGCGCCGGCGCGCGCGGTACGGCCGGTGCGGTGCAGGTAGTCCTTCGGATCGGCCGGGGGATCGACGTGTACGACCAGTGAGACATCGTCCACATGGATGCCGCGGGCGGCGATATCGGTGGCGACCAGCACCGGCCAGGTGCCGTCCGCGAAGGCCGCGAGGGTGCGGGTGCGCTGGTTCTGGCCCTGGCCGCCGTGCAGTGCGGCGGCCGCGATGCCGGCCTCACGCAGTTTGCGGGCGAGCTTGTCCGCACCGTGCTGGGTGCGCACGAACAGCAGGGTCCGGCCCTTGCGCGCGGCGATTTCCGTGACCACCGGCCGCTTTTCGATGCGCCGCACATGCAGCGCGTAGTGCGCGATATCGGGAAGTTCGGTCTCGGTCTCCGCGACAGCGGAATTCGAGGGTGCGGGCGCATTGGGCTGTGCGACGACCGCATGACTGACGGGGGAGCGCAGGTAGCGCTGCACCAGGGCATCGATGGCCTCGTCCAGCGTCGCCGAGAACAGCAGCTTCTGCGCCTCACCGGGAACACGATTGAGCACTGCCGTCAGCTGCGGCAGGAAGCCGAGGTCGGCCATATGGTCGGCCTCGTCGACGGTGACGATCTGGACATCCGAAAGATTCACGGCGCGACGGCCGATCAGATCGGTCAGGCGCCCGGGCGTGGCGATGAGCAGATCGACGCCGCGACCCAGCTTCTCGTCCTGCGTCTTGATGGCCAGACCACCCACCGCCGAGGCGAGCCGCAGCCCGAGCGATAGCGACGGCTCATCGAGCGCGGTCTCGATCTGCAGGGCCAGCTCCCGCGTCGGCACCAGGATCAGCCCGCGCGGCCGCCGCGGTGCGGTCGGCGCCCCCGAGAGCCGCACCAGCATGGGCAGGCCGAATGCGAGGGTCTTGCCGGAACCCGTTGCGGCCCGGCCCAATACGTCGTGACCAGCCAGAATATCCGGAATAACGGCAGCCTGGATGGGGAACGGGGTGTCGATGCCGTTGCGCCGCAACGCCTGCACCAGCAGCGGTGGCAACCCGAGATCGGCAAAGCGCCGAGCGCCGGCCGCCGAGGAGGCGAAGCGCGGGGCCGCGCCCACTGGTGCGTCCACCGCAGGTGCGTCGGCGTTCGGGGCCGGGACCACCGGTGCGTCCGCTGCGGGTGCGTCGGAGTTCGGTGCTGCCATAGGGGATTCAGCGATGTCCGGCGTCTCGGACGACGAATCGGGAGTGGTGCTGCGCGGCTCAGGCACGGTTCAGCAACCGGGTGAGCTCCTGCAACCACGGAATAGCCACGGCCATCGTAGGCACCACGAGAATGGCGGCGGCGGCCAGATAGGCGACCGCGGCAATGCGCACATCACCCATCGGCCCGGCCAGCCGCTGGATGCGGATCAGCGTGGTCGGCCCGCCCACCGCCATCGCGCCCTGCGGCGCAGGCGAATTGGAGCAGGCCACCAGCGCACGCGCCAGCGGGGTCGGCCCGGTGACCTTCACGGCGGAGTCGTCGGCCAGCAATTCGATCAGCAATTTCACCGAATCCAGGGCGGATTTGGAGCGCACCACCCGCGGGAACGCCTCGTGTGCCGCGGTGAACGCCTCCAGCACCAGGTCGTGGCGGGCTCGCAGATGCGAACGCTCATGGCTGACGATTGCGGTCAACTCCTCATGGGAAAGATTGGTCACCGTGCCCTGACTGAGCACGACGCGGCGCCGAATGCCGGGCAGGCAGTAGGCGATCGGTTCGGTGGCGGCGAGCACCCGGATATCGGCGGAATTGCGCGCCACCCCGCTCTGATCGAGCAGATCGACCAGCATGCGATGGCGGGCCCGCCGGCGACGGGTGTGTATTCCGACGCGCACCACCGAGAAAATGAGGCGCGCGCCGACGAGCAGGGTGAGCGCGAAGACCGTGACCAGGGCCAGCCACAGCGGCAGGCCGAGCGCGGCGATCTCCTTGCTCGGCGTGGTGGTGGGCCGGCCGTGGGCTCCGGGCACCAGCAGTCGGCTGGCGATGGCGAGTCCGGAGCCGAAGGCGCTCAATACCGCGGCCAGGGCGATGGCCTGCCAGAGCACCAGCGCCGCACGGGGACTGCGATAGGGCCAGGTCGCTCGGCTGAGCAGCGCTGGAACCGGTCCCGCCAGCAACAAGGCGAGACCGGCGAAAACCGGCGCTGTTACGTCCATTCCTCAGCTCACTGCGTTGTGGGGCCTGGGCCGAGGCTGAAGCTACAGGGAGTCTTTCGGCTCCTTGCGTGCCGCCTCGGTGGCTTCGAGCTTAGCGAGTGCGTCGCGCAGCGCGGCAGCCTCGTCGGCTCCGACCTGTTCCACGAAGTGCACCAGCGCCGCTCGACGGCTCCCGACTTCATCCGCCTGCTGCAGTGCGTCGAACATCAGACTGGCGACGAGTTCGTCGCGCGTATGCACCGGGGCGTACCGGTGGGCGCGATCATCACGCTGCTGGAGGACGAGATTCTTCTTCGCGAGACGCTGCAGAACGGTCATCACCGTGGTGTACGCGAGCTCGCGGCGCTGAGCGAGGGCCTCGTGCACCTGCCGCACCGTTTGGGGTTCATCGGCCGACCACAACTGGTCCATGACCGCTTTCTCGAGTTCACCAAGACCTGCCATCCCACAAGTTTACGGAGACAACGACACGAATGCGTACTACAAGTCGTCGTAACCGGTCGGTAGCTGTGTGGTATTGGTCATAGCTGGGCCGGGGAAACGGCATCCTGGCCGTCGGCGCCGTGCACATGCCTTGTGCCGATCGGCACAATCAGCGGCCGGCCGGAAACCGGATCCTCGAGCACTTCGGCGCGCAGACCGAACACCTGCTGCAACAATTCGGCGGAGATGATGTCGCCGGGCCTGCCCTGCGCGACGATGCGGCCCGCGCACATGACGATGAGCTCATCGCTGTAGCGGATCGCCAGATTCAGATCGTGCAGCACCATCACGACCGTGCGGCCGAAATCGGCGTGCAGGCGGTCGACCAGATCCAGCACCTCGAGCGAATGCGCCAGATCCAGATAGGTGGTCGGCTCGTCCAGCAGCAGAAGATCGGTGCCCTGCGCGAGCGCCATGGAAATCCAGGCGCGCTGCCGCTGCCCGCCGGAGAGCTCGTCCAGCGTGCGATCCGCCAGATCGGCGATACCGGTCTGCTCCAGCGCGCGGATCACCTCCGATTCGTCATCGGCCGACCACTGTCGCAACCAGGACTGGTGCGGATGACGGCCGCGCGCAACAAGATCGGCGACGGTGAGGCCCTCGGGGGCGATCGGGGTCTGCGGCAGCATGCCGACGATGCGCGCGATATCGCGGGTCTTCATGGACGAAATGGCCTTGCCGTCCAACAGGATCCGGCCCTCGCGCGGTTTCAGCAGTCGCCCCAGCGAGCGCAGCAGGGTGGACTTGCCGCAACCGTTGGGGCCGATGACGGTGGTGATCACACCTGGTGCGATATCCAGCGACAGTCCGTCGACAATGACGCGGTCGCCGTATCCGAGGGTGATGCCGGACGCTTCCAGCCGGTGCCCAGGGGCCGGAATCCGGTGATCCGCAGCGAGTGTCACGGTCTTGTTTTCCGTTGTCACAGCGTCGCCTTCCGATTGGTGCGCACTAGCAGGTAGAGCAGGAACGGGCCGCCGATGCCCGCGGTGATCACACCAACCGGCACATCGATGGGAAATATGGTGCGGGAGATCAGATCCGCGCCCACCACGGCGATCGCGCCGACAAGGGTGGAGGCGATGATCGGTTCCCCTGGAGTGCGCAGCAGGCGGCGCGCGATCTGCGGCGCGGCCAGGCCGACGAAGCCGAGCGGTCCGGCCGCGGCGGTGGCCAGGGCGGCGGCGATGACGGCGGCGGCGAGCAGAATCGCCTGCTGCGTCTGGATTCTCACACCCAGGACCCGGGTGATATCGGTGCCGAACCGCAGCGCGGCGAGCGTCCGGGCCGATACCGCGGCTACCGCCAGCGTGAGGGCAAGACCGATGGCGGCGGGCACCAGGGTAGACCAATCCGAACGGTCCAGCGATCCGGTGAGCCACAGCTGTGCGTGGGCCGCATCGCTGAGCGTGGCACGGGTGAGCTGCCAGCTCACCACCGACAGCAGTGCGGCATTCACGCCGATGCCGATGAGTACCAGGCGAAATCCCATCACTCCGCTGTCCCCGGTGGTGGTGCGTCCCCAGGCCAGCAGATAGATGACGATGGCCGTCAGCAGCCCGCCCGCCAGCGCGGCGGCCGGAACGCCCAGTGCCGCGGCCACTCCGGTCGCGCTGCCGCCGGTGCCGACCATGACCGCGACGGCGCCGCAACTGGCGCCCGTGGTGATACCGAGAATGTCCGGGCTGGCCAGTGGATTGTGCAGGATCGACTGGGTGATCGCACCGGCCAGGCCGAGCGCCGCGCCGACGACGACCGCGGTGAGTGCCCGGGGGAGTCGCGAATCCATGATGACGAATCGCTGGGCGCGCGAACCACCGCCGGTGAGCACATCCAGTACCCGGCCCAGCGGAATCTGGAAATCGCCGGTGGCGATATCGAGTGCGAACAGGGCCAGCAGTACGGCGATAAGCACCGCGATGATGAGCAGCGCACTGATACGGAGCACCGTCGAGAAGCCGTGCACGCGCAGTGCCGGTCGTACCGCGCGCAGAGTGCGTGCGGGCGGGTCGGGTGTGACCGTCGGCGGGGGCGTCGGAACAGTCACAGGCTCACCAGCTTTCGGCGGCGTACCAGCAGAATGAAGAAGGGGGCGCCGAGTGCGGCCAGGGTGAAACCGGCCTGCAGTTCACCGGGGCGGGCGATCAATCGGCCGGTGGTGTCGGCCAGCAGCAGGACGATCGCTCCGAGCAGTCCCGAATAGGGGACCAGCCAGCGGTAATCCGGGCCGGTAATGCTGCGGGCCAGATGCGGGACGATCAGGCCGAGGAACGCGATCGGCCCGACCGCGGCCGTGGCCCCGCCCGCGAGCAGCACGACCGAGGCCAGGCCGAGTGCCCGGCTGCGCCCGAGGTTCACCCCGAGCCCGCGTGCCACATCGTCGCCGAGCCCGAGCAGATTCAGGCCCGGAGCGGCGATGAGCGCCAGTGCCGCACCGATAACAAGGAACGGGAGGACCTGCCGGAACACCGAGGCATCGTGCCCGGCGACATCGCCGACCACCCAGTACCGGTAGCTGTTGAGCGCTGTTTGATCGAGCAGTACAACCACATTCGTCATGGCTTGCAGGAAGGCGGTCACGGCCGCGCCCGCCAGTACCAGGCTCAGCGGGCTGGCCTTACCGCCGCCGATGGCCGACACGCCGAACACGACCGCTCCCGCGATCAATGCGCCGGTGAAGGCGAACCAAATGAACTGCGCCGGAGCGGTGAGCGCGAAGAGATGGATGCTGAGCACGGCCAGAAAAGCTGCGCCGGCATTGATTCCGAGTAATCCCGCGTCAGCCAACGGATTTCGGGTATAGCCCTGAATGAGAGCCCCCGCCATCCCCAGTGCCAGACCGGTGATGAGCGCGAGTCCGGTTCGTGGTAACCGCAATTCGCGCACGATCTGTCCGGCAGTTCCGTCGGCGGGGCATGACAGCGGTAACCCCGCCGGACAGGTGAGTGCGTCGAATACAGCACCGAGTGGCAGTGAACGCGATCCCAGAGCGATGCTCGCGATCACGGCACACACCAGTAGCGCGGCGAGCAGGACCAGTCCGGTCAGACGTCGCCGTCTGGTGGTGGCTACGGCGGGCACGGTGACGAACCACTCCTGTTGTGTTGATTGCTCTCGTTAGCTTGGTAAGCCTAACCTACCTTTTACCTCGTTGCGTACCCACTGGCCTGATTTTCGATGAATGAGGAGGTTCGATGCTCGAACCCGTAACCGTGTGCACGCCTCGCGATTCCCGGATCGCCTTCGTCCGGGCCAGCGCCCGCCTGCGCGGCCTGCAACCGGAGCACCCGCGCGTCTATGCCGTCGCCGTCATGGCTGAGCAGGGCAAACGGCGCTGGTGGCGATTGGCCGATGGAATTCGTGAGGGCCGCATCGAACTGATGTACCGCCGGCACGTCGCCGAGATGGCCCATGCCGAGATCGCCGCCGAAGTGGTGGCGACCGCGCTCATCCACGCGGTGGTCGGCCGCGTGATGGCCATGCTGGTCTCCGAGGGCCGGGCCTGGGATCCGGGCCTGGAGAATCTGTGGATCCACACCGACAACGACGGCGGGATCGACTGGGCGGGCCTGGTGGACACCACTATTCGCGTGGTGGACGGCGATCGCCTGATCGGCCGGCCGGGTGTGGTCGCGCTGCCGTGCGAACAGGCGCTGTACGTATGGCTCGCGCATCGCTGCGAACCGGGGCTGGCGCTGGTGCAGGAGGCGATGGCGCGCTGCGCCGGGCTGGGTGTGCGGCGCTTCTGGTCGCTGGTCGCGGAGTCCATTGTCGGTGCGGCGACCTATGTCCCGGCGCTGGCGGGCACGTCCTCGTCGGAGGGCGCACAACGTGGCCAGGCCATGCTGGCGGCGCTGGAGGACCGCGGTCTGCCGGTGCGCCGGACATGCTTCGTCCGATAACCGGCCGGTGACCGCAGAAGTCACTCACAATTCACTCGACCCGCCCCATCGAGACAGAATCACTGCTTACCGTCACCGCCTATGTCGGCAGCGGACCATATCGGAGCACGGGTTGTGGTGGAGGGACTGTCCCGCACCTACGGTGACGGGACTGGGCTGCAGCCGACCGATCTGGTGATCGAGCCCGGTGAATTCCTGTCCGTCCTCGGCCCGTCCGGCTGCGGCAAGTCCACCCTGCTGCGGCTGCTGGCCGGGCTGGACGAGCCGCAGCGGGGGCGGATCCGATTCGGTGAACAGACGGTGTGCGATACCGCGTCGGGGGTGTTCGTTCCCCCGCGGGCGCGGCGGCTGGGCATGGTGTTCCAGGATCTGGCGCTGTGGCCGCATCTGACGGCCGCCGCCAATGTCGGTTTCCCCTTGCGGGTTTCGGGCGTCGCGCGCACCGAGATCGAGGAGCGGGTCGCGGACGCACTGGCGCGGGTCGATCTCACCGGTGCGGCGGGCAAGATGCCGCACCAGCTTTCGGGTGGTCAGCAGCAGCGGGTGGCCATCGCGCGCGCCCTGGTGGCGCGGCCCGCGCTGCTGCTGCTCGATGAGCCGCTGTCCGCACTCGATGCCGCACTGCGCGAGCAGCTGCGCGCCGAAATCCGTTCGCTGACCACGGAGTTGGGGGCGACGACGGTATTCGTCACCCACGATCAGGCCGAGGCGATGAGTATGTCCGATCGCATCGTGGTGATGCGGTCCGGTCGTATTCTGCAGGTCGGGCGGCCCGAGGAGCTCTACCGCGGGCCCGCCGATACGTTCGTGGCCGGATTCGTCGGGACCTTCAATCCGCTGCCGAGCGGGGGAGGCGTGCGCGCCGAGCGCGTGCGAGTGCTCGCGGACGGCAACGGGACCGGGTCGGCGAATGGTGTTCTCGCGCATCGCGATGGCACTCCCGCGGAGGCGCTCACGGTGCCCGCGACCGTTCGCTCGGCCGTATTCATCGGCGGCAACTACCACCTGCACTGTGAGGTCGCCGGAGTCGACCGGCCCTGGATCGTCCCGCATCCCGCCGCGCACGCGCCGGGCACCGAGGTGCGCCTGACGCTGGACGCCGCCGATGTCATCACCCCGGCCTCCTGAGCTTTCGCTGTACCGCTTTTCGAAAGGAATCATCCCGATGTCTCTGTCTCGCCGCGCCTTTGCCGCGGCCGTCCTCGCCTCGGCCCTCGTGGTCGCCGGGTGTGGTTCGGCCGACGACTCCGCTCCGGCTGTCAAGCCCGCGGCGACGTGGACCGCTCCGGCCGGGCTGTCCGGGGATCTGACCCTGTACTCGGCCAATCCGCAGGAGCTCACCGACGATCTGGTGGCCGCGTTCACCAAGGCGTCCGGGGTGAAGGTGAAGACCTTCGGCGGCGAAACCGGCAAGATTACCGCGAAACTCGATGCGGAATGGCAGAACCCGCAGGCCGATGTGGTGTACCTGGCCTCCTGGACGCCGGTCGCGAAGTACGCCGCCGACGGTAAGGCGCTGGTCTACAGCCCGCAGGACGCGGACAAGATCCAGCCCGGCTGGGCCGATAAGGGCAATGCGTTCACCGGCCGTGACGGTTCGGCGCTGACCATCGTCGTGAACACCAAGGCCGCTCCCGGAACGCCGAAGGACTGGTCCGATCTCACCGCGCCCGAATACAAGGGCAAGGTGATCATGCCGGATCCGCGCGAATCCGGTACCGCCGCAGACCTGGTCACCGCCATGACCATCGCCTGGGGCAAGGACAAGACCTGGGAGCTGTTCGACAAGCTCTTCGCCAACGGCATGGTGGTGCACGGCGCCAATGGCCCGGCGCTCGACGATGTGACCGCGGGCTCGCACGCGGTGGTGCTCGGCGGCGTCGACTATTCCGCCTACGCGGCCATCGACAAGGGTGAACCGCTGCAGGTGGTTTCGCCGGCCTCCGGTACCACCATCACGCCGCGACCGGTGTTCATCGTCAAGGATTCCAAGAACCCGGCCGCCGCTAAAGCGTTGGTGGACTTCATGTTCTCCCCGCAGGGGCAGGCGATCTCCGCGGCCCGCAAGATGATTCCCGCGCGCACCGATGTGCCCGCTGCCGCCGGTACGCGTTCCTACGCCGACGTCAAGCAGCTGAACTTCACCTGGGATCAGGCCAAGGCCAGTGGTAAGGATGTGCTCGCGGAGTTCACCAAGCGGTACCTCGGCTGATTGTGACCACTGATATCGACTCCGGCGGAACCGATCTCGGCTCCGCCGGAACGAAGACCCGATTCCGTTCCGGTGCAAGGGTTTACGCCCTGCTGGCGCTGCTGCTCGTGGCGGTCGCGGCGCCGCTGATCGCCATGCTGATCCGGGCCGTCACCGGGTACAACGGCGACCCGTCGGCGCTGGGGCAGCTGCTGCAACCGGCGAACCTGCGGATCGTCGGCAATACGGTGCTGCTGGGCGTGCTGGTGGTTGTCATCTCGACCGCCATGGCCGCGCCGCTGGCGTTTCTCATGTCGTGGACTCGGCTGCGGCGGCATCGCTGGATCGATATCGCGGTCATGGTGCCGTTCCTGACGCCGCCGTACGTGGCGGCCATGGCGTGGCTGGATTTCACGCGCATCAACGGGTTGGGGGAGCGGTGGCTCGGAACGTCCGGCGGCGCTCTGGTGCGGTCGGTGGTGGAGTCGCCGGTCGGCATGGCCGCGATCATGTCGTGCGAGATCTTCACGTTCCTGTATCTGCTGCTGCGTAATCGCCTCGATGCGGTGCCGGCCTCGCTCGACGAGATGGCCGCGGTGGCGGGGGCATCGGCCTGGCAGCGGTTCCGGCTGGTGCTCGCACCATTGCTCAGCCCCACCTACGCGCTCGGCGCGTTGATCGTATTCATTCGGGCCGCAGGGGAATTCGGTACTCCCGTCACGCTCGGGAACCGGATCGGGTTCCCGGTCCTGGTGTCGGAGATCTACGGCAATGTCACCATCGACCCGCTGAATTTTCCTCGGGCCGCGGCGTTTTCGACCGTGTTGCTCACCATGGGCATGACGGTCTGGGGTCTGCAGCAGTGGATGAGCCGGCGGGAAGTGCCGTTCGGCGGCCGGGTGGCGCGACGCACCCGGGTCGACACCGGCTGGTGGACGGTGCCCGGCTGGGTCTGGATCGGGCTGGTGCTGCTGATATCGGTGCTGGTGCCCTACATTTCGATCATCCTCGGTGCGATGACCGTGCTGCGGTCCAAGCAGCCGTCGATGGACAACCTCACCTTCGACTATTTCGCGCGGGTGCTGCGACCGGGACGCGGGCTGGATGCCCTGCAGAACAGCATCACCCTGGCGCTGATCGCCGCCACAGTGGCGACGGTGCTGGCGGTGGCGTGCGCCATGGTCATCGCCCGGCGTCGGGTCGCCGAAACGCGAGCTCGGACCACAGCGCGGCGTGGCATCGATCTGCTCGGCATCGCCCCCGATACCGTGCCGACCATCGTGCTGGTGATCGGCTTCATCTTCCTGTGGAATGCGCCCTGGCTGCCGTTCACGCCGTACAACACTCGCGCCATGGTGGTGCTCGCCTATGTCGTCATCACCTTGCCGGTGGTGCTGCAGAACGTGAAGGTGGCCTACGCGGCCGTCGACGACAAGTTCCTCGAGGCCGCCGCGACCTCCGGCGCCACCGCGTGGCAGACCCTGTGGCGCATTACGATTCCGCTGCTCATGCCCGGCATCGTGGCGGGCTGGCTGCTGGCATTTCTGCTCGGGGTGCGCGAGGTCGTCGCCTCCTCCATGGTGCGGCCCGCTTCGCTGCAGCTGCTGTCGCCGTGGATTCTCGGCCAGTTCGATCAGGGTCACCGCGCCGAGGCCATGGCCATGACCGTGATCGGCGTCCTCGGTTCCACCGTGGTGCTGGTCGTCCTGGAGTGGTGGCGAAACCGTATGAGTGAGAAGCGATCCCGATGATCCGGCTGGCGCACCTGGCCGATCTGCACCTGGGTGCGCGGCTGCGCGCGGTGCCCGAGTACCCGGGCTGCCCGCCGATCGACCCGGTGCAGATCGCGTACGACGCCTTCGACGCGCTACTGCGTCATATCCTCGACGGCCGCTATGACGGTGTGCTCATCGCGGGCGACCTCTTCGACCGTCACGAGGCGACCCGGCGCGCCTCGGATGCGGCGAACGCGGCGTTGGCGGATTTACACGACGCGGGCATCCCGGTGGCCCTCATCTGGGGCAATCACGACGCCGAATCTTCACTGCCCGAACAGCTTCGCCTGCCGCCGAGCTGCTGGGTGGCGCCGATCGAGGCGCCGGGCACGCACTACTGGCCGGACAGCGGGATCGTGGTGCACGGCCAGTCCATCGGTGACCCCGACGAATTGCGCGACCTCGCCGCCGATTACCCGGAACCCGCCGATGGCTGGACCAATATCGGACTGCTGCACACCAGCCTGACCGGAGGTGACAGCCGTCGTCCCTGCGCGCCGACAAAACTGACGACGCTGACCGGCAGCGGCTACGACTACTGGGCCTTGGGCCACGTCCACCGGCGACTCCAGCTCACCGACAACCCGACGGTGGCGTACGCCGGAAATCCCTACCCGGCCCGAAAGACCGAATACGGCCCACGCGGATTCCTCGAGTTCCGCCCTGCGGAGCCCGCCACGGCAGTTCCGATCGACACCACTCCCGTAGTCCGCGAAATCCTCACCGCCGACACCGAATCCGACATCTGGAAACGATTCGCCGACTACCTCCCGAACAACCGCACCACCATCTGGACGCTTTCCGGTCCGCCCGAACTTCTCGATTCCGCCCGGGAAGCCGCCCGTCACTACCCCGGATTCGCCGTCGCGGACGGCCGAGCGAAGAACATGCCCGGATAGGTCCCCGATCGTCGGTACTGTGCGGATATGGGTTCGCCTGCCGCTCGTAGTCTGATCATCACCAGCCACCCGATCGTGGACGCCGTTCTGGACCGCTACCGCCCGCAACTGGGCGACGAATACGACGCCTACCGCAACCACGTCCTGCGCGGGTTCAACTACCAACTGCGACTCCTGGGCGTCGACTCGCTCCCCGACTCGGCCGCCCTCGCCTGGGCGATCCACGACCTGGGCGTCTGGACAGCGAAAACAATGGACTACCTCGAGCCCTCGGCAGCCCTGGCAGACGAGTTCGTCGAGAAGTTCGGTATCGCCGACCCCGACCTCGTGCACCGAATGGTCATGGACCACCACCGCATTCGCCCAGTACAGGAAGACCGCCTCGTCGAAACCTTCCGCATCGCCGACCTCGTAGACGCCAGTCACGGCCTGCTCCGAAACCAAATCCCCCGCGCCACAGTGCATTCCGTCGTAGCCGAACTACCCTACGAACACTTCCATCGAATCGTGCTCACTGGCGTCATTCGTCATTCGCTGCGGCACCCACTCCATCCAGCGCCGATGATGCGCTGGTAGTCCCTGGCGCGCGGCCGCGCAGTACTGTCTGGAAGCTATCGCGGTCCCGGTGAGCCGAGAGGAAGCCAACCCATGAAAGCCGTCGTGTTCTACGAATCCGCAGACGATCTCGCCGAAAAGGCCCCCCAGCATTTCGCCGCGCACGTAGCCCGATACCAGCCCTACATCGACCGCGGCGACCTCGTCATGATCGGAACCTTCGCCGACCCCCAGGAAAACGGCTCCATGGCCATCTTCACCACCCGCGAGGCCGCCGAACAATTCGTAGCGAACGACCCTTTCGTCCTCCACGGCGTAGTCAAGAGCCACCGCATCCTGGACTGGAACGAGTCCCTCGCCAAGTAGCTCCGCCGCGAGCCTCGCCGCGAAGGGCTTGCCTTGTTAGGTAAGCCTGACCTACACTCAAAACCGGCGTTAGGACCGAGCGAGTGTTCCGGAGGGCTGCCGAGAACCCCCGGTCCATTGCCGCGGCGGGTTCCCCTATCAAGGGGAGCCCGCCGCTTCGTATTCCGAGGCGGCGTGCGAGTGCTGGCACTCTGCCACCGCAACGCGAGGTCTATCGGCGCTTGTCCAGCGCCGCTCGGATCAGCTCGCGGGCTGCTTCTCCCTTGACAGCCTGCCGAACCAAGATCTGAAACGCCCTCTCGTACAGGGACACCTCGCGCGGCTGGGTGATCGTGAGCCCGGCTGTGACGGTCTCCACGTGGACCTGCCGAACGTCGTACATCAGGAAGTTGGTTACCGGGACTCGGAAACGCGCTGTGCGCGGAATGATCCCGAGGGCGACCCGAGACGAACGGACCTGAGCCGCAAGGTATTCGAGTTGGCCAACCATGATCTCATCCGACCCAACTGTCGTGTACAGCGCTTGCTCCGCGATCAAGAAATGAAATCGTCTCGCGCCTTTGCGCAGAACCTGCTGACGCTCTATCCGCGTTGCTACGGCGGCGGCGAGATCATCGGGACCGCCCACGAACTGGATACATTCTCGGAGCACCTCGGTTGCATAGTCCTGCGTCTGCAGCAGGCCGGGGATCAGGTCGGGATCGTATCCGCGGATCAGCTTGGATTCGGTCTCTACCTGCGCTGTCTTCTTCTGGATGCGGTGGGACTGTATCCGCTTCCACTCGATCCAAGCCGCTTCGACGTTCCGTACGGACGCGATCAGATCGGCAAGATGTGACGGTGCGTGGGTCAGCGCACACCATGTGTGGATGTCTTGCTCGGTCGGGGTCTGTTTGCCGTGTTCGTAGCGGGAGACCTTCGAGTTGTCCCAGCCTGCTAGCTTCGCCAGTTCCAGGCCCGTCAGGCCGTCCTGTTTTCGAAGTTCCCGGAGCCGCGCGCCGAGTGTTTCTCGTGCTTGCTGGACGCTGCTCACTGCTTGATTCGGTACTCCGCGTGAGGTGTCGCCAGGCTCCACACGCGATTACGGACACTGCGGCAGTATTCGCTGATTCTCGGGTCTTTGGTGACTGCGAACCCTCCCAGGGTTTCGTCTGGCCTGAATGCCGTGAAAGCCACTGTGTCGTCGTCGAACAGCCACCAATCATCTGCGGTCAACTCGTCAGGATCGATCACATGGCGTGGGAGCCAGCGGATTTCCTCGCCCGAGTCGATGTTGCTTGCGGTTGTGGCGTACAAGAATCGCGTGTAGTCGGTGTGCGGTTCGGTGACCACTCGGACCCGCTGCACTGCCCTCCCAGATTCCGTGACCTCACGAACGAGGTCGTCCCAGTGCCGCCACTCTGGGTCATATTCGAACTCGCCGGATTCGAGAAACCTCGCCAGCGCTTCGGCTTCGTCCGCAACCGTGTAGCTGTCCTGGACCTCCAGATGAAAAGCCCGCCGGCATCGCCTGAACAGCTGTTCTTGTTCGTCAGCAGTGAGTAGATACATCGTCCGGGCGAATTTCCTTTCCGATCGGTACTTCGATAGTGCGTTCCCCGGTCGGCGGATTGATCCGCGCCAGCGCGGCTGGATCGGTCACCGGCTCACCGGTCAGGACGAACGTCCCGTGTCCGGTATCCCGGAGCAGCGTACCGAGACAGGTCCCCTGTTCGAGGTAGGTCAGCAGGCGATGCGGAATCTCGATGTGTCGGGAATCCCGTTCCAGGACTTCCCAACCCAACACGACGTACGTGTCTCGGTCCGAGGCGAACAGGGTGGGACTGCCGTTGTTACGAGTGTCAGTTCCGAGCAAGCGCAAAAGCATGATGGAACCTCACGATCGGAGTGTGTGAAAACTCGTATCTGAGCTTGACTCCGGTTCCCAGGTCAGGTCAACGCTTCCTTCCAGATTGCTGCAAACATCTACAAAGCGCTGGTCATGGTAATGAGTCTGTCCATACCGTTAAAGCCAGGCGTTTGGGCCGGTGCGGTCGTCTTGGTCGCGAGCGGCCTCACCAGCGGACAACAGGGGCGGTCATGACTGACGAAGTGGAGCGCGCGCGACTGTTCAGGTTCCCCGGTGGGGTGCTCGAACTCCGAAGCGTCGCAGACGTAGGGGAGGACTGTGCCGGGTTCTACCTCGAATTCCGTGGACAGGACGGACATGATGAAGGGGCCGTAATGCGTTGGAAGCCAACATGTATCGGGTATTTGCGCACCGACGTATTCGGGGTGTCGCAGCTGTGGGACCAGACCCAAATCCGCAGGCTTGCCACGCGTCTCGGGTATGACTTCGCGGATATGGTGATCTACGACCCGAAGTTCGGTCGGCCACCGCTGGCGCGTTTGCGGGCGCAAGCTACGCGTTTGGATGCTGAGGCGGTCATAGTTCCTTCGCCGGAGCACTTCGAGGGTGGGGAGATTCCGAGGGCGCTGGTGCAGCAACTAGATGTCATCACCGTGGACCCTGAAGAGACTTTCGCGCGGCGCGAGACGTTGAGCAACTCAGCTGCGCTGCCGGACGCTCAGCAGTCGCGTTCCGCACCCTGAGATCTCCCCGGTCCATTGCCGCGGCGGGTTCCCCTACCAAGGGGAGCCCGCCGCTTCGTATTCCGGGACCGCATGCGAATGTGGATTCATGACCGAAGACTTCTCGTCGCTCAAGTCCATGGCTGATGTGACGCCCGAGCTGATGAACAAATTCAGTGAGGGCTTCTTCACCGATACGTTCGGGTTGAAGCTCACCGAGATGACCCCGGACCAGGTGACCGCGGAGTGGGTTGTCACGCCGCAGCAGTTCCAGCCGGCGGGCATTGTCAACGGCGGCGTGTACTGCACGGTCATCGAGACGCTGGCGAGCATCGCGGGCAGTGTGTGGCTCGGGGATCGCGGGCGGGTGGTCGGCGTCAACAACAACACCGACTTCCTGCGCGCGGTGCGCGACGGCGTGCTGCGCGGGGTGGCCACGCCGGTGCATCGTGGCCGATCGCAGCAGTTGTGGGTGGTGGTCATCACCGATGAGCAGGAGCGCACGGTGGCGCGCGGTCAGGTCCGGTTGCAGAACCTCAGTCCGCAGGGCTGATTCGGCCGCAGCTCTCAGTTGCTTCTCAGTCGCTGTGGGCAGCATGGAGGTATGCGCAATTCTGGTGCTCGCGGCATGCGCTCGTGAGTAGAACCGTCCCACGCCGTCCGGTGGTCGCCGGGCTCGGGAACGCACCGGAATCCGATCCGCTCCCGCCGATGCCGTCGGCCCGCTCGGTCTCGCTGCGCTGGCGGGTCATGCTGCTGGCCGCATCGGTGGTGACGGTCGCCGTGGCCTTCACCTCCATCGCCGCCTATGCGATGGTGGCGCGCTCGCTGTACGCGGATGTGGATTCGCAATTGCGGACGCGGGCCTCGGTCATGATCGCCAACAATGTCGACAGCATGAACTATCTGGAGGCGCTGACCCTCGGGAGCTTGTTCTCGAACGATATCGGTGTCGCACTGATCTATCCGGACAGCAAATCCGAGGGATATGTGATCGGGCAGGATGCCGCACCGCCGATCGGCAGCCAGGAGCTGGCGGTGGCACACGGGCATATCGCCTACTCGCTGCGCACCGTCGGCAATCAGCGGGTGCTCGCGGAGCGTACGCATTCGGGCTCCACGCTGGTGATCTCGCAGCGACTGCAGCCGACGCAGCGGGTACTGGATCGGCTGGCGTGGTTGCTGTTCGTGGTCGGCGGTTGCGGAGTCCTGCTCGCCGCTGCTGCGGGAACAGCGGTGGGCCGCACCGGATTGCGGCCTATTGCCCGGCTGACCGCGGCGACCGAGCGGGTGGCTCGCACCGATGACCTCACGCCGATCCCGGTGACCGGTGATGATGAACTCGCCAGGCTCACTGAGAGTTTCAACACGATGCTCCGTGCGCTCACCGAATCTCGGGAGCGGCAAAGGCGTTTGGTGGCCGATGCCGGCCATGAGCTGAAGACGCCGCTGACCTCACTGCGCACGAATATGGAACTGCTGATCGCCTCGTCGCGTCCGGGTGCCCCGAGCATTCCGGACGAGGACATGATCGAGTTGCGTTCGGATGTGATGGCGCAGATCGAGGAATTGTCCACGCTGGTGGGTGATCTGGTGGACCTCGCTCGCGAGGACGCCCCGGACACCGTCTACGAACAGGTCGACATCAGCGAAGCGGTGGACCGCGCCCTGGAACGCGTCCGCAGACGCCGGGCCGGAATCGACTTCAGCGTCGAACTGCGGCCGTGGCTGGCCTACGGGCACGAGGCCAGTCTCGAGCGCGCGATCATCAATGTCCTCGACAATGCGGCCAAGTGGAGCCCTGAGGGCGAACAGGTGCGAGTCGGCATGCGTGAGAACGACTCGGGCCTGATGGAGCTGATCGTCGACGACGCCGGCCCCGGCATCCCCGCCGCCGAGCGTGAACTGGTCTTCGAACGGTTCTATCGGGCGACGACCTCACGCTCGATGCCCGGTTCGGGTTTGGGGCTGGCGATCGTCAAGCAGGTCGTTATGAACCACGGCGGCACCATCGCGGTCGAGGCCTCCGACCGGGGCGGGACGGTGCTGCGCATTGTGCTCCCGGGCGAACGCGGCACGCCCGCGGTGCACGAAACATCGAGGTAATACGGCTCGTGCCAGAATGTGCGACGACCCGTCCGCAACCTCGGTGAGGAGCCCGAATGCGACTGTCGCCGCACGAGCAGGAACGCCTGCTCCTGAGTTATGCGGCCGAGCTGGCTCGGCGACGGCAGGGCCGCGGGCTCAAGCTGAATCACCCCGAGTCGATCGCGCTCATCGTCGATCACGTGCTCGAGGGCGCGCGCGACGGCCGGACCGTCGCCGAGCTCATGGCCTCCGGGCGGACCGTGCTCACGCGCGCCGACGTCATGGACGGCGTGCCGGAGATGATTCACGACGTCCAGGTCGAGGCCACGTTCCCGGACGGCACCAAGCTCGTCACCGTCCACAATCCGATCGGCTGATACACCGTGATTCCTGGTGAATACCTCTGTGCCGAGGGCACGATCGAGCTCAATGCCGGAGCCGAACGCATCGAACTCGACGTCGTGAACACCGGCGACCGACCGGTCCAGGTCGGCAGCCATGTGCATTTCCCGCAGTCGAACTCGGCCCTGGACTTCGATCGCGAAGCCGCGCACGGACGCCGCCTCGATATTCCGGCCGGAACCGCGGTGCGCTTCGAACCCGGTCTGGGCCAGCGGGTTTCGCTGGTGCCGCTGGGCGGCAATCGTGAAGTGCACGGAATCAGCCTGACTCCTCCCGGAAAGCTGGATGCCTGATGGCCGAACTCTCCCGCGCCCGGTACGCCGAACTCTTCGGTCCCACCACGGGCGATCGAATTCGCCTGGCGGACACCGATCTGCTCATCGAGATCACCGAAGACCGCAGTGGCGGACCGGGACTCGCCGGTGACGAGGCGGTCTTCGGCGGCGGCAAGGTACTGCGCGAATCCATGGGCCAGGCGCGGGCGACCCGCGCCGAGGGGACTCCCGATACCGTCATCACCGGCGCGGTGATCGTCGATCACTGGGGAATCATCAAGGCCGACATCGGTATTCGCGACGGGCGCATCTGCGCGATCGGCAAGGCCGGTAATCCCGACACCATGACCGGGGTGCATCCGGATCTGGTGGTGGGGCCCTCGACGGAGATCATCGCGGGCAACGGCCGCATCGTCACCGCGGGCGCCATCGACTGTCACGTGCACTTCATCTGCCCGCAGCTGCTGGAGGAGGCGATGGGCGGCGGCATCACCACCCTCGTCGGCGGCGGCACCGGTCCGGCCGAGGGCTCCAAGGCCACCACTGTCACGCCGGGCGCCTGGCACCTGGGCCGCATGCTGGAGGCCACCGACGGATGGCCGATGAACATCGTGCTGCTGGGCAAGGGCAATACCGTGCGCCAGGAAGCCATGTGGGAGCAATTGCGCGGCGGCGCAGCGGGTTTCAAACTGCACGAGGACTGGGGCACCACCCCGGCGGCCATCGATGCCTGCCTCACCGTGGCCGATGCCTCGGGTGTGCAGGTGGCACTGCACTCGGACACCTTGAACGAGGCCGGATTCGTCGAGGACACCCTGGCCGCCATTCGCGGCCGGGCCATCCACTCCTATCACACCGAGGGTGCGGGCGGCGGGCACGCACCCGACATCATCACTGTCGCAGCGCATCTCAATGTGCTGCCCAGCTCTACCAATCCGACGCGGCCGCATACGGTCAATACCCTGGACGAGCATCTGGACATGCTCATGGTGTGCCATCACCTGAGCCCGTCCATTCCGGAGGATCTGGCGTTCGCGGAGAGCCGGATTCGGCCCTCCACCATCGCGGCGGAGGATCTGCTGCACGATATGGGCGCGATCTCCATGATCGGCAGCGATTCCCAGGCCATGGGCCGCATCGGCGAGGTGGTCATGCGCACCTGGCAGACCGCGCACGTCATGAAGCGCCGCCGCGGCGCGCTGCCGGGAGATGGTGCGGCGGACAATAATCGGGTGCAGCGCTATATCGCGAAGTACACCATCTGCCCGGCGGTCGCACACGGTCTCGATCACGAGATCGGTTCGGTCGAGGTCGGCAAGCTGGCCGATCTGGTGCTGTGGGAACCGGCGTTCTTCGGGGTGCGGCCGCACGCTGTGCTCAAGGGCGGCATGATCGCCTGGGCCGCCATGGGTGATGCGAACGCCTCCATTCCGACGCCGCAGCCGGTGCTGCCGCGACCCATGTTCGGCGCATCGCCGGCGGTGGCGGCGGGGACCTCGCTGCATTTCGTGTCCGAGCAGGCCATCGAGGACGGTCTCGCGGACCGGCTCCGGGTCAATCGGAAGCTGGTGCCGGTGGCCAATGTTCGCAAGCGAACCAAGGCGCATATGCCGCGCAATGACGCCATGCCGCGCATCGAGGTCGATCCCGACACCTTCACCGTGCGCATCGACGGCGAGGTGTGGGCGGAGGAGCCGGCCACCGAATTGCCGATGGCGCAGCGCTACTTCCTCTTCTGAGTCCGCACGCGATCATGCCGAATCAAAGGGAGGCCACCCGCCGCGTGCGGGTGGCAGACTGGCCGGTATGACGACATCAGACTGGGCCGAAGTTGATCGTTATCTGGTGGACACCCTGGTGGGAGACGGGGATTCGGCGACCTTCGCCGCGAATGCGGCCGCCGGGCTGCCCGCCATCGATGTATCACCGCCGCAGGGCAAGTTCCTGTACTTGATCGCCAAGTCCGCGCGGGCGCAGCGGGTGCTCGAGATCGGCACGCTCGGCGGGTACAGCACCACCTGGCTGGCGCGGGCCGTGGGCAAGCAGGGGCAGGTGCTGACCCTGGAGTACGAGCCCAAACATGCCGAGGTGGCGCGCGCGAATCTGGATCGCTCCGGGGTGGGGGACCGGGTCGAGATTCGGGTCGGCGCCGCGCTGGACAGTCTGCCGGTACTGGCCCAGGAGCACCCGGAGCCGTTCGACCTGGTGTTCATCGATGCCGACAAGGTCAATAACGCGAACTATGTGCAGTGGGCATTGCGGCTGACCAAGCCGGGTTCGGTCATCATCGTCGACAATGTGGTCCGCAATGGCGGCATCGCGAATCCGGATTCGCCGGATGCGGCCGTGCGCGCCAGCCGCGAGGTCATCGAATTGCTCGATGCCGAACCGCGATTGGAGGCCACCGTGCTGCAGACCGTCGGCGGTAAGGGCTGGGACGGATTCGCCTACGCCATCGTGACCGACGGCGAGTAATCAGTACCGGCGGCGAGTAATCACTCCCGCGCGCCCGGCCCGCCGTCGGGATGCGCGGCCAGATCCTCCCAGAAGTCGACGTACGCCTGCTCGTGGCCGATGCCCAGCCGCAGGATGCGCGCCCGTGATACCGCCCGTTCACTGTCGTCCGGATCGATCTCCGCCTGTAGTTTCCGGTAGAGATCGAGCCAGCGGCGGTGTTCGGCGGCCTGCCTGTGTGCCAGTGCGACAACATCTCCGGGACCGCCGAGATCGGCGAAGAAGAGCTTCACCTGCGCGGGATCCCGGGTCTCGGGCGGCGGTGCGCTGGGATCGGCCAGCCAGCGGGTCAATTCGGCGCGGCCGGCCTCGGTCAGATGGAAGACCCGCCGCCGCCGGCCGCCGGTCTCGGCCTCCTCGTGCAGCAGTCCCTGCTCGGCCAGGCGCGGCGGGATGCGATACAACTGGGCGTGCGGGATCGGCCAGAAGTATTCGACGCTCTCCTCGATCCGGGCCTTGAGCTCGTACGGGGTGAGCGGCCCGTGCCTGGCGATCAATCCCAGCACTATGTGGTCCTGGTGGCCGACCTCCGTCATATCGCAGCTCCTTCGCTCGCCCCATTGACACCGTATCGCTGAGACTATAACTTAAGTGCCGCGAGACAGTATCAAAGAGACTATTGAGGAGTGCGGATGCGCGACTTCGGCATCGAGCTGTACGACCGGTGGACCGACCTGTGGAACGGCGAGCTGGCCGCCGACGAGATCATGGCCCCGGAATTCACCCTGCGCTACGCCCAGCCCGGCGCGACCGTCTACGACGATATTCACGATGCGAAAGCCTTTGCCGCGCAGATCGAAACGTTCCGCGCGCAGCTTCCCGGCGTGCGATTCGCACCGCAGGGCCCCGGCGTCGTCGACATGGACGACACCCGAACGGGATTGGTGGCCCGGCCCTACGGCGTGCGGTTCACCGGTCGCGACGGCACACTCACCGAGCTCAGCGGCACCGACATCCTGCGCGCCGAGAACGGCCGCATCGTCGAGGTCTGGTCGGTATCGGGCGGTCTGGTCGGGCGCAGCTTCTACTGAGGACAGGACACCGCCGGTCGAATGCGGGAATCGGGCGCGGACAATGGACCGCATGGCGAAGCATCGCAAACCCCAGCCGATTCCCGCGGCCTGCCCCTGCGGGCTACCGGCGAACTACGTGGACTGCTGCGGGCGTCTGCATCGCGGCGAGGCGCAGGCGAAGACCGCCGAACAGCTGATGCGCTCGCGCTTCAGCGCCTTCGCACTCCGCGACGAGGCCTACCTGCTGCGTAGCTGGGACCCCGCCACCCGCCCCGCCGACGTCGACTTCGACCCCGCTATGCACTGGGATCGACTGGAAATCCTCGAGGCCACCGGCGGCGGCCCCTTCCACACCGAAGGCACCGTCGAATTCCGCGCCCACTACCAATCCCACGGCACCCCGGGCGACCTCCACGAAAACAGCCGCTTCCGCCGCGACAGCGGAGCCTGGGTCTACCTCGACGGCATTATCGAGAACTGACCACATGGCACGTTGTGCTTACGCGGTGCCCGCGCGGCGGATCACGGTGGCCGCGGACGAAGCGGCGGGCGTGGTGGCACGGGCGAATCGGTGCAGCGAGTGCAGGGGCGAGTGCCGATGGCTATGGCCGGGGCGGTTGCGTGCGCTCGATTGGCGCGCAGGCGGTGCGAGCGCGCAGCGTGTGCAGACTTGCGGCGAATGTCGCGCATCGGTGTTCATTTGATGCTGCGGCGCTGGATGTTTCGGGGGTGTGGCGCTAGCGCCGGGCGCGGGATTCGAAGCCGTCGCAGAGGGCGCTGAGGCCGGAGTCGAGGAGGGCTTGGGGGTCCAGTAGGTCGTCGCCGCCGGTGCCGTGGAGTTCGATGAGCGCTGGCGGGGCGGGCCAGCGGGGTTCGCCTTCGAGGAGGGCGGTGAGGCCGGAGGATTCTTCGGGTTCGCTGTCACGGCCTATGAGCAGGCGGGCGCTGACGTGTTGCAGTGCTACGCCGGCGATATAGCTCCAGACGGACAGGGACATGCGGGTGGCTTCGCGGGTGGTGACGCCGAGTTCGTTGAATCCTTCGACGAGCCAGTTCAATACGAGCAGGCTGTTCTCGCCGAAGTTGTAGCGCGGGACGGCGAAGGTGAACAGGACCCAGGGGTGTTCGCGGTACAGCCGCCAATCCACCTCGGCGGCGATGCGCACGCGATCTCGCCAGGTCCAGTTCTGTCCCTCGGCGGAGGGGTAGGGGTTGCGGCGGGACACCTCGTCGGTCATGGCGGCCAGCAGTGCGTCTTTATTGGGGACGTGGCGGTAGAGCGACATGGCTCCCGCGCCCATGCTGTCGGCAATGCGGCGCATGGACAGGGCATCGATTCCGGACTCGTCGGCCAGGGTGATGGCGGCGTCGACGATGGCGGCCCGGGTGAGCTTGGCCTCGGTCATCGGACGAATTATTTCCTTTCCCGCACCGGTATGCGTACACTGTACTCTGGCCGTGCGTACGACGTACGCGCACTCGTTCTGCGAAGACTTCATTCGGAATCGAAATCAGCTGAGGATAGGTGATGACCCGCACTCTCGCGCGCCCTGACGCGACGACTTCGCGCCGCGCCTGGTTCGGACTGGCGGTACTGCTGCTGCCGGTACTGCTGGTGTCCATGGACATGTCGGTGCTGTACCTGGCCATGCCCACGCTGACCGAGGCGCTGGATCCGTCCGCGACTCAGCAGCTCTGGATTCTCGATATCTACGGCTTCATGATCGCCGGTCTGCTCATCACCATGGGCAATCTGGGCGACCGGATCGGCCGGCGCAATATTCTGCTCATCGGTGCGACCGTCTTCGGGCTGGCCTCGGTGCTCGCGGCGTTCGCGCCGAGCGCCTCGGTGCTGATCGCGGCGCGGGCGCTCATGGGTGTCGGCGGTGCGACGCTGCTGCCCTCCAGTCTTGCCTTGATCTCCACCATGTTCCCCGACGTACGGGCGCGCGCCACCGCCATCGGCGTGTGGACCGCATTCTTCGCGGGCGGCTCGGCGGTCGGCCCGATCATCGGCGGCGTACTGCTGCACCACTTCTCGTGGGGTTCGGTCTTCCTGATCAATACGCCGGTGCTGGTGGTCCTGCTGGTCTTCGGGCCGCTGCTGCTGCCCGAGCATCGCGCGGCGGGTCGCGGACCGCTGGATCTGCCGAGCGTGGGCCTGTCCATCGGCGGCATTCTGCCGATCGTCTTCGCCATCAAGCACTGTGCGGCCGAGGGATTCGATCTTCCGGTGGTCGGCATCGGACTCATCGGTGTCCTGCTGCTCATCGCCTTCGTGCGCAGGCAGCGGCAGCTCGCCGAACCGCTCCTGGATCTGAGCCTGTTCCGCAACGGCTTGTTCTCGGTGGCCATCGGGTCCAGCACGATCGGCATGCTTGCCCTTGCCGGTATGAGCTATCTGACCAGCGTGTACCTGCAGTCGGTCACCGGCCGCGACGCGCTCGGCGCTGCGCTGCTGGGCATTCCGATGGCCGTGGTGGTCTTCGTCTGCTCGGTGAGCGGTGCGCGGGTCGGGCGCCGGCTGGGCATCCGGACCGCCTTCGTGCTGGCGCTGGGCCTTGCCGCGCTGGGCAATCTCATGCTGCTCGGTGTCGGAGTGGACGGCGGCATCGGCTGGTACGTGGCCGGAACCGTGGTTGCCGGCGCCGGTTTCGGTATGGCGTTCACGCTGGTGTCGGAGGTGGCGGTGGCGGCGGTGCCGCCCGAGCGCGCCGGATCCGCCGTGGGTATCTCCGAGACCAGTTTCGAACTCGGCAACGGTCTGGGATTGGCACTGCTGGGTTCGCTTGCGGCACTGGTATTCCGGTCCGGCGGCGACTTCGGGCCGACACTGGGAGACACCCTGACCCATGCCGATGGCGACACCGCGCTGATCGATTCGGCGCGGGACTCCTTCGTGCACGGTATGCATGTGGCCACCACAGCCGGTGCGGTGCTGCTGGCCGGTATGGCGGTGATCGCCGTGCTCAGCGGTCGAAAATCGCGCTCCTGAAGTCGGACGTCCGGTACCGGAAGTGCCTCGCGCCCTGGGTATTTCCACTCAACCCCAGTTATGTACCGGTCGGGCGGTTACAGTCGAGGCGTGGGTGAGAACTCGACGCCGGAGCCCGACGATCAGACCGGTTCGAACGGCCGTCCCCTCGCGGAACGGGTCGCGACCAGGCTCTTCTATCCGACCACCCGACCCCGCGACAAGGCCCTGCGGGATGCGGTCGCCGGCCGCGTGGTGCTGGTGACCGGGGCATCACACGGTATCGGCAAGGCTTCGGCGAAGAAGCTGGCCGCGGGCGGCGCGACCGTACTGCTGGTCGCGCGCACGCTCGGCGATCTCGAACAGGTGGCTGTCGAGATTCGCGAGGAGGGCGGGACGGCGCATGTCTACCAGGCCGATCTCACCGAGATGGATGCCGTCGACGAGCTGGGTCGCGATCTGCTCGCCGAGCACGGTCATATCGATGTGGTGATCAATAACGCGGGCAAGTCGATTCGCCGTCCGATCGACGAATCCTATGATCGCTTCCACGATTTCACGCGCACTATCGATATCAATTATCTCGGCCCGGTGCGCCTGCTGCTGGCTCTGCTCCCGAGCATGCGGGAACGCCGGGACGGGCATATCGTCAATATCTCGACCTGGGGAATCCGCATGCCACCGGCGCCGCGCTGGGCTGCGTACGGCGCCTCGAAGGCCGCTTTCGATATCTGGCTTCGCACCGTGGCCACGGAGATCGCGGTCGACAATGTCACCACGACGTCCATCTATATGCCCCTGGTCCACACCCGGATGAGCGCGCCCACCGACTTCTCCGGCGTCCCCGGTCTCACCGCGGACGAAGCCGCGGACCTGGTGTGCCATGCCGTCGTTTCACGTCCTCCGGAAATCTCCCCATGGTGGACAGGCCCGGTGCAGGCGTGGAGCGATCTGCGGCGCGGTGCGGCGCAGCGCTTCATGGAACGCGGCTTCCGCCGCTGAATTCTCTGGCCCCGAGTGGTTTTCGGGCGCGCCGATATCGCGTCAGGATCGGACGTAGTCGAATGACCGGGCGTTCTGGTCGAGTGAGGTGAATGCGGTGACTTGGGAACCGGGGGCGGCGCAGGCGAATGTCATGCTTTTCACCGCTGCGGTGGCCGCCCGGGCGTCGGCGGAACCATTGTCCGACATGCGCATGGCGGCGGTGAATCCGCCCGTGGGGATTATCGCGTAGATGCCGGAGCCATTCCCGTGCCGATCGCTGCGGAAGGTTATGCCGCCCGCGCCGTCGAATTGCAGCACATTGAACGCGCCTTCCTGCGCGGTGAACTCGCCTTTGACGTCGCTGAGGTCGGTGCCGCATCCCCCGGTGGCGGTGCTCGCGGGCGCGCCGCAGGTCAGCGCGGCGCAAGCGCCGATCGCCAGCGCCACGAGCGCGGCGGTTCTCGAACCAGGTCCAGCCGTCATGCCGTTCCCTTCCCGGTCAAGATATCGCCATTCACTGAACCTCACGGACGTTCGAGTTCCCGTGCGACACGCCGGGAGACTGCCGAAAACCTTTCATCGCCACGTCAGCGGCGTGTTCGTGTGAAAAGGGCTTGTTCCGCCGGTCTGTGGCCTTGTACCGCAACGGAATTCATTGCTCCCACAGCGAATTGATCCATTCGTGACATTCCGTGCAGGTGTCGGTTCCCTCGAATTGTGTTGAGCTGGTTGTACGGTCGTACCCCATGACGCAAAAGCAGCTCATCGGCCGGCTTGTCGCAGCGTTCGCGTGTGCCGCCGTGGTCACATTGAACCCCTCCGCCGCATGGAGCTCCGGTGACGTAGGAGCCCCGCCCCCCGCCGCCGGTCCCGGCGGTTCCAACCACGGATCCACTCCCGCCGGCGGTGGCGCCGAACACCCGGTCCCCGCCCCCGAACGTATCGTCCCCGTACCCCCGCCGTCGGGCGGCCTGCTCTGCCCCACCCCCTAGACCTGATCACAACCTGCCGGTCCTTCGGAGAGCTGCGCTCCGTCCGTTTGCTGGATTATGCACTCGCTCAGCAGGATTCGATGTGGCATCCTCGAGTGCCTGATCGCAAGACCCGATGCCCGGCCCAGTGATCCGGGCTGGGCATTTCTTGATTCAGACGTGCCGATCGATAGGGCTATCGGTTCCGGGCGACCTTGACGACGAACGGTAGGAATGCCACCCAATCGCCGGAGGCGAAGGTCAGGGCTGGGCCGCTCGGGTTTGTCGAGTCGCGGATGCCGACCCTGTCCTCGTCCAGCCAGGCCACTTCGACGCACTGGCCGCCTGATTCACTGTGGCTGCTCTTGAACCAGTGCGCCCCGGGCAGGTCAGTGGTCACGTTCGTGCTCCTTCGCTACCCGCCGCAAGAGGTCTCGCGTGTCGTTCTCACTCAGGCACGATTGCCGAATGCCGGAGGCGAGTTCATCGTAGCGCCGGATTTCGTCGGGCTTCTCGAGGTAGACGTCGCTGCTGGGTCCGCCCTCGAGATAGACGATGGGCGGCTCGACCGGTTTGCCGCGATGATCGGTGCCGAAGTCGAGGAGGACGAATTGGCCGTGCAGGATGCCCCAGGTGAGGCCGGCGTCGTAGGGGTGGATGCGGATGGAGACGGTGGGGATTTTGCCGATTTCGGCGAGGTGGCGTAGTTGGGTCGCCATGACCTTGCGGTTGCCGATGACTCGGTGCAGGGCGGATTCGTGCAGGAGTACTTCGATGCCGAGCCGCCCGGATCTGCGGGTGACTATGTGCTGTCGCCGCATTCGCACTTCGACGCGGCGTTCGATGTCCTCGGGTGTCCCGTCGCGATAGAACGCACCGATCAAAGCCCTTGCGTAGTCGCGGGTTTGGAGCAGTCCCGGAACCTGTTCGTGATAGAAGACCAGGTGCCGGGCCGAGGCCTCGAGTCCGATGTACATATTGAATTCATTGCTGAACAACCCGCCGAAGGCGTGATACCAACTCTTCGATCGGGCCTGTTCGGCGAGTTCGACCGCCTGGGTGCTGTCCGCCGGATCTACACCGTAGACCTCGCACAATGTCCGCACATCCTGCTTCTGAATGCGTTGATTGCGCCCGGCCTCCAGCCGCTGCAGTGCCGATTTCGACAGATCCGCGAGCTTGGCCGCCACCTCGATCGTCAGCCCGTCCTTTTCCCGTTCCTCGCGTAGCAGGCGGCCGAGTTGCCGTCGGGGGAGTGTTGATGCCGCTCCGTCATCATCGTCATTGCTGGTCATCGGTTCTACCTTCGGTCTGCGGACTCGAATCAACCGTGTTCAGTAAGTGATTCCGTTGTACCGCGTACGTGGGTCGGGTCGTGGGTGAATGGGCGGATTCTCCCCGGGATCCCATTTTCGCTGAATTCGCAAGGGTGCCAATGGTGTGCTGGTTCCACCGCACTTGCCCGAATCACGGGAGGTTCCAACGATGTTCGGCTCCGAGATGGACAGCACGAGCGAGGTCGAAGTTCGTGTGCTTTGTGAAGTGATCGAGGCGGTCGACGGGTGGCTGCGGGAGTACGAGCGGGCCGGGCGGCCGGTCAACGCACCGCGGGCGCAGGTGTACGCCAGCGTTATCCACGCTGTTCTGGCCAGTGCCCGGGCCGGCGGCTACTACGGGCCCGGGAGTCTGGCGAGCGCCCCGCTGCTGGACGCGATCCTCGCGGGCCCCGAGATAAATTCCTGGGACGATGCGGTCCTCGCCGTGCTCATGCCGAGCGTCGAGAACCGGGAGGTCGTGGAGGGCACGATTTGAAAGGTCAAGGGTGACAAGCGCGCTGCGTACGAATCGGAGCGGTCGCGCCTGTCGGGGGCCCTAGGTAGCATGTGCGGCGAACGGGTCGGCGGGGCGTTTTCTACCTGGTCTTGGCCGGCAACCTGATCACCCAGGGCCACACCGCCGTCCGCGCCAACGACCCCCCAACTCCGCACCATCAACACCCGCCTGCGCCACCTCATGGAAGACCCCTGCCGACCCCGACCCCTGCAGTACCATCCGCGGTGCCTGACGGCCGGTCGTTCCAGCCGCCAGCCTGCTACCTGGACCAAGGTTGAGGTCAAGCGTCCGCTAGGGGCGGCTTAGGATCGAGCGATGCGAAATCCGGAGGTGTGTCGATGAGTCTGGCCATGCTGCTCACCCTGGCTGATTCCCGGCTGCCCATCGGCGGCCACGTGCATTCCGGCGGCGTGGAGGAGGCGGTGTCCTCCGGGGTGGTACGCGATGTGGCGACGGTGGAGCTGTATCTGCGCCGGCGCATCCGCACCTCGGGAGCGGTGGCGGCATCGCTCGCCGCGGCGGTGTGTGCGGGCACCCTGGAACCCGACCGTGCCGAGCTGGAGGCGGATGCGCGAACCCCGTCACCCAGCGCGCGCACCGCCTCCCGCGCACAGGGGCGTGGCCTGCTCCGGCTGGCGAAACAGGTCTGGCCGCAGGGCGATTGGACCGGCGTCGGCGCCCGCCCGCATCTGTCGACGGTATTCGGGGTGGTCGGCGTGGTTTCCGGGTCCGCGCCGGAGGAGATCGCGGGGGTTGTCGTCTATACGACCATGACGGGCGCGGCGACGGCCGCGCAGCGTCTGCTCGCGCTCGATCCGGCCGCGGTCGCCGCGTGCACCATCCGACTCGCCGAGGTCTGTGATCGCACCGCACAGGAGGCGACGAAGGCGATGATATCCCTCTCGGACCCACTCCAGGACGTGCTGGCCGAACGCCATATCAAGCGGGCTATGCCCCTGTTCGCGTCCTGACCAGCGGATCGAGGGCAGGTAACACGCCTTTTACGTGCATCGGCCAGGATGGCTGCGGAAAGGAGCACATATGCCACCCCACCTCATCGACGGTGAACCGCACGATCATCACCACGACCGGCCCAAGCGGGCGCGCACACCGGGGGAGCCGGTGCGCATCGGCATCGGCGGACCGGTCGGTTCGGGTAAGACCGCGCTCGTGGCGGCACTGTGCCGGCAGCTGCGCGACGAGCTGTCCCTGGCCGTACTGACCAATGACATCTACACCACCGAGGACGCCGACTTCCTGCGCCGGCACGCCGTGCTCGCGGATGAGCGGATCACCGCGGTGCAGACCGGCGGTTGCCCGCACACCGCCATCCGTGATGACATCACCGCGAACCTGGATGCCATCGATGATCTCGTCGAGGCGAATCCGCCCCTGGACCTGATCCTGGTGGAGTCCGGCGGCGACAATCTCACCGCCACCTTCTCCTCCGGCCTGATCGACGCGCAGATCTTCGTGGTGGACGTCGCCGGCGGCGATAAGGTCCCGCGTAAGGGCGGCCCGGGCGTCACCTTCTCGGACCTGCTGGTCATCAACAAGACCGACCTCGCCCCCATGGTCGGCGCGGATCTGGCTGTCATGGACCGCGATTCGACCAAGGTGCGTGAGGGACGGCCGTTCGTCTTCACATCGCTCACCGAGGACCCGGCCGCCACACCGGTACTGACCTGGGTGCGCGAACAGCTGCGCCTGGCCGCGGAGCAGGATGCGACGGCCGGTGCCGCACACTCGCACTGAGCTGCCTGCCGCACGGTCGATTGAGCTGTGTGCCGTGCGGCTGACTGAGCTGCCTCTCGCGGGGCCGACCGAGGTGCCTCTCGCGGGGCCGACCGAGCTGCAACTCGCGTGGCCGACCGGGCTGCGCGCCACGCGGGTGAGCCATGGGCACTGAGCCGGTGCGATATGCGCACTGAGCTGCGAATCACCGCCGTCGCCGGGACGTTGCCGCAGATTCACGCGGTCGGCGGTCTGGCGGCGCGCCGCACCGGGGTCGATACCGTGCACCTCATCGGTACGGCCGCAACGCCATTGGGCGGTGACGAGCTGGATATTCGGATCACGGTCGGCGCGGGTGCGCGCCTGCTGGTGCGCTCGGTGGCGGCCACTATTGCGCTGCCGGGCCGTGAGACGCGGAAATCGCTGGCGCACTGGCACTTCGAGGTGGCGGCGGGCGGGGAGCTGGACTTCGATCCCGAGCCGACCGTGGTCGCCGGAGGGGCCGAACACGAGACGCTCACCACGGTGCGGTTGGAAGCGGGTGCGCGCCTGCGGCTTCGGGAGCGGGTGCAGATCGGTCGCACGGGCGAAGACCACGGTTACTGGTCCGGGGAATTGCGCGCCGATATCGGCGATCTGCCACTCCTGCGTCACCGCCTGGATCTCGGTGCGGACGCCGCGACCGATGACGCGCTGACCGGCCCGCGAGCGCTGGAGAGCGTGCTGACCTATCCGGATGACCGCCCGGCGGAGACCACCGGGATGAATGCGGCGCTGCTGCCGCTCGCGGCAGGCGGAACCCTGTTCACCCGCACCGCAATTGCCCTGCGCGTGTAGGACATTCAGCAACACGGCGGGAACCGGACCTCACGCCCGGTTCCCGCCGTGTGTATCAATCTGCTGCAAAAAGCTTGTCGCCGAGCGTAATCAGTCGCCGACGACCCGAGGCGGTGCGTTGTACGCATTCACCGCGCCGACCATGGCACCCACCACGGCGCCGGCCGCGGCTGCGGGTACCTCGATGACCGCCGCACCCGCGGCAGCACCGAGCGCCGGACCGGCGACGAGGCCGACCGGGAACAGCGGAAGTCCGACCACCAGGCCGAGTGCGGCGCCGACGGTCGCCGAGGTGAGCGCGATGGGCACGGCCGATCCGGCTCCTGCCATCGCTCCCATGGCCGCGGTGCCGACGGTCTGGCCGGCAATACGGTCGGAACGGCTGCGCTCCATGCCGATCGAATCGAGGAAGGTGGCGAGATTCGCCTCGGTCGTGGCGGCCTGGTCATTGATCTGGATCGCCTGTTCGCTGTCCATCCCGGCCGGGATGTCGAACGAGGAGTCGCCGAACCGGAACTTGCCCGGGAGCGGCGCGATCGGCGGCACGGCGGCCACGGGGACGGGTGCGTGCAGCACGCCGACCGGGGCCAGATAGCTCTTGTCCGGGGCCTGACGCGACCACTGGATGGAGCTCTTGGTGTCACCTGGGATGTGCATGCCCTCGTAAGGGCTGACGTTGGGAGCATCCGCCGCCGGCCACTGCTTGGACGTATCGTCGTGTGCCGTCACCGAATTGGATGTCTCCGGTGCGGCATTGGCGGTACCCGTTCCGACGATCGCCAAGACTAGCGGAACGGCACCCGCTGCAACTACGGTGCCGACCTTGGTGCGATGCGGGTTGAGTGCTCTGTGCTTACCTGCGGCCATTCGCGTCCTTTCCTCCGAGGGTGAACATCGACGCCCAGCATTCGGACCCGTCGGTCAACTGGATTGGTCGGTGAATGGAGTCGCGTAGAACGTCCGCATTGCCGAAAGTTAGCTAACTGCTTGGTAGTTCACGAAAACGGGGCCGGAATCCCAGTTTATGGATTCCGGCCCCGACAAATCGATCATTACTCAGCGGTTGCTACTCCAGGAGCCGCGGTGTCCGCCGCCGGCGCGGTCGCGGGGGCCAGCACACCGTTCACCGCACCCACCGCCGCACCGATGCTCGCGCCCACGGTCGCCGCGGGCACCACGATGAGCGACAGCGCCGCACTCGCACCGATGGCCGGGCCGACAACCCACCCGGCCGGAGCGAAGGGCGTGCCCGCCATACCCCCGATGACGCCGCCCAGCACTCCGCCGGCGACCTCCGCGGGCGCGGCGACGCCCACCCCCACCGCCACCCCCACGGCAGCGGTGCCGACGGTCTGCGCGGCGATCCGGTCCGAACGACTCGGCTCGAAGCCGGCCGAATCGAGGGTGCGCGCGAGATTCGCCTCGGTCCGGGCCGAGTAGTCATTGACCTGTGCGGCCTGCTCGGGTGTCAGGAAGGCCGGGATATCGATCTGCGTATCGCCGAAGCGCAGCTTGCCCTCCGGGGCCGCGATCGGGGCGACGTCGGCCGCGAGCGCCGGGTCGGGCATGTGCAGACCCTGCACATCGACCGCCGCCACCGGGCCGTTCGGAATATCGCGCACTCCGGTGGCGGAGTTGCGGCCGACCCGCACCAGCGGTGCGGGCACACCCGCCGCGTCGACCAGGGGATCGGCCGCGTCCGTCACCGGGTCGATGACCGGTGCGGCTTCGGACGACCTGCCGTCGGCCGGGGCGCCCACGGGCGCCGCAGCGGTCTCGGCCCACGGCCGCGCGCCTTCCGACACCATCGGGGGGACCGGCACATTGAGCTGGCCGAAGGGGGAGTCGAGGACGAGTCCGGGCTGTGCGGGGGTCGTGGGCTGGTTCTCGATCACGGCGGACGGATTGTCGTCGCCGGCAACCGGATCCGCCGCAGCTGTTCCGGCGGTGGCGAGAGCGGCGACGAGGGGAAGTGCTCCCGCGAGGGCGAGGGAACCGATACGGCGGCGATGCGAGGAAACCTGATCAGCCGGTTGGCGTTTGCCCATGGATGACCTTTCTGAACGAATGTCGACGGACGTCGGACATTCGGATCCGGTCGGCGTGCCGGATTGGTCGGGTCATGGGCCCTTGACGGTGTGGTCAGCCGGCGCGTGTCTCCGTGGCCGGGGCCGCCTTGGCATTCGCCGCGGATTTGCCACCGCCGGAAGCGGATTCGCCGCCGATCTGCTTGTGCAGTTCGCGCGCTTCGTCCGGATCATCCAGTGCTTCGAGTGCGAGCCGGGCGAACACCCACTGCTCGGTGGCGGCCATCTGCCCGCGGTGGCGACCCAGGAAGGAGGTGAACCACTCCAGCACCGTCACGAAGCGGCTGCGGAAACCGACCAGGTACCACAGGTGCAGCGCCAGCCACGCCAGCCAGGCGAAGAAGCCGCTGAACTCCAGCTTGCCCACCTGGGCGACCGCGTAGAAGCGCGACACGGTGGCCATCGAGCCCTTGTCGAAGTACTTGAACGGCTTGCGCTCCTCGGGCTTGTGCCCGGCAATGCCGTCCTTGATGGCCTTCGCCGCGTAGGTGCCGCCCTGGATCGCGCCCTGCGCCTGTCCGGGCACACCCGGTACGGACATCAGATCGCCGACCACGAAGACGTTCGGGTAGCCCTTGATGGTGAGATCCGGTTCGACGATCACGCGTCCGGCACGGTCGACCTCGGTGCCCTCGGAGTGCTCGGCCAGGATCTTGCCGAGTCCGCTGGCCTGCACACCCGCAGACCACACCTTGCAGGCGGATTCGATGCGCCGGGTGCCGTCGCCGTCCTTGATGGTGACGCCGCGCGCGTCGACATTGGTGACGATGGCGTTGAGCTGGATCTCCACGCCCATCTTCTCCAGCCGCTGATGCGCCTTGCCACCGAGCTTCGGGCCCATCGGGGCCAGCACCGCGCCCGCGCCCTCGACGAGAATGACGCGCGCGTCGCGGGTGTCGATATTGCGGAAGGTGCCGTCCAGCGTGCGGTCCGCGAGTTCGGCTATCTGCCCGGCCAATTCGACGCCGGTGGGTCCCGCGCCGACGACCACGAAGGTCATGAATCGGTCGCGCGTCTCCTGGTCCTTGGCGAGCTCGGCCTCCTCGAAGGAGCCGAGAATGCGCGCGCGCAACTCAAGGGCGTCGTCGATGGTCTTCATACCCGGCGCGTAGGTGGCGAACTGATCGTTGCCGAAGTACGACTGCTGGGCGCCGGCGGCGACGATGATGCTGTCGAACGGGGTGACGGTGTCCTGGTTCAGCAGCCGCGAGGTGACGGTGCCGCTCTTCACGTCGATGTCGTTGACATCGCCCATGATGACCCGCACGTTCTGCTGTTTGCGCAGGACGATGCGGGTGGCGGGCGCGATCTCGCCGACCGACAGGATGCCGGTCGCCACCTGGTACAGCAGTGGCTGGAACAGGTGGGTGGAGGTTTTGGAGATGAGCGTGATGTCGACGTCGGCCTTCCGCAGGTGCTTGCAAGCGAAGAGGCCGCCGAACCCGGACCCGATCACCACCACGCGGTGGCGCTGTGCGACGGAATTATCGGCGTTCATCTAGTCCCTGCTCCTAGCCAGACGGTGAAACCCAGACGTGAAACTACGACACTTCACGTCCAAGGGTAGTGGGGCGTGAGGTTCGACGACGAATCAGGATCATTCGGAAACCGACTTAAAGGACATCAGGTCTGAAAATACAATACGAAGGGGAGTTCGGGGCGCCAAGACATGCGCGCTCGGCGCCCGCGAACAACCCGCTGGCTCAGCGCCCCGCGAACAACAGCTGCGCGACGTGCGTGGTGGTCTCGGAGCCGTCGGTGTAAGTCCCGTCCGGGCCCTGCTCGGTCATGATGGCCAGGGTGTAGCGCTCGCCCGGCCCGGCGAAGCCGACCGAATTGACGACCCAGCCGCCCTGCTCATCGGACCAGCCGTTCTTCAGACCCGGCTGCATCGCCGCGCCCGCGCCCCAGACGCCCCAGTGCTGATTGGTGTCGACCTTGCGCATGCGGTCCACCAGGTAGGCCCGGTCGTCCGGATTCATATGGTTCAGGACGTTGTCCATGAGCCGATCGAGATCGCCGGGGGTGCACTGCTGGAAGCCCCAGTCCGGGAAGAGCTTGACCTGCTCCAGCGAGGTCGTGGGCGGCAGCGGGGTGAGCCCGCTCATGCCGTTGGCGCGGAACGCGTTGTTGAACGACATGCGATCGATACCGGCGAATTTGTTCCAGAGTATGTCGGCGTCCGCGTCATTGGAGGTTGCCAGCATGCCCTCCATGGTGGCGCGATCGTCGGGGCCCAGCGTGATGGCGCCCACACGGGCGCGATTCAGCAGATCCTCCGCGATTGCGAGTTTGATGGTGGACGCGGTCCAGAACATGGTGTCCGCGTTGCCATTCCGGTACATGCCACCCGAGACGCGGTCACGCATCACATATCCGGTGACGCCGGGCCGGCCGGCGAGATAGTTGTCGACCGCGGCTATTCGATTGCTCATATCGCAGTCGAATCCCTGCAGGCAGCCCTGCATGAGTACCGGTTTGGCACCGGCGGAGGGGATGAATGCCGGCGCGGCGGGAATCAGTGCCGCGGCGGCGAGGAGGCAGGTGGAGGCGGCCACGCGGGAGCGCCGGGCCTTCGGGGAACGCACGGAGGGAAACAATAGACACCGCAATGCCTGTTTTGCACGTCTTGAGCTGCTTTGCCCCGTGTGCTATCGAAATGCCGTTGTCACAGGGGGTTTCGTTGTCCGATTCGGCGAGTCCGCTGCTGGAGCCCTGGCGCGCATGCGCTTTCGCTGCGGCGCGCCCGGATTCGAGACTCGCCCGAATCGCTCAGCGGAACGCGGCGGTGAGTTCTTCGGTGCGGCGGCTGTTGAGGCGATAGCAGTGTTCGAACGCCTCGGTGTGGCGATCGCGCGCCCAGCTCTGCAGCACGACGCTGCGACCGTAGTACCGGGAATTCACCAGCTCCCAGCGCTCTCCGACCCGCCGGACGGTGAACCCGCGTCTCGGGATCATGGGAATCACAGACGCAGACATCGCGCAACCAGCCTTTCGTGATGGACCAACGATCTCCCCGAAATGCACTGTCGCATACCACACTAGAAATTCGGAGTGGCGCGCCCTAGCAAATCACGGGCGTGTGGTGGGTGTCACGCGGCCGACCGTGGAGCCAGATGATTGCATATCGTTCGCTGGCTGTATAAACACAGGTCGTGCACATTCATCGTGCGGAGCGTGCTGACACGCTTGCCGACGCGCTCGCCGGGCTGCTCGCGGATCCGCTCGGCGATCCGTTCACCCCGGAAGTGGTCGCTGTCCCCGCCAAGGGCGTCGAGCGCTGGCTGCAGCAGCGGCTGGGCGTGGTGCTCGGCAGCGCCGCGCACGCTGACGGCGTGGCGGCCAATATCGATTTCGCCGATCCGGCCGCACTGGTGGCCCGGGTGCTGGCGGAGGCGACCGGACTGATTCCCGACGAGGACCCGTGGGCGCCCGAGCGGGTGGTGTGGACCTTGCTGCCGGTGCTCGACGCCGCGCTGACCGAACCGTGGAGCGCGGTGCTGGCCCGCCATCTCGGCAACGGTGATGCGGGCGGGCATCGGGTGGGCCGGCGGTATGCGACGGCGGCGCGCATTGCCGAACTTTTCGGCGGGTATGCGATGCAGCGCCCGGCCATGATCACGGACTGGGCGGCCGGTTCCGATAGCGACGGCGCGGGCCACCAGCTGCCGCCCGATCTGCTGTGGCAGCCCATGCTGTGGCGGCGACTGCGGGCGGCGGTCGGTACGCCGAGCCCGGCCGAACGACTCGACGCGGCCTGCGCGCGACTGCGGGCCGAACCGGATGCGGTCTCGCTGCCGGAACGGATTTCGCTCTTCGGCGTGACCCGATTGACCACCGATCAACTGCAGGTGCTGTCCGCCCTGTCGGCCGGGCGCAGTGTGCACCTGTGGCTGGTGCATCCCAGCCCGGCGCTGTGGACCAAGCTGGCCGATGCCGAGGTGATCCCGAATTCGGGTGTGCGCGTGCGGCATCCGCTGCTCGCCGCGCTCGGCCGTGATGTGCGCGAGCTGCAGCAGCGCTTGGCCGCCTACGACCATATCGATACCTATCATCCGCAGCCCGAGACCAGCGGCGCCCGCACCCTGCTGTCGGAACTGCAGGGCGCCATCCGGCAGGACCGCTGGTCGCTCATGCCCGAACCGGCGCTCGCCGACGGCAGTATCTCCGTGCACTCCTGTCACGGTCCGGCGCGGCAGGTCGAGGTGCTGCGCGACGCCCTGCTCGGATTGTTCACCGCGGACCCGACATTGGAGCCGCGCGACGTCATTGTCATGTGCCCGGATGTCGAGAGTTACGCGCCGCTGGTGCGGGCCGCTTTCGGACAGTGGTCCATCGACGGGACCCAGCCCGGCCATCCCGCGCACGGATTGCGGGTGCGCCTGGCCGACCGCGCGCAGCGGGCGGTGAACCCGCTGCTGGATGTGATCGCCACGCTGCTTGAGCTCGCCGACGGCCGGGTCACCGTCACCGAAGTTCTCGATCTCGCTGCGACCGAACCGATTCGGCTGCGCTGCGGTTTCGACGAGGACGATATCGAGCGGCTGCGCGAGTGGTCGGCCGAGACCGGGGCGCGCTGGGGGATCGGGCTGCGCCAGCGCCAGGCCTTCGGGCTCGGTGACTTCGCGCAGAACACCCTCAATGCCGCCGTCGACCGAATCCTGCTGGGTGTGGCCGCGGGCGAATCCACCGAGGACTGGCTGGATCTGGTGCTACCGCTCGACGATGTCGACAGCAATGACATCGATCTGGCCGGGCGGTTCGCGGAGTTCGTGGATCGGCTCGCGGTCTGCCTGCGCGATCTGCGCGGTCCCACGCTCGCCGAACCGGCCGGGTCCGCGCGGCCCGCCGCCGAATGGGCGACCGTGCTGGGGCGTGCGCTCGATCTGCTCACCGACGTGCCCTACAGCCAGGGCTGGATGGCTGTGCAGGCGCGGCGTGAGCTGGCCGCCGCCACCGAGCACGCCGGGCAGATTCCCTTGCGGCTCACCGATATTGCCGCGCTGCTGGCCGCACGACTGGCGGGGCGGCCCTCGCGGGCCAACTTCCGCACGGGTGAGCTGACGGTGTGCACCATGGTGCCGATGCGTTCGGTACCGCATCGCGTGGTGGTGCTGCTGGGTCTGGATGACGAGGTGTTCCCGCGCGCCGGCGGTGCGGACGGGGACGATGTGCTGGGGCGGCACCGCTTGCCCGGCGATCGTGATCCGCGCAGCGAGGATCGGCAGTTGCTGCTCGATGCCATCATGGCGGCGGGAGAGCGACTTGTGCTGCTGCACACCGGATCCGATCCGGTTTCCGGTGCGCATCGGCCGCCCGCCATTCCGCTGGCCGAACTGCTGGACACCGTGCGCGCACACATCGGTGCGCCGGCGCTGGATCAGGTGATCACGCGGCATCCGCTGCAGCCCTTCGATCGCCGCAATTTCCGGGCCGGCAAGCCGTTCAGCTTCGACGGTGTCGCGCTGGCCGGTGCGCTCGCCGCGCAGCAGGCGCCCGCGCCGCGGCCGCCGTTCCTGGCCGCCGCCCTGCCCGGCAGCGAGCGCAGTGATGTGGAGCTGGCCGATCTGGTCTCCTTCGTCGAACATCCGGTGCGGGCATTTCTATGGCAGCGCTTGGGAATTCGAGTACCCGAGAGTGCGGAGGAGATTGCCGACCGCCTGCCCATCGAGCTGGACGGGCTCACCAAATGGGGTATGGGCGAACGAATGTTGAACGCCCGGCTCACCGGCGTCGATCCGAATGCGCTGCGTGCGGCCGAATGGCGGCGCGGGACGCTGCCGCCGTTCGCGCTCGGGGCGGCCGTGCTCGACGAGGTCGAGGCGACGGTGGACCGGCTGGTGCGGGTCGCTCAGCCGATGCACGAGATCCCCGCCCGCACCGTCGATATCGCGGTGGACCTGGGCGACGGCCGCCGGCTCACAGGTACCGTGCCCGATGTGCACGATGATGCGCTGCTGCGGACCACCTTCTCCCGCCTCGCCCCGAAACATCGCATGGCGGCCTGGGTTCGGCTGCTCGCGCTCGCCGCGGCCGGTGATCATCAGAGTTGGCGGGCCATCACCATCGGCCGGGGCAAACATGGCCGTCCCGCATGGCAATCCACCCTCACGGCCCCGAATGCCTCTGCGGCCCGGGCCTTCCTGCGCGACCTGTGTGCACTGCGCGACGAAGGTCTGACCGAGGCGCTCCCCATCGCGCCCGCCGCTTCGGCCGCCTACGCGGAACGCCGCTGCCAGGGCGCGTCACCGGACGAATCGCTGCTCGCCGCCGAGCACGAATTCGACGGCGGCAAAGACGGTCCCGGCCGCTACGGCGAACACACCGACCGCTACCTGCGCTACGTGCTGGGCCCCACGCCGCGCTTCCACCAGCTCACCGGCACCCTGACCACCGCGCCGGCCGCCATGGAGGCCGAACCCACCCGCTTCGGCGAACTGGCGCGCCGCATGTGGAACCCCTTGCTCACCAACGAGAATCAAAGCCAGCCATGATCACCCCGCACCCGCGGTCCGCCCCCGAAAACGAAAGGCGCGGATGACCGACGACCTGTTCTCGATCGCCGACCCGGACCTCGACGTCCGTCCCGCCACCCGCGCCCGCCGCAGCGGTGACGCGGCGGGCGGCGAGTCGCGCGCTGCCCGCACACCGGCGGGTGACGACGGCGCCGATCTCTTCAGCCTGGTCGAGGATGTCGCCCCCGAGAGTGGCGGGGCTGCCGAGCGGTCGGCGCGGGATGAGGCAGGCGGGGTGAATGCGGGGAGCGGACGAGGGCAGCCGGACCCACACGGCGATGCGGTGGGCAATCCCGCGGCGGCGCGGGAGGGCAGTGGTCGAGCGGGTGAGATGACCGGCCCGGGCCGGGAAGACGCCGAGGACGCACCGGACCTGTTCGGAGCTGCCGCGCGCGATCTACCCGGGTTCGCGGATCCGTTGCCTGCCGCAGGCGGTACGGATGCCGATGCGGACCTGCCTCGATCGATGGGTGACGGTCTCTGGGCGGCAGCGGAATTGTCCGGATCGGCCGAAGGTTCGGCGGGTTCGAATACCGATGCCGTGGACGGCGATCCGGGCGACGGATTCCAGCTGACCGGGCCGTTGCCGGTGGGGACGACGGTGCTGGAGGCGAGTGCGGGGACGGGTAAGACGTACGCCATTGTCGGGCTCGCGGTGCGGTTCGTGGCCGAGGCCGGGGTGGATATCTCGGAGTTGCTGCTGGTGACGTTCAGCCGGGCGGCCACGCAGGAATTGCGGGAGCGGACGCGGGATCGGTTCGTCTCGGTGGCGGCGGCGCTGGCCGATCCGGAGCGGGCGCAGGCGCAGGGTGATGAGCTGATCCGGTATCTGGCGCAGGCGAATCCGGGGGAGGTGGCGGCGCGCCGGGAGCGGTTGCTGGCGGCGCTGTCGGATTTCGATGCCGGGACCATTGCGACCACGCACAGTTTCTGCCAGCGGATGCTGGACGAGCTGGGATTGGCGGGGGAGCAGGACCCGGGGGTGCGGTTGGTGGAGAACGTCGACGAGGTGGTGTCCACCGTCGCCGATGATCTGTATCTGAGCCGGTACGCGCGGGATATCCCCCCGTTCAGTCCCGCCGATGCACAGCGCCTGGCCGCGGCGGCGGTCGGTGACGGCGCCGCCATGCTGGTGCCCGAGGCCGAGTCCGAGGATGATCCGGCGGGGGAGCGGGTGTCGTTCGCGAAGGCGGCGCGCGCGGAAACCGCGCGGCGCAAACAGCTTTCGGGTCTGCGGGATTTCGACGATCTGCTGGTGCTGCTACACGATGTGCTGGCCGATCCGGAGCACGGGCCGCGCGCCTGCCAGCGCATTCGGGACCGGTTCCAGGTGGCGCTGGTCGACGAATTCCAGGATACCGATCCGCTGCAGTGGGACATTCTGCGGCGCGCGTTCCACGGGCACACCACGCTGGTCCTGGTCGGCGATCCCAAGCAGGCGATCTACGCCTTCCGCGGCGCGGAGGTGCTCAGTTATCTGGATGCGGTGGCGCACGCCGACTCTCGGCGCGAGCTCACCACCAATCGGCGCAGTGACGCCGGACTGCTCACCGCCCTGGAACATCTGCACGGCGGTGCGGCGCTGGGGCACAAGGAAATCACCGTGCACGCGGTAGCGGCCACCCGCCCCTGGACGCGGCTCTCCGGAGCTGCTGAATCGGTGACGCCCTTCCGGCTGCGGTGCCTTCCGCGCACCGGTGCGGGACCGCTGAACCGTTCGGGCTATCCGACCGTCGGGCGCCAGCGCGAGCGCATTGCCACCGATGTGGCCGCGGATATCGTGCGCCTGCTGGAATCCGGGACGCGCATCGAGGCCGGGACCGCGGGCGAAAGGCCGCTCGGGCCCGGCGATATCGCGATCCTGGTGCGCAATCGTAATCAGCTCGACCTGGTGCGCAAGGAACTGGAACTGGCCGGGGTGGCCTCGGTGCTGGCGGGCGGCGCGAGTGTGTTCGGTACGCCGTCGGCCACCGAATGGCTGTGGGTGCTGCACGCTTTGGAGCAACCGCACCGCGCCGATCGGGTGCGCCTGGCGGCAGGTACCGCGCTGCTCGGGATCGCCGCTGATGAGATCGATTCCGGCGGAGCGGATCTCGTCGGACGCCTGAGCGCCGAATTACGGGACTCGGCACGGCTTTTCGCCCGTGCCGGATTCGCCGCCGTCTTCGAGAAGATGAGCGCGGAAACACGGCTGGCTCCGCGACTGCTCGCCCTGGAGGGTGGGGAGCGGCAGCTCACCGACCTGCGCCACATTGCGCAACTGCTCGACGATGCCGCGCTGCGTGAGGGTTTGGGGCTGAGCGCGCTGACCCGCTGGCTGGGTGATCGGGTGCGCGATCCCGCCTCCGGCAGCGTCGCCGATCGCAGCCGCAGGCTGGACCGCGATGCCGCGGCCGTGCAGCTCGCCACCGTGCACGCCAGTAAGGGACTCGAATTCCCGGTCGTCTACCTGCCTTTCGCCTGGGACGCCGCGAAGCTGCGCAATCCGCCGACCCTGCTGTTCCATGACGAGCAGGGCCGCCGCGTGCTCGACGTGGGCGGGCCGGACGCGTCCGGTTACGGCACTCGCAAGCCGCGCGCCGAGGCAGAGGAGGCCGCCGAGGAGCTGCGCCTGCTGTATGTGGCGCTCACCCGTGCGGGCGCGCAGGTGGTGGCCTGGTGGGCGCCCGCGTTCGATACCCAGACCGCGCCGCTGCACCGGATGATCCTGGGCCGTGAGCCCGGCAGTCCGGCCGTTGCGGACAAGGTCGCGGTGCCCGCTGATTCGGTGGTGCTCAAACGCATTTCGGAGTGGGCGTCGACCGCTGAACCCGGTGTGATCGCCGTCGAGCCGGTGCGCGAGATCAGGCGGGCCCGCCTGCAGCGCGACCATGCGGCGTCGCTGCCCGAAGCCTTGGCCGTCGCGCATTTCGACCGCACCCTGGATCAGGAGTGGCGGCGCACCTCGTACTCGGCGCTGACCGCGGGTGCTCACGATGCCATGCCCGCCGGTGATCAGCCCGACGGTGGCGGGGTCAGTGACGAGCCCGAGACCCCGAGCGTGCTCGAGGACGCCGTCGAGGTATTCGCCACTGCCGCACCGTCTCTCATGAATGCGCTGCCCTACGGTGCGGAATTCGGCACGCTGGTGCACGAGATCCTGGAGTACGTCGACACCGATGCCGCCGATCTGGCCGCCGAGATGCGGGCCCGCTGCCGGCATGCCGTCGCCGAGCAGATGTTCGACGCCGATCCGGAGGTGCTCGCCGACGCACTCCTCGCGGTCATGCACACTCCGATCGGATTCGGTTCCCTGGCACAGATTTCCGCCCGCGACCGGCTCAGCGAACTCGATTTCGAATTGCCCCTCGCCGGTGGCGACAATCCCACCCCGACCCGGGTGACGGTGCGCCGCATTGCCGAACTGCTGCGCCGCCACCTCCCCGCCGACGATGTCTTCGCCCCCTATGCCGACCAACTCGCGCATCTGGACGACACTCCGCTGCGCGGCTACCTCACCGGCAGTATCGACGCCGTATTGCGCACCGCCGGACCGTCTTTCGTCGTGGTCGACTACAAGACCAACCGTCTCGGCCAAGGCGACCTCACCGTCGCCCACTACACGCACGAGCGCATGGCCGCGGAGATGATGCGCTCCCACTACCCACTCCAGGCCATCCTGTACTCCGCCGCCCTGCACCGCTACCTGCGCTGGCGTCTGCCCGGCTACAACCCCGCTCATCACCTCGGCGGCATCCGCTACCTCTTCGTCCGAGGCATGATCGGCCCCGACACCCCCGACGGCTGCGGCGTTTTCGACTGGAAGCCGCCCTCCGCCCTCGTCGAGGACCTGTCCCTCCTGCTCGCAGGCGAACTGACGAACCCGGAGGCAAACCGTTGACCCGCACGCGTGCAGCCGCTCCTTCGCCCCATCGCCCCGGCCTGCGGCTGGACCGGGTGCGCCGAAACCGGTTGGGACGTGGCCAGTGCGGATCCCGGCCGCCATGCGCGTGTCGCGGAGGCGGATGTTCGACATGTGGGGAGGGCGGGCGGCGATATCGCGAGTGGGAGCTCGACGCCGTGATGTGCTCTGAGCCGGGCACGGCGGGCTTCGGTCGGGGGGCGGTCTGATGACGTCGATTCAGTTGGCGCAGCGGGGGAGCGGGCTGTTGCAGACGTTCAATGCGGCCGGGGTGTTGTCGGCGGCGGATCTGCATGTGGCCTATCGGCTCGGGCGGTTGGGGCAGGAGAGTTCGGGGGCGGTGCTGTTCGCGACCGCGCTGGCGGTGCGTGCGGTGCGGTCGGGTTCGGTATGCCTGGAAGTGCGGCGGATGCACGAGATCGGCGTGGATGCCGAGGGCACCGAGGAGTCCTCGATCGATCCGGCGACGCTGCCGTGGCCGGATGTGGACGAGGTCATCGCGGCGCTGCGCAAGAGTCCGCTGGTGTGCGGGAGCCCCGCTGGGCCACTACGACCCTTGCGATTGATCGACCCGCCCGGATCGGACGCCGGTCCGCTGCTCTACCTGGATCGGTACTACCGGCAGGAGGAGACGATCCGGCAGGCGCTCACCGAGCGCTCCACCACCCAGCCCATGGTGGATGCGGAACTGGTTCGGCGCGAGCTGGATCGGCTGTTTCCCGGTGAGGGCGGGCCGGGGGAGCCGCCGGATCGGCAGCGGCTCGCGGTCGCGCTGGCGGCGACGCAGTGGACCACCGTGGTGGCGGGCGGCCCGGGCACCGGCAAAACGCACACCATCGCGCGCGTGCTGGCGCTGCTGGTGGCGCATCAGCAGGCCATGCCGGGGGCGCCCGCGCTGCGCATCGCATTGGCCGCACCCACCGGCAAAGCCGCAGCGCGACTGCAGGAGTCGGTGCGCGAGCAGGCCGGTGATATCGGCCTGCCCGAGCTCACCGCCGCCACCCTGCACCGCCTGCTGGGCTGGCAGCGCGGCGGTGCGAGCCGGTTCAAGCATCACGAGTTCAACCGGCTGCCCTACGACGTGATCGTGGTGGACGAAACCTCCATGGTGTCCTTGACCATGATGAGCCGGCTGCTGCCCGCCGTCCGCCCCGATGCCCGCCTGGTGCTCGTCGGCGACCCGGATCAGCTGGCCTCCGTCGACGCCGGTGCGGTGCTGGCCGACCTCGTCGCCGGACCGATTGCGGGCCAGGCGAATCCGGCGCTGGAGAAGATACTCGGCGGCGAATTGCGGGATACCGCAGGCCATCCCGATGCGCTGTCGGTCCGCGAGCGAGAACGACTGCGCGGCGGCATCGTTCGCCTCACCCGCGGCCGCCGCTTCGGCGGTCGCATTGCCGAACTCGCGGTGGCCGTGCGGGCGGGCGATGCGGATACCGCCTGGGAACTGCTGGTCGCCGGTGGGACCGAATTGACTCTGCACGGTCCGGACGACACGGCGGAGGTGCGCACGGATGTGCTGCGGGCGGCCCGGGCCGCCACGGATGCGGCCGAGGACGGCGATGCCACCGCCGCACTCACCGCCCTCGAATCGCACCGCCTGCTCTGCGCACACCGCCAGGGCCCCTACGGTGTCGAACGCTGGGACCGCCTGGCCGCGAGCTGGGTGGTCGCCGCCGGCATCAGCACCGATCCCGGTCCCGGACACTGGTATCCGGGCCAGCCCCTCCTGGTCACCGCCAACGACCACGAGGCCCGCATCTACAACGGCGACACCGGCGTCATCGTCCGCGCCCCCGACGGCACCCTGCGCGCCGCCCTGCAACGCGGCACCGAGCCCTACCTGGTGCACCCCACCCAGTTCCCCGGCGTCACCACCGTCTACGCCATGACCATCCACCGCAGCCAGGGCAGCCAATACGACACCGTCTCGGTAGTCCTCCCCGGCCCCGAATCCACCCTCCTCACCCGAGAGTTGCTCTACACAGCCATCACCCGCGCCCGCCGCCACGTCCGAGTCCTCGGCACCGAAGAATCCATCCGCGCCGCCATCGGCCGCCGCGTCCTCCGAGCCAGCGGCCTGCGCGCCTAGCCCCTGCATCGAGAGGGCTCTGGCGGTGGCAGTGCACCTGGCGTGTCGCCACCACCAGAGCCCACTCGGCGAATGGATCGGCGCGGGAGCAAGATCACCAGGAAGTGGGGATGGGGTGTTCTCGCACGATGCCGCCCTCAGTTCCTGGTGATCAGCTGTCCGGGTCGATATCGGGGCCGGAGCGCCGGGTGGGGCGTCGGGCGGATTCCTCTCGGGTTCGTGGGCTGCTTCGGTCCTGCGCCGGTGCCGCGGTGGATACGCTGGAATTCAGGGTGCGGAGGCACCGGCCGGGCTGCCCTTGCGAATGTGAGCCGCGAGCGCCGGATTCGGGCGAATCGAAGGAGTATCGATGAGCGGCACGCCGGAGCACGTCGATGTGCTCATTGTGGGGGCCGGACTCTCCGGGGTGGGGGCGGCCTATCATGTGCAGCGGGCGTTTCCGGGGCGGACCTATGCGATTCTGGAGATGCGGGAGGCGATCGGGGGGACGTGGGATCTGTTCCGCTATCCGGGGATTCGGTCTGATTCGGATATGTTCACGCTCGGGTACCGGTTCCGGCCGTGGCTGGGGGACAAGGCCATTGCCGATGGGGGTTCGATTCTCGAGTATGTGCGGGACACGGCCGCCGAGGGCGGGATCGATAAGCACATTCGGTATCGGCATCGGGTGGTGCGGGCGGATTGGTCTTCGATCGACGATCGGTGGACGGTGACCGCCGACCATGACGGCGAATCGGTGACCATGACCGCGAACTTTCTGTTCAGCTGCTCCGGCTACTACCGGTACGACGAGGGCTACACCCCGGATTTTGCTGGCATGCAGCGCTTTCGCGGGCCTGTTGTGCATCCGCAGCACTGGCCGCAGCAGTTGGAGGTGGCGGGCAAGCGGGTGGTCATCATCGGCTCCGGCGCGACGGCGGTGACGCTCGGCCCGGCGCTGACCGAACAGGGCGCGCAGGTGATCATGCTGCAGCGCTCACCGTCGTACATCATCTCCATGCCCGCGCGGGACGCCATTGCCGATCGGCTGCGCCGAATCCTGCCCGCCCGTGCGGCATACGGATTGGCGCGCGCCAAGAACGTCGGCTTCAGCACCGCGATGTACCAGATCTCGCAGCGCTATCCGAAGCGTATGCGCGCCTGGATTCACGGCCTGCAAGAGCGTTGGCTCCCTGCGGGTTACGACATCGACACGCATTTCAATCCGCCCTACAACCCGTGGGATCAGCGATTGTGCCTGGTGCCCGACGGCGATCTGTTCCGGGCCATCCGGCACGACAAGCTGGAGATGGTCACCGACCGTATCGAGACCTTCACCGAGACCGGCCTGCATCTGGAGTCGGGCCGCGACCTCGAGGCCGACATCATCATCACCGCAACGGGTTTGAACCTCGTGGCCTTCGGCGATATCGCCCTGACGGTGGACGGCGAACCCGTCGAACTCCCGAATACCATGGCCTACAAGGCCATGATGCTCTCCGACGTCCCCAATTTCGCCTTCATCATCGGCTACACCAACGCCTCCTGGACCCTCAAGGCAGATCTGGTGTGCGAGTACGTGGTTCGCCTGCTCCGCTACATGGACTCGCACGGCTACGCCAAGGCCACCCCCGTCCGCGACCCGTCGGTCGGCACGGCCCCCTTCCTGGACTTCGAGCCCGGCTATGTCCTGCGCGCCCTCGATCGCCTCCCCAAGCAAGGCGACCGCGCCCCCTGGAAACTGCATATGAACTACCTGCGCGACCTCCCGAAACTCCGCTACGGCACGGTCACCGATCCGGCCATGCGCTTCGAGCGCGCGAGCAAACCTGATCGGGTATCGAGCGCTCCGTAGCGGACCATCCTCGACTGCGGCTCTAGCTCCGTGGGATGGCGCGAACAACCCGCTCGCGTGGAGCCAGCAGGCAGAGCACGGCCAGGACGAGCCCGCCGCCGACCAGGTACAGGCCCCAACTGCCACTCAGCAGCGTGCGGTAGTCCGTGCGCAGCTCATGATCGAACTGCTCGTCGAGCCGCCAGGTGAGCACGCCCAGGCTCGCCAGCCCGGCCAGTACGCCGAGCCAGCCCAGCACCCGGGAACCGAAGAGCGCGGCCAGCAGCACGACGAGCGCGACACCGAGCAGCACGATGGCCAGGGACACCACCAGCGAGACGGATTGATTGCCGGCCTGATCGATGGTCTGCCCGGAACCGAAGCCATTGCGCAGATCCGACAGCCGGACATGCCGGGCCTCGACCGTGCCGAGCAGCGGACCGAATGTGCCGACGGCGATGGCGATGGCACAGGCGAAAAGCAGCAGGTGAACGAAAGTTCGCATAAACCACGGTAGGTGCAATCCGGGCACGGCGCCGGGAACCTGGCCGGTCCGGCAGGCGAATGCCGCGATTTGCTCCGCGCGCGAAAGTAGCTGGTGAGCGGGCTGCGCTCTCAATCAGCGGCGAAGAGCCCGGGGATCGTCAGGGCGTATTCGACGTCTTCGCGGCGTCCGAGGGTGACCAGAACACTGCGAATCATGGTGAGCCGGGCCGCCGCGATGGTGTCGGGACCGGGTTCGCCGCCCGCGGAAATCCGGTAGACCACGAACTCGCAGGTTTGCAGGGCGGTGTCCAGATCCAGGGGAGCCGGTACCGGGCGGCCCAGTTCGACGAACTTGGTGCGAACGAGTTCGCGAATATCGTCCAGGGCCCGCTCCCGATAGGAGGAGACGGGTGAGCCGGGGTCGTGCAGTTCCGCGAAGAGCGGGGAGAGCATCGGGCCGTGGCCGCTCGCCCAGTAGAGATAGGCCTCGATCATATTGATGCCCAGCTGAACCGGCTCTTCGGTGCGTTCGAGCGCGGCGCGAATGCCGCCGACCAGATCGTCGTTCGAGAGGGTCAGGACCGCGTGCAGGGGTTCGACGGCATTGGCGAAATAGCGATAGAAGGTCGGCCGGGCCAGTCCGGCCGCGTCGATGATGCGGGCGACGCTCAGCCCGCGCGAACCGTGTTCGGCGAAGACATCGGCGGTGGCCAGGACGATGCGCGCACGCACCTGATCGGCCTGCTGCGCCGTCTGTGGCGGGCGGCCGCGCCGGGCTGCGGTGGAGGCCGTTGCCGTGGAGGCCGCCGTCATAGGTGGCCACCGCGCGTACGGCTTGACATGAGGTGCGTCACGCCCATTAATCTAACACTAGTGTTCACCTAACATCGGTGTTCAGTAAATAGCGGGCCCGCCCGCGTCCGACTCCTCGAGAGGGCGACCAATGTCGACTGCCCCGCAGCTCGCCGCCGCCGATGCACTGCCGTTCGACCTGGTACAGCGACTGCTCGGCCATGCGGTCGCGGGCGGCGCGCCGTCGGTCGAGATCTTCGCGCCGGCCACCGGCCGCAAGATCGTCGATCTGCCGCAGTCCTCTGTCGCCGATGTGGAGACCGCCTTCACCACCGCGCGCAGCGCCCAGGAGAAGTGGGCGAAGGTGCCGGTCGGGGAGCGCGCGGCACTGCTGCGCCGCATTCACGATCTGGTGCTCGCCGAGCAGGACACCATTCTCGATATCGTGCAGATCGAGACCGGCAAGTCGCGTGTGCACGCGTTCGACGAGGTCTCCGATGTCGCGGTGAACACCCGCTTCTATGCCGCCGAGGGCAAACGCATTCTCGCGCACCGCAAGCCGCGCGGCGTCATGCCGCTGCTGACCCAGGTCGAGGTCCGCAACCGGCCCAAGGGCGTGGTGGCCGTGATCTCACCGTGGAACTATCCGCTCGCGCTGGGCGCCTCGGATGCGCTGCCCGCGCTGCTCGCGGGCAATGCCGTCATCGGCCGCCCGGACAATCAGACCGCGCTGACGCTGCTGTGGGCCATCGATATCGCCGAGCGCGCGGGACTGCCGAAGGGCCTGTGGCAGGCCGTCCTCGGCCGCGGCGCCAAGCTCGGCCCCGAGGTCATCGCCCGCGCCGATTACGTCGACTACACCGGTTCCAGCGCCACCGGCCGCACCATTGCCCAGCAGGCGGGTGAGCGGCTCATCGGCTACTCCCTCGAACTGGGTGGTAAGAATCCGCTGCTGGTGCTGGAGGACGCCGATGTGTCCGCCGCCGCCAAGATCGCGGTGCGCGCCTGCTTCGCCTCGGCCGGGCAGCTGTGCGAATCGATCGAGCGAATCTATGTGCACGACAAGGTGTATGACCAGTTCGTCACCGAATTCGTGGCCAATACGAAGAAGCTCGCGCTCGGCAAGACCCTCGACTTCGATTATGAGATCGGCTCGCTCACCTTCCCGCGCCAGATCGACACTGTCAGTAAGCATGTCGATGATGCCGTCGCCAAGGGCGCGACCGTGCTCGCGGGCGGTAAGGCGCGCCCCGAACTCGGCCCGTACTTCTACGAGCCGACGATTCTCGCGGAGGTGCGCGAGGGGATGACGGTCTTCCGCGAGGAAACCTTCGGGCCGGTCGTCTCGGTGTACCGCGTCGCCAGCGATGACGAGGCCGTGACCCAGGCCAATGACACCGCCTACGGCCTCAATGCCAGTGTGTGGAGCCGGAATACGGACCGCGGACGCGAGATCGCCGCTCGCGTCAATGCCGGTTCGGTGAACGTCAATGAGGGCTTCATCGCCGCCTGGGGTTCGGTGGCCGCACCGTCCGGCGGGCTCGGCATCTCCGGCACCGGTCGCAGGCACGGTCCGGAGGGCCTGCTCAAGTACGTCGACACCCAGACCATCGCGGTGCAGCGCATGCTGCCCATCGCCCCGCTGCCCGGCATGTCGGAGCAGCTGTGGGCCAAGACCATGACGGTCTACCTGGGCGTCATGAAGTCGTTGCGGCAGAAGTGATTCGCGGACAATCGGAACAGGGGAGCAGCACGAAATGAAGAACGTAGCGGGCAAGAAGGTCCTCGTCACGGGCGCCGCTATGGGCCTGGGCAAATCGTTCGCGGAGCGGGCGGTGCGCGAACAGGCCGCCCAGGTGGTGCTCTGGGATATCAATGAGCAGGCACTGAAGGAGACGGCCGCCGAGCTGGCGGCCTTGGGCGGCAGCAGCATTCACCACTATGTGGTCGACGTCTCCGATCGCGATGCCATCGCCGAGCACGGTGCGGCGGTGCGCGAGCAGGTCGGCGATATCGATGTGCTGATCAACAACGCGGGCATCGTGCGCGGCAACGGCTACTTCTGGGAGACCGAGAACCGGGCCGATATCGACAAGACCATGGCCATCAATTCCCTTGCGCCCATGTACATCACGCTGGAGTTCCTGCCGGCGATGGTGAAGAACAGCGGCGAGGCGCGGGTGCTGAACATCGCCTCGTCGGCGGCGCTGGTCGCGAATCCGCGCATGAGCGTGTACGCGGCCTCGAAGTGGGCGGCGCTGGGCTGGTCGGATTCGGTGCGGCTGGAGCTCGAGCAGTCCGGCAACGAGCACGTCAAGTTCACCACGGTCTGCCCGACCTACATCAATACCGGAATGTTCGACGGCGCCAAGGGCTTCCTGTTCACCCCGATCCTGGAGCAGGAGGAGGTCGTGAACACCTCCTGGGAGGAGATGAAGAAGGGTGCGGCGCTGGTGGTGCTGCCCTGGACCTCGCGGCTCAACCGCGCCATCTCCGGACTGCTGCCGCTGAAGGTGCGCGACTTCTACCTCAACAGCGTCGGCGTCTATCACTCCATGGACGAGTTCACCGGCCGCAAGTAGCTTTTCGAGCGATGGCCCGCGGGGGAGATGCTCCCCACGCGGGCCTTTCCATGTCCGGGGCAGGCCGTCATTTCCGGGCCGAATCCACTGGTCAGCGGAACGCGATAACACCGGGGGCGCCTGCGTGCGATAGCAGTTCGCGTGGGACACGAGCGTTTACACGCCTGTGCGATACTCGCGCAGGGCGGGCGCTGTGCCCGAAGGGAGGAACAGGAGACTTCATGGGCCTGATGGACATGATCCGGGGCGAATTCGTCGACATCATCGAGTGGCTCGACGACACCCGCACCACCTTGGCGTGGCGATTCCCGCGCTACGACAACGAGATCAAGAACGGTGCGGAACTCATCGTCCGGGAGGGTCAGCGCGCGGTCTTCGTCTACCGGGGGCAGCTGGCCGACCAGTACGGTCCCGGGCACTACCAGCTCACCACCGAGAATATGCCGATCATGTCCACCCTGCAGGGGTGGCGGCACGGCTTCAATTCGCCGTTCCGGTCCGAGGTGTACTTCATCAATACCCGGCCTGTCACCGTGCCCCAACTGCGGTAATCGCTCGGCCATCACCGTGCCGAACACTCCGGTGCAGGCGCGTGAGCTCGGGCCTGCCATTGCGGAGTTGCGGCAGATCCAGGCCGGTCAGGCCGGGCCGCAGGTCACGGGGGAGCGGGAGGTGAAGTGTCAGAACTGCGGTGGGACAACCGGATTCAGCGGCACGCTCACCGCCACCCGGTGCCCCTACTGCGCGACGCCGATCCAGCGCGACGATGTGCACAATGCGCCCGCACGGCTCCCGGTGGACGGGCTGCTGCCCTTCCACGTCGGGGAGAAGCAGGCCCGGGATCTGGTCGAGAAGTGGGTCTCAGGACGGTGGTTCGCACCGTCCAAATTCCGCAAGTACCGGCGGATCGGGGCGTTCTCGAGCCTCTACACCGCGTACTTCACCTACGACGCCGATACCGGCACCTGGTATCAGGGTGAGCGCGGCGAGGACTATCAGGTGCGGACCGGCACCGATGAAGACGGCGATCCGATCTACGAGACGCGTACCCGCTGGTTTCCGGTGTCCGGTGAGGTGAGCAATCAGTTCGCGGATCTCCCGGTGCTCGCCAACGAGAACCTGAACCGCTCGCGCATTCGCGCGCTGGAGCCGTGGCCGGTCGAGGAAGCGCGTTCGTACTCACCGGAATTCGTCGCGGGTCATCTGTGCCGCACCTACGACAACGACGCGGAACAGTCGCTGCCCGAGGCGCGGCAGCGCATGGAGCAGGCGATCGAGAGTACGGTGCACGCCGCGATCGGCGGCGACCGCCAGATCGTGCACGAGTCCAACACCTCGTGGAACTGGTTGGCGTACAAGCATCTGCTGCTGCCGATCTGGCTGCTGACCGTCGTCTATATGGACAAGCCGTACCAGGTGTACATCAACGGCCTCACCGGTGAGGTTTCCGGTGACCGCCCCTGGAGCAAGATCAAGATCATTGCCTTGATCGTGGCGGTGCTCGTCGCCATCGTGGCGCTCATCCTGGTGTACAACGGACTGCACGGCCATCACTCGGCCACCAGCCGGACCACGGTCCCCCGGCCGCCGAATACGGCGCCCGGACACCACAATTAGCGGATGAGGGTGTAGCGATGGTGTGGGTGCTCGTACTTCTGATAGTGCTCGCCGTGGCGATCGGCGGCGGCACAGCGCTGCTCTCGAAACGCCAGAAACAGGCGGTCGGCGCCGCGAATCAGGTGGTGCCAGGCACCCCCACCAAGGCGCCCGCCTCCTGGGCGGGTTCCCACGACCCGGCCCCCCGTCTGCACCGCCGCCTGCGCGACACCATGACCGCTCTGCGCACCGCCGACGCTCTCGACGACGGCACCACCCTCGTCCTGCGCGCCGAACTGGAACAGGCCGCCCTGTCCTGGGATGACCGCCTGGTGGCCATGGCCGCCCTCCCACCCGCAGCCGCCGCCGACCAACTGAAACTGGCCACCGACGCCGTCGCGTCCATCGAATCCGGCGTAGCCCAATACATCTCGGCCGCCACCCAGCGGACCGACGCGGACACCGCGGCGGCCCTGGCCGCCGCCCGCGGCCAACTCGACATCGCCGCCGAAATCCGAAAGTCGATGGAGGCCAGTTGATCTGACAGATCTGCCACGGCCGTCTCGATCGCGAGCAGCGCGACGCCAGTAGCAGGGGTGTCGTGCCGATTGCCGTGGATCAGGGTGTTCGGTTGGTCCGGTCCGAGTTCGCGCAAGGTGGCCGGGCGGGTGCGTTCGGCAGCTGTCAAAGGGTGTCGAGGCCGGAGGCGAACGTTGTAGCGCTCAACTCCACCAGGGACGGGATGATGGTGACGCCGTCTCGGTGGGCGACGCCCCGGGCGGTGCGGTCGAGCCAGTAGGCGCGCAGACCGGCATTGCGGGCGCCCAGGCCGTCGGTGTCGAAGCGGTCGCCGACATAGGCGACCTCGTCCGGCGGGAGCTCCAGCATTGTGCAGCCCGCGAGGAAGATGGCCGGATCCGGTTTGGCCGTGCCGAATTCGGCGGAGCACAGGACCGCGTCACCGAAGTGGTCGAGCAGGCCCACCGAGCGGAGTTTGTCCTGCTGGTGTGCCAGTGCGGAATTGGAGACGATGCCGAGGGCCACCTGACCCGCCAGGGCGCGCAGCGTCGGCGGGACATCGGGGAAGGTGATCCAGGCGACGTCGCGGCGGGCGGCGTAGTCGGCGAACCAGGCGGACGGATCGGTGACCCTGATGCCGATATGTGCCAGGAACAGTTCGGTGCGCACCAGCTGCTGGCCCTTGAAGGTGAGCTCGCCGGCCAGAAAGCGCGGGTAGTGCTCTTCCTCCAGGCTGCGCCAGAGCGCTACCGCCTCGTCCGGTGATTCGAACAGCCAGAGCTGGTCCTCGGCGCGCAGATGACCGAGCAGGCCGATGCGCGCGGTGGCCGCGTAATCGATGAGGGTGTCGTCGACGTCGAAGAGAATGCCGCGAATGCTCATCCGCCCACGCCCACCGGCAGGGGACGGGTGCCGATGACCACCGTCGCGCCGATTTCCTCGTCCTCGGCAATGCGTGCGGTCAGCCCGTGCTCGCGCATGACGGCTACGGCGCGCGGCGCCTGCGATTCGCTCTCCTCCACCAGCAGATGTCCGCCCGGTGCGAGCCACTGGGTGGCCACGGCGGCGATCCGGCGCAGTACGTCGAGTCCGTCCGGGCCACCGTCCAGCGTCACCCGCGGTTCGTGGTCACGCGCCTCCGGCGGCATATGGGCAATCTCCGCGGACGGGACGTACGGGGTATTGGCGAGCAGAATCCGCACGCGCCCGGCCAATTCGGCGGGCACCGGATCGAAGAGATCGCCCTCCAGCACCCGCGCGTCCAGCGCAGCGAGATTGCGGCGGGCGCAGGCGACGGCGGGCGGTTCGATATCACAGGCAGTGAGTTCCACTCGAATACCTTCCGCCGCAAGCTCGGTCGCGAATGCCATCCCGAGTGCACCGCTGCCGCAGCACATATCGATCGCGACGATCGACGACCCGGACGCTGAGCCGCCGTCGCGCGCGAGCGAGACGGCCTGCTCGACCAGGAAGCCGGTACGCTGCCGGGGAACGAACACCTCGGGCGTCACCGCGACCCGTATTCCGCGAAATTCCGCCCACCCCAGCAGATGCTCCAGCGGTACGCCGGCAATGCGCTGCACCACAAGCGATTCCAGCTGCTCGGCAGCGGTGGCGGCGGCAACCAGCAGCTCGGCTTCCTCCTCCGCGAAGACACAACCGGCCGTCCGGAGTCGCACGACCAGGGTATCGGTATCGGGAGAACTCACTGCGCCATTGTGCCCGCCCCGACCTGCGCACATGCCATGCGGGTCGGAACGGGCGGTAGGAAGCGGCGCGGACCTGCTAGCGCGAGGTGGGCAGCAGCAGGGTGCGCGTGGCGTCGAGATAGATGCCGCGCTGACTGGCGCGAGCCGGCGGCGCCAGTGAGGAAACCAGCTGCTCGAGCGAGGTGGTGGCACCGACAACCGGGATGCCCGCCACAATGAAATCCGCGACCGCACGGCGAATGTGATTGGGCGAGGTGACCACGATCGCGCTGGTCGCGCCCGCCTTGCGCAGCATATCGGTACCGAAGAGCGCATTCTGCACGGTGGATCCGGCACGATGGTCGGCCACGATCCGATTGGCCGGAATGCCATGGCCGATCAGCCAGCCCTGCATGGCCGCCGCCTCGGTGATCCCGTTCTGCGGATTGCCGCCGGTCACCAGAATCGGGGACATCGGCGAGGCGATCGCCTGCAGCCAGGCCGCCTGCAAGCGGTTCACCAGTTCGGGCCGCATACTGCCGTCGGGCAGCAGACCGTAGCCCAGCACCGCGATACCGGTGGCCGGTCCGGCAATGGCCGGAATCGGATTGGGCAGGGTGCCGACCGCGGACCCGATGGCCCGGAACACATTCCGGGTGCCGTCGGCCAGCTGCGGATTCAGGCCGTTGAGCCGGTTGAGCGCCACTTCCCGGGTAACCAGGTCACCGGTGTAGTCCGACCAGATGGCCTGCAGGGCCAGCGCCTGCGCGTCATCGGGGGATTCGGCGAGCAGATTCCGCAGATCCGCGAGTCCACCGCCCTCGTTGCCATCGGTGAAATTGTCCTGCGCCGAGTTGTAGAGCGCTCCGGCGTCGGCGTGTGCGACGGCCGGTCCATAGAGGGTCAGGGCGGCCGCGGCCGCCACGAGGAGTGTGGGTAAACGCCTGGCGATCTGCACTGCTGTCGACCTTTCGGGGAGGGTCACACATGCTTGCTGGATATCTATGCCTGTTGCTGACTAATGGCTCGGTACCGAATGCTGACACGATACGGCTGACCAGAGCTTTCTTCGGGTATTTGCCGATGCGATTTATAAGGTTTGGACACCGGTGTGAGCGGGAACACATGCGCGCGAATCCGGCCTGCGGTGCGCGCAGTGCGGCACCGCCGGCGGGATAAGGTGTGAATCCGTGGATACGACTTCGCTTATCGGCAAGGAACTCGCCGCCGCCATCAATGCCGACACCAAGGCACGGGCTGCCGCGCTCGCGGAGCAGGGCACCGCGCCGCGCCTGGCGCTGGTGATCGCCAATGACGATCCGGCCAGCATCTGGTACGTGAAGTCGCTCAATCGCGCTGCGGAGCGCAATGGAATCACTTGTGAGAACGTCGATCTCGGCATCGATGCTACCGCCGAGCAGATTCGCGTCAAGCTTGCCGAACTGTCGGCCGACCCGTCGGTGGACGCGATCATGCTGCAGACCCCGCTGCCCAAGGGTGTCGGCCTCGACGATGTGAGCCTGTCGATCGCCGCGGCCAAGGATGTCGACGGCGTCAGCCCGCTGTCCCTGGGCCTGCTGGCCTCCGGCCTTCCGGGCTTCCCGCCCGCCACCTCCGAGGCCGTGGTGGAGCTGGCCAAGTTCCACGCGATTCCGCTCGCCGGTCGCCTGGTCGCCGTCGTGGGCCGCTCCAATGTGGTCGGCAAGCCATTGGCTCAGCTGCTGCTGGCCGAGAATGCCACCGTGACGGTCGCGCACTCCCGCACCACCGATCTGCCGTCGGTGACCTCGGCCGCCGATGTGGTGGTCGCCGCGGTGGGCCGGGCCGGACTGATCACCGGAGAGCACGTGCGCGAAGGCGCGGTTGTGTTCGATGTGGGCACCAATGAGGACGAGAACGGCGATATCACCGGCGATGTGAATGCCGAATCCGTGACCGGTAAGGCCTCGGCGCTGAGCCCCGTGCCCGGCGGCATCGGCCCGGTGACCACCGCGCTGCTCATGCGTCATGTGGTGGAGGCGGCCGAATCGGCGCGCTGAGTTTCCGGGAAACTCGCTGAGTCACACAGAAATCGGGGGCCCGCGAGGGCCCCCGATTTTCGTCCTACCAGTGCTCACCTGTGCTTTTGCAAGTGCTCACCAGTGCTTTTGCAAGTGCTCACCAGTGCGTCGTGACCGGATCACCGATCGCGACATTGTCGTAGTACCACTCCGCGTCGGCCGGCGCGAGGTTGATGCAGCCGTGGCTGACATTCGAATTGCCTTGGGAGTCAACCGACCACGGCGCCGAGTGCACGTACACGCCGCCCGAGGTGAGACGTTCGGCGAATTCGCCGGTCATCAGATAGCCCTCCGGATCGCTCAGCGGAATGCCGATGGTCCGCGAATCGAAGGTCACCGTGCGTTCGCGGGACATGACCGGGAACGTGCCGACCGGAGTCTCCCGGCCGGGTTTGCCCATGGACGCGGGCATTGTTCGCACCACCACGCCCCCGATGGAGACCGTGAAGGTGTGCGCCGACATATCCGCATCGGCCGACGTGCCGCCGTTCGTATCGAACTGGGTGTGCAGGCGACCCACCGACACCGTGATAGGCGCCGAGGTGGGCAGGTAAGCGGCCGGAGTCCAGGTCAACTGACGGTCGTCTACCCAGGAGAAGTGCCCGGCCAAACTGGTTTCGGCGCGTACGCCCACCGCCTGTTCGGCGCGAGCGCGATCAGCGACCGGTGCGGCGAACTGCACCCTGACCGGTGCGGCTATGCCCACCACTTCACCGGGCCCCGGCGAAATCGCCTGCACCGCCGGGATATCGGGTGCTGTCAGCACCGCCCCTGCGGCTCCGGAGCCGAACACGGCTGCTGCCGCGAGTGTTGTTGCGGCAAACAGAAAACGAAACGCGTTCCGCATCGTTCCATCCCTTCGCGAGGGTGTGGTTCTGGGAGCTCAGACTATGACCTGATTATCCCTTTCTTCTGGAAATGTTCTCGCTTCGTGACATTCCACACGGCGTGGACACTTGGGGATAACGAGGCGGCCAGGTATTAGCCAGGCCGCTGGGAGCACGGAAACCGGGTGCCGTTCCACGGCAAAAAAAGTGCCCTGCTCCGAGAGGGAGCAGGGCACTTTTTCGGAAGAGTGTTCGAACGTCTCAGCCGGTGATGGCCGCGATCACATCGTAGTGCAGTGCGTCCGCGCGGGCGATGACCTCGTCGATCTGGGTGAGCACCGGCGCGAACTCCGCACCCGCGCCCACGCCCAGCGACGCCACATTGATGGCGATATTGAGCTGCGAGCTGGCGGCGGCGGACCGCGCGGCATCGGCGGCGGCGCCGATATCGGTGACCACATTGGGGTTGCCGATGGGCAGCAATTCCGTTGCGAGCGAGACGACTTCGTCGGCCGCGGAGACCACGGCGGCGGGCACCCGGGCCGCGCCGAGCAGGGCGGCGGTAATGGCCTCGGTGCGCGCGGCCTGCTGCGCCTCGGTCTCCTTGGCCATCTTGTAGGCGAGACCGACCGCGGTGAAGGCGGCGGCATCGGCATCGGCCAGGGCGAGCGCGCGGTCGCGGGCGATATCGGCGGCCAGAATGATGCGGTCGATGACCGGCCGGTTCTCGGCATCCTTGGCGCGGGTGGTGTAGCGCGCGACCATGGCGACCAGCGCGGCGCCCTGAGCAGCGTGCAGTGCGGCGACGGCGCCGCCACCCGGCGCGGGCACCTTGGCGGCCAGCTCATCCAGGTAGCCCTGCAGTGTCGAGTCACCGAAGGTGGTGATGGCCTGCGCGGCGTCCTGAGTCATGAGAAAGGGCCTCCTCGAGAGTGCGTGGAACGGTGCGAGATTCGCCGCCTACCGTACCGGCTCGGTGCCGCTGGGAGATGGCTGGGATGGTGTCGGTAAGGTCCAAATCATGCGTATCGGATTGTCGATCAATTACACCGACGGCTTCAAAGAGGTAGCCGCCGAGGTCGCCGACCTCGAACGGGCCGGCCTCGATATCGTGTTCGTGCCCGAGGCGTATTCGTTCGACGCGGTGAGCGGCCTCGGCTATCTGGCCGCGAAGACCGAACGGGTGCAGCTGGCTTCGGGCATCATGCAGCTCTACACTCGCACGCCCACCCTGACGGCCATGACGGCCGCCGGTCTGGACTACGTGTCGGACGGCCGCTTCATTCTCGGCCTGGGCGCCTCGGGCCCGCAGGTCATCGAGGGTTTCCACGGTGTGCCCTATGACGCGCCCATCGGCCGCACCCGCGAGGTCCTGGAGATCTGCCGCAAGGTGTGGCGGCGGGAGCGCCTCGAGTACAACGGCAAGTACTACACGATTCCGCTGCCCGTGGAAAAGGGCACCGGTCTGGGCAAGCCGCTCAAGCTCATCAATCACCCTGTGCGCGAGAACATCCCGGTGCTGCTGGCGGCGCTCGGGCCCAAGAACGTCGAGCTGGCGGCGGAAATGGCCGAGGGCTGGCAGCCCATCTTCTTCCTCCCGGAGAAGGCCGACGACATCTGGGGTCAGTCGCTGAAAACCGGTCTGGCCAAGCGTGATCCGGCGCTGGGCAAGCTGGAGATCTTCGCCGGTCCGCCGCTGGCCATCGGCGACAATGTGGAGCCGCTGCGCGAATTCGTGAAGCCGCATCTGGCGCTGTACATCGGCGGTATGGGCGCCAAGGGCAAGAATTTCTATCACACCCTCGCGACCAAGTACGGCTACGGCGCCGAGGCGGACCGCATTCAGGAGCTGTACCTGGCGGGCAAAAAGGATGAGGCCGCCAAGGTCGTTCCCGACGATCTGGTGCGCGATGTCAGCCTGATCGGTTCGGCGTCCTTCGTGAAGGAGCGCGTCGCCGCGTTCCGTGAGGCCGGTGTGACCGCCCTCAATGTGGTGCCCCTGGCCGCCACCAAGGACGAGCGCGTCAAGCTGGTCGAGCAGCTGCGCACCATCTGCGACTGAGGTACTGCGCCTGAGCGAGAGTTACTGCGCCCGGGCATGAAAGAGCCCGCGATACCCGCTGCGTGCGGTGGATATCGCGGGCTTTGTTGTTGCGGGAGGTCAGTTCGTGGTGAGCGCGGACAGCGCCTCGTCGAGTGTCGGATGCATCGAGAAGACCTGGTCCAGATTGGTCATTCGCAGCTGCCGACTGGTGGCGGGCCCGTCGGCGACCACGGCGATGCGGGTCCCGCCGGCACGCTGGTGTGCGGCGACCAGCGCCGCCATGCCCGCGGAGGCCAGGAAGCTCACCTCGGACAGATCGATGACAAGTGCGCCCGGTTTCCCGGCCAGGGTCGATTCGATCGCATTCTCGAGCGCGGGGGCCGTCGCGAGATCGACCTCACCGATCACGGCAAGCACCGTCGCGCCGTCGTGCACGGTGACCGTCGTAGTCATCGTCTCGCCGAGGGGATACGCGTCTCCGGATGTATTGGTCACGTTGGAACAATCTGCCATGATCCGTCCGTTCGTGCTGCATCGTCTGCCACATCGGTATCGGTTCGGTAGCCGGAGTTGTGCGAAAGACCCAGTTACCGCGCCGTTTCTGCGGAATTGCGAAGGCTGTGGCGCATATGTGCCTTCTATGTTTACACGCGACTCGCGGCAGAAAAAGACACTGCGGGCAATCGTGTGGTCATTGCTACCCGAGTGCCGGGGCCGGTGAGGTCGATATCGAGTTGGTCGGTGAGCGCGCGCATCATGGTGATACCGCGGCCGCGATGGCCGGGATCGGAAGGTTGCGGGCGCCAGGTCCCGGTATCGGTGACCACGAGAGTGACTGTGTCGACTCCGGTTTCGGCGGTGAGCAGGACCCGGCCCGCCGCGCCCTCGAGGTAGGCGTGCTCGATGCTGTTGCTGCACGCCTCATTGGCGGCGGCGATCAGATCGGTGGCGGCGTCGTGCGGTACGGCCGCCGTGGTGAGCCAGGATTTCAATTTTCGCCGCATACCGGACAATTCGCCCGCAGTGGACGGCACATCCAAATGCAGTGGGGCCGGCGGCTGGCGGTAGACCACCAGCGCCACATCATCGTCGTAGCCGCCCGCGGGGCGCAGCCGCGACAGCACCGAATCGGCCACCTCGCGCGGCAATTGTCCAGCCGCTCCGGTCAACTCGTCGCCCAGTTCCACGAACCGATCGTCGATATCGACGCCGCGCTCTTCGACGAGACCGTCGGTGAAGAGCACCAGGGTGGAGCCGGGGGCCATGGCGGTGGTGGCCTCGGGGCGGCGCGGCGGATCGAAGGTCGCCAGCGGAACCGCCCGGCCGCCCTCCAGAAGTCGGCCGCGCGTACCGGGTTCGGCCAGTACCAGTGGCATATGCCCGGCGCTGGAATAGCGCACCAGCCCGCGCTCCGGGTCCAGGATGGCGGCGCACACGGTGGTGCACATGGCGCCCGGAATGCGGGCGGCCACCGTATCCAGCTCCGCGAGCAGCTGGGCGGGGCCCGCGCCGCGCAGCAGCAATGCTCTTGCCGCAGTGCGTAATTGGCCCATGACCACGGCGGCTGCGAGGCCACGGCCCACACAGTCGCCCACCACCACGCCCAGGGTGCCGTCCTCCAGGCGCACCACGTCGTACCAGTCGCCGCCGATCTCCAGCGGCGGCAGGGCGGGTTCGTAGTGCACCGAGAAACGCGGGGGCAGTTCGATCGGGCCGAGCATGGCCCGCTGCAGCGTGAGTGAGGTGGAGCGGGCCTGATCGAAGTTCCGGGCGCGCTGTACCGCCAGACTCAAATGCCCGACCAGCAGCGAGAACAGCGCCCAGTCATCGGGGGTGATGACCCGCGGCGCGGCGAAGCGCAACCACAGGGCCGAATCTCCGGCCTCGCCGAGCGGCGCGACAATTCCCTCCGAACTGTCGGTGCCCTCGGGGATGGCGAACATGGTTCGCCCGGGCCGCAATCGTGCTCGATCCAGCAGCGCGCGGGCTCGCGCATCGAGCACCTGCCGAGATTCCCCGCCGTTCGGTGGCTCGCCCGCACGCAACGGCTTGGCGCGGGCGGGCACCGATTCCAGCTGCGGACTGTCATCGGAGACATAGAGATCCGGTCCGGTCTGGCTGTGCGGCCAGACCGAGACGACCGCCGATTCCGCGCCGATGGTGCGGCGCAATTCCTCGAGACCGACACCGAGCACCTCGACCACGCTGGTGGCGGTGCCGACCACGGTGGCCAGTCGCGATACCGCCTGATCACGTGCCTGCGCATCGTGTTCGGCGGTGACGTCGCGAATGGTGCCGACGAAGATGCGCTCGCCGTTCTCGGGTTTCACCAGTGAGCTGGTGGACACGGCCAGCCAGACGCGGCGGCCGTCGCGGTGCCGGATCGGGGTCACGAAGCGGGCGGCATCATTGCCCAGATCGGGATAGCGCGGCGTCTCGGCGGTGGTCCAGGGATGGGGGAGCGGATAGGGAGCGCCGTCGGGGCCGTAACCGGTGAGCGCGCCGAACGACGAATTGACCTCCACCAGAGTGCCTTCGGCGTCGACGACGAAGAAGCCGTCCTGCAGCGATTCCACCAGCGCCGTGCGGAAGGCGTCGCGGCCCGCGAGATCGTCTGCGCGCGAACGCTGTTGCTCGTAGCGGCGATTGCCGTCGAGGAAACCGCGGGTGGCCACATCCAGGGCGGCCATGGTCTGCAGCAGGAATTCGAGGGCGGCCTCGGAGCGGACGTCATCGTTGACCGGGAGCAGGCCCTCCTGCTCCAGAATCCGGAAGTGGTGTTCGGTGAGGTCGAGAATGCTCACGCCCTCGACCAGCGCCCGCCGCCCCAGCTCATAGCCCTCGGCCAGGGTGTTCTGGGTGGGTGCGCGCAGATGCAGGCGCAGCGCGCCGGTATACGCGTCACGAAACGCCGCCAGCACCGAGCTCATGCGGTGTCCTCGCGGCATGAGCGGGAGCCCTGCGTGGTTACGCAGGCAAGCGCGGGGAGGTGGAGCGGCGCCTCCGGGCTCTGACCTCTCATGCCGGTGGCCCCGGAGGGGTGGAGCTCGGGCGTATCGGGCTGGAATGGTGTGTGACCGAATGGCTTTGGCTGGCCTGGCTCAGAATGGAGCGGCCCGGGCTGAGGTGACCGCGATGCCGGGCCGCCAGCACCAGGGCGTCATCGGTGTCCTTGGCATGCCGGGCGAGAATCTCGGCGGTGATCTCGGAGGTCGGCTTGGCCAGATCGATGCGGTCGGAGTAATCGCTGGTAATGCCGTCGGTGGACATGAGCAGCAGATCGCCGGGCCGCACCGCCACGGTTTGCGATTGCAGATTCGGCGGCAGCAGATATCCGACGATGCCGGCCGACAGCAGCGCCGCCGCGCGAATGGCCGGTTTACCGGGAGCCGCTGCCACGATCCGGGTTTCGACATTGCCCACGCCGAGCCAGTGCAGCCGATCAGCGGTGTCGAACAGCGCCAGCGAGACCGCGGCGCCCCGGGTATCGGCCATGGCGCGGTGGCAGAGCAGGATCAGCACGTCCAGCGGTTCGGCGCGATTCTCGGCGAGTACCTGTGCCGCGCGATCGGAGGCGTCGGCGGCCGCGGCGCCGTGGCCCAGCCCGTCCAGAACCGCGAAAAGCACTGAGCCACCGCCCGCGTCGAGTACGACCGACCGGTCTCCGGAGACGCGCTGCCCAGGTAGTGCGCGTCCGGCGACGGCCCATTCGACCGCGCCGATGAAGCCGTCCTCACGCACCGTGGGGCACCCACTTCCACATTTCGACGAGCGTGCCCTGGCCCGGTTCGGAGGTGATCGCGAGTCCGTCCATCAGACGGCGTGCGCCCGGAAGGCCGAGTCCGAGACCACGTCCGGTGGAATAGCCGTCTTCGAGGGCGCGGGGAATGTCGACAATGCCGGGGCCTTGATCCTGCGCCTGCACCACCATGGAGCGGCGGCTCTCGCGATCTCCGACCAGCAGCCGAATCTCGCCTGTCCCTGCATAACTCGTGATATTGCGTGCGACTTCCGAGATTGCGGTCGCAATCATGGTGCGATCAGAGAGCGAGAAGCCCAGAGTGCTTGCCATCTCGAGCCCCGCCTGCCGAGCGGTCACAATGTCGTTGGACACCTTCACCGCGATCACCACGACTTCAGCGGCCACGATCACGACCGTCTCGTTGGCCGCGGTTATTGATCTTGTGGTTGAGCCAGGCCAGCCCTTCTTCGAGATCGAGAGCGGTGTGCATGCCCTCGAAGGTGAGACCGAGCTGAACCATGGCGAAGGCAACCTCGGGTTGCAGGCCGACAATGACCGTTTCCGCGCCTCTCAGCTTGGTCATGTGGGCGATGGTACGCAGCGATCTCGCAGCGAAGGAGTCCATTACGTCGATTGCAGTGACATCGACAATGATTCCCTGGGCCCGATACTTGCTGACGTACTTCATCAAGTCGTCCTGCAAGCGTTCGGTATCGGCGTCGGTGAGTGCGGACTGCACCGACGCGATGAGATAGGTGCCCTGCTTCAGAATGGGTACCGGCATCTGGCTGGCCCGGTTTACCGTCCGTCGCGATCGGCGGGAACTCGCGACACCTCGTAACCGAGCAGTCGCTCCGCCTCTTCGATACCGCCCTGAAGGTCACCGACGGCATTCATCTTCGACAGGTCCAGCCCGATGGTGACCAGCGTGAGCGCGATCTCCGACGACAGGCCGGTGATGATCACGTTCGCGCCCATCAGGCCCGAGGCGTCGACGGTTTGCACCAGGTGGTTCGCGACCGTCGAGTCGATCGCCGGCACGCCGGTGATATCGATGACGACGACCTTGGCGCGATTGGCGCGAATGGCGCGCAGCAGCTGTTCGGTGAGCTGCCTCGCGCGTTGCGAATCCAGCACACCGATGATGGGCAGGATGAGCAGCTGCTCGCGCACCTGCAGCACCGGGGTGGACAGCTCGCGAATCGCCTCTTGCTGCTGGCGGATGACACGCTCGCGTTCCTGCACGAAGGACACGGCCACGGTATTGGCGATGCGGTTGGCGGCCGGTTCGTACGCGTCGAGCACCAGCTTCAGCAGTTCGAAGTCGGTCTGATACTTCTCGAAGAGGCTGCGGGCGAGCACATCTCGCAGCAGGAGCACGATGCCGACGACCTCGTCGGTCTCGACGCCCCGGGGGATGATGCGTTCGGACAGATCGCGTGCGTAGGCCTGCAGCGCTTCAACGCTACCGGTCTCGAGCACCTCGACGTAATTGTCGTAGACGGAGGTGGCTTCGGAGAAGATCTCCTCCGGGGTCATGGCGGTCAGGAGCTGGGCATCGGTGATACGACGGGCCCACTCCTCGCGCAATTCGGTGCGGTTCTGCCGCAAGTGTTCGACGAGCTGCGGGAGCAGATTGTCGACAGAACTCGCGGGCAGTGAATCCGCCGAGAGGCTCATGGACACGTCGGACATGGAAACTCCTGCCCCTTTCGCTAAGGCCAGGTCGGGTGCACGCTCACTCCAACTAGCACGGCGCGGCCGGTTTGCCGACCGTGCGCTCGGTGCCGACCGCCGTCGGAAGCCGGTGCCGAGCCTAGTCTTACCCAGTACCCCCCGTGTGCCAAACCAAACGCCGGTCGAGAGGTATTTCGCCGGGCCGGGTGTGATCTTCACCGGGGGTTTCGTGTGTCTGGTCTTCTGTGGTGTGCGAGCAGGGTGTCGTAGATATCGGCGAGGGCGGTCAGCTGACCGCTGTCGAGAACGTCGATCATGTGCCGCCGCACGCTCTCCACGTGTGCGGGGGCAGCGCCCGCGAGCACCAGCTTGCCCTTGGCGGTGAGGACTGCGGCGGTGCGGCGGGCGTCATCGGGAATGGACTCGCGGGCAACCAGTCCGCGCTTCTCCATCCGGGTGATCTGATGCGAGAGCCGACTCTGCGACCACTCCAGTACGGCGGCCAGTTCGGCGAAGCTGCGGCGGTGATCGGTGGCCTCGGCCAGGCGGGCCAGCACGGTGTATTCGACATAGGTGAGGTTGGATTCGCGCAGGGAGTCGCGTCCGACCGCGGCGGCGATGAGGTCGCGGGTGAACACGAATCCGAGCCACGCGCGCGTCTCGACATCGTCGAGCCAACGGGTTTCGATCACGGTTCCACTCCCGGGTTCTGCTGCCATGCTAATTCCCTCCCCGCCGCGAACAGGCGCATCCTGACAGGTAACACCCCCCGACTTGAAGGTGCAACCTGTGCCGATTCACACAAAGTCACGCTCGATTCACACAAATCCGCACTTGGGCACCCATTCCGGGTGACCTACGGGCACGGTTAAGGCTTGCCTGCGCGACAGGGTTCCGGGCGTGCTGGATAGAGTCTCTCTGCTTGAACCGTCGGCTGGGCTTCGGCTCGGCCCTGCTCGAGGAGTGCGACCAGTGACCGCGCCTGACTTCCTGTACTCGGATCTGCTGCCGATCGGTGCCGATGACACGCCCTATCGATTGCTGACGACCGAGGGGGTCAGTATTTTCGAAGCGGGTGGGCGGACCTTTTTGCAGGTGGAGCCCGAGGCGCTGCGGTTGCTCACCGCGGAGGCGATGCATGACATCAGCCATTACCTGCGGCCCGCGCATCTGCGGCAGCTGCGCAAGATCATCGATGATCCGGAGGCCAGCGGTAACGACCGGTTCGTGGCGCTGGATCTGCTGAAGAACGTCAATATCTCCGCGGGCGGGATTCTGCCCATGTGCCAGGACACCGGCACGGCCATCGTCATGGGCAAGAAGTCCGAGGGTGTGCTCACCGGGGCCGATGACGCGGAGTGGATTTCGCGGGGTGTGTTCGACGCCTACACGAAGCTGAATCTGCGGTACTCGCAGCTGGCGCCGATCACCATGTGGGATGAGAAGAACACCGGGCAGAACCTGCCCGCCCAGGTCGAGTTGTACTCGGACGCGGGCGATCCCACGAACCCCGCGTACAAGTTCCTGTTCATGGCCAAGGGCGGCGGGTCGGCCAACAAGTCGTTCCTGTTCCAGGAGACCAAGGCGATCCTGAACCCCGATCGCATGCTGGAATTCCTGGACGAGAAGATCCGCTCGCTCGGCACCGCGGCCTGCCCGCCCTACCACCTGGCGGTCGTCATCGGCGGCACCAGCGCCGAATTCGCTTTGAAGACAGCGAAATACGCCTCCGCGCACTACCTGGACAATATGCCGACCGAGGGCTCCATGTCCGCGCACGGCTTCCGGGATCTGGAGCTCGAGGAGCAGGTCTTCAAGCTCACCCAGTCCTTCGGCATCGGTGCGCAGTTCGGCGGAAAGTACTTCTGCCACGATGTGCGCGTCATCCGCCTGCCGCGCCACGGCGCCTCGCTGCCGGTCGCCATCGCCGTCTCCTGCTCGGCCGATCGCCAGGCGCGCGCCAAGATCACCGCCGAGGGCGTATTCCTGGAGCAGCTGGAACGTGAACCGGCGCAGTACCTTCCGGAGCAGACCGATTCCATCCTCGGCGGCGATGTGGTCAAGATCGACCTCGAGCGGCCGATGTCGGAGATTCGCGACGAGCTGTCGAAATACCCGGTGAAGACCCGGCTTTCGCTGACCGGCCCGCTGGTGGTGGCGCGCGATATCGCGCACGCCAAGATCAAGGAGCGCCTCGACGCGGGCGAGCCCATGCCGGAGTACCTGCGCGAGATGGCCGTCTACTACGCCGGTCCCGCCAAGACGCCCGAGGGTTACGCCTCCGGGTCCTTCGGTCCGACCACCGCCGGGCGCATGGACTCCTATGTCGATCAGTTCCAGGCCGCCGGCGGCTCGCACGTCATGCTGGCCAAGGGCAATCGTTCGGCGCAGGTCACCCGGGCCTGCAAGGAGCACGGCGGCTTCTATCTCGGCTCGATCGGCGGACCCGCCGCGCGACTCGCCCTCGACTGCATCAAATCCGTCGAAGTTCTCGAATACCCTGAACTCGGCATGGAAGCAGTCTGGAAGATCGAGGTCGAGGACTTCCCGGCCTTCATCGTCGTAGACGACAAGGGCAATGACTTCTTCGCCGAAACCCAGAAGCCGATCGCACTGCGGGTGCGAGAGCGGTCCAAGGAGCGAATCTGAGCGAGGGAGACGACTGCATGCGGGTGGACGGCCGTGACGAAATGCCGAGGGCGCAGGCCGAAATGCCTGCGCATCGGGCAGATTCGGCCCCCGGCCGGGCGGCGCTGCTGACCGCGACCCTCGCGCTGTGCGCGGGCGCCGGTCTGCTCGGCGCCGGTGTGCCCGCCGCGCATGCCGCACCCGAGAGCGTGTCGATGGCGCCCGGATCCGGTGCGCTGTCCGGCACCGCGGTCGCCGCCGAGACCGATGGTCTCGACCCGCTGCTGGCCACCGCCTACGAACAGGCGGCCGCCGAAGCGCAGTCCGAGGGCGTCTCGCTGTCCCTCACCTCCGGCTACCGGACGCCCGGTCAGCAGGAGGCACTGTGGGAGGACGGAATTCGCACCTACGGCAGTCCCGATGCGGCGCGGCAGTGGGTGCTGCCGCCCGAGGAGTCCACCCACGTGTCCGGTCAGGCCATCGATGTGGGTCCGCGCGCGGGCGCACAGTGGTTGGAGGACAACGGAAATCGCTGGGGACTGTGCCGCACCTTCGACAATGAGTGGTGGCACTTCGAACGTGTCACCCTGCCCGGAATGCCCTGCCCTGCCCGACTACCCGACGCGAGCCAGCGCTGAGAAAAGGACCGGACATTCTGGTGTCCGGTCGATCACCGCTGTGCGCGGGTCGTTGATTCGGCATCCTTGGGTTCAGCACATTTCTAGCTACGGAGGCATGGGTGGGCAGGCAGCAACACGGCTCGGGGAACGGCAGTCTGGGGCGGCAACGCCCACCGGTTCGAACCTCTCGCCGCCAGCCTGTTCCCGAGTACCGCACCATCCGCGAATCCGTCCTCGCCCCCGGCTGGCTGCTGCTGGAACTTCCCACCGCGGTGCTGCTCGCGGTGTTCGTGGGCACCGGCTGGCTCGGTTACGCCCAGCATTCGGGTACCCCCGCGCAGCCGCGCCCGGCCGTCGTGGTCCCCGCCGACCATCCCGTGCGCGGTCGCTGAACCCGCCCCGGTGGGGCGTGCAGGTGAAATGTCTGGTACCGGAAGCTGATCGGCCATGTTCGGGCACCGCAGCGTTCAACCGGTAACCGTACCGTCGCGGTATAGCTGTTGAGCGGCGGACGGAGATCCCCATGCTGGACCCGCGACTTCGAACCCTCTGGCTGGCCAATGCCGCCACCGCCGTGACGGCGGTGGCGATGCACTCCCAGCGCCCGGTATTCGCCACCTATACCCCCGGGCTCCAACGGGATTCGGTGACGGCTTCCGATCTGGAAGTGGTCACCGTCACCGATGCCTCGGTTGTGCTCACCTGGACCTCGCGCGTCCGCAATCGCGCGGGGCGGCTGCAACCGGCGCCGGCCGACACCGAGGTGCGCCTCGGCCCCGCGGACGGGTACGCCGCACCCGCGGTGCGATACCTCGACTCCCGGCGCACCGCATACCATTACGCGGAAATCGACGGGCTGGAGCCGGGGCGGGCCTACCGCTTCGAGGCCTACTCCGGCGGGAGCCGGGCGGTGCCCGCGCGCACGCTGGTGACGCGGCGCTCCGGAGCACCGGAATCCACCGGGGTTTTCACCACCCTCACGCCGCCGCCCGGCCGGCTGCTGCGCACCATCGCGCTGAGCAACGATCTGCATCTCGGCGAGGACCGCAGCGGTCTGCTGGTGTCCGGACTGATCGACGGGTTGCGGCATGCGACCCAGCAGCATCCGGAGTTCATGCTCCGCGCCGTCCTGGACGAGCTGCGCGGTCCCGGGCGCGCGGCCGATCACCTCATTGCCGCGGGCGATCTCACCGACTGCGGGACTTTCGCCCAATCCGCCGCCGTCCGAGCGCATTTGGATACCTGGGGCGAGCTGGGTTCGGACTACTTCGTCTGCCGTGGCAATCACGACATGCCGCCCAAGGACGAACCCGATCACTGGGGTGCGGTCTTCTACCCGTATCAGGAGCTCGGCGAATACTTCGCCGGCGGACTGCGTCTGCTCGGACTCGACACCAATCGCCCGCGCCCGCGCGGCGGCGGCACGCTCGGGTCGGCTCAGCTCGGGCGGCTCACCGATATCCTGCGCGCCGATCCGGACCGGCCGACGCTCGTATTCGGCCACCACCCGATCACCACGCACGCCGCGATAAGCAACCCCGGCGGACCCGGTTTCGTGCTCGACAGGGCGAATGCGGCGGCACTACAGACGCTCTACCGCTCGGCCCCGGGTGTTTTCCTGCACCACAGCGGTCATACCCATCGAAATCGGGTGACCCGCGCCGATTCCGGAGTGAACGTGGCATTCCTCGAGGTGGCCGCCGTGAAGGAGTACCCCGGCGGCTACACCCTGCTGCGGCTCTACGAGGGCGGCTACATGGCCAACTTCTACAAAACCGCCGGAGAAGCCGCCCGCCGCTGGAGTACCCGCACGCGCCGCCAATACCTCGGCCTGCATCCCGATCACTCCCTGGGCAGCTGCGCGGACCGCAATCACGTCGGCCTGCGTGACTTCTCCGGCCTGACCGCCGCCGATCTCACACCACGGCGCGCGGGGGAGCAGCTCGCGCGCTGAGGCGCCCCCGGCCCACGCGGTAGGTGGTCGGCGAGCTGAGCCGCCGACATCTGCTGCAGTGCAAGCCTTCCGGGAGCGCACTGCCGAGTGGTCCAGCGGCACAACGCTATTGCGCTGACTACGACAGAAATGCCGCTGCCGCCCGCTGGGTGATCCTGCGGGCGGTGGCGGCTGTGCCGGAGTGGTGCGCTTTATTCGAGGTCGGTGCCTCCGTTACGGGCGCGGGCTGCGGCGCGGGCGCGGCGGCGGGCGGCCTGGAGTTCGGCGAGTTCCTGTTCGAGGGTCTCGGCGATGCGGAATTGCCCGGTGTCGTAGACGTTCAGCGGCGGCATGCCGTCATTGAGGTCCGCGAGGGCTTCCGGTTCGGGCGATTTGGCGGACTTGGTGGCCGAAGTCCGTTCTTCCTTCTTGGGAGCGGGTTTCGGGGTCGGCTTGACCGAAACGGGTTCGGGCTCGCTCTCCACGATCCGGCTGGTGTCCACGGGTCGGCTCGTCTCGGCCTCAGGCGCGGCGTTCAGGGCCTGGGCGGGCTGACCCATGGTCGGTGCCGAGGCGGTCGGCCGCTGCGGCCAGGCGACCGTGCTGGGCAGTGTGCGGCGGATCGTCTCGGCCGGGTCGGGCAGATCCCGGATCTGGTCCGTCGCACGGACGATGGCGAGCCCGTAGCGCGCACTGGCGGCATTGTGGATCAGCAGCGCGACACCGATCATCACCGGCGCGATGGCGTGCACGGAGACGTCGTACCAGCTGCCGATCTTCAAGTACGGGTACGTGTTCAGGGTGACCGTCAGGCCCAGCAGCGCCATTTCGGCGGCCACGACCTGCTTGGTGCTGTCGATGACGCCCCACTCGGCGACCTTGTTGGTGCCGATCATGATGATGATCAGGCAGACGCTGATCATCCCTTCGAGCAGGTAGCTGAACCAGAACAGCGGGTCCGACGCGCCACCGGGAGCGATATTGTGCTGGACATTGACTGCGGACCAGAGCATTCCGGCTGCGACGACACCGGCCAGCGCGCGCAGTGACCACCCGCGATGCTTGTACAGCGATGCCAGTTTGGCGTGCGGGCTCGATTCTCGCCGCTGTGCGGCGATCGCCTTGCGAGCCATCAGCAAGTCGCGAATGTCGGCCTTCTCAATCTCTACGGTGGTCTGGCGAGCGCGGTCGGCCGTGGCGGCGGCGGCCTCGACCTGTTTGAGGCGCTGGGCACGATCCTCGTTGCGGATGCGCTCGGCTAGTTGGCGCTCGGCGGTGAGTTCGTTTTCGGAGAGAGCTTCGGTGAGGGCGGGGTCGAATTGGTAGGCGAGCCTTCCGCGCGCCTTCTCGACCCGCCGAGCGAGGACGGAGACGTCGTCCTCCAGCGGATGATCGATCGTCATCGGGTCCCCCGTCCCGGGAGTTTCGATCGCTGGCAGGTGAACTCGATAAGGATCGGCACGGAAAACATTTGTAGTCGATACACCGCCATTGGCGAAACTGTTGATTTGCCGATAGGCCAATCCTCACGGCGTGCCGCGCCGCGACACGCGTAATCCGCTGGCGCCCGGGGTGTTTACCAGGGTCGTTTCGGACCGGGTGTCAGGGATGCTCGCGGTCACGGCGTTCAGCCCACTGGACGGGTGGCGATCGTGACGCGGGGGACGAACAGGGCAACGCGGGCGAAGCCGGTACCTGGCCGATTTGTCGGGAGTCGTTGGGACACAGAAGACCCCGCCGCCCGGACGGCGGACCTGTCCGGGCGGCGGCATCACGACATTTCGGGATGCGATCGGCGCTGTGTTTCGAGAGGTGATCAGAGCAGCGCGATGGCGCCTTCGACACGATGGGGGAGGCGGCGGCGGTTGGGCGAGCCGAGTGCGGCGGTGAGATCGGAACCGTCGTGCTCGGCCAGCAGATCATCACTGTCCCACACCAGCAGCGTTGCGCTGACCGTGTTCTCGGCCGTCGAATGCGCGAGATCGTAGTGCGCGCAGCCGGGAACGTGCGGGTAGGTGATCCAGAGGTCGTAACCGGTCATGAACAGATCCAGATCGAATTGCACCGACAGGCCGAGCAGTTCGCTGCGGCCGTTGTCGTCCACGCCCGCGAACGCCTCGTCCAGCGCGAGCAGGCGCGGGGCCTGCGGATCGGCCGAATCGAGCATGACGTGTGCGGCGGCGAAGAGCGGCAGGTGCAGCGAGACCGACTGCTCACCGCCCGACAGCGCGCTGTGCCGGGCCACGGTGAGCCGGTCCTCGGTGCCGTCGGCGGTGATGATGGTGAACGAGAACACCCGCCAGGTGCGGTAATCCAGTGTGGCCGCCAGGATCTCCGGGAACGAGCGCTCCGGATGCGCGGCGCGGGCCGCGCGGATCTCGGCCGCGAAATGCGAACGGATGGTGGCCAGATCGTCCGGGACCAGTTCCGAGGAATCGCGGTCCAGCAGCTTGCACACCGCGCGCGCCGGCTCCGAGAGCGTATCGGCCAGCACCCAGTGCACGCCGATGGTATTGCCCGAGGACATGCGCCGCTGCTTCATCTCCATGCCCATACGATTGATGAGATCGCGGGCATCGCTGGTGCGTTCGTGTATCTGCTGGGCCAGGCCGGTGAGCAGCGCATCCTCCAGGATGCGGCGCTCGGAATCGGTGAGCAGCAGCTCCTGATCCTTGCGCGCCCCGCCGATGCGCTCGGCGAAATCGGCCAGTGCGGACAGCCCGTGGTCATCGTGCACCTGCACGACGGTGAGACCGTCCGCGGCATCCCAGTGCAGGCGGTAATCCTGGCGGGCGGCGGTGAGGGCCGCATCGAACTCCTGCAGGGCGGCGGTAACCGCGCTGCGGGTGGACTTGCGGGTGGCCTCGCCGGCCCGCACCGAAGCCGTTGCGGCGGCGAGGTTCTCGAACAGTGCCGCCACGTCCTCGGGCAGCACGGCCGGTTCCTGTGCGGGATCGCCGTTCTCGATGCGGTACAGCAGCTGCTCCGGGGTGGACCAGGCGGCATCGCTACTGGGCCAGCGACTCTCGACCGGGGCGCCGAGCAGGCTCAGCAGATCCGGCCGGGCGTACGGGGCCAGATGCCGCACATCGGCCAGCAATTCGGTGAGTGCCGTGCCGAGCGTGTCGTGCGCCGCCCGGTGTGCGCCCTCCGCGGTGCCGACCGCCTCGATGGCCTCGTGCGCGGCCTTGCGGGCCGATTTCTGTTCCGCGCGTGCGGCATCGATGCGCTCGCGGGCGCGCTCGAGTTCGCGGTCGATATCGGCCGCGCCCGCGCCGAGCGCCTCCCGCAGCGTCTCCAGCTTCCGCTGCTGCTCCTCGTAACCGCTGCGCGCCGCCTCCGCCTCCTCGGCGAAGGCCTCCGCGAGATCGTTCGCCTCATCGAGCCGATCGCCCGATTCCCGTGACCGCTCGTGCTCGCGCTGATGGTCACCGCGCAGCCGCAGCAGCGCTGTGCCCGCATTCTCGAAGTGCCGCACCGCCGCCGCCAGCGCGTCCAGCTCGGCCGGATCCCGGGGCGCCTTGTGATCGGCCGCGATGGCGCGCACCTTCTTGTCGGCGGCGGAGTACTCGCCGACCGCCTGATCGAGATCCCGCTCGGCCTGCGCCGCCGCCTCCGACCGCGACCGCAGCATGCCCGCGGCCTCCGAAACGGCGCGCAGCGCCGCGGTGACGGCGGTGGTGCGCGGAAGTGCCTTGGCCGCAGCCGAAACCCGCGCCAGCTCCGCCGTGGCGGCCTGCTCGGCATCCTGGGCATCGCGGACCGATTCCTCCGCCGCCTCGATGGCAGCGGCCAACTCCGCGAGCCGCAGCTCCCGGCGGCGGGCCCGCGCGGTGGTGCCGATGAACTCCGCGTCCGCCTTGAGGTGCCGGCCGACCTGAACGCCCTGGCGGTACCGTCCGTCGGTGGCGACGGCGACGTGCGCACTGTCCGCTGCGCCGATGGCGAGTGCCGCCATCGGCGCGAACTCGGAGGCCCGCGCGCCGGACGCCGAATTCCGCTCGGCCGCAGAGCTGTCCGCGCCGGCGGGCGAGTGCGCGGGGGCCTTCTGTGCCGCTGCGCTGTTCCCGCCCGTACGCCCGGCCAATTCGGACCCGCCTGCATGGCCGCACGAGTCGGACTCGTGCAGGGCGATACTGGCGAGAACGTCGGCGACGGTCTGGCGCGGGACGGTCAGGGCGGCCGAATCGTCCTCGACCACCAGGACATCGGCGAGGGTGCGGCCGGAGGGGCGCTGGGCCTTCGGCAGGGGGCGCAGGAATTGATCGGAAGTGTGTTCCGGCAGTTCGGTTTCGGCGCAGACCCAGGCGTCGAGGAGGTTGGCGGCCTGCAGGGCTGCTTCGATGCCCGCGGCAGCCTCGGGGGTGATCGTGTCGGCGAAGCGGACCAGGCGCCACAGGGGCGCGCCGGGGCGGTCTGCGGTGCGGACGTCGGTGCGGGCCGCGAATGCCGCTGGCGCATCATCGCGCTCGGCCGCGACCTGCTCGCGTTCGGCGCGGAGTTCGGCGGCGCGGGCCTTGGCCTGCGCGGCGTGCGCGCGGGCTTCCTGGCGGCGAGTGCGAATCTCCTCGGTCAGCGGCTCGGTGCGGTCCGCGAGCACCTCGGCGGGGGTCGCGAGTACACCGGCTTCCTCGGAGGATGAATCGGCGGGAGCGCCTTCGCCGGACGCCTTGCCCGCACCGGAATCGCTGCTGTCGGTACTCGATACGCCGTGCGAGCCCGCTGCGGCGTCATCGCTTTCTGTCGCGTTCGGCCCGTGGTTGTCTGCCGCACCCTTGCGGTTGCGGCCCTTCCCGCCCGCTGAAGGGCCTGCGGTGCTGAGCATTCCGGCTGCGGCACTGGTGCGCTGGGGAGTCGGGTGTTCGGTGCCCGCGTGGGCGAGAGCGTCATTGAGCGCTTCGAAGAGGCCCTCGCGGATGGGGGAGTAGACCTCGCGGTGGGTGTCCCACCAATCACGCAGGGAGATGGCGGTATCGGAGCGGGCGAGCACCACCGAGGCTTCGGCCTGGGCGAGTTCGGCTCCGGCGGCTTCGCGCAGTTCGCTGGCGCGCTGGGCGGCGCGTTCGGCGCGGGTGCGTTCGGTGACGGCCGCGTCGACCATGGTGAGGGCGCGGCGCACGGCGCGAACGTCGGCGTCGCGCTCCTCGGCGTGACTGCGGACGGTGGTGGTCAGGTGTTCGGTGCGGGCCTGTTCGGGCAGGGCGGTCCAGCTGATGCCCGCTTCCTCTGCGGCGGAGCGCAATTCGTCCTCACCGCGTGCGAGGGCGGAGGTGGCGTGCTGGACGGCGGCCTGGGCGCGCTCGGATTCCTGGGCGCGCTGATCGACGGTCTGGCGGGCCTTGAGCGCTTTGTCGCGGTGCACGGCGGAGGAGGTCTCCAACCGGCGCACCGCATCGGCGAGATCGTCGAGCTGCTGCTTGCCCTCGTAAGCGCTGGAGCGCTGCAGGGTTTCGCGATCGGACAGCGCCTGCTCGTAGGCGCGGTCGGCGTCCTCGGCGCGGGTCTCGACGGCGGCGCGTTCGCCGTCGCGGCGCTGCCGCAGTGCGGCAGCGGCATGGAGTGCGGTACTGGCGTGGGTGACCGCGTCCAGTCGCACGCGGACCTGATCGATATCGGTCTTCGCCTGCACGGCAAGGTATTTGCGGTATACGCCGACAAAGGCGCGGGTGGCGCTGTCGGCCTGGACCAGGCCCTCCAGGGTGCGCCCGACCTCCTCCATATCGCTGAAGGAGCGGGCCGCGTCCAGAATCAGCTGCTCGTCCAGGGGCCGCAGACCATCGGTGAGCGCCTGTGACAGTCCGCGCGGGTCCAGGTTCTTGGCCAGCTGCGGGCGGCGCAGTGTGAGAATCAGATTGATGAGCTGGTCGTAGCGCTGCTGCCCGAGCCCGAACATGCGGGCGTCGATGGCGGCCCGGTATTCGACCGGCCGATCCATGATGGCGTCGCCGCCGATCTGCTCGGCCAGCTGCTTGCGGGTGAGCGGGCGATCGTCCGGGCCGAGCAGCGAGAAGTCCACGCCGACCCGGCCGTCCGCGACGAAGTACCAGCGTGTGACTTTGTCGGAGGAGCGGGTGGCGCGCATGCCGATGCCGACGGTCACCGTCTCCGGTTCGGCCCAGGTGCCGCGCGCGAACTCCATCCACACGTACGAGTACGCCGATTCCTGCTTGCGGTACAGCAGATTCGACTTCATGGTGCGCTCTTCACCCGCGAACGGATTGAGCCGCCGCGGTTCGATGCGCCCGTCCAGTACGAACGGGAACAGCACCTCCAGCGCCTTGGTCTTACCGGACCCGTTGGGGCCGCGCAGCACAATGCGCCCGTCCGCGAAGCAGAACTCCTGATCGCGGTAGTCCCACAGGTTGATAATGCCCGCGCGGGTGGGGACGAAGCGGACTCCACCGTGAATGAGGTCGGCCATCAGTTCCCGGATCCCTTCTCTGACGAGACAAGTGCCGGTGCGGCATCGGGTTCCCCGACGTCGCCCGGCGAGATGAACAATTCCGACTCCGAGCGGGTGCGGATGGTCACGATGGCGCCGCGGTAGCGGGCCAGCGCGGGCAGAATGATCAGGCCCGCACCCAGTTCGGGAGAGTTGACCGATTCCACCAGCCGCAGGCGTTCCAGCAGCGAGATGACCTCGGTGGTGAGTCCGGGGACATCGGCTTGCCACTGCGCCGCGAAGGTCGCGCCGTAGCGCTTGGCGAGCATCTGCACCGTGTCGCGGATCCAGTCCGCGCCGATGAACGGGTACTCCGGGATGTCCGGCTCCTGCTCCTGCCGCTCCGAATCCTCTTCGGTCGCAAAGATGTCGAACGGATCGGCCAGCGGCGCGAAGACGGTGGCGCTGGGGATGGCGCTGTCGAGCTGCTCCACCAGATCGGCGATCGGCACCTCGGGCCGGGGGATGCGCGCGACCGGGGCGTCGAGATCCAGTACCAGGTCGGCGATTTCACCCGCCAGCAGCAGGGCCACCTGGGCCAGCGTGCCGGTGCCCGGGAAACGCACATCCGAGAGCCGGCCCGAACTGTCGATGAGCGCAACACCTTCGGCGCGGCGCTCGGCGCGCAGTCCGGTCACCAGTTCGACCTCGTGCACCAGCTTCTCCTGGCCGAGCAGGGAACGATGCGGTTCGGCCAGGTCATCGATATAGACGACCGGCTGCTCGACCAGGGCGCGCCGCACCGATCGCGAGGCCAGCGCGAGTGCGGGAGAACGGGTATCGCCGCCACCGGCCTCCTCGCCGAGCAGTCCGCCGACACTCTGCAGATGCTGCAGCGCCCGCGGCGGCCGGAACAGGGCGAACACCACCGAGCGGTCGATATCGTACAGCGCCTCGCCCGCTTCGGGATCGCTCGCCCAGCCGCCCGCGTCACCATCGGCGAGGGTGACCGCGCCGCGTGCCGCCAGCCAGCCCACCGCGTCCACGAACGCATCCCGGTCCGCCGCCCGATCCGACGCCAGATCCAGCCCGTCCACCCGCTCGGTGTACGAGGCGACCTGAGCGGCCAACTCCGACAGCGTGATCTGATCCCCCGCCCGTCCCAGCGCGGCCAGCGCCAATGCCAGATACGCATACCGGCGGCGATCGAAGAGCCGATCCGCGGTCGTCCGCGCCGGCCGCCCCGGATCGAGCTGATCGAGCACCGGGAACAGCCGCGCCGTCGTTTCGGTGACCTCGAGCCGGTACCCGAACAGCTCGGCCAGATCCTCCCGCAGCTCCGTCGCCCACCGCCGAATCAGTGGCAGCGCAATCCGATCCGGATAATTGCGGGTGATGAGGTGATTGGCCAGCACCACCCGGGCAGCGCGCTGATAACTGTCCAGCGCGAGGGAATCGATAGTGCGTGCGTGCATCAGTCGTCCACCGTCCCGTCGTCGGCATCGTCCACGGGCACGGTCGCGCCGCTGGTCGAGGAGGTGGATCCGGCACTGCGCGAAGAGGACACGAAGTTGCGGGCGGCAGGCCCGCCCACGGGCTCGTGTCCGTCGTCGGTCTCGGGCAGTGCTGCGCCGCTGCCAGTGGAGGTCGATCCGCCACTGCGCGAGGAGGACTCGAGGTCGCCGTGGCCTGCGGGCTCGTGTCCGCCGCCGGTGCCCGACGCGCGGCTGGTCGCCCGCCCCGGCAACTTGCTGGTGCGGGTGGACACAGTCTCGCGGACCTGGAGGCGGCGGTTGTTGAGGTGCAGGAGGCCGCGGGCGGTGCGCACGGCGGTGGAGCCCGCGCACTCGGTCACGGTGAGGGTGACGCCGCTGTCGGAACCGGTTGTGCCCGAGACGCGTCCGCTCACCGGCACCCAGGCGGTGGAGGCGGCGTCGATCAGGCGCAGCAGGACCTCGGTTTCGCGTTCGTCGAGTTCGCGCTCGTGGACATCGGCGCTGGCCAGGGAGCGGGCGGCGGCGGCGCGGGCGCGCTGTGAATCGAGCTGGGCCTCGCGCAGGCGGCGGATGCCGGCGTCATTGCGCTGCAGCCGTGCCGGTGCGCCGGGTGTGGGCGGCCGCCCGGTCTCGGCGAGGGTACGGGCGATCTCCAGGGGCGGTGCGTCCCACCAGGATCGGATGGCCGGAATGATATCGGCGTCGGGATGATGCATGGCGAGATGGCGTGGCCGCCCCAGGCCGAATACGGCGTCGTAGAGCGCGTGCGCGGCATCGGCGGTGGGTGCGGCCGTGAACCAGCCGGCCAGATGCCGCAGCGCCGACTCCCGGCTGACTCCGCCCTTACGCGTCTCGGTCACCCGGCGCAGCAGCGAGAGCACCGCCGCGATGGCGCTCATGGTCGCCTCGCGCAGCCGCTCGCATTCGGTGAGACCGCCCTCACTGCCGTCGCCCACGAACCAGGACCGCAGCCCCTGCCAGCGTGCCCGCCAATCGGCCTGGCGCTCAGCGGTATTGAGCAGCACCCGCTCATCGCAGCGGGCCGCGCGCTCGATGAGATCGTCGACCCCGGTCTCCTCCACCGCGCGAATCGCGGCGGCCAGGCGCGGCGCGAACCGCGCCAGGTCCATGGAGAACTCCCGCATATGCGCGAGCAGCGCGTCCTTGTGCGCCAGGAAGGCCTCGGGCGTCGCCTCGGTGGTGCGCACCAGATCGCCGAGCGTCAGATAGAAGTGCGCCGCGCGATCCGCCAGATCCGACAGCGCCCGATCCAGGCGATTGAGCACCCGGTACACCCGGGGCGCGTCGCCGCTGCTGTTCGCCTCGGCGAGGGTGTGCAGATCGGCGAGCAGCTCCGGCAGCACCAGCCGCGAGAGCGACGCCTCGTCGAGCCGGGCCTCCAGCACCTCCGACACTGCCCGATATGCCTGAAAACCGGCCTGCGAGAACTGATATACGAAGTGCCGATTGCGGTACTCGGCCAAAGTCGCGGCCCGGGTCCCGTCATAACTGCGCTCCAGCACACCCCACTGGTGCAGCTGCTCGAGCAGCGGCCCCACCTCGGTGGGCGTCAGCGCGGGACCACCCGGGCAACGACCGAGCGTCTCGACAACGTCGGAGGCGTGCAGCAGCACCACATAGGCCCCGCGCGCCATATCGAAAGCGCGCAATACCCACAGGTAGTCGCCCCGCTTCTCGGCCGTGGCGAAGGAGAACAACCGCAGCCGCTCGGCATGCGGAAAGTCCTCGGCCCCGGCCCCTCCGGGGTCGGTCAGCAATCCGTCAGCGGACTCGGTCACCGGGAAAGATTAGTACTGCCCACCGACTGGGATGGCATTGCGGCCGGTGTCGGCGCGCCTGCCTGCGCGGCGCTCAGTCCGGCAGGTCCGCGTGCAGACCGGTCCAGCAGCCGAGCCGGACCACCCGGACCACGTCCGATCCGAGGGCTGCCAGGGCTTCGGCGCGGTCGGCGGGCACGAAGACCAGCGCATAGTTATCGGTGACGTTTTCGAGAGCGGCCACGGTCGTCCCGATCTCGAAACATCGCTCGCCGATCAGCTCCAAGAATCGTTCTATGGCACCGAAGGTGTCGTGCTCGTACGGCGCTCGCTCGGCCAGGAACGGTTCGTACCAGTCCCAGGAGAGTTGCTGCGGAAAGGTCGGCACCGCCCGCAGCACCTCGCGCACATCCCCGTAGTCGTCCTGGTAGTAGAACCACCCGAGCAGGCCCGCATCCCCGACCCCGCCGACCAATTCGGCCTGCGCCTGCGCCTGATGCCACGTGCAGTCGTGGTCCTCGTCCCGATCCGCGTGATCGCGATCGGCCGCCGCGCGGACCGCCGCGGTTATGCCCGGCACCTCGGGCGCGATCAGTTCGGCCGCCCGCACCACCCGATCCCGATCGGATTCCCAGTCCGCCATCATTCCTCCGCACCTTCGACCGCCCGCCATCCTGCTAGGCACAGACCTGGCGGAACAAGTCGACGCCGAGGCCTCGAGCTCCGAAAAGACGGCGTTTCCGTAACCGTGAAGCTGCCTCAGCCCGCGGCGGCGCTCTCCGCCTTGGCGGCAACGGCCGAACGTTCCACGGTGAGAAGGCTTTCCGTGTGATGTTCGGCGTAGTAGGCGCGGGAACCGCCATTGAGACCGAACAGGCTCTTGCTCCAGAGCAGCCAGATCACGGCGGCCAGATTGATCAGCAGGGCGGAGGCGCGCAGGAAGGTGATCTTCTCGGTGAGCTCGTAGATCTCCAGTGGCAGGAAGATGCTGGTCGCGATGACGGCGAAGTATTCACCCCAGCGCTTGACCAGCCAGAGACCGACCGCCTCGGTGAGCTGTATCGCGGCGTAGGCGAACAGGGCCACGGCCACCCAGATCAGCGTGGCGGGGGAGAGGGTGAAGGCTTTGTCGACCCAGTGCACGATCTTGGAATGGTCGGGGTCCCAGCCGATCTGGTCGGCCAGCTGCCGAATCAGGGGCAGTTCCTCGCCCCACTTCGTGCGCCAGTGTTCCTGGGAACCGCGCAGCTCGAGCACACCCGCACCGACCAGCAGCAGCAGCAGAGCGCGGAAGATGCGCTCGAGGGCGAGCAGGCGCATGATGACACGGTCGCGCAGCAGCCGTCCCCGGGGTACCTCCGGGGCATTGTCGGCGGGGCCGTGGCGGCGGGGCTCACCGGGGACGAAGTCACCACAGCGCAGGCAGCGCCAGGATTCGCCGGCCGGGGTGGTGACGTGCAGGCGCGCGGCGAGCTCGGGCTCGTCGGGGGCATAGGTCTCGTGCCCGCGGGTAGCGCAGGTCCACAGACTGAAGTCCATGGGCTGGAGCGTAACCGGAATGGACCCGGGTTGCCTCGAGTGTGGACCGTGGCGGATTCAGCCCGCCGCGAGCGCGCGCAGCTGATCCAGATAGGTGCGGGTGCGCGGGTCGCCCGGGAAGTGCTGGATCATTTCGCGCGCGGTCTCCCCGGCGATCCACATGAGCGAGGGCAGTGAGCGGCGCTTACCGGTGAAGGCCCGCATGCCCTCGTCCAGGGCGAGCTCCAGATCGCGGTCGTGCACCGCGACGACCGCGAGGGTGAGGTGCGCCTCGGCCACCCGCATGGGTTTGCGAATGGTGCCGTCGGGGCGCGTGGAGGTCAGAATCACCTGGCGGGCATAGCTTTCGGCGAGGCGGTCGTCACCGGCGACCCGGCAGCAGTCCATGGCGTAGAAGTCGAACTTCTGCGGATCGACCACGAAGTGATTGTCCAGATTGGCGGGATGGTCGAGCCGGTCCAGAATCGAACGGCCCTGGGCGAGTGCGGCTTCCATCTCGCGCCGATCGCCCAGCCGCGCCCAGGCCTTGGCCCGCTGCGCGGCCAGCTGCACACCCACGCCGAGGTGTTCGGTACCGGCGTGTGCCGCCTCGGCCGTTTCGATGGCGCCGCGATAGTTGGCCTGGGTCGAGGCGAACCAGGCGGCCATTTCGGCGCCCCAGCCGATGATTTCGGCGTGCTCGGCCTCCTGGCCCAGTGAGAGTGCCGCTCTGCGAGTGGCTTCCGCGGCGGTGCGCCAGCCCAGATCGTAATCAACACAACCGACCAGTAGGGCAACCCAGCCGGCCAGCACCAGCACCTCGCGATGCTGCGCGAGAGTAAGCCGACCGTCCAGTAGGGAGGTAATGCGCCGCAACCACGCGGTGCCCTCGGAATGTAGCTCGTGCGGATCGGCGCACGGGTACTCCGAACACAGCCGGTCTGCGGTGATGTGGATCGCATCCAGCGTCGCAGAGGACACATCGGACATACGTAGCCGCCCAATGAATTCGAGCGTGTCCATCCCGGTGGCGGAAAGTAGCTCGTCATCCCGATTCGGCCGGGCCTTCGGGAAGAAAGCGGCGGTCACGGTATCGAAGGAGGCCGCGATGATGGGTGCGTAGAAATCATCGGGCCGGGATTCCCCCGACTCCCAGCGCCGCCAGTTGCGCAAAAGTGTGCTGTCCGTTGGCAGATTGTGGCTCGACTTACCCCGCATGGCGCGCACGGCGTCGGCTTGTGACCACCCCCGAGCATCACGTTCGGCGCGCATTCGGACAGCCCAGACAGGTCGATCATCGACAGCGGACACGCTCTGTAGTATCTCACCAGTTACCCTCTCGTGGACCCGGATAGGGCACGTCGATGTCAGTGGGTTGACATCTGCAATTGCATCCGAGAGAACGCCATGCTTGAGAAGGGCACACGACAGGACAGCGATCCCCAATCCAACGGAGGTTCGGGTGGAAGCGTTGATCTATGGGTACGTGCGTGACGATCTGGCTGATGGGTGCAGTGAAGAGCTGGAGGACGCAATGACCAGCCTGGCCCAATCGGCAGGATTCTGTTTCGCCGCCACGTTCCATGAATCGACCCCCGGCGACGGCACCGCGTTTGCGGAGCTGACCGCCGAACTCAAGCGTGCCGATGCTCACCATGTGGTGGTGCCGTCACTCGATCACCTTGCCGGTCAGACGATTCCGCGAGATATCCTCATCGCGAAACTGGCTCATGAGGCAGCGGCTCAGGTGTGGGCCGTGGAGCACTGAGGGCGCAGGCCACGAATCTCACGCCGATCGGCGTTACCGAAAGCATGCAGCGAAGCTCACATACAGCGAGCTCATGAGCCGCGTGGCTGGCCGTGCTCCAAACGGCCAGCGCCGCTGCGTTTCCGGGACCAAGCGTTGGGGCTCAGCGTTTTCGGGCTCAGCGTTTTCGGGCTCAGAGACCGAAGCCGCCGCGCCCACGCCGGCGCAGATATTTCTCGAATTCGGCCGCGATGGCGTCGCCGTCGATCTTGGCCATGGCCTCGTTGAGGTCCACCTCGGCATCGCCGCGCTCCTCGAGCGAGCGCACGTACTCGGCGATTTCCTCATCGCCGGTGGTCATTTCATTGACCGTGCCCTCCCACTCCTCGGCCTGCTCGGGCAGACCACCGAGCGGCACCTCGACATCGAGGACATCCTCGACCCGGTGCAGCAGGGCGATGACCGCCTTGGGATTCGGCGGCTGAGAAACGTAGTGCGGCACCGCGGCCCAGAAGGAGATGGCCGGCACACCCGCGCGCACGCAGGCGTCCTGCAGTACTCCGGTGATACCGGTCGGTCCCTCGTAGCGGGTCTGCTCGAGGTTGAAGCGCTCGGCGGCTTCCTTGTTATAGGCGGTGCCGGTGACGGGAACGGGCCGGGTGTGCGGGGTATCGGCCAGCAGCGCGCCGAGGATCACCACCGTGGTCACATCCAGCTGCTCCACGAATTCGAGCAGGTCATTGCAGAAGCTGCGCCAGCGCATATTCGGTTCGACGCCGCGCAGCAGCACCACATCGCGTTCGCTGCCGGGGGGCGAGCACACCGAGAGCATGGTGGACGGCCAGTGAATTTCGCGGGTCACGCCGTCGACCTGGCGTACCGTCGGCCGGTTCACCTGATAATCGTAGTAATCCTCGGAGTCCAGCTCCGCGAGCGGCTGCGCGTCCCAGATCAGCTCCAGGTGCTCGACTGCCCCACTTGCCGCGTCGGCCGCGTCGTTCCAGCCTTCGAAGGCGGCCACGAGGATCGGATCCCGCAGCGTGGGCAGGTCCGAATCGGGTGGCACCGGGGGTTCACTGGCGTTCACCCGGTCAGCTTAGGGGGTGAGCTCGTCAGACGCGCCAACGACGCGCAACCGTGCAGGTTGGCGGCTCGACCCGGGGACCTGCGGAGAGCGGCGCACCACACCGAGGCTCGGATTGTCCGTGCCTCCCACTACTCTTGAGTACATGTCTGTGTCCCCCCGCGCCGAGTTCGACACCACCCTACTCGACACGCTCAGTCGGCGTGTCGTCATAGGCGACGGTGCGATGGGCACCATGTTGCAGGCCGCGGATCTGACTTTGGATGATTTCCGTGGCCTTGAGGGTTGCAACGAGATTCTCAACGAAACCCGCCCTGACGTGCTGAAAAGCATTCACCGCGCCTACTACGAGGCCGGCGCGGACGCGGTCGAGACCAATACCTTCGGTTGCAACCTGCCCAATCTCGCCGATTACGACATCGCCGATCGCATCCGTGATCTGTCCGAGCGCGGCACCCGCCTTGCCCGTGAGGTCGCGGACGACATGGGACCGACCGAGGACGGGACTCCCCGGTACGTGCTCGGTTCCATGGGTCCGGGCACCAAGTTGCCGACCCTCGGTCATGCGCCGTACGCCACACTGCGTGACGCCTACACCGAAGCCGCCCTCGGCATGCTCGACGGCGGCGCCGACGCCATCCTCATCGAGACCTGCCAGGACCTGCTGCAGGTCAAGTCCGCGATCGTCGGCAGTCATCACGCCATGGCCCGCGCGGGTCGCAAGATTCCGATCATCACGCACGTGACCATGGAGACCACCGGCACCATGCTGGTCGGTTCGGAGATCGGGGCGGCGCTCACGGCGCTGGAGAACCTCGGCATCGACATGATCGGATTGAACTGCGCCACCGGCCCGGACGAGATGAGCGAGCATCTGCGCCATCTGTCCAAGCATGCGCAGCTGCCGGTCTCGGTGATGCCGAATGCGGGTCTGCCGGTGCTGGGCGCCAAGGGCGCGGAGTACCCGCTCTCGCCCGAGGAGCTCGCAATCGCCTTGAGCGGCTTCGTCTCCGAGTTCGGGCTGGCGCTGGTCGGCGGTTGCTGCGGTACCACTCCCGAGCACATTCGCCAGGTGCGCGCCGCGGTGCGCGAGGTCACCCCCGGGGTGCGCACGCCCTCGCACGAGCCGGCCGTGTCCTCCATCTACAGCGCCGTGCCGTTCGAGCAGGACGCCTCGGTCATGATGATCGGCGAGCGCACGAATGCCAACGGCTCCAAGGCCTTCCGTGATGCCATGCTGGCCGAGGACTGGCAGAAGTGCCTGGACATCGCCAAGGACCAGATCCGCGACGGCGCGCACATGCTGGACCTGTGCGTGGACTACGTGGGCCGCGACGGCGCGAAAGATATGAACGAGCTCGCCGCTCGCCTGTCCACCGCGTCGACGCTGCCGATCATGCTGGACTCCACCGAACTTCCGGTGCTGCGGGCGGGGCTCGAGCAGCTCGGCGGCCGCTGCGCGGTCAATTCGGTCAACTACGAGGACGGCGCCGGGCCGGAGTCACGATTCCAGCAGACCATGGCGCTGGTGGCCGAACACGGTGCGGCCGTAGTGGCTTTGACCATCGACGAGACCGGTCAGGCGCGCACCGCCGAGACCAAGGTCGCCATTGCCGAGCGGCTCATCGCCGATATCACCTCCAACTGGGGCCTGGCCGAGTCCGACATCATCGTCGACACGCTGACCTTCACCCTGGGCACCGGTCAGGAGGAGTCCCGCAAGGACGGCCTGGAGACCATCGAGGCCATCCGCCTGCTCAAGCAGCGGCATCCGAATGTGCAGACCACACTAGGTCTTTCGAATATCTCGTTCGGCCTGAATCCGGCCGCGCGCCAGGTCCTCAATTCGGTGTTCATGCACGAATGCGTGCAGGCCGGACTGGATTCGGCGATCGTGCACGCGTCGAAGATCCTGCCCATGGCCCGGATTCCGGAGAACCAGCGCGAGATCGCCCTGGACCTGGTCTACGACCGCCGCCGCGAGGATTACGACCCGCTGCAGGAACTGATGGCCATGTTCGAGGGCGTCTCGGCGGCCTCGTCCAAGGCGTCGCGCGCCGAGGAAATGGCCTTGCTGCCGCTGTTCGAGCGCCTCGCGCGCCGGATTGTCGATGGTGAGCGCAATGGTCTGGAAGCCGATCTCGACGAGGCCATGCAGCAGGTCCCGCCGCTGCAGATCATCAACGACACCCTGCTCTCGGGCATGAAGACCGTGGGTGAGCTGTTCGGCTCCGGGCAGATGCAGCTGCCGTTCGTGCTGCAGTCCGCCGAGGTGATGAAAATCGCTGTGGCGCATCTGGAACCGCATATGGAGTCCACCGACGACGCCGGTAAGGGCCGCATCGTGCTGGCCACCGTCAAGGGCGATGTGCACGATATCGGCAAGAACCTGGTGGACATCATCCTGTCCAACAATGGCTACGAGGTCGTGAATATCGGTATCAAGCAGCCGATTTCAGCGATCCTGGATGCCGCGGTGGACAAGAAGGCCGATGTCATCGGCATGTCCGGACTGCTGGTGAAATCCACCGTCGTCATGAAGGAGAACCTCGCCGAGCTCAATGCCAAGGGAGTCGCGCAGCAGTTCCCGGTGCTGCTGGGCGGTGCGGCGCTGACACGCTCCTATGTGGAGAACGATCTCACCGAGGTCTACGAGGGCGATGTGCACTATGCGCGCGACGCCTTCGAGGGCCTCAATCTCATGGACGAGATCATGACCCGCAAGCGCGGCGGCGCCATCGATCCCAACAGCCCGCAGGCGATCGCCGAACGGGAGAAGGCCGCCGAGCGCAAGGCCCGGCACGAGCGTTCCAAGCGAATCGCCGAGGAGCGCAAGGCCAAAGAGACGCCGATCGTGGTGCCCGAGCGCTCGGATGTGGCCGCGGATCTGCCGGTGCCGACGCCCCCGTTCTGGGGCACTCGCGTCATCAAGGGCCTGTCGGTGAGCGAGTACTCAGGTCTGCTCGACGAGCGGGCGCTGTTCCTCGGTCAGTGGGGCCTGAAGGGACAGCGGGCCGGCGACGGGCCGTCGTATGAGGATCTGGTGGAGACCGAAGGCCGTCCGCGCCTGCGCTACTGGCTGGACCGGCTCATTGCCGAGGGTGTGCTCCAGCATGCCGCGGTGGTGTACGGCTACTTCCCGGCGGTGTCCGAGGGCGATGATGTGATTGTTCTCACCGAGCCGAAACCCGATGCAGCGGAACGGTATCGGTTCACTTTCCCGCGGCAGCAGCGTGACCGGTTCCTGAACATCGCCGACTTCATTCGCTCCCGCGAACTCGCGGCAGCGCGCGGTCAGGTGGATGTGCTGCCGTTCCAGCTGGTCACCATGGGGCAGCCCATCGCCGACTTCGCCAATGAGCTGTTCGCACAGAACAACTACCGCGACTATCTCGAGGTGCACGGCATCGGCGTGCAGCTCACCGAGGCGCTCGCGGAGTTCTGGCACCGGCGCATCCGGGAAGAGCTTGTGGTGGAAGGACATTCCGTCGCCGAACAGGATCCTTCCGATGTACAGGAATACTTCAAACTCGGATACCGTGGCGCGAGGTACTCATTCGGCTACGGTGCGTGCCCCGACCTGGAGGATCGCGCGAAACTTGTTGACATGCTGGACGCGGGCCGGATCGGGGTGATGCTGTCGGAGGAATTGCAGCTTCATCCGGAGCAGTCGACGGACGCGTTCGTACTTCTGCACCCGGAGGCGAAGTACTTCAACGCCTAAGATTTTGTAGAGGTTCGGGCTTGTCGCGCAGCGTTGCAGGGTGGCTCGGCGCGAAAGCCAGCAGGAGGGGCACAACCACATGACTTCAGACCGGTTGATTGCGGGGCGGTACCGACTAACGGATCCGATCGGCACCGGTGCGATGGGGGTCGTGTGGCGCGCGACCGATGTCCGGCTGCGGCGGACGGTAGCCGTCAAGCAGTTGCTGCTGGGACCGGGATTGACTCGGTCTCAGGCGATCGAGGCCAAGATGCGCGCAATGCGGGAGGGGCGCATCGCGGCTCGGCTGCACCATCCCAATGCCGTCACCGTTTTCGATGTGGCGGAGGAGGACGGCCAGCCGTGGCTGGTCATGGAGTACGTGGACGCCGTCAGTCTCGCGGCGCTCATGCGCGAGAAGGGGACGCTCGCGCCCACCGAGGTCGCGCGCATAGGCGCCAAGGTGGCGGCGGCCATGGCCGCCGCGCACAAGGCCGGAATCGTGCACCGGGATGTGAAGCCCGCCAATATCCTTGTGGCCGAGGACGGTACGGTGAAGATCACCGACTTCGGCATCTCGCGTGCCGTCGGTGATGTCACGGTGACCTCCACCGGATTCCTCGCGGGCACGCCCGCGTACCTCGCGCCCGAGGTGGCGCGCGGTGAGAACCCGGAACCGTCCTCGGACGTATTCGCCCTGGGCTCAACGCTGTACGCCGCGGTGGAGGGTATGCCGCCGTTCGGTGAGGGCGACAATCCGCTCGCCCTGCTGCACTCCGTGGTGCGGGCGCAGGTGCCCGAACCCCGCCATGCCGGTGCGCTCGGACCGGTGCTGATGGATCTGCTGGCCGCCGATGCGGTGGACCGGCCGACCATGGAACAGGCGACCGATCGACTGCAGGCGGTGGCGGACGGGCGGGCAACCGCACTGATTCCGCGGACCAAGGTGCTGCCTGCGGCCACGAATACCGTAGTGGCAGGCGATTCCGCGGCGACCACGGTGATCTCCACCTCCGGCGCGAAGGCATCGACGGCCAATGCCACCGATCCGACCGTGCACATCGATATGGTGAAGGACAAGCCCTCGGCGCGCGGCACCGCGCCCGGAACGCCGGTGCCGCCGGCGGGCACCTTCGGCGCCAAACTCGCTGGGCAGGATGGTAATCGGCGCCAGATCGCGCTGATCGCCCTCGGTGTGATCGCGGCGGTGGTGATCGCTGTACTGGTGACGGTGGCGGTGAGCCGCAATACCGGGGAGAGCAATCCGGTCGCCAATGGCACCGGTACCACCGTGGAGCCGGTGAATCCGACCACCGGCAATGCCTCGGGCGGCGCCGCCGTCCCGGGCCAGAGCGGCGCTACCGGCGGCAATGGCGGTCAGAGCAGTGGGCAGGCCGGGCAGGCCACGCACGCGCCCACGACAACTGTCGCGCCCACCACCACGTCGGCGCAGCCGAGTACCACCACCGCACCCGCCACGCCGACCACGGTGCCGCCGACCACTCCGCCGCCTCCACCCGCCGCGGCCGCCGTGCCGTCGGCGTCGTCGGTGGCTTCATTCGTTCAGGGCTACTACGGGATGCTGCCCGGCAATGTGAGCGCCGCCTGGTCCAAGCTGTCGCCCGGCTATCAGGCCTCGACCGGCGGGTTCAATGCCTACTCGCAGTTCTGGGCCGGTATCGCGTCGGTGAGCGTCGGGGGTGTGACGACCACGGGTACGAACCGTGCGGTGGTCAATCTGACCTACACCCTGCGCAATGGTCAGGTCACCAGTGAAAGCCGCTGGGTTCAGGTCGATACGACCGGCGGTGGAATGGTCATCGCGGCCTCCGGGACCTGAGGCCGACCCGATACGCTGAGCACCGCGTCACGTGTGGTGCGCGCTCGAGGTGGACGTGAGAAGAGGAGCGGTGTTCCGGTGACGCGGTTGGACGCGGTGTTGTGGGATATGGACGGAACGCTGCTGGACTCGGAGAAGCTCTGGGATATAGCGGTCCGGGAGCTGGCGGGTGAACTCGGCCACGAGATGGACGATGCGATGCGGCATGCGCTCATCGGCGCCTCGGGGCCCAATGCCATGCGCATCATGTTCACCGGATTGGGACTGGACCCCACGCCCGCCGCCATTACCGAGGCCGGTGAGTGGATCGAGCGGCGCGTGATCGAGCTGTTCCAGGATCCGGTGCCGTGGCGACCGGGCGCGGCGGATGCGCTCGCCACCATGAAGGCGGCCGGAATCCCGATGGCGCTGGTGACCAATACCAAGCGGTCCCTCACCGAATACGGCCTGGACACCCTCGACCGCGGCTACTTCCACGCCACGGTCTGTGCGGACGAGGTGCCCGAGGGCAAACCCGCGCCCGATGTCTATCTGCGCGCGGCCGAACTGCTCGGTGTCGCGCCGGAACATGCTGTGGCCATCGAGGATTCGCCGACCGGTGCGCTGGCGGCCGAAGCCGCCGGCTGCACGGTCCTGGTCGTCCCCTGTGAAATCGCCGTTCCCACCGCCCCCGGCCGCACCTTCCGCGATTCCCTGGTCGGGCTGACCCCGGCCGATCTGCATGCGCTCGTCGTCGATCGGCACCGGGTCGGCTGACGTCGTTGCCGGGCCGAAAATCAGTGCCCGGGCAGAGGATTCGTTCCGCGCCGATGGGCGCAGTCCGCTATTTGCTGTTGTAGACACTGACGACGGTGCCGTCGACGTCGGCGGCGAGGTAGCCGCCGCCGTTGTACTCGTCGGAGAAGTACACCAGTAGCGTCGGCTTGTTGTCGTTGAAAGTCCAAGCGGGGTCGACGATTATGTAGCGGCTGGTGGGGTTGGCGACACCGAGTTTGTTCTGCGCGGTGCTCAGCAGGGTGGGCAGGATATCCCAGTTGATCGAGCTCAGCACCACGGTCGATTTGCCGGAGAGCTGGGCGCCAGGGCCGGTGCGGGTGGCGACCCCGTCACGGAAGGTGAATTCGTCATACACGGTCGGGCGATCCTTGACCGGTGCGCCGGTGTTGACGAACTGCGGATAGAAAGTCGTCTCGATGAATTGCTGTCCGCCGGTGAGCTGTTCGAGGGCGGCGATCGCCTGGCGGACCCCGGCAGGGGTGAGCAGATCCGTGGTGGCTGCCGGGCCCGCAGTGGTGGAGGGCTTTCCGGGAACGGCCGGTAGCGAGGTGGCCGGATGCGCGGCGGTGCCGGGCGGTCGGCTGGGGCCCGCCTGATCGGTGCTCTTGTCCGGCTGAAGAAGTACGGCGGCAACAACAATCAGGGCGATGGCAGTGACCGCCGCGATTCCGGCCGCGATCCACCGTCGCTGCTTGCTGGGCGGAGCATCGTTCGCGCGCACATGCGCTGTCTGATCGAACCGCGCGGCGGGACCTGTCGGCGGGAACGGTGCGGAGGTCGTCGGCGCGAAGGGCGCCGAGGTCGCTGTCGGCGAGAACGGTGCGGAGATCGCTGGTGGTGTGAACGGTGCGGAGATCGCTGGTGGTGTGAACGGTGTGGACGTTGCCGCCGGGCCGTACGAGAGGGGCGACGCGGCCGGCACGTACGGCAGGGATGGTGAGCTCGGTGCGGAGATCACCTGGGCGAGTAGCCAATCCACCTGTTCGGCGGTGGGCCGGTGGCCCGGATCGGGCACCAGTATGGCCTGCAGCGCCGCGGTCAGCGGGCCTGCGCGCCGGGGCGGGGGGACTTCGCCCCGCAGTACAGCCGCGAGGGTGCCGACGGAGGTGTCGCGGCGCATCGGGTGATAGCCCTCCACCGCGACGTACAGCACCAGGCCCAGCGACCACAGATCGGACGCGGGATGACCCTCCTGGCCGCCCAGGCGTTCCGGAGCCACGTAATCGAGGGAGCCGACCACGCTTCCGGTGGAGGTCAGCCCCTCCATGCCATTGATCGCGGCAATGCCGAAATCGGTCAGCACCGGTGAACCGTCTTCGCGCAGCAGCACATTCGCGGGTTTGATATCGCGGTGCAGGACGCCGACGGCGTGCGCCGCGCGCAGGGCCGCGAGGATGCCGCGGCCGATGAACGCGGCTTGGGCGGGCGGCATCGGGCCCATATCGATCTGCTCGGAGAGGGTGCGGCCGCGCACCAGCTCCATGACGATCCACGGGTGCTCTTCGGCGGGGGTATCCACGATGTGGTGGATGGCGACCACATTCGGATGCCCGATGCGGGCCAGCGCGCGGGCCTCCCGCAGCACTCGTTCTCGTTGCACGCCGGGCGAACTCGCGCGCTCCGGATCGGCCGCGCGCACCTCCTTGAGCGCCACGTCACGATGCAGCGCGAGGTCGTAAGCCCGCCAGACCGTACCCATACCGCCACTGCCGAGCGGTTCGAGCAATTCGAAGCGCCCGTCGACCACTGTCCGCCCGGGAATCACCGCGCCAGCCTATTGCCAGCATCCCGGTGACGCGAGCCCGGTGGCACCCCGGCGAATCCGCCGGGGTGCCACCGGATCTGCGCTAGTCGCGCCGGTGCGGGTGCCGCTCCTCGTATTTCGGCGGTTTCGCGGGTTCGATCGGGTGTGCCAGCGAGCCGAGGGCGTGGGACTTCGAGCCGGTGGTCGCGGTGCGGCCGTAGGTCAGGCCGACGGCGGAGGCGTCCATGTTGAAGTAATAGGGCTCCTCCAGCCAGCTATTGGGGGAATAGACGGCCTGCAGGATTTCCAGCGCGAATCCCGGCGCCGCACCCTGCCGGCCCAGCACGATGTAGCAGGCCGAGCCGCCCTTGTTGTTGTAGCCGATGAACTTTTTCCATCCCTGCATGGTGGCGCCGATACTCAGCAGCCAATGCGAGAAATCCTGGGAGGGATAGTTCAGCAGGTCGATGCCGAAGCCGCTCACCGCCGCCACGTATCCGGCGTGATGAACCGCATTCAGATCGGCCATCATGGCGTTGTAGATCGACGGATCCGGCGTCAGCGTATTCGGCAGGTACGTCTGGTAATACAGATGCACCATGAGCTGCTCGAAGGTCAGCGGGTCGTACAGCGCCAGCTGGAATCCGCCGACCGGAGCCGCCTGTCCCGGACCGACGACGGTCGGCGGCGGGGGTTCCACGGCCGGAATCGGAATCGCGACATTGCCATTGGCGATGATGCCCCACGTGGCGCTGACATTGCCGCCGCCGGGCGCACCGCCCGGGGTGTAATCGGTGGCGGCATAGGACAGGATCGCGCCGTTCGTATACGCCTCCAGTGCCGCGGCCACGGCGGCGGCCTGGTCCCCGGAGAAGAGCACATTGAGCGGTCGCAGCGAGAACTCGATCACCGACGGGTTCTTCATCACCGCCGAGGACCATTGATCGAATATCCCGACATCCGAATCGCCGTAGCCGGGGTTGAGGGCATTGAGTACGGAGTTGTCACCGCCGGTGGCGTTCACGGTGACCAGGCGGCTGTCGGCCCACGACTTGCCGAGTTCCTCCCACTCCGTTTGTGATTCGGCCTTCGTGGAGGTGAAGACGGCCTTGTACTCCAGCTGCACATTGACGCTGACCTGCGTTTGGTTGGAGGAGTACATCGTCTGCACGGCCTCGTAGTAGTCCAGGCTCCCGCCGACCACCACCTGACCCACGAAATGTGTTCCCCACTTGCGGAACAGGGCGAAGAATTGCTCTTGGTTCTGCGGTGTGAAGGTGTTCGGGAGGTTGCGCACATCCGGATCGTCGCGGAAATCGGGCGTCAGCCACTGCTGGGAGGTGTGATTGAGATTGAGTTCCCAAGCGGTGAAATCGGATTCGTAAATACAATAATAATATGACTGGTCGGTATTAATGGTCTGACTGTAGGCCACATCGAACTGTGCACTGAACGCCCCGTAAGACGTTTGGACGCCGGCCTTCTGCGAGAAATGAGACTGGAACTGATCGATCGTATTGTATACATATGACGACCCCGTGGTGTTGGTGTACTCCACGGGGGTGGCGTTCTCCGGCACCGCGTAGGTGATCCCGCTGGGCGGGTACTCCCAGCTCCCGCTGTCATTACCAAGATTCACAATTTGTGGCATCAGCGAACGGGTGCTGTACGTACCGAGAATATTGAAACCGCGCCCGATAGCGCCGGCGCCGGGTATCAGCGACATAGTATTTTCCTTCCGTGGCCGTCCCCGCGCCAATGATACGGTCGACAACCCGAAAGATGATGAGCTATAACTGAATTCGCAAGTGTTCGGCCACATGCACTATCAATACGTCCAGCGACGCCTGAGCACTCTCGAATCTAGATCAATATCGCACGTTCTGCAGCGTGCGGAGTTGCGCTACCGCCCGGACTTCCTGGTTGCTCGAGAACCAGAGGGTTTGGGAATTCTCCGTGCGCCGAGTATGGATATCGATGGGGTCGCCGTAGCGGATCGGCTTGTTGTATTCGAGTATGTAGCGGTGCGGCGATCGGGTGAGATCGGCGGCGTCGGCGGTGAATTCGTGGACGGCGTGCCAGTACGCGGTATTGGTCACATGCTGGAAATGATCTATGTCGGTGCGGCGCAGCGGGAACGCGGTCCCGGGGGATTCGGGGAGCGGGTCGTCGAGCCACTGCTGCCAGCGCAGGCGCTGGTTCGAGGTGGTGGTGCACATGAGCTCGAAGAAGCGGTCGTCCACGCGGGAGGGGCTCATCGTTTCCTTGTTCATGTGGATCCAGAAACCCTCGGTTTCGATCAATCCGTCATTGTCGGAGTCGATGCGCACGCGCATGGTGCACCAGCGCGGGGAGATGCCCGAACACCAGCGGCGGGTGCGCAGCCGCGCGGGCCAGGCGATGGGGCGGATGACATCGATGACGGTGCGGCGCACGATCCAGTGCGGGTGCGATTCCAGGGCGCCGCAGTGCACGAGGTGATCGACGCCCGCGTCCTGGATGTGCCGGGCGATGCCGTCGATGCGCAGGCCCTGATCCTCGTCCATATCCACGGTGCCCAGGCGCCCGGGGAAATCGAAGATATGGCCGGAGGACGGGACCGGAGCCAGGGGCAGCACCATGGGCGGTTCGACGGCCGCCGAAACTGCCTGTGCTGCATCGGTGAGCTGGTTCATCATCGGCAAACCTCCGGGACGTCCATCCGAGCGGGGGGAGTGCGGTGCGGTGAGCTGCCGCGGCGGCAATGCCGCGGCGCGATGGATGCGAGCCTAATGCAGATCCGGGCGCGAGCCGGGCTGGGCCGCCCGGTGCGCCCGGCCGGGTGTCAGCTCAGCGGGCCGAAGAATGCCCGCAGGTCCCGGGCCAGCTCGGCGGGGCATTCCATGGCCGGGAAGTGCAGGCCGCGCGCGAACTCGGTCCAGTGCGCATCCGCGGCGTGCGGGACCAGCCGGGGGACCGTCTCGTCGGCCCCGAAGATCGCGAAACCCGCGGGCGCGGAAGACGGTGCGCCCCACTCGGTGGAATGCGACTGCTCGTAGAGGGAATGCGCGGCGGAGGCGCCGGCACCGGTGAACCAGTAGAGGCTGACATTGGTCAGCAACTGATCACGATCGATCGGCAGATCCGTCCACTGCTCGAATTTCTCTGCGATCCAAGCCAATTGCAGCAGGGGCGAATCGACCAGGCCGTGGCCGATGGTCTGCGGCCGGGAGTTCTGGATGGCCAGATAGCCGGAGCCCTCACGGCGGAAGGCGTCCATGCGGGTGAGGATGACCTTGTCGATCGGATCGTCGGCATCGAGTCGTTCGGCCATTCCGGGCAGGAAGGTGGCGACATTCGCGGCGGTCAGGGGATCGGTGACCACGTGCACGCCCAGCACGTGCTCGGGATCGAATCCGGCGACCATGGCGGAGATTCCGCTGCCGACATCGCCGCCGTGCACGCCGTACCGCCCATAATCCAGCCGGCTCATGAGCTCGATCCAGGCGCGGGCGGTCCGCGCCATCGACCAGCCGGTATCGGCGAGTGGCGTGGAGAAGGCGTACCCCGGTATGGATGCCGCCACGATATGGAAGGCGGGGCCCTCGGCCGGCTCGGTCAGCGGTGCGATGAGATTCATGAACTCCGCGACCGAGCTCGGGAAACCATGGGTGATCAGCAGCGGGGTGGCATCGGAGCGGCTCGATCGCACATGCAGGAAGTGGATCTGCTGTCCGTCGATCTCGGTGATGAACTGCGGGAAGGCATTGAGTTCGGCTTCCTGTGCCCGCCAATCGAATTCGGTCCGCCAGTATTCGGCAAGCTCCTTCAGCTCCGGCACCGGAATGCCGCGCTCCCAGCCGGTGCCCGGCAGTTCGGCGGCCCACCGGGCATGGGCGAGCCGGTCGTGCAGGTAATCCAGTTCCGACTGCGGGATATCGATGCGGAAGGGGCGAATCTCAGTGCTCATCAGGGTCTTCCGTTCACTCGAGAAGGCGTGGCCTTCGGGTATGAACCAACTCTAGGAACGATTGCGGAGAGGTTCTTTCCGCGATTGCGAGCTAAAATCGAAGAATGTTGGAGACCTCCGCCCGGCTGCTCCGCCTGCTGTCGCTCCTGCAGTCGCGGCGGGACTGGACCGGCGCAGAATTGGCCGAGAGACTGCGGGTCACCACCCGCACGGTGCGCAATGACATCGACCGGCTACGAGAACTCGGTTATCCGGTCGAGGCCCGGCCGGGGGTGGCCGGCGGCTATCGGCTCGGTGCGGGCGGATCACTGCCGCCGCTGCTGCTCGATGATGAGGAGGCCGTCGCGGTGGCCATCGGATTGCGCACAGCCGCAACCACTTCCATCGCCGGTATCGAGGAGACATCCCTGCGGGCGCTGACGAAATTGCAGCAGATTCTGCCCTCGCGGCTGCGGCACCGGGTCAGCGCCTTCCAGAACACGCTCCCCGTTCCGGCCCGCGGCTCGCTGGTCGATCCCGATATCCTCACCGTGCTCGCCTCGGCCTGCCGCGATCACGAACGACTGCGACTGGACTACCTGTCGCATACCGGTGCGGCGAGCAGCAGATCGGTCGAGCCGTACCGGCTGGTCAGCAATCGCCAGCGCTGGTATCTGCTCGCCTGGGATCTCGACCGAAACGATTGGCGCACTTTCCGAGTCGACCGGATCCGCCCGCGCACCCCGGCCGGACCCCGCTTCACCCCGCGTGCCCTGCCGCCCGATCCGGAGATCGTCGCCCGCGTGGAACGCGGTGTCGGAGAGGCGGTATGGCGGTTCCGCGCCCGGGTGGTGGTACACGCTCCGGCATCTCATGTGCGGCAACGACTCCCGATACCGGTCGATATCGAACCCCTCGGTGAGGATCGGTGCGCCTTCGAACCCGGTTCGGACAATCCGCGGCAACTTGCGCTGCATCTGGGCATGCTCGGCGCGGACTTCGAGATCGTCGACTCACCGGAACTGGCGGCCGCCGTGCGCACGATCGCCGACCGCTACCAGCGGGCGCTGGCCGCCTCGCTGGGCGCTGATACTTCCCATTCGTCCAAGAACCGGGCAGACATGACCGGCTAGCCTCCGAATTATGGGTGATCCGCTGGAGTCCCTGCGCGCACTGTGTTCGGCCCTGCCCGAGGTGACCGAACGCCTCAGCCACGGCGAACCGACCTGGTTCGTGCGCGGAAAGAAAACCTTCGTCATGTTCGCCGATCACCACCACGACGACCGCCTCGGATTCTGGTGCGCCGCACCGCCCGGCACCCAGGAGGAACTGGTCGCCGCGGCACCCGACCGCTACTTCCGCCCGCCCTACGTGGGCCATCGCGGCTGGCTGGGCGTGTACCTGGATGTGCCCGTGGACTGGCCCGAAGTGGCCGAAATCGTCCAGGACGCCTACCGCATGGTGGCGCCGAAAGTCCTGGTAGCTCAGCTGGACTCGGCTCAGGACGCCTAGCCATATCGACCGAAACCGGCGGGCGCGTCAACCGGAAATAGTGGGCATCGCGCGGAAACGGTTGGGGCATCGACCGGAACGGGTGGGCCTGAAGATCGGTGCCGGGGTGGGCCTATCGGCTGGGTCGGGGCTGGCGTATCGACCAGGAACTGGTGGCGGGGTGTACTCGCATGATGCCGCCAGAGCTTCCTGGTGATCTTGGTGTCGCTAGGGGTCCGGGCGGTAGTGGGTGTCGAGGAGGGGGACGGGGTCGAGTTCTGTGATGTGGTGGCCCGCATTGCAATGGTCGGTGAGATCTTTGCCGTCTCGGGCCTGGACGATGCGGATTTCGTCGACCAGGTCGGTGAGGGTGTGGGCGACCTTGGCGGCGTGGCGGTAGCCGGGGGCATCACGGTCGGCGACTATCCAGATTCGGTGCGCGCCGGTGAGCCAGGCGGCGTGTTCGGGGTGCCAGCTTTGCGCGCCGCCCGCATTGCAGGTGGCGGTCACACCGGCGTGGGTGGCGGTGAGGACGTCGGCTTCGCCTTCGCAGATGTAGATGTCGCGGGTGTGGCGAACGGCGGCGAGGACCTCGGGCAGATGGAAGGGGAGGTGTTCGAATCCGCCCGGCTGCCAACCATTGTCGGTGCAGCGCTCCTGCCAGAAGGTTTTGCTGTGGCCGTCGCGATGGGCGATGTGGACGCGGATGATGCGGCCCGCGGGATGACCGTTGGGCCAGCGGTAGATGTACGTCGCCTGCCGCCGCGGCCGGGCAGTGCGCGGGCCGAGGTCGCGTTTGTGTACCTCGAGAGGGAGTCCGGCGGCCAGCAGGGCTTGGTCGGCGAGAGCCAGTTCGGGCACGGGGGAGTGGCGGCGGGGTCCGTACGGCGGCTGCGGATTATCGAAGAGGTCCCGAACGCTCAGGCCCAGGCGGTGTAGGACGGCCTCGTCCGGACAACCCGCGAAGCATTTCACGACCGTCCGCCGGCGTCGGCGGTTATAGAGGACCCCGAGGGACGGATGGTGGTGGCGGCCATCGGATTCGTGCACCGGGCACAGGTAGGTCGTCCAGTCGACGCCGCGCCTGCCCGGGCCCGAGACTCGGGTCAGGGCGGTGGTGATGGTGTCCCAGGAGCGAGCGGTATCCATAACGCAGTCCTCTCCCTTCCGGTGTACCCGGATCGACAGGGCTGTCAAACTGCGCGAATTACGCTGGGGTGCAAGGCAAAACGTGCTTGCAGTGGTGTTCTCGCCGGACGGTGTGACGGCCGGGTGGCCGTGTGCAGCTACCGCCGAGCATCCGGTGTGTGAGAAATCCCAACCGGTCGGTGGCACATGAAAACTATTGGTGCACAGGAAAAGTGAATACTCACAATCCCGATGCATCCCGGGCGTGTCGTCCGCTTTCGAGGCGAGAATGTCCGTCATGGTTGCGACAGGGGGTGGGGTAGACGTGTGCGATACGGACGGCTCCGGGGGTGCGGGCGCGTCTGTCCCAGGTGTGGACACCGCGCGTTATCCACTGCATGCGCCCGGTGGTGACGGGTGGGCCGCGGCCGTACGCACCGCGCGGGCGGAGCTGGCCGCCGACGGTTGCACCGTGCTGCGCGGCTTCATCCGGCCCGAGCAGGTCGCTACCCTGCGCACCGAGGGCGTGGCGCTGGCGCCGCATGCCTACTACACGGTCGAGAACGTCAATGCCTACAACATTCCGCTGGATACCGACCTGCCCGACGGCCATCCCGGCCGCATTGTGCTGCGCCGCGGAAACGCCTTCGTCGCAAGGGATCTGATTCCGCCCGGCGCGCTGATCCACCGGCTGTACACCGACCCGCGCTTCCAGCGTTTTGTCGCCGACTGCTTCGGACTCGCCGAACTGCACGAGTACACCGACCCGCTGGCCGGGCTCTGCCTCAATGTCGTGGCTCCGGGCATGTCGCACCCCTGGCACTTCGACACCAACGAGTTCACCGTCAGCATGCTCACCCAGGAGCCTGAAAGCGGCGGGGTTTTCGAGTACTGCCCCAATATTCGCTCGCGCGATGCGGAGCATCTCGAGGATGTGCGCGCGGTGCTGGACGGGCACGGCGGGCACCTGATCCGCAGCCTCGAGCTACGCCCCGGCGACCTGCAACTGTTCCAGGGTCGCTTCTCGCTGCACCGCGTCGCGCCGGTCGGCGGGACGGTGCAGCGGCATTCGGCGATTTTCGCCTACAGCGACTCCACGGGCGTGATCGGCACCGCCGAGCGCACCCGGCAATTGTTCGGGCGAGTTCTGCCCGATCACCTCGCGGCCGATGCTGTCCGCGGCGACACACTGCTCGACTGAGAAGAGGACCGCTCGTGCCCGCTCCGGCAAACAGCACCGTGTTGCACAGCACCGGGAAAGCGTCGTTCGACGATATCTACGACCGTCCCGACCCCCGTGCGTACTACGCCCGCATGTCCGAATTGGACTACCGGATACCGGAACTGGCCAAACCACACTTCGAACAGCTGATTGCCGACCATCGCGCCGCCACCGGCATCGCCACGCCCACGGTGCTCGATATCGGCTGCTCGTACGGCGTGAACGCGGCGCTGCTGCGCCTGGATATGGGTATGACCGAACTGGCTGCGCGGTACCGGGATCCGCGCATCGCGGCCGCCGATCTCGTCACCGCGGATCGCAGCCTGCTGACCGAGCACGATCTACTGCCCGGCGTGCGCTTCCTCGGCATGGACGCCGCCAGTCCCGCCCTCGATTACGCCCGCACCGCCGGATTCCTGCACGCCACCGTGCACGCGGATCTGGAGAGCGCCGAGCCCACCGAGGCGCAGCGCCGCACGCTGGCGACCGCGGACCTGGTCATCTCGACCGGCTGCGTCGGCTATGTCACCGAACGCACCCTGCTGCGCGTGGCCCGCGCGCACGGTGGAAAGCTGCCCTGGATGGCGCATTTCGTGCTGCGCATGTTCTCGTTCGAACCCATTGCCGCACATCTGGCCGCGCTCGGTTACCGCACCGAACGCGCGCCGGGCGCCTTCAAACAGCGCCGCTTCGCCTCGCCGGAGGAGCAGGCGCAGGTGTGCGGTGCGCTCGAGGCCAATGGCATCGACACCCTCGGTTACGAATCCGAGGGCTGGCTCTACGCACAGCTCTACCTGTCCCGACCGTCCCCGAACCTATCCATCGACCACGAGGACACGCATTGAGCGAACGGACCTTCGCCCACGACGACCAGTTGCCGAAAGTGCCGCTGCCGACTCTCGAAGAGAGCTGCTCGCGGTTTCTGCACTGGTGTGCGCCGCTGCTTTCCAGCGACGAGTACGCCGCCACGGCGGCCGCCGTCGAGGTTCTGCTGCGCCCCGACAGCCCGGCCCGCGTCCTGCACGCGGATCTGCGGCGATTCGACGCCGAACCGGAGACCGGCAGCTGGCTGGACGAATTCTGGCCTGCCCGCTATCTGGGCCGGCGTGACCGAATCGCGTTGAACGCCAACTTCTTCTTCCTGTTCCGCGAGGACACGGTGCTGGCCGCCTCCACCACCGCCGGGCAGGCCGAACGGGCCGCCGCACTGGTCGCCGCCGCCGTGAACTACAAGCTGCGGCTGGACGCGGAGGAGATTCCGCCGGTCACCCAGCGCGGGCAGCAACTCAATATGGCGCAGAACAAGTTCCTGTTCTCCGAGACCCGTATTCCGGGCGACCCGCAGGACACCGTGCGGGTGCCCTACAGCGCCGAATGGCCCGGGCATTCACAGGCGCGGCACATCATTGTCTTCTACCGCGGCAATATGTTCCGCATGGATGCCCTCGGCCCCGACGGCGTCCCGTATACGCCCGAGGACCTGGGCGCCGGACTGCACGCGGTGATGAAGGCCGGGGCTCGGCGCGCGCCGACCAATACCTCGGCCGGACACCTCACCACGCTGGCGCGCAAGGACTGGGCGCCGGTGCGCGCGCAGTTGCTGCCCGCCAATGCCGCGGCCTTCGAGACCATCGAAACCGCGCTGTTCTGTCTCTGCCTGGAAGATTTCACGCCGCGCGACACCCTGCACGCGTGTGATCAACTGCTGCACGGGGACAGCGGTAATCGCTGGTTCGACAAGGCGGTGTCGTTCATCGTCTTCGCCGACGGGCAGGCGGGCATCAATATCGAGCACTGCGGCCTGGACGGCACCACCATCCTGTCCTTCGTCGATACGCTGCTGGAAACCCCGGTGGCCGACCACGCCGCCCAGGCCGGTGCGCAGCCGCAGGGCCTGCCGGCCATCGAACCGGTGGAATTCAGCCTCGATATCGGGCAGCAGGCCGAGGTCGCCTCCGCCGCAGCCGCTTTCGCACAGTACGCGGCGGACAATGCCACCTCCACGGTGTCGTTCGACTTCGGCACCAGCCAGATCAAGAAGCTCGGCATCTCCCCGGATGCCTTCGCGCAGTTGAGTTATCAGCTCGCCCACCGGCGCAGCAAGGGACTCACCGGTGCGACCTACGAATCCATCGCCACCCGTCAGTACCGCAGCGGCCGCACCGAGGCCATGCGCATGGTGACCCAGGAGGTGCTGGATTTTGTTGCGGCCATGGTGGATCCGGCCGTGGATACCGACGGCAAGCGCGCCGCCGCCCGGACCGCCGCCGAGGCGCACGTGCGGCGGGCGCAGGAGTGCCAGCGCGGTGAAGCGCCCGAACAGCATCTGTGGGAACTGCAGCTGCGGCAGCGCCGCCATGGTGCGGAACTCGGCGCGACCGCACCGATGGCGTTCTACGACAGTCCGGGCTGGATCATCTCCCGCGACGACTATCTGAGCACCAGCTCCGCGCCGTCGGTGAATATCCAGTACTTCGGTTTCGGCTCCACCAGCCAGAAGTGCATCGGCATCGCCTACGTGCTGCTGCCCGACCGCTGGAACCTCTACCTGGCCACGCCGAAATCGGTGGCGCAGGAGATGCATACCTTCGCGGGGCAATTGCGCACGGCCGCAGCCGAACTGGAGACACTGCTCCGGTCCTGAATGGAAGAACGGCCTTCCCGGACGGGCAATGTCCGGTAAGGCCGTTCTCGGTGCCGGGGCTGAGGCCCCGGACCCGTCTGTCTCGCCCGTCGCTACGGGGCGAAGATCTGGTAGCCGACATCTGATAGCTACTGTCCTGCAATTCGTATCGGCATGGCAGCGGCCCGAGTTACAGGCGCGGCAGTGGTCCGAGTTACACCCGCAGCGTGGGATTCGATGCCCGGCAACACTGTCCGATTTGTCTGTACTGTGGCCGTTGTGATTACGCTTCGGAAAGAAGACGACGCAGCAGATCTCGGCGGCATCACCAAGATGAGTGTCGGAGTCAGCTGGGATCCCTCCTCGGGCACCAGCGGCGGACTGCTCGGTATCGCGCGCCGCAAGCGCGGCGTCGACCTGGACCTCATCGCAGTGCTCGTGCAGGGTGGCGATCCCGTGCGCTTCGCCGGACTGGATTCCCTCGACCCGCTCGGCAACGGCTCGGTCCTGCATACCGGCGATGAGCAGACCGGTGCGGCCTCCGGCGACGACGAGACCGTGCACGTCACCTTCGCGGATATCCCGCCCGTCATCGATCAGATCGTCTTCGTGGCCGCCGCGTTCAAAAAGGGCAGCTCCTTCGAACGCGCCAACAATGTCTCCTTCAAGATCTACGACGCCACCGGCGGCAGCAGCCAGCAGGTTGCCGATGTCTGGCCCGCACTGCTCGGCGCCGAGAACGCCAATGCCATCGCCCGCGCCGTTCGCGCCGGTCAGACCTGGCAATTGCAGGTGCTCGATCGCAAGGGCAAGGTCAAGCAGGGTGATATGCAGGCGCTGCTGCGCTTTGCCATGACGTAAGAACTGATCTCGTAAGATCCGGGTAACTCGCCGGGGACGGGCGAACTGAGCCACGTCCCCCGCCGCCGCTCCGGTACGAAAGCCGCCACGCACCTGAGCCGTCGGCAAGAGTTCCGGGGAGGCGGGATAGCATGACTCACCGTGAAATCTTTCGAAGCCCTGTTCGCCGAGCTGCAGGATCGTGCTGTCACCCGACCCGAGGGGTCCGGCACCGTCGCCGCCTTGGATGCCGGTGTCCATGCGCAGGGCAAGAAGGTACTGGAAGAGGCCGGTGAAGTATGGATCGCCGCCGAGCATGAGAGTGATGAGTCGCTGTCGGAGGAGATCTCCCAGCTGCTCTATTGGGTTCAGGTGCTGATGGTGGGCCGCGGCTTGCGGCTCGAAGACGTGTACCGACATCTGTGATGCGCCGTTTCACCGCACAGCCCGTGCGGCCGACGACCCCGCGTCCACTGTCTTCACGTCCCGCCACCCGTCCCGAAAGGAACATCTATGCTTCGCGTCGCCGTCCCAAATAAGGGTTCGCTATCGGAGATGGCCGTCGCCATCCTCGGCGAGGCCGGTTACCGCGGCCGCAAGGATTCGCGCGATCTGACCGTGCTCGACCCGATCAATCAGGTCGAGTTCTTCTTCCTGCGTCCCAAGGACATTGCCATCTACGTCGGCTCCGGTGAGCTCGACCTCGGCATCACCGGTCGCGACCTCGCGCTCGATTCCGGTGCGCGGGTGCAGGAACGCCTCGCCCTCGGCTTCGGCGCCTCCACCTTCCGCTATGCCGCGCCCGCCGGGCAGGAGTGGAAGGTCGAGGACCTCTACGACAAGCGCATTGCCACCTCGTACCCGAATCTGGTGCTGGCGGACCTCGCGGCTCGCGGTATCGAGGCCGAAGTCATTCGACTCGACGGTGCGGTCGAGATCTCCATCCAGCTCGGTGTGGCCGATGCCATTGCCGATGTGGTCGGCTCCGGTCGCACTCTGCGGCAGCACAATCTGGTCGCCTTCGGTGAGTCGCTGTGCGACTCCGAGGGTGTGCTCATCGAGGCCAAGGACGCCGATCAGCGTGACAAGGCCCGCAATCAGCTAGTTGCCCGCATCCAGGGTGTGGTCTTCGCCCAGCAGTACCTGATGCTGGACTACGACTGCCCCAAGTCGCTGCTGGACGCCGCGGTCGAGATCACCCCGGGCCTGGAGTCGCCCACTGTCTCCCCGCTCACCGATCCCGACTGGGTCGCCGTGCGCGCGCTGGTGCCGCGCAAGAGCGGCAATGTGCTCATGGACAAACTGGCCGACCTCGGCGCGAAAGCCATTCTCGCCACCGATATCCGGTCCTGTCGCGCCTTCTGAGCCTGAGAATCAACAAGATTCGAGCCCGCTGCCACTGTGCGGCGGGCTCGTCTCGTCTCTACAGGTCCAGTTCCGCCGCCTGGTCCGGTGTCGGGACCGCGGCCGGCTGCGCCGAGGTGAGGGCATCGACGGCCTGGTCCGGTGTGGGGAAAGGCGGTGGGGTGCCGCCGAATTCGGGGCAGAGGGGTTTGTATTCGCAGTACTTGCACAGCCAGGATTTGGTGGGTGGGAAGTCGCCGGTCTTGGCGGCCGAGTCGATGGCCACCCAGAGGGCGGAGAGGATGCGTTCGAAACGTAGCAACTCATCGGCATCGGGCTCGTAGGTGAGAATCTGCTCATCGGCCAGGTACATCAGGCGTAGTTGCGCGGGGGCGGAACCGAGGGTGCGCATGAGGACCAGGGCGTAGAACTTGAGCTGGAACAGGGCGCGCGTCTCGCGGTCGGGGGCGGGGGAGCGACCGGTTTTGTAGTCGATGACGTGCAGTTCACCGGTCGGTGCGCGATCGATCCGGTCGACGAACCCGCGCAGTGGCGTGCCGTCGGGCAGTTCGGTTTCGATGAACGCCTCGAGCGATTGCGGATCGAACGCGGTCGGATCCTCGAGGTGGAAGTACGCCTGCATGAGGTCGTAGGCCTCGGCGAGAAAGATATCCAGCTCATCTTCGGCAATCAGGTCCACGGCCTCGGGACGGGACTCGAGGACACGGGTCCACGCGGGTGGGATCAGCTCCGCGGCATGGGCGATATCGCGCTCGGCGGCGGGGAGTCCGAACAGTGCTTCCAGAACCGCGTGCACGAGCGTCCCGCGCACCGCGACGCGGGAGGGCTGCTCCGGAATCCGGTCGATGGCGCGGAGTCGATACTTCAGTGGGCACTGTTTGAAATCCATTGCGCGCGAAGGCGAGAGTGCGAGCCTGCGCGGCGTTGCGCCCGCGGAGTCCGGGGTAGTGATCGCGGGTACCGACATACCTGGCAGGCTAAACGCACACACCGACAAGGTGTGAACGACATCCACGCAGCGCTGAAACACCTCAGTGCGCAGCAGCGACAGCACAGAGCGAACGGAGATTCATGACGGCCAGACGGACCGGGCCCTTCCAGATCGGTGACCGGGTACAGCTGTCCGACGCCAAGGGGCGCAAGTTCACGGTGGTCCTGGAGGAGGGTGGTTCCTTCCACACCCATGCCGGCCAGATCGCCCACGACGAACTGATCGGCGCCGACGAGGGCTCCGTGATCAATTCCGTGAAGGGCACCCCGTACCTCGCGCTGCGACCGCTGCTGACCGATTACGTGCTGTCCATGCCGCGCGGTGCGGCGGTCATCTACCCCAAGGACGCCGCGCAGATCGTGCACGAGGGTGATGTGTTCCCCGGTGCGAAGGTGCTCGAGGCCGGCGCGGGCTCGGGTGCGCTCACCTGCTCGCTGCTGCGCGCGGTCGGACCCGAGGGCAAGGTCATCTCCTGGGAGATCCGCGAGGATCACGCCGAGCACGCGGTGCGCAATGTCGAGCGCTTCTTCGGCGAACGCCCGGACAACTGGGAGCTGACCCTCGGCGATGTCGCCGAATACTCCGGTGAGCAGGTGGACCGGATCATCCTGGACATGCTCAAGCCGTGGGACACCCTGGACGCGGTGTCCAAGGCGCTGGTCCCCGGCGGCGTGCTCATGGTCTACGTCGCCACCACCACGCAGATGTCCGAGGTCGTCGAGCATCTGCGCAGGCAGGAGTGCTGGACCGAACCCCGCGCGTGGGAATCCATCGTGCGCGGCTGGCATGTGGTCGGCCTGGCCGTGCGCCCGGAGCACCGTATGCAGGGCCATACGGCCTTCCTGGTGAGCGCTCGCCGCCTCGCCGAGGGTGCGATGGCGCCCAAGCCGCAGCGGCGGCCCTCGAAGGGCTGAGAGCCGCGCGGCCGCACCGGCACCGTGCCCCCTTCCACGCGGAAGGGGGCACGGTCGAATTCAGCTCGGCCGGAACGGCTTCGATCGCCCGGAGGCGATCAGGGCTGGCAGGCGGCGCGGGCCATGCCGAGGATGGTGCACGCGCCGGAGTCGGCGAGCTTCCAGGAACCGTCCACATACTGGAAGCTCATCGGCACATCCGGCATGCTGCCGTGCGGGGAACCGACCGTCACCTTGGCATCGGCCTGATTGCCGTTGTTCGTGATCGAGGTGACCGCGAAGGTCACCGCGTAGTTCGCCAGACCCTGATTCATGGTCTCGATCAGTGGAATTCGCTTATCGCCGTCGACCACCAGTTTCGCCTTGTCGGCGGCGGGCTTCGCCGGATCGGCGAACGCGGTCAGCACGGCCTGGAGCTGGTCCGCGGTCGGGGCCGGCGCGGTGGCCACCACCGCGGCACTGGTCGTGGCGGTCGAGGTGGCAGCGGCGGAATTCTTGTCATCGGAGCCGCAGCCCGCCAGAGTGGCGGTAACGGCGACGGCCGCCGCAACGGTAGCCACGGAAACACGAAGCGTCCTCGTGGCGTTACGCATACGAGGAGTCCGGCTGGTGGGAAGGAGCATCGACGGCACCCTTTCGGCTCGGCCGGCGATTAACTCGCCGGTAATATGTTAGGGCAGGCTAACATGTTCACCCGGGTCGGCAGCCGCCGCCTAGATGTGATCACGACGAAACCATGTCGGAAAGCGAGATTGGGTATTCCCCGGTAGCGTTGGTAGACCGGGACTGGGAGGAGCAGCATTATGAGCCCCATCGAAAATTCGGATTCGGCGGCCTGGAGGGAACTCGAGGCTGTACGAGCCGAGGCGGCTGCACTCCGGAGGCAACTCGCCGACTCGCCGGATCACTCACGGGAATTGGAAGCGCGCGTTGATTCGCTGACAATTCGCAACACCAAACTGATGGACACCCTCAAGGAGGCGCGGCAGCAACTCGTCGCTCTCCGTGAGGAAGTGGACCGGCTCGGTCAGCCGCCGAGCGGTTACGGTGTCCTGCTTGGTGTCTACGAGGATCAGACGGTCGACGTGTTCACCTCAGGACGCAAGATGCGCCTGACGTGCTCGCCGAATATCGACACCACCACCCTCATCTACGGCCAGTCCGTGCGTCTCAATGAAGCGCTGACCGTGGTCGAGGCTGGTCCTTTCGATAAAATCGGCGAACTTGGCACGCTGCGCGAGATTCTCGACGACGGTCGTCGAGCACTGGTGGTCGGCCATGCCGACGAGGAACGGGTGGTGTGGCTGTCCGGGCCGCTGTCCGAACTCGCCGAAGCCGACAATCTCGATGATCCGGATCGCCCCATTCGCAAACTGCGGCCGGGTGATTCGCTGCTGGTTGATACCAAGGCCGGCTTCGCCTACGAGCGAATTCCCAAGGCAGAGGTCGAAGATCTCGTGCTCGAGGAAGTGCCGGACGTCGACTACCACGATATCGGTGGCCTGGGTCGGCAGATCGAGCAGATCCGCGATGCGGTGGAACTGCCCTTCCTGCACAAGGATCTGTTCCGTGAGTACGCGCTGCGTCCCCCGAAGGGTGTGCTGCTCTACGGCCCGCCCGGTTGCGGTAAAACGTTGATCGCCAAGGCCGTTGCCAACTCCCTCGCCAAGAAGATCGCCGAGGCGCGCGGTCAGGATGCCAAGGAAGCCAAATCGTTCTTCCTGAACATCAAGGGTCCCGAACTGCTGAACAAGTTCGTGGGTGAGACCGAGCGCCACATTCGGATCATCTTCCAGCGGGCTCGTGAGAAGGCCTCCGAGGGCACCCCGGTGATCGTGTTCTTCGATGAGATGGACTCGATCTTCCGCACCCGCGGGTCCGGTGTCTCCTCCGATGTGGAGACCACGGTCGTGCCCCAGCTGCTGTCGGAGATCGACGGTGTCGAGGGCCTGGAGAACGTCATCGTCATCGGCGCCTCCAACCGCGAGGACATGATCGACCCGGCCATCCTGCGGCCCGGCCGCCTGGACGTGAAGATCAAGATCGAGCGGCCGGATGCCGAAGCGGCACAGGACATCTTCTCGAAGTACCTGACCTCGACGCTGCCGCTGCACGCCGACGATCTCGCCGAGTTCAACGGCGAGCGCGACAAGTGCGTGAAGTCCATGATCGAACACGTCGTGGAGCGCATGTACGCGGAAAGCGAGGACAACCGCTTCCTGGAGGTCACCTACGCCAACGGTGACAAGGAGGTCCTGTACTTCAAGGACTTCAACTCCGGCGCCATGATCCAGAACATCGTGGACCGCTCCAAGAAGTACGCCATCAAGTCCGTCCTCGACACCGGTACCCCCGGTCTGCGGATTCAGCACCTCTACGACTCCATCGTGGATGAGTTCGCCGAGAACGAGGATCTGCCCAACACCACGAATCCTGATGACTGGGCTCGTATTTCGGGTAAGAAGGGCGAGCGGATCGTATACATCCGCACGTTGGTGACCGGCAAGAACGCCAGTGCCAGCCGCGCGATCGACACCGAGTCGAACACCGGCCAGTACCTGTAAACCGCCGAATCGTCAGGGCCGCGCTTCCGTTGGAAGCGCGGCCCTTTCGCGTGCGTCCCGGGTTCTGCGGATCGTTGCGGGACGAACGCCGTTACCCAACGCTGTGTGTCTGAGGTTTGGTAACTACGCCCGATCCGGCAGTGTCCAGTTCCGCCAGGATCTCGCGGAGCGTTTCGCGGCGGTCCGGGGGAAGGCTGGCGAACAGGTCGCGGGCGGCGCGGCGGCGGGCGTCCGACATGTGAGTGAGGGCGTCGCGGCCCGCGTCGGTGAGTGAGACCAGGGTGGCGCGGCGGTTGGCCGGGTCGGTGGCGCGGGTGACCATCCCCGCTGCTTCGAGGGTGTCGACCACGGTGGTGGCGGAGCGGGGGACGATGCCCAGGCGTTCGGCGAGGGCGGACATGCGCAGGGGTTCGCCGGCGCGGTCGAGAATGCGCAGGGCGCGACCCTGACCCGGGGTGAGGCCGAGGGGGGCGAGGTCGGCCAGCTGGGCGTGCCGGATGCGTTTGGCGGTGCGCAGGAACAGGTCGGGGAGGTCGCTGTCGGATGCTTTCTCCATAATGCTGAGCATAGCTCACAGTTGTATGGAATAATTGTGAGTCAAGCTCAGTTATGAGGGGAAGTTCCGCTGGAAGGAGGCGCCTATGGCTGCCCGATCCGAACTTCGCCGGATACTCCGGTTGTTCCATCCCTATCGTTCCCGGCTCGTGCTGGTCGGGGTGCTGGTCGCGCTGTCGTCCATCGTCGGTCTGGCCTCGCCGTTCATGTTGCGAGCGGTCCTCGACGACGCGCTTCCGCACGGCCGCACGGGGCTGCTGACGCTGCTGGCCCTCGGCATGATCGCCGTCACGACGCTGACCGCGGTGTTCGGCGTCTGGCAGACCTATCTCTCGACCGCGGTCGGGCAGTCGGTCATGCATGATCTGCGCACTGCGGTCTATGCGCGATTGCAGTCCATGCCACTGTCGTTCTTCACCACGACCCGCACCGGTGAGGTGCAGTCGCGCATCGCCAATGACATCGGCGGCATGCAGTCGACGGTCACCTCGACCGCGACCTCGCTGATCGCCAACTTCACCTCGGTACTCGCGGCCGTGATCGCCATGATCGCCCTGGACTGGCGGCTGACGGTGGTCTCGCTGGTCATGCTGCCGTTCTTCGTCTGGATCAGCCGCCGCGTCGGGTCCGAGCGCCGGCGCATTACCGGTGAGCGGCAGAAGCAGCTGGCCGGAATGTCGGCCATTGTCGAAGAGTCGCTGTCGGTGAGCGGAATCCTGCTGGGCCGCACCATGGGTCGCTCGCCCGCGCTCATCGACGATTTCGCCCGCGAATCGCGTGGCCTGGTGGATCTGGAGATTCGCTCCGGAATGGCCGGGCGCTGGCGGCAATCGACCATCACCATCGTCATGGCGGCCATGCCCGCGGTCGTCTACTGGGCGGCCGGGCTGACCTCCGCCTCCGGGCATCAGCTGGTGTCCATCGGCACCCTGGTCGCCTTCACGACCCTGCAGGCCGGACTATTGCGCCCCGCGGTCCAATTGCTTTCCACCGGTGTGGAAGTGCAGAGCTCGCTGGCACTGTTCGGCCGGATCTTCGAATACCTGGATCTGCGGCCCGATATCGCCGCGCCCGAGAAGCCCGCGGAACTGCCTGCCGGCGGAGTGGTCGGCGCGGTGCGCTTCGAGCAGGTCGGGTTCTCCTACGATGCCGATCGGAAGGTCCTGGAGGACATCGATATCAGCGTCCCCGCCGGCACCAGTCTGGCGCTGGTCGGTGAGACCGGTTCCGGTAAGACCACACTCGGATATCTGGCGGCGCGACTATACGATGTCGGTTCCGGTCGTGTCACCATCGATGGAATCGATGTGCGGGATATGAGCTTCGCCGATCTGTCGGCCACGGTCGGGGTCGTCTCCCAGGAGACCTACCTGCTGCACGCCTCGGTCGCGGACAATCTGCGCTTCGCCAAACCCGATGCGACAGAAGAGGAATTGCACGCCGCGGCCCGCGCCGCACAGATCCACGACCACATCTCCGGCCTCCCGGACGGCTACAACACCATGGTCGGCGAGCGCGGCTACCGCTTCTCCGGTGGTGAGAAGCAGCGACTCGCGGTGGCGCGCACCATCCTCCGCAATCCGCCGATCCTGGTCCTGGACGAGGCCACCAGTGCCCTCGATACCCGCACCGAGCGCGAGGTCCAGGAAGCCATCGACGCTCTGTCCGCCGGGCGAACCACCATCACCATCGCGCACCGGCTCTCCACGATCCGAGACGCGGACCAGATAGCGGTACTCGATCACGGCCGGATCGCCGAGCGCGGCACCCACGCGGAACTCCTGGCACACAACGGTTTCTACGCCGATCTCCTGGCCCGCGACGAAGTCCTCGCCGTCGCCTGACCGCACAGCCGCCCAGAAGCGAACACCCCGTCCCCGAGTCGGACAGCAGATGTCTGTGCTGTGCGACCCCGAGACGGGGTGTTCGGTCTTGTCATGGGTGGGTCGAGCAGAGTGCGCGCGGCGGACCGCGGCGGCTCGGGATCAGTTGATGCCGGGGATGAAGCCGGGGTAGACGAAGTGGCTGGGGCCACCGCCGGGGGCGCTCGAGCCGGTGAAATTGGGGAAGTTGAACGGCAGCCGGGTGAGCTGGTGCGGATTGCCATCCTGATCGGCCTGCCAGCAGCTCATGGTCACGCCATGGAAAGCAGTGCAGACCACGCGCGTGCTGTTGCCGTAGGGCGAGGTCAGCCGCTGCCGGGAATCCAGCGGATTCCAGTACGCGGGATTGTCCGGCGTGAGAAAGCCCGTGGCCTCGTATACCTCTACCGGGCTGTTGGGGTTCTGCACCGGCCAGTCGTCCGCGGCGGCGACGCCGGTACCCGCGGCCAGCAGCGTTCCTGTTGCGGCGGCGGTGGCGGCGAGTCCGGCAACGCCTCGAATGATCGTCTTCAAATGCCCCTCCATCGATCCTCGTTGATGTTCTGCCTCGACGAGGGAATCGTCCTACGACTGCCCTGCTGTTACGTGATTTGCCATGGACGACTCGAGAATTGTGGCATGGGTCACACTGGACAGGAAGCTGGACAGGAAAGTGCTGCCTTCCGGCGGCAGCGATGCTTTCGAGCTGACCGCCCGCTTCGTGCGCGAAGCGGAATTGGTGGCCCGGCTTGATCATCCGAATATCGTGCCCGTATACGACCGGGGCATCGAACGCGGATGTCTCTGGCTCGCCATGGGTTTCATCGACGGCACCGACGCCGCCGAGTTGATCGGGCGCCATCCCGGAAGCCTGCCTGCGGGCGAGGCGGTTCGGATTGTGGCCGGCGCGGCGAGCGGTCTCGACGAGGCGCACCGCGTCGGCCTGCTGCACCGGGATGTGACACCGGCCAATATCCTGATCGAATCGCGTGCGGGGGAGCCGGATCCGGTGAACATCTCCGATTTCGGGGCGGCCCGGCCGATTGCCGATACGGCGGCGCTGACCGAGGCGGGCTCCGTGCTCGCGACGCTCGACTACGCCGCACCGGAATTGCTGGCGGGTGAATCGTTCGGTCACCGGGCGGATGTGTACGCGCTCGGTTGCACCCTGTTCGAGTTGCTCACCGGGACAGCGCCTTTCCCGAGAAGGAGTGCCATGGATTGGCTGTTCGTCGACTGCAATGTCGATCGCGCACCCATGGCCCTCGAAGTCGACAAGGACGAAAGCGTGCTGGGTGACCAGCGCTGGCAGCGGGCCGGAAGTAGCGGCCGCATGGTGTGGGCAACGGTATCGGCGTCGGTTCCGTCGGCGGCGAGGATATCGGCGGTCGGCCGACCGGCATGCCGGACATTCAATTCGACGATGCCGCCCGAAGTTTCCGCAGCATCGAGGCGTCGGTCGGTGTGACCGGCGAGGAACTGGCCGGCCACTGGTGGCCGACGGTGCCGCTCTGAACCTGTGTCAGACGCGGCGGATGCGGCGGTAGGTCGGTGCGGCGTTGGCGGCGGTGGCGAGATGTAGTGCCAGGCCGGGGATTTCGTCGTCGTGGAGGGCGGCGATGGTGAGGCGGAGGTGGTCGGTGCGGGGGTGGTCGGTGACCTCGAAGGGGCCGCTGGGGGCGGCTTTGATGCCTGCGGCGGCGAGGGAGACCATGGCGGCGTTCTCGTCGGCTACCGGGAGCCAGAGGTTGATGCCGTCACCGCGGACGACGGTAATGCCCTGGCGGGCCAGGGATTTGCGTAGGGTTTCCGCACGCATGCGGTAGGTGGTGCGGGCGGTGGCGACCGTGGTGCGGGCGATTTCGTCGGTGAGCATGTGCAGGAGGACTCGTTGCAGGAGGCGGCTGGTCCAGCCGGGGCCGAGCATGCGGCGTTCGATGAGGGGATCGAGGAATTCGGCGGGACCGCCCGCGACCGCCAGGCGCAGGTCGGCGCCGTGGGATTTGGAGTACGAGCGGATGTGGACGACCTGGCGGGGGAGACGGCTGCCGAGGGAGCGCAACGGGGAGTGCGCGATGCCGTCGGAGTGATCGTCTTCGATGATGAGCAGGTCGACGTCCGTGAGGATATCGGTGAGTTCGCGTACTCGGCGGGCGGAAAGTGAAGCGCCGGTGGGGTTCTGGGCGCGTGGCTGCAGGAGCAGGGCCGTGGGGGAGTAGCGGTCCAGGGCGAGGGTGAGTTCGCCGGGCAGCAGGCCGGATTCGTCCATGCCGACGGGGATCGCCCGTGCGCCGATCCGGGAGAGCAGGTCGAGGAAGGGCGGGAAGCACGGATTCTCGACGAGTACCGCATCGCCGAGGCGGACATGGGCGGCGAGCAGGCGGTCCACGGCGTCGAGCGCGCCGTCCAGGACGGTGAAGCGTTCGGCGCGCATGGGCCAGTCGGCGCGCACGGTGGCCTCGAGTTCGGGCAGCACCGCCTCGCCCAGATAGGTGGCGGACAGATCGTCGATGGCATCGTCACCGCCCAGCACCCGCAGGGCCGAGGTGAGGTCGGGCAGCAGCGCGGGGTCGGGGATACCGCGCGAGAGGTCGATGCGGAAATTCTTATCGGACTGCGAGTGCAGCCGCTGGTACCGGCTCGCCGCGGTGAGGGGTACGGGCGGTGGGGGCGTGCCCACGAACGTTCCGGCCCGCCCGCGCGCCACAATGGCCCCGGCCCCGGCCAGCGCCCGCCAGGCCTGATTGACCGTGGCGGGGGAGACCTTGAGAGCGCGTGCGACCTCGCGCACGGTGGGCAGGCGGGTTCCGGGTGTGAGCGCCCCGGAGCGGATGCGGTGACTGACGGCGGCGGCGATACCGGCCGCGGTGCGATCGTGCACACCGGCCAGGAACTCGGCGACCGCCGGGCTCGTGGGGGCCGCCGCGGCGCCGGATGCGCCGTCGGCAGTAGCCGGGCCGAGTTCCGTTGTCACAGTGCCATTCTGCGTCGGCGCATACGAAGTGACCGCCACTGCCCCCAGGATTTACGGTCACGAAACTGTTTCCGTCAACTTGTAACACAACGAAATTCGTTTCGGGTGCAGTATCACAAAGTATGGCAATCGTTCGAGCTGCGCTGGTCCAGACGAACTGGACCGGCGACAAAGAATCCATGATCAAGGCGCATGAGGACTATGCGCGGCAGGCCGCCGCGGCCGGAGCCAAGGTGATCTGCTTCCAGGAGCTGTTCTACGGGCCCTATTTCTGCCAGGTCCAGGACGCCAAGTTCTACGACTACGCGGAATCGGTGCCCGGTCCCACGGTAGACCGGTTCGCGGCGCTGGCGCGGGAACTCGGCATGGTGATGGTGCTGCCGGTGTACGAGCAGGAGCAGTCCGGTCTGCTGTACAACACCGCCGCGGTCATCGACGCCGACGGCAGCTACCTCGGCAAATACCGTAAGCACCACATTCCCCAGGTCACCGGCTTCTGGGAGAAGTTCTACTTCCGGCCCGGCAATCTGGGCTGGCCGGTCTTCGATACCGCGGTCGGCAAGGTCGGCGTCTACATCTGCTACGACCGGCACTTCCCGGAGGGCTGGCGGGCGCTGGGCCTGGCGGGCGCGGAGATCGTCTTCAATCCCTCGGCCACCTCGCGCGGGCTGTCGAGTTATCTGTGGAAGCTCGAGCAGCCGGCCTCGGCGGTGGCCAACGAGTACTACATCGGGGCGATCAACCGGGTCGGCATCGAAGAGCTCGGTGACGACGATTTCTACGGCACCAGCTACTTCGTCGACCCGGAGGGCAAGTTCGTCGGTGAGGTGGCCTCGGACACCAGCCCGGAGCTCGTGGTCCGCGACCTCGATATGGATCTGATCAAGGTGGTGCGCGACCGCTGGGCCTTCTATCGCGACCGCCGCCCGGACGCCTACGGACCGCTGGTGAACCCCTGATGCTTACTTTCATTCACGGCGGAACGGTGGTGTCCACCACCGGTTCCCAGCTGCTCGACGTACTGGTCGACGGCGAAACCATTGCGGCAGTGGTGCAACCGGGCTCGACCGCGCTCGGCAGCGATCTCGCCGCGGCCGCCGGCGTGGTCATCGACGCCACCGGCAAGTATGTGATTCCCGGTGGCGTCGACGGGCATACGCATATGCAGATGCCGTTCGGCGGCACCGAGGCCTCGGACACTTTCGAGACCGGGACCCGGGCCGCGGCGTGGGGTGGCACCACCACGATTGTCGACTTCGCCATCCAGAAGCCGGGTGAGCGCGTGCAGGACACCCTGGCGCTGTGGCATCAGAAGGCGGCGGGCAAATGCGCCGTCGACTACGGATTCCATCAGATCATCGGTGACGTGAACGCCGAATCCCTCGAGGGCATGGCGGAATTGGTGTCCGAGGGTGTCACCAGCTTCAAGCTCTTCATGGCCTACCCGGGTGTCTTCTACTCCGACGACGGGCAGATCCTGCGCGCCATGCAGAGCGCCGGCGACCTCGGGGCCCTGCTGATGATGCACGCCGAGAACGGCATTGCCATCGATGTGCTCGTGGAGCAGTCGATCCAGCGCGGTGATACCTCGCCCTACTTCCACGGCACCTCGCGGCCTTGGCAATTGGAGGAGGAGGCCACGCACCGCGCCATCATGCTGGCGCAGGTGACCGGTGCGCCGCTGTACGTCGTGCACGTCTCGGCGAAACAGGCGCTCGAACAGATCGCGACCGCACGGGGCCGGGGGCAGAACGTCTTCGGCGAGACCTGTCCGCAATACCTGTACCTTTCGCTCGAAGAGCAGTTGGGCGCACCGGGTTTCGAGGGCGCGAAGTGGGTGTGCTCGACACCGCTGCGATCCCGGGAGGAGGGGCATCAGGACGAGCTGTGGCGGTACCTTCGCACCGGCGATGTCACCAGTGTGGCCACCGATCACTGCCCCTTCTGCATGAAGGGGCAAAAGGATCTCGGTGTCGGTGATTTCAGCAAGATCCCCAATGGGATCGGCGGCGTCGAACACCGCATGGACCTCATGTTCCAGGGTGTGAAGGACGGCCGCATCTCCTTGGAGAAGTGGGTCGAGGTGTGCTGTACGACCCCGGCGCGCATGTTCGGCATGTACCCGCGCAAGGGCGTCATCAGCCCGGGCGCCGACGCCGACATCGTGATCTACGACCCGAACGGGCACACCAGCATCGGGCTCGGCAAGACCCATCACATGAATATGGATTATTCGGCCTACGAGGGCTTCGAGATCGACGGGCATGTGGACACGGTGCTCTCGCGGGGCCGCGTCGTCATCGATGCCGGGCAGTACCTGGGCACGGCCGGTCACGGCCGCTTCGTGAAACGCGAACTGTCCCAGAACCTCATCTGATTCGAACGGAGGGTGCCCGCATGGATATCGGAGTGGTTCTGCAATGCACGCCGCCCGCCTCACGGGTCGTGGAACTGGCGAGAATCGCGGAGACGCACGGCTTCTCGCACGTATGGACCTTCGACTCGCACCTGCTGTGGCAGGAGCCGTATGTGATCTACAGCCAGATCCTGGCCACCACCCGGAAAGTCGTGGTCGGGCCGATGGTCACCAACCCGGCCACCCGGGATTGGACGGTGACCGCCTCGACCTTCGCCACGCTGAACGAGATGTTCGGCAATCGCACCATCTGCGGTATCGGGCGCGGGGATTCGGCCGTGCGCACGCTGGGCGGGCGACCGTCCAATCTGGCGACACTGCGCGAATCGATCGAGGTGATCCGGGAACTCGGCAACGGCCGCACCGCAACCATCGGCGATACCACCGTCCGGCTGCCGTGGGCGCAGTCCTCGCGGCTGCCGGTGTGGGTGGCCGGATACGGGCCGCGCGCACTCGATCTCACCGGTGAGGTGGCGGACGGCTTCATTCTGCAGCTCGCCGATCCGGATATCACCGCGTGGACCATCGCCCGGGTCCGGGCCGCCGCCGAACGCGCCGGACGGGACCCGAAGGAGGTGACGATCTGCGTCGCCGCCCCCGCCTACATCACCGACGGGACGGTGCCGGGACTGAAACACGCACGGGAGCAATGCCGTTGGTTCGGCGGCATGGTCGGCAACCATGTCGCCGATATCGTCACCAAATATGGTGCCGACAGCGAGGTTCCGGAGGCGCTCACCGAATACATCGCGGGCCGGCAGGGTTACGACTACAACCAGCACGGGCGCGCCGGAAATACGCACGCCGACTTCGTGCCCGATTCCATCGTGGATCGGTTCTGCCTGATCGGCAGTCCCGATGAGCATCTGGTGCGATTGCGCGAACTGGAGGCGCTCGGCGTCGACCAGTTCGCGGTCTATCTGCAGCACGATGCCAAGACCTCGACCCTCGAGGCATACGGCGAATCGGTGCTCCCGCGTCTCGCACATCCGGTCACGGCGACAGTGAGTGCTTCGTGAAAACAGTGACAGCGGTGCGTGATTCGCTGCGATTACCGAATTACGGCCACGCCGGGCGGTGGCCTCCGAGCTTCTCAGGCGATCGACTATGACCGACTCGACAACGGTGGCGCCCGAGCCGGTGCTCGATCTCGCGGCGGCGGTGCTGCCGCCGCGCTCGGAATTCGCGGGGTCCGCCCGTAGCCGTGGCATGGCGCTGCTGCGCGGCGCGGGCTATCCCGTGGCGGCATTCGTCTTGCTGCTCGCCGCTTGGGAACTGGTGAAAGATCTGGTGCCCGCCAACGGCGTCAGCCTCGGCAGCACCCGCGTGCTGCCGCGCACCTCCGACGGGGCACTGCCGCACGTGTGGGCGGTGATCACGGTGCTCGGCGAGCGCGACGGGAAACGCACCGTCGGCGTCACCCTGCTGCACACGGCGGGATTCACCTTCGGGCTGGCGTTGCTGGCCCTGGTGGCGGGCACCGTGGTGGGCATCGCGCTCGCCGTGCTCATGCAGCGGTTCGTGTGGGTCGAGCGCGGCCTGCTGCCGTATGTGATCGTCTCTCAGACGATTCCACTGATCGCGCTCGCTCCGCTGGTGGCGGGCTGGGGCGGTCGCGTCCATATCGCGGGGCAGCCCTGGCAGCCCTGGATGAGCATTGTGGTGATCGCCTCCTACCTGGTGTTCTTCCCGGTCGCCATCGGCATGCTGCGCGGCTTGCAATCGCCGTCCAGGGCCTCGGTGGAATTGCTGCACAGCTGCGCGGCCGGCTGGTGGCGCACCCTGCTGCATCTGCGATTGCCCGCCTCCGTGCCCTATCTGCTGCCCGCCCTGCGTCTGGGCGCGGCCGCGGCGGTGATCGGGTCGGTGGTCGCCGAGATCTCCACCGGCACAGCCGGTGGCATCGGCCGCCAGATCATCGTGTTCTCCCAGCAGTCCACCGGTAATGCCGCCCGGCTGTATGCCGCTGTCATCGCGGCCGCCCTGCTCGGCGTGGTGCTCACCGCCCTGGTCGGGCTGGCCGAGGTCGCGCTGCGCCGCTACAGCCGCGGCCGTTCGTCAGGAGGTACCCAGTGACCGTCGAAGCATCCCTGGCCCAAGAGCCGCCCGCACCAGCCGATTCCGTCTCCGCCGTGGAGTTGGGCGCGGTCGGCAAGATCTTCACCGCGGGTGCGGTCACCGCCCTGCAAGAGGTGAGCCTGACGGTCGCCGCCGGTGAATTCGTCTCGCTCATCGGACCTTCCGGCTGCGGTAAGTCCACCCTGCTGCGCATTGTCGCCGACCTGGAGCAGCCGAGTTCGGGAACCGTTGTGGTGCACGGCAAGTCCGCGCGCCAGGCCCGGATGGATCAGGACTACGGCATCGCCTTCCAGCAGGCCGGACTCCTGGACTGGCGCACCGTGCAGGAAAACGTCGAACTACCGCTGCAATTGCACGGTATCGGCAAGCGCGAACGCCGGGCCCGCAGCGCGGAACTGCTGGAGATCACCGGCCTGACCGATTTCGCCCGCCGCTATCCCGGCGAGCTCTCCGGCGGTATGCAGCAGCGCGTCGCCATTGCCCGCGCCCTGGCCCGCAAACCGCCGCTGCTGCTCATGGACGAACCCTTCGGGGCACTCGACGAGATGACCCGCGAGCGCATGCAGGGCGAGCTGCTGCGCATTGCCGAAGAGACCGGGGCCGCAGTCATTTTCGTCACGCATTCCATTCCCGAGGCGGTATTCCTCTCCGATCGGGTGGTGGTCATGACGCCCCGACCCGGGCGGATCACCGCGGTGCTGGAAACCGGCGGCTGGGACCGGCACGCCGAGACCGATGTGCGCTCCAGTGATGCCTTCTTCGCGGCGGTCGCCGCCGTGCGCGCCGCCCTGCACCAAGGACACGGCACCGAGCCGAACACCACTGCGGGACGGGATATCCGGTGACCCGCATACTTAAAACCGGTCTGCCGCCGGTGCTCTTCGGTGTGACCATGCTCGCGCTCTGGCAGTTGCTCACTGTCGCGGCGGGGGTGCCGTCCTTCCTGCTGCCGTCGCCATCGGCGATCGCCGATGCTTTCTCCAGTAATTTCGACGCCATCGCCAAGGCCGCCGTGGCCACCGGAACCAATGCGCTCATAGGGCTTTTCGTCGGCGCGTTCCTCGGTATCGCCGCGGCCATGCTGGCGGTGCGGTTCGAAGTGGTCGGCGGTCTGCTCGGTGCGCTCTCGGCGGGCGCGGCGGCGGTGCCGATCGTGGCGCTCGCGCCGCTGTTGAACTCCATGTACTCCACGACCACCGATTTCCCACGCCGGCTGGTCGCCGCGATCGTGGTGTTCTTCCCGGTATTCGTCAGCACCGTCCGGGGATTGCGCCAGGTACCGCAGGTGCAGTCCGACCTCATGACCGCGTACGCCGCCACCGGGTGGCAGATCACCCGCACGGTCCGACTGCCCGCCGCCCTGCCACACCTGTTCACCGGCTTGCGGATTGCCGCGCCGGGCGCGGTGATCGCGGCGATCATCGCCGAATACTTCGGCGGCCTGCAGCACGGACTCGGCAGTCGCATCACCTCCGCCGCCGCCAATACCGCCTATCCCCGCGCCTGGGCCTATGTCACCGCCGCCATGATCCTGGGCCTGCTGTTCCTGACCGCCGTGCTGCTACTCGAACAGCTCACTCGCCGACCCCGCACCACCCTCTGGAGATCGAAATGAGAAGTACCACACACAAATATCGCTTCCGGGCCTGTCTGGCCGCCGTGGTGCTGAGCCTGGCAGCACTGACGGCGTGCAGTACATCCGACAGCACCACCACCTCCGATGGCCTCACCAAGGTGAAGCTGCAGCTGCAGTGGTTCAAACAGGGGCAGTTCGCCGGGTATCTGGCCGCTGTCGACCAGGGCTTCTACAAGGAGCAGGGTCTCGACGTCGACATCCTCGACGGCGGAACCGATATCGTGCCGCAGACCGTGCTGGCACAGGGGCAGGCCGACTACGCCATCGCCTGGGTGCCGAAGGCCCTGGCCTCGCGGGAGGCCGGAGCGGGCATCACCGATGTGGCGCAGATCTACCAGCGCTCGGGCACCAAACAGGTCTCCTTCAAGACGGCCGGTATCAACAGCCCGGCCGACCTGCGCGGTAAGAAGGTCGGAAACTGGGGCTACGGCAATGAATTCGAGCTCTTCGCGGGGATGACCAAGGCCGGTCTGGACCCGGCCAAGGACGTCGAACTGGTGCAGCAGCAGTTCGATATGAACGCCTTCCTCTCGCACGATATCGATGCCGCACAGGCGATGTCGTACAACGAGTACGCGCAGCTGCTGGAGGTGAAGAATCCGGCCACCGGAAAGCTGTACACCCCGGACGATTTCAATCTCATCGACTGGAACGACCAGGGCGTGGGCATGCTGCAGGACGCCATCTGGGCCAATACCGACAAGCTGAAGGACAGCAAGTACGCCGACCAGACGGTGAAGTTCATCGCCGCCTCGCTCAAGGGGTGGGCCTTCTGCCGCGACAATGTCGACAAGTGCCGTGATATCACGGTTGCCGCCGGCTCCACCCTCGGCGCAAGTCATCAGGAGTGGCAGATCACCGAGGTGAACAAGCTGATCTGGCCCTCGCCCAACGGCATCGGCATGGTGGACAAGTCCGCCTGGGATCGCACCGTCGCCATTGCGAAGACCACCCGCAATCAGGAGGGCGCGACCGTGCTCACCAAGGATCCGGACGCCGCCGCGTACACCACCGAATACGCTGCCAAGGCCCTCGACCTGCTGAAATCGCAGAATATCGATGTCACCGGCAGTGGCTACAGCGCCAAGCCGGTAACCCTCACCGAGGGCGGCAAGTAACTCTTCGCGTCTGCGCCCGCTACCTCGCACCCTCGTGCGGAGTAGCGGGCGCCACTGTTTCCGGGGCTGGCCACACCCAGGAAGCAGTAGGCCGACCGTATTACGGCGCGGGCTGCTACGGCGCGGTCATGGCCACCGGCGGCGTCTTCGCCGCGCGGCGAATGGCCGGTTGGCGGCGCCGGCTGGCGGGAGAGCTGGTGGTCGCCTCGGTGCTGACCGTGGCGGTCTCGCTGCCGTGGAAGCCGGAGTCGCAGATCGAGCCCGCCGCGAACGAGTCCGATGCGGCTGCTCAGCCCACCGTCTACGGGCCCTTCGGCCGGCGTGAACTGGGCGAGGCGACCGCCGCGGCCTATACGGCGCTGCCGCCGGATGAACGCGCGAATGCCGTGGTGATCGGCGATTCCTACTGGCAGGCAAGCTCATTGGACACCGTTCGCCGGAAATACGGCCTGCCCGCGGTGTACAGCCCCAGCCGCGGCTTCGGCTACTTCGGCACCCCGCCGGAAACGGCGACGACGGTGCTGTGGGTCGGCGGTGACGGCGTCGAACCTCGCAAGTGGTGTACGGACGTGACGGCGGCCGGCCGGGCCGATGCGCGCCTGGGCATTCCGGGCGTCACCCGCGATATCACCCTCTGGCGCTGTGACCACCCGCACGAATCGTGGTCGCACGAGTGGCCGAACATGCGGCATCTGGGCTGAGATCAGCCCTGCGTGGCCGAGACGGAGTCGAGAGTGACCTCCGCTGCGGGCGAGCCGTCGCCGGATCCGCCCTCGACACCGGCGGCGGCAATGTTCTGCAGCACATCCAGACCGGCGGTGACATGGCCGAACGGGGTGTAGTTGGGCGGCAGCTGGGAATCCTTGTACACCAGGAAGAACTGGCTCCCATTGGTATTGGGCCCGGAATTCGCCATGGCCACGGTGCCCGCGGGATACGTTGCGCCCGCGAGGTTCTCATCGGTGAAGTGGTAGCCCGGGCCGCCGGTGCCGCTGGCCGTCGGATCACCGCACTGCAGGACGAAAATGCCCTGCGTGGTCAGGCGGTGGCATTTGGTGTGATCGAAGTACTGCTGCCCGGCCAGGAAGACGAAGGAGTTCACCGTCTGCGGCGCCCGGGCCGCGTCCAGGCTCAGGGCGATGGTGCCGCAATTGCTCTGCAGCGTCGCGGTGTAGGCCGAATTCGGATCGATGGTCATGCCCGGCTCGGCCTGCCACTGCATGCCATTGGGCTGCCCGGCCGCGGCGGGTGAGCACCCCGGCGCGGTGTCGCGCAGCTGATTCGGCATGGCCTGAGCGCGCCCGCTCACCAGTACGGTGATCGCGATGGCCGCACCGAGGAGTCCGATCCGCCGTAGCGCCTTGCGCCCCAGACGAATTCGGCGGGGCTGCCGGGCGGGGTCGCCGTCGAGGGTATGCGCGTGCGGTTCGATGTTCACCGGTGTGGATCTCCTTCAGCTCAGGGATGGCGCGGTGGACGGTGCGGTCGGCATCATTCCACCTCGGGAGCGTGCGTGGGGCGGGATGGCTCGACCTGTGGTGAGAGACGCGCCGGGATCGTGCCCGCACGCGAGGTTTTCGCTGCTAACGTCCCGTGACATGAAGGTTCAGCTGCGGCACAATCCGTCGTCGACCATTGCCCGCTGCTTTCTGGCCGGGGGCGAGCCCATGCGGGTCGAGAGCGGTGCGATGGTCGCGCATTCCGCGGGAGTTTCCTTGGCCGCCAAGGTCGAAGGCGGCCTCATCGCCGGGCTGAAGCGGTCGGTGCTGGCGGGCGAATCGCTGTTCGTCTCCACCTTCACCGCACCGGCCGAAGGCGGCTGGGTGGATGTCGCGCCCGCACTGCCCGGCGACATGCTGTCGCTGGCCATTACGCAGGATCGGCCGTTCTTCATCAGCCGTGGCGGCTGGATCGCCAATTCGGCCGCGGTCACCGTGGAGGCGAAATGGGGCGGACTGGCGAATCTGTTCGGCGGCGAGGGTGGTTTCGGCCTGCGGGCCCATGGCGACGGTGAGGTGGTGCTCGGTGTGTTCGGGGCCATCGATGTCATCGATCTGGCGCCGGGGGAGCCGGTGACCATCGATACCGGGCATGTGGTCGCCTACGACCTGGCCATGAACTTCTCCATTCGCCGGGCGGTGTCGGGGCGATCGCTGCAGTCACTGAAGTCCGGCGAGGGCTTCGTTTTCGACTTCATCGGGCCGGGGCGAGTGCTGCTGCAGACACGCAATCCGGGCGCCTTCGCGGCGTGGGCGGGGTCGTCCGCCTCGTCCGGCTAGAATTGTGATGCATAGCACACTTGTGCCGTATTGACATAACTGCAGCTAGAACACGTTCTACCAATAATCAAGTGTCAGATTCTGAGATTTTCTTGTGGAAATCCTCCGCCGATGAATCTGGAACGTGCATGCTTCGGATGTTCGACTGTCATTGATAGATGAGGAGTAGCGCGTGTCCGGATCCGCCTCGGATTTCCTGGCTTCGGTTCTGATCAAGACCCTGCAGGGTCTGTTCACCGGTAGCACCGGCGCCTGAGCCGCAAAACGTAAACAGCCCATCCGGGTCGCGCGGGACATCGGATGGGCTGTTCTCGTTTTCGGAGGTAGGCGTTTCGGGATCATCCTGGGGGATGACCTGAAACGCCACTTTCCGCCGACGTGGTGACGGTGCCCGATGCGCAATGCTCGACGCAATGTCGATCATCGATGCGGTTGTCCCCGGTGCCGCCATACTCTTCGCCATGGTGGCGGCCGTGGCGCCGGGCCGGGCGCGTCACGTCGATTATGTTGCCGCTGTTGGTCATCGGATGTCTGGTCCAATGGGTGCTGGAGAGCTTCTACTGGCAGATGGCACGATCGCGACGCCGGCCGGGCATTTCCCGGACAATGCCGCGGACGGCGATCGCTATATGGCCGAGCAGCTTTCAGTGCGCGCGGCGGATCTGCGTTTTGTCGTCGATCAGCTCGACCGCTCCGATGCTGTCGGCCTGCTCGCGGGCCGCCTGGACACCGAGCACATTGCGGCGGTAGGACATTCGTTCGGTGGCGCGACCGCTGTCGCGGTCGCGGCGCTGGATCCACGGATCATAGCGGCGGTGAATATCGACGGCACGCTCTACGGCGATCCCCGACCGCGCGCTGCAGCGGCCGTTCCTGCTGCTGGAGAGCGATCATTCGGAGACCGGCCATTCCGCGCAGTATCTCGAGCGCAGTCGCAGCCTCATTCAGCACCTGCGGGCCCGCGGCTTCCGCTACGAGATCGCCGAGGCGAATCACTTCAGCTTCACCGATGCGCCGCTGTTCCTCGCCGCACCCGCACGGTAGGTGGTCGCCCAGTTCATCGGAGGTGCGCGCGGACCGGTGGACACCCAGCGTGCGGCCGGCGACAGCGTGGCCGCATTCCTGCAGGGTCCGCTGGGCGGATCGCCCGCCGATGTGCCGGCCGCCGCGGCGCACCACCCGAACATCCACGGCGGGCCGGCGCCCTAGTGGCGTCGTGTCCGGATCCGCCTCGGGTTTCGAGGTGACACGGTTGCCGCGTCTCAGGAGACGGGGATCGATGCACCGATCGCGGCGCCGATGCCGGCGCCTACGGCGCCCATGGCGAGTTCGGCCGCCACACCGGCCGCGCAGCCCACGGCTGACCCGACGGCACCACCGATGACAAAACCGGTCAACCCGGTTCCGACCATGCCCGGCCCGGTCGGGATACCCGCGCCGAGACCGACCGCGGTGCCGATCGCGGCACCGGCGGCGGCCCCGACGGCCACACCGCCGGAGAGAATGACCAGCGCCACGGGGAGGGCCACGAGCGTGCCCGCCGCCCCACCGATCGCAGCGCCGATGCCGGCATTGCTCAGCCGCTGCTGGTCCTGCGGGGACAGTTGCGGCACAGCCAGATCCGCGGGCGCTGGGATGCTCAGATCGGCGGGCGCGGGCAACTGCACATCACTCGGCAGCACTACAGCGGGCAGGGTGATGTCCGGCAGTGGCACACCGGCTACCTCGGCGGCGGGCACCCGCAGCTTCGACAGATCCCCGACAGGCACCGTGAAGCTCGAGAGATCGGCACCGGGCAGGCCGATGCCGGGCAGCACCACGGCGGGCAGTGCCAGGTCCTGGATGTCTTCGGCCGAGGCCGGGGCGGCCGAGACCACGCTGGCGCAGGCGACCGCGACGGCCAGTGGCACTGTGCCCGTGATGATTCCACGGCTCAGCCACAGTTGTGCAGATGTCTTCACGATCGATCCCTCATCCTGTTCTCGATGTCGGATGCGGACCGGTGTGTATTTCTCGCGCGGCCCGCACTGCGCCGGTGCATTCACGACGCGGCTTCGGCCGGCAGACCGGAGCTGAACAGGCAGGACGCTACATAAGCGCGTTCCTTACGCCAAGCTAACAAGCAGCTACTGTGACTGGTCTCACGGCAGCGGGCGCAGTAGATCGGGGATCATTCGGCGGGTGTCGGGGACGAAGGGCCAGGAGGGGTCGGCCAGGTGGATGCGGAGTTCGGCGTCGGTCCACCACCAGCCGTCGGCGATCTCCTCGGGCTGATGCCGGATGGGGCCGTCGGAGCGCACCTCGTAGGCGAAGAGGTGGCAGCGCATGGGGCGGCCTGCCCATTCGCCGTCCCATGCGGCGGTGACCAGGGGGCGGGGGCGATCGTCGTTGGGGCCCGGCTCGATTCCCAGTTCTTCGCCCAGCTCGCGGATCGCGGCGGCGGCCGGGTCCTCGCCGGGGTCGAGGACGCCGCCGGCGAGGCAGTCGTGCATGCCGGCGAAGACGGCTTTGGTAGCGGTGCGTTTGTGCACGTAGATGCGTTCACCGTCGAGTGAACGCACCAGGACGCCCGCGCTGGCATGCCAGAGTCCCCGGGCGTACACCACGGCCCGCTCCTCGACGCCGACCTCGTGACCGGCGGCGTCGTAGACCGCGATCAGCTCCGACATGAGCGCTCCCTCCTGTGCCGCCGCGGTGCCGGCGGTCTCAGGTGCACCCTAACCAGGGCGGGGAGCGGCGATGCGGCCCGGACCGTGCGGCGGCGGCGTAATCTCTGGGACGCAACCGTTTTGATCTCTGCTGCGCTGCTGAGCAACGGCGAGGATCTCACTGTCGGAGAGGACGAGATATGCCGCTGCCACGGGCGCTCGCGAGAATCAATCGGCGGATCACCAATCCCGTACTCGGCGTCATGGCGCGCATCGCACCCGGATTCGGGATCGTGATCCACGTCGGGCGTAAGTCCGGCCGTGTCTATCGGTCGCCGGTCACCGTGTTCCGGCGCGGCGACGGCTACCGCATCGCGCTCACCTACGGCCGGGATGTGGACTGGCTGAAGAACATTCGCGCGGCGGGCAAGTTCGAGCTCGAGACGCGGGGACGGATAGTGCCCCTGAGCGATCCGGTCGTGGGGCACGATGCGTCGGCGGCTTGGGCGCCGCCGGTGGTTCGGCAGGTGCTGGTGGGATTGTCGGCGGAGGATTACGTCCAGGCGCACATCGCGAAGTAGCTCGGCGGCCCGGCGTGCGCCGGAGTCGGATCAGCCGTGTGCCGGATGCGGTTCAGCCGTGCGCCGAGTCGGTCCGGGTTGTGTGCCGGAGACGGTTCAGCGCAGGGTGACCCGAATGACCACGCCGCCCTGCTGCCAGGTCTGGTAGATATCGGCCTGGTGCGGAGTGCCGTCCGGATCGAAGCCGATGCCATTGAATTTGGCGTTCTGCCTATTGTCGCGGGCAATGAGGTCGTAGAGCCGCATGACCGATTCACTGTCCTCGAACACCTCGGCGTCGGCGCCGCGCTGCGGGCCGCCCAGGGAGACCTCGATCGGCACGCCTTTGCGGATATTGCGTACCCAAGGGCGTTTGGAGGTGCCGATGAGCAGATCGCCCTCGTGCCGCGTGTACGCGACGGGGACGTCGTAGACCTTGCCGGACTTGCGGCCGGTCACGTGCAGGGTCACCAGCCGCTTGCCCAGCTGGCTGCCGATGACGGGGACGTTCAGCAGCGTGCGGATGACGGTATTGAGCACGCCCTGATAGGACCGGATCGGTTCCGGGCCGGTGGTGGTGGGCGTGCCGTACGGATTGGTTTCGGGGGTGGGTTCGGGCATGCCGGTCTCCTCGACGGAAATGCGTTGCGCGACAGGCGCATGCAGATTCGAGTATAGAACTCCGGAGGTCGCCCGAGCGGGCGCGCGCGTCGCCGGACGGGTCGCAGGGTGTTTCGTGTGCGGGAGGGCTCCGGAGGACGCTGTAGATTCGCCAATGACCGCTTTTGTCACTTCGAGCAGTACCCGCCATGCAGGAGTATGCCGATGACCGATGTGGTGGACAGTCCCGCGCAACCGAATCCGACCAGCCGGAAATCGGCATTTCATGAGCGCCCGGCCCTGTCGTGGCCGGCGGTCGCCGCGGTGGCCGTTCCGGCCGCTGTGGTGTTGCTGCTCTCGGCTACGCGGTACGGCTACTTCGGTGACGAGCTGTACTTCCTGGCGGCCGGTCGGCGGCCCTCGTTCGGATACGCCGATCAGGGTCCGGTACTGCCGATGGTGGCGCGGTTCATGGATATCCTCGCCCCGGAATCGTTTTTCGTGCTGCGGCTGCCCGCGGTCGCGCTCACGGTGACCGCAATCATCCTGTGCGCCATGCTCGCCCGGGAATTCGGCGGCGGGCCGTGGGCGCAGTCGCTGGCGGCCGTCGGGTACGCGACGTCACCGTTCCTGCTGCTGCAGGGCGCCATGCTGACGACCAATGCCGTCGACACCGCGCTGTGGGTGATCATCACCTGGCTGGTGGTGCGCTGGGTACGCACCCGCGAGGACCGGCTGCTCCTGGCCGCGGCCCTGGTGACGGCGATCGACATGCAGGTGAAGTGGCTCATCCCCTTTTTCTGGCTGGCCGTGGCCGCGAGCAGTCTGGTGTTCGGGCCGCGCGATCTGGTGCGGCGACCGCTGCTGTGGCTCGGCGGTGTGATCGTGGTGCTCGTGACGGTGCCGGAGTTGCTGTGGCAGTCCCGCCACGACTGGCCGCAGCTCGAGATGGGCCGGGTGATCGGCGCGGAACAGGGCATTCTCGGCGGGCGCCTGCAGTTCGTGCCGATGTCGGTGAGCCTCGCCGGATTCCTGGGCGCGCTACTGCTGCTCTACGGGCTGTGGGTCTTGCTGGCGTGGGAGTCCTTGCGGCCCTACCGTTTTCTCGGCATCACGCTGATTCTGCTGTTCCTGGCGTTCCTGATCACCGGCGGGCGGATCTACTACGCCGCCGGGATGTACGCCGTGCTGATCGCCGCCGGTGCGGTCGGTGTGGTGACGACCGCCGAGCGGATGGGCAGCGGCGGGCGGCGGTTCCTCATTGCCCTCGTCGCGATATTGGCTGTCTGCGCCGCGGCTTTCGTGCTGTATTCCACGCCCTGGCGTTCGGCCGATTCGGTGCGCCCGCCCGTCGACGATGCCGAGGCCGCCGTCAATATCGGCGTCTACGGGTCCTTCGGCTGGCGCGAACTCACCGAGGAGGTGGATCGCGCCTTCGACGGGCTTAGCCGGCAGGAGCAGTCGAACGCCGTCATCATTACCGATACCTATTGGCAGGCAGCGGCATTGGACGAGTTCGGCCGCAAGCAGCTTCCGGATATCTACAGCCCGAGCCGGGGATTCGGCTACTTCGGCGCACCGCCGGACGACGCCACCGCGGTGCTGGCCGTGGGCAGCTACGAGGCGGTGCTGCGCGGCCAGTTCGAGCACGTCGATCCGGTGGGAAAGGTGAACACCCGCATCGGATTCCCGGGCAATACGCAGAACGTGACCCTCTGGAAGTGCACCGGGATCAAGAAATCGTGGTCCCAGCTGTGGCCGAAATGGATGCATCTGTGACGAGATTCCCCGCGCGTGCGAGGGTCCCGGCCGCGGGGCCCTCACCCAGGTGGAAGCGTTCGACCGCCGCCCGCCATTCCGGTAGATACGCGTGCAGTTCATCGCGCAACGGCCCCTCGATGCCCAGTTGGCACAGCACCCCGGCCCCGGCCAGTATGGTGCGCCCGATCGGGGTGTACTCCGGTGGTGAGGTGAGTTGCCTGCTGACATTGGACAGCCGTGGCTCGGTGGCGCGAAGTACCTGCTTGCGCAACCATGCGGTGGTCAGGTGCGAGGTGTGCTGCAGGGTGATCTCGCGGATGGGGGCCATCATGGCGACCAGTCCGTCGATATCGAAATCGCCGTCGGCGCAAATGAATCCGTGCTCGCGCAGCACGGCCTCCAGCAGGGTGTTGGACCCGTTGAGCGCCGCGTCGGCGATCTCGCCGACCGCCGTGGGAAAAGCGGACGGGAACGGTGGGCAGGCGCCGTAATCGACGATGCCCAGTCGGCCGTCGCGTAGTACCCGGAAATTGCCGGGGTGCGGATCGCTGTAGAGCAGTCCGGTGCGCGCGAAGCTGGAGACCACGAACCGCAGGAGCAGCAGGCCGACCCGATCCTTCTCGGACTGGTCTCCGGAGGCGATGATGCGCGGCAGCGGAATACCGTCGAGCCATTCGCTGATCAGCACATCCCCCTGCTGGTGCACCACCTGCGGGACGGCGAAGTCCGGATCGTCGGCGTAGGCCTCGGCGAAAACCTGCTGTGCGGCAGCCTCTTTGGCGTAGTCGAGTTCCTCGGTGATGCATTCGGTGAAGGCGTCCGCCAGGGCGCGGGTATCGGCCACCGGCATGAAAACCGTTGCCAGGGGCGCGAGTCGGCGGATCTGCGCGAGGTCGGACTGTACCGATTCACGGGCGCCCGGGTACATGATCTTGACCGCGACGGGGCGGCCGTCGCTCCAGACCGCGCGATGTACCTGGCCGACCGAGGCGGCGGCACAGGAACGCGGTTCGAAGGAGGTGAATCTGTCCCGCCAATTCGCGCCCATACTCGCGGCCATCGCCTCGTACACCGCGCCCGGGAGCATGGCCGGGGTGGAATCCTGCAGCTGGCTCAATGCCTCCCGATAGGGTGCTCCCAGCTCGGCGGGCAGGGCCAATTCGTAGAGTGCGAGCACCTGGCCGAGCTTTGCCGCGCAACCCTTGAGTTCACCGAGCACCTCGAACATGTGCTGTGCGGTGCGCGCCTGGATATCGAGCTCCACCTCGCGGGCCGGCCGTCCCATGGCCCGGCGGCCGAGACCGCCCGCGCGCCGTGCCGCATAGGCGACAGGCAGGGCGACGATCTTGGCATTGCGCACGGTCGCACGGGTCGGCGGCTGTCCGACGGTGTCGGATTCGGCGCGGCGGCGCAGTCGCCGGAAGCCGCCCGGGCGCGGTTCGGGCATAGAGGACCTCCCAAGATCGGGTGTCTCAGTGTGTCATGCGGCCGATCATGATCGGAAGCAGAAAGCGGCCGCTGATTTTGCTTCGAATCGGAGAGGGTGGACCTTCCGGTCGGAAGCGGGATGGCACGCAAGATCATCTGATCTTATTGTCTCAGACAAATATCGCTGAATCGTGGATAGTGCTCCTCAACTGTCCGAGGCTGGGGGCAGGCGAAGCGTCGCGGCGGCCCGGACGGCGCTCAATGACGCCCAGCGGTCGCAGGGGCATGCTGATCTGCGTCTCACGTGCGGCGCCCGGCACGCGGCTGGTGCTGGATATGAATACCGGTGCGGCAGCCGCGGATCGGAGTCCGCAGCACGCTGGTCGGTCCCTCGATGACGCCCTGCTCGTAGACCGCGATCTCGATTATCGCCATTGGTCACCGTGCGTGTCTGCGGCGCCACTGCCGCCTCCTCTGTCTCAGGCAAGTGAATCGAGTCCGCCTTGATGGGCGCGGAGGCGGGTGTCAATGCGCCGGGGTGAATGCGGCATCGGGATGAATGCGTCGAAGGGTGGTATGGCGGCGGCGACCGGCCATACCACCCTTCCCCGGTTCCCCCCGGGCTCTGTGGGCGCGCTCAGTGCGTGAAGTCGCCCGCGGGTGCGAGCGGCAGCACCAGACTCGACGGCCACGCGGCATTACGCTGCAGCTGCTGCGAAGTGCCCAGCAGGCGCGGCAGATCCGTGGGGATCGGCATGGTGGACGGGAAGGTGCCCGTCGAGATCCGCAGGCGCAGTGCGTGACCGGGCTCGATGCGGTAGAAGGTGGGACGCAGCTTGATATCCATCTTCACCACCTCGCCCGGTGTCAGCAACCGCTGGTTCTCCAGTGTCAGTACGTGTTCGGGAGCGTAGACCGTACCGTCCGGTGTGCGCCAGGTCTTGTCGTCGTTCAGGGTGCGCTGGCTCGCCAATTGGGAGCCTCCGGTGATGTTCACGGCCGAACCGTCCGGCGCCACATCGTCGAGCCAGACCTGGAAGGCCGCATCGGTACCGGTGGAGGAGGCGTACAGCGACACACTGGCGGGTCCCGCCAGCACGGTCGGCTCGGTCACCGGATCCATCGTGTACTTCAGGCCCGCGGTCGGCTCCAGCACCTGCTCGGTGCAGGGGTTGTAGGCGGTGAACACGCGGAAGACGAAGTCGAGCAGTCCGGCGGTGTACTGGCCCAGACTCTGCCGGTTGCACAGATTGTCGATGCCGGTGAAATCGAGCCGGTCGGAGGCATCGGCGACGGTGGGCGGCTGCTCGGTCAGGCGGTCACCGTCGAAATAGCGCTGCGTCACCGCGGTCTGATCGAATGGGTAGTGCGCGGTATCGGCGGCATTGTTGCCCGGATCGATGACGTGCAGCGGCTTGTCGGTGTGGTCGACGCCGTTGGGAATGTCCTTGAGCCAGCGGTCGAACCACGCCAGGGTGATCGTATCGGTGTCCAGGCGCGAGCCGGGGCCGACGCCCAGGCCCACGTGATACCAAGGGCCCATGAGCAATTGGTAGCGCCCGTCGGCCCGCTGATCGCTCGCCATCGGCGCGAACTGATCGCGTCCGGCCGAAAGATTCTGCAGCTGCGAGTAATTGCGGAACGGGCCCTCCTGGTACAGGTCCCAGAGGCCGCCGACCTGATACATGGCAATGCCGTTGTCGACGAGATTGTGCAGGTCGGTTTCGAAGCGCCGCTCCTGCCACCACGAGGTGTCGTAGGCCAGCGGGCCGCCCGCGTACGCCTCCAGCAGCAGTTTGATGGTGGAGTCCGAGGAGACCAGCGCCTGCAGATGGTCCACCAGGGATTTCATGAACGTCTGCGGTGACACCACCGCGGTCATGAACGGGCCGATGAGGCTCAGGAACGGCACCATGAGCGAGATCGCGGTCAGCAGGATCGGGCTCATCATGCCGTCGTGGCCGAGCACCTCGTTGAAGATATTGTTCGGCATCGCCATGGGCACAATGGCTTTCAGTGGCGAGCCGGGCCCGATGGCTTCGGCGGTGCGCAGCGCGTTCAGGGCGGGGAAGGAGTACCCGAACATGCCGACCTTGCCATTGGAGCCGGGCAGCTTCGAGGCCCAATCCACCAATTGCACACCGTCGGTGCCGTCCTCGCGGGAGGCCGGATTCCACGCGCCGGTGGAGCCGCCGGTGCCGCGCACATCCGCGATCACCTCGATATAGCCGTGCCGCACCAGCATGTCCTGCGCGCTGGTGGCCTGATTGATCACCCGGCGCACATCGCGGAGCTGATCGGGCAGCGGAATGTGCAGCTCGTCGATCACGCTGGTGATCGCGGCCGTGAGCGCGCTGGTGACCGCGCCGTACGTGGTGAAGTTGACGACCACCGGGAAGTCGCCGGCCGCCCGCTGCCCCGTCGCCGGATCGGTCGGATACCGCACCTCGGCCTGCAACCGGGTGCCGTCCGACAGCGGAACCACATGTCCGAGTTCATAACCCACGCCGTAGGGCGCCGGGGTGGGCTGATAGTCCGCGGGCAGTCCGAAGTTCGCGGGTGCGCTCGGCACCGGCCCGGAGGTGGGCACGGCTCCCGCGAACATGGTGCTGGACACGGTCATCGCGAAAGCGGAGAGCCCTGCGACAGCGAGCGGGACGAGGCGGCAGCGCACAGCCGGCCGGGACTTGCGTGTCAACGATCTACCTCTGCGGATGGTCGGGAGGCCGCACCTGCGGGCGATCCCGCCGCGTGACCTCGTCGTCGGCATTCAGCACACCGCACAGTCGATAGCCCCCGCTACCGGCAATCCCCAAGACTGTGAGACACCCACTTGTGCATCCGCACAGAAGAGTGACAACAGCATTCAGGCCGAGTCAGCATGCCGGGCCCGATTTCGTACACCTCGCGTAGGTGGGTATGCCGCGCGTGAGTTGAGCCGCCGCGCACAAACTGGCATGCCGCGTACGAAAGGGCATGGGATTCCGTGCGCGCGGTGCGAATTCATGCGCGAGGCGCGGGGATTACGGTGCGAACGAAGCAGATTCGAGGCGGCGGGCTATGCGGGCCGCGGACAGGGTCATGGCGTCGGTGGGGCGGAGGGGGTCCAGGCGGGTGAGTTCGTGGATGCGGGCCAGGCGGTAGGTGACCGTATTGCGGTGGATGTTCAGGAGGCGGGCGGTGGCCAGCTGGTTGAAGCCGGTGTCGACGAAGACCTCCAGGGTTTCCGCCAGCAATGGTTGGGAGTCGAGCGGCGCGAGGACCGCAGCCAATCCGGTGCGTGCGCTGCCGCCCGCGGCGACGGTGTACTCGAACATGAGATCTGTTCGGCGGCAGACCATCTGGGAGCGATCCAGGCAGCGGCCGAGTTCGGCGAGCATGCGGGCCTCCGCGAAGAGTTCGGGAATCTCGGCGCGCGAGGATGCCACCGTGACGCCCACCCAGAAGGGTGCGGGCGGCGGAGTGCGGGGCGCCGGGGATTCCGGCTGCCGGGCGAACTGTCCGGGCAGGCTGTCGGCCTGGCCGATCGGGTGGGCGGGCAGCAGGCGAGTGGTCAGTGCCGCCAGGGTGGCGGTGCCGTCGTCACCGGGTTGCCGGGGGAGCAGGGCTGTCCAGCCGCCGCTGTCCAGGCGCAGGAACACACCGGGAATCGCCTCGATGCGATGCCGCAGTTCGCTGGTGTCGGCGCCGTGCCGCGTGCCGCCCGCCCCGGTGCCGAGGCGAAAAACCGCGATGACGAACGCGTCCGGCACCGCGATGGCCGGTTCATCGGCCCATTCGATGGGGTCGCGTCCGGTGATCAGGGCATCGGCAATGGCTCGGCGGCGTTCCAGCAGTTCCCAGCGCGGATCGTGCGCGCGCTGCACACAGGCGGTGGCGATCCGTGCGGTCAGCAGGGTGAGGTAGCTGAGCAGGGGGAGCGCGGCATCGGTGAGCAGTTCGCGCTCGCTCTCCGCCGCGGCCGCGCGAATGCGCGACCAGATGTACTCGGCCCCGAGGCGGTAGCGGCCGAGCACCTCCTCCAGCGGTTCGCCGTCGCGGACCCGGCCCAGGGCGATATCGACCACCTCGCGGGTGTCGTCCTCGCTGGGGTTGACGCCGGTGCGCAGGAAGTCGAAGAACAGATCGACATTGAGTTTGGTGCCGCGCTCGAGGCCGCTGACCACCAATGACTGGGGCAGGGTTCGGTACGGCGGCACCGCGGTCGGGAGCTCGTCCCGTGCCGCGACCGCGCGCCGATACAGTTGTTCCAGCGCCCGGTCCCGGTTACGCACCAGCATGAACTCCCCTAGCTACATGTACAGCGACTCGATAGTAGACGCGTACGCGATAGCTATCGGTTTGCGCCTCAGTTTTCCGGTGGCGGTCAGGCATTCACTGCCGGGAGCCCACACATCCGGCAGCACCGCGAACCGCTTGATCTGTTCCACCCGGGAGAGTTTGGAATTCGCGGCGTCGATGCCCTCCTGCAGGGCTTGCAGGACCACCGGGTCGGCCGCCAGCGCGGCGATGCTCCGATCCGATAGCTGATGCCGTTCGGCGAATGCGGCGGCCAATTCGGGGTCCAGGCAGATGAGCGCCGTATTGTACGAGCGCGCCTCGCCGATCACCGCCACAGCGCCCGCAAGCGGAGTGTTCTCGGTGACCGTGTTCTCGATATTGGTCGGCGACATATTCTTGCCGGCCGCATTGATGATGATTTCCTTCTTGCGATCGACGATCTTCAGGAAACCCTCGGCGTCGATCTCGCCGATATCGCCGGTGTGCAGCCAGCCGTCGCCGTCCACGGTCTCGGCGGTCTTGCCGGGGTCATTACGGTAGCCGCGCATGACCATTCGGCCGCGCACCAGCACCTCACCGTCCTCGCCGATCGTCACCTCCGCACCGGGCAGGGCGGTGCCGACGGTGCCGATCTTGATGCGTTCGGGGCGGCTGACCGTGGCGCCCGCGGTGCATTCGGTCATGCCGTAGCCCTCGCACAGCGGCAGGCCGAGGCCGAGGAAGAATTCGTGGGTGTCGCGGGGGATCGGTGCCGAACCGGTGACGGCGACCCGAACCTTGTCCAGGCCCAGGCGTTCCCGGACGGTGGCGAGCACGAGGCGATCGGCCAGCCGGTACTGCACCGTCTCGAAGATGTTCTGGCTGCGGCCGTCGGAGACCGCGCGGGCACGCGCCCGGCCGGTGCGCACGGCCCAGTCCACCAGCGTGCGCCGCACCGGGCTCGGCTCAGCCGCGAAGCGTTCCTCCAGTGCCGCTTTGACCTTCACCCACACCCGGGGCACACCCAGGAATACGCTCGGGTGCACCTCGATCAGCGCCTCGGCGACCTGCTTGAGATCGGGGCAGGTGGTGATCTCCGCACCGCTGAGCAGCGACAGGTAGTGCGCGAACCAGCGGTTGGCGGCGTGCGCGTCAGGCAGGTACGAGACCACCTTGTCCTCGCGGCCGCCACCGCCGAATTCCTCGACCACGCGGGCATTTTCGATGAAATTGGTGTGGGTCAGCTCCACGCCCTTGGGCGGGCCGGTGGTGCCGGAGGTGTAGACGATGGTCAGCAGGTCCTCGGGAGCGACTGCGCGCCAAGTGCTTTCGAAGTCGAAATCGGCGGCCGGACTCGCCTCGATATCGGCGAGCGAGATCGTACCCTCCGGTGCGTCGTCCACGCAGATCACGTGTTCGACCGTAATGCCCTGTGCCGCGGCCTTCTCCACCGCCGCGAGCACCTGCGGCGCGAACTGCCGCTCACAGATGACGGCCTTATTGCCGGCATTGCCGAACTGGTAGACCAGCAGATCCACCGGATTGGTGTTGTACACCGAGAACGGCGTGGCGCCCGTATGCAGGATCGCGGTATCGCAGAGATGGAACTCGGGCCGGTTCGTCATCATGAGCGCCACCGTGTCCCCGCGCCCGATGCCTCGCGCCGCCAACCCCGCGGCAATGGCACGCACCCGCTCCCCGTACTCCCGCCAGGTGATCGCGACCGCTCCGCCGAGCGTGCGCAGCGCGACCGCCTCCGGATATGCGGTCACATTCGACTGGAACGCCTCGCACAGCGTGTGCGGGCTCGCTGCCGCCACCGATGTTGAACTCACGACCTACCTCTGGCTCACACGTCATCGAGAGCGCTTGCTCTCGGGTCGCCATACAGCACACCGCACAAAGAGCGGTGCGGACTAGTGGCAATACGGAAGACCTGAGGTGATCGGTTTGTGCAATGTGACAAACGTGGTCGCCGACGTCGCGGAGTGACGATGTTGCTCTCGGTGCGCACGCCGATTCCCGGTTCACCGGGTGGATATCGGACGTATCGTCGAAGCACCAACAGGACCGCCGGACCCCCGACCGGGCCGTCCGATCGGGTAGTGGTGCGGCTGTCGAGGAGCCCGCCGTGATCACCCCCACCGTCACCGGAGTACAGGACTACATCGAAACCGAAGGCGTCGAGTACGTCGACGTCCGTTTCTGCGATGTCCCCGGAACCCAGCAGCATTTCTCCATTCCCGCCGCCATGTTCGACGCCGAACTGGTCGATGAGGGCATCGCCTTCGACGGCTCGTCGGTGCGCGGCTTCCAGGCCATCCACGAATCCGACATGCTCTTGCTGCTGGATCTGCGTACCGCGCAACTGGATTCGTTCCGGGCCGCCAAGACGCTCAATATCAGTTGTTTCGTGCATGATCCGCATACGCGCGCGGCATACAGTCGCGATCCACGCAATGTGGCGCGCAAGGCCGAGAACTACCTGCGCAGCACCGGCATTGCCGACACGGCGTACTTCGGACCGGAGGCGGAGTTCTACATCTTCGATTCGGTCCGCTACGACACCACCATGAACGGGTCCTTCTACAAGGTGGATTCGGCCTCGGCGGACTGGAACACCGGCGCGAAACGCAATCCAGACGGCAGTCTCAATCGTGGTTACAAGGTGCGGCCCAAAGGCGGTTACTTCCCCGTTGCGCCCTACGACGCCGACGTCGATCTGCGCGACCGGATGTGTACCAACCTGCAGCGCTGCGGTTTCGAGCTGGAGAAGGGGCACCACGAGGTGGGCACCGCCGGGCAGGCCGAGATCAACTACCGGTTCAACACCCTGCTCGCCGCCGCCGACGATCTACAGCTCTACAAATACATCATCAAGAACACGGCCTGGGAGGAAGGCAAAACCGTCACCTTCATGCCGAAACCGCTCTTCGGCGACAGCGGCTCGGGAATGCATGTCCACCAATCCCTTTGGCGCGACGACAAGCCCCTCTTCTACGACGAGGCCGGTTACGCGGGCCTATCCGACCTGGCCCGCCACTACATCGGCGGCCTCCTCCACCACGCCCCCTCCCTCCTGGCCTGGACCAACCCCACCGTGAACTCCTACAAACGCCTGGTCCCCGGCTACGAAGCCCCCGTGAATCTCGTCTACAGCCAGCGCAACCGCTCCGCCGCCGTCCGAATCCCCGTCACCGGCACCAGCGCCCGCGCCAAACGCCTCGAATTCCGCTGCCCCGACTCCTCCGGCAACCCCTACCTCTCCTTCGCCGCCATGATGATGGCCGGCCTCGACGGCATCCTGAACAAACTCGAACCCGCCCTCCCCATAGACAAAGACCTCTACGAACTGACCCCCGAAGAATCCGCCGAAGTAACCCAAACCCCCGCCAGCCTGGACGCCGTAATCAACCGCCTGGAAGCCGACCACGACTACCTAACCCAGGGTGGAGTATTCACCGAAGACTTGATCGAAACCTGGATCCGCATAAAACGCGACACCGAAATAGCCGAAATCAACCTCCGCCCCACCCCCTACGAATTCGAGCTCTACTTCGACGTGTAAACCGTTTGAGCTGTAACCATTCTCGTGAACCCATCTGCGACGGCAGGTGGAGTGATCCGGGTCACTCGCGTAGCGTTGAACCATGGTCGATTCGGGGTCGTCTCGGGCGTGGAGTCTGGCTCGGAGTGAACTGGCAAGCTCGCTTCCCCGAAGATGGGCGCACTCCCGTCGAGTAGCTCGAACTGCGATCGAGATTGCGGCGCAACTGAATTGCGACTGGGATGTCCTCGTTGGGTCGGCGATTCTCCACGACGTGGGATATGCGCCCAGATTGGCCGTGACCGGGTTCCATCCGCTGGATGGTGCGCGCTTCCTGCGGGACGAGCATCATGCCGATGAACGACTCGTCCGGCTGGTTGGCAATCACACCTTCGCGCTGTGGGAGGCTGAGGAACGTGGCTTGCGGGAATCCAGCGCGCCGAACCCGACATCCTCGCCACCGTCTCCCGCATCGAGCAGGCAACGAGGGGTCATCCGAGATAGGGGTAGTTCCCCGTCAGATAGTCCCCGATCTGCTGACGCATGCTCGGGTGAATGTCGTACTGATCCAAGGCGCTTGGAGGAAGGAACATCACGCCGTCTGCTTCCTCGTTGATGGTGGGTTTGCCAGCGAGCGGGCGGCCGATGTGGCAGTTCTCGTACTGCTGGCGAATTTCACCGTCGGTGTAGGCGACTATGTGGCTTGGATTGCTGTATACGCCCAGGAAGCCGGTGAGCTCGGCGGTTATCCCGGTCTCTTCCCGGCACTCTCGGATTGCGCACTCAGCGGCTGTCTCCCCCAGTTCCATAGCCCCACCGGGCAACGCCCATTGGCCGGTATCGCGGCGACGCTGAAGCAGAATTGCCCCGGAATCGTCCGTCACCAACAGATTGCACGCCACCGCAAGGGAATTCGGTTTGGGAGCCTTCGGGTCGTAGTACTCGATTCTGCCCATGATCGGCCTTTCATCAGGGTGTCCAGGTCCGCGCGGCGGCCCAAACGGCATCGAAGTTCTCTGCGTAGCTATCGAGCCATCCGACGCTGTCGACGCGCTTCAGCTGAAAGACTGGGTTTGCGCTGGCGGGCCAGATATGTGGGTCGATCCGAAGGTTGTCGTCACATGTGAGGCTGACCTGTGGTGGGCCATGGAGGCAGCAGCCAGCGTGCGTAGGTCTGTTCCGGATCGACCGTGATCACTTCGGCAACGTTCACCAGTGGCGCCGGGATCTCTGCGCCATCGAAGTGCGTGGCGGTCGGGACGATCACGGCGTCAGCATCGACGTTGCGGACAACGTTGATCAGCCGCTCGAGTGGAGCGTCGGTGTTCGGACCGAATACGACGATCTTCGCTAGGTCGTATCCGAGACGTTTCGCGCGGCTGCGGATTCTTGTTTCGTCCCAGTCCTGCCGGAAACCGGACACGTCGCGGCGGAGGTATCCGATGGCGGTTGGGATGTCCCTCATTGCGGGTACCTGCCCGTCGATGACGCGACGTAGTCGCGGTATCCGGGTTTGTTGACGGCCAGTCGCCCGCGATTGGTCGCCCGCCAGTTCGCAGGGCTACGACGGGTGCCTAGAGCCAGACCCTCGCGCGAGAGCCGCCGTAGAGCACGACGGATCGCGCCGTCCGTGAGTCCTGTTGTGCAGCAGAGTTGCTGAACAGTGAGAGCTTGTGTGGGCTGCAACGTGGACAAGGCCCCAAGCGCTTTCGCTTCCGTTTCGGACAAAGCCATCGTCGTCGCCTCTCGTCGTTTCGTCGCATGTGTCGTTGTGGGTGACTACTAGGGAGGAGGACGACGATCGTCAGTCCCGAGTACCTACCTGGACGGTAGAGACTTGCGGGTTTGGCGCACCACGAGATTTCTAGATATTTCTCGGATCCGGACCAGATGTGACCCATGACGTCGGAGAATTGATTCTGTTCGAAGAATCTCGAGAACATGGAGGCTCTGTCATGTCGTTGCGACTTCTGGGCGGCCCCACGGGCAACGAAGGCTCACCGAGACTGTGGATCGATGACGATCGCGAGATGTATTTTGTTCAGGGACTGAAGGTCCCCGGCGGCCCTGAGCGAGTGGAGATCCCGCACATGTTGCTCACCTGGTTGAAGCCGGACACTCACCTCGGCGCGGTGCTCACTGACTCCGGAATCGGGACCTTCACCTTGACGGGCACACCGATCTCAGACGTAGCGATTCTCGAGCAGATACAAACGCCAGCGCATGAGGTCTGTCTCGAAGTGCCGGCAGTCGCGACCCCGAGGAGATGGTGACCTGTGTTGTATCTGCCTGTTGGGTCCGGCGCCACGTTGCTCGGGATGGCTGAACGCCGTGCATTCCATCTGGAGGTGGAAGACGACCACTCTGTATCGAACGAGGACGAGCCGATGCGCAGATGGCGCGCCGGACTGCCGCCTTTGGACCCGGACAACTACCCGCCGGATTGGAAGCGTTGGGAAGATCTTACCGACGCTGCTACCGCTAGAGGTGTTGCGTTGCAGCGGGTTCGCGTGGTGAGCGAGCCGTTGACGGAGTACATCCGATTCCTGCACGCGGTCACCGATCGCAATCAAGCCCACGGCGAGGAAATTCGATGGATGCCCAGGCATAACCTCGACACCGCCGAAGTCACCGTGGATGAATGGTGGTTGCTCGATGACGCCGCCCTCGCCTGGACACTGTTCGATCAGCAGGGTGACTTCGCCGGGTTCGCCGTGACCCGCGATCCTTTCGATGTCGCTCGCGCTATGACCGTCCGTGACACCTTGTGGGCCAGGGCGATTCCACACGCCGACTACATTCCAGGGCCGCAGTAGATGGCGGGTGTCGAGCAGGCTCGCATTGTGCTGGGCAACCGGCTGCGCGAATTTCGCAGAGCCGCAGGCTTGTCCGGTGTGGAGCTCGCCCAGCGTGCAGGATGGGTGCCCTCGAAGATCTCGAAAATCGAGCGAGGGCAGCAAGCGCCGAGCGTCGAGGATCTCACGTCCTGGTGTGAGATCACCGATTCCATGCTGGCATTCCCGGACCTGCTCGCCACCCTCACCAATCTCGAATCCATGTGGACGGAGTGGAAGCGGGTCGCCGCATCCGGTCATGCCCAACGGCAGCGCCGCAGCATCGAGCTCGAGGCCGCGACCCGCATCATCCGAAACTGGTCCCAACTCATCGTTCCGGGCCTACTGCAGACCGAGGACTACACACGGGCGGTTCTCGCCACGTGCATCCAATTTCTTGGCACTGCGGACGACTTGGAGAAGGCCGTCGCCGCCCGGATGCGCCGACAGGAAGTGCTGCATTCCGGCACCCGTCGAGTCATCGTCCTGCTTGCCGAACAGGCTCTCTATACCCGCGTAGGCGACGACCAGGTGATGGCTGGGCAACTACAGCATCTACTCGAAATCATGACTGAGAGTCGATTGATCTTCGGTGTAGTTCCCCGTGAATTCGAGTTCATCTACACGACTACAAGTTTCGCGATGTTCGATCGTCGTCTTGCAATGGTGGAGACCATCAGCGCCGAAGTGAGTGTCACCGGCCCAGCCGAGCTGGCCTCGTACGAAAAGGCTTGGGCCGCTCTGCATCAGCAGGCCGTCTACGGTGATGCTGCCCGCGCACTCATTGCCATCGCACTAGAGAAGCGGCAGATGTAGCCGTTTCGTAGCTCGGTGCCGTTACTCACGCAAGGTGCGGACCAGCAGGACGCCGTCCGTGTCAGGCGAGTACCGGGTAGTTGCTGTGGAGCACGTTGTGGGGGTCGTAGTTTTGTTTGATGTCGCGCAGCCTGTTCAAGGTGTCGGCGGGGAAGGCATCTGCGGCAGTGCGTCCCGGGGACAGGAAGGTGAAGGGGGTCCGGGAGCCGAGGTTCGGGGCGAGGGCCGAAAGGTGTTCCTGGATGCTGGCGTTGACGGCTGCGGGGTCTGTGGCGAGGGATAGGAAGTCGATTTGATACGGCTCGGCGAGGGTTCCTGCGGCTGAGTCGCTGCCTCGGGCGAAGGCTCCGCCGAAGTGGCGGATCTGGACGGCAGTCAGTGGGGCGAGCGGGGTTGCCGTCAGTTGCTGGATCACGCCGTCGTCGATCCGGGTCAACGGCGCTGCACGGCTGATTGTGGCGCTCGGTGTGGTGGGCTCGGCGAGGATGTCACTCAACGAAGTGACAGGCATCATGGTGCGCGTGTCCTGCAGGCGCCAACCGATGTGGTCGAACGGGCGTAGCAGGGCTTGGCCCTCGGCTTGGTCGCCGAGGAAGGTGGCGTAGACAGAGATCATCGGCGGGAGAACCGAGACCTGCATGAGCTCCACCCACACGGTCAGCTCATCCGGGGCCGATGCGGTGACGTCCCGGAATGCCGCAAGGACCTGCGGCGCGAGTTGGGCGGGCCACATCATCTGGCCGCCGTAGACCGCTGGGGCGGGATGTAGATCGAACTCGACGGCCGTGACCAGTGCGAAGTCGCCGCCACCGCCGCGAAGGGCTCAGAACAGGCGAAGAAGCGGCGCCTGCTCATCTCGAACTGTGGACGTGTTTCGTTGGCCTGGATCGGCAAAGGCGTTCCCCCCGTTACTGTTTCGAACGTTCACGTATGGCTGTGATGTCATACCGAACTCAAGACGGATCGATAGTATGCATTGACTGATAAATTGTCTAGATGAAGGATCTGCGCCCGCCTGGCGCCTCGCGAAAACTGGTCGCGAGCATTACCTGACGCGTAATCGACTCTGTGACTCGGAACGAAGAAGCTTGGTGCATGAGCGAATACGAGAACGTTGCACAGCGGTACATCGACAGCTGGAATGAGAAGGAGGCCGGGAAGCGGCGGGCGTTGATCGGCGAGTTGTTCACGGCGGATGTGGTTTTCACCGATCCGCTGGTGCAGTTGGTCGGGACCGATGCGGTGGAGGGGATGGTGGCCGGGGCGCAGGAGCAGTTCGCCGGGCTGGAGTTCGGGCTGGGGCCTGTGGACGGGCATCACGATATTGCTCGGTTCACCTGGACGCTGAACGCGCCAGGGGTCGAGGAGCCGATTGTGATCGGGTTCGATGTGGTGACCCTGGTGGACGGGAAGATCGCGCGGGTGCAGGGATTTCTGGACAAGGTGCCCGCCTGAGGGGAGAGTGTTCGGTGGTGTTGCCGCGGTGAATTGCGGCCGCACCACCGGATATTCGGTTGCCGGCCCGATCGGGGGTGGTGCCGTCGGCGCTCGTGCGGCGGAATCGGTTGCGGGGGAACGTAGTTGAGTACTGGGGGGTCGGTATTCCCGGCGGGCGCATCAGGCCGCCGGGCGGTCGGTCATGTCCACAGGCTTCAAACTATGACCTTTCCCTCACTGCCCGCGCGAGTCCGGCCCGCCGCCATACGATCCGGGGCTGAAGGATGCGGGAAGGCGAAAAGGCCATGGATCGAAATGCGTTCGTCGAAGTGATGAACGAGGCGAGCGGCATGCTGGAGTCCGGACAGGCGCAGGAAGCGCTCGCCCGGCTGACGGCATTCGACAATGCGCTCTTGGCGGCGCCGGAACCTCAGGACTACGGCTGGGTCGTGTCCTACCGGTTCCGTTCCGCTTTCGCGGCAGGCGATTTCGCCCAGGCGCTGCATATAGCGGAGAACGGGCCGGCGCGCTTCCCTGCCGATATCCCGCCCGCCACGCTGGCCACCATGTACTCCATGGCCGTGGAGGCCGCCACCCAGCTGGGCCGCGCCGAGAGCGCCGTCACCATGGCCGATCGCTGCATCGACCTGCGGCGCTCCCAGGGCGGGCCCGAGGAGGTGCTGATGGCGGCCATGACCGCCTGCACTCTGCTCGGCGATATCGAAAGACACGATCTGGCAAGCCGATACGCCCAGCTGCTGATCACCGAGGGCGCCGGGCACGACGAACACCGCGCCTACGGCTACTACGCCATCTGCGGCGCGATCGAACACGGCGTCGGGGGACACCTGGTCGATATGCTGCGCGGCGGCCACGACTGGCTCAGCGGCCACGACAGTGAATTCGCGCGCGAGGCACTGGGATACCTGGAGAACTCTCCGACCGTGCGGAACGCGGCGTCGAGCTTCCCGCCGCCCGCCGAATTCCCGCCCCCGGTGGACCTGTCGCCGCCCGCCGGATTCGCGCAACCCGTGGACCTGTCGCCGCGCGCCGGATTCGCGCAACCCGTGGACCTGCTGCCGCCCGCCGGATTCGCGCAACCCGTAGATCCGTTGCCACCGGTGGACTTCTCCCCGCTGCTGGACCCGGCCCAGACCGCGCTGCTGCAGGTCTCCGACACCGGCATAGCGGCCGTCTCCGGCCCCAAACAGCCACCGGCCGAACAACTCGCGGGCGGCGAGACGGCGGACGCCCTGCTGGAGGCGCAGCGCCCCGCGGTCGCGGCGGCCGCCTACCGCGCCCTCATCGACGAGGCCATGTCCACCGGCAAACCCGATCCGCTGATCGTCGGCAAGTCGGTGCTGGGTCTGCTCATGTCGCTCATCTTCGACAATCAGGTCGGTGAGGCGCACTCGGTGTGGATCGATGAGCAGGGGCCGACCTACCTCGGCGTGTGGGCGCTGGAAAACGGCCAGACCTCCGTGCACGACTCCATTGCCTACAACCTGGTCGCGGCCTTCCTGCACTCGCTCAGCACCGGCGATCGCAATGCCTCCAACCACGCCGTCGACACCCTTATGGGCCGCTGCGTGAACTGGGCCTTCGACAAGGACGCACAGGTGGTGCCCGCCATGCTCAATACCTGGCGCCGGCACCTGTTCGAAATCCACGAGGGCGAACCCGCGCCCGAATACCGCTGGGAACTCACCCAGGCCGAACAGCGCTGGGGCGGGCCGCTGCCCGAATCCGGCCTGTACTGGATGCGCCCCTACCGCTGGGTCGTCGACTGGGTGTGAGCGCCGGAATCGCTAGGCTGCGTCCCATGGCAACGGAAATCTGGCACAACCAGAAGTGCTCCAAGAGTCGTGCAGCCAAGGCGGTGCTCGAGGAGTCCGGCGTCGACTACGTCGAGCGTCGCTACCTCGACAATCCGCCGAATGCCGTCGAAATACGGGATGCGCTGGGCAAACTCGGCCTCGAACCGTGGGAGATCACGCGTACGAGCGAGGCTGAGGCCAAGGAACTGGGCGTATCCGCGTGGGAGCGGACCGCCGCCGATCGGGAGCGCTGGATCGAGGCGCTCGCCGCACACCCGCGCTTGATTCAGCGGCCGATCGTCTTTACAGCGGACGGCAGGGCTCTGCTGGTCCGCGATGACGAAACTCTCGACACGTTGCGCTGACTCACGTTGCGCTGACTCGCGACGCGGCGCTGCGGCGTGATGTCGGGTGCTCGGAAGTTCGTACGGGAAGCGCTGATCCGCCGCGGTGTCGCAGGTCGCGGCGATCCGGCAGGTCAGTGCAGGGTGAAAACGGGGAATCCCGGTGCGATGGCGGCCAATTCGGCATCGGTGGCATCCTTGGTGAGGCCCTCGAACCAGCGGCCGACCTCCCAGCCCCACCGTTCCAGGTAGGCGCGCAGCACCGGGATCTTCTCGGCATCGGGGAGTTCGGTGGCCGTGAAGGTTTCCACTTTGCGGCCGAGGCGCAGTTCACCGGAGCCCGCGACACGCAGGTTGCGCACCCAGTGGGTGCGACCGCGCGGGGCCACCAGGTAGCGGGTGCCGTCGGGGGTGACGAGAAGGTTGACCATGGTGGTGCGCCATTCGCCGCTCGTGCGTCCCCGTACTGCCAGCAGGCGCGAATTGGCGTAACTGATCCCCAGCTTGGGCAGCGTATTGGCGATGCGGTTCATGATCGGGTCGAGGCCGGTGGGGCGGATATAGCGGGTGGCGGCGTCGTTCATGATCTCTTCCTCACTGGATTTCGAGAGCGGTGCTCTCTGCTGGGATCAGTGTGCGCGCGACGTCGTCGAGCTGTCAAGAGCAGTGCTCTCGAATTAATGCAGTGCTCCGGAATGTGGCAGACTGTTCCCATGAGCGTGCCGCGTACCGCCCGCGAACGGGCCCGAGTCGAGATCACCCGTGAGATCACCGATGCGGCCCGGCGTCAGCTCGCCGAATCCGGGGCGCCCGCGCTCTCGCTGCGGGCGATCGCGCGGGAGCTCGGCATGGTGTCCTCGGCGCTCTACCGCTATTTCCCGAGCCGCGACGAGCTGCTGACCGCACTGATCATCGAGGCGTACAACGCCATCGGCGCCGCGGTCGAACATGCTGTCGCCGAAGGTGATTCACCCCGGGCGCGGTGGCGTGCGGCGGCAGTCGCGGTGCGGGACTGGGGGATTGCGCATCCACACGAATACGCCCTGCTGTACGGCTCTCCGGTGCCCGGCTACGTGGCCCCGCAGACCACCGTCGGCCCTGCCTCCCGGCTCCCGATCGCCATCGTCGCCATCGTCCGGGAAGCATGGGAGAGTGGGACTCTCACGGTGGCGGGCGACGTGCTGTCCGCCGAACTCATCGCGCAATCGGACGGTCTCGCGGCGCTGGTCGCGCCCGGCATGCCCGCCGAGGCGATAGCGCGCAGCGTGGTGGCGTGGACACAGCTGTTCGGCATGGTGAGTTTCGAACTGACCGGGCAGCTCGTGGGCAGCATGGACCCGGCCGGTTCGTTCTTCGAGTATGCCGTGGAGATGATGGCCGACGTGGTCGGCCTGCCGCGCTAGCGACTGTGAATCTCCGCCTGTTCCATGGGGAATGGCGGTGTGCCCAGGCCGACGATGCGCAGGTTGCCCCACGGGTCGCGCTCCTGGAGCACGCCCCGCGCAGGTGTGCCGCCCGGCAGGGTCAGGAAGACCTGAGTCCGCCCGGGATCCGGCAACTGGACGCCCTCGGGCGCGGAAACCCTGCCGTACCAATGGAAATTGCCGTCGATAGGGTCGAGATGACCGCTCAGGCTCACCGATACGGCGAGTTCCGCACCCGGGGCATCGAGCAGGGCCGGTCCCGAATACTCCGGGGCGGGTGCGGGATCCGGATACTCGCTGTCGTCGGGCAGCGGTCTGCGGGAACGCCTCACAGCAGCCCCCGACGCCGCCAGATGCGCTTGCCGAGCGGGCCGATCAGCCCCTGCTTGTCCAGGAACGCACCGAGATTCGCCGCGCCGATCCCCAGCGTGCGCTGGGCATGCGGGTTGGCGCGCGCAATGCGCCGGGCCCCGCGGCCGTCCTCGATGCCCGCGCGCACGTACATGTGCCAGTTGGTCATCAGATGCACGAACAGCGGTGCGGCAATCGCGACGCAGAGACGGGTGTACGCCAGCTCTGCCTTCGACATGGTGGGCACCCGGCGCACGAGCGCATCCCGGGCGAAACCGATGTGGCGCGCCTCCTCGGTCACGTGAATCCGCATGGCGCGGGCCACCACCGGCTGCAGTTCCGGATCGTCGAGGGTCTGCCGCTGGATGGCGTCGAAGATCTCCTCGCCGACCAGCGCGCCCACCCACACCATCGATCCGCGCAGGAAGATCTGCAGCGAGCTGATGACCAGACGCTCATAGGGGTTGGGCCAGTACGGCTTTGCCTCCACCTGCTCGATGAGCTTGCCGAACATCATCATGTGCCGGCATTCGTCACCCATCTCGGTGAGCGTGTAGTGCGAATGCCGCGAGGTCGGATTACCGGACATGAGCTCGCGCAACAGCAGTCGATTGAGCAGGTTCTCGAACCAGATGCCCACGGACAGGACATTGGCCAGCTCCTGGCGTGAAAGCTCGCGCTGCTGTTCACGACTGAGCGATTCCCACAGCACCGTGCCGTAGAGGGAGACGACCTCGGCCGGGAGGAAGAGCTTGTCCGGATCCAGCGGCGCATCCCAGTCGATATCGACGACCGGATCGTAGAACTTCTTCACATGCCCCGTCAGCAAACGCTGAGCGAAGGAATCCTGGGGAAGCAGTGTGGCGTCGTTGCCCATGTCGGCATCCTGATTCATATTACTGGTACACGCTGTTACACTCAGATTAGTGGTACAAGGTGTAACGGTCAATAAGCAGGTGGGTATCGTGAACCGGGTGACCGGAACCAGCGCACGCACACCGTCCGCGACCGCCGATGGCCGCAGCACCCGCTGGAACGGCCACAAAGCCCGCCGCCGCGCCGACATGCTGGATGCCGCACTGAGTGTCATCGAGGACAATGGCACCGAGATCTCGGTGCAGCAGATCGCCGATCGGCTGAAGGTGCCGCGCCCGGTGGTCTACCGCCACTTCGACGGCCGCGCCGATCTGGATGAGCAGATCCGCCGCCACATCTTGGATTCGCTACTGGCCGAACTACTTCCGCGACTACGCCCGGACGGCACCGTGCGTGATGCGGTACGCGGCGCCGTCGGCACCTATGTGGGATGGGTGGAGCGGCACCCGAATCTGCACCGATTCCTGGCCGCCGGCGATCCGCACGGATCCTCCTCCAGCGCCCTGGCCGGCGCCCGTGATCGGATCGGCGCGCAATTGGCGGACCTGTTCGCCGACACCCTCACCAGTTTCGGCTTGGATCCGAATCGCGCCCGCCCCACGGCCTTCGGCATGGTCGGCTTCGTGGACGGTGTCGTGAACAGCTGGCGGGCCGACGGTGTACTCACCTCCGAGCAGGTCGAGGGCATTCTGGCCGAATCCATGCTGGCGCTGATCGAGGGCAATGCGCGCAGTCTCGAGGTGCCGCTCACCCGTGACACCGTGGTCGCCGATCTGGTGGCCCGCGCGGAAGCCGCTCGCGCCTGAATTTTGCCGCTGAGGAAATATTGCCATCGCGGCAATAATCTGTACGCTGGGTGAGGTGAACGATGGCGACCTCGGGTTGCGGGAGCGGAAGAAGCGGGAAACCCGCCTCGCGCTGAGCCTCGCGACCATCCGGCTCAGTGTGGAGCGCGGCTGGGACAATGTGACGGTGGACGATATCGCCGCCGCGGCGAACGTCTCCGTGCGAACTTTCCGCAACTACTACTCCAGCAAGGCCGAAGCGGTGGCCTCGCGGCATCTCGAGCGCATGCAGCAGGTGGCGGAGGAACTACTGGCGCGCCCGGCGAGCGAATCCCTCTGGGAGGCAATGCCGGCCGCGGTCATCGACCGGTTCGCCCTCGGGCAGGACGTGAGTGCGGCGCCACCGCAGGACGAGCAGTGGACGGCGGGCATTCGGCTGATGCTGAGCGCACCGGCGGTGCAGGCGGCCATCATGGAAGCCAACGCCGTTGCCCAGCAGGAACTTACGGTGGCCGTGGCCACGCGTACCGGCACCGATCCGGAGCGGGACCTGTATCCGAAGCTGGTGGCGGCCGCGGTCATCGCCGCCTGCGCCGTTGTCATCGATCACATCCAGCGCACCGATCCGCCCGGATTGCTGCTGCCGCTGCTGCTGGAGGCATTCACCGAGCTCGCGGCGGGACTGCCGGAGCCGTAATTCGAAACCTGCTGTCTGTCAGGAGAAGTCATGACCTACGACGTGATCGTCGCCGGCGCGGGGCCGGTCGGCCTGATGCTGGCGAGCGAGCTCAGCCTGGCCGGAATCCGGCCGCTGGTGCTGGAGCGACTCACCGCTCCGAGCCTCGAACCCAAGGCCAACGGCCTGGTCGGCCAGGTGGTGCCCATGATGGACCGGCGCGGTCTGAGCGAAGCGCTCAGCGGTTTTGCCGGAGCGCCACAACCCAATTCCGCCTACTTCATGTTCGGCGCGCTGGCACTGGATCTGAGCCTGCTCGAACACAGCCCCGTCTACAACATGGCCGCGCCACAGCCGCGCATCGTGTCGGTACTGCGCGATCGGGCCGTCGAACTCGGCGTGGAAATCCGCTGGGGCACAGCGATCAGCGGCCTCGAGCAGGACTGTGACGGTGTCACGGTGGATGTTTCGGACTCCGGCGGCACGCATCGACTTCGCGCCCGGTACCTGGTCGGCGCGGACGGTGGGCACAGTCTCGTCCGCAAGATGTCCGGAATCGACTTTCCCGGAATCAGTTACGACCGCACCACCGGTCGCACCGCGCATGCCACCGTGCCCGCGGACTGGCTCGATCCCGTCACCGGCGCACTGCGCGTACCCGGCTACGGCCCGATCCTGCCGTTCCTGCCGGTGCGCACCGAGCGCGGCGGCTTCGTGTACGCGCCGCTGCCCGGCAACGCGCCCCTGATCAATACCACCGAGTGGGATCAGCCCGAGCCTGCCGAGCCCATGAGCCTCGAGGAAGTGCGCGCCAGCGTCAATCGTGTACTGGGCGCGGATATCCCGATCGGACCGCCGCCGGGTCCGGGGCCGCATCTGCTGCGCCGATTGATCGGCGGCAACACCCGATTGGCCGAACGCTTCCGGGACCGGCGGGTATTGCTCGCCGGGGATGCGGCGCACGTGCTGGTCTTCGGTGGCGGACCCGGGCTCAATCTCGGCCTGCAGGACGCCATCAATCTGGGCTGGAAGCTGGCCGCCGAGATCAACGGTGACGCACCGGCGGGACTGCTGGACACCTACGACACCGAACGGCGTGCCGCGGCAAGCAGATCCGTGGTCTCCGCGCAGGCGCAGGCGGCGGTGCTCGCACCCGGAGCCGACGTCACCGCGTTGCGCGAGGTCTTCGCCGAACTCCTCACCGATCGGCAGACGGTCCAGCGCCTGGCCGATCTCATCGCGGGCTCGGATGTCCGCTACGACATGGGCGATCCGCACCCGCACCCGCTCGTCGGCTACTGCGCGCCCGAACTCGAACTGCACACCGGCGCGGGCACCGTCCGTCTCGCCGAATTGACCAGAACCGCAAGGCCTTTGCTCCTGGACCTCACCGAGGAAGGCGCACTCGCGGACGCCCTGCCGGAGTGGCGCGACCGCGTCGATATTGTCGCGGCCCGCACTTCCGGCGAGGCATCACCCCGAGCGCTGCTACTCCGGCCGGATTGCTACATCGCCTGGGCATCCGCCTCAGCGCGCCCCGGCGACACCGAACTCGACACGCTGCGAACGGCTCTCACCCGCTGGTTCGGTGCGGCCTCGCGCAGCGCGACGCCGGTCGGATAATCGCTTATCCCGCCTCCCAGCGCCCCGCCGCGTCCGCGGGGCAACTCGCGCGGCTACCACGCCTGGTCAAGGCGTGGTAGCTGGTATTCCACAGCCACTCCACCGGTCCGCGCTCGAAGCGTCGCAACCAGAAGTGCGCGAAAGTGAGCATGAGGGCGGAAACGATCAAGTAGCAGGCGAGGGTGAACAGCCCAGGATGGCAATGCCGCGCAGCACGTCCAGCGCGGGCAGACGTGTCGAACGCGGTTCGGCCGGAACGGGATTCGCGCTGTCGGCGAGACCGCGCGGTCGCCGCGGCTGCGATCGGGACACCGGTTCGGCCATGGCTGTCATTGTGTCTTCCGGGCAGGTCAGCGCGGATCGACCGGGAGAACGATGCCGGGTACGACCAGCGAATGACCCACCCTGATACCTGACCCGCACCCGGTCGCGCCCGATTCGCGGCCGCGTCGCCTAGGCTCGGGGCATGCAGCGCATCATCGGAATCGAGGTCGAGTACGGCATTTCGACGCCTTCGGAGCCGTCGGCCAACCCGATCCTCACGTCGACCCAGGCGGTCCTCGCCTATGCCGCAGCCGAAGGCGTGCCGCGCGCCAAACGAACCCGCTGGGACTACGAGGTGGAGTCACCGCTGCGCGATGCGCGCGGCTTCGACCTCGGACGGCTCAACGGACCCGCACCGGTCATCGACGCCGACGAGGTCGGCGCGGCGAACATGATCCTGACCAACGGGGCCCGCCTCTACGTCGACCACGCCCACCCTGAATACTCCGCACCCGAGGTCACCGACCCACTGGACGCGGTCATCTGGGACAAAGCCGGTGAGCGGGTCATGGAATCGGCCGCCCGCTTCGCCTCCAGCGTGCCCGGCGCCCCGCGCATGCAGCTGTACAAGAACAACACCGACGGCAAGGGCGCGTCCTACGGCACCCACGAGAACTACCTCATGAGCCGCGATACGCCGTTCAACCAGATCATCATCGGCCTCACCCCGTTCTTCGCCTCCCGCCAGGTGATCTGCGGTTCCGGCCGCGTCGGCATCGGCCAGAACGGCGATACCGCCGGCTTCCAGCTGTCCCAGCGTGCCGATTACATCGAGGTCGAGGTCGGCCTCGAGACCACGCTCAAGCGCGGCATCATCAACACCCGTGACGAACCACACGCCGACGCCGACAAATACCGGCGGCTGCACGTCATCATCGGCGACGCCAACCTCGCCGAATGGTCCACCTACCTGAAGGTCGGCACCAGCGCCCTGGTGCTGGATCTCATCGAGGCCGGCGAGGACCTCTCGGATCTGCAACTGGCCCGGCCCGTCACCGCCGTGCACACCATCAGCCACGACCCGACGTTGCGCGCCACCGTCGCGCTCGCCGACGGCCGCGAACTGACCGGCCTTGCGCTGCAACGCATCTACCTCGACCGCGTCGAGAAGTACATGGACCGCATCGGCAACGACGACGCGCGCGTACAGGACGTCATCGAGAAGTGGGCGCATGTCCTGGATCTGCTCGAGCGCGACCCCATGGAAACCGCGGACCTGCTCGACTGGACCGCGAAACTGCGCCTGCTGGAAGGCATGCGCACCCGTGAGGGCCTCAATTGGGCCGCACCCAAGCTGCACCTGGTCGACCTCCAGTACTCCGACGTGCGTCTCGACAAGGGCCTCTACAACCGCCTCGTAGCGCGCGGGTCCATGCAGCGCCTGGTCTCCGAACAACAGGTCCTGGACGCAATGACCAACCCGCCCACCGATACTCGCGCGTACTTCCGTGGCGAATGCCTGCGCCGCTTCGGCGCCGATATCGCGGCCGCCAGCTGGGATTCGGTGATCTTCGATCTGGGCGGCGATTCGCTGGTCCGCATCCCCACCCTCGAGCCGCGCCGGGGCACCAAGTCGCACGTCGGCAAACTCCTCGACGGAGTCTCGACCGCCGCCGAACTGGTGCAGCAGCTCACCCACTAGCCGCATTTGCGGCTTTCGAGAGGTCGCGGGGCTCGAGCCCCGCGACCTTCGCGTGTCGGTGCTGCGCGGTGAGCGGGGTGTTCGGGCTTCCTCCAAGGTTTTCCGGGAGCCCCGGGCCGCCCCCGGATTGTTGTTCCGGGAGTGCGGGGGTTGCCCCCGCACCCCACTTCAGCGGGGTTCGGGGGCTTGTCCGAGAGCCCTTCCCGCGGGCCCGCGAGAGGCTTCCGGAAGATCGCGGGACGGCGGCATTGCGGTTAATCCGGCATGTTGTCCGTAGCGCTAGGTAGTGTTGGGGGACGGGCATCGGATTTTCTCCGGTGCTCGCCGATGATCACAGAGGAGGTCGGCTGCTATGGCACAAGAGCAGACCAAGCGCGCCGGTGGTGGCGACGAGGATGAGGGTCCAGTCGAGGGCGGTGCTGCGGGGCAGGAGCGTCGCGAGAAACTGGCTGAGGAGACCGACGACCTGCTCGACGAGATCGACGATGTCCTCGAGGAGAATGCCGAGGACTTCGTGCGTGCGTATGTTCAGAAGGGCGGCCAGTGACCTCAGGCGACCCCTTGCGTCTCCAGACGGGGTACGCCCTCTCGTCCTTCTCCGAATACCTGCGGCTCAATGCGCCGGAACTGTTGCCAGGCAATAATTTCCGGACCGACGGCGCGCACCCCCTGGGGAGTGCGCCGTCGGATATCGCACCGCACGGCACCACCATCGTCGCGGTCTCCTACCGCGGCGGTGTGCTGATCGCCGGCGACCGCCGGGCCACCCAGGGCAACCTGCTGGCCAGCCGTGACATCGAGAAGGTGTATATCACCGACACCTTCTCCGCGGCGGGCATCGCGGGCACCGCGGGTATGGCCATCGAGATGATCCGGCTGTTCGCGGTGGAGCTCGAGTACTACGAGAAGATCGAGGGCGTCTCCCTCACCTTCGACGGCAAGGCAAACAAGCTCTCGAAAATGGTGCGCGACAACCTGCCTGCGGCCCTGCAGGGCCTGGTCGTGGTGCCGCTCCTGGTCGGCTACGACCCGGACGCCTCCGATCCGGACAGGTCCGGGCGCATCATCTCCTACGACGTGGTCGGTGGCCGCAGCGAAGAGCGATTCGGTTATACCGCTGTCGGTTCCGGCTCCCTGTTCGCCAGGTCCTCGCTCAAGAAGACCTACCGTCGCGGCATCGATCAGGACCAGGCACTCAGCATCGCGGTCGAGTCCCTGTTCGACGCCGCCGACGACGACACCGCCACCGGTGGTCCCGACACCATGCGGGGCATCTATCCGACGGCGATCGTCATCGATTCCGAAGGCTCCGTTGAGGTGTCGGAGGGTCGGCTGGCCGAGATCACCCGTGAGATCGTGGCCACGCGCGCGGACGAAGAAGGGGGTGCCCGGGCATGACACTGCCGTATTACGCGTCCGCCGAACAGATCATGCGCGACAAGACCGAACTTGCGCGCAAGGGCATCGCACGAGGCCGCAGTGTTGTGGTGCTGGTGTACGACAAAGGTGTGGTGTTCGTCGCCGAGAACCCTTCGGCCACACTGCACAAGGTGAGCGAGCTGTACGACCGCGTCGGCTTCGCCGCCGTCGGCAAGTACAACGAGTTCGAAAGCCTGCGCCGCGGTGGCATTCTGCAGGCCGATCTGCGTGGGTACCAGTTCGACCGGCGCGATGTCACCGGCCGATTCCTGGCCAACCTGTACGCGCAGAGCCTCGGCACCATCTTCACCGATCAGCTCAAGCCGTTCGAGGTGGAGATCTGCATCGCCGAGGTGGGCTATCCGGGGGCAGAACCGAACTCGGTGCTGTACCGGATCAACTTCGACGGATCGATTGTCGATGAGCGCGAATTCGTGGTGATGGGCGGCAATACCGACCCGATCGTCACCGCGCTCAAGGATTCCTACCGGCCGGGCCTGGATCTGCACTCCGCGGTGACGGTGGCAATGCAGGCCCTGCAAAAGTCGGCGCCGGAAAACGCCGATAAGGACAAGAAGCCGACGGGCGGGTCGCAGCTCGAGGTGGCAACCCTCGAGCAGGCCCGGCCGCGGCGGGCGTTCCGCCGCATTACCGGCGGCGCACTGCAGGAGCTGATCACCGGTAAGGCGCAGAGCGCCACTGCGACAGCCGAGGCCGACAAGCCGTCGGCCGGAGATCCCTCGCAGGCCTAGCAAAATCCCGGAATCCCCGGTCACCCACCGCATGTGGGCGATCGGGGATTTCTTTTTCCGGCAGTATCCAGCGCCCGCTGCCACGTTGCACTCGGACCCTCCGAGTGTTTGCACTCTGTACAGCAGAGTGCAAAGGGGCCTTGCTTTTTCGCTGCCTACGGCCGGTGCGACGTTGCACTCAGTGCTAAATCGTTGTGAATACGTTTGCATCGCATGTCCGACACCACCCTTATCGGGCACTACATCGCTGTAATGTCGATAGGGTGCAGCGACGAATCATGGGGATCGAAACCGAATTCGGGGTGACGTGCACCTTCCACGGTCACCGTCGGTTGAGTCCTGACGAGGTGGCCCGGTACCTTTTCCGCCGGGTAGTTTCCTGGGGCCGTAGTTCGAACGTGTTCCTCCGCAACGGTGCCCGGCTCTACCTTGATGTCGGTTCACATCCGGAGTACGCAACGGCCGAGTGCGACAGCTTGGTGCAGCTGGTCACTCATGACCGCGCCGGTGAACGGGTCCTGGAGGATCTGCTCATCGACGCCGAACAGCGTCTTGCCGAAGAGGGCATAGGCGGTGATATCTATCTCTTCAAGAACAACACCGACTCCGCGGGCAACTCCTACGGCTGTCACGAGAACTTCCTCGTGGTGCGTGCGGGCGAGTTCTCCCGGATATCGGATGTGCTGCTGCCCTTCCTGGTGACACGTCAGCTCATCTGCGGCGCCGGCAAGATTCTGCAGACGCCGAAGGCCGCCACGTTCTGCCTCTCGCAGCGCGCGGAGCACATCTGGGAGGGCGTCTCCTCGGCGACCACGCGGTCGCGGCCCATCATCAACACTCGTGATGAGCCGCATGCCGATGCCGAGAAGTACCGCCGCCTGCATGTGATCGTCGGCGACTCGAATATGGCCGAGCCGAGCACCATGCTCAAGGTCGGCACCGCATCGCTCGTCCTGGAGATGATCGAGGCGGGGGTCGCGTTCCGGGACTTCGCTCTGGACAACCCGATTCGTGCCATTCGCGAGGTCTCGCACGATCTCACCGGCAAACGTCCGGTGCGGCTCGCGGGCGGGCGACAGGCCAGCGCTCTGGAAATCCAGCGCGAGTACTACGCCCGCGCAGTCGAGCACCTGCGTAATCGCGACCGCGATCCGCAGGTCGACGCGGTGGTGGACCTGTGGGGCCGCACCCTCGATGCCGTCGAGGCGCAGGATTTCGCCAAGGTGGACACCGAGATCGACTGGGTCATCAAGCGCAAGCTGTTCCAGCGCTATCAGGATCGCTACAGCATGGAGCTGTCCGATCCCAAGATCGCGCAATTGGATCTGGCCTACCACGACATCAAGCGTGGCCGCGGCGTCTTCGACCTGCTGCAGCGCAAGGGTCTGGCCAAGCGCATCACCGAGGACGAGGCGGTCGACGCCGCGGTCAACACCCCGCCGCAGACCACCCGCGCCAAACTGCGCGGCGATTTCATCACCGCCGCACAGGAAGCCGGCCGCGATTTCACGGTCGACTGGGTGCACCTCAAGCTCAATGACCAGGCGCAGCGCACCGTGCTCTGCAAGGACCCGTTCCGCTCGGTCGACGAACGAGTCGATCGCCTGATCGCCTCGATGTGACATTTCCCCCGAAGACGGGCCGTGAACCGCACTCGAGGTTCGCGGCCCGTCTCGTTGTGAGCCCGGGGCCGCGAACCGAAGACTCCAGGTTCGCGGCCCGTCTCGTTCTGGACCGAGTGGAGCGGGGGAGCGAAGCGGAGGAGCGGAGGGAGGGAAGAACGAGACATCCAGGGCCGAGAACTCGCCGGAGCGAAGCGGAGGCAAAAGACACAGAGCCGCCCTACGCGCGCGAGGGTGGCACACACTACTCTCTAACGGGTGGCGATATCCAAGGTCGAGCGGTTGATGAATCTGGTTATCGCGCTGCTGTCCACCCGCCAATTCCTGACCGCCGAGCGGATTCGGGACAGTGTGGCCGGGTACGAGGAGTCCGCGAGCGATGAGGCGTTCAGCCGCATGTTCGAGCGCGACAAGAACGAGCTGCGCGATCTGGGCATACCCCTGGAAATCGGCCCGATCAGCCGGTATTCGGGTGCGGAGGGCTATCGCATCAATCGCGATGCCTACGAGCTACCCGATATCGATCTGACCAGCGCGGAGTCGGCTGCCGTCGCGGTGGCCGTGCAGCTGTGGGAATCCCCGGAACTGGCCGCGGCGGCCGAGGGCGGACTGCTCAAGCTGCGCGCCGCCGGCATCCACGTGGAACCCGATGCGGGTTTCGCCTCGGTGCCCGCGGTTCCCGCGCGCACCCGCGGTTCGGAACCGGTGCTGAGCAAGCTGCTCGCCGCGGTCGATGCGGGCCGGTCGGTGCGCTTCCTGCACCGGCAGTCGCACGGTGACCCGATCGAGCGCGATGTGCAGCCGTGGGGTGTGGTCACCCATCGCGGCCGCTGGTATCTCGTCGGCTACGACAATGCGCGCAATGCCCAGCGCACCTTCCGGGTCTCCCGGATCGGCGAGGCGGTCACCGAATACGGTCCGGCCAATGCCGTGCACAAGCCCGAGGGCGTCGATCTGCGCGCGGTGGTCGCCGAGGTCACCAGCCAGGCGCCGATCGCGGGTTCGGCGACCGTGTGGGTGGCAGACGGCCGCGGTCAGGAGATCCGCCGGCTCGGCGCGATCCTGGAGGAGCGGGCGCTCGGCGGCCGCCCCGGCGCCATTGTCGAGGTGCCCATCCGCTCGCGCGACTGGCTGGCCCGGCTCATTACCGGATTGGGCGCGGACGCCCTGGTGCTCGCACCGGAAGATCTGCGCGAGAACGTGATTGCGAGGCTCGAGTCGGTGCTGGAACGGAACGAGGTGTCGGCGTGAGCGACGGGGGCGGTGCACGCAAGGATGCCGCGGGCGGTGCACGCAAAGATGTCGCCGGCGGTGCACGCAAAGATGTCGCCGGCGGTGCACGCAAAGATGCACAGAGTGCCGCGGACGGGGGACGTGTATCGAACGGTTCGCGGGAACGCCGGGCCGCGGCGGCCGCCAGCACCCGGCTGTCGGTGCGGTTGTCGCGCCTGCTGAATATGGTCCCGTACTTCCAGGCGCACCCCGGGATCGGCGCCGCCGAGGCGGCCGCGGAACTGGGCGTGACCACCAAACAGCTGATGAGCGACCTGAATCAGCTGTGGATGTGCGGTCTTCCGGGCTACGGCCCCGGTGATCTGATCGATCTGTCCTTCTCCGAGGAGAGCATCGAGGTCACCTTCTCCGCCGGTATCGACCGGCCGCTGCGCCTGACCTCGCTGGAGGCCACGGCGCTGCTGGTGGCGCTGCGCTCCATCGCGGACCTGCCCGGCATGGTCGATCCGAGTGCCGCGCATTCGGCCACCGCCAAAATCGAATCCGCCATCTCCGGAACGGAATTCGAGGCGGCCCCGGTTCCGGCCGAGGCGCCGTCCGTGGCGACCGTGCGCACCGCGCTGGCCAAGAATCGCGCGCTGCGCCTGGTCTACTACTCCGCCAGCCGGGACGTCGTCTCCGAACGAGTGGTGGACCCGATTCGTATTGTCCTGGTGGACAACAACAGTTATCTGCAGGCCTGGTGCCGGCAGGCCGAGGGGGTGCGCCTGTTCCGCCTCGACCGCATCGAGGAGGCCGCCGAACTCGACGAACCGGCCCGCCCGCCCGCCGAGGCGGCGCTCGACGAGACCGCCGCCCTGGACCTTTTTGTCGGCGATGCGGCGGTCCCGCTGGCGCGCCTGCTGATCGGCGCCGACTACGGCTGGGTGCTGGATCAGTACCAGATGCACCGTGTCGCACTGCATCCCGACGGCAGCATCGAGGCCACCATGCGCTTCGCCACCCTGGACTGGATGGCGCGCCTGCTGCTCGGCTTCGGCGGCGGGGTCACCGTACTCGGCCCACCCGAACTGGTGACCGCGGTGCGGGAGCGTTCGGGTACCGCGCTGGCCGCGTATTCGGCGCTGGCCCAGGACGATCCGGCGGCGTTTCAACTGACCGGTCTCGAGGAGGTCGGTCCCGCTTGAGTGCAGCACAGCGTGTGATGGTGCTCGGCGCGGGCAGTATCGGCGTCTACGTCGGCGGAAAACTCGCTGCGGCGGGCGCGGATGTCACGTTCGTGGGCCGGCCGCGCATGCTCGATGAGCTCGAGACCTCGGGTCTGCGGCTCACCGATCTCGACGGCAACGACGACCGGGTCGAGCCCGCGGCGTTCCGGACGGCGACCGACCCGTCCGGGGCAGCCGACGCCGATCTGATCCTGATCACCGTGAAATCTGCCGGTACCGCCGCGGCCGCGCAGGAACTGGCCGGACTGGTCAAGCCGGGCACCGTCGTGATCAGCCTGCAGAACGGCATCGGCAACGACACCGTCATTCGGGAGATCCTGCCCGCCTGCGTGGTGCTGGCCGGAATGGTGATGTTCAATGTCGTGCATCACGAGAACGGCCGATTCCATCGCGGCACCACGGGCGGTATCGCCGTCGCCGATGACGCGGTGCTGAACCGGTTCGCGGCCACCCTGCACAAATCCGGCCTCGGCTGGAAGCGGCATCCGGACCTGCTGCCCGTGCAGTGGGCGAAGCTGCTGCTGAATTTGAACAATCCCATCAATGCCCTGTCCGGCCGTCCGCTGCGCGAGGAGCTGGGCACCCGTGACTACCGCCGCTGTCTGGCGCTGGCCCAGCACGAGGCGCTGACGGTCATGACGGCCGCGCGCATCACACCCGCCCGGCTCACCGCGCTGCCGCCCGAGGTCATGGTGCGGTTGCTGACCGTTCCCGACGGCCTGTTCCGCCGGGTTGCCGGTCGGGTGCTGGCCATCGACCCGGTGGCCCGCTCCTCCATGGCCGACGACCTGGCGGCGGGTCGCAAGACCGAGATCCCTTGGCTCTGTGGTGAAATCGTGAGCCTGGGAGCCATGGTGGGTTTGCCCACCCCGGTGAACCAGCGCCTGATCGAACTCGTGACAGCTGCGGAGAACGGTGACCGTCGCACCTGGTCGGGGCCGGAGTTGCTGGCACAGCTGAGTGCCGTGAACCGCTCCGGGTCTTGACGCCGCCGCCGGGCATATGCATGTCCGGTAGCATCTGAAACACCACAGTCTTTGGAGGTAGGAAATGACAGGCGCCATCAGCCCGTGGCACTTGGTGATCGTCGCGCTGATTTTCTTGCTGTTCTTCGGCTCGAAGCGCATGCCCGACGCGGCTCGTAGCCTCGGCCGGTCGATGCGGATCTTCAAGAGCGAAGTCAGCCAGATGCAGAACGAGGCCAAGACGGGCGAGGCCGCTCCCGAGGCGCCCGCCGCCCCGCAGCAGCAGCTTCCCGCGGCTGCACCCGTACAGGCGCAGCCGGTTGTCGCACCGCAGCCCGTGAACGTCGAGAAGCCGCAGGTCTGACACCATTCGATGCCGGGGTGAGTTCATGCTCATCCCGGGTCAAGCGTTGTCCGGGTCCGGGGCGTTCACTCGCAGCGAGGCAGTCACACACACATGCGTATTCCGTTCGACCCCAGGCGTAGCCGCCGCCGCACCAATCCCGACGGCACCATGTCGCTCGTGGATCATCTGGCGGAGCTCCGGTATCGGTTGCTCATCGCACTGGCCGCCATCTCGGTCACCACGCTGTTCGGTTTCTACTGGTATTCGCACACCATCTTCGGGATCGAGAGTCTCGGGCATGTGCTGACCGGGCCGTACTGTGCCCTTCCGGCGGACCGCCGAGCCAATCTCAGCCCCGACGGGGCGTGCCGATTGCTGGCGACCGCACCCTTCGAGCAGTTCATGCTGCGCCTCAAGGTCGGTGCGACCGCCGGTGTCGTGCTGGCCTGCCCGGTGTGGCTGTACCAGCTGTGGGCCTTTGTCACGCCCGGCCTGTACTCGAAGGAGCGCAGGTATGCGATCACCTTCGTCACCGCCGGAGCGGCGCTGTTCGTCACCGGTGCGGTGCTCGCGTATATCGTTGTCGCCCATGCCCTGAGCTTCCTGCTGACCATCGGTGACGGCACTCAGATCACCGCGCTGAGCGGTTCGCTGTACTTCGGTTTCATCATCAAATTGCTCGTGGTGTTCGGCGTGAGTTTCGAGACGCCGCTGCTCATCGTGGGGCTGAACTTCCTCGGTGTGCTCACCTACGAGCGGCTGACCAAGTGGCGGCGCGGGCTGATCTTCGGCCTGTTCGTCTTCGCCGCGATCGTCACCCCGCAGGACCCGTTCTCCATGCTGGCGCTGGCGCTGGCGCTGACCGTGCTGTTCGAGATGGCCGTGCAGATCGCCCGCATCAATGACAGGCGCAAGGCGCGCAATGCCGAGAACTGGAGCAATCTCGCCGACGACGAGGCCTCGCCGCTCGATGACAAGGACAACTTCGACCACGGCGTGACACCCGTCGAGACCCCGCAGCCGGTTCCCACGGCCGCGCCGGAGAAAACAACGGGCAGCCTGTCGGATTACTCCGATACCCTCTGACGGTGACATCAAGGTCGCTTACTGGCGAACTGGCGGCATTCGCCGCCGAGCTGAAATTCGAGCTGGATCCGTTCCAGCTGACCTCGTGTGAGGCGCTCGCGGGCGGGCACAGTGTGCTCGTCTGCGCGCCCACCGGCGCCGGCAAGACCGTGGTGGGGGAATTCGCCGTCCACCTGGCGCTGGCCTCGGGCGGCAAATGCTTCTATACGACGCCCATCAAGGCGCTGTCGAACCAGAAGTTCGCCGATCTGACGGCCCGCTACGGGCGCGAGACGGTGGGCTTGCTCACCGGTGACCAGTCCATCAATCCGCACGCCTCCGTCGTGGTCATGACCACCGAGGTGCTGCGGAATATGATCTACGCCAGTTCCGATGCGCTACAGGGACTCTCGTATGTGGTGATGGACGAGGTGCACTACCTGGCGGACCGGTTCCGCGGTGCGGTGTGGGAGGAGGTCATCCTGCACCTGCCGCCCGAGGTGCGGCTGGCCTGCCTGTCGGCGACGGTCAGCAATGCCGAGGAATTCGGTGCGTGGATGGAGACGGTGCGCGGCGATACCGCGGTCATCGTGGACGAGACCCGGCCGGTGCCGCTCTCGCAGCACGTACTGGTCGGGCGGCGCATGTTCGATCTGTTCGATGCGAAGTCCAGCGATAAGAAGGTGCTGGTCGACGAGGATCTGGTGCGCTTCATCAAGCAGCGCGAGGCCGCCGACCGTCAGGAGCACTTCGGGGTGCCCGGGCGCGGTCGCGGCGGGCCGCGGCGGTTCTTCCGCCCGGTGCCGCGGCCGGAGGTGATCGCCCGCCTCGACGAGGAGCGGCTGCTGCCGGCCATTACCTTCATCTTCAGCCGTGCGGGCTGCGACGGTGCGCTGCAGCAGTGCGTGCGCTCGCGGCTGGATCTCACCCGGGACGATGATCGCGCGGAGGTCGACGCGATCATCGAGAAGCACACCGGTGAGCTGCCGCGCGGTGATCTCGAGGTGCTGGGCTACTGGGAGTGGCGCGAGGGGCTGCACCGCGGGTTCGCGGCGCATCACGCGGGCATGCTGCCGGCCTTCCGGCATACGGTCGAGGAGCTGTTCGTGCGCGGCCTCGTGCGCGCCGTATTCGCCACGGAGACACTGGCTCTGGGCATCAATATGCCCGCTCGCACGGTGGTGCTGGAACGGCTGGTGAAGTTCAACGGCGAGACCCATGCGGAACTGACACCGGGGGAGTACACGCAGCTCACCGGTCGTGCGGGGCGGCGTGGCATCGATGTCGAGGGCCACGCGGTGGTCATGTGGAATCCCGAACTCGACACCAGTGCGGTGGCCGGATTGGCTTCCACGCGAACCTATCCGCTCAAGAGTTCGTTCCGGCCCGGGTACAACATGTCGATCAATCTGGTCGACCGGATGGGCGCCGAGGACGCACGGCGACTGCTGGAGCGGTCCTTCGCACAGTTCCAGGCCGACCGGTCGGTCGTGGGCCTGGTGCGCGGCATCGAACGCAATGAGGCACAGCTGAGCAAGCTGCGCTCACAGCTGGGCGACGACGATTTCCTGGAGTACTTCCAACTGCGCGAACGCATTCGGGGCCGGGAACGCGCCATCGAGAACCAGGGCCGCACCGACCGCCGCTCCGCCGCCGTCTCCGCACTGGCCGGGCTGCGGCGCGGTGATGTGGTGGCGATTCCGGCGGGACGTCGCCAGGGACTTGCCGTGGTGCTGGAACCGGATCAGACGCCGGGGGATCCGCGCCCGCTGGTGCTCACCGAGGACAAGTGGGCGGGCCGGGTCTCGGCCGCCGATTTCCCGACTCCCGCGCAATCGCTGGGGCATCTGCGCCTGCCGCGGCACGTCGATCACCGGACCTCCCGGGTCCGCCGGGATCTGGCCTCGGCGCTGCGCAGCACCGGCATCGTGGTGCCCGGGGGCAAGCGCGGCGGCAAGAAGTCCAAGGCCGCCGACGACCATGAGCTGCAGGCACTTCGGCGCGCCCTGCGCAACCATCCGGCACACGAGCGCCCGGATCGGGAGCAGCTGGCGCGCCTGGGCGAACGCTACAACCGCACCGAACGCGAGACCGAGTCCATGCGCAAGGAAGTGGCCTCGACAACGAATTCGCTGGCCCGCACCTTCGATCGCATTCTCGGGCTGCTGGGGGAACGCGGCTATGTCGAGGACGGTGAGGTGACCGCCGACGGGCGGCGGCTGGCGCGCATCTACGCGGAAGCTGATCTGGTGGTGGCCGAATGCCTGCGCGAAGGTCTGTGGCGTGGTCTGGGTCCGGCCGAATTGGCGTCGGTGGTGTCGATCCTGGTGTTCGAATCGCGCCAGGAGGGTGGATATCTCGGCGCCTCGGGCCCGACCGCGCCCATTCGCCGGGCGGTCGACGCGACGATCGGGGTGTGGACGCAATTGCGGTCCGACGAATCCCGGCATCGGCTGCCCCCGACCCGGGAGCCGGACCTCGGTTTTGTCAACGGCATCCATTCCTGGGCGCGCGGTGACGACCTCGCCGACGCCCTGCTCACCAGTGGGGATCGCGGAAACCCGCTCTCCGCGGGCGATTTCGTGCGCTGGTGCCGGCAGATCATCGACATGCTGGATCAGATCCACAACACCGCTGATGACGTGGAGGTCGCGGCCACCGCGTCCAAGGCGGTCAAGGCAATTCGGCGGGGTGTCGTCGCGGTGGACGCGGCGTAGCCAATCGGTCTGTGCTTTGATTCTGTAAGACGTACCGACCGCGGTGGGCTCACGAGCGTGTTCCTGCTCGGGGGGCTAGCGTGTGTACATCGGATTGCGAGTGGAGGCAAGCAAATGAGCGGCCCGTACGGACCGAACGACGCCCCAGGCACTGGGGAGGGACGCAACGATCCGACGCAGCACTGGGGCGGCGGCCAGCCCGCGCCCGGTGGCGCCGGACCGAACTGGGGTGGTCAGCAGCCCGCGCAGCCGACCACGAATTGGGGAGACCAGCAGCAACCGCAGCAGCCGTGGGCGCAGAGCCAGCCGCAGCAGCCGCAGCCCGGGCAGGAGCCGTGGGCACAGGGTCAGCCGCAGCAGCCGCAACCCGGTCAGCAGTGGGGACAGAGCCAGCCGCAGTGGGCGCAGCCCGGGCAGCCGGGTCAGCCGCCGGTGACCGGCCAGGAGTGGGGGCAGCAGCCGCCGCAGACCGGTCAGCAGCCGTGGGCGGGCAGTCAGCCGCAGTGGCCGCAGCAGGGCCAGCCGGGTCAGCCCGGTCAGCCGGGCTGGGATCAGCAGCAGCCGGGCCAGCAGTGGCCGCAGCCGCAGCCGCCCAAAAAGAAGAAGACCGGCCTGATCATCGGCATCGTGGTCGCCGTGGTGGTGGTGCTCGGCGCCGTCATCGGCGGTGTGCTGGTGCTGACCGCCAAGGATCAGCTGGACAATTCGGCCGTGGCGACCGGTGTCCAGAAGGTGCTCAAGGATTCCTACGGCATCGATGATGTCCAGGATGTGAGCTGCCCGTCCGGCCAGAAGGTCGAGGTCGACAAGACCTTCGACTGCTCGCTCAAGGTCGGCGGCGAAGCCAAGAAGGTCACCATCAAGGTCACCAAGTCCGATGGCACCTATGAGGTCGGCCGCCCGAGCTGACCGATAGCACGACAATCGCTGGGCCCGTGGTGATCTCACGATCACCACGGGCCTGCGGTTTTTCCGGGGGAAATGCTGGTTGGTTGCCGGAGTAGAGTGGCCAGTGATCTTGAAAGTGGATAGGAGTGGGGGCGTGATGAAAACTGCTGTGCGTAAGGCGTCTTGGAGCGTGACCGTGATCGCGGCGGTGGCCGCGGCCCTCGCTCCCGCGGTGGTGCATGCCGCGGGGCCCGATCCCGTGGTCAACGACTGTGCGACCTACCCGGTCCAGTCCGTGACCCGCCCGGCGAATCTGCTGCTGGCCTGCGGCGATGGCGGACTCTGGGTCAAGAACATCACCTGGAGTTCCTGGGGCCCCGATACCGCCGAGGGCGACGGCACCGAGTACCGGCGAGTCTGCGTTCCCGATTGCGCCACCGGCGGCGTCTCGACCGGCCCAACCCACATCACGCTGCGGAACCTGGACGGCGGCCGCTTCAAGCAGGCCCTGATCTCCGATCTGAACGGTAAGCCGGAGACCTGGCCGCTGTGATCAGCGCTCGGCTCTGATCAGCGCTTGGCCAGGGCGGCGATCAGCCGCTTGACCGGGCTCTCGGCGTTGTAGGCGACGCCCAGTGCCAGCAGGGCCTCCGGATCGGCGGGCTCCCGCGCCAGCTCGTCACCGCGTGAGAATTCCACCGTGGCATCGCGCACCACCCGCACGACCGTGGTGGCGGCCTTCAGATAATCTTCCGCCGCAACGAGTTTCGCGCGCACCCCCTTGGCGAGGTCGGAATCGGGATCGGCGGCGGCCGCGCGCAGGGCCTCGATCGAACCGAATTTGGTGATCAGCTGGGCGGCGGATTTATCGCCGATGCCCGCGACACCGGGCAGACCGTCGGACGCATCGCCGCGCAGGGTGGCCATATCGGCATAGGCGATGCCCGCGTTCGCCTCCGGCACACCGTATTTCGCGGAGACCTCGGCCGGGCCCCACAGCTCGGCCTTGGCCAGGCCGCGGCCGACGTAGAAGACCTGCACCCGCGGGGCGGGGGTATCACGCACCAGCTGCAGCAGATCGCGATCACCGCTGACGACGATCACGTCGGTCTCGCGTTCCACCGTGGCGAGGGTGCCGATCACGTCGTCGGCCTCGAGGCCCGCCGCACCCGCGGTGGCGATGCCGGCGGCCGCGAGCACCTCCATGATCATGTCCACCTGTGGGGTCAGCGTGTCCGGAACCTCTTCGGCCACAGGGCCGATCGCCCCCGCGGGCTCGGTGTCGGCGACCCGCTGCGCCTTGTAGGACGGGATCAGATCGACGCGGAACGTCGGCCGCCAATCCAGGTCCAGGCAGACCACGAGGCGGCTGGGGGAGTGCTGTTTGACGAGCGCCGCGACCATATCGGTGAAGCCGCGCACGGCATTCACCGGTTGCCCGTCGGCTGCGGTGATCTTCTCCGGAATCGCGTAGAAGGCGCGGAACCAGAGGCTGGCACCGTCGAGCAGCAGCAGGGGACCGGTGGCGGGGGCGCTCATACGCCAGACGGTACCGCGCAGCCCCGACACGGGGGCGGGTGCCGTGCCGAGCTCGATGCGGCTACGCCGTGCAGCCGCTGGGGTCGCGTCTCGGGTCGCGGTGGTTCGTCAGGGAGAAGCCGGATGGAGAGTTATGGATCGGCGTAGTTTTCTGCGGAACGGTCAGGCGGTGGTGCGTGATCGCCGCCGCTGTACACCCTGGACCTGCCCTCCGGCAGCACCGGCGACTGGGCGGGCTGGTGCACGCCGCGGGAATCCAGTTCGCCGCCGGAGCCGTCGCTGCCCGTGCTGCCGGAAACTACCTGCTGCATCACCTCGATGACGCAGGTCGCAGTCCGGCGTGGCCGGTCCGATTCCGCGTGTTGTGAGGCTGCGGGGCGACGGAAGTTTCGTCGCCCCAGCGCAATCGGGGAGGGTCGCCACAGATGCGCTGACACGGCAGGGTGACCGAATCGAATGGCGTGGATGCGCCGGGTAACGTCGGGGGCATGAGCTCTCATGACGAGTCACGGTTCACAGCGGACGTCTACGGGGTGCGACTGGAGCGGGCGGCCGAGTTGATCCGGGCCGCCCACCTCGACGCGCTGCTCATCACCCCCGGTCCGGATCTGCAGTATCTGATCGGGTCCCGGGCGCAGTCGTTCGAGCGGCTGACCTGCCTGGTGGTCCCGGCGTCAGGGGAGCCGCCGTCGGTGGTGATTCCGAAGATGGAGTTGGCGGCACTGGCCGGTTCCGCGGCCGGCGAACTGGGTTTGCAGGTCATCGACTGGGTCGACGGCGTTGATCCGTACGCGCTGGTGAAGTCGGTGCTCAATGCCGGTGCGCGCACCGCGGTCGACGATGCCATGCCCGCCCTGCATCTACTGCCGATCGCCGACCGGCTGGGCCAGCTGCCGGTCTCGGCCACCCCGGTACTGCGCGAACTGCGAATGCTCAAGGACCCCAGCGAAATCGACGCGCTACGGCGTGCGGGCGCGGCCATCGACCGGGTGCACGCCCGCATGGGTGAATTCCTGCGCGCCGGCCGCACCGAGGCCGAGGTGGCCGCCGATATCGCCGCCGCCATCATCGAGGAGGGCCACACCCACGCCGCCTTCGTGATCGTCGGCAGTGGCCCGCACGGCGCGGATCCGCACCACGAGGTCTCCGATCGGATCATCGAGGACGGGGATGTGGTGGTCATCGATATCGGCGGACCCGTACAGCCCGGCTATTTCTCCGACTCCACTCGTACCTATGTGCTCGGTGAGCCCTCCGAGGAAGTGGCGGCACAGTGCGCGGAGCTCGAGCGCGCACAGGCCGCCGCCGTCGCCGCCGTGCGTCCCGGGGTGACCGCGCAATCCATCGACGCCGCCGCACGCGATGTGCTCACCGCCGCCGAGGTGGGCGAGTACTTCGTGCACCGCACCGGCCACGGCATCGGCCTGTCGGTGCACGAGGAGCCCTACATCGTCGCGGGCAATGATCTGGTCCTGGAGGCGGGCATGGCCTTCAGCATCGAGCCGGGCATCTACTTCTCCGGCCAGTGGGGCGCGCGCATCGAGGACATCGTGGTGGTGACCGCGGACGGGTGCGAGTCGATGAACAAGCGACCGCACGGACTCACGCGGCTGTAGAACAGCAGTGTCGAACGCCGGCCCGCGCTGCCGAGAGCAGTGCGCGCCGGGTGTTCACTGCTCGGCGGTTGCCGCTTTGAGCACGCTGGCCGACAGCACGCGCTGCACGGTGATGGCGATGACCACGCGGGTCGGGTTCACGCGGGGCTGCCGGTACCGGCCCGCATAGCGTTCGACGGCGTCGGCGACCGATTCCGGATCGTCCAGCACGGTGGCGGGGCCCTCGAGGGTGATCCACCGGCGGCCGTCGACCGAACTCACCGCCGCGTACCCGCCGCGCCGCACATTGCGCACCTTGATCGACCCGCCGTCGCAGATGATCCGCGCGATCCCGGCTTCCGGATCCCAGGTGAATCCGACCGCTGCCACGTGCGGGGTGCCGTCGGCGCGCAAGGTCGCCAGCGTCGCCAGATGCCGCTCGGTGACGAATTCGGTGGCGGCGGGCGAGAGTTCGGGGCGCGTCGAAATGCTCGGCATGGCACGACGGTAGCAATCGGGGTGCCGGGTCGGCGCGGCGCGTGCGGGTCGTGCGCCTTGGCGCGCCGGGCGCTCCGCCACGGATGGCAGACTGTTTGCCATGGGATTGGGATCGCGGGACGCCGATGCGGGCGTCGTCCTCTTGCTGGGTGGACGTAGTGAGATCGGGCTCGAAGTGGCGCGCCGGCTCGCGCCGGGCCGAGTGGTGGTGCTGGCGGCGCGGCGCAGTGGCGAGTTGGGGCCGCAGGAGTCGGAATTGCGGGCGGCGGGTGCGGACGCGGTGCATCGCGTGGAGTTCGACGCGGACGATTTCGCCAGCCACCAGGGGTTGCTGGAGAAGGTGATCGCCGAACACGGACCACTCGGGGTGACGGTGCTGGCCTTCGGCGTACTGGGCGATCAGGCTCGCGCGGAACGGGATCCGGCGCATGCGGTGGCCGTGGTGCAGACCGACTATGTGGCACAGGTGAGCGTGCTGACCAGTCTCTCGCAGCTGTTGCGCGAACAGGGATCGGGTCAGATGGTGGTCTTCAGTTCCATTGCCGGTATGCGGGTGCGCCGCGCCAACTATGTCTACGGATCGGCCAAGGCCGGACTCGACGGTTTCACCAATGGCCTGCAGGATGCCTTGTACGGCACCGGAATTCACCTGCTGCTGATTCGCTCCGGCTTTGTCATCGGCCGGATGTCGGCGGGTATGGAACCGGCTCCGCTCTCCAGCACCCCGGATCAGGTCGCCGATGCGGTGGTGCGGGGACTGTACCGGCGGTCGCGGGTGGTCAATGTGCCGCGCACCATCAAGCTGCTGTTCATCGCCATCCGCTTTGTGCCGCAATCACTCTGGCGCCGGGCGCCGCGATGACCGAGGTGCCCGCGCTGACCTGGTCCGGCGACCCGATCGTGGTCGCCGGGATCGGCGCCGACGGCTGGGACGGGCTCGGCGGCGCGAGCAGGCGGGCCATCGCCGCCGCGCAGGTGCTGTTCGGATCGGAGCGGCAGCTGGCGCTGGTGCCCGCCGCGGAGAGCGCCGCCGAGCGGGTCGCCTGGCCCTCGCCGCTGGTGCCCGCACTGCCCGGATTGCTGGAAAGATATGCGGGCGTGCGGGTGTGCGTGCTCGCCAGCGGCGATCCGATGTTCTACGGCATCGGCGTGACCCTCGCCCGGCTGGTGGGCGCACCCGCCCTGCGCGTACTGCCGCAGCCGTCCTCGGCGGCACTGGCGTGCGCGCGGCTGGGCTGGGGACTGGCGGACACACCCGTGGTCAGCGCGGTGGGCCGGCGCTTGGAAACAGTGCTTCCCGAATTGGCCGGCGGGCGGCGGATTCTCGTACTCAGCTCCGATGAGCACACGCCTGCTCAGCTGGCGGAAATGCTGGCGCGCAACGGCTTCGGCGAATCCACCATGACCGTGCTCGAGCAGCTCGGCGGCCCGGATGAACAGCTCACCACCGCGACCGCCGCGATATGGGAACGGCCGCCCGGTGATCCGCTGAATATCGTCGCCGTGCACTGCGTCGCGGATCCGGCCGCCCCGCGCCGCACCCGCCTGCCCGGCCTGCCCGATGCGGTCTACGGTGGTGACGGTCAGCTCACCAAATACGAGATCCGCACCCTCAGCGTGGCCGCACTGGCTCCCGCCCCCGGCGAATTGCTGTGGGATATCGGTGGCGGCTCGGGCACCATTGCCATCGAATGGTCCCGCACCCATCCGTCGTGCCGGGCCGTGACCTTCGAGCGAATCGAGAGCCGCCGCAAGCAGATCGGTGAGAATGCGGCCGCACTCGGCGTCCCGGGAATCGAGGTGCGCGGCGCGGCCCCGGAGGCATTCACGGATCTGCCCGCTCCGAACGCGGTATTCCTCGGCGGCGGTCTTACCCAGGACTGCATGTTCGAAGCCTGCTGGGCTCGTCTGCTCCCCGGCGGCCGATTGGTCGCGAATGCGGTGACCGCCGAATCCGAGGCGCGATTGACCGTGCTGGCCGCCGAATACGGCGGCACCCTGCGCCGATTCCAGGTCTACCGCGCCGAACCGCTGGGCGGATTCACCGCCTGGCGACCGCAACTCCCCGTGACACAGTGGTGGGCGGTCAAATCCGGGTAGTACGTCGCCGGAGCGGGCTCGGTCTCGAAAAGATCGGCTACAGGCCGGGCAGCACGCCGAGCGTGAGAATCGCTCCGGCGAGCGCGCTGCTGGCGAGCGCGACGGCGGCGGTCTGACACTGGGCCTGGAGGTAACGGCGCTGTTGAGAGCTGTTCCACGCGGCGGCAGCGGGGCCGCTGTGCACGGTTCGGAACGGGCTCACAAGTCGTTGTTCGATCGAGGTCACTCACTCCCAGTACCCGGGAATCCGGATGCCAAACCGTCAGCGGCCGGAGATTCTCCGCGCGGTTCGGCGTCTTCGATGACATGTCGTGGAACAGCGGTGCGCGCACCCTGTTTCGAGGATCGATCTCCGGGAAAGTCCGCACTGTGGGCAGCCGATCGGATAGGGCTGCGTCGGAACGAATCTCGGATCGGAAGGGGACACTCGGTGTCCATAGCTTTACAGAATATCGATGGTACGACGCTGGAAAGCGTTGCGGTCGCATTGGGTTGGGACCCGGCGGAATTCGGGGTGGTGGAACAGCCCGGTGGCATGCCCGTCGAGGTGTTCAGGTTCGACTTGAATTTGGCGGCACTGCTTTTCAGCGGTGACCGACTGGTGGATGTCGTCTTTCACGACCAGCTCATCTCGCAGGACGGATCGGTCCGGCACACCGGTGACAATCAGACGGGCGAGGGCCCGGGGGACAATGAGGTGATCGTTTTCGATCTGGTGCGGATGGCGCCGGAGGTGACGATGGTCATCGTCGTCGTAACCTCGTACACCGGCCAGAGTTTCGCGAATATCGACAATGCGTACTGTCGTTTCGTCGATGCCGGATCCACCGCCGAGATCAATCGTTTCGTGCTGACCGGCGGCCCGCACACCGCCCTGGTGCTGGGCCGGCTCTACCGCACGCCCGTGTCCTGGGAATTCGATGCCATCGGCGTCGGCATCCCCGCACGGCATGTCGCCGAGGCCGTCCCGCAGCTGACGCCGTATCTGTCGTAGCCCGGCCCGGCCCGTGCGATGTGGTCGCACCCCGGCCCGCGGGCACGGTAGGTTTGATCGATCAACGTTCGCCCGCCGCTCCCTGCAGCGGCGCGGGTTCACGGACACAGTGGAGGTGTACCAGTGCCGGTCAATGACGATCCTGTGTCACGCATATTGACTGTGCAGCAACGGTCTCACGGCGCGAACGTGGTGCTCGCGGTCGAGGGCGAGGTCGATATGTCCTCGGCGCCGGTGCTGAATTCGGCGCTGGAGCAGGCGCTGCGCGCGCATCCGCCGGTGCTGGTGGTGGATATGTCGAAGGTGGAATTCTTCGGTTCGGCGGGTATGAGTGTGCTGATCGCCGCGTCCGACGCGCAGCCGAACACGCTCCGGGTCGTCCCCTCCTACGCCGTGCGCCGGCCCATCGAGGTCGCCGCGCTGGATCAGCTGCTCGCGCTCTTCGATACCGTCGAGGCGGCGCTGGCAGCCGGTGGCACTCCGCCGATCGGCTGAATTCCGTTACGGGACAGGGCTTTCGCGGCTCAGGGCTGGCGGTAGACCAGTAGCGCGACATCATCATCGGGATTGCCCTCGTCGAGCAGGGAAGCGCACAGATATTCGACGGCGGCATCAGGAGTGAACCGCACGGCCCTGGCGAGTGCGGCCGCCGCGCGCTCGATACCGGTGTCGATGATCTCCTGCCGCCGTTCGACGAGCCCATCCGTATAGAGCAGCAACAGCGAGCCCGCCGCGATACCGGTCGTCGCCTCGGGCCGTTCGCGTCCGATGCGCACGGCCAGCGGCAGCGATTGCGCATCCCGCAGCTGACAGACGGTGCCGTCCGGTGCGGCCAGCAATGCGGGCATATGCCCCGCGCTGCTGTATCGAATCTGCTGGGAGGCCGGATCGATGACCGCACAGAAAACGGTGGCGCAGTAGGCCCCCGATTGGCGCTGGGCGAAGCGGTCCAGTGCCGCGAGCACCCCGCCCGGCCCGGTGTTCTCCAGCAGCAGCGCCCGCGCGGCACTGCGCAGCTGACCCATGGCGGTGGCCGCGGGCAGTCCGTGGCCGACCACATCACCCACGACGACGCCGTAGCGCTCCCCGGGCAGCTCCACGACGTCGTACCAGTCGCCACCGACCTCCAGGGTCGAACTGGCGGGTTCGTAGCGCACCGCGAAGCCCGCGGGCAGGTCTGCGGGTCCCAGAATCGCCCGCTGCAGGGCGAGCGCGACCTGACGCTGTTCGTCACCGGCCCGAGCCCGCCCGAGCGCCCGCTGCAGATGTGCCGTGAGCTGCACCATCAGCGTGCGATCGGCGACGGTGAACGGGCGTGGATGCCCGAATTCGAACCACAGCAGCGCCTGTTCGGTGCCGTCGTAGAGCGGAGCGCCGACCGCGGTCACGGTGGTGGCGTCGGCGCCCGGGGGAGTGACCGTGCAGAGATTTCCGGCGCGGGCCAGTTCGGCGGCCTGCCATGGTGGCAGTTCCTCGCCCGCCGGCGGAGTCACACCCGTCCCGCCGATCACCCGCGGAGCATCGGGATCCTCGGGCTGATCGAAGTGGACCAGCGTGACGCGTTCGGCCAGCCAGAACCCGCGCAGTTCGGCCAGACCGACCTTCACCACGGTGGCACTGTCGTCGAGCCCGGTGATCCGCCCGGCCAAGCGCGCGACAGCGGCATCCCGTTCGGCGGTCAGATGCTGTGTGGTGACATCGCGCAGCGTGCCGACGAACAGGCGGGTGCCGCTGCGATGGTCCTGCAGCGAGTCCAGCGAGACGTCGACCCAGAGCCGATGCCCGTCCCGATGCTGCAGCGGCAGCACGAAGCGCCCGCGTCCTTCGGCTTCGATGACCGCGTGCGCGGCTTCGATCAGCGCGAACCCTTCCGGGTCGTGCTCGGCGTCCGGCCACCAGGGGTGTGGTCTGCGCCACGGCAAACGCGTGGCGTCGTAGCCGAGCAGCTGGGTGAAGCCGTCATTGATCTCGAGGACCGTGAAATCGGTGTCGACGACCAGGAATCCGTCCTGCATCGCATTGACAAGCGCTGTACGCCAAGCTGATTCGTGATTTCGCAAACGCGCCAAATGCAGATTCGAACGCACCCGGGCCAGCAGATCGGTCGAGGAGAACGGTTTGGTCAGATAGTCGTCGGCGCCCGCCGCCAATCCCTCGGCGGCGGCTTCCTCACCGGCGCGCGCGGACAGGAACACCACCGGGGTTCCCGCCGTGGCCGGATCGGCGCGCAGGGCGCGCAGCAGTGCGAATCCATCGAGGCCGGGCATCATGACGTCCGCGAGCACAAGATCGGGGCGAAGACTCCGCGCCTGGCGCAGCGCCTCATTGCCGTCGGCCGCCAGTGTGACCGTGTAGGCCGGTTCGAGCAGCCCCGCCAGATATCTCCGGAGATCGGCATTGTCCTCGGCGATGAGCACCGTATCGCCGTCGGAAGGGTTGCGCGCCAAGGGATTGTCCGCGTTTCCGGTGGCGGGTCCAAGCCACTGCATGGCCTCGGTGACGTAGTCGTCGACAATGCTGTTGGTGGGCGTCCACCGGGCGGGGGTTTCGGTGAAGCGCGCGGGGATGCGAACGGTGAAGGTACTGCCCTTGCCGACCTCGCTCACCACGTCGGCGTAGCCGTCGTGCAGCTGGGCCAATTCCTGAACCAGGGCCAGTCCGATTCCGGAGCCCTCGTGTGAGCGTCCCTGGGTGCCGCGCACCTGCCGGAATCGCTCGAAAATGTGCGGGAGGTCGGCCGGCGGTATGCCCACGCCGGTGTCGCGCACCTCCAGCTCCACGACATTGTCCACAATCCGCAGACCGACGTGGATCTCACCCGCCAAGGTGAATTTCACCGCATTGGACAGCAGATTCAGCACGATCCGCTCCCACAGCGCCGGATCGATCAGCACGGCGCGATGGTTGACCGGGCAGTCGAGAACGAGCCCCAATCCCGCCCGTTCCAGCGCCGGTGCGAAGGATTCCGCGATCCCGCGCGTGAGCGCGTCCACCTCCACCGCGACCGGTTCGCAGCTGAGACGCCCGTCCTCGATCCGGCTGAAATCCAGCAGGGTGTCGACCATGCGCCGCAGGCGTCCCGCATTGCGCCGGATGATCTCCACCCGGTCGCGCTGCGGGGCCGGTAGCGGAAACCGTCCGTCGGTGAGCGCGTCCTGGGCGGGCCCGGTGATCAGGGCCAGCGGTGTCCGAAGTTCGTGGCTGACACCGGTGAAGAACTGGGTTTTCGCGCGATCCAGCTCCGCGAGCTCCGCGGTGCGGCGCACCTGCGCGGCCTGCGCCTCGGCATCGGCGATCGCGGTCGCCAGATGACCGGCCGCGAGGTTCAGGAAGCCACGGTAGGCCTCGTCGAACAGCAGATCCGGGCTGACGCCGAAGACCACCACGCCCCGGGGCCGCTCGAGCGCCGTGGCCGCGAGCGGCAGTGCCACCATGGTGTAGGAGACAGTGCCCTGTGCCGCAACGGCATCCGGTGTCTGCCGAATGCTCGTGTGCGGGATGCCGGTGGTGGCGGTCTGCCAGATCCAGCCGGTGTCCGTGCGCGCGGAGATCGTATCCGGCAGCGGTGTGGTGATCGAGGAGTCCGCGCCGAAGGCAGCGACGATATCGGCGCGTTCACCGTCTTCGCCGAGCAGGTAGATGGCGCCGAACGGCACGTCCTCGCGGTGCGCGTCGAGCACCGTCGCCGCCGCGAGGCAGGCCTCGCTCACATCGGCGATCCGCGCCGAACGGGCCTCGCCCAGCTCGCGCAAGGTTTGCAGTCGCCGCGTGCCGAGCACCTGCGCGGTGGTCTCGGTGACCACGGTCAGCACCCCGCCCACCCTGCCGCCCGCGAGGCGAATCGGGCTGTAGGCGAAGGTGAAATAGACCGATTCGTCGAAGCCGTGGCGATGCAGGGTCATCGGCAGGTCCTGGTGATGCGTGGGTTCACCGCGGTCCATGACCTTGCCGATCATCTCGCCGACCACCGGCCACGCATCGGACCAGACCTCGGCGCAGGGTTGTCCGAGCGCGGGATGTTTGGCGCCGAGGATCGGGACGAAGGCGTCGTTGTAGATCATGGACAGCTCCGGACCCCACATGATCAGCATGGGGAACGGGCAGTTCATGCAGGCGCCGGCAATGGTGCGCAATTCCTGGCGCCAGTCCCCGGCCGGTCCCAGTGCGGTCGCCGACCAGTCGGTATCCATGAGCAATCGATTGAGCGGACTCTCGCCGTCGATCGCGAGCACTTCAGCGGGAAAGGCCGGACGCTCGCCGGAGGCGGAGTCGTCCACAAGACCAACCACCGCGATGTCCTCTCTCCTCGTTCATGACGGTCCGTTTCGTCCGGTCTGGTCGATACCGGGCCAACGCTATCAGCGCTGATCGGGCGCTGCGGCCGGCCTGCGCTTTCCGTCGATCGCGGCCAGTGCCGCGGCAGCGATTTCGTTTGGCGGAGGGCCGATTTCGATCGTGATGATTCCTTCGCCGGGAGTGGGAGCCTCGAGGGTGCCGAGCTGGGAGTCCAGCAGGCCGGGTGGCATGAAGTGGTCCGTGCGGGTGGTGAGACGGCGTTCGAGCCGGTCCCGGGAGCCGGACAGGTACAGGAACGTGAGGTCGGCTTCGGGGTGATCGATCATGCTGTGGCGCAGCATGTCCCGATACGAGTGTTTCAGCGCGGAGCAGGTGACGATGCCCGATCGTCCGGCGGCTGTTTCGCCGGACATCCACTGCGAGATGGCCGCCAGCCAGGGCCGCCGATCGTCGTCGGTAAGCGGTTGGCCCGCCGCCATTTTCGCGATATCGGCCGCCGGATGCAGGTCGTCGCCCTCCAGGAAGTCCCAGCCCAGAGCGGTCGCGAGCGTCTGCCCGAGGGTGGACTTGCCCGATCCGGAGACGCCCATCACGACCACGATCCGCGGCCGCACCCTGTCACCGATTGCCATGAACCCTCCTATTCCCGATGTCATGACAACAGTGGCGCATCTCTCCGCGAGCGTTTCATTCGACTCTATCCGGCAATTGCGGGTAAGACCGGCCGGATCGAGCAGGCCGGTCAGCCTAGGAAGGGACATCGATATGAGTGCGACCGACAAGGCCAAGAACAAGATCGATGATGTTGCGGGCCAGGCCAAGGAGAAGTTCGGCCAGGCGACCGGCGACAAGGAAACTCAGCACGAAGGCAAGGCCGATCAGATCAAGTCGAACCTCAAGGATGCGGGCGAGAAGGTAAAGGACGCCTTCCGCGACTGATCACCGCGATAGATCGCGGTCTCGCGACTGCTGAAGACCTACGAATTGCAGTGGTCCCGCCCGGATAATCCGGGCGGGACCACTGGCATCAAATTCGTAAAATATCGGAAACTTCGAAAATTTGCTGCGGCCGCCGGTGTTGCCGGCGACGGTGCCTGTGTCAGGCCTGCGACGGGGTCGTAGCGGCCCCGTCGGGATACATCACCTGCTCCCACCAAAGTTCCAAGGGGCTCGGCTCGGGCCAGCTGACGTCGGCGCGAGTGCCGGTGTCAGCGACCTGTCCTCTTCCCTGGATCCCACGTGTGGTCTGCATTTCTCTACTCACTCTGGCCATCTCCTGCATTGTGCGCATGATGTTCGCGCCGGACAGTCGGGCAAGACGGGACTTCCCCTTTCTATCACTTCGAAACAGTTCCGGAGATTCCGAAGCTGTTGCGGTACGCCGTTTCGGCGTGTTCTCGCCGGGTATAGCGGCTGGTGGGAGCGCCGCACCCAGAGGTGCGTAATCCGAAGAACGGAGACGGGAAAATGAGAAGCTACGCCAACGATGACTTGCGATTCCGAGGTCGAAGTCGCTCTGCAATTTCAAGTGCAGTCACACTTTTGCTGTTCGTATGGCTGATCATCGGTGCTGTCGCCGCGGGACAGCGGCACTACTACGACAATGCGCCGTCGAACTGCGCGAGCACCGGCACCATCGCGGTGACCATCATCGCCGGCCCGCTGAACTATCTGGGCGTGAACCCGAAGGTCGACAGCTGCCATGTCGATGTGCCGCAGCCGAGCCAGTGAGAGGGCATCAGTGAGAGGGCATCAGTGAGAGGGCATCAGTGAGAGGGCATCAGTGAGAGGGCATAGCGCCCAACGTAGCTCGCTGAGCTAGACGATTGCGGGGAAGGGGGAGTACTCACCCCTTCCCCCTTTCAGCATATAGCGCACAGGGGGGCTTGCGGCAAGACCCCGGCACTGCCGCAGAATCGCTGGCCGAAGCCAGAAGCTGCGAATACCGGGGAGCGATATGCGCGTGACGGACACCGACGTGATCATTGTGGGGGCGGGCCCCGCGGGCCTGATGCTGGCCGATGAGTTGTGCCTGGCGGGGGTGCGGCCGGTGGTGCTGGAGCGGCATCCGCAGCCCCGGGACACCCCGAAGGCCAGTGGCATCGGCGGCCAGATCCTGGACCTGCTGCGCTACCGCGGCATCCTGGACCGGTTCGAAGCGGCCGGTAGCGATCCGCACCCGCCGCCCCGATTCCCTTTCGGCGGTGTGCATGTGGACCTGCGGGGTCTGGTGGATTCGCCGATGCGGGCGGTGGCGATCGCCCAGGTGGATACCGAACGAGTGCTCGCCGAACGCGCCGGCGAACTGGGCGCCGAGATCCGCCGCGGGCACGAGGTGGTCGGGGTGAGCCAGGACGAGACCGCGGTGACCGTGGACGTGCGCGGTCCGGACAGGCCGTACCGGGTGACCGCTCGATACCTGGTGGGCTGTGACGGCGGCCGCAGCCGGATTCGTGATCTGGCGGGAATTCCGTTCCCCGGCACCACATATCCGGACGTCAACAGGGTCGGTCACGTCGCGGTGCCCGATGCGGTGACCGTCTTCGGCAACGGTGATATCGAGGCGCCCGGCCTGGGCCGGATCCGTGCCGGTTTCACCCGGACGGATCGCGGTGTGTTCGCGTACGCGGTCGGCCCGGACGGAATGTTCCTCTCGACCACCGAGGACGAGTCCGCCGAATACGACGACGATCAGCCGATGAGCCTGACCGAGCTCAGCGACAGCGTGCACCGTGTGCTCGGCGCGGAGCTGCCGCTGGGTGCGCCGATTCGGTTGTCGCGCTTCACCTTCAAGGATCGGCAGGCGCAACGGTATCGCGACGGGCGGATACTGCTGGCCGGTGACGCGGCGCATCTGCTGCCCGCCACCGGTGTCGCGCTCAACCTCGGCATGCTCGATTCGGTGAACCTGGCCTGGAAGCTGGCCGCCGACCTCGAGGGCTGGGCTCCGGGCGGGCTGCTGGACACCTATCACGACGAACGTCACTTCGCCGGCGGACGTGCCCTGCTGCAGACCCGGGCGCAGGTGGCGCTGCGGCGCGGCGATGACCCCGCCGCCGAAGCACTTCGGCAGGTCTTCCAGGAACTGCTCGTCGACGAACCGGCAGCGCGCCGGGTGGGCGCTCTGATCGCCGGTACCGATATCCGTTACCCGCCGGCAGGTTCCGAGGGTCATGCCCTGGCCGGAGCTTTCGCCCCGGACCTCGTGCTGCAGACCGGGGACGGCGAAACCACTGTCGCGGAACTCATGCGGCCCGCCCGCCCGATCTTCCTCGACCTTGCCGACCGGCCGGACCTGCGTGAGATCGCCCGGGATTGGCAGCACCGCGTCGACACGGTCTCTGTCACCACCGAGCACCGACCGGCCGATGCGCTGCTGATTCGCCCGGACGCCCACATCGCCTGGGCCGCAGCGAGTGACGAACCTGCCGATACCGCCGCGCCCGCACTGCGTGACGCGCTGTCCCGCTGGTTCGGAGCGCCGGTGCGGGCGGCGGTGCCGAACATCCCCTGATCAGGGTGTCGCGCACCGTATTTGCCCGCACTCGCGCTCGCCGGCAGGTGACGGGGTCAGACAGTGTGGCACCCGCCCCGCTGCGGTATGCCGGCCAGCCGATCGCTCAGATATGCGAAGACGGTGGGTAATTCGGCGATCGCGGCCGGTGCGTGCTGCGGCACATCGGTCCGGTGATACGTCACGGTCGCACCGGCCGCGCAGTATTTGTCGATCAGGGCGTCGACCGGTGCGATCGGCAGTGCATCGTCGAGGGTGCTGTGCCAGGCGTACATGGGGACCGCCGGGATGCTCTGCCCGGGATTCTGCTCGGCGGCGGCGGCCGCGATGACCGGATTGCGCGCGAGATCGGCGGACTCCGATACGTCGGTGATCTGCCGGAAAGCGTTGTCGGTCACGACCTGCTGGACGCATTGCTGTCCGGCCGCGGCGATCGCCGCGCGGGTCGATTCGTCGACCTGTGCGGGGATATTCGACTCCGGGCTCAGACGGTCCAGCGCCGCGAGGGCGAACACGGGCAGTCCGACATTCTTGGTGCCGTTGCCCATGGCGATCCCGGCGGCCACGTCGGCGGGTATGCCGCCCGCGGCGAAGCCCGTGAAGTTGAGTTCGGGCGCGTAGCGCGGCTGTAGCTCCATCATGGAGACGGTCGCGAACGCACCGCCGGAGTAGCCGAAGGCGGCGAGGGGCGCGCGCGGTCCGAGCTGCGCCGGCGCGAAGGCCACGGCGGCCCGAATGCCGTCCAGCGCGCTGTGCGCCTCCTGTCCGCGGTCGATGAATCGTTCCTGCGGGCCCTCGTAATCCGAGATCACCACCGCCCAATTGCGTTGCAGCAGCACGGCGGCGATGGGCGCTTCCTGATCTTGGGCATTATTGGTCCCCGCCTGCAGCCCGGCCCGCAGGACATACGAGGACGCACACTGGATTCCGAGGCCGTCCTCGGCGATCTGATAGCTCACCAGCGGCCGGGGCCCGGCGCCGTTCCACGGGGCGTCCGGCACCAGCACGGTGGCGACACCCGTGGTGGGACGGCCTTCGGCATCGGTCGACTTGTACTGGACCTGCCACACCTTGATGGGCAGGGCGACGCCGAAGAGCGCCGATTCCCGGGACCGCAGAATCGCTCCGTTCGCATAGCCGCCCAGATCGGCGGGCGCCGCGTAGAACGGGTCCACGTCCGGTGTGGAGACCGATTCCGCCCCAGCGGGTTCCGTATGGACGGCGCCCCCGAGGGAGAGGGCCGCGACGACGACTGTCGCGGTGCACAGCCCCTGGAGGGCTGAACGATACGGCCCCCGGAGGGCTGAAAGATGCTGTGGCCGATAGATCTTGCGCATGATCACACTCGTTCCGGGGAAGTGGCGGCGTTGTCGTGGACGAGAGCGACGATGTCGCTCCAGAGTGCTTGCGGGAGTTCGTGTCCCATGCCCGGGAAGAGCGTGAGGGTGGAGCCCGCGATGGCCCGGTGCAGCGCCGTGGCGGCTGCCGGGCTGATCAGTCGATCGCCGTCGCCGTGCATAATCGTTGTCGCAACAGTGATCTGCCGCAGCTGCGCCGTATTGTCGGGCGAGGCGGTAATGGCATTCGTCTGCCGGGCGGCACCGTCCGGATCGAAATCGCGGTCGTACATGAGTCCGCCGAGCGTGCGGAGCCAGTCCAGATCGGCGGGATAGCCTGGCGATGCGCAGGGCGCCTCATTGCGGACGTACAGTTCGGCGGCCTCGGCGCGATTGCGGGCACGGGGCAGCGCCATTCGCTCCTCGAGCAGATCGACGCCGGAGAAGTACTCGTAGTTGTTCGGCGCGGTATAGATCAGCGCGAGCGACCGGACCCGCTCGGGATGATGAATCACCAACTCCTGAGCGATGATTCCCCCCATCGACTGCGCCATGATGTGCGCCGAATCGATGCCCAGCGCACTGAGCAGACCCGCGGTATCGGCCGCCATATCGCTCAGCAGATAACCGCCCGCCGGGAATTTCTGGGACAGCCCGACATCGCGATTGTCGAACCGAATGACGCGGAACCCCGCGCGCGCGAGTGCCTCGCACAGTTCGGCGCGCCAGCCGAGCATATGCGCGCCCAGCCCCTGAATGAGAAGTAGCGGTGGGGCTTCCGGATGTCCGAAGGTGTCATAACAGAGGCGAACTCCTTCGGAAGTGCTGGCATACGGCATGTGGCTACCTTTCGACGGTGGAAGGTCAGCGGACCGAACGGATCCGCATGATGACGAGCCCGGCGGCGAGCGCGCAGGCCGCGCCGAAGCAGAAGAGGGCGATATAGCTGCCGAACAGGGTGAGCAGCGCACCGGCGATGACCGAGGACAGCACCTGGGGGAGTCCGGTCGCGACCGCGAGCAGGCCGAAGTCCCGGCCCTCGTTGTGCTTGTCCGGCAGCACAAGTGACATGACGGCGAGATCGACGGCGAAGTAGGCGCCGATGAACGCCCCGGACAGGAAGGCGTAGACCACCATCCCCGTCCAGGTCGGACTCAGGATCGGTACAAGCATCGATACCGCCAGCCCGGCCGCGCTGATCCCCACGAACAGTTTGCGCCGGTCGAGCCGATCGGCGAGCCAGCCGGTGCACATGGCCACGACCGACCAGGTCGCCACAGAGATCGTGGACAGCGTCGCCACGGCGACTGCGACATCGCCGCCCGGAATATTGCCCGCGCCGATGTAGTCCTGCATCGAGTAGAACAGGTAGCCGCTGACGGTGAAGTAGGCCAGGGACAGACTCGCCCGGCTCAGGAAGGCGAGACGGAAATCGGTACTGCGGAATGCCGCGAAGAACGCGCGCACAACCTCCGATTGCCGCCGCGGGCGCCGGGCCGGTGCGATCGCGCCTTCCGACGATGCCTCCCGGGCGCCGAATACCAGTGCGGCACTGGCGATCACGAAGATGACGGCTAGCATCGCGTAACCCCAGAGCTGGCTGACCCGGCTGGCCACATTCACCCCGAGCAGAATGCCGACCGGTGTGCCCAGCCCGATCACCGACGAGGCGAGGCCGCGGCGTGCCAGCGGCACCCGGTCGGGCAGGATCGCCGCGAAGGCGCCCTGATAGAAGTTCGCCGTAAACCACAGGGCCACAACGGCAATCGTCAGCACGGCCAGGTCGGTGGCGCTTCCGATGGCCACCAGCAGCACGGCCGACAGCACGGTGGTCACCACGATCCAGGGTGAGCGCCGCCCGAACGGTGAACGGGTGCGGTCCGACACCGCTCCGCCGATCGGCAGCGCCACCATCGAGGCAATGGCGGCCAGCGCGGTGATCAAGGCCAGATTGCCCACCTTGGCGGCGGGGTCGAGGGCCTCGACCTGGGCGGGCAGCAGAATCTGTTGCACACCGTTGAAGGCGGCGTACATGGCCGTCGCCGCCGGAAACATGAAGGTCAGGAGCCGGCCGAGTCCTGCGGGGCGAGCGAGTTCGGTCGGAACCTCGGCGTCGAGCATGGTTGTCCCTTGATTCGTGAGGTGATGCGGGGCGCATCCCGCGAAAGGTGATTCCCGGTACTAATTCGTATTAGTGGAAGGTAGACGCACAAGCCGGCAAGCGCAACACCCTCTGTCGGGCAACCTCTCGGCGTCTCGGCAGGGGCTCGGAAGGTGGCCGGCTCCGCTACTTGGCAACCACCGTCCCGATCGCCCCGCACCCGGCGCCGACCACCGCACCGTGCGAGGGCACGATCTGCACCAACCCGAATCACGGTTGCCGGCACCGATCTGCGGGACAACGGCGGCAGCGTCATGCCCAACCCGAACGGCGACGGCTCCACGGTTGCGTGCGAAGGCACGATCTGCACGAACCCGAACAACGGCGCGGGTAACTGATTCACCGCCTTGAACCCGCACTGCGCGTCCGAGAACCGGGCTCGCAGTGCGGCTTTCAGAATCAGGTTGTCGCAGCGCGAGATGAATTCGCGCTTGGGTCCGCGCACCACGCCGTGCGCAGCGCCCGGCGGCCGCTGGACCGTCTCGCTACCGGAGCTCGGCCCGAGTAGCCTCGCTGACAAGGTGATTGGAGTCGATCGGAATGCGGTTGGTGATCTTGGGGCCCAATGGTTCCGGCAAAGGCACGCAGGCGAAGATGCTGAAGCGGGAACTCGGGGTGCCGCACATCTCGACCGGCGAATTGTTCCGCGCCGCCATGCGGGACGGGACGCCGGTCGGTCTGCGGGCCGCGGCCATGGTGGCGGCCGGTGAGCTGGTGCCCGATGACCTGGTCCTGCGGATACTCGGCGAACGTCTGGCCGAATCCGATGCGGCCGGGGGCTATATCCTCGACGGCTATCCGCGTACCGGCGCGCAGGCGGCGGCGCTGGACGAACTGCTGGCCGACGCCGACCGCGCCGTCGACTCCGTCATCGAACTCGCCGTGCCCGACGCGGTGATCATCGAGCGCTGCGAAATCCGTTTCGCCGCCCAGCACCGCAGTGATGACGACCCCGCCGTGGTCCGCGAGCGATTGGCCCTGTACCGCAGCCACATTCCCGCGATCACCGGGCACTACGCCGACCGCGGCATCATGACCACGATCGACGGCATCGGAGACGCCACGGCGGTCCTGCACCGCATCCTCGCGGCGCTGCCCGCTGATCCGGGTTTCGCTGCACCGCACGGCTGACCACCGTGCGCGCCGGTGATATCGCCCAGAATGCCGGGTCGCATGGCTGTGACATGTCCGGTGGAAATCGAGATCGGGGTGGGGGCTCGGAGTGGGCTCCTACTGTCGGGTAATGAGGCACAGCGTCGAAGTCATGGCATCCGAGTATGTAGCGGATGCGCTGACCCACCGCGTCCTGGTCTGCTTCGAACGGCCGGACCGGCCACTGGTGCTGGAGTACGCCGCAACCTTTTCGGAGGCTTGGGAATTCGCGACTGCCGCAGCGCAGGTCGGTTTGACGGTCCGGGTGGATCGCAGGGTTCGAAAGGAATTGCGGCAGTTGCCGTGTCGTCGCCTCTGGCACTGAGCTGTCAGGCGGTCGGAGGCTCGGCCAGGGCCCCGGTGAGGAGTCGTTTGAGGACCTTGCCCGTTTCGCCGCGGGGGAGGGCGGGCAGGAAGACGATATCGCGGGGGACGCTGAAGCGGCTGAGGCGATGGCGGATATAGGTGCGGACCATATCCGGATCCAGGCCTGAGCCTTCACGTTTGACGATGTAGGCGGCCAGGCGCTGGCCGAATTCGTGATCGGGAACGCCGACCACGGCCACCTCGCTGATCTGCGGCAGATGGGCCAGGGCCTCCTCGACCGGGCGTGGGAAGACGTTCTCCCCGCCGGAGATGATCATCTCGTCGTCCCGCCCGGCGATGAACAGGCGGCCGGTGATATCGAGATATCCGAGATCGCCGGTGTCGAGCAGTCCGCCGGCCTCCTCGGGCGGCGGGCAGTTCACATAACCGTCGAAGAGCATATGGTTGCCGACGTAGATCCGGCCGATCGCGCCGATCGCGACGGGTTTGCGCTCTCGGTCCAGCACCGCGACCCGGGTGCCGAGCGGCGGCCGCCCGGCCGTGGTCGGGGATACCCGCAGATCCTCCGGTGTGGCGATGGTGGCCCAGGAGACCTCGGTGGACCCGTAGGTGTTGTAGAGGATGTCACCGAAGGCGTCCAGGAAGCGCAGCACGGTCGTACCGGTCAGCGGCGCACCGCAGCTCGCGACCACACGCAGGCTCGAGGTGTCGTAGCGGGCGCGCACCGCGACGGGCAGATCGAGAATGCGCTGCACCATGGTCGGCACCACGATGAGGGAACTCACCCGGTGCTCGGCGATCAGCCGCAGGCAGTCCTCGGCGTCGAATCGTTCGGGCAGGACGACGGTGGCGCGCAGCGCGGTGCTCAATTGCAGCGCCGCCAGCCCCCAGGTGTGGAACAGCGGTGCGGGAATGAGCATGGTCTCGTTCATGCGCAGGGGGATTCGTGACAGCAGCGCGGCGATGGTGGCGAATCCCCGGGCATGCGGCCGCCGGGCGCCCTTCGGGGTGCCGCTGGTCCCGGAGGTGAGAACGATCAGCCGCCCCTTCTGGGCGGGTGCGCGGAACCTGTTGTGGCCCTGTGCTATCAGATCGTCCGTCGTGGTGTGCCCGTGCGCCGGTGAATCGGTCCGGTAGCGGTGGATATCGGCGTGCAGATAGTCGACGAGCGGTTCGAGATCGCCGTCCACGAACAGTGTCGTGAGCCGGTGCCGCTGCACAATGTCCTCGATCCGCCGTGCCGACAGCCCGGCATTCAGCAGAATGACATCGACGCCGAGTTTGCCTGCGGCGACCATGGTTTCGATCATCCCGGCGTGATTGCGCGCGAGCAGGCCCACCGCGTCACCGGGTCCGAGTCCGAGGGTCGCCATCGCGCCCGCCAGTGCCCGGCTGCGCTCATGCATCTCCCGGAAGGTCCGGGACCCGTGCCCATCGATCACGGCGATCCGGTCGGGTGCGTATCCGGCCGCCGCCGCATACCCGCCGGCCAGATTGAATCCCCATCTGGCCAGGCCGCCGATCTGTTTCACCGCGCGCACCGGCCGCAGCGGGCGCACCACGCCGGTCGCCACGATCTGCCCGGCCACCTGGGCGCGCCGCCGCAGCGGACGGTCCTCGCCATTGACTACGACCGAAGTCTGCGCACCGGAGATCAATTCGAGCAGCCGCGCGAATCCGGCCTCGGTCCACTCGATTACCTCGGCGTTCGACAGTGCCGCCACCGCGGGATGAATGCGGCCGACGCCGAAGAAGGAGATATTGAGGCGGGTCAGTTCCTCCCGCCTGCGCAGCCGCACGCTCACCAGGGCGCCGGTCTCGGTGCACCGCAGTTGCATGCCGCCGTGCCGATCGGGGTGGAAGGTGGCCCTGCGGGTGTGCACCCCTGAGGTTATGGTGCCGATACGGATCAACCAGGACAGCCCCGCACCGAGGGTGTCCACCTGCTCGCAGGCGCCCACACCCGCGAAGATTCTCGGATACAACTGCGGATCGATCAGCAGACCGCGGATCACTTCCGGTGCGACCGGCAAATCCACTGTCGTATCGAAGATTTCGGTAACCAATGTGTTTGCCGTTCTGACAACTGCCGATATGAAGATCGGGACCGTGGCGGCCGCGTGCTTCGGCACGACGGGATACGACATCGGATCCGAATCTGCACGCTAACAGCGCAATTCGGTCACCAGGGCGAATCCTGGGCAAGTTTGTGGTGAATACCAGTGCCGATGCGGTTGAGCTGGTCGGTTCTCCAGAGACTTCCGATCGGGCTGCGGCGCGGCAATTTCCGGGCCTAGGTTCGCCCGCATGGTTCGCGTGACCGTATTGCTGCTCACCGCTGTGCTGTTCGGCATGAGCGGATCCGCCGCGGCCGAACCGCCGCCCGGGACCGGCATTCCGAGATCGGTGCGAGCCATGTCCGCCGGCCGTCCCGCCTCCGACGGTGCGCGGCTCGTCGTCGCGGCACCGGGACCGGGCCGGATCCTCGACCTGAGTGTGTACTCGGCGGCAATGGATCGCCTCATTCCGGTGGAAGTGCTGCCCGCTCCGGATGATTCACGTCCCGCACCCACGCTCTATCTTCTCAACGGTGTGGACGGCGGCACCGATACCGGGCGGTGGAGCGACGGCGGCAATTGGCTGACCAAGACCGATATCGAGGACTTCTTCGCCGACAAACAGGTCACCGTGGTGATCCCGATCGGTGGCGCGGGCAGTTTCTTCGCCGACTGGCGGGCCGACGATCCGGTCCTGGGCAGACAGCGCTGGAGCACCTTCCTCACCCAGGAACTGCCGCCCATCATGGACACCGCCTTCGGCGGCAGCGGCCGGAACGCACTGGCGGGCCCGTCCATGGCGAGCTCGGCGGTATTCCGATTGGCGCTGGCCGCACCGGGCCGCTACCGCGCGATCGGCTCCTACAGCGGCTGCGTACGCACCGGCGATGCGGCGGGCCAGCTCATGGTGGATGCCATTGTGGCGTCCCAGCGCGGAGATCCGCGCAATCTGTGGGGGCCGCCCGCCGATCCCGCCTGGTCCGCGAACGATCCGTATCTGCACGCCGCCGGGCTGCGCGGTACGGCGATCTACGTCTCCTCGGGCACCGGCGCGCCGGGTCCGCTCGATTCGCTGGCCGGTCCCGGTATCGACGGCAGTCCGGTGAAGCTGGCCGATCAGCTCGTCATCGGCGGCATTCTCGACGCCGTCACCGCGGTGTGCACCGGGCAGCTGCGGGATCGCCTCCGGGGCTTGGACATTCCCGCGACCTTCGATCTGCGGCCGAGCGGTACCCACTCCTGGGGTTACTGGCAGGAGGATCTGCACAATTCCTGGCCGATGTTCGCCGCCGCGCTCGGTCAGTGACCGGCGGCCTCGAGGAACACCGACTTCATTACGGCCACATAGCGATCCACTGATTCGTGCGCCACCGGCGTATCGGGATAGATCACGCTCAGCGATGTCCCCGCGGGCAGCCGGTTGATCCAGATGAGGACCTCCTCGCTGGCCGCGCGATTGGCGTATACGCCGCCGCGCAGTTCGTCGTAGAGCTCGCTGCCGGCGAATTCGCGGGCGTCCACATACGAGATCATCGGCGTCACCCAGCCGGGCGGCACCGCGATCCCGGTGTGGTCCGCCGCGAGTTCCAGTACCCGATGGAACGACACCGAGGTCAGCCGCAGACCGCTCTCGTAGGCCCGCTGTGCACGGGTGACCGTGCGGGCGAACGCCGCGTTCGCGGCGACGGGGAACGCGACGGGGACCAGCGTCACGTACCACCCGACCGAGGCCATTTCCGCCACGGATCCGCGCGTGCTGATGGGGGTCATGCCGAAGTAGTAGTCACCGCCGGTGAGTTCACGCTCGGTGAGCGCGGCCACCGCAAAAATGCCTCCGGCGAATTCCGCGCCGCCCGCCTGGCAGGCCTGTTCGAAGCGCTGCGCCTCCTCCTCGTCGAACAGGGCGGCGGTGCGGTGTGCGCTGCGGTTGTAGCCGTCCAGCCGTTTCCCCAGAGCCAAAGGGAACGAGGGCAATTCGCCGTCATTGCCGCGCACGAGTTCCAGCCACTTCCGCACGCCCGGCGTCGCGGCCGTCAGCCGGTCCGAATGTTCCCGCTCGCGGGCGCAGTAGTCGAGGAAACTGGCCGGCTGTACCGGTAGTTCGATATCCGCACCGGTCTCGCGGGCGTACAGCTGCGCCAGATCGAAGCACGAGATGTATTGCGCGACACCGTCGGTATGCAGGTGATCGACCGCAAGATACAGCGTTGTCGACCCGCTGTGCTCGATCGCCCCGAAGGTGAAGCAGTCCCATTGGAACGGGCCGGGAGTCGTCTTCTGAATGTGCTGGCGAATGGCCTCGGCATTGTCGATTTCGCCATTGTCCACCGGAACGAATTCGACGGCCTCCGCCGGAACCAGATGCCGCACCACCGCGCCGGAGGCCGAGATGTCGAACCAGGTCCGAAAGGTGTCGTGCCGCAGCAGGAAAGCATTGATCGCCCGCGTCATGGCCTCCCGGTCGAGGAGTTCGGGGACCTCGGCGGTCACCAGGCACAGTCCGGAGTACCGGAAGTCGGCTGCCGCATTGCGGTCCGCGGCGCGCAGATACTGCTCCTGCTGATGGGACGGCGGCGCCGGATGAACAGGGGCCTGCGCCGCCCGCGCGATCGATTCCGGTGCCGCCACCCAGCTCAGCAGCCGCCCCGGAGCAGGCTCCCACTCGTCGATCAACCCGAAACTCACCACGGTGCCACCGCTTTTCGTTCCGGCAGCGCGAGGGCCAGCGCCCCCAGACACAGGGCTACCACCGCGATTGCCGCGAACACGGTGACGCTGCCGGCCAATGTGTGTACGCGGAAGAAGACGGCGCTGAGCACCGCGAGTCCCAGTCCGTTGCCGATCTGCTCGATGGTCGGCAGCAGTCCCGAGGCGGCGTCCATCTGCTGCTGATCCAGCCTCGACAGCATGAGCGGTGGCAGCTGGACGCCGAACAATCCGACGCCCAACCCGGACAAGAAGATCGGACCCACCGCCAAGGGGAGGGAAATGACGCCGGCGCACACGTGCAGATAACCGGCCCCGATCGCGACACACACGCCGTACGCGGTGATTCCGGCGGCGAGCGTTCGAACTCCCCACCGCCGCAGCAGTATCGGCGAAACGAGCGCACCCGCGCCCGCACCCAGTGCGAACGGCGTCATCATCAGACCGGTGCGCCACGGTGAGAACCGCAGCTCGTCCTGCAGCGTGATCGATACGGCGAAGACGAAAGCCGTGAACAGGCCGAAGAATACGGTGATCAGCACCGAGCCGATGGCGAAACCGCGATCGGCGAACAGATCGAATCGCAGCAGCGGATTGCCGCCCTGCCGGGCCTTCCCGCGCTGCTGGGCGAAGAACACCGCCGCCCACAGCAGCGCCGCCACGAGCATGACGACCGTGCCCGCGCGCCAGCCGTTCTGCTGGGCGTCGGCGAGCGCGGCGAGCAACCCGAACAGCGCCACACTCGACAGCACCGCCCCGCCCGGATCGAGTCGGGTCCGCGTCGGCGGGCGGCCGAGTCGCAGATAGCGCAGTGCCAGCACGAATGCGAGTACGCCGAGGGGCAGGTTGAGCAGGAACACCGAATGCCAGCCCAGCCCCCAGGGATTCAGGGTCAGCAGCGCTCCGCCCAGAATCGGCCCGAGCATGCCGGCGAATCCGGCGGTCGCGCCGTACAGCGCGAACACCTGCCCGTGCCGGTCGCGCGGGAAGGTGGCCGTCAGGATGGCGATGGTCTGTGCCGCCATGCCCGCGCCCGCCATGCCCTGCACCACCCGTGCGGCGATGAGTTCGCCTGCGCTGCCGGAGATTCCGCACCACACCGAGGCGCCGGTGAATGCCGCCACCGAGACCAGGAACACCGCGCGCCGACCGGCCAGTTCACCGATGCGGGCCGCGGTCAGCAGTGTGCAGGCGAAGGCCAGCGAATACGCCGACACCACCAGCAATTGCGCCTGCCGGGACGCGCCCAGGTCCGCGGTCAGGCTCGGCAGCGCGGTGTTCACGATGGTCACGTCGATCATCTGCATGAAGACCGCGATCAGGCAGCCGCCGAAGGCGATCCACGCGCCCGCCGCATCATCCGCCCGTTCCTCCGGCGGGCGCGCGGCGGTCTCGGTCACCGCCGCGCCCCGATCGGCTCGCCGGCGGCGAGAATCAGTTCGGCCACCTTCGGCCCGGCCTGCTGCAGGCTGAACGACCGCCCCATCTGCAATGCCATCAGCTCGATGCCGAGCTGCTTGCCCACCCGGGCCCCGAATTCGACGGCCATGAGCGAATCGAGGCCGAGTTCGGGCACCGGAACCGTCAGATCGATCGACTCCGGCGCCACGCCCATCACCACCGCCAGCTGATCGGCGAGCATGCGCGCCACGGCCTGCCCGCGCTTGCCCTCCTCGAGGGCATGGAGTTCGGACTTCAATTGGGCCAGTGCCGAATTGTCCTGCACCGAGGACGCCACCAGCGCGGCCAGCCGTCCGGTCCGGGCCATCTGCGGGAAGGCGGCGGTGAGCTTGCCCCAATCGGTGGGAATGATCGCCGCCCGGGTCACCCCCAGTCGCAGCGACTGCTCCAGATACGCGGTGCCGTCCGCCATATCGATCGGTGCGAAGCCGACCAGGTCGAGATATTTCGACACCTTGTCCTCGGCCGCCATACCGCCGGTCGCCCCGGACATATGACCCCAGCCGATGCACATCGCCGGTATGCCCGCACGGGCCCACCGCTCGGCCAGCGCCTCCACCGCCACATTGGCCGCGCAGTAGTTGTACTGGCCGAAGATGCCGAACATGGAGCCGCCGGAGGAGTACAGCACGAACATGTCCAGTGCGATGCCCGCCTCGGTCACCGCCTGATGCAGGGCCCGTGCCCCGTGCACCTTCGGCCGGTATACTCGAGTCAACTGATCGAGGTCCATTGCCGCAATCCTGTTGTCCGACACCGCACCTGCGGTGTGGAAGATGCCCCGCAGCGGATACTCGGCGGTGTGCGCACGGGCGACGACCGCCGCGACCGCGTCGGTATCGGTGACGTCCGCCAATTCCTCGGCGACCCGCACACCCAGTGCCCGCCAGGCCGCGATCTGCTGGCGGGCGGCCGCGGTGGCGGCGCCGCTGCGCCCCACCAGGACCAGCCGCTGCGCGCCCTTGCTGACCAGCCAGCGTCCGGTGGCCAGGCCGAAACCACCGAAGCCGCCGGTAATGAGATATGTTGCCGCGGCGCCGATCTCGACCTCCGGCAGCAGTGGCCGCACCGGCGGGGCGGGCGAATCCATCCGCAGGGCCACGCGCGCCGACCGCGTGGAACGGATGACCTCGTCGAAAGCCTGTGCCACCTCGTGGGTTTCGAACAGCTCGTACGGCAGGGCCTGGTAGACGCCGGTCTCCATCTTGTCGTAGACCCGGCGCAGCAGCTCCGCCAGCTGCAGCGGGCGCACAGCGCACATGCGATCCAGATCGACGGAGAAGTAGCTCAGATTCTTGTCGAAATTGGCCAGTTCCAGCAGTCCGCCGGTGTAGATGTCGGCCTTGCCGATCTCGACTATGCGGCCGAATTCGGCCACGGCCTTGAAATTCTGCCGCAGCATCTCACCGGGTGCGGTGCTGAGCACCACCTCGGCGCCCGCGCCGTCGGTGAGCGCGAGGACATCGTCGGCGAAGTTCAGCGAGCGCGAGGGGAGGGCATGATCCGCACCGAGGGCGAGGATATGGGCCCGCCGCTCATCGGTGCTCGCCGTACCGATAATGCGCGCCCCCAGTGCCTTCGCGACCTGGATGGCGGCCGAGCCCACCCCGCCCGCCGCGCCGTGGATCAGCACCGTCTCGCCCTTCAGCAGCCGCGCCAGATCGTGCAGCGCGTACTCGGCGGTGCCGAATGAGGTGGTACTGGTGCATAATTCGGGCTGTGCACCGAGCGGCAGCCGGATCGCGAGGCGCTCGCTCACGACCCGGAACCGGCGCATCATGTCTTTGGCGGCGACAGCCACTTGATCCCCGGCAACCAGTCCCGTGACACCCGGGCCGACTCGCTCGACGGTGCCCACGCCCTCCATACCCGGCTTGGTGCCGAAAAATGTTGCGGCCAGCTCCCTTTCCCCGAGGATGCCCATCACCTTGAGTGGATCCTTGTAGTTGAGCCCGATCACCCGCATGCGCACCTCGACCTCGCCGGGCCCCGGATCCGGGCGCGGACAGCCGCGCCAGGCCAGTGCCGACAACAGCCGCGACCTCGGCACCTCCAGCCCGAACGCGGCCTCCGGATCATTCAGTGGTGCAGCGGTATCCAGGGCGTCGACGCGCTGCTGCAGTGGGCGAGTCACGACGGGAGCCCAGCGTTTTCCGGCGCGCAGGATGACCTCGTCGGAGTCGTCGAGTGTGAACGCGCCCGGAACCGACAGCTCGGTGATCAAATCGATGAGCGGAATGCCGGGCTCGGTATCGATCAGCCGCCAGCGCAGCCGCAGCTGCTCGTTGAGCAGAACCCGCCGCGCCCCGGCGAGCGCGGCATGTGCCGAATTCGGCGGCACCGGGCTGGCAGGCAGTGCGAACGCGCTCTCGGTGACCAGGGTGGCGTAGCACGGGCCTTCCCCGGCGGACAGCGCCTCGCCGGTGTCGTGCGTGGCGGCGAATTCCTCGACGGTGACGGCGATTCGCTTGAGCGTCCAGAGCGCCGCGACATCGTCGGGCACCACGCCTGCCACCACGGCGACGTGCACCTGCCGCACCCCGGGTTCCGCGGCAGCGGCTGTCAATTGCGCGGTGAGGTCGGCCTCGAGGGTCTCGTCCTCGGGTTCGGCGGGCAGATATCGGGAGTGGAGCAGGACCGAGGCCAGCCGCTCGGCGCGCGGCGGCCGCCCCAGGCCCACCACGATGGTGCAGGTCGTCTCGGCGGTGCGCAGGGCGCTCGGATCGATCCGGTCGCGCTGCTCCATGGTGTCGGCGTAGAAGAAGTCGACCATCCGATGCAGCGGGCCGGCCCCGGGGCTGAGCGCACCGATGCGCACGCCGACCAGTTGCAGGCACAGGTTCCGGTCGGCATCCAGCAGATCCACGTGGGCGCGCAGCGCGGACGACCGGTCGCGGCGGGTGACCACGGTGACCTGTTCCGGCAGTGGGCCGTACAGCCGGACCTCGTCCACGCCGACCGGCACCATGGCCCCCTCGCCGAGACTCGCATCGGCGAACAGCAGCGCCACGGTCTGCATGGCCGCATCGACCACCGCCGGGTGCACGAGATGTCCCGAGCCGGCGGCGATCGCGCCGTCGACGGTGGCCACCACCGCATCGGCGCTGGCCCGCACGGAGGTCACCCGCCGGAACGCCGGGCCGTACTGCAGGCCGCGGGCTGCCAGTGCGGCATAGAACAGCTCTGGATCGAGCTCCACCTCGGAATCGATATGGGGTGGTTCGATTTTCGATGATTCGTAGCTCCCGGTGAGCACGCGCCCGGTCGCGTTCACGGTCCACACCGAACCGGTCGCAGTGCGGGATCGAATCAGGAATCGGCCGCTGGAATCCTCGATGCTGGTCTCCAGCAGCGGCACATCCGGTCCAGCCATGATCAGCGGCGCGACGAAGCGAACATTGTCCAAGGCGACCCGGGTGCCACCCAGCCTGCTCGCGGCCGCGCTGAGCGCCGCATCCACATAGGCTGCGCCGGGCAAGATCCGGGTACCCGCGACCACATGGTCGGCGACCCACGGCAGATTCTCCGATCCGATCTGCAGCAGCCAGCCGGACCTGCCCTCCAGATCCGGATCGCCGAGCATGACGTGACCGCCGGGGGTGCCCATCCGCATCTGCTCGAAAAGCGGAAGCGCGGAATGCAATCGGGTGCGCTGCCACGGATAGCGGGGGAGTGGAATATGCGGCGTGGGCGGCCGATCCGCGGGGAACAGGACCGTGGTGTCGAGGACACCGGCGCCGTAGAGACCGATCAGGGTCTGCCGCAGACTCACCGAATCCGGTTGCTTGCGATCGAGAGTCGCCGCGGTGACTCCGGTATCGCCGGCGCCGAGCAGCAGTTCCCGGATATTGCCCGACAGCACCGGATGCGGGCCGACCTCCAGGAACACCTGACTGCCGGCGGCGACGAGGGCGCTGATCGCGGCCGAAAACCGCACCGGCTGGCGCACATTGGCGCACCAGTACTCGGCGTCCCAGCTCGCGCCGGTCACCATTTCGCCGGTCACGGTCGAGTAGAGCGGCAATACCGGACGGCGGACTGTCAGCCGCGCCAGGCCGGTGCGCAGTTCCTCGAGTATCGGGTCCATCAATCGGCTGTGATAGGGCACCTCCACGCGCAGGCGGCGGGCGAAAATGCCGTCGTCGGTGAGTTGTTCGGCAATCTCGTCGAGCCGGTCCACGTCACCGGAGAGGGTGAGCGATCCGGCACTGTTGATTGCCGCGATATCCACGCGCGGATCGTCGTCGACAAGTGCGTGCGCCTGTTCCGCCGTGAGCCCGACCGCGAGCATGCCGCCGGATCCGGCCGTGGTGGCCTGCAATCTGGCACGGTGGTACGCGACCGTCACGGCGTCCTCGAGCGAAAGTACGCCCGCCACATAGGCCGCCGACACCTCGCCGACACTGTGCCCCACAATGGCGGCGGGCGCGATGCCGAACTCCGCCAGTGCGGCCACCAGCGCCACCTGGACGAGGAAGTTGGCGGGCTGCGCGACTTCGGTGGCGCTCATTCGCGACTGTGCCTCCGGCCGCATCAGCTCCTCGATGATCGACCAGCCGGACACCGCCCGGAACGCCGTATCGACCTGTCGCGCCGTGGCCGCGAATACGCCTTCGGCACACAGGAGTTCGCGTGCCATGCCCCACCACTGCGGACCCATCCCGGAGAAGACGAACACCGGCTCGGCGACGCGATGCGCGACGGTGCGCACCGCGTCCCGGCCGTCACCCGCGCCGTAGCGGCGCAGATCCCGCACCAGGTCGTCCCCGACGAGCACCCCGGTGCGGAAGGAATGATGCGCCATCCGCGTCCACGCCGCCTCCGCGAGGTGACCGGGATCGGCGCCGCCGGCCAGCAGATCGGCGAAGCGGCCCGCCAGCTCGCGTACCGCCGCCGGACTGCGGCCGGAGATCGGCAGCACCCCGAAGTGCCGGGGCGCGATCGGAGTTGTGGACGCCTCGGCCGGGAACTCCTGCATGATCACGTGCGCATTGGTGCCGCCGTAGCCGAATCCGTTGACAGCGAACGTCATTCGCTCGACCTCCGGGCCGACCCGCTCGGGGTCGAGCTGGACGTGCAGATTCAGATACGCGAAGGGGATATCCGGATGGGCGGTCTCGAACCAGCCCTGTGGCGGTATGGTCCGATGCCGCAGCGCGAGTGCGGATTTGATGATGCTCGCGACACCGGAGGCGGCCTCGGTATGGCCGAGTGTGGCCTTGAGCGAACCGACGCCGAGCGTGCTGGTCCGGCCCGGGGCCACACCGTAGACGCTGCCCAGCGCCCGCAGCTCGATCGGGTCGCCGACCGGTGTCCCGGTGCCGTGCGCTTCCACGTAGGTGATGTCCTCCGGCGCCAATCCCGCACGGGCGCAGACGGTTCGGGCCAGCGCCTCCTGCGAGGTGGCATTGGGCACCGTAATAGCGGTGGTGCGCCCGTCCTGGTTGGTGCCGGTCGCCTTGATCACCGCGTAGATGCGGTCGTCGTCGCGCACCGCATCGCTCAGCCGCTTGAGCACGACCATGCCGCCGCCCTCACCGCGCCCGTACCCGTCACCGGCGGCATCGAAGGATTTGCAGCGGCCGTCCGCGGCCAGGAATCCGCCCTTGCACATCATGACGAACGTCTCCGGCTGGAGCATGACGTTCACCCCGCCCGCCAGCGCGACCGTGCAATCACCGCGTTCGAGGGACTGACACGCCAGATCCACGGCGACCAGTGAGGACGAGCACGCCGTATCCACCGTGAGCGCAGGGCCGGTCAGATTGAGTGCGTACGCGATTCGATTCGACAGCATGGTGTAGGACGCGCTCGCGGCCGTATGCATATCGACATGCGGCAGCGCGGGCCCGACCACACCGACCACCGACTGGTCCACCACGAACCCGCCGACGTACACCCCGACCGCCGCGCCCGAGGCATGCCCGGCCACACCCGCATCGTCGAGCGCCTCCCAGGTGACCTCCAGCAGTAATCGCTGCTGCGGATCGAGTCCGATCGCCTCGCGCCGGGAGATGCCGAAGAAATCGGGATCGAACTCCCACGGATCATTGGTCAGGAACGCCCCGCGCTTGGTGTAACTGCGCGCCGGCGTGCGCCGGTCCGGGTCGTACCAGCGGCGGTAATCCCAGCGGCTTGCCGGAATATCGACGACCGCGTCCCGCTTGTCGATGACGAATTCCCAGAAACTCTCCGGTGAATCGATTCCGCCGGCATAACGGCAGCCGATACCGACGACGGCGATATCCGACATACGTTTCCTCCAGAATGTGTGACACCGCCGTTCACCCGAGGGGACAGCGGAAGAATCGCCCAGCTGTGCACGGTTTCGCTCATCCGATGCGCCGGTGCAGGGTTGTGGGCCGATAGTACGTGCGCTGCCAGGGATTTCGGCCGCCGGAATTCGAACGTTGATCCAGGGCACAAACCTTGGCGACCGCGACTGTGAGCGGCCACGAATCGCCTGTCGTGGAATTCATCCGGCCGTGATCGGCCGTAGCATCGGCACGCGATTCGAACGACGCTGGGAGTGGCCATTGTTCATCGCTTTCGCACGCTGGGGAGAATTCGTGGTCCGGCGGCGTTTTCTGGTGCTCGGCGTCATGGTCGCCGGGTTGCTCGCGCTCGGTGGGTACGGCCTCGGATTACCGGACCACCTGAGCTCGGGCGGCTGGGACGATCCGGGGTCGGAATCGGTGCGTGCGATGAGTCTGCGGGAGCGGGCCTTCGGGCGTGATCACACCGGCGATGTGATTCTGCTGTTCCACGCCCCCGCCGGTAGAACGGTTGATGATCCGGAATTCTCGCGGACGGTCACGGGCTATCTGAACAGCCTGCCGCAGGGCCATCCCGACGAGATCGCCAAGATCAATGGTGCCTACTGGCCCACCGAAACCGGTGTGGCGCAACGGTCTATCTTCGGCACGGCCGACCGGGATGCTGCCTTCGCCTCCGTCGCGATCGCGGGCGACGATGACACCACGCTCATTCGCAATTTCCACAGGGTGACCGACGCCTTCCGGCTGCCGGGGGTCGATATGGAGGTGGCCGGCGGGCAGGCCGTCGGTGCGGCACTGACGGACACCATGACCGAGGACCAGCGGCGGATGGAATTGCTTGCCATCCCGGCGGTGGCGGTGCTGCTGTTCTTCCTGTTCGGCGGGGTCGTGGCTGCGGCACTACCGTTGTTCGCGGGCGGCCTGACCGTACTCGCGGCCTGGGGCGTGCTGCGTGTGATCACCTCGACTGTCGCGGTGAATTCCTTTGCTTCCCCTGTTGTTTCGATGATCGGGCTGGGACTTGCGGTGGACTACGGATTGTTCATCGTGAGTCGCTTCCGCGAGGAGCTGGCGGCAGGATGCGAGGTGCGGGACGCGGTACGGCGTTCGGTGTCGACCGCCGGGCGCACCGTGGTGTTCTCCGCCGTCATCGTCGTTGTCGCCAGCAGCGGTGTCCTGTTGTTTCCGCAGAACTTCCTGCGCTCGTTCGCCTACGGCGCGATGGTGACCGTCGCCCTGGCCGCGCTCACCGCGGTGACCGTGCTGCCGGCGCTGCTGAGCGTCCTCGGTCGCCGAGTGGACCTGCTCGGGGTGCGCTGGTTCCGGGCGGCGGGGCCGCGCTCCGGGGTGTTCTGGCACCGCATCATTGGACTGGTCGTGAAACATCCACTCGCCGTGCTGATTCCGGTGTGCGCGGGCTTGCTGCTGCTCATCGCGCCGGTCGCGGATATCAGGTTCGGCGGCGTCAGCGAACTCTTCCTGCCGCCGCAGCATCCCACCCGGGTTGCCCAGCAGGATTTCGACGCACTGTTCCCACTGCGGCGTATCGATCCGGTGCAGTTGATCATTCGCACCGGCGATCCTCGTGCTGCCGGAACGGTGTGGGAGCAAGCGAATCACGCACCCGGCCTGGCAGGTCACTTCGGCGTGCCCCGGCGCAGCGGCACCCAGCCGGATGTCTTCGCCACCGACGCGCCGCTGCTCGATCCGCACAATGCGTCGGCCACCATCGACAGCTTGCGCTCGATCGCCGCGCCACCCGGTACGACGGTGCTGGTCGGGGGTTCACCGGCCGTTCAGCACGACAGTCTCCGGACTCTGACCGACCGCATGCCGTGGATGCTCCTGCTGGTGCTGTCGGCGACCACCGTGCTGATGTTCCTGGCGTTCGGCTCGCTGGTCCTGCCGCTGAAGGCGGCGGTGCTCAATCTGCTCGGTCTCGGTGCGACACTGGGGATTCTGACGTGGATCTTCGTCGACGGGTACGGCGCGCAGGCGCTGGGTTTCACACCGCAGCCGATCATGTCGCTCATCCTGGTGGTGGTCGTCGCCGTAATCTACGGCCTGTCAACCGATTACGAGGTCTTTCTGCTCTCGCGCATCGCCGAGGCTCGATCGGAGGGCGTGTCCACCACCGAGGCGGTGCGCATCGGCACCGTGCGCACCGGCCGGATCATCACCGCGGCCGCGGCGATCCTGCTGGTTGTGGTCGGCGCGTTCGCCTTCTCCGATCTGCTGATGATGCAGTACATCGCCTACGGCATGATCGCCGCGCTGTTCCTGGACGCGACCGTGCTGCGCATTCTGCTGGTGCCCGCGGCCATGACCTTGCTCGGTGAGTGGTGCTGGTGGGCGCCGAAGTGGCTGCGGCGCGGTTCCGAAAGCGATAGTAAAAGCTGAGTGGTTCTTGCCATCCGCCGCTGGCGGATAGGGCAGGAGTGGTGCATTCACCCCATTTTGCCCAGGCCATCACCATGATTCGCGGTCGGTCGGCGCTGGGATCGAAAGGGAGTAGAAGGTGAGCTGATCTTCACTTTAGAGTTCGAACTCCACCGTGAACGTGCGGTAGATCACCTCGGAAGGGAGTCGACGATGACAACCGACGAAGCGCTTCGAGCGGGCCTGACGGTTTCCGGTAAGCCGATGTCCGGCCCGCTGCAAGACGTCGGGACCGTATCTCAGCAGCTGGTAGGACATTTCATCGACAATGTGATCCCCTGCGGCACCCTGCCCGGTGATGTCATCTCCGGTGACGTCACCAGTGTCACCCGGGTCTGTCTGGAATTGGCCGTGAGCATGCTCGACGGTCAGGACATTCCGGCCAAGGCCGGACGGCTGTCGGAGGCCGCGGCCGGATGGTCGCGTGAGGGGGTGCCGATCGAGACGATCCTGCACTCCATTCACGAGGGCTTCAAATTCGGCATGGACCTCATCGCCACGGGCGCGACGGCCCAGGATTACACCAACCTGATGGACGGCGCCAAGCTCGTGGTGGAGCTGCTCGACACCATCAGCGCGACGGTTGCCCGCGCCTACGTGCGCGAACACAAGGCGGTCGTCAGCGAGCACCACAGCGCCGTGCACACCCTCACCTCCGCGCTGCTCGGCGGGCACCCCACCTCGACGATGGCCCGCGAATGCGGCATCGACATCGCCGCCGAGTATTGCGTACTGGCCCTGGACATTCCGGAACACCCGGATGAGCGCCACCCCATGCTCGACGGCAAGGTAGTCGCCCGCCGCAAACTGCGCCGCCTGCAAGCCGAACTGGCCACCCGCTGCGGCGAGACCGCACTCGCGCTCCTGAGCGTCGACGGCGGCACAATTCTCATTCCCACAACATCGCCGATCGCGGTCCGACTGGACGAACTCCTCGCCCACCTCTCGGCCGCAGCGCGAATCCCCGTAACCGCCGCAGTAGTAGTCGCACCCCCGGTCGAGGTCCCCTCAGCCGCCGACCGCGCACACGAACTACTGGATATGGTCCAACGCCTGGAATGCGTAGCCGGCCTGTACCGATTCGCCGATATGGCCCTGGAATACCAACTAACCCGCCCCGGCCCAGGCCGAGAATCCCTAGGCGCCCTCCTGGACCCCCTGGACGCCCACCCCGAACTCCTACACACCCTCCGCTGCCACATAAGCACCAACCTCAACCGCCAGCGCACCGCCCGCCAAATGCACATCCACACAAACACAGTCGACTACCGAATAAAACGCATCTGCCAACTAACGGGTTTCGACCCCACCGCCACCTCCGGCCTCTGGCAACTCCGCGCAGCCCTGATAGCCCGAACTTTCGGCGACCACACCCACACCCACCGAACCGCCTAACCAAACCGTCTAACCGAACCGCATCTTTGTCTTTGTCTTTTGTATTTGTTCTCGAGAACGGGACCACAGCCGGTCGACCCGGCTGGTACCGCAGATAGTTCTCCCAACCACGGAAGGTCAACCGGGTACGGCTCCCCACGTGCCCAGCACGGCCATCTCGGGCTTTGCCCGCACCCCCTTGCAGACCAACCCTGTCCGGGACGCAGGCAACCCAGGTGCACCGGCGGTTTCGGTATAGAAGCCGTCGGCCACCATGGGCGGAACGGCGGGTCTCTCAGCGGCGCAACGGTTATCAGGTCTATGCCGCGTAGGCACCTGCTGTGCGGTCGGAGAGAGGGCCTGTGTAGTGCTTGCTTCGGGGGGATTCGAGGCCGAGGTAGGCCGGTGCACCTGGGTTGCTTGCGTCGAGGGGCGGTGGTGGGTTTCTGGGTGCGGGCAGGGCCCGAGATGGCCGTGAATCGCCCCGGGTTTCGTGCGCACCCGGTTATCTGTCTCCGACCGGTTGTTCGGTCAGAGCGGCATAGTAGTCGGCTTCGTACTCGATCGGCGGTTTGCGGCCGAGCCGATGCATCAGCCGGGACTCGTTGAACCAGCTGACCCACTCATGGGTGAGTTGCTCGACATCAGCCAGGCGGTGCAGCGGACCGCGTCGGAACGGGGAATCGTCCCGGACTGCTTCGGTCTTATAGAGGCCGATCGTGGTCTCGGCGAGGGCATTGTCGAATGCGTCACCAACCGACCCGATCGACGGCCTGAGTCCGGAAAGCATCAGTGTCTCACCGAATTTCACCGACGTATACTGGCTTCCCGCATCGGAATGATGAATCGTATCGATCAGCGGATGACCTTCACGGGCCCGCAGCGCAGCCGCTTGCCGGATCGCCGATTCCACGAACGCCGTCTGTTTGCTGGTCGAGCATTCCCAGCCCAGGATCCGGCCCGCGTAAGCGTCGATGGCGAACCCCGCGTACACAAACGCACCACTCGCCAGCCGCACATAGGTGAAGTCGGCCACGATCAGCAGGTTCGGTGCCGGCACCCGGAACTGGCGATCCGCCGCCCGCGCCGCCGCCGGATCTGCCTCGGTGGTGCGGATCTTCTTGCGCCGCACCACACCTCGCCAGCCGTTGGCCCACATCAACCGCTCCACCGTGCACCGGGCGACCGGGATCCCTTGTCGTTGCAGGTGCGCCCACATCTTCGCCGCCCCGTACAGGCATTCCGGTTTGCGTCTACCGTTCTCGTCGGGCGCGTAGTAGCCGGCGAGGACCTCGGTGAGGGTGGTGTCCCACAATGCCCGTTTCGACGGCGCCCGCCGCGCCCAGGCATGGAAGGTGCGCGCCGAAATCTTCACCCCGCGCGAGGTCAACGCCCGGCACATCGCCACAATCGGGAACCGGGCCTTGTGCTCGGCGATGAACTCACACACTAACGGTGTCGCGGGTGCTTGTCCCGCGCGAAAAAAGACGTTGCCGCAGAAAGGATTTCGATCGTCTGCTCCAACTCGGCGATCTTCCGCTTCTGCTCACGGATGATCCTGGCCGACTCTGTCGAGGTCCCCTCGACCTCACCCCGATCGACCGCGGCTTGCCGGATCCACTTCCGCAGCGTCTCCGCTGTCATACCCAGCCGGGCCGACACCGCCGTGATCGCGGCCCACTCACTGTCGTAGTCGTCACGGTGATCGACGACCAGCCGGACAGCCTTGGCCTTGGTCGCTTCGTCGTACTTCGCTGGCATAACTTGCCCATCCTCTCAAGAAAGAGAGTGGGCACGAAACCCGGGGCGATTCACCGTGCTGGTGGCGTCGGGTAGGGGTACCCGGTTGACCTTCCGGGCCGAGGAGATACCTGCGGTACCAGCGGGGTCGACCGGCTGTGGTCCGGTTTCACAGACACAACACGAAAAGACAAGAGCGGAAAGACAAAGAGCGAAATACCAAGAACGCCTGGAATATAGGGATCGAAGAACACGAACCCGAAAACCCATGTCCGGCAACGACCTCTAGCACCGACAGGAACAACCTGCCGGTGACACCAGAGGCCGGGGGACCTATTGTCGTGCCGGGGGTGTGGAGGTCCGGCGGACCGAGCGGTCCCGAACCGGTTGCGGGCGCACCGGATTGCAGTAGTTGCGAGGGCCCATCGACGGCGGAGCCTCGGTCAACAACTCCCCCGGGTGATGCAGGTGATTGACCCGCGGCGTCCGCGACGGGTCCACATGCGCCGGAGCGATCCACGCCGTCCGACCCGGAAAATCCGAATCCGCACCCAGCTTGATGGTTTTCCACCCGCGTGGCCCGTCCTTGACCAGAGCGTGGCAGTGATCGCACGCCAAGGTCAGGTTCTCGATATCGGTCGGGCCGCCCTTGCTGAACTCGGTCACATGATGGGCCGCGGCCATACTCGCCGGAGCCGAGCACCCCGGGCGGGTGCAGCCGCGTTCGGTGGCGATCAACGCCAGCCGTTGTGCCGGGTTCGCCAACCGGATTTCCCCGATATGCAACGGCATCCCGTTCTTGTTCTTCACGAGCACGAACGTCTTGCAGTGGCGGGCCATCAACCGGAGGGCGTTCTCGACCGGGACCTGCCCACCGGTGGCGGTGGTGGCCACCCCCGCAGCGCGTTCGACATCCTCGATGCTCATGGTCATGATCGTGGAGACCGGCAACCCACGATGGGAACCGAGTTCGGCGGGGTTGAAGTCCGGGTGCAACACCGCCAGCAGGGCGTCATGCTGGCGTTGGGCCTTGCTGCGCTCATCACGGGCCGCGCACGCTTCCAGCACATCCCGCGGTACCGGGTTGTCCTCATCCTCAGCCCACGGGCTTTCCTTGTCCGCCGGGTTGCACATCCCCGGACGCGCCAGCTTCGCCATGACAGCATCGAACGCCGCACGGGCATCGGGGGTGAGTTCGACCGTGAGGGTGGACATGAGGTCGTAGCGTTGCGGGCTCAGAACCGCACTGCGCTGGTTCTGCCGGTCCGCGTCCTCGGTCAGCTTGCCGTCCGGGTCCAGGAAACCCAGGATCATCTCCCCGATCCTCGGCAAATGCGTCGGATCCAAGGCACGCGCCTGCAAGGCGAGCTGCTTCTCGGCGTACGCGCGGGCTTCGGGAGCGACCTTGCCGGGCAACCGATTCATCACCTGCCGAATGACCCGCACATGATCGAGCGAAATCGCACCCTCATCGAGGGCTTGCGCGACGCTCGGCAGCACCGGCACCATATCCGCGTCCGCGTTGTCACCGACGCGATGCCACACCGCGAGATCCTCCGCGGCACGCCACCGGTTGATCGCATCCCCATGCGAAATATGCAGCACCGATTGCAAATACAGAGCCGGACTACCCGAACCGTTGCGGGCAGGCAATGACCGGGCGCAGGCTTGCACGATCAGATCCCGTTGCACCGACGCCAACCGGCGAGTGCAGGTCTCGATCTGCTGCATCAACGCGACAATGTCGGTGTCCGGCAACGGAATCAACGACAGGTTGGTGAGGGATTCGACCGCAGCGACCAGTGCGGCTGCACCGGTCACGATTGCGGATTCTCCCCCTGATTCCATGCCTCTATTCTACTCCGGGAGAACAGACCTAGAAAGGTTAATTGTATTGTGATACAAGGATATTCAGATTCGGGAGGAGCCGTTCATCTATGGTTTAGGGCCGAAGTTCAGTAGGTTCCACAGCTCGTCGGGGGAGTAGGTGCTGGTGACTGATATGCCGGCCGCGGTGAAAGAGGCCAGGGCTCTGGGCATGTGGTAGCCCGAGGTGATCAGGATGGCGTTGGGGGTGCCGAGTTCGGTCATGAGCTGGGCGGAGTATTCGGCGTTTTCGACTGTGGAGCGGGCGGCGGGTTCGAGGTGGATGCGCTGCGGTGGGAGGCCGTGGGAGGTAAGCCAATTGGCCATGGCTTGGGCTTCGGTGATGCCGGATTGGGGGTTGCCGCCGGTGACTATGACCGGTGATGCCGCGGAGACGAACGCTTCGACGTAGCCTGCGCGCAATCGGTCGATCAGTTCCGGTCGCAGGGTGCCGTCGGGCTGCAGGCCGAAACCGAGGATGACGATTGCGGTGTCGGGGCCGTGCGGGACCGGCTGGTCGGCGTGGGCGGTCGGTGCGCTGAACGCGATGACGCCGAGTGCGAGGACGGCTGTCAGCGCCGCTTTCGACAAACGGGGGATGAGGCGGGGAAATGGAAAGTCGCGCACGGGAACTCCAGAAATTTCACGCGAATTGAGACCGGACGGACAGCCGGTGTCGTCGATGATTCGTCACCCGAATGCGACTGTGCGGAAGTAGTTCCCATATCCGGAAATGTCACTGCGCCGATCGTGCAGATTTGTGACGGCATTCCCGATGAATCATATTGTCGCACTTCATGAACAGCGTCCATCGGTTTCGTGAGATCTCCGAACCCCGTCGCAGTGCCTTCTGACGCCCTCCCACCGGGCTTAGCGTAAGCCCGGATTCGGTGCCGAAACTCCCACACGGCAGCGGAACACGAACGTACGTCGGGCTGCAGGAAGGCACGAAATGAAACGAAGTACCCGCCCAAGGGCAATACGAGCAGCGGTCATGACGGGGGTCTCGCTGCTGGCGGTCGGATTCGGTGGAACCAGCGCCGAGGCCGCACCCGACGCGGCGCCGACCGAACAGCAGCTGGGTGACTACATCGCGGCGGGACTGAAGCAGGCGGGACCGGTCGCCGGCGTCGGCACCGGATCGGCATGCACCTCCGGCAGTGGCGCGGGATCGGGCAACGGTTCCGGTGACTGCTTCGGCGGGTCCGGGTCCAGCTCCGGGCTGTCGGGCGGATACTCCTCCGACACACAGGGTTACGGCCCGGCCATGACGTCATGGACGGCGGCCTTCGGGTACGGCCTGGCCAACCCCGATGCCGCGCCCCCGGAAACCAACGACTGGAATTGCAAACCCAGCGCCGAACACCCGCGCCCGGTGGTGCTTGTGCACGGCACGTGGATGAACGCCTACAACGGTTTCGCGTTTATGAGCAAGCCGATCACCGACGCCGGATTCTGCACCTTCACCTTCAACTACGGCCGATCCAATATCGCCCAGGGCGGCGGACTCGGCTCGGTGCTCCCGGGCGTCATGGGCACCGGCTACATCCAGGATTCGGCAAAACAGCTGGCCACCTTCGTGGATCGGGTACTGGCCGCGACCGGCGCCCCGAAGGTCGACATCGTCGCGCACTCCCAGGGCGGTCCGATGGCCGGCTGGTACACCAAGTTCGAGGGCGGCGGCCCGAAGGTGCAGCACATGATCACCTACGGCGCCACCAATCACGGCACCTCGCTCGACGGCATCGGCGCATTGGGCCGGGCCGTCAACAACTTCGGCATCGATGTCCTCGGTTTCGTCGAGCTCTTCGTGGGCCACGCGGGAATCCAGCAGACCATCGGCTCGGATTTCGTCAACAAGCTCAATGCAGGCGGTGACACCGTGCCCGGCATCGATTACACCGTGGTCGGCACCCGCTACGACGAGGTCACCAACCCCTACGATCTGACCTTCCTCAAGGCCGGTCCGGGCGCGCACGTCGACAACATCCTGCTGCAGGACGGTTGCGAACAAGACGTGTCCGATCACCTGACGATCATGTACTCGCCGCGCGCGCTGTCGATCGCGCTGCGGGCACTGGACCCGGCGAAACATCCGGACCTGCAGTGCACCTTCAACCCCTGGGTCATCGGCGGCGGCGGATCGCTCTGACCCTCACAGCCGTACCGGCGCCGATGTCGTCCGACTCCCGATGTCGCCCGGTACTCTCCGCAGGCTCGCACCGGCTCTAGTGCGTCCGGACCCCCTTTCGGTGACACGTACGGGGTCCGAAGCCTGCGGGCGCGCCCACCGGGATCTGCCCTGAACCCGGTGGGCATGCGCCTGTCTTCCCTAGCGCCGCCCGGTTTCGGACTCGATCCAGGCGGCCATCATCTGCGCGGTCATGGCGACCGCCTCTTGACGTTCGTGACTGTCGACCTCCAGCGCCGATGCGCGCAATACCCCCGCGAACCCGGTATTGACCAGAACGAATGTCATCACGTCGTATTGGTGATCGTCACCCGGCCCGAGAATTTGGATCAACAGCACCTTCATCAGCAGGTGCAGGCGAGTCTCGAACTCCGGAAGACCACTGTTGTAGAACTGCACTCCCGCGACGAGTGCGCGCACCAATTTCGCATTGACGACCAGTTCTTCGGCGAACACCTCCAAGACCTCGGTGATCACCCGCCTCGTCGACAGCGGCTCTTGTGGATTCGATTGCTGCGACAGACTGGACAGCCACTGTGTGAAGCGCCGCTCGAGCTGATCGAGCAGTCGCGCGAGCAATTCGTCCACCATCACGCTGCGATCGGAGAAATACCGATAGACCGTGCCGATGCTGACGTCCGCTTCCGCCGCGATCCTGTTCGTCGAGGTGTCGGCGATTCCGCGCTCACCGAACAATCGCGACGCGGTGTCCAGGATGTGCTCCCTGGTGGCCCGCGAACGCTCCTGGGTCGGACGACGACGCTGTCGTGCTTTCGGCGGCATCCCGGCCTCCCTGCCGTATCGTGAAAATTGAGCTTTGCTCATCTTAGGCTGTCGAAGATCGCTAATAGGCTGTAAGTTATTGCGCCACAGGAATTTATGGCCGACGTGGCACGGCACGGGCGCCGATCGCGGCGTGCGGCCGCTGCGCGCGCAGGCCTGCGGAGGTGCGCAGATGGCCGATCGGGTGTCCAAAGGGCGACTCACACGCGGAAGTCAGCTGGGCCGTCTGGCCGCGGGGCAGGCCGTGCGCGGGGTCGGGACCAGGCTGTCGATGATCGGACAGCCCGAGGAGGCCCGGCGGATTCTCGCCGAACGATCCTCCCTGCAGGCCGCACAGCAATTGGTCACGGTCCTGGGCGGTATGAAGGGCGCCGCGATGAAACTCGGGCAGATGCTCTCGGTGCTCGACGTCGACCTGGTTCCGGAATCACATCGCGAATTGTTCCGCGGCAAGCTCGCCGAACTCCGCGATCGTGCGCCCGTGGTGTCCTTCACGGCAATGCGGAAGGTCATCGAGGACGATCTCGGGCCATTGGCGCGAGTCTTCGCCGAATTCGACGAGACGCCGATCGCGGCCGCCTCGATCGGCCAGGTGTATCGGGCGAGATTGCACGACGGGCGCGCGGTCGCGGTGAAGGCGAAGTACCCCCGTGTGGACGAGGCCGTACAAGCCGATCTGCGCAATCTGGAATTCTTCAGCAAGCTCTGGAAGTCCGCGCTGCCCAGCGCGGCCGATGCCGGCGTATTGGACGAGATCGCCCGCAATATCAGCGGCGAACTCGATTACGTGCGCGAGGCGCGGACCCAGCATCGAGTGGCAATGCGCCACCGCGATCATCCGTTCATCGTCGTCCCCGACAGTATCGAAGAGTACTGTGCGCCAAATGTTCTGGTGACGGAGTTCCTCGAGGCGGAGTCCTTCGATCGGATCCAGGCGCTGCCGGATGACGACCGGAATCGGATCGGCGAGCTCATCTACCGTTTCTACATCTGCTCACTGTTCACCGACTACGAATTCTGCGGTGATCCGCATCCGGGCAATATCCTGCTGGATGCGAGCGGCCGTCTCGGATTCGTGGATTTCGGGCTCTACAACCACATGGATCCGGCACACGTCGATTTCGAACGCACCGCGCTGCGGGCCGCGGGCGAACACCGCGCCGACGATCTGTACCAGCTGTGGGTGGAGCGCGGCATCATCGATCCGCGTGCGGGCGTCACCCCGCAGGAATGCCTCGAATACGTCTGGGCCGCAGCAGGTTGGCATCTGCTCGACGAGGAGATCGCCATCACCCCCGAGCTCGCCACCGGGGCGGTGATACTGGCCGTCAACCCCAGATCCGTCGAATTCCGGGGTATGCGTAAGCAAATGCTGCCGCCCGAGCACGTCTTCTCACGGCGGGCGGATCTGTTCACCTTCGCCGCGCTCGGTCAACTGAGGACGAGGGGCAACTGGCATGGAATCGCACGCGAGTGGCTCTACGACGAGCCCCCGGCCACCGAAATCGGCCGCGAGATCGCCCGGTGGCGGGCCGCGCGCCGAATGTGACGGCCACCGCAGTCCGCTGGAAACCGCACCTGCCCAATGGAACTGAGATCCGCGACCGCAGTACTGTGAACTGTTCATCTGCGGGGACGGGTGTCCGGCCGGACGAGGGGACTGACTGCGTATGAGCGACGAGCACCGAATCCTCACTCCCGGCGAGACCTGCTGGCAGATCGCGCAGGCCGATCGCCTGGCGTGCATTGTGGATGCGGCCGACTATTTTCGGCACGCGAAGTCCGCGATGCTGCAGGCCCGCAAGCGCATTGTGCTGATCGGCTGGGACTTCGACACCCGGATCAAGTTCGAACCGCAGCACAAGACCCTCGAGGGTCCGGATCGGCTGGGCAAATTCCTGTCCTGGCTGCCGAAGCAGCGCCCGGATCTCGAGATCTACCTACTGAAATGGAATATCGGCGCGTTCGCGGCGATCGGCCGCGGGATGACGCCGATCTTCGTCGCCAATTGGATGACCGATCGGCGATTGCACTTCGAAATGGATGCCGCGCACCCGATCGGCTCGGCACATCATCAGAAGATCGTGGTGATCGACGACGCGCTGGCGTTCTGCGGCGGCATCGATATGACCGTCGACCGCTGGGACACCAGCGATCACCGGGACGACAATCACTACCGGACCGAGCCGAGCGGTAATCGGTACGGACCGTGGCACGATGCGACCACCGCCGTCGACGGCGACGCGGCGAAGGCGATCGGCGAATTGGCCCGGGCCCGATGGAAAGCGGCCACGGGACAGCAGCTGCACCCGGTCGACGAGATCGCCGGGGATACACCGTGGCCGGAGGGCCTCGAGCCGACAATGCGGTCCGTCGATGTGGGCATCGCACGGACCCTGCCCGCGCTCGCTGATCGCGCCGAAGTCCGCGAGATCGAGGCGCTGTATCTGGCGGCGATCGCGGGCGCCGAGCGATCGCTGTACATCGAGAGCCAGTATCTGGCCTCGCGCCACCTCGCCGAGGCGATCGCCACGCGGCTGCGCGAGCCGAACGGCCCGGAGATCGTGCTGGTGCTGCCGCGGCACGCCGACGGCTGGCTCGAGCAACAGGCAATGGACGGGGCTCGCCGGCGCCTACTGCACCTGCTGTGGCAGGCCGATACCGAAAACCGGCTCGGCGTCTATTATCCCGTCACCGCGGCCGGTGCACCGATCTATGTGCACGCCAAGGTGCTGGTGATGGACGACCGGCTGCTGCGGGTGGGCTCGTCGAACCTCAACAACCGTTCGATGGGATTCGACTCCGAATGCGATCTGGTCGTCGAGGTCACCCCGGACACCGCGAACGGTGATCTGCTGCGCGACACCATCCTCGGCATCCGGCGTCAGCTGATCTGCGAACATCTCGATGCCGAGCCCGCGAAATTCGATGCCACCCTCGCCGAGACGTCCTCACTGCGCAGCACTGTCGAGGCCCTGCGCGGCAGCGGCCGGACCCTGGTGCGGTTCGATCCGGAGACGGTCGAGGACGAGGACAGTCCGCTGGCGGAGAACGAACTGATGGATCCCGAACGCACCCCACCGAGCCTGTGGGACAACCCATTACTGAGCTGGGGTCTGCGCCGCCTGAAGGCCACCGGGCCGGACCCGCTCAGCTGACCGGTTTTCTGACCCCGCCGTAGATGCCGCGCCGCACGATGAGCGGTTGCAGCAGCGACCACGCCGGGATTCGGAAGCCCTGACCGCCCGGGCTGAACACCTCCAGGCTATTGCGCTGGGTGCCCACCACCGAACCCCAGCGCCGGGCTGCCGGTTCGAACGGCTTCGGTGTTCCGCCCGCCAGGTCGGCCCGAATATTGTGTGCCAGTAGGCCGTCGGCGCGGCTTCTGGCCGATGTGCGCAGCGGGTCGGTCGCCGCGACGTCCCCGATCGCGTACAGGCCCGGCGCACCGGGGACCCGGAGATACTCGTCCACCACGACGAAACCAATTTCGTCGAGCAGCTCGTCCGGCAGCCATGTCGTATTCGGAGTGACCCGGCCGACCGTCCAGAGCACGGCAGCGGCACTGCTCGCCGATTGCCCGGTGCTCCATTCGACGGTTCCGCTGGTGATCTCGTCGCAGCCGAATCCGTCCGGCACCACCGCGCGATGGTGTGGGTGCAACCCGGCACCCAACCGTTCGAGCCGCTTGCTCAGCGTGCTCCACACCCTGCCGTGGTGGTGCGAAAGCGCGCGCTCACCAGGGAAATACAGGTCCACCCGCTTCTCCGGCCAGGCGGTGGCCACGTTCAGGGCGCCGCTCACCGCAGCGGCCCCGCCGCCGAGCACGATGACCGAGTCGGCGGCCGCGAGACGTTCGTGATCCGCGGCGATCGCGGCGGCGACCTGGTCGCTGGTCTGCAGATCCGGCCGCCGCCAGAAGCCGTTCGTCACGCCGGTAGCGATCACGAGCACGTCGTACGGCTCGATAGCCCCGGCGCCGTCGGGTCCGGTGAGATGGACCTGCTGTGCCGCGAGGTCCAACCGTGTCAACGTGCCGTGCACGATTCGCACCGGGTCGAGCCGCTGATAGCGATCGAAGGGCACCCAGTAATCCCGCGCCCACTCGCCCGGGCGGGACAGGCGCATACCGAGCTCCTGACCGCTGACCAGTCCCGGTTTGCTCGAAATACCAACCACGCGGCCATGTTTCGAGAGATGTATAGCGGTCAGCAGACCGGTGTCGCCGAGCCCCGCGACCACAATGCGAGGGCTGCTCACGCCACGAACTCCCGCTGCTTGCGCGGGGGACGCGGAACGAAGCGCGGTACCCGGTCGATCACATCCTGGTAGTCCGGCCTGCGTTCGAGGCTGCGCTGCTCCATCATCGGGATGCTCGCCCCCTGGAACATCGCGAACATACCGATCGCGCCGAGGAAGACCCACCACCAGTCCTGCGGTGCCGCAGCCAGTCCGAAGAGCCCGAGCGAGAGCCAGAAGCTGAACTCGCCGAAGTAGTTCGGATGCCGGGACCAACTCCACAGTCCCCGATCCATCGCCTGGCCGGGGCGGCGACGTGCGGCGAAGCGGTACATCTGCAGATCGGCGATGAACTCCAGCACCACCGCACCGATACCGACCACACACGCGACGATGTCCAACCAGGCGAGGACATACGCGATCCCGACACGCACAATCGATTCGGTCTTGCTCATCCGATGACCGTACCTAGAACGTGTTCCAGTTAGTCGGAGATTCCGCCATGAACATGGACAGCCTGCCCGTAGAACCCTTCGGGCCGCTGTGCCAAAAGCGGAGCAACCTGACCACTGGCCGCAACGACCGCCTCGGACCGCGTGGTCGCATCATGTGCGTCCTTGTCGGCCCACAGCTGAGTCAGCCAAATAGTGTCCGGATCGTCAAATGCCGTGTTGATGCTGTAGCTGAGCAGGCCGCCATCTTCGCTGGCGCGTAACCCCTTCAGCAGCAGGGCAATCAACTCGTCCCGCTGGCCAGGCAGCGCCGTCATTCGACCGAAGACGCTGAACAAATTCTCACCGGACACCGTTCGCCCTTTCGACTGATCGTTCGGGTCCGAGGCTACCTTCCACCCGCCACTCCGGTCCTGAGATGCGCTCAGCCCGTTAACCTTCCGCCGCATCGGGGCGGGAATCTCACATCACGGTGAGAAGGCCGCCCGATGCCGATTTCTGACCGCTCGGGCCGGTTCGACTCGGGCGAGGGAATGACTGAGGCGCCGGCGATGTTTTTCCGGAATTCGAAGTGCAGTGGTCGAACCGGAAGGAAATGTGCCTCATGTCACAAGGAGCGGTCGAGGACCCTTCGATCCAGCTTGATGAGTTCTTCACCGAGTTCCGGGCGGGATCGTTGCGGTTGCGGAACAGGTTCGCGATGGCCCCGATGACAAGAATGCAGTCGCCGGGCGGTGTTCCGAATGCGGAGAACATCGAGTACTACCGCGCCCATGCGGCCGGTGGTGCGGGGCTGCTCATTACCGAGGGCACCTACGTGCGGGGCCCGGCGGCCGGGCCGGAGGCGGCGGTGCCGCGGTTCTACGACGATGACAGTGCCGCCGGTTGGCGGGCGGTGGTGGAGGCGGTGCACGCCGAAGGCGCCGCGATTGTGCCGCAGCTCTGGCATACCGGTGTGACACGGGGGGACAGCCCGAAATTCGAGCCGGAGGTTGCCTCTGTGAGCCCGTCCGGCGTGGACCACAACGGTCAGCAGGTGGGGCAGTCCTTGACCACCCGCGATCTGGACACGCTGGTCGAGTCGTATGTGGAGTCGGCGTCGCTGGCGAAGCACATCGGATTCGACGGCCTCGAACTGCACGGCGCGCACGGGTATCTGCTCGATGAATTCTTCTGGGCCGCAACCAATCACCGGCAGGATGAATACGGTGGAACGCTGCGGCGGCGCGCCGGTTTCCCCGCTCGCGTGGTAGCGGCCGTCCGCGAGGCCGCCGGTCCTGATTTCACGATCATCTACCGCTATTCGCAGTGGAAGGGCGCCGATTACACGGCCCGGGTCGCCGAGACTCCCGCAGAGCTCGAAGAGTTGCTGACGCCGCTGGTGGAAGCCGGCGTGGATATCTTCCACACGTCGCTGCGGCGGCACTGGCAGCCCGAGTTCACCGAGCACGCAGACGATATGAGCCTGGCGGGCTGGACCAAGAAGATCACCGGACTGCCGGTGATCACCGTGGGTTCCGTCGGAGTGGACAGCGTCTTCCACGGTAATCGAATCGACGAGACCCAGGCTCAGCGCTTTCAGGTGCTGCAGGAGCAATTCGAGCGCGGCGAGTTCGATATCGTCGCGCTCGGCCGGGCACTGCTGGCCGACCCGGAATGGGTGAACAAGGTGCACGACGGCCGACTTTCGGAAATCACGCCGTTCCGGTAGGCCGTATCACGTCGGGCCGCCCCCGATCGAGCGCCGGGAAGTCGTGTGCGCACAGGCTTTCCATCGCTCGAGAGGCATGCGAAGCTCACCGTGTGAATCCCGATAGGCCGCCGCTCGTCCTGCTGCACGGCATCACCATGTCCGCGCGGGCATGGCAGGACGTCACCCCGCTGCTCGCAGCCCACCACAGCGTGGTCGCGCTGACGGCGCTCGGGCATCGCGGCGGCCCGCCGGCGGTCCGGCGCCCGGCCATGGTCGGCGACCTGGTCGATGACGCGGAACGGGTACTCGACGACCTCGGCCTGGAACGGGTCCACCTGGCGGGGAACTCACTGGGCGGCTGGATGGCCGTCGAACTCGCGCGGCGAGGCCGCGCCGAAAGTGTCTGTGCGCTTTCACCAGCGGGTTTCTGGGATGCGGGCGCGGCCGGCCAGACCTCCGGTGTGAAGAAGCTGCGCCGCATGATCGCTCTCACCCGGCTGACACCCGCACTGCAACCGCTCGCCATGCGCTCGCCGATCGTCCGGCGGCTGGCGCTGCGCGATATCGCCGTCCGAGGCGAGCGACTGTCACCGGCGCAGGCCCTCGAGGCCGCACGAGACCTCCTCGGTTGCACGGTCGCGGATGACCTCCTCGGCAACCATGAGGAGATCGCGCCGCTGGACCCGCTGCCCTGCCCGATAACGCTCGCCTGGTCGGCCCTGGACGCCATCCTCCCGGTGGACGTCAACGGCCGGATCGCCCGCGAACGAATTCCGCAGGCCCGCTTCGAGATTCTGCCCGGCGTCGCGCATGTGCCGATGATCGACAATCCGGCCCTCGTCGCCGAAACGATTCTCACCAGTACCGGAGCGCTTCCGCGGCGGTGATACGGTAGCCCACCGGAATGTCCGCCGATCGACAGGCAGTGAGTAGCGCAGGTGTCCGAATCCATTGCGGCTGAGAACGAGCCCGGACGCATGGCGCCGCGGACCCAGCGCGGTGAACGGACACGCACCGCGCTGATCGCGGCGGCGCGTGAAGTCTTCGAACGCGACGGGTACCTGGACGCGCGAATCGTGGACATTTCCAAGACAGCGGGGATGGCGTCGGGGTCGTTCTATACCTATTTCGACAATAAGGAAGAAATCTTCGCCGCGCTGGTCGAGCAGGTGCAGGAGGAGATGCTGCATCCGCATGTGCAGGCGCGCAGCGGGATCACCGATGTGCGGGCGCTCATCGAGGCCGCGAATCGCGATTATCTGTTGTCCTACAAGCGCAATGCGCGTCTGATGGCGCTGTTCGAGCAGGTCGCGCATGTCGATGACAACTTCCGGCGCATGCGGGTCGAGCGCGGCCGGGCATTCGTGCAGCGCAATGCGCGCCTGATCCGTTCGCTCCAGGAATCCGGGCAGGCCGCGGCCGATCTCGACCCCATGATCACCGCGCACGCGCTGTCGGCCATGGTGAGCCGGATGGCCTATACCGTTTTTGTGCAGAACCAGCGCATCTCCTTCGAGAAGCTGGTGACGACCCTGACCCAGCTGTGGATCAATGGGCTGCAGCTGAAACCCGAGTTATCCTCGGTCTCGGAAGCCGGCCCCGGAATCGGGCTCGGCTGACCGGTGGCGACGAGGCCACCGGCGAGGAGAGGTTGTTCATGGTCGCGCTGCTGCCGTCCTTCGCCCAGGTGCTCGAACTCCCTCGCGGATTCGGCCGGGTCATCCCGCCGGAATTCGAGGACGGGAACGGGCATATGAACGTGATGCACTACTACGGGCTGCACGGTGAAGGTCTGTGGCAGACGCACCGCGACCTCGGATACCGCGCGCACGCGGGCAAGTTCGGGTCGTTCGCGAAGGAGCAGCACGTCAAGTATCTGCGTGAAGTGCTTGTCGGGCACGAGGTTTCGGTGCACGTCGGTCATATCGGCCGGACGGCCAAGGCATTGCGCGGGGTGTCGTACCTGCTCAATCTGACGACGAGTGAGGTCGCGAACTCGTTCGAATTCCTGGCCGTGAACATCGATCTGGAATCGCGGCGCCCGGCGCCGTTCCCGGAGGACATCGCCGAACGGCTCGACCGGCGCATCGCCGCGACTGAGGCCTGCGGGATCACCCCGGAATACGGTGTGCTGGAATTGCGTACCGCGCCGGCGGTCTGATCAGCCGATCTCCCGCTGATCAGCCGATCTCGCGAGCGAAGTCGATGAGGGCGGCATTGACTTCGGCAGGTCGCTGCTGCTGAATCCAGTGGCCCGCGCCCTCGAGGATGAGGGAACCGCGCAGATCCGCCAGCACCGCAGGCATTTTCGCCAGCGGCGTGAAACGGATGACAGGGTCCTCGGACCCGGCGATGAACAGCGACGGTTGCATGATCTTCACATCGGCGAGGTGGGCTGTTCGCTCCCAGCTACGGTCCAGATTGCGATAGTAGTTGAGGCCGCCGGTGAAGCCGGTCGCGGTGAAAGTCTGTACGTAGTAGTCGAATTCGGCGGGGGTGAGCCATTCGGGCAGTGGCGGCTCGGCCTTCTCGGTGTCGAGGAAGGTGTGCGAGCTGAGCACCTCGTCCTGCAGCAGCGTGCGGCGGACGTCCGCCGCCAGGACCGGATCGGCGACCCCGGGCTCCTGGAACCAGCACATGTAGAAATCGTCGCCGAGCCGCGAACGCAGGATGGGCACCGGCGGCGCGGCGGACCGCGGGGTGGCCGGAACGCTCAGCCCGGCGACGGCGCGCACGCGATCCGGATAGGCGCGGGCCAGTTGCCACACCACCGATGCGCCCCAATCGTGCCCGACGAAGATCGCATCCTCGAGACCATGGGCGTCCAGTAGTCCGATGAGATCCGCGCACACCGTCAGCAGGTCGTAGTCCTGGACCGGATCGGGCCGGGAGCTGCCGCCGTAGCCGCGCATATCCGGGGTCAGGGTGCGAAAACCCGCGTCGGCGAGCGCGAAAACCTGGTGCCGCCAGGAGAATCCGAGCTCGGGAAAGCCATGGCAGAACACCACCGCGGGGCCGTCGCCGTGCTCGACGACGCGCAATTCGATGCCATTGGTGGCCACCTGACGGCTGCCCAGCCGCTGCCAATCGTCGAGCAGATCTCGAGCGGTCATATCGTCCTCCACCTGACATGCTGCGCTGCCGGTCCCGGCTGGAACACACGCTATGCAAAAGTGACGCTGAGTTCAACTATTGGTCGAAATGGTATGTGCTGCAGTGAGTTAGACATCGCGATGAGCGCAGAGCGGACATTCGGGCCTTGAAATTCGGCACCCGAGGCGAGTAGACAGGCGAGATTATCCACTCGAATCCAGGGGATTCGAGTCTCGGACTCGGAAGGAGATCCTGTGCAGGTCGCGGGAAAGATCGCGGTGGTCACCGGTGGCGGCGGCGGAATCGGCGGTGCGCTCGCGGCGCGGCTGGTGCGCGACGGAGCCAGGGTGGTGGTCGCCGACCTGGATGCCGAAGCCGCCGCGAGCGTGGTCGCGGCGATCGGCGAGAACCATCCCGGCGCGGCAGTCGCCATGGGCGCCGACGTCTCCGACATTGCGCAGATCGAGGCGCTCATCGCCCGTGCGGAAGCGGAGTTCGGCCCGGTCGACCTGTATTTCGCGAATGCCGGCGTCGCCGGACCAGTCGGCCTCGGCGCCGATAAAGACTGGCTGACGACCATCGATGTCAACCTCCAGGCGCATGTGCGCGCCGCCCGCCTGCTCGTTCCAGGCTGGCTCGAGCGCGGTGAGGGCTACTTCATCGGCACCGCATCCGCGGCCGGTCTGCTCACCCAGATCGGTTCGGCCGCATACTCGGTCACCAAACACGCGGCTGTCGGATTCGCGGAGTGGCTGTCGGTGACCTACGGCGACCGCGGGATCCGGGTCAGCTGCCTGTGCCCGATGGGCGTCGAGACCAAGCTGCTGCGCGCGGGCGAGAATTCCGGAGACGCGATCGGCGAGGCCGCGACCCGGGCGGTCACCTCGGCGGGCGCGGTACTGAACCCGGAGGAGGTCGCCGAGGTGGTCATGGCGGCCGTCGACGACGAGCGATTCCTGATCCTGCCGCACCCGGAGGTCCTGGACATGTACCGGCATAAAGGTTCCGACTACGACCGCTGGCTGGCCGGGATGAGGCGGTATCAGGGGCAGTTGCTGAAGGGCGTCGCCGAGTCCGGATAATCTGAATCCGGATTCGATATTGCGGTTGTCATGCCTGGTGGGGACGTCGCATCCACGCTAGTGTGTTGCGAGTCACAGTAGCGTCGGAAACTGGATCACTTGACCTGTGCGGCCTGCGTCCCGCATGGTGGCCTTGGGTTACCAAGCGCTTAGTAAGTTGCCGCCGAGGGACTCAGCAGTTCCTGGTGCACGGATCGCCCGAACTCCGAAAGGACCACTCTGTGAACAGATTCGAAGGAAAGACGGCGATCGTCACCGGCGCCAGCCGGGGTATCGGGCTGGGCATCGCCCAGCGCCTGGTGGACGAGGGTGCGAAGGTCGTGATCACCGCACGTAAGAAGGAGGCGCTCGACGAAGCGGTCGAGATCCTCGGTGGTTCCGCCCACGCCCTGGCGGTCGCCGGTCGGGCCGATGACACCGCGCATCAGGCGGAGACCATCGAGCGCGCGATCACCACCTTCGGCAGTGCCGATCTGCTGGTCAACAACACCGGCATCAACCCGGTCTTCGGCCCGATGGTCGAGCTGGACCTGGCCGCGGCCCGCAAGATCGTCGAGGTGAACTGCCTGGCCGCGCTGTCCTGGGTGCAGCAGATCTACAAGTCGTGGATGAACGAGCACGGCGGCGCGGTCGTGAACATCTCCTCGGTCGCGGGCACCAAACCGGCTCCCGGCATCGGGTTCTACGGTTCCAGCAAGGCGATGCTGATCCACATCACCCAGGAACTCGCGGTCGAACTCGGACCGAACATTCGGGTCAATGCCGTCGCCCCCGCCGTGGTGAAGACCAAATTCGCCTCCGCGCTCTACGAAGGCCACGAGGACGAGGTGGCCGCGAACTATCCGCTCAAGCGGCTCGGCGTCCCGGAGGACATCGGCGGCGTGGTGGCCTTCCTGCTCTCCGAGGACGCGAGCTGGATGACCGGGCAGCTGGTGGTCGTCGACGGTGGCGTCACGCTGACCGGCGGCGTCTGACCCGCCACCGACATCGACCCCTGATCACTCTTCCGAGGAGAAGACACCTATGAGCAATCAGCCCCAGCGAATCGCGATCATCACGGGTGCGGCGCGCGGCATCGGCGCGGCCGTAGCCCGCCGGCTGTCCAGTGACGGCATGGCGGTCGCCGTGCTCGATCTGGACGAAAAGGCTTGCGGCGCAGTCGTCGAGGAGATCGAGAAGGCCGGCGGGCGGGCGCTCGCCGTCGGTGCGGATGTGTCCGACGAGGCCGCCGTCGACCGGGCCGTGGATCGTGTCGCCGCCGAACTGGGCGCGCCGGCCGTTCTGGTCAACAATGCGGGCGTGCTGCGCGACAATCTGCTGTTCAAGATGTCCGTCGACGACTGGGACACCGTCATGAACGTGCACCTGCGCGGTTCGTTCCTGATGTCGCGGGCGGTGCAGCGGCACATGATCGAGCAGAAGTGGGGCCGCATCGTCAGCCTCTCCAGCACCTCCGCGCTCGGTAATCGCGGCCAGGTCAACTACTCCGCGGCCAAGGCCGGTCTGCAGGGTTTCACCAAGACGCTGGCGCTGGAGCTGGGCAAGTTCGGCGTCACCGCCAACTCCGTCGCTCCGGGCTTCATCGAAACCGAGATGACCGCGGCCACCGCCGCCCGGGTGGGCGTTCCGTTCGAGGACTTCAAAAAGGCTGTGGTGTCCACGATTCCGGTCGCGCGCGCCGGGCAGCCCGAGGATATCGCGCACACCATTTCGTTCCTCGTCAGCGAGGGCGCGGGGTTCGTCTCCGGCCAGGTGATCTATGTGGCCGGCGGACCCAAGAACTGAATAGGGAAGGACCGAAGGCGATGAACACATTCGAGGGCCTGGGCGATCTACCGGGCCTCGATCTGGACCGGCTCGCCGACTGGCTGGCCGTCCACCGGCCCGATCTGGCGAAGGGGCCGCTGCGGGGCCGCCTGATCGCCGGCGGCAAATCCAATCTGACGTATGAAATCAGCGACGGCACCACGTCGTTCGTGCTGCGCCGGCCGCCGCTCGGCCATGTGCTGGCGACCGCGCACGATATGTCCCGGGAACATCGCGTGATCAGCGCGCTCGCGGGCACCGACGTGCCGGTGCCCGAAACCTATGCGCTGTGCGAAGACACGGAAATCCTCGGTGCGCCTTTCTATTTGATGGAACTGGTGGTCGGGACGCCGTACCGCACCGCCGCCGAACTCGAGGTGCTGGGTCCGGTGCGGACGGCCACGGTGTCGGCCGATCTGATCGATACGCTCGCCGCCCTGCACACCGTCGATCCGAATGCGGTGGGGCTGGGGGACTTCGGGCGACCGGAGGGTTTCCTGGAACGCCAGGTGCGGCGCTGGAAGAAACAGCTCGACGCCTCGTACTCCCGGGATCTGCCCGCCGCTGTCGAATTGCACCGCCTGCTCGCCGAACAGCAGCCGCCGGAATCGGCGGCGCGTATCGTGCACGGTGACTACCGCCTCGACAATGTTCTGGTGGATGCGGCCGATCAGGTTGCGGCCGTGCTCGATTGGGAGATGGCCACCCTCGGTGATCCGCTCACCGATATCGGCCTGCTGCTCGTTTATCAGCGAATGGGTCAGCGCCGGGTACCCGGCGTGACCGATGTGGCCGCGGCGCCGGGCTTCCTGACCGAAGACGAGATGCTCGACCGGTACGCCCGGCTCGCCGGGCGCGATCTGACGCACGTCGGGTTCTACGTCGCGCTGGCCTCGTTCAAGCTCGCGGTGATCGCCGAGGGCATCTACTACCGCTTCATCCACGGCCAGACCGTGGGTTCGGGTTTCGACGGCGTGGGAGAAATGGTGGATCCGCTGCTGCGCGCCGGAATCGCCGCTTTCCAGGAGAAGGACAGATGACCAATCCCGAAGCGGTACGCGAGGATCTGCGCGGGCGCGTAGCCGCCCTGCTCGCTGAGCACGACCCGGCTACCACCGATCCGGTGACCTTCCACCGCGCCCGCTTCGATGCGGGCCTGGCCTGGGTGTACTACCCGGAGGGCGTGGGCGGGCTGGGAGTGGACCGGGAACTGCAACCTTTTGTCGACGCCCTGTTCGAGCAGGCCGGAGCGCCGGGCAATAGTCCCGAGCTCAACGGCATCGGCCTCGGCATGGCCGCGCCGACCATCCTCGCCTACGGCACACCCGAACAGCGGCTGCGCTATCTGCGGCCGCTCTGGGCGGGGGAGGAGATCTGGTGCCAGCTGTTCAGCGAACCGGGCGCCGGATCGGATCTGGCGGCGGTGAGCACCCGCGCCGTGCGCGACGGCGACGACTGGATTGTCAACGGGCAGAAGGTCTGGACCTCGGTCGCGCACAAGGCGCAGCGGGCGATTCTGGTGGCCCGCACCGATCCGAACCGCTCGAAACATGCCGGACTGTCCTACTTCGTTTGCGATATGACCGATCCGGGCGTGGAGGTGCGGCCGCTGCGCCAGATCACCGGCGAGGCCGAATTCAACGAGGTCTTCCTGACCGATGTGCGCATCCCCGATGCGAATCGCCTCGGCCAGGAGGGCGAGGGCTGGCGGGTGGCCAATACGACGCTCAACAACGAGCGCGTATCCATCGGCGGGCGTCCCGTGCCCCGCGAGAGCGGGCTGCTGGGCGCGGTGACCCGGACCTGGCGCAATAACGCCGATAAGCACACACCGGAACTGCATGACCGGCTGCTGCGACTGTGGGTCGATGCCGAGGCCGCGCGGCTGGCGGGCACGCGGCTGCGGCAGCGGGTCGCGGGCGGGCAGCCGGGGCCGGAGACCTCGGCGCTGAAGCTCTCGTTCGCGCGAATCAATCAGCAGCTCAGTGGGTTCGAAGTGGAGATGCTCGGCGAGGACGGGCTGCGCTACGACGACTGGACCATGGTCCGTCCCGATCGCGTCGATTTCGCCGGGCGCGAAGCGGGCTATCGCTATCTGCGCGCGAAAGGCAATTCGATCGAGGGCGGCACCTCCGAGATCATGCGCAATATCGTCGCCGAACGGGTGCTGGGCCTGCCGTCGGAAGCGCGCGGGGACAAGGATATCGCCTGGAAGGACCTCATCCGATGAGCGAGGACATCCTGCTGCTCGATACCGATGTCGAGACGGCGCTGCGCGCGGCGGTGCGGAGCCTGCTGAACGAGCGGTGCGATCCCGCGGCGGTGCTGGCGGCCTATGCGGGGGACCGGTCGCTGACCCGCGCACTGTGGAAACCGATCACCACCGAGTTGGGACTGGCCGGGTTGCTGATCCCCGAAAACCGGGGTGGCGCAGGCGGTTCCGCCCGTGACGCCGCGGTGGTGCTGGAGGAGTTGGGTCGCTATGCCGCTCCGGTACCATTCCTGACCAGCAGTGTGATCGCCGCGACGGTACTGCTGGCAGGCGACTCCGAACTCGTCGCTCAACTCGCCACCGGCGAATGCACCGCGGCACTGCTCGCACCGTTCTCGGCCGCGACGGCCGAGCAGATCCCCACGCTGACAAAGGATGCGGACGGCAGGTTGTCCGGCCGGGTCACCAGCGTGGCGGGAGCGCTGGAAGCGGATGTGCTGCTCGCGGCGGTGCAGACGCCGGCGGGCACCGAGGTGCATGCGCTCGCGACCTCCGCCGTCACGGCCGATCCGGTGGTCTCCCTCGATATGACCAGGCCGCTCGCCGATATCACCGTCGACTCCGCTCCCGGCCGGGTGGTCGTGGAGGCCGGGGCCGGATTGCCCGCGCTGCGTGCGGGTTTGGCGATCGGCGCGGCCCTGCTGGCCTCGGAACAGGCTGGAATCGCGGAATGGTGCCTGGACACGACCGTGGCGTATCTGAAGGTGCGGCGGCAGTTCGGGCGGGTGGTCGGCGGGTTCCAGGCGCTCAAGCATCGGCTCGCCGATCTGTACGTCGAGCTCGAATCCGCCCGTGCGACAGCTCGATACGCGGCGGGCGCGATCGCGGCCGGTGATCCGGATGCCGCGATCGCCACCGCCGTCGCCGCGGCGTACTGCGGCGATATCGCGGTGCATGCCGCCGAGGAAGCCGTGCAGCTGCACGGCGGCATCGGCATGACCTGGGAGTATCCGGTGCACCTGTACCTCAAGCGGGCCAAGGCCGATCAGATCGGGCTGGGCAGTCCCGCCTACCACCGGTCCGTGCTCGCCGGGCTGATCGATCTGCCGCTCGGCCGCAAGTGACCTCACACAAACGACAGTCAGGAGTAGAGATGTTCGAGCTCTCGGACAAGGCCCTCCGCTATCGGGACGATCTGCTCGCCTTCATGGATGAGCTCGTCTACCCCGCGGAATCGATTTACGAAGCGCAGATGGCCGAGTCCGGCGATCCGCACTTCCAGCCGCCGATCGTGGAGGAACTCAAGACCGAGGCCCGCAAGCGCGGGCTGTGGAATCTGTTCCATCCGCATCCGGAGTGGGGTCCGGGGCTGACCAATTCCGAATACGCGCCGCTGGCCGAAATCATGGGCCGCAGTGCGCATCTGGCGCCGGAGGTCACCAACTGCAGTGCCCCCGACACCGGGAATATGGAGGTGCTGACGCTCTTCGGTACCGAGGAGCACAAGCGGGAATGGCTGGCGCCGCTGCTCGCGGGTGATATCCGGTCCGCGTTCGCCATGACCGAACCCGCGGTCGCGAGTTCCGACGCCACCAATATCCAGCTGCGCATGGATCGCGACGGGGACGACTACGTACTGAACGGCCGCAAATGGTGGACGTCAAATGCGCTGCACAAGAACTGCAAGGTGCTCATCGTGATGGGCAAGACCGATGTCGACGCGCCGAAGCATCGGCAGCAGAGCATGATGGTGGTCCCGCTCGATACGCCCGGCGTGACCGTCGTGCGCGGGCTGCCGGTATTCGGCTATCAGGACCGAGAAGGCCACGCGGAGGTGGTATTCGAGAATGTCCGGGTGCCGAGCACCGCGCTGCTGGCGGCCGAAGGCGACGGGTTCATGATCAGCCAGGCGCGGCTGGGTCCCGGCCGCATCCATCACTGTATGCGGATCGTCGGCATGGCCGAGCGGGCGCTGGACCTGATGATCGATCGGGCCCAGTCGCGCACCACCTTCGGGGCGCCGGTGGCCGACCGGGCCAATATCCAGGACTGGATCGCGGAGGCCCGCATCGAGATCGAAATGGTCCGGCTGCTGACCCTCAAGGCCGCGTATCTGATGGACACCGTGGGAAACAAGAACGCGCGCACCGAGATCGCCGCCATCAAGGTGGCGGCGCCGCAGATGGCGCTGAAGGTGATCGACCGGGCCATCCAGGTGCACGGGGGCGCCGGTGTCTCCGACGACTTCCCGCTGGCGAGCATGTACGCGCACGCGCGGACGCTGCGGCTGGCCGACGGTCCGGACGAGGTGCACAAGCGGACCATCGCGCATATGGAACTGCGCCGCCGGGATCCGTCCTGGGGCCGGAAAGCCTGATACACGCAAATGAATTCGACCAGTTCGAGAAGGAGTGGTGCATGACGAAAACCCAGCAGGTACGCCTGGCCGCACGGCCGACCGGTCTGACTACCGCCGCCACCTGGAATGTGACGACCACCGAGCTGCCCGAGCTCGGACCGGGCGAGATCCTGGTCAAGGTCGGTTTCATCTCCCTGGATCCGGCCATGCGCGGCTGGCTCAACGATGTTCGCTCCTATGTGCCGCCGGTCGGGATCGGGGAGGTGATGCGGTCGTTGGATATCGCGACGGTCGTCGAGTCGAATCATCCGGACTTCGCGGTCGGTGACACGGTCAGCGGCATCTTCGGCGTCACCGAGTACGCCATCAGCGACGGCCGCGGCGTGCAACCGGTCGATCTGAGCGTCGCATCGGGCCCCACCTGGCTCGGTACGCTCGGAATGCCCGGCATGACAGCGTATTTCGGCCTGCTCGAGGTCGGGAAGCTGCGCGCGGGGGAGACCGTGCTGGTCTCGGCCGCCGCGGGCGCCGTCGGCAGTGTGGCCGGGCAGATCGCGAAGGCCAAGGGCGCCACCGTGATCGGTATCGCGGGCGGTCCGGACAAGTGCCGGATGCTCACCGAGGAGCTGGGATTCGACGCGGCCATCGACTATCGCGCCGGTGATGTGCTGCGGCAGCTGCGTGCCGCCGCCCCCGACGGCATCGATGTCTACTTCGACAATGTGGGCGGTGAGATCCTCGACGCCGCGCTGGCCAACCTGCGCCGCGGCGCGCGCATCGTGCTGTGCGGCGCGATCTCGGCCTACAACGAGGAGAAGCCGCCGCCGGGACCGTCGCGGTACATGTCGCTGCTGGTGTTCCGGGCCTCCATGACCGGGTTTGTGGTCTTCGACTACGCAGATCGCTACGCCGAGGCCGGCGCGCAGCTGGCGCAATGGCTGGCCGAGGGCAAGATCAAGAGCCGCGAACACGTGGTCGAAGGTGGGGTGGCGCGCTTCGGCGAGACCCTGAACATGCTCTTCACCGGTGCGAACACCGGGAAGCTTGTGCTCGCGGTCTGAGAAATGGCGCGCACCCGGCCTCTCACCGGGCCGGGTGCGCGAGGGCTGCCGACGGGTGCCCGGCATGCCACGGTCCGAATGAATGGGAGACTGTCCAGGTGGCCGAAGCGCAGGACCGCTCACGTGCGGACGAGACTCGAACACGGTTGCTCGATGCCGCCGTGGTCGCCTTCGCCGACCGCGGATTCCACGGCTCCACCACCCGTGACGTCACCTCGATCGCCGGATTGAGCACCGCGGCGATCTATGTGCATCATCGCTCCAAAGAGGAACTGCTCTACCAGATCTCGCGTACCGGCCACCTCGACACCCTGGAGCGCATCCAGGCCGCGATCGCGTCCTCGACGGAACCCACCGAACAGCTGGTGGCGCTGGTGCGGGATTTCGCGATCCACCATGCCCGCGCGCACACCGTCGCCCGCGTCATCAATTATGAACTCGCCGCGCTCAGTCCCGAGCATCAGCGTGAGGTCAAGGATATTCGCCACACGATCGATGCCGAGGTCCGCAACCTGATCGAGCACGGTGTGGCCGACGGGTCGTTCGACAATCCGAATCCGCACATCGCGGCGGTCGCGGTGCTGTCGCTCGGTATCGATATCGCACGCTGGTATCGCGAGGACGGCGCCTGGTCGCCCGAGCAACTCGGTGACTACTACGTCGACCTCGCCCTGCGCATTGTCGGCGCCGGTCATCCGGAAAAACAGGCGAAGCAGTAACTTCGGCGCTGTCTTCCCGGCGACCCGGTGCTATGCCGACTGGCGCCGCAGCAGCACCGACGATTCGCTGACCCGCGCGATCGCGAGTTCGCTTTCGATCGCCGTTGCGGCGTAGTGGAGTCCGGTGATGCGCAATTGCTCGATCCTGCGCTGCACCGCGTCCAGTCCGTAGTTGCTGACAACATCGGTGATCCCGATCCGGTAGGGATCGGACCCGAATGCTCGAGTGGTATCGCTCTTCTTCATCGCGGCCCCCAATGGGAATACCTGCTGACTCCCGCCCAACCATAACTCCTCGCACGTGCATTTGCACGTGCTGGATGTCGATGTGTGAGTTGTAATAGGTTGTGGCACACTCTGGTTCGCATGGGTAATGCCGACAGGAGTGGCCGTGATCGAGGACTTGACCAGCGTCGGGAGTAGTTGCATCGCCGAAGAACCGAGCGAGGATCCGGCACTGCTCCGCCGCGTCCTCGGAGTGCGTTTGCGCAGATTGCGCGAGACGGCCGGCATCAGCGGGGACCGGGCCGGCCGGGTGATCCGCGCCTCGCACTCGAAGATCAGCCGACTGGAGGCGGGGCGAGTGAGCTTCCGCGCCAAGGATATTGCCGATCTGCTGACCGCCTACGGCGTGCGTGACTCCGGCACCCGGGCCGAGTTCTTGCAGCTGGCCGAGCGCGCCAATGCCGTCGGACGCTGGCAGGCCGGTCCGGATCTGGCGACCGCGCGACCGGACACCTATTCGGCACTGGAGGATGCTTCCGCGCTCATCCGTTGTTATGCACCGGGTTTGGTTCCCGAGCTGTTGTGGACGCCGTCCTACGCGCATACGGTCTTCGCGATCGCCGACCGTGAGCCGGCGGCCGATATCCAGCGCCGTGTGGAGGCGCTGGTGCGCCGGCAGCGGCTGCTCACCCGCACCGATCCGCCCAGGGCGTGGTTCGTCGTGGAGGAGGCGGCGCTGCGCCGCCCGCTCGGCGGGCACGAGGTATGGCAGGGGCAGTTGAGCCATTTGGCCGAGATGGCAACACATCCCAATATCACCGTGCAGGTGCTGCCCGATCACATCGGCGGCCCCGCCATCAGCGGCACCGCCTTCACCATGCTGCGGTTCGCTGCTCCCGAGCTGAGCGATATCGTCCACTTCCCGCACCCCACCGGTCCCCAGTTCCTCGACAAACCCGTCGATCTGGATCGCTTCAACGCACTCTGGGACCGGTTGTGCGTCTGCGCCACCTCGCCTCAGCGCACCGCCGAAGCCCTCGACTCGCTCGCCATCACCCACCCGATCAGAACAGAGATCCGATGACCGACAACGCTTTCGGCACCCAATTACCGACCGAGATCGACACCACCATCCCGCACGAGGCCCGCGTCTACGACTACTGGCTCGGCGGCAAGGAGAACTATCCGGCGGACCGGGCGCTGGGCGATACGATCGCCGAGCACGTCCCCACCATCAAGACCATGGCGCGCGCCAACCGCGCCTTCCTGTCCCGTGCGGTCCGCTACCTGGTCGCCGAGGCCGGGATCACGCAGTTCCTCGATATCGGCACCGGAATTCCGACCGCCGGAAATACCCACGAGGTGGCCCAGAGTCTGGATGCCAACGCGCGTGTCGTGTATGTCGACAAGGATCCGATCGTGCTCGCCCACGCCCGCGCGCTGATGGACAGCACCCCGCAGGGCCGCACCCGCTTCATCCACGCCGACCTGCACGAACCGGATTCGATCCTCAGCAATCCCGATCTCACCGGAACCCTGGATCTGTCCGAACCCGTCGCCATCATGCTCGTCGCGATCATGATGTACTTCCGCGACAGCGACCACCCGCAGGAGATCATCGCCACGCTCCTGGACGCGGTCCCCTCCGGCAGCTACATCGTAATAACCCACCCCACAGCGGATTTCGCGCCAGAAGCGATGGCAGGAGTCGCCGCAGCCGCCGAAAGCTCCGGCATCACCTTCCATCCCCGCAGCAAGTCCGATACCAGCGAGCTGTTCACCGGCACCACCCTGATCGATCCGGGTCTTGTCCCCGTTGCCGCATGGCGCCCCGACCTCACCAGCAAGCCCACCGCCGTCGCTGAAGCCGAAAGTGCCTGGTACTGGGCGGGTATCGGCCGCAAGGCCTGACTCTTCGGGTCGCAGGGCAGCCGATTCGCCGCCGAAGTGCGGTGGGTTCGGCTGCCCGCCAGCGTCTATCTCCCGAGGCACGCACTGGTCGCCGAGTCAGGCGGATTACGTCAAGGCTTGCTGGTCCAGGCCTCGGTCGATCTCGCTGCCCGATAGGCGAACACGGTGATACCCGCGAGCAGAATCACCGCCACGGCAAGCGCTGCCGCCCCGTGATCGTGCACAACCAGCGCGGCGCCGATCGCCGCGCCCAAAAACATGGCGGCCACCGGAATCACCCTGCGCCCCAGCTTGCTTCCACTCCCACCGGCCGCCGCACTATCAGCCGCGATCCCGGTCAGCGTGAGCGTCAGCACCGTGGTCGTCAGATCGGGAACGGCCAGCGCCCGAGCAGTCGCATTCTGCAGCCCCAAACCGGCCGCGAGGAAAACGATAAGCACCGCCAGCCCCCACCCCCGGTATGGGTGATCGATAACCACCGCAGCCACCCACGCCGCGGTGATCAGCACCAGCTGAGTCGCCACCGCCCCGAAGAGATGGCGCCCCCGATGCGCGCCGAGATGCGTATGCAACCGGCCACCACTCACCGCCCCCATCAGAAAAACAACCACCGCCAGCAACAGCGCCCACCACACGAACCCCGGTGCCCTCCCGACGGAAAACCCCAGAAACACAACATTTCCCGTCATATTCGCCACCAGCACATGCCCCAACTCGAGATAACTGAACGCATCAACCACCCCGGTGACAACCGTCAACCCGAGCAACATCGGCGGCAGCGGCCCATGCGCATGCCCCTGAGGCGGCACAATCAACTCCCGCGCGGCGATCAGATGCTGCTTCATACCTGAGGCTCCTGTCGTCATAGGGGAGTGCCGCCACCAAGCCCGCAAGCCTATTTTGCCGAGGGGAACTGCGAACCCGTAGGCCGCCCGGTGTCGAAATATGCCATTCCTTGCCATTCGCATGGCTCAAGAGTATGAACATGGAAATATGCGCATCTAACAATGTAAGGCGCGAATGTCGAACCCGCCAAACAGCAAACAAGCCCGGAACACGAGCGCGCCGCCTTTCCCGAAGCGGGTCACGGCGTCGATTGGAATTCCTCGATGCCGCTGTGCTCAATGACGTTGTAGTGCTGCGTTACCGGCCCAAGAAGACTAGCGGGACTTCGGCGGGCACTTAGCTGGAGGAGTGTTGGTGGCTGGATGGCGGAGCGGGTATGGGGATGTGCCGCATATCGATCGTGAGTCGGGGGGCCTGACTCGGTGGGCGGTGAGGGGTTTCGTCGCTACCGTGGAGATTCCGAGGCATGTGTGCCGAGGTCTGGTTCGAGGGAGTACTCGACATGTCCGACAACGCTTCTCGATTAGCCCGGCTGCGGCAGACGCTGCGGCGTACCACCGATATTTTGGGTTTGCACGACTCGCCGGTACCCGATGGCGACTCGCCGGTACCCGGTGTTGAACACGCGAATCCGGTAGGTCGGGGGAGTAGTGGAGAGCCTCTGACTTTGCGGATGCCGTCCAGGAAGGTGTGCGCGCGGCTGCCCGCGTGGGTGTTCACGCTGACCGGGTCGGAGCTGCAGAAGATGCTCGATTACAGGGGCCCGGTCGGCAGCCCGTATTCGGGAGCGGCTGCGCGCCATCCCCATCCGGTGGCCGACGCGATCCCACCCGCCCTGACGATCACCGACTATCTCGCACATCAGCAGCGTGCGCTCGCGATCCGCCTGGTGATGGACAGTCCTGACGATATGAAACCCCGCACTGTCCTCGAATTCGTCCAACGCTGTGACGCCGACGAGCTCCGGACAGTATGGACCGGCACCCTCGGCGCGGACGCATTGATCGCCACCGCCACCGCAGGCCCGCTACCCGTACTGTCCCTGCTCGCCGCGGAACTGCTCGACCGCGCGCACCGCTGGCACGACATCACCGAGCTGGAACGTGCCGCGGGCAGCGCAGGCTACCGGGCAACCCAGCTGTTCCGGGACTACGTGCACGCCGACGAGATCGATGCGAACAGGGCGGCGTGGTGGCAGGGCCGGCCGCAACGGAGGCAGGCGGTCTAGCGCGACTACTGCTCAGGAGGGTTTGCGGGCGGCGAGGAAGAGGTCGTGTTCGGGGATGGCGTGTGGGTGGTCGGGGTGGAATTCGACTACTCGGTGGTGGAGGACCTCGAGGCCTGCGGTGGTTAGTCGGCGGGTGAATTCCTCTGGGGGATAGCTGCTGACGGTGACGGGCTTTCCCATGAATTCGATGTCGAGGCTCTCGACGTCCGCGGGGACCGTGGCCAGTAGGAAGATGCCGCCGGGCGTCAGCCAATCGGCGAATTTCACCAGTGCGGCGTCGATTTCGGCTCTGGTCAGTTGGAGCAGGGGAAAGAATGCTGTCACTGCGTCCCAGCTCTCGGCCGGATACGACAGTGTTCGAAGGTCTGCGACTTCGAATCGGGCGCGGGGGACCTGGTTGCGGGCGATCTCGATCATTCCGGGGGAGATGTCGCAACCGGTGACGTCGTGGCCTGCGGCGACCAGTACCTCGGCTGTCGGCCGGCCGGTGCCGCAACCGACGTCGAGTACCTTCGAGTTGTCCGGCAGTTCGGTCAGCAGCCACTCGAGTTCCTCGCGGTGCGCTGTCAGCCCGGCGAACGCCTTCTCGTAATCGATGCCGAGTCCGTCGAACACCTCGGCGGCAGAAAGTCCCATGGGACCAAGCTAATCGACTGGTCCTGCATGTGGGGCAGATCGAGCGGTCGACTGTTAGCTCTGTGCGGCAACAACATTGGTGAGGACTACTCGTCTTCGCCCGGGGGTTCGGTAGCCGGCGGAGTGCGGCGGCGGCGCGCGGTCACACGCCCTTCACCGCGGCCCGGTCCATGAAGCCGAACAGGTATCCGGCCACTCGGCGCATTTGGATCTCCTCCGCGCCTTCGGTGATGCGGTAGCGACGGTGATGGCGGTAGATGTGTTCGAAGGGCTTGTGGCGGGAGTAGCCGAGGCCGCCGTGGACCTGCATCGCGCGGTCGGCGGCCTCGCAGCAGAGTCGGTTGGCCCAGTAGTTGCACATCGAGACCTGTTCGGACACAGCGAAAGTGCCGTAGGTGTCCATCGACCAGGCGGTCTTGCGGATCAGTGCGCGGAGCATCTCGCACTGGGTGTGCAGTTCCACCAGTGGGAACTGGATGGCCTGGTTGGCGGCCAGGGGAGTGCCGAAAGGCTTGCGCTCCTTGGCATAGGCGACGGCCTGGTCGATGCAGTATTGCGCCGCACCGAGACTGGAGGCGGCCTGGCGAATCCTGTTCTCGTTGAAGAAGTGCTGCACGACTCCGAGGCCGCGGCCCTCCTGCCCGAGGATGGCCGAATTCGGTACGCGCACCTCGGTCAGCGAGATGCGCGCGTGATCGGTGGGCATATTGAACGTCCACAGGTATTCCTCGACCTGGAAGCCCGGAGCGTCGGTGGGCACCAGGAATGCGGTGATGCCGCGTCCGTCACCGGCCTGGCCGGCGGTGCGGGCGAAGATCAGGTCGGCGTCGGCGATGTGCACACCGGTGTTCCAGGTCTTGGCGCCGTTGATTATCCAGTCGTCGCCGTCACGGACGGCGGTGGTCTCCATATGGGTGGCATCGGAGCCGTGCTCGGGCTCGGTGATTCCGAAGGCGAAGAACCTGGTGCCGTCGGCCAAACCGTTGACCCACTGCGCCTTCTGCGCCTCGGACCCGTACTCGAGCATGAGCAGCAGCCCGACATTGTTGGCGACGATGGCATGCTCGTTCTGCAGATCGCAGTGCAGGCCGAGACCGCGTTCGGCCAGATGTTCGCGGATCACGGCCATACCGAGGTTATTGCCGTTGCGGCCACCGAACTCCTCGGGGAAGGCGTAGCGGTAGTGGCCCGCGGCGTCGGCACGCCGGCGTGCCTGGGCGAGCAGTTCCTCCCATTCCACGCTCGGCAGCCCGTTGCGGTCCCAGTCGGTGCGGGCGTCCTCGCGGCGGTGGTCGAAGAAGCGGATATTGTCGTGCTGCTGTTCGAGCGGGATGATCTCGGCCTCGATGAACGAGTCGAGCTCCCGCAGATACGCGGTCAGTTCGTGTGGCAGTTCGAAATCCACGCTCGCTCCTAGGCTTTCGCGCCGGGCCGGATCAGCATGAGCAGATCCCACTCGATCTCCGATACGCGGCGGCCGCTGGCGGCCATCACAATGTCTCTGACGGTCCCGTCCAGGTGCGCGGCGGCCTGCGACGCCAGCCCGACGCCCCAGGCGAGCGTGCCCATGACCTTCCACCAGCGGAACCGGTCGAGGTCGAATTCGCCGCCTGCGGACTCGTAGCCGCGGACGAAGGTCGCGCGGTCGGCGAAACCGCCGAATTCCTGCGCGTCCTCGCGGAAACGCCACATCCGCAGCGCGGACCAGGCCACATCACGCATCGGATCGCCGAAGCGCTGGGCCCCCTCCCAATCCAGCACGGCTCGCAAACCGTCTTCGCCGACAATGATGTTGCCGTTGCGTAGATCGGTGTGCAGCAGCGCGATACGCGACGGCGGGGCGGGTTGCCTGTGTTCGAGCCAGCGCAGTGCCATCGCGAAGACCGGCCGTTCGCCCAGTAGCGTGCGCACGCCCTGCTCCGCCGTGCGGAGGGTGTCGGCGGCCGGATCGGCTCCGGCGGCGGGCAGGGTGTCCGGGGCCTCGCCCGGGTCTATGGTGTGCAATCGGCCCATTGCCTGGCCCCACTGCCGGGCCACGGTTCTGCTATGACCCGTTGCCTCGATCAGGCGTAATACCTTGCGCGGAACGGTCTCTCCGTCCACGTGATCGGAGATCACGAACGGCTCGCCCGCGCGAAGGTCGCCGCACACCGCCACCACCTCGGGCACCGGAACACCGCGCGCTCGAGCCAGTTCACGCACGGCCGCTTCGGTATCGACCGAGATGATCTGCACCGCAGGCGGAACGAGGGTGGCGACGAGTCTGCGTGCGGACGCACCCTCGATGTCTGCGGTGAAAGCGATATTGCGCCTGCGCGCACCGGCGGACAGAGCCTGCACCTCAGTGACCCGCACGGTCGTACCGAAAGTCTCCGTCAGGAAGGCCGCGAGCCCCCCGACCGGATCGGTCATCACTCACCCTCCCAGCTGTCGTACCCCGGCTTCGCGATCGCCAGATCAGCGCGCACCACCTCGGTCAACGCCTGCCACAATGCCTGCTCGTCGCCGTCGGGAACCGCTGCCAGCAACTCGATTTCGCGGCGGTGTGCCTCCGGCCCGAGCGTGACCTCGCGACTGAGAACCCTGGCCAGATTCGCCCCGACCCGCGCGCGATGATGCAGCGCGGGCGGCAACGCCGGCAGCAGGGTGCCCTCCAGAAGTTCGGCCAGTGACTCCAGCAGTTCGGCTGCCGACGGTCGATTCTGCACGGGCGACTCCCTCGTTGGACACCGTGCTCAGCATTGCACGAAGGCCACGCTCCGCACACCGGTTGACCGCCGCGAGGCGTGAAATATTATGTCACGCAAAGACGTCCGCGCGTGCTACATAGACGTCCGAGCGTGCTAGTTTTCACCCCGGCCACCCCGGCCACCCCGGCCACCCCGGCCACCCCGGCCACCCCGGCCACCCCGGCCACCCCGGCCACCCCGGCCACTAAGCCGTCGGGCTCCGAGTTGCCCAGCTGTTAGGTGTTGAGTCGCTCCCAGCCGCCCAGCCGCCCAGCCGCCCAGCCGCCCAGCCGTCGAGTCGCGCTAGGTTGTCGAGTCGGCCAGCCGCCCATCATATTCACTCCGGCGTAGATCGCGTCTTCGCGGAGCCCTGCGCACCCAGCGGGAGCTGCACCCGCAGTGTTCGAATCTCACCGACCAGATCGGCATAACCTTCCTGGACCTGTGCGAACCGCATCGCCGCGTGATGCTGGTGGGCCGCGCTGCCACTGTGGCGCAGCGTCCGCTGCATCTGCGCGTAGGTGGCGGCGATGTGGCTGATCACCTCGCCGAGGGAATGGGTGTGCCGGCGCCCGGCGGTCGGGCGCGGCAGATGCAATGCCGACCACTCGTCGATCCGGCCGATGACTTCGCTGATCTGCCCGCGCACAGTGCGGTCGTCGAAGTCGGCTGGTCGCCGGGCCGGGGATACGGTCGCGGTGGTGAGGGTGGAGTGCAGGTCGGCCAGTTCGCGCGCCCAGCCGATCAACGGGGAACCGCCCTCGAGATTGCCCGCGACGGCGAGCAGTAGTTCGCGAGCGTCCAGCAGCCCCTCGGCCGGTCGGACGCGCTCGCGATCCCAGATATTGCGGGTCGGCGCCTGAGATGTCTTGGCGGCCCGTGCTATTCCGTTCATCCCCGGCCCCTCGACTGTGCGTCCGCTGAGTACCCGTCGGGCAGCGTGCAGCGGGTGAACGTCCGAGTCCCATCGGTGAACCGCCGGGTGTTCTCGCACAAGGTGATCAGCTCCGCCGCAACCGCATCCGGGCGGTGGCGAGGTTCCTCGAGTTCTACGATCAGTCGCCCCGTCACCGCCGCCGCGAGCAGCCGGATGACCGCCCGTCCGGCATCCGGCGGGAATTCGAGGACACCGGCCGCTGCCGTCGTGGCGGCGTCCTCGATCAATGCGACATAGATCGCATCGACGTATTCGATGAGCTCCGGCCGTCCGAGCCGACTGAGCTCGGTGGCCGCATCGAGTTGGGCGACAGCCGGAATAGAGCCGATACGCGATTCCACCAGCACCTGATCGTCCGCACTGGGCGCATCGGTGGATTCGGCGGGCCGCGGCGGCTCGGCCGGGGCGGAGGTCGCGTCGAGGTAGTGCACCTCGACCGCGGTCCGGGCGAGCTGCGCGACGGCCGCGCGTTCGGAGGGCCCGAGGTCGGTCAGGTGCTCGCGCGAGGGCACGATGAGTTGTGCTCCCTTCGAATCCTCGATCGACTCGAGGATGTACCACAGCACATCAGCGCGCCGCGGCGTGTCGAAGACCCGATCGAGGTCGATGCCCCAGTGCTGCGCGGTCTGCCGGAGGCGGGGCAGGACCGTCGCGGCACTGCTGTCCCGATCGAGCTCGGCGACCATCTCGCGCAGCAGCAGCTCGGGAGCGATCGGTTCGAAAAGCACCTCCCCTTCCCCGAATTCGCAACGGGCGGCGTACTCGCGAAACGCTTGCAGTACGACGCGGCGGACATTGATCGGCAGCAGTTCCGTACGGGCATATCCGAACCACATGAGTATGTTCCCGGGCTAGTTTCTGGGTGAGCGTCAACGCCTGCGGTCGGGATGCGCGGGTCTGCTTTCCGATAGCGATGCGGAGGGGTAGCGCGAGTCGATCGTGAGGTAGGTATCCGCATCACCGGTGGTCATGTATTGATTCAATCGTCGAAGAGATTCTGCGGCAATGACATTCGACAGGGCAGTCCGGGTGGAACCGCCCATGAGGATGACATCGGCGGTCCCGATCAGGACATTCGGAGTTCTCATGCGGTGGCGAGCTGGTATTCGATCGGCGAATGCGGTGTGCGCGTACCGGTATCGAGCGCCTGTCGCACCGCGTGGCATACATCCTTGACGTCGGACCGTGGTGAGGAGAGGGTGGCCGCCTGCGCCATCCGGCCGAGGCGGTCGGCGACTCTTCCGCTGTCGACCTGGCTGGTCAATGCCAGCGAGGCATTGGCGAAGGAGACGGCCTCGCCGATCTGACCGAGCCGGAAGGCTCCGGTGGCGATGGTGATGTTGTCGAAAAGGATGCTGCGCGCGGGTCGTCCGGGTGCGGAGGCGGCCAGCGATGCCTGCGCGCCTTCCACCGCTGCGAGGGTATAGCGTTCGACGGCCGGACCGCTTGCGGTGAGCGCGTATTCGCTGTGGATCACCGACTGCATACCGGTGAATTCACCGGGGGTGAAGAACACTCGGGTCCACGGGTCGATGAGGTCACCCACACGGGCGATCTCGTCCTCGGCGCGGCCCAGCGCGAACCGCATTCGATTGGCATCGCCCATCATGGCGTGCGCCCAAGCCTCATTGGCGTACAGCCGCGCCGATTCCCCACTGCTGGCGGCATCTTGGGCGGGCATCTGGCCGAGTTGGAACATGCGCAGGGCGGTGCGCGGATCATGTTCGATCAGGTTGATGCGACCCAGGACGTAGAGCGTGGAGGCGACGAGGCTGTCCGCACCGGCCCGGCGCGCGAAAAACAATGCCAGCGTGGCATATTGGCGCGCGCGATACTGGTCGCCCACATCATGGAAGGCCCACCCGACCAGACGCGCGAGATCGGCGGAGGCGATCAGCATCGAATGTTCGCGCGCTTCACCACGGCACCGCGCCAGCAGTGCGGTCGTCAATGTCAGGAGGTTGACGGCAGATTCGGCCACCGCGGAGCCGCCATGGCTCTGGTCGACCTCGCGCAGCCGGGCGGTGGCGCTGCGCACGAAGTCGAGATCGAACTGCCCGGTATTGCCGAGGGGCGCTTCGGACGCTCCCTGGTCAAGCGGTGGGAGCCACGGCGTGAGGATGTCGGGAGAGCCGACGACCGCGGTGGCGAGCGCTTCCAGCAGAGTCGTTTCCCGTTCGCGCTCATCAGGTTCCGGGCGCAGGTCGGTGTGGTGTGGCGGTGGGGGAGGACTCGACGGCGTGGGCGAACCGATGGTCGCCGGATCCGGTGCGCCGATGGCGGCCAGCAGGCCGCGATAGGTTTTGTTCGGCCGGTTGACCTCGCCGAGCTCCCAGCGCGCCACATGCCGCTCGGAACAGGCGACATTGATGCCCTGCCGCCGGCCCTGCTCATTGACCAGCTCGGCGAAATCGCTACGGCTGAGCCCTAATTGCGTGCGGCGGAAGGTACGCAGATATCGACCCCAGGAGCTGAGGGCCGCGGCCTGGGGGTCGCTCTGGTCGGGTTCGGTGTCTGTGACGTCCATGGTCCCCGCCCTTCTTCGGCTCGCTGAAAGCGCAGGTGCGGTACGACGTTGGGCCACTAGCCTTTTCGCGCGATAATCGTGCCTGATAATCTAACCTGATAATCAGAATTATGGAATAGTGGCGTCCGAAGCGCAGCCCGATACGGTGGGGAGCCATGGCGAGAACCGCACGAAAAGTGCTCCTGGGACGGGAAATCGACGCGATGTTGCGCCGCGCGCGCACCACTCAGGCCGACGCGGGCAAGCTGATCGGGGTCAGCCAGTCGCGCATCGCGGCGGCGGTCGCCGGCAATGGCAATCTCAGTGCCGACGATCTCGAACAGCTGGCGCGCAAGCTCGGGGTCGTCGATGAGGCCTACATCCGGATCGTGCTCGATCTGCGCGGTGACAACCATCGCCGCGGGTTCTGGACCTCGGGTTACCGCCGCGCCTATATCGAGGAGCTGCGACTGCTGGTCGACCTCGAGGATGTGGCGGACCGGCTGCGGGAAACCGGTGCCGAGATCGTGCCCGGACTCCTGCAGCACCCCAACTACATTCGCGCACTGCACGAACCCCTGCAGCTCGACCCGGACGATCCGGACGCGGTGACGGTCGAGGACTATGTGGAGGCGCGGATCGCCCGTCAGCAGATCCTGTTCAAGCGCCACGCACCCGAATCCCACACGATCCTGTCCGAATCCTGCCTGCGGCGGACATACGGCGGTGATGCGGTGATGCTCGATCAGCTCGTGCACCTCATCGAGCTGTCCCAGCGCCCGAATATTCAGATCCAGGTCATGCCGTTCACCCACCAGGCGCCGGGCGCGGGCATGGAAGATCGCTACATCCTGGTCCGGGTGCCCTCGCCGGGAGCCGCGGGCGACCTCGAAATGGCGGTGGTGGAGGCGCAGGGCGAGATCCGCTACATCGACGACAAGCCCGCGGTCGGCATCCGCGACAAGATCTTCAACCGCCTCGCCATGACCGCGCTCAGTCCCGCCGACTCCCGCCAGTTCATCGAACACCTCGCCCGCGGTCTGCGCAGTCGGCCGACTGTGCATCGATAGCCCGCGAACCGCTCAACTGAATAGGAATCACGATGTCCAGCAATGACTTCGAGCCACGGCAACTCGATACGCACAAGCCGAGCTCGGCACGCATCTACCACCACATGATCACCGGTGAGGTGATCTTCGAATCGGATCTGCCCTTTATCCACCGGCTCTACGCCGATATCCCCTTCTATCCGCTCTGGGCCCAGCACAATCGCCGGTTCCTGGGCCGCGCCGTGCGATACATGGCGGGCAAGGGAATTCGCCAGTTCCTCGATATCGGTTCGGGCCTGCCGACCGGGGGCAATACGCACGAGGTCGCCCGGGAGCTCGTGCCCGACGCCCGCGTCGTCTACGTCGACAATGACGAAGAGGCCATCAACCGGGCCCGCGATCTGCTGCAGAGTGAACAGGTGCTCGACACCACCGCGATGGTCGACGCCGATCTGCGCGATCCGGCGCGCATTCTCGAACACCCTGACACACAACGCCTTATCGACTTCTCCGAACCGGTCGGCCTGCTGGTGGTCTCGGTGCTGCCCTGGGTGACCGACGCCGATGAGCCCGCAGCCCTGATCAAGCAGCTGCGTGATGCGGTTGCGCCCGGCAGTCACATCGCGATGACACATGTGTCACTCGAAGACGCAGGGCAGAAGATCAAAGAGCAGGTAGCGGCCGGCGCGGCGGTCTTCACCGACGCGAGCACACCGGTCACGCTGCGCAACCGGAACCAGTTCGCGACGTTCTTCGAGGGTTGGACGATGGCCGAACCGGGCATCACCTACGCCACGGACTGGCACCCCGATCAGCCGGTCGATACCGACGACTACGCCCGCTCCTGCAACTTCGCCGCTGTGGGAAGCCTTCCCTAGCGCAGTCAGATGCGCCGTGCGGCCGCCGACGTCGCCGGCGCAGTTCGAAAGGATCCACCATGCCGAGGACACCCACTGTCGGACAATTCCTCAAAGCGGCCGCGAGCTCACCGCAGCAGGCCTGTGTCATGGTCTACCGCGACGATCACCGAACCCTGATGTGGGACGACAAACTCACCGATTCGTTCGACACCGCGGAATCGCGTGTCCCCGCCGAACAGTGCCTGACCTTCGATCACGACCAATTCGAGGTCATCCAGCAGGCATTGCGAACGGGCAGGCCACTCCGGCGGATTCTGCTCATCGTGCAGGGCGCCGACGGCCTCTACGAATTCAGCGCCTCGCCCGAATGCGAGTCCTCGGTCGGAGCCGCCAGACTGTACTTCGACCACCTCGAATACTCCGCATTCGTCCAGGCCGTCAAGCAGAACGAGTTCGAGCGCTCGGCATTCCTTTTGCCCGCGAGTGGTGAACTCCGACATTAGGAGCGGCGCCGCGGGATACACCGGGCAGGGCCTGATGATATATCAGTAGTTGCCCAGGCCGCCACAGACATTGAGCGCCTGGGCGGTCACAGCTGCCGCACCGCCACTGATCAAATAGGTAACCATCGCTGCCACTTCGTGGGGTTCTACGTAGCGTCCTATGGGCACCCGGGCGGTGATGCGATCGAACACCTCGTCCTCGTCGACGCCCCAGATGTCCGCGTAGTGTTCGCGAACCTGTTCTGCCATGGGTGTTTCGACGAAGCCCGGGCACACGGCGTTGACAGTGATCCGGGTTTTGGCCAGTTCCAGGCCGAGCGATTTGCTGAAGCCGACAACGCCGTGCTTGGAAGCGGTGTAGGGGGCTGCGTGGACGACGCCCTGTTTTCCGCCGGTGGATGCGATATTGATGATCCGGCCGGCGCCGCGGTCCAACATCCCGCCTCGGGTCAACACTGCCTTGGTCATGAGGAAGACACTGTTGAGATTGGTGTTGATCACATCCAGCCAGAGCTCGTCGGACACCTCGGCGGTGGCGCCGCCGCCGGGGCGGCCCGCATTGTTCACGAGAATGTCGATGACGCCGTATCGATCGCGGGCGGCCTGGACGAAGGTGCGGATCTGCTCGGATGAGGTGACATCACATGTGCTGCCGTCGACGTCCAGATCATCGGACCGGAGTTGTTTGACCAACTCGGCCACGGCATCGGACTGTCGTGCGCAGACATAGACCGAAATGCCCTCGCGGGCCAGGGTCTTGGTGATCTCCAAGCCCATTCCGCTGGTTGCGCCGGTAACCACCGCTACCCGCCGGTCCGGGGGTGCCTGATTTGTTGCTGCCATGGCAGGCAGTTTTCGGAAGTGGGCTCGGGCCTCGGTCGAATTCGGCTGTAGCGCTGATCCGAGCCGAATTCGAGTCGAATTCCATTGTGTCTCTGGGCAGTTCGCGGAGAGTGGCCGCAGACAACGCCAGAAAGGGATGTGTAGATGTATTTCGTCTGGATGATTACCTCCGACCGGAGCCCGCGATGAGCCGACGCGTCGTCATTACGGGCATCGGGGTGCGGGCCCCGGGTGGGCGCGGCACCAAAGAATTCTGGGATCTGCTGACCCAGGGGCGAACCGCGACACGGCGGATTTCGTTCTTCGATCCTTCTCCCTATCGGTCGCAGGTCGCGGGCGAAGCCGACTTCGATCCCGTCTGGGAGGGGCTGAGTCAACGAGAGATCCGCCGTATGGACCGTGCGACGCAGTTTGCGGTGGTGTGTGCGGGCGAAGCGGTGCAGGACAGTGGACTGGACTTCGCCGCGCTGGATCCGGCGCGGGTCGGTGTGACCCTCGGCAGCGCGGTGGCCGCGGCCACGAGCCTGGAGCGCGAGTATCTGGTGCTGTCCGATTCGGGCAAGAACTGGCTGGTTGATCAGAACTGGCTATCACCGCACATGTTCGACTATCTGGCGCCGAGTGTCATGCCGGCCGAAGTGGCATGGCGAGTCGGCGCGGAGGGGCCGGTGGCCATGGTGTCCAACGGCTGTACGTCCGGCCTGGACTCGGTGGGACATGCCATGCAGCAGATTCAAGAGGGCAGCGCCGATGTGATGATCGCCGGCGCGGCCGATACCCCGATCACGCCCATCGTCCTGGCCTGTTTCGACGCTATCAAGGCGACGACATCCCGCAATGACGAACCGGAGACCGCATCACGACCGTTCGATCGCTCCCGGAGCGGATTTGTGCTCGCCGAGGGCGCGGCGATGTTCGTGCTGGAGACGTATGAGCATGCCCGGCGTCGGGATGCGCACATCTACGCCGAGGTGTCCGGTTATGCGACACGCTGCAACGCGTACCACATGACCGGTTTGCGGCCCGAGGGCCGCGAGTTGGCGGAGGCGATTCGCGCCTCTCTTGATCACGCCGGAATCAACAGCACCGCAATCGATTACATCAATGCGCACGGTTCGGGAACCAAGCAGAACGACAGGCATGAAACAGCGGCGTTCAAACGCGCTCTGGGCGATCACGCCTACCGAACACCGGTGAGCTCCATCAAGTCGATGGTGGGCCATTCGCTGGGTGCGATCGGGTCGATCGAGATCGCAGCCTGCGCGCTGGCCATCGAATACGGGATGGTTCCGCCGACAGCCAATCTGCACGAGCCGGACCCCGAGTGCGATTTGGACTATGTGCCATTGACCGCGCGAGAGCGGCAGGTAGACGCCGTGCTGACCGTCGGCAGCGGTTTCGGCGGCTTTCAGAGCGCCATGGTGCTGGAACGACCGAAGGGATCGTGGGCATGACCGCGACCGTTGTCACCGGACTGGGTGTCCTTTCTCCGAATGGTATCGGCACACAAGCCTTCTGGCAGGCGACCCTGGAGGCACGCCACGGCTTCGGCGCGTTGTCGCGTTTCGAGATCGGCCGCTACCCGGTGCAGGTGGCGGGCGAGATAGGCGAGTTCGATGCGGCCGAACACCTTCCGAGCCGGTTGCTGCCACAGACCGATACGTCGACCCGGCTGGCCCTGATTGCGGCCGCCTGGGCGTTGGCGGACGCGGCTGTCGACCCATCCGCGATGAACGACTACGACATGGGTGTAGTGACCGCAAATGCGTTGGGCGGCTTCGACTTTACCCACCGCGAGTTCCGGAAGCTGTGGACCGAGGGTCCGCAAGCAGTCAGTGTCTACGAGTCTTTCGCGTGGTTCTACGCGGTCAATACCGGGCAAATCTCCATCAGGCACGGTATGCGGGGGCCGAGCAGTGCGCTCGTGGCCGAACAGGCAGGTGGGCTCGATGCCATCGGCCATGCGAGACGGACCATTCGGCGAGGCACACCGTTGGTTGTCAGCGGCGGAGTGGACTCGGCCTTCGACCCGTGGGGCTGGGTATCGCAGATTGCGAGTGGCCGACTGAGTGAGTGTTCGGATCCGGCCCGCGCCTATCTGCCGTTCGACGCGGATGCCCGCGGATTCGTACCCGGCGAGGGCGGCGCCCTGCTGGTTCTCGAGGATGCAGAGGCAGCGGTACAGCGGGGCGCGCCTCGGATCTATGGGGAAATATCCGGATACGCGACAACTTTCGATCCAGCGCCGGAATCGGGCGGCGAGCCCGGTCTTCGCAGGGCGATCGAACTCGCCCTGTCCGACGCGGGGATAGACAGTGCGGGCATCGACGTCGTCTTCGCGGACGCGGTGGGTGTCCCGGAGTTGGATCGCCTGGAGGCCAAGGCTTTACGTGAGGTATTCGGTCCCTTCGGTGTTCCGGTGACGGCCCCGAAGGCTGCTGCCGGACGTACCTATTCGGGCGGTGGGCCGCTGGACATCGTCGGCGCCCTGCTCGCGATCCGTGATGGGGTCATCCCGCCGACGGCCGGGACCACCTCGGTGCCTGATGAATACGAGCTCGACCTGGTGCGCACGGCGCCGCGCACCGCGAATGTCACCACGGCCCTGGTACTCGCGCGTGGGCTGTGGGGCTTCAACTCGGCCGTTGTCGTGCAGGAATGGCACGCTCCCGCCGCCCTCTGACGTTGCTCCCGACCCAACCATCTGATCGAAGGATCGATATGAAAGTCATCAGTTTCGAAGATCTACGCCGCATCCTTGTCTCGAGTGCCGGCGCGCCCGAGATCGAGGTCGGCGAAGGCGAATTCGCCGATACCAGCTTCGAGGATCTCGGGTACGAATCGCTTGCGCTGATGGAATCGGCGGCGGCGATCGAACGTGAGTACGGAATCAATGTTCCGGACGAGGAACTCACCCAGGTCAAGACTCCGCGAGAACTGACCGATCTGGTGAACGCCACGGGGAAGGCGGTTCAATCGTGAGCTGGTCGCTGCGCAACGTCGAGCATTCCGACGTGGTCGATGCGCCGGCAGAACGCCTGTACGACCTGGTTTCGGATGTCACACGCTGGCCCGTCATATTCGGACCCTGTGTGTACGCGCGCCGCCTGGAGCAGACCGACGATGCGGAGCGTATCGAGCTGTGGGCGCAGACCAACGGGCAAGTCAAGTCCTGGACCTCACGCCGGGTACTGGACGCGGCCGGTCATCGAGTTTCCTTCCGGCAGGAACGCACTGCCGCACCGATCGCGGCCATGTCGGGGGAGTGGTCCTTCCCCGCGGTAGGCGATGAGCGCACGAAAATGCTTCTGAAGCACGGGTTCTCGGCTGTCGACGATGATGCCGGCGCGCTCGAATGGATCACCACGGCTGTCGATCGGAACAGCGTGCAGGAGCTGAATGCGCTGGGCAGGGTGGCCGCGCTGGACCATCCGGTCGACGATATCGTCTTCAGTTTCGAGGACCGGCTGGAGATTCCGGGGGCGTCCGCCGCCCGAGCCTACGATTTCGTGTCCAGGTCGGACCTGTGGCCGCAGCGGCTCCCGCATGTGGATCATGTCGACCTGCGCGAATCACCCGGCGGCGTGCAGGAGATGACGATGGACACGGTCACGCCGGACGGGCTGCGGCATACGACGAAGTCGATCCGCGTGTGCTTCCCGCGCGAGCGGATTGTGTACAAGCAGACGATCCTGCCGGACCTGCTGTCCGGTCACAGCGGGGTGTGGGAGTTCGCGGATGTTGCCGGACAACTTGTGATTTCGTCGCGCCACACCGTCGCCGTCGATCCCTCCGCGATCGACGGCGTGCTCGGGCCCGGAACAACTCTGGCAGCGGCTCGGGACTACATCCGCGGGGCGCTCGGCGCGAACAGTCGAACGACCATGAGCGCAGCTGGTGAGTACGCCGCGCGGGCGGCGTACCCGGCATGAGAATTCGCGGCGACGTAGACGAGCAAATAATTGATCTCGGCGCGGGTGTCCACGCGTACCTGCAATCTCCCGGAGGGTGGTGTGTCAGCAACGCGGGCGTCATCGCCGGAGGTGATGGCGCACTGGTCATCGATACCCTCGCGACCGAATCCCGTGCACGCCGACTCCGTGAGATCGTCGACGGGCTGGCGCCCGGACCCGCGCGAACCATCGTCAATACCCATCATCACGGCGATCACAACTTCGGCAACCATGAGTTCGGGCGGGCGGCCACCGTGATCGCGCACGAGCAGGCACGCATCGAGATGCAGCAAACCGGACTTGCGCTCACTGCCATCTGGCCGGGAGTGCAATGGGGACAGGTGCGGGTCACCCTGCCCACGGTCACCTTCGCGGATCGCATCGCGGTTCATATCGGCGAGCACCGCGTGGAACTGATCCACGTCGGGCCCGCGCACACGACCAACGATGTGGTCGTATGGCTGCCAGAACGGCGGATCTTGTTCGCGGGCGATGTTGTCATGGCCGGTGTGACACCCTTCGTGCTCTTCGGTTCGATCTCCGGATCACTTGAGGCCCTTGCGGAATTACGTGCGCTGGAGCCGGAAACGGTGATTGGCGGGCACGGGCCGATCGCCGGCCCGGAAGTGCTGGAGCAGACCCGGACGTACTTCGAATGGGTATGGGAGTTGGCCGCGGAGGGGCTGCGCGCAAACAGGACGCCCATGCAGGTGGCGCGGGCCGCGGATCTCGGCTCCTTCGCGCACCTGGTCGACTCCGAGCGCATCGTCGCCAATCTGCATCGCGCCTACGACGAACTCCGTGGACATCCACCGGCCCGGCCGCTGGATGTCGACACCGTCTTCGGTGAGCTGATCGAGCTCAACGGCGGGAAGTTGCCGACATGTCTGGCGTAGGCACACCGTTCGACAGCATGGTATTCCGCGAGGCTATGGCGCGGTTCCCGAGTGGCGTCACGATCGTCACCGCGCTCGACGAACGGCAGCGGCCGCACGGCTTCACCGCTAGCTCGTTGTGCTCGGTCTCCGCGGATCCGCCGCTGATTCTCGTGTGCCTGGCCAACTCCGCCAGGTGCTTTCCGGTCTTCTCGACAAGCTCGGCGTTCACGGTGAACATTCTCGGGACCGATCAGACAGTGCTGGCGCGAACCTTCGCTAGCGGTTCGGCCGACAAATTCGCGGAGGGCGCGTTCCGGCATTCTCCGCAGGGCGGACTCAGTCTGGACGGGGCGGTCGCGGTGCTCGATTGTACTGTGCACGAACAATATCCGGCGGGGGACCATACCATCATCGTCGGCGCGGTCACGATGGTCGATCTCGGTGAACGGCGAGATCCGGCGGTCTACTGGGACCGCCGGTTCACGCGAGTATGTGCGTCGGAGACCATGCCCCGGCCCCTCCGGTGATTCCGGCTCAGCGTTGCGACAGTTCGTGGCGTGCGAAAACGGTTGCGGCTATGTCGAATCGGAGTGCGAGGTGGGTCACTCCGATATTGATGTCGCGCCAGGCCCGTTCCTGCGTGCTTCCCGCTGACTGGGCGGACGTGCCCATGGACTGCCACAGGCGCTGCGCGGCAGTGGATATCAGCTGCGCGGCGAAGCCGGCATCGCGGCCGGTCCGTGCCAGGTATGTGTCGGCGACGTCGTCATCGGCGAACTGGGCGAGCCGGCGCAGCAGCAGATCTGCGGTGTCTATCTCGACGGCCGCCTGCGCCAGAATCTCGTTTCGCCTGGCATTGTCCGCATGCTGTGGATCGCCGTCGGCGGTGCGGGAATTGCGCTCTGCCGCCCACGCCGACCAGGCGGACAGCATGGATCGGGCGGCGCCCAGCACCGGCGCCGCGAATCCCAGTCCGTTGATCGCCACGTGCGGTACCCGGTGGCAGCAGGACTCGAGGTCATCGCGTCCGTACATCACTTCGTCGCGAGCGCACACGCGTGCGGAGGGCACGTAGACGTTTTCGACGATGACGGTATTGCTCCCGGTGCCGCGCATGCCCGTTGAGTTCCAGGTTTGCTCGATGGTGTAGGTCCGTCGTGGAACCGCGAAATATCGCAGGGCGGCCGGCGTGGGGTCGGTTCCTTCGGTATGCGCGCACAGCAGCGCCCAGTCCGAGAAGTCCACCGCCGAGACGAAAGACCATCGGCCGCTGAGCATCCAGCCGCCGGCCACCGGTACGGCGCGGCCGCTCGGCATCAGGCCGCTGACGATGAAAGTATCGGGACCGTCCTGCCAGAGCTCGGCCTGGCCGTCCTCGGGCAGGTAGGCGGCCATCCGCGGAACTCCCGCGGCAAGGCTCGCGACCCATGCTGTCGATGCGCATTCCTGCGCGACAGTTGTGACCGCGGAAAGAAAGTCACTGAATGTTCCTGCCACGCCACCCCACCGGCGCGGCACGAAGTGACGAGGAAACCCGGCCTCGCTGACGGTCGTGATCACGTCTCGGTGCAGCAGCCGATCTCGATCCGCCCGCACCGCGTGCTGTCCGGCGACCTTCGCCAATTGTCCGGAACCGTAAAGCAGTCCGGTCGTACTCGATGTCATGGATGCCCCTTCGTCGGATGCTGGGCGTTGGCTCCACCTGCAGCCTCTACGACCCGCCTCGAGTTCTGCTCGACACTGATCGCGGCCGAATCCTGCACTCCTCGAGCGGATCTCGACCGGCACGCACCAGGCTGGGATTGTCGATACGTAGATGAAGGGACGGCTTGACCAATGAGCGACGACGAACGCTGGATTCTGGTGCTGGGCGCCACCGGCAGGCAGGGCGGCAGCGTTGCCCGGCATCTCCTGAAGAGCGGCTGGCGCGTCCATGCCTTTGTTCGGGATCTGGACAAGCCGCAGTCGAAGGAGCTCGCGGCCCTGGGCGCGGAGCTGGCTTGCGGTGACCTGGACGACCCCGCATCGGTCCATCGAGCGCTGACGGGAGCCTATGGCGTATTCACCGTCTTCACCCCGACCCATGGCAATGGCCTGGACGGGGAGGTGCGCCACGCGAAACTGCTGGCGGACGCGGCCGCGGCCGCCGGTGTACAGCACCTCGTGCACAGCTCGGTCGGCGGTGTGGAGAACCCGGGTGGGGTGATCTGGCGGGTAGCGAAGCTGGAGGCCGAGGAGCACCTGCGGGCATCCGGTGTGCCTGCCACTTTCCTTCGACCGGTGTACTTCATGGAGAACTTCCTGGATTGGCCGCCGGTCAGCCGGAATGACGGATCGTTCGCATTCAGCCGGGCGCTGTACCCGCATACGAAGCTGCAGGTCATCGCGTCGCAGGATATCGGTTTCTTCGTTGCGGATGCCTTCGGTGATCCCGATCACTGGATAGGTCGAGCAGAGGAGATCGCCGGTGAAGCGCTGTCCGGTCCGGAAATCGCCTCCGCCTTCGCCCGGCATACAAGGAGTGCTGTCACGTTCGATGAGATCCCGATTGACGAGCTGCGGGCGAAGGACCCGCTGATGGCGAAGACATTCGAATGGTTCAATGATATCGGCTACCGGGCAGATATCGCGGCGCTGCGGGCCGCGCATCCAGATATGCTCACATTTTCGCAGCTATTGGAAATGCGCGAGTGGACGCTGGTGGAGCCGGTGAATCGAGTCTGAAAATTCGAGGCACGCAATCGGATGACTTCGGGCGATCTGATAAGCTGTGCCCATGTCATCCGATGCGGCTAAGTCACGCCGTTCGCCGCAATCCGAGGAACGCGTGCGCGATGCGGAACGGTCGTGCCGCGCTCTGGTTGACGCGGCACTGAGTGAATTTTCCGCCAAGGGCTATGCGGGCACGAGAGTCCAGGATATTGCAAACCGGGCGGGCTTGAACAAGCAGCTCATCAGTTACTATTTCGGGGGTAAAGAAGGGCTGTATCGAGAGATACAGCGCCGGTCGGCCGAGCGTGGGAAAGTGGACGCCGACGCCGATCAGACACTCGAAGAAATTGCGCTGCAGTACCTCGATGCGGGACTACGGGACCCTCGTTATATTCGCTTGGCACTGTGGCGTGGATTGACCGATCCGGCGGAGTTCGAGAACGCCGATGTGGATGTACTGGAAGATCAGATGCTGGATCAGGATGTTGCGAATGTCGAACGCGCACAAGCGCGGGGCGAGATCGCGGCGGACCTGGATCCGGGCTTCGTGCGGCTTGTTCTGATGAGCATCATCATGGCTCCCGGTGTGCTGCCCCGGAGTGCGCATCATCTACTCGGACACGATCCCGGCAGTGCTGAATTCCGGGCGAAGTACGGTGAGCAGGTGCAGCGGCTGATCGCGCACCTGCAGGATCACGGGCCTGATGCGACGGGTGACCGCCCGTCGCATCAATCGGACTGAGAATCAGCCGACAAGCCAGGTCAGATCGTCCTGCGGACCGTTGAGACCAGGATCGTTGGACAGAATGGCCTGGTGGAGCCGGCGCAGCGGAATCGAAGGCTCCACGCCGAGTCCGTCCACGAGCGCGCGTCGTGTGCGGTGGTATGCCTCCATCGCGCGCCAGGCGTTCCCGGACCGATAGAACGCCAGCATCAGCCGTGCGCAGAGGTCCTCATCCATGGGGCACTCCGCGGCGAGCATGCAGAGTTCGGCGAGCAGCGCCGAATGGCGGCCGAGATGGAGATCCATATCGATGCGTTGCCCCAGGACGTGACGGCGCTTCTCGTCTATTCCGACTGCTTCCACGGACAGTAATCGACCACATTTCACGTCGACGAGTGTCGGACCACGCCACAGTGCAAGTGCTTGTGCGTAGCGTTCGGATGCGGTCTTGTAGTCCCCGGCATCCTTGGCATCGGTGCCGGCCGATGCCAGGATTTCGAACTTCTGGAGATCGGAGTTCGCTTCCTCGGTGAGCAATCGATACCCGCCGTAACAAGTCGCCAGCAGGTCTTTCGGCGAGCATCTGGCGTTTCCGGTCTTCGCCAATCCATTTCGGAGTTGCAGAATGTAAGTCTGTAGTGTGGTAGATGCACTGCGCGGTGGTCGCTCATCCCAGAGTTCGTCGACGAGCGAACTGGTTTGAACAATCTGGCTGCGGCGGATTGCAAGCAGTGCAAGAACTTGCCGCGGTTTGCTTGCGCTCGGGACGATCGACACCTCATTGACCGAGATTTCAATCGGACCCAACAGCTTTATTTCCATGACGCCTACTCTCATGCCCACCCGTTGAGAGATGACGCCGTTGTCATCGAAAGCTTGCTTTGCACTCCGATGACAGGTTACCTCAGTTAAGTATAACGACCGAAGTTATATGCGTCACATTGATTATCATATTGTGTGGACTGGTGACGTAATTTGTGCATAGGCCAGTAGTGAAATGTCCAATGGAATTGCACTACATTTCACACCAAGCGGTTTGTATATCGAGTTGTCGTCGAATCCTCTCTACTGTGCCTGGGTGGTGTAAATCGACGTGCGCTCGATGCGTGCCATGAAGACTGCGGGCAGCGTGGCGAGGACGGTGGCCGCGAGCACCCAGATGAATGCGGTCCCGAATGCCGACGCCTGTTGTGATACATCCGTGCCGGCGTTGTCCAGATGCTGTTGCAGCACGACCACGAAGAGTGCCGTGCCCACCGAGCCGCCGACACGCTGGAGCATATTGAGGATCGGAGTGGCATCGGTGACCTCGTCGGGTCCTACGGCCCGCAGGGCCGCGGTCATGGCCGGCATTCCGGCCATGCCGAGTCCGAATCCGCGCACCACCAGGGCGATACTCAGTAGCCAGTAGGAACTTCCGGGCCCGATCACTATGAAGGGGATGGTCGCGGCAACGCAGATGATCCCGCCGACGACAGCCGTCACGCTGCCGATCTTCTCGAACAGCCTGCCCGACAAGAACATTGCCACCGCTGCGCCGAGCCCCTGCGGTGCGAGCAGCATGCCCGTCGTCACCGCGTCATCGTGCCGGATCACCTGGTAGTACAGCGGCATCAGAATCATTCCGCCGAAAGTGGCTGCACCCATTGCGAATACGGCTACCGAAGCGGATGCGAAGACGCCGTTCCGGTAGATGCGCAGGTTCAACAGCGGGTTGCGCGCTCGCAGCGCCCAGACCGCGAATGCGGCGATGAGTGCCAGGCCCGCAACCGCAGGGGCGACGCCGTGCCAGAGCCGGGCCGAGCCGCGTTCGCTCGCCTGTGTCAGACCATAGGTCAGCGCGGTCGCTCCGCCGGACAGGAGTAGCAGGCCGACCAGGTCGAGTCGTCCGCCGGTCTGCGGAGTGTCCGGCGGCAGCATGCGTACGGCGAGCGCGATTCCGATGATCCCGATCGGCACATTGATCCAGAAGATCCATTGCCAGCCGGCGTGCGCCAGCAGCAGCCCGCCGACGGTGGGCCCGATCACCGGGGTGAGGACCATGGGAATGCCGATGGCGCTCATGGCCCGCGCCAGTCCGCGCTGTCCCGCGGCTGCGACGAGGATGGCCTGGCCGACCGGCATCATCAATCCGCCGCCGATGCCCTGAAGGGCGCGGAAGGCGATGAGTGTGCCGACATTGTGCGCCAGGCCGCAGAGCAGCGAGCTGACCACGAATACGGCCAGCGCGATCGTGTACATCCGGGCGGCGCCGAAGCGCCGAATGAGCCACGCGGACATAGGAATCACGGCTGCCAGTGCGAGCAGGTAGCTCGTGACCACCCACTGGACGGTTCCCAGGGTGACGTCGAAGTCTACGGAGAGATTGTGTAGCGCGACATTGACGACGGTCGCGTCCAGGAAGGCCAGGATCGCACCGAGCAGCACTACCACGATGACCCGTTTGGCTTCGGCGGTGAGTGCCGGAGGTGGTTCGGGCGGGGTGGATGTCCCGGGGTTGGGATCCTGCGCCGAGGAGTCGGTTGTCGGTTCGTCGCGCACGCTCATACGACGATAGTCATCCCATGAGATGTGATTGTCAACCCATTGGATGATTAATTGAGTGCTCGTCGAGAAGCTTGCGGAAGCGGGTCAGTCGCTCGATCTCCGCGTCCGCGCCGCCCGCACCGCGGCGATTCGACAGGCAGAGGTGAGTCACACCGGCCGCTTGCCAGAAGTCCAAGAGGGCCAGCCACTCTCGTTCATCGACCAGTTGCAGCGGGATGCGCGCTTCGATGCCGAACTGTTCGAGCGGACGGCCGTGCGCGACGACCAGTTCGCGGAGTTTGCGAACCACCTCGAGCCCGTTCTGGGGCTCTCTCATCAATGGCCCGAAGAACTTGAACCCGTCGGCCACCCGGGCGATGCGATCGAGCAGCACGGCGCGGGGTACGCCTCCGGTCTTGAAATCACCGGCGCCCATCCACAGTGGAATCGGTCGATCGGGTCGCGGATTCAGCGCCACCTCGGGCAGTTGGACGAACCGTCCTCGATAGGTCAGATTCGGTTCCGTCCACAGCAGCCGCATCACCTGCACCTGTTCTTCGAGCAGTGCGCCGCGGTCCGCGGGATCAACGCCGAACGCGCTGAGCTCTGCGCGATTCCAGCCGACGCTGACCGAAAGCCGAAGCCGCCCACCGGAGAAGATATCGATCTCCGCGGCCTGCTTCGCTGCCAGTGCCGCGGATCGAAGCGGCAGCAGCACCGAGGCGGCGATCTCCAACCTGGTGCTGAGGGCCGCGACGAAGGCAGCCTGTGTGAAGGCCTCGTGCCATGGTTCGCACGGGGAGATGCCCGCCGGCCAATCCGGCACCCGGGCCGTGAGCACATGCTCGCCGAACCCGAGGTGATCGAACCCCAGTTCCTCGAAAGCTTGTACATAGTCCCGCAGTTCCACGCGGGTATCGAAATACGGCAGGTCGCCTCCGATCTTCAGTTGACGCCCGGTGGTTCCGCTGAGCTGTTGGTCGGCCATGCGAGTTCACTCCATTCACAAGAGGAATCGGTTGCGAACTGCATAGTGGCGACGCTCGGCTCGAGGGCGGGTCGAGTCTCACTCGAATTCGGTCCCAGCGGTATTCGAGTGGGCCTCCAGACCGGGTGCCGATGCTGCGGGAGTACCAGACCGACACCGAGGACCGGTGTGATGCACAGCGAAGGGACCAAACCTGTGACGAAGACGAAGTCCGGACCAGTTGCCGGTCCATCCGGTTCCCTGCCCTCGGGCGTCAGCCTCACGGCGGTGGGAATCGCGGTGGGGCGGGCCATGGAAACCGTTCGAGAAGATCGGCTCTTCAGCGATCCGTTCGCGCAGGCCTTTGTCGATGCGATCGACGAGGCTCCGGTCGGGCGGATGCGAGAGTTCGCCGGTTACGTTGCCGTGCGAACGCGTTACTTCGACGACCGGCTGCTCGCGGCGCGGGTGCGCGGCTGCAGTCAGATCGTGCTCCTCGCGGCTGGACTGGATGCCCGGGCCTTCCGGTTGAACTGGCCGGCGGGAACGCATGTATTCGAGCTCGATCTGCCGGATCTGCTGCGATTCAAGCGCCGGGTTCTGGAGGGGCTCGGCGCCGTGCCGACCAGCGACGAACATGCCGTGGTCGAAGCCGATCTTCGGCAACCGTGGTACGCGCCGCTCGCGGCCGCGGGTTTCGATCCGTCGCGGCCGACCGCATGGCTCGTGGAGGGACTGCTGCCGTACCTGACTCGCGCCGAGAACGACGCGCTGCTGGCAGAGATCGCCCGAATCTCGGTGCCCGGCAGTGAGATTGCGCTCGACCATCTCAACGTGTCGAGTAGGCAACGGCATTCGACGACCATGGCAGAGACTCTGGTCGGGATCGACGCCCAGTGGCAGGACGCCGTCGATGACAGTGCGCCCTGGGCCTGGCTTACTGCGTGGGGCTGGGAGGTTGTCGACTCGCCCCTGATCGGTGAGCTGGCGGGGCGTTACGGACGCGGTGCGCAGCTTTCGCCCGAGATTGCGGCCCAGCCGAGCGGTGTGGTGCACGCGCGGAGGGCGATGTGAACGCACTCGTGATGACTGTCGGACTGCAATGCGTGGTCTACACCGAGCCGGCCGGGGACGTGCACACCATTCCGTACTCGCTCGACTTTTCCGTCCGGGCACCGCGAACCGCTCGACCCGGGCAGGAGTTCACCGTCGAACTCACCGCCGGGCCGATTCTCTTCCACCCCAAGTTCAGCAGTCGCATATGGAATCTTCGACTGCGGATCGCGGCGCGTGGCGAGGTGCGGGGAGTGCGGTATTCCCTGTCGGGAGGCGATATCGAAACTGTCGGTCTGGCCGACCAGGATCAGCCCGGCGGGTTCGTGCTGTGGGTTCCGGGCGCCATTCCGCTGGGAACGCCCTTCGTGCTGCCGACCGTAACGGCCAGTGCCACTGCTGATTACGGCGAACTGCTGGTCGGACTCGAATCCGGCCGGGCTGTGTGGGAATACCAGTGGGAGCAGTCCGCCAAAGGCTGGGCCGGGACCGTGACGGGCCGGACCACCGGCGCCCAGCCATCTCTCGCCACTGTGGCGATCGAAAACTGATCCGGAGGACCAGATGCTCGCTGTCTCGCTGCACCGATACGGCGGTCCGGAAGTATTGCAGACCGAAGAGGTGGACATCCCGCGGCCGGGACCCGGACAGGTGCTCCTCGCGGTGGAAGCGGTGGCCGTCGGATTCGCGCAGACTCAGATGAGACGCAATGAATTCCCGGGTCCGCTCTGGCATCCGACCTTCCCCGTAGTGCTCGGTGGTGATGTCATCGGTGTCGTCGAGAAGACGGGTCCCGGCGCCGGGAGCTTTCACGAGGGCGATCGAGTCGGCGGATACCTGATGCACGGGGCATACGCCGAATGGGCAGTGGCGAATACCGAGTCGCTGATACCGATCCCCGGCCAACTCGATGCGGCCGAGGCGACCATTCTGGCGGGCGCCGGGCAGATTGCCGCCGGAGTCATGGCTACGGGAGGATTCCGGCCGGGCATGAGTGTCCTGGTGCATGCGGCATCCGGGGCTACCGGGCATCTTGCGGTGCAGTTCGCCAAGGTGGCGGGTGCGGGCCAGATCATCGCGACGGCAAGCGCCGCCGACAAGCGCGAGTTCGCCCGTAGCCTGGGCGCCGATGTCGTGGTGGATTACACCCGTCCCGGGTGGGCCGAACAAATCAGGCGGGCGACCGGTGGACGTGGCGTCGATTTGATTCTCGACAGTATCGGCGGGGACGTTCTGCTGCAGGGTGTCGACTTGCTCGCTCCCGCAGGGCATTTGGTCTTCTATGGATCAGCGGGTGGTGGCGCGGTCATCCCGCAGGTATCCGTGCTGGATCTGGTCGCGCTGAAGTCGGTATCCGGATTCTCCTTGACGGCCTGGCGAACCGCCAGGCCGTCCGAGCACCTCGATACCGTCAGCGACCTGACACGCTGGTTGTGCTCGGGGCAGGTGCATACGAGCGTGTTCGCCAGGCTTCCGCTGTCGGCCGCCGCCGCGGCGCACCGCCTCGTCGAACAACGGCTGCACCGCGGACGGGTTGTGCTACTACCGGAGCTCGATCGCCGTTGATCGCCGGGTCTGCGCTGGTCAGCGGATTTGATCGTGCGTCACCAGGCGCGAACGCGCTGCGACAGCACCGTCTTCGTCGATCAGTACGTCGTGAACGACACAGCTGGGCGCGATTTCCGGCTTGGAATTCGGCCGAACGGTAACCACCAGGGCATACACGGTGGATCGAATGCTCCCGTCGGCGCACATTTCGAGGTCGATGTGGTTGAACCAGTGCCGTCGCTGGACCGGATCATTGTCGAATCGGCGATGGAAATTCTCCAGTTCCGCCACGATCCCCTCCGGCGTGATCGCCGGTTCGGCATCGGGTGAATGCTGGAAACTGCCATCCGGAGTGAACGTCGCCGCGTACTCCTTGAATCGGCAATCGTCGAGAGCCTGCATCTGTCGGGCGTAGAACTGCTGCACTCGGGTGTAGAGCTCGGGGGAGACGTTCGTCGGCATGGCTGGATTCCTTCGTCGGACCGCTATCGGCGCTCCCAAGGTTCTGCGACGGCGGTCGAAATCAGCTCGAGCGCAATTCATTTCCGGCTCGAGCCGATCTCGAGTAGATGCTGCGACGCTCGGTGTCGCAAAGAGAGCAGGGGTATGGATGTCAGCGCATGATACGAACTCTTCAGGTGACGGCAGAGTGGTGCTGGTGACCGGCTCGTCATCGGGAATCGGTGCGGCCGTGGCACGTCGCTTCGCGGCCGGCGGCGCTCGGATCGTAATCAATTCCGCGACGTCGGCGGACGCGGGGCGTCAAGTGGCACAGTCTCTTCCAGACGCAGTCTATATTCAGGCCGACATTTCCGACGCCGACCAGGCGAACGAGCTCGTCGCCAAGAGCGTCGACCACTACGGGCGGCTGGATGTGCTCGTCAACAATGCCGGCCGCACCCGCGCGATCCCGCACCGCGACATTGCTGCAGCGTATCCGGATATCTGGCGGGATATATTCGGGCTCAACGTCTTCGGTACCTGGCAGACAACGGTGGCCGCCATCCCGCACCTCGAGGCCACAGGTCGCGGCGCGGTCGTCAATATCTCGTCGATCGCGGGGAGCCGGCCGGCGGGCAGTTCGATTCCCTATGCCGTGAGCAAGGCCGCTGTCGAACATATGACGCGTTTGCTTGCAGCGTCTTTCGGCCCCACCGTCCGGTTCAACGCCGTCGCCCCGGGATTGATCGAGACGGCGTGGACCACGTCTGATGATTTCTTCGCGTCCATCGCGGCCCGAGTACGGGAGACCACACCACTGCGGCGTGTCGGACAGCCCGACGACGTCGCCGCAGCGGTGGTTCTGCTCGCCGAATCGGAGTACACGACCGGGCACGTGCTTTCCGTCGACGGTGGTGCACACCTGCTGTGACGATCGAGATACCCACGGAGGTTCGATGTCTTTGAGACTTGGCGCCAACCTGACTCATCAGGGTGCGGGCCCACTTGCCGAGGCAGCGGAGGCCTTCGGGTACGAGGTCGCGTTGATCCCGGAGGGCTATCGCTCGGACGCGCCTTCCATTCTGGGATTGGTCGCCGGGCGCACCTCGCGTATCGGTCTCGCCTCCGCGGTCATGCAGATTCCGGCGCGGACCCCGGCTCTCGCGGCCCTTACCGCCGCGACCCTGGACTCGATCAGCAACGGGCGCTTCCGATTAGGGCTCGGCGTTTCGAATCCCGATGTCTCCGAGGGCTGGTACGGCGTCAAGTTCGATCATCCGATCGCGCGCACTCGGGAATATGTGGATGTCGTCCGTCAGGCGATTGCGGGCGGGCCTGTCACCTATCGCGGCGATCATGTTCGGCTTCCCAGTGGGCGTCGTGACGGCGCACCGCTGGAACTGCGCACCGATCATCCGCGACCGGACCTGCCGATCTATCTGGCCGCCGTCGGATCGGGAAATCTGCGACTGGCCGGCGAGATCGCCGACGGCTGGATCGGAGTGTTCTGCTCCCCGGAGCGGGTGCGCAAGTCGGTCGCGGAGATCGTTACCGGCAGGTCGCGCCAGAACCGGGAGGTGGCGGATTTCGAAGTGCTGGTGAGCTTGCCGACTGCGATCGCGCCGAGCGTGCGGGCCGCTGCCGACATCGTTCGAGCCCAATACGTCTATCTCCTCGGCATCGGAGAGGAGGAGCACAATGTCTACTGCGCCATGGCCCGGGACCTCGGATTCGGTGCGGAGATCGAACGTTTCCGAGCGAAGCTCTCCGCCGGAGATCGTGCCGCGGCGGCGGCCGAAATTCCGCTCGAGTTCATCGATCTGACTGCGCTGATCGGTCCCATTCCCCGTCTGTCCCACCGAATGCGGGAGTACGCCGAGGCCGGCGTGACGACTCTCGGAATCATGGTGTCCGCTGCGGACACCACACTCGATGGCCGGATCGAGATCCTGCGCGGAGCTGCCGCCGCGCTTCGGTCGGCTGCCATCGACTGACCGCGTTCTTCCAACTATCAGGAGTTGACATGGTAGACAGCGTATTTGCCGCGCCCCGACAGGAGTCGATCGTTTTCGAGGAGGACTTCCGGTCGGGCTCCTTTGCCGACGGCCCCGGAGCGCGCTGGCGGTTGCGCCCGGCCGGTGGGCTGCCGGCCGGCGATGGCATCACCTCATTGCTCGACAGCGGCGGCGTTGTGGTCGTACCCGGCGCACGGCATCCACAGACCGGCGAACCCGCGTTCACCCCCGAATCGCGCTCGGGCGCATCCGCGGGCAATCATCTGCGCTGGGCCGCCTTCGCGCTGTCCGCTGCGCCGGCATCCGGTTCGATATTCGAACTCGGCGAAGGGGCTGCCTTCACTGCGGATTTGGCGATCGGCGCCGAGTTCTTCAACACCGATCCGATTCCTCGCACGGAGACGCTCGGCACCGCGGCCCATGACCTCGATGCCGGAATGGCGGCGATGATCTGCGCCGATTTCGAAACGGGCATGATCTTCGATATCGCATTGACGCGTCGGCACGTCTTCGTCCTCTACGAGCGGCTACCGCGTCCCGGCAGTGATCGAGCCGCCTTCTCCTATGCGATTCCGGTCGCCGATCACATCGAGGGAACCACCTATCGCTGCACTATCGCAGTGGACAGCGCAACCGGCACAGTTCGCTGGTTTCTGGACGGGAACGAGGTCCAGGCGATCGAACGGATCGGCCGCCGCCTGCCCTCGGACGATTATCTGATCTGGTCGACCGGGGGCTCGGACGATGATGTTCGACCTCGTGGATTGGCTCTCGGTTTCGGGATGTTCGCCGAATCGATCCAGGGTCAGGGAATGCGCGTAACGGTTCGATCCGCCCGCGTCCGGATCGGTACCCGCGTCAGGACGATGCGCTAACGGTGCGCCAATACCTGGGACGCATAGGTCTTCGCGGCTGCATCGAGTTGGAGTACGACGTGGCTGCCAGCGGTGTTCGCGTCCCGCCAGAATCGTTGTAGGACATTGGCTTCGAGATGAGCGCTGGTGCCGCAGCTGCGGAAGACACGATTGATCGCGGTCAGCGACAGATCCGTCGCCAGCGCACAGTCTCGGGTGGCACGAGCTGCGTGTGCCTGCTCGCCATCTGCCTCGGACGCGACGCGGTCGAATAACAATGAGGCGGCGTCGAGTTCGCCAGACGATCGGGCCAATCGAAGCTCTGCCGCCTGCGTAACCCCTGTGGATTCCAGAGATTCCATCCAGGCGGCTACGCCGCCGCGGGCAGCCCCGTGTGCCGGCGCTCCGAAACAAAGACCGTTGACCGCTCTGAGGGGCGCCCGGTGACATGGCGCCAGGGCGGCCGGTGCCTGACCTGCGAGCAGGTCCGACCTGTCGAACGAGAGTTCCTGCGGTACGAACACCTCTGGCAGGACGAGAGTATTGCTGCCGGTACCTCGCATACCGATGCTGCGCCATGTCTCGACCACTTCGTAATCGGCTCGCGGTACCGCGAAGAACCTGGCCTCGGGCTGCTGTCCGATCACGTTGGCACACACCAACGCCCATTCCGATGCGAAGGAAATGCTGGTGTAGGGCCATTCGCCCCGTACCCGCCAGCCACCAGAGGTGGCCTCGGCCTTACCGATCGGCATCAAAGCGCCGACCACCAACGTGTCGGGTCCGTTATGCCATAGGGCTGCTTGGCCATCGATCGGTAGGTACGCGCACATCCGGCCGATGTGCGCCGTAAGGGACGCACACCAGGCCGCCGAGGCGCAGCGCTGCGCGACCTCGATCACGGCAGTCGTCGCGTCGGCGAACGAGCCGGCCTGTCCACCCCAGCGGGCCGGAACGAAATGGCGCGCGAAACCGGCATCGATCACGGCCTCGACGACTTCTTGATCGAGACCGTAATTGAGCTCGGCAACCGCGGCGGTGCGATCGGCCAGATCGAGCAGGCGATCACCGACGGCGGCCGTCAGAGATTGCCTGGGGTTCGTGAACGATGTCGGAACAGACACGAGGATGGCCTTCCGGTGAGGGGTGAGCGCATATTGCTGTGCGGCCCGAGGTCAGGACCAACAGCACTCCATGCGTCTCGCACCACAGTCGAATCCAGCTCGATCGGTGTGCGACGAGGTCGATCAGTGGTGATGACTTCCGGAATGGTGGTTGCCGTCAGCGGCGCGAGCCGACACGCTATCTCTCGCGCCGGGGACGGCATTGATTTCCGGAGTAAATTTCGGCTGTGCGATGCCCCGGGAGCGGTGCAGGACAAGCAAGGCCCGTGCGTTCTCGCTCGTTTATGCGCAGGTTGGCAATCGCGATTGTCTCGGGCGTCCTCGCCGCTACCTTGACCTCAGCGCCGTTTCTGCCCTCGGCTGCGGCCGGGACTGGCGGACAGGGTGGTTCGGCGGTCGCACCGGATGGCTCGCGGATCGTGAATACCCGCGCCGATGGCGACAGGCATCTGGTTCTCACGGTTTTCTGTGCTGCGATGAACAGTGAATTCACGGTGGAGGTGCAGCGGCCCGCCGATGTGTCGGTGCCGCGGCCGGTGCTGTATCTGCTCAGCGGGGGCAGCGGCGGAAAGGGGCCGGCGTCATGGGATCACGAAACCCATGCCGGGGACTTCCTGGCGGACAAAGACATCAATGTGGTGCAGCCGGTCGGTGGTGCGGCGTCCTATTACGCGGATTGGCGGGCACCGGATCCATTGTTGGGCGTCGTGAAATGGAAGACCTACCTGACCGAGGAATTGCCACCGCTGATCGACGTGGCGCTCGGCGCCAATGGTGTCAATGCGATTGCGGGAGTGTCTATGTCAGGCACCTCGGTGCTGCAATTGCCGATCGCTGAGCCGGGCCTGTATCGGGCGGTGGCCGCGTACAGCGGATGTGCACAGATCTCCGATCCCGCCGGCCAGTCCTTCGTCCGTCTCACGGTGGCCTACAGCGGTGGTGATGCGGAGAATATGTACGGACCGCCCGATGATCCGCTGTGGGCCGCCAATGATCCGTATGTGAACGCGGCAGGGCTGCGCGGTCTCGACCTGTATCTGTCGAGCGGCAACGGGCTGCCCGGTCCCTATGACACGACGCGTGATCGGCACCTCGTCGACGCGGGGGTGGGCGCGCTGGCGAACCAGATCGTTGTCGGCGGTGTCATCGAGGCCGCAGTCGACCATTGCACGCGCGCCATGGCACATCGATTGGCGGAGTTGAACATTCCGGCAACCGTCGAACTGCGCCCGTACGGTACCCACTCCTGGGGATACTGGGACGACGAATTGGCCGCCTCCTGGCCGGTGCTGGCGCACGGCGTGGGACTGCCCGCGTGACGGTGGCGGGCGTTCGGATCAGCGGGTGTAGCGGATCAGGGCGCGGGCTTTGGCCTTGGCGGCCTCGGTGTCGCGGTCCCGGGGTGGGGCGTTGGTGGTGAGGCCCGCGAGGAGTTTGCCGGTCGCGGCGGCGACCTCTTCGATGGCGAGGTCGAAGGCGGCCTGGTTGGCCTGGGAGGGTTTGGTGGTTCCGCTGATCTTGCGGACGTACTGCAGGGCTGCCGCGTGCACCTCTTCCTCGGTGGCCGGCGGCTCGAAATTGTGCAGGGTGTGAATGTTGCGGCACATGGGTGTGAGCCTACGCCCGGGGTCCGACGGGGCCGCCGAATCGGAGCCTGAGCGAGGGATTGAATGCGCTGGTCAGGACCTTTCGCGGCCGCGAACCTCCGTGCGGTCGGGAGAAGGTCCCGGTGCCGCCGATTGTGCGCCGAGGCAGCGGATTTCCTCGGAATCGGGGCAAGATCGGAAGCGGCAACGACGGCTCGCTCGTTGCGATCCGAGGACACTGTCGAAGGAGATCGTGATGACTGAAGCGTTTGTGCTCGGCGGCGTTCGAACCCCCTTCGCCCGGTACGGCGGTTCGCTGTCGCACATTCGTGCCGACGACCTGCTGGGGATGACCATGAAGGGTGCGTGCGAGCGCGTCGGCGTGGGTCTCGATCAGATCGAGGACATTGTCGCGGGCAGCGTCGATCCGGCCCACGAGGGGATGGGTGATGTCGCGCGGTGGGCGGCGCTGGCGGCGGGATTCCCCGACACGGTGGCCGGGGCGACGATCAACCGGTTCTGCGGGTCGTCGCTGAGCGCGACCGTCAATATCGCGCACGCGATCACAGCGGGGGACCCCGACGAGAAGCTGACACCGAAGGGCGGCGCGGTGGCAATCGGCCACCCGTTCGGCGCCACCGGCGCCCGCTACGTCCTGACCCTGGCCACCGAACTGCGGGAACGCAATGCGCGCTACGGCGCGATCGGAGTCTGCATCGGATCCGGTCAGGGAGTCGCAATCGTCCTCGAAAACCCTTCCGCCGCTTGAGAAGTCTCACCGAAGCGATGACGTGCGAGGCTTCGGACAGCTCGTCGCGCTGACGGGTGTTGTTGTCGGAGGCCGCCGGTACATTGATCGCTGGCGATCCGGTGACCGGCATCGTCGATATGCCGGGAAACCGTCTGGCAGTGCTCAAAGCCGCCGACGGCAACCTCATCGCCATCAATCAGTCGGTCGGCTGGTAACTGCGATCCGGCCTGCCCACCGGCCGGTGGCTGGTCGAGCCGGCGGGGGCGGCCGCGACTTCGGAAGCCGCCCCGGCCCGGCTGCCACATCCTGGAACCTCCAGTCGGGCTTGGGCTTTGACGCAACGCATGCCTCGCCGGCGTGTAACTCCAGGTAGTATGTGGTGACACGATTCTGGATGGGGGACATCATGTCGTCGAATAATCACAGGGTGCAGGTCGATGATCCGCGCGCCCGATGGCGCCACCTGCCCGCCGAGCCTGCCCACTACGTCGAGGAAACCCACATCGACGGGAGTTCGTCGAGCTACACGGTGCCCGCCGTCGACCCGACCCAGGATTTCATTCGCCTCTACGGCGGCTAGAAGCTGTCGGCCAGCAGGGCGTACTCGGCGGCGGTGCGATGCAGGATGTTGGTCTTGTCGTGGTCGTTGAGCACATCGACGTACCGGCCGTAGGCGAGATAGCACTTGTAGGGCGGAAAACCCGCGGCAGGCGCCTTCGGGTCCAGCGCCAGACACTGGGCATCGGGGACATGGGCGGGGCTGTCCATGTCCCGGTATCGGGTGTGGCGCAGGAGAGTCACGGCGGCGACAAGCCCATGGCCGGCTTGCGCGTCGCGCACGCGAAACAATGTGTCGTATTCCAGGTAGGACATCGCGTCGGCCCCCGCGTCCTGCAGTATCCGCTGCCATGTGACCGAATCCGTCGAGGTGGCGGTGAGGTAGTTCGTGCTGTAGACGGCGAAGACCTCGATGTCCGGATTGCGATCGTCGCGCTGCCCGACCATGGAACGGGCGAGCATGCCTTCCTCGTCGATGCGCAGTGCCGCGAAATCCTTTGCCGGAGTGGGCTTGAACTTGTCCACGGCGGCGAGCTGCATGTCGAAGGCCCGCCGCACCCACCCGAGCAGATCGTTCTCGTCCGCCACGGGCCGCCGCACCGAGACACGGAGCACGAACTCGCCGTGTGCCAGATATGCTCCGATGCTGGGTGTGCCCGGACGCCAATGAACTTGCGCAGCAGCATAATCGGTGAGTGTGAGCGTGCGATTCTGGTCCGGAGCCGAGGCGAGATCGGCGGCCTCCAGTTCGGTCGCCGCCCGCTCGGCATGCGCGGCATCGGGAAACCGCAGCAGTGTGCAGGTGAGCGCGGTCTCGGCCGGATTCGGACCGGAACCTGGTGTATCGGACCCGTTCACGGCATAGCCGACCAGCATTCCTTCCCGCGTCAGTACGGCTTTCGCGGCCGCGGGGACACCGCCCAGCTGTACCGCCGCGTTGTTATCGCTCAACACCCCGCCCGCCCGGCCCACCGCGAGCATCGGATCGATCTGCACGTCCGGAACCAGCGCCGCGGACATCCGCATGCCCTCGACCTGCGCACCGTAGGACCCTGCCGGGCGATCGTAGTCGTGGCGCGTCAACGGATAGGGACCGACATCCAGTACCCGCACATCGATGGGCCTCGAGATCGGCGTACCGGCGATCGAGCACGCCGCGAGCAACCCCGTAGCCACGAAAACCGCTGCCAGCGAAGATATTCGCCATCGACCGGTCATGATCGCCCCCTGGTTCGACCCGATCTTTCGAGGCTACCTCCGGACCGCGCCGACCGATGCCGGATGAGCGAACTGTCCACGTCCCGCACGACCACCCGAGCGGATGCCAGTAGTTCACCCACGCTCGAGCATGAGTGAAGTACCGGCATGCGCGCGAAGCGGATCAGAGTGCGTAATCGATACCGCGTGATTTACGGCAGCTGGCCGTTGGCGTACAGGTAGCCGACGACGCCGCCGATGAGGCAGCCGGGAATCGCGGGCAGGATGAGGAAGATCCCGCCGATGACAGCGCCGAGCGCGCAACCCACCGCGATATCGATGATCTGCTGGTCATTGAGCGCGAAGTCGATATTCTGCGCCGTGGTGGAGTTCGACGGCTGCGCGGGCGCCGCGTCGGGGCGGAGCACCGTCATGCTGGTGCCTGCGTTATTGATCTGCGGCTGCAGCCGGATCTTTTGTCCCGCCGACGTGTAGACCAGCGGAATCTGGCCGATCACCGCACCGTCGGACGCCGTCACGGCCAGCGTGTCGCCATCGGCCGTGGTTTGGAACTTCCCATTGACCAGATCCGTGCTGACCGAGGAACCATCTGCTTTCCAGGAGGTGGTGTAGGTGACGCCGGAAACAGAGCTGGTCACCTGATCCGTGGCCGGCACCTGCCCGGAGGCAGTACTCGCGGTCGCACCCAGGACTGCGGTGGTCAACACTGCGGTCGCAGCGAACTTCGTGATTCTCATTTAATCCTGTTCCGTCCTAGCACAGGGTTCACGCTGAGCCGCAGCGGTATGGGAACGCTTGCGGGGAACCCTGTTCGAGATAACTTGTCCGAACCGTGATTACACTACATTCGAGTCGGGGAACGGGTTTGGCGCAAAGGCGCCAAGGGTGGGTGCCGGTCAGGCGGCGTCGATATCGATGGCGGCCAACACTTTCGGAGATCGAACGTATCCGTATTCCGATGTCGATGAACTCGAATTCGCCTACTGGGCAATGAAACTGACCGAAACCCGGATGGAACCCGGCCGCGTTCACCAGCGAACCAGCGCAGCGATGGTGGATTCGGTCACGACTGCTGCAGGCTGGTATTGCTGCCCGGCGACGCGGCGGGGTGGCGGACGAGACCCTCGACGCGATCCACGATCACAATGAGATCCGGAACGCGATCGCCGCTGTGGCATCTGTTCAGGTCGGTACCGACGACTGGTATGCGGCGGTGGCGGCGGCGAACCCGGCCAACAGCGATCACATGGCCGAGGAAGAGCGAGTGCTCAGTGAGGTGTGCTACTACCTCGACGCCCCGGCCTTGCACGCGGCTCTCGATGAACTCCTCGGTCATCTCGACCCCGGCGGCACCGTCGTCGGCGTGCACTGGCGGCATCCTGTGCCCGAGTACCCACTGACCGGCGACGAGGTCCATGCCGTTCGCGGCGGCCATCCAGGTCTGACGGTGCTGGCCCGCTACAGCGACGACGATTTTCTGCTGGAGGTGTACACCACGGCACGGATTGGGCACCGTTCCGTCGCTCAGGACGAAGGCCTGGTCTGAACCGCAGGCTCTTGGCTCGTCGAGCTCAGCTCTTGTTGCGGGAGAGCATTGCCCAGGCGGCCGTTCCGAGGAACAGCACAATGCCGATGATCGCCAGCCAGAACATGCCCTTGATGACAAAGCCGAGCACTGCCATGACCAGCCAGATGATCAGCAGAATACCGATGAGTGTCAGCATTGCTCAACAATGGCACGGAGCACCTCGATTTCCGCGGAGACACTCGGCCGGTGGGGAAGCGGCTGCTCGGCGACGGTTTGTCTCGCAACTGCGGGGGTATGCACACTGTTGGCCCGAGCCGCTATCCTGCACGGACGTCCAAATTTCGGGAGAATCATGAAGTACTCGCAGTGCGCAGTTTCCGGAAATTGCGTCACCACTCAGGGGGACGGTGGGCAGTCCTGAAGATTCTGATTCTCGGTGGTACCCGGGAGGCCCGGGAAATCGCTGATATTGCCTCCGGCGAGCGTGGATTCGAGATCGTTTCCTCGCTCGCCGGACGCGTGCGCGAACCTGTGCTTCCGGTCGGCGCGGTGCGCGTGGGGGGATTCGGGGGAGCCGACGGGCTGCGCAAGTGGCTTGCCGGCAATGGGATCGGCGCTGTGATCGATGCCACCCACCCGTTTGCCGGGGGTATTACCGCCAATGCGGCATGGGCCGCCGCGGAGTCCGGGTTGCCGGTGCTGCATGTGCGCCGCCACGGCTGGAGCGAGCAGGTGGGGGATCGGTGGATCCGGGTGCCGGACCTGGCCGCGGCGGCGGAAACCGTTGCGGGACTGGGGGAGCGCGTATTCCTCACCATCGGCCGCCAAGGGGTGGCGGCCTTCGCGGGCTCGGAGCAGTGGTTCCTGATTCGCGCCATCGACCCGCCCGAGGGCGCGGTGCCCGCGCGGCATGAAGTGCTGCTGGCCCGCGGACCCTTCAGCGTCGCAGACGAAACCGCGCTGCTGGCCGCGCAGCGCATCGATGTGCTGGTGACCAAGGACAGCGGGGGAGCCTTGACCGAGGCCAAGCTCGCCGCTGCCCGTGCGCTCGCGCTGCCTGTGGTCATGATCGACCGCCCGTCGCTGCCGGCGGGTGCGGTGCAGGTGGAAACAGTTGCCGCAGTACGGGATTGGCTGCGGCAACAGTCCTAGGACAACCGGCTGCTGGGGTCGAGCAGCTCGGGGAGCCGGTCGAACCAGTCCAGTACGGCGCGTTCGTAGCGAATGCCGAAATCCACGGTCGCGCGCTCGAACGGTGACATGCGCTCCTCGTCGTGTCCGGCGAGGTAGGAGGTCAGCCGTTGTTCGTGCAGTGGGCGATTGGCGGCGATAATGCGTTCCAGGCGTGGCGGATCGACGAATTCGCCGAACGACAGGGTGAGCAGCAGCGGCACCCGGATGGTCTCCGCGCCCGGGTCGCGGGCGATCCACTCCGCGAACGCCTCCCGCCCGTCCTCGGTAATGCGATAGGGCGTGCGGTCGCGCGCTCCGGCCTCGCCTTTGTCGACGAGGCCGTGCTGATGCATGGTCGCCAGCTCGCGGTACACCTGACTCTGGGTGATGGTCCAGAAGTCGCCGATGCGATCCTGCGCCTGGGCGACCAGGTCCCACCCGGACATATCGCCCTGATGGAGGAATCCCAATAAGGATGCGGCCGTCGAATTGAGAGGGCGCCGCGTCTTGTCGTCTGCCACTACACTCCTTCCAGCCTGCATTCCACTATGGAATATTAATCGCCGTACCGTCGAGAAGTGAACACCCGGGGCCCGCCGGCCGCGTCGAACACCGTGGTGGTCGATGCGCCCACGATCAGCAGGGTGCGCATATCCACCTCGGCCGGGTCCAGATCGGCGAGAGTCACCACCCGCACCGATTCGGCCGGACCGCCCACATCTCGCCCGATCACCACCGGGGTCTCCGGCGTGCGGTGCTCGAGCACGAGATCACGCATGGCGGCCACCTGCCAGGTGCGCTGTGACGAGGCCGGGTTGTAGACGGCGAACGCCATATCCGCGGCGGCCACCGCGGCGATCCGCCCGGCCACCACCTCCCAGGGCTTGAGCCGATCCGAGAGCGAGATCATGGCGAAGTCGTGCCCGAGCGGTGCACCCGCGCGACTGGCCACGGCACTGGCCGCGGTCACCCCGGGCAGCACTCGGACCGGCACATCGCGCCACTGCGGATCGGCCGACTCCTCGACCACTGCCGCCGCCATGGCGAATACCCCGGGATCTCCACCCGAAACAACCACGACCCTCGCACCACCCTTGGCCAGATCCAAAGCCATTGCCGCCCGCTCGGATTCGACCTTGTTGTCACTGGAATGCCGTCGCTGTCCCACCCGCTCCGGCACCCGATTCACATACGTCGCGTACCCAACGATATCGGTAGCCTCGGCCAGCGCGCGCGTCACCTCCGGCGTAGTCCACTCCGCGGCCCCGGGTCCCAGCCCGATCACCACCACCTCACCGATCGAATCATCCTGCGCCGCGGCCGCGCTCGCGGCAACGGCAACGGCCGCGACAGTGCCGGCGACAATCGTGCTCATGGTCGCGCCGGCGGTATCCGTTGAGGGCGCGCATGTCACCTCGGCGGTCGCTGGAACGGCAGGCGCCGCAACGGTGTCGGCGACAATCGTGCTCATGGTCGCGCCGGCGGTATCCGTTGAGGGCGCGCATGTCACCTCGGCGGTCGCTGGAACGGCAGGCGCCGCAACGGTGTCGGCGGCTGTTGTGCTCGTCGTCGTGGCAGCGGGGTCGGCTGCGGGCGCGGTCGATGGCGCGACACGCACCGTGGTGGTATCGGCACTCGTCACGCTGGTGGTCGTGACGGTGGTACCCGCGGCGGGTGCTCCCGCTGCGGTGGCACCGGTGGCCGAGTCGGTGGCGGCCCGCGCGGTGATTGTTTGTGATGCGTCTGCTCCGCCGGCGGTGCGGCGGTTCGTATCGACCGTGCCCGCGGCTCCGGCAGCTGCCAGCGTGGAATCGGTCGATGAAGCGGCGGAGGCGCTTTCCGTCAGGGTGATTCGCGTCGCGGGCTTGGGACCGGGGACCACCGTGATGGCGAAGTACGGCACGCTGGCTTCGTCCACGTCGGCGGCGCGCAGGACGCGCTGGCGGGTGGAGCTGGCGCGCTCGACGTAGTAGGCGTCGGCGAGGCGGCCGGAGTCGGCGAGGGCCTGGCGGACGCCGGGGTAGGTGCGGCCGAGTTTCATGATGGCGACGCCGTCGGCCTCGCGGAGGCGGCGGGTGAGTTCGTCGGCAGGCATGGTGCCGGGCAGGACGGTGAGGACCTGATCGCCCTCGACCAGTGGGGTGCCCAGGGCGGCCGAGGCGGCGCTGACCGAGGTGACGCCGGGGATGATCTCGGTGTCGAAGTCGTCGGCCAGGCGGCGGTGCATGTGCTGGAAAGAGCTGTAGAACAGCGGATCTCCGGCCGCCAGCAGGGCGACCGACCGTCCGGCGGCCAGGTGTTCGGCGAGGCGCGCGGCGGCGGTTTCGTAGAACTCGTCGATGGCTCCCTGATAGCCACCGGGGTGATCGGTGGTCTCGGTGGTCACCGGGTAGACGAGGTGCTCTTCGAGCTGGCCCTCGCGCATATAGGGCGCCGCAATGGCGCGCGAGATGCTGCGTCCGTGCCGGGCGCTGTGGAAGGCGATGACATCGGCCGCGCCGATGATTCGCGCCGCCTTGACCGTCACCAGTTCCGGATCGCCGGGGCCCAGGCCCACACCCCAGAGCTTGCCGCTCATTCTTGTTCGCTCGCAATCGCATTGAGGGCGGCGGCGGTCATGGCGCTACCGCCGCGCCGGCCACGCACGGTCAGGAATTCGATGCCGCCGTATTCGGCGAGGGCCTGCTTGGATTCGGCCGCGCCGATGAAGCCGACCGGAATGCCGAGCACGGCAGCGGGTTCGGGTGCGCCGGCGTCGAGCATGTCGAGCAGGTGGAACAGCGCGGTCGGCGCATTGCCGATGGCCACCACCGCACCTTCCATCCGATCGCGCAGCAGTTCGAGCGCCGCAACGGATCTGGTGTTGTTCATCTCGGCCGCCAGAGCGGGCACGCGCGGATCGCCGAGCAGGCACAGGACCTCATTGTCGGCGGGCAGCCGTTTCCGGGTCACGCCCGAGGCGACCATATTCGCATCGCACAGAATGGGCGCACCCGCGCGCATCGCGGCCCGTGCCCTGGTCACCACATCGTTGCTGAATTCGACATCTCCGGCCAGATCCACCTGCCCGCAGGCATGAATCATGCGCACCACCACCTGCGACACGTCCGCCGGAAAGCGGGCCAGATCCGCTTCGGCGCGAATGGTCGCGAACGAGCGCCGATAGATCTCGGCCCCGTCGGTGAGGTAGCTGGTGCGCACGTCGGACATGGGGTCCACCCTAGATTTCCGCTACGCGTGACCTGGGGGCGGGTGGTGTCGCTTCGCGGAAATCAGGTGCGCGGGCGTTCCAGCAACCGGGACATGACGATGCTGCTGCGGGTGCGGCCGACGCGGGCGTTCTCGCGGATGCGCTCGACGGTGACCTCGATTTCGGCCATATCGGTGGCCATGACGTGTACGAGGGCGTCGGCCTCGCCGGCAATCGTCCAGATACCGATCACCTGGGGGATGGGTTCGAGGCTGCGGCGCAGTTCGGCGGGGGAGATGTTGTCGCGGTAGTAGACCTCGACGTAGGCCTCGGTGCGCCAGCCCAGGGCGGCGGGATTGACCAGGGCGGTGAAACCGGTGATCTGCCCGCCCGCGACCATCTTGTCGACGCGGCGTTTGACGGCCGGGGCGGAGAGCCCGACGATCGCGCCGATCTCCTGGAAGGAGGCGCGGGCCTGCTTCAGCAGAATGGCCAGAATTCGCCGATCGAGATCATCCACCGGTCTCTCCGTTCGCGGAAGCGTGGTGTTTTTCGCCCTGACGCAATGATTCGCCGCGAAATCATGAATCTACGCAACGATTCGCTATTTCAAACGCAACGGTACGCCATTTACCTTCGGGATCAAGCATTGTCCGCGCTGTTCCCGAAGGAGCCTCGTTGACCTCCGTAGCCACGCTTCGCGCCCCCGAACCCGCAGGCATCCGCCGTCCCACTCCGCGCCGCTACCTCATGTGCCGTCCCGACCACTTCGACGTCTACTACGCGATCAATCCCTGGATGGACACCTCCGCTCCCGTGGATCGTGCGCTGGCACGGGCACAGTGGGAGAACCTGCGCGCCACCTACGAACGGCACGGGCATGTGGTCGATGTGGTCGAGGGTGTGGCCGCCCTGCCCGATATGGTGTTCGCCGCCAATGGCGGTCTGGTGATCGGTGACCGGGCGCTGTCGGCCCGCTTCGCCAATCCCGAGCGCGCCGCCGAAGGCCCGGCCTATCACGATTGGCTTGCCGCACAACGGTTCACCCAGGTGCTGGCCGCCCGCGAAACCAATGAGGGCGAAGGTGATTTCGCCATTGCCGGGGACCGCATTCTGGCGGGCACCGGATTCCGCAGCTCCCGCGCCGCACACGAGGAGGTGCAGGAGTTCTTCGAATTACCGGTCATCTCACTGGAATTGATCGATCCGCGCTTCTACCACCTCGATACCGCGCTCATGGTGCTCGATGACACCATCGCCTACTACCCGGCGGCCTTCAGCGGTGAGAGTGCGCGCCTGCTCGCGGGCATGTACCCGGACGCGCTCCTGGCCACCGAGGACGATGCGAATGTGCTCGGCCTCAATGGCGTCTGCGACGGCTACCACGTCTTCATGAGCGAGCGCGCGACCGGCTTGGCGGCGCAGTTGCGGACGCGCGGCTATGAACCGGTGGGCATCGACCTGTCGGAATTGCTGAAGGCCGGTGGCAGCGTGAAGTGCTGCACCTTGGAACAGCATGCGGTCAGAACGGCAGCGTTGCCTTCCATGGACTGACCGCGGGATCGTGCAGGGGATGCGCCTGCACGAGGAAGCGCAGCAGTAGGATCGCTCCACTGATCTGTAGTAGGGCGAGTGGAATCTCGGCGACCACCGCGGTGGTCACCGAGACCCACAGATCCTCGGGCGCGGCGGTGACGATATCGAACCAGGCATCCACCAGCAGTAGCAGTCCGGTGCCGAAGGCGGGCAGTACCAGCATGACGTGCCGCCGCCACCCGAGGTAGGCCGTCGCGGCCATCATGAGCACCAGCAGCACATCGAACCCGATCCAGGTCAGCGACCAGTTGCGGGCGTGATAGTCGGCGGGCAGCGTGAGGCCCAGGTATACGAGCCAGGGGATCATGGCGAGACATCCACCGACCATGAGCGTCAATCGAATACGGCGATGCAACCGCACCAGTTCGGGCCGGGGCAGCCGCGGCTCCCACACCCGCAAGCGTTTGATGAGCTCGCGCCGCTCCACATCGGACATGGCCGCGATCTCCTCATCGCCCATTCTCGAAATGGTCATGCCGACCTCCTGCACCCGATCCGTATGCCTGATCCGGACAACACTTCACGCCCTCTGAACCATCCACTCTGCGCCGGAAAGATCGCCGTGAACAGTGCGGTGGAGACTTCGCACCCCTACGACCGGGAAGTCGTGCCGAACATGTCCGGGAAGTCGTGCCGAACAGGGCTCTCAGTCGGCCGGATCGATGCGGTAGCCGTCGCCGGTGGCGATGATGTCGGTGACCGCGCCGCGCGGCCGGCCGCAGCGGCGCTCGCAGCCGGACCAGTGCTGGCGGCCGGACGCCACGATTTCGGCGGCTTCCAGCCCTTCGCGGGCGAATTGGGGCGCTCCGGCGGGCACTACACGGCCGGATTCGACCGCCTCGGCCACATCGGCGCGTACGTCGGTCCGGGATTTCGCGCAGCCCGGCATGCCCGCGCAGGCACTGACCAGCAGCCAGGGGGAGTGCGCATCGAAGATCAATCCCATGGGCGCGAGCACCCGCACCACCTGCTCGGCGGCCCACTCGTCGAGATCGGCGATCACCAGACTCCGCCACGGGGTCAGCAGGATCGGCCGCTCCACGGCGGCGATGAATTCCGCGGTGCGCGCGGGCAGGGAACCGAGCGGCACCCCCGCGCCCAAGGCCACACGATCATCGCCCTGGGTCATCCAGCCGATCGGAATCTCGTGCCGCACACCGATTTCGATGGATTCGTCGCTGGTATCGAGTCCGGATCGAGTGGTCAGCAGTCGATCGGTGAGACGGGGCCCGGCGTCGGGGATCTCGTGCAGCCGCCACTGCCCGTCGCGCAGTTCGAGAAAGCCGTGCGCGGCCGCGAGCATGAGGCCGACCGCGTCGCCGGCAGACACCCGCACCCCGGAGTCCGCACCCGCCAGCAACAGCGCATAGGTGTCGCCGTCCACCGCGTGCACACCGATATCCCCGCCGAGCCCGCTGACATCACCGCGGCCGTCATCGAGCGTGAACAGCACGCGCCCCGGCAATTTCGCCAGCAATGGGTCGGCCTGCAATCCGGCATCGAGTGCAACAACCAGTCCGTGCACATCGGCCGCGCCGCCGACCCGCCCGGCCAGCGGTGAGGCGATGATATTGCGAATCCGCTCGTGCGAGGCGCTCGGCAGCAGCCCTGCCGCGGTGAGCCGCGCTTCGAGTGCGCTCGCATCGCGTACCCGCCGCAGCTGCACATTGCCGCGCGAGGTGAGTTCGATACTGCCGTCGGCCAGTTCGCGCGCCGCCTCGGCGAGCGCCTGCAACTGCTGCGGGGCGAGCTGCCCGCCGGGCACGCGAATACGCGCGAGGGGCCCGTCGGCGGCATTGTGCAGACGCAGCACGCCCGGGCAGGAATCGGGATCTGTTCGGGTCATGACCGGTCAAGCCTACGGTGACCGGCGGTGCGGGAGTTTATCGAGGTCCGTGCTGCGCTTGCCATTCCGGCCAACCGGCCTGGTGCGGTTCGATCGAGCTCGGGACACCGCGGCGCAGCGCGAAGGCCGGTGACGTTTCCCAGGTGTCCTGGAGCAGGTTCGGGGTGTTGTGGTGATCGAGGTGGTCCCGGTGCACGGTGGTCAGCTGCACCGTGATCCCGAAGAGAGCCGTGGCGGCGAAGATGATGCCCGCGAGCATCGCGTACCGCGTATTGCCACTGCCGGCGGCGACCAAAGTCATGCCCAGCATTGCGAAGGCAACCAATGCGCAAAGATATCCTGACCAGGCAGCGAATCGATTCCGCCTGACCCATCCTGGAGTTTTCGGCATACGGGCAGCGTACGCGCGGATTTCATAGCGGAACAGCATTGCCGACCAGGCTTTGCCGCACTGTGATCAGGGCGCGATAGCATCGGCGGGCTCGTCGGACGGAAGTAGCCGGTGCAATTCCGGTGCGGTCGCGCCACTGTGACAGTCAGACCTTCCCGTCGAGCGCCACACCGTGCTGGGCGCGTCACCCGAGGAAGGCCGAAACCTGTGATTTTGCTGCTGTCCACGTCCGATACCGATCTGCTGAGCGCACGTGCCAGTGGAGCCGAGTATCGGCTCGCCAATCCCGCGCGACTGCTGCCGGAGGATCTGCCGGCGCTGCTGGACGGCGCCGATCTGGTGATCGTGCGCATTCTCGGCGGTAAACGGGCGTGGGAGGAAGGTCTGGAGGCGGTGCGCGCCAGTGGGACTCCGCTGGTCGCGCTCGGCGGTGAGATCGCACCCGATGCCGAACTCATGGAGTGCTCCACCGTGCCCGGCGGTGTGGCCGCCGATGCGCACAACTATCTGGCGGCCGGTGGGCCCGGAAACCTCTTGCAGCTGCACAACTTCCTCTCCGACACCGTGCTGCTCACCGGATTCGGTTTCGAGCCGCCGGTGGAGCTGCCCAGCTGGGGCCGGCTGGAACGGGATGCGCGCCCGGTAGCCGAGGGTGCGCCGACGGTGGCTGTCGTCTACTACCGCGCCCAGCATCTGGCCGGGAACACCGGTTATATCGATGCGCTGTGCCGGGCCATCGAGGACAAGGGCGCGCGGGCGCTGCCGGTGTACTGCGCCTCGCTGCGGACCGCCGAGACCGATCTGCTGGCGGAGCTGCGCCAGGCGGACGCGCTCATCGTGACCGTGCTCGCCGCCGGCGGTACCAAACCGGCCACGGCGTCGGCCGGTGGTGATGACGAGGCATGGGATGTGGGTGCGCTCGCCGATCTGGATGTGCCGATCCTGCAGGGGCTCTGCCTCACCAGCGGCCGCGAGCAGTGGCAGGCCAATGACGACGGCCTCTCACCGCTGGACGTCGCCACCCAGGTGGCGGTGCCGGAGTTCGACGGCCGCATCATCACGGTGCCGTTCTCGTTCAAGGAGTTCGACGCCGACGGCCTGTCCACCTATGTGCCCGATCCGGAGCGCGCTGCCCGCGTGGCCGGAATCGCGGTGCGGTACGCGCGACTTCGGCATATTCCCAATGCGGACAAGCGCATTGCCCTGGTGCTGTCGGCCTACCCGACCAAGCACGCCCGCATCGGCAATGCCGTCGGCCTGGACACCCCGGCCAGTGTGCTCCGGATTCTCGATGAATTGCGTGCCGCCGGTTACTATCTCGGCGAGCCGGGGGAGATCCCCGGCCTGGAGGAGGGTGACGGCGACAAGCTCATCCACGCGCTCATCGCCGCCGGTGGCCAGGACCCGGACTGGCTGACTGCGGAACAGTTGGAGGGCAACCCGATTCGCATCGGCGCCGATACCTACGGCGCCTGGTTCGCCACGCTGCCGGAGGATCTGCGCGAGGGCGTCACGCAGGCGTGGGGCGCCGCACCCGGCGAGCTGTATGTGGATCGCTCCGCCGATCCGAAGGGCGAGATCGTCATCGCCGCACTGCGTTTCGGCAATATCGTGCTGATCGTGCAGCCGCCGCGCGGTTTCGGGGAGAACCCGGTCGCCATCTACCACGATCCGGATCTGCCGCCGAGCCACCACTATCTGGCCGCCTACCGCTGGCTGGCCGCGCCCGACGGATTCGCCGCCGATGCCATGGTGCACCTGGGCAAGCACGGCAATCTGGAATGGCTGCCGGGCAAAACCCTCGGCATGTCCGCCTCCTGTGGCACCGATGCGGCGCTCGGAGATCTGCCGCTCATCTACCCGTTCCTGGTGAACGATCCGGGCGAGGGCACGCAGGCCAAGCGCCGCGCCCACGCCACCCTGGTCGATCATCTGATTCCGCCCATGGCGCGCGCCGAAAGCTACGGCGATATCTCGCGTTTGGAGCAACTGCTCGATGAGCACGCCAATATCTCCACCCTCGATCCGGCCAAACTGCCCGCCATTCGCCAGCAGATCTGGACGCTCATGCGCGCGGCCAAGATGGATCACGACCTCGGGCTGGCCGAGCGACCGGACGAAGACGTCTTCGACGATATGCTGCTGCACGTCGACGGCTGGCTGTGCGAGATCAAGGATGTCCAGATCCGCGACGGGCTGCACATTCTCGGCCAGGCGCCCGCCGGTGCGGCCGAGGTCGATCTGGTGCTCGCCATGCTGCGCGCCCGCCAGCTGTGGGGCGGCGAGGTGAATGTGCCCGGTCTGCGAGAAGCGCTGGGGCTCAGCGAAAGTGGTGACGAATCGCGCGAGCGGGTCGATACCGTCGAGGCCCGCGCCCGGGAACTGGTCGCGGCCATGCAGGAGGTCGACTGGGATGTCGATTCCATCGACGCCGTCACCGAGGACCTGGTCGGCACCGAGGATGCCGCGCGCCTGGACGCAGTGCGCCGGGTCATGGGATTCGCTGCGACAGAGGTGGTTCCGCGCCTGCGCCAGACCGGTATCGAGATCACCCGTATTCTGCACGCGCTCAATGGCGGATTCATTCCGGCCGGGCCCAGCGGTTCGCCGCTGCGCGGGCTCATCAATGTGCTGCCCACCGGCCGCAATTTCTACTCGGTGGATCCCAAGGCCGTCCCCTCGCGGCTGGCCTGGGAAACCGGTCAGGCCATGGCGGATTCGCTGCTGGCGCGTTATCTCGCCGATCACGGCGAATATCCGCGCTCCGTGGGCCTTTCGGTATGGGGCACCTCCGCCATGCGCACCTCCGGCGACGATATCGCCGAGGTTTTCGCGCTGCTCGGTGTGCGCCCGGTCTGGGACGAGGCCAGCCGCCGCGTCACCACGCTGGCGGCGATCGATCTCGCGGAGCTGGGCCGTCCGCGCATCGATGTGACCGTGCGCATCAGTGGCTTCTTCCGCGATGCCTTCCCGCATGTGCTGGCGCTGCTCGATGACGCGGTACGCCTGGTCGCCGAGCTCGATGAGCCCGCCGAATCCAATTACGTTCGCGCACATGCCCAGGCGGATCTGGCCGAGCACGGCGATGAGCGCCGCGCCACCACCCGCATCTTCGGATCCAAGCCGGGCACCTACGGTGCGGGCCTGCTGCAGCTCATCGATTCCAAGAGCTGGCGCACCGATGACGATCTGGCGCAGGTCTACACGGCCTGGGGCGGTTTCGCCTACGGCCGCGATCTCGACGGTGCACCGGCCGCCGACGATATGCGCACCGCCTATCGCCGAATCGCGGTGGCGGCCAAGAACACCGACACCCGCGAACACGATATCGCCGACTCCGACGACTATTTCCAGTACCACGGCGGCATGGTGGCCACGGTGCGCGCGCTCACCGGTAAGAATCCCGAGGCGTATATCGGCGACAGCACCCGGCCGGATGCGGTGCGCACCCGCACGCTGTCCGAAGAGACCGCTCGGGTATTCCGGGCCCGCGTGGTGAATCCGCGCTGGCTCGAGGCCATGCGCCGGCACGGTTACAAGGGCGCGTTCGAAATGGCCGCCACGGTCGACTATCTGTTCGGCTACGATGCCACCACCAATGTGGTCGCCGACTGGATGTACGAAAAGCTGGCCGAGAGTTATGTATTCGACGATGTGAATCGCAAGTTCATGGAGCAGTCGAATCCGTGGGCGTTGCACGGCATTGCAGAGCGTTTGCTGGAGGCGGCCGAGCGCAAGCTCTGGGAGGCTCCGGAGGCCGATACGCTGGAGCGTCTGCGCCAGGTCTACCTGGAAACCGAAGGCGAACTGGAATAAGCGAATTCCGCTTCACGCGGTGTGACGGGTTGTCCGCAGAGGACATCGGCGGACAACCCGGACACCTGTTCTACCCTCGGAGTGAGTCTGAGAGGACCATAAGAATGGTTCCCTCGTCATACTCGGGGAGGCATCGATAGCCGAGGCGCCGGGAACTCCCAACACACTAGTGGGTTTGATAATTAGATGTGGATTCCTTGATTCGCCGCGTGAATCCGGTACGCGCAATCGAGTCGTAGTCTCCGGCGTCCGCTGTGTCATCGATGACACGGAATGCGCCTACTCGATCGTGCGGTGAATCGGCTCTTTCGAATGCAGGTAGTCATTATGAGAATCGCCAAAATCGCCGCTACAACACTTCTTTCGATTGCCGCGCTCTGTGTCGCGACGGTCACCGCCCATGGTGAACCGGTCCTGGCGCAACCGGGCATCAGTGGTGTCGATCGAGGGGTCGAGTACACCACCAGCCTGGCGCCCGATCGCTCCGCCGTCACCACCACTCTCGCCGGTGGCCACTTCGAACTGGCCGGCGGGACGGTGAATGTGATCGGACCCGATGGTGCCTCCATCGCATCGCTACCGCTGGTGTACCAGCTGGCCGATCGGTCGCTGAACGTGGTACCCGAAATCGACTCCACCGGTACGACATTGACCGTGCGTCCCGCGAACGCGGCCGATATCGCCGCGCCCACGGTGCAGACGGTCGCGCTACAGAACGTGGCCAATGCCGGATCGATCGTGGGCGGGGCGGTCATCGGCTGCATCGTCGGCGCCGTGGTCGGTTTCTTCTTCTTCGTGGTCGGAGCCATTGTCGGCTGCGGCGTGGGTGGCCTGCTCGGCGCGATCATCGCCGGAGATCAGCCCTGAGGTGAGCACGGCCGTGCCAGGGCAGCACCTGGCCGTGCGTATGGCGGACCGCCGGACCGGGCGACCGGCCCGGCGGTTCGACCGTGACGCCGTACGACTGTGGTCGTAGCCGCACGTGCGCTTGCGGACGGATGCCGTCGCGGTGCGGCGGGCATACCGTTCGATCATGACTTGGAACGATGTGGCTCAGGCCAAATACGCCCTGCTCACCACGTACAAGAAGGACGGCACCCCGGTCGCGACCCCGGTCTGGGTGGCCCCGGACGGCGCCCGCATCCTGGTGTGGACCAATCCGAAAACCTGGAAGGTCAAGCGAATTCGCCGCAATCCGCAGGTGACCGTGCAGATCTGCGATAACCGGGGTCGGCCGCGCGGGGCGGAGATCCTGCCCGGTACCGCCGAGGTCCTGGACGCGGCGGGCACCGAACTCGTACGCACCGTGGTGGGACGCAAGTACGGCCTGCTCGGCACGCTCGCCATCCGCGGTCACGAACTCGTGCTGGGCGCGGACCGGTCGGTAGGCCTGGCGATCATTCCGCAGAGCTAGGCGCGATCGCCGAGTTCGCGGACCATGTCGATGCCACGGCCGAGGTTGTCGAGCTTGTCGTGCAGGGTGTCACCGGCCGGGTAGAGGCGCACGGTGTCCACCCCGGTGTCCCGCCAGACCCGCAGGCGTTCGCGCACCCGCTCCTCGGTGCCGATGAGTGTGGTGGCCAGGACCATATCGTCGGTGATCAGGGCGGCCGCACCGTCGCGGTCACCGCTCTGCCAGCGTTCGCGGACCCGTTCGGCGACATCCGCCCAGCCCTGGCGGCTGTAGGCATTGTTGTAGTAGTTGGTGGATCCGGAACCCATACCGCCGAGTGAGAAGGCGAGCTCTTTCTTACGGCTGCCGAGGATTTCGGCCAGCTGTGCCTCACCGTCGACGATATTGATCTCCGCGCCCTGGCAGATATCGAGGTCGGCGCGGGTGCGCCCGGAACGGGCCAGCCCGTCGTCGAGATGGGTGAAGTAGGCGTCCGCGCCCTCGGGAACGAAGCTGGTGCCGAGCCAGCCGTCGGCGAGTTCGCCGGTGAGCTCCAGCATCTTCGGGGACAGTGTCGCGAGGTAGATCGGCACCGAGACCGGCGGCATGCTCGAGCGCATCGGGCGGCTCTCGCCCGGCAGCGGGATGGTGAACTGCCTGCCCTGGTAGCTGATCTTATTGCCCGTGAACACCTGTCGAATGATCTCGACGGTTTCGCGCATGCGCGTCAGCGGGCGTGCGAACGGAACGCCGTGCAGCCCTTCGATGACCTGTGGTCCGGAGGCTCCGAGGCCGAGCAGGAACCTGCCTTCCGAGAGCTGCGCCAGGGTCATGGCGGTCTGCGCGATGGTGACGGGGGAGCGGGTGCCGAGCTGAATAATGCCGGAGCCCAGCAGGATTCGCTCTGTGCGCGCCGCCAGAAACCCCAGCGGCGTGGGTGCGTCGGTACCCCACGCCTCGGCCACCCAGCAGATATCGAGCCCGAGTCTCTCGGCCTCGACCACGAAGTCGGTGAGATCGCGCCAGCTGCCCGCCGAGCCTTCGATTGTTGTCGCGGTGCGCATTACGCCTCCTGCTCCATGAGGGTCTTGATGGCGGCGAGGTTGGCTTCCATACCGCTCTCGAATTCGCGCAGGCGGACGAAGACGATCTTCTGCTCCTTATCGGGCATGGCATCGATGGCGTAACTGAGGCCGGATCGGGCCGGGCCCATTTGCGTCCACTGCTCCAGCACGGTCCCCGAGCCCTCCGGCCGGAGCGTGAATCGCCAAATGCTGGAAGGGTATTCGGGCGAGCCGACGGCCCAGGCGAAGCTGTGCTCCGGCTCGCAGGTCACGATCGTGCTGATCGTCTCCCAGCTACCGAGTGCGTCATGCTCGTTCTGCCCGGCGAACCGGGCGCCCGGCGCGGGTCCGCTCGCCTCGTCGAGCCAGTGCACGCTCCGCAGTTCCGCGCTCAGCCGGGGCATGAGCTGTATATCGCTGACGCACTCCCACACCCGGCGCGGCGAGGCCTCGATGTACGTCTGCGCCGCCACTGTCGGGGTGTCCGCGTACACCTGTCCGGTCCATTCCACAGCGAGCTCCTTCCATCCGTTGACGTCCATAGTTGCGTAGATAGACCCACGGGGGCAATAGCTGTCCACACGTATTATCTGCTGAGTCTCGAAGAGAGACTCGCTAGGATGGCGGTATGAAGCGCACGTCGTTCGCGAACTGGCCCTGCTCGGTGGCGCGCACCATGGATCTGCTCGGCGACTGGTGGACGCCGCTGGTGCTGCGTGAGGCGTTCTACGGTATTCGCCGCTTCGACGAGTTCCAGCAGGAATTGGGCATTGCCCGCAATACGCTCTCGGAGCGGCTGCGCCGGCTGGTCGAGGCGGGACTGCTGGAGAAGCAGGTCTACGAGACCATGCCCGTCCGGCACGAGTATGTGCTGACCGAGTCCGGGCGAGATTTCTACGGCGTGCTGCTGGCGATGACGGCGTGGGGTGATCGCTGGCTCTCGGGGGAGGCGGGTCCGCCCGTCGTCACCCGGCACGAGAGCTGCGGCCACGACGCCGGCGCTCAGGTGGTCTGCTCACACTGCGGGGAACGCCTCGAATGGCCGGATGTCACAGCGCGGCCCGGACCCGGCTATCCGCCTAAACTCTTGGCGCGCCCCGATGTTCGGCGCAGATTCGGGCTCGACGACGCTGCGCGGCCGGCCGAATCGAATCGCCCGGCCGGCTGAGTACGAGTCGAACAGCGACCGTCAGGCGTCGGCGGTGATCTCGATGCCGACCGTGCCGTCCTTGCCGCGCCGCAGCGTGCTGGCTCCGACAACGAGCAGGCCCTGCAATCCGTAACGGCGCTTGATCAGCCCGCGCACTCGCTCGCTGCCCGCCCCGTCCAGCACGGTGGCCTTGGCCTGCACGATCTCACCCGAGGCCTTGCCGCGCACATCGCACGGTTGCACCGTGACCTGCGGATTACGCCGCGCGCGCTTGACCTTCCAGCTGTCGGCGACCGTCCAGACGTAGAGGCGGCCATCGTCGAGCGCCGCCCAGATCGGCGTGCCGACGGGGGTGCCGTCCTTCTTGAAGGTGGTCAGCAGGACGTACTTGGCGGTCCCCGCGGGGCCGAACGGATTATCCACGCCCGCAGCCTATCCGGTGGCGAGGACGGCGGCAGATCCGCTGACGGGTTATAGGCGCGTGTCGCCGCGGGCTCCTAGGCTGGTCGGCGACGACCGCGGGAGGGATTTTCCATGGCAGCAACGTCGGTTCCGATGCTCTGGGGCGGGAACCTACCGGAGACGCTCGACTTCTATCGCACGCTCGGATATACGGTCACCTACGAACAGACGCGGCCGTATACCTATGGGGCAGTGCACCGCAGCGGGTTCGATCTGCACTTCGGTCCCACGCCGAAGGACCTGGACGCGCAGCAGGCGAATATCGGATGCCTGGTGCTCGTCGATGAGGTGGCGCCCTGGCACACCGAATTCACCGCGGCGCTGCGGGCGCGCTACGGCAGGATCCCGGCGCGCGGTATTCCGCGCATCACGCGCTTCCGGCCGGGGCAGACCCGGTTCACCGTGGTGGATCCGGTCGGCAATTCCGTCATCTATATCCAGCGCGATGAACCCGATCCGGACTACGGCGGTTCGAAGCAACTCGAGGGCCTGGCGCGAGTGCTGGACAATGCCCGGGTGTTGCGCGACTCCAAAAATGACGATGCCGCCGCAGCGCGGGTCGTCGAAACCGGTCTGCGCAGGCACGCTGTGACCGCTGCCGCTGTGGATCGCGCTCGCGCGCTGGCCATGCTCGCCGAAATCGCGGCGGCAGCCGATGATTCGGTGCGGGTGAAGCGATTGATCGCGGAGATCGAGTCGATCGATCTGTCGGCGGGCGACCGCGCGGTGGTCGTCGCCGAGTTGGACGTTGTCGCCGAACTGCAGCGCTGGCTGGCGCGGTAGCGCCGCGCCGCCGGCTCAGGTGGGGTGGGCGGCGACCATGCGCCGGGCGACGGCGGCGTAATCGGCGCCGATCTGCTCGGGGGTGCGGCGGTAGCCGGGCCGATACCAGCGGGCCGTGTCGACACAGAGGGAGAGCAGGGCCAGGGCGGTCGAGCCGGGATCGGTGGTATCGAACTCGCCCGCCGCCGCACCCTCGGCGACCAGATCGCGAATCACGCGATAGATGGCGTACTGGACGGCGACGACCTCGGCGTGGTGCTCGGGGGTGAGGTCGGTCAGATGATGCAGCACCACACGCACGGGGGCGTTGTGCTCGGCGTGCCAGACCGTGAGGTCGTGCACGGTCGCGGCCAGGCGGTCCGCGACACTGCCCGCCCGACCGGCGGCGGTGGCGGCGACCTGTTCGGTGAGCCGCATGGAGGACAGGGAAATGCGGTGCAGCACATCCTCTTTCGATCGGAAGTGCACATACAGCCCGGCGGGGCTGAGGTCGGCACGGGCGGCGATATCGCGGGTGGTGGTGGCGTGGAAACCGCGTTCGGAGAAGGCTTCGATGGCGGCGAGGAAGACCCGGCGCTGCCCTTCCGGATAGCGGCGCTCGGAAGGCTCGAAGCTCGCCAGCGCGGTGGCCAGCGTCGCGTCGCCGCCGGGCGGGTGGCCGGCGCCGGTGACCGGAACTGCGTCGGCCGGCGGTGTGTGGTCTGTACCCATCGAAATATTATCGCGCGGAGCGGGTTTCGGGTGCGCGGCGGCCGTCGCGGAGCACGCCCGGGATCGTGGTCGCCGGGCGTGCTCCATGCGTTCACCGGCCGATGCCTCAGCTGGCCGGGCGCGGAGCGGGCAGCGGCGCGTTGATGGTCGTGAAGTACTGCGCCGCCGCGGCCAGCATGACCGGTGCGGTGACCAGCAGGGTGCCCACAAGAGTGCCCAGGGCGCCCAGTGCCGCGGCGCCCGCGATGCAGCCGACCGCGGCGGCGGGCAGGAAGGAGAACAGGCCGCCGATAATGCCGGTGGCGAGGGTGGCCCCGGCCCCGGCGGCCGCACCGCCGAGCACACAGCCGATAGCGCCGCCGCCGATGCCGCCGATCGCGGTCCCGACCGCCGCACCGGCGAGAATGGTGCTCGTCAGGCGCTGCCACGCGAGGGCTTCGCGCTGGCCGGCATCGTCGAGCACAAACGCCACCGGCTGGTAGACGGCGTGCGCGAGATCGAACTGCGGGGTGAGGGTGGCGGTGCGGCCGGAGATATCGGCCGCGACGGGGAAGACGAAATCATCGACGCGAAAAGACAATTCGGTGCCCGCGACGGTGCTGCCGTCGGCCGCCTTGATCTTCAGCGCCCCGTCCTCGACAACCAGGGAGCCGTTGTCGGTGGAGATCAGCGCCGCATTGTCGAGGGTCTTCGCGGTGTAGTTCACGGGTGCGATGGGGGCGGGGGCGGCATGAGCCGTTCCACAACCGATGACGGCGGTGCCGATCAGCAGCGCGGAGGTGGCGGCGATCTTCCTCATCTTTGTCCTTCTCATGAGCTCCACCTGAAGTCAGGTGCCGAACCGGGCGACAGCACGAAGCTGTGTCGCCAGTCACTGGAATGTACTAAGCGGGCGCTTAGTGACCGGAACGTTAGCTGGATCACATTCCCTGGTCAAGCGGGTATTCAAAGTTCGAGGTGAGAGGGCTATTTGAGACAGCAATGCCACCGTGTATCGAACACGGCGGCATTATTGCGGGCGCTCTGCAAGGATTCAAGCAGTGCGGGTGAGGATCTCCGGACCGTCGGCGGTAATGGCGATGGTGTGCTCGGAGTGTGCGGTGCGGGAGCCGTCGGCGGAGCGAATGGTCCAGCCGTCCGGATCGGTGATCACCCGATCGGTGGTGCGGGCGAACCAGGGTTCGATGGCAATGGTCAGACCGGGGCGCAGTGGGTAGCCGCGGCCTGGGCGGCCGGAATTGGAGACGTGCGGGTCCTCGTGCATGGTGCGGCCCAGGCCGTGGCCGCCGAATTCGGTGTTCACGCGGTAGCCGTGATCGTGTGCCACCCCTGCGATGGCCGCGGAGATATCGCCGATGCGATTACCGGGCTGTGCCGCGGAAATGGCGGCGTCGAGGGCGATTTCGGTGGCGCGCACCAGTCGTGCGTCCGCCGGATCGGCCGTGCCGACAATGACGGTGGTGGCCGAGTCGGCGACCCAGCCGTCGATATCGACGGCCAGGTCCATGGTGAGCACATCACCGTCGCGCAGGTCGTAGTCGAACGGAAGGCCGTGCAGGACGGCGTCGTTCACCGACAGGCAGACGGTATTGCGGAACGGGCCTCGGCCGAAGGGCGGCGCATAGTCCCAGTAGCAGGAGGTAGCGCCGCGCTCGCGAATGCGTTCGCGCACATGGGCTTCCAGCTCCAGCAGGTTCACCCCGATCGCTGCCTTCGCGCGCAGCTCGGCGAGTACCGCGGCGACGAATTCGCCGGTCACCCGCATGCGGGTGATCTCCGCCGCGGTCTTGAGTTCCACCATGACAACCTCCGTATCGGTATTTTAATACCGACCATAGCGGGTTGCGGTATTTTTATACCAACCGTAGGGTGGCGGGCATGGTTCGACTTCCCCTGACTCCGGCCCAGGTCCAGGCGGGTTCCCGGCTGGGCGCCGCATTGCGTACCGCCCGGGCCGAGCGTGAACTCGCCGAGGTGGCCCTGGCGGCGGGCATCTCGCCGGAGACGCTGCGCAAAATCGAATCCGGGCGGATGCCGACCCCGGCCTTCGGCACGGTGGTCGCGCTCAGTCGTGCCCTCGGTATCTCGCTGGAGGAGCTGGCCGAGAACTGGCAGCCCGCGCTGCCCGAGACCGCCCGGCGCACCGCGTCCTGACCCCCGATGCGGTCAGTCGGCCGTGAGTTCCCCAGGTACGGCGATCACATCGACCATGGCGCCATTGCGCAGCACCGTGACCGGCATGGCGCGGCCGATGGCATCACCGAACAGCTGGCGCTGAATGCCCTGTGCGTCACGCACTTCCCGGCGGGCGGCGCTCAGCACGAGATCGCCGCGACGTAGTCCGGCCTGGTCGGCGGGGCCGCCGCGCACCACCTCCACAATGCGCAGCCCGGCACTCTGCCCGGTGCGTTCGGCAACCCCCGCGGGCAGGGGAGCGGGCACCCCGACGATGCCGAGATAGGCCCGCCGCACCCGGCCCTCGTGCAGCAGGGTGGTGATGATCCGGCGCGTGGTGACATTGATCGGAATCGCCAGCCCCAGGCCGATTCCCGCGACGGCGGTATTGATCCCGACGACCCGGCCCGCCGAATCCGCCAGCGCCCCACCGGAATTGCCCGGATTCAAGGCGGCATCGGTCTGGATCACATCCTCGATCACCCGCGCCGCCCGGCCGTTGCCCACCGGCACCGAGCGTCCGAGCGCACTCACCACGCCCGCCGTCACCGATCCGGCCAGGCCCAGCGGACTGCCCACGGCCACGACCAGCTGCCCGACCACGAGGGTGTCGGCATCACCCATCGACACCGCCGCCGGCGCACCACCGCGCACCCGCAGCACCGCCAGATCCGAGAGCGGATCCACGCCCACCACATCGAATCTCGACTCCACGCCGTCCGCGAAGACGACCACCCCGTTCTTGGCCGACCCCACCACATGCGCATTGGTCAGCAGTGAGCCGTCATCGGTGAACACCACCGCGGAGCCGCCACCGCGCCGGGTCTGCACGCTCGCCACGTGGGGTGTCACCGATGCGGCCACCGCGATCACCGTCCGTGAGTACGCATCGAGTGCAGCGGCTTCGGCTGCCGCCCCGCTGATCCGCACGCCGTTCTCGGTGGCGGATCTGTCGCCCGTCACGCCGATTCCGTCTGGGCCGGAGCCGTTCTCCGGGGCAATCCCCACAGGGCCGGCGCGCCCGTCGGCGTTCGTTTCGACGCCGGGTTCGGCGGGGTGTCGCCCGTTTTCTGAAGGCTCGGTGCCGGGGACGGGCTCGCGCCCGGCGTCATCGGGTCTCGCCGCAGGCGAGAGGGCTGGTTCATCACTCACGTCGACCACCCGCTTACATGATTACGGTGCTTTATCCCAGGATGCCCGCACATGGGCGGCACGGCGCCCTGTTCGCTGGTGGCGCAATGTCGTTGTGACTGCGACCCGCCGAGCCGAGTCTCGCGAGGGCGGCGGGATCATCGAGCACGTGGTCCTGTTTGCGCAGGCAGCTCAGGAAGCCCGGTTCGGTGCCCGCGTAGGTCTGGACGAACACCGGGCCGAGCGCCTCGATGGCGGCGCGCAGTTTCTCCGGGGCCATGGGCGAACCGGCGTAGATCACCGTACTCAGCGAGGACAGTTCTGCGGCAGCGAGTTTCGGATGGTGAGCATCAGGTGCCGGATTCGGTCAGGAAGTAGCGGTGGTCGTCGGCGGACGCCTTCGCCGCCATCTGCACGGGCACCGCGCCCGACTTCCAGATGCCGTACTGGGTGGGAACGAACTCCAGGGTGTGCGGCATGAGCGGGCCCACGCGCTCACCCGGGGTAATGCCCAGGGCGAGTAGACCATTGGCGATGCGAGTGGTCGCCGACCGCGGCTCGGTGTAGGTCAGCGACCGGTCACCGGCGATCAGGGCGGTGCGGTCGGAGTGGTAGGTGCAGGCCCGATCGAGCAGGCGGGTGACCGGGCCCCACAGTGAGTTCTGATCCGTCATGGCAGTTGTTCCGTTCACTTGCAGGCGGTTTCGAGAAGTGCGGCGCGAGCCCGGTGGTACTCGCGGCGCACGCGGGCGATGACCTCGGCGGCCGGGATCACGCCGTGCACACCGGAGACCGAATGCCCGGCGCTCCACACGGTCTGCCCGCCGAGCAATCTCTCGGTCTGGAAGTCGCCCGCCGAAACCTGCTGGGCGGCATGGGCGTCCAGCCATTCGGTGAGGAGGTTGGCGGGCAATCCGCCGATGTGCGCGGTCTCGCGCACATCATCGAGGGTGGCGGCGACGACCGCGGCCTGATAGTCCTCGCGCGCCAGGCTTTCCGGGGTGGCGATGAATCCGGTGCCCATATAGGCCAGGTCCGCGCCCAGCGCCTGGGCGGCCAGCAGGGCGTGGCCGTCGCTGATGCCGCCGGCCAGCACGAGGGGGCCGCTGAATCTTTCGCGGACCGCGCGCACGAAGGCGAAGGGATTGGCCGATCCGGTCTGGCCGCCCGCGCCCGCGGTGAGCAGGATCAGGCCGTCCACGCCCGCGGCCAGCGCGCGTTCGGCATGGCGCAGGGTCGCGACATCGGCGAAGACCCGGCAGCCCGCCCGGTGCAGCGGTTCGATGACGGGTGCGGGGGAGCCGACACTGGTGATGACCAGTTCGATGCGGTGCGCGATGAGCAGATCCAGGTCGGCGGTCAGGCGCGCATTGGTGCGGTGCACCACCAGATTGGGTGCGATCGGCGCGGCCTCGGGCGTCAGATCGGCGGCGATCCGGGTCAGCCATTCGTCGAGCAGCTCGGGAGTCGCCGCATTGTGTGTCGGGAAGGAGCCGATCACGCCACCTCGGCAGGCCGTGGCCACCAGTTCCGGGCCGGACACGCCGGTCATCGGGGCGGCGATCAGCGGGAGCGTCAGCCGGTCGGCCCAGTCTGCGGGTAGTGCCACGAATCCTCCGAAATGTGCATCCTGTTGACATGAAAGTGCGTTAAGTGCACTCTGAATCAAGTAGAGTGCAACTATCCAGGTTGCGGTGGTCCGGTGTCAACCGCGAGGCGAAGGGATGGGCGATCGTGCCGGCAGGGAAGGATGTGGATCGTGAAAAGCAGCGAGACGCCCTCCCTGCGCGCGGCCGCCCGCACCCTGGCCCGTCAGCGCATTGTCGACGCCGCCATCGAATTGGCGGGCAGTACCGGCTGGAATGCGGTCCGAATGGTCGACATCGCCACCCGGGCGGGGGTGAGCAGGCGCACGGTGTTCAACGAGTTCGGCTCCAAAGCCGCTGTGCTGGAGGCGATGTCGTGGCAGAACACTTCACGCTACCTCGCCGGTTCGGCGGCGGTGTTCGAGGAGAATATCGACGATCCGGTCGCGGCGGTGACGGCGATCGCCGAATTCGTGCTGCGCACGATTGCCGAGGATCCGCTGGCGGCGGTGGTGCTGCACGCCGCGCCGGAGGCGCCGGACGAGATGCTGTCCATGATCACCACCGGATCCGGCCCGTTCGTGGCCGCCGCGGCCCAGCTCGCACTGCAACGCATGGAAGAGCACTGGAGCGACCGGTTCCGCCCCGGCATCGATCTGGAGTTCTTCGCCGACAGCCTGGTCCGCCTGCTCTTCAGCCATCTGGTCCAGTCCACCGGCACCCCCGAGCGCACCGCGCGCTCGCTCGGGCAGCTTATGCGCCTGGCGCTGCTCGATCCGCCCTAGAAAGGAATCGTCAATGATGACGAACCTCGATGATCGCCTCCCGCCCAGCTCGGCCACCTCGCTGCGGGCCGGAAACGGCGAACCACTCCTGCTGCTGCACGGTGGCACCAGCTCCTGGCACTGCTGGGAGTCGGTCGCGCCGTTGCTCTTCGACGATCACGATGTCTTCGCCCCGACCATGGCCGGGCACGCGGGTATGCCGGATCTGCCGCGGCCGTACACCATCGCCAAGGCCGTCGACTGGCTCGAAAAGACCATGGACGAGGCAGGATTCGAGACCGCACACATTGCCGGGAACTCGCTCGGCGGCTGGCTGGGCATGGAGCTCGCACGGCGCGGCCGGGCGCGCAGCGTGATCGCGCTCTCGCCCGCCGGGGCCTGGTCCACCACCGAGACTCGGGTGCCGAGGATCTTCCGCATCATGCACGCCCAGCAGCGACTGGGTGCACCCGTGCTACCTCTGGTCATGCGGCCGCCCTCGCTGCGTCGCGCCCTGCTGCGCACCGTCTGCGAGCACGGCGACCGCCTCACCGCCGACCAGGCCGTCCTCGCCGCCCGAAACGCACTGTGCTGCACCGCCCTCGACGACTTCCCATCGGTGATCGCCACCGAGTACGAGCCCTACGGAATGCTCGGCATCCCGGTCCTCATCGCCTGGAGCGAAGAGGACCGCATCCTCCCCGCCGACCACTACGCCGCAAACTGGCGCCGCTACGCCCCGTCCGCGACATGGCGCACGCTGCCCGATGTCGGCCACGTCCCGATGTACGACAACCCAGAGTTGGTGGCCCGAACCATCCTCGAATGGACCGCTCACGCGACCGCGATCCGCACGGCGAGCTGACGCACCGAAGTGTGATTGCGCCCGGATTGCTGGATGCGGTTCGGTTGCCGATCATGAAGGGATCATGGGGACGACTTCTGGTAGTCGGTCGTGTGTGGCTGTGCGGCTTTAGCATTCGGGGTATGCGCGGGGTTGGATGGTTTCGAGTCGCACTGTGTCTGGCCGTGCTCGGGACGAGTGGGTGTATCGGGGCGGTGGATCGTGCGGATTTCGAGCAGCAGATTCGTACGCGTGGGGGCGGGTTGGTGAGTGCGTTGCCGCAGGGGGCGGCTACCGCGCTGGCGCAGCGGTTGAGGGATGCCGAGGTGCAGGCCGATGTCATGGTGCTGACGGCGCCGAGTTCGACGCAGTTTCGGCTGGTGTTGAATGATCAACCGGCACAGGCGAGCAGGTTTCTGGGCGACCATGATGACATGACCGCCAGTGCGCCCACCGTCCGTGTGCGGGTTCGTCATCCGGAGAGGTCGCGGGAGCTCGACGACTATTCGTACATGCTCGGTGCGCTCAGCTCTGCGCAGCCGGTTCGGGTTTCGGCGTACGACGATCTCGACGGCGAATGCTTCAGCCTGAGTGAGGTGACTGGTCTGGGGCGGCTCGAGGAGGTTGTGGATACGGCCTTGGCGCGTAGTGCACTGGCCGATGGGCAGGTCACGGTGATCGTGGTGAGCCGGTTCGGGAGTGAGATCCGGATGGTGGCGAATGTGGTGTCGCCGCGGTCGGAGGTGGTCGCGGAGTTCGATCGTACGGGCGCGTTTCTTCGAATGCGGCAGGTGTGAGCCATGAGCCGATTGTTGGTGACCGTGTTCTCGACCGCGGCCGGAGCGGGTGTCCTCAGCTCCGTGGTGCCGGTCGCGATCTGGCCGGGGGAGGCGAAACTCACTGCGCCGCTGTTCTGTTCGGCCCCCTTCACCGAGCCGATGGTGGTGTCCGACACCACGCACGACTCGGAGGGGACCTCGACCAACTACACGCTGTACTGCGTGGGTGAGCGCGGCGCGCTCACCGATGAGGGTTTCGTGCTGCCGATGCTGGTGCTGCTCGCGGCGCACATTCTGATCGCGTCCGCGGTGGTGCTGACGGCGGGTCTGTGGGCCCGCCGCCATCCCGTCAAGGCCGAGGACGCACTCGTCACCACCACCGATGGGGCTGTCGACGCCCTCGAATACTGAGCCGTCGAATACTGATCCGGGACGCTAAGCCGCGAGGAACTTCTTCAGAGTGGGCGTGAAGAGCCTCGCCTTCACCTGGTGGGTCTGGCCGGGCAGCTCGACGTAGTTCGCCCCGGGAATGGCGTGGGCGAGCGCGACATTGCCGTGCCGCATCCACTGTGGGCTCTTGGAGCCGGCGAAAACCGTTGTGGGTACGGAGACATAGTCGTATCGCCCGGCCGGGATCGGACGGCCGTCGAGGACATCCTGCATGAAGTAGCGGTCGTAGGTGAGGGTGAAGGCCGTCTTCTTCATCTTGGACCAGCCGGGCATGAGCGGGAACAGGGCGACCAGCGCGCTCGGCAGGCCGACGCCCGCGTGCATGAAGTATTTGATCGCGGCGCCGGGCTTGCCGGCGGCGATGAGTTCGGTGATGTGATCCTGATACCCGGGCGGGGCCGGCTTGCGGGAATCATCGGTGATGAGCGGGTATTCGTACAGAGCGAGCTTGCCGACGGCGAGGCCGTGCTCGACCGCGGCCAGCACCAGCCCGACACCCGAGGAGAAGGTACACAGGGCGACCGGCTCGCCAGCCTCGGCGGTCACGGCGGCAAGGTCTTCGATCTCGCGCTGTTGATCGTAGGGCAGGGTGTCACCGCTCTCGCCGCGCCCGCGCCGATCGTAGGTGTACACGGTGTACTGATCCGAGAGTTCCTGCGCGACAGCGGTACACGGGCCCATATCGCGGTAGCAGAACGCACCGTCGACGAGGACGACGGCGGGGCCACTGCCGATCCTGTCGTACGCGATGACGGTGCCGTCCTTGGAGATCACGGTCGAGGTGCTCATGGCGGGAATCCTTAGTGTGCGAACACTGAAGAGGGGCTTTACCAGTACAGACGGGGCCGATACCTAGGAATCATCGCGCGGCAGAGCACTTTTCGCGGAATTTCAGCGTCGAAACCGCGTCGGGCGCGCCGCCGCGGCGGCATTGCGAAGGTACGCCGGTGCACACGGTGCCCCTGCCGGTGGTACCACCGGGCGGCGGATATCCGCCCGGTGGTACCGCGCCGCCGGCGAGCTAGTGACTGGGGTATTCGAGCGTTTGCCAAGCGCCACTGCGCATTCAATATTTGCGAGGTGAATTCGACGTCGCCCGTGGTGACCGCGCTCCGATTGAATATGACCAATATCGACGAACCCGCCGCCGGGCATCAGCAGCGGTACCAGGCGGCGCTGGATATGGCCGAGTACGCCGACCGGCACGGGTTCGCCGCCATCAGCTGCGAGGAACATCATCTCTCCGGTACCGGTTGGCTGCCGTCTCCGCTGCTGCTGGCCGCGGCGATAGCGGCCCGCACCCGTCAGGCGGGGGTGAGCATCAGCGCTCTGCTGATACCGCTGTACGACCCGGTGCGGCTGGCCGAGGACATTGCCGTGCTGGACAACCTTTCGGGTGGGCGGCTGGCCATCGTCGCCGGAATGGGTTACCGGCCAGCGGAATACGCCGCCATGGGCCGCGACTGGGCTCAGCGCGGGCAGCTCATGGATACCGCGCTCGAGGTCATGCTGGCGGCCTGGGGGGATGCGCCGTTCGAGTACAACGGCACCCTGATCAACGTCACCCCCAAACCCTGCACGAGACCGCACCCGCTGCTGTTCGTCGGTGGGATGACCGCGGCGGCGGCCCGCCGTGCCGCCCGGTTCGGACTGCCCTACTCCCCGCCCATGTCCATGCCCTCGCTCGAGGCGCTGTACCTGCGGGAGCTGGAGGTGCACGGCCACCAGGGCTTTGTGCACCGCCCCGAACCCGGCAGCAGAATCACACTGCTGCACGAGAATCCGGATGCGGCCTGGACGGAGTTCGGGCCGTACATCCTCAATGAGGCCCGCGAATACGGGTCGTGGCGCCGGGCCGGACTGCCACGCCCGAATGAGGCCTCGGTGGACTCCGTCGAACGGGTGCGGGCGCACGGATACGCCGAAATCCTGACCCCCGAGCAGCTGCTCGCCCACATCGCCGGTGGCCGTACCGAAATCATCGTGAACCCGCTCATCGGCGGCCTGCCGGTGGAGGCGGGCTGGGCCTGCCTGCGGCTGCTCGGTGACGAGGTGCTGCCCCGCATCGAGGCCGCGCAGGGCTCGGCACACACCGATTCCCGCACTACGAAAGGCGTGCCCGCGTGATTTCCGAGCTCATGTCCTACCGGGAGGGCCTCGCCGTCGACGGCCTGATCATCCGCCGGGCCCGCGAGGACGATTGGGATGCCCTGCGCGACTGCTACTCCCGCGCCTTCGGCGGGGTGCGGACCCGGGACTTCGACAGCTGGAAGAGGCAGTTCCTGCTCAGCGATATCATTGTGGCCGCGGATGTTTCGGATCCGGACGCACCGTTCATCGTCGGCACCGGCTCGGTGATCCGCATGAGCACCACGGTGCCCGGCGGCGCACAGTTGCAGGTCGCGGCCTGCGCGCAGGGCATGGTCGCCACCACCCATCAGAAGCGCGGGCTGTACTCGAAGATCCAGGCCGAGATGATGTACATCGCGCTGGAGACCGGCGCCGACGTGTTCGCCGCCATGCCGGGACCGGGCGGCAATTACGGCGCGGTGGGGGTGGCCAGCCACACCCGGCATCTGCGCATCGACCGCCGGCGCGCGAAACTGCGTGCGGGCGGCGATGATTCGGCGCTGGTGCGGGAGCTGCGCCCCAGCGTGGCCCGACCGCGCCTGCGGGAGATCTACGACCGCTGGCAGCAGGCGAATCCAGCGGCCCTCAGTCGCGGGGAATTCTTCTGGCCCGCGACCTTCGATGACGACTCGTGTGTGATCGTCCACCCGGACGGCTACGTGGTGTTCGATCTGGTCGCCGATGCCGTGCTGGTGCGCGATTTCTGCGCACTCACCGTGGCCGCGCACCGCGAACTGCTGCGCTGTCTACTGGGGCACGGCGAGTACAACGAGATCCTGATGGACACCGCGGTGGACGATCCGACACCGCTGCTGCTGGAGGATCCGCGGGTCGCCGCGGTGACCGGCGTCGACACCGGCGTGTGGATGTGGATCCTGAACGCCGCCAAGGCCTTCCGGCTGCGCACCTACCGGGCGGACTTCCACGGTGTGATCCGGGTCGATGATCCATACGGCATGAGCGCGGGGCTGTTCACCCTCGATATCACCGACGGCACGGGCAGCTGGGAACCGGCTTCCGGTGACGCGCAGGCGGATCTGCGCCTCGGCCCGGTCGAGCTCGCCAGCAGTTACTTCGGCGCGCACACACCCCTGGAGCTGCACCGGGCCGGACGGATCGAGGAACTCACCGCCGGTGCGGTCGCGGCCCTGGATCAGGCCCTGGCCCCGACCCGGCGGCCCTTCAATATCACTCCCTTCTGACGAGGACACCCATGACGACCCTGCGCCCCGGGCGGCTGACCGCCGCCGCCAAGAAGTTCCTGATGTGGGATCCGAATCCGGCCCTGTTCGGAATCACCATTCCCTGCCCCGTTCCGGTCTCCATGGGACTGGAGCAGGCGCAGCAGCTGATCAATGCGCTCATCGACAATCACGAATCGCTGCGCAGCCGCTACAGCTACGGGATGGAGGCCGCCTGCCTCATCGAGCCCGCCTCCGGTGGAGTGATCGATACCGCCCGAATCGATGTGCGGACCGTCGATATCGAGAACCTCGACCACAATATGCTGCCGCAATTGATGGAGGAGGAGACCGCCAAGAGCAATCTGCGGCTCGATCCGCCCTCGGGCAAACTGGTGACCGCGGCACTGCTCACCCGGTCGGCGGATGTCAATATTCTGCTGCTCACCATCCATCACATCGCCATCGACGGCGTCGCCATGTGGGTGATGTGGGACGACGTCGCGACCTATGTGCGGCAGTGGGAAGCGGGGGAGACCATCGCGCTGCCGCAGGAGCAGACGACCGGCTCGGACTGGGCCGCCTTCCTGGACGAGTACGCGCTGACGCGCACCGAGGATGTGGACTACTGGGTCGGCGCCTCCGATAGCGAACCCAATATCGAGAACCGCCCCGCCACACCGGAATCGGCGTTCCTGGACGGCGTGATCGAAGGCGCGGTCGCGGAACGGCTGCTCGACGAACTGCCCGTCGCGCTGGACTCGTCCTACACCCGGATCCTGCTGGTGGCACTGGGTTTGGCCATCGAGGACGTCACCGGTGTGGCGCGGCCCGTGCAGGTGCAGAAGCACGGCCGCTACAGTCGGCTCCGCCCGGGCACCGACCTGAGCCGGACCGTCGCCTGGCTCTCGGACGACTACCCCTGGCTGGTGCGACCGGTGGCGGGCAGTCATGGCGACCGCATGCGCGATGCGATCGCCACCTACCCGAAGAACCCGGAGGACTTCACCCTGCTGTTCTGGCATCACCCCGAAAGCTGGTCGCGGCTCATCGAATTCAATTTCCCGAAGTTCTACTTCAATTTCCTCGGTGACGTCGGGGTGTGGATTCCGGGCGCGCACTCGCGTGAACAGGCGCGCCTGACGGTGTTCGACCTGAGCATGTTCCTGGGCGCGAGCCAGAACGACGGTGTGCGCCGCGTGCACTACTCGGTGCACTCGCCGGCCGGTGGCATGGGCATCGACCGGGTGAAAGAGATTGTGGCGCAGTGGCTGTCGATCCTGGAAACGGTGGAGGTGGCATGAGCAGGATCATTATGGCCGGCATCGGCAGCCGCGGGGATATCGCACCGCTGACCGGTCTCGGACTGCGCCTGCGGGAGGCCGGGCACGAGGTGGTGGTGGCCGCGCACGCGGTCTTCGCCGAGCTGATCACCGGGTGCGGACTCGAATTCCGGGAGATGGCGACCAATGTCGACGTCGATATGACCGATCCCGATGTCGACAAGCGCAAGGCCGGGTGGAAGTTCGCCTCGCCCAGCGGTGTTCGGGGCATGGGGGAGGGCATGATCGCCGCGCTGCGCGATGAACCCGCCGATCTACTGCTGCTCGCCCAATTGACCGAGTTCGCGGGGTTCGCGCTCGCGGAGGCCAAGGGCATTCCGGCCATCGGATTGCGCTTCCAGCCGATGTCCTCGACCGGCGACCATCCGCCCGCCTCGATGGGCGCGGTTTCCCTGGGCGCCACCGGCAATCGGTGGGCCGCCGGTATCGGGTCGTGGATCATCGACCGCGTCTTCGGCGGGGTGGTCGCCGGTTTCCGCCGCGAACTGGGTCTGCCGGAGGTCTCCATGCGGGAACTGCGCCGGCGCCGCACCGCCGCGCAGTGGCTGGTGCTGCACGGCTATTCGCCGAATGTCGCGCCGCGGCCCGCGGATTGGCGGCCGGGCCTGGAGGTGACCGGCTACTGGTGGCCGCCCCGGCCTGCGGACTGGGAGCCGCCCGCCGATCTGGTGCAGTTCCTGAAGGCGGGATCGCCGCCGGTATTCGTCGGCTTCGGCAGCATGGTCGACAGCGCTGAACACAGTGCGCGGGTATCGAAGATCGTCGGCGATGCGCTGCGGCAGGCGGGGGTGCGCGGGATAGTCCAGTCGGGCTGGTTGCAGCTGGAGGTGAGCGGCGAGGATCTGATGACCATCGGCGAGGTACCGCATGATTGGCTGTTCCCGCGCATGTCGGCCGTCGTCCATCACTGCGGCGCAGGCACAACGGCCGCGGGGATCCGCGCCGGGGTACCCGCGATCGCGGTGCCGGTCTATTCGGATCAGCCGTTCTGGGCGAAGCGCCTGGCCGAACTCGGTGTCAGCGCGGCGACCATCCCCCATCCGAAACTGTCCGCGGACCGCCTGGCCGCGGCTATCCGCATCGCGACTACCGACACCGGTCTGCGCGACAATGCGACTCGGCTGGCCGCGCGCATCGCCGAGGAGGACGGTGTCGGTGCTGCGGTGAAGATCATCGAGGCACAGCTCACCGCAGTCTCGAACCCGAAATAGCAGCGGGCGCTCGGCGATATTCGGAGGGCTTGATGAGTGAGATGTGGGTTACCTGCGAATCGGTGAGCTGTCACAGCGCACGGAAACCTCGCGCCGCCTGCTGCGGTACTACGAGGAGCAGGGGCTGATCTTCTCCAGCCGCGAGGCCAATGGCTACCGCGACGACGACGAACTGGTCGATCGGGTGCCGCAGATTCGCGGCATGCTGGCGGCGGGGCTGCACACGCGGATCATCAAGCAGATCCTGCCGTGCCTGCTCACCCCGCGCGCCATCCACTCCTTCGATGTCACGCCGGAGATGCTGGCCACGCTCGAACTCGAGCGGGACAGCATGACCGAGCGCATTCACGTGCTGGAGCGCAATCGCGACGCCGTCGCCCGGTACGTCGCGGAAGTGCGCCGCGTGCAAGCGGAATCGCCGGTTCCCGCCGGTGCTATGTCGCCCGGCTGACCGAGGACATGTGGAAGTCCGGGATGCGCAGCGGTGGCATGGCGGTGCGGGTGAACCAGTCCTTCCATTCGCGCGGGAGAGTGATCTCGGTGCGTCCGGCCTCGCTCACCCGGCGCAGCAGATCCAGCGGTGATTCATTGAAGCGGAAGTTGTTCACCGCCGCGGTGACCTCGCCGTTCTCCACCAGGTAGACCCCGTCCCGGGTGAGACCGGTGAGCAGCAGGGTCGCCGGATCCACCTCGCGGATGTACCAGAGGCAGGTGAGCAGCAGCCCGCGTTCGGTATTCGCGATCATCTCCGCGAGCGAGGCGTCGCTGCCACCGGTCATGAGCAGGTTCTCACCGGGAAGCGTGACGGGAGCATCGAATTCGGCCGCCGTGGCGCGCGGGTAGACGAGTGATTCGATGACACCCTCGCGCACCCAGTCGGCGCGCCGGGCGCTGAGGCCGTTGTCGAAGACCGACAGCGATTCCGAGGACGCCGGGGTGGCCACGAACGGGCGGTACTCCAGACCGGCCGCACTCGGATCGGAGTAGAGGGTCAGCGGAATATCGCTGAGCCGCTCACCGATTCGGGTGCCGCCCGCGCGGGAGAGCGCGGTATGGCCCTCGTGCGCACCGCGGCCCTCCATGGTCCAGGACAGATAGATCATGAGATCGGCGACGGCCGAGGGCGGCAGCAACGTCTCGTAGCGGCCGGCGGGCAGCTCCACCCGGCGCTTGCTCCAATCGAGCCGGCGCGAGAGTTCGGCGAGCAGCCCTGGGACATCGACATTCTGGAAGTCGCTGGTGCCCGTGCCGACCCAGGCGCTGGCCAGCTCCTCGCCGGAACCGCGCTTGCCATTGATCTCCACCGATCCGGTGGGCTGCACCCAGCGACGCCGAATTCCCGTGGAGGTGCCCAGCCAGGTGGAGTGCACCTGGTGATGGGCGAAACCGTAGAGCTGATCGGCGCCGTCGAAGCCGGGCGCGAGATCGCGTGCCAGCTCGGCGAATACCGCGATATCGGTGGCGCCGGGCGCGCCGTCCCACGCCAGCGTCCAATCCAGGGTGGCCTTGTCGATACTGTCCGGATCGAGCAGCGGCATGGCGTCGCGCGCCGGTTCGGCGGTGCGCGCGGCCTCCTCGCTGGCGCGCACCACGGCCTCGATATCGGCCGGGTCCACACTGGTGGAGCTGACGCTGCCGACGCGGGCCGCACCGGAACCATCGCGCAGCACCGACACCACCGCCCAGTCCCGGGCGATCGAGGAACCGTTGGTGGTCATGGAATTTCCGGCCCAGCGCAGTGACGCCTCGTGCGCGTCGGTGACTATGACCATGGCCTCATCGGCGCGCGAGGAACGCAGCGCGCGGTCGACGACCTCGGGGGCGGGGAGCACGCTCATCGTGTCGGTCCTTTCCTCACTGCCCGGCTTCGGCGCGGGTATTGAGAATATTGATGCCGCGCACCAGGACTGATGGGCAGCCGTGCGAGACCGCCGCGACCTGGCCGGGCTGTGCCTTACCGCAATTGAACGCGCCACCGAGCTGCCAGGTGGACGGGCCGCCGACGGCCTCCATCGATCCCCAGAAGTCGGTGGTGGTGGCCTGGTACGCGACATCCCGCAGCTGTCCGGCGAGCTCGCCGTTGCGGATCCGGAAGAAGCGCTGGCCGGTGAACTGGAAGTTGTAGCGCTGCATATCGATCGACCAGGACTTGTCGCCGACGATATAGATGCCGTTCTCCACCCGGGAGATGAGCTCGGCGGTCGAGGTATCGCGCTCGGGATCGGGTTGCAGGGACACATTGGCCATGCGCTGGATCGGCACGTGGTGCGCGGAGTCGGCGTAGGAGCAGCCGTTGGAACGCTCCAGGCCCAGTCGCGGCGCGAACACCCGATCGAGTTGATAGCCCACGAGTGTGCCCTCGCGCACCAGATCCCAGCGCTGCCCCGCCACGCCCTCATCGTCCCAGCCGACGCTGGCCAGGCCGTGCTCCTGGGTGCGGTCGCCGGTGACATGCATGATCGGCGTGCCGTAGCGCAGGGTGCCCAGCTGATCGGGGGTGGCGAAGGAGGTTCCGGCGTAGGCGGATTCGTAGCCGATCGCTCGGTCGTACTCGGTGGCGTGGCCGATGGATTCGTGAATGGTCAGCCACAGATTGGTCGGATCGATGACCAGATCGGTGGGTCCGGCGGTGACGGTGGGGGCCTTCACCTTCTCGGCCAGCCACTCCGGGATCTGCGCGAGTTCGCTGTGCCAGTCCCAGGTTCCGTCGGCGCCGGTCACGTACTCCCAGCCGCGCCCGGCGGGAGCGGCGAGGGTGCGCATGGTTTCGAACACGCCCGCCGAGGGGTCGACGGTGATCGCTTCCAGCTGCGGATGCAGTCGCACCCGCTGCTGGGTGATGCGCGAGCCGAGGGTGTCGGCGTAGTAGGTCTGCTCCTTGACCTGCAGCACGGTTGCCGTCACGTGATCCACGCCGTCGGCGGCCCCGAGCCGCTCCGAATAGTCCAGCAGCAGTGCCACTTTGTCCGGTGTCGGGACCGCGAAGGGGTCGACGTCGTAGGCCGAGACGTACTCGGCGTCGACGTAGCGGGGCTCGTCGGCAAGCTCCACCCGCTCGCGATTCAGTGCCCGCAACGTGCTGGCAACCGTTACGGCGCGCCGGGCGACCTCCACGGCCGCCTCCGGAGTGAGGTCGGCATGGGAGGCGAAACCCCAGGTGCCGTCGACGATGACGCGTACCGCGAAGCCGAGATCGGTGCTGTCGCGCACCGATTCGACGCGGCCGTCGCGTATTCGGATGGACTGCTGCGCAAGTCGATGCACCCGCAGATCGGCATAGTCGGCCCCGGCCGCGCGCGCCGCCGACAGGGCGGCTTCGGCAAGCGCTGCCAGGGGGAGTGCGCGGAACTGCTCGTCCACGACCTTGGTTGCGATGCTCACCCCGACCACGCTAGAGGGTGGCCCAGGTGCCGATCAACAACACGCTGCCGCCCTATGGAATTCGCACGGTGCAAACCTGCACACGCTGCAACGATGCACGAAGTGCGAAGAAGCACACCAGGAAACGCACGCGACAAGCCCAGTACATGCCACGTTTTCGGGCTCGAATGCCGTAGCGTCTGCCCGCGTGCCGCCATCCGCGCTTCGCGACCGCAAACGAGAACGCACCCGCCGCGCCCTTTTCGAGGCCGCCGTCGAACTATTCGAGGCCAGAGGCTATGACGCGACCACCGTCGCCGATATCGCCGCCGCGGCCGAAGTCGGGACCAGAACCTTCTTCAACTACTTCGCCAGCAAAGAGGAACTGCTGTTCCCCGAACCGGACGAACGGGTCCAGTCGGCGGCGCAGGCCATCGCCACCAGACGACCGGGCGAACGACCGGTCGAGGTGCTGCTGCGCGCGCTGCGTGCGGCCGGTGACAATCCGGGAGAACACCTCGGCGACGCCCTGCCCGCCCGCATCGCGGTACTGCGCGCCCAGGTTTCGCGCACTGTGCCGGCGGTGAGCGGACGTGCCGCCCATGCGCAATTGGCCGCGCAGCAGGAGATTGCCAAACATTTGCGGGCAGCCTTTCCGGAGGAGCTCGACGACGTGGGTTCGGCCGCACTGGTCGGCGCTGTTATCGGCGCGGTCTCGGGTGCGCTCACGGTGCTGTTCCAGACCGGCGCCATCGACGATCCCGAACTGCTGCAACGCAAAATCCAGGAGACCACCTCGAAGGTGCTGGCGCCGTGGCTGACCGCGCCCGCGGACGCCGACGGCAATCGTGGGATCCGGGCGGGCAGCGCGGAACTTTCCGTCGTACCCGACAGTCCTGCGGGCCGGATGGTCGCCGCGCCGCGCGAGACGGCCGCCGCTCCGCGTGAGACAGCTACTGCCCCGCGTGAGACAGCTACTGCCCCGCGTGAGACAGCTACTGCCCCGCGTGAGACAGCTACTGCCCCGCGTGAGACAGCTACTGCCCCGCGCGAGACCGCTGCCGCCCCGCGCGAGGCATATGGGCTGCCGCGCAACGATGTTCCGGTCCGGCATCTCGGTGCGGCGGTCCTGCGGCGCACCGAGACGTTCCACGGGGAGCGTGCCGAGTCCTATCGTCCCGAGGAACACGAGCTACGCACCTCGGAAAAGTCTCTGGTCTAACCGAATTGCTGCCAGCCCAGTCGAATCACCATGGCCACCACCACAACCAGCAGCACCACACGCACGAAACCCGCGCCGCGGGCCAGGGCCATGCGTGAACCGACCACGGACCCGGCAACATTCGCGACCGCCATGGACAGGCCCAGCCCCCACAGCACATGACCGGTCGAGGCCAGGAAGATCAGCGAACCCAGATTCGAACCACAATTGATGACCTTCGCCATCGCGGCGGCGCGCACGAATTCGGTGCCGAGCAGGGTGGCGAAGGTAATGATCAGAAAGGTCCCGGTGCCGGGGCCGAGAATGCCGTCGTAGAGGCCGATCAGCCCGGCGGCCAGGCCCACCACCAGCAGGGTCTTGCGCCGGGTGGGCGGATGGGTGGCCATGGTGAGGCCGATCGCGGGCCGCAGCGTCACGAAGATCGCGACCCCGACCAGCACCACCATGACGATGGGTACGAAGTACTTCCGATCGATGAGCCCCACCGCCGCCGACCCGCACGCCGCCGCGATCGCCGCGAGCACCGCGCCCGGCAGCAGCAGTTTCCACCGGATGGGCACCTTCCGCGCGAAGGTGATCACCGCCACGCTCGTCCCCGAGAACGCCGCAATCTTGTTGGTGCCCAGCGCCGTCTGCGGCGCCAGCCCCGGCAACACCACGAACAGCATCGGCAACACGATCAACCCGCCCCCGCCCACCACGGCATCGACCCACCCCGCCGCCGTAGCCGCACTCAGCAACACCGCCCAGTCACCGACACCCATCCCGCGACCCAATCAGACCGGACACCACCCGGCAAACCGCGAGGCCGCCACTGTGATTGCCGCCGCGCTGTCCGAATCGCGCAGCGCGTGTCCGCGTCCTGCAGCCCTGACCCGGGTTGCGGCGCATAGACGAAGGCTGTGCGATCACATACGCCGAGCTGTCCGGATCGCACAGCGTGTGTCCGCGTCGCGCAGCCCCTGACCCGGGTTGCGGCGCATAGACGAACGCTGTGCGATCACATACGCCGAGCTGTCCGGATCGCACAGCGTGTGTCCGCGTCGCGCAGCCCCTGACCCGGGTTGCGGCGCATAGACGAAGGCTGTGCGATCACATACGCCGAGCTGTCCGGATCGCACAGCGTGTGTCCGCGTCGCGCAGCCCCTGACCCGGGTTGCGGCGTACAGACGAGCGCTGTGCGATCACACACGCCGCGTTTGTTCGGATCGCACAGGGTATGTCCGTGCAGCTCTGGCAGGGGTTGCGGCGTATCGAGGAGCGCTGTGCGAGTGCTGTGGGTGTCACCGACGCGGGGCGGGCGGGGGCTGGGCTGGGCTTTAGGGTGGGGAGATGCGTCGGTTCAGTCTGTGGCTGCGGGGGAAGCCGCTCATCGCCGATTCGATATTGGCGCTGGGGCTGCTGATCATCGATGTGCTGGCGGTGAGCGAGAGCCGGCACAAGATCACGTATCTGGTGCTGGGTGTGGCGCTGGTGCTGCCGATCATCTTCCGGCGGACACATCCGCGGGCTGCGGCCATCGTGCTGGTGGTGCTGTCGATGAGCACCAGTCTGGTGCACGGCGCGGGGGATGACACGGCGGTGCATCCGGCGCTGCTCGGGCTGGGCATCATGCTCTACACGCTGGTCGCGTATGTGGGCCGCCGCGAAGGACTCTGGTATCTGGGCGCGCTGCTGCTCGACAGCCTGCTGTCCTACGCGATGATCGGGAAGCCCGGCGGCACGGATATCCCGTTCACCGCGCTGTATTACGCCCTGTGCTGGACCTTCGCCGAATTCGTCGGCGCGCGGCACGCGTACGACAATGAGGTCGCCGCGCGGCTGGCCGTCGCCGATTACGACCGGGAACGGCGCGCACACGACGCGGTGGCCGCCGAACGCACCCGCATCGCCCGTGAGCTGCACGATGTGGTGGCGCATGCGGTGAGCGTCATCATCGTGCAGGCCGACGGGGCGCGGTATGCGCTGCGGCATGATCCGGATTCCGCGGAGAAGGCGCTGACCATCATTGCCGGGACCGGTCGCGATGCGCTGCGCGAACTGCGCCGCACCGTCGAACTGCTGCGCATCGAGCATGCGCCGGAAGAACTTCCGCAGCACGGCACCGCGGGCATTGCGAAAATGGTGCAGATGATGCGCGATACCGGGCTCGAGGTGACCCTGGAACTGCGCGGGGAACTCGATACCGTCAGTCCGGAGGTCAGCCTGGGCATCCACCGGATCGTGCAGGAATCGCTGACCAATACCCTCCGGCACGCCGGTCCCGCGCCGCGCGCCCAGGTCCGGGTCACGCGCGGTGCTACCGAGGTGCTGATCGATATCGTCGACTTCGGCGGCACTCCGGCCGCGCCCGCCGCCGATTCGAGTCCGTCGGCGTGCGGGCCGGGAGTGCCGCGCAACGGCTCGGGTGCGTGGGTCGATGGACCCTCCGGTCCCGAAGCGCGCATCCCCGGCAGCGGACTCGGCCTGGTCGGCATGCGCGAACGCATTGCCGTGCTCGGCGGCACCCTCAGTACCGGCAAGAACGCTACCGGCGGCTGGGCCGTGCACGCCGGCATCCCGCTCGACCGCACCGCCGGTGAGTGAGATTGCCCGACCGATAGATTGGTTCCCGTGCCGATCACCGTACTTGTAGTCGACGATCAGGAACTCATGCGCGCGGGGCTGAAGATGGTGCTCGGCGCCCACCCCGACATCGAGGTGGTGGGGGAGGCCGACAATGGCGCGACCGCCATCTCCCGCACCGCCGAACTGCGCCCCGACGTTGTGCTCATGGATGTGCGGATGCCGGTCACCGACGGTGTCACCGCCACCGCCCGCATTATCGAATCCGGTTGCGGCAGCCGGGTACTCGTCATGACCACCTTCGATCTCGATGAGCACGCGCTGGGCGCACTGCGCGCCGGGGCCAGCGGTTTCCTGCTCAAGGACACCCCGCCCGAGGACCTCGTCTCCGCCATCCGCAGCGTCGCCGCCGGAGACGCCGTCGTCTCCCCGAAGGTCACCAAGCGACTATTGGACCGCCTCATCGCCGACGATCCGGCTGCCGGACGCGACCCGGCCATCCTCGACGCCCTGACCGCCCGCGAGCGTGAAGTCCTCGAGCACATCGCGGTCGGCCGTTCCAATGCCGAAATCGCGGCGACCCTGTTTCTCTCCGAAGCGACCGTCAAAACCCACGTGGGCCGCGTCCTCACCAAACTCGGCCTCCGCGACCGCGTCCAGGCCGTGGTCCTCGCCTACGAAACCGGCCTGGTCAGGCCCGGTAGCGCCTGACCGGATCCGCTGCTTCGGGCCGGGGTCTGTTCGCGGATCGGGGCGATGATCTGTTCCGGCAGCCAGGACCCGACCTCGATCGGATAGGGCGCGCGGCGACCGGCACCGAACTGCTCACCGCCGCCGAGGTGCTGCGCACGGCGGCGGAATCGCGGTTCCTCGCCCCGCTCGGCACGGCCCGGCACCGGGCGCTGCCGGATGCGCTGCGCACGCTTACGCTGTGACCGACGCCGCAGCCGGGAGAAAAATCGGGGGGTCGGGCGTTGCTACGGGTAGATCGCCGAAAGGATCGCCACATGCCCGCACTACTGTTTGCCGCGTACTTCATCGCCGAGATCGCCACCCTGGTGTTCTTCGGCCACCTCATCGGCGTTTTTCCCACGATTCTGCTGCTCATCGCGGGGTCGGCCATGGGCCTGATCCTGGTCCGCTCGCAGGGGCGCCGGGTGTTCGAGAACTTCCGCAAGGCTTCGCGCGGTGAGATCGAGCCTTCCACCGCCGTCGCCGACGGCGCGCTGGTCACCGTGGGCGCGGTGCTGATGTTCGTGCCCGGTCTGCTCACCTCGCTGGTCGGTCTGGTGGCCCTGGTGCCGTTCACACGGTTCCTGGTGCGCCCGGTCGTGGCCGCTTTCGCCGCGCGCCGCCTGAATCGGGTGGCCATGGCGGTCGGTCCGAACGGATACCGCAATGTGGTCATCGACCCCGACGGTGAAGTCATCGACGCTACTGTCGTGTCCGAGTATTACGACGATGGCCAGGGCACTGCCCACCGGATCATCGATCCTCGCTGACCACAGACCCCGGAAATACCTCGAAGGACAGATAACTCCATGTCGAGCGATACGACCGTGTCCCATGGCGATGTCACCTTGCCGGTGACGCGCTCGGGATCCGGCCCGCAGCTGGTATTCATCAACGGCGCCGGTGCGACCCAGGTCGCGTGGAAAGCAGTCATTGCCGCCGTGCCCGGCTATGAGAGCATCACCTTCGATCTGCGCGGCCACGGAAAAGCTTCCACCGCAAGCACATACAAGGTCGCGGACTTCCTGTCCGACGTCGAGGCCGTGCTGGCCGAGGTGCAGGCGGACCGGCCGATTCTCATCGGCTGGTCGCTGGGCGCCGATCTCGCGCTCGCCTATGCCGCGGCGCATCCGGGAACCGTGGCGGGGCTGGTACTCGTCGACGGTGCGGTGCCGATTCAGCAGCCGCTGGTCACCGATGCGAAGGCCATGCGGGCATCGGTCACCAGTCTCGGCACCAAGCTCGCCATGCTGCTCGTGCGATTGACCCCCTACCGCTATGCGATGCCGGGCAATGCCTTCGCCGATCTCACCCTCGAGGTCGACGAGCGCCGTCAGCATCATCTGCTCGATACCTATCGCGCGCTGGACTGCCCGGTCTCCATGCTGCTGGCGACCGATACGGCCACCGGACACGATGCCAAGGCAGAGCGGGTGAACCGCACCTGGCGTGAGGGCGCCGAGGTGCTGCAGGTCGCCGATCCGGACATCACCGTGCAGTGGATCGAAGGCAATCACAAACTGCCCTTCAGTCACCCGGCCGATATCGCCGCCGCCATCAATGCCCTGTCCAAGCAGGTTCAGCAACCGAAATAGCGCCCGGAGCGTGAGCTACGTCCGGTGTGTGGAGTGCGGTTGCGGTCCAGGCGAGGGTGTGGGGCAGACTTGAAATCCGTGAGTACCCAGTTGCTTGTCGGCGGTCGCATCTACAGCTCGAGTAATCCCGACGCCACGGCCATGGCGGTCACCGACGGCACCGTGGTGTGGGTCGGCGCGGACCGCACCGGGCGGGCGCTGCATCCCGAAGCCGAGGTCATCGAACTCGACGGAGCCTTCGTCGCACCGGCATTCGTGGATCCGCACGTGCACGTGACGGCGCTGGGGTTGAAGCTCACCGGACTCGATCTGTCGCAGGCCGGTTCCCTCGCCGAATGTCTGGAGCTGCTGGCCGCCTACGCGGCCGCGCATCCGGACGGGCCGGTGCTCGGCGATGGCTGGGACGAGACCGACTGGGCCGAGGGGCGTGCGCCCACCCTCGCCGAAATCGATGCCGCCGCGCCCGGGCGGATCGTGTATCTGGTTCGCGTGGACGCGCATTCGGCCGTTGTCTCGACCCCGCTGCTGGATGCGGTCGAGGCGATCACCGAGGCGACCGGCTTCACTCGCGGCGAGCCGCTGCGCAGCGAGGCGCATCACCGGGTGCGCGCCGCCGCACTGGGCGCACTGTCTCCGGCGCAGCGTGACCGCGCCCGCCGCGCCGCCCTCGATGCCGCGGCCGCCAATGGCATTGCCGCCGTGCACGAATGCGCCGGACCCGATATCTCGGGCGAAACCGATGTGCGTGAGCTGCTGGAGTTCCAGCACGGTGTGGAGGTGCGTGCCTACTGGGGTCAGGCCGTGCGCACCGCGGACGAAGCCCGCACCCTGATCAAGGAACTCGGCGTGCACGCCCTCGGCGGCGACCTGTTCGTCGACGGTTCGATCGGCTCGCACACCGCCTGGCTGCGCGATCCCTACGCCGACCACGACAGCACCGGCACCGCCTACCTCGACGCCGATGCCATTGCCGCACATGTCCTGGCCTGCACCGAGGCCGGTATCCAGGCCGGATTCCATGTGATCGGCGACGCCGCCATGGATGCGGTGGTCACCGGTTTCGAACGCGTGGTCGCCCAGGTCGGGGGCCCGGCCTTCGCCGCACGCGGCCATCGCATCGAACACGCCGAAATGCTCGACGCCGCCCAGATCGCCCAGCTCGCCGCCTGGGGCGTAATCGCCAGCGTCCAACCGGCTTTCGACGCCACCTGGGGCGGCCCCGGCGGCATGTACGCCACCCGCCTCGGCCCCGACCGCGCCGCCACCCTGAACCCCTTCTCCGCCATGGCCGCCGCCGGCATCTCCCTCGCCATCGGCTCCGACGCCCCCGTCACGATCCTGAACCCGTGGGAAGCCTTGCGCGCCGCCGCGAATCACCGCACCCCCGGCCACCAGATCTCTCCGCGCGCCGCCTTCGCCGCCGCCACCCGCGGCGCCTGGCGCGCCGGCGGCGTCCGTGACGGCGTCGCCGGAACCCTGGTCCCCGGCGCCCCCGCCTCCTACGCCGTCTGGGAAGCAACAGACCTCGTGGTCGCCGCCGCCTCCGACAAAGTCCAGCGCTGGTCCACCGACCCCCGCTCCCGAGTCCCCGGCCTCCCACCCCTCACCTCCGGCGCACCCCTGCCCCGCTGCCTGACCACCGTGCACCGCGGGACGACCCTCCATGCCCTCTGAGCCCACCCCCGAAAACACCTCTCCTCCAGCACTTCCCGGCTCGCCGGACACGGAGCCGGGTGCCGATTCGCCCGGTCGCGCTGTGAGTGACAACGCCGTCGAGGGATCTGCGCACGTCGGCGCCGCCGCGCTGCCCGAAGCTGACGGGCCGGGCGGCGCGATCAGCCCCGCGCGGGGAGAATCGGGCGCGATGAGTGTGGCGTCGGAAGGTGTTGGGGTTGTGGGTGAATCGACGGTCGAAAACGCTGATCCAGCTGGAAGTGACGATGCCGGAGTCGATCATGGCGATGCGCACCGCGCGGGTGTGACCCAGTTCATGGCCAGGTTCGTGGAGTTGCTGCGTAAGCGTCCGGTGCTCGCGCGGACGGTGACCGCGGTCATCGCGGGGTTGTTGCTGTTCGCGAGTTTTCCGCCGCGGACGCTGTGGTTTCTGGCGCCGGTGGGGATTGCGGTGCTGGTGCTGACCGTGCGTGGGAGTGGGCGGCTGCGTGGCGGATTCGGGTACGGGATGCTGGCGGGGCTGGCGTTCTTTCTGCCGTTGCTGCCGTGGACGGGCATCTATGTGGGGCCGGTGCCGTGGATTGCGCTGTCTGCGGCGCTGTCGGTGTATGTGGGGTTGTTCGGGGTGTTCGTCCGGTTGGTGGGGCGGCTGCCGGGGTGGCCGGTGTGGGTGGCGCTGGGCTGGTCGCTGACCGAGTGGGGGCGGTCGAGTTTTCCGTTCGGCGGATTTCCTTGGGGGAGGCTGGCTTTCGGGCAGGCCGATGGGTGGTATCTGCCGTTTGCCATGGTCGGCGGGGCACCGCTGGTGAGTTTTCTGGTGGCGCTCACCGGTGGTGGGCTGGCGGCGCTCGCGGTGTGGTTGCTGCCGTCCGCGCGCGCGGCGTACGCGGTGCAGCCGAATCGTCCCAGATGGGGCGTGCAACGTCTCACATCGTGGAACCGGATTGTTGCTGCGGCAATGCTTGTCGCTATAGTTCCGATCACCGGAGTGATCCTCCGGACCGCGCTGCCCCGCCCGGAGGACGGCAACCGGCCGATCACGGTCGCCGCGATCCAGGGCAGCGTGCCGCGGCTGGGACTGGACTTCAATGCCCAGCGCCGTGCGGTTCTCGACTATCACATCAAGCGCACCGAGGAACTCGCCAAGGCCGTCGCGGCCGGGCAGGCCCCGCAGCCGGATGTGGTGATCTGGCCGGAGAATTCGTCCGATATCGATCCACTCCGCAATGACGACGCCTACGACCTCATCACGCAGACCGTGCGAGATATCAAGGCGCCCATCCTGGTCGGCGCGGTGCTCGTCAATGACGATCGCACCACCACCAATTCGGTCATCGTGTGGGATGCCGACGGTCCGGGCGAACGGCACGACAAGAAGATCATCCAGCCGTTCGGTGAGTACCTCCCGTATCGCGGCTTCTTCCGGCACTTCTCCGAATACGCCGACCGGGCGGGCTATTTCGTCCCAGGCAAGGGTGACGGCGTGGTGCATGCGCAGCCCGCGAGCGGCGGCGCACCCGTCGCGATCGGCGTGGCCACCTGCTACGAGGTCGCCTTCGATCGCGCCTTCGAGGAGGCCGTGCAGGCGGGCGCGCAGATTCTGACGGTGCCCTCCAACAATGCGACCTTCGGCCACAGCGAGATGACCTATCAGCAGCTGGCCATGTCGCGCATTCGCGCGGTGGAGCACGGTCGCGCCGTGGTGGTTTCGGTGACCACCGGTGTCAGCGCCATGATCACCGCCGACGGCACCATTCAGCAGCAGACGCCGCAGTTCGTGCCGGCCGCGCTGGTGGCCACCCTGCCGCTGCGCACGGACACGACACTCGCCACCCGTTTGGGCCCCGCGCCGGAGCGCATTCTGTGTATCCTGGCCGCGGCCGTCGCAGTGGCGGCGGTGATTCGACGGCGGCCGCGCACCCCTGCGGCGCCGGTCGATGCGGAGGGAACCGGCGGTACGCAGTCGGTGTAGGACACCGTGAGTATTCGGTGTAGAACACCGTGAGTATTCGGTGTAGAACATAGCGGGCACGTGTGACGAGGGCCGTCCCGCTTCGGCGATACATGTTCGCCAATATTTAGCTGCGGTCTGTCGTCTGACCGATATGCCCAGATTCCCAATGGCTACTTTTGCGAGTTAAGCCACAATCGTGAGGTTTGCCTTGAGGTAGCTGTCGAAAAATAAGCTCCGCCAACACTGTTCGCCGCAGAGCAACTCGAGATCAACACCCGTCCACTCGGCGGGAGGCTCCGAATCATAGGGCGTGGATCACGTCCTACGGATCGCGCGTGCGCGAAATCCGGGAGGACGGCCCGCCGGGGTTCGGGGAGTTGCGTCTTACAGCGGCAGAAGGAGTGTTTGATGAGTTCATTGGCCACCGATCGTGTCGACCAATGTTCTTCGGGTGAATTCTCGGTTCAACCTTTCGCGCTGTCTCCCGCGCAATCGGCCCTCTGGTACGCGCAACGCATCCGGCCCGATATTCCGCTCACCATCGCCCAGTACGTAGAGATCCAGGGCGATCTGGATGTCGGCCGGCTGCTGTACGCCATCGAGCGGTTCGGCGCGGAGACCGAGGTGGGCCATGTGCGGCTGCTGGAGCTCGACGGGGTGCCGCACCAGGTGGTCGATCCCACCTGGCGGCCGGGCTGGGCGCGCATCGATCTGCGCGAGGAGCCGGATCCGCGCGCCGCGGCCCTGGCGTGGATGAACGACCACGCCAATTCCGCCATCGATATCGAACACGATCCGCTGACCATCAATGTGGTGCTGCGGACCGGGGATTCGGCCTACATCTGGTACACGCGCGGCCACCACATCGTCATCGACGGGTACGGCGCCATGAACGCGACCACCCGCACCGCCGAGATCTACACGGCGCTCGAAAGTCATACGGAGCCGGTGGTTTCCCGCGCGACGCCGCTGTCCACCATCTACGGCGATGAGATCCGCTACCGCGATACCAGCCGTTTCCGCAATGACGGCGACTACTGGCGCGAACAGCTCGACGGCGTCAGCGAGCCGATCACCCTGTCCGCCAGCAGCATTGCCGCCGCCTCCTCCGATGTGGGCCGCCGCTGCGCCACCGCGATGCTGAGCGAACAGGTCGAGGCCGCCGTGCAGACCGCGGCAACCACCTTCGGCTCCAATACCTCCGCGCTCTTCGTGGCAGCCCTGGCCTGCTACGTGCGGTCGGTCACCGGCAACCAGGATGTGGTGCTGAGCCTGCCGGTCTCGGCGCGCACCACCGTGGCGCTGCGCCGTTCCGCGGGCGTGGTGTCGAATGTGGTGCCGATCCGGGTGCGTTTCGAGGGTTCGGTCTCCGTCGCCGATACCGTGCGCGCCGTCGAACTGCAGATCACCGGTGCGCTGCGGCATCAGCGCTACCGCAGCGATGACATCCGCCGCGACTGCGGCTACTCCCGGGACGCCCGCGGGTTCTTCGGACCCATGGTCAATCTCATGCTGTTCCACAGTGAATTGAAGTTCGGCAGCCTGGTCGGCTCGCTCAATGTGGTCTCCACCGGCCCCGTCGAAGACCTCTCCATCAATCTCTACAACGGCGGCGGCAACCGCATCCACATCGACTTCGAGGCCAACCCGCGCCTGTACGGCGATGCCGAACTGGCCATGCACCACGGCCGTTTCCTCGATTTCCTGGAGCGCTTCCTGCGCGCCGACCCGCAGTCCGCCGTCGGAGATATGCCCGCCCTCACCGATCTCGAGCGCGAACGCGTACTGCACGAATGGAATTCGACCCAGGTCGCCCGCCAGGAGGGCACCCTGGCCGGGCTCTTCGCCGACCGGGCCGCCATGTGCCCGAGCCGGGTGGCCCTGGATTTCGAGGGTGAGACCCTCACCTACGCCGCCTTCGACGAGCGCGCCAATCGCCTTGCCCGCGAACTGATCGCACGCGGGGTCGGTCCGGACACGGTGGTCGGCCTGGCCATCCGCCGGCACCTCGACCTGCTCATCGGCATGTACGCCGTGATCAAGGCGGGTGCGGCCTATCTGCCCCTGGATCCGGATCACCCGGTCGAGCGACTCGAGCAGATTCTCGAGCAGGCGCATCCGGTGTGCGTGCTGACCGCCTCCCGCGACAAGCTCGAATTGCCCGCGCAGGCAACCAGATTCGATATCGACACCGCTGATCTGTCCGCATACGGCGGGCGCCCGATCACCGATGCCGATCGCCTCGCCCCGCTGCGCGCCGATCACCTGGCCTATCTGCTGTTCACCTCCGGCTCCACCGGTAAGCCCAAGGGTGTCGGCGTCACTCACGCGGCCATCGTCAACCGGCTGCGCTGGATGCAGCACGCCTATCCGCTCGACAGCACCGATGTGGTGCTGCAGAAGACCCCCGCCACGTTCGACGTGTCGGTGTGGGAGTTCTTCTGGCCGTTGCAGATCGGCGCGCGCCTGCTCATCGCCGCCCCCGACGGGCATCGCGATCCGGGCTATCTGGCCCGGATCATCGCCGACAAGGGCGTCACCACGGCGCATTTCGTGCCGTCCATGCTGTCGGTGTTCCTCACCGATACCGATGTGGCCGGTTGCACCGGCCTGGCCCGGGTCTTCTGCAGTGGTGAGGCGCTGCCCGCCGCCACCGTCGCGGAATTCCACGCCGCGCTGGGCACCGGTTCCGGCGCCCCGCAGCTGCACAATCTCTACGGCCCCACCGAGGCGGCTGTCGACGTCACCGCCTGGCACTGCACCCCCGGTGTGACGGAAGTGCCCATCGGCGCGCCCATCTGGAACACCCGCACCTATGTGCTGGACGCCCGCATGCAGCCGGTCGCGCCCGGCGTGGTGGGTGAGCTGTACCTGGCGGGTGTGCAGCTGGCGCGCGGCTACCTCGGCCGCCCCGCGCTGACCTCGGATCGCTTCGTGGCCAACCCCTTCACCCCCGGCACCCGCATGTACCGCACCGGTGATCTGGTGCGCTGGCGCGGTGGGCGGACCGGCGTCCTGGAATACCTGGGCCGCAGCGATTTCCAGGTCAAGATCCGCGGCCTGCGCATCGAACTCGGCGAGATCGAGGCCGCCCTGCTGTCGGACAGGCGGATCGCGCGTGCGGTCTGCGTGGCCCGGCGCGGGCGCGGCGGCGATGAACTCGCCGCGTACGCGGTGGCCGCCCCCGGCGTCGCACCGCTCGATCCGGCCGAACTCACCACCGGTCTGCGCCGCGTCCTGCCCAGTTATATGGTGCCGCCGGTCATCATGGTGCTCGACGAACTACCGCTCAGCGCCAACGGCAAGGTGGACCGCAAGGCACTGCCCGATCCGGAGGTGGCCGCGCGCCGCCCCGCCCGCACCGTCGCCGCCCCGCGCACCGAGGTCGAGCGGCAGATCACGGCCGTCTTCGCCGAGATGCTCGGCACCGAGGACATCGACGTCACCGACAATTTCTTCGACCTCGGCGGCAATTCGCTCACCGCCGCGCGGGCCATCGCCCGGGTGAACGCCGCCCTCGATGCGACCGTCACCATTCGCGACCTGTTCGAATACTCCACCGTCACCGCCCTGGCCGGTCGGCTCGACAGCCTGCAGGGGGAAACCGCCTCACTGAAACTCATTGCGGCGCAACGTCCCGACCACATTCCGCTGTCGCTGGCACAGCAGCGGCTGTGGATCCTGAACCGCTTCGCCGAACATGCCGCCGCCTACAACATGCCGCTCGCGGTGGAACTTGCCGGGCCACTGGACATCGCGGCGCTGCGGGCCGGTCTCGTCGATGTGCTGGAGCGGCACGAAAGCCTGCGCTCCACCTTCCCGGATACTCCCGAAGGCCCGTGCCAGGAGGTGCATCCGGCGTCGGAGATCCCGCTGACCCTCGATCCGATCGATGCCACCGAGGCCGATGTCCGCACCCTCGCCATGGAATTCGCCGGATACGGTTTCGATCTGCGCAGTCAGGCCCCGGTCCGGGTGGCGCTGTACGAGACCGGACCCGAGCGGTACCTGTTCCTCATGGTGCTGCACCACATCAGCGGCGACGGCTGGTCCATCGCACCGCTGACCCGCGACATCATGGTCGCCGTCGCCGCGCGTGCCGAGGGCGCGGCCCCCGCCTGGACGCCGCTGCCGGTGCAGTACGCGGATTTCGCACTGTGGCAACGGGAACTGCTCGGCGACGAAGCCGATCCGGCCAGCGCGCTGTCCAAACAGCTGGCCTACTGGCGGGCGGCCCTGGCCGATCTGCCCGATCAGCTGGATCTGCCCCTGGACCGCCCGCGCCCGCGGCAGCGCTCCACCGAGGGTGGCCGAGTGGAATTCACCATTCCCGCCGATATCCGCCGCCGGCTCGCCGCCGTCGCGGCCGAGCGGGGCGTGAGTACCTTCATGGTGCTGCACGCCGCGCTGGCGACAGTGCTTGCGCGCCTGTGCAATACGGTCGATATCGCGATCGGCACGCCCATCGCGGGCCGTAGTGATCCGGCGCTGGACGAGCTTGTCGGTATGTTCGTCAATACTCTCGTCCTGCGCACCCGCGTGGATCCGGCCGCCGGATTCGATCGCATGCTCGCCGAGGTCCGCGATACCGATCTCAATGCCTTCGCCAATGCCGATGTGCCGTTCGAGCGCCTGGTGGAGGTGGTCAATCCGGAGCGGTCCGCCGCCCGGCATCCGCTGTTCCAGGTCATGCTGTCCTACGACAGCACTCCGGAGCTGAGCATCCAGCTGCCCGGCGTCCTCGCCACGGTGCAGTCCATGGACGTGGACATCGCCAAATTCGATCTGCAGCTGACCGTGCACGAACCGCTCGGCATCGCCTCCGAGGATATGCCGCTGACCGCCGAATTCGGTTATGCCGCAGACGTCTTCGACCACAGCACGGTGGAGGCCATCGCCCGGCGCTTCGGCGCGATCCTGGCCGCGGCCGTCGCCGACCCGACCATCCCGGTGGGCGATCTGCCGCTGCTGGATGCCCGGGAGATCGCCAAGCTGGTGCCCATCACGGGTTCTCCGGCCGAGCCCTCCAGCACCCTCGCCCGCCTGCTCACCGATACCGCCGAGCGGCTGCCCGATGCGGTGGCCGTGCGCTACCTCGGCCGGGATACCACCTACCGGGAACTCGATGAGCGCTCCAATCGCCTGGCGCGGGTGCTGATCGAGCACGGCGCGGGTCCGGAGGTCGTGGTCGCGGTGGCGCTGCCGCGCAGTCTGGACTGCATTCTCGCGGTGTGGTCGGTGGCCAAGACCGGCGCCGCCTACGTCCCCATCGATCCGGACTACCCTGCCGACCGCATTGCGCACATGCTCTCCGATTCCGGAGCCATGCTCGGCCTCACCAGCCCGGACCGGCATGCGGAAATGCCGGACTGGCCGGGAAACCGCGGGCGGCACCGCAAGACGTATGTGGACTGGCTGCTGCTCGGCTCGCAGGAGCTGGCCGACGAATGCGCGCGGCACCCGCTGTCGCCCGTGACCAATGCCGACCGGCACCATCCATTGCGCACCGCCGGACCGGCGTACCTCATCTACACCTCCGGCTCAACCGGTAAGCCCAAAGCCGTGGTGGTCACCAATGCGGGCATCGCCTCGCTGGCCCGCGAGCAGATGCATCTGTTCCGGGTCACCGATTCCGCACGCACCCTGCACTTCTCATCGCCGAGCTTCGACGCCTCGGTGCTCGAGCTGCTGCTCGGCTTCGCCTCCGGGGCCACCCTGGTCGTCGCGCCGGCCGGTATCTTCGGCGGCGCGGAGCTGGCGGCACTGCTGCGCGAGGAGCGGGTGACACACGCTTTTGTCACCCCCGCCGCGCTCGGCACCGTCCCGGCCGAGGACCTGCCCGATCTGGAAGCGGTCATCGTCGGCGGCGAGGCCTGCCCCGAGGAACTGGTCCGGGTCTGGACCGATCCGCAGTCGCGGCCCGCGCAACTGCCGGTGCGCCGCATGCACAATATGTACGGCCCGTCGGAGGCGACGGTCGCGGCCACCGCCACCGGACCCATGATCGCGGGCCGTCCCGTGCCCATCGGCCTGCCGGTGCGCGGTATGCGACTGTTCGTGCTCGACGCCCGCCTGCACCCGGTGCCGCCGGGTGTCGCGGGTGAGCTGTACCTGTCCGGGCCCGGCCTGGCACGCGGTTATCTCGGACGGCACGGCCTGACGGCGCAGTCCTTCCCGGCCAATCCGCACGGCCGGCGCGGTGAGCGCATGTACCGCACCGGCGATCTGGTGGTCTCCGACGGTCTCGGGCAGCTGCGCTTCCTGGGCCGCGCCGACGATCAGATCAAGATTCGCGGCTTCCGTATCGAACTGCGCGAGATCGATCATGTGCTGCGCTCGTACGAGGGAATCACCTTCGCGCTCACCGTCGTCCACAATGACGAACGCGGAATCGGCCGTCTGGTCTCCTATCTCACGGCCGACACCGAGCTGGATATCGCCGCGGTGCTCGAGACCGCACGTGGCCGGCTGCCCGGGTACATGGTGCCCTCGGCGCTGACCGTGCTCGACGCCATGCCCGTCACCCCGTCCGGCAAGCTCGATCGCAAGGGGCTGCCCGCACCGGATTTCGCGGCCATCGCGCCCTCGCGCGCCCCGGAATCGGAGATGGAGCAGCAGGTCGCGCAGGTGTTCGGCACCGTGCTCGGCGCGGAAGTACAAGGCGCGGAAGACAATTTCTTCGAGATCGGCGGCAATTCGCTGCTGGCCACCCGGCTCACCGCGGCCCTGCACACCGAATTCGGGGTGGAACTGCCGGTCCGTGCCATCTTCGAGGCGCCGACCGTAGCGGGTGTGACCGTGCGACTGCAGGAAGCGCCCCGGACGCAGCGGGCAGCGCTGGCTGTGCACACCCCGCGTCCGGAGCGCATTCCACTGTCGCTGCCGCAGCAGCGACTGTGGTTCCTGAATCGATATTCCCCCGAATCCAGCGCCTACAACATTGCGTTCGTGCTGCGAATCGACGGCGATCCGGATGTGGCGGCCCTGCAGGCGGCCCTGTCCGACCTGATCGAGCGGCACGAGGTGCTGCGCACCGTCTTCCCCGAGGACGAGCACGGCGCCAGCCAGGTGCTGCTGGACACCGCCCGCTGCCTGCCGGTGCTCGAGGCCGTCGAGACCGACGATGTGGGCGCCCGTACCGCACTGCGCTCGCTGGCCCGGCGCGGCTTCGATCTGGCGCACGAGATCCCGCTGCGAATCACCCTGCTGCGCACCGGGAAACGGCGGCATCAGCTCGGCATCGTGCTGCACCACATCGCCGCCGACGGCTGGTCGCTGGGCCCGCTGACCCGCGATCTGGCGCTGGCCTACAGCGCCCGGCACGGCGGCGTCGCGCCGAAGTGGACGCCACTTCCGGTGCAGTACGCGGACTTCAGCCTGTGGCAGCGCGAATGCCTCGGTCAGGAGCACGATCCGGAGAGCTCGGCCGCCACCCAGCTGGCCTACTGGCGCACCGCGCTGGCGGACCTGCCGGAGGAAATGCCGCTGCCCTACGATCGGCCGCGCCCGATCGAGGCCACCCAGCGCTCCGGCGTGGTGCGCTTCGAGGTGCCCGAGGCCCTGCAGCACCGCCTGGCCGACACCGCCCGCGCCAATGGCGTGAGCATGTTCATGATGTTGCGCTCGACCCTGGCGATCCTGCTGCGCGTGGTGACCGGCGGCCGCGACATCGTCATCGGCACCCCGGTCGCCGGTCGCACCGATACGCGTCTGGACGAGCTGGTCGGCATGTTCGTCAATACCCTGGTGCTGCGCTCGGAGGTGGATCCGGACCGCAGCTTCGCCGAACTGCTGCAGGCCGACCGCGATACCGAACTGGCCGCCATGGCCAATGCGGAGATTCCGTTCGAACGCGTGGTGGAGGAGCTCGGCAGCGGCGCCGGGGCCATGCGCCCGCTGCTGCAGGTCGCGCTCACCGTGCAGGACACGCCGCTGCCGGCGCTGCAGCTGCCGGGCCTGGGTCTGCAGGCCGAGGAGCTCGATATCGCCCTCGCGAAATTCGACCTCGAACTGCGGGTGCTGCCCGGCGACCGTCCCGAGGCCGATCAGCGCTCCTACGAATTCGTCTATGCCGCAGAGCTGTTCGACCAGCCGACCATCGAGGTGCTCGCCGAGCGCCTGGTGCGGATCTTCGACACCGTCACCGCCGATCCGCGGGTGCGCATTCGCGCCATCGACGCGCGCACCGATGTCGAACGCGAATTGCTCACTCCCGCCTGGGGACCGGCGCCGGAACCGCAGTGCAGTCTGGCGGCCTACTTCGCGGCCACCGCGCATCTGAATCCCGAGCGCGAATTTCTGCGCTTCGGTGAGACCGCGCTGACGTATCTGGAATCGGATGTGTACTCGAACCGCCTGGCGCGGGCGCTCATCGCCCAGGGCATCGGCCCGGGCGATCGGGTCGCCCTCGGTCTCACCCGTTCGGCGGAGTCGGTGCTGTCGGTGCTGGCGGTCGCCAAATCCGGGGCGGCCTTCGTCCCGGTCGATCCCGGCTATCCGGCGGATCGGGTGCGGCACATGCTCGCCGACTCCGGCTGCCGGGTCGGCATCAGCATGACCGAGCACGCGCCGCGACTGCACGCCGCGGCCGGCGACCACCCCATCGAGTGGATGCTGCTCGACAATCCCGAGCTGATCGAGGAATTGGAGGTGCTCGACGACAGTCCGATCACCGATGTGGACCGCATCTCCACGCTGTGGACCGGTGACCTCTCCTATGTCATCTACACCTCCGGTTCCACAGGGCGGCCCAAGGGTGTGGCCGTCACCCACGGCGGACTCTCCAATTTCGCCGACGAGATTCGTGATCGCATGCGCGTGGAGCGGGATTCGCGCACCATGCACTTCTCCTCGCCGAGCTTCGACGCGGCCATCTTCGATCTGCTGCTCGCGATCGGCTCCGGCGCCACCATGGTCATCGTGCCCGCCGATATCTACGGAGGTGACGAACTGGCCGCGCTCATGGAGGCGGAGCAGATCAGCCACACGTTCCTGACCCCGGCCGCACTGGCCACCATCGATCGCGAGCGCTGGGAGCTGCCGCATCTGCGCGCGGTTGTGGTCGGCGGTGAGGCCTGCGGTCCGGAACTGGTGGCGCGCTGGGCGCCAGGACGCCTGATGTTCAACGGATACGGGCCCACCGAGGCCACAGTGGTCGTCACCATCGCCGGACCCATGGAGCCCGGGGTGCCGGTCACCATCGGCACCCTGGTGCGCGGCGCCCGTGCGCTGGTGCTCGACGAACGCCTGTGCCCGGTGCCCGTCGGGGTGCCCGGCGAACTGTATGTCGGCGGTCAGGGCACGGCACGCGGCTATATCGACCGATTCGACCTCACCGCAGCGCGATTCATCGCCGATCCGTACGGGCCGGAGGGTTCGCGCATGTACCGCACCGGAGATGTGGTGCGGTGGAACGGCGCGGGCGACCTGGTCTACCTCGGCCGCAGCGATCATCAGGTCAAGGTGCGCGGTTTCCGTATCGAGCTCGGCGAGATCGACGCGGTGCTCACCTCGCATCCGGCAATCCGCTTCGCGCACACCGAGGTCCGCGATATCGCGGGCACCAGGAGGATCGTGTCCTATGTGCTGCCCGCAGGGACGGAGCTCGACCTGGAGCAGGTGCGGGTGCACTGCGCCGAGCATCTGCCCGTGCACATGGTGCCGAGCAGTCTCACACTGCTCGACCACATTCCGCTGACCCCGGTCGGCAAGCTCGATCGCGACGCACTGCCGCAACCCCAGGCCGTCCTCGCGCATATCTCCCGTGATCCGGAGACCGACACCGAACTGCTGGTCGCGGAGGTCATGGGCGAACTGGTCGGCGCGCGGCAGCTCGGCGCCGACGACAGCTTCTTCGAGGTCGGCGGAAACTCGCTGCTCGCCACCCAATTGGTGGCCCGCCTGGCGACCGCCACCGGGGTCCGCCTCGAAGTGCGTGCCGTCTTCGCCGCACCCACCGTGGCCGGACTGGCGGCACAGCTCGACGCCGGACCCGCCTCGACGGATCTGCGACCCGAACCGCGGCGCCGCACCCGGCCGCCGCAGATTCCGCTGTCGGCCGCACAACGGCGACTGTGGTTCCTGGAGAAGTTCAATGCCTCCGGCGCCAATGCGGAAGCCATGGGCGCGTACAACATTCCGGTGGCCCTGCGCCTGCGCGGCGAACTGAATGTTCCGGCCCTGCGCGCGGCGTTGCACGCGGTGCAAACGCGTCACGAAACACTGCGCACCGTCTTCCCCGAGGTCGGCGGCGAGCCGTGCCAGCACGTGCTCGACGCGGTCGAAGCCGCGGTGGCGCTGCCGGTCTGCACCGTCGCGGCCGCGGACGTCCCCGGGGAGATCCGCCGGATCGCCGCCGCCGGATTCGACCTCGCCACCGCGGTGCCGCTGCGCGCCACCCTGCTGCGCCTGACCGGTGCCGCCGGTGCCGAAGGCGACGAACACGTCCTGGTCCTGGTGGTGCACCACATCGCCATGGACGGCTGGTCACTGCGCCCGCTCGCGGTCGATGTGGCCACCGCCTACAGCGCACACGCCGGCGGGCAGGAACCGGACTGGCCCGAACTGCCCATCCAGTACGCCGATTACACGCTGTGGCAGCAGGATGTGCTGGGCCGCGAAAGCGATGCGGATTCGGTCATCAGCAAGCAGCTCGACTACTGGCGCGGGGCCCTGGACGGCAGTCCCGAACTGCTCTCGGTACCCGCCGACCGCCCGCGCCCGCCGGTGCCCACCTATCGCGGCGGCACCGTCGACTGCACTCTCGACGCCCTCACCCACCGCGAATTGCAGTCCCTGGCAGCCGAACACGGCGTCACCATGTTCATGGTGCTGCACGCCGCGCTCGTCGCCCTGCTGCACCGCCTCACCGCCGGTGACGACATCACCGTCGGCACACCCATTGCCGGACGCGGACATCCGGCGCTGGATCAACTGGTCGGCATGTTCGTCGGCACCCTGGTACTGCGCACCCGGCTCGACCGCGACGCCGCCTTCGGCGATCTGCTGCATGCGGTCCGCGATACCGATCTGGAGGCCTTCGCACACGCCGACGTACCGTTCGAACGGCTCGTCGAGGTGCTCAATCCCGCACGCACCCAGGCACATCACCCGATGTTCCAGGTCATGCTCTCGGTGCAGAACCAGCCCGCGCAGGTGCTGGAACTGCCCGGTCTGCGCATCGAGGCCGACGACGCCGATCCGGGTCTGGCCAAATTCGATCTGCAGTTCACGCTCACCGAATCCTGGACGCCGGGTCGCCAGCCCGACGGCATCACGGTCTCGGTGAACTATGCGACGGACCTGTTCGACGAGCACACCGCGCAGCGCCTGGCGGACCGGTTCGTGCGACTGCTCGGTGCGGCTGTGGCGAATCCCGCCACCGCCGTGGGTGATCTGGCACTGCTCGATTCCGGCGAATGGTCGGCGCTGGCGCCGGTCCGCGGCGCCGAAGCCGGGCTGCCGATCACCTTCCCCGAGGTGTTCGAAGCCGCGGCCAATCTCAACCGCCAGGCCATCGCGGTGCGGGCGGCGGGCACCCAGATCTCCTACGACGCACTCGACCGCTGGACCAACCGGCTGGCGCGCACGCTCATCAGCTACGGCGTCGGCCCGGAAACCCTGGTCGCCATGGGTATTCCGCGCTCGGCCGAATCGGTGGCCGTCACCCTGGCCATCGCCAAGGCCGGCGCCGCGTTCGTGCCCGTCGATCCCAATTACCCGGAGCAGCGCATCAGCCATATGCTGCTGGACTCCGGTGCGGCCGTGGGCATCACCCTCGCCGCACACCGCGAGCGCATGCCCGACGGCGCGAATTGGACTGTGCTGGACGCGCCTTCGTTCCGGCGCCGGGTGCTGGCGGCCTCGGACGCGCCCATCACCGATGACGAGCGCACCGGCCCGCTGCGCATGGACAATCCGGCGTACGTGATCTACACCTCCGGCTCCACCGGCATCCCCAAGGGCGTGGTGGTCACACACGGCGGTCTGTCCAACTTCGCCGCCGAAACCGCGCAGCGCTTCGAGGTCGGTCCCGGCTGCCGGGTACTGCATTTCGCCACACCGAGTTTCGACGCCGCCATGCTGGATCTGCTGTTCGCACTGGGCGGCGCCGCCACCCTGGTGATCAGCCCGCCCGGTGTGGTCGGCGGTGCGGAACTGGGCCAGGTGTTCATGCAGGAGGGCATCACCCACGCCTTCATCACCACCTCAGCGCTGGGCACGGTCGATCCGGCCGGTGTCACCGCGCTGCGGCATGTCCTCGTCGGCGGTGAGGCGCTGCCGCCGGACCTGGTCACCCGCTGGGCGCCGGGCCGCAAGCTCTACAACGTGTACGGGCCCACCGAAACCACCATCGTGACGGTCATGTCGCAGCCGATGAACCCCGGCGGCCACATCACCATCGGCGGACCCATCCGCGGTGTGCACGCCACCGTCCTGGACGGCCGGCTGCACCCGGTCCCCGCCGGGGTCACCGGTGAACTGCAATTGTCCGGCGCCGCACTGGCGCGCGGCTACCTGCGCCGGCCCGGGCTCACCGCACAGCGCTTTGTGGCCAACCCGTTCGGCAAGCCCGGCGAGCGCATGTACCGCACCGGCGATCTGGTGCGCTGGATCGAGCGCGGCGGCCGCGTGCAGGATCTGGAGTACATGGGCCGCACCGACCATCAGGTCAAGATTCGCGGTTTCCGCATCGAACTCGGCGAGATCGACGCGGCCCTGGCCCGGCATCCGGAGGTGGAGTTCGCCACCACCATCGGACACCGCACGCCGGCCGGTGCGACCGCACTGGTGGCCTATGTGAAGCCGCGCAACGGGACCGCGCCCTCCGCGGACGCCCTGACCGCGCATGTGGCGGAACTGGTGCCCAATTACATGGTCCCGCAGTCGATCATGCTGCTGGACCGGGTGCCGCTCTCACCGGTGGGCAAGCTGGATCGCGATGCCCTGCCCGAACCGGTCTTCGCGGCCCGCGAGGGTTACCGGGCGCCCGGCACGGCGACCGAAGCGGCACTGTGCGCCGCCTTCGCCGAAGTGCTCGGCGTCGAGCAGGTCGGGGTGGACGACGGATTCTTCGAACTGGGCGGCAATTCGCTGCTGGCCACCAAGGTGGTCTCGCAGCTGCGGGCGGCGGGCGTCGACCTGCCGGTGCAGGCCATGTTCGGCGAATCCACCCCCGCCGCCATCGCACGCCGCCTCGCCGACGCCGACGGTGATGCGGGGGCCGCCCTGGCCGTCGCACTGCAACCGCTGCTGCCGTTGCGGCCGATCACCGAAGCCGGTGTGCCACCGCTGTTCTGCGTACACCCGGCGATCGGGCTGGCCTGGTGCTTTGCCGGACTGCTCGCGCACCTGCCCGCCGATCGGCCCGTCTACGGTCTGCAGGCGCCGCACGTCAGCGGCGACAATGATCACCGCACCGTCGCCGAGGCCGCGAGAAGTTATGTGGCGCATATGAAGTCGGTGCAACCGCAGGGTCCCTACCATCTGCTCGGCTGGTCGCTGGGCGGTCTGCTCGCCCACGAGATCGCGGTGCAGCTGCAGGAAGCCGGGGAGGAGGTGGCGCTGCTCGCGCTCATGGACAGCTACCAGCTCTCCGATCAGTGGCTCGAGGAGGCGGTGCCCAGCGTCGCCGATATCATCGGCGAATTCGGCAGCGACCTGCTCGGCGGCACCACCGATGTGGATCCGCGCATGAGCCTGCAGGAGGCGGCGGAATTCCTGCGCAGCCGGCCGGGACCGTTCGCGGCCCTCACCGTCGACCATCTGGAACGGCTCTACACCGGCTATGCCAATGGCGCGGTGCTCGCGCACAATTTCGACCCCCGCGTCTTCATCGGCGATCTGCTCTTCTTCACCGCCGCCGACGACGAGATCAACCGGGCCGATCCGGACCGCTGCGCCGCGGCCTGGGATCCCCACATCACCGGCGTGGTGCGCGATCAGCTCGTGCGCTGCCGGCACTCGGGCATGACCACGCCCGAATCCCTCGCGGTGATCGGACCAGTGCTGCGGGATCACCTGTCCACCAACGTTTCACGCACCCAGCGGGAGGGAAGCCGATGAGCCTCGCGGTAGAAGTGGACGGCCTGGTCAAGTACTACGGCAAGGTCCGAGTGCTGGACGGGGTGGATCTGGAGATCCCGTCCGGCACCGTCATGGGCCTGCTCGGGCCCAATGGCGCCGGGAAGACCACCACGGTCCGGATCGTCACCACCCTGCTGGCCCCGAGCGCGGGGAGCGTCCGGGTGGCGGGCATCGACGTGCTGAAGGATCCGGCCCGCGCCCGGACCCGGCTCGGCCTGTCCGGGCAGTACGCGGCGGTCGATGCCAATCTGACCGGCTTCGAGAACCTGCGCATGGTGGCACGGCTGTACGGCATGAGCCACCGCAAATCCGCCGAACGCGCCACCGAACTGCTCGCCGCGCTCGGGCTCGAACATGCGGCGGGCAGGCAGGCGGGCACCTACTCCGGCGGTATGTCGCGCCGGCTCGACCTGGCGGGGGCACTGGTGTGCCGTCCGCCGGTGGTGGTGCTCGACGAACCGACCACCGGCCTCGATCCGCGCGGGCGCATCGATATGTGGCGGGTGATCGGCGAATTGGTGGACGACGGCACCACCGTGCTGCTCACCACCCAGTACCTCGAGGAAGCCGATCTGCTCGCCGATCGCATCACCGTCATCGACCGCGGGCGGGTGATCGCCCGCGGATCGGCCGATGAGCTCAAGACCTCCATCGGCGGCGACAAACTCACCGTCACCCTCGCGGCGGGTCAGGATCCCAAGCCCGCCAAGCAGATTCTGGCCCAGGTCGGCCTCGGCGAGCCCAGCACGGACGCCGACATCGATCAGGTGACCGTCGTCGTGGGCGACGGCACCCGCACCATGGTCGAAGCACTGCGCCGCCTGGACGACGCGGGCGTGTGCGTGGTCGACGCCACCGTGCACCGGCCCAGCCTCGACGACGTATTCCTTTCTCTCACCGGCAAATCCGCGGACCGCAAAGCAGCGGCCCGACGCACCGACACCGTGCAAGAGGAGATCCTCTCGTGACCACCACCGCTCCCGCCCCCGAGACCGCGGCGGCGCAGGACAGGCAGCGTGAACCCGGCGGCGCCTCGCCCGTCCTGCTGCCCAGGGCCATTCGGGACAGCGCCATCGTCGCCTACCGCAATCTGCTGACCATCCTGCGCGTGCCGACGCTGCTGGTGACCGCCGCCATCCAGCCACTCATGTTCGTGTTCCTGTTCGCCTACATCTTCGGGGCGTCCCTGGGCGGCGGGCAGTACCGCGAATTCCTGCTGGCCGGAATCTTCACGCAGACAGTGGCTTTCAATGCGGCCTTCACCACCGTCGGCCTGGCCAATGACCTGCACAAGGGCATTATCGACCGCATGCGCACCCTGCCCATGTCGCGGCTGGCGGTGCTCATGGGCCGCACGCTGTCGGATCTGGTGGTCAATATTCTCGCCCTGGCGGTCATGGTCGGCTGCGGGTACGCGGTCGGGTGGCGGATCAATGGCGGGATCATCGATGCCGTCATGGCTTTCGCGGTGATCCTGCTGTTCGCCTTCGCCATGTCCTGGATCGGCGCGCTCACCGGGTTGCTGTCACCGAGCGTCGAGGTGGCCCAGAGCGCGGGCCTGATCTGGCTGTTCCCGGTGACCTTCATTTCCTCGGCGTTCATCTCGGGGGAGACGCTGCCGGGGCCGCTGCGCACCGTCGCGGCCTGGAATCCCATCACCGCCGTCTCGGCGGCCGGGCGCAAGCTCTTCGCCAACGGTTCCCCGCCCGGGTTCACCGCGGCCACGGGCTGGCCCGCCGACCACTGCATCGAGTACTCGGTGCTGTGCTCGCTCGCGATCCTCGCCGTTGCCGTGCCGCTGTCGCTGCTGCGCTACCGCAAGGTCGCCAGCCACTAGCAACACCACGAAACGAGCCCCTCTCCCGGATCGGGAAGGGGCTCGTTTCGTGTATGTCCGGCGGAATTACGCCCGGCGACGGCTCTTGATCAGATCCATCCGCTCCTGCAGGAGCTCCTCGAGCTCCTCCTTGCTGCGACGCTCCAGCAGCATGTCCCAGTGCGTGCGCGGCGGCTTCACCTTCTTGGGCTCCTGTGTGGTGCCCTCGAGCAGGATGCCCTCCTGGCCGTTGCGGCACAGCCAGGTCGGGGGGATCTCGGCGTCATCGGCGAAGGGAACATCGAATTCCTCGCCATTGTCCGTCCGGTACTTCGCCATCCGACGGGGAGCCAGGTCGTGGTCGCGGTCGGTCTCGTAGCTCACCGCTCCGAGCCGACTGCCACGGAGTACGCGATCTGCCATGAGTGCGGTCCCTTCTCGCCTATCGGCAACGTCTTGACTTCAGTTCAACGCTTCTACCTTGTGAACGCAGAAGCGCAGGCTTCCGTTCCCGTGGGGAGAACCCAGCCATTCTACTCTGTGTCTAATTTGCCTCCGCTTCGCTCCGGCGGTTCGGGGCCCTCGTAACCCGGTTCTTCCCTCCTCCGCTCCTCCGCTTCGCTCCTCTGCTCCGTCAGTCCAGAACCGGGCGGGCCCCGAACACCAGGGTTGTCCGCCCTTTTCGGCGTGCCACTCGCACGCAGCGCCCCGGTCGTCGCTAATGTCTCCGGTCATGTCGCGCCGCCTGACGCCGCCCTGCCAATGGTGTGGCAGAGAGATCGCCGATTCCGAGGTCGGGCGCCGTCGGCGCTATTGCCGCCAGTCCTGCCGGCAGCGGGCCTACGAGCATCGAAACAGTGTGAAGGGCACCGGTATTCCGGAGGATTCGGTGGTGCTGACGGCCGGGGAGGTCGCGGATCTGTCCGACCGCTGGTTCGCGGCCCGGTGTGCGGCCGAGGATGTGGCCACCGCCGTCGCCGAGGGCGCCGATTCCATCGAACTGTCCGATCTCACTGCGATATTGGTGAAGCTGACACGTGAGGCCGAGCGGTTGCGCTAGGCAGCTGCGTGGTGAGTGGCTCGCTCGAGGAACTGTCGCGGCGGTGCAGTGCGTAGACCAGGCCGGTGCCCGCCGCCACCACGGCGGCGACCGCGCCGAATCCGGTGAGGGTGGCGGCATCGGGGTGCGTGAGCGGCTGGGCGCGCAGTGCCTGCCACAGCAGCACCCCGAGCAGTCCGGCATACCCGAGGGCCAGGACCCAGATCAGGTCGGCGCGTACGCGTTCGGCACGCAGCCACGGCACCCGGGGCGCGAGTCGGGTCAGGACGAAGGCGGCCACGATCAGGATCTGGATGCCGTGCAGGCCGACAAAATGCGGGATGCGCAGATCGCCGCCGACGGTGCTCCAGTGCGTGACCGGTATGCCGCCGACCCCGTCGCGGACCAAGGGCCGGCCGTGCTCGACGGTGTGCCCGGCGGCCAGCTCCACCGGATGGCCGTAGGCGTCGGTGGTCTCCTGCTTACCGGTGAAACCCATGAGATAGCCCAGGCCCATTCCGACCACGGCGATCCCGAGTCCGGCGTGAATGGCGCGCGTGGTGGGCCGATCGGTGATGTGCTGCCACGAAAGTGTCAGTGCGATCACCAGATTCGCGACGAACAGGCCGGGCACGCCGGAGGCGAAGACCATCTGCCCGATGCTGTTGACCTGATCGGTCTGGGTATTGAAGTGGCTGAAGGTGCCGCGCGCGGCCTGGACGGCGATGAATCCGACATCCACGAAGGCGGTCAGGGCGAAGAGAGTGCCCATCCACCAGGTCAGCCGCTGCCCCCGGTGCGGGAAGGACAGTAGCCAGGCGAGCGTGCCGGTGTAGAGGGTGAAGGCGACGGCGAATTTGAGCGGTTTGAGCCAGACCGATTCGTGCAGCAGCATGCGATCGTCGAAGAGCATGGCGCACAAGGAGAATACGGCGAGCGCGATCATGGCGGCGGAGGTGACGAGCAGGGGGCGATGCAGCCGTCGAAGGGCGGGGGCGAGGGCAGCGGTGGTCATATCCCGACGTTATGGGCGCGATTGCGGCGGCCACGTCCCCCGAAGGTGTGGTTCGCACGTAGTACCCGAGTACTGCAACGGCCCCGTCCGGAGTGCTCCGGGCGAGGCTGTCAGCGTGCTCGTGGCGCACGGCCGCAGTGACAACCCCTCATCGATTGTCGTTGCGGCGCCTGAGCTTCGGTGTGCCGGTCGGCCCGGCGGTGTGTCAGCCGGCCTGGCCGACATCCATGCCGCGCCCGGCGAGCCAGGGCAGCGGGTCGATGGCCGAGCCCGGGGCGGTGTGCACTTCGTAGTGCAGGTGCGGTCCGGTGGAGTAGCCGCGATTGCCCACGGTGGCGATCTCGTCGCCGGCGCGCACCTGCTGGCCTGTCTGCACCAGGATGTCCTGCATATGGCCGTAGACGCCGATGGTGCCGTCGTCCTGCTGCACGCGCACCCACAGGCCGAAGCCGGAGGCCGGACCGGCCTCGATGACGGTGCCGTCGGTGACCGCGCGAATCGGCGTGCCGAAGCCCTCGCCGAAATCGATGCCGGCGTGCATGGCGCCCCAGCGGACCCCGAAGCCGGAGGTCAGCGGACCGCTCACCGGGCGAACGGTTTTCGGGCGGGCCTGTTCGATGCCCAGGTTCTTCAGGAAGTCGAGGACCTCCGGCGGCACGGTCTGCGGCATCTGCGCTTCGCGCGGGGTGAAGGCGGTGAACTCCGTGGTGTGGGTCGCGGCGACATTCGCGGCGACCGTATCGGTATTCGCATCGGCGTGCGGGTCGGCGGCGGCGAGCGCCGCCATGGAGGCGCCGACGACCGCGGTAACGGCTACTGCACGGGTGGCCGCCGCGCGGTACCGGCGGGCCTGACGGCTTCTGGATAACGGAACGGTTACGGGCATGGACCGAACGTACGGGAGGTTATAACCAGTCGAGAAACCGTGTAATCGCCGTCACGTCGACCTGAAAGCCCAGTTCGCAGGTTACGGGCAGGTAACGACACGCGGGTAATTGTGGTATGACCTCGGCGATGGGCCACTCGGCGTGTATTGACATGATCATCGGCGATGGACACCCTGTTCAAGTGGTCGCTAATGGAGTCGCGGTACTGAGCGCGCTTGCCGATCCCACTCGGCGGGCCATCTTCGAAGCGCTGCCACCAGGTCCGCGATCGGTCGGTGAGCTGGCCGCGGCCGTCGCGGTCACCAGTTCGGCGGCATCGCAGCATCTGAAGGTGCTGCGCGAGGCTCGCCTGGTGATGGTCCAGCCCGAAGGCAATCGGCGGCTCTACTGTCTGGACCCGCGCGGTCTGGCCGATGCGCGGGACTATCTGGAGCAGTTCTGGCCGAGTGCGATCGCGGCGTATTCCGCGGCCCTGTCGAATGCGCGCGCCGATATCGCGGAGACCTAGGGCGGAGCGATTCAGCCCACGCGCCGATAGGCCTGCTGCCCACGGCGATCCATGCCCGTGCCGGGCCAGGGGCGTTTGCGCAACTGTTTGTCGATGGCATTGACAACCTCGGGCACACCGATCTTCAGCAGACCCGGGTCCGGCGTGTCTCCCTGCGGATCGCCGATCTGCCCGGCCCAGAGCACGGCATGGCGACCCAATAGGTGGGCCGGCGGACCACTGCGGCTGGGCGGGGTGGGACCGAACAGCAGCACCGTGCGCGTGCCGAAAGCCGTTGCGAGATGGGCTACCCCGGTATCCCCGCACACCACGAGGGCGGCCTCGGCGACGGTGGCGGCCAATTCGATGAGGTTCTGCTGACCCGCGAGCACCCGGGCCGGGGCCAATCCGGCACGGGCCGCGACGCCGAGGGCGATATCGCGTTCGGTCTCATCCCCGGTGAGGACGACATCGCGACCCTGCACCAGCAGATGCCGTACCACCGCCGCGAACCGATCCGGCGGCCAGCGGCGCGCGGGTGCCCCCGCGCCGATGTGCACGACCACGCAGTCGCGATGGCTGGTGCTCGCGACCGGCGGCACCAGGCCCAGATTGCGGCGGTCGGCGCTGATGCCCGCGGTTTCCAGCAGATGGCACCAGCGGTCCACGTCGTGCATCTCGGCGGGCCAGTCCGGTCCGTCCAGATCCGGGAAGGCGGGATTGCGATAGGTCAGAATCTGTTCGGGCCGTGTGCGATTGAGTTCCACAATGCTCTCGGCGGTGGCGCTGTGCAGATTGACCACGAGTGCGGGCGGCGCACCGTCCCAGCGGATCGCGGCCGGGTCGGTGGTCGGCACCATCTCGTCGACCGAGGCGATCAGGTCCACAATGGGTTTGAGCCGGTGCGGTGCGGCGAGCGCGATATGGTCCCCGGGCCGGGCCCGGCGCAGTGCGCGTAGCGCGGGGACCGCGGTGAGGAGATCACCCAGTCCGCGTGCCCGCAGCACGAGTACAACCGCCACCTGCTTCTCCTGCCCGGTTACTGCCCGCAACGGGAAACTCTCCCTTCGGCGCAGAGAGTCACTGGAGGTGGACTACCCGGCCCGTGGGGGCGTGAAACTCCTTCGTGGGTAGGTCGTGAGACACATTCGTACCGCCCATCAGCTGCCTTTTCCGGTACTACCGCCTGTCGTTGACGAGTGCCGATCAACTACGGTGTGCAGTCATGGACTTCGTCTACAACCTGGTCGTCGTAGCGCATCTGCTGGGTATGGCGGCAGTGGTCGGCGGATATATCGCCGCCCAGCCGCGCGTCTCGGAACTGATGGTGTGGGGCGCGCGCGCCCAGCTCGTCACCGGCATCATTCTGGTCGGCATGGCCGAGTCGATCGGCTCGCTCGACAAGGACCTGAATATGCCGAAGGTCATCACCAAACTGGTGGTGGCGGTGCTGGTCGCGGGCTTCGCCGAAGTGGGCCGCGCCGATGCCAAGCGCGGCAAGGCGTTGCCGTGGATGACACATGCGGCCGGTGGCCTGGCGATTCTGAACGTTTTCATCGCCACGCTCTGGCACTGAAAAACTGGCACTGAAAAACTGGCACTGAGCGACCGGCACTGAGCAACTCGCCGAAACGATTGCCGCACAGGGTGCCTCATTGCACCCCGTGCGGTTCTGTCTGAGCGGGGCCGGGCCTACTCGCCGCCCGGTCCCGAGTCCGCTTGGCGGGCCAGCGATTTCGCGAGCTCGGCGGCGACAACGGCCTGACCCGCCATGGTCAGGTGAATGCGGTCGGCGCTGAGCCAGTCCGGGCGCAGGCGGGCGGGGTGCCCCCGGAATTCGACGAGAATGCCGTCGTGACGGGCCGCGGTCCGGCGCACGGCCTCGGCGAAGGCGGCGAAGCGGTGGCGCAGCGGTTGCAGCGGACCGGTGAAGGCATCGGCGAGGGTGAACAGGGCCAGGCGCGCGCCGGTGGCGGTCGCCTCCGTACACAGCCGGTCCAGATCCTGTTCCACGGCACCGAGATCGGCCTCGCGGCGCATGAGGTCATGCCGCCGCCAGGCTCGGCGACGAGAGCGCCATCTCGACCCCGCGGACTCTCGTCGACGCGCTGATCGGGGCGAATGGGTAATCGCCTCTGCGCGTGCAATTCTGCACGCACTGCCTCAGGCTGTGCCGCACCCCGTTGCGCATCGGATGCGCGAATGCACCGAGGCCACAGCCGGTTTCACGTTGAACGGGGCCCGTACATGATGAGCGCGACACCGGCCAGGCACACCAGCGCACCGGACACATCCCAGCGATCGGGCCGGAAGCCGTCGAATGCCATGCCCCACAGCAGCGATCCCGCCACGAATACGCCACCGTAGGCGGCGAGGATGCGGCCGAAGCTCGCGTCGGGCTGCAGGGTTGCCACGAACCCGTACAACCCCAGCGCGATGACTCCGGCGCCCATCCATTCCCAGCCGCGATGTTCGCGGACGCCCTGCCAGATGAGCCAGGCCCCGCCGATCTCCGCGACGGCGGCCAGTGCGAACAGCACGATCGAACGCAGCACGGTCATGCTGGTCACCCTAGAACCCGGCCGGGCCGCCCCTCATGGAAGGTCCGGCCGGGCCGGGGTTACCGGTCGAACACTTGCTGTCCCAGATATCCGCCGGGCGCCGGCACGCCGGGCGGGATGACGAAGACAGCCGAACCGACCGGTGTGGTCCATTGATTGAGCGCGTCGAACTCCGCGAGTCGCTGCTGCACCGGCAGGTATTGCGCATCGACATCGCGTTGACAGGACACGAACAGCAGACCCGAATTCGACACCTGGCCGGGCGCGGGCGCTTCGTCGTAGTTGTAACCACGACGCAGGAACCGCTCACCTTCGTGCGTGTGGTGGGCACGCGCGATATGCGAGGACGGCGGGATGACCGGAATGCCGTACTTGTCGACGGCGGCGAAATCGGGTTCGTCGAATTCCTGTGTGCCCGAGAGCGGTGCGCCGTTCGCATCGCGGCGGCCCAGGGTGATGGCCCGGCCGTCGGCATCGAGCTCGTCCCAGGTGTCCAGCTTCATGGCAATGCGCCGCAGCACCAGTGAGGTACCGCCCGCCAGCCACTGCTGCCGGGCGCCGTCATCCCAGACCAGGTGATCGAAATCGACTGTGCGCGGGGCGATATTGACCGTCCCGTCGATCTGCCCGAGCAGATTGCGCATGGTCCGGCCCTTGGCCGCATTGCGGAAACCGCGCTGCACCCACCGCACCTGCACCAGCGATTTCACATGCTTGGACAGCACCCGCACCGCATGCGACACCGTGGTGGTCTCCTCGGCGCAGATCTGCAGCAGCAGGTCCGCACCGGTGTAGGCCGGGTCGAGGCGATCGATGGTGAAGGGCGGCAATTGTTTGAGCCAGCTCGGGCGCCGGTCCTCGAGTCCGGCGACCGTGAACAGCTCCGGCCCGAACCCGACCGTCACCGTGAGCCGGGCGGGGCGTTGGGCCAGCTCCGGTTCGGTATCGGCGAGTGCGGGCTTGCCCTGGGTCAGGCGCGCGGCATCGTCGGTCCAGATCTTCAGCACGCCGATGATGTCCTCGCGCCCGACACCCGGCTTCAGATCGAAGCCGACGAAGGCCGCCGCACCCGGAGGTTCGGTATCGATGCCCGCCTGGTGCTGCCCGTAGAACGGGACGGTCTCCAGTGCGGGATCGGTGTGCTGTTCGCGATGGGTGAGAGTGGCCGCACCCCAGCCGATTCCCCCCGCCCCCGCGGCTCCGGCCACGGCGGCGCCCCCGCCCAGCAGACGCCGCCTGCTGAGCCGGGAGGGATGCGGTGTGGTCGGCTCAGCCACCGTGCGCGGGGCTCTCGGCGCCGCTGGCAGGGGCGGCGTAGTTCTCCTGACCGCCCGCGAAGTCACGCACCTGTGCGGTGACGGTCGTGGTGGAACCGTCCGAGAACACCAGCGTGATCCGGGTGTCGGAGCCGGTGCGCAGCGGCTGCTTCAGATCCATGAACATCAGGTGCTCGGCGCCGGGCTCGAGCGTGGCCGATCCGTGCGCGGGAATGGTGAGCCCACCCTCCTTGGGGCGCATGGTCTTATCGCCGCCGACGCCATCGGTGACGACCTCGTGGATCTCCACCCGCGCCGAGGCCGGGCTGGAGGCGGCGACCAATTGCACCGGGTTGTCACCGGCATTGCTGAGCGTGCCGAACGCGGCGGACATACCGCTGTCGGCGGCCTTGATCCACTGGTCGCTCATGGTCACCTTGTCCGCGGCCTGGGCGGTAGAGGTGGAGCCGGAATCGGAGGAACAGGCGACGGGGAGGACGGCGAGCGCCGAGACGGCGGCGACGGCCGTGAGGCGGCGCAGCACGCGGGGAGCGCGCAGGGGGCGCAGAACTGATGCGGACACGAAGAATCTCCGATCGATGAGGGGGAGGCAGCAGAACCCCGGACCGTGGTGTCGGCGGCCGCGAATCCGGTGTGCCGGATTCGACGTCAGCGCGACGTCAGTGCGACACACAGGGACAGCACAGCGACACAGCGGCAGTGCAACCGCACAGTGGCAGCGCACACGCGACGTGAGACGCACTGGTCGACCTGGCGAATCAGTTCGACAGCGAATCAGTCGGTCGTGATCGCGGACAAGGCGATTCGCGCCGAACGCGCACACCGGGCCGAATGTGAACACCGGTGGATGCGCAGGCGAAATGTGCCGATCTCGCGACCGTATGGCGTGCCTACCGGCAGCGCGGAGCTGTTACGCCGGTACGGGGTGAAGGAACGGGAGTGCGAACGCGGGTGGCCCGCGCCGCCCGATTCCAGGGCTGACCAGCAGTCGCCGCAGTACCGCCCGATCATCGGGAGTCGTCGTCCGCGCCTGGTGCGCGGGTGGTTCCGGCGCGATGCCCAGCGCCACGATGAATCGCCGCACACTCGTCACGGCCCGCCGCATTCCGGCCTCGGCGGCCCGAATGACCATGGCGCCGAACGGAATCGCCACCAGATGCGCGATCAGCATGATCGGCGAGGCCGCGTGATGATGATGCTCGGGCGACGTGGACAGCGCGATATGCCCGATGGCCTGTCCCGCGGCCAGCATGCCCATGAGCCAGATCAGCCCGTAGCGCGGCCGCAGCGAGGCGACAACCACGCCGATCAACCCGCACGCCGCGAACAGCAGCGCCAGCGACGATCCCTCGGGCGCGGCATTCCCGCCACCGAGTCCGTGCGCTCCGAGGGCCACGGCTCCGGAGGCTGCGCCGACGGCGGCACCACGCAGGCGCGCGGTGTGATCCGTCGGTGATGGCACCCGGTCATGCTAGTGCGCGGCCGGTGCGCGCCGGCGTTCAGCCCGGTCTCCACAAGATCTTCACAAGCGGTGCGAACCATCTCCACGCGCACTGCCTAGTGTCACCAGCATGGAAATCAGCCAGCAGGGCAGTGCGCGGCGGATTCTGGTGGTGGAGGACGAACCGACCATCGCCGAATCCATTGCCGCCCGCCTGCGCGCCGAGGGCTTCACCGTCGATCTGGCTCATGACGGTCCCGCCGGTGTCGCGGCCGCCGAGAAGCTGCACCCGGATCTGGTGGTCCTGGACATCATGCTGCCGGGTTTCGACGGCCTCGAGGTGTGCCGCCGTATCCAGGCCCGCCGTCCCGTGCCGGTGCTCATGCTCACCGCGCGCACCGATGAGACCGACATGCTGATCGGTTTGGGTGTCGGCGCCGACGACTATCTGACCAAGCCGTTCTCCATGCGGGTGCTCACCGCACGCATTCACGCCCTGCTGCGCCGTGTCGAACGCACCGCCGCTCCCGGCGCGACCATCATCGTGGGCGATCTGCGCATCGATGTCGATCAGCGCCGAGTCTGGCGCGCCGACGCCGAAACCCAGCTCACCCCACTGGAATTCGAGCTCCTTGTGCATCTGGCCCGCCGCCCGCGCGCCGTGCTGGCCCGCGACCGGCTGCTCTCGGAGGTCTGGGGATGGGCAGACGCCTCCGGAACCCGAGCAGTCGACAGTCACATCAAGGCGCTGCGCCGCAAACTCGGCGCCGACCTCATCCGCACCGTGCACGGCGTCGGTTACGCCCTGGAGGCGAGATGAGCCCGCAACCCTCCGTACAGGAGTCGCCTGCGCCGGACGGCGAGCTACCTGCCGCTGAGGGCACGCCGGCTCCCGGAGCCGAGGACACGCCGTCTCCCGGAGCCGACGCCGCTGACCGACCGGAAGCCCCGGCGGCTCCACCCGGTGCCTGGGCTGCCGATTGTGCGGCGCGCTCAACCGATACCGGGGTGCCCGCGCCTGACGGTGCGCTGGGTGCGCCCGATCGTGAGGTGCCCGCAACCGGCAGTGGGCCGCGCGCAACCGATGGTGGGGCGTCGGCAACGGTGTCCGGTTCGGCGAGGGAGCCTGCGGTGCGCCGGCTGGAGCTGGTGCGCGCGGCGGGCAATCGCCTCGCCGCGCGGTTGCCACGGCCGCTGGACCGGGTGCGGTCGATCAAGATGAAGCTGGCCATTCTCATGCTGGGGTCGGGGGCGGTGGCGTTCGGGTTCTTCGCCTCGCGCATCGGGTGGCTGCCACCGCGCACCACCGTGGCTGCGATGCTGATCGCCCTGGTGACTTCGCAGGTGCTCGCACACGGTATGACGCTGCCGCTGCGGGAGATGACCGCGGCGGCCAAACGTATGGCGCAGGGCGATTATTCGCGGCGGGTGCGGGCCACCTCCCATGACGAAGTGGGACAGCTGGCGGAGGCGTTCAATCAGATGGCCGCCGATCTGGGGGCCGCAGATCAGCAGCGCCGCGATTTCATCGCCAATGTGTCGCACGAATTGCGCACGCCCATCACGGCGTTGGGTGCGGTGCTGGAGAACCTGGTGGACGGTGTCGCGGAACCGGACCCGGCCACCCTGCGCACCGCGCTCGCGCAAACCGAACGTCTGAGCCTGCTGATCTCGGAACTGCTGGCCCTGTCCAGCATCGAAGCCGGCGCCGTGCGCCTGTACCTGGAGCACCTGCCGGTGGACCTGCTGCTGAAAGAGGTTGTCGCCGAAGCCGAAGTCATGGCCGCCGCCATCGACCGCCCCGTCCGCTTCATTATCGCCGCCACCCCCGGCCTGACCGTCCGCGCCGACCGCGCCCGCCTGCACCAGGTCCTGCTCAACCTCCTCGACAATGCCACCCGCCACGGCCCCGCCCACGGCGAAGTCCGCCTCACCGCCCACACCCTGCGCTCCCACACCGTCCTCGAAGTCCACGACGACGGCCCCGGCATCCCCATCCCCGAACGCGCCCGCATCTTCGAACGCTTCACCCGAGGCGGCAGCAGCGGCGGCGGCACCGGCCTGGGCCTGGCCATTGCCCGCTGGATAGTCGAACTCCACGGCGGCACCATCGCCGTCACCGCCCCCGGCTCCCGAATCCGCGTCACCCTCCCCAGCGCCTAACCCGTTCGCCCCGGCACCGAGCCCTTCCGCCCGGCAACACCCCACCCCATCCCACACCCCCGGTCGCCTTCGGCCCCCGGGCCATTCGCGCACGCCTACAGAAGGATCAGCCATGCCCGAGAACCCCATCCCCGCACCCGACCCCGAAACCCCACCCGCCCAACAACTACCCGGTCAGCACGCCTCCGACTATCAACTCCCCGATGACCAGACCCCTGTGGACGCCAGTCTCGCCCCCACACTCGACCAGCCCGGACCACCCACCCCATTCCACGCCGGCGACAGTGAGGGCTCCGGCGCTGCGCCGTTCGCCGAAACCTCGCCCGAGGTTCTCCCAGCCCCGCCCGAGACACTCCCACCCGGCGAATCGAGAACTGGCCGAACAGCGTCGGACGTACTTGCGTCGCCGGGGCTCTTGGCCTCCGGAACTCAACTGCTCGGCGGAGCGCAGTCTGGTCCGGTCGAGGTGCAGCAGCCCGATGAATCCGGCTCTGCGAGCGTTGAATTCGAGGTTGCCGCGATGCCGGGTTCGAGGGGTGTAGACATTTCCGAGAGTGGTGGTGCGGCACCGGCTAGCGGGTCCGTTCCGGTGTCGGAGGCAGTCCCGGCTCCCGGATCGGGGTCTGCGTCGGTGTGGTCGGCGAGCCCCGCGCCGGAGCGGGTGGCTGAGGTAACGATCAGAGGCGATGCCCTTTCGCCGGTGGGAGGGCCTGGGTCCACTGTCCCAGAATATCCGAGAAGGACTGTGCCGCTGCGTATTCCGCCGAGGTCGGCGATTGTTCCGATGCCGCGGGGGACGTTGCTCGCGGTCGGTGGGGCGGGGGTGGCCGCGGCGGTGCTGGTGCCGCTGGATCGTCCGGGGATCGGGTGGGTGCTTGCGGGGTGTGTGACTGCGGGTGCGGTGTGGGTGGTCGATCGGGTCGGGCGGCGGGATGCGGCTGCTGAGGCTCGAGAAACCGCAGGTGGCATCACTGCGACGACGGCGGATGCGGCTTCGGGGGGCTCGGGGACTGCCTCGGGGGCGGCTGATCGCGGAGATCCGCCGGTCGTGGCGTCTGAGGCTCGGGAAAATGCTGGTGGCACCCCCTCAGTGCAGTCGGGTGAGGGGTCAGCGGCGGCCTCGGGGCGTGCCGCCGCTGGGATGTCTGAATCCGGCGGTGGGTCGTGGGAAGACGCTGGGTGGTCCCGAAGGCGGCGGTATCGGGGCGCGAGGCAGGCGCAGCGGGCGGGGTCGGAAGGTTTGCCTTCACTCGAGCAGCGGCGTGGCGAATTCATTGCTGATGCTGATGCTGATGGGTCGCATGCCGATAGGTCGGACGATTTCCTTGCGGATGTGTCGCACGGATTGCGTGCGCGCCTGGTGGATGTGCCCTCGTCGCGGATGTGGTGGGGTGCGCTGGCGCTGGGGTTGCTGGGGGTCGGTGTGTTTCGGGCTGCGCCTTGGTTGTTCGTGCTGTGTGTGCTCGGGGCGGGGGTGGCCGGATCGTTTGCCGCGGTGGGGCGGCGGTCGGTGTTCGGGGTGTTCTTCGACATGGTGGCGGTGCCCTGGGCTGCGGTGATGTCGGTGCCGTGGCTGTATCGGGGAGTGGGTCGCGGGACGGGGAGTCGTCGGGTGGGGGCTCGGGTGTGGTGGTCGGTCGCGGCGACCTTGGCGCTGCTGCTGGTGTTCGTGCCGCTGCTGGTGGGGGCGGATCCGGTGTTCGCGCGATTGGTCGATGCCGTGGTACCGGCGCTGGATACCGCGCTGCTGGTGCAGTGGGGATTCGTATTCACGATCGCGGGCTTGGGGGTTGCGGGGGCGCTGTACGTGCTGGCGGGTCCGCCTCCGGCGGCGGACGGGCCGTCGCGGGTGACCGGCTGGATGGATCTGGTGATTGCCGGCGGTGCGGCGGCTGTGCAGGAGCGAGGCGCGGAATCGGTTGCGGCGCCGCGTATTCGGCGACTGTCGCGGACCGAATGGGGTTTGCCGATGGGTGCGCTGACCGTCTTGTTCATGGTGTTCGTGGGCACGCAGCTGGCGGTCCTGTTCGGCGGCGACGGGTATGTGCAGCGGACGGCCGACCTGACCTATGCGGAGTACGCGCGCAGTGGGTTCTGGGAGCTGTCGATGGTCAGCATGCTGACGCTCGCCGTGATCGCGGTGGTGCAGCGGTGGGCGGCGCAGCACTCGGCGGGGGATCGGCTGTGGCTTCGGGTGGGAGTGACCTCGGTCAGCGTGCTGACGCTGGTGATCGTGGCGTCCGCGCTGCATCGCATGTGGACCTACCAGCAGGCGTACGGATTCACGGTGCTGCGACTGCTGGTGGAGGTGTTCGAACTGTGGATCGGCCTGGTCTACCTGCTGGTGCTGGCCAGCCTGGTGCGATTGCGCCGGGAATGGGTGCCTCGGGCGGCAGCGGGCGCGGCACTGGCCACCCTGCTGGTACTGGCGGTGGTGAATCCCGAGCGCCTGGTCGCCGACCGCAATATCGATCGCTGGCAGGCGGGCAAGACCCTCGACTCCGGCTACCTCGGCAGGCTCTCGACCGATATCCTGCCCGCCCTCGACCGCCTGCCCGCACCGCAGCGCGACGAGATCACAAAGGACGTCCGCGCCGGGCTCGACCGCGATACCTGGCAGGGCTGGAACCTGTCCCGATCCTCCGGTCGCTGAGGCTCGCCGGGCAATCCCGGTTCATTCGGCCGTTGACCGTCGCCGAACGCGTCCGATCACCCGGCGGCCGAGGCTCGCTCCCGGAACGAAACCTGCTGCCGCAGCATCGATTTGCCCGTCACTGAGCACTTCGCTCAGTGACGGGCGCTGGGGTCGATTGCCCGGGTGACCGCCCGCAGTTCACCCGCGCAATCGCCCGAGCAGTTCGATGGCGGCAGCGAGCATGCCGTCCACCGAATCGGTGAGGTACATCAGGTCGACGAACACATCGTCGAATCCGGTTTCGGCGACGACCTGTTCGATGGTGTCGGCCACCTGCGATACCGAGCTGCCGGGCGCGACATTCACCCGCAGAATCGTGTGAATGCCCTCCGGGTCGCGCCCGGCGGCCACCGCGGCCTTGTCGATGATCGCGCGCATCCGCAGCAGCCGCGCACCCCACCCCGGCGGCCCGGGCACCGGAACCACCGGCAGCCAGCCCTCGGCCCGCTGCCCGATTCGCGCCAGCCCTGCCGCACTGAACGCGCCCAGATAGATCGGCGGCCGGGGCCGCTGCACGGTCTGCAATTCACTGCGATGCTCGCGCACCGAGACGAAACGCCCCTCGTGCCCGGCCGGATCAGTGGTCCAGATGGCTTCCAGGGCATCGAGAGTCTCATCCAGCCGCGCCCCGCGATGGGTGAAGGGCACCCCGGCCGCCTCGTATTCCTCCGGCGACCACCCGATCCCGAAGCCGGGCACCAACCGCCCGCCGCTCACCACATCCAGGGTGGTCAGCGAGCGCGCCAGCAGGGCGGGCCGATACAGCGGTGCGATAAGCACATTCGTGCCCAGCCGCACCCGCTCGGTGACCGCGGCCGCGAGCGCGAGCACCAGGAACGGATCGAGAATCGCATTGAATTGGTCCGGAATGGTGTCCTCGCCGCCGTATCCGACCGTCGGGTTCGTCGCGGCTATGAGCCGATCCCCGACCCACAGGCTGTGCGCCCCGGCCTGTTCCACCGCCGCCGCGTAGCGCATCACCTGATCGCCCTGGGAGGCCTGAGTGCCGAACTGGGGGAGCGAGAATCCGATCTTCACTTCACTGTTGATACCAGACGCCGGGCTGCCCTCGCACAGTCCGGCATTCGGCAGGATGGAGGCGTGGGAGAACACAAGGACCGCATGCTGCGCGGCGAGCTCTACCGCGACAACGACCCCGAACTCGTCGCCGAACGCCGCCACTGCCAGGAGTTGCTGGACGCATTCAATGCCACCGGCGCAGGGCAGGAGCAGCAGCGGCACGCCCTGCTCACCGATCTGCTGGGGGCGATCGGGGAGGGCTCCTGGATCATGCCGCGCTTCCAATGCGATTACGGGCATCTGATCCGGCTGGGGGACAACAGCTTCCTCAACTACGACGCCATCGTGCTCGATTGCGCGCCGGTGACCATCGGCGATGACGTGTCCATCGGCCCGCGTGCGCAACTGCTCACCGCACTGCATCCGATGGCGGACCACGAACTGCGCAGGCAACGCTGGGAGAGCGCCGCGCCCATCGTGATCGGTGACAATGTGTGGCTCGGCGGCGGGGTGATCGTCTGCCCGGGAGTGGGCATCGGGTCGAATACGGTGGTCGGTGCGGGCAGTGTGGTGACTCGTGATCTGCCGGAACGGGTGTTCGCCGCGGGCAATCCGGCGCGGGTGATTCGCGCGCTCTGACCGTGAGCTGGGGGTTGCGAGAATCTCTGTCCCGCAACGCCTTGTGTATTGGTCGATTGCACAATCGGGCAGCAGGAATTCGGACGCGCTGCCGTAGTGACAGCGCCGCAGAAATCCCTTACCGTCTGAGACAATGGGCTCGCATGCTGGTGAGCCACCTCGGCAAAGGAGCCGAACATGTCGCCTTCGCAGGAATCCGCCTCCGCTTCGGCCGCACTGGGCGCACCCGGCGCCGCACTGCCGCCCAATGCGCGCTTCACACTCGGACCGGCCCGCTACCCCCGGATTCAGGTGGATCGGGGGATCGGAATCCGCTTGAGCGACGGCACAATTCTTTCCGCCGACATCACCCGGCCCGCCGATCGGCACGGCAGGGCCGTCACCGAGGGACTGCCCGCGGTCATCACCCTGAGCCCGTACAACAAGACCTTGATGACGCGCGCCAACCCGCTGATCAACCTGGTGTCAGCGCTGGGCCCGCTGGTCTACCGCGCGGTCCCGCCCTCCGCACACGGGCGTGCCGGCGGCCGGGAGATGCTGCGCGCACTCGGCGGCGGCGCGCTGGAATCGATCCGCGCCAACCGCACCCTCATCTCCCGCGGCTACGTCCACGTCGCGGTGGATGTGCGCGGCACCGGAACCTCCACCGGCCGACTGGAACTCATGTCCGCGCGGGAACAGCGCGATCACCTGGAAGTCCTGGAGTGGGTGCGCACTCAGTCCTGGTGCAATGGCGACCTCGCCATGACCGGCATCTCCTACCTCGCCATCACCGCCCTGCAAACCGCCGGACACCGCCCCGAAGGGCTGAAAGCGGTCTTCGCGCTGGTCGGTTCGGAGGACCCGACCCGCGACCTCATGCTCACCGGCGGCACCCAGTCCACCTTCAATCTGGCCTGGATCGCCGCCGTCAACGGCACCAAATGGCTGCCCTCGGTGCCCGGACTGGTGAAAACCGGTGCCGTCGGCCAGTTTCTGCGCGATCGCCTCGCCAGCCCCTTCACCCGGCTGCCCGACGTCGCCGGAGCACTGCTGTCCGATCAGCACCATCAGCACTTCTACGATGACGAAGCCACCGACCGGCGACCGCAGCTGGAGAATGTCACCGCCGCCACCTGGATCCACGCCGGTTGGCACGACGTCTTCGTGCGCTCCGCACCCGGCCTGCACCAGCGACTCCGACTGCCCGCCGGCGCCGCACAACTCGTGGTCGAGGACAGCTATCACGTCGGACCCGGCACCGGATTCGGCTCCGCCGGCCACCCGCAGCGCCTCGACGAACTGCAGTGCGCCTTCTTCGACCGCTGGGTCAAAGGCATCGACAACGGGATAGACGAATACGGGCCCGTCACCGTCCGCCAGCTCGGCGGCGGCTGGGTCAGCCGCGACACCTTCCCGCACCCCGACGCCCGCGTACACCAGTGGTACCTGTCCGCCGCGCCCAGCGGCGCGGCCGCACACGCCGCCACCGACGGCTCCCTGACCGACACACCCGACCGCTATCCGGGCCGAATTCGCATGCCGCGCAAGCGACCCGGCATCACCTCCCAGACCAGCAGCTGGATCCTGATGGGGCTGCCCACCCTGCTCGGCCGCGACTGGGCCGTCGACGACCGCGCACACGAGGCCGCGGCCGTCACCTTCACCAGCGCGCCCCTACCCGAAGACCTGCTGCTGTCCGGCCCCCTCAACCTGCGCCTGCGGGTGATCGCCAGCGGCACCGACGCCTTCTGGGCGGTCACCATCTGCGATGTCTCCCCGGACGGTTCCTCCGCGGTCATCGCCCGCGGCGCCCTGCGCTCCAGCCGCCGCGCCGTGGACGAGGGCACAAGCCATTACGTCGACGGCCAACTCCTGACCGCGGACCACCCGCTGACCGCCGCCACCGTCCTTCCCGTCCAGCCCGGCACCCCTCACAACCTCGACATAGACATCACCCCCACCGAAGCCGTTCTGCACGAGGGCCACCGCCTGCGAGTAGCCATAGCCCGCACCAGCTGGCCCCGCTACTTCCTCACCCCGGTCGTCTCCCGCCACATCAAAGACCAGGCCATAGTCCTGGACCCCCGCCACCCCAGCCTCCTGACCTTCCTCGCCGCCCCCGCCACCCTCGAGGAACCACCCGCCTCGGCATAACAAGCACCCCCGAAGTGCACCCACCCACCGACTTCATCGCCGAGAGGGCTCTGGTGGAGGCGACCCACCCCACCCCGCACCACGCCACCGTCAGAGCCCTCTCGATGAAGCCGGATCGGCCCTCGCTGATGTGCGTGCCTGTTCCTCGGTGATGTGGCCTCGGCCGAGGTCCCGCCGTTCCTGCGGAAGGACAGAGTGATGCGGTCGCGAGGTTCCGCGCGACGATCACCCGCACACATCTGAGGTGACTTCGGCCGAGGCGAGGTCGCCACGCGCGGTGGGGCGGCATGCCGACCGATTGTGCGGCGGCGGTGAAAGGGCCTGTGGCGCAACGGTGCGGGCCGTACCGTTGGATGATGGAACCGGTACTCGTCACCGGTGCCGCCGGGGGACGGCAGGGCTCGACCGGGCGGCACCTCACAGCGCAACTCCTCGGGCGCGGCATCCCCGTGCGCGCCCTCGTGCACACCGATGACGAACGGGCCATGGTGCTGCGCGCCCTCGGCGCGAACGTCCTGGTCGGAGACCTTCGCGATATCGCGTTCACCCGCGCGGCCATGGACGGGGTGCGTGCCGCCTACTTCACCTACCCGGTCATCGACGGACTGCTCGATGCCGCAGGCGCTTTCGCCGTCTGTGCCCGCGAAGCCCGGATCGAGCGGGTGGTCGCCGTCTCCCAGCTCGCCGCCGGACCGCAGGCGCTCACCCCGCGCATGCGCCAGCACTGGGTGGCCGAACAACTGCTCGATTGGGCGGAGGTCGGCGCAATCCACCTGCGCGCGGCCGTCTTCTACGAAAATCTCGCCCGCATCGCCGATACCGGGGACCCGGCCACCCTCACCCTGCCCATGGGCTCCACGCACACCGAACTCCCGCTCGTCGCCGCGAGCGATGTGGCCCGCGTGGCGGCGGGCCTGCTCAGCGACCTCGACAGCACATCCGAGCCGGTCCTGCTGCTCACCGGCGACGTCCAATCCATCGGCGCCGCAGCCCACACCCTCGGCCGCACGTACCGCGATACCGACCCCGAAACCTGGCGCCGCTGGGCCCTCGACGTCTACGGCAGCCCGCATGCGGCCGAACACCTCACCAAACTCTGGGAGATCTTCCGGCTCCTCGGCGAAGGCACCGGGCTCTATCAGGTGACCCCTGCCATCCAGCAGTACGGCGGACACCCGCCGATCACCCTGGCGGACTTCGCCACCCACCGCCCGGGCCACTGAACAGCGGATTCGATTCGCACAGATTCCACAGCAGATCCCGAGGTACTCCGCGCATTACCTGACGGGTAATGGTTTGCGGTGCCGCGGATTCGTACGATCAACGCATGCGTACACAGACTGCCGGCGATCTCCTGCGGCACTGGCGAGTCACGCGGCGACTCAGCCAGCTCGAACTCGCGGGGCGGGCCGAGACCTCGACTCGGCACCTCAGCTTCATCGAGACCGGGCGGGCCACACCCAGCCGGCAGATGGTGCTGCACCTGTCCGACGAGCTGGAAATCCCACTGCGGGAACGCAATCGGATGCTGCTCGCCGCCGGATACGCACCCGTCTACGCCGAACCGGAACTGGATACCCCCGCCATGGAACCGGTGCGCAGCGCCATCCGGCAGATTCTCGCCGGGCACGAACCACATCCGGCGCTGGCCGTCGACGCCGGCTGGAACATGGTCGACGCCAATGCGGGCATCGCGCTGTTCCTGGAAGGCGCCGACCCGCGACTGCTGGAAGCACCCGTCAACGCGCTGCGCCTGAGCCTGCACCCGGACGGACTGGCCGGCCGCATCATCAACCTCGCCGAATGGCGCGGGCACCTTTTCGAGCGACTGCAACGGCAGATCGACGTCAGCGGCGCCCCCGAATTGATCGCGCTACTACAGGAATTGCGCGGCTACCCCGGCGGCGAAGAATCCCCGGGCCTGCCGGACCCGGACCAGGCCGTCGTCCCCATGCGCTACCGCTACGACGGCCACGACCTCGCCTTCATCAGCGTCACCACGGTATTCGGCACACCCATGAACGTCACCGTCGCCGAACTGGCGATCGAAGCCTTCTTCCCCGCCGATGCGGTCACCGCGGCACTGCTGCGCGAGCGCATCGCCATCCGCGCCGACTCCTAGCAGCGTCATGCGCCACCCCGAGGGTCATGCGCCACCCCGAGGTGCTGTTCGCCCCGGCGGGCCGATGCGGTGTGGTGATTCCGGCGTCATTGATTCGACAGGGGCTGAGCGCACCACAGTTGTGGCGAGATCCGGCCTGAGCGGTCAAAATCCCGGGTGGGGCGGTAAAAATTGCCGCCGTCCTTCGATCTTTGACCGCTCAGGCCGATCGCGGGTCTCGACGCGCCCGGATTCATACCGGGCAGCTCAGACCGGAGTCAGCTGAGTCGAAGTCCGACACAATGTGTATTCATGGATGTCGCCGCGCGCCTATGCGAACTCACCGGTGTGCCGGTGGGCCGATTGACCAGCCTCGGACGACACCATGCCTGGACCCTGTACCGCGGCGAACTGGCTGACGGCCGCTCGGTATTCGTGAAGGCAGCTCCGGATGATGCCGAATCTTCCGATCAACCCGATTCGGACGTTGAGTTGTTCACGACCGGGGGAGTGTTCGCGGCAGAGGCGGCCGGCCTGCGCTGGCTGGCCGAAGCCGATGCGGCGATCGTCCCGCCGGTGATCGCCGATGACGATCGCATGCTCGTATTGCCGTGGCTGGCGCCGGAATCCGCGTCACCGGCCGCCGCCGCACAGTTCGGCCGCGCGCTGGCGGAATTGCACGGCAGCTCGCCGGCCACCTACGGCGCACCCTGGCCCGGCTTCATTGCCACACTGCCGCTGGACAATTCACCGACCGCGGGGGAGTGGGGGAGCTGGTATGCCGAACGGCGACTGGCTCCGTACCTCCCGGCCGCCGCGCAACACCTCGGCCGCGACGGTATTCGGCTGATCGAACGGGTCATACAGCGCATCGGTCACCTGTCCGGTCCGCCGGAGCCGCCGAGTCGTATTCACGGGGACCTGTGGTCGGGCAATGTGCACTGGTCCGGTCAGCGTGCGCTGCTCATCGATCCGGCCGGGCACGGCGGGCATCGGGAGACCGATCTGGCCATGCTCGCACTCTTCGGCGCCCCGCACCTCGACCTGATCCTCGCCGCCTACCGGGAGTCCGCACCCCTGGCTTCGGGCTGGCGGCAACGCATTCCGCTGCATCAACTACATCCGCTGCTGGTACATGTGGTGCTGTTCGGCGGTTCGTATCGCGGGATGTTGCTGGCGGCCGCGGCCTCGGCGCTCGCTGCTTAGCCGCGGGCCGGGATCAGTATTCGTTCTTGATCACGAAGTAGGAGCCGCGAATCGTTCCGGCCAGCTTCGACTTCTGCCGCGCGAATTTGAACTTCGAGAGTTCCTCGGGGATTTCCATCCCATCGGAGAGCTTGAACCCCACCGCGCGCTTGCCGTCGTCGTCGACCGTGTACATCACGTTGATCGACAGGCCGCTCTCGTAGAAGACGTAGGCCAACTTGATGTTCTCCACCTGGAAGGCCGCCGCCTCGAGCGGGGGAGAGGCGATCACGATGCCGCGTTCCTTCTCGAGGATGTTGCGGATCCACTCGATGGTCGATTTCGCCTTGTCGGCGGGCTCCACTGTGAAGACATGGTCGTACTTGTTCTTGAAGTACCGGGCCTCGTTCGCCCGCAGGCCGGCGAGCGCATCCGCGACCGGCGACGATTCCAGTCCGACGGTCGAGACATCGGTGAAATCCACGGCATAAGACATGTCGTATCCCTCGGTCCGCAGGTTCATTTACATCCCTGAACGCATCCGTTCCGACACTACAACCTCGCTACCTGAGCGGTCGGTAACCATCGATGCCTTTCGGCCAGGACCAAGCAGTCGGATATATATCATGTGAACATGGAAATATGCGCATCTACGCATGTGATGCCCCAGTGTGTCGGGAGAAGTCGCCAGCGAGGCTAGGCGTCAGAAAGGCAGCCTGGGGGAGAGGGGGTGCCGCCTGGTTGCGGCTGCATGTCGGTGCGGTCGGCTAACGTCTGGCGCGTGGAGCTGAAGCGAATCCATCATGTCGCGGTGATCGCGTCGGATTACGAGAAGTCGAAGGCGTTCTATACCGAGGTGCTCGGGCTGCGCGTGCTGGCCGAGAACTATCGAGCCGAAAGACGTTCGTACAAGCTGGATCTCGCGCTTCCGGATGGTGGACGGCTGGAGTTGTTCTCGTTCCCGGATTCGCCGCCGCGGCCTTCGCGGCCGGAGGCGGCCGGCCTGCGGCATCTGGCCTTCGTGGTGGCGGATGTGGGGGAGGCGCTGGCGGAATTGGCAGCCCAGGGCGTTCGGGTGGAGGAGGTGCGGGTTGACGAGTACACGGGGAAGCGGTTCGGATTCTTCGCCGATCCGGACGATCTGCCGCTCGAGCTGTACGAGGCGTGAGGCCGGCGGTGACTCCCACCGAAAGCCTTGCGATTAGTTAATGGAAATATGCGCATCTATGCATGTGCTCACTTGTGAAGTAGCTCCGTGAAGTCACCTACCGCGAAACGTCTTGTCCCACATCAATCACCCTTTCCGCATCGAGAAGGAAGGGCCGGTGGATGCCGGGCGGTCGCCCGGTTTCGGGCTCCCATACGATGGGCGACATGACCACAGTGCTCCTGAAGACCTCCGCCGGGGATATCACCCTGGAACTCGACGAGGCCAAGGCGCCGAAGACCGTCGCGAACTTCGTCGACTACGTCAAGGCGGGCCACTACACCGATACCGTGTTCCACCGGGTGATCCGCGGTTTCATGGTGCAGGGCGGCGGAATGACCGCCGATATGAAGCAGAAGCCGGCCCCGAACAAGGTGGAGAACGAGGCGAGCAACGGCCTGCGCAACGACAAGTACACCGTTGCGATGGCTCGCACCAGCGACCCGCATTCGGCCAGCGCGCAGTTCTTCATCAACTCCAGCAATAACGACTTCCTGAACTACCCGGGCCAGGATGGCTTCGGCTACACCGTGTTCGGCAAGGTTGTCGACGGCATTGCCGTCGTCGACGCGATCGAGGGTGTGCGGACCGGCTCCAAGTCCGGCCACCAGGATGTGCCGGTGGACGCCGTCACCATTCTGTCCGCCGAACTGGTCTGACGCTTTTTCCCAGTAGAACGAGAACGCGCCGGGTTCGATGATTCGAACCCGGCGCGTTGCTGTCTCTCTACAGGCGGCAGCCCGGGGTCAGGCGTCGAGGACGCGGACCGCGCGCTTGACGACGGGCGGCTGCACGGACCACGGGAAGTTGATCCAGCGGTCGGTGTGCTTCCACACGTATTCGCAGTTCACCTCCGAGCGCGGCTTCTCGTAGATGACCGCGCAACGCACCTCCGCGACATGGTCTTTGCAGAAGTCGCGCACCAGTTTGAGCGTCGCGCCGGTATCGGCGACATCGTCGGCGACGAGTACGGTCGCGCCGGTGAGGTCCACGGCATTGGGTACCGGCGGCAGCATGACCGGCAGGTCGAGCCGCTGGTCGACGCCGGTGTAGAACTCGACATTCATGACGTGCAGGTTTTTCACGTCGAGGGCGTAGCCGAGCGAGCCGGCGACGAAGAGTCCGCCGCGCGCGATGGACAGGATCAGGTCGGGTTCGAAGCCGTCGTCGGCGATCTGCTGTGCCAGCTCCCGGCTGGCGTCGCCGAACAGTTCCCAGTCGAGTTCTTCGCGATCGCTCATTCCGCCTCCATCCGTTTCATACACCTGACCAACGGATCATACGAGCACGTCAGGACTGTGCGGTTGGTATCCGCCGAGGGTGGGCGGAACGTCCGGGAATGTGGGCCGCCGCAGGCTCGGGGAGGGCAGGCCGAGGTGTGGATGCGGGCCCGGCGCACTGCGGAACAGTCCGGGTTTCCGGGGACGTGGCCCCGGAATTCCCTTGTCACCCTTGGTGAGTGATCACGGTTGATGGGTGATGGTGTACCAGAGCAGGGCCATGGTGCCGAGCGCGAAGATCGGTACCAGGACGAACGTCTCCATCCAGTTGCCGGTGCGCTCGATGATGGGGATCCGGGTGCGGATGCGCAGCGGCCACAGCAGCCGGCAGCCGCGATCGGTGAGGCAGTCGCCGACCAGGTGTGCGAAGGAGCCCAGGCCGACGGAGAAGGGCAGCCAGAGGGGTTTGTCGCTGATCCAGTGGTCGATGGCGAATGTGCCGCAGGTGGCGAGGATTACGACGGTGACCCAGGCCTTGGCGCCGTCGCCGGTGGGTGCGAGATTGAGCGCCCGGATGGCGAGCGCGAGCAGGAAGAAGACCAGCCCCAGCGTGAAGTAGCGGCCGAGCCAGTGTTCACCGGCCCAGGTGCCGTAGGTGACGGCGGCGACGAAGGCGAAGGAGTGCGTCGCATGCCGGTGTCCGCCGGACACTTTCGAGATCACTTTGCAGGCGGCGTGTGAAACCGGGCCCAGCACATGGGAGATGGTGCCGTTGGGGTGGTCGGCGTCGGGCAGCAGGGCCGCGCCGGCGGTGAGGAAGGTACCCATCACGAGGTCGACGGGCCGGATCTGCCCGGATTCTATTGCGGGATAGGTCAAAACGGTGAGTGGTAATGCTGCGGCGGCTGCTGACCAGGCGAGCGCGCCACTAGTTGCATGTGAATGTCCTAGCACCGATCGAAGGTTAGCGGATGGAACTGGGCTTTCGTTCAGGGTGACGTGCGCCGAGGTGCGTTGAGGGCCGGTCGATCTCGGACCTGGTGTCGAAAGATACTGCGACTGCGAATAATTCGGCTCCGGAGGCCGGGGGAGCAGGCCCCTGGACCGCGCCGATCAACGGTGAAATAGTCTCGGGTGGATTGCGCTTTCCGCTCAGAGAGGAACGGACATGTCGGTTGCGTCCGCGGTGAAGGATCAGGTCCAGCAGATCGGTGGGGGGTTCATGTTCTCCCGGGAGGCGAAGGAGTTCTCCGCCTCCACCGGTGTGGAGGGATTCATGCCCGGTTATACGCGTGGCCGCGGAGGTGTGCTGGGCGATGTGGACGCCGATGTGGTGACGGCCGCCTTCGGCTTCTTCCGGGCGGAGGCGATTCGCGCGGCGTGGGAGTCCACGGCCGCGGTGCCCGCCGCCAAGGGTGCGGCCGGTTATCTGGCCGCCTGCCAGGACTTCGGGCGTCGCAAGCTGGCGGACTTCGCGCAGGCCGAGCGCCTGGCCGAGCTGCTGCAGCCGGTGGTGGATGCCGCTGATCCGGCCGGGGCGCCGCTGTTCGCCGGTTGGCGTGCGCTGCCGCGCGCTGATGACGCACCCGGCCGGGTGCTGCAGCTGATCCATGTGCTGCGTGAGCTGCGTGGCGGTCTGCATCTGATCGGGGTGCGCGCCAGCGGTCTGACGCCGCAGCAGGCGGTGCTCATCGCCGGTTCGCCGCGCACGACCGGTCCGGAGCAGGCGCGGGCCTTCGGCTGGCCGGAACCGTTCGAGGAGATCACCGCGGAATTGAAGGGCCGCTGGATGCAGGCCGAGACGATCACCGAGGATCTGATCGGACCGTCGTTCGCGGTGCTGGACGCGAGTGCGGCGCAGGAGCTGATCGAACTGCTGACCGCCTGTCAGGCGACGGTGTTCGCCCGGCGCTGAACGGAGTTGACGATGCCGCCTCGAATCACGCGGCTGCGCGCGCTGATCGATCATCCCGCGACGGGTGCCGGGGAACGGGCTGCCGCGCACCGGATGCTCGATCGCATCCTCGCCAAGTCGGTGCAGGTGCCGGTCGATGACCGCAGCTACGGCGCGCGGTACAACCGTGCCGCCAGGCATGCGGATCTGGATGACCGCAGCTACGGCGCGCGGTACAACCGTGCCGCCAGGCATGCGGATCTGGCGGAGGTCGCGGATCTGATCCGTGCCGATATCGCTTTCGCGCGAGTCGTTTTCACCGGACCCGGTCAGGCGGGTGAGGTGGCGGTGAGTGATCCGATCCGGGATGCTCCTGCCGCGATCGGCTACGCGGTGACCGCGTTGCCGGGGGAGAGCAGCATTGTCATCACTGTCGAGGATGTGCCGCAGGACTGGGGCTGGGACAGCGCGGGATTTGTCAGTCCCGCGCTACAGGGCCTGGCCGAGGAGCTGGCGGACATCATGAACAGTGACAACCACGACGGCCCGGCCATCGGTAAGCGCTTCTTCGGCCGGGTCCGGGTGCGTGACGTCTCGCTGGTCTGGTAGTCCTACGTCCCCAGCAGCCAACGCCAGCGCGGAATCTCGGCGATGACGGTGGCTGCCGCCAGTACGGAAACCAGGATGGCTGCCCATACGGGCCACACCAGCCAGGCGCCCCACACGGCCGCGGCCACGAGTAGGACCACCAGTGCGATGGTCACCCAGCCGGGTGCGGCCACCATCACCTGTTTCTTGTCCCCGACTGTGCCGAACACCGTCGGGAGTCCGATGAGCACCACGAATACCACCAGCGCGAGTACGACGGACGAGCGATCCGCTACCGCCCACGGTGCGGCGATCCAGGCGATGAGCTCGGTGCTGAACCGCAGCACGGACGGAATGCGGCCCTGATCAGTCATATTCGGTGAGGTCACCGCACGCTCGGACATGCGCAACAGCTTGGCACACCGGCTATCTGCGGGCAGGGGGCGAGAGACCGGTGTCCCGCAGGTCTGCGGGCACCGGGTTACCTCCCGAACCGATTCAGCGCTGCAGGAATTCGAGGCTCACGCGTTCGAAGGCCTGCTTGGCTTCGACCATCACCCAGTGACCGCACTTGGGGAAGATGTGCAGCTCGCCGTCCGGGATGAGCCGCAGGGGAATCATGGCCATATCGGGCGGGCACTGCCGGTCGTCGCCGCCCCAGGTCAGCAGGGTGGGGCACTGGATCTTGTGCATCATGGACCAGTAGGGCGGGATGGCGGAGTCGGCGAGGAATTGCTGTTGCCGCGCAAAGGATTCCGAGCCGTACATGGCCTCGAGGGTCTGGTGCGAATCGGGCCGGCCGGCGACCGCCCAGCGTTCTTCGACGATATCGTCGGTAATGGTCTTGGGGTCGTAGACCATGCAGTTGAGCCAGCGCAGCAACCCTTCCCGGCTGGGGCCGTCGGCGAATTCCTGTAGCAGCCGGGTGCCTTCGCTGGGGTTGGCGCTGAAGATGCTCGCGCCGACGCCGCCGATGGAGATGACCTTCTGCACGCGTTCGGGATGTGTGATGGCGAGGTTGACCGCCACCACGCCGCCCATGGAATTGCCGATCATGGGTGCGGAGTCGATGCCGAGCGCATTCATGAACCGGATGACGGCATCACCGGCGGTCATAACCGGGTGTCCGCCGCGCTCGACGGGATCGCTGACGCCGAAGCCGGGGAATTCCAGGACGTAGCAATGGAAGTGTTCGGCGAAGACGGCGAGGTTTCCGCGATAATTGCGCCATCCGGTCACGCCGATGCCGGATCCGTGCAGCAGGAGCAGGGGCGGGCCGTCACCGGCCTCGTGGTAGCGGATCACACCCTGATCGGTGCGGACTTCGCGCTTGGTGCTCTCGTATGTGACATCCACCGGACCCAGAGTAGAACACGTTACAGTGGGCAGGCTCGCCGATAGTGTTGAGCCGGTATGGAATACGAGGTGGACATGCCCGAATCCGACGTCCTGCGGATTGTGCAGCTCAATATCGGCTCCCTGCTGGAACCGCACTGGGAGCGGCGGCGCCAGGAGATCCTGGCCTGGTTCGACCGCCTCGACCCGGATCTGGTCTGCCTGCAGGAGGTGTGGGAGACCGGGCCCGGCACCAATACCGCCGGCTGGCTCGTCGAGCAGTCCCCGGCCGGGCGCTGGCACTGGTGCTTCGGCGGGTACCCGTTTCCCGAGGATGCCTGGGCCGACCGCACCCTGCGCTTCGGCTCGGCCGTTCTCAGCCGCTGGCCCATCGACCGCCACGAGGTGCTGCCGCTGCCCGCCGATCCCGCCCCGCGTGATCCGCATCCCTCCTGGCGGATCCAGGCCGAACTGCTGTACGCCCACACCGCCGGAATCGACGCCTTCAGCACCCATCTGGCCCCGCCACCCGCGCAGGCCTATCAGCGGGTGCAGCAGGTACTGGCAATCGACGACGCCATTCGAGCCCGCCGCGACCCGGACACCCCGCTGCCCGCGATCCTCTGCGGTGACTTCAATGCCAAACCGCCCTCCGACGAAATGCGCTTCCTGAACGCGAACGCCGTCATCGAGGGCCGCAGCACCTCCTACGTCGACGCCTGGTCCACCCTGCGCCCCACCGAACCCGGCAACACCTACGACCCCCTGACCAACCCGCAGGCCCGCGCCCCGAATGTCCCGCCCCAGCGCATCGACTACGTCTTCGTCGGCGACCCGTTCCTGCGTCCCGGTGGTGCGGGCCGAATCCTGCGCGCGGACCTGGCTTTCCACGAGCCGCTGACCGGCATCCATGCCAGCGACCACTTCGGGCTGGTAGTCGACGTCCACTGGCCCCAGAAACCCTCGGCCGCATAGTGCTCCGCCTGACCTAGTCGTCCGTTTTGTGCCCTGTTGTCGGTTGTGGCACAGTCGATCCGCCGTAGCAGGGCGGTGCAGGGGCGCCGCGGAGGAGGGGACGGGGCGTGCCGCAGGTATCGGTGACCGGGGAATCCGGTGAGGTGTACGAGGTTGCGCGGGAATCGGGTGGGGACGGGCAGGGGAGTAGCCGCCGATGCCGGGACAGGGCGGGGCGGGAGCGGGTTTACAAGCAGTACGGGGCGCCCCCGAACGGCCGGGACTTGATCGGAAGTGCTGCTCGGACAGTACTTTTCGGGCGGGAGATCGTGCTCGCCGCCGAACAGCAGGCCGGATCGGAGGAATGGGCGGCGGCCTCGATCAACTGGCCCATCGATCTGGTACTGCGAGAACAGGCTCTGGCCGGGGTGATCACGCCCGTACTCCCGGCGGAATTCCTGCGGCCGGACGGGACGCCGCTCACCTTCGACCAGCTGGTGATCGAGAGACCTGCTCCGTATTTCCGGGTGGGCGTGCTGATCCGGATCTGCGACATCTTCGTGGTGCTCGACGAACGAGGCCTGGCGCACGGCGGGCTGACCGAACACAATCTGGCGTGGAACCGGTCCCAGCCACATGCGCACCTCGTCGACTGTGACGGGCTCCGGCCCGCGCAGGGAGACGGTGACCGCCTCGCTCTCGCGGGTCTGATCTATCGGGGACTGTTCCTGTCCCCGGCCGCACCGAAGGTCGCCACCGGGGAACGGCAACTGCCCGGTATCCCGGTCGAGCTGGACCCCGCGCTGCGTGCGCTGTTCGTGCGGGCCTTCGCCGGTTCGCCTGCCCCGCACGGGCGTCCGTCCGCCGGGGAGTGGCTGGCCGGACTGCAGGCGGCATTCCTGACTCCCGATCGCGCGGCCTACCGCCCCGATGCGCTCGCGCTCATCGACCGTCCCGGGCCGCCTGTGGATGACGAGGCGACCGTAGTGGCGTCGATATCCCTCACGAAGGAAACCGCCGGTAGTCCCGTCCTCGAAACCGTTCCTGCGCGAACACCTCCCGCCTGGCATACGAACCAGGGCGGGCAACCCGCCGAACCGCTGCTCGCCACCCCGTTCGCCGCCGGTCGGCCCGCGCACCCGCCTGCCTCCGGCACCAAAGTCGCGGGAATCCTCGCCGCGATCGTCGCCTGCCTCGGAGTGATCGCCCTCATCGGCTACGCCGCCCTCAGAACGAACGACCCCAACGACAGCACCGACGCCTTCACCAGCTACTCGAGCTCGTCCAGCAGCTACACCCCGCCGGCGACCACCCCGCCGTTCGACTGGAACACTCTCGACTCAGCCGCCGGCGACAAGACGCCGTTCACCACCGATGCGCTACTGCCGCAATCGTTCACCGACGCCAAGCAGGTCGAATACACGCTGCGCGGAGGGGGAGTGCATGACTGCATCACCTCGGGGATGTCCAGGAATGTGAAGTCGATCCTCACCAGCCACCAGTGCAATCAGCTGGTCAGCGGCTCGTATGTGGACACCTCCGACCAGATCCTGGTGTCCATCGACGTGTTCGCCTTCGCCACCGCCGGCGAGGCGAGCGGCCTGTACAACGCCATCAAGGATCAGGACCAGGATTGGACGGTCTGGTGCCCGAAAACCGGTGCCGGCGCCTCGGTCTGCGACAACAATGCCGGGTGGGGCACCTATCGCGCCTGGGGTCTGCAGAATCACCGGTACCTGTACGAGTCGACCGCCATGTACATCAACCTCACCCGGGACAAGAGCATCACCGACTGGCTCGATGCTGCCGCCTCGGCGCTGGACAAGCAGGCGGGTCCGGCGAACTACTGGAAGAATTGACCCTCACGGTCTGCCGGGACAGGGGAGATGAGCACAGTTCCTCCGCGCTGTGCTGTGTGGTCATCGACGGCCCAGAACGGCCGGGAAGCCGCGAGCGCGCGGCCGCGGCCGTGGACCGCGCCATCACCGCGCGGCTCACCCCCGTCCAGCTGCGCACGCTGGACGAGGCCCGTGCCCTCGTTCATCGATGGCCCATGAACGAGGGCCAGCCGGTCAGTCGGCAGCCGCCCGGGCGGCTTCGAACGGCGCCCGGTCGAAGATGAAGCGGCTCTGTGTGATTCGGCCGTCGACGATGGTGACCAGTTCCGCGCCGGGGGCGTCGGCGACCGGAACGGATGACGTGTCGTACATGACGAGGGCGGTGCCCTCATCGCCGAAGGCCGCCAGCATCGTGGCGCCGGTGACGATCTGGCTGAACGGTTCCAAAAAGGCGCGGTAGGCAGCGGCGCCCTCGATGCGGCCCGCAGGTGCCTGGCAGACGATGTCATCGGCCACGTAGGTCATGGCCTTGTCAATGTCCTTACCGGTCCAGGCGTGGAAATAGTTCAGCGCCAACCGGACGGCGGGGCTGTCGTTGCTGATCATGTCGGTCTCGATTCATTCGATAGAAAAGGTTCACAGATATAGACACCGGCGCACACGCGAACGGACCGAAGATTCGGTCCCCCGATGCCACCGATGTCGACCCCGGGTGCCACGATGGCGAAATGACAAAGGCATTGGCGGCAGCCCGGGCCGGTGACGAGCGGGCGTTCGGTGAGCTCACCGAGCCGTATCACCGTGAGCTGCAACTGCACTGCTACCGCCTGCTCGGCTCAATGCACGACGCCGAGGACGTGCTACAGGAGACGTTGGTCGCTGCCTGGCGCGGGTTGGCAGATTTCCAGCAGCGTTCCTCGGTCCGCACCTGGCTGTATCGGATAGCCACCAACCGCTGCCTCAACGCACAGCGCGACGCGCGGCGCCGACCGGTGCAGCCGCTGCCGTTCGACGTGCCCGATCCCACCCGTACGGGTGGGGTGAGTTGGCTCGAGCCATACCCGGACTCGCTACTCGATCCCGAGCAGCGGTATCAGTCACGAGAATCGGTAGAGCTGGCGTTCATCACGGCCCTGCAGCAGTTGCCGCCGCGCCAGACCGCAGTACTGGTGCTGCGAGATGTCCTGGACTTCGGCGGATCCGAGGTCGCCGAGATGCTCGGTACCAGCACTACCGCGGTGAAGGCCGCCCTGCAACGTGCTCGCGAAACCCTCGATCTCGGTCACGCCCGGACCGATCCGCCCGATCCCGGCTCGGATATCGAGCGTGAACTGACTCGGCGCTTCGCTGCCGCGTACACCGCCCGCGATGTGGACGGTGTCGTGGCACTGCTCACTGACGACGCGTGGCTCACCATGCCGCCCTGGCCACACGAGTACCAGGGACCGACCGCGATCGCCGCATTCGTGCACTGCGTCCCGGCTTTTCGCGATCGGAATCCGATGCTGATCAATACAACTCGCGCAAACGGCGGCCCAGCCTTCGCGATCTATGCGCAACACGCAGGCGAGCCGGAGTTCCGCGCCACCGGGTTGCTGGTGCTCACCGCGGCAGGCAACCGAATCGGGGCACTCACTCACTTTCCACCGGCCGAGTGCTTCCCACGGCTCGGACTGCCACTGGCCATGCCCGACCGGTGAGCGCTGCCACGCGTCGGCGCTGACGCGCGGTATATACGGCGTGCGGATCGGCGACTATGCCGTCGGGGCGGATGAGCAGGGCCGAGAGTTCGCGGGGGGTTGAGCTGCTTTGGCGGTGACAACGGTGAGGCGATCGGGCCAGCGGGCGGCGATGGCGCGGCGGCGAATTCGGGGCTGTGCACAGGAATACGGTCGCTGTCGGTGCCGATCGGCAAGGGGTGGCGGGTTCGAGGCGGGAGACGGGTGCAATGGTGTGAGGGTCGAGACCAACCCAACGGAAGAGCGCCCGAGCTGCCACTTGACATAATGTAGATTATCGGTACTTTTATGGGGTTGCCTGGAGCTGGGAATGATCTTGTGCGACATGTGTTTTCGGCGTTTTCGGGCACTTTCCGGCTGCTCCCGATGTACGGGGCTCCTTCGCTTGATGTCGTGCACTGCGCCGGTGTGCTGAGGCGAAATCCGTTGCCGTAATTTATTTTTCGGCCAAATCATGATTCGCCGTAAAATTTCCGAAATAAGCCAAAAGGTGCGATCTGAGCTCCTTCGGGATCGTTCAACCTCACTCGGGGCCTCTCGGGTCCCACTCCCCTAGGTCCCGGCACCCCGCCTCAATACGTCACTGTGACGTATTGAGGCGGGCAAACTGGTTGCGGCACTTACCGAATGGTGCCCTTGCCCGGGATCAATGGCAGATCCAGAGCGGTCACCCAGCCCGGCGGCAGATCGTTGACGGCAGGCACCGCATTGAGCGCCCGCAATCCCGTGGACAGGCAGCCCGCCACCGCCGGCGTGCGGCCGGAACCATCGGTGAACCGGAACGAGGTCTCCTGGGAAATCGACGGCGAACCGATTATGTCAACCCGATAGACATCGTCGCGGGTACCGGCGGGCCAGTCCGGCGCCGCGTCCAGGCCGATGCGATTGACATGTTCGAGGGTGATCACCTCGCGGCCCTGGTAGATGCCGTTGATGCTGAAGCGGATGGCAGCGACCGTGCCCGCCTTGACGATTCCCTTGGCCGACTCGCGATCCTCGGGCGTCACCCACTTCTCCCAGGTGGTGGTGATGTCCTCGAGTTCGATCCCGGCGGCCGACGCGATCATCGGCACGGTCGCACCCCACGCCATGATCAGAATGTCGGGATGCTCGAGCATGGCCGTGAACTCCGGCGGATGCCCGATGCCCATCTCGAGCTCGTAATCGCCCTCGTAGTCGGTGTAATCGAGCAACTCCGAGGCGCGCACCGACTGCACCTCACCGCACAGGCCCATGAGCGTCAGCGGGAACAGGTCGTTGGCGAAGCCGGGGTCGATACCGGTGGTGAAGCAGGACGCGCCGCCCTCGGCGCAGGCCGCCGTGATCGGATCACGCCACACATCGGGCAGCTTGTCCATGGCCGGCCACACCCACGGCGTCATGGACGTCGAGCACACGTCGATACCGGCACGCAGGAAACTGCCGATGACGCGGATGTTCTCATCGGCCAGAGCGGCCGTGGGCCCGTAGTGCACGACGGCGTCCGGGCGCAGCGCGATCAGCTCGTCCACCGAATTGGTGGCCAGCACACCGGTTTTCGCGCCGCCGCACAGGTCACCGGCATCCTTGCCGACCTTGTCCGGATTGCTGACGCCGACGCCGACGAGCTCGAAGTGCGGGTGGGCGAGGATTTCCGTCAGCACCATCGAGCCGACGACGCCGGTCCCCCACAGTACGATTCGCTTCTTCATGGGTTCTCCTGTGCTCATCGGTGGAATTCACCGCAGTCGACGGTGAGCATCTGGCCGGTGACCGCGCTGGCGAGGTCGCTGGCCAGGAACAGGGTGGCGCGGGCGACCTCGTCGGGCCCGGCGAGGCGTTTGAGGTCGGTGGGTTCGGCTTTCTGCCGGTAGATGTCCTCGTGGGTGACCCCGGCCTGGCTGGCGAGCCAGTCGAAGTAGGCCTTGTTGATGTCCTCGTACACATACGAGGGGGCGACGCTGTTGACGCGGATGCCGCGTGGGCCCAGTTCGGTGGCCAGTGAGGACGCCAGGTGCTGCAGTGTGCCTTTGGAGAGTTTGTAGCCGGAGAATTCGGGCTGCGAACTGTAGGACACGCACGAGTTGAGCATGATGACCGAGCCGCGCGAGCGTTCCAGAGCGTCGGCGAACAGGGCCGAGAGTCGCAGCGGGGCAAAGACATTGGTTTCATTGACGGTGCGCAGCGCGTCCAGTTCGATCTGGGTGATCGGGTTCATGGGCGGGATGGCGAAGGCATTGTTGATCAGGCAGTCGACCTGCCCGAATTCTTCGAGGGTGCGCGCGACGAGGGCTTGGCGCTGGGTTTCGTCGGTGATGTCGGTGGGCGCGACCAGGGCGGTGCGGCCCAGGGCGCGGACCTGCTCGGCGACCTTTTCCAGGCGCTTGGCGGTGCGGCTGGCCAGCACCAGGTGCGCGCCCATGCGGGCGGCTTCGATGGTCAACGCGTGGCCCAGGCCGGGGCCGACGCCCGAGACCACGATGACCTTGTCCTGCAGTAGCGGTACCGGCCGATAGGTATCGGCGGGTGCGGCGTGCGGGGCAGCTGACACGACTCCTCCTCGAGTCCACAGCAGTTACACATTGTAACGACTTAGATGTGACAGACTGTAACGACTCCCGACCCGACCGACAAGGACCGATTTCGTGACCGCACGCCACCGGCTGGGCCCGCACCGCGACCCCGCGGTGGACCGCGCCGTGCTCGACGCCGCCCGCGCGCTGCTCGTCGAACAGGGGTATGCCGCAACCTCGATCGATGCGATCGCCGCCCGCGCCGGGGTGAGCCGGCCCTCGATCTACCGGCGCTGGCCCTCCAAGGCCCACCTCATCGCCCAGGCCGTGTTCCCGGACGTCGGCTCGGAAAAGGTGGCGCCCGATCTGCTCTCGGAGGTCCGCAAGGTGATTCGCGGGACCATTCAGCTCTTCGGCTCGGCCGAGACGCGCGCGGCCATGCCGGGGCTGATGGCCGAGATGCGCGAAGATCCGAGCCTGTACCGGAAATTGTCAGCCCGGCTCGACACCCCGACCCGTGAAGAGCTGACCGGGTATCTGGGCGAGAACGCCGCGCCGGGCCGGCCGGGGCTGGATCCGAATACCGTGCTGGACACCGTGGCCGGGGCGGCACTGTTCGCCATGTGCATTCGCGATATCGACGATCTGGACGGATTCGCGGCGTCGCTGGAAGATCTGCTGCTCTACGGCATCGTCGGCGCCCGCGACCGCGCCGCACTCCGGCAGTCCGAGGCCCCTTCCTGAAATCGGGTAGCAATCCGAACCTCGCCCGCGCATCCGGGTGACGTCGACTTGGTTGAGGGGCGGCGGTATCGCCCGGAAGCCCTGGCAAGTCCGATCTCGCAGCCGATCTGGGCCTCAGCGGGCGCACCCTGCGGCGTCGCCTGGCCGACGACGGGACGACATTCCGGGAGTTGAGGGGCGAGACCGTCGGCCTGCTCGCCGGAAGTGGTGCACTCCCCCGCTGTTTCTCGCACTGCACCGTCGTCGAAACGTCACAGTGACGTATGCGGCGGTCCTCCGCTATAGGGTGCTTGCCGCGCCCTGCCGCCGACCCGGCCTCCGGCGCGCCGATGTGCCTAAACGGCTCACACCCGGACCCGGCACGATCTACCGTCTGAGAAGGTGTCGGTGAGTGGATCGAGAACTGTTATGACAAAACCGAATACGTCCCCTGCGGCATTCCAGCAGACCGCCGCGATCGACCCGGAGGCGGTGGCGGTGCGCTCGGTCGGCGGGGAGCAATCGCTGACCTGGCGCGAGTATGCCCGGCAGGTGCGGGCGGTGGCGGGCGGATTGCAGGCGCTGGGGGTCGGGCGCGGGGACACCGTGGCCCTGATGATGGCCAACCGGGTCGAGTTCTATCCCCTGGAGGTGGGCGCGCAGCACAGCGGAGCGACCTCGTTCTCGGTGTACAACACGCTCTCGGCGCAACAGCTGAACTATGTGTTCACCAATGCCGGGAACCGGATCGTGCTGTGCGAGGCGCAGTATGTGGATCGCATTCGCGCCAGCGGGGTGCCCATCGAAACGATCGTGTGCGTGGACCGGGCGGTGCCGGGCACGCTGTCGGTGGCGCAGCTGACCTCGCTGGTGCGACAGGACTTCGATTTCGAGGCCACCTGGCAGGCGGTGACCCCTGAGGACATTGTCACGCTCTGCTACACCTCCGGGACCACCGGCAATCCGAAGGGTGTGGAGATCAGCCACGCCAATCTGGCCTTCGAATGTCAGGCGTACGCCTCGGTGATGCCGGTGCAGTTCGGTGATCGCATCACCTCGTACCTGCCGACCGCGCATATGGCCGACCGGGTGACCAATCTGTATCTGCACGAGTACTACGGCAGTCAGATCACCACGGTGCCCGATCGCACACAATTGCCCGCCGCGCTCATCGATGCCCGGCCCACCATCTGGGGTGCGGTGCCGCGGGTGTGGGAGAAACTCAAAGCGGCAGTGGAGTTCTCGGTCGCGAACGAGGCCGATGCGCAGCGGCGCGCGGGGTTGGAGTGGGCGCTGGAGGTGGCGGGGCGCAAGGCGGCCGCGCAATTGGCGGGTGCGCCACTCGATGACGTGCAGGCCGCGGAGTGGGCGCACGCCGATGAGCTCGTGTTGTCCAAGCTGCGCGCCCAACTCGGCCTGGATCAACTCAAATGGGCGCTGTCGGGGGCCGCGCCGATTCCGGCCGAGACGCTCGGATTCTTCTTCGGGCTCGGCATTCCCATTTCCGAGGTGTGGGGCATGTCGGAGCTCACGTGTGTGGCCAGTGTCAGCCCGCCGGGGCAGGCGCGGCTGGGCACCGTCGGCAAACTGCTGCCCGGGCTGGAATCGAAGATCGCCGAGGACGGGGAATTCCTGGTGCGCGGACCACTGGTTATGCGTGAATACCGGCAGGAACCGCAGAAGACCGCCGAGGCGCTCACCGACGGCTGGCTCGCCACCGGTGACATCATCACCGAGGACGCCGACGGGTACCTGCGGGTCATCGACCGCAAGAAGGAGATCATCATCAACTCCGGTGGCAAGAACATGTCCCCGGCCAATATCGAGAACACCATCAAAGCCGCCACCCCGCTGATCGGTGCCCTGGCCACCATCGGGGACCGGCGCTCCTACAACACCGCGCTCATCGTGCTCGACGCCGAATCCGCGGAACCCTATGCGGCACAACACGGTTTGACCGATGCGTCGGCGGCCGCGCTGGCCGCCGACAAAGGGCTGATCGACGAGATCGCGCGCGGGGTCGCCGCCGGCAATGCGCATCTCTCGCGCGTGGAGCAGATCAAACGGTTCACCATCCTGCCGGCCTTCTGGGAGCCGGGCGGGGACGAAGTGACCTTGACGATGAAGCTGCGGCGCAATCCGATCGCCGAGAAGTACGCCGCCGAGATCGAGACCATGTACGCGCCGGTCCTGACCGACGGCGTGCACGAACCCGCATCGGAGTAGCGGCCCACGAAAGCGTGTGGGGCGGTGGTCGATAGCGATCGTCGGCCCCACACGCGTTCGTCCATGCGCGTGGACACCCTGCGCTGGGTGGGGCCGCGGACCGCAAGCTCGCCCACCCGCGTGCGGCGAATGCTCGCGCCGGGTGGCGCACACCACCGTAATAACAGAGCGACTGCTCTGTTATGTTCGAACCATGCCCAGACCGCGCATGCACGACCCCGGCACGGTGCTCGATGCCGCAGAGGCGCTCGCCGCCGGAGCCGGGCCCGCCGCGGTGACCATTCGCGCGGTCGCGGCCGCCACCGGCATCTCCAACGGCGCGATCTACCACACCTTCGCCTCCCGGGCGGAACTGCTGGCCCGCACCTGGATTCGCGCCGCCGAACGATTCCTCGCGCTGCAGGCCGATCTGGTGGCCGGGCAGACCGGCGAGGATGCGGTGCTCGCGGCGGCCGAAGCGCCCGCCGACTTCGCCCGCCGATTCCCGCTCTCGACCAAGATGTTCTTCACCGTGCGCCGCGAGGACCTGCTCGATGACCAGGACCTGCCCGACCCGGTGCGCGCGGCGCTCGAGGCACCCCAGCGGGCGCTGATCGCGCTCATGCAGCAGTTGGCCCGGCAGCTGTGGGGGCGCGGCGACGGCGGGGCCGTCGATGTCCTGACCATCTGCCTGGTCGATCTGCCCACCGCGATCCTCATCGACCGCGATCGCTTCACCTCACCGCTTGCCCGCGAACAATTGCGTGCCGCCGTGCGCGCGGTGCTCGCGGTCGGACCACCACCCCGTACACCACACCCCGCGAAGGACAACCGATGACTCTCACCCTCACCCACCACGACAAGATCGCCGTCCTCGACCTCGGCGGGGACGAAAACCGTTTCTCCCCAGCCTTTCTCGACGAGGTGAACACCGCCCTGGACACGGTCGTCGCCGACGGGTCGCATGCGCTGCTCACCACCGCGAGCGGCAAGTTCTACTCCAACGGCCTGGATCTGGAATGGCTCAGCGCCAATGGCGACCGCGCCGACTGGTATGTGGGCCAGGTGCAGGCGCTGCTGGCGCGGGTGCTGGCCTTCCCGCTGCCGACCGCCGCCGCCCTGCCCGGGCACGCCTTCGGCGCCGGCGCCATGCTCGCCATCGCCCACGACTTCCGGGTCATGCGCGCCGACCGCGGGTACTTCTGCTTCCCCGAAGCCGATATTCGTATTCCCTTCACCAAGGGCATGGCCGCGCTCATCCAGTCCAAGCTCACCCCCAAGGCGGCGATCGCGTCCATGACCACCGGGCACCGATTCCCGGCGCCCGAGGCCCTGGTGTACGACCTCATCGACGCCGCCGTACCCGAGGCCGAGGTCACCGAGAGCGCGCTGGGGCTGCTGACCCCGCTCGGGGTGAAGGATCCGAGCACGCTCGGCGCTATCAAGCACGTCATGTTCGCCGAGGCCGTCGCGGCACTCACCACGCTGTAAACGACCGGGGGCTGTCGCTTTCGCCGACCACGGGTACGGCTGCCGCGGGAGAGATCCACACGGAAGGAGTCCATACGGCAGGGCTGACCTGTCGCGGCGACCGCCCGCACTGTTGCGCGGCGGTCGCAGCCCGGGCTCAGTGCGCCGCGGTCCTCAGTGCGGCGGTTCTCAGTGCGCCGCGGTCGCCTCGACCGACCAGCACGCTGCGGTGAAGCGGACGGTACCGGCGTGCACGAACGGTTCGAAGGCGGCGCGCACGGTCTCTACGACCCCGGTGCGCGTCGCCTCGTCCACATCGGGCAAGGCCAGGCCGACAACACCGAACCGGCTGAAGTAGCGCACCAGATGCTCTTCGGGCAGAGTGCATTCCACATCGGCGGGGCGAATGGTGATATCGCCCCAGCCGCTCTTGTCGAGAATCGCCCGCACCCGGTGCTCGTCGGCGAAGGCGAACTGGCCGGGCTGATCCGGTTGGCGCACAGGAAGATTCGGCAGCAGCGGGGCCGCGGCGCGCTCGGCGGTCGTCATGAACGGGTTCTGGTCGATACCGCGCCAGCACAGGAACCGCAGCGCGGCGCTATCGCGGGCGGCGCGGCGCAGGTTCGTGAAGGCGGCCACCGAATCGGGGAAGAACATGACACCGAAGCGGGACATGATCAGATCGAAGCTCGCCGGAGCGAACACGGCGGTCTGCGCATCATCGATCACGAAACTCACCGGGGCGTCGGTGTCCTGCACACGGGCGCGGGCGGCGGTGATCATCGCCTCGGAGATATCGACGCCCACCACCGCACCGGCAGGCCCCACCCGGCGGGCCGCGGCCAGCGTCGTGGCGCCCGCACCGCACCCCACATCCAGGATCCGCGCACCCGACCCGGCGGCGATCGAATCCACCAGCAGGCCCTCGAACGGCTGCAGCACCTGATCCATCAGGCCCGCCGATTGCGACCAGGCCTGCCCGGAACGGCCGTTCCACTGCGTGATCTGCTCGGCGGGCTGCGGCTCGGAACTCATCGGAGTCTCCTTTACTTGCTGTCACCGGAGGGGGAAACTTCACTCTGTCAGTTCAAGTCGACTTGAAGTCAAGGGATTGCCGTGGATCTGGACATCGGTGACGTGGTCGCCCGCTCGGGAGTACCCGCCTCGACGCTGCGCTACTACGAGGAGAGGAAACTCATCGCCTCCACCGGCAGACGCGGCCAGCGCCGTCTCTTCGCCCCCGCGGTCCTGGACCAGCTGGCCCTGATCGGCCTGGGACGCGCCGCCGGATTCTCCCTCGACGACATCGCCGGAATGTTCGCCCCGGACGGTCGCCCCGAGATCGACCGCGCCATGCTCACCACCCGGGCCGACGAACTCGACCACACCATCGCCCAGCTCACCGCTATGAGCGAAAGCCTGCGCCACGCTGCCGCCTGCCCCGCGCCCAGTCACATGGAATGCCCCACCTTCCGTGCCATGCTCGCCGGCATCCTCACCGCAGGCCGCCCCGGCTCTCCGAAAAAGGTCCCCTCCCGGCCGCTGTGACTTCGCCTTATTCGGGGGTCGAATGTCCTGCGGCCGTTGCCTTTTCGGACAGGGCGAGCAGTTCGCGCAGTACGTTTGCGGACAGGTCGGCGAGTGAGCGCTGTTCGCCCTCGCGGATCCACTGGGTGAAGGCGATCCCGAAGACGGTGGCGCCCGATTCCGCGGCCAGGGTGGCGGGCAGGTCGTCGATGCCGCGGGCGCGCAGGGCACCGGCGAGGGTCGCGGCCAGGCCGGAGAGTTTGTGTGATTCGCGTTCTCGCAGTGCGGGATTCAGCTCGATCACCGATTGCCGGGTGCGCGAGTGCGGGCGGCGCTCGTCCGGGAAGAAGGATGCCGCCGATTGCAGGGCGCAGGCGATGATCTCGAGTGCGGAGGCGCCCTGCGGCGCGGTGTCCACGCCGGTGAGGAACGCCTGCACGAAGGCATCCTGTCCGTGGAACAGCACCTCGCGCTTATCGCTGAAGTAGCGGAAGAAGGTGCGCTCGGTGAGGCCGACGGATTGAGCGATCTCGGTGGCGGTGGTCTGCTCGTAGCCGCGGGTGGCGAACAGTTCGAGGGCTGCCTTCTGCAGCCGCTCCGGAGCGCCCGGTTCCCAACGTGCCATGCGCTCGAGTCTAGCGATGACAGTGACTGACATAGAAGCGTAGGCTGATGTCAGCGACTGACATCAATCGCTGCCACCAGTCGAAGGAAGATCACATCATGCACGTTTTCGTCACGGGAGCCTCCGGATGGATCGGCTCCGCCACGGTCGATGAACTGCTCGCCGGCGGCCACACGGTTACCGGGCTGGCCAGATCCGACGCCTCCGCCGCAGCCCTGCACGCCAAGGGTGTCCAGGTTCGCCGCGGGGACCTGGACGACCTCGGCAGCATTCGTGCCGGTGCCGAGAAGGCCGACGCGGTCATCCATCTCGCGAACAAACACGACTTCTCCCACCCGGCCGTCTCGAACGCGGCCGAACGGGCCGCCGTGCAGACCATCGGCGACACCCTCGCCGATACCGGCCGCCCGTTCCTGCTCGCCTCGGGCGTCGCCGGCCTCACCCAGGGCCGCCCCGGCACCGAGGACGACCCCTCCGCCGCCCACGGACCGAACTCCCCGCGCGGCGGCAGCGAGAACCTGGCCCTGGAATTCGCCGACCGCGGCGTGCACAGCGTCAGCCTGCGCTTCGCGCCCACCGTGCACGGCACCGGCGACCACGGATTCATCGCGGTCATCGCCGCGATCGCCCGCGCCAAGGGCGTCTCCGGCTACCCCGCTGACGGCACCCACCGCTGGGCCGCCGTCCACCGCTCCGACGCCGCCCGGCTCGTGGCCCTCGGCCTCGGGAAAGCACCCGCAGGCGCCCGGCTGCACGCCGTCGCCGAACAGGGCGTCCTCGCCCGTGACATCGCAGAAGCCATCGGCCGGTGCTTCGACCTGCCCGTCGCCTCGATCGCCCCCGAAGACGTCCTGGACCACTTCGGCTGGATCGGCAATTTCTTCGCCATGGACCTCGCGGCGACCAGCACCCGAACCCGAGAACTACTGGGCTGGACACCCACCGGCCCGACCCTGCTCGAGGACATCGACGCGGGCGCGTACGCAGCACACTGACCGGGGGCCCTCCTCGTACAGCTGCGATTCGATGCTGTCGCTGAGGGTGATGCAGATCGACTCCAAACGGTCACCGTCACAGCAGAATCGGGCGCGGGCGCCATCGATGCGCAGTTCGGTCCGGACCCACACGACGCGATCCGCCGGGCGGGGTTCGTGCGAAAGCGCTTGCACGCCTGCGACCGGCGCAATCGGACTGTCGTCGGTGGGCGGCAGTCATACTCGCTGGTTCGGCGCGCCGGCGTGGTCATCGAACGCGCCGAGCCGAACGTGCGCAGCGGGCTCGGGCGCGATATGCGGGCGTGAAGTCGGGGCCTGTGGCTAGCGGGAATGTGCCTGCAGGTGGGGCAGGAGGTGTTCGGCGACGGCTGCGGGCTGTTCGGCGTGCAGGAAATGGCCGCTGCCGGGGAGCTGTGCGGTGGTCGCACCGGCGGCTTCGGCCAAGGCCCGCTGCAGATCCGGTGACATGCACCCGTCGCGGCAGCCCGACAGTGCCAAGGTCGGGAGGGGGGCGGGGTCGGCCAGGAGCAGGCGGTGGAATTCCCGGGTCGGGGCGCGATGGACCGTGAACAGGGAGCGGTAGTAGCGAGTTGCCGCCCAGGCTGTTTCGCGGTGGGTGAAAACCTGTGCGGTGGGGGCGAAGTCGGCGTCGGTGAACTCCCAGCCCGGGGACCATCGCTGCCACAGCCGTCGCACGAATGCCGCATCGTCGCGCGTGAGCAGCCGCGGTGAGGCCGCTGATTGCATGACCGGGATGTAGGAGGACATCATCATCTGGCGTGGCAGATGCCGCGCCGCCCCCGGTGCGAGGCCGCCGCCGAACGGGGGTATCGCCAGCAGGGTCAGTGAAAGCCATTGCCTCGGATGCTGTTTCGCCAGAATCGTGGCAGCGAACGCACCCCAGTCATGGCCGACCAGATGTGTCGGCGGCCCGCCCAGCGCCCGATGCCAGGCGGCGATGTCCTCGGCCACCGCCATCAGGTCATAGCGCGCGCCCCGCACCGCCGAATCGGGGGTATACCCGCGCAGCCACGGCGTCAGCACCTGAAATCCGGCGCCCACCAGCGCCGGAATCAGCGCGTCCCAACCGTGCGGGGTATCGGGGAACCCGTGCAACAGCAGCACCAGCGGCCCGTCGTCGGCGCCGAAATGCCGGGCCGGCAACACCATCCCGTCACGGCGCAGTTCGAGTGCGGACTCACCGGAATCAGCCGATGCCATAGGTACCTCTCTTCGAACTCGGCCGCCCCCGCGCGCAGGAGCGGCCGCCGATCAGTGGCCGTGGCGCTTTCACGCCGCGCGATCCGTGCTCTCTGCGAGGGACTGGCCGCCGAGCTGGGCCCCAAGGGGACCACGAAAGCTCGCCCATCCACGTTCGTGCCGCGCGGACGCAGCCAGCAGCAGGTCGTCTACAACATCGCCGAGGGCACGTGTGTCCGCGACCAGCCCGTGCAACTGCATGCTCAATCCCTCGTCGAGTCGCAAACCAGCCCGCCCGGCCGCGTCACCGGCCGAGAACAGCTGTGCGACACCATATTTGCTCACCGGCCGATGCACACGATCGCCCGCCATCGCATCCGCTCGGTGGGAGCACTGCCCTTGTCCCGTACACAGGCAATTGCGGGCGACCGGGCACGGAGCTGATCCGATTCCCGTCCGCCGCCTCGGGCGTCACACTCGGCGCAGGCCGTGAGGAATTCGAGGCGTGCGACTTCGTCGGACTCCACCCGCAGACACCGACCCGGCAGTGCCATCGCGCCCGGACAGGATCTACCCGGCCCGAGGGTAGGGACGCGGCGAGCTGACCCGGTCGAAGGGTAGCGGTGGAGCACTGTGCGGGCTGTCGAGCGCATCTGGGGCGGTGTGCGCGGGTCGTCAGCGGCCGCGCCAGACCGGGGGGCGTTTTTCGACGAAGGCGCGCATGCCCTCGCCGGCATCCTCCGAGGACAGGGCGGCCGCGGCGACCTGGCCCTGACGGGAGAAGGCTTCGGCGGTGGTCCAATCGGGGCACTGGTCGATGATCTGCTTGCCCGCATCGATGCTCAGGGGGGCGTTCACGGCAATGCGTTCGGCCAGTTCCAGGGCGGCGGCGAGAGCCTTGCCCGGGGCTGCGACCTGATTGATCAGGCCCAGGGCGGCGGCGCGGGCGGCGGTGATGGGGTCACCGGTAACCGTCAGCTCCATGGCGATGGCGCGCGGCAGGCGCTGCGACAGGCGCAGGACGCCGCCGCCGACCGCGACCAGGCCGCGTTTGACCTCGGGAAGGCCGAAGGTCGAATCCTCCGCGGCCACAATGAGATCGGCGGCCAGGGCGAGTTCGCAACCACCCGCCAGCGCCGGGCCCTCGACCGCGGCGATGAGGGGTTTGCGCGGGGGTTGGGAGACGATGCCCAGGATGCCGCGCTTCTCGGTGATCGGCACCTCACCGCGCGCGGCGGCCTTGAGATCCATTCCGGCACTGAAATATCCGCCCGCCCCGGTGAGGATGGCGATGCGGGCGTTCGGGTCCGCCTCGTAGGCGTCGATGGCGCGTTCCAGGCCCAGCGCGGTCGCCAGGTCGATGGCATTGCGGGCGCGGGGCCGATTGATCGTAATGATCATGATGTGGCCGCGGCGCTCGATCAGCACCGGAGCCGGAGGCGGCGCGGGCAATGGCAGGCGCTGCGTACCGCTCACGCTGACCTGATCGCCGGTGACACTCACCGGCAGGCCCAGCCAGTCCTCGTCGGAGGTGAGCGCGCTCAAGGTGGCGGATTCGGTGGTGCGCACCAGAATTCGCTCACCGGAGTCGGTGAGCAGGCTCAGGATCGCCGCCTCGGGCAGCCCGTCGCGGCCGTAGGGCAGGGTGTAGGCCTCGACCACGGCGGGGCCGTCGTAGCCGGTGCGGGCCTTGCGGGCCGGGGGATGCTCGATCACCGGGGTCAGATGGCGGTAGGCGCTCTTGGGCGGGGTGGCCGAATAGATGCCCAGGGCGTGCTTGGTCAGATACCAGCCCAGCGAGGTGGCCAGGCCGAATGCCGCCGGATCCTCGCGCAACCGCTGCACCAGGGTCGCGACCGCATGCCCGCCGTAATTGTTGCCCGGCCCGCCGCCGAAGGTCAGCCCGCCGGTCACCGACAGCGGCCGCTTGGGATCATCGATCGGCAGACCCAGCTCGCGCGCGGCGATCTGCACCGCCACCGGGAAACACGCGTACAGGTCGATATGAGTCAAGTCCCCGGCGCTCAGGCCGCTGTGCTCGAGCACCGCCGCACCCAGGGCGCGCACCGCCGGGGAGGCCGCCAGTTCGGTGCGCTCGGTCACGAACCATTCATCCGCACCCGAGGCGCCCGCATGCAGGAACACCCACTTGTCCTGCGGAATCCCGGCCGCTTCGGCGGCAGCGGCACTGCACATGATGATGCCGCTGGCCATATCGACGGTCAGATTCGCGCATTCGAGTTTCGTATAGGGCGTGGAGATCATGCGATTGGACTCGGACACGGTCGCGATCTCGGCGGCGTCGGCCTCGTGCGGCTGCCACGCATTCGGATTCGCCGCCGCCACCGCCGACAGGCGCGACCACAGCTCCGCGACGTCCTGCGCGTGCTCGGCCGGGGTGCGGCCCAGGCGGTGCCGGTTCGCCGACTCGAGCAGGGCATACATATTGATGGGGGCCAGCAGGCCCGCGGCGGTCTCGGCGGCATTGTTGGCAGGCTTGTCGATACCGACGGTGCGCGTGGGATGCACCGCCGAATCCTGGACCGGCCACTGCAATTCGATGCCCGCACGCTGCGCCGCGGCCTGCGTCGCACCCGCTTCGGCGCCGGTCACCAGCACGATGTCGTAGTCGCCGGCCGCGATCGCGGCCGCCGCCTCATTGATCACCAGTTGCCCGCCGTCGCCACCGAACGGACTCGACTGCACGGTATCGACCTGTCCCGCACCGACAGCGGTAGCAACCAGTGCGCCCAGATCCCGGTACTGCCAGGACGTCGGAGACACGGTGAACACCGCATCCGCGCGGGCCAGCAGACCGTTGCCGGCGCCGGTATCGATCGCGGCCTGCCGCAGTGCGCGCACCGCCAGCACCGACGGATCCACAGACCCCGTATCCGGCACCCGGTTCACCACCTGGCCCACACCCACCAGCACCGGCGTGGTCGGCGCGAGCACCACACCGGAAGCCTTGTGCCGCACCGCCTTCCGCGACGACCGCGAGGTGGCGGGGGAATCGGCGATATGCGCGGGCAGCGCGGTGAGCGAATCACGCAGCGAATCACCGAGACTGCGCGCCACCGTCGCCCCGAGCGGACCGTCGATCGGCTGCCCGGCCAACCCCGCATCCAGGTACACCATCGCCCCGGACCCCCGCGCCGCCACCGTGATCCACAGACCCAGGGTCAACCCCTGTGGCCCGGTACCGCGCAACTGCAACCCGCTCTCGCCGACCTCGGCGACCGTCCACCGCAGATCAGCGGGAATGCCCATGAATTTCGCGACCTGAGCGAACTGCTGCCCCGCCTCGGCCTGCCCGGGCGCCTCACCCCGCCAGCCGGCATGGAAGGTGATCCACTGCGGAATGTGCTGCAAATCCAGCAGATACGCCAGCGTCGCCGCCGCATCACTGTCCACACCCTGCTGGGCGTGCGCGCTGCGGGTGAACTCACCCAACCCGGCGGGCGGAACATGCTCCCCCAGATCGACCGGCACGTCCTCAGCGGCCCGCCCGGTGAACCCGGCGACCAGATCACGCACGATCCGCGGATCCCGGCGCACCGCCCCCAGCAGATCACCGCCCGCACGCAGCTGCTTGCGCACAGCACGGAATTTATCGAACCCGGGTACCGCAGTCACCGTCGAACCTCCTCATTGAGGATGAGAGCATCAAAGCCTCACCGTATCGTCAACACGCCGTGAGCGGGAGTGGGCGCAGACAACTGCCCGGTCGGCGCCCTGGCGACCCGCAATCTTGTTGTCGGGCATGCGGGATCGTCGATCGGCGGCGGCCATTGGCCCTGTTCGCCACGAGTGTCGCAGGTGTGCGCGGTCCGGCCTGAGCGGTCACAAAACGATGTGGGGCGGCAATATTTGCCGCTCCGCGCCGATCGTTGACCGCTCAGGCCGCCCGGTGTGGCCGCTGAGGCTGTTGCGCAGCCGATCCGTCCGATCAGCCGCCGCCGGCTACCGCTGTTCCTGCGCAACGCCACTCGTACGGGAGGAGCCGAAGGCCCCGTCACGCCATCGACGCCCGGCGTCGCGTGGCCTTCGATGAGATGTGTTGTGTTCGAATGGATCCAGTGGACCTCCGCTACAGGGTGATGCCCAGCAGAGCATCGACCCCGTCGCGGATCAGGCCGGGGGCAGCAGCGTCCGGGCCGCCGTATTCGAGGGCGTGCTGGGTCCAGCTGTCCACGGCGGCAATCGCTTTGGGGGTGTCGAGGTCGTCGGCCAGGTGCTGGCGCAGGCGGGCGATGGTGTCATCGGCGGCCGGGCCCGAGGGGAGGGCGGCGGCGGTGCGCCAGCGGTCCAGGCGGGAGAGGGCTTCGGTCAGGACCGCATCGGACCATTCGCGGTCCTGACGGTAGTGGCCGGAGAACAGGCCCAGCCGGATGGCGGAGGGGTCGGTGCCGGAGCGGCGCAACGTGGAGACGAACACCAGGTTGCCGCGGGACTTGGACATTTTCTCGCCGTCGAGGCCGATCAGCCCGGCATGCACGTAGTGGCGGGCGAAGCGACGGCCCTTGACCAGGGCTTCGGCGTGGGCGGCGGAGTACTCGTGGTGCGGGTAGATCAGATCGCTGCCGCCGCCCTGGACATCGAATTCGGTGCCCACGCGGTTCAGCGCGATCGCCGCACACTCGACATGCCAGCCGGGACGGCCCGCGCCGAAGGGGGCCGGCCAGGACGGCTCGCCCGGGCGCTCGGCCCGCCACAGCAGCGCGTCGATGGGATCGCGTTTGCCCGCGCGCTGCGGATCGCCGCCGCGTTCGGAGAACAGGCGGTCCATCGTCACCCGGTCGTAGCCGGACTCGTAGCCGAACTGCTCGGTGGCGTCGTGGCGGAAGTAGACATCGGGATACTGCGCATCGTCGACCACATACGCGGCCCCCGACGCCAGGAGTTTGTCGACCAGTTCGACCACCTCCTGCACCGATTCGATCGCGCCGACGTACTGCGCGGGCGGCACCACACGCAGCGCCTGCATATCCTCACGGAACAGGTTGATCTCCCGGGTGCCCAGATCACGCCAGTCGATGCCGTCGCGGTCGGCGCGCTCGAACAGCGGATCGTCGACATCGGTGACGTTCTGCACGTAGTGCACCTCGTGCCCGGCATCGCGCCACAGGCGATTGACCAGATCGAAGGTCAGGTAGGTGGCGGCGTGCCCGAGGTGGGTGGCGTCGTAGGGGGTGATGCCGCAGACGTACATTGTCGCGGTCTTACCCGGGGTCACCGGGCGCACCTGCCGGTCGGCGGTGTCGAACAAACGTAACGCGGGTCCGGATCCGGGGACGGTCGGGACTGCGGTATCGGACCAGGACTGCATGAATCGAGGTTAACGGTGTGATCGGCGCCGGGGGCGTCCGCCCCCGGTCACCGGTACCTCGCACCACCGTGGGGCGATAGGGCCGACCTGCACCTCAATGCGGCGATAGCGCACGTCAATGGTTGAAATCATAATGCAAGCAACGTTTTCGGATTAACACGCCGGATTCGACGCAGCCGGATTCGAGACCACCGGATCAGAACGCGGGCCGTCAGAACGCGGGCCAGGGGATCGGACGCTGCCCGGTCGGTTGCGGCAGCACCGGATGCTCGAGCAGCCCCTGCCCGCGCGCCGCGAGCGCCTCCACTTCGGCGTCGGTGATCAACTCCGAGAGCCGCCCGCCCAGCTCCCCGGGGATCGCTTTCACCAAAACCGTGATGTCGGTGAGCAATTCGTCGGCGAGGGTCTCCCCCGCCCACCCCCACAGCACCGTGCGCAGCTTCGGTGCGGTATTGAGGCAGATGCCGTGATCGACCCCGTACACGCGCCCGTCGTCCCCGGAGAGCACATGACCGCCCTTGCGGTCGGCATTGTTGATCAGCACGTCCAGCACCGCCATGCGCAGCAGTCGCGGATCATCGGCATGCACCAGCGACACCGGATGCCCGGAGGGATCCAGGGCGCGCAGCACCTCCCGGTATCCGCCGGGGATCTCGCCGGCCGCCACCAGATCCACCAGTTCCGGACCGTCCTCGATGCTGTCGATCCAGCGCTGCACCATGCCCGGCCCGTAGGGCCCGTCCCGCAGCACGGTCTCGGGAATCACGCCCCAGCCCAAGGCTTCCGACACCAGATACGAGGCGACCTCACGCTGGGCGAGGGTGCCGTCGGGGAAGTCCCACAGCGGCCGTTCCCCGCGCACCGGTTTGTACACCACGCGCACGGCCGCGCCGTCGGTCCCGGCCGGGTCGGTCTCGCACACCAGCGTCACATTGCTGGCGGTGGTGACCTGCCCGATCACCGTCAGATCGGCGGTGCGCAGCGGGTGGTCGGTCAAGATTCAGTCCTCTAGCTCGGTGGTGGCGCCGAAGATATCGCCACGCTTGTACCCGTTGGTGCGTACACACATATGGCCGATGGGCGAGAGCGGTTCCCCGCACAGCGGACACGGCGGACGGCCCGCCTCGATCACCCGCGTGGAACGCAAGGCGAATTCGCGCGCCTGGATCGGGGTCAGGAAAACCCGCACCGCGTCGGGGCCCTCCTCGGTGTCATCGAGCACCACCGATTCGTCGACCTCGGTTTCGGTGATGGCCAGCAGCTCCACCACCACCGCGCCCGCATCCGCGTCCCAGCCCAAACCCATGGTGCCGACCCGGAATTCGGATTCGATGGGTGTGACCAGCGGTGCGATATCGCTGACAGCGGCCGCCTGCGGCGGCACCGGGGTGCCGAAGCGGCGCGCCACCTCGTCCAGCAGCAGACCCATCCGATCGGCCAGCACCTTCACCTGCTGCTTCTCCAGCAACACGCTCACCACGCGCGGATCCTGCACGGCCTGCAGGTAGAAAGCGCGGTCGCCGGGCTCGCCGACAGTGCCGGCGATGAAACGATCGGGGGTGCGGAAAATATGGATTGCTCGGCCCATGGCACCTCCTGAAAGCTCACTCACCACTAAGACTCGGGGCGCTCCGTAACCCCATTATCGCCACTACCCGTAGTGCCCGTTTCGCCGCCGGGTACCGGTCCGGATCTCGATTCACCACCGGTGTGCGGCGAAATCGCCGCCAGTGTCGACAGATCCGTGCCGGTGTCGTTCAACCGCCACACGTACGGAGCGGTCGGACTGTAGCGGACCACGCTGATCGAGGCCGGCTCGACCACGATGCGCTGGAAACCGTCCAGGTGGATGCCGAACGCATCCGCCAGCAACGACTTGATGACATCTCCGTGGGTGCACGCCACCCACAACACATCAGTACCGTGTTTCTCTGCCAGGAGGCGGTCGTGTTCGCGCACAGCGGACACGGCCCGGAACTGCACCTGCGCCAAACCTTCTCCGGAGGGGAACACCGCCGCCGACGCGTGCTGCTGCACGATCTTCCACAGCGGCTCGCTGACCAGCTCGCTCAGCGCCCGCCCGGTCCAGTCGCCGTAATCGACCTCGAGCAGTCGCTCATCGGGTTCTGCTTCGATACCGAGCTTGTCCGCGAGCGGGGCGACGGTGCGCTGACAGCGCAGCAGCGGCGAGGTCACGATGTGCTCGATCGGCAGGGCTGCGAGCCGCCCCGCGACCATCTGGGCCTGCTCGCGGCCGCGGTCGGTCAGATCGACGCCCGCGCTGCGGCCGGCCAGGGTGCGGGCAGTGTTCGACGTGGAGACGCCGTGCCGCAACAGGATCACCGTCACCGGGACAGCCTACTTGCTAGGTCGCGGACACGACGCCGGTCATCAGCAGCGCCATGACCGCCAGCCCCAGCACGATGCGGTAGCCCACGAACCAGTCCAGCGAGTGCTTGGTGACGAAGCGCAACAACCACGCCACCGAGGCATAACCGACCACGAACGAGACGATCGTCGCCACCAGAATCTGGGTGCCCGAGGCGTTGAGGCCCTCACCGGCGGGTTCGAAAGCATCCGGCAGGCTGAACAGGCCCGAGGCCACCACCGCCGGAATCGCCAGCAGAAACGAGAACCGCACGGCCGCGCCGCGCGTCAGGCCCAGGAACAACCCCGCCGAGGACGTGGCGCCCGAACGCGACACGCCCGGGATGAGTGCCAGGCACTGCGCGAAACCCATGATCAGTCCGTCGCGGGTGGTCAGTTCCTCGATCGGGCGGCGCTTGCTGCCGTAGTACTCCGCGACCGCGATCACCAGCGCGAACACGATCAACATGGTGGAGATCAGCCACAAATTGCGTGCGCCGGTACGGATCTGGTCCTTGAGCAGAAAACCCAGCACGCCGATCGGGACGGTGGCAATGATCACATACCAGCCCACCCGGTAGTCCAGCTCGCGCTGCTCGTCCTCATCGAGGATGAATTCGATCGCTCCGTCCTCGGTGTAGACCGGCAGATGGGTGGTCGGCTGCTCGTGCAACGGCAGCTGTGGGGGGTGGTAAGCGGTCAGCCGCCACCACACGGTCGTGCACCACGCCACCAGGATTCGCCAGATGTCCTTGGCGAAATACACCAGCACCGCCGCCTCGGTGCCCAGCTGCGTGACCGCGGTGAACGACGCGCCCGCATCATCGCCGAAGAACACCGCCGACACGATGCGCATGTGCGCCGAGGACGAAATCGGCAGAAACTCCGTCAGGCCCTGCACCAGACCCAGAATCAGGGCCTGCACCCACGTCATCGACTCGCCCACTCACACTCCAGTTCCGAATCATCGGCTGCCGGTACGCAATTGGCGCACCCGTACGCAAACTCGCCGCGACCCTACAGGCCGGGCCGCGCTCACCGCGATCATCCGACGTGCCGCGCGAGGCATAGCGGGGTTGCGGGGACATGTGCCCTTAGGCTGACGCGTGTGACGAAAGTGCAAGCGCGGTGATGGAACAGCGGACGGTGGGGCGCAGCGGACTTCGAGTCTCCCGCCTCGGCCTGGCCACCCACACCTGGGGCAGAGAGACCGATACCGACGACGCGGCCGCGCAATTGGTGGCCTTCGCCGAAGCGGGCGGCACTCTCGTGGACACCTCACCCGCCTATTGCGATGGTGCGGCACAACGCATCCTCGGACCATTGGTGCGCGAGATCGGGCGCGATGATCTGGTGCTGAGTGTGTGCTCGGGGCAGCGGCCGGTGCGCTCGGATCCGGCCGCCGGGCCCGCCCCGGTGCGCTGGAGCGTGGATGCCTCGCGGCGCACCATGATGCGCCAGCTCGATCAGACGCTGGCGCTGCTGGGCGCCGATCATCTGGATCTGTGGACCGTCGCGGCCTGGGATCCGCACACCCCGCTCGAAGAGGTCGCGGGCACACTGGAATACGCGGTGCGCACCGGGCGCGTGCGCTACGCCGGAGTGCGCGGTTACGACGGCTGGCAGCTGGCGACCCTCGCCGCGGCCGCGCCACTGACCGCCGCGCAAACCCCCTACTCGCTGCTGGCGCGCGGGGTCGAACACGAATTCGTGCCTGCCGCACAGCATCACGGGCTCGGCATCATCGCCACCGCACCGCTGGCCGGCGGCATCCTCACCGGCAAGTACCGCGACGGGGTGCCCGCCGATTCGCGCGGCGCGGACGAGGCGACCGCCGCGGAGATCAATGCCGGCCTCGACGACCGCGCGGTGCGGGTGGTCGATGCGGTGGTGACCGCCGCCGACGGCCTGGGCACCTCACCGCTGGCGGTGGCGCTGGCCTGGATTCGCGATCAACCGGGCGTGGCGAGCATGGTGGTCGGGGCCCGCGATATCGGGCAGCTCACCGGGGTCCTGGCCGCGGAAACCCTGGAGCTGCCGCGGGCCATCACCGCCGCACTCGGCGACGTCAGTGCACGGACCGAATGAGCCCTGGCTAGCCTTACCTGCATGAGGTGTTCCGTGAGTGCCCGATCCGGCGTCGTCCTGCGCACACTGCTGGTGCTGCTCGGGGCGACCGTACTCATCGGCGCCACCGCGTGCACCAGCAGCAGCGGGTCGGCGGCGGCGGGCCGGCGCGGGCCCGCCACCGCGGCAATGCCCGATACCAACCCGGTCCCGATCGGACCCGAGCCCACCCCGGTGCTGCCGGTGACGGTGCACTCCTTCGAGGGCGGTGATGTGACCGTCACCGATGCGAGCCGCATCATCGCCGTCGACCGGTACGGCACCCTCACCCAGACGGTGTACGCGCTCGGGCTGGGCTCGAAATTGGTGGGCCGCTCCACCTCCGCCGCGTTCCCCGCCGTGAAGGATGTGCCCAACGTGGCGGGCGGCTCGGGCAGCATGAGCGTGGAAGCGATTGCGGCACAGCGCCCTTCGGTATTCCTCACCGACTCCACCAGTGCCACGCCGGTCATGCGTGATCAGCTCAAAGCGCTGGGCATCACGGTCGTCTACTTCGACCCGCAGCGCACCATGGACGCGGTCGTGCCGCAGATCGAAGCGGTCGCGAACGCCCTCGGCGTCCCGGATGCGGGCAAGAAGCTCGGCCAGCGCACCCACGACGAGATCACCGCCGCCATCGCCACGGTGCCGCAGCAGGACCCGAAGCTGCGCATGGCGTTCCTGTACCTGCGCAGCACCGCCATCACCATGATCGCCGGCCCCGGCTCCGGTGCCGATTCCCTGGTCGCCGCGATCGGCGGCACCGACGCCGGCACCGCCTCCGGCGTCAAGGAACCGTTCGTCCCCATTACCAGCGAAGCCCTCATCGCCGCCGCCCCCGACGTCATCCTGGTCATGTCCGACGGCCTGGCCTCCGTCGGCGGTGTCGACGGCCTGGCCAAAATCCCCGGCATCGCCCAAACCCCCGCCGGCCGCAATAAACGCGTCGTCGACATGTCCGACGCCGTCCTGCTCAGCTTCGGCCCCAACACCGGCCGCGTGATCTCCGCCCTCGCCAAGGCCGTCTACGGCGACAAGATCGCATGACCCACCGCCCCACCCCCGACGCGCAGGATCCGACCGGGCCCCACTACGCCTCCCCCGCAGCCGAGCAGTCGAATCCTCCCCGCCTCGACTCCGCGCCGACCTCGGACGCAGTCGAAGCGACATCCGCATCCGCGACGTCCGGCAAGCGCGCCGATGCCGCCGCATCCCCGTCGCCCGTCACGGCCCCGTCGAACGGCGAGGGCGTCTCGACATCGAATTCTGCTCCTGCGCACTCGGTCTCGAAGTCGGCCGCCACGCGCCCCGGCGGTGCCGACTCAGCGGCGTTCGCACCGCATGGCTCGGCTACCGCCGCTCCAGCCACGAGTTCTTCGAAGCGCGATGGAATCGGCGAGAACGGTGAGTCCGCCTCGGCGTCGGAGTCTGCTCCCGCGCAGCGGTTCTCGCAGCCTCGGCCAGATGGCAATTCGGGTATCTCGATAGTCGGTGCTGTCGCGGAGGTTGGTGCGGACGCAGCCGATCCGGTTGCTGCCTCGTCGGAGCGCGCTCGCACCGGTAGCAGTGGCGATGCGCAGCCGGCCGCAGGTAGCGGTGGCGGGAAGCGGTCTCGGACGGCGTTGATCGTTGCCGGGGCGCTGGTGCTGCTGGTGGTGCTGGCGTTGATTTCGGCGGCGGTGGGGCAGGTGCCGACGACGCCGCTGGAGGTGGCGGGGAGTTTCTTTCATCGGATCGGGCTCGACTGGGGGCCGATGCCCAAGCATCCTGCGGGGGATGTGACGTTGTGGGAGGTGCGGTTTCCGCGGGTGGTGCTGGCCATGCTCGTCGGGGCAGCCCTCGCGACGGCGGGGGCGCTGCTGCAAGGGGTGTTCGCCAATCCGCTGGCCGAGCCCGGGGTGATCGGGGTGTCGGCGGGGGCGGCGGTCGGTGCGGGGGCGGTGATCGTGGTCGGCGGGGCGTTCGTGGCGTCGTGGTCGGTGGCGGCGGGGGCGTTCGCGGCCGGATTGTTGACGACGCTGCTGGTGTATGTGCTCTCGCGATCCAACGGGCGCACCGAGGTGGTGACGCTGGTGCTGACCGGTGTGGCCATCAATGCCTTTGCGGGCGGGCTGATTTCGTTCCTGCTGTTCAGTGCCTCCCCGGCGGCGCGTGATCAGCTGGTGTTCTGGCAGATGGGCAGCCTCAACGGGGCGACCTGGCAGGCCGTGGGCGTGGTTGCCCCGCTGACCCTGGTCGGGGTGGCGGCGGCGGTGCTCATGGCGCCGCGATTGGATCTGCTGGCGCTGGGGGAATCGGCGTCCCGGCATCTGGGTGTGGACGTGGAACGGCTGCGGCGCAATGTGATCGTCGTGGTCGCGATCCTCGCCACCGCGGGTGTGGCGTTCACCGGCATCATCTTGTTCGTCGGATTGATCGTGCCGCACCTGGTGCGCATGCTGGTGGGTCCCGGGCACCGGGTGCTCATCCCGCTGTCGGCGATCCTCGGTGCGGTGACCCTGGTCGCCGCCGATATCGGGGCGCGTTCCCTGGTGCACAATGCGGATCTGCCCTTGGGAATGCTCACCTCGCTGGTGGGCGGCCCGTTCTTCTTCTGGCTGCTGCGGCGCACCCGCGCCCGTTCGGGAGGCTGGGCGTGAGCACCGTATTGCGAAGCCTCTCCGGCGCTTTCACCCGCCACCACACCCTGCCGCTCACCCCGCAGCCGGGCACTGTCACCCTGTGCGCCCGCGGCGTCGCCCTGGAGCGCAATGGCGGCCGCCGCGTCCTGGACGGCGTCGACTTCGAAGTCATTGCCGGGCAGATCGTTGCCCTCGTCGGCCCCAACGGCGCCGGCAAATCCACGCTGCTCGACGCCCTGGCCGGGGAACTGCAACCCAGCGAGGGCACAGTCGAACTCGACGGCAAACCTCTCGCCGACTGGGCCCCGGTCGATATGGCACGCCGCCGCGCGGTCCTGCCGCAGAACCACACCGTCGGCTTCCCCTTCACCGCCCGCGAAGTCGTCGCCATGGGCCGCGCCCCCTGGGCCCGCACCGCACGCCAGGACGACGATGAACAGCGCATCGCCGAAGCGCTCGCCGCCACCGATGTGGAACACCTTGCGGGGCGCACCTTCCCGGCCCTGTCCGGTGGTGAACGCGCCCGCGTCGCGCTCGCACGGGTGCTCGCCCAGGACACCGCCACCTTGCTGCTGGACGAACCGACCGCCGCCCTGGACCTCGGCCATCAGGAACAGGTGCTGCGCCTGGCCCGCGAACGTGCGAGCGCCGGTGCCGCCGTGGTGGTCGTGTTGCATGATCTCGGTGTCGCGGCCGCCTACGCCGACCGCGTCGCCGTCCTGGAATCAGGCCGCATCGCCGCCGACGGCCCACCCCGTGAGGTGCTCACCAGGGCGCTGCTGACCCGCGTCTACCAGCACCCGGTCGACGTCTTCGATCATCCGGACACGGGTGCGCAATTGGTGCTGCCGGTCCGCGGCCGCAACAGCTGACCATCGAGCGCGGCACGCGGGCCGGCCGGAGGTTGGTGTTGGTTCAGCCCGCCTATACGAGCATGACGTGTTCGAGTTGTTTCGCGAGAGCCAAGCAGCAGCTCGAACTCGGCGAACGAACCTTCCGATGCCACCGCTGCGGGTTTGCCGACGACCGGGATCGGAACGCTGCCAGAGTGATTCTGGCTGTGGCAGAGCGCGGCCACACACGTGTCGAGGATGTAAGACAATCGGATCACCTCCCTCGGGCGGCCGATTCGGATGCGGTCTGAGCGTGGAATCCACGGCCTTCAGGCCGGGAAGCGTTAACGCCACACCAATTTCAGAACAGCCGGAGTGAGCAGCATGCGGATCACCGTGGCGTCCAACAGGAGTGCCGCGATCATGCCGTAGGCGATGTACTTCATCAGCACCAGATCGGAGAACCCGAAGGCGCCTGTCACCACGATGAGAATAGCGGCGGCAGAGGTGATTACGCCGCCCGTGTGCGCAATCCCGTACCGGATGGCCTCTTCCGCGGATTTGCCCTCGGCACGCGCCTCGGACATCCGCGATTGCAGGAACACCTCGTAGTCGGTGGACAACCCGAACAGCACCGTCACGATCAACACCAGCACCGCGAACATGAGCGGTCCCGGCGTGAAGTCGAACAGCCCCGACCCGTGACCCTCCACGAAGATCCAGGTGAGCACCCCCAGCGTCGCCCCCAGCGACAGCGCGCTCATGGCGACCGCCTTCACCGCCAGGATCAGCGACCGGAATGCCGCGTACATCAACGCGATTGCCGCCACCACCAGGATCAGCGCCAGCAGCGGCAGCCCGTGGAGGAGCCCGAGAATGCTGTCGCGCTCGAGCGCGGGCACCCCGCCCACCATGACCTGCACCCCCGGCGGCTGCGGTATGGCGCGCAGCGCCGACATCACCTTGTCGGCGTCCTGCTTGTCGACCAGCCCACTGCCGAGCACCGTGATCGCGTCCTTGGTCGGCGCGACCGGATCGAACGGGCCTGTCATCAGCGGCGCGCTGACCTGGTTGGCCTCATAGCGAATATCGCTGAGCTGCTGCGGATTCGCCCCCACCACCACGAGTTTGAGCGGGTCGGTGCGGAACTGCGGGAACGTGCGGTCGAAGTCCTGCTGCGCCACCCGCGCCGCATTGTCGGAGGCCAGATACCGTTCGCTGAGCCCGCCGAAGGCAATGTGGCGGAACGGCAGGATCAACGCCAGCAGCACCAGCACCACCGGCACGATCACCCGCCACGGCTTGGCCATGGCGAACACCGCCAGCCGCGAGAAGAATCCGGCATCGATCTGCTCGGCGGTGCGAATGCTCGCCAGCCGATGCCAGCCCCACAGATCGATGCGCCGCCCCACGATGCTCAAGGTCGCCGGCAGCGCCGTCACCGACAGCACCGCCGCCAGCAGCACCGAACTGATACCGCCCAGGGGCACCGAGCGCAGCACCCCGTTCGGGTAGATGAACAGCGCCCCCAGGCTCACCGCGATGATCGCCGAGGAGAACAGCACCGTGCGCCCGGCGGTGGCGACGGTGCGCGCGGTGGCCTCCTCCACGGTGCGCCCGGCGGCCAGTTCCTCCCGGAACCGGGTCACCGCGAACAACCCGTAATCGATGGCCAGCCCCAGACTCACCAAGGTGACCACGGCCGAGGCGAACACATTGACCTGCAGATGATCGGTCAGCATCCGCATGATGCCCTGGGTGCCCAGAATCGTCATCCCGCCGATGAGCACCGGCAGCAGCGCGCCGATCACCCCGCCGAATACGAAGTACAGCAGGATCGCCACCAGCGGCAGCGCGATGATCTCCGCGCGGTGGATGTCGTTCTGCATCCCGGTATTGATGCCCTCCACCACCGGCTGCATGCCCGCCAACTGCACGGTCGTCCCGCCCGGCCCGGAACCCGGTGTGCCGGAATGGAATTCGTTCTTGACGGCCATGTAGTTGTTGACCGTGTCGGTGCCGCCGTCGCCGCGCAGTCCGATACTGGCGAAGGCGTGGGTGCGGGAGGCGTCGGCGAACTGGCCCATGAGCGCGCCGTCCCAGTACGAGTCGATCTTGAGAATCTGCCCGGAGTGGCTGCTGCGCAACCGATTCAGCTCGGCGGTGACCGCGGTGCGCACCGGCTCGTCATCGACGGTGCCGCCGGGCGGGGCGGTATAGAGCACGATCAGATCGCTGTCGGTATCGCGCCCGAAGGTGGAATCGGCGAGTTTGGAGGCCGCCACCGATTGGCTGCTCTCGTCGAACCAGCCCTCCTGGGTCAGATGTTTGCCCAGATCGCGCCCGTAGAACCCGGACGCCAGCACCACCAGCCCGAAAAGCCCGAAGATCAGGTACCGATTGCGGTGCACGAAACGCCCCCAGCGCAGCGGCCGTGTGGTGCCCTTGTTCGATGCGAGCATCAGCCGCAGGCCGCGGTCCGGTAATCGGCCGAGCGCAGAATGCCGCACAGATCGGTGCGCGAGATCTTCCAGCGCCCGTCCTTGTTCACGAAATGCACCACGGTCGTGCGCACATTGGACCCGGTGCCGTCCTTGTCCAGGCTCAGCGTCGCGGTCAGGGTGCCGTCGTGATTGTCGAAGACCGGATCCCGGACCCCGTACACCGCGCGCGGATTGTCCTGCAGCGCCTTGTACATATCCGGAATGGCGTCCTTGAACGACTCCCCGTCCTCGATGAGGGCGGTGCGATCGGCATCGGGCAGATTCGGATCCAGCGCCGATTTGATCTGCGCGTCCAGCGCGGCCGCGGTCGGAATGGGCGGCCGGTTCGAGGCCGAGGCCGAGGCGGCCACCGAGGAGGAGCTCAGCGCGGCATAGGCAGAGGAGCGCGCCGCGGCGACCGAGGCATCGTCATCGGAACCACCACACGCCGCCGTCGCGGCGCCGAGGACGGCGAGAATCAGAACTGCTACGGCCGGTCGTCGAAAAGCCATCAACATCCTCGGTGCTCGAACTGCGGTGATTTGCCCACAGTCTGTCATGCGCACGGCGAGTTGCTGACTGGCGCGTCACATGCGCCGCCGCCTGGGGTCTGCGCCACGCACGGCGTGTCGGACCCCGGTGCGGCCTCAGCGGCCGTCGATGACCGCACCGAAACGCGCCAGCAGTGCGCGCACCGTGGTCGCGTCGGGGGGTGCGGCGGCCGGCACCGGGATCGCCTGCGGGATGAGATCGCGGACCAGGGCGATGATGCTGCGCTCGTCCTCGAGATCGATATCGGTGAGCCGGGTTTCGGCGATCGCGACCACGTCTTCCGGCGTGGGCACGGCTGTCTCCAGGTCAGGGCGATAGAGCTCGACGGTCATGGTGCCGCGCACGGTCCGGAAGGCGAAGGGGCGCCCGTCCTCGGCGATGCCGAACCCGTGCGCGTAGTGACCGACGGTCACGTCCTCGACGGTGAAGCCCGGTGCGGGGAAGCCCGATGTGTGGTCGGTTACCAACTCAACTCCCTGACACAACCCACTGATGTACTTCCAGGCTAACCGCTACCGCCGACGGCCCCGCGAAAGCCCATGTCACGTCAAGTGACTCGGTGGCCTAGCAACTGTGCACCCTGTGACGGCGCGCCGGACCCAAGACCCCCGCCCACCGGGCGTGGTCGGGCAACATGGTCAGTTGACTTCGTCCCGAACGAGTTCGACGGGACTCCAACCCTCGCGGATTGGGATTCCTGCTTCGTCGCCGATTGCCCGCGCGCAGTGCTGCGTCTGGGTCTTACACCGGCTCCACAGGCCGACACCGCCAGCCCGGCGGCCAGAATGTTCTTCGCTGCATTCACGTCGCGATCGTGAGTGACCCCGCACTGCCTGCACGTCCACAGGCGTACGCGCAGTGGCATCGAATCGACCGATGTGCCGCAGTCCGAACACAGCTTCGAGGACGGCAGCCATCGGTCGACCACGACAACTGTGCGCCCATACCACTCCGCCTTGTACTCGAGCATCGTGCGGAACTGGCGCCACGAGGCGTCAGAGATCGAGCGTGAAAGTTTGCGATTCTTCATCATGTTTCGAACAGTCAGGTCCTCGATGACGAGCGTTTGGTTCTCACGCACGAGTCGAGTTGTCAGTTCATGCAGATCATTTCGCCGTCGATCGGAGATGCGGGCATGGATCCGGGCCACCTTTCTGCGAGCCTTGTCCTGGTTCTTCGACCTGTTCTGCTTGCGCGAAACCAGGCGTTGTGCGTTCGCCAGGCGAATGCGCTCGCGGCGTTCGTGCCTCTTGTTGGCGACCTTCTCCCCGGTGGAAAAGGTCAGCAGTGCATGGAGACCGGCGTCGATTCCGATCGCCGCTGCACTCTCCGGCAACGGTTGCACACCGGGGTCTTCGCACAGCATGGAGACAAACCATCTGCCCGCGTTGTCGTGTGTCACGGTCACAGTGGAGGGTTGTGCACCTTCCGGCAACGGTCGGGACCACACGATTTCGAGTGGTTCGGTCATCTTTGCCAACGTCAACTGCCCATCCCGATAGCGGAAGGCGTTCCGGGTGTACTCCGCGCTGGCACGAGACTTCTTGCGGGACTTGAAGCGTGGATACTTGGCTCGTTTGTCCCAAAATGCGAGGAACGCGGCTTGTAGGTGTCTCAGACCCTGTTGCAATGGGACGCACGACACATCAGCGAGGAAGGACAACTCCTCGGACTGCTTCCATCGGGTGAGCATTACCGACGTGGTGTTGTACGTGACGCGCTCTCCACGCTGATACCAGGCCTCAGTTCGGGCTGCCAGCGCGAGGTTGTAGACCTTCCGGACGCAACCGAACGTACGCAGCAGCTCCGCCGCCTGCGTATCGGTTGGGTAGAAGCGGAACCGGAAGGCACGCCGCACCTGGTCGGACACGCTTTACACACTAACCTGTTAGCGTGTAAAGCCGCGTTCGTTCGATGGATTCGGTTGCCATGCTCCCCACGGTCGGCTTCGTGGGTACCGCGCGCTACGTTTACATGAAGAAGAACGCATGGTTCATTTGTGGTTAGGAGTTCATTGCATGCGCCGTCGCGGCTTGATCCGGTCGGTCCTCGCGGGCGCGATCGCGGTGACGGTACTGGCCGGTTGTTCCTCCAAGGACGACGCCGACAAACCGACCCGGGATCCGGTCGCCGCGGCCGTGGCGCCGGAAGCGGTCGCCGCGCCCGCCGGTGCGGTGACGCCCAGTGCGCCGATTCGCGATCTGCTGGCAGATCCGGGCACCGGAATTCTCGCCTCGATCACCGATCCGGGCACCACGCTGCAGCTGCTCGCGCAGCCCGGCGGGACCCTGCGCACGGTGACCCTGCCCGGGGCGGCCGCAGCGCTCTCGCTGGGCAAGCCCGGGGAGTTCCTGATCGCGGTGCCCGGCAAGATACTTCGCGTCGATGCCGCCTCCGGCGCACTGACCGAGGTGAAGGTCGACGGCGATGTGCACGCGGCCGCGGTGCGCGCCGGCGGTGATCTGATCGCCGGGCTCGCCAGCGGCAAGGTACTCGTGCTGGCCCCCGATGGCGCTGTGCGAGAGACCATTTCGGGTCTGGTGTCCGCCGATGCCATCGACACCAGCACCGATACCGTGGTGGTGCTCGACCGCCACCAGACCGCCCTGGCCGAGCTGAACCTGGCCGATCACCGCCTCGGGTTGACCCTGCGCGCCGGGGACGGGGCCGCCGAGATGATCGGTGATCACTTCGGCCGCCGCATCGTCACCGATACCGCCGGTGGCCAGCTGCTGGTCTACACGGCCGATCCTTTGGTCCTGCGCCAGGGTTTCCCGGTAGGCTCTTCGCCCTACGCACTCGCCTACGACAAGCGGTCCGAGACCGTGTGGGTGACGCTGACAGGCAGTAACGAAGTCGTCGGCTACGACCTGTCGACGGGTATACCGGTAGAGGTGGGCCGCTATCCCACAGTGCGCCAGCCCAACACGGTGACCATCGACGACCGCACCGGTGACCTGTTCGTGGGATCCGGGACCGGTGACGGTCTGCAACGGATCGGCGCGGACCAGCGGAAGAGAGGGCAGTGATGGCTCGGGCATCACGATCAGCGCGGCAATCGCGACCGATACCGGCAGGCTGGGAGCATTCCAGCGATGACGAGTACGAATACGTGCCGCTACGGCTCCCCCCGGACATGAATCGCGTGACCGCCTCCATGCGCCTGGCCATTCAGGCCGAATTCGGTGGCTGGGAGCTGTCGCGGGTGCGTGCCTACACCGACGGCAGCCGCCGGGTGCTGCTGCGCCGCCGCAAGAGTTCCCTGCTATCCCCGACACCCGAGGCGGTGATGTGACCCGCATGGCCTTCACGAATATCGGCGAACGCCTGTATGCCCTGCTGCTGAAGGTGATGTTCCTGCTCCCGCCGGAACGCATCCATCATCTGGCCTTCGGTGCGATGAAGCTGTCGACCCGGTTCGCGCCGGGCCGGTGGGTGACCTCGACACTGCTGGTGGCGCAGGATCCGGTGCTGGCCTCGCGGGTGTTCGGGGTGGATTTCCCGAGCCCGCTGGGCCTGGCGGCCGGCTTCGACAAGGACGCCGAGGGCGCCGAGGTGTGGGGTCCGCTCGGTTTCGGCTATGCCGAGATCGGCACGGTCACCGCGCAGGCGCAGCCGGGCAATCCGGCGCCGCGACTGTTCCGGCTGCCCGCCGACCGGGCGCTGATCAATCGCATGGGCTTCAACAATCACGGCGCCGCAGCGGCCGCGCGGTATCTGGCCACGCGCCGCCCCGGCGGTATTCCGATCGGCGCGAATATCGGCAAGACGAAGGTCGTGGAGGCCGCCGATGCCGCCGCCGATTACGCCGTCAGCGCGACACTGCTGGGCCCGCTGGCCGATTTCGTGGTCGTGAACGTCAGCTCCCCGAACACCCCGGGCCTGCGTGATCTGCAAGCGGTCGATTCGCTGCGCCCACTGCTGCGGGCGGTGCTGGACAGTGTGTCGGTGCCGGTGCTGGTGAAGATCGCCCCCGATCTGTCCGACGAGGACATCGATGCGGTGGCCGACCTCGCGGTGGAGCTGGGTCTGGCCGGAATCGTGGCCACCAACACCACGATTCGCCGCGACGGGCTGCGCACGAATGCCGACGAGGTCGCCGCGCTCGGTGCCGGCGGGCTGTCCGGCGCACCGGTCGCGGACCGTTCGCTCGAGGTATTGCGCCGGCTGTTCGCGCGCGTCGGGGACCGGCTGGTGCTCATCTCGGTCGGCGGGATCGAAACCGCGGACCAGGCCTGGGAGCGCATTCTCGCCGGAGCCTCACTGCTGCAGGGCTATACGGGCTTCATCTACGGCGGTCCGTTCTGGGCACGTCGCATTCATCACGGTCTGGCGATCAAGCTGCGCGCACACGGCTACTCCAGCCTGTCCGAGGCGGTCGGCGCGGGGCACACCGCCCGGGCCTGACCGGATCAGCGCCGGTTTCGACTCGCGAAGGCAGGTTGGTCGCGGCCCGGCGCGCGGGCTGGTGCGCGGCGGGCACGTGTGCGGTCGAGGCAGTACCGGGTCGGTCAGGCCCACAGGTGCTGGGAGCGGGCACCCGTGGTGGCGGGCGCGTAGGTCGCGGTGAACCAGCCGGTGAGCATCGGCTCGGGCAACTGCGGCAGCGGCGGCAGTTCGGCGTCGGCCGGGCAGGGCGGGAGCGTCTCGCGGTGCATGCGCTCGGCCAGGCGCTGCGCCAGCATGACCACCGCGTGCTCGACCAGGATGCCCAGCCGGGCGGCGCGTTCGGCGGCCTCGGAGTGTGCGGCATCGTCGAAGACCACCTCCGGATCGGACAGGATTTCGTCCAATTCCATTCCGGCATGCGCCTGTTCCCGGGTCAGTCGCTGTTCGGGTAGCCAGCTCAGGGACCACACCTGCTCCCCCTGTGCACACCGTGCGAATTCGGGGGTGATGTCACTGGTCATCTCCCGCTGATTGATATCGATTGTCACTGCTGGGTCCTCCCTGGGCGAACTGTATGTGTTCTTCGTCGATTACCGAGCGGTCGGTATTTCACCACCTACCGAACCGCCCGATGTGCCGGGAATTCATTGCTGCATACGGCAACTCCCCACCCGTCCGCGTGTCACTGTGCGGCCTCGCCGGTGAGGTCTGCGCTCATCTGCCCCGCTCCATCATCCGCTGATGCAGCACGGCCATGACATGTTTCACCGAGGTTCCCAATTCCCCGGCCAGCGTCTCCGCCCGCGCGCCCGGCTCCGCCGGCCCGCTGCACAGCTCGGCCAGTTCCATTGCATCCCTGGCCTGTCCAAAGGTCAACAACACCTCCGGCCACCAGCTCAACTCCCACGCCGGTTCACCCCGGTCGGCGCGCCGGCGCGCCCATTCGGGGCAGAAGCTGCTGGTGATCGAACGGCTGCTCTCATAAATCACGACGGTCTCCCTGTGGGTGAGGTGTCGTCGCGGGCGCCCGGTGTCCGGGATGCCGGAAGGGGCCGATCGAAATGTGTTGATCGGCTGGAGATGTCGCTACCCACGTGTGGTCTGCGTGGATGGAGCGGGCGACGACGGATGGCCGGTTTTCGCTGCGCCGGAAAATCTCGCCGGTCTAGCCGGCGAATGCGATCTCGGCCTCGGTATCGGATTCGCTCGCCGCTGCGCGCCGCCGCCGGAAATGCCGAACCAGGAAAATCACTCCGAACACCAGGACCTCCGAAACTGTCTGGTGGGGGCGAAACTTCGCCAACTCCAGTATGGCATTTGCCGGACACTTCGCGGCATTTGCCTTTGTCTCAGCGGGATTGACGTTTTACCTGGTCGGTAAACATGTTCGGCGGTATCGTTGGGGCGGCAGCGCACACTCTGCCGCCCGGCGAACGATTCATCGAGAACGCCGCATTGTGTCTCGGAACCTTCCCCGACGACCATCCGGCCGGGCCTCGAATCAGTCTGCGGTGCGGGTGCATTCGAGTGGGAGGTGAGGGCGGTATGACGACTCCGGGTCCTCCGCACAGCATCGACGTTCATGCGGTACGCGGGATTCTCGAGCGGCTGCGCAAGCTCTCGGGCATGCGGGGGGAGCGCAACCTCAGTGTCGATATCGGCCCGCTGCTGAAGCTGGTGATCGTGCGCCGCTACGCGCATCTGGCCGGGACGACGCCCGAGGAAGCCCTCCCCCATGCGATCCGCTACCTCGCCGGAAGACTCGCTGCGACAGATCAACTGATCATCGACGCCGAGCTGTGCCTGGAAATGTTGTCGGCCGTGCTGCCCGCCGCACTCTCGGACCGGTTGTACGGTCCGAACCTGGGCATGCGCCGTCGCTGTCTGGCGGAGAACTGGCAGGTGCTCTACGAAGCGGTGCGGGCTCCCGCGGAGCGATCGACCCCGACCGCGCGTGCGCTGCGGGCGGGCGCTCCCGAGACGGAGGCGTTCACCGCGCTCAGCACGCTGCTCATCTCCGAATCCGTGGTTCCGGCAGCGGAAGTGCGGGGCGCGCGGGAGCGCTCGACGGTGGTCGTGGTCGGCGACGCGGCCTGGGACCGCATTCACACCGTCGAGACCTTCCCCCGGCCGGGCTCCTCGCTTTTCGGCGATTTCGACGAGCACCCCGGCGGCAAAGGACTCAATCGCGCGGTGGCGCTGGCGCGCCTCGAGCTCGACGCGCGCCTGTTCGCCGCGGTCAGCAATGACGACAACGGGGAGAAGATCCTCACCTATCTGCACAGCGAGCATGTCGACACCAGCCTGATCCCGGTGATCTCCGGATATCGCACTCCGGTGGCGACCGTCATCATGTCGCACGACGGGAGTTACACCTCGATTGCCAACAAACAGGATCGAATCTGGTTCGCCGCCCGCGATATCGACGAACCGATTCGCCAGGCACTGCACGCGTCGGCGGCGGTCCTGCTGACCTTCGAGCAATCGGACGAAGTCATGGCCGAAGTGATCGACGCGGCGTCGCAGCCGCAGTCCCCGCCGTGGCTGCTGGTCAATGCCTCGCCGCCGCGACAGCTCTCGGAGCGGGTGCTGGCACTGCTGGGCAAGGTCGACTATCTCATCGGCACCGCGGACGAACTGGCCGGTATGAGGCCGGGCGGCACCTGTGCCGACACCACCCGGGAACTGCTCGAGCTGCAGGTCGGCGCCGTCGTGGTGATCGATGGGTCGCAGTGCGCCATTCACTTTCGCGACCGGGAGAGCATCGTCGCGCAGTTTCCGTCCGCCGCACCGGGTTCGGGATCGCTGCCGTCGTCGGTACGATCCGCGGGGCCGGTCGTTCGAGCGCCGGGAATGTCACCGGCCTTCATCTCCGCCTTGATCTACCGCTTGGTGACGCGGGTGCGTTCGGCCGATGCGGCACAGCGCCGGCACGACGATGAGCGAAATGTGGAGTGGGCCGCGGCCGCGGTCTCTGCGCGAGAGGATATTTCGAGCATTCCGGCCTCCATGCCGAGGATCGACGCCATCGACAAGCTCGCCGACGGCGAGGATTCCGGTGCCGCGACCGCACAGGACGTAGCCGGGAACCTGCGCCGCTGACCGGCCGCTAGAAGTCCATCGCCCACGGCGCGCGATCGGTGGGAATCCAGTGCCCGTACATGCGCTTGGCCTCCTGATACTCACGCTCGCGCGCGGTGCGCGGGTGCGTGCGCAACGGCACCACGGTGGCACGGATGCCCACCTTGGCGACCGCGCTGAGCTTGTGCGGATTGTTGGTGAGCAGCTGCACGGCCGTGAGGCCGAGATCCACCAAAGCCTGTGCCGCGTGGTTGTACTGGCGATCGTCGGCGGAGTAACCCAGCGACAGAAAGCTGGCGAAGGTATCCAACCCGGTGCGCTCGCTCTCACCGTAACCACGCGCCTTGGCGAGCAGGCCGTGTCCGCGCCCCTCCTGCTCGAGGTAGACCAGGATGCCCGATCCTTCCGCCTGAATGAGGTCGAGTGAGCGATCGAGCTGCGGTTTGCAGTCGCAATCCTGGAACCCCAGCGATTCGCCGTACAGACACCGGGAGTGGATTCTGACCAGGCAACCGTCGGAGATCGAACCGAAGGCCAGGACATGACCGGAGTCCTGGTCGGCGCGAATATCGGTGACCCGCACCCGCAATTCGCGGCCGTCACGGGTGCACCAGTGGCTGGCATGGTTGAGATTGGTCCACATGACCTGTCCTGGAACACTTTTCGCTGAGCAACCGGCCGTCACAGAATGGTAGGTCGACCGACTGCGGATATTGCGACATTCGACGCATATGCGCAGGTCGGCGAATTTTCGGCAAATTCGAGTCCCCATTCGACAGGCACAATCGACCGGTCGGCTGTACGGTTCTGCCGTGCCGACCATCCTTGGCAGCTCAGTCGTGTCCGACGTGTCCTCTCCGTCCCGAGCGCCAGTTCAGAATGAGCCAGATCGTCTCGCCGCGCAGACCGAGCACCAACTGACCCGCAGGGGCTCGGAATTGCGCGTGCGCGTAGTGGAATTCGATGACCGCGGTGCGGCCGGGCATGCGCTCCTGTTCGGCGATCCCGAGGTGCACTCCGATCCACTGGTCCGAATCCACTCGCGGTGCCTCTACGGCGACGCGCTGGAGTCCCAGGATTGCGATTGCGGTCCCGAACTGCAGCTGGCCATGAACAGGATTCAGTCCGAGGGTGTCGGCGTACTGATCTATCTCGAGCAGGAGGGTCGTGGCGCGGGACTGATCACGAAGGCGAAGGGACTGCGCATCACCCAGTTGCGACGGGTCGACACGTACGCCAGCTACCGCATGCTCGCGGTCGAGGACGATTCGCGCTGCTATGTGCAGGCCGCTGAATTCCTCGCCGCACTCGGCCCGGGGTCGGTACGGTTGCTGACCAACAATCCGGGCAAGGCGCAGGCCCTGCGCCGATCAGGACTGGCCGTCACTCCGGTTCCGCTGACAACGGTGCCGCGCAGTGCGCGCGCGATGGCCTATCTGGAGGCCAAGCGGCGGCTCGGCGGTCATCGGCTGCCCTCGCGGCTGGCGTGGCGAGTAGCCATCTGGGGCAGGCGAATCCTGGGGACGGTCATGGTCGGCGGCGCGCTGGCGGCGCCGTTCTTCGCCGGGCGGGAGGTTGTCGTGGCCAGTCAGAGCGTGGTGCTGATGGCATGGATGCTGACCCATCCCGCGGCTGCGACCGCGTGGATTCGCTCCCGAACGGCGATGCGGCGACTGTCGGGCCCGCGCACGCGTTCGCGGGCTTCGGCCGGAGCGGAGCAGATGGAGCGCGCGACACAGGCGCGACTTTCTGGCTAAGCTGAGTGAGCCGCGCCACAGCAGGGCGTGTGGCCATGTGCGTGGGTCGGTTGGGTGTCTTCTCGGACGTCGAGGTTCTCGCAGGTCGAATGGGTGCATGCGGGTGGCGGGTGAAGCGAGAGGCAATCGGAAAAGGGTTATGACGACAGACATCGGCTATCCGCACAAATCGGGCAAAACGGTTTTCACGATTCCGGCGGCGTTCCAGCAGACGCTGACGCTGCGTCCGGAGCAGGTCGCGATCCGCACCGTCGGCGGCACCCGGGAGATCACCTGGCGCGAGTACGGGCAGCACGTGCGCAGCATTGCGGCGGGGCTGGCCGGAATCGGGGTCACGCAGGGCGACACCGTGGGCATCATGCTGACCAACCGTCCCGAGTTCAATCTGGTCGACACCGCCGCCCTGCATCTGGGCGCGACCCCGTTCTCGATCTACAACACCTCCTCGGCCGAGCAGATCGCGCATCTGTTCACCAATGCCGAGAACAAGATCGTGATCACCGAACCGGCGTTCCTGGACGCCGTGCGCGGAGCGGGCGTGGAGCTCGAGCACATCGTGCTGGTCGAGGGCTCGGCCGCGGGCACGCTCACCCTCGCCGAGGTGGAGGCCGCGCCCGCCGCCGATTTCGACTTCGATGCCGCGTGGCAGGCGGTCAAATCCGACGATGTCGCCACCCTCATCTACACCTCCGGCACCACCGGCCCGTCCAAGGGCGTGGAGCTGACCCATCGCAATGTGGTCGCGCAGATCGTCGGACTCGTCTCGGGCCCGCTGACGGTCGGCCTCGACGACCGCTCGGTGTCGTATCTGCCCGCCGCCCATGTGGCAGACCGCATTTCCGGGCACTGCGCCAATCTGTTCACCGGTGTGCAGATGACCTGCGTGCCGGACCCGCGCGAAATCGCCGCCGCCCTGCCCGATGCCCGCCCCACCGCCTTCTTCGGCGTGCCGCGGGTGTGGCAGAAGATCAAGGCAGGTATCGACGCCAAGCTCGCCACCGAGCCCAGCCCGGTGAAGAAGGCGCTGGCGAACTGGGCCATCGGCGTCGGCATCAGTGCCGCGCGCGCCGACCTGTCCGGCGGCGGGCGCGGGCTGCTGCTGGATGTGCAGCACAAGCTGGCCGACGCCCTGGTGCTGTCGAAACTGCGGGAGGCCTTGGGTTTCGGTGAACTGAAGGTCGCGGCCTCGGGCGCGGCGGCCATTCCGCCGGAGACCCTCGAGTACATGCTCGGGCTCGGGTTCGTGGTCACCGAGGTGTGGGGCATGTCGGAGACCTCCGGCGTCGGCACCTACACCCCGATGAACAAGCCCAAGCCCGGCACCGTCGGAATCCCGCTGCAGGGCACCGAGATCCGCCTCGGCGAGGACGGCGAGCTGCTGCTGCGCGGCGATATCGTCACCCACGGGTACCGCAAGATGCCGGAGAAGACCAAGGAGGCCATCGACGGCGACGGCTGGCTGCACACCGGTGATGTGGCGACCATCGACGGCGACGGGTACGTCACCATCGTCGATCGCAAGAAGGAACTCATCATCACCGAGGCGGGAAAGAACCTCTCGCCCACCAATATCGAGAACACCGTGACCTCGGCGTCCTCGCTGGTCGGCCAGGTGGTGGCGATCGGTGAGGCCAAGCCGTACATCGCCGCGCTCATCGTGCTCGACCCCGATACCGCCGCGGTGCGCGCCAAGGCCCTGGGCATCCCGGAGGCCGATCTGAAGACGCTCTCCGCGCGCCCGGAGATCATCGCCGAGGTGAAGGCCGCGGTGGCCGCTGCCAATACGAAACTCGCACGCGTGGAACAGATCAAGCGCTTCGTGCTCCTCGAGCAGGGCTGGGAGCCCGGCGGTGACGAGCTGACCCCCACCCTCAAGCTCAAGCGCAACCCGATCACCAGCAAGTACGCGGCCGAGATCGCCGCGCTCTACACCACCCCCGCCCCGGACAATGTCGTGAACCTGTCCTGATCGGCACTGTCTGACGGCACTGGATATGACTGTGGCCCTGGACCAATTGTCCAGGGCCACAGTCATATCGAGCCCGTCATCCCGGTTGCTTTCGGCCGGGATCCACGGCCGCGAACTCTACTTCTGCTCGTGCGTGCCGATCAGGGTGGCGCGGCCGATGGCATTGAGGAACAGGTTGAAACCCAGGTAGGCGGGCGAGGCGCTCTCGTCGACCTCGAGTTTGTCCACGCCGACCGCGTGCACGACCACGAAGTAGCGGTGCGGTCCGTGTCCGGCGGGCGGGAAGGCGCCGGTGTACTCGTGCAGGCCCGCGTCATTGCGCAGCACGACCGCGCCCGCGGGCAGGACGCCGCCCTTGCTGCCCTGGCCGGTCTCGAGGCTGGTGGTGGTGACGGGAATATTGGCCACCACCCAGTGCCAGAAACCCGAGGCGGTCGGGGCGTCCGGGTCGAAGACGGTGACGGTGAAACTCTTTGTCTCCGCGGGGAATCCGGACCAGCTCAGCTGCGGCGAAATATCCTTGCCACCCGCGCCGCCGAGCGCGCTGACCTGATCCAGGTGCAGCGGCTGCCCCTCGGTGAGATCGCTCGAGGTCAGGGTGAACTCGGGCAGTTGCGGCAGCGGGGCGTAGGGGTTATAGGTGTAGTCGGGCACGCGATGTCCTCTCGAAAGGTCGGCTCAGCAGTTCAGCAGGAAGTGTTCCAGCACGCTCGCCCCGAATTCCAGCGATGCCACCGGAACCCGCTCGTCGACGCCGTGGAACAGGGCGGTGAAGTCCAGCTCCGGGGGCAGCTGCAGCGGTGCGAAGCCGAAGCAGCGAATCCCTATCCGCGCGAAGGCTTTCGCGTCGGTGCCGCCGGAAAGCATGTAGGGCACGGTGCGCCCGTCCGGATCGTGCGCGAGGATGGCGGCGTTCATGGCATCGACCAGGTGCCCGTCGAAAGTCGTTTCGTACGAGTCGAGTTCGGTGATCCACTCGCGCTCGACATCGGGGCCGATGAGCTTGTCGACCTCCTTCTCGAATTCGGCCTGCCGGCCCGGCACCACGCGGCAGTCGATGACGGCCTCGGCGGTCTGCGGAATCACATTGGCCTTGTATCCGGCCTGCAGCATGGTCGGATTGGCGGTATCGCGCAGGGTGGCGCCGATGATGCGGGAGATGGTGCCCAGCTTCGCCAGCTGCCCTTCGATATCGGAGCTGGCCGGATCGAACTGCAGTCCGGACTCCTCGGTGACGGCGGCCAGGAATTCGGCCACCGAATCGGATACCACGAGCGGGAAGGTGTGCGTGCCCAGGCGCGCCACCGCCTGCGCCAGAATCGTGACGGCATTGTCCTCGTGCAGGAACGAGCCGTGCCCGGCACGCGCCTTGGCGCGCAACCGCATCCAGCCCAGCCCCTTCTCCGCGGTCTCGACCAGGTACAGCCGCCGCTCGGTGCCGTCCGGGCGCGGCACGGTCAGCGAGAAACCGCCGACCTCGCCGACCGCCTCGGTAATTCCGGCGAACAGATCGGGCCGATTGTCCACCAGCCACTGCGAACCCCAGCGGCCGCCGTTCTCCTCATCGGCCAGGAAGGCGAAGACGATATCGCGCGGCGGCACCGTGCCCTCGATCTTGAACTGCCGGGCCACGGCCAGCATCATGCCGACCATATCCTTCATATCGACCGCGCCGCGGCCCCAGACGTAGCCGTCGCGGACAGCGCCGGAGAACGGGTGCACACTCCAGTCGCCGGCCTCGGCGGGCACCACATCCAGATGCCCGTGCATCATCAGCGCGCCGCGGCTCGAGTCCGCACCCTTCAAACGCGCGAACACATTGCCGCGCCCGTCCGCGCCGGACTCCACATACTCGGTGGTGTACCCGGCCTGATGCAGTTGATCGGCCACCCATTGCGCGCATTCGCGCTCACCCTTGGTGGTCTCGAGTTCGCCGGTATTGGAGGTATCGAACCGGATCAGCGCGCTGACCAGGTCCACCACCTCGGAGACGGCGCGGGACGTACGAGGTTCGCCAGTTTCGGACACGTCCCTTTCCTACCACCTCGCCGCCGCCCCGCCCCCGAGTGCCGTCGCGCGGTGGTGTCGCCCGCGCAGGTGAGCCCCACCCGCGCGAATTCGAATCAACCTTCGCGCAAGGGTTTCCACCCGGCATCGCCGCACGCCGACGCGTCGGGGCCAGGGCGCGGATCTGCGCGAGCAATCGCCCGGCGACCAGATCGAACGGTTCCACGACCGCGCACGCCACGTTGTGGCCGGTCTTCCTCCGACCGGCATTCCGCACAGCCGGAGGCCGGCGGAGGCAGCGGCCGTCGCCCGGCACGGCGTCTCCATCGAGGCGGTTCGTGTCCGACAGCGGCCGGGTCGTGTTCCGCGGGCCGGGCTCGGGTCAGCGCAGCACGCGCAGGGTCATGGTCAGCGCAGCACGCGCAGGGTCATGGTGAGGGTGGCCAGCAGGGACTCGAGGCTCTGGTCGGCGATGCGGCGTTCCAGGATCTCCGGATCGAGGCGGGTGGAGGTGGCCCAGAGCTCGCCGAGGTGGGCCTGCACGTCGACATCGGTGGCGGCCAGCACCCACAGCAGCGGCGCCCACAGGCGGGCGGCCTGGGCGATGGCGGGCAGCATGATCAGGGTCGAGGGGTCCAGCCGGGCCAGGCGGGTGCCGGCGCGGCGGCGTACTTCGGCGGGGGTGCGGGCCAGTGGTTCCAGCACACCGCGCCACAGGGCCAGTTCGCTGCTGCCGTCGACGGCGGCGATCAGGGCTTCGGCGCTCTCGCCGATCACCGGGTTGAAGGCCAGCCGGGTCAGGGCGGACGGGCTGAGCTGACCGGCGAAGCGGAGCAGATCGTCGGTGGCGTCGGCGGCCAGGAAGGTGGTGAGCAGATCGGCGATGGCCGAGGGCGGCGCGACCTCGAAGAGGATGTCACCGACCGCCTCGACGACATCGGGCGCGCAGCGGGCGAAGACCGACAGCGCAGCCAGCCGCAGCTCCTTGGATCCGTTGAGCACGGTGCCCAGCAGTTTCGGAACGCGGTGGCCGGGACCTGAGAGCAGTTGCCGCACTATGGCGCTGATGCTCTCACCGGAGTAGGCGTATGCGGCCGAGTGGATCAGGCCCTCGTCATCGGGAACGCCCTCCTCGACCGCGAGCACCAATTCGGGTGTGGCATAGGCCAGGAACGGCCCGGCGGTGATGTAGTCGCGCCGGCGCAGCAGTTCGTTCACGATCTCGATGACCGGTGCGGTCGGGGCGTCCCCGGCGAGCTGGCCGACGGTGCGCGGATCCAGATAGGGCGCGCAGTCGGCCGCGTAGTTGATGCTCAACCGCAGCAGCGCGTCCACGGCCTTGCCCGGATGCTGCACGCCGACCGCGCCCGCCGCGCGCCCGGTCATGGTGGGCGGCACCATGCGCTGCACGATGGGGATGGAAATGCTCAGCGGAATGATCGGCACCAGTGTGCTGATGCGTTCGAAAACCGGTGTGTGCTGGTCGAAGAGCGCGCCGGATATGCGCTGCTGCAGTTCGTGCAGCCGGGACGCGCCCAGGCGTTCCAGATGTGCGAGCCGTTCGACCGGGACGTGCAGGGTCCTTGCCAGGAGTACCAGCTGTGCGCGGGTCACCAGATCGGTCATAGGCCCGCCCGGGTCGGTGAGGTTCCGCCATAGGCGAATTCGACTGTGGCAGACATGCTTTCCCCGTCCTCGGAGCCCGTGGTCCGGACTCCCCGTATTCGACCGCTCATCATAGGCGGGCAGATGCGGCGAAAAAGGCAAAAGGTGCAGACTCTCAGTAGCTCGTTAGGATGCGGCCATGAGTCATCCCCCGGGTTGGTACCCCGAGAGTCCAGGTTCTGCCGTCCTGCGGTGGTGGGACGGCAGCCAATGGACGAATCACACCCAGCCGCAGCAACACCCGGCGAAGCCGCAGCAACCGAAGGCCGCCCAGCAGCCGCAAGGGCAGCAGCAGTACAGCCAGCAACAGCAGGGCCAACAGCAGCCGCAGGGGCAGCAGCAGCAATACGGTCAACAGCCGCAGCAGCAATACGCGCAAGGCCGGCAGCAATACGCGCAGGGGCAATACGCGCAGCAGCAGTATCCGCCGCGCAGCGATGCGCACCCGTGGGAGCTGGAAGTCGGCGCGGCGAACAATCCCGCCGATATCCAGCGCCAGGTGCGGCAGCAGGCCGGGGTGAACGCCGCGCAGGCGGGCGGCGGCACCGTGTTCACCGAGCCGATTCTGGTGGTGAACCAGAAGGTCAAGCTCATCGAAATGGCCAATGAGTACAGCGTTTTCGACCAGAACGGCCGCCAGATCGGCGCGGTGGTGGAGGTCGGGCAGAGCGCGCTCAAGAAGGCCGTGCGCTTCATGTCCAGCTACGACCAGTTCATGACGCACAAACTGGAGATCCGTGACGGCCACGGCCAGACCCTGCTGCGTGTCACCCGCCCGGCCAAGATTCTCAAATCGCGCTTCCTGATCGAGCACGGCAGCGGCGCCCCCATCGGTGAGATCATCCAGGAGAACATGATCGGCAAGATCAACTTCTCCTTTGTGGTGAACGGTCAGCAAATCGGCGGTATTCGCGCCGAGAACTGGCGCGCCTGGAATTTCGCCATCCACGACCACACCGGCCAAGAGGTCGCCCGCATCACAAAAACCTGGGAGGGCCTGCTCAAGAACATGTTCACCACCGCCGACAACTACGTCGTGCAACTCCACCACCAACTCCCCCAGCCCCTTCTGTCGATGGTCGTCGCCTCCGGCCTGGCCATCGACACCGCCCTGAAACAGGATTCACGCGGCTGGAACTGACACCCCGTCCGGGCGCGGCCGGCACCGAAAACCGAGCCCACCGCGCCCCGGCGGCGCGGGCGTCGTATACCTGCGCGGTAGGCGTGCACCCCCTCACCGGCGCGGTCGACCCCGATATCGAACTCACCGACGGCACCCGCCTGAGCGAGCACTTCGCCACCGGCACCGGCATCCTCCTGGACCTGACCGACTCCGCCGAGCTCCGCGCGATCGCCGCCCGCTGGCCCGATCGCCTCACCGTTGTCACCGCCAAAGCAGCTCAACCCCGCGAACTCTCGGCCCTGCTCATCCGCCCCGACGGCATAGTCGCCTGGGCCGGCGACACCGCCGCCGACGGCCTCCCCGAAGCCCTGTCCCGCTGGTTCGGCACCCCGCTGCCCGCCGCCGGCTGATCAGATCGGTCTGAGCGGTCAAAAAGCACCCTCACAGCGCGAAATATGCCGCGTAGCCCCGATTTTTACCGGTGAGGCCGGATCTGACCGCGTCTCACCGCGCAGACGCTCACGGTGACCGCTTGCCCGGCGCAGTTGTCGGCCGCTGCGCCGGAGGCGGTTTTGTGTGGGCCCGGCCGACTCGCTGTGCGAATGCTCATGGTGACTACTTGGCCGGCACAGGTGCCCGGTGAAACTGTCGGTCGCTGCGCGGGGTGCGATTGAGGGTGGCCGCCCGGCTCACTTGCCGTGTGAAGGCTTGTGCGGACGTCCGCAGCGCAGGGCGAATCAGTGCGGGAGGTCCCGCTCAGTGGGAGGGGCGTTTTCGGACGGGGTGTGGTCTGGGACCGTTCGCAGGCAGGACGAACGGAAGGGTAGTGCTGTCATGAGCGAATCCGGATCCCGTGGGTGGGATGTCGAAACCGATGTTGTCGTAGTGGGTTTCGGGGCGGCGGGATGTTCGGCCGCTATCGCCGCGCACGATGCCGGGGCGCAGGTGCTGGTGTTGGAGAAGATGGCGGCCGGGAGGGAGGGCGGCAGTACGCGGGTGTCCGGGGCGGTGTGGTTCGAGAATCGGGATCCGGAGCGGGCCGCCACCTATCTGCGCAGTCTCAGCGCCGGGCGGCCGGTGCCGGAGCCGGTGGTGCAGACGTGGGCACGGGAGACCGCCCGCAATACCGAATGGATGCAGAGCCTGGGCATCACGGTCGGATTGGCGGTCCCGGCGCCGCCGGAGTATCCCGAACTCGAGGGCAGCGATGTGATGACCGGCTGGATCGGGGTGGACGGCAAGATGGGCGGCGGCCTGCTGTGGTCCGCGCTCGCCGAGGCCGTGCGCAGCCGCGGTATCGAGGTGCGATTGCGGACTCCCGCAAGGGAATTGGTGGTCGAGGACGGTGTCATCACCGGGTTGCTGGCCACCGCCGCCGACGGGACCGGCCTGCGCATCCGCGCCCGCCGCGGAATCGTGCTGGCCACCGGCGGTTTCGAGGCGGACCCCGGCATGGTGCGCGACCACCTCGGTCTCACCGATCCGGTGATCTGGGGATCGCCCGCCGCCACCGGTGACGGCCACCGCATGGCACTGCAGGCCGGCGCCGACCTGTGGCATATGGCGAACATGATGACCCTGCCCGGATTACGCGCTCCCGGTTACGAAGCCGGGTTCTACACCGCGTTCCCGTACTCCAAGGCCTACATCTACCTCGGCCGCGACGGTCGCCGCTGCTGCAATGAAACCGTTGCCCTGCGCCACGGCCACGCCCGTATCCACGGCAGCTACCAGCTCTTTCCCACCGAACCGATGGTCATCCTCTTCGACGAATCCGCCCGCCGCGCAGGCCCGATCGTCCCCGGCCGTGACGTTCTCGCGGTCAGCTGGGCCCAGCAGATCGAAGGCTACGACTGGAGCCCCGACAACACCGCCGAAATCGACAAGGGCTGGATCCACCGCGCCGGCACTCTCCCCGAACTCGCCGCCCTGCTCGATGTGGACCCGAACACCCTGCAACACACCGTCGACCGCTACAACGCCGCCTGCGCAGCCGGCGCCGACGACCAATTCTCCCGCCACCCCCGCACTCTCGCCCCGCTCACCGAAGCCCCCTACTACGCCTTCTCCTCCGCCCCGATTTTGGCCTGGAGCAACGGCGGCCCCCGCCGCAATGAAAACGCCCAAGTCCTGGACCCTTTCGGCGAAGTAATCCCCGCCCTCTACGCCGCCGGCAACCTCAGCTCCACCTACTCCTGGTCCAAAGACGGCGGCTTCCACATTGCCGACGCCCTGGCCTTCGGCCGCACCGCCGGCCACCACGCCGCCACCCACCACCCCCGAACGCCGAGCGGGCTCTGATGGAGGCGACACGCCGGGTGGATTCAGGCGGTCGATGCAACAGTAGGTGGGTTCAACAGTAGTTGGTTGAGGATGTAGGCGGGCGTGCGGAAGCCGTGTCGTTTGCGGGGTCTGGTGCAGCCGGTGTAATCCGGGCCGAATCGGTGGCCGCGGCGGCCGGTGGCAAAGGACTGCTCCTGACCGTGCTGCTCGATCACGCGTCGGTGCACGAAACCCTGGATCCGGTCGCCGCCGATCTTGCGGGCCGCGACTGGATCAACCTGAACAGCACCAGCCCCGAGCAATCCCGGGAGCTGGCGGGCTGGGCCACGGTGCGGCCGCGTTCGCGCGCACGGTCGAGGAATTGCGCTGAGTACCAGCACGTCCCGTCTGCTCGCTCGGGAGTGTTGCGGCGTTGCCCTCAGTGCGTGATCTGCAAGGTCGCCATCAACGCCGAAAGTTGTTCGCCCAGGCCCAGATCCGCAATCCGCTGCAACATCTCCTGTCGCTCCGCATCGGGCAGCCCCGACCACGCCTCCCCGATCCGCGACTGTGCGTCGGGCTCGGCGGCCGCCAGCACGCGCAGCAGCGGGGGCCACAGGTGCGCGGCGGTCAGCACGCCGGGCACCCGCGCCAGCACCGCACTGTCGAACCGCGACACCTTCCCGCCGAGGCGGCGCGCGATCACCGGATCGACGCGTTCGGCCAATTCCAGCAGCCCCCGCCACACCACCGGCTCGGTATTGCCGTCGATCACGGCCGCCACGGCATCGATCGTCTCCGGTTCACCGATCACGGGATTGGCGGCGAGCAGATCCAGCGCGGCCGGGCTGAACTCGCCGATGAACCGCAGCGTCTCCGGCATCGCACCGGCGGTGACGAAGGCACGCACCAGTGCACCGATCTCCTGGGCGGACCCGGTATCGAACAGGATGTCGCCGATACCCGCGATCACATCGCGTTCGCAGCGCGAGAACACCGACAGCGCGGCGAGTTGCAGTTCGGTGGAACCGTTGATCATGGTCTGCACCAGCCGTGGAATCCGCTGTCCGAGCCCGTCGAGCAGCAGCCGCACCACCATGCTGATGCTCTCGCTGGAGTAGGCGTACGCCGCCGAGCGGATCAATCCCTCATCGTCGTCGGTGCCCTGCTCCACCGCCCGAATCAATTCCGGTGTGGCATAGGCGAGGAAGGGCCCGGCGGTCACATAGTCCTTGCGCCGCAGTATTTCGTTCACGATCGCGACGACAGGTCCCGGCGGCGCCACCTCCGCGAGCTGCCCGACGGTGTGCGGATCCAGGTACGGCGCACCGTCGGCGGCATACGAGGGTTTCAGCATGCCGACCGCCTCGGCCGCCTTGCGCGGATGATCGACACCGATCGCACCGGCCGCGCGCCCCGCGATCATCGGCGGAACGATGCGCTGCACCAGCGGCAGCGAAATACTCAGCGGAATGACCGGCACCAGCATGCTCAGTCGCGAGAATGTCGCATTGTGCTGAGCGAAGATCACTTTCGCCATGCGCTCCTGCAGTTCGTGCAGGTGCTGCGCACCCAGCTTCTCGAGGTGTTCGAGCCGCTCCACGGGCACGTGCAGCGTCCGCGACAGCAGCGTCAGCTGTGCCCGGGTGACCAGATCGCTCATCCGAGCTTGTTCCCGAACATGATCTTCTTGGCCGCGGTGCTCAGGGGCCACGGCAGCGCGCTGACGGTCTTGTCGACGGCCTCGACCATATCGGAGGTCTCGGTGCGCTGCGCCTGCCGGAAAACCTGCAGCAGATCGGCGGTTTCGGCTTCAGACAGCAGATCGAGCGCAGCCAGTGGCCCACCCAGTTCCCGCTCGAGTTCGGCTCTGGCTTCCATGATGCGTCCCCTGTTCCCCGAATGACCCGGATCACTCCGGTTTTCGTGTACCAAGGTGTACCAAGATCGCCTGCACCGCGCCAGTCCGGATTGTGCTGTTGTTCACCGCAGCTCGGCCCGATCGCATCGGCCGCCCGCAGTGCCATGGCCATGGCCATGGTGACCTGCGGGTTGACCCCGAGCGAGGTCGGCACCACCGAACCGTCCGCGATACAGAGCCCGGTGGCGCCGAACACGCGATGCTCGAAATCGACGACGGCGGTGCGCGCGTCCCCGCCCATGCGCGCGGTCCCCAGTGGATGCGGACCCGTCATGTGGGTTACGCCGTTGTCAGGCCGGACGGACGGCCGCGCCGACCACCGTGTTTCGCGCTGTCGCATTGCACTAGGGGTCCGGCCGGGCGAACGGTCGGTGGCGCCGGGCTTTCGGGTTGCGGCTTCTTCCGCTGGAGTTCATACGGCGTTGGTGCATCAGGTCCCGCAGGTAACCCGGTGCCCTGCACGATCAGCGAGTGCGCATCGTGCAGCTTGCGAACTTCTACGGTCCGCGCTCCGGGGGGCTGCGCACCGCACTGCATCACCTCGGCGCGGGATACGTCGCCGCCGGACACGAGGTGGTGCTGATCGTCCCCGGCCCGCGCCGGGGCGAGGAGTTGCTGCCCTCGGGGGTACTGCGAATCACCGTGCCCGCGCCCGCGATTCCGTGGACCGGCGGCTATCGCGCGGCCCATCCCCGGCGGGTGGCCGATGTGCTGGCCGGACTGCGCCCCGATGTGCTGGAGGTGTCGGATCGATTGACACTGCGCGGTTTCGGCAACTGGGCGCGCCGCCGCGATGTGGCGGGGGTGATGATCTCCCATGAGCGACTCGACCGCCTCCTGGGCCAGGTGCTGCCGGGCCCCGCCGCCCGCCGGGCCGCCGACGCCGCCAATCGCCGCACCGCCCAGAACTACGACATCGTCGTCTGCACAACGGAATTCGCCCGTGAGGAGTTTCAGCGCATCGACGTCCCGAATGTGGAACTGGTACCGCTGGGCGTCGACCTGGACATGTTCACCCCCGACCGACACGACCACCGCCTGCGCACCGACCTCGGTGCGGACGATCACGCCCTGCTGGTGCACTGCGGCCGCCTCTCGGTGGAGAAGCGCGTCGACCGCAGCATCGAAGCCCTCGGCCGACTGCGCCGCGAGGGCGTGAACGCCCGCCTGGTCGTGGCCGGTGAAGGCCCGCGCCGCGAAGCCCTCGAGCGCCGCGCCCGCACCATTCCGCCGCTGCACGACGGCCTTCCCGCCGTACATTTCACCGGATTCATCACCGACAGAACCGAATTGGCCACGCTGCTGGCCACCGCCGACGTCTCCCTGGCTCCCGGCCCCCACGAAACCTTCGGCCTCGCCGCCCTGGAAGCCCTCGCCGCGGGCACTCCCGTCGTCGCCAGCCGCTCCTCGGCCCTCGCCGATATCGTGACCGCCGACTGCGGCGCGGTAGCCGCCGATCACCCGAACGCCTTCGCCCGGGCGGTCACCGACGTCCTGTCCCGCCCCCTGTTGCAACGCCGCCAGGCCGCCCGCACCCGAGCCGAGCAATTCACCTGGCCCGCAGCGGTTTCCGGCATGCTCGACCTACTCGGCTCCGCCTGATCCACTCCTCGCCAGGCATCGACAGCGGGGAGATCGTGCCGTGCATTGCCGGACTCGGCTCCGTTCGGGTGGGCCCTGTGCTCACCGAGACGGCCGCGGGCCCTGTGCTCACCGAGGCCGCCGCAGGGCCGTCTGATTCCTGGAGCAGGCCTCGCGCGCGGGGCGGGATCAATCGCGGGCCGGGTCGGGGGTCCAGGGGATGTAGTCGCGGTCCTCGGCCTGGGCGCTGGTGCGGGCGGAATTGAGTTGGTAGGGCGTGATTCCGCCGGGCTGCCAGGGGCCGACCGAGCCGGAACTCAGGGCTGCGGCGGACTTGGGAACCAGGCCGATTTCCTTGCGTATCAGGGTGATCGGGCGATCGGCGAGAGTGAACCAGTCCAGGTCGAGGAAATCGTGGCTGCCGGTGGTGAGGGCGCCGCGGCGCAGGGCGTCGCCGAGACGCCCCGCCATGCCGGTGGCCTGCAGATGGCCCGCGTCCGCTTCGAAAAGCCCTGCGCCGGAACGCAGATACCCGGTCTCGAACAGGGAGATGACCATGGCGAGCAGGCTGAAGGCGCGTGGGTCGTCATTGGCGCGCGCCATGAAGGCGAACACCTCGATCTCGTTCTCCAGGGTGGTGCCGTATCCGGCGAGCACGTGCACCCAGTCGTGCTGGGCCAGCAGCGGCGGCGCGGACCCGGGCAGGCCGGGGGTGACGAAGCCGCGGTCGCGGTAGAAGTCGGCCACCCCGCGCCCGAGGGTGCCCATGGGCAGCTCACGCAGCTGCGCCCAGCGCCCGGCCAGTGCCGGATCGTCGACGACGGCGCTCCAGGAGCTGTCCAGCTCGCTGGTGTGCAGGGCGTTCAAGCGCGTGGTGTCGATCCCGCCCAGATAGCCGTTGCGGGAGAAATCCACCGCCGCAAGATCTTCCGCCCCCTCGGCGTATTTGCGGGCGACGGAGATCATATCGTCGTCCACGCCCAGCGCATCCGCGAACTGCTGCAGCTTGTCCGCGACACTGGCCGGCAGCGGCCGCACCACCAGCGCCGCCAGCAGCATGGTCTGAATGACCCGCTCCCGGAAGATCCGGTTGCGCCGGGTCAGCCCGGCCGCGTACTCCTGCGGGCTGATCGGCTCCAGCTCCGCCAACTCCACCGCATGCCCGGTCAGCGACAGGAACAGCGCCGGAATCAGCAACTGCTGCAGCGGCGTGAGCCCCTGCTCACCCTGCGCGGCGGTCGCCACGCCGCGGGCCACCAGCCGCACCTCCGTCGCATCGGGCGGAGTCAGAAGCACTTCACTCATCGGTTGAACCCTCCTGGCGTACTGCAAGCCGATCCACGCCATTGTGACCGTAGATCACGCGCGGCGCGTATCCGGTTCACTCTCGGCGTAGGCCGGCGGCCGCGGCTACGGCGTCGAAACATCCAGGCGTGCGCCTGATTCCGTCGAGGGTGTGCCGAGGGGTGGCGCTGCGGTCAGCACGGCGTCGAGCAGGCCCGGGAATCGCTGCTGAAGTTCCTCGCGGCGCAGCTCGACCAATTTGGTCCGCCCCTCCCGCCGCTCCCGGGTGATACCGGATTCGCGCAGCACCCGCCAGTGATGGGTGGCGGTGGGTTTGGTGACCGACAGCGGCAGGCTCCCGCAGGTGCGCGCCTGCTCGGACGCGGCGAGTTCGCGCACGATCAGCATCCGCACCGGGTTGCCCAGCGCGGCCAGGACATCTTCGACCGCGAGTCGATCCAGGTCGGGGTGATAAACGGTCACTGTTCGATTGTATGAGTTCTTTCTAACATTGCAATAGTTAGAAGATCTTCGTACAGTCGAACCGTCAGCGAAACTACCGAACGGAAGCACTCATGGATTTGGAACTGCAGGGCACCACCGCCGTCGTGACCGGCGCGAGCCGCGGCATCGGCCTGGCGATCGTGGAAGAGCTCATCACCCAGGGCGTCCGCGTCGCCGCGGGCGCGCGCACCGCGACCGATGAGCTGAAGCGCACCGGCGCGGAGGTGATCACCGCCGATCTCACCACTCCGGACGGCCCGGCCGAGTTCATCGCGCAGGCCACCGCCGCCCTGGGCGGGATCGACCTGCTGGTCAACAACCTCGGTGGCGGCGGCGACCACGACCTGCCCGCGACCTTCCTGGAATCCACCGATCGGCAGTGGGCCGAGATGTTCGAACTCAACTTCTTCAGCATGGTCCGCACCTCGCGCGCGGCCTTGCCGGCGCTCCTCGCGCGCGGCGGCGGGATCGTCAATTTCTCCTCGATCACCGCCCGCATTCCGCATACCTCGCCGCTCACCTACGCCGCCGCCAAGGGTGCGGTGAGCACCTTCAGCAAAGGTCTCGCCGAGGAGTTCGGCCCGCGCGGCGTCCGGGTCAACACCATCTCCCCCGGCCCGGTGCTCACCGAGCAGTGGACCGGCCCCGGCGGCACCGGCGCCAAATTCGCGGCCGCCCGCGGCGTCACCCAGGCGCAGTTGCTGCGCGAGATCCCCCGCGAGATGGGCGTCACCACAGGCGAATTCGCGCAGCCCCGGCACATCGCCGCCCTGGTCACCTATCTCGCCTCACCGCTGGCGGCGGCCATCCACGGCGCGGACTACGTCATCGACGGCGGCGCGATCAAGACCGTGTGATCGAGTCGCGGCGCGCCGAACCGCACGAATCCGGGCCGCCGCGTGTTTGTTTCGGTCCCGGCACACAACTGGCAGCACTCCGCGAGCGTGCCTAGAATTTATGGTTCGGCCCTCCGGCGTCCCGGCCCGAAGGGGGTTACCCCATGAATCCCGTTCCGTCCCACCCCGCACTCACCGCGGCGCAAGCCCGTCTCGCCGCCCTGGACCAGCAATTCCAGCCCGTCGCCATGATCGAGCACGATGAAGGCGCCGCCGCGGTGTTGCTGGAGAGCCGCGACTTCCGCGTGATCGTCATCGTCGCGAACCAGGACGGCGAGTGGGTCGCGCCCTCGTTCGTCGCCGGCACCCCCCGGCCCACATCGCGGGCGCGCCCGGCCCGAACGGCCGAACATCGGCCACTGCTGCGGATGAGTCGCTCGCGCGTCCGACATGCCGGAGCGGAGGGAAATTGGTCCGCGGTCCTGGGCACCGCCGCGGCCGATGCGACGACTCTGACCGTCATTTCGACCATCGACAGTTACACCGCGCCGATCGCACCCAACGGTTTGGCGTTCGCACTGGTTCGCACGCCGGCCGGTGAACATCCACTGATCCACGTCCACACCGCCGACGGTCGCATCCTGCCTGTCCGCTCCTGAATCCGGCGGCACTACGGTGATCACGATGACCACCCATGCCGCCGCACGCGTCCGTTCCGGTGTGCTGGTGGTGATTCGCGGCAATTCCGGCTCGGGCAAATCCACCACCGCCGGCATCGTGCAGCACCGCATGGCGCGCAGCAGCTGTGTAGTGGTGCCCCAGGATGTGGTGCGCCGCCAGATGACCTGGGAGCCCGAGGCGGAAGGGCGTCTCAATGTCGAATTGATCGAGCACATCGCACTGTTCGCCCTGACGCGCGGCCTGGTGGTGATCGTCGAGGGCATTCTCGATACGAACCGCTACGGAGCGATGCTCGAGCGCTTGGCCGCCGCCGCGGCGCACAGTCTGCTGTACGCCTTCGACCTCACCCTGGAGGAAACGCTCCTCCGCCATGCCGGCCGCCCACTGGCCGCGCAGGTGCCGCCCAGCATGCTCGCGCAGTGGTATCACGGCTGGCAGCCCCTGGGATTCGCCGCCGAGATCCGAATCGACTCCGGCTGGCCGCTCGACGCGATTGCCGACCGCATCCACGGCGATATCCTCGCCGCGCTCGCGCCGCCGCGTGATCCGTTGTCGCCGTGAGGTTCTGTTAGGAAACCGTCAACGGCGCCCTCTGGAGCACCGCCGACTTCCCCACCAAATGCGGCCTGCCTCGTCACCCACGATATCGAGGAGGCCGTCCTGCTGGCCGGCCGCGTCCTGGTGCTCGGCTCCACCCCGGCCGGGTGATCGCCGAGATCCACATCCCCCAAACCCGTCCGCGCCAGCGCCGCACGCTCGGCTTCGAGGCGCTGGTCGACGAGATCCACGGCCTGCTCACCGGCCGCGAACCGACCGGTCCTGACCGGCTGTACGGCGCGGTAGGTGCGGTGAGGGCATACTGAAAGCAGTCGGCCGGGATAGCTTCCGGCGAATCGCGGTGCATACATCCCCATAGCTACGACACCTCTAGCGGCGGCCGGCCTTCGATTCTCGTGAGGAGAAGTCGTGAAAGCCGTCATCGGGGTGGTTGTGGTCCTCGTGATCGTGCTGCTCATCGTGGTAGCAATGTCGATCCGGGTGATCTTCCAGTATCAGCGGGGTGTGCACTTCCGGCTCGGGAAGGTGATCGGCGTCCGGGAACCCGGACTGAATCTGATCATTCCGATCCTGGACCGGCTGATGAAGGTGTCGATGCGCATCGTCACCATGCCGATCCAATCGCAGGGCATCATCACCCGCGACAATGTCAGCGTCGATATCTCCGCGGTCGCCTACTTCCGGGTGGTGGACGCGGAGAAATCCGTCGTCGCGATCGAGAATGTGTACTCGGCCATCGATCAGATCGCGCAGACCACCCTGCGCAAGGTGGTCGGCAAACACAGCCTCGACCAGGCGCTCTCCGATACCGACAGCATCAACGCCGATATCCGGCAGATCCTCGACATCACCACGCTGGACTGGGGCGTGGAGGTCACGCTGGTCGAGCTCAAGGACATCCAACTGCCCGACAGCATGAAGCGCGCCATGGCCAAGCAGGCCGAGGCCGAGCGTGAGAAGAGAGCCAAAATCATTGCGGCCGAGGGTGAATCGCTGGCAGCGGCGGCACTCGGTGACGCCTCCGACATCATGATGGCGCACCCCCTCGCCCTGCAACTGCGCAATCTGCAGACACTGATCGAAATCGGCGTCGACAAGAACACCACGGTGGTGTTCCCGGCGCAGCTGATGAGCACGATGAACGATATCGGCGCCTTCTTCGCCCGGGAAACCACCGCTGCGGTCACCCCGATCGTGTCCGGATCGCCGCCGGTGACAGGACCTCCCGTGCCGGTGCACAACGGAGCGGGAGACACCACGCAATAGCCTGTCGCGACCCGGCCGCCGTCGATCATGAGGCGGCCGGGCTCCGGGAGTGGCAGACTCGTGCGCCATGGCCCCGCGGCGCGACCCGAGTCCGCCCGCCCGCCGGGCGAAGTGGCTCACACCCAATGTCCGAGTGCTGTCCGGTGTGAGTTTGCTGCAGGACACCGCCAGCGAACTGCTGTACCCGATCCTGCCGATCTTCCTCACCGTCACCCTCGGGGCACCGGTGGCGGTGGTCGGCGTGGTGGAGGGTGTGGCCGAAGGCATTGCCGCCCTGACCAGGATTGTCGCCGGGAGGCTCGGGGATCGGTATGCCAAGCGCCCGTTGATCGCCGCGGGCTACGGCCTTGCGGCGGTGGGAAAGGTACTGGTCGCCGTCGCGGGCAGTTGGCCGCTGGTGCTGGCGGGCCGCGGGGTGGACCGGATCGGGAAGGGCATTCGCGGTGCGCCGCGCGATGCACTGTTGATGGTGGACGCCGACCCCGCCTACCGGGGCCGGATCTTCGGATTCCACCGCGCGTCCGATACGGCGGGCGCGGTCCTGGGTCCCGCGATCGGCCTCGGACTCTACGAGGCGTTCGACCATGCCATCCGCCCACTGCTGCTGATCGCCGTGGTCCCGGCGGTGCTGTCGGTGGCACTGGTGGCCGTGGTGCGCGAAAACCGCACGGCGGCACAGGGTTCCACGGCGGCACAGGGTTCACCGCCCCCGGTCGCCGGATCGGCGGCGCGGGAGGCCTTGCCGGCGCGCCTGCGCCTACTCATCGGCGTGCTGACCGTGTTCTCACTGGTCAACTTCGCGGATGCGCTATTGCTGCTGCGCGCATACGAACTCGGCTTGTCGACCGCGGGGGTGATCTGCGCGTACATCTGTTACAACATCGCGTATGCCGGGCTCGCCTATCCGGCCGGCGCACTGTCGGATCGCATTCCGCGCCACCTGGTGTTCGCGCTCGGGCTGGTCTGCTTCGCCGCCGGATACCTCGGTCTCGGCCTCGTCGATTCACCCGCATGGGTGTTTCTGGTGCTGCCGATCTACGGCGGATTCGCCGCCGCCACCGATGGAGTCGGCAAGGCCTGGGTATCCGATCTCGCCCCGCCCGGCCGGCACAGCGGTGCGCAGGGGTTGTATCAGGGACTCACCGGCGGCGCGGTTCTCATCGCCGGGATCTGGGCCGGGCTGGCGTGGCAGGGCAACGGGCAACTCCCGCTGCTGATCTCCGGTGTGATCGGGCTGGCGCTCGCCGCGGCGCTGGCGATCGGTGGTCGTCGCCTGGCTGCACCGGTGGATCCATCCACGGCGGTCGTGCCTTGAATTGTCCGAGCCATGCCGGGTAGTGTCCGCGCGGTTGCCCGGGGCATACCGGTGTCCGTGCGGTTGTCACGGACTGGGTTGCGGCAGCTCGCAGCTGGTGACCTTGGGGTTGAGACCGGTGTAGTTCAGCGGACCGGCGAGCACGGTCAGCGCGATGGTTCCGAAGTCGGCGCAGTTATTGCTCACGTGTGTGAAGTAGTCTCGCTGCCCGGCCGCCACCGCCCCGATGATGAGCCACGCGCACACCAGCAATGAACTGAGCCGCATGTCGAATCTCCCTGTGCTCGGCCGATTTCTCTCACGAGCATGCCAGAACCGGTGGGGGTGGGTTGACCACCGCCGGTCGGATGCGGATCTCCGGCCGGTCGGCGCGGCGCGCTTTCGGCCGGGATCCACATCGTTGAGGTCATCCAGCCAGCATCCGGTCGACGTCTTCGACCACCCGGATACCGGTGCGCAACTGCCGCGCGCCGGCCGATCCTCAGTACGCCAGTGTGGGAAACCGGTATGCCGCTTCGAGTTCGTACGCGGTCTCGATCAGGGTGCGCTCATCGCCGTAGGCCGCCGAGAGCTGCACGCCGATCGGCACACCCTCGGCCGCCATGCCCATGGGCAGCGAGATCGCCGGGGTACCCGCCACGTTGTTGATCGGCGTGAAGCCGGCATAGCCCGTCAGCCGATGTAGTAGCTCATCGAATTCGATTGTCGGGCTGAGGTATCCGAGCTTCGGGGTGATATGGGTGAGCACCGGCGAGAGGATCAGCTCGTGCTTGGCGAACATCCCGGCCACCGTGTCCGCGGTTTTGCGCAGCCGCCACAGCGCACCCGGTGTGTGGTGCAGCGTCGCCCGGTGATGAGCCCGCAGCCCGCGCGTGAGGCCGTCGAGCTTGCTCGAATCGAAGGAGCGATCGAAGGTGAGTTTGCCGGTGCTGGCGGCCAAATCGGCCAGCAGCGACCAGAGTTGGACAAAATCGTGCGCCCACTGCGCGGTGATCGGCAGCGCGATCGGCTCCACCCGATGTCCGGCCTGCTCCAGCAGTGTCGCGGTGTGCAGCACGGCCGCGCGGGTCTGCTCGTCGATGCCCTCGCCGATGGTCGTATCCAGTACCAGGCCGATGCGCAGTCGCCTGCGGGCCGGACCGAGCACCGTGCCGATCGGCGGCAGCGCCGGATTGCGGTGGTAGTCCTCGATGGCCGCGAGATAGGCGGCGGTATCGCGCACCGTGCGGGTCAGCACACCCTCGGAGACGATATTGATCGGCATGGTGCGCGCCATCTCGCCGTCGATATGCCGGCCCCGGCTCGGCTTGAGCCCGACCAATCCGGCACAGGCGGCCGGAATCCGAATGGACCCGCCGCCGTCATTGGCATGCGCGATGGGCACCACACCCGCCGCCACCAGCGCGGCCGACCCGCCGGAGGACGCGCCGACCGAATACTCGGTGTCCCAAGGATTGTGGACCGGCTCCTCGGTCATGAACTCCGTCGAGGGACTGAACCCGAACTCGGGCAACCGGGACTTACCGAGCACCGTCATCCCGGTGCTGAGCAGCTGCCGGGCGAACGCGCCGTCCTTGCGCGCGGGCCGCGCGCGGAATGCCTCACTGCCGTGATTGGTCGGCAGGCCGCGCACATCGGTGTTGTCCTTCACGAAGGTCGGCACACCGAACAGCGCGGCCGCCTTGTCCTCGCCGTACCGCGGATCCTCGTAGCTCGCACAGGCAACCGCATGCAGCGCCGGATCGATCTGCTGCGCCCGGGCCACGGCGGCCGCGGCCAATTCCGCGGCCGAGGTCGCGCCGGTGCGGATCGCCTCGGCCAGCGCGACCGCATCGTGACGGCCGAGCGCATCATCACCGAAGCTATCCAGACGATTGTCCATCAGCCGAGCATAGGTTCCGCACCGCATACAGGCCTTGCCAATCGAGCCCGTATTCGGCCACCTCGCGCCACCCCTCGTCGGTGGTGAGCGCATGACCGCGCCAGTCGGTCATGCCGCGGACCCGGTCGCCGACCGCGAATCCGGCGGTGCAGTAATGGACTTCGGTCACAATCCCGGCGACCTCGTGACCGGGATGGACCGGCTGAGCCCCGGAACTAGGCGTTCGCGCCGAGTACGGTGGCCGCGATGCCGGTGATCACCCGGACGGCGTCGAACAGGTCGCCTTCCGGTCCGGCCATGGTGTCGAACGTCTCGAAGCTGTTGAGGGACAGCAGGATTCGTACCCGCTGATCGGTGCTCTCCCCCGGCGAGTTCCCATCGGCGAAGGGGGCTGACAATACCGCCAGGCCTTCGGGGCGGCGCTCGTCGCGGGCGCTGATGACCGCGTGCACTTCGGCGTCGAGCGCGGCCAGCGCGCGCAGTCGCCGCATGGCGGCGCGGTCGGCCTGCCAGAAGCGCGCGAAGCAGGCAATGAATTCGGCCAGCGCCGCGAGTGGTTCGGGGTTGGTGAATGCCTTGACCAATTCGGACAGGCCGCCCACCACGCCGAGATCATCGCACACCGCTTCCAGCAGTGCGCTCCGATGTGGACGCACTGGCCGCGGCACCGGCAAGCTCAGCGACAAACACTCCCCGCGACTATTGATCCTCACCGGACTGCCGGTGGTCCTGCTCGGAATCCTCGGCCTGACCCGAATCGAGCCGGGTACCAGCGCCTTACTGGTCGTGGCAATACTGTTCGTGATCGGCCTCGGACACGGCATGATCATGCCCGCGGCCATGGGCGTCAGCTACAAAACCCTGCGGCACTCCGAGATCCCCTCGGCGACAACCGCTACCAATGTCGGTATTCGCGCGGGAAGTTCGTCCGGCGTTGCCGCGCTGCTGGTGCTTATTCAACGCAATATCGCGCATCGGACCCCCGAGGCCGACACGTTCACCCACGCGTTCAGCCAAACCTATTGGTGGGCATTGGCGATCGGTGCCGTCGCGATCCTGCCGGCGCTGATGCTGCCGCGGCAGCGCCGACCGGCCATGGCCGATACACCGCGACGTTAGGCGTTCGCGGACACAAAAAAAGCTCCGGATATTCGGTGAAGAATATCCGGAGCTTGCTTTGTGTCGAGAGGGGGACTTGAACCCCCACGTCCCTAAGGACACTAGCACCTCAAGCTAGCGCGTCTGCCATTCCGCCACCCCGACCGGGTTGCTCAGCAAGGTTATCGGATCAGCCCGCGTGGACCAAATCGTCCAGGTTGATTCGCATTCTCGCTGGTAGTCGTGGTGGAGCGGTTGCCGCCGGGTCAAAGTTCGACCCGGTCGGCGACCCTCCGAGATCAGGCTGTCAACGCCTCCAGCAGCGCAGCGCGCTGGCGAGAGCCCAGTCCGCCGATACGGCGGTCGGCGGGGATTTCCGCCTCATCCATCAATTTGGCGGCCTTGACGGGGCCGATGCCCGGAAGCGCCTTGATCACGGCCGCAACCTTCGTCTTCTTGACCAGGTCCTCGTTGTCTGCGCGCTTGAGCACCTCCGCCAGACTGACCGATCCCTGCTTGACCTGCGCGATCAACTCCGAGCGGGCCTTACGAACCGCGGCGGCTTTGGCCAGCGCCTCGGAGCGTTGTTCGGGGGTCATTGTGGGCAGAGCCATATGTCCTTACCTTTCACTCGTTCGCTGGTACGTCGGCGTCGAGTAAACATGACACCGGCCCCGCAACCGGTACGACACACCGCGTGTTCCGGCTCAACACGTCGAGCGACCTGCTGAAAGCGCTTCGCACCACAGGTCATACGACCAGAAGTTTGCTCGTATGGACACCTGGCAAATACCGGGCGCACAGGCCCGGAGGGGTACTACCGTGGGCCGCGACATCAAGGGAGCACCGGTGGAAGGCGGGGCGAATGACCGGGTTGTATCAGGACGCCGAGCGGGCGACGGACGAACCGCCACTCGGGGACAGATACGCCGGCGGCGAGCCGCTGACCTGGCACGGGGCGAAGGTTTACCCGGTGCTTTCGGAGGTGCTGGGCGACGTACCCACCACTGTCACGCTGACTTTGCGCTCGGCGCAACCGCGGCACGGTGTGCACGGACTCGGCATCGGACTGGCCGTGGAGGGCGGGCACGTACAGCTCGACGGCCGTCAACTGGGCGGGGTCGACGTCTGGAGTGATGCCATGGCCGAGGGCATCGACCTGCGGGTCTGCCCGACAGGCGCGGGCGCGGCCCTCTCGCTCACCCCGGTGTGGGTGGATGCGAACGAGGCGATCGTGTCCTGGTCCGGCAACTACGGCATGCTCATCACCCGCGAGCGCTCCTGCCTGGTCCTGCACTGCAGCACCGGTGTCGGTCCGCCCGACTTCACCGAACTGGTCGTCGAATTCGCCACCTGCCCCACCCCGCCCGATCCGATTCCGCCTGCCGAGGCCGGTCGTTACGGCGGTGCGCTCTACGACCTGGGCGTCGCCATGCACGGTCGCGGGGATGAGCTGCAGGCCTGTCAATTGTGGCGGCAGGCAGCCGATTCCGGGCATGCCGGAGCGGCGTACGACCTGGCCGTGGTCCTGCTGCGGTACGCGCAGCTGGACGAGGCCGAGCACTGGTGGCGTATGGCCGCCGACCACGGTGACGTGCGCGCCATGGCCGGGGTCGCGGAGGTGCTCGAAAGACGCGGTAAAACCACCGAAGCCCGGATCTGGCGGGCGGCGATGTCCGCCGAATCAGGCCACTGACCCTGGGAGATGCCGAAACCCGGCAGCCGCTGCCAACCGGCACGCACTGCGGCCGCGGCGGATTCGCCACGGCCGCAATGGCTCTCAGCCGCGGACGGCCGACCCCTCCCGATGCAGCCGCAGGTACTGACCGGTCAGCGAATCCGGATGCCGCAGCAGCTGCGCCGGCGTCCCGGTGAACACGATCTCGCCGCCGTTCTTACCGCCGTCCGGCCCGAGGTCGATCACCCAGTCGGCATGCGCGACCACATCCAGATCGTGTTCGATCACCACAACGGTATTACCGCGCTCCACCAGCCCGTCCATGAGCCGCAGCAGCGTATCCACATCGGACATGTGCAGCCCGGTGGTGGGTTCGTCGAGCACGTACACGGTGCCGCTGTGCTGCAATTGGGTGGCGAGTTTGATGCGCTGGCGCTCACCGCCGGACAGTGTGCTCATCGCCTGCCCCAGGCTCAGATAATTGAGCCCGACCTCATTCATGGTGCGCAACTTGGCATTCAGTGCTTTTTCGGTGAAGAACTCCACCGCATCCTCGGCCGAGAGCTCCAGCACATCGGCAATCGACTTGCCGCGCAGCGTGAGTGCCAGCACCTGCTCGGAAAACCGCCGCCCGTCACAGGATTCGCAGTGCGTGGTCACCGGATCCATATAGGCGACCTCGGTGATGATCACGCCGCGGCCCTCGCACTCGCGGCACGCACCGTCGGAATTGAAGCTGAACAGGCCAGCGGGCTCCCCCGTCGCCTTGGCGAACAGCTTGCGAATGGGATCCATCAGCCCCAGATAGGTGGCGGGTGTCGAGCGCGAGGAAGCGCCGATCGCCGATTGATCGACGAACACCGAATCCGGGTACCGCGCCATGAACTCGTCGCGAATGAGGCTGCTCTTGCCCGACCCGGCCACACCGGTGACAGCGGTGAGAATGCCGGTCGGAATCCCGACGGAAACATTCTTCAGGTTGTGTGCGCTCGCCCCGTCGATCCGCAGTTCGCCGGTGGCCGCCCGGAACGACTCCTTCACCGCGAACGTCCGCCGTAATCCCTGTCCGGTGAGCGTGTCCGCGGCCCGAAGTTCCGCGAAGCTGCCGGTGAACATGATCTCGCCGCCGTGTGTGCCCGCCCGCGGTCCGACATCGACAATATGGTCGGCGATCTGGATGACATCGGGATCGTGCTCGACCACCAGCACCGTATTGCCCTTGTCGCGCAGCGCCTCCAGCATGTGATTGAGCCGCCCGACATCGCGCGGATGCAGTCCGACACTGGGTTCGTCGAAGATGTAGGTCATTCCCACCAGCGTGCTGCCCAGGTGTTTGATCATCTTCAAACGCTGGCCCTCACCGCCGGACAGCGTCGAGGTCGCCCGGTCCAGGCTCAGATATCCGAGCCCGATATCGGCGACCCGGCTCAGTGCGACGCGAGTCGCCTCGGCCAGACCCTGCGCCGCGGGATCGGTCACCTGGTCCAGCACCTCGATCAGATCGGTGATCTGCAGTGCCGTCCACTCTGCGATATTGTGCCCATTGATCTTGGTGGCCAAGGCCTTCTCATTGAGCCGCGCACCGTGGCAGGCCGGGCACACCCCTTCGTGCAGGAACTTCTGAATCTGTTCGCGCGTCTTCTCCGACAGCCCCGAGGTGTCGCGCTTGACCCGCGACCGGGTGAATTTGTCGGCCAGGCCCTCGTAGTTGGCTTTCCAGGTCCCCTTGTTGAAAGCCAGCTCCACTTTGCCGCCGCTGCCGTGCAGCAGAGCGTGCCATTCCGCCTCGCTGAAGTCGGCGAGCTTCTTGTCCAGGTCGAAGCGCCCGGAGTTGCCGTACAACTGCCAATCTCCGCTGCCGACACCGTATCCCGGGAGCAGGATCGCGCCTTCGTTGAGTGATTTGCTCCGGTCCACGAGTTTGTCGGGATCAGCGGTGATCGTCATGCCGAGGCCGTCGCATTCGGTGCACATGCCCTGCGGGGTATTGAAGGAATAGTCGTAGACCAGTCCCGTCGAGGGTGATCCGAAGCGCGCGAACAGTGCGCGGATGAGCGCGTAGATATCGGTCATGGTTCCGACCGTCGAGCGCGGCCCGCCCCCGACCGCCTTCTGGTCGATGATCACCGGCGCGGTCAGATTCTCGATGGCCTCGGCGTGCGGGCGCTCGTACCGGGGCAGGAAGTTGAGGATGAAGGCCGGAAAAGTGGCATACAGCTGCCGCTGCGATTCGATGGCGATGGTGTCGAACACGATGGAGGACTTACCGGATCCGGACACCCCGGTGAACACGGTGATCTTGTTCTTGGGGATCTCCAGGGAGATATTGCGGAGATTGTGCTCGCGGGCGCCGAGGACCCGAATCGTTTCGGCGGAAGCAGCAGACATGCCTCAACCTTGCCATCACGTACCCCCGAAATGTGCGGGCATTTGTGACGCAAATCACACCAAATCCGGGCAATCTCAGGGTCGAGCCAGGATTGCCGATCGAGGGCGCCGCTCTACAGTGACGCTCATGAAGACCATGCGATGGACCGCCGGCGTGGCCGCCGCTGCGTTCGCCGTCACGCTGATGAGCGGCTGTAGCGAGATCAAGACAGCCGTCAATCAGGGCGGAGACACCAAGTGCACCGATTACCTCAAGCAGGATGCGAACACCCAGCGCATCACCATCACCAAGTTCATCAAGCAGCAGACGGGCAATCAGAACGAGCCCTCCGGCACCAATGTCGATCTGAGCATGGCTTCGGTCCAAGCCCTGTGCCAGGTGCAGTCCAACGCTGACACCCCGATCAAGAACGCTGACATCGCCGGCATCTTCATCAAGAAGTAATTCCGTCCGAAACCGGCCTGCACCAGCCGATTTCCGGTTTCGGCGAGCCCTCGGCTAATCTTGTCGAGGTTCACCGGTCGGGGTGGCGGAATGGCAGACGCGCTAGCTTGAGGTGCTAGTGTCCTTAGGGACGTGGGGGTTCAAGTCCCCCTCTCGACACAAGCAGTAAGCCTACGGGCGGTTTCGGATCAGTTTCAGCCGAAACCGCCCGTTTCTGTTGTCGTAGGCCAGTTCTGGTCTCAGGTGCCGGATCGAACGTCGGGGCCGGTACCGCAGCGACGGTACCGGCCTCGACATCGTTTTCGCGCCTACACGGGGAGCTGCTGCTCGAGGACGATGGGCCGGGGAAGGAATCCGGAGGCGGAGAATCGGTCCAGATAGCGGTGGATCACTGTGCGGTCGATGGCTGGGCAGTGGATGCCGTTGTGGCGCAAGGCCTCTTGTGCGTGGATGTCGGAATAGCGGGTCTGCCCTGCGAGTCCGGCGAAGGTGGGGGCAAGAAGGGCAGCGCGGGTGAGTGAGTCGTCACCGTCGGCGATATCCGCGGCAGACCGTCGTTCGAGTGTGCTGTGCACGATGTCGAACGGGGTGGTCGTGATCGGGAGGCCGTACTCGCGCAGGCAATCGAGGACGTCCCGGACCTCGAGGGGCGTCTGGTTGACCAGATGGAACACGACTTCTCGGCGCGGTTGTGCGGCGATGGCGACTATCGCGGGTGCGACGTAGTCCACTGGGACGAGTGCGACCGTGGCATCGCCGACATCCGGCGCCATGGCAAGAATCGCCGCAGCGCGGATCATGTTCCAGAACGCGTCGTCAGGGTTGTTGACTGCGGTGCGGGTGTGCCCGCAGATCGTGCCGGGCCGGTGGATGGTGATCGGGACGCCGCGCTCGCCGGCTTGCCGGACCAGTTCCTCGCCAACCCATTTCGAGATCAGGTAGCCATTGTCCTGGAGTTGATCCGCAGGCAATCGGTCGTTCTCGGTGACGAGGCCGGGGAGATGATCCGCCGGCATCGCCGCGCCGAGCGTCGAGATGAAGTGCACGCTCTTGACCCGATGGGTGGTCGCCAGTCGCAGTATCGAGCGTGTGCCTTCGACATTGGGGGCGCGCAGGCGTTCGTAGGGGTCGAGATGGTTGACTCGGGCGCCGTTGTGATAGATCGCGTCCACGTGTTCGGCGAGCTGATCGAACTGTGCGGTGGACAAGCCGAGTTGCGGGGCGGACAGGTCCGCGGGCAGCGCGGTCACCCGATCGCCGACTTGGTCGGCGGGCAGCCCGAATTGCGCGAGCGACTCGGTGATCCGCCGCAGCGCGGCTTGGTCGTCACGGGCGCGCACCAGGCACCACACTCGAGCGTCGGTGCTGCTCAGCAATTCGTGGAGCAGGTGTACGCCCAGGAATCCGGTGGCCCCGGTGAGCAGGACGTCGGCGTCGGGTCCTGCTCGGCGGGGCGCGCATGCGGCCGCGGTGATCGTGGGCTCGAGGATGGCGTCGGCGGCGGGTGTGCGGGGAGCGTGTGGCTTCCGAGCGCCGTTGAGATAGCCAGCGATCCCGGCAACCGTGGGCGCGTTGAGGATTGCCGACATCGGTACGTCGCGCCCGAGTTGTTCGGAGAGTCTCTGATGCAGCAGGAATATCAGTAGAGACGATCCGCCGAGGTCGAAGAAGTCATCCGCCATACCGACGTCCGGCACGTCGAGCACCTGCGAGAACGCCTGGGCGATGGCCGCCTCCAGCGCGGTGCGCGGTGCCACGGCGCTGTCGCCGGTGAACCGCGGTACGGGGAGGGCGGCACGATCGAGCTTGCCGCTGGTGTTGACCGGCAGCGCGGACAGGACCAGCACTGTCGAGGGGACCATATATCCGGGTAGCCGAGTGGATACATTGCGGCGCAAGTCTTTCGAGTCGACCCTCGCTCCGGGCCGGGGTACGACGTAGCCGATGAGGCGGGCGTCGGCGTCGGACCTGTGCACCGTGACAGCCGCTTGAGCAACGTCGGCGTCTTCGAGCAACGCGGCTTCGATCTCACCGAGCTCGATGCGCTGTCCGCGAATCTTGACCTGAAAATCGGTGCGCCCCAGATACTCGAGCATATCGTCGGTTCGCCGCCGGGCCAGATCACCACTGCGGTACATCCGTGTGCCCGGCGGGCCGAACGGGTCGGCGACAAATCTGCTCGCGGTGAGCCCGGGCGCACGGTGATAGCCCCTGGCGAGTTGCACGCCGGTGAGCATCAGCTCGCCCGGCACAGCGGGCAGCGCGGTGTGCAGCCGGGAATCCAGTACCCGGCATCGGGAATTCCAGACCGGAACACCTATGGCAACGGTCGGTGCGCACAGGTCGTTGTCGTCCACCCGATGTTCGGTGATGCTCACCGCGGCTTCCGTGGGCCCGTAGAGGTTGTGCAATTCCGCAGGACAGAGCTGGGCGAATGCCCGGGCGGTGTCCGGCGCCAGTGCCTCCCCGATGACGAATACCGCGCGCAGCGAACGCAATTGGTGGGATCGGGCCGATCGCGCGAGGAGGGCGAGCATGGTGGGAACGAAGTCGGTCAGCGTGACCTGGTGGGTGGCGATGAGATGGCTGATCGCGTGTGGGTCTCGGTGTTCTTCTGGTCCGGCCAGGACCAGCCGTGCGCCCGCCGACAGCGGAAGAAAATACCCCCAGAGCGAGACGTCGAAGGTGGCTGCGGTTTTGTGCAGGTAGACATCGTGTGGTTCGACTCGGTAGCGGGTGCGCATCCAGGTCAGCTGGTTGACGATGGCGTCATGGGTGACCACAACACCTTTGGGACGGCCGGTCGAGCCGGACGTGTAGATCACGTAGGCGGGGTTGTCACCGCGCAGTGGGGCGAGACGCTCGCGGTCGGATATCGGTCCCGCGGCGAATGCGGTCAGGTCCAGGTCGTCGACGGCATGCGGGCCCCCGAGACCGAATCGGTCCGCGGTTGTCGTCAGAATGCATTGCGGCGCAGCGGAGTCCAGAATGTAGGTGTTGCGCTCGTCGGGGTGGTCGGGATCGATCGGCACCCAGGCCCCACCGGCTTCGGCGACCGCGTACAGCGCCACGACCTGATCGATCGAACGGCGCATGGCCACTGCCACAATCGATTCCGGCCCGATCCCCCGGCCGATGAGCCAGCGTGCCAGGCGGGTGACCCGATCGCGGAGGTGGCCGTAGCTGATCGACTCCGGGCCGCTGACCACGGCGATCGTGTCCGGGCGATCGGCGGCCTGCCGCGCCAGGGCCGCGGTCAGTATTTCGGGCGGGAGCCGATGATCGAGGTAGGTGGGATCGCCGCGGTCCTCGGCATCGGTGAGCGCCAGATCGCCGACCGGTGTCCACGCGTCCTGCAGGATCGAGCGCAGCAACCGAAGGTAGGCGTCCAGAAACCGCCTGACCGTCTCTCGATCGAACAGATCCGTGCTGTAACCGAATCGGATCCCGATCGGCCCGAGGGATCCGTCGGGTTCGCGAGAGTCGATGACGCCGATGTGCAGATCGGTCTTCACCGTCTCGGCCTCGACGTCGAACAGCGACAGTCCCGTGTCGGGGATGTCCAGTTGGGCGCGGGTGAAGTTCTGGAATGCGAATCCGACCTGGTAGAGCGGGTGCCGACCCGGTGATCGCCGCGGATCGACCGCATCCACGACATGTTCGAAGGGCACCTCGGAGTGAGCGAAATTGGCCAGGTCGCGGTCTCTGGTCCGCGCCAGCAGCGCGGAGAAGGTTTCGGTGAGGTCCACGCGAGTTCGGGACACAGTGGTGTTGACGAACATTCCGACCACACCGTCGAGCGCCGGTTCGGCGCGGATCGTCATCGGGACGCCGATCGCGATGTCGGTCGTGGCCGACAATCGAGCGAAAAGGACCGCCAGCGCGGTGCGCATCACCATGAACAGACTCGCGTTCCGGCTGCGGGCGAAGCCCAGTAGCTCGGTGTGTTCGGCGGGGGGCACCAGGGCATCGAGTGTCGCACCGCGCAGTGAGGCGACCGCGGGCCGGGGTCGATCGGCGGGCAGATCGAGCTGCTCGGGCAGGCCGTCGAGTTCTCGACTCCAGTACCGGAGTTGTTGTGACAAGAGGGAATCGGTGTCCTCGCGGGAGCCGAGGAGTTGTTGTTGCCACAGAGCGTAGTCGGCATATTGGACGGTCACCGGTTGCCAGTGCGGTGCACTGCCCGCGTGCCGGGCGGCATAGGCCTGCGCCATATCGGCGGCCAGTGGAGCCAGGGAGGAGCCGTCCGCGCAGATATGGTGCACCGCGCACACGAGGATGTGCTCATCGGGCGTACGCAGCAGCCGAATCCGCAGCGGCACTTCGGCGGTGACGTCGAAGCCTTGGCGCAGGATGCGATGCACAAGTGCGGACGCCTCCTCGGTGCCGACATCGAGGAGGGCGAAGCGATCGGCGACGGCGCCCGGGTCCAGGATCACCTGATGGGGGCCGGCGCCGTCGGCGGGATACCGCGTGCGTAGCGCCTCGTGGCGGGTTACCACGTCGATGAGCGCGGCCTGCAGCGCTTCGCTGTCGATACCGTTCAGCCGGAGGGCGAAGCCGATATTGTCGACCGCCGAGCCGGTGTCGAACTGGTTGCGCAACCAGAAGCGTAGTTGGTTCGGCGACAAAGGAATTCGATCCGGTCGCACGCCTGCCACCAGTGGCGCTCGGGCCGCGTCGAAGTGCTGGGATCGGATGGCTTTGGTCAGTGTGGCGATGGTGGGATGCTCGAAGAGCAACTGGGTGGGGATCTGCGTCTTCCAGATCTGGCTCAATCGAGCCGCGACCTGGGTCGCCAGCAGTGAGTTGCCGCCGGCGGCGAAGAAATCGGTATCGCTGCTCAGGTTCTCGTGTCCGAGCACCTGCGCGAAGACGTCGGTGACCGCTTGTTCTCCGACGCTGGAGGGAAGGCCGGATGCGGTGGGTTGTGCCACCGGGAGGGCACGAAGTGCCGCGCGATCGATCTTTCCGGTGGGCGTGAGCGGGAATTGATCCAGCACGGTCACCGAATTCGGCAGCATATAGGCCGGTAATCGAGTGGCGAGCGCGGCCAGGATATCCGTGGATCGGATGGGCAGGTCCGCGTGTCCGCGCACGAAGGACACGAGTTCGGTAGCGCCGGCGGCGGTGGTGCGATCGACGGTCGCCGCGTCCACGACGCCGGACAGACCGGTGAGAACGGCGTCGATCTCGCCGAGTTCGATGCGCCGGCCGCGGACCTTGACTTGATCGTCGATCCGGCCGATGTATTGCAGTTCGCCGGAATTGTTGCGGCGCACCAAATCTCCGGTGCGATACATCCGGTCGCCCGCCGCGCCGACCGGGTCCGGTACGAATCGCGCTGCGGTCGCTTCCGGGTGACCGGTGTATCCGCGGGCGAGACCGCGGCCGGCCACATACAACTCGCCGATCGCACCGACGGGGGTGGCTCGCAATCGGGAATCCAGAATGCGATGGTCCGCACCCTCGACGGGAGCGCCGAGGGTGACGGTGTCCGCAGCGCGCAGCGGGCCGCTCAGGGTGGTGGCGATGGTGGTCTCGGTGGGGCCGTACGCATTGTGGAACCGGCGCCCCGGCGTGGCCCACTGCCGAAGCAGCGACGGCGGACACGGCTCCCCGCCGACGACGACGGTGCCGAGATCGTCGAGTCCGGTTGGCTGGATGGTCGCCAGGACCGAAGGCGTGAGGAAGGCGTGGGTGATCCGGTGCCGGTGCAGAAAGGCGGCGAGGTCTGCGCCACCGAGGATCGTGGGCGGGGCGATCACCATGGCAGCTGTCGATCCGATCGCAAGCAGCAACTCGAGAATCGAGGCATCGAAGCTGGGTGAGGCGAAGTGCAGAACGCGTGCGGTGGAGGTGATGTCGAGCGTGGTTTGCAGTTGAGCGCACAAACCCGGCAGACCGGTATGGGTGACGCCGACGCCTTTCGGTCGCCCGGTCGAGCCGGAGGTGTAGGTGAGGTAGGCGATATTCGAGGTACGCAAGCGTGCACGTCGATCGAGGTAGGAGATCGCGCTGACAGATTCCTGGGCGAGGTCCTCCAGCAGGTGCGGGTCGTCGGTTGCCAGCCAATGGACCCCGTCGGGGAGATTGGGTAAGGAGCGCCGATCGGTGATTCCGTAGGTGCACGCACTGTCCGTGAGTTGGTACTCGATGCGTGCGCGTGGATAGGACGGGTCGATCGGCACGAAGGCGGCGCCGGTTTTGGCGATCGCCCAGATCGCTGCGATCGAGTCGACCGATCGAGCCAGGACGACGGCCACGCGGTCTTCGGGTCCGACGCCCAGCGTGCACAACCGGTGTGCCCACTGGTTGGTGAACGCGTCGAGCGCGCGGTAGGTCAGCTCGACCTCCTCGGTGCGCACGGCGATCGCGTCAGGATCGCGTTCGACCGCGGCAGCCAGCTGAGACACCAGACTCCGGTTGCCTATCGCGCCGCGATCCCTGCGGGCTGAGTGGGCCTTGGGTACACGGGTGCCATCATGCATTTATCGTCCTGCCGAGGGATGAGCGGAAATTATTGCTGATGCTACGACCGATACCGGTGTCCGCTCTTGCCATTCGGGAGAAGTGCTGCGGCGTTTGCCCAGTCGTCGATCAGGGGCAAGCTGTCGAGGCAGGAATTCCTGCCTCGACAGCTTGCTTTTTCCACCGAGTCGGTCAGTCCAGCTGCAGCTCGGGTGAATACATGTCCAGCCAGGTGTGCAGGTCTATCGCCCGGTCGAGTCCGACGCGGGTGTGGCTCTCCAGTGTGGCCGGGTCCTGGATTACGGCTCCCTCCAGCCACGCTCGATCGACCAGATCGAACAGGGCCGAATCACGCTCGGTGAGCAGCTCTTTCGCCAGCTGTTGCAGATTGGCCGCGTAGCCGGGGTCCTGAGTCGAGGGGTAGGGGCTCTTCACCCGCTGTGCCACCGAGTGGGGCAGCACATGTTTGGTCGCGTGCCGCAGCAGACTCTTCTCGCGCCCGTCGAAGGTCTTCATCGACCACGGTGTGTTGTAAACGTATTCGACGAGCCGGTGATCGCAGAACGGCACCCGCACCTCCAGACCGACGGCCATGGACGCGCGGTCCTTGCGATCGAGCAGCGCGCGCACGAACCGGGTCAGATGCAGATGACAGACGGTGCGCATGCGATGTTCGATCTCGGATTCGCCGTCCAGATGCTCGACCTCGGCGACGGCGGTCAGATATTGGTCGCCGATATAGGTCTCGATATCGAGCCGCTCGCGCAGCCGCGGATTGAGCACCTGCAGACTGGACTCACCGGCCAGCGGGTTGCTGAACGCCATCCACGGAAAGGTGTCGGCCTTGACGGCCACCTCGTCGTGGAACCAGCGGTAGCCGCCGAAGACCTCATCGGCGGACTCACCCGACAGCGCCACGGTCGACTGCGCGCGAATCGCCTTGAACAGCAAATACAGTGACGTATCCATATCGCCGAGACCGGCGGGAATATCGCGGGCGGCGATGACGGCCCGCCGGACCGATAGATCCGACAACTGTGCCGGATTCAGCACCACATTCTCGTGCGCGGACCGCACCAGCGCCGCCACCTCCCGCACGAACGGTGAATCGGGGGTATCGCGCATCTCGTCGGGGACGAAGTTCTCCTCCTGGTCGGCATAGTCCACCGAGAACGTGCGCAATTGTTCGCCCTGCTGTGCGAGCCTGGCGGCCGCCAGCCCGGTGATGGCGCTGGAATCGAGTCCGCCGGAGAGCAGTACGCACCGGGGCACATCCGCGATGAGCTGCCGGTCGACGATATCGGTGAGCAGCTCGCGCACCTTCGCTACGGTGTCGTCGCGACTGTCGGTGTGCTCGACCGCATTCAGGCGCCAGTAGGTGCGCGGGTGAATGCCGTTGCGGTCCACCGTGATCAGCGTTCCGGGCAGTACCTCGCGCATATCCTTCCACAGCGACCAGCCCGGCGCCTTGGTGAGCGTGAACAGCTCCCGCAGACCGTCCAGGTCAACCGCCCTGCGCGCCAGCGGATTTGCCAGAATGGCCTTCGGTTCCGATCCGAACAGCACCCCGTCGCGAGTCGGGTAGTAGTAGAACGGTTTGATGCCCATCCGGTCGCGCACCATGACCAGCGTTTCGGTGCGCTGATCCCAGATGGCGAAGGCGTACATGCCATTGAGGTGGTCGACAACGCTTGTGCCCCACTGCAAATAGCCGCGTAGCACCACCTCGGTATCACTGTCGGTGTCGAAGGTGTGGCCCAGCCCGGTGAGTTCGGTGCGCAACTCCCGGAAGTTGTAGGTCTCACCCGAGTACACCAGCCCCACCTCGCCCGCGGGCGTGCGCACACCCATGGGCTGGGCCCCGCCGGGCAGATCGATGATCGCGAGCCGTCGATGCCCGAGTGCGCCGTGGGTGTGCACGAAGGTGCCGCGGCCGTCCGGACCGCGGCAGGCCATGGTTTCCGTCATTGCTTCGAGGATCTGCTGTTCCTGGGTGAGATCGGAATCGAATGCCACCCAGCCGGTAATACCGCACATTCCACAGCCTCCTAGATAGTTAGCTTATGCAATTACTAGTAACCCTGTTGTAACACAACGGGACTCGCGCGCGCCAGGGTTCGGGCGACGAGCGCAGGGCTGCTATCGAGTAGCTCGGGGCACGTCACACCGGGTCGCGGCCTAGCCTGGGCGGCATGACGGACAACCTGCTCGGCGACTTCCTGCGTGCGCGGCGGGCAAGTGTGCGCCCCGGCGAGATCGGGCTGGTCTCCTACGGCCGGCGCCGGGTCGCCGGGCTGCGCCGCGAGGAGGTCGCCGAGTCGGCCGGGATGAATACCGACTACTACACGCGTCTCGAACAAGGGCGCGAGCGCCATCCCTCCGCACAGATGCTCGATGCGCTGAGCCGGGCGCTGCTGCTGAATGTGGCACTGCGCGACCACCTCTACCGGCTCGCGGGCGTCGCCATGCCGGGGCAGCCGGTAGAGGTGGTCGGTCCGGTGCTGCGGCAAATTCTGGAAAGTTATCTGGCCGCACCGGCTTTCGTCCTGAATCCGGCCATGGACATCCTCGCCACCAATGCGATGGCCGACGCGTTCTTCTCGGTATATCCGCGCATCGACAATCTGGCGCGCATGACCTTCCTCGAGCCGGTCAGTCCGCAGTTCTGCGTCGACTGGACCTGGACCTGCCAGGCGATCGTGGCAGCGTTCCGGCAAGTCGGGGCCATGTATCCGGACGATTCGCGACTACAGCTGGTGATCGACGAATTGAATTCTGCCAGTGTCGAATTCGCCGAGCTCTGGCGTTCGTACACGTTGTGCGCCGCGACCACCGATCCCCGGGAATTCCGCCACCCCGAGGTCGGCCTGCTTCGACTGACCTACCAGTCCTTCGATGTGCGCGGGGCCGCCGGCCAGCGCCTGATGCTGTATCAGCCCGAGCCCGGCCCCACCGTCGAAGCACTGGCCCGGCTCGGCCTGCGCACCGCGCGCTGCGCCGACTGAATTCGACGGTGAACCGTGCCTGGGTGCCGTGCACCCAGGCATAGAATCCGCGACTGTACCTACCATGCATGGACCCGCTGCGAGCGTTCTCGCGGCAACCACTCGAACCGCAGGAGAGCTCGTGCCGGATTCGCGGCCGAACCACCCCCATGTCCGCAACCGCTTCCGGTATCGCGGGGTCGCTTCGTCCTGTGCCGCGTTCGTGGCTCTGACGGCCGCCGGTGTCGCCGCACCCGCCGCCGCGCACGCCGAATCCCCGGCCTGCTCCCCCGCCGCCGCGACCACGGTCACCGGGCCGGACATCCCGTTCGTCGACTGGGCCGAGAACCTCGGCTACGACGCGCAGGGCAACCTCTGGGTATCGCGGCTCTATCGAAATGTGGTGCAGCGCTACGACTCGGTGGGCAAGGTCACCGCGTCCGTCTCGGTGACTTCGCCGGGTGCGATCCGCCTCGGTCCCGATCACCTGATGTATGTCGTGTACGGCGACACCACGCTGAACATGCTGCCCGGCACGCACAACAGCGGCATCGTGCGATTCGACCCCACCGCCGCCGCGCCCGCACCCGAGGTCTTCGTCGACGGTCTCGGCATGGCGAACGGCGCCGCATTCGACGCCACAGGCAATCTCTACATCGCCGACACCACCTCCGGTGTCGTCCGCGTCCGCAACGACGGCACCATCGACGCCGATTGGACCGCACAGGCGAAGACGTTCGGCGTCAACGGTGTAGCCGTCGACGGCGATTCGGTCTACACCACCGTCTATCTGAGCCCGCAGGGGCGCATCCTGCGTATCCCGGTCGATGCGCCCTCGGCGCAGAGCACCGCCGCGGACCTGGGCCTGGCCGACGACCTCACCACCGGCCCCGGCGGATTCCTCTACGTCGCCACCACCGCGGGCACCCTGGTCCGCGTCGACCCCGGCACCCACACCGCCTGCACCGTGCTGACCGGCAGCCCGATGGCTGCGGTGGTACCGGTCCCGGGCACTGATGACCTGATGGTTGCCACCGGACGCGGCGACGTGCTCCGCGTCCACCTCGGCTGAGGCGAGTTAGCGGGGTTTGTCCGAACGGCAGCCCGAAAATATCGTGCAGGACGAAGGCCGGCCGTTCCGGTCGCGCCAGCTCCGCCGGCACCTGCAAAGCCAGTCCCACCGAATCGGCCAGCAGCACCCGCAGTTCCGGATCGGTCGAATCGTCGCGGCCGAGTACCAGATCCGGCATGCGGACCTCGAGCGGCTCCTCGCGCCGCGCGGTCCGGGTGCGGAGCATGTCCAGGCACAACCGGCTGACCACGGTGGTCAGCCGGCCGGGCAGATTGCCGATCTCGCCGGTATCGGTGCGGGCCAGCCGAAGCCACGCCTCCTGCACGGCGTCATCGGCTTCCGCCAGCGAACCGAGCATGCGATAGGCCACCGATTTCAAGCGCGGGCGCTGCCCCTCGAACTCGGCTGCCGGCAGGTCGAGACGCGTCACGATCACACTCCCTGTCGACGGGTGACTCATAGTGCTGACGAATCGCAGGCGCGAAAGGTGACACGCCAGGTCCACGCGCTGCACGCGGCCGCCGCCTGGCGGGCACGGAGCTGTGTCACTACGGTGGGGCGGGTTATAGGTAGCACTCTGCAGTGGGGATAGGTATGGCGTTGTCGACGATCGAGCAGGTGACAGCCGTGAATCGCGGTGTGCCGCAACGGCGCACGATTCCATCGGCGGTGGTCTGGGTGGTGGCGCTACTGGGCGCCGCGGCGGGCGGTTACTATCTGCACCAGGTACTGGCCGCACCGCGGACCATGATGCACCTGGTCGATCTCGGCACCTATCAGATCGCCGCGCAGCGCGTGACAGATGGTGTTTCGGTCTATGACACCCCGCTGCGCGGACACACCCGCGGTGTCTGGGAGTTCGTCTACTCACCGTTCGGCGCACTGCTGTTCGTACCTCTGGTGGCGTTGCGCGGTGCCTGGTTCACCTGGATCGGCGCGCTCGGCAATTTCGCCATGCTGGCCGGGTCGATGTGGGCGGCGCTGTCGGTCCTGGGCTATCGGCGGGATCGGCGGCTCGTGGTGCTGGGCCTGTCGATCGCCGGCCTGCTCATGCTGTGCGAGCCGATTCGGGAGACCATGGCCTTCGGGCAGGTCAATATTCTGCTGCTGCTGCTCGTGCTGGCGGATATGGCGCTGCCCGATTCCTCGCGCTGGAAGGGTGTGCTGACCGGCATTGCCGCCGGAATCAAGCTGACCCCGGTGTTCTTCGTGCTCTATTTCCTGGTGACGCGCCGATACCGGGCCGCTGCCACCGCGGTCGGTTCGCTCGTGGCCACCATGATGGTGGGTCTGGCTGTGCTGCCCAAGGATTCGGTGACGTTCTGGGGCGGCGCCTTCGACGATCCGGCGCGAGTGGGTGTTCCGACAAACCCGCAGAACGAGTCGCTGCGCGGCATGATCGCCCGTTCCCTGGGCGCCCACGAGCTCCAATTGCTGTGGCTCGCAGGCGCCCTCGCCATCACCGTGGTCTGCCTGCTGCTGGCGCGGCGGCTGTCGGCGACCGGGCGCGAACTGCCCGCGATCGTGCTGTGCGGACTGACCACCACCGTGGTCTCGCCCTACAGCTGGATTCACCACTGGGTGTGGATCGCACCGCTGCTGGTCTACCTGGGTGATCTCGCCTTGCGCCGCCGCGGAATCGTGGCGCCGCTGGGGCTGGTGGCGGTCTTCCTGGTCACCTCCGGTGGCGCGTTCGACCTGGTCGGCATCCACTTCGGCAGTGTTTTCGACTTTCCGAACCGCAGCCCGTTCGCTTTCTTCGACCACAATGCCTACATCTGGCTGACACTCGCGCTGTTCGCGGCGACGGCCCTGTGGTTGCGGCGGTCCGAGGCGTCGAATCGTCGTGACTCGGCGCTCGAACCTGATCTGGTCGGTTCTCGAAACTGATCGAAATGCGCTGTGGCTCAGCCGAGCCGGATGTCGTTCGAGAATGATTCGGCCGCATCCAGCGCGGCGAGGGCAGCGTCGTCCAGCGGGATCGTTCCGGCGGCGACATTGGCCTCGAGATGGCCGATATCGGCGGTACCGGGAATCAGCAGCACATTCGGCGCGTGATGCAGTAGCCATGCCAGGCCGACCTGCGCGGGTGTGCGGTCCAGCGCCTGCGCGGCGGTGATGACGGCCGGGGCATCGGTCACCTTCGGCAGACCCGGAAAAGCGCTGCCCAGTGGGAAATACGGCATCCAGGCGATGCCTTCGGCGGCGCACAGGTGCAGCATGTCCTCATCGCCGCGCATCACCAGGCTGTAGGCGTTCTGCACGCACACGATCCCCGCCGGAAGGGCTCGGCGCAGCCCGTCGAGCGTCACGCTGCTCAGGCCGATCCCGCCGATCTTGCCCTCCTCGCGCAGCGTGATCAGCGCCGCGAGCTGGTCGTCCAGGTCCACCACCTGGTCACCCTCGGCCCGCAGGCCGGGCCCGGCGTCCAGGCGGCGCAGGTTGACCACCGGAATCTGTTCCAGGCCGAGCGACGTCAGATTGTCCTCGACGCTGGCCCGCAGCTGGTCGGGCTGCTGGGCCGGGCGCAGCCGAATACGACCGCCGGGATTGGGGTCGGCGCCCACCTTGCTCACGACGACAACACCGTCGTCAGCGCTGAATGCGTCGCGAATGAGCCCGTTGACGAACCCGAACCCGTAGAACTCGGCGGTGTCGACATGGTCGACGCCGAGTTCCACCGCACGCCGCAGCAGTGCGATCGCGGCGTCGCGGTCATCGTGCAGGCGCTCCAATTGCATTGCGCCGTAACCGATGCGGGAGACCGTATGCCGCCCGAGGGTCCCGTTGCCACCGGCGCGCGGAACACCGGCGGCTGTGAGCTGGGCGGACGGTGTGTTGTTCACGCTCATGGCTGTTCTTTCCGTATGAGACGATGAGATAAGCGGAGGAGCCTCCGTTACTTTGAGCGTACCACTGAACCGGAGGGGCCTCCGATTTGAAACCGAGCAACACCCCACCCAGCGCCGAGGACCCCGCCGCGACGCCCAGAACCACCCGCACCCCGCGCACCGACTCCGTGCGCAACCGCGACAAACTCCTCGCCGTCGCCCGGACCGCCTTCGCCGCGGCCGCCGGTCCCGTCTCACTCGAGGGCGTCGCCCGCGAAGCCGGTGTCGGCATCGGCACCCTCTACCGGCATTTCCCGACCCGCGAAGACCTGGTCGAGGCCGTCTACGCCACCCAACTCGACGAGGTCACCGACAGCGCCGCCGCCCTCCTCCGCGAACTCCCCCCGGACGCCGCCCTCCGAGCCTGGATGGGCAAGTACGCCACCTTCTTCACCACCAAGCGCGGCATGATCGACACCCTCCGGGCCGGCTGGGCCACCGGCCGCATCACCACTCCGAACACCCGCGAACGCATTACCGCCGCCATCGCCACCCTCCTGACCGCCGGCGCCGAAACCGATTCCCTCCGAATCGATATCAACCCCGACGACCTCACCCTCATGCTCCTGGGAATCTGCACCGCCGCCGGCGATGCCCCCGACCAGGTAGACCGCCTCCTGGACCTGGTCATGGACGCCCTGCGCACCGCCGACTAGCCCGCCCGCCTCGATCGGGTCGAGGTTCGTTCGACAGCGGCAGTGAGTATCGTTCCGGCAGCACGAGATTGACGGCTCAGGTGCCGACCGATTCGGCCGGGATCACAGGGAGCGCGGGGTGGTGCCAGCCTGCCCGCATCGCTTTCGGCATCGGCTCTGGTGATTCGGGCCCAAGGCTGTTGTGTCATAGCGGTAACGGCACCGTCGTGGCGGGCCTGCGGATGGTCTGGGTAGCGCTGCGCCAGCGGACCCTCGACCCCTTCGCCCTGTTCCTGCTCGCCCTGTTCGGTGCGGGTCTCGTGCTGAGCTTCACCACCGGTGATCCCCGCTTCATTCTCGCCAAGGACTCCTCCGGATCCTTGACGGCAGGCGTGGTCCTGGTCGGCAGTTGCCTCATCGATCGCCCGCTCGCCTATTACGCCGCACAGCGTTTCGCTCGTGCGGGCGGCGCCGCGCAGCAGGAGGAATTCCGCTCCATCGCGAGTACCGCCGCCATGCGCGCCCGCTGGTTCCGGGTCTCGCCGGTGTGGGGCATCGCCCTGCCGATCGATGCCTCGCTGCGGATCGCTGCCATCTATGTGCTGCCGATCAATATGGCGGCCAACGTGTCTCAGATCCTCATGGTCACGGTCTTCGGCCTGCTGATCACCAGGACCCTGCGCTCGACCCGAAAGCCGCAGCCAGCGGCCCGGACCGTGACCGCATAGCGATGAGTGTGAGATCCCCGCGAATTAACGCGGGGTTAGCTCACATTTCTATTGCTGAATGGTTGCAGACGGGTATAGCGTCAAGGTCCGTTGGTCGTGCTGGCAATTCAACATGACACGGGTCGCGGGTCGGGGATCCCGTAGGCGAAGGAACTGCCATGAACCAATATCCGCCAGCGGTATCTCGGACGGCACTACCGCCCGTTCCCCTCGGCCGAAGTAATTCCGAGCTCGTCAAGGTGCTCATCGTGGAGAACGATCCCGCGGTGGCCGAAATGGCGGCCATCGTCCTGGCGAAGGCGGGATACGACGCCATGCCGGCCGCCACCGGTGGACAGGCGCTGATCACGACCGACAGCTGGCATCCAGACCTGGTTCTGGTCGACCTCGCCCTTCCCGATCTGCGGGGTTCGGAGATCTGCCTGCAGTTGCGCCGGCACACGGTGGTGCCGATTGTTGTCCTCGCCGACGAAAACGATCCGGACTTCATCGAACTGGTGATGGCGGCCGGCGCCACCGACTATCTGCTGAAGCCATTCCGCACCGGCGAGTTGCTCACTCGAATTCACACACGCCTCACCGGCCTCTGACGTAATTCATTCCGCGATCAGGCCACGGCGGTTGCGGAGGGCGTGATCGGCGGCGGTGAAGAGGCGGTCGATGACAATGCCGATGGTGACGATCACGATCATGGTCGCGAGCATTTCCACGGAATCGTTCGCCTGTCCGGCGTATTCGAGCCGCACCCCGAACGAGGCGTGATGGCCATGCGCGGCAATGTGGCGGTCGGCATGATGGAATGCCCGCCGCTGACCCTGGACATGGCAAAGCTGTTGCGCGACTCCTGCACCGCACCGTAGCCCTGGTCTACCGTCAGGACGGCCCCCAACCCCCTTCCGCCCGAGCGTTTTTCGACCTCGCCGCCGGCCTGCTCCCAGCACCCGCCACCGCCGAAATCAACAGCTGAACTTGAATTGCGTTTCGGAGCAGCGGAATAGACGGCCGGCGCGCCGGACCGCTACGGCTGCGCGTCGTTCTCAGCCGCCCACAGCTCATGTTCGTGCGTGGCCCAGGACTCGGACACTTTCCCGGTGAGCATGCCGCGCATGGCTTCTCGATCCCGCAGTGCGTACATGAGGTGGCCCACCACCAGGATTCCGAAGGCCAGTGCGAACCAGTCGTGCATCAGGGTCGCGCCGGTGCGCCAGGCCAGCCGGGTCCAGTCCGGGAAGTACATGACGATGCCGGTGCCGAGCAGGACGAAAATCGAGCCGGCGCTCAGTGCCGCGTTGAGTTTCTGTCCCGCATTGAATTTCCCGACCTCCGCACCCGTCAGGCGGCGGCGTTTGGAACGGAACCACAACCAGTCGGCCTTGGTGAAACGATTGAGCCGGGACAGGTCCGCGCGATAGGCCCGTGATACCAGACCCAGCAGGATCGGTACCGGAAGCGCGAATCCGCAATAGACGTGGATGATTTCGACGGTGTGCCGGTTGCCGACCATTACCGCGAGCGAACCGTTGTAGAGGATCGCGGCGGTGAGAATGCAGATGATGACGAGCACTCCGGTCGCCCAGTGCACCCAGCGTTCGGCACGGCCGAACCGGTGCAGGTCGCGCTCGGCCGCGTCAGCTGGTCGGGTCATCATTACGTCCGTTCGACTGCCCGACCCAGCCGTCGATCGAGTAACCCCGGTGCTCCCAGTAGCCCGGAACCACCTCACTGGTCAGCTCGATCCCGGAAAGCCATTTGCAGCTCTTGTAGCCGTACATCGGCGCGACGTACAGGCGTACCGGTCCGCCGTGATTATGGGTGACCGGCCCGTCGATCATCTCCAGTGCGACAAGAACATCGGCGCGCCGCGCCTGCGCGAGGGTGAGGCTCTCGGAATAGGTCCCGTCGAAGGAGGTGAACCGCACCGCCGTCGCCGCGCTGTTCACCCCGGCGTCGTCGAGCAGATCCGAGAGCCGGACGCCGCTCCAGTGCACCTCGGGCACGCGCCAGCCGGTCACGCATTGGAAATCGCGGACCAGGTTCGTCTGTGGCATGGCCTGGAGATCGGCGAGGGTGTGGGTGCGCTTGTTGTCGACCAGGCCGGTGATATCGAGCCGGTAATTGCTCGCATCGCGCTTGGGAGCGCCGCTGGTGACCGAGTAGAAGCGAAAGGTATTGCCCACCGGCAGCAGTCCGACCAGACCGGTCGGATCACGGATGCCGATCGGCCCGAGCACCGCCTCCAGACCCTTCTGGAGCTGGGCGCCGCCGAGCACACCCGCCGCACCCGCCGCGAGCAGCCCGAGCACCACGCGACGCCCGACCGGCGCGCCCGGGCGATCTTGCGCGGAAGGCTTTTCTGCTGGCACACCTCCACTATCCACCGATAGTCACCGCGCCCGCGCATCCGGTGGCGGTTAGTGTGGAATCAGAATTCGCCGCCCCTCGCGGTGCAACCGAAAGGCAGCTCATGCGCAGCCCCATTCTCGTAGCGCTCGGCGTCATCATCGGATTGGCCGGCCTGCTCTGGTCGTTGCAGGGCTTCGGCGTCGTCTCGGGCAGCCCGATGAGCAATACCGTCACCTGGTCCATCATCGGCCCGGTCGTCTTCATCGCCGGGATTCTCCTCGCGGTGCGTGGTTATCGCCGCTAGCCGAACAGCACTCGCTACGACAACAGACAGCAGAGCAGGGTGCCCACACCGTGGGCACCCTGCTCTGTCGCACCTACGTCAGTTGCCTTGTGCGGCAGCCGAAACCGGCTGCCACTTGCGCCACAGCGCCAGCCGCGACTCGTAGTCGGCGGTGGCGATGGCCAGCGGGACCTCGCCGAGGAAGATGCGCAGCGGCGGCTCGTCCGCATCGACCACGGCCAGAATCGCGGCGCCGGTGGCGGTCGGATCACCGCTGGGCATGCCGGAACGCTGCGAGGCCCGGGCCGCGCGGGCCGCATCGTAGGCCGGATTCGGGGTGGCGTGCTTGGACGACGGACCGGACCAGTCGGTGCCGAAACCGCCGGGTTCGATGAGCGTCACATGAATGCCGAACGGCGCGACTTCCTGTGCGAGGGACTGCGAGAACCCTTCGAGCGCCCACTTCGACGCGTGGTACGCGCCGAGGTTCTGGAAGGCGGAGATGCCGCCGATGCTGGAGACCTGCAGGATGTGCCCGCTGCCCTGCGCCCGCAGGATCGGCACGGCCGCCTGCGTGACCCAGAGCGCGCCGAAGACATTGGTTTCGAACTGCGCCCGCAGTTCGTCCTCGGTGAGCTCCTCGATCATGCCGAACTGTCCGTATCCGGCATTGTTGACAACCACGTCCAGCCGCCCGAACCGCTCGGCAGCCTGCTGTACCGCGGCGAAGTCGCCGTCGCGGTCGGTGACATCCAGCCGGATCGGCAGGAAGGTATCGGGATATTTGCCGACGATATCGTCGAGCGTGCTCAGATCGCGCGCGGTGCCCGCGACGCTGTCGCCTCGCTCCAATGCCGCGAGTGCCCACTCGCGGCCGAATCCTCGTGAGACTCCGGTGATGAACCAAACTTTGCTCATGCGATCACGGTAGTGACCTGGAGTGCACTCCAAGCAAGTGAATCGATGTCATCGTCGGAACTGCTGCCGCCCACCACGTTCTCCAGCAGACCCGCCACAATGCCGAGGATGAGCATGAGGATCAGCAGCACCTGACCGCCCTGTGAGAGCAGCAGCGGCCGCGTCGGCGACTGCGGCACCGGCTCGATCCACGGCGCACCGGGCATGGCGACCGGCAGCGGCCGCTGATCGCCGAAGATGCCCTTCAGGTACGCGGGCGTCAGCAGATAGGTGTAGGCCTGCGTCCGAATCTGGGTGCGCAGCACCGCCGCGACGGCCTCGAACACCGAGCGCGGCATGCGGCCGGTGATGAGCACGATCAGCCACAGCACGATCGCGATGATCGCCCAGCCGGTCATGAGCCAGCTGGCGAACACCAGAATCGGGAAGGCCAGCACCAGCCGGAACAGCACCGCCACCCGATTCAGCGGTGTCGGCGCCGGGAACAGCACGCGCACCGGATAGTCCGCCGGGTTCCAGGCGAACGGCGGGTAGGCGTCGACCAGCAGCATCGAATACGCCGATACCCGTGTGGTGTAGGCGAAATAGCCGCGCAGATAGTCACCGCACCAGTCCGGCAGGCGCCCGGTCGCCAGTGCGGCGAACCAGCCGCACACCACCACGAAGAATGCTGCGATACTGAGGAACCACAGCACGATCGCCTGCGGAATCACCAGCAGCGCGCGCAGCAGTACGGTCCAGCGGCGATGCTGTTCGGGCGGAAAGATATCCAGTTCGACCAGGGTCTCACCAGGGGCAGGCCAGGTTTCGCCGGGCCAGGTCTCGCTCATGGTCATCACGCTCGCTTTCACGGTCGAGCAGCGGTCAGGTGAGCGAAATGTAACTCGGAGTGTGCTGATCGACCGGTAACCGCGCCGCCATGGCCGAGCCTGCGGTGCCGTGGATTCGGCTCAGGTGGGTGGCCGCCAGCTCTGATCGCCGACGGCGCGCAGTCGCGGGGTGCGGCTCTGCCGGGCGTACTGGCCCGGTGTCTGACCTTTCCAGGCGCGAAAGGCCGAGCCGAATGCGGACACGCTCGCATAGCCGAGCCGGCACGCCACACTCTCGACAGTCAGTCCGGCAGTGAGCAATTCCTCGGCGAGCAGGCCGACGGTCTCGCCGCTCAACTCCCGGAATGTCGTCCCGTCGTCGGCCAGGCGACGCCGCAGGGTGCGCACGCTGAGGCCCAGATCGGCTGCGATATCGGACTGATCGGCCATCCCCTGCCGATGAATGAGCAGTTCCCGGACCTGCCCGCTGATTCCGCCGCGTTGCTGCCGCTGCTGCACGATCTGCGCGCACTGCTCCTCGAAGATCTTCATACTGGCCGGATTCGCCTGCGGCAGTTTCAGTTCCAGTGACGACGCTTGCAGCGTCAATACAAGCTTCGGCGCGCCGAAAGTCATATCGGAGACGCCGAGCATGGCGAACACCGTCTCGTACATGGGATGTCGCTCCAGCGGGACCTCCAGCCGGACGGCGGGCAGTCGCATCGGCAGCAGATCCTGCTGGACCGTGCCGATCGCTACCAGATCACGCTCCAGCGCGAACCGCCTGATACCGGGCGGCACCATACTGTCGTCCCGGAGGATCGCGACGTCGGCGCCGCGTTTGTCCAGGCGGTGCAGGGCGGCGGTGAAGGACAGGTCGACGTAGCGCAGCCCGATCTCCAAGGCGTGGCGCAGATTCGGACTGGTGCTGATCGCAAAGCCCCAGATGCCGAGACTTGTTGGATGGCACTGCATTCCGGCCAGCAGCCCGAGTCCCGGCTCGTCATCGGTCCCGGCGAGGATATTGGCCATCAACTCGAACTCCTGCTCGAGCTCGATCTCCGCCGCCGGTTCGGTCAGATCGCTCTCCTTGATGCCGGTGTGCACCAGCATGGAGTCCATCGTCAACCCTCGGCCGGCCCCGAACTCGACCAGTAGAGCCGCGTTATTGATGGAGCGCAACCGCCCAAGCTCGCCCGACATCTCGTCATCTTCGCAAACATGCGGCATACATTTCCGCAAAATCCCCAGGTAGTTACAACGCTGACGCGACAGCGACTCCGTGTGGCTCGCAGGGCCCGATTCCCCGCGGGCGCGGAACAGGCCGGATCGGGTGGGCGGTGCCGACTCTGGTTGGATGGGGCCAGTGACAAGTGTCCCCTTCCAGTTGGTCGGCCCCTACCGCTTCGAGCAGGTGATGCCGGCGTGGGCGCCGCACTTCCCCCGGTTCGACACCGTGGTGGGCTACTCGGACCTCGGTCACGCCTTTCTGATGAGCACGCGCACCGGTGAGTACGCGGTGCTCGATCCGTACAGTCCCGGCACCAAGGGCTACGGCGCCTTCTCGGACGTGACCGCGTTCATCGACCGAGTGCTCTTCGATCCGGACTTTCTCACCTATGTATTGCAGCCACAGCATGTTTCGGCAATTCGCCGGCGGCTGGGCCCGCTCGCGGAGGACGAGGTCTACATCGCCACCCCGTATCCGTTCCTCGGCGGTTCCGAGGATCCGGATTCCTATGACAGGGGCGGCGTGTGGGTGTTTTTCGATCTCGTAGCCCAGGCGCACGGGTTCGAGAGCGACTGAACGGCCCGGACCTGGAGCCGGAAAACCGGGCTAGGCTCGAAGTATGACGTCCGGACGGTATCCCTCGGAGCAGTTCGACGTGGTGGCGGTGGCCTCGTCCGCAGGGGGCGTCACCGCGCTCGGCGTACTGCTCGGTGCGCTCGGCCCCGCCCTTCGGGTGCCGATATTCGTTGTGCAGCATCTGGATCCGCGACACCGGACGGTGCTCGCCCAAGTCCTGGCGCGCAGAACCGAACTCGATGTCAAACTCGCCGAGACCGGTGAGCGCGCCGTCGCGGGTACCGTCTATCTGGCTCCGCCCGACCGGCATCTGCTGGTCGGCGCCGGGGGCGTCGTCACGCTGTCGAGCAGCGAGCTGGTTCACTTTCTGCGTCCCTCAGCCGATTTGCTCTTCGAGTCGATCGCGGGCGCCTACGGGGCACGGGCCATTGCCTGTGTGCTGACCGGAACCGGTAGCGACGGAGCCATGGGGGTGGAGGCGGTAAAGTCGCGCGGCGGCACCGTCATTGCCGAGGATCCGGCCACCGCGGAATTCACCGGCATGCCCAAGGCCGCGGTGAGCACCGGTTGCGTCGACTTCGTGCTACCTCTTGACGAGATCGCGGCCGTGATTCGCGAACTCGTCGACTCAGAGAGGAAGTAATGACCGAACCGGCTGGTGCGGAACTCGATCAGGAGCTCGAGGATCTGCTCGGCTTTATTCGTGATGCGCGTGGGTTCGACTTCACGGGTTACAAGCGCTCCACCCTCAGTCGCCGCATTCGCAAACGAATGGGTGAGGTTGCGGTGCTGACCTACCCGGACTACCGCGACCGGCTCGAGGCCGATGCGGACGAGTTCCGGACCCTGTTCAATACGATCCTGATCAATGTCACTGCCGTGTTCCGCGATCCGGACGCCTGGACGCTGCTGCAGCGTGAGGTGGTGCCCGAGGTGCTCGCCTCCGTCGCGCCCGAGTCCGACATCAGGGTGTGGAGTGCGGGCTGTTCGAGCGGTGAAGAGGCGTACTCGCTCGTCATGATGTTCGCGGAGGCGCTCGGTATCGACGAATGCATGAACCGCGTCAAGGTCTATGCCACCGATGTGGACGAGGAAGCGCTGCGGGAAGCGCGGGCGGGCTTGTATCCGGCGAAGTCGCTCGAGGCGCTGTCTCCGGAGTTCCGCGAGAAGTACTTCGAACCGAGCGGTGCCCAATTCGTCTTCCGCCCCGATCTGCGGCGGAGGGTGATCTTCGGCCGCCACGACATCACGCACGATGCGCCGATCTCCCGGCTCGACCTGCTGGTGTGCCGCAATACCGTGATGTACTTCAATGTCGAGGCGCAGAGCCAGATTATCGACCGCTTCCATTTCGCCCTGCGAGAGGGCGGGTACCTGTTCCTCGGTAAGGCCGAAATGCTGCTGAGCGACAGCGAGCGTTTCGAAGCGATCAGTATCCGCCAGCGCATCTTCCGCCGCCGCCCGGGCGGCGGCCGGCCGTATGCTCCGTCCCAGATGAAGATCCGGCCGGGCGTCGGCGCGGAAATCCAGGCGGCCACACGCATGCGCCAGTTGCGTGAGCTCATACTCGACGCGGCTCCCGGCGCAGGTATCGCGCTGGACGCGGACGGGTCCGTCGTCATGATCAACAATCAGGCGCGATCCCAGTTCGGCATCTCGATGAACGATATAGGCCGTCCCTTCCAGGACCTCGAATTGTCTTATCGGCCTACGGAACTGCGTTCGCTCATCGACCAGGCCACGCATGAGCGCCGGACGCTGCGCGTTAATGCGGCTGAACGCCGTCTCGGTGAGGACGTGCAGTATTTCGACATTCTCATCCAGCCGATCTCGCAGGGACCCGGTCTTCCGGTCGTCATCAATATCACCTTTTCCGATGTCACCCTGGCAACACGGCTCAAGGACGAGGTGAAACGAGTCCGGGAAGATCTCGAGACCGCCTATGAGGAACTTCAGTCGACCAATGAGGAGCTGGAGACCACCAACGAGGAACTGCAATCCAGCATCGAGGAGCTGGAGACCACCAACGAGGAACTGCAATCCACGAACGAGGAGCTGGAGACCACCAACGAGGAACTCCAGTCCGGCAATGAAGAGCTCGAAACCATGAACGACGAGATGCAGCTCCGCACAATGGATCTCGACGAGGCGCGTGCTTTCCTGGAAGGCGTGATGAGCAGTATCGCGGCCGGGGTCGTCGTGCTCTCCGCGGATATGAAGGTGCGCAGCTGGAATCGCGGTGCGAGCGAACTGTGGGGCCTGCGCGCCGACGAGGCGCTCGACGAGCCTTTCTTCTCGTTGAGCTTCGGATTGCCCACCACTGAACTGCACGACACCATTCAGGAGTGCATCGCTTCCGGCAAACAGGCGGGTGCGCTCATCGTCCCGTCGGTGAATCGCATCGGACGCACCATCCAGTGCTCGGTGACCTGTTCTCCGTTTGCCGGGCACAAGGGTGGCGTTGTGCTGTTGATGGAGGACATCGCAAACGGCGCCGTCAGCTGAGGCCGAGAGTCGTATGCTATGACCATGACCGCATCGAGCAGCGGTTCGGAATCGATTGCCGCACAGGTAGCCACCGCGTGGCTGAATGTCACACGGGCTCGGGAACGCGCCGCGCGACAGCAGGTATCGGCCGAGCGGCACGAACGTCTCGCCGCCGAAACGGGTCGGCAGTTCCACCTGAACATGGCTGATATGCACCACCGGATGACGGCCCGCCATCTTGCGGCTGCGCGCCTGCAGGAGTCCTACGCTCGCCGCGTGACAGCATGGCTGGTGGATCGCGGCACTCGTCCCCCGGTGTTCATGGCGGGGGTCGCGGAAGCCTGTGGAGCCCGAAGCGCCGCGCTCACGCTGGTCGGCGCCGATCGGAGTCAGCTCGCGGTTGCCGCATCGAACCAATCCGCGCGCAGTGCACAGGATTTGGAATATGTCCTCGGCGCCGGCCCGGCCGTGGACGCGACGCGCGACCGCCGGCTCGTCGCGGCCGCCGGGCCCGCGATCGAAGAACGCTGGCCCTGTTACGGATCCGCGCTGGCGGCTCTCGGCGTCGCCGCCGTGGTCGCTGTACCGTTGCGGACGCCTGCCGGATCCATCGGTGCGCTAACGGTTTTCGATCCGCAGCCCGGCTGGGCGGAATCCGGGATAATTATCGAGGTGGCCGACGCGCTGTCGGTCGGTGGTGTGCTGCTCGGCCCGGACGGTGACCCTGGGCTGTACGGCGGAGCCGATCACCGGCCGGTGGTGCACCAGGCTGCCGGGCGACTGGCGGAACAGCAGCAGTGTTCGATCAGCGATGCGCTGGCCCTCATCAAGGCCCGTGCGTTCGCTACCGGAGAACCTTTGGAAACCGTCGCACAGCAGATCAATCTCGGAGCCACGAGACTCGAATAAGGGGAAGTCATGACCAGGCCGGATCAGCGGCTGGCCGATGCGTTCGTGTCGTTGGCCGAAACGCTGCGCGACGACTACGACATACCGGCTCTGCTGACCACACTCGCGGACTGCAGTGTCGAAGTACTGGGTGTCGGCGCGGCGTCGGTCATCCTCGACGAGAAATCGGGAGCTCCGGTGAGCGGCGCCTCGGATCCCGAAGTCGCACAATTGGAAACAGAGGCATCCGCCTGGCGGGAAGGCCCCGGCTACGACTGTCGCCGGACCGGTGCGCCGGTGGCCGAGGCTGTGCTCGACGGTCCGATCCCCCGGCAGCGCTGGCGGCGCTACGTCCCTCGGGCGCACACGCTCGGCTATACCCGGGTGGCGGCCGTCCCCCTGCGGACGCGTGAATCACCGGTCGGCGCGCTGGTGCTCTACCGCGACGGTCCGGAGCCGCTGGATCCGGCGGCACTGATTCTCGGTCAATCCCTGGCCGATGCCGCTGCGATCACCCTGCTGCGCGAGCGTGAACTGAACGAGAGTCGCACGCTGAGTGCGCAATTGGAACAAGCCCTGTCCAGCCGTGTTGTCATCGAGCAGGCCAAGGGCATCGTCTCGACCCGAATGGCACTGACCATGGACGAATCGTTCGCCGTGCTGCGCCGGTATGCGCGCAACCATCAGCTATTGCTTTCCACACTCGCGCAGGATGTGGTGGAGGGGCGGGCCCGGATCGGCGAACCGGGCAAATAGTCACCCCGGCCCCTGGGCAGGTCGCTACTACACGACACCGCGCCACCACTGCATGGCGTGATCTGACAAAGCTCTTCGGCTTCATTCTGATGGCAATCGGATTCGCCGTCTGACCGATCCACGGATCTCAGCGTGTTCACAGCGGACTACCGGCAAACTTCGTTTGTCGATCGTCCGTCAGATTCCACGCCGAGAGAGGGCACACACGCATGCCATCCGCGCCCGCGAATGCCGGATACAAACTCCCCCAGGTCACGGCAATATTCTGGGTGCTGAAGATTGCCGCCACGACGCTCGGAGAGACCGGCGGCGATTTGCTCGCACAAACGCTTCACCTCGGATACGCGGCCGCGTCGGTGCTGTTCCTGGCCATATTCGTGGTCAGTCTGGGCGTCCAGTTACGGTCCCGGCACTTCCGGCCCGCCGTGTACTGGACCGTCATCGCGGCCACCAGCACCGCGGGCACCACCATGTCCGACCTGATCAACCGCGGTCCGGGCGACGGTACGGACACCGGCGGCGGTCTCGGTTACGGCGCAGGGGCAGCACTATTGATCAGCGGCCTCGCGGTGGTCTTCCTCGTCTGGCGCGGCAGCGGCCAGACCTTCGACGTCAGCGACATCACGAATCTCCGTGGGGAGACGCTGTATTGGGCCGCGATCCTGCTGTCCAACACCCTGGGCACCTCGCTGGGCGACTACCTGTCCGACAGCTCCGGGCTGGGCTACTGGGGTAGTGCGGCGCTGGTCGCGGTCGTCATGGCAGTCATCCTCGCGGCCCACTACTTCACGAATGTGTCCGGCGTTCTGCTGTTCTGGATGGCCTTCATCCTCACCCGCCCGCTCGGTGCGACCGTCGGCGACCTGTTCTCCAAATCGCATGACAAAGGCGGTCTGGGTTTCGGCACCTACGGCACCACCGCCGTGCTCCTGACAGTGCTCGTCGGCGGAATTGCGTACAGCTACAACACAACCCGTACCAAGACTGTGGAACAGGAATCCGAAACGGTCCCCGGCAAGGTCTGATTTCGACGGGCGGCGGCCGTCCCGCTCGGGAAACCTGCTGGCGCCGTGTCATTACTGTCGCAATGATGGCGGGGGTGACTTCGTATTGCTTGTCCGAGCCGCCGCTGTTCACCCGGCTTCGTGATGCCTCCAGCGTGCTGATCGCCGGGGCGGGTGGCGGATTCGACGTGTACGGGGGAATCCCGCTCGCCGTGGCACTGGAGGGTCTCGGCAAGAAGGTGCATCTCGCAAACCTGTCGTTCAGCGACCTGCGCCGGATCCCGCTCGAAGACTGGCTGCTGCCCGGAGTCGCCGCCGTCAATCCGGAGACCGCCGGCAACGACGACTACTTCCCCGAACGCAGCCTGGCACGCTGGCTGGACAGCGCCGGCCGCGAGGCGATCGTCTACGCATTCTCCAAATCCGGTGTCCAGCCGCTACGTTCGGCGTATTCCGCTCCTGGTGGAGCACCTCGGTGTAGACGCTCTCGTACTGGTGGATGGTGGCACCGACATCCTGCTGCGCGGTGACGAGTCCGGCCTGGGCACCCCGCAGGAGGACATGACCAGCCTCGCCGCCGTCGCCGGACTGCACGGCCTGAACCGCCTGGTGGTATCGGTCGGATTCGGTAGCGACGCCTACCACGGCGTCTGCCACGCCCACGTCCTGGAAAACCTCGCCGCACTACAACGCGAGAACGCCTTCCTCGGCGCACTCTCCATCCCCCTTGCGAGCCCCGAAGCCGCCGCCTACACATCCGCCGTCACTCACGCCCTCACCGAAACCCCTTTACGCCCGACCGTGGTCCACTCCCAAATCGCCGACGCCCCACGCGGCGAATTCGGCAACGTCCACTCCACCACCCGCACCACCGGCACAAAACTATTCGTAAACCCTTTCATGGCAATGTATCTAACCGTCGACCTCCCCGCCCTCGCCCGCACAGTCGAATACCTCCCCCTCCTCGACCCAACCGAGCACCCCTACCAGGTAGCCCAACTAATCGAGGCCCACCTGACATCACGCCCCAAACCCCGCCCCGCCACCACCATCCCCCACTGATAAGAGCCTGAAAGACAAAGACGCATCCTGGACAAGAAGAAGCAAAACAAGAAGAGCTGAAAGATAAAATCCGAGTATTCTGAATAGGCTTATATCACAACGGAATTCGCCTTTCCGGGTCTGATTTCCGGGAGTAGAATAGAGGCATGGAATCAGGGGGAGAATCCGCAATCGCGACCGGTGCAGCCGCACTGGTCGCTGCGGTCGAATCCCTCACTGCTCTGCCTTTGATCCCGTTGCCGGACACCGACATCGTGGCGTTGATGCAGCAGATCGAAACCAGCACTCGCCGGTTGGCGTCGGTGCAACGGGATCTGATCGTGCAAGCGTGTGCGCGGTCGCTGCCCGCTCTCAACGGCTCGGGTAGCCCGGCGTTGTATTTGCAATCGGTGCTGCATATCTCGCACGGGGATGCGATCAACCGGTGGCGTGCCGCGGAGGATCTCGCGGTGTGGCACCGCGTCGGTGACGAGCCCGACCCGGCCCCGGTGCTGCCGTGTTCGGCCCAAGCCCTGGACGAGGGGGCGATTTCGCTCGATCATGTGCGGGTCATCCGGCAGGTGATGAACCGGTTGCCCGGCAAGGTTCCTGCTGAGGCTCGCGCCTACGCCGAGAAGCAACTCGCCTTCCAGGCGCGCGCCCTGGACCCGACACATCTGCCGAGGATCGGGGAGATGATCCTGGGTTTCCTGGACCCCGACGGCAAGCTCACCGAGGACGCGGACCGGCAGAACCAGCGCAGCGCGGTTCTGAGCCCGCAACGCTACGACCTCATGTCCACCCTCACCGTCGAACTCACCCCCGACGCCCGTGCGGCATTCGATGCTGTCATGGCCAAGCTGGCCCGTCCCGGTATGTGCAACCCGGCCGACAAGGAAAGCCCGTGGGCCGAGGACGAGGACAACCCGGTGCCCCGGGATGTGCTGGAGGCGTGCGCGGCCCGGGACGAGCGCAGCAAGGCCCAACGCCAGCACGATGCGTTGCTGGCGGTGTTGCACCCGGACTTCAACCCCGCCAAGCTGGGATCGCACCGTGGGCTGCCGGTCTCCACGATCATGACCATGAGCATCGAGGATGTCGAACGCGCTGCGGGGGTGGCCACCACCGCCACCGGTGGGCAGGTCCCGGTCGAGAACGCCCTCCGGTTGATGGCCCGCCACTGCAAGACGTTCGTGCTCGTGAAGAACAAGAACGGGATGCCGTTGCATATCGGGGAAATCCGGTTGGCGAACCCGGCACAACGGTTGGCGTTGATCGCCACCGAACGCGGCTGCACCCGCCCGGGTTGCAGCGCTCCGGCGAGTATGGCCGCGGCCCATCATGTGACCGAGTTCAGCAAGGGCGGCCCGACCGATATCGAGAACCTGACCTTGGCGTGTGATCACTGCCATGCCTTGGTCAAGGACGGGCCACGTGGGTGGAAGACCATCAAACTCGGTGCGGATTCGGACTTCCCGGGCCGGACCGCGTGGATCGCCCCGGCGCATGTGGACCCGACCCGGACGCCACGGGTCAATCACCTGCACCATCCCGAGGAGTTGTTGACCGAGGTTCCGCCGTCGATGGGCCCTCGCAACTACTGCAATCCGGTGCGCCCGCAACCGGTTCGGGACCGCTCGGTCCGCCGGACCTCCACACCTCCGGCACGACAATAGGTCCCCCGGCCTCTGGTGTCTCCGACAGGTTGTTCCTGTCGGTGCTGGAGGTCGTTGCCGCATCGGCTTTCAGGCCGGTTCGCTCGCCGAACAAGGACAACCCCACCGCGACAACAGGTTTCCCCGCCCCGGACGCGTACCCGCAGGGCGGCAACACCACCTAGGACCACCACCGACTCTGCCCGCCCACCACGCCACCACGCCAGACCGCGAGTCTTCCCTGCCCCTGCCCCTGCCGCTGCCGCTGCCGTTGCCGTTGCCGCTGCCGTTGCCGCTGCTGCCGCTGCTGCTGCCGCTGCCGGCCTGATCCCGCTCCTGCTGTAGGCCGTTGCCCGACGTGGCCTTCCGGGTTCTTGTTCTTCGATTCCTTGTTTCCAGGTGTCCTTGTCTTTCGGCTCTTGTCTTTTCGTGTGGTGTCTGTGAAACCGGACCACAGCCGGTCGACCCCGCCGGTACCGCAGGTATCTCCTCGGCCCGGAAGGTCAACCGGGTACCCCTACCCCGGCGTCACCAGCACGGCCATCTCGGGCCCTGCCCGCACCCAGAAACCCACCACCGCCCCTCGGCGCAAGCAACCCAGGTGCACCGGCCTACCTCGGCCTCGAATCCCCCCGAAGCAGGCACTACACAGGCCCTCTCTCCGACCGCACAGCAGGTGCCTACGCGGCATAGACCTGATAACCGTTGTGCCGCTGAGAGACCCGCCGTTCCGTCCATGGCGGCCGATGGCTTCTATGCCGAAACCGTCGGTGCACCTGGGTTGCCTGCGTCCCGGACAGGGTTGGTCAACAGGGGGTGCGGGCAAAGCCCGAGATGGCCGTGCTGGGCACGTAGGGAGCCGTACCCGGTTGACCTCCCGCGGTTGGGAGAACATCTGTGGTACCAGCCGGGTCGACCGGCTGTGGTCCCGTTCTCGAGAACAAAACCCGAAAGACGAAGGGTAAGAAGCAGGCTCGCTGTTCGGGGGAATCGTCAGGCTGTGCCGAGGGGGTTGAGGAGGGTGAAGCGCCATTGGCCGTTGGTCTGTTGGCGGGCGATGTTTGCGGTGGTGCCGGTGGGAGAGATTCGGGTGCCGTCGGGGGTGTTGAGCTGCATGGTCCAGTCGGTTATCAGGAGGGCGGTGTCTGTGGTGATGAGGGCGTGGCGCGGGGTGTTGGAGAGGTGGGCGCCTGCGGCGACTGTGCCCGTGATTTCCTGGTGGAGAGCTTGCTCGCCGGTGATGACTTGTCCGGCGGTGGTGCGCATGGCTGCGTCGGGGGCGAAGAGGGCTAGGACGCCATCGACGTCGCCTGCGTTGAGGCGCTCTTCGAATAGGGCCGGGAGCTGGGCGGGGTCGGTGATTCGGGTGTCCATGACGGATGTTCCTTCGCTGTGATCGGTCGGCTCGCGGGGTCGCTCCGCCGCCCATCTATGCTCTTCGCTCGGTAGTCCTTCGACGAGGTCGAAACTGGACCCGTCATGGTCAGAACCGGACAGGGTTGGGATCGGTGGCCGAACCTCACAGTGTTTGCCTGCTCTTTTGATCCGCCGAGGACTCGCCGGTACACGTGTGCCGAAATGGCGATCTGCCTAGCGTGTCTTCGACACTGTGTCCACTGGGACCGCCCGTAGACTCACCCCGTGGCCGTTCCCGTCAGCTGGATTCTGTCGCAGCCCGATCTCTCGATCGAGCTGCGCGGCGGCGCGGCCGGGACCGGGCGAACCATCTCGCTTGTGGTGACGACCGAATTGGAGAATCCGTTTCGCTGGTTGTCCGGTAGCGAGCTCGTCCTCACCACGGGTATGCACTTGCCCACCTCGGCGGCCGGTCGGGCGACCTACCTGCGCCGCCTGAACCAACGTGGTGTTGCCGCAGTCGGTTTCGGCACGGGGCTCACGCATCCGGAGGTGCCCGCCGATCTGATCGCGGCCGCCGACGAGATCGGCATTCCACTGCTGGAAGTCCCCCTGCCCACCCCGTTCGCAGCGATCGTCAAGCGCATTACCGAGCGCTCCGCCCAACTCCAGCACGACGATCTGCTGCGCGCCTCCCGTGCCCAGCCGCGCATGACGCGGGCTCTGGTGCGCTCCGGCGCGCGTGCCATCGTCCGCGAGCTGGCCACCTCCCTGCGCGCGACCGTCCTGGTGCTGGACACGAATGCCCACGTCACCGATGTGCATCCCGCCGCCCCGGCCGAGGAACTGCTGCATACGGTGCGCACCGCCCTGGCTGCCGATCGGTCGGCGGGCGCGAGCGGCGTGGCCACCGACTCGTCCGGCCATACGATCACGCACCAGCGCATCGGCGTCGGCGGTCGGGTGCACGGCGATCTGGTGGTCGTGAGCACCGCACCGCTGAGCGCTGTCGACCAGATCCTGCTGGGCCACGCCAATTCGCTGCTGACCCTCGATTTCGAGAAGCCCGCACGATTATGGGAGGCCCAGCACCGGCTCAACAGCACGGTGCTGGGCCTGCTGTTGAACACCGATGCCGACCTGAACCCGGCCTGGGCACATCTGGCGCAGGCCGCCGACGCCGCCGGCCGGATTCGGGTGCTCGCCGCCGATTGCGATACGACCGAGGCCGTCGACGGCGTGCGCTCCATTGCCGAGAGTATGGCGGTGCGCTCCGGCCATCCCCTGTTCCTGCATATCGTCGACCGCCGGGTTCTGGTGGTGCTGCCCGGTGTCGCACCGGTGGCGTTCGCGGGCCAACTGGCCGCCGATCTCGCCCCTGGCGTGCGCCGGTCGGTGCGGTTCGGGCTGAGCGGTGAACACTCGCTGCGGGAGTTGGTCACCGCCGCCGACGCCGCCGGACTTGCCGCCTCCGCTGCCGAACGCGGCAGCGCCCCTTCGGAATTCGGCACTCTGACCGGCAGTTCGCTGCTGTCCTTCGACACCACTCGCCGCGTGCTCGACACCCTCGCGCACACCGTCCTCACCCCGCTGACCGAACACGACAGCGCACACGGCACCGACCTGCTGATCTCGCTGCGCGCCTATCTGGAGGCCAACGGTCAATGGGAGGCGGCCGCAGCGGCGACCGGTGTGCACCGCCACACTCTGCGCAAACGCATCACCGTCGCGCAGGGCCTGCTCGGCTGCGATCTCGACAGTGCCCGAGTCCGCGCCGAACTGCTGCTGGCAATCCTGGCCCGCGGCAACTGATTCCGACCGACCACCGTTGTCAGGAGCATGCTCATGACCCACGCCGACCTCGTGTTCACCGGCGGCAGCGTCCTCACCATGGACTCCGCCCGCAGCCGCGCGACAGCGCTGGCGGTCACCGGTGACCGCATCTCGGCCGTCGGCCACGCCGAGGTGCGCGAATTCATCGGCCCCCGTACCGAAGTCGTGGATCTGGACGGCCGCGCGCTGCTGCCCGGATTCCAGGACGCCCATGTGCACGCGGCCGCAGCGGGCATGGAATTGGCCTCCTGCGATCTGAGCGGAACCACCGATCCGAGCGAATACTTCCGCCGGATCGCCGCCTACGCCGCCGCACATCCGGAGCGGGAGTGGATCACCGGCACCGGCTGGTCGATGGAGAGCTTCCCCGGCGGCCTGCCGACTAGCGCGCAACTCGATGCCGTCGTCGCCGACCGGCCCGTGTACCTGACCAACCGGGACTACCACGGCGCCTGGGCCAACACCCGCGCGCTGGAATCGGCAGGCCTCACCGCCCACACACCCGATCCGGTCGACGGCCGCATCGAACGCGACAACAGCGGAGCCCCCTCGGGAGTGCTGCAGGAGGGGGCGATGGACCTGGTCGAGCGGATACTGCCGCCCATCACACCCCAGGACCGGATGGCCGGACTGCTCCGTGCGCAATCGCTCCTGCATTCGCTGGGCATCACCGGCTGGCAGGAGGCCATTGTCAGCTCCGACAACGGCACCTTCGACTCCACGACCACTTACTTCGACGCCGCCGAACGCGGCTTGCTCACCGCCCGCGTCACCGGCGCCCAGTGGTGGGAACGCGATGAGGGCGCCGCGCAGATCGCGGGAATGCTGCTGCGCCGCAAGCAGTTCAGCACCGACCGTTTCCGGCTGGATACGGTCAAGATCATGCAGGACGGCATCGCGGAGAACTTCACCGCAGCCATGACCGAGCCCTACAAGGATCACCGCGGCTGCTGCACCGCCAATTCCGGGCTCAGCTTCGTCGACCCGCGGGCACTGCGCGGGTATGTGACCGAGCTGGACGCCCACGACTTCCAGGTGCACTTCCACGCCCTCGGTGACCGCGCGGTCCGGGAATCCCTGGACGCGATCGAAGCCGCGCTGCACGCCAACGGCCCGCGCGGAAACCGTCATCACCTCGCGCACCTGCAGGTGGTGCATCCCGATGACATCCCCCGATTCCACCGCCTCGGCGCGGTCGCCAATCTGCAACCGCTGTGGGCCGGGCACGAACCGCAACTGGACGACCTCACCCTGCCGTTCCTGGGCGGCGATCTGCCCGAGCGTCAGTACCTCTTCGGCGATTTGGCACGCGCCGGAGCCACCTTGGCCTGCGGCAGCGACTGGCCCGTGAGCGAACCGAATCCGCTGGCCGGCATCCACACCGCGGTCAATCGCGTCATCCCCGGCTCGGGCCTACCGCCACTGCTGCCGGATCAGCGGCTCGATCTCATGACGACGCTCGCGGCGTACACGGCCGGATCGGCGTATGTGAACCGGCGCGACGACACCGGCAGTCTGCGGGTCGGCACACTCGCGGATCTCGTTGTGCTGGAGCGTGATCCGTTCGCGGTTGCTCCTGCCGAGATCGCCGGTATCGGTGTGGCGCAGACGTTCGTCGGCGGCGTGCGGGTCTTCGGCTAGCGAGCCGGCCCGGAGCAATGTGTGGGGTGACGCCGCAGCACGCGCGCAGCGGTGTTATGGTTTACGGCATCGCTGCCCGTCGTGTGCGGCATTCTCCCCCTCTTCGGTAAGAGTCAAAGTATGTGTAACCGTCGGTTACATATAAATCCTCTTGTGCGTACACCTACCGATCCCGGTGCGCGACCAGCTCCGCCAGCGCCGTCAGATCTCCCGCGGCGACCTCCGGCGGCAGCGCCTGCAAAGCAGCTTCCAGCGCGGCCGCAGCCCGTCCCAGGGTGTGCTGCCGGCCGCCCGCCTTCTCGACCAGATCCGCCGCGCGTGCCGCCCGCTGCGTGGTCATGGGCTGGCGAGCCTGATACATCCGAGCCAGCTCACGGCCGTGCACGGTATCGGAGGCCAGCGCGCTGACCACCGGGAAGGACTGCTTGCGCTGCATGAGATCACTGTGCGCGGGTTTGCCGGTCACCGCCGGATCGCCCCAGATATCGATGGCGTCATCGACGAGCTGGAACACCAGACCGAGTTCATTGCCGAAGGTGTGCATCCCGGAAACCACCCGATGATCCGCGCCGGCGCACAGTGCGCCGAGCGCGGAGGCGCACCCGAGCAGCGCGCCGGTCTTACCCGCCGCCATGTTCAGGTACTCCTCGACACTGACCGTGGATCGGCTCGCGAAGGCGCAGTCCTCGTATTGCCCGCGGCACAGCGTGACGGTGGCACGAGCCAGCCGGATGACCGCCTCGGAGGTCACCAGTTCGGGCACCCCGTCGGACAGCACGCCCAATGCCAGCGCCTGCAGTGCATCTCCCAGCAGCGTGGCATTGGTCTCGCCCCAGACCCGCCAGACCGTCGGGCGGCCGTGTCGGAACGGATCCTGGTCCATGACGTCGTCGTGCACGAGCGAGAAATTGTGCAGCAGTTCGACCGCCGCCGCCGCGTGCACCGCCTGCTCGGTGCTGCCGCCGCAGGCCGCGGCGGCTGCGAAGGTGAGCGCGGGGCGCAAGGCCTTGCCCTGCACCCCGGTCACCGCCGTGCCGTCGGTGTCACACCAGCCGAAGTGGTAGCCCGCCATATGATTCAGCGGCTCCGACAGCGACTCGACCGCGGACCGCAGCACCGGTTCGATGGCGGTGCGGGCGGCAGCGAGCTGTCTGCGCGCCGCGCGCTCCACCGCACTGTCGCTCGGGTGTTGCCCGTGGTCGGCCGGCCGTTGGCGAATCTCGCTGTGGCCGGTCAGGTTCGGCACCGCCGGGCGGGACAGCGCCCATCGGCGGAGGCTTTCGAGGTGCTGTCCGGTTGTTGTTCTGGTCGGTTTCGACGCGCGCATAATCGGCCCCGCTCACTCGGACACGGCCTCCTCAGCCACCCGGTGGCAGATGGGCGGCCATGCGTAGAAGAATGCCAATCCTCCCATCATTGAGTGAAAACGCGGGACCGCCTGCCGATTTCAGTTCGGCATCAGCCACTGCGCCGCAGCTCAGGTGAGTGGCAGCCCGTGTTCGAGCGCTTCGATCGGCGCGCTCGTGTAACGGGCCGCCTGGTAGTGGTAATCGAAATTCGCCCGAACGTACACCGTGTAATTCTTTGCGGTGGCCAAGGTGTCGGCGCGGTCACGATCGTTGATCCCGGCGTCGTGCAGCTCGGCCGAAAGCCGTTCCAGCGCCGCCTCGCAGCGCTCGATGCACTCGGTGAGCATATTGTTGACCAGCGTCAGCGCCTCGGTGCGACTGTGCCCGAAGTGGTACTCGGCGAGCAGCACCGAGTTGTAGAGATACCCCGACGCCTCGTCCGAGGCGACCGAGAGCACATCGTTGAACAACCCCATATGCTCGACCGCGGCTTCCCGCAAGCTACGCATGGCCGGCAGATAGCGGGCCGCCGGCGTGAGATCGACGCCCTCGGCGCGCTCGCTGATATCCAGAAAGATGAAGAGCGCCACACCATCTCGGCGATGCGCGCGATACGTTTCCAGATCCGGCAGGTTGCCGGAGAGCCGCCCCACACTCTCGGTGTAGTACGTCCACAGCCAATCGCGGATCTCCGCGCGCACGCTTTCGCGCCACTCCGGCGAGCGCCCCTCCGACAGACGCCGCCACAGGTCGGCGAAGGATACGGCGAGGACGCCGGAAGGTTGCCTGTCACTGTCGAATACCGCGTTGAGCGCTGTGATGGCGTCCAAACAGCGTTGTGGATCAGGTATTTCAATATCGAACTGATCGTCCACCACGAAAGCCCATGCGGTGTACTGACTCAGCAGCGTCAGCTCGTGTACCTCGGCCGCCGGACACCACAGGGCGTACATTCTGGCCGGTCTGGTGCGCTCCATACGGCGCCGTGTCAATTCGGTGGGTACGAGCTCGAACTTCTCGAGCCAGTCCCACATACCCGCCTCAGCCTCCAGCTCCCGAGGGTTGAGCCCCTCCGCAGCGTACGGCATGAAAAATTCGGTTGGTTCCATCGAAACTGCCTATCTCCCAACCAGTTTACTCGCTCTTACGACAATACCGACCTTTCAGACAGATCCTGCGACCTAACCGCTATTCGCGCCAGTCAGAGGCATGAAAATCACATCCGGCCCGGTCTCGGTGATCGATATCGCGGGAAGAAGCTGCCGCCCAGTCGGATTGGGACTACCCCGGAAGTGTGATCAAACGCTGTGCGGGATCGAAGAGAGTGCGCTCCGCGGCGCGGGCGCCGGCCAGTGCGGCGAGAGTCGTTGCGGCCAGCAGCATATACATGACCACTATCTGATAGCGGATCGCTGTGAGAGGGTCCACACCGGCGAGGATCAGGCCCGTCATCGCGCCGGGCAGGCTGATCAAGCCGACGACCTTGGTGGAGTCGATGGCGGGAATCAGCGCGGTGCGCAGGGCCGAGCGCCGATGCGGCAGGAACGATTCGCGAGCCGAGAGGCCAAGAGCCAGACGGGCTTCGATGGCATCGCGGGCCGTGCGGGCGTCTTCGGCCAAGCGGCGCAGCGCGATTCCGGTGGACTGCATGGCGGAGGAGACGATCATGCCGCCCACCGGCACCACCACCCGCGCCTGCGTGGAGATGACGCCCAGCAGGATCAGCGCACCGAGCGTGACGGTCGATCCGAAGGCGACGCCGAGGGTGGCGGAGCGGCGGGCGTGCGGCAGGCCCGCGCCCCGGCGGCCGGCGACATAGCCCGCGATGACGACCATCAGGACGACCCAGACGAGCGCGCCCGGCAGCCCGGTGTGGCGGAACAGGATCACCAGGATCGCGCCGACCGCGATCAGCTGGACGCCCGCGCGGGCTGCGGCGATCAACAGCTCACGGGTCAGGTGCAGATGTTGCCGGTAGGCGACCGCCGCGGCGAGTGCGACCAGCAGCAGGGAGGCCGCGACTCCGGGCCAGTCGGGCACGGAGAGTCCGGTTGTCGTGCTCACTGCTGCTCCCCTGCGCCGGTGTCGCGCGGATGCACAGTGCGCGACAGCTGTCCCTGCGCGAGCGACCACACCTCATCGGCGACCTCGCGGACGAAGGTGATGTCGTGACTGACAAGTACCACGCTGCCGCCGTCGGCCGTGTGCGTGCGAATGAGGTCCCCCACCGCCCCCGCCGCGACACCGTCGAGCGCCGAGGTCGGTTCGTCCATCAGCAGCACCTCCGGCCGCACCGCCAGTGCACGGGCCAGGCAGACCCGCTGTGCCTCTCCCCCGGACAGCTCCGCGCACCGCCGGTCGAGGAAGGCCGCCGGCAGCCCGGCGCGGATCAGTAGCGCGCCGATGCTCGTATCGGCCAGTTGCCTGCCGACCTGAACCTCCGTGCGCACCGTCTCGGTGAGCAGCGTGGGTCGCTGCGGTACCAGCCCGACCCGGCGTCGCAGTGCCAGGACATCCAATGCCGCGATCGGTTCGCTATCGAGCAGTATTCGCCCACCGCTGGGTTCGCCGAACCGGTTGAGCAGGCGCAGGAGCGTGGTCTTGCCCGCGCCGCTCGGTCCGACCACCGCTGTGCAGCGACCGGCGGGGAATACCGCGTCGATCGCCGTGAACTGCGGCGTTTCTCCGTGAACTGCACTGACCTGCTCCAGGGTTATGGTGGGCACGGCACCACAATGCCCGACCAGTCCGAATGAGATCGATTGCACCCCAGATCTTTCGGAAAACAACAAGGTCAGCTATCGGTCCGCGCGTACGCTTGCGCACCGACCCACCGTTGTATGAGCTCTACCCGGAGGCAACCATGCTGTCCCTACAGGAGATTTCGGACCGCCTGGAGATCCAAGATTTGATGGTCCGCTACTCGCACGCGGTGGACACCCACCAGTGGGACCTGCTGGACGAGATCTTCACCGTCGACGCGCATATCGATTACACGGCAATGGGTGGCCCGGCCGGTGATCTGACATCCACCAAGCAGTTCCTGGCCACCGTCATGCCCAATTTCTCCGCGTTCCAGCACCTGGTCGCGAACTCCTCGATCCGGGTCGAAGGCGACGCCGCCACCGCCCGCACCATGTGCCATAACCCGATGCTCGTGGAGGGTGCGGACGGTCATCGCCGTCTGATGCTGTGCGGCCTCTGGTACCACGACAGCTTCGTGCGGGTCGATGGCGGGTGGCGGATCAGCCAGCGGATCGAGGAGAAGTCCTACATGTTCGTGGCACCACCCGCCGAGGCCGTCATCAGCTGATCGAAGAGGTCGCGGTAACCGCGCAGCGCCTGCCGCAGTTGTTCGGTGTCAGCGGAATCATCGCCGGACCAGCCCTTTTCGAGGGCCTGGCGGCGCTGCGTGTAGGTGTCGGTGAACCCCTGGATGGTGCCGGAGATGAGGCCGTCGGCCCGTGTCACCGCATCGCGCGGGTCGTCGACGAACATGGTCTGCACTTCCCGCCACTGCTCGCGCAGCTGTCGCAGATCGCTCTGCCCGCTCGCCTGCCCGGTGCTGTCGAGGCCGGGCTGTGCGCTCAGCTGCTGAGTGCCGCCACCGCGTTGCTCACTCAACTGCCGGGTGTTGTCATCGAGGCCGCGCCGATCGTCCAGGTGCTGGGCGCCGTCGTCGACTCCGCGTTGCTGACCGAACTGCTGCTCACTGTCGTCGACTCCGCGTTGCTGACCGAGCTGGCGGCTGCCCTCGCCGCCGGCGATGCCATCGCTGTACGTCGTCTTGTAGCTCGCATCCGCATTCGGCTCATCGGTGACGCTGTCCGGGTCGATGACGGTGCTCGCGCCGGTCGTCGAGTTCCGGTCGTACGCCGGGGCCTCGGGCGAGTAGCCCGAATTCTCCACGGCTGCTTTGTTCTTCGTCTTATCGGATTCGATGCTCATGTCATGCCTCACTTGTTCTGTGCGGTCTGGTCGACCTTGTTGCGGGCGGGCTGATCGGCCCCGTTGTCGTCGAGCAGGTCGACGAACAGCTCCCGGTAGTTCACGATCGCGGCGCGAATGTCCTCGGTGGAAGCCTCACCGCGCCCGGCTCGTTCGGCGATATCGTGCGCACTCCGGTACTGCTCGAGCGGTCCGGCATGCTGCACCGAGAGGTCCGCCAACTGCTGGTGGTAGTCCTCGGTGGGGTAGCCGCGATCGGTCATGACCGAGGTGAGCAGCCGATCGGCGTTCTGCAGCGATTTCGCCGGATCGTCGATGAATTGCTCCTGCACGTGCGCCCACTGCATGTTGTAGCGCTGCTTCTCGTCCTCGCTCAGCGGCCGCAGTTCCAGCTGCTGATGCCGCCGTTCCCGTTCGGCCAGTTCACGTTCCGCGACCCGCCGGTTCTGCGACTCGTCCACGGTGCGGTCGTACTCGGGGCCGAATCGCTCACGCAATCGCCGGCTCCGCATACGCGGCCACAGGGCTACGCCGAGCAACACCACCACCGCGACCACTATCAAGATGATGACCACTGTCATTACTGCACCCGACATTCGATCCTCCTGGTCGAGTAAGTCTTCGTGCTGACGTAATGCCTCGAGGCCACGAGCTCAAACAGGCGGTCCGCCAGCCGAATCCGTCGAGTGGATCTGCGGATCGCGGCCATGGCGAAGTCTGCGAAGCGGTCGAATCGAATTAACGCATGGACTGCGCCGAAGTGGGTACGCATGTCGGCACCGCACGCCATCATGGGGTATCGCATTTCCGGTCGCCCTGCGAGGAGTTTGCGCGATGGAACACCTGCCCGCCCTATCACAGCAGCGTGCGGAGTTGGAGAAGGTGTGGTCGCGCTGGGCTGTCGGCGGTGGCAGGCCGTCGGCGCCGCCGCCTGTCTTGCATTCCGAGGCGACGCCCATCCCGCGTTCCGAGTCGGCGGTGCTGCGCAGCGAAGTTGTCGAATCGTGGGAGCGTTCGCTCCGCACGGTGGATCCCGCAAGGGCGGTTGCACCCTCCACTGATCGGGACGATTTGGGTTCGCGCTGGGCCGAATCCCCGCTGCGCACACCGGTGACCGAGCTGGCCGGTGAGATCCGTGCGATCGCCGAAGACGCCGGCATGATCGCCGTTGTCACCGATGAGGTGGGCACGGTGCTGTTCAGCTGTGGCGACCGATCGGTGCGGCGGCAGGCCGAAACGGTGAACCTGGCGCCGGGTGGTTGCTGGGACGAGCCGTATATGGGCACCAGTGGTGTGGCCCTGTCACTGCACAGCGGACGGCCCAGTTCGGTATGGGCCGCAGAGCATCTGGTGCAGGCCCTGCACGGCTGGGTCTGCTATTGCGCGCCCATTCGCGCCGCCGACGGCAGGCAGCTCGGTGTACTGGATCTGTCGACCTACTGGGATCGCTCGCACCCGATGATCCTGACAACAGTGCGAGCCCTGGTCACCGCCATCGAATCACGTTTGCACACAGCGCAATCCCGTCCGGTCGCCCGTACCCGGCTGGAATGCCTGGGTGTGCCGCGGTTGTACAAGCAGGGGCATCAGATAGCCATGCGCCCGCGTCAGCTGGAGATCCTCGCGCTGCTGGCGCTGGAACCGGAAGGCTTCACGCCCGAACGTCTACACGCCGCTGTCTACGGCGACCGGTCGGTATCCCCCAGCACCCTCAAGGCCGATATCTCCCGGCTGCGCCGCGCCACCGACGGTCAGATCGCGGACCGCCGCTACATGCTCACCGAACCGCTCGCCTGCGACGCCACCGAACTGCTCGCGGCACTGGAGGCGGGCGATCTCACCACCGCCGTCCGCGTGTATCGCGGTCCGTTCCTACCGGATTCCGATACCCCCGGCATCGTGCAGTGGCGCGAACATCTCGACGTCTGCCTGCGCACCGCCGTGCTGGCCGACCGGAATCCCGAGCACGCGCTGCGCTTGGGCCAGCGCTGCCCGGACGATATCGAGATCCACGAGCACGCCCTGCGCCTGCTCGCCCCCGGCGACAGCCGCCGCGCGCTGGCCGCGGCCCGGCTGCACACCGCGCTACGCGCATAATTGGTCGAACGGGCTTCGGAGACGGGCTCTTTCGGCGATACGAACCGACCCCGACCGGTGGTGGGCGGTTGCGCGAAGGTTGCACTGAACAGCCTACTTTTCACCAACCCAGCGCCAACCACGCACCAACCTCACCGGTTCATGGTGACCCCGGTCACCGCACATATGCGATCAGGACCGCGAGGGGGTCCGATTCATCATTCGGTCGCGTTTGTTCACCGATGCCGAGGCGGCGGTGCTGGAAGCGGCTCCCGCCCCACGCCGAGGCGCCGATTCGGCCGGATGAGAGGTGACGCGGCCGGTTTCTCCGGGCCGGCCGCGCCACCGTACCTGTGTGCGACCGCCGTACCTGTGTGCAACCCCGGCGGGGGCGGGCCAAAGGTGCGAGTATGAATCCGCCTGCGGGACTGGATATTTACGGTTCCGCCAGGTTGTGCTGCACCGGGTCGCCCGCGGCCCACTATTCGACGGAGGAAAAACCTTGGCGCTCGACGATCTCCAAGGACCTGATATCGAGGAAGCCGGCGGAACGGGTGTTCTGCCGCTGTCCAAGGTCACGGCCGGAGCTACCGTCCGGCTTCCCGTATGGCCCGCCGCCAGGGTCGGGCAGGCGGTGTGGATCTCCTGCCAGTTCGCCGGCTCGGACGCCTCGTCGCTCCGGGTCAGGTCCGGCGCACCTCTCACCAAGGGTGAGCTGCAGAACGGCTACGCGCTCGGCTTCATCGGACCGGAGTACTTCGAAGGGTGCTCGCCCGGCGCTCGCCTGCAGATCCGCCCGTCCGTTTCGGTCGACGGAAAAGGGATGGAGCGCACCGCACTTGCGTTCCCGGCGCTGGAGTGGCTGATTCAGTAATAACGTCGCTCGACGCCGCCGGCGGAAGCGGCGGCGTCGAGCGAACCTGCTCGGACCCGGGTCAGCGGCCCGGCAGGAACCGGACGGCGCGGGCGACGCCCATGAGGAACGGCTGCCATTTGTCCTGCGAAATCAGCGGCGGGGCATCGAGATTCAGGAATCGGGTGACCACGACCGTCTGAGGTTCGGTGAACTTCAGCAGACCGTCGGGACCGTGCCGGCGGCCGACACCGGAGATACCCATACCACCCATGGGCGCACCGGTGGTGCCCCAGGCGGGGGCATAACCCTCGTCGATATTCACCGTGCCCGCGTGCAGGCGTTCGGCAATGCGCTCGCCCTCGGCCTTACTGCCCGCCCAGACACTGGCATTGAGGCCGTATTCGGTGTCATTGGCGCGGGTGATGGCCTCCTCGACATTCTCGACCGGGTAGATCGAGACGAGCGGGCCGAAGGTTTCATTGCGGCCGCACTCCATGGCGTCGGTGACGTCGGTGAGCACGGTCGGCTCGAAGAACAGCTGGCCGAGATCGGGGCGGGCATTGCCGCCCGCCAGCACCTTCGCACCCTTGGAGACGGCGTCGGCGACATGCTTGGTGACCGTCTCCAGCTGCGCTTCGGAGATGAGGCTGCCGATGTCCTGTGAATAGTCGTACGCCGCACCGAGTTTCGCGTCCTTGACAGCAGCGACGAACTTCTCGGTGAACTCCGCGGCGACCGACTTCTCGACGTACAGGCGTTCGATGGAGATGCAGAGCTGCCCCGCATTGGAGAAGCAGGCGCGCACCGCGGCCTTGGCCACCTTGTCGAGATTCGCTCCGGCCGTGACGATCATGGGGTTCTTGCCGCCCAGTTCGGCGGAGAACCCGATGAGCCGGCGCCCGCACTGCTCGGCCAGCGTGCGGCCGGTGGCAGAGGAACCGGTGAACATGAGGTAGTCGCAGACATCGACGATCGCGGTGCCGACCACCGTGCCGGGACCGGTCACCACGGCGAACAGATCGCGCGGCAGTCCGGCCCGGGCGAACAGTTCGGCATTGGCCAGCGAGGAGTACGGGGTCTGGCTGTCGGGCTTCACCACCACGGCATTGCCCGCCAGCAGCGCCGGGATCGAATCACCGATCGACAGCAGCATGGGGTAGTTCCACGGGGCGATGACGCCGACCACACCCTTGGGCACATGCCGCACGGACGCCCGGTTCAGCAGCGGGAAGGCCCCGGCCACACTGTGCGAGGCGAGCAATTGCGGTGCGACTCGGGCGAAATAGCGGGCCGCCATCATCAGGCCCATGATCTCTTCCTGAGCCGCCCAGCGCGCCTTGCCGGTCTCGGCCTGCACCACGTCCATCAGGTATTCGCGGTTCTCCACCACCAGATCCCGGTAGCGATTGAAGACCTCGGCGCGCTCCTTGATCGGGCGCGCGGCCCATTCCGCCTGGGCGGCACGGGCTTTGGTCACCGCGGTGGTGACATCGGCGGCGGTACCGACCGGCACCGTGCCGAGGGTCTTACCGGTGAACACCTCGGTGATGGCCCGGTGATCGCGGTCCTCGGTCGTGTCCACCGCCGCGAACGTCTTCAGACGTTCGAACACTGCGGCTGCCGGCACGGGCATCGTTGCCTCCTACTTATGAGTAACCCTCGGATACAGGCAATCTACCCTTGCTCGAATCCCCCGGCCTCCGACTCCATGATCCAGGCCGCTCGCGTCGGGTTTCCGACCGGAAATGCCGATCCCTCCGCACCCGTCGGATTGTCCGTTTTGCCTGATCAGGCAAACAATCTGTAACCAATGAACGGCGAGCGACGAACAATCATCCAGTAGCAGCACTACCGCACAGCAACGATCTAGTTTCTCCACCCAAGAGAAATCGGGCCTGCGTCACGAGGGGTGCGCAGGCCCGATATTTCTTTCCCACTTCAAAGGGCCTGCCGTCGACTCGGGACGAGTACATCGCGTGGCGACTGGAATCCGCACGCGCACTGCGGTCCCCCGGCTACGAGTTCGACGAAGCCGCGGCGATCGAGAATGCGGGCCTGGCCTACGACCGCGGTTTCGACTTCGACGCCATGATGTGGCACACGCTGGCCGTCCTCGGCTCCGGGGACCGCACCGCGCGATTGCGGGAGGTGCGCGTGCCCACCCTCGTCATGTACGGCACCGCGGATCTGGCCTTCGATGTCAGCGGCGGCCGGGCCACCGCCGCGGCCGTCCCCGGTGCGCGGCTGGTGATCTTCGAAGGCATGGCGCACAGCCTGCCCCGGGAGTGGTGGCCCGCCCGCGCCGATCGGGTCGCCGACCTCGTGAGCCGCGTCGACGGCGAACCGGCTACGCGCTCGGGAATGCGCGGCTATCCTCTGACCAGGAAACGCGATGCGTAACACAGGTGGTGACCTCGGTTGGCCAGACCGTGGGCGAGAAGGATTCTCTCGCAACGGATTCAGAGACTGCGCCGGTGGCATCCCGACCGAAATCGCATACCGGACGCCCGGTCCGCGCGTCAAATCCCGTCCCGCTCAAGGGGACTCGCATACCCCATCCGGCCATCTGATGGCTACCCTCGGGCAATGCTCAGCAGGCGGCTCGGGGTGCGGACGCGAATTCTGGCCATCGCACTCGTTCCGAGTCTCGCGCTGGTACTGATCGGCGTCGGTGCGGCAGGCACGTTGATCGACCATTCCAACAATGCCCGCACCTGGGCCGACGAGTTGCAATCGGGTGTCGCGCCCACCCGCGAACTCATCGAGGCCGTCCAGCTCGAACGGCAGCTCACCGAATGGCGCTCGGCCGGTGCGGAAATCGATGTGCGCGATCTCGCGGCCGCCCGCCTGCGACTGGACAATGCGCTGCGCCAGATCGCGCCCGCGCAGTCCCGCCTGTCGAGCATCGGGCCGCAGGCGATGGGCGACACCGCCGCCGCCATGGGCGATCTGGGCGGAAAGCTCACCCAGATCCGCGCCGGAGCGGATGCGACCACGCTGTCCACCGCCGATGCCGACGCCTTCTACAGCGCCATGCCGCAGCTTGTGCTCGCCGGTGTGCAGATCGCGCAGAAGCACGCACCGGACGCATCCACCGCCATCGAACTCGCCCAGGCCGGCGCCGTGCTGCAGGGACTGGAGGCGATGAGCCGCGCGACCGCACTGGGCGCGGCGCTCATCGACGGCGGGCCGGGGCTCACCACCGACCTGTCCGGGGAATACGTCCGCCTGCTCGGCTACTACCGCACCCGCATCGAAAGTCTGCTCACCGACACCGATACCGAACAGGCGGCGGCCGCCAAGGCCCTCACCGGCGGTGCGGCCTGGCAGCAGCTCGGTGCGATGGAAACCGTACTGGCGCAGCGCGCGCTGCCCCGGACCGCCGGCGCCACCGCACCGCGCACGGTGCTACCGCTGTCCATCGAGGACTGGCAGTCCAAGGCCGCCGAGGTCGATCACGCACTGGCCGAGCTGTGGCAGTCGGAGAACATGCGCGCCCAGCACCTGGCCAGTTCCGCCGCCGCTCGCACCACCCGAAATTCGCTGCTGGCCGGTGGCGCCATGCTGGTTGTCGCACTGGGCGCGATCCTGGTCGCATTGGCGCTGGCGAATCGAATCATCCGGCGGCTGCGGCGATTGCGCGATGAGACCTTCGCCCTCGCCGATGAGCATCTGCCCGAGACCATGCGCAGGCTCGCAGCGGGCGAACAGGTCGACAGCGCCACCGAGGCTCCCCCGCTGAAATTCGGCAGCGATGAGATCGGGCAGGTGGCAGCGGCTTTCGGCCACGCCCACTCCGCCGCGGTCGCCGCCGCGATCACCGAATCGCGCACCCGCGAGGGCGTGAAGGCGGTTTTCCTCAATATCGCCCACCGCAGCCAGGTCGTGGTGCACCGCCAACTGGAACTGCTCGACGAGGCCGAATCCAAGCAGGAGAATCCGGCCGTCCTCGAGATCTTCTTCCGCCTCGATCATCTCGCCACCCGCGAGCGCCGCAATGCCGAGAATCTGGTGATCCTCGCCGGTGGCCAGCCCGGGCGCCAGTGGCGCAATCCGGTGCCGCTCATGGAACTGGTGCGCAGCGCGGTCGGCGAGACGGTCGATTACAAGCGGGTCCGAACCGGGCGGCTGCCACAGTCTTTCATTGTCGGCGGCGCGGTCGGCGACCTGATCCACCTGCTCGCCGAGCTCATCGACAATGCGACCTCGTTCTCCCCGCCGCAGGCGCAGGTCCAGGTCGCCGGCAGCTCGGTGGCCCGGGGTGTGGCCCTGGAGATCAGCGATCAGGGCATGGGCATTCCCGAAGCGGAGCTCGACCGCGTCAATCAGATGCTGGCCACGCCCGCCGATTTCGGCATCACCAGCTTCTCCTCGGACTCCCGCCTGGGTCTGTTCGTGGTGTCGCAGCTGGCTGGGCGGCACGGCATTTCGGTGCGCCTGTCCGAATCGGACTACGGCGGCATCCGCGCCATCGTGCTGGTGCCCGCCGCACTCGTCGCCGGTGAGACGCCGTCGCCGGAGTACACCTCCGGCCAGCTTCCCCTGCCGCGCCGCGCCGAATACCACCCGCCCACCGCGGATCTGCCCGCTCTGCGCAGCGCTCCACGCGATCCGGCCCCGGAGACCCGGCCCGCCATGACCGGTGGTGCGCCGCAGGTGCGTTCGTACGACACCGGCCGCGACCCCCGCCCGGACGGCGACCCGCGTGAGAACGGCGACCGCCCCTCGCTCCCGCGCCGTCGCCGCCAGGCCAGTCTCGCACCGGAACTGGCACAGGACCCCGTGCTGCCCGAAGCCGAGCCGATGCGCCCCGAGCGCGGCCCCGAACAGGCCCGAAACCTCATGTCCGCCATCGAGAACGGCACCCGCCAGGGCCGCCGCGCCGATCCTGGCACGCTCCCCCAACCCACCACCTATCGACAGGAAGGCGACGGTGAACACCTCCCCCGCTGGTGACCTCGACTGGCTCCTCGACGATCTCGTCGAGAAACTCGCCGGAGTACGTCACGCCGTGGTCCACTCCACCGACGGCCTGCTGCTGGGCCGCTCGACCCGGATGAGCCGCGAGGACGCCGAACACTTCGCGGCCATGTCCTCCACGCTCTACGGGCTCTCCCGCAGTGCCGGACACCGATTCGACGGCGGCGGCGTCCGCCAGGCGGTCATCGAACTCGATCGCGCCGTCCTGTTCGTCACCGCCGCCGGTGCGAATGCCTGTCTGGCGCTGCAGACCGGCATCGACGCTAATCTGGGCATGGTGGCGTACGAAATGAATATGACTGTGCAGCGGGTGGGCTCATACCTGTCCACCGCCGCGCGGCGCCCCGGCGAATTCGGCTGAGCGCCCGGATGACCCGCCCCGAGCCGGACCAGCCGCTCGCCCAATCGGTGAAGATTCTGATCGCCGGCGGCTTCGGCGTCGGCAAGACCACCATGGTCGGCGCGATCAGCGAGATCACGCCGCTGCGCACCGAGGAGATCATTACCGAACGTTCCGAGGGCGTGGACGATCTCACCGGTATCGAGGGCAAGACCACCACCACGGTGGGCCTGGATTTCGGCCGTATCACCGTGGATGCCGGACTGGTGCTGTACCTCTTCGGCACGCCCGGCCAGGACCGTTTCTGGTTCCTCTGGGACGAACTGGCGCGCGGTGCGCTGGGCGCGGTCATCCTGGTCGACACCCGGCGGCTCGAAAACTCCTTCGCGGCGATCGATTTCTTCGAACGCCGCGGCATCGGCTTCACCATCGGCGTGAACTGTTTCGAGGGTGCGCCGCGCTACAGCCCCGAAGAAGTCCGTGTGGCACTGGATCTCGACGAGCACGTCCCGATCCTGCTCTGCGATGCGCGTGACCGCGGTTCCTGCAAGACCGTGCTGACCACGCTCGCCGAATATCTCATTGCGCGTGCGGTCGCCTGAGTGACTCATACCGGTGCATGCATCACCGAGTGTGTCAATCATGTTCCCGCTCAACGGGATCTAAGTGACTTATGTGACGTTCGCCCGTTACGTTGTGCCGATGTTCAGAGCGAGGCTCGGGGTCCGGACCCGTGTTCTCGCCATCGCACTCGTCCCGAGCCTCGCGCTGCTCGTGATCGGTGTGGGTGGCGCGGGATATTTGGTGGTACAGGGCACAAACGCGCGAGAATGGGCGGACGCACTCACCGCCGCCACACCGCTCAGCAAGGAATTGGTGAGTTCGGTGCAGCTGGAACGCCAGCTCACGCTGGCCCAGCTCGCGGGTGACGAGCCCAATCCGAAAGGCCTGACCCAGGCCAGGACTCGGCTCGACGACGCACTGCGCGGCATGGCCGGGACCACCAAGGACATGGAGAACCTCGGCCCCCAGGACGTCAAGGGTGATGTCGGCGGGTTCGTCACGCTGAGCCGGTCACTCGCGGCCGTGCGTACCCAGATCGACGCCAATGCGCTGCCGCTGGCCGATGCCTACCAGTTCTACGGTCACCTGCTCGATCTGATCTCCATCGGCACCCGTGCCGTGGAGACCACCGCCCCCAATCCCGAGGTCGCGATGGGAACGGCCGAGACGCTGCAGATCGTCTCGGCATCGGAAATGCTCTCCCGTGCAGCCGCACTGGCCGAGGTCCTGATCAACAACGGCACGCTGTCACCGGATCTGGCCATCGAGTTCACCCGTGTCGTCGGCGCGTACCGCGTCAATGTCGGCCTGCTCGCCGGTGCGGACGGCAGCAAGGGCGACACCTCCGGCGCCTCGGTCGTCAATGATCCGGCCTGGCAGAAACTGATCATGATGGAGAACGTGCTCATGGCACGGGCTCTCGATCCCCTGACTGCCGCGCCCCTCAAGAACGGCGCCACCCCGCCCGTCGCACCGCTGACCTTCACCCCGGCCGAGTGGCACGACGCGGTCAACGAGATCAACAAGGCGCTGCTCGAGCAGTGGGACCGGGTCAGCAAGCAGTCGCTGGCCGCGGCCGGCGACGCCGCCGACACCAGCGCGCGCAACTCCGCGCTCGCGGGTGGGGCCATGCTGCTGGTCTCCGCCTCGGCGTTCCTCATCGCGCTGGTGCTGGCCAACCGGATCATCCGGCGGCTCAAGCGACTTCGGGACCAGACCAATGTGCTCGCCGACGAGCGCCTGCCCGAGATCATGGCGCAGCTGCGCGATGGCAAGCAGGTCGAGGTGTCTACCGAGACACCGGAACTGGACTTCGGCACCGATGAGATCGGCCAGGTGGCCAAGGCCTTCGGCCACGCGCACACCGCCGCCGTGAACGCCGCGGTCACCGAGGCCCGCACCCGTGAGGGTGTGAAGGCGGTCTTCCTCAATATCGCGCACCGCAGCCAGGTCGTGGTGCACCGTCAGCTCGAGGTGCTCGACGAGGCCGAGGCCAAGCAGGAGGATCCGGCGCTGCTGGAGATCTTCTTCCGGCTCGATCACCTCGCCACCCGCGAACGTCGCAATGCCGAGAACCTGATCATTCTCGCGGGCGGCCAGCCCGGCCGGCAGTGGCGAAACCCGGTGCAGCTCATCGAGGTCGTACGAAGCGGTGTGGGCGAGGCGCTCGACTACACCCGCGTCAAGATCGCCCGGCTGCCCGAGGTGGCCGTGGCCGGCACCGCCGTTGCCGACCTCGTGCACCTGCTCGCCGAACTCGTCGACAATGCCTCGCACTTCTCACCGCCGCAGTCGCAGGTCGAGGTGCGCGGCAATGTGGTCGGCAAGGGCATCGCGGTCGAGATCGTCGACCAGGGCATGGGCATGCCGGAGTCCGAGATCGCCCGCATCAACGACATGCTGCGCAACCCACCGGATTTCGGCGTCAATACGCTATCGGATGACTCCCGCCTGGGCATGTTCGTGGTCGCTCAGCTGGCGGTCCGCAACGGCATTTCGGTGCGCCTGACCGAATCGGACTACGGCGGCGTGCGCGCCATCGTGCTGGTGCCCTCCAGCCTCACCGTATCGACGGGCCGCACCGGTGAAATCCCGGCCGTGCCCAGCGCTTTCGACACCGGGCAGTTCCATGCCGCCCTCGCGGTGGAAACGGCCCGGCAGGCCGAGGCCGCCGCACAGCAGCTCGAACAGCCGCAGCAGCCGCGGCAGCTCGAGCCCCCCGCCGCACCCGCGGCACTCCCCCCGTCCTTCCCGGCCCGGCCAGAACCCCGCGCCCCGGAGCGCCCGATGACATTCGAACCCCAACTGCGGCCGTACGAGCCGCCGACGGAGCCGAACTCGCACCGTCCGCCACCGCTCTCCCAGACCGAGCCCGATATCGGTTTCCGCTCACGGGAATTCGATCGCTCCCAGTACACTGGCTCGGACGCCCGGCCCGCGCTACCGCGTAGGCGCCGGCAGGCAAGTCTCGCACCGGAATTGGCGCAGGACACGACGACCACCGAATCGTCGGATCAGCCCACCCGCACGGCCGAGCAGGCCCGAGACCTCATGTCCGCCATCGAAAACGGAACCAGGCAGGGCCGCCGGGCCGATCCCGGTACGGTCGAGCCGACGTCCAAACCATTCCAGGAACGACAGGAAGGCGACGGTGACCACCTCAAACGCTGGTGATCTCAACTGGCTACTCGATGATCTGGTGGATCGGCTCGCAGGCGTGCGACACGCGGTGGTGCACTCCACCGACGGATTGCTGCTGGGACGCTCCTCCGCCATGAGCAGGGAGGACGCCGAACACTTCGGCGCCATGTCCTCCACCCTCTACGGTCTCGCCCGCAGCGCGGGCAGCCGTTTCGACGGCGGCGGTGTCCGCCAGGCGGTCATCGAGCTGGACCGGGCAGTGCTGTTCGTGACCGCGGCCGGCAGCAATGCCTGCCTCGCGCTGCAGGCCAGCGAGCAGGCCAACCTCGGCATGGTCGCCTACGAAATGAATCTCACGGTGCAGCGCGTCGGCACCTACCTGTCCACCACGCCGCGCCATCATCTGGCCGGACAGGTCAACCCCCGGATCTCATGATGGCTCGGCCGGGGGATCATTGGTTCGACGACGCCGCTGGGCCGCTGGTGCGCCCGTACGCGCGCACCGGCGGTCGAACCATGGGCGCAGCGCACGATCTCGACATGCTCACAGCGGTGGTGGTTCCCAATGCGGCGCCACCGCTGCGACGTGTCGAACCTGAGTACGGCGACATCGTCCGCCTGTGCAGACTCCCGTTGTCCGTCGCCGAAGTGTCTGCCGCGCTGCGGCTTCCACTGGCAGTGACCAAAATCCTCGTCGGCGACCTCATCTCCGACGGCATCCTCAATTTCCGGTCACCGGTCTCCGACGCGGGGCCCGGAGACCTCAACATTTTGCGAGCTGTACTCGATGGCATCCGAAAACTTTGACAATTCCCGGCCCCTGGCCGCCTCGGTGAAGATTCTCATCGCGGGTGGGTTCGGCGTCGGCAAAACGACTATGGTGGCGGCGCTCAGTGAGATCACGCCGCTCCGCACCGAAGAGCTGATCACCGAACTCTCCGCGGGCGTGGACGATCTGCGCGGCGTGGAGGGCAAGACCACCACCACGGTGGCCCTGGACTTCGGTCGCATCACCATCGACCAGAACCTGGTGCTCTACCTGTTCGGCACCCCCGGACAGGACCGATTCTGGTTCCTCTGGGACGAATTGGCGCGCGGTGCGCTGGGCGCGGTCGTCTTGGCCGACACCCGGCGACTCGAAGGCTCGTTCGCGGCGATCGACTTCTTCGAACGGCGCGGCGTGGCATTCACGGTGGCGGTCAACTGCTTCGAGGGCGCGCCGGTCTACACACCGGTCGAGGTCCGCGACGCCCTCGACCTCGACGAGAACATTCCGGTGCTGCTCTGCGACGCCCGAGATCGCGCCTCCGCCAAGAACGTCCTCATGGCCCTGGTGGAATACCTGATCACCAAGGCCGCCGCACCCGGCGGCCAGCTGATCACCCCCTGACCACACTCGCGCCCGTTCCGGAACCCGGAACGGGCGCGATCTGGCTGAGCGGCCGACCACCGTGTGATCATCGGACATCCACGGTCACGCGGCTTTCCCGCGCAGACACTGTGACTCGGTCAGTGTGTGATGAGAGTCAGTCAGTGTCAACACGATTCGGGCAGGGGTGAGACCGCTGGACTTTCGTCGCCTGCTACCGGGACCCCTGGTCTCGCAGGCGGGTGACACCGTCACCGTCGAGTTCGTCGCAGTACGCGCTACGCCCGGCCATCGCCATGATCAGGGCCACGGTGGTGCCGGACACCGGCAAGCCGGAGCCGGTGGTGAAGGGGCCGTCGGTCGCGACGAGTCGCAGGCCACCGATCCGGCCTTTGGTCAGGACGGGGAGATTGGTGCCCTGGTAGTACTCGGCCACCCGCGTGAGCGTGTCGATCGGGTAGTCGCGGTGGATGGCCAGCGGCCGCCGGATGTCCTCTCCGTGCACGATCACTTCACCGAGCATCGCCACGGTAGGCATGAGCGGTTTGGTGGTGTTCGTGACGACTTCCCGGAACCTGTCGAGTGTTTCGGCGGGGCTCGCGCCCAGGTGTTCGGCCAGCCGCATGGCCACCTGCTTCTCGAAGTCGAACCGGCAGCGGATCACGCCCGCCAGCCACCGCACGGGAGTGAGGGTCGCGCCGGCGGTGAGGTGGGCAAGCACCTCGCGCACAGTCAGTTCGGTGCACAGTGACTGCGTAGTCCACTGCTTGTCGGTCAAGTCCGCGAGATCCGCTGCCAGCGCGGCTCGCTCCGCGTGGACGAGCGGCCACACATCGGTGACGTGCGAAATATCTCTTGTCGGTTCCGGTTCGCTCATGTCGAGTGGTCTCCTACCGTGGTCCGCGCATTTCTCGGTCCAAGGTAGGACTCCCCCCGTGCGGCGGAATCGTCGCTCGTGGGAGAAGTTTTCCGAACTCCTGCGGACCCGGCGACTACGGCAGCCGCGATTACCTTGCGGCTCAGTTCGGTTCGACGTCGGCGAAATCGCTGATCCAGCGGTGCGGCGGGCGCGGGGGGTTCGGCTCCCCCGGCCTGGCGACGCCGACGGCCGACCAGCCTGCGGCGACGGCCGCATCCAGTTCGTCGGGATGATCCGACAGGAACAGGATGCTCTCCGCTGGAACGCCGATCGTGCCGGCGATCTTCTCGTAGGAGGACGCCTCGCGCTTCGGGCCGGCGGTGGTCAGATCGAAATGCCCGCTGACCAGTGGAGACAGGTCTCCGCCGCGGGCGAATTCGAACCAATCCTTCTGATTGCGAACCGAACCCGAGGAGTAGATGTAGAGCTCGAGGCCGGTCGCACGCCAGGCGCGCAGCACCGGCGGCACGTCGGGGAAGAATTCGCCGAACAGCGCGCCGTTGCGGAACCCCTCCGCGCAGATGATGCCCTGCGCGGCCTTGAGCGGTTCGGCCTTCACATCCGAATTCAGCCAGCCGATGAGGATCTGCGCCACCTCGTCGATCCCGGCGTCCGGCCGATCGGCCAGCGCCCGGGTATCGGCCAGAATGGAATCGGCCGCCCCGCCCTGATTTTCGGCCAGCCAGCCCGGCAACCGGTCGCGGGTGTAGCCGTACAGCTCCTCGCGCACCGAACTGGTCGGGCTGGTGGTGCCCTCGATATCGAGGACGATGACCTTGATCATGCCGCCAGGAGCTCATCGAGGGTCGGGAAGCCGCCGGAGATCTGGTCACCGGTGAAATCGCCGATCCAGCCGTCCTGCTCCTCGAAGAACCGCACCGCCACGAACTCCGGGGCGCTGCCCATATCGAACCAGTGCAGCGTGCCCGCGGGCACCGACACCAGATCGCCTGCGGTGCAGACGGTTGCCAGCACCTCGTCGCCCAGGTGCAGATAGAAGCAGCCCTGCCCGGCGGCGAAGAAACGCACCTCGTCCTCGGCGTGCCGGTGCTCGTCCAGGAACTTGGTGCGGGCGGCCACCGCCTTGGCGGGCCACTCCGGATCGGACTCGTCCGGGTGGATGCGGGCCACGTCGATGAACTTGTAGCGCCCGTCGGCATTGAGTGCCTTGATGCGGTTGTCGTATTCGGCCAGCAGGTCCTCGGTCGCCGTCGCGCCGTCGAGACCCTCGAACAGCGACCAGCGTTCGAAGACGATGCCGCGCTTGTTCAGTTCGGCCGCGATGACCGCGTCATCGGTGGTGCGCAGGGTGACGTCGGCGGCGTCCTTATCGGACATGATCTGCAGCAAAGTCATTCGAGGTTCCTCCTCAGGGAACTAGTTCTCGCCCACCGGGATCTCACGACGCCCGGTCAATGTGATCAATTCGCTCATGGCCTCGAGGCATTCGGCGCGATCGCGGGCCTGGGCCAGACTTGCACCCCATGCCGTAATGCCGTGCCCGGCAATGAAAAGCACCGGCGGGGCATCCGGGTGCTCGGTCAGGTACTTCTCGATATCCACGCCGATCTGCGGGACATCGGCATGATTCGGGAACACCGGAATGTCGATGAAGTCGGGGCGCGCGCCGCCCAAGCCCTTGATCAGCTCATATCCGGAAAAGCGCACCGGCTGCACCGTGGCACCGCCCGCACCGATGGACAGGGCGGTCGCATGCGGCGGGTGGACGTGCACGACCGCGGCGGCTCCGGTGGTGCGGTAGACGGCGGTGTGAATCGCGCTCTCCGCCGAGGGCTTTCGCGCGCCCGCGACCAGCGGCCGGGAATCGGCCACCGCCACGGTCACCATATCGTCGGCGGTGAGCTCGCCTTTCGACAAGCCACTCGCCGTGATGACGGCCGCATCTGCCTGACGCACAGAGATATTGCCTGCCGTGCCCGGCATCCAGCCGTTGGCGTAGAGGCCGCGGGCGATCGTCGCGATCGCTTCTCCGTCCTCGTACTGCTCGTCCACAACGGGTTCGGCGAGGGAGGCGAGGAAATCACCCGCCGCTGCGCCGAAGGCGATGGGCTCGTCAGCGGGCTCGTAGTCGGCCATCCACTGCGCGTCGAGACGATCGCTCAGGCTGGATCCGGACTCGTCACCGGAAGCCGCGCCGAGCACACCGTTTTCGGTGACCACCGCGGTGACCAGCTCCGGGGGTGTCACATCGAAGGCCGGATTGAAGGTCAGTGTGCCCTCGGGAGCCGTTGTCGCACCGCCGAATCCGGTGACCTCGGACGCCGCGCGCTGCTCCACCACAATGTCGCTGCCCTGCGCGGTCGCGACATCCCGAGTGGATTCGGGAGCGACCACGATGAACGGAATCCCGTGCCGCTCGGCCGCAATGGCCAGCATGTACGTGCCGATCTTGTTCGCGACGGACCCGTCGGCGGTAATGCGGTCCGCACCGACCAGGACCGCGTCCACGCCCTCGGTGGCCATGGCCCACGCCGCGGCCGAATCGATGGTGAGCCGGTGCGGGATTCCGGCCTCTGCCATTTCCCAGGCGGTCAGGCGCGCACCCTGCAGCAGCGGACGGGTCTCGTCCACAATCACTTCCGCGAGCACCCCGCGTTCGTGTAGCACCCGCAGTGCGCCGATGGCGGTGCCGACCGTGGTGGTCGCCAGCCGGCCGGTATTGCAGTGCGTGAGAATCCGCAGCGGGCGATCCCCGCAGAGCCGCTGCACCAGATCGGCGGCATGGGTCGCGGCGGCCAGATTCACGCGGCCGTCTTCGGCCAGCATTTCCAGCGCTTCGTCGAGCACCGCCTGCACGCCGCCGGGCAGCTGCGCGAGCGCGCGCTTGACGCCCCAGGCCAGGTTGACCGCCGTGGGGCGAGCATTCGCGACACGCGCGGACTCCGATTGCACCTGAGCGGTATTCACCACACCGTCGGTGGTCGCCGCCAGCGCCGCGAGCACCACGCCGAACGCACCGGACACGCCGATGGCCGGAGCGCCGCGGATGGCCAGCGATGTGATGGCGTCGATGAGATCGTCGACCGTCGTGATCCGCAGCTCCCGCAATTGCTGCGGCAGCGCACGCTGATCGATGGTGACCAGGGCACCGTCGACCCACGCGATCGAACTCTCATCCATCTGCATCTGTCCTCTGAGCTTGGCGATATGGGCGCACGTCAACCGTATCGAACACGGATCGCCGCGTGACCGGCAGGTTTCAGATCAGCGGAATTGGAAACTCCCGACTCCGGGTGCGGGCATGTCGCACCTGTCGCCCATACCCAAGTATCCTTCCGGTATGGCGAGACAGCGTCGCACCCGAAAGATCACCGTGACGATGCCGGAAGAAGTCGCCGCCACGCTCGATGAATGGCGCAATAAGGGCCGCATCGAATCGATTTCGGCCTTCGTGGCCGAATCCGTGAAGGTCCGCGTCGACCGGGCCGAATCCCTGGCCCGCATCGAGCAGGTCTTCGGCGGCCGGCCACCTCTCGACCTCATCAACCGAGCGCGGGCCGTACAGGGCCTGCCCCCATTATCCGAGGAGGACGCCGCCGGCGACCATGCCGGCGCAGCATGACCTCCGCAGGCTCGACCCTGGGCGGCGTCGTCTTCGACACGGCCGCTCTGACCGCATGGGCGCATCGCGTCGCATATGTGCAATCGGTGGTCTGGGCCACCGCTGACGCCGGGCACACCATTATCGTTCCGGCCACCGCCCTGGCCGCCGCGCGCGCACTCATCCCGGCCGGCCGCCTCGATATCCTCGCCGTGCTGCTGGACCTGCCCAATACGGTGATCCAGCCCCTCGACCGTCCCGCGAGCGATCAACTCGGCGCCGCCCTCGCCGACCGCATAGACGCGGACTCCCTGATCCCCGCCGGCCACGCGACCATCGAAGCGGTGAGCCGGGATTGGCCCTGCCTCACCGACCGCCCCGACACCCTCCGCAAACTCGACCCCCGCATCCAGACCGACACGCTGCCCTGAGCGCCCGCTGAGAGCCGGTGGCCTGCGGCGCATCTCGCGCGTACGTTCAGCGGGTGACGTGGGCGGCTCAGGAGGTTCCGGGGGAATCGGATCGCATCGACTTCGTCCGGGATATCGGTCAGCGCATCGGTGACTGCGTGATCGATGCGCTGCAGCCGATCACCGGCGCGGCCACCGTGCCGGTTGTCCTGCTCGCGCCGCTGCTGTTCCTTGTGCTGGCGTGGCTGGTGCGCCGGGCACGGATCGGTGCGGGTCGTGGCCGATGATGGGTGGGTGAATCGGATTCCGGAGTGGTCGCGGCCTTCGCACTGGGGGCTGCGCGTTCGGTCGGCGATCGCCTCCGCGCTGGTGGTGGGGGCAGTACTGCTGGTGGCGGCCATGGCCATGCTCTGGTTGCTGCATCGGTCATTGCTCCGAGAGCTCGATACCACCGCCGGAACCCGGATGGATGCGCTCGCGTCCGAACTCGCGCGGATCTCGGCGGACGATCCGCCGGAGAATGCGATGACCGAACTGCCGGGTCCGCTGTTCGCCACCGGGAGCCCGATCGAAACGGTGCAGGTGGTGGACCCGGACGGGCGGGTGGTGCGGTCGTCGGATTCGAATAGTGCTGCCCCGCTGCTGGATCCGGCCGCTGTCGGCGATCGGGTGATCGGGTTGCGGCCGCATTCGGACGACGATCCGGACCTACGCATTTCCGCCCGCACGGTGGCGACACCGCTGGGGAAGTACACCGTGCTGGTCTCGGTGAGCACCGAATCGGCCGAGCATGCGGTGACCCGGGTGGCGGCGCTGGTGGCGGTGGGCGGGCCGGTGGTGGTCGCGGCGGCCGCGGCGGCGACCTATCTGCTGGTGGGACGCTCACTGCGGTCGGTGGAGGAGATCCGCCGGCGGGTGACCGGGATCGGCGCGACCGATCTGTCCGAGCGGGTGCCGGTGCCCGCGGCGCGTGACGAGATCGCGCGGCTGGCCGAGACCATGAACGGCATGCTCGCTCGCATCGAGGCAGGGCATCTGGCACAGCGCCGGTTCGTCGGGGACGCCTCGCACGAATTGCGCAGCCCCCTGGCCGCGGTCACCGCGGCACTCGAATTGGCGCGGGACCGGCCCGAGGTGCTGGACCGTGATCTCATCAGCGATACGCTGCTGCCCGAGACCGAGCGTATGCGGCACCTCATCGAGGATCTGCTCACCCTTGCCGCCGCCGACGAGCACGGGCTCGAATTGCGCACCGGCGATGTCGATCTCGACTATCTCGGGGATGCGCAGGCCGCCGCGCTGAAGGCTCGCGGCACCGTGACGGTCCGCACCGATATCCGGCCCGCACGGGTGATCGGCGATCCGGCCAGGCTGGCCCGGGTACTGCGCAATATCGCCGACAATGCGGCCGCACACGCCGATTCGCAGGTGGCCATCATCATTACGCAGGAGGGTGAGCGCGCCCGCATGGTGGTCGATGATGACGGTCCCGGAGTTCCAGTGGCCGACCGGGAGCGGATCTTCGGCCGCTTCGTCCGGCTCGAGGCCGATCGCGCGCGGGCGTCCGGCGGCTCCGGGCTCGGCCTGGCGATTGTCGCGGAGCTGGTGGCCGCGCATGCGGGCACCGTCACGGTCGGCGAATCACCCTGGGGTGGCGCTCGATTCGTGATCGACCTGCCCGTCGGCGGTCCCGGCGTCGATCAGCCGGTAGCCGACGCCCCGTAGCGTCTCGATACTGCTGTGCCCGAACGGCGCGTCGATCTTCTTACGCAGATAGCCGACATACACCTCGACCACATTCTCCGGGCCCTCGTAGTTGGCATCCCACACATTGCGCAGAATCTCGGTCTTGGTGACGGCAATGCCCTTGTGCCGCAACAGGAATTCCAGCAGTCCGAATTCGCGGGGCGTCAGGGTGAGAGGGGTGCCGCCGCGGTGCACCGACCGGCGCACCGGATCGAGTGTGAGATCGCCCGCGGCGAGCAGTGACGGCTGCTGCGGGGCGCGGCGGCGCATGAGCGCGCGCAGGCGGGCGATCAGTACGACGAAGGAGAACGGCTTGGTGAGGTAGTCGTCCGCGCCCAGATCCAACGCGTCGGCCTGTTCGTAATCACCGTCCTTGGCGGTGAGCATGAGCACAGGCGTCGACACATCTCGCTGCCGCAGCCGTCGCAGCACCTCGTAGCCGCTCAGCTCCGGCAGCATGATGTCGAGCACGATGACATCGAAATCGTCCTCGAGCGCCCACCACAGCCCCTCGCCGCCGGTGTGGGCGAGCTGCACCACAAAACCCTCGAGCTCGAGCCCGCGGGCGATCGTGCGCGCCAAACGCTGCTCATCCTCCACCACCAGTACCCGCACCGCCCAAGCATGCAACAGGCCGCCTGCGGGCCTGCTCACCGACCCGGCTTCTCAACTTCCTCTCAGCGGCCGCATGTCATGGTCGACGGATGCCGTCCGCCACCTCACCTCTGCAGGAGAATCCATCGGTGCCCGCAACCGGTCCGCGGCCACTGCTGTCCGCGCCCGCCGCTCGGGTCGCACTGCTCACGCTCGGCGCGCTCACGCTGGCGCTGACCCTCGCAGTGATCACGCATCCCGATCCGCTCGGACCGGACGCGCGCTGGCTGCAATGGTTCATCGACCATCGCAGCAGCATGCTCACCTCGATCGCCAAGGTGATCAGTGCGCTCGGTGACACGACGACGATGGCGATCCTCGCGGTGCTGGTCTGCGGACTGCTGGCCTGGCGGCGGCAGTGGGAGACGGCGATATTCTTCGGCATCACCGCGCTCGGGGCGGGGGTGCTGACCTTCGCGGGCAAACTGCTGATCGGGCGGGATCGTCCACCGGTCATCGATCACCTGGTCATCGAGACCAATCACTCCTATCCGTCCGGGCACACACTGGGTTCGACGGTTATCGTCGGAGCTCTGGTCGCGCTGATACTGCCGCTGCTGCACGGCCTCTGGCGCCCGCTGCTCGTGGTTGTCGCCGGCCTTTTCGTCCTCGCCGTCGGGTTGTCCCGGCTGTATCTCGGAGTGCACTGGCCCACCGATATTCTCGGCGGCCTGCTCTTCGGCGCACTGTGGCTGACCGTCTGCTGCACGCTCTTGCGCCCGGTGGCGGCGCGCGGTGCGGCTCTGGTGCCGAAAGCCCTGCGCGGCTAGGGTTTCGCCACGTCAGGCCCGGCCGAGTGCCAGTGTGACATTGTGGCCGCCGAAGCCGAAGGAGTTGCTCAGCGCGTAGTTCATGCTCGCGGCGCGCGCCTTGCCCGCGACGATATCCAGGTCGATATCGGGGTCGGGCTGCTCGAAATTCAGTGTGGGCGGGATGATCTGGTGCTCGAGCGTGCGCAGGGTGAGAATCGCCTCGAGGGCTCCGACCGCGCCGATGGAGTGGCCCAGGGCGGACTTCGGGGCGTACACCGAGGCCTCGGGCGTCACGGCGGTTATGGCATTGGCTTCGGAAGCATCGCCGACCGGAGTGGACGTGGCGTGCGCATTGATGTGGTCGATGTCGGAGGCGGACAGGCCCGCCGAGGTGATCGCCTTGCGCATGGCCCGCGCGGCCCCGTCACCGTCCGGGGAGGTGCCGGTGATGTGATAGCCGTCCGAGGTGATGCCCGCGCCGAGCACTCGACCGTAGATGTGCGCACCCCGCGCCAGCGCATGCTCCTCGGATTCCAGCACCAGCATGGCGCCAGCCTCGCCGAAGACGAACCCGTCGCGCTCCCGGTCGAAAGGCCTCGAGGCGCGGGCGGGTTCGTCATTGCGCGTGCTCATGGCCCGCATCATGGCGAAGCTCGCGATCGGCACGGCATCGATATGACCCTCCACGCCACCGGCGACCACCACGTCCGCCTCACCCGTGGCGATCAGCCGCCAGCCGTGGGCGATGGCTTCCGCGCCCGACGCACATGCGGAAACCGGCGCGTAGACACCGCCTTTCGCGCCGAGCTCCAAGCCGATGGTCGCGGCGGAGCCGTTCGGCATCACCATGGGCACCGTCATCGGCGGCACCTTCCGATATCCCCCGGCGCGCATCACATCCACCGCGTGCACCAGCGCTTCCCCGCCGCCGAGCCCCGTGCCGACCGCGACCGCCAGCCGATCCCCGTCGAACTCCGGGGACCCGGCTTTCCGCCACACCTGCCGCCCGAGCACCAGGGCCAGCTGCTGGACGAAGGACATGCGCCGCTGTTCGATTCGGGTCAGCTGCTCCCCCGGCTGCGCGGTCAACCGGCCGCCGATCCGCACCGGAAGTTGGTTGTCCGCCACGAAATCGTCTGTCAGCGGGGCGATTCCGCTCTCACCCGCCAGCAGCCGCGTCCACGTCGTATCGAGATCGGCCCCGAGGCAGGTGGTAGCCGACATTCCGGTGACCACCACGCGCCGAGTTTCTGTACCAGTTGCTACACCCATGCCGACATGAATACCTGTACCGTCCGCTACAGTCAACCCGTGCCACGCCCCCTCGACCATGCTCGTCGCGCCGAACTCCTCTCCGGAGTCATTGCCTACATCGCCGACCACGGCCTGGCCGAACTGTCCCTGCGCCCGCTGGCCGAGTACCTGGGCACCAGCTCCCGCATGCTCATCCACTACTTCGGCACCAAAGAACAAATGCTCGTCGCCGCCCTGGAAACCCAGCGCCCGGACATCGCCGCGCTCTTCCGGGGCATCGAGGACCCCGCCGTCCTCAGATCCCGCCTCTCGCATTCGTTCGCGATCAACACCGCCGGGCCCGGGGCCGTCAGCAACCGAGTCCTCCTTCAGGTCCTGGGCGCGGCCTGCGTCCCGGGCAGTCCGTTCGACTCGTATGCCAACGACACCATCCAGGTCCTGGTCACCGCCATGACCGAGACCCTCGCCCGCATCGACCCCGCCCACGATGATCCCGAGGCCGCGGCCACCCTCCTCATCTCCGGCATGCGCGGCCTCATTCAGGACTTCTGGATCACCGGCGACGAAGATCGGGTGACTCGCGCGGTGAACCGCCTTGTGGAGCAAGCGGTCCTGTACTCGCGCTGACCTAGGCTGCGGGGATGCAGACGGAGCAGCGACTGATCGACACGGTGGCGTGGGTGCGCATCGAGAGCGGGCGGATCCTGTGCGCTCGGCCGCGGGGCAAGGACGTCTTCTATATCCCCGGCGGCAAAAGGGAAGGCGCGGAGACGGATCTGCAGACCCTCGTGCGAGAGATCCACGAGGAGTTGACCGTTGCCCTGGCGCCGGAGTCGGTCGCGCACGTCGGCACGTACGAGGCCGAGATCCCCGGTGCGGTGGTGCGGATGGCCTGCTACACGGCGGACTATGTCGGCACCCTGTCCGTCAGCAGTGAGATAGAGGAGATGGCCTGGTTCACCTATGCGGATCGGCCGCACGTACCTCCGGTGGACCAGTTGCTGTTCGACGATCTGCGTGCGGACGGCCTGCTGATCCGCTGACTGCATGTTCGCGGCAACTAGAACAAGCTGGTGGCATGTTCCTGCCGCCGGTCTTCGACAGACTGGTCTGAATATGGAACATGTTCTAGTGTGATGGGCAGAACATTCCAGTGCCGGGAAGTTAGAGGAGCCCCACCCACATGCGTACCGAGATCTGTGATCGCCTGGGCATCGATGTCCCCATCTTCGCCTTCACCCATTGCCGCGATGTGGCTGCCGCGGTCAGCAATGCCGGCGGCATCGGCGTACTCGGTGCGGTCGGGTTCACCGCTGCGGAACTCGAGGTCGAGCTCGCCTGGCTGGACGAGCATGTACAGGGCGTCTACGGCGTCGACCTGGTCATCCCCTCGAAGTACGAGGGCAAGGGCGCCGATGGCCTGAGCCCCGCGGAGCTGGAAGCCAAACTGGCCGAAATGGTTCCGCAGGGCCACCGCGATTTCGCCGAGAAGATCCTCGAGGACCATCACGTCCCGCATCTGCCCGAGGGCGAACGGCACAATCAGCTGCTGGGCTGGACCGCCACCACGGTCGCCCCGCAGATCGAGGTCATTCTCGAGCACCCCAAGGCAAAGCTGGTCGCCAACGCACTGGGCACCCCGCCGGATGACGTGATCAAGCAGATCCAGGACTCCGGCCGCCTGATCGGCGCGCTGTGCGGTTCGGTCAAGCACGCGCTCAAGCACAAGGAAGCCGGGCTCGACTTCGTCGTCATGCAGGGCACCGAGGGCGGCGGACACTGCGGCGAGATCGCCTCGCTGGTGCTGTGGCCGCAGGTCATCGACGCGATCGGCGATCTGCCGGCGCTCGCGGCCGGTGGCATCGGCAACGGCCGTCAGGTCGCCGCCGCGCTGGCCATGGGTGCGGCGGGCGCGTGGACCGGTTCGCTGTGGCTGACCGTCGAGGAGGCCAATGTGCCGCCCGCGCAGATGCAGAGCTACCTCGACGCCACCAGCAGTGACACCGTGCGGTCGCGGTCCTGGACCGGAAAGCCCGCCCGCATGCTCAAGAACGACTGGACCGAGGCGTGGGAGCGGGAGGACACCCCGAACCCGCTGGGCATGCCGCTGCAGATGATGGTCGCCCTCGACGGCGTCAAGCGTGGCCACCGCTACCCCGAGGCCGCCAAGGACGTGAACTTCAACCCGGTCGGCCAGGTTGTCGGCCAGATGAACAAGATCGAGCGTTCCGCCGATGTCGTGCAGCGCCTGATCGCCGAATACCTCGAGGCGTGCGAGCGACTGAACAAGCTGAACAACGCGTAATACGCACTCCCCCGAATCGCCGCGCCGACAGCAATGTCGTTGCGGCGATTCGTCTTTGCGCAGGTTAATGGGCATGCGATCAGGTCCGGCCGTTTCTATGCGCGGTTCCGGATCCGGCCGCCGCTACCGTGGTGCCCATGTCGAAGCGTGAACGGATACTGCGGGCAGCGTATTACGCGGTGCTCTCGCTTCCGATCGCGTTCGCCTCCACCGGGGTTCGAGCCCGAGTGACCCGGCGGGTGTTCCGGGAATCGTTCGAGCTGCGCGCTCCCAGCCCGTGGCGGACTGCCGTGCATTCGCTGCTCGCCGCGGTGATCGGCCTGCTCTCCTGGTTCGCGGTGCTTCTGGCCGTCGTCGCACTGGTGCGCGGCGCGTTCTATCCGCTGCTCGCCGGGGATGATCTCGAAAACTCATGGGGCGGTCCGTCATTGGCGGGCGCCTGGGTGGTGCATGCCGCTCTGGGGGTGGGATTGTTCCCGCTGTGGTTGCTGCCGCTCGCAGCGTTAGGCATTGTGCAGCGCCGCATTTCACAGCGAATACTCAGCCGAACCGGGCCGTGGTTGCTGTTTCGGCAATTCTGGACAAAAGATTAGAAGCAGCTTCTATTCTTTCTGTGCGTCTCGCTCTTCAGTTGTGAGTTTTCTTCGAACCGCCAGAGAATGACCCTGTTGTTATTCAGCGGGTAAATACGATGGCGGGACGGTCGGGTAGATCGTTGCTGGTCAAACGACTGGAAAGGAATCACGATGAAACGCAAGATAATCGGTCGCGTATTCGCCGTCGCGGCGGTAGGCGCGTTGTTCGCCGCCCCACTCGCGGGGACGTCGAGCGCCGATACGGTTGTCCCGATGCATCAGCAGCCACCATGTATGTCCGGCTGCAATCCCGGGAGTCCGCCGGAATGGGGCGGCAACGATCATCCCGACTTCCACGACCCTCGCGCACCCCGCGGCGATTACGACTGGCACTGCGACAGGCAGGGCAATTGGCATAACGACGAACACGATCAGTGGGGTCATCCGGACGCCGATCACTGCCGCGACCGCTGGTAGCGGTAAGGCCGCCCCGATGAGCGGGCCGGTTTCCTCCTCGCACGTTCTTTGACCGCAGTGGCGCTCTCGGCTCGAGCCGAGAGCGCCACCCTCGTTCGCCGAGGCTGTGACACCGGTCTCCGAACACGCCGTGCGACTTGCTGTTTCGGGCGCCGGATTGGCACGGTGTTCCGGACATGTTGCAGAAAAAGCCATCGCGCGTCCGGAAGTTGTTGCTGCCCCTCGCTATTGCCGGGCTACTACTGGTCACCGTCATCGCCCTGGTGCTGACGAACAGGCCGGGCCCCAGGACTCCGCCCACCGATGAGGTGATGCAGGCGCGGTCGCTGCTGGAGCGCCTCCCGGTCCAGAACCGCGCTCCCAAAACGGATTACAGCCGCGAGCAGTTCGGCCTGGCCTGGAGCCACGATGTCGCCGTCTCGGGTGGTCACAATGGGTGCGACACCCGCAATGACATCCTGCAGCGGGATCTGCGGACCCCGGCGGTGGATCCCAAGGAGAAATGCAAGGTCGTCTCCGGCACCCTGGCCGATGTCTACACCGGCAAGACCATCGTCTTCACACAGGGCCGCGACACCAGCTCCGCCGTCCAGATCGATCACATTGTGGCACTGAGCAATGCCTGGATGACCGGCGCTCAGCAACTCTCCCCCGAACAGCGCCGCAACCTCGCCAACGACCCGCGCAACCTCCAGGCCGTCGACGGCCCGACCAACCAGGGCAAGGGCGATTCCGATGCCGCGGAATGGCTCCCGCCCCGCAAGGACTACCAGTGCACCTACGTCGCCCGCCAGATCCAGGTCAAAACCGTCTACAGCCTCTGGATAACCCGCCCCGAGCACGACGCCATGGCAAAAGTGCTCTCCTCCTGCGGCGCAACCACTCCCGCCGCCCCGGCGACCAGCACCGTCACGGTCTATTTCAAAACCTGTGACGAGGTACGGGCCGCCGGTGAAGCCCCGCTACGCCGCAACGATCCGGGTTACCGACTTCAACTGGACGGCAACGGCGACGGCGTAGCCTGCGAATAAGCTAGTCGCGCACCGCGTTCAGGGATTCCGCACGTTTCTTTAGTCCGCCGGTCATCCCGTCGAATCCCTTGCGCATGGCGCCGCCGAACAATCCGCCGACGAGCGGGTTCAGGGGGCCCGCGATATAGAAGTGCGATTCGTACAGGGTGCGACCGTCCTCCAGCGGAGTCAGGATGTGCTGGCGCTGACTGCGCAGCAGGCCCGGGACCGGCTTCATCCGGTAGCTGAATTCCTTGCCCGGGGTGTGCGAGTAGATGAATTCCCGCTGCTTGCGCGGGTTCTTCCCGCCCAAGCGCACCTGCATGTCGATGGGGGTGCCGGGTTCGAGGGTGGTTTGGCAGGAGGGAACGAAGGGGTTCCATTCGCCGTATTTGTCCACGTCGGTGAGCACCTGCCAAACCAGCTCGGCGGGTGCGTCGATCTCCACGCTGTTGTCGATCACGAAGGCCATGGGGGAACAATACTGAAACACGTTCCGGTTGCGGACTCCGGCTACGGTCGAGGCATGACGCTTGCCGATCGATATCCGCTGCTGCACACGCCTGCCCGATGGGAATGGGGCGGGCTGGACGTCCAGTTCTCGACCGAATTGCCGGCGGATGAGTTGGTGACCAATATTCATGTCATCTGTTTTGTCGGGGATCGGATCGTGCTGTGCCGGGACGATCGGGATGTGTGGATAGTGCCGGGAGGCACGCGCGAGGCGTCGGAGTCGGTGCTGGAGTGCGTCATCCGGGAGCTGCGAGAAGAAGCCGGGGCCGAACTGGCCGGCCCGATGCAGTGGATCGGCGCGCACCATGCCGTGACCGACCGCCCCGCGCCGTACCGGCCCTGGCAGCCGCACCCGCGCAAAGCCTGGCTCTGGTGCACCGCCGATGTCGTTCTCACCGGCTCCCCCGCCAATCCTGTTGACGCGGAACAGATTCTGGAGGTCCGCGCCCTCTCGTTGGCGGAGGCTGTCGACCTCGCGGCGACGGACGGCGCGCATATGCCCGAACTCCTCACCCTCGCCGCTGAGCTCCACCGCCGCACCTAGGGGCAGAGAGCGTGGCTCAGCAGGGCCATGGAGTCCGGCGCCGGGTCGGGAGATGACGTCATTGCGATCGTCACGGCGCGGCCTTCCCGGGTGTCTCCGGTAATGGTGACATAGCCGGCTACACCGCCGGTATGGCCGAAGTACTCTGCGCCGCAAGAGAGTTCGGTGTTTCCGATGCCCAGTCCGTAGTAGAAGGGGCCACCCGGCATCGGCGCGCCCGACAGCATCTCCTTCAGCTGCGGGGCTGCGACGATCTGCCCCGCGAGCAGAGTCAAATAGAAACGATTGAGGTCGGAGCCGGTGGAGATCAGTGCGCCCGCCGTCCACGGAATGGACGGCTCGGACCGGGTCTCGTCGGTGACGATGCCGTTGACGGTCCCGTATCCGTGCGGGTGCGGGCCGCGGAGGCCGGTGTCACCGGTGGCGGGCAGGTAGGTATCGGTCAGCCGGTGAGGGTGGCGATCACCCCGGGGACTCCGGATCGCACAATGGCGTCGATATCGGCGCGCACTTGGTCGACCCGGTGGGCGGACACGGCGACCGGTGTACTCGTCACCATTTTGGGTGAGTTGTCGGAGTTCACGGACGAGCATCCCGCCACCGCAAGCAAGCCCAGCACTGTCACCGTCGGCGCAATTCGCATGTATCGACCGTATGCAGACCCGGGTCCGCCGACTATCGGGACAACCCCTGAGTCCGGCCCTGAGAATCCTGGTGCCAACCCCGCCTGCAGTCTGATGCGCGCCGGTGTCGGTGTCCCACTCCGGGATACCGACACCGGCGCACCGTCGATTACTCGGCCTGGGCACCGGCCGGGCGCGGCAGCCGGGCCGCCGGCCCGATCACACCGGCCGCCACCGCCGCACCGGCAATGACGTACCAGCCGTGCTGGAATGCCGTGAGCGTCGCATCGGGCCCGATCGGCGTGCCGAGCACCGCGACCAGTATTGCCACGCCGACAGCCAATCCGATCTGCTTGGCCATGCTCAGCACCGCCGATCCGGTGGCGAAACGCTGCGGCGGCAGCCCGGCGGTGCCGGCCGCGAAACTGGTCGGCATGGTGAGTCCGACGCCGAGTCCGGTCAGCAGCATGCCGCCGAGCAGCCCACCGGCGTAGTTCGGCTGCAGCGTGATACTTGCCGTCCACCAGAGGATTCCGGCCGCGAACAACACGCCGCCGAGCGCGATCACCAGTCCCGCACCCAATGTGGCGATGACCCGTCCGGCCAGCACCGCGACGAACGGAACGACCAGTGGCCCCGGTGCGATCGCCAGACCGGTCTGCAGCGCCGACCACCCCCACACGTTCTGCGCCCACAGCACCACCGAGAGCAGCATGCCCGCGAACGCGATATTGAACAGCAGCGAATTGGCCAGCATGAGAGCGAAATTCGGCAATTTCAGCAGTGCCGGATCGACCACCGGGCTGTGATGACGGCGCGAGGACCACACGAAGGCGATCGCGAAGCACACCGCGGCAGCGAACCCGCCGATCACGCGGGCGGAGCTCCAGCCCCAATCCTCACCCTTCACCAGCGCCAGAATGAATGTCGCGACCGAGCCCACGAGCATGAGAGCGCCGAAGCCGTCCGGCAGGCTGCCGCCGTCACCGCTCGGATCGGGCAGCAGCCGCAAGCCGATCACCAGCGCGATCAAGCCGATCGGCACATTCACCAGAAACACCCAGCGCCAATCGATTTCGACGAGCAGACCGCCGAATACCGGTCCCAGTGCCGCACCGAGCCCACCGAACGCGACCCACAGTCGCACCGCCATGGCCCGCCGCTCCGGCGGCGTCGCCGCCAGCACCAGCCCCAGTGAAGCCGGGATCAGCATGGCCCCGCCCACCGCCTGGAGCACGCGAAATGCCACCAGCGCACCCACATCCCACGACACCGCGCACAGCGCCGATCCGACAATGAAGACCGCGAGTCCAATCAGGAAGGTGCGGCGGTTTCCGCTGCGATCACCCAGTCGCCCCGCGGGCACCAGCAGCGCCGCGAACACGATCGCGTACGCATTGAGCACCCACGACAGCCCGGAGATCTTCGATCCGGTGAAGTCCGCCGCAATCTCCGGCAGCGCCACATTCACGATGAACAGATCCAGGCTCGACAGCAGCACGCCGACGGCGACAATGCCGAGCACCACCCGCGAGTCGACGGCTCGCTGCTCCTTCCGCACCACAACGCTGTTCACGAGCTCTCCCTCATCAGCCGGCCACCCACACAATTAGTGAGTTGCATCATGAGACGGACGATAGAGCAGTGAGTTCTATGAAGCAACCGACTATGCTCGACTCATGCGCCGTACGAGCTTCGAGGACATGAACTGCTCCATCGCCCAGTGCCTGGAGGCCGTGGGCGAATGGTGGACGCTCCTGATCATCCGAGACGCGCTATTCGGCATCACCCGCTTCGACGACTTCCGCTCGCGCCTGGGCATCGCCCGGAACGTACTCACCCAGCGCCTGGAATACCTTGTGGCCCAAGGAATCATGGACAGAGTGCCCTACCAGGACAACCCGGTCCGCTACGACTACAAACTCACCGAAAAGGGGCGCTCACTCTGGACGGTGGTCAATGCCATGCGCCAGTGGGGCGACACCTGGGCCGCCCCCGACGGCCCGCCGATCGAGGCCGTGCACAAGGCGTGCGGCCACACCATGACGGTGCGGCCGGTGTGCTCGGACTGCGGCGAGCAGCTGCACGGCCGCGATATTCAGCCGATCCTGGGGCCGGGGGCCCGGTCTGCGGATCTGCTGCCGGCCAGGGCCGAGTAGTCGGGGGAAGCAGCCCGACGCTCAACGTAAGCGCACGAAAAGCAGAGTCGGCCGCGCGGCCACCTCGACTGCATCCGAACCACCCCGGGCATCAACGAACTGCCGCCCCATTCGCCAGGCGAACACCTGATCCCACGAAACCCGCACAACCACGCCGGCACCACCCCCACCGTTCACTTCGCGGAGACCGCGCTACGACTCCCCACCGACAACCCACGCAACCCTGTGTCCGCGAGTCGCTTGCCCACCATCGCTGTCAAACCGAACGTGCCAGGCCGCAATCGAATCCACAGCCCGGTCGGTGCGGAACCACGGTGTCGACGGCCGTGCCACCGCGCCCGGGTTCGTGGCATAGTCGAGGGGGTAGGGCTGAAAGACGTTGGGGCCTTGCGAATTTCGGGAGGGAATTCTATGAGCAATCGTCTGATTTCGGCTGTCCGGGGTGTGAGCCGACCGATGATCGCGGCAGTCGGTCTTGCGGCCGTCGTCTTGGCGGCGCCTGCGGCCGCTTCGGCGGCGGTCCCCGAGCGGGCTGCCGTTCATATCGTCAAGGCCACCTATCCATCGCAACCTTGTGGTCCGTCCAACGATCAGGAACAGATTTTGTCTCCCGACGGGCAGAGCTGGATTTGCATCGACAACGGTGGCGCCGGATGGCAGTGGTTTCCGACCGGCGGTTAGAGAGCGCGGGCGGGTGACGCCGTAGCGCCTGCCTGCGTGCGCCGCAGGGATATTCTTGCGGCGCACATGATTCGGATTCGTCAGAGGCGTTCGATGATGGTGGCGTTGGCGAGGCCGCCGGCTTCGCACATGGTCATGAGGCCGTAGCGGCCTCCGGTCTGCTCGAGGTGGTTGAGCATGGTGGCGAGGATACGGCCGCCGGAGGCGCCGAGCGGGTGACCGAGGGCGATGGCGCCGCCGCGGGGGTTGAGTTTGGTGAGGTCGGCGCCGAGTTCGTGCGCCCAGACCAGCGGGACCGGGGCGAAGGCTTCATTGACCTCGTAGGCGTCGATATCGTCGATGGTCAGGCCGGCGCGGGCGAGGACCTTGCGGGTGGCGGGGATGACGGCGGTGAGCATGAGCAGCGGGTCGTCGCCGACGACCGAGAAGGAGTGGAAGCGGGCGCGGGCCTTCAGGCCGAGCTGTGCGGCCTTCTCCTCGCTCATGATCAGCGCCGCGGACGCGCCGTCGCTCAGCGGTGAGGAGTTGCCGGGCGTGATGGACCAGTCGATGTCGGGGAAGCGCGCTTTGAACTCGGCATCCGCGAATGCGGGCTTCAGCCCGGCCAGGCCTTCGACGCTGGTGGTGGGTCGAATGGTCTCGTCGGCGGTCAGAGTTCCGGCGGGGACGATTTCATTGTCGAAACCACCGGATGCCGCAGTCGCGGCGGCCAACCGGTGCGAGCGGGCCGCGAATTCGTCGAGTGCGGCGCGGTCGAACTTCCAGCGCGCGGAGATCACTTCGGCCGCAATCCCCTGCTGCACAAGACCATCGGGGTAGCGGTGCGCGATAGGCCCGCGATTGGCGTCCTTGCCCTGGGCATTGGAGAACATCGGCACCCGGGACATGGATTCCACGCCGCAGGCGATGGCGATGTCATAGGCCCCGGCAATGACGCCCTGGGCGGCGAAGTGCGCGGCCTGTTGTGAGGATCCGCACTGCCGGTCCACGGTAGTGGCGGGGACCGCATCGGGAAAACCTGCCGCGAGCACTGCGGTTCGCGAAATATTGAACGCCTGCTCGCCGCTCTGCGTCACGCAACCGCCGATCACATCATCGACGAGCGCAGGGTCGATGCCGGTCCGGTCGACGAGCGCTTCCAGCACCCCCGAGAGCAGTGTCGCGGGATGTACTTCCGACAGTCCACCACCGGATTTCCCCTTACCCGATGGGGTGCGGACGACGTCTACGATGACGGCGGAGGTCATGGCTTCTCCTTGTTCGTGCCTGCCCAACCGGATGTGAATTCCGGTTAACATCAGTACTGTACCGCACCCTCGTGAAGCCGTGCGGGGGCCGCGTTTCAAGGTCCGGATTCACCTCCCCCGGTAGTCCCAATTCGGTTGCTAGCCTGTTGCCATGACCCCCCTCGAGGATGTCTCGCCCAGCCCCTTCTGGGATCTGGAGACACGCCTGTCCTCGGTCCTGTCGATCCTGGCCGGCTATATCGGCGCGGCCGCCTACACCCATTCCGCCGGGTATTTCGTCACCTTCATGACGGGTAATACCGAGCGTGCCGTGCTCGGCAATTTCGCCGGCGATCACACTCTTGCCGGTGGCGCTGCCCTGCTCATCTTCTCGTTCCTGCTGGGCGTTTTCATCGCCTCGCTGTTTCGCCGATTCTGGTGGAGCAATCATCCGCACGGCGCGACCACGTTGACGACTTTCGCCCTACTCGGCGCGGACGTGGTCGACGATATTCTGGGTGAACGAGGAATCGGACTGATACAGATCGTGTTCGTGGCCTTCGGTATGGGCGCGTTGAATACCTCGTTCGTGAAGAACGGTGAGGTGTCAATTCCGGTCAGTTACGTGACGGGCACGCTGGTGAAATTCGCACAGGGTGTCGAACGCCATGTGGCCGGTGGTGGGAATGTGCGCGACTGGCTCGGTTACGGCGTGCAATACGCCTCGTTCGCACTCGGCGCGCTCATCGGTGGACTGGTCAGCCTTGTGGTCGACGGTGCGAACATGCTCGACGCCGCGTTGGCGGGATCGGCCATCGTCGCGGCCTATACGTGGTGGGCCGATCCGCGCTGGGTGCACCACAAGCCGAAACGCCGAGGCGACGGCGTGGCGTGACCATCACAACCGTGCACCACACCGAGCAAATACACCGCAAATCGCCCGAACTGGGCATATCCTCTCGAGCATGACAACCAAAGAGGAAGTTTCCGAAGGGCCGGTCCACGCTCTGGCCCGAAGTGCGTGGCAGTCGATCCTGGTGACCGGCCTCCTCTCGGTGGTACTGGGCATCCTGATCCTCGCCTGGCCCGGTAAGACGATTGTCGTCGCGGGCATTCTTTTCGGCATCTATCTTGTCGTATCCGGTTTCTTCCAGCTCATTGCCGCATTCGCTGTCCACCTCAGCGCGGGAATGCGGATCCTGGGCTTTATCAGCGCAATTCTGTCGCTCATCCTGGGTTTCCTGTGCTTCCATAATTGGCGCGACAAGGGTGAGGCGACAGCGGTTCTGCTGCTTGCCATCTGGATCGGCATCAGCTGGATCTTCCGCGGCGTGAGCACGCTGATCACCGGGCTCTCGCTCGACGGCATGCCGGGCCGCGGCTGGGCGATCTTCTTCGGCATCGTGCTGGTCATCGGTGGCGGCTGGCTGATCGCGGCGCCGTTCACCTCCATCGTCGCCCTGACGCTGGTGGCCGGCTGGTGGTTGATCTTCATCGGAATCTTCGAGATGATCTCCGCCTTCCAGGTGAAGAGCGGCGCGGGCAGGCTTCCGAGCGCTTTCTGAGTTCCGCTTTCCTTTCCGGCGGCTGTCCCTGCGGGGCGGCCGCCGGTTTTCGTTCGGCGGAAGCATTGTCAGCGAAGGCGTTTGGGCCGCTTGTCCATCAGCCGGAGGATCAGCGGGGTGAAGATGAGCTGCATGGCCAGATCCATCTTCCCGCCCGGCACGACCACGCTGTTGGGCCGCGACATGAACGAGTCGTGCAGCATCGACAGCAGATACGGAAAATCGATCACCTTGGGATCGGCGAAGCGGATCACCACGAAACTCTCGTCCGCGGTCGGGATGCTGCGGGTGGTGAACGGATTCGAGGTGTCCACCGTCGGCACTCGCTGGAAGTTTACATAGGTCCGGGAGAACTGCGGGCAAATGTGATTCACGTAGTCGGGCATGCGGCGCAGGATGGTGTCGATGATCGCCTCGCTGGAGTAGCCGCGTTCGGTCTTGTCCCGGTGCACCTTCTGAATCCACTCCAGATTGATAATGGGCACCACACCGACCAGCAGATCGGTGTACTGGCCGACATCGATGCCCTCGGTGACGGCCGCACCGTGCAATCCCTCGTAGAACAGCAGATCACTGCCCGGCGGCAGCTCCTCCCACGGTGTGAATGTCCCCGGCGGCTGCCCATAGGGTTTGGCCTCGGCATCGTCGTGCAGATACCGGCGCACCGGCCCGACTCCGGTCTCCCCGTAGTCGCGGAAGAGCGTTTCGAGCTCGCCGAGCAGGTTCGCCTCCGGCCCGAAGTGCGAGAACTGCGAATTGTTGGTCTGCTCCGCCTCCGCCATGGCCAGCTGCATGGCATTGCGGTCGAACCGGTGGAACGAATCCCCTTCTACGATGGCCGCATTGATGCCCTCGCGGCGGAATATCTCCTGAAAGGTCCGCGTGACGCTGGTTGTCCCCGCACCGGAAGATCCGGTGATCGCGACGACGGGATGTTTGACCGACATGGCACCTCCTCGATTGCCGGACAGCGGATTTCGCGCCGGATCAGCGCCCCGCCGAGCGGAACAGCGAGCGACTGCCGAACAGTGAGGCGTCGAAAATGGGACCCTCGTCCGGTTCGGTGTGATAGCGCTCGATGCGCTCGACCTCGTTGCGCGAGCCGAAGATGAACGGGATCCGCTGGTGCAGCTCCCCCGGCTGCACCTGCAGTACCCGTTCGTGTCCGGTGGTGGCGGCCCCGCCGGCCTGTTCGACGATGAAGGCGATTGGGTTGGCGCCGTAGAGCAGTGACACCCGGCCGGGGCGAGCCGGATGCCGGGTGTCGCGCGGATACATGTAAAGCCCACCGCGAGTGAGGATGTGGAAGGTATCGGCCACCAGGGAGGCCACCCAGCGCATATTGAAATCCCGCCCGCGCGGGCCTTCGACGCCCTGTAGCGCCTCGTGCACATAGCGGCGCACCGGGCGTTCCCAGAACCGCTCATTGGCGGCATTGATCGCGAAACCCGAAGTGTCGTCCGGGATTCGCATGCGCGGATGGGTGAGCACGAAGGCCCCGACCTCCCGATCCAAGGTGAACCCGTCCACTCCGTTCCCGGTGGTGAGCACCAGCATGGTCGCCGGACCGTACAGCGTGAATCCCGCGCACACCTGCTGCACGCCCGGTTGCAGGAAGTCCTCCGCCGCGGCCGCCCGCCCGTCCTCCGGCGCCCGCAGCACACTGAATATCGTTCCCACCGGCAGGTTCACATCGATATTGCTGGACCCGTCCAGCGGATCGAAGGCCAGCAGATACTTCCCCCGCCGGACCTCCGCGGGCGCGGCATGGAATCCGCTCATCTGCTCGGACACCAGCGCCGACAGCGGCCCACTCCACTGACTTTCCGACACCATGATGTCGTGTGCGATGGCATCCATCCTCCGATGCACCGTCACCGGCAGATTATCGGCGTCATACGAGCCGAGCGAGCCCACGACCGCACCCCGCATCACCTGATTGGCAATGATTTTGGTGGCCGTGGCCAGCACATTCAGCAGCGCCGAGAACTCCCCGGAGGATCCGGGATGCCGATGCTCCTGCTCGATGGTGTAGCGGGTGAGTGTCTTCATACCTTCGGGCATCGCGCCTCTAATCAACTATTCCAGGGAAGGCCCGCTGCGGGGTGGGCCACGAAAGATGCGTTACGCAAAACGAGGATCCAGTTCGAACGTATGTGCTACTTTCGCTGGCGTGCCTTCCACTGCTGTCAAGCGAGCATTTCGGTACCGCTGCTATCCAACGCCACAGCAAGCAGCTGAGCTGGCCCAAACCTTCGGATGTGTTCGGAAGGTATACAACTTGGCTCTGGCGGCGCGGACCGAGGCGTGGGAAGGACGCGGTGAGCGGGTCACCTATAGCGACACGTCGGCGATGCTTACTGCTTGGAAGAAGACCGAGGAATTCAGTTTTCTCAACGACGTGTCGTCGGTACCGCTGCAGCAGGTGCTCCGGCACCTGCAATCCGCTTTCACGAGGTTCTGGGGCAAACGGTCCGGCTATCCGAGATTCAAGTCGCGCAAGCGGTCTCGTGCCGCAGCGGAGTACACCCGCAGTGGTTTCCGATGGAAGCATGGCGAGCTGACCCTCGCAAAAATGGCCGACCCGCTGAACATCGTGTGGTCGCGTCCACTTCCCGACGGAGTTGAACCCTCCACTGTGACAGTGTCCCAAGATGGTGCGGGACGCTGGTTTGTCTCGCTGTTGTGCGAGGACGCACGCGTTCAGCCGCTGCCGGTTGTCAGCGGCGAAGTCGGGATCGACATGGGACTGGATGCGTTGCTGACACTTTCGAGCGGCGAGAAGATCCCCAACCCGCGCCACGGAACCCACCATCGTGCGCGACTCGTCAAGGCGCAGCGAGCCTTGTCTCGAAAGGCGCCCGCCTCGGCAAATCGAAACAAGGCTCGCCGCAAGGTTGCCCGCATCCATGCACGTATCGCAGATCGTCGGCGCGCGCATCTGCACGAATTGTCCACTCGGCTCGTACGTGAGAACCAAACGCTCGTAGTCGAGGACTTGCCGGTCTGCAACATGGTGAAGAATCGGAAGCTCGCCCGCGCAATCTCGGATGCGGGATGGGGTGAATTTCGGGCGATGCTGGAGTACAAGGGTGCGTGGTACGGACGCGAAGTTATCGTGGTCGACCGGTGGTTTCCATCGTCGAAGTTGTGCTCCGAGTGTGGTGCGCTCGCTGAATCGATGCCGCTGCAGATCCGAACCTGGACATGCGGTGACTGCGGCGTGTCCCACGATCGGGATATCAACGCCGCAAAGAACATCCTGGCCGCCGGGCGGGCGGCAACAGTCTGTGGAGATGGTGTTAGACCTCAACGGAGCACTCCGTGCGGGCAGTCGTCGATGAAGCAGAAAGCCCAGTTCGCGAGAGCTGGAAGTTCCCTCATCCTCGAGGGGATGGCGTCAATTCCTCACTGGGCTGACACCTCCGCTGTGGGGGCGTCCGCGAACACGCTGCTGCCGTAGACGTCGTTGTCGGTCAGCGTGATCAGATCGGTGCGGCTCAGCGGCCGGTGCAATTCGACGAGGCGTTTGGCCTGGCGCAGGCGGCAGCGTTCGAGGGCATTGCGCACGCTGCGGGCATTGGCGAAGCGGGGCCGGGTCATACGCAGTTCGAGGTAGCGTGAAAACGCCTGCGTGGCAGCATCATCGAAGGAGAAGTTCTCCTGGGCCACCATGAGTTGGGAGATGGCCAGGAGTTCGTCGTGGGTGTAGTCGGGGAACTCGATGTGATGCGCCACCCGTGAGGACAGGCCCGGGTTCGCGGAGAAGAACGTCTCCATGCGGTCCGGATAGCCGGCGACGATCACCACCATGCTGGTGCGCTCGTTCTCCATCTCCTGCAGCAGGATTTCGATGACCTCCTGCCCGTAGTCCCGCTCGTTCTCCGGCCGGAACAGGTAGTAGGCCTCATCGATGAACAGGACGCCCCCGGCGGCTTTGGCGAGGGCCTCCTTGGTCTTCGGCGCGGTGTGGCCGATGAACTGGCCGACCAGATCGTCGCGGGTCACGGTGTGCACCTTGGGTTTACGGATATAGCCGAGCGCGTGCAGCATCTCGGCCATGCGCAGGGCGACCGTGGTCTTCCCGGTGCCGGGCCCGCCCGTGAAGCTCATATGCATGGTCGGCCGGGTGGCCTGCAGGCCGAAACGTTCCCGGGCGCGATCGATGAGCAGCAGGGATGCGATCTCCCGCACCCGGCGTTTGACGTTCGCCAATCCCACCAGCTCGGCATCGAGCCTGCTGAGGGTGTCCTCGACATCCTTGCCCGCGACATCGCTGGACAGATCCAGCAGGGCGTCGGCGGCGAGGAGGTCGGCCGCCGTGTCCTCCGGTCCGGGACCGCCGGCCGACCCGGCCACCGGACCGGAGCTCGTGGCCCCGGGCCGGTGCATCTGAAACCCGTTCGCCTGGTGTCCGGCCGCAGGTGCGCGGACACCGGGCGCTGCCGGGCGCTGTGTGCTCACTGCCGAAACCCGTTCAGCCGCTGTAGCGTTCGCCGGGGCGAACATCCAGTGCGTAGGGATGGAAGCCGTAGCGCTGGGTGCGGTCGACGCCCTCGGTGCGGTCGAGGCGGAATCCGGGCTCGTCCGCCGGGCGCTGCACGAGGAAGCTCAGCGCCGTGGTCTGCCGCCCGTACGTCGCGTCATAGGCGGTGATGCGAACGTAGTGGCGCGGGAACGTCGCCCGGCAGGCATTGATCTCGGCGAGCACGCCGTCGGGCTCATCGAGATCGAACAGCGGCAGGCCCCACATCTCCCAGTACATATTCCGAGGATGCGGATCGTCGGAGTATTCGATGGAGACCGGCCAGTTGTTGAGCAGTGCGTAGCGCACCTGAGCGGCGATATCGGCGTCGGTGAAATCCGGAAGGTGCGAGAAGGTGCCGTGACGCAGATGCATTGCGGTTACCTGGCTTTCGTGAAAGAGGGCGTTCAGCGAGTGGACGTCGGCACGGCATCGGGGGCGTCGGTCGAGGTGTACTCGAAGGTGACGTCGCCCCAGGTCTTCAGCGCGACCGCGAGCGGGCGATTGGTCTCGGCAGCACGGCGCAGCACGTCCGGGCCCTCCTTGAGCAGATCGCGACCCTCGTTGCGGGCCTTCACCACCACCTCCAGGGCGACGCGATTGGCCTCCGCGCCCGCGGCGATGCCCATCGGATGCCCGATGGTGCCGCCGCCGAACTGCAGGCACACATCGTCGCCGAACAGGTCCAGCAACTGGTGCATCTGACCGGCGTGAATGCCGCCGGAGGCGACCGGCAGGACACCGGGCAGGCTCGCCCAGTCCTGGTCGAAGAAGATGCCATTGCGCGGATTCGCGGGAATGTGGTTGTCGCGCAACGTGTCGTAGAACCCCTTGACGGTGTGCGGATCACCTTCGAGCTTGCCGATGACAGTGCCGGCGTGCAGATGATCGACGCCGATCAGCCGGCACCATTTCGCCAGCACTCGGAAGCTCACCCCGTGCGTCTTCTGCCGCGTGTAGGTGGAGTGCCCGGCGCGATGCAGGTGCAGCAGCATGCCATTGCGGCGTGCCCACTTCGACATGGACTGCATGGCGGTGTAGCCGACCGTCAGATCCATCATGATGATCACGCTGCCAAGGGATTTGGCGAACTCGGCGCGCTCGTACATATCCTCCATGTCGGCGGCGGTGACATTCAGATAATGCCCCTTCAGCTCGCCGGTATCGGCGATGGCACGGTTGACGCCCTCCATGGCGAACAGGTAGCGATCACGCCAGCGCATGAACGGCTGCGAGTTGATGTTCTCGTCGTCCTTGGTGAAATCCAGTCCGCCCTTACAGGCTTCGTATACTACGCGACCGTAGTTGCGTGCGGAGAGACCGAGTTTCGGTTTCACCGTGGCGCCGAGCAACGGTCGACCGTATTTATTCAGGTGTTCCCGTTCCATAACGATTCCGTGCGGAGGACCCTGAAAAGTCTTCACGTATGCCACGGGAATCCGCATATCCTCCAGGCGCAATGCCTGCAGCGGTTTGAATCCGAACACATTGCCGATGACCGAGGAGGTCAGATTGGTGATCGAACCCTCCTCGAAGAGGTCGAGATCGTAGGCGACGTAGGCGAAGTACTCCCCCGGCCGCCCCGGCACCTCGTCGACCCGGTAGCACTTGGCTTGATAGCGCTCGTGCGCGGTGAGGCGGTCGGTCCAGACGACCGTCCATGTGGCAGTGGAGGATTCGCCCGCCACCGCCGCCGAGGCCTCGATCGGGTCGACCCCCGGCTGCGGGGTCACCCGGAACACCGCCAGCACATCGGTGTCCTTGGGCTGATAATCGGGCGCGTAGTATCCCATCGACGCGTAGGTCTGCACGCCGGGATCCCATCTGCCGCGTGCACCGTCTCGATCGTCCACAGATCCGGCCATCATTCCTCCTGCGAACTGGGTTGGGCCACTTGCGATTCCCAGGATGACGGCAGAGTTATCGACAAACAATTCGATTGTTTCTCGTCTCCCTCAACCATTTCGTCGTGTTTGCTACCTTTTGATGATGGGTACTGTGAGCGCGGTCCGCATGGAAACCTTCCTCGCGGTTGCCCGCCACAGCAGCATCCGCCGGGCGGCCGCGCAGTTGCACATCACCGAAGCCGCTGCCTCCGCGGCCGTTTCGCACATCGAAAAACAGTTGGGCGCTAAGCTCATAGCCAAATCCGGCCGGGGTATCGCACTCACCGAAGCCGGCCGCGTCTACGCCGATTACTGCCGCAGCATTCTCGGGTTGATGAAGGAGGCTCACGCCGCGGTCCGGGCCGCCGAAACCGGTCGGCTGCGCATCGGGGTGGTCGCCACCGCGGGCGAGTTCGTCCTCCTGCGCCTGATGGCCTCGTTCCGAAACCGCTACCCCGACATCGAATTGGGGTTCTCCATCCAGCCGCGCGATGTGCTCTTTGTCGAATTGACGCACCACGAAACAGATCTCGTGGTGGCAGGTCGCCCACCACGAGAAGCTGGGCTGGTGACACGCGCTCGCAGACCCTCCCAACTGGTGGTCGTCGGCGCACCCGGTCTCTGGCCGGACCCATCCGAAGCCACCTGGCTCCTGCGCGGCACCGGCTCCGGCACCCGTGACACCACCCTCGCACTCTTCGATCGGCTCCAAATACGTCCGCCGACACTGACTCTCGGCACCCACGGCGCAGCTCTCGCGGCTGCTCGAGAAGGTTTGGGCATCACCCTCATCCACACCGATGCCGTCGAAAACGATCTGGTCGGCCGGCGTCTGGAAGTTCTCCCTATAGACGGAACGCCACTCAGCCGCCCCTGGCACGTTGTCACCACCCGTACACCGCCCCCCACCGCTCGCCTGTTCCTCTCCCACATCACCGACCCCGACCGCGTCGGCGACAAAGCGTTCCGCGCCGCGTGAACCGGCCGGTGCGAGTACGCCTCCGGGTGTAGGTCGCTATACGTCCAGGGGCGCAGGCCAACCGCCGAAAATCGGCCTACTGTGGTTGACAGCGTCATTGGTTCCCCGGTGAGAAGGTTGATATGACCGATTTCAGCCCTGCGGTATTCGGGCCGCCCGCCGTGCGCGTCGGCACGGCAGAGCGTGAACAAGCGGCCGAGGCGCTCGGTAGGCATTTCGCCGCCGGCCGCCTGGACCTCGACGAATACGACGACCGCGTAGGCCGCGCCTACGCCGCCAAAACCACCGACGAACTGACCATCCTGTTCGCCGACCTCCCCCAACCGGCACCCGCCCCAACCCCGCCGGTCCCCCAGCACCGCCGCGACCCGCGCCTACTGCTCCCCGCAATCGGCCTGGCAGGCGTCCTCGCCTTCGCAACAGCCTTCGTGATAGCAACCCATATCGTCCCCTTCTTCATCTTCCCCCTGCTGTTCTTCGTAGTCCTGCGCGGCCGCCGCTTCGGCCCGCACTACGGCCCCCGCCGCATGGGTTGACCTTGCCCTCGGGGGCAGGGCTTACGTTCACCCGGTGAGAATTGGTCAACTCGCCCACGCGGCCGAGGTCAGCCCGAAGGCAATCCGCAGATACGAGGCGCTCGGCCTGGTATCCCCGGCCCGCAATGCCAGCGGCTACCGCGAATACGACGAATACGATGTGCGTCTGGTGCGCGAGATCCGGACGCTGAATCGCCTCGGGATCCCGGTCGAAGAGACCCGGCCGTTCCTGGACTGCCTGGCATCGGGCGGTGAGCACGGCGACGATTGTCCGGCCTCCCTGGCCGAGTACCAGCACGCGATCGACACACTCGATGACCACATCGAGGCCCTCACAGAACGCCGGGACGCCTTGACGCTTCGGCTGCGCACGGCGGCTTACCGGCAGAGCGCGATTGCGCAGCCACCCGCCTCGAATCTGCTCACGCTCCCGGCGGATCTGCCGGTCCCGGTCGATGACGGTGCGGCAGCACACCTTCCCGGCCTGCGGCTACCCGCACTCACTCTCGACAGCACCGATAACGTGACCATCGATCTCGGCATGCTGGGTGCGGGCCGCACGGTCCTCTACCTCTATCCGATGACCGGTCGCCCGGATATCGACCTGCCCGCCGGTTGGAATGCGATACCGGGAGCTCGTGGCTGCACGGCCCAGGCGTGCGACTTTCGCGACCACCACGACGATCTTATTGTCGCGGGCGCGCAGCGTGTGTTCGGGTTGTCCAGCCAGGACTCCACGTATCAGCGTGAAGTTGTCGAACGGCTGCATCTGCCCTTCTCGATGCTGTCCGATCCGGAACTGCTTCTGGCAAAGGCGCTTTCGATTCCGACCTTCGATGTCGAGGGTGTGTCGCTCTATAGGCGCATGACGCTCATTGTCGACCGGGGGGTGATTGAGCACGTCTTCTACCCGGTGTTTCCGCCTGATCAGCATGCCGATCAAGTGCTTCGCTGGCTCCGGGAGCGCACGGCATCCAGTGACTTGTTGTGAGACATCACTCTTAGAGGGTTCCCACAAAGACTCTCACGTACGTTCGTAGCGGCGTCCGTCTCGAAGAGGCAGCGGCGGTCTATAAGTTTGGCGGCGGTAGTCAAAGCAAAAGACGTTGAGCGGCAATCGGTTTGAGAGAACCAACCGGTCGCCGGTCATGCAGTGCGCTGAGCAGGTGGACTATCGGTATCCAACGCAACGAGCTAGGGGATATTTATGACAACCACGCAGGAACAGATCGTCGCGGGCATTGCCGAGATCGTCGAGGAAGTGACCGGTATCGAGGCCGCCGAGGTGACGATCGAGAAGTCCTTCGTCGACGATCTGGACATCGATTCGCTGTCGCTGGTGGAGATCGCCGTGCAGCTCGAGGACAAGTACGGCATCAAGATTCCGGACGAGGACCTGACCAGCCTGCGTACCGTCGGTGACGCGGTGGCCTACGTGCAGAAGATGGAGGTCGAGAACTCCGAGCTCGCGGCGGAACTCAAGTCCAAGTTCGAAGAGAGCCACGGCGAATAGCGGGCGGGTCGTCATGACCAACCCTTTCAGTTCGAACGGAAAATTCCCCAGCGTTGTCGTCACCAGCATGGCGGCGACCACCTCCATCGCCAGCGATGTCGATGCGACGTGGAAGGGCCTTCTCAACGGCGAGAGCGGCATCGACACGCTCACCGACGATTTCATCACGGACTACGACCTTCCGGTGCACATCGGCGGTCACCTGAAGGTGTCGCCGGACACGCTGCTGAGCCGGGTCGAGATCCGCCGCATGTCCTATGTCGAGCGGCTGGCCACCGTCATGGGGCGCGAGGTCTGGAAGAACGCGGGCAGCCCGGACGTCGACCCGCTGCGGCTGGCCGTCGCGATCGGCACCGGGCTCGGCGGCGCGGATGCCGTCGTCAGCTCGAACGATCGCCTGAAAAGTGAGGGCTACCGCAAGATTTCGCCACTCGCCGTGCAGATGATCATGCCCAACGGTCCGTCGGCCGTGGTCGGTCTGGAACTGAAAGCTCGTGCGGGAGTGATCACTCCGGTGTCCGCGTGCTCCTCGGGTTCGGAGGCCATTGCCACCGCATGGCGCATGATCGTCATGGGCGACGCGGATATCGCCGTCACCGGTGGCGTCGAGGGCTATATCGATGCGGTGCCGATCGCGGCATTCTCGATGATGCGGGCCATGAGCACCCGTAATCACGATCCGAAGGGCGCTTCCCGGCCCTTCGACAAGGATCGCGACGGTTTCGTCTTCGGCGAAGCGGGTGCGCTCATGGTCATCGAGACCGAGGAGCACGCCAAGGCCCGGGGCGCGACGATCCACGCGCGGCTCCTGGGTGCGGGCATCACCTCCGACGGATTCCACCTGGTGGCGCCGGATCCGGAGGGCGCCGGGGCAGGCCGGGCGATGACGCGGGCCCTGCAGACCGCCGGTCTGTCGGCCAGGGACATCACGCACGTGAACGCGCACGCCACCGCCACTCCCATCGGTGACACCGCCGAGAAGAATGCGATTCACCGGGCCGGAGTCGGCCACGCCTCGGTGTACGCGCCGAAATCCGCCCTGGGCCACTCGATCGGCGCCGTCGGGGCGCTCGAATCGATCCTCACGGTCCTCAGCATTCGGGACGGCATCGTGCCCCCGACGCTGAATCTGGAGAACCAGGATCCGGAGATCGACCTCGATGTCGTGCACGGCGAGGCGCGCCGTCAGGATATCGAGTACGCGATCAACAACTCGTTCGGATTCGGCGGGCACAATGTCGCGCTCGCCTTCGGCCGCTACTGACACGTCGAGATCGAGGAAGCTCCATGCCCGCCGGACCGCGCGCCCGACTGATTCTGAACACGATCCTGACGGTCATGGAGCATGGTGTGCACGCCACCGGGCTCACCGAACTGCTCGAACGCAGTGATGCCTCACCCGATTCGCTGTACCGGCACTTTCCGCTCGGTAAAGAGGAACTCGTAGGTACGGCGGCGAAATCCGTTTCCCGGATGGGGTATTCGCATGTGAGCCGGATGGCGGACGCGCTCGCGACCGCTCCCTCGCTGGAAGGCTGGCTCGACGAGCTGTTCGCCTATTGGCGTGATCCATTGGAGTCCAGCGACTATCGCGTCGGCTCGTTCATGATGGCCGCGGCACTCTACGGACAGGACCCGGCCGTGCAATCCGCGGCCGGTCAGGCCTTCACCGAATGGACTGCCCGTCTGGCCGACGGCCTGATCGCCGCCGGCATCGACCGCGCCCCCGCATGCTCGATGGCCGCCCTGCTCCTGTTGACGATCGAGGGAGCGATCGTGCAGAGCCGTGCCCTGCAATCCAGCCATCCCTTCGACTGCGCCAGTGCCCAACTCGCGGTTCTGCTCCGCCATCACCTCACGTCTCGTTGAACCGTCGCCGTCAGCGCGCGAATCACGGCTGCCGACCTCATGATTCCCTCATGCGCGCGGCACCTTGCGGATACTGGCCGACGGAAGCGAGGCCGGCGAACTACCGGATTCCGGTGTATTCGCCACCGGCACGGTGTGGTTCGGTGCGGACGCGGCGGCCCGCGATCGCAGCGACCCGCCGTGGGCGTGTCGCGACCCGTCGACGGCTGACTCACCGACCGCTGGGATGTCCCGATGAGCCCATGAGCGGTAGCGGAATGAACAGGTCGCCTGCCGGACTGCGCGCATCTGGTTAGCTGCGTGAGTGGAACTTCGACAGCTGCGGTATTTCTGCGCGATCGCGCGGGAGGAGAACCTGACCCGGGCCGCTGAGGCACTCGGACTGCGTTCGCCGTCGCTGAGTCAGCAATTGCGGGCGTTGGAACAGGAGCTTGGGACCGCCCTGTTCGAGCGTTCGCCCGCCGGTATGACGTTGACCGCGGCGGGGCGGGCATTGCTTCCCGAGGCGCAGGTTGCGCTGACTGCCGTCGATCGCGGCGCACGGGCGGTGGCGGCCGCAGCGGCGAATCCGACGCTGTCGATCGGCATTCCGCCCGGCGTGCTGTCCGACCTGCCCGCGCTGATCGCCTCGGCAGCCCGGCAGGCGGGTGCGGTGGTGGAGTTCCAGGACCTCGCGACCGCCGTCCAGCTTCCGATGCTGCAGCGCGGCGTGCTCGATGCCGGTGTGCTGTCATTGCCGGTCGAGGTCGAAAACCTGGTCCTGACAGTTGTTGCCGATGAACCATTGGGTGTGCTGATGCACTCCCGGCACAGTTTGGCCGCACTCGATCGCATCGACTGGACGGACCTCGAAGGCCAAGACCTGCTGTGGTTTCGCCGTGACCTCGCCCCGGGCTACCACGATGAGGTCCTCGCGGTGTGCCACCGCAATGGCTGGCAGCCGAGAATCCGAACAGCGACCGCGCGCCGATCCATCATGGTGGCCGAACTCGACTACAGCACAGCATGTGTCGCCCTACGACCGGAGCGTGACGGTGCGCAAGCGCCGGAATTGGTGTGGCGGCCGCTGACGGTCGATGCCCCGCGACTACGACTCGGACTGGCGTATCCGCGTGACACCCGCCACCTCGCGCTCGCGCAGCTCGCCACCGACCTCGCGCGCCAGGCATCTCGAAACGTTCGTAAGGCGTTGCCTCGTGGACGAATTCGCGACCACGGAGTTCCCTGAGGTCATGTTCATTCTCGAATTGACCTACCGTGACGGCGCACTCGACCAGCTCGATCGCTGGATTCCCGAGCACTACGAATACATCGACCGGCACCTGGCTACCGGCGAATTCCTGATGTCCGGAAGGAAAGTCCCGCGTACTGGAGGTGTGATCCTCGCTCAGGGCATGGACCGCGCCACGATCGAGCAGTTGGTCACCGAGGATCCGTTCCATCGTGAGGACCTGGCCGAGTACACGATCACGGAGGTACAACCGACTCGATCGTTGCTCGCGCAGATCGCCGCATGAGTTTTCGGATTCCGACCCACGGAGGCGACGACTACCGCTCCACGCGTCACATCACCAGGCGGCGAATACTCTCGGGAATCTCACTCGGATCGCGCGGATAGACCTCGAACTCATACCGATACTCGGCCGCGGTGGGGGCCGGAACCCATTCCGGCGTCTCGCTATTGGAGAACTGCGAACGGTATTGACCCCCGGGTTTGAACTCGAGCCGCCCGCTCATCCAGGTGCCGGTCCGCGGATCGTAAGCCGCCTTCTTGAGCCTGGTCAGGAGTGCGAGCATCGCCTCCGGGGGTTGCAGATTCTGCACCGCGCCCTTGCCGACCGTCACCGATATTCCGGCATGCCCTTCGCCGCCCACCATCGAGAACCACATGTAAGCGAAGGTCCACTTGCGCGGTAACAAGGGCAGGAAGACCTTCAGCACCTCGGCCTCGAGAGTCTCGGCATCGACATCCGTTGCGGATATACCCTCGATAATGGGCGTAATGAGTAGTGTCGAACCGTTGAGCTGCTTGATCGACTCGGGAATATGCGCGAGGACGCGTGGATACAGCTCGAACTCTCGCCGATAGTCCTGCTGGTCGAGCGGCGGCATGCCCTCTGGGGCGCCGTCATTGTGGAAGACACATTTGAAGTCGTCTCGCTCGATCAGGACATGCCCGCTCATCCAGGTGCCGGTGCGCTCGTCGTAGGAGACGCGCTTGTGCTCGCCGAGCATCGCCCACACATTTTCCGACGGCTCGGAGCGCACCGTCTTCATCAGGCCGTACGTCGCTTCGATCGTGGCGTATCGAAACCCGCCGACCGCATATACCCACAGCTGCACGGATTTCCACCCCGGCCGAAGCTCCTCGGTGAGCGTGGTAACCAAAGCCTGTTCGATGACGTCCAGACCGACATCGGACAGATCGACCCACACACCGGTCACATTGACGCCGGGCAACTCCCTACCCACGGACTCGAGCATTGCCATTACTCCGGGAGCCGGACGCTCGAAGCTGGACAGTTCGATCCGTATTCGAGTGACCTTGGTGACCCCCTTCCGCACCGCGAACTGGGCGGCGTAGCCCGAGGAGATGGCGTGTACGTAGTGATCCAGTTTGCGGCGGAAGTCCCTGATCAGAAGTTCCGCGTCCACGCCGACGTCGTTGACGGAACGGTCCTCCCGCATATTCAGTACCAGCGTTCCGTCTTGCCCTACTGCGACGAGGTCGAATTCGTCGTAGTCCGGTACAGGCATCGCCTGCCCCTCCCCTGATCGATCGTTTCGAAAACTACCGGCCTCAAGGTACTAAGACCCTGCAGGAGATGGGTTTCGTGCCCCTCGCTACGCCCCCGCCCATCCCGCTGTGCGCAGCGGCGAATACTACGGCCCCACAGAGCGATTCGGCCTGGTCGGTCCGTCGGGTCCGGCCTCTATCGCCCGCCGCGCGCGCGATCGCAAGGTCGCGGCCGGGCTCTGGGAAACCGCCGGGCAGCTCACCGGCACCCACCTACCCGCCAAAAGGTCCGACCGACTCGACGCGCCGAACTTCGTTCAACAATCGGCTCGCTCCCGGCGCATTAGGCCTGGTCAGCGAGGTGAGCCAGCCCACCATTTAGTTAGTTAGCCTTATGCAACTATATTGGACAGGTTCGTAAGTTGCGTTTTTGGGAGGCTAAGTTGGCTGCGGCACCGACCACCGATCTGGACAAAGATGATGTCCAGACCATTCGCCGGCGCCTTCGCGTCGACCGGGACCATCCGCACTACAAGTGGGTAGCGCTGTCCAACACCACATTGGGCATGCTCATGGTCACCATCAACTCGTCGATCGTGATCATCTCGCTGCCCGCGATCTTCCGCGGCGTCGACCTGAATCCGCTCGAACCCGGCAATGTGAGCTACCTGCTGTGGCTGCTCATGGGCTTCCTGCTGACCTCGGCGGTACTGGTGGTCATGTTCGGGCGACTCGGCGACATGTTCGGCCGGGTGAAGATCTACAACCTCGGGTTCGTGGTGTTCACCCTCTGTGCGATCGCCCTGTCCTTCGATCCGTTCACGCACGGGGCCGGAGCACTGTGGCTGATCGGCTGGCGTGTGGTGCAGGGCGTCGGTGGCGCCATGCTGATGGCCAACTCGGCGGCGATCCTCACCGATGCCTTCCCCGCCAACCGTCGCGGTGTGGCGCTGGGCATCAATCAGGTTGCGGCCGTTGCCGGTTCGTTCCTGGGTCTGCTCATCGGCGGCATTCTTTCGGAGTGGGACTGGAAGGCGATCTTCTGGGTCACCATTCCGTTCGGCATCCTCGGCACCGTGTGGTCGTACCGCTCGCTGCACGACACCGGCACCCGCACGCCCGGATCGCTGGACATCCCCGGCACCCTCACCTTCGCGCTGGGCCTGACCGCACTACTGTCGGGCATCACCTACGGCATCCAGCCGTACGGTGATTCGAAGACCGGCTGGGGCAACCCGTGGGTGCTCGCCGGCGTCTTCGGCGGCATCGCACTGCTGCTGCTGTTCTGCTACATCGAATCCAAGGTCAGCCAGCCGATGTTCCAGCTGTCGCTGTTCCGCAATCGGGCCTTCGGACTCGGCAACCTCGCCGGCCTGATGGCATCGCTGGGACGCGGTGGCATGCAGTTCATGCTCATCATCTGGCTGCAGGGCATCTGGTTGCCCCTGCACGGGTACGACTTCGAATCCACTCCCCTGTGGGCCGGCATCTACATGCTGCCGTTGACCGTCGGATTCCTGGTGGCGGGCCCGGTTTCGGGTTGGCTCAGCGATAAATACGGCCCCCGGCTGTTCGCGGCCGGCGGTCTCACGCTGGCAGCGGTCACCTTCGTGCTGCTGGTGATCATCCCGGTCGACTTCAACTACTGGCTGTTCGGACTGATCATCCTGCTCAACGGTCTCGGCACCGGCATCTTCACCTCGCCGAACACCGCCGAGATCATGGGCGCGGTACCGGCATCGCAACGTGGCGTCGCCTCCGGCATGCGCGGCACGCTGATGAACGGCGGCATGGCGCTGTCGATCGGCGTGTTCTTCTCGCTCATGATCGTCGGTCTGTCCGGAACCCTGCCCGGTGCAATGAATTCCGGTCTGCAGAGCCAGGGCGTGTCCGCGCAGGTCGCCGGTCAGGTTGCGGATATGCCCCCGGTGGGCAGCCTGTTCGCGACCTTCCTGGGCTACAACCCGTTCAAGGAATTGCTCGGCCCCAGCGGCACTCTCGACAAGCCGGGCGTGAACAGCGATGTCCTCACCGGTCAGGAGTTCTTCCCGCACTTGATCTCCGGGCCGTTCCATTCGGGTCTGATCGTCGTATTCCTGGTCGCCGCATTTATGATGCTGATCGGCGCAGTGGCTTCGTGGTTCGCCGGCAGCGGGAAGGTTCCCGACGAGACCGAGGAACTCATCGAAGCCGACCGCGCGGGAATCTGACCCGATGATCGAGGAGGCCACGCTGCAACAGCCCACGAGTGTCGCCGACCCCGACCAGCTGACGGAGGCGGCCGATCTCTACCACTCGATCGGCCGCCTGCTGCGGCTGCTGCGCACCTCGGGCGATCTGGGCCAGCTCAGCCCCGGCGCCGCTTCGGCCCTGGCGTCGGTCGCCCGCGGCGGGCCGATGCGACTGAGCGATCTGGCGAATATCGAACGCGTCAGCGCGCCGACCATGTCGCGCATGGTCACCGGCCTGGAGAAGGCGGGCTATATCGTCCGCGACGCCGACCCGGAAGACGGCCGTGCCCAACTCCTGAGCGCAACCTCCCGTGCTCACGATCTGGTCACCGGCCTGACCTCGGCCCGCATTCAGCGCTTCGCGGCGGCCATGGCGCGCCTCGACGCGCCGCAGCGTGAGGCGCTCAAGGGCTCGCTCGGCTTTCTGATCGACGCGCTCGATCAGGAGACCAACCCTTCCTGAGCAACAGCATTCGGCCTCTCGGCAGCGCGTAAACCGCTGTCGAGAGGCCGAATTGCGTGCACCCGAACCCCGCGGTGCAACATTGTTCGCATCGTGAACGCGGTACCCTGAAATTCGGCTGTGGCGGCCAGCCGATGAAGGCAGGCGCGAGATGACCTACAGCGCAGATCGATTGAACGCCATTGCGCGGGATGCACAGCGAATCGCCGAGGGCGCCTACGCCTCCGAGGAGGCGAACCGGCTGCGTATCCGCTTCGCCGACGAGTTCCGGAAACTCTCGGACTACGACTACACCGGTCCACTGGGCCTGGAATTGATGGACTTCCTGGTCGCCACGCTGCAAATCATCAATACCGCAAGCCGCCACTCAGGCGCAGCCGGCGCCGACCCGTCCCGGCAACTGCACAGTGGACCTCGCCGCTTCGCACTGAACCCAGAAGACCTCAGAACCATCGAACCCCGCCGCCCGTACCGCGATCGAGGCGGGGGCCGCTGAAGTCGGCCTGCCGTCATCGACCAGGAACTGAGTGCGGCGACCACTCGCACAATGCCGCCCGCAGTTCCTGGTGATCTTGGTCGGCCGCACTATGGTGGCGCAGACCCGCCGGTGATCGGGCGCGCGAGTTGCTGGACTGGACCCTGTGTCCATACTTCTTGCGCCCTCTCCCGCAACCAAAGCAGCGTCACCGCCCTCCTGCTGCTCTACGGCATCGCGGGAATCGCCGGAAATGCCCTGGGCGGCAGCATGATTACCAACCACCCCCGCGCCGCACTGATCTCCGCAGCCGCTGCGATGGCGGCCGCCATGCTCCTATTGCCGACACTCGGCCGAGCGGAATTCGGCGCCGCAGCCCTGCTGCTCATCTGGGGCATCGGTTACGGCGGCATCCCGGTCATCCTGCAGACCTGTTTCGCCCGCGTCGTCCCCGATCACGCCGAAGTCTCCTCCGTCCTGTTCACCGCCTCCTTCCAGGCAACCTTCTCCCTGAGCGCCCTGGCCGGTTGCCTGCTCCTGGACCGCACCTCCCCCTCCGCGGTCCTGAGCTGCGGGGGCATCACGGCCCTGCTGGTCCTGGGAATATGCCTCAGTCGCCGCGCATCAGCTAATAGTTAGATGCCGGAGAGTTTCCTACGGGGGAAATGTCCGAATATCTACTCCTGTAAGGCCTTTTAAACACCAAGCAGCCTTCTCGGTAATTCGATCTGCGATCAATTCCGCGAAACTGGTTCATAATTGGCAACATTGATCGATCCATCCGCGAGGGAAGGGTCGGCCCTTGCGCGAACAGTGAATTGAAGGTTGCCCATGTCCATTCCGAATCAGCCGGTACCTCCGCCTCCGGGTGGTCCGCCGATGTACGGGCAGGGGTATCCCCCGCCGCCCAGAAAGAAGCGGAAGCTCTGGCCCTGGATTCTGCTCGCTGTGGTCGTGTTGTTCTTCGGTGGGTGCTTCGCCCTGGTCGGCACTGCCGCACATGAGGTTTCGAAGGGCACCGACAAGAGCACGGCGGTGGCGGCGGCAGGCTCGGAAGTGCGAGATGGCAAGTTCGCCTTCGCCGTTACCGCGGTCGACCCGCCCGTCACGACAGTCGGCGACAATGAGATCCTGCGCAAGACCGCGCAGGGCGAGTATGTCCTCGTACATGTCGCCATCACCAATATCGGCGACAAGGCGCAGAGCTACTTCGGTGAGAATCAGAAGCTGATCGACGATCAGGGCAAACAGTACAGCAATGACACCTCGGCCGAGCTTGCGGCCAACGGAGACCTGACCGCCGAAATCAATCCTGGCAACAAGATTTCCGTGAGCATCCCGTTCGATGTTCCCAAAGGCACGGTCCCGGTCACCGTCGAGTTTCACGACTCGATGTTCTCGGGCGGTGCACGCGTCGCCCTGAAATAGCCCTGAACAGCTCAGAAATAGGTATCGCATGATTCGGCCGGCCCGGGGTGTTTCCGGGCCGGCCGAATGCGGTGTGCTGGTTCAGGCGTTGTCGTAGGCGTCCTGCAGGGTTTTCAGGTCGATCTTGGACATGGTGCGCAGGGCGACGGAGGCCGCCGCGCTGCGGGCGGGGTCGGTGCCGCCCATGAGTTGCGGGAGGCCGGAGGGGACCACCTGCCAGGAGAGGCCGTACTTGTCGGTGAGCCAGCCGCACGGGCCGGGCTTGCCCTCGGCGGTGAAGGCGTCCCAGAGGCGGTCGACCTCTTCCTGGCCGTCGACGACCACCTGGATGGAGGCGGCATCTGTGTGCGGATGTGCCGGGCCGCCATTGAGCAGAGTCAGGGAGTGACCTGCCAATTCGAGGGAGACGATGAAGGCCGCGCCATCAGGGCCGCGCGAAATATCGGTGATCCGGGAACCGGGGACCAGCGTGGTGTAGAACTCCGCGGCCTCCTCGGCCTGGGTGTCGAACCAGAGGAAGGTGGTGACGGTGGTGCTCATGATGGGCTCCTGACGAGTTGGTGACCTGCTTTCACCTACTGGTCGGAGCCCATCACATCAGTTCGACGTATCTCCGGACATTTCTCGAGATATCTTTCGCGCCGCCCGTCACTGCCGGTAGGTGGCCAGGAAGCGGCCGATGCGTTCGATGATCGCCTCCAGGTCATCGGCGTGCGGCAGCGTCACGATCCGGAAGTGGTCGGGGCGCGGCCAGTTGAAGCCCGTGCCCTGCACGATGTGGATCTTCTCCTGCAGCAGCAGATCCAGCACGAACTGCTCGTCATTGTGGATCGGGTACATCTCGAGATCGATGCGCGGGAAGGCGTACAGCGCACCCTTGGGCTTCACACACGAGATGCCGGGAATGGCATTGAGAGCCTCCCATGCGCGATCACGCTGCTCGTGCAGCCGCCCGCCGGGCGCGGTGAGATCGAAAATGCTCTGATGCCCGCCGAGCGCCGCCTGAATGGCTTGCTGCGCAGGCACATTCGCGCACAGCCGCAGACCCGCGAGCATGGTCAGGCCTTCGAGGTAGTTCTGCGCGTGCTGCGTCGGCCCGGAAACCACCAGCCACCCGGAACGGAATCCGGCGGCCCGATAGGACTTCGACAGCCCGGAGAAGGTCAGGCACAACAGGTCCGGCGCAAGCGAGGCAGTCGCCGTGTGCTTCAGATCGTCGTACAGGATCTTGTCGTAGATCTCGTCGGAGAACACCACCAGGTTGTGCCGCCGCGCGACCTCGAGCACCTGCCGCACCACCTCGGGCGAGTACACCGCGCCTGTGGGATTGTTCGGATTGATGAGCACGATGGCCCGCGTGCGGTCGGTGACCTTGGATTCGATATCGGCCACATCCGGGAACCAGTCGGAGCCCTCATCGCAGATGTAGTGCACGGGCTTACCGCCATTGAGCGCCGTGGCCGCGGTCCAGAGCGGGAAATCCGGTGCGGGAACGAGTACTTCGTCACCGTTCTCCAGCAGTGCCGTCATGGCCATCATGATCAGTTCGGAGACGCCGTTGCCGAGGAAGACCTCTTCGACGTCGACATCCTCGACGCCGAGGGTCTGGTAGTACTGCACGACCGACCGCCGCGCGGACAGCAGCCCCTTCGAGGACGAGTACCCGCTCGAGGACGGCAGATTGCGAATCATGTCCTGCAACATGTCCGCAGGTGCTTCGAATCCGAACGTCAGCGGGTTGCCGGTATTGAGCTTGACCACGTGATGGCCCTCGGCCTCGAGCCGGGCCGCGTGCTCGGCCACCGGTCCGCGGATCTCGTACGACACACCCGCCAGCTTGCTCGACTGCTTGACCTGCATGGACGTCCCTTCTGAATGCGGTTGAGCCACACTCTACTTGGAATTTCCAAGTTTGCACTTTGTTTTTCCAAGTTCCAGGTTACAGTGGGAGACGTGTCACGCCGAAGCTACGACCACTACTGCACCGTCAGCCGCGCCCTCGACATTGTCGGCGACCGCTGGAACCTGCTGGTCGTCCGCGAATTATGTTCCGGCCCGCGCCGATACAGCGATCTGTTCGCCGATCTGCCCGGTATCAGCACCGATGTGCTGGCCGCCCGGCTCAAGGATCTGGAACGCGACGGCATCCTCACCCGCCGCCGCGTCGGCCCCCGCGCCGCGACCGCGGTCTACGAACTCACCGAGGCGGGCACGGCATTGCGCCCCGCACTCGACGCACTCTCGATCTGGGGCACACAGCTGCTCGGCGACCGCCGCCCCACCGACGCCGTCCGCGCACACTGGTTCGCGCTACCGCTGGGGCGCGCTGTGACCGAACTGCTTCCATCCGGGACCGCCACCGTGCACATCGGCGAGACCACGCTGCACTACGTCATCACCGAGGCGGGCATCACCCACCACGACGGCCCCGCGACCGCACCCGACCTCGAGCTCCACCTCGACCTGGCCACCGCCACCGACGTGGCCACCGGCGCACGCGCCCTCGCAGACGTCCGCTGACTCCCCGCGCCACACAGCGCATCTCGCGGCTGACTCCCCGCCGCACAGCACGTGTACCGACCGAACATGCCGTACAAGCGCTGTTCGGTCCGTGCGAAGGCTGTGCGGCCCGAGGGGTCAGCCGTGCAGGTAGCGCACCAGGTGTTCGCGCTCCTCTTCCAGTTCGGAGATCTGGCTCTTCACCACATCGCCGATGCTGACTATGCCGACCATGCGCCCCTCGCTGAGCACCGGAAGATGCCGGATCCGATGTTCCGTCATCGTGGCATTGAGTGTTTCGACCTGATCCTCGGGAGAGCAGGTATGCACCGCCGCGGTCATGATGTCCGACACCGGTGCATCCAGTAGCTCGGCCCCTCTGCTGTGCAGTCGCCGCACAATGTCGCGCTCGGAGGCGATGCCCGAAATGAGCACTCCGTCCGGCGACACCACCACCGCGCCGACATTGTGCGCGTTCAACACTCGCAGTAGTTCACGCACTGTGGCATCGGGTGCAATCGTGACCACACCCGGCCCTTTACGCCGCAAGATCTCGGATATTCGCATATGTCCACCGCCCATTTGCTCGAACCATCTACACCTATCAGGATGGCGCCTTCATGACCCGCTGAACAGCAATGATTGTGCGGCGATGCCTAACCGGTTGCAAGGGCATCCGGTCCGTGTGCAATGCGACTCGCGCCGCTGTGGGCAACGAGGGATTCTTGACTTCCTCCCCAACAGTTAGCTCGGGATTTCAACTCGCCAGAGGCGGGTTGGCGCACTGGCCCCTCGCGGGGGTGCTGGTTCCTGCTTCATCGACCCGCCCATCGGCTGGAGGTCTCCACAGGCTGTGACCGACTGCCCGCCGGCCAGAATATTCTTCGCCGCGTTGATGTCGGCGTGCTCGTGATAGCCGCAGGCGGTGCACCGGAATTCCGCTTGGCTCTCACGGGATTTCGGGTCCACCGCACCGCATTGCGAGCAGCGTTGTGACGTGTAAGCAGGTGGAACCTTCACGATATGGCAACCTGTCCGCCGGGCTACGTTGCGTAAGGCCAACTCGAAAATGTGCCAGCCCTTGTCCAAGATGGCACGGTTGAGGCCCGACTTCTGCGCAACCCCAGTCCCCGGTTCGGCGACACTGCCACGTGCCGAGCGGGTCATATTGCGGACGCACAGATTTTCGATCACCACCATGCCGTACCGGGTGGCCAGTTGGTCCGCACTATAGGCGGCGAAGTCCTTTCGCCGGTTCCGTTCCCGACGCTTCAAACGCCGCATCGCCACACGCGTCTTGCTTCGATTGGCAGAATTCCTCCGCTGCCGCATCAACCTCTTCTGCAGCCGCCGGTACCGTTCATCCTCGCCCGGTGTAGCGAACTGACGGTCGCGCAAAGTGTTGTCGGAGCAGGCAATCGCCACCACGACACCGCGATCCACTCCGACCGCCGATGTACTGGCATGCTTTTCGGGGGTGCAGGTCTCGTCGTCCACCAGAAACGACACAAACCACACATCCCCATCGCGCGATATCGTCGCAGACCGCACATCTCCATCGAGGGGGCGCGAGAACCTGAACCGCACCCAGCCCAGCTTCGGTAGTTTCGCGCGCCCCCACCGTCGACTCAGGCGTTCGACGCGAATCCCTCTGCCGTCAGGAAACCGGAAGGACGGCACCCAGCGCCGCTGTGACCGCCATTGCACGCGAAACGTGCCGTGATCACGACAGGCGCGGTCCAGATCCATCAACGTCTGCTGCAGACAATGTGACGGAGCCTGTGCGAGCCACCGGAATTCCATCTTTGCCTGCGTCAGCTCGGCGCTCTGCTGTACATAGTTCATGAACGCCCCGCCCCGCCGATATTCGCGGCGCTGCTCGAGACCGGTGTTCCAGACAGCTCGACATGCATCTCCGATCAGATGGGAGAGGTCTACTTGCTCTGCGGTAAACGCCACCCGATACTTTCTCCCGACCAGCATGCCTACCCACGCCGCCTTCCGCCTGGCACGGTGTTGATTCGGTTGGTCATCATTTGATGCTTAACGCTGGCCATGAGCAGCACATTAGCTCGTGGATCGAAACTATGTTCGAGATCGTATGAGCATGTCGGGAATCGCCGAATTAGGTACGGATCTCGGTGTGGTGCAGGGGTTTCCGGCACAGTTCAGTAGGGTCCTGCCGACGCGCTCCCCGCAACTCAGACTTTCGAAAAGTTTGCCTCGATCCCGACCTCGGGCGCTCAACGCTCATCCGATGCCAGTACATCGAAAGCTGCCTCAATCGCGCGGTGGAACGTTGGGTAGGCGTAGATCATCTCGCGAAGGCTGGCTATTGGTACTTCGGCATGAACGGCTACAGCGAGAGCACTAAGCACCTCACCTCCAACCGGGCCTATGGATGTGGCGCCTACCAGTACACCTCGGTCAGCGTCTTCGACGAGCTTGATAAGGCCTTCGTTGCCTACCTTGTGAATCCAGCCCCGAACCGAGGTAGGGACAGCGGTGCTCGCGGTGCGCACGGTCAGGCCCGCCGCGCGTGCCTGCTCCTCAGTGAGACCCACCGCTCCGACCTCCGGGTCGGTGAATGTCACGCGCGGGACGGCGCGATACTGCGCGGTTTCGTCGGAGGATCCGAGAATGTCCTGCGCCGCGATGCGAGCCTGGTACATGGACATATGCGTGAAGGCCCCTTGACCGGTCACATCACCGATGGCCCAGACGCCGTCGGCGGCGCGCATACGCTCGTCGACCGGGAGAGTCTTCGCGGTCTCGTCCAGGCCCAGCACGCCGATTCCCAAGGCCGACAGGTCTGTTCGACGGCCGGTGGCGACCAGCAACTGCTGCGCTTGCACCGACTGCCCGTTATCCAGTTCGACGGTGAAGTCCGAACCGTCGTGCGCCACGCTTGCCGCATGTGCACCGGTGCGCACCGTGATGCCTTCGGCGGCAAAGACCTTCGCGAGCAGGTCACCGGCCTCGGGTTCATCCTGTGGCAGCAGCCTGCGCGGCACGATGACGGTGACGTCCGCACCGAAGCGCGCGAACAGTTGCGCGAATTCCGCACCCACCGGTCCGCCGCCGAGCACGATCAGCGAGCGCGGCACCTCGGTGGTGGTGACGGCCTCGCGATTGGTCCAGTAGGGCGTGCCCTCGAGGCCTGCCAGCGGTGGAACGGCCGGAGCGGTACCGGGATTCAGCACAATCCGGGTTGTCCGAAAGACCCGTTCTCCCCCCTCGGTCGCCACGGTCACCTCGCCGGGCGCGGAAATCCGGCCCCAGCCGCGCACGAAGGTCCCGCCGGCCTTCTCGAACCGCTCGACCGCGACGGTGTCATCCCAATTGTCGGTCGCCTCGTCGCGAATCCGCGCCGCCACCGGAGCCCAGTCCGGCGTCACCGTCGCCGACCCCGCCAGCTCGTCGACCCGCCGCGCCTCCTGCAGCACCCCGGCCGCACGCACCATCATCTTGGTCGGAATGCAGGCGTAGTACGGACATTCGCCCCCGACCAACCGCCCCTCCACCCCGACCACCGTCAATCCGGCCTGAGCCAACCGTGTCGCGACGTCCTCACCGCCCGGTCCCATTCCGACCACCACGGCATCCACGACTTCAGCAGGCATTGCGTGCTTCCTTTGCTCGACAGGCAACTCACCGGACGGAACTACCCAACCAGCATGGCGCGACACTGCCCCCGCACGCCGATGCGCATCGGCACGTTCCGAAAATTTCACAACTTGCGGCTATTGCCGAATTGTTCCTGATGTCTGGTTCGCCCCGACGCGCGAATGGATTCCGGCGAACCTGCCACCGGCACCCATAGCTAACCCGTACCATCCGGTGCGTGGTCGATGCCAAGCGTCCCGCCGCGCTGCGGGTTCTCGTCTACAGCAATGATGCCGATACTCGGAGCCAGGTAATGCTGGCTCTGGGCAGACGGCCGCATCCGGATCTGCCGCCCATCGAATATGTCGAAGTGGCCACCGGCGCTGTTGTTTTGGAGCACATGGATGCCCATGGGCTCGACTTGGCCATCCTCGATGGCGAGTCCGCGCCGACCGGTGGTCTCGGTCTGGCCAAGCAGCTCAAGGATGAAATCGATAATTGCCCGCCGATTGTGGTGCTCACCGGTCGCCCGGATGATGCCTGGCTGGCGAACTGGTCGCGGGCCGATGCGGCTGTCTCGCATCCGCTGGATCCGATCCGGTTGACCGAGGCCGTACTCGGCGTACTGCGGAACCGCTCCGCGGCCTGAGTTCTCCCCTCCCCGCGACCTGGGGATATCTGTGTCACGTGACATTCGCGATTCCGTCGAATCGGTCATGAAAGACCGTTCCGAATTGAATCAAACGGCCTCGCGAAACGTCATGTATCTTGTCGCGTGAGTTGTAGGCTGTGCCCTAGCTCACACGAGCCTGGCTGACGGTATCAATCGCCGCCATGCCCGATCTCCGAAAATCCGGGCCGTCCGGGGCGTCATCGCCCCTGCGCAAGGTTGCAACCAGGAGGGGTAGTGCTGTTGTGAATATCGAGGTGCCGACGCTTGTCCTCGGCGCGGTAGCTGCCGCGTTCGGGGTGTTCTCCGTATTTCTGGCGGCCCTGATCGGCCCCGAACGCAATAACCGGGCCAAGCTCGAACCGTACGAGTGCGGTATCGAGCCTACGCCGCACGCTGTCGGCGGTGGCCCGGGAAACACTGGTGGACAACGCTTTCCGGTGAAGTACTACCTCACCGCCATGCTGTTCATCATTTTCGACATCGAGATCGTGTTCCTTTACCCGTGGGCGGTGCACTTCGATTCGCTCGGCCTGTTCGGGCTGGCGGCGATGGCGCTGTTCGTCTTCAACGTCTCGGTGGCCTATGCCTACGAGTGGAGGCGAGGCGGACTCAGCTGGGACTGAGTGGCGTACAGGGGTTTCCAAACATTGCACCCCGCCCTGTGCGGGGTGTTTCGATCCGGGAGATGTAGTTCGACATGGGTCTCGAGGAGAAACTGCCCAGCGGATTCCTGCTGAGCACGGTGGAAGATTTCGCGGGCTATCTGCGCAAGAGTTCGCTCTGGCCCGCAACATTCGGCCTGGCATGCTGCGCGATCGAAATGATGGCCACCGGCGGCGGACGATTCGATATCGCCCGCTTCGGCATGGAGGCGTTCCGCGCCTCGCCGCGCCAGGCCGATCTGATGATCGTCGCCGGACGGGTGAGCCAGAAGATGGCCCCCGTCCTGCGTCAGGTCTACGACCAGATGACCGAACCCAAATGGGTGCTGGCCATGGGTGTTTGCGCATCCTCGGGCGGCATGTTCAACAACTATGCCGTTGTGCAGGGCGTCGATCACGTCGTGCCGGTGGACATCTACCTGCCCGGCTGCCCGCCGCGGCCGGAGATGCTGTTGAACGCGATCCTGAAGCTGCACGAGAAGATTCAGGAAATGCCGCTCGGCGTCAATCGCGAGGAAGCCGTGCGGGCCGCCGAGGCCGCCGCGCTCGCCAGCCCCACGACCATTCAGATGAAGGGGCTGTTGCGATGAGCTTCGATTCACCGACCGAAAGCCCTCCGGAGGAGGCGACCGTGCAGCCACCCGCCGAGTCCGAGCGGGACATCGAGTCCACTCCGGACGAGATCGATACTGCCGCAATCGAATCCGGGCAGCCCCCGGCCGATGAGGTGATCAGCACCCGCCAGGGCATGTTCGGCGTCACCGGCACCGGTGATACCTCCGGCTACGGCCGGCTGGTGCGCACCGTCAGCCTGCCCGGTGGCAGCGCGCCCCCGTACGGCGGCTACTTCGACGATCTGGTGACGGCGCTGAGCCGTGCGCTCGAAGGCGCCGGCATCGCGTTCGCGGATGTCATCGAGAAGATCGTGGTCTTCCGCGACGAACTCACCCTGCACGTGCACCGCGCGCACCTGCCGGTGGTCGCAAAGACGCTGCGCGACAGCGAGGCTTTGCGTTTCGAGCTCTGCCTCGGCGTGAACGGCGCGCACTTCCCGGAGGACACCGGCCGCGAGTTGCACGCGGTCTACCACCTGAACTCCATCACCCACAATCGCCGGGTGCGCCTGGAGGTTTCGGTTCCCGACGCGGATCCGCATCTCCCCTCGCTGTATTCCGTGTATCCGACCACGGATTGGCACGAGCGCGAGACCTACGACTTCTTCGGCATCCTGTTCGACGGTCACCCCTCGCTGACCCGGATCTCGATGCCCGACGACTGGCGCGGTCACCCCCAGCGCAAGGACTACCCGCTCGGCGGGATCCCGGTCGAGTACAAGGGTGCGCGCATCCCGCCGCCCGACGAGCGGAGGGCGTACCACTGATGAACGACACGGACGTATTCGAAAGTCAGCAGGACCAGTCCCATCCCGAGCCCGCCGGGCGCCCGGAGCGCACGATCACCGTCGGAGGCAATGACTGGGATGAGATCTCCGCGGCCCTGGACGGGGCCGCCGAGGAACGCATTGTCGTGAATATGGGCCCGCAGCACCCCTCCACACACGGGGTGCTGCGGCTGATTCTCGAGATCGAGGGCGAGACCGTCACCGAGGCCCGCTGCGGCATCGGCTATCTGCACACCGGTATCGAGAAGAATCTCGAATATCGCAGCTGGGTGCAGGGCGTCACCTTCGTCACCCGGATGGATTATCTGTCGCCGTTCTTCAATGAGACGGCGTACTGCCTGGGCGTGGAGAAGCTGCTCGGCATCACCGACGATATTCCGGAGCGCGCCAGCGTCATTCGCGTCATGCTCATGGAGCTCAATCGCATCTCCTCGCACCTGGTCGCACTCGCGACCGGCGGTATGGAGCTGGGTGCGCTGACGCCGATGCTCTTCGGATTCCGGGAGCGCGAACTCATTCTGGACGTGTTCGAGAACATCACCGGCCTGCGCATGAACCACGCCTACATCCGGCCCGGAGGCGTCTCCCAGGATCTGCCCGACGACGGTGTCGCCAAGGTACGTGAGCTGCTGGAGTTGCTGCCGAAGCGCCTGCGGGATATGGAACTGCTCCTGAATGAGAATCCCATCTGGAAGGCCCGCACCCGCAATGTCGGTGTGCTGGACCTGACCGGCTGTATGGCGCTGGGCATCACCGGTCCGGTGCTGCGCTCGACGGGTCTGCCCCACGATCTGCGCAAGGCGCAGCCGTACTGCGGTTACGAGACCTACGACTTCGATGTCATGGTCGATACCGGCTGCGACTGCTACGGCCGCTACCTCATCCGGGTGAACGAGATGAAGGAGTCGCTCAAGATCGTCGAGCAGTGCCTGGACCGGCTGCGGCCGGGCCCGATCATGGTGGCGGACAAGAAGATCGCCTGGCCCGCGGACCTGGAGCTGGGTCCGGACGGTCTCGGCAACTCCCCCAAGCACATCTCCAAGATCATGGGCACCTCCATGGAGTCCCTCATCCACCACTTCAAGCTGGTGACCGAGGGCATGCGGGTCCCGCCCGGCCAGGTCTACGTGGCGGTCGAATCCCCGCGCGGCGAACTGGGCGTGCACATGGTCAGCGACGGCGGCACCCGCCCGTATCGGGTCCACTACCGCGACCCCTCGTTCACGAATCTGCAAGCGGTGGCGGCAATGTGCGAGGGCGGTCTGCTCGCCGACGTCATCGCCTCGGTGGCCAGTATCGATCCGGTGATGGGCGGGGTGGACCGTTGACAGAGATTCTGCTGAACCTGACCGTGCGCCCCATTCCGTATCCGCAGGAGGTGCACGACCGCCTGCAATTGGAGGCGAAGGAGATCATCGAGCGCTATCCGCATCCGCGCTCGGCACTGCTGCCCCTTTTGCATCTGGTGCAATCGGTGGAGAGCTATGTCTCCGGCACCGGCATCGAATTCTGTGCCGAGCAGCTGGGATTGACCGATGCCGAGGTGACCGCGGTGGCCACCTTCTACTCCATGTACCGGCGCAGCCGCACCGGCGATTTCCATGTCGGCGTCTGCACGAACACGCTGTGCGCGGTCATGGGCGGCGATGAGATCATGTCGGACCTGAAGCAGCACCTGGGCATCGGGCACGGGGAGACGACTGCCGATGGTGCGGTCACCCTCGAACACATCGAGTGCAATGCCGCGTGCGATTTCGCGCCGGTGATCATGGTCAACTGGGAGTTCCTCGACAACCAGACGCCGGAATCGGCACGGGAACTGGTGGATTCGCTGCGCCGCGGTGACCCGGTGACCGGGTCGCGCAGCGGTATTCCGCTCTGCAATTTCCGGGAGACCGCGCGCATTCTCGCGGGCTATCCGGATGCGCGCCCGGGTGCCACGGACGGCGTCGCCGGTCCGGCCACGCTCGCGGGACTGCATGCGGCCGAGCAGGATTCGACCGATGGAGGCGTCAAGTGACGACACTGACCCCGGTCCTGTCCAAGCACTGGGCCGAGCCTGATTCGTGGACGCTGCCCTCCTACCGCCGCCAGGGCGGCTACCGCGCGCTCCCGAAGGCGCTGCGCATGCAGCCCGACGAGGTCATCGCCACCGTCAAGGACTCCGGTCTGCGCGGACGCGGCGGTGCGGGCTTCCCCACCGGCATGAAATGGGGCTTCATTCCGCAGGGCCCCGGCCCCGACGGCGTGACCAAGCCGCACTATCTGGTGGTCAATGCCGATGAGTCGGAACCGGGTACCTGCAAGGACATTCCGCTCATGCTGGCGACCCCGCACACCCTGATCGAGGGTGTGATCATCGCGTCGTACGCCATTCGCGCCTCACACGCCTTCATCTATGTGCGCGGCGAGGTGGTGCCGGTCCTGCGCCGGCTGCAGGCTGCTGTCGAACAGGCTTATGCCGCAGGCTATATCGGCCAGAACATCCAGGGTTCGGGCTACGACCTGGAGATCGTGGTGCACGCGGGCGCGGGTGCGTACATCTGCGGTGAAGAGACCGCGCTGCTCGATTCCCTCGAGGGCCGTCGCGGCCAGCCGCGCCTGCGGCCCCCGTTCCCGGCCGTCGCGGGTCTCTACGCCTGCCCGACCGTGGTCAACAATGTGGAATCGATTGCCTCCGTACCGGCGATCATCGCCAATGGCGTGGAGTGGTTCCGGTCCTTCGGCACCGAGAAGTCGCCGGGCTTCACGCTGTACTCGCTCTCCGGTCACGTGACGCGACCGGGGCAATATGAAGCACCCCTCGGAATCACCCTGCGGGAGTTGCTGAAACACGCGGGCGGCGTCCGCGCGGGGCACACCCTGAAATTCTGGACCCCGGGTGGTTCCTCCACTCCGATCTTCACCGACGAGCACCTCGATGTCGCGCTCGACTACGAGGGCGTGACCGCCGCCGGATCCATGCTGGGCACCAAGGCCTTGCAGATCTTCGACGACACCACCTGTGTGGTGCGCGCCGTGCTGCGCTGGACCGAGTTCTACGCCCACGAATCCTGCGGCAAGTGCACACCGTGCCGTGAGGGCACGTACTGGCTGGTCCAGCTGCTGGAACGGCTGGAGAAGGGTCAGGGCGACGAAACCGACCTCGACAAGCTGCTGGACATTGCCGACAACATCAACGGCAAGTCCTTCTGCGCGCTCGGAGACGGTGCGGCCAGCCCGATCTTCTCCTCCCTCAAGTATTTCCGCGACGAGTACGTCGAGCATCTGCGCCTCGGCGCGTGCCCGTTCGACCCGGCCCGGTCCACCGTCTGGGCCGAAGGAGCGCGTTAACGCTTCGCCCGCCTTGAAGGCGGGAGATTCCACGCTCAGACCGCAACCGCACCATCTGCCCGAAGGAGGTGATCCGATTGTCTGACGTCGTCAACACGTGTGTGGCCACGCTCTGCCACAGCCAGAATCACTCTGGCGGCGTTCCGATCTCGACCGTCGGAGTACCCGCAGTCGTCGCACCGGAAGGTCCTTTCCCCAAGTCCGAGTTGCTGCTTGGCTCTCGCAAAGCAACTCGAACAAGTCATTGTCGTATACGCGGGCTGTACCAACCCCACCTTCCGGCCAGCCCGCACGCCTCGGTTGATCAGCTCTCTCTTCGCGGCGCCTATGGCCGCGTCGGCTGCCATTTTTGCCATCGTGGACTTGGCGAGAAACTTGGGAGTGAAGTCCTCCACCGCGATCAGATCGTGCTGGTCGACTACATGTTTCGCCCACACACACGAATCGTGCCGGGTCTGGCGTGCCGCCTTCTTGTGAAGCCTCGCTGCCTGACGAGCGGCCCGACGATATCCACCCGACTGCGGGCCAGTCTTTCCGCGACGGCGCCTGGCCATCTTTCGTTGCGCCCGGCACATTTCCGCGGCACAGCGTGCGCGGTGTCCGAGGTACGGCAGATCAAATCCTGGATCGGTAGTAGTTGCCGTTGTACAGACACCCCAGTCGACACCGATATTACTGTCGGCCACGGAACAGGGTTCGACGGCTCGGCGAACGACGAACGAGGCGTACCAGTGTCCGAGCGAATCCTGTACGACGCGCACGCTTGTGGGTTCGGACGGCAACTCTCGCGACCAAACGACCGGGATACTCACACCCTTTGCCAGCACAAGCCGACCGCCGCGGATATTGAACCCACGCCGGGTGTACTCCAGCGACGGACGAGTCGCCTTGCGTGGCTTGAACGCGGGCCGACCCCGACCCTTGACAGTGAAGGACTGCTTGAGCGCGAGCGCGTACGTGCGGAGCGTCTGTTGTTGGGCAACCTGCGAACCTTCCCGCAGCCACGCGCTACACGAACGAGCGTCGGTCAGAAATTTGCTCAGTGTGCTGAGAGTCGGCTTGTTACCCGACTTCTGATGGTTCACAGACTCATTCCACAAGAACCGGCAACGATGCCATTCCGCGAGCAACACGGATTCGGTGGTGCGACTTGGTCGCAATCGATAGCTGTATCGCACCACCTCCTCCATGGCAGACAACCTAGCCGAGACCACCGACACGTTGCCCCGACTCGAGAGCCCTCGAAAGGAGGCTGGCGCAGTATCACCCTCGTAAGCGGGGGCAGGTCCGCGCCGAACCCCCGATGACCGCAATAGTCAACTCCAGCGCCAGCGGAGTTACCCCCACCGATATGGTCAGCGTGATCATCGACGGCACAACGGTTTCCGTCCCCGTCGGGACCCTGGTGATCCGCGCCGCGGAGCTCGTGGGCATTCAGATCCCACGCTTCTGCGATCACCCGCTGCTCGACCCGGTCGGCGCCTGCCGGCAGTGCCTGGTCGATGTGGAGGGGCAGCGCAAGCCGGTCGCCTCCTGTACGCAGACGGTCAGCGAGGGCATGATCATCCGCACCCAGCTGTCCTCCCCCGCCGCCGCCAAGGCGCAGGAGGGGGTGATGGAGCTGCTGCTCATCAATCACCCGCTGGACTGCCCGGTGTGCGATAAGGGCGGCGAATGCCCGCTGCAGAACCAGGCCATGTCCTCCGGTCGCGCCGAATCGCGGTTCGACGGTGAGAAGCGCACCTACCCCAAGCCGATTCCGCTGTCCTCGGCGATTCTGCTGGACCGGGAACGCTGCGTGCTGTGCGCCCGCTGCACTCGCTTTTCACAGCAGGTGGCCGGTGATCCGTTCATCGAGCTGATGGATCGTGGTGCGCTGCAGCAGGTCGGCATTGCCGCCGGGGAGCCGATGGACTCCTATTTCTCCGGCAATACCGTGCAAATCTGCCCGGTGGGCGCGCTCACCGGCAGCACCTACCGATTCCGGGCGCGGCCTTTCGATCTGGTGTCGAGTCCGGCAGTGTGCGAGCACTGTGCTTCCGGATGCGCACAGCGCACCGATCACCGCCGCGGCAAGGTCATGCGGCGTCTCGCCGGTGACGATCCGCAGGTCAATGAGGAATGGAACTGCGACAAGGGACGATTCGCGTTCCAGTACGCGACCGAGCGGGATCGGCTGACCACCCCGCTGGTGCGCACCTGGGACGGGACGCTGCAGCCCGCCTCGTGGTCGGAGGCCATCACGGCCGCCGCGCGCGGGCTGGCCGCCGCGCACGGCAATGCCGGTGTGCTGGTCGGCGGTCGCGTCACCATGGAGGACGCCTACGCGTACTCCAAGTTCGCGCGAGTCGCCCTCGATACCAATGACATCGACTTCCGCGCCCGCGAGCACTCCGCGGAGGAGGCCGACTTCCTCGCCGCTCGCATTGCCGGGCAGGGCATCACCGTCGACTACGCGGCGCTGGAGCGGGCGCCGATCGTATTGTTCGCCGGGTTCGAGGCCGAAGAAGAGTCGCCGATGATCTATCTGCGGCTGCGCAAGGCCGCACGCAAGCGCGGCACCGAGATCTACTCGCTCGCGCCGTTCACCACCCGCGGTCTGCAGCGCATGAACGGCACCCTGCTGCCAACCTCGCCGGGCGCCGAGGCGTATCTCCTGGAGGCCATCCGCACGGGTGATTCCGCCGCCGTCGCCATCGCTCCCGGTCATCTGCAGCATGTCGCCACCATGCTGCGCGAGCCCGATGCGCTCATCATCGTCGGCGAGCGGCTCGGCGGCATCCCCGGCGGGTTGTCGGCGGCCGCGCGCCTGGCCGATGAGACCGGGGCCGGGCTTGTCTGGATTCCGCGGCGTGCCGGTGAACGCGGTGCGCTCGAAGCGGGTGCGCTGCCGGTGCTACTGCCGGGCGGCCGACCGGTCGCTGATCCTGTTGCACGCCAACAGGTTCGCAATGCCTGGGGTGTCGGAGAGCTGCCGACTGCTCCGGGCCGCGATACGGCCGCCATTCTTGCCGCCGCACCGACGCTGGGCGCACTGCTCATCGGCGGCGTGGAGGTCGGCGATATGCCCGATCCACATGCCGCGCTCACCGCCATCGATGCCGCGAGTTTTGTGGTGAGCCTGGAACTTCGGGGCAGCGATATCAGCGAGCGCGCCGATGTCGTCTTCCCGGTGGCCTCGGCCATGGAGAAGGCCGGCACCTTCCTCACCTGGGAGGGCCGCCACCGGCAATTCGATGCGGCACTGCGTGATTCGACCGTGCGCCGGGAATCCGCGCCCATGCCGGAACACCGTGTCCTCGATGCCATCGCCCAGGAGATGGGTGTGCGACTCGGGCTGCCCGATGTGGCAAGTGCCCGAGCCGAATTGGCGGATATGGGGGTGTGGGACGGCCCGGCCGCCGCCACCCCGGCGCTGCCGCCGCAACCGCTCGCGCAGGCGGTCTCGGGCACGGCCGTGCTCGCCGCCTGGCGCATGCTCATCGATCGCGGCCGCCTGCAGGACGGTGAACCCAATCTGGCCGGCACCGCCCGCCCTCCGGTGGTGCGGCTCTCGCACGATACCGCTGCCGAAATCGGCGCCACCACAGGCGATCCGGTGACGGTCGGCAACGATCACGGTCATATCACCCTGCCCCTGGTCATCACCGAGATGCCGGACCGGGTCGTATGGCTGCCCATGAATTCCCCGGGGGCCGATGTGCTGGTGCAGCTCGGCACCACGCCCGGCCACCTCGTGCGCATCCGTCGGGAGGACCACCGTGAGTGATCTGGCTGTATCCATTTTGGCCGTCCGGGGGCCCTCCGTGGTGACGCAGGCTGCCGCCTCCGGGCCTGACCTGACGGCCGTGTTCGGCCACGATCCGTGGTGGCTGGTGCTGATCAAATCCGTCGGCATCTTCGTCTTCCTGCTACTCATCCCGATGCTTGCGGTGTACGCGGAGCGCAAGATCGTGGCGTTCATGCAGATGCGCGTCGGCCCGAACCGGGTCGGCCCGCGCGGCAGTCTGCAGTCCATCGCCGACGGCGTGAAGATGCTCCTCAAAGAGGACATCATCCCGACCATCGTGGACAAGCCCATCTTCATTCTGGCGCCGATCATTTCGCTGATTCCGGCCGTGATGGCGTTCGCCGTCATTCCGTTCGGACCCGAGGTCTCCATGTTCGGGCACCGCACGCCGTTGCAGCTGACGGATATGCCGGTGGGTGTGCTCTACGTGCTGGCCATGGCCTCGGTGGGTGTGTACGGAATCGTGCTGGCGGGCTGGTCTTCCGGCTCGACCTACCCGCTGCTGGGCGGGTTGCGCTCCACCGCGCAGGTCATCTCCTACGAGATCGCCATGGCGCTGTGCTTCGCGGCGGTCTTCCTGCTCTCGGGCAGTATGGCCACCTCGGATATCGTGCGGGCGCAGTTCGGCACCTGGTACGTCTTCCTGCTGCTGCCCTCGTTCCTCATCTACGCGGTGTCCATGGTCGGTGAGACCAACCGCGCGCCCTTCGATCTGCCCGAGGCCGAGGGTGAGCTGGTCGGCGGTTTCCACACCGAGTACTCCTCGCTGAAGTTCGCCATGTTCATGATGGCCGAATACATCAATATGGCAACGGTTTCCGCGCTGGCCACCACGCTGTTCTTCGGCGGCTGGCACGCACCGTTCCCGATCAGCCTGTGGGCGGGCGCCAATCACGGCTGGTGGCCGATGATCTGGTTCGTCGCCAAGGTGTGGACCTTCCTGTTCGTATTCATCTGGTTGCGCGGCACCCTGCCGCGACTGCGCTACGACCAGTTCATGAATCTCGGCTGGAAGATACTGATTCCGATCTCGCTGGCCTGGGTCATGTTCGTGGCGACGCTGCGCGCGCTGCAGAACAACGGCATTCACGTCCAGACGCCGGGCATGGTCATCGGCGGCCTGGTGGTCGCCGGGGTGATGATCGGCATGGTGCTGCGCGCCGGGCATGCGGGCGACGATCGGTCCAAGGCCGCACCGGATGCGGATGCGACCCGCATGTATTCGGACTTCCCGGTGCCGCCCATGCCGGCCGAGCCGATGGCCTCGACACCGAAATCCGGTCTGCTGGAACCGCTCGGCGGGTTCTACGTCACCGCCGCCACCATGTTCAAGAAGCCGAATACCGAGATGTACCCGGAGGTCAAGACGCCGACGGCGCCGCGCTATCACGGGCGGCACCAGCTCAATCGGCATCCGGACGGGCTGGAGAAGTGCATCGGCTGCGAGCTGTGTGCCTGGGCCTGCCCGGCGGACGCCATCTATGTCGAGGGCGCGGACAACACCGAGGAGGAGCGCTTCTCACCCGGTGAGCGCTACGGCCAGGTTTATCAGATCAATTACCTGCGCTGCATCGGCTGTGGTCTGTGCATCGAGGCGTGCCCGACCCGGGCGCTGACCATGACCAACGAGTACGAGATGGCCGATGACAATCGCGCCGATCTCATTCTCGAGAAGAAGGATCTGCTCGCGCCCATGCTGGCGGGTATGCAGCCGGCGCCGCACGCCATGTACCCGGGCGCGGACGAGGGCACCTACTACCGCGGTGAAGTCCCCGGTGCGGCAGTCGAACTCGCGGGAGTCGAAGGAGGGGTCAAGCGATGAATTCCCTCTACGCCCAACCGGCGCAGCAGGTCATCACCCACACCTCCACCGGCGAGGCCGTGCAGTTCTGGATTCTGGCCGTCATCGCGGTGGTCGGCGCGCTGGGCATGGTGTGCGCACGCAAGGCCGTGCATTCGGCACTGTGCCTGGCGGCCACCATGATCACGCTCTCGGCCTTCTATATCGCCGAGAACGCACTGTTCCTGGGCATTGTGCAGATCGTCGTCTACACCGGCGCGGTCATGATGCTGTTCCTGTTCGTGCTGATGCTGGTCGGCGTTGACTCGCAGGAATCGCTGCGAGAGACATTGCGGGGCCAGCGAATTGCGGTGATCGTCGTCGGTGTCGGATTCGGCATGCTGATCATCGCCGCGCTCGCGCGCGGTATGAAGTCCACCAGCGTCGCCGCCACCGGCCCGGGGCTGGGCGGTAAGGATGCTATCGGGGCGCTCGCCGAACTCATCTTCGTGCGCTACGTCTGGGCGTTCGAACTGACCGGCGCACTGCTCATCACCGCCACCATCGGCGCCATGGTGCTCGCGCACCGGGAGAAGTTCGGCCCGCGCACCGATCAGCGCGAACTGTCCAAACAGCGATTCCGGGACGGCAGGCGGGTCACACCGCTGCCGACGCCCGGCGTGTACGCCCGCCACAATGCCGTCGACGCACCGGCGCGACTGCCGGACGGCTCCTTCGAGGAGCTCTCGGTCAGTTCCATTCTGCGGCACCGCCGCAACCGCGCCCACGAGGAAGCGGTGGTGCGCACGGTCGGCAGCGGCAGTGGTGACGACAATTCAGAGGAAGGCTCGCGGTGAACCCGGACAACTATCTGTATCTCTCCGCCCTGCTCTTCACCATCGGCGCGGCCGGAGTGCTGGTGCGGCGCAATGCGATCGTGGTGTTCATGTGCATCGAGCTCATGCTCAATGCGGTGAATCTGGCGTTTGTCACCTTCGCCCGGCTGCACGCCAATCTGGACGGGCAGGTGTTCGCCTTCTTCACCATGGTGGTCGCGGCCGCCGAGGTCGTGGTCGGCCTGGCCATCATCATGACCATCTTCCGTGCCCGCCGCTCGACCTCGGTCGACGACGCAAGTCTGCTGCGGTACTGATATGACAACCGCACAGATGATGCTGTGGCTGCTGCCGGCGCTGCCCCTCGGCGGCGCCGTATTCCTGCTGATGCTGGGACGGGTCAGCGATAGCTGGGGACACTGGGTCGGCACCGCGCTGGCGCTCGGATCCTTCGGTGTCGCGATCTGGGCCTTCTCGGAGATGCTCGATCGCTCCAATCCCACTCGCGCCGTGCACTACAACCTGTTCAGCTGGGTGCCGGTCACCGGGTTCAAGGTGGATGCCGCACTGCAATTGGATCAGTTGTCGATGTGCTTCGCGCTGCTGATCACCGGTGTCGGATCGCTGATCCACATCTATTCGATCGGGTACATGGCCCACGATGAGGGACGGCGGCGGTTCTTCGCCTACCTGAATCTGTTCCTGGCGGCCATGCTGGTTCTGGTGCTCGCGGACAACTTCCTGGTGCTGTACCTCGGCTGGGAAGGCGTCGGTCTGGCGTCGTATCTGCTGATCGGGTTCTGGTACCACAAGCCTTCCGCCGCAACGGCTGCCAAGAAGGCGTTCGTGGTCAACCGGGTCGGCGATATGGGTCTGGCGATCGCGCTCATGATCATGTTCGCGACCTTCGGCAGCATCGACTTCCGGACGGTCTTCGGGGCGGCGCATCAGGCGAGCAGCGGAACACTCACTGCCATCGGCCTGCTGCTGCTGCTCGGTGCGTGCGGTAAGTCGGCTCAGGTGCCGCTGCAGGCCTGGCTCGGGGACGCGATGGAGGGCCCGACTCCGGTGTCGGCGCTCATCCACGCGGCCACCATGGTCACCGCCGGTGTGTATCTGATCGCGCGCTCGAATCCGATCTTCGATCTGGCTCCGGGCGCGCAGGCCGCGGTCATGGCGGTCGGCGCGGTCACGCTGCTCTACGGCGCGATCATCGGCTGCGCCAAGGACGACATCAAGAAGGCCCTGGCGGCCTCGACCATGAGTCAGATCGGCTACATGATTCTGGCTGCGGGCCTCGGGCCGGTCGGATATGCCGCGGCCATCATGCATTTGCTGACCCACGGATTCTTCAAGGCCGGGCTGTTCCTCGGTGCGGGGTCGGTCATGCACGCCATGGACGACGAAACCGATATGCGGCGGTACGGCGGATTGCGCAAGCTGCTGCCGATCACCTACGTCACCTTCGGGCTCGGCTATCTCGCCATCCTCGGAGTGCCGCCCTTCGCGGGGTTCTGGTCCAAGGACCGGATTATCGAAGCAGCCTTCGCGCACGGCGGATTCGGCGGCATCATCACCGGACTCGCGGCACTGGCCGGTGCTGGTATCACCGCGTTCTACATGACCCGCGTCATGCTGCTCACCTTCTTCGGTGAGAAGCGCTGGAAGGAAGGGGTACATCCGCACGAATCCCCCGCCTCCATGACCGGTCCGATGATCCTGCTGGCCATCGGCTCCGTCACCTCCGGCGCACTGCTGGCCTACGGTTCCTCGCTGCAGAATTGGCTGGCGCCGGTGGTCGGCGCGCATCACGGTGAGCCGATCATCCCGGTGTGGGCCATCACCTTCTTCGCCCTGGCCGTGGTGGCCGCGGGCGCATGGGTGGCCTACGACCAGTACGCGGCGCATCCGATTCCCGAAATCGCCCCGGAGGGAACGGCTCTCACCCAGGCGGCCCGCCGCGATCTCTACGGCGACGCGTTCAACGAGGGCGCGTTCATGCGGCCCGGTCAGCATCTGACCCGCTCGCTGGTCTTCGTCGACAATCGCGGCATCGACGGTCTGGTCAATACCACCGCCGCCATGATCGGCGGGCTGTCGGGCCGAGTTCGGCGGCTGCAGACCGGTTTTGTGCGCTCGTACGCTCTGTCCATGTTCACCGGCGCGGCACTGGTGGCCGCCGCCCTGCTGGCGGTGAGGTTGTTTTGAGTGACTTTCCCTGGCTGACAATGCTGTGGGCGGTGCCCATGGTGGGGGCCGCGCTGGTGCTGTTCTTCCCGGCCGCCTGGCGCAGCGGGGCGCGAATCTTCGCGCTGCTGGTGTCGCTGGGCACGCTCGGGATCGCGATCTGGCTGGCCACGCAGTTCAAAACCGGTGGGGCGCAGTATCAATTCGTCGAATCGCGGGAGTGGATTCCGGCCTTCGGGGCCGGATACACGCTCGGCATCGACGGCATCGCGCTGGTGCTGATCCTGCTCACCGCAGGTTTGGCGCCGCTGCTCATTCTCGCCGGCTGGCAGGACGAGCGCGAGGTCGGCAACGGTCCGCGCGTGGCGCACTACTACGTGGCGCTCATGCTCGTGGTGGAAGCCATGGTGCTGATCTCCTTCACCGCCTTGGACATTCTGCTGTTCTACGTCTTCTTCGAGGTCATGCTCATCCCGATGTACTTCCTCATCGGCGGGTTCGGGCCGCGTGTGGGAGATCCGGGCATGCGGGCCCAGCGGTCGCGGGCGGCGGTGAAGTTCCTGCTGTACAACCTGTTCGGCGGGCTCATCATGCTGGCGGCGGTCATCGGGCTGTATGTGCTGACCGCGCGGGAGAAGCTCGGCTTGCACGGGGCCGGGACGTTCGATTTCCGGGTCGTGATGCATGCCGCCAACTCCGGGCAGCTGGGCGCGACGCCCGCGGTGCTCAACGCGCTGTTCCTCGGATTCATGTTCGCCTTCGCGGTGAAAGCTCCGCTGTGGCCGTTGCACACCTGGTTGCCGGATGCGGCCGTGGCCGCCACACCGGCCAGTGCGGTGCTCATGATGGCGGTGGTCGACAAGGTCGGGACCTTCGGCATGCTGCGCTACTGCCTGCTGCTGTTCCCCTCCGCCACAGCGACTTACGCGCCGTTCATCAGTGTGCTCGCGGTGATCGGCATCATCTACGGGGCGCTACTTGCCATCGGGCAGACCGATGTCATGAGGCTGATCGCCTACACCTCGATCTCGCACTTCGGCTTCATCATTCTCGGGATCTTCGCGCTCACCACGCAGGGCGGCACCGGGGCGACGCTGTACATGGTCAATCACGGCATCTCCACCGCGGCGCTGTTCCTGATTGCCGGATTCCTCGTGTCGCGCAGGGGAAGTCGGCTCATTGCCGCGTACGGCGGGGTGCAGAAGGTCGCGCCGATTCTGGCGGGCACCTTCTTCATCTCCGGTCTGGCGACGCTCTCGATGCCCGGGCTCGCACCTTTCATCAGCGAATTCCTGGTGCTGATCGGCACATTCACGCGGTACCCGGTAGCGGCGATCTTCGCGGCCAGCGCGCTGGTGCTCGCGGCGCTGTATGTGCTGTGGATGTACCAGCGAATGATGACCGGGCCGGTCAAGGAGGGCAATGAGCGGCTCTACGACCTGCTGCCACGGGAAATGGTGGTCGTGGTCCCGCTCATCGCCGCGCTGCTGTTCCTCGGCGCGTACCCGAAACCTGTTCTGGACCGCATCGATCCGGCGGTGGCCCGCACGCTCGACACCATCGGACAGCACGATCCGGCGCCGGCCGTGAAACCCGAAGCCGCACAGACACCTAGCGGAGGTGCTCACAAGTGAGTGCTACACCCTTGATCCTCGCCACCGTGTCCGTTCCCGCGCCGAGTATCGAATACCGCGATCTCGCGCCGATGCTCATCGTGTTCGGCGTCGCGGTCGCGGGCGTACTGGTGGAGGCGTTCGCGCCCAGGCAATCCCGGTACCTGATTCAACTGATCCTCGGGCTCGGCGGCATGGGTGTCGCGCTCGGCGCGGTGATCGGGCTGCGCGGCACCAATGAGACCGCGGTGGTCGGGGCGGTCGCCATCGACGGGGTGACGCTGTATCTGCAGGGCACCATCCTGGTCGTCTCGATCCTCGGGCTGCTGTTCATTGCCGAGCGCCGGTCCGATCGGCAGCCGGTGCACAAGGAGGGGCCGGGCACCTGGAGTCTCACCGCCTCGCGCGGGGTGGACGCTTTTGCTCCGCAGGCCGCCTCCATGCCGGGCAGTTCCGACGAAATCGCCGCTACGCGAGCAGGAGTCGCCACCACCGAGGTCTTCCCGCTCACGCTCTTCGCGGTGGCCGGACTCATGCTCTTTCCGGCATCCAATGATCTGCTGACAATGTTCGTGGCGCTGGAAGTGCTGTCGCTGCCGCTGTACCTGCTGTGCGGGCTGGCCCGCCGGCAGCGGTTGCTGTCGCAGGAAGCGGCATTGAAGTACTTCCTGCTGGGCGCGTTCTCGTCGGCGTTCTTCCTCTACGGAATGGCATTGCTCTACGGCTACGCCGGGACCGTACGGCTCTCCGGGATCGCCGATGCGGTTGCCCGCGACACCAGCTCCTCGCACACCCTGGCGGTGCTGAGTGTGGGCATGCTGGCCGTCGGGCTGCTCTTCAAGATCGGTGCGGTGCCGTTCCAGTCCTGGGTGCCCGATGTGTACCAGGGCGCGCCTACTCCGATCACCGGATTCATGGCCGCCGCAACCAAAATCGCGGCGGTCGGCGCCATGTTGCGGGTGCTCTACGTGGCGGTCCCCGGGCTGCGCAATGACTGGCGGCCGGTGCTCGCGGCCATCGCCATTGCCACCATGGTGGTCGGCGCGGTCTTCGCCATCACGCAGACGGATATGAAGCGCATGCTCGCGTATTCGTCGGTGGCGCACGCCGGCTTCATTCTCACGGCCCTGGTCGCCGCCAATACGGCGGGCGTCTCCTCCGTGCTGTTCTACCTCGCGGTCTACGGCCTCGGAACCCTCGGCGCCTTCGCCGTGGTCAGCCTGGTCCGCGACGAAAACGGTGACGAGGCAACGTCTCTCTCGGCCTGGGCGGGAATGGGACGCCGCTCTCCCTGGCTGGCGTCCATCTTCTCCCTGTTCCTGCTTTCCTTCGCCGGAATCCCACTGACCAGCGGCTTCATCGCCAAGTTCGCAGTCTTCGAAGCCGCCTCCTCCGGCGAGGCCGCAACCCTGGTCATCGTCGGTGTAATCAGCAGCGCCATCGCCGCCTTCTTCTACATCCGCGTCATCGTCCTGATGTTCTTCACCGACGCCCCGACCACCTCGGCCACCGTCGTCTCCCCCACCCTCACCACCACGGTGGTCGCGCTGACCGCGGCCTCAACCCTCGTCCTCGGCATCTTCCCCCAGCCCCTGCTGGACCTCGCCAAGAACGCGGCCACCTTCGCACACTGATCGGACCGCACGAACAAGGCCCGCCGCGACTTCTTCGCGGCGGGCTTTTTGTTGTCACCGGAAGAAGTTGCGGAGCGCGGCGGCGACGAGTTCCGGCTTCTCGTCATTGAGCGCCGCCATATGACCGACGCCGGGGAGCGTGACGCGGCGGACATCCGGCAGCAGCTTCTCCAGAGTGTCCGAAGCGTCCCGGAGATAGCCGATGCTCATCGATCTGCCGGTACCCAATTCGGGTGCCATCCGGCGCCTGGACTGAATTGATGGTCATCGTCGTCGTGACTGCCGCTTTGCTCATGAACAGAGTCTGCAGAAGGCAACTGTCGTCACACTTGCATTGTGCTGTCGTGCTGGGTCCCGGTAGTAATCGCCGGTCCGGCTACTTCACCGGAGATGCGAATCGCTCGTTCGCGCGGCCGATCACGTCGTCGAGCACTTCGCGGGAACGAAGCAGGTCGCTGATGGTCTGGTCGATGCGATTGCGTTCGGCGCGCAATTCCTCGACCAGCTCGGGCGTAGCGCGCTCGTTCGCGCCGCCGTCGCTGTCGCGCATGCAGGGAAGGATCTCGAAGATCTTCTTACTGTTGAGGCCCGCGGCGAACAACTCCTGAATGTGGATGACCCGGTCGACAGCGCGCTCCGGATAGTCCCGCTGTCCGCCAGGGGTTCGGTCCGCGGGCAGCAGCCCCTGTTCCCCGTAGTACCGCAGCGATCGTTCGCTCACTCCGGTACGCCGGGCCAGTTCACCGATTCGCATACGTCAACCTCGGTCCCGCACTTGCCTCTCACATCAATGTCAGGTTTTATCGTATCGGCATGATCGAGAACGAGAACATCTTCACTGCCTTCCGGCTCGGTGACCTGGAGCTTTCACACCGTCTGGTGATGGCCCCGATGACCCGTAATCGCGCCGAGGACGACGGTGCGCCGTCAGGGCTGATGACCGAGTACTACACCCAACGCGCCGCTGCGGGCCTGATCATTGCCGAGGCCACCACCCCCAGCAGGGTCGGACTGACCTACCCCAACATCCCAGGCCTGTACAACGATGCACACATCGCGGGCTGGCGGACGGTCACCGACTCGGTGCGCGCGGCGGGCGGGCACATGTTCGTGCAACTCCAGCACGGCGGACGGGTCGGCCACCCCGACAACAGTGGGTTGATACCTGTAGCCCCGTCTGCGATTCCACTGCCCGAGGGTATCCATACCCCCTCCGGGCGCCAAGGCGCGGTAACTCCGAAGGAGCTCGACCTGGCCGAGATCGGTTCCACCATCGGCGATTTCGTGACGGCCGCGCGCAATGCCATCGATGCGGGCTTCGAGGGCGTGGAAATCCACAGCGCCAACGGCTATCTGCTGCACCAGTTCCTGGCCTCCAATACCAACCACCGCACCGACGAGTACGGCGGTAGCATCGACAACCGCATCCGGTTCACCCTCGCGGTCGTGGAGGCTGTGGCCACTGCCATCGGACCCGAGCGTGTCGGCGTGCGGCTGTCACCGGGCAACACCACCAACGGTATTGCGGAGAACGACACCGACATTCTCTACCCGGTCCTGGTGGCGGCGCTGGCAGCACGGCCGCTCGCCTACCTCCACCTCGTCTTCGCCGACCCCACCAGCCGGCTGTTCCAGCAGCTCCGCGCACTATGGCCGGGTGTGCTCATCGCCAACCCCCACCTGGGCTGGGGCGTGCCCCTGCCCGAGGACGGCGGGAAGCGGGCAGCCGAATCACTGCTCGCCGCAGGCGCGGATCTCGTCTCACTGGGACGGTCTTTCCTGGCCAATCCGGATTTGATCGACCGCCTGCGCAGCAAAGCCCCACTGAACCTGGTGCGCGATGCCCACCTCATGTACGTCGGCGACGCCGAGGGCTATACCGACTACCCGGTCCTCGGCAAGGGACTCACGGACGCGGCATGACCGAACCGGCATTGCCCGGGCGGTTGGTTTGTACGGGACGAACTGCGCCAGCCTGATTGGACATGAGGAGATCGACCGCGGCCATGCTCCGGTGTGGTCGACCGCCGAGGGCGAGGCGGGCCGGCGATCAGTATCAGCTCGCCCGAGGATGCCCCCTCCTGTCTGGAACCGCCTCTCGGCTGACCCGATCGTGCCCGAACGAGGCGGTCCCACCGGTGGCAGACGGCGGGACCGCCTCGTTCGGTTTCAGCGTGAATAGAGTTGGTCCACAACCCAGTTCGCGGTCTGCGGGCTCGAGCGCAGGGTCGAGTGATCGACCGCCGGGCTGTCCGGGAAGAGATCCTCGTAGAAGTCGTTCGTGACACCGGGCTCGGTAATGAAGGAGCACGTTCCGGCGGGCGTGGCGACCTGGTCGTTCTTGGTTTCCATGACCGAATACTGAACACCCGGCTGAACCAGCGGCCGGGCAGGACGATCACCGGATTCGGGTCCGAGGTGGTGGGACGGCAGTCGATCGGCGGCTCGATGTCGGAACCCGCCTGGATTCCCGATGCGCCCGGGCTGTCCTGTGGCCCCGCGCTCGCCGGGGCGATATGCACCAGCATTCCCGTCGCCACCGCCGATGCCGGCACTCATTTCGATACGACTCCATAATGATCGATTCTCATCCGCCCCAATACCTTTCACGTTCTCCCACGCACCGCCGATCGGCAGACATTCCCTTGCGGCCGACCCCTATCGCTGTCCGGGACGGATCGCGATCCTTGGCGGGCGGCATGTCAGTCTGCGGTGGCATCGGAATACACGCCGAACTGCGCGCGTGTCGAACGATGAGTTTTCGAGGCTGGGACCGTCACCATTACTACCGACCGAGAAAGGACGTCGCGACGTGAATGAGCCCGAGATTCTTATGCGGGGAATCGTGTTCGGTGAGTCTCCGCGCTGGCACGAGGGACAACTCTGGTTCTCCGACTGGGGAGCGAACGAGGTGATCGCGCTCGGCCGGGACGGCGGGCACGAGGTGATCGTGAAGATTCCGTCGTTTCCGATGTGCATCGGCTTTCTGCCGGACGGGCAATTGCTGATCGTGGATTCGGCGCAGCGCCAGTTGCTGCGCCGCGCGGCCGACGGATCGCTGGTTCGGCATGCCGATCTGTCCACGGTGTCGGAGAAGCCGTGGAACGACATTGTGGTCGATGACCGGGGTTATGCCTACGTCAACAGCATCGGATTCAATTTCCCCGCAGAGGAATTCGCGCCGGGGTTCGTTGTCGTGGTCACCGCGGACGGCACCGTTCGGCAGGTCGCCGACAACCTCGCCTTCCCGAACGGGATGGCGATCACGCCGGACGGGCGGACGCTGATCGTCGCGGAATCCTATGCGGAACAGCTGACCGGCTATGACATCGAGCCCGACGGCGGCCTCGGCAACCGCCGGGTCTGGGCGGCAACTCCGGGCGATCACCCGGACGGGATCTGTATCGATGCCGAGAATGCGATCTGGTACGCCGATGTGGGCAATCGGCATTGCGTCCGGGTCGCCGAGGGCGGGGCGGTGCTGGCCACCGTCGAGCTCGACCGGGGTGCGTTCGCCTGCGCGCTCAGCCGGGGTGAAAATCCGTATCTGTATGTGGTGGGCCAGAATTGGGGCGGGCCCGAGGCATCGGAACCGACCGGGCAGGTCGTCGCGTTCCCCGCACCCGCTCCGGGCGCAGGGAAACCCTGATGGGCAATTGCCCCGCACTCCCAGGAGTTTCTCTCGCGAGATGCCGGGCAGTGCCATAGCGTTGATGTAGAACCGAGCCGGATTCGCGGAAGGAGGGGCAGATGCGACAGCAACCGGGGGCGATCGGATACCTGCGCCATGATGTGTCTGCCGCGCATCAGCAGTGGGATATCGCCCAAATACAGCACCTGGCAAAACGTTTGGGCTATGACCTGTGCAAGATGCTGGTGTTCGGACCGGAGACGGACGAGCCGATCGAGCAGCTCTGTGATGCGGTATCGCAGCTCGAGGCCGATGCGGTCATCACGGTCGGCCTCGAACACTTCGACGGCGAAGTTCCCGACCGAATCATCGATCTGGCCGATGTGATCATCGTCAATCCGGAGAACACCTACACCCGCTGGGTCATCCCGCCGAACTGACGGAATGTCCTACGACAGGCGAGCGGATGCGGCCGGATCTCGACCCGGCCGCACGGTCTTCAGTTGTCCCGCAGTACTTCTCGCACCCGCTTGACGAAGGCTTCCGGATCCTCCGCGAAGCCGCCGTGGCCGCCGGGGAACAGCTCCGGCTCGATACCCAGCGCCGCCGCGAGCTTGCGGGAAGTGCGATCGCAGAACTTGTCGGTGGAAGTGTCACCGATGCCGATGATGACGCGGGTGGGCGTCGTACGCAAACCCTCGAGGTCCGGCTCCCAACCGGCAGTGCCGCGGAATTCGTGCTCGTAGAAGAAGGACTCGGAGGCGACGGCCTCGGGATTGCGCGGGTTGGCGAACATCTGCCGCATGACCGGCTCCGGCATGGCCAATCCGGTCATGGCGAAGAACTTGCGCACGCCGGCTTCGGCGTCGACGGAGCTGTACGTAGAGATGACGTCCTCGGCCTCGGCGCGCAATGCGTCACGATCGTCGAGGAGTTCACGCAGCGGCGGCTCGTGCGCGATGAGGGTGGACACCACGCCGGGATGATGCAGGGCCAGCGCGAGACCGGTGATGGCGCCGCCGCTGGAGCCGATCACAATGGCCGGGCCCACATCGAGATCGGTGATCAGCCGTGCCAGATCATCGGCACGCAGTTCGGGGGTGGAGTCCTGATTCGGATCGTTCAGTGTGCTCTTGCCGTGCCCGCGCGGGTCCGGGGTGAGCACCGTGTAGTCGGACGCGAGCAGTTCCGCGGCGGGAACGAACGGCCCCGAATCCATCGGCGCACCCACCAGCGCCAGCAGCGGCCCGCTGCCGCGTACTTCGTAGTAGAGGCGGCCGTCGGGCACGGTCAGATAGCCGGTGGTCACGGGGGTGGTCGAGGTCATGGTTACTCCCAATGGGCAGGCGACGCTTACACCACTCGAGACGGTACGCCCGGACCGGATTCATCGGAACCTGCCAACTCCGCGAGATCGGCGCCGGGCACTTCACCGGCCACAGTCGGCTCGCTGCGACCCGGAGCCACGGCGGACCAGGAACCCAGGATCCGCAACGCCTCGTGACCGGGCGAGCCCGCGGGCGCGGTATAGGTGACCAGAGTCTGGCCGGGTGACGAAAGCACCTGCAGCACTTGCCAATCGATTTCCAGATCGCCGACCACCGGGTGGCGCAGCGTTTTACGGCCACCCGCCATCGTGCGCACGCCGTGTCCGGCCCACCAGCGGCGGAAGTCGATATCGTGGACCGACAGCTCCCCCACCAGTTGCAGCAGGCGCGGATCGCCGGGTGTGCGGGCGGCCGCCATGCGCAGGCGGTCCACGGCTTCCGCGCCGACCTGCTCCCAGTTCTTGAACAGGGTGCGTATACGGGGTTCGAGGAACACCAGGCGGACCAGGGCCCGCTGATGCGCCGGGATCTCGGCGAAGTCGACGAATAGTGCCGCGGCAGCGGCATTCCACGCGAGGATATCGGTGCGCGGGCCCAAGACGAGTGCGGGAGTGGGCAGGGCGTCGAGGAGATCCCGCATGGCGGTGCTCACCTCCGGCTCGGACCGGCCGCGCCGAGTGGGTCGCGCCTGCACGAGCATTCGCAGGTACTCATGTTCCTCGTCGGTCAACCGCAGTGCTCGCGCTATCCCTGCCAAGAGATTGTCCGAGGCCGCCGCTACCCGGCCCTGTTCGAGACGTGTGTAGTGGTCCACGCTCACCGCCGCCAGCAGTGCGACTTCCTCACGCCGCAGCCCTTCGACCCGCCGCGGATTCCCCACCGCGGGCAGCCCGACATCCTCCGGGGACAGGGTCGCGCGTTTTGCCTTGAGGAAATCGCCGAGCTCGCTCACGTCGCCCAGTCTCGCATTTTCCGACCGTCCGGTTCCTGGGGCTGTCATCCCCCGGAACGACCACCCCAGCCACGACACCACCCTGGTTCACAACGCCGCGCACCGCGAATCTCGATGTCATGACGCAATTGACGCTCGATACCGCAGCCCGCCTCGCCGCCGCCGGCCACAAGGCCGCCGAAACCATCAACACTCCCATGAACATCGTGGTGGTCGATGCCGCCGGTCATCTGCTGCATTTCTCTCGCATGGACGATGCGCTGCTCGGCTCTATCGACATCGCCTTGCGAAAAGCCAAGACCGCCATCCTCTTCCGCATGCCGTCCGCTGTTCTCGGCACCCTGTCGCACCCGGACGGTCCGATCTACGGCATCGAAGTGAGCAATGGCGGACTGATCTCGTTCGGTGGTGGACTGCCCGTCACCGATGCGGACGGCCGGGCGATCGGCGCGGTGGGAGTATCGGGCGGCACCGCCGATCAGGACGTGCAGATCGCACAGGCCTGCCTCGCGGCGCTGTAGCGGAACTGCGCTACAGCTCACTCGTCTCGTGGCCGAGAATTGTGGTGATCGCATCCGCGACGGCGGCCATCCCGGCGGCGTTGGGGTGGTACGGAGCGCCCTTGCCCGCCATCGGGTTCGGCAGCTCGAAGCCGGTGACCCAGGGTTGGGGCCCGCACGCGGCGTGCTGGGATTCGTCCGCGGCAGCGCGTACCACTGTCGCACCTGTGGCGTCGGCGGCGTGCTGGGTCGCGTCGAGCAGGCCGGTGTAGGTGGCGCGCAAGGCTGTTGCCTGGTCCGGGGTGAGGGGCACGGCGGCGCAGGTCTCGGCATATGCGTCGAGAACGGGTAGATAGTCGACCAGCATGACGGTCGCGTCCGGGGCCTTCGCACGAACGGTATTGACCACCTCGGTGAGCGAACTTTTCACCCGGTCCAGGTCGGCGGCCGTGGCCTGCACGGCCGTGCCGCTACAGGCATTGGGGCCGAAGTTATTTCGGCAACTCAGTGTTGTCAGCGCCCCGACGTATCCGAGGTCGTTCCCGCCAATGGTGATGGTGACCAGACGTGCGTCTGAGGTGACGGCATCGATCTGCGGTGCGAGGCTACGGCCGGTGACTCCGTGCAGGTGGTTGGTCAGGATATCGGCGCTGGTGGCGCCGCTGCAGGTAGCGTCGACCAGATTCAGATGGAAGCGGTCCGCGACCAGATGCGCGTAGTCGGCCCCGGAACGCAGGCAATCGACGTCGGCAATCGGCTCGAGAGCCGGACCGGCGGCATAGGAGCTGCCCAGCGCGACGTACGTCGTTCCCGCCTCGATCAGGGGCGAATTGCCATGTGCCGTACCGGTCGCGATGCCCGCCGTGGTGCACGCCGCCGCCACCGCGGCGAGCCGACGCAGACTTCGCCGGCTCGCGATCTCGGCTGTGGGCATGACCAACTCCTCGCTCGGCAGACGATCTCTCGTGCCGGGCATCGACGAACGCGCGCCCTCACCTTAGATTCCGCTGCCTCACTCACCTACCACCGGTGACGCGACACCGGCGACAATTTCCTGCAGTGCCGCGATATGACCGTTGAAGGCGTCGCGCCCGGTACTCGTCAATTGGGCGCGCACCTTGCGCCGGCCACCGTCGAGCCGCCGTTCGGTGAGGACGTATCCGGCCTCCTCGAGCGTCGCGAGCTGTTTGGACAGGGCCGAATCCGACAGCCCCAGACGATCTTTGAGGAAGGCGAACTCGGCCCAGTCGGCGGCGGCGAGAGTCGCGACGAGGGTGAGCCGGGTGCTCGGATGAATCAGTTCGTCGAACCGCGCAGTTGTCATGCCCGGGCCCAGCGGCGCAGCACCCGCAGCATCTCCGGGCCGCCGAATCCGATGACGGCCGCGACGAATACGCCCGCCCAGATACCGGCATGCCTGGCTCCGTCGGCATCGAGCGCGAATGCCACACCGATGGTGAGCGCAACGAGCCCCAGCAGCATGCCGATCACAACCAGCGGGGTGCGGCGACCCGCGACAGATGAGCTGACCTGGAGTTGATCCGTGCGCCGCCGACCATCGAGCAATCGTGACGCGAGGGCCGAATGCCCCATGCCGAAGGCCAGGGTGGCGACCGTGATGAGCCACGTCGGCCCGACACCGCCGATCACTCCGAGCACGAGCCACCCTGCGGCCATTGCCCACCAGTAACCGCGCGGCAGGCCGACCTCCTCGGCCACTCGGCGTTGCGCGGCGGCGGCCGCATCGAGTGCGGCGCGGGCTTGATCAGGTGCGGTGTTGTCCATGACGACTCCCTTACTTTCCTACTAGGAAAGTAAGATTCCCACTTTCCCACCAGGAAAGTCAAGGGCCATCGCGCAGGTAGACGGGTTCGGGACCATTTGCCGATGCTGGAAACCTATGTATATTAGGTTTTTGCCTAATCATCATAGGAAGAATGGAGAGCTGCGATGGCACCCCGAGCGGGTCTGTCCGCCGATCGCATTACCCGCGCCGCCGCCGAACTCGCCGACGAGGTGGGGTTCGACAATGTGACGCTGTCCGCGGTCGCCAGGAAGTTCGGCGTGAAGGATCCGAGCCTCTACTCGCATGTGCGCAATCTGCAGGATCTGCGCACGCGTATCGCGCTGTTGGGTGCCGTCGAGATGACCGACAAGATTGCCGCGGCCGTCGCGGGACGCGCGGGCAAGGATGCGCTTGTCGCCTTCGCAGATGCGTACCGCGACTTCGCGGTTCGCTATCCGGGCCGCTATGCCGCCACGCAGGGCCGGGTCGATCCCACCGCGATCGCCGACGCCCCCGGCCTGCGGCGCAGTGTGGAACTCACGACCGCCATGCTGCGCGCCTACAACCTCGACGATGACGACCTCATCGACGCAGGGCGGTTGCTGCGCAGCACTTTTCACGGCTACGCCACGCTCGAGACGAGCGGTGGCTTCACACACTCCCGCGAGACCGACAGCTCGTGGGCGCACATTCTGGATGCCCTGCACGTCCTGCTACTGCAGTGGCCGACTGTCAAGGAGAACCGATGAGATCCGATACCCTCCGCGTGCCCGGCGCACACCTCTATTACGAGGTGCGCGGCAATGGTCCACTGCTGCTGATGATTCCGGGTGGCGGCGGGGATGCCGCGGTGGTCGATCCGATCGCGGATCTGCTCGCCGAGCACTTCACCGTGGCCTGCCTGGATCCGCGCGGCTACTCCCGCAGCACCCTCGACGGCGCGGAGCCGCGGGACCAGCGGGTGCAGGTGCAGAGCGATGACGCCTACCGGCTGATCACGCATCTCACCGATGAGCCCGCCTGCGTATTCGGCGGCAGCAGCGGGGCGATTGCCGGCCTGGATCTGCTGGCTCGGCATCCGGAGCGCATCCGGCGGCTGGTCGCGCACGAACCGCCGTGCTTCGCAATCCTTCCCGATGCCGAGGAGCAGCGTGCCTTCGTCGAAGAGGTGTACACGCTCTTCCGCACCGAGGGCCTGGTCGCGGCGGGTATGCGATTCCTGGAAGGGATCGGCGGAACTTTGAAGCCGATGCCGGCGCCTGCGGAGCTGCCGCCCAGGGCCGCTGCCATGATGACGCGCCTGCAGGCCAATTCCCCGATCATGATGGAACACGAACTGCGCCAGTTCACTTCGCATATTCCGAATGTCGATGCGCTCGCCGGTGTTGTCGATCGGCTGGTGCTGGGCTCGGGCCGGGAGACCGGAACACACCTTCCGGCACGTCCAGCGACAGAACTCGCCAACCGGCTCGGCATCGAGGTCACCGAATTCCCGGGCGGCCACAGCGGTTTCACCGATGAACCCGAAGCGTTCGCCCGCCTGCTGCTGGAAACGCTGCTCGCCCCGGTGCGGAGCTGACGCTCGACGCACCCCGTGATCGGCCGAAGCGGATGACCGCGCACTGCTAGCGTCGATCCATGATCAGTCGAATACATCGACGCCTTCTTCGACTTCTACGTCAACGGCGCCATCGACGAATCCCTAGTCCGCCCCACCGTCGAACACGTCACCGGCCGCACCCTCCGAACCTTCGCCCAGTGGGCCACAACCCACGCCGAAGCCTTCCGCTAAACCACCGGTTCGGCGATCGGCTTATCGTCCGTCCGGCCGGAGGGCTGGTTCGATGTTGTCGAGTAGGTGGTCGGCGTAGTCGGCGTTGAGGGGGGCACCGGTGATCAGGAGGCGGTAGTAGAGGGCGCCGTAGATCAGGTCGATGACGATGTCGGGGTCCAAGGTTTGGCGGAAATCGCCCATATCAATGGCTTTCGAGATCAGGGCATGGGCGCCTGCTCGGCGGGTGGCGATGAAGCGTTCGCGGAGGGCTGTGGCCAGTTCGGGGTCGTGCTGGCTGGCGGCGACGAGGGCGACGAAGGGGCGGCGGGCGCGGGGGGCGTTCATCAGGTGGGCGACCTGGCGGACCTGGGTTCGGAGATTGGTGAGGGCATCGCCGTCGGCGGGGAATTCCAGTTTGGGGCTCGTGGCTTCGGCGAAGGCGTCCATGAGGACTGCTGCTTTGTTGGGCCACCAGCGGTAGATGGTGTTCTTGCTGACGCCGGCGCTGCGGGCGATGTCGTCGACGCTCAGGCCGGGGAGACCCTTATCGGTGAGTAGCTCGCGCGCCGCGGTGAGGACTGCTTGGCGGGCGCGCTCGCTGCGTGGCCTGCCGGGGGTGGCCGGTTCACCGGGGGTTGTCATGATGACCAGCCTACTATTACGATACTGCACGTTCAGTATCGTAATGAGAAATTGATCAGCACGGAGGCATCATGGCGCTCGATACCTATTACACGCTGGGCCGTTCGGGACTGCGGGTCAGCCCACTCGCTCTGGGCACCATGACGTTCGGGCAGTCGGACTGGGGCGCGGATGCCGAGACCTCGGGGCAGATCTTCGACGCCTACCTGGAGGCTGGCGGCAATTTTGTCGATACCGCGAACGCCTACAGCGGTGGCGCGAGCGAGGAACTGGTCGGGAAACTGCTCGCCGAGCGCGGGATTCGGGATCGCACGGTGCTGTCCACCAAGTTCACCCTCGGGGCGCGGCCCGGTGATCCCAATCTGGCGGGCAACGGCCGCAAAGCCATGCTGCGCTGCCTGGAGGATTCACTGCGCCGGCTCGGCACCGACTACATCGATCTCTACATCATGCACGCGTGGGACGGCCTGACTCCGGTGGAGGAGGTGATGCGCGGGATGGACGATCTGGTGTCCTCGGGCAAGGTGCGCTACATCGCGTTCTCGGACGTCCCCGCCTGGTACGCCGCACGTGCCCAGACGTTGGCCGAGTGGCGCGATTACGCGCCGCTGATCGCACTGCAGCTGGAGTACTCACTGGCCGAGCGCGGACTGGAATACGAATTCCCTTCCCTGGCGCAGGAATTGGGCATGGGTCTGATGACATGGGGTCCGCTGGCCAAGGGCTTGCTGTCGGGCAAGTACTCCGCCGATGCCTCGGCCACCGAGGACCTGCCCGAGGGCCGCGTCAAAGTCGCTGCCATCCACCGGCCTTCGCAGGACAACCGCAGTGAGCGCAATTGGCGCATCGTGACCGAACTGGCCGCGGTGGCCGAGGAGGTCGGCCGCAGCCCCGCCGAAGTGGCCGTGAACTGGGTGGCCAACCGGCCTGCGGTGGGCTCGGTTCTCTTGGGCGCCAGCAAACTTCACCAGATCCAGTCGACCGTGACGTCTCTCGACTTCACTCTCCCCGAAGAACTCCGCCACCGGCTGGACGAGATCAGCGCTCCCCCTGCGGCCGTGCCCTACAGCTTCATGACCTTGCTGCAGGGCGGCCTCAATGCCGATGTCCGGAACAAGCCGGCCGGCTACAGCGCACAGGCCTGAGCGACGTGTTCCGATACGTTCGCACTACAGCCAGGTGGTCGCGAGCCAAGCGGCAACACATGCCAGGACGAGCAGGAAGATATTCAACCCGATCACCTGGAACTCGCGCCGGCTGATGTGCAGCGCCAGCCCACCGACCTGCACCAATGCCAGACCGACAGCCGCGAGCAGGGCGAGCACCGGCGCGATACCGGTCAGCGGCGGCAGGATCAGCCCGAACGCGCCGAGCACCTCCAGCCCGCCGATACCGCGCACGAAGCTCATCGGCACGGTATCGATCCAGCCCATCATCGGCCGCAACTTTTCCTTGGACTGCACCACTTTGGTCCCACCGGAATACAGGTAGAACACGGCCAGCACGCCGCCGACGATCCAATACGCCACGTTCATTCAGCACATCCCTCTTGTTACAAGTTGTCGGGGGCACCCACGGAGGTCGGGATCATCGAAGTGCACTGCCAGACCCTGCTCGATCCCGATCAGCATCAGGCCCTGCTGCTGTTCATCACACACCCGGCAGCAGCAGCCAGGAAAAGCTCGACCTGCTGTCGGTGATCGGGAACCAGAACCTCACGGTCGGGCTGTGAGACTCAGGTGGTCAATCCGCGGCGAACCAGGAGCGGCTGGATTTCCGGGGCGCGGCCGCGGAAGGATTCGAAGGCGGTGAGGGGGTCTACGGAACCGCCTCGGGCGAGCAGTCCGCGCCGGAATTGTTCGCCCTTCTCACGGATTGTGGCGGCGCCGTCTTCGAACCATTCGACGGTGTCGGCGTCGAGGACTTCGCTCCAGATGTAGGAGTAGTAGCCCGCGCCGTAGCCGCCCGCGAAGATATGGGCGAAATAGCCGGTGCGATACCGGGGCGGGATCGCGGTGAGGGCGAGGCCGGCCTTGTGCAGGGCGGCTTCTTCGAAGAGTTCGGCGTCGATATCGGAGGTCTGGTCGGTGGTAATGCGGTGCCAGGCCCAGTCCAGGAGCGTCGCACCGAGGTATTCGACGGTGCGGAAGCCCTCGCCGAATTGTTCTGCGGCCACACGCTTTTCGATCAGTTCGGCGGGCATGGGCTCGCCGGTCTCGACATGGTGGGCGTAATTGGCCAGGATTTCGGGCCGGGCCGCCCACATCTCATTGACCTGGGACGGGAATTCCACGAAATCACGCGGCACCTGGGTGCCGGAGAAGAACGGGTACTGCACATCCGAGAACAGCCCGTGCAGCGCGTGCCCGAACTCGTGGAAGAGGGTGCGGACGTTGTCCCAGGTCAGTAGCGCCGGGTCGCCGGCGGGCGGCTTCACGATATTCAGATTGTTGATCACCACCGCCTTGGTGCCCTCCAGACCGGACTGGTCGACGAGCGAGTTCATCCAGGCGCCACCACGTTTGGACGGGCGAGCGAAGAAATCGCCGAGGAACAGGCCCAGACCGCTCCCGTCGGTGTCGAAGACCTCGAAGACCCGGACCTCGGGGTGGTAGCCCACCAGATCCGTACGCTCCTGGAAGGTGATGCCGTAAACCTGCTGCGCGGCATAGAAAACGCCGTCCCGCAGGACGCGCTCCAGTTCCAGGTAGGGGCGCAGCGCATCGGCATCCACCGAGAACCGTTCGGCCCGCACCTTTTCCGACCAATACAGCCAATCCCAGGAGTGCAGTTCACCCGCCGCCGGGTCGGCAGCGTGCATGGCCACCGTCAACTCGGCTGCTTCGCGCTCGGCATTGGCCACGGCCGGTCCGATCAAGCGGGTGAGCATCTCCTCGACCGCCTCCGGCGTCTTCGCCGTCTGGTCCGCCACGATGTACGTGGCATGGTCCGGGTAGCCGAGCAGTGCGGCCCGCGCGGCGCGCAGGCTCGCGATCCGGCCTGCGAGTTCACTATTGGGGCTGCTGGCACCGAACCCACGGCCCAGCGAGGCCATCATCATCCGGTGCCGCACATCGCGGTCGGCCAGATCGGCGAGAACCGGCTGGTTGGAGACGTTCTGCAGGCTCAGCGCCCACTCCCCCTCGTGTCCCAGCGACTTGGCGTTCTCGGCCGCCGCGGCGACCGCGGTGGGCGCGAGCCCGGCGAGCTGCTCCTCGGAATCCAGCAGCAGGGTGGCGGCATTGGTTGCGGCCAGAATATTGTGCCCGAACTCGGTTGTCGCCGAGGCCAACTCCATATTCCAGGCCCGCAGCTGATCCTGCTCGGTGTCGTTCAACGCGGCGCCCGCCCGGACGAATCGGGTGTGGTACCGCTCGAGCAGCCGCGACTCCTCGGCGCTCAGACCCAAGCTGTCGCGCTGTTCGTGGAGCGCCCGGATGCGAGCGAAGAGCTGCGGGTTCAACAGCATCGCATCACTGAGCGCTGCCAGCTTCGGCGACAGCTCGGCCTCGATCGCCTCCGTCTCCTTGGTGGAGTCCGAGGAGGCGATATTGAAGAACACATTGGCGACCCGGGTCAGCACGGCCCCCGAACGCTCCAGCGCCACGACCGTATTCGCGAAGGTCGGCGCGTCCGCCGCGGCGGCGATGGCGTTGACCTCCTCCAGCTTCTCGGCCATGCCCGCCTCGAAGGCGGGGAGATAGTGCTCCGCGCGGATTTCCGCGAACGGCGGCAGCTGGTACGGCAGGGTGCTGGGTTCGAAGAACGGGTTGCTCGTCACCACCGAACCCTATGCCGGAACCGCGCGGGAAGCCCACCGAACCCGGTGCTCGCGCGCGGGGCGGTCGCACCGGCTCGATCATCTCGAATTAGCCTCGCGTCATCCGGGTATACGGGAGCTGTGATGGATTTGCACTGGAATGGCTCCTGGGTCAATGAGTACGGATCGCGATTGACGATCACCGATGATGCGGACGGGCGGCTGACCGGCACCTTCGAGACGGCATTGGGCGACAGCGCCTTCGCCGCCTCCGCGGTGCCCATCATCGGCCTGCACCGCGGCCCGTGCGCGCAGTTCTCGTTCGTGGCGGCCGGTGATATTGCCAGCATCTGCTCGTTCACCGGGCTGCTGCGGGAGGAGAAGTTGCACGCCGCCTGGCATGCGGTCTCCGACGAGGCGATCAAACCGCCCTATCCGGGAGCAGAGCCCAAGCTGATGGCTCTGCCCTGGGCGCACGCGGTACTGACCAATAGCGATACCTTCACTCGCACAAGCTGATCCAGCGAGTACTACTGGACCCGCTCCCAGCCGCGCGGCGGGCGCTGGGCGCCGAGGGATTCCTCACGGCTGCGGTAGACGATGTACGGGCGGGTCAGATAGCCGACCGGCGCGGAGAACACGTGCACCAGACGGCTGAACGGCCAGAAGGCGAAGAGTGCGCAGGCGCAGAGCGCGTGCAGCTGGAAGCCCAGTGGTGCGGAGACCATGAGCTCCGGCTTCGGCCGGAAGTAGAAGATGGAGCGGAACCAGGGCGCGATGTCCTCGCGGTAATTGTGCGCGTAGCCGGTCAGATTGCCGTGCAGCGTCGCACCGAGGCCGAGCGCCAGCGTAAGACCCAGCAGGACGTACATCATTTTGTCGTTGCGCGTGGTCGCCGAGAACACCGGGCCGACGGTCCGCCGCCGATAGATCAGGATGAGCAGCCCGGCGACGGTGGCCACCCCCGCGATCGCGCCGAGGCTGAATGACGCGCGTGATACATGCTTTCGCTGATCCCGGCGGCATCGGTCCACGACTCCGGAATCACCAGGCCGATGACATGCCCGAGGAAGACGAAGATGATGCCGTAGTGGAACAGCGGGCTGCCGAGCCGCAGCAGCCGGTTCTCGTAGATCTGCGAGGAGCGGGTGGTCCAGCCGAACTTGTGGTAGCGATACCGCCAGATCAGGCCGACCACGCAGATCGCCAGTGCGGCATAGGGAACCGCCACCCACAGCAGGACATCCTCGGCGCTGAGCGTCATCGCCGCGCTCCGATCACCTGCGGCATGTAGGTCGGCGGGGCGAACGGTTCCAGGCCGACGTCCTCACCGGGCGGTCCGGCAGCGACAAGCCGTGCGATGGCATCGTGTTCGTCGCCACGCAGGGCGGGCAGCGTCGCCGAGAGCGATTCGAGAACCCCGGTCCACGGCGACTGCGCGGCACGCAGGGCAAGGCGCATGACCTCGATTCCCGCGCGGTGATCCTCGAGCAGCTGCTGCCCCGGTTCCGGGTACGCGGCAGCGAATTCCAGCACCACGCACAGGTGATCGGACAGCTCGCCGTCATCGAGCACCAGCCCGGACGCGCGATAGAGCTGTTTGAATTTCAGCAGCGCCATCCCCCTCTTGCGGGTGTCCCCGTACAGGAACCACGTCAGATACGGGCTGAACCGCTTGCGATGATCGAACGTCTCGACGTATTCGGTTGCCAGCGTGAGCGGTTGGCTGCGTTCGAGATGATTCAACAGCGGTTGCAACGGTGCACCGACTGCCTCCGGCAGCGCCGAGGCCGTCCGGCACAGCAGCGACAGCGAATCCAGCAGCCGCTCATCGGGATATCCGAGCAGCATCGATTGCACCTGCCACGCTCCGGAACGTACAGAATCCGTCAGCTTCATTTGCGGTGCCTTCCGCCGTTGGTCTGTGGCATGAGCCCGTCCGGGGCTCCGCGGCCGTCCCAATTGAGCAGATTGACGCGTCCGGCTCCTTCGATCGCCGCCCCGGTATCGGCGGCCTGGCGTTCCTGCAGCATGCGGAAGTTCTCCACCGCAACGGGAGTCAGGGGGCCGGAGCTCTCGCCGAACGGGCCCGAACCGGTCATGCCGGGGCCGCCGTCGTAGTCGAGGCTGCAGTCGGTGGCCAATTCCTCCAGGCCGTGCGCCTGTTCGGCGTGCGCGGGCGGAATGACGTAGCGGTCCTCGTATTTGGCGAGCGCCAGCAGGCGGTACATGTCGTAGAGGTCTTCTTCGCTCATGCCGACCTTGGCGGCGATCTCCGGGCGCGCCTCGCGGCCCAGATTCAGATCGCGCATATAGCCGCGCATAGCGGCGAGACGGCGCAGTACGGCGTCGACCGGCGCCGGATCGCCGGCACGCCGTGCGTGGAGCGCACCCACTTTGTCGTGGGACCAGCGGTCACGATAGAAATCGTCGGCTTGGCGTCCGCCGGTGCGGTATTCACTGCGCAGATCCGGTGATATGTCCGCCCGGGTGAAAAACCGTCTCGCCTTGATCAGCGCCTCGGTCAGCTCCCCGTCGAGCACAGTCCCGTTCTTACGCGCCATCCGCCCTGCCTCTCACCGTGACCGGGCGGCGTCTCGTCGCACGATCTCCTCGAGCACACGAATAGCCGAACCGTACCGGCAAAGGTCCAGCAATCGTGGAATTCAGGAGGTGTCGACGTGGATCAGGTGGTCAGGCGGCCTCGGGTGTGGCCATTGACCTGGGCGGTGTTCATCCGTCAATGATCCGAGAACTTCGGAGACATCAGCATCCGTTCACTCGGTGGAACGGAGTCGCGAAGCCGCTTGCTGTCATCGATTGCACGCAGAGCTTCAGCGACTACATCTGGAGCCGGGAGGGTAACGCCGGCTTCCTCCGGCGTGGAGAACGTCTTCCCTGCTATGTGCTCACTCATCCGAAGTCCGTTCCACTAGAGGTCTATCATATCAATTTCGACTTCTTCTACACGGGGATCCTCCATCCTGCGGACCACGAGAAATTTCGATCCCGAGCCAAATAGCACCTCGCGCTCCCAAGGGTTCTGCGAGTATCTACCCAGTGGACTACCATATCTCGAGAAGATGTTGTACCTCACGTTTCCGTTTCCGAGAAACGCCTGTGACAGGCCGCGCGAAGTGCTGGTAAACGCTTTCTCGGTGACTACAACTCCAGGTTGATATTTTGCCAGCACCTCGGCCGGTAGCTGTGCGCCGCGATGCACGACGCCTTCGTAGTTGGGGAGTTTGGCGAGCGCACTGTTGATGGCATCGATTCGTACCTGATGTTCGGGTGTCACATAATCATTTCGGAGTGCAACGTTCAGGTCGTAGCACCCGGCACCGGTGTATCTCCTAAGCTCTTTACGCTCGCCCCGGGTAAGAATGTCATCGCGACGCCATATCCCGAATGTCTTGGCCGATTGCGGCAAGCTACCCGGTGGTGCAAGTTTTACAGCTTCCGGTTCGCCTATCGTCGCATAATGCTCCAAAATGTTTCTCGCAGACAGCGAATCTTCATCTATAAATGATTTAGCTGCACGCGAAGCCGACCCACCGAAATTCTCAATGTGCTTCGCGATCGTTTCGCTCGCTTGCAAGAATCCAGGATGTTCGGTCGAGCCCTTGAGTCTTGTGATCACATCCCGCAGTGCTGTTTTTAATGGATCTTCCATGAATCTTCTCGGCGGGCATCGGTGGGCCGCGACATCGCGCGTGTGCAGCGGCCAAAGACATACGAAAGCCGATCACCGTGGCCAGTGCAATCTGGGCAACCTCCCAGTAGCGGGAAGAGTATTGCGAGGCGCTACTGGAAAGCCATGCCGGCGCGCTCCACGCGCGCGGCAGTCGACATCTCGGTAATGCCGAGGGCGATCGTGAACAACCCGACGGCCACCGAGAGCGAGACGGTCGACTGGAAGGGCCCGACCGCGACCACGGCACCCACCACCGTCGTGCACAGCCCGAAGATCTCCTGCCAGCCCGAACCCGTGAACTCGTCGGACCAGGCCGCGACGAGCGCCTGCACGATGCCGCGGATCATCCAGCCCATGCCGATCCACAAGGCCAGCAACAGCACCCACTGCCCGCTGTTGATGCACCACAGGGCGAACAGCAGTGCCGTCAGGCCGCCGAAGAACTCCAGCACCTTCAGGGGCGTCGCGATATTTGCACCGAATGCCACGATGAACTGCGCGCCGCCGGTGGCCAGCAGGACCAGTCCGCACAGGATGCCCTCGACCGTCACGGACTTGTTCGGCCAGACCGCCAGGGTGAGTCCCACCAGCACCGAACACGCGCCCACGACCAGCAGTGCCTGCCAAGCCCAGTCGGCAAACACCGCGGTACGCCCCTCGATCCGATTGGTGGGCATAGATCGATGATATGACCGATTAGTCCAGATGATCGGAGGATGGCGTATCCCGCACGTCTGCACGGCATGCCGGGCGGGTCAGCTGAATCGCCGCATTGTTCAGGATGCGGCCTTGTCGATGTGGGCCATGGCGTGCGTCGCGAGGTAGTCGTGCAGGCGCGCGACGGCGGGGGTCGGCCGATGGTTTCCGGCGACCAGGCCGATGCTGCGGTCGCGCGGACCGGCGAGCGCTATGCGATGCAGGTCGGGGTGCGGGATTTCGGGTTCGGGCAGCAGGGCGATGCCGAGGCCGTGTGCGACGAAGGCACGCAGGGTTTCGAATTCGGTGATCTCGAACGGCACGCGTGGAATGAATCCGGCCTCGGCGCACCAGGAGTCGAGGAGGTGGCGCAGATGGTAGGTGGGCGGGCTGGCGATGAAGGATTCTTCGGCCAGGTCGCCGAGGTCGATCGCGTCCCGATCGGCGAGGCGGTGCGTGCGGGCGACGTAGAGGTGAATGCGCTGGTGGCCCAGCACCGTTGCGGGTAGGTCGGCCGGCGCGGGAATCATCACCGCGAGGTCCAGTAGCCCTTCCCTGACCTGGGCGGCAAGCGCTTCTCCATGAGCTTGCACGAGGTGCAAGCGGATTCGCGGTGCACTGCTGTGGAAGTCGGCGAGCAGTGAGGGGATGCTGACCGGACCCAGGGTGAGTGGGAAGCCGAAGCGTACGAGGCCGCTTTCCGGATCGGCATTGCTGCGCACCACACTCACCGCGTCGTCGAGTGCGCCGACCAGATGCCGGGTGCGCTCGAACAGTTCACGACCTGCCGGGGTGAGCGTGACACCGCGCCCCACCGGCTGGAACAGCTGCACGCCCAGCGTCTTCTCGACGCTCTTCAAGCGGCGGCTCAACGACGATTGCGGGATGCCCAGAACCTGTGCGGCGCGTGTGATGTGACCCTCACCGGCGGCTGCGTCGAAGGCGGCTAGCAGTGGAGCGAGCGCCTCGACCTCGGCCGACAGATATCCATCCATATTCGGATCATATGCGCCCGAAATCGACATTGGACGGATGAGACGATGCGGCGTGACGATGTCTTCAGGACCACAGATCAGGAGGCAGTCGTATGGAAGGCGTGCGCGAGGCAGCGGAATCCACCGCAGCGGCAGAGGTATTCGATGTGGTTCTCATCGGGGGCGGCGTGATGTCGGCGACGCTGGGCGCACTGCTCGCGAAGGTGCGGCCGGAGTGGTCGACGGTCATGTTCGAGCGCCTCGACGAGGTCGCGGCCGAGAGCTCGAATGCGTGGAACAACGCGGGGACCGGGCATTCGGGGTTGTGCGAACTGAACTACATGCCCGATCCCAGCGAGTCCGCGAAGTCCGAACAGATCGGGCAGGCGTTCCAGCTGTCGCGGCAGTTCTGGGCATCGCTGGTCGCGGATGGCGATATTGCGGATCCGGCCTCGTTCATCAATTCCACCCCGCATATGGATGTCGTGTTCGGTGAGCACGATATCGCCTATCTGCGAACGCGATTCGAGACACTGCGGGACCTGCCATTGTTCTCGGCAATGCGGTACAGCCAGGATCCCGAGGTCATCGCCGAATGGGCGCCGCTGCTGATGGCCGGGCGTGACCGTGCGGAAGCGGTCGCAGCCACTCGATACGAGGGCGGTACCGATGTCGACTTCGGTGCTTTGACGCGGGCACTGGTGAAATCCATGACCGCTGCGGGCGCGCAGGTACGGACGCGGCACGAAGTGACCGGACTGCATCGAGACTCCGACGGGCTCTGGACCGTCACCGGCCGAGATCGGAATACCAAACGGCGCTTCGCTGTCCGCGCGCGGTTCGTGTTCGTCGGGGCGGGTGGATACGCGCTGAAGCTGCTGCAGAAGGCGCGGATTCCCGAGGTTGAGGGCTACGCGGTGTTCCCCTTCGGAGCCCAGTTCCTGCGTACCGACAATCCCGAAATCGTCGAGCAGCACGATGCGAAGGTCTACAGCCAAGCCGCACTCGGCGCACCGCCCATGTCGGTACCGCACCTCGACAAGCGGGTGGTCGACGGACGCGAATCGCTATTGTTCGGTCCCTACGCGACATTCAGCACACGGCTGCTCAAACACGGTCGGCTCGTCGATCTGTTCACGACCCTGCGGCTGCGCAATATCGGCGTACTGCTCGCGGTCGGAGTGCAGAATCTGGCGCTTGTCGGTTATCTGATCGGGCAGCTGTTGTCGACGCGCCGCAGGAAATTCGCACAGCTGCAACGGTTCTACCCCGCCGCCGATCCTGCCGACTGGTATCCGGTGCAGGCCGGTCAGCGTGCGCAGTTGGTCAAACCGGATCCCGGCAAGATCGGAATTCTGACCTTCGGCACCGAATTGGTGACCGGGGCAGACGGGACGATCGCAGGCTTGCTGGGTGCTTCTCCCGGTGCGTCGACGGCCCCGGCGATCATGATCGAGCTACTGAATCGGTGCTTCTCCGAACAGCAACTGGCATGGGAGCCGCCACTCCGGAAGATGCTGCCCGCCATCGACTCCGATCAGCATTCGGTCGACGACTATCTGGCTCGAACAGGTGAAATCCTCAGGCTGGCACAGTAATCCGCCGTGCTGGTCCCGATGCTCCACGGGCTGACCGTGGAGCATCGGGACCAGCGTGCGCCGGAAGCAGTCGGCGGCGCCCCGAGCTTCGCCGAGCCGGCGCGACCTACTCCGGTGCTACGAAGCCGCCGATCTCCTGCTCGAGCAGTTCGGCCAGCCGCAGCGGAGTGCGGTCCTCCAGCATCGGGCCGATGAGCTGCACACCCACCGGCAGACCCTCGGGCGACCGGCCCCCGGGGATGACGGTGGCGGGAAGCCCGGGCATTGTCACCAGGCCCGCCCAGACGAGCTGATCGCCGAACGGGTATGCGGCGCCGTCGATGTCGAGCCGTCGCTCCACGAAGTTGGGGTTGTGGTCGTGCGGGAACGCCGGAGTCGGCGTGATCGGGGTGACCACGACATCGAATTCGGCGAACAGCTGCCGCCAGCCGTGGCGATGGACTTCGCGCCGATCGTTGGCGGCGATCCAATCGCGATAGCTGAACGCAGCGCCACGCAACCGGGCTGCGTCGAGACTCCGGTCGTCCGGGCCCACTGCGGCGGCGAAGGTCCGCATCAGTTCGTACCGGTCCTCGGGGAAGCCGGCGGCGAGGGTCGCCAGCAGCAACTCGGTGTAAAGCGTTGCGGCTTCGGTCAGGTCGGGCAGCAGCGGACTGTGCCGTTCGACGCGAGCGCCCGCGGCGACAAGCGTGTCAGCGACCTTGTTCACCGCCGCCCGCACCGCGGACCCGGTCGGAATGAGCGGATGCTCCTCCAGAATCAGGACACGGAAATCACCGAGCCGCTCGTGGCGCGCGGCCGGCAGCGCCAAGTCGTATCCGACGCCCAGTGTCAGCGGATCCGGCCCGGCCATCACGTCCAGCAGCAGGGCGAGATCGCGGGCGGTGCGTGCCATCGGGCCGACGACGGAGAGGTCACGGTCGGACGGCAGTGCCGGTGCGGGCGGCGGGACATGCCCGCGCGTCGGTACCAGCCCGTAGGTCGGCTTGTGGGCGTAGACCCCGCAGAAATGCGCGGGCGTGCGCAGCGAACCGCCGATATCGGACCCGATGGACAGCGCCCCGAACCCGGCCGCCAGCGCCGCGGCGGAACCACCGGACGATCCGCCCGGGGTCCGCCCGAGATCCCACGGATTGTTGGTGGTCCCGTAGATCTCGTTGTAGCTCTGCAGATCCCCCAGCATGATCGGCACATTGGTCTTCCCGAGCACCACCGCACCCGCGGCCTTCAACCGCGAAACCTGTACCGCATCCTCCTGCGGCACAAAGTCCCGCTGCTCCGGCACACCCCAGGTGGTCGGCAACCCGGCAACGTTATAGGACTCTTTGACCGTCACCGGAATCCCCAGCAGTGCGCCGTCCTCCCCTCGCCCGCGCGCCGCATCAGCCTCGCGCGCGGCTCCTCGCGCCCGATCGAAATCCGGCACACACACCGCATTGATCGCCTTGTCGTCCCGCTCGATACGAGCAATCACCTCCTCGGTCAATTCCACCGAGGAAACCTCACCCGCCCGCAATGCCGCCGAAAGCTCTTCGGCCGACTGAAAACTCCACTCCATCGAACCGACCCTACCGGGCGATCCGACCGACAACAGTGGGCAGACAGCGATGAGTTCTGTCCCCCGGTGCAGTCTGATCTGTATGGGCAAACTCATCTATGGCTTCAATGTGTCGGTGGACGGGTACATCGCCGACGCACAGGGCAATATCGACTGGTCCGAACCGAGCGAAGAGCTTCACCAGTACTGGAACGACTTCGAGCGGGAGACCGCCCTGTCGTTCTACGGGCGGCGGGTCTACGAACTGATGTCCGCGTACTGGCCGACCGCTGACAAGGCTCCGGACGCCACCCCGCTGATCGTCGACTTCGCCAGCATCTGGCGCGATATGCCCAAGGTCGTGTTCTCACGCACCCTGGAGTCGGTCGACTGGAACTCCCGCTTGGAACGCGGCGACCCGGTCGAGGTGGTGCGGAAACTGAAAGCCGAAACCGACGGCAGGCTGGAGGTGGCCGGCGCGACGCTGGCCGCACCGATCGTGCAGGCCGGGCTGGTGGACGAGTTCCGGATCGTTGTCGCGCCCACCGCCGTGGGCGGCGGCACCCCGTTCTTCCCGAGCCTGCCGTCCTGGATATCGCTGCGACTGTTGGAGAACCGCACCTTCCCGGGCGGCACGGTCCTGCTGCGCTACGAGGCGAAACACGACTGACACCGCTAATCGGTGACGACCGTTCCCTGGTGGTAGAGGATCGTCCAGTCGTCTGCGGTGCGCTGCCAGACGGTCAGTCGCCGGGTCAGTCGATCCGGTTGTTCGAGGGTGTACGTGAGTAGGTAGGTGTCCGGGGCGATCTCGCGTAGTTGGAAGTCGCTGGTCTTCCACGAGTCGGGCTCGCCCTGATCCTGCGCTGTATCGAGTTGCCGCTGTTCGAGAGTGGCCCAGACGAATTCCCTGCTGTAGCGCCGGCCGGAGGCGCCGGTTTCCCAGAAGTCCGGTGCCGTCGAGCGCTCGAAATCGGCCCGCGTGGTGCCGAGTTCGGGACGATGGAAGATCGGTTCGCGGCGTTCCAGTTCGACGAGTACAGGCTGCAGGTGGTCGGCGGTGCGGCGATCGGGTTCGGATGTCGAGTGCTCCACGATGAGCATTTTGCCGATCGCTGAGCGGCGGGATCGGCCGCGGCTAGAACTCCTGCTGTGGATCAGCACGATTGAGCAGGAGCAGGTAGACGTTGAGGTGGGTCGATGCGGTGAGCATGGCGAGGCCGCGGGCTGTGAGCTTGGCTTGCCAGTCGGTCATCGACGCGGCGAGTGCGGCTGTGCCGCCGGCGGTTCGGATCTGGTGGACCACGGTGGATATGTGCGCCAGGGGGTAGCCGCCGCGTCTGAGGAGGTGGGTGAGTTCGGCGTCGCGGAGGTCGGTGGCCTCGAAGGTGCGGTATCCGGTGGCGGGATCTCTTGCCGGGGTGAGGATTCCGGCGTTCTCCCATTTTCGCAAGGTTGCCGGAGTCACGCGGAGTCGATGGGCGAGTTCGCCGATGGTTCGGTCGCTGTCGGCTGCCGGGCGGCCAGGGGCGGACTCCGTCGTCAGATGATCGATTGCGCTGCGAACCGTGGCGAGGGTTTCCCGGTCTCGGAGCAATTGATTGTGGCCGTGGTCGATGGCCGTGAGGGCGGCGTCGAGTTCGTTGTTGTGGAGTGCGGTCATGATCTGACCGGCGGCCGAGTGGCCGTAGGCCGGGATGAGTGCGAGGTAGGTGCGCAGGGCCGCGGCATGCGCCTCGGTGTAGATCCGGTAGCCGGTGGGCGTGCGGGCGGCGGGTGGGATGCAGCCGTCCTGCTCGTAGTTGCGGACAGCCTGGGTCGAGATTCCATGCTCTCGGGCGAGATCCGCTGGTCGCAGGGTAGGCATTAATTTGAGACTTTACCCGTCGAATACCTGAGTCAGTCGACCAAACTATCAACCGTTCTTTCAACGATACGATTGAGGCTCATGAGTCAGCATATTCAGGACTTCGTCACGTCATCATCGGAGCTTTTGGCCCTCGGTGAACCGACCCATCAGGTACCGGCCTTCGGCTGGGTCCGCAACGAACTGTTCGTTCAGCTGGTCGAGCTCGGGTTTCGATCCATCGGCTTGGAGACTGATCGGGTAGCGGCTCTGGCCGTGAACGACTTCGTCCAGAACGGTGTCGGCGATCTCGATACCGTGATGCGCGAAGGGTTTTCGCACGACTTCGGCGCACTGGATACGAACAGGCAGCTGGTTGCCTGGATGCGTGAATACAACCGGAGTCGCACTCCTGCAGCACATTTGACCTTCTACGGCATCGATGCACAGACCGAGAACACCAGCGCGCCCAGCCCGCGCCGATATCTCGAATACGCCCGCGACTACCTGGGACTCGACATCGATATCGCGAGCGCCGCAGGCGACGATGAGCAATGGGGCCGCGAGGAGGCGATCCTGGACCCGGAGATGTCGATGGGCGAATCGGAAGCGGCCGGGCGACTGCGATCGATTGCCGACGACCTCGTCGACGCACTGTACGAATGCGCCCCACAGCGAATCGCGGCTACCTCGCGGACCGAATGGCAAAGGGCGGAAACATATCTCGCCGCCGGTATCGGATTGCTGCGCTATCACAGGGTCGCAGCACAGCGCCGCGAACTGAATGAGCGAATCGCCCTACTTCTCGGCGCCCGTGATGTGATCATGGCGCAGAACCTGCTCGCCATTCGGCGCATCGAATCCCGTCGCGGCCCGACCCTGGTCTTCGCGAACAATACGCACCTGCAGCGGAATCCCAGCCACTTCAGCCGGGCGGACAGCGATATCGCCTGGACCGGCGCCGGCTCGATCGCAAGCTCGCTGATGGGTGACCAGTACTCGTTCATTGCGGGCAGCCTGGGTCGACACGATCACTTCGGGCTTCACGAGCCGGAACCCGATACCTCCGAAGCCTTTCTGCACAACCGCATCAGCACCTGGGGCCTGATCGCGAGCAGTGCGGTCGCCGCCGCCCGGAGCCGGACCGACACCACCCCGCAGCAGGGCTATTTCCCGCTCGACGCGGCGACCCTCGACGTCGCCGATGCGGTCCTGCACATCAGCGACGGCGCGGCTATCCGGCCTGAGTCGATACGAACACCCCGCGGCTGATCTCACCGTCGGGGGACGACCACGGTGCTTCGACCCATGCGTAGAGGTCGGCGGGCAACTCGTCGCCGAGAATTCGATGGAGCCGAAGCACCGGCACCTCGGTTCCGGCCGGGGTGATATCGGTCCAGCGTGCCGCGTCCAGCACCGAGCTGCCGCCGAATCCCGCTGCCGGAACCGGGATTTCAGCTGCCCGGACCGTGACGGTGGGGTCGGTGGTATCGCTCTCGCTCTGGGCTTGCGGCTGCGCCTGGGCGGCCAGCAGGCGGACGATCTGCTCGACGAACACCGGATCGTGTGTGGCGTCGTAGAGCCAGCGGGTGCCGAGCACGCCGTGCTCGGAGGTACCGATCAAAGCGTCGGCCGCATCGGGCAGCGGTGCGCCGCGGTAGGTCATCGGGACCAGATAGGTCACCGGCCGCGCACCCGAACTGTCACTCACGACCATGACTTCGATACCGACCGCGCCGGCCGGATCGTCGAGCCGGAACCCGCCGGCCTTGGCGAGCCGCGGCTGCGAACCGCCCGTGTACCAGGCGCGAGTCGGCAGCCACGCCGCCAGCAGCTCCAATTTGCCGGGGACCATGGTGGTGCGATGAACGATAGCCATGGCCCCAGACTCTCAGATCCGGGTGTACAAATGTGGGCAGCGCGGCGAACGCCCCGCCCACAGACGGATCAGCGGAGTGTGCGGAAGAAGTCGCGGAGGTCGGTCGTCAGCAGATCCGGGGTCTCCATGGCGGCGAAGTGTCCCCCGCGATCGAATTCGGTCCAGTGCACGACGGTGTTCCGCTTCTCCGCGAGACCACGAATGGTGTTGTTGCCCGGGAAGACCGCGACGCCGGTCGGCACCCCGGAGTTCGAGACTTCCGCGCCCCATTGCTGCGATTCCTTGTACAGGTACATGGACGATCCGATGGCGTTGGTGAACCAGAGAACCGAGACATTCGTCAGCAGCATGTCGCGGTCGATCGCCGCATCGGGCGTCGCCTTGGACGGATCGCTGAAGGTCTGGACCACGTCCAGGATCCAGGCGAGCAAACCCGCCGGAGAATCGGCGATCGCCGGAGCGAGAGTCTGCGGTCGCGTGGCGTGCATGCCCGCATAACCGGAGGTCTCCTTACTGCTCCAATCCGCCATGGATGCGAGCTTCTCCTGATCGCTTGCGCTGTAGCCGGATCCGTCATCACCCCAGGCCGGGATGGTGATCGGGTCGTTGAGATGCACACCCGCCACATGCCCGGCATCGATCCGGCCCAGCTGCGGAACGATGAAGGACCCGGCATCTCCCCCCTGCGCGCCGTAGCGGTCATAGCCCAGACCCGCCATGAGTTTCACGATCAGCTCGGCACTGCGCTCGGTCGCGGCTTCTCCGGGCCGATGGGTCGGCCCCGAGAAGCCGAATCCGGGCAGAGTCGGAATCACCAGGTGGAACGCATCTTCCGGCACTCCCCCGTGCGCCCGGGGATCCGTCAGCGGGCCGATCATCTCGGTGAAATCCTGAAACGGCCACCCGTGCACCAGAACGAGCGGCATCGCCTCCGGCTCAGGCGAGCGGATATGCAAGAAGTGCATCCGCTGCCCGTCGATATCGGTGACGAACTGCGGGTATCAATTCCACGCCGCTTCGTGGACCCGCCAGTCGTATTCGCTACCCCAGTACTCGGCCAGCTCCCGCACATAACTCGTCGGAATGCCGTAGCTCCAGCCGACTCCGGGCAGTTCCGCAGGCCAGCGCGTAGCAGCAAGACGAGCGTTCAAATCATCGATCGCGGCGGCCGGAACATCGATGCGGAAGGGCTCGAGAGTGGTCATGACTCGACGATAGGAGCCAACTAGGCCAGTATATGTCCTACATCGCCACCCACCTCGCACCGAAGCGCCTTGCGTCACAGTGACATTCATTCCCGATGCCTCAGTGCGTCTGCCTGTCGACTCTTCCAGGACTCCGACAGCTGAGGAACGGGCGTTCTACGCTGTGGGGAGGCTCGCCGCATCGATGCGGCTCGCGCGAAGGGATCGCCGTCGTGACTACCGCATTTCCACCAGGCCCTCGATTGCCGGTCATCGTCCAGACGCTCCTGTATGCGAAATGGCGCGGCATGCTGCTCGGGCGGGCGGCGCGGCGCTACGGCGATGTGTTCACGCTGCATCTGGTCGCGCCGTATGCGGAGAATCTGGTGGTGTTCTCGCGACCCGAGCATATTCGGGAGATCTTCGCCGGCGACCCGGCCGATCTGCATGCGGGAGAAGGTAATCGGCTGCTGGTGCACATTATGGGCGAGCACTCGGTGCTGCTCACCGATGAAGGTGAGCATGCGCGCGCCCGGCGACTGCTCATGCCCGCCTTCGCCGGATCCTCGCTGCGCGGGTACCGGACGCTGGTCGAGGCGATCGCGAAAACTCATCTCGACCGTTGGGGCGGCGGGTCGACCGTGCACACGCTCGACCGCATGAACGAGCTGACACTCGATGTCATCATGCAGGTCGTGTTCGGCATGACCGATGAGCGCCGCCGCGCGCAGCTGGCCCCGCGACTGCGGCGCATTGTGAACGTGAACCCGATCATCTTCTTCGGCTGGAAGTATCCGAATTTTGAATCGATCGAGGTCGGCGCCCTGCAGTCGGCTTAGACAGCACCGGAATTCCAGTCTCGCTCCAACTTTGAGGGCTTGAGCGATTCCATCGCGGCCGCGTTGTCCACCGCCGGGTGCTCGTATCCCTCCTTGTCAATATAGTAGGTGCTGGCCACCGTCGAGCCTTCCGCATGACCCAGTTGGGCGCTTGCCCTGGCGCCGCTGCGTGTCTTGCCTTTGACGTGAGTCGCGGCGGTATCCCGGAAGTTGCCGAAGTGCACCCAATCCATCGCCGTGCCCCCGACGATCTGCCGCAGCACTCCCTCGAGACCCGACACCGACCGGAACGTGCCTCGCTTGGTCGACAACACAGCTCTCTGCTCGTCGACATCGCCGGCCTTGGCGCGCCATTCCCGCAGCTCCACCGTCAGCCACATCGGGAGGGTCAGATAGTAAGGGGCGCCGTCGTTCTTGCGCTTGTCCTGCCGGTACCCCTTACCCCCGGCCGGCCCCGGCACCACGGTCCCGCAGATGTAGATCACCGCGCACTGCGGGCCGTCCTTCAAGTCCACATCGGCCCACCGCAACCCCAGCGCCTCCCCGATCCGCATCCCGGTGCCCAGCAGCAGCAGGAACAGGATGCGGCAGTACGGGTTCTGCGGCATACGGGCCAGGAACAACTCGAACAACGCGTCGCGTTCGGCGCGTTTCAACGCCCGCTGCCCGCCACCGGAGCGGTAGGGGTTGGACACCGGTGCCATCGGGTCGTATTTGAAGGGGCCGTTCAACGTCAGCATCCCGAATATTTGCTTCAGCAGCGCGTAGTGAACACTCGCAGTGCCTTTCGCTACGTCGTGAATACCTTCCAGGTAGTCACTGAGGAAGGCCGGATCCCCGACCTCTCCCACGGTCAACCCACCCAGCTCTGTCGCCATTTTTATGGAGTTCTTGGCGGCTTTGTTTCCGGTGGACGGGAAGATGAATCGTTCATATCCGTCGACAGTGCTCTGTTTGATGAGCCCTTGCTTCACCTTCTTCTCGCACGTGGCGAGGAAGTGCGTGAAGACGCCGGTCATTTTGTCGTCGGCGGTGAACCGTACTGTGACGGCATCGCTTCGGACGGTTCTCACCGATCCCTTGTGCCGATTCTTCTCGAACTTTATCTCCCACTGCTGCGCACACCCTTTGCGTGTGCGGGCACTGGCGCTCGTGCGCGTGTACATGCCACTGTAGGTCCGGTGACGGACCCGGTCCAGACGCCACATCCCGTCCGAACCTTTGACCGGCTCCAACGACTTCTTCTTCGGGCGACCACCCGCTACCAACCGGTCGCTACCCATCGCACTCCCTTCGCTCGGCCCCAGCCCTAAAAGGCATTCAGGAGGCCGCGTTTATGTCGGTCGAAACAGTTCGGTCTGCGATCGCTCCCACTCGAAATAGCTTTCACACGGATAACGGACCGGAGCGCCGACCAGACCGAGCCGCATGAACGGTGGCCCTTTTCCGTCGGAAGCCCAATTCGCGAGTGTTTTCGGGGTGATCTTCAATCGCGTCGCGACCTGCATTCTGGTCAGATACTTCTCATCGGTGGACACACGAATCTCCTTGCCGCAGTGCGGGGTAACAAGAGGTCGGCCGGTTGCTGATCACTAGCGGCGGTCATGCGACCGTTGTCGCGAGGCATCATCCGCGGATCCTGCGCAGCTGGTATTTGCCGCAGGTGCCGCAACGGCGTGCTTGCTTGGTGTCGGTGCCACCGCGGTCCCCGAAATGGTCTGTGTATTCGACCTGGATGCGTTCCCACATACCCCAGTCGTGGCGATGAAACAGACTCATTCGGCCGCCTCCTGCTCGGCCTCGCGCGGTGTGTAGACCGCGTACGCCACGAACGGCGCCACGGTGGGGCACGGCCATGGCATGTAGTTGTCCGAATGCCAGGTGTGGTGTTCGTCGGTATGGCAACGGCGGCAACGTAATTCGAACGCGCGATCCCTGTCCTGGGTCAGGATCGGCTGGTGCTCGGCATAGATGGCCCGCAGAATCTTGGTGTGCTGGGCAGCAGTTTCACGGCTGCGTGTGTTGAACCCATGGAGTTCGGCGAGGTCCGCTTCGAGGTCCGCGATCCGGCTGTCCTTCGAGCTCATTCGGTCACCTCCCACGGGTCGATCTGCGCAAGCTTCCCGCGCATATCCGGTACGAACACGCGGTCGGGGCGCGGCTCAGTGCCGACCAAATCGCGAACCGCGCGGGCACACTCGCTCATCCACCACGACTCGGGAGGCATCGGCGGAGACGGTTCGATCAGATCAAGGGCGACGGGGTCGCGCCCTAGCTCTACATAACCGACATGCTGACGCTGACTGCATTCGATCCGCCACAGGCGGCCACCCGGGCCGGGTGAACTATTACCCGCGCCGTTGATGCGCATGAACACACCTGCCCACACCACCCACACACAGCCCATGCTGAGCGCATTGAATGCCTCGCGGCTGACATCGGCCGCGAAGATGCTCCCCGCCCAGTAGCGGCCGGTGCCCATGATGTTCTGGGTGATCTCCGCGTAGGGATCGGCGAGAGTGTCGATGCACCGATACTCGCTGCCGCCAGGCTCACCGGCGAAGAGGGTGCCGTCAGCGGGCTGCTCGCTCACAGCCACACCTTCCGCCCCGGTCGGCAGCATGTCGCCGAGGGCATCGACTACGGCCGCAGCCTCCTCGAGTAGCCAGACGAGGTCTTCGGCGCGCACCTTCTCCCAGGGCATTCCGGGATAGAGCCGTGCGTGCTCGGCCTTCGCGATTCGTTGAGCTGCCTCGGCCCGGATCTCCTCGGGGGTCATTCGGTCACCTCGTAGCCAGGCTCGACATATGCCGCCGCAGACAGCAGGGCATTCGCGATGGCCCGAGCGTCCTTGTTGCTCACCGAGTTCCAGTCCGGCCAGTCCTGGAATCGAAGCTCGGTCGACATGTGCACGCCGCCACCGGCGGTCAGGATCTTCAGGCCGAGATCGTCGTACCAGTAGGCGACCTCATCGGAGCCTTGCTGCTCGGTGCGCAGTGGCGTGCGGGAGATGTACGCCTGCGAAGCGATGGTCGCGAGCCGCTCGATCTCCGCGTGGAGTTGCCGAATCGCGAAGTCCGAGGTGGGAAGGTGATGCAGCTCGGCGGTCACTGCCCACCCCCGACCGCCAGAAACGCCCGACGGTATGCGATGGGGTTCCAGATGCGGGACAACGGTTCCCAGCGATCCATCATGCAGAAGAACGCGTTCTCGCTGGTCTCGGTGTACCGCCAGTACTTGCCGTGCTCACATCGGCGGACGTCTCCGATCTTGGCCATCGTGCCGGGGAATGGGCCGCCGGGTGACGATGCGCCATGCTCGCCGTGCCAGGTGGATCGACAATGCAGACGGCATTGCTCACGCCTGGTCAGGATGTTCGCGGTGTTCACTGCCCACCCCCGCGCGCCAGCACATCAGCGACGGACTGCCCGTTGACCCTCATAGCGGGAGCAAGGCGGTTCGCCAGTGCGAGTGCGGTGACGAGGTCGAACCAATGCCGCGCCGACCATGCGTCGTCGCGGCACGATGCTCGGCCCTCGAAGCTCGGGTGACCGTCGAGGTCGTAGCATTCGAATGTGTCTGTGACGCACCATTTCTCACCGCCTCGGTACGCGACACTCATCGAGAAGCTTCGACGGTCGCGATGCTCTTCCGGCAGGCAAGACACCTCGTAGCGGGTGACGGTGACGACCGGTTCGGGGCTCATGGCCGCACCACCTTCCGGAGGATCGAGAAGACAGCACCGAGCAGTCCGCCGACCGTGGGCGGGCCGGGCATCGGCAGGGATTGTTCGCGGCAGAAGTCACACGCGGTGTCACCGCAACCGCCGCTCGAGAACGCACTGCCAGGGGACGCGGCGAGCTGCTCGATCCAAAGTGCGGTGGGCTGTGAGGTCATGGGGTGCTGGCTCATTCGGCACCGCCGGTGGTGTCCGCATCACCGGTTGACCATGAGTCCGCCAGATGGCGCATCCACTCGGCCGCCTGCGCCTTCGAGACACCCTCGGCCTGGACGACCGCATGCCCATCGGTGTCCACGTAGACGAAGAATGCGCATTTGGACATGTCCATCATTCCGAGATTCGCGCCGGGACCGGCAACGGTCGGTGAGCTGGTCAGGGCTTCTTCAGGTGGGATCACGGCCGCTTCTCTCTTTTCGCTGCTGCATCGATTGCTTGCTGGGCTCGAGCGCTGGGTGTGCGCTCGGCGAAATCGTTGACGTCCCGCCGGTGCAGGAGGTGGTCCTTGCACTCCATGCACGGGATCGGCCGGCCCTCGTCATCGGTGCCGAGCCACCCCGGCGGCCGACAGTTCGGGTTGCGGCACTTCTTCCGCGTCTCGGGCTCTCCGAAGCGGTCAGGCATCGCGCGGTACCTCCGCCTGCCGCTCGGTGATCTGGTCCCATGTCGCACCACACGAGACGCAATGACCGCGCCAGACGTTCAGATGCGGGCAGCAGTAGCGGCAGGCTGCTTCAGCGGGCATCGGGCACCTCCCGCACCTCGTAGATCCGATAGTCGACACACTCCTGCGCAAAGCTCAGTGCAACCACGTCTGCTTCTGCGCCTTCACGGGTCAGGTGAACGTCGTCGATGTTGGGCGGGAACAGTGAGCCCTGGTACTGGCCGACGGCGTAGCCCACGATGCGGCCGGTCATCGGTCACTCTCCTGGTACTCGAACCAGAGCACGATGTCGTCGTCCTCAGCCCAAACACGAAGCCAGTCATCATGAGTCGGGTCCTTGCCCATCACCTCGCGGTACCGGGTTTCGGCTGCCGCTATGGCCTTGTGGACTTCGGCGACCGCCGAACCCCAACCGCCATAGGTGGCACCAGGGACACGCCACTCATACCGGGTACGCTGCACTTCCCGGTGCTCGTAGCTAGCCATTTCCGGTCACCTCCCGCAGCTCGGCGATGAAGTGCCTCATGCCGCTGAACCACGCGGGGTCCATCAACGCTCGGTCCGAACGCTCGGCCAACTGGATTTCGGCTCCCTCGCTCTCCGGCCAGATACACCCAATGGCGCGGTACCGGTGCATGACTGCTGCGCGATGAACCGGCTGCTCCGCCACGACGACGTAGCCGAGCGACTGGCCGGCCTGCTGCTCCAGCTCAGCGATACGGGTATGGGCCAGGTCCAGCTCGGCGAGCGCATCGGCCAGTCGCTCGGGGTGGGCGTTGGCTAACTTGACGACCAGCCGCGCCTGACTCCCCTGATTGAGATCCAGCTCTGTCTCCAGCTCGGCGATCCGGGCTCGGGCTACCAGCAGCTCTTCTGCCATCGCTCGCTCGAAAGGGGACGCGCACACGTTGTCGTCGTCGCGGAATTGCCGCAGACGGTCCTCGGCGATGAGCGGTTGGTCAGGCATGGTCCGTCACATCCTGAATGGTCGGATGCCATTTGCGGACCTCGGAAATCACTGCGTCCCAATCGGATGGGCGCTCGTAGAGATCTGGGCGCAACGCGTAGGCGGTCCATATCGCAGGCACAGGGGCGCCGGGATCGTGCCGGTGCATCTGTTCGACATCGCAGATCGCGACAGCGAGAGACACTCGCTGCTCCAGCTCGGCGATGCGGCCCATAAGCTGACTCACCCGGCTGCGGTGGCTGACCTTGGACCTATCGAATGCGTCGGCCCACTGCGCGCAAGTGGCCTCCACCACGTGGATGCGCCAACGGGCGGCCAGCAGCTCTGCTGCCATCGCGTCGAACGCCCGGAGCAACTCATCACCCACTGGGAGATCGACGTAGGAGACCCACCGGGACAGGCGGTCGTCGGGGATCAGGAATTGTTCAGGCATGGCCGCTTCCCTTCGGTGGTTTCATGGCAGGAGCAGCGGCAAGACTGGCTACACCACTTGCATATGAGCCGACAGCGGTCGTGCAGGTCTGGGCGGTCGATGGCATGACGGCACGAGGTGGACACATAGCCGCCGGGTGGGTGCGGATCCATAGGCTCGCCATCCTGGATTTCAGTGATGCGATCTCGGTCAGGCATGGTCTTCCCCTCGGTCGATCAGGTCTTGTTCGTCAGCCCAGTACGCGGTCCGCGGTTCTTCTGCGTGGACCAGGACCAACCGGCGCCCGTGGGTGATCCGGTTCGGCGCTATCAGCCGATCCGGGTTGGCCGGATCGGTGTCCACGATGGCTGGGTGGATCAGCTGGAACAGCCGATGTCCATCGGTGATTTCCAGCGGCAACACCATGGCCAAGCAGTCGGTGAACCTGTCTTTGCCACTGCGGTAGGTGCCGGTGATGACCCAGATGGATTCGGGCTCGGCGACCAGCCACGGCATCCGCACGGCCAGTTCGAGATTCACGGCTTCAGACATTGGCGTTCTCCGATACGGGTGCGTCTCCGGGCAGGTAAGCGTTCTCAATCGGCACACCCCGGAAGTGGTTACGCTGAGGCGTATACGGTTGGCACACATCGCATTCCGCGTCGTCGTCCGAGTCGGTGTCGGGCCAGTGCGTCCAACTCAGATCAGCGATGCGCACCACGGCACAGTCGTTGCGGTCGAGCCACACCGAGACCAGGTGGTCGGCATCGACGTAGGTGGCATGGGTGGTTCCCTCCGGCGAGGTTTGGATCCCGAAGGCATCCGGGTCGATGCGCTGGTCGACACCGTGCGCGATGGCAACGACGCACGCGGCCTGAAGAGCGGCCTGGAGCACGATGACGTCAGCCATGACTCACCTCGGGCTGCCCATCGAGGATCGCGAGAACGGTTCGGCCGTCGGCGATCTGCTGGGTGACAAGTGGATTCACGCGACACCCGCTGAGTTCAGGCTCGACCAGGTCATGGCGCCGATAAGGACGCCGTTCAGTGCGGCCGCCGCTACCGCAGTGGCGATCCAGCGGCGGAAACTCCACGACGTGCTCTCGGTGAGCACGAATGCCGCAGGAGCGCTGACCATGAACCCGATGATGGACACGCCCGTGACAAGGGGATTCATGCTGCCTGCTTGAGCTGGTCGCGGTACCGGGTGGGGTCGGAGATGAGAATTTGGTCAGGCATGGTCCGCGACCTCCGGGTGCCCATCGAGGATTGCGAGAACCGCACGGCCGTCAGCGATCTGCTGCTCGGTGTCCTCGTCGTAGTCGGTGCTCTGCGTGGCCCACCCGGTGGCCAAGTCACGCAATGCAACCAACGGGGCGGCGATCTCCAGGTTCCGGGCTAGCACCTCATCGATATGAGCGTTCATGTTGCGCAGGATCACCGCGGCGTCAGCGACTTCCCGCTCCAGCCACGCGGTGCGGCCGCGGGCGGCCAGCAGCTCTGCGGCCATCGCGTCGAACGCCCGCAGCAACTCATCACCCACCGGGAGATCGACGTAGGAGACCCACCGGGACAGGCGGTCATCGGAGATGAGGATCTGGTCAGGCATGGTCGGCGTCCTCACCGAGAATGCCGAGTTGCCGCATCAGGAACAGTTCGTCGCGGGCGTAGTCGCGGAACTTTCCCCGGTAGTGGTCCAACGTCAGCCCGTTGCCTACCGGCCCGGACCACGGGTAGGCGCCGTCACTGTCGGCCATCTGCTCAGCGACGGAGTTGACCGTGTACGGCGGGCGCCGCTGCGAGAAGGCCGCCACCTTGAGGGAGATCGCGGTCTCGATCCACTCGTTTGCCACCTGCGGGTGGTTCGACTTGAACGCGAGTTTCGCGGCGCCGATGTCGATGCCCCGTTCTGTGAGGATGCGGCGGCCGACTATCAGCGCTTCACCGGGGTTCGACCATTCGGGTTCGTGGTCAGCCATGGTCTTTCACCTCTGATTCCCATTCGGCGATCAGCTTTCTCGCTTGGGCATGCGGGCAAAGCGCTCCGGGCTCGAGCCTCAGGTATCCGTGTGCCAGGCATCCGCCGTCGTGGTCGAACCAGCAGGCTCCCGAGTCGGTGAAGGCGATTACGAGGCTGCGCAATTGGATGAGCTCCTCGCCGGCGGACACGGCGTCGTGGAGGCCGAGCCGTTGGGAGTCATTCACAAATCGGGCCAGCTGCTCATTGGAAAGGCGATCACCCACGGTCATCCACCTCGCGCAGCTCGCACAGCTTCAGGGTCATGCCGCGCGGCAGGTCGGACCGGCCCACGGACCGGATCGCGTCAGCTGCCGTCATCACCTGCCGGTGTTCGCCGTGAATGAACGGCCCGCGGCCATCGACGACCGCGACCACGACATGCCCGAGCGGGGAGTGCTCGGCCTCCAGTTCGGCGATATGGGCGTTGGCCGCCTCGAGCCGTGCCCTTGCATCTTTGGCGACACGGAGGTTGGTCTCGCTGGTGACCATGTAGCTTGCGCACACTGCGGGCAGCTGGGTGCGCTTGACCAACATGCCTTTGACCATGACGTCCTCGTTGACCTGCTTCTCCAGCTCGGCGATACGGGCTCGGGCTTCGTCACGCTCGGCCACAACCTGCCGTGAGTACGCCCGCGTCTCACGGATCACCGCCGGACCGGCCAGCTTGTCGAGCTGCTCGACGACCGCCTGGGCGATGATGACGGCCGGGTCGCGTTCGGACGTCAGGAAGTCGACACGGGCGCGGGCCTGCTCCAGTTCGGCGAGCACGGCGGGCAGCAGCGACCGCGCCGACTCCGTGAAGCTGAACGCGGCGTCGGCCTTCGCCATGTGCGAGTCGACAAGCAGGGCGAGCAGCTGCCGCCCTTCGGCCACGAGGTCCAGTTCAGGCACGGCGGTTCCTTCTCGGAGTTTCGATCAGTTCCCAGATCCGGTCAGTCAGCGTGGGGCGGTCCAGAATCGCGAGGTCGTCCCAATGCGCCACCAGCGCAGACCATTCCGGGCTGAGTTCGGCGATGAGCAGCATGTGCTCGCGCGCTTCGGGGACAGCGCGCAGCAGCTGCTCGCACCGCCAGAAGTCGCCGGCGTCCAGCGGCCATTCGATACCCACCACGACCGGTCGGCCGGGCAGTGTTCGGCGGCCGGTCAGTGCACCGATGATCGCGTGCGAGCTGAGACCGCGGTCCGCGGTGTGCAGCCAGTTCGCGAAAGCACTCAAGGGCATCGGTTCACCGGCACCAATGCCGGGCATGAAGGTTTCCAACTCGGTGACACGGTCGCGGGCATCCATCAACTGCACGTGGACCGCGGACTGCTCGGTGCGCGTCTGTTCCAGCTCATCGAGCAGCCGCACGACGTATGCGGCGGGCACGAGCGTGTATTGGTCGGCTGCCGCGGCACGGCACCCTTCGGCGATGGGGTCAGGCATGACGGCCCCCCTGTTCGATCAGCTTGTAGCCGAAAGCCGCCAGCCCCTCGGCGGTCACGTACATGTGGTGCTGGAACAGCAACTGGTTCTCGTTGCGGCCGACCCAGATCTCGCCGACCACAGGCAGATCGCTGCCGGGGTGCCGTTGCACCGGTTCGAGGATCGTGATCTCGGCGCCGGCATCATTGCGGTATTGCTGACCGAAGGCGATCGCTGCGGTATCGGCGGGTTCCTCCAGTTCGTCGATACGGGCGCGGGCGATCCCATGCCCGTACTGCATGCCTACGAGAACTGACCACATCGAGTCGAAGGTTCTGGTCTGTGCGGTGCCGACGTTTCGGTAGCTGATTCCGAACCGGCCAGGTCCGCGGGACTTCTCGTCCTCGTGGATGGTGATGGTCGTTCCGATGGTTTCGCTGATGACCGCGGCCAGCCAGCGCAGCTGCCACAGGTGCGGCCACAGCCCGTCCAGGTGCGGCTCGACATGGCTGCCATGCTCATCGGCGACGGTACGGACCTTGCTCCAGTCCGGTTCGGTGATGAGGGCTTGGTCAGGCATGTTCGGGATCCAATCCTTCGAGGATTCCGACCCGGTGCTCCAGTTCGGCGATGCGTGCGGCCTGGTCGATACCGAGAGCGGTTGCCTGCCTGGCGGTTTCGGTGTACCCGTCCCGCTCGGCCTCCAGCCCGCCGATGCGCTTGTGTGCGGCGTCCAGGTGCGGTCGCAGTTCGGCGACCTGCTCCCACACGCCTTGCCAGTCCACGTGCCCGGTGGTGCCGTCGCCGCGCAGCATGTCCGGGACGGTGCCGGTGGCGGCGAGGGCGATCGAGTTGTATTCAGCGATGGCGGCACCCAGAAGGTCGGAACCCGCTCGCACGGTGACGAGTTCGGCACGGGTGCTGAGCAGTTCGGCGGCCGCGAGCCGTGCGCACGCGTCACGGTGGACGCGCGCTATGGCCTCGAGGTCCTTGCCGGTCAGCTCGGTCGGGCTGCTACTGAGGAGCTGGTGGAAGCGGCGGGCGTATTCGTCGGCCTGCTCTTCGGCGAGGTCCAGGTCAGGCATGGGGTTTCTCCGATACGGGTGTGTCTCCGGGCAGGTGGCGGGTGGGGATCTTGCGTGCACCGGCGAGCAGGTCGGCGCGGCGCTGGCGCCGGTCGGTGCACGCGGCGTGCGCGACGCACTTCCAACCCCCAGGGGCCTTAGTGAACTGTTGGGTGCCGCGGCGGCCGCAGTGGCGGCATTCGCGCTGGGATGGTGTGGCGGGCTGCGTCATCGGATGTCCCCGCTCAGCGAGTCTCGAAGTTGGGGATAAGAGCCTCCGGCTTGAGCACGACCTTGTAGTGATTCGGATCTACGTTGGCGGAGTCGAGCTGCTCCACAATGAAGGTGACGTTGTTCGACCGGCCCAGATAGTCGCGCTTGTAGCCGTCGCCGACCTTGCATGTCACGGTCAGCCGGTCTGGGCCGATGTCGATCGAGCAGAATCCCTCCACGACCAGCATCACCTTGTCCGTGATGCCGTTGTAGAAGCTCACCCGGCGGTTGACCTTGAAGTTGTCCGAGTCTTGGCTGATGTTGTTGTTCACCACGTCGGCGTCGGTTGAGGAACACCCGGTCAGGACGACACCACCGCTCAGGACGACGACGGCTAGGGCTACGGACATGGCGGTGCGGGACATGGGTTCTCCTTTGGAGGGGAAGTCAGAGCTCGGGGTGTCGGGCTGCGTCATCGGTTGCCCCCCTGCGGATTCGCCGGGATGCCAGCGCTCATGCCCGTCAGCAGAGCGGGCACGTCGTTGCCGGTCGCTTCAGCGAGCACAAGCCACGCGGAGGCCAGCGCAGCGATGGTCAAAGTTTTGTCGCAGTCGCCGATAAGCTGCAGGATTGCCGACCGGTCGTGTGCGGCAACGGCTTCGAGGATTGCCACAGCCGAATGCCCTGCAGCATCACGGTCCGCGGGCGAAAAGCGCTGAGGGGCGCGGTCCTGGTCAGGCATGGTCGACCGCGGGAATGGTCTCGATGCTGGGGGACGGCAGCTGTGCGCTGCCGGTGGGCAGCAGGTTGATGCTGGGGGGTTCGCAGAACCCTTCCTGGCATTGGGCCGCCCCCGGGTCTGCCGCTGCGGTGGCCGCGGTGCTGGTGAGGGTGGCTACGAGAATGAGTAGTGCTGACGCGAGGGCGCGCATGTGATTTCCAAATCGAATAGTGTTGGGCTGCAAGTGGAATGGGTTCAGGAGCAGGCGGTGCCGGAATTCGCCGAGCAGGTCAGGCGTGGACTCCCTATCGGGGCGTCGCCGCTGGCTCGAAGGCGGCTTCGAAGGCGCTGGGCGAGTACGCGCGCAAATCGTTGCGCTCCTGGACGACCCACCACCCGAGATGGACACGGTGCCTGCCCCCGTCCAGGCTCTTGACCCACAGTGCGGGCATCCCGGCCTGGTCATCGATCAGGTACCGGCCTGCCGGAAGCCAACTGATCAGGGCCATGGTCGTGTCGCCGGTCAACTGCATCGCCTCGACCACGATGGGGCGCTTGAGGAATCGCTGCGCAGTCTCAGGCATTTGGAGCCGCCGGGGCGGTGGTGGGCAGGAACATCGGACCGGCCAACGAGACAGCCGTGAGATCGGCGGCCCGCGTCTTCGCGATGGCGACTCCGTCCACGCCCACGACGGTGCACGCGGCCCGGATGTCGGCGCGTATCTCGTAGATGGCGTCCACGCGCAGGGTGCGGGTGTTGTGGTCGCGCTTGTCCCGCAGGTGATCTCCGACCGCGATCGTGTTGCCGCGGCGGCCGGTGTAGGTGGTCATGCTGGTGTCAGGCATCGGATTCCTCGTCCACCGCTTCGTAGGTCCGGTCGAAGATGTCCGCTTTGCACGGATAAAATTCGCCCGCGACGCCCCGGATGATCCAGTCGCCGATGTCCGCGCGGTGCGGGCCTTCGAGGGTGTCGATCACCAGGAAGGCGGCCGCGAATTGCTCGTCTTCGCGCCGGAGTTCGTGTGGCGTGCCAGGGCCGACGAACCGGGCGGTGCCGCCGCACATGGTGATCCAGCCGAGGATTTCCCGGGCGGGTTCGATGAGCCCGGTGAATTCGGCGGCCATGATCTCGACCGGCAACTTGCGGAACTGGCGGATGTTGTCAGGCATGGACATTCGTCTCCTGGGTGGCGAGGGCTGCGATTGCGGCGACGTACGCCCGTCGGAGGCTGTCCCCCGCGCTGCCATACGTCTCGTACGCCCGACCGCGCTCCTCGGAGTCGTCGAACAGGTCGGGGTCCGCGGCCTTGATCGCGGCGAGGGCGGTGCGGTGGGCGAGCAGCTCGGTGGCGAGCCGTTGGGTCGTGGGCGTCCATCCGGACTTGGCGATCGCACGTAGTTGGTCATCAGTGAAGGGGGCGGTGGTCCGGTCAGGCATGAATCTGGTTCTCCTGGGTGGTGGGTGACTCGTCGTAGGCAGCTGATTTCGACCAGAGAGATTTCGGGTTTATCCACAGGGCGCCGGGGCGCGTAGTGATGTCCGTTTTCAAGCCGGGGACGCCGCAGGGGTTGGTAGTGGGGGGGTTCTTTATTGGTGGAGGGTCGAATTTGGCGTCCAGACTTTGTATTAAGGGTTGTATTTGGCGTCCAGACTCGTCTAATTTGGCGTCCAGACTTATTGGCGTTTCACATGTCTGGAGGCCAAATACAACCCCCAGACCCACTCGCATTTCACAAGTCTGGACGCCAAAAACGACCCTCAGAACCGCAGCCTGTGGATAACTCCAGACGCCAAATACGACCCTCAGACCGCGCACTCGCAGAGCTTCGTCTCGCCCGGATCGAGCATCGACCGCTCGGACAAATCCGGCGGATACGACAGTCGGTACTCGTTCGACTCCCCGCCGCGCCGACTGCCCTGCTTGACCAACTCGACGAAACCCAAATCCCGAAGTGCGGGCAGATCCCGGTCGACGATCTTCACCCCGACCTTCATCACCAACGCCAGCAACTTGGACCCCGGATGGATACGTGTCCCATCCGAGTTGCCATATGTGGCCAGCATCAGAGCCACGTACTTGACTCCGCTGGGGATTTGGACGCGCCGGATCCACCGGATCCACTCGTGACGATCGGCCGGCCACCGCGTCACCCCGCCGGGAAACGTCATGTACCCGGACTTCCACTCCATCAACGGCCGCGCGGGAACGTCCTGGTCCACATGCGCCCACTGCGACAGGTCCCGCGGAGCAGTGAGCCGGTACGCATCGAACTCGTTCGCGTACCGATTGCCCTGCTTCACGCGGACCACGAGCCCCAACGACACCAGCTGCGGTAGCGCCCGAGTCACCGTCCGCTCCCCCACGCACATCACCAACGCGAGCCGCTCCACCCCTGGGTGAATACGAGTCCCGTCCGGGTCGGCGTAGGTAGCCATCGTCAGCGCCAAGTACTTGACCCCGCTCGGGATCTCGATACTGCGAACCAGGCGTTCCCACTCGTACCGGGACACCGGGACAACGCTCGCGACGTCGCCGACCGTGTACTCGATCGAGACCATCGCACCCGCCTTCTGCTGCCCCTGAACCGAACTCCTTCGCGAGCGAACTCACGTCTCGCTCACCCCCGACCCCGGTGCAGCTTCGGCTTCACCCGAGTCGGACTCCGGTGCTCCCTCACTCGGATCGGAGTCCGACTCCGGTGGGACAAGCACTTCGAGGAACTCAAGTGCCTCCGGTGTGCCGATCGTCTTCAACTCCAAACCCAGGACTGAGCGCAACAATTCGCTCTCGACCATCACCGCGGCGTTCAGGGCACCCTTGAAATGGATCCGATGCCGGACCGCACCGCTGTCATCGATGTAGTCGCGCACCAGAACTTCGAACGTCGTCGTATCCACGACGACCAGATGAGCCTCGGACATTGCCGCGAGGTCGGCCATGACGCTGGCCTCGCTGATCTCCTCGCACACCGATGCCCACTTGGCCGGCATCAAGGGCACGACGCCAGCCATGCTGGGTGCGTCCTGGGTGAGGATCTGGGTGAACAGCGCTTGTGCGCTGCGGCGGAGCGACCGGAATGCCGGGCGCCGCCATGCCTTCAGCAGAACCTGCTCGCGCCCCATTACGGTCCCTCCGCAATGGAAGCGGATGCGGGTGGAGTCGCACCCGAGTCCGACTCCGGCCCGTCGAACATCGGGTAGTGCGCAGAATCCAGAGCCTCACGGGCGGCAGCAGTTTCAGCTTCCCGCTCGGATCTGCGGACGTCTGCAGGTGTCGTCTTGGCGCGGCACGACATCACCACCTCACCCTTGGACTTACCTCTCGAACCCAGCCATTCGACGGGCGTCTTGTCATTGAGGGACAACAGGATCAATGGGCAGCCGTTGCCATCGTCGATGCCGTCGTCATTGACACAGCGGCGGTCCATGCGCCCGTTGCCGAGGCACACCGCGTACTGCCACACCTCCCAGTCGGTGCCGCACGAGAACGCGCGGCCGTCGGTGGCGGTCTTCTCGTACTCCTCGTAGGGCTTCATGCCGGGCCGCCCTTGACCGGATTTACCTGGCCATCGTCGGTGAGCAGAGCCCACCGGCCGCGGTACAGCACACGAACATCGACCGCGGTCCGCGTACCGTTCTGCGACACCAGCCAGCCGCGCACCTTAGACACATGGCGTGAGGAATCCGGCAGGCGCCCTTCAACTCTCAGATGGCACTCGTTGGAGAGATGCATTGCGTTCGCGGCCTGGTTCACCCAGGCGAGCGAGGTTCCGCCAGCCCCTCGAGGGCGCCGATGATGCAGAACGTCGGCAACGCCGCAGGAATCAAGCTCACAGATGCCACCCGATCGTGAGACCACGATGGCTTCCGCGCCCGGCGGGAATCCGTCACGGTTGATCTTCGACGCATGGGGCTGTTGCTTCGACAGCCGCCGCAGCACATCGACCGCGAAGTTCTTGGGGGTCGGGTAAACACTCATGCCGACATCGCCTCCGGCAGCCCGACAGCGAATACGCATGCAGCCGTCGTTGCTCTCACCCATTGCGGCGGATCGGTTTTGGCCATGATTCCGGAGATGGTGTTGGACTTGCGCCCAGCCGCCTCAGCAATTTGGTAGGTCTTCATGCCGGCACCCAGCAGCGTGCGAATCCACTCGCGCACCGGCTCAGCAGGCACAAGCCCCTGCAGGCAAGCACGGCACTGCTCCGAGTACCGGGTGGTGGTGGTGGTGAAGGTTGCACCACAGGTGTCGCACTCGTAGGTCCTTCGTGCCCGCCTGACGCGCTTGGCTGTTACATGCGGGAGCTCCTTTTCGAGCTCCTTTATGTCCGCGTCGATCCATGTGCGGTAACCGCCGGCGATGATGTCGGATTCGCCGGTGATCAACGCCCATTCACCGCACGCGAGCCGTACCTCGCACCGTGCCAGGCAGATGTAGATGGCGTCCTCTTCGGCCTTCGCAGCCTCTTCGTTGTAGTTGTGGCACCACATCTCTGGGTCTTCGTGGCCACGGCACGCCGCTTGACGCCTCCAGTCGCTCATGCTGGTTCTCCGCCCGGCTCGGGCGCGGAAGGGATGTCAGTGGGGCCGGTGCCGATATCGGAGGCGGGTACGTCGATCACGTCACCGAGATCGTCTTGGGCTTGGCGCTCGAGGAGCCGATCACGGAACAGGCCGCGCCCGTCCCGTTCGTCGACAGCGACAGCGACCCCGAGCAGCGGCGATTTCGGGAGTGGTTTGAGGACCTGGCGGATGCACGTCTTCCTTTCCATCCACCGTTGCGGGTCGGCGATCTTGCCTTTGGGTCCGACGCGCCCGTTGCGAAGTTCCTTCACTTCCTCGGGAGTGAGGACCACGAAATGTGTTGAGCCCGTGGTGAGTCGGGCGGTGGCGTAGTAGAAGATCACGTCACCGCGGTCCCCGCGTGTGGGCTTGTGCCGCAGGAACGACGCGGTGCCGTACTCGTAGTCGAAGTCGTCGCCCTCGTACACGGTGTGGGCGTCCAGGTGGGCGCCGGTCGGTGACTGGTAGAACAGCTTCGAGTACCCCTGGTACCCGACGATCAGCTGGCATTCCCACTGGCCTTTGTCCCGGAACGGGACCAGGTAGCACTCACCGTTCACATCCGGCTCGAGCCCCAGCGCCGAGCTGGTGAGCAGCGCACCGGCGAAGCTTTCCGGTGAGCACATCGCCAGGTCACGGTTCTTCCGCACTGCGGTGAGCGCGAGACGCGCGATGCGCTGGGCATCAAGATGTTTCGGCAGGGCGAGAGTGAGCTGACCCTGTACCGCTTGGATCGCTTGAAAGATGGTTTTGGGTCGGGTGTCTTCTGTGGTGTCGGGTGCGTCGGTGTCGCGCTGCGCGACCTGCTGCCGGACACGATCACCGAGGTTCTGTCCCACGAGTCAGCCTTCCGTATCGGAGATATAGGGCATGGCCTTGAAGACCTGCGATTGGTACTTGCGCCACAAGTCCGGGTGGTCCTTGCGCAGCCCGGCCGAGTCGAGGAGGTCGACCTTCTTGCGGTACAGGGCAGCGATCTGTGGTTCGGCGTCCTCGAATCGCTTCGGCGCCCAGCCGCCACCGGTGATCCGGGCGATGGTCTCCCCCGCGACGGTCACCCGGTTCGCGCCGGCCATCATCAACCGCAGTTCGGCCTCGGCCTGAACCCTCGCGGACTTGCCCGCGGCTTCTCGTGCGCGGGCGCTCTGCCACTGCTCCGCCAACTCCAGTGCCCGCAGCAGGACAGTGTCATCGTCGAGATCATCGAGGGCGATCACCCGATCCTCGAGGGCGAAGCGGCGCATCAGCGCGTCCCGGGTCGCGTCGGAGGGGTCCATCGGTGGCGGGATATCGGTGAGGACATGGCGGTGCCAGAGCCGGTGTTCCTCGGCGATGATGTCCGAGATCAGACCGTCGTCGCGCTCGACCCGCACGGTTTTCAACCGGTTGCCGCCGACCAGGCCGGCCACCCATGCGTGTGTGGCGCCACTGACCGCCATGTTGTGCTGGCATTGCAGCTCGGCGGGGTCGGGGACCTGTCCGTCCCAATCGGCGGCCATCCACTGCCCGGTGTTCTTGCACTCGATGATCCCGCCGTCGCTGGCGAATCCGTCGAGATTGGTTTGCTGCCAAGGATGTTCGAGCGAGCGCAGGGTGCCCGGCAGCGTGAACGTCAGGCCGAGTCGGCGCATCGCCTCGGCGCGGATGACCGGCTCGAGGAGATTGCCCCACAACATGTTTTCGGTTTCGTCGACCTCCGGGCCGCGACCGGTCTTGTCCTCCCACACCGTGTACGGGCTGGCATAGGGGCCGCGCATCCCCATGACCGCCGCGCAGTCCGACCCGCCCAAGCCCTCGCGGCGCACCCGCAACCACTCGGAGCGTCCGGCACCGTAGGGCAGTACTTCCACGCAGTGGTCGGTGATGCTCATCGGGTGACCGCCTCGGCGCGCAGCGGCCAGTCCCCGCACACCTGCGAGTCGTCTTCGCCGGAGCGGCGCAGATAGGCGGCGTAATCGACCTGCCGTGCCCGATGCCAATCCGCTTGTGCTGCCATCAGTTGCTCGGCGGTCAGGTCAGCGATGAGGGGGAACAGGCGTGGCAGCTTCCACGCCACCCGGGCTGTCGCCAGCGCGTCCCCGTCAGCAGTGTGCGCGTCCTCCCCCAACTCGATGCCGTAGTGCTCGCAGATGGCAGCGAGGTTGCGGCGCCCGCGCCGGTACCGGTCGACTTCTCGGTCGATGACGAACGGGTCCACCACCGGACCCACCAACAGGGGCGGGTACCCCAAGCGGCGCCCTTCGGTGTCGATGACCGTCAGGTCGTAGTTGGCGTTGAAGATCGCGGCGATCGCGCCTTGGTCCCACACGTGGTGCAGGTCTTCGCGGATCTGGTGGTATCCCTGCTGGTAGTCCATTCCGTCGGCGCGGGCGGTTTCGGTGCTCACCCCGTGCACAGCGGCGGCCTCGGCGGGGATCTCCACACCCGGGTCGAGCAACCACGTCCGGTTGGTCTTGTCGATGCCGTCGATACGGATCACGCACGCGGTCACGATCCGCGCGGACAGCGGGTCACGGCCGGTGGTTTCCAGATCGAAAGCCGCCAAGGGCATTTCGCGCCAGCTCGCTTGCCTGACGGGACCTGTGGTGAGTTGGTCGGTCACGATGGTTCACTCCTGCCCGGAAATGAATGCGGCGATCTCACGGGAGACCTCGCTGTCGAAAATGGTTGCGGCACCGAATATTTCGATGTCGTGCACAACGAAGCGGACACGTCCGTCGGGTTCGTGGATGATGAGCAGCCGCGACCCGCCGCTGCGCCATTCGTTGTCCGGAACACCGGCAGGGGTCGTGATGAACGCGGCGATCTCAGCGGCGGCGTGCGCACCGAGAGTGACCGCGAACCCGCTGCTCCCCGGTTCGTCGACTGCGACGAACGCACCCCCGTCCGGGTCGCGTTCGATACTCAGCGTCGTGTACCGGTCTTTCCAGGCGCGCCGCCACGGTTCGAGGAACACCTGCCTCATGCCGGCACCCCCGCCCGTGTCGTGCTGCAGGAGCCCTGCACCACTGCGGCCTGCGGGGCGTCGGGATCTTCTTCGTCCCATCGCGTCGGCGGCGCCCACCGCTGGGATCGCCCGTACCGGCGTGCATATGCCGACGGCCCCGGCGTCGTCTGCAGCTGATCGAACAACTCGACCACCCGCTGGTGCAGGGCTGCGGGGATCATGGCCCGCTGACGGATCAGGTAGGACACGGTGGTGGGTGCGGTGCCCAGCTTTTCGGCCAAGCTCCCCATCGGCCACCCGTCCGTGACCAGTGCCTGTAACCGTCGGCGCGCACCGAGCGCCGGAACCCACTCACCGGCGGGGCGACTCAGTGCGGTCGCGGCGTCGACAGCGAGAATGGCTGTCGCAGTGTCTTTCTGGACCCATTGCGGGTTCTTCCCACCGTGGCCGCGGACCGCCGACTCCACGACGTCGCGATGGACACCGGCTGCGGCGGCGATGCGCCGGTAACTCGCACCCGCCTCTTTCAGCTCGAGGATGTGGGCGCGGACCGGTGCGACATCGGTTCGCCCGTTCTCCCAACGCCCGTCAGTGGTTTGGCGCCGACGCTGGCGCGTGTAGCAGGCGTTGCACACCCCTCGCCGTAGCGGGCGAGGAGTCTGGCGACCGCATGTCGGGTTCGTGCACCTCTTCACCGTCGCGGTGGCACTCATGACTGCCCCGCCTTACGGTGGGCCGCGCAGTACCCGGCGTACCCGACGCGCCGGGTCCGGGCAGTCAACGGCAAAACAGTTCCGCACTCAAGGCACTGCCCCGGCGGGGGCGCCGCGACGTCGTCGATGCCCAGCATGGCCGCGAACATGGCGTACTCGCCTGCGTCGGCGGCGTAGGCCGCGACGATGCGCCCTGCCTGGTGTTTCGTGTCGTCGCTGAGCGTAGGACTCGAGATGAGTTCGGTTGCTGTCACGTGCTCGTTCACCAGACGCTCCCAATATGTTTGTGGCAGTAGGCGGTCCCTTGTCCGTCCAGGACCAGTCCGGCCGGGCGGGTGATCGTCGAGTCGCACTCCACGCACTCCACGTCGACGTCGACCGCGCGCACCAGGCGCACGTTCTCCTCACGGGCGTCCTCGGTCCGGCATTTCGTGCACGGTGCATCCGAACCGCACTGCACATGCCCGGAGCCGGGCGTATCCGACGGCACGCACCAGATGCAGCGGTGTAGCCCGCGCACAGCCAACACAGCGCCGATCGGCCTGCTCATCGCGTTACCGCAAGCGACACAACCGATATAGGCCATCGAGGCGCGCACAACGGCGATGTTGCGGTCCCGGGTCGTGCCTCGGCGTCCTGGCCGGCACTGTTCGCAGCCCGAGTTTGTGCAGCAGGGACTGATACCGGTCACATCGCTGTAGCTTCGGCCGTTCATGATGCTGCCCACCAGCTGCGCGGACACCCCGAAGACATGCGCCATCCGTGCCTGCGAGGTGCCGCGACGGCACTCGGCAACAACGGCGAGTGCTTGCGCGGAGGTCAACGTGCGCGCGCGGCTCATGCCACACCCAGTTCGTCAGCGACCCAGTAGTCGTGGCCGATGTCCCACTGGGCGCCGTCGTCTCGGCCGTCGTAGTCGTAGTCGAACGCATCGTCGTCGTCGATGGCCGCGGCGAAGACGCTGAGCATCACCAGCCAGATAGCCACCCACACCATGTGCGACCGGACCAATTCCCATGCGAGCGCGTTCACGCTGGTTCTCCTACGATGGCGATGAATTCCTTGCCCACCTCACGGCGGACTGGATCGTTGTCCTCGCCGAGCTTTTCGGCGAAACGCTGTGCGGCGTCGAGCTTTTCGTCACGCTCGTGGTCGCGAGCAATGTGCTTTCGAGCCTTTTCGACCAGGTCATCGGTCATGACGGTGCCCCCGTCCGGCAGGGGTGTGTTCGGGCTCGTACCCGGCGGCCACCGCCTCACCGGAAAGATCCGCCGGCATCTCCCGTGCAGCCAGGGCCACCGAGATCTCCTCGAGCAGCGCGGCGGCGTGCTGCGGGTCCACGAACAGATTCAGGCCCGCACCCAGATAGATGACGACTTTCCCGATGTCCTGCGACCAGTACGCGGACGGCATCGCCACAGCGCCTTCGACGGAGAAGAACGACGGCTGCGCGCTCATTCGGACACTCCCCCACCGGTGTGGCGGGCAAGCCAGGTGTGCGTCGGGAGCCACCCATCGATCGGTCCCGCGAACTCGCCACGATCGACGATCTCCCCGGGTGCGATCTCCTCCGGTTCGCTGGCATGCAGTGCCATGCGGATGAACGGCAGCAGGTCGGCCACACTGAGACGGCTCATGCGCTGGCCTCCGTCATCAGAACCCACACGTCCCAAGCGATGTCGAACAATCGCGTGTCCGGGGCGTAGGTGGTCATGACCTCGGTCAGATAGGCGAGGATCTCCTCACGGGTGGACAACTCCCCAACCCGCGTGCCGATCTCGTGCTCGGCGGTCCCTTCCGGCCACCACACCAGCTCTTTCGCGTAGTCGACGCTGGCCGCAGTCATCATCGGACGACCTCCTCGGCGGCGGCCGCCAGCACCCAGATGTGTGCGGCGATGTCGGCGGCCGGCGAGCCCTGGTCGTCGAGAATGACGGTCGTGAGGTAGCCGAACGCTCGCGGCTCGGACAGGCGGCGGATGATGCTCGCCATCCCGAATTCAACGGAACCGGTTGGCTCGGTGGACAATTCGGCGAGATACTTCTCGCACAGGGGAGAGTGGATTGCCATTGGGTAGACTCCCTATTGTTCAGATTGGTGGAACACGGGCCGTGAGAGCGCTAACTCAGACCGGCCTATCCCCGACTTCGTCGGTCGGGAAGTTGGAAACATCCCCCGCAACGACATGCGCCGTCACGTAGTGCGTTGCGGGGGATGCGGCCTCATCACCAGGAGCTATGTCAGCTGGCAGTGAGGAAGTCAGGACAGGGAGCAGGGCGCGAACCAGCGGGCGCATCACCGCTCCTCGTCATCGAAAAACAGGCTGGCACCGACCATCCAGAGCGCGGCCACGGCCGTTCCCGTGAAGATCGTCGCGAGGCATGCGCTGACACCGGAAGTGAACTCGTCCGCGTTGATCCAGCCCTTGCCATAGACCGCCCAGGCCACCACCAGCAGCGCCGCCGGAATGTCGACCGCCCACGCGACGATCAGCTTGGCGATGGGCCACGCCTTGCGGAAGCGGTTCATCGCCGCCTCCCCCGCGAGAAGAACGCACGGGATACCAACGGCCACAAGGCGAGGAAGACGAGCGACCAGGCGGTGACGAAGACGATGACGGCGTTCATGACGCCTGCGGCCAGTAGGCGGAGTTCAGGAAGGTGTCGGAATCGGCCTCAAGTACCTCGGCAATGGCCTCGAGTTCGTTGACGGTGAACGGTGTCTGGTTGGCCAGCCGCCGACGGAGGGTTTCCCGGGCGATTCCTGATTGGTCCGCGACCTCTCTTACCGAAAGTCCGGAGTCCTCGATTGTTGTGTTTACTCTCGCGGCTATGTTCTGCGACCATGCGGTTGAACCACCCATATGGGGTACCGTACGCCCCATATGGGGCGGATGCAATGGGTTTGCCGGACCCCATCAGACAGGATGGTCGGTCGTGAGTTTCGGGGGAATTGCCGCGTTTGCCTGCGGATTAGCTACGCCGGAGACCTACCTCACGCCCCATATGGGGCAGTAAGCTACCCATATGGCTACGAACGCACGCACTATCGGGGAGCTCACGCGGCTACTCGTTGCGGAGATACGGGCGACTCTCAGTCGCCTGCGATGGACTCAACCTGACCTCAGTGAGCGAGCGGGAGTCCCTCTACGAACGTTGGAGAAGATCTTGCGATCGGACAGTGCACTCGACGTCGAGCAACTCGACCAAATCGCCAAGGCGTTCGGCATCAGCCCCGAGGAGCTGATCGCCGCCGCCCGTCACAACGAGAACATCTACTTACCCAACGGCCGGCTGAACCCGGAACTCATCGCGGGCACGGCCCCTTCGGCCGAGACAATCGCACGCATAGCTGCGCGCCATACTTCGTCGGACGCGGGATAACGCATCTTCACGTCCACAATCCACTTCGCACCGTGCCTCGCCCAGCCTTCCATGCAGGGCCGCCCGAACAACAACACCTGAATGGCAGCCATGAGCAGGAAGGCTGCTTGCGATGCGCTCAGGGCGAGCCGCGGGATCGCATCGACCAGATCGCCTGTGTCGACAAGCGTTCCGATGGTCGCCCACCCATTGCCCGAAGAGACTTCACCTTCGGGTTGTGACCGCGTGATCCCAGGTATTTTGAAATCGGCCGCATCGCAATACGATTGGTCTAGATGATCGTCGAACACCGCATGCCACCTCTTAGTTAACGCCCCGACCCCTGCGCCCAATATGTCGCAGATGTGCCATGAATGTTAGTTCGCGCAGGATAACAATCAAGACTTTCGGGGCATGTTTTCCTTCAAAATTTGACTACGAGCAACTCCTGCTATGTCGCAAATATCCAGCTATACAACAAGTTTCGGGGTCAAACCACACAGACCGTTCGGTTCGACACGCCTGCGGACCGCGCAAATCGCGAAATAGCCAGCTCGCCCGAAGGGGCATCCCGGGCACATCGTGTCGAATTGTCAGCAAACATTCTGAAATCTACCCGAAACTGCGGGCACTGGTAATAACCAGGTGTAACGTGTGGAATTCGGCCAATCAAGATTTTGCAATTGTCTGTAACTGCCGGATACTCTAAAAATGGACGGCACAGGTTGTCATTAGAATGGCACGGAATTGGTAGCGGAATACGCATGAACTGTAGCCGCTTCACATTCTGAAAAGCCAGAGACGATGCACAAATACTCTGGCGGTGAACCCTCGAAACCATCTGCGGCGGATTGCCTTCGAGTTCGCGCGCCCAGCTGCAACCGGTCCGCCAGGCCAACGAAAAGCCGCCCCGGCGAACCGGGACGGCCTGTATCTCGACGAGCACAGCGGAATCACTCCCACATGTACCCCTACAGCTTACGCCGCGATACCCACGCGGAGGCTGAGTTCTCGTACCTCCTCACGCATCCCCGCCGGGGGTCGCTTCTGCAAGTCGATCAACATCTCCCGGGCGAACCCGTTGTACTTGATCGTCTCCGGTGCCGTCTGCTCCGACTTGGACAACATCTGGAGCGTCGCCACCGACTCCCCGCGCTGCGCGTGCGCGCGCGCTACCTCGATGAAGTGCCTGCTACGTCGCGGCACCGAGATGATCTGATTGGCATCGAATCCCCCTGCGGCATGCAACGCTTCGCCAGCTCGCCGCAACTCCACACCCAAAGTGACCGCGTGCGCGCCCATCACCGGCACCGAGAACGACGTTTGCACGTGCCGGTAGGCAGGCCCGAGCTTCTTCACGACTGTCTCGGCACGCTCCCAACGCGCCCAGGCATCTCCGTAACGGCCTCGGCGTGCGTAAACGTAGGCGATCTCGAACTCCAGCGCACCGACGATTCCACGCCAATCGTCGGAAGTCTCATCTCGATCGACATACGGAGACAGCCTGGACACGGAGTCGATCGCGAGGTCGACGGCCTCCTCCCACCGGCCACTGTCACGCAGGGCTTGCACCATCGCCCAAGCGCTGCAAGCGATCACGTACGGGTCGTCGCTCTCATAGCCTTCGTTCATGCCCCGGTCGGCGACCATCCACACCAGCTCCGGCGCAGGCTGATAGGCGACGTAGAAGTCCGCCAACTGATAAACGCCGGCCAGCAGCTTGCGCGCGGTGCGGCGTTCTTCTCCAGGCTGTCGCGCCGCACTCTGCGTATCGCGAATCAGGCCCGGCAATAGGGAACCGAGTTGGGTGCGGTGGTCGGGGCTCGAATGCCTGACGTGCCATGCTTGGCGAAGCCGTTCGGCGAGGTACTGCGGACTTGACGGCAATTCGCTGTTCGTGATCCTGAAATCCGTAAGCGCCGCCTGAACTTCGGTCAGCGCGGCATGCCGCTGCCCCGCGAACACTGTCACCGGCACAGAAAGGTCGTCTCCGGTGAGGATCGACAGATCCTTCAGGGACAACGCCTGCGCGATGCGCAAAAGCATTGGTAGCCGCGGAGTTTGCAGTCGGCCGTTCTCCACGGCTTTGAGCCACTCCGTCGAACGACCTAACAAATCAGCAAGGACGGGCCGCGACATCCCCGCCCGCATACGTTGTGCCTTGATGCGCTCACCGATTGCAGCGCTTTCCCCGCCATCCACAGTCGTGGCCTTCCGCTGGGTAATGCTCGTCGAGGTCAAGCCTAACCAAAAGGTATGGGGTACGGAATGTACCCGTCGGTTCCCGTCCGAGATTTAGCGTGAGTTCAGCACCCGATGCCGGGTAGCTGAAACCCCGCGAGGGGAAGTGTCGCCGACCAGCCTGCGTTCGTAGCCATACAGCGCACCCGGTCGGCGACGCCCCCGGCATCCGGACACCCACCGAACTGAACAGCCAAACCCCTCGAGGACACGATGCTGACGACATCGCTCGTACCCGGCCTGATCGTGACGCTCGCGGCGTTCGCTTACGGCGCACTACGTCTGCCGCTCACCGAGCCCAGACACGCCGCACCGACTCGCCTGCGAACCACCCAGGACCATCCCATCGACATCAGCCTGTGGCCGCCCGGATGGCCACACGAAGCACCCGAGCAGCCGCTGAGCCTCCTCGAAGCGCACCAGGCGATGCAATCGCACCTCACATGCACAACCAAGGAATGCGGGCGCAAAGCTGCCGCCTTCGATGTCCTCACCGGTGCTGGAGTGACCCGGGCGAGGAGCAAGCGATGAGCCCCGCCGAGCGAAAAGATCAGTGGCGCAATATCCATCGATTCTGCCACGACGAGCCCGCCGCGATCACCGTCCTAGAACAGGCGCGCACCGTCCTGGGCGACCACGGCAGGCACGACGACACCTGCCTGCAGCTGCGGGCCGCCCTCGATCACGTATCGGTGGAGAGCCGATGAACGTCCACTCAGCCCAGCACTGGGTAAACGACGGCTGCGAGTTGAGTTACATCCCGGACATGGATCGTGTACGCGCCGAGGGGATTACAAAGATCCATGCTTCCTGCACTCCCCCGTGTCCGCGCGTCACGGCAGCGCTGGAATTCCTGCGCGATCCCGAGTCGCGGGAGGCCGATGTCGACTTGGGTCAGCCGACCACGGGGCGGACGTTCTCGATCTGACGGTCTGGGTCCGCCGGGCGGCTGCGAACAGTTGGCGGTTACCACCGCCCGGCGGCACACGACAACCGATGAGGGTCGCCAGATCGCAGTGTAGGCGAGCACAGCGAACCCTCGCCAACACGCTGTCGCAGAATTCTCGAATATCTTTGTGCGGCAGCGTAATTCGATGCGGCGCGGGTTGTTCGGGCGGTACAATTGAGGGACCGGATTGGTTGCGAACTTGGCGGTTACGGCCGAACCGGAACACGACACCTCGATGAAGGAAACCCCTTATGCGTACCAACCTGATGGCCCGCGCCACCGCCGTCTCTGCCGCTATCGCCTCCGCGCTCCTGCTGGCGGGCAGCATCGACACCCTCGCTGCCCCTGCCGCCCGTGCTGACGCCCTCACCTGCTTCGTCGATGTCCAGCAAGTGGAACGCGGCGCATCCGAAGTCCACTTCGGGTACAAGGCGCACTGCACCATCGTCTCCGACACCATCCACACCGAAACGAGGCTATGGCGCGCCGACACCCCCGACCCCAAGGCCAAAGTCGAACAGCGCGGTGCCACGCGATCGGATGACTTCCTGCTCCAGCAGGACGTCGAAGCGTCGTACACCGAGCCGTGCAAGGCAGGCGCGCCCACCAGCTACTTTCATGCCGAAGTGACCTTCAAAGCGACGAAAGGGTTCGCGAAGGATCAACAGACCGTGATCCACACCGAGAGCCCGGATCCGATCTCCTGCTGATCTCTCGCCCGTGAAGGGACCGTGGACGGTGCGCCGCGAGGAATTGCGGGGCGCACCGTCCACGGTGGACATCGACAGCCACGACAGCCAACTGACATGCTGAGAGCCATCCCGGTGGAAGGATCTGATCTCATGACCACCCTGTCGCACCCGGCCATAGCTCTCGCTGTCGGCGCGTTCTCCGAGGACGGCCGCGCGGCCCGCTTCGTTGCCGCGATCGACCGAGACGACACCGTGGTCGTGCTGGTCGCCAGCACCAGCCCGTTCGACAGCGACAGCGAAGTTCGCGGGCTCATGTTCGTCGACCACGATGGAGCCCAGTGGCGTCTGCCCGGCGTCAGCGTGGTCAGCGGGTCGCCCTGCCGGCACACCACGCGCGCCGCCACCACCCGGGCCGCGTGGCCGCTGGAGGACAAACGCACCAGGTCTTACTGCAGGGCCGACGGCGAGATCTGCTGGTTCGGGCTGACCGGGTACGCCGCCGAAGACGCGGTCGCTGTGACCGTGGTCTCCAGCGTCAGCTCAGACCGTGTCGAGGTTGGTGCCGACGGGCTGGTGCTGGCTGCTGTGCGGGCCCGGCCCGGTGAAACCCCCGTCGTGATCGTCCATCTCGCCACCGGCGAGAACCTTGTGGCCCCGTAACCCGGCTCGGAGCCGCTCTCATTTGCTCGGTGCCGCATGACGTTCTGTGCCATAAATACGGGAAAAGCCCCGACCATGTATCGGTCGGGGCTTTCTGCTGGCAGGCTCCATCATCTATCCGGCCTGGAGGGACGCGTTCATGAGGCAAGCCATCGGGACCATCCTCGTTCTCCTCTGGATGGTCATGGTCGCCGTCGCGATCATTGCCCTCATCCGAGGTCATATCGACTGGCTCAGGCTACGGAATCGCAAATCCGCCGGCGCGCTATTGGCCGCGTCGTTCGTTGTGGTCATTGCAGGTGGGCTGATCGCGCCGAAGAAAGCTGGCACGAAACCTGCAGCCGCAGTGTCCCAATCGGCGCCCGCGACCGTCGCTGCGACTACGGCGGCTCAGGTCACCACCACGGTGCCGCCGACCACCACAACGCCGTCACCGACCACTACCACCGGCGCGACTACCACAACAGTGGCGCCGACTACCACCGATGCCGCCACAACCACTGCGGGACTGAGTGATCAGCAGATCGACGATCTCGCGTTCATCGGTGTGCTCGACATGAATCATGTTCACTACACCGACAAGAACGCAGCGATCGACGTCGCGCACAAGATATGCAACGCACGCGCCGACGGCAACAGCGAAACCGAGGTGGGGCTGGCAATCCTGAAGACCGGAGCGTATTCGGCTGCGGACTCGGGGACCATTGTCGGTGCAGCAGAGGCCTCGTACTGCCCTCAGTACAAGTGAAAGCCCTGTTGCAGGGTAGCTTGCTCGGTTGCTCAGATTCCCAGATCCAAGCTCAACTGCTGCCCCGCCGGGCCGACCGCGACCTCAGCTGACAGTGCCCCGGCGCCACACGTCAATGCACGCACTCGTGCCCGGTTGACATGCTTCACGCCCATCCACGCGGCCACCTCCTTCGGGTCCATCCCGGAATCGATCAGCCGTGTTTCCTTCGTCGCCCGCAACCGAGCCGGATTCAACAGTGCACGACCGAGATCGGCATCAGCCCCGATCCGGGCCAGGACCCCGCGCAGACCTCGCTCGTCCTCGAACCTTTTGCGGGTGCTCAACGATATGAACAACGCACGCTCGGACCGATCCCGAGGACGGGTGGAACCGCGGCCATCCAAGATCGCGCGCCGCTCCGCCAACCAACCCTCCAGCACCCGTTTCGCGGGTCTGCGCAGATCCCGCTCTCGCACCGTGCCATCCAAAGAGGTCAACCGCACCGAGCTGGCTCGCGCCGACAAGGTCAGATCCTCGGCATTGAGGGCCATCAACTCCGACATCGACGGGCCGACTTCCAGGCCGAGCTCCACCAGCGCGTAATCGCGGGCCGACCGGGCAGCCGCGGCCGCCCGCACCCGCGATACCTCCGAATGCGTCAAAGCACCGGGCACCGCCTGCGGCACGTCCACCAAGTCCACACCCACCTCACCGAGCCCCAGATAGCCGTAGAACACGAACAACGCCGCCAACGTCACGTTGTGGGTGGCCGGGAACTCCGCCAGATACGCACTGACCGCGACATCACGTGCAGGCCCATCCTCGAACGCGTTCGGGTGGGAACCGGTGTCCACCAACCACTTCCGGTACCGGCGCACCTGCTTGTAGTACTCCTGACGTGTCCGCTCGGTGAACGAGCGCCCCGCGAGCCACAACCAGAACTCATCCCGGTCCCTGCCACGTAGGCCGGCCGGACCGGACTCCCGCAGTACCGCCAAATCCTGTCCGCTCAACGCTGTCGCGTCCATCGGCTTCCGCCTCCCATGTCAGCGTGGACGCCTCCAGAATCGCAGGTGACACCGACAAACTCAGCCATGTGAGGGTTTTCGGAAGCCGAGACACCCAGATTCTCCGAAAACGGTAGTGGTTCAGTGCCGTTCGACGCGTGGGCGGGAACGCGAAAAACGCCCCGTTCGTCCTGTTTGACCAGGAGGAGCGGGGCGTGATCGGGGCGAATCTAGTTGTTGGCGTTGATGATTGCGGCGAGCCGGTCGCAGTAGCCGTCTTGGACGTAGACGGCGGTGTGCTGGTACGGGTAGCCGAGGACATCTGTGGCTGCTGCTGTGTACAGGTCCCACATCTGCCGTGGGTGCAGCAGGTCTCCGAAGCTGACCGGTTGCCAGCGGCGCCGCAGTAGCCGGTCGGTGAGATCCTGCGTCCACCCACCCAATTGGGCGAGGGAGAACGCGGACACCGTGTCCGCCAACGTCCGCAACGGCGACTCGGGCAGGCAGGAAGTGATCGCGTCCGCGGGATTGGCGCACTCGAAATGCTGGTGTGGCGGGGTCGCTTGCATCTGCCCGTTGATGCCGTACCCGCGCGGGTACGGGTCGATCGAATCGGCCACCCGGCGAAGCGGATTGGCGATGGTCGCGGTGAACGCGATCCCGCAGTCGCTGTACTCCCCGCGCGCTTGTGCCTCGAGGAACCGGGACACGACCTCCGCGCCCAGGCTGTAGCCGAGGACACCGACAGTGTTCGGGGTCGAACGAATCAGGTTGGCCAGATTCACCACCCCTTCGCTGACCGACTCGTTCTCGCTGGTCCCGCAGACCGTCCAGCCCGCTCCGGCCTCGCCGACCGTCGCCGGATACGACACATCTCCGATGATGCGGAATTTCGCTGGGTCCAGGAGTGCGGTGACGTGGGTGAGCATGTTGTTCGCGCCTTGGAACGGTTCTCCCGTCCCCCGGACGGTGAGAATGTCGACCGCCATGCGTGCCTTTCAGCTGAAGTACAGGTAGGTGTTCGCGGCCCCGGACAAGATGGTGCCGCTGGCGCCGAAGGGGGTCGTGTATTGCAGCCACACGGTGTCGTTGGCCGCCAGGGTGATGCTCGCCGGGGTGAACGCCGTGGAGGTCGCACCGAACGCGATCGAGTAGGTACCGAACGTCGACGCGTTCTTCATGATCGTCATCACGATGCTGGTGGCATTGCCCCACGACCCGGTCAACGTCGTTTTCGAGTTCACTGTCCACGTCCCGACACCGTCGGCCACGAGCTTGGAGGAGGTGATGACGGTGCCGGTGAACCCCGACCGCGCCGACCATGTCGTGACCTGCGCCGGCCCGGTACCCGAAGCCATCGAGAAGTTCGTGGACAGGTCCATACCCATGGAATGCGGGCGGGCGGCACCCCGGAGAAGAAACACTAGAGGTACACCCCCGTCACATCCATGTAGAGGCGGGCACCGGGTGTGGTGCCCAGCGCGGTGACGTTGGTCTGCACATAGGTGCCCGCCGCGATCGTGAACGGCCCGATCCAGGAGGTGGTGGCGCCCGCGCTGGTCGCGGTCAGGGTCGTCGATCCGGAAGTCACCGCTGTGCCGGTCGCGGTGTTGCTGGTGTTGGAGTAGAGGGCGACGGTGTTCGAGCCGGACGCGTCCGCTGTCCCGGACCGCCAGCGCACCCAGATGGATGCGGCCTGATCGAAGTAGGGGCCTTCGGGTAGGTCTCCGTAACCGGTTGCGCGGGTGGAGGATTGGACGGCCCACGAGAATTTGCAGGGTGCGCCTGCCTCGAGGTTGTACCAGGTCGTCGTCGCGAGCGAATACTCCAGATAGGCGACCGCGTACTGGCTGGTGAGCTTGATCGATGTAGTGCCGGTGGCGTTGATCAGATCCGCACCGCCGGCGGTGATGGTGAGCGCGTTCTGGCTGGTGTCGGATTTGAACACCAAGATCCGCGTGCCGTTGAGGGGGGTCGTGGGCAGGGTGACGGTGAATGCGCCGGAGCCCGCGTTGCACAACACCAGGTCCCCGGCGACTGCGGTGTAGTTCGCGGTCTTCGACGCGGTCGGCATCTGGACCGGCGGCTGCCAGGTCGCGTTCCCGGAGGCATCGGACTTGAGCACGTACCCGTTGGTCACGGAGTTGGTGACCGCGAGGTTGCCGGTGGAGGTGGTACCGGAGACCGTGAGGTTCGAGCTGCTCAGGAAGTTCGGCACCCGGAAGGAGCCGCGGCGGGCGACGTTGAAGTACTGCGGAATATCCGAATCAGCGAAGTCGCTGCGGAGCGTCGTCACGTTGTTGAAGAAGACGCCCTCATAGTTCAAACCCGCACCGGGAAAGGTGATTTCGGTCATCGTGCCGCCGGAATCGAGGTTGAATTCGTTTCCCTCGAAATGCGGTTGGCGGACGTAGTTGACCTGGATGCCGACGGTCCGTGCGGCGATTTTGTTGCCGCAGAACCACAGCGAGCTGGGGCCACCGTTGGTGGAGTCGCCGATGACGAGGCCGTAGTCGGCGCCCTCGAACCAGCAGCCGGTGAAGCTCCACGTGTTCGCACTGCCGTCGATCCAGACGTGGTACAGGGTCGAGAACGGGCTGCTGCCGGTGCCGATGAACTCGCACGCCACCGCCACGAGCCCCGCGTTACCGGAGTTACCGGTACCCCACACGCTGTAGTAGCAGTTGGTGAAACGGCTGTTGGTGACCTCATTTTGGATGCACGAGGTTTTGATTCCGGCACCGAGGTTCGCGAAATGCGTGCTGTGGATTCTGGTATTGCCGGTGTTGGAGGTCAGCAGCAACCCGACCTGACCCCGGTAGGTGGTGACGGTCTTGTCGGTGTGTGCGCCGCGGATACGGACCCGGTCGATCTGGATCAGGAAGCACCCGGACAGGGAGATCGCGGTCGCGCCCGCACCGGAAAGGTAGATCGACAAACCGGTGAAGGTGACGTCCTGCAAGCTGGTGAGGGTGAAAAGTGTGCTGGTGCCGCTGTATTGGAGTTCGCTGTTGATGCCGTTGCCGTAGAGCACCGCGCCGCTGGTCACGGTCAGCGCGCTCGTCACCTTGTAGGTACCGGACGGGAAGTACACCGACGCCGACGCGGCGAGCGCGGTGTTGATCGCCGTCGTGTCGTCCACAACGCCGTCACCGACAGCGCCGAAGTCGCGCACGGACACGAACCGTTCACCGGTGACCGGGTAGTGCAGGGTGGGGCCGCTCAGAAGTGTCATCGGTGGCCCTTCATCAGGAGGAAACGGTGCCGGTGAGGAAGAGGGTGACCGCTGAGGCGGTGCCGCAATAGCCGCCGATGAAGTCGCCGGCGGTCATTGCAGCGGTGCCCAAGTACGGGGTGAGGCTGACTGATTCGCCGGCCGCGAGCGGATACGCGTGGATCGAGTGGTGACTGACTCCGGCGGTGCCGCCGGAAGGAACGCCACCGATGTACACGGTGGCCGCGGAGGTGGTGACGTTGCAGATGACGGCCGTCGCGATCTTCACCGAGCTCAACGCCGGGCACGTGTACACGGCGGCATCGGAGGTGCCCAGATACCCCGACAGCAGGATCTGCGGTGTCATTGTCGTAGCCGCGAGCAAGTTCGTGGACATGTTCCTCTATTCATTTGTGCGGCAACGGGTTAGGCCAACGATTCGTCGGACTGGCGTGCCGCGAAGAGTTCCCCGAATGCGGCGTTGGATGGGGAGAAGCCGCGATACAGCGGCTCCTCGTACACCAGCGAGTAGGCCGGGGCACTCGATCCGACCAGCGCAGTCAATTGGCCGGTGCCGGTGAAGGCGCCCGCTTCGGCTTCGGACCACAGGACCGAAACACTCGCGCCGCCACTACCGGAACCGTTGGCGGCCATGGCCACCCAGATCGCGTCGAACAAGGTGCCGGCACCGGACAGGTTCGCGGTCAACCCCACAGCGACCACGGCCGACAAGGCGCCGGTGCCGGTGGCAGCCGCGGTGCCGGTCGCGCGGGCGACCAGCACAGTGGTGGTGGTGCCGCTGCCGTTGAACCGCGCGAACGGCGGAATCTTCATCACCGCGGCCGACGCCGCACTGAAATAGGCGGGGATACTCACCGGCGACGACAAGGCCCCGGTAGCGGAGGCGGTGGCGGTTACGCCGATGGAGGGCGCCCCGGTGCCGGCGGTACCGGCGGCGGTGAACGTGGCGGCCAGTGCGACGGCCGCGACCAATGTTCCTGCCCCGGCGAACACCGGCGCCCCGGCGGCGGCCGCGGTGAGAGCGGCGGTGAGGGTACCGGCAGCACTCGCCGCGGCAGCGACACTGGGACTGCCGGATCCGACGATCACAGTCGGGGTGAGGAGCGTGCCCTGAGCACCCCAATTGCCGGGTGTCGTCACAGCGAAAGCGCCCATGGTGGTCAGCGCACCCGTGCCGGAGAACGCGGCCCCGTTCAACGACGCCGCCGTGAGAGTGCCGGCGCCGCTGTAGGCGACGGTCATGATGGGGACCGGGGTCACGGCGACGGTGAGGACGCCGATGGCACCGAATGGGCCGTCCGGGCGCTGGAACGACCCGATACCGGTGAAGGGTGCGCTGCAGACCACGCCACCGGACCCGGCCGCGACCGCGGCTGTCAGCGCACCGGTCGCGGTGGCGGTAGTGGTCAGGGTGCATGTCCAGGACGGTGACCACCCGGACAGGTACCCGGTACTGGACGCGGTGATCGGTGTCGGCTGCCTCGCCGTGTACGGGGCGGTGAAGGTGCCCGCACCGCTGGCGGCGGCGGTGGCGGCCGGTTGGATGTAGGGGATGGTGCTCGCGTCGATCAGGGCGCCCGGGGTTGCCGGTGCGGTGGTTACCCGAACCGGTGTGGCCGGGAGCGGGGCCGCCAGGATCGGCGCCGACGGTAACGGATAGGTCCAGGTCGGCACGATCCACTCCTGCCTTCAGGCGATGCCGGGGTCGGGGATCAGGTCATGGAGAAGGTCGGTGTGATGAGCAGCGTGGACTGGCTGCCGAGGGTGGTGGAGGAGATCGCGACCTTGTCGACGAAGTTGCCGCCGGTCAAAGCCGTCCAGATCCCGGCATAGGCGTAGGTGCCGGCGGGCACGTTGATCGTCACCTGGCTCCCGGAGATCTGCGAGGACGCGGCGGTCCCCCACGTGGTTTGCACCCGCGCGTAGGCGGGAGTGCCGCCGGTGGCCTCGTTCGCGCCGGTGCTTCCCGGGTCGGCGGTGTGCAGGCTGATGTAGTTGCCCTGGGTGGAGTAGGTGGTGCACATCGCGTTCTTGGTCGCGGTGACAGCGATAGCCATGACAGGCTCCTATTCGATTATCGGATTCAGTTGTGTGCCAGCAGGTTTCAGAACCGGGGCCGCAGTATCGGGCCGGTGAACCACGGGAATGTCGTCGGCGGCCCGGTCGGATAGGTGACCGTGATCAGGTAGTGGGTGTTGACGGGTATCGCGTCGGCGATCGTGTTGGACACCGACCACGTCGCCGCCGTGGGTGTGACCGTCGCGGCCCAGGTGCCCAGCGCTGCCCCGCCGGGGCTGGTGAGGATCAGTGCCACGGTGGTACCGGTGGGGTACACCCCCGTACCGGACGGGATGATCGCCTGCGTCCAGGTGGTACCCGCGTAGAGCAGGATCGGGATCACCGTCGCCTCGGCACCCAGGTAGGACGGCAGGGTCGGCGCGGTCATTGTCTGGCGACCTTCGCGATTTCGCGCAGCAGTTCATCGGACATCGACAGCTTCGGCAGCCGCTCGGCCTGCACGGTCTCGATGACCAACCGCAATACGCTCAACGCTTCCCGGAACAACCCGTCCACCCGGTGCAATTCGGTGAGGGTCTTTTCCTGGGCGGCCTCGACCCGGTCGAGGCGGGCCGTGACCTCCCCCAGTTCGGCTCCCACCTTTTGCAGCGTGGCCAAAGCCATGTCGTTGATGCCTTTCGCCATGGCGACCTGCCCCTGCATCTCCTCCACCGGGGCACGACGGCGTGCCCGCAACCAGGAGAAGAACGCCGAGGTGCCGGTACCACCGAGGAAGGTGGCCGCCGACAACGTCGCCGTTTCCAGCACGGGCACCTACACGCCCGCCGCAGGCACTGCGGGCGCAGCGGCCGCGGCGGGGTGCACGGCTGAGGCCACGGTGTCCACCAGGTCACCGGCCGCGCCGACCGCCTGCTCGATCACGGGCTCGTTGCCCACGAACCACACGTTCGCGGTGCGCAACGCCTCCAACGCGGCGAGGACACCCCCGGTCGGTGCCCACACCGATGCCGGGGCGTACTGGGCGAGTGCGGCAATCGATGCCAGCACCGCCAGCACACCACCGATCGCGGACACCACCGCTTTCGCGTTGCGCGAGAACATGGTTCCCATCAGAACGCCGCCTTCACCTGGACAGCGGGCGTGCTGGGCGGGGCCGGGATGCGGGCCAGCAGGGTGGCGACATCCGCGCGCAGCGCAGCGATCGCGTCCACCACGGTCAGGTGCTCACCCGCGGTGTTGGTGCCCAGTTGCGGCCAGCCGGTCAAACCCGGGCCACGCAATTGGGTTTCGATGTCAGCGACCCTCAACGCAAGGTCGGCGGGGGTGCCGGGGTCAGGAACAGGGTTGGACACGGTACCTCCAGGGTGGTTGATCGGTAAGCCGAGCAGCCCCGCAAGATCGGTGCGGGAACCGCGGAAAGCGTTGGCGTCCACCGCATGCCCGGCGACCTGCGCCGAATCGGTGAACTGCAGAATCTGGACCTGTGCGCCGCCGAACCCGCTCCACATCGCGGAGTCGTCACCCGGGTAGAGGGACGCGGCGAATCCGGTACCGCTCACATAGCTGGACTGGATGAGCCCAGGCAGTTGTGTCAGGTCCGGGTCGCCGATCTGGTCCCAATACCAGCGCGGCTCATAGGAGAGGTTCACGGTGCGCCCGAGCGCATTGACCGCGTTCACGAAACCCCAGTAGTTGGTTTCGTTGCCGCTGCCGGCCTCGAAGTCGACCATCACCCCGCACCGGCCGCCGTCGCCGAGGTGATCGAGGTAGCAGGCCGCCTGGGCTTGCGGGTCACCGTCCTCGAGGTAGTGGTACCCGGCGACCAGCAGACCGGCGGCCAGTGCGGCGTCCCGGTATGCCGGCCATGTTGCGTCGAGGAACCCGGTCCCCTGCGACACCTTACAAAATACGAACGAAAATCCTTCTGCGGCAACTTGATTCATGTCGATGCCGGGACCCTGGTTGTTGCTTATGTCGATGCCGAAAAGCGTCACCGGACCTCCTGAGCGGTCAGTTGGAGGAGCACAAAGTGCCGGAGAAGTAGGTTTCGCCGCTGCCGTCGGTGGAGTTGGTGCCCGCCTGGTACACGGCCGGTTGCACGATGTCGCCCGCCACGCAGAACACCGGCCCGGAGCAGGCGGCTTGGAAGATCGGGGCACCGCACACCTGGCTGCCGGTCATGACCAGCGATTTGCTGCCACCGGACGGGGTTTTGTACACCCCGGCCTGGAAGAAGTTGCCGGTCCCGCAGGACAGGTCCAAGTTCGCCGATACCGCCAGGACGTACCAGCCGGTGACGGGGATGGTGACGCGCCCGGTCCCCAGATCGGCGACCGTGACCGTGTTCGGGTTCACCTGCTTGGTGTCCAGGGCGCCCGTCCCGAAGGTGGACCAGCCGCCGGAGCCGGGAAGTGCGACGGGTGTGGTGCCTTGCTGCGAGAGCATCCAGCCGATACCGACCACCGGGGGTGCGATGGTGTCGGCGGCGTTGAACGAGCCCATCCACCAGCCCTGATTGACGGTGGCACCGCCGAAGTTGGTTTGCACGACCTGTTCGGTGAGTATCCCGACCGACCGGTTGGACGGTCCGACCGGTGAGGACACACCCGAATCGTTGTAGGACGTGACCGGTGTGTCGTTCACCGACACCGTATAGAGGGACCCGTTCGCCGAAAGTTGCAGTGTGTCACCGGCATTGAGGGTGTAGTTCACCGTCTGCCAGGTCGTCGCCGACAGGGTGCCGGACAGGCCGCCGTAGCCCAGCAGGATCTGCGCGGACGAGGCCAGCGCGTATACGAACGAGGACATGTTCGCTGTCGCCCGCGCCACCACCCCCGACACCGCGGTGCCGCCGCTGGCAGCCGGTACCCCGACGACCGTGGTGACCTGATGGGCGTCGGTGGCCATCACCTGCCCGTTCACCGCTGTCAGGAACGCGGTGTAGTTGCCGGTGGAGGCCAGTGAGTGCGGTCCGGCATTGCCGTTGCTGTCGGTCTTCCACTGCACCTGCGAACCGGAACCGGTAGTACCGGACAGGGTCCACACCGAGGTGGTGCCGAGGCTGCCGGTCAGCTTCGGCGGGAACGAGGGCACGGTCACGGAGTTGCCACCGGTCGTGGTCTGCGTCTGCTGGGTGGTGATGGAGGTGACCGCACTGTTGGCGGTCGAGAGTGCGGTGTTACCGGTCGTCAAAGCTTGCTGGGCTTGCTGGTCCAGGTTCGTCGCCCACCCGTTCATGAACTGGAAGGGTTCGATCCCGAGGATGTCGACATTGGCGACCGCCCGGCACAGCGCCGCCATCCCCTCATCACCGGCCGCTTTCACGAAACCACCGGTGTTGTTCGCTGCCCCGCTGAACGCGGTGACCGGCCCGGTCCCGACAACCGACAGCGCGGAGGCTTGGGTGATCGATTGCAGATTCGACACATTCGACGACCCCGCCGCACCGGTATACGCACCGGTGGGCTTGTCACCGTCGGGGGAGGTCATTGCTTGCCCTGGTGGGTGCCTGCGCCGCCGCGACCGGGACGCGGCGGCCGATACTCACCGACCGACCCCTTGCGGTGAGTGTGCTCGATGTCGAGTTCGGAGCGGTCGACCAGATGCTTCAGTTCGCCGTGCGCCTGCAACTGCTCGACCAGGTTGCGGCGTTCCTCCGGGGTGAACCCGGAGATGTCGGGGGCCGTGATGCGTTGTGCCCTGGCGACGGTGCCGGTCTGCACCCAACGCCCTGCCCCGTTGACCCAATGGTGCGGGCCACGCGCCGGCGGATGATATTCGTGGGTCTGCTCATGGGGGTGATGGCGGAAACCGGCGTTCCATAAATGCTCGGACCACTTGCGGAGAATCTTCGGGGACACCAGCATCGGCGCCCCCTTCGGGCCGGGCAACGAGACCAGCGCCCACAGGAAATGTTCCTCGGGGTTCTCGGGGTCCTGGTGCTCCTGCAAAGGGATCACACCGCCACCTCCCTGTCCGTATTCAGTTGTGTGAGTGTGTGTTTCAGAGGAAGGAGAGGTCGGCCAGGCCGCCGAGGGCGGTTTGCATCATCTTCAGCAGCTTCCCGAACGGGTCCTCGGTCTCGCGACTGGTCCCGATGACGATCTTCCAGTCCGGGATCGTCTTGCGGTCCCATGCCAGCTCGAGCTGAGAGACCTGGTCGACGAAGATCTCCCCTGGTGGCATCCCTTGCACGGTGGACCCGACCCGGTCACCGAGGAAGAAGTCACCCAGCCCCTGATCACCGATCAGGAACGGGGCGCCGTTCGCCACGATCAGGTCGTGGGAGAAGAACGAACGCGTCGCCCACAGCGCTGCGACCAAGGCGATGAGACTGTCGAGGGTGTAGGCGTTATCGGCGCCGGTCTGGAAATGCTCGTAGTAGTGCGACCAGCCCGCGTTGAGCGCTCTGATCGGGTCCTTGAAGCTGACCCAGGCCAGCACCACGTCGGTCAGCATCGGCGACAAGATCGTTTCCGCGATATTGCCGATCGACGCACCGATGCCGGTGCCACCGGCGAGGATGCCGATGCCGGTCGCTTGGATCGCGGCACCGAACAGCTCGCCGGCCAACTCGATCCCCGCCTCGATCGCCTCGTTCACCCCAGGCATCGAGTGCCCGCCACTCAACATTTGGACGTCGGTGTAGGGGGTGATCGTGAAGGTGGAGGACTGGATGCCGGTGTGTTTCTCCGGCCGGTAGATCACCCACGGGTCATAGGGCAGCGTGCCGATCCACCCCGGATTGCGGTACTCGCTGGGGTCGTTCGGATCGGGAAGGATAACGCCCTGGTTGTCGAGGAAGTCGTTGATCAGGACTTCGCCGGTGTAGGCCAACCCGGTGAAAGCGTTACCGCCGGTAGAGGTTCCGCCGGGGCCGTAGAAGCCGCTCTTGTCGACGAAATCGATGACCAGGCAGCCGTTGCGTAACACCGCGCCCGGCCATGGGGGCGGGTCACCGGTCAGCCAGCGCCGCGTCGAGACCGCGAGCTGCGCGAAATCCAGGGTGGGAGCGGCGGCCTCGTGGAAGATCTTCCACCGCGAGACGAACACCGTCCACAAACTGCCGTCGGAGAGGATGTCGCCCGGTGCGACCACGATCGGCCAGGTGCTCTGATCGAGATCGAACCATTCGTTGACGTCCATCGGATCGTCCGGCAGCGCCCACAGGCTGGCCTCCAGGCGAAGAAGCTGGAGAAAAAGGGCCGTCTTCAGCGTCCACACCGAGGGGCCGGCCAGGATGAAATCCTTCGGGAACTGGAAAATGGCAGGGAGCAGCGGGTTGCTCCACACGTCGATGTGTTTGAGTTCCTCGTAGTCGTGCAGGAAATCGAGTTCGACGGTGACGATGCCCTCTTCGTCGGTCTTGATGATCGCCTTCGACAGGCGCCCGCCCCAGCGGGCACCGGTCGCGGTGTCCACGGTGATGTGCACGTTCTGCTTGCTGGTGCCGACCGTGCCGGTGGCCCACTTCGCCAGATAGTGGTCGTAGGGCAACACGAGTTTCCCGGTGCCGGACTCGTTCAACATCCAGATGAACGACCCGGACATTTCACCTGTCACCAGGCCACGAAGCACCCAGTCCCCGTCCCACAACCGGATCAGGGGCCGCGCGAAACGGCGAATCTGCCTGTCGGCCTGCACCTTCCGTGCCGCACAGTAGATACCGGGCAGGTCCGCGACGGCCGTCACTGTTGCAGTCCCCACGGGCGCGACCAGTTGCGCGGTTGCACACACAGCAGCGACGCCCCCGCCGGTGCGCCGGTGACCGACACCGGCACAGCAGTGGAGGGGGTGTAGGCGGGGACGGCGTATTCGAAGCTGACCCCGTCCATCAGCGCCCACATCAGTGACCCGTCGGCCGCGATGATCATCTCCACCATCGGGTCGGTATCGACAGTCAAGTCCTGGCCGGTGGTGGTAAGCGGCAAGGTGACAACCCGGTTCGCGTCAGCGACCGCCCGCCCGTAATAGGTGTTGCCCCAAGAGAAGTCGGGTAGCGTCCACTGGCCCGGCGCCGAGCACACCCACTTCAAATACATGGGCTGGTCGGTCGGGTTCTCCACCAGCACGCTGCCACGCGCGATAGCGCCGCCGGAGGTGTCGGCCGGTGACACCCACGTCTGGGTGGAGTCCTGCTCCACCCACCACGGGATACCTGCGGTGCAGGTCATCGTGACCTGCGCCCACAACTTGAGGTGCGGATCGTGGACCGAGGTCATGGACGGTTGCTGCGACATCCGCAGCAGCAGTGACCGGGTGCCGGTCTCGGTGGTGATCGTGAGTGTCGAGTCCTGGTCGTACGCCCACGCCTTGCGCCACGCCGAATCCACTGATTGCCAGGACATTCCGGGCATTTCGTAGATGTTGAGCCCGAACACCACATCGCGTTTGGGAATCTTGTACCCGGCGAACGTGGACCCGATCTGGAACGCGGACTGGTTCCAGATCGTGGTGACCGGTGCGTCGTAGATCCCACTGGGGTTGGTCGCCAACTCCACACCCTGCTGGGCTTGCCCGGGACCGGCCAGCGTCCACGAGGAGTTGTCGACGCCGGTCAGCTGGATCAATGCGGGCGTCGCCAAAGTCGTCTCCTGTATTCAGTTGTGGGGTTCTGATGGCGGGTTCGGCCGGTGCTGAAGTACCGGGCACCCACCCGCAGGAGTGCCGACGCCGTGACATCGCGTGCCATCCCCAAGCAGGGCATTGTGTTTGCTCGCCGACCCGGGCACCCTGCACGCAGGGCCAAGATCTTGCGGCTCACCCGCCTCTGCGAATTCGAGACCTCATGACCGACCCCAGGCAATGGCTGCCAGCCCCGATAGCGCCGGCCCCGATACCGGCCGTGCAAGCGCCTGTGACACCAGCGGTAGTGCTGGTGAGCATCGGCGACATCACCGTGTTCCCGGGCATGATCGTCACCCCGTCAGCGCGCATGCCGTTGAAGGGTGCGACCTGGACGACCGTCGACAACTCCCGCACCGAGACGAAGATCCCGGCTTACGCGATCGTGTTGGCGATCCTGCTGTTCCCGCTGTGCTTCATCGGCCTGTTCTTCCTGCTGATCAAGGAAGCGCAAACCACGGGCTATATCGAGGTCGGTGTCGGCAATGGTGGCCGGTACCACCAAACGCTGATTCCCGCGCAGGACCGTCAAACATATGTGGGCGTGATGTCCCGGGTGGGGTACGCACGATCGGTGAGCATGTGACTCACCGCCACCGGCTGGTGTAGGTGGCGGCGCGCTGCTGCTGGTACAGCTGGGCGCGCTGGAATCCCTGCTCGGTATCGGCGGTGTGGACGTTGATCGTGGTGCTGTTGTCCGGGCCGCCGCGCGAAACCCCCGCTCCGACCAAACCTTTCGAGGGGATCACCTGCCGCAGCTGCAAAGCCTGCGACCCGGCGGCATCGGTGTTGATCGCATGCAGCAGTGACCGATGCCGATCCGCGGCATTCGCGTTGACCACGAACTCGCCGTTCGACAGCATCGCCGGGATCATGTCCCCGATGCTGGACCCGTCTCCGGACACGTCACCTCCGGAGGCGTACCAGTGCGGCGACCTCGAATTCCAGGCCGCCAACGCGTTCACCGGATCCCCGTACCGCTGCTTGATGTACTTGTCCCCGTACACCGCCTGGACCTTCGGATCCGACGACTTGTAACCGCCGACATCAGCCCAGGTCGTGGACAGGAATTGGTACAACCCGTAGGCGTCGCTCGCAGGCGCGGCCGACGCATTCGGATTCCACGACGATTCGTTCCCGATCAGCTGATACAGCGCCGCCCACTCCGCCCCGGTGGACCACCCGTACAGGGCTGCCGCACCCTTGACCGCGGAGAACACCGACGGGTCGACCGACCATGCCCCGCTGCTGTGCGCGTCGTGGTTCAGCGTCGAGTCGTTGTTCGGCGAGGTTTGCGGGTGCGCGTCGTGATGGAGTGTCGGATCGGTAGCGCCACCGGTGTTTCCGCCACCACCCGTTGTGCTGGTCGTGACATCCGGTGCGGGAACGGCACTATCGGTGGTGGTGGTGTCCTGCGTGTTCGGCTGCTTACTCGGGGTGAGCGCAGCCTGGGCTTGGTTTTTCAGATCTGTTTGCTGCTGCAGCGACTGCTGGCTGATCAGGAGCGTGTTGTATTCGTAGGCGCCCTTGACCCATCCCGGGACGGTGTCGAGACTGCTGCCACCGACCACGTTGAGCGCACTCGATACCTGCCCGGACACGAACTTGCCCGCGGCTTTCGAAAACCCTCCGAGCGCGTGGTACACGGCCCCGAGCAGTCCTCCGGACGCGCCTTCTGCCGCGAGCTGGTCGGTGCCCTTCGACGGCACTGCGCTCGTGGTGTCCGACGGGGTGGTCGCCGCGGCGGTCCCGTCGCCCGTGTCGGTTCCGGTGGGGGTCGCCAGATCCCCGCGTGCTCCTGTCCCCTTTCCGGTTGCGGTGTCGGTCAGCCCGAACAGGAACTTCTTGAGCCAATCTTGTTGATCGGCAGGGGCATCCGATGTCGCCTGCGTCAGCTGGGTTTTCAGCGCATCCATCGGCCCCTGGGGGGCCTCGCCGGTCAGCGGCGGGAACAACGTCCCGAACTGGGCGAGACTCTCGATGCCCTTGGTGGTGTTGTCTCCCGCCCAATCCGACCAGGTGGTGGGCTTGTACCCGGTGAGTGCCGACTCCCCCGACGTTTGGTCGGTGGTACTGCCCAGGGCGGACACGTCTGGGTCCGGGGCAGTGCTGTCGTTGCCTGTCGTGTCGGTGGCGTCCGCGACGTAGGCCGGGTTGAACGCCTGCGGATTCACATGCGCCACCACGGTGAACTGCGGATCGAACGGGGAGGTGGCGCGGGTGCCGATGCGTGCGTCCTCACCGGGTTGGCGTTCCTCGAAATTGGTGCCCAGGATCGAGGCCGCCATGTGAGTGGCATTCGCGCCGATGACGAACGGATCGTTCTTGGTGGCACCCTTGATGAGCTGCGGCCATGTCCCGGACACCACGTCACCGGTGACACCGATACGTTTGGTCGGGTTCGCGATACCGGTCGCGACCTGCTGCAGCATTCCCACGTACCCGGAGCAATCGGCGCCGTCCGCGCCGCTGTAACCCCACACGTACGGGATGTTCGGGTGGTTGATGCCCCAGGTTTGTGCCTTGACCGGGCCGCCGGTCGCGAACTTGCGAATGCCCATCGAGGTGGCCTTCGCGATGACGCTCTTCGGGTTTCCGGCCAGCTGGCGCGGTATGAACGCCACATTGCGCAGACTGCTCAACGCGCCGACCGCGCCACCGCCGGCGAAACCCTGAGCCCCGTAGTTGATGGAATCGAGCAGTGGGCGGTGCGCGGCGGCGGACTTGGCGTTGATGACGTACTCCCCGTCCGACAGCATCGCCGGAATGCTGTCGGAGGTGCCGGTTCCGGCGCCGGCGATCGGACCGCCGGCGGCGTGGCCGAGGTCGGTGATGACGTTGAGCCCGAGCATGCCGGTGAGCCCGTGCAGGATGCCGTCGGTCAGGCCACCCTTCTTGCCCCCGGTCACCGTGCGCACGAAATCGTCGAACCTGGTGACGACCTTGTCGATCGCCTTCCACACGTCCAGGAAGGCGCCCGCGATGGCGGCGATGGGGCCGAGCACGTCACCGGAGGCCTTGATCAGGCCCGGGATGTGGTCGATCAGCTTGCCGATCTGCTCGACCAGCGGCTGCGCTGCGTGCCACCAGTTCTCGAACTTGGGCACCATTTTTTCGACCCACGGGATCAGGTCGATCACATACCCGATCAGCAGCGGCAAAACCTTTGCCATCAAACTGCCCAGCGGTTCCATCAACGGTCCGACAGCCTTGGCCAGATCGATGAAACCGTCGGCCAATGTTTTGATTGTCCCGGTGCCGCCGCCCTTGTCGAATCCCTTCATGAATTGCAGGAAATCGTTGGCGAGCGCATTCACCAGCGGGCCGATATCGGGGGCCAGCTCGATAAAGATGTGAGCGAGTTCCTGGAAGACCTTGGACAATGAATCGAGCATGCCCGAGTCGGTGACCGACTTCGCGAACGCAATGAACCCGTCCGTCAGCGACGGCAGAATATCGACGAGGGCTTGACCGAAGGATTTGGCCAGATCACCGAGCGGACCAGCGATCTTGGTGAGGCTGTCGCCGAGCTGGGTCATCAACGGCCCCACAATGGGTGACGTTTTCGCACCCAGGGTTATGAAAAGGTCGACGACACCCACGATGACGGGGGCGATACCCTTCGCGAAATCTTCGACACCCTTGAGGAACGCATCCCAGGTGCCGTCCCGTTGCATTCGGGTGAACAGTGTGTCCAGGCCACTGAGCGCATCACGCATACCGGTGTTGAGGGCATGTGCGATACCGGTGGTCGCACCGGCGATCGCGATACCTTGATCGTCAGCGAATTTCTTTATAGACGCCCCGATATTCTCGAACAACTGATCCTGGACAGCGCGCTGCAGAGCCCGCATATCCGGTGCCATATCGCCGAGTGTTTTCACGAAATCTTGGGCATTCGGTGACAGCTTCGACAGCGCAATGTTGTAGGCGTCGATCGGTGCGGGATTGAGCGCTTGCTCCATCGCCAACCCCGCCAACTGCACCTGCACCGCGGCGGCGGCGATCTGCTCGGAGGCGGCGGTGATCTGATGACCGGCGTCGACCTGGGCGTGCGCGGCCTGCTCCACACCGAGGCTGGCCTGCTGCATACCTTGCGTGGCCTGCAGCACCCCGGTGGAATCGTTCACACCGCGCTGGTTGGCAATCGATGCATCCACCGACGCGTCGGAGGTTTTGTTCTTCGACTCGGCGTATCGCTGCTTGCTGTAGTCGACCTGCCATAGGGCCTGCTGGCGGTCGATGACCGTCGAGTCGGGCGACAGCTCGGTTTGCAGCAGATTGGTGCGCGCCTGCGCCACCGCGAGCGCCGCACCCTCTTGGTTCAACTTCGCGTCCTGCAGCGCGGTGTTCATGTCACGGACCTGCCGGGAGGCTTCGCGGTAGGCGTCGTTGAGGGAGCGCTGCGCCAGGACAGCGGACTCCTGCGCCATCGTCAGCTGCTCCTGTGCCGCCTTCGCACTGAACAGGGCGTCCTGGGCACCCCACTGGGAGTGCTCGACACCCTCACCGGCGGACACCTGCCCTTGCTGGGCGGAGATCACCGAAGACTGCTGTGCGCGTTGCGCATTCGGGTCGATCTGCCACTCGTGGACCGCGTCCTGGGCTTGCAGGGCGCCACCGACGTTGTGGGCACCGAACATGCCGGTCAGACCGGCGGCACCGGCATCGGCGAGCAAACCACCGGCGAAGGCGATGCCGCCGATCTTCAGCGCGGCCTCGGAGACCTTCATCGAGAACTCGACCGCTGCGCCGAGCGCAGTCTTCAGCCCCTCCCCGAATCCGACGAGCACAGCACCGACGGGACCGGCGGCCGCGCTCAGCGCGTCCAGACCGGTGGCCGCACCTTCCGCAGCACCGGCCTCCGCGCCTCCCGCACCGCCGCCGGAGCCTTGCAGCATCGATGTCCACGAGGAGTGGCCGCCAAGGTTCGGGATCGCCTTGAACAGGCTCCCGATGCCGACATCGCTGCCGAGCGCCTTGAGGAAGCTGGTGAGCTGATTGAGGCCGTGCGCGTTGCTGTCGACCCCGACCGAACGCAGGTCCTTCTCGGCGTCACCACGAAAGTTGCCGACCGATTCCGCAGACGCACGCCGATGCTCCGCGGCGGCCGCCGCATCCTCCGGCAGTGGGGAGCCGACGATCCCGGCGATCCCGGCACCGGCCTGGCGGATGCTGCGCCGCACCTGCTCACCCTCAGCGGTGAGCGGAATCCGGCGCTCGACATCGTCCTGCATCTTCGCCAGACGAGCGAGCAGATCCTTTTGAACCACATCAGGTTTCGACGCGGACCGATCATCGCCACCTGCGTTGGCGGTGCTTCCGCGCGGCGGTCGTGTCAGTCCCGCATCACGCGCCCACGCCGCGACCGTGGCAGCGGCGGGCCCGTTCTCGAAGCCGGCCGCGGCCGAGCGGCTCGCCGCGGCCTGCGACATCCCCTGCGCATAGGCCTGCCGCATCAACTCCAGCGCGGCAGCCTTGGTGTCCTCACCGTACGGAGACCCTGAGGCGCGGTTCTGGTGCGAGCCGTTGAGCAGCAGTTGTTGCGCTGCGTCTGGGGCGTTGCGGGCGGCGCCGGCCAGCAACTGCTGGGAGGCGACTTCTGGTTCCTGCTGGGCTGCCGCGTTCAGCACACGCCGCGCGGCATCGGCCTGCGACTGATGCATGGCCGCCATACCCGGCGCGAAACCCTGCGCCTGATCGCCGCGCTGCCCGGCAGGGTTGACGTTCATGGTGATCGGTTCCGAGGCACGCCGGCGCAGGTCCTCGAGTTGCCCGTCGGCGGCCGCGGTGTTGAGGACCACGGGGATCTCGTAGATCGGGACCATCGCGAAGAAGTCACGCAGCTGCGCGTCAGCCTTGTCGGTCTTCAGCTCCGCCTGTACCTCAACGGGTTCGAGGCCTTCGCCGAAGGGCTTGCCGGACATGACCGGCTCGACCTGCATCTTCAAGGTGTGACCGAGGTCCGACCAGCCCTTGTCGAGGTCCTTCGCGAACTGCTCGAGATCTGCAGTGATCGAGATCGGGAGCGGCTTGATCAACGCGAGCTTGGCGGCAAGGTCTGCCTCGAAACCCTCAGCCAGCGCTGCCTCAATGGCCAGATAGGCCGTGCCGGCCGAATACGAATCGGACTCTGCCATGGCGCGGCTCACCACCTCTATTAAGTTGTGTCACAACATGATTCGAAGGTTCGTGCACGCGAGTCAGTGAACAGCTCTGCGCTACAGGACGATTCACCAACGTGCAGTGCTGTTTTCAATGCCCCGGTCGGCGCGTCGGGCGCGTCGCACGGCGCGCCTGTGGAGATGTTCCGGAATCCGCCCACTCACCTGGTGCGCCCTGCGTACCGGCGTTAACGTGTGCCGCAATGCGGCCTGTGTGGGCTGCTATGGCCCGAGGGAACTTGAATGTCGATTCGTATGTGCGCCGCCGCAGCTCTGGCTGGCGCTGTTGTTTCCGTCGCCGGCGGCGCGGTGGCCTCCGCCGGCCCGGCCACCGATGGCCTCACATCGTGCGGTGCGTTCAGTGCCGATCTGCAGCGAGCCCAGGAGGACCAGGGCGCCAATGCGCTGGCTCTGAGCGGGTACCGCACGTGGTATGCCCAACTTCAACGCGACCCGTCGTACACCTCGAACGATCTGGCGTACTTCTATCAGGATGTCCAACGGGTCACAACCAACTACAACCAGTCCAAGCGGAATACGGCCGGTGCGCGTGCGGCCGCCGAAACCGCGTTGTGCTCGGCCCACTGATCGCTGAGACCTGACCGGATTCACCCGGCACCGGGTCGGGGTGCCGGGTACCTGCCGGTCTCAGCCGATGTGGACTTCGACCTCGACGCCGACGGGAACAGCGAGGCCGGTGCCGTTCTGCACCAGCTGCACGTCCACCACATCACCGGCGGACAGCAGCGGCTGGGTGGGGACGGTGAGCGTGAACGGGGTTTCCGCCGCCAGATTGGTGCCGAGCGCGAAGGTCTGGGTGGCGATCGTGGACAACGCAGTACCCGCACGCACCTGCCGCACATTCAGAGTGAAGTTGTTGGTCGCCACACCGGTGACCGCCGACGGTGCGACGATCACGACAGCGCCAATGGTGTCGGGGTTGTTCGCTTCCATTTCGTAGGTACCGGCAACGGTCACAGAGGTACCGCCGCCTGCGGACTGGGCGGGAAGAACGGCCTTGAGGATCATGAGGGTCCTTTTCGAGGTTCACCCCGGCTCCGGGGTGGTGAATTGGTCGATCAATGTCTGTATGGACTGCATGCGCCGCATTTCGCGGGCCTCGTCCAACGCGGTGGCCGGTCGCGGCATCGGTGACATGCGCGGCGGATCCACACCGGCCGCGGCAATGACCGCGGCTTGCACACCCTGCAAGGCGTCGATCACCGACAGCAGCAGGTAGGTGTCGATCGTGTACCCCTCTGGTGTGGATGAGGGTTCCTCGTCGTCCTCGACTTCGATGAGCCTTGCAGCCAGATCGGGGTCCATCGCGAGGGCCGATTTGTAGTGGGAGCCGCGCGGCAGACGGTCTTTGAACGCCCAGATGGTGCGCCAGTCCCGGTCCCGATAGTGCGGTGGCCCGAAGCATTCACGGACGTCGATGCCGCGCTCGAGCAGGTCGTAATCGAGTGCGCGACCGAACTTGTCCCAGAACGCTACGAGCCCTCCGATCCCCCCGGCAGCTCCGCAGCGCCTTGGCCGAAGAAGTGCGCGCGCAGGTCGGTCTGGAACGCGGCCCATTCATCGAGCGGCCGGTCCTCGTACAGCTCTTCGACAGCGGCGACATGGCCCCCGAGCAGGATCGCCAACTGTTCGTCATAGTCGTTAGTTTGTGAGATCCGCTTGATCTGCCCGCGAGTGGGCATCGAGATCTCGATGTCGGCGGTGAGCCGGTACGGGCCGCGCCGCTTGGCCGCGAGTTCCTGCGCCAGGTCGTAGAAACGCCCCTGCGGCACTTCGGATACGTCGTCGGTCTTCTTACGTGGGGGCATGGATTCTCCGGTCGAGGGTGAGTGGGATGCGCAGCGCGCCGTCCACTCCTAGGTGAGGGACTTCGGGATTTCCGCAGGCTTCGAGGGTTCCGGCTTCACCACGGCCGCAGCGGTGAAGACCGGTGCGGGCGCTGGCGCGGGAACCACCGGTGCGGGAACAGGTTTGCGGGTGTGGCCGAGCTCGAAGACCGAGGTGACGTAGGCGGACGGACTGGCCGCCTCGTATTCGCGGCCGTCCGGGGTGAGCATCGTGACCGGGTATTCGGTCGGGATCGACATGATTGTTTTCCGCTCTTCTCCGGTGGTTGAACCGTGAGCGGGCGGGCGCGACCGGAGACACACACCCGCACCGCCCACGAACTTCCTAGGTGACGGTCACCGTGCAGGTCGCCGTCAGCGGCGAACCACCGGCCGGGGTGAACGAGGCGGTGACCACGGTGGAACCGGCCGCCACAGCGGTGACCAGACCCGAACCGCTCACAGTGGCGGTCGCGGTAACCGAGGACACGTAGGTGACACCGGTGGTGAGCGTGCCGCCGAGCTGATCGGTCACGACCAGCTGCTGGGTGCCCGCCGGTGAATGCACCAGGCTCGCGGTGGCCGGGGTGACGTTGATGCCGGTGACCGTGTACGGGATACCGGCCGCTACGAGCAGGTTCTTCCAGCCGGTGCCGGCGAACCCGTGGCCGACGGCATAACCGGCGGCGTCGTCCTTGAACGCGGTCAGGGTGAGCTTCTGCGACAGCGTGGTGGTCGGGGTCCACTGCTCCCCGCCGTACTTGGTGACCGCGACCTTCGGCATCACCTTGTACACGTAGATCGGGGCGGCGTCGTTGCCGTCCTTGCCGATGATGATGCAGGAGTAGTACTGGATCTGCGGGTACAGCGGCTGAGCGAAGAAGTACTCACCGGACGCACCGTTGGCGAGCACCGCAGCCAAATTGGCGTTGTTGGTCAGCTGCAGCGTCGCCAGCCGGGTTTCCTGCGGTTCGAACTCGATCGTGGTGATATCGCTGGTCACATCATCACGGGTCGGTTCCAGCTCACCGTAGGACTCGATCGGGTCGTCGGTGATGTTGCGGGCGAACGCGATACCGGTCTTCTTGTCGATGAAGCCGACACTCTGAAACGCCACCGGGAGTGGCTGCAACGCGGACGAGGTGTCGGTGAACGCGGTAGGCGCAGCTGTCGGCCAGGGGGCCAGGAACACTGCGGCGTCGAGTGGCTTGAGCAGCAGGCTCGTTTTGGCGGCCTTCAACGCGGTCAGGGTGGTCGCAGTCATGCGATGCCTCTATTCGATTGTGGGATTCAGTTGTGCTGTGCTCTAAGGGAATTGGCGGCGTGCCATCATCCGGAATGCCACCTCGACGGACCGGTTCAAAGGATCGAGGTCACCGATCTCGAGTTGCCCGGTGATCTCCTCACACCAATCCACCAGCACACCGGCATTGCCGGTGCCGGGGCAGGCCAGGACCGCCTCACGCACTTGCCGCGCCAAACGCCACGAATCGGAACGCTTGTGCGACAACGCGACCACCCGCATGTTCGCGGTGTCGGTGACAGCGTTGAAGTCCAGGCCGCCACCGTCGCGGCGCACCAACAGCAGCGGCAGCGCCGCCTGCAGCAGATCGTCGGAGGGCGGCAGGACCTGGCAGGTGTAGGTGATCGGGGTGAGCAGGTCGACCAGGACCCGTTCGAAGTCGGGGAACTCCCCCGGCTCCGGATACGGCTCCCCCGTCACCACCGTCAGCGCGCCGGCCCCGGCGGCGGGAGCACTCAGATACACGGTGTCGTCAGCGAGGGAACCTTCACCGGAGAACCAAGCCGGGGTGCCGTTGGTGAGTGTCCCGGTCCCGGAGAACGCGGCGTTCACGACTTCTCGATCGTGGGAATCGACCGGCGCAGAACCCATTCCGGTGCGCGCGGCCCGGCTCTGCTGCTGCCGATTTCACGCCATTTCGCGTAATAGCCGGAGCAGTAGATGATCGCCTGCAACTCCCCGGAGCCGCTGGACCCGTCCAGCACCTCCACATGGGCGGCGTTGTACCCGGTGTCGACCACCGAATGTGACCGCCAGTAGTCCGCTCCCGCACGGGCTTTGCGACGCAGGATGGTGCGCACATGCTCGGAAGTGCGCGGTACTTCCCTGAAATCGTTTCCAGCGGGGTCGTAACGCATCAGCTCACCCTCTCGACCTGGAAATGCGTGAAAGGGCTCCACCCGGTGAAGGGATTGCGCGGGGTGTTGGGGATCGAGGTCACCTTGACCCACAGCCCGTTGGGCAACTGCAGCCAATCGGATTTGAGGACATCGGAGGTGGCGGGGGCGCGAATGTCGACGTAGGTGTGTGCCCGGCTGTCGGCGGCGCCGCGCATCGGCCGAATCGCCAGATACGGGATGTCACACGGGCCGATCTCATGGTCGAGGACCCGCTCACCATCACCGAAAGGGTCGTAGGTCGGGGCGCGCACCACCCCGAGCATGGAACCGGCCGGGAACTCCAGCGCCAGTGAGGTTGTCGTCATGGCCGCCTCACATCGAAGGTCGGGGCCTGTGCCCTGCTAGGAGCGAGAACGAGACACCCCTAGCAGGCGTGCACAGCGCTCACATGGAGCCGTCGGTGCCGACGATCGACACTGCCGGCGCCGACGGGGACGGCACCGCGTCGGAGTCGTGGGACTTCGACAGGGTGTCGTCGGCGGGCCGGGTGTTGACGGTCGCCGCAGCCACCGACGTGATCGGGCTCGCGGTGACGTTCGGGGCCGGGATAGCGGTCATGCCCATGGCGGATCTTCTTTCTGGAGAGGGATACTGCAGGGAATGCGATGTCACAGGGTGTAGGGGCGGTTGAGCGCGAGACCCGCCATCCGCAGAATCCGCAGCGACGCCCTACACAGGCATTCGACGGAATCTCGCTGCCACTGCTGCGTTTGATCAGCGATGTAGGTGACCGCCCCACCGGGGACGGACTGTTGGCCGATCACTTGCGGCTGCCCCACCAAACCCGCGTCGGGGTCGACACCGCCGGTGGACCACTCCACTACCTGCTGACACACCGCGTCATTGAAGGCCTGCGCTTGATACGGCAACACCGGCATCCCGGCTGCTCTCCCGCACGGCGCGGACGACGGCTCGGCCTGCCCGGTGGGCAACGGGTACGTGTAATACGTGTCCTGTTCGGTGGCTTCGTCGACCAGGTCGCTGGCCCGCCGGATCAGCGCGGCCGCATTCGCCGGTGCCGTACTCATCCACTGGATGCCGGTGGTCGCCGACACTGTGGTGAGGTCGGAGACTTGCGCGTAGACGAGCATCCCCACCGGGTAGGGCGACGGGTTGTAGGGGTTGGACACGAAGCCACCGCCCTACTTGGTTGTCTTCGCCTTCGCGTCCGGCTCGGCCGGCACATCCGGCTCCGCAGGCACGACCGGCGCCGGTACCTGCACGGGCGGGGTGAGGGGGGTGTTGTCGTGGACGGGGGTCCACTGATCCCAGGCCCACCACGGCTTCGGCTGCCACATTTTCGGGTGATCGCGGGCGAACTGCGGGTCGTGCCCCTGATGGTCAGGGGTCCAATGCTCGTGCTCGGCCCCGGGAAGGACTTCCACGACCTGACCGCTGTTGACGTTCTGATATTTCGCCATTCGGCTGACTCCTTACGAAGAGGTGAGCGCGCCCTGGATCAGGCAGGCACGCGACGCGTCGAGGGTGGTGACGCCATACAGGGTGTCGACGGAGCACACCATCGTCTTCTCGTCCTGGTCGTAGGCGAACACCACACGCATCGAGATGCCGTCGTAGGACTCGACACTCGCCGCGATAGCACCGGCCGGAAGTTCCAGGGGCGCACTGGCAAAGGCGAACGCCGTCTCATGGAAGGCGACGCTGATTTCGGTGCTGGGCAGACCGGCCTGGGTGTCGGAAGGTGCCTGGCCCACGTTCTGGGTCTGGTACGGGGCGAACCCGTATAGACGGTTGCCCAGCGACGCTTCACGCAGCGCGTCAGTGTTACCGCTGTTCAGGACGGTGGTCAGGAGGTTGGAGTTCAACCAGTTGGCCTCGGTCGTCGGGCCGACCACGACCGAACGGCCGGCCGCGGGGACCTTCGCCAACTTCAGGACGCGACCGGCGTCGATCAGAGCACCAGGAGCGCTCCACAGGTAGCCGGAGTTGGTACCGACGGTCTGGGTGATGTTCGACCGCAGCGACAGAATGGACTGGTCGATCTGCTCGGCCAACCCCATCATCGCCGGAGCCAGGAACTGGTTGTTGAAGTCGACGACCGTGGTGGTCAACTCCTGCGACGTGATCCCGAACGAAATATCCCAATGGTTGTCCAGGGTGACCGCGACCGAACCTTCCACCGCGGACTGGACGACGATGCCGTTCGTATTCGGAATGAACCGCTGCGGGGTGAAAACCGCCGGCTTGCGGATCATGATCGTGTTGCCCGGCTTCTGCGCCGTCCACTCCGAGCTGATGTCGGTGTACACGAGCTGCCGCATGATCAGGTTGTTGTACAGCGTCGCCAACGCCTGCTTCGCGATCAGCGACGGAGTCAGAAGGGTATTGCTCACCCTGGGCCTCTATTCAATTGTCTGTGGGTCGCCGCACCCGTATGAAGTGCGGCCGATTACCGGTTATGCGGAGCCGCCATTGCGGAATCCGCGTGACGCTCGACCGGGACCGCGACCGTCCTGTACCTGCTTGAGCAGGGACTCCACGGTCGGCTCGCCTGCCGGCTGCTGGGCGTTGCCCGCCTCGAAACTGCCGCCCGAGCGTGGGACCGTGTTCACCAAACCGGTCGCTTTGCGGTACCTGCCGGGATTGGCGTCGAGAAACGACGCGATTTCGGTGTCCACCTGGGACGTGAAATCGGGGGCCGTCGGATCGAGCGCACCCATGCGGGTAGCGAAGCTGCTGGAGTCCAGCAGTGCGTCGCTGTCCACCCCGTCACCGGCACGGCGATGCACGGCCAAAGCCACATCGGTGGCGCGGGCCTTCGCTTCGTGGGCGGTGGCGCGTGCTTCGGCCGCAGCGATCTTCGCTTCGGCGTCGGCTTCGGCCTGCGCGGTCTTGGCTTGGGCCTGTTCGACGAGCTGCTCGGGCGTGAGGTTCGCGACGTCGGAGTCCGGGTCGATCGCCTTCTTGAAAATGCCGAGGATCTCGGCCTTCGCCTTGTCGGCTGCCACCTGGGCGGCCTGCTCGGCTTTGGCGTCGGAGCTGACGCGAGCAGCGGCGTTCTCCTTGCGGAGCTCTTCGATGTGCTTGCGCCATGCCGGGGGTGCCTCATCTGCCACGTCAGCGACAGGTGCGGCGGGCGCGACAACCGGTTCCGGTGGGAACAGGGGCGGTGCCGCAATGCTGGACAATTCCGGTGTCGGGGCCGCCGGGGCGGGATCGGCTGCGACAGGGGGCGGTTCGACGGGGTTGGTCATTGGATTTCTCCTCGCGGCACCTGGCCGCCTCGGATGTGCTGACCGGAGACACCAGGTCTCGGGCTTCTGGCAACCCGCCCCGTCGGCACCAGGCCGGCGGGCACGGAAAACTGGGAGGCGTTAGAGCGCGCGCCCGATCTGTTCGCGGTGGCGCTGGCGGCGAACGTCGGTCGCGCCGATGTGCTCGCGGATTCGTTTCTGCAACACCCTGATTCGGGTGTTCGCGGCGTGGGTGGCGAGATCATCGAGTGCGGCGGCACGAACCCGTTTGCTCGCACGCACCTGACGTTCGAGGCTGCGCAGGCGCTGGGTGGCCGCATACGCTTCCGGGTCGGGCGCAATCACCTCGGGAATGGGATCGCCTTCTGACCAGCGGTCGATGACGCACCGGCAGTTCGGGTGAAAAAGCCCTGCGTCTCTCGCCTCGGCGAGGGTGCCGGCCACTTCCCCACCGCTGGAGCCGCTGTCATCGATGGCCAGGACGGACCCGTCCCATGGCGCGCAGAGGTCACAGCAGGCGGTGGCGGCCGACACGACCACCAGATGCTGATCGTTGGCAGCGAGGGTGCCGACGTGCGCATCGATGGCGGCGTTCAACGCCACAGCGCGAGTTGCCATCTCCACATAGCTGACCAGGTTCCAATTGCGGCCGGCCTTGTCGACGAACCCGGTGATCCCGGCCGCGCTCAGGTCGTCGAGAACCCCTTGCGCCACACGTAGACGGTGTGCGCGTGACGCGGCCGGTTGCGCGATGATCGCCGCCAGCGCTTGGGAATAGAGCCGGTCGCCCGAACGGATCGCGGTCGGGGCGGTCGCGGCGATACGGTCGGTCACTTCCCGGCGTGCGTTCGCGGCGACCTCGATATCGGCGTCCGCGGCCACCACCGGCAGCAGCGCTGCGTGTAGATCCTGTTCGGCGGCCAACCTGCCTGCTTGTGCCGCACCGGTCACCACCGCGCGGGCGTTCTGCGCGGTGCGTGTGAGGAACGTGGAGATCAGTTCCCTGGAACGGTTGCGGAGCTGATTGAGCCGCCACCAGCCACCGGAGTCCTGTGCCGCCTTCTGCACCGCGTCCGCGGCGGTCGCGATCAGCTGCTGCTCGAGCTCGGCCGGGGGTGTGGTGGTTTTGAGGTTCCGCCACGAGATCCCCATCAGGCCGCGGCGGCTTTGTCGCCGGCATCCATTTTCAGGGTGGGCAGTTCGTCATCTTCCGGACCCGGTGCACCCTGGTTGGCGTCCGGGTCGTCGGGGTTTTCGTCGGGGTTGTCGATGCTCACCTGGCCGGCCGCGCCGATCTCCTTCTCGATGGCGGCGACTTCCGCGTCGATTTCGGCTTCCGACCAGTTCGGCTTCCGTTCGATGATCGACTGTTTGAGGCTGATCACCCGTGCCGCACGCAACGCGGCCAGTGTTTGAGCCATCTCGACAGGGTTTTGCATTGTGCGCGTGGGGAATTGGATGTGCGGGGCCTCGGTGAGGGTCACGCCGGTTTGGAAGACCTTGGCATCCAATTCCATTGCTGTCTGGATCAGCGGCCCCAGAGCGGCTTTCCAGTAGTTGATCTTCTTGGTTCTGGTGCGCTCGGAAAGGTTGTCGCGAGAATTGATCTCGGTGGCGGTCGGTACTCCGACGGTCAGGGACGAGTCAGCGAACGACCCGGTCGACAGCCCGGCCGCGCGCAGGATGGTGTTCAGCAATTCCGCGCACGTCTGTGAATGCTCCAACCAGCGAATGTTGAACTGGTTGGCCTGGATCGGCATACCCGAGTCGTTGGCCGAGGATTTCAGGCCACCGTTGACGGCCACGAACACCGACTGCTCGGAGTCGAACGAGGCGCCCTTACCGGGGCCGTTGTTCGTCAGCAGGGACCGGTCGATGAAGATGCGAGCTTTGCCCTGTTCCACGTCCTGCATCCACGACGAATATGCGAGATCGAGCTGGTCGAACAACGGCTCCAAACCGTCATAATCGGAGCGACCCAACGGGGCCAACCCGACCATGCGCCGCCACAACCGGTTCGGCCGCACATTCGGAACGTAGGCAGCGGTGAGGGTGTTGACGCCGGTGGGGATGGCACCGTTGGCATCCACCAGGTCAGCGGCCCACGCGGTTTCGGGGGAATCGGCCAGCGAGATCGGTTCGCCGAGTTCTTGTTCGTCACCGGCGTACAGGGCGTGGATGATCATGCCCGGTTCGTGCCGTTCGAGATGGCGGACGTAGCGGTCCTTGTTGACCGACACCACCGTCCAGAAGGTGACCGCATAGAGCTTGCCGTACTTCCACTGAGGCACAGCGGCGTCGGCGGACACCTTGTCGATCATGACGTGGTCGGAGATCGCCGAGTCCCACCACAACCGCAGATACACGCCACCGAAAGCGCTACACAGCTCGGCCGCTTCCAGCAGCAGAGCAACAGTGTCGTCGCCACCGCACACCATTTGCAGGCGCTCGTCAGCCAGCTCGGGGTTGTTCGCGCCACCATCAGGGACAGCGACGGTCATCGGCTCAGCGAACAGCAGATCCGCGCTGGTACGGGCAACATCCGCGGCGACAGGCACATGCAGGCGCGGGTTGTCTTGCAGGTTCGGCCGGCCCCAGAAAAAACGCTGAATTCTCCCGATCAGCCCACCGGTGAACGCGCCCTGGCGAACCCGGTTCTGCTGGACGTAAATCATCTCCAGCGCAGGAACATTCGAGCTGTACCAGGCATCGAAAACGCTCATTTGGCGCTGCGCGATGTCGAACGGATGCGGCGGCCACAGCTGCCCGTAATCGGGCATGCCCTTCGTGGACGGGCCGTCAGGCACTGCCGGAGGTGGGGAGGAATACATGGCGATCGGCGTCGGATCGAACGGATTCGTCACGTATTCCCGCCCTCCTCTATTTAGTTGTCGAAAATCGAGCTATTTCGATCCGCGTTGACCGCCACCGACATTCGGGCCGAGGGCGCCGGGCTTGGGCCCGGTCGCCGGCGTGCCACTCGCGGCGGTGGACGGGTCGGGCGGTCGGGGCTTGGACAGCTTCTTGAGGCTCGCCACGGTCAGGCCCCCGTTTCCGCGGTCGGTTCCGGCGCGACGTCCGGGGCCACCCCGTACAAGACGTCCATGGACAGGATCATCAGGCGCGCACTGAGGTCGTAGGCGTACCGTGCACACAGCGAAATACCGTCCAATGTTTCGGCGGCCTCGAGTGCGCCCTCGTGGAGCTCGGTCGGTGCGGACGCGAAGTGTGCGCCCGGCCCCGCATCCACGATCGACCGGTCGATCTTCCTTGCCAGGACCGTCATCGCGGGCACAAGGTGCTGGTCACTGAGCTCCTTGAGCGGGAGCTGCAGATCGTCGTTAGTGACCGCAAAGGCCACGTCCTCGTATTTGTCCAGCGTCACCGGCACCACCTGGTCGGTGGTGCCGGCCGCACCGATGAGGATTGTGTTGCCGGGCTTCTGCGGTGCGAACTGCGTGAACGGGTCACCGTTCAGCGGTTGTTTGATCGCCTCGCGCAGCAGGATCAGACACCGGCGGGCGACCGCGTCTGGAGCGACATGCTTGAACTCCAGACGCAGCGCCGAATCAGGCATTCGGGACGGAAGCCTCGGGTGCCGGGGCGACCTGCACATCGGCGGTCGCGGTACCGGTCGGTGCGGCAGTCGGATCCACAACCGGAGCGGCCGGGTCAGCCGGAGCGGGGGCCGGAGTCGCTGCGGCAGCGAAGGTCTGCGCGTCGGTGTGGACGGCGTCCACACTGGTCTGCAGCTGCGATACCGCAGCGGCGACGGCAGCCGGGTCGTTGTTGGCCAGCGCGGTCTGCAGGTCGGCGACCTGCTGCTTCAGACCGGCTACGCCATCGCTGATGGTCTTAGCGTCGGCAGCGAGAGTGTCACGCGCGGCATTGATGGTGTCGATGATGGTCACAATGTTCTCCATGAGGTTGAGAAGAAACTGGTGGGATGCGTTGTAACGGCGGACTTGTTCGTGTTCGGCGCGTAGCCACGCGAACACGTCGCTGTAGCTCATCTCACGCCGAAGCGGAAACGATGGCGGCGATGAGAGTGGTGAGCAGGGTCGACAGAACGGCGATCATTGTTTTCCTTTCTCCGGTTGTTGTGAAGGACAAGGCAATTCAGGCGGCGAGGTAGCCGACCAGGTAGGTGATGGCCATCGCCGCGGCGCCGCCGGACAGGATCCGGGCGGTCGGGCGTAACCATGGGGTGGCACCGAGGTGCGCACTTGCGATTCCGGTGATCGTGAGCGCCACCAGGACGGCCGCGACAGTGACCGGGATCCGTTGCGCTACCGGGACGGTGAGGATCGCGACCAGGGGCAGCAGGGCACCGGCGGTGAAGGCCACTGCGGAAGCGCTCGCTGCTGACCACGGGCGCACCAGCTGGTCGGCGCGCATCTCCCCCGTTTGGACGAGAGGGCGTTCGGCATCGCGTTGGGTCGCGACGGACACGTACTCACCGAGCCCCATCGACACAGCGCCGGCCAACAGTGCAGCGAGCCCGGTGGTCAGTAGCGCGGACCGGCTGGTGTCTGCAGCAGCGACACCGATGATCAGCGCGGCGACGGACACGATGCCGTCGTTGGCGCCGAGCACTGCGGCGCGTAGCCGGTTCATGCCGTCGAAGGAAAGTGTTCGGTTCATTTCGTTTCGCCCGGCCGTGACAAATTCGCGGCGGGCACCAGCCGCTTGTGCAGCTCTGCGGTCATCGTGTGGATGGCCTGCGTGAGTTCGGTGTTGCTGCGCAGCTCGAGGGTCTGCGCACCGAAGTCATGATCAGCTTTTTCACGCTGGAACTGGGCTTGCCGGTTCTGGCCGATCATGACGAACGTCGACAGGAAGATCGCCTCGAGCGACACGATCAGGGTGAGCGTCGGCCACGGTGAGCGCTCGAACCACACCATCCAGGCCGCGAAACCCGCGGCGTGGAGGTAGAGGAACGGCATCGAGCCCGCGAATCTGGTGATCCAATCCGCGACCCGCAGTTGCAGACTGGACGCGATGCGGGCGCGGTGCGCGACGTTTGCGGGGTGCCGGTACGTCACCGCTTGCGGTCCTCTTTCCGGGCTGCGGCTACCTTGTCCAGCACGTCCGGGCCGAGACCGTGCTTACGGGCCTGCTTGGCAACATGGTTGAGCACCTGCGCCGGGTTCTGGGCTTGGTTGTTGCCGCGCAACCGGATGGCGTCTTCGGCGGACTTCGGGTCGAACACCGGCGAGCTGCCGTCGTCCATCCCGTACATCTTCCGGGCCATCGCGGACGGTGCACCGGACTTGGTGCGCAACGGTGCATCAGCCATGATCGGCTCCTCTATTCAGTTGTGGCAGAACAGGGTTTAGGGTTTCCGCTATTCGGCGGCGGTCTGCGCTGACGGGGCGTCGCGCAAGTTCAAGCCGTCCCGACTGTTGATTTTCGTACCCACCTTCACCAATTCGGCGAGGCGTTCATCGTTGGTATGCAGCACATTCGGGTCAGCACTGTCCTCCAGACCAACACGCAGGCTCCGCACGAACATCGACAGCCGCACCACCGCGACCCCGTCTTCGCCGGTCTCGAAGTCGATGCTCGTGTTCTTCGGGACCAGCACGGCTTGCCCGTTGATGCGGATCTCATTGGGTTTGATGACCCCGAGCTCGGCCAGGGCGGCCAGATGCTCAGTGCTTTGACGTTCCACAACGTCCAGGTCCACTCCGCGGGCTTTGTCGTTGTTCAACTCTGGCACGTCCTTCTCGGGGCAATGGTGATCGAAGTTGTTGCGGCGGCCGGATTCGAACCGGCGACCTCCTGCTCTATGAGGCAGGCGAGCTACCGAGCTGCTCCACGCCGCTCAAATCCCCGGCACGCTCGGCACCGGCCGAACCCACCCAGAGTCGTGCCGACTCGAAGACGTCGCACGCGGCAGCACGGAAGGGGCAAGCCATATCGCGAACCGCAGCATCACCGGGGCCAGCCAGTGCCGGGCGCGAACAACGATGCGCATCAGTCGTCTTCGCTGATATCGCGGCGAATCCGGGTCGCAGCGAACTCGATCAGCCCGAGCACGTCCGACAACGGCAAACTTCCCTCACGGGGCGACATCAGATGCGCGGTGATCTGCTCACCGTCGTCGTCCCACCATTGCCTTTGCGCCACAACCACGTATTTGGTGAGCACGCCTTCTATGTCACCTGGGTAGCAGGCGCGGTGGTGTCGGTCGATCGCTTCGGTGAGCGCATCGTCGGCGGCGGTCTGTTCCGCGGTGCGGGGCATTGGGTTCCTTCGGTCCGCATGCGGATGGTGTTGTGCCCGGCCGAGGCGCGCGTCCTCGGCCGGCGCTATGTAGTTGTGGTGCGGCTATTGGTAGCCCAGCGCCGCTGCTGGGGGTTTCAGGCGGCTTTCATCGGGCTGGTCAGGGCCACGTATGGCCGCCAGAGCCGCTCGGTCGTCGCAATTACATATCGGGTCGCATCCGCGCTGTGATCATCGAGCTTGATCGGGGCGTCTTCGCCCTTCTCGGTGGCCTTCGGATCCCACCTGTATTCGGGCGCTTCGCCTATGAAGCCCCGGCAACGGTCCGATACGAGCAGGTTCCCGGTCGCCAGCAGGCTGTGGACGGTGCGGATGCCGTAGACGACTTCGTTTTCGGCGGGATCAGTGTGCAGGCCGTCGTCGCGCAGTTGCACTCGAAACGATGCCGCCGCCGGGTCCACCACCACATGGCCGTGTTCGCGGGCGTTGCGGTGTGGCAGGTGGTCTTGGGCCAGCCATTCACGGAACCCGGTCGACAGTTTCGGGTCGCTCCAGCGTTCGGCGTCGGTGCGTGGTGCGTACCGCCATTCATCGATCAGGTACAGGCGGTGATCGACACCGATGCCGAGCAAGATTCCCACGGTCGGGTTCGTGGTGCCGTAATCGACACCGACACCGAGGATCTCGAGCATCTTCGGCAGCGACGCCCATGGGATGACGTGCTTGTCGGGGTCCCAGCAGTCGTAGATCGCGCCTTCGGCTCCGACCCACATTCCGCGGATGAACCGCTGAAACCAGACACCGGTGTAGGAGCTTTTCAGGTCGGAGACGACCTGCGGATCCAGAGCGGGATTGTCGTCGAGGGTGAAGGAGAACCGGTGCAGGTTCAGCGGCCGGTCGGGGTCGCCTTCCTCGAGGAGCTCGAACTCTTCTGTGCGGTCATGGATTTCGCTGTCGTGGTCGATCCACAGCCGGGCTCGATCCAGCCAGTTCTTTTTGAACCAGTGCCGTGGGCCTTCGGGGTTGCCGGTGGCGAACATCTGCGCGCCCGGCACAGAATGCCTCGATACCAGCATGTTCCAGTACGACTCGGGCAGTGTGGGCGCTTCGTCGATGTAGGAGCCGGCCAGGGTCAGGCCTTGGATCTTGGTGCGGGCGGCTTCGTTGTTCGCGCCGACCACGAGGACGTTGCGGCCGCAGATGTTGACGGTGCCGTTGCCGCGGTTGATCGAGACACGGCCGGTGCCGAGCATCTCCATCAACAATTCGATCGTGTTGTTGAACACGGTGCGTTCGGTGCGGCCGGTCATCAGCAGCAGACCTGGGGGTGCGCGGCGGACGTAGCGGATCCAGTCGATCAGCGATGTGCCGGTCTTGGAGGACCGTACCGACCCGTCGTAGGCGTTGATGCGCGCCGTGGAGTACTGCACTGCCAGGGCTTGTTTGCCGACCAACGGCTGCCAGTCGGTCACATCGCGTCCGTGATGGCTTTGCCGACCATGTGCTCGAGCCATTTGTCGACTGCGGCGAGCTCGCGCCCTTCTTGGAGTGCTTTCTGTGCGGCGTGCAGGTCGAGGCCTTGGAGTTTGCCTTCGCGAGCGAGGATGGCGAGCGCGGCGTTGATGGCCTTCACGTCGCCGGCGCGGGCATCGGGCCATACTCCGGCCAGCATCGTCTCCAGGCGCAGCATGTGCAGGGCGACAAGTTCTTCGGCCGGCTCACGGATGGTGCGATCGATTCCGTCTTTGATCAGCCGGTACGCGGTGGACTTGTGTATCCCGAAGTGAGCTGCGACGTCATCCGGTGATTTGCCTGCCACGCGCATCCGCAGTGCGGTCGCGATCCGTTCGGCGCGTTCGATCTTCTCCGCGGAGTGCGTCTGCTGAATTGGGGGCGTCGAACTGCCTTGGACATTGCCCAACCGATGCGCCTCCCTTCGGATTCGGTGCCAGACACCGGAATCGGGGGCACTGGTGTTGTGGGGTGGCCCCACCCCGCCGGACCACCAGCGGGATGGGGCCGGACCTCACCCGTGTGGTCTGCAACCGGACGCCTCCGACCGGGAGACACACATGAGGGGTGAGGCCGTCTGGGGGTTAGGTGGTGCGTTTGGCTTTCTGCCAGTACCCGGGCGCGTACACCGCGACAGGAGCGTCACTGTCTTCGTTGGTGAATTTGAGGGCGCCGTCGCGGATGAGCATGGTGTCGGCTTCGAGGTTGTCGGTGCCTTCGGACCATGTTTCGGGGTTCTGGGATCGGTTGTCGTAGGTGACTTCCCAGGGCGTCATCGGCCACCGGTCGGCACGAGGTGCAGTAGCCGTTGAATGAGTAGGTAGATGAACCAGGCGTTCATGTCTGAAACCTCATCTGTCACAAAACATACCGGCGAATCCGTTGTGAACTGGGCGTCTACAGAGCACCTTTCGGCGTGTCGTCCGACACGCGCACCATGGATTTCAGCAACGCGAGCGGCACATACGCTCGAAGACCTCCCACTACCCCCGGCACCAGCCGAACTGCCGAGACCGTGGAAACGTCACAGCCCAGCAGACCATCGGCGTAGGCCTTGGACACCTCGAGACTGTCGGGCTCAAACCCCACCACCCCCGAATGGTTCACCACATCCAGGACTTCCTGGAATTGCAGAAGTTCCCGGACTATTGCGGCCCGGTCGTGGCCGGACGCGACCTCGACCCGGTTCGCGTTGTCGGCGGTCACGAGTCGGCCGCCGCATGACGCACAAGCACCACGCGATCCTGTAGCCGCGCACCCCACTCCGCCATGCACAGTTCGGCTTCGTGCGGGTCAGACAACGTCATCGCACTGCGGATGAGCTGCGTGTTCGTCCACCCGGTGAGATCGGCAGCGAACACCGTGTACTGGGCTTGCCGCGCCTCGTAGGCGCGATACTCCCGGCGCTGACGCCAGGCACGGAACGGGTTCGCGATCACGGCGCCCGCTGCTACCTGTTGATCCTGCGCGCTGCCCGAGCGCGGCGGTTCACGGCCCGCCGCTGGGCGACAACACCTTCGGGCACTGAACCCTGGTAGACCGCTTTGCCCTGGAGGCCGCTCAGGATGTGCTGGGCGTAGCGGGTCTCAAGCATGTTCATGGGAGGCACGTCCTTTTTCCTGTGTCGCGTCCTTGGCCTGCACGTAGGCGATGCCAGCGGCAGTGATCCGCACTCTCCGTACGCTGCCCGGACCTGCGGGTGTGGTGACCTCGGCGAGGCCACGGTTGACCAGGCCGTGTGATCCTGAAGAGGCGCGAGATGGGTGGATTTCGAGTGCCTTGGCCAGAGCGCCGAGTATGAAGTCCTGGTCGCTGTGGGCGGCGAGGTAGCCGAGTAGCCGGCGCTGTGTGGGGCCGATCGGCGCCTTGGGGTTGTTTCGATGCCAGGGCGTAGTCCACCAATCGGGTTCCGCCGCAATGCTGCCGGTCGCCGATCCGTTCAACGCGAAGCTTTCGCGACCAAAGCCACTGCGACGGTGAGGGTCAGCAGCAGTGCGACCAGAGCGGTGGATCCCCAGACGGGCGCGGTGATCCACCACCACGACCACGAGACGGTATGGGTCAGCTTCAGCACCAGCAATGCGATGAATAGCGCGCCGGTGAAGCCGATGCCGCCCGAGGAGGCGGTGTTGGACACTTCGGTTTTGGTCGGCATGGAAGATCTTTCTGGGAGGCGTTTTTGGAGGCGTAATGTTCGGTGCGGCGAGTCCCCTGGTGGGTGCGGTTCAAATCCGCGTGTGGCGTTTGGAGCCCGAGGTAGCTCCTCGATCCCCGTTCAATTCGGAGACGGCTCGCCCTTAATCGCAGGTGAGCGCATGATCGCAAGTAGCGACATGTTCGTTCGCCCAGTCCTCGACAGCCGATTCCGAACCGGTGGCGGACCTTCCGCAGACCCCGCAGCGCGCCTCGAACCAGTTCGGAGCACGAGCGCTGTCCACGAGCTGGGTGAAGTCGATATATGTCGCGACGGCGGCATTCTGGCGGGCTTGGATGCCCTCATCGCGTGGGTTGCATTCTGCGGAGGCGGTTTTCGTTCGCAATACGTTCAGAGCGTCGGCGTCGAGGCGGTCACCGATCGTGAAGCCATCCATCAGGTCATCCCCCACTCATGTGCGCAGGCCACACAGGTTCGAATCACTTCGAACGCGGCTTCCGGGTTGGGTTTCATCCGGGGCTCGGAAGGCTCCGGCAACGGAAGTAGCACCGTGTTGGAGTACAGCGACGACCACAGCGCCATGCCGCTGGGCGCTGGCGCGACTTCGGGTAGATCAGGGATCGGATCCGTGCGTGGCGCTCGCAGCCAGTGGCAGGCATGCCGTTCGCATTCAGGACATTCGCACCATGCTTCGAACCGCAGTGTCGTGTGGTGGAGCGGCGCCATTGTTGCGACGGCTTCGGCGAATTCGCGTATCGGCTCCTCGACTCCATCGAAGAGGAGGTTTTGGACCCGTGTAATGAGCCCACCGAACGACTCAGCCATGGGGTCTGCGTACTCCGCTACGGCCTTGTACCGATGATCATCGAGGTCATGTTGACCTGCACTCCGTTGAGATACGAATCGCCGCCCATGGCCATCTCACCGTGTGCGATCAGAACCCAGCAGCCACAGGTCGGCGCGTCACCCTCTGCGGCGCAGCGTTGCACGATAACTTCACCGACCAGACTGCAATGCATCCGGTAGCCGACATCGGGCTTGTAGATCATCGTGGGGATTGCGTGGGCGCACCGGATGTCGATGTCACGAAACCCCTTCGGCGCCTTCACCGGGAGATGGCGCAGATAGATGCCATCGGCGAATTCGACGAGTTCGATCGTGGAAGTGAACACACGACCTTTCTCAGTCGGTTCCGTCGTGGTCATGCGCCCGAACCGGTCGAGATCAGGTTGAAGGCGTCGCGGACGATCGCGAAGTTGTTCGCGGACACCACATCCCAGAGTGCGTTCGCGATGATGGGGAGCAGAGCGGCCATGACGGACCTCCAGAGCGGGATTAAACAAAACGGCCGAAACCTTTAATGGCGGCCGCCGGGATTAAACGTGGCTTGAGTCAGCGGCCGGTGATGCCGCAGCGGTGAACCAGGTAGGAGACGAGCCGGAGCCACACGGAGTCGAGACGGTCACGCATGTGTGCCACCTGCAGTTATCGAGTACTTTCCTGGGCTTTTGCGGCGTGGTCGCCCGCGCGTAGGACTTCCTCGCGAACAACCAACGCGTCCAGATGGTTTCCGGTCACCATTTGCCCTTGCTCCAGGTCTTGTAGCCCGGGGCGGTGGCATCAGGTGCGGCGCCGGCCTTCTCCTCGATCGCCAGCCGCACTGCCTCGTAGGCACTGTTGTAGGCGCGGATATCCTTTGCGGTCCAAAAGGATGTGTCGAGCAGGACTTCGCCGCGGCTGCGGTTGGCGAGGAGCTCGCCGATCGCCGCCCAGATCTCGGTTTCGAGTTCCTTGGTACGTGTTTGCGGCATCAGTTCCAGCCTCGGGATTCGCGGAGATCGCGGTTCAATTCAGTCAACTGCTCGTCGGCGTCGAAATATGCTGCACGCAAACCGCGTTGCGCATCGGCTGCCTCGATCTCGCACCGGAACTGAGACACCAGTAGTTCGGCATCCGGCTCTGGATGGATCACCGGGACCGGCTTCCGTATCCAAGATTGGTCGCCCGTATCGCGGTCTCATAGCTACTCAGATCGCCACCGAGCGACCCGATGTGGATGTCGAAGTCCTGCACGGGGTATTCGGTGGGCTTGGACGGGTTGATGCGTTGCGCGAGGCGGATCAGGCGGCCGGCTAACCACCTACGTGGTTCACGCATGCGGGCGGCTCCAGTCCGGCTCATCGCGGTTCGCACCGCCAGGCTTACGGCTGCCGATCTGCTCGCTGTACACGGTCACCAGGCGGTAGCAGTCCGGGCGGTCGTGGGCGTTGGGATGGCAGAAGCGGTACACCTCGCCCGCGCCCGTGCTCATCCCGGACGACCCGCCCTCGAAGTCGCCAGCGGTGCGCCCGCAGTGGTCGCACTCGAAACGCGCACGCTTGGCGTCTTCCGCGCGGATGACGAATTCACCGGCGCCCACCGTCGCCTCGATCACGACGACCATCCGCCTTCGCACAGCTGGACACCTTCAGCGTCGCTGCCCGTGATCACCCAGCGCGATCCATCGACACCGATCAGGACGACCTCGCTCACATCAGTCCTTGATGCCATAGTGACCTTCGCCCAAGTCTTTCCAGATGCCGACGGTCTCGTACAGCGGCGAGATGCCGCCACGCTCGCGGCCGTCGGACAGCGGGTCATCACCGAGCGCGTACACAGTGCCGTCATGGTGACCGAGCCACCCGATCTGACGTAGCACCATGTCCTTCGACCGGTCACGCGAGATGGTGTCGCTGCGCGGGCTGGAGATGGGGAGCTTCGCGGATTCGCTCACAGCGGCCATACGTGGAGCGGCGCCCAGAACTCCAAGCTCCGGACCGGTGGGTGCAACAGGGACTGAATCCAGGCGAGACAGGGCATCAGGGCTCCTCGATCTTGATGGCGGCCATCCGGGCCTCGAACTGCTCCGGCGCCTCACCGGCGGCCAGGGACGTTCCGAGGGCTATCGCGAAGGCAGAGACGTACGGCGCGAGCGTCGCGTGGATGTGATCCCGGACCTCCGGCGGCAGGCCGAGGTGGGCGGTGAGGTCTGTGGCGACCCGCTCGATGGCTTCGAGCATGTTCTTCTCGATCAGTTCGCATGCGGCAGCGAAGCCTTCGATCGACATCAGGACTCCTCGGCTGCTTTTGCGATGCGCGCGAAAACGCTGAGATCGGTGGTGACGTTCACGCTGCCGTCCTCTGCGAGCTCGAATCTCACGGGGATCGTCACCGTGCCGACCACCGTGGGTTCCTTCGAGCCTGGGAATCGGATCAGGAGCTCGGCGGTGATCTCCGAAGGTGTTGCAGCCATCAGGACTCCTTGGTGCTGACGTGAACGAGATCAGCCGGCACGTCCGGGAAAGTGGGGCTTGGCATTTGGTCCAGCCATGCGGCCATCCGCTCCGCGGCTTCCTGCGGGGTGTGGCCATCCCACTCGGCGGCGGCATTGCGGATCGGGATGCGGAACTTGTACCAGTCGACGCTGTTGTCGCCGATCAGATAATGGTTGGTGATCTGCCCAGTCGGCAGCTGTGCGACGACAACGAACCATCGCCCGTCGAAGCACACCGATCCATCAGAGTGCCGGACTGATTTGTGAACGTCGAACTTCCCGGCGGCCGCCCACTCGTTGAACAGCAAGGCGTTGTACAGCATTCGGTAGTGGTACAGCTCAGCGAAGGTGTGATAGCCGTCGGAGGTGTCCGGGCCAATCTCCTGCGTCATCAGCGATCTCCTGCGGCATCGTGCCAATCGAGTGGTGCCGGATTGGCTGAGCCGTAGTAGTCCCGCACAAGCTGCCCCAACGGCTCAGGGAGACATCCCCGATCGGTCCAGCCTTGGGCAAGTGCGATGTCCTGTGCGCGTTTGAGCGCGCCGGCCATCTTCATCAGGACTCCTCCGGATACATCTGAAATAGATCGCCGCAGGTCAGTGCGGCAACGGTCCGTAATTCCCGGATGGTTCCGAAATAGCCGTTGGCGGTTGGACTTCGGTTACGCGGGCGAGAACCATGTCGTGGCACTCGATTCCATCTGCGTTAATTCCGGAATGCGTGCATGCGACCTGCCGGTACCGGCGGCCGTTGATCATCCAGTCGGCCAGTGGTTTCGGCGGTATGTAGCCGGGCGATCGGTAGTCGGCCGGCCAGTAGTACGTGCAGCCGACGGTGAGGAGCGCCGGAATCGCGTCATCGCCGCGGTCGTGCGAACCCGGGATGATTCCGCCGGTCGCGTACTCGGACATCAGGCACTCCTCGATAGCCACTCGGCTGCTTGCCGGTTCAGGAATTCGTCGGCCTCCCGGACGGTCCCCCAGTACCCACACAGAAGCCACTGCGGTTCCCGCCAATGCGGGCCAATCGGATTGCGAACGTCGCCGGCCCAGGACTCCCACGGTGCGAGCTGGGCTCGCTCGGTGCGTGGCCAGTCCCGGTTCTCGCGGCTCCGGCCGCCGCGTACGCAGCAGCCACGCGAGCAGGACCAGCGCATCATTCCCGGCATAACGGCTCCAGGATCGTGAGGAATCGGCATCCCCAAACTTGGGCCAAATTGGGTTTTCGTTTGGCCTTCGGTGGGATCCGACTACTGCGGAAGGGTGGGAGCGAGCAACACCGGGTCGCCGATCACGCCACCATCAGCGTCCCTTCGGCCCCAGTAGCACTCGGGATTGCCATGAGCATCGAGCCACATGATCCAGGTCGAGCCGTCGTCTCGAGCGCCTTCGATCCAGCCGGCGTAATTCTTCTCGATGCGCTCGATCTCGCCGGACTCGCCGCGGTGGACGATGCCTTCGTTGTCGCTGTATCGGCCGATGGAGATGTTTTGCATGGATGCTCCTGTGTCGGGTTGATGCCGGAACATCCATCCGGGCGAGTGTGGTCAACAGATTTACTGGTCAATTTCTTGACTGGTCAATGTTTTGACCGTAGTCTAATGGCATGACAACGAAGACCGCCCCCGCCAGCAAGACCCGCGAGTTCGCTCACCTCACCGATGAGGAGTTCGTCGCCGCTATCGAGGGCGCGCTGCGCACCGAGGACTACGAGCTGTTCGACCGGCTCGTCATCGAAGACCAGCACCGCATCCGGCTGGCCAAGGCGCGCGCCGCCCGCGTGGCCCGTCGTGAGGCTGCCTACGACAAGCTGATCGCCGCTGGTACCTCGCGTGAGGAAGCCACCGAGCGCGCGTACGGGGTGCGTGTCGAAACTCAGCGGCGCCGCACCGCTATCGCTCACCTGCGCGCGCAGGGCTACACCGGTCGCTCGTTCGATGAACTGTCCCGCAAGGCATTCCGCGACCACGTGTACACCGAATGGTTGCGTGCCGAGAGCGCGACCAACGGCTACCTGCTGTCGGCTGCCGGTGAGCGCGCCGACATGGACCCGCGCGACCTGTGGAACGGCAGCGAGGCTCGCGCCACCAAGATGGCCAGCGAAGAACTGCGCGCCTGGTGGGACACCAACGGCCGTACCTCGCTTGCGGAGTACCGGGCCGAGTTCCTGTCTCCCTCACGCGCCAACGCGCTGCGCGCCGCCCGTGCGGACTTCTTGCGGTGAGCCGCGCAGAGGACATGCGCCACGCGTATTGGGAAGGCGTCCAGTCCGCGACCGACCCGGCCGCCAGCAACCCGTATGCCGGCGCCGACGAAACATCGGACAACTACCGGCTGGCACAGCTGTGGGTCAAGGGTCGCGAGACCCGCATCGACGAACTGATCGGAACCGATGATGAACGACCATGACCGCGCCGAGTTGGACCTCGACGCTGCTGTGCGTGCAGTGCAGGCGGCCGACGAACGACTACGGCGCACCATGCGTGCCGCACGGCAGCACATGAGCGCCAATCAGGTTGCTGCGCGCGTCGCGCCGGTCATGTCACGCCCGAGTGCGTTGAAGATCGTCCGGCCGGCCGCGACACAGGATGGCACTGCCGATTGAGGTCCGGATCGAGGTGTTGCAGCGTGCAGCAGGGTACGAGCCGAATCCGGGCAGGGACTTCAGGTTCGATGGACTGCTGACACGCTGCAAGATTCTGCGGGGCGCCGGAGGCTACGCCCAACGGTTACGTGCAGCCGGATGGTCGCGGGTGGCACGTTCTGCTTTCGCGACGTCGATCACTTTGTACAGCTTGCGGTTTCGCTCATCGAGACCAGATTCTTTGAGGTGTCCGCGCGCTACCCAGTTGGTTATCGCCGCAATGGTCACCCCACACAAGCTCGCGGCTTGCGCGGCGGTGATGAGGTCTTCGATTCCGGCCGTGTTGTCGAGTGCTGCGCCAGCCAATCCAGGTCCCCTTTCACGGCAAAACCCCAGCTGGACAGGCAGCTGGGGTTCGTTGGGGCATACGTATTGCTCTGGCACGAAGATAACATGTGTAGTGGATCAGGCGGCACTGTCCAAGATCGTGTCGAGCACCATCCGCGTATAGAACGGGTAATGCTCTTCACCGATTACATGCCCGCAACCACCGCACTCGATGTAATCGCGCCCGATATCGATCGACCGGAACAATGTTCGGAGTTCACACACCGGGCACGGGGTCGGCAGAAGCTGCCGTGGACGGGTCAAGCCGAGCCGGGAACGCACCTGGTTGTGCAGGTCCCGCATTTCGGTGGCAGCATCCCCACCGAAGTCGGTGAGAGCGAGCTTGTCGATCCGGCATTCGAGGTAGTTCCATGCTGCACGCACCCGCAACCTCTCGGTGATCCCCGGGTGAGGTGGCGGGGTTTCACCGAGATATTCAGCGAGGCTGTCGTGGGTTTCGTTGAGCACCGCACCGATCTCGGCAGCAGTGTCGGACGCCCATTCGGCGGGATGCCCGAACACCTTCTGCGCGGTTCGCCGTTCCTGCCGGCCGCGGCGCGCGGGCATCGGTAATGCGGTGTGGATGCCCACCCAGTCCATGACCAACCAGCCGAGCGTCCGCGCGAACCGGGCTTGGCACGGTTCACACATGCCGAGGCTGGTCAGGTACGGGGCGCCGTGGTGGTCAGCGCAGTTCGGGAAGGTACACGGACCGATGCGATTGCCCATGGCCGCAGGCTAAGCGATTTCGCTGACGGTTCCGAGCCGCCACACAACTACGGCCCACCGCGGGGATTGCGGTGGGCCGTAGGGCCTGTTCATGTGCGTGTCACTCTCCGCCTGCAGCTGCCTTACGGTCGGCGTCGGAGAATCCGGTGAATGCGCCGGCGCCTCGGACATTGGTCGCCGCCCGGGACAGAACATCGAAGGTCTCCCGGGTGGAGTTCGTCGAGTAATGCATCGAATTGGCGCGCGCGATTCCCATGCTCACACCGGTCTGGACCGCGTCGAGGGTCGCGCCGAGGAACAGGTACGTCCACTTCCATTGGTCCTGCTGCTGTCGGATCAATGCCTGGACTGCGTCGTGTGTCCATTCGCTGGACGCGTTCTCGTGCCCGTCGGTGAGCACCACCACCAGGACCGATCCCGGGCGTTCGTCTTCCGGTGTTGCGCTGAGCTTCGCACCGATGTCGGTCGTCAGCTTCCCGATCCCGTCGTACAACGCGGTCATGCCGCGTGGCACCAGCTTCAACGGCGCCACATCGGCGACGGGGACATCGGAGTAGACGAGTTCGTATTCGTTGTCGAACTGCGCGAGCGTCACCGCTGCGGTGCAGGGCTTCTCCCGCTGATCACGGATGAACTGATCGAAACCACCCTCGGTGTCGCTGCGCACCGCGGCCATCGAGCCTGAGCGGTCCAGCAGAACAGCGATCAGAGTCTTGCCCGTGTCCGTCATGGCGTTTCCTTCCCTCGGTCGAGCGCTTCCAACGATGTTGATCAGGAATCCGGCGCGTTCACGGAACTCGCCCTTTCACCACGGCGGCAACCAATTCCGGGGAGCAGCCGACGGCCTTCGCCAGAGCGTCATATGTCCACCGTGTCGGGTCGTCAGCCCGCAACACCCGGATCAGAGCGTTGCGGGCGGTTCGGTGCCGGTCGGCCACTTCGCCGGTCTCGATGCTGAGGCGGTGGTGTTCTCGGGCTTGCTGTGCCCGGATATCAGAGACCACAGGGACGCCTCACAGCCCCCGGGCGAAGTCGGCCAGCAGGTTCGGAACCGCAGAGTCGAATCCGGCGACGTCGAGCATGCCGGCGTCGGACGGATCGGCGATCGTGAAATTCGTTGCGGTCATACCGACGACGACCAGCTTCGCTTCCGGGTTGACCTCGCGTCGGTACTGCGCCAGTGCCTGATGCGGATGGATTTGGCCGCCCCAGGTCTCGTTATCGGTGTAGCAGGCGAAAACATCGACCTGGACCTTGTTCTGGAGCGCGTACAGGATCGGCAGTGCGCAATCGGTGCCACCGAATGGCAGATTGCTCACCGTGCGGATCGCGTCGTCGAGGCGCTGACGTGGGCTGATCGGCAACCGGGTGAGACTGACTCCGTGGCCCGACATGAAACCGCGCGCCGAGGTGAATCCGACGATGTCGTACTCGGGCTCGGTGGACGCGGTCACCAATGCCAATGCCGCTGATGCTTCCCGGGCGCTGAGGGGCAGCCCGGAGATGGCTGCGGTCATCGACCCGGACACATCCAAGGCGAGCAGGTGCCGCTTCCCGGTTGGCTCGACCGCGTCGAACGCCGCATAGAAGGCGGCATCAAGGGCGTCGACGATCGGCCGCGACGGATCCCCGGTGCTCTCACCGCGCGCCGAATGACCGGATGCATAGGTGCGCTGCGCTACAAGGACATTCACCGGATGCACGCGCGCCTTCTTCAGCCGGTCAGCGTCGGCCAGCTGCGCGGCGACCTTCCCGGTCCGCGCGCCGAGCGGAGTGAGCAGGCCGAGCCGAGTCAGCCGCGGCAACTGCCGCATCAGAGCGGTCTGCGGGATCCCGTTGTCCAGTAGTGCCTCCCACGTGCCAGCTTCGTTCAACGCGGCGTCGGGCAGCATCTCCCACGACAGGCGGTATTCGCGCACCAGTCCGGGAATCTCGCTGACGGTGGCCGCCTGCGCACGCTGGAACCCCTCGACCAGGCGCAGCCCATCGAGGGACTCGCCGCGACCGCACGCCCAGTCGAACAGGCGAACGCGTGTGTCGTCGGTGGTTTCCGGGTGCGAGAGGCGCAGCAGGTCCCGGTGGGTCCAGCCTTCCCTCGACCGGTACTTCACCAGTTGGTAGGCCAGGTCATCGACTGTCTTGTCGATGTACCAGTTTCCGACTGCGCGGCGCAGGCCTCGACCCCAGCCGCGGAACTGCTCGATATACCGGGCGAAGAGGAACAGGTGGGTTCCGGTGCGCGCCACCAACGGCAGCGCATCCAGCGCGGTGCGGCGGCCGTCGACCTCACCCAGGGATGCTGCGGCGGCGAGTGCGAACAGCACGGTGTTCTGCTTCGGTGCCCGGCCAGCGGTGGAGATGGTGACGATTTCTGCGACCAGGTCCGCGGTACGGTTCCGCGCGAAATCCAGCACGACAGCGGCGTTTTCCTTCGTCAGGTCCGCAGCGTTGGTGTAGTACGTTCCACCGTCGGTGCCGAGTGTCAGGAACCGGCGCAGCCGAACCTCTGGTGTCACCTCGAAGGTGAAACCGCCGGCACTGTTGGGGACCTGCCGCGTATCGGCCCGCTCGGTCTGCGGGGTCGCGCGAAGGTTGATCGCTGCCAGTGCGTCCATGGCGTTCCTCGGGCTCGGCCCTCCACAGAGGGCATGTGGGTAGGCAGAGAAGGCGGGCGTGTTGTCACCGACCGGGATTGGGACAGGCGTCTTTGGCCGCTTGACTACGAAGAGCGAGCTCTCCGGCAGGATTTGAACCTGCGAATACCCGTTTGAGTTAACCGATCAACTCCGGCCCGCCTTCAGCTGACCATTACTTTCGGGACTAAGAGACGGGCATGTGAATGTGCACCGGGGGTCCACAGCAGGTAACCGATGCGCTCCGGCCCGTCCTCAATCGTCCGAGCGAGCGTAGGTGAGGCGGTCGTGGTGTTCCGACCGGGTTTAAGTGCTCTGCCAATTGAGCTACAGGAGCAAGCTCCTGACGGGGTTCGAACCCGCACCTCTCCATTAGAAGTGGTAACCGACCGAATCCGGCCCGCCCACACCGTTGCTCGCTGTATCGGCGCGACTGTAAACGATTACACCCTCACGCGCCAACCAGATTCCACCGAGTCGCCGATGCGCCCAGTCGTCGCCCCAGAAACGCCGAAAGCCGGGCGCGGAGGGGGGATTTCCGGACCGGCTTCCGACTACAGGTCGTTGCTTGGGACCACATATTTCGACTTCGGATGCGAGAGTACGCCGATACGCCGCAGATCTCGAGTCGCGCCTAAGTTGCAGGTAGCGCGATGCGTGCGAAGACGACGCGCGCCGGCATCCCCGGCTCGTGGGCCACTTCGGGGGAATCGAGCAGTGCTTCGATCGCGGCCACGACCTCCGCCGACGGGGCTGGGCGCACCACGGCCTGCACCGCCGTCCAGGGGTCGGTGCCGCTGTTGCGGGCGGCGGTCACCAGCAAGATCAGCGTGCGCAGCGGGACAGGTATCTGCCCTTCCATGATCGGCAGCCTAGTCGGCGGCACTGACCGTCGCTGGAGGGCTGACTGTCCTGCTGAGCCGTTTTCGCGGAGTGGCGAGGCGCGCTGTTATTCGCGGGGCGCGGCCGGTCGTCGCTCATCAGGCCGCCGGTCGGTGTGTGCTGGGTTGTCCCCGCGCCGCGCCGAATTCGGTGCCTGAGCGCTTCACCGCGGTTGGCTACGATCCTCCGGTGGCTGACGATGTGAAACTGTGCACGAACTGCAAGACGAACCCGACGGGCGACAACTGGATGCTGTGCCCGGCGTGCTTCGCGCGCCTGGACGACACAGCCCGCAACAACCCGTACGGCTGGATGGATCAGCGCGCCGAGGACACCGCTCAGTAGCGGTCGTCCATATCCGACGGTCGCGGTTCGATGTCCTCGCCCTCCGCGACGGCTTCCAGGAGGTCGAGAATGCGGCCCACTACAGCGGCCACCGGTTCCCCCTGCTGGTAGTCGACCGCTTCGAGGCCGAGGATCCGCAGGATGGTGTCAACGTCCTCGTGAGATGGCGGTGGATCGAACTTTCGGGCGACCGCCGAATAGACGTCGCTGGCGCCGTTTTCCACCGCGATGATGACCTCGCGCAGCAGCTCGCGTTGCTGCGGAGACATTAGTTCGTCGTCATCCACTGTCACCACCTCGAGGTCGCCGTTCGTCGAATGTGACCGCTTCGCATGTGGGTCCTGGTTCGGGCCGGCGGATCGACTCACCACACTCCGCGCACCGGTATCCGATATGACCGTCGCAGCTGCTGCCGTCCGTGTTGGTTCCGCGGCATGCTTGCCAACCGACGACAGTTCGACCGGGCAGGTAGAGATGGCCGCGGGGGCAGAAGATCGGGGCCGGTCGGACCCAGCCGTTCTCGGTTTCAACGAGGTCGTCGGAGTCGATCGCGGTGCCGTCGGGGTGCCGGAACCAGAGGCGGCGCTTCGAACTCACGTGCGAATGGTAGCGAATCGCGCGCGGGCGGAACCCGTTGCCTACATGGCGCGTCAGATCATTTATGGATGAACCAATCGAGTTCCGGCCCTACACAACCGCGGCCGCCGAACCACCGCCGGCCATCGTGGCGGTGATGTACGAAGAGCGCGAGCGGGCGCAGCGGGAATGGATCGTGCGGCGGCCGGGCGTTGGCGTACGACTGGGCGCCGCTGACCTCAGGGACTGTCGATACCCTCGACGGGAAGGTTTGTGCGCAAGCCAGCCAGTATCTCGTCCATCGGTGTGGGATCACGGTTCGCCAGTATCACCACCAACGCCGCGCAGGCCAAGGCCGTAGCCTGCGCATCACAGTCGTTCAGCACACCCTTTGCAGTCTCAATGTCCCTGCCCTGCAACGCTTCCAGTAAATCCACTGTGCACCACGCGCCGTCGATCGTCCTGCTCTTGGGGAAGACGCCCGAGAGGTCCAGGTCGTTGGTGGTCGCGGCGTAGTTTGGCTCGTCGCTCATGGATTCGACCCAATGAACTCGAGTCCCCGGCGCTCATTCCCGTCACGGTCTATCCACTCACCGCCGGTATGTCGAGCACTAGTTCGCAGATGCTCTGCGTAGTCCGCTTGTGCCTTCTCAGGTCTGCCCGCGTGTACCGCCCACCGGCAGGCGGCCGTCTCGCAGCGAACGGTATAGACGGAACCTGTCGCCTCGGCCAACGCCGCGGCGATCTCAGCGATCGAGGTCTGGTCGTTCATGGGTTGAATCCTCCCGCTCAGCGCCGCCCGGTGGGGCCTCGCCGGATCTGCGCGGTGCTTGGCGGCTGATCGGACAGCCTGCGACGATTAACCTCATCGCCTGGGTACGCGCCGTGATCACGAGGCGAGTCCGGGCCTTCGATGTGGCGATACCCGGTCGACGTGGCACCGGCAACCTCCATGATGTTGCCATCGATGGTCCAGTGCTTCTCACACACCGCGATCGCTCCACCGCAGTACATGCACGACAGATTGAAGCTCATGGCTTCGATCCTCCCCCATCGACAGCCCAGACGGACGTCCACTTGTCGGTTCGCAGTTGGCTTCCAGTAATAAACAGGCGGCAGAAGTGATGACAGAGTGAACGCGCCACCCGGGAGGAGGTGGACCGGGGAAGGCGCGGTGACGGAGCGCGGGCCCTCGATGAACTCCTCGATCGTCATGCTGTCCAATCCTGCCGGTAGTCCGGGTGTTCGGACCAGATGGCGGCTAGGGCACGTTGATCGGATTCGGGTAGCTCGCGAGCCGTCGAGGGCATGGCCAGCAGCTGGGTTGCGGTGCGTTCGGAGCGGGACCAGACGCTGCCGAAGCTGGCGCACCCCGGTCCTGTCCCGCGGCGGTCCATCTCGGCGTGGAACAGCGCGGAGGTGATCGTGTCGACGTCCGCTGCCCGCGCGGTCGCTCGGGCCTCGATGAACTCCTCGATGGTCACGATATTCCTCCGGTCGCCCGCAATAAATCCTCTGCCGGAACCCTGACCGCCTCCGCAATCAACGTGAGCTGCTGCGTGTCGATCCGAGATAGCCCTTCCTCGATCATCTGCCAGACGATGGGGTCCATCCCGGCAGTGTCGGCGGCTTCCTGGATGGTGAGGCCAGCGGTCTGCCGGGCTTCACCGATCACGATGCCCAGTGTCTTCTCGATGCTGCGGTCACCGGTCATGCTGCTGATCCTCTCCGAAGCTGTAGACGCCGTACCAGTCCGCCGAAGGGTGGTAACCGTGCATGGAGATGCGCCGGTTCGGTAGCCAGCCGCGATGGATTTGGCGCGCCCAGTACTGACAGCGCGCGGACAGCTCGGGCGGCGGGTCGATCCAATACGTCATCTCGTCAACCACTTTCGGCGGCCTGGGTTGCTCCAGCTTCACCCAGGCCCGCCCTTCGCTGCCGGTCTTGCCGACCGGGCTCACGAGTTCGTCCCTTCCGTCTCGTCGGCGAGGATCAGCATGGCCAACTCAAGGCCGGACCGATCGGCATCATTGGTCGTGCGCTTCGGTGCGGGCGCGGGCGAGCCGAAGGCCCAATTCGCGTAATCCTCTTCAGCCGCGGCGTCATCCGCGATCTGCCGCCGCAAGTATTCGGCCAGCCTGCGCAACGCAGCCGCAGCGTCCACACCCGGAAGTCCAGCCTCCACGCTGGCGAGTGCCCGCTCACGGCGTGCCAGCTTGTCCGCCATACGCTGACGGTACTGCCGTTCGTGCCATGGGATGTCCGGGCCGCCAAGCACTTCCGACACGGTCATGCGGCGCTGGAAGATCCCCACCTCGCCGTCAGTGTTGAGCCACATCGCGAACATCCACGAGCCGCTGGTATCGGTGCCTTCGGTGACGTTGGTGATCTCGGCGATCTGCTCACCGTCTTCCGATTCGTCGTAGAAGCGTTGCACAGCATCACGCACCTCGGCGAGGTCGATGTCCGTGGCGCTCATGACTCCTCCGTCTGGCCGGTGTCCTCGGGGTAGATGTCGGCCAGGGCCTCGATCGCCGCATACATCCCAGCTTCGAAGCCCGCGTCGCGATCCGACAGGACCGAATCGCGTTCCGCCTCCTCGTATCGGCGGAGCACCTTCCGCATCGCCTCCGCCCGGCGCAGCGTGGACGCAGGATCTTGGCGGGCAACGTGGTCGGAGGTGCGGCCGAGTCCCTCAGCGATGAATACGCCGCTGGAGTCCGCGACGGTCTCCACGTTCCCGTCGCGCGGGTGCTCGTACATGACCGGTTCCCAGTCGTATTCGAGGCGTGCTGGACCCTGGGTTGACCAGTGCGCGATCCGTTCCTCCTCGGCGAGGCCGGCGGTCAACCGGGACAGGAAGTCCGGGGTAGTCACGAGCGTGGCTCCTCGAGATATGCGTCGAACTCGCTGCTGCCCATCGGTGTCCAGCCCGACCGCTCAACGATGCTCAAGGCCAGCAGGGCATCCAAGCGTGTAGTGAATGGGCCAGTGTGACGGCCGATTTGGCGGTTCACGAGGAACGTGACGCCTTCGTCGGGGTTGGTCATGGCTTCTCCAGAATGCGGTAGATGGTACTGCGGTCGGTTTTGTCGTTCACGAGCTCACTCTTGCTGAAGGTCTGTTCTCGCGCCTTGCCCTGGGCGCTGCCACGCCTCGACGGTCTTCGGGAGCCAGCCGTGATGCTGACGCTCGGTGTCCTCCATGCCGATCACGGCGTCGGGCTCGGGCAGCCGGCCGTCGTGCTTGTAGCGGCGGATGGTTCCCGGGTCGAGGTCGTGGTACCTCGCGAAGTCTGCGGCGCTCATGTACTCCGTCACCCCACAACGGTATCCCAACTTTGCAACGCCATGTTGACGATATGCAACGTGACGTTGTAAGGTAGTCGTATCAGCAAGCGAGGCAAGGGGATTCAAATGGACTTCAGCGAGGCGCACTGGTTCCTCACCGGCCACGAATACGACAGCGCCTTCGCCAGCAAGGTCATCGCCCAGATCCAGCGGCTCAGCCTCCCCCTCACCAGCCGGAACCTCCGCCGGTGGGCGCGCATGCTCGCCCTGGAAACCAGTTTCTGATCGTTTGCGTCATGCCCGCTCCGGCGGGTGCAGCGTTGCCCGCTAGAACCGATTCCCACGCAAGGAGACTCAGATGACCCTCAACATCGGCGACCGCATCCGGTTCGACCACCACGATCGGATCCACGGTGTTTTTGAGGTCGAAGGAGAGATCGTGTACCCCATCTACGACGACAACGGGGAACTGGAGCGTGTCTGGGTCGCAGTCGGGCACCGCACCGCCAGCATCGAGCCCTGCCAGATCCTCGACCGCTAGAAACCGCCTCGCGCCAGGAGATTCGCATGACCACCGCCGCGCCCGTCTTCGACTTGCTCGAATACGACCGGTTCACCCAGACCTTCGAGACGGTCGCCTACCACCTGCCTTGGCTGACCGCAGCGCACAGCATGCGCGACCGTATGGACATCGTCCGTGAGGACCTCGAGGGCGCACGACTGCAGGTATGGCCCGCGAACACCGAAGGGGTCATGTGCGCCCAGATCGGTGGCAGCGTCACCGCACCCGAATTCGAGTGGGTCATCCGCCCCGCCCTCTGACAACGGAAACCTCTACCACACAAGGAGATACGAGTATGCCGACCAAGAATGATGCGACAGCCGAACAGAAGCTGGACCAACTGCGGGCCGTCGTGGCACCGGTGATGGCCTGGTACAACGACGTCATCGCCAAGGGCGAACCGGACGAGAGCTACCTCTACGACGTAACTGTCGACAAGTTCGAGGAAAAGCTCAGCCGGGGCGACTACCTGGCAATCATCGACATCCTGCGCACGGAGTCCTGATGACCTTCGCCGACATGTTCGACCGCGACCGATCCGACCAGAACATCCCGACCCCCACCGCCGAGGAATTCGCGGACGCCCAGTACCGCGTCGACTATGGGGAGGAACAGCCGGGTGACGAAGCCCTGACCCTGGCCTACAACGACCGTGTCCTGGTTCCCGCCCAGGACGCGTACGAGCGCAACGCTGCGGCGATGCATGAGTTCGTCACCGCCCGAGACGAGTTGGCGCATGCTGCCCTCTGCTACGTGCAGGCGCAGCTCGATCCGCGTGAGCACGCCCATTCGGCCGCGCAGGTCGAGCACACCGAAGAGCTGATGTGCCTTGCGGCCCGCCGGGTTGCGCGGGCTGTGGAGGCACTGCCGGAGGACAAGCGGCCGGTCGGGTGGGATGAGGATGAGTGACCACACCCTCACAGCCGGATGGGCAGTAGTCGACACCGTTTCCGCGAACCACGGCGAGGTTCGAAGCACTGTCACACCATTCAGCTCGAAGGATGCCGCCGTACGCAATCTGGTCAACGCGACCCGTCGCTACGGGTTGAACAGGACCCGTTCCGGAGAACAAGTGGCCCGATACCCCCGTGGACTCGTCATCGTTTCGGACGAACGTGAGCATCCGATCTTCGGGGTAGTGAGTCGGCGCCGCGAGTGGGAGGTGTTCGGCCCCGGCCTGGTCGCTGTGGACTGGGTACACGAACTGAGGTCGCGATAACCCACTGACTCGCCCCACCTCCCAGTAGTGAATATCGCGTCCGGCACACCCCGGGCGCGGTGTTGACCACTCGGAACGCCGTTTCACCACTCCCCCAACCTGATTGAGGTTCTGTCATGCCCAAATTCGCTGCCATTCTCGCTCGTCGTGCCGCCACTGCCGCCCGAGCGGCCGTCGCTCGCGCCGCGGCAACTCCCAGGGGACGCAAGATGATCACCAAGGCGCGCATGTTCGCGGCGCCGGCGGAGTGCATGGCCCGCAACGGGCTGAGCACCACCACCGCGCTGCGCACCGGCGCCCTGACCACCATCACCCCCGTCCTGGCCGCTATCGACCCGACCGGTGAGCTCGAGTTGGCCACACGTTTCTCCTCCCCGGCCGGGCGCGCTGTCACCGAAGCCTTCCGCGCCCTCAATGACGGCGACGAACCGCGCACTGCATGGAAGGTCGCCGACACCGGTTACCCGATCGAGGTCAAGGTGTACAACCTCGACAGCTCGCGTGACCGGCAGGCGCTCGGGGACGGCCTGACCCACTACAAGCGCACCGCGCAGGCGCTGATCGCGCTCGCCGCAGGTTGAGCCGATCGAGGTATACGCATATCTTGCCGACCGGCATGGGTTCGAGGAGGTCACGGCCGGTGACGCACCTACAAGCGCACCGCCGAGCGTTTCGCGGCTTGACTGCCGCAAGACGCGCCGGGGCGCGGCACCCGTGAGGCACAACGACTTCACGGAACGCCCAGCTTCCGGTCCAATCCGAATTTCCGACTCGGTCGCAGGGCGGCCCCCTCCGAAGAGAGAATCCGTAAATGAACGCCATCGGGGCGCCAGCGCCGCGCCCATGCGCCAGTTGTCCTTACCGGCGGGACGTTCCGTCCGGCATTTGGGCTGCCACCGAGTACTCCAAGCTTGCCGCGTACGACCGGCCGACCATGGAACAACCACCCGGCGTATTCCTGTGTCACCAGAACGATTCCGGTTCGTCTGCGAGTCGGGTGTGCGCCGGCTGGGCCGGTTGCCACGACGGAGATGAGCTCCTGGCGGTGCGCATCGGGGTAATGGACCAAACACTGAGCATCGAGACCGCGGAGGCGATCCGCGACTACACCTCACCAGTCCCGTTGTTCGGGTCGGGCAATGAGGCCGCCAAGGCTGGAATGGCGGAGATCGCCCAGCCAGGACCGGAGGCAGAGGCGGCAATCGTGAAGATCACGCGCCGACGGCAGGACCTGTACTAGCCGAGTCTCGTGGACGTCTCTCCAGCGGGCGATGCGACTTTGCCAGTCGCATGAGCGAAGCCCTGACCCGTAGGGGGATGCGCGTCAGGGCTTCAGCTGGTCAATCGCCCTGCTACTCAAGGTGTTACGTCCGCCCCTCACACACCAATCGAGCCCCGGACCGCGTGCGTCGGTCCGGGGCTCGTTCGGGGGTAATCACCCACACCGATCACATCAGCATGTTTGACCGGTGCACGTTATCAAGGTGCGGTTCATCCGCGCCGCCGCGTAACAGGTTTCGGGGCCGGGCCGGTTCACCGTACGATCGTTGCGGATCCTCGTATCCACTCGATGAGAGCGGCGCCGCCCCGGCTCCTGGCAAGGTCTCGCGGGGCGGCACCGTTGCCCCTTCCCACGCGCGCAGGCGGTACCCATGCAGCACGACCCGACCACCCGGTGTTCGATCACCTGCCCGGTCTGCCAGTGGACGTCCTACAACCCGCAGGACATCACGCACCGCTACTGCGGCAACTGCCACCAGTACCACGACACCAACCCCGCAGGATCGAAGCCATGAGCGACCCGATCCCAGCCTTGCTGAGACTCCAAGCGCAGCTGTTCGAGATGCACGCCGCGGCCCTGAGGCTCAAAGCTTCGGCGATCGAGTTCCACGCCAGCTGCAAGAGTCTGCACGACGCATTCCAGTCTGGAGTGGATCGGAATATGGCCGAGCATCCCGACATGGCAGAGCTGAACGTCATGCTGGACGGCTACTACGGGGCATCGAACCCATGAGTGACCAGGCCTCGATCGCTGATATCGCTGCGGCGTTGGCCGAGGCGACAGGCTCCGTCTATACCGTTCGCTGCGAGACGGCCGCCTGCCGGTGGGCGGTACACGCGGGCAGACCTGAGAAGGCACAAGCGGACTACGCAGAGCATCTGCGCACCAGCCCCCGGCACACCGGCGGGAAGTGGACCGACCGCGACGGGAATGAGCGCCGAGGGCTGGCGTCGCACTGACGTAGCCCGGCGGGGCGGCTAATCAGCCGGTTATAATATTTCTTCCGCGCTCTGAACAGCGAAAATAGCGGCCGCCCAATCCAACAGTGGATGGCGGTGGGGTTCGGTGGGTGGAGTCGCAGTGTCGCTCGGCTACGGCGCGGCATGACCCGGTCGGCCCCCGACCCCACGGACTTACGACGGGCTTCCCCTCGCCACCCCACCGCCACGAACCAGCCTACTGTCGTGCGGCGGCTTGGCGCGTGCGGTCATATGGCGGTTCCCGCGATCACGTACTGCGGGCATCTACCCTGGTGCCGCTCCGTGCTTCCGCAGAACACGCACGGCCCGGGGTTGCCGCCGTCGGGCTGACCGCAGTAGCCGGTCTCGCCGTGGTCGGTGAGGAACACCTGTACGGCCTGCCGGCCGCACGTGCATCGCTCACCGGGCCGCGCTCGGCGGATCTGGGTTTCGCTCACTGGCTTACTCTTTCTGCTACGTGGTAGTTGCCGCAGACGCATTCGTCGTAGCGGGTGCCGAGGCGCCCTGCGGCGGCGATCGCATGGCCGCGGTGGGATTCGGTCGGCAGGTCGGGCTCCGGACACGGTCGGATGCCTCGGATGCGGTTTTGGTGGCGGCGCTTCTCGGCGGCGGTCTTGTGGGTTCGTCGGCAGTAGAGAGCCGGGGAGTGCCTGGACACGAGTTCGAATCGGTTCCCGCACCATTGGCATTCGCGCATGTGTGGGGCGCTCACGAGGAGAGTTCCTTGCATCGATGCCGCCCCCGATTGGGGTTGCCGATCGGTTGCGGGGTTCGGAATCTCGCTGGCGTGTCGATGAGTCGACACGCTGGGCTGCCGCGGCGCCGGCTCGGGCGCGACGGCCGTGCTCGGCCGACCGCGAGAGCCGCTGCGGATGCCGGGGCGAGCAGGTTCGTCGCGCGGGAATCTCCGGGAATGTGCGGGAACGTCGCTCCATCTTCGGCTCCAACTATGAGGGCCGGAATTTCGGAATTTCGAGCCGCAAGGTGGGAATCCCCAGGAAACTCAGGGAATCGTAGGGAAGGTGGCCGTAGGCCGAAACCCTTTGGCCGCAGGGCAATTCCGTACCTCGATGCCTGGATATGCGGGAATGCAACTCTTCTTCGGCTGGAAGTATCCGCGGCTGCAGGGCTTCGGGCCGTGGAAGCGCTTCCGCGACAACCAGAACGCCATGAACGAGCTGCTCTACACCGAGATCGCCCAGCGCCGCGCGCATCCTGATCTCGATCAGCGTGCGGACGTGCTCTCCCGGCTGCTCGCCGTCGGATCCGGTGAGAATCCTTCCGACGCGGCACTGACCGATGTGGAGCTGCGCGACCAGCTCATCACCCTGCTGCTCGCGGGGCACGAGACCACGGCCTCGGCGCTGTCCTGGGCCTGCCACGAACTCGCCGCGCATCCCGATATTCAGGACACCGCCCGGGCCGCCGCGCACGAGGGTGACGACAAATATCTGGAGGCGGTGCTCAAGGAATCCATGCGACTGCGCACCGTCATCGCCGCCACCGGTCGCAGGCTAACTCGCGATATGACGATCGGTGGCCTGGACCTGCCGCGCGGCACCGTCGTCTCGACGTCGATTCTGCTGGCGCACAAGCGGACCGACAGCTTCCCGGATGCCACCGACTTCCGGCCCGAGCGCTTCCTCGACGGTTCGGTGGCCGCGAATACCTGGCTGCCGTTCGGTGGCGGCGTGCGCCGCTGCATCGGCGCTGGGTTCTCACTCATGGAGGGCACCGCAGTACTGCGTGAACTGCTGACCCACTACCGGTTATCGCTGCCTGCCGGGACCACGGACGAGCAGTCCCGAATTCGCAATATCACCCATGTGCCCGCCCACGGCGCACCCGTGGTGGCCACCACGCTGTGAGCTGAATCAGCGCAACGGCCGGCGTCTGCGATTCGCCCGACTGAAGTCCGAGCATTCGGCGCATTCGGCCACAACCCCGTGCCGGCAGTCGGCGAGGTGCTTCAGGAAGCGATCCGTCGCCCGCAGCAGGACGATCTGCTCCTGGATCTCGGCGCGTTTCTCCGCGATCAAGATCAGCCGCTCGTCGTGGGCACCGACGCCGAGCTGCCGAATCTGACCGAGCGACAGCCCGGTTCGCTGCAGCTTCAGAATCAACCGGGCAACGTCGAGAATGTTCTCGTCATAGCTGCGATGCCCCGAGGCACTGCGCGACGGCTGCAGCAGGCCGACCGATTCCCAATGCCGCAGCACATGCGCCTCGATGCCGAGCGCGGCCGCGGCATCCCCGATCTTCATATCCTGCATTGTGCTCACGATTTCCCCTTTACTTCATGTCGACCTTAAGTTTTAGCCTTCCACCGAGCCCGGCGCCACACCAGTCCGCCGGGCAGGGAGAACGGAGAGCGAGAACATGTCCGATCCAGTACACGGCCCGAGTTTTCTCGAATGCTGCGCTGCGGCAACCGGCCTGCTGCGAGGCGCGGTGCGACCGCGACCCGTCGATGAGCGATTCCTGCGGTCCCTCACCGATGCGGGCCTGCCCACTCCGCGCCGCACGGTACGCGTGACCGCGCTGGCCCAGGCCCCGCGTGTGGTGCCGACCGCCATGGTCGTCGAGGGAACCTTTGCGCCCCGGCGCATCACCAACTCGCTGACCTCGTTCATCGTGCAGCATCCGGAGGCGGCCTTCATCGTCGATCCGAGTGTTTGCCTCGACGCGGAAGACCGCGCGATCGCACAATTGCCCGCCGCACTGCGCGGCGTGGTCCGCCCACCCGCCGAGACCCTCGCGACCATTACCGCGCTGGGCCTCGAACCCGCGCTTCCCGCACCGGAATTCGCGCTACCCACCCATGCGCACTGGGACCACGTCTGCGGACTGCTCGATATGCCCGGCTTGCCGATCCACATGCACCGGACCGAGCGCGAGTGGGTCAGCAGCGGACCCATCGCTCCCGTCGGCGGCGTGCGCGACTCCCTGCTGGATCGGCCGGTCATCGAATACGACCTCGACGGCCCGCCCGTCCTGACCTTCACCCGCAGCCGAGACCTGTTCGGCGACGGCAGCATTGTGCTGGTCGACCTGGCAGGCCACACCCCCGGCAGCATCGGCGTACTCGCCCACACCCAGCGCGGCTGGGTCCTGCTCGCGGGCGACGCCGCCTGGCACACGCTGCAAATCGACAAGATCCGTCAGAAGTCCAGCTTCCCAGGCAATTTCGTCGACACCGACCGCGAGGAAACCTTCAAAACGCTGCACCGCCTGCACCTGGCCAAGCATTTCGCCACCGTCATACCCACCCACGATCACGAGGCGACCCGGCAACTGGCCACCGAATCGATTCAGCCGTCACGGAATTGACAGCGACTACTGCTGTCGCCGTGTGAATCATTTCCGTCCACGCCCTGCGTATTCGTGACGTTCGCCGTCACCTCTCCGGATCCCCGTGACAAACACCCAGACAGCTGGCGTGTTCGTCACGGGGACCCCGCGACGAGCGGTGCACCACACCCAGACAGGCTCTGCCCCAACACCGGTAGCCTCGCTCGATCTCAGCCAGGTACTGGCTCAGGTCGAAGCGGACTTCCTCAACGACCCGGTCGTCGGCGCCGGGGTACGTCAGATCGCTCCAGATGACAGTCTGGCCTCGGAGTTTGACCCGGACTTCGACTCCCGAGGAGCCGCTGGACGCTTCATCCTGCTCAGTTACCTGTGCGATCCGGGCGTGCTCGGTCGGATAAAGCGGTCCTCCCGGCCTGAGTAACCGGCTCGGGTGGCCGCCGACCGCGCCGCTGTTGCTGCGGGCGATGAAGTCGAGGCCATCAACAAAGAGGTAGGTATGCACGGCGCTGCACATCGATGGTCCGGAGCAGACGCTGATCAGCAACGTGCTCACGGAGGGGCAACCTGAACGACCAGTCAGGGTGGCGCGTACCACGCGCGGAGACCTACGAGGCATATGACCTCGGTGACGTCATGGAGCATGATCTTAGATGCGCTCTGGCCCTGACCGAACTCCGACGTCCCTACCTCCCATCCGAACCACCCGAAGTGGTCGGCCGTTGATCACGTTGTGTCCCAGCACGCTACTGCGCAGCGGTCACCGGGTGGATCTGTAATCGACAGGTGCCGATTCGCGCGGCGACCGTCATGGTGTCGGTGGTATTCGGTGGAGTGACAAGAAGATCGGTGTAAGTGGGGCACTGATTCCCCGAGTCGTCGAAGGCCACGCCTTCGACCACGGCCTGCGCGCCGTGCGTGCGGTCGAGAACGATCACCGGGTTCGCGTCCTCGCCCGAGGGCAGCCCGCCGAGGTATCCGCGCGGTGTCCGCTCGGCGTGCAGCAGCGGGCCACCGCTGCCGGAATCGACACCCGGATATCCACTCAGCGTGCAGGGCGGGCTGGCGTCGACCACCGAGAAACTCAGTCGCACGCCCCGATGCCCCATCCCCGGAGACATGACCGTGCCGCCGACGATCACCTGACCCGCACCACAGGGCGCGGGCGATGGCGACGTCTGTGCCGGTGCACTCTCACCTGGCTGCCCGGTTCCCGCCGCAATCGATGTCATCACCGCGGATGCGGTGGCAACCGTGGTGACAGCGGAAGCCTGCTGTCCGGAATCACCAGTACCGCTTGCACAGCCCGTGAGCCCCGCAACCGCGCAACAGGTCACGATTCCTGCGAATAGAGCTGTCGTCGTGCCCATGTATCCCCCATCGAGTGAGCAACTCAGCGATACCCATAGTTTCGCGCGGCATCGGCTCGGCGTTGCACCCTGGGCGACTTCCTTCGGGGTACACCGTCTCCCAACTATGGGAAGGGCCCTCGGGCTCGGGTGAATGAAGATTTATCCATGGCGCTGCCCGGCAATTTCCCGCTGGCGCTGGCCGAGGCGGTGCTCGGTCCACGACCGGAGGGCCGACCCGACAAAATGCGCCGCCTCGGCGACACCTGGTCCAGTAGCGCCGACACCCTGCGCACTGTCGCGGACTCCTACACCCAACTGGCCACGGCACTTCGGTCCTCGGGTAGCGGCGCCACCGTCGACCAGCTCGCCGCAAGCTATGAATCGTGCGCCGCCGACACCACCCGGACCGCCGACGCCTGCGACAGTTTCGCCGAGCAAACCTACGACGGCGCCAATTCCATTGATCTGGGTCAGCTGACCTGGGACGGCATGGCCGTCGTCACCGTCGCCCAATTGATCGCCGACGCAATGCTTCTCAATGCCGGCGCCGTCAAAGCCGTGGCAGATCGAGCCGCCGCGCGGGAAGGCTGGCGACGCTTCCTGGTGCAACTGCTCGACCGCTTGAGCGGCGCCGGGGTCACCTTCACGGTGACGCGCCGCGGCCTGCTCATGGCCGCCGCCGCACAGGGCGCGGGCGTGAACACGCTCGTCGCCACCGGTGCGCAACTGGTCCAGGAGGCGCAGGGACACCGTAGCCACCTCGACGGCCAGTCGATTGTCACCGCAGCCGTGAGCGGTGGTTTCGGCGGACTCGGGGGCGCGGCTCTGGCCCACGCGGTGGCTCCCGCACTCAGCCGATTCATGTTGCAGCGCTTCAGCACACCGGCGCGCGCCACGATCGGCTCCACCCTGCTGCTGGGCGGTCTCGGCGGAGTCGGCGGCGCCGTCACCGGATCGCTCGCCTCGGCCATGGTGACCGGGATCTACACCGGGCATCTACCCTCGTTGTTCGACCGCGAGTTCCTTTCCGGCATGGCCGGCGGATTGATCGGAGGCGCACTCGGCGGCACCGCGCATGCCGTCCACGCCGGCCTCACCCCGACGGCGCACGAGAGTCCCGAAGTCCGCGCTATCGCTGAACGCGAACATGCACTCGGCAAGGTACCTGGCGAAACGCATCCCCTCGGCGTCGAACCACCCGTACGCGGGCGATTCGATCAGCCGACGGCACACACACCCGATCCGGAGACGCGAGTGCCTGATGATGCTGTGGAACAGCATGATTCGGGCGATATCCGCGCTGTTGACCCGCATCCACCCGCCCCCTTGGGTCCGGACGTGATCGAGCGCTTGCAACTGCTGCAAGACCGCACGGTGACGATGCAGGCGGCAACAATGCACTACTTCCGTGCAGGCAGATCGCCTCGGACGGAACTGATCGAGGATGCGCAAAGCCGAATCAATCAGGAGATGGAGCGTTTACGCAGTACCGGCACAGTGATCAGGGATGTCCCGATCATCGCGGGCCCGGACAATACGCTGGCACTCAAGTGGCTGTTCGAACCGAAACAGGCCTATCCGCATGTGGTCGGGCTGGCTCGCACTGCCTTGGCTGCCTCGATCGTCGAGCGCGGCCAAATCGGCCCATGGTCGGATCGAGCCCAGGAAACATTGCGCGCCGCCCACCGGATGCTCTCCGACGCCGCGGCAATACTGGACCCAGCCCATCCCGGCGACCTTTTCGACCTGACCACCCTGGCGGCGGCAATCACCTGGACCGATCAGGACCCGAGCCATCAACTGGTCGACCCGGACGGCCCGGACGGCATCCCGCGCCCGTCCGCCGAACTGCTCGCCTCTATCGATCCGGGAGAAACCGCATCCCCCCACTGGTCAGATATCGCGGATCACACACAGTTCCGCGCCATTCATGCCTCGATCGAGTCGCGGCGCGAAGCATCGGAGGTCAGCGTGCGGGGATATCGCGCCGCACTGGACGAACTTCCCGATTCCGTTGCCCGCCAACTTCCCGAACCGAAGGAGACCACGGACCTCGGGTATTACTCGACACTGCATGCCACGCAGATGCCCGATGGGCGCAGAGTGGATATTCGCATACTCGGCGACCCGCACGGGTATCCCCTCGTACTCTCACCGGGCACCCCGGTCGGTGTCGATGGCCTGCTGCCGAACGCAAATATTCTGGCCGACAGGGGATTTGCCCTCATCGTGGTGGAGCGCCCCGGCTACGGCAACTCGACCCCCCTACCGGGGCGATCAGTCTCGGACTGCGCCCGCGATATCAGCTACGTCATGACCGAATTGCTGGCCGTCGACAAATACGGCGCCATCGGCCGGTCCGGCGGTGGAATGGTGACATACGCACTCGGCAGCCTGGACCCCGAGCATTGCGAGCGAGTCGTCACCGTCGGCGGAACGGCGCCTGTCCCGGGCGATCTGCAGCAATGGATTTCCGGAATGGGCGAGTCCAACCGTCTCGCGTACACGAGACCACAGGGTGGCGAGAACTCGGAGCTTTCCGTGGCCGAACGCCGCGCCGCGCTCGCACAGCGGGGGCTCGAGACTGTTCGGAAGATGTCCCACGACACGGCCGGAGACGGTGGATCATTGATCCGTACGAACGCGGATTCGTATGCCCGCAATGATTATCCCCCGCTGATGCATGGGTTCGATGCATACGTCCGCGGATATGAGCGAGCGCTACGCGTCAATGAGCGCGCATGGACCGACGATTCGGCCCAGCTGACAACGGCTTCGCATATCGACTTCACCAACTACCGAGTACCGGTCGATGTCGTCCAGGGACTCAATGATCCGTTCACGCCGCCCGCGCACGGAACCGTTCTGGCCGGTCTGGTTCGCACGGCGAGACTTCATCTGCTTCCGGAGGTCTCCCACATGATGGCCATGGATGTGACTCCTGTTGCTACGCAGTACTTTCGAGCCGAGCGGGACGCGTATCTCGCGCGCCCTCCCGCCACGGAATCCGCACAATTCCGCAATGCTGCCAAGGCGGAATCGATTGGAATCGCCGAGTCACTGCCTCTCCCCCTGCCCGATTGGGCGTATCTGCTTGAAAACGATGATTTACAAGGCTTTCTCAGAACATGAAATGGGGTGTGCTGCCGATGGACCGCTGGAAGAGGGAAAGCCTGCGCTCGGCCGACAACGGTCTGCGCGACCAGATCGAGGACACCGTGGACGCCTACGAGCGGCAGCAATCCGAACTGGCAGAACTGTTCCATCACCTCGATACCGCACGGGTGCAGGCCGATTCGGCCGATAAGCTGGTCGAGATCGTCGCAGACGGCGCAGGCGAGATCGTCGAGGTGCGCCTGACCGCCGCAGCCATGCGAACCGCACCTGAGCAACTCGGCCGATCCATCGTCGAGGCCGCCCGCGCTGCCACGCGGCTGGCGCAGCAGCAGACAGCCGCCCGTGCGGCCGTGATCACCGCTGGTCTCGAATCCCTGCCCGACCTACCCGACCTCGCCTCGGAAGCGCCCAGCCTGCACGACATTCGAGCACTGTTCCGCCGCGATGGCGACCCGCCCGGCCCTGCCCCGGTATCCTGAAGCGCAGTGCGTCCCGGGTCGGCTTCAGCGTTCCCGGGCCGCAATCGGCGACGTCCGATCGGTGCGACCCACAGCCGTAGCGGATACCTCAGGGCGATCGCGACGGCTCGGAAGCAGCTGCGGACTCGACCAGCAAGCGATGCAGGACCTTTGCCGCGCGAGAGGGGGCCTCGTCCAGCTCGGCGGCGGCAAACGATGCGGCCAGGGCGGACATCGGATCGAATCCGGTGCTGGACGCTCCGAGTTGCCCGCGCCACCGCCGGTAGCCAGTGACCACGGTGGCCATATGATCGGTGCTGCGGGCGCCGCTGATTCGCAGATACTCGGCGATCAGTGTGCGCTGGGCGGTTCGGCGCGCCCGGCCGGCACCGGCCAGGTCCAGAATCCGGGCGAATTCGAGGACCACCGCAGTTTGAATCGGGCGATCCAGAGCAGCTGCGGTGCGGTCCGGGACGGCCGTTGCGCCCAGACGGCGACAGCTGATCGTGGCCTGATCGAGAATGATCCACGGACGCGGCTCCCTCGCCCCGGAGGTCGCCGGTTGCGGGACCCGGATCTCGATACCGTCCAGTGACACCAGGTATCTGGCGAGCAATGAGTCCACGGCCGATGCAAGCTCCACTGCCGCGGGCTCGTCCATGCCGGAGGCTTCGAAACCGGAGAGCTCCAGTCGATGCCTGGCAGCCAGTTCACGGACGATCCCCAGCGCCTCGGCCTCCGCGCCGACAATCGGCGTCGGGCGGCCGAGGGCTTTCGCACGGCGTCGCGGCGGCACAGATTTGACCGGCGGTCGGGCGCGCGGCGGAGTGTCTTTCGGCGCCGAGATACGCGGCGGCCTGTTGCCGGCCGGCGCGTCGGACGCTGGACCGGGTTTGGACCACGGTGTGTCGACGGATGAACGCGACCAAGGCGTGCCTTCGGGTGCGGCTACGCCGGGCCTCGCGGAGGTCGGCGGCGAGGGTGTGCAGGACCGCTCCGCGGGCATCCATGGTGACGCGGCAGGGACGCCGGACTGCCGGTCGACCTCGCCATTGGCCGAATCCGCAGGCGAATAGCCGGTTTTCGCATCAACCTCGGCGGGACCCATGGACCGAGAATCTCCGGATCGGCCCGCATCGAGGGCGCCAGGGAAATCGGCCGAGGTGGCCGCGCCATGGGACGGGACGGGCGCTGGCAGATCAGGCCCGGCCACGGCACTGGGCAGTGATACGGCGCCGGGGCTGGACGTCGTCTCCGGCGAATTCGATGCTGACGAAAGGTGCGGTACGCCTGCCTGTCCCGATCCGCCCTGCTCCGACAGCGACGCCGGCTGCCGCAGTGACCGCGCTGCCGGTTCACTCCGGCTGGCGAAGGAGGTGGGCAGAACGCCGTTTGGAGTGCCAGAGAGTCCGTTCGGAGTTCTTGCGAGGCCGTTCGGAGTTGCGCGGCTCACGTCGGGCGCAATGTCGACAGCTGTGGCCGCTTCCGAGTTCTGCAGCAGGGCAGCACTATCCGAGTCCTGGTTGTCGAACTCGTTTGCCACATTCGATACTTCGCTACCAAGTGCCCTCATACCGGATACAAGCCCGGTCAGATTGCGGATCCCCTGTTCCACGTCGGGCAGGTAGTTCTTCGCGAAGGCCTTGCCGCCGGCGTCGTTCCCCCAGCACGCACCCTCCCGATCGACGGCGCCGGTGAGCTCGGTGAGAGCGGACGCGGCCTCATCCGCGAGCCACCGCAATTCCGGAAGCGACGCGCGGAGCGCGTTCGGATCCACGTCCAGGGGCTCGCTCATATCACCATGCGACCGACTGATCCCAGTCGATGACGATCTTGGTTCCGGCTACGGTCGCCACCCTTCAAGCTCCTGTCATGAGGCAGGCAGACTGCGCTCGGCGCCGAACAATACTGTCCGGCAGGCCGGTTCATGCGAGCGCTGTTCCCAAGGCGGGGAATCGGCGCAGCCGCATACACACGCCGGAATCCCACGCCGAGTCAGCGGTTGATCAGTTGATCGAAATTCTCTCCCAGCACCCGGCGCAGCACATCGGGGTCGGCGATAGCGGCTTCCACGGTGGTACGTGCCGCGAGCACATCACCGTACGGCGTATTCGATCCGAACAGGCACTGCTCCGGAACCGCGTGCGCCGCCGACTTGACCATGAAAACCTGTAGCGCACTCGACAAGTCGATGCACAGGTTCGGACGGGCGACGGCCAGGTCGATCAGGTCCATGGCATTGAGTCCGCCGAGTGCGCCGACGATGATCGGCACGCTCGGGGAGCGCTCGGCGAGAGCTGCATGATGCTGGGCCCCAATGCGGATCTGGACACGCTCCGCCCCGCGATTTGCGCGGCAGCCCGCCACCTCGCCGCGCAACCAGGCGACACCACCGGCGCTTGATGGCAACCGCCGCGGTGTCCACCCAGTACCGTGAACGCATGGACGTCACGGTTCGCCCGGCACTGCAAGAGGACATTCCCGCACTCGCCGAGGTGCTCGGACTGGCCTTCACCGACGATCCGCTCATCGCCTGGCTGATTCCCGAAACCGCCACTCGCACAAAGCGAGCGGCCATCATGTTCGACAGTCTGGTCAGACACCAGTACTTGGCCGACGGCGCGGTGGAGGTGGCACTGGATGACACCGGCGCGATCGTCGGCGCAGCGGTATGGTCGCCACCCGGTAAGTGGCACGCCTCCGAGTCCGATTTGCTCCGCCAGTTCCCCAGCCTGTTGCGCGTATTCCGCCATCGCCTGATCAAGGCGGGCCGGATGTCCGATCGCATGGCCGCGGCTCATCCGCGAGAACCGCACTGGTACCTCGCGATCATCGGGACGCTGCCGAGTGCGCGCGGGCGCGGCTACGGTCAGGCGCTGCTGAACTCGCGCCTGGAGCGCTGCGATGCGGAGGGCTCCCCCGCCTACCTGGAATCCAGCAAGCCCGAGAATGTGCCGTACTACGAGCGATTCGGCTTCGACAAGACCGGCGAACTCGACGCGACCAAGGGCGGACCGCTGCTCTGGCCCATGTGGCGCGCCTCCCGCACCGAATGAACCTACCGTTCGGAGAGCGTTAACACGCCGGTCAGAAGCCGGTCGGCCGTGATCTTGCGCGCTACGATCGGCGGAACGTCGACCCTGAACGGTATGTCCGGATTCGGACCGTGCAGGCTCGACCTGACAGTCCACTGAGAAGACGGCTCGTCAGGCACTTTCACACCGACCGCCCGCGTTGATACAGGTAGGGCGGCCGGCGCGGCCACCACAAAGGAGTTGGTCATGAGTCTCATCGGGGCGGTGCTCGGATACCTGTTGACGGCCTTCGTGCTGGTGATGTTGGCCAGGATGGTGCTGGACTGGATCTCGATGTCCGGAAATCTGCCGGAGTGGGCGGTGAAGGCGCGCGATATCACGCATCGGCTGACCGAGCCGATTCTCGCACCGGTGCGGCGGGTCCTGCCGCCACTGCGCGCGGGCGGGTTGGCGATCGATCTGGCCTTCACGATCGTGTTCATCATCGCGCTGGTGCTGCGGTCGGTGGCATTCAGTCTGTAGGCGACCACGCGAGTAAACGAAACGGCCCCCGGTCCGGCGATATCGCCGGACCGGGGGCCGAACTCTCTTGTGCCCGTGCCGGACTAACCCTTACGGGCCATCCCGGAGACGATCATCTCCTCCCAGATGCTGAGTTCGTGCACGGTCGCATCGGATACCGGACGCCACTTCACGCACGGGGTCACGCCCGGCTCGAGCAGTTCCAGATCGCCGAACAACGCGTCGATCTCCTCATCGGTGCGCCAGCGACCGTGACCGAAGGCCTCCAGAATCTTCCGTTCGGTGGCGACGGCCTCGCGGGTACGGCCGGAACGGAAGTGCGAGAGGTAGATCCGGCTACCGGCCGGTACCTGGGCAGCCCAGTACTTCACCACGCCCGCCGGGTCTTCCTCATCCTCCAGGAAGCTCAGCGTGACCGCGAAGAGGAGCCCGACCGGCTCCTCGAAGTCGATCAGGCGTGCGACGGCCGGATGTTCGCGAATCCAGGACGTTTTGCTGACATCGCCTTCGACCATCTCGATGCCGTCGTCCACGGCGAGCAGCGCGCGCCCGTGCGCGACCACAAACGGATCATTGTCCACGTAGACGACCCGTGCGTCCGGCTGCTGCCGGCGGACCACCTCATGGACGTTCTCCTCCGCGGGCAGCCCGCACCCCATATCGATGAACTGACGAATGCCGTCGGCCGCCATACTTTGCACAGCGCGGAGCACAGCCTCCCGGTTGGTAATCGCGAGCTGCTCGGACCCGGGCAAGTCGCCCATGAAGTAGTCGCCGACATTCTTGTCGACGCCGTAGTTGTCTCGTCCACCGAGCACGTAGCTGTACACGCGCGCCACACTCGGCCGGGATTGCCGCGCTCGCATGGCGTTGATATTCAAGTGACACCCCTTTACCTTCCGTGCGCCGGCGGTCGCCGGTGGCACGGGTAGTCCTGTCGGCCAGAACCTTTACCTGAAGATCATTCCAGATCAGGTCCACGCTGAGCGCTCTTTCACCCTGACGATACAGCTGCACACCCCAGGAAATCTGCCGCATCGTTGCACGTTCCGATGTCTTTTCAGATGTACTGGACAGTTGGGCGAGACGCCGAAAGGTGCTGAACCGGACAAACACTCGCGAGCTGGGCTTTCCCGCCTATACCCGCTCGGTCTCCACCGCCTTCTTGGTCCGTTCGGCCAGCAGACTGTCGAGTTGGCTTTCCGCACGCTCGGCCCGAGCCAGGGTTTGTGAGCGCGCATCGTCGAGGGTTGCCAGCCGGGCGGCGGACTCCCTGCTCGCCTTCTCCAGGGCCGTCGCCGATTCGGTACGCACCGTAGCAATATCGGCAGCCGCCTGGCGGCGGAAATCGGCAAGTTCGGTACGGGAGCCCTCGAGTTCTTCGCGCAGCCGCCTGACCTCGTCGCGAGTCTCGGCGAGCACCTGATTGCGTTCGGCCACAGCCTGTTCCGCGCGTTCGATGGCACGCTCGGCATCGGCGGCGCGCTGTACGGCGAGATCGCGTTCGGCGGCCGCGGCCGTCATGCGCTGGGTGCTGTCGCGCCGCACCTGCTCGACCTCGGTCACCGCTTTGGACCGCGCCTTCTCGATCTCCTCGGTCGCCTGCTGGCGGGCACGCTCGATATCATTGGCGGCCTCGCTTCGGGCAGTACGGATCTCGGCGTCCGCATCGGTGCGGGCGGCGAAGACATCCTCGGCCGCCTGCTTGGTCATGCGCTCGACTTCCCGCAGTGCATCGTCGCGAGAGCTGTGCGCCTCCGCGATTCGCGCCTCGGCCTCCTCGGCTGCCGCCGCGGCGTCCTCTGCCGCTGCCTCCGCTGCCGTCCGGGACTCTTCGGCCTCGCGGCGCAGTCGCTCCGCGGCGGACGCCGCCATCTCGGACTCGGCAATCCGTCGTGCCGCATCGGCCTGCACGGCCTGAATCTGCGCCTCGGCCACCGAGGGATCTGCGAGCGTGGACAGTTCCGCCACCGCCCCCGACAAGGTGTTCCCCAGCTGGTCCGCCAGCGTCCGGAACTGAATCAGCAGCTCATCGGCCCGCATTCGAGCGACTCCAGCCGGACCCTGTTGCGTCACAGTGACGTTCGCGGTAGGTGCCTCGACCTCCCCCTGTTGTATCCGCTGGCGTTCTCGCCAGGCCCGCCAACGGGTGGGGTCCGGGTGATCACAGTATTCGGAGGGTCGTCCGGGGGTCCCGTCGCGCGTAATCGTTCGGGTACAGCCCGGGTAGTTACAGGTGCTCGCCACCGGCAAATCGTAGCGTTGGTTTCGTCGTTTCCAACGCAACAACACGAAACGAATCCTTTTGCCCCCCAAACCAAACCCCGCCTTCCTGACCCCCGATAAGTGAACGTTATCGGTTGTCAGGCTTCCCCATATCCCCCGTCAACGCCATAATCTATTACGTTGCGTTTGGTTGCCCACACGCTACGTAACCGCAACGGAACCACTCAAAAACTGTGCACCCCTGTACACCCGTCCCATTTCCGTCGCAGGAGTGAGAAGTTCGAATGAGGGCCACTACTTTGGTCCTATGCGGCAGGATCTCTACCCCACTCTGGACAACGCGGATTTTCCGAGCATTGTGATTCCGCTGCAGTCCGCGACCGGGCTGGTGACGCACGCACACCCGCAGCATCAGCTGACCTGGGCGCCGGAAGGTGTGCTCACGATGGTGGCCGAGGACTGGCGGTGGTCGTGCAGCGGGCGCGGGCACTATGGATTCCCGGTGGGACACCGCATTCGGTGGTGCCCGCGGCCTCGGCTGAGATATTGTCGCTGTACTTCGATGCCGCCGATTGCCCACTGGATTGGCAGCAGCCCACCGTCGTTGACGCGTCCGGGCTCGGTAACTCTATGGGCGGGTAGCGAACCACTTCCCGGCCGCGAAGAAGACTGCGGCGGCAATGGTGGCGGCCAGGGCTGTTTCGGTGACGTGGGTGAACAGCGCGTACTGGCCTTCGATGGACGCCGCACGCGCGGTATCGGTCGATAGTGGAGTCGCCGAGGCGAATTCCGGCGGCACGGCGTGGACCACAGTCGTGCCGCCGCCGGCGGCGACGCCGTCCAAGAACTGGGCACGCAGGTCTGCCGTCACAGTGACATTGTGGGCGGAGACATTGTGGGCGGACTGGATGGACATCCAGTCCGTGCGCCGCCGCATCGCGCGCACGGTGGCTGAACATCGCTCTCACAGGCAGTTTCGCCTACCCGACACGGTCACCCGCAGTCTTTCGCCCTGCTCCCCCGTGCAAAGCTGGACTCGAGCATCACCGCTGACACCCAGACCACAGGGACGGAATCCGACTTGTCCGAGGCAGAACCGATCAGCTGGGACCATCTGAAGTCGCGGCAGCCCAGCGACGCCGAACGTGCTGCGCTGCAAGCAGAGCTGATCGAGCGGGCTGTCGCGGTGAAGCAGCGCGGGTGGGACGACTATCGCGATATCTGGTCGGCCGGGGACGTCGCCGGTGTCGCATATCTACTGGGCGACACCGCGCTCCTGGAGGAACTCGAGGAGCACGAGGGCTCGGTGCTGACTCGTTACGCCGGGAAACTCTACGGATTCCAGGGCGCGCGCAAGGAGATCGAGTCCGGCTTGGTCGGCACCCAGGGCTGGTTTGCCGCCGCCCGCAAGAAGCTGGACAGGGCCACCGCCTAGTCTGATCCATGACCGCTGTCACGTTCCCTTATCAACCGGTCCGCATCGGTTCCGCCAGTCCCAGAACACGACTCAGCAGCACAGTAAGACTGTCTCGCTCGGTCGCCGATAATGCGTGGCACAGATTGTCCTGGACCGCGGTCAGCGTCACGTCCCATCCGTCGAGTCGCCGTCGCCCCGCTTCGGTGAGGGTGACCAGGTTGCGGCGTCGGTCGGTGGGGTCCGGTGCACGTTCCACGTAACCTTGCTCAGCCAGTTCAGCGACCATGGCGTGCATATCGCTCTGGTCGATTCCACACCGCTGGCCGATCTGCACTTGACTGCTCGGGCCGAACTCCTCCACCGCGGCGAGGATCGCGAAGTGGTAGGCGTGGGCGCCCGCAACGGCCATCGCTTCTTTGACGAGCTGATGTGCCCTTGTCGAAGCCTTGTTGAGCAGCCAGCTGGGTTTGCTGCGCAATCGGGTAGGGGCGTCCATCTCCATGGACGAATTCTAGCCAATCGCTTGGTCGCTCCCACTAATCCCGCTATTCTTGGTCAAGCCAAGCTTGGTTGACCCAAGGATAATGGAAGTTGGAGCTATGTCACTCACTCTGAACGAAGCCCGTGCTGTCAGCCTTCGGGCGCGCGAGCACGCCGAAGCGCTCGGTGCGACGGTCACGATCGCGATCGTCGACGCCGGCGGGCACCTGCAGATTCTCGATCGAATGGACGGTGCGAATCCCCTGTCGGCCCGAATCGCCCCGGCGAAGGCAGCCGGCGTTGCACTGTTTCACCGTGACAGCAGCGACCTCATAGGTCTGGCGGAGGCTTACCCCGCGGTGTTCGCGCAAATAGTCGAGGTAGCGGGAACACCCATCGTGGCAGGCAGGGCAGCTCGGCTACTCCGACGCCAGGGTGTCGTCCTCGGTGCGATCGCAGTCGCTGGAGGGACGCTCGATCAGGACGACGAGTGCGTCGACGTTGGGGTTGATGCCCACACGCTCGCTACGTCGACACCGGTGTCCGCTCAGGCGAGCTTCGCCGAGTAGCGGAAACGGCGAATGTGCCGTAACGCACTGGCCTCCAGCGCATTACGGCACATTCCAGATAGCGGTAGTTCACCGGAACCCCTTCACGGAACACTTCCGGGGCCGATGAATCGCCCTCCGCCGAGAGCCCGAACTTCAGCGGCAATCTGCAGCAACAGCATGTGTGCAACAGGCGCAATCATCCAGACAGCGTATGCACAGCAAACATTTGAATCAGGCTCTGCGCGTTGTGAGATGCTGCTCCTTCTTTGGTGTAAATATCAGCGCTATGACCGCACCGTTATCAATTCGCAAATTAGCCGTCGCCACCGTGGCCCTGAGTGCGTCGATGGTGTTGCCCGTGGCCTCTGCACAGCCTGGTCTGCCCGCACCCGGTGGCGGGTTCCAAGCCTGTACCGCGGTGGCCTGCGGCACTATCGGCTATGCCTGGGCCGACGATTCCGGCGCCCCGGTAGGGCATGTCACCGTCGCACATCTGGTCTCCGAAGTGGGACAGCAGGTTACGTCCACGGCGTTCAACGGTGTCCCCGCGACCACCATGACGACGCTCAAGAGCACGCATGACGCCGATCTGTCCGTGGTGTCGCCGGTGTCGGCGGATCTGTCCTCGTCGATCACCCTGTCGGACGGCACGGTGCTGACCGCGTCCGGCTACGCCTCCGAAGGCGATGTCAAAACGGGTGAGCGAGTGTGTCATTCGGGATGGAACCCCACGACGGCGGCCATGCACGAGGCCTGCGGCGTCGCGGACTCGATCGGGCCGACCGCCAAATGCCGAGCCGCCGGCACCGGAACCAGCACGTGCGTACTGCTGGTCGCGCCCCCGGCCGGGAGCTGGATCGGCGGTCCCGGCGACTCGGGTTCGCCCGCCTACAGCTACCAGCCCGACGGCAGCATCACCGTGATCGGCAACTACAAGGGGACCACGACCGACGGCAAGGCCATTATCGAACCGGTCTACGCCGCAATCCAGATCTTCGGCGGGCACCCGTATCTCGGCGCCTCGATCATTCCGCACGGCCCGCTGCCCTCGAACCTGACCACCGGATCGAACGGCAACCGATCATCGAAACTCAGCCCTGCCGGTCTTTGATCCAGAACATGCCGCGGCCCGACTCCGCGGGCGCACGAACCTCGCGTGGTTCGATCCGGTCGAGACGGTAGCCGAGCCGTCGAGCAACCTCGGCGCTGCGGATATTGGCTGCATCGCAACGGATTTCGGCGTGATCGATACCGGGCAGCGCCAAAGCGATTCGAGTCAGCTCGGCAGCGGAACGGGTGATCACGCCGCGACCGGTATGCGCGGCGTGACACCAGTAACCGATTTCCAGCGTGCGCGGGCCGACGCGGTCGTGGATGCCGATCGCACCCAGCACGGTGCCCGCGGCATCGAAAATGCCGTAGTTGCAACTGCCCCCGGGACTCGGCCAGCTTTCCGCCATCGCAGTGCTGAACGCGCGCTGCCGCTCCAGTGTCATGGGTTCGGCGAGCCAGTCCATCCAGGGATGTATGTGATCGAAGGAAGCGGTGATTGCTTCGAACCGTGGAATCAAGTCCTCGGGCCGCCAGTTTCGCAGCACCAGATCGCCCAGGTCGATGTGCTGCGGTGGTGCGATTCCGGGTGCGAGCGCTGCCGGTTGCTCAGTGTCCATGTCCGGATGTATGCCCTTCCCCCTCTCAACATATAGCGCACCCGGGGGCTTGCGGCAAGACCCCGGTGGTGCTGCAGAATCTCCAGCCGAAGCCATAACCAGCGGAAACAGGGGGTTTGATGATTGATGTGATCATTGCCGGTGGCGGGCCGACCGGCTTGATGCTGGCCACCGAATTGCGGCTGCAGGGAGTGCGGGCGCTCGTGCTGGAGAAAGATGCTGAGCCGACCGAGATTGTGCGGGCGCTGGGCATGCACGCGCGCACCATCGAGGTGATGGACCAGCGCGGTCTGCTGGATCGGTTCCTCGCGCTCGGCAAGCAATACCCGCTCGGTGGTTTCTTCGCCGGCATCAGCAAGCCGCAACCCGAGCGGCTGGACACCTCGCATGCGTACGTCCTCAGCATTCCGCAGCCGGTCACCGTCCGACTGCTGACCGAACATGCCCTCGAGGTCGGCGTCGAAATTCGCAGTGGCAGTGAACTACTCGGGTTCACTCAGGACGACGAGGGAGTGACCGTCGAACTGGCTGACGGCACCCAGTTGCGCTCGCGCTACCTCGTCGGTTGCGATGGCGGCCGCAGCACGGTGCGCAAGCTGCTCGGCGTCGAATTCCCCGGTGAATCCAGCACAGTGGATACCCTACTGGGCGAGGTGGAGCTCACCGCCTCGGCGGAAACGCTGACTTCCGTGATGACCGAAGTCCGCAAGACGCAGTTGCGATTCGGCGCCATGCCGCTCGGGAACGGAATCTTCCGGCTGGTCGTGCCCGCCGACGGTGTTGCCGAAGACCGCAGCGTCCCACCGACTTTGGACGAGGTGAAACAGCAGCTGCTGGCGACCGCAGGCACGGACTTCGGTGTGCACTCACCGCGCTGGCTGTCCCGATTCGGCGATGCCACCCGCCAGGCCGAGCAATACCGAGTCGGCCGAGTGCTGCTGGCCGGTGACGCGGCGCATGTGCACCCGCCGATGGGTGGGCAGGGGCTGAATCTCGGTATCCAGGACGCGTTCAATCTCGGCTGGAAACTCGCTGCCGCGATCAATGGCTGGGCGCCGGACGGGCTGCTGGACAGCTATCAGGCCGAACGGCATCCGGTCGCCGCCGACGTGCTGAGCAACACCCGCGCGCAGATGGAACTGATGTCTCTCGAGCCTGGCGCGCAGGCGGTGCGCCGACTGCTGTCGGAGCTGATGGACTTCGATGTGGTGAACCGGTATCTGATCGAGAACATCGTCGCGATCGGCATCCGCTACGACTTCGGTGAGGGGCATGAACTGCTGGGGCGGCGGCTGCGGGACATCGCGCTGAAGCGAGGTCGCCTGTATGAGCTACTGCACGACGGTCGCGGACTGCTGCTCGACCAGACCGGGTTGCTATCGGTGGAGGGCTGGGCGGATCGAGTCGACCGTGTCATCGATGTCAGCGAGGAACTGGACGTGCCCGCGGTGCTGCTGCGGCCGGACGGCCATGTGGCGTGGGTCGGCGACGATCAGCAGGACCTGCTCGACCACCTACCGAAATGGTTCGGCGCTGCTGCCGGTTGACGCCGCGGCCATGGCGCGGCGTGGTCATATGCTCGTGAGCGGGTTGTGTTGCAGGATCGCCGGAAAATGTCGTGACGGGATGTCGAGATCCCGGACACGGCTCCGTCCCCGAGGTGAAGCGGCCGCAATGGGCTGTACCGCATCAAGGAGAAATGATGGCTAAGTACTTGCTGCTCAAGCACTACCGTGGCGCGCCCGCGGCGATCAACGATGTGCCGATGGATCAGTGGACTCCGGAGGAGATCTCGGCCCACGTGCAGTACATGAACGACTTCGCCGCCCGGCTCGAGGACACCGGCGAGTACGTCGACAGTCAGGCGCTCTCTCCGGAGGGGACGTTCGTCCGCTTCGACGGCGAGGGGCGGCCGCCGGTCACCGACGGACCGTTCGCCGAGACCAAGGACGTGATCGCCGGGTGGATGGTGATCGACGTCGATACGTACGCGCGGGCGCTCGAGCTGGCCGGTGAATTGTCGGCGGCTCCGGGCGCGGGCGGGAAGCCGATTCACGAATGGCTCGAATTGCGCCCGTTCCTGGGCCACGCTCCGACGATCACCGAGTGACCGGACCGGCCGGGGCAGATCAGGTGCTGGATGAGTTGCTGCTGCGGGAACTGACTCCCACCGTGATCGGCGTCCTCGTGCGTCGCGGAGTCGACTTCGCGACGGCCGAAGACGCTGTGCAGGAAGCACTCATCCAGGCCGCGCTGTCCTGGCCGGACCAGCAGCCCGCCGATCCGAAGGGCTGGCTGGTCACCGTCGCCTGGCGCAAGTTCCTCGATGCCCACCGCTCCGAGGCCGCGCGTCGCGACCGGGAGCTGCGGGTCGAGGCCGAACCAGCTCCCGGCCCGACCGAAGCAGCGGACGACACACTCCAGCTGTATTTTCTCTGCGCGCATCCGTCACTGACACCGGCTTCCGCCGTCGCGCTGACGCTACGCGCGGTAGGCGGTCTGACCACAAAGCAGATCGCACAGGCCTACCTCGTGCCGGAAACGACTATGGCCCAACGCATCAGCCGAGCCAAGCGAACCGTCTCAGGCATCCGCTTCGACCAGCCCGGCGATGTCGGCACCGTCCTGCGCGTGCTCTACCTCGTCTTCAACGAGGGCTACTCCGGTGATGTCGACCTCGCCGTCGAAGCGATCCGCCTGACCCGCCAACTGGCTCGCAAAACCAAACACGAGGAGGTCGCGGGCCTACTCGCACTGATGCTGCTCCACCATGCCCGCCGCCCCGCCCGAACCCGCCCCGACGCCAGCCTCGTCCCCCTGGCCGAACAGGACCGCACCCGCTGGGACACCCGCCTGATCGCCGAGGGCATCGACATCCTCCAAACAGCCTTGGCCCGAGACAGATTGGGCGAATTCCAAGCCCAAGCCGCCATAGCCGCCCTCCACGCCGACGCCCAGACGGCCGACGAAACCGACTGGGTGCAGATAGTCGAGTGGTACGACGAACTACTCCGCCTCACCGGCAACCCCATAGCCCACCTCAACCGCGCCGTAGCAGTGGGCGAAGCCGACGGCCCCCAAGCCGGCCTGGCCGCCCTGACCCCCCTCGACCCCTCCCTCCCCCGCTACACCGCCGTCGCCGCCTACCTCCACGAACGCGCCGGCGACCCAGCAACCGCCGCAACCCTTTACACCGAAGCCGCCCACTCAGCCCCCAACCTCCCCGAACGCGACCACCTCACCCGCCAAGCCGCCCGCCTCAAAGCCCAGCTCCGCGGCTGAGCGGTCGCCGAACGGAGGTATCGCTCAGCCAGAATGCGGGGTACGGATGGCAAACCACCTATGGAGCGCAGGGGATCAGCGACGCTGCGCTATCGCTTTTTGAATCAGAATGCGGGCGGCCTCGCCGTAGCTGGTCTGTGCACGGAGCAGATCGAACAGCTTGCCGTACAGCGCGATCTCTCGCGGCTGGGTGATTGTCAGTTCGGCGGTGACTGTCTCGACAATCACCAACTTGTTGTCGTACATGACAAAGCTGTTCGTTGCCGGCCCTTCGTAGATGGCCGCGCTGGGCAGGATTCCCAACTGCACGCGAGGCAAGGCCATGGCCGTCAGAAGTCGATCGAGTTGTTCGACCATCACCGGGTCTTGTCCCGCAGTCGTGTGGAGCACCTGCTCGGCGATCACGAACGAGAAGCGGCGGGTTCCGCGGTACAGCACCTGCTGGCGCTCGATCCGCGCCGTCACACCCTCTTCGATGTCATTGGGGATGTCGTAGAAGCGGATGAATCTGCCGAGGATCCGGGAATTCGTCGAGGCTGTCAGTTAGCGTGCACCAGGCCCGAAGGTCCGCCTCTGACGGAGTTTGCTTGCCGTACTCGATCTTACTGGTTTTCGACTCGTGCCAGCCGGCCGAATCCGCCAGCTTGCGCCCGGTGAGTCCGGCGTCACGGCGAAGCTCCCGGAGACGTGGCCCCGAGAGCTTCCCGTTGTTCATGCGCGGCACCGCCGTGGGTCACTGCGCCCCCGACTCGCGGAAGTCGAGATAGGGGACGGCCAAACCCCAGGCGTAATCTCGAATTCCCTGGCAATAGGCCACAATTCGAGGGTCGTTCGTGACGGCGCCTCCCACCCAATTGCCGGCCGGATCGAACGTGGTGAACGATACGATCGCATCATCCAACAGCCACCAGTCATCTGTACCGAGCTGGAGGCGGTCGGCCAGATGCCTTGGCAGGTATCGGATCTCCTCCCCTGCGTCAGTATTGTGCCGGGTGATCTCCAGCATCCACCGTTGGTAATCGGTGAGCGGGACTGTGACGACCTGAGCCCGGCGCATCGTCGCGCCGCGAGAAGAGATCTCTCGCACCAGGCTCAGCCAGTCCTGGAACCAGGCGTAATCGTCCTCGATGCCTCCGGCCAGCCAATTCCGATACGGCTGATCACCTCCAGGTGACTCGTAGTCGTCCAGCAACTCGAGGTGAAACGCCTCGGTCTTGCTGCTGCGAATCAGATTGTTGACCTCTGCAATGTCAAGCTGCTGCACCGAAATACGTCCTCTGGCGGCGGGGAACCACGATCGCGGTTTCATTCTCCTCGAGTTTCAGCACCGCGAGGGTCTCCGCATCGGTGACTTGCTGCCCACTGAGGGTGAACGTGCCTCGCCCTGTGTCTGTGAGCGGCACACCGATGAACAGGTCGTGTTCGGCGAATCCCAGTAGCACATGCGGGATTTCGACGACCCGGGCGTTGGTCGGCCGTCCAAACGGGTTGGCCGACAGCGCTTCCGGGTGCACGGTAATGCCGATGAGCGGCAACTCCATACGCCCTCTGAAGCTCGCGCCATCAATGCTCGAGCTTCTACATATTCGGGGAACCGTTTGCGTCGAAGCCGGCATGTGGCGTTGGAGGATCAACCCCGATAACCTAACGGCCGCAGTCGATGTCAGCGCTCGCTCTCGGGCCCGGATGACCCCGATCGCGTTGGTTTCCACGACGATTCGCACGGTCGGGGGATCGGCCGTGCTGGGCGTCTGCGGCATGCTGCCGGTGATCGCGGCGCTGTTGATCCCGCGCGCCCACGCAGAGTCGCCAGCCGAGGGCGCCCAGGCCCCGCCGTGATCTCGCATCAGATCCCTTTGTTCGCACCGGTCACCAGCGCGATCTTCTGTTTGCTCACGCCATCGATCTTGGTGCGGACTCGGGTGGGGCGTCCAAGACCGCTGGGTGGGCGGCGATACCGCACGGGTATCGGTCGCGGTCAGCGCTGGATGCGATGACGCGGTGGAGACGTGGGAGCTGCGCTATTTCGTCGCCGTCGCGGAGGAGTTGCACTTCGGGCGGGCGGCGCAGCGGCTCGCCATGGCGCAACCACCGCTGTCACGGGCGATCCAGGGTGAACTTTCCGTGCAATCGATCGCCCTCACCGACAGGATTTCGACAATCCACGCGCAAGTTGCACGAGAAGTTCACTTCTGCAGGCGAAGTATGGATTGTTCACCGCTATCGGTGAGGATCTGCAGGTAGGTTCCACCTACCACATCGAACTGCGGGATCTGCGTGGGAATGGATCGGTTGTCTTCTGGGACAAGGACACCCACGCTACGATCGACGGCCTGGTCCACCCGGTCAACAACGTCGTCGGCCAATCTGTCGTCTGGACTCCTCGCGTGGCGGGGTATCGGACCATCTACTTGGCCCCCGGTGTCGATGGTCCGGTATTTGATTGGGTGCGTGTCCACGTTCGCTAGCTCGATTCTCGGAGAAGCCGACCTCGGCCGCGCCGTCTGCGGTCGGAGTTCACCGACAACGAGCGTCAAAGTTCACCGGCGTAGCCACGACTTCTGCGTGACAAGCAGTAGCGGCGATAGGGTGGCTGCCTCCGGAATCGGGCGATTAGCGAACCGAATGGATCTCCAAGCTGGACAAAGCACCAAAATGCCGATGAGCGAGCACGTCGTGAGATCGGCCCGTCGATCGACAGCACGAAATAGTCAGGGTGTCAGTGTCATCGGGGTTCGCTATCCTGCCGCGTGAACTACAACATTCGGCTGTATCTGGTCGATCATGAAGCGTTGAAGGCAACGATCGGATCCAAGAGCAGTGAGCTCTTCCACGCGGTCGCCGCCACCTTGCCGGACTCCCGTTCGGCCTCGATGGCCCGGCAGAGAGCGAAAGACTGTCCGCCATTGAAGCTTTGCGGGCTGTCATCGACGGCGGGCCATTCGAAGAAGAGCACGCGATCGACTATCTGGAGGCCGTGGAGAACATCTGCGTTCACCTCGGTGGCGAGTCCTTCGACGATCCTACGTTCAACTCTGGCTGGATATCTCGGGTCAATCGTGCTTTCGACGACATGGCGCTGGCGATCGAAACGTACGACATCTTGGAGCGTTACCCATACTTACTAGGACTTCCCGAGATCGGGGCCTTGGATGTCCCGGCGGGTGGCGGCTACTGGAGCAATGAGGACTGCGTGCTTACGGTCACGCAGCGGGAAACCGCTGACGTTGCTGTAGTCAACTCCTTGGATCAGGAATTGCTCAACGAGGTCGAGCAATATGTCTGGTGTTGTGGAGAAGCCAAGAATGCAGGCAAGGACATCGTCGCTATCTGGGGCGAATGAGCAGCCCTCAATGCGATTCGTCCAACGCACTCTTCTGCCGCATACCGCGCTGAGTGGAACGGTCAGCGCGGCGCGGTGGAAGATCTACCGCCCGTGCTGGTTTGAGCGTCCGAGACGTCCGCTATTGCCGATGACATCTACCGACAGATTCGTGACTATGACATGTGGCCTACCACCAGGCCCATGAGTTCGTACACCACGAACGCGAACGGGACCAGAATCAACCCGATCATCAATACAAGTCCCAGTGCTACGAGGACCCATGCCTTTGCAATACGCCAAGCTACAGTGATCACCGGATCACCTTGCCGTGCATCGGATCCCATGTACCCTCCCTGGAATCCGGACCCTATCAGCATGGCGAGCCGACCGCCTGGCGGCAGATACTCACTTTCGCCACAGCTCGAGTGTGATACCTCCCCGAGTCCTGTTGATTCCTGAGCGACTGACACCATCAGCAAAATCCTCAATTGCCGCATACCGCGTTATCTGAACCGGTCAGATTCCGGCACGCCTACGTGCTGAAGGTGGCGCGCCACAGGATGATTCGGTGCCGTGATGCTGTGGAATGTCTCCGCGCCAACTCGTCCAACTCGTCTCGATAAAGTTCGCGGGTCTGATCCGGCACGGTGGTGATCGACCATCCGATCTTGTCTTGGTGCGCCAGAGTGAGCCCGAGTTCTTCACCGAGGGCGCGGTATCGCTCGTTGTGCCAACGGCCCTGGCGGCTGGTGTCTTTGAGGCGTTGCGCACCTGGGCCGAAACCTAAATGGCCGCGATCGACCACGTCAACGACGCCTTCGCAAACTCGTCGCCATCGACCGATCCTGCCGCGCAATGACTCTCGTCGCCGCCTCGGACGTCTAACCGTCATCGAGCGATCTTTGCCGCCGTTTCTGATACCTGTTCCAGTTTGAGGAGGTACCGTGACTGCCATCTTGGGGGCCTAGGGAGTCGCCCCCTCCGGGGAGGGGAAGTCAAGTGGTAGACACTGCCGTATCCAGCTGTGGCGCAAAGAGTTCGGCATTCAAGCGCAGCCAGCTGCGCTCGGCCCTGATCGCGGCTTCGGCCGTGTTGTGCTTGGCCGGAACACCGACGGCGGTCGGCAGTGCCGATCCGGTGCTGACTCCGCAGAGCGACCCGTTCTATACCCCACCCGCCGGGTGGGACTCGCAGGCTCCTGGCACCATTCTGAATTCGCGACCTGTCGAGGTGGCCTCGATGGGGCCGCAGGCGCAGGACGCCGACGCCTGGCAGCTGCTGTATCGAACGACCGATGTCGACGGGAACCCCATGGCGACCGTGACGACGGTGCTGCGCCCGCGAAACGGGCAGGTCAAAGGTCTGATCTCCTATCAGGCCGCCGAAGACGCCTCGGCTCCACAGTGCGCTCCCTCGTTCACACTCCGGCAAGGAGCACCGGTTCGGAACAAGTACGACGCCAGTCTGGATCTCATGACGGTCGACCAGATCTTGTCGACCGGTCACGCGATTTCCATCCCCGATTGGGAGGGGCCGAAAGGGACGTTGATCGCCGCGAGACAGCCGGGTTACCTCACGCTCGACGGCATGCGGGCAGCCGAGGGTTTCGCGCCACTCGGCCTGTCCGGCACCGATACTCCGGTAGCCGCGATGGGCTACTCCGGCGGGTCGCTCGGCACCAGTTCGGCCGTGCAGATGCAACCGATCTACGCGCCCGAACTACGACTGGCCGGGGTTGCCATCGGCGGTTGGCGAACGGACTTCGGCAGCTACCTGAAGGCGCTGAATTCCGGTCCGTTCTCCGGTTTCATACCGGCGCTTCTGCCCGGCATGTTGCGCGCCGATCCGCGTCTGGCGGCCGTATTCGACAAGTATCTGACGCCCGCCGGGCAGGCCCTGATGGCCGCGGGTGACAGCGAATGCGTGACGTCGAACGTGGGCCAGTACCCGTTTCTGCGTATGGACGACTACCTGACGATCCCCTTCTCGCAACTGCTCGAGGAGGTACAGCCCTTGTTCGCCGATCTCGACTTCGGCCCGGTAGTACCGACCGCGCCGATGCTCCACTACCACGCCGTGCACGACGAAATCGTCGACATCGCGGTGAGCGATCAGGCGGTGGCACAGTGGTGCGCGGCGGGGGCGCAAATCACCTATATGCGAGACCAATTGAGCGACCACGTCAGCCTCGCGATCACCGGGACGCCCGCAGCCCTGCGCTGGATCGACGACCGCATGGCGGGCCGGCCCGCACCGGCTGGCTGCTCGACGAGTACGGTGCCGTCCATGTAGGCCGATGGCGCCGCGACGACCCATCACTGTGTCCTGCGTCAAGATCTGGGCAGGCTTTGAGGGGGTGAGGTTGACGGACGTGCTCGACCGATCCGGCCCTGCCCACATCCTGTAGTGCCTGCGGCGGACGACCGGGCAGGTGACTACCGCGTAGAGTGCTCGGCCAGTTGCGCGGAGATCATCTCCGTCAACGACATCGAAGCCACCTTTTCGAAGACGATGAGCGATATGCCGAACGAGCTGTGGATATCACTTCTCCTCAAAGCGACAGAGCAGATCGATCTCGTCGGCTACGCGTACCCCTTCGTCCTCGAGTTGCTCCCCAACGCGGCCGACATCATCGCAGCGAAGTGCCGCGATGGAGCTCGGGTGCGGCTCGCATTCGCTGACCCGGATTGCACCCATGTAATCGAGCGAGACAACCTCGAACAGATGCACGGCACCTTGCCGGGGCGAATCCGCAACGCGCTGAGCATGCTTGGCCAGCTGAGGGCTACGCCGGGATGCGCGATCGGGTTGCACACAATGCATCTTTACAACTCGGTGTTCCGATTCGACGATCAGATGATCGTCACGCCCTACCTCGTGCACGCACGCGGCTATCAGCACCCCGCCTTACACCTGAGAAACCTTTCTCCACACGGGATATTCGCTTCCTTTGCCGATCAGGTCGAACAGATATGGGATACAACGACTCCCTATATTCAAGGAGATTTTCGATGAGCGGACGGCATGACTATTACCGAGATCCCAATGCGCCCAAGGCAAACAGTCTTGTGCCGGGTGGGTCTGCGCTGGTTGTCGATGCTCAGGGGGCGATTCTTCTGCAGCGGCGAAGGGATTCGGGGAACTGGTCGTTGCCGGGGGGAATTATGGAGATCGGGGAGACGCTCGAGGAGTGTGTGGTGCGGGAGACCAAGGAGGAGTCGGGGCTGGATATCGAGATCACCGGGCTGCTTGGGATTTACACCGATCCGGAGCATGTCATCGCGTATGCCGATGGTGAGATTCGGCAGGAGTTCAGTGTCACGTTTTACGGGCGGGTCTGTGGGGGTCAGGTCGCGGTGAGTGATGAGTCGACCGAGGTTCGGTTCGTGGGGCTGGATGAGGTTGCAGACCTTCCGGTTCATGACACTGTGCGGCTGCGGCTGCGACATCATGCCGAGCAGCGGGCGCTGCCCTATCTGGGCTGAAGCCGCTCGTATGTCCGTAGCCTGGACGGGTGGGAGCTGTGGACTTCGGCCGCGAGACTGATGCGGGTTGGGATTTCGCGGCCGCGGCCGATGCCGGGCCGCTGGGCGCCGCGATGATCGGTTACCGCGATGTGGGTGGTGGTGGGCTGGACCTTCGGATTGCGGGGACCGCGGCGGTGACTGTGGTGATCGGATTCGGGGATCAGGAAGTCGTCGTCGACGATGCGGTGGGGCGGCGGGGACTCGGCGGGTTTGTTGTCGGGCTTCCCATCGAGGCTATGCGCGTTCGTTGCCGGCGGGCCGAGTGCATCGAGGTGCGGTTGTCGCCGGTACAGGCGTATTCGCGGTTGGGCGTTTCCCCGGCGGATCTGGGGCGGGGTGTTGTCGATCTGGAGGAGCTGTGGGGGTCGCGAGCTCTGCGGTTGCGTGAGCAACTGGCGGACAGCCGGACCTGGGACGAGCGGTTCGCATTGACGAAAACGTTTCTGGCGCAGTGCGAGCGGCCGCTGCGGACACCTGATCCGGAGGTGCTCGCCGGGTGGAATCGCATACTCACGTCCCGTGGTCAGGTGAGGATCGGCGAGCTCGCCGAATCGCTCGGATGGAGCTATAAGCGGCTGGGGGCGCGGTTCGAAGCGCAGATCGGGCTGGCGCCCAAGCGGGCGGCGATGCTGGTTCGATTCCGGCACGCGGTCGACGGTCTGCTGGCGGGGCGCCCTATTGCCGACGTCGCGGTGGACAGCGGGTATACCGATCAGGCGCATCTGTCCCGGGATGTGTCGATCTTCACGGATCACACGCCGGGGGCGCTGCCGCAGCTGTACCTCCCCGCCATTTCACGGCAACGGCACCGTGCCTGGGGAGAATTTTTCCAATACCGCGCGGGGTCGCTCTCTCGATAGTGGTCTCATGACCACCACCCTCGATCCCGAGAAACTACAAACCGCCCTGGATGCCGTCCATCACGCGGGTATGCCCGGAATTTTTGCCGAGGTGCGAGACGACGGTGAAATCTGGCGCAGCGCAGCCGGATTCGCCGATATCGCCACCCGCCGGCCTGTCACGGCCGATATGCGGCACCGCGTCGGCAGCATCAGCAAGGCCTTCACCGCCGCCGCTGTGCTGCAGCAGGTAGAGAATGACGAAATAGCCCTCGACACACCGATCGGCCACTACCTGCCGCGGCTGGTTCCCGGAGAACGAGGTGCGGCGATCACGGTCCGGATGTTGCTCAACCACACCAGCGGACTCGCCGACTATCTTCCGCAGGCCTTCCCGTCCCTCGCGGCATCCCCTCCCCTGTCCGAAACGACACCGAAGAGCTTCGACGACAACCGGTTCAGAAAATTTCCTCCGACCGAGCTGATCGAGATGGGGGTCTCGGCGCCTGCCACCAGGGCCCCGGGTGAGACGCCGGGAGTCTACTCGAACACCAATTACCTGCTCCTGTGCCAACTTCTGGAATTGGTGAGCGGAACCTCGGCGGAGAAATGCATAACTCGCAACATCATCGAGCGCGCCGGCCTGCGTGGCACCGAGCTCCCTACCGGACCGTATATCAACGGACCCCACTCACACCACTACGAGGTGTGGTTCGGCATGATCGACCCACCGCGTGACTACAGCGTCTACGACATGTCGTGGGTGGGGCCCGCGGCTTCGCTGATATCGACCGTCACGGACCTCAACCGCTTCTTCGGCCTGCTGCTGGACGGCGAAATCATCAGCCGTTCGTCGCTGACGCAGATGCAGCGCACCGTTCCGGTCATCTCCTTCGAGGGCAAGACCATCGACTACGGCCTCGGCTTGCACAAGCGGACGGTGCCCGGTCACGGCATCCACTGGGGCCATGACGGCTCCGTCTGGGGCGGCGGCGCACTGTCGATGACAAGCGCCGACGGCATTCGGCAATTGTCCCTCGCGGTAAACCTGCAGCGCTGGAACCGATTCGGCTCCCTACCGCAGCCGCATCCCATCGACAATGCGCTCGAGGCGTTCACCCAGCTCGCGCTGAGGCGATGAGCACCATCGATCTCGCGGATGAGTCGTGCTGAGTTGCAGTTTGAAACTAACACTCTCCAGGTTTGATTAGTTTCATTCTGTACTGGAGGCCGCGGAGGCGGACCTGGACTCATCGCCGGAGTCGTCGGGGCGACTGGAAGCGGCCGGGCAGGTCGGGTACTTCGCGGGGTCCGGGACAGCTCACTCCACCATGATAGCTTGACGACCGGCTAGGTATCTCCCTAATCTGCAAGAGAGGCACAGGCTTACGGAGGTGGGGATGCGGGCAGGCAGTGTTCTGTGGCCGGAACGGTCGGCGAGGGTCGCGGAGGTGATCGTCGATGGCGACACCCTGACCGACCTCAATATCGATCAGGTGATCGCCGCGGTGCTCCGGGATGGGGACGAACACGAACTTGAGTCGTTCTTTCGGCGGCCGGTTCGTGATGGGGATACGGTGCGCTACCGCCAGGAAGTGTTCGGCGACTTGGGAAATGACGCGGTACGCGCCGTAGTCGTGGAGTTTTCCGGAGGAATGCGGCGCGTGCGGCGACGGCTGGCGGGGGCGGCTGGGCTGACGCATCCACTTCAGAAACAGCGCTCGCTGCTCGACGCGGCCGCGGACTACATCATGGCGATCACGCGGATAGCCGATGCGATGACCGGGTTGCCGCTGTCGTCACAGGCGTTGGTACAGTGGCGCGATTTCGTCGAGTTCTACACCGGGGAAACTGATTTCGGTTGTCTGGTGAACGACGTGCGAAACGTACAGCAAACATTGGCCACTGTTCGCTACAGCATCCGGATCGTCGACAACACCATCGAAGTCGGCGCCGACACCGACGAACAGAACTACAGTGCAACGATCGCGGATCTGTTCGCGCGCTTCGGATCCGGTGCTCCTCCCCCGCTGCCGCAGGAACCGGAATGGGCCGATATGAATCAGATGGAGGAGCAGATCCTCGATCGGGTTGTCGCCCTGCATCCGGGCGCTTTCGGGCGGCTGGCCGAGTTCTCGGAACGACACGAGCATTTCATCGAATCAGCGGTGGCGACGTTCGACCGGGAGATTCACTTCTATCTGCTGTACCTCGACTTCGCCCGGAGCGTCACCGGCGACGGCCGGACGATGTGCCTGCCGCAGGTGGTGGTTCCGCCCGATGACATTCGCGCCGTAAAGGCCTTCGACTTGGCGCTCGCTGGTCGGCGTCGAACGGAACAACCTTTGGTGTGCAACGATTTCGAACTGTCGGGCACGGAGCGGGTACTGGTGGTGACGGGCCCGAATCAGGGCGGGAAGACCACATTCGCGCGCATGTTCGGGCAACTCGTTTACCTCGCCGCGCTCGGTTGCCCGGTTCCGGCCCGCTCGGCCCGGCTCACACTACCGGATCGAATCTGCTCGCATTTCGAACGCGCGGAACAGGCCACCGATTCCGACGGCCGCCTGCTGGCCGAACTCGAGCGAATGCGCGACACACTCGACCAGGCCACGCCCGACAGTGTGATCATTTTGAACGAAAGCTTCAGCTCGACGAGCACTGTCGACGGCGTGCAGATCGGCTTCGAAGTCCTCGATCAGATCATCGCGCACGGGTCGATTGCCGTATGGGTGACCTTCTTCGACGAACTCGCCCACGCGGGACCGGCCACGGTCAGCATGGTCGCCGCCACCGACTCGGACGACCCCTCGCAGCGCACGTTTCGGATCGTACGCAGACCGGCCGACGGCAATGCCCACGCGGTGGTGCTCGCCGAGCGATACGGCCTGACGTACGACCTCGTCACAGCAAGGATCGCGCAATGAGAGTCAACCTGCTGTATCCGGCCGACGGGGTTCGCAGCATCGCTGTCAACGGCGATCGCGCATTCGGTGATCTGGGAATGGAATCGCTGTATGCCGCAATGGCAGCCGAGGACGAGATAGTCCTGAATTCGGTCCGGGCAATCCTGCCCGCGACGGTTGTCGATCCCGAGGTGATTCGTCACCGGCAAGCCGTGCTGACCGACTGCTGCGCCCATCCGGCCGTGATTCGCGAACTCTTCGAAATCTCCGTCGAGCCCACCCGGATCCAGCGCTGGCCGGTCGGCGGCGGTCGCCGATCAGGCGGCAAACTCATGCTCGCGCTGCAGCCGTTCACCGATCTCATTGCCTGCGTGCGGCGGCTGCGCACCCTGTGTGAGCGGCACGCGTCGCTGTTCAACTCGGCTGGCCTCACCGACCTATTGGCGACAGTGACGGAGCAGTTCGACGATGCCTATCTCGACGCCGTCGAAGCACGGCTGGACACAATGTATTTCGAGCACGGCGTACATCTCAGCGCAGGGCTCGGGACCGGCAATAAGATCACGAATATCGTGCTGCACGAGCCGATTCGCCCGCGGCGCGGCCGCTTCGGACTCGACCGGCGTTCCAGCCGGGCCTTCCAGCCCATCGAAGACCCCGAAGCCAGATCCAATCCCGGCCTGAACCCCGTCAAGCAGCTGAAGGACCGCGCGCTCACAGAGATCGCGGAAGTCGTGAGTTATGCCGCCGACCACGTGCACGATTTCTTCCAGCGGCTGCGCACCGAACTAGGCTTCTACATCGGCTGTCTCAACCTGCGCGATCGATTGACACTGGCGGGACTGCCGACCTGCCTTCCGATCATTCACCCGGCCGGTACTTCAGCACTTCGTTGCATCGGACTGCGCGATATCACTTTGTCCGTGACCGCCGATCGAGCGGTGATCGGCAACAATGTGGCAGCCGACGCACGCTCGCTCATTGTCGTGACCGGCGCGAACAACGGCGGCAAGTCCACCTTCCTGCGCAGTCTCGGCGCCGCGCAATTGATGATGCAGGCCGGCATGTTCGTCATTGCCGACAGCTTCGAATCCGATATCCGCGACGGCGTTTTCACCCATTTCGTCACCGACGAAGACCGCACCATGGCACACGGCAAACTTGTCGACGAGCTGATCCGGATGAGCGCCATCGTCGACCGGATCGGCCCGAACTCCCTGCTGCTGTGCAATGAATCGTTCGCCTCGACCAGCGAGCGAGACGCCTCCCGAATCGCGGCCCCGCTCATCGGAGCCATGGTCGACGCCGGCGTGAAGATTGTCTTCGTCACCCACCTGTACGAGTTCGCACACCAGCGTCACCGAGCCGCCCACTCGACCGACCTTTTCCTGCGCGCCGGACGTCTGCCCGATGGCAGCCGCACCTTCCACATCACGCCGGGGACGCCGGAACCGGGCAGTCATGCCGACGAGATCTTCCGGCGAGTATTCGACAGCGCACGGACCGCAGGCTGATCGAACCCGCTGCGCGGCAGCTGAATCCGGCTCAGTTGCGGCGGGCGCTCGTCAACTGGCGGAAGGCATCGGCAATCCGGTCGATTCGGGCTTCCTCGAGATCTGGCCGTGGGTAGGTGTGCCGGAAGATCGCCTCGCCGTCGAACATATGCAGCAGCGAGGTGGTGACCAGCCGGGCCACCTCCGGCGAGACATCGGGGCTCAGGGTGGCCACCGCGACCTCCTCGACCTCGCTCATGAGGCCGCGCAGGACGGGTTCCAGGCGGGTGCGCAATTCCGGTTCGGTGCGGGCGGCGACGAGCAGTTCCAGCCAGACCACATTGGTGGTGTCGCGGATCTCGCGGCGGATGAAGTGCATGAGCCCGGTGAGATCGACCGGATGGCTGGTGTTCTCCGGCAGCCGCAGGTCCGCGACCGCGACCATATGCCGGTGGCGAACCTCGTCCGCGGCGGCCACCACCAGATCGGTCCGGGATTCGAAGTGCCGGAAGATGGCGGCCTTGGAAACCCCGGCACGACTGCTGATCTCGCCCAGTGAGGTGTTGTGGTAGCCGATCTCGGCAATGGCCTCGATGGTGGCGGCCACGAGTTTGGTGATGGTGGCGGCGCGGCGCTCGGCCTGAGTTCGTCGCGCGGTCGTCAATTAGCCTCCAGCTCGCAGGAATCGCCCGGTCCGGCCGGTGCCCAGGACCTCGGCGGGCACTCCGTCGCCGAAGACGTACCGACCACCGATGAACACGGCCGACACGGCTCTGTCATTGCGATTGACCATACGTGGCAGGTTTCCGTAGGTGGGCACAGGGCATTCGGCGTACGCCTCGAGCGAATCGTCCAGGCCGGACGGATCGACGATGAGCACATCGGCGCGATCGCCTTCGCGCAGGTGACCGGCGTCCAGGCCGTACCAGTCGGCGAGCTCACCGGTCAGCCGGTGCACCGCGCGCTCCAGTGTGAGGAACGGCGTTCCGGCCTGTTCCGCGCGCTGCACCCGGTGCAGGAAGCGCAGGCCGAAGTTGTAGAAGGCCATATTGCGCAGGTGCGCACCGGCATCGGAGAACCCGAGCTGCACCCCGGGATGCGCGCTGAGCTTGTTGAGCATCTCGGGACGATGATTGGAAATCGTGGTGCGCCAGCGCAATTTGGTGCCGTGCTCCACGACGAGGTCCAGGAATGCGTCGACCGGATGCAGACCACCGCGTGCGACACCCACCTGCCCGAAGGTCTTGCCGAGGACACTCGCATCCGGGCAGTCGACGATCTCGGCGTCGAAGAAGTCCCGGTGCCAGACCCGGATCCCGAACTTCGAGTCGTAATCCCTGCGGAATCGCCTGCGGTACGCCTCATCTCGCATGAGCGCATTGCGCTCCACCTGATCGGCCAGGTGCAGTGCGGCCGCGCCGGAACCGAACTCCTCGAAGATGACCAGATCGATGCCGTCGGCGTACACCTCGAACGGAATCGGCAGATGCTGCCAGCGGAAGTCGCCGCCCAGCCCGTTCACGACCCGGGTGATGGCGCCCATCAGGTGCACGAGCAGCGGATTCGCCTTGAGGTCGGCGGCCGAGATCAGGGTGGTCTTCAGCTGTCGCCGGAACAGGCCGACGCTGCTGAACGTCATCGCGGCGATACTGCGCGGCGAGGTGACGTCCGGCCCGCCCTGCAGCACGCGCCGGCGCCGCCGCAGAATCGCATTGAGCCGCCGCCGTTCCCGCGCCCGGGCGTAGGTCGAGGGCAGCGTCCGGGAGCGGGCTACTTCACCGTCGAGCTTGTCGAACAGCAACTGCTGCGCCGACATCCCCACGAACCCCGCGTCCAACGCCTCGGTGAGCGCGGCTTCCATCGCCGCCTGCTCGGATGCGGTGGGGCGCACCTGCTTGCGGGTGGCCCGATCCAGGCCCATGAGGGCGGTCCGAATATCCGAATGCCCGATCATCGCACCGAGATTGGGCCCGAGCGGGAGCTCTTCGAGGGCGGCGACATACTCATGTGCCGACTTCCAGGTCTTTCCCTCCACGGCCGCGATCACGTGCTGCCGCGGAATGGCCTCGACGCGGCCGAACAGATCGCCCGCGTCGGTCGCCGAGGCATGCACCGTCGACAGCGAACACGAGCCGAGGATCACCGTCGTAATCCCGTGCCGCACAGACTCGGTCAGCCCCGGCGCCTGCAAAACCTCGATGTCGTAATGGGTGTGCATATCGATCATCCCCGGCATCACCCACTTGCCCGCGGCATCGACGATGTTCGGGCAGTCGGTCTCGTCGAGCGGCTCCGCGGACACCGCGACAACGCGATCCCCACTCACACCGAGATGACGGATGGCAGAAGGGGATCCGGCGCCGTCGAACCAGCGGCCGTCCTTGATGATCGTGTCATAGCCCACACCCACATTGCAACCGATCGGTCACTAACTGTCAAGGATCGATTACCGGGGATGATCGGCGTCGACCGGTCCGAGCAGGCAACGGCAATCACGTGAGTGCCGTTGCCCCTCGAAACCGGTCGGCCGCAGGTCAGTTGACGAGCGCCGTGTAGATCCGGTTGTTGGGGTCGAGTTTGGTGCGGATCGCATCGAGCCGGGTGAAGTTGTCTCCGAAATAGCGGTCGACCGGATCGCCGGGCTCGAGGTAGTTGACATAGGCGCCGGAGGTGGCGGATTTGATGAGTTGATGGGCTTCCAGCACCCAGGCCCGTGCTATGTCCGTCGGTGTCGGTTCGTAGCAACCCCACTCCACCATCGCGGCGTGATTGCGCCACGGGAACGCCGCATCGGCGGGTGTGGTGTCGCGGATCGCACCGTCGAGCGTATTGATCTGCACCCACCCGGTATTGCCGTCCCGGGAGAACATGGTGATCGCCTCGATGATCACCGCGATCACGTCGGAGGACAGCTCCTTGACGATGTCGGAACCGTTGTTGAAGCTCGCGCGCGGTTCGGTATTGCTGCCGCCGGCGAGATAGGTGACCGCCTCCATGTGCGACAGCGTGCGAGCCTCCACCGTCAGCGGCAACATCCGCATCGCGCTCGCCAGCGCCGCACCGGCAAGTGCGCCGGAACCCGCGGGACATACCAGCTGCACCCAGCAGCGCAGCCCGCCCTGACCGTCGGCGTCCACGCTGATATCGGCCCACTGCTCGTGGTCGGCGCCGCGCACCCATTCCGCCCATCCCGCAATGGCATCCGCCGCCCGGTTCCCGGGGAACGTCAGCGCCACAACATCTTTCGAGGTCGCTTCGCAAGTCTTGAAGGTGAAGGACGTGACAATTCCGAGGAAGTGCCCACCACCTCGCAACGCCCAGAACAGATCCGGGCGCGAAGTCGCCGACACCTCGGTGACCGTGCCGTCGGGCAGCACCAGCGTCGCCGCGCTGAGCCGGTCGCAGGTCATGCCGTAGCGGCGCGATTCGAAGCCCAGGCCACCGCCGAGTGCGAGCCCGGCAATGCCCACCGACGGGCACATCCCGGCCGGAATGGTCTGCCCGTACTGATCGAGCTCCTGGTACACATCACTCAATGTCAGAGCGGGCGCCACCACCGCGGTCCCGTCCTGATAACTGACACCCGTCAAGCCACGCAGATCAACGATCATCACCCCGGTCGCGGAAGACACCCCCGCGTACGAATGCCCACCCGAACGGGCCGCCAGGCGCAACTTGTTCTGCGCCGCGAATGACACTGCCGCCGCGACATCGTCCGCGGTGGCCACCTGGACGACCGCCGACGGCGTCTCATCGTCGAACCGGGTGTTGAAGATCTGCTTGGCCATCCCATAATCCGCATCGTCGGCCCGCACCACGCGGCCCTCGATGTGGTTCTGCAACTCATCCCAATCCGCTGCGGCGGCCAACTCGGCCGACGACGGTGAAGGGTCGGCATGCGCAGGCAACTCGCTGGCAGATGCCCAACCAGCCACTGCGATCCCGAGTGCTCCCCGCAGAAACATGCTGCGTGAAATGGCGATATCGGTGGTATCTATCGCTCGGCTCCTATCCCTCATCTGGTACGACCTCCCCACGTTACTGGTTGGTGCAGTACAAGATCGGTCGTTCCGTCAGGCCGCTGACGCACGACCACAACGGATCTCGTACTCACCAATAGTCGCCCCGCGATCGGGCCGCACACACTTCTCACAGCGAATTGACAGGGTTTTACCGGATTCCGTTCACCGTGACTTCAAGGGGTTACTTTTCGGCCGACTCGAGTTGCTATGTGTGTGCTGTCCGAACACTTGGAGTACATCAGCACCGAATCAATCGAGGGACAAGTTATGGCACGGAATTCGTATCGGTGTGCTGCGGGCCTGGCCGCGCTCGGGCTCGCCGCCCTGGCCGCGCCGGTCGCGCATGCGGAACCCGCGCCGCTCAACGGGCTGTTCGCGCTCTCCTCCGGGGTGTGCGCGAACGGGGTGGTCACCGGGAGCTTCTTCCGGATGATCCTGCCCACCGGCGATGCGAACGGGCCGTATCTGCAGAACAGCGATTCGCGGTGCAGCGATCAAACGGTGACTCCACTGTCCGCGGGCAGTGACGGCGGACTGGTCAGCGGCAGTTATCAGCCACAACCCGCGGCGGCATTCGATGGAGCGGGCAATGCGGTGTCCGGACGGGTCACCACACTGGTGCGGTTCTACGGCGTGGACTTCGCGACGGCCACCAATGCGACCGATCCGCAGACCGGTACGGGCGCGGGCCTGCCGCAGATCTACAGCGACGGCGGGCACCTGTCGGGTGACTTGAGCAGCCTCGGCGTGACGTGGAACAACCAGCTCTTCAATCAGGGCTCCCCGAAGCCCGGCGGCGGGCTGCCGGGCAAGACCAGCCCGATCAGCGGAAGCATCGATGGGACAGGCAATTTCGTCATCGAGTGGACGAGTCAGATCGTCGGCGGGCCGTTCAACAACTTCACCGGACTCTGGCATCTGGCGGGGCAGTACCGCGGTGGCGGGCTGCAGGCCGCGCCTGCGGCGGCCCCGATCGCACCGGCCGCGCCGCAGGCGGCAGCGCCCGTGCACGCCGCTGGTCCGGCGCAACCGCCGGTCGCCGCCCCACCTGCACCGGCTGATGCCGCGGCCGTCAACGCAGATCCCGCGCCCATCAACGCCGCGGCCGGCCCGCGAACTGCACAGGCCGATCCTGCTCCCGTCGCACAGAGCGTGGAAATTCCAAGTAATCAGCGCAATTCGTGGCTGATACCGGTGCTGTTCGTGGTCGCCGTGGTCGGTACCGCCGCGTTCTTCAGCGCCGGACGCCTCGCCAAGATCCGGATCCGGCGATGACCTCCGCACCACCCTCGTCCGCACCACCCTCGTCCGCACTGCCCGCGTACAGCGAATTCGTCTCCACCATCGAACGCGCGCCCGAGCGGGTGGCGGCCCGCTGGCCGTTCGTCGCGCTGATCGTGCTCGGCGTGCTGCTGGTGGCCGCACCTCTGATCACCGGCATGTTCCCCCGGGCGATCAAGGGCGAGGCCATGATCGACGCCTTCCATCCCTACATCGCCTCGAAAAGCATTCAGGACTATCGAGATGACCTGCATGTCCTCGACGAGGCCCGCACGAACGTCCTCGCTATTCAGGCGAACGGCGGAGAGCCGGGCAAGTTCGAATACGTCGACAAGTTCGTTCAGGACTACCCGAGTATCAACGCCAGCCTGACCGGCATGGTCAACAGCATCGACGCCAATCAGGACAACTACCGGAAGCTTTCCAGCACCGCGCCTTTCGGAGTTCTGCCCTGGCTGCTGGCGCTGCCCGGACTGGTATTGATCGCGGCGGGCGGCTTCGGGCTGCGGGCCGCGCGAAACGGTAAGCGGGGCGTGTTCTGGCACGGAGCGGCGGCCTTGGCCGGAGTTGCCCTGATCGCGGTGCCCCTCACCGGTGGCCTGTTTCAGGCCGCGCCGGCGGCGCAGCCGCTCATCAATGATTTCCGGCCGATTCTCACCCACGACGAAGTCCGCACGGTCCAGGGCTATTTCGTCACCATCGTCGCTGCGGACGGGGAGCTCAACAGTCGCTATGTGAGCGCGTTGAAGACCGCCCGCCCGGACGCCGATCGCACCGGCATCACGGCGCTGGAAGCGCGCTGGCAGCCGATGACGGCTCGGTTCGCGGCGCTGGTCGGCGTGCTGAACGACAATGTCGGCAATTTCGATGCCGTTGGCGCACTCAATGATTCGACGAAGCCGCTGGGCATCACCGCTTTCCGCGGCCTGGGCTGGGGCTTTGTCATACCCGGATTCCTCGCCCTGGCGGTCGCCGCCGCGGGGTTGCGGCCGGCACTGATCGGTTCACGCCGCGGCGGTTCCAAGGGAGGTACCTCGAAGTGAGGATTTTCGGACGTACTATCGGCCGCGCATTCGCGGTCCTGCTGGCCGCCACCGCGGTGCTCGCAACCGGTTGCGGCAGTGATGATTCCGCCAAATCCGCGAGCGGACCGGAGCAGCTCGTCGGACTACTGCGCTTCACACCCGGCGCGGCGAACGGAAACGCCGTGACCGGCACCTGGTTCCGCATGGTGCAGCCGGGCGGCACCCCTGAGAACGGGCCGTACATGCCCAATGGCGATTCGCCCGCACAGGGCGGCTCGACCACGCTGCTCGAACCGGGAACGGCGGGCGGACTGCGCGTCGGCGGCTATCAGAGTGAGCCCAATCCCAGTTTCGCGAAGGGCAATTCACTGGCGGCCTCGATCACCAAGCCGGCCAAGTTCTTCGCAGTGGAATTCGGCACCTCCACCAATGCGGTCGATCCGCAAACCCAGCGCGCGGTGCCGCCGCCGACCGTGACCGACAATCACGGGAAGCTGACCGCCGACCTGTCCGCGTGGGCCGCGTCCTGGAACGATCAGGAATTCAATCAGGGCGCTCCCAAGCCACCGGAGAAGCAGGGTGCGCAGGTCGCCGGCGCGGAGCAGGTGCAGAAGGCCTGGGATTGGGTCGCTCAGCGCTGGTTCGATCGACCGAGTTCCGACGCCGCCCAAGGTCCTTCGGCCACCGGCACCTACGACCCGAAGTCCCGCGCCTTCACCCTCCAGTGGACCAGCCTGATCGTCGGGGGTCCGTTCAACGGCTTCACCGGCGTCTGGCATCTGGAAGGCGTTTACGAACCCGACGCCGCGGGCTCGCCCGCGACAACACCGAGGAGTACCGGCCGATGACTTCCGCCGAAAAGAATCGCCGACCGGCGGTGGTCGCTGCCATCCGTGCGATCGCCGCGCTGACCGTCGTCGGCAGCGCCGCCGCGGTCACCACTCTGACGGTTCGCGCCGATGACCACACCACGACCACCGTGGTCGCGAACGAACAGACCTCCACCACAACAACATCCGCCGCGTCCGGCAAGGTGGAGGTAGCGCCCGCACCGGTCGCCGACGGCGCTGCTCCCGAAGCAGTAGCCCCCGGTGGCGCGAATGCCCCCGCACCCCTGGGTCAGGCGCCGAATGCCGCAGTTCCGATCGGTCAGGTCCGGGGCGCCGCCGTTCCCCTGGGTCAGGGTGGAGCGCCGGCTGCTTCGGCGCCGCTCGGCCAAGGGACTGCTCCCAACGCCTCCGTGCCACTGGGCGGAGCCACCGCACCGAATGCGTCCGTCCCGCTGGGGGGAGGCACCTCGCCGAATGCGTCCGTGCCGCTGAATCAGGCTCCCGGACAGGATGGTTCGATACCGCTCGCGGCGGGCAACCCGTTCGCCACCCGGCCGGTCGAATCCCAGCCGGTCTGCCCGCTGGGCTGGCCCGCGCCGAAGCAGCAGGGCGGACTGGCCTCGCTGATCGGCCTGGCTCCGCTGGCCGGCCCGTTCTCGTCGGAGGCGTTCGCGCTCGGCTCGGTCTATCAGCCGATCCTGCAGCTGGCCGGGCCGATATTGGCCGAGATCGCACCGGTGATCACCCAGAACCAGCCGCTGATCGATCCCATCATCGCCAATGTGCAAGCGGTGGAAGCCGTTGTGCTGCAGGCAATACTCCCCTACTACGGCCCCTACCGCGCGCAGCTCATCGCCGCGGAGGGCGACTTCGCCAAGACCCTGGCCCCGATCCTGGATCACGCCTACAACAGCGAGGCCGCCTCCTGCCTGGTCGCCTGGCAAGGCCAGGTCATCGACCAGGCCAAGGGCGGTCACATCACCGTCGCCTCGCTGGCCCACCCGGGCACCGTGGTCGAACTGGGCCCGGAGGACTGAGCGTATCCCTGTGCACAAGAGGGTGATTGGACAGCGAAGTCGGTGGCGATGACCCGATCGCCGCAGCGGGCGATCGGGGTCAACGCAGGGTGAGTGTGGTTGGCATAGCCGTGAATCCGTGGACGCTCGCCGCGTGGGTGCGCACGGCTCGCTGCTCATCGATTTCGTAGTCGGTGATGCGGGCCGACAGTTCCTCGAGGACCACCCGGGATTCCAGGCGGGCAAGGGGGGAACCTAGGCAGAAGTGCGGTCCGCCGCCGAAAGTGGCCATTGCCTTGGTATCTCGGTCCAGATCGAAGCGCTCGGGGTCGGGGAAGACTCGGGGGTCCCGGTTGGCGGACCCCATGAGCAGTAGGACGCGCTCCCCGGCGGGGATGGTCACGTCGTGCAGGGTGACGTCCTCGGTGAGCAATCGGGCCGAGGCCGGGGACGGGTGGTCGTAGCGCAGAGACTCCTCGACCCAGTCGGCGATCCGCCCGCCGAGTCCGGCCTTGCGCTGATCCGGATTGCGCCAAGCCCAGTACCAGGCATTACCTAGCAGATGCGCGGTCGTCTGATTGCCCGCTCCGATCATCAGGAACATGAAGCCGATGATCTCTTCGTCGGTGAGGCTGTCGCCGTCGGCCGAGGCCTGCACCAGGGTCGAGGCCATATCGTCACGCGGATTGCTGCGCCGGTCGGTGACGAGCGCGGCGTAGTAGCCGTACAGCCCCACGGCCGCTTCCATCGCCTCGGGCGGAATGCCGGGGACATTGTCCACCCGGTACATCACATTCGTCATCATCCGCCCGACCGCCGGCCAATCCGACTCGGGCACTCCGCTCAGTTCGCAGATCACATCCGTCGGCACCTTCCCCGCCAGATCCTTCACCAGGTCGAACTCGTCGGACTGCAGGGCCTCATCCAGATACCCGCGCACAATGCCCCGAATCCGGTCTTCCAGCGCCGCGATGCGACGAGGAGTGAATCCGCGAGAGACCAGAGACCGCATCCGAGTGTGCTGAGGTGCGTCCATAGCGAGGAACGACAGGAACTTGGGGGCTACCTCCGGATCCCACGCTCCTTCTTCCAACAGCACGCCGTGCGAATTGGAGTACCTCCGCGTATCCCGCAGCGCCGTAGTGACATCCGCGTGCCGAGACAGCGCCCAGAAGTCCAGCTCCTCATTACGGAAGACCGGCGCCTCCTCCCGCAATCTCGCATAGACCGGATACGGGTCCTGGTTGATCGAAAAGTCGTACAAATCGAAACGCAGCCCCACTGGGCCCTCCCCGCAGATCACCGACACGATGCAATGATCATCAACGGCCGGGTCGAACTAAACAAGCACTTGCTTGTTAACCGGAGATCAACACTGAACGCCCTCCGCTGCGCCGCCACTCCGGGCGCCGCATACGGCCGGTCACAGTGTCCCGCAATCGAACTCGATGGCACCGAGCTACGTCCGGGGTCAGCCGAGTGATATGAGGAGTGCCGACGACTGCCCGCCATGTCGGCCGTGACCGCGCGAATGGTGGACGCCTGGACCAGAGTGGAATCCCCGGACCCTGGATCCGCGAGCGAGCGCTGGGGTTGATCAACCGAACCTTCGACATCCTCGAGCACGGTCTGGCCTGAACCTCGCGTCAGAGCATCATTTCCGGCGCGGCGAGGCAGACACGCCGAAGCGTATGCGAACATATGTTCGTGTCCGGTGCCGAGATCGAGAAACCGAGTCGCCCCGAGCGGGCGTCGATTCTGCATGCGGATCTCGATTCCTTCTATGCCTCGGTCGAGCAGCGGGACGATCCGCGGCTACGCGGTAAGCCGGTGCTTGTGGGGTCCGGCGTGGTGCTCGCGGCCAGTTATGAGGCGAAGGCGTTCGGGGTGCGCACGCCGATGAATTCGCGGCAAGCGTTGCGGCTGTGCCCGCACGCGATCGTGGTGCCGCCGCGGATGGATGCCTATGCGCAGGCGAGCCGGGCGGTATTCGATATCTTCCGGGACACCACGCCGGAGGTGGAGGGCCTGTCGATCGATGAGGCGTTTCTGGATGTCGGCGGACTGTGGCGGATCGCGGGGACCCCGGTGGAGATCGCTCGGAGGCTGCGCGCGCGGGTGCGTGATGAGGCCGGACTGCCGATTTCGGTCGGTGTGGCGCGCACCAAATTCCTTGCCAAAGTGGCCAGTGCGGTATCGAAACCCGATGGGCTACTGGAGGTTACGCCGGATCGGGAGCTGGAGTTCCTGCATCCGCTGCCGGTGGAGCGACTGTGGGGCGTCGGCGAGGTGACCGCTCGGGAATTGCGCGAGCGGGGCATCACCAAGGTGGGGCAGCTCGCGGAATTGGGCGAGGAAGCTTTGGCCGCGACGGTCGGGCAGGGCGCGGGGCGGCATCTGTATGCCCTGTCGTGGGCGCGGGATCCGCGCCGGGTCGATACCGGCAAACGCCGGCGATCCATCGGCGCGCAGCGCGCCCTCGGGCGGCGCGCCCGTGCCGACGACGAACTCGAGGCGTATCTGCACGGGCTGGCCGATCGGCTCGGCCGCCGCCTGCGATCCGCCGACCGCGTGTGCCGAACCGTGGTGCTGCGCTTGCGATTCGACGATTTCACCCGGGCGACCCGATCGCACACCCTGCCGCAGGCAACCGACCACAGCGCGGTTGTCCTGTATGCCGCCCGCACACTCCTGACCGCCGCGCTGCCCACCATTCACGAGCGGGGCGTGACCCTCATCGGCCTGTCTCTGACCAACCTCGACAATGCCGACACCATGCAGCTGGCGCTCCCCCTCGAATCCCGCGCGGACTCGACTCTCGATTCGACCCTGGATGCGCTGCACACTCGGTTCGGCTCCGGCGCCGTCACCCGCGCCGCCCTCCTCGGTCGTGGAGAAGGATTTTCGATCCCGATGCTCCCCGACTGAGGGAGCACCCGGACGCTACGACCCGAAATCCGATGTCGGCGGTCGCGATACCGCAGGCTGCCTTCTTCGGACTACTCGTGCCGACTGATGGAGTTTGAGATCTGTGCGACCAATTCCCAGGGGCGCGACATATCGGCGACGGCTTTGCCACTGGTGAGAATTGCGCCCGAGAGGCCGCGGGACGGGTCGGCCCAGCCGTACTGGGTGGTCAATCCGCTTCGGCCGAAATGGGTTTCGGTATTGCGGCCGAACTTCGAACGGCGGGCGCCGAGTTCGTAGCCCGCTACCGAGACTCGACCGGCCACGCCGGGAATCCAGCGGGCGGGCTGGATGGCGGTGTGCAGTGTCTCCGGGCGCATGATCCGGACGCCGTCCAATTCGCCTCCGCGCGCGAGGATCTCGTAGAAGCGGGAGAGTTCGCAGGCGGTGGTGACGAGGTTGCCCGAGGGAAGTTCCGCGGTGAGGAAGGCGCGCTCGGCCTCGGCGGTGGTGGGTCCGGAGAGTCCGCCGCCGAGTGCCCTGCCCGCCAGATGCCGCCAGATACGGGAGGGCCCCGGGCCGACCTTCACGCTCGGCACGACCTGGTCCACATCCTCGGGACGGACACCGAAATTGGTCCAGCGGAATCCGAGCGGGTCCAAGACCTGCTCGCGCAGATGCTCACGCATCGCCTTACCTGTTGTCCGCTGCACCAGCAGGCGCTGGATCAATCCGCCGGTCATGGCGTGATACACCCGGAACAGGCCGGGCCGCCAGCTCGGGACCAAATCGGACAGCGCCCGCGCCGCCAGTTCCTCGTCCAGCACCAGGTCGACGCCGCGATACGGCGGGGTGATGAACGGTACGCCCGCCGAATGCGAGAGCACATCGCCGATGGTGATCCGGTCTTTGCCGTTGGCCGCAAACAGCGGAATGTGCCGGGCCACCGGATCATCCAGCGCGAACGCGCCCTGCTCGATCAGCATCAACATGAGCGCGGCCGCGACGCCCTTGGCCGTGGAGAAGCCGCAGAACGGCGTATCTGGCGTGACGAGCCGCTTCTCGGAATCGGGACCGTCCGCGGGCGCATTGCCCCAGCCGTGCCCGATCGACCGATTCAGCAGGACCTTCCCGTCCCGCCGCAGGCAGACCTGGATCGCGGGCGTGGTCCCCATCAGGTACCACGAGCGCACCGACTCCCAGATCGACGCTATGTCATGCGCCGCGCCCGCTGGATCGTCCTCGTAGCCAACCGTCGTCACCGCGTCCAGATCCGGTCCTACCTGCACCATCGATGTCGCAACTGGGCTCATTCGACCAGGATAGAGAGATATCGTCGCAAGGCGCGGCGCGCGACGCGATGATCATCCAGAAAGACCGCGGGGCGGGCGTTCGTGATCCCTGCCGATCTGAGGCCAGCCGGGCCGCTGCGAACTTTGGCGGTTACGGCCGACCCGGAACACGACGCCGAACCGTGCGAGGCCAACCAGCCAATCGGTTATTGACACGCCGAAGTGAAGTTCACCACGAGCAACGGCAAACGCACCAACGATTACCGCAGGACCGACAGTGAGATCGGCTGGTACGGGCTGACCGGGTACGCCGCTGAAGACGCGGCCGCCGTGACCGTGGCCTCCAGCCTCGGCACCGACCGCGTCGAGGTCGCCGCCGACGGGTTGGTGCTGGCCGCTGTGCGTGCCCGCTCCAGCGAAACCCCCACCGTGATAATTCATTTGGTCGCCGGCGAGAACCTTGTGGCCCCGTAACCCTCTCGGCGACTGGGCGACCGATCTCGCGCAGGGGCCGGCCGGCTTCCTGACCAGACCGCTCTGGCTTGCTCCGGATTTCGACGGCCGGCACTGGCCGGACCGCACTGCACGTATGGAGTAGACGCCCGCTCACATAAACGAAGCCCTGACCCGTAGGGGGATTCGTGCCAGGGCTTCAGCTGGTCAATCGCCCTACTATTCGCGGTGTTACGTCGCCGCCATCACCCGTCGCCAATCGAGCCCCGGCATTCCCTCCTGCTTTACAGAACAGAGATCGGCAATTCCCAGTAGCGCGCGGTAGTGGAAAGATTTTCCGCAGAGTTGTCGATTTCCGGCGAACCCGCTCGTCGGAGAGGTAGAGCAGCCCGAACATCGGGCCGCCGGAACCCAAGGAGCGAAACGATGAGCAAGTATTTGGTACTGCTGTACGAGGACGAAGCCGGGTACGCCGCCGCGTCGCAGGAGGAGCTGGGGGCGATCTATCAGGAGCATGTGACCTTCCAGGAGATCGCGGGTGCGGCTCGGCTCGGCGGGGAAGCATTGCAGCCGAGTGGCACGGCCACCTCCATTCGCAAGGGCGCAGGCGGTGAGGTGACGGTGACCGACGGGCCGTTCGCGGAGGCGAAGGAGGTGCTCGGCGGCTACTACCTGCTGGAGGCGCCGGATCTGGATGCGGCGATCGCGCTGGCCAAGCAGGTGCCGACACCGTTCGGTGGCGTCGAGGTCCGGCCGATCATGGCGTTCGAATAGTCCGATGACAATTCTCGACCCGGCCGCGCGCGTCACCGCGGCCGTGGAGCAGGCGCACCGTCGCGAATGGGCCTTTGTGCTCGCCGCGACGGTGCGGTTGGTCCGCGATTTCGACCTCGCCGAAGAATGCGTGCAGGACGCCTATACGAAGGCGCTGACCGAGTGGACGGCGCACGGTGTGCCGGACCGGCCTGCCGCATGGCTGACCACCGTCGCCAAACGCCGGGGGCTGGATCTGCTGCGCCGCGAGTCGGCCATGAAGCGGACGCTGCCACTGCTGGTCACCGAGGAAACCGATACCGACACAGCGGATCTCGCACTCGACGGTATCGATGCGGAGTCCGCGATTCCCGATGATCGACTGCGCCTCATCAGTACCTGCTGCCACCCCGCGCTGTCGCGGGACGCCCAGGTGGCGCTGACCTTGCGGCTCGTCTGCGGCATCACCACCGCCGAGGTGGCGCGTGCGTTCCTCACCAGTGAATCGACCATGGCGGCCCGAATCACCCGGGCCAAGAAGAAGATCGCGCTGGCGCGCATCCCGTATCGGGTGCCGTCGGTGCGGGAGCTTCCAGACCGCATCGACGCCATCAGCGCGGTCATCCATCTGCTGTTCACGACCGGTCACACCGCTCCTTCCGGTGATGTGCTGGTACGGCCGGATCTCACCGTTCGCGCACTCCAGCTGGCGCGCATGATGCATGCGCTGGTTCCCGACGATCCCTCGGTGACCGGATTGCTGGCGCTGATTCTGCTCACCGATGCGCGCCGCGCTGCCCGCGTGGACGAGCACGGGCGGCTGCTCACGCTGGAGCATCAAGACCGGTCCCGGTGGGATCGGCCGGCCATCGACGAGGGTATCGCTCTGGTGAAACAGGCTCTGCCGCATATGGATCGGTATACGCTGCAGGCGGCCATCGCGGCTGTCCACGATGAAGCGCCGACCTGGGAGCAGACCGATTGGCGGGAGATCACCGGACTGTATGTGCTGCTGCGCCGCGAATGGCCGTCGCCGGTGGTGCATCTGAATTATGCGATCGCCGTGGGTCTTTCGGGTCGGCCGGAGCGTGCACTCGTGCTGCTGGAGGACCTTTCCGGTGAGCCGGCGATAGCCACCTACGGGTATTTCGAGGCCGCTCGCGCCGCGTTCCTGGCCGAGCTCGGCCGCACGGCGGAGGCGAAGTCCGCCTATGAAGCCGCACTGCTGCTCACCGAGAACGCGGTCGAGCGCGCGTATCTGGTGGATCGCCTGGAGGCGCTGCCGACGCTCTGATTTCCCTTGGCGGAGTCAAGCAATTCAATGTGTACCTGCCGATCAGTCTGATCAAGCAGGTGAAACTCCATGCCGTCGAAGAGGGTATGTCCCTGTCGGCCCTGGTGGCCGACGCACTCCGGGCGTACCTCGAAAGCCCACAGCAGCAGCGGAATTCAGCGAAGAATGAGGACTGACGTGACCATCGAAGGCATCGACGGCATATTCCTGGAGACCCACAATTGGGGCCAGGCAGCGAAGTACTACCAGGCACTCGGATTCGAACTCGATTTCGCCACCGACCACGGCTCCGGGCTGCTGCGGCACCACACCGGGCCATACGTATTCCTCGTCGAGGTTCCCGCCGATCAGGAGGCGCGGACGCAATTCGTGCTGAAGGTGACCGATGAGCAGGCGTTCCAGCCCGATGCGGTGCTCGAGGTGCTGAACGAATTCGAGGACACCCACTACGGGACCCGGGAGATGCTCGTGCGCGATCCCGACGGCCGGCTCTGGAACCTACAGGCACCGGGCAAGGACTGAACATGCTGCACACCATCGCTCCCGAGGACACTGCGCTGCGCGTCGCGCTGTGGCGCGCGCTGCACCTGCGGGTCGATGCGCAGCCGCATGTGCTCGAGGATGACATCGGGCTGAAGCTGGCTGCGCCCGAGGGGAATTGGCGCGAACGGCCCGATATGGACCCGGCGATCATGGCCCGCATTCGCGCCACCATCGTGGCGCGGGCCCGGCTGATCGAAGACCTGGTCGAGGAACAGGCCGCGCTCGGTATCGACCAATACGTGGTTCTCGGCGCGGGCCTGGACACCTTCGCCCAGCGACGACCCGATATCGCTTCCGGCATAAGGATTTTCGAAGTCGACCAGACCGGGCCGCAGAAATGGAAACGCCACCGGCTGATCGACCTCGGTTACGGCCTCCCCGAACACCTCACACTGGTGCCCGTGGACTTCGAGGCCGAATCGTGGTGGGACCGCTTGGCGGACGAGGGTTTCGACGCCGATCGCCCTGCCGTGGTGGCCTCCACCGGCGTCACCATGTACCTCAGCGCCGAGGCGAATGCGGGCACCTTCCGGCAGGCAGCCCAACTCGCACCCGGCTCCACCTTCGCAACCACCTTCACCCTCCCTCTCGAGCTGGTGGAATCCGAAGAACAGCCCGGCCGCAGCAATACCGAACGCCTCGCCCGAGCCGCAGGCAATCCTTTCATCATCTTCTACTCCCCCGATGAGATCATCGCGCTCGCAGCGGAATCCGGATTCTCCGGAGCTCGGCACGTATCCGCGGACGACGTCGCCGCGCGCTACTTCTCCGGTCGCACGGACAACCTCCGTCCGTCCAGCTCGGAGCAGATACTCATCGCCACAACGTAATTCACGCCTACGGTGGGTGGCAGGCGCCGCAGGACGGCACTTGCCACCCACCGGGGCCGGTCATCGCAGCACTAGGGAGTGTTTCGAAGTAGTTGATGGGGTGGCACCGCGCAGCGGTGCCACCCCATCAACTACTTCAGCGGAAACCGTTGTCCGCGTTGGCGTATAGGTGAGGCCTCCGGTAGTTGGTTCAGCTGTCGAAGAAGAACCCTCAATACCGGAGACCTCGTGGCCAGCGTAGCGGTGGCGGGGCGTGCGGACCTGACCGATGCCCAATGGGCTCGGCTGGAACCGTTGCTGCCCCGGAACAAGAAGGCGGGACGCCCGCCGCAATGGACGAAACGGCAGCTCATCGACGGGATCCGGTGGCGGACCCGGGTCGGATCACCGTGGCGGGACGTGCCAGGGGTGTATGGATCGTGGCTGGCGGTGTATGGGCTGTTCCGGCGCTGGCAGCGCGCCGGAGTGTGGGTGTTGATTTTGAAGTTGTTGCAGGCGTTCGCTGATGCCGGCGGTCGGATCATGTGGCAGGTGAGTGTGGATTCGACGATTCTGCGGGCCCATCAGCATGCTGCCGGGGCCCGTCGTGACGGTGACCGGCAGGTCGAGCCGCCTGGCGGCGTGGTTGCGGAGCCGGTCGATCACGGGCTGGGCCGGTCGCGGGGTGGCTGGTCGACGAAGTTGCATCTGGCCTGTGAACAAGGCTGTCGGGTGCTGTCGCTGCTGATCACGCCTGGTCAGGCTGGTGACAGTCCCCAGTTCACGGCGGTGCTCGATGCGATCGCCGTGCCCAAGCTCGGTGGTGGCCGGGCGCGGTCGCGGCCGGTTCGGGTGCTGGCCGACAGGGCGTATTCCAGTCGTGGGAACAGGGATTGGCTGCGTAGGCGTGGGGTTCGGGTGACGATCCCGGTTCCGGCGGATCAGGCCGGGCATCGCCGTAACCGCGGTGCGGCCGGTGGTCGGCCTCCGGCGTTCGATCCGGTTGTCTACCGGGACCGTAATGCGGTTGAGCGTGGCATCAACCAGCTCAAACAGCATCGGGCGGTGGCTACTCGCTATGACAAGCTCGCGGTCAGGTATCTGGCGACGGTGCATGTCGCTGCGATCAATCAATGGCTACGACAAGAGTGAGGGCGGGCCGTCCGGCCCGCCCTCACTTCGAAACACTGCCTAGTTCTAGATTGCTCTCGACGCGCCGGGCACCGACACCGTCGAACAATGCCGTTGCCGCGGTGTTGGATTCGTTCACCTCGGTGTACGCCGGGCCTATCCCATCGCGGTGCAGCACGCCCAGCGCGTGCGCAAGTAGCGCCCGGACCGGTCACCCTGACTCCGACAGCCATGACCACCGCACAGATTCTGACAATTGGTCTCGGCACTACCGCGGGACTCGTCGGGCAGGCCGCGTGGGTCTTGTTTGCTCTGCGCCGTAATGGATTCCACTGGAATTGGCACGCTCGCCCTCTCCCCTATACCTGGCGTCCGGTGCGCGCCGGACTTCCGGTGCTCGGCTGGGTCCTCGGGTACGCCGCGATCAGCCAGGTCGGTGTCGCCGTCACCATGCGCGTGGCGTTCGACCACGGCGGGATGTCCATCTCCTCGTACGCGGATCTGCTGTTTCAGGTCCCCTACGGGATTCTCGCGGCGTCGCTGCTGACACTGCTCATGCCGCGGATCTCCCGTTTCGCCGCCCTCGGTGATCTGCGCGGTGTGATCGCGGATCTCGGGCGCGGAGCGCGGTATCTGACAGTGGCGCTGGTGCCGATCACGGTGGCCATGGCGCTGCTCGGCCCGATGCTGGCCGGCACGGTATTCGGCGGGCGGCTCGATCCGGTGGCGGCCCGGTTGATCGGAACGGCCGTCGCATGCTCGGCCTTCGGGCTGGCGCCGTTCGCGCTGGTCATGCTCCAGATGCGAGTGTTCTACGCCTACAACGACACTCGCACCCCGACGGTGATCAATGTCGCGATGGTGGTCACGAAGGTCACCGTCATCGCCGTCTCGGCGGCGGTCTTTCCCGACCATATCGTCGTCGTGCTGCTGAGCGTCTCCAGCTCGCTCGCCTACGTTGTCGGTGCGACGCTCGGGCATGTGCTGCTGCGCAAGCGTTGTGGACTGCTCGGATTCACCGCTGTCGGTGAGACATTCACCCGGGTGGTGTGGGCGACCGCCATCGCGGGCGCATCGTGCGCGGCCGTCATGGCCATCGCACAGCACACCGTCTCCGGTCATGGTTTCGCGCATATCGTCACGCTGACGGGCGGCGCGGCAGGCGGAGCTGTGGCATTCCTGCTCGCCGCGAAGGCAATCGGAATTCCCGAGGTGCGCCGCGCGCGGGCTCTTCTGACCGCTTGACGGCAGCTTCAGATCGGCGAACCCTGCCTCGCGAGCGCGAACCGGTAGTGTCAACGCGGTGACCGCCCCCGAAGCAGGCCCGCTACGGACCCAGCGAGGACTCGAGCGGCTGATCTACTTCAGCGATGCCGTAGTCGCCATCGCCATAACGCTGATCGCGCTCCCCCTCGTCGACAGCGCACGAGATGTCGCGTCCTCGTCGACCGCGAAGTTCTTGTCCGACAACAGCTATGCGCTGACCGCCGCCGGAGTCAGCTTCGTGGTGATCAGCGTGCTCTGGCGGGATCATCACCGCTTGTTCGAGCGCGCCACCGGCTACACCCCGCGCCTGTTGCGGGTCAATATGGTGTGGCTGCTCTGCATTGTCGCCCTCCCGGTGGCGACGGTCCTCGACGTCTACTCGCAGCGCCACGATCGCCTGGCGGTCGGCCTCTACGTGGGCGTCCTGGTGGTCGCCCAGGCCACGATTCGGATCGAGGAGTTCATCCTCTACCGAGCCGGCATGCTCGCCGACATCGAGCGGATCACCGCCGAAGATCTCGCCGTGCGCTGGATCAATGTGGCGGCCACCGCCATCGCGCTGGTCGTCGCGGTGGCATTGCCGCAAATTGGACTGTGGTCACTACTGATCCTGGTGGTCTCCGGCCAACTGGAAGCCTTCGCGCACCGGCGAAAGAAGGCCCGCACCACCCCGGCCGACTAGCTCGAAGTTGTTCATACGGCATTGAGCGCATCCAATGCCGCTGTCTGGGTGGCGAAATTGGGATGGTCGTCGTCGCGCGGCGGCCCCTGCCAGCGGAAGCCGTACTCATCGGCGGTGTCGCGCAACGACTGTGCCTGGCGGGTGAGGAATTCGGCTGTGGCGACCGTGGAACGGCCGGTGTCCTCCAGTTCTCGGTAACCGCGGACGAGGACGCCTTTGTATGTTTCGGCGTCATGGCAGTCGGGCCCGGGACAGGTTGTTGCGCTGGGCTCGTTCAGGATTCCATTCTGGATGAATACGGAACCGTCGTGTGTCGCGGCCGCGGCGATCCGGTCGGCGGAGGTGAGCAGAGCGCCGTTTCCCGTTGCCCGGTGGAGCGCCACCAGTCCGCTGATCAGCATGCCCTGGTCGTAGGTCCATCGACGGTTCTCGTCGACGAGCACGCACGTGCCGCCGTACTGGTCGAGGTGATCGTTGATCACACCGGACGGGCCGAGCAGTGCTCGCCCCGCCCCGGTGGTGAACCAGTCCCAGGTCGTCGTGGCGCGCGCGAGATAGGACGAGCGGTCCGAGGGTTCGACCCGCGTGCTCAGCAAAGCGGTCGCGGTCAGATACAGCCCATTGGTGATCGAGTTCACCTGGGTCCACGGATGCAGGTCCGGGTCGATTCCCGTACGCGCCCAAGCCAGTCCACCAGCACAGAACGATGCCCGCTGGTCACCGAGTCCGTCCACGATCTTTCGGGCGGCGTCGAGATAGCGCGGCTCGTGGGCGAGATCGAAGGCACGGATCCAGGTCAGCGCCCACCACAGCGCGTCGTCGTTGTATCCGGTCTGGACGGGGACACCCGTGCGCGCGATATCGCCGTGCCGATACGTCTCGTCGACATAGCCGAGGTACTGCCGGTCACCGGTGCGACTCATATAGTCGATCACCGTGGTCAGGGCTTTGGCGCTCTGCCAGGTGCTCGCGTCCTGTTCCCATAGTCCGGTGCCGTGGTCGTAGCGTTCCAGCAATCGCTCGACGGCCCGCATGCGCTGATCGGGCGGCGGATCGGCGGGCCCGGCCCACCGGGTGCACCGGATCTCGGGGCGATCTGCGGCCTTCCCGCAGGCCCGCAGCAGGCCACCGGCGTACCGGTAGAACGGGCCGCGCTGCGCGGCAGTCGATGCAGGAATGCTTGCGGCGCCGAATATCTCGTCTCGCGGGTGAAACCTGCTGTCGCTGCGATCGAGCCAGGCCGAGTCCCCGGGCTGCCCGTTCTCGATGCTCGCGGCAGCGGCGCCGTCCCCTCGGACCAGCGTGATCGTGCGCGTCCACACCCGAACCTGCGGATTCACCGCCTGGATACCGCCGGGAGCCTCCGGCAGTGGCTGCATGCTCACATCGGGTGCGGACTCCTGCCGCACTATCAGGTAGGTCGCGATCGCGAGTCCGGCGACGCCGAGAGCCGCGCCCCACCGAACCCCGTTGCGTCCGATCACACCTGCCACGTTATAGCGGACGAGACCGGGAACCCCGCATCAGCCCCGCAGTGACTTGCCGAAGCTGGGCCACGCCTCGTGCAGGGCGTCCTGCCAGTACGGCCAGGCGTGCTGACCGCCCGGGGTATAGCTGTACGTCGCGGGGATGCCCAATTGCTCGGTGCGTGTTTGCAGTTCGTGCGTGCAGGTACTGACGACCGATTCGAGGATGCCCCCGGCGGCATTGGTGCGTCCGGCAGCAGCGTCTCCCGCATCACCGGCGGTGATGTACAGATTCACTCCACGCAGCTTCTCGAGATTCGCGGGCGTGGAGGGATCGTTCTCGACCCAGCCCGGAGAGCCGTCGACGCCCCACATGTTCCACGGATTGCCGCCACCGGACAGGACGACGGCCTGCGCGTACCGGCGGCCCGGATCGGTGCTGGTCTCGGCGCAGCCGCTGAACGAACCGACACTGCTGTACAAACCGGGTGCGTCCTCGGCCAGCGACAAAGCCGCACCGGCCGACATGGATACGCCCGCGATGGCATTGCGACCGGAGGCATTGAGCTGCGCATCGAGCAGCGGGGGCAATTCCTGGGTGAGGAAGGTCGTCCAACGGTTGCGGCCCAGCCGCGGGTCGTCGGCGGCCCAGTCGGTGTAATAGGTGTAGCGGCCGTCGAGGATGGTCACCACATTCACGTTCTGGTCGGACAGGAAATCGTCGACATCGGTCTTGGTTTCCCACGAGGTCTCGACACCGTTGTCCGCGATGCCGTCTTCCGCGCCGTTGAGCAGATAGAGCGTCGGCTGCGGCGCGCTCGTATCCGCGGCATGCATCACACGCATGGCGATCACCCGGTTCATGGCGGCCGAGTAGACGTACACGGTCGAATGTCGCGCGTCGATCGGCACCACACGGTCGATATGTGATCCATCGTTCGCAGCCTGTGGGGCGGGATCCGCCGAGGCATGCCCGGTCAGCAGGCCCGACATCACCACGGACAACGACATTGCTGCCGCCCATCGCCAGAGACTGCTTCGACGGTGCACATTCATCCGATCACCTAACGTTTCGCTGCGGGAACCGCCCGTCCAACGCGCGGTGAATGGAAAGCGTTCCACGCTCGGGCAACGCGATCGCTGACCGGAATTCACAGGATTCTCCCAGCTCCGGGCCAGACTCCTCACCGTCTCGCGCGCGAGACTCCCGCGGTGACCGTCACCACCGCTGAGGCCGCCGAGTCCGCTCCACCCGAATCGACAACCCCGGTCGCTGCCGCACCGGCCGCACTGCCACCCGCCCGCCGCTGGGAGCGGGTCGCGCTGGTCGTCCTGATCCTCGGCACGGCCATCGCGTACCTGTGGAACATCACCGTCAATCAGATGGGCAACAGCTTCTACGCTGCCGCCGTCTGGTCGGGATCGAAGGATTGGAAGGCGCTGCTGTTCGGATCCTTGGATCCGAACAACTTCATCACCGTCGACAAGCCCCCGGTTTCGCAATGGGTCATGGCGCTGTCGGGGCAGATCTTCGGATTCAGCAGCGCGAGCATGCTGGTGCCGCAGGGGCTCATGGCGGTGGCCGCGGTCGCGCTGATGTACGGCGCGATCACCCGGGTCACGCTGAGCCGCACCGCCGGTCTGCTCGCCGGTCTGGTGCTCGCCGTGACACCCGTTGTGGCCCTGATGTTCCGGTTCAACAATCCAGACGCGGTCATGGTGCTGCTCATGACCGCCGGCGCCTACTGCACCATTCGCGCACTGCCGCACGCGAGCTGGCGCTGGCTGGCACTGGCCGGTGTCGCGCTGGGCTTCGCTTTCCTGGCGAAGATGCTCGAGGGTCTGATGGTGCTGCCCGCGCTGGGTCTCGCCTATCTGGTCGTCGCGCCCACCACGCTGCGCAATCGTGTGGTGCACCTGCTGGGCGCCGCGGCCGCGCTGATCGTGTCCTCGGGTTGGTATGTGCTGCTGACCATTGCGTGGCCGGAATCGTCGCGGCCGTATCTGGCCGGGTCGAAGGACAACACCTTCATGGATCTGGTGCTCGGCTACAACGGTTTCGCCCGCTACCTGGGGCAGAACCATATGGGCGGCAAGAATCCGTTCCAGATGCCCGAGGGCTACGAGATCCCGCACAGCGTGCGAAAGGGTTTCGGCGGCTTCGGTCAGGGACATGACCGGATGTTCACCGGCGAGATCGGTTTCGAGATCTCCTGGCTGCTGCCGGCCGCACTGCTCGCGTTCGTACTTGTGCTCATCGCCCGCGGTCGTGCCCCGCGCACCGATATCGTTCGCGGCGCGGCACTGGTTTTCGGGCTCTGGATGATCATCGACGGAATCGCGTTCTCCGAGATGAAGGGCGGCATGCACGCGTACTACACGCTGGCCATCGCCCCCGCCATCGCCGGTGTGTTCGCGCTCGGCGTGCATGAGCTCTGGCAGCGCCGGGCCGATAGGTTCGGCCGAATCGGCAGCGCCGCATTGATTCTCAGCATGGGGATCTGGGCCTTCGTGGTGTTGCAGCGTAATGCCGACTGGCAGTCGTGGCTGCGCTGGACGATTCTGGCGATCACCGTGCTGACCGCGATCGGCCTGCTGCTGGCGGCTGTTCCGGTGGCGGCGCGCCTGGCCCGCCTCGATACCCGGGCGACGTCGGTGCTGCTGGTCGCGGGGATGCTCGCGGGCCTGGCCGGGTCCATCGCCTACACCGCGGCCACGCTGCCCGAATCGCATACTGGCGGTGGACCGTCCGTCGGTCCCCCGGCTCCGCCTCGGGATATGGGCGCGCTCAATGCCTTCCGCGGTCAGATGAGCATGATGATGGGCAGCGGTGACGTCGATCCCAAGCTGGCGGATCTGCTGCGCGCCACCACCACCAAGTGGTCGGCCGCCATCGACCGATCCGGCCCGGCCGCCGGCCTCGAATTGGCCACGCACACTTCGGTCATGGCCATCGGCGGCTTCATCTCCGAGGATCCCGTCCCGACGCTCCCGCAGTTCCAGGACGACGTCCGCAACCACCAGATCGGGTACTACATCGTCCCCGAGGTGCACCTGCCCGACTCCTGGCGCACCGATCAGGCGCCGGCGGACGGCAAGGATCCGAAGCCCGTTCCCCCGGTGGACAAGAACGCCGGCATCTGGCGGCCCGCCGGGAACAAGGAAATCCTCGACTGGGTCATGGCGCATTACACCGAACAGCATGTCGGTGGGCTCGCGGTGTTCGATCTGACCGCCGCAGCGCACTAGTTCGCTCTCGATGACGGGCGTCAGCTGATTTCGGATCAGCTGACGCCCGTTCGTCGTCCGTAAGGTTGTGGCGCGGATCAGGGATTCGATTCTGTGGTCAGTGCGGCCAGCACTGCGGAGGTGTCGTGGTAGTACGGACGGAACTCGGTGATCAGACCATCTTTGAAGCTGATCCATTGCAGCAGTGACGTTTCCAGCATTCGCCCGGTGCGCCGAGCACGCAGGCGGCCGCGGCTGTAGACCACGACCCGATCGTTATCGCTGACGAACTGCTGCTCGTCGAACCACAAGCCGCCCCAGTTCTCACCCATGGCGACGATGAATGCGCGAAAGCCCTCGTGCCCACGCCATTCGCCGCCGTAAGGCAGGCTGGAAGCCTGGTACATGACCACGTCCGAGGCCAGGTGCGCGGCCAGCTGCTCGAAATTCGGCCCCCTCGGTGAGGTATGCCGCCTCGGCCGCGTAGAAGGCTCGCAGAGTGGTCATCACATCGACTGTCATGCTCCCGATCCTCGCGGTGACCGATTCACCAGGCTGGCGAGATTCGGACGCCGCGATCTCGCCCACTCGGATCCCCCTGATCCGCTCCGGCTCGATGACCAACACCACCCGCACCTGATCCCGTCCCCCCGAACCACGGATACGGCCCGCCGAGGTAGCGCTGCGCAAGCGCCTCGATATGCTCCACCGCACCCTCGGTCCGCACCTCCAGCACCTGGAAGTACCGGCACATCGATCCTGGCGGCGGTCGTCCGCTGCCGAGGTCTGCACGGGGTCGCGTCGTCCCGCGCGCACTTGCGGGGGTAGCACGAGCACTGCCCGAGATGCATTCGCCACGTTGCTACTTCGCAGTTCCTCCCGGCACGTTATCGGTGGTCGGCAGTGGAGATGAGGCGTTGCAGTGCGGCGTGAGCGGGTGGTCCCCAGGTGGGCTTGCCGCCCGGGAGTCCGCGAACGCCGGCGTCGCCGATCAGGAGGCCGGCGAGGGCGCGTAGGACGGCGTATCCGCGGGCGCGGAGCAGGGTCGCAGCGTCCGGGGTCGGTCGGTAGGCGTTGCGGAAGAGGTCAATGGCGTTGTCGGGCAGCAGAATCCACGCGGCAGCGAGGTCGCAGGCCGGATCGCCCGCGCACAGGTCGCCGAAATCGATCACGCCGCTGATGGTGCCCGCAGTGGTGAGAACGTTCGCGGGATGCAGGTCGGCGTGCAGCCACAGTGGCGGCCCATCCCAGTTGGGCGCCGCGACAGCCTGTTCCCAGACTGCACGGACGGCGTCCGGATCGTGGATGAGTCCCAGTTCGGTGGCTGCGGCAAGCTGTTTGGCGAACCCTGCGGAATAGTCGGCCAGTGGCCCTCCGCGGTCTCGGCCGATTGGCGCCTGTTCGGAGGCGGGTTGGTGCAATGCCGTCACGAAAGCGGCCAGGGCGGTGGCCGATTCGATGGGACACGTGACGGGAGCGCGGTCGGCCGGTGCGCCGGGCACCCAGGTTGTGACGATCCAGGGATGCGGAAAACGCTCGGAGGGCTCACCGAAGCGCTGCGGAACGGGAATCGGTAGTGGCAGACGCGGGGCGAGGATGGGGACCCACGTGTACTCCTTGTACAGCAGGGCGTCGGCAGACGCTGTCGCCCAGGGTAATCGGACGACCAGATCGTCGCCGAGCCGCCAGAGCTGGTTATCCCAGCCGCGGGCGCCGAGCCACACAGGGTAGTCGGCCAGGTCGGGATGCTGGTCACGCAGGAGGGTCCGGACCAACTCCGCGGTGAGCTCGATCGCGCTGTGCGTCATGCGGATCAACAGTAGTCAGATCGCAGTGCTGCGGCTGGTCGGTGCCGAGTCGGCCTGAGCGGTCACAAACTTCGCTGGGGCGGTGAAAATTGCCGCCTGGGGCGAAAGATTGACCGTTCAGGCCGGTTTCGCGGCACCGGTTCAGTTGGTGCGGTGGTGTCCCTGTTCCAGATCAGGGAGCAGTTCGGTGATGAGATCGGTTATGCGCTTCTGGATTTCGTCGCGGATGAGGCGGACTGCGGGCAGGTTTCGGCCGGCGGGGTCGGCGAGTTGCCAGTCGCGGTAGTCGATGCCCGGGAAGTAGGGGCAGGCGTCGCCGCAACCCATGGTGATGACGACTGTGCTGGTTTGGACGGTGTCGGGGGTCAGGATTTTGGGTTGTTGGGTGGTGATGTCGATGCCGAGTTCGGCCATTGCTTCGATGGCTATCGGGTTCAGGGATTCGGCGGGCGCGGTGCCTGCGGAACGAACCTCTATCGCGTCACCGGCTAGGTGGTTCAAAAAGCCGTGAGCCATTTGTGAACGTCCGGCGTTGTGCACGCAGACGAAAAGGACGCTGGGGCTGTCGGTCATGGGAGGTCCGCTCCGTTCGGCGGGTGGGGCACGACGACGTCGTCGGCCGCAGCGGGAGTATTCGGGTAGAGGACGCTGATGAGTGCGAATCCGATTCCGGCGCCGATGAATTGGGCAATCAGGAATGGCGGTACCGAGGCGGGAGCGATACCGGCGAACGTATTGGAGAACATGCGGCCGACGGTCACTGCGGGGTTGGCGAAGGATGTGGAGCTGGTGAACCAGTACGCGGCACCGATGTACGCGCCGACCGCGGCCGCAGAGAGCCCGCCGCGATGGCTGCGGGCCAGTGCGAAGATGACCGCGATCAAGCCTGCGGTGGCGACGATCTCGCCGATCAGGTGTCCCGAGGTGACACGATGGTGGGTGGAGATCTGGATCGCGGACCGATCGAACATGACATTCGCCAGCACGGCGCCGAGGCTTCCGCCCGCGATCTGCGCGAGGATGTATGCCACCAGTTCCGCGCCGGTCAAGCCGGTGCCGTGGCGGCGGCCCGCACACCAGTCCGCCACGGAGACAACCGGATTGAAATGCGCACCCGATACCGGTCCGAACACCAGAATCAGCACAGCCAGCCCCAGCACGGTCGCCGTCGAGTTCTCCAGCAGCTGCAAGCCGATGTCGGTGGGCGAAAGCTGCTGTGCCGCAATACCGGAACCTACGACTACACATACCAGTAGCGCAGTACCCAGGAACTCGGCCAGCAGCCGCCGTTTCACTATGGTCATCGATGTATTCAGGCGCAGCAGCCGGAGCCGGACGCGATCGCATCAGCCTTTGCCGTGCTGCCGCAGCAGGCGCTCACGGCGGCAGCCTCGTCGGCGGTTCCACAGCATGGGCCTTGTCCGCCATCGCCGGCCAGTCCGATCTCCGTTGTCACGCCGAAGGTTTCGCTGTCGGACAGCACGGTGTAGACCTCCCAGCGTTCAGCATCCGGAGCCGTGACCCACACCTTGTCCTGGGTCGCGAAACAACACGTTGTCGCCATCTGCTCCTCGGTGAACACTCCGGCGGCCGAGAGCCTGGCGATCTCCGAGTGCACCTGTTCGGAGGCCTCGACCTCGACGCCCAGGTGGTTGATGGTGCCGCCCGCACCCGCATTCTCCAGCAGCACCAGCTTCAGCGGCGGTTCCGCGATGGCGAAGTTGGCATATCCGGGCTTCCGCTTGGCAGGAGCGGTGTTGAACAGGGTCGAATAGAACGCGACCGCACGGTCGAGATCGTCGACATTGAGGGCGAGCTGAACACGAGACATCAGAACCTCCACTTGTGAGACATATGTCGAATCACTGGTGGGTCCAGTTTCTGCTACCTCTTCGACATATGTCAAGGCAGTCGGTAAGGTGGGTTTCATGCCCAAGGCACTGCCGATCATCGATATGTCCGCTCCGGTCTGCTGCTCACCAGTGGCCGCCGGGCCGATCGGCGACGATGCCGCATTGGCAGTGGCATTGCGCCTCAAGGCGATTGCCGATCCGGTGCGGGTCAAGCTCATGTCACTGCTACTGACCAGCCCGGCAGGCGAGGAGAACACCGGCGAGCTCGCGGTAGCGGTGCGACTGGCCGAGTCGACGGTCAGCCACCACCTCGGACAGCTGAAGAAGGCCGGACTGATCGAGTCCGAGCGGCGGGGCATGAATATCTATCACCGGGCCCGGAGGGAAGCGCTCTCGGCGCTCTGCCTGGTACTGGATCCCAACTGCTGCAGCTGAATTCGAGACTCAGCGCTATAGTGCTCCGCCGCAGAGACGCAAGGTAGTTTCCAGGCACAGCGCCTCCGCCTCATCGGTGACGAGGCGCTCGGCGGCGACCTGCGCCACGGCGGTGTGCTGGAGTCCGAAGATGACAGCAGCAAGCCATGCCGCAGGGAGTGACGGATCGAAATCCCCTGTGCGCTGGCCTCGCTCGATGAGCTGTTCGAGCCGCGGGGGTCCGAAGTCGTGGGGGTCACTTTCGGGCCGCGGGATCGCGGCCGCCGTGGCGTTCAGCAGCATGGGGTAGCGGCCGAGGAATCGCCAACCGGCGCTGAGGAATTGGGCCAGCGCTTCGGCGGGCGGGGCGGTATCGAGGCCCGCGTCGTCGAGCAGAGCGTCATATTCGGCGGCTGCGGCCGCGACCAGGGCGGCGATCAAGGCGTCGCGTGAAGAGAAGTGCGCGTAGACGGTCTGGCGCGTGACGCCGGCCGCGGCGGCGATGTCCTCCATACTCGCGTCGATTCGCTCACCGAGCACCATCCGGGCCGCATTGAGGATGGCGTCGATGCTGCGCCTGGCGTCGGATCGAGGGCGGCGCGGCGGCGCGGCGGTGTCATGCGAGTCGGCCATTCCGAGAATGTTAGGCGTTCGGCCATAGCCTTGACACGTTGTAAGAGATAGCGAACTCTTACAACGTGTCAAAGAACAGCTCGGACGTTCCAAGGAGCAGGCTCATGCGAATTCTCATTTCCGGCGCCAGCGTCGCCGGTCCGGTGCTGGCGTACTGGCTCACCAGACACGGCTTCTCGGTCACTGTCGTCGAGCGGGCGGCGGTGCCGCGGAAAACCGGCGGCCACGCGGTCGACCTGTTCCAGCCCGCGGTGGACATCTCGGAGCAGATGGGCGTGCTCCCGCGCGTCGAGGAATGGGCGAGCAGGACAAAGCGGATGACACTCCGCCGGGAGGGCGCACGGCGACCCGTCGGGGTGGACCTCTCGAAGATCTTCGGCGCCACGTCCGACCGGCACTTCGAGATCATGCGCGACGACCTGAGCGAGATCTACTACGACGCCACCTGCGACGATGTCGAGTATCTCTTCGGCGACTCGATCACAGCGATCTCGCCCGACGGCGAGGTGCGGTTCGAGCACACCGCGCCGCGACACTTCGACCTCATTGTCGGCGCCGACGGGTTGCATTCCAATGTGCGCCGCCTCGTCTTCGGTGAGGAGTCCCGTTTCAGCTCCTTCATCGGGGCCTATCTGGGAGTGCTGACCCTGCCCAACACCTTCGGCCTCGATGGCGAGCTCCGCATTCACGTCGGCGTCGGCCGCACCGTCGGCATCTACGGCGCGCGGCACCTGGGCGATGCGCGGGCACTGTTCCTGTACCGCAGCGAGCATGAGCTCGACCTCGGCCATCGTGACGTGTCCCGGCAGAAAGAGCTGCTACGCAAGGCATTCGGCGGCTTTCATGCCGACGTGGACCGCTGCCTGGATGAGCTGGACCGCACCTCGGCGTTCTACTTCGACTCGATCACCCAGGTCCATATGGACACCTGGTCCCGGGGCCGAGTCACGCTCGTCGGGGATGCGGGTTACAGCCCCGGACCAGCCGTCGGCGGCAGCACCACCCTGGCGGTTGCCGGCGCGTACATCCTCGCCGGGGAGCTGGCGCGGGCGGGCGGTGACCACGAGCGCGCCTTCCCCGCCTACGAGCGCGCGATGGCGGAGCACGTGCGTGGCAGCCGGGCAGCCGCATTGAGCGCGGCGAAGACTCTGGTCCCCGCGTCGCGGCCGGGAGTGTCGGGGCTGGTCCAGGGCACACGCTTGATCTCCGCGCTGCCCACGGGGCCCAGCCGGGCCTTCATCCGGCTCGTCTCCAAAACCGCACGACTGTACAACTCCATGACAATCGAGGACTACCGCCCATCGCCCGCCACATCAGAGGGCCGGGTCGGCCTCGCGAGCGGTTCCGAGGTGGCGTGACGTGGCGGATCCGTCATACCGCGGCTTGCGAGGCGGCTGCGGCAGGATCGAGGTCTGCGAGTGAAAGCAGATGGCGCGGTGGAGAATTCATGATGATGGTCGAGTGCACGCCCAGCGCGCCATCGACATGAAGTAGTTCACCGGAGGCCATCGGCCGCCACCCCGGGTCAGCGTCCATGCGTTCGGTGGCGACGACAACGGCGGGGTGGTCCGCGAGTTGTCCACTGTGCGAACGGATTCCGGCGTGACCGGCATGGTCCAGATGCTGACCGCCCGCGGGGCGTTCCAGGACGAAGAGATCGTGCGTATCGGGGTAGCGCAGCGCCCACATGTCGGTGGCCGTGGTCAGAATCAGGTTGAGCGCGTAGACGGGCAGCCGGTCGGCGATCCAGTGCACGGCATCGGCGATGCCCGCGGTCACCTCACCACCGCGCCTATCGGTGCGCTGCGTGATCAGGGCGAAGAACCGTTCCGAATCCGTATCGCCCTGGACCAGGCTGCGGTACTCCCCCAGCTCGGCGTCCAGCTCGTCCAAACCCTGCAACACCCCGTTGTGCGCGAAGAGCCGATCGCGCTGTTCGAACGGATGCGTATTGCGTGTTTCCAGACCGCCGGTGGAGGCAAACCGCACGTGCGCGATGAAAGTCGCCGACTCGCGCTCTCTGGCCTCGCGTGCGAACTGCATGGCTTGATACGCCGCGATCGGCTGCTTCTCCACCAGCGGCGAACCGTCGGCGGAAAAGGTGCCGAGACCGACCCCGTCGGGCTCCCGATGGCTCTGCTGCACGAGGCTGTCCGGCGCGTTCAGCAACCAGAAGGTGGCGCGCACCCGCTGCGGTGCGGCCGACATTCCGAACAGGCGACACATAGCAACCTCCTGAAAAGGGCTATCGGGCGCTGCGGCGGCGGACGAGTTCCCGGTCCGCGATGATCCGCCGGCGGCGCTCTGCCATGGCGACTGCGGGCGAGGTACCCGCCACCACCGCATCGTAGACCGCGCGCACGTCTTCCAGGGCGTCGCGGGCGCCGACGCCCGCAGCCGGGGTGATGGCGTGATCGGCATCCCCGACCAGCAGTGCCCGCTCGGACGGCGCCGAGGCCGTGGCCAGAGGGACGTTGCGTGCATTGCTCACGTGGACCCCCTCGGTGGTTGCCAGGAACACGTCGATCAGCACCTTGTTCGACGGTGTCGCGTCGCGAATCGCATCCGCCCAGTCAGCGATCGGCCGCATACCAATGTCATCGCCGGAAGTCAGTGGGGCGCGAGCTATTCGCACGAACCAGACCGCTGCGCTGTCTCCGGGGCGCCAGATGTGCCCGAAGGTGCTGAAGGGGCTGCCGTCGGCCGCGATTTCCGCATAGAAATGCAGGGTCGACGGATCGGTCGGCAGAGTGACGGGCTCACTCGTCATGCCGTACACCACCACATCGCGGGCGTACTCCGGATGTCGATCGGGTTCGAAGGCGGCTCGCACAACCGAATCTGTGCCGTCAGCGCCTACGATGAGATCGTCTGCGGCAGTGCGGGAATCACCCTGAACGAGGGTGTATCTGCCCGGCGTGAAAACGATATCGGTGACCGGCTTGCCGTAGTTCACCTCCGCGCCGGACGTGGCAACAAAGTCTTCCAGGATCGCCATCAGATTGCGGCGCATCCAAAACCGGTGTCCGCGACCGTTTGCCGCACCCCGCCGCCCGAGGTTGTTCGCTGATGTGATGCCCCCGGTCACCGGATAGGACCCGGCATCAACCGCAGCAGCATCCACTCCGAGGCTCGCAAGCGCACGATGCCCGCGATCATCGATGAACAGGAATGCGCCCCCACCGGAGCCGGCGGAGCGCTCCTCATACAACCGCACCGACTTCCCCTGCCGCGCAAGCGCTCCCGCCAGCGCCGAACCCGCAATTCCGCCACCGATGATCGTCACCATCTGCCACTCCCGGTCGTTGCGCACTCGCCACCGAATAATCAACGTTCTCGCCGGGACCCCCACCGCAATTCCATCATGCGGCCACACGGCATGTCTGAAGATCAACGGGTCGAGATCAGTTCGGCAGCATCCTGGAATTCCATCGAGAAACTTTGGCCCGGAAGTGTTCCGGACTCACCGCCGATCAGCTTCGCCTGCGGGCCGTGGAGCCATCGAGGTTTGTCGCTGCTCGGATCGACGGCCAGACGGGGGTGTGAAGCCACTCGGCAACGCGTGGTCCGCCAATATCCGAACATGTCCGTGGGCTCCGGGCGTTCGCAATAGCGTGGAGATGATCTCGGCTGCACCGATGAATTTTCGGTGGATCCGGCGTCCATACCACTGAATACACCGATAGAGGTGGGACAGAGCAAACGTTCCGGGCGTGATCCGGACAGGTGAGGGAGGCGCAGTGAGCGGTACCAGAGTGTTGGTGGCAGGAGCGAGCATCGCGGGACCCGCGCTGGCGCACTGGCTGCGCCGGCGAGGGGCCGAGGTGACCGTGGTCGAGCGAGCTCCCGAGCTGCGTCCCGGTGGGCAGGCGGTGGATGCGCGCGGGGTGACCAAGGAGGTCATCCGGCGCATGGGGTTGGACGACGCGGTGCGCGCGGCTAGGACTCAGACCGCCGGCGCGTACACCGTGGACGAGGCCGGGAAAGTGCTCGAGACCTATCGTGCGGAGGACGATGGCGGCGACGGGTACATCTCGGAGATCGAGATCCTGCGCGGAGACCTGTCCCACGTGCTGTACGACGACACCCGCGATGGGGTCGAATACCTCTTCGGCGATCGGATCGCCGAGCTCACCCAGGAGGCGGACGGGGTCGATGTGACCTTCGCCGGCGGTGACCGGCGGCGCTTCGATCTGGTGGTCGGGGCGGACGGGCTGCACTCATCGCTACGCGAGATGGTCTTCGGGCCGCGGGAGCGGTTCATCCGCCATCTCGGGCTTGTGCTGGCTTTCTACAGTGTGCCAAACGAATTCGGGCTGGACCGTTGGCTCATCGACTTCCAGGAGTCCGGTCGCTCGGCTGGGCTGCGGCCCCTCCGGGACACCACCCGGGCGATGGCCATGCTCTCCTTCTCCGCCGGGGATTTCGAGGTCGACTACCGCGATATCGAGGCCCAGAAGCGCCTACTGCGCGAGCGGACGGCCGATATGGGCTGGTTGACCCCGCGCATCCTCGCGCATCTGGACGACACCCCTGACTTCTACCTCGACCAAGTCGCGCAGGTGGTCATGGACCGCTGGTCGAATGGGCGCGTGGTGCTGCTCGGGGACGCGGCGTTCAGCCCGTCGCCGATGTCCGGTCAAGGCACCGGGCTGGCGCTGGTCGGCGCCTATCTGCTGGCCGGAGAGCTGGCCGCGTCCGGGTGGGATCCGGAGGCCGGGTTCGCGGGCTACGAGAAGCGGATGCGCTCGTTCGTCGAGGCCAATCAGGAGATCGGCCGGTTGCACGTTCGAAGCCTCGCCGTCCCCGACCCGGACGCCGAGCCCAGCGCCGAGCCCGAGTGGGACCCCGAGCTGATCGATCACGCGATCAACGGTGTCGAACTGCCCGATTATGCGGGGGTGCCGGACTCGGGAGTCGCTGTGTGACTTAGTCTTTCACCGCCGGGGTTCCGGCCGCGCGCACGACGGCATCGCTGAGCCGGGTGAGTTCGACCAGTTCGGGAGTGCTGAGCCCATCCGTGAGACCGATGATTCGGCGGCCGATCTCCGTGGTGCACCGCTCGGCGAGCGCACTGCCCGCCGGGGTGAGGGAGACCAGGACCGCACGGCCGTCTCGCGGGGACGGCGAGCGCTGGACCAGGCCGCGTTTCTCGGCGCGACCGACCAGGCCGGTCATGGAGGATTTGTCCAGGCCGAGGTGAGCGCCGAGTTCGAGCATTCCGGGCTGACGGTCCCGCAGGACGCCGAGCAGCCTGATCTGAATGATCGACAGGTCGTGCTCGGCACCGACCGCGCCGAGTACGCGCTGGATGAGAAAAGACAGCTGGACCAGGGCATCCACCGTGTTCAGCGGCTTGCTGTCGGTGAACACCGTCGAGACGGGATCAGTGGTCATACCGCCAGCCTACTTGACCTAGTACGCGACACAAACTAATCTGAAGGAAATTAGTACGTGTCGCGAACCAATTTGGCGGCGACACCTTCCGGCCGCCGGCCGACATCCCGCCGGCGCAGAATCAGGAGACCTCATGCATGCCGCAGTTGTCCGTTCCTTCGACAGCCCGCCCACCTTCGACACCTTCCCGACGCCGACCGCCTCGGGCGAGCACGACGTCCTCGTGAATGTTGTTGCGGCAGGGCTACATCCACGAGTCCGCTCAGCAGCGGACGGCAGTCACTACAGCTCCGACGGTTCTCTGCCGATGATCCCCGGCGTCGACGCGGTGGGTCGCACGGCTGAGGGTGAACTGCTCTACTTCGTCGCCCAGGACACCGCGTTGGGGACCATGGCCGAATACGCCGTCGTTGACCGTCGGCGGGCCATCGCCCTGTCTGCGGGCACCGATCCGATTGCCGTGGCCGCCGCCATGAATCCCGCCATGTCGTCCTGGGTGGCGCTGCGCCGCCGCGTCGCCTTCCAACCGGGCGGATCCGTGCTGGTCATGGGCGCGACCGGCAATGCCGGACAGCTTGCGGTCCAGATTGCCAAACACTTCGGCGCCGCCCGGGTGATCGGCGCGGGCCGCGATGCGGAACGCCTGGAACTGGTCAAGAGCCTCGGCGCCGACGAGGTGGTGAGCCTGGATGGCAGCGACACCGAGGTCACCGACCGTCTCGCCCGGGCGGCCGCAGATGTCGACGTCGTCATCGATTACCTGTGGGGTCACCCCACCGAACTGGCCATGCCCGCACTACTGACCGCCCGCACCGACCGCTCGAAAGCATTGGCCTGGATACAGATCGGCTCGATGGCCGGCGCCGACATCACGCTCCCGTCATTCCTGCTGCGCGCGGGAAATCTGAATATCATGGGCAGCGGCCAGGGTTCAGTGACCACAGCGGGCATCCTCGCCGAATTACCTTCCCTCGTAACAGAAATCGCCTCCGGCACCCTGGCAGTGAATCCGCTCCCGATGCCACTGGATCAGGTCGAGCAGGCGTGGAAAACCCCCACCGCCCCCGGGCAGCGCATCGTGCTGGTCCCCTGACCCCATGCGCGCCGTCACCGGTGCCTTCGAGGTCCCGATTGTGCTGACAGTCAGTGCGATTCGCCGTTCGTTGTCGGCTGCGCGTCGGCATACTCCTTATCGGTGACGTGCACGCCCCAGGTGACCTCGTCGCCTTCCCACAGCGCGAGATGTGTCATGAAGTGTTCCGCGGTCGCACCATGCCAATGCTCCTCACCCGGCGGCGTCCACACAGTGTCACCGGGTCGCATGACAATCACTCGCCCGTCACGAGTCGCGACCACCCCGATACCCTCGGTGACGTGCAGGGTCTGGCCAACGGAATGGGTGTGCCAGGCAGTGCGAGCGCAGGGGCTGAAGCGCACAGAGTTCAATCGGGTACGGGACGGGTCTTCACCGCGATAGATGGTGTCGATCCAAACGTGGCCCGTGAAGAGTGTGTCCGGACCCTTGATGGTGGGCACAGGGCTCAGCAATTCCATGATTCTCCTCGAGTGATACGGCAGTTCCGGCAATATCCTGCAGCCCAGATCAGTTGGTAGGCGCATGACCGATCTAGCACGCCAGCAGCTCCACCAAGGCATCATCGACGAATTCCGCTCCAACGATGGAAAGGTGGCACAGTTCACCGACCGGGATCTCTTGCTCTTGACCACAGTCGGCGCCCGCACCGGTGAACCGCGCACATGGCCCCTGGCCTACGTCCGGCGCGGCGAGGACGTGGTCATCTTCGCCGCTAACGGTGGCCGCCCCAACCGCCCCGGCTGGTACTTCAACCTGATCGCCAACCCCACCGCCACCATCGAGGTAGGCACCGAATCCTGGCCTGTCTCAGCAACAGTCGCCACCGGCGACGTCCGCACCCGCGTCTGGCACGGAATTGTCGACTCCTCCCCTGCGGTCGCCGAGTCCATCACCCAGTTCCAATCCCAAGTCCAGTGGGAGATCCCCCTCATCACCCTCACCCGATCTGTCGACACTGTGTAGCACCGCGATCGAACGGGGGCATTTGTCAGGCTTCACTCAACAAGTGGCAGCCGGAAATCCCTCTCGCCACTGGTGACAGCAATTCGTCGAGCCTCCGATGCCTTGGTGACCAACTTGCGTGCACCGTCTCCCGTTGCTGACTGATCGGCGAGCACCTCGAAGGCGCGCCCGAATGCCACCAGTTCACGCGGCTGTGTGATGGTCACTGCTGCGGTCACGCCCTCAATGACTGCCAGGCGGTTGTCGTAGATGATGAAATTCGTTGAGGAAACCAGGTACTGAGCCATCGCTGGGATGATGCCCAGGAGCACTCTGGGAAGTGACATCGCGGTCAGGAGCCGGTCGAGCTGCCCGAACATGACATCGTCGTCGCCAACCGTCGTGTACAGGGCTTGTTCGCCGATGAGGTAGTGGACTCGCCGGTTGCCTCGATACAGGTATCGCTGCTGCCGATCCATCCGTGCCGCGACCGCTTCCTCGGCATCACTCGGGGTTCGATTGAAGTCCGCGACCTGTCGGAATATCGCTTCCGCGTACTCCGGAGTCTGGAGCAGACCGGGTATCAGAGCAGGATCGTAACCACGAATGAGCGTAGTGGCCGACTCGATTTCGTTGACCTTCTGCTGCGCTCGGCGGATGCCGGCTCCGAGCGAGGGGACCGCAAGGGGAGGCAATGCGCTACAAGCCAACAGCATTGGGCTTTCTACGGACCGATGTGTCCGGAACCAACCGGTTCTGGGACGAATCGCAGATTCGCGATCTCGCGGCTCGCCTCGGATACGACTTCTCCGGAATGGTCCGCTACGACCCGCTGTCGGGACGGCCGCCGCTGGCCCGGCTCAAGGCTCAGGCCACTCGCCTCGACGCGCAGGCTGTGATCGCTCCCGGACCCGACCATTTCGAGGGCGGACAGGTTCCACAATCCTTGATCAGGCAACTCGACTTGATAATTGTGAGCCCCGAGGAGACCCACACACGACGGCCGACATCGCCGTATCCGGATAACTTCACCGGGCACAGGGCGTAGCCACCGGGGTCCCCACAAGCCGTGTCCGCGACGACCGACACCGCCTGTCGTCGTGGACACGGACCCCGGGGGCAGATGCGGACGTCGCGAATCGGTCACTGTGGACATAATGGGCACGCAATACGTGTCGGCAGGACTTCGCCGTCGCTGTGGTGGACCAGCGACTCGAACCGCCACACCACCCAGGGGTGAGATCAAGCTCAGGAGGCCTCGGCGACCGATTCCTTGCCTAGGGATGCCAGATCGACCTGACGGAGCGGGTTAGCGAGAGCACTGACCGTCGCGGTGGCGATCGGACCATCATGGTCGTAGACGATCGCGGTTCCGGAGGAGATGCCCTCGGCGGCGAATTGGCTGTCCACCTCGATCCCCATCCCCATCGGAACGGACTCAGGTAGTCGGGCGAACGTCATTGACAGATCAATGTTGATGTAGCCCACCCCCTCCGTCCCCCAGTGGCACACAAGATTCGCCTGGTCACCGAGGATCGCCGCGGCTACGAAGGCACTCAGTTTCTCGCGGGCGACAAGCTCGCCCACCCGCGGCATCCACGTCCTTTTACGCGATGAGTTCATGTGGTCGCCGAGTTCGGTTGACCATCCGCCGAACTCGTCACTTGCGTAGAGCTGTTGGTCGTCGGGAAAGTCGTCCGGAGGGACTGGCGGTTTGCGAGTGCTGGTCCACATCTCACCTGGCGGTGGCCCCGACTTCCGTAGGAACGCAAGAGTGGCTCGCGCCACGGGCTTGTCCCCTGCCATGAGTTCCGCGCTGGCGGCACACAGACGTCCTTGGTTGCGAGAGATGCTGGTACGCACCGAGAGTGGGACCGCAGGCACGGGCCGGTGTAGTTCAACGAAGAACCGCGCCGGGCTGAAGCCCTCCGGCAGACACTGACGCTCGAGTTCGTGCGCGAGTAACCCGCACACCGCAGGACCCAGCAGAGCCTGGTCTGACCAGAGGCTGCGGGCGAGTGGTAACGGCCGGAACTCCTCGCCTGATCGTTCGAAGAACGCAGGAACGGTGATCATCTGTCTCCTTGCGGGAAGAATCTTTCCGGGACAGCGCGATCCTCGGAGTTCACTATGGGTGGAAACGGCAGATCCGGCGGGCGCCGACGACTCACTCTGCACCCCTTGGTAACCACGCCAATCTCGATGGCACGCATGACTATTCGCGCCATGCCGACATAATCTTCGCCGACACCGAGGACGATACTTCACCGCTGCGCGAGCCGCATTTCGGCGCCGATGCCCCTGTCTGCGGCGCCGGTCACCGGAGTGCTGGAGCCGGTTCGGGCTGGATCAACGGTGACGACCGGAGGGCGCCACCACTCTCGTCGGCACCGGCCAGACCGAGGTCCCTCGTCAGTTGTTTCCCACGACGGGATCGGTTACGGCAGAATGGTTCTCGTCACCGAGCGCCTCCCCGAGCGCTTGCGGGTTCCCTGCCAACATGAGTCCGATCTTGTGGGAGACGCGCTGGCCGACAGCCCCGAGCCGCTGCCTCGCCCCACCGCCGATCCGCTCAACGAGCTGACGCGCCGCATCTTCAGCGAATGCCATTCAATTCCCCCGTATGTCAACATGATTCGTACGTGACGCTGTGATCTTCACACATTGGACGTACGTCTGCGCCTTTCTGTGAACCTGCGTTCCGGGGGCGACATGTGATGCCAATGTGGTTTCCCTCGACGACGGCGATGACCTCGCGAACCCTCCGGCTGTCGGCGATTACAACCGGCCCCCCACCGGATGGGCAGAGCACGATGCTCGCGGAGCACCCCCTGGTTAGGGGCCGGTTAGGGGCGGGGCGGACAAGGTGGGGGAAGCGGGGTTACCGTGGCCGGGTGACTATCACTTCAGGGGGAACGGTGATCGATCGGCGGCCTTTGAGTGGGTGGAGTCGGACGGCTTCCACCGTGGCGGATGTGCTTTCGCCGGCTGATGTCGATGAGGTGGCTCGGGCGGTGCGCGAGGTGGGGCCCAGGGGGGTTATTGCTCGGGGGCTGGGGCGGAGTTATGGGGATCCGGCGCAGAATGGGGGTGGGCTGGTTGTCGATATGACTGCTATCGATCGGATTCACAGTGTGGATCCGGATAGTGGTGTGGTAGATGTGGATGCGGGGGTCAGCCTCGACAAGTTGATGCGAGCCGTTTTGCCGCACGGGTTGTGGGTGCCGGTGTTGCCGGGGACGCGGCAGGTGACCGTGGGTGGGGCTATTGCGTGCGATATCCATGGGAAGAACCATCATTCGCATGGGAGTTTCGGCAATCATGTGGTGTCGATGGAGCTGCTGACAGCGGACGGCTCGGTGCGCAGGCTCGAGCCGGAGGGTGCGGGGTCTGAGCTGTTCTGGGCGACCATCGGCGGGATGGGGTTGACAGGGATCGTCGTGCGGGCGCGAGTGCGGATGAAGCACACCGAGACCGCGTATTTCATTGTCGACAACGACCGCACCGAATCACTCGAAGAGACCATGGAACTGCTCACGGGCGGTTCGGACGACGGTTACGAATACTCGATGTCGGTGCCCGACACCATCAGCACCGGGGCGAAGCTCGGGCGAGCCGGGTTCAGCCGGGGATCGCTTGCCACACTGGACCAGTTGCCGGTCGAAATGCGCGCCGATCCACTGAAGTTCGATGCGCCGCAGCTGTTCACGGTGCCCGATATCTTCCCGAGCGGGATGGTCAACAGGTTCACGGCCCGCATCCTCGCCGAGGCCGCACATCACGCGCTTCCGAAGCATGCACGCGGGCGGATCCAGAATCTGACGCAGTTCTATCACCCCCTGGATCTGCTCGGGGAATGGAATCGCGCCTGTGGCAAGCGCGGTTTCCTGCAGTACCAGCTGTCGATGCCGTTCGGGACCGAGGACCAATTGGCCGATGCGGTGCGTGCGATAGCGCGCTCGGGGCATCCCTCGTTCCTGAATGTGTTCAAGCGCATGGGCCCGGGCAACCGCGCGCCGCTGTCGTGGCCGCATCCGGGATTCATGCTCAGCCTGGACTTTCCGATCGCGCCCGGACTGCACGAGTTCTGCACGGAATTGGATGAGCGGGTGCTGGCGGCCGGGGGCAGGCTGTACTTCGCCAAGGACTCGCGCACCTCACCGGAGATGGTGCGGGCAATGTATCCGCGACTGGAAGAATGGCGGCGCATCCGCGATTCCGTCGACCCGGAGCGGGTGTTCGTCTCCGATATGGATCGACGACTGCATCTGGTCGCCGACGAACCGGGTACCGGACGCCGCTAGCAGTAGATGAGAACCCGGCCGGCCCGAGTCGGCCGGTCGAACCGTATGGGGAGAATTCATGCTGGAAGTCGCGCATTTGGTGCGCCGATTCGGTGACAATGTCGCTGTCGACGATGTGTCCTTCACCGTGCAGCCCGGTGCGCTCACCGGATTTGTGGGCGGTAATGGCGCAGGCAAGACCACCACCATGCGAATGATCATGGGCGTCTTGGCAACCCACGGCGGCACCGTGAACTGGCAGGGCCGGGCGGTGACCGCGGCGGATCGGCGATCCTTCGGCTATATGCCGGAGGAACGCGGCCTGTATCCGAAGCAGCCGGTACTCGACCAACTCGTCTATCTCGCGCGTTTGCGCGGGCTGGCGGCGGTCGATGCCAGAAAGCATGCGCTGCAATTGCTGGAACGATTCCAGCTCGGCGATCGGGCGAAAGACAAGCTCGAGTCATTGTCGCTGGGCAATCAGCAGCGGGTGCAGATCGCGGCGGCCGTCATCACCCAGCCTGCCGCACTGATTCTCGATGAGCCGTTCTCCGGCTTGGACCCCGTCGCCGTCGATGCCATGGCCGAACTGCTGGGCGAGTATGCCGCGCAAGGCGTCCCGGTGCTGTTCTCCTCGCATCAGCTCGATCTGGTCGAGCGCCTGTGCGACCATCTGGTCATTCTCGCGAAAGGTCGTGTGGTCGCGCAGGGACCGGCTGCGCAGCTGCGCAATTCGGGTCCTGCGCGGTATCGACTGGTCGTCGGCGGCGACAGCGCGTGGCTCGACGACTTCGCCGGAGTTCATGTCATCGAGAACAACAGCGCGGGCGTACTCCTGGAACTCACCGAGGCCAGCACCGACGATCTGCTCACCGCCGCGCTCGCGCGCGGCTCGGTACGGGAGCTGACCGAGGTGCGGCCGACGGTGTCGGAGATCTACCGAGAGGTGACGGCATGAGTTCCCCAGCACCCGAATCGGCCCAGCGCACAGCCGAATCCGCCCCCGCGGGCGTCTGGCGCATCGTCGCCCAGCGGGAAATCGCGGTGAAGCTCCGGGACCGCGGCTTCCTCATCTCCACGATCGTGACGATTGTCGCCATCGTGGCCTCGCTGACGATCAGCGGAATTATCAGCGGTCGCACCACGAATGTCGCCGTGGCGATCGTCGGCAGCGATACCGCTCAGATCGTCACCACCGCGAACAGCCTGGCGCACAGCGCCAATAAGAAGATCGATTTCACCACGCACGAGGTGACCGATGCCGCCACCCTCGACCAGCAGGTTCGCGACGGCACCGTCGATGTCGGCCTGCTGTCCGTGGATTCGGGCTGGCAGCTGATCGGCAAGGCGGCGAAGAACGACGACGCCTCCACCTATCTCAGCGCCGCCGTCCAGCAGATCACGCTGCAGCACAATGCCACTGCCGCGGGTACGTCACTGGAGCAACTCGGCCGCGGCAGCACGGTGAACTACATTCTGCTCGAAAAGGCGACCGTCGATCCCGGGCTCGCGAAACTCGCGGCTATCGTCTTCGCCCTGCTGTTCTACCTGGCGTCGGTGCTGTTCGGCATCGCCATCGCCCAGAGCGTGGTGGAGGAGAAGCAGAATCGCATCGTCGAGATCCTCGCCAGCGCGATTCCGCTGCGGCAGTTGCTGATCGGCAAGGTGGTCGGCAATACCACCATGGCCTTCGGTCAGCTCGCCCTGTTCGTCGGTGCGGGCCTGATCGGCTTGGTCGCCACCGGCAAGGGTGATCAGCTCGCGCCGATCGCCGGAGCCGCCGGCTGGTTCATCGTGTTCTTCGTGGTGAGCTTCCTCGCGCTGGCGAGCCTGTGGGCGGTGGCGGGCGCGCTGGCCACCCGCAGCGAGGATCTCCAATCCACCTCTACCCCACTGTCGATGGTCATCATGATCGTGCTGTTCGCCGGAATCTTCCTCTCCGGCCCAGCACGGGTGATCGCCTCCTATATACCGCTCGTCTCCGTCGTCGCCATGCCCAGCCGCCTCGCCGATGGCACCGCCGCGTGGTGGGAGCCCATCATCGCGCTCCTGCTGACAGCGGCCGCGACCTACGGCACGGTATCGATCGCCGAGAAGCTCTACCGCCGCTCCCTCATGCAAACCCAGGGCCGCCTGACCATTCGCCAGGCCCTGCGCGTGGAGGACTGACAGTAAATCCGTTGCTGCCCTGCCGGTTTCATGAGACCGTCATCCCACACCGGGGTATCGGCTAACCGGCAGGCCAACGCACTTTGACTGCGTGAATCGAGGTTCGAATCCTCGTACCCCAGCATGGAGAGTGATCCGCGACGGTTCGCGGGACCGCTTGCTGAGCGGATCGAACGCTGCGCGTTTCGGGTCCGACTCCTGCGCTCTCCGCTGCCGGGCGCTGCGGGCAGCGAGACTCTCCCCCGAGGGGAGCATCCAGAATGAACGCCATGCTGTCGTATCTGTCGATCGGTGACTTCTCGCGCGCCACCCACATGACCGTCAAGACGCTGCGCCACTACCACCGGATCGGGCTGCTCGAACCGGCCGGAGTGGACCCGAATACCGGGTATCGCCAGTACACCGCCGATCAGATTCCGATCGCACAGGTGATTCGGCGCTTCCGCGATCTGGATATGCCTCTCGAACAAATCCAGGCGGTGCTGTCGGCACCGGATCTGATGACCCGCAATGAACGGATCTCCGCCCACCTGGCCCGGCTCGAGGTCGAACTCGGCCGCACCCAGTGCGCGGTGTCGTCACTTCGAAACCTGCTCTCCCCCGGTGTATCCCAGCAGGAACCGCGTATCGAGCTGCGCAGTTTGCCCGCGACGCCCGCGGCCGCGATCACCGATATCGTCGATGCCGCGAGCGGTTCGGCCTGGTCGCAGGGCGCGCTGGGCGAATTGACCGCCACACTCCATGCGCAGCAGCTGCAGATCGACGGCCCGCCGGGCGGCATCTTCGGCGACAGCATCTTCACCGAACACCTCGGCCAGGCAACGATCTTCCTGCCCTGCACCGGCGAGGTGCGCCCGATCGGCCGGGTTGTCGCGCTGGAAATCCCGGCGGTGGAGATGGCGATCATCGAACATGCCGGATCGCCGGCCGATGTCGATCAGGCCTACGGGGCGCTGGCCGAATTCGTTTCCCGCCATGCGCTCGCCGTCGACGGCCCGCTGCGCGAGTACTACCTGGTCGGCCGGCGCGATACCTCGGACACCGCGCGCTGGCGCACCGAGGTCGGCTGGCCGGTCTTCCGGACCACCGTGCCGTCCGTACGCTGACCCGGGCGAAATCGTCACGCAGATGTGTCGCTGTTCCGCACATCCGTTCACCCGATGGTGGCTCCGATGCGACATGCTGGTGTCGAGGCAGGCCGGCGGTTCTGCGCCGACTTCGGATATCGCGTGCAGCGGCATACGCTGGCACACCGACTGCTCAATTACAACAGCGACGGCAGGATGTGCAGAGCCCGTGGTGGTAGATATGGCGCAACTTCGGTCTGCGTCGACGGCGGAGACCGGATCGCCGACGGCGTCCGATTCCGTACCGATGCGCGGCAGTGAATATGCGGTGTTGTTGCGACGAGTACGGCAGGCCGGGCTATTGGATCGGAAGCTGCGGTACTACGGCTGGAAGATCGCCGTCACCGCAGCGGCGTTCGTAGGCGGGTGGGCGGTCTTCATCGCGCTCGGCAACTCGTGGTGGCAGCTTGTCACGGCGGTGTTCCTGGCGGCGGTGTTCGCCCAGATCGCCTTCCTCGGCCATGACGCCGGGCACCGGCAGATCTTCGCCACCCGGCGGGCCAACTACCTGTTCGGGGTGATCGCGGGCAATCTCGGCATCGGGTTGAGCATCGGCTGGTGGACCAGCAATCACAACCGGCATCATGCGCACCCCAATACCGAAGGCGCCGACCCGGATGTTTCGGGTGTGCTGGCGCATTCCGGCGAGCGCGCGGCGGCCGGAAAGGGCCTCCGGCGGTTCATCTTCCGCTACCAGGCCTGGCTGTTCTTCCCCATGCTGCTGCTCGAGGGCGGCAGCCTGCACTACTCCAGTGTCCGGGCCGTTGTGAAATGGCCGATCCCGCACCGGGTCTGGGAGGGCGTGCTGCTCGGCGCACACGCGCTCGGGTATCTGACCACGGTGTTCCTGGTGCTGTCGCCGGGCAAGGCGCTGGTGTTCATCGCCGTGCAGCAGGGTCTGTTCGGGTTGTACATGGGCTGCACGTTCGCGCCCAATCACAAGGGCATGGCCGTGCTCTCCGAAGGCGATGCCACCGACTTCCTGCGCCGTCAGGTGCTGACCTCACGCAATGTGCGCGGCAGCTGGCTCACCGATACCGCGCTGGGCGGCTTGAACTATCAGATCGAGCACCACCTCTTCCCGTCCATGCCGCGGCCGTGCCTGCTGCGGGTGCAGCCGCTGGTCGAGGAGTTCTGCGCGGAAATCGGACTGCCCTACTGCGAGACCAGTCTGTTCGACTCCTACGCGCAGGCGCTGCGTCACCTCAATACCGTCGGCAAGCAGGCCGCTCGGGAACCAGTAGCGGTGAGCTGACGGGCTCGACCCGTCAGTCGTCCAGCACCTGCCGCAGTCGTGACAGGGCGCCCTTCCAGACTCGTTCCATGGCATTGCGGGCCATCTTCTGCCGCCGGTTCTCGATATCGAAACCGGTTTGGGTCAGCAGCAATCGGGTGCCGCGGCCCTGGGGCTGGATCGTGAAATCCACCACCCAGCGCGCCGGATAGTCGGCGCGCAGATCGACCCAGGTGATGGTCAGCTGCTCGGCGGGCCGGGCCATCAGGACCTCGCAGGCGATCTCATCGGTCGGCTGCGTCGCGTTCCGGCCGCTGGGCACCGCGAAGATGAAGTGCGTTCCGATGGCCGGGACGAATCCGATCGACGGCATCAACCACCGCTCGACCAGGGTCGGTTCGGTCAGCGCATGCCACACCGCCTCCGGCGACTGGGGGAAGAAGCTGCCGATTTCGACTGCGGCAGGATTCAATTCCGAATCAGATATCACCGGTGCACCACCTCAACGGATCCGAACATCTCCCCACCTTTCCACGGCGGACCGCCGATAATCCAGCGCAGCAGACGGTGTTTCGTCACAGTGGGATCTCCTGGGCAGCAGTACATCTCGCCCGCCGTGTCGGCATGGGATGCCATCGCGGCCCGTTCCGCAATTTTGCAGGGCGTGGCGGGCGGGCGGTTTGGGCGTTCTGTCGGCGGACGCCGTTAATGTGCGAACTATGGTCAAACCGGAATCGGCCCTGCGCCGACTGATGCGGGATACGGGAACGCTGCTGCAGCCGTACGGCTTTCACGGGGACGAGCCCACCTGGGTTCGGGTCGAGCCGGGCGGCGTGGCAACCGTGGGCCGCACCCGCACATTCCGAACCTGGACCGGTGGGCAGCAGGTGCTCCGCTTCGGTTTGAGCCTGAGCGCCACCCCGGCCGCCTGGTGGGAATTCTGCCAATGGCGTGCCGAACGACTGGCGCTGCCCGCCGTTCCGATCGAGGAGGCCACCGGTCCCGGTCTGCTCACCGACGCCGAGCTACCGGACGCGATGACCGAGATGTGGTCCCTGCGACTCGATCCCGAGCTGCAGGGTCATGTCCACAAGAGCGATATCGACGCGATCCGCGGCGAGCTGGCCCGCCGCGTGCACGCCTACGCCCGCCGCGCACTGCGCCTGCTCGAACCGGACCGGTACCTCGATGAGCTGCTGGCACAACCCAATCCGCACATCGGAACCTGGGAGGCAATCGTCGTACTGCTCGCCGACCGTGGCCCCAGCCCGCAACTCGACGACGCCTTCGACCAACTGCTCCGCTTCCCGGAACGTGACACATCGGCATACGCCGAAGACGTCAGCGCCTACGCCCATTTCCGAGCCGCCCTGGTTTGACACTCGCAGCGAAATTGCCTACGAACCAGCGCTCGGCGACGATCAGTGGTCCATGAGTACATTGAGCGCCAACCGGTCGATTGTTACTCTGAACGCTATGAGCACGGTCGCCATCGAGACTCTGACCAACGCGGTGGAACGGTCGTGGTCTGTGGAGACGGCTGCTGGCTCCGGCTGGATGGAATCCAACCCGGCGAAGGGACAGTGCGCCGTCACCGCATGCGTGGTTCAGGATTACCTTGGTGGCGAGATAATCCATACAGATGCCGAACTGCCCGGTGGTGGCACTGTCTCGCACTATTTCAATGTCATCGACGACGAGCTCGTCGACCTGACTCGGCAGCAGTTTCCTGACGGCACTCTGTTCTCTGATCCAATGCCGAAGAGGGAACACTTCGCTTCGACCCGGGAATACTGTCTGTCATACGACCACACCAGACGAAGATACGACGTACTGAGCGGACGGGTTGCCGAATGCCTCGCCACTGGGGACCGATAAGTTGTCAGCGTGCAATCCACATTCCGAGAAAGTTCTCGGCCTCCGGCACCGACGAATACAGTCGCAGCTCGTCGACAATCCCGCTGAGCGCAGCTCGAAGTCGGGCTGAGGCGACTTTGGTCATGGCCTCAAAATGGTTCGACAGAATGTCACAGCCATCGGCGATCTCCGCAGCCTGAATAGAGTTCTGCGCCAACCGGATCTGCCAGGCGGTGCGTTCACGAGGATATGCTGCGGCGCCGTCAATCGCGGCTCGTATATATGTCGCCGCGCCCCGGTGCTCGCCGAGGCTCATGAAAGTCAGCCCGGTCAAGCCGCTGAGCTGGGCTTCGGACATGTTCACCAGGTAGTCCGGATCCTGTCCCCCGGTCGAATCGAACGCCCGGTGCGCTCGGTTCACCGCAGCCACTGTGGCGGCGCGATCGCCGATCACGCTGTGCGCCTCAGCCTCCCGAATAGCAGCCAATGCCCGCAGCTTCGGTCCACCCGCACGCCGTGCCGCGAGCTGTGCGGCTTCGGCCAACTGAACTCCCTCCTTCGGCCGCGAGCCTTCCCGAAATGACAGTAGACAGGCATTGATCCACGCGTGGGCTGCTGCAATGCTGTCGCCCGAGGCTGTCGCGGCTTGGGCGGCATCGGCGTAGTAGCGTCTGGCGTCATTCCAACGACCGGCGTCGTAGTGAACCCAGCCCGCAGCTGTCATCACCCCGGCAGCGGAGGCTGTCAAGGATCTGCCGACTGTGTCGGTGTAACTGCCCAGATCGAGCAACTGCTCGACGTAGTACACCTCGTTGGCCGCGACGTCACACAGCCGATCACCGCCGACTATGAGCTGCAATTCATGGATCTGGTTGACACTCTTCGTAATTCGCTCGATATCCGCTCGGCCGACCTGCGTTCCCCTGGATACAGCCACATCCGAATTCCCGCGCCTACCCGACAGAAAGGCGGTACCAGCCGCCCCAGTTTTGAAGAATTGGCGTCTGTTCATGTCCGCACCATCATCCGGTTCCGTCAGCAGCGTGGCAAGCGGTACCTGCAGCGCCCTCGCCACCCGGCGGAGAACGCGAACGTCGTAGACGGCCGGGCCGTCATGCTCCAACTGCGAGACGGCAGGCTGCGTGAAGTGAATAAGAGTGCCGAGCTCCGCCTGCGTCATGCCGATGGCTTTGCGCATCCGTCGGATGGTGCCGCCCGTGGTGAGCATGGTGGGCTACCCCGCTTCGTGGCTATCGGCGTTGTCCGTCAAGGGGTTTCACGCCGGTAACGCATTTTATACCGATATCCGTATGTCTCAGAAGGGTTCAGAATATCCGGTCCGGAATAGACGGTTTACGGACTTACGGTCGGCTCCATGAAATCGCCTCCGCGCGTCCGGCACATCCGCATTGAATCCGGCGCCCTCACGCTGGACTATCAGGCCGGCGCGGAACAGATCGACGACGTCATAGCCGAACTGAGCCTCGATACAGGCGTCGTGATCACCGTGGACGACAACGTAGCTCCAGACCTACCGAAGCTACCGTGCGCTGAACTCTGGGACTGACGAAACCTGAGGTGGGGTGGACCCATTGGATCATCGAGATTTTGTCAGAGCCGACGGAGCACTCGCCGAATGCTGGTGCCACGTTCACCTCCTGGACCTCACCCGAGAGCGTGCCGAGCAGCTGCTGTACATCCACCGCCATCACCGACCCGACGACTGCCTTGTACATCTAATGGCGGCAACGTTGCTCGCCGAGGAAGGCGATGGCTGACTACCTATGGGCAGCGCCGCCCGGCGTGGATCGCTTCGGCCATGGCTGCGCGCTCGACCTCGGCGAAATGCTCAGCGCTGTCGCGGCCCCGGGCGCGTTCATAGTCGGCGGCGATATGCGCCGCGGCAGTGAGCAGCTTGTCCCGCAACGCTTCTTCGGCGAACGCCGAGAAGGTGATGCCGAGCGCGGCGGCGAGTTCCCGGGACTGCGCGAGCACGGTGCCGTCCACACTCAGCGACGTATTAGCTTTCACAACACGAATTATATGAATGATCGAGATATCGACAGGCACATTCGAGGCGGTACGACGTCCCGCTGCGGCCCGGTTCGTCGGCGGCCTAGACTCGGCGGCGTGTCCAGTGCCGAGTCAGTCGCCGCCGCGGTCGGGGGGCGGCAGGCGCGCTGGCAGCCGCACAATGATGAGCGGCGGGAGCGGATCATCGGGGCCGCGATCGAATTGCTCGATGCGAGTACGGCTGGCGCGGAGCTGCCGATGCAGCAGATCGCAGAGCAGGCCGGGCTCGCGAAATCAGTGGTGTATCGGCAGTTTTCCGGGCGGGAGGACCTGGATCGGCATGTGCGCAGTGCCATCTGTGCCGAGTTCGCGGCGACTGTGGATGCGGCACTGGATGTCGGCGACGGGTCGATCAGCACGATTCTGTCGCGGGCGGTCGGGGCGGTGGTCGATTGGATCGCCGAGCATCCGCGCCGTGACGAATTCGTCCGCAGGGGGCCAGGAGTCGGGGATCCGGACGATCTGTCGGCGATGGTCGGACTGCAGGCGGAGATCGCCGGGCGGGCTCGCAGGTTGGTGTCGGGACTGGCGGGGGTGGTCGGCGTCGTTGATGAGCCGGCGGTCGACACCATGACCTTCGCCATCGTGTCGATGACCGAGACGACGGTGAACCGGTGGACCCGCGACCCGAATCCGGCGCTGACGCGTGCGGAACTGGTTGCGGCGGTGTCGGGTTACGCGTGGAGTGTGCTCGACGGAGTCGCGCGCGGGCACGGGCTGACGCTCGACCCGGAGCGTCCGCTGCTCACGGTGTTGAGCGAACTCGCGGCGAGCTCGCTCCCGCTGGAATGATCCGCTACGCCGCGCGCCGATCCGGTTCGCTGCGGTAGCGCGAGGCGACGCCGTCGATATGCAGCATCGACCACAGTCGCCGCGACACCGGATTCATCATCCCCAGATCGCGGGCGAGCGCACGCATATCGCCGAAGTAGCCCGACAGGATGCGGCGCGAATGCGGGCCCTCCCAGAAGGCTTCGCGCATCACCTCTTCCGGGATGTCGAACTGCGCCGCGAACGACCGCGGCGGGGCCATGATCTCGCTCGCGAGCCAGCGCATGGCCAGCGGGAACGCCACCGAGGAGACCGCGCGCCCGGCCTTACCCATCCGGGACAGATGCGCCTCGAGGAATTCCCCGGCGAAGGAGATGTGCCGCGCCTCCTCGGCGACGTGGATCTCCATGGTGCGCAACACCGCCGGCGGCACATTGCCGCCCTGCCGGATCAGCGCCTTCTGATAGTGGTCGATCGGCTCCTCACCACCGAGAATGCCGATGAACAGAATGACGTGCGCATAGCCGCCCGCGACACCGATGAACGGCGAGAGCATCTTGAACAGCGGCCGCATGCCGGGCACATCCACGCCGATCCGATTGACCAGCTCCTGGAACATCTGGATGTGGTTGCACTCCTCGGTCATCTCGTGGAGGCAGTAGCGGAACTCCGGAGAACCGTTGGGCAGCTTCATGATGTACTGCATCATTCCGCGAATGAGGACGCTCTCGAAGGCCGCGCCGACCTTGATGGCATTGGCGATCCGCCAGCGGCCGATCTCGATCTGCCGGTCCAGCGGCAGGTTACGGTACCACTCGGTGGCGCCCAGCGGATCGTATTCGGGGGCCAGCACCCAGCGCGGATCGTGCGGATCCAGCTGGAAATCCGGTGCATCCCAATCGATATCGAGATACGGATCGAATCTGCGGTGCACAGATCCGTCGGACAGGGTGGCCAGCGCCGCGCGATAGTCGGCGTCGAAGAACTCGGTGCGAACCGAATCGGACAGCGTCATCGATGTCTCCTCGTGCAGTGGGGCGGCGCAGGACCGCCACCCGTTCCGAGGATATATGGGACTCGCGGTCCCACACAATAGTTTCGGCCCGTCGGCACCGGACCGGGACCAGATCGTCCCCGTTCGGCGCCGAATTCACCGGGAAACGCTCTTGAGTGCGGCCAATAATCCAGCACCGGCATAGATGGCGTACGCGGCCCCGAGCATGGCATCGGAGGCATCACGCCACTGCGCCCGCACCGGCGCCGGGACGTCCTCGAGAGTGAACTGCTCGTAGTCGATACCCGCGCCGAGCGCCTTGCGGCGCATGGTGATGTCGGCAGCGATACGGTGCAGAGCTCCCCGCTCCGGCGGGCTCCACACACCGCCGAATCGGCGCGTCTGCAACTCGGCGGTAATGGCGGCCAGATGCTGATAGCAGCCGATCTGCCGGCGCAGTGCCGCCGGATCGAGCGCATCACCCTCGGCGGCCGCGACGACGCGCCGGTGATCAATGTTTTGCACGGACATTGCTGGTGATCCTTCTCATCACATGCAACCGAAAGCTACGTCCCAGAAACGGGACTCTGCTTCCGAAATGGGAGCGATCTCTCTCCAGCCGGTGCCTTTCGAACTATAGCACAACCGCATGACGGAGCCCGTGGTAACCGGACAGCAAACCTGCTGTGCCGCAACACTTTCGGCGATTGACACACGTCATTGCCGATTGACTAGTGTTTCTGGCGTGCGCTTTCCGGGATCTTGGCTCTGTGTGGACGTCATCGCGACACGATTGGCGGCGGCGGAGGACATCATCATTCACAGCGCAGCGGGGCTACGGGTGGCCAAAAGACTACGCAGGGCGGACATGGCCCTCGGATTCAACAAAGAGGGCCGGGTGTTGTTCGAGCAGCTGGTCCGGGAGGCGCTCACCTTCGGCCCGCGTGCGGACCGGCAGTCCCGCGCCGGGTCGATCGAATTCCGCACCCACTGGGTGCTGACACCGGACGAGGTTCCGGTGGGGCTGGTCGTATGGCTGGGCCCCGGGCCGGTCCCGCCCCGGACCGATTACAACAGCTGGATAATGGATCTCGAAGCCGTGGCCACCTCCAGCGCCGGCGACGATCTCGCGAGCATCGGCGACGGACGCCGGGTCGGTGAGTACCGGCCGATCCGCGAGCTACTCAAATTCATGAACCCCGATGACGTGCAAGCGTTCTTGAGTCTGTACTACGACGCCCGGACCGGGCCGAAAGGCATACGGGCGGAGGCGTATTGGTCGGTGCTCCCCACCGGCACCGACCAATTCACCCACTTCTGGTCCTCGGCGATAGTCCCGGAAGCCGGTGCGCTGTTCGTCCACGGCATCACCGTGAAGCTCGCGCACCGCGAGTACACCCCGCAATCCACGCGCGGCATGATCACCGGCGGGGGCACCCTGGTCATCGTGGACCCCGGCACTCGGGTGCCGGTCACGGTGTGGGGCAAGCTCACCGATCTGCTCGCCGACGACGGTGTGGTGGCCGAACTGCTGGGCCAGCTCGATATCGACAAGATCAGCGCCGATGCGTCCGCGCTGATCGAGGACACCGTGACGCTCGCCGGCGGCGGGCGCTATCACGCCTCGGCCTTCCTCATGCCCACCTCACAGAAGCGGCCCGTGCATCCACTGGCGATCATGTTGCACACCGAGGGCGGTACAGCGGCCTGACCTCAGCGGCCCGATCAGCGTTCGCGCCGTGGATGTCTGGCGGTCCACAGGGCCATCGATCCCCGCATCTGGATGTCCACCAGGCTGAATTCGCGTTCGAGAGCAGCCCGCAGGCCCTCGAGGTCATCGTCTTCATTGTGGAAGATGCCATTGGAGTTGAACGCTCGCGAGGTGGCCCGGCTCAGCCAATTGGTGGGCACACCGACATTGAGCACGGTCGACCCGAAGAACACGCCGCTGCCGGCGAGAGTGTCTGCGATATGCGCGAATGCGATGCCCTTGCTGTCCCAGCCTCCGGGTACGCAGTGCATCAGCAGACTCGCGGCGACCGAACCGTATCGGCGGCGCTCGACGGGCAGCGGCTGGAGTACGGATCCGATATGCACCTCCGGATCGAGGCCGCGGGCGCGCAGGCGGTCGGCGGTCACGGCCAGCGCGGGTTCGCTCAGATCGACGAGGGTGAGCCGGGGATGAGTGCTCGGGTAGGTCGCACGGCGCAGGAAATAGCCGGTGCCGACCCCGATATCGAGATGATCGTTCGAGATATTGCTGTCGTAGAGTGCCCGCAAATGTCTTGTGGGGCAACGCCACACCAGATGGTTGTTGAAGCCCAGCACATATAGGTCGTAGATGTTCAGCCAGGTGCGCGAGTACGCGCGAGCCCCGGCTAGTTCGGCGGTGGTGACATCGATCCCCATAGCAGGTGACCCTCCGTGAAGCACGCGGCGCGAAACCGCTCGGCACAGGTAGCTCTGCTTGGGGCGCGGGAGCACTCTCTCCGGCCCGATGCGCTTCGAATCATAACCGCCGACACTGCCGGTCGCGACTCAAACAGCTTTCGCCCGTTGATATTTGACCGAATCCCTCAAGCGGTCGGCCAGTACGTCCACTGATGAGGGCGGAACAAGGTCGGGTGCACGGGCAGCTCAGAACCGGGACCGTTGAGTACTTTTGCCAGCTCATCGGCTTCCGCAGGGTCGATCTCGCCTCCCGATGCGGCAACGCCGAGTACATCCACCGCCCACGCCCCCGGCGTCACATTCTCGTGCGTCCAGGTCGGCAGCCAGGGCATCAGCTTGACATGGATTGCGGGGCGAAGTCCCCTGGCAGCCAACAACTCCCATAGCGCGCCCAACTGCGCCGCACTCGGAGACGGATGACGGAAGTACACCTCGGGAAGTTCGGCGATGACGCGGTGCCAGGCGATCGGCGCATGGACCTGGCACACGGCCAGCTCACTCCCCTGCGCCCGGTCCAAGCCGTAGACATCGCCCGTATTGTCGCCCGTGCCGTCGTGCCAGTGCAGCGGCCGGTGCGACCACGGTTCGATCACCTGCCACAGCGCCGGCGGCATCGCCGCACGCAGTTGCTCGGTGAATCGCGCCAGATGCCGATGTGACAGATCCGGCCGGAAAGCCCCCGACTCCACGTTCACTCCTGCCGATCGACCCCGTCCAGACGTGTTGCCGGACAACGGGCATCGTCTCACAGGACCAGCGACGAATCCGCTATCACCACGTCAAGCATTCACCTCGGCTACGCGGGGCCTGGTGTCGTAGGACTCGACATCGAACCTCCGAAGCTTCTGCCGGAAGCGGAAACTGAAGTCCGGCCACAGCGTGGCGTTCTTGCCGTTCTTGTCCAGGAACCAACTGGTGCAGCCGCCGGTCACCCAGACGCTGTCGGCCATCTTCTCCTGCAATTGCTGATGGTAGTTGTCCTGCACGTCCTTTCGGACCTCGACCGATTGCAGACCCTGCTGCTCCATCGTCTTGATCGCGTCGAGAACGTAGTTGATCTGGGATTCGATGATGTAGATCAGCGAGGTGTAGTTCAGCCCGGAGTTCGGGCCGAGCATGACGAAGGCGTTCGGGAAGTTGGCGACGACCGTCCCCTTGTAGGCCGAAATACCCTCGGCGTCATACAGTTCGGACAGTGTGCGCCCATCGCGGCCGCGGAACACCTCCCATGTCGGCGAGTCGGTGACCCGGAAGCCGGTGCACAGCACAATGGCGTCCACCTCACGTTCGGTGCCGTCCTCCGAGACGATCGAGTGCCCCCGAATCTCTTTGATGCCATCGCTGACCAGATCGACATCGTCGCGAACCAGTGTGGGGTACAGCTGATTCGAAATCAGCATGCGCTTGCAGCCCAGGCGGTAGTCCGGGGTCAGCCGCTTGCGCAGCTCGGGATCACGGACCTCGTACCGCATCTTGATGCGTGCGATCAGCTCCAGTAGCACCGCTGCCTGCGGGAACTTGGTCTGCAACACCACGAACAGCTCACGGTTCGCGTAGATGGCCGCACGGATCAAACGCTGCAGGCCGGGAACATGTTTGAAGGCGAAGCGCTCGAACGCCAGGTACCGGCGTCCGAAATGCGGCAGCACCCACTGCGGAGTGCGCTGGTAGACGTCCAGGTGCGCGACCTCGGAGGCAATGGACGGCACGATCTGGGCGGCCGAGGCCCCGGCGCCGATCACGGCGACCCGGCTGCCCGCCAGATCGGTCTCGTGATCCCAGCGCGAGGAGTGGAAGATCTTCCCCTCGAAGGTGTGAATTCCCTTGATATCCGGCAGACTCGGCTCGCAGAGCACCCCGACCGCGGAGACCACGATGTCGGCGGTGAACTGCCCCTTATTGGTCTGGATCTCCCACCGGGAATCGGTCTCGTTCCAGCTGGCACCGGTCATTTCGCACCCGAAGATATGCTTGTCCCGGACGTCGTACCGGTCGGCGATACCGCGGATGTACCGGTGAATCTCCGCCTGCGGTGAGAACGATCGCGTCCACTCCGGGTTCAGCGCGAAGGAGTACGAGTACAGGTGCGAGGGCACATCGCAGGCCGCACCCGGATAGGTATTGTCCCGCCAGGTGCCGCCGACGTCATTACCGCGTTCGAGCACCACGAAGTCGGTGTACCCCTCCTGGCTGAGCCGGATGGCGGTGCCCAGCCCGGCCAGACCACTGCCGATGATCAGAACATGCTTGTGTGTCATGGTGCCCCTCACCGGGATTCGTAGATGCGCTTGTGGCCGGAGAGGGCGGACAACCGGTATGGGCGGCTGGTCTCCTCGAGGGTGGGGTGGTACATGCCGTCGGTCGGCGAGTGCGCCTCGTGCAGTTCGCGATAGCGCTTGTAATCGAGCGTCTCCCTTGTGCTGATGGCTTGCCGATTGGCATCGGTGCGCAGATGCTCGGCGTATCCGGGTTGCACAGTGCCGCTGAAGAATTCGGCCACACTGCCGGAGCCGTAGCTGATGAAGGCGAGCGCCCGGTCGGTCAAGTCCCCCGCGTGATCGAGCAGCGACATCAGCCCGAGGTAGAGCGAGGCGGTGTAGCTGTTGCCCACCGTGCGGTTGTAGAGGGTGGTGTCCTTGATCGCGGCGTCGATCTCGGCCGCATCCGCGGTGTGGCCCTGGCTTTCGAGCAGGTGGCGGTGCGCCTTGTACGCCATCTTGGTGAAGGGCTGGTGGTAGCAGAACGCGGCGAACTCGGTGAGCTCCCGGCCACCCTTGCGCCGGTAATCGGTCCACGCCTCCTGGGCGGCCTTCTGATAGGCGTTGACGGAGGTCTTGCCGTCGACCATGGCGGCGGTGCTGTAATTGGGCCGCCAGAAGTCCATGATGTCGGCGCTGTAGAGCCCGGACTGCGGATCCAGTTGCAGGATAGCCGGATTCGCGCTGACCAGCATGGCGACCGCGGCGGCGCCCTGCGTCGGCTCTCCCGGGGAATCGAGCTCGTACTTGGCGATATCGGTCGCGATGACCAGTACTCGCTGCGACGGATCGCGGGCAATGAGCCCGGCGGCGAACTGCAGCCCGGCAGTGCCGCCGTAGCAGGCCTGTTTGATTTCGACGACCCGGGCGGTATTGGGCAGGCCGATCAGCGAATGCAGGTAGAGGCCCGCTGCTTTGGACTGATCGACACCACTTTCGGTGGCCAGCAGCACGGTCCGGATATCGTCGGTGCCGTGCCGGGCCAGAATGGGCCGCGCGGCCGCCGCGGCAATGGTGACAATGTCCTCGTCGGCGGCGGCCACGCTCATCTTTTCCTGGCCGATACCGAGGTAGTACTTGTCCACGTCCACGCCGAGCCGTTCGGCGAGTACCGCGTGATCCAGGGCGTAGTGGGTGGTGGCGAACGAAAGGTCGTGTATCCCGACCGGCTGTGTGGTCATCGCTGTATTCCGTTGCTCGAGGTGGGCCGTTCGAATTGGGTGTGCGCGCGCATCAATTCACCGCGATTGGTCTGCGCCGCCATGAGCGAGAGTTCGCCGCACAGCACAGTGGCCGCGGCGAGGACGGCGAGCCGGCGGGCATTGCCGCCCGGCTCGCGTTCCGCCCGGCAACCCAGGCGAGTCAGGTTCTCGTCGACGAAGCTCGCGTGTTTGCCGTTTCCGACCGTGCCGACGATGAGATTGGGCAGCGTGCACGAGAAATAGAGGTCGCCGCCGCGATCCTCGGCATGGGTGATGCCCTGGGATCCTTCGACGATATTCGCGGCGTCCTGCCCGGTGGCCAGATAGAACGCGAGCAGCATATTGGCGTAATGCGCATTGGCGGAACGGATTCCACCGGCCAGCAGCGTGCCGATCAGGTTCTTGCGGATATTCAGCTCGACGACCTGCCGGGCGGTGGTGTGCAGTCGGTTCTCCACGACGTCCCGGGGTATGAGCAGTTCGGTGACAACGTTCTTGCCACGGCCCAGGATTCCGTTGACGGCGGTGGCCTTCTTATCCGTGCAGTAGTTCCCGGAGATCGAGCCGTACCGCACGCCGGGCATCGTCTCGAGAATGTGATCCATCAGATGATCGCTGGCGAGCGTGGCCATATTGTGGCCCGAGGCATCGCCGGTGGTGAATTCGAAGCGCAGGAACAGCAGGTTTCCGGTGATCTGGTGGTGCAGATCGATGAGTTCCGCGAATCGGCTGCTGCCCGCGACCACCGCCTGCAATTGGGCGAATTCGGCCTTGAGCCGCGTGACGGTGGTGTGCGCGGTGTACGCGTCATCGGCTTCGAGCAGGATCGAGCGGGTCATGCGCTCGTCGATAAGTGTTGCCACCACGCCTTTTTCGGTCAGCGTGGTGATTCGCGCGCCGCGCCCGACCGAGGGCCACAGGGGCGTTTCGTAGGTCGCCAGGGGTACGTCCACGCTGTCGTCGACGATATTGCCGGTAATCCGCAGCGGTCCCACCCACTGCATCGGGACTGCCGCATAGGACATGTCGTTCATGGGTGACTCCTTCTCGAATTCTTCGATTCGCTCCACCAGGAGCTCCGGTGGGCATAGGAATCCACGTCGATACCGCGCAGCCCGCAGAATGTGGCCACGTCACCGGTGAGCAGCAGATCGCATCCGGCCAGATCCGCGGGTGTGCGGGCGCCGAGCACGGTCAGTAGTTGCCGCAGTTGCCCGAGCCAGGTATGGATCGTCTCGACCAGCGCCGCCTCATCGCGGCCGACCACTATCTCGAGGAAGGCTCCGGCGACGCCGGTCGCCTTCGCGCCCAGGGCCAATGCCCGCGCCATATCGATGGGCGAGCGAATGCCACCGGAGGCGGCGATATCGATTCCCGCGACTCCTGTGCAGTCCAGCAGGCAGTTCGGCGTGGACTGACCCCAGCTGTCGAGGAAGCCGAAATCCGCGGCGGGGCGCCGGTCGTTCTCGATGCGGGCGAAATTGGTGCCGCCCCGGCCGCCGACATCGGCGACCGCGACCCCGGCCTCGCGCAACCAGGTGACGGTCTGCCTGCTGAGACCGAATCCGACCTCCTTGACAATCACCGGAACGGGACTGTGCGCGACGATCTGCTCGATCTGGCCGGGCCAGGACCCGAAGGACCGGTCGCCCTCTGGCATGACGACCTCCTGCACCGCATTGAGATGGATCTGCAGGGCATCGGCCTCGAGCAGATCGATCGCACGATGCACCTGATCCACGGTTGCCGTCGCGTTCACATTCGCCATGACGAAGCCGTGCGGATTCTCCTGTCGCAGTACGCGATAGGTGCCGGCGACCTCGGGATCACGGAAATAGGCGCTCATCGATCCGGAGGCGATCGGAACCCCGGTCTCGCGGGCGGCGATGGCCAGCAGCCGGTTGATCTCTCCGGTCCGGGGGCTGCCTCCGGTCATCGCATTGACAAAAAGCGGTGTGTCCCAGCTTTTTCCGGCGAACTCGACCGCCAGCGAAACGTCCTGGCTGTCGATTCCCGCGAGCGCATGGTGCACGAAGGTCACCGAGTCGAAATCGCTGGTGCCGCTGTCCTGGCGGCGCTGGCTCACGGCATGGCGCACATGGTCGTCCTTGCGGTCGGCGATCATCGACACTCCCCTTCGGATGGATGTGTCCGCAGCGGCAGCGGCCGGATACCCGCGGTGACCCAGCGGTCGGTGAGTTCGTGCAGCGCGGCGGCGCGGGTGCGGTCGAGGAGCGCGATACCGCAGTCACCGCCGCCGGCGCCGGAGGGTTTGGCCGCGGCGCCGACCGCCTCCCCCGCCTCGCACAGCGCCTCCAGCAGCGGCGTCATGATGCCCAACCCCGCAGTGGTGTCGAGGTCGATCAGAAGATCGCGGGCGCAGCGGATCTCGTCACTGATGCCGTTCGAGTTGCCGGCTTCGAGGGCGGCGGTGAGTCGTTCGACGCATGCGTTGCTGTGCGACAGGAAAGCGGTGCGGTCGCTCAGCTGCCGCGAGCTGTTGCCCAGTCCGGCCACCAATGCCGGTGTGGATGCGGGTTCTCCGGTCCAGCCGACCTGCATGGTGAGCTCGGTCGGCGCCGGCAGCGGGTGCACCGCGAGTCCCGGCCACGGCGCACTCAGTGCGGCATCGACCCCGTTGTGCGCGAGCACCTCTGAGACCAGGGCGCGGTCGGGCGAGCGGTAGGAGATCCAGCCGCCCCAGGTGCTGGCGGCGATATCGCCGCCGGACGCCTTCGGATTGATCGATACGGTGGCCAGCATCGCCAATCGGTACCGGTCCATCGCGCTGAGCCCGAGCCCGTAGAAGCGCCCCAGGGCCGCAACGGTCGCCACGGTCACGGCCGCGCTCGCGCCGAGGCCGAACTTCCTGCCGTCCGCGTCGCCGAGGCCGCTGCTGATATCGAGCCGGTAGGCACGCGCGGGGATTCCGCGCTCGACGAGCAACCGATCGAGCACCGAGACGGCCGCGAAGGCGTATGCGAACGACGCCGGCACGGCACCGTCGGCGGTCGCCGGGATCATGCGGTCGTCGACGCGTCGGCACGATAGCCTCACACCGCCGTCCAGATCCGAATGCAGCTGCGTATCAGCGTCTTTCGACTTGCTCACCGTAGCCTCCGCGAAGCGATCGACCGCCGTGAGAACCGCCAGATGACCCGGCTCGACCACGGCGTACTCACCGGCGATGAACAGCTTGCCCGGGGCGCGGGAGGTGATCATCGATCACCTCCCGGGACCAGCGTCGCGCCCGGTCCGAGATGCGCGGTGCGGGTATCGACGAAGTCGCCGACCGCACGCAGGGTCGCGGCCACCCGGTCCTCGTCGGCGCGGGCGCACAGGACGGTCACATTGGGTCCGGCATCGATCGTGGCGTAGGCGGCAATGCCGTCGGCGCGCAGCGCCAGTACCGCATCCAGCACCGCGATCGACTGCGGCGAGAGGTACCGGATCGGCGGCCTGGCCATGAGCATGCTGGCGTGCATGCCCAGGGCATTGCGCTCGGCGATCTCGCCGACGGCCGGAAGGTCTCGGCGTTCAATCGCTTTACGCATCTCGTCGAGCGCGAGCGCCGAATCGCCGGCCCATCCCGGGTAGAGCGGGGAGCTCGCGCAGGTGCGCCGCATGGCCTCGCGGCTCGAGACCGCCTTCTCCTGGTGATCGGTGACGGCGACGATCAGCGCCGGGTCCAGTGCCTCGCCGCCGATCGGTTCCGCGTACGAGCTCAGATCGCCTGCTTCGCCCTCGCCCTCCCCCGCATGCCAGACCACGAATCCCCCGAAAATGGATCGGGAGGCCGAACCGGAACCGCGCCGGGCCAGCCGCGACAGTGCGCGGGCATCGGCCCCGAGCCCGTAGGCAGCCGCCGCCGCGCCGGCCAGTGCGGCGAAACCGCTTGCCGAGGAGGCCAGGCCCGCACCGGTCGGCCCGGTATTCGCGGAGACGACCAGGGCGTGCTCACTGCGGCCGGACCGGGCGCGGATCAGATCCAGGAAACGCGCGACTCGGGCGTACGACGCTCCGGTGGCGGTGCTGCCATTGAGCTCGACCACGTCCGACGGCCCCTCGATCAGCCGCACGGTGGTGGTGGTCGGGTAGATGTCCAGCGTCATCGACAGGCTGCCCGTGACGGGAAGGGCAAGTGTTTCATCACGTTTGCCCCAGTACTTGACCAGGGCGATATTCGGATGGGCGACCGCGACCGCCTCGCTGCCGATCTCGACGCGGGTGTCGACTTCCAGCTCTACAGGTGTGAATGTCATTGGCGGGTACCGCGTTCCGGTCTCGTACGGGAAGGGAATGGGTGCTGGCCAGAGGTGACGGGCACGATCCAGGTCTGCACGGCACCGGCCCGGCGCAGCGCCGCGCTCACCTCCGCAGCGGCACCGCCGATGTCGGTGAGCGCGAGAACGCAGCCGCCGAGTCCGGCGCCGGTGAGCTTGGCGCCGTGCGCTCCGGCGCCGACAGCGGCGGAGACGAGCGTGTCGATCTCCGGGGTGCTGACGCCCAGTTCGGTGAGCAGGTCCTGGAAGTCGAGAAGTGTTGCGCCCAAGGGCTGTACGCGCCCCGCCTCCAGGTCGTCGGCGGCGGACTCGACCAGCTCTGTCGCGCGATCGAGAATCCGCCCGGCATCGACGGGGTTGCGATCCAGTGTGCGGCGGACCGCGGCCACCGCATGCTGTGTGGCGCCGGGCATTCCGGTGTCGGCGAGCACCAGCACCGCGTCGAGGCCGACCCGCGTCGGGCGGGCCGCACCCTGCTGGAACCAGATCGGCCCGCACGCGAGCACGGCGCTGGCATCCACGCCGCTGGCCCGGCCGTGCGCGACCTGTTCACCGCACTGCACCAGTTCGTAGAGGGTCTCGGCGTCGATACTCCTGCCGTAAAGCTCTGCGACCGCGCGCACCGCGGCGCCGGCGCACGCCGCGCTGGACCCCAGGCCGCGCGCCGGTGGGATATCGCCGCAATCGAGAACGATCTCGACGACCTCCTCGGCGAGCCCCCACCTCCGCAATGCCTCGTCGACCGCGACACGTGGCCCGGACATCTCGGTGTCGGCGGTGAGCGGGTTGCCCGCCGTAAAGCGCAGTCCCGCAGGCGAATCGGTGGGCTGCGGTATTGTCACCGGTCGCCCCCGCCAGGCGATAGCGCTCACCGACAGGGCGGGAACGGGGAACGCGATAGCGGGCGTGCCGTGCACGACAGTGTGTTCGCCCAGCAGAATCGCCTTACTGTGGGCGCGCCCGGTTCCTCGGGCGATGCCCGTCCGGGCGGTGGTGCGGGTGCCGCGCTCGCGAACTCGATGACTGTTCACGTCGATTCCTCTCCTCACTCGGAAACGGTCGCCTGCGTGTTCCCTGGTCGGGGAAAGTGCCAGGTAGCGGGGCTCTTACGACCGCACACGGAGACGGGCCCGCGCGGCCGGGCTGAGCACCGCGGGAAAGAAGGCCGGAACCTCGGCGGCGTAGGCGCGATAGGCCGCACCGAAGCGAGCGATGAGATCACGCTCCTCCAGGAAGGTGCCGAGCAGGATGTACCCGGTGACCCCGAGCGCCCAGATCAGATGTCCGACAGTGAATGTGCTGGCGAACCAGAAGGAGATCAGCAGGCCGGTCATCAGCGGGTGCCGCACCAGCCGGTACGGCCCCTGCACCTGGAGCCGGTCGACGGTCGCATCGGGCACCCGGATCACATACTGGCGGTAGGCCTGACTGATGCCGAGCAGGTGGAAGTGGTTCAGCAGGATGGTGGCGGCGTAGACCAGCACGAAGCCGAGCCAGAAACCGGCGTCCAAAACCGTTGCGGCCCAACCGTGTGTGGACCAGATCTGCGCCGGAATCGGTTGCCAGCACAGGAAGATCGTCCACATCACAGCGCAAACCATGACGATGTACACGGTCCGCTCGAGGGCCTCCGGCACCCAGCGGGTGATGAACGCCTTGAACGAGGGCCGCGCCATGCCCGAATGCTGCAGGCCGAACAGCGCCAGCAGCAGCACATCGATGACGATCGAGGGCAGCGTCGCCAGGTGCGGCCCCTTGTCCACCGTCTTGGGCAGCCACCAGCCGCCGGCGAACAGCAGCATGATCGGCACGGTGATGCCGGCGAAACCGTATGCGGCGAAGGCGATCAGGAACGGGACGAGCCGAGAACGAGTCGTCAGCACGCCCCGTGCCTGTTCCTGCGTGATCAGATCCATGCGAACCACGGCAGAAAACGATTGCGGACGGTGTCGGTCTCGAGCCGGGTCTCCAGCCGCGCCTTCCACTTGTTGCCGTAGCGCTCGTTGAGGAAGCCCCCGGGCACCGCCAGTCGCCATCCGGACTGGGCCACCATCCAATAGGGAACGATGACGCCGGGATCGACCTTGCGCATGTAGTCGAGCTTGTCCGGGATCTGGCTCCAATGGATGCCCGGGTAGCGGTGGTGCACGCTGTGGTAACCCTGGTTGAAGATCAGGAAGTTGAGGATATTGCCCGCATTGTTCAGCGAGGTGCTGGGATCGTCCTCGTATTCGCGCGCGGGGGCATGGCTGAGCCAGGCGAAGTAGCCGGCGTTGACCTGGGTGATGAAGAACGGGACCCAGTAGAAGAGCACGAACCGGTTGAAATCGACGAAGTACCAGGTGGTTCCGATGATCGCCACGTACAGCGCGAGATCGAAGATGAACTGGTGGCGCGTCTTCCGGCGGCGGGGCGTGGGATCGGCGGCGAAAATCGTTCGCATCGTGTTGTATTTGACGATCGCGCCGTACCTGACCCAGTACCAGATGGCGGAGAGTCCGCGTTCGTATCCGACGGTGGTGGTGACGTCACCGGGGCCATCGTTGAAGCGGTGGTGATTGAGGACGTGCACCTCGCGCATCTCCGCCGCGGTCAGATTGCCCGGCAGCGAGCACAGAATGTCGACCGCCCGGTTCGGTCGCTGCGAGACGAACAGCGGCCGATGGGTGTGCATATGCATCACACCGATGGTGAGCGAGAGATTCAGCAGTGACAGCAGGATGATCAGCGGCACGGCCAGGTACCAGTTGGTGGCGATCGGCACGAACAGGCCGATGGACAGGAACCCGAGCCACAGCGCGATGTGCAGCAGCGGGCCGACATTCGACGGGTACTCGAGCTTCAGCACCCGCTTGCTGAAAGGTACTGCCTCGGAGGCTGTTACGGGTGTTCCGGTGCGAGAGGGAGGCGTTGCGGTGCTCATCGCAGAGCTCCTTGGGTAGTGGTGTCGAGGGGGCGGGGTGCGCGAAGGGTGCTCACGGTCGGGCTCCTTGGGTCGAGGTGTCGAGAGCGGCGAGCTGAAGTGTCTTGGCGAGTGCGGCCATCGCGTCGGGGCGGTGCGCCGGCAACCGCTCCAGCGCACCGAAGGCCAGGTGATCGGCGATCATCATGGCGCGCACGTCGGGGTCCGGGAGTTTGCCGGTGAGCGGTTCGTCGGGCAGGGTCCGCACCAGCGCGAAGGTGGTGTCCACGATCAGCGGCACGATCGAGGAGGACATCGTCCGGGCATCCCCCGAACTCAGCACATCCGTCGCCGGCCCCGGCTCGCCCTCGGGATGCGGAGATCCGTTGAGCACCAAGTGAATCGCCGCATCGGCGGAGTTCCGCACCCGTTCGAGCATCTTGTTCCAGTACGTGGCCGAACATGCCGCCAGGGCCGCCGCGCCGATCGGCCGCCGATAGGGCGCGGGCGCATCGACTGCGCGGCAGAGGAATCCGGCCGTGGTGATCGTCATGTACGCCATCGCGGCGCGCGCTCCCCGGCTCCTGGTGCGCGGGCCCATACGGGCCAGCAGCGCGACGCCGCCCAGCGCCGGGGTCAGCAGCCGCAGCATCACCATGCGGGTCAGTTCTTCGTCATCGGCGGCGCCGTAGAGGGCCAGTTCGCCGTCACGCAGGTCGTTGGCCGACTGTGCGATGACGCCGACACAGGCGGTCAGCTCACGCAGATCCGCCTCGGCGAAGGCGTCTTCGGCGGCCAGGGCACATGCGTAGTGCGTGACTCGCCCGAGTACGCCCTCGCCGTAGGCGAAGCGGGGCAGCGGCGAATCGATATTTCGGGCCATGACGTCGCCGATGTCGACCAGCATGCGGCCGACGCGTTCGCGCCCGTCGCCGGGCAGCGCCGACAGCAGCGCCCGCACATCGGCAATGCGTTCGGCCAGCACCAGATCGACCGCCTCACTGTCGCGGACGGTGACCGCGGGCAGTGGCGGTGGCGGGGTGTCGTCGCCGGCGAGGTACGCCGCCGCGGCGCGCACGGCACTGCTGGCCACCGCGCGGTCCATGAGGTCCTCGTACGCGTCGAGCACGCGGCAGCACAGCAGGGCGGCGGTGGCCTCGGCGCGTAGTCCGGGCGCGAGGAATCCGACTGCGATGCCGAGGTTTCGGCCTGCGGGGATCAGTGCGAGGCGGGCCAGTTCGTCCGGTGTGGGGGCCGCCCGCAGTGCGGCGATATCGGGTGCGCGGCGCAGGTGCCGCAGACCGTAGGCCAGGGTGCCGAGTCTGGTTCCGCTCATCGGGAGATCACCTGCTGCAACAGGTTTCGCAGATCGTCGTGCGCGGGTGAAGCGGGGAACACATCCAGCGCCTTGTCGGCCGCCTCGGTGGCCCGCACGGCGACCGCCCGGGCGACCTGGGTCGCGCCGCTGTCGATCAGATCGTCCTGCAGCGTGACGCTGGAAGTGTCTTCGGACAGCCACATTTCGCGAGCGCCGGGCCGGCTGGACAGCCACTCGATCACCGGCCAGGTCGGCACCCGGCGTTCCAGATCGCCGCCGGCATCCTTGCCCAGCGCCGGACCGCCCTCGATGTCCCGGACGTCGTCCATGATCTGGAAGGCGAGAGCGAGCTGGTCGGCGTACTCCATCAGGGCGTGCAATCGCTCGATGTCGACGCCACCGGCGGTACCGCCGTAGGAACACGAGAGCCGGAACAGGGTGCCGGTCTTCGCGCCGGCCACCAGTTCGTAGTGGCGGCGCAGCGCGGCGTCGTCGACCGAGGGTGGCAGAGTCTCGATGAGCTGACCGAACGACAGGTCCGAGAGCCGGTCGGCGTAGGTGATGCCGGGAGCCTCGCCGACCCGCTCGAATACCACCGGATTGTCGGCCAGCACCCGTGCGACCACCTGTAAAGCTATGCCCGCCAAGTGAAATCCGGCACGAGCGGCGGTGCGGACGCCGAAGGCCGCGGGGACCGACGGTGCATCTCGCCGCAGCAGCGAGCCGTCGCAGATATCGTCGTGCACGAGCGAGGACTCGTGGAACATCTCCATCGCGCAGGCCAGGTCGACGGCATCATCCACCGGCGCCGCGACGGCGCCCGGAAGCAAGCCGGAGCAGGCCAGCACCAGACGGGCGCGCACCCGCTTACCGGGAGCCGCGAGCACGTGACGGTACACGGAGTCGAATTCCTCACCCGTGTACAGGATTTCGCGCAATCTGTGGGTGACCGAGGTCAGCTGGTCGACCGGCGAAGGAGCGTGCTGCTCGACTGGATCCGCCGAGAACTCTGGGCGCACAGCCAGGCCGACACTCTGGCGTTGTACGGACGGTAGCGCGGGGTTGTCCATGGCGCTGAACTCCTTTGGCATGGTCACGGTGGACGGTCAGGGGCAGCGGGCAGCCCCCTGCCCGTCGGGGCCGGGTCAATGGGAGGTGGTTGGCAGAAAGCCGACGACAGTGTCGGCGCCGCGAGGCCGATCCGGTTCGGCCCGGACGCCGCGAAAAGGGGGGCTTCGCCGGACAGTGCCGTCGCCAATGACGCCACAGTTGCGATCGTTCGGATTACCGGATTGTCAATGAGTTCGGTAATAGCACTGGGGGACTGCATGTCTCGTATTCGCACATCGACTCGACACGAAATCGACAGCGGGAAAATGGAATTGGATTCACCGCAACCGGGTCGACACCATCGTCATAGCGAGCCACATTGCCCACGGCGCGTCAATTGCCTCAATACCGTTGTCCCCCAGCAATCTTTGGAAGTTACTGAAGGTAACAGGTACCGAAGAGATTACATGTGGACCCAGCGTCCATGCCTCGCGAAGTGACGAGCGCCACTAAAACCGTAGGATAGCCCACGCACTGCTGAATCGCCCCGATATGGCATGTACCGGCATCGATAACGATTGCCGACGGTGGCGGGTCGGATCGCGAGAGACGTTACCGCCGAGTACGTTTCGGGGTATCAGGTCCGCCCTGAACGGCCTCGGAAGCCCTCTCCGGGGGGCCGGAACACCCCCTTCGACTCCGCGTCCGAGCGGGGCGCATTCCCTGTCGGTGACGCACCGCACGTGCTACCGGCGATACCAAGCCCGCACGCGCCGAACGCCTTTCGAACAATGCAGCGCAGATTGCCTCCGTAGCGGAATTCTCGGCGCCTGTGCCTATGATCCTGGCAACGATGTGACGATAGGGGCTTCTGGATGCAGGCCGACCGACTCGACAAACTCGGTGCACTGGTCAAGCGATTCCGGTACGTGGTGGTGGCCCTCTGGCTGCTGTCGGCCGGAATTCTGAATCTTGTGGTGCCGCAGCTGGAATCGACGGTTTTCGACAACTCCACGCCGATGATTCCGCAGGACACGCCTGCCTCTCGCATGCTGATCGAGATGGGTAAGCAGTTCGGGGAATCGAGCAGTTCGGGGATTGCCTACCTGATGCTGACCGGCGCCCAACCGCTCGATGCGACCGACCGCGCCTACTGCGACAAGATCGTGGCCGCCCTGACCGCCGATCACGAGCACGTCGATTCGGTCATGGATCTGTGGGCCTCCCCCGCCACCGCCGGATCTGTCGTCAGCGCGGACAAGAAGTCCGTGTACACCCAGATCCGCCTGGTCGGCGATACCGGTACCACCCAGGCCACCCGCTCGATCGCCGCGGTGCGCGCCGCAGTGGCAGCTATCCCGCGGCCACCGGGTCTGCAGGCCGATATCACCGGTCCCGGACCGACATTCGCCGACGAGCTCGACGGCATTCACCATGCGCTGGCCATCATCACGCTGATGACCGTCGTGCTCATCTCATTGCTGCTCATGGCGACCTACCGGTCACTGTCCACCGTTTTCGTCGCGCTGCTCACCATCGGTCTGGCGCTGGCGACCGCGCGGCCGGTGGTGTCCCTGTTCGGCGCCCACGGCCTGCCGACCTCGATCTTCTCGGTCGCGCTGCTGTCGGCGATGATCCTCGGCGCGAGCACCGACTATGCGATCTTCCTGATCAGTCGCTATCACGAGGGCCGCCGGGAGGCGCTGTCCCCGCACGAGGCGTATCGGGTCGCCTACCGGCGGATCACGCCGATCATCCTGGCCTCCGGTCTCATCGTTGTCCTGACCTGTGCCACCATGACTTTTACGCGCATCGGGGTGTTCCGCACCATCGGCATCCCGTGTGCGATCGGTGTGCTGATCACGGTGGCGGCGGCGATAACCCTCACGCCGGCGCTATTGACGATCGCCGCCGATTGGGGTCTGGCCGAACCCGCTGCGCGGCCGACCGCGAATTACTGGCAACGGATGGCCGCGGCGGTCACCGGCCACCCCGTCCGCATGCTGGCCGCCTCGCTGGCCGTCACCGCCGCCCTCGCGGCGGTGCTGCCCACACTGGTCATCAGCTACGACGAACGCGCGACGCAGCCGTCCGACACCCCCAGCAATCGCGGATATGCCGCTGCCGCAGCGCATTTCCCGGCCAATGAACTGCTGCCGATCTATGTGCTGATCCGCTCCGATCATGACATGCGCACCGCCCGGGACTACGCTGCGATCGAAACACTCTCCACCGAGATCACCCGACTGCCCGGAGTTGCTGCCGTGCGGTCGATTTCGCGACCGCTCGGAGTCCCCATCCCGGAGGCCGCGGTCGACAAGCAGATCGGCACGGTGAGCAATCAGCTCGGCGCGGCGGCTACGCAACTCTCGGCCGCGCGGCCCGATGTGCAGCGGCTGTCGAGCGGTGTGGCGCAGCTGAACGACGGAGCACAGGCGCTGGCCGCCGGAATGGGCAGTCTCACAAGCGGTTCCGCGCAAGCCGGGCAGGGCGCCGCCCAGCTTGTCGACGGCTCGCACACGCTCGCCGATGGCATCGATCAATTGGCCGGTGGCGCAGTGCAACTCAGCTCCGGCGCGCAGCGCCTGCGAACGGGCAGCGCCGATCTCGCCAATCGGGTGGACCTCGCACTGGCCCCGGTCCAGGGGCCACTGTCGGCCATCGACGGCCTGCGGGCGATGGTGTCGGCCGATCCGCAGTGCGCGGCCACGCCGATGTGTGCCACGGCCCAGGCCGCACTGGCGGCCTTCGACAGCAGCTCGGCGGGCAATGCCGTGAGCGAGCTGGCGCAGCTGCGTGCGGGCGTGCGGGCGCTGTCGGACGGCCAGGCACAGCTGGCGACCGGGATCACCCAGCTCGTTACCGGTCTGCAAACGGCACAGGCGGGTTCGACCGCTCTGGTCGACGGTCAGACTCGGCTGCAGCAGGGAATCGGTGCGCTCGGATCCGGTATCGGACAGGCGAAGACCGGCGCCGACGGACTCGCCGCCGGCACCGGTCAGCTGCACGACGGCGTCACGCAGGTGGCACAGGTATACGACCAGCTACCAGCGGGACTCGATCAAGCCGTCGGCTTCCTGAACGGCCTGGCGCAGAACCCGACCATCGCGCCGGCGGCGGGCGGATTCAACCTCCCCGACCTGGCGATGACGAACAAGGATCTGGCCACCGCCACCAAGATCTACCTGTCTCCGGACGGGCATGCCGCACGAATGATGGTGTTCGGCAAGGCGAATGCGTTCAGCGCCGAGGGCTTGGCGCTGACCCAGCAGGTAGCCGATGCCGCGCGAGCGGCGTCCGCCCGCACCTCACTGGCCGGCGCCAGCTTCGAGACCGGCGGTATGTCACAGGCCTATGTCGATCTGCGAGCGATGGCCGTCCGAGATCTGGCGACCATCATCGCCGCGGCATCGATCCTGATCCTGCTGGTGCTGGCGGTGACGCTGCGCAGCCTGATCGCACCCCTGTACGTTTTCGGTACGGTGCTGCTGTCGTATCTCGCCGCGCTCGGGCTCAGTGTGCTGCTGTGGCAGCATATTCTGGGCAAGCCGCTGCACTGGGCGGTGCCGTCGATGGCCTTCATCGCCCTGACCGCCGTCGGCGCCGACTACAACCTGCTCCTGATGTCACGGGTCCGCGACGAGTTACGTGCCGCGCCCGACGCGGGCCTGCGCGCGGCCGTAGCCCGGGCGCTCAGCCGCACCGGCGGCGTAATCACTACGGCGGGAATCGTTTTCGCGATCACCATGTTCGCGCTGATGTTCTCCGACATCACCAATATCGCCCAGATCGGGTTCACCATCGCCACGGGGCTGCTGCTCGATACGCTCGTGGTCCGCACCGTCATGATCCCGGCAATGGCGGTACTGGTCGGACGGTGGAACTGGTGGCCGAGCCGTATGTCGCGCAACCCCGCCCAGCCGCGAACAGCCGACCCCACCCCGAAAGCCGACACCGTACACACCTGATCGTCAGCCGCTGACCGTTCAACTTCCGCCGTCGGCGGTTCTTCGTCCACGCTGGAGCCGCTCGTACGCCGACATTCCGCCCCAGACGCCGAATCTCTCATCGTGGAGCAGGGCATGATCGAGACACTCCGACCGCACCGCACAGGAATGGCACACCCGCTTGGCGGCAGTGCTCGAACTCCCTTTTTCGGGGAAGAAGGAATCAGGATCGGTCTGGGCGCAGAGCGCTCGCTCACGCCAAGACTCGGAATCGTCATTGCTGAAACATGCCTGGCCAACCCACTGCTGCTTCATATCCACGCCCTCAGTCAGACCATTACCGACATGGCTGGAATCGCTTGCAGGACATTCGGATATGCCGTGCCGCAGACCCCTCGGTGAGCTGAACCTACCGCGTAAGCTAATCATCGGCAACTGGAGAATCACAGCAAAGACGTACCGATATCTGGCAGATTGCCATTGACAAACCCCGAGTGCAACAGCATTTCCCACGGAGCCGAATCGGAACCATCCTGGGAATCCGCCGATTCCAGCACACCCAAACAATCTGCGGCAGCAAAGAACACGCACACCCGCAGACCCCTTGCGGGCAGGGCTATTTGCCGCTCGAAGCTTTCAGAGAGTCAGCCAGATAGCCGGCCAGCGTGAACTCGACGGTCGCTTCGATCGACGCGGCCAGGGTGGCAGTCACCGACGCCATGGCGAGCGCGCGGAATCGGACGAGCATGGTCAGCAATTCAGCCATCTCGGCATGTTGAATCACGGCAGCGCGCAGCACCTCTCGCGATTGCCGGCCGACATGGACGAGGTTGTCCAGGATGGCGGTAATCGGGTCGGCCGCGGATCGGGCCTCGTTGCGTGCGTCAGGATCAGGGCTCATCGCTGTCAAGTATTGATGGCCGCGCGGGTCCGGGTGCTCGCGGGGTGTGCCATGGCCTGGTAGTCCCCGAGGCCGCACACGGCACTGGGTGTTACTCGGTGAGAGCGATGGCGCCGGATGGGCAAATGTTGAGCGCTTCGCGGACGGCGGGCTGGGTGTTGGTGTCCGGGTGGGCATCTCGGACTATGACGAGGCCTTCATCGTCGTCCTGATCGAAGACGGCGGAGGCTGTCAGCGCACACAGGCCGGCGCCGATGCAGATATTCCGGTCGGCAGTCACTCGCATGCGTACTCCTTTCCGATCGGAGGTACACCGGTCACCAGGTGACCGGGAGTTCGTTGACACCCTGGATCGTGGTGCCGGGCCGCAGCGTCAGTCGATCCACCGGGACCGCCAGCCGCAGTGTCGGAATGCGATCGAACAGTGCCGCGAGGATGATCTCGAGTTCCAGGCGGGCCAGATTCTGACCGAGGCACTGGTGGACCACGCCGTTCGGCGGCCTGCTGCGTGGCCTGATCGCCGAGATGAACCGCGATCCCGAGTTCGGGCGGCTCATCAGGGAACGGGTGCACGGAGCCGGGCCCGCGACGATCCGAATGCTGTTGCAGCGTGCTGTGGAACGCGGTGAGGTCGACCGCTCGACCCTGGACTCCCGGCGGGCCATGGTGGCAATCGACCTGTTGCGCAACGAGTTCCTGATGTTCGGCACTCCGATCGATGACGCGGTCATCATCGATATCGTCGATCAGGTGTATCTGCCGCTGGTGCTACGTCCCGATCGCGCACGATGACGCACGTCTGGTACTGCGCCTACGGCTCCAACCTGCACGCTCGCAGGCTCGCGTACTACGCCGAGGGCGGCACTCCCCCGGGCACGACGCACACCTATCCCGGATTCCGTGACCGCACACCACCATTGAAGACCACTCCCCTCACACTGCCGGGGACCGTCTACTTCGCCTGGCAGAGTCTCGTCTGGACCGGGGGTGTGGCGTTCTATACCGATCGGCCCGAACCCGGCTGGCCGCGCGGCGCGGCGGCACGCGGCTACCTGCTGACTCGGCAGCAGTTCAGCGATCTCCTCACCCAGGAGATGCATCGAATTCCCAGCCGGACAACAGATTTCGACATCGACGCAGTACTGGACACCGGCCGTGTGCAGTTCGGGCCGGGCCGGTACGAGACCGTTGTCCACGTCGATGACCTCGATGGGTTTCCTGTTCTGACCTTTACCTCTCCCTGGGATCCCGCGACCGTTGTGCTGCAGAAACCCTCCGCGCGGTATCTCGGTATGCTGGCCGCGGGTCTGCGTGAATCGCACGGATGGGGGCATGCCCGAATATTCGGCTACCTGTCCGAACTCCCTGGCGTTCGGGGATATTGGGAACCCTCGGAGCTGTACGGACTCGCCGGGCCACCCGCGTAGGCGACTCTCGTGATCAACTCCAGCGAACCTTCGTCTTGTGATCGCCGCTCGAGACCAGTTCGATCTTCGTCGGCCGGCCGGTACCCGGGTCGGCGAGGAAAATCATGCAGTCCTCCAGAGTCTGACCGGGTGCGGTCTGCGCCCAACTGCCCTGGTCGGTGCACTTGTCGAACTTGTGCACCTTGGGATCGAGTGGACTGCTGAAGTCCAGGGCGGATTGCACCGACAGGTGTGTCAGCTGCTTGTCGCCGTCATACGCGGCATAGTCACCGTCCTCGCGCAGGTCGCCGGTCTTCTTCACGACCGCGTAGTGCACGTAATACGGCGTCTGCCCCGCGTATTTCGAGGCGTTCTCCAGGCTGGCGAGATCGGCGTTGCTCCCGGTGTCGATTCGCGTGACGCTCACGCCGATCGTGCCGCCCTCGAGGGCCGAAACATCGGCACTCTCACCGAATTTCAACTCCTTGACGCCGTCCGAACACCCCGACACGACGATCACAGCGGCCAGCACGGCCACGCCAAATCCGATGCGCTTCATAGTTTTCCCCCTCGAACCCCTGATCTCCGCCATAACACCCCATGACGTCGGCCTGACGCAAATTGCCGTGCAGCACCACCAGCGGCGGCCCGTCGCCGAGCGCATGAAAGACGACGCGCGTGCCGTCAGCCGAGACGAAACTGCCGGTTAATGTCCACAGGACCCCATCCTGCACGCGTCCCCACTCACCGCGCTTACACAAACCCTCGCGGCCTCAGGCGGCCAATGCCGAGCTACCGACCAGGCAACGACGATCGACCGGAACCCCACCGCAGGCCCCCGAAATTCGTGGCATCCCTCCGAGTCGGCCCCCTCCTAGAGTGCTACGAAGCACGACTTCGAGGAGACAACAATGAATTCGATTCTGCGACCGAAACTCCCCTACCTCCTGGCCGCCTGCCTGATCTCCGGCGCACTAGCCGCCGGCGCCGCACAAGCCGCCCCCGCCACCCCCAGCCCAACCACCACCATCGCCGATTCCGGTTCAGCGTCAACAGGTTCGATCAATTCCTCCGAACTGGCCACCCTGCGAGTGATCGTCCTGTGCGGCCTGGGCCTGATGTCCGGCCAATCCTGCAACTTGATGCCGTAACCCCCGCACAACCCATACTGCCGATCACGTTGACGGCGCTCCTCGACATCCGGAGCTTTACTGGATCTCAACTCGTTCTTCGGATGTGCACCGTGAGGTACGAACAGAGCGCGGTGCGTTCTTGGAGGCGTCGATCTGAATCGTCGCCGAGAACTCGAATCGAATCTGCTTCCAGCCGACAGGAGCCGCATCTACCAGTGCTTGCCCGACTTTTTGCAGCACCTCGGCCTGGTCGATTGTTCGGGTTGGCGAATCCCCCGCATGTGTCATAGCTCCGACCCTGAAATCAAACCCCGGGCCACACCGCATTTAGCCGGCCGACCGTTTCGGGCCCCCACTGGTGCGGTCTGAGACGGTGGGGCTGGGTGGGGCGGCAGGGTTGTCGGCCTCGAAGATGTATCGATAGGACCGTTCAAGGAAGTCGTAGAGCAGGTCGTCACCCTCGATCAGGACGCCCGTCAGGTCGAGGTAGTGGGCTGTGGTCATCGATCGGGATTCCAGAAGGTGCGAGAACTGGGATCTGGCATTGGCTGGGAATTCTGGGTTCAGTTCCAGGAATCTCGGGACCGAAAGCTGGTCTCTCGCAGTCTTCGGCCAGATGGCCGCGTCGGCGGCGTCCATCATTTCGAGGAGGTGTTCGAGCTCTTTCTGCGACGGGACGCTATCGGCGACTACAGGAATGGGTTCGCTGTCAGGAGATGGTTTTCGGGGCCGGAAGCCCGCGAGTGCGGGGCCCCACGTCCTTAGCCACCAGCGTCTGCCGCGCGGGACGAGCAGCATTGGCAGCGTCAGAATCATCACGGCGAGCATGGCCTGACCGAGAAGATCTGCGATTACCGCTGGTATGACGATCGCGATGCAGGCCGCTAGCACTACTGCCGCCAACACAACCAGAAACCACTGCCCGCGTTGGCATCCGAGGAATATTCCGATCGACGAGACTATGCCGAGTAGAAGTGCCGCGACGGTGACGAGCTGGCCGATCCAGGTTTCCCGCCAGTTCGGTTGTGCAGCCATGTGATTGCGCCTCCCCCATGCTCACCGGAACCTACTTTCCGCCGGCGCTGTCTCGCAATCGTTTCGGACTGGACGGCACGCCGCAAGATGGGACATTCCATGGCGGACAGGGCTTTTCAGTGAACCCGGCGGTGAACTCGGCTAAGAGGGTCCTGGACTGTCGATGCCCGGTGGCGTGGGGTGGTTTATCTGCTCGGTGAGGATATCGCCGTGACCGGCGTGACGCGCGAAATCCTCGAGCGCGAGCAGGTAGATGAAGCGGAGGCTGACGTCGCCGAAGCGGGGGTGCGTCCTGATGTCGTCGAGGTCGAATTGGGCCGCGATTGCGCGGGAACGCGCACTGGCGCTTTCGAATTCGGTGATCACGTCGGCCAAGGTCTCGTTGTCGTCGACAACGAAGCTGGCGTCGCCCGGCGTTGTGCCACCGTCGCATTCGCTCTCGGGGAGACCGGCCAAGACGTGCTGGAACCAGATCCGTTCAGCGACCGCGGCGTGCTTGAGCAGTCCGATCGGAGTAGTCAGGGATGTGACGAGGCGGCGGCGGGCATCGTGTTCGGACAGCCCGCGCACCGTATTGATCAATTCGGCACGGTTGCGGTCGAGCATGTACTCGAGCAGACGACGCTCTGCACCGGTGGTGACCTGCGGTATCGACCACGTCATTGCTGGCTCAATTCTATCGGTTCGGATTGGGTTGCCACACTGGCGGTTTCGGATCATCGGTGTCGTGTTGGCTGTCGGAGGCTCTCTCCACCACGTCGACGGATGGCCTTCCCCTGGCTGGGAATGAACGCGCCGCCCGGATCCGTCATCGTCAATAACATGCCGACAACGACAGACCGAGCGGAAAGGCGTCGCTGATCGGAGTGCGGTGTCGCTGGCACCGGACCCGATCTCGTTTACTGATTTTTGGGAGCCGCATGAGCGCACCTACCAACTCGAAGGCCGTGGCTGTGCGCAGTCTCGAGATCATGTCATCCGGAACTCGCGCAGACTTCGAGGCTGTCATTCATCCCGATGCGAGGAATCGCGAGAGCCTGCATGAGCCACCGACGACCCGGCTGCGAGGGCCCCACGGTTTCTACTCCACGGCGTTGTGGCTGCGGGCGGCTTTCACCGATATGCGTCACGAGATCCGGCACGCTGTAGCCGATGGAGATCTGGTGTGCCTGGACACCATTATGGCTGGCCGACAAGTCGGTTCGTTCGTCGTCTACGACACCGAGGGCGAAGTAGATCAGGTGTTTCCCGGCACCGGGAAGAGATTCTCGGTCGCGCAAACGCATTGGATGCGCATGTCGGACGGCATGGTGATCGAACACTGGGCTGCCCGCGACGATCTGGGCCGAGCTCGGCAACTGGACTGGTTGTCACCGAGCGCGACCTCCTGACGCCACCCGATGCAAATTTGTCGGGCGACCGTGTCAACGCCGCCCGCGGAAGGTGCGGCGCAGGTCGGTTACCCATTCGTCCGGGATCTCCCAGGGGATGAAATGGCCACCGTGTTCATGGGCGGTGAGGTTGACGTGGTTGTACCAGTCGGCTCGGTCGGTGGTCAGGAAGTGGGAGACGCGGTCGGCGGTGGTGACGCCGGGTGGGTTTTCGTGGGCGACGAAGGTGATGCCGGTGGGGGCTTCTATCGCGGGATGCCGATCGTGGGAGGGCTCCCAGGGGTAGCGATTGTGGTTGGCGTAGATGCGCATTGAGGTGCTGATCGAATTGGTTACCCAGTAGATCGTGGCGTGGGTGAGCAACTCGTCCCGGCTGAAGACGGTTTCGATATCACCGTGGTTGTCGCTCCAGGTGGTCCAGCGCTCGAGAATCCAGGACAGCATGCCGGCCGGGGAGTCGGAGAGGCCGTGGGCGAGGGTGCTGGGGGCGAGCATGTGCGCGGAGAGGTGGACGGCGAAGCGCTTCTCCAGCTCCACGATTCGGGCGTGCACATCGGCGGGCAGACCCTCGGGGATGGGGCGGCCACCGGTGATGTCCCAGGCCCGCTCGCCGTTGAACAGGTCCAGGCGCTGACCCGAGCCGATGTGGATGCCGTACAGCTCGTCGGCGTATTTGTGGCCGAGCTGGCCGGTGACCAGCGCGCCGACATCACATCCCGCGGCGGCGTATTTGGCATGGCCCAGCACCTCGGTCATGAGGGTGTGCCAGATATCGGCGACCTTCCAGAAGTTCAGGTCGGGGCGGTCGGGGACGGGCGTGGAGAAGCCGAAGCCGGGGAAGGACGGGACGATCACGTCGAAGGCGTCGGCCGGATCACCGCCGTGCGCGTCCGGATCCGCCAGCGCGTCCACGACATTGGACCAGTGCCAGAACGTCCAGGGCCAGCCGTGCGTGAGGATCAGCGGGATCGGATCGGGTCCGACACCCGGCTTGCGCATGAAATGCACCGGCACACCATCGATTTCGACCCGGTAGTGCTCGTAGGCGTTGATGGCGGATTCGGCGGTGCGCCAGTCGAACTCGGTACGCCAGTACTCGACGAGCTGCTGCAGATATGCCTTGGGCACGCCGTAGGAGCCGTCCGAATTGCCCGCATCATCGGACCAGCGGGTCAGCGCCAGCCGCTGCCGCAGATCCTCCAGCACGCTGTCGGGCACGTGAATCGGCTGCTGCAGCAGGGGAAACGAACGATTTTCCGAGGTGGCTTCGATGTGCAAACTCGTCTCCTGAGTCGCCGGGGATATTCGCCACCCGACACTACTGTCGTGTGCGGCGGGCCGACAGCGCGCGGTGCCGTAGGGTCGCAGCCATGTCCGGTCGCAGTGCAGCGCAGCCCACCGAGCAGCCCGATGACACCCTGCACGGCGCTGTTATCGCGGTGCCCGAGGCGGTGCGCACCGAATTGCGGCGTGGCGTGCGCAGTGTGCTGGTGGATTCCGCGGCGCTGCACCTGGTTCGGGAACGGTTCGACGATCAGCAGGCCGGATCGCTGCGCCGCTATCTCGAGGCGTCCCAGTCCGCGAATACGCTGCGCGCCTATCGGACCGACTGGATCGCCTGGGCCGCATGGTGTCTGGCCGAGGGGCGGCAGGCGTTGCCCGCGGACGCCCTGGATGTGGCGGTCTACCTCGCGGCCGCCGCGGACGCCCGGCGGCCGAACGGCGAATGGGCCTTCAGCGCAGGCACTCTCGAACGCAAGTCCGCGGCGCTGGCAGCCGTGCATGCCGCCAACGGCCTCCCGTCTCCCACCCGAGCCGATGTGGTCCGCCTGACCCTGCGCGGTATCCGCCGCACCCGGCGCACTCTGCCGAAGCGCAAACGGCCCGTACTCCTGCACACCCTCGACCAGTTGCTGGCCGAGCTCCCGGCACCGGGCTGGCCCACCGAACCCGCGCGCCGCCGCGACACGCTGCTGCTGCTGGTCGGTTTCGCGGGCGCGCTGCGCCGCAGCGAGATCGCCGGATTGTGCATCACCGATGTCCGCGTCGACACCGATCACGCCAGTGGTGAGCCCCTGCTGCTCATCCACCTCCCCACCACCAAAACCGACCCCACCGGTGTCAACGAGCAGCGGGTGGTCCTCCCCCGCGGTCAGCGCCCGCACACCTGTCCCGTCTGCGCCTTCGCCGACTGGATTCGCCTGCGCGAGGCCCACTTCGCCGATAACGACCTGCGCACCTGGGTCACCGCCCACCCGTCCTCCGATACCCACATCCACCGCTGTCACGGTTTCACCGGCACCACCCTCACCGATCCGGTACTTCCGTTGTTCCCCACCATCTCTCGCCACGGCGGCCTGGCCGACTACCCCATGTCCGGCCGGGCCGTCGCCGAACTCGTGAAACGCTATGCCGCCCGCGCGGGCTTGGACCCCGACCTCTTCTCCGGCCATTCCCTCCGCGCCGGTTTCGCCACCCAGGCCGCCCTCGGCGGGGCCAGCGATCGAGAGATCATGCGCCAGGGCCGCTGGTCCAATCCCCGCACCGTCCACGGCTACATCCGCACCGCAAACCCCTTGGAAGACAACGCCGTTACCAAACTCGGCCTCTGAGGCGCAGAGCAGCACCAGGCCGAGCGCCTGGGCATCGCTCCAGCCGGCGGGCACGGGGAGCACACCGGCAGCGGGCATGATCATGTACTGCGCGAACGCGCCCGGACCGCTACCCACAACGTGGGTGCCGACCTGATGCGGCATCTCGATACCCGGGCCGGCGGCCACGATCTCGCCTGCGGCTTCGAACCCGGCCACATAGGGCGCTTGCGGGCCGCCGTCGTATGTTCCGTGCGTCTGCATGACGTCCGCGAAGTTGATCCCGGCGGCGAGCACGCGGATCAAGTATTCGCCGGGCCCCGGGGCGGGGCGCAGTCTGTCGGTCGTGAGGGTCAAGTCCTTCGGACCCTGATCCGACCGCCGGAGACGATCGACCCCTCCGCCTCGTAGTGGCGCAACGATCGGGCACTCACACCGGTGACCCTGGACGCTTCACTGATCCGCATGGCGAGGGAAACATCCAGGAACACCACGATCTTCCAGCGAGGGTCGCTGATCCGACGTGCCTACTCGGCTGTCGCGACTTCTCGACTGGATCGGCTCTGCTCCAGCAGGACCGCCGCGAAGCGATACAGCGCCAGCAGCGAGATGAATCCGAACATGAACAGGATGACGCTGCCGACGGATTTGTTCACCGGGTTGAGGAACAGTGCGAATGCGTACGAGCCGATGACCACGATCGGGGCGGCGTCGACCCAGCTGAGTGGACGGGTCTCCGATCGGACGAGGGCTTCCTTACCGAAGGCGGGGATGAGTACGAACGAGACGACAAGGGTGGTGAGGAACCCCCAGACCGTCCATCCTATCGGCAATTGCGGGTCGCCGAAGAAGGAGTCCTGCGGCGCGAGAGCTTTGGACTTGCCGACCCATTCGTAGACACCGAACTTCGTGCAGAAACCATTGGTGAGAAAGGCGAGCCAGGCGTGCAGCATGCCGTAGAGCACGCAGCGCCACACCACCTGCCACGGCCGCAGCGAGCGCGGATTCACCACGATCTTCCCGTCGAGCACCACATTGATGATCACGTACACCGGCCACAGCAGCGCGACCATCGCCAGCGGAACCAAGAGGGGGACACTCCCGATATGCGGACCCATCATCGCCAGATCGCCGTAACGCAGATCGCCCCAGACGAATCCACTGAACGAGATATTGGCCTGTTCGAAGGACCACTCGATCACGGACCCGATCACGAAATACGCAGCGGCGAGCTTGAAGCCGAGGTGCTTGAGCATGTGGCCGAACACCGCCACCACGAGCGCCAGCGACGTGATCGTCTGCGGGATCACCGGTAAGCCCTTGCCGCCGGTCTGAATTCCCGACCAGAGCGTCATCACCACCCACACCACGCAGGCGATACCGAGTGCCACATCGACCGGATTCACCCGCCGTGCTTCCTCCGTCGTGCGGTCGTTGGTACTCGTGCTCATACGCCACAGCCCTTCCGGCTCAGACAATCTCGTCACACTAGAACGATATTCTAGAACATTTTTCTAATTTCAGGGCCGGTTCGGTATCGTTCGAGGGTGCCCACTTCCTCGAATGCCGGCGTTGTGCGCCGGCGCGCCATCCTCGACGCCGCGCTGACCGTCTATCTGAAAAGCGGGGTGGCGGGCACCACCGTCGAGGTGCTGCACCGCGCGTCCGGGGCCAGCGTGGGCAGCATCTATCACTTCTTCGGAAGTAAGGAGGGCGTGGCCGCCGAGTTGTACGTCGAGACTCTGCGCGACTACTTCGACGCCTATCTCGCTGCCCTGCATAGCAATTCGACCGCACGCGGCGGGATCGAAGGCTCCGTTCGCACCCACCTGGAATGGGTCGCCGCCAACGAGCTGCGAGCGCGCTATCTGTTCCACTGCCGCGAGTACGAGGTCATCGACGAATCCCGGCCGGTGATCAACGCCCTGAACGAGCGCTTCTACGGCGAAGCGACCGCCTGGCTGCAGCCACACGTGGAGAAGGGCCGCATCAAACCGCTACCGCCCAGGTTGTGCCAGGCGCTGTGGATGGGCCCCTGCGTCGAATACGCCCGCCTCTGGCTCGCCCGCTCAGCAGACTTCGACATGCTCGGCGCCGCCCCGACCCTCGGCCAGGCGGCCTGGAACGCCGTAAAAGCCTGAGCGCCAGCCCAGTACGCAATGCTGCTACGTCCGGGATCGTGATTCGGCGTGCTGTTTCAGTGCTCGGAGAGTCTCGGGAATGCCGTGCAGCGCATGGTTGTCCCGGGGCTTGCCGAGCGGACCGGACCAGCGCAGGAGACGATTGAATCCGGAGGAGTAGGACCAGTCACGATATTCGGTGATCAGCGTCCCGCCCGGATCAGGCTCGAGGCGGTAACCCCAGCGCGGGCCCACGATGTGGACCTGGAACTCGAAGTGCTCGAGGGGCTTGGCAACGGTGACCTCGCACGGCGTGACCCACACGACCGGACCAATGCGATTGACGCCGACGAACCAGGCGCCCGCCTGCGGACCTGATGCGCCGCCGAGCCATCGGCCGCGGCGATTCTCTGTACTCCATCTGCCCATGCCGGTGACGTCGGTGATCAGATCCCACAGTTCTTGCGGCGCTGCGTCGATGACGATTGCCATCTCATCGGTCATGCCATGGTCGGTGCGGGTGCGGACCACGCCTTCGGGTGGGCGCAGGAATCGCCGAAGTGTTGCATTGACCGCGCCGACCATGGCTGATCCTTACCGTCTGAGACGAAAGTCAGCGTATCGCCGATCGCCGCACAACCGCAAGATCCGCTGGGGGCGTCAGGGACTGGCGAGAATGACGAGTTGCTGGGTTGCCCGGGTCATTGCGACGTAGCGGTCGACGGCTCCCTCGATGTCCTCGCCGAACTCCTCCGGGTCGACGAGGACGACCAGGTCGAATTCGAGCCCCTTGGCCAGTTCCGGGGTCAGGGATCGGATGCGGGAGGTCGAGGGGAACTCCGGATCGCCTATGACACAGGCGATTCCCTCGTCGTGCGCGGCGAGCCAGGCGTCCAGGATCGAGCCCAGATCCGCAGTGGAACCGTGGACGACGGGAATGCCGCTGCTGCGAATCGACGTCGGCACATTGGCATCCGGAAGCGCGGCGCGAATGACCGGCTCGGCTTCGGCCATCACCTCCTCCGGTGTCCGGTAGTTGATACTCAAGGACGCCAGGCTGATTCGATCGACGCCGACCCGTTCGAGCCTTTCCTGCCACGACTCGGTGAAGCCGTGGCGGGCCTGCGCCCGATCTCCGACAATGGTGAAACTGCGGGAAGGGCAGCGCAGCAACAACATCTGCCATTCCGCGTCGGTCAACTCCTGCGCCTCGTCCACGACGATATGGGCGAAGGGACCGGCGAGCAGGTCCGGGTCGGTGGTGGGTAGTGCGGTCTCGTCGACCAGATTGTCGCGCAGGTCCTGCTGGCGCAGCATTGTCATCACACCCTCACCGTCGTCGTATTCGGCGGAGGCGATCAGGTTGTCGATGACATTCGACATGCGCGTGCGTTCGACCGCCACCGTGGCTTCGTACCGACGTTTGCGCCGGGACGCATCCGGATCACCGAGGCGCTGCCGGGCGGCGTCCAGCAGCGGCAGATCGGACACTGTCCAGTTCTTAGCGTCTGCGCGCTGCAGCGTCCGAACCTCATCGGGGCTCAGCCAGGGCGCGCACTTACGCAGGTAGGCCGGCACCGACCACAGGTCCGCGACCAGATCGGCCGCTTCGAGCAAGGTCCAGGAGTTGTTGAGCACGGTGCGCAGTTCCTTGTTCTGCCGCAACGAATTCCAGAGCTCGTCGGCCGGAACGTCGTCCTGGTGCTTGTCCTTCACGATCTCGAGCAGCACCTGCCAGATCTGCTCGTGCGCCTCATTGTGCGGAGTGCCCGGATCCGGCGCCCGGAAGGCTTCGGCCCAATCGTCGATGCTGAGCCGGATATCGGCCCAGTCGGTCGCGACCGTCATGCCCCTGGCCGGAGGCTCCTCGTAGAACTTGACCGCGGTGTCGATCGCCCGAACCAGATCCGCGGAGGATTTCAGGCGTGCCACCTCCGGGTCGATCTCGGCCCTTGCCGTCGCACCCTCGGCGACGAGTGCGCGCAGAGTGCAGGACTGCACACCCTCCTCACCGAGGTTGGGCAGCACATCGGCGACATACGCCAGATACGGCTGATGCGGGCCGACGAACAGCACGCCGCCCCGGCGATGCGCGAGTCGCGGATCCGAATAGAGCAGATAGGCGGTGCGATGCAGGGCGACAACGGTCTTGCCCGTGCCGGGACCGCCGTCCACGACCAGCGCGCCGCGCGAGCCCGCACGCACAATGGCGTCCTGATCAGCCTGGATGGTGCCGAGCACATCGCGCATGCGGGCCGATCGATTGCTGCCCAGGCTGGCGATGAAGGCGGACTGATCGTCCAGCGCGGCGCGGCTCTCCAGACCGTCCGAGGTGAATACCTCGTCCCAGTAGTCGCTGATTCGGCCGAGGGTCCAGCGATACCTGCGGCGGCGGACCAGACCCATCGGATTGCCGTGTGTCGCTCCGAAGAACGGCTCGGCCGCCGGAGAACGCCAGTCCACCAGCAGTCGCTCACCCGCGCTGTCCGTCAGGCCGAGCCGGCCGACGTACACCGGCTCGGGATTGTCCGCGCTGATGATGTGACCGAGGCACAGGTCCAGCCCGAACCGGCTGAGGGCACGCAGCCGAGCGGTCAGCTGACGGACCTCCTGATCCCGCTCCACCGCCTCCTGACCCAGGGAAACAGGCGCCTTGCGCACGGCGTCGAGGCGCGCGGACAGATCCGCGATGGACTGCTCCAGACTCGCCCCGATCGCCGCGAAATGCCGCTCGTCCTCGGCGATCAAAGCCGGGTCGGCCTTGGCGGCCAAACGGTCGGGCAGGTCGAAGGCACTCGTCATCAAGGGTTTCACGCAACTCCTATTTCTGCAGGTTCCGGCCTTGATGAGCGATTCTGCGCCATTACCCGGGTCTTGCGGCAAGCCCCCGGGTGCGATATAAGTTGAGAGTGGGAAGGAGTAATCGCTCTCCTTCCCTTTTCTGTGCGCTCACATACCTTGCTGGAAACGCGCATTCCGAACGATGTCGAAACGCTCCGGCACGACGCGATCGAGCAGATTGGCAATGCGCCCCCGCACCGGGCCGATGCGACGCGGCCGATCGATGATGGCGTCGCAGATGGCCGCCGCGCCCTGCTCGGGCGTGAGTGCCACCGCATTCACGTACAGCGAATTGGTCGCGATCATCGGCGTACGGACCAGCGGCATGTAGATCGTGGTGAATCGTATGTTCTCCGTGAGGGTTTCGGCCTGCAGGCTGTCGGTGAGCGAGTCGAGGGCCGCCTTGGAGGCGATGTAGGCGCTGTATCCCGCGCCGCCGAACAGCACGGCCAGGGACAGTACCGAGACGACCTGACCGTCGCGCCGTTCGCGCATACCGGGCAGGAACGCGAGCATCAGCCGTGTCGGCGCGAAGTAGTTCAGCCGCATGGTGCGTTCGTAATCGTGGAACCGCTCGTACGATTCGTCGAGCCGGCGCCGGATGGAACGGCCCGCATTGTTGATCAGAATGTCCACGCCGCCGTGATCGGCGAGCGCCTGCGCCACCATCGCATCGAGCTCATCGAAATCATTGAGGTCACACGGGTACACGGAGGCCTTGCCGCCCGCGGTTTCGATCTCCGCGGCGACCTCGCGCAGTTCCTCCGCCCGCCGGGCGACCAGCGCCACGGTCGCGCCGGCCGCTCCGATGCGGATCGCCGCGGCCCGCCCGATCCCGGAGGAAGCACCGGTGACCAGCACGGTTCGTCCCGCCACCCGATCCTCGAGGGTGTGCGACCGCCGCAGCCGCGCCAGGCTTATCTGAGTGTCGAGGCTGTACTTGATCAGACGCGGAAGCTCACCAATTCCATACATAGTGATGAATCCTAAATTACATAACTAGTGATGTACATTGCCAATCATGGACGCCGCCAGCCTGCACCTCATCGCTCGCCGCCTGCGGACCATCGCCTTCACGGCCACCGGCACCACCGGCTCGCGCCGCTTCGCGCCCAGTGAATTCGCCGTCATCGAAGATGTTGCGCTGCACCCGGAATCATCGATTCGCGAAATCACCGACCGCACCGCCATCGTGCAGAGTCTGGTGTCGCGCATCGTGGCCCGCTACCGCGACGACGGTTTGCTGCGCACCGAACCCGATCCGTCCGACGGCCGCCGGGTCCGGGTGAGCGTGGATCCGGTGATGCTGGTGGATGTGTTGCGCAAACGCGGACGGAAGCCGATTGACGCCGCCCTGGCCGCCGAGCTGCCGCAGTTGATGCCCGCACAGCGCCAACGCGTTTCGGAATTACTGGACGAGCTGGCCGAACTGTTGCGCGCCGACGGCCCGGACTCACATACCGATTCGTGAGAGCCCCTCACACCGGCGCGACATATCGAATTCGCTTCGGCAGCACCGCGAAACCTATTCCTCAATACCGAGCCGCATCGGGCATTCGATGCCGCGCATTCCATGAATGGATTGGCACGCATTGTCATTGGCTGGCACAGAACACGAATGCTAGCTTCGCCTAGCCGCATCGGGACATCCCCAGAAGGCGAATACCACACTGCCCACTCGGAAATCACACACTGAATACCGAGATTCAGCGCCAGGCCATCAGCCGATCCGGAGGGTTCGGCCCGTCAAGGGAAGCGGGCCGAACCCTCCGGCGGCAGATCGGATTACACCTCGACGGGGCGCAGACTACAGATAGCCGACGGTGTCGGAGGCCGAAGGCGTTGGGGTCGCTTGAATTCGAGAGCGTTCGTCTCGGAATTCGATCAGTTCCGCCAGCGTCATTCCCTCCGGGCCCGCCACCGGCTTCGGCCGGTCCGCGAGTTCGCGATTCAGCCAGGCGGTGGCTTCCTCGGGCGAGAGTCGGCCCACTTCCAGCTGAGCCAGGCAGCGGCCCGGGCGGATGACGGCCGGATGCAGGCGGGAGAGGTTCTCGTTGGTCGTGATGGCGACCAACACATCGCGGCCCTGGCCGAGCATGCCGTCGGTGAGATTGAGCAGGCGGGAAAGCCCTTGTCCGGTGGACTCTTTCGCGGAGCCGCGAATGAGTTCATCACAGTCCTCCAGCACCAGCAGTCGCCAGCGGCGCTTGGATTCGTCGTAGGTGTCGACGCCGATGGCGACCTCCATGAGGTACCCCGGATTGGAGAACAGCACCTCCGGATCGAGGATGCAGTCGACCTGGCACCACTCGGCCCATTCGCGGGCCAGCGCACGCAGCGCGGAGGTCTTTCCGGTGCCCGGAGGACCGTGCAGCAGGAGCAGCCGGCCGGTCACATCGTCGGCGCGCAGCGCCATCAGCCGCTGCATGGCCGCACTGATATCGGTGCCGTAATTACCGTGGATCTCCGACCAGGAGGCGGCGGTAATGGGGCGTTCGCGCCGCTGCGGGCCGTGAGCTCCGCTGTGCCAGAAGCCCATCGACACCTGGCTGGCATCGGATTCGGGTTCCACCGTGGCATCGGCGGCGCAGATGGCCAGCACATCGCGGGCCAGCGCCTCGGTAATCGCGCAGACGGTGAGCACCGCGGTGCCGTTGGTGCGGCGGATGACGCGCAGCGTCCAGCCGTCACCCACGGACAGGGTGGCGCGCATACCGTCGTCATCGCTGGTGCGCAGCACCCGCGCATCGTCGGGGCACAGCGGGGCATCGGGCTTGACGTGCTCGAGTTCGAGCGAAACCGCGTGCGGCTGTTCGCCACTCACATACAGCGCCAGCGCCAGCGCATCGATCACATCGCGTGGCGAATCGGAGTCGTCGAGATTCATCGCCCACGTGAGCGCCGCAGCCGCGGGCTCCGCGCGGCCGACCAGTTTGAGGCGTTCCTGCGGGGTAGAAGTCACTGCACGATGATCGACGCCGACTCGGCATCGGTAAAGCGATTTTCGGCGAAAGCGACCATATCCACCTGGCGGCGCACATTTGAGATGCCGGTAACCACGCAGGTGCCCAGCGGGCCGCGACGGTCGTACAGCGTCGCCGTGGCGACGGCGATCCCGTCCGCGGCGACGTGATCCTGGGCGAACAGCCCCAGTTCGGCGCCCTCGGGCAGGCGGGACATGGTGACGGTGACATCGCTGTTGATATAGCCGACGCCCTCGGTTCCCCAGTTGCACACCAGGTTTGTGGCATCACCGACAAACGCGGCGCGCTGGAACGGCGAGATGGGTTCGCCTTCCACCAGGGCGGGCAGGTTGTGCCACACGGATTTCCGTTCGCCGTTCTGGCCGGCGGCGAAGTCGCCGGTCCAGTCCAGGTCGCCGACCTTGAACAGCGGCGGATTGCCGTGCGGGCCATCCAGTTTGTCTGTGGGCGTGGGCAATTGCCGCACCGCCTGCCACACCTGTCCGGGCGGCTGCTGAGCGACGGCCAGATACATGACGCTCGCCCGCGCCCGCACCTCGCCGCGCTGCACGATCGAGGCATCGATCACGCGGACCCGGGTGCCGTCCCGGACGACCTCACTGCGCAGCGCGATCGGCTCGTTCAGCACCGGGCGGAAGAGGTCCGCGGTGAAGCGTGCGGGGATGAAGGCCGCTCCGGGGCTGTGCGTTTCCAGCTCGCGGGCCAGGAGCCCGCAGACCGAGGTGCCGGCGACCTGCGTCGGGGCCCAGGCGCTGACCGCCAGTTCGGTGGCGAGGTATCGACCATCGACCTCGGTGAAGAATGCGACCACGGCGGCGGACCCCTTGTCAGTTCGAAGACCTTTTCTGAATTAGAACATGTTTCAGAAAAGGTCTCCGTTCGGCGGTCCTACTGCGCTGTCTGGCGCTTCGGCAGCTTCCAGCCCGCGCGCGGGAAGTGGCAGGTGTAGCCCTGGGGGTAGCGCTCCAGGTAATCCTGGTGCTCGGGCTCGGCCCGCCAGAAATCACGCGCCGGGGTCACCTCGGTGACCACCTTGCCGGGCCACAGGCCCGAGGCGTCGACATCGGCGATGGTGTCCTCGGCGACGCGCTTCTGCTCGTCGTCGAGGTAGAAGATGGCCGAGCGATAGCTCGTGCCGACGTCATTGCCCTGCCGATCCTTCGTGGACGGATCGTGGATCTGAAAGAAGAACTCCAGCAGTGCCCGATAGTCGGTCCGGGCCGGGTCGTAGGTGATCTCCACGGCCTCCGCATGGCCCGGGTGGTTGCGATACGTGGGGTGGTCGTTGCGGCCACCGGTGTAGCCGACCTCCGTGGACAGCACCCCCGGCTGCCTGCGGATCAGGTCCTGCATGCCCCAGAAGCAGCCACCGGCCAGAATCGCCTTCCGCGTGTCGCTCACGCGTCCTCCTTCGTGAAGAGAGTCTCGTACCGCCCATACAACGGGCGGTACGCCTCGTAAAGTCCCCAGCCTGCCGGGACGTCATACTTCGGTCATGAATCGGCCCGGCGGCGCGCTATCGGCGCTTTCGGTACTCCCCCATTATCCGTATCGCGCGATCGGGCCCGGGGTCGGCAACCGTCAGCCGCTGATGTTGTCGATGCAGTAGCCGCCGGAGCCGATGGACAGCGTAAAGGTCATCGACTGCGTGACGTTCGACGAATTCGTCACCGGCCCCGAGACTTCGACGCCGGTATCACCGGTGGACTTCGAGGCGAGCGCGCCGAATGCGGTGACGCCGGTGAGCCTTCCGGGATTGTTCGCCAGCACCGATCCGGGGCAGACGAGCGGATACCTGCCCTCGACGTCGCCGGCGTCCACCGGCTTACCGACCCAGCGGGACAGGTAGCGCTGCACGGCGTATCGCGCATCGGCCTCGGTGTAGAAGTTCACCGATCCGGCCGGGTAGACATAGGGGCACGCATATCCGGAAACGATTTCGGCGCGTTTCACGCTCACCGACCGCACCGGCCCCTTCCAGATCACCGCGAATTGTCCGTCGATACCCGGTTGTGTGACAGCGGCGAGAATATCGGCCTTGCCGGCGTACATCTCTCGCGCATGCGCGGGTTCGATGGTCCAGCATTTGCCTATCAGCTGATCGATATCGGTGCCGATCAGATCCCGCACCCAGGGCCGCAGGGCCGCCGCGGCACGCGGATTGCCGGGCACCTCTCCGACCGCGACCGGTGCGGCCGGAGTGGGCTGAGTGGGATCGACCGTCGAACTCGGCTGCGGCAGAGCCGATATCGTGGGCTGCGCGACTGACGAGGAATGCCGCGTGTGCTGTTCTGTGCCACCGCATGCGGTCAGAAGCGCGCATGCCGCGAGCAGAATCAGACCCAATTCACCGCGCGCTCTGCACTTGATCACGACTACGATGCTAACGACGAACTGTCGTGCGGGAACAGATCCGGCCCGGCGGTGCCGGTGATTCGCATCGAACCCTCACACTGCGGTGATCGGTGTATTATCTTGCGCAGTTGAAAGACGTTGCACGGCAGTTCTTTTGAGAGCTGCACAGGGTGGTGCGCGACTGTAGGGGGTATGCGGAGCAGGAACCGAAGGACTCATCGAAGATGTCGTAGCGCAGGGGTATCTCGTCGGCACGGTGTGGGTGTCGATGAGAGGCGAGTCGATGACAGAAGAACTGTTTTCTCGCTGAATTCACCGTCGAATCGACCCGTGCCGACCGTCCCGATTCCGCAGAATCGAATGCCGCTCGCACAAAGGAATTTCGAGTGTTCGACCGTTTCCCCGATCACCCGGCCCGGCTTTCCTCGACGCCGACGGATCTGTCCCTGCTGCTACGCCCGGCCCCGCCCGGAGCGCCGACCGATCTGGTTCGCCTGCACGGCGGCAATGGTTTTCTGATGTGGGCCGACCTACCGCCGGTGCTCGTGGTGGGCAGCTCCGGCGGCGCCGGCACCACGACCACCGCCCTCGGCGTCGCCACCGCGGCGTCCTACAACTATCGAGAGCATTCCCCGATCGTGGTCGATGCCACCGCCACCGGCGGCGATCTGGCCCGGCGCGGTTGCGACGCCATCGATCCCGCGGGCACCGTGCAGACCTGGTTGAACATGAGCCACCGCGGCCTGGCCTCCACCGTGCTCGACAGCTGCGGCGAGAACAGCTCCAGCGTGGGCATCCTGCCGCGCGGGCCCGAGGCGCTGCCGCGACGGGAGAGCTACTCCTCGGTGCACCGCAGCCTCTGCGATGCCGGATGCCTGCCGGTGTACGACGGCGGGTCCCCGGTCACCAATCCGATGATCGCGCCGCTGCTGTCGGATTCGCGGATCGCGCTGGTGATCACGCTGGCCGCGCGCGCCGATGCCGTGAATCGGCTCAAACCCGCTCTGATCTGGCTCGATGACAATTACAGCGAATATCATCTGGCCGAGTCGGTCATTGTGGTGACCAGGCAGCACCCCAGCGACGGCCCGAGCGTCGCCAAACACATTCGCACCTACCTGGGCAAGTTCGTGCGCGCCGTGACCGAGATTCCGTACGACGCCCACCTCGCGGGCGGCGGCCCGGTCACCTGGTCGCAGCTGGCGCCCCCGACCCGCAATGCGTACCGCCAGATCGTCAACCTGCTCCGCTGAGCACGGCCGTCAGCGTGCTGACCCGCACCGCGGCGCGCGATCACATTGCCGACGGCGTGCGGATCAATGCCGTCAGCCCGGGCGCCACCGACACTCCGATGTCCTTCCGGCCCAATGAGACCCGGGCCGATCGCGACGCGCGAATCAGTTCCGCCGTCCCGGTCGCACGGGTCGGCACACCCGCCGAGATCGCCGCCGCCGTGCTCTGGCTGGCCTCCGCGGAGTCGAGTTTCATGGTCGGCCACGATCTGGTCATCGACGGTGGCGCGACCGCATAGCGGTTCGGCAACCTCCGAGCAGCGGCGGAATGTAAATCGTTCCTTGACAAGGTGTCGCTTGTAAATGCATCGTTTACACATGACCGATGCACAGCACAGGGACCCCGCCGATGAGCGGGCCATCCTGGCAAAAATGTTGTCCGCCAATGCCACGTTCGTCTCCGAGGTACTGCACCCGGCCGAGGGCACACCGACCCCCTCGGTCATGGCCGCACTGCGGGCCGCGCGCAGTCTCGACAATGTGGTCGACGATGTCCTGCGCTCGCTGGTGCAGCAGGCTCGCGACGAGGGCCGCACCTGGGCCGAGGTCGGCGAGATCTTCGGGACCTCCCGGCAGGCCGCGTTCCAGCGATTCGGCGGGGGCGGCGGCGGGATGCCGATCGTGCCGCCGCCCCCGGCGCCGTTCCACACCATGCCCGAGATGCCGCCGCCGCCGGAAATGCCGAAGATGCCGCAGGTTCCGGGCTGGCCACCCACCCCGCCGGCCATGGGCTGGCCGCCGCAGCCGGGCCAGCCACCCCGGCCCGGCCCGCCGCCGCAGCCCGGTCAGCCGGGTCAGCCGCCGCAGCCCGGTCAGCGGCCGCCATCGGACGTGTGATCGATTGCGCGCGTACAGGTTCCGGAGATCGTCGTCGACCATCCGGCGCACCGCACCTCTCCCCTGACATCGCCGAACGACACGGGGTTCGAATTGCTGGAGGATCTCGGGCCCCGGGAGTTAGCCTCCCGCTATCTCGATCGCCTGATCGGATCGACGCATTCGAGCGAACCCCGTGTCCCGCGGGCCCGGGTCCGCCATAATGCTGGACGGCCGCCCAGTTCAATGATCGCCCGATGAGGAGTCCCCTTGCGACCGCACACCCGCCGTCACGCGCTGGCCACCCTGGCCGTGGTCGCCACCGCACTGCTCGCGAGCGCCGTTCCCGCCCAGGCCCGCCCGGCCCCGGCCACGCTGCCCGCGCTCGGCGGCGACTTCTACTGGGGTGTGGCCACCGCGGGCTTCCAATCCGAAGGCCATGCGCCCGATAGCAATTGGCTGCGCTACAGCACTACGCACGCCGACTACGACCGCTACGGCGACAGCGTCGACTTCTACACCCGCTACGCCTCCGATATCGCGCTCGCCAAGAACCTGGGCGTGAACGTGTACCGCCTCAGCATCGAATGGGCGCGCGTGCAGCCGCAGCCGGGGGTGTGGGACGAGGCCGGATTCGCCTTCTACGACAGGGTGATCGCCGCCATCCGCGCGGCGGGCATGCGGCCCATGCTGACCCTGGACCACTGGGTGTATCCGGGCTGGGAGGCCGATCGCGGCGGCTGGGGCAATCCGGGCATGGTGTCGGACTGGCTCAGCAATATGCGCACCGTGGTCGACCGGTACGCGGGGGATGATCCGCTGTGGGTGACCATCAACGAACCGACCGCGTACATGATGAACGAGGTGCGCAACGGCGGGCTGCCGATCACCGGCCTGCTCACCATGCAGGACCGGCTCGCCGCCGCGCACAACAGCATCTACGACTACATCCACCAGGTGCAGCCCGGCGCGATGGTCACCAGCAATGTCGCCTACATTCCGGCGGCGGATCCGGTGGTCAACGGCGCGATCCTGGACAAGATCGCGGCCAAGCTGGACTACGTCGGGATCGACTACTACTACGGCATGTCCGCCGAGGTGGCCGCCGAATACACCGCGTACGCGCAGTCGGCGCTGTGGAAGCTGCCGCTGCAGGCCGACGGCATCTATTACACGCTGCGGCATTTCGCGCAGCTGTTCCCCGGAAAGCCGCTCTACATCATCGAGAACGGCATGCCCACCGAGAACGGGCAGCCGCGCTTCGACGGCTACAGCCGCGCGGATGATCTGCGCGACACCATGTATTGGATCCAGCGCGCCAAGGCCGACGGCATGAACGTCATGGGCTACAACTACTGGAGTCTGACCGACAATTACGAATGGGGTTCCTACACACCTCGTTTCGGGCTGTACACGGTGGATGTACGCAACGATCCGGCGCGGACCCGACGCCCGACCGATGCGGTGGCGGCCTACCGGAGCATCACGCACGACGGGGGTGTTCCGGCGGATTATCTGCCGACGAGGGCGCCGACCACGTGTTCACTGGTGGATGCGCTGGAGAGCTGCACCGATCCGGTGGCGCTGCCGCGGTAACCGGCGCGGCGACTGCGCCCCGGACCTCGACCGGCGGTATGTGACCAGCCGCACCGGCCCGTCCCGCGACACGCATCCTGCTGCACCGAGTTTCAGCAATCCAACAGTTAACCTCCAAACGGGACATTTCGACCGCTCGTCCCGGAGGAGGAGCACCGATGCACAGACGCCTGCGCCGACTCGTCCTGGCCGGGATAGCCACGGCCTCGACACTGCTGCCGGTGGCTGCCGTCGGACACGCCACCCCGCCGGCGGCGGCCTCCGCCGCGCACGGGTCGCTCGGCGAGAACTTCCGATGGGGTGTCGCGGCCTCGGGCTTCCAATCCGAGGGCCACGCGCCCGACAGCAATTGGCTGCGCTATATCGCGGCCAATCCCAGCTGGGACCCGTATCAGAACTCCATCGATTTCCGCTCGCGCTACCCCTCCGATATCGCCCTCGCCGCCGGGCTCGGGGTGAAGGTCTTCCGCGTCGGCATCGAATGGGCGCGCCTGCAACCCACCCCCGACGCCTGGGACGAGAATGCGTTCGCCTTCTACGATTCGGTCGTCAACGACATTGTCCAGGCCGGAATGCAGCCCATGCTGACGCTCGATCACTGGGTGTATCCGGGCTGGGAGGCCGACCGCGGGGGCTGGAACAATCCCGGCATCGTGGCGGACTGGCTCACCAATATGCGCAAGGTGGTGGACCGGTACGCCGTGCGAAACCCGGTGTGGGTCACCATCAATGAGCCGGTCGCCTACATCATGCACGAGGTGCGGCTGAACAATACCGACGCCGATACCATGCTCGACCGGGTCGCCGATGCGCACAATCAGATCTACGACTACATCCACCAGGTACAGCCCAATGCGCAGGTGACCAGCAATGTCGGCTATGTCGCCGGGGCCGAGTCCGAGGTCAACGGGCCGCTCATGGATCGCATCGGCGACAAGCTCGACTTCATCGGCGTGGATTACTACTTCGGCTACGAGCCGCCCAGATCCAATGCCGTCGCCCAGCCCGACGGCTCGGCCCCGACGGCCGTGGGCATGTGGAATCTGCCGGTGCGGCCCGAGGGCATCTACTATGCGCTACAACACTATTCGAAGCTGTTCCCGAACAAGCCGCTGTGGGTCGTGGAGAACGGGATGCCCACCGAGGCGGGCAATCCGCGGGCGGACGGCTACACCCGCTCCGATCACATGCGCGATACCGTCTACTGGCTGCAGCGCGCCAAGGCCGACGGCATGAACGTGGTCGGCTACAACTACTGGAGCATTACCGACAACTACGAATGGGGCTCGTACGCACCACGTTTCGGCCTCTACACGGTGGACGTGCGTGCCGACGGGAATCTGACGCGCCAGCCCACCGAGGCGGTGGACACCTACCGGCAGATCGTCGCCAGGAACGGTGTGCCCGCCAGTTATGTGCCGGTGCGCGGCCCCTCCGATTGCGGGCTGGTCGATCCCCCGGCCAGCTGCGACACCCCCGTCTCGGTTCCGTAGCAGCTCCGGCCGGGCTCCGCCGGATCATGATCACCGCCCGCGCCCGCGCGTTTTACCACCCATAGCGGGTTGCGCAAATTTGTTGTGCCACACTCTGACCGGCTTCGGAGCGCCGTCGCCGCCGGGCGCGAAAGGGTGGAACATCGGATGAGACTGCACCGCTGGGCGAGGTACGGAGTGGGAGCGGCGGCGATCCCGCTGCTGCTGACCGGATGTGGTCCGAGCGGGTCGAATGTCGCGGCGCCCACCACCGTCAGCTCCTCGGCGAGCGGGGCCACAACGTCCGGGAAGGCCGCGCCCGCTGGGGCGCCCGCGGCCGGTGCGCCGTTGTCCTCGGTGGTGTCCTGGATCCATGCGGGCAGCACCGTCGATATCTCGAAGTTCCACACCGCCACCACGACGGACGGGACGGTCAACGATCTCGGATCCGATATCGCCTTCGTCAGCCCGACCAAGAAGATCGAATGCATGACCGACGACCGGGCCGCCTCCTCATCCACCGGTCTGTCGTGTCTGGTCCAACTCGACAACCCACCGCCGAAGCCGAGTGACAATCACGGGAACTGGGTGGGCGGCTGGGTCGATTACCCCGGCAGCACGGTGGGTGTGGGCAGCCTGCACGGTGATCCGGGCCAGTTCACCTCGGGCACCGGCAATACGCTGGGGTACGGGAGTCGAATCACGTTCGGCGACTACGACTGCCGGATGGACAGCACCGGGTTGCTGTGCGCCGATCAATCGGCCGGTTCCGGACTGCAGGTGAGTTCCTCGGGCGCGGTGCCCTTCGGCTGCCTCAGCAAGACGACAACGCCGGAGTACGGCCTCTCCTATGCCTGCGATACGTCGAGTACGACGACCACCGAACGCAGCACGCTCCCGCATCCGTAGCGGTGCCGACTCACTCGGTGGTGCGCAGGTCCTCGGTGCGCTGCCGCAGGTGATCGAGCAGTTTGTCCGAATCGTCGAAATCGGCGGGGTCGATGGGCGCACCGAAATGAATGGTCACCCGCTGGCGGCGGTCGAAGGCCGGGCCGTCGCCGCGCACCCGCCGCATCGGCAGCACCCGGTCGGTGCCGGCGGTGCACACCGGAATGATCGGAACGCCCGTCGCCAGCGCCAGTTTCGCCACACCCGGCTTGTACGGCTCGCGTTCACCGGCCGGGACCAGCCGTCCCTCCGGATAGATGATCAGCACGCCCCCGTGCCGCAGAATCTGCTCGGCCTGCGAGAGGGCCGCCTGCCCGGACTCACTGTCGCGCCGCAGGACCGGAATCTGCCCGAGCCGCCGCACCAGCCAGCCGACGACCGGCCACGACCACAGCTCCGCCATCGCGATGGCGACGGCCCGCCGTCGCAACGCGCCCCAGAGGAATACCGCGTCCAGCATCGAAATGTGATTGCTCGCCACGATCACCGCGCCGTCCTTCGGCACCAGTTCTCGTCCGATCACGGTGACGTGCACGACGTTCGACCATGCCAGGCCGCGCAGCACCCGCCGCACCAGCTTCGTGGTCACCCAAGCGCGTTTGCCCAGGCCCTTGGGCCGCGGCGCGGATTCGTCATTCATGAAAACCCCCTGATTGTCCGGCCTGGAACTGGTTCCATCCTGGCACCAGGACGGCGGGACCGACACCCGCGGCGATCCTCAGTTGTTCGCGGGCACACCCGCCGAGTGATCGATGAGCGCGCCGAACACCCGCGTTTCGCCAGGAAGTATCCGAATCGTTGTGTGACGCTGCATATTTCGATCTCGTCCCCCGGAAACGCGCACAAGGAATACGCTTTTGGGTACGAGCGTTGCGGTTTCGGCAAGGGCCGCACTGCCCGTCAGCGCGTGGGAGTACATCATGGACACCGATCCCCTGACGTCAGCGACTCACCAACTTCACTTCGAGCATTTCGACGCCATTCAGGCCCAGGAGCACCGCGAGGAAGTCGAAGCGATCTTCCGCGGCTCGTACCTCGAAGCGATCCACTCCGGTATGGCAGTGGAATCACCGCGGGCCTTCATGCAGCGGTTCGACGCGTACACCGCCCCGAACCGGCCCACCGGATTCGAACTCGTCATCGCCCACCGCGGCAAGCAACCGTGCGGCCAGGCCTGGGGGTGGCCATTGCAGCGCAATACCGCGTGGTGGGGCGGCCTGATGCTCGACTCGGACGATATCGACGAGTTCATCGTCGAGGACGGCACGCGGACCTTCGCGTTGAGCGAGATCATGGTGCACTCCGAACTGGCCGGGCAGGGCATCGCCCAGTCGCTGCACAACGAATTGCTCGACAGCCGCCCCGAGAGCCGCGCCACCCTGCTGGTTCATCCCGGTAACCCGCGCGCGTACGACACGTACCTGCGCTGGGGCTGGTACCGGGTCGGCGTGCTGCGCCAAAGCTGGCCCAAGGCACCGAGATTCGATGTGCTGATCCACGATCTGCGCAGCTGACCGCCGGAAATGAGCCGTCCGCCCCGCCCGGGTGGAATCGCTACCCCGCCGGGGTGGAATCACTCCGCGATCGGAGTGGCGCGCTCAGCTGTCCTGCTCGCCGGCGAATTCCTTGACGGCACGCTCGATTTCGTCGGCCAGCGTCGCGCCGCCCACTTCCCAGGCCGCGGCGCGGTAGCGGTCGCGGAAGCGAGTGAGGTCGGTGCCGATGCCTTCGCCGCCGTAGCTGGTGGCCGCGGCGTCGGCGAAGGTGCGGACCATGTCGTCGGCGAGGTCGGCGATGCGGGCGCGGATGAGTTTGCGCAGGGCGCCGGCGAGGGTGACGTCGGTGCCCACGTCGTAGAGGATGAGCGCACCTTTGAGCATGGGCTGATCCGGGATGCGCCAGCCTTCGCCGCAGGGTTCGAGGTATTGCGCGGCACACAGTTCGTCGAGAATTTCCGCCCGCCGATCGCCGAGCAGTTCCGAGAGTTGCTCATCGGAAACCACGACCGCCGGTTCCGCGGGCATGGGCTGGCTCGGGCCGAAGACCGTGCGCCAGTCGGTGCCGGCCGTTTCGGTCGCGAACACCTCGCGAATGGCGTCCAGTCGCAGGCCCCGCGCCTGCATAGCGCCGATATCGCGGAGCCGGTCCAGGTGTTCGTCGGTGTAGACGGCCTCTTTTCCGGCCCGCCCGGCTTTCGGCAGCACATCCAGCGATTGGTAGTAGCGGATGGTGCGCGCCGGCACCCCGCTGAGTTCGGCGAGTTGCGCGCGGCTGTATCGGGGCACCGGGTCAGCATAGAAGACGCGGGCAGTAACGTTGACAGTGGCAACTGTCCGCATTACCGTAACCGCCGCCACACGTGTCGACGACGACCAGGGAGTTTGCGATGACCCAACGCGAGACCGATTTCGATGTGCTCATCGTCGGATCCGGATTCGGCGGCAGCGTGACCGCGCTGCGCCTGGTCGAGAAGGGTTATCGCGTCGGCGTCCTCGAGGCCGGTCAGCGCTACGCCGACGACGAGCTGCCCGAGACCAGCTGGGACCTGCGCAAATTCCTGTGGGCGCCGAAGCTCGGGTGCTACGGCATCCAGCGCATTCATCCGCTGCGCGATGTGCTCATTCTGGCGGGCGCGGGCGTCGGCGGCGGTTCGCTGAACTACGCCAACACCCTCTATGTGCCGCCGACGCCGTTCTTCGAGGACGCGCAGTGGCGGGAGATCACCGACTGGCGCGATGAGCTCATGCCGTACTACGAGCAGGCGCAGAAGATGCTCGGTGTGGTGCGCAATCCGCATATGACGCCCGCCGACGAGGTGTTCAAGCAGGTCGCCGAGGATATGGGCGTCGGCGACACCTTCGTGCAGACCCCGGTCGGGGTGTTCTTCGGCGAACCGGGCAAGAAGGTCGCCGACCCGTACTTCGGCGGCGCGGGACCCGAGCGCACCGGCTGTATCGAATGCGGCGAGTGCATGACGGGCTGCCGCCACAATGCCAAGAACACCCTGGTCAAGAACTACCTATACCTAGCGGAAACGGCGGGGGCGCAGGTCATTCCGATGACCACCGTCGCGACCGTGCGGCCGCTGCCGGACGGTACCTGGGATGTGGAGACCGAGCGCACCGGCGCCTGGGTGCGCAAGCAGCCCAAGACCTACACCGCCGCACACGTGGTGCTGGCCGCCGGCACCCGCGGCACCCAGAAGCTGCTGTTCGCCAATCGCGACAAGGGCACGCTGCCGCAGCTTTCCGCCCGCCTGGGCGTGCTGACGCGCACCAATTCCGAATCGATCGTCGGCGCGGCCACCCGGAAGGTGAACCCGGACATCGACTTCACCCGCGGCGTGGCCATCACCTCCTCGATCCACCCCACGCCCGACACCCATATCGAACCGGTGCGCTACGGCAAGGGCTCCAATTCGATGGGCCTGCTGCAGACCCTCATGGTCGACGGCGGCGGCCGTATCCCGCGCTGGCTGCGCTTCCTGCTGACGGTGCTGCGGCATCCGCTGACCCTGCTGCAGTTCATGTCGGTCAAGAACTGGAGCGAGCGGACCATCATCGCGCTGGTCATGCAGAATCTCGACAATTCCATCACCACCTACACCAAGCGCGGACTCTTCGGCCGCTCCCTGACCTCCAAACAGGGCCACGGCGAACCGAATCCGACCTGGATCCCCGCGGGCAACGAGGTCACCCGCGCGGTGGCCGACAAGATCGGCGGTGTGGCGGGCGGCTCCTGGGGTGAGGTCTTCAATATCCCGCTGACCGCACACTTCCTCGGCGGCGCGGTCATCGGCGCGGACCGCGACAGCGGTGTCATCGACCCGTACCACCGCGTGTACGGCTACCCGACCCTCAGTGTGGTCGACGGGGCGGCGGTCTCGGCCAACCTCGGGGTGAACCCGTCGCTGACGATCACCGCGCAGGCCGAGCGCGCGGCGGCCATGTGGCCCAACAAGGGTGAGGTCGACACCCGCCCGGAGCCGGGCAGCGCCTATGAGCGCATCGCACCGGTGGCCCCCAACCAGCCCGTTGTCCCGGTCGGCGCGCCCGCAGCCTTGATGCTGCCGATCGTCGAGATCCGCAGCGGCAAGATCGAATCCGCCTGACGGCGAGATCCACCGAAGCAGACATCCACCGAAAAGATTGCCCGCCCTGCCAATTGGCAGGGCGGGCAATTTCGTTGCCTGCGGACCTGCTGATCAGCTCAGCGCGGGCTCGGTGGCGGCGTGATCCTCCGCGTGGGCGGAGGCGGCGGCGCGGCTCGGGAGCAGGATCGCCATGACGATGACCACCAGGGCCAGGACTGCGGAGACCGCGAAGGCCAGGCGCATACCGTCCAGGTGGGCGGAGATCGGGTCGTGGCCGCTGTTCACCAGTGAGGTTGCGCGGGTGGTCATCACGGTGATGACCAGCGCGGTGCCGAAGGCCGCGGAGACCTGCTGCAGGGTGCCCAGCATCGAGCTGCCGTGCGAGTACAGGTGCGGCGGCAGCGCGCCCAGGCCCAGGGTGAAGACCGGGGTGAAGGTCGCCGCCAGCGAGACCATCAGCAGGATGTGCAGGGCCAGCAGCTGCCCGTACGGCATGTGCAGGGAGATCTGGGTGAAGCCGGCCAGCGCGGCGGTAATGCCGATCGAGCCGGGAATCACCAGCCAGCGGCCGCCGAAGCGGTCGAAGAGCTTGCCGATGGTGGGGCCGAGCAGACCCATGGCCAGACCGCCGGGCATGACCAGCAGACCGGTCTCCAGCGCGCTGAGCCCGCGCAGATTCTGCAGGTACAGCGGCAGCAGCATCATCGATCCGAGCATGGCCAGGAACGCGACCGCCATCAGCACCAGCGCCTTGGTGTAGGTGCCGATCAGCAGCACACGCAGGTCCAGCAGCGGACTGCCGGTGCGCTGCAGGCGAATCTGACGCGCCGCGAACACCGCGATCAGGACCGCGCCGGCGGCGACGATACCGATGGCCTCGGTGTCATTGCCTCCGCCGATCTTGCTGAGCCCGTAGACCAGACCACCGAATCCGAGCGCCGCGAAGCCCACGCTGTATCCGTCGATCGCACCGGACTGCGGTTCGCCGACATTCTCCAGGTGCCGCAGGCCGAACCAGGTGACACCGGCCGCGATCGGCAGCACCAGCACGAACAGCCAACGCCACGAACCGATCTGCAGCACCAGGCCGGAGATGACCGGGCCCATGGCCGGGGCGACCGAGATGGCCAGGGTGACATTGCCCATCACCCGGCCGCGGTCCTGTTCGGGGACCACCGTCATCAGCGTGGTCATCAGCAGCGGCATCATGACCGCGGTGCCGCAGGCCTGGATGACGCGCCCGAGCAGCAGCACCGAGAAGGTCGGCGCGACCGAGGAGAGCGCGGTGCCGACCAGGAAGATGCCCATGGCCAGGGAGTAGGCGCGGCGGGTGGTGACCCGCTGCAGGAACCACCCGGTGGTCGGAATGACCGCGGCCATGGTGAGCATGAAGGCGGTGGAGACCCACTGCGCCGAGCGTTCGCCGACGTGCAGATCGGTCATGAGGCGCGGGATCGCGTTGATCATGATGGTTTCGTTGAGAATCACCACGAAGGTCGCGAGCACCAGCACCCGGATCACGGTGGGGGTCCTGCCTCCCGCCGTGGACTGAGTGGATACTTCGGCGTGCATCGGATACCTCCGGGCGTTCGTGAGCGTAGGACGTGTGGCCCGATGCCGAGTCGCCGCATTCCCGCGTCCCGGCGCCACACCAGATCAGACGGGACCAGCTCGCACAACTCATCGGTCGGGCGTCAGTATCCCCGGGCGCACCGACGAACTTCAGACATTTTTCCGCCCGGAAGGCGGCTCAGCGGAGTCGAAATTGGCTGTTAACCAGCACTTTTCATTGACCATGAGAGTTGAAAGTGAGGCTGGTCACTCACAATTAGCCGACACCGGAATTCGCACCGCCACCCGGCAGTGCGCGACCCCCCGCCTGCGATCGGCGCCCGACCGCGCACGACCAACAGTCAGCGGGCGTGAATGTGCGCGAACCCCATCGGAGAGGTAGGCGGCGGCACCGCACCCACGGGCGCCCGGAATTCCTGCAGCGCGGGAAGCACATCCACATGGCGCGCGGCATAGCAGCGCACCTGCGGCAGCGCATGCGCGACCTCGCTGCGTTCGAGTGGTTCGGCGTCGATATAACCGACCTGGTCCAGGCTCACTCCCAGGGTCTCGGCAATGCGGGTGATGGCCGCCGATTTGCGACCCCAGCCGACCTCGATGACGGCGAAGCGGTCGTGCAGCCCGTGTTTACGCAACTGTTCGACCGTCCACGCGAATTCACCACGACTGGCGACCGCGTGCATCACTCCGCGTTCCCGCAGAATGCGCAGCGCGCGCACCGCCTCGGCGCGCAGTGCGCCGTCGGTCGAATCGCAGACCACTCCGTCCCACAGGGAGTTGTCCACCTCCCAGACAAGACATTTCACTGTCGGTGTGTTCATCCTGCCCCTACAGTCGTCCAGCCCGCACCCGTACCACTCGATCACAACAGCGGGTGCGGCAACCACTTCCGGTCCCACGGTGTGGGCGGCCCCCACTTCCGAGAACCGCCCGCGCGTGACATCGTAGGGTCCGTCTGGGCCAATACACCAGCGCTGGCAAATGCGAGACGGTTACGTTTCAGTGCCGGTGATGTATCCATGATCGCGTAGTGATCACCGGTGACCGGGCCGGATGCGAGAACGAGGAACGGAAAGGGGCGAGGCCGATGCGGCAGCGCTGGAAACTATCAGGTGGCTTGCTCGCGCTGACGGTAGTGCTGGGCGGTTGCGGTGCCGCCGAGGAATCCTCTCCTGTCATCGTCGGTTCGCTGAGTACCTCCTCGACCCATCCCGCCGCGCCCGCGCCGGCGCCGACCACTGCCACCGGCCATCCCATCGCCGTCTCCGCCGCCCAGATCCCCGCCGTGGACACCTACGCCGATCAGGCGCTCATCGACCGCACCGAATGGACCGATGCCGTCGACGGCCGCCGTCTGCTGGTCTACCCGACCGACGCCGGCCGCCAGGACACCTTCCCCACCGCCGGTGAACGCGCCTGGCAGGAAATCCTCGTCGACGCCCCGGACGCCGACTCCCCCGGTATGCGTGATCAATTCATGTGCCACTGGGATTTCGCGCGCATTGTCGCGCCCAACAAACCGAGCTGGAATCTGGAGCCGTGGCGGCCCGCGGTCGGCTATCAGGAGACCGTGAACGCGCTGTGCAATCCGGGTGGACCCGAACGCTGAGGGTGCGTTCCGCGCGGTGACGGGACGGCGGGGGCGAAAGGGCTTGCCCGCGAGAACCTTCGAGCCGCTGGGAAAATGTGCGTATCGTTGGTGGCGTCCAGCGCGTACTCCTCGGAGGGAGCGGCACGGTGCGGTCCTGTGCGCCTGCGTCCACCGCCGGGCCGGTTCCCGCCCCGGAAGCGGTGTCCGCGCGCATGTTCCCGGCACTGCGCGAAAGTACCGAGACATACCTCGATTCGGCGTCCACCACGCAGAAGCCGCAGGCGGTCATCGCTGCCGTGCAGGGGTATCTGAGTTCGCGGACCGCCAATGCCGGGCGCGGCGGGTATGGGTGGGCGACCACGCTCAGCCGTGAGATCGAGCAGGTGCGCGGGCGTATGGCCGGATTCATCGGCGCCGATCCCGACGAGGTGGTCTTCACGGGCGGGTCGACCGCCGGGCTCAATGCGGTCGCGTTGTCGTGGGGGCTGGCGAATCTGCGCGACGGCGACGAAATCCTCTACAGCCCACGAGATCACGCCTCGAATGTGTATCCGTGGGTGCAGCTGCGGCAGATCTTGGCCGGGTTCGGGCGGACGATCCGGTTGGTGCCGTACCGGATCAGCGCGCTCGGTGAAGCCGATATCGAGGACATCCTGGCGAAGGCGGGGCCGAGCACCCGGCTCATCACCGTCGGGCATCTGCATCATGTGTTCGGCGCGCTGAGCACGCTGGAGGAATTGCGCGGGCGCATCGACCCGGCGATCGCGCTGTGTTTCGACTGCAGTCAGAGCGGCGGGCATCTGCCGGTGCGGGTGGACGAGCTCGACGCCGATTTCGCGGTGTTCGCCGCGCACAAGATGTTCGGAGCACCGGGCACCGGGGTGCTGTACTGCCGCCGCCGGCGCCACGCGGAGCTGTCCCCGTTCCTGCCCGGCGGCAACTCCGGTGTGTCCCTCGATGATCGCGGCCTGCACGCCGGGCCGATGCCGCAGCTGCTCGAGGGCGGTACCCACAATATTCCGGGCATCCTCGCCCTGGGCGCGGCCCTCGAGGTGCTCGGCGAGATCGGCCTGGGCACCATCCACACCCACAATCGTGCCCTGACCCGCCGCCTCATCGCCGGGCTGCGCCCTGTCCCGGGACTGGATTTCCGGCCCGGTCCCGCATACGCCCCCTGTGAAACCGGTTACGGCATAGTCTCTTTCACACTGCACGGTATCGGCGCGAACGACTTGGGGTTCGTGCTCGGCGAACTCGGGTTCCTGGTGCGCACCGGCGCGCACTGTGTGCCCGGCGAATCCGAGGACGAGGATTCGGTGCGGGTGAGCACCCACATCTACAACACCTTCGACGAGATCGACCGCTTCACCGACTGTGTAGCCACGATTGCCGAGGAGGTCGCATGACCACGAATGGCCACGAACCCCGCTACGAACGGCGCGCTGCTTCCCGGGTGCTGGCCGTGCTGGCCCGGCCCGGATTGTTCGCCGGGGCCGCGGCGGCGCAGGCGCAGCGCATCGAATACACCTGTGCGCCACTGCGTCCGGAGCCGGGATCGCATCTGACCCTGTCGCAGCGGCTGTATCTGGAACGGTTCATGCGCCCGTGCCGGGCCGATCAGGTCACCAGCGCCACCCATCGCATCGCCTGGACCGACAGCGCCGGGATCCCCAATACCGGGCATTTCCATTCCGGTGGGCTGGGGCCGATCGTGCCGATCGCCATGCGGGAGGCGGTGCTGACGCTGTGGCATGCGCTCGGCGCCGATACCGGGCTGGCGCACCGCATTTCGAGTTTGAGTGAGCGGGATCGGGATGTGCTCGCGGGCACCACCACCGATCACGAACCCCTCGATATCTTCCGGGTCGGGATCGAGGCGGCCGGGCGGGCGCTGGCACAGCACGCGCTGCTGGCGCGCTGGACGCCGTATCGCACCCCGGCCGAATTCGCCGCCGGTATGCGCGATTCCGGGATCTACGGGGCGGTGGCCACCCGCTGGTACTGGGAGCTGCAGGCCTCGAGCTATCGGCGCGGCATGATCGCGGTCACGCTGAGCACCCAGCCCGACGGCACCGTGCGCTACTCCGCCGATACCGTCGCCATCCTGCGCTCGATGAAGGACTCCACCATCGAGGACGCGCACCGGATCATGCGCCGCGCCACCGTCTCCGAGGGCCTGAGCGTCCCCGACGCCATCGCCAAGTATCACGATGAGCTCGATCTGATCTCCCGCCAGTACGCGCTGCTGCCGCCCGGCACCCGCCCGGCCTGCCTGGCCGCCATGCCGCATCAGCTCGACGGCGCGCACTACAGCATTCTGCCGGTGGTGCTGGACCGCTTCACCGAGGTGTTCACCGCGATCGCCGAACGCCTGACCATCGCCGAGGTGCCCGCCGACACCGGTACGGCCACCGGCGAACTCACCGCCGAGGACCAGGTGTTCTACGTCCCCGACATGAACTGCAAACACTGCGTGCGCACCATTACCGGGGTGCTGGAATCGATGGATATCGCCGTGCACGATATCGACCTGATCAGCAAACGCGTCGCCGCCGAATTCCGCAGCCCGCGCAATCGCCATCGCGCCTTCGAAGCATTGCGCGACGGCGGCTACAACCCGACCACCGATGTGCCCGCCCCGGCGACGTCGGAAACCGCGGTTTAACGCTTCCTCTGTCTTAGGCAGAGGATTTCACGCTCAGACCGCACCCGAGCCAACCGCCCGAAGGAGGTGATCCGAATGTCTGATGTCGTCGACACGTGTGTGGCCGCGCTCTGCCACAGCCAGAATCACTCTGGCAGCGTTCCGATCCCGATCGTCGGTAAACCCGCAACGGTGGCATCGGAAGGTTCGTTCGCCGAGTTCGAGTCGCTGCTTGGCTCTCGCGAAACAACTCGAACACGTCATGCTCGTATAGGCGGGCTGCACCAACACCACCTTCCGGCCAGCCCGCACGCCACGCTCGATCAACTCTCGTTTACCCGCACCGATCGCGGCGTCCGCCGCCTTGCGCGCCATCGTGGACTTCGCCAGAAACGCCGGCTTGAAATCCTCTACCGCGATCAACCCGTGGTTGTCGACAACAGTTTTCGCCCACACCCGCGAGTCGTGCTGGGTTTGCCGGGCCGCTTTTTTGTGCAACTTCGCGGCCGCGTGTGCGGCCAGTCGATACCCTCGCGACTGTGGGCCTTGTTTGATGCGCCGCCTGGCCATCCTGCGTTGCTCCCGAGCCAGTTCCGCCGCACAGCGCATGCGGCACCCGCAGTGTGGCAGATCGAACGACAGGTCCGTGGTAGTGGCAGTCACACTCACCCCCCAGTCGATGCCGATACTCTCCACCATGGTGGGTCCCGGTTCGACAGTTCGGCGGACGACGAACGACGCGTACCAGTGCCCGAGCGAATCTTGATTCACCCGAACGCTTGTCGGTTCGGACGGCAATTCCCGCGACCACACGACTGGGATGCTGACGCCCTTGGCAAGTACCAGACGACCATCGCTGAGGGTGAAGCCACGACGCGTGTACTCCAGCGACACCTGAGTGGTTTTGCGTGGCTTAAACTTCGGCCGCCCTCGACCCTTCACTGTGAACGACTGAGCGTGTGCTTGCGCGTAAGTCCGCAGCGTCTGCTGTTGCGCGACCTGCGAACCCTCCCGCAACCAACCATTACACGCGCGAGCTTCGGTAAGGAGCTTGCTGAGCTTGCTGAATGTCGGTTTGTTCCCCGACTTCTCCTGGTGAACGGCTTCATTCCACAGAAAGCGGCAGCGATGCCACTCCTCCAGTAGGGCTGCCAACGCGGTGCGGCCGGGCCGCAGCCGAAAGCTATACCTCACCACCTCATCCACAACTGGCAACATATCTGCCCCCACCGACAAAAGGAGGAAGGCGCTTCCTCCCCTTCGCCAACGAGGGGTATCCGCGCCGAACATCAGATGACGGCTTGGGCTCCGCCGCGACTGCCGGCAAAAATAGATCCGCTGGTGCGCGCCTTCTTGGGGGCGCCCGGTGCGGCGGAGCAGGCGCTCCTGCGGTTCGGGTCGCCCGCGCATCTGGTGTTCCCGCAGGTGTTCGCGGACAATCTGGCGCGGTTGCGGGCGGTGCTGGAGCCGGGGTTGCCGGGGTATCGGATCTGCTATGCGCACAAGGTGAATCAGTCGCGGGCGTTCGTGCGGACCGCCGAGCAGGCGGGGGTCGGCATCGATGTGGCGTCGGAGGCGGAGCTGGCCGGAGCGATGGGGGCCGGATTCGGGTCGGCGCGGATCGAGGTGACCGGGCCCAAGGGTGAGGAGTTCCTGCGCGAGCTCGTCGCCACCGGTGTCACGATCAATATCGACAACCTCTGGGAGCTGCATCGGGTGGCCGAGCTCGCGGGTCCGTATGCCAATGTGCCGGTGCTGGTGCGGCTGTCGGGGTTCGCGGGCACGCCGGTGAGCCGGTTCGGGGTGCCGCTGGGGCAGGCGGAGGAAATTCTGGCGGCACTGGCGGCGCATCGCGGGCGGATCGATTTCCGCGGCTTCGCCTTTCATATCGATTCCGGGGAGCCCGGTGAGCGATTGCGCGCGGTCGAGGCCTGCCTGGAACTGACCGAACGCGCCTACGCGCACGGACTTTCCCCGGCGGTGCTCGATATCGGCGGCGGATTCAGGCAGGTGTTCACCGCGGACGCCGATGCGTTCGACGCGTATGTGCACGCACTGCGCGAATCGCTGCTCGGGCACGGGGAACCGATGGCGTGGGGCGGCAATACCTTCGGATTCCAGCTCGAGGGCGGCGCGGTGCACGGCACCCCGGTATTCCACAAATATGCCAATACCGTGCCCGCCGATCGGATGCTCGCCGATCTGCTCGCGGCCGAATTGGAGGGGCACGGCGGGCGCAGTTTCGCGCAGATCGCGGCCGAGAATCTGCTCGAGGTGTGGCTGGAGCCGGGTAAGGCGCTGGTCGACCACGCCGGAATCACCCTGGCCCGGGTGGAATTCGTGAAAGAGACCGCCGACGGCAGCGTGCTGGTCAATGTGGATATCAGCCGCGATACCGTCACCCCCGCCGATCAGGAGGTGATGGTGGATCCGCTGCTGCTGCCCGGTGTGGTGCGCGCACAGGACGATCCGGTCGGAGTGTTCGTGGCGGGGCGGTTGTGCCTGGAACGCGATCTGGTCACCAATCACAAGGTGTGGTTTCCGCAGCGGCCGCGCCCCGGGGATCTGATGGTGTTTCCCAATACCGCTGCCTACCATATGGATTTGTCGGCAGCGCGCGCCTCGATGCATCGACTGCCACCCAAACTCGCGGTGGTGCACCGGTCCAGCGATTTCTCCGAGCAGGGAAAGTACGAGATCTGCCGGGACGAGGACTACGAACCCGAGCTGATCGCCGGCGGTCCATCACGATTCGCAGGCCCGGAATGGCACGGGGTGCAGTGAGATGCGCTACGACCACATCACCGAACTCATCGGCAATACTCCCCTGCTGCGGCTGGATCCGGCCGTGCACGGACTGCGCAATATCGAGCTGTACGCGAAATTGGAGTTCTACAACCCGTTCGGTTCGGTCAAGGATCGGGTGGCGTGGGGCATGATCCGCGACGATCTCGATGACATCGTTGCGCGCGGGCAGACGCTCATCGAGGCCTCCAGCGGCAATACCGCCAAGGCGCTGCGCATTCTGGGCGCTATGCACGGGGTCGGGCTGCGCGCGGTGACCAATCGGATCAAGGTGACCGAGGTGCGGGAACTGCTGCAGCTGTTCGGCACCGATATCGAAGAGCTGCCGGGGCTTTCGGAATGCCCCGATCCGACCGCGCCCAATGATGTGTACTCGGTGATCGACGCGACCATGGCGAAGGCACCCGGTGCGTGGGTGCATCCGTCGCAGTACACCAGCGAGAAGAATATCGAGGCGCACTACGAGGGCACCGGGCGGGAGATCCACGAGGATCTGGCCCGCGACGGCATCACCCGGGTCGACTATCTCGCGGGCGGGCTGGGCACCACCGGTTCCACGCGGGGTGCGGCGACGTTCCTGCGCAAGCACAACCCGGAATTGCGCACCCTCGCGGTGGTTTCCGAGCGCACCGACTTCATTCCGGGTATTCGGTCGGAGACCGAGCTGTGGGATGTGGGGTTGTTCCAGCCCGATTTCTACGATCGCATCATTGCCGTCGAGGCCGGTCGGGCGGTCGATGCCACCGTGGAGCTGGCCACCCGCTACGGCGTGCTGGCCGGCCCGACCAGCGGGGCCACGTACGCGGCGGCGCTGGAACATCTGAGCGCACTGGATCATTCGGCGATCGACGCGGATCGGCCGCTGGTCGCGGTCTTCATCGTCTGCGACCGCATCGAGCCGTATCTGTCCTATATCCGCAAGCGCCGCCCCGAATTGTTCGGCCGCAGCAGCCGCCCCGCCCCGCCCTCGGCCGCGGAACTGGCCGCCACCCCGGCACTTTCACCGCAGCAGCTGCAGGAGCTCGATCGCACCGCGCGCCCCACCATCATCGATACGCGCGGGGCCATGGCCTATCGCATCGCACATGTTCCTGGCGCGATCAATATTCGAGACGATCAACTCGACGATATGCTCGCGCACGGCATCCCGTTCTCCCGCTCGCGTCCGCTCGTGTTCGTCTGCCCGGTCGGGGAGGTGTCCCTGCGCTTCGCCGCGCTGGCACGGCGCGCGGGCTACGACGCGTCGAGTCTGGCGGGCGGCATGGCGGCATGGCGGGACAGCGGCACACCGATGGAATCCGCGCCCCGGACAGGGTGATTCACGGGATGAGGACCACTCGCCCGCGCAGACCCGCCCGCATTGCCAACAAATGGGTCAGTGTGCTGATCAATGCCCTCGCCGACGGCCCGCAGCGCTACGGCGACCTGTCCCGGCGGGTGGCGGGCATCAGCCAGAAAATGCTCACGCACACCTTGCGGGCGATGGAACGCGACGGACTCGTCGAGCGCACGATCACCGCGGCGGTGCCGGTGCGGGTCGATTACGAGCCGACCGAGCTGGGGGCGAGCCTGCTGCCGGTCATGCGCACCATCAAGGGCTGGGCCGAAACTCCTATGGACCAGGTGCTGACGGCCCGCGAAGACTACGACGCGGAACGCTGATCCCCGGATTTCGCATGGTCAGGGCCGTCGTCACCGGAATATCGGGTGCGCGGCCGCCGGGGGCCGGCGATGCCGATCGGCGCGGCCGATGCGCGATTCGGACACTCGTCCTGGCACGATGATCTCGTGAACGTGGCGTTCGGGCTTGTCCTACTGGTGGCTGCAGCTGTCGCACTGGCGGCACTGGCACGCCGGTTCGAGGTGGGCGAGCCGTTTGTGCTCACCATCGCGGGCGTGATCGCCTCCTACCTGCCGTTCGTGCCGGAATTCGATGTCGATCCCGAACTGGTGCTGCTGGGACTGCTGCCACCGCTGCTCTACACCACCGCCATTCGCACCTCGCTGATCGACTTCCGGCCCAAGAAGGTGTCCATCGCCCTGCTGTCGGTGGGGTTGGTGCTGTTCACGACCTTCGCCGTCGCCGGGGTGGTGTATTGGCTGCTGCCGGTGCCGTTCTCGGCCGCGGTGGCCATCGGCGCCGTGGTGGCCCCGCCCGATGCGGTCGCCGCGACGGCGGTGGCGCGCCGGGTCGGTATGCCGCGCCGCATCGTGACCCTGCTCGAGGGCGAATCGCTGTTCAACGACGCCACCGCGCTGGTCACGCTGCGCACCGCGATCGCGGCCATGGCGGGCACCTTCACCATGTGGGAGGCGGGGGCGGATTTCCTGGGCGCGGCCGGCGGTGGTGCGCTCATCGGCGGTGTGGCCGCGATGGTGCTGGCGTTCCTGCGCCGCCGCATCACCGATCCCGTTCTGGATACCAGTGTTTCGCTGCTGGCCCCGTGGAGTGTGTATCTGCCCGCCGAGGCGCTGCACGCCTCCGGGGTGATCGCGGTGGTGACCTGCGGGCTGATCCTGGGCTACGGCGCACCGCGCTGGCAGAGCGCGGCCTCGCGCATTGCCGAGCACACCAATTGGCGCACCATCCAATTCCTGCTCGAGAGCGCGGTCTTCCTGCTCATCGGCCTGGAGATGCGCCATATCTTCGAGGACGCCTGGAACAGCGATCTGCCGCATACGACGCTGCTGCTGACCTGTGCGGCGGTGCTGGTCACCGTTATCGTCTCGCGCCCGCTGTGGGTGTTCCCGTCCACCTATCTGGCCTGGCAGATCGAGGGCCGCCGCCAGGGCAAACTCAAACCGCAGTGGACCGGGCCGACCGTGGTGTCGTGGGCGGGCATGCGCGGCGTGGTGACGCTGGCGGCAGCGCTGCTGTTGCCTTCGGACACACCGGAATTGGCGACACTTCGATTGCTCGCGGTCGTGGTGGTGGCCGGAACCCTGATACAGGGCATCACACTGCCGTGGCTGGTGCGCCTGCTGCGCCTGCGCGGACCCAGCCATGCCGAAGATCTGCTGCAGGAGGCGAACCTGTTGCAGCAGGCCACCTCCGCGGGTCTGGCAGCGCTGGAAGACAATATCAGCGAGGACACTCCGCCGGAGATCGTCGATTCGCTGCGCCACCGGGTCAACCAGCGCGCGCAGTCCTCGTGGGAACTGCTGGGCCGCTCCGAATCCCAGCGTGTCACCCCCAGCGGCGAATACCGCCGCCTGCGCCTGGTCATGCTGGCGGCCGAACGCGAAACCGTGCTGCGCGTACGTGATTCGGGCACCCTGGATCAAGAGGTCCTGCAGCAGGTGATGGCCACCCTCGACCTCGAGGAATCGGTCATCGATCGCGTCGAGGAAGCCACCGACTCCGGCGACCCCCTCGCCGCCCCGATCGCAGGGGGCTGCGAACACCTGCGCGACGCCCCCTGCGTGCGCGTCCCCGACCACCCCGACGCCTGCTCCGAATGCCTGGACGAAGGCCTGGTCTGGGTCCACCTGCGCATGTGCCTGGGCTGCGGCCACATCGCCTGCTGCGACTCCTCCCCCGGCAACCACGCCACCAAACACTTCAACAACACCGGCCACCCCGTCATGCGCAGCGTCGAACCCGGCGAATCCTGGCGCTGGTGCTACCTCGACGAACTTCTGGGCTGATACCTCGACGGTCCGCCGGTCATCGACTCTCGCCGGAGGCGAGGCCGACGAGTTCGGCGGAGCGGTCCCAGGCGCGGCGCTGCAGGGGTTCGTCGTTGCGGATGCGTACGGGGGGAAGCAGGTGCGCGCCGGGGGTGGAGGAGAAGAAGTGGCCGGTGCTGTCGGTGAGGGTGGCATCCAGGACCAGGCGGATGCCCATGGCCGCGCCCTGCTGCGGGGTGCGCACCAGGGGGGTGCGGGAGAGCGCCCGGGTGGCGGTGGTGAGGATGCCGCTGTCGCGGGTCAGGCCCGAGGCCACCATGCCGGGGCAGAAACTGTTGACGGTCAACGGAGTTGAGGTCAGGCGGCGGGCGAGCTCCTGGGTGAACAGAATGTTCATCAGCTTCGATCGAGCGTAGGCGAAGAGGGAGCCGACCGGGCTGTACCGGGCCGGTTCGGCGAATTCGGCCAGGTCCACGCGCGGCCACATGCGGTGCGCCTCCGAGGCGGTCACCACGATGCGCGGCTGGGTGCCTGATTCCAGTTGCGGCAGTAGCGAATTGGTCAGCAGGAACGGGCCGAGGTGGTTGGTGGCCATCATCAGCTCGTAGCCGTCGCCGGAGCTTTCGGCCGGGATCGAGTGGATGCCGGCGTTATTGACCAGGACGTCGATCCGGTCGTATCGGCGGGCCAGCTCCGCGGCGGCCGTGCGTACCGAGGCCAGATCCGACAGATCGGCGAGGACCACCTCCGGTGTGGCGGCGGCGCCGTCCTCGTCGGCGAGTTCGCGCGCGGTGGCCTCGGCCTTGGTCGCATTGCGCGCGAGGATCGTCACGGCGGCGCCGCGGCGCACGAGCGCTCGCGCGATCTCCTTGCCGATTCCGTTGGTCGCGCCGGTGACGATGATTCGGCGGCCGGTGACCGCGCGCTGGGGGTAGTCGGACATGAGGACATGCTCCTAACCGGATCAGGAACGCCGAGGAATCGATCCGAAGGCCGGTCCCGCATCGCGGCGCCTCGGCCACGGTGTTCGGATGCTCTCAGCAGTCAGATGTCGTTGACATCTGTACTTCCCAGGATATTCGGCTCGGTGCGGGAGTTGTCAACAGCGGCAAGCAGATTGGCGGCTGCGGCGGTGAGTGGCAGCGCGCCGGGTCGCTCGCATTTCCTCGGTATACTCCGGCGGGTGTCCAAGCGGTTGAGTCGTTCCGAGTCCCAGGCTCGCACGCGCGCTCAGCTGATCGAGTCGGCGACCACGCTGTATCTGCGTGAGGGATTCGCCGCGACGTCCAACGATCAGGTCGCCGAAACCGCCGGATACAGTCGCGGCGCGGTGTATTCGAACTTTGCCAGCAAGGAAGAGCTGGCGCTCGCGGTGCTCGATCAGCACATGGCCCGGCAGTTCGAGGCGGTCGAGTTCGCGCTGGATCACGGCACGGTGGCCGACCGGTTCGCCAAATTCCAGCAGTGGCTCGACCAGACACTGGGTGAGCAGCAGTGGGCGCTGCTCAAAGCCGAACTGGCACTGGCCGCGCGCCGCAGTCCCGCACTGCTCGGGCAACTGGCCGCCCGCGATGAGCAGGCGCGCGCCACCGTCACCGTGCTCATCGAACGGGTCATGACCGATATCGGGATCACACTCCCGATCGATCCCCCCACCCTGGCGAGACTGATCCTGGCTCTGGGCAGGGGAATCGCCCTGGAGGGGGTCACCGAGCCGCACCCGTCCGGTGCCTGGCTCACCGAATTCCTCAGGACCACATTGCAACCGATCACACTGATGCTCGCCGACCCCGAAGCATCGCAACCGTGATCGCGGACCTCGGGTCGAGGTGACGAGCGCGCGGCGCGCCCGCCACTGAGCGCTCACCGGCAGCCGCCGAAGCGCTCAGCCCCCCGATACCGAACGCCAGCTCTCTCGGGACCTGAGCGCTCAGCCGTTGCCCCGGCGGCGCGTGCCACCTCAGTCGCAGACGGCGCCGTAGGACGCCGAGCCGACCAGCTTCGAATACTTCGCCAGCACACCGCGGGTGTACCGGGACGGCAACGGTTCCCAGCCGATACGGCGCTCGGCCAGTTCGCTGTCCTCGACCAGCAGATCCAGAGTGCCGGTGCCGACATCGAGCCGGATCCGGTCACCGTCGCGGACGAACGCGATCGGGCCGGCGTCGACCGCCTCGGGTGCGACGTGCCCCACGCACAGTCCGGTGGTGCCGCCGGAGAAGCGGCCGTCGGTGAGCAGCAGGACATCCTTGCCCAGTCCCGCACCCTTGATGGCCGCGGTGATGGCGAGCATCTCGCGCATACCGGGCCCGCCCTTGGGGCCCTCGTAGCGGATGACCACCACGTCACCAGCCGCGATCGTGCCGTCCTCGAGTGCGTCCATCGCCGCCCGCTCGCGATCGAAAACCCTTGCTGTGCCGACGAATACATCGGAGTCGAAACCGGCCGACTTGACCACCGCACCACCGGGTGCGAGCGATCCGCTCAGAATGGTGATACCGCCGGTCGGATGGATCGGCGCGGACATGGCCCGCAGCACCTTGCCGTCGGGGTCCGGCGGGGCGATATCGGCGAGGTTCTGCGCCACCGTCCGCCCGGTCACGGTGAGGCAATCTCCGTGCAGCAGACCGGCATCCAGCAGTGCCTTCATCATCACCGGCACGCCGCCGATGCGGTCCACATCGGTCATCACATGCTTGCCGAAGGGTTTGACGTCCGCCAGATGCGGGACCGTGCGGCCGATGCGCGCGAAATCGGCGAGCGCCAGATCCACGCGCGCCTCGTGCGCGATGGCCAGCAGGTGCAGGACGGCATTGGTGGAACCGCCGAAGGCCATGACCACGGCGATGGCATTCTCGAAGGCTTCCTTGGTCAGGATGTCGGCGGTGGTGATGCCGCGGCGGATCAACTCCACCACCGCTTCGCCGCTGCGCCGGGCGTATCCGTCGCGGCGGCGATCGGTGGCCGGCGGCGCGGCGCTGCCGGGCAGCGACATGCCCATCGCCTCGGCCGCGCTGGCCATGGTGTTGGCGGTGTACATGCCACCGCACGCGCCCTCGCCCGGGCAGATGGCCCGTTCGATGGCATCGACATCCTCGCGGCTCATCAGCCCGCGCGAGCACGCACCGACCGCCTCGAATGCGTCGATGATCGTCACCTCGCGCTCGCTGCCGTCCGACAGCTTCGCGATACCGGGCAGAATCGAACCGGCATAGAGGAATACGCTCGCCAGATTCAGTCGGGCCGCCGCCATCAGCATGCCCGGCAGCGATTTGTCGCAGCCCGCCAGCAGCACCGACCCGTCCAGCCGCTCGGCCTGCATCACGGTCTCGACGCTGTCGGCGATCACCTCGCGCGAGACCAGCGAGAAGTGCATGCCCTCATGCCCCATCGAGATGCCGTCCGAGACCGAGATGGTGCCGAATTGCATCGGGAAGCCGCCGCCCTGGAAGACGCCGTCCTTGGAGGCCTTCGCGAGGCGGTCGAGGGAAAGGTTGCACGGGGTGATCTCGTTCCACGAGGACGCCACGCCGATCTGGGGTTTGACCCAGTCCGCATCGCCCATCCCCACCGCGCGCAGCATGCCGCGCGCGGCGGTCTTCTCCAGTCCGTCGGTGACGTCGCGACTGCGGGGCTTCATATCGGGAGTCTTGCGATCATCGGTCACGGTTGACCATCATCTCCCGGCCGGATCCGAGCAGCAGCATCACCACGCGGGTCCCGCATGCCACCAGCGGCGAGCCCATTCGGAGCGGGGGCACCGCGCCAGCGGTAATCCGCCCTCCCACTTGGTAATACCGGCCGCCCACCGGGTACTGCCCGCTGTATGACCGGCCATGACCGCATTTCGCAAAACGGACTTCGAGGTGACCGCATTCGAGTGGGGGTTCGAGTGGGCTCTAGGGTGTCCCCGTGATTCTGCTCACGGTCGGACTGGCTCTGCTCGGTGTGTTCGCAGTGCGATTCCACATGGATCGTCGTCGAGTGAGCAATGGCGTGTATCTGATGCTGGCGCTGGCGTGCACCGGTGTGTGGCTGGTCGGCAACGGCGGCGATGTCGATCTGGCGCTGGTGCTGGTGCGGTTGCTCGTCGTGCTGCCGCCGCTGGTGGTGCTGGCGCTGGCCGGTCTGCTGATCGGCAACGGCCGGGAAATGATTCGGCGCGAAGGGGCCCGCAGCGGGAACCTGATGTCGATCGCGCCGGGGCTGGTGCTGCTGGTCCCGTATGTGCTGCTCGGTGTCGCCGCGGCCACCGGGAATCTGCGATCGACCGCGCTGGCATCGCTGATCATGGCGGTCGGTTATTTCGGGTTCGTGTTCGCCAGTTTCGCGCTGTACGCGCTGATCTACGGCTGGTTGCCCTATAAGCCCGGCATGGACGCGATCGTGGTGCCCGGCTGCGGGCTCATGGGCGCGCGCGTACCGCCGCTGCTGGCGAGCCGTCTGAATCGCGCGATCCAGATCTATTGGGAGGAGGTCGCCGCGGGGCGGAGTCCGGTGATCATCACCTCCGGCGGCAAGGGTTCGGACGAGGCGGTCTCGGAGGCGTCCGCGATGGCCGCCTACCTCACCGAACGGGGTGTGCCCAGCGAGAGTGTGGCGCTGGAGGAAGGCTCGACCACCACCCGGGAGAATCTGCTGTTCATCAAGCGGCTGCTGGGCGAGCGCGGCGCCTCCACTCGAATGGTGTTGGTGACCAGCAACTTCCATGTGCTGCGCACGGCGATCATGGCCCGCCGCCTGAAGCTGGACGCGGAGGTCACCGGCTCCCGGACGGCGTTCTACTTCTTGCCGAGCGCGATCCTGCGGGAATTCGTCGCACTCCTGGTCGCCTACAAGTGGACCAATATCGTCGCGTGCCTGGTGCTGGCGGCGGTGCCACTGGTCCTGGCCCTGGTCACCGGCAAGGTACCCATGAGCTACTGAAGCCCCCGCGCGCGACGTCCTTGCTTGTAGATCGCAGAGCCGGCACCTTCCGGATAGAACAGATGAGTGTGCGCAGCAGGAACAACGTGGTCGTCACCGGCCTCCGGACCGCCCCGACCTCGGCGACGAATTGACCGAGGGCTTCTGCCGTACCGACCCGGTGATCGCGCAGGTCTTCGCCCAGGCCACGTTCGTGTCGGACAATCGCGCCGATCTGCCCGAGCTCGCGGTCCCGACGCTGGTGATCCAGACCGCGCAGGACGCGATCGCTCCGCGTGAGGTCGGCCAGTTCGTCCACGACGAGATCCGCGGCAGCTCCCTGGTCACCCTGGACGCGATCGGGCACTACCCGCAGTTGAGCGCACCGGAACTCACGGCGGCGGCGATTATCGACTTTGTGAACGAAAGCTGATGTGCCGCAACGCCGATCAGGTGGACGGTGGAGACGATCATCCGTCCGGCGATGACGGTGCGGACCCGGCGTTCTCGGCACTGTTGAAGGACAGCGCCGAGAACCTCTACGAGCATGCCGCCTGGGCGCAGGCGCAGGTCGGCACGGGCATCAATCTGGGCAGCGCCTGCGTGGTCAGCTGAGCGTGCGCGCCGCGTGATCGGGCGGCCCGGCCCCGGGTGTGCGCCGCCACCCGGGGCCGGGCACTACTCTTCAGAAGGTGCAGACCGAGCAACCTCCCTCCGACGCCGAACCCCGTATCTGGGGCGGAACGACCCTCACCGAACGCCGTGAGGCCCGTCGCGCCGCGCTGCTCGACGCCGCCCTCGACCTGATCGGGGAGTCCGGCGCGGGTGCGGTGACCATGCGCGCGGTCTGTCGCAAGGCCACGCTCACGGACCGCTATTTCTACGAAAGCTTCACCAGCAGAGACGAATTGCTGGATGTGCTGTACCGCCAGATCGCCGAGGAGTTCCTGGAGCCGATGACCGCGTTCGCGGTGGGCGATGATCCGCTGCGCGATCGCGCACTTTCGGAGGTGCTGGTCGACAAGGTGCTGCAGGATCCCCGCAAATCCCGGTTATTCCTGGTCGAGCCGTACTCCTCCACCGGCCTGGGCCAGACCACCATCGCGGTCATGCCCGCCTTCACCCGGCTGATCCAGGATCATCTGTTCGCCCATATCGCCGATCCCACCCGCCGCCGTCTGGCCGCGGTCACCATGGCCAGTGGCAATGCGGGCATGTTCTCGGCCTGGCTCAACGGCACGCTGCGCGCGACGCGCGATCAGATCGTCGATCACCTGGTGCAGACGATCGCGGCCTATCGCGGCATGTACCGCTGAGCCCTGCGCATTCAGTCGTGCATGGTCGGACTCGGATTGGGGCGGATGCGGACGGTGGGGTCGGTGGCCACCATCGTCGAAGGCAGGGCGCCCAGGCGACCGTCGTCCTTGTAGACGACCGACACTCCGCTCGCGACCGCATACGACAGGTCCCGATCCACCAGCAGTTCGCGCGCCCCTACGTTGAAAACGAACACCTCGTCGTTTTCGACAATAGTGCGGTCGTCCAAACAGAATGTGCCCCAGCGCCATTCGGGCTGCAACACATCTCGAATATTCTGCCGCGCCTGCTCATACGTCACGCCCATTGCTTCTCCCCGCCACTCCAGGACCCGAGACCGCACACCACACCATTGCCTAACGCATTGTCCTCCACGCCCTTTGCCATCACGGCAACCCGCGAATCGACGGCGCGTCGGCATCCTGAATTGGTGCGGCAACGACAATTCGGGCCTCAGACGCTGCTGCCGAACAATTGTGCGGCCATCTCCGGGGAGGCGTCGGCGGTGGCGAAACCTCGTGGCAGCATGACCACTTCGTACGCGCCGACGGCGGCGATCAGCGACTGCTCCCCGCGCGCCGCGGTGAGCAGTTCGGTGGCCAGGGTCTGCGCGTCCGGCAGTGCGGTGTTCGCGCCGACGCCGCCGGCGGGCGGCATGGTGTGGACGATTCCCGGTCGGTCGATCGTGGCGCCGATGCCGATCGGACCGCCGATACCGCGCGCGGTGCGCGGGGGTGTGGCGCCCGCCACAGCGAGGCGCTGTCACAGAAAACGGGTCACCGGCATCTCATGGTCGTCCGCTGCACAGCGCAGCGCTACGAGTGAGGACGATGTCATGGAATCACGGTTGAATTTGTTCGACACCGAGGTCGGCGCGAAGTTCGCCAAGCGGTTCGCCCATGCGGCGATGGTGATCATCGGGTCGGCGCTGCCGAAGGTCACGCAGGAGCTGGTGATGCTGCGGGTCAGTCAGATCAACGGCTGCGGCTACTGCACCGATGCGCACGCCAAGGATCTCGCGCATGCCGGAGAACCCGCGGTGCGGATCAATCTGGTCGCGGCCTGGCGCGAGAGCACGGTCTTCACCGAGGCCGAGCGGGCGGCGCTCGCGTTCGCCGAGGAGGGCACCCGTCTCACCGACGCCCACCACGGCGTTTCCGATGAGACCTGGGCGCAGGCGCGCAAGCATTACGACGATGAGCAGCTCGCGGCGCTGGTCGCGCTGGTCGCGCAGATCAATGCGGCCAATCGGCTCGGTGTGATCCTGCGCCAGCAGGGCGGGTCCTACGAGCCCGGCGCGTTCGCGGCCACGGTCGACTGACCGGCAGGTGAATCCCGGCCCGGCCCAGAATCATTCGTCCCGGGCCGGGCCCGCCCGAGCGCCGATGCTTCCCGCTGGATGTCCTCAGGGCACCCGCACCGGCGATGGTGTGCCGGCTGCGACCGGATCAGCCCTGCGCGGGCAGTTGCGCCAGGCGCAGATTGTTGCCCGACGGGTCGCGGAAGGAGCAGTCGATGCCATAGGGCTGCTCCTGCGGCTTCTCGGTGAATTCCACCCCGCGCGACTGCAGGGTCTCGAAGTCCCGCCGCACATCGTCGGTGGTCAGGAAGACCGCTCCGGCATAGCCTTTGGACATCAGGTCACGCACCTGGGCCTGGGTCTCCGAATCCATCACCGGCGCACCGGGAACGGCCATGAGGACGATTTCGACCTCGGGCTGTCCGACGGGACCGACCGAGAGCCAGCGGAAGTCGCCCATCTCCGGCATGGTCACATCGCTGCGCAATTCCATACCGACCTTGTCGGTATAGAACGTGAGCGCGGCGGCCTGGTCGTGCACCCACAGCTGCACGCTGGAAATCTTCATTATCGGTTCTCCCTGATCGGACCTGTTGCGGACTGTCCTGAACGCTAACCGGCCCGGATGCGCCCGGTCTTCTCGAAACGTGCTGTTTTGCCCGCGCGCGGGCAGCGCGATGGCCTCTCGTTTGCCCGTCACATTCGAACCAGTGCGATCCATGTCACAAACCCCTTGAACCCGCTGGTGATCGCCGGTGCTCGCGACGCGGCGGTCAGCACCGCGAGTTTGCTCGAACAAACCCCCGGGTATGTCGACTCTTCGTGTGGGCACCGCAGCCGTGCCGCACCACCGATCTCGCGACCAGGGAAGAGAGCCGCTCATGACGACCCGCGACCCGAAATCCGCACAGCAGACCCGTGCGGTGGCCGCAGCGGCCATGGGCAATGCCACCGAATGGTTCGACTACGGCGTCTACGCCGCGGCCGCCACCTACATCACCGCCGCCTTCTTCCCCGGACACCTCGGCGCCCTGGGCACGATGCTGGGTTTCGCGGTGTCGTTCCTGCTGCGCCCGCTCGGCGGCATGGTGTGGGGCCCGCTCGGGGACCGGGTCGGCCGCAAAACCGTGCTGGCCACCACGATTCTGCTCATGGCCGGCGCGACCGGCGCCCTGGGCATCCTGCCCACCCACGCCACCGCGGGCGTGCTGGCGCCCATTCTGCTGATCACCCTGCGCGTGGTGCAGGGCTTCTCCACCGGCGGTGAATACGGCGGCGCCGCAACCTATCTCGCCGAAACCTGCCCCGATCGCCGGCGCGGTTTCCTGGGCAGCTTCCTGGAATTCGGCACCCTGGGCGGTTTCGTCGGCGGTTCGGCGGTGGTGCTGGCCTGTCAGCTGGCGCTGGGCTCGGATGCCATGTACGCGTGGGGCTGGCGCATTCCGTTCCTGCTGGCGGTGCCGCTGGGGCTGATCGGCTGGTATCTGCGCTCACGCCTGGAGGAATCGCCGGTCTTCACCGAGGTGGCGGCCCAGAAGCAGCCGCCGACCGGATTGCGGGTGCTGTTCACCGATTACCGGCGCGAGCTGCTGACCCTGGCCGGACTGGTGGTGGCGCTCAATATCGCGAACTACACCCTGCTGACCTATCAGCCGACCTATCTGCAGCACACCCTCGGCATGGGGGAATCGACCACCACCGCCATGATGCTGATCGGCCAGGTGATCATGATGGCGGCGCTGCCGTGGTTCGGCCGTCTGTCCGACCGGGTCGGGCGCCGGCCCATGTGGCTGTATTCGCTGATCGGCCTGGCGGTGCTGGCGGTGCCGATGTACTGGCTGATGGGCCGTGGAACCGCCTGGGCCGTCGTCGGTTTCGTGACGCTGGGCCTGCTGTATCTGCCGCAGCTGGCGACCATCACGGCCACCTTCCCCGCCATCTTCCCCACCCAGGTTCGCTATGCGGGATTCGCGCTGGGCTACAACGTGTCCACCGCCGTCTTCGGCGGCACCGCACCGCTGGTGAACGAGGCGGTCATCGACGGCACCGGCTGGACCCTGTTCCCGGCGCTGTACATGGTCTTCGGCTGCGGTATCGGCCTGATCGCCTGGTTCTTCCTGCGCGAGACCGCGGGCGCCTCGCTGCGCGGCACCGATGTGCCCGATTCCGGAGAGATGCCGGTCCTCGCGAAGGCCGGCGCGGTCCCGGATGCGCGCGGTGCGGCCGTCGGCGCGTGATCGGCGGGAAGTCCGGCACACGAGGGTCCAATTCACCTGCCGGAGAACGGCTTTCCTTCCCACTCGGGAGGAGCGCTTTCCCGCCGTCGGACAGGGTGTGCCGTCAGGACGGGCTGTTCTGGGGTCGGCCGAAAAAGCGCACCATGCACGCGGGCACGCGCACGTGCTGGGCGGCGGGCGGATAGGCGGCGCGGTACATCGTCGGTGACCGTCCGAAGGTGCGGGTGAAGGTGGTGGTGAACGACCCGACGCTCAGCCAGCCGACCCGGAAGCAGATATCGGCGACGGAATGGTCGGTATAGCGCAGCAGCGCCGCGGCGCGTTCCATCCGGCGCGTGAGCAGATAGCTGTGCGGTGACTCGCCGAAGGCGCGGCGGAATTCGCGACTGAAATGCGCGCGCGACAGTCCGGCCGCCGCCGCCATATCGACCACCCCGAGGGGTTCGCCGTAGCGCGCGTCGGCGAGATCTTTCGCCCGCAGCAGATGCCGTGCGATCGGTACCGAAACCACGCTCCCGAGTATGCCGCCCCGCGGCGACATGGGTGCGACGGGCGCCACACCGGGTTGCCTCATGCACCGACCAGGGTGTTTACTCGCAACCGCAAGGTGCCGTCGTTAGCTGAGGCTCCTCTGCGGATACAGGCCGGCGACCCCGAACGTCGAGAGACGCCCCGGGTCAGGACAGGTCTCCCCGGATCAAGGGGTGATCCCGACCGGCTCCCGCCCCTGGTGCGGGTTACGCCGTGGAGTGCCAAAGGTCTTACGAGGGGTGGTCACCGTTCGGCGATTCGCGCCGGAAACCACTCCCCTGGCGCGCTCGCAGACGCAACTGGAGGTGAGTGTCATGCCCGATGGACCGGACAAAGTTCCGTTAGCCAATCGTTCACCAGGCGACACTCCCTTTCTCCGCTGCGCGGTGCTTTTCCCCCTGTAGCGTGCGTTCACGAGTGCGCCGACCTCTTAGTGGAGGGCGTCATGACCACGTGGGAAATGCTGCTTCGGCTCGGCGCGGGTGTCGGGTTCGGTGCGGTGATCGGCTTCGAGCGGCAGTACCGGGCACGCATGGCCGGATTGCGCACGAATGCCCTGGTCTCCGCCGGAGCCACCCTGTTCGTACTGCTGTCGGCACACGGTTTCAGCGGCAGCGACGCTGACCCGACTCGCGTTGCGGCACAGATTGTTTCCGGTATCGGCTTCCTCGGCGCGGGTGTCATCATGCGCGACGGGTTCAATATCCGCGGCCTCAACACCGCCGCCACGCTGTGGTGTGCGGCCGCGGTCGGCGCGCTGACCGGCGCCGGGATGTACACCACCGCCGCGGCGGGCACGGTCGCGGTCGTGGTGGTCAATACCGCGCTGCGCACCGCCGCCCGCGCGGTGGATCGGCCGGTCGATCGCGATCAGGACGCGCTGTACGCGTTCACCGCCGTCACCGATGACGCGCACGAGGCCGCGGTGCGCTCGCTGCTGGTGCAGTCCTTGACGCGCACGGACTTTCGGCTGGTGTCCATCTCCAGTCACAACACCGTGCCTGGGCGGGTGGAGGTGCGCGCGGAGTTGACCGGTGACCGCCGCGACGACCGGCAGATGGAGTCCGCGGTGAGCCGGCTGAGCTTGGAGCCGTCGGTCACCAGTGTCGGCTGGCGCACGGTGCCGCAACCGGAGGTGGAGGCATGAGCACCACCTATCCCACCCGCGGTGTGCTCGATCGCCCGCGTTCGCGCTGGGCCGATATCGCGGTCTTCGCGGGCGCGGCGGTCCTGATCTGGCTGGTGGTGCGGGTCTCGCAAGGCATGAATGTGCCTTTCGACGATTCGTCCGCACCGTCGAGCATTTCCACCGATCCCGCCGAGTTGCCCTACTACGCGGCGCGGTCGCTGCTGCGGATGTTCCTGGCGCTGGGTCTGTCGATCGTGTTCACCTTCGTGTTCGCCACCGCCGCGGCCCGGCTGCCGCGCGCGGAGAAGCTCATGCTCCCGGCGCTGGACATTCTGCAGTCGGTGCCGATCCTGGGTTTCCTGTCGGTGACCGTGACCGGATTCATCGCCCTGTTCCCGGGCTCCACACTGGGTTTGGAGGCCGCGTCGATTTTCGCGATCTTCACCTCCCAGGCCTGGAATATGGCGTTCGCGTTCCACCACAGCCTCGTTTCGCAACCGCGGGAACTCGATGAGGCGGCCCGCAATCTGAGATTGTCGCGCTGGCAGCGGTTCTGGCGACTGGATGTGCCCAGCGGCATGTTCCCGCTGGTGTGGAACGCGATGATGAGTTTCGGCGGCGGCTGGTTCTTCCTGACCGCGGCCGAGGCGATCAGCGTCAACAATCGTGAGTACGCGCTGCCGGGCATCGGCTCCTATGTCGCCAGTGCGGCCGCCGAGAGTGATACCGGCAAGGTGCTGCTGGCGATCGTGACCATGGTCGTCATGGTGGTGGGCTTGAATGTGCTGTTCTGGCGGCCGATCACGGTGTGGGTGGAGCGTTTTCGCTTCGAGGACAGCAAATCCGCGCAGGCCCCGCGCAGCCTGGTGCTGAATCTGTTGCGCCGCAGCCACATCACGGTGCTGCTGGGGCGGGTCTTCGGGCCGCTGGTGTATCCGATCGACCGGATGATGCGGGTGTTCGGCCTGGCCGAATATCAGCTGTATGTGCCCGACAAGCGCCGCCGCGCCAATGATCTGGTGTTCACACTCATCGTCTCGGCCGCGCTGGCGGTGGGCTGTTTCCTCATGCTGCGCTATATCCGGTCCACGGTCGGTTTCGAGGAACTCGCCCATGCCGCGGGCCTGGGCGCGATCACGCTGGCGCGGGTGATCGTGGTGCTGCTCTTCGCCACGGTCATCTGGGTGCCGGTCGGGGTGTGGATCGGGTTGAACCCCAAGGTGTCCCGGATCGCACAGCCGATCGTGCAGGTGCTGGCCAGCTTCCCCGCCAACTTCCTGTTCCCGCTCATCGGCGCGGTGCTGCTGGCGACCAATGCGAGCCTGCAGTGGGCGGGCATCGTGCTGATGGCCCTGGGTGCGCAGTGGTACATCCTGTTCAATGTGATCGCGGGCGCCTCGGCGGTGCCCAATGATCTGCGCGAGGCCGCGACCAGTCTGCGCCTGCCCCGCACCCTGTGGTGGCGGCGGCTGATCCTGCCCGCCATCTTCCCCAGCTTCGTCACCGGCGCGATCACCGCGGCCGGCGGGGCGTGGAATGCCGCCATCGTCGCCGAGGTCGTGAAATTCGGTGACACCACGCTGACGGCGACCGGTCTGGGTTCCTATATCGCCGATGCCACCAGCGTCGGTGACGGCCCGCGCATTCTGGTGGGCGTGCTCATCATGAGCGCCTATGTGGTCGGCCTCAATCGACTCTTCTGGCGGCGGCTCTACGCCCTGGCGCAACGCCGCTACTCGTTCTAAGGAGACTTCATATGACGACCGCAACCACCGGCGAAGTCCTCATCGATATCGACGATGTCGGTATGTCGTTCGACGGGGCGTCCGGCGAGCGCCTCAATGTGCTCGAACACGTGAATCTGCAATTGCGCGACGGGGAGATCGTGGCGCTGCTGGGCCGCTCGGGCTCGGGCAAGTCCACGCTGCTGCGGGCGGTCGCCGGACTGCTGGCACCCACCAGCGGGCAGGTTCGCTACCGGGGCACACCGCTCACCGGCGCGAATCCCGGTGCGGCACTGGTGTTCCAGTCCTTCGCGCTGATGCCGTGGCTGACCGTGCAGGACAATGTGGAACTGGGGTTGGCCGCGCGCGGTGTCCCGCCGGCGCAGCGCCGTCAGCAAGCGCTCGAGGCGATCGACCGCATCGGCCTGGACGGTTTCGAAACCGCCTATCCCAAGGAGCTTTCCGGCGGTATGCGCCAGCGGGTGGGCTTCGCGCGCGCCCTGGTGCTGGAGCCGGATCTGCTGCTGATGGATGAGCCGTTCTCGGCGCTGGACGTGCTCACGGCGGAGAATCTGCGCACCGAACTGGTGAATCTGTGGTCCACCAAGGACTTTCCGACCCGCGCGATCTGCATCGTCACCCACAATATCGAGGAGGCGGTGCAGCTGGCCGATCGCGTGGTGGTGCTGGGCGCCAATCCCGGGCACATCATCGCCGAGGTCGTGGTGGATCAACCGCGCCCGCGTAATCGCCGCGCCCCCGGTTTCATCGCCCTGGTCGATCAGATCTACGGGCTGCTCACCGGTCGCGATACCGAAATCGCCGCTGCCACACCCGATACCGGCACCCCGTTCGCCATCCCGCTGCCCGATGCCTCGGTCGGTGGCATCGCGGGTCTGCTGGAGTTGGTCTACGCCAAGGACGGTCGCGCCGATCTGCCGGTGATCGCCGACGAACTGACCTTCGAACTCGACGATCTACTGCCCCTGGTCGATGCGGCCGCCCTGCTGGGATTCCTGATCGCCGATTCCGGTGATGTGATCCTGACCAATATCGGCGCGAACTTCACCACCGCCGATATCCAGACCAGCAAGAACCTCTTCGCCACCCAGGCGCGCCGCCGCGCGCCGCTGGTACGCACCATCTGCAGTGCGCTGATCGGCAGTTCCGACGGCAGTGCCCGCGCGGATTTCTTCCAGGACCTGCTGCGGCGCGGCTTCTCCGACGAGGATGCGCGCCGGCAGCTGGAATTGGCCATCGAATGGGGCCGCTACGGCGAGTTGTACGACTACGACACCGATTCCGGCCGTATCACCGCCGACCGGGTGGGTATGTCGGCCACCGCATAGCCGCCACTTCCCGGACAACCACCGCGTCCAGGGCCGAAGTCCTGCGACAATGGGCGCGTTGCTGCGCCTGAGGTGTGGTGACGGCACCAACCGGTCGGCCGCCGTCCACCGGTCGGCCGCCGTCCACCGATCCGATGCCGTCCGCCTACTCGCCCTCGGCCTCCCCGGCGTTAGCGCCGAAGTCGTTGCCGCAGTTCCGCGGCCAGCTCTGCGGCGCTGTCGCGCAGCGCCACGGCGAAGGGGTGCTGCGCGGCGGGTCCGGTGCGGCGATAGACCATCACGGTGGGGCGGCGGAATCGTCGATGCGGATGATGGAAAGCGCGGTGCCGGCCGGACTGCTGCGCCCGATCATGGCCCAGTTCACCGATGGCTACCGCACCGATGGCTACCGCTTCGAACCCGATTTCCTGCTCGCCGACGGCGACCGGGTGGTGGTCCAGGCTCGCGGCTACGGCACGACCGCACACGGCCCGTATCACCAGACCTACTGCTTCGTTTTCCGGCTCGCGGGCGGCCGGATCACCGAGGTCATCGAGCACTGCGACACCGCTCTGGTGGAACGGGTATTGCGGCCGGTAACCGGCAGCCCGGCCCGGTAGCGCTCCCCTGTGCCCGCCGGACTGACGCGCATCGCCCCCGCTCGGATACTGCCGAGCGGGGGCGATGTGTGCGAAAACCGCCATGCGCGGGGAGGCGACGCCTCCGCGCGCACGGCGGTAAAGCCTCAGTGCGCGACGACCACCGGGGCCTCGGTGAGCTCCGGATTCTTCGGTTTGACCCGGGGCAGGAAGAACGCCGGGATCAAGGTGAGCAGCAGCAGCACCAGTGCGACCACGAAGGTGTGGCCGAAAGCCTGTGCGGCATCGGAGAATCCGCGATCGAGATCAGGCGGCGGAATCTTGCCCGCGAGCTCGGGACTGTAGCGCGAGCCGATGGCCGCACCCGCCAGGGGCCGGTGATTGAGCAGGGTGGTCAGCACCACGGAAATCGTTGCGGTGCCGATGGATCCGGCCGTCTGGTTGACGATGTTCATCAGCGTCGAGCCGCGCGCGACCTGACCGTGGGTCAGGGTCTGAATGGCGGCGGTCATGGTGGGCATCATGGTGCAGCCCATGCCCAGCCCCATGACGAACAGCGCCGCGCACAGCGCCGCGTACGGGGTATCGGATTTGACCTGGGTCAGGAAGGCCATGCCCAGCACCATGATGCTGATACCGGTGAGCACGATCTTGCCCGGGCCCATCTTGTCCACCAGCCGTCCGGCGATCGGCATGGTCAGCATGGCGCCCAAACCCTGTGGGGCGATGAGCAGACCGGCCGCGAGGGTCGATTCCCCGCGCACCTGCTGCAGATAACTCGGCAGCAGCAGACCCGAACCGAAGAACGCCATGGCGAACAGCGTCATGGTCATGACGGCGTAGCGCAGCGATTTGTTTTGGAAAAGATGCAGATCGATGAGCGGATGTTCGGTGCGCAGTGCGTGGAAGACGAACGCCACCAGCAGCAGTGCGCCGATGATCGCCGGGATGAGCACCTTCGCCGCCAGTACGGTGCCCTCACCCGGAATCGAGGACACGCCGAACAGGAACAGCGCCAGGCCCGGTGAGGCCAGCAGCATGCCGAGGAAGTCGAAACTCTCCGACGGTTCGGGCCGGTCGGCGTCGAACACGATCCACGCCAGGGCCAGCGCGATGATGCCGATCGGCACATTGATCAGGAAGATCCAGTGCCAGCTGAAGCTGTCGATCAGCCAGCCGCCCAGGATCGGGCCGGCGATGGGGCCCAGCAGCATCGGCACGCCGAGCACCGCCATGACGCGCCCGATGCGCTGCGGGCCGGCCGCGTGGGTCATGATCGTCATGCCCAGCGGCATGAGCATGCCGCCGCCCAGACCCTGGATCACGCGAAATGCGATGAGCGAGCTGATATTCCATGCGAAGCTGCACAGGATGGAGCCGAGCACGAAGAAGATCAGGGCCGCCATGTAGAGGCGTTTGGTGCCGAATCGGTCGGCCGCCCACCCGGTGAGTGGAATGACGGTGGCCAGCGCGAGGGTGTAGCCGGTCATGGACCAGGCCGCGACGGCGTAGGTGGTGCTGAAGTCGTGCTGGAAGGTGGGTATTGCCACGGTCACCACGGTCACGTCGAGGATCGACATGATGGCGCCCAGTACGACGACGCCGGCGATCTTGAAGACGCGGGCGTCCAATTTATCGTTGGCCGAATCTGTGGCCGGTATATCCGGAGGGGTGGTCACCGCTTCAGCCTGCCAGCTCGACCGCCTGGGAACCAGAACAATTTCACATCGACACGCGCAGGCATATTCTCAGCACCTTTCACAAGTGCGGGAGCGGCGGGCCGTTCCACATGATACCGAGGTGTCGCAAAGCCTCAGTTATCAATTCGGTCGCAAAATCAGACCGCACGGTCCGCCCACTTGCCGCCACGACAACTACGCTGGTCTTTCACCGTAAATACAAGGAGTTGCCCGCGATGTCCGACCCGGTACTGGGACTGACCGGTACGCTGACGACGCCGATCCGGGGCGAGCACATGCTCGGAGAGGTGCTGGTCGCAATCCGAGGGGGAACCGAGCTGTACATCGCACGAGCCGACCAGGTACTGGACACCGGAACCAGCGTGCTGGTGGTGGCCGTGCATCCGGGGCGGATCGTGGATGTGGTGCCGTGGATTCCACTCCCGGACGACCATCGTGGGGATATCTGAGACATCAAGGGAGACAACAGTGCTGGGTTACCATGTGCCCGATCCGGACGAGGCCATGCTCGTCAGCGGTGGCGGGCCCAAGGAGAACGCCCCGTTTCGTGTGGTGATCGGACACGGCACCTGGGTGCTGCCGCTGTTCCGGAAGGTCAGCTTCCTGTCGCTGGCGATGTTCGAATCGGAAATCCAGGAACGCTGCGTCACCACCCAGGCCATCCAGCTCGATGTGCGGGCGGTCATCGCGTTCAAGGTCGCCAATGACACGCAGTCGATAGTCAATGCGGCGCAACGGTTCCTGTCCGAGCAGGAGCGGGAGATGTCGGTGCTGACCGGGCGCATCTTCTCCGGCCATCTGCGTTCGATCGTCGGCTCGATGACCGTGGAGGAGATCATCCGGGAGCGGCAGAAGCTCGCCGATCAGGTGCTGCTGGCCTCCAAGGTGGAGATGGGCAATATCGGGCTGTCGGTCGATTCGTTCCAGATCCAGTCCATCGACGACGGCAATCTGGGCTACATCACCGCACTCGCGGCCCCGCACAATGCCGCGATCCAGCGTGATGCGCAGATCGCCCAGGCCGCCGCCGCGCAGGCTGCCGCGCAGGCCGAGCAGGAATCGCTGCGCAGGCAAGCCGAATATGCCCGCGAGACCTCGATCCTGCGGGCGCAGTATCAGCAGGACATCGACAAGGCCAATGCCGAAGCAGCACAGTCGGGTCCGCTCGCGCAGGCCGTCGCCCTGCAGGGCGTGCTGACCGCGCAGGCCGAGCAGGCGCGCAAGCAGTCCGAGCTGCGCGAGCAGCAGCTGCAGGCCGAAGTGGTGAAACCCGCTCTGGCAGAAGCGGAACGGGTGCGCATCCTGGCGGTGGCCGAGGCCGATCGCACGCGCATCCAGGCCGAGGCGGCCTCCTCCAACAACCGCATCGCGCTCGATCAGCTGCTCATCGAACAGCTGCCGGAGATCGTGAAGGCGGCCTCGGCGGGGCTGGCCAATGCCAACCTGACGGTGCTCAACGGTCCCGAGGGCGTGGGCGAACTCGTCAACGGCATGGTGGGTCAGGGCCTCACTGTTTTCAATTCGTTACAAAAGGCACTTTCTTCCAATAATGATCGTGCTGCGGACTAGGCTTGCCGCAAGAGGGACGCGGCGACGAGGAGCAGGTGTTTAGGTGTCCATCGGGAAATTGGTGTCGTTCGACAGCTCTCGGGGGTTCGGTTTCATCCGTCCGGAAGACGGTGGGCCGGACGTGTTCGTTCATGTGAACGACATCGGGTTGGATGAAGACGAATTGCGGCAGGGGCGGGTGTTCGAATTCGACGTGACCGAGGGTGATCGGGGGCCCAAGGCCATCAATCTCGCCCTGGTCGCCGGTGCGCCGCCGCCGGTGCGCGCCCACAAGGTCAAGGATCGGGCCGGTGGCGCCGGACAGCTCAGTGCCGCCGAACATCGCCGGCTCATCACCGAACTGCTGCTCGATGCCAGCCCCGCGCTCACGGCCGGGGAAATACTGACCATCCGCGACAGGCTGACGGCATTCGCCGATCAGCACGGCTGGCTCGAAAGCTGAGCAGTACCGCGAAACAGACCGCTGGCCCCGTACGATCTTCGTGGGAGGCAGCCGACCGGTGAGTTTCGGCCGGTCGCGCCGTCTACCTGGGTGAACCCAACCCTAGGAGGTCGCGTGAAGCTGCCCGTCATGCCACCGGTCAAACCGATGCTGGCGAAATCGGTCTCGGCCCTGCCGCGTGAGGAGGGACTGCGCTACGAACCCAAATGGGATGGGTTCCGGTGCATCGTCTTTCGCGACGGGGACGAGATCGAACTCGGATCTCGCAATGATCGCCCGCTGACCCGGTATTTTCCGGAACTGGTGGAGATCTTCCGCACGACGCTGCCACCGCAGTGTGTGATCGACGGTGAGATCGTCGTGGTCACCGATCAGGGACTGGACTTCGACACTCTGCAGCAGCGGCTGCATCCGGCGGCGTCGCGGGTGAACAAGCTGGCGGTGCAGACTCCGGCCAGTTTTGTCGGCTTCGATCTGCTGGCGCTCGGGGACCGCGATCTGACGCAGGAACCGTTCTCCGAGCGGCGGCGGCTGCTCGAGACCGTGCTCGAGCGCGGCGGAGACGGGGCGGGTGCGGGCGGCGTGACCCGCATTCACCTCACGCCTCTCACCGCTGACCCGGATGTGGCGCAGGACTGGTTCACCCGGTTCGAGGGCGCGGGCTTCGACGGGGTGATGGTCAAGGCCGCGGATCTGGGCTATCTGCAGGACAAGCGGGTGATGTTCAAGGTCAAGCACGAACGCACCGCCGACTGTGTGGTCGCGGGATTCCGCTGGCACAAGGACGGCGAAGGGGTCGGCTCGCTGCTGCTGGGGCTCTTCGACGCCGAGGGCAATCTGCATCATGTCGGGGTGGCCAGCAGTTTCACCGCCGCGCGCCGCAAGGAGCTGGTCGGCGAGCTGGAACCGTTGCGCGTCAACGCCCTCGAGAACCATCCGTGGCGCGAGTGGGCCGATGCCGCCGCGCAGGCGCGAGCCGACGGCAAGATGCCGGGCGGGGTGAGCCGCTGGACCGGCGGTAAGGATCTGTCCTGGGAACCGCTGCGGCCGGAACTGGTCGCCGAGGTCCGCTACGAGCATGTGATGGCCGGGCGGTTCCGCCACGGTGGGCGGCTCGCGCGGTTCCGCACCGACCGCACCCCGGCCTCGTGCACCTACGCCCAGCTCGACGAGGTCGCCCCGGCCGAACTCTCGGCCATCTTCGATGAGGCGAAAGGTACTGCGCGATGAGCGATTCCATCGAGATCGAGGTGGACGGGCGCGGTGTCACCCTGTCGAGCCCGGACAAGATCTACTTCTCCGAACGCGGTGAGACCAAACAGGATCTGGCGAACTACTATCTCGCGGTCGCCGAGCCGATCATGCGCACCATCAAGGATCGCCCGGTACTGCTCGAGCGCTATCCCGAAGGGGCGGGCGGCAAGTCGTGGTTTCAGAAGCGGGTGCCCAAATCGGTGCCGGACTGGTTGCAGACCACGGTCGTGTCCACCCCGAACGGCACCACCAGCGACGCACTGGTCGCCGCCGATATGGCGCACATTCTGTGGGCGGTGAACCTGGGCTGCTTGGGTTTTCACGTTTGGCCCACCCATGCCGGGGCGGATCTGGTGAGCACCGCCCCGCCCGTGCACGACGCCGCCGGTGCGGTGCTGCCGCCCACCGGTGTCACCGATGAGCTGCGCATCGATCTGGATCCCTCGCCGGGCATCGGCTTCGATGATCTGCGCGCCGCCGCCGTGCACACCCGCCAATTGTGCACCGAACTCGGCATCGATGTGCGGGTGAAAACCTCCGGCTCGCGCGGCCTGCACCTGTACGCCATGCTGGAGCCGAAATGGGATGGCTACCAAGTGCGTTCGGCCGCGGTGGCTTTGGCCCGCGAACTCGAACGCCGCCACCCCGGCACCATCACCGCCCAGTGGTGGAAGGAGCAGCGCGGCTCGCGCGTGTTCGTCGACTTCAACCAGAACGCGCCCCACAAAACAGTTTTCGGCGCCTGGTGCGTGCGCCCGAAGGTCGGCGCGCAGGTCTCCACCCCGATCAGCTGGGACACACTGCCGGAGGTCACCAATGACGAGATGACCATCGCCACGGTGCCCGCTCGCCTGGCCGAACTCGGTGATCCCTGGGCCGACCGCACCCCCCAATCCCTCGCTCCCCTGCTGGAAATGTCCGAAAAAAATATGGCCGCAGGCTTGATGGACGCTCCCTGGCCGCCGCAGTATCCGAAGATGCCGAACGAGCCCTCCCGCGTGCAGCCCAGCCGCGCCCGCAAGGACAGTGACCCGGCTGCCGAATGACCGGTGCGCGGCACTGCCCCCGAGGACGATGATGGAACTGTGGCAACAGAGCGGGTGCGAGTGCGGTGCGTCCTGGTATTCGGCGACAGCGATGGCGCCCTCGCCTACCTCGAAACCCCCTGGCATCCCGCCCGCTCCCCCCTGAGCTGGCCCGCAGCCCAGATCGCTGCCCAGGCGGGCCTGCCCGCCAACGAACTGCCCGGCCGCGAATTCTGGGCCGACGCCGACCACGCCCCCGACGACTCCCTCACCCTCTCGGGCTTCCTGCTGGTCCACGACCCACGCCTCTAGACCGGCCGCCGTCGCAGAATGCTGACCGAATAGGCGGCACATGCGATCCCTCGGCCTGCTGACCGCGGCGAGCACAACCCGCCCGCCCCGAGACACCGGACATCCCTGTGCGGCATGCACGCGAACGTGCCCACTGCGGGTGATCGGCGTAACCGACTTCGTCGGTGGTGTGCTCACCCGGTCGCGAGCAGCGATTCGGGAGGTGTTCGCGCAGGCCCTGTTTCGGGGCCGAGATTCTCGACGGCTTCGCGACACGCTGTTCGCGCGGGCGTCCGCCGGTTCGCGGCCGGGGTGAGGGCGGTAGCGCGCTGATAGTTGGTCGCCTGCCCGGTCCGCCAATGGGCCGGGCAGGCGACAGCGCTCAGCTGGTGCGGGCGGCGAGGTAGGGGGCCAGGGTGCGCAGAGCCGGGACGTAGTCGCCGCCGAGGATCTGGATGGCTACGTGGTCGGCGCCGGCGGTCAGGTGGGCGGTGAGCGCGTCGGCGATCTGGTCCGGGGTGCCGTGGGGGGCGATGGCGTCGATGACGCGGTCGCTGCCGGGGTAGGTGAGGTCCTGGTCGTCGAAACCGTAGCGGCGCAGGTTGTTCACGTAGTTGGCGAGGTTGAGGTAGAAGGCGGCGCGTTCGCGGGCGATGGTGCGGGCCTGCTGCGGATCTTCCTCGAGGACGACCTTTTGCTCCGGGGCGAGCAGGGTGTCGGGGCCGAAGAGAGCGCGCAGGTCGGCGGTGTGCGCGGGAGTGGCGAGGTAGGGCAGGGCGCCGGCGGTGCGGTCGCGGGCCAGTTTCGCCACCTTGGGGCCGAGGGCGGCCAGCGCGCGGCCGTTTGTCGGGACGCCTGCCTCGTCGAGTTCGTCGAGGTAGTTGACCAGGGCGTCATAGGGTTTGGTGTAGCCGTCGTTGTGTTCGCGGTGACCGGCGCCGATGCCCAGCAGGAAGCGGCCGGGGTATTTGCTCTCGAGGCGGTGGAACAGGTCCGCGGAGGCCTTGGCGGGGGTGGCCCACACATTCACGATGCTGGTACCGATGATGATGGACTGCGAGTCGGCGAACAGCGCGTCGTACCCGTCCCAGTCCGCGGGCGGGGAGGTTCCCAGCCACACCGCACCGTAGCCGAGCTCTTCCAGCTCCCGCACCGCCTCGGGTGTCACCAGCAAATGAGGCTGCCACACACCGAACTTCCCGAACTGTTCATTGGCCATACCTGCGGCCAACAGCGCCGGCGCGAACCGCATTCCCGATCACGCGATTCTCAGCCGAGCGCGGCGGATGAGGTCGCGGCTCATCCACGCGGTGGCGGTGCGGGCGAATGTGGCCGAGCGAACTGATGCGCGGGCACTGTTCGATGCCGCAAGACTTGTCAACGCTGCATCGCCTCGGCGACTTCGACGAGATCGCCGCCGCCTCGTGTATCTGCTCGGACCCGACGCCTCCTGGGTCGACGGGCAGGTGCTGCGAGTCAACGGCGGCGCCGCCTAGCGGTACTCACCGTCGAAGGCCGCGCGGGCGGCCAGCACATCCTCGATATTCAGCTCGGCCCAGTCCTTGAGCATGCCGAGGATCGGAATGAGGGTGGACCCCAGCGGGGTGAGCGAATAGTCCACGCGCACCGGCACCTGCGCGGTCAGGTGACGTTCGAGCAGGCCGTCACGTTCGAGAATGCGCAGGGTCTGGGTGAGCATCTTGTTGCTGATGCCCGCGACGATGGCGGAGATCTCCCCGTACCGGCGCGGCCCGCCGGTGAGGGTGGACATCACCAGCCCGGTCCATTTGTCGCTGAGGGTATCGAGCAGCTTGTTGGTGGGGCAGGCCGCGACGTAGGCGTTGTAGGCGATTTTTCGCTGTTCGCGCTGCTGAGCGACGGTGGTGGTGGCCATGTGCACTCCTGGTGGTGAGCTAGGTACTTTCCGGTGCCTTCTTCTCGCGGGGCACCCGCTCGCCGTACGTTGATGACACGCCCCGCCGCCGGTCGAACTCCGGCGGAAGGCGTTCCACCGGTGGATCTTCCAACTGTTCACGCCCTCAGGAGCATTCCCATGCGTGCTGTCGCATTTCAAGAATTCGGTGGACCGGACGTGCTGCGCCTCATCGACACACCCGTCCCCGCCCCCGGTCCCGGCCAGGTCCGGGTGCGGGTCGCCGCCAGCCCGGTGAATCCGGTCGATGTGCGTGCCCGCGCCGGTGTGTTCGGGTCCATGCTGCCGGCCCGCGGGCTGTATGTCCCCGGTGTCGAATTCGCCGGGCACGTCGACGCGCTCGGCCCCGAGGTCAGTGGGTTCGCCCTCGGTCAGCCGGTCATCGGCCTGCTGCCGTGGCTTTCGGACCCGGTCGGAAGCACGGCCGAATACCTCGTGGCCGCCGCCGATGCATTGGCCGCAGCCCCCAGGGGCGTGGATCTCGTTGCGGCCGCGACCCTTCCGCTCAACGGCATCACCGCGGATCTGGTGATGCGCGAACTCGGCCCGCTCGCCGGGCGGACAGTACTGGTGACCGGCGCGGCGGGCGGTGTCGGCGGATACGCGGTGCAACTGGCGGCCGCCGCCGGCGCGCACGTGCTCGGCATGGCCGGTGCGGGCGATGAGCAGCTCGTACTGTCCTTGGGCGCAACAGGTTTCATCCCTCGCGACACCGGCGTCGACAGTATCCGCGCACAGGGCATCGACGCCGTGATCGACGCCGCGGAACTGGGCGCCGAGATCCTGCCGGTGGTCCGCGACGGTGGCACATTCGTCGCCGTGCTCCCGCCGGCGCTCCCCGCATCCGAACGCGATATCACGGTGACCACGGTCTTCCAGGCCCCCGACGGTCCGCGCCTGACCGCACTGGTCGCCCTGGTGGAAGCCGGAACCCTCACCCTGCGCGTCGCGGAAACCCTCCCGTTCACCGAGGCCGCCACCGCACACGCCCGCTTCGAAAAGGGCGGTCTGCGAGGACGACTGGTCCTGGTCCCCTAGAACAGACAGCGCTGAACCCCGCGGCTTAACTTTCCGCCCCCGGGGTTCAGCGTGAATTCACCTGGTGCCGTTGACCTTCGGAAACGACACCGCGATCAGGGTGGTGAGGGTGTCCGACAGCATTTCGTGCACCTGGGCGCGGTCGAGGGCGCCGCGCACGATCCACTCCCGGCCCGCTGCCTTGACCAGACCGCCGTAACAGCGCACCAGCGCACGCAATTCGTCACTGTGCAGGGAATCACTCAGGCCCATCATCTGCACGACGCGCTCGGCGGCGGCATTGTCGGCCTCGTCCAGAATGCGCTGCACCTCCGGGTCGTCACCGATGCCCTCCAGGCCGGTGACCTTGACCCAGGTGGTGCCGTGCTCGCCGATGGTGTCCAGCAGCCAGGAGACGCTGGCCTCCACCCGCTCGCGGATATTGCCGGAGGGCACGAGCATATTGTCCAGCCGCGGCAGGGTCACCATGCGGCGCACGACCGCCAGATACAGGTCGCGCTTATTGCCGAAGTAGTGATTGATCAGCCCGCGCGCCACCCCGGCGCGCTGGGCCAGCTCCGCGGTGGAGACAGCAGCGTACGGACGTTCGCCGAACATGTCGATGGCGCAGGACAGGATCTGCGCGCGGCGTTCGTCCGGCTCGAGGCGGCGCCGCCGTGACGGTGTGTCGTCGGCGGGCACCGGCTCGAGCGTGGTGTCAGTGTTACCGCCGGGCTTCGACGGGGCTGGGTTACTAGAGTGAGCGGGCAATGAGATCCTTCATCACCTCGTTGGCGCCCGCGAGGATCCGCAGGATCCGGGCGCCGGTGTACAGCTGGGATATGGGGTACTCGGTCATGTAGCCGTAGCCGCCGAAGAACTGCAGGCAGCGATCCACCACATTACCGAGTTGGTCGGTCAACCAGTACTTCGCCATGGCAGCGGTGGGAATATCGAGCTCACCGCGCAGGTGTTTGCCGATGCAGTCGTCGAGGAAAACGCGGCCCACCTTGGCGACGGTCGCGCACTCGGCGAGCTCGAAACGCGTGTTCTGCATGGCGAACAGCGGCTTGCCGAACGCTTCACGGCCCTTGGTGTAGTCGATCGTCAGCTCGACGGCCTTCTCGGTCATGGCCACCGCCAGAATCGCTGTGACCAGGCGCTCCTGGGCCAGCATCTGCATCATCTGATAGAAGCCCTGACCCTCGGCCTCCCCCAGCAGATTCGAGGCCGGCACCCGCAGGCCGTCGAAGAACAGCTCCGCGGTGTCCTGGCCCTTGCCACCGATCTTGGACAGAATGCGGCCGCGGGTGAAGCCGGGCACGTCGTCGCCGACCTCGGCGAAGATCAGCGAGACCCCGGAGGCGCCCTGGGTCGGATCGGTCTTGACGGCCAGGATGATGCCGTCGCAGAGCCAGCCGTTGGAGATGAAGATCTTCGAACCGGTGATGACGTACTCATCGCCCTCGCGCACCGCGCGGGTCTTGATGTTCTGCAGATCCGAGCCGGTGCCCGGCTCGGTCATGCCGATCGAGAGCAGCACCTCACCGCTGGCGGCCTTGGGCAGCACCCGCCGCTTGAGCTCCTCGGAGCCGAACTGGTGGATGTACGGCGCGATGATCGAGGAGTGCACCGACATGCCGAGCGCACCGTCACCCAGATGCGCCTGCGCCTCGATGATGGCGGCCTCGTGCGCGAATGTGCCACCGCCACCGCCGTATTCGGCCGGAATGGCCGCGCACAGCAGGCCCAGTTCACCGGCCCGGTTGTACAGCTCACGATCGGGATGACCCTGCGCGATGAACTTCTCCTCGTGCGGGATCACCTCCTTCTCGAAGAAGGTGTGCGCCAGTCCTCGTACCGCTTCGACCTCGTCGTCGCTCCATGCGGGGCGTGCCATGAAAGTTCCTTCGCTTCCCAGGCGCGCGCTTTCGCGCCTGGGCACCAGAGTGCACCGCTATTGGCAGAGTGTCAACAAGCGGTCAGCTCTCACCAGCCCGCGCATGGTTGACCTCCGCGAATGTGGTGAACATCGGCGTGTCCGGATCGGCCACAATCGCCTGGCGGCGCAGGAAACCGTCGATCAGACCCCACACCAGCTCGGTGGCCTGGCCGATGAACTCCTGCGTCTGCGCCGCGGTCGGGGTGTCGGAATCCGACAGCCACAGATCGGTGATCGCCACCACCGCACCGACCAGGGCGCGCGAGAGATAGTCCAGGCCGTCGGTGTTCAGCGGCACAGCCTCGGCGACCGAACGGGAAATCTTCGTCAACCGCCCCGCCGCCTCACGGCCCAGATCCAGTTGCAGCACACCGTTTCCGGACTGCTGCAGCACCGGCGCCTGACCCAGGAAGCGGAAGACGTTGGGATGCTCCAGGATTCCGTGGGCGTACTCGGTGAATATCCGGCGCAGCGCCGCACGCGGCGGTTGCAGCATGAGCGTCATATCGCCACCGGCCGCCGAAAACGCCTGGCGCGCCATACGATCGGCGATCTCGGTGAACAGATCACCCTTATCGGCGAACTGCCGATACAGCCGGGGCTTGGTGATGCGGGCCTCGCGGGCGATGTCCTCCATGCTCGGGCGCGGGCCGTCCCGATCGATCACCCGGATCGCCGCGTCCACGATGTCGTCGCGGGTCACTGTCCGCGGGGCCGCCCCGGCACTCATACGAACCACGGCCAGGAGCCTACACGTACCGGCGGTACGCGTCACAGGCTTCGATTCGAGACCGGAAAAATGCTTGTTACCGGTGGGTCAAGTGATGGAGACCACAACCAAGGTCAACTGCCCGGCATTGCTTTCACCTGAAACGTACTGCCAGTATCGTTAGGCGTACCGGCAGTACGAACCCGTGGCGCAGAGGGAAGCCCCGGGCGCGGAACCCCGTCGAACGTGACACCGAACCGGAAAGAACCCGATGTCAGAAGCAGCAAGCCACCTCAGCGACACCCTGCGGGCCCCGCTCCCCGACGCCTTCGACCGGCTCACCGACGCCGACCACACCGAACTCGACCGGCTCCTGCAGCAGGCCATGACGCGCCGCCGCGCCAACCTCGACGCCGCCATCGGATCCTCCCTCGACTTCGTGCCGCGCCTCATGCGCCCGGCCGTCAAGAAAGCACTGGGCTTGTGAGCGAACATCTCGTAGCCGTCGCCGAAACCACCAAACTCGCACGCATTCTCGGCCTCACGGACCCCACCGAACTCGACTTCCTCGTCGACCTGCCGCCCGCGGCCATCCGCGAATTCCGCGAACGTGTCACCGACCGGCTCTTCGACCGAGACACCAAGCGGCTCAAGGGTGTTGCCGCCGGAGCCAAACTCGTACCCGTCGCCATCAGCGCCAAAGTCGCCGAACGCGCCTTCGGACCCGTGCTGTGCGCCGCCGTGGCCAGCGCCGTCGACCCGGGCAAGGCCATCGACATCGCCAAATCACTGCCCGCGTCGTTCCTCGCCGAAATCGCTGTGCAGCTCGACCCGCGCCGCACAGCCGCCATCATCTCCGCCGTCCCGCCGCGCATGGTCGTGGACGCCGCGCGCGAACTGCTCGCCGTCGGTGACCACATCACCATGGGCCGCTTCGTCCACGTCGTCCCCGAACCCGCACTGCGCGCCGCCGCACCCGTCATGAGCGACGTCGACCTGCTGCGCATCGCCTTCCTGCTCGAAGACAAATCCGCCATCGACAATGTGCTGCACATCGTCTCCGACCGGGTGCCCGGCGTCATCCGCGCCGCCGCCGAACAGAGCATGTGGGCCGAAGGCATCGACCTGCTCGACTCCATCGCACCGCACAATCGCGCCTGGATCGGCAATATCACCGCAAGCCTCGGCCCCGACGTCCTCGACGCCCTCGTCCAGGCCGTCTACGAACTCGACGCCTGGACCACCCTGCTACCCATCACCAGCGCCATGAGCCACGACAGCCTGCGCCTGTTCGCCGAACGACCCGCGGTACACGCCGAACCCGTCCTCGCGGCCGTCATGGACACCGCACTCGACGGCGGGCACTGGCTCAACCTGCTACCCCTCGCCGCACACCTGCCCGATGCGCAACTCGCCTTCATCGCCGCCCGCGTAGCCGCGAAACCCGATGAGCGCCTTGGCGAATTGGTCCGCGAAGCCGATACCGCCGGACTGTGGGACGCACTCATCCCGCTCGCCCTGGCCATGACCGACGACAACCGCCGCCGCATGGCCGCACTGCCCGTCATGCAGGACCCGGACGTCCTGCGAGCCGTCATCACCAGCACCACCGAACACGACCTGTGGGCACAGGCACTGCCGCTGGTCGACGCACTACCGGACGCGGTGAAACCGGTACTCGCGAGCACCATCGGTGACCTCACCCGCGACCAACTGCTCGCCGCGGTCCTCACCGCCTCGCGCAGCGACAATATCCACACCCTCGTCGATATCGCCCTCGCCCAGGACCAGGCCGGCCGCGCCCGCGTGCTCGAACTCATCGACGGCATGGACGACGTCGAAGAATTCCTCGCCGCCCTCACCACCGAAACCCCCGATGTGGTGTGGCACGCACTCATCGAAGTCCGCGCCGAAATCCCCGCCGGACTGCTCGGCCTGCTGGCCGGGCGCGCCCGCGAACTCGACCGCGACGACGACGCCGAAAGGCTCGAACCCGTCGGCGCGACAGCCGAATAGCGCACACGCACCATCCCCACGCGGGGCCCGGCCGCATTTCAGCGGCCGGGCCCCGCGTCACCCTTGCACCGGCCCCCGGCTCAGGTCACAGCCCCCGACGGCCCGGACCCGCCTGCCGCGATGAGAGAATGACTCGGTCAACCGCCGCACGCACGAAGGATCCCCGCACCCCCCGATGGTCGAGCACAGCACGCAGCAAGCACCCGAATCCCCGGCCATCGCCCCCGACGAGCTGGCGATCTGCCTCCGGGTACTCGAACAGGCGGCGCAGCTCGACAAAGAGCACCCCGATTCGATGACCGTGCAGCGCGCCGTCGGGCACATGTTCAAAAAGCTCAAGCAGCGGCGGCGAATCCAAGCCCGCGACACCATCTCCGAGGCCGACCGTGCGGTCATCGCGGCCACGGCCACCGGATCACCCAGCCGGATCGACGACGAGACCGCCGGAATCCCCATCAGCTCCAGCGTCAGCGGTGTCGCCACCGCGGGAACGCTGCTGCGAGCCCGGCCCTGCTACATCTGCAAGCAGAAGTACACGCAGGTCGACGCCTTCTACCACCAACTGTGCCCCGAATGCGCGGCACGCAGCCACGCCAAGCGCGATGCGCGGACCGACCTCACAGGTAAGCGCGCACTGCTGACCGGTGGACGCGCCAAGATCGGCATGTACATCGCGCTGCGGCTGCTGCGCGATGGTGCGCACACCACCATCACCACCCGATTCCCCAACGACGCCATCCGCCGTTTCGCCGCGCAGCCCGACAGCGCCGACTGGCTGCACCGGGTCCGCGTGGTCGGCATCGATCTGCGCGACCCCGCACAGGTGCTCGCCCTCGCCGATGATGTTGCCGCACAAGGTCCGCTCGACATCCTGATCAACAATGCCGCGCAGACCGTGCGGCGCTCGGCAGGCTCGTACAGCGCGCTCATCGACGCCGAATCCGGGCCGCTGCCCGCCGGTGAACTGCCGGAGGTCATCACCTTCGGCAAGACGATGCAGGCACATCCGACCGCACTCACCGCATCCCTCACCCCCAGCCTGACCGCAGCCGATATCACCGATCTGGCCCTGCTCGCGGGTTCGGCTACGCCCGAACGCATTTCGCAGGGTGTGGCCATCGACGCCGGCGGGCTGGTGCCGGATCTGGCGCATACCAACAGCTGGGTGCAGACCGTCGGTGAGGTCGATGCGACCGAGCTGCTCGAAGTGCAGCTGTGCAATTCCACGGCACCGTTCATTCTCATCTCACGACTGCGGCCCGCCATGGCCGCTGCCGCCGGACGGCGCAAGTACGTGGTCAATGTGTCCGCCATGGAGGGTGTCTTCGGCCGGGCATACAAGGGTGCCGGCCATCCGCACACCAATATGGCGAAGGCCGCGCTGAATATGTTGACACGCACCAGCGCTCGCGAAATGTACGAAGCCGACGGCATTCTCATGACCGCGGTCGATACCGGATGGATCACCGACGAGCGCCCGCATTACACCAAGATCCGCCTCGCCGAGGAGGGCTTCCACGCTCCCCTCGATCTCGTCGACGGCGCGGCCCGGGTGTACGACCCGATCGTCCGCGGCGAAAGCGGCGATGACGTCCACGGCGTCTTCCTCAAGGACTACAAGCCTTCCGACTGGTGACGCGGAGGGGCCGCGGCTCGGCCCCTCTCCTCTTGGCTGCCTTTTGAATTTCTAAATAGTGAGGTCCAGGTTGCTGTGGCGGCTGCAAAAGTTGTATACATAGTTGAATGCGCATATCTACGTACAGATATATGTTCAGTCACAACTGCCCTGGACTTGGATGTCCCTGCATGGTCGACGCGCCGCCCTTGCGCTAGGCATCGGCCATCAAGCCGTCCCGCAGCTGCTCCCCCACCCCCTGCTGGTCTTTCGCGTGCGGTCAAACCCCCGGCTCACCTACATAGATGCGCATATCTACGTCCACATATGGCCTTCACTCCCCCGCGCACCTTCCCATCGCCCCTATCCTGGAGCTATGCAGTACCGGCTCCTCGCCGATGCCACCGCGATCGTGCACTTCCTCTTTGTGGCCTATGTCGTCGTGGGCGGCTTCATCGCCTGGCGATGGCCGCACACCATCTGGCTGCACATCCTTGCCTTCGCATGGGGATTCAGCACGGTGCTGTTCGGATTCGAGTGCCCGCTGACGGATCTGGAGAACTGGTCGCGGCATCGGGCCGGCGAGGCCGGGTTGCCGTCGACCGGATTCATCGATCACTACATCACCGGCGTCCTGTATCCACGCAGCGCCCTGGATCTGGTCCGGGTGCTGGTTGCCGTCTGCGTGCTCGCCTCCTGGGTCGGGTTCTGGTTCCGAGCCTCGCATCGCCGATACGGTCGGGCCGTCAGGTAGGCGGCCACCATGGGCACGTTTACGCAGGTAGAGACATCATTCTGTCCTCTCGCGGGCTGAGGGCACCAGCCTCGATGGGCGGTGATCCGGAGTTAGGGATCACCGCCGCGAGCCCCGGATTCGGGATACGGAGGCGTCGCGGATCGCCGGCGCGCCGGAGGCGTTCCGTCCGTCCTGTACCGTTCGGTCCGGCCTGTTCGGCGCTGTCTTGGCAACTTCTTGGCAAGATGGAAACCGTATCTGAACTGGCCGAACAGAGACTCCTTGGCAACCCGGCTCGCCCGTCTCAACCACCGAGTGGATGGGTCGAATCCGCACAAGACCAACACCCCCACGATCGGCAAAGCCACAGCCGGGTGCCACGCGAGCAATACCCGGCGAATAGCCGACGGTGGAGACCGCGGTGCCGCACCAGATCTGGGGCCCGGGTAGGAGCCGACCGAGCGCTGTCCGGGAGTTCCCGGTGTTCTTCCAGGAGCGCCGGATCGTCCTGCGCGGCAAAAACTTCCTGACCGGCGAGCAGCGCCTAGCAGCTCTTTACGGCCCGAGGCCCCGCACCGGAAGCACCCGGAGCGGGGCCTCATCCATAACTGGGATCAGCCCAAATTCCGGCTCGTCACGCAGAAAACGGTCACGTGCGGGATGCCCAACCCTCGTCCGAAGACGCCGTCTACCAGCGGATACGCACCAGATCCGCTTATGGCCACTCGCGGCTCAACGCCAACCGGTTGCCGTCTGAAGGGCAAGGCTGCTGAGCGCGAGGACCAGGCCTAGTGCGCCGCCGAACAGTAGGGGGCGGGGACCGGTGGCGCGGATCTGCTGCCAGGTGAGCGAGGTGCCGATGGCGGCCAGCACGGAGGCGATCAGCCAGGCGCTGAGGTGACTCAGTGCCGCGGACCAGGAGTCCGGCACCGCACCGAGGCCGGCGATGACCGATGCTGCGAGGAAGAAGGCGACGAAGAGTGGGAAGCTTTGGCGGAGTGGGGCTTTAGCGGAGTGTTCGCGTCGGCTGAAGTGCAGTCCCAGGCACATCGGAACGATCATCAGGCTGCGGATCAGTTTGACGATCACCGCGAAATGGGCTGCGGCCGGGCCGAAGATGACGCCTGCCGCCAGGACAGAGGAGGTGTCATTGATCGCGGTGCCCGCCCAGAGGCCGAAGGCCTCCTGAGAGAGGCCGAGTAGGCGACCGAGAGGCGGATAGGCCAGTACCGCAACGATATTGAAGATGAAGATGGTGCCCAGCGCATAGGCGACTCGTTGTTTGTCGGGTTTCATCACGGTCGTCGCGGCGGCAATCGCGGAGGCGCCGCAGATCGTGGTGCCGACCGCGACGAGAATCGCCGATTCCCGATCCAGTGCGAGCATTCGGCCGATGACGACCGCGGCGATGGCACCGACGATCAGTGTTCCTACCAGGACTACGGCGGTGCGGCGGCCGACCGTCAGCACCGATCCGACCGGTAGGCCGAGCCCGAGGAGCACGATGGCCACGCCGAGGACGTGCTTGCGCGTGAGTGCCGTCCCACTCGCGAAAATTCCTGTCTCAGCACAGGATCGGCGGGCGAGGGTGCCGAGGATGGCACCACCGAGCAGGGCGATGATCGGGGCGCCGACCATCGGCAGTTTCGCGCCGATCAGGGTGGCGGCGGTGGCGAGAGCGGCCACCAGGAGGAGGCCGGGGATATTACGGCGAAGCCAGATCATCTCCTCACGATCGCGGTGGGGCGGCTGAGCCGGTAGCCGCCAGTGCGGTAGGACCTCATAAGCGGCGCTGAGTAGTGGGGCCGGCCACTCGGGGTGCCGTTGAGCCGGGATCGGCTCATAATGTGCCGCTATGACCCTGCCGCCCGGAATGCCCGATCTGGATGTCCTAGATCTGCTGGTCTCCGTTGCGGAGTTCGCCAGCCTCGGTGCGGCCGCCCGGCAGCACGGAATCACTCAGCCTGCGGCGAGCATGCGAATCAGCGCGCTGGAGCGGCGATTACGGTTGCGGCTGATCGATCGCAGCCCGACCGGTTCCCAGCTGACCGACGCGGGCAGGGCGGTCCTCGCCCAGGCCCTACCGGTGCTGGCGGCGGCCCGATCGTTCGTCGAGGGGGTGAGCGCACTGCACGCCGCCGACGTCTCGCGGCTGCGGGTCGCTGCGTCGAAAACCATTGCCGATCACCGGATTCCGCAGTGGCTCGAGGCCTTGCACACCGCCTGTCCCGAGGTGACCGTCGCGTTGGAGGTGGAGAACACCCGGCAGGTGGAGGTGCTCGTCCGCAGTGGTGCGGCCGATCTCGGATTCGTCGAGGGCCCGCATTCTCCGCCCGGTCTCGGTAGCCGGGTGATCAGTGCGGACGAGCTGGTGGTGGTCGTCTCGCCGTCGCATGAGTGGGCGAATCGGCGAAAGGCGGTGACACTGCGTGAACTCGCCAATACCGCCCTGCTGTGGCGTGAACCCGGATCGGGGACACGGGAGACCGTATGGGAGGCGCTCAGCGCGGAATGTGAACCGGCCGCGCCGGCAGCCGAACTCGGCTCCGCTATCGCCATCAACGCAGCCGCTTGCCACGGGGTCGCGCCGGCGGTCTTGAGCCGGCTGATCGCCGCGCCGATGCTGTCGACCGGCGCCCTCGTCGAGGTGCGGCTGGCCGTGCCGGTGGCGCTGACCCGCAAGTTCCGAGTGATCTGGCGCAGGCAGTCCCCACCGTCGGGGCCGGCCGATTTTCTGGTCGAAATTGCGCTGCGCGTGGAGTCCGCAAGCCCGAACAACTGGTGATACTCCGATCTTGTGCGGAATTCGCGCAGGTAGAGGACTTTCGACCCGGTTCGTAACTGGCGTAACCAGTCGGTAATTGCGCGAAGCGTCGCACGTAACGCGCTGTTCCGAACATTTGCCACATGACAGGCAGAACGTATCCGGCCCGGGCGGTGGCCCAGGATCCGAACACCGGCAGGCGTTCCGCACCGGCGCGCCGCATTAGAGACATCCTGCGAGCACGAATTCGCAGCGGCATCTACGGCAATCGCCCGTTGCCGTCGGAATCGCAACTGGCGGCCGACTTCGACACCAGCCGCAATATCGTGCGTGACGCTTTGGCCCTGCTACGCGATGAGGGCCTCGTCGACCGGGTACCGGGTGCGGGCACCTTCGTGGTATCGGACAAAGCGGTGCAGGGGCTGGATCGGTTGCGCGGCTTGGCCGAAACCTTCGAGACCGGTAGCGATCGTGTCGTCAATCGGGTGCTGCTCGCCGAGGTCGTCCCCGCGACACCCATTGTCGCCGAGCGACTCGAACTCGAACCCGCGACACCTGTGGTGGCGCTGGAACGGATCCGCTATCTCGACGGGATTCCGCTCTCGCTGGACGCTAGCTACCTCACCGCCGATGTCGGCGCACCGCTGCTGGCACTGGATCTGACCGGATGCGACGTATTCGGCCTGCTGGAAACCGAGCTCGGTCTCCCGCTCGGTTCCGCCGTCGTCTCCATCGAGGCCGTCGCCGCGGATCCGACGGTCGCCGGACTACTCGAGATTCGCTCCGGCGCGCCGCTGCTGTTCTTGGAACGGCTCACCTACACCGACTCCGGACGGCCCATCGACCTGGAATACGTCCGCTATCGCGGGGACCGGTTCTCGCTGTCCGGCCGACTCGACCGCATACCGGTCGCACCGAATCGCGGTGCGGCGCAACCGAAGGAAAGGGGCTGATCTCCGATGCCAATGGATATCCCACCGGCCGCACAACGCCGGGAACTGAGCTGCGATGTGCTCGTCGTCGGGGGCGGCACCGCAGGCACCATGGCCGCGCTCACCGCGGCCCGGCACGGCGCGAACGTACTGCTGCTGGAGAAGGCGCATGTGCGGCACTCCGGCGCCCTGGCCATGGGTATGGACGGGGTCAATAACGCGGTGGTGCCGGGTAAGGCCAGCCCGGAGGACTACGTCGCCGATATCACCGTCGCCAATGACGGAATCGTCAACCAGCGCACCGTGTATCAGACCGCGACCCGCGGGTTCGAGATGGTGCAGCGACTGGAGAGTTACGGCGTCAAGTTCGAGAAGGACGAGCACGCGGAGTACGCCGTGCGCAAGGTGCACCGGTCCGGCAGCTATGTGCTGCCCATGCCGGAGGGCCGCGATGTGAAGAAGGTGCTCTATCGCACGCTACGGGCTCGCGATGTACGCGCCAAGGTGACCATCAGTAATCGGGTGATGCCGGTGCGGGTGCTCACGGTCGCGGGACGAGCGGTCGGTGCGGTCGGATTCGATACGCGTACAGGGGAATTCGTCACCATCTCGGCCGGCTCGGTCATTCTGGCCACCGGGGCGTGCGGGCGACTGGGACTGCCCGCCAGTGGTTATCTGTACGGCACCTACGAGAATCCGACAAACGCCGGTGACGGCTATGCGATGGCGTATCACGCCGGCGCCGAACTCTCGGGTATCGAATGCTTCCAGATCAACCCGCTCATCAAGGATTACAACGGCCCCGCGTGCGCGTATGTCGCGAATCCGTTCGGCGGCTATCAGGTCAATGCCGAGGGCAATCGGTTCGTCGATTGCGACTACTGGTCCGGGCAGATGATGGCGGAGGTCAAACGCGAACTCGACAGTGCGCGCGGGCCCATCTATCTGAAGCTGAGTCATCTGCCGGACGCGACAATCCAGCAGATCGAAGGCATTCTGCACACCACCGAGCGGCCCACCCGCGGCACCTTCCACGCCGGGCGCGGCACCGACTACCGGACCCACGATATCGAAATGCATATCTCCGAGATCGGTTTGTGCAGTGGGCATTCCGCGTCGGGGGTGTGGGTCGACGAGCATGCCGCGACCACGGTCCCCGGCCTGTACGCGGCGGGCGATATGGCGCTGGTTCCGCACAATTACATGATCGGCGCCTTCGTCTACGGCGATATCGCGGGCGAGAGCGCGAGCGAATATGCCAGGGGCGCGACGCATCCCGAACTGCCCGAAGACCAGATCGAGGCCGCGCACGCGCTCATCTACCGGCCGCTGAGCAATCCGGACGGTCCGCCGCAGCAACAGGTCGAGTACAAGCTGCGCCGTTTCGTGAACGACTATCTGCAGCCACCCAAGACGCAGAGTTATCTCACCCTCGGGCTGGAGGCGTTCGAGCGCATGCGGGGTGATATCTCGCAGATGGGTGGGCAGACCCCGCACGAGCTGATGCGATGCGCGGAGGTCACCTTCATCCGGGACTGCGCTGAAATGGCAGCGCGAGCCTCATTGCGGCGCACCGAAAGTCGCTGGGGCCTCTATCACCAGCGCTCGGACTGGCCGCAGTCCAATGACGCCGAATGGTTCTGCCATCTCAATCTCCTGCGGGGCGAGTCGGGGGCGATGGAATTCACCACGCGGCCGGTCGCGCCGTACATCGTGCCGGTACCGGGGTTCGTGCGGCCCGACGGCGTCGCCGATGTCGCCGCACCGGAACTGGTCGGCGCTTGGGGTGGACGGTGAGTACCAGATTGCTCCAGCTGATGGACCTGGCCGAGGAGTGGCCGGAGCTCGATGAGCTGCGGCCGTACCTGACCGATGCGGATCCGGAGGTACGACGTACCGCGCTCTCGGTGCTCAGTGAGACCACCGAGGAGTGGGCGGCGGCCTCGCCGCTCATCGCGGCGGGGCTGGCCGATGCCGATGTGACGGTGCGCCATGCCGCCATCGGGCTGCTGACCGAACTGCTCGAGGTGCTGATACCCGGGCCGGAATTCGATGCGGCACTGCGGGGTTGCGTCACCGCCCCCGAGCCCGCGGTGCGGTCCGCCGCGATCGAGGCGCTGTGGCGGCATCGCCGCAGTAATGCCGCGGAGCTGGCCGGCTGGTTCGCCGATCCGAATATCGAGGTGCGCAGCAGGGTGGTCGGCGGATTCACCTCGATCGACGCCCTGGCCGAACTCGACACCGCGGCAGGCGATCCCGCGCCACTCATACGCATCGCCGTCGCGAAGGGCATTGCGGCGGTCGGTGATCCACGTGGCGCGGCCACCCTGATCGGCTTGGCGTCGGACACCGATCTCCTGGTCCGCGCCGCCGCGTTCACCGCCCTCGCCCACACCGGCTGTGACGACGAGGCGGCGGCCGTCGCCGCGGCCGCCATGGCCGACCCGGCCTGGCAGGTACGTCAGAGCGCGGCCATCGCGCTGTCGGTCACCGATCCGGAAACCGCTGCCCCGCACCTGATTCCCGCTGTCACCGATGAGAACCTCGATGTCCGCAAGGCCGCCGTCCGCGCGCTGGCCGAGCGCATCGCCGCACATCCCGAGGTCGCCGCCGCCCTCCAATCCGCCCTGGAGGATCCGGACGCCGATGTCCGCGCCTTCGCCCGCATAGGCATTGTCAACTCTCGAAAGGAAAACTGATGGCCCAGGTCAACGCACGAATCGATGTTCCGGTCACCGTCGACGAAACCAAATGCATAGACGGCTGCACGCTGTGCGTCGATATGTGCCCGCTGGATTCGCTGGCGATCCACCCCGACTCCGGCAAGGCGTACATGCACGTCGACGAATGCTGGTACTGCGGGCCGTGCGCCGCGCGCTGCCCGGTCGGCGCCGTGACCGTCGATATCCCGTACCTGCTGCGCTGAAAACGGTTGAAGGACATCACGATGAGGACATTGCGCATCAGCAGGGCGCTGGCCCTGCTGCTCGGCGCGGCGACTGCCGCGACCGCCATCACCGGCTGCGGTGCGAGCGGAGACGGCAAGACCGTCACCATCAATATCGGCTACCAGTCCAAGACCATCAATACCGTCACCGCCGGGACGCTGCTGCGTGACCGCGGCACCTTCGAAGCCAAACTTGCCGAAATCGGTAAAGCCAAGGGCATTACGTACAAGGTCGAGTGGAAGGATTTCGCCGCCGGTCCCCCACTGACGGCGCAGATGCTGGCCGGGCAGGTCGATATCGGTTCGATGGGCGACGCCCCGATTCTGGTCAACGGCGCCAAGACTCACGACCACGAGGACGTCCGAACCGAGCTCGTGGCCGTCACCGGTTACAACCTGCGCGGTTCGCTCAATCAAGTGGTGGTGCCGATGAATTCGCCCGCCGCCACACTTGCGGATTTGCGCGGCAAGGTGGTGTCCACCAGTATCGGCTCGGCCGCGCACGGCATGCTCTCCACCGGACTCGCGGGCGCCGGCCTCACCCTGGACGATGTGAAGCTGCTCGGCCAGGATCCGGCGGTCGGCGCATCCGCACTGCAGGGCGGTCAGGTTTCGGCGCTGGCGCAGTTCGTGCCCTGGCCGGAGAAAATGATCTTCGATGGCAAGGCCAGGCTGCTCTATGACGGTGGCAGCGCGAACATTCCGACCTTCCACGCCGTCGTCGCCGGTAAGCGGTTCGACACGAACAATCCCGATATCGTGAACGCGTTCCTGTCCGCACAGCGCGAGACCGCCGACTACCTCAACCACAATCCGCTCGCCGCGGCCGAGCGGGTCGCCGAAATCACCGGTATCCCAGCGGAAGTCATATACCTCTACAACGGCCCCAATGGGATGGTGAACTTCGATTCGACCATCAAGCCGCAACTGGTCGACGCGCTCGGAAAACTGCAGCCATTTTTGAAGGGCCTCGGCGCCCTCGGGGATCTGAACCTCGGTGATTTCGTGAACGACAAATATGTTCGCGCACTGTATGGCTCGGACTATGAGACCCAACGGGCATCGACCACCGCGCCGGACCCATTGACCGGGATCGACTCGGTCTGCGGTGGCGCGGTGGACAATCCGGCGACCGCGTCGGAGGTGTGGTTCAAGGGTGAGAAGACCACGCAGGTGGCAAGGACACCCGCCTGCCTGTTGCGTCTGATCGCCGCACACAGCGGCGATACCCGCGCCGCCTACGTCCCCGATACCGCCTCGGGCACCCGTACCTTCGCCGCCACCGCGACCTGGGTGAACGATCCGGCCGGCGGACCGGACGAACGGCTGCGACCGTTCGCGGTCAAGGCCGACGCCCAGGCCTATTCGGGCAGCCACGCCGGCAGCGCTGTTCTCGACTACCAGGCGGCCCTGGTCGCCAGATAAGTGCGACCGCACCGATAGCTCTCAGGAGGCTCGACATGACGGTTTCCGCGGAACCGATTTCCCTCATCCCGACGACATCTTCCGAACCGGAGACGACACCGCGATCACCGCGGCGGTCGGTCCGCATCCCGCTCCCGGGAGGACTGCGCTCGGCACTGCTGACCGCCGCACCGCTGACCGGGCTGGTACTGCTGTGGTACCTGCTCACCGCCAATCACGTGGTGTTCTGGCTGCGTTTCGACAAAATACCCTCGCCCGCGGACGTTTTCGACTCCTTCCGCATCCAGCTCGGCACACACGCCTACTACAGCAACCTCCTCTCCAGCATGCGGCGGATCCTGATCGGGTTCGGCCTGGCCACCGTCGCGGGCGTGCTCACCGGCATGGCGATCGGACGGTCCGCCATGGTGAGCGCACTGGTCCGGCCGGTACTCGAGGTATTCCGGCCGATCCCGGCAATCGCCCTGGTGCCCTTGGCGATTCTGCTGTTCCCGACCGGGGAGCAGGGCATTGTGTTCATCACCTTCTTCGCCGCCTTCTTCCCGGTCGCGGTCAGCACCATCCATGCCATGCACGCACTGCCGAAAGTGTGGGAGGAGGCCGCACGCACGCTGGGTGCGCGGCGGTGGGAAGTCCTGTTCCATATCGCGCTACCGGGAGCGTTGCCCGGGATCTTCTCCGGGCTGTCGGTAGCCATGGGTGTCGCGTGGATCTGCGTCATCAGCGCGGAGATGATCTCCGGGCAGTTCGGCATCGGGTACTTCACCTGGCAGTGCTACGGGCTGCTCGACTATCCGGGCGTCGTGGTCGGCATGCTCTCCATCGGGGTGCTCGGCTGGGCCACTGCCTGGCTCGTCGAAGCGGCCGGGCACCGGGTCAACCGCTGGCTGCCGCGGGCCGTGCGATGAGTACCGGAGCAGCCGTGCGGCTGCACGGACTTCGTATCGCCTACGGCGAAAGCCTCACCGCGGAAGTCGATCTCGAGGTCGCCCCCGGCGAGATCGTAGTCTTGCTCGGCCCGTCCGGCTGCGGCAAATCCACCATTCTGCGGGCTATGGCCGGATTGCTCGAACCGGTCGGCGGCACCGCGGAAATCGACGGCGGCAGCGGTGAGCAGTGCGCGATGGTCTTCCAGGAGGACGCACTGCTGCCCTGGCGCAGCGCCCGCAAGAACGTCGAATTCGCCTTGAAGCTGCGTGGTGTGCCCCGCCCCCGCCGCCGGGCCGAGGCATTGGACCTACTGCATCAAGTCGGCCTCGACGGCTTCGCCGAGCACCTGCCGGGGGCCCTCTCCGGCGGTATGCGTCAGCGCGTCCAACTGGCGCGCACGCTGGCCACCGAACCCCGGGTCCTGCTCATGGACGAACCGTTCGGGGCGCTGGACGCCCAGACCCGGGCCGATATGCAACGCCTGCTCATCACCGTCTGGCAGCAGCACAAGACGACGGTCCTGTTCGTCACCCACGACGTCGACGAAGCCCTGCTGTTGGCCGATCGAATCGTCTTGCTGACCCCGCGCCCGGCGCGGATTCAGCGAATTGTGACAATCGACAATCCGCGTGCGCCCGGAGCCCGATTCGAACCCGAATTCGCCCGCCGCCGTTACGAAATCCTGGCCGCCCTCGGCGACACCGCCGAACTCGTGGCCACAACCACCGAGGAAGCATCATGACTTTCGTCATCGGCGCCGCCTGTGTCGACATCATGGATCGAGCCTGCGTCGAAGAGTGCCCGGTCGACTGCATTTACACCGGCGGCCGCATGGCCTACATCCATCCCACCGAATGCGTCGACTGCGGGGCCTGTGAACCCGTCTGCCCGGTCGAGGCCATCTACCTCGACACCGACATCCCGGCCGGGCAAGAGCAATTCGTGGCGGAGAATGCCCGATTCTTCGATGAGGCGCTACCGGGGCGCACCGAGGCGCTCGGATCTCCGGGCAGCGCTACACAAGTGGGCGAGATCGGCGTGGATACCGGCTTCGTACAGGCGTATCAGCCATGACCAGCTCGAAACACGCACTGCGCGTGGCTATCATCGGCGCCGGGCCGGCAGGCATCTACGCCGCCGACGCACTTATGAAATCCGATGCCGATGTCTCCATCGACCTGTACGAGCGAATGCCCGCACCGTTCGGGCTGATTCGCTACGGCGTCGCACCGGATCATCCGCGCATCAAGGGGATCATCACCGCACTGCACAAGGTCCTGGATCGGCCGCAGGTCCGGCTCCTGGGCAATATCGACTATGGCACCGACATCACCCTGGACGATCTGCGCACCTTCTATGACTCGGTGATCTTCTCCACCGGAGCGAATGCCGACAGGGCACTGGATATTCCGGGCATCGACCTGGACGGCTGCTATGGCGCCGCCGACTTCGTGTCCTGGTACGACGGTCATCCCGATGTGCCGCGCACCTGGCCGCTGGACGCGGAGCGGGTCGCGGTGATCGGAGTCGGGAACGTCGCCTTGGATGTGGCACGGATGCTCGCGAAGACCGGCGACGAACTGCTGCCGACCGAGATCCCGCCCAATGTCTACGCCGGATTGCGCACCAACAAGGCAGCGGAGGTGCATGTCTTCGGCCGCCGCGGACCCGCGCAGGCCAAGTTCACGCCCCTGGAGCTCCGCGAACTCGACCACTCACCCACCATCGAGGTCATCGTCGACCCCGAGGACATCGACTACGACGCCGGTTCGGAGACCGCACGGCGACAGTCCAAACAAGTGGACATGATTTCGAACACGCTGGAGCAGTGGGCCATTCGTGATCCCGGGGATCGGCCGCACAAGTTGTTCCTGCACTTCTTCGAATCACCGGCCGAGGTACTCGGAGCGGACGGCCGGGTCACAGGCCTGCGCACTGAACGCACCCGGCTCGACGGCACCGGCAATGTCGAAAGCACCGGAGCATACCGGGACTGGCCGGTCACCGCGGTCTATCGAGCCGTCGGCTATCTGTCACAACCGATCCCCGAGCTGCCCTTCGATGATCGTGCGGGCGTGGTGCCGAACGAGTCGGGCCGCGTACTGACCGACGAGGATGCGCACGGCAGCGCACGGTACCTGCCGGGCGTGTACGTCACCGGCTGGATCAAACGTGGCCCGATCGGACTCATCGGCCACACCAGGGGCGATGCCAACGAGACCGTCGCCTGTCTGCTCGACGACCGCGAAACACTGGCAGCCGCAGTCGATCCCGATCCAGATTCGGTGACAGCGTTCCTCGCGGCCAAGGGTGTTCCATTCACGACGTGGCAGGGCTGGTACCGCCTGGACGCCTACGAACGAGAGCTCGGCGCATGCGAAGGCCGGGAGCGCGTCAAGGTCGTCGAGCGCACCGACATGGTGGTGGCGAGCCTCGGCAGGCACTGAAAGCCCTCGGCGCGCACCGCATTCTCACCGTCACGAAAGGCGGGTCACCCATGCTCACCTCGGCACAACTTGTCACCATCGACCAGGTCCGCCAGGCGCTCAGTCTGGTGGAGGACCCCGAAATCCACCGTCCCCTCACCGAACTCGACATGGTCGGCGCCATTACCATAGAGCCCGGCGGAGCCATCGGCGTGCAGATCCTGCTCACCGTGGCCGCATGCCCGTTGCGCGAGCGGATCACCAGCGATATCCGAGCCGCGATACTGGCCATCGAGGGAACCACCACGGTCACCATCGAATTCGGCGTCATGACCGACGAGCAGCGGACCGCGCTGCGCAAGAAGGTCAGCGGCGACGAACCATCGATCCCCTTCGCGCAACCCGGCTCATCCACCCGTGTCTACTGCGTCGTCTCGGGCAAGGGCGGTGTCGGAAAGTCCAGCGTCACAGTCAACCTGGCCGCCGCGCTCGCCGCACGGAACCTCCGCGTCGGCATCCTCGACGCGGACATCCACGGCCACTCGATCCCCGCCATGCTCGGCCTCCGGGCCGGTCCCACCCAGGTGGATCGAATGCTCATGCCACCCAGCGCGCACGGCATCAAGGTCATCTCCATGGGCATGTTCGTCGATAACAACGAACCCGTCGTCTGGCGCGGACCGATGCTGCACCGAGCCCTGCGGCAATTTCTCACCGACGTGTTCTGGGGCGACCTGGATGTATTACTCGTCGACCTCCCACCCGGCACCGGCGACATCGCGATCTCACTGGCCCAAATGCTGCCCACCGCAGAACTTCTCGTCGTCACGACGCCGCAGCACACCGCCGCCCAGATAGCCGAAAGGGCCGGCGCCGTAGCCGCCCAGACCAAACAGCACGTGGTCGGCGTTATTGAGAACATGTCCTGGTACGACGCCCCCGACGGCACTCGCCGAACACCGTTCGGCGCGGGCGGCGGCACCCTGGTGAGCCAACGCCTGTCCGACCGCCTGAGCGCGGATTGTCCACTCCTGGGCCGCATTCCCTTCGACCCCGAATTCTCCGCTGCGAGCGACCACGGCTCCCCGATAGTCCTCTCGGCTCCGAAATCCCCCGCCGCGACCGTCTTCCACGATATCGCCCGCGCACTCACCCCCGCACCGCGCGGCCTCGTGGGAGTGCGGCTTACCGTGACACCCCGCTGATCGACTTCCATCGATCGGGATGCCGAGGACTAGCGGACGATCGCCAATCGAACCATCGGCGTGGTGACAGTCGTATCGAGGTCAGCACGGGTAAGTCCGGTCTTCTTCGAGGTTTCCGTGCCGCGTACGCCGGCCAGATCATCGAGGGCGTCGTCGATGAGCAGTGCGCAGCTGCCGCAGTGCATGCCGTCGACCAGGAAAACATAGGTAGTCATAGGAATTGGGCCTTTCAGACAATGGTGATGATGCCGGTGTACATACCCATGCCGCAGGCGTAGTCCATGCGGCCGGGTTGCAGGACAGCGAGGTTGATGTGGGTCTCGCCGGTGGCGGGCAGGGTCGGTGGTTGCCGGCGCGGACGAAGCATGTGATGTCGGTGGGACTGCCCGGCGGGGTTGATGATGGGCGGGTTTTTGCCGCGGTGGTTGGCGGGGGTGCACGATGTCGGGAAGTTGTCGCCGGCGTTCGCCTGCCAGGTGCCGGCGCTGGCTGATCGGATGCACCTGTGCGGGTTGCGGATCGGCTCCGTTCCCGCGAATCGTCGGACCTTGCCGCATGGCCTGCCCGGGCAGGTGGCGCTGGAGCGATTTCTGCGGCAGCGCGGATGGCCAGTGAAGATCGCACGGTCGTATTCGATCGTTGTCGGCAGTCATCACGGCCGCCCACCCTCGGGTACAGAATCCGATGCCGCACCGTTTCTGGGTTCGCTGCTCGGTGAGCGTACGTGGGAGCGCAGCCGTGAGGAACTGTTGTGCCATGTCACCGAATCGGTTGGCGCACTGGAGCGTTTGCCGCATTGACAGACAGTCCGGTTGCCGTTGGCGACCCAGGTGCTGTTGACGGCCGCCGTGATCGTGTCGGATTAGATCGCCAGTAGCCAGGACCTGTTTCCCCTTGACAGTGCTCGTGTCTCGGATTCTTTTGCCACCCAGGCATGGGCACAGTTGGGCCTACCTGACCCCTGGGTGCCGTCAGCGGGCCTCAGCCGCGGACCCGCCTTGTCATTGGTGTCGCCACAACGGTGTCCGCGCTCGTCGGCGGGTCTCTGAGCAAGGAGGTCGAGAAGAGGATCTGTTGCCGCTCGAAGGTTCTGGTGCCATCGACGTGGGGACACCAAGCGTGCGCCACCGACGCGGACGCCTGCCCTGCGAACCCGATGAACGCCGCCGCGACAGAACCGCCGATCACCGTGGTGGCCTCGAGTGCATTCATTGTGTTAGCCCCTTCGTCTGCAACAAGATCAGCGTGCGGGGACGGCACCAACGAAACCTTGCAGACGGCTTATCGGCGGGTTCATCCTCGGATGCAAAAGCCCCGGTAGGAATGTGCATTCCCCCGCAGCGGTGACGCCTACTTCTCCTCATCACTGTCGGGGCGCGGCTCGACCTGGTACGACCGTGCCAGTTTGTTCAGGTCAGGTTGTTTCGTCTTCGCGGCGCTATGTGTCGACGACCTGGATTCGGTTTCAGGTTCGAGGGACGGCGGTGCCGGTTCTGCCAGCGGGGCAGCTTCTGCGCGGCTCCGGCGGCGCATCAGGCGCCCGAACTTGGTGCGGATCGAGTCGATCGCTGCGCGTGTTCCCTCGTTCCTGGCCATCCAGATGCCGCATCACGATCGAGGTCTCGTACAACTGCGGCACCTCGAACAACGCCCGCGGCCCACCGAATTCTGGCATCTTTCAGCCCCCAGTTCCTCTGCATCGCACAGCAGATGACCCGCTGTGCGCCGACCCTGACCAATCGTGGCAGAGCACACGGGCCGTCGAGCCGGATCCGTCGGGCGACCGGCTCACAACCACCACCGGCACGGCGTGCTGTATCCCCGCAGTGCGCTCGAGCTGGTGCGCGTGCTGGTGGCAGTCGCCGTGATCGTGTCGTGGGCGGGCCTGGCGTGGCGCTCCCGCCGGCGGCAGGCCCGGGCATAATCACGCTGACCGTGCACCATGGGTGCGTTTGTGCAGGTAGAGATATCATTTGGTCCACTCGCGGGCTGAGGGAATCAGCCTGGATGGGCGGTGATCCGGGGTTCGGCATCACCGCCGCAGGCCGCGGATTCGGTATGCGGAGGCGTCGCGGATCGGTGGCCTGCCGGAGGCGTTCCGTCCGGTGCCGCCTGGCCAAGGAGCCGGACGGTCTCGGCACAATCAGTTCGTTCACCTCCAACGGCCACGGCTCACTGCCGGTTTACCTCGGCGCCTGAACCGGGCACGGGCGCCGACCGGTGATGTGCGCCGCGCGAACCGGCCGGCGGCCTGAGCCCACAGCCGTGCTCGGAGCGGGCCTGGCAGGAAGATCAGGATTGCCCGCATGGACCGAAGAACCGGCACTCGACCAGCTCCCGGGGATCGAGAGCGCGCGGCGGGTTCAAGTCTGTCGAACAAACTCGACCCAGCCCCGCGCTGTCAGATATGTGTTCAGGCGGGGCAGATCCTCTTGCGCAGGGGTGGGATATCTGATCACGATCGAGTCCGAAACACACTGGGTGTCGGCGCTTTCTGCAACGGCGATGTTCGCTGTCTGCTCCCTTCGGACCGCGCCTGCGGCGCGGTGAATACTCGCACTGCCCCGGCCCGCACGGGAAGTGGACGGCTGTGACTCTGCGGATTCGCCTGTGACGATTGCAGGCCCAGACATCCACGGTGGTTGTCAGCAGCGTGCCTGGCCAAGGGATCACCTCACCCGGGATTCTGACGGCGCCGCGGGTTTGCGGTAGGGGCGAACCTCGGTCACATCCCGGGCGCGTCCACAGCCCGTCTTGGGTACCATTCTGCCGCAACCGATTTCAAGGAGACCCACGTGTATTCGCAGCACACGCATCAGGGTGCTACCGGCAGCTCGAATTCGCCGATCGAGGACATCGGTCCTCGAATCGCGATCTACAGTCCGGAATTCGCCGCCGATCCCCACGGGCACTACCGCCGGATGCGGAGCGACTACGGATCGCTGGTGCCGATCGAGATATGGCCGGGAGTACCTGCAACTCTGGTTATCAAATACACGACCGCGGTGCGTATTCTCGGCGACTCCAGTCGCTTTCCGGCCGATCCGAGTACCTGGCAGAAGACCGTACCCGCCGGTATCCCGATCATGCCGATGGTCGAGTACCGGCCCAACGCCATCCGCACCAGCGGTGCCGAGCACGCTCGCTACCGCAAGACACTGACCGACGCCTTCGCCGGGATCAACCTGCACTCGGTGCGATCGATGGTCGAGAGTTCCGCCACCGGTGTGGTCAACACGTTCTGCGAAGACGGACACGCAGACGTGTTGAGCCAGTACGCGCTCCCATTGGTCTTCTCGGTGTTCTGCCAAATACTCGGCTGCCCACCGGAAATCGGTGAGCGGGTCGCCGCGGCCAGTGCCGCGATGTTCGACGGCGTCGACACGGCAACGGTGAACGCACAAATGGGCCAAGCGCTGCTCGACCTCACCACACTGAAGCGGACTCAGCCGGCCGATGACATCACCACAAGACTCGTCCAGCATCCCGCGGGGCTTACCGATGAGGAGATGGTGCATCAACTGGTGCTGTTGTTCGCCGCGGGTGTCGAACCGCCACTGAACCTCATCGCCAACACTTTGCTGTTGATGCTGACCGACAGCCGCTTCACCAGCACCGTGCAAGGGATCCCGCTGCCGACGAGGAATGCCATCGACGAAAGGCTGGCGACCGACCCGCCAATGGCGAACTACTGCATCACCTATCCACGCCAGCCCACCCTGATCGACAATGTGTGGCTGCCCGCGCATCAACCGGTCGTGATCAGCATGACCGCATGCAACACCGATCCGCACCTGGACCCCGGCAGTTCCCTGGACAACGGCTGGAACCTGGCGTTCAGCTCCGGCGATCACGCCTGCCCCGCACACGCCCGGCCCTACGGGATCCTGCTCGCGCAGGACGTCATCGATCAACTCCTGGACTACCTCCCGGAAGCCAAACTCGCTGTCGCCCAAGAAGACCTCGTCTGGCGGCCCGGCCCGTTCCACCGAGCACTGACCGCGTTGCCGGTCGTGTTCCCGCCGACTCGCCCGTTTCACACTCTGTAGGCACCCCTCCCTGCGCATCGGATCCGTGGTGGCCGGGCAGGCGTCACTGCCCGGCTATCTCGATCGAGCGGCACGATTACCCGCAGCACTTCGCGGACCGCCTGGTGACCGCCGGTCGCCGAGAATGGCACCCGCACCGGCGAAGACCGACCCCGCGCGCGGCTATCACCCGATAGGCGCGGCGACGTTAACAACAGGCAGCGAGACATTTTGTGTAACATTACAATTCGTGAAGGTAAGGCCGAAGACTGCACAGTGGCAACGAATCACGCGGATCAACCCGACCGTCATAGTGGTTCACCAGCGGTTACACGCTGCCGCCCGGCCGATACGACCAGAACGCCCGCCCCGCCGACACGACCCGATCGGCGCCGTGGCTTCAGGAACTTCTCCAGCGCGCCCGCGGTTCTCGAACACCGAGATCTGCGCCAGGCCGACTTTGCTTGCACGGACCGCGGAACTCCAACGGTCAGGAACGAACGGAATCTCACGTAAAGGTGTGATGCGTCGAGCTTGTGACAGGTGATCGCCTTCCCCTTCTACCGGTCTGCGCGTTGCCCCGGCTGAGCACGCGGTAACCGCGGACCCGGTGCGTCGAAGTGCGGCAGCGATGGCCTCGTATGCCCACCGGTGGATCAGTCACCGCTGGGACAGTAGATGAGTAGGAGGCGGTTATGGGTACACACGGGCGCGCGGAAAGAACATCGCTGGCCGAGCTTCTTCGGCACGGCAGCCTCGATTTCCACCAGCAGTTGCAGAAGATCCTGAGCAACCCGGACTACTTCGTCACCGAGAAACAAAGCCAGGAACAGCGCAGGCAGAACGCCTACGACCAGTTGCGGCATCTGGTCCAGGAGATCGGCAGTACCCGCGACATCGCAATCGACCTGCCCGCACTCTTCGCGGTATTCGACTGGTCAGCAGTGCTGGCGACAGACCTGATTCCGCTGATCTCCGGCCATTACAACCTGGCCTCGGGCAGCCTGGCCACCCTCACCGATTCAGGTTCGGCCGCACCATATCTGGCTGATCTGGACGACGCCTCCGCTATCGGCGTCATGCTACTGACCGAGTTCGGGTGCGGCTCCAATATCCAATTTATGCAGACCACCGCGACGTGGGACGGCGACGGGTTCGTGATCACCACCCCGAACCCGCAGGCCCGCAAATTCATGCCCAGTGTCGGCATCCCGGTCTCCCGGGTCTGCGTCGTCGGTGCCCGCTTCATCGACTCGGCCGGTATCGATCAGGGCGTGCACCTGTTCACCGCACGGCTGCGAGACACCAGCGGAGAACCCGCACCCGGAGTGACGATCACCCAACTCGACCACCAGCCGCTCGTGATCATGGACAACTCGGTCATCAGGTTCGACAATCTCCGGGTCGAGCGCAGCGCCTGGCTGAGCAACGACCTCGCCACCATCGACGAACGCGGGGCGCTGACCTGGCGAGACGAGAACAGTCGAAAACGGGCATTCGCCTCGGCGATCAGCCAGCTCACCGTGGGCCGACTGGCCCTCGCGTCCTGCCTGAACGCGACCGCCCGCGCCTCGCTCTACATCACGCTGCGCTACGCCGCCAAACGGACAGTGCCGCTCACACCGTTCGACAGCCCGCGCATGATCGAAATCCCGCATGTGCGTGACACCTTGCTCACCGATCTGGCCGGTACCGTCGCCCGCACGATCTACGGGAATGCAATCAAGACATCGCTCGCGGGCGGCGATCTCACCGACCGCTACACCGTCGTCTCGGTGATGCTGGCCAAACACTTCATCCAGCCACACGCACTGCAGACGGTGACGAACAGTCGCCTCAAGATGGCTGCCCAGGGCATGTTCAGCGCCAACCGGGTCGCCGACTACATCGGGGTCTGCCACGCGGCCATCACCGGTGAGGGCGACTGCCACGTCCTGGGGTCCGTGGCCGGTCGTGTGCTGGCCAAACACCTCGCCGGCAAGCCGGCGCCCGAAGCGGGTATCCACGATCCCGCCGACCCCGGCGACCGTTTGAGTCTGTTCAACGCTCGCACTCTGACGATCGTGGAGGAAGCACAGCCGTACCTGGAGACACCGGGACTCGAGGCACGGCTGGCGATCATTCCCGACGCGCTCGCCCTGGCCGAGGCATACTGCGCCGAACAGGCGCTGCAACTACTCCACCAACAGGCCACCGAGCATGCCGAGATCGCCGCTGTACGGGACGTTTTCGCACTGAGCTATCTCGATCAGCACGCCACCTGGTATCTCATGCATCAGCTACTCGACATCGACGCAATCGAGTCGATCCAGCAGCAGTTGCGCCGCGCCATCGACACCCTCGCCGAGCACCTACCCCAACTGCTGGACTCATTCGGCTTCGACGATGCGATTCTCGGCGCACCAGTGCTTTCCGAAGATCTACCTGCTGCATGGGAATCCCGCTGCCACGATCCACGGCGCCACTAGTCCCGCCTGGACAGGTCCGGATCGGGCGCCCGGCGTTGGCGCCTGATCCGGCACTGCTCGTCAAGCGCACCGAGCGATCTCCGGATCTGCCTGCGCAAACTCAAGGCCAACGCAGCGCGGACCGACTCGGGAGCCACCCGGCGCCACGACGGCGCAGCATCGATGATGGTCAAGTGGACGAGGACGCGAAGGACGTTGCTGAACTGTTGGGGCTGAGACTGTTTCGAAGCTCCCACGCCGGCGATGTCTCTGGGATCGGAACGACGATTCACGAGATCGACAAACTAGGACAGCATTGCTACCACCGGGCATCGACCACGATCCATCTGCCAGGCCGCGTTTTGCTGGATGCGTTGCCGTTCGGCAAATGCATCGCTTATCTTCGATGATCAGCGCCGTGGAGGCAGTCATCGACACGCTTGTACCCTCGTCGAAGCAAGCCGGCACGCACGACACTTTCCGACGCCGTTACGCGCCGAACGCCTTTGGATCGATTGCCCTTGCCTTCGAAGGTGGTGACGTTGGCTGGAAATAGCCTCGGCAACCCCGCGGAGCTGGGAGGGCACCGGCGCGACACGGCTCGAAGCACACACCACACAGGCGATCGGTGCAGTGGGACAACGGTGTTGGTGTTACTGCCGCTGTCGTGAGCCGAGTCGTCGGGCAAACTGCGCCTGGTCAGAGTGCGGCGCGATGGCGCAGTTCGCCCGGGGAGAGCTTGTAGTGGTCGCGGAAGGCCCTGTTGAAGACCGACAGGGCCGAAAACCCACTGCTGCAGGCAATGTCGGCGATCGTGCTGCTGCTGCTGTGCTGGGGATCAGTGAGCCGGTCGGCGGCGCGCTGTACACGGGTTTTGAGCAGGAAGGCGTGGGGGGTCTGCGCGAGTCGCATTGCGCGCTCGAGTTGGCGGCGCGTGATGCCAAGATGTTCGGCCGGCGAATCCACGCTCAGCCGCGGGTCGTCGCAGTATGCCTGAATGTGACGCTGCGCGTCGCGTGAAATCGCCGCCAGCCGTGTGCTTTCCGGAGCCCGGCGTTCGTCGAGCGCATTCGCTGTTCTTCACTTCGAGAATGTTCGGCACCCTCACCTCCTTGTATACGGCGGCGGGCTATCGGGGGATCCGTCCCGACCATCTGGGCCAGGGCTGCAGTGGCAACGCCGATGATCTGTCGATGGGCGGGCTGGCGCAGGTGTATGCAGCCTTCATCGAGCAACTGAGAGTCGGGCCGGTGCACTGGGTCGGCAAACAGCCAGGGCGGCATGGTCGGGCTACACCGTCGACATTCCTGGCCGCGAATTGGGCCCAGAAGGCCTGGACGGATCCCCGGACACCAACGTCCATCTCCGCCACGACTCACTGCTGAGCGGCGGCACCCCGGACAGCACCACTTCAGCCCGCATCCATGACGGAAATGCTATTCTCCTCCACGGTAATGATGATTCCGAAAAGTATGAGCGGTGTTCTATGCCAGTTCGCTCGCGGAGGAGCCGCGAATCTACAGCCGAACCGGTGGCGCGGGCTCGACCACGCCGTTCACGAGAAGAACCCGCCGAGTGGTGCCGGCTCGGCACCGAGAGAGGATCCACGGTGACGCTGCGGTCCCTGTTGGACGAGGTACCCAAACCCCTGAGTAGGAGCGAAGCCGTTCCGGTGTTCGATCCGGCGACCGAGGAGCGGATCTCCGAGTTCACCGACTTCGGGCCGACGCGCCGAAAGGGTGAGTGAATCCCAGTGTCGACCCAGTTCGATCCCGACGGCCGTGGCCCGTCCCGACTTCGGTTGCTGCTCACCGGAATCGGGTTCGCCCTGGTCCTCACTGTCGCCGCCGGCACGATGATCGCGAACTCGCGTGGCACGTTCCGCAGCACCGTGCCGGTCACGGCGGAGATGGCGAATGTGGGCGACGGGCTACCCCCCAAATCGGACGTGAAATTCCAGGGAGTGCGCGTCGGCCTCGTCACCGCTGTCACACCGGCGGCGGGCGCCGAAATGAACGATGTCCGAATCGAATTGGATCCACACTTCGCGCAGTCGATTCCCCGCACCGTCACCGCGCGGGTAGTGCCGAGCAACGTCTTCGCGGTGCCCTCGGTGCAGCTGGTCTACAACGGCGCGGGCCCCGCAGTGACGGCGGGCTCGCATATCACCCAGGATCGCAGCCTGGCGACCGTGCGCCTGCAGACCTCGCTGGATCAGCTGCACCGCATCCTTGCAGCGGTCGGACGCGAGGACGCCGACACCGCGGTCGGCATGCTGACAACGCTCGCGCGGGCCACCGAGGGACGCGGCTCCGCTGTGGAGAACGCGGGCGCGCAACTACGTGAGATCGTCACGCAGCTGCGGCAAGTGGTGTCGGTGCAGGAGGCTCCTTCCACGCTCGACTCACTGTCTGCGGCGATACACGAAATCCGCACGGCGACACCGGATCTGCTCGACGCTCTGAATCATTCGATCGTGCCGATGCAGACGCTCGCACAGGAGCGGGCCAAGCTCACCGCACTACTCTCCGGAGGTCTGCGCACCTTCGGAACCGTCGGCGACGCACTGGATCACAACACCGACCGCCTCATCGACATCACCACGAACATCTCCCCCGCGCTCGGCGCGTTCGGTGACGGCGCCGCGCACTTCCCGCAGATCAGCGCATCGGTGACCAGACTGAACACCCTGTTCAACGAACTGTGGAATCCCGGGACGCAGCTGATCACTCCGAAGGTCATCGTGCAACTGACCCCGAACCGGCAATACACCACCGCGGACTGCCCCCGATATGGCGCGCTGGCCGGGCCCAACTGCGGCAACCCGGACACGCCCGCACCCATCGGGTCGCTCCCGTCCAGCCTCGACCCGCGAAACTTCGATCCACCGAGCTCGCTGGCCCCCGCGATCGGCCCGGTCGGTAGCCCGCAGGAGCAGCAGCAGATCGCCGACATCCTCGGCGGGAAACCGAATGCCGCCGCCGACATCCTGTTCGGCCCGCTCGCCCGCGGCACCAGCGTCACCGTTGTTCCAGACCCGAACGGAGGCGGCCGATGAGCTATCGCAGGTCGTTGCTCGTACTGATAGTGTTCCTCGTCGTCTCGGTGATGCTCACCTGGACCATGATCGTCACCCTCGAACGCGGCATCAGCGGCGCCACCAATCGGTATTCCGCGATGTTCACCGACGTCTCCGGTCTGGGGGTGGGCGACGACGTGCGGATGGCCGGGGTCCGGGTCGGCAGGGTCGATTCCATTCAGCTCTCCGGCGCGCTCGCGCGGGTCGGCTTCAAGGTACAAAGCGACCAGGTGATCACCGGGAACACCACCGCTTCGGTGACCTATCAAAACCTCATCGGCCAACGCTATCTCGGGCTGGCCATGGGCGTTCACAACGACCCGACCGTCCTGAAGCCCGGCGCCGAGATTCCGGTCGGCCACACCGAGCCATCGTTCGATATCTCCAAGCTGCTCAACGGATTCGAGCCGCTGTTCGGCACGCTGGACCACGCCGCGATCGACAACATCACCGGCGCGCTGATCAAGGCGCTGCAGGGCGACAACAGCGCGATCACCACCCTGATCGCCGAAACTACCCGGCTCGCAGAGGCTTTCGCCGGACCGGACGAGGTGCTGGGCCGGGTTATCACCAATCTCGCCAACATCACCGGGAACCTCGCTGCGCAGAGCGGGAATTTGACCACGGTCATCGAGCAGACCCGCGCGCTCTTCGAGGGACTGGCCCGCAACCGGCAGGTCCTGTTCGATTCGGTGGACCGGATCTCGGCGGTGGTCGACCGCGCCTCGCAGATCGTGGCCGCCGACCAGCCCGCGCTGAACGACTTCCTGAACCGTAATCCCGGCTACTCCCAGCACTTCCTGGACAACAAGTACAAGTTCGAATACCTGGGCTTCAACCTGCCACTGGTATTGAAGGGCATGGCCCGCATGACGCAGGAAGGGCCCTATGTCGATGCCTACCTCTGCGATATCTCCGTCTCTCTGGTCCCGGGCCTGACTCCGCTGATTCCGCAAATAGTCGACGCGGTGACCCCGGGCGGGGCGGCCCAACACACTTCCAAGTGCAGGTGAAAGACATGCAGCTACAATGGCATCGACTCCGCCGCAACATATTCCGGCGTCGGCCGCTCGAAGATTTCAGCAGGCCGTGGCTCGGTCTCGCCGCGATCGGCCTGCTGGTCCTGGTGGTAGCCGTTGCGCTTATTGTCAATTCGCTCGATATCGGGCAGCGACGCGTGGAGGCGGACTTCGCGCAAGCCGCACAGCTCGGCGTCGGGGATCAGGTGACCGTGGCGGGTGTCCCGGTCGGGCGGGTGGCAGGGTTGCGGCTCGCCGGCGACCATGTCTCGGCCACGCTGAGCATCAACAACGATGTGGCGCTGGGCTCGGCCACGACGGCGGCGATCAAACTCACCACGCTGCTCGGTAACCGCTATGTGGAGCTGCGACCAGCGGGCTCCGGCAGCATGGCCCGAATCCCGCTGGCGCAGACCGAAGTTCCCTACGATCTGCAATCGGCGCTGTCCGACGCGACGACGACGTTCGACCAGGTCGACGCCGACAAGGTGGGGACGGCGCTCACCGATCTGTCCACCCAGCTGCAGGGCTTGCCGCAGCTGGTCCCGTCGGTGATGCGGAACATCAAGACGCTCTCGGGTGTGATCGCCGAGCGCCGTGACCAGATCGGCGCCCTGCTGACCAGTACCAGCCAGCTGACCACGGTGATCCAGAACCAGCGCACCAACCTCGGCGTGCTGTTCACCCAGGGCAGCGAACTGCTACAGGCTGTTCAGGCCAAGCGCCAGGCCATCACCCAAATCCTCACCGCTACCGCGAATCTGGTGAACACGCTGCAACCGCTCGCGGTGAACGACCAGCCGGAGATCCAATCGCTGCTGAACAATCTGAACCAGATCACCGGGATGCTCGCCCGCCACGACGACCTGTTCCGCAATATCCTGCAGATTCTCCCGGTGACCTGGCGTAACTGGGCGAACCTGACCGGCTCCGGAACCGAGTTGGACGCGAACGCCACGTCCGGAGCGTTTATCGACTCTTTCATGTGCGCGCTCGTCGCACGGGCCCCGCAGGTGAATCTGCCGCCGTATTCGGAGGATTGTAAATGAGGTCGCTGCCCCGCTCGGTCAAGCTCGTACTGCTGCTCGTGGCCGTCGTGGCGATTGCCGGTGCGGCCACCGGATCCATCGCCCAGATGACCAGCGAAACCCTCGTGGTAACAGCGCAATTCGAGAGCGCGGCCGGCGTCTTCCCAGGGAATTCGGTGGATGTGCTGGGAATGCCGGTCGGCAAGGTGAAGTCCATCGAGCAACGCGGGGCATACGCCGAGGTGCGGATGAGCGTGGACAGCTCGGTCCGGATTCCCGCCACCGCCACCGCGGTCATCGTCTCGGATTCGGTGCTGACCGACCGGCACATCGAATTCACGCCCGCCTACCGCTCCGGACCGGCGCTGGCCGACGGCGCCGTGCTCGGCACGGACCGGACGAGGACCCCGGTCGAATTCGACAGCCTGCTCGCGATGGCGGACAAGCTGTCCTCCTCACTGGCGGGCGACGGGCAGGGAAACGGGCCGATCGGCACCATGGTCGATGTCGGTACCGCGGTCACCGGCAGCAACGGCAACGACATCAAGGGTGCGCTGGACCAGCTGTCCCGGGCGCTGCGCATGGGCGACGATCACGGCGCGGCGACCCGCAACGCGATCACCACGCTGGTGAACAACCTGGACTCGCTGACCACCGCCGCCTCGAACAACGACCAGAAGATCCGCGACTTCGGCCAGGGCGTAAGGCAATTGAGCGACCTACTCGCCGACCAGCGCCTCGGCGACGGCGACACCGGCGCGAAGCTGAACGAGATCCTCACCCGGACAACCGATCTCTTGCAGCAAAGTCGAGGCGCGCTGGCAGGCACGATGTCCGGCGGGAACGTCGTCGTCAAGTCCCTGGCGGACTACAACCGCGAGGTCGCCGAGTTCATGGATGTGTTTCCGCTGGCCGTCGACAATGCCTACGGCGCGGTCGACCAGCAGGCCGGCGCGGCCCGGGTGCACGTCAACATCGACAAGGTCGTGCTGGACGGACAGATGGTGAAGGAGATCTGCAACCTGCTCGACATGAAGCAGCTGGGCTGCAACACCGGGAAGGCGTCGGATATGGGACCGGACTTCGGCGTCGTGGCCATGCTGGCCGGAATCGCAGGTTTGCCGAAATGATCACGAGAACAACACTATTCGTAGTCGTCGCGGCGGTGAGTATGCTCTCGGCGAGCGCGTGCTCGGTGAGCCTGGACACGATGCCGCTCCCCGCGCCCTCGGTCGGGCCGCACAGCTACGCGCTGACCGCGACCTTCGCCAACGCGCTCAACCTCCCGACCAAGGCCAAGGTCAAGCTCGACGGCGCCGATGTCGGCGAGGTCGAGTCCATGCGAGCCCGCGACTACAACGCCGTCGTGGCCCTGCGGATCCGCTCCGAGGTGGTGCTGCCGGCCAGCACGACTGCCGAACTCCGTTCCGCCACACCGCTGGGCGACGTTTTCGTCGCGCTCATCCCGCCGCCGAATCCGCAGCCCGGGGCAGCGGCCCTGCGCGATGGTGACCGCATCCCGCAGGCGTCGACCTCCGCAGCGGCCACCATCGAAGATGTGCTCGCCCGCGCCGCGCTGCTCGTCAACGGCGGCGTGATCCGGGATCTGACGAAGGTGATCAACGGACTCGGCACCGAATTCGGCGGACACGGTGACCCCCTGGGGGATCTGATCGCCCAGTCCACCGAGCTGGTGCGGACCCTCTCGGCACGGTCGGACCAGATCCGGACCGTGGTCCTCGACACTACGGCGTTGACCGATTCAATTGCGGCGCAACAGAACACCGTCAACAGTGCGGTCGCAGCGGCCGGACCCGCACTGTCCGCCGTGAGCTCCGACACACAGAACATCGTGGATCTCGCGGCCCGGCTGGACCAGATCGCCCGCAACCTGCAGAAGTTCCCTTCGATACAGGGCAAGGGTCAGCGCAGCCTGGTCACCGACATCGACAACCTTGCCGCCGGGCTCAATACCGCCGCCCAGGACCCCGCCGCCAATCTCGACCCGCTGCTGCGCACCCTGTCCATCGTCGGCGACAAGGTGGGCAACGCCCCCGCGGCCAGCGTGGACGCCGACATCGCCCAGTTGGCACTGGGACCGGCGCCCGATCCGAATTTCGCGGGCAATCCCGAGGCCCGAGTGCCCGATCAGACGGACTGGGTCAACTTCGTCGGTTCGCTGGCGTACACGCTGGGGCGGCTGCACGACCGGGTGATCGGACCCGGCCGATGAATCCACGGTCCACTCTCGGTGTCCTGGAGTCGATCTCGACCGTGATCGTGTCCTTCGTCGACCGGCTGGTCCGGCATCGGCTCACCATGTCGTGGCTTGCACTGCTGGCCACATTGCTCATGGGCGCAACGTATCTCGTGTTCGGATCGCTGGAGTTGAATCCGCTGGCATCGACCTATCAGATCCGGGTAGACCTGCCGCAGTCCGGAGGACTGCTGCCGGACCGCGACGTGACGGTGCGCGGAGTACGGGTGGGCAAGGTGTCGTCGGTCGACCTCGCCGGCGGTGGTGTGGTCGCGATCGCATCGATCGACAGCCGCACCCGGATCCCCGCCGACACCACGGTTCGAGTGGCGGGATTGTCGACGGCCGGTGAGCAGTACCTGGATTTCGTCCCCTCGACCTCCCAGGGGCCGTACCTGGCCGACGGCGCGGTTGTCGACACCGCCCGAACCTCCGTGCCGGTGCAGTTGGCGCAGCTACTGGGCGATCTCAACGGCACCATCGTCCAGCTCGATCCTGGCAAGCTCCACACGATCGTGCACGAACTGGGCGCCGGGCCCGCGGCGCCGGAGAAACTGGCGGCGATCATCGACGGCGGCACGTTCCTGATCACCACGCTCGGTTCGGTGCTGCCGCAGACCGTCAGCTTGCTGCACCACAGCGAGATCGTGCTCAGCACATTGCGCGATGTCGGGCCCGGACTGGCGGCCACGGCGAACGATCTCGATCGCACCCTCGCCGGGGTGGAGTCGATGACCGGCGGATTCCGCACCCTGGTCGACGCCGGACCGAATGCGCTACAGACCATGGATCAGATCATCGCCGACAACTCCCCGACGATGGTCCAGCTGCTGGGGAATCTCGCCACCGTCGCCCGGATGTCGTATCTGCACGTACCGGCCATCCAGGATCTGTTCTTCCCGCAGCAGCGAGCCGGTTCCACGGCGGACGCCGCTTCCACGGCAGTGCGCGACGGCACCTTATGGGCGCTCGTCAGTATCTATCCGCGCAAACAGTGCGACTACGACCTGCCGCGCCCGCCGGCCATCCTGCCCAATTTTCCCGAACCGTACCTTTACACCTACTGCAACGACCCCACCCTGATGCCGCGCGGCGCTCGCAACGCACCGCGACCGTCCGGCGACGACACCGCCGGCCCGCCCTCGGGTGTGAATCCACTCGCGACCGCCGACACCACACCCGTGGGGCCGCTGTCGATTCCGACTCCCTACGGCGGCTCGCCCGCACCGTCCTATGTACCGCCGAAGTAACCACGACCGACAACGATCAGGAGGACCACGATGAAGAAGGCGACGATGGAGGTAGATGAGGGTTGTGCCGGGGCAGGCGAAACACCCTCTGTGGCAACGGATGTCGCGGAGGATACTGAAACAACTACCGCAGCAACCGAGTCCGCGCACGATTCGGCATCACCGACTGCGGCAGCCGAGTCCGCATCGGATGCCGAACCACACCCTGCGGCACGCAAATCCGTGCACCCCGAATCAGCCCCGGCACGCGGATCCGATACGGACACCGCGGCGAAGGGCGGCGCACGGATGACCGAGGCCACGGCAACGGCAGACGACGAGTCCGCAAGCAAGGATGACGTAGCGGAAAATGCCGCGGCCCAGGAGTCTTCGCCGAAATCCCGGCGACGGCGCTGGGCCGTACGCATCGGTGCCGGTGCCGTCGCCGTACTCGCGGTCGCCGCGACCGTCACCGCCACGTTCTTCGGCTGGAAACTGCACGACCGCGAGCAGACCGACGCCGCGGCCCGGCAGGCCTCGGCCGTCGCCCAGAACTATGCGGTCACTTTGACCAGCATCGATTCCCAGCACATCGACCAGAATTTCGCCGACGTGCTGGCCGGTGCGACCGGGGAATTCAAGGATATGTACGCGCAGTCCAGCGATCAGCTGAAGACACTGCTGGTCCAGAACAAGGCGGTGAGCAAGGGCCGCGTGGTCAGCGCCAGCGTCAAATCCGCGTCGAAGGATCGTGTCGAGGTGATGCTGTTCGTCGATCAGCAGGTGACCAATACCGCCAGCGCCGATCCGCGCCTTGATCGCAGCCGCATCATCATGACGATGGAACGCGTCGGCGGCCACTGGCTCGCGGGCAAAGTGGAAATGGCCTGATATGGCAGTCCGATCGTCCGGGCCATCGACGTCCCGGATCACCGCGTGGGGCCGCGGCTATTTGCACCGGCATCCGGTCGCTTCGCTCGATACCGTGGGTGCGCAATTCATCATGGGTGTGCGTGCCGTGCAATACCTCGTGACCGATATCGTGACGGGCCGCTTCGCTTTCGAGGAATTCGTGCGGCAGGCCGCATTCATGGTCAAGACCTCCTATCTGCCGACCATCGCGGTCGCACTTCCGATCAGTGCCACCCTGTCGATTCAGTTCGGCCTGATCGCAGGCCAGGTCGGCGCCACCTCTTTGGCCGGTGCCGCAAGCGGTCTCGCGGTCATCCGACAGGCCGCACCCGTGGTCACGGCTATGCTGCTGGCCGCAGCCGTCGGATCGGCGATCTGCGCTGACCTCGGCTCCCGCACCATTCGCGAGGAGATCTCGGCGCTGGAGGTCATGGGCGTCTCGGTACTGCACAAACTCGTGGTCCCGCGGGTGGCCGCCGGTGTGCTGGTCGCGGTCGGACTGACCGGGCTGAGCGCGTTCGTCGGATTCCTCGCGGGATATCTGTTCAATGTCTATGTCCAGGGCGGCACGCCCGGCAGTTTCATCGCCACTTTCTCCTCCTTCGCCCGCATCGGCGATATGTATCTGGCGGTGGTCAAGGCCATCGTGTTCGGGATGATCGTGACCGTCGTGGCGTGCCAGAAGGGGCTCAGCACCAAGGGTGGGCCCGGCGGAGTGGCGAATTCGGTCAATGCCACCGTGGTCGCCTCGATCGTGCTGCTCATGGTGGTGAACGTCGGGTTCACCGAAATCTATACGATGCTCTTCCCACGACAGGCGCTCTGAGATGGCTGCACCCTTTTATCCACTCGGCCTCGGCAGACTCGTCCGCACGGCCGGTCCGCCGTTGACGGGAATGATGCGCCTCGGGCACATCGCGACATTCCTGTTCCGCACGCTGTTCTCGATTCCGGTGGTACTGCGTCACTATCGCAAAGAACTGCTACGGCTGATCTCGGATATCACCTGGGGCAACGGGTCGTTGATCGTCGGCGGTGGCACGGCCGGAATCATTGTGGTGCTCGGCGCGAGCGCCGGTGCGCTGGTGGGAATCGAAGGCTACAGCGCCCTGAAATTGCTCGGGATCGGCCCTGCCACCGGACTGGTTTCGGCAACGGCCTCGACCCGGGAGTTGGCGCCGATCATGGCCTCCATCGCCTTCGCCTCGCAAGCGGGTTGCCGGTTCACCGCGCAGCTCGGCGCCATGCGCATCGCCGAGGAGATCGACGCGCTGGAGACGATCGCCATCCGGTCCATCCCCTATCTGGTGACGACCCGCCTGATGGCCTCGGTGGCGACCATCATCCCGCTGTACTTGGTCTGTCTGGCAATGAATTTCGTCTCGGTCGAATTCGCGATCGGCATCGCCGGCAGCCGATCCCCCGGAACCTTCAGCCACTATTTCCATCTGGTGCTCACCCCTGCCGACATCCTCTACTCGCTGGCGAAGGCCATCGTTTTCGTGGTGATCACCACGATCATCCAGTGCTACTACGGCTACTACGCCACCGGCGGCCCGGTCGGCGTCGGTGTCGCCGCCGGCCGTGCCATGCGCGCAAGCATCACCGTCATGATCTGCGTCAATCTACTGATGACGCTGGCGCTGTGGGGTTTCGACTCCGGAGCCCGGATCAGCGGATAAGGATTACGTCGACGCACCGTCGTAATCGCCGGGTTCAGCGATATCCCTTGCCCGCACGTCTTCTGAGCCCGCGTTTGCGGGCGAACACCGACCAAATCCGGTGCTGCGCGCACTGTTCGGCACCCTGTGGGTGGTCCAGGCCGCATTGCCCTACCTCCGCGCCCAGGGCAGCGGCCGCATCATCAACGTGGCCAGCCCCGCTCGGCCTCGCCTCCTACCCCACCACGGGCGGCTACAGCGCCGCCGAAGCAGCCGTCGAGGCGACTCTCGGACTCCCCGGCCCAGGAACCCTGTCGGCTATTCGACTTTCACCCCGCCGGAGAGTCATCGCCACAGGCTGACACTGGTCAGTGACGGGATTGAGCACGGCCGGCCAAGAAAACATCGACGATGGAGGCGCAGTCGTCCCCCGTCGCGGGGGCACTACCGATCAGCCGGAGGAAGACGATCGGGCCGATGAGCTGCGCCAGGGCCAGTTCGGTATCGGCATCGCCGAGAATCGCACGGGCATCGGCACTTCCGAGCAACTCGTCGAAAGGCTGGCGATGCTGCTCGATGATTCGCTGCCGTAGCGATACGAAGGCCGGCGCCTCGCCATAGTCGGTCTGATCGGCGGTGGCCAGCCACGCGAGGGTCGTGACGTGCACCGGCGCGCCGTTGATCAGCGCCGCCTGGCGAGTTACCAGCTCGACCAGTCGATCTCGCAGCGAACCATCAGCCGGTGCTTGGACTACCGGGGGCAACAGTTGCTCCAGCGCCGTCGCACGCAGGTGCGCGACGTTGTCGAAGTGCCGATACAGCGTGGTGCGCGCCACCTTCGAGACCCGGGTGACCGCCTCGATCGTGATTGCCTCCACTCCACCGCTTTTCAGCAACGAGGTAGCAGCCTCCACCAATCTCGCCTGAGATCGCGCCTTGCGCGGATCGACATCGTCATGCGTTGGTTCGACAGAGCCGGTCATGACTCGAGCATTCCTCCTGCGTGACGACTATCCTCCACCGAGGTAGTTATGATACTGGTAGTACTGTACAGATACGGCCAGTAGCATAGAGGGATACGATGGACTCTGCCTCGATCCGAATGTCCCCGACTCAACGCCGAACACTCGTAATCAATTGTCTGGCAATCGTTCTGGTTATGGCGTCAATGGCAGCGCTCTATACCGCGCTACCCCAGATCGCAGCCTCCAACGGTGCGACCCAGCAGCAAATAACGTGGATCGTGGACGGCTACACCCTCGCGCTGGCTTGCCTCGTCCTACCCGGAGGCGCACTCGGGGACCGCTACGGCCGGCGCGCCACGCTGGTAGTCGGTTTGACGCTGTTCGCCGCAGCTTCCGCGGTACCACTGGTAGTGGATGGATCATCGTTTCTCATCGCCGCGCGCGCCGTGGCCGGCGCCGGGGCGGCATTGGTCATGCCGTCCACCTTGTCCCTGCTGACCGCCGGATTTCCCGCTTCTCGGCGTGGGCTGGCGATCGGCATCTGGGCCGGAATGGCCGGTGCGGGAGCGGTTGTCGGGATCATCGGTTCCGGACTGCTGCTGGAGCGCTGGTCGTGGGAATCGATCCCGCTGGCCATGAGTGTCATCGGCGTGCTACTCGCGGTCGCAGCGACCACGGTGCCCGAGTCCGCAGATCCCACACCTCCCCCGTTCGACCTTTGGGGCGCAGCCCTTTCCGCGACCACCGTCGGACTGCTGGTACTTCTCACGATCGAAGCACCCGCGCGCGGCTGGTCAGATCCGATCCCGTGGGCCGCGGGTGGCGGGGCCCTGCTCGCCGGTGCAGCCTTCGTCATTGTCGAATTGCGAGTCACACACCCACTGTTGGATGTCCGCCTGTTCGCTGACCGCGGGCTCGGCAGCGGGACCATTTCGATCGCGATCCAGTCCTTGGTCTCGTTCGGGCTGTTCCTGCTCATTGTGCAATACCTGCAATTGATCCTGGGCTATCGCCCGCTGCTGTCGGCATTGGCCATGGCACCGATGATCGGCCCGATGGTATTGCTCTCCCCCGTTTCGCCCTGGCTCGCCGATCGGTTCGGACTACGACTGGCGAACGCCGCCGGCCTGGCGATACTCGGAATCGGATTACTGTCGGTCGCACACCTATCGGCGGGCAGCACCTATCCGGATCTGGTGTGGCCCTTGCTGATTACCAGCACAGGTATCGGGCTTGCCACGGCGTCCGCCACGACCGCCATCGTCTCCGGTGTTCCCACGGCCAACCACGGTATCGCGGCAGCGGTGAATGATGCCGCCCGCGAGGTCGGCGCGGCGATCGGGATCGGGATAGCGGGCAGCATTCTTGCCGCCGGGTACGGCAAACGTATCGCGCCGGTCGTTGCCGCACTCCCTGAGCCCCTGCGCAGTCCGGTATCAGATTCCCTCGCGTCCGCGCTGCAGGTGACCGATCACCTCGGGCCGCAGGCGACGCCGCTGGCCGACGCGGCCGAAGCCGCGTTCGTCCACGGCGTCCGGCAGGCCTCTTTCGCGCTCGGCGCCATCACGTTCGTAGCGGCGATCGCGATCGGAATATGGGCCCCCGGTCGGCCCGTCGAACGTCTTGCGCCAGAACAGTCTCCGGTCGTTCCGCACACCTGAACCCGCACGCTCGGAAGCACCTCGATCACGAACCACGCTGCAGCCCAACCTGTTCAGGCGGTAGATCTTTGTTCTCTGTTTTGCAGACTCTAGCTTTGCCACGGGGGTCGACGGCATGACCAGCGCCAACTTCTCGATAGCTCCGTCCGGATCTCACAGCATGGGGTGCGCTGCGCGCCACGGGAACAGGCGTCGGCGGCCGCCGGGCGCGCCATGCAGGCCGGCGGCACGGTGATGATCTGCGTCAACCTGTTGATGACGATGGCGTTGCGGGGATTCGACGCCGGAGCGCGGATCAGCGGATGACGCAATAGCTCCGGGAGACCACTCCGGTCGCGCAATCGTGCCCGCGTCCGGACTGCGCCTGATCTCAGGCGGGCGAACCTTGCCATGTGCCGAACAACAAGTCGGCGACCTCGCGGGCGAGCAGTTCGGGGCGCAGAGGTTCGCGGAATTCGTTGGCGGCCCAGCGGCGGATGTTGTCGCTGACCAGTGACTGCGCAATGTATGCGGCGCGTGTGACGTCGATGCCTTCCGGGAGTTTTCCATCGTGCTGGGCCTGTCGGAAAGGCTCCAAGAACAGAAAGGTCAGTTGGCTTTCCGCGACGCCTTCGTCGAAGGCGCGGCGTTCGAGCCGGTAGGTCTCAAGAACGGCTTCGAAGACCAGCTCGGCCGGATAGGCGCGGGATTGACGTTCCAGTGTCGCGATGACTACGGCGATTACGTCGGCCAGGTCGTATGGACGGGCGACCACGGCGCGGGCTGCCTGGTGGGCATCGCGCATGGTGAACACCTCGATTCCGAGCAGCACGTCCTCGCGCCGGGAGAAGTACACGTAGAAGAGCGCTTTGGAGACACCTGCGGCCTTGCAGATGTCGGTGACGGTGGTGTCGGCGAAGCCTTTGGTGCGCCACAGCGCCATCGCCGCCTGCATGATCGCCTTGCGGCTTGCCTCGCCACGAGCGCGGACCGGAACAGCTCTCGATTGACTGTCGTCACCCTTCGTACCTCGCGAAGCCGCTGCCATAGCTGCATACTACATAGCAGCCATTTATTGACTACCGTCAATAATGGTGGGAGGCTTCGGGCACGGAACAGGCGGCTGCGATCCCGGTGTCCGGCGCGTGACTCGCCGGTCCGATCGAAGGGGACCGACTGCCCAGCGGGAAGGAAGTTGGGTATGCAAGCCCTCCTCGGCAAGGACGACCACGCAGCGATGACGAGCGTGCGCGCGCAACATGCGGTTCTATGGTCGACGCCGGTGGTCGCGCTGGTGTTGCTGCTGTTGTTCCTATTGTTCCCCGGCTTCTTCCCGCCGATGTCGCCGGACATGACAGCAGAGCAGGTGGCCGACTTCTACCGTGATCACACGGCATTGATCCGGTTCAGCATGGTCGGGTTCAACCTGTGCGGGATCTTCGTCGTCCCGTTCTTCGTCTTGATCCTGGCTCAGATGCAGCGGATGCGTGGTCAGAGCCATATCTTCGCGTTCTCGTACCTGGCCGCGGTCGTGGCCGGGGCGACGCTGTTCGCGTTGTCGGACATCTTCTTCGCCGTGGCCGCCTTCCGTCCCGATCGGTCGCCGGATCTGATCCAAGTCCTCAACGACCTGGCGTGGATCATCTTCATCGCGCCGATCGGGATGCTGGTGGCCCAGTTCGTGCTGCTTGCGCTGGCCGTGTACTTCGACGACGCGCAGGCGCCGGTGTTCCCTCGCTGGGTCGGGCACTACGCCCTGCTCACCGCAGTGGCGATGGCGCCATCGGCTGCGGCGGCGGTCGTGCACGACGGTCCGCTGGCCTGGAACGGATTGGTGTCGTTCTGGCTGCGCAACGGCGCGATGGCGGCCTTCGTCGTCGTGATGTTCTTCGTGCTGCGATCCTGCTACAAGCAGCAGGCTTGGGAGCACGAGGCAGCGGAATGACCACCGTGACCCCGGACGGCGGTACGGTTACTCGCCCGGACGGCGAGCGCAACATAGGCCGTGATGTCTACATCACGTATTGGGTGTTCGCCGCCTTCTACGCCGCGATGTCCGCGGGAGTGGTGCTGATGGGCCGGGCCACCCCGCCCCCACGGCCGGACGTGACCGACCTGCAGTCGGCACACTGGTTCGCCCAACATGCCACAACCATCCGGATCGGGTTCCCGATCCTTCTGGCGATCGCCGGCGGTGCCGCGATATCTAACGGCATCATCGGCTATTTCATGAAGCGGATGAGCTCGGGACCGGTTCTGGCGTACGCGTTCATCGGAAGCATGGGTGTCGGCGCCGTCCCCGGGTTCCACCTGATCCTGGTGTGCTATCTCACCGCGACGTTCCGTCCCGAGCGCGATCCGCGGATCATCCATATGCTCTACGACCTCGGCAATCTGTCCTACAACGGATCGCTGGGATGCTTCACCACCGCGTACGCCATGCTCGCGATCGCCATCCTCTACGACCGCAACCGCATCTTCCCCAAATGGTTCGCCTACATCTCGATCTGGCAGATCGTCACCGAGGTGGTGGCGACCCAGATGTGGGTGTTCCATTCCGGCGCGTTCGCCTGGAACGGCATGATCACCTTCTATATCGCCGTGGTGATCTTCGGCATCTGGGTCGCGTGCCTACTGCCGCTGATGTGGAACGCCGGCCGGGCCGAGACTCCGGACACCCCTGCGATCTACCGGGAGGATCCGCGATGACCGTCTCGGATCGGGACACCCCCACCGACTTGGAGCGAACCGGGCCTGCGACCTGCAGTCCCGAGCGGCTGCCCGGCGGCGACCTCGACATATGGGTGATGGTGCTCGGCGATCTGTTCTTCTTCGGCTGCTACTTGATCGTCTACATGGTGTTCCGCGACCGTTCCCTGGAACAGTTCACCGCCGCGCAACGGCATCTGAACATGAGCATCGGTGTCACCAACACCGTCGTCCTGCTGACCAGTTCCATGTTCATCGCTTCCGCAGTGCAGGCCGTCCGGCGCGGCGCGCCGCGGACCTCACAACGACTGGTGCGGGCCGCGGGCGCATGCGGGGTCGTGTTCATTGTGCTCAAGGGATTCGAATGGCATCAGGAGGTGACCCACGGATACACCGTCATTGACGAGTTCTTCAGCTTCTACTTCGTGCTCACCGGCATCCACCTCGCTCACCTGGCGCTGGGCCTGCTGATCCTCGGCGTCGTCGACCGGGAACTTTCCAGCACCCACAGGCAACGCCCGTCGCTGGTCGAACAGGGCGCCACCTTCTGGCACATGATCGATCTGCTGTGGGTCGTCATCTTCGCCATTCTCTACTGCATGAGGTGACCACAGACATGAACACACCCATCGCCCGCGCGCGCCGGCTACAACCGGCCACCCGCAGGAACGCCATCGTATGGATCGCGCTGATGGCCATCACCATCGTCTGGTGGCAGCTGACCCCGGAGGACCACGGAAGTGCGACTGCGTCCGGAAAAGTACTCGTCAGCGCTATCGCTGCGCTCGGGATGATCAAGTCCCGCTTGATCATCCGCTACTTCATGGAGATCCGTACCGCCCCCCGATGGCTACGATTTACCACCGATGGCTGGATCGTCGTCCTCTGGCTGGGCCTCCTGGGAGTAAACCTCTACCGGTGACGGCCCACCGAATCGGACCTTGTCTCGACCAGCCCTCGGTCACGGCCGCACCTCGCGACTGTGCCGTATCAATCAGGTCTCAGCGTAAGACTCCGTTCGCGGGTCCCAGGGAGGGGCCGGAGGACGGGTGGACCGATCACCCGGTGATCGTGGGGCTGGCCGAGGAGATCGTCCGCCGACACGGGGAAGGCGGGGTCGGCACCTCGGTGGACGCATTCCACACCACGGTCCTGCACGGGCTGGAGGCGCGGTGGTCGTCGCCTCGCGACATATACGGGATCTGTGCCGGTCACCGATCTGCGCGCCTCTTGGCTGGTTGGCTGCGGCTTGGTTCCGGTCGGTCAGCGTGCTGGGTCACGAGGGTGCGATCGGTGGTAGCGGTTCACGAGGAGTTTGAGAGCGTCTGCGGTGGGAGGACCCGATGCTGCCGGCGTATACCAGCAGGTGCGGTCCAGGTCGGCGGGGAATTCCATCGCTCCGAGGCCGAGGTCTAGCGCGTCGACAACAGCATGGTGCTGCGTCTTGTTGCCGGTTCGGTGGAACCGCACGTTGTGGGCTTCCCGGTCGCGCGCGAATTCCTCGCTGCGGGTAGACAATTCACCGATGAGTTCGATCAGCCGCAGGTCGCGGGCAGCTTCGGTGCGGAGCATGCCGGCGATGTCGTCAGCGGCGCGGTGCCAGTCGATGAAGAAATCACGGGCGGCGGGGTCGCCACTATCGATGCATTCGACACCGGCCACTGCGGCGGCCCCGAACCCGGCATAGTCACCCCGCCGACCTTCAGCCGGGCCATCCCCGCCCGTGGAGGGCACCCTGCTCACAGCAGCCTCTACTCGAACAACCCATCGCCACCCGCTCAATAGAATGTTATTCTCGCCAAGAGAGAATGCGGATTCCACTTGGAAGCCGGACAGTGTGACGCGCCGATGCGCAAGAGCGCGCAGGGCAATGGCGCCGACCCCTGGCGGGAGTGAATCCACGACTCCATCCCGATCGAGAACGTCGCACACATGCAAGGAGCGATACCAATGACGGTGCAGTCTGTGCTGGATGAGATCCGTAAACGGCCCGGGACCGGTGAGGTGATTCCCGTCATCGATCCGGTTACCGAGGAGCAGATCACCGAATTCACCGATTGCGGGAGTGAGGCCGTCGACACCGCGGTCGCCCGGGCCAAAGCGTCCTTCGAGTCGGGCGCCTGGCAGGGTCTGACCGGTAGCGCGAAAGCCAAGGTGATGTGGCGAATCGCCGACCTGATCGATCAGAACGCCGACGTTCTGGCCGAATTGGAGTCCCTGAACGCCGGCATCCCCACCAACCAGGCCCAGACGATCGTGTCCGTCGGTTCGGAGTGGTTCCGCTACTACGCGGGATGGTGCACGAAGGTCGACGGTATTTCGCACGATGTCAACGCCGGCGGCCTGACCGGCGTCGACTCACATATGCATGCCTACACCCGCAAAGAGCCGTATAGCGTTGTGGGCCTTATCTTTCCGTGGAACGGTCCGGTGTTCAACTACTGCGCCAAGCTCGCTCCGGCCCTCGCGGCCGGGTGTAGCAGCGTAGTCAAACCAGCGGAGGAGACACCGCTCTCGGCACTGGTCCTGGACCGGATCCTGGCCGAGGCGGGCGTGCCCGACGGGGTGGTGAATCTGCTGACCGGCTACGGTCACACCGCCGGCGCGGCGATCACCGCGCATCCCGACGTAGATAAGGTCGCGTTCACCGGGTCGACCGAGGTCGGGCGGGAGATCGCGCGGGCCTCGGCGGGCAGCAACCTGAAAAAGCTCACCCTGGAACTCGGTGGCAAATCCCCGGTGCTGATCTTCGACGACGCGGACCTGGACATGGCGATCATGATGGCCGGGTTCGGCACCTTCGTGCACTCGGGCCAGGCCTGCGTGTGCGGATCACGAATCCTGGTGCAACGCAGCGTGTACGAGCGGGTCGTCGAGGGCATCGCACAGCTGGCCGACAACCTCAAACTGGGCGGCCCGAAGGAAGAGGGCAGCATGATCGGCCCCCTCATCAGTGCCAAGCAGCTCAGCCGTGTCATGGGATACATCGATCAGGGCAACTCCGATGGCGTCGAGGTCGTCACCGGCGGGCACCGGCTCGACCGGACCGGGTACTTCGTGCATCCGACCGTGCTCACCAATGTCGATCCGGCCACCAGCAAGCTCTACCAGGAAGAGATCTTCGGCCCCGTCGTCACGATCCTGCCGTTCGACGACGAGGACCAGGCGGTCGCGATGGCCAACGACAGCACCTATGGCCTGGCCGCCACCGTCTGGACCCGCGACCTCGCGCGTTCGCATCGACTGGCCAAGCGGCTGCAGGCCGGAACCGTATCCCTGAACTGCCAACTTGTCTTCGATCACTCGATGCCTTTCGGCGGCTACAAGCAGTCCGGATGGGGCTACGAGTCCGGCAAGGCGGGCATCGACACCTACCTGCAGACCAAGACCGTCTGGGCGCAGTTGTAGCACCCACCCATAAGTGCCCGCCGGTGAAATCCGGTGGGCACTTGTTCTTGCGACGACTGCACCTTCGCGATTCCAGATGGCCTGAGATGCAACGAGTTCGGCGACCGACTGCGTGCGGTCGCCGAACTCCCTGTCACATCGGCGTTATCGCCGATCCTGCGGCGTTCCCCCGCCAGCGGTCCGTGTCACAGGTCCGAGGTGAGCACGTTGCCCTCCGCGATCGCAGGCTCAGGTCACCGGCGATCGACCGGGAGGGGCCGTGCTCAGGATCGAGCGAATCATAGAACGACTGGTTTGCACGCGCGCCGAACGATCGGCTGCGTCGACGAGATCGGCTGCGCTCGTCCCGATTACGGACCCGGGGTCAGGACCGCAGCGCGCGCAACAACAGCGCCCAGCCGTCCCTGGCCACCGCCACGCGGTCACGCTCGGGGGTCTTGTTCAAAAAGGCGCCCAACATCCCGATGGCCAGAAAAATCTCCTGCGCGGTGGCATCGGCGCGAATACTCCCACGACGCGACTCGTCGTCGAGCTTGTCCGAGAGCAAGGCGAACATCCGCTCGATGACGCCCACCAGCCGGGGATCGGCGCTGTCGACAAGCTGCAAAGGCTCGAAGAATGCTGAGGCAGTGGTCATCTGGTCCACGATTTCCGACAGCAGTTCATCGAGCGTCGAGTCGGCATCGGCGACCAGCGCCTCGAGTTGCCCGATGTTCTCCTCGAAGACCGCCAAGATAATCGCCTCGCGGTTCGGGAAGTGCCGGTACAGGCTGCCCTGCCCAACTCCCGCGGTGCGGGCGATCAGCGATAAAGGTACGTCCAGGCCGCGTTCGGAGAATATGGCCTTCGCCGCGGCCAGCAGGGCAGCGCGATTCTCCGCCGCAGCGGCGGGACCCCGATTGGCACGGCGTGGTGAACTCACGCGGTCAACCGTACCGACGAGGTCGTCACGAGCCAGCACAGCCAGCCCCGTCTCACTGAAGATATGAGTGTTCTCCCATTGAGAGAATGTTATATTCACCGTCGACAGACTTTGTTCTGAAGTAGGTACCGTCAGTGGAGCTGGTGGGGCCCGGCACATCCCCGCTCCGGCTATTGGAGTCACGCATGCGAACCATCCCTCCCGAGCTCGTCGAACTCTATGAGGCCGAGGGGTGGTGGAATCAGGACACCCTCGGCGACATGCTGACTCGTGGTCTCGAAGCCGCGCCCGATGCCCGATTCCGCGTGCATTCCGCGGTCCGGCCGTGGTCCGGAACGTTCCGTGAGGTCGAGTTGATCGCGCGCCGGCTGGCTGCGGGATTGCGCGAGCGCGGGGTGGAACCGGGCGACGTGATCGCGTTCCAGCTACCGAACTGGATGGAAGCGGCGGCGACCTTCTGGGCGTCCGCGTTCCTGGGCGCGGTGGTGGTACCGATCGTGCACATCTACGGGCATCGGGAGGTGCGGTTCATCCTGGATTCGGTGCGACCGCGGGTATTCGTGACCGCGGAGAGCTTCGGCGCGTTGAACTTTCACGAGGATCTGTGTGCCGAGGTACCCATCGTGGGTGTGGTCGGCCGCGACTTCCATCAACTGCTGGCCGCCGAGCCGATGAGCGGTGTGGCCGAGGTCGATCCGCGAACACCGGCGCTGTACGCCTTCACCTCCGGCACCACGCGCGCACCGAAGGGAGTCGTGCACAGCCATCAGACGCTGGGATGCGAGACTCGCCAACTGGCCGCGCACTATCCGGCCGATATGGGGCCGCAGCTCACCGCCGCTCCGGTCGGGCATTTCATCGGGATGGTGAACGGCTTGCTCATTCCCGTGATCGACGGCGTGGCAGTGAATCTCGTCGATCGCTGGGATCCCTCGTTGATCCTGGATCTGATGCGGACCTACGGCGCCACCGTCGGCGGCGGCGTGCCCTACTACATGACCAGCCTGATCGATCACCCGACGTTCACGCCGGAGCACCTGCTGCACATGAAGTATGCGGGAATGGGTGGCGCGCCGGTCCCGGCGTCGGTCGCGGAACGGCTCACTGGGCTGGGGATCACGGTGTATCGCGCGTACGGCAGCACCGAGCATCCGTCGATCACCGGATCACTGTGCACCGCACCGGAATCCAAACGACTCTATACCGATGGCAACACCCAGCCCGGGGTGCAGATCCGCCTCAGCGACGAAGGCGAGATTCTGAGCCGAGGCCCGGATCTGTGCCTCGGCTACACCGACGACGCTCTCACCTCGGCGGCATTCGACGCCGAGGGGTGGTATCACACCGGCGATATCGGATCCCTGGACGAGGACGGCTACCTCACCATCTCGGACCGCAAGTCCGACATGATCATTCGCGGGGGCGAGAACATCAGTGCGCTCGAGGTCGAGGAGGTGCTGCTGAGCATCGCGGGGGTGGCCGAAGCGGCGGCCGTGGCCATCCCCGATGAGCGCCTCGGTGAGCGGGTGGCGGCAATCCTGCGCCTGCACTCGGGCTCTCATCCACCGTCATTGGAGGAACTTCGCGCTCATTTCGCCGCAGCCGGTCTGGCGAAACAGAAATGGCCGGAGGAGATTCACACGGTCGCGGACTTCCCGCGCACCGGAAGCGGCAAGATACAGAAGTTCCGGATCCGGCAGGATCTGGCCGCCGCAGTCCTACGGTAGCGCGGCGGCGGCCGTTGTCAGCGCCCCCGCCATTGCGCGGGGCGCTTTTCGGCGAACGCCCTGGGTCCCTCCTGCGCGTCCTCGCTGTGGTAGCAGAGCTCGGACGCGTGGCGAGCCGCCTGCAGGGCCGCGGTCCGGCCCATCTCCGTTGCGAGCATGACGGTTTCGCGGGCGGCACGCACCGACAGCGGGGCTCCCGCAAGAATCTCGCGCGCCAATTCGATGGCGGTATCGAGCAGTTCCGCAGGTTCCGCGAGCCGATTGACCAGACCGATCTCGTACGCGCGCTGGGCGGTGACGGGCTGGCCGGTGAGCAGCAGCTCCATCATGATCCGCTGGGGAATCATGTGGATCAGTGGTGCCGCCCACGGCGAACTGCGGCCCACCCGCACCTCGGTGATCGCGAATCGCGCGCTGGTGCTCGCGACGCACAGATCACACGCCTGGGCGATCATCCAGCCGCCGGCGAAGGCGACGCCGTTGACCGCCGCGATCGTGGGTTTGGTCAATTCGATGGTGTCGTAGGGCAGCGGGAACATCGCGCGAGGAGGCACCGTCATCCCGGTTTCCACCATCTCTTCGAGATCACCGCCGGCACAGAAGGCCTTCTCCCCCGCACCGGTGAGAATCGCGACACGCAGGCGCGGATCACGTTCGAATCGGTCCCAGGCGGCGTAAAGCCCTTCGCGCACATCCTGTGCCAGGCAGTTCCGTCGCTCCGGACGATTCAGCGTGAGCACGGCGATGCCGTCCGGGCGCGCGTCGAACAAGACCGCGTCACTCATCAGAAGCCTCTCCGCGTGATGGTCCGGGCCGCCTCCGACAATTCTTCCCGGAAGTCGGGATGGGCGATGGCCACCAGGCGGCGGGCCCGTTCGGCCACGCTCTGTCCCTTCAGTTCGGCCGCCCCGAATTCAGTGACGACAACGTCCACATCGCTGCGCGCGGTGGTCACCGGGCCGGACAATGCGGCGGTAATCCGGCTCACCGCACCACCTTTCGCGGTGGACGGCAATACGATGAGCGCGTGGCCACCCGGCGAGCGAGATCCCGCGCGCACGAAATCCACCTGACCGCCGGTCCCGCCGAGATAGGCCGCACCGCTCTGTTCGGCATTCACCTGCCCGGTGAGGTCGACCTCCACGGCCGAGTTGATCGTCACCAGCCGCTCCAGTGCCTCGAGTACCGCGCCGTCATGGGTGTAGGAGGTGGCGCACATCCGAATGTCGAGATTGTGGTGTGCGAACCCGTAGAGACGTTCGGTGCCGATGAGTGCCCCGGTGACCGACACTCCCCTGTCGATCCGTTTGCGCGCATTGGTGATCACACCTGCCTCGACGAGATCGACCAGGCCGTCTCCGACCATTCCGGAGTGCACGCCGAGATCCCTGCGGTCCAGTAGCAGCGGCAGGATGGCATCGGGCACCGCACCGATCCCGCTCTGCAATACCGCACCGTTTCCGATGTATTCCGCCGCGAAATGCGCTATGGCCGTATCGGTTTCGCTCGCCCGCGCGGGCGGCACCTGCACCGGTGGCCGCGAGACGTGCACCGCGACGTCGATCTCGGACCCGGGCAGCCGCGCCCCGTGGGTGTGCGGTACCTGATCGTTGACCTCCGCCACCACGATCCGCGCCGCGGCGACCGCGGACTCCACGTAATCACTGACCAGTCCGAAGCTGTGATTCCCCCGCGAATCGGCCGGGCTGACCTGCACGAAGGCGATATCGCAGCCGATGTGCCCTGTTTCGATCATCGGGCCGACCTGGCTCACATGGCAGGGAATCACCTGTAACGCACCAGCTTTGGTCATCGTGCGCAGCGCCCCGATCGCTCCCATACTGGACAGCGTGAAACTCTCGGCCGACTCGGGTGTGAACAGTCCGGAGAAGCTGGTCGCGGTGAACACGGACAGTCCGCCGATCTCACGGCCCTGCGCGATCAGCGCCTCGATCAGGGTGGTGGGTTCGCCGCATGCCTGACCGACGACTATTCGGTCACCGGCGCGCAGAATCGTTCCGAGATCCAGGTCCGCAGGCTTGTCGATGGTCTTCACGAGCGCGCCCGGGATGCCAGCAGGGCCTGCGCGCGAGCCAGATGCGGCCGGTCCACCATCGAGCCCCGGTGACCGATAGCTCCCACACCAGGATTGGCGGCGAACAACTCGACGATCTCCCGCGCGGCGGCTACCTCCGTCTCGGACGGGGTGAACGCCGCATTGATCACCTCGACCTGGTCGGGGTGAATCGCGAGCATCCCGCGATAGCCGTCGCGGCGCACCTTCTCGGCCCGGGCGCGCAATCCCTCCAGATCCCGGAAGTCGGCCTGAATGGTTTCCACGGCCGCGACACCCGCCGACGCAGCGCCGAGCAGGCACAGGCTGCGGGCCAGCTCATAGGTGAAACCGTAACTGCCGTCCGGATTCCGGTTCTCGCTCGCGCCGACGGCATCGGCGAGATCCTCCGGCCCCCAGGTCATCGCGATCAGGCGGGGCGCGCCCCGGTAGCCGCCGGTGGTGAACATGGCTTCGGCGGTTTCGGTGACCAGGGCGATCACCCTGGTCGAGCCCTGCTCGATCCCGCGGGAGACCTCCAGCGCGGAGAGGTAGTGGTCCAGTAACTCCACATCGTGTCGGCCGCGAACCTTGGGCAGCATGATGCCGCCGGGCCGATCGGGAATGACCGCCGCCAGATCGGCGAGGGTGTGCGGGCCGTCGAGTGGATTGACCCGGACCCAGAGGCGACCGCGGCCCGCCTCGTCCTGCGTCCCGAGAAAGGCCGAGACCAGCTTGCGTGCTTCGGGTTTCCCGGCGTCGGTGACCGCGTCCTCGAGGTCCAGCAGGACGATGTCCGCCGATCCCGCGGTAGCCTTCGCCATCTTCCGCTCGCTGTCACCGGGCGCGAATAGCCAGGAGCGCGCGCTGAATGCCTGTTCGGCGCTGGTCATTCCCTAGTCAACTCCTCGATCGAATGTCTCTGCCGCGCGATTCATGTCGCCGCCGACCGGCCAATTCGCGCCGTGCCTGCGCAAGGCCGCGCGCACGCGGAGGGTGTCCGCGCCCAGCCGCGGGGCCGGTCCGGCGACCGCGCCCGGCGTCTGCGAGAACCATGCGGGCATACCGGGAAAGCGCACCGGGCCGTACCCGCTCTCGACCATCTCGAAGAATCCCACTGCGTTCAGATGCGCGTTGTCGAAAAGTTCGTCGAGGGTGCGGACCGGTGCGGCCGGAATATCGCGCGAATGCAGCAGATCCAGCCACTCCTGTGTCGTGCGCTCGGCGAAGGTGATTCCCAGGAGGGCGTAGACGGTGTCGATCCGCTCGGCTCGCTGCGCGAGGGTCGCGAATTCCGCACCGGCCCAGTCGGGTTTGACCGCATCGACGAACGCCGACCACTGCTTGTCGTTGTAGACCAGTGCCGAGACATACCCGTCCTTGGTCCGATACGGCTTTCGATTGGGCGCGACCGCCCGGGGATAGATCGCGGCACCGATCGGCGGCTCGAACATCGCCCCGTTCGCGTGTTCCACCAGCATGAATGCCGCCATCGTCTCGAACATGGCGACCTCCACCTCTTGGCCTTGGCCGGTCCGCTCGCGGTGGAACAGCGCCATGACGGTGGCCCACAACGCGGTCAGGCCGGCCACCTTGTCGGCCATGATGGTGCCGACATAGCCTGGCGTGCCGGTCAACTGCTCCTGCGCGAAGGGCAGACCGCATTCGGCCTGAATGGTGTCGTCGTAGGCGGTGCGATCCGCGTCTGGTCCACGCCGGCCGTAGCCGTAACAGTTGGTGTAGATGATCGACGGATTCACCGCGGCCACGTCCGCGTAGGCAAACCCGAGTCCGGCAACCGCGCGGGCGCGCATCGAATGGATGAACACATCCGCGTGCGCGAGCAGATCCCGCAGTGCCCGTGCGTCTTCCGCGGACCGCAGATCCAGCACGACGCTGCGCTTGCCACGATTCACATTGACGAAGACTCCGCCGAGCCCGGGTTCGGGTCCGACCGAGATGTAACGGGTGTTGTCCCCGGCCGGCGGTTCGATCTTGATCACGTCCGCACCCATATCGGCCATGATCTGGGTGCAGTAGGGCCCCATGACCATTGCCGTCAGGTCGACCACACGCACCCCGGTCAACGGGCCTGCCTGACTCATCTGCCTCCGCTCCGCGCACTCTGGGACGATGGCGGCCACACTATCGGATGAATCCTTGCAAGGATAGTAAAGATACTGATATCAAGGGTGACGTGGAAAGCAGCACAGTCGCGGTAGCACCGCGGCCCGCGTCCATCGCCACGGTGCTCGACGCCGCGCTCGCCGCACGGCCCGACGCGCCTGCGGTGGAAGCGGTTTCAGGTATCTGGTCCTATGCGGAACTCGATGAGCAGGCGCGGCGGGCGGCCGGTGCGCTGTGGTCGCTCGGCGTGCGCCCCGGGGATCGCGTCGCGGCCTGCCTGCCCAACGACCTCGCTATCGTCGCGGCCTTCCACGGCGCGCAGCGGATCGGGGCGATCTGGGCGGGAATCGGTGAGGCGCTGTCCGCGAGCGAGCAGGAGGAGCTGTCCGGCATCTGCGAACCGAAGGTCGTACTGGCCGGGCCGAATTGCCGTCTCGGCACACCGGCCTGCCTCGCCCCGGATCGATGGTCCGGCCTGCTTGCCCAAGCCTGCGCGGCGCCGCAGGTGCCGCAGAACAGCGATGCACCCGCTGGAATCGCCTTCACCAGCGGTACTTCCGGACATCCGAAGGCCGTGGTGCACAGCCAGCGCAACCTGCTGCTGCCGGGCGCGGCTCTGGTAGCCGGCCGGGGCTGGGGGCCGGAGCTGCGCAAGGGCGACAGTTTTCCGCTGACAATTCTCAATCTCATGGTGCTGTCCACCCTGTTGACCGCGCAGGCCGGCGGGTGCGCGGTCCTGATGAATCGGCGCGATGTCGAGGGTGTCGCGGAGTGGATTTCCGAACACCGCGTCACGGTCTGGAACGGGGCGCCCGCACAGCTCTACGATCTGGCGCGGCGGCCGGATCTGAATCTCGGCGCACTGCAGGAGGTCTGGAGCGGTGGCGGTGATACGCCCGGCAGTGTGCGTGCGTCATTCGCCACCGCGCACGGGTTGATTCCGCGCGCGACCTACGGCCTCACCGAAGCCCCGACCGTGGTCGCCATCGACCCCACCGGAGACGAGTGGCGACCGGATTCGAGCGGGCGGGTATTGCCGCAGTATCACGTAGCCGCCTACGACGACGCGGGAGTGCGGCTGCCGCCCGGCGAACTCGGCGAATTACGAATCAGCCCAGCCACTTCCGGCCCCTGGGCGAACACCTGGACCCCGCCGCTGGGCTATTGGGAGCACGGCGGCATCCGACCGCCGGAGCCCACTCCGTTCGCAACCGGAGATATCGGCACCGTCACCGCCGACGGGTGGCTGAGCGTGCTGGATCGCAAGAAGCTGGTCATCATCCGGGGCGGAGCCAATGTCTATCCGCTCGAGGTGGAGCGGGTCATCGGGAGGCACCTCGAGGTCACGAAGGTCGCGGTGTGCCCGATACCCGACGAACGGCTCGGCCAGCGAGTCGCGGCCCTGATCGAAAGCACGGTCCCCGCACCGGATTTCGATGCCCTGGCCAGGCTGTGCCGCGATGAGCTGGCCGGCTACAAGGTGCCGGAGATCTGGGTGCGCGTGGACGCGCTGCCCGTCAATGCCATGGGCAAGGTGGATCGCACCCGGCTGCCGGACCTCGTTGCCCGCGAAACGGTCCCGCGGATCACCCCGAGGGGCCGGCCATGACATCGCAGGACACCACGCGCATGTTCGGCCTCGAGGGCCGGGTAGCCATCGTCACCGGCGCTTCCTCGGGTCTGGGTGCGGCCGTGGCCGGCGCCCTCGCCGGGCTGGGCGCGCACGTCGCGGTGGTGGCCCGCCGCGCCGACCGATTAGCGCAGCTGGCCAAGGAGATCGATGGCCTCGCTGTCGCGTGCGACCTGGCCGACCCGGTTGGTATCGCCTCGATCGTGCCCGCGGTCGCCGATGCGCTCGGCCCGCCTCAGATCCTGGTCAATGCCGCCGGGAACCGCTTCTCCACCGCCCGCGCCGAATCCGAGACCGCAGACGAGATCCGCCGCACCGTAGACCTGAACCTGGTGGCGCCGTTCCTTTTGGCACAGCAGGTCTTTCCGCATATGCGCACCGTCGGCCGCGGTGCCATCGTCAATGTCTCGTCGATCTCGGGGCGCGTCGGTGTGCCCGGCATTCCGCAGGCCTCGTATGCGGCCAGCAAGGCGGGACTCTCGGGTCTGACCACGGAGCTCGCGGTGCAGTGGGCGCGCCATTCCATCCGGGTCAACACCGTCGCGCCCGGCTTCTTCCGCAGCGAGATCACCGACAGCCTCTACGACAGCGCCCGCGGTGGCGAATACCTGCGCCGAAATACCCCGCTCCCCCGAGCAGGAACGGCCGCCGACATGGTCGGCGCGATCGTCTGGCTCGCCGGTGACGCCGCGAGCTATGTGACCGGCCAGACCGTCGTCGTCGACGGCGGCTGGACCGCACGCTGACCACCCATCGGTCCCGGCACCCGGGACATTCAGGACTCAGGAAGGAATTCTCCACATGTTTTCCGCACTTCTCATCGAGAAAGGCGAAGCCGGGCAATCGGTTTCGCTGACCAGCGTGGACGAGGCACAACTGCCGGACGGGACCGTCGCCCTCGAGGTGGAATACTCCACGCTCAATTACAAGGACGCCCTGGCCATTACCGGCAAGTCGCCGATCGTCCGCAAGTTCCCGATGATCCCGGGCATCGACCTGGCCGGCGTCGTCACCGAGAGCACACATGCGGACTGGTCACCGGGCGATCGCACGGTGCTCAACGGCTGGGGCGTCGGTGAAAGCCATTGGGGCGGACTGGCACAGCGAGCCCGCCTCGACGGCGACTGGCTGGTACCGCTGCCCGGTGCCTTCACCTCCCGCCAGGCGATGGCGATCGGCACCGCCGGTTATACGGCCGCCCTGTGCGTCGACGCGCTGCTGGCGCACGGCGTGCGACCGGAGCAAGGCGAGGTGCTGGTCACCGGGGCAACCGGTGGCGTCGGCAGCGTGGCCATCGCACTGCTGGCCGCGGCCGGGTTCACCGTCGCCGCGGCGACCGGAAAGACCTCCGAGATCGACTACCTGCAGGGGCTCGGTGCTGCCACGGTGGTGAACCGTGCCGAACTCGCCGAGCCCGGTAAGGCGTTGCAGAAGGAACGCTGGGCCGGTGTCGTCGACGCCGCGGGTAGTCACACCCTGGCCAATGCGTGCGCCCAGACCCGATACGGCGGTGCGGTCGCTGCCTGCGGTCTGGCCCAGGGCATGGATTTCGCGGGCACCGTCGCCCCGTTCATTCTGCGCGGGGTGACCCTGTTCGGAATCGACAGTGTCACAGCCCCCCGTCAGCGCCGGACCGATGCCTGGTCCCGGCTGGCCGCTGATCTGAAACCCGCAGTGCTCGAGTCGATTACGCAGGAAGTCGCTCTCGCCGAGACGATCGACGCCGCACACCGGCTCATGGACGGCACCGTGCGCGGCCGCATCGTCGTCGACGTCAATCGATAAGCAGGAGTCGCAGTGAGTAAGAAGACCACGAAACCCGAGAAGTCCGCCGAACCCGTAGCTGCCAAGCCCCGCCGGGCGTCGAGTAGGACGGCCTCGACCGTCGAACTCGACCTGTCCGATGTCGAACCGCGGGTCGGTCAGCCGGTCGGCGGCGGCCAACTCTGGGAACCGTGCAGCGCCTCCGATATCCGGCGCTGGGCCATGGCGATGGACTACCCGAATCCGCTGCACTGGGATCAGCAGTTCGCCCGCGAATCCCGCTATGGCGGGCTCGTCGCGCCGCAATCCATGGCTGTCGCACTGGATTACGGGCACGGCTGCGCGCCCGCGTGCGTCGGGCGGATCCCGGGCAGTCATCTGATCTTCGCCGGTGAGGAGTGGTGGTTCTACGACGCTCCGGTGCGGCCCGGCGACCAACTCTTCCAGGAGCGCCGCTTCTACGACTACAAGGTGTCGGACACGAAATTCGCCGGTCCCACCTTGTTCTCGCGCGGTGACACCACGCACCGCAATCAGCACGGCACCCTGGTGGCCCGCGAAAGGTCCACAACCATCCGATATCTCGCGGAGGAGGCCCGTAAGCGCGGCATGTACGAGAACCAAGCCGGGGAGCTCAAGCGCTGGACGCCGGAGGAACTCGAGGCGGTGCACGCCGTGCGCACCGAATGGCTGCTGTCCAACCGGCAGGGCATCTCTCCGCGGTTCGAGGAGGTGAAAGTCGGGGATACGCTGCCGCGCCGCGTGATCGGCCCGCACAGCATCGCCAGCTTCACCACCGAGTACCGAGCGTTCCTTTTCAACATCTGGGGCACTTTCGAATGGGTCGCGCCGCAGGGCGTCGAGGACCCGTGGGTGTATCAGGATCCCGGCTGGATCGAGGGTTTCGCGTTCGACGAGGAGGGCGCCAAGATCGATCCGCGCAAGCGTGACGGGCTGTACGTCGGCCCCTCGCGCGGGCATACCGACAATGAGAAGGCCGATGAGGTCGGTATGGCGCGCTCCTACGGCTACGGCGCGACCATGGGCGCGTGGTGCACCGACTACCTGGCCTATTGGGCGGGCAGCGACGGTCTGGTGCGCCATATCAAATCCGACTTCCGGCTGCCCTCCTTCGAGGGCGATGTGACCTATTTCGATGCCGAGATCATCGGCAAACAAGCGCTGTCGACCTGGGGCGTGCCCGTGGTCGAGATCAAGCTGCGCCTCACCGATCAGAACGGCGGCGTGCTGGTGGACTCCACCGCCGAAGTCGAACTGCCGCTTTAGCGGCCCGGAAAGAACAGAGGCAGCAATGTCGGCCCAGGTAATTGCTCCGGAGACGAATGCAGTTCCGGTACCACAGGATTCGGTTCTCTCCGGACCACCGCTGGAGCGCGAACCCGGATTGGGGACGCTCACCCTACCCGGTTTCCTGCGGGAGGTGACCGAGCTGTACGGCGGCCGCGAGGCGCTGGTGGCCCGCACGCCCGCGGGCACCACGCGGTGGAGCTATACCGATCTGTGGGAGCGGTCGGTCGAGGTGGCCCGGGCACTGCATGCGACCGGGCTGGGCAAGGACGGTCGGGTGGGAGTGCTGATGACCAACCGGCCGGAGTGGATCTCGGCGGTATTCGGCACCGCACTGGCCGGGGGTGTGGCCGTCACCCTCAGTACCTTCTCCGCGCCGGCGGAACTCGACCAGCTGCTCCAGGCCTCCGCAGTGTCGGTGCTGCTGTTCGAAAGGCAGGTGCTGGCAAGGGATTTCGCGCAGGTGCTGATCGAACTCGAGCCGGGTCTCGCCACCTCCCGGCCCGGCGCGCTGCGCTCGGTGCGATACCCGTTCCTACGCCATCTGGCCGTCATCGGAGAGGGCGGCGCCGGCGCGGCTATCGACACGTGGGCCGATTTCCTCGCCCGTGGTGCGGGCGAACGCGCAGAGTCGATCGAAGCGACCGCTGCCACGGTGCGCCCGAGCGATCCCGCCGTGTTGTTCTTCTCCTCGGGTTCGACGAGCACCCCGAAGGGCATTCTCAGCGCCCATCGAGGTGTGGCCATCCAAATGTGGCGGTTCCGGCGCATGTACGGCTTCACCTCGCAGGACGAGGTCCGAGGGTGGTCCGCCAACGGGTTCTTCTGGTCCGGCAATTTCGCGCTGGCCCTGGGCGGGACCTTGGCCGCCGGCGGATCCATTGTGCTGCAACCGACTTTCGATCCCGCCGAGGCGCTGGAATTGATGCAGGCCGAGCGGGTGAACTTCCCGTTCGCGTGGCCGCACCAGTGGGAGCAGCTGGCGGGCGCTCCCGGCTGGGACAGTGCCGACCTGAGCAGTATGCGATTCGTGGATGCCCGCAGTCCGTTCGCCCAGCATCCCACTGTCACCTCGCACTGGACCGAGCCGAACCACGCCTACGGCAATACCGAAACCTTCACCATTACAACCTCATTCCCGGCTGACACACCGGAGCAGGAACACGCCGGCAGCAATGGCGTCCCACTGCCCGGTGTGACGATCAAGATCGCCGACCCGGTGACGGGCGCGGTGGTGCCCCGCGGTCAGAGCGGCGAGATCTGCGTCAAGTCACCGACGCTCATGCTCGGCTACCTCGGGATCCCACGCGACGAAATCCTCGACGCCGAAGGATTTTTCCGCACCGGTGACGGCGGCTACCTCGATGCGGCCGGGCGACTGTTCTGGGTGGGCCGCCTGACCGACATCATCAAGACCGGCGGCGCGAACGTCTCCCCCGTGGAGGTCGACGAGGCCCTGGCCGCGTACCCGGGCGTCAAGCTCGCGCGCACGGTCGGGGTGCCGCACGACACGCTCGGCGAGATGGTCGTCGCCTGTGTGGTGGCGCACGACGGCGTAGCGCTCGACGGCGAGCAGATCCGCGCCTTCCTGCGCGAGCGGCTCGCCAGCTACAAGGTGCCGCGCCACGTATTGCCGTTCGCCGAGGACGATTTCGCGCTCACCGGCAACGCCAAGATCAAATCCAGCGAACTGCGCGCCCTGGCCGCACAGCGGCTACAGAGCTGAGCATCCCCGGCCGTTCCACCGGCCACACGATCCGTTCCGAAGTATCGACAAGGAGAATCCCATGGCCGAGCGTGACCTGCCGTACAAGCTGTTCGACGCCGACAATCACCTCTACGAGACCAAAGAGGCACTGACCAAGTTCCTGCCGGACCGCTACCGCGACGCGATCAAATACGTCGAGGTCGACGGGCGCACCAAGATCGCGATCCGGGGTCAGATCAGCAACTACATCCCCAACCCCACCTTCGATGTGGTCGCGCGACCGGGTGCGATGGAGGAGTACTTCAAACACGGCAATCCCGAGGGCAAAAGCCTCCGGGACATCTTCGGCAAGCCGATCCCGTCGTCACCGGCCTTCCGCGAACCCGCGCCCCGCCTGGAACTCATGAACGAGCTGCACATCGATCGGGCCCTGATGTTCCCGACCCTGGCGAGCCTTATCGAGGAGCGTATGAAGGATGATCCGGAGCTCATCCACGCGGTCGTGCACTCGCTCAACCAGTGGCTGCACGAAACCTGGTCGTTCAATTACGCCGATCGCATCTTCACCGTGCCGGTGATCAGCCTGCCGATCGTGGACAAGGCCATCGAGGAACTGGAATGGGTCGTCGAACGCGGTGCCCGGGCCATCCTGGTCCGCCCCGCCCCGGTACCCGGGCTGCACGGTCCCCGTTCGTTCGCAGTACCGGAGTTCGACCCGTTTTGGAAGCGCGTGGTCGAACTCGACGTGCTGGTCACCATGCACTCCTCCGACAGCGGCTACGCACGCTTTTCGTCCGAGTGGGACGGCGGCAATCGGGAAATGCTGCCTTTCCAGATCAATACCTTCAAGATGATCAACGAATGGCAGCCCATCCGCGATGCCATGGCCTCCTGGGTCTGCCACGGTGCGCTGTTCCGCTTCCCGGACCTGAAGATCGCCGTGATCGAGAACGGCGCGGCCTGGCTGCCGGGCCTGCTCGAAAGCCTTGCCACCGTGTACAAGAAGGCCCCGCAGGGATTCCCGAGCGATCCGGTCGAGGCGATCAAGAAGATCCACGTGAGCCCCTTCTGGGAAGAGGACCTGGTGGAACTGTCTCACCTCATCGGGGCGGATCACGTCCTGTTCGGCTCGGACTATCCCCACCCGGAAGGGCTGGCCGAACCCGCCCGCTACATCGACGAGATCAAGGACCTCTCACTGCCGGAGCAGAAATTGATCATGGGCGGCAACCTCGCCCGCCTCCTGAACGTCTGAACCCGGCAGCGCCGAACCCCGCGACAACTCCCGGGATCACACTTCACGGCGGGTGATCGCCTCGGGCGCGGTTGCGCGACAGGGGCGCAAGGCAAACAGTCAGGCTCTGCCAGCCCGGACACCCGCGCAGATCGGTGATGAGTGCAAATCATCTTGCACTGGAAGCACTTCCACGATTATGAGCGGCCAAAAATCAAGCTGTCGAGATAGCCGAGGAACACCCAGAAATCCAACCAAGGTCAGGTCGCGTCGCCGATACCGTGGACCACATCGTCGAGAATTGAGTGGACCACGGCTGGGGTCGTAATTGCCAGGCTGCCGCGAACAGTTGGACTTCGCTTGGGGTCTGCACTGATATGAACACAAACATCAAGCGGTTCGCCGCGACTGTCCTGCTCGGAACCGCAATGTCCACGGGGATCGCCGCCGGTTTCGAATCGGTGGCCGCCGCCGATCCGAAACCCGACGCACTGTCCTCGACCGGCAAGTGGTACACCGTCGATCTGAGCGATGCCTGCCGCGTTCAGTACAGCTACAGCCGCAATAGCCTCGACGGGTCGATCTATGCGACAAAGAATCTGATCTCGGGTCCGTACGACTGGTACTGCGCCCGGAACCAGTGGAGCCTCTCGGTTCCCGCAGGGGTCGGATTCACTGTCAACAGTCTGGGCAGCATCGATGTTCAGCGGTATTGCGACACCTTCTACAAGAACACCGCAGCCAAGACCGACGGGTACTACTGGTTCTGCGACAAACGGCGCTGAGCAGTACCAGGACCGTTGCCGAAGTCAGCCACCGCGACCGCGGTGGCTGACTTCGGGCGGGCGACGACTCCGATTGCTGAAAGCTCTGCTCACACTGGGCAGAGCTTTCACATGTTCAACTCCGATTGCGCAGCCCCGTCGATAAGGAGGACTCGTAGCCTGGGGTCATGTCCACGAGCGCGAGCCGAGCGCTATCGACGAATGTGGCTGACCGCCTCCCGGATGACCGGCACCTACTACTCGATGTCGATGTGGGCGCCTGTGATCCTCCCGTACGCAGGGATACTGGCGCCGCCGGCAAGTGTCCAGAGGGGGAAGTCCGCTGTGCCTTCATTTTTCGCTTGGAGTGGGAATCGAACGGGGCGGTTACCTTCGAAGATCACCGTTGCGATTACCACTACCTGAACAGGTGAGGGGTTGTCCGGCAGCGCGATTCGTGCGCTGATGCGGGTTTCGTGGTTGTCGACCGGAGTGGCGGTCACGACGAGTTGCAGCGTTCGAGCTTCATCGTCGGTCATGCCGGCCGGAACGATGGTCTGGTCGATGTCCACGGTGATGGTGTCGCCGCGACCGGTTGGAGCCTCGCCGCCGCGGACGTTCTGCAGCGACCACTCGTCCATGACGTCTGCGATCTCGTTGTCGGACAACGACAATTCGGTGTTCGGATTGCGGAATCCCAGGTTCGCCAGGACCCGTCGCTGTGCGGCGGCGCGCTGCGCAGGATCCAGATAGGGTGTGCCGGCCGTTTCCTCATCGGCAGAGGAGGATTCGTCGTACTGGCTGAGGGCCGCTAGGAATGGGTCCGGCGGGTTGTTGGCGTCGTGGTGGCCGGACATGTGGTTGGTGTCCTCGTTCATTTCGGGTCGTCCTTGGTTTCGGTGGTGAATCGCTCTCGCAGGGCCCGAAGCTCCTTACGAGCGTCGAACCAGCGCCGTCCGGCGGTCCCCCGAGGAATGCCGAGTATTTGTGCGACTTCGTTCAGTGTGCGTGCGTCGAAGCCACCGTCGTCGGGGTCCCACAGCAGTTCGACGACATCACGCAGGTGTGGGGGCAGTTGAGGAATCGCCTGGTTGGTCCACGCGATCGTTTCGTCGTCGAACACTGTGGGTTCGACGTCGCCGCCGCCGTGGAGGTCGATCGCGATGTCGAAGCCGACGCGGGTGCCGGCTCGCTCACGCTCCTGATGCTGTTTTTTCCACTGGGTCGCACACACGTTGTTCACGGTGCCACGGACATACGCCTCGGCGGTTCGCGCAGTCAGCGGGTCGCCGGAACATCTGATCCAGAGTTTCAGGAGCGACTTCTGCGCGATGTCCTCGGCATCGGCCGCGTTCTTCGTTCTCCTGAGTGCTTGATCGAGTACCCAGTCGAAAGCCTGCTCGATGGTGCACCCGAAGTACTCGCCGAACCGCCGTGCCTTTAGCTCCTCGCTGGCCAGGTATGGGTGCTCGTCGGCAAGTGGGGGTGGCTGTTGACCGTTGGGGTCGTGGTCCTCTGTCGGTATCTCTTCCGCGGGCATGCTGCACGAGCCTTTCGTTCGGCATTCGCCATAGATGACCTCCTGGACGTCTCGCGTGTTCGCCGAGCGAGGTCACGAATAGCTATGCATGTGTCGGAGGAAGTCGGGCGAGATTCGTTCGATCCGAGCGCGAACGCTCAGCGGGCGGCGGTGGTCATTGTTCCCAGAGGGGCTCCCGCCAGGTGCCCCGTGAGTTCAGGAGCGAGATGTCCTATCGCATCGAAGCCCGCCGCACCGGAATCAGCCGACGTCACCGTTGGCCGGTATGTCCCGAGACGGGAAAGAACCGCCTGCGCGAACGCAAGGACGTGAAACTTGCGCTCAAAGCAATCCGTCGCGGACGCGACGCAGCCAACCTCGCAGGCGAGCTCAGTAACCGCCGCGAATGCCGTGGCTATCAATGCCCGCACTGTGACGGTTGGCACTTGACCTCGAAGCCCCAACGCGCGGCATGAGTACCGTCGAATCATGTGGGCCCTGCACGGGCCCAACATGGTTCGCGGCGCACTCGGATTCCGGGCAATAGCCCCGACAGCACCCGAGTCAATCGTTGACACTGCCGTAGGTGACCAGGCCGGCCCACAGCTCGGGGTGCTTTCGGCGCGAGGGCAATTCGGCGAGCCAGTCGAGCTTCGCCTCACGCAATGCATGAATCGGTGCAGCGCCGGCGGCGAGGTTCTGCCAGAATCGTGTCATCAATTGCGCGGTCGCTTCGTCATCGATGTCGTACAGGCCGCCGATCACTGTCGTAGCGCCGCGCAGCATCAACGCGAGCGGGAACCCGCCCAGCTCGACTCCGTCAGCTGTGGTGATCGATGAGTGGCAGGACGCCAGGACACAAAGCCGCGGTATCGCCAGCGTCAAGATTTGTGCGGCGGTCATGGTGCTGCCGTCCGGCAGTACTTTGGCCTGGCCCCAACCGGTTTCGTCCTTTGTGCCGTGAACCCCCATCGCCAGGAAAGATACTCGTTGAACGGGCCCTGCCCCGAGTGCCGCCTCGAGGTGCTCGGCGCGGTCTACCCGGCTGACGCCGGGGATGTTCGCGAGCAACGCGCGATACTCGGCGGTCGTATGACGCAGTCGGACCTCGTCGTACACCGCTACCGACGGCGCCAGCGAGCGGGTCTGCTCGATCCGAGCCAGGGCCAGTGCGCCAGTCAGGGACCCGTGCAAACTCACGACCGCTCGATCGACCAGGTGCTGATCGCGGCCGACGGGGAGTGTATCGAAACAAAGATGGAAGAACCCGGTCGGAACGATCAGCAGCCGCAGCGGTGATGCCGACGAGTCCTCGAGCCGACGGCGCAGCGACGGAGGGAGCAACGCTTTGGCGATGGCCGCGGCCCATGTGAACCCTCTCGGATCACCAGGTGTCAGCGTGGTGAGTGTCCGCGGCAGTTCGATGGCGTCGAGGTACTCGTGGGCGTCGGTTTCATCCGCCGCGATCCAGGTGAGGCGGCGGAACGTTCTCACCGTTTCCGTGTCGGCATCCGGACTGCCCAGTGCCGGCGCCGAAGCTGGAAGCAGTTGCAGCACAGCAACATCGCCGTGACGCGAATCGCCCGCCAGCAGCGACTGCGGGTGTGCCTGCTCCAGGAGCCCGGGATCACACAGGGCACCGAGCGGCCCCAGCACAGCGTTTGCGTGTCGCCGGGCGTCGGCCCGATCGCCACGCACCACTGCGGAACGTATGGCCACATCCTCAGGTGGAGGAGCGCCGCCGTCATCGCCGTCGCCGGCGTCGGCTGCGGGTTGGCCGGCAGTCGCGATCGCCGAAGCGCTGACCTCCAGGGCCGTCGACCGAATCCGGACATCGACATTGGGGTTTCGTGCGAGCTCGGCGAGGATCAGCCCGACCCGGTCGCGGCGGGCCGCTTCCATCACGATATCGGCGGCTCGATGGTCACCGATATCGACCGCCAGTTCAGCCGCGGCGGTGAACACATACCCGAACGTGTCCGCCAATTCCCGTCGGTCGGCGTCGGTCCCGATGGTGACCATCAGCTCGGCGACACAGCGCACCGCCTTGAGTAAGCGCGCCATCTGGGCCTCGCGGTCACCCTCGATGGAGGCACACCAGGCTGCGGCATTCCACGCGATGGCCTCACGCTCCGGGTCGATGCTCACACCGGCGGGCCGAAGCAGCGCTACAGCCTGCAGCGCCGAAGTCTCGACAGACGCCTTGTTCGAGACATCCGATGCCGACGATGTTGTGCGCCACCACCATTCGGCCGACAGTCCGTTCAACTTCGCATGGAGCGTCAGGGTGGCGACCGTGCCCGGATCAGCGAGGAGCTCATCAAGGCGTGCACGAACCAGCGGACTGCCCGCCCGCCCATACCGGACGGCGTTGGCCAGCGCGTTGTAGCTCAGCTCCGCCCGCCGGGCTCCTCGGTGCACATCGAGGAGCTGGCCCTCCAATTCGGCGTTCGGCACAGTTCCGGACCGCAGCAGCAGCCTCGCACGGGAGAACGTCACCGAGTAGATGCCGTTGATCGCGAACCCTGCCCACGCGTCGGCGACGACACCGAGGAGCGCGAGCGTGTAGTCATGTACCGCCGGGTCATCGATGACACGTCCCGTACGAACCGTCGCCGCGGCTATGTCATAGGTGATGTTGCCGATCCATGTCAGTCCTTCTTTCGATCCAGCAGCGCGGAATCGGCGGACGCACTCGCGCAACGCAACGAGATCGGGAGGAATCGTGTTGTCGGCGAACACATCCCAGCCCAGGCTGGACATGACACGTGAATGCAATCGTTCGAGCCGCAGCTCTGACCCGCGACTCTCATCGCGCAACCGAACCGCATTGGTGCCGGCAAGGACATTCCAATGCCGGTGGATCGCGGTGTTGTCCGGCATGGATTCGGCCAACCGCTTCATTTCGGCTTCGGTGCTGAGGAACGCACCCACGTCGCGCCGTCGCCGTTCCACTCGCGCTCGCAGAGCCAGTGCGCGTGCGTAATGGAGAGGAAGCCGTTCTTTCGATCCGCTGGCCCAATGAACAAATTTCTCGATTGTCGCCGTCGCCTCCGGCACCATTTCCGCATCGAGATACGCCCTGGCAAGGGTGCGCAGGGCGCGGAACACCGAGCGTTCGCCGAGGTTGTCGAGCAGGAACGGTGCATCCGCGTTCAACAACGCACCCGCGCACTCGTCGGTGATGAGTTCCGCCGAGTCGATCGCGGCCTTCAGCGCCGCCGCACCACGCGCCGGCGCTCCTGTGTTCCGCATCGCGGTACACACGGTGCTGGCAATGAGGAGTCTCATCGCTGTGTCCGGGACCTCAGCGACCAGTTCGAGGGCATGCTGTGCGTCGGCAACAGCCTCGTCGAGCTCCGAGCGGCCCGAACCTGTGGTGATCGACTCTTGCGCCTGGTGATGTATGCACAAATACGCCATCGCTCGTCGGGCGCGGCCATACCGATCCGATGCATTGTCGGTGAGTGCGAGCAGAGCGGCCGCAGCGCGACGCACCGTTTGCTTGGACGGGCGACCGCCCGGAAAGCCGCCACGTCGCACCTTGTTCAGCGATTCCGGGCACCAAGGCTGCGCTGCAATGCAGATCGCCGCCAGCCTCGAGGAGTCACGAGCGTCGTTGCGCAGCAAACGGTCCCAGGCATCGCTGCCCCTGAGCGGTTGCGGGTTTTCGTTCACGCGGGTTTTCCTTTCGTGAACCTCGATAATGCGGTTTTGCCGCGATGGGAGCGCAGTTACGGTGACGATAACCGTGCTGTCACAGCGCACGTAGATCGGCGAGACCTTCTGCCACGCTGAACATTCCGTCACCGAGAGGTCCGCAAGTCGATCAGTGCTGCACCGCACCCCAGGCCACTCGACTGAACCCTTTGTTGACGGTGGCGATGAGCCTTCTGACGTTACTGCCATCGGCATCCATCACGCAGACGTTGTAGGAATCGTCGCTACCTCGACGCATGAAGGCGAGTCTGGTTCCGTCCGGAGAGAAGACGGCACCGCCGCTGTCTCCGGTATGAGTAAGTTGCTGCATGTTGCTGCCGTCAACATTCATCACGAAAACGTCGGAACTGCTGGCATTCCACTGGCCTCGGGAGAACACGAGCTTCGTCCCGTCCGGAGAGAAGGCGGCACCGACGCTGTCTCCGGTATGAGTGAGCTGCTGCACCCTGCTCCCGTCGACATCCATCACGAAAATGTCGAACGGTCTGTGATCAGCAGTATGCGCAAACCGGTTGTAGACGAGCTTCGACCCATCCGGAGAGAACGCGGCACCGACGCTGTCTCCGGTACGAGTGAGCTGCTGCACCCTGCTCCCGTCGACATCCATCACGAAAATGTCGAACGCCGAACTGTCGGCGCTCGACGAAGCGCTGGCATATGCCAGTTTCGTCCCGTCGGCAGAGAGGGCAGGGGCTTCGGTGTCGGGGGACCTCCCGATCACATGCTGCGGATTGGTGCCATCGATGTTCGACACGTAGAGGCCGGAGGCGTCGTCTGCGCTGGTGCGCATGTACGCGATCTTGCTGCCGTCTAGTGCGGCTGCCACCGTGCCGTTGTCGCCACTGCTGTCCGTGAGCCGCTGGACGTCACTGCCGTCGGTACCAATGGAGAAGATCGACGTGTACGTGGTACCCGAGTCGGCGGCGTAGACGATACGACCGTTTGCGAAATGATGACTTGCAGGGCCTGCCGTGCCGGGCTCCGGTGCTGGAGTCGAGCAGCCGGTCGCTAATCCGAGGGATGCGAGCAGGACAGCGGCCGCCAGACTAAAACGATTGACAGCACGGGGCGAAGAAGACGGTGGTCGGGCGGCCGAGGTGAGCAATTCTGTCTACTTCCTTATGGGGCAGGTGACGCGATGCGTTGCTACGTATACGAAACGGCCGATGGGAGCGCCCGCTGCGCCTTACGCCGTGGAGGCCGAGCCCCTCACTCCACCAACAGAATTCAGATCCGGACGGAGACCTGTCAGTCATCTTTCTTATCCGAATTGGTGCAGTTCGATGCTCAGGTGCCGGACGGCGGCTGGGTTCCGGCAGGGAATGAACCTGCCTACGTGGGCACCTCAAGATTGGGATGTGTCGCTCGAATACTTGATGTGACGTCGACGGAGATGGGAGGATTCTGCAGCAATCATCGGCGAGGCCTGCCGTGGTGCCTCACTTGGTCGGGGAGACAGTCATCTTGACGGTCGAGGTCAGTTCTAGGCCGGATCCGGAATTCTGCATCTGGCGAGCGAGGGCCGTCCCTTGTTGTGCGGTGAACAGGCCCGAGATCTGTGTCGTACTGGTCCCCGGTGGCGTCGCTTCCTGGATGAACGGCGCGCTGATTACGCCGGAGTCCGCGACGAACGCCAGCTGTCTGCCGACGTTGTCGCTGGTGGCGCGGCTCCACACGTCCGCGGCGGCGCTGGTGAAGGTGACGAGGATGACCGGCCGATCGTTGACGCTCGATGTCGTTGCACTGACGATTCCGGTTCCGTCGATGACACTGGGCCCCAGCACGTATCGCTCAGAGCCGTTGGTCGAGCATGCGACCAGTGGGCGAGTGGGATCATCCTGACCGTCCAGCGGGTCCGGTGCCGAACAGTCCAACGTGGTGATGGCACGCACCTGCGTATCGGGATCGGTGCTCTGCCGCAAGGCTTTTGCCTCGGCGACGGTGTCGGTGTTCGGGGCTGACGTCGCTCTCGGCAGTACGGATGTGGCCGAAGCGGTCGGGCCGGCCGACCCACCTTGCGACGGTCCACCCGGCGACTGACCGATCACATGCAATACCGGGCGGATTCGTAACGTCGACACCTGGCCGAGCGTGCGGACCCCGTCGGTGTCGATCTCGTCGAGTGTGAGCACGATCGAGGCCCCCTCGATACCTATCCGAGCGCCGGTGTTGGTGAGGTTCAGCCGGTCGTCGATTGTCTGCTTCATCTGTTCCAGCTGCGCAGAGGTCGGTGGTGCACCCGCGAGAGTCGCGTACGTGTATGTAATTCGGGAGGTGCACCTCGTGCAGTCGGGGCGCTGCGTGCTCGACGGACTCGGGGTCTGCGTCTGCGCGGAGTCCTGATGACTGGGGCTGCACCCGATCAACCCCAGTGTCACCGTCGCCACTGCGCAGACAACAGCGGGGACACCTCGCGTGGAACGCCCGCGCCGGATCAATTGGGAGTCGCTCGGAGGTCGCCGAAGATGGCGTAGGCGTCGCCTCCGGGGTTGAGGTTGGTCACCTGAAGCCGGAGGCGGAGAGGATGATCCAGGTCGAGGTGGACCGGGACCGAGTCTCCGATCTTGACCGCGGTATCGGTTGTCACGACGCCGTCCGCGTAGATCTGGAATTGCATGGACATCCCACTAGGAGTCGCGTCGTCGCGGACACCGAGGGTGCCGTCCAGGTGAGAGTATTTGCGGGCGAGATCGTATTCGACAAACGCGAGGTGGTGTCCTTGCGGGTCGATCATGACCGAGCGGGTAAAGGTGGTGCCGGATACGGCAGCCGGGCCGGTGTCGAAGTTGAGATACGTTGCGCCGTCAAGTTTCTTGAAGTCCATGAGGTACTGCACGCCGACGATGGGCGTGCCTGATATCGGGCTGGTGGGGGTTATCGAGGAGCGACTGGACGACGACGACGCCGCAGCGGTGGTGGACGACGCGGCCGTGGTTGACGATGCCACCGTCGTGGTGGCGAGGCTCGCTGTGGGCGCGACAACAGTGGTGACGATGACCGTCCGAGTTGCCTGCGGCCGCGATTCGTACAGCGTGATGATTGTGATGGTGGCGGCCAGGAGCAGTAGCGCACCACCGAACGCGGCAGGCGCCGCGTACCGTCTCCAGCGGCTGGGGCCATCCGAAAGCGGGGGCAGGTCACCGAAGACGGAGTCGAGCTGCGACTGCGTGGTGGCGGCGTGGATGCGCGCCGACCGTTCGTCGAATTCGGCGATGGCGATTCGATCTGCGGAGAGGTGTCTTCTGAGCAGCTCGAACGCACGCTCACGTTCAGCGGTCCCAATGCGGGGTTGGAGGTTCTCGTCCATGCCCGGAGCCTAACTTCGTATTGTTGGTATCGAGTTTTATAGTGTCCGTGCGGTTTTCACCGGCTATATCAGTTATTGCGTTGTGTAGCAATACCTTCTGAGGCGCTCCGAGAAGAGACCGAACGACCCTGTTCACACGAACAGAGTCGGGTCGCCCCAGGCGAGTTCGGGTAGCCGACTCGACCTGCCCACAGCCGACAAGACTCCCCCCAGCATCGGGTTCCCGATGGTATCCGGCCGATAGGCGACCAGTCGGAGCCGAAGTACGCGGGTGACGTCGTAATGGATGCGGATCGGCGAACCGTGAGTCGTCACTACGTGTTTCTGCGGTTCATTGTCGAGGAATACCTGGAAGTATCCGATCTGGCCGGCGTCCGCCGCATCGTCGAGAACGCCGACCATGGTCTCGAACTCGCGGTACCTGCGGCCGAGGTTGTACTCGACGGCGCTGCGAGGATCTCCGCACAGGACCGCGCAGCGATGCACGATGCTGTTGCCGTAGTGCTCGGCATCGAGATCAGCGCCGCCGAATATCAGGTCAGGCCCGCGTTTCACCGGCTCGAGCACCGTTGTCAGCAGCCGCGCCTTACGGCGGACCGGCACCGCAATCGTTGTGGCAGTGAATGTTTCGGCGAACGGGGAGCCAACGAACTCTCCGAGTTCCGGCATGGGATGCTCCCCCTGGCCGGTGAGCGCGACGCGCAGATCCGCTATCCCCGCAAGAGTGAATTCGCTGATCACATAGTGGGTGGCGGAGTAAGCCATCAGAAACATCGGGATCTCATCGATGGATCGCCCCGGGAGCACCACCGGGAGGATTCGGCGAGTCTGCTCGTTCAGGTTTCTGGTCATGTCGTTGCGGAGGATCGCGGTCTCGAACTGGGCGCCGCGGCCCTCGTGCGACTGCGCCAATCCATCTGCGCGGCTTTGGTAGTCGGGCGAGGCGATGACCAGGACGAAGTCTGCTCGTGTCAGTTGCTCGATCGCCCAACTCGACCAGTCGCGGCGCTGATTGTCGTACCACTGATCCAGATGAACGTCGATTCCCGCCTCCACGCGTAGGAAGTTCGCGAATTCGCGGACCAGACTCTTATGTTCGTCCGAATCGTGCGAATAGGTAATGAATACGCGTGGTGACACCGTGCTGGAACCGTACGAAACTTGTTCTCCGACAACCATCATGCCCGTCCTGAACGCCAAATATTTGCCGTCTCGCAGGCAGCCTACGCTCGAGGTGAGCGTTTGGAGCCTGTCATTATCCACCCCGGTCTGAATTATCCGATTAGTCGCAGTTTCGAAGGTCGAATTCGACTGTGTTATCAGAGATCTGGTCTCCTGCTATCGACCGGGAGCCTGTAGGCCGGTCCGGCGGACGCTCTGCGAAACCGAGCGCTGGGTCCATTTCCAGTCCGGCATGCGATGGCGCAGAACATAACCGGTGACAACGGCGGCAGTCGCAAGGAGAGCGAGCACCGCCAGACCCCCACTCCCCGACCCCAGCGCGATGAAGAAGGTCAGCAGACCGGCCCCGCTCGCGACCAGGTACGCCACAATGTGGTCCGACCCGTACCACTTCACCTGCGCAGCACGGTCGACCAGACGGCGTATCTCCGCGATGTGGGTGCGCACCTCGGCGAACTCGTCAGCGCGCAGATCGAGATTCTCGATCCGCTTCAGCACCTGCCGGGAGAGCTCGAGTTGGGCCTCGTTGGTGATGCTGCGGCTGCCGTCGGCGAATTCGCTCCACTGTTCCGTTATCGAGTCCAAAAGTGCGCCGGCCAGGTTCTCCCTGAAGTAGGGGACGTTCGGGTAGTCCCGAACCGCCTTCTCGTAGATGGGAATCGCCAGTTCCAGATTGTTGCCGGCGTAGGTGTTCGCGATCCCGATCGCATAGAGCGGGCTACCCGGATCGAGGGCTTGGGCGCGCTCGTACGCCGCCCGTGCGCGGAGCCAATCCTCAGCGCCGCAGTGGATGTCGCCGAGCGCGCCGTGGAACCGAGGATCCTCGGCGTTCAATCGGATTGCCTCGTTGATCTCGAACAGGGCATCACCGGCCTTGTCGAGTTCGAGGGAGGCCTGAGCACGGATGTACCACGCTTCCGCGTCCCCGGGATGTTCGCGGGTCGCTTCCTTCGCGGTGATGTGTGCTTGAAATCCGTCGCCGCTGTCGAGGTAGTTCAGCGCTGCCGACTTCCAGTCACGTTGCAGTGCTTCATGTTCAGACTGTGGATCCATGAGACTTCCTGCCTTGTTTCGTTACAGCGCTTCGATCTTCTGAATCAGACTGCGCCGCTTGAAGTAGACGCGGTCGCAGCACCCCACGATTCCCATTCGCTGCGACCACGACGACATCCAGGCAGCGACGCTGACCCTCCCGTTGTCCAGCGCGGTGACCGAAACCGAGATGACGGGTTTCGCGCTGCCCACCGAACTCATGCCGAATCCCCTGGCCCGATAGTTCATATCCCCCGGGCCGTCTACGGCGCGCCACCACACCGATCCGAAATGATCTTGCACCAGGTCGATGACATGATTGTGTGGCGCCTCTACATAGGTGTCGATCTGCTTCCTGGCGCCAGCGCTGAGAAAGAACGAGATCACCAGCGCAGTGACGAAAATGATTCCGACCAGAACAATAAAGGCTTCCATCGTGAACTCCTGAACGCGATCCGAGACTCAGCCGGTGGTGATGTCGCGGACGAGCTTGTTCTTACCGCTGGTGCGGCAGAACGCTTCTGCGGACAACCGGGTCGCAGTGATCGAGGTGCGGTTCGTGCTCTGGCCGGTGCTGCGCAAGTAGTTCTCGATGATCGTTTCCTTGCGTGTTTTCGCGGCGGCGATGAAATCCTTGCAGGTCGTGTCGCCTCCGTCGGCGGTCTGCACGGCGGCGCTCACCGCGGGGCTCGCGGTGGTCCCGGAATTGTGCGGCGAACTGGAGCAGCCGCAGGCGAGTAGTGCGCCGGTTACCAATGCGGCAGCGGCGATCACGATGCGCTTCATGGTGACTTCTTTTCCGATCGGGAATGTTGTTGTGCACAACTGCATCACGGGCGGCACGGGCTTTCCTGGACATCTGGAAAGGGCTTGAATACACTGCACGATGCCGTCACAGGGACTGCGGAGGTGACGATGACCAGCTCGCAGCGAAAAGCCGCCGATCCGGATGCGGCCCTGGAGCACTTCGTCACCACGTTGAATCAGGCTGTGTTGCACGCCGAAAAGCAGCACGGCTTCGTGAAGCGGGCGAATTTAGCCAAGCAGCTGAGTATCTCGATGGGCAGTGTGTACGCCTATCTCAAGGGGACGACCCTGCCGTCCTCGGCGGCGTTGGAAGCGATGCTCTTCGAGCTGCATCTCGACGGGCTCGCGATCGGCCAGTTGCTCACCCTGCGCGACGAGGTGGAGATCGCACGCCGGACCCGGCGCGACCAAGGCTCGGCACGACCGTCACGCGGCTCCTACGCCACCGAATTACCCAGGGACACAAGGCAACTACGCGGCAGGGAAGCGGAGCTCGAGCAGGTCATAGACCTGCTGACTGCGCCGGAGTCCGCGGATGCCGGCCCGAGCACCGTGTGCGTGCTGTCGGGCGTCGGCGGCGTGGGCAAGACCGCGCTGGCTGTGCGGGCGGCCCGTAGTCTGGAGAAGTCGTTTCCCGAGGGGTGCCTATTCCTGGACCTGCACGGCTACGCCGCCACCCCCGTCATGTCCGCAGCAGAAGCCGCGGACAAGCTCCTGCGCCAACTCGACGCGCCGCCCGAGTCCGTTCCGACACGGCAGGATGAGCGCCTCGCCGCGCTGCGCGAGATGTTGCGCGACAGATGCCTGCTGCTGGTGCTGGACAACGTACTCGATGCCGCGCACATCCGGCCGCTGCTTCCTGCGGAGGGAGCCAGCCGGGTGCTGCTCACCAGCCGTAGCAACCTCAACGGGCTCGACGATGCTCATCGGATACCGATAGGTCCACTGTCACAGTTCGATTCGGCGGCACTGGTGCGCGAGTTCATCACGGATCTGCCCGACGTTCGTCGCCCCTCCGAGGAACAGGTCGCCGCGATGACGCGCCGGTGCCACGGCCTGCCGGTCGCGATCAGGATCGCCGCCGCGTTCGTGCATACGGAACCGTGGCCGACCGAGGACGACACCGTCGGGATCGAGATGTTCCATGACGGGGACCGCGATCTGCAGGATCTGTTCGAATGCTCGGTGGCCCGATTGACGCCGGAGCACGCCCGGACCTTCACCGCGCTCGGACTGCACTGTGGTTCCGACTTCGATATCGCGGCGGCTGCCGCCATATCCGATATCGACCGCGCCGCCGCCCGCCGTGCGGTGCGGCACCTCATCGAGGTCAATCTGCTCGCGGCTCCGAAGGCCGGACGATACGAATTCCACGATCTCATCAAGTCTTTCGCACAACAGCGAGCCGAAGCCGTGCTTGCCCCGGAAGAACGCGCACGGGTCTGCGATCGGATGGTCGATCACTACCTCTCTACCGCCGATGCGGCAGACCGCCTGCTCACACCCGACAGACACCGCGCGAGCATGGCTCCGTCGGTGCAGAACACGGCGTACCCGATGCGCGAGTACCGCCACGCCCTGGCGCAACTGACCGCGGACCGTGACAATCTGCTGGCCGCCGCGCAGATGGCATTCGAGCGCGGGCGCGACGAGCAGTGCTGGCAGTTGGCCTTCACCGTGCGGGAGTTCGCCTTCATCACCCACGACATCAACCTGTGGATTCGAACCCATCGGTGGGCGCTGGAGGCCGCCGAGCGCGCGGGTGACATTTATGCCGAGGCGGTGACCTGCAACAATCTCGGACTCGCCGAGCTGTCGGGCGGGGACACCGAGGCGGCGTCAGCGCTCTACCAGCGAGCTCGAATTCTGTTCGGGAAGATCGGCGACGCCTACGGAGAGCACATTGCGCTGGCGCACGAAGCCTGGGCACAGTTCCTGCGGGGCGAGTTGGCGGAAGCGCGGCGTAAAAGTATCGATGCGCTCGCGTATTTGACCGCCCATGGAAAGCCCCGGAACGTGGCCATCCTGCTGCGCGATACCGCCACGATAGAAATCGCTATGAACCGGTGCGAGGCGGCAGTACCGATGGTGCTCCGGGCACTGGAGGTCTTCCGCGCCGAGCAACTCCAGTTCGACGAGGCGATGGCCTACAACGTGCTCGGACGCGCCTACCAGGGGCTCGACGCTCTTCGACATGCGGACGAGATGTTCTCGCGTGCAGCCGAACTTGCCTCCCGGTCGGGCAGCCTGCTCGAGGAGACCCGTGGATACGAGGGGCTGGGTGAGATCGCCGCGGCCGAGTCCAGCTGGCCGGCGGCCCGAATGTATTGGAACAGAGCCCTTTCCGGTTACACCACCTTGCGTGACAGCCGACGGCAAGCCGAGATTCGTGCGCGGATGGCATTGCTGCCGGGCACCGATCATTGATTCGGTGCCCGGCGAGCAACTACGGTGCGGGCGCCTTCCACTCGAATTTGCACAACTGACATTGATACTTCTGCCAGCCCTGGCGATCCTTCTCACCGATATCCATGCCGGTCTTCCTCTTACACTGCGGGCAAACCTCGGCCATGCCTCGCTCCTTCCTGTGTCATCCCATCGAGCCATATGGCAGGTCGCTCGAGTGCGACCTCTGGAAAGCACTGAAAAGCACTGCACGGTCACAACGTCCGCACCGGCTACCACCGCCCTTAGCATCGATCTATGTCACACCCCCCTCGGTTGCAGCCGGACCACCGCCGGATTCATCGCCGGTCGGTGGTATCGGACCTGCGCGGTGATCGTGCGCAACAGATCCTCCGCGCCGGTGATCGTAAAGTCCTGCACCACATAGTGATCCGCAGTGCGCGGTTGCAGGAACAAGGGAATCTCCGCAGCCGACCGGCCAGGCAGCACGACGGGGAGCAGCCTGCGCTGCCACACCTCCCGGTCACTGTGCAGCAACTCCATCAGAAGCGTGATCTCCGACTGCATGCCCCGGTTGCTCTCGTTGCCGCAACGGCCGTCGCCGACGATCTTGCACACCGGCGAGGCGATCACCAGCACGTAGTCGGCCATAGTGATCTGTTCCATTGCCCACTGGTACCAGTTTCGCCGTCGATCGAGATCCCAGAAATCGATGTTCACATCGAAACCGCAAGTCTCGGTGAGGAATTGCGCGAACTGCAGGACCATTTCCCGGTGCTCGCGGCTGTCGTGGGTATAGGACACGAATACTCGCGGCACCCGGTTGACGGTGGACATCACATTGCCTCTCCCTGTCCCATCACGCCGATTCCGCTCGGCCGACTACGGAAGAGTCTGTGTCACCACGCAATTATGAGGCGAACGGTAATCAATTCCAGGACTCGAGGTGGATGCCATGCCCGGTAGAGGACGGCCGGAGAAGCCACTGCCGGCGCCGGTGAACGCCAAGCAGCGCTTCGGGGCGCAACTGCGGCAGCTCCGCCATCTCAAGGGATTCTCCGTGGGCGAGATGGCCGAGGCGGCCGGCTGTTCGGCGACGACCATCGGTCAGGCCGAGCGTGGCCAGCACCTGCCGAGTGAGACGCTGGTTCAGGTGTGGGATGCGGCATTGGACGCGAACAATCTGCTCAATGCGCACTACGAGGACCTGCGGTACGAACAGCGCGAGCAGAAGCGTCACTCGAGTGATCGCCTACCGGCGGCGACCGCGCCGACCTACCCGCTGCTGGGTGACCGGACCGAATGGGTTGCGGATATCACCATCCCGGATGGGACCCTCTTGCTACCCGGGCAGACCTTCACCAAAGTCTGGCGGATCCGGAACGCGGGGACCGTCGACTGGACAGAGCGCTACCTCAAACGCATCGGTGCGCTGGGAGGGGTCGGGCAGATCTCCACTCCGCGACTCACTCCGATTCCCGATACGCCTGCAGGGCATGAGGTATCCATTGCGGTGGCCTGCAAAGCGCACGTGCTCGCCGGTTCGTCGGTCGCGCACTTCAAGATGGCGGACCAGCACGGCCACCTCTACTTTCCGACCTCCAACCCGGCCGGCATCGTGCTCTCGATTACGGTGTTGGAGACTTGAGATGCTGACAGCGGTGATCGCCGCAGGGGCAAGCATTTTCGTGGCGACCCTGACATTCGTGCTGACCCAACGTGGGGCGATTCTCCAGGAGCGGCGGCAGGCGCGGCTGCTGCACGTCAGCAGCCAGCTCACGGAGCTCTACGCACCACTGCGCGCACTGGTCGATGCGAATGAACAGGTGTGGGAGTCCCTTCGGGCCGCTCGGCTGCCGGCGCGGGCGCAGCGCCGCTTCGACACTCCCGATCCGGAATGGCGCAGGTGGCGCGACCACGTACTGATGCCGGCGAACCGCGCTATGCGTGACCTCATCCTGGACCACGCCGACCTACTGCCCGAATCCGATCTGCCGGAACCACTTCGACAGTTCTGTGCACATGTCGCCTCGTTCGAAGTGGTCCTGGCCGCCGAAGCCGACGGCATCACCATCCCACCGCTGGTGCGGCATCCCGGCGACCCATACGTACGGCACGTGCGAGACACATTCGAATTGCTGATGGCCGAGCGGCAACGCCTGCTGCCTCCGCACTGACCGGACTGCAGATCAACACATTCACGCTAGACCCTCACCACAACAAGCATGTGCCAAAGCGCTCCAAGCGTTGGACGCGCTTGCCGATACCGGCGACCCCGAAGGCCGCGGCGCTCAGGAGCAGCCCGTTTGGGGCACGCTCGGCCGGGGCTTCCCGCGTTGTCCTTCACCCCAGCCCTGGAGGGCGGAGCACTAACCCAGATTCCGGTAGCGGGCGGCGATGCGGCGGCGGTGTGCGGCCGGGGTGCCGTAGAGGGCGCGGTTCAGGGTTGCGCGCTCGAGGAAGCGGTGGATGCCGCTTTCCCAGGTGTAGCCGTAACCGCCGTGCAATTGCATTGCCTTACCGGCGATGTCGACCGCGGCGGCGCAGGCGTGGGATTTGGCCATGGCGACGGCGACCTCGGCGTGCGGGGCGTTCGTGGCTACCTGGTGCACCGCTGCATCGACCAGGTGCCGGCTGACTGTGAGCCGAACGAGCATATCGGCGCACGCGTGTTTGACCGCTTGGAAGGAACCGATCGGGCGGCCGAATTGGGTGCGCGTCCCAGCGTAGGCGACGGTCGCGGCAAGCATGGCCTCGCTGAGGCCGAGGCTGTCGCAGGCGATGGTGATCGCGGCTCGATCGTGCAGTCGGCGCACCGCGGCGATCGGGTCACCGGCGAAGCGGTGGATCGACGTCGAGGGCACCGTGAGATCTTCGGCCACTATTCGGCCGAATTCCCGGGTTCGGTCCAGCACGGGCTGTGCGGTGCGAGAGAGGCCAGCGGCCTCCGCGACCATCGATACCACGACCGGAAGACCGTCGTCGCCGGCGGCGAACAGCAGCAGCTGATCCGCGGCAGGTGCGTCGAGCACGAATTCCGCACTGCCCGAGAGGATCAGGTGGGCGCCGGAGCGCCGGAGACCGAACGGCGACCCGAAAGGACCGCACGCATCGGCATCGGCGGTGAACGCGACCGCAACCGTGGACTCGCCCGCGGCGATGGCACGCAACAATAGACCTCGGCCGGGATCGGGGGCGAGCAGCAGGCAGGCTCCAGCGGCGAGGGCGGCGCTCGGATAAGGGCCGGCCGCCACCGCCCGGCCCCATTCCCGCGCAACGACGGCGGTCTCGGCGAAGGTGGCCCCGGCGCCGTCGAATTCCTCCGGCACCTCCAGTCCGAGCCAACCCTGGTGGGCGGCCACTTCCAGCTCGACCCGCCCTGCCGGCCCGATTCGTGCGAGGACATCCCGGGTCATTCCGCGCAACTCTGCATGCAGTGCAACGAATTCGGAGTCAGGGCATGCTGTTTCGATCATCATCGGACGACCGGTTCCCGGGGCAGGCCGAGGCCGCGCTCCGCGATGATGGTGCGCTGGATTTCGCTGGTACCGCCGGGGATGGTCCATTCCCAGGATCCGATGAAGTCCAGCACCCAGGCCCCCGACTCCCAGCCGCCCGACATCGGCTTGCGCAGCACACTGTGCGCTGCCACTCCCCCGAGCTCGGCACCGAAATCGGTCATCCGCTGGAGCAATTCGCTGTAGTACAACTTCACGATGGAGGCGTCGGCCGGACCGGCGGTGTCGCGGTCGTGGCGTTCCACCAGGTCGAGGCACAGCGCACGCAGACCGGTGATCTCGGTTTCGAAGATGGCCAGCCGGTCCAGTGTCACCGGATCCTCGATCGGCCGCCTGCCGCCCGGATCGGGTTGCGCGCACGACTCGAGTAGCCAACGGAATCCGGCATTCCCGAGGCGCTCGGCCAGTTCCAGCATGGTCAGGCCGCGTTCCGCACCGAGGGTGCGCTGCGCGACCTGCCAGCCGGCATGCTCCGCACCGATCAGGTTGGCGGCGGGAATCCGCACCTCGTCGAGGAAGATCTCGCAGAAGTGCGATTCGCCGGTGGCCTGCCGGATCGGGCGCACATCGAGACCGGGCGTTCGCATATCCAGCAGGAAGTACGAAATGCCGTGACGTTTGGCCGCATTCGGGTCCGTACGGGCCAGCAGCAGACACCAGTCGGCATACTGTGCGCCGCTCGCCCACACCTTCTGTCCGGTGGTCACGTAATCGTCGCCGTCGCGGCGCGCGGTCGTGGACAGCGCGGCCAGATCCGATCCGGCCCCGGGTTCGGAGAAACCCTGCACCCAGGTCTCACCGTCGAGAATGGCGGGCAGGTGACGATTGCGCTGGGCTTCGGTCCCAGCGGCGAGCAGGGTCGCGGCCGCGTGATGAATCGCCACGAACGCCAGCACGAGTCGTGGTGCGTCGTGGGCTGCGAGCTCCTGATACAGCACGACCTGTCGTGGGATCGGCAGGCCGCCGCCCCACTCGCGCGGCCAGTGCGGCACCGCATAACCCGCACCGCGCAGGGTCTGGAACCAGTCCTGCTGGAACGCAGCGAATTCGGCCCCGGTCGCCACGGTCTGAGTTGCCCGCCAATCGCGCGGAATGTGTGCGCGGCACCAGTCCCGCACCTCGGCCCGGAATTCGGTCAGCTCGACTCGGTCGCCGGCGGTTGTCATCGGGTGGCCGCCCGCTGCCGCAGGGCCAGCAGCCGCTCCCGGTGTTCGGCGGACTCCATGGTGACCACTTCGGCCGCGAATCCCGCTTGCAGCGGACCTGCCAGCGCTTGCGAAAGATACATATTGACCACTTGTTTGGTACTGCGCAGCGCCTGCACCGGTTGCTTTGCCAGACGTTCCGCCAGCCGATACGCAGCGGGGAGCAGCTCGTTGTCCGGCACGACCCGGCTGGCCAATCCGAGCTGTACGGCGGTCCGCGCGTCGATGCGGTCACCGGTGAACAGATATTCCCGAGTGCGCAGGATCGGGGTGAGCAGCGGCCAGAACGCCGCACCGCCGTCCCCGGCGACGAGCCCTACCGCGATATGCGGATCGGCGAGATATGCCCGCTCGGAGATCAACGCGATATCGCTCAGTATCGCGAGGCTCGCCCCCAATCCCACTGCCGCACCGTTGATCGCGGCGATCACCGGCAGTGGGAATCGCAGCATCTCCTCGATGATCTGCGCTCCCTCCCGAATGCTTTCGTTCCGCGCCGCCGGATCCTCGAGAAACGAGGTGATCCAGTCCAGATCACCGCCCGCGCTGAAGGCGGGCCCGGCTCCGGTGAGTATCACGACGCGAGCCTCGTGATCCGCAGCCAGCTGTCGCCAGACATTGGCCAACGCCCAATGCATGTCCTCGTCGACGGCATTGAGCTCGTCGGGCCGGTCCAGCACGACCACGCGGATCGGCCCTTCGACCCGGACCGACACCGCATCCGGCAGTTCGTACTGCATGTCCTTACGCCCCCTTCACATTTACCGGCCCGGAGAACAATCCGGTCAAACCTCGTCGGCCGATCCGGCGGCTCAACAACTCCCCGGTCGCGGCGATACCGAGCGGGAATCTGCGCAATGGCAAGCTGTACCGCGAAACCCACGACAGTGGCGACTCGTCACAGAATCCGAGCGCACCGTGCAACTGGTGTGCCACCCGGAAGACGATCTCGGCCGCCTCGAGCGCCGCCAGCCGCAATGCCAGCGCGTCCTCGACCATCTCGGGACTGCCGGACGCGATTGCGTACAGCGCGTACCGGGCCAGCATGTCGACCCCGCGCCGCTCCACCTCCGCATCGGTGAGTTGAAACTGCACCGCCTGAAACTCCGCCAGGGGCCGCCCGAACTGCTCCCGCACCAGTACATGCGCTCGCGCGAGATCCATTGCCCGATCCAGCATTCCGAGCAGTGCCCAGCACGGCAGCACCAGCGCCAGCGCCAGATCGAGCGTTCCGTCGCGTCTACCGGCGACTTCCTCCGGCCCGGCGGCGGTCTGCTCGACTGGATGCCACGCCAATGGCGTACTGAAGGCGGTCTGGCGGGGCGGCGAAGTCATCTGCGTCACTGCGACGTTGCCCAGCGTGCCATCCAGTGTCACTGCCGCCCAGTGGAAGTTGAGTTCTGTCAGCGGTCCGTGGGGGTCTTGTTCGGCGATGACCACCAGTCCGTCCGGGACGCGGCCGCCGGAATCGGCGTGGTCGGGGCGGGCCATCCGCTCGGCCACGGGATAGGGAACAGCCCAGTAGCCGGCGCTGCGGCACAGGGCGGCCGCTGCTTCCAACTCGTCCGCGTCGCGACGGGGTGCCAGGTCCCAGGCGCCGAGGCTGTCGAGGATCGGTTCGATCAGTTCTCGTCGCAGGTGCGGGTGTTGTTCGGCGCGCTGCAGGAGGGCGTCGCCGCCGGCGAGTTCGAAGGCGCGTCGGGCCTGTCGCCCGAATTCGAGGGCCTCGGGTGAGAGTTGTACGTCCATCAGGCGGCCTCCAACATCTTCCGCGCCAACAGGATTCGCTGCATTTCGATGCTCCCCGACGCCACCGTCGAGGCCTGGGCATACCGCCAGTGGTCCGCAATCGCGCGGCGGTAGCGCCGTCCGGGTTCGTCGTCCGGTGCGGCGGTCGCGATCTCGGCAAGCACGGTGGCGCTGTCCTGATCGAGCCGGGTGACCGCAATGCGGTAGGTCGCTGCGTCACTCGGCGAGATACGACCCTCGTTCTGCAACGCCAGGACCTGATAGGCCAGCAGCCTGGCGCGCCGGCAGTGGATGAGCATGCGTGCCCATCCACTGCGCAGCTGCGGCACGAGTTCGTCCCATCGCTGGGGCCCGAGCACCTCCGGCGCGGCGTGCAGCAGCCGCTCGCAGCGGGCGTACCGGGCGATCCCGACCCGCTCGAAGGCCAGGACTTCCCGCACCACCTGCCAGCCGTCCCCGACCCGTCCCAGCACATCGGCCTCGGTCGCCCGGACATTGTCGAGGAACACCTCGTTGAGGTGGTGCGGCCCCAGCATCGAGCGAATCGGCCGGACCTCGATACCCGGTCTGGACATCGGTACCAGGAAAACGGTGAGGCCCTGCTGCTTTCGGTCTTCCTTCGAGGTGCGGGCAAGCAGGAAGCACCACTGTGCCATCTGGGCGTAGGAGGTCCAGATCTTCTGACCGGAGATCGACCATCCGTCCCCGTCCGGACGCGCGGCCGTCCGCAACGACGCCAGATCGGAACCGGAGTCGGGCTCGCTGAAGCCCTGACACCAAATCACCTCGCCGCGCGCGATCGGCGGCAGATGTCGGTTCTGCTGCGCTGTGCTCCCGTGCCGCATGAGCGCCGGGCCCACCCAGTTCACACCCATGTACTGCGCGCCGCGGGGCTCGTGATGCGCCCACATCTCCTCGCGGACCACGGTCTGCTCCCACACCGAGGCATCGCGGCCGCCGAACTCCGGTGGCCACGCCGCACACAGCAGACCGCGATCGGCGAGTACACGGCAAAAGTGCTGGGCCACAGCCAGATCGGCCGGATCGTCGGTGAACGCGCCGAGGAAGTCCGCGGGCACCTCCGCCGCCACCAACCGGCGCAGCTCACCGCGCAGGCCGGTGGCGGCTTCGCCCATCTCGAAGTCCATGCGGCGGACAGTACTTCAATCCTCATAATGATAGCAATGTTTGAATGGTCAGCGGCCTGTGGGTAAACTCGCGAGGTCGACAACAGCGGCAGTGTGTGACGATGGAGGAAAGAGGTCTGCGTGACCAACCCCCGGCGTGGCCGGATCCCGCAACGCCGCATCGCGGAAACCGTTGCCGCGGAACTGCGTACCCGCATCCTGTCCGGCGAGGACGACTACCGGTTGCCCACCCAGGACCAGTTGGTTCAGGACTTCGGAGTCAGCTACCCCTCGATCCGGGAAGCCTTGCGCATCCTCGAGACCGAAGGTCTGGTCACCGTGCGCCGCGGCAATGTCGGGGGCGCCGAAGTGCACCGGCCGAACGAATCCTCGGCGGCCTACCACCTCGGACTCGCACTACAGGGCGCGCGCGTCACCCTCGGAGATCTCGCCTCCGGCCTCCGCACCCTGGAACCGATGTGCGCCGCCGAATGCGCGCGCCGCGAGGACCGGGCCGAGATCGTGGTCCCGGCACTGCACGCCAATATCGCGGCCTGCGAGGCACTGATCGGCGAGGGCATCGAATTCACCCACACCGCACGCGAATTCCACGACCTGGTGGTGTCCTTCACTCCCAATGCCACGGTGCGCTACGTCGTGAGCAGCCTGGTCGCGCTCTGGTCAGCCCAGGAGGAAGCGTGGGCCGAGGTGCTCACCCAGCGTGGTGAGTACCCCTCGCCGACCGATTCCACGGAAGCCGTGCGCACCCATGTACGAATTACCGAAGCGATCGCGACAGGAGATGACGCCGAGGCCGAACGCCTCTACCGCGTCCACCTCGCCGCCACCCAGACACTGGTGCTGGATCGTTTCGACAACGGCGTCGTCAATGCCTCAGCCGACGTGGTGCGCCAGGCCATGCAATCGAGTCGCGGCATGCGCACCTGAGCCGCCGAACCGCTTCTCCCTCAGCTGCTCCCCGGCCTGGCCCGCGAATCATTTCGCAGGCCAGGCTTTTTCGTGCGCGGCGATCTAAATGTCAAGTATTGCTATCCTTATGAGGATTGTCGTACTGTGGCCTGCACAAGCCAGTGGCCTGCCTCACAAAACGGCTCGATCCGGCCGTCGCGCAGATCGCCACGCACATCGACGTTCTCACCGTTCAGGGAGGCCGCCTTGAGTCAGGGCGCGCGCTACAGCAGCACCACAGCCATCACCCTCGCCGACGGGGTACGCATCGAACGACTCACCCCACCGAGCCGATTGTTCGGGGCGAACGGTCTGCGCACCGGGGCCGACAATCGCATCTACGTGGCGCAGGTCGCCGGCAGTACGATCAGCGCCCTCGACGTCACCACCGGCGATCTGGAAACGATCAGCGCCAAGGGCAGCGACATCATCGCCCCCGACGACATCGCCTTCGATCTCGACGGCAATCTCATCGCCACCGAGTACATGGACGCGCGAGTCAGCATGCGCGGCAAGGACGGTCGCACCCGCGTCATTCGTGACGACGTCCCCGGAGCCAACGGCATCACCGTGCATCGCGGCCGGCTGTTCGTCAACGAATGCCGGATCGGCGGCCGCCTCATGGAGTTGCCGCTGGACGGGAGTGCGCCACACATCCTGCAGGACAACCTGCCGATGCCCAACGCCATGGAGGTCGGGCCCGACGGGCTCCTCTACTACCCGGTCATGGGCACCAACGACATCTGGCGCATCGACCCCGACGGCGGTGTGCCTGAACGCGTCGCCGGTGATCTCGGCGTGCCGGACTCGGTCAAGTTCGACGCCGAGGGCTTCATCGTCTCCACCCAGGTGCAGACCGGCGAGGTGCTGCGCATCGATCCACGCACCGGCGACAAGCAGGTACTGGCGCGCATGGCGCCCGGCCTGGACAACTGCACCTTCGTCGGCAATCGACTGTTCGTCTCGAGCTTCACCGGCGAGATCACCGAGATACTCACCGGCGGCGATACCCGGGAGATCCTCGAGGGCGGTCTCATGTGGCCGCTCGATATGACCGTCGGACACGACGGCAACCTCTACCTCGCGGACGGCACCTACCTCTATGTACTGCGCGAGGGCGAATTGCACCAGATCGCTTCGCTTTTCAGTCCGGGAACGCCGGGCTACGTGCGCGGCGTCGCCGCCGTCGGCCCGGGCGAACTCCTGTGCACCACCTCCACCGGCGAGATCTCCTACTATCGCCCGGGGCCGGACGCACAGACCGAGGTCGTGGCCCAGGGGTTCGACCAGCTCTACGGTGTGGCAGCGATCGCGAACCGCACGATCGTCGCCGCGGAACTCGGCACCGGCCGCGTGCTCTCGATCCGGGCGCAGCAGGTGTCGGTGCTGGCCTCCGGCCTCAACGCCCCGATGGGTGTCGCATTCGGCCCGGACGGCGCCGTCCTGGTCTCCGAATCCGGGGCCGGGCGGGTCGTCTCGATCAGCGGCAGCGGTGTCGACACCGTGGTGGACGGACTCCTGACGCCGCAGGGAATCCTGGTGCGCGGCAAGCAATTACTGATCGTCGATGTCGGACTGAAGGCCCTGATCGGCGTCGATCTCGAGACCAGGGTGCGCCGGACGCTCGCCTCGAATCTCCCGGTCGGCGCGCCGCCCGGTATCGTCGCCAAACCGCTGCGCGGCACTCCCCCGTTCTCCGGTCCGATGGGCCCCTTCGCGGGCATCGCCGCCGGACCGGACGGCACTGTCTATCTCTCGGCCGATGCCGACGGCAGCGTCTTGGCGCTGCGGTTCAGCGAGTAGGTAAAGCCATGGGGCACAATGGCTTTCCTGGTCTACAGGGGCGCGTGATCATCGTTTCCGGTGCGGGCGGTGGCGGAATCGGCACGGCGGTGACACGGATGGTCGCCGAGGCCGGCGCGACAGTCGTCGCGGTGAGCCGGTCGAAGGAGAATCTCGGCACCCATATCGAACCGCTTGCCGCCGAGGGTCTTCCGGTGATCGCGGTGGCGGCCGACGCGTCGACCGACGACGGTATCGCCACCGTCCTCGCGCATGCCCGCCGCGCCGAAGGCGAGCTCTACGGGCTGGTCAATGTGGCGGGCGGCGCCGCACCGGCGACCTGGATGCCCGCCACCCGGGTCACCCGTACGGACTGGCGCGCCCTGTTCGCCCAGAACCTGGAAACCATGTTCTTCATGAGCCAGGCGGTGGCGGCGGAACTCACCACACACAGACTGCCGGGTTCGATCGTGTCGATCTCGTCGATCAGCGGCATGAACACCGCGCCGTTCCACATCGCCTACGGCACCGCCAAGGCGGCCCTGGTCGCCGCGACCCGCACCCTGGCAGTCGAATTGGCGCAGTACGACATTCGAGTCAATGCCATCGCACCGGGTGTCACCGAAACCCCGGCGTCCCGGGCCTATGTCGGCGAGGACCCCGAGCGGGATCGGCGGGCCATCGCCATGGGCCGGCGCGGCCGGCCCCGGGAGCAGGCGGGCGCGGTCCTGTTCCTGCTGTCCGAGCTGGCCGGCTACATCACCGGGCAGACCCTGCTGGTGGACGGCGGCCTGAATCTCAAGTGGACCCATCTCGGCGCCGACCACACCTCCCTGTTCCTCGAGGACGACGCCTTCCGCGCCGCCATCACCCACTGACACAACGGTTTCCATCAGGAGGACGTCATGACCGAAGCCGTCGACCACAGCACCGGAACCGCTTCCACGTCGGCACAACCGCTCTCGACACCGATGACGATCGGTGTCGAGGCCTACATCTCCCCCGAATACGCCCGAGCCGAGGGCGACAAGCTGTGGGCCAAGGTGTGGCAGCAGGTCTGCCGGGTGGAAGAGATCCCGCGAGTGGGTGATTTCCTCACCTACGAGATCGTCAACGACTCCATCATCGTGGTGCGCACCGCACCGGACACCATTCGCGCACACCACAATGTGTGCGCCCATCGCGGCCGCCGGCTGGTGGACACCCCGCCCGGCGCGCACGATGCGCGCGGCAGCCGCAAACAGTTCGTCTGCGGATTCCACGGGTGGCGCTACGACCTCGAGGGCCGCAACACCTTCGCAGCCGAGCGCGCGGACTGGCCCTGCGGGCTGGACGAACGCAATGACGGCCTGAACCCCGTGCAGGTCGGCACCTGGGGTGGCTGGGTCTGGATCAATATGGATCCGCAGTGCGAACCCCTGCGGGAATTCCTGGAACCGGCGGCGAGTCTGCTCGAGCATTTCGAACTGGAGAACATGCGCTACCGGTGGCGACGCTGGCTGACCTTCGACTGCAATTGGAAAGTCGCCTTCGAAGCGTTCATGGAGACCTACCACGTGCCCTACACCCATCCGGAATTCATGAATTTCGGTCAATTCCTGGGCTGGGCGCGAGCACAGGGCAGGCACAGCAATATCGGCTACGACGCACCCAAGGGCATGGAGGAGAACCAAGCCAAGGTGCGCCTGGGCAGCGGTCCCGACGCCCGGGTGTCGACGGCCATTCTGCAGAACTTCACCTGGGAGAACGCCAATACCAACACCACTCGCACGCTGGTCGATGTCGCGAACCGTCTGGTGGACGAATTGCCCGAGGGCACACCGGCTCCCGAGGTACTGCGCTACTGGCTCGACACCGCCCGGTCCGAGGACGAGGCGCGCGGGGTCGTCTGGCCCAAGATCGATCCGGGCATCGTCGCCGCGGCCGGTACCGCATGGCAGATCTTCCCCAACTTCCAGATCGGCCACGCGCTGAACAATATGCTCTGCTACCGGTTCCGGCCCTATGGCCGCGATCCGGACAAGTGCGTCTTCGAGGCCGCCGTCTTCGAACTCTTCCCGCCCGGCGAGGAACCGTCCACCGAGTGGGAGTACACCCCGGTGGGCGACCCGAACTGGCGCACGGTGCTGCCGCAGGACTTCGACAATATGGCCGCCGTCCAGCGAGGCATGAAGAGCCGGGGGTTCTCCGGCCCCAAACCCAATCCCTATCGCGAACGCAGCGTCGTGAACCTGCACCACAACCTCGCCGCGTATATGGGCACCGGCGAACCCCGCGACCTGGCCTGATCACCCTCCCCAGCAAGGAAGTTCGAATGCACGACTGTGCGCCCACCCAGACTCCCGAGATCGACCTGACCGCACTCCGGGACCACTATCTCGCCGAGCGCGACAAGCGCCTGCGCACCGAGGGCCAGGGCCAGTACCTGGTCACGGAGGACGGCTTCGACGAGTTCTACGAATCCGATCCCTACACGACCGTCGTGCCGCGCGCACCGATCACCGCCGAGATCGGCGTGGCCGTGCTCGGCGGCGGCTGGGCGGGCCTGATCGCCGCAGCCCGGCTCGAACAGGCCGGTGTCACCGATTTCCGAATTATCGAACTGGGCGGCGATTTCGGCGGAGCCTGGTATTGGAACAGATACCCCGGGATCCAGGTCGACACCGACAGCTACAGCTATCTGCCGCTGCTCGAGGAGACCGGGTACATACCGTCGGAGAAATACGCTCGCGGCGACGAATGCTTCGAACACGCCCAGCGGATCGGCAAGCATTTCAATCTCTACGAGCGCACCATCTTCAGCACGCTGGTGAAATCGCTGGAGTGGGACGAGGCGATCGGCCGCTGGCGGATCGGAACCAATCGAGGCGACGATATTCGCGCTCGGTTCGTCATCATGGCGCAGGGCCCCTTCAACAAGCCCAAATTGCCCGGCATCGAAGGTATTACGCAATTCCAGGGACATACTTTCCACAGCGCCCGCTGGGATTACGAGTACACCGGCGGCACCGTGCACGGCGGGCTGGACAAACTCGCCGGCAAACGAGTCGCGGTGATCGGCACGGGAGCCAGTGGCATCCAGGTGATTCCGCATATCGCGAAGTCCGCCGAGCATCTGTTCGTCTTCCAGCGCACGCCCTCCTATATCTATGACCGCGGCAATGTGCCGACCGATCCGGAATGGGCCGCCTCGCTGCAGCCCGGCTGGACCCGCGAGCGCAAGCGCAATTTCCACACCGCCGCCTTCGAGGCGTTCGCGCCCGGTCAACCGGATCTGATCTGCGACGGCTGGACCGAGGTCAGCCGCAATCTGGAGGCGCATCTGACCGCCACCGGCGGCTGGGCGACGCTGACTCCCGAGAAATTCATGGAGCTGCGCGAAATCGAGGACTACCGCGCGATGGAGCGGGTGCGCCGGCGCGTCGACGAGATCGTGCGCGATCCGGCGACCGCGGCGGCGCTCAAGCCCTACTACCGTTTCCTGTGCAAGCGGCCGTGCTTCAGCGACGAGTACCTGCCGACGTACAACCGCGAGAACGTCACCCTGGTCGACGTATCCGAAACCAAAGGCGTGGAACGCATCACCGCCACGGGCATCATCGCGGACGGCGTCGAGCACGAGGTGGACTGCATCATCTTCGCCAGCGGCTTCGAGATCACCACCGATCTGGACCGCCGTCTCGGCATCGCACCGTTCACCGGCCGTGCGGGTCTCTCGCTCTACGACCACTGGGTCGCGGGATACACAACCCTGCACGGGCTCACCACGCGCGGCTTCCCGAACGTCTTCTTCACCGGATTCATTCAGGGCGGCATCACCGCCAGCACCACCGATATGTTCGATCAGCAGGCGGGTCATATCGCCTACATCCTGGCCCGCGCTTTCGAATCCGGGGCAACCACAGTCGAACCCACCGCGGAGGCCGTCGAGACATGGTGCACCACCGTCCGGGAGACCGCGGTCGACAATTCCAACTTCCAGCGCGAATGCACGCCCGGCTACTACAACAACGAGGGCGAGAAGCAGATTCGATCACATCTGGGCGAGCCCTACTGGCCGGGCTTCCACGCCTTCGAGGATCTGCTGGAGGCCTGGCGCGCGACCGGTGAGCTGCCCGGTCTGACGCTCGGCCGGTAGGGGGCGTTCATGACCCAACTCCGATTCGATGATCGCGTCGCCGTCATCACCGGCGCGGGACGCGGCCTGGGTCGCGCCTATGCCGAACTGCTGGCCGCCCGCGGCGCGCAGGTCGTGGTCAACGACCCCGGCGGCACGATGCGAGGAGACCTGTTCGAGGCCGATGTCGCGGCGGAGGTGGTGCGGGCCATCTCGGATTCCGGTGGCGAAGCAGTCGCCTCCACCGACTCGGTCTCCACCCCCGCCGGTGGGCAGGCGATCATCGATACGGCCCTGAAGACCTACGGCCGCATCGACATTCTGATTCACAATGCGGGCACCGTTCGCCCCGGATCACTGACGGAATTGAGCTTCGAGGATTTCGAAGCCGTCCTGGACGTTCATCTGCGGGGCGCATTCCATATCGTCCGGGCCGCCTTCCCGCAGATGAGCGACGCCGGGTACGGGCGAGTGGTGCTCACCTCCTCCATCGGAGGGCTGTACGGCAATCAGAAAGTCGCCAATTACGCCGCCGCCAAGTCGGCGATGATCGGGTTGTCCAATGTGATCGCACTCGAGGGTGCGCCGGTGGGTGTGAAATCCAATGTGATCGCGCCCGCCGCGCTGACCCGCATGGCCGAGGGCATCGACACCTCCGCCTACCCGCCCATGCAGCCGGAACTGGTGGCACCGGCCGTCGGCTGGCTGGCCCACGAAACCTGTTCTGTCAGTGGCGAAATGCTGGTCGCCATCGCGGGCCGCGTGGCCCGCGCCTACATCGGCGAGACCCCCGGCGTGTATCAGCCGTCGTGGACGATCGAACAGATCGCCGAGCAGATCGACGACATTCGCGACACCACCGGCGACAACTGGATTCTGCCGGTCGTCCCGTCCGCACACATCGACCACATCGTCAAGAGCTTCGCCTTGACCACGGAAGGGCAGTGACCTATGGGAGTCAAAGTCTACGAACGCATTCTGGACCTGTTCGAGGCAGAGGGCATCAATACCCTCTTCGGCATTCCGGACCCGAATTTCGTGCACCTGTTCCACCTCGCGGAGCAGCGCGGCTGGACTGTGGTCGCACCGCATCATGAGGAATCCGCCGGGTTCATGGCCGAGGCCGTCTCGCGCATGACCGGCAAGGCCGCCGTCTGCATCGGCACACTCGGCCCGGGTGTCGCGAATCTGGCGGCCGCCATGATGTGCGCCAAGGTCGAGAATTCGCCGGTCGTCTTCCTGGGCGGGCAGCGCTCCAGGATCACCGAGCAGCGAGTGCGGCGCGGCCGCATCCAGTTCGTGAAGCAGTCGGGATTGTTCGAACCGTCGGTGAAGTACGCCGCGAGCATCGAATACGCCGATCAGACCGATGAGATCATTCGAGAGGGCTTGCGCAAGGCACTGTCCGGAACGCCCGGGCCGGTCTACATCGAGTACCCGGCACATGTCATTCAGGAGGAACTCGACGTCGAACCGGCCTTGCCGCCGAGCAAGTACCGACTGGTGGGTCAGACCGCCGGACCGGATGTGGTGGCCGCGGCGGCGGCGCTCATCCGCGCCGCGAAGCAGCCCATCCTGCTGGCCGGGCACGGGGTGCACACCTCCCGCGCCGGGCAGGCGGTCCGGGCGCTGGCCGAGGAGATGGCCTGCCCGATCATCCAAACCTCCGGCGGCACTTCGTATATCGAGGGCGTGGAGGACCGCACCTTCCCGTACGGCTTCTCTCCCTCCGCGGTGGACGCGGTGGTGACATCGGATCTGTGCCTGGCCATCGGCACCGAACTCGGGGAACCGGTGCACTACGGCCGTGGCCGGCACTGGGTCGCGGGCGAGGCCGCACGCAAGTGGATCATGATCGAGCAGGACCCCACGGCCATCGGCGTGAACCGTCCTATCGACGTACCGCTGGTCGGTGATCTGCGCGCGATCGTGCCACAGCTGACCACGGCCCTGCGGGACACGCCGCGCACTCCCACCCCGGAACTGAGCCGCTGGATCGAGCAGGACGCGACCCGGCTCGCGGAACTGGCGGCCTCCGCACCCTCGGGCATCTCACCCGTGCACCCCGCACGGCTGATAGTCGAAGCGACCCAGGCCTTTCCGGCCGACGGCATCATGGTCCGGGACGGCGGCGCCACCACCATCTTCGGGTGGACCTACTCCCAGGCCAAACCGCACGACGTGATCTGGAATCAGAACTTCGGGCATCTCGGCACCGGGCTTCCCTATGCCGTAGGCGCTTCCGTCGCCGACGGCGGCAAACGACCGGTCATGCTCGTCACCGGTGATTCGTCCTTCCAGTTCCACATCGCGGAACTCGAGACGGCGGCGCGCTTGAATCTGCCGCTGGTGTGCGTCGTGGCCGTGGACTACGCCTGGGGTCTGGAAGTCGGTGTCTACAAGCGAACTTTCGGTCAGGGATCGCTCGAGACCGGCGTGCACTGGAGCACCGCGACCCGCTTGGACAAGGTCGCCGAGGGCTTCGGCTGCTACGGCGAATACGTCGAGCGGGACGAGGACATCGCACCCGCCATCAAACGGGCCTATGCCAGCGGCAAACCGGGCGTCATCCATGTGGCCGTCGATCCGAAGGCCAATTCGGAGGAAATGCCCAGCTACGACGAATTCCGTACCTGGTACGCGGAGGGAATGCAGTGATGCGCGACTATTCGAAGTTCTATATCGGTGGCCAGTGGGTGGAGCCGGCGGGATCGAACACCTTCGAGGTGATCAACCCGGCGACCGAGGAGGTCGCCGGCATCGTCGCCGCGGGCACGGGGACCGATGTCGATCGCGCCGTGGCCGCGGCCCGGCAGGCCTTTCCGGCGTGGTCCTCGACCGCCGTAGCCGAGCGGATCGAGGTGCTGCGCGGCATTGCCGAGGCATACGGGAAACGTCGCGATGAGCTGGGCGCGGCGCTCACCGAGGAGATGGGTGCGCCGACCGCACTGGCCCACGGCTTCCAATTGGATCTGGCGGCAGGGCATCTGGCGAAGGCGATCGACGTGCTCGAGCACTACGTCTTCAGCGAGCGGCGTGGCCGGACCCTGATCGTGAAGGAGCCGATCGGTGTCTGCGGACTCATCACCCCGTGGAATTGGCCGCTGAGCCTGATCGCGGTCAAGGTGTTCCCGGCGCTGGCCACCGGCTGCACCATGGTGCTCAAGCCATCCGAACGGTCCCCGTTCACCGGACAGCTCTTCGCCGAGATACTCGATGCCGCAGGCGTTCCCGCCGGTGTGTTCAATCTGGTGCAGGGCGACGGGCCCGGTGCCGGAGTGCCGCTGTCGGCGCATCCGGACGTGGACATGATCTCTTTCACCGGATCCACCCGCGCCGGCATCGACATCGCCCGCAACGCCGCGCCCACAGTGAAACGGGTGACCCAGGAGCTGGGCGGTAAGAGCCCGAACATCCTGCTCGACGATGCGGACTTCGCCGCCAATGTCGGCAAGGGAGTGGCGGCGGTCACGCTCAACTCCGGTCAAACATGCAGTGCCACCACGCGAATGCTGGTTCCCCGAGCCCGGATGGCCGAGGCCGTCGAACTCTCCCGTGCGGCAGCCGAACAGGTCACCGTGGGAGACCCGACCGGCGCGGCCGCAGTGGGGCCCGTGGTGTCCGGATCGCAGTTCGAGAGAATCCAGTCGCTGATCCAGCAGGGTATCGACGAAGGAGCCACGCTGGTGACCGGCGGTGTGGGGCGGCCGCAGGGTTTGACGCGCGGCTTCTACGTGCGGCCGACGGTTTTCGCCGATGTCACCAATGACATGACCATCGCCCGGGAAGAGATCTTCGGTCCGGTGCTGAGCATTCTCGGCTACGACGATATCGACCACGCGGTGATCATCGCCAATGACACCGAATACGGTCTCGCGGCCAATGTGGCCGGAGCCGACCTCGACCAGGCGCGCGCGGTCGCCCGCCGAATCCGGGCTGGCTACGTGTCGATCAATGACGGATTCGACTTCTCCAGCCCCTTCGGCGGTTACAAGAAGAGCGGAAACGGCCGGGAGTGGGGCGAATTCGGTTTCGAGGAATACCTGGAGACCAAGGGCATCCTCGGGTACGCGCCCGAGGACGCACAGGCGTGACATAGACGGACAGGAGCGGCAGATGTCCGCGATCGCTACGAAAGAACTGAGTGCGCGCGTCGGCGTGGAAGTGCTCGATGTCGATGTCGAGCGACTTCTGAACGACGACGAGATCGCCGTGGCCTGCGTGGACCTGCTCGAACAGCACGGCGTCGTGCTGTTTCGCGAGCTGCACGCGGGCGACGAGGCACAGGTGGCGTTCTCCCGAAAGCTGGGCGAACTCGTGCAGTTCGGGAAATACACCAACCCGAACGTGATGGAGATCAGCTTCGACCCGGGCAACCCCAACGCGAAATACTTTCCCAGCAACGACTATTGGCATATCGACGGGTCGATGGACCCGGTCCCGGCCAAGACGTCCGTCCTGAGCGCGCACGTGATCACCGACCGGGGCGGCGAGACAGCCTTCGCCAGTACCTATGCCGCCTACGACGGGTTGTCCGGCGAGGAGCGTAAGCGATTCGCCGGACTGCGGGTCGTGCACCGAATGGAGCGGATTCAGCGCCTGAGCTATCCCGATCCGACACCCGAACAGCTGGCGGACTGGGCCCGCTGGTCCGATCGCGTACACCCGCTCGTGTGGACCCACGAATCCGGGCGCAAATCACTGGTGTTCGGGGCGAGCGCCTCCCACATCGTCGGCCTCGATCCGGATGAGAGCCGGGCCCTGCTCGACGACCTCGAACACCGCGCGACCACACCCGATCTGGTATTGACACATGCCTGGTCCGTCGGGGACCTCGTGCTGTGGGACAACACCGGATTGGTGCATCGGGCGTGCGAGTTCGACCGATCCCAGCCGCGTCGTATGCATCGCTCCACGGTCCTGGGCGAGGAGTCCATCAAATGACCTCTCGCACAGCCATAGTCACCGGCGGCGCGTCCGGAATCGGCCTGGCCATCAGCCGCCGGCTGGTCGGGGACGGCACAGTGGTGGCGATATTCGATGTCGACGGCGGCGCGGCGCGGGATGCGGCGACCGAGATCTGCACGGACGGCGGCAAGGCCATCGGCCTGGCCGTCGACGTCGCCGATCGCACCGCCATCGACGCCGCGGTCACCGAGGTGCGCTCGACCCTGGGCCCCCCGGCGATCCTTGTCAACAATGCCGGAATCACCGTTGCCGGACCGTTTCTCGAACTCACCGCCGAGACCTGGAACCGGGTGCTGGCGGTGAATCTCACCGGTACGTTCGACTGCTGCCAGGCGGTGCTGCCGGACATGGTCGAACAGAACTGGGGACGCATCGTCAATATCTCCTCCTCCAGCATGCACAGCGGTGTGCCCGGGATGGCGGCCTATGTGACCTCGAAGGCGGGCATGGTGGGGCTCACCAAGGTGCTGGCCCTGGAATTCGGCCGTCGAGGCATCACCGTCAACACGATTCCGCCGGGGTTCATCGAGACGCCCATGATGCGTGACAGCCTCAGTAAAGGCGTCTTCGATATGGACCTGCAGGTCGCCAAGACTCCGGTCGGCCGGGTCGGCCGCCCCGAGGATATCGCCGCCACCTGCTCGTTCCTGGTGAGCGAGGAGGCGGCCTACATCACCGGCCAGATCATCGGCGTGAACGGCGGCCGCAATACCTGATCTTCCCCTGTCTCTCTCGTTCCGGGCACACCGAAAAGAGCTGCGATGCCCCGTATCCCACCTACGCCCGAGCCGGACTGGTCGGCGGACATGATTACCTTCATCCAGGAGTTCCGCACTTCCGCCCGCGCGGGCAAGCCTGCGGCGGGACGCCAGAGCGGAGCCAATCTGCTGGGCACCCTGGCCCGCTATCCCGCGCTGGCCAAGCCGTTCCTGCTGTTCAATCGCCAGCTGCTGCAAGGTAATTCACTGTCGGTCGCGCACCGCGAATTGCTCATCCTGCGGGTGGCACATGTGCGGGGCAGCGACTACGAATGGGCCCAGCATGTGCTGCTCGCAGCCGACGCCGGTCACACACCGCAGGACATCGCCAGGGTGGCCGCCGGACCCGGCGCACCCGGTTGGCAGCCCTGCGAGCGAATGCTGTTGCAGGCCACCGACGAACTGCTCGACGAAGGCTCGATCACAGACACGACCTGGTATGCACTGGCCGCAGAGTTCCAGGAGGAGCAGCTGATGGACATCGTGTTCACGGTGGGCACGTACGCATTGGTGGCCATGGCACTGCGGTCGTTCGGCGTCGAGCCCGAACCGGGCCTGGTCCCGCATCTGCCGGGCCGCCGGTAGGACGGACAGGAGAGAAGAATGTGGAGTCAAGCCGAGCTGCTGCGGCTGATGGATGTGCGGCCCCGCACCCCCGGCCGGTATTTCGGGCCCGCGCACGGCCCGACGGAGCGCAACGTCGTGGAGGCCGGGCAATTGCTGGGTAGCGCGGTGGTCGCGGCCGCCAAAGAGGTGCCGCATCAGCGGGTGGTGTCAGCGTCGATGATCTTCTCGCGGGCCGCCGAGCACGAGGCTTCGATGTCTGTCGAGGTCGAAGTGCTGCGCAGCGGCCATACCTTCAGCTCCGCGCAAGTCCGTGTGCACCAGCATGATTCGCTGTGCAGCGCGGGCATCGTGCTGCTGGACGCGGACGCGCCCGACCTCATCCGCTCCGCAGTGCCGATGCCCGAGGTGGATCCGCCGGACCGGCTGCGCTCACACGATCAATCCGGGACCGTAGTCGCGGGCCGGGACATCCGTGTGGTCGACGACGCCTACACCGACGACTCCGACCTGATCGGCCCGCCGGAGCTGTTCGTATGGACCAGATTCGAGGACAAACCCGAGTATCAATACCTGCATGCCGCGTTGCTGACCCAGTCCACCACCCACTGGACGGTCGCCGCGGCGCTGCGCCCGCATCCGCATATGACTCAATCGATGGCGCACCGGACGATCTCCAGCGGAATCACCATGGCAACCATCACATTTCACGATGAAGTCGACGTGACACAGTGGCTGCTGTATTCCACCCGCGTCACCTACGCCGGGCACGGCCACGTACAGAGCGAGGGCCGGGTCCACACCGAAGACGGCGGCCTGGTCGCCTCGTACGCCGTGCACGCCATGGTGCGCGGACTCGCCCGCCCGAATATACAGGGCGGCAACGCATCCGGCGCCGTTCTCTAGAGAGGGACAGCTGATGGGAACAACGGAACCATCGGGATTCGCACGCTGGCCGGACTACCGCGTCACCATCCAGCGCGTCCGCAATCTGATCCGGGTGACGCATGCCGGCACCGCGCTCGCGGAGTCGAGCACGGGTCTGCTCGTGGCGGAACAGGACCACGGCATCGTGTTCTATCTGCCCGAGCACGATGTGGATTTCGATCTGCTCGTCCCGGACGAGCACACCTCACGCTGTCCGTTCAAAGGCACCGCCCGATATTGGCGGCCGGCGGCCGGTCCGGACCCGGTTGCCTGGGAGTATCACGAGCCCTACCCGGAAGTGGCGTTGCTGCGCGGGCATATCGCCTTCTACCAGGACCGGGTCCGTGTCGAAGTCGCGGTGGCGGCCCCGGCGGTCAGCGGCCCCCCGCATCGCCGGTGATTGCGGTCAGGCATTCCTCCGCGAATGCCAGCGCCTTCAGGTGATATGCCCGCGCGCCGTACCCGAGGCTCAGATTGTGTCCGGCGCCGCCCTGCACCTCCAGCGCGACCCGGGGCGCGGCGGTGAACATCCCGGCGTACTCGGCGAGTGCTGGGGCGTCGGTCCGCCACACCTGCTCGTGCTCACCGACGGTGATGTGCAGGGGAATTCGCACCCGCGCGGCCAGATCGGGAAACTCATCCCTGGAGCGCAGATGCGCGGCAATGCTCTCGTGCTCCGGACGGGGCGCGCCGATCGCGCCGCCGCCGACCAGTTCGGGTGGGTAGAGCGCTTCCGGATGCCACACCAGATGCCGGACATTCGGCGTCTGGCCCGGTGCGGGCGGCGCATGCGGCTTCGGTTCCGCGCCCGACCCGCCGAGCTCCATACCCAGCAGTCGCGCACCGCGTGCCTCGGCCGCCATGCGGACCGCCAATTCGCATCCGGCCGAATGCGCCAGCAGGAAGACACCCGCGCCGCGCGGTCGCGACTCCAGCGCCGCATCCAGTGCGGCGTACATCAACTCGACGCGCTTCGCCGGGTCCGCCAGCACCTCCGAGTACGCCGCGCTGCTGCCGTATCCGGGCCGGTCCAGCGCGAGCGCGGTGTATCCCAGCCGGGCCGCCGTCCGCAGCAAGGACAGCCCGGGGTGCCCTGGGCAGTCGAAGTAGATCGAGGTGGTCTGGCCCCCGTGCAGTGCGACGAGCACCGCCCGCGGCTCCTGTGCCTCGGCCAGCAGACCGGACACGGGGATACCGCCGACCTCCACGAGCACCGGGACCGGCTGGTCGTCTCCTACCTCGCGCAGCTCGAATTCGGTGAGTGTCATGGCTTTCCGCTCCTGTCGCACTATCTGCTCCGATTCATGACCCGGTCCGCGGCGGCCCAGTGCGCGTCCTCGACCCAGAGCCGCGCGAACGCCGTCACCGCCTCCTGCGCCGAGACCCCAGCCAGCACGCGCTTGATCTCCCCCGCCGGCCGATTGGCCAGCGATCGGGCCAGCGCACGCCAGCCGTCCTCGAAATCCTCTCGCGGAAACACTTTTTGGATCAGGCCCACGCGCTCCGCTTCGACGGCATCGAGGGTGACACCGGATCCGGCCAGCAGCAGCGCCCGGCTGCGGCCCACCAGCGCGGCGAGCCGCTCGGCCCCGCCCCAGGCCGGCATGATCTCCAGTGTCACCTGGTTGAAGCCGATCTTGATGTCGTCGGCCGCCACCCGGATGTCCGCGGCCACCGCGACTTCCGCGCCGCCACCGAGGGCGTGCCCGTTCAGCGCGGCGATCACCGGGGCCGGAAAATCCGCCAGCAGGTCGCAGATCCCTCGCATCCGCCAGGCCATCGCCTCCGCATCGGCCTCGGTGCGTAATGCGCTGAGCTCCTTGAGATCTCCACCGGAGACGAAGGCCTTCTCACCCGCGCCGCGGATCACCAGGGCACGGGCGCCGGCCGCCGCGTCGATGGCCTTCTCCAGCTGATCCATCGTGGCCGGTGCAATGGCGTTGCGGGCGTGCGGGCGATCGATCGTGATGACCGCGACGTCCGCGTCGGTGGTGAGACGAGCCAACTCCAGGTCGACCATGTCCGGCACTCCAATCTGAAATCCTGATTCTCCTCCACGGAGAATAACCTAACCGCACGGTCCCAGGTCCGAGGTCGCGGTAGCCGCGACTGTGGGGCATTGCCACGAACGCGGAGCGAGAATATGATTCTCGCAAACCGCGAAGGAGGATTCCATGACGGCGAACATCCTGCCGTACCCGCTGTTCGATGCTGACAATCACCTCTACGAGACCGAGGAATCGCTGACCAAGTACCTGCCCGATCGGTACAAGAAGGCCATCCAGTACGTCCAGGTCAACGGCCGCACCAAGATCGCCGTGCGCGGGCACATCAGCGAGTACATCCCCAACCCCACCTTCGAGGTGGTGGCGCGGCCCGGCGCGATGGAGGACTACTTCAAGAACGGCAACCCCGAGGGCAAGAGCAAGCGCGAGATCTTCGGCAAATCCATGAAGGCCCTGCCTGCCTTCCGCGAGCCCGGCGCGCGCCTGGCGCTCATGGACGAACTGGGCGTGGACCGCAGTCTCATGTTCCCGACTCTCGCCAGCTTGGTCGAGGAGCGCATGCGTGACGATCCGGAGCTGATCCACGCCGTGGTGCATGCCCTCAACGAATGGCTGCTCGAGGCTTGGCAATTCAACTACAAAGATCGAATCTTCACCACTCCGGTGATCACGCTGCCCATTCTGGACAAGGCCATCGAGGAACTGGACTGGGTCGTCGAGCACGGCGCGAAGGCCATTCTGGTGCGGCCCGCCCCGGTGCCCGGATTCCAAGGCCCGCGCTCGTTCGCGCTGCCGGAATTCGATCCGTTCTGGAAGCGGGTCGTCGAACACGACATCCTGGTGACGATGCACTCCTCGGACAGCGGTTACTCCCGCTTCGACGCCGAGTGGGAGGGCAGCAAGACCGAGATGCTGCCGTTCCAGACCAACGCCTTCCGCATGGTCAACGAATGGCGCCCGGTGCAGGACACCGTCGCCTCGTGGGTCTGCCACGGTGCGCTGTTCCGCTTCCCGGAGTTGAAGATCGCGGTCATCGAGAGCGGTTCCGGCTGGCTCAAACCGCTCCTGGAAACCCTCGCCGACGTCTACAAGAAGGCGCCGGAGGGTTTCGGCATGCAGGATCCGGTGGCCGCCATCAAGAAGAGCATCCACGTCAGCCCCTTCTACGAAGAGGGCGTCACCGATCTGATCGACCTGGTCGGCGTGGACCGGGTGCTGTTCGGTTCGGACTACCCGCATCCGGAAGGTCTCGCCGAGCCCACCCACTTCGCCGATATGCTCACTCAACTGCCCGTCGAGGATCAAGCCAAGATCATGGGCGGCAATCTCGCGCGACTACTCGGCGTATGACCGAACCAGGCTCTCGCACAACGAGATACAGCGCAACCTGGGAAACGATCCCACAGCTGGTCCTGAGTGCGGCCGACCGCTTCGGTGACGCCGAAGCGGTCGTCGACGGGCCGCTGCGGGTGAGCTTCGCCGAACTCGCCGCGCGGGTGCGCCGCGCCGCCGGCGCGTTCGCGGCGGCCGGTGTCGGCAAGGGAGACCGGGTCGCGATCTGGGCGCCCAACTCGGCCGAATGGATCATCGCCGCCTTCGGCCTGCTGACCGCGGGCGGCGTGCTGGTGCCGGTCAACACGCGTTTCAAAGCTGGGGAGGCCGCCGACATCATCCGGCGCAGCGGCGCGAAAATCGTGCTGGTGCAACAGGGTTTTCTCGGCATCGACCACGCCGCGCCCGAGGGCGTGCGGTTGATCGATCTGAAGTCGGGCTTCCTGTCCGGCGGCTCGCCTTTCGAACTCGAGGTCAGCGGTACCGATATCGCCGACATCATCTACACCTCCGGCACCACCGGAAAACCCAAGGGCGTCATGATGAATCATGCCCAAACGCTCCGGCTGTATTCGGAATGGTGCGGGCTGGCCGATTTGCGCGTGGGTGATCGCTACCTGATCGTCAACCCGTTCTTCCACACCTTCGGCTACAAGGCCGGTGTCATCGCCGCCCTCATCCGCGGCGCGACCATCCTGCCGGTGCCGGTCTTCGACGTCGAGCAGGTCCTGAAACTGGTGGAACGCGAACGGGTCACGATGCTGCCCGGCCCCCCCACCCTGCTCTCCTCGCTTCTGCAAGCCCGCGGGTCACACGACCTGTCCTCCTTGCGCGCGACGGTGACCGGAGCCGCGGACATCCCGGTCGAACTGATCCGGCGGATTCGCACCGAACTGCCGTTCCGGTCGATCATGACCGGCTACGGACTCACCGAAGCGGGTACGGCGACCGCGTCCCGGCCTGACGACACCTTCGAGCAGATCGCCACCACGGTCGGAACCCCTTGCGACGGAGTCGAAGTGCGGATCGCCGCCGACGGCGAGATCCTCGTGCGCGGCTACAGCGTCATGCAGGGCTACCTCGATGATCCGGTGGCGACGGCGGAGGCCATCGATACCGACGGCTGGCTGTACACCGGCGATCTCGGCAGGCTCGACGAGCAGGGCAGGCTCCGGATCATCGGCCGCAAGAAGGACATGTTCATCGTGGGCGGTTTCAATGCCTACCCGGCCGAGATCGAAGGCGCGCTGCTCGAACATCCGGCGGTGGCGCAGGTCGCGGTCGTCGGTGTTCCCCACGAGCGGCTCGGACAGGTCGGCAGCGCCTTCGTCGTCGCGAAAGGCACTGTCTCGGAATCGGAATTGATCGAGTGGGCCCGCGATCGCATGGCGGGGTACAAGGTGCCCCGATCGGTCCGGTTCCTGGACGAACTGCCACTCAACGCGACCGGAAAAGTGCAGAAGGACCACCTGCGGTAGCGCCGGACCGGCCCGGTGCCGATTCGGCTCTCGCACACCGCGGCGTGCACTGTTATTGTCATTGGAGAGTGACATTCTCCATATGTGAGATTTACAATCTCAACCGTCCGGGAACGGTGCGTACACCCCGCCGACCCCAGTCACAGCAGCGAGGAATCACATGAACATCGACGACATGATTCTGGTGAGCATCGACGACCACGTCGTCGAGCCGCACAACATGTTCGACGGCCGGGTACCGAGCAAGTGGGCCGAGGAGACGCCCCGGGTCGTGATCGACGAGAAGGGCATCGACCGGTGGATGTACCGCGGCCGGCCCACCGGAGTCGCCGGCCTCAATGCCGTGGTGTCCTGGCCGCCGGAGGAGTGGGGACGCGACCCCGCGGGCTACGCCGAGATGCGCCCGGCGGTCTACGACATCCACGAACGCATCAAGGATATGAATGCCAACGGCATTCACATCTCGATGTGCTTCCCGACCTTCGCCGGATTCAGCGCGGGCCATCTCAGCCACTTCAAGGATGAGATCACCGTGGCCATGATCCAGGCCTACAACGATTGGCATATCGAGGATTGGGTGGGCGCCTACCCGGACCGCTTCATTCCCAATGCCATTCTGCCGCTGTGGGATCCAGCCCTGGCGGTCGCGGAGATCGAGCGCTTGGCCGCTCGGGGCTGCCATTCGGTGACGATGGCCGAACTTCCGCATATCGACGGGCTGCCCAGCTACCACGACATCGACTACTGGGGACCGGTCTTCGCCGCCCTCTCCGATAACGACACGGTGATGAACCTGCATATCGGGCAGGGCTTCGGCGCCCTGAAGCTGGCCCCCAACTCCCCCATCGACGCACTGATGGTGCTGGCCCCCAGCATTTCTCAGCTCGCCGCCCAGGACCTGCTGTGGGGTCCCGCGTTCCGCAGCTTCCCCAAGCTCAAGGTGGCGCTGTCCGAAGGCGGCATCGGCTGGATTCCGTTCTTCCTGGACCGCTCGGACCGGCACTACACGAACCAGCGCTGGCTGCGCCGCGACTTCGGCGGCAAAATGCCCAGCGACGTTTTCCGCGAGCATGTGCTGGCGTGTTACGTCACCGACAAGACCTCGCTCAAACTGCGCCACGAGATCGGCATCGACTCGATCGCCTGGGAATGCGATTACCCGCATTCGGATTCACTGTGGCCCAACGCTCCCGAATTCGTGCTGGCCGAACTACAGGCAGCTGGAGCGGACGACTCCGATATCAACAAGATCACCTGGCAGAACGCCTGCCGATTCTTCGGAATCGACCCCTTCGCGCGCACTGCGAAGGAGCAGGCCACCGTCGGCGCGCTGCGGGCGCTCGCGAAGGACGTCGACATCTCGACCAGATCGCGCAAGGAATACGCCGAGTTGTACGCCCAGCGCACGCACTGACAACACATTTCGCCGATCGAAAGGAAAGTCCCGTGGGACGAGTCGAGGGCAAGGTTGCCTTCATCACCGGGGCGGCGCGCGGCCAAGGCCGAAGCCATGCCGTCCGGCTGGCAGAAGAGGGCGCGAACATCATCGCGGTCGATATCTGCCGCGATATCGACAGCATCGGCTATTCGCTGTCTACACCGGAGGATCTCCAGGAGACCGTCCGGCTGGTGGAGAAGACCGGTCGGCGGATCATCGCCGAACAGGCCGATGTGCGCGACGCCGCCGCGCTGCGCACGGTTCTCGAGCGCGGCGTAGGCGAGTTCGGCCGGCTCGACATCGTGGTGGCGCAGGCCGGTATCGCCGGAATGAAGGGCCAGCCGCAGTGGCAGGCCTGGTCCGATGTCATCGACACCAATCTGGTCGGCGTCATCAATGCCGTGCAGGCCGCGCTTCCGCATCTCGCGGACGGCTCCTCGATCATCGCGACCGGTTCGGTGGCGGCGCTGATGGACATCGCGAAAGTGGATCAGCCGGGCAAGGATCCCGGCGGTGTCGCGTACATGGTCGCCAAACGGCTCCTGTCGCAGTACGTCCATGAAATCGCAACGCACCTCGCGCCCAAGTCGATTCGCGCCAATGTCGTGCATCCGACCAACTGCAACACCCCTATGCTGCAGAGCGAGCCGATGTACCGGTCCTTCCGGCCGGATCTCGAACACCCGACGCGCGCCGACGCCGAACCCGCGTTCCATGTCCAGCAGGCGATGCCGGTTCCCTATGTGGAACCGGAGGACATCAGCAATGCGGTGCTGTTCCTGGCGTCCGACGAGTCCCGTTTCATCACCGGTACGCAACTGCGCGTGGACGCCGGCGGCTACCTGAAGTGGTACGACTACCACATCTGAAGGGAATGACATCGTGAAAGTCCGAGTCGATCCGGACCGCTGCCAGGGCCACACGCTGTGCGCCATGATCGCCCCGAAAGCCTTCGAGCTCAGCGACATCGACGGCCACTCATCCGCTGTCAGCGAAGACGTCCCCGCCGACCAGGAGGCCGGGGTGCGCGAGGCCGTGCATTCCTGCCCCGAACGCGCGATCTCCATCAGCGAATAGAGGGCCGACCATGACCGTAGAGAATGCCGACCAGACGGCCGAACGCAAGCAGCCCAATTTTCCCTTCGACCGGTTCGCGCCGGATTATCGCGACAATTTCCAGGCCATCACCGGGGAGATGCACAGTAAATGCCCCATCGCCTGGACCGATACCCACGAGGGGCACTGGGTGGCCGCGGGTAATCGGGAGGTCTTCGAACTCTCCCGCTGCCCGTACACCTCCAGCGACCATGACCCGCAAGGGGTTCGGCGCGGCTATCGGGGTATCAGCATTCCGCCCGCACCCCGGGCGCGGGGTATCCGCGGCGGCATTCTGGAGATGGACGAGCCTGAGCATCGCGAACTGCGCACGGTGCTGAACCCCTACCTGTCCCCCGCCGCGGTCAGGCGCTGGATTCCGTTCATCGACGAAGTGGTACGCGCCGCGATCGACGAGAAGATCGAGAGCGGGCGCATCGATTTCGTCGATGATCTGGCGAATATCGTGCCCGCCGTGCTCACGCTGGGAATGCTGGGTGTCCCGCTGCACAAATGGGAGGTGTACAACGAGCCGGTTCACGCGGCGGTCTATACGCCCCCGATGTCCGAAGACTATCCGCGAGTGGCCGAAATGCATCGGACCATGGGACTCGACCTGCTCGCGAACATGGCCGAAATCAGGGAGACCCCACGCCCCGGATTGATTCACGCCCTCACGCAAGCGACTTTGAACGGCGAACCACTGCCCGATATCGAATCGCTGGGCATGCTCGGCCTGCTCATCGGCGGCGGCTTCGATACCACCACCGCGCTCACCGCGCACTCACTGGAATGGCTCTCGCAGCACCCGGACGAGCGCGAAACCCTCAGCAAGGAAAGGGATGAGCTGCTCGACGCGGCGACCGAGGAGTTCCTGCGCTACTACACGCCCGCGCCGGGCGACGGCCGCACCATCGCCGAGGACTGCGAAGTAGCGGGTAAGCGGTTCGAGGAGGGCGATCGCGTCTGGTTGTCCTGGGCCATGGCCAATCGGGACCCGCAGGTGTTCGACGATCCCGAACAGCTCATCCTCGACCGGAAAGGCAACCGGCACTACAGCTTCGGCCTCGGCGTGCACAGGTGCATCGGTTCCAATGTGGCGCGCACGGTGTTCAAGCGGATGCTGGTGGCGGTCCTGGACCGGATGCCCGACTATGTCTGCGATCTCGAGACCACGGTGCACTACGACACCATCGCGGTCATCCAGGGCATGCGGCACCTGCCGGCGACCTTCACCCCCGGACCGCGCCTGGGCCTGGGCCTCGACGAGACCCTCGAGAAGTTGCAGCGGGTCTGCAACGAGCAACGACTCGCCGAACCGGTGACGGTGCACCGCGACGTCGCACAGATCTGACAACTCCGGCCTTACGCGCCCACGACAATACGAGGAGACGATGTGGCCGAGGCTTCGGGACGACCCCTGCCGCTACTCACCCTGGACAACGAATTCTTCTGGACCTCCGGCGAGGACGGCCGGTTGCGTATCCAGGAGTGCCTGTCCTGTGCGGCGCTGATACATCCGCCGCAACCGGTGTGCCGCTACTGCCGAGGGCACGATCTCGGGGTGCGGGTGGTCTCGGGCTTCGCCACGCTGGCCGGGTTCACCGTCAACGAGCGTTTCGCTGTGCCCGGGATGCCCGCGCCCTATGTGGTAGCGCAGGTCGCGCTCGACGACGACCCGCGCGTGCGCCTGACCACCAACATAATCGACTGCGCCCCAGCCGATCTGGTACTCGGTCTGCGTGTGGAGGTGACTTTCCTGGCCGACGGTGACGTCTGGCTGCCGCTGTTCCGGCCCGTCGCGGACCAGCCCGAGCCCGCCGCGCTTCCGATGGACGAGATTGCGCCACAGGAGATCTGGCGGCACGTGCGCCCGATGATCCGGCAGCAGAAATTCGAGGACCAGGTCGCGCTGACCGGTGTCGGCATGTCGGAGATCGGCCGCCGGCTGATGGTGCCGCCGCTCCAGCTGACCGTGCGCGCATGCGAGCGCGCGGTCGCCGATGCCGGGCTGACCATGGACGATATCGACGGCCTCTCCTCCTATCCCGGCGGAGGCAATATGGGTGGATTCGGCGAGGGCGGCGTCACCGCACTCGAGGCCGCCCTCGGTATCCGGCCCACCTGGCACAACGGCGGCATCGAAACCTTCGGGCCCGGCGGCTCGGTCATCGCGGCCATGCTGGCGGTCGCAGGCGGACTGGCCAGGCACGTAATATGCTTCCGCACCGTCTGGGAGGCCACGTTCAACGAACTGATGCGCAGCGGCCGCATCACCCCGTCCGGTGGGCGCACCACCGGCTGGATGGCTCCGTTCGGTGCCACCTCCGCGGCGCACACCCTGGCCCAGAACGCCCAGCGGCACTTCCACCGCTACGGCACCACCCGCGAGAGCCTCGGCTGGATCGCACTCAACCAGCGCGCCAATGCCGAACTCAATCCCACTGCGGTGTACCGGAATCCGATGACCATGGAGGATTACCTCGCGGCGCGGACCATCACCACACCCTTCGGCCTCTACGACTGCGACGTACCCTGCGACGGCGCGGTCGCGGTGATCGTCTCCGCCGTCGATGCGGCACAGGATCTACCCAAACCACCGGTGCTGGTGGAAGCTGTCGGCACCCAGATCATCGAACGGATCGAATGGGATCAGAGCACCCTGACCCATGAGCCGCAGGTACTGGGCCCGGCCGCGCATCTGTGGACGCGAACCACCCTGCGCCCCAGCGACGTCGACATCGCCGAGCTCTACGACGGCTTCACCTTCAACTGCCTGTCCTGGATCGAGGCGCTCGGCTTCTGCGGTATCGGCGAGGCTCGCGACTTCCTCGAAGGCGGCAAGAACATCGCGCGAGACGGCCTGCTGCCGTTGAACACGCACGGTGGCCAGCTCTCGCACGGCCGCACCCACGGCATGGGCCTGTTGCACGAGGCGGTCACACAACTGCGCGGCGAGGCCGGGGACCGGCAGGTCCCGGGTGCGCGGGTCGGAGTGGTCTCGAGCGGCGGGCTGACCCCGGGCGGCGCGATCCTGCTCCGTAGCGGAACCTGACACCTTCCGAAGGGAACCACTCGTGAACACCAGTTTCGAGAATCGAGTCGTCATCGTCACCGGTGCCGGATCCGGCATCGGCCGGGCGATGGCCGTCGCCTTCGCCCGCGAGGGCGCCCGCGTCGTGGTCGCCGACCTCGATGCGGACAGCGCGGAGAAGACCGCGGCCACTATCGGAGACGCCGCCCTGGCGCTCACCGTGGACATAGCCGACGAGGACTCCGTCACCCGATCGGTCTCTCGCAGTATCGAGGCCTTCGGGCACATCGACGTGCTGTGCAACAACGCGGGCATCATCGACACCATGGCGCTGCCCGCGGATATGTCCGTGCAGGAATGGAATCGGGTGATCGGCGTGAATCTGACCGGAACCTTCCTGGTGACTCGCGCGGTGCTGCCGCATATGCTCGGCCAGGGTCGCGGGGCCATCGTCAACACCGCCTCCGAGGCCGGTATCCGCGGCGGGGCCTCCGGTGTCGCCTACACCGCGTCCAAGCACGGCGTGGTCGGGGTGACACGCAATGTCGCATGGTCCTACGCCGACAAGGGAATTCGCTGCAACGCGATTCTTCCCGGCCCCACCCTCACCGGCCTCGCCGAGGCCGTCGCGAAGCTGGACCCGGTCGGCGTTCAGCGCTATCAGTCGATCATCGCCATTCCCCAGGCGCTGGCCCTGCCGGAGCAGATGGCCGAAGTCGCGGTCTTCCTCGCCTCCGACGCCGCGTCGTTCGTCAATGGCGCGATAGTCCCGGTCGACGCCGCCTGGTCCGCCGCGTGAGCACGAATCAGCCGAACAGGGAGCGCATTTCATGAATCTCGCACTCACGGCCGATCAGCGGCTTTTCCAGGACGCAACCCGGGACTTTCTCGCCGGCACGGTCCCCCTCACCACCGTGCGCGCACTCGGTGAGAGCGGAACCGGGATCGATCGCGCATGGTGGCGACGCGGGGCAGAACTGGGCTGGACCGCACCGCTGGTACCCGAAAGCCTGGGCGGCGGTAGCGTTTCCGGACGACCTCTGACAGAGCTCGCTATTATCGCCGGGGAATTCGGCCGCGCCTGCGCGCCGGGGCCCCTAGCGACGACCAGCGCCGTGCTCGCCGGATTGGTGCGCGCGGGCGAGCGGTTCGCCGCGCCGCTCGCCGCGATCACCGCGGGTGCCTCGATCGCCGCCTGGGCCCTGTACGAGCCCGGACGCGGACTCGACCTGAGCGTTCCCGAGTGCCTGGCAACGCCTGACGGGAAGGGCTACCGGCTGACCGGGGTCAAGGATCGCGTCGAGTACGGCGATGACGCGGACCTGTTCCTGGTGACCGCTCACAGTTCGGACGGGCCGCTGCAGCTGCTCATCCCCGCGACCGCGCCCGGGGTGAGCGTCACGCGCACCTGGACCTTGGATCTGGTCCGCACCACGGCCAGCATCGAATTCACCGATGTGGCCGTCGGGTCGGAGGGCGTGGTGCATCGTGGTCCGGCCGCCGCGGCAGCGGCTCGCGCGCAGCTACAGGTTGCCTCCACCCTGACCGCCGTCGAGATGGTCGGGGCGACCGGCCGTGCCTTCGATGTCACCGTCGGGTGGATGTTCGACCGCTACACCTTCGGCCGTCCGCTGGCGTCCTACCAGGCGCTCAAGCATCGGATGGCCGACAACAAGACCTGGCTGGAAGCCTGTCGCGCGACCGCGTGGGCCGCCGCCGCGGCATGGGACGACGCTGCGGAATCCGCGCCGGAATGCGCCGCTGTCGCGAAAGCGTATGTCGGAGACCGTGCCCCGGTCATCGTGCAGGACTGTGTGCAGTTGCACGGCGGGATCGGTGTCACCTGGGAACACGATCTGCATCTGTATCTGCGCCGCGTCACCCTCGGCCGGGCGCTGTACGGCACCCCCGAGGAGCAGTATCGCCGCATCACCGAATTCCTGGAGCAGACCGCCGCATGAGTGCCACCGACAGCCACACCGTGGACAGCCCGGACTCCGAGGCCGTCGCGGACTTCCGCGACCGCGCCCGGCGCTGGCTGAAGCACAATCTCGCACCCGCCACCAAGGCTTATACCGGCGCGGACGACGATGCGATCTGGGAGCGCGCTCGCGCGTTGCAGCAGCTTCTGTACGAGGGCGGGTTCGCCGGCATCTGCTTCCCGAAAGCCTATGGCGGACAAGGACTCACCTCGGCTCATCAGCGTGCCTTCACCGAGGAGTCGCTCGGCTACGAGATGCCGCTGGTGCTCAATGTGCCGACCCTGGCCATCTGTGCGGCCACCATCCTGGACCTCGGCACCGAGGAGCAGAAGCGCGCCCACCTCCCGGCGGTATTGCGCGGGCAGGAGATTCTGTCGCAATTTCTCTCCGAACCGCGCGGCGGTTCGGATCTGGCCGGTCTCACCACCCGCGCGGACCGAGACGGCGAGGAATGGCTCCTCAACGGCTCCAAGATCTGGAGTTCCGGCGCCTACGGTTCCGACTACGGTCTGTGCCTGGCGCGCACGAATTGGGACGTGCCCAAACACAGTGGGCTCACCCTGTTCCTGGTGCCGTGTCATGCGCCGGGCGTGACGATCCAGCGCATCAGGCAGGTCACCGGGTCCACCGAGTTCTGCCAGGAGTTCTTCGACGATGTGCGGCTGCCCGCCGATGCGGTCCTGGGAGCGGTGGACGACGGGTGGGCCTCTACCCAGCGACTGCTGAACCACGAACGCGCGGCGGTCGGCGGCACCTCCCCCTATACCAGTGGCGCGCGACCGCATCTGGGGGGCGATGTCACCGCACTGGTCGAGCTGGCTCGCGCGGTCGGCGGAATCGGGGACGCCCGGGTGCGTGAGGACATCGGCGCGGCGCGGGCCCGCAGTATCGTCCGCGATCAACTCATCGCCCATGTCTCACAGGCGATCACGGCGGGTGCCCTGCCACCCGCCGCAGGCTCCCTGGTGCGGGTGTTCAGCGCCGAGAACGCGTCACTCCAGGCCGATACGGCCGTGAAGATCGCGGGCGCCGCCGCCGCCACCGCGGGCGCGCACGACCCCGAGCACCGGATCGGCCTGAATTATCTGTTCCGCGCGGCCTGGAGTCTGGCCGGAGGCAGTACCGAAATGTCCCGCAACATCATCAGCGAACGACTGCTGGGCATGCCGCGGGAATTCGCAGCCGACCGCGGCGTGCCGTTCAATGAGGTGAAACGCGGTCGCTAGCAACAGGCCCGGGTCACCACGACCCGGGCCGCGAACACCTCAGCGATTCGCTGCCTTCATTCGTTCCAGATCGACCAGGACCGGATAGCCGTTGACGCTCAACGCGTTTCCGTGTCCGGTCTGATGGACGTCGAACACCGACTGGATCGCGGCGTAGAAGCCCTGGATATCGAGCGTCTGATTCACCGCGCGCTTGGCCTGCCGCAGGCCGAAAGCGGGCATCGCCGCGATCTGCCGCGCCAGCGCCAGCGCTTCGGCATCCAGTTCCGCCCGGGGCACCACCTTGTTGACCATCCCGAACCGCTCGGCCTCGACTCCGCTGATCGACTGTCCGGTGAACAGCATCTCCTTGGCCTTGCGCGGCCCGAGTTCCCAGGTGTGCCCGTGATATTCGACGCCGCCGATCCCCATGAGCACCACCGGGTCGGAGAATTGCGCGTCGTCCGCGGCGATGATCAGATCACACGGCCAGCACAGCAGCAATCCGCCCGCGATACAGCGTCCCTGCACCGCGGCGATGGACGGCTTCGGCACATTCCGCCAGCGCAGCGAATACTCCAGGTAGCGACGAGATTCGCTCTGGTAGAGCATTTCCAGGGTGATCTTGGCCGGGCGGGGTGCGGAACTGTCGCCCTTGAGGTCGTGCCCGGAGGAGAAGTGCTTGCCCTCGGCGCGCAGCAGAATGACCGCGACCTCGTCGTCATCCGCGGCGCGGCGCCAGGCGGCATCGAGTTCGTCCAACAGCGCTCCGTTCTGGGCATTGGCCACCTCGGGACGGTTCAGCGAAATCGTCGCTACCTTGTCGGCGACCTCGTAGCGGATATTCATCAGGAGCTCCTCATAGACGCGTCTTTGACCGCAGCTGTGTGCAACAATCGGAGAATACGATTCTCTCACTACGCAATCAAGGATCTCATAGGTGGAGGAGCGAAGCGACCGTGAGCACCAGTCCAACCGATGAGCCGGCCTGGAAACAGCGGGCCGTCGAGCGCTCGCTGCGCACCGCCAAACTACGTGCCGAACTGCGCGTTCAGCGCTTCCTCGATGCCGCCCGCGCGATCATCATCGAAAACGGCACCATCGACCTCACCGTTCAGGAGGTCGTCGACCGCTCCCGCCAGTCCCTGCGCAGCTTCTATCTGCAATTCGACGGTAAACACGAATTGCTGCTCGCTTTGTTCGAGGACGCCCTCAACCAGTCCGCCGAACAGATCCGCGTCGATACGGCCGATACGGCGCTACCGCTGGATCGGCTTCGGATGGCCGTCGAGTTGCTGTTCGAGCGCTGCCGCCCCGATCCGGAGACGCGGCGTCCACTGTTCACCGACTTCGCGCCGCAATTGCTCGCCACCCATCCGGCGCAGGTCAAAATCGCGCACGCCGGGCTGCTGACGTTGTTCACCGATCTGATGACGCAGGCACAGGCGGCCGGCGACGTACGCGCGGACATCACGCCGCGCCGGATGGCGGCCCTGGTCATGCAGACCGTCATGTTCACCGCCCAATCACCCGGCAATCCCGATCGCAATGGCCCCCAGGCGATTACCGCCGCAGAGGTGTGGAATCTGTGCGCGCGGGGCGTAGCGCGTCAGGAATGACAATGAGTACCGAACCGAGCTGTGCGGGCCCGTCGCTGACAGGCGCCGCCGGGGTCGACGCGTTGCACGCTCGACTGCTATACGCGGGCTTGGACCTCTCTTCGGCCGGCGCGCCCGGCACGCCCCTGGTCGTCGTCGAACTCGATGATCTCGCAGCCTCCGGGTCCGTAACCATCACGCGCGCCGCGTCCCTGCTGCACGAAAGCCTCCCCCTCACGGTGGGCGTGCTGCGACGGCCGCTGGCACCGGGGCTGGAGCCCCTCCTCGATGCCCTTACCGTGACGCTCACCGCAGCGCCCTCGCAGCGCACGCCGCGCGAGGTGGTTTCGGTACCCGATGTCGATGCGGCGCTACAGAAGGTGACGGACGCGGTGACACACGCACCCCGGGCCGCTCTGGTCTGCGGTCAGCTATTGCGGCGGACCGGCGGTGCGGGCACCACGTCCGCGCTGGCCGCGGAAGCGGCGGCGTACTCGATGTTGCTGGGCGGGAACGAATTCGCGCGCTGGCTCACCGAGCGCGGCACTGCCCGACCGGCACCGGCCCCCTCGGGTGATCTGGTGCGGGTGCGGCGCGAGGGGGCTCGGCTCTCGATCGTGCTCGATCATTCGGCGCGCCGGAATTCGCTCGGTGCACGGGTGCGCGAAGAGCTGCTCGACGCACTGCTGGTGGCCGAGTCGGACCCGGGAATCGAATCGGTCGAACTCCGCGGCGCCGGACCGGCTTTCTCCAGTGGCGGCGATCTGGCCGAGTTCGGCGTCGCCATCGATCCGGTCGCCGCCTACCTGGTGCGACTGGACCGCGCACCGTGGCGAGTGCTGGACCGGATCGCCGACCGGCTGACCGTGCGCGTGCATGGCGCGTGTATCGGCGCCGGCGCCGAGATAGCGGCTTTCGCCGGTCATGTCGTCGCCGCACCGGATACCTGGTTCCGTTTCCCCGAGGTCGCGATGGGCCTGATTCCCGGCGCCGGCGGCACCGTGAGCGTGCCGTGTCGCATCGGCCGCTGGCGCGCAGCATGGCTCATGCTGACCGGAACACCGCTGTGCGCGCGCGAGGCACTGCAATGGGGACTTGTGGACGATATATCAGGCGCGCCGGGCTGAGCGATGAGAAACACACCCCAGTCAACAGGCTCGGCACTGTCCCGAGATTCGGCGCTGATACAGCGGGCACTGCCGGAGTGTCCCGTCGTGAACTGGGCAGCGTCGGGGGGCATGGCGCTCACCGGACACCGCGACGGTATGCCGGTGTCCTCGCCCGCGCCCGCGTACCAGCTGCTCGGCGCGGTGACGCGCACACTGTCCCGGGTGACCGGCGAGGTGGGTGCGGAAGTGGTGATCGATCCGGCGGCAACGGTTTTCGGGCGGGCCGGTTGGTCCGGCCGAACCCGGGACGGCCGGACCTCGGTCGGGGGCGCGAGCAGAATGCTCCGCACGGCGGACGGATGGTGTGCGGTGACGCTGTCGCGACCTGACGATATCGACGCGGTTCCGGCAATTCTCGGCATCGCACCGGGATCGGATGCCTGGACATCCCTTGCCACCGCGGCCTGCCGGTGGTCGGCGCAGGCCCTCGCCTCGCAGGCCCGGCTGCTCGGTGTACCCGCGGCCGCCGTGCCATCGAGGCCCCGCATCGCGACGCCGTCGCAAACAACGCTGCCTCGAATTGGGTTGCCTTGGAGCACTTCCCGCATTGCCCCGGCCGATCCGGCGGCAACCCTGCGAGATTGCCTGGTGGTCGATCTGTCCTCGCTGTGGGCGGGTCCGCTGTGCGCGCGACTGCTCGGACTCGCGGGCGCCCGAATCGTGAAAGTGGAGAGCTCGCACCGCCCCGATGCCGGTCGCACCGGGAGCCCGGAGCTGTTCCAGTGGTTGCACGACGGCCACGAATTCCACACCGTCGATTTTCGATCTGCCACCGGGCGTGCGCAATTGGCGGATCTGATCGCCGTGGCGGATATCGTCATCGAGGCGTCCCGGCCCCGAGCGCTGGCGCAGCTCGGCCTCGCTCCGGAGCAGGTGGCGCACCGCCCCGGCCGGGTGTGGCTGAGTCTCACCGGATATGGGCGGACGAACCCCATGCGGGTCGCCTTCGGAGACGACGCCGCAGCGGCCGGAGGACTGGTCGGCTGGTGCGGGGACGAGCCGGTGTTCTGCGGCGACGCGATCGCCGACCCCTTGTCCGGAATCATCGCGGCGCTCGCGGTCGCGACCGCGGTGCGTACCGGCGGGGGTGTGCTGATCGACCTGTCGATGCGCGCGACCGCCGCGACGTTCGCGGCGGCGCCGGATGTCGATCACGGCCCACACCGGGTCGTACCGCACGGCGACGGATGGATCTTGGAATGCACCTCCTTCGAACTCGCGCAGGCCGTACTGCCACCGCCGATCCCGGCGGATTCCCTGCGATATCCACTGCGGGCGAGCGGTATTCGATGCTGATACGGCGCGCACATATCTTCGGCAGCGATCACACCGATGTCCGCTGGACGGGTGGGCGCATCGTCGAATGCGGGACCGACCTGCGCCCGCTGCCCGGCGAGAACGATATCGACGCACACGGTGGCTGGCTGCTGCCCGGATTGCACGACCACCATATCCATCTGCGGGCGCTGGCCGCCCTCTCCGATTCGGTGCCACTGGGGCCGGAGCGAATCCCGGATCTCAGTGGCCTGATCGCCGAACTTCACCGCGCGGATGCGCAATTGCCTGCCGGACAGTGGATTCGGGGCATCGGATATCACGAGTCAGTCGCGGGGTCACTCGATCGGCGACTACTCGACCGCGCCCTGCCCGGCCGCCCGGTCCGGGTCCAGCACCGCAGCGGCGGGCTGTGGATCTTGAATTCGGCCGCCTGCGCCGAGATCGAGCTCGACGAGTGCGCGGTCACGGGCGTCGAACGTGACGCAGCCGGCCGGCTCACGGGCCGGTTGTGGCGGATGGATTCCTGGCTGGGTGCGCGAATCCCCTCCCTGCCACTGGATCTCGCGGGTGTCAGCAGCCGGGCCGCTCGACACGGGATCACCGGGTTCACCGACGCGACGCCGGGGCTGACACAGCAGGAGGTGTCGGAATTGGCGGGAGCGGTGGCCGACGGACGGATCGTGCAGCGGGTGCACTGCATGGCTCCGCCGTCCATCACCGATCCGCGGATCGCGCGTTTCACGCTGGGGCCCACCAAGATTCTTCTGGACGATACGAACCTCCCGACCCTCGACGACCTCACCGAGACGATTCGGGAGGCACACGAGGCGTCGCGGCCGGTGGCTGTGCACTGCGTGACGCGGGTGCAACTGATTCTCACCCTCGCGGCACTCGACAGTGCGGGCGTACGGCCGGGTGACCGCATCGAGCACGGCGCCATAGTTCCGGATTCGGTACTGGACCACATGCGCGCTCTAGCGCTGACCGTGGTGACCCAGCCGCACTTTCCGGTCGAGCGAGCCGCGCAGTACGCACTCGACGTCCCGGAGGAGGATCGAGCGGACCTGTGGCGGCTGGGTTCCCTGCTGAACCGGGGCGTCGCGGTGGCTGCCGGAACGGACGCGCCCTTCGGCGGAGCCGACCCCTGGCGCGTCCTGGCGGCTTGCCTCACGAAGCAGATGAATACCACTGTCGGCGAAGCGATTTCGCTACACTGTGCGCTGCAACTGTTCTTCGGCTACCCCGAGCGGCCCGCAGTGCCCCGTACCGTACGGCCGGGCGCGGTGGCCGACCTCACCCTGCTGCGCGCCGCACCGGCGGAGATCGCCGACCATCCGGCCGCCGGCGCCGAATTGGTCGCCGCCACCATCGTGGGCGGACAGCCGGTCTATCTCGCTTCCCAGTGAGGCGGGATACACCGAACGGGCAGCCGGGACCGAGACGAAGGCGGTTCAGAATGTGGGTGCCGAGAACAGGGTTCAGGGCGGCTGTCGCGGTCATCGCGATGCTCGCCAGCCCGGAGATGTGGGCTGCCATCGACCAGTTCACCGCCCCGCTGCACCCGTAAGCAGCGGCGGAGCAGTGACATCCCTGCACGGATTGCACCCGTGCAGGGAAGGTTCGACTCAGCGGTCCGCCCACGCCGACACACTTTTCAACCAGCACGACTTACTTTCAAAACACGCCCTAGCCCGGCGGCTCCGCACCGAGCACACGCTGGAAGCCCGGCGGGAGAAGCACATCGGACCGGCCGAGATCGTGAATCGAACTGTGCCCCAAGGCCAGTAGTGTCGAGTCGATACCGGCGTGCAGAATATCGAGCACGTTCTCGACACCGGCCTGTCCGTTCGCCGCCAGGCCCCACAGGTACGCCCGGCCGATCATGACCGCGCGGGCTCCCAGCGCGACCGCCTTCACGACATCGCTTCCGCGCCGGATGCCGCCGTCCAGCAGCACTTCGATCTGATCGCCGACGGCCTCCGCGATAGCGGGCAGCGCCCGGATCGCGGCGGGTGTGCCGTCCAGATTGTTGCCGCCGTGGTTGGACACCGAGATGGCGGTGACCCCGGCGTCCACGGCGCGGCGCGCCTCGTCTACTCGAATGACGCCCTTGAGCAGGAAGGGCCCTTCCCATTGGTCACGCAGCCAGCGCACGTCCTCCCAGGTTGGGCGTTGCGAACCCATCCACTGCCCGTAGGCACCGAAAAATGTCGGCACCGTGCCGTTCTCGTCGGCCATGTTCGGGACGCTCAGGTCCGGTACCCCACCACTGCGGGCGTAGGTTGCCAGCCAGCGTGGACGGCGCAGCGCCTCGGGTGCGAAGCGCAGTGCCTCGCGGACAGTGACCTTTTCCGGGATGTGCGGGCTGCCCCAGTCGCGGCTGTGCGCGAACGACCAGTCCAGGGTGAGAATCAGTCCGGCCACGCCGGCGGTGCGGGCGCGCTCGAGGCGGCGTGACATATCGTCACGGCTGCCGATCCAGTAGACCTGGAAGAAGGTCTTGGGGTTGGCCTCGAGCACCTGCTCCACGGGTTTGCTCGCGAACGAACTCAGCCCGAGCGCGGTGCCCCGCGCGGCGGCCGCGCGCGCCACGGCCACTTCGCCGTCCGGATGGACCGCCTGCACCCCGGTCGGCGATATCACGACCGGAAGCGAAATCTCCTGTCCCATTACGGTGGTCGCCAGATCACGCTTGTCCGAGAGGCCGGCTGTCCGTGGGGCGTAGCCGATTTCGGCGAAGGCCTCGACATTGTCACGCAGCGTGACACCCTTCTCCGACCCGGCCCACAGCGCGCTGTACACCGACGGTGGCAGGCGCCTGCGCGCGCGCCGCCGCGCCTCCTCGACGGATTCCATCCAGCTGCCGGTCATCGGGAACTCCTCGGTACGGTTCGTTGTTCGGTACGGCCCGGGCGGTGAATCACCAGGGGCCGCAAAGGAATCACGGTGCGTTCGCGCACGCATCCGGCGACGACACCGAGCCCGTAGGCGAGGTCGTCGGCCAGCAGGATCGGGATGGCGCGAAGCGGGTGGCGGCCGGGCGGTTCGCCCGCGATCCGGCCCAGCAGCAGGGCGCCGATCGGCCACCAGCGCAGCGCCCCGCCGCCCCGGCCGGAAACAAGTAGTGGCAGCAGCGGAACCGTGAACTGCGTGCTGTACCGGGCAATTCCGAGCCAGGTGCGGTACACATCACCGGCAGTCAGCCGAAGTGCGTGGCCCGCGGGCACACCTGCGGTCGTCAGGGATTTTCCGGTGCCCGAAAGACATCCGGCGAACAGCATGAGTGCGAGCAGCGGGCGGCCGCGCAGCAACGCCACCACCGTGGCGGCCGACCACCCGGAGACGATCAGCGGTGCGAGCGCGGCCGGATGCCGCAGCCCCAGCGGAGCGGCCGAGCCACCGTAGCGGAACCGCCGCGTGAGCAGCCTGCGCGTACCCACCGGTTCCTCGTGTGCCACTTCCACACTCGGGTCGTAGCGCACCCGCCATTCGGCCTGGTGCAGCCGCCACACCAGATCGACATCCTCGCCATAGCGCAGATTCGGGTCGAAGACCCCGTCCGGTGTCGCGATGTCGTCCAGTGCACCCCGGCGAACCAGCAATGCCGCGGCGGGAACGAAAGATACGCGTGCGTTGGGCAGCACACGTGCCGCGTGTGGACCACGATCGAGTGCGCACCGCTCGCCCTCGCGCAGGGCGGTGACGCGCGGGGCTACCGCCGCCACCATCGGATCCACGAAATGTGCTGCGAGCCGGTCGATCCACCTCGGACTCGGGACACAGTCACTGTCGAGAAACGCCACCAGATCGGTACGCACCGTGCGCAATGCGGTATTGCGTGCCGTGGCCGGGCCCTGATTCACGTTGTGCCTTCGCAGCGTCACACCCGGCCGGGCCGCTACCTGCGCCACCGCCGCGGCATCGACGGAGCCGTCATCGACCACGACCACCGGATAGCGATCCCCCAATGCGTCCAGGCACCGGCTCAGCATGACCGGCCGATCACGCACCGGGATCACCACGGTGACATCCGCCGTCCTCTCCAACCGGGGCGGATGCGGATGCGCCAGACCCGCATCGGTGAGCTGTCGCGCCAGCCTGCCCGTCGCCGGGGTCAGCACCGGCCCGGTCCGTAACTCCTGCCACGCCTCGTATCCCGTGGGCGTGAACCGCAGCAGGCGCGCGGGTGACCCGCCCCACCACAGATTCTCACCGAGCATCCGCACACCGGCATCCAGGATGAGCCGGAAATTCTCCGGCAGCGGTGTCGTCACAACGCCAGCCCCCCGTCCACGGCCAGCGTCGTGCCCATTACCGCATTGCCACCGGGACCTGCAAGAAACACCAGTACCGCGGCGATCTCCGCGGCGTCGAGCAGTCTGCCGATCGGCTGCTGTGCGGCAAACCCTTTCGCATCCGCCAGCCCGTAGAGCCGTGCGGTCTCGGTCAGCAGAGCGGTATCGGTGGAGCCCGGGCTCACCGCGTTGGCGGTCACTCCGGTGCCACCCAATTCCACGCCCAGTGACCGGACCAGTCCGGTGACACCGGCTTTCGCGGCGCAATACACCGCCAGCATCGGCAATCCCTTGGTCGCCGCAGCGGACGCGACGGCCAGGAACCGGCCCGACCGCGGCTCCGGACGGCGCAACAGTGCCGGAACGGCGGCCCGAGCCAGATTCACGACCCCGCCGAGACATACATCCAGCACTGCCCGCTCCTGCACGACCGGCATCTCCCACAGCGGCACCCCGCCCGCGATCACCCCGGCGGCCGCAACCGCGGCATCGAGCCCACCCCATTCGGCCTCCGCGAACGCCACGGCCTCGATCAGTGCGGTGGGATCACGAACATCGGCGAACCACGCGCGCACCGCATGCTCTTGGTCTGCAGACGATTCCACCTGTGCGAGAGGTGAACCCAGCTGCTCGGCTGCCGACTCGCCCGGCTCGGCGAAAAGGAGGTCCCGTGGGGCGGACACGTCCCGCACTCGCTTACCCGCGTGCGCGTACAGTTTTGGCCGGAAGACACCGGTCAAGGACCGAACTGCTCGATGGGAGTGCTGCTTCGCGCGCCGGCCGCGCGATTCGGCGCCCGATAGCGACTCGACCGCGCGCCGACTCTCCCGATGCGCCTCGACCGAGCGCCGATTGGCCTCGGCGACAACGGCGTCGAGCTCTGCGGCTGTGCTGAGTGGATAGGGCAGATCGGGGTCAGATATTCCGAGGTCGACAGCCAGTACGGACCAGCCCGCTTCGGCGAGTTGCAGGACAGTGGCCGCCCCTATGCCGCGACCTGCACCGGTGACTATCGCGACGCGGCCGTTCATAGCGTCTCCGGTGCGCGCCATGCCGCCACTTCCTTCGACAGGACTGCGGCCAATCGGTCCAACAGGAGGTCTCCGTGAAAGGCGGTCGCTCCCATGGGATCCCCAAGAATGCCGTTGTCGCTCACGGCGCGGACACCGTGTTCGCGCAGTTGTGGCATGAGCTCGCGCAGGGGCCTGGTGTTACCGGTCTCCGCACGTGCCATCTGGACGGATTCGGGGCGGAGAGCGAGCATGAGCGCTGTTTCGATATGTCCGGCATGCGGATCGCCGTCCCAGTGCGGGGCGCAGACGTGCACATCGCGCGATTCGGCGCGCAGCCGGGCCACGGCGCGGGCCAATGGTCCGGCATTGCCGCCATGCGCCGAGACGAACAGCACATGTGCGAAGGTCTCACAGGCGGAGCGGCCCAATTCGGTGACCACCAGTTCGGTGAGGTCCTGGCCGATCGACAAAGTGCCTGCGAATCCGGCGTGTTCACCGCTGGATCCGTAGGACACGGCCGGCGCGATCACCACATCATCTCGTGAGTTCGCGAGTGCCTCGCACAGTGCGACCGCCACCTCGGTGTCCGTGGAGAGCGGCAGATGCGGGCCGTGCTGTTCGGTGGCTCCCAGGGGGATCGCGAGCAGGGCGCCGTTTCCCGCCAGTTCATGCACTTCTGGCCACGCCAGGTCGGCCAGTCGCCACACTGCGGTCACGATGGTCGTCCGGGAACCGTCAGGCCGGCCAGCGGGCTCTCGTCACACGCGCGCGCCGGTGCGGCGAGTGCGGCGGGCTTGCCGGACATACCCGGCATGCCGATCGCCACCGATCGCCCCTTCCTCGAATGGTCCTGCGACGGCCGCGGCGCGTGCGCCCGATCGGCAGTCCGCAGCGCCGATTCCCCGTGCCCGCGAACACATTCCGGATCGGGACCGTCCAGCGGCAGGCCGGTGAAGAATTTCGCGGCCATACAGCCGCCTCGGCAACTGTCGAAGGCCGAGCAGGAGGTGCACGCACCACCGGTTTGCGGGCGGCGCAGATCCGCGAAGCGCTCCGATTCACGCCAGATTCGCTGGAAACCGCCCGGGGTGCGGATATTTCCGGCCTTGAATTCGTCGTGGATGGCGAACGGGCAGGCATACACGTCGCCGATCGGGTCGACCAGGCACACGACCCGGCCCGCGCCGCACAGGTTCAGGCCCGGCAGGGATTCACCGTACGCGGCGAGATGAAAGAACGAGTCGCCGGTGAGGACCCGCTCGCCGTGCTCGAGCAGCCAGTCGTACAGTGTCCGTTGCTGTTCCGGCCGCAGATGCAGATCGTCCCAGCTGTCCGCCCCCCGCCCCGAGGGCCGCAGCCGAGTCAGTCGCAGTTGTGCGCCGAACATATCGGCAATGGCCAGGAATCCGTCCAGCTGACCGACATTGTGCCGGGTCATCACGACCGAGAGCTTGAAGCCGGTGGCGCCGGCGGATGCCAGCAGTTCCATGGCTCGGACCGCCGTGGCGTAGGACCCCTTGCCGCGGACCGCGTCATTGACCGCTTCGGTCGCTCCGTCCAGGGAAATCTGGACGTCCACATAGCTGTTCGTGGCGATACGGGTGGCAGCCGCCGGGTTGATGCGCACCCCGTTGGTAGAGAACTTGACTCCGACGTGGTGATCGGTGGCGTAGTCGACGATCTCCCAGAAGTCCGGCCGCATCGTCGGCTCACCACCGCCGATGTTCACATAGAACACCTGCATCCGCTCGAACTCGTCGATCAGCGACAGGCATTCGGCCGTGCTCAGCTCGCGTGGATCACGGCGGCCCGAACTCGACAGGCAGTGCACACAGGACAGATTGCAGGCGTAGGTCAATTCCCACGTCAGGCAGATGGGTGCGTCCAGGCCGAACTGGAATTGCTCGACCAGAGGCAATGGTGCGGCCGTCATGGGGCATCCCTCTTCCGGATCATATCGGTGGCGGCCAGTCCGGCCAGGGCATTGCGATAGGTGGAAAGTTCGGCCTCGGTGACCCCGGCGAGCGTGCACGCCTGCCGTGCCGACACCGATTCGGCCAGGGTCCGAACCACCTGAAACAGCATGGGGCTCTTCAGAAACGACAATCGCCGGGTGCCGAAGTGGTAAAGCAGCGCGCCGAACCGCTCCGGCCGGACCGAGACCTGGTCGGACACTTTCCAGGCGACATCGAGTTCGAAGGTCCGCTGCGGGTCAGTAGACACCGCACATTCCGTCGATCGAAACCTCTTCTACGAGAATCTCCTCGGCCAGCACAGCATCCTCGCCGCTGCTGTCGGAAACGTTCTTGCTCATGACGACTCCCTGCTGATGGTTGCCACGGCCGGTGTTCTGTCACTCCGTGACGATAATTGCGTTCTCACTCAAGATAATGTGATTCTTACGATGTGACAAGAACTATTCGCAGGGGTCGCCCGCCCGGGACCAGCGGTCGTCGTCTCGAACTGGTCGCGCTGGGGCTGTTCAGCGAGCAGGGGTTCGAGCACACGACCGTGGACCAGATCGCCGCGGCGGTCGGGGTCAGTCGGCGGACCTTCTTCCGTTACTTCGACTCGAAGCCGGACGTGCTCTGGTACGGCTTCGAACGGGAGGTGGCCGCGATTCGCGCGGCGCTGGCACAGACACCCGCCGACGCAGCGATCATGGCCGCCATCCGCCGCGCAGTCTTGGACGTCAATCACGCTCGCGCCCAGGACGAACCCGAACTGCGCCAGCGCATCCGGCTGCTGACCGCGACACCGGACCTGATCGCGAGCGCCGCCCTGCGCTATGACACCTGGGAGCGGGCGATCAGCGAATTCGTCGCGGCTCGCACCGGGCAACCGGCGGATTCGATTCATCCGCTCACCGTCGGTCGCGCCACGCTGGCCGCCTGCCGCGCCGCCTACGAATGCTGGATACAGCAGCACGAGGTTCCGCTGACGGCCTATCTGGAATCGGCGTTGCGCGCACTGGAATCAGGGTTCGCGGATTCCGTGATCGGCGGCTGACAGGAGCGCGGACCAGCGTCGCCGGTGTGCCGAACGAGCCTCGGGCACGATGATTCGTGGTGTCCAGGTCCGAGCCCAGTGGCGATCGGGCACTACCAGCGGGGCACCGAGCCGAGCGGCCAGTTCGAACGCTTCGGTCCGTGCGCCCAGTACCGGGTGCGACCATGTCCACCCACAGGCGTAAGGCGCCAGCGTGCCTGCGGTCTGCGCGAAGTTCGCGCATTCCAACTGTTCAGGATCGACGACGAGGCCATGGAACGCGAATGCGCCCGAGAGCGTCACCGTCAGCGAACCATCGCAGACGACGTGCACCACCCCACCCGGCCCCGCGTGGGCCGCAGCCCGTTCCACTACCGCGCGCCGGCGCGCGGCGCCCCCGCAGACCAGGGCGACCATGTCGCCCATCGCTACCGCTCCGGCCCCTCGAGCAGGGTCACTCCGGCGACTGCCGTAGGCCCGCCGACATTGTGTGCCAACCCGATTCGCGCACCGTCCACCTGGTTGACGGCGCAGCCGCGCAGCTGTTCGAACAGCTCGACGCATTGGGCGACACCGGTCGCCCCCGGTGGATGACCCTTCGATTTGAGGCCGCCACTGGTATTCACCGGCAGCGTACCGCCCGGGCCGGTGGCCCCTGATTCGACGAGCTTGTAGCCCTCGAACCGCTCGGCGAAACCGAGGTCCTCATAACTCATCAGCTCGACACCGGTGAAGAAATCGTGCACCTCGGCGACGTCCACGTCCGACGGCGTCAGACCCGCCATCCCGAACGCCTGGCGGGCGGCCCGCACGCTCGCCGGGAACGTGGTCATATCCCGCTTGTGCTGGTGCATCACCGAATCCAGGCCCAAACCCACGCCGCGCACCCATACCGGGCGATCGGTATAGCGGTCCACCACCTCGTCCGCGGCCAGTATCAGGGCCGCCGCACCGTCGCTCTGTGGTGCGCAGTCGTACAGCCCGAACGGCGTCACCACCGTCGGCGCGCCGAGCGCCTGCTCCATGGTGATCTCGAACTGCAAGCGCGCCTTGCGATTGTTCGCACCGAAACGATGGTTCTTCACCGCGACCATCGCGAGATGCTCACGGGTGGCCGGGGACTCGTGCAGGTAGCGGGTGACGTGCAAAGCGAACTCGGCCGGCGAGACCAGCCCGAGCGGGTAATCCCACGCATTGTCGCGCGACATCGCCTCCCAGCCCCACAGCATGTCCTTCGACGCCGATTCACGCAGCTTGTCCGCACCCAGCACCAGCGCCACATCGCAGGCCCCGGAGGCGATCCCGAACAGTGCGTTACGCAGTGCGTCATGACCGGTGGCACAGGCGTTCTCGATCCGCGTCACCGGAATATCAGCCAGTCCCAGCGTATCGGCCAGAATGCCGGACGGGAATCCGTCCGCGGTGCCGCACTCACCGAACCAGGCGGCCTGGATATCGGCCTTGGCGAAGCCCTTGTCGACGGTGGCGGCGCACTCGGCGAACGCCATGGGAAGCAGATCCTTGATACCCAATGCGAAATGCTCGGCGAACGCGGTCATCCCCGCACCCACAATGGCAACCCTTTTCATGCTGCGATACCCCGATCCGGTTCGAACGCGTAGCCGTAATCGGGTACACCCGAGCGGACCGCCACGCGTCGCAGCACCATGCGACCGCGGTCTCCTATGCCGACGGTGCCCGGTTCGGTGCTGGTCACCTTGGCCAGTGCCCGGACCCCGGCCTCGTCGAGTTCGACGATGACGAGTGAGTAGGGCGTCTTGAGGCCGGGCACCGGAACGTGCACCGTGACCTCGGTGTAGACGGTGCCGGTGCGCGGCAGTGGCTCCAGGCTGTACTGGGTGCTCAGCGCACCGTCGTCGGCTACGCGGTAGCGTGGCGGGAAGTCCAATTCCGTACTGCCGGGGTGCTTTCCGGCGACCCAGCGCACTTTGGCCTCGAAGGCCCGCTCGTAGGCTGCCAGGGAGATCAGCAGTTCGGCGCCGGGACGCACCACACCCTCGGGTTTGGGACGCGCGGCCGGTTCGCGGCGATAAACCACCGCACTACCGCCCGCCACCGTGACGGCGGACAGGCTCCCCTGCTCCACACCGACCACCGGCCCTGTGGTGCCCGCTTCCGCCAGCGCCGCGAGCGCGAACAAACCCGCGCTGGCGCCGAAAGTGGGCAGCGGCACCGGATTTCCGGCACACAGCGCGACCGCGCGCTCATGCTCGACGCCGGCCACCGCGACGGGTACGTCCAGCCAGGCCGCCTCGAACGAGGCCAGCAGTCCCCGTGCGTGCAGCAGTCGCGGATCGCCGTAGTCGTGCACGTCGCCCGCTGCGGTGCGGGTGCGCACCGGCAAGCTGCGCGAAATCCGCGCCGCCGTACGCACTTCCAGGCCGCGATCGGCAGTCAGCACCGCCACCGCACCCGCAGGTTCCAGGTCGACGCCGATGACGAGGGTGCGCGGCCGGGCCGAGCTGACCGCGTCCAATGCGGCGGGCGCGCCGCCCAGCCGCTCGACGACCTCCAGTTCCGGATCAAGTCCGAGCCCCGCCAGCAGTGCGGCCGCGTTGCCACCCTCCAGCAGGGGCAGGTCCCGGCTGACCAGGATCACCACGTGCGCCGCGCCCGCCCCGGCGTCGAGCACGGCACGCCCGGCCTCCACGGCCAGCGTCACCGCATCCTCGTCGTCGCCGGGCACCCGGTGCCCGGTGGTACCCCAGCACGGCAGATATGTTCCCAACGCGGCGATATACGGCATCGGCCTCTCCCATTCTCCAACTGCGCCAGCACTACTAGGTGACCGCGCCGGCGGTCTTCAGCGCGATGATGCGATCCCAATCCAGTCCCAGCTCGACCAGGACGTCCTCGGTCTGGGCTGCGAATTCGGGGGCCGGCCCGATAACGGGAGCGGTGACGTCGAATTGCACGGGATTGGCTACCAGTTCCAATTCGCCTGCGCGAACGAGGTATTCGTTCGCGCGCACCTGCGCATCGTCGGCGACCTGCCGCGAATCCTGTACCGGGGCCCACGGTCCCGCCAGCGTGGCGAAGCGTTCGGACCATTCGGCCAGCGTGCGCGTGGCGATCACTTCCTGCAGAATCTGCACGGCCGCAGCGGTATTGGCGGCCAGCTCCGGACCAGTGGCGAACCGCGGATCCTGTGCCAGCTCCGGGCGGTCGATGTGCTTGCACACATCGGCCCAGAACTTCGACGGCTGCATCATGACGAATGAGAGATAACGACGGTCGGCGGTGGCGTACAGACCCGACAGTGGATTGGTCGGGGAACCATGTGCCCCCAGCGGCGGCGGCACCATCGGCTTGTCCAGATGCAGCGACAGCGCGACCCCGTGCCCCATCGCCCAGATACCGCTGCCCAGCAATGACACATCGACGATCGACGTTTCGCCGGTGCGCTCACGCTGGAGCAGGGCCGCCACGATCCCCCCGGCGAGATTGGTCCCGGAAATGGTGTCACCGAAAGCAGGACCGGGCGGCGGAACCATCCCCTCCACGCCGGCGGGTGTGAGGCTGGCTGCGATCCCGCCGCGAGCCCAGAAGGCGGTCATGTCGTAGCCGCCCTTTCCGGATTCCTCGCCGCGCGGACCCAGCGCGCTGCCGCGCGCGTAGACGATCGCCGGATTCACCGCACGGATATCGTCGACGTCGATCCCGAACTTGCGCCGATGGCCGGGCAGGAAGCTCGTCAGGAAGACATCCGAACGCCGGGCGAGCTCGTACAGCACCTCGAGCCCTTCGGGATTGGACATATCCAGCCCGACGCTGCGTTTGCCGCGGTTGGCGTGCTCCCAATTGGGATTCGGATCGCCCTGCACCTCGAACGCGCCGGTGCGGCGTAGCCCGCGCTGTGGGTCGCCCGTCACCGCGTGCTCGATCTTGATCACTTCCGCGCCCCATTCGGCGAGCACCGCGCCCGCCGACGGGACGAACCCGTACATCGCGACCTCGAGCACCCGGATGCCCTGCAGCGGTTTCATCGGATCACCGCCGCGAAAGTCTTGCGCTCCAAGAACTCTTCGAGTCCCGCCACGCCGGATTCGCGGCCGATCCCCGATTGCTTGTAGCCGCCGAAGGGTGCGTCGGGGGCGAAATAGTTGCCACCGTTGATGCTCATGGTGCCGGTGCGGATACGCCGGGCGACGGCGAGCGCGCGTTCATCGGTCGCGCTGAAAACGCCGCCGGAGAGTCCGTAGATGGAGTTGTTGGCGATGCGCACCGCTTCGTCGTCGCCTTCGTAGGGGATCACCACGAGCACCGGGCCGAAGACCTCCTCCTGCGCGATCTCGCTGTCGGGGTCCACTCCGGCCAGCAGCGTCGGGGTATAGAAGAAGCCGGGGTCGACCTTCGTACCGCCGGTCACCAGCGTCGCGCCCACGGCCACGGCCCGCTGCACCATGCCGTCGACCTTGTCGCGCTGACGTGCGCTGATCAGTGGTCCCATATAGGTTTTCGGGTCGCCTGGATCGCCGTAGCGGACATGCCCGAAGTTGGCCGCCACCTTCTGGACCATTTCGTCGTGGCGGGCTCGGGGCACCAGCAGCCGGGTGGTCAAAGCACAGCCCTGCCCGGCATGGGTGACGACGCTGAAGGCCGCGAACATCGCGGTGAGGTCGAAGTCGGCATCGTCGAGCACGATCATGGCCGACTTGCCGCCCAATTCCAGGAAGACCCGTTTGAGGGTTTCGCCGGCCGCGGCCATGATGCGGCGGCCCACGGCGGTGGAGCCGGTGAAGGTGACCATGTCCACCTCGGGATGGGTGGTCATCAGCTCGCCCACCGAAACTTCCGAAGAGGAAAGGACATTCACCACCCCCGCCGGAATGTCGGTGTATCGCGCGATCAGCTCGCCCAGTGCCTGGGTGATCAGCGGGGTGTCCGGCGCACCTTTGAGTACGACCGTGCAGCCCGCGGCGAGCGCGGGGGCAAGCTTGGCCAGTGCCAGCTGATTCGGGTAGTTGTAGGCCACGATCGCCGAGACGACGCCGGCCGCTTCCTTCTCGACCCAGCGCCGATGCCGCTGCCCCCGGACCTCGATCTCGGGGAGCTGTTCGGTCAGGGGATAGTTCTTCAGCAGTTCGGCGTAATAACTGACCAGGCCGATCGGAATGTCGAGCTGATTGCCGAGCGTGAGGGTGCGGGTCGCGCCGACCTCCGCGATCGTCAACTCACGCAGCTCTTCCCGATGGTCGACCAGCGCCTGATGCAACTGCTCCAGGCAGCGCACACGCAGGTCGGTGTTCGTGGCCCACTCGGTGGTGTCGAAGGCTCGGCGGGCGGCGGCAATCGCGGTTTCGGCGTCGGCGACCGTCGCATCGGGCGCATGGCCGAGCACCTCACCGGTGGCGGGATCGAGGGATACGAAGGTGCGCTCGGCCTCCACCAGACGCCCGTTGATGAGGAGCCTCCGCCCCAGCCCCGTCGACTCCCCGTCCATGTGCTCGGTGTCCGTGCCCGACGGCGCCTGGTCCTGAGCGTGCATCCCGTCTCCTCAATCCTTGAAAACTAGATTCTCCTGTGCAGAGAATATTCCGATCACTTTTGAGAACTCTAGCCAGCAAACAAGCTTTTCGTAACCCCCATCACAGTCGGCGACAGTCGCGGGCTCACACCCCGCGACCGGCCGATAGGTGGTGAGCGGCAGGGGGCTTGCCGTCCGCAGAATTGCGAGAGTACCGTTCTCTTATGATGGAAGGGAGATTCTTGTGATTCAGACGAGAGCGCTCAGCCCAGCTCTGGGCGTCGAGGTCACCGGCGTCGAGGACCTGCTCGACGAAGCCGTGATCAGCCGTTGCCTGGAGGCCTTGACCTGGCGGGGCGTCCTGCTTATCCGAGGATTGCACCTCGATGACGCGGCGCAGCTGGCCTTCAGCCGGCGACTCGGCCCGGTCCTCGCACCGGCGGGTAAGGAGATCTTCAAGATCTCTCTCGACCCGGCTGTGCAGCCCTCGGCCGAATACCTCAAGAGCACATTCCACTGGCATATCGATGACACCACCAACGACGTGCCCGCCAAGGCGACCATGCTCACCGCCCGGCACCTGGCCATGGTCGGCGGCGGGACCGAATTCGCCAGCACCTACGCCGCGTTCGAAGCCCTGCCCGAACAGGAGCAGAAGCGCTACGAACAGCTCCGGGTGGTGCACAGTTTCGAAGCGTCCCAACGGCTTACGCATCCGGACCCCTCCGAGCAGGAAGTCGCGGCGTGGCGGCGGCTGCCCAGCCACGAGACCTCGCTGGTCTGGCAGCGCCGCGACGGGCGCCGCTCACTGGTGATCGGCGCGACCGCCGACCACATCGTCGGCATGGACGCCGGCGAAGGCCGTGCCGTGCTGGACGAACTGCTGGAGTGGACCTCCCAGGAACGTTTCCGCTATACCCACGAATGGGCCGTCGACGACGTGGTGGTCTGGGACAACACCGGCATGCTGCATCGTGCGCTGCCCTACGACCCGGCCTCGCGGCGCACCATGCACCGCACCACCATCGCCGGCCAGGAGGCATGGGCGTGAGTACATCATCGAAGACCGCGATCGTCACCGGCGGCGGATCTGGCATCGGGCTGGCCGTCGCGAAACGGCTTCGCACAGACGGCTATTCGGTGGCCACGCTGGATCTACGCCCCGTCCACGACGATGATCTGGCCTTCACCGCCGATGTCACCGATGCCGGCGCGGTGTTCGCCGCGCACGCCGCCATCCGCGACAAGCTGGGCCCGGTCACGGTTCTGGTGAACGCGGCGGGGATGGAGGGTTTCAAGCGTTTCGCCGATCTGACGCTCGAGGAGTGGCAGCGGGTGATCGACGTGAACCTGCACGGCGTCTTTCACTGCACCCAGTCCGTGCTGCCGGACATGCTGGATACGGGCTGGGGCCGAATCGTCAATATCTCTTCCTCCAGCGCACATTCGGGGCAGCCGTTCATGGCGCACTACGTCGCGGCCAAATCGGCGGTGAACGGATTGACCAAAGCGCTCGCGCTGGAACTCGGTCCGTCCGGCATCACCGTCAATGCGGTGCCGCCGGGCTTCATCGATACTCCGATGTTGCGTGGGGCGGAAGAGAAGCGGTTGCTCGGCGGCAGCGTTGAGGACCATATCCGGCGCACCCCGGTACGCCGGGTGGGCCAGCCGGAAGACATCGCTGCCGCCTGCGCCTTCCTGATCTCGGAGGAGGCCGGGTACATCACCGGACAGATCCTCGGGGTCAACGGCGGCCGGAATACCTAGGGTGAGCGGAGGAGAACCAATGGCACCGGATCTCGCACTGCTGCTGGTGCGGCTGGTCGTGGGCGGCACGATGGCCGCACATGGGGTCAATCACTGGCTCGGGGGAGGCCGGATCGCCGGTACCGCCCGCTGGTTCGGCGGACTCGGGCTGCGCTACCCGACCGCTCAGGCGTGGTTCAGCGTGATCACCGAGATCGGCGCGGGCGCACTGCTCGCGCTCGGGCTGCTGACCCCGCTGGCGTGTGCGGCGGTGATCTCGGTGATGCTGGTCGCCGGGCTGCTCGCGCACCGAGCCAATGGATTCTTCGTCTTCCGTGAGGGATACGAGTACGTGCTGATACTCGGAACGGCCGCGCTCGCCGTCGGAGTTCTGGGGCCGGGGCGCTGGTCCGTGGATCGGCTCGCCGGAATCGAGATCACCGGGTGGGGCGGAGGCGCGCTCGCGCTCGGAGTCGGAATTGCCGCGACAGCAGCGCTTTTGGCGGTGTGCTGGCGGCCCGAAGCCGACGCACCCGAATGCGAGCAGGGCACCCCCGCTGAATCCGGTGCGCCACAGATCGAGACGATTACGGAGGAGTACTGATGCGGGTCGGATTCATCGGGCTCGGAATCCAGGGCGCGCCCATGGCCCGCCGGATCATCGAGGCGGGCCACCCCACCACCCTGTGGGCCCGGCGGGCGCAAGCCCTCGAACCGTTCCGCGACAGCGGGGCGGCCTTCGCGGGCTCCCCCGCCGAACTCGCCGCCGCCAGCGATCTGGTCTGCGTGTGCGTGGTCTCCGATGATGATGTCCGCGACATCATCACCCGGCCCGACGGCATTCTCGCCGGACTCGCGGCCGGGGGCGTGATCGCCGTGCACAGTACCGTCCATCCGGACACCTGCGCCGAACTCGCCGAAAAGGCTCAGGTCCAAGGGATTTCACTGATCGACGCGCCGGTCAGCGGCGGCGGTCCGGCCGCGGCCGTCGGGACCCTGCTGGTCATGGTGGGTGGCGACGACCAGGTCGTCCAGCGCTGCCGGCCGGTGTTCGACAGCTATGCACGACTGGTGGTCCACCTCGGCGCGGTCGGCGCGGGCCAAGTCAGCAAGATCATCAATAATCTCCTCTTCACCGCCAACCTCGCCACCGCCGTGAGCACGCTGCGGCTCGGGGAGAGCCTCGGACTCGATCCGCGACGCCTGGGAGAACTCATCTCTCACGGCACCGCCAATAGTTTCGCGCTAGGCCGCGTCGTCGCGGGCGGAGGGCTGGACAGCATCGCCAAACACGCGGCCGGACTACTGCGCAAGGACGTCGACCTGGCCACCGACCTGGCCGTCCGAGCCGGGTCGAAGGACGGCATCGTCTTCGATGCCGCGCAGGACACCCTGTCGGTCATGGATCGACTGCTCGGCAACTGAAGGGAAGCCTGATGCGAGTCGGATTCGTCGGAGCCGGGCGGATGGGCGCTCCCATGGTCCGGCGGCTGATTGCCGCGCGCCACCAGGTCCAGGTATTGGCACGAGACTCCGAAACGTATGCGGCACTGAAGGAATCGGGCGCCACGGTGTCATCGCGACTATCCGAGATCGGTGCGGGCGCGGAGGTGGTGGTGCTCTGTGTCTTCACCGACGAGCAGGTGCGGGCGGTATGCCTCGACGGCGATCTGCTGTCCAGCATGCCGTCCGGATCGGTACTCGTGGTGCATACAACCGCCGGACCGGCCGCTATGACGGCGGTAACCGAGCAAGCGGCGCTGCACGGAGTCGATGTGCTCGACGCCCCGGTCAGCGGCGGACCGCACGATATCGCGGCAGGTACGCTGACCGTCTTCGTCGGCGGCACTGACAACGCCGTGCGGCGCGTGCGGCCGATGCTGGCGTGCTACGCCGATCCGATTCTGCATGTCGGCCCGCTCGGCAACGGCCAGCGGGTGAAGCTGCTCAACAACGCCGCGTTCGCTGCACAACTCGGCGTAGTCGCCGAAATCGTCCGTCTCGCCGCCCGAATCGGACTCGACGAGGCGATCGTACTGCGCGCGCTGTCGCACGGCAGCGCGTGTAGCCACGCACTCTCGGGTGCCGCTACCCGGGGTTCGATCGGTGAATTCGTCTCGGCGGTCGGCGATTTCCTCGCCAAGGATGTCGCACAGGTCCGAGCTGCGCTCGCCGACCTCGGCGGGGAGCTCGGCGCGCTGGACCCGCTCATCGACTCCTGCGCGCTCGAGCGCCCCGGTCACCGAGTGGATCTCGGCGTCCTCCCCGCGGACCTCCGGTAACTTCGGAGGCTCGGCACTCCTTCAGACGCCCAGCGACTTCGCGATGATGACCTTCATGACTTCGCTTGTCCCGGCGTAGATTCGGGCCACGCGGGCATCGGTGTACAGGCGGGCGATGGGGTATTCCATCATGTAACCGTAGCCACCGAACAATTGCAGGCAGCGGTCGACCACCCGGGCCTGTACCTCGGTCGCGAAGAGTTTGGCCCGGGCGGCATCCGCACCGGAAAGCTTGCCTTCGACCAGTTCCAGGACCGCGTTGTCGACCAGAGCCTGGGCCGCCTCGATGTCGGTGGACATGGCGGCCAGTTCGAATTTGGTGTTCTGGAACGAGGCCACCGGTGTGCCGAAAGCCTTGCGCTCCTTGACATATTCAATGGTGGCAGTGAGCGCCGCGCGGGCCTGGGCCACCGATCCCACGGCCACTGTCATCCGTTCCTGGGGCAGGTTATGCCCTAGGTAGCCGAATGCCGCGCCCTCCTCGCCCAGTCGATTGGCCACGGGCACCCGGACATCGTCGAAGGACAACTCGACGGTGTCCTGCACCTTGCAGCCCATCTTCTCCAGGACCCGGCCCTTCTCGAAACCGGGCATGCCGTCCTCGACCACCAGCAGGGTGAGCCCGGTACGGCGGTTATCCGGGTCGGTAAAACTGCGGGCGACCACGACCACCAGATCGGCGAGCAAGCCACCGGTGATGAACGTCTTCGCACCATTGAGCACGTAGTCGTCGCCGTCCCGGATCGCGGTGCTGCGCATGCCCGCCAGATCCGACCCGGTCCCCGGCTCCGTCATGGCCACCGCGGTGAGCAATCGGCCCGCCGCCAGGCCGGGGAACCAGCGCTGCCGCTGTTCGGCATTCGCATATTCCAGGAAGTACGGGAGGATGACGTCGATCTGGGTCCGCACCGTGCTCAAGGTGACCAGCGCGCGCTGCGCCTCCTCCTGCAGCACCGCGTTGTAGCGGTAGTCCGGCAGCCCCGCTCCCCCGAATTCCTCCGGGATAGCGGTGCCCAGCAGGCCCAGCGCACCGAGCTGCTGGAAGATCTCGCGCGGCATCTGCCCGCTCTTCTCCCAGGCCGGATAGTTCGGCACCACTTCCTTGTCGATGAAGTCGCGGGCCAGCTGCCGGAAAGCCTCGTGATCGGGGGTATAGATATCCCTGCGCATGTCGCCCCTTTCAGGACACGAGTTCGACGACGGTGGCATTGGCGGTGCCGCCGCCCTCGCACATGGTCTGCAAGCCGTAGCGAATTCCGTTGTCGCGCATGTGATTGATCATGCGGGTCATCAGCACCGCACCGGAGCCGCCCAGCGGATGACCCAGCGCGATCGCCCCGCCCAGCGGATTGCACATCACCGGATCGGCGCCGGTTTCGGCGAGCCAGGCCAGCGGGACCGGAGCGAACGCCTCGTTGACCTCGAAGACGCCGATCTCGGCCAGCCCGATTCCGGCTTTACCCAGCACTTTCTCGGTCGCCGGAATCGGCCCGGTGAGCATGAGCATCGGATCCGAACCCGCCACGGCGCCCGCGCGGTACCGCACCAGGGGCGTCAGTCCCAGCGCCCGGGCCCGCTCCGGCGTGGTGACCAGCAATGCCGCCGCACCGTCCGAAATCTGGGAGGAGTTGCCCGCGTGAATGGTTCCGTCCTCGTCAAAAGCCGGCTTCAGCCCCGCCAGCTTCTCCACCGTGGTGCCGCGACGAATGCCCTCGTCCACGGTGACGGTCCCGGAATCGGTGACGACGGGCACGATCTGAGATTCGAACGCACCGCGGTCCTGGGCGGCAGCGGCCCGTTCGTGCGACAGCGCCGAAAACTCGTCCAGCCGGGTTCGGGAGAAACCCCATTTGCGGACGATGAGTTCCGCGGACAGACCCTGATTGAACGAGAAGTCCTCGTACCGCGCAAGCGCTTTCGGGCCGTAGGGACTTCCGCCGGCTTTGGCCGCGCCCAGTGGCACCCGGCTCATCACCTCGACGCCACCGGCCACCACCACATCCTGCTGGCCGGACATGACCGCCTGTGCCGCGAAATCCAGTGCCTGCTGGCTGGATCCACACGCGCGATTGACGGTCGTGCCCGGAATACTCTCCGGCCAACCCGCAGCCAGTACCGCGTAGCGGCCGATATTGCTGGATTGATCGCCGACCTGGGATACGCAGCCCCACACCACATCGTCGATCACGGACGGATCGATGCCGGTCCGATCGACCAGCGCGTTCAACACGACCGCGGACAGGTCCGCCGCGTGCATACCCGACAGTCCACCGTTGCGTTTACCCACCGGGGTGCGGACCGCCTCGACGATAACGACTTCACGCATTGTTCTCTCCTGCTCGGGAACCGGCCATGGTTTTGCTCGGGAGGTCGTCCAGCGCCCAGCCGCCGGAGAAGCGCGGTTCTCGCTTCTCGGTGAAGGCCGAGAAGGCTTCCGGAGCATCAACGGTCGCGAAATTGACACCCTGGGCCCTGGCCTCGGCGCCGAGCGCATCGCGCAGACTGCCGCTCGCGCCTTCGTTCAGCAGGGCTTTGGTCTGTGCGAGCGCAACGGGCGGCCCGGACGCCAGACGGGTGGCGAGGTCGTCGACGAAGAGGTCGATCTCCTCGCCCGGCACCACCCAGGTGACGAGGTTCAACTCCCGCGCCTGGTTCGCGTCGATCGTCTCGGCCAGCAGTGCGAGTCGTTTCGCCTGGTGCAGGCCGACGAGATTGGGCAGCAGCCAGGAGCCGCCGAGATCCAGCGACAAGCCGCGGCGGGTAAAGATCTGCGCGAACGTGGATTCCGGCGTGGCCACGATGAAATCGCAACCCAGGGCCAGGTTCCAGCCCGCTCCGACGGCCACGCCCCGCACCTTCGCGATGGCGGGCATCGGCAGCTCCTGCAGTTGCGAGGCCACCTGCGTCAGCAGCCGCATCTTTCGCGCCGGATGCCCGGCCGTCAGCACCGAGACGTCCGCGCCCGAGCAGAAGGCCCCGCCGGCACCAGTAAGCACCAGCGCGCGGACACCGGGATCGTCGCCCGCGGCAATCAGGGCATCGCGCAGCCGCGCCCACATATCCCAGGTGACGGCGTTCTTACGGTGCGGCCGATTCAGAGTCAGCGTCCGGATGTCGTTGCGGTCGTCGACCAGCAGGTCGGGTTCATCGGTCATAATCTCTTCTCACACAGTCGATGTCGAGGGCCATCCGGCTCAGAGGTAAGCCGGGCCGATCGCGCCCAGCGCTCGCAGTGATTCGATTTCCGCACTGCCGCAACCCCATTCGGCCAGCACCGCATCGGTGTGCTGCCCCAGGCCGGGGACCGCACCCATGGGCGGGTCGTAGCCAGCCACGATGGCGGGCGGCAGCAGCGACGGAATGGGCCCGGCGGGCGTGTCGATGGTGCGCCATCGGTCCCGCTCCACCAGTTGCGGATGTTCGAGCACCTCGCTGGGCAGGTTGTAGCGGGAGTTGCCGATGCTCGCGGCGTCGGCCGCCTTCTGTATCTCGGCCAGTTCGTGCCGGGCGCACCACTCGCCGATGGCCGTGTCCAGTTCCGCACGATGCCGGACCCGGCCGGGATTGGTGCGGAACCGTTCGTCGCCGGCCAGATCGGGGCGGCGCAGTATCTCGTGCGCCAGGCGCTGCCATTCCCGGTCGTTCGTGGTGCCGAGCACCACCGTCTGCCCGTCGGCGGTGGCGTACGAGCCGTAGGGCGCGACCGCGGGTGAACTCATGCCCAGCGGCTGCTGGTCCACCCCGGCGTGCCGGGCGTAGGTGAGGTGATAGCCCATCACCTCGGCCATGGTGTCGAACAGGCTCACCGCGATGCGCGACCCCGCCCCGGGTCCGGACCGCATGCGTTCGCACAGCTGCGCCATAATCGTCAGCGCCGCATACAGTCCCGTCGTGACGTCCGCGACCGGCGGCCCCGGTTTGGCGGGAGCGCCCGCGAAACCGGTCACCGCGCACACCCCCGCCTCGGCCTGCACCAGCAGGTCGTAGGCGCGCTTGTGCGACAGTGGCCCGCCCGCACCGAAACCGTCGATCTCGACCGAGATCAGGTGGGGGTGCCGGGTGGTCAGCTCCGCGGCCCCGATACCCAGGCGGCCCGTCGCACCCGGCGCGAGATTCGATACCAGCACGTCCGCGCCGGCCAGCAGCCGATGCAGAAGTTCTGCTCCCGCAACCGATTTCAGATCCAGGGTCACCGATTCCTTACCTCGGTTGACCCAGACGAAATGTGCGGCCTGCCCGTGCACCACGTCGTCGTAGTGCCGGGCGAAATCGCCGCCGTCCGGGTTCTCGATCTTGATCACCCGCGCCCCGAAATCGGCGAGGGTGCGCGTGCACATGGGCGCGGAAACCGCCTGTTCCAAGGCGATCACGGTGACGCCGGCCAGGGGGCCGCGCGCATCGGAGCGCGGTGACCGTAGTCCGGCCGGAGGGTCGGGTGCGCCCATCACATCACCATGCCGCCGTCCACCGGCAGCACCTGGCCGGTGATGAAGGAGGCGGCATCGGAGGCGAGGAAGACGAACGCCCCCGCGACCTCCTGCGGTTCCGCCCAGCGCCGCAACGGGATTCGGTTCAGCATCTGGGCGGCGAACTTCTCGTCGGTGCGAATGGTGGTGGTCATCGGCGTGGCCGCCAGCGGCGCGAGCGCGTTCACCAGGATCTGTTTGCGCGCCAGTTCCCGCGCCAAGGATTTGGTGATGCCGATGATGGCGGCCTTCGCGGCGGAGTAGTTGATCTGGCCCAGTGTGCCGACGATGCCGGCGGAGGAGGTGACATTGATGATGCGCCCGGTGCCGTCGGTCGGCAGGTAGGGCAGCGCGGCCTGCGAACAGGTGAAGGTACCGAGCGCGTGGATATCGAACAGCCGGCGCATCGAATCCGCGGTGGTGGCGGCGAACATGGCCGGATCGGTCACGCCGGCGTTGTTGACCACGATGTGCAGTGTTCCGTCCGCCAGGGCCGCGGCCTGTGCGGCCGCCGCGTCTGCGGCGGCCCGATCGGATACATCCAACGCGAAGCTCTGTGCCACACCGCCGTTCGCGACGATCTTCTCCGCGACGGCCGCCGCCCCCGCTCCGTTCAAATCGGTCACCAGCACCGCCGCCCCGGCCTCGGCCAGTGCCGCGGCCACTGCGGAACCGATGCCGCCCGCCGCGCCGGTCACCAGCGCCGAGCGCCCCGTGAGATCGAAAAGTCCGTTCCTGCTGGCCATTCAGTAGCTCCTCGGCATTCCCAAAGTGTGCGATCCCAGATAGTTCAGGATCATTTCCTGGCTGATGGGCGCGATCTTCATGACGCGGGCCTCGCGGAAGTACCGGGCCACGTTGTATTCCTCGGCGTAACCCATACCGCCGTGTGTTTGCAGGGCGCGATCGGTCGCGGTGAATCCGGCGTCGGCGCACAGATATTTCGCCGTGTTGGCCTCACGCCCGCACGGCTTTCCGTTGTCATACAGCCAGGTCGCCTTGCGCAGCATCAATTCCGCCGCGTCGAGGTGGGCCAGCGAATCGGCCAGCGGGAATTGGATGCCCTGATTCATGCCGATCGGCCGGCCGAAGACCTCGCGTTCACCGGCATATTTCACGGCCCGATCGAGCGCGACCCGGCCCAGGCCCAGCGCCTCGGCCGCGATCAGCATCCGTTCCGGGTTCAGGCCGTCGAGGATGTATTTGAATCCCTGACCCTCTTCACCGACTCTGTCCTCCACCGGAATTCGCAGATCGTCTATGAACAGCTCATTGGAACTGACGGCATTGCGGCCCATTTTCGCGATCGGCCGGATATCGATGTGGCTGCGGTCCAGATCGGTCAGGAACAGCGTCATCCCGTCGGTCTTCTTGACCACCTCGTCGTAGTGCTGCGTACGTGTCAGCAGCAGGATCTTCTCCGACTCCTGAGCCTTCGATATCCACACCTTGCGGCCGTTGACGACATAGCTGTCACCATCACGGCGCGCGAAGGTCGCGATCCGGGTGGTGTCCAGACCGGCGGCGGGTTCGGTCACGCCGAAACACACGTGCAGCTCTCCGCGTGCGATGCGCGGCAGCGTGCGCTGCTTGAGTTCCTGGGACCCGTGCACCACTACCGGCTGCATGCCGAAGATCGACATATGAATGGAGCTCGCGGCATTCATGCCGCCGCCGGTGCGCGATACCTCCTCCGCCAGCAGCGAAGCCTCGGTGATACCGAGGCCGTGCCCGCCGTATTCCTCCGGAATGGTGATGCCCAGCCAACCGCCACGCGCGACGGTGTCGTAGAACTCCGTCGGAAATTCGTGTGCCGCATCCTTTTCCGACCAGTACCGGTCGTCGAACTTCTTCAGCATTTCGCCGACGGACTTCCGGATCAGTTGTTGATCCTCGGTCAGCTCGAAACTCATGCCCCCGGACATACTCGCTCCTCCACTGTCATCATCGCAGCCCGTCAGTCCGATGCGGGCAAGGCTTTGGCCGCCTTGATGGTCATCGGCTCACCGTCACAGCTCAGCGCACCCGATCCGGATGCGGTGCACAGCACTTCGACCGACTCGTCGGCATTGACATAGCGTTTGCCGATGAGAGTCACCGCCGCGCGTGAGTCCGGCTCGGCTTTGGGGGCGCCATTGGCCGGGACCATCGGTGCGCCGCCACAGGTCAGCGTGGGAGCTCCACCCGCGGGCACCCGCACGGCGACCACGCGGGTACCGCACACGGTGCTGGCGAGCTGCTCACCGGGACGCAGTTGCGATGCCGTCATGCTCGATCTCCTTTCCGGGCAAACGATCCGCGAGCTGAGCCAGGTCGAAAGACTGGCGTGCCATCCAGAAGCGCAGCACGCCGGTCAGCGAATAGCGCAGGAACACCGCGGCCCCCACCACGCTCACCGACACGCCCGCGAGCGCGATGGTGAGCGCATCACGCTGAACCAGTGCGTCAGAAGTGTTGTGAGACAGCAGATATGCCAGCACGGTCAGTACCGGCCCACCCACCAGCAGCGCGACGCCCAGGCGCAGCCACAGGCCGCTGCGGCCGGCGGCCGGATCCGGAATCTTCAATTCGGCTATCTCACGGACGAAACGATCCGCGCGTGTGTCGGTCATACGGGACTTCCTAGGTAGAGAGCGGCCAATTCCTCGCGCAGTCCGGCCCCCGGACTGCCCTGGTATTCGATCTGCCCGCGCACCAGTACGGCGGCATGGTCGGCGATATTGAGAACGGCGGCCGCGAACTGTTCGACGACCAGGACGGCCACGCCTGTTCGCGCGATCTCGGCGACCTGTTCGTACAGCTGCCCGACCACCAGCGGGGCCAAGCCCATGGACAATTCGTCCAGCAGCAGCACGGCGGGTTCGGTAGCCAGGCCGCGAGCCAGGGCGAGCATCTGCTGTTCACCGCCGGACATGGTGCCCGCGGTCTGACTCGCACGCTGGGCGAGAATGGGGAATCGGGTATACGCGATCTCCTCGATCCGATCGAGCGGGCGACCGGTGAAGGTCATCATCAGCAGGTTGTCCCGGACCGTCAGATTCGGGAACACGCCTCGCCCCTCGGGTATCAGGCAGACTCCGGCGCGCGCCAGATCGCGCAGGCTCGCCCCGGTGACGTCGCGGCCGCCGAGCAGCAGTTGCCCCGAGGCGACCGGATGCACGCCTGCGGCGACCTGCAGCGCGGTGGTCTTGCCCGCGCCGTTGGGTCCGAGCAGCGCCACCACCTGCCCCGGCGACACCGCGAGGTCGACGCCGTGCAGCACCGTAATGGTGTCGTAAGCGGCACGGACACCGCGCAATTCGAGCAGTGCGCTCATACGTCCCCCAGATAGGCGGCCAGCACGGTGTCGTCGCGGCGGATCACCTCGGGCGGGCCCGAGGAGATGACCTTGCCGAGGTCGAGCACGAACACCTCGTCACAGACGTTCATGACCAATCCCATGTCGTGCTCCACGAGCACGACCGCGGTGCCGTCAGCAGCCAACTCGCGCAACAGGTTCGCGAAACGCTCGGTCTCCGCGCTGTCCTGCCCGGCGGCGGGTTCATCGAGCAGCAGCAGGCTGGGCCGCGTCGCCATGGCACGACCCACCTCGACCAGGCGGGCGGAACCGGTGGGCAGGTCGTCGGCGCAGGTATCGGCGACGGCGCCGAGTCCGAGCCGCTCGATAATGCCGGTAACGGTGGCCGCGGCCTGGCGGCGGCGCGGCCCCAATTCCGCTGCGACGAGCAGATTGTCGCGCACCGTCAGCCGGCCGAACAGTTCCAGGCGCTGGAAGGTGCGAGCCAGCCCGTGGCGGGCGCGCGGGGTGGGGCCCATCCGGGTGATATCGCGCCCGTCGAGCCGGACGGTGCCCGCGGACGGCCGGCGCAGCCCGCAGACGACGTCGAACAGCGTGCTCTTGCCCGCGCCGTTCGGACCGATGAGGCCGGTGATCCGGCCACGTTCGGCGGTCAACCCGGCGCCGTCCAGGGCGTGCCGGCCACCGAAGGTGACGCGCACCCCCTCAACCTGCAGTAGTGACGGCATGGTCCAGCACCTCCCGGTCCTGTGGCCGCCACGGGCGGCGCACACCCCACCACTCCACCGGCACATCGGGTTCCCCGATCGGGCGCTGCCGGGACTGAGCCCAGCTCCGGACCATCAGCACGGCGATCAGTGAGCCGAAGAACAGCATCCAGCCGTCGATGACGTCGGCGAGCCGCAGCAGCCACAGCAGTGCGGGCACACCGAGCAGCAGTCCCAGCGAAAGCCGTTCGCGCAGTACCGCATTCCAGTCCGCACGCAGGCGTGCCACCGCTCCGGCGCGAACTACACCGCCGCCGAACGCGATCCCGGCGAGCGCGGGTACCACCTCGACGAGGTTCTGGGTCGAGGACCACAGCACCGTGACCGCGGTGAGCGGGCCGAACAGCGCCACGCCGACGAACAATCCGGTGCCGATCGCGCCCAGTCCGGCGAAGACCGCGACCAGGAAGATCGGCAGGCCCGCAACGAAACCGAACTGATCGGCGGTGACCGATTGCAACTGCATGCCGTACAGCGCGCCGCCGAGTCCGGCGATGCCCGCGGACAGGGCGAACACCGAGACCTTGGCCAGCAGCAGATTTCCGCCCAGCGTGGCATAGGCGGCCTCGCTGTCGCGCAGGGCGATGAGCCGGCGGCCGAACCGGCCGCGCCGCAGCAGCGCGACGCCGAGGCCGGCCAAGGCCAGGCAGACCGCCGCGAACACGGTGATCTCCGCGGCGGTGTCCAGGTGCACGCCGAACATCCCCGGGCCGGTCAGCTCGATCGAACCCTGATCGAACAACGAGATCCGGACGCCCAGTAGCTCGAACGACGGCAATGTGAAGATCCAGCGGTCCAGCACCACCGCGAAGGCCGCAGTGCCCAGGGCCAGGTAGACACCCGAAAGACGGAGTGCGGGCAGGGCGATCACCGCCCCTGCCGCCGCCGCGATGAGCACCGCGGCCGGCAGCGCCCAGGCTTGCCCGTGCGACCCGAGATGTGCGTAGGCGATCGCACCGATACCCGCCATGCTCAGCTGACACAGCGACAGCTGACCGGCGTATCCGGCCAGGGGCACGAACGACAGCGCGATCACGCCGAAGGCGAAGATGCGCCCGTAGCTGATCAGGTCGGATTCTCCGAGGACAGTGGCCAGTACGAGGCCGACCAACACCACCACCGCACCGAACAACAATGTGCCGCGCAGTGTCGGAGTGGGCACCTGGCTCAACTGACGGTCCCGCCCGCGCAACCGCCCGTGCGGAAACACCAGCAGGGCGAGGAACAGCAGCAGGGCGGGGGCGGCCAGCCGCAGTCCGGGCAGATAGGCGTTCTGTGGCAGGTATCCGGCGAGGTAGCTCTCCAGGCAACCGACCACCACCGCACCGAGGAAGGTCATCGGCAGACTCCGCAGCCGACCGAACACTGCTGCGGTATAAGCACTTACGATGAGCAGCGACAGCTGTGCCGCGTCCAGGTTCACCATCGGCGCGATGAGAATTCCGCCCACCGCCGCCAGTTCGATGCCCAGGATCCAGGCGACTCGATTGGCCCGCACCGGATCGGCGCCGGTCAGTCCGACCAGTGCCCGATCGTCCACCCCGGCGCGCATCTCCGCACCCGTGCGGGTGCGAAACAGCAACAGCCGCAGGCCGATCGCGACCGCGACGGCGACCGCCATGGTGAGCCCCTGGTGCCAGGTAATGGTGGCCGAACCCAGGTGCACGGGTTTCACGCCGGCGAAGAAGGCCGGCAGGGTGCGCGCCTTGTTCGGATCCCAGATCCACCGCGCCGCGGCGATCAGACCGCTCAGCAGCGCCACGGTCATCACCAGTCGCTCGGCTTCACCGAGTCGCTGCACCGAGCGCATCGCGCGCTCCACCGCCAGCCCGGAAAGCGGTGCGAGCACCAGCAATACGAGTGGCAGCGCCACCGCGACCGGAACATTCCAGCCGATGGTCAGCTGCCAGTAGGTGAAGGCCGCCATCATCCCCGCCGCGCCGTGCGCGAAATTGAAGACGCCGGTCGTGGTGTAGGTGAGCACCAGCCCACTGCCGATCACGGCATAGATGGCCGCGGTGCTCAAGCCTACGAGCCCGAAGGTGATGAACTGTTCCATTACTTGACGTCGCTCAGGCTCTTGCCGACATCGGCGAGGGTGAAGGGGCGGTCGTAGCTACCGGTGTAGCGGTAGGCGGTGATATTGCAGCGGAACTGCCCCTGATCCGGCTTGAAATCGGCGGCCTTCCAGCCCTGCGCGGAGGCCTGAACCACGTTGAAGCACTTGGGCGGCGCGTCCCGGCCCGCGACGACATTGGGTGCGTTCAACCCGCCGCCGGTCCACGCGGTCTCCTTTGTCGCCGCCGCGATGAGGCAGGCACGGGTGAGCTGATCACCGCAGCTCGCCGCCGACTTGGCGAACAGCAGCCAAGCTGAGAACGCCCGGAGCGCCGCCATCGTGATGTCTGCCTGCGGGGCGTACTTCTTGTACAGATCGAGCAACTGTTGCGTGGCCGGGCCCGGGCTCTCGACCGGAACGGTACCGCCGAGGTCGGCGTAGTTGTTCTGGAAGCCGATCGATTTGCTCGCGGTCTCCAGGAAGGATTTGTTGTACGCGCTGTTGTTCGCGTCGATCCAGTCCAGCTTGTAGTCCATACCGGTGAGGACGTCCTCCAGCTTGGCCAGCTGCCGCCAATCACCCAGGAACATCAGCCCTTTGACGCCCTTGCTCTTGATGGACTGTGCGTACGGCGTCCAGTCCGCGACACCGCTGGCCGGATACAGATCGTTGTAGATGAAGGTCGCACCGCCGGCGGTCATCGCCTCCGCGAACTTGTCACCCATCACCTTGGTGACGGGTGAATCGCCGTTGATCATGCCGACCGCGCCCGCCGATGCCGGATACGCCTCTTTCAGCAGCCACTGGTAGTACCCGGTGTACTGGAAGTAGTTGACGTAGGCGCTGGCCGAGGCGTTGTACTGCAGATCCGATTGCACGTTCTGCTGCTGGGAGATCTGGCCCGGGAAATCGGGCAGCAGGCAGGAGAGCCGTTCCTTGGCGCCCAGGGCGTCGAGCGCGGCGCCGCCACCCACGAGCGCGAAATCCTCGCGGCACGCGTCGAGCATGCGCTGGCGAACTTCCATCAGCTTGGTATCACGGGTCGTGGTGCTGATCTTGCGGCCGCCGATGCCGCCCGCCGCATTGCACCAGGAGGCGAACACCTTTGCCGCGTCGACGAATTCGGAGTTCTTGGTAAATCCCATATCGGTGAACACACCGACCTTGATCTCCGAAGCGGTGACGCCCTGCGCGGGAGTACCGCTCGGCGCGCCCGGTCCGCACACGCCTTTCAGATCGCCGAAGTCGCCCGAGGTCACACCCTGTGCCACCGTCGTTTCCTCGGCGCCGGGCCCGCTGCGGCCGCCACATCCGGTGACCAGCAGCAGCACCGCCACCAGTCCGACCAGTATTCGCTGCGTCTTCACGCTGGTTCCTTCACTCTCACAATCGATTTCCTGGTTCAGCGGATGCGCCGGGCCGCCCAGCTCAGCAGGCTGTGGTCTGGCCGCCACTCTGAATGGCCAGCAGGGCACAGAAGGTGGCGGCCGCGACCTTCCACTGACCGGCGTCCTTCACCGCCTGACCGGACTGATCGGGCAGCACCGGAGTGCCGTTGAGCAGCAGGGTGTATTTGACGTCGGCGTGACTGGTGTCGCTGAGTTTCACCTCGGCGACCGTGACGCTGGTGCCGGTGGCCTGCGGGTTGACGGCCATACCGTCGAGGGCCTGCTGGAAGGCGGCGCCCTTCTCGACCAGTCCGGCGCGGGTGGCCGCGGGTGTCTTCCCGTCGAAGAACGTGACATAGGTGTCGGTGACGGCCTTGGTGTCTGCGGCCGAGCTCGTCGAATCACTCTTCGCCGCAGCGGAAGTCGCGGCGGATGCCGCCGCGGAAGTGGTCGGCGAGGCCGAATCGCCGGAGCTGCTGCAGCCCACGATCGACGTACCGGTGAGTGCGACGAGACAGCATGCGACGACGGTCTGCCGGAGGGATGTGAGGCGCATGGTGGAACCCTTTTCAGCTTCGAGGAAGACCGAGCACGCGCTCGGCGATGATATTGCGTTGTATCTCGGAGGTGCCGCCGGCGATCGTTCCGGCGAAACTGCGCAAATAGCGCTCGAACCAGCTACTCGTGAAGTGCTCCAGACTCATCGGGGTGTAGGGCCCGGTCATGGCTGGATGATGCAGACCCTCGGGCCCGGCGGCGTTCAGCGCTGCCTCCGCTGCGGACTGCACCGCCTCGGACCCGAGGAGTTTGAGGACCGACAGTGCCGGAACATTTTGCTGCCCGCGGGCTTCGCGGGCCAAGGCCGCCGACCCGAGCAGCCGCAGCGCCTGCAGGTCCATGACGAGCGTCGCGTAGCGATCTCGGTCCAGCTCGGTGCGGGGCCGGGAGTCGGCGGCCAGTTCCTCGAGCCGGTCGGCGAAACTGAGCCACAGGAGCGTGCGCTCGTGACCGAGCGAGCCGTTGGCCACCTTCCAGCCGCCGTGCAGCTCCCCGACGAGATTCGCCGCGGGCACCCGCACGTCCTCGAAGAAGACCTCGTTGAAGTCGAGATCGTCTGCGGCACAGGCGGAGGCGAATGGCCGCCGGGTCACGCCCGGGGTGTCGGTGGGGATGAGCAGCACACTGATGCCCTTGTGCTTGGGCGCATCCGGATCGGTGCGGACGAAAGTGAGCAGCACATCCGCGTTATGCGCGCCGGAGGTCCACACCTTCTGCCCGTTCACCACGAAATGCTCGCCGTCGGGGACCGCGCGGGTGCGCAGCGATGCCAGATCCGATCCGGCCCCGGGTTCGCTCATACCGAGCGCCGCGGTGATCTCGGCACGCAATATCGGTGCGGCCCAGCGCTTCTTCTGCTCCGGTGTGCCGAACGTCAGCAGCGAGGCCGCGATGATGCCGAGGCCCTGCGGATTGAAACTGTGATAGATGCGCCGCTTCGACAGTTCCTGAAGGTGGACGTACTGCTGCAGCAGAGTCGCGTTGCGCCCGCCGAATTCGGGCGGATTGGCCGGTAGCAGCCAGCCGTTGTCGAACAACACCCGCTGCCAGCTCCGGGCCCACTCCGGAACATCCGCGCTGGAACGGGATCGCTGTGCGACGTCGGCCGCGCCGGGCAGGTGCTCGGTCAGGAAGGCGACGAAGTCGCCGCGAAAGGCCTCGATGTCGGCGTCAAAGGTGAGTTGCACGGTACTCCTCGGCGATCAGCGCCCGGTGCACGGCCGCGCCGCCGAGCAGCAGCTCGCCGAACTTGGCCCGCTTGAGCGCGAATTGCAAATCGTTTTCCCAGGTGAAACCCATGGCGCCGAACAACTGCACCCCGTGGCGGAACACCAGCGACTGGCATTCACCGGCTGCCGCCTTGGCCATGGATGCGGCGAGCTCACGCCCGGGATCCTGCTCGGCAATCGTCAGCGCCGCGTAATAGGCCAGCGCACGGGCTCTTTCGACGGCCACATGCATATCGGCGGCCTTGTGCTTCACCGCCTGGAACGAGCCGATGGGCACACCGAACTGCTGCCGGGTACGCACCTGCTCGAGCACCAGGTCGAGAATGCGCTGACAGGCCCCCACCATGGTCAGAGCCAGTCCGGTCAGTGCCAATCGGCGCGCATCGCGCACCTGCACCGGGCTGCGGTCGGCGTCGCCGACCCACACGTTCTCGAAGGACACTTCGGCCAGGTGCGAGACGGGGTCGAAGGTCTCGGTGCGGGCGGCCGTGACAGCCGTCGAGGGGACCACGAAGACCCCGGCCGCCGTGACCACGGCCAGACGGTCGGCGCGGTCACCATCCAGTACCTGCCGGGCGGTCCCGTTCAATCGCCACCGGGTGCCCTCCCTGCGGGCGAGAACGCCGTCGTAGACGGTCGCCCCGGTTTCGCCCGCGTGCACGAAATCCGGTGCCAGCGGGGCGAATTGCGTCATGGTCGCGAGATAGGGGGTGGGATCGGTGGCCCGCCCCAGTTCTTCGAGCACGATTGCCAGCTCGACAGCGTTCTCCGGATCCGTCAGTGCGGTCCACCCGTGCTCGATATACGCCTGCCACACCGGGGCCGAGTCCGTGCCTTTGTCGACAATCTCGCGGATCACCGTCGGCGGGCACCGCTTCGCGACAATGCCGCGAACCGTCTCCTGCCACAGTCGCTGATCCGAGTCGAACTCGAAGATCATCCCGGCCTCCCTCGCTATGCCTCGGTGCACACTTTCGATGAGAATAGCATTCTCATTTGCGGAAAGTAAGAGTCTCGATAGCGGTAGCCGACACGCACCCCGCGGGTCAGGAAATGTGGTATTTCCGGTAAGGTGCAATCATGTTCTCCACACATGACAGCGGACCGGTCGCGCCGTGACCCTTCCCAATGACGAGCCGGCCTGGAAGCAGCGCGCCGTGGAGCGCTCGCTGCGCAGCGCGAAGCTGCGCGCCGAAGAGCGGGTTCAACGCTTTCTCGATGCCGCGCAGGCGATCATCACCGAGAAGGGCACCACCGACTTCACCGTCCAGGAGATCGTCGAGCGCTCCCGCCAGTCACTGCGCAGCTTTTATCTGCAGTTCGACGGCAAGCACGAATTGCTCCTGGCCCTGTTCGAGGACGCCCTGGCCCGCACCTCCGAGCAGATCCGCGCCGCCGCGGCAGCCAAGAAGGATCCGCTGGACCGGCTCCAGATAGCCGTCGAGCTGCTGTTCGAGTTGTGCCGCCCGGACCCGATCGCACAGCGCCCGCTGTTCACCGATTTCGCACCGCGCCTACTGGTTTCGCATCCGGCACAGGTCAAGGTCGCACACGCACCACTGCTCGAGTTGTTGACCGAACTGATGACCGAAGCAGAGACGGCAGGCGAGTTACGCGAGAGCATCGACCCGCGGCGGATGGCGGCGATCGTCATGCAGACCGTCATGTTCACCGCGCAATCCAGCGGCAGCACCGACGAGGAGACCATCCACCCCATCACCGCCAGTGAGGTCTGGGAATTCTGCTCGACCGGGTTCGCGGGCGGCAAGTAGCGAGAACCATATTCTCATTTTGTGACAATTATGATTACATCGGTCTATGCCCGATCTGTGGACCGATCTGCTCGCCTGCCTCGAATTGCGCCCGAGTGCCGCCACGACGCGCCCGAGCACCCTCTCTACTTTCGAAGGTCCCAACCAGCAGCTGGAATATCACCGCCTGTTCGGCGGACAGTTGCTGGCCCAGTTCCTCCGCGCAGCGGACATCGCCTGTCCTGACAAGGCGGTCAAGTCCATGCATGTGCTCTTCGCGCGCGAGGGCAAAAGCGATGCGCCGGTGCGGTATATCGTCCAGATCCAGCACCAGGGACGCTCTTTCGCGACCCTGGCGATCACTGCCCGGCAGAATGGCGACGTGATCGCCACCGCTGCGGCGTCCATGCATGCCACCGAGAACGGACCCGAACACCAAACCGTCGGCGAGGTGCCGCCGGTGCTCGACGCCGAACATCGGGTGCGCCTCGACCTCATCCCATGGGAGACCCGCGCGATCGGCGATCTCGATGCCGCCGCCGCGCACGCCCCCGATTACGACCTGTGGATGCGCACCCCCGAGGTCGGCCCGGAGCTCGCTCAGGCCCTGATCGCGTACGCCACCGATCTCAATCTCATCGGCACGGCACTGCGGCCGATTGAAGGCTTCGGCCAGCGTGGCAACGGCACCGCCTTCACCTCCGCCACAACCTCACACACCGTCTGGTTTCATCGCCCCTTCCGGGCAGACGACTGGCTGCTCATGCGCCACCACAGTCCGGTGCTCGCCCACGGCCGCTGCTTCGGCCGCGGTGACGTCCTCACCGCCGACGGAACACTAGTGGCCTCTTTCGCGCAGGAAGCCCTGCTCCGCTTCCGGCCGTAATGCCGGGACACCTTCCCCGCTGAAACCCCTTGCTGCGGAACCATTCCGAGTAACGCTCAGCGCGACAACACTGCGTCGGCCCAGCACTGCGCCGGGCCGACGCGCGCTACAGGTGCAGCGCTTCGATCTCGTTGGAGGCCGGCAGCAGCAGCTCCGCGGCGGTGTACGGATCGCTGCGACCGGCGGCGACGGCCGCGGCCAGCCGGTCCAGGTCCGGGTGCACGCGCAAGCGAGTCTGGGCCAGTGACAGGATCTGCGCTCGTGCGCGTGCGGTCCGCCGCGCGCGGGTGTCGGTGCGGTGGTGCGCCTCGATGGCTTGCACGAGCGCCGGCAGCCCGACACCACGCACGGCACTCAGGGTGAAGATGGGGACGTCGGTCTCGGCGTGCAGGTCTCGGACGGTCTGCTCGGCGCCCGCACGGTCGGCCTTGTTCACCACGATCAGGTCCGCGACCTCGAGCAGGCCCGCCTTGGCTGCCTGAATGGCGTCGCCCGCACCGGGATTCAGAATGACAAGGGTGGGGTCCGCGAGTGCGGCGATCTCGATCTCCGATTGACCGACGCCGACCGTTTCCACCAGCACCAGATCGTAGGACAGCGCCGCCAGCAGCCGGATGGCGGCGGGAACCGCCTCGGCGAGGCCACCCAGGTGGCCGCGCGTGGCCACAGAGCGGATCAGGACATCGGGGTCGTTGATGTGCGCGGCCATCCGGATACGGTCGCCGAGCAACGCGCCGCCGCTGTAGGGCGAGGACGGGTCCACCGCGAGCACGGCCACCCGCAACCCCTGCTCCCGATAGACCCCGACCAGGGCGGCGATGGTGGTCGATTTGCCCGCGCCGGGCGGACCGGTGATACCGATGACACGCACGGGGGCGTGCTCGAGCACCGCCAATACCTCTGCGCGGCGGGGGCTTTCGACCAGACTCAGCAGGCGCCCCGCCGCGCGGACCGATCCGTCGCGCGCGGCGGCCACCAGTTCGATGACGTTCATCGGTTCTTGTCTGTCACCGGGTGGGCACCTCGATCAGAGTCGCGGAACCCATTCCGCCACCCGCGCACAGCGCCGTGATGCCCAGTCCGCCACCGCGACGGCGCAATTCGTGCACCATGGTGACGATCATGCGTGCGCCGGTAGCCGCTACCGGATGCCCCAGCGAGCAGCCGCTGCCGTTCACGTTCACCCGATCGGGATCGAGGTCGAACTCCTTGATCATCGCGACGGGCACCGAGGTGAACGCCTCGTTGATCTCGAACAGGTCGATATCGCCGATCGAGACTCCCGCGCGCGCAAGGGCTTTGCGGATGGCGGCGATCGGGGCCAGGCCGGTGAGTGCCGGATCGATACCGGCCGAGGCCCATGACCGAATGGTGCCCAGCGCCGGAAGGCCGGCCGTATCGCTGGCGATCACCAGTGCGGCCGCCCCGTCGTTGGCCCCGGAGGCATTGCCCGCCGTGATACTGAAGCCCTCGATCTCCGGATGTAACGGTTTGAGCGAGGACAGCTTCTCGGCGGTGGTGGAGCGGCGCGGATGCTCGTCCACAGCAAACCGCCCGTGTGGTGTGTCGATGGGGAGGATCTCGGCGTCGAAACGCCCCTCGTCGATGGCCGCGATCGCATTGCGGTGCGAACGTAATGCCCAGGCGTCCATCTCTTCTCGGGTGAGACCGTATTTCACCGCTGTGTTCCAGCCGACCGTAATCGACATGTCCAGGTTCGGCGCGTCGGGGCGATCGGGATGGGAGGGCGAGACCCACGGATCCGCCCACTCGTCCGGTCCGATCTGGAATCGTGCCTTCGGCGCGGTGGAATCGGAGTTCACACCACCGGCGATGATCACCTCGTCCATGCCCGCGCGGATAGAGGCTGCCGCGCTCTGCACCGCCGCCATCCCCGCGGCGCAGTGCCGGTTGTGGGCCAGACCCGGGACAGCGTCGAGACCCGCGGTGAGGGCCGCGTGCCGCGCCAGAACGCCGCCGCCGTAGCGGCCCTCGCCGAGGATCACGTCGTCGATCGGGCGGCCCCCCACCGTGGCGGCGGCAGCCGCCACCACGTGGTGGGCTAAGTCGAAGGCATTGGTATCGCGCAGTGTCCCCCGGCGGGCGGTGCCGATGGGGGTGCGCAGCGCGGATACGATGACGGCTTCAGGCATTGGAGCTCTCCACTTCTGTGACCAGGTTGCGGCGCAACAGCTTTCCGGTTTCGGTCTTGGGCAGGTCGGGACGGAACACAATGGCGTCGGGCGTCTTGGACGAGCGCAGCCGCGCCTTCACCCAGCGTTTGATCTCCTCCGGGTCACCGGCACCGACCACGACCGCGACCAATCGCTGCCCCCATTCCGGATCCGGCACCCCGATGACGGCGGCCTCGGTGATACCCGGATGCTCGAGCAGCACGTCCTCGATCTCGGCCGGCGCGATGTTCTCGCCGCCACGGATGATGGTGTCGTCGGCGCGACCCTCGATGAACAGGTACTCGCCGGCGTCGAAGCGGCCCAGATCCCTGGTGGGGAACCAGCCTTCGGCATCGAGGACACTGCGACCGCCGTATTCTCCGGAGATCTGGGTACCGCGCGCGAACACCAGGCCGGTCTCACCCGGTGCGACGAGTTCCCCCGCTTCCGTGCGAATCTGGACCTCGATACCGGGCAGTGCGTGACCCACCGACCCGAGCCGATCACGTACGGCCGGATCATCGGACTCGAAGGCCGTGCGGTGGTCGTCGGGACCGAGAACCGCAATGGACGAAGCGGTTTCGGTGAGCCCGTAGGCATTGACGAAACCGGTGTCCGGGAAGGCACGCAGCGCCCGCTCCAGAACAGGACGGGGAGTGCGTGATCCGCCGTACGCCAGGCTCCGCAGACTCGGGGTCCGCGCATCGGCGCCGTCGACGGCATCAACGATCCGCGCGAGCATGGTCGGGACCAGCATGGCGTGCGTAACGCTTTCGGCCCGAACGGTTTCGAGCCACTCCTGTGCGTCGAACGCCGTGAGATACACGATGCGCCGGCCGGTGTAGAGGTTCGACAGCAGGTTCGTCAAGCCCGCGATGTGGTAGGGCGGCACCGACACCAGCGTCGCATCGGACTCGGCGGCGGAACCGAATTCGAGGGTATTGAGCACATAGGCCATCAGGTGACGGTGACGTAGCAGAGCCGCCTTGGGCGCGGAGGTGGTGCCGCTGGTGTAGATGATCACCGCCACGCTCTCGCCGTCCCAATCGAGGTCGGCGGCCTGCGTATCATCCTGTCCCCCAGTAGCTTCCACCAGACCGTCCAGGTCTTCGGGCCGCAGCACCAGGGCACCGGGATGCCGGTCCACGAGCGCTCCCAGCTGGTCCGCGCCGAGCCGGTAATTGAGCGGCACGAACGGCACGCCGGCCAACACCGATCCGAACAGTGCGACCGGGTAGGCGAGATGGTTCACGCCCAGGTAGAGCACCGCCGAACAGCCCCGGAATCGCCCCGCCGCACGCCGGGCCAGCGCGGATAGCTCGGAGGCGGTGAGGGACCGGCCCGCGGCCGTCACTACCGCGCGATCATCGGCCGCGGACGCCATGTCGAGAATCATGTTGATGTTCATGAGAATGCTATTCTCTCCGAGAGAGAGCAGTAATTGCAAGGAGGATGTGGGATGCAGATCAAGGGAAACTCGGCGCTGGTGGTCGGTGGTACCGGCGGTTTGGGTGAGGCCACCGTGCGGCGGCTGCATGCGGCCGGGGCCGAGGTAGTCGTGGCCGACGTCGCCGACGACAAGGGCAAGGAGCTCGAGGCGGAGCTCGGCATTCACTTCATCCATACCGACGCCACCAGCGAGGAATCGGTACTCGCAGCTATCGCGCTCGCGGAATCCTTGGCGCCGCTGCGTATTTCGATCGACACCCACGGCGGCCCCGCCACCGGCGGCCGCCTGGTCGGCAGGGACGGCTCACCGCTGCCGCTCGACGGCTTTCGCACGACCGTCGAGTACTACCTGACCGCGGTCTTCAACGTCCTGCGGCTCTCCGCGGCAGCCATCGCCAGAACCGAAGCGCTGGAGGAGGGTTCGAGAGGTGTCATCGTCAACACCGCCTCCATCGCCGCCTATGAGGGCCAGATCGGGCAGCTGCCCTACGCCGCCGCCAAGGGTGGTGTGGTCGGCATGACACTGGTGGCAGCTCGTGATCTGTCCCCGCTCGGTATTCGTGTGGTCACCATCGCACCGGGCACCTTCAACACCCCGGCCTACGGCAAGGCTGCCGAGCAGTTGGAAGCCTATTGGAGCAAACTGGTTCCGCATCCGCAGCGGATGGGCCGCTCGCCCGAGTACGCACTGCTGGTGCAGTCGATCGTCGAAAACGACTACCTCAACGGCGAGGTCATCCGCCTCGACGGTGCGCTGCGATTCCCGCCGAAGTAGGCGCCGAAAGAACGTGATGCGCGTCGCACCCTCTCCTGGCGGGCGTGCATCACCACGGCCTGTGGCCCCGGGAATCCATCCCTGGGCCACAGGTATCTGTCCGGCGTCGCGTCAGCCCTTCTCGGCGGCGAGCTGCTCGATGATGGCGTGGAAATCCGGGTGCTGGAACGAGATCTCCTCGGCGGTGGTCGCGTAGTCGAGGGCTGCCAGCACCGCACGTTCCAGATGCAGGTTCAACAGCCGCTTGGTGCTCTCGACCGCCTGCTGCGGCAGTCCCAGAATGCGTTTGGCGCAGGCGAGTGCCTCCGACAACGGGTCCGCCACCACATGATTGACCAGACCCATCTCGCGGGCCCGCTCGGCGGGGATGCGCGCACCGGTGAGCGCGTACTCCTTGGCCAGCAGCAGGCTGGTGTGCAGCGGCCAGGTCAGCGGACCGCCGTCGGCCGCCACCAGACCGACTTGCACGTGCGGGTCCTTCAGATAGGCGGTCTCGGCGATATAGACGACATCGCTGAGTGCCACCAGGCTGCACCCCAGGCCGACTGCCGGACCGTTGACGGCCGTGACGATCGGCATCCGGCAGCGTGCCATGCCGAGCACGATGTCCCGGCCGTGCGCGATGGTCTTGGAGCGCAATCGCGAATCATGGGCCAGCTCGGCGAGATAGTTGAAGTCACCGCCGGCCGAGAAGGCGGTACCGCTGCCGGTGAGCACGGCCGCGCGCGCGTCGCGGTCGTCGGACAGTTGCGGCCAGAGTTTGGCCAGCCCGGTGTGCAGGGCGTCGTTGACGGCATTGAGCGCGTCCGGCCGGTTGAGGGTGATGACGCGGAGCGGGCCGTCCGCGGTGACGGTGATTTCTTCAGGCATGTCGTACACGGTCAGACTTCCAATCCGAGAATGCGCGAGGCGATGATGTTCTTCTGAATCTGCGAGGTACCGCCCATGACGGACTGCGCACGGCTGTACAGGTAGGCCCCGAACAGTTCGGGGTCGCCGGTTCCGGTGACGGCGAGCGCGGCGTGTCCGACCGATTGCTCGACCCAGGTCATGAGCAGCTTGTCCAACGATCCTTCGGGGCCGTGCGAGATGCCGTCCAGCTGTTCGGACAGGCGCCGCCGCACGTGCAGGCGCAGCATCTCGGTTTCGACTGTCGCCCAGGCGAGTTCGGCAGGCGGCGCGCCCTCGACGCGGGAAGCCAGCTGGCGCACCAGTTTTCCGTATCGCGCCGCATAGCCCAGGGTGGCGGGCTCGCGTTCGTGGCCCACCACGGTCATGGCCAGTTTCCAGCCTTCGCCGGGCGCGCCGACCATCTGGTCGGCCGGAACGATCGCACCGTCGAACTCGACCTGGCCGAACTCCGTGGTGATACCGCTGATCATGCGCAGCGGCCGCTGCCGCACACCCGCCTGCTTCATGGAGATGACGAACGCCGAAATGCCCCTGTGCCGTGGCGCTTGCGCGTCGGTACGGGCCAGCAGCAAGCACCAGTCCGCGACATCGGAGTAGCTGGTCCAGATCTTGTGACCGTGGATGACGTAGTGGTCACCCGCGCGGGTCGCGGTGGTGCGCAGGGAAGCCAGATCCGAGCCCGCACCGGGCTCGCTGAAGCCCTGACACCAGCGTTCGGTGCCATTGATCATGCCCGGCAGGAAGCGCCGCTGGGTCTCGATGCTGCCGTGCCGCCCCAAACCGCTGACCAGGTAACCGAGGCTGGGACGCGGTGGCGCGCCCGCGGCGGTCAGCTCCTCGTCGAGGATGACGTCGTACACCGGCGGCAACTCCTGCCCGCCAGCCTCTTTCGGCCAGGACAGCCCGAAGAAGCCTGCCTCGTACAGGGCACGATGCCACTCCCCCTGTTTCGCCCAGTATTCGTCACCGGAGGTGGGGAACCGTCCCGCAACCTCGCCGAGCCAGTCCCGCAGCCGGGACCGGAATGCCGCCTCCTGCGGCGAATCACGATAGTCCACAGTCGATTTCCTCCAGTCGGACAGGGAACAGTTCGGTCGAGACCAGAGCACGCCGTAGATAGAGGTGTGCGAGACACTCCCAGGTATTGCCGATGCCACCGTGCACCTGGATCGAGGTCTCGCAGACTGTGCGCGCGGCACGGGCGCAGTACACCTTGGCGATGCGCGCGGCACGGACCGCCTCGTTCGGAGCAAGCGCGTCCACCGCCCACGCGGCGTGGCGCAGCACACTGATCGATCCCTCGATGAGCGCGAGCCCTTCTGCCAGCAGATGCGCGACGGCCTGATAGGAGCCGATCGTCTTGCCGTACTGCTCACGGACTTTCGCGTACTCGGTGGCCAGCGCATGCGCACCGCGGGCGACGCCGACCAGATCGGCGGTGGTGGCCACCAGGGCCAGCGCGTGCCACTGTCCGGCCTGCCCTTCGGACAGTTCACCGATGGGGCGCAGCGGCCGGCGGATCTCGGCGTCGGTGCGAGTCGGGTCGGCCCCCGCGTAGAGCGGGCCCACCTCACCCGCGAGCAGGTTCCGTTCGTCGAGAACCAGCACGCTGTGGCTGCCGCGAGCGTCCACGGCCCGGTCGCCGACCGAAATGGTCCAGCGCCGATCATCGCCGAGCCCGTGCCCGCGCAGATCATCGGCCAGGACCGGGCCCAGGAACGGCACATCGACCAGCCTCCGGCCGAATTCCTCTGCCACGAGGGCGATTTCGATGCCGGAGGCGCCGTCCGAGCGCAATGCTCGCCACCCCGCCGTATCGAGGGCCTTCTCCAGTCGGGCGATCCGGGCCCGGTCCTCGAGATCCGAGACAGATCCGGGACCGAGATCATCGGCGAGTTTGGCGGCGGCATCGCGCAGCTGTCGCTGCTCACTCGTCAGACGTACATCCATAGCGCTCCTTCAGAACCCGGCGCAGAACCTTGCCGGAGGGAAGACGGGGAATCTCCGGCGCGAACACCACTCGGCGCGGCCGTTTGTACGAAGCGAGCCGCGCGCCGATGAAGGCGACGAGCTCGTCGGAGCCGATCGCCCCCGACGCCGTGACGACGGCGACGATCGCCTCACCGTCGGCGGTATCGGGTATCCCGAACACCGCGCAGTCGACCACGGCGGGATGCGTGTGCAACACGGCTTCCACTTCGGCGGGCGCGACCTGGAAGCCGCGCACCTTGATCATTTCCTTGAGCCGATCGGTGAGTCGCAACCAGCCACGGGTATCGAGGGACCCGATATCACCGGTGCGGTACCAGCCGTCCCTCATGACCGAGTCGGTCGCGGAGTCGGGCAGATATCCGGCCATCAGCGCCGCCGATCGCGCGTGAATCTCCCCGATCTCGTCCGGCCCCAGCACTTTTCCGGTTTCCGGCGACACCACCCGCACCCGTACTCCGGGTACCGGCCGGCCGACACTGTCCAGGCGCGGTCGCTCGATCGGATTGCACGCGATCACGGGAAGCTCGCTGGTCCCGTAGGCAGGTACCCATCCGACTCCGGTGCGGAGTGTGACAATCTCGGCGATGCTCGCCGAGACCGGAGTCGCACCCCACATGATGTAGCGCAGCGAGGACAGATCGTAGGACTCCAGATCAGGGTGAGCGGCCAGTGCCAAAGCGATCGGCGCAACGGCCATTTCCACTGTGATGCGGTCTTTTTCGATGTGCCTGAGCATCAGATCCACATCGAATCGCCGATGCAGGCGCACCCGGGCTCCGGTCCGCAGCGCCAGCAGAATATTGAGCAAACCCAGAATGTGGGACGGTGGGGTGAGCACTTGAATGCGGTCCTGCGCGGTGAATCGCAATGCGTCGCGCCAGTGCTCGACGGCCGCGCTCAGCGAAGCATGCGTATGGCGCACCGCTTTCGGTAAACCTGTTGTGCCGGAACTGAACACCAGAACCGCGTCAGTGCCGGGATCGGGCGCGCGATAGATCGCGTGAGCGGGATATATCGAATCGTCCAACGACAGCATCGGCATCAGTCCGGCCAGTACCGGGTGATCGCCCAGAGCGTGCGCGGGCTGCGCGATCGCCAGCGCGTGTTCCACCTCGGCCCGCTTCCACGCCGGACTGAGCAGGACGACCGCCGCTCCGATCCGCCAGACCGCGTACACGGCGATCACGAATTCCGGCCGGTTCGAGGACATCAGCGCGACGCGGTGCCCGCGTCGGACACCGCGGGCCCGCAGGGTCGCGGCGAGCCCACCGGCCAGTGCCTCGAGTTCCGGCAGGGTGTACTCGCGCTCCTCGTAGACGAGCGCCACCGAATCCTTCATGTTCCGGACCTACTCCGCCGGCGAATCGCTGTACTCGCCCAGGCGTGGCGGTGGTCCGTACCCGGGGCGATAGCCGCCGATCCGGATGGGACTGCCGATCAACCGGTAATCGCCCGCTGTCACGACAGCGTCGGGGGCGAGCTTCAGCGCGTCGGGAAGCGTGCGCACCGCCGCGGCCGGGACACCCAGCGGCCGTAGTCTTTTCTCCCAGCTATGGGCGGTATCGCCGGCCAATGCCGTGGTAACGACGTCGAGGACGTCCGCGCGGCGGGCGGAGCGCTCGGTCATCGTCGTGAAGCCCTCGATTCCGGTCTCACCGGCGAAGGATTTCCAGAACCCGTCGTGCGTGATGAACAGCGCAAGGTAACCGTCCGCAGTCGGGAACAGTTGCGCCGGAACGTAATACGAATGCGCGCCGAACGGCCTGCGCTGCGGTTCGGCACCGGCGTTCAGATAGGCGGAGGCGTGATAGTTCAGCTGCGAGAGCATGACATCGCGCAGTGACACCTCCACCTGTCCACCCCGGCCGGACACAATCTGGGCAAGCAGGCCGAGCGCCGCAGTCAGTCCAGTGGAATTGTCGGCCGCCGAATACCCCGGCAGCGTGGGCGGCCCGGCCGGATCGCCGGTCAATGCCGCGACGCCGGTTGCCGCCTGGATGACGTAGTCGAATGCCGGATGATCGCCCGCGTCGAGGCCGAAGCCAGTGATGGCGACGCAGACGAGGCGTTCGTTCCACCGCCGCAGCGCATCGTAGGTGAGCCCGAGCCGGTGGATCGCCGACGGCTTCAGATTCACCAGCAGCGCATCGGATGCCGCTGCCAGCGCACCCAGCGCCTCCTGCCCCGCCCGGTCGTTGAGATCCAAGCGGACGCTGCGTTTGCTTCGGTTGAGGCTGGCGAAGTAGGAGTCGCCGACCTGCCGGGAGATATCGCCCGCCGGCGGTTCGATCTTGATGACCTCCGCGCCGAGATCGGCCAGCATCAAGGTGGCATAGGGCCCAGCCAGCATGGTGCCGACCTCGAGCACCCGGATACCGGCCAGGGGTGCGGTCACCGCAATTCCTTTGCCAAGGTCGCGAGCATCTCCCGGGTGCGGCGCTTGGAGGCCACCAGTTCGTCACGATCGTTCCCCAGGGGCAGCAGCCGCACCGAAAGATCGGTCGCGCCGGCCGCTGCGTAGCGGCGCAGTCCTGCCGCGATGGCCTCCTCGTCGCCCGCGATGCAGAGGTCACCGATATCATCGGCGGCCCCCTGCTCGAGCAGCCGCTGATAGTTCGGCGACACCTCTGCCTCGCCCAGGATGCGGTTGGCGCGAGCGCGAGCTTCGTCGACTTCACTTGGGCGGCAGAGGCATACGGGAAGACCGGCGACGATGCGCGGCGCGGGGCGTCCCGCGTCGGCGGCCGCCTTGGTGATCTTGGGGACCACATGGTCGGCGATCGCGCGTTCGTCCGCCATCCACAGAATGGTGCCGTCGGCCTGTTCGCCCGCGATGCGCAGCATGACCGGACCGAGCGCGGCGATCAGCACCGGCAGCGGTGCGACCGGTCCGAGATCGAGCGGATTGTGGACCGTGAACGATTCGTTCTCCACCTCGACCTGGCCCGGACCGCTCAGGCCCGCCCTCAGCACCTCGAGATAATCGCGGGTGTAGGCCGCGGGCCTGTCGTACGGCAACCCGAGCATGTCCCGCACGATCCAGTGGTGCGACGGCCCGACCCCGAGCGCGAGCCGGCCACCGGCCGCGGCGTGCGCGGAAAGCGCCTGCCGCGCGAGCGCTATCGGGTGCTGCGCCTGCAACGGCACCACGGCCGTGCCCAATTCGATGCGGCTGGTCCGCATTCCCATGAGAGCCACGGTGATCAGGGCATCGAAGTCGGTCGGGAGCTGCGGGATCCAGGCGGTGTCCAGGCCCGCCGATTCGGCCCATTCGATATCGGCCAGCATGCGGGAGAGCTTGCGCGCGGAGTCGCCCTTCTCCGGACCGATCATTACTCCGATACGCACGATTCCTCCACTGCCTGTCCGTGTTCGGGGTCGGTGCTCCCGGTCAGTACTCGCATCTCGGTGACGAGGACCTCCAGCGCGGTTCCGGTCGGAAATACCGCTGCCGCACCGGCTTCCAGCAGTTTGGATACGTCGCTACCCGGGATGGTGCCGCCCACGACCACCGCGATATCGCCGGCGCCGGCGGCGCGCAGCGCGTCCACCACCCGGGTGGTCAGCGCCACGTGCGCGCCGGACAGAATGCTGAGGCCCACCACCGCGACGTCCTCCTGCATCGCGATCGACACGATGTCCTCGATCCGCTGGCGGATCCCGGTATAGATCACCTCGAATCCGGCATCGCGCAGGGTGCGGGCGACGATCTTGGCGCCGCGATCGTGCCCGTCCAGACCGGGCTTGGCGACCAGTACGCGCGCGGCCATCAGAACACCACCGGCTGCTGGAATTCGCCCCAGACGTGTTTGAGCGCAGCGGTCATTTCCCCGACCGTGCAGTAGGCGTTGACGCATTCGATGAGCGGATGCATGAGGTTCTCTGTTCCTTCCGCGGCGCGCGCCAGCGTGGCCAGGGTGGTGCGAACGGCCGCGGGATCGCGTTCGGCCTTCACCCGGGCGAGCCGCTTCAGTTGCAGATCCCGCCCTTCCGCGTCCAGTTCATAGGTGGAAATCTCGGGTGCGGGTTCCTCGGAGACGAAGCGGTTCACCCCGACGACGGGGCGCTCCCCACCTTCGACCTCCCGGTGCAGCTGATACGCCTCGTCGGCGATCATGCCCTGCAGGTAGCCGTCCTCGATCGAACGCACCATGCCGCCATGGTTTTCCAGGTCGGTCATGATCTCGATGATGCGTTCCTCGGTCGCGTCGGTGAGGGCCTCGATGAAGTAGGAGCCGCCCAGCGGGTCCGCGACGCGGGTGACCCCGGTTTCGTAGGCGAGGATCTGCTGGGTGCGCAGCGCCATGGTCGCCGACTCTTCACTGGGGAGCGCGAACGGCTCGTCCCAAGCGGCGGTGAACATCGATTGCACCCCGCCCAGTACCGCGGCCATGGCCTCGTAGGCCACCCGGACCTGATTGTTCTGGGCCTGAGGGGCATACAGTGACGCTCCGCCGGCCACACAGCCGAAGCGAAACATCGAAGCCTTGTCCGCTTGCGCGCCGTACCGTTCGCGCACGATGGTGGCCCAACGGCGGCGTCCCGCACGGTATTTGGCGATCTCTTCGAAGAAGTCGCCGTGGGTGTAGAAGAAGAACGATATCTGCGGCGCGAACTGGTCGATGGTCATGCGCCCGCGTTCGACCACGGTATCGCAGTAGGTCACGCCGTCCGCGAGGGTGAAGGCCATCTCCTGCACCGCGTTCGCGCCCGCATCGCGAAAGTGCGCGCCCGCCACCGAGATCGCGTTGAAGCGCGGCACCTCCGCGGCACAGAACTCGATGGTGTCGGCGATCAGGCGCAGCGACGGCTCCGGAGGCCAGATCCAGGTGCCGCGTGAGGCGTACTCCTTGAGAATGTCGTTCTGGATCGTGCCGGTGAGCTTTTCCCGTGGCACGCCCTTCTTCTCCGCCGCGGCGACGTACATGGCCAGCAGGATCGCGGCGGTGCCATTGATGGTGAAACTGGTGCTGATCTTCTCCAGCGGAATACCGGCGAAGAGCACCTCGGCGTCGGCGAGGGTGTCGACGGCGACACCGACCCGGCCCACTTCCTCCCCCACTTCCGGATCGTCGGAGTCGTAACCACATTGGGTCGGCAGGTCCAGTGCCACCGACAGTCCGGTGCCGCCCTGTTCGAGCAGATACCGGTAGCGGCGATTGGACTCTTCAGCGGTCCCGAAGCCGGAGTACTGGCGGAACGTCCAGAGCCGCCCCCGGTAGCCGGAGGCGAAGTTGCCGCGTGTGTAGGGAAACTCGCCCGGTGCGGGCGGGTCGGCACGCCGGTCGTCCGGTCCGTAGACCGGCCGCAGCGGGATGCCGGATGCGGTGGTGACATGGTCGTTCATTGTTGAATACCGTACTTGCAGAAATGGAGAATGCCAATACCATCAAGCGCAAACGGACTGGCGCGAGGAGAATAATGACCGGCAAGCAGCAACTTTTCACCGACCGCACCATGGTCATATCCGGCGGCAGCCGGGGCATCGGACTGGCCATCGCGCTGGCGGCGGCGCGCCAGGGGGCCAATGTGGTGGTACTGGCCAAGACCGCCGAACCCCACCCGCGCCTGCCCGGCACGGTGCACACAGCGGTGGCCGAGCTCGAGGCCGCCGGCGGCAAGGCGGTCGCGGTCGTCGGGGACGTGCGCAACGAAGACGATGTACGACGCGCGGTAGAGACCGGCGTGGACCGCTTCGGTGGCGTCGACTTCTGCATCAACAACGCCAGCGCGATCACCACCGCCCCCACCGCCGAGTTGACGGCTAAGCGGTTCGACCTCATGCAGGAGGTCAATATTCGCGGCACTTTCCTATTGACCCGGGCCTGCCTGCCGCACCTGCGCCGCGCCCCGAACCCGCACGTGCTCACGGTGTCACCGCCACTGAACCTGAGTCCGCGCTGGCTGGGTGCGCACCCGGCGTACACCCAATCCAAATACGGCATGACTCTGCTGTCGCTCGGCTGGGCCGCCGAGTTCGCCGCCGACAAGATCGGCGTGAACTGCCTCTGGCCGCAGACCTACATCGCCACCTCGGCCGTGGCCAATATGCCTGACGGCCAGAAACTACTCGCTTCCGCACGCGACCCGCGGATCATGGGCGACGCCGCGGCCGAAATCCTCTCCCGCCCAGCGGAACACACCACGGGCAACTGCTACGTCGACGCCCGCGTGCTCATCGATTCCGGCGTAGCGGAGCTGTCCGGGTACGGCGGCGGCGACCGGCCGATCCCGGACATGTTCCTCGACTGAACCACTGCGCGTTGACTAATTTCCACCGACATGGAAATCTGTTATCCAGTTTAGGAGAATCCCATTCTCATGACAGGAGGGTACGAATGCGCCTGCCCCCGTTACCGGCCGACCGCTGGGACGACCGGACCCGCGCCGCGTTCGGGCGACTGCTTCCCATGGCACGCCGGAATCCCGAGGGCGCCGGGCCCGCAATGTCGGTTCTGGCGAACCACCCGGACCTGACCGAGGCGTTCCTGGGCTTCAGCGTGTATCTGCTGTTCCAGTCCAGCCTGCCGGCCCGGATCCGCGAACTGGCGATCCTGCGCGTCGCGCATCAGACCAATTGCGCGTACGAGTGGAAACACCACGCCGGGTTCGCGGCGACGGCGGGACTGACCGCAGCGGATATCGCTGCGGTCCAGAACGGCACCGCCGCAGCAGAATTCGATCGTGTCGTCATTGCTGCGGCGGACGAGCTGCTCGAGAAATCCACACTGTCGGACCACACCTGGACAGCGCTGAGCGAACAGCTGAGCGACCGCCAGCGCATGGATCTCGTCTTCACCGTCGGCGGGTACAGCCTGCTCGCCATGGCATTCAACACCTTCGGCGTCACGCCCGAACACGAAAGGTAACCCGGTGGCCCATTTCACCAAGCCCGAATCGGGTAGCTGGACCGAGCAGTATCCACAGCTCGGCACCGGCCCCATCGATTACACCGACTCCATCGATCCGGCCTTCTACGAGGACGAGCGCAATGCCATCTTCAAAAAGAGCTGGCTCAATGTCGGCCGCGTCGAACGGCTACCGCGCGTAGGCAGCTACTTCACTCGCGAATTGTCCTGCGTGGGTACCTCTCTCATCATTTCCCGGGGCTCCGATCAGGAGATCCGCGCCTTCCACAACATCTGCCGCCATCGCGGAAACAAGCTGGTGTGGAACGACTTTCCGAATGAGGAAACCGCGGGCTCGTGCCGGCAATTCACCTGCAAGTACCACGCGTGGCGCTACAGCCTCGAAGGCGATCTCACCTTCGTGCAGCAGGAGAAGGAATTCTTCGATCTCGACAAGAACGACTATGGGCTCAAGAGTGCGCGCTGCGAGGTGTGGGAGGGGTTCATCTTCGTCAACCTCGACCCGGAGGCCGCGCCGCTCGAGGAATATCTCGGGCCGATGCTCAAGGGCGTCGAGGGCTATCCGTTCCACGAGATGACAGAGGTCTACACCTACAAGGCCGAGATCGGCAGCAACTGGAAGCTGTTCATCGACGCCTTCGCCGAGTTCTATCACGCACCGATCCTGCACATGAAGCAGGCGACCAAGGAGGAGGCCGACAAGCTCGCCGGATTCGGCTACGAGGCACTGCATTACGAGCTGTCCTCACCGCATTCGATGATCTCGTCCTGGGGCGGTATGGCGCCGCCCAAGGATCTGAACATGGTCAAGCCGATCGAGCGGGTTTTGCGCAGCGGACTGTTCGGCCCGTGGGACCGGCCCGATATCGAAGGCCTCGACGAACTGCCCGCCGGTCTCAATCCGGCCCAGCACAAGGCCTGGGGCGTGGACGAATTCGAGATATTCCCGAACTTCTCCCTGCTGTTCTGGGCGCCGGGCTGGTATATCACCTATCACTACTGGCCGACCGCGGTGAACAAGCACATCTTCGAGGCGAACCTCTACTTCGTTCCGCCGAAGAACGCGCGCGATCGCATGGCCCAGGAATTGGCCGCGGTGACCTTCAAGGAATACGCGCTGCAGGACGCCAACACCCTCGAAGCCACCCAGACCATGCTCGAGACCCGCACCGTCTCCGAATTCCCGCTCAACGATCAGGAAATTCTGCTTCGTCATCTGCACGTGATCGCACAGAACAAAGTCAAGGAGTACCGAGATGCCGCTGCTGCCAGCTGAATTCGCCGATCTCGAGCCCTTCGCGGCCGAGTGGTGCCTGGCCACCGAACCGGAGCGTTACGCCAAGCGGCTGGCCTCGACCATGCCACAGATGCAGGAGTTCTACGACGCCGCGTTTCCCCGGCTCGAGGCGGCGCTCAACTACTGCGACAAACACGAGTGGCCGGACCTGCCCCAGGACGCGCGGGCTCTGTTCCACCTCATGCAGTCGCTGGTGATGGCCTCGTTCCCGATCGAGGTGTGGAAGCAGCCACGAGTACCCGACAGCGGCGCGGCCTGGGCCACGCTGATCAACGAGCCGGTGGTCTGAGCGGACCAATCGTCCGACACAAGGAGAAAAGAATGCCCAAGGGATATGTGATCTTCACCGAGGACATCAAGGACCAGGCGGGTATGGCCGAATACGCCCGCGCCGCACAGTCGGCCATGCGCGGTGGCGGCCTGCGCCCCCTGGCGGTCGATACCGCACCGAGCGTGCTCGAGGGTGAATGGCACGGCAACCAGACCGTCATCCTCGAATTCGATTCGGTCGAGGCGGCCCGTACCTGGTACGAGTCCCCCGACTATCAGCACGCGGCGAAGCTGCGTCGGGCGGCGGCGGACACCAATGTCGTCATCGTCGCCGGTTTCGAACCGCCGAAACGCGAAGCGTCACAACCATGATCACGGTGCGGGCAGCGGGACTGCTCGATGTCGACACCGGCGAGATCGTCCGGCCCGGCATTCTGCGCATCGACGGCGAGCGCATCGCCGGCGTGGGCGGCGAGCCCGAGGGCGAAATCCTCGAACTCGGTGAGCTGATTCTGCTGCCCGGACTGATGGACATGGAGGTCAACCTCCTGATGGGCGGGCGCGGCGAAACCGGCCTGGCCTCCAGCGTGCAGGACGATCCGCCACTGCGCATGCTGCGGGCGGTCGGCAATGCCCGCCGCACCCTGCGCGCCGGTTTCACCACGGTGCGCAATCTCGGCCTGTTCGTGAAAACCGGCGGTTATCTCCTGGATGTCGCGCTCGGCCGCGCCATCGACGGCGGCTGGATCGAGGGGCCGCGGATCGTGCCCGCCGGGCATGCCATCACCCCGACCGGCGGCCATCTGGATCCGACCATGTTCGCCGCCTTCGCGCCCGGCGTATTGAACCTGACCCTCGAGGAGGGCATCGCCAATGGCGTCGACGAGGTGCGCAAGGCGGTGCGGTACCAGATCAAGCACGGTGCGCAGCTGATCAAGATCTGTGTTTCGGGCGGCGTCATGTCACTGACCGGAGCGCCGGGCGCACAGCACTATTCGGACGAGGAACTGCGCGCGATCGTCGACGAGGCACACCGGCGCGGGCTGAAGGTGGCCGCGCACACCCACGGCGCGGAGGCGGTCGAACACGCCGTCGCAGCCGGAATCGACTGTATCGAACACGGTTTCCTCATCGACGACAAGGCGATCAAGGCGATGGTGGCGGCCGGGACCTGGCTGGTTCCCACCACCCGGCTCGCCGATGCCATGGATGTGTCCAAGGCCGCCCCGGCCCTGCAGGCCAAGGCCGCCGAAATGTTCCCCAAGGCCCGCACGTCGGTCCTGGCCGCCTACCGAGCGGGTGTGAAGATCGCGGTCGGCACCGATGCGCCCGCGATCCCGCACGGCCGCAATGCCGATGAGCTCGTCGCACTGGTCGACCGTGGGCTCCCCCCGCTGGATGTCATCCGTGCGGGGACCGTCCGCGCGGCCGAGCTGATCGGCGTCACCGACCGGGGCCGGCTCGCCGAGGGACTGCTGGCCGACATCATCGGCGTGCCGGGAGATCCGTTGCAGGACATCACCGTTACCCAGCGGGTGCAATTCGTCATGAAAGGCGGCAAGGTCTATGTCCAGAATTGAGGACCTCCTCGAGATCCAGCAGGTGCTGGCCCGCTACGCGGTGACCATCACCAAGGGCGATATCGCGGGCGTGCTGGCGGTGTTCACCCCCGACGGCACCTACAGCGCCTTCGGGGACACCTACACCCTCGACCTGTTCCCGGAACTGGTGGCCGCCGCCCCCAAGGGCCTGTTCCTCACCGGCACAGCGGTTCTCGACATCGACGGCGATACCGCCGAGGGCACCCAACCACTGTGCTTCATCGACCAGAGCACCCACGACATGCGCATCGGCTACTACACCGATGCGCTCGTGCGGACCGAGGACGGGTGGCGAATCCGCACCCGCAGAATGACCTTCATCCGCCGCAGCGGCGTCCACGATTCCGGCATTCCGCACGCCTTCGAGCGTTCGAGGACATGAGCGGTCCGAATCTCATGACCATCAACGAATTTCGCACGCGCCTACAGGCTTGGCTCGCAGCGAACGACCTGTCCCCCGGGCCCGATCATTCGCTCGACGGACAGGTCGCGCAGCTGGCCCGCGTGCGCGGCGCGCTGTACGACGCGGGGTGGATGCGCTACGGCTGGCCCACCGCGGCCGGCGGGCTCGGCGGGCCGGCCGTGCTGCGCGCGGTGCTCGGCGAGGAGGTCGCCGCACGGGACCTCGCCGAGCCCGGAATCTATTCCATGATCGAGGTACTCGCCCCGACCATGATCTCCTATGCCCGCCCCGAGTTGGCCGCGGACATGGTGCCGCGACTGCTGTCCGGCCGCGAACAGTGGTGCCAGGGCTTCTCCGAACCCGGCTCCGGCAGCGACCTGGCCTCGATCACCACGAAAGCGGTTCCCCGCGAACAGGACTGGGTGATCAACGGCCAGAAGGTCTGGACCAGCCTGGCGCAGTACTCGTCGCGCTGTGTCCTGCTCACCCGCACCGCACCGGGCCATGACGGCATCACCGCCTTCTTCGTCGACATGGACTCCCCCGGCATCACCGTGCGGCCGCTGCGCACCATGCACGGCATCGACGAATTCGCCGAGGTCTATTTCGACGATGTGGTCGTACCCGCCGATCGGATGCTCGGCAAGCCCGGCGACGGGTGGCGGGTGGCCATGGATCTGCTCCCCCACGAGCGCTCGGCCTGCTTCTGGCATCGAATCACCTACCTGTTCACCCGCCTCGATCGCGTCCTGGCGCACACCGCCATACCCGATGACGCCGAACTCGGCGAGGCGTATCTGGCGCTGCACACCGTGCGCTGCCGATCCCGCACCACGCAGCGGCGACTCGCGGACGGTGCGCAGCTCGGACCGGAGACCTCCATCGACAAGGTGCTGCTGGCCACCGCCGAACAGCGACTCTTCGATACCGCACGCGATCTGCTGCCCGGGGTCCTGGAACTGTCCGACCCCGAGTGGCGCACCGAGTACCTGTACTCGCGCGCAGCGACCATCTACGGCGGCACCGCCGAGATCCAGCGCAATATCATCGCGCGCCGCCTGCTGGATCTCGGAAGGGACTGAGCCATGCCAGATTTCGACACCGCCGGGGACGAACTCGTGCTGCTCGAACAGACGGTGCGCAAGACCATGCTCGCCGCCTCGGGCGCCGACCTCGATCACGCGCTGGCCGAGCTCGGCTGGCTCGACATGCTCACCGATATCCCGAATATCGCGATACCGCTGGTTTTCCGGCTGCTGGGCGAGACCGGTGCGCACGCACCACTTCTCAACGACGTCATCCATCACGCCGTGGGAATGCCCCTGGTCGGCACCACACCGCTGCCTTTCACCGGCGGCACCTGGCTCGTATGGGAACGCACCGACCGGCCCGGGCGGACCGTCGACGAGCAGCTTCCACTGCATCCGATCTCCCTCGCGGAACTTACCGGCACTTCGGCCATCGACCGCGCCGACGGCCATTCGCCCACCCGTCATGACCCGCTGGCAGCCGGCCGCCGCGCCCTGGCCTGGTGGCTCGTGGGCAGCAGCCGCGCCATGCTGACGCTGGCTCGCCGACATGCGTTGGAGCGCACGCAGTTCGGCCGGCCGGTCGCCGCATTTCAAGCCGTCCGCCACCGCCTCGCCGACGCCCTGGTCGCGATCGAAGGTGCGGAAGCAACCCTCACCGTCGCCGACGACGACCTCGGCGCACTGCTGGCCAAGGCCGCGGCCGGGCGGGCCGCACACCTCGCGGCCCGGCACAGCCAGCAGGTGCTCGGCGGAGTCGGCTTCACCGCCGAGCACGACCTGCACCGGCACCTGCGCCGCACCCTGGTGCTGGACGGATTGCTCGGAAGTACCAGAGAACTCGTGCGCGAGGCCGGGCTCATGATTCGCACCGAGGGCGCAGCCCCCCGGCTGGCGCAGCTGTAATACGACCATCGATAGCGGAGGAATTGGTTCCCATGGCCCGACCCCCCTCGTTCCAGCGGGCGACCGTCACCCGGATCATCAAGGAGAGCGCGGACTCCCGCACCTTCGTCCTGGCCCCACACGATGAACCGCTCGACTACCAGGCCGGTCAGTTCTGCACGTTCCGGGTGCCGGTGGACGGCACGAACCTGTACCGGTCCTACTCGATGTCGAGTGCCCCGGACACCGACCGCGAACTCATGACGACCGTCAAGCGTGTACCGGGCGGCCAGGTGTCGAACTGGCTGCACGACAACGTCTCCGAGGGTGACGAGCTCGAGATGAGCAGGGCGGCGGGCCGATTCTGCCTGCGCCCGGCCCAGGTCCCGCTGCTCGGCTTCAGCGGCGGCAGCGGCATCACCCCGGTCCTGTCGCTGACCAAGAGTGCGCTGGCGACCACCGAGCGCCGAGTTCGCCTGCTGTGCGCGGATCGCGACCAGCCCTCGGTGATCTTCGAGGCGACGCTCGGCGCACTGGCCCAGCGCTATCCCGGGCGACTGGAGGTCATCCGCCATCTCGACTCCGATCGCGGCTTCCTCACCCCGGATCTGGTGCGCGCGTTCGTGGGTGCGGACACCGGCGCCGACTCTTACATCTGCGGGCCGGAAGCCTTCATGGAGATGATCGAGAATGCCCTGCCCGGGCCGGGTCTCATCTTCAGCGAGCGATTCGGCGCCCCCGCCCCGGCCATACCGGCATCAGCCCCCGAGGTCGCGGAGCTCGCGGACTCGACCACCCGCTCCGCCGCGGCCGCCCAGACCGGAACAGTGACGATCCTGCTCGACCGCAAGAAGGTATCGGTGCCCAGACGCGCCGGGGAGACGCTGCTGCAAGCCGCACGACGGGCCGGGCTCACCCCGCCGTTCTCCTGCGAGCAGGGCAATTGCGCGACCTGCATGGGCCGGGTCACCGAAGGCACCGCCACGATGGCGGTGAACGACGCGCTGACCGAGGACGAGGTCGCCGACGGCTACGTGCTCACCTGCCAGGCCGTCCCGGACGGGCCCGCGGTCACGGTCCGGTACGAGTAACCACCCCGAAACCACTTGACGTTGAACAGCATTCGAAGTTTCACGAGAAATGGAGGACGGCACATGGCCAAGGCACTCGCACCCGGGGTCTCCACGTGGCCCGACGACGATCCGCAACTCATCGGCAGCGGCTGCGGCAGCTGCGAGGCGGTGACCTGGCCCCGCCAGCAGCGCTGCCCCCGATGCAGCGGCCCGGACATGACCGATCGGCTGCTGCCTCGGCGGGGCACGCTGATCGCCTGGACCACACAGGGATTCGTACCCAAGCTGCCCTATGCCGGCCAGGAGACGGGCGAATCGTTCGAGCCGTTCGGCGTCGGGCTGGTGCAGCTCGGTGACGAGGTACGCGTCGAAGCCCGGCTCACCGAAGCCGATCCAGACCGCCTCCGTGCCGGAATGGCCGTCCAGCTGGCATTCGTGCCGCTGTATGCCGAGACCGACGGGACGGAGGTCATGACCGTGGCCTTCGCACCGGTATGACCGCGGCATTCGGATGAGTAGAGGAGTATCCCCATGAACGACGTTGCCATCATCGGCATCGGTATCCACCCGTTCGGCCGTTTCCCCAAGACAGCGATGGAAATGGGTGCGGAGGCCATCCAGGCCGCCCTCACCGATGCCGGAATCGCCTGGAAAGACATTCAATTCGGATTCGGGGGCAGTTACGAGGTGAGCAACCCCGATGCCGTCACCCGCCTGGTCGGGCTCACCGGGATCCCGTTCACCAATGTGTTCAATGCCTGCGCCACCGCGGCCAGCTCGATCGAGCAGACCGCCGAGTCGATCCGCTCGGGCCGCTACGACGTCGGCATCGCGATCGGCATGGACAAGCATCCCCGCGGCGCCTTCACCGACGACCCGGCCAAACTCGGCCTGCCCGGGTGGTACGCCGAGAACGGGCAGTTCGTCACCACGAAGTTCTTCGGCATCAAGGCGAACCGGTACCTTCAGGACCACGGCATTTCCCAGCGGACCCTCGCCAAGGTCGCCGCGAAGAACTACCGCAACGGGGCGCTCAACCCGAATGCGTTCCGGCGCAAGCCGATCGGCGAGGACGAGATCCTGAACTCGCCGATGCTGAACTATCCGCTGACGCACTACATGTTCTGCACCCCCGACGAGGGGGCCGCCGCTGTCATCATGTGCCGCGCCGACATCGCCAAGCGCTACACCTCCACCCCGGTGTACCTGCGGTCCTCCGCGATCCGGACCCGCAGGTACGGGGCCTATGAGGTGCACAGCACCTGGGCCGCCGTCGACGAGGATGTCTCACCTACCGTCTACGCTTCCCGCGACGCCTATGCGGCCGCGGGCATCGGCCCGGAGGACGTCGACGTCATCCAGCTCCAGGACACCGATGCCGGCGCCGAGGTGATCCATATGGCCGAGAACGGCTTCTGCGCGGACGGCGACCAGGAGAAGCTGATCGCCGAGGGAGCCACCGAGATCGGCGGACGACTGCCCGTCAATACCGACGGCGGCCTCATCGCCAACGGCGAACCGATCGGCGCGTCCGGTATTCGCCAGGTCTACGAACTGGTGCTGCAATTGCGCGGCCAGGCGGGCGATCATCAGGTACCGGGTAAGCCCAAGGTCGGTTACGCGCAGGTCTACGGTGCGCCCGGCACTGCCGCGGCATCGATTCTGTCCCTCTGAGCCCGCCCCGGCACTACACGACGCTGCCGCCGCCCCATTCCGGGCGGCGGCAGCGTTGTTCAATACTGCAGTAGCGCAGGCTATTTGAGCATGCTCCCCGCATCGATCGGCAGCGGGACACCGGTGACGTAGCGCGATTCGTCGGAGGCCAGGAACAACACCGCGTTGCTGATGTCGACCGACTCCACCCACGGCACGGGCAGGACGTGGAACATCCGGCAGATGGGTTCGAGGTCGGCCGGACCCGGGTTCTCCAGGTCCGGGCGGAAGAGCTTATAGGTGCCCTCGTTCATGACCATGGGGGTATTCACATGCGTCGGATGCACCGAGTTGACGCGAATCGCATGGTGCCCCAGCTCGACCGCGAAGGTGCGCATCAGACCGACCACGCCGTGCTTGGCCGCGACGTAATGCCCGACATTCGGGTAGGCCTTGAGACCACCGACCGAACTGGTGAGAATGATCGAACCACCTCGCTCACCCGAGACCAGGTGCGGGATAGCGGCTTTCACGCTCTTCCAGACACCTCCGAGATTGACGTCGATCATGTCCTGCCAGAGGGTTTCGTCGAGTTCGCTCAGCTGTCCGCCCTCGTTGCCGATCCCGGCATTGGCGACCACGATGTCCAATCGCCCGAGCTGTTCGACGCCACTGTCCACCGCCGCCTTCAGCGCCGCGTACTCACGCACATCGACCTCGGCGGTGACGACACGCCGGCCCTCGGCTTTGACCAGTTCCGCGGTGGTCGCGAGATCTTCGGGCGTGGACATCGCGAACGGCACATTGTCGAGCTGCTTACAGACATCGACCGCGATGATGTCCGCACCCTCCTGCGCCAATCGCACCGCATGACTGCGGCCTTGACCACGCGCCGCACCCGTGATGAATGCGACCTTTCCTTCGACCCGTCCGGTCATTGGTTCCTCTATTCATTGTGTCGCCGAATTGACTTGCCGGAGTGTGAAACTCAAGCCTCGGTGGTGTATTCGATGTGAAGTTTCTGAAGCCCGCGCAGAATGTAGGTGGGCTCGTAGTCGTAGCTGCGCGCGCCGGCGGGACCGTGCTGCTTCTCGTCGATGCGAATGTCGAGCATGCGGTCCAGAATCCGGGTGAAGGACACCCGTCCCTCCACACGAGCCAGCGGGCCGCCGGGGCAGGTGTGCGCACCGCGCCCGAAGGCGATGTGCTCCCGGGCATTCGGGCGATCGAGGCGGAATTCGTGCGGATCCTCGAAGCGCCGGGGATCGCGGTTGGCGGCACCGGGGCAGATCATGACCGTGGTGCCGATCGGCACGTCCACCCCGCCCACCTGCCCGGCCTTCTTCGCCAAGCGGAACATGCTCTTCACCGGAGCCTCCATCCGCAGCGTCTCCTCGACGAAGAACGGAATCTTGCTGCGATCCGCACGCAGCTGCTGCTGGATCTCCGGATTGTCGGCCAGGAACCGAATACCGGAGGTCAGCAGTTTGGCCGTGGTCTCCTGCCCTGCTGCGAAAAGGAAGGTCGCAGAACGCACCACGTCGATGACCTCGGGTGTCGATCCGTCCGGATACTTCGCCAGCGCCAACTGGGTGAGCACATCATCACGCGGCGCGGCGCGGCGCTCCTCGATATAGGAGGAGAATTTGTCGTCCAGCCACGCCAGCGGATTGCTCGACAACGTGTCGTCGGTCAGCGCGCCGACCTGCGACCCCGGCCGGTCCGCACCCAGCACGACCCGGAACTTCTGGTGATCCTCCTCCGGAACTCCGAGCACGTCGGCGACCACCAGCAGCGAGAAAGGCTTGGCGTACGCGGCGCCGAATTCACAGTTCCCGTCGGCGAGGAATTCGTCCAGCTGCTGGTCGGCCAGCCGCCACATGAACTCCTCGTTCTCCTTCAGGCGTGCGGGGGTGAGCAACCGGTTCAGCACCGACCGCGCGTTCGTGTGCTGCGGCGGGTCCATGGTCACCATGTGCTCGAACATCGGCATCTTGTCCCGATGCCGGTCGATCAGCTCACCCAGATCATCGCCCTCGACCTCGAACGGCAGGGGCGGGAACGGGCCGCCGACGGCGATGATCGACGAGAACGTGCCCGCATCCTTCGTCACCTCGGCCGTTTCCTCGTATCCCGTCACCGCGTATACCCCGCGGTGCGGCAGCGGGGTCACCGGGCATTGCGCGCGCAGGTGGTCGTAATACGGATGGGGATCGGGAACCAACGCCTGGTCCGTGAAGTAGTCGACTGTGTCGAAATCAGTCATCCTGGGCAGCTCCTGCCATCGGTAAGGGAGATTCGAATTTATGGTAACCCTCATCTTCTCAGTTGAGAATAGCATTCTCGCAAGGCGTAGCGACACCGCGCCGAGCACAGAAAAACAGGGCCCGACCAGCCCATAACCCGCCGATAGGCACATAAAAACGGCCGGGACGGCGTGCCGTCCCGGCCGGATGCCGGAGGAAAACCCAGACCTCAGGGCCTCACGTATGTTCGATCGCATGCTCCGGGCACGCCTGCACGGCCTCGGTCACCGCGCCCTGCAGTTCAGTGGGCACATCCTCCACCTTCACCTCGGAGTAGCCATAGTCGGTGAGGGTGAACACCTCCGGGCACAGCGACACACAAACACCGAAGCCACGACAACGATCCGTATCGATGCTGACCTTCACAGAACACCCTCCTCCGCGCCGTCCCCGCAGCACTGCGGCCTTGCGGCGACCGTGTGCGAGAATTACACTCTCATATTCGAGTGTGAGAGTTCCACACAGTGGGCTGCGCGTCAACGCCGAAGGGCCGGTGCGATCAACAGGAGGGAAGCAGATCGGCGGCCAGGGAAGGCGATCCGACACGGAAAGTCTCCACGGTGCCCACCGGATCCGATAACAGCGCGGCCGAATACGCCCGCTGCTTGAAAGCCCTTGCAGCGGAACTCATCCGGTACTGCACCGGACTCCCGACGCGACAATCGAGTTCCGCGGGCCACTGCTCGCCCCACAGGGCGACTTCGAACTGCGCGGCGTCGAGGCTGTCCAGCAGACCGGACCTGATGCGCGCGTCGGTATCGAACAGCGCCGTGTCCACAGCGAGCGAGTGCGGCCGCGCCTCCGGATTGGAGTTCAGGCAGGATTCGAGCCCCAGCACCTCCGCACCGAGAATCTGGACCGGGCGGGGATCGTCGCATTCGGCCACCACGACCCACACCTCCCACCCCGCCAGTACCCGGTCGAAGATCCAGCCGCCCGCATTGCGCACCACCGCCAGCGGATTCGGACCCAGAATCGCCAGGCGATAGCGCAGCTCGCGGGCCTGAACGTACTCCAGCGCAGCATTCACCGACGCCATGTCGTCTTCCTGCGGCGCAAAGGAGTTCACCAATCGGGTAGCCATGTGAGTCTCCATCTCATCGATGAGCTGGGTCGATATCAGCGGAAATGAGAATCTCCTGAAACGGATATCAGACCGCGTGCTGGGCTATAGCGTGATTTACTTAACACCGGGTTCGGCAGAAGGTCAACAAGAGAAACAATCACGACACGCTCCCACTAACGGTGGCCTTTCGCCGGGCCTTCGACCCCACTCGGGCCGTCACATCTCAGGGTGCGGATCGGATCGAAATCGAGGTGGTGTCCAGGAAACCATCGAGCCCTTCGCGGCCGAACTCGCGGCCGATACCGCTGCTCTTCACACCACCGAAGGGTGCGAAGGGATCCATGCTGTAGGGCTGATTGATACCGAGGGTTCCCGTGCGGATCCGGCGGGCCACCGCCAGACCTCGGTCGATATCGGGGGTCCAGACCGAGCCGGACAGGCCATATTCGGTGGCGTCGGCGAGCCGGACGGCATGTGCGTCGTCGTCATAGGGCAGCACGCTCAGCACCGGCCCGAAGATCTCCTCCTGTGCGATGCGCATGGCATTGTCCACATCGACGAACAGCGTCGGGCGGACATACCAGCCAGTCTCGATGCCGTCGGGCAGGCTGGTTCCACCGACCAACAGCCGAGCGCCTTCGCGCTGTCCCTGCTCGATGTATCCGCGCACGCGCTGCTGCTGACGGTGCGAAACCATGGGACCGATCTGGGTCGCCGCATCGAAAGGGTCTCCCACGGTGAGCTTTTCGATCATGCTGACCAGTGCGTCGACGAATTCGCCATAGCGGCTGCGGGGCAGCAGAATCCGGGTCTGCGCGACGCAGGCCTGGCCGCTGTTCATCAGGCCGGCCACGATCATACCGGTCGCGAAGTCCTGCGGGTCGGCATCGTCCAGGACCACCGCGGCGGATTTGCCACCCAGTTCGAGACCGACCTTGCGCAGCGCGGATCCACATGCTTCGGCGACTTGTCTTCCCGCGGCGGTGGATCCGGTGAACGACACCTTGTCCACGCCCGGGTGCGAGACCAGATACCGGCCGGCCTCGCGGTCGCCGGGCAGCACGCTGACCACCCCCGGTGGCAGACCGACCTGTTCGATCAGCTCGGCCATGAGGTTCGCGTCCAGCGGAGTCTCCGGGGACGGTTTGAGCACGATGGTGCATCCGGCCAGCAGGGCGGGAATCAGTTTGGCCACCGTCAGGAACATCGGCATATTCCAGGGAATGATCGCGCCGATCACACCGACCGGTCGCTTGCATACCAGTACGTCCGAGCCGAGGAAGCCCGGCCGGGACTCGCTCCACGGGTATTCTGCGGCGATATCGGCGAAGGCGCGAATCATCGCCCCGGGCAGCCGCGCGTGCGCCGAGCGCGAGAAGGTCAGCGGCGCACCCATTTCCGTGGTGATCAACTCGGCGATATCGTCCACGCGGGTGCTGTAGAACTCAGCCAGCCTGCGCACCAGCGCCACGCGCTCACCCGGGTCCAGGCGCGGCCACGGTCCGGTGTCGAAGGCCGCGCGGGCGGCCGAGACCGCACGATCGACGTCCGCGGGACCGGGTGCCGGAACCCGTGCGATCGGCTGTTCGGTGTGTGGCGAGATCACCTCGATCGTGCCGGTGGCGCTGGGAACGACCCATTCGTTGCCGATGAAAAGCTTGTCTGTACCGCGCATCTGGTTACCTCATACGGACGGGATGTGCTTGTGGATCCGGCCGTCCTTCATGACGAAGCGGACGTCCTGGACGGTGGTGATATCAGCGGTGGGATCACCCGGTACCGCGATGATGTCGGCGAGCAGCCCGGGTGCGAGCCGGCCGCGGTCATCGACATCCAGCAGTTCCGCGGCGGTGACGGTCGCCGCCCGCAGGGCTTGCAGGGGTGTCATCCCGCGGTCGACGAGCGCCCAGAGCTCTTTGGCATTGTCACCGTGCGGCACCGCGGGAGCGTCTGTGCCGCAGGCGATTTTGACTCCGGCCCGGATCGCCTTACGCAGCGTCTCCCGTGCCCGCGGAAAGACCTCGGCGGCCTTCTTCTGCAGTGCGGGAGCGGCTTTGGAGACATCGAGCCCCTCGGACAGATAGCTGGTCGGCACCAGGAAGGTGCCGTGCTCGACCATCATGGCGATGGTGTCGTCGCTGGCCAGTGAGCCGTGCTCGATGCAGTCCACGCCCGCGTTGATGCAGGCTCGGATACCGGCGTCACCATGAGCGTGCGCCGCGACCCGGACCCCGGCGCGATGGGCTTCGTCCACGATCGCCACGAGTTCCTCGTCGGAGTACTGCTGCGCACCGGCGACGGTACCGTGCGACATCACCCCACCGGAGGCAGAGATCTTGATGACTCCGGCACCGTACTTGATCTGGTAGCGCACCGATTCACGCACCTGCGGGACGCCGTTGGCACGGCCCTCCTCCACGCTCAGAGGCATGATGTGGGGTGCGAGCCGCTGGAACATCGTCGGGTCGAGGTGGCCGCCGGTCGGTGTGATGGCATGTCCCGCACCGACAATGCGCGGGCCCTCGACCCAGCCCTGCTCGATCGCGCGTCCCAGATCGACGTCCAGCAGATAGCCGCCGGTTTTGACCATCAAACCGAGATTGCGCACGGTGGTGAATCCCGCGTGCAGCGTGGTGCGCGCGTTCATGGTGGCCCGCAGCGTCCGATACACCGGGTCGTCCTGCACCCCGTGCATGGGATTGGGCAGTCCCGTGGGAGTGTCGGGTCCGCCGATGAGCAGATTGATCTCCATATCCATCAATCCGGGCAGCAGTGTCACGTCGCCCAGCTCGATAACCTCGGCATCGAGCGGCAGCCGCGTGGGATCGACGGCGCTGATCAGGTTGCCTTCGATGACGATGACCGCAGGGGTGTGCACCTGCCCGGTGTCGACGTCGACCCAGCGCGCGGCACGCAGGACCGTGATGTTCTCGCTCACAGGGTCGGCTCGATGACGCAGGTCAGTGTGGAGGATCCCGAATCAGGTATCCGCGGCTGGCGCCACACCTCCACCGGGAAGGACACCATGATCATCGAATACAGCAGGTACATCAGGTTTTTGGCGTCCTCGGGCAGGTCTTCGAGCGGGAATTTGTCACAGTAGGCGATCGCGGCCTCGGCCCGGGGCGTGATCGCGTCGTAGAACCGCTGCATATCGGCCATGGAACTGGCCAGGCGCCGGTCGTAGCGTTCGGGTTCCCCGGCCAGGCACCACACCGTCGCGTACGGCTCCAGATCCGCGAATTCGCCGGGCAACAGTGGTTCGGTCATGGTTTCTTCGCTCATGGTCGCATCGCTCACTGCCGGGCCTCCGCGCGCTCGCGCTGATAGTCGCCGACCCAGTCGGCGGCCACCTTGTGCAGGTGCCGCAGCAGAATTTCCTGGTCGTTGAGTTGAAAGGTGCTGACCGCACGCGATTCGAGCATCATCTGGGTCGCTTCCAACGTGGACGCGTCCTGGAGTCCGTATTCCTTGAAGGTCAGCGCGGACATCTCCTGTGCGATCCGGTCGCGCGGGGTGCGGGCCGGCGGGAAATAGAGATTGCCCTCGAAGATGTGGGTGTTATGGGAGGTCGGCCAGTATTGATAGGTCAGATACCACCCGCCGGACCAGATGAGGATCACGAAGTTCGGCCACAGCTGGAACGAATCCAAACCCCACGGCTCGCAGCCGGCCGGATTGAGACCCGCGGGCATCTCCCCCAGATCCGGTGTGTCCCAAGGCCCGAAGAGCCCACCGCGGGTGATGTCCTCCATCGGTTTGCGCATCGAGGGATCGAGCTCCCAGGTGACCACCCCGGAGGTGCTGACCAGACGGTGCGGACCGTCGAGCTGATAGTGGGGCGCCTCGAAACCCGCCTGCTGCGCGGCGATCGAGAAATTGTCCGGAGTTTGTTTCCCGTGCAGAATCGGCGCGTGATAGAACTCCTGGAAAGCGTCCATGTACAGCTTCCAGTTGGCGCCGACCTCCGATTTGTAGGAATAGCGCTCGGTCAGCTTGTCGAAGGGATACCCCTCGAGCCCGGTGACCATGGGGCCCAGGAACTCTCGCAGGGATTGCCGCGGTTCGGCCGCGAGGTTCACGAAGATGAATCCCGACCACACCTCGCAGTGCACCTTCGCGAGTCCGAGACTGCTCTTGTCGAGGTCGAAGAATTCCTCCTCCTGCTGCACGAACGCCAGCGAGCCGTCGAGCCCATAGCGCCAGCCGTGGTACTTGCAGGTGAACTGCCGGCAGGTTCCGGAGGTCTCCTCGCGCGGAAAATCGTTCCACACCAGCTTGTTCCCGCGATGGCGGCAGATATTGTGGAAGGCGTTGATCTCGCCGTCCCGATCACGCGAGATGATCACCGAGGTGTGGGCGGCGTGAATCTCCTTCGTGAAATAGCTTCCGGTGCGCGGTAGTTGTTCGATGCGCCCGACATGGAGCCACGCGCGTTTGAAGATCGCGTCTCGCTCGAGTTCGAAGAATTCCGGAGCGATCGAGTCCTCGTAGGACATCGGCTCGGTGCTCAGTTCGGGATAGTGCTGCGTCCAGCTGCCCTCGGCGGGCTTGGGCCAACGAGGCATGAGTACTCCTGGGGTATGAATGGGTGACGGGCCGCTGCTACCGGATCGGTTCCTCGCCGAGCACGGTGGTGCGCAACATCTCTCGGGGGGAGTCGGTCGGATAGGGAGCGGCCCGATGGATGACGCCACGGTTGTCCCAGATCACGGTGTCCCCGACGGACCACTCGTGTGTGTAGACACGCGGGGCCGCCGTGCAGCGCGCCAGCAGGCCATCCAGCACTGCACGGCTACGGTCCCCTGCCATCCCGATAACGTGGTCGGTCGATGCGCCGAGCACCAGCGAGCGCCGCCCGGATTTATGGGTCCAGATCAGCGGATGTTCCTTGGTGGGGCGCTTGCGCCAAGCCGCCAGTTGCTCTGGCGTGGGATCGGGCGTGACCAGGCGCTGAGATGCCTCGAGCGAATGCACTACGCGCAACGGGGCCAGCGAGAGCTTCTCCTGGGGGGCGAGATTCTCGTAAGCCTTGTAGGTGCTCGCGAATTCGGTCTCACCGCCGCTGGCGGCCACCGCCTTGGCGGTGAGCATCGTGGCCATCTGCGGGTAGGCGTCGTCCTCGGGGGTGCAGCCGTCGATATGCCAGTCGAAGGTGGCGCGCAGATAACCGGCCGAGGAGTTCTTGGTGGTGTCGAGACTGACCCGGTAGATGCCCTCGACCGGATGGTGACCGGGAGAGGTGTCCACCTCGCCGAGCTTGCGGCAGAAGGCGACCTGGGTTTCCGGATCCAGGTGCAGATCCCGGAACACGAGCACACCGTGCTCTTCCAGGGCTCCCATGACGGCGGCGGGGATCGAGTCGTCCGACAGCAGCCGCGCCGGATCGAGGCCGGTGATCTCGGCGCCCACCTCGTGTCCGAGCTTGTCTATGGTGATGGTCACGGGTGCGGCTCCTTGATCCGTTCGAGTTCGGCGTCGGCACTGTCGACCGGCGTGGGCTGCTGAAAGATTTCGACCGCCATGGCGACCATGACCAGCGAGTAGATCAACCGCAGCAGCGCCAGGGCGTCCTCGGGCAGATCGTCGAGCGGGAACTTGTCGCAGTAGGAGATGGCTTCTTCCAGACGTGGGAAGAAGGCGTCGTAGAACGTGATCAGCTCCGGCATGGAGCTGCTTATCCGGCGGGCGTAGCGTTCGGTTTCGGTAGGCAGGCACCAGGTTTCGGCGAACCCCTCGAGATCGGCGAAAGCCGGCGGTAGCAGTGGGCCGCTCATCGCCGCGCCTCCTGTTCGCGCAGGTGCTCATCGACCCAGTCGGCGACGGCCTTGTGGAAATGCTTGACCAGGATTTCCTGGTCGTTGACCGGGAAGCTGGTCAATCCCGCGGTGCGGTACGCCGATTCCAGCGCGGTCTGGGTGCCGGTCAGCATGCCGGCGTCCTGCAGCGCGAACTCCTTGAACACCACCGAGGCGACCTCGTGCTCCACCCGTTCGCGCACCGTGCGTGCGGGCTGGAAGCACAGCATGCCCTCGAATCGATGGGTGTTGTACGAGGTCGGCCAGTAGCGGTAGAGCAGATACCAGCCGCGGTAGATGAGAATTTCGATATTCGGGAAGATCTGGAAGTTGTCGATCCCCCACGGCTCGACCCGTCCGGGGTTGAGACCCGTTGGCGGGTCGCCCAATTCGGGTGATTCCCACGGACCCACCAGGCCGCTGCGGGTGATGCGCTCGATCGGATACATGAACTCCGCCGGCAGGGTCCAGCGGCGTGCGCCGCCGGTGGAGACCATTCGATGCGGACCGCCGATTTGGAAATGCGCGCATTCGAAACCCTTGCCGGGAGTGCGGACCGCACTGGGAATCTGCTGCGAATGCAGCCCCGGCACGTGGTAGTACTCCTGGAAGGCGTCGGCGAACAGTTTCCAGTTGCTGTGATTATCGGCCGTGAACTCGTACCACTCCGTCATCTTGCCGAAGGGGTAGCCGTCCAGATCTGTGATCATCGGACCGAGGAATTCGCGCAGGGTCTGGCGCGGTTCGGCCGCGAGATTCACGAAGATGAACCCGGACCACACCTCGCAGTGCACTTTCGCCAGGCCCAGCTTCTCGGTGTCGAGATCGAAGAATTCCCCTTCCTGCTGCACGAAGGCCAGCGAGCCGTCGAGCCCATAGCGCCAGCCGTGGTACTTGCAGGTGAACTGCCGGCAGGTTCCGGAGGTCTCCTCGCGCGGAAAATCGTTCCACACCAGCTTGTTCCCGCGATGGCGGCAGACATTGTGGAAGGCGTTGATCTCCCCGTCGCGATCACGTACGACGATGAGCGACGTGCGCGCCACCTCGAGTTCCTTGGTGAAATAGCTTCCGGTGCGCGGAACCTGTTCCACGCGCCCGACATTCAGCCACGCGCGTTTGAAGATAGCGTCCCGCTCGAGTTCGAAGAATTCCGGCGACACCGAATCCTCGAACGACATCATGGAGGTACCCAGTTCGGGATAGTGTTCTGTCCAACTGCCCTCGGCGGGCCTGGGCCATTGCCTGACGGTCGATTGGCTCACGATCGATCGATCCTCCGTTTCCGGTTGTGTGCTCATATCACCGACCCGCCGTTCACGCCGAGAACCTGACCGGTGATGTATCCGGCCTGTTCCGAGCACAGGAATACGCATGCGGCCGCGATGTCCTCGCCCGTGCCCAGATGCCCGACCGGGATCGCCCGGGCCATAGTGGCGTTGTCGGGCAGGTTCCCGGCCGCCTGCGAATTCCGCGACATCGGCGTATCGATTCCCGAGGGCGGAATGGTGTTGACGGTGATCCCGCGTGCCGCGTACTCGCGTGCCAGGCCTTTGGTCATCGCGACCACCGCCCCCTTGGCCGCGGTGTAATGGATCATTCCCGGCGAACCGCGTTGCGCGCTCGAGGACGAGATCGTCACGATCCGACCCCATCCGGCCGCCAGCATGTCCCCGATCGCGGCTTGCACGCAGTGGAAGACACCGTTGAGATTCACATCGACCACGCGCTGCCACGCCTGCGGGGAAATCTCGGTGAACGGCGCGAACCCCACCAAACCCGCACTGGTGACCAGGATTTCGACGGGCCCGAACTCCGCGCGGACCTTGCGCAGGGCCTCCTGCACCGCGGCCCGGTCGGTGACGTCGACCTCGCACGCCATCGCGGCGCCGCCCTCGGCGCGCAATTGCTCCGCGGCGCGCTGGGTGGCGGCGGCATCGATATCGAGGACCGCGACGCGGTCACCGTTCTCGGCGAACGATCGGCAGATGGACAGCCCCATCCCCGATGCGCCACCGGTCACCACCGCGACCCGCGCGACGCCGGAGCGGCGCTGATCGGAAGGAGGCTTCGAGGAAGTCATCACAGGCAACACCACATTCTTCGATCGGCCGTGCGGCACCGGGCCGTCGCGGCGGCGGATCAGGGACGACGCCCTGCTCCAGGGCCTTAATCGAGTGATTAATTAAGCGAGTGATTAAGATATACGGCAGCGGATTCGCAACTGTCAAGACACCGCCGGAAACGACCTCGCTAAACGCGCGGGGAGGACCGGTCACCGACCCACCCGTAGGGTGAGTCGGCACAGCATCCAGGAGGCCTCACACATGAAGTCCGAGCGCGGCGCCACCGCCGACAGCGTGACCACGCGAGCCGCACTGCTGGACGCGGCGCAGCAGATCATGCTCGAGGAGGGCTACGCCGCGGTCAGTACCCGCCGCATCGCCGCACTGGCCTCTGCCAATTCGGCGCTGGTGTACTACTACTTCGGCAATATGGACAATCTGTTCGTCGAGTTGTTCCGGCGCGGAGCCGATCGCAGCTATGCGCATCAGCTCGAAGCACTGAACTCCCCGCAGCCGCTGTGGGCGCTGTGGGAATCCATCCACGACCAGTCCCACACGGCACTGACCATGGAATTCGTGGCGCTGGCCAACCATCGAAAAGCTATCCGCGTCGAAATCACCGAGTCCTCCAAACGATTTCGCGCGCTGCAACTGGCCGCGGTCTCGGAGATCCTCGCCCGATACGGCGCGCAGACGCGCCCCTACACCCCCGGCGCGCTGGTTCTGCTCATGTCCAGCATCTCCCGCTTCCTGCGCATGGAGGAAGCCTTCGGTATCGACACCTGCCACGACGAGACCATCGAACTGATCGAGACCTACCTGCGGGACCTCGAAGGCGAGCGCCGGCCGAACCCACAGTGAGCCGGCGGGTTTTGGTGTTCGTCAATCAGACCACGACCAGCTCCGAGCAGCCCGATCCAGCCATAACCGCCAGCGGTGTGCGGGTCATCCTGACCAGAGTTCATGCGTCCTGGTTGATCTCGTCCTTCGACCCGGTGTAGCGAGACCTTGTTCCCCGCAGGCGAACACTCAGCTCTCGCCGGGGAACGGATGTGTGCCGGGCAGTTTGATGACCGACAGGTACATCTCGAGGGCCGGACGGTACAGATCGACATCATTGAGCTGACTGCCCAGCACCACGGAGTCGCAGGTGGCGATCAGTACATGCGCGAAGGTCAGCGGCGCGATCAGCAGGGTCCCACCGATCCGCTCGAGGCCCTCGACGATGAACTCCGCCAGTTCCTGCACGACCTGCAGCCTCTTGCTCGCGACCCGATCACGCACCTCGGGATTGCGCAGCAGGTACAGGGTGAACTCATGGCCCAGCGCAGCCTGTTCGGCGCCGCGGTCACTACCGAGTTGGCGCCACCGCTGAGCGATGTCGTCGAGTTCGCGCGCACCCACCTCGCGCACCGCAGACAGCAGTTCCGCGAATGTGTCGAAGTAGCGACGCCAGTACCGGTCACTCACCGCCAGGAACAGGTCTTCCTTGGTGGTGAAGTGCTTGTAGATGGCGCCCTTCGTATACCCCGCAGTATGCGCGATGTCATCGAGAGTGGCTGCGGTGAAACCTTTTTCGGCGAACACCGCCTCCGCGGCATCGAGCAGCAGCGATCGCGTGTACGCCAATCGTCGCTCCGCAGTCCACCGCTCAACCATGTCGGCGAGTCTAACAGAGGATCTTAGAACCTCATTGGATTCTTAGATACCCGCTGGTATATTGACGTCGTACTCATCGCCGATCCGCATCCCGTGTCCGAGCGGTTGAGCGAGCGATGTGTTACGTCGATTCAGTAAGGAGGCAGTTTCATGACGGAACTGTCGAGCAAGAAGACCGCTCCCTACGTCACCGAGCCGCTCGGCGATACCGCCTCGCTCGGCGCCCAGGTTCAGGCGAAAAGCAAACCGGTCCGGATTTGGGCCATAATCGGCGGCGCAATTCTCGCCTTCCAGCTGTATGTCTGGATCCGGTGGATGATCGGACCCAATTTCGAGCGGGTGCCGACCGGTCCCAGCGATCCACCGATATTGATGAAGACGATCCTCATCGTCTGGACGACCGTCATCCTGATCGGCCTGCCGGTCGGCATCTATTTCTTCATCATCAGGCCGTGGCGGCGCGAACGCCGGATCACGACAGACGGCATGCTCCTGGTGGCCTGCGGCCTGTTGTTCTTCCAAGATCCGCTGCTGAACTACTTCAACACCTGGAGTACCTACAACACGTGGATGTTCAACCGGGGCTCATGGGTTCTCGATGTTCCAGGCTGGCGATCGTTCGGGGCGCCGGGCCACATGATGGCGGAACCGATCCTGATGAATGCGCCGGGATATTCGTACGGAATTCTCCTGTGCACGATCCTGGGATGCTGGATCATGCGTAAGGCCAAGGCGAAATGGCCGAACATCAGCAATGCCGGATTGATCGGTATCCTGCTCGTCTGGACATTCTTCTTCGACTTCATCATCGAGGGTCTGTTCCTGATGCCGATGGGGCTCTTCACCTATCCCGGCGCAATCCGCTCCCTGTCGCTCAATGCCGGAACCTACTATCAGTGGCCGCTCTACGAAGGCGTCATGTGGGGTGGCGTCCAGGCGGGCCTGTGCTCGCTGCGCTATTTCACCGACGATCGCGGCCGGACCTTCGTCGAACGGGGGCTCGATCGCATCCAGGGTGGATTCGTGCGGCAGCAGTTCACCCGTTTCCTGGCGATCTTCGCGGCGTGCAGCATCTTCTTCTTCGTCTGCTACAACATTCCCGCGCAGTGGTTCGCCATGCACACCGATCCCTGGCCGGCCGATATCCAGAAGCGCTCGTACTTCGATATGGGCATCTGCGGAGAAGGGACCGGGCGGCTGTGCCCCGACCCGAATCTGCCGATACCCGGCAAGGACACCGGCTACATCGATCCGAACGGAAAGCTCGTGCTGCCCAAGGGCGTAGAGCTCCCGAAGGTCGTTCCCTTCGATCGAGGACACTGAAATGCTGATCAGCCAACCCGACACGACCGATTCCGAAACCACGGTTCCCGCCGAGTGGGAGACGTCGCCGTTCTACAAGACGGTGGGCAACGAGGTAGACGTCTTTCGCGCGGCGTCCCGGCGCGGCCTGCCGGTACTCCTGAAGGGCCCCACCGGATGTGGGAAGACCCGTTTCGTGGAGGCCATGGCCGATGAGCTCGGCCGTGAACTCATCACCGTCGCCGGACATGAGGATTTGACCTCCGCGGACTTGGTCGGGCGCTTCTTGCTCAAGGGCGGGGACACCGTCTGGGTGGACGGGCCGCTGACCCGAGCAGTACGCGAGGGCGCCATCTGCTACCTGGACGAGGTGGTAGAGGCGCGTCAGGACACCACCGTGGTCATTCATCCGCTCGCCGACCATCGCCGCGAACTTCCCGTCGACCGGCTCGGCACCACCCTGAAGGCGGCGGCAGGGTTCCAGCTGGTGATCTCCTACAACCCCGGCTACCAGAGCGTCCTGAAGAATCTGAAGGAGTCCACACGTCAGCGTTTCGTCGCGATCGAACTCGACTTCCCTTCCGCGGCAATCGAAACCGAAGTGGTAGCCCATGAGGCCGGGATCGGTACCGAGACGGCGAGTGCGCTGGTGACCCTGGGCAACGCCATCCGGAACCTCGATGGTTCTCCGCTGCGTGAGGTGTCCTCGACCCGAATGCTGATCCTCGCCGGCGGCCTGGTCGCCGGCGGGTTGAGCCTGCGCAGCGCGATCCAGTCCGCCATCGTGCAGGTGCTGTCCGACGATCGGGATGTCGTGCGCGCTCTGGGTGAATTGGCCGATGCCGTCCTGCCACAGTCATGAACGCTTCCGATTCGCACAGCTTCGAGCGATTTCGCCTGCTGGCCACCTTCGTGGCCGGCAGGTCGGTGGAGATCGCGGAGGCCGCGCCGGGTGAGCCGGCGCATACGAACGGTCAGGTCGTATTCGTCTCGGCCGGACGGTCACTCGAGGAGCAGCGGCGCGAGATGCTGGTCCAGAGCGCACTGCTCGGTGCGGGAAGCCTGGATCAGCAGTGGGTCAAAGCATTACGTGCCCGCCCCGCGATCGCGCGCCGCTATCTGGCGCTGGAGGGACGCCGGGTGCTCACCGGGCTCGCCGAACGGCTCCCACTCGCGGCCGCGCTGGTGACGGAGGCGGGTGCGCACCCGGCGAGTATCGGTGAATCACTCGAAAGGGCCAGGGGCCGAGCGAAAGTCGCCGATCCACCGGAGTGGTTCGGGGCCATCAGACCGTCACGGTTGCTCGCGGCGGTGGCGGGACCGGGCGCGGCGCCCACTGCCAGGGAACTGCACCTGGAATTCGATCCGCTCGACGTGCCCGAGACCCAGGACGATGGCGATGATGAGCGGTCCGGGGAGAGCAAGATCCTCAAGCTGTTCGAGAACCCGCTCTTCAGCTCCCAGAGCCTGATGGATCAGCTCCGGAAACGGCTCGGCAGCTCGCGCTCGGCCTCGGACGGCGGCGCCGGGGCCGAGGCACAGGTGCGTGCCGTGCGGCGCGCGCGGATGGTCGGCCCCGATGCCCGGCCGCTGCCGATCCAGATCCGGTTCAGCGATGACAGCAAGCCCGGCGCGGCCGCGGGTGTGGGCGGGGCGCTGCATCCGGAGTGGGACGTGCACAACAATCGGTATCGGCCCGAATGGTGCCGGGTCATCGACTTTCCGCTCACGGTCGCCGCGGACATGTCCGCCGCGGGAGTTCCCGCCGATGACGTCCTGCGACGGCGCCTGGCTCGGGTCGGGCTCGGCCCCAAGGTTTTGCGTGGCCGGCCCGACGGGGACGATCTCGACATCGAGGCGCTGATCGATCTGTTCGTCGATCTGCGTTCGGGTTACTCCCGGCCGGAGAATGTCTACCTCGAACATCGCAAACTCACCCGCAATCTCGGCGTGCTGATTCTGCTCGATGCCTCCGGATCGGCCACCGATACCGATCCGGAGGGCCTGGCGGTCCACGATCATCAGCGACGCGCGGCCGCCACCCTGGCTCTGACGCTCGAAGAACTCGGTGACCGCGTCGCTGTGTACGCATTCCGCTCCCAGGGGCGGCACGCGGTGCATCTGCCGGCGATCAAGACGTTCGATCAGCGTTTCGGAGCGATCGGGCGAGCACGGCTCAATCAACTCCAGCCATCGAACTACACGCGACTGGGCGCCGGTATCCGCGGTGCGGGAGAGATTCTGAAAAAGGAGGCCGGCACCCAGAACCGGCTGCTGCTGGTGCTTTCCGACGGCGTTCCCTACGACGACGGATACGAGGGCCGGTACGCCGAAGCCGACGCATACAAGGCCCTCGAGGAATTGCGCGCGGATGGTGTTGCCTGCCTGTGCCTTTCGATCGGCGCGACCACGGCCACCGAAGAACTCGAACGCGTCTTCGGCTCCGCCTCGCACGCCGGGGCCGCCACCCTCGCCGAACTGAGCCCGCAGATGGACGAGTTGTTCCTGTCCTCCCTGCGCGAACTCAGCGCACCGAGAGCATTGCGCGCGTGAGAGCCTGATAGTGCTACAGCCGCCGCGCCGACCTCAGCGCTTCGAGCAAAGCCCCACCCACATCGGGAAACCGTTGGGGTGGGGCCTTTTTCGCTGGAGCGAACCTAGCTGCGCGGCACCAGCCCCTGCGGCATGATGAAGGGCAGGTCGTTGTAGGTTGCGATGCCGGACGGGGCAGCCACGACAGCGGGGATCGCATTGATGACCGGCATGGCGGTCATGACGTGGCCGAGAGTCATGAAGTCGGCGATCGTCTCGGCCTGGAAGTCCGGGGGCGGCAGGAAGCTGATGACGTTCTTCACCGTCGGACGACCATCGACCTGCAATACCCAGCCGTCCTGATCGATCTTCCAGTCCGGCTGCAAGGTCTGTCCCTTGCGCCAGCGGATATCGATCTCGACGATGGTCTTACCCGCGACCGAGCCCTTCCAGCGGACGTGTACTCCGGCAACGCATCCGGCCGGGATCGTCCAGGATCCGAGATCGAGATCGGCTGTGGTCTCGGCATATTCGGCATCACATCGGACGTCGTCCAAGTCGACGCCGAGTGCGTCGCCGATCAGCCGCACCGCCTCCCCGAAGACGCCGGTTCCCGAGGCGGTCAAGGCCGGGAGTTCCGGGTCGTCGATGGGCCGTCCGAATCCGACCGGCTTCTCGGTCTCGGGCGAGTCGTAGAACGTCGTGTCGGCGGCCTCGTACACGGTGACCTTGTCGACCCGGTCGCAGATGCCGGCGGACAGGATGGCCATGAGGTTGATATAGCCCGGGCTGATGCCGGAACCGAATATGGTCGCCTCGCCACGCTTACATGCCTCGGCGATCCGATCCCGCCCCTCGCCCTGGTTATGGCCGGTGATGAAGGATGCGGTGGCGACGACGTCGATACCCGCGGACAGAATGCGGACCAGTTCCCCGGTATCGATCCACATCGGGTTGTAGACAATGCAATCCGGTTTCAGTGCCAGCAGCGCGTCGATATCGTCGGTAGCGGTGACGCCCAGGGGATCGATACCGCACAGCTCACCGACATCGCGTCCCACCTTGTCCGGTGACCACGCATAACAGCCGATGAGCTCCAGCCCTGGATTGGCCGCGATCGCACGCACCGAGCTTTTACCTACATTGCCGGTTGTCCACTGAACGACCCGATAGATTCGTGGGTTGGACATTCTTCCTCCTGAAATTCGAAGCGCGAGAAGAAGAACTCACGCCTGAGCCCGCATCAACGAAGCGCGCTCAACGAAGTGAGCATCAGCCCCATGACTCCGGCCTCCTGTCCTTCGGTGCTCATCATGTCGCGAGCGGTTTGTTTGACCACTCCGCTCTCGAGCAATGCGTCGGCGGCACGGGCCATTTGGATACCGCCGTAGTGATGGCGCTCCATCATCCGAAGAAACAACTCGCCGGCCGCCGGACCGCGAGCAGCAGTCAGGGCATCGAGTTCCACCTGTGTTGCCATGCCCGGCATGACGCCGGTGCCGGTGGTCTCGGTGGCCGCCGCGCCGTGCTGATGGTCAGCCATAGCGTCGTGCCGCATCCATGCCATGGGATCGGGATTGATCGTCGTCGCGCCGGAAAGCCGCAACCAGCCGGTCAATTCGCCGATCTCGCCACGCTGGGCGGCATCGATGCGTTGCGCGAGCGCGCGGATGGTGGGATCGACTCCCGGATCGAGCCGCGCGACCATGATCAGCGCCTGGCTGTGATGCGCGAGCATGTCCTGAGCGAATCCGATTTCGACCGAGTTCAGGATCGGCGCGCGTGGGTCCTCGATGAGGACGGGGCGGGCCGCCACCCCCAGCACAACCAGCAGCGGCGCCAGGCACAGGAACGCTGCGACGAGAATTCCGTTGCGGTGATTCACGATCCGACCGTGGTTTGCTGATCGACAGGCGCTGAATATGCGTCCGGGTCGAGCTCCAGGGTCATATAGGTGTTATCGGTGCAGCTGACCCACAACTGCCTGCCCTGCCAGCGCGGCGGGGACGAGCACCAGTCGGCCGACAGGTCACCGAACAGCACCTTGCCGGTGCGGGGCCCGGCCGCCTGAGCCGGATCGAACACGCCACTGGTGACGGCCCGCAGCAGTGCAGGCGCACTCAGTACCGGCGCGCCGATGACCGAGACCAGTTTGTGGGGCGAGTTGCCCAGTCCGTCATTGTCGTTCGTATGTGCCGGCGGGTTGTAGTAGCCGATCTCGCGAATATGGAGTGGATCTCGCACATCGAAAACGCGGATTCCGGAGGAGAACCAGGCACAGGCCAGGGCGGTCGGGTCGGCGGGCCGGTCGGCGGTGCAGTAGTGCGGATCGTAGGAAAATATGCCGCCGCCCATGCTCGATGCCAGCGCCGTGTCGGCGTTCTCGGGAAGGTCGATCTCGAGTTTGATCGAATTGACGATCCGCGGATGTGCGTCATCGGAGACATCGATGACTTTGACTCCACCGGAACCGGCTTCGTTGGGGGTGAACAGATACGGCTTACCGCCGTAGGTCACCGGGACGGCGTGCTGTGTTGCCCAGCCATCGGTCCAGGTCGTCTCCGAGAGCACGGGTACGACCGGATTGGGATCGCGCCGCTGCACCGCGGAGGTATCCAAGATCGACATCCCGCCTAGATTGTTCGCCAGATACATACGGTTTCCGTCGGCGCTGAATCCCATGCCGTGCATCGACGGACCGGGCAACCCCTGCCACACCACCCGCGGCTGTGCGGGGTCGGTGAGATCGACGGCGCTGACCAGACCGGGTGCGGTTCCGGAAGACCAGTAGGTGTTCCCATCCGGAGAGAACCCGCCCTCGTGCGCGGTGATCGGCAGCGGCATCGACAGTGTGCTTCCCGGCCCCGGATTGAGCAGCCGGGGATGCTTGCAGTCGGAGATGTCGTAGATCGACAGCAGCCCGGCACCGGTGAGGATGGGGACGCCTGCCGCGACCAGCAGTTTGCGAGCGCTGTTGACCTTCAGTGATTCCCAAGTGCCCGCCAGCATCGCCGGTTCGGTCAAAGTACCGGCCAGCACCGGATTTCGCGGGTCGGAGACATCGAGCACCTGCACCCCGACCGCCGGACCGGTCAGGCTGCCGGGAAAGAAACTGCCGATGTACACGCAGGAATCGAGACTGGCCGAAACCACTCCCCCGCCGTTTCCGGCGTAACTTCCAATGCTGGTGATATTGCAGTGGTAACCCTGGGTGCTGCGGCCGCTGTCGCGGTCGGCAGCCGGTACATCACCTTGTACTCCGGTTTCTGGCGACGAGCCCGAATCGCACGTCGCCCGGGCCGCCGTGGATCGCGAGATGTCCTGCACAACTTGAACATCGGCGAACGCCGAGGGCGCCGGCGCGGCCACCATCACGGCCGGAATCAAAGTGGCCGCCGACATGAACGCGGCCGCCCGTCGCAATTGAACGAGAACTGAAGTCATTGTTTCCCTCACCGATGAGGTCTATGTGTCTGCCGGCGATGCGGCGCGCGAAGTCGATCGAGCGCGGTCAGTCGAAAGTGCAGCCCTGGAGTGGCTTTCCATTCAGACGGTCGACGAGGTAGCTGATCGCATTATTGGTGCCGAAGCCGTCGATCAGTTCGGGTCCGAAGTGATTGGCGAAGGTCGTGCCGGGTGCGATGGGAGGCAGGTTATTGGTGCGGAACGTGACCGTCGCGCCTTTGTCGCACCAGTCGACGGCCAGCTGCCGGACCTGGCCGTAGGGAATCGTGTCGTCATTGATGCCGCTGGTCATCAGCACCGGGCTCGACGGGGTGAGCGTCCCGATGAGTTGATCGTGAATCACCTTGACGGCGTCCGGAAGTTCTTGCAGGTGGTCGATGAGCGGACGGTGGTCGATAGTGAGGTCGCTGGTCCGCGTGAAGGGCTGTTTCGCGATGATGTCGGCCACGCACTCGGTCTTCACCGTGGCCAGCAATGCCCGGCCGGCAGGGTTGATGACCTTGTCGAGGTCCTGCTGCAGCTCCGGATAACGCGCGAGAAAACCGTTGATGGCGAAGCCGATCGCGGCGCCGATCAGGTTGCCGTCGATCTGGCGTACTACCGCGGCGAGGTCGGAGGGAGGCGCTCCCGACCAGGTGCCCTTCAGATTCAACTCCGGCGCGTACACCGGCTGCAGTTCGGCTGCCGCGGCAGTGGCGCCGCCGCCCTGGGAGTACCCCCAGAGCACCAGCGGCGTCTGTGGCCCACTGCCGGAAAGGTTTTCGGCGGCACGGGCGGCGTCCAGCACCGCGTGCGCCTCCTCGAGCCGGTTCGCATAGGTATGGACGCCGGGGGTGCCCAGACCGATGTAATCGGTCACGAAGACACGCGCACCCAGCAGGTTCCAGGCCACCGCCGAGATGGCTTCCTGATTGGCCGAGACGCTCAGGCGCGACAGGTCAGCGTAGATGCCGGTCGAGAAGGCCAGCGACGGCGCGCACTGGGTGCCCTGGCCGACGGTGCCCGGCGCGATGACAATCGTGGGCCGCGCGCCGGAGCCCTGCCACGGCCGCGTCGCATCGATGAAGGTGCCGCTCACCGCGACCGGCGCATCGTTTTGCAGGCGTGAGGTGTACATGACGCGCTGTGCGGGCACCGGCCACCGCACCGCCGCGGTCGGCGGCGCGAGCAGTACCGGCATCGCGGCCGACTTGATGATCGCGCCCGGTGTGGCATCGAATTGGGCTGGCGGAGTGTAGAAGTCGCCCGAGGGCTCGGCTGTCGACCCACCCGCACCGAACCAGCTCGCCGCCACCCCGGTGCATGCCACGACGCCGACCACGACGGCTCGGCGGACGCGCGCCGTGCGCGGGTGAGTGGTCCTGAACGTGCGGCGCGGTCGGTGCATCGTCTTCTCTCCGCATGTGATGAGTAACACGGTTATTTAATAACCGCGTTACTGTAGCCGGGTGGCGAGAGAAAAGGGAAGTGATCCCTCGAAGCAGGTCATCGACGTCGTGCTCGAGCTGCTCATTTCGGATGGTTACGACGCCGTCCAGCTCCGCGAGGTCGCCCGCCGCGCACGGGTCTCGCTCACGACGGTCTACAAGCTCTTCCCCACCCGCGACGAGCTGATCGTCGCGGCCGTCGAGCACTGGATGACGGCCAACACCTACGGCGATATGACGCCGCCGGCCATCGACAGCACGCTCCGGGAAGGTCTGATGGGGGTTTTCCGCACCGTCTTCGAGCCGTGGCAACGCGAACCCCGAATGCTCGTGGCATACCACCACGCCCGCACCGGACCGGGTGGACACCGCCTCGACCTGCAGGGTGTCAGCGCGGTCATACCGATCCTGAACACGATCCTCGGTGGCGCGGACCCCACATACCTCGCGGACGTCGCCATGGTACTGACCAATGTGACCTACGCGCTCATCGCCCGCGTCGCCGACGCATCCCTCGAAATCACCGAAATCCTGCCCACGATCGAACGCGCAGTCTTCCGGCTGACCTCCGATAACGAAGCCGAAGCCGAAGCCGCCCGCAACCCCTCACGGTCTGGAAACACCGCGATCAACCCGAGCCTCGCCGCCCCGTTCGACCATTCGTGACCGAACCGGGGATCTGCGGGACCTGTCGGCAAGTTACCGGGGAACCCCAGGTGACGGTAATCCGACTGAAGTGGGAACGTACTGGGCCTCAAGACTTTACGCCCGCGCAGAGCGGACATAGGTTGAACTTCCCACCGTGAGCGGCACCTCCGGACTGCCCACCCGGCCGAACCTGCCGAACTCTTGACCTGATGGCTTCCTTCGAGCACACTACGAACCCACCGGACAGTACTGTCCGGTAACTTCGGTTCACCCGTCTCCCGTGAAGGTTTCGTATGCCATCGATTTCGCGCCGCTCGTTGCTGACCGGCGCCGCCGCTGCCGGTGCCGCCCTGCTCGGGGCTCGCACCATCGGCGCCGCCGCCGCAACGGCACCGCGATCCACGAGCATTCCGCTCACCCGAGAGGACCACCGCGTCGTGGTGGTCGGATCAGGATTCGGCGGCGGCGTCACCGCGCTGCGCCTGGCTCAGGCCGGCGTGCCCGTCACCCTGCTCGAACGCGGAATGCGCTGGCCCACAGGCCCGAACGCGGACACTTTCCCGCATCCGACGAGTCCTGATATGCGCATGCTCTGGTATCAGTCCTTGCCGAATCCGTTCGGCAAGGACCTGCCCGTCCAGCCGTACACCGGACTGATCGAGGCCGTGGGCGGCGAAAATATGACCGCCCTGTGCGCTGCGGGCGTCGGCGGCGGTTCGCTTATCTACCAAGGGATGTCGCTGCAACCTGCCGAGGCGGTATTCAATACGCACTTCCCGCAGGAACTGGACTGGGCGACCCTGGACCGCGTGCACTACCGGCGCGTCGAACGAATGCTGGGCCTCGAGGTCGCCCCCGACGAGCTCATCGACAGCCCCACCTACGCCGCCGCGCGAATCTTCGGCGACCATGTCCGCCGCGCCGGGTTACCGCTGTCGAAGATTCCGATGCCCATCGACTGGAACTTCGCACTCGCTGAGCTGCGCGGAGAAATGAAGCCCTCCTACACCAACGGTGACGGTGCGCTCGGGGTGAACAATGGCGGCAAGCACTCGGTCGACGTCACGTACATCGCCGCGGCAGAAGCGACAGGCCGGGTCACCGTCGAAACACTGCACCAGGTCACCGATGTCGAGCGCGCACCCGACGGCCGCTGGATCGTGCACGTCGACCGGATCGACACCACCGGCACGGTGCTGGAAAACAAAATTCTCACCACGAATGCCCTCGTGATGGCCGCGGGCAGCCTGAACACCACCCGGATGCTGATGCGTGCCGCCGCCAAGGGACAAATCCCCGATATGCCCGACGGTCTCGGTCAGGGCTGGGGTACCAATGCCGACCGAATCTACGTGTGGTCCAACCTTGCCGAGGATTTCGGCGCCGAACAGGGCGGTCCCGTGGTCTACGGCAGCCTCAACTGGTCCGATCCGCATGCCGCGTTCACCGTCATCCAGGCCTCCATGCCACCGATCGGGATGGATCCGCACAGCACCATGATGGTCGGATACGGAGTCAGCGACAGTCGCGGCACTTTCCGATACGACTCCGCCAAGGACGACGCGATCCTGCACTGGCCCACCGATGGCGACCAGTACATCCAGAACAACCACATCGGGCCCGCGGCACAGCAGATCGCCGGTCCGGCAAGCACTCTCACCGACACCAATGCCGTGTTCCCCTCCACCTGGCACCCCCTGGGCGGAGCATCCATGGGTACAGTCTGCGACCTCGACGGGCGTGTACACGGGCAACGCGGACTTTACGTTCTCGACGGGGCGCTGCTTCCGGGCAACTCCGCCGCCTGCAATCCCTCGATGACGATCGCCGCATTAGCCGAACGGGCACTCGACAATCTCGTCAAGCACGACGTCGGCACTCTTATCTGATTTCGAATACCCTTGCGCCGCAACGGCGAAGGCCGAATGCGACGGCCTTCAGATCCACCGCCGTCGTGGATCTGAAGACCGTCGCCGGTCCAGAAACAGCGGTTCTCGCGTCGATACTCCAACCGGCTGCCTACAGCCCGAACGCGCCGCCCTCGATGAGGATGAGCGAACCGATCCCGATGAGCACCGCGGGCAGCAGGATGTGACCCCAGCGACTCAGCGCGTCGGCGATGACGGGATGTGCGGCGAAATACTTGCCCACCACACACCATGCGCCGAGAAAGACTAGGAACGCAATCGCGTACGTACTCATGCCACCCGTACCGGCGGTAGCGAAGACCGGAACATAAACACCGATGTTGTCACCACCATTGGCGAAAGTGACCGCAGCAACCTCCAAGATCTTCGGACCGGTCCGTGCGCCGGCGGCGTTCTCACCGCTGCCGTTCCCATCGCGAAAGTTCCGCGCATGCCGGGCTGCCTTGAGGCCGAAGAACAACGGCAGCAGGCCGAGATACGGGATCGCGGACCCCGGCAGAAAAGTGGCTCCGAATGCGGCGGCGACAGCGACAGCGAGGATCGCGGCGAAACCGAGATACTGCCCGAGCACGATCCGGCGCGTGGAGTGCCGGACTCCGGCGCCCTTGGCGAAAAACAGTGCCAGCACCAGGATGTCGTCGATATTGGTAACAGCGAACAATCCGCCGGCCCGACCGATCATGCGCGGATCACAATGTTCTATCCCTTCACACGCAAATGCTTTGCCGACAGTACCGGATAGACCGGCAACCGGACAATATTGTCCGGTTATCGTCGAGACGTGGGATCAGCACGCAGGGAGCGCAATCCGGGGAGGGAACTATGAGTAAGAAGCTATCGACGACAGGTAGCGGTGATCCCATCGGATTATGTCGGTGCGAGCGTGACATTCCCTCGAGGACAACTCAATTCAGACGAACCGCAGCTTGCTGCAATCGATACATCTCGCGCACTCTCCCGGTAGGTGCCACGCACCGCTCAGGCCGGGCCGGCCTCGGCTGCGGCGGACAGCTCTGCCCACTCCTGCCAGCCCCTGACCCGGTCGGCGTAGACGACCCGGGAGTTCTCCAGACAATCAAAAACGACTCGGTCACCCGGCCGTCGCCATTGACTGAATCTTGACCCGGTAGACCCATATCGAGCGGTGTACCACCGGCCGAGAGGGAAACCGGCCCGCATTCGCTGGCCACGGTCTGTCCAGCGCATGCGGGCCGGAATAGGGGCTGGGGGCCGTGGTCGCCGTGGATTATGGTTCCTGAGACGGGGCCGGGAGATCTGAGGCATAAGCTCGCGCGCCTTGACGATCACAACCCCGTGTTGGGGTTGACTGGCCCGCATGCAGTCGACGATCAGCTACAGAGGAATTTGGATTCCCTGGTCAGAAGACAATCCGAACCGCCGGGCGGCGCACGAGCAGATCCTGCGAACCGCGGTGCACACCTCAGGGGCGGATATGGCCAGCGCGTACCGAGTCGCTAGCCGGTACGACCACAGCATCGTGTTCGGCCTCGGCGACGATAAGACCAGCACCCCTGTATCACCTAGGAGCATTCCTCCCGGTTCACCGATCTTCGTGGACTCGCAGACGGCCACAGAAATGGCGATGGCAGTCAGCGCTGTTCGGCACGGAGTCGTGGCGGTCCTCGCCGGCGATATGCTCGATCTCTCGGGGTGGGCCAAGGCTGTCAAGGCAACCAACGCGCTGACCGGGCAGACCGAGGATCCGGTATCGCCGGAAGTGCATGACATGCTCGACAGAATCGCGACACTTGGATCTACCGACTTTCGCGACCGAAGCAATGAAAGCGTTCGCGCTTCGGTGCCCCGCCTCACCGATGAGATCAGAAGTGCCGGCTACACAACTGATTTCATTGTCAGCTACTTGTATGCGTATGGCCTTGACCCCGAGAACGAACGCAAACTGCGCAAGCTCATCGCAGAGCGTTAGTCCGCCACCGCACATGGGGGGCGCGCGGCAGCCACCACCCAAGAATCACCTCACCAAGGCCGACGCAGTACGCCGCTCGCATCATTGCCGCAACGCCGTCGATGACACCGCGCGGCTTTCGAGGACCGGGATCTCTGGCATCGCGCCATCGCAGTCTCCGGATCCGTCGAAGAGTCACAAACTCGTTCTCCCGAACCCGGTCACCGCTGTGGCCGCTCCCTGCCTATCGAATTAGTCAGTGCCCAAGACACTCACGGCACCAAGGTGCGTTCCGGCCGCGGTGCGCTCGGCCGGTCTCCCGCCGACCGGCTCGATCAAAGTTGCTCAAATACACACTCCAGGAACAGCACTCGCACACCCCGGACCTGCGACTCCTCCGGTTTGGCCAGCGGGCAACGGAATACAAACCACTGACCGACGTCGGCTGGCAGGAACTCGGGCGGTGTTCGTCTCATTCGGGTGCGGGATCCGCCGTGAACCAAACCCGTTACCCTATGCGGCGCGTTCCAGCATTTCGGCACCGTCGAGGTTCTGGTCGGCGAATTCGAGTGTGGCAGCTGACGGCGCAGTTCCGGCACCAAGCCGAGTAGCCGATCGGCGACCCAACCGGCCGCGACCGCACCCTCGACCAGGGCCAGCGCATCGCGTTCGCTGGGCGAAAGTGCGTTCGACGTCGCGGCAGGACACATCCCGGAAGGCAGCGTAGCCGCACTGCGATTCGAAATCACCGGCATGGTCGGCGAGCATCCTGCGATCGTCATCGAACCCATCACCCGGCTTCGCGAGGACCTGCGCCCGGATTGGCCTCGACCGGCCCAGGCAGGCGGCTCGTATCGAGTCGAAATCACCGGCGAGCCATCCTATTTCGTCGACATCTGCCCCAGCAGTCGCAAGGGCGATCATAACCACGCCGCGATTGTCGCGGCCGCGGGTCGCATCGCGAATGCGATCCCGGCGGTCGTCGAGGCTGCGCCCGGGATCCTCACGACCAGCATCACTACCGCCTATGTCCACGAGATACGCGGGGCGGGCATCGGCCAGGTTCGGAATATCGCCACCGCGTTGCTTCGTGGCGAGTTCACCTCTGTCGCGGCACGCCACTGGACCCGCCTACCGGCGCGGACCGGGCAGCAGGGCCGAGTGGTGCTGGTTCAGATCTTGAAACGTCCCGCGAAGGCTCGCAATGGGAGGTCCGCGCTGGTGATGATTCCCGCAGGCGCCGCAACCACCGATGTGAGGGCGTTGAGTGCGGGCAGCCCGGTCACGGTCATGCCGATGGAGGCGAAGTTCTGCGGGTTCGATAGGTCGAACCCCTTGCGAGGGAAGATCATGTGCTTGCTGTAGATGTTGGGATCGCCGGTCACCTGAGTGATGTAGCAGCCCTTGATATTCCACGCCGGATCGGTGTGCGGGGTCATTTGCCATTCGAGATGTGACTCCACTCGCGCGACTCCGCCGACCATGCCCTGGTACTTGATGTAGTTGGCGCCCAATGACCCTTTCGGCAGGAAGTACCAGCCGAGATCGACGTCCTTGGTGCAGGCGCCGAGTTCGTAGCCGAAGGTCACTGCGTCGAGCTCGAGATCGAAGGCATCGGCCATGAGGTAGACGGCGTCGGCGAAGACCGCGGTGTATTTGTGCAGCGACTCCCCGATCGTGGGATCGTCGATCGGGCGCCCGTATCCGACGGCCTTCCAGGTGTCGACCGAGTGGTGACACGAGACGTCGACGGATTCGGTGACGGTGATGTTCTCGATCTCGGAAACATCGGCGGTATGCACGATTCCGAGGATCTGACTCAGTCCCGGATTCATACCGGTGCCATAGAAGGTGGAATTGCCGCGCTCGCACGCGGCCGCGATCACCTCGCTGACCTTCCTGCCGGAGGGGTGTGAATGGTTGGTGTCGCGGTGGAAGCCGGTGATCCAGTCCGCGGTGGTCACCACGTTGATGCCTGCCTCGAGGACCTTCTCGTAGAGGTCTTCGTCGGGAAAAACACCGTGAAAGGTGAGGACATCGGGTCGCGCGGCGATGATCTGCTCGACCGAGCCGGTAGCGATCACTCCGATCGGATCGATACCGACGATCTCCCCGGCGTCACGCCCGATCTTGTCGGGCGAGTAGCAATGCAGCCCAACCAGTTCGAGATCGGGATGCTGTCGGATGCGCCCGATCATCTCGGTGCCGAGATTGCCGGTCGCCACTTGGAATACACGGACCTTGCCGGAAGCGCTCATGAGGTACGTCCTTGTGTCGCGGGTCGCTGGTCGAGCTCGGTGGCTGGGTCGTTGCCGGGATAGAACTGGCCGGCCCACGCGCGCAGCGCGGTGAACCCGTCGAATTCCTTGCGCGACAACGCTGGTGGATCGGAGTAGCGCTGATGCGCCCATATGTGGATGTCGGCTTCGAACTGCTCGATGACGTAGGCGGCCATCGTCTTGCCGTAGGTGCTGACCTCGGGGCTGTCGTCACCGGGTTTGCGTCCTATCCACACGGTGAAGCGGACGTCGGAGGTGGCATCGTCCACGGGCGTCACCGCGGGCATGGTGCGGTTGTCGACCATGCCCCAGCTCTTGGTGACCGTGCAGCCCAAGCCGGCGTTGATCGATTCCACTCCGCTGTTGACGTCGTTCTCGGCGATACCCGCGTCGAAGGCGATGGTGAAGTCCACGAACGACACCGGCCCGGAGAAGTCATGGCGAGTGAAATCCGGAACGAACGGCGTCTTGTGCACGAACTTGAAGTGGGCGAAGTCGACACCGTTCTCCAGCACGTACTGCGGATGCAGTTCCAGCCGCTGCCGATAGAGCGTCGCCGCGGGTACCGGCTGGTAGTAGTCGTCCGCGGTCTTGTCGTCGCCGAAATCCGCGAAAATGTCGGGCACCTCGAAATGTGGTTCCCGGCCCCGGGTGTCGTACCAGATCCACACCGCCTCATTGCGTTCCACTACGGGATAGCTGCGGATGCGACGGCCCTTGTTCGGATGGCTTTCGTACGGGATGCAGACATTGCGACCTTCGCGGTTCCATTCCCAGCCGTGGAACGGGCACACGAGATTCTCGCCCTCGACATGCCCGCCGTATCCGAGGTGGGCACCCAGATGCTCGCAATAGGCGTCGAATACCGCGATCTGGCCGGAAGACGAACGCCAGGCGATCATTTCGCGCCCGAAGTACTTCATCCGGTGCACGGCGCCGACGGTGATCTCGGTGCACCACGCCACTTGGAACCAGCCCGTCGGTTCCATGGACAGGGGCGGTTTGGCCATCGAAGTCCTCCAAAGGCATTCGGCGACAGCGCATGCCGACACGGCAACGCGCTGCTCGGTGGTGATGCCGACCACAGAACGAAATTAGAATAGAACCCTCTACGAAACAATACAAGAGGGGTCAGTGAAACTGGGTTACGCAGCTCAGAGCAGCTATAGTCGATCTCCGTGACAGAAGCGGCGATCGGTGGGCGGCGCGCGAACAGGCGTGGTATCCAATCGCGAGACAGCATGATCAAGGCGGCCATCGCTTCGTTGGCCACCGGCGATCCCGCAGCGGTATCGGGCAATCGCATCGCTCGCGATATCGGCGCCACCTGGGGTGTGGTCAAGTACCAGTTCGGTGATATCGACGGCTTGTGGGCCGCGGTGCTGCGCTACACCGCCGACGTCCGCGGCGACCTGCCCGCCAACCTGCGGCCGGACGGGACATTGCACGAACGCGTCGCGGCCCTTGTCGACACCCTGGCCGTCGGCCTGCGCACGCCGGAATCACTCGCCATCGAGACGCTGCGCGCCGCACTACCGCGTGAACAGGCCGAACTCGAACGCGACTTCCCGCTCACCGCCGCGGAATTGTCGTCGTGGAAACCGAACTGGGACAGTGCTTGTCAACGCGCGTTCGCGGATCTGGGGGTCGACCCGGTCAAGGTGCGGCAGGTGGCCGCGCTCATTCCCGCGGCGATGCGTGGCATCACCTCCGAACGCACACTGGGGACCTACGGCAACCTCGAGGATGCGCTCGCCGGGCTCACCGGCAGCATCGTGGCCTATCTCCGAGCCGGCCCATAGGAACAGCGGCGGCGCCCGGAGGGGTCGGGTCATGCCAGCAAAAGGCGGATGCACTTCTCCATTCGATCGGCTACATCCGTATAGGATATGTGGCCCATCCCGGCCCGCAACATCGCACCGTAGTAGAGCAATTCGAGGTACTCGAGACTCTCGGTGTTCTCCGAACCCACCGCCTCCACCAGCCGGGTGCGCAACTCGCTGCCGATTCGCACCCGCAGGTGTGCCACATCGGGATCGCTGCCGAGCAGCGCCTGGCCGATCGCCGCCGCCAACGCGGGCTCATCGGCGACGAGCACAGCCGCCTGCCGCAGCACCGCGATGGCCCGGGTGGCATTGTCGGCGTCCGGAAGCTCCGCGGGAGGCATCGCGGCCAGCCGCCGCCAATACACCTCTGCGATCAGATGTTCCTTCGAAGAGAAGTAGGTGTAGGCGGTGGCCGTACCTATTCCTGCCTCGGCCGCGATCAACCGGATCGTCGTACCTGCGAAGCCCTCCCTGGTCAACACTATGACCGCAGCCCTGGAAAGCCGCTCGACGGTCTCGGCCTGCTTTCCGGTCAGACGCCGCCGGGTAGCTTCCATATGATTCGACAGAGGGGCAGACATATGTCCAGAGCCTACTGGTGACAACTGTCCAGAACAATTCTCAACGCGGCGAGCCCGGACAGGGATTCGGCACTCTGCGTTCTCACCCGCACCGGTTTCGACGGTCCCAATCTCCGAGCTTCTGCAAAGGCAGTACATCAAGGCGCTGACCAGCGCGGGCACCGCCTATGCCGCAGGGATGCCCCGTGATGCTGCGCAGGAATTCCGGTCGCTGCTATTCAGCTCAATTGAGTCCATGACCCGGAGGATGGATAGGCGACCCACCCCATCCCCCCTGGGCCGAGACTGCAGAGACATACCTATCGCGGTCGTATCGTCAGACCACGGTCAGCGGTAGCGGGATTCCGCGGTCGGTGAATCGGAAGTCGGCGCCAGTGCTGAAACGAGTGATCGCCACCTCGCCCGCTTCACGGAAAGGCTTGTCCCCCAGCAGGAACACGATCGCGAATTCGTCGTCGTTGTCGTCGACGACGTGTGCGGCGAAGCGGGGATTCACCCCGCGTGCCATGGCTTCCAGAGACTCCAGGTGGTCGGCGTCGATCAGCGACGGCCAGACGCCGTCGGCGACCGCCCCGCTCCGTTTGGGCAGGCGCAGGCGCACCCCTATGTCTTCGTGCTGGATATGTACCCCGCTGTAGCGCAGCGGATTCCAGGCCGGATGCAGGCGAAGCACCTGCGCGAGCGCGGCAGCGTCGGTACCGAGTCCGAGTGCGTGCCGCAGCCGTTCGGAGGTCAGCCCCGCAATCCCGGCGAACTGTTTCCGGCCGATCGTCGCAGCGGCGGCGGCATCGGTGCGCCCCCCGATCGCAATCAGGAATCCGAGGGCCAGCAGGTGCTGCTGCAAACAGACTTCATCGGCCATGCGGATCAGTGCCGACCGCGAGAAGTCACTGAATCGCAGATCGCTGAGCAGCGGACCGGCATAGTCACTCTGCCCGTCGTCGCCCGGATCGATGGGGTCCAGAAGTACCCGTGCCGCATAGGATTCCGCGACCCTGTCGAAATTGGCCGGCACCGGTGGCGGTGTATGCGAGGCGTCGATTGTCACCGTCCACGAGCAGACCGGATGCCGGTCCGCGGGCACCCGCGGCGGCCGGTGAATCGGGCGCACCTGCGCGTGCGGGTTGGTCGCCAGCGCGGTCGCATCGAATGTCGGGTCCTCGATATCGTGGCACATGGACCTGACATAGTCCTCGCCCAGCGGTTCGACGTCCGCCAGCGCTCCGCAGTGATCGAGCCAGAACGCCCCGTGATCGTGGTCGTCGACCCGGTACCGGAAGTCCATGAACTGCGGTGGAGCGCCGATATCCAGTTGCAGCCCTTTGAAAATCGTCTCCACACCGTCACCGGTGAAGCCCAGCGCCCGCTGCATGCGCCGGGTGTAGACGGGGCTGGCGACCCGCCACTCCTCGATCGCGACCGCGGTCATGCCCTCGCGGCCGAAGGCGCCGATGGTGTGCGCCATTCCGGAGCGATCGATCAGGTGCCCGGTCAACAGCAATTCGGGCACCAGTATCGCGAGTTGGTCCCGGCTCAGTTCAGCGAAGGCGCTGGGCCGCTCGAGGTCGGGGCTCACCACAGCGGCACCGGCGCGGCACCGATGGCGTACCAGCCCGGCAGCGGTTCGCCGGAGGTGGCCCGCTGGATACGCTTGGTCATACCGGGCGTGAGCGCGTTGTCGGTGATCATCTCCAAGAACAGGGCACTCACATTGCCGAAGTCGAAAAAGTCGCGCTGCCACGACCATTGGAAGTTTCCACCGTAGCGGAACCAACTGCCGCCGATTCCGTGCGGTGAGTAGTGACTGCCGTCGGCACGGGTGGCGTCGGCGATCTGCTTCCACAGGCCGATGACATTGCCGCTGCGCTCGTCGACCACCACATCCTGATACGGGTAGGTCCAGCCCTCGAGCCCCACCATCTCCAAACCGAGCGCGATATCGCGGATCTCGTGACGTCCGACCGCCATGAATTCCTGTGTGGGCCCGTAGTTCCAGCCGTAGGTGGCGTCCTCGGTGTAGTAATCGGCCAGCGGAAGCCAGTCGCCGGCGGCCTCGCATTCCTTGTTGGCCTGCAGCCAGCGGCGCACCATCTCATCGAGCTCGGCACGGTCGAAATCAGCCATGGTCATTGTCCTTTCGCGAAAAGCGGATCGTCAGTGGTTCGCGCGGTCGATGATCGACAGCGCCTGGGTGGGGCAGTAGCGGACAGCGCTCTCGACCTCCGGTCGCGCCTGCTCGCCGGGCTCGGGATCGAGGATCTCGACCTGGCCGCGGTGCGGAACGGTGAATACCCCGGGCGCTTCGGCCGCGCACACGCCATGGCCCTGGCACAGATCCAGGTCGGCTTCGATCCTCATGACAGACTCCGCTCCGCCGCGGACCGGACCCGCGCTTCGGGCTGGACCTCGGTCAGCTGAATGTGCGCGCCGAGGCAGAAGTGCACTCCCGCACCGAAACTGGCGAGCGCGCCCTTCTCCGGGCGATCGATGCGGAAGGTGTCGCCGTCGGGGAACGCCTCAGAGTCCCGATTGGCGGAACCGATGAGCAGCAGCACCTTCGCGCCCGCCGGAATCGTGCGGCCGTACATTTCGATATCGGTGATCCGGCCGGAGGTCGAGTGACCGACTCGCCGGGACAATGAACTGGACATGTGTCTGGACAGTATCACCGACAATGTTCCATCACAACGTCCGACTTGACCGATCAGCCACGCCCCGCGAGGACTGGACAGCTGTCTGGTTATTATTTCGGACAGCATTTCCAATCAAGAGCTGTACACATGTCTACAGTTGGCCCCCGCTGTGATAGCGTCGCCGCAACCTGGGGAAAGGTAACGATGAAGATCCGGGGCCGCGCGGGCAGCGATGTTCCCATCTACGCCGCGCCAGCGCGGGCAACCGATCTGGGCGGGCTGCCACCGACATTCACCTACGTCGGCGAGCTGGAGGTGTTCCGGGACGAGACCGTCGACTACGTGCAGAGATTGCGATCCGCGGGCGTGCCGGTCGAATTCGAGATCTACCCAGGCTGCTGGCACGGATTCGACCGCATCGTCCCCACCGCCGACGTGAGCAGGCGCGCCCTGCGGTCACGCGAACACTGGTTCCGCGATGCCGTGCGCACCTACTTCGCTCCGCAACCGGAGCCGGAACTCGATCACGCCTGAAACTCGCTGCGGGACAGGGTGACCGGACCTGTCCCGCGAAACCCCCTACACCAGCGCCTACTTCGCCCGCAGGGCGTTCTGTAAGCCGCCGACATCGGTGATCTTCCACTCGGCGTTGCGGTCGATGGTCAGGGAATAGGTGACGGTGGTCTGGGCGCCGTCTGGGGTTTGGGCGCTGGTGGAGGTGACGTCGCTGCACCACCCAGCTCGGTGATCTGCCCGACTGTCCGTTCGACCGCCTCCGCGCTACGGGAGTTGACTACGACACCGGCGCCGTGGCGGCTCAGCACTTCGGCCACCGCGGCACCGATGCCATTGCCACCGCCGACAACCACCGCCGCCCGACCGCTGAGGAGTTGTCGTTCGGTCATGTGGCTCCTTCAGAGTGGCGCAACGTCTTTCGGGCCGATCATGATGGCCGGTTCTCCTTCTGCTGCGCCTTTTGCTGCGCCAGCACCGCGCCGATCACTCCGTCCAGGCGCGTGCCCGCAGGCCATCCGGCGTAGTGGCAGAGGAACAGCGCCACCTCCCGCAACTGTTCGGCGGTCAGTTCCTCGTTGCGCAGCGCGGCGCCGACCTGAATCTCCGCGACGTCGAACAGCCCCTGCGCGGTCAGTGCGCCGAGCAGCAGGAGGCGGCGATCACGCAGGGTGAGCGCCGGCCGGGACCAGATGCCGGCGAAGAGGTGATCGGCGGTCACCGCGTAATGGTCGCCGGGTCCGTCACGGAATTCCCAGCCGTAGACCTCGCTCATCTTCGCCAGGCCCCGCCGGCGGGTCTCGGCGGCGGAATCGGTGTGCGCGGGTGTGGTCATGACGTCCTGCCTATTTCCTGTTCGACAGCGGGTGCGACGCCGAGCCCACGGCCGAGGCCGTCGAGCGCAAGCGCCGCCAGCGGCAGTGGGATACCCAGGCGTTCGCCGAGTTCGAGAGCCAGCGACAGATCCTTCTCCCCGAGATTGCGGACGTGGCCGAGAATGGGGAACCAGAAATCTTCGGGGTCTATCGCGGCGGTGGTGTCGCGCAGCATGATCGCGCCGGCACCACCGGTCACCGCATCGGAGTGCCGGACGACCTTGCCCAGCGCGGTGATATCGAGCCCGGCCGCTTCGGCCAGGCGCTGGGCTTCGGTGGCGGCGGTGAAGGACACGAAGTGCAAGAGATTGCGGGCCAGCTTCATTCGAGTGCCCGCACCCACCGGACCCGCGTGCACGATCAGATTGGAGAAGCAGCCGAAAGGCTGCCGGATTCGAGCCACCGCGTGATCGGTGCCGCCGACCATCACCGCCAAGGTCCCGGCCTTGGCCGCACCCGCCCCACCGCTGACCGGTGCATCGACGAATTCGACCTGATGGCCGGCACAGACCGCGGCGAGTTGCTCGGCGGTCCGGTCGCTGATGGTGGAGTGGACGGCGATCACCGTCCCGGGACGGGCGGTGCGCAACAGTCCCCGCGGGCCGGTGATGACCGCACGGACCTGGGCGTCGTCGACCACGGTCACGCCGATCACGTCGGCCTTCGCACCCAGTTCCGCAGCGTCGGCCGCTCTGGAAGCGCCGGCCTCTGCGAACGGCACGGTGGCTTCGGGACGCACATCACAGACCGTCAGCCCGCCCGGCCACTGCAGCAGCCGGCGGGCCATGGGCGCGCCCATATTGCCCAGGCCGATGAATCCGACGGTGACATGGTCACCGGCGGCCGACACGGCCGCATCGCCGGTTCCGGCGGTGTCGTCGGCGCTCATGACCGGATGATCTGTCCGCCGTCGACATTGAGGATTTGGCCGGTGACCCAGGCCGCCTCATCGGAGAGCAGATACAGACACGCGCCGACCAGGTCGTCCGGAGTGCCCATCCTCTTGATCGGAATGCGGGACACAATGTCCTTGACCATGTCGCCGGGGGTGACGGTCTGGGTGGCCTCGGTATCGATCGGCCCGGGCGCGATGGCATTGACGCGGATCTTGCAGCCACCGAGCTCATGCGCCAATTGCTGTGTGAGACCGTTGATTCCGACCTTGGCCAGCCCGTAGAAGCTCGAGTACAACCACGCCGCGGTGGAGGACTGGTTGACAATGGATCCGCCGCCGTTGGCGTTCATGTTCTCCCATACCGCGCGGGTCATGTTCAGTGCGCCGTCGAGGTTCACGCCCATGAACTTCTTGTAGTAATCCCAGGGCACCGTGACCAGCAGATCGAGCTTCATACCGCCGTAGATGGCGGCATTGTTGACCAGATGGTTGATCACACCGAACTCAGCAATGGTGAATGCGGCCAGCGCAGCGGCGGATTCGGGATCCGCGACATCGACGCTGTGGAATACGGCGGTGCCACCGTCTGCGACGATCTCCTTGGCGACCTGCTCGCCGCGTTCGGCGTTGAGGTCGGCCACGACCACCTTCGCGCCCTCTGCCGCAAGGGCTTTGGCGTAAACGGCTCCGATGCCCTGAGCGGCGCCGGTGACGATCGCGGATCGTCCGGTGAAACGTGCCATGGTTGCACTCCTAGTGGTAGGTGTCAGTGTTCGAAAGATCAAGCGGGCGTGGCGATCAGCTTGGTTTCGAGATACTCCTCGAAACCCGCGACACCCATTTCGCGTCCGATCCCGGACTGCTTGTAACCACCGAAGGGCGCGTCGGCGTGGTACCAGAGGCCGCCGTTGACGCTGAGCGTGCCGGTGCGGATTCGGCTGACCACGCGGTCGACGCGCTCGAGATCGGCGCCCCATACCGAGCCCGAGAGCCCGTAGGGCGAGTCGTTTGCCAGCCGGATCGCGTCGGCGTCACCGTCGTGCGGGATGACGACCAGTACGGGGCCGAAGATCTCCTCCCGCGCCACGGTGGCCGTGTTGTCGACGTCGGCGATAACCGCGGGCTCCATAAAGAACCCGCGCGGGCGGTCCTCGGGACGGCCGCCACCGGTCACGACCCGCCCGCCCTCGGCGCGGGCGATGTCGATATAGCGTTCGACCCGCTGGCGCTGCGCCGCGGAAATCAGTGGGCCGCAGATGGTTCCGGGATTGTTCGGATCCCCGGCTCGCATCCCGGCCATGGTCTCGGCGGCGGCGGCCACGGCATCGGCATAGGCGGCCCGCGGCACCAGCAGCCGGGTGGTGAGCGCGCAGCCCTGTCCGGCGTGTACAGCAACGGAGAACGCCGTGTAGCTCACCGCGGCCGCGATATCGGCGGCGGAGGCATTGGCCGCGTAGCCGAGCACCTCCTCGGTAGCGGGGTTCACCGTCGCGAAGACGCCGGACCCGCCTTGGAGCAATGTGCCGCCGATGAGAAGTGGGGTGCCCTCGGCAGGGACCAGGCCATTCATCAAAAAGACTCCCGAAACATGTCTGGACAGCTGTTCGGAATATAGTTCGGTTAGCTGACCGAGCGCAAGCATGAATGTGGTCGACGACGCCGCCACCAGCCCGCACCGAGGCTTGTCGCGGAGTATTTCTCGTAGTACCGTCCGGACACATGTCCATCACCTGTCCGGACAGATATCCCGGGAAGGATTTCCAATGACATTGGTCAAGCCGCAACGTGTTTCCGGCGGCGGAGGCGAGCACGGGCACCTCGAGGAGTTCCGTACCGACCCCATCGCGTTGATGCGCCGGGTGCGCGCCGAGTGCGGCGATGTCGGCTCCTTCGAACTCGCCGGTCGCGATGTCATCCTGCTGTCGGGGGCCGAGGCCAACGAATTCTTCTTCCGCGCCGGCGACGACGAACTCGATCAGGGCGCGGCCTACCCGTTCATGAAGCCGATCTTCGGCGACGGCGTCGTCTTCGACGCGCCGCCCGAACGCCGCAAGGAGATGCTGCACAACCAGGCGCTGCGGGCCGAGCACATGCGCGGGCATGCCGGCACCATCGCCGCCGAGGTCGACCAGATGGTCGCGCGGTGGGGTGACGAGGGCGAGATCGATCTGCTCGAGTTCTTCGCCGAGTTGACCATCTACACCTCGTCGGCCTGCCTGATCGGGGTGAAGTTCCGCAATCAGCTCGACGGGCGGTTCGCGCACCTGTATCACGAGCTCGAACAGGGCACCGACGCGCTCGCCTACGTCGACCCCTACGCGCCGATCGACAGTTTCCGCCGCCGCGACGAGGCTCGCGTGCAACTGGTCGAGTTGGTGCAGGCGATCATGGACCTGCGCGAGGCCGATCCGCCTGCGGGTAAACACGATCGCGACATGCTCGATGTGCTGATCTCGGTGAAGGACGAGCAGGGCGCTGCACGGTTCTCGGCCAGTGAGATCACCGGCATCTTCATCTCGATGATGTTCGCCGGGCATCACACCACGTCCGGCACCGCGGCGTGGTCCATCATCGAGTTGCTGCGACACCCCGAACTGCTGGCCGAGGTCGTCATCGAACTCGACGAGCTGTACGCGGACGGCTCCGAAGTGAGTCATGGTGCGCTGCGCCAGATTCCAGCACTGGAGGCCACCCTCAAGGAGACGCTGCGCCTGCATCCGCCGCTGATCATCCTGATGCGCATCGCCCGCGACGAGTTCGAGGTGTGCGGACACCGGATCGCACCCGGGGACATGGTTGCCGCGACTCCCGCGGTGTCGAACCGCATTCCGGAAGACTTTCCCGACCCCGATGCCTTCGATCCCAGCCGCTACCTCGATCCGCGGCAGGAGGATCTGGTCAACCGGTGGACGTGGATTCCCTTCGGCGCGGGCAAGCACCGCTGTGTCGGCGCGGCATTCGCTCTCATGCAGTTGAAGGCCATCTTCTCTATTCTGCTGCGAGACTGGGAATTCGAGTTGGCGCAGCCGTCGGATACCTATCGCAACGACCACTCCAAGATGGTGGTGCAGCTTGCTCAGCCCTGCCGCGTCCGCTACCGCCGCCGCCAGCGCTGACTCCGGCCGGAGTCCCTGGTCCACAACGATGTCGGCCTAACAGGAGGAAGCTGTGCCAGCCCCAACCCTTCCCGCTGGATTCGATTTCACCGATCCGGCCCTGTGGGAAACCCGCAATCCCACCACCGAATTCGCGGAATTACGGCGTACCGCGCCGGTGTGGTGGAATGCGCAATCGGATGCGACCTCCGGCGGCTTCTGCGACGGCGGCTACTGGGTGATCAGTAAACACGAAGACATCAAAGAGATCTCGCGAAAACCCGAGCTGTTCTCCTCGCAACTCAAGGGCTCGATCATCCGCCTGCCCGGCGAGGTCACCATGGAGCAGATCGAACTGACCGGCGCGCTGCTGGTGAACATGGACCCGCCCAAGCACACCAAGATCCGGCGCATCATCTCCAAGGGTTTCAGTCCACGCGCGGTCGAGGGACTGCGCGCGGCGCTGGCCGAGCGGGCCGCGCGGATAGTGCACGCGGCCGCACGCGACGGTGGCGGCGACTTCGTCGAGCAGGTGGCCGCGGAGTTGCCGTTGCAGGCCATCGCCGAATTACTCGGTGTGCCGCAACAGGATCGGCGCAAACTGTTCCAGTGGTCCAATGCCATGCTCAACTACGACGACCCCGAATTCGGCGACACCCACTCCACCGACTCCTCCACCGCCGCGTCGGTCGAAATCCTCGGCTACGCCTGGAATATGGCCGAGCAGCGGCGTGCCACACCGGGTGACGATATCGTCACCCAACTCGTCAACGCCGACCTGGACGGCGAGGCATTGGGCTCCGACGAATTCGGATTCTTCGTCATCCTGCTCGCTGTCGCGGGCAATGAGACCACCCGCAATGCCATCACACACGGCATGAAAGCTTTCATCGACAACCCGGAGCAATGGGAGCTGTACAAACAGCAGCGGCCTCGGACGGCACCCGACGAGATCGTCCGCTGGGCCACCCCGGTGGCCGCCTTCCAGCGCACCGCCACCGCGGACACCGAACTCGGCGGACAACTCATCCGTGCGGGCCAGCGCGTCGGATTGTTCTACAGCTCGGCCAATTTCGACGAGGACGCCTTCGAGGATCCGTTCACCTTCGACGTGCTACGCGATCCCAATCCGCATCTGGCCTTCGGCGGCACCGGTGCGCACTTCTGCGTGGGCGCGAATCTGGCGCGCCTGGAGATCGACCTGATGTTCAACGCCATCGCCGACGCCATGCCGAATCTGACGCAGCTCGCCGAACCCGAACGGCTGCGCAACGGCTGGATCAACGGCATCAAACACTGGCAGGTGCGTTATGCGTAGGGAGGCAGCCGGCAAGACCCGCCTCAACTGCCCGTGCGGTGAATACATTCGCGGCACCGACGAAGCCGACCTGATCGCCAAGACCCAGGCGCATCTGGCCGAGTTCCACCCGGGGCACGACTACACCCCCGACGAGATCCTCTTCATCGCGTACTGAAAGCAGGATCCATGCCCGAGCCCACGCCCGCCGGGGTCGAAGCCACGCGTCGCCGTCTGACCGAGAGGCAAGCCGAGACCGTCGACCGCCTGGCCGCTTCGGCGGTCGAGGTGTTGTCCCGTGAAGGCTACTCCGGCATGACGATTCGGCTCGTGGCAGCGGCGGCGGGGGTGGGAACGGCGACCGCCTACACCTATTTCTCGTCCAAGGAACATCTGATCGCCGAGGTCTTCTGGCGACGCCTCATCGCCACTTCCCCGGTGCGTCCCGACGGCGCGGATCCGGTCGTCCAGGTTGTCGCGGTGCTCCGGCAGATCGCCCTGCTGGTGGCCGACGAACCCGCTCTGGCCGGCGCGATCAGCAACGCCCTGCTCGGCGATGATCCCGACGTGAAGCATCTGCGAGTGCGGATCGGATCAGAGATCCGCCTCCGCCTCGCCGAGGCACTCGATTCCAGTGACCGCGAGCGCCTCGACATGCTCGAGTTGCTGTACTACGGCGCGATGCTCCGCAGCGGTATGGGTCACCTGTCCTATACCGAAGGCGCCGACCTCCTGGAAATGTGCGTAAAGCGCTTGCTGGCCTGACCTTTCGAAGAAATAAGAACAAGAATGCCCCAGTACGTGCAGGGCGTCATCGCCCGGGCGAAGGGTGCACCGGTAGAGCTGACGACCATCGTGATTCCCGATCCTGGACCCGGCGAGGTGGTCGTCGACATCACCGCATGCGGCGTATGCCATACCGACCTCACCTACCGGGAAGGCGGGATCAACGACGAATTCCCGTTCCTGCTCGGTCACGAAGCATCGGGGACCGTCGAAAGTGTCGGCGCGGGAGTGGATTCCGTCGCGCCGGGCGATTTCGTGATCCTCAACTGGCGTGCGGTCTGCGGCTACTGCCGGGCCTGCAAACGGGGTCGCCCGCAATATTGCTTCGACACCTTCAACGCGACTCAGAAGATGACACTCGAGGACGGCACCGTACTCACACCGGCCTTGGGAATCGGCGCTTTCGCCGACAAGATCTCATTCCTCCGGAGCACATCTCAGTCGTTCGACACGTCCCCCGCAGGTGAAAGTACCTGCGGCCCTGCGCAAGTCAGGACGCGAGAATGAACTCGGCGGCTTTCTCGCCGATCATGTAGGACGGAGCGTTGGTGTTGCCACCGGTGATACTGGGCATGATCGAGGCATCGGCCACCCGCAGTCCCTCGATGCCACGCACCCGCAATTGCGGATCGACCACGGCGCGCTCGTCGATGCCCATACGGCAGGTACCCACCGGGTGGTAGACCGAGTGGACCCGACTCGGTAGCTCGCGACGCAGCGCGGACTCGTCTCGATAATCGGGGCCGGGGGTCAATTCCTCGGTGATGTCGAGCGCGATCGACCGGTTGGCCATGATCTCGCGAATGATCCGGATGCTCTCGATCAGGAATTCGGTATCCGCGGGATCGGTCAGGTAACCGGGGTCGATCAAGGGTGAAGCCAGCGGATCGAGCGAAGCCAGCCGCAGTTCGCCGCGACTACGGGGATAGATCAGCGTCGGGAAGATCGTCAGTGCCGCGCGCCGATCCACGGTGTACAGCTTGTCCTGATCCTGGTTGGGCGACGGATAACCCCACGGCAGGACATGGATCTGCAGATCCGGAATATCCTCGGCGAACGACGTTTTCGCGAAACCGACCAGCTCGAACAAGGTCCTGCCGAACCAGGTGCTGCCCGGCGTGGCAAGCTCCCGCACCATCGCCGCGGCCATATGCGAAGGAATCGAACGATGGCGCGCCTGCGCCGTGACGAAGGTCAGCGGCACGAACAGGTGATCATGCAGATTCTGCCCGACCGGCAGGTCCGCGTGCACCGGCAGCCCGAGCTCACACAGGTGCGCGGCCGGGCCGATGCCCGAGAGCATCAGCAATTGCGGAGATGCCATCACTCCGGCGGAGACCACGACTTCCTTTGCCGCACGGACGATCCGCCGCTCACCCCGTTCGATCACTTCCACACCGGTGGCCCGTCCGTGCTCGATCACCACCCGCGTGACATGAGTGCCGGTGCGCACGAACAGGTTCGGGCTGGGCCGGTCGGTGAGGTACCCACGCGCGGAGCTGTAGCGCAGACCGTGGCGCACGCTCTGCTGGAAAACGCCTACGCCCTCCTGCGATGCGCCGTTGTAGTCGGCGATCTCGGGAACCCCCAGCGTTTCCGAGGCCGCGCTCAGCCACTGCTGCGCGATGGGCGTGAGGTCACGCTGGCGGGTCACCTCGATCGGACCACCGGCACCACGCAGATCGCTCGCCCCGTCCTCCCAGTTCTCCAGGCGCTTGAACGCTGGCAGCACATCGGCATAACTCCATCCACTGCAACCCTCGGCGGCCCAGGAGTCGTAGTTGGCACGGTTGCCGCGCACGAACAACATGCCGTTGACCGAGCTCGAGCCGCCCAGCACCTTGCCTCGCGTCATCGGGATCGCACGATCGGCGGCGTGCTTCTGCGGGACCGAGTACTGCTTCCACGTCAACCGCTTCTTCAACGGCGGAACGGTGTGCACCAGGGCGATCGAGCCAGGTATCGAGACCAGCCGCGTATCGTCCTTACGCCCGGCCTCCAACAGGATCACACTGGCGCCGGCCTCGGCGAGCCGACTGGCCACGATGGCACCGGAGCTACCGGCACCCACCACTATGTAATCGGCCTCGACAGGATCGGACGGACGAATGGAACGGGGCATATCCAAATACCTCTGTTGTCGTTCACTATGATTCGGGCGACTGCGGCATCCTCACACCACGGTGCTCGCGTATCGCTGATCGGTGAGTACGCGCAGGTTGCGCAGGAATCGCCGAAAGGTCAGGTTCATCAGCGGGCGCGCGAGCCGGATGGATATGTTCGTCGGCGTGTTGCCGCTCATCGCCAGTGTCCAGGTCAGCCGGCATCCACCGGGCGCAGGAACGATGCGGTAGTCCTCGGCGAACGCGGTGATGCCGCTGGTCCCGCTTTCATTGAACCGAAAAGCCATGTGCGTGTTCGGTTCCCACGCCAAGAACTCCTCTTTGCCGACCATCCCGGCGCGCATGTGCACCGTACGGGTCGTGCCGACCCCGCGCGGTTCCGGGCTGGTCCAGGTCACCGCGGTGATCACCGACGCCCACCGCGGCCACGCCGACGCGTCGGCGAGCACCTCGAACACTTGCTCGGGGGTGACGTTCAGTTCGACGCTATTGGCAAAACGATGCGGTGCGCTCGCCACGAACGTGGTGTCGACGGGGAGGCAAGGGTGCAGCGTGGACATCGGCGTCCTTCCTGAATTCTTCTCCGGCAGAGCTCGCCGGAATCACGAATCATGTTGCGCGCGTGGTTATCAGGCATATTCACGCATCGTCCGCCGACGAGCGATCGGGACAGATACGTGAGTGAACCCGCACAGCGGGCACACCCGGTCCGGCATGGACAGCTGTCCGGACAGTACTACTAACTGCTGCACAGAACAAGGTCTAGCGGCGACCGCACGCGAGCAGATGCTTCGCCACGAGGACGAGGGCCGACAACCCATTCCCGCCGTCAAGACCACACAGACACATCGGTTCGATGCTCATACGAGGTGGGTGGTGAGAGCGATCGTATCGAGATGCCGGATAGCCCGACAGCCGCGGCTGATCATGGTGAGCATCATTTCATCACCGCGATCGGTGGCTGCTGTGAACGCATAGCCGAACGTGGTGATCAAGGGTATCTGGAGCATGCCGACCCGGTAGTCGGTCCAACACTGTTCGAGTGGATAGTCGCTGACTCCGTGGCCCAGCAGCCGGCGATGGTAGGCATCGACCAGACGGCCTTCGCTCTGTTGCCGCGCAGCCGGATCCATACTCGTTGCGAGGAAATACGCGAGGTCTCGCGCGGGGAGGCCCACTGTAAGTGTTTGCCAGTCAACTACGGTGACAACGGTTTTCGCTGGATCGAATAACAAATTATCCAGTCGGAAGTCGCCGTGCAGGAGACAGAATCGGTCGGCATCCAGGCCCAGCCAGGGTTCGATGAGATTCGCCGAATCGGTGAGCACTGCCCTGTCCTCGGCGTTGATGCGGTCCCCCAAGCCTGAGAGCGTCTTCTCCAACGCGATCTGGGCGAGCCGGCCCATACCGCGGGCAAAGTCGGCGTCCGCCTTGGGCATCGGGATACCTTCGAAGCTCAGCCAGGCCGGATCACACCATCTGGGTCCGTGTAGTCCAGCGAGCGCTTCGACTGCCAGGAGCGCTTCGCGCTCACCGCATCCGCGAATCTGATCCCCCTGTACCGCCGGTGCCAGATCGGAGATCAGCAGGACGAATTCGTCACCGCCACTGGTGATATCGCAGTAGAAGACCTGGGGCACAGGCACCGCCACGGTCCCGGCCACACGGGTGTAGAAGGCGTGTTCGGCGCGGTATCCGAGCGCGACGCGCTCACGTACGTCCTGCTGCTGCGACGGAAGCTTGACGACGAACGATCGCGGGACCTCCACAGGATGCGGATAGATCGGCGTCACACGGTACGTCGCGCCGGTCTGCCCGGTACCGACCGCTTCCACCCAGACCGACGAGATCTCCACTCCCAGTACATCCCCGAGCCATTCCGCGGTGATCTGGGAGGGACTGGAGGGCAAGGGATTCGAGCCGGCGAGCCCGGCCGAGTCGCCCGACGATATTTTCATGATGCTTCCCTGGTTACCGGTCTACAGCGCGCCCGATCAGATCCGACGACCGGGGCGTAGTAATTCTTCGGCGCGGCTCAGCGCCATTCCGTGGATCAGCCATCGCACAGTGGTGGCGAATACGCGCGGATCGTCCCACTGACCTGGTGCGGCGATATCGGACAAGGTCATGCTGACCGTGACATGAGCGAGGATTCCGCCGATCTCGATCGCCTGGCGATGGCTGAAGCCGTCTCGCTCGAGCACTACCAACAGCTTCTGGACGTAGTCGACAACGACATCACGATCGGCGATTGTCATGAGTCCGCGCAGTTCCGGCCGCTCCAGCAGCGTGCTGCGTAATGCCGTACACCACGACTCGACGGCCACCTCCCAGACCGAGTCCGCGTCGAACGAGATCTCGAGCTCAGCGAAAGCTCGGGCCACCACGCCGCGCACCAATTGCTCGGAAGACCCGACCTGCTGGTAGAGCGTGTTGTTCGAACATCGCAGGTGCGTAGCGAGATTGCGGATGGTCAGGCCGGACGCGCCTTCATCGGAGAGTATCCGCAACGCTTCGCCGAAGATCGCGTCGGAGCTCAGCAATGGCTTCGGCACGGCTGTACCTCTCTCGTGCGAGATCCGCGGACGGTCTAGGAAAACAAGGTTACGTTAACGGGCCGATTCGATCGATGAAATCACCATATCTCCAGCGATCGGTACCCAGCGCTGCAGACCCAGCCCCACAGTCTCGATATAGCCGCAGGTAGATGCGCATCGGCGCCATGCCCGGACTTCCGTTCAGGGAATCGGACCAGCCCGGCATGGTAACGCTGTTATCTTATGGGAGTTCAGCACCAGGCAAGGAGTGCCCGTGACGGCCATCTACGACGAACTCGGCTTCTATCTATTGGCCGGTGCTGGTGGCGAGGGCCCCGCGGCCTTGGTCGAGGAGGCTCGACGCGGCGAAGCACTCGGGCTGGGAACCGCTTTCATCTCCGAACGCTGGAATGTGAAGGAAGCGTCTTCACTGGTCGGCGCCGCCTGTGCGGCGACCACCCGGTTGAATGTCGCGACCGCCGCGACCAACTGCAACACTCGCCACCCGCTCGTCACCGCCTCCTGGGCGACCACGATGCACCGGCTCTCCGGAGGACGGTTCACGCTGGGCATCGGCCGCGGTGTGGCAGCACTCTATTCGGCATTCAACATCCCCGAGGTCACCACTGCACACATGGAGGACTGGGCACAGGTCACGCGCCGACTATGGCGTGGCGAGACCATCGTCGACCATGACGGACCGATGGGCCGATACCCGGTGCTGTTTCTCGATTCTGATTTCAACGAGGACATCCGGCTCGCCCTGGTCGCCTTCGGACCGAAAACCCTCGCGCTCGGTGGCCGCGTCTTCGACGACGTCATCCTGCATACCTATTTTCCTCCGGAGACGCTGCGGCGCTGCGTGACAACGGTGAAGCGAGCAGCTGAACAAGCCGGACGCGATCCGGCGACCGTGCGCGTGTGGTCGTGCCTGGCCACCGTCGGCGACCATATCCCCGAGGCCGCGCGCCTACGTAAGACCGTCGGCCGCCTCGCCACCTATCTGCAGGGCTACGGCGAACTTCTGATTCGCACCAACGACTGGGATCCCGCTGTCCTGCAACACTTTCGCAGCGACCCGGTCGTCCTATCGGTTCCCGGTGCCATCGACGCCAAGGCCACGACCGAACAACTCGAGCACATCGCGACCCTCCTTCCAGCGGAATGGACAGCAGTCGCCGCGTCCGGTAGCGCCGCCCGAGCCGTCGAGCGTGTCCGCGAGGAGTTCGCCCACGGCGCGGATCGCGTGATCCTGCACGGAGCCACTCCTGACGAACTGGAACCCATCGTTGCCGAATACGGCTCAGCGCTCATCCGGCAGCACCATCGAAACGCGAGTGCCCAGCACCGGACATATTCCTAACTCGCGCATATTCGCGTCCACTGCTCGAGCTCGCACCGCGTGCCCGAGTGGCACTGCCCGCGTCGCAGTCAAGCCCAATCCAGCATCCGGAGCCAGCTCTACCGCCGCCCCGGTCCGGGAGCAGTGGCAGCGGATGCTCGCCGACTGCGAGGCAGGTGTGCTCACGCTGTTCTCGGACGTCGATACGACCATAGTCAGCGACCTGTTCGGCACGCGTCCCAGCACCGCGTACCGCTGGCCCGAAGTTGCCTGAGCCAACTGGGCTCAATTCCTCACCAGCGGTCCTATGTCGATCAGGGTGCGCTGCCGCGCAACATCATTGCGCTGGTGGACCGGCCGGCTGACGACACCACCGACAACGATGACGGCGCCAGCCCCGTCCGAACTGGCCGAACAGAGACTCCTCGGCGAGTCGGCTCGCTGGTCCCAACCACCGAATGGACGGTCTCGCCGACGAAAACCGGCTACTAAGCTGGGCTCGCTGGACCAGAGAAGTAGGTATGCCTTACCTTTACGAGGTGAGTTGGGCCGAGGCAGTACCAAACCTTCTGATCTGCTTACGGGAAGGCCTCGAGGCCGGTCTCGTGGTGACGATCCTGCTGGCAGCCGTGCGCAAGGCGTCGACGGCCGAGCGTCCGCTGTCTGCGACACCGGTCTGGCTAGGGCTGCTCGGGGCGGTGTCGGTGGCGGCCAGTTTCGCTGCCGTGCTGACCTATTCGACCAGCGTGATGTCGAGTTCGGCGCAGGAGACCGTCGGCGGCGTGCTGAGCGTGCTGGCGGTCGCACTGGTCACCTGGATGGTGTTCTGGATGCGCCGCACCGCCTCGACCCTGTCGAAACAGCTGCGCGGTGAGGTGACCCGGGCCGCGGCCATCGGGGCGGGCGCGCTGGCGGTGACCGCATTCCTGGCGGTCGGGCGGGAGGGCTTGGAGACCACGCTGTTCGTGTGGACCGCGGTCAGGGCCTCCGGCGCCACGCTGGCGCCCCTGGTCGGCGCCACCATCGGCCTGATCGCCGCGATCGTGCTGTGCTGGTTGCTGTACCGCCAGAGTGTGCGGCTCAACCTGGGTGTGTTCTTCAGCCGAACCGCGCTGCTGCTGATCGTGATTGCCGCGGGCGTGCTGGCATACGGGCTGGGAGAACTGCAGAACGCGGGCCTGATCCCGGGCGCGCAGTGGATCGCCTTCGACCTGAGCGCCCATATAGACGCCAACTCCTGGTGGGCCTCGCTCATCACCGGCGTCACCGCCCTGCAGCCGAAGATGACCGTGCTGCAGGTGGTGGCCTGGGCGGTCTACCTCGTCGTGGTGCTCACCATGTTCGTCCGTGCGGGCGCCACGGCCCCGCAGCCGGCGGCGCCGAAGCCCGAGCCCGCCGACGAGCATGCCGGCGACTGGTTCGAGCGGATCGCGGGCAAGCGCCTGGCGGTGGTGGGCGCGGCCCTGGTACTGGTGCCGGCGCTGGCCGCGGGCCTGGCCATCGCACTGCTGCCCGCCGCGGGCGAAGGCGCTGTCCAGGCGGTCTCGATTACCTCGAATTCGTGTGCGCCGGAATGGAGTTCGGCTCGTTCGGGCAGCCGGACGTTCTCGGTGAAGAACGACAGCGGCAAGGCTGGGGAGATCACCCTGGTCGATGCCGACGGCGCGATCGTCGGTGAGATCGAGACGATCGGTGCGGGCACCACGGCCGATATGACCGCGACTTTGAGCCGCGGCAGTTACACCGTCAAGTGCGCGATGTCGGGCCAGGCGGTGACGAGTTCGGCCACGGTGCAGGTCAGCGGTACCGCGGATGCGCCGCCGGCGGTCAAACCGGTCAGCCAGGACGACCTCGCGCCCGCAAACGACGCCTATCAGTCCGCCGCCGCGCAGGCGCTCGGCCGGCTCACCGGAACCCTCGGTGCCCTCCGCAACGACCTGTACGCGAACAATATCGCCGCGGCGCAGGCGGATTGGCTGGCCGCCCAGGAGCAGTGGGAGCGGGTCGGCGCCTCCTACAACAGTTTCGGTGCGGCGGGCACCGCCGTGGCCGGCCTGCCCGGTGGTCTCCCCGACGGGGTGAACGATGTCGGCTTCACCGGCCTGCACCGCCTCGAGTACGGCCTGTGGCACGGACAGGGCGCCGCGCAAATGCTGCCGATCCTGGACAAACTGGGCGCCGATATCGCCACGGTGCGGCAGAACCTGACCTCGACCGACCTGGCCGGCGACCCGGCCAACCTGCCGATCCGCGCGCACGAGATCCTCGAAGACGCACTGCGCGACCACATTTCGGGCATGGACGAGCTGGGCGGCGGCGCCGCCTATCCGCTCACGCTGGCCGATATCGATATCACCCGCACCGTGATCAGCGGCCTGGGCCCGCTGCTCGATGAGCGGGCGCCGGACCTGCGCGCGAACATCGCCGCGCGCCTGGACTCGCTGCAGCGGGCGCTGCTGGCCACCCAGGACGGCGGCAAGTGGCGTCCGCCCGCCCAGACCCCGCCTGCCGCACAGCAGTCCGTGAAGGCCGCACTCGGCGGCGCCCTGGAGGTTCTGGCCCGGGTTCCCCGGTTGCTGGAAGTTCCCGCCGCCCACTGATCCTCGACACGTAAGGCTTGCCTCCGATGAACCTCAGCCGACGCAGATTCCTCTCCGGTGCCGCCGCCGGTGCGGCGGGAACGGCTCTGACCGCGGGACTCGTCGCCGAAGGCGCCCGCGTGGACGCCGCGGCCGCGGGCACGCCCTCGGCTGCCTCGTCCTACCCGTTCCACGGCGCGCATCAGGCGGGCATCCTCACCCCGGGCCCGGCGGACAAGCAGAACGCCTCCTGCTACGCGTCGTTCGATGTCACCGTGTCGAACAAGGCAGAACTGGCCGAACTGATGAAGACGCTCACCGGGCGCGCCCGCTTGCTCACCGCCGGCAACACCCCGCCTGATCTCGGCCTGGGTCAGCCACCGTCGGACAGCGACGTGCTCGGCCCGGATACGCCCGCCGACGGGCTCACCGTGACCACCGGTGTGGGCGCGAGCCTATTCGACGACCGGTTCGGGCTCGCAAAGCTCAAGCCGGCGCATCTGACACCGATGAAGATCTTCCCGGACGACTCGCCGGAGGACGCGTGGATGCACGGCGACGTGATGCTGCAGCTCTGCGCCCATCACCCCGACACCGTCCACCACGCGATTCGTGACATCACCCGCCAGACCCGCGGTGCGCTGCAGCTGCGCTGGAAGATCGAGGGCTACAACTCGCCGCCGCGTCCCTCGGGCACCGGCCGGAACCTGCTGGGCTTCAAGGACGGCACGGCCAATCCGACCGGTAAGGACGCCGAAGCGCTGATCTGGACCGGCGATCCCGCCGAGCCGGCCTGGACACGCGACGGCACCTATCAGGTGGTGCGGCTGATCCGCATGCTGGTGGAGTTCTGGGACCGGGTCTCGATCAACGAGCAGGAGAACATGTTCGGGCGCCGCCGGGATTCGGGTGCGCCGCTGGACGGCAATCAGGAATTCGACACCCCCGACTACGAGCGGGATCACGACGGCAAGGTCATTCCGCTGACCTCGCACATCCGCCTTGCCAACCCGCGCACCCCCGATACCGCACGGCAGCAACTGGTTCGGCGTTCCTACAACTACGATCTGGGCATGGGTCCGAACGGCAATATGGCCGCCGGGCACATCTTCACCTGCTTCCAGCAGGATGTGCAGCGTCAGTTCGAACAGATTCAGACCCGGTTGGCCGGCGAGCCGCTGACCGACTACGTGCAGCCGTTCGGCGGCGGATACTTCTTCGTGCTGCCCGGTGTCACCGATGTGAACGACTGGTACGGGCGCGCACTGCTGAGCTGAGGTGTCCGTAACCGGCCGAGCGGTGGCAGTATCGCGCTGACCGTGCACCGCGAGGACAGGAGAATCCATGGCCGGCAGGACGCTTGTGCCGACGCTCAATGATCGAGGCCGCCAGCTGTATTCGATGGTCCGGCTGGCCCTGGGCATGCGGAGTTTCACTCGCACCGGCCAGGTCGGAGACGGCCGGGAAGCGGCCGCCCGCGACTACGTGCTCGCGAATGCGACCGCGGGCGATCCGGAGAGTGTGCTCGTCACCATCGACAGGTTCGCCCGCACCCGCAGCATGCTGGTCAATGTCGGGGACGAGAAGGGTTTGATCCTCGACGCCGCGGTCCGGCGAGCGCAGCCGAAGCTGCTGCTCGAGCTCGGGACCTACTGCGGGTACAGCGCCGTGCGCAGCGGCCGGTTGCTGCCCGGTGGTGCGCGCCTGGTGTCGGTGGAATTCAGCGCCGCGAATGCCGAAGTGGCGCGGGCGATTATCGCGCACGCCGGGCTCGCGGATCGTGTCAGCGTGGTTGTCGGGACCATCGGCGACGGCGGCAAGACCGCGCAACAGCTCACTGCCGAGCACGGATTCGCACCCGGTTCAGTCGATTTCGTCTTCCTCGACCATGCCAAGGAGGCTTACCTCGCCGACTTGAACACGATGATGGACAACGGGTGGTTGCATCCCGGCACGATTGTGGTCGCCGACAATGTCAAGGTGCCCGGTGTCCCCGACTACCTGGCCTACATGCGACAGGAGCAGGGCCGCACCTGGCGGACCGTCGAGCACAGCACCCATGTCGAGTACCAGTCGATCCTGAAGGATCTCGTGCTCGAATCCGAGTACCTCGGCAAACAGGTGCCGTAACACGTTCCCGGACAACTGATCCCGTCAGTGAACTCCCGCAGCCGTGCGGTATGCCTCGAGCCGTTCGACGAGCTCACGGGAGTGCCCCAGGGCCGGGAGATGCCCGCCGTCCATCTCGTCAGGGGTGAAGCCCGGTCGTTCCCGGACCACGCGGCGCTGGAAGTCGGCCGGGAACATGCGGTCCTGACGGCACAGCAGGAATTCGGTCGGCACATCCGGATGGTCGCCGGAAATTAATCGCTCACCCGGCGCTACCGATGTGAAGCAACGCCCACCAGGAACCCAGGGCGGCGCTCACTCGGCGTTTGCCGCGACCAGTGCCTGGTCGAAGAACGATCGGGCGACGGACCTCAGCCGTGGGACAGGCGGCGGGTGATCAAAGCTGCTATGGCGGGCTGGTTTTCGGGGAGGTCGAGGTAGAAATGGGCGCCCGGGAACGTGGCGGTCTCGAAATCGGCCGAAGTGTGGTTGCGCCAGTCGCCCGCCTGGGCCAGGGAGGTGGTGGGATCGGCGGTGCTCACCAGTGCGGTGATCGGGGTGCCCAGGGGTTCGCCCGGTTGGTAGCGGTAGGTCTCCACCGCCTGATAGTCGCTGCGGACCGCAGGGAGGATCATTTCGGCGAGGGCGGGTTCGGTGCGGAGGATGCCGACCGGCTCCGGATCGTTCGCGAGGCGTTCCAGGTCGGCGATGAGGGCGTCGTCGGAGGCCAGATGCAGGCGGCCGGGTTCCTCGAAGGCCGGTGCGGGGCGGCCGGATACGAACAGGTGGGCGAGAGGGCGGGCGGCGGCTTCCAGGCGGCGGGCGGTCTCGAAGGCCAGGGTCGCGCCCATGCTGTGGCCGAACAGAACGGGGCGCGTCCCAGCGGGCCAGCGCCGCAGGTCCTGCGCGATCTCGTCCGCGAGTTCGATGAGGTCGGGAATCGGCTTGTCGCCCAAACGATCCTGACGACCGGGGTACTGCACCGCGAAAACGGCTGTGCCCGTGCCGAAATGCCGAGCGAGCGGGCGGTAGGCGGTGACGGAACCGCCGCCGGGCGGGAAGCACACCAGTACGTTTCGCGGGTCGGCATCGGGCTTCAGCACGCGCAACCAGTCGGTACCGGTGAGCATGACCACCACGGCGGGTTTCTCCTTCACAGACTAGGGTCGGGACTCGTGACTGCCTACACAACGCTGGTTCACGACTACGAGTCCGGGGTTGGCGTCACCGGATCGAGTATGCCCGCCCTCGATCCGGGCGCGAATCTGGCTGCGACGCTGCCGGTGTGGTCCCTCGCGGGCGGCGCGGTGGCCAGTTTCGCGGCCGCGGCCGACCGACGGCGGGCGGCGTGCGGATTGACGACGCTGGAGAGCGTGCTCGACCCTGCCCGGGTGGCGGCGGCCTTCTCCAGCGAGCGTCTCTTCCGGGTGAACGACGTGGCCCCCGATGCCTTCGCAGAGCTGTCGGGCTTCTTCCCGAGTGCGGACGGCTGGGTGCGAACGCACGCCAACTACTCGCATCATCGCGCGCGGCTGCTGGCTGTTCTCGGATTGCCGGAAAATACCGACCGGGCTGCCGCTGCAGCTCGCATCGCCGAGCTGTCCGGCACGGAGATAGAAGAGCGCGCGGCCGAAACCGGCGCCATCGTGGTTCGGGTGCGCACCGAACAGGAGTGGGCGGACAGCCCGCAGGGCAAGGCGGCCGCCGACGGCCCACTGGTGGCCATCGAGCCGCGGGCGGATCGCGCCGAGATCGAATCCCCCACCGCCGCAACGCAGATGCTGCCGCTGCGCGGAATCCGCGTACTGGATCTCACGCGCGTCATCGCCGGACCGGTCGCGACCCGGGCGCTGGCTCTGCTCGGCGCGGACGTGCTGCGGGTCGATCCGCCGCAGCTCCCGGAGATCGAATGGCAATTCCTGGATACCGGCCAGGGTAAGCACTCAACCCTACTGGATTTGCGTACCGAACTTCCCGTATTTCGGAAGCTTCTCAGCGAAACTGATGTACTGATCACAGGTTACAGACCGGGCGCCTTGGAACGGCTCGGTATGGTAGCGAGCGATATTCGGCCAGGAATTGTATACGGCCGGGTTTCCGCCTGGGGTGAGCGCGGACCGTGGGGCGATCGACGTGGTTTCGACAGTATTGTGCAAGCAGCATCCGGAATATCTCTCATCGAAGGCGCACAGGACAATTCGCGCGCCGCGGCGGCTGTCGGCGCACTGCCCGCCCAGGCGCTCGATCACGCCAGCGGATATCTGCTCGCCGCGGGGGTGCTCGACGCGCTCACCGCGCGGGAACAGGACGGTAGGGGGCGCGATGTGCGAGTTGCGCTGGCACGTACCGGTTCCTGGCTGCTCACAGCGCCGGGCCGCACCCCGGATCATCCACCGGCACAGGCGCCCGCGGCGGAGTACGCGGTGACCCACGATGGCGTGACGACCGCGCGACCAGCGCTGACGGAATATCCGGATCATCCGTGGCCGGCTTCGCAATACGGCACACATGCCCCGATCTGGGCAGCCCGACCGGACGGTTCTCAGTAGCTGAACCGGGTGTGCGATCGCCTGCACGCACACCCGCAAACACATCGGCGAATAATGCGAATTCCCTTCGCGCATATCGTTTTAATGTCGTTAATAGGTGAGATGCTGAAGCCGACATCGATAATGCCGGCGCGTGTGCCGGCATGCGGATGGAGGACGTCATCGTGGACATACCAGGCCCCCTGCTGACTGTGGCAGCGGATGGCACCACTACAAAAGTTGGTCGCCGGGAATGGACCGGGTTGGCGGTGTTGGCGCTGGCGTGTTTGGTGTACTCCATGGACCTCACGGTCCTGCACCTCGCCGTGCCACAGATAAGTGAGGTACTCCGACCCACCAGCTCCCAATTGCTGTGGATCATCGACGTTTACGGGTTCATGGTGGCCGGTCTGTTGCTGACCATGGGCACGATCGGCGACCGCATCGGGCGAAGACGACTACTCATGACCGGGGCGGCAGCCTTCGCGGCGGTGTCCATCATCGCCGCGTTCGCGCCGTCGGCCCCGGTGCTCATCGGTTGCCGGGCACTGCTGGGGGTCGCCGGTGCGACGCTCGCACCGTCCACCCTCTCGTTGATCTTCACCATGTTCCCCGATACCAAGCAGCGGTCGCTGGCCGTCGGCGTATGGGTGGGCTCGTACTCGGTCGGCGGTTCGATCGGCCCGCTGGCCGGCGGCCTGATGCTCGAACACTTCTGGTGGGGTTCGGTATTCCTGCTGGCGGTGCCGGTCATGGTGCTGCTGCTGATCCTCGCGCCGCGGGTGCTGCCGGAATTCCGGGATCCGGGCGCGGGCCGGCTGGATCTGCTCAGCGCGCTGATGTGCACCAGCGCGGTGCTGCTGGTGGTGTACGGCATGAAGGAGATCGCCCAGGACGGTCCGGTGCCCATGGCGGTCGGCGCGCTGGCCGCCGGGCTCTTCATCGGGTCGATGTTCATTCGCCGGCAACTGACCACGCCCGAACCCATGCTGGATCTGAAACTGTTCCGGCTCAGCAGCTTCCGCATGGCGCTGACGGTGAATATGGTCGCCATCTTCGCGGCGTTCGGCTACTTCCTGTTCGTGGGCCAGTATTTCCAGCTGGTGCTGGGCATGTCACCGCTGCGCGCCGGAATCGCCACCATCCCAGCCGGTTTGGGCTTCATGATCGGCTCGCAACTCGGCCCGAGAATCGGCAAGGTGGTGCGGCCCGCGTACATGATCGGGGTCGGCATGGTCATGGCGGCGGGCGGATTACTGCTGCTGACCAGGATCACCGAGACCGGCGGCGTGGGGTTGACCATCATCGCCTCGCTGCTGGTGTCCTTCGGCCTGGCGCCGGTCTTCGGCATCACCACCGAGCTCATTGTCGGCACCGCGCCGCCGGAGCAGGCCGGGGCCGCCTCCGGGCTGTCCGAGACCGGGGCCGAATTCGGTGGGGCGCTGGGGATTTCCATGCTGGGAAGTCTCAGTATCGCGATCTATCGCAGCCAGCTGGGCTCAACGCTGCCCGCCGGACTGCGTGATGCCGATGTGCACAGCGCTCGCGATACTCTCGGCGCGGCCATGGAGGTAGCGACCGGGCTGTCCGGCAATCTGGGTACCGCGGTGGCGGAGTCGGCCAAGCACGCGTTTCTCACCGGCATGCACCTGACCTCCGCCATTGCGGCCGTGGCCGCGCTGCTGCTGGCAGGAATCGCGGTCCTGCGGCTGCGGCACATACCGCCGGGCTGATTCAGTTCCCGCAGACGGCCGCGACGGCGGTGGCCAGGTCGGCACCGGTGAACTGTTCGACGGTGGCGGGCGCGATGAGCGACTGCATCGCCAAACCCTGAAAGAGCATGAAGAGCGTTTTTGCCAGGGCGGTCGCCTGAACTTCGGAGAGCTGCGGATGCGTCGCGCGCAGCACCTCGGAGATGTCGGCGTACGCCCCGGCGCTGGCCTGCTCCATGAATCCCTGTGATTCCGGGGAGCGCGCGAGCTGCACACCGTTCTCGAGACTCAGCAGAAGATTCTCGCGATTGCGCAGCACGACCTCGATGAGTCCGTCCCAGGTGGGCGCGAGCGCGTCCATGAGCGATCGCCCCTCCCCCGCGTCTTTGATGGCCGCATCCATCTCGTCACCGATCTCGGTGCCGACGCCCAGGGTGAGTGCCTCCATGACCAGGCGGTCCTTCGACCCGAAGTGATAGCCGATGGCCGCCAGGCTCACTCCGGCGGCATTGGCGATATCGCGGGCGGTCACCTTGGCCAGGCCGCGGTCGAGGATTGCCTGGCGAGCGCCCGTCAGTAGGTCTTCTCGGTTTCCCATAAACCCACCCTACCAGCGTATTAGACATTTGTTCTAGACAGCCGTGCCAAAGCCTGTTAGACATATGTCTTAGACGAACGTACTTCACCACCACGGGAGATACCGATGAGCACCAACCTCCGCATCCTGGTCGCCGGCGGCGGCATCGCCGGCAATGCCGTTGCCCTGCAGCTGATTCGGGCCGGCATCGCCACCACCGTCGTCGAGCGGGCCACCGCTCCCCGGCCGGGCGGCCAGGCGGTCGATCTGCGCGGACCCAGCCGCGAGGTCGCCGAGCGCATGGGCCTGATGGACGGCATTCGCAAACACCAGCTGCACGAGAAGGGCATGGTTCTGGTCCATGCCGACGGCAGCACCGCCTACGAGATGTCCATGGAGATGTTCGAGGGCAACGGCGCGATCGCCGAGGTCGAGATCAGCCGTGGCGACCTCAATGACGTACTGCTCACCGAACTCGCCGGTGTCGCAGGCGATCTCGACTACCGCTACGGCGACTGGATCGAGACGCTCGATCAGGACGAGAACGGTGTGACCGTCGGTTTCGCCTCCGGGCGCAGCGAGCGCTACGACCTGGTCATCGGCGCCGACGGCGTGCATTCGGCCACCCGCAGGCTGGCCTTCGGACCCGAGGAGCAGTTCACCACCTACTTGGGCGGGTACATGTCCTTCTACACCATCCCCACCCCCGCGGCGGCCATCCCCGAGTGGATGGCCATGCACGTGGTGCCCCGCGCCTCGGTCGGCGTGCGACCCGACGCCGACCCGGCCACCTCCAAGGCCATTCTCACCTTCCGCATCGACGCCGATCCGGCCCTGCGCCGCGATGTCGCCGCACAGCGAAAGCTCATTCGCGACATGCTCGCTCCGGCCGGCTGGTGCGCTCCGGACGTGCTCGCGCAATTGGATACCGCCACCGACTTCTACTTCGACGAGCTGGTGCGCGTGGACATGCCGACGCTGTCGTCAGGGCGCGTCACGCTGCTCGGTGATGCCGGGTACTGCGGCTCGCCGCTGACCGGTATGGGCACCGCCATGGCACTGGTGGGCGCATACCTGCTCGCGGGCGAAATCACCGCTACCCCAGGCGATATCACCAGCGCGCTGGTCCGCTACGACGCCGCGGTCACCCCGTTCCTGGAGAAGGCCAAGACGCTGCCCGGCGGTGGCATCAAGATGATGCTGCCGACCAGCAAAGTGGGCCTCGTGGTGATGCAGCGGGTCGGCAAGCTCATGACCACCCGCCTGTTCCGGCCGATCATGACCAAGATGCTCGACACCACCGAGGACTATGTGCTGCCCAGCTACTGATGCGCGACGACTACGCTCGAACCGTGCGGCAGAAGATCATCATGGACAATGACACCGGCATCGATGACTCCCTCGGTCTGCTCTACCTATTGGCCTCCCCCGAGGCCGAGATCGTCGGAATCGCCTCCACCGCGGGCAATGTGCCCGCGGACCGGGTGGCGGCCAATAATCTCGCCCTGCTCGACCTGTGCCGGGCCCCCGAGCTCGAAGTGGCGCTCGGGGCGGCGCAGCCGCTGGCGATTCCCCTGCGCACCACCGAGGACACGCACGGGCCGCAGGGCGTCGGATATGCGGAGCTTCCGGTCTCCGCGCGCCGGCTGTCGGACCGTTCGGCGGCGCAGATGTGGGTCGATCTGGTCCGCGAGCATCCGGGCGAGATCGTCGGGCTGTGCACCGGGCCGCTCACCAATCTCGCGCTGGCGCTGCGGATCGAGCCCGAGCTCCCTCGATTGCTGCAGCGGCTGGTGATCATGGGCGGGGCGTTCAATCATCCCGGCAACACCACACCCACCAACGAGTGGAATGTGCACGTGGACCCAGAAGCCGCCAAGGAGGTGTTCGACGCGTTCGCGGCGGCGCCGGCGGACCGGCGGCCGATCGTGTGCGCGCTGGACATCACCGAGACCATCGAGATGCGGCCGAAGCATCTGGCGCTCTTGGCCGAACGCGCCGGCAGCGAGCCGGTGGAGACGGTGACCGAGACCGATCCACCCGAGGCGCGGTCGGCGGCGAGCAATCCGATCGTCCGGTATCTCACCGATGCGATCCGCTTCTATTTCGATTTCCACCTGCTGTACGAAAAGGTGTACCTGGCCCATATGCACGATCCGTTCGCCGCGGCCGTGGCATTGGATCCGCGACTGGCCGTCACCAAGCCCGCGACAGTCGATGTCGAGCTGGCCGGGACCATCACCCGCGCCACGACAGTCGCCGACTGGGACGGCATGTGGGAGCGGGAACCCAATGCCGACATTGTGGTCGGGACCGATCCGGAGTTGTTCTTCGAACGGCTCGTGAGCCGTGTCGGAGATCTGGCACGGGCTACCTATCCCCCGCAGGAAGGGCCGCAGAGCCGGTGAGCGAGGACGACTACGCCGCCGACTTCCGCACCCGGCTCGGGCTGTCCGGAATCATCGATATCCATACGCATTTCATGCCCGAGCAGGTGCTGCGCAAGGTGTGGGACTACTTCGACTCCGCCGGACCGCTGATCGGGCGCAGCTGGCCCATCGCCTACCGCGATGAGGAGCAGGTGCGGCTGAAGACCCTGCGCGGCTTCGGGGTTCGCGCCTTCACCTCGATGGTGTATCCGCACAAGGCCGAGATGGCGGCCTGGCTCAACCAGTGGTCGGCCGACTTCGCCGCCCGCACCCCCGACTGTCTGCACACCTCGACCTTCTATCCGGAGCCCGGTGCGGCCGGGTACGTGGCCGAGGCGCTGGCGGCGGGGGCGCGAATCTTCAAGGTGCACATACAGGTCGGGCAGTTCTCGCCGGTCGATCCGCTGCTGACCGAGGTGTGGGGACTGATCCAGGACGCCGGGGTTCCGGTCGTCGTGCACTGCGGATCCGGGCCCACGGCCGGGAAGTTCACCGGTCCGGGACCCATTGCCGCACTGCTGGAACGGTTTCCGCGACTACGGCTCATCATCGCCCATATGGGTGCGCCCGAGTACAGCGAATTCCTCGATATCGCAGCGGCGTACGACGGCGTGCTCCTCGATACCACCATGAATTTCACCGACTTCTTCGAGGCGGCCGATCCGTTCCCGGTCGGCGAGCGCGGGCGGTTGCGCGAGTTCGGCGATCGGATTCTGTTCGGCAGCGACTTCCCCAATATCCCGTACTCGTACGGGCATGCGCTGCAGTCGCTGGAGCGCCTCGAGCTCGGCGAGGACTGGCTGCGCGGGGTCTGCTACGGCAATGCCGCACGGGAGTTCGGCATCGTCTGACCTGGATGTGGCCGCGGGCGCCGGCTGTCGAATGTCGGTGCGGGAGCTGGATATTCAGTACGCGACCTCACTGGCAGCCGTTCGTGTGGCAGTGACGACCACCGTCGTATACGGCATCGTGAAGCCGCCGCCGAGCGCATCGATCGCGGCGCCGACGCCGTCGAGAATCTGTGCCAACTGCTCCGGCGGGAGCTGTGTGAGCGGGCCGTGGCTGGGCAGCTGGTCGAGCCAGGCCTCCCGGGTGTAGTAGTGCTCCCACTCGAAGCGCCACTGCTCCGGGTCGGTGAAACCTCCTGCCGCGCGGATCCCGTCGGCCGCCTTCGTCAATATCGGCTGATACACCCCCAGCACCGGACCACGCGCGGGCTGGATATTGAACGGCGAGCCGGGGATGACGCGCTCGTAGACCTCGGCGAAAGCCTGCGCCACGCCGAACGGCAGCTGGAATACATGCCAGAACGGCGCCAATCTGCCACCGGCCCGCAGCACCTGTGCCGATTTGGCCGCTCCCGCAATCGGATCGACCCAGTGCCACGCCTGTCCGGCGACGATGGCATCGAAGGTCCGTCCGGCGGGGTCCCATGCCTCGAAGGTCGCGACCTCGACGTCGATTCCGCTTCGACGTGCGAAATCAGCCATGCGCGCATCGGGTTCGACTCCGAGAGTCGTGCAGCCCGCCTCCCGGAACTGCCGGGCCGCAATGCCGGTGCCGCAGCCGACATCGAGCAGGTCCGGTCCCGGGGACTCGGTGACTATCCGGTTGATCAGTGCGGCGGGGTATGCGGGCCGGGTGCGGTCGTAGCGTTCGGGGTTCGTGCCGAAGGACTCCGCGACGTGCCGGTACTGGTGCGGCGCCGCCGGGGCGGGCGGTGTGGGTTCCGGACTTATAGTGGGCATGTGCCCACTATAAGTGGGCACATGCCCACTCGACAATGGTTCAGGCGAACGACGTAGGGAGAGATGTCCGGTGCCGACAGGGATGGCCATACGTGACGTGCGGGCGCAATTGTTCGACGCCGCCGAGCGGGTTGTGCTCCGGGACGGGCCGAGCGCGCTGACCAGCCGGGCCGTCACCACGGAGGCGGGCTGCGCGAAAGGCGTGCTGCACCGGCACTTCGCCGATTTCGACGACTTCCTCGCCGAGCTGGTGCTGGACCGCATCACCCGAATCGATCAGCAGGCCGGGGCTTTACGCGAATCCGCCGGAACCGGAACCGTCGTCGGGAACCTCGCCGAGGCATTGAGCGCCGTATTCGGATCCCTCGCCGTGGCGATCGTCAGCCTCGTCATCTTCCGGGACGAACTGCGGGCTCGATTGCGGCAGCACCGCCCGACCGGCGTGCCGCTGCTGGCCGAGGCGACCGCCATGATCGCCGGATATCTCACCGCCGAGCGGGATCTGGGCCGGGTGCGCGACGATGCCGATATCGACTCGCTCGCACCCACACTCATCGGCGCCGGGCATCTGCTCTTCGCCGATCGCACCGCCGCCCCGCCCGAAACCGCGGCGGTCACTGCCGTGGTGATCACTGTGGTCGCCGGAGCCCTGGCGCGATAGCCCGGTACGAACCGTCCGGATCATCCATCGAAGAGAGGACTTTGGGCCATCGTCAGGTGCGATTCGCAGGTCTATGTTGATCGGCAGACGCCACAGATTGGACGGGCCATCATGATCAAAGTCTTTCTCGTCGACGATCACGAGATCGTGCGGCGCGGATTGATCGATCTCCTGGAAGGCGATCCCGGACTGACTGTCATCGGGGAGGCGGGCAATGTGGCCGAAGCCCTGGCTCGCATTCCCGCCCTCCGCCCCGATGTGGCGGTGCTCGATGTGCGGCTGCCCGACGGCAATGGCATCGAGCTGTGCCGCGAGCTGCTGGACAAGGTCGATGACCTGCGCTGTCTCATCCTGACGTCGTTCACCGATGAGCAGGCGATGATGGACGCCATCCTCGCCGGGGCCAGCGGGTATGTGGTCAAGGACATCAAGGGGATGGAACTGGCCAAAGCCATCAAGGAGGTCGGGGCGGGGCGCTCACTGCTCGACAATCGCGCGGCCGCCGCGCTCATACAGCGGCTGCGCCGCAGCACCCAGCCCGATGGCCCGCTGGCCGGGCTCACCGATCAGGAACGAAAACTGCTCGAGCTGCTGGGCGACGGACTCACCAACCGGCAGATCGCGGAGCGCATGTACCTCGCCGAGAAGACGGTCAAGAACTACGTCTCACGGCTGCTCGCCAAACTCGGGATGGAACGCCGGACCCAAGCCGCCGTCCTGGCATCGAAACTCCGCTCGGCGCAGTAGCGTTCACGCCGGTCAGCCGGAATGCGCGGACTCCTGGGCGGATTGGCCTTCCGCGACGTCTTCGGGTGTGAATCGCATCGAAAGGACCACTGCTCCGGCTGCTACCGCGAGGATGGCGCAGCAGGTGAATGCCAGACCGTAACCACTGGCCAGGGCATGCAGCTGGCCGTCGGAGGGGTGCTCGACGGTGGCGTTCGTACCGCCCTCGGACAGGATGCGGGAAGACACGATCGTGCCGACGGAGACCAATCCGACGGCGCCGCCGAGATTTTGGGCCACCTGGGCGAGAGCGGTCAGCGGGCCGATATCGGAGGCCTCGACACCGGCGATGGCCGACAACGTCAGCGGGATGACCGCGAAGCCGAACCCGAATCCGATAATGAGCACCGGGACCGCGATGCTCGGGAAGTACGCCGGCCGGTCCGAGACGATCATGCTCGCGTACAGGCAACCGGTCAGGATGATCGCGCCCCCGGCGATGACCAGCCAGCGCGGGGCGAACCTCAGCGCGAGCCGCGACGAGAGCGCGGCGGCAGCGCCGAGCCCGAACGCGAACGGAATGACGGCCAGTCCCGCCTGCAGCGGCGAATAACGCAGCACGCCTTGCAGATACAGGGAGATGAAGACCGCCAGGCACATCATGATGGCGCCCGCGAGGACGATCGCCGTCAATGCGGCGACCCGGCTGCGATTGCCGAACAGGCCGAACGGCAGCAGCGGATGCGCGGCTCGCCGTTCGACCCGCAGGAAAGCCGCCAGCGTCAGAACGGCGACGATCGCCGGCACGACGACGATCGGGCGGGACCAGCCGCTCGACCCCGCGTTCATGGCGAAGACCGCCAGTGTGACGCCCACGGTGGCCAGAATCGCGCCCGCTACGTCGAGCTCGGAGCGGGTACCGCGCGACTCTCGCAGGCACAGCACCGCTCCCACGGTGACGAGCACGCCGATCGGCACATTGATCAAGAACACCAGCCGCCAGGACAATTCGGTGAGCACGCCGCCCGCGATCAGCCCGGCAACCGAACCAACTCCCGTCAGCGCCGCGTATACCGCGAACGCCTGGCTGCGCGGCTTACCCGGCGCGTAGGTGGTGGCCACCAGGGCCATGGACGTCGGCGCCGCGATCGCGGCAGCCACCCCCTGCAACGCCCGCCCGATCACCAGAACAACCGGATTCCAAGCAATTCCACACAGCAGCGAGGTGAGGGTGAAAAGCAGGACACCGGCCGTGAAGACCCGCTTCCGGCCGAAAGTATCCCCCAAACGCCCGCCCAGCAGCATGAGACCGCCGAAAGCGACCACATACGCGGTAATGATCCAATTCCCGCCCGATTCCGAAAGATCTAGTGCCCGCCGAATATTCGGCAGCGCAAGAGCTACGACCGTCCCATCGAGCACCACCAGCAATTGCAATCCACCCAGCACGAAAATCGCCGCACCCCACACCCGTTCATGCCCGACAGCGGCTGACTCCTCCACAGAAACGATCACCCGCCGACCCTACGCACTGCCCCGCTGGAACAGCGACAATCCCGAACTCGTTCGCGCGCTCGTGCACGCGCGCGGACCGGGTGCCGAACCCGCGGGTCGCCCGCCGATACCGGAACCTGCTGCTGGACAACGGGTTCACCGACGTCCACATCGAGGTTCACACGATCGTGTGGACAGACGCCACAGTCCTGCCGACGCTCGCCGACATCGGGGAGGGCACCTGGCTCGGCGAACAAGCCACCCGGGCGCGCGACGACCGACTGTTCGTCGCTATGTCCTTCGTTCCAGCCTCAGGAACACGCGCCGATTGAATACTCGTTCACCATCGACCGCGATTCTCGGAGAGGCGGCCGACCAACCCAGGCATGGGCCGCCGAGCGTAGGTCTCCTCGGAGTCCGCCGTAATCACGTCGAGTTGCTGGACCAGCGTCCCCGGCACTTCGCCACCCTCAAAATGCTCGAGGCTAGGGACCAAAACTGCTTCAGCGTCCAGCCGGGTTGCTTGCGACTTCAGTCGCGCCAACGGTGGTCGACCGAACTTCGGGTCGAAGATCACCATGTCGGCGAAGTCGTAGCCGAGCCGTGTTGCAAGCCTTCGAATTTGGGTTTGCTCCCACAGCTGGTCCATGCCGGAAACGTCGACACGGAGGTAGCCGACAGCCCTTGGCTTGTACGTCATCACTGCCCCTTTTTTGTCCGGCCCGATCAGTGCACCGCGCCCGGCAAACTCCAGGTAGAACCCCGCATCATCGTCGGATTCGCCTCCGGCGCTTTGTAGTTCGAACAGTCCACCGGGAAATTCGTACAACCGGGTCCGCGGCGCGGCCTCTGGTTCGTCGGTCACGACTGCCTCCTCGGGTCACGGGTTAGGCAGCCCAGGGACGGGTCGACCGAACCCTCTCCGAACGCCTGGAATCCGACGCTAAGAGTCCGCAGGTACCAGACGCCACAAAGTTTCTCGAAGTTTCTTCAAATCACATGATTCGTTGACCGCTCAACACCGATCGAGCCACCATTGAAGGCACGAAGAAACTTCACGAACACGCTGAACTGGGAGAAAACCCATGTGGCTGACATTCCTCGGTAAGAACACCACCGGCAATCAATCACCTACGTTGTACCTCTCCGATCGCGGCACCTACGTGTGCCAAGGATGGAAGACGGACACACCCGGCCAGATCGAGATCCCGCACCGGCTACTCGAATTCCTGAAGCCGGGAACATGTTTGGGTACCTTGCTCGAGGACACCGGGCACGGCACATTCGTTCTCAGCGGGGCGCCGGTCACCGACCTCGAAGCGCTGGTACAGATGGCCACCCCCGACCACGAGATGAGTATCGAAGTACCCCTAGGACAGGAGATCCGCCCCGATGCTGTTGCATCACGGTGAGGACGCCAACCGCCTCTTCCGTGCAGATTGGTCTGTAGCAGTTCACCTCGAACTCGAGGACAGCTACAGCACGCCTGAGGAAGACGAGCCGCTCCGCAAGTTCCTGGCCGGCGAACCGGACGACTATGCCTGGTTCGCCGGCTGGGCGAACGTCGTCCGAGACGCTGCGGGTTCCGGGAAGATCGTGCGGCGGGTCCGTGTGGTCACCGAACCTCATACCGACTACACCCGATTCGCCCTCCACATCGCGCAGCTCAACGCCGAGGCCGGTGAGGACGTCCGATACATCCCTCGGCACACGGTTGACCCTGCCCTGCTCGGTGCTGACGACTGGTGGATTTTCGATGACAGTCTTGTCGCGTTCAGTGTCTTCACGCCGACCGGTGTTGGAGCCGGATTGGCAACTACGACAGACCCAGCCATCACCGCGCACATCAGAACGATCCGAGATCGACTGTGGCCGCAGGCCATTCCGCACACCGAATACGCCGTAACCACTGCTGCCCAGTGACCGGCCCCGCACAGCAAGCCAGAGAAGCACTCGGCGGTCGGCTCCGTGAGATCCGCAAGGACGCGGCGCTGACCGCGCGGGCGTTGGCTGCCATGCACGGGTGGCCGCGCTCAAAGATGTCAAAGATCGAACTGGGACACCAGACGCCGACCGAGAGTGACGTCGTCACTTGGTGTCGTTCCTGCCGGGCCAACGATCAGATACCCGACCTGATTGCCTCCCTGCGCAATCTCGAAGCCGCGTACCTGGAGATCAAGCGAATGCGGCTCCCAGTCCGGCAACGGCAGTCGATCAAATGGGAAGCCGAGACCAAGCTGATGCGCTGGTACGAGCCGTGGGTGATACCCGGGCTTCTCCAGACACCCGCCTACGTGGAGACGCTGATGGGCCGCGTCCTGGACTTCTATCACGGAACCCGAACCGACCTCGAGGCCATGATGGCCGCCCGATTGGAACGACAACACGTCCTGTATCGAGGCGACCACCGATTCCACTTCGTCATCGCCGAACAGGCATTGCATACCACCGTGGGTGACAACGACATCATGATCGGCCAACTCGACCGGCTACTCGTTGCGATGTCACTGCCACGCGTAGCGCTAGGCGTGATTCCCGCAGACACCGAATACCTTGTGCCGCAATCGAACTTCTGCATGTTCGACCGCAGGAAGGTGCTCGTGGAAACAATCAGCGCTGAACTCACCATTACTCAGCCACGCGAGATCGTGCTGTACGAGAAGACATTTCATACACTCACCGAACAGGCTGTGATCGGTGCCGCCGCCCGCGCTCTGATCAGCGCTGAATTGGAGAAACGGCTGGGCTAACAGGTTCTGCGGCTGCCCACCGTCCCGTACGTGTGGTGGAGCTGAGGGGAATCGAACCACTGACCTTCCTGATTCCGACGCGCAACGTCGCGACTTTGAGCTCAGTGGGAGCCGGTATCAAAGACGCGGAGGATTTCCTCGGCGGCCAGAGCCGGGGTGAGGGAGCCGTCGCGGACTTGCTTTTCGACCTGGGGGCGAAGGGATTTCACGTTCGGGTTGTCCGTCAAGCGGCGCAGGAGGTGGTCGTTGACCATGGTCCACGTCCAGTCGATTTGCTGGCGGCGGCGCTTTTCGTCGAATTCGCCTGCGTCGGTGAGGACTTGGCGGTGTTCCAGGACTGTGTCCCAGAACTTCTCCAGGCCGGTGCCTTCCAGGCCGCTCATGGTGATCACCGGTGGGTGCCAGAGGGATTGGCGGGGGTGGATCAGGCGCATGGCGCCGGCCAATTCGCGGGCGGCGGATTTGGCTTCCAGTTCATGCTTGCCGTCGGCCTTGTTGACCGCGACCAGGTCGGCCAGTTCCAGGACGCCCTTCTTGATGCCCTGGAGCTGGTCGCCGGTGCGGGCGAGGGTGAGGAAGCAGAAGACGTCGACCATATTGGCGACGGTGACCTCGGACTGGCCGACGCCGACAGTCTCCACCAGAATGGTGTCGTAGCCTGCGGCTTCGAGCAGCACGATGGTTTCGCGGGTCGCCTTGGCCACACCACCGAGGGTGCCCGCGGTCGGGGACGGGCGGATGAAAGCCTCGCGCTCCAAGGACAATCGCGCCATGCGGGTCTTGTCACCGAGGATGGAACCGCCGGTGCGAGTCGAGGACGGATCCACCGCCAGCACGGCCACCCTGTGGCCCTCGGCGAGCAGCTTCATACCCAGCGCATCGATGAAGGTCGACTTGCCGACACCTGGAACACCGGTGATGCCAACACGATTCGAGACCGCGGCATCGGCGTCGGGCGTGACCTTCAGCAGCAATTGCTGCGCCAGCTCACGGTGATCACCGCGCGCGGATTCGACCAGGGTGATGGCGCGGGCGAGGCCCGGCCGCTCCCCCGCCCGCACCGAGGCGGCCAGCTGATCGACGTCGATGACCCGCTTGGCGGCGCGGCCCGCGGAGCTGGGCCCGTTACCTGCCACGCCGGTGCCGGAGGTGGTGCCGAGCCGAGGGTGGCCGGAACCACCCTCGGCTGCGCGCGGCGCGTCGCTCATTCGCTTGCGCCGGTGCCGATCTCGTGGCCCAGGGAATCGGCCAGCTTCTTGATCAGGTCGATGGCGGCGTCGGCGATGACCGTGCCGGGCGCGAAGATCGAGGCCGCGCCGGCCCGGTACAGCTCGTCGAAGTCGCCGGGCGGGATGACGCCGCCGACAACCACCATGATGTCGGGGCGGCCGACATCGGCCAGCGCCTGCTTGAGGGCGGGCACCAGCGTGAGGTGACCGGCCGCGAGCGAGGAGACGCCGACGATATGCACGTCATTGTCGGCCGCCTGCTGCGCCACCTCTTCGGGCGTCTGGAACAGCGGGCCCACATCGACATCCATGCCGAGGTCGGCGAAGGCGGTGGCAATCACCTTCTGGCCGCGGTCGTGACCGTCCTGACCCATCTTGCAGACCAGGATGCGGGGGCGACGACCCTCCGCCTCGGCGAATTCCTCGACCAGTTCGATGGCTTCGCTGATATTGGTCACCTTGCCGGCCTCCTCGCGGTAAACCCCGGAGAGCGTACGGATTTCGGCCTGATGGCGGCCGTACACCTTCTCCAGCGCGTCGGAGATCTCACCGACGGTGGCCTTGGCGCGGGCGGCGGCAATGGCCAGCGCCATCAGGTTGTTCTCCATACCGCCCTCAGAAGAGGCTGCGGCACGGGTCAATTCCGCCAGCGCGCGCTCGCACTCGGCGGAGTCGCGCTCGGCGCGCAGCCGGACGAGCTTCTCGTTCTGCTCGATCCGCACGCGCGAGTTCTCGACCTTGAGTACCTCGATCGCCTGGTCCTCTTCGGCCTGATACTTGTTGACGCCGATGACCGCCTGCTGCCCGGTATCGATGCGCGCCTGGGTACGAGCGGCTGCCTCTTCGATGCGCAGCTTCGGAATGCCCTCCGAAATCGCCTGCGCCATACCGCCGTGCGCCTCCACCTCGGCAATATGGGCGCGAGCGCGCTGCGCGAGCTGATGGGTCAGCCATTCGACGTAGTACGAGCCACCCCACGGGTCGATCGGGCGAGTCGTATTGGACTCCTGCTGAATCAGCAGCTGGGTATTGCGGGCGATACGCGCGGAGAAGTCCGTCGGCAGCGCCAGCGCCTCGTCGAGCGCGTTGGTGTGCAGCGACTGGGTGTGCCCCTGGGTGGCGGCCATGGCCTCCACACAGGTGCGCGGGACATTGTTGAACACATCCTGCGCGGTCAGCGACCAGCCGGAGGTCTGCGAATGTGTGCGCAGCGACAGCGATTTCGCGTTCTTGGGCTCGAACTCGGCGACCAGCTCACTCCAGAGCAGCCGTCCGGCACGGAGTTTCGCCACCTCCATGAAGAAGTTCATGCCGATGGCCCAGAAGAACGACAGGCGCGGTGCGAACTTGTCGACCGGCATACCCGCGTCGATACCGGCGCGCAGGTACTCCACACCGTCGGCGAGGGTGTACGCCAGCTCCAGATCGGCCGTGGCTCCGGCTTCCTGAATGTGGTAGCCGGAGATGGAGATCGAATTGAACTTCGGCATCTTCGCGGAGGTGTAGGCGAAGATGTCGGAGATGATCCGCATCGAGGGCTTGGGCGGATAGATGTAGGTATTGCGGACCATGAACTCTTTCAGAATGTCGTTCTGAATGGTTCCGGCCAGCTGCTCGGGCTTGACGCCCTGCTCCTCGGCGGCGACGACGTACAGCGCCAGAATCGGCAGCACCGCGCCGTTCATGGTCATGGACACCGAAACCTGGTCCAGCGGAATCTGATCGAACAGTTCCCGCATATCCAGGATGGAGTCGATGGCGACACCGGCCATGCCCACATCGCCGGTGACGCGCGGGTGATCGGAGTCGTAACCACGGTGGGTTGCCAGGTCGAAGGCGACCGACAGGCCCTTCTGACCCGACGCCAGGTTGCGGCGGTAGAAGGCATTCGAGTCCGCGGCGGTGGAGAAGCCCGCGTACTGGCGAATGGTCCACGGCTGGTTCACGTACATGGTCGGGTACGGGCCACGCACGAACGGCGCCAGACCCGGCACGCTGTCGAGCGGATAACCCTCGGCGACAATGGCATCGCGGTCGGCCTTGGTGAAAACCGGTGCTACATCGATGCCCTCGGGCGTCGCCCAGGTCAACTGTTCCGGCGCATAGTGATTGGCGGCGGCGGCCTCGGCCACGAAGGCGTCGACCTGCTCGGTCCGGACCGGCGCGACCTCGGCCGCATTCGGCTCAGCCAGCGGAACTTCGGCGAAATTGCCGATCAGGTGCTTGATATCGCTCATCTCTATGCTCCCAGCTTCTCCAGCAGGCCGGACAGCGCCGTCACCGCATCCATCCGCGCCGTCAGGAATCCGTCCGGACGCTGCGCGCCGGTCAGATCCGCGACCGCCTTCTCGGGTCCGGCCAGCAGAACAGTGGTGACGCCCGCAGCGCGCAGGGCGTCGGCGGCCACACCGGCCTCCGCGCCGTAGCGCGAATCGGAACCACACAGCACCGCCACGGAGACACCCGATTCGGTTGCCGCCGCGCCGATTCCGTCCAGCGCCAGCGCGCCCGGATTCACCGGTTCGATACCGCCGGAGGCCAGCACATTCGCCGTGAAGGTAATACGCACATTGTTCTCCGACACCGGGCCCAGCGGTACCAGCAGGGCCTTGGGCCGCGCGCCGTGGGCGGCGAGGTAGGCGTCGGAACGATTGCGCAGGGTCTCGAAGGCCGCGCCGTAGCGGGCGATCGGGCTGGGCTCGCGGGCCGCGTCGGACAGCGGATCCTCGCCCAGATTCGGGAATTCGTTGACGCCGGTGACGGCCGTCTTGCGGTGCGCCACATCGGAATCGCGCTGGACGCGGGTCTCCTCGATGCGCTCGGCGAGCAGGCCCGCCTGCAGCGCCGCCAGATAACCGCCGGCCGCCTCGATCTCCTGCATGAATTCCCAGGCCTTGGCGGCGATCTCATCGGTCAGCGATTCCACGAACCAGGAACCGGCGCCCGGGTCCTGCACGTGGCCCAGGTGCGACTCTTCGAGCAGCAGCAGCTGGGTATTGCGCGCCATGCGCTCGGTGAACGCCGGTGACACACCGATTTCGCCCGCGGGCAGGGCATTGTCGAACGGCAGCACGGTGACGATATCGGCGCCGCCGACACCGGCGCCGAAGGCCGCGAGGGTGGTGCGCAGCATGTTCACCCACGGATCACGCTGGGTCATCATGGCCGGGGAGGTGATGGCCTGCTGCGGGGCATTGCCGTAGTCCGGGGCACCGCAGACCTGGGCGACGCGCGCCCAGAGTCGCCGTCCGGCACGGAATTTGGCGATGGTCTCGAACTGGTCGTCGGTGGCGGCGAAGCGGAAGGCCAGCTGGCTCAGCGCCTCGGCGATATCGGCGCCGGCATCGGTGAGCGCGCGCAGGTATTCCAGGCCCGCGGCCACGGCGGCGCCGAGTTCCTGGGCGTCGGAGGCGCCGGCATTGTGGAATGCCACGCCGCACACGGTGATTGCGCGCACCGTCTCCGGACGCGCCACGGCCTGCTGGGCCAGCGCGATCGCGCCATCCAGGTCGATGGCGGTGGAGCCGGCGAACAGGCTCGTCAGCGGGGTCGCGCCGAGGTAGACCTGAATGTCCTTGCGGTCGGCCACGTCATAGCCATCGAGCACCGAGAACAATTGTGCGGCGGCCTCGTTCGCGGCCGGACCGGCGTCCAGGGTCAGCGGGGCCAGCTCGAACAGCAGGCCGCGCAGAGCGGCGGGCAGCTCGGCCACCGGAACGCCGCGCTCGGCGACGCCCAGCCAGACCGCGCTCACGCCGTTCTCCAGCGCATCGAGGATCTGCCGGTTCACGGTCGCACCCTCGGCGCCGCCGAAACGCTGGCTGACATACCAGCCGCGATGCACATCGCGGGTGGCGTCGGTGCCGCGCACGAAGGGGAAAGCACCCGGCAGCGGCTGCTCGGGCAGCTCGTCGCGACGGGTATAGAGGGGATTGACCGTCAGGCCGTCGTACGTCTTGACCGCGAGCAGCTGCTCGGGCTCATCCGGGAGTTCAGTGGCGTCGACCCTGCGGACCTTGGCCAATACTCCGGCAACACCCTTGCGCCAGTCGGCGTACCCGGGCACCGGCTCGGTGTCCGGGTCTGAAGCAATCGGCATAGCCCCTGTTCCTTCTTCCACTCACCGACCGAACGACCGGTTTGCACTGCATCAACACTGCTCAGAGGTCATTTCGGTTAACGAGCATTCCTCGTCTTTCTCCTGATGCTAGCTGGACAAGAGTGATTACTGTCCACAGAGTCCCGCTACCAGCGGGTAACCTGGCGCGGTGCCAACAACCGTCCGCGGACCGCTCGAGCCGAGGTCCGCGCAGCTCAGCGAGGTTTCCGTGCCGCTCGGCGGAGTTCCCGAATCCCCGAGCGCTGTACCCGAAACTTCGATCGCTGTCTCCGAAACGCGCGATATCGGAAAGCTCGGCGCGGTCGCCGAAATCCTGGCCCGGCTACGGCGGCCCCGGGTGCTCGGGGTACTGATCATTTGCGCAGTCCTTTTCGGGCTGGCGGCTTTCGCACCGCACCCGGCACCGCAGCAGATCCGGGAATGGGCCGACTCGGTCGGACCGCTGCTGCCCGTCGTCTTCTTCCTGGCGCATGCCCTGATTTGCATTGTGCCGTTCCCGCGCACCATATTCACGCTCAGTGCGGGCATGCTTTTCGGGCCGGTGCTCGGCTTGGCGCTGGCCATCACCGCGACCACGCTGAGTGCGGTGCTGGCATTGCTACTGGTTCGCGCGCTCGGGCGCGAGCGGGTCGCCGCGCGGCTCACCCATCCCACGGTGCAGGCGGTGGACACCCGCCTGGCCCGGCGCGGCTGGCTCGCGGTCGGATCACTGCGATTGATCGCCTTCGCGCCGTTCGCCATCGTGAACTATTGCGCCGCATTGTCATCGGTGCGCCTGACGCCCTACCTGATCGCGACCGTCGTCGGCATCATCCCGGGCACCATCGGCACGGTCTGGCTGGGCGACGCCCTCACCAACCGCACCTCCCCCGCCCAGCTCATCGTGACGGTCGGCTGCCTGGCCGTGGGCATCATCGGGCTCATCGTCGATACCCGCCTCGGGGTGCCCGAACCTGCACCCGAAGTAGCCGACTAACCGAATTCAGCCGCCGCGGGTCAGCTCTCGCGCCGGTACTCGATCGTGAAATCGTGCACCCAGGTCTCACCGCTGTCGTAGGACTTCTGCCATTCGCCGGTGATGGTGTCGCCGTCCGAGCTCACCTGCGATTGGAAGCGCTGCGTGAATTTCGGTGTGCTGCGCCACATCTGCCATTCACGATCGGCGAAAGTCATCCGATATACGCGGGAGAAGCCGCGAGCGTCGGAGTACAGCACGGTGTACTCCGACTCGGACCCGTCGCGACCCATGATCCAGGTCGCCGACTCCCCTTCATCCCCGAACTGCCGCATTACCAAGGCGGCATTATCGATCCACTCCGCGGTCACCCGCCCCTGCACCCTGGTGTCCGGACTCGGCAGAAATTCCGCATCTGACAACTCGATCACCCATTCGCCACCCAGCACCGCCAACTCGGCCAGCGACGGATTCGGCTCCCTGTCAACGCTCATGACAACTTCCCTCCGATTCGAGAAACGTATAGGTGTTCCGACGAACCGAGCCCAGCCAAATCATCGAATCCGGATATTCACGTCTTCGCCCCCAGCACCCGATCGAGAAGGTGATCGACGAGTTCGAGTGCCGACTTCGTGGTGCCGTATCCCTGGAGCATGCCCTGCGCGAGACCGCCGATGGCCATCAGAACGCGGTCGGGCGCTCGAGTCTGCTGTTCGAATTCATCGTGTCGGGCTCACGGCCGACTCCCGAGCGGATGCGAAAGTTCAACAGGTGGCTGATGCCCGGTTTCGAACTCAGCGATGAGGAATCCGCCTTCGCGCTGGCCGCCGTGAAGTTCCGGATGGCGATGCCGTGGGATCGACCGTTCACCGACGAACAACTGGCCGCCATCACCGCCCCGAGCCTGATTTTCTTCGGGGCCGATACGGTCGTCAGCGATCCCGAACTCGGTGCGGCCCGCGCCCGCAACCACATCCCGTCGGCCGACGTCGAAATCTATCCGGGCATCGGACACGATCTACTGTGGGCGAATCCGGAACAGATAATCCCCCGCTTCCTGGACTTCGTCAGCAGTTACGATCAGGTACGGTTGCGAGCCGATCAGCCCGTAACTCTCGCCGCGCCAAGGTAATTCACGTCGCCGATCATGGCCTGCCGTACGGCTGTTGACGTGGTCGGCCGAAGCGCTTGATACTCACGAGTATTCGATACCCGTGAGCAGGGAGTACGTGATGGCCGACTATGACGTCGTGATCCGGGGCGGATCCGTCTACGACGGCACCGGAGGGGCTCCGATGGTGGCGGATGTGGCGGTGCGGGATGGGCGGGTCGTGGCTGTCGAAGCTGGGCTGCCCGAGGGGCGGCGCACGATCGATGCCGCAGGGAAGTGGGTTATTCCCGGGATGATCGATGTGCATACGCATTACGACGCCGAGGTGCTCACCGGACCGGGGCTGGGCGAATCGGCCAGGCACGGGGTGACGTCGGTGGTGTTCGGCAATTGCTCGCTGTCGACGGTGTACGCCGAGGCGCAGGACTGTGCGGATATGTTCGCGCGGGTGGAGGCGCTGCCGTGGGAAGTGGTCAATGACGCGGTCAAGGAGCATAAGACGTGGGTGGATCCCAAGTCGTATGTGGAGGCCATCGGCGGCAAGCCGCTCGGGGTGAATGTGGCTGCTTTCCTGGGGCATTCGGATATTCGGGTGGCCGTGATGGGGCTGGGGCGTGCGGTGGACGCGAATGAGCGGCCGACCTCCGCTGAGCTGGATCGGATGGCGGGCATGCTCGCCGAGGCGCTCGATGCCGGATTCGTTGGGCTGTCGACTATTCGCAGTTCGTTCTCCAAGCTCGAGGGGACGCGGTTTCCGGCCCGCCAATTGCCTTCGACCTATGCGAGCTGGGCGGAATACGGGCGGCTGAATTCGGTACTGCGCCAGTACGGCCGGGTGCATCAGAGCACCCCGAACCTCACCTCGCGTGTGGAGATCGCGCGCTACTTCGCGCAGAGTGTCGGCCGACTGCTCGGTCGCCGGCCACTCAAGACGTCGCTGCTGTCGGCCGCTGATATCAAGGCCGATCGCACGGTGGCTCGCGTCGCGGTGGGCGCGGCCTGGGTGACCAACCGGCTCGGCAGGGGCGATTTTCGCTGGCAGCATCTGCCGGTGCCGTTCGAGGTGTACGCCGACGGCATCGATCTTGTCATCTTCGAGGAATTCGGTTCCGGGGCAGCCGCATTGAATTTCCGCCAGGTGCTCGAGCGCAGTGAACTGCTGAAGGACGAGGAGTACCGCCGTCGCTTCCGCAAGGACCTGTCCAAACGATTCGGCCCCCGCGTCTGGCATCGCGATCTCGGTGACGCGCAGATCGTGGCCTGCCCCGACGCGTCGGTCATCGGCAAATCCTTCGCCGCGGTGGCCACCGAGCGCGGCATCACCGCACCGGACGCACTGTTGGATCTGACCGTCGAACACGGTGCGGCGCTGCGCTGGCGCACCACCATCGCCAATGATCGCGATGATGTCCTGGACCGGCTGCAGACCTCACCCATGGTGCAGATCGGTTTCGCGGATTCCGGTGCGCACCTTCGCAATATGGCCTTCTACAACTCGGGGCTGCGCATGCTGGAGCGGGTGCGGCTGCGCGGCTTCATGCCGATCGAACAGGCGGTGCACCGGCTGACCGGTGAGCTGGCGGACTGGTACGGACTCGATGCCGGAAAGCTGACCGTCGGCGCCCGCGCCGATATCGCCGTCATCGATCCGGCGGGCTTCGACGGCGCCAGCGCCGCCTACGCCGAGGCGGAACTACCCGGCAGCGGCGTCTCCCGCATGGTCAATCGCAATGACGCGGCGGTCGCGGCCACCGTGGTCGGCGGCCACGTGGTTTACGAATACGGCACCTTCGCACCGGGATTCGGCACCACGCTGCACGCGGGCACCTTCCTCACCGCCTGATCAGCACCGGTTCTTCAGGCATCGCGGGTGAACGACAACCACCAGGGATACAGCAGTCGGCGCCCTTCCACTGGGTGAGTTTGTCCAGGAAGATGCCGGTGGCGGGCTGGTTGATCTGATCCGCGCCGCGGTGTTTCCGGTGGCCGACGACGACGGCCCCCGGACATGAAATCCCGTCGCTGCTCGGCGCGGTCACGATCCGGAAATTAGGGTTGTGCGCATGAGGATTCGGCGGTGGCGGCGGGCATATCTGGCCGCGGAGTACGCGGCATTGTTCTTCGGGGGAACGACCGCTTACAACGCGGTGCTGCGCGGGCGGCCGCCGATTCCGGCACTGCTGGTGCTGGGGACCGCCGCCACCGTCTATCTGCGGCGCGCACGCGGGTTCGACCGGGACTCGCTGTGGCGGGCCGGGGCATTTCGCGATCAGGCGCGGCCGATGGCGGTGACGGCCGGGTCCAGCGCGCTCGCGCTCACCGCGGCGACCGCACTGCTGCGGCGCGAGGATCTGTTCGACCTGCCGCGGCGGAATCCGCTGCTGTGGCTTGCGGTCATGCTGCTGTACCCGGTACTGAGCGTGTATCCGCAGGAGCTGATCTTCCGGTCGTTCCTGTTCCACCGGTATGCGCCGGTATTCGGTGACGGTGCGGGCATGGTCGCCGCCAGCGCCGCCGCCTTCGGCTACGTGCACATCATCTTCGGCAGCTGGTTCTCGGTGGCCGCGAGTGGTGTGGGCGGCTGGATCTTCGCGACCCGGTATCTGCGGACGCAGTCGCTGTTCACCGCCTCGGTCGAGCATTCGGTGTACGGAATACTCGTGTTCTCCATCGGCCTGGGCCGGCATTTCTATCATGGCGCGGCACCGGCATCGCGGATCCAATTGGGCGCCAAGAGAACTGCCGGACTGACGTAAATCCGGTTCACATGCCCGACCCCAAGATGTCGGTGCGGTCTGGTAGTCATGGGCTCATGACGACTCTGGGTGCCGTGTTCCGTCCGCACAATCCGCCGGAGCGGCTGCGGGAGGTGGTTCGGGCGGCCGAGCAGGCGGGGCTCGACGAATTGTGGTTGTGGGAGGACTGTTTTCAAGAGGGCGGGATCTCGAGCGCCGCGGCCGCATTGGCCTGGAGCGAGCAGCTTCGTATCGGGGTCGGCGTACTGCCGGTGCCGCTACGGAATGCCGCGATCACCGCAATGGAGATCGCGACACTGGAGCGGATGTTCGACGGACGGGCGATCTGGGGCGTCGGCCACGGCGTGCAGGAGTGGATGGGGCAGGTGGGGGCGCGGGTCACTTCGCCGGTCACACTGCTGCGTGAATATCTGGATGCACTGCGCGGATTGCTGGCCGGTGAGCGAATCACCGTGAAGGGCAGGTATATCCAGCTCGACGACGTCGCCCTGGATTGGCCGCCCGCCACCGCGCCGGCGGTGCTGGCCGCCGCGTCCGGGCCGCGCACGCTGGCGCTGGCCGGTGCGGCCGCCGACGGCGTCATTCTGGACAGTTCCAAGTCCGCGGACGGTATTCGCGCGGCCGTCGACATCATTCGCGCCGCGCGGCCGGAACAGACCGCGCTACAGCCGTATCCGGTGGTCGCCTACCTGCTGACAGCCACCGGCCCCGGTGCTGCCGACCGGATCGCCGCGGAGTTGCGCGGCAAGGAACGCGACACCATCCCGGACGTCGGTATCGCAGGTGACGCTCAGGCGATCGCCGACACCGTCATCCGCTGGGCCGAAGCCGGGGCCACCAGTGTTGTCCTGCAGCCCACCGCCGATGAGCCCGACCCCGCCGGGTTCGTCCGCTTCGTCGCCGAACAGATCCGGCCATTGGTCCCATGACCGATCAGCTGTCCACCCGCAGTGCCACCAGGTTCGCGGCGACGCGATCGCTGTCCGCCTCCGTCCAGCCGGGCGGGGCGGTCACCGCGGCCCAGGCGTAGGGCATCAGGTCTCCGTAATTATGGCCGTGGCCGGACGGCGGCGACTGCGCTCGGACCAGATCGGCGCTGACCTGCCAGAAGGTCACGATGGGGTACCAGCTCATGGCGGATGTTCGATCTCGCCCCGGCGCTTCGGTGAGCCAGTCCGGGCGGGTGAACAGCAGATCGGTATTCCACCAGACCACCGGGTCGGAGGCATGCTGCAGATACAGCACGCGTGGTTCCGGCCACGGGTCGCGCAGTGCCGAATTCTGCTGCGGTGCCGGCAGATCCTGCTTCCCGGCGGCGAATCGGACGATCAAACCCCCGGCATAGGTGGGAAGTACTTCGGGAGTGCCGGGATCGCGCCGATCCTTGATCTCGTTCCACAGGTGATTGGAGTTCGGCGGGCCGACGAACAGGGCGCCGTCCACGGATTTGCGGAGATCCGCGAGGCTTCCGAAGGCGCTCTCGGCCGATTGCGAGCCGAGGCTTTCGCCGTAGACGATCAGGCGCGGTCGATGCCCCTCCGGTAGTTGGGCCCAGCGCTGGTGGATGCCGTCGATGAGCGCGGCGCCCGCTGTCGCCGCCGCGGAGCGGTCCACCAGAAACGAGATCCAGCTGGGCAGGAAGGAATACTGCATGGCGGCAATGGCGGAGTCGCCGTTGTACATCAGCTCCAGCGATTCGGCCGCGGCGGGACTGACCCATCCGGTGCCGGTGGTACCGGTCACGACCAGAACCTTGCGCTCCCACGCACCGGTGCGGTCCAGTTCCGCGAGGATCAGCCGCACTCGCGCCGCGGTGTCGGCGGCAGATCCGAGTCCGGCGTAGACCCGGATCGGTTCTCGCGCAGGGACTCCGCTGAGCGCCGCCAGCCGCGGCGCGCCGATTCCGCCGGCGACGAATGTCCTGCCCTGCAATCCCAGGGAGTCCCACGGCGCGGCCGACGCCGGGCTACCCGACCGTTCTGGCTGGATCGGTTGCACGACACCGTGTTCCGTTCCATTGTTCTGCCCGGCGAATACCGCCCGAGCGGCGTCGGAACTTCCGGCCAGCAGCACCTTGTCGACAAATAGCGCCACCGCCAGGGCGAGCGTGATCGGCGCGATCACATGCGCCAGCGGCAGGGAGATGTGCAACCGCGCCGACAGCACCCGGGCGATCGCGTGCGCCGTGCGCCGGAGTCCCCGGGCGACCAGCAGCACCAGCAGGAAGATGACCACGATGATCAGACCCGTACGCAGGTAGGCGATTTCGGCCGAGCGGGACATCCCCATCAGCCCGTCGACATCGTCCTGCCAATTCGCCGCCACCAGCAATGTGCTGATCACGGTGAATACCGCGAGCAGCGCGACGACGATCTCCAGCACCAGCTCGACCCGGCGTTCGAAGCGCCGCCACGAGATTCGCGGCGCCACCCACCGGCGCATCGGAAATGCGAGCAGCAGTCCCACGCCGTAGCCGGTCACGCTGGTGAATCCACTGACGATGCCCTGAAAGACCCAGTCCCGCGGCAGCAGCGACGGGCTCAGACTCCAAGCGAAGAAGAACAGCGCGAACACCAGGCCCACAAAATCCAGCCCGAGAATCGTGATGGGACGCGGCGGCCCGGCCTCCTCCTGCGGCAGCAATCGCTCCCGCACGCCATTGGCGCTGGCGCGCACACCCTCTCGACCCGCCCGGACAACCCGGGCTCGCACCGTATCGATCTGCGAGCGCCAGGAGTCCATTCGCCTACCTTCTCATTCCCGGCATCGGGTCTCTGCCGCGCCCTGAGCAGGTATGCCCGCGATCACATCGCCGGGGGCAGCCTCAGTTCTGGGGACCGCGAGTGATGGTGTCGCAGCCCGATACCTGGGCGCCGGCGCCGGGACCCGCGATATTGATGGCGTCCTGTTCGGCCTCATCCGAGGACGACCCCTGCGCCCAACCCCAGTGACCGTCGGAGGCCACTGCCGCAGCGCCACAGCGGAGATTATCGGATCGGTCCGCGTCCCAATTGGTGCGCCAGGCACAGTCGGTGAAGCCGCATTTCGATTCCGCGGCGTCCTTGGCCTCCTGCATGCTGGGGTACCCGGTGACGATCGCGTACGCCCGCATGTGATTGCCGATGGCGATCGCACCCCAGGTGCCCCCCGACTGTGCCTGTGCGGGCGCCGCGAACAGCGCGGACAGTCCGATCGTCAGGACCGCGGTGGTGAGCAGTTTCGACACACGGCTCGATTTCGAAAAAAGCATTCCAGACTCCCCTTCTGGTGTGACGCCCCTGTCTCGCGGCGCCGAACGCAGCAGAGCATAACCGCCGGGTCCGACATTCCTGCAATCGTTTTCCTCGTGGATCTCCTTGCAGGAGTGCGCCATTCACCTTCGACGGGTACTGCGAACCCGGAGCAGACCGGCCGGGCCGGGGCATTGAAATCACGATGATCGTGGATCTGTCCTGCATGTCTTCCGCAAGAAAGGATCGGACCGGACGGTCTCGGCCCGGGTCCGATCCCGGGCGAGGCATCCGGACAGCGAATTCGACGGAGGACGGCATGATCAGCATCGGGGCGACCCGAAACGGCGCACGCGCAGTCGAGTTCGGCCGGGCCTGGAGCGCCGGCGGGTGGGCTCGGGCACGCGGGGTGTCGGTGCGCGTGCTGTCGCTGGCCGTGCTGATCGCGCTCTGGTGGGCGATCAGCGCCGCGAAAATCGTCGAACAGCAGTTCCTTCCGACTCCCGCGGCGGTGTGGCGGGCGTTCGTGCGCGCGAACAGCTGGCACGAGATCGCGCCCGGGGTGCCCCGGCAGGTGCGCGGGGAGCAGAACTACTTCCTGTGGGAACACCTGGTCGCGAGCCTGCAGCGCATTGCCGTCGGGGCGGGCGCGGCCGTGATCCTCGGTCCGCTGGTGGGATTCGCGCTCGGGACCTCGCGGACGATCGGGGCGATTGTCGAGCCCTATCTGAATTTCCTGCGGGCACTGCCGCCGCTCGGGTACATCGGACTGCTCATCGTATGGTTCGGCATCGGCGACACCTCCAAGATCTGGCTGCTGTTCCTGGCGGCCTTTCCGCCGGTGGTCATCGCGACCATTACCGGCGTACAAGGGGTTTCGGCCGATCGCATCAATGCGGCGCGATCACTGGGAGCGAGCAAGCGCCAGGTGATCACGCGCGTCCTGCTCCCCGCCACGCTGCCCGAGGTCATCACCGGCGTGCGCGTGGCGGTCGGATTCGCGTGGACCACGGTGGTCGCCGCCGAACTCGACAATGGCATCCCCGGCATCGGCGGCCTCGCCTACGTGGCCGGTCAGCGCCTCGACACCGCCCTGACCATGGCCTGCATCATCGTTATCGGACTCACCGCGCTCGCTCTGGACGCGGCGATCAAGTGGATCGGCGGGATCGCCGTTCCGTGGAAAGGCAAGGCGTGAAACGCAAGCTCGTCGCAGTGGCACTGGCCGGAGTTCTCGCGGCAGCACTGTCCGGATGCGTGTCCTCGGGGCGCACCGACCAGTCCCGCGCCGAAGGCGACAAGGTTGCCTGCCCCGTGGCCGTGGACGACTCCTTCACCGGGACAGTGCGTTTGGGGTATCAGGACATCCCCAACGGCGCACTGGTGGTGAAGGATGCGGGGCTGCTGGAGACCTGCTTACCGAAGGCCAAGATCACCTGGAGCAAGTTCGCCTCGGGTGCGACGGTCATCCAGGCGTTCGGGTCCAATTCGCTCGACCTCGGACTGCTCGGTAGTTCCGCTGCGGCGCAGGCGCTTTCGACGCCGTTGAATCTGGATATGAAGGTGGTGTGGGTCCATGACGTGATCGGCTCGGCCGAATCGCTGGTGGCGAAGGATCCGGCCATCACCTCGGTCGCCGCGCTGCGCGGCAAGAAGATCGCGGTGCCGTTCGCCAGCACCTCGCACTACAGCCTGCTCGCGGCGCTGCAGGCGGCCGGAATCGAGCGGGACGTGACTCTCGTGAACCTCACGCCCGACGCGATTCCCGCGGCATGGCGTGACAGCAGTATCGACGCGGCGTTCATCTGGGAGCCCACGCTGACCGAGCTGCTGAAGAAGGGGCACACCGTGACCACGGCCGCCGAGACCGCCAAGGCCGGTAAGCCGACCTTCGATCTCGAGGGTGCGCGCTCGGACTTCGTCGCCGCCAACCCGAAGTTCCTCACCGTATGGACTGCCGCGCAGAACTGGGCCGTCCAGCAGCTCTCCAGCGATCCGCAGGGTGCGGCGACGCATATCGCCGCGCAGCTGGGCATTCCGGTGGACGCGGTGCGCAAGCAGGTCACCGGCTACGCCTTCCTCGATGCCGCCACGCAGGCCGGTGCGCTGTATCTGGGCAAGCAGCTCGGTGCTGATCTGCGGACCTCGGCGCAGTTCCTGTTGACCCAGGGGCAGATTCAGGGTGTGGCCGCGCCGGAGAAGTACGCGGGGGCCGTCTACGCCGATGCGGCAAAAGCAGTGAGCGCCAAGTGAGTTCGGCCGTCGCGCAGCGCGACCAGGTCGTGCTGCGCGAGGTGTCGAAGACCTACGAGACCGCCACAGGCGATACCGTGGCGCTCTCCCCCACCGATCTGACCATCGCACCGGGCGAGTTCGTGAGCATTGTCGGACCGTCCGGCTGCGGGAAGACCACACTGCTGCAGTTGCTCGGCGGGTTCCTGGCGCCGACCACCGGTGAGCTGCGGGTGGGCGCCGATGCCATCGACGGTCCGAGCGCCGAGCGCGGGGTGGTGTTCCAGGCCCCGACGCTGTACCCCTGGCTGTCGGTGCGCGGCAATATCGAGTTCGGCCCGAAGGTGCGCGGCGTCGACAAGAAGACACGGCGAGCGGAGTCCGATCGGCTGCTGCAACTGGTCGGACTGGGCGATGTGGGCGCCAAGCGACCCTACGAGCTCTCCGGCGGGATGCAGCAGCGGGCGCAGATCGCCCGGGTGCTGATCAACGATCCGCGCATCATCCTGATGGATGAGCCGTTCGGGGCCCTCGACCAGCTCACCCGGGAGCGATTGCAGGTGGAGCTGCTGCGACTGTGGCGGCAAGCGGGCAAGACCATCGTGTTCGTCACGCACTCGGTGGAGGAGGCGGTGTTCCTGTCCACCCGAGTGCTGGTCATGAGCGCGCGGCCGGGGCGCGTCATCGTGGACCGGCGTATCGAGCTTCCCGGTGACGCCGCGCTCCCCGGTGACACGGCGTCCGGGGAAGGGCGCGTGCGGGACCTGACGGTCACCGCGACACCGGAGTTCCAGGCACTGAAATCCGAACTGGCACAGGCGATCTACGACGCACACCGCTAGTCCCGAACAGACCGATGGCCCCGGATCGCGACAGTGCGATCCGGGGCCATCGTCATACTGAGGTGCCGGTCACCCGGCGACGGCGATACCTTTACAGGTAGGCGCCGCAGACCGGCCACGCGCCGCGGCCCTGGCCGGCGAGCACGTTCTCGGCCACGCGGATCTGCTCCGAGCGGCTGGCGTTGGCAGCGTTGCCCTGGCCGCCGTAGGCGTTCCAGGTGCTCTGGGTGAACTGCAGACCACCGTAGAAGCCGTTACCGGTGTTGGCGCCCCAGTTGCCGCTGCTCTCGCAGTTGGCGACGGCATCCCAGTCGCCGGAGGCGGCGGAGGCGGTCGCGGTGGTCAGCGTCAGCGGGACGGCGGCGAACAGGCCGGCGGCCGCGGTGGCGACGATCATGCGGGTGCTGAACTTCCGGTTGCGAGTCATAGATGATTCCCTGGCCTGCGCCCATCCGGCCCGCGCTAGCAGCTGCGGGTCCCCGTCCCCAGGGAGTTCGGTGTCGCTTCGAACCGCGGGACGGGGTTGCCGGTGTTCGGCGGTTCGAGTTGGAGCTCGGCATTGATCCGAGCCGTGAACGACGGTAACGGAACAATCACGACTAATCACGGGGTGATCACGGTCAGTTGACAAATTGGACTCGGCCGCACTCGCAGACTTTCCCCAGATCGCATCGGGGGATCAGTGAATTACATTTATCGAATTCACCCCCGAATATGTGACCGACGCCACTGGAAAATGGTGATCCGGATCGCGTAATACAGCGCGAAATCAAACGATGGGTGCGTTCAGCGGACCCGAAACAAACCGATCAGTTTTACTTGGGGACCCCCGCTCCGACCGGCTCGGATCGTGCTGCGTCGAATCATTGCCCCCGGTCAGAGCAATGGCGATAGTTCCGGGGACACTGTTTCGGCCCCTGCAGGAGGCACCATGAGCCCCGATGAACCCCGCTCCGGCGCCCGCGCCGTCGATCGTGCGATCCAGGTGCTCAACTGCTTCGAGGGCGACGATCCCGAGCTCTCGGTCAGCGAGCTGGCCCACCTCGCCGACCTGCCCGTCAGCACCGTGCACCGGCTCGCACAGGCACTGGTCCGGGGACGGCTACTCGATCAGAACCCCGCCAACGATCGCTACCGCATCGGTCACGGACTGGCATCGCTGGCCCGCCCGGCGCTGGCCCGCCTGGGCCTGGAGTCGGCGGCGCCGCACCTCTACACGCTGGCCGCGGGCATCCGCATCACGGTGAGCGTGAGCGTGGTGGAGGACCGTGATGCGGTCACGGTGTTCCAGGCCAGGCCACCGGTGTACTTCTGCCCCAATCAGGTGCCGCCGGTCAGGCAGCCGCTGCGCGCCAGCGCGGTGGGGCACGCACTGCTGGCCCCCTCGCCGATCAGCACGATCGCCGAGGAGCACGCCGAACGACGGAACTCGCAGCGGGTCCGCACGGGCGGGCTGCACACCGATCTCGATCGGGTGCGGCGTACCGGCTTCGCCAGCGAACTCGTCCCGACCGATGATCCGATCCGGGCGATCGCCGTGCCCATCGCCGGGCCGGACAAAAGAGTCCGGGTCGCGCTGGCCGTGCAGGCCAGGTCCGCGCGCCTGGATGCGGACCTGGTGCGCAGTATCGTTCCGGCCATGCGGGCCACCGCCGGCCGGATCGGCCCGCTCTTCCAAACCCACGGCGGCCCAACCGATTCCGCCTTCGAATTAGAATCACGCTGATTTCCACATCGTGAAAAGACGGTTGCCCGGCGACCCGGGCGACCGCACGATATGAACAACCTGATCATTACCACTTCCGAACTCTCACAAAGGGCCTGGAATGATCCCATTCACTTTTCTGACGCAACGGCGTGCAGTCGATTTGATGCGCGTCGCGCCCGGAGTATGTCGCGGCTGATACGCCGCGCACCCTAATCTCCGCTTGCGACAGACGCATCGCCACCGCCACCGAACATGTGGGACTGATCGCCACCGCGTCCACGACCTACAACGAGCCGTTCAATCTGGCGCGCAAGTTCGCCTCGCTCGATCACATCAGCGACGGGCGCGCGGGCTGGAACATTGTCACCTCCGGAAATGAGGAGGAGGCGTTCAACTTCGGTTACGACGCCATCCCCGAGCACGCGCGCCGCTACGAGCGGGCGGAGGAATTCGTCGATGTGGCCATTCAGCCCTGGGACAGCTGGGAGGCCCGCGGCAGAGCGACGCCCTGCTGGAATTGCTCTTCGCGGAGATCTCCGCTCCGTCCTACACGGTCCGATTCCGCTGGGAGAAGGGCGGTCTCGCGTTCTGGGACAACCGCGCCACCGCGCACCTCGCGCCCAGCGATCTCGATCACCTCGATGGCACCCGGGTGCTCTACCGCACCACGCTCGAGGGTGATGTTCCGGTGGGCGTGGACGGGCAGTCGTCCCGCTCCATCGCCGGTGCGAAGCTCAGCGGCAACTGACCGCTGACGCGAATAGTCCCGAGGGCCTTCGGTAGTCGCCGAAGGCCCTCGGGCCGCTGCGGGCGATTACGAAGCCTTCAGGAACCTCAGATAGAACGCCTCGAATACCAGGACGATCCCGACGTTCACCAGCAGGCGCGGCCAGAAGTGGTGTCTGAAGATCAGGACATCCACGCCGATCACGACGACCACCATCGCCACCACGTAGAGCGCGAGCGCTGCCTGTCTTCCCATCGGTTCTTTCTACTCTGTACGGTCTCGCACCGGGTGTTCCGCGTGCCGCCGCTCGCAGGCCGTGTTTCGGACATCTTGGCCCGCCTGACCTTCATACGGCGATCATTCGGCGATCACCCAGCGTTCCGGAACCGCTGCTCTACTTCTAAGCATGGTCAACGTCTCTCGCAGACGTATACTCGGCTCGATGGCAGGCATCGCGGTTGGGGCGGCGGCGGCTTCATTGCTGCCATCTTCCCTGCAACGCGCCATGGCGGCACCGGTTCCGGCCGGCGGGCTGGGTGCTATCGAACATGTCGTCCTGCTCATGCAGGAGAACCGGTCATTCGACCACTACTTCGGGTCGCTCGCGGGAGTGCGCGGGTTCGGCGACGACTCTCCGCTACGATTGCGCAACGGCCGCACTGCGTTTCAGCAACCACGGCGGCAGGGCTCGCTGGACGGGGATGTACTGCCGTTCTCGGTACGGGATGCCGCGACACTCGCCGGACGGCCCGACAGCGATATCCAATACCTCGACAGCCTCGACCACGAGTGGAACGGCAGTACCCAGGCCTGGTCACAGGGCTGGTGGGATCGCTGGATCGAGGCCAAGAGCCCGGCCACCATGACCTATTACGAGCGTCGCGATCTGCCGCTGCAGTACGAGCTGGCCGATACCTTCACCACCTGCGATGCCTACCACTGCTCGATGTTCGGCGGCACCAATCCCAATCGCAACTATTTCTTCACCGGCACAACGGGATTCGAACCCGGCGGGAAGAAGCGCGCGGTCGACAATGCGGCCTACGACGCCAAACACAAGGGCTACGACTGGACCACCTATCCGGAGCGGCTCGAGGCCGCGGGCGTCTCGTGGCAGATCTATCAGGAGTGGGACAACTTCACCGACAATCCGGTCGAATACTTCGTGCCGTTCAAGCGGATCGGGAGGAAGCTGCTGGACGAGGTGAGCGGCCGGTACCGCACCACCGAGAAGTTCTACGAATCCCTGGCGGGCCGGTCCTACGGCGAGCAGCAGCGCATGGTGCGGCAGCTGACGGCCGCGCGGGACAAGCTGACCGCTGCCGAGCGCAGCCTGTTCGACCGCGGGATGTACCGCAGTGAACCCGATACGCTGCTGCAGCGCTTCGCCGATGATATTGCGGCCGACCGGCTTCCGAAGGTCAGCTGGCTGGTGCCGCCCGCGCAGTACTCCGAGCATCCCTCCGAATCGACGCCGGTCGGCAGTGCGACCTTCATCCACCGGCTGCTCGATATCATCGGCGGCGATATCGACACCTGGTCCAAGACAGCGATATTCCTGACCTTCGACGAGAACGATGGCTACTTCGACCATGTGCCGCCGCCGGTGCCGCCGCGGCCCAGCTCCGGCAATGGCGACGACTGGTACGACGGCAAGGCCATCGGGCTGGGCGTACGGGTGCCCATGACCATTATTTCGCCGTGGACCATGGGCGGTTTCGTCTCCTCGGAGGTGTTCGATCACACCTCGGTGCTGCGGTTCCTGGAAACCTGGACCGGGGTGCGGGAACCGAATATCAGTACCTGGCGGCGCACCGTCTGCGGCGATATGACCTCGGCCTTCGATTTCACGACCGCGGGCAAGCGGCCGCATGTGGCCGCGCCTGGGCCGATTCCGGCGGCGATCGCGCGCTGGAAGCCCGATCCGCCGGGGGCGCAAGCACTTCCGGTGCAGGAGCTCGAGATGCGACCGTCCCGGCCGCTGCCGTATCAACCGTCGGTCTCCAGCGCGCTGGACGGATCGGTGCTGTCGGTGACGCTCGCCGACAGCGGAAAAGCGTCGGCGCACTTCACGATCTACCCGTTCGCGGGCGTCCCGGGCGATCCGCGGCACTACGACGTCGCCACCAAGCTCACCGAGAAACTCTCGGTGACAGGGAAATACGATCTGGTGATCCAGGGGCCGAACCGGTTCTGGCACGAACTGCGCGGCTCGGTCGGTGGACCGGCGGCGGGTGTGCGGGTCGGGACCGAGGCCGTGAGCCGGGCGACCGCCGTGCTCGTGCTCGCCAATCACGGTGCGAGCGCGGTGATCATGCACATCACGCCGCGCCGCTACGGAGGCGATGGGCAGCGCGTCGAGCTCGCGGCGGGAGGTGGACAGCGACTCGAATGGGCGACCTACGACGGGTGGTACGACCTCGAGATCACCGCCGAGGGCGATCCGGACTTCTACCGGCGGGTCACCGGACGGATCGAGGACGGCACCCCGAGCGTGAACTCGGACTGACCGTCCCCGATTCGCGTCTGTGCCCCAGGTAGTTCCGGGGCTAGCGGCCCAGCGGCCGGGGCGGCGGCGGAGGCTGCTGCCACCGCGGGTCACCGGCCGGCGGTTCCTGGCGGTACTGCTGCTGCGGCGGATCCTGCGGTAATGCCTGCGTCGCATCCGGGCGCTGTTGCAGCGGTGGGGTTTCCCGCGGCTTGGTGGTGGGGGGCAGCGCCGACGGGTCCGCCGGGACCCGCGCATCGGCCTCCGCCGCCCGCACCGCCCGCTCGGCAGCGGGATCGGTCGCGGTGTCGAACCAGTCCGCCACCTCGTCGGAATCGTCCTCGGCGCGCTCGGCGGGCCCACCGTCCGCGCTGGGCTCGTAGCGGAAGGTGCCGTCCTCGCCCTTGGTGCCGAAATTGCGGGCGAAACCCTCCAGTGCCTTGCCGAAATCGCTGGGCACCAGCCACACCTTGTTGGCATCACCCTTCGCCACCTCGGGCAGGGTCTGCAGGTACTGGTAGGCCAGCAGTTCGGGCGTCGGCTTGCCGTTCTTGATGGCGGCGAACACCTTCTCGATGGCCTTGGCCTGACCTTGCGCCTGCAGGTAGGCGGCGGCGCGTTCACCCTGCGCGCGCAGGATGCGGGACTGCCGCTCACCTTCGGCCGACAGGATCGCGGCCTGCTTGCCACCCTCGGCGGACAGGATCGCGGCCTGCTTCTGACCCTCGGCGGTCTTGATGGACGCCTCGCGCTGGCCCTCGGCGGTGAGGATGATGGCCCGCTTCTCGCGATCGGCCTTCATCTGCTTCTCCATCGATTCCTGAATCGACGGCGGCGGATCGATGGCCTTGAGCTCCACACGCGAAACGCGCAGGCCCCAGCGGCCGGTGGCCTCGTCCAGCACTCCGCGCAGCTGATGGTTGATCTGATCGCGCGAAGTCAGCGTCTCCTCGAGGGTCATGCCACCAACGACATTGCGCAGCGTGGTGATGGTCAACTGCTCCACGGCGGCAATGTAATTGCTGATCTCGTAGACCGCGGCCTGCGGGCTGGTGACCTGGAAATAGACCACGGAGTCGATCTGCACCGTCAGGTTGTCCTGGGTGATCACCGGCTGCGGCGGGAACGAGACGACCCGCTCGCGCAGATCCACCTTGGCGCGAACACGATCGGCGAACGGCACCAGGAACGTCAGCTGTCCTGACACGGTGCGCGAATAACGGCCCAGCCGTTCGATGACCGCCGCTTCGGCCTGCGGCACCAGCGCCACCGACTTGAAGACGACAACCACCACCAGCAGGACCAGTACGACGGCGACAATGAGTACTGCCATTAGGGCCCCTTCCACACGACGACGTGCGCGCCGTCGATCCTCATGATGTAGACGGTCGAACCCTCCGGATAGTGGTCGCCCGGCTCGAACGGGCGCGCGCTCCACACCTCACCGCCCAGCTTCACCCGCCCCCCGTTCTCGTCGACCGCCTCGAGCACCCGGGCCGTCTTACCCGGCAGCGCATCCACACCGGTCGGTGTGGGCGGTGGAATCGCGTAGCGACGCAACAAGAGTGGACGAACGAGCAGGAGTAATGCAACCGCGGTGATACCGAAGATCACCGCATCCACCACCAGCGAGGTGCCGGCCAGGCCGCTCACCCCGGCCGTGATCACTGCCGCGCTGCCCAGCATGAGCAGCGTGAGATCACCCGTGAGCATCTCCGCCGCCGCGAGGAGCAACCCCGCGACCAGAAACACAATTGCCGCCACGAGTCCACAGTAATCGCTCGCGAGCGGCTGGGCCGGAGATCGACTCCGGGCGCGGTCCGTTTCGGGCGGCGTGCCGAATTCGCGCGTCGGAGCGAGGCATGTCGTTATTCGACCGGTACCTTCGATGCGGTGAGCGGGCGTGACATCTACAGCGGCGACATCTACTCCGGGCATGCGCGGACGCGTAAGCGTGAGATACCGAAGGTGGTGGCCGAGCGCGATCTCGTCGCGGAGGACGCGGCCAGCGGATTCTGCGGCGCCGTAATCGGTTTCGAGCGGACCTACGACGGTGACTTCGTCAAACTCGAGGATCGCGGCGGGCGGGTGCGATTGTTCGCGCTGCGCGAGGCGGCGTTCCTGATCGACGGGCAGCCGGTGACGCTGGTGCGGCCGGCGGCGGTGGCGCCCAAGCAGCCGACCCGGTCGGCCTCGGGATCCACGCGGGTCGAGGGTGCGCGGGCCCGGGTCGCGCGGGCCAGCCGGATCTGGGTGGAAGGTGTGCACGACGCGGCGATCGTGGAGCGGGTGTGGGGACACGATCTGCGGGTCGAAGGTGTCGTGGTGGAACAGCTCGAAGGGCTCGATCATCTCGGCGCGCGGCTCGGGGAATTCGAACCCGGGCCCGGCAGTCGTGTGGGCGTACTTGTCGACCATCTGGTGACAGGCTCCAAGGAGACGCACCTCACCACCGGATTGGGACCGCACGTGCTGGTCACCGGTCACCCGTATATCGATGTGTGGCAAGCGGTTCGGCCGGCGGTACTCGGCATCGAGGCCTGGCCGGACGTGCCGCGCGGTGAGGACTGGAAGACCGGCGTATGCCGCCGCCTCGGCTGGGGCACACCGCAGGAAGGGTGGCGGCGGGTCTACAACGGCGTGGAATCCTTTCGCGACCTGGAGACCCCGCTGATCGGCGCCGTCGAACGACTGATCGATTTCGTCACCGACCCGCAGTAGCCCGCCAGTTATCCTGTGTTCATGAGTTCCCCGAGCGCCACGCTGACGGTCTGGGCCGCATCCTGGCTCGCCGGCCGCAGCGCCCCCGACGATGTGCTGGATGCGCTGCGCGCCTGGGCGCAGCGCCAGACCGTCGCCGCCGGGGATCCCGTCACCGGCGGCCACACCGGATTGCCCTGGGCCGCCGAGGAAACCGCCGATACCAGTCGCGGCGCGGGAATCATGGTGCTGCTCAAGCTCATCCGCGAAGCCATGGCCGGGCCCGGGGCCCAGCTGCGCCTGGTGCTGCCGGTCTCCGGAGATGTGCGCGGTCTGCCGGTCGGCACCGAATTCGCCGCCGCCGCAACCGAAGCCGGTGAGGGGCTCTACGTCGGCTCCCCCGGCGCCGACGGCACCGGCCTGGTCCCGGTCTGGACCGATGACGACAGCCTCCAGTGGCGCGTCTACGCCACCCCCATCCCCCGGACCGTCGAACCCGAAATGCCGCTGGGCGAAGCCGAATACACTATGCGCCAGGCAGTCCGGGATGCCGCCGACGCCCTCCAGCAGTTGCAGACCACCCGCGTGGACGATGCCGGCGGCCCCAGCCCCCGTGACCTCATCGAAGACGAACTGGCCGCCTACTCCCAGCACCAGTACCCCGACTCCCTCCCCCTGCGCGCCCGCCGCATCCTCGACACCGCCGACCAGGTGGCGGCCATCCTCACCGTCGCCGAACGGGCCCCCGCCTCCGCCCCCACCTCGGCCACCGCCATAGCCGCCCAGGAATCCCTCCTCCGCCCCCTTTGGAACGCCATCCGCTCCGCCCGCCTGGCGGCGGTCCACGCCCGCCCCTGAGTACTCAGCGCCCTGCGGACGCATCGGCTCTTATCGCTTGGTGTCGGTGCGTGGTCGTCTCGTGCGGCGGGTGCGGCCGGAGCCGATTGCGTCCTTGAGCTTTTCACCCACGTCTTTGAGGTCAGCCTCGAGCTGTTTGCGGCGACCTGCTCCGGCCATGCGGCGATCGCCGAGGGTTTCTCCGGCGAACTGCTTTGCCTGGCCGGTCAATCGGTCGAACTTGTTTCTGATCTTATTGGTGTTACTCATCGCCCGTCCTTGTCGAATATCGGTGCTGGACACCTCTACTCGGGAACTACCCCGGACTTCTCGATCGAATCAGTGCCGCCGGTCAGCTGCGGCCTCCGATGACGAGCAGGAGGAACAGGATGCCGCCGGCGACCATGATGATGGTGCCGATGATGCCGAGGACGAGGCCGATCATGACCTGGTGCCGGCCGCCGTAGATACCGCCGGAGGCATCGATCTCCCGGAGGGATCGGGCGCCGAGGGCCCACGCGACGGGCGCGCACGCCCCGCAGCAGAACACCCCGAGCACACCCAGGATCAGCACCATCATGGCGTGCGGATGCTCCTGCGGGCCGTGCTGCGGTCGCGACCACATTACGGGACCGTTGAGCTGCGAACCGTAGGGATCGAACATCTCGTGAACCTACAGCGGAAATCGGCCATATCGAAGCGAGCCGCGCCCAGTGGCAACCAGCGGATTGCCGGGCGGGGGTCGCACGATCATCACGACCGCCCGACCGACTCGCGGTCACTGTAGATCTACATCGTTGACACTGGTCTCCGAGCAGCGTGTACTGGAAGTATCAGCGGATCGAGGCTCAACGCTGCGCGTTCCGGGCCCGACCCGCGATGTCGCGTGAGAAGGACTGCCCAATGCACACTACCGGCGCCACCTCCGAGGCCGATTTCGCCAGGCTCGCCCCCGGCCCGAACGAATGGCCCTGACCTCGCACCGAAGAGCGGATCGATCAACTGCAAACAATGACCTCACGATGATGCAGGGACAGGACCGGAAGCTGGCCGGAATCCAGCACGAGTACTGGCAGCAGATGTACAGCGCTCATCCACGGATGTACGGCGACGAGCCGTCGGCCCCCGCGCGGTATGCGGCCGAGGTGTTCCGCACAGCGGGCGCACATGACGTCCTGGAGTTGGGCGCCGGGCAGGGCCGCGACAGCCTGCACTTCGCGCGGCTCGGATTCGCGGTACAGGCAACGGATTTCAGCGATGCCGGCATCGAACAGCTCGGCGAGCAGGCTGCCGCGGAGGGGCTGCACAACCTGCGGACGGCGGTGCTCGAGGTACGACAGCCATTACCCCTGGCCGATGCGTCCGTGGATGCCGTGTTCGCACACCTGCTGCTGTGCATGGCGTTGTCCACCGGTGAGATTACCGATCTGGTCGGCGAGATCCGCCGGGTGCTGCGGCCGGGCGGCACCTTCGTCTACACGGTCCGCCACACCGGCGACCCCGACTTCTGCGTCGGAATCGCCCACGGGGACGACACTTTCGAACACGACGGCCTCGCCGTGCATTTCTTCCCGCGTTATCTCGTAGTCGACCTCGCCGAGGGCTGGGGCCTGCGCGATATCCGAACGGTGACAGAGGGCGATCTACCGCACCGCCTGTGGCGGATCACCCAGACTCCGACCGGCCACCGCCACGCCGAATCCTGACGGGCCCGGCACGGTTGTGGCCGATCACTCGGCCGAGAATTGCTGGCGCAGTTTGAATTTCTGCAGCTTGCCGGTGGCGGTGCGGGCCAGTTCGGTACGAAATTCGATGCGCTTGGGGCACTTGTATCCGGCCAGATGGGTGCGGCAGTGAGCGATGAGTTCCTCGGCGGTGACCGGGGTGGCGGTCACGACCAGGGCGGTGACCAGTTCACCCCACTTCTCGTCGGCGATGCCGATAACCGCGGCTTCGCGGACCGCATCGTGCAGCAGCAGGGCATCCTCGACCTCGATGGAGGACACGTTCTCTCCCCCGGTGATGATCACGTCCTTCTTGCGATCGGTAATCGTCAGATAACCATCGGATAGGGTGCCGCCGTCGCCGGTGTGAAACCAGTTGCCCGCCAACGCCTCCGCGGTCGCGTCCGGGTTGTTCCAGTAACCGAGCAGGTTGTGATTGGACTGTGCGAGGATCTCGCCGGTGGCGTCGATATCGATCCGCACACCCAGTGCGGGTGCGCCCGCCCTGCCGAGCAGCCGGGCCTGCTGGGGCGGGGGCAGCTCATCCCATTCGGCGCGCATGCGCGACATGGTCAGCAGCGGTGCGGTTTCGGTGAGGCCGTAGATCTGGATGAACTCCCAGCCGAGCTCACTGCGCACCTGCTCGATCACCCGGGTGGGCGGCGGCGCGCCGGCCACGATGGCCCGCACCCGATCACGACCGGGGATCGGGCCGTCCCAGGTGCGGGCCGCCTCCAATACCGCGCTGATCACCGCGGGAGCGGCACACAGGTAGGTGACACCGTGCTCGTCGATGCGCCGCAGGATCTCCGCACCGTCGATCTGGCGGATCACCACCTGCTTGACACCCATCGCGGTCGCCGCGAACGGCTGCCCCCAGCCATTGGCATGGAACATCGGCAGGGTGTGCAGGTACACATCGCGGTCGTTCACGCCGGTATGCCAGCCGAACACGGTCGCATTGAGCCACAGGTTTCGATGGGTGAGCTGCACCCCCTTGGGCCGGGCGGTGGTCCCGGAGGTGTAATTGATCGTCGCGGTCGCCGACTCCGAAATCTCCTGCCAGGCATCAGGTTCGGCGCCCGCCGCCCAGATCTTGTCGTCATCGTCCCCGAAGACGAACTTCACCCGGCAATCGACCTCGTCGAGCACGGACTTCAGCGCGGGATCCACCATCACCACCTCGGCGCCGGAATGCTCGACGATATAGGCGATCTCATCCCCGCCGAGCCGGAAATTGACCGGCACCAGCACCCGCCCCCACCCGCTCACACCGAAGAAACTGCTCAGCAGCCGCGCGGAGTTCTGCGACACCACCGCCACCCGGGCGCCCGGTCGCACCCCCAAACCGTCCAGCGCACCCGCCTGCGCCCTGGCCCGCGCACGCAGCCGCGCATAGGTGATCTCACCCCAGGACGCCGCCGGTTGATCAGGCTCGTCGACGATCGCCACCCGATCCGGATACACGGTGAACGCACGATCGAGGAAGTCGTTGACGGTGAGCGGAAACTGCATAGGTGTCCTCCGAACGGTTGCGCACGCGCGGAGTTCGAGTCTACGACGGCTCAGAGCCGTGATCTCCGCACAACACCACAGGCCGCCGCTCATCGAGCTCGGCCCACCGGACTTCTCCGCGTCGCGTGCGGCTACCTCGAGAGGCTGCAGGTCAGAACGAGTAATCGGTGCACGGTGCGGTTGGCGCTCTCCGATACCCACTCGTCGTCGGTGAGATGCACCGAGCTGAACGGAATCGTGCGCGGGTCCGGTCCGGGCGGAGTCTCACGCAGGTCCGCGGGGAGTCTGTCGCGCAGTGTGTGTAGCCGGGTCCCGACGCCGGAGCCGGGGCGGTCCCAGGCGAACAGCTGCCCGAGCTTCCCGCGAATAGCGAAGAACGCGTGGACAATTCCGGAATATTGGAGACCTATCTCCAATACTAAGCTGAGGATTTGCCGCCATGCCCCGGCCGGACGCAGCTCGTACGTTTCCGATCATTGCTTGCGATGTCTGACCGCACCGCCGATATGCGACCACTCCCGCGCCCAGGCGACGCTGCGATGCCGGCTGAGCGCAAAGCCGGTCAGCACGTACGGGATGCCCGCACCGAGCCACATGCCGAGCAGCGTCGCGAATCCCGTACCCACTCCCTCGATCACGGCCGCATCCAGCGGCCGCGGCGGAGCCGTCGGATGCCCATCCGGCGCGAGCCACAACGTGATCCGATCACCGGCTTTCGCCGCCGCGGGAACCTCCGTCACCACCTGAATGAGGCGGCCGCGCTCGTTCCATCGCACCGGCGCCTGCGGACGCCCGGGCGCCACCCCCGCCACGACCGGCCCGTGCGGCGGCTCCGCGATGACCGTCGCGGTCGCCGGCACCTTGCCCCCATCGTCGAGACGAATTCGCGCCACCGCGGATGAGTGGGTGGCACAGGCGATAAGCAGCGAGATCGGTATCGCGGCCACCATGACCATCACGATCAGGAGGCAGATCGATCCTTCGAATCGGTCCGAAGCACGCATCAGGGGATTGCGGCCCCACGGCGCCATTCGTCGAATCCGTGTCATCCGCGACGGGCACCGTGGCATCCCGATCGCCTCCAATACCCTTGCGGGGCAGGTGAAGCAGCCTCACCACCCAGTTTCCGATCCTCTTTCGCGGCTACCCGGGCCGGCCCCGCCCAAACCCCATGATTCGTAGTCGGGGAAGCAGTTCGACGAGACTCCGTGTCCCCTGGGCTGACCGTCGGTCAGATCTCCAGTTCGCCGTCGATTTTGCGCAGGTGATGGCGGGCGAGAGCCAAATTGGCACGCATGCGGTCCAGCGCCAGGTAGAGGAACAGGCCGGTGGAACGCTGGGCGCTCAGCGGGCGCAGGATGTGGTACTGACCGGACAGGGTGATCAGGATGTCCTCGATCCCCTCGTTCAGGCCCAGCTGCTCGATCGTGCGTATCTTGGCGCGCATCACCTCGGTATTGCCGGCCGCGCCGACCTGAAGATCAAGTGTCCGGGAACCTCCGGCTGTGCCCAGAGTCATCCCGCTGGTGTAGTCGACGACCGCCGCGCCCAGCGCGCCGTCGATGGTCATCATGTCCTTCAATGCCACATCCAGGTTCGACATCGCTCGCCTCTCTCCCGCATTGTGCTGCGGCTCAGTGGGAATTGTGGTGCGGCTCAGTGGATTTTCGGAACCTCGGGACGGGATCCGTTGGACGTGAGTGCGAATCCACTGCCGGTCATCATCACTTCCGCCGGCACGAAGGCCGGGGTCAACAGATTCGCGATCGCCCGGGCGGCCGGGCGCGCTTCCAGATGCACCCGCCCCAAGACGGCGTCGGTGTCGGTCAGAACCGTCAGCAGCCCGGCCGGTCCCGCGGCGTAGACGACCACGTGCCCGCCGCCGCTGTCGATGGTCACCTCGTGCAGGTTCGAACCATGGGTCGTGGCAACGAATGTCAGCGATAGCGAAAGCTGCGCGGCCGCAAGGGCTGCGATACCGGTGGGCTCGATCGTCTCGGGTAGATCAGCTGCGATCAGCAAACCATCACTCGACGCCACGACCGCGCCGACCAGGTGGGGAACGCGCTGTCGCAATCCCGATAGGTGGGCTTCGATGTCACTACTCGGCGATTCCGGGTGAGAGTGCAAACAAATCGCCCCTTCCTGGACCGTTCCCCGAGGTCATCCGTCCCACCGCGATCGACGCCGACTATTCGGACAACCCGCTTGTGAATGAGATCTGCTCGGCCGCGGGCGTCATCCGTATCGCACGCAGCGCATTCCATCGTTGAGGGTGAATCCTGCTGGGTTGCTGCGCCATTCGCGCGCACTCGCACTGCCGTTCCATTCGAACCGAAACCGGACAGTTCCGCTGCAGCATCGGTTCCGAACGATCTCGGCAACCTGGACCGGCAGCTCGGTCCCGACCGGCTCCCCTGTGGCAGTGATGGTTTCGCTACATTGGCTAGGCATTTACAGCATAGCGGGGCGATGGCGAATGCGCAGCTACTCTGCTGCAGAATTCCCACTCCGGCGTCGAGCAGTCACCGTTTCCGGATCCAGTCCAGATGACCCCGATCTACGGGTGGTGTCGAAACCAAAGGCACGCAAGGGCTGTCGCACGAGGTGTGATGTCTACGTCCGGATCAGATTTCGAGGGTCTGCTCGATGGCGCGGAGACGGTGACGAGCCGGAGCCAGGTTGGAGGTGGTTCGGTCCAAGATCAGGTAGAGGATCCCGCGGGAACGTCATCCGGCCATGGGCCGGATGACGTGGTACCGGCTCGACAGGGAGATGAGGATGTCCTCGATGGATTCGTCGATGCCGAGTTGTTCGATGGTGCGCAACTTGGCGCGAACCACCTCGGTGCTGCCGATCACAGCGACCTCCGAGGAGGTCTGTCGGCCACCTACGAACTCACCTCGCCGCGCTCGTGATCGCGGTCATCGCGGCCAAGGAAGGCCTCGATGCCTGACGCGGGAACACCTGCTGTCCCGCTCCCCCAGCACCCGGCCCGAACAGCCCGAGCAACGGCGAGGATTGCAAGTGCTGCGGCTGAACACCTTTCGCCGGCGAATTTCCGCCGGTCGCGAGTTCCGCTGTCGGAAGTCCCCTCGCCCGCCGGTTGCGATTTCGATGACCTGTTCGCTCGGAATCTCGAGTGCCCCGAGGGAGTAGCGCCCCGTTCACCGCAGGAACGGCCGATCGACCGGACAGCGGTGGTCGGCCGACACGCTGCGTCCGATTTGTTCAAGACAGCGGGGCGCGGGCGGGCCTACGGTTCGGGTATGACTCTTCAATTGGATGTGATCGGAATTGTTGTTGCCGATATGGGTGCGTCGCTGGCGTTCTATCGGCGACTCGGGGTCGGGTTCGCGGCGGGTTCGGACAATGAACCGCATGTCGAGGCGGTGCTCGCGGGTGGGATCAGGCTGGCATTGGATACGGAGGCGACGGTTCGGTCGTTCCATCCGGAGTGGAGTGCCGGGAGCGGCGGCGGGCGGATGGGCCTGGCGTTCCGCTGCGGGACGACCGGTGAGGTCGATGCGATATTCGAGGAATTGGTGGGGGCGGGATATCACGGCGAGTTGAAGCCGTTCGATGCGTTCTGGGGGCAGCGGTATGCGACCGTGCACGATCCGGATGGGAATGGGGTGGATTTGTATGCGGCGCTTGGGTGAAGGCTAACCGCTGTAAAAGTTGGGTCAGGGGAACTCCGGCCAATTCTTTGATTTCCCGGGAGAGGTGGGACTGGTCGGAGTAGCCGGTCTGGGCGGCGGTGACGGCCAGGGGCGTGCCGGAGCGGGCCAGGGCCAAGGCCTGTTGCATGCGCAGGATGCGGGCGAGGGTTTTGGGGCCGTAGCCGAAGGCCTCCAGGGACATGCGGTGCAGGCGGCGGGTGCCCAGACCGAGGGTGTCGGCGAGATCGGCAACGCGGGTGCCCGCGCGGAGTTCGGTCACTATGCGAATCATGGCGGGGGCCACGGGATCTGCGCCGGTAGAGCGCCATCGGGCTACCGCTTCCAAACCTGCCGTGGGAGTGCACGCGGTGGTGAGGAGGTCGATGGCATGGCGATGCAGGGCGGGACTCCAGACGGCAGCCATATCCACTCGCGCATTGCGGAATTCGGGCGCGGGGATCGCCAGCAATGCCGGAGCCGTGCCGGGGAAGAATCTGATGCCGGACACTTGCGGGTTGCCACCGAGGCTCGGGTGATGTGCGCGAGTGTCGGGGCCTGCCACCATGAGTCGACCGTTGATCCACAGCAGATCCATACAGCCGTCTGGCAGGACCGGAGCGGTCGAGTCGGCCGTGATGTCACGCGTCCAAACTACCGCGCCCGGAATGCCGGAGGGGCGTTCCCGATAATCCTGCGGCACATACACATCCGCGGCATCCGGTAGATCCGCAGGTGGCGACTCACGAAAACCGTTGTGGGAGGCCTTGTTCGGCACCTCATGCGCGAATGCAGCTCCTGCCGTATTGCATTCGCTGCAATATTGCATGTCATGACTCCGCATTGCCGTGCCCATCGGCCTTTCCGCGCCCATCAGTGCTTGCGCACCACATGTTCCGGCCGCCCGGGCTTCCAGATGGTGACATCCATGTGGCCGTTCCCGACCTCGACGGCGGAGGCGCCGGTGATATCCGCGGCGTAGAACTGGTCGAAGACCTCCCCGCGCAGGTCGAAACCGGACTCGGCGAAGAGATCCTCCGCCCAGCGCTGATGCAGCACCGGATCCCGCACATCGTGCACCGCGCCGAACAGCTTCACATCACCGTCGGTGACCTCGGTATCGACGGTGGCGGTGTGCAGGCAGAAGCGCGGATCGCGCGCCAGATCCTGGAATTTGGTGGTGCCGGGCATGCCGACCAGCCATAGTTCACCCTCGAAAACGCGGGGTTCCAGCGGGCTGATGCGCGGCGAACCGTCCGCGCGCAGGGTGGCCAGCAGGCACAGATTGCCGGTGGCGGCGTGACGGCGGGTGAAGATCTCGGCGATGCGCGGCGCGGCCTCGGCGAACTCGGTCCAAGACGTCATATTGCGACGATACGCAGGACCACCGACAACTGCCGGTCCGCACACCGGCGGTGAGTCTGTTTGAATGAACTGTTCTGGTCGTTCGATCGCGGAAGGTGCGCTGGTGTTTTTCCCTCGCCGGATCGCGGTCGTCACCGCGGTACTCATCGGTTGCCTGATCCCCGGGTCCGCCGGTGCGGTGGTCGGCGGCGGTGAGGTGCAGGCCACCGCGTACCCGTGGCTCGCGGCGGTGGGCAGCCCGCTGTTCCACCTCGCACGCCCGTCCGGGCAGTTCTGCGGCGGCGCGCTCATCGCACCCGATCAAGTGCTGACAGCGGCGCACTGTGTGCAGGTCGCGCAGCAACTGCCGGAATGGCTGACGGTCACCTTCGGGCGCTCGGATCTGCAGTCCGGGGACGGGGTCACCGCGACCGTGACCGCGGTGCGTATCGATCCGGACTTTCGCACCGACGACGTGGACGGGGTGCTGGTGTATCACCACGACATCGCCGTGCTGACGTTGACTCAGCCGCAGGGTCAGCCGGCCGTGCAGATCGCCGCGCCGCAGGGCAGTTCGGCCACCGTGCTCGGCTGGGGCGGCACCTCCGACAGCGACAGCTCGAATATCCGCCTGCGCGGAGCGACCGTACCGTTCGCGACCGATGCCGACTGCGCCCACGCCTATCCCGGTGCGTTCGATGCACGAGAGATGGTCTGCGCCGGGTCGACCAAGGCCGATACCGGCGACTTCGACAGTGGCGGGCCACTACTCGGCGATGACGGCAAGCTGGTCGGACTCACCTCGTGGGGCCGGGGCGCGGCCGAGGCGGGATTCCCCGGCGTCTACACCCGGCTGCCCGCGCCGTTCTGAGAACAGCTCACATCTTCGTCACCGACTGATCGAAACCGAAGACGCAGTGTGGGTCGTACTGTCCAGCAATGCGGCGCAGTCGAAGCGCATTACCGCCGTAATAGGCCGTCGACCAGTCCGACAGGTCGTGGTCGATGTAGTTGACGAACCCAGTATTGCCGACCAGGGTGCCCAGCGCGTCCCGGACCTCGCTCACCGCCGTGCGCGCGTCGGCGGTGGTCGCACCGACATAGATCTGCGCGGTCGCGAGTGCGCCGCGATACGGGAAAGCGGTGTCACAGGCCCCGATTCGGCCTGCGGCCCCGGCCAGACTGTCCAGGAGAATGTCCATGCCCTCGCGCCCGGTGAGCATATCGGTGAGCCGGCTCGGGTCCGCCAGGGGCTGGGTCAGCACCCGGGACGAGGCGGTGAACGATTCCCGGCCGAGCACACCGCCGCCATTCCAGCTCGGATGGCATTGTTCCGTCGAATAATTCGCGCAGCCGCCGAAATACTTCATTGCCGAGAGGTAGTCCAGGGATAGGGAGTACCGATTGGTGATGTGCGATCCGGTGGCCGCCACCAGCTTGTCGAGGAGTGCGTTCATATCGCCCTCGGTCCCCACGTAGCAGCCATTGATTCGGCACGAGGGTGGGCTCCCGGCGGAAATGCCCAGGGTGGACCAGAATTCGTCCGGGGCCGATCGGGTGAACGATTGCCAGGCGCCCAGCACCTCGGTCAATGCTCCATCCGGGAATCGCACCTGGAAGACCGCCAGCTGCGGGGCCTCGACCGTCCGGAAGGTGAATTCGGTGACGACGCCGAAATTCCCGCCGCCACCGCCGCGTAGCGCCCAGTAGAGATCCGGTTCGGAATCCGCGGCAGCCCTGCGCAGCACGCCGTCCGCGGTGACGATCTGCGCGGAAAGCAGGTTGTCACAGGTCAATCCGTATTTGCCCGCCAGCACGCCGAGACCGCCGCCGAGGGTCAGTCCCGCAATGCCGACCGTGGGGCAGGAACCGCCCGGCAGGCAGCGCCCCGCCTGAGCCAGGCCCGCGTACACGTCGATCAGGCGCGCGCCCGCGCCGATCGTGGCGGTGCCATCCGCGGCGACCTGCACCGAATTCATCGCTCCCACATCGACAATCAGTCCGGCGTCAGGTGTGGAGTATCCGGCGTAACTGTGGCCGCCGCTGCGGGCCGCGATCGGCAGGGCGCACTCCGCCGCGACGGCGACACACGCCTGCACATCCGCGGCGTTCGCACTGCGCACGACGGCAGCCGGGTTGCGGTCGTCGAAGCGCGGGTTGAAGGCCAGTTTCGCGGTCGCATAGTCCGAATCCGCGGGCAGCGTGAGTGTCCCGGTGAGTCGCTGCCGCAGCACATTCCAATCCACCTGTCCCGCAGCTGATTCCGGTGCACCACCGGATATCGATCGTAATCCCAGGCCGGCGCATACCGTACCCAATGCGGTGGCGCGCAACATGCTCCGCCGATTCATCGCCATGGCGATGCCCTCCCCCGAGGCTGCGCCCGGGCTCCACCGGGCAGTATTCAGAACGTCCTTACGGCCGGTGTATCGCGGCCGTCAGGCATCCCGTTTCAGGCGAGCAGGCCGTCGGCCATGCGCGCCCAGTCGGCGAGAACCTGCTTGCGCCGCAATCGATCCCGCCCGACCATTTCATCGAGGGTCGCACCGCGCACCAGATTGATGGTCAGCCAGAAGGCCGATTCGAGGCGTTCGGGAGAGACATCGATGCGCTGCGCGCACGCGCCGAGGAGTTCGACCGTCAGTTCGTGCTGCACACGCAGCATATTCCGGCGCAGCTCACGCTCATTGGCGATGCCGACGTAGAGCTCGACCGCCGCCTTGCCCAGCTTTCCCGCGAACGGTGCGGTCACCAACTGCACCAGGATCTCCCCCGCCGATGCCGCGCCCAGTGTCCGCACCCGCCGCTGCAAGGCCTCCTGCTGCCGCTGGGTCAGATGTTCGATGGTCTGCGCGAACAATTCCTGCCGGGTGTGGAAGTGGTGCAGCTGCGCGCCCCGCGTCACGCCCGCGCGGGCGGTGATATCGGCAATGGACGCGCTGGCGTAGCCGACCTCGGCGAGGCTGTCGATGGCGGCGTCCAGCAGCAGTGCCCGCGTACGCAGGCTCTTTTCCTGGTGTTTGTTCGGGGGCAGGGCGGCTGACACCGCGTCAGTCTAGCTGTAATTGCGTGCTGCCTTGCACGCAATTGGGTGCTGGTCGTAATGTCTCGACCATGCCCGTCGACCGCCTGCTGCCCACGTCCGAAGCCCGTGACCTCCTCGAGCTCACCCGCGAGATCGCGGACAAGGTGCTGGAACCGAATGCCGCCGCCTACGAGAAGCAGGAGCGCTATCCCGAGGAAGCCTTCCGCGCGCTCGGCCGGGCTGGGCTGCTGAGCCTGCCGTATCCCGAGGAATTCGGCGGTGGCGGGCAGCCGTACGAGGTGTATCTGCAGGTGCTCGAGGAGCTGGGTGCGCGCTGGGCCGCCGTGGCGGTCGCGGTGAGCGTGCACAGCCTGTCCTGCCATCCGCTGTTCGGGTACGGAACCCCGGAGCAGCAGGAGCGCTGGTTGCCGGAGATGCTGTCCGGCAACCTGATCGGCGCCTACAGCCTGTCCGAGGCGCATGCCGGATCCGATGCGGCCGCGCTGCGGTGCCGGGCCGCCGAGACCGACGGCGGCTACCGCATCACCGGCACCAAGGCGTGGATCACCAACGGCGGCAAGGCCGATTACTACACGCTCTTCGCCCGCACCGGTGAGGGCTCGCGCGGTATCTCCTGCTTCCTGGTCCCCGCGGATACCGAGGGTCTGTCCTTCGGCAAGCCCGAGGAGAAGATGGGCCTGCGCGCCGTCCCCACCACCACCGCGGCCTACGACGACGCCTTCGTCCCCGCCGACCGTCTCATCGGCGCACCCGGCCAAGGACTTTCGATCGCCTTCGGCGCGCTCGACTCCGGCCGCCTCGGCATTGCCGCCGTCGCCACCGGCATCGCCCAGCGCGCCCTGGACGATGCCGTCGCCTACGCCAAGGAGCGAGAAGCCTTCGGCCGCGCCATCATCGACCATCAGGGCCTCGGCTTCGTGCTCGCCGATATGGCCGCCGCCGTCGACTCCGCCCGCGCCACCTACCTCGACGCCGCCCGCCGCCGCGACGCCGGCCTCCCCTACTCCCGCCAGGCCAGCGTCGCGAAACTCATCGCCACCGACGCCGCCATGAAGGTCACCACCGACGCCGTCCAGGTCCTCGGCGGCTACGGCTACACCCAGGACTTCCCGGTCGAGCGGTATATGCGGGAAGCCAAGATCACCCAGATCTTCGAGGGCACCAACCAGATTCAGCGGCTTGTCATCGCGAGGAGCCTGGTAGACGGCTGATTCTCCGCGGTCGCAGCACCCGCGCGCTACCGCGATTCACCTGCCCAGGCCGTCTGCAGGCCGTCGGCGGATCGATCCGGCCGAGCGCGGCGTCGATGGCCGACCGTGCACGATCGAGGCTCGACGGCACCAGATGGGTGTACGTGCGCAGGGTGAACCCCGGGTCGTTGTGGCCGAGGAACTCCGCCAACTCCTTCACGGAGCAACCCATCGACAGCAACACCGAGGCAAAATAGTGCCGGAGAGCGGGCATGCCATCCGCTCTCCGCGCGTAGGTTAGTCCACCTCCGGCGTGAACGGACACCCCTGCGGCGGCTGGCCCGACTCACTGGGGATTCACTGCAGACGGCACAGTGTTCGGCCCGTGCCAGATAGATGGCTGCCGGTTGATTTCCGAGGCGCTGCGCTGCCCTTCCGAACAGCGCGGCATGGGAGCCGATATGGGGCGTTTCGATGAGCTCAGCCTACGAGCCTGAGGATGTTGTTGTCGGACACGCGGAATGGTTATCGAGATGCTGCTGTCCGCGGGGTCGGCAGGCGTCGTTGAGCCGTGTGAGCCATTCGCGCAGCAGGCCGGCTTCGAAGACGCTGAAGCCTGCGTCTGTCGCGGGGTCGGCATTGCCGGCGGGGGTGATGATTCCGAGTAGTGACTGGGCGCGATCGGCGATGGGGTCATCGGCGCGGGGTGCGTCTTGCTCGGTGAGGGCGTCGAGCACGATGTCGCGCAGTGGCCGGATCAGCTGGGCGTCCCGCGCCCGTTCCGGCTGGGCCAGCAGGTGCAGGACCGCACCGGTCGTGGACGCCTCGATGGCTACCATGGCTGCCTCGACCGGTACCCGGAGCAGCCCTTGTTCGTTGGCGCGTTCGAGCATGCCGCGCAGGATGGCCCGGTTTTCCGTTACTGCCGTGGGGTGGTGGTCCGGTCGTAGGTTGGCGTACATCAGCGCGTAGATGGCGGGGTTGGCCAAGCCGAACTCCACATGCGTCTCCCAGCCTCGGCGCAGATCCTCGACCAGGTCCTGGCTAGGGATGAACGCACGCTTCTCGGCGAGGTAGCTCTCGAAACCGAAGCTGGCCACCGCGTCGAGCAGTGCGTCCTTGTCGCCGAACAACCGATACAGGGTCGGTGTCTGCACTCCAGCCGCTGTCGCGACCGCCCGGGTGGACAGCCCTGATGGCCCGGCGTCGCCGAGTAGTTTCACCGCCGCGCCCAGGATGTGCTCGCGCTGATCGTCCGAGCCGCTGCGTCGATCGCCTGATGACATGTGTCGATGATAACTGAAAAGTGTTGACGTTGACAATGACACTGTAACGGTCATACCGTTATCAACGTCAACGCGGCGAGAGCCGGAAGTGACATACAACCCGCCAGAGATCTCTCTCGCCGACCACCGAAAGGCTCCAACATGCCATCCGTTCATGTCGCCATCGCTTACTACTCCGGTTACGGGCACACCCTCGAGCTCGCCAAGGCCGTTCGCGACGGTATCGAGTCGGTGCCCGAGGCCCGCGCCGACATGGTCGACGTCGCCGATATGACCGACGCCAAGTGGGCGATCCTCGATGCCGGTGACGCGATCATCTTCGGAACACCGACCTATATGGGGTCGGCATCCGGGGCGTTCCACGCATTCGCCGAAGCGACCTCCAAGCGCTGGATGACCCAGCAATGGCTGGACAAACTCGCGTCCGGTTTCACCAACTCCGGGTCGATGAGTGGCGACAAGCTGCACACGCTGCAGTACCTGGCACTGCTGGCGGCGCAACACGGCATGCACTGGGTCAGCCTGGGCTTGCTGCCTGGCTGGAATACCACCACCGGCAGTGAACACGATGACAACCGGCTCGGGTTCTACCTGGGCGCGGGTGCTCAAACCTGGAATGACCAGGGCCCGGACGCCGTCCACACCGCCGACATAACCACCGCGCACCACCTCGGTGCCCGGGTCGCAACCCAAGCGCTGCGCTACCAGCATCCGGTCGCGTCATAGAGCTACGGACAGAAGTGTTGTGGCAGCCACCAATCCCCCTGAGGTGAGGCGCCAGCGGAATGTGAGCGTGGTGCAAGCGCGGACAGTGAGGCTCGACAGCATGACATGGCATATCGGCCGACGGGCCGAGGAAAAGACGGTTCTGGTTACCGGCGCCAGCGCAGGCATCGGGTATTTCGTCGCCGAGCAGCTCGCGGCCGGTGGCGCCACAGTGGTGCTGGGCTGCCGTGACACGGCCAAGGCCGAGCTCGCGGCACAGACAATTCGTGCACGAGTTCCGGACGCTCGGCTGCGATCGGTGCGCCTGGATCTGGCGGATCTCTCTTCGATGCCCGGGACGGTGGCCGACCTCGGTGTCGAGAGACTGGACGCGGTCGTACTCAACGCCGGGGTGATGACCTCGGGTCCGGCCCGCCGCGTCAACACCCGAGGCCACGAATTGATGTTCGCGACAAACCATCTCGGACACTTCGCCCTGGTGGCCCACCTGGAGCCTGTCCTGACCGCCACCGAGAACAGCCGGGTGATCACCGTGGGAAGCTTCGCCGCGCGATCGGAGCGGCTCGAACTTGCGGATCTGCAATCGGAGCACGACTATCGGCCCAAGCGCAGCTACGGAAGATCGAAACTGGCTCAGATGCTGTTCGGCTTCGAACTGGATCGACGCCTGGGGGCACGCGGCGCCACCACCGCCAGCATCGTCGTCCATCCCGGCGGCGCGCTGGACTCGCTGACTCCGTCGCGGCCACCGCTGTTCGTCCGCACCACGTCCCAGCGAATCCGCGGACTACCCACAGGGATGGTGTTGCACGGCAAGCACGCGGGGGCCCGAGCGATCACGCGAGCTGTCCTGGACACCGATATCAACGGCGGGGAACTTTGGGGGCCAAGGGTTTTCGGCCTTCGCGGACAAGCACACCGGGAGACGCCCCGAGCGCACATGACCGACCCCGGCACCGCCGCCGAATTATGGTCCGCCAGTTCGGCGCTCACCGGTCTCGATCCGTTCCCGTTGCCCGCGAAGGAGCCCCGCCTACGATCAGCAAGACAGTCCTGATTCGACCCACAGATTGCCTACACCCAGTCGAAAACGGCGAACTCTCTATTCGCCATCGAGACGTCCAGGCAGGGGGCCACCGAACGCTGCGGCCGGTTCTCGCATTGGGGGCACGCGGTCTCCGAGCTCGGAGCATGGGGGCAGGGACAGGCACTTGAACAGGTCGCGGGATCGGGTGCAATGACCCGAACCCATCGATACCCTCCTGGAATTCCGGGCGCGCGATCGGGAGAAAGAGCGTGAACGTACCGCCTTGGCCCGGCGCACTTTCGGTCCGTGTGGTGCGACGGGCACTGGAGTTCTCAGCAGAGCGATGTGCTGGGATATTCCCGTGAACTCCAGCACGCCCCACACCGGGACGAACCTGACATCGACGGCACCCGCGTTGGCAACCGAATGGTCACGCCGCCTGGGACTCGGGGTACCGGTGGCCAACGCCCCTATGGGCGGCGTAGCCGGTGGACGGCTCGCCGCGGCAGTGTCGGCCGCTGGCGCCCTAGGGATGATCGGCATGGGAAGCGCCGGCTCGGCCGTTGCCCTCGAACGCGAACTTCCGTATGTGCACGAGGTCAGCGCCTCGTTCGGAATCGGACTTGTCGACTGGGTGGCGAGCGCGCATCCGCAATTGCTGGACGCGGCTATCGCAGCACAGCCGAGGTTGATCTCGATCAGCTTCGGTGAGGACCTGTCCTGGGTCGAGCGAGTACGCGCTGCCGGAATCATCACGGCGACACAGGTTTATGACGATGTAGACGCGCGGCGCGCCGCTGATGCCGGTGTTGAGGTCTTGGTCGCCCGTGGCACCGAGGGCGGTGGACACGGTGCACCGCGAATGGCGACGTTACCGCTGCTGGACACTGTCCTAAGCGCTGTTTCTGTGCCAGTGCTGGCCGCTGGCGGTATCGGCTCCGCGGCAACGTTGGCCGCGGTCCTGGCCGCCGGTGCCAGTGGCGCCTGGCTCGGCACCTGCCTGGCCGCATGCTCAGAATCGCTGCTCTCGCCACGAGCCCGCCAAGCCATGGTTGCCGCGCAGGGCACCGACACCACCGTGACCAGAGTTTTCGATATCGGCATGGAATTGCCCTGGCCGTCGAAGTTCCCCGCCCGAGTCCTGCGCAACGAGTTCTCCGCGCGCTGGAGTGGCAGAGAACCGGAACTAGCCCAAAACAGTCGTGCCAAAAAGGAACTCGCCGCCGCTGTCATCGGCGACCAGCCCCGCGTGGCACCGGTGGATGCCGGGCAAGGGGTCGGAATGGTCATCGACATCGAACCAGCAGGGTTAGCGATCGAACGACTGTGCGCCGGCGCCGCGCAACTTCTGCCGAGCAACCGCTGAGCGAGGTCGGCCGCCACATAGCGCGGACGAATCCTCGGCCGCGGTGACATCGAGGTCCGAATACCCGGGAGCACCGCTTGAATCGAGCCGCTCCTCACCCTGGTCAGTGGAGTGGCGCACATAGCTCCCACCGGCGGGCATCATTCAGTGCACACTCGTACACTGAATCCATGGTGGAGTCGATGCGGCGGCGAGCGGAGATCCGAGCACTCGCGCATCTCGCTGGCGATGAACTCGGGGGTGCGATCGACGGGATCGGGACCATGCACCGAGCGGTCAGCGATCATGTATTCGCGGCGGTGTCGTGGGGCATCGGCCCGGCCGCGCGGCCGGTCAAGACTGTGCACGATGCCATCACCTCGGGGGTGTACCGGGTGGCGAGCGCAGGCGCGGCCGCGGTCGGCTCAGTGGCGGAACTCGCGGCGGAGCTCCCCGGCCTTCCCACTCCCTCGCGCACCGTGTACGGATCGGGCCTGATTGCCACACTCCAGGGGCTGATCGGCGACAATCTCGAGCAGGAGCGGCCGATCCTGGCCTCGCCCATGACTTTTCGCGTCGACGGGAAACCTGTCGGCCCGCGAGGCCTCGGTGCGGTGGTGGCGAATCCGCGTCCGCGGATCGTGGTCTTCCTCCATGGGCTGGTGGAGACCGAGCATGCGTGGCGCCTCGGCGGACGGCCCAGTTACGCCGAGCGACTCGACTCCGATCTCGACCGCACCACCCTGATGGTGCGATACAACAGCGGCTTGCGCATCGCCGAGAACGCCCGCCAGCTCGACACACTCCTGCGGGAACTGTTCGCGCACTGGCCGGTCGAGGTGCAGGAGATCGCCCTGGTCTGCCATTCGATGGGTGGCCTGATCGCACGCGGCGCGTGCCACGAAGCGGACGGCGAACAGCAGGACTGGGTGCGCCGAGTCCGCCAGATCGTCTGCCTGGGTTCCCCGCATCTGGGCGCGCCCCTCGAACAGTTTGTCCACTACGCTTCCGCAGTCCTGGACCAAGTGCCCGAGACCCGCCCGTTCGCCCGCCTGCTGCGCCGGCGCAGTGCCGGAATCCGCGATCTGCGCCAGGGCTCACTGGTGGACGAGGACTGGCAGGACCTCGATGTGGATACCCTGCGGCGCAAAGCTATTCAGGAGGTTCCGCTCCTGTCCGGCGCCGACCATTATTTCGTCACCGCATCCATCACCCGCAGTCCACGACACCCGCTCGGCCGCCTCATCGGCGACGGCCTGGTCCTGCCCAGCAGCGGGTCCGGGCGAAACCGTGCCCGGCGCCTCGGATTCGACGACGCCAACGGCCTGCACCTGACCGGCGCGAACCATTTCAGCCTGCTCAACCACGAGGCGGTCTACAGCGCTCTCCGGAACTGGCTCGGCGACTGGCCCGCAGTGTCGATCACGTCGACTACGCCCTCGCGGGGCGACGAATCATAGTTTCCATCAACGTGATCGAGCGCCAACTACTTCGAGATCAATCCGCCGATCACCGTGACGAACTCGGGCGCGCCCGCACCGAAACCCATTGTCAGATGTACCGGTTGCTCCTGGAATTGATTCCCGGTGCCGCCAAGACATTCCAGTCCGCGCGCCGACTCCGCGACCTGATCGCCCCGATCACGGTGTGCGCCGTGTGCGGACATTCGTACGCGCCGCCGGTGTGGCGTCATTGCCTACGCACTCAGTGCGGGGATGCTCCGGACGAGCACTTACCCCCCGCAGAGTTTCAGGAGTGGGTCGCGGGTGCAGCGATTACTCCACTGCCCGGTCCTGGGAATCGCTCACCGCAGGTCGGTGAGCGCCGCGATAATGTCGGCGACCTCGGTACGGGCGGTGTAGTCGGGTTGGATGTCGGCGAAACGCACCACGCGCTCCCGGTCGATGATCAGGACCGTGGGGCGGGGAAGTCGGGTCGAGCCCTCGGCATTGACCTGAGCCAGATCGAGACCGATCTTGCGCTGGGCCGCCAGGACCTCGTCGGCTTGCTGGAAGTCGATACCGATCCGAGCGGCCACGCTGCTAGCCGGGTCGGACAGAACCGTGAACTCGAGTCCGGCTTTGTCTACGGTCGAGAGCGAATCATCCGGAGATTGCGGGCTGACGGCCACCAGCCGAGCACCGAAATCACTCAGTCGCGGTAACAGTTCTTGCTGGTAGGTGCGCAGCGCGAGGTTGCAGTAGGGACACCAGCCGCCACGGTAGAAGACCATCACGACGATCCCGGTCGCCACGAGTTGATCCAGGCTGGTCGGGGTGCCGCTGGCGTCGTCGAGGGTGAAGGGCTCCAACCGCTGTCCGGCCTGGATGGCGCCGGCGGGGATTCCCTGATCCAGGAACTCTCGGATGCTGTGGTCGAAGGCGGCGACCACGTCGGCTGGAAGACGCTCGGCCGCAACCGCCTTCAGCTGGTCGGACTGTTCGCGAATGCTGGGTGACATCGGATCTCCACGTGGGTTGATCGGATTGACTGGACTGCATAGTCCAATAACTAGAGGACCACGCCCCAAACTGGACTGTCAAGTCCACTCAGGGAATACTGGGTCGATGGGAGCATTACCGACCACCGAGCGCGGACGCCTCACCCGCCGCCGGATCGTGGCCGCAGCCCTCGAGGTCGTGGCCGAGAACGGGGCGCTCGGGGCGAGCCTGGACGAGGTCGGAGCGCGCGCGCCCGCATCGCGCAGCCAGCTGTATCACTACTTCGAAGACAAGAACGATCTACTTCGCGCGGTCGCCGAAGCCACCAACGATATGGTGCTCGACGCCCAGCACGACCTCTTCGACGGTCTCGGTACCTGGCCCGGGTTGGTGCGCTGGACCGATGCCCTTGTCGCACTCCAACATCAGCGGGAAGGAAAGGGCGGCTGTCCGATCGCCAACCTGCTCGGACAGGTCGGCGAGCGCGACGACGATATCCGCACCGTGCTGGCATCGGGTTTCGACCGCTGGGAGTCGAGCATCCGCGCGGGGCTCGCGGCCATGTCCGAATCCGGGGAGTTGCGAACGGAAACCGACGTCGCCTGGCTGGCCACCTGCACGCTGGCCAGCCTCCAAGGGGGCCTGGTCCTCGCACAGGCTCGCCGGGATCCCGCAGCGCTGCGCAGCGCCCTCGATGGCGCACTCGCCCTCATCCGCAGCTTCCGCATACCTAACCAAACCGCGGCGGCAGCAGCGGAGTGACACCAGGAAGCGGCCCAGTCGTCGACCATCGACTGGGCCGAGTTGCCGTAGTGGCGCTCGATCCCCTTCCGCGCCTGCCGAATTCGGAGACTGTCGCGCTGCCTAGGCGCCGGACTGTTCCGCTCTGATCGCCCGGCCCAGGCCATCCACCGATGTTGAATCGCCTTCACAATCCACGTCGACCCGGGCTACGAAGTTCGAGGGCACTGACGCTCCACTCAGCGATTGCCAATAGTTTGCAGGTTGCGAAAACTCGGCGGCGCGTCACCGCAGCGACACACCAGGAGTGAGGCCATGGCGGGCTGCACCGTGGGCTATCACGCGAATTACTTCTTCGGCACCAGCACACCGGTCAGATCTGCGTTTTTGATCGGGGTGTCGGGGTTCGCCTGTGCACGACACATGAGAGTGATGGCGGTGATCGCACCGTCTACGGTGTCGCTGTTCGGCGTAGAGGTGGTGAGTTTCGTATCGTTCTGTAGGTACTTGCGCACGGTGACGTGCTGTTTGTCGCTGTCCTGCGCCACGAATTCGCTGCACGGCGTTTCGCCGCCCTTGTTCACAGCCTCTTTCGCTTGCTCACAACCGGTGGTCAGCATGGCTGTCAGAAGTACTGCAGCCAGCGGCGCGCCCGCCAAAGTACGGCGTATTCGTCGATACGGCATCGGAAGTCCTCCATCGTGAGTGGCCGAGTTGCCCCGGTAAAGCCTGCATCAATGGCTCGCCCTCCCAAGGTCTGCACGCACTCCCGGGCTCGGAACTCTGTGCGGCGATCTTGCAATAGCCAGAAAAGTGGTCCCCAAACCCCGGTTTGCCCGCACACCCGCAGGAGTCGTCGCGATTCAGTGCTCGGGGTGGGCGCGGGCAGGCGCAGCGTGCAGGCGGCCCCGTCCACCTCTCGCTGTGTCGCCAACCCTGAGACATCCCGTGCCCGAACACCACTCAGCCATGGACTGAATCCGACTGCTCGTGCTCCAATGCCACGATGCGAATCGGCTTCGGCGGCAAAGCATTCGGCGTCCGCGCCGGAGTGTCCACTCGTGGCATCGGGGCAGGAGTCGGCCCGCTATCAGCCGGCGCAGCGTGGGGAGGACGACGACCGACCACCCGGTACCGATCCAGCGGTGGCGGCGGCCCGATTGTCGCGCTCGTCGGACTGTGCCTGACCTTTCTCGTGGCGTACTTGGTGGTCTGGTGGCCGTTCATCCTCGGCTCATGGATCGCCGTCTCGACTTTCGGCGCGGCGAACCCATCGACAGCCCGAACCGCGGTCGGCTGGGTATGCGAAGCACCCTGGCTTATGCAGCTCACCACGGCGCTGTCGGTGTTGCTCTACCGGTATTTGAGGCGCGTACACGCCTCGATCAAGTAGCCGCATGTCGCGCTCACTGAGCGGGCCACTCGGCGGCCTCGAAGATCAACGCACAGAGGTCATCTCAAGAACGGCGGGCGAGAATGATCCCTCCGAGCGGACTCTCCGCCGAGGTGAGAGTCAGATCTGCCTCGATGACGAAGCCACGGTACTCGCGCCATGCGCGCATCCGGCTAGTGGTGGCTCGCGCCAGATCTACTGCACTGCAATACGTTCGGCCACATAGCTGGTCATAGAAGGCTGATTCGCGCGGAGAGTTTCACAGCTCCCCTGGTCGCGCTTTGGCCGACTCTCTCAGCGCGATATGCAGAATAGTGTGTTTGGGGCACTAGAGGAATGCGCCAGATGGGCTTGTCACGATGCCCCTCCCGCACTTGGGAACGACTGCCTCGATCCGTGGTGCGGGCGGTCGATCAGCGCCTGTCGAACGACGAGGTCTGTGGCTCGGATCAGGTTGCCTTACAACTGATGTGGCGTTACTCTCACCGGGGGGTCGGGCGCATGGATTGCTGTTGTGGCATCCAGGTCATTCCACCTTGGGGGTACATTGTTCGGTCGATTGTCGATTATCGTCGTGGCTGCGGTTTCCGTGGTCGTGGGCGGTTGTGCGGTAGCACAGGCCGAGCCGCAGGGCGCGACGGTCTTGCCGGCACCGGGCGGGGATCTCGCGGTCGGCCAGACCACATTGCATTTGATCGATGAAGCCAGGGCGGACCCATTTCAGCCGCAACAGCGGCGCGAACTTATGGTTTCGGTCTTTTATCCGGCCGGTCAGATCGTTCCGCATCCTCGAGCTCACTACCTGTCCACCGAGCTGGTTCCGAGCCTGGAGGAGCAATTCGGTATCTCATTGCCGGGCCTGCTGACCAGTTCGTTCACCGATGCGCCCGCGCTCGGGGGAGCACGGTATCCGGTACTTCTGTACTCACCTGGAGCCGGGGATACCAGGCTTTACGGCACGGGACTGGCAGAGGATTTAGCCAGTCGGGGATACGTCGTGGTGACGATCGATCACACCTACGAGGCGTCCGCGGTCGAATTCCCCGGCCCGAGACTGGTTCTCCACCAACAGGCCGACGGATTCACACCCGAGCTCCGAACCAAGTACATCGACGCCAGGCTCGCCGATACCAGATTCGTCCTGGATTCGCTGACCGCCCTGAACAACGGCAGCAATCCCGACGCCGAACACCGCACCCTGCCCGCGGGCCTGGACCAGGTCCTCGATCTCGGCCACATAGGCATGGTGGGGCATTCCTCGGGCGGTTACGTCGCGGTCGAGGCGATGCACGAAGATCGCCGTATCAGCGTCGCGGTTGACCTCGACGGTCAGATCGGTGTCGACGGCGCGTACGGGCGAGCGGTCACCGAGGGCGAGGACCGGCCGGTGCTGGTCATGACAAGCCAGCAGATCGAACAGGTCGGAGACGCCAAACCGTCCCTGGACGCGTTCTGGCGCAACTCATCCGGATGGAAACGTCACCTGATCCTGAACGACTCTGCGCACTACGACTTCACCGACCTCAGCGCCCTGGTACCGGCCCCGACCCGCCAATCGGTGAACTTCGTCGGTTCGATCGGCGCCGACCACGCGGCCACACTCGTCCACACCTACGTCGCGGCAACGTTCGACAAATTCCTCCGGCATCTCGACAACACCGCGCTCGATCAACCCATCGCTGACCCCAAGGTCACGCTTGATCGCTGATCACCCGCCACCTGAAAGAAGATCGAGCCCCGGACTGACGGAAACCTTCTCCAAGGCACAATATTTCGGCAAAATAGTACGTTCGGGTGATCGATCGGATCACCCTGAAGTTCGCTGCTTTCGCCGTCTGGGTGCCGGACGGGCCAGGACATCGGCGGAACGGGCGTGCCCGCGCCGCGCTGTGGGTGGGAATGTGTTCGGACGGTGGTTCCGGTTCACCCTGCCCGTCGGCTCGCCCGCTGGCGATTCGGCCGCACCGGCTGTCGAAGGAGCTTCGCTGTGATCCATACCGCCCGACCCGTCGATATCCTGCTCGTGGAGGACGATCCGGGTGATGAGCTCATGACCCGTGGGAAGCGGTCGAAGAGCACGAGATCGCGAACACTCTGCACGTCGCGCGCGACGGCCAGGAAGCCCCGGATTTCCTGTTCCGCCGGGGTGCGCACCTGCATGCACCGCGCCCGGATCTGGTGCTGCTGGAACTGAATCTGCCCAGATACAACGGTCACCAGATCCTGGCGAAGATCCGCGCCGACGCCGAACTGTCCGATCTGCCCGTGGTCATTCTGAGTACCTCCTCCGCCGAGGAGGATGTGGTGAGCAGCTACCGTCTGTTCGCCAACGCCTACGTCACCAAACCGACGGACCTCGACGAATTCACCTCTGCGGTAAGGCAGATCGACGAGTTCTTCACCCAGCTCGCCCGATTGCCCAGCCGCGGTCAGCCTCCGGATCAGATCTCGATCCGCGACCCCATGATCACCGTGCGCTCGCGCGGCAGCCGGAAGTGATCGACGGCATCGGAGGCGGTGTAGCTGATGGCGATGAAAAGCCTCTTGCGCCAGCGCGGCATCGTCCGGGCCGGCCCCGCGTGCAACTCGACCTTGGAGAGAAAATAGGACGCGTTCTCGAGGTCGAGCACGCCCTCGGTATCGGCGGGATCGAGCCGGGCCAGGGCGGCCTGTACGTCGGGGGTCTGCATATAGCCGACCTTGGTGGCGATATGGACGATGCCGTCATCGGTGTAGCCCAGATGATCGACGCGCACGTGCTCATCGAGCGAAATGCGCGGCACCGGTTCGGTTTCGATCGACATGATCACGATCTGCCGATGGCGGACATGGTTGCGTTCGACATTCGCGCGCAGGGCCAGCGGCGCAGTCTGCTTGCCGCGGTTCAAGAACACCGCGGTGCCCTCGACGGTTGCGGGCGCCGCCTGGTGCTGCCGCAGTTCGTCGATGAATTCTTGCAGCGAGCCTTCCTGCCGCTCACGTTCGGCGACAACCACTTCACGGCCCCGACGCCAGGTGGTCATGATCGTGAAGGCGGTGATGCCGATCAGCAGGGGCAACCAGGCGCCGTGCACCAGTTTGGTGAGGTTCGCCCCGACGAACAGCAGGTCCACCGTCAACAGCGGGACGGCGCCGAGCACTGTCACCCACAGCGGCAGTTGCCATTTCGCGCGGGCGAGATAGCTCAGCAGCAGCGTGGTGATGGTAATGGTGCATGTCACCGCCATGCCGAAGGCGAACGCGAGCGCGGTCGAACTACGGAAGGCGAAGACGAGGGTGAGTACGGAGACCATCAGCAACCAGTTGATGCCCGGCACGTAGATCTGACCGATGGTCGATTCGGAGGTGTGGACGATCCGCAGTCGAGGCAGATATCCGAGCTGCGCAGCCTGGGACGCAACGGAATACGCGCCGGTGATCACGGCCTGCGATGCGATCACCGTCGCCGCGGTGGCCAGTACGACCACCGGAAGCCTCCCCCAGCCCGGCACCAGCAGGAAGAACGGGCTCGCGGCATGCGCCGGATCGGCGAGCACCAGCGCGCCCTGGCCCAGATAGCTGAGCACGCAGGCCGGGAACACCAGGAAAAGCCAAGCGCGAGTGATGGATCGGCGGCCGAAGTGCCCCATATCGGCGTACAGGGCCTCGGCGCCGGTCACCGCCAGCACGATCGCGGCCAGCGCGAAGAACGCCACACCGAAATGCCCGGCCAGGAATCCCAGCGCGTAGGTCGGTGACAGCGCCCGCACAATCGCCGGATCCGTACGGATGCCGCCGATTCCGCACGCCGCGATGGTGAGGAACCACACCACCATCACCGGTCCGAACAGACGGCCGACGGTTGCGGTGCCGCGCCGCTGCACCAGGAACAAGGCCATGATGATCAGGGCGGTGGTCGGCACGATCAACCGCGCCAGTGACGGTTCGACGATCTGCACACCCTCGACCGCGGACAGCACCGAGATGGCCGGGGTGATCATGCTGTCGCCGAAGAACAGCGAGGCGCCGAAGATGCCCAGTCCCGCAAGGACTACCGCCGCTCGCCGCTCCCCCGGCGGGGCCCAGTGCCGCACCAGCGTGATGAGCGCCATGATGCCGCCCTCGCCGTCATTGTCGGCGCGCATCGCGATCAGCACGTAGGTCACCGTCACGATGATCATGACGGACCAGAACACCAGTGACACCACGCCGAACACATTCTCGGCGCGGACGGGCACGGCATGCGGGTCCGCCGGATCGAAGACCGTCCGCAGGGTGTAGATCGGACTGGTCCCGATATCGCCGAAGACGACACCGAGTGCGCCGAGCACCAGACTCGACCGCGCCGCCGGATGCACATCCGGGGCCTCGGTCTCCGATCGTTCCGACGAGTCCACGTCGCTTCCCACTGTGCCCGACCTCCCTCGCTGAGACGCCGCGGCGCCGGGGCGCACACCCTGACGCCGCGGCGCTCGTTCTCGCTGTCGGCTTACCCAGCCTGGCGGTGATCTACCGGCACTCCTCTCATCGACAGCGCCGCGCGACCGCAGAGCGCCACGGCCGGGCCGAGCACAAATCCGTAGACGACCACCAGGCCGTGCGCGTTGTCCTGCGCGAACCACAGGATCAGGCCCAGGGCGGGTGCGGCGAGGGCGAGCAGGCCGCGTGGGTGCGCCGCAGCAGGACGGCGGTCACCGGCGCACCGAGAAAGTATGTCGCCGCGGAGCTTCCGGCGAAGTGGCGTGGCGCGGAGCTGACGCTGGTTATTCCGGCCAGTACGTCGACATGGCTTGGCAGGAGCGCCCCGGCGGCGAACAGGGCGAGCATGAGCGGTGCGCCCCAGATCCATTCGGAACGCGTCTTTGATCTTCTCCCCCGCATCCTCGAGGTCGGCCTTGGCCTTCTCCGCTTTGCCTTCTTGCTCTTGGTCCTCGTCGCCGATCAATTGTCCGCGCTTCTCCCGCGCCAGACCGGCGAGCTTGCCCGCCCTATTCCTTGCCTTGTCGCTCGCGCTCATCTCGTTCCGACCCGATGTGGATCCGAAGTCTCCTCGCGACCCATCCCCGGCCTACCCGGCGCGCTGTCCCCGAAACGAGTCCGGTTGTTGCCGAACCCATGGCAGGGGCCGATCACAAGATCGCATTCGGCGGCGATTGGGGACTTTCGGCCGTGCCTGCGGGCGTAATGAACGGGATATGTTGAGTACTACATCCCCTGCCAGATCGGACGCGGCCATGATCAAGGTTTTTCTCGTCGACGACCATGAGATCGTCCGGCGGGGTCTGGTCGACCTGCTCCAGGGTGACCCCGACCTCACCGTGGTGGGCGAAGCGGGGGATGTAGCCCAAGCCCTGGCCCGGATTCCCGCGCTGCGCCCCGACGTCGCGGTGCTCGATGTGCGCCTGCCCGACGGCAACGGCATCGAACTGTGCCGGGAACTGCTCTCGCGCCTGGACGACCTGCGTTGCCTCATCCTCACCTCGTTCACCGATGAGCAGGCCATGATGGACGCCATCCTGGCCGGGGCCAGCGGATACGTGGTCAAGGACATCAAGGGCATGGAGCTGGCCAAAGCCATCAAAGAGATCGGCGCGGGCCGCTCACTGCTGGACAACCGTGCCGCCGCCGCGCTGATGCAGCGCCTGCGGGCCAGCACACAGCCCGACGGCCCGCTGGCCGGACTCACCGAACAGGAGCGCAAACTCCTGGATCTACTCGGCGAGGGTCTGACCAACAGGCAGATCGCCGAACGCATGTTCCTGGCCGAGAAGACGGTCAAGAACTACGTCTCACGGCTGCTGGCCAAGCTCGGTATGGAACGTCGGACCCAGGCGGCCGTTTTCGCTTCGAAACTGCATACGGCACAGCCTGATTCATAACTGCCCGAATCGCCGCGGTGCGATTCACCTGTGCACCTGTAGAAGTCGCTGCCGGCCGAGGCTCTCACTCAATTCCGGCATGACACCGAGCGATGATGCCGGCCACCTGTTCGCGGCTGACCTGATTTCCGAATTCCGTGCACAACCGGTCCACTGTCCGGCTGAATGAGCTCTCGCGGAGTCTCATCCATATCGGGCCTTCCACAGCCAGTATGTTCGTCACACGACAAAGTCTGCTGGACAAGCACTCTCGACAGCAGGGCCGAAGGACCTCGTGATTGACCGGGCGAACCGCCGGCAGGACATCGCGCGTGAAGACCACTCGGCCGCAGGAGACGCCCGCCAGTAGGTGGAGCGCTTCGGCACGTTGCCGGTCGATCGCGATGCGAGCCGCAAAGCCGTCCGTCGGGAATCGGTTCACGGAACCCCTCTGGGGAGGCGGCGGACCCGGCCGTCTTGGTCCGCACCCTCGCCCGATCCGAGCTCGAACCCATTGCCGCCGAGACACATCGGCTGCTCGCCACCGCGCTCTGCAACCTCCGCCATCCGGCCGCGATCGCCTCCTGAGGCGATCGCCCACATCACCACCGAGAAACCTCGGCACCCGAGGTTCGAGAACGCCGCGCGGGAACCGCCTAGGATGAGCTTGCAGCAAGTTCACACACCGTGCGCCTGCACAACTCTCCAGGAAAGCCGACGTGACCAGCGACCCCTCGAGCGGTTCCTACTCGGTTCGCGAGACCCTTTCCCAGTTGCGACTTCGGGAATTGCTCGTCGAGGTCAAAGATCGCGTCGAGCAGATGATCGACGCGCGCGATCGCATGGACGGACTCGTCGAGGCCATGCTGACCGTCACCTCCGGCCTGGATCTCGACGAGACACTGCGCACGATCGTGCATACCGCCATCACGCTGAGCGATGCGGGCTACGGGGCGCTGGGTGTCCGCGGCCACGATCTGCTGCTCGACCAGTTCATTTATGAGGGCATCGACGAGGCCACGCGCGCCCACATCGGCGATCTGCCGGAGGGCCGGGGCGTGCTCGGCCTGCTGGTCAGCCAGCCCAAGACCATTCGACTGCAGAATCTGGCCGACCATCCAGCTTCGGTCGGCTTCCCTGCCAACCATCCGCCCATGCGCACCTTCCTCGGCGTTCCGATCCGCATTCGTGACGAGGTTTACGGCAACCTGTATCTCACCGAGAAGTCCGGCGGGCAACTGTTCACCGAGGACGATGAGGTGATCGTGCAGGCCCTCGCGGCCGCGGCCGGTACGGCCATCGACAATGCGCGACTGTACGAATCGGCCCGCACCCGGCAGGCGTGGATCGCGGCCACCCGCGATGTGGCGACGGAATTCCTGGCCGGAACCGATTCGGATCAGGTGATTGCCCGCGTGGTGAGCGATGCCCGCACCCTCACCCGGTCGGAGTGGTCTTTCCTCGCGGTCACCGACGATCCGGAACTCCCGGTCGATGAGACCACCGAGCTCACCATCGCCGAATTATCCTCGCCCGGAGCCGAACTCAGCAGCCCGGTGGTGCACACCACCGACACTGCCATCGGTCAGGTGTTCCGAGTCGGCTCGCCGCTGCGCTACACGGATACGGACGATATCGACCTCGGCGTCGAAATCCCCGAGGCCGGCCCGACATTGATCCTGCCGCTGCACGCACAGGGTTCCGCCTTCGGCGTGCTGGTGCTGCTGCGGTCCGCCAAATCGGCACCGTATTCCGACGAGGTCGTGGAATTGGCGGCGGCTTTCACCGATCAGGCCGCGCTGGCCATCAAACTGGCCGAGGCGCAACAGCGGGTGCGCGAGCTCGACATCCTCACCGACCGCGACCGGATCGCACGCGACCTACACGATCACGTCATCCAGCGACTGTTCGCCGCCGGGCTGAGCCTGCAGACCACGGTGTCTCGGGCCCGCTCGGCCGAAGTGCGAGAACGACTCTCGGATGTCATCAATGATCTGCAGGACGTCGTGCAGGAGATCCGCACCTCGATTTTCGATCTGCACGGCGGCAACAGTCAGAGCACCCGGTTGCGCCAGCGCATCGAGCAACTGATCAAACAGCACACCGGCGACCTGGAACTGCGCACGTCCCTGCGCATCACCGGACCGCTGTCGGTGGTCGACGCCGAATTGGGGGACCATGCCGAAGCCGTGGTGCGAGAGGCGGTCAGCAATGCCGTGCGGCACTCGGGCGCCGCAGTCCTCACCGTCGAGATCGACGTGGCCGATGATCTCACCATCATCATCACCGATGACGGCTGCGGCATCCCCGATGACATCACTCCGAGCGGCTTGCACAATTTGACCGCCCGCGCCGAACAGGCGGATGGGCATTTCACGATGGAGCGCAGCGGCGAATACGGCGGCACCCGGCTGCACTGGTCGGTGCCACTACACTGACCAGTGCTGCTGCGGGGCAACGGTTTTCGATCAGCCGTGCCGCACCATGTGGGCGCCACAATCGCCGCGCTCACCGACGGCCTCGGCGCCGATGCGGTCATGGAAGCCGTGGGAACGCCGGAGACCTTCGAACTCGCGGTAGACCTCATGCGAGCGGGCGGACACGTTCGTCGTAGCGCTGACCACTATCGTGCGCATCGGCTCTTGGAGCTGCCTCGAAATTAGCCCTGCGAACGCTCCGTGCGGAACGTTCGCAGGCGATTCCTGGCGTGGCCGCCGGTGAGATCCGGCGTCGCAGGGGTCAGACCGCGGTGAAGTACTCGATCTTCGGTGCGCCCGCCAGCAGCGGTGCCATCAGTTTGCCGGCGGCGCGGAAATGGTCGGACCGGCCGTGAGCTTCGACAGCCGCCTCGTCGGAATACAGTTCGAAGAACCGGTAGTTATCGGCATCGGCGTTGGAGCGCACGAGCTGGTAGGTCAGGTTTCCCGGTTCGTTGGCCCTGATCTGCTCGATCAGATCGGCGACGACGGACTCGAACTCGGGACCCGAACCGGGCTTGACGGTGATCTCGGCGATGACTGCGATCATGATTTCTCTCCTTTTTGTGCGACGGTACCGGCCGGGGCCGGCGGCTGCGGTGATCGGGCCACACAATTTGCTCATATCGGCAGGTAGTCCCCGTCAGTTGCCCAGTGGTCGGCGACGATGGCGTCATCGAGCAGCTCTTCGATGTCCCGCGGTGGATGTCCGAGTTCCGCGAGGATCTCCGAGGTGTGCTGGCCCGGGGACGGCGCGGGGCTCAGCGATCGACAGGGTGTGAAGTCGCTGCGGACCCAGTCGGCGACGGGTACCCAATAGCGCAATCCGCTCGGATGTTGCACGAATTCCCCTCGCCCCGAGGGGATTTCCTTTGATTCAGCGGCCGGATTCGCGGGGTTCCGTGCGGCGGCCACCGCTGCTCGCCGCATCATGCGGCCGGTGACGATCGGATGCGCGGCCCACTCCTGTTCCAGCGCATAGCGAACGGCCTCGGCCACGGTGTATCGAGCGATGCGCGCGGGCAGATCGGCCGGAACGCCCGCGCCCGGCGTTCGCGTGCGGTCAGCACCCGCGCTCACGAACAGCCACCCGTCTCGCGCCCGGTGGATCTGATCGCCCGGGCCGGTGCCGCGCGCATCGAGCCCGCCGGGTTCGCTTCCGTCGCCGTTCAGGAAAGGCAGCTGAATCCAGGTCGCCATGCGGGCCAGTGAGGTTCGCGCACTGATGTCGTACCCGCCGCGGCTGCGGGCGACGAGCCCGAGGATTGCCGCGAACGCACCGGAGTATCCGGTGAAATAGTCTATGCAGGAAGCCAATCCATGCAGTGCCGGAGTGCGCTGCCCGCCGTAGCGGGTCATGATGCCGGCCGCAGCCTGCAGTGTCGGGTCGTAGCCGGGCAGCACATCGGAGACCGCCGGATCAGGTCCGCCGTGGGCGGTCATGGCCACCGTGATCACGCGGTGGTCGACTCGATGGGCGTTGTCCGGATCGAACCCGAGCCTGCTCGCCTGATGGGGCAGACAGTTGTGGGTCAGCACATCCGCGCGCGCGATCATCTCGCGCAGTACACCCTGACCGGCGTCGATGGCGAGGTCGATGGCGATGCTGCGCTTGCCCGGATTGACCTCGAGGCCGAAGTGCAGCGTCTGGCGCGGCCCCATCTTCGGCACCGGCGGCACGATCTGGATGACGCCGGCGCCGAGTTCGGCGAGCGTCCTGGCGCAGGACGGTCCGGCGATCACGTTCGACAGATCCAGCACCGTAATGCCGTCCAGCCAACCGGTGGCGGGCCTGGAGTCGGTGCCGACGGGACCGAAGGTGCGCACATGCGGCCAAGCGCCCGTGGCGATTTCGGGGTCGGTGAGCCCGGCGGCCGTCACGTCCACCTGCCGCCCCGGTTCGACGTGATCGCCTGCCCGCCGCACGATGCCGTTCCCGAGGGCGAGCGCGTGCTCGATCCATTCGGCGGTGGTGCGCTGCACCGCGGCGGGCACACCCGCTTCGGTGAGCCGCTGCTCCCATTCCAGTGCCGGCCGCCGGCGAAAGGCGCGCGCCAATGCCGAACGCAGCGACAACCATCGCGGAGAAGCCCCGCGGTAGGCATTGATATTGGTCGACGAGGGCGGCACGTCCAGGCAATCGCCCTGCACGAATCCGAGGTCTGCGGCTTTGCCCGCCACACCGGTCACGGCGAGCAGGCCGGCGACGTGCTTCTCATTGTCCATCGCGCACACGAACAGGCTGCGGCCGTCCGCGCACCGATAGTTGGCGAACAATGGCGGCGAGAATCGGTTCGTCAGCTCGCCGAGCCACGCTGTGCTGCCGGGCAATACGTCCCCGAGCCTGCCGCGCGTGAGAACAGCGGGCATACGGAATGCGGCCGCCGCGTCCAGCAGCTTCTTCGGCGCGGGCGGCATGTTGTAGCGATCGGGCTGATCCTCGACCCGGTACACCAGACCCGCCGCCGCCGACATGGCCGCATCCAGCAGCGATACCTCGATTCGATCGCCGTGGCCGTGCGTGCTGCGCGCGAACAGCGCCGCCGTGACCGCGATCGCGCCGTGCACTCCGGCATAGACCGACGGCAGCGGCAGCGGCGTATACGTCGGCGGCGCATCGAAAATCGCACCCGGCAGCGACAGATCACTGTAGAAGCCGCAGGCCGCCGAGATGACACCCTCCCAGCCCGGCATCACACTGCGCTCGTCATGGCGCGAGAACCCCGGCAGGGACAGATAGATCACGCCGGGATTCGCCGCGGCCACCCGCGCATATCCGAACCCGAGGCGGTCCATCACACCGGGCCTGAAGTTCTCGATCACCACATCGGCGTCCTCGACAAGCGCCCGCACCCGCGCGGCCGCGTCGGCATGACGGAGGTCGACGGCCTGAACGCTCTTGCCGCGCTGCAGGATTGCCGATGTGGCAGGATCGCAACCACTACCGCCCGGCGGCTGCACGACGATCACGTCGGCACCTTGATCAGCCAGGAAAACACCGGCCAGCGGCCCCGCGAGGTAATGCCCGAATTCGACCACTCGCAACCCGCTCAACACGGCGGCCTGGCGCCGATCCTTCGACCTGTCGGGCATAACCACAGTGGCGCTCCTCGCCGAGACAACCTACTTGAAAGTAAGTTATCCCGGCAGCGACCAACCAGCAAGGCCGGGCCGCGCCACGTGGTGAAACCACTCACGAACCAACGTTGTTCGCAGCCGAGTTGTCTCGAAACGCCACAATCGTTCGCGGCGATAGACACGGCGGGGATGTGGTCGACACCAGTCGGCGGTCCCAGTACCTCGACAACGGAGTACCACTATGCACAACAGCGACCCCGCTCGCGGTCTGCACACTCGCGGCCGGCTCAATCGGCGAATCACGGTGGCAGTTCTGGGCATTCTCACCTCTGCGGCAGCGCTGAGCGGCTGCTCGACTACGTCGTCGACGACGGGCCAGCCGTCGACGACATCCACCGTGGTCAGCGCATCCGCCGCGCCGAGTTCCGGCGCCCCTTCCCCCTCGGGCGACGGCTCCGGCCCCTCGCAGCCGGGAAGTGACGGCGGGAACCCTCCCCCGGTGTCACCCGGCGCGCCGGAATCTTCTGCGCCGCAACCGACTACCTCGGATCCGGCACAGCCGGGCTCGAGTTCGCATCCGCCGTCCGGGACGCCGTTCGGCGGCGAAGGGCTCAGCGCCCAGCAGGTCACCGATCTGCAGAAGGCGGTCGACAGCGGACATCAGCCGTGGCGGCTGGATCGCATCCAGGTCGCAAAGACCTTCGTGCTGGGCCGATTCGGCTGGTCCGACGTACAGACAAGCGGCAACGCGCCCACTATCGTCTTCGTGACCAACAGCGACGGCAGCAAGGTCGGCCTGAACCTCTATCAACCGGCAACCCAAGGCGGCCAAGGAATCTGGGTTGTTCAGAGCGGGATGTGGAGCAGCCAGGGGTGAGGATCGCGCGCGCCGAATTCGACGCCGCACCTCTCGGTCGGCCGTGACTCAGGACGCGTCGGTGAAAGCGCCGTCGATGAGCACCGGAACGACCTTGCTGGCATCGATTTCGGTCGCGACCGCCACATCGTCGGCGAATCCGATTCCCGCCAGCTCACGACCGGAGGCGCAGTCGGCGATGAGTGCGGGGACATCCTCGATGCTGTCGTAGCAAACTTTCGCCACCCAGGCCTCCGGCGACAAGGGACCGGCGCCGTTCTCGACAAGCGCCGCGAGCAGAGCCGCGGCGCCGAGCCAGTCCTCGAGCGCGGGCCGCAGCGCATCCTGACCCGGCCAGTGCTCACCGGCCGCGATCACCGCGATGGGCTGCTCCTCAGTCCCCCAGCCCTGCTGGACAATCCAGCACGCGACCGCATTCACATTCCGTAGCGAGGCCGCGATAACCGGCGCCCCGCTCACCGCCGCCGAAATCGCGGACCCGTTCGGCGACGGCAACACCAGGCGGGCCGGGGCAGGCGCACGCCGCAGGGCGGCGCGCGACAAGGACCACGGCTGCTGTGCGGACATCGCCGTCCGCCCGACCGCGAGCTCCGCGGCCTGCCGAGCGGCGAATTCCGCGGCCGTCCCGTCCCGCCACGGATACGGCAGCACCTTCGTCCCGGCCTCGACCGCCACGATCACCACCACCGCCGCACTGCCCGGCCCGAGCGCCTGCGCGCCCGGCAAACCCCAGTCGAATCGCACTCCCCACCAGACGGTCCACCAACCCGGTCACCGCGCCGGTGGTCTGGCCGGTGTGATCTTCGCGCTGCTCGCGCCGACCGGCCTCCCGCCGCAGATCCGGCTGTCCATCGGCGGCACACTCCTGGGCGCGAAAGCAATCGTCGGACGGATCGAGACCCGTGAATTCCGCTGGCGTTTGGCGGTTTTCACCGCGGTCGCATCGAATGTGGCGCTCATCGGCTGTTATCTGGCCGGCGCGGGAGGTACAGCCGGTATGGTGGCCGGCGCGGTGGTCGCCGCACTGATCGTCGTCGGCGATATGGCGCGAACACGGTTGCGGCGCAATGCGACACATCGGATCGACAGTTTCGCGGTACTGGTACTGGCAGAGGTCGTCGGCGGTGTCGTGCTGACGTCGATCAGCGGCGACGCACGTTTTGTCCTGGCCCGAACCTCGCTGTATATCGCCATCGCCGGAATCGTGGTGCTGGCCAGCGCCTGGACGGATCACCCGTATATGCGCGACGCGCTCAAACCGGTTGCCGCCAAGGGTGATCCCGCTGCGCGCCGAGGGCTTCGATCGAGTCTGGTCCAAGGATGCCGGTTTTCGCCGGATCTACCGGTTCATCACCGCGACCCTGGGCCTGGTCCTGCTCACGGACGCGGTGCTGCGGGTCCTCGTAATCTACAGCTACCCGCCCGACCAGGCCGGCAAGTCATCACTGCTGTCCGGGCTGCCTCTCGTCGCACTGATCGCACTGTGGTTCTTTCCCAATCGCACCCTCCTCATCCCCCGCGCCCGCCGTCTACTCGACGCGGAGATGGAAGAGCAGACGAAAGTCGCAGTGGCATAGCGAGAGTCGCTGACCGGCAATACGATCACGCGTGTGAGTGCACCCGATATGGTCCTGCAGTACATCAATGCGACCAAGTGGCCGGTGGTCGGCCTGACGGTCACCTTCCTGCTGCGCGGATCGATCGTCGACCTGATCGGGCGCGTTCAATCCGCCAGGGTGCAGGCCGGCGGGGTGTCCGCCGAACTCGAGGCTCGCGCCGCCCGCACCGCCGGAGCGATCGGCGCGGTGGCCGATACCCCTGTTGTCGTACCCGCATCGGCCGCGGGCACCCAGTCGCTGCCAACCGCAACGCTGACCGCGCGCCTCGGCGGCGAGACGGAGGCGTTCCCCGCGCGGTACTTCGCCGGCTACGCGGGCAATATGCGCAACCATCCCGGCCTGTTCGTCGCGCTGACCCTGACCGAGGGCCCGGATCAGCGCCGCCGCACCGAAATCGAGAAAGGTGTGCACGAATTGCGGGTGCTGTCGAGCATGGATGTCCGCGACGAGATCACGACGAACCAGCCCGCGCTACAGCTGGCGGTATGGGCCGAAAGGCTGATCCAGCGCGTGATCGAGGTCTATCCGGAGCGCACCTATCTCGGCCCGATCGTCTGGCCGGGCACGCCCGCGGGACTCGCCGTCGGCTTCCGCAGCCTGGACCTGCTGAAGGCCGCCGCTGCCGCCGCTCCGGCCGCGGTGACGCCCACTACGGTGCGCTCGTACGCGGACGGTGTCCGGAGTTTCGCGGGTCAGTACGCGGATTATGTGGACGCGATGTTCCGGGCCGCCGACCGGTGCCTGGCCGCGCACGCGGCCGGCGATGCGAAACCCGCGGATTCGGTGGCCAGCAGCAACTGAGTCGTTCCTGGATCGAAGTCGCACATCGGGCGATACTGCTGAGGTGACCGGCTCCGAGAATGACGTGAACGACGACCAGGTGCCCGCGTGGGCCCGGCGGACCGCGGGCGAATCACGGTGGTGGGCCACCAGCGCCCTGGTGGGCATGCTGGTGCTGCAGTACTTCCTGCCCCAGGAGTTCACGCCCGGGCCGCGCTGGCTGGTGCCGGGAATCGGGCTGGTGCTTGTCATCGTGCTCATCGCGGCCCGCTCGTTCCGTATCGACCGGGAGGAAATGTGGCTCCGCAGACTCGGACTGAGCCTGATGGCGCTGCTGGCGTTCTCGATGGTGTGGTCCGTCTACCACCTCGTGAAGGGCCTGATAGACGGCGCGGTCAGCGACAATGCCGCCGGACTGCTGACCTCCGGCGGCGCGGTCTGGCTGTCGAATGTGCTGGTATTCGGGCTCTGGTACTGGGAACTCGATCGCGGCGGGCCGGCGGCTCGGGCACACGCGCGCAAGCCGTATCCCGATTTCCTGTTCGTACAGATGCAGAATCCGAACCTGGCGGATCCGGACTGGGAGCCGAATTTCCTGGATTACCTGTATCTGTCGTTCACCAATGCGACCGCATTCAGCCCCACCGATGTGATGCCGATGTCGCGCTGGGCAAAATCGACCATGATGGTGCAGTCGGCGATCTCGCTGATCACCGTCAGCCTGGTCATCGCCCGCGCCGTGAATGTGCTGAAGTGAGAAGCGAATTCGGCCCGGCTACCGGTTGATCCACATGTCCAGGACCACCATCACCACGGCGATCAGCACCAGCACCACCGCGATCGTCATCGACTGACCGATGGTCATGCAGATACCGGCGGCTAGGAAAAGACTCAGTACCGGAGCCCACACGAAATAATCGGGCGCACCCAGCGCCCGCTTCTTCGCGACCGCGCCACCGCGCGGATTCCCGCCACCTACGCCTCGGTCACGTTCCGACCGACCACCATTGACCCTGTCCACCTGCGACACAATACATTTCATCCGCCGGCGGCGGGCACCGAGGGTTCGCAGGTCCTGGACATGCGATCACCAGGAAGCGGTGGCGGCGAACCGCGAGGCGGGCCGCCACCCGTTCCTGGTCAAGGAATCAGCGGCGGCGCAGGAGTACGCCACGGACGTAGGCCGCCTGGCCGGAGTGCTGGATATCGTCGTCGATCACGCTGACCAGGCGAACGGCCAGGGTTACCGGCGGATTCCAGCGGGTGTCGACAATGCGCGGAAGGTCGGCGTCCACCAGACCGGAGACGTAGTCGATGGTCTGCGCGTGCACGGCGTCGTAGTAGCCCGTCAGCAGATCGGCGGAGATACCGGTCACCTGCGCCACCTCGGCGGCAGCGTGCCCGTATCCGGTTGCGGTGTCATCGAATGCGAGGTTGAACCGTTTCGCCCAGTCCTGGGTCAGCCAGACCTGCTCCAGGCCCGCCACGCCGGCAATGTGATCGTCCTGGACGCGGGTCAGATGCCAGATCAGCCAGGCGATCGAATTACCGCCCTCATCCAGCTGCTGCGACAATTCCGCCTCGGTCAACCCCTCGACCGCCCCGTGCACGTTCTCCTTGATCCGGCCGAAGGCATCAACCAGCAAATCAGCACTCGTCATGCCGACATACAAGCACACGGCGGGCGGGCGTATTCCCGCCCGCCGCACCGATATCGGTGGCCGGGCCGGTGGCTACGCGTTCATGCGGTGAACCGCTCGGCGAGCCATCCGGTCAGTTCGTCCCGGTCATGGTTCGTGATAGACGGTCTCACAGTACTTTTGGGCAGACCGCGGCCGGGTTATTTCCGCAAAAAGCCGCAGCTCAGGCCGACCGGACGGTATCCGGGCGGGGCGGTCGCGGCGGCAAGGCGCAGCAGCCGGGAACGCAGGGCGCGCCGTTGGGAGTGCACCCCAGGCTCGGCATCTCGCTGAGCTTCCGGGGCTGGGCACCGGTGAGCTGCTCTTCGACCAGATCGACGACCATATGGGCGAATCGGGAATCTCCGCCCGGCGTGGCCGCGCGGGCGAAGGCCATGCCCAGTTCGGCCGCGCGCTGCTTGGCCTCGTTGTCGAGGTCCCAGATCACCTCGAGATGATCGGAGACGAAACCCACGGGGCAGATCACCACCGCGTCCACTCCCCGTGCGGCGAGCGCGTCGAGGTGATCGACGATATCGGGTTCCAGCCACGGCACCTGCGGCGGACCAGAGCGGGACTGCCACACCACCTCGTATTCGTCGAAACCCGTTGCGGCTGCGCATAGTCGGGCCGCCTCGGCGACCTGGCGGCTGTAGAGCCGCTGCTCCCCCGGCGGGCCGGCGGCCATATCGGCCGATACCGGGATCGAGTGCGCGGTGAAGACCAGCCGGGCGCGCTCCCGGCGATCCTCGGGCAGTGACGAGACCGCCGCGCGGATGCCGTCGGTGATGGCGTCGATGAAGAGCGGATGATCGAAATACTGGCGCAGCTTGACCAATTCGGGGGCATTCGCGACGTCGGCGCGGGCGCGGGCGATGTCCTCGTGGTACTGCAGACAGCCCGAGTAACCACCCCAGGCGGAGGTGGGAAACACCAGCGCGGAACGGATTCCGTCCACGCGCATACCCTCGACGGTGTCCTCGACCATGGGATGCCAATTGCGATTGCCGAAATACACCGGCAGATCGATTCCGCGCGAAGCGAATTCGGCCTCGACCGATTTGATGATGTCGAGATTGAGCGCATTGATCGGCGATACCCCGCCGAAGTGCAGATAGTGCTCCGCGACTTCGGCGAGGCGTTCCGGAGGCACGCCCCGGCCCCGAGTGACGTTCTCCAGGAACGGCATCACGTCTTCGGGGCGCTCGGGACCGCCGAAGGACAGCAGTAGCAGCGCATCCACTTTTTCAGTAGCGGGCTCCGCGGCGCGAGCGCCGAGGTCATGCACTGCCACGACCTACTCCTTCAGCTCAGTTGGTGGGAAACCCGTTCGCCGGGAACCAGGTGTTGTGGCTGGCGCCGCCGTCCACGTAGATGATCGAACCGGTGGTACCGGGCAGCCAGTCCGACAGCAGGGTGACCACCGACTTGGCGACCACCGTCGGGTCGTCGACGTCCCAGCCGATCGGAGAGGCGCCGTCCCAGTAGGTGTTCAGCATGGTGAGCTGGTTCGCATCATCGGTAGCGGTGCCGGCGATGGCCTTGGCCGCGAGGGTCTTGATCGGCCCGGCCGCGATCAGGTTGGAGCGAATGCGCTTGGCCTCGCCCACCTCTCGCGCCACATAGCGGTTCACCGACTCGAGCGCGGCCTTGGCCACACCCATCCAGTTGTAGTACGGCATGGCGGTACGCGGATCGAAATCCATGCCCACGATGGAGCCGCCCTCGTTCATGGCCGGCAGTACCGCGCGGGCCAGCGAGGCGTAGCTCCACGCCGAGATCTCGAACGCCTTGGCCGCATCCGGGCCGGGGCCCTCGAGGAACGGCTTGGACCCCGGACCCATCAGGGTGCGCGGCGCGAAGGCGATGGAGTGCAGCACGCCGTCGATGCCCTCGGGGGCCAGCTCGTTCAGCTTCGCCGCCAGCTCGCCGAGGTTCTCCTCATTGGTGACATCGAGCGGGATGGCCGGGGGAACCTCCTTCGGCAGCCGCTTGGCGATCCGGTCGATCAGCCGCAGCCGGTCCGGAATACCGGTGATGATCACCTTGGCGCCCTGCTCCTGCGCCACGGCGGCGGCATGGAAAGCAATGGACGAATCGGTGATGATGCCGGTGATGAGTACGGTCTTGCCTTCGAGCAATCCACTCATGGGTTGGTTGGTTCTCCTCGTTGAAAAGTACTGGTTGCCAAGGGGTTCGGAGCGCAGGGCCTAATCGGGCGAGACGCTCAGTGGCCCATGCCCATACCGCCGTCGACCGGGATGATCGCACCGGAGATGTAGGAGGCGTCCTCGGAAGCGAGGAAGCTGATCACACCGGCGACATCCTCGGCCTGGCCGATCCGGCCCGCCGGGATGAAATCGAGTGCGGTCTTGCGCATCTCGGGAGTCATCTCGTCGCGGGTCATATCGGTGTCGATCAGGCCCGGCGCCACCACATTCGCGGTGATATTGCGCTTACCGACCTCGCGGGTGATGGCGCGCGCCATGCCGACGAGACCGGCCTTGGCCGCCGCATAGCTGACCTGAGCGGGAGCGCCGATCTGGCCGACCACCGAGCCGAGGAAGATGACGCGGCCGAAGCGGCCCTTGAGCATATTGCGGTTGGCGCGCTGGGCAACTCGCCACGCACCGGTGAGGTTGGCGTCGATGACCTTCGAGAACGACTCCTCGCTCATGCGCATGAACAGCACGTTGTCCACGATGCCCGCATTGGCCACGACGACCTCGACCGGACCCTGGTGCGCCTCGACCTCGGTGAACGCGCGATCCACCGACTCCGAGTCGGTCACATCGCATTTCACGCCGAAGAGGCCCTCGGGCACACCCGAACCGCGATGCGTGACAGCGACCTTGTGTCCATCGGCAAGCAGGCGCAGGGCTACCGCGAGCCCGATGCCGCGATTGCCGCCGGTCACCAGTACCGACCGGGATGTGATGTTCGACATAGAGGGAAACCTATCTGTTCGTTGGCGGGACTCGGCGCGCGGTACCGAATTACGGCAGACGCTGACGATAGAGCAGCGCTGTCACCACCCCGGAGGCGGTCACCAGCAGACCCAGCAGCAGCCACGGCCGGCTCGCATCGCCCATTGTCAGCTCGTACCCGATCTGCTGATCGAGTGTGTCGTACACCTTACGAAGCTCTTCCAGCGTGGAGGCGGTATAGAAGTCGCCACCGGAGAGCTGGGCGATCTGATGCAGGGCGTCATCGTCGACCGGAACCCGCACGCGCTGCGAACCCTTGCCGTCCTGATCCGGAATCTCGACGGTGCCCCACGTCGTGCCGAACGAAATCGTCGACACCGGAATGCCTTTCTCCTTCGCCAGACGCGCGGCGGTGAAGCCGTGGCGCGGATTGTCGACATCCTTGTCATCGGGCACGGTCTGCTTACCGTCGGACATGAGCACGATGCGCGCGGGCGGCGGAGTCTCGGCACCGCCGAGCACCGAGGCCAGCGTGTCGATCGATTGCAGCGCGGTCAGAATGCCCTCACCGGTGGCGGTGCGCTCGGCCAGCTTCATGCTGTCGATGGCCGCCTTGACCGCCTGGCGATTGGTGGTCGGCGACATCTGCACCGACGCGGTGCCGGCGAAGGTGACCAGACCCAGGTTGATGCCCGGGGTCAGACCGTCCGCGAATTCCTTGGCGGCCTTCTTGGCCACCTGAATTCGGCTCGGCGGCACATCGGTCGCCTCCATGGACAGCGACACGTCGATCACCAGAATGACGGTGGCGCGATTGCGCGGCACCTTCTTCGTCGCGGTCGGACCGGCGGCGGCGATGGTCAGCAGAATCAGGCCGACCAGCATGAGCGCCACCGGCACATGCCGGAATCGACTGGGCTGGCTGGGCGCGACCCGCTCCAGCATCTCCATATTGGAGAAGCGCAGCACATGCTTCTGGCGCCGCCGCTGCACCACCACGTAGAGCAGCGCGATCAGCGCGACTACGACCAGGAAAGCCAGCCAGTACTGCGAGGTGAAATTGGAAATGCTCACTGTCGTGGCACCCGCCCGGCATTCGAGGCGCCGAAAGTATGGCGCCGGGTGGACACGAACCGGACCACGTCGGCGATCCAGTCCCGATCGGTACGCAGGTCCATCACCGGCGCGCCGCAACTGCGCAGCGCCAGCTCCACCTGCTCCCGGTGCCGCTGCGCCGCTTTCGCGAAATCGGCGCGCAGTGCGGGGGTCACGCTGAATTCGCGGGTGCGCCCGGTCTCCGGATCGTGCAGCACCACGTCGCCGACGTCCGGCAGTGCCATATCCAGCGGATCGAGCACCTCCACCGCGAGCAGATCGTGGCGGCCGGAGATGGCGCGCAGGCTGCGCTGCCAGTCGATATCCCCGAGGAAATCGGAAATCACCACGGCCAGACCGCGTTTGCGCTGCGGACGGCGCAGGGATTCGATGGCGCCCTGCAGATCACCGCGCACACCGTCGCGGGCGTGCGGGGTGGTGGCGATGGTGCGCAGCATGGACTGCGCGTGCACACGCCCGCTGCGCGCCGGAATGCGAATCAGCTTCTCGCCATTGGCGACCACCGCGCCGATCCGGTTACCGCCGCCGCTGGTGAGATGGGTGACCGCGGCCGCGGCGGCAATGGCCAGATCGCGCTTCTCGCATCCGGTGGTGCCGAAATCGAGGCTGGCGGACATATCCACCACCAGCCAGGTCTCCAGCTCACGGTCGGCGACCATCTGCCGCACATGCGGATGGGTGGTGCGGGCGGTGACCGACCAATCCATCTGGCGCACATCGTCGCCCGGCTGATACATGCGCGCATCGCCGGGTTCGGATCCCGGGCCCGGGATCAGGCCCATGTGATCACCGTGCAGCACACCGTCGAGACGGCGGCGCACGGTGAGTTCCAGAGTTCTCAGCGCAGCGGCCAGACGCGGATCGCTCAGATCACCCTGCCGGAACGAGGGCGGGGCGTGCGAGGAGCCGCTGGGAGTCGACATCGTCACGGGCGCAACCGAATCCGAACCCGGCCTCACTTGGGCTGAGGCTGGCCGGGCACTCCGGAAGCCACACCGTTGGGCGGCTGCGGAATCCCGTTGGGCGCCTGCTGAATTCCCTGGGGGGCCTGGAACGGCGGTGCGGCGGGCATCGGCGCGGGCGCGCCACCCGGGGCGACGGCCTGCGGGGCCACCTGCGGCAGACCGACGGTCTGCAGCACCCGGTTGATCACATCGTCGGGCGAAACCTCGTCGGCGAGCGCGTCATAGGACAGCACCAGACGGTGACGCAGCACGTCCGGAATCACCTCGACCACATCCTGCGGCACCACGTAATCGCGGCCGCGAATGAGAGCCACCGCGCGCGCCGCGGCAATGATGCCGAGGCTGGCACGCGGGGAGGCGCCGTAGGCGATCCACCCGGCCACATCCTGCATGCCGAAATCGGCGGGCTTACGGGTCGCGGCGATCACGCGCACGACGTAGTCGACCAGCGCGTGGTGCACGAAGGTATTGGCGGCGACCTGCTGCAACCGCACCACCTCGGCGGGGTCGAGCACCGGCTTGGCCTCCGGTGGGGTGACGCCCATCCGGTAGATGATCTCGCGCTCCTCCTCCACGGAGGGGTAATCCACGACCACCTTGAACAGGAAGCGGTCGCGCTGCGCCTCGGGCAGGGCGTACACGCCCTCGCTCTCGATGGGGTTCTGAGTCGCCATGACCAGGAACGGATTCGGCATCGGGTAGGTCTTGCCGCCGATGGTGACATGCCGCTCGGCCATCACCTCGAGCAGTGCCGACTGCACCTTGGCGGGCGCGCGGTTGATCTCGTCCGCGAGCACGAAGTTCGCGACGACCGGGCCCAGCTCGGTATCGAATTCCTCGCGGCCCTGCCGGTAGATGCGGGTACCCACGAGGTCGGTGGGCACCAGGTCCGGGGTGAACTGCACGCGAGAGAAGCTGCCGCCCACCACCTTCGCGAAGGTTTCCACTGCAAGGGTCTTGGCGATACCGGGAACACCCTCGAGCAGCACATGGCCACGTGCGAGCACACCCACCAGCAGTCGTTCGACCAGCCGATCCTGACCGACGATCACTCGTTTGACCTCGTAGATCGCCTTCTCCAGGGTCTGGACATCGCGCTCGAGGGTGTTCGGCGGCGGCGCGTCCTTCACCGTACTTACCGTGCTCACACCATCAGTCGAAGTCACCAAAATCCCCGCTTTCGCCTTGGTCTCTGTGCGTGCTGCCACAACTATTCCAGGTATCGGCCGCGAACGCCGCACCCGGTTCGGGAAGGACGCACAAAAATCCAACCTCGCAGATCCGGGGTTCGCATGGATTCAACTTATATCCACGCTCGGGGACTTCGCTTCAGTGGTGAGATCCGGGCCTTTCAGCCCGGAAAGTCCGTTCCAGTGTCACCGCGTCTCAGCGCTGCGGTGTCCTGAGTACGGTCTCTCGCTTCTGTCCCATAGGGGGTTGCGCCACCAGCCCGCCCCGCCCGCGGCCGGGATGGGTAGTGCGGGTCTTGCGGTCGGCTCGGCGAGGATTCAGCGCTGCCGCGCCCTGGTCTCCGGCTACTCCGGTACCAGCCGAACACTGTGCCGCCGCGAGGGCGACCAGATTGCGAGCGGCGTTCACCTCCCGATCCAGGACGAGTCCGCACGCATCACAGGCGAACACTCGAACACGTAGCGGCAGTTTGGCTTTCACTACACCACAGCCCGAGCAGGTCTTCGATGACGGGTACCAGCGGTCGGACACGATTGTTGTGCCACCACCCCACTCGCCTTTATAGGTCAGCTGGCGGCGTATCTCGCCGAATCCAGCATCAGCGATTCGCCGCGCAAGCCGTGGGTTTCGCAGCATGCCGGCCACGTTCAAATTCTCGATCACTACGGTGCCGTATTCGGCCCGAACTCCGGACGTGAACTTGTGCAAGGCGTCTGAACGCAGGTTGGCCGCCCGATACAGCAAGCGCCTGCGCCTTACGTCGGCGTCCATCCAGCGCCGCGACGGCCGCGTCCCTGTGCGCCGGTCAGGACCTCGGCGGCGCGAACATGGGGTCGGTGTGCGATCTGGACGGCCGCGTCCACGGCCAGCGCGGCCTGTACGTCCTCGACGGCGCACTCATGCCGGGCAATACCGCCGCCTGCAATCCATCGATGACCATTGCCGCCGTGGCGGAGCGGGCGCTCGACCACCTGGTCGCGCAGGATGTCGGAACGGTGTTCTGATGCGGCCCGGGGCAGGCATGCTCATGAAGCCGGGCGTAGATTACCCAGGACAGTCTTCCGAGACGGAAGACTCGATCGCTCCTCAGGCGACCGATGCCCGACTCGCAAAACTTTCCGACCCGCCCAACAATTCGGCGAAGATGCGCCGAAATTGCGGATAGCCTTGCCGTCCAGCGTTTCTGCAGCGGTAGCGTGGAATGTGTGCCGGTCGAAGCGGTCCGGCCGTACGGGATGTGGGTGTGAAGTGTGGGATTTCGAAGTTTCTCCCCGGCAGTCGATAGGCGAGCCGGTATTGATCGAGTTACAGGAGAAAGCGGTTGCCGACGGAGTCGCGCTGCGAATCGGCGTCGTCCTCGAGCATGAAGGCTCGGTACTGCTATTGGAGCGCGAAGAGTATGCGCAGGGCCTGAGCCCCCTCAATCTGCCCGGCACCACCGTTCGTCCCGGTGAGGCGCTCGCCGCGGCCGTGGCCCGCGCGGTGCATGAGGAAACCGGCCTGACCGTGGTCGATATCGTGGCCCACCTCGGCGGGTTCGATTACCTCTCCAATGCCGGAACACCGGTGCGCCGGGAGCATTTCGCGGCCGAGGTGGCCGGGGTCGGACCCATCCGCCTGACCAACTACGGCAGCTACCGCTGGCTGCCGCTCGACGGCGACCTGCCCGTGACACCCTCGATCCGCCGCATTCTCACAGCGTATCGCGAGCGCTGACGAACATGTTCGCTAGGGTCGGTGCATGGATGCACCGACCGCGCGACCGCGCAAGAGCCGGCGCGAACGGCCCGCCAAACCCGCGCTGACCTACGACGGGATTGTCAGCACCGCGGTGGCACTGGTCGGCAGCGACGGTCTGGAGCGGCTGACCATGCGCCGCCTCGCCGCCGAACTGGATACCGGGCCCGCCTCGCTGTACGTCTACGTCGCGAACACCGCCGAGTTGCATGCGGCGATCCTCGACGTATTTCTCGGCGAGGTGGAGCTGAGTCCGGTTGCCACAGTGCAGGATTGGCGTGACCGGCTGGTCGCGGTGCTGATCTCCTATACCGAGGTGCTGATCCGGCGCCCCGCGCTGGCGCAGTCCGCGCTCACCACCCGGCCGTCCGGACCGCACTACCTGGCCGTCCTGGAGAACCTGCTCGCACTGCTGCGCGCGGGTGGTGTGCCGGACGGTCAGGCGGCGTGGGGCGTCGACATTCTGCTGCAGGTCGCGACGGCCACCGCGGTCGAGCAGTCCGTGCGTGATCGCGATATCGCTGCCACCGGCGATGAGGACGCGGCCTTGCGACAGGCCCTCGATACCGCGGCGGACCGGTCACATCCCCGCATCGCGGCGCTGCGCGAAGATCTGGTGTCCGGCTCACCGGAGGACCGGCTGAATTGGACCTTCCGGATGCTCATCACCGGTATTCAGGACACGGCCCGCACCCACTGAGGGCGCTGTACACCCCGCGTCCGCCACCCATCTCAGCATGTGGACGTGCCATGACTCACAACGAACTTGTTCGTAACGAACATGTTCGTTACGCTGATCAAGTCAGCGAGAGTGCGTCTCCAGGAAGGCAGGCCCATCATGAACACCACCACCCATCACCCCGTCCTGATCATCGGCGCGGGCCTCGGCGGCCTGACCCTGGCGCGCGTACTGCACGTCCATGGGATCGATACGCTCATCCTCGACCTGGACGCCTCGGCGCAGGCCCGCACCCAGGGCGGCATGCTCGACATCCACCAGGACACCGGGCAGATCGCGCTCCGCGCGGCCGGGCTGTACGAGGCGTTTCGCGCCAAGGTCCATCCCGGCGGCGAGGATCTGCGGGTGCTCGACCGCGACGGCCGGGTGCTGCTCGAGGAGTTCGATGACGGCGGCGGCAGCCGGCCCGAGATCGATCGGGGCGAGTTGCGCGAACTACTGCTCGAGGCTCTGCCAGACTCAACTGTGCGCTGGAACAGCAAGCTGATCAGCGCCCGCCCGCTCGACGCGGGCCGCCACGAGGTCACCCTCGCGGACGGCACCGTCCTGACCACCGATCTGCTGATCGGCGCGGACGGCGCGTGGTCGCGAATCCGGCCGCTGCTCTCGAGCGCACAACCCGCCTACTCCGGAATCTCTTTCGTGGAACTGGATTTGGCGGAGGCCGACAGCCGCCACTCCGAGGCCGCTCAACTCATCGGCGGCGGTATGTGTTTCGCCATCGACGCGGCCGAAGGCTTTCTCGCCCACCGCGAATCCGACGGCAGCCTGCATATCTACCTCGCCCGCCGCGCACCCGAAGGCTGGCTCGCCACGCTGGATTTCAGCGATACGGCGGCCGCGAAAGCTGCTCTGCTGCAGTACTTCACCGGTTGGGCTCCCGCGCTGCGCAATCTCATCGCCGAAGCCGACGGCCCACTGGTGCCGCGCCTGATCCACGCACTGCCGGTGGATCACCGCTGGTCACGTATTCCGGGTGTCACGCTGCTCGGTGACGCCGCGCACGTCATGTCCCCGTTCGCGGGTGAGGGAGCGAACCTCGCCATGATCGACGGCGCCGATCTGGCCCTGGCGATCGCCGCCAACCCCGGAGATATCGAAGCCGCCCTCGGCGCCTATGAGCAGACGCTCTTCCCGCGTGCCGAAGCAGCCGCGCGCGACTCCGCCGAATCACTCGCGAGCATCTTCAGCGATCGCGCACCCCGGTCCCTCGTCGAGATGTTCGCCGCCGTCGAAACCGCTGGGGCATAAGCGGAATCACGGTAGGCGAACTCAGGGCGGGATCCGCCTGGGTCAGCGACCCGCGCCGAGCGCCTGTCCGAGCATCGTCTCCACGGTGCCCGCCGCGAAGTCCGGCAGCGCGGCCAATCCGGCCGGATCGAGCAGCGTGGAAGCGACCGTCGTGGTCGTACATCCGGCGGGCTGCACCGGCTGCGGGTTCGACAGCGCCCGCTGCACCCATGCGAAGGCGCCGCCGGCGCCGGTCACATCGACAATGGTGTGGTCACTGATGACGTCGGGGAAGGCGTCCCGCGTATAGGTCACCGATGCGCCGTGCGCACAATAGTTCTGGACCAGTGCGTCTACCGGGCCGATCGGACTCACCTCGTCATTGACGCCGTTGTAGAGGTACACCGGCGCGGCCGGAGTGGTCGCGCCGTGGGACCGTTCGGCAATCGCCTGATGGATGACCGGATCGGCGAGCACGGTGTCCAGTGGCGCATTGAGCAGGGTCGGCACCGTCAACATGAGATTCGCGGCGACATTGCGGGCCACACACTGATACCCCGCCGCGGCGACGATCCCCTGACCCGTGGGCGTGAGATAACTGTCCAGCCGGGCCGCCACCGCGGGCGAATCCTTCTCCAGGGCGGCGACTCCGATCGGGATCAGTCCGCCGAGCAGTCGGCCGTTCGCCGAATGCAGCGCCGCGCCCAGATCCGCCACGGGAGCGCCGATCGCGGCTCCCGCGATATTGAGCTCGGGTGCGTAGTCCGGCTGCAGTTCCGCCGCCCAACTGGTGGCGATGCCACCGCCCGAATAACCCCACAGTGCCGTCTTGGTATCGGCGCCGGGCAGGCCGAGCGGCGCGAAATTCTGCGCGGCCCGAATCCCGTCCAGCGTGGTGTATCCCATGACACGCGGGGTCAGGAATCGATCGTCGATACCACCGGGATCGGGTACGGCGACCGCCCAGCCCTGCGCCAATCCGGAAGCCGCGAAAGCCATTTCCCACGGCGGCAAGGCGTACCCGGACTGCTTGGCCGGGTCGAGGAGGTCGAGCGGACTCGAGTATTGCAGCGAGTAGGACGGCATACAGTCGCGCGCGATGGAGTCGTAGGCCATCTGGTAGGACAGCAGCGGACGCGGTTTCGCGGGTCCGTCCGGAATCAGGACGGTGGTGACCGCGGCATAGGGACTACCGTCGGCATCGGTTGTGCGATAGAGCAATTGCCACGCCTGCGCGTTCACCGGGAACAGCTCCAGCGCCTTGGCGACGATCGGCCTGCTCTTCAGGATCGTGCCCGGCGCCTCGGATTCGTAACCGGCCGGCGGATCGTAGAACGCGTCGGCCGAGGCATCGGCTCCGGCCACCGAATCAGCAACCGGCGCACCCGGATCCGGCTCGTCCGCCCCGGCCAGCGGCGCCGCGACAGCGACGGTGACCGCGACGATGGCGAACAGACCCGATGCGCGCCGACCGCGCCGCAGCGCCGATTTCCCAGCCATGCTCACCCTGTTTTCCCTTGGCTCCGAACAACACCGGAGCCGCATCCCCATATCGAACGCAAAGTTACCGTCCGAGGGCCTGCCGTGTGGGCCGAATTCATTTCACAGCTGTGGTCCCGTAATCGACGTGGAACTGCTTGATGTCGGTGAGCCATCCCGACCGCAATCGCTTCGGATCGGCGAGCTTGGTCAGCTCGGAGACGTGCGTGGCGATGGCGTCGAAGATCAGCGAGACCTCCAGCCGCGCCAGGTTCGCGCCGACACAAAAGTGCGCACCGGTACCGCCGAAGGACAGATGCGGATTCGGATCGCGCAGGATGTCGAACCGGTTCGGCTCGTCGAAGACCTCCTCGTCAAAATTCGCCGGCCGGTACACCAGCCCCACCCGCTCCCCCGCGGTGATGCGCACACCGCCGAGTTCGGTGTCCACCAGCGCGGTGCGCTGGAACAGGCTGACGGGGGTCGCCCGCGGGGTGAAGCCCTTCGAGATCAGTTTGCGTGCTTCGTATGCTCGGGGGCATAGCAGCCTCCTACGTAATGTTTTGGGGCCTCGAAGATTCCTCTGCTTCTACCCCTTGGTGGCGAAGGATCTTCGGTAGTCTTCGGGTCATGAGGAAGGTTTCGTCGCCCGTGGTTCCGGCCGCGCCTCGCCCTCGCGGCTCGCTCGACGCCATCGACCGGCTGCTGCTCAGCGAGCTGGCCAAGGACGGCCGGATCACCAATAACGCGCTCGCCGCACTCGCGGGCATCGCGCCTTCGACCTGTCTCGGGCGGGTGCGCGCACTCGTCGAGTCGGGTGTGATTCGCGGGTTCCACGCCGATATCGATCCGGCCGCCCTGGGCCGCGATCTGCAGGCCATCATCGCGGTGCGGGTGCATTCCGGGGCGCGCGGCCACCTGGCCGAATTCGGTGAGCAGATGGCGGCGCTGCCGGAGGTGGAGAACGTCTACTTCGTGGCCGGGGTGGACGACTATCTGATCCACGTCGCCACCACGGATTCCGGCGAGCTGCGCGGATTCGTGCTGGAGCACCTCAGTGCGCATCCAGCGGTCGCGTCCACCCAGACCATCCTGATCTTCGAGCATGTCCAGCCGGGCGGAGTCGCCTAGCCATCCGCGACTCTGTTGCGGTACAGCGCTTTCGGCGCCTAGGCCGCCAGACTGTCGACCAGATAGCCGTGGGCCGCGGCGACCGACTCCGACAGGAGCGACCCGGCATGAGTGCTCAACCCCGCGGCCAGAGCGGGATTGACGGCGACGGCGGCGCGCCAGCCATTGTCCGCCAGCGCAATCGCGTACGGCAGTGTGGCATTGGTGAGCGCGACGGTCGAGGTGTGCGGTACGGCTCCGGGCATATTCGCCACGCAGTAGAACAGCGAATCGTGCACCCGGTAGGTCGGATCGGCATGGGTGGTGGGATGTGAATCCTCGAAGCAGCCACCCTGGTCGATGGCGATATCGACCAGCACGGATCCCGGTTTCATCTGCGCCACAAGCGCATTGGATACCAATGTCGGGGCCTTGGCCCCCGGCACCAGCACCGCGCCGATCACCAGATCCGCTTCGCGCACCAGGTTCTCCACCTCCAGGCGATTGGACATGACGGTGCGCACCGCCCCGCGGTACAGGTCGTCGATTTCGCGAATGCGGGCGATATTCAGATCGAGGACGGTGACGTCGGCGTGCATGCCGTGTGCCATGGCAATCGCATTGCGCCCGGACACCCCCGCGCCGAGCACCACAACCTTGGCGGGACGCACGCCGGGCACACCGCCCATGAGCACACCTCGGCCGCCACCACTGCGCATGAGGTGATATGCGCCCGCCTGCGGAGCCAACCGGCCGGCGACCTCACTCATCGGAGCGAGCAGCGGCAGCGAACCGTCACCGGCAGTGACGGTTTCGTACGCGATGGAGGTGATGCCGGAGGTCAGCAGCGCATCGGTGCATTCCTTGGACGCGGCCAGGTGCAGATAGGTGAACAGCGTCTGGTCCGCCCGCATGCGCGAATACTCTTCGGCCACCGGCTCTTTCACCTTGAGCACCAGATCCGCAGCCCCCCAGATCTCGTCGGCGGAATCGAGCACCCGCCCGCCCGCGTAGCCGTAGGCGCCGTCCTCGAAGCTGGACCCGGCACCGGCACCGGCCTCCACATAGACCTCGTGGCCTCGGGAGACCAGCTCGTGCACACCCGCCGGTGTACACGCGACCCGGTACTCGTGGTTCTTCACTTCACGCGGGATTCCGATCTTCACACGCACTCCTGACGTCGTCTCGACCTCGCGGCGCGGCCATTGCGCCTCAGGAGTGAGTGTGAAGAAACTGCGGAACCCATACAATAAGGATGAATATATTTCTATAAGAGCCACAAATTCAAACGACACGTTCGATATATGCGACGATTCGCGCCCACGCTACGAATCATCTTCGGCGCCTCGGCGAACAGCCGCCGTCGACGTGAACTAGGCATCCGCCGCAGCAGGCTTGACGCCGGGCTTCTTCGCCATACCTTTCATCGCGAGGCCCTTGACAGGTGCTGCCGAGGCGACGGTGGGTTCGGTGGAAACTGCCGCCGTTGCAGCGGGTTTCGCTCCCGGAGCCTTGAGCCCGCGCTTCATTGCCAGGCCTTTGGCGGGTGCGTCCGGAGCAGGCTGCGGCTCGGCCGCGGCCTCTTCGACGACGGCCTCGGCGACCGGCTCGGGTTCGGAAACCGGTTCCGGCTCCTCGACCTTGGGCTGCTGCACCACCTTCAGATTCTCCGTCAGCACCGAACCCTCGACCCGGGTGATCGAGTCCAGCATCAACTGCGCGACATCCACGACCTCGACACCCTGACCGACCTCGCCACCGTCCTTACGAGCGGTCACACCATCGGTCAGCATGACCCGGCAGAACGGGCAACCGGTCGCGATCAACGACGGCTCGTTACCACCCTTCAACGTATCCAGGGCCTCATCGACCCGGTCGACGTTGATGCGCTTGCCCAGATTCTCTTCCATCCACATCCGCGCACCACCGGCACCACAGCACATGGAACGCTCACCATGCCGCGGCATCTCGACCAAGGTCGAACCCGAGGCTTCCATCAACTCACGCGGGGCGTCGTAGATCTTGTTGTGCCGACCCAGATAGCACGGGTCGTGATAAGTGACGTTCTTCGCGACCGGCGACACCGGCACCAAATTCTTGCTCCGCACCAACCGGTTCAGCAACTGCGTGTGGTGCACCACCTCATAGGAGCCACCCACCTGCGGGTACTCGTTGTTCAAAGCGTTGAAGCAATGCGCACAGGTGACGACGATCTTCTTCTTCGACGCCTCCACCCCCTCGAACACCCCATCCAGCACCGCGATGTTCTGCATCGCCAACTGCTGGAACAAGAACTCGTTACCCGCCCGCCGCGCCGAGTCACCGGTACAGGTCTCTTCCTGACCCAGCACCATGAACTTCACCCCCGCGGTCGCAAGCAGTTCCGCGACGGCCTTGGTGGTCTTCTTCGCGCGGTCTTCGTACGCACCGGCGCAACCGACCCAGAACAGGTACTCGTACCCGTCGAAGGAATCAGCGTCCTTGCCATAGACCGGGATCTCGAAATCGACCTCGGAAATCCAGTTCAGGCGGTCCTTGGAGTTCTGCCCCCACGGATTGCCCTTGTTCTCCAAATTCTTGAACAACCCCGCCAGCTCGGACGGGAAGTCCGACTCGATCAACACCTGGTAGCGGCGCATATCGATAATGTGATCGACATGCTCGATATCGACCGGGCACTGCTCCACACACGCACCACAACTGGTGCACGACCACAACACTTCCGGATCGATGATGCCGTTGACCTCCGCACCACCGACCAGCGGCCGCTCCGCCTCCGCCCGCGCCTCGGCCGAAATCTTCGACAGCGCAACCTCATTCGGCGTGCCCTCGGCATCGACGAGACCGATCTCGTCGCCGCTCATATCCTTGCGGCCACCGGCCAGCAGGTACGGGGCCTTGGCGTAGCCGTGGTCACGCAGCGACATGATCAGCAGCTTCGGCGACAACGGCTTGCCGGTATTCCAAGCGGGGCACTGGGATTGGCAGCGACCGCATTCGGTGCAGGTGGTGAAGTCCAGCAGCGCTTTCCAGCTGAAGTCCTCGACCTTGCCGACGCCGAACACATCGACATCGGGATCGGCGGTCTCCATCTCCAGGACCGCGCCACCGGACATCATCGGCTTAGCCGCCCCGAGCGCGACTCCCCCGTCGTCCTCGCGCTTGAAGTAGATATTGAAGAACGCGGCAATCCGGTGCCAGGCCACACCCCAGGTGAGTTTGCGGCCGATGAGATACAGGAACGCCGCTCCCGCAAGCATTTTGACGAACGCGAAGATCGAGATCAGCAGCGGACTGACCGGAAGCAACCGGGCGACCTGCATAGTGAGCGGATCGGTCGACGCCTGCCCACCGCCGTAGGTCGCGATCCTGCCGGCCTTGACCAGGACATCACCGAAACCGTGTGTCACCACGATCATTTCGATGGCATAGGCGGCAAGGAAATTCGATCCGCCGAATCGGGAGAGGCGCTCGGGCCGGCGCGGATGATTCAACTGGCGGACGGTAATCAGCGCCACGATCCCGATAATGGTGCCGGCGCTGAGAGATTCTTCCAGCAGGCGGTAACCGAAGGTATCGCCGATGATCGGCCAGCGGAATGCCGGATCGAAGGTCTGCCCGTAGGACTCGAAGTAGAAGATCATGCCGAGCAGAAATCCGACCATCACCAGCCAGTGCGCCCAGCCCGCGGTCCGGAACCTGTTCATCCGCGTATGCGCAACAACCTCGACGGCAACGGTTTTCACTCGGGGCAGGAACGGGCGCATCCGCGACCGGTCGGGCTGACCCGCGCGGAAGAGGCGAATCATCCTGCTCAGCCCGCCGAAAAATGACCCCCAACTGAGCAGCGTGATGAGGGCGCCGATGACCCCCAGTGCGATCGTCGCTGTGCTCATAGTGCTGACCCCCCGGTCCCGAGAACTCCCCGGGGCGGCAGCAGGAGTTATGTTACCGCCCAGTAACTTACGTGTCTGATGTCAAGCTATCATTGAATCGACACGGGGGAAAGCCCGGTTCATCGCCACCTCGCCAATGCGGGCGTGGACCAGTTCCGTTGTGGCGATGGGGAGTTCAGGAGATGATGCGAATGGCGTACGGCATGATGCCGCCTTCGCGGACTGCGGCCACGCGGACGACCTCGCCCGACTCGGGCGCCTCGACCATTTTGCCGTTGCCGACGTAGAGGGCGACGTGTTCCGAACCGCCGGAACCCCAGAACAACATGTCACCGCGCTCCCGATCCGCCACGGGCACACGGGAACCCATGGAGTACTGGTAGCCACTGTAGTGCGGCAGTGAGACGCCGATGCCGGCGAAGGCGTAGATCATCAGGCCGGAGCAGTCGAAACCTGTTTTGTTGTAGTCACCGTAGGAGTCGGCGACGCCGCCGTCGCGAATGCCGAGGGTCGCACCGTCCTCATCCCCACCGCCCCAGGCGTATTCGACCCCGAGCTGGGACATGGCGCGGTCGACCACGATTTCGACCAGATCCGAACGGCTTCCGCTGGGGCGGGTCGGCGGCTGACCGGTGCGTGGTGGCGCCGGGGAACTGTTCAGCTGGGTGTGCGGGCGGCGACCCGAACCCGTTTCCGAGGCACGGTCATTGGACGCACGATCGGCCGCGACGCGCGCCGCTGCCGCGACGGCGGCGGCGCGGGCTTGCGCCTCCTCGGTGCGGCGCTGCTGGTCCCAGGCCAGGTAGGTATCGCGCTGACTCTGCAGCCCGGCCACCTGCGAGCGGGCCGTATCGAGCCGCTGCTGCGCGGAATCACGTTGCTGCTGCAGGCCATTGCGGCGCGCGGCCTGCTGGTCGAACTCGGCCTTCGCGGCCGCGACGGCGCCCTGCGCCTCGACCTTCTTCGCATCGGCGTCGGCCGCCGCGGCATCGGCGGCCTGCTGCGCCTGTTTGGCGGCGGAGGTTTTGTTGGCCTGATCGACCTGCGCACGGCGCAGACCGTCCACCACCTGCTGCTGACTCTTGGACGCGATGGTGAGCACCTGGGCGCGGGCGAGCGCGACCTCCGGAGTCGGGGCGGCCATATAGCTGATGAGCGAGGTGGATCCGGGGCGCATGTAGACCTGGGAGACGAATTTGTCGAACTCGTTGTGCGCGTCGCCCACCTGTACACCGGCATCGGTGAGGTCGCGCTGGCAGTTGGTCACGGCGTGCGCCGCGGTATCGGCGGCATCGCGGGCGACCTGCAGATCCACCAGGGCCTTGTTGACGGCTTCGCGGCGTGCGGCAACGGCATCGTCGAGCAGTTGCAACTGCTGTTCGGCGGTCGCCACCTGATTGATGAGCACACCGACCTGGCCCACGGTGGCGTCGACATCCGCACCGGCCTGGGCGATATCGCTATCGCTGGGATTGGGGGGTGGTGGGGGCACAGCGTGTCCGGTGGCTATCCCCAGAGTCACCACTGTGATCGCTACCAGCAACTCAGTAGCGATCCGAATCGGTCGCCCTGCACGTTTCGCCGGTATTCGCATCGCACCTCCCTGGATCCCGTCCTGGCCCCGGGGAGCGACTCACAAGCCCCATGCGAACCATCCGGATCACCGGAAACTCGAGGCCCTTCTGACACTTCATCCCCAACAGCGTCGTTTCGAAACCGTACGACACTTCCGACACAGGATGAATCAGCCACGCGGGAATGACTCGCAGACAATTCAGACGTAGCCAGCCATTTGCTTGTTTGCTCGGGCGATACCACACGAGGCCGCAGCCGACCCTCGGGAAAACCTTCCGGATGTCAGCGAAGACTCAGCGAATGAGACCGGACCGCAGCTCGGGCATGCCGAGAACTGCGGTCCGGGAAATGAGCGAAAGATTCAGGAGACGGGCGTGCGCGGACGGCCGGAGCCGGCCGACTCGCCCGCGGCGCGGCGCACCTTGACGGCGTACAGCCCGCCGATCACCGCGGCGAGCGCGAGCACCGCGATCAGCGTGATCAGGGTCCACGACACGGTCTCGGGCTGTTCGAGCCGGTTCACGAAGGTCTGGGCCGCATCCTGAGTGTGGTCCGAGCCGCGGTACTTGGACTTGTCCTCGGCCCACTCCAGGCGGGCGCGGGTGAAGGTATCGCTGTAGGTGCCGACCCAGTCGTCGCTGAACACCACCACGGTGCCGTGCTCGGTCTTGCCGACCTCGGTGGCGAGATCGCGCAGGTTCGCCTCCATGCCCGGATTGCCCTGCACCACAACGATGTTCAGATCGATGCCCTGATCGCGCGCCGCAGCGGCAATGGCGGCCAAGCCGTCTTGACTACGACCCTGGGGTGCGGCGACATGATTGTCGTCCAAGTCCACCAGAATGGCGTTCAAGTCGGTGTTCGGCGGCAGTTCCGCCTTCATAGGCGCGAAAACCGAGGTGTGCGAGACGGTCACGGACGCACAGTACGCGACTACTTGTCGCATCACCTCACCACGGCACGCCGTAAGCTGGCAGCGGTCCCGCCGTGTGAAGCTCGCGCAGCCACCGCGAGAACCTCCCCGGGCCGCTCGGGCACGCCCCGATGCGCTCACAGGACAAGCGTACTGTTAGGGTGAAGCACGGACGAGGCCAGCGCCTCGACGAGCCATCGGCACAGCCCCGCCGGTGGCCCTCCCATTCACAGACGAGTGGAGCTGACAGTGACGAGTATCGATTCCTTCGGCGCCAAGAGCACCCTAGAGGTCGGCAAGAACTCCTACGAGATCTTCCGTCTCTCGGCCGTGCCCGGCACCGAAAAGCTGCCCTACGCCCTCAAGGTTCTCGCGGAGAACCTCCTCCGTACCGAGGACGGCGCGAACATCACCGCCGACCACATCCGCGCGATCGCGGCCTGGGATCCCAATGCCCAGCCCGACACCGAAATCCAGTTCACCCCGGCCCGCGTGATCATGCAGGACTTCACCGGCGTGCCCTGCATCGTCGACCTGGCCACCATGCGCGAGGCCGTCGCCACCCTCGGCGGCGATCCGGACAAGGTGAACCCGCTCGCCCCCGCCGAGATGGTCATCGACCACTCGGTCATCATCGACGTCTTCGGCCGGGCCGACGCGCTCGAGCGCAATGTCGACATCGAGTACTCGCGCAACCGTGAGCGCTACCAGTTCCTGCGCTGGGGCCAGGGCGCGTTCGACGACTTCAAGGTCGTCCCGCCGGGCACCGGCATCGTGCACCAGGTGAACATCGAGCACCTGGCTCGCACCGTCATGGTCCGCAACGGCCAGGCCTACCCCGACACCTGCGTCGGCACCGACTCGCACACCACCATGGTCAACGGCCTGGGCGTGCTGGGCTGGGGCGTCGGCGGCATCGAGGCCGAGGCGGCCATGCTGGGCCAGCCCGTCTCCATGCTCATCCCGCGCGTCGTCGGCTTCAAGCTGACCGGTGAGATCAAGCCGGGCGTCACCGCCACGGACGTGGTGCTCACCGTCACCGACATGCTGCGCAAGCATGGCGTGGTCGGCAAGTTCGTCGAGTTCTACGGCAAGGGCGTCGCCGAGGTGCCGCTGGCGAACCGCGCGACCCTGGGCAATATGAGCCCCGAATTCGGTTCCACCGCAGCGATCTTCCCGATCGATGAGGTCACCGTCGAATACCTGCGCCTGACCGGCCGCACCGAGGAGCAGCTCGCGCTCGTCGAGGCGTACGCCAAGGAACAGGGCATGTGGCACGACGCCGAGAACGAGTCCGCGTACTCGGAGTACCTGACGCTGGATCTCGGCGACGTGGTCCCGTCCATCGCCGGCCCGAAGCGCCCGCAGGACCGAATCCTGCTGTCGGACAGCAAGACCGCGTTCCGCAAGGACATTCACAACTACACCAATGATGCGGAGTCCGGCCCCGCCGCGGTCACCCCGCACACGCACCTGGACGAGGCCATCGAGGAGTCCTTCCCGGCTTCCGATCCCGCGGTGCTGTCCTTCGCCGACGATGATTCCGTGCTGATCCCCTCGGCCGCGAACGGCGCCGTGGGCCGCCCGAGCAAGCCGGTCAAGGTCTCCTCGGAGGAGTACGGCGACTTCGTGCTCGATCACGGCGCGGTTGTGGTCGCCTCGATCACCTCCTGCACCAACACCTCCAACCCGTCGGTCATGCTCGGCGCCGCGCTGCTCGCGCGCAATGCCGTCGACAAGGGCCTGACCTCCAAGCCGTGGGTGAAGACCTCCATGGCCCCGGGTTCGCAGGTCGTGAACGACTACTACGAGAAGGCGGGCCTGTGGCCGTACCTGGAGAAGCTGGGCTTCTTCCTGGTCGGTTACGGCTGTGCCACCTGCATCGGCAACACCGGCCCGCTGCCGGACGCGGTGTCCAAGGCGATCAACGAGAACGACCTGTCGGTCACCGCGGTGCTCTCGGGCAACCGTAACTTCGAAGGCCGTATCTCCCCCGACGTGAAGATGAACTACCTGGCCTCCCCGCCGCTGGTCATCGCGTACGCGCTCGCGGGCACCATGGACTTCGACTTCGAGACCGACCCGCTGGGTCAGGACACCGCCGGCAACGACGTGTTCCTGAAGGACATCTGGCCGTCCTCGAAGGAGATCGAGGCGACCATCGCCAGCTCGATCAACCAGGACATGTTCATCAAGTCCTACGCCGATGTCTTCAAGGGCGACGAGCGCTGGCGCGGACTGGAGACCCCGGAGGGCAAGACCTTCGAGTGGGATCCCAAGTCCACCTACGTGCGCAAGCCCCCCTACTTCGACGGCATGCCGTCGACCCCGGCTCCCGTCACGGATATCAAGGGCGCGCGTGTCCTTGCCTACCTGGGCGATTCGGTCACCACCGACCACATCTCCCCGGCCGGCAATATCAAGCCGGGCACCCCGGCCGCGCAGTACCTCGAGGGTCACGGCGTCGAGCGCAAGGACTACAACTCCTACGGCTCGCGTCGCGGTAACCACGAGGTCATGATTCGCGGCACCTTCGCGAACATCCGGCTGCGCAACCAGCTCCTGGACGACGTCTCGGGTGGTTACACCCGCGACTTCACCCAGGAAGGCGCTCCGCAGGCGTTCATCTACGACGCCTCGCAGAACTACCAGGCCGCGGGCATTCCGCTGGTCGTGCTGGGCGGCAAAGAATACGGGTCCGGCTCGTCTCGTGACTGGGCCGCCAAGGGCACCAGCCTGCTGGGCGTCAAGGCCGTCATCACCGAGTCGTTCGAGCGCATCCACCGCTCCAACCTCATCGGTATGGGCGTTGTCCCGCTGCAGTTCCCCGCCGGCGAGTCCGCCGCGTCGCTGAAGCTGGACGGCACCGAAACCTTCGACATCGCCGGAATCACCAAGCTGAACGAGGGTGTGACTCCGAAGACCATGAAGGTGACCGCCACCAAGACCGACGGCACGAAGGTGGAATTCGACGCGGTCGTCCGCATCGACACCCCCGGTGAGGCCGACTACTACCGCAACGGTGGCATCCTGCAGTACGTGCTGCGCAATATGATTCGCGGCTAGAACTGCTCGAAGGCTCGGCCGGGAAGGGCTGTTTCCCGGCCGAGTTATGGTGGCAGGCAACGGTTTCGCGCCGTCGCCGGTAACGCGGTCCAGCCGGATCGCTTCGCTCGTCGCTAGTGCGGGACGTCCGCACCGGTCCATGATCGGTGGGGACGTCCCGCACACCCCGTTTCGGAGGAGTCCATGCCCAAGGTCAGTGACGACCACCTCGCCGCTCGTCGCAGCCAGATTCTCGACGGAGCACGCAGCTGCTTCGCCGAATACGGCTACGAGGGCGCCACCGTGCGTCGCCTGGAAGAAACCACGGGTCTGTCGCGGGGCGCCATCTTCCATCACTTCCGTGACAAGGACGCGCTGTTCCTGGCGCTCGCGCACGAGGACGCGGCCCGCATGGCCGAAGTGGCCGCCACCCAGGGTCTGGTCCAGGTCATGCGCGATATGCTCGCGCGCCCCGAGGACTTCGATTGGCTCGGAACACGTTTGGAGATCGCGCGCCGTCTGCGCAACGATCCCGAATTCCGCGCCAACTGGGAGGAACGCTCCGAGGAGCTCACCGCCGCCACCGTGGCCCGCCTGGAACGCCGCAAGGCCGAAGGCGCCCTGCGTGACGACGTCCCCACCACCGTATTGCTCGGCTACCTGGACCTGATCCTCGACGGCCTCATCGCCCGCATCGCCTCCGGCCACGCCAACGACAATCTCTCCGCGGTGCTCGATCTCGTGGAAGCCTCAGTGCGCCGGAAGAATTGACGCGACACAGGATTCCAGTAGCAGCTACGGTCAGTTCGGCCATGAAGTAGCTCAGCGGTCGAGCATTCACACGACACGTGGGAGGTCGCGGGTTCGATCCCCGCCTTCATGGCCTCCTATTCCCCCTCAAGGTCCGCGAGCAGGAGCCGGGTGATTCGGTCAAGGTCCTTGCGGTCCTTCGCGGAAAGCACTGAGAGGATGCGGGTTTCGTTCTCGACGTGTTCGGTGATGACCAGATCGATCAGTTGCAGGCCGCGGTCGGTCAGGGCCACCCGCACCGCGCGCCGGTCGCCCGCATCGGCGATGCGCCGCACCAGTCCAGCCTGTTCCAGCCGGTCCAGCCGGCCGGTCATGCCGGCTCGCGAGAGCATGAGCGTATCCGCAAGCACCGAGGGGTTGAGCTCATAGGGCTCCCCCGAACGCCGTAGTGCCGCAATTACATCGAACTCCCCGCGCTGCAATCCGTGCGCGGCGAACACCGATTCGATCTGCCGCCCGGCCACCAGTGAGAGCCGGCCCAGGCGGCCGATGATGGCCATGGCCTCCAGATCCAGATCCGGCCGCTCCCGATGCCACTGCGTCTCGATGAGATCCACCGCGTCAACCTTCTTCGCACCCATGGACAACATCCTATTCGCTCCCATATAGTTCGATAGCGAACTATAACTCATCGAACTACTTAGGAGACCGTCATGAACGCCACCACCCGCGAGGCCGCCATCTGCCAACCTCACGAGGCCGAGACGCTGGGAACCGACACTGCCCAGGTGCGTCTCCTCATCGAGTCCAACGCTGCGGGCGGCGCGGCCAGCACCATCGAGGTCACCATGTCCCAGGGTGCCGACGGGGCCACCCCGCACTACCACACCAAGTCCGATGAGCTGTTCTATGTGGCGGACGGCGAACTCCAACTGCTCGCCGGGGATCGCTTCGTCACCGTCGGCGCCGGTGGCTCGGTGATCGTCCCCAAGCTCATGCCGCACGCCTTCGGCGCCGGCCCGGACAGCTCGGCGCGGATCATGATCGCTCTGTTGTCCGGCGTTGAACGCTTCGAGTACTTCCGCATCCTCGATCGCATCGCGAAGGGCGAATCCATCTACCAGGACCTCCTCGACTCCCAGGAGGAGTTCGACAACCACTTCATCGATCGCCCGGATTGGTGGGCCGAGCGCAACGCCAACCGCCGCTGAGCATTACGCGCCAACCTGCGGCTATGCGTCCGCACCGGTGATTGCCGCGGGTAGCCCGGCAATCGCCGGAATGTGCCGCAGACCACTGAATTTCCGGAATCGTCCGGAAAATGCACTGGTTGTAGGTTTTATGGTTTTTTCCGTTTCCGTCACCGTTCGCGGCTATGAGCTCGATGTCAACGGCCACCTGAACCAGGCCGTCTATCTGCAGTACGCGGAGCATGCGCGGTGGGAGCTGCTGCGGTCGTGCGGGGTGCAGGAGGACAAGCTGATGGGGTCGGGCATCGGGCCGGTGGTGCTGGAGAACAACATCAAGTACCTGCGCGAGCTGCACATCAGTGACATAGTCACGGTGAGCTGCGAATTCGTATGGGGCGGGGGCAAGACCTACCGGATGCACCAGGAGATCCGGAAGCTGGACGGGACACTGTCCGCCGAGGTGAATGCGGTCGGCGGCATTCTGGATCTGAAAGCCCGCAAGCTCGTTTCGGATCCGGCGCAGCGATTGCGTGAGATCTCCGAAACGCCCGAACTGCTCGGGCTCTAGTTCGCGCGGCGCGTAGCGAAAAACTCTCAGGCCGAGCGGTTTCCGTCGCCCCGGCAAGGTTTGCCAGGGTGGCGGAAATCTTTCGTTGCGAACCGAACGAGCGGCCTTGCGGGATATGATTCAGATCGAGCTTGGCCCCGCAGCAAATCCCGAGCAGATCGGAGTTAAGCATGACCGGCGCCCTCCATCACCTCGCGTCTCCCCCTATCGACGCCACCGCGCCACCGCTATCTGGCTATCTCGTAGCATCCACCGATAAACACATCAGCCTGCGCGTCACAGACGGCATGTGGACCTTCCGGCGGACCGACGTTCTCGATCTGACCGACTGGGAAGTTGCGGCGGCACAGGGAATTTGCGAGGGACGCCCGGTACTGGTGCGGGTACGCAATGGCGCCACAGCCGATTTCACCCAGCGCCGGCGCATCGAACTCACCGAACGCCCCCCGACCCTCCCGCTCGCCTACTCCCCCACCCGCGGTGACGACGAGCTCCGCGAGCTCACCGAGGCCTGGGCCCGCGGCCTGGAACTCACCGCCGGGCCGGGTGTCGGCGGCGCCACCATGACTTGCTGCCAGACCCGGTCGCTCAACGGCAGTGACGACGGCGTGGCCTGCGACAGTCTCGACTGATAGGCCCCGATATGGCCGCCCGTACAACGGGTTCGGTACTCATTGTCACCGAAGCCGACGACCTTCACGGCGATGCACTCGCCGCCACACTGCGGAAACATCACGGGCTCAGTCCGATTCGGCTCGATATGCGCGACTTCCCGCGTGAGAACGGCACTTTCCGCGTCAGCCGCGACGGCACCTCGCGCAGCCTCTCCCATATTCTGGGGCTCGACGACGCCTCCTCGGTCTGGTGGCGACGGCCGCAGCCGTGCCTGGTTCCGGGCAGCGCCCGCGGCGAGGACGACGACTATCGCCAGGCCGAATGCGACGGCTTCCTCCAAGGTCTGCTGTGGTCCATCCCCGCACTGTGGGTCAATGATCCGGGCGCCGATCGCACCGCGAATCGTAAACTCGTGCAATTGGAGACGGCCTATCGCGCCGGTTTCGCGGTGCCGGAAACACTCATCACCAATGATGTGGACGAGGCGCGCTCGTTCATCGATTCGCGGCCCGGTCCGGTGGTCTACAAGCGGGCCGGCACCGGCCGCGGGGCCTTCACCGAGACACGCATAGTCACCGCAGCCGATCTCGCGCGGCTGGACACGATCCGCAACTCCCCCACCATCTTCCAGGACTACATCCACGCCGAATGCGATCTGCGAATCGTGTGGGTGGACGGTATGGAGTGGGTGGTGCGCATCGACTCGCAATCCGGTGTGGGACGGGTCGATTCACGTCTGGACACGTCGGTGGACTTCACCGCGGATCGGCTGCCCGCCTCGGTGAGCAAGTCGCTGACCACCTTGATGGGCGCGCTGGGACTGGCTTTCGGCGTGCTCGACCTGCGGGTCGGCCTCGACGGCGAGTTCTGGTTCCTGGAGGTGAACCCCCAGGGCCAGTTCGCCTATCTCGAAATCAAGACCGGGCTGCCGATCTTCGAGAGTCTGGCGAATCTGCTGGTCCTCGGCGACGGCACCGTCAACACCTGAGCGTGGCTACCTGAGCTTCGGTATCGTGCACGGCTGAACGCCGCCCCGGATCAGCGCGCGATATCGCAAGCGGTCGAACGGTTTTCGCCCCTCGACCGCTTGCCGATGTCGCTATCAGCTACTACTCGCTTTGACCTTTGCTGCCTTGCGGCGGTTGGCACCACCACGGCTGCGGAGTTGCACATGCGACTCCACCAGCACGTTGTGGATGAAGCCGTACGATCGCCCGGTCTCCCGGGCCAGTGAGCGGATACTCGCACCGCTCTCGTACTGCTTCTTGAGCTGGGATTGCAGGCGATCTCGCGACTTTCCCGTCACGCGTGTGCCTTTTCCCAATACGGCTTTACCCTGTGCGGGCCTGTCACTCATGACTTCCTCCGAGTCGCCGTGGGCGCCTCATTCAAGGTTAGAGACTCGGAGGGCGGTGATCAACGAAATCGTGTGATCGGTATCACGCCAGCTGAATGAGCTCCAGATAATCCTGCGACCAGTGGTCCTCGGTGCCGTCCGGAAGCATGATCACGCGCTCCGGATTCAACGCCTCGGCAGCGCCCGAATCGTGCGTGACCAGCACAACCGCACCGGCGTAACTGCGCAGCGCGTCGAGGACCTGCTCGCGGGAGATCGGATCCAGGTTGTTCGTAGGCTCGTCCAGCAGAAGGACATTCGCGGCGGAGGAGACCAGACCGGCCAGTGCGAGGCGGGTCTTCTCACCGCCGGACAGCGTGCCGGCGAGCTGATCCAGCTGCGGACCGGTGAACATGAACGCGCCCAGCAGGCCGCGCAGATCCTGTTCTCCCGCATCGGGGGCCGCGTGCCGGATGTTCTCCCAGACGCTCGCGTGATCGTCGAGGGTGTCGTGTTCCTGCGCGAAATAGCCGACCTGCAAACCGTATCCGGGCACCAGCTCACCGGCGGTGGGCTGTTCGACGCCGGCCAGCATGCGCAGCAGCGTGGTCTTACCGGCGCCGTTGAGGCCCAGCACCACCACGCGGCTGCCCTTGTCGATGGCCAGATCGACGCCCGCGAAGATCTCCAGCGAGCCGTACATCTTGGTCAGGTTCTCGGCCATCAGCGGCGTCTTGCCACAGGTGGCAGGAGTCGGGAACTTGATGCGCGCCACCTTGTCGGCCACGCGCACCTCATCGGCCTCGTTCAGCATGCGCTCGGCGCGCTTGATCATCTGGTGTGCCGCAGCGGCTTTGGTGGCCTTGGCGCCGAGCTTGGCGGCCTGCTGCTTGAGCGCGGACGCCTTCTTCTCCGCGTTCGCGCGCTCGCGGCGGCGGCGCTGCTCATCGGTGGCGCGGGCGTCGAGGTACTTCTTCCAGCTCATGTTGTACATATCGGCCTCGGCGCGCACTGCGTCGAGGAACCAGACCTTGTTGACCACATCGGCCAGCAGATCCACATCGTGGGAGATGACGATGAGGCCGCCGTCGTGGCCCTGCAGGAAGCCGCGCAGCCAGGTGATGGAATCGGCGTCGAGGTGGTTGGTGGGCTCGTCCAGCAGCAGGGTGGTGTTGGATTTGCCGCCGCTGCCGTCCGAGGCGGCGAACAGGATGCGCGCCAATTCGATACGACGGCGCTGACCACCCGAGAGCGTCCGCAGCGGCTGCTGCATCACCCGGTCGGGCAGGCCGAGGTTGCTGCAGATGCGTGCCGCTTCGCTCTCGGCGACATAACCGCCGAGCGAGGAGAACCTGTCCTCGAGCTGACCGTATTTGCGGATCGCCTTGTCCCGCTCGGCCTCATCGACAACCTCGGCCATGAGCACCTGCTGCTTTTCCATATCGCGCAGGATCTTGTCCAGGCCGCGGGCCGAGAGCACCCGGTCCCGCCCGAGCACATCGAGATCACCTTCACGGGGGTCCTGCGGCAGGTAGCCGACCTCGCCGGAACGAATGATCTTGCCGGCGTACGGCTCGCCCTCGCCCGCCAGAATGCGCAGCGTGGTCGTCTTCCCGGCGCCGTTGCGGCCGACCAGTCCGATCCGGTCACCGGCCTGCACCCGCAGTGCCGAGCCGGGCACTGTCAGCAGGGTGCGGACTCCGGCCCGGACCTCCAGGTCGGTCGCGGTGATCACAAGTGTCTCCTCGTGCGGTGATGTGCTGGCGGATAACTGCTCGATTGTGGGCCGTCACGACACACAAGAAAACCCGATTTTATCTCATGAACGGCATACCAAAAGGTCAGGGGCCGGTACGATGCGTCACCGCAGGCTCCGCTCCAACTTTGCTCCAATTTTGGACGGCTCGAGGTCTTCCAGCGCATCGGCGTTGTCGACGACCGGATGGATGTACCCGTTCGGGTCGATATGGCTCCCTGTCGCCACCCCTGCGCCCTCCGCAAGACCCAACTGTGCACCGGCACGACGAGGGTCCCCTGTCTTGCCCGCGACGTGCGTGGCAACCGTATCCCGAAGGTTGCCGAACGTCACCCACGCCGGCGACGTACCTGTGCGTACACGAACCAGTACCCGCTCGGCCGTGCACGGTGCGATCATCCGACAGCGGCTGGACATGACGATCGGCGAGTGATCGGATTCAGGCTTCCTGATCTCCTTCCACGCCCGCAATTCCGCACGCGCTGCGGTTCGCCCCTCGAGTGCAGGACGTGGTTACACAGCCTCCGCGCCAGCCTGTGCTCGCCCAATGCGGTCAGCGCGGAACCTCTCGTCGGCAGCCCGGCCATGTCCTTGCCGAGGGGCTTGACCGACGACGGCCTGCCGCTCCGCGTGCAGATCGTCGGCAGCCCCTTCTACGAATCGTGCTCGGGTCCGGCTTCGCGTATCAGCAACGCACCAATTGGCACCTCCGTGTACGAGAGCGGGAAATTGTGGCGGTGCCGGTCGAGAAACAGTGTGGATTGCCGGTTCGGTGAGCCGGAGGTGTTGTTGCGGCGCGTGTGCGCGGGAAGCCGCTGAACTGGGTGTACGGTCGCAATGATTTTGGGACCTCCGATGCGTCGGAGCTGTGAGTCGGCGCTGTGTGGCGGGACCGGAAAGGGCCTCGGGCGTCGTTGGATTCGATGCTGGAGGCGTGTATGCGGTGCGATGACTCGGCAATGCTCGAACCCTTCATGCGGAGCGCGTTCGCGCGGCCGTCAGGGGCGAAGACGTCGGCCTCGAAGCTGCGACGATTCGTGCAGCGGGGTGTTGCGCTCCGGCGCGTCGGGATGGCCGGAATTGTCGCGGCCCTGGCGACGGCTGCCGCGATGCCGATAACCTGGGCGGGAGTGCCGATGCCCGATGACGATCCCTTCTACGCGGTGCCGGCGCGCATGGAATCGTTCACCAACGGCGCAGTGCTGAATTCGCGGCCAATCTCGATGCTGGGCCTGCCGTTACCGGTTGCCGGGTGGCAGTTGCAGTTCCGGAGCACGGATTCGGCGGGGACGGCGATCGCGGATATGGCCACCGTATTGACGCCGATGACACCCTGGCTCGGGACAGGCGGGCGCCCGCTGGTTTCGTATCAGGTGGCTGAGGACAGTCTCGGCATCTTGTGCGCGCCGTCGTTCGCGCTCGGTGGCGGGCAGGATCTGTCGATCAGCAATATGGCGCTCGACCTCCCGTTCATCAGCGCGATGCTGTTGCACGGCTGGGCCGTCGTGGTCACCGACTATGAGGGCCCGCAGTCCCGGTTCTTCGACGGGGTGACCTCGGGCCGGGGTGTGCTGGACGGTGTACGCGCCGCTAAATCGTTTGCGCCGGTGGGAATTTCCGGCAACAGCCCGATCGGAGCATGGGGTTATTCGGGCGGGGCGTTTTCCACCCTGTGGGCTATGCAACTGCGCGCTACCTATGCCCCTGAGCTGATGTTCTCGGGCGTGGCTTCCGGGGGTGTGCCGGCTGGTCTGGCGAGCATCGCGCGCCGGGTCGACGGCCGGGCACAGGCCGGTCTTGCGGTCCTCATGCTGGTCGCGTTCGCACGCAATGATCCTGCATCCGGGCTGATCGATGACTTGAACGATCACGGTCGCACACTGGTCGCACAGGAGTCCGCGGCCTGCGGCTCGGATTTGGTGCTGCATCACCTGAACCGGCGGATGGATAAATACTCCGACAAGCCGAACCTGCTGTGGCATCGGCAATTCGAGGTCGCCACACAACGCCAGGAACTCGGCGGCATCGCACCCGACATGCCGCTGTACCTTTATCACAGCTCCGCCGACGACATGATCCCCGTCGAAGGATTCACCGCACTGGTGAACCGCTATTGCGCACTGGGCGCGGCAGTTACGGCGACGCACTCGGCCATATCGGGCCACAACCCCGCCGCTTTGATGGGGTCCGTGGGTGCGATGAAATTTCTGGCCGACCGCTTCGCCAAGGCGCCGGTGGCCTCCGGCTGCGCGGTTCGCTGAACCGGCCGGGACCGTGCAACACGTTTCCGGCCGCGACAGGCCGGATGACTGATCCGTACCGTTGCCCGGAACCAGGATGTGGATGCGCCGAACAAGCAAGTGCCCCAGCCGATTCGGCGGGAATCGGGGTGCAATTGACCGGGGCATCACTATAGGCGCTGTGCTTCTTTTACCCGACAACCTCCCTCCTACGAAGTTCCGCCCCTGCGGTCCAACAAGGTGCGATCCCCCAGAAGTCGCTGCCGGGCCGGTCGCTCGCGTAGTTCCGGCAGGCGTAGTTGGGGTGGCGACTACCGGGGTCATCCTGGCGCGGTGAGAGCGCTTTCAGTCTCGGCGAGTGCTCGGCGAAGCGGCTGCGGCGGCGGCACTTCGCCTTGTTTCTACCTCAACGAACTTTGCCCTGAGCGGCGCTCTGAGCACCGGGCCTACTTGGCGCGGTCCGACAGCTGCACGGTGGCCGTCGCGCGACCGAATATCTTGCGGCCGTTGTGCATTGCTGTCAGCACGATGGTAGTGAGTCCGGTGTCGGGGTCGAGACTTTTGACCTTGCCCTGATATTCGATCGCGCTCGGCCGGTCCGCGTTCACGTGGACCGGGCTGGTCATCCGCACACAGTACTGGCGCAGCGCACCCGGATCATCGAGCCAAGAGGTGACGTAGCCAGCGCCCAACCCCATGGTCAGCATGCCGTGCGCGACTGTTCCGTCGAGGCCGAACAATTCTGCCGTGGGGCTGTGCCAGTGAATAGGATTCGCGTCTCCCGAGACGCCTGCGTAGTGCACCAGGTCTCCCAGCGAGAGCTCGAGAACCGAGCTCGGCAGCAGCTCACCTACCGACACTGAGCTCACCGACCTCGCCCGGAGAGATCGCGGCACTGCGGATTCCGTCTCCACCGTGAGCGCGACCGGCGTCACGGGTCCGACGGGATTGCCTTTTCGGCGCATGATCCGCGCCAGCGATCGCGCGGCATCGGAGTGTGACCCTGTCGGGTTCGAACGTGCGATCAAACTCGTCTGAGCCGTGAGTGCGACCTCCCCGCGCTGATTCGTGACAGCGTTCTCGACCACGAACAGGGTGCCACCGAAGGCCTGCCGGAACGAGCGCAGCGAGATGTGGCTGGTGAGTCGGTCGCCAGCCACGACCGGGCGCAGGAAATCGAATATCTGATCGGTTTGCATCATGGCGGTGAGGTCGAAGCCGATGAGCAGCTCGCTGAGCGCCTCCTGAACCGAATCCGCCAGCAATGAGCCGAAGGTCGGCGGGGCCAGCAGGCCCGCGTACCCGTACTGGACCGCTACCACCGTGTCGCGGTGTACCGAATGCGAGTCCTGCACCGCGCGCGCGTATTCCCGGATCTTCTCGCTGCCGACCTCATAGTCCGTACCCAACCGGTACCGGCGGCCCGCGATCGACTGCGCGTGTGCGACTGGATCGAAGGCAACCGCGGTCCCCGAACGCTCGGGATCGGCGCTGGTGAGGGTGTGCATGGAGTCGGCTCGATTCTCTCGACAGTGTGTCGTGGGCAGTAGTTGGTCGTAGCGATCGCCGGTGCGGATTGCTGAGAGTGTGCGGCTACAGGGTGGAGATTGACCGCTTACGGGAATGCGGTAGCCATACCCCACATCACAGCGGGCCGCGCAACGTTATCGTGCGCTAGGTCGTCTGCGATGTTCTCAGCTCCGGTGTCCCCGCGCCACACCGCTGTCGAACGCAATGGAGGCTCTCAAATGACTCGTCATGCACCGTTCTATGCTGAGGTCCAGTCGCATTGCGGTCCCTCCGACGACTTCTTCGCCTTGTTCCTGGACCCCTCGCGCACCTACAGCTGCGCATAGCGGGAGAGCCCAGAGGACACCCTCGAGCAAGTCCGGTACGCGAAGAGCGATCTGGCGCTGCGCAAATGCGATCGACAGCCCAGAATTATATTGCTAAATGTTGTCTGCCGCTGGGGTTCGACAATGATGCGGGCCCTGGATCACTACGGGTCAACGGGATCGGTTCGACCTCGACCCGCAGACGGCACGATGCTCCTGCACACCATCGGGGTCGAGGAGTTCCGAGCCCGCACACGGTCCTGCGAGGGCACGGTAGCCGCCGACCACATCGATCGGCGGGTTGCCGGCCCGGTAGCCGCGCTGCCGCCGTAATTGCATGCTGCCGCCATGGCCGTGGACCGGGGAGAGCCCGAATCGAATCCGGAGTTCGACTACACCTCTCGTTGGGTGAATGTCCTCGGGCCACAGCGTGATCAGCCGGATGACCCAACCGGACCGGGCAGCAGCACGAAACTCATCGAGGGCCTGCGCTGCAATTGCCACAGCCGACCGGCAGGTCGCTGCGTCCGGAGTCCCGTCGAAGCTCTTTCCTACCCCACACAAGGAGACGCGCCGATGCGCACCAACCAGGCGGCCTGGAATCGCCTCACAGTCGACGATCCGATTCACCACGGTATGGGGCGGCAGCGGTGACCCTGCGAATCATCGACGCCGCGCGGGTGCTCACCGGCCACGGCACCGCCCACACACCCGGCAGTGTCGTGGTCGACGGCACCTCGATCGCCTGGGTGGGCCCCACCTGCGATCTCCCGCCGCGGTGGAGCCGCCGAGCCGCCAACCGATTGGCGCTCACGAACGCCACACTGCTACCGGGGCTCATCGACGCCCACGTCCATCTGGCATTCGACTGCACCTCGCAGCCGCCTGACGCGCGCGACGACCTCGCCCGCGGTGCCGTGTCCGACAAGATTCGCACTGCGGCAACCGCATTGACGAGTTCGGGAGTCACCACGGTCCGAGATATGGGCGCGCCCCGATACATCGACGCCGACACACTGCCGGTGCAGCCCGGGCCTCGGGTGCTGCCCGCCACGATCCCTCTCACAGTGCCGGGCGGACACGCCGACAGCCTGGGCGGTGCTGTGACCACCATCGCCGACGTCGAACAGGTCATCGCGGAAAACGCGCGCCGCGGCGCCGCATGGATCACGACGGTGGTCACAGGAGGCTTGAACGGCGGCGGCCGCCGCTCACCCTATGAGCCGCAGTTCAGCGACACGATGCTGGCCGCGATTGTCACCATCGCACACCGGCACGGTCTGCCGGTCGCCGCGCAGGCACACGGCACCGCCGGAATTCGCCAGGCCGTCGAGGCAGGCGTCCACAGTATCGAGTACTGCACTTGGCTGGCTCCCGGCGGGTTCGACGTCGATCCGGGGCTGATCCGGGAAATCGCGGCACGCCGAATCCCGGTGTGCCCCATTATCAATCATCATTCTCGCGCCGCCTCCGGCCGGCTGCCATGGCGACACCGGCGCGAGCACCTGCGCGACATGCTCGCCGCGGGCGTGCATCTGCTACCCGGAACCGACTCCGGAATCACGCTCACTCCGCACGACCGATTCGGGCACGCACTGAGCGCCTACATCGATCTCGGCCTCACCCCGGCGAGCATCATCGAACTCGCCACCCGTCGCGCCGCCGACGCACTCGGAATCAGCCATCTCACCGGCACACTCTCCACCGGGCTGTCCGCCGATATTCTCGCCGTTCACGGCAACCCCACCCAGCACCTGCATTCCCTCGCCACACCGATTATGGTCATGACCGCAGGACACCTGTACCGCTCTCGGGCCGTGCGCGACAACGAGATCGGACACTGCGTCTGACCAGGAGCGCCCACGAAGTGTCCGCGATTGGGCAATGCGGTCGGCTCGATCGCCCGGATCCGAGTGTTGTCAAACCCAGCAATGTAGTCAGCTGAGGACCATACGGTGGAGCTTGCGTGTCGGGCCAACGGACGAAACCGCGCGAGCTCACACTGTGGCCTTTTCATTGAGGAAGCAATCGTTTTCGCCCGCTAACCAGTAGGCGCGACCACGGCGGCGCCGCCCTGCCGCGCGGCATGGACGGCAGCCTCGTGAACTGCCTTGCCGACTTCTTCGGACTTCGCATCGACCGGGCTGCCCGATATGGTGTACCACTCGCGTATCTGATTGTCCCGCACTGTTACCAATGCCTTGTTATCGGAATCGGACCAGAATGTCTGCAACGTAACCTCACCCGCTATGACACCGGCTTCGACGGTGAGAATTCCACCTGCGCCTGTAGTCAATGTCGTCGTCCAATCGAGCTTGGCCATGAATCGTTCTCCCTGATATAGAGCGGATTTTCGCGGTGAAGTGTACGCGGGCGCATAGGAGAAAACACCACGATTGGGCGATCTGTATGACTCCGAAACTTCGGGCGAATTGCCTGCAGCAGAGGCATTTCCGACAGGCCATATCGACCTGTCGGTATTTCCTTTCGGTTTCGATTCACCTTGTTGATTGCGGCTATTGTTTGCAAACGCTCGTAGTCCGCATCTCATGTCCCGGCACGTAGGACCAGCACCGTCGCATTAGCCGGTTGGTAGCTGTACGGTGGATCCTGTGCGTCCGGCCGTCGGGCGTGACCGATCGATTCGGAGGTTGTTCCGCGACCGTTGGACTCGCCGGCTCAGCGATCGCGACGCCACAGTTCGCCGGCCGAAGTCATGGAGGCTATATGCGGTGTGTCGTGTTCGGCGCAACCGGATACATCGGCGGCCGGCTCGTGCCGGAACTGGTGGACATGGGCCACACCGTGCGGATACTTGCCCGCAGCCCCGGCAAGCTCGCGGAGGTGCCGTGGCGTGACAGCGTCGATATCATCACCGGTGATGTCACCGACCCTGATGCGGTCGCTACCGCGCTGGCAGACAGCGATGTCCTCTACTACCTCGTCCACTCCCTGACCCGGCGCGACTTCGTCGACCTCGATCGGCATGCGGCCACCATCGTCGCGCACGCTGCCGCGGCGGCGCGATTGTCCCGAATCGTCTACCTCGGTGGTATCAAGCCCGACAGCGAGAAGCTCTCACCACACTTGTCCTCACGGGCGGAGGTCGGCGAAATCCTGCTCACCTCCGGTGTTCCCACGGTCGAGTTCCGGGCGGCGGTGATCATCGGATCCGGTTCCGCCAGTTTCGAAATGCTGCGCTACCTATCCGAACGACTGCCCGCGATGATCACCCCGCGCTGGGTGCACAACCGCATCCAGCCGATCGCCATTCGCGACGTGCTCCACTACCTCACCCGAGCCACCACACTGCCGCCGGAAGTGAACCGGCCCTTCGATATCGGCGGCCCCGATGTGCTGACCTACCTCGACATGTTGCGCAGATACGCCGCGATCGCCGAACTGCCCCGCCGCGCCGTCGTGCCGGTACCGATCCTCACGCCATGGTTATCAGCGCAGTGGGTCAACCTGGTGACCCCGGTCCCGCGCGCCATCGCTGTACCGCTGGTGGAATCACTGATCCACGAAGTGATCTGCCACGAACACGACATCGCCGAGCACATTCCCGACCCACCCGACGGCCTGATCGGCTTCGAACACGCAGTACAGCTCGCGCTGACCCGAATCCGAAGTTCCGACGTCTCGACCCGCTGGTCCGACGCCGACACCCCCGGGGCACCCTCGGACCCGCTACCCAGCGACCCGGAATGGTCCGGCGGCTCCCTCTATCAGGACCTGCGCGAACGCCACACCACCGCCGACCCCGACACCGTGTGGAAGGTCATCGAATCCATCGGCGGCGAACACGGCTGGTACTCCTTCCCCCTGGCCTGGTCGATCCGCGGCTGGATCGACAAACTCGCCGGCGGCGCAGGACTGCGCCGCGGCCGACGCGACCCACACCGGCTCCACACCGGCGAAGCCCTGGACTGGTGGCGCGTGGAATACCTCGACCGCCCACGGCTACTGCGGCTGCGCGCCGAAATGCGAGTACCCGGCGATGCCTGGTTGGAACTATCAGCCATACCCCAGCCCGATGGCGGCACACTGTATCGCCAACGCGCGATCTTCGAACCCCACGGCCTGACCGGACACGCCTACTGGAAAGCGATCGCACCGTTTCACACAGTGGTATTCGGCGGCATGATCCGCAACATCACCGGCACCGCCGAGGCGAATATTGCTGGCCGCCAAAGCCACTGCTGACGCAGGGACCCAAATTGGATCAGCCCACCCAGATCATATTTCGATACGCAGGGGTGCGGAGCAGTTTGTCACGGCCGGAACGAACCATGCGGTGCGTTTGTGTCGATTCCCGCACAACCACGCAGGTGTGCACGGTCCACTCGGTCGACACACCGAAAATCGGACCCTCCCCAGCCACGCCGCGCGCGGACGACCACGAAAACCATTGCGGCGACGCCGGATACGCGATCGAGTCGGCCGGCGCAGCGTGCGTTCGCGAACCCGCTGTGCCTGGACTCCCGGCTCGCCAACGCCGCCACCTACCTCGCCGCGGACGTCCCGGCGTGGATCAGGGCCCACCTCACCGTCGACGACCACGCCAGCGCCTGGGCCATCGGCGGACTGTCCTACGGCGGTACCTGTGCGGTGCAGCTGGCCACCAACTATCCCACCGTGTATCCCACCTTCCTGGCATTCTCCGCCGACCCCGAACCGCGGCTCGGCAGTAGGTACGAGACCATCGTCGCGGCGTTCGCGGGGAATGAACACGACTACCAGCAGGTCAATCCCACCCGCCTGCTCCAGACCTCCCGATACCCCGGCAGCGCGGGCGCTTTCGTTGCCGGGGACCGCGACCGCGACGGCCTCAGCGGCGCGCGCACTCTGCTGCAGGCCACCCGTTCCGCCGGAATGGACACGCACTACACCGAACTCCCCGGCGGCCACGACTGGCACCTATGGTCCGCGGCGCTGCACCGCGAATTGTCTTGGCTGGCTACGCGTCTCGGTCTGGTGCCCTAGTCAGCGCCGGAAAACGAGCCAGCGCATCGAGGTGTACATGAAGAGCGCCTCACCGAGCCCGCCGAGGATCCGCGCCAGGTGGTATTCGAGGCCGAGTCCGGCCAGACCGCTGGTCACGCCGAGTATGAAGACCAGATAGTTCACCGTGACCACCCCGATGTAGATGGCTATCTGCGGACCCACGGCAGCGTGCGAGGCGAAGTTCAGGGTCCGATTGAGCAGGTAGCTCAGGGCGAATGCCGCAACATAGGCGGCGGTGACCGCGATCGGCAGCGGCACACCCAGCCCGCCGTGCAGGGCGGTGAGTATGAGCAGGTCGGCGGTGAAGGTACACCCGCTGACCAGCAGATACCCCACGAATGTCGGGGCCACGGCACGATCGAGCCCGAACGGCAGCCACTCGACGACGCGTTCGCACAACCGGTGAAACGAACGAATCGACCGCGAGCGGGCGGGCCCGGAGTCTGTCGCTATTCGCACCCGACCACGCTGCCATCACCAGGTGGCGCGCAGATGAGCACACGGCCAACTCCGTCTACACCCTGTGGGATGCGGCCGCCTCGGCTTTCCGCTTGCTGTCGTCATTCCCATTGCGACCCAGCCATCATGGCCCCAGTCTTCAACTCTGTTGTGCCGGGAAGCGCCGCCCTCGGAATCTCCTATCGCTCAGGCGATTTCCGCAATCGCCGATCCGGCGGCGCCTGGGGCTTCTCATCTGCAGCGGCCACCTGCCCGCGCCGCAGGTGAATCCTGGTTCGGATCAAGAGAATTCGAGACGCTGCCGGTTTATCCATCGACCGAATCAAAAAACGAATCACCACCGGGCGAATCCGGAAAATACCCGCATGCTTGCTCGGACTAGACAGCTCACATAGCGATCAGCTCCCTCCTGTGAAGGAACTCAGTCATGAGCCTGGCCAGCAGGCCGACGCAGCACACTCCAGCACCGGGTGAACTGCCGGTTGAATTGCAATTAATGCTGCAGACATTCAACCCGGCGAATCGGCACAATCCGTTCCCCTTCTATCGGCAACTGCAGGACCTGGGTCCGGTGCACCGGTCGCCGCTGGGGCTGAGCCTGCTCACCCGCCACGACGAGATCGCCACGGTGCTCACCAGTTCCGAGTGGGGCCACGACGAGGAAGTCCAGCACCTGCACTCCGGCCAGGAGGAAGTCTTCCCGCCGGTGTTCATGTGGATGGAGCCGCCGGACCACACCCGGCTGCGCGGCCTGGTCTCGAAGGCGTTCACCCCGCGCCGGATCATGGCGATCCGGCGGCCAGGTCTTCGAACCCGGCGACGGCGTGGTCGCCCTGCTGGCGTGCGCGAACCGCGATCCCCAGGCGTTCGCCGATCCGGACACGTTCGATATCACCCGGTTCGGCGGGCACGCACCGGTGACCAAGCATCTGGCCTTCAGCCTCGGCCACCACTACTGCCTGGGCGCACCGCTGGCGACTCTCGAAATGGAAGTGCTGCTCGAAGCCATTCCCGCGCGGGTCGGCTCGATGGAACTGCTCGACAACAATCCGCCCTACCGGCCCAATGTGCTCATTCGCGGGATTACGGAACTCCAGGTCCGGTTCCGCGAAGGTCGCCCATGACCGCGGCGACCGAGGTGAAAGCCGCACAGCGGCAAGGGACTGACGACCGCCGACTATCGGAAAGGTGCGATCCATGCGTCAGGCTGTAGTGCTCGGTACGGGCATCGCCGGGCTGTTCTCCGCCCGGGTGCTCGCGGAGGCCTTCGACCGCGTGCTCATCATCGAACGGGACAGGCTCGAGGGTGCGATGCCGCGCCGGGGCGTACCACAGGCCCGGCACGTGCACGGCCTGATGGATCGCGGCCGGCAGATCATGGAGGAGCTGTTCCCCGGGCTCACCGCGGAGCTCGCCGCCGCGGGTGCGCCGACCACCGACGTACTGCGCGGATCTCGCTGGTACATAGCGGGATTGCGGGTACACCCGACCGATACCGGGCTGACCGCTCTACTCGCCGGCCGTCCGATGCTCGAGGACGCGATCCTCACCCGGGTACTGGCCATGCCCGGTGTGCAGCTGTGGCAGCGGCGGACGGCGGCGGGACTGCTCGGCGGCCGCACGATCACCGGCGTCCGCCTGTCCGACGGTACGGAAGTTCCGGCCGATCTGGTGGTGGACGCCACCGGGCGCGGATCGCGGGCCGCGGATTGGCTCGCCGCCCTCGGTTATCAGCGCCCCGCAGAGGAACGCGTCGACGTCGATCTCGGCTACACGTCGCGCATGTTCCGCCGCAAGCCCGATCACCTGAATGGTGATCTGGCCGCGGTGGTTTCGACCACGCCGGGGTTCCACGGCGGGTCCGCGATCACGCTGGAGGGCGACCGCTGGCATGTAACGCTGAGCGGAATGCTCGGTGACCACCCGCCGACCGATCCGATGGAGTTCGAGCAGTTCGCCGCGACGCTGCCGGTGCCCGATCTGCACGAGATCGTGCGGTCGGCCGAACCGCTGGACGACCCTGTGCCGCACCGCTTTCGCGGCTCGCTGCGCCGCCGCTACGACCGGACTTCCGCGGCGCCCCGCGGGTTTCTCGTCCTGGGCGATGCCATGAGCAGTTTCAATCCGCTGTACGCGCAAGGTATGACGGTGGCCGCGCAGCAGGCGCTCGCACTGCGGTCCTGCCTGCCCGATCCCGTTCCGGCGCAGTTCTATCAGCGTGCCGCCGTGCCCATCGATATCGCGTGGCAGATGTCCACGCAGGCGGACCTGCGGTTCCCGGGCGTCGCAGGACCGCGCTCGCTGCGCAGCAGGATCCTGAGCCCCTACACCTCGAGAATCCCGATGGCCGCCCACCACGACGCCGAGGTGGCCCGCGCCTTCATGCGCGCCTCGAACCTGACCGCCCCGCCGAGTTCACTGCTCGCTCCCGCGATCGTTCTGCGGGTACTGCGTGCGAGCTCCCAGGAACGGAGTGCCCGATGACCGTCGTCTCCGACCCGTTCGCCCCCGAGTTCCGGGCCGATCCGTCGCCGTCGTACCGCATATTGCGGGACGCGGGCAGACTGCACGAGTACCGGCCGGGGATTTATCTCGTGCCGCACTATGCCGATTGCAGCGCGATCTTCGCCGACCCGGCCTTCGGGCACGGCTACTTCTCCGGGATCAATCCGTTCCGCCCCGGTGTCGATCCCCGGAACCTTCCCGGTTCGTTTCTGCTGATGGACCCGCCCGATCACACCCGACTGCGCGCAATGGTGGCTCCGGCCTTCACTTCCCGCGCGATCGCCCTGTTGCGCGATCAGATCACGGATACCGCGATCACACTGCTCGACCAAGCGGTGGCAGCGGGCGAGATCGACTTCGTCGCAGACATCGCCTACCTGCTGCCGCTGACCACGATCTGCACCATTCTCGGGATCCCCCGGTCCGACCACGCGACATTCGGGATCTGGGCATCGGCGATCAGCCGCGGCTTGGATCCGGATGCGCTGTTGTCCGACAACGACAAACAGGCCCGGGCCACCGCCGTACTGGCCTTCGCCGAGTACTTCACCGACCTCATCGCGCGCCGGCGTGCCGACCCCGGTACAGATCTGCTCTCCACTCTCGCGACGGAAACACCCTTGGAGATAAAGGAACTCGTCGATATCGCCGTGCTCCTGCTCATCGCCGGTCACGAAACCACGATGAACCTGATCGCCACCGGAGTCCTCGCGGTGGCGCGTAACCCGCAGCAGCGCGAAATCCTGCGCGCCGACCCGGATTCGAGCCGGTTCGCCGTGGAAGAATTCCTTCGCTTCGACACCCCCGTCCCGTTCCCGACCCGCGTCGCCATGCAGGACATCGAACTCGATGGCCGAACCCTGCCCCGGGGAACAGGATTCATCCTGCTGGCCGGTTCGGCCCACCGCGATCCGGCCGCATTCACCGATCCCGACTCACTCGACATCACACGATTCGCACCCGGCCGGCACACTTCGCGTCACCTCGCCTTCAGCCACGGCCCCCACTTCTGCATCGGCGCTCCCCTGGCCAGGCTGCAGGCCGAGATCCTCTTCACCGAACTCATGCGCCGCACACCGGATTTCACCCTCCTCAATCCGACTCCCCCATACCGCGAATCGGTATCGATGCGCGGCCCGCAATCACTGCCGGTCCGCATTCCCCGCTGAACAAATCTCCCTCGCAACCACGGTCACCGGCCGCGATATCAGCGAATTCCCCTGTCTGGCAACCACAGTACGATCTCGCCGACCCATCGCCGCTGGGCGAGATCGCATACCCGACGGTCTGCGGAGACGTTGCTGGCCCTCTCGTTCAGGCAGCAGGTATTGCTGTGAGTGGGTATGATTATGTGGCTAACCCGAGACTTGCTGTGGCCGCACTCTTTTGATGTAACTGCGGGTGCGGGTTAGCGAGAGTCACGCCGAACGCAAACCGAGCGAACAACGGAGTGGAACATGACCCAAGCTCCATGGACCCTAGTTCGCAAGGTTCCCTATCCCTCGCATCACCTCGGCAGATACATACGATGACCGAAACCAGCCTGCGCTCCGATCAGCGGGTCGCCGATCTGTAATCGGTCATAGCCTGCGGTCGCATTCGAGCACGCGAACCTCTCGCCTATTTGGAATGCTCTTCTTTCGCATTTGCTGACAGGAGTCCTGCTTTGACCATGCCACTATGCCCGGCGCCGGTTACCGGCCCGCTCTTCTCGACCGATGCCGAGGACGTTTGCCGGTGAGGCTGTATTCGCCGGAGTTCACCGATGATCCGCACAGCGCATATGCGGAAATGCGCGGTATTCATGGTGAATTGGCGCCTGTCGAGGTGGCCTCCGGCGTGCCCGCGACCCTGGTGACCGGGTACCACGCGGCGCGCCACATCTTCGGTAACCCGGCGCACTTCCCCGCGGATCCGAGGCTGTGGCAGTCCACCATCCCGGCCGGTTGTCCGGCATTGCCGATGATGCAGTGGCGACCCAACGCGATACGGTCCGCGGGCGAGGAACACTCGCGGTACCGGAACGCCATCACAGCGAGTCTCGACCACATCGACCTACACGCGTTGCGTCACACCGTCGAACGGACCGCGGTCTCGCTGATCAACGAATTCTGCAAGGCGGGGGCCGCCGATCTGCTCAGCGATTACGCCCTGCCACTCACGATCGAAGCATTCGACGCTGTCCTGGGCCTCTCGCCAGAAGCAGGGGACGAAACATACGCGGCAATGATGTTGCGGCGCGGCGCGGTCGACACCCCCGCATCCGACCGGGCCGAGGAGATGCTCGTCGCCGCGATGCGGAAAGTGCTGGCGGGCAAGCGGATAACTCCGGCCGCGGATGTGGCGTCACAACTGCTGCGGCGTGCCACCGAACTGTCGGAAGAGGAGATGGCGCACCAGCTGGTCATGCTGTACCTGAGGGGCGCGGAACCCACCTGGAACTTGATCGCGAACACCCTGCTGTCGATGCTGACCGATGACGGATTCGGCGGCGACCTGCTGGGCGGCGGATTGCTGGTCCGGGATGCGATCGATGAAGTGCTGTTCACCGATCCACCGGTAGCGAACGCGTGCATCAGCTATCCGCGGCAGCCGCAGATCGTCGGCGAGGTCTGGCTGCCGGAACATCGACCGGTGATCGTCAGTTTGGCGGCGTGCAACACCGACCCCGCGGTGGCCGGTGACCGCAAAGGTAACCGTTCGCATCTGGCCTGGGGTGGAGGGCCCCACGTGTGCCCCGGCCAGGCACCGGCCACGGTCATCGTGGAGGTCGCGCTCGAGCAATTGCTCGACGCGCTTCCGGACATCGCACTGTCGGTTCCGGCGACGCAGCTGCGGTGGCGCCCGGATCCGTTCCATCGTGCGCTGACGGCGTTGCCGGTCACATTCGCTTCCGCTCCACCACTTCCCGTCGTCTAAGGAGACCGACACCGTGCGTCCACCCGCGCAAACGCAATCTCGGCCCCACCGGTGCCGATAGAAGCCGTCGGGCCCCGAATTCCTATCTACACCCAAGAGTTCGCGGCCGACCCACACCGGTTCTACCGGGCGATGCGCGAGGGCTACAGATCATTGGTGCCGGTCGAAATATGGGCGGGGGTGCCGGCCACCCTGGTCATCGGCTATCACACCGCGGTCCGGATCCTCGGTGACACGCACCGCTTTCCGCCGATCCACGCCGCTGGCAAGCGACCGTACCTGCTGATCTGCCGATCATGCCGATGATCGAGTGGCGGCCGAACGCGTTGCGCAGCAACGGCGCTGAGCACACCCGCTACCGCACCGCGACGAGCGACGCTTTGGCCGGGGTCAATCTCTATACCCTCCGCAGCACGGTGGAGCGGGCCGCGCTCCCGCTCGTCAATTCCTTCTGCGAGACAGGGTCTGCCGACCTGATCGGCCGGTACATACTGCCGCTGGTCTTCGTGGTGCTCAACGAGCTGATCGGCTGCCCGCCCGCACATCGGCCAGCAGGTCGCCCAGGCCAGCACCGCACTGTTCGAAGGGGTCGACACCGACACCGTCAACGCGATGCTCGACAAGGCGCTGCGCGAACTGACCACGCTCAAACGCGCCTACCCTGCCGACGACATCGCCACGCGGTTGGTGCGGCATCCTGTCGGGCTGACCGATACGGAAATGGTCCACCAGCTGGTCACCTGCTATTCCGCGGGTCTACCCGGCCCGATATTCTCCCCCGACTACATCCAGGCCTGGCTGAACTACGCCGACTGGGACGACACAACCTTCGCCGCCGAGGACCCGATCCAATAATTCCAGCGGATATGACAGGCGATGCCGAGTCCAGCGATGACAGTGCAGCCGTTCATCGTTGACCTCGTCAGGACTGCGGGCTCGCCGCAGCAGACGGGCACCTGCCGACCGTGACAGTGGTGCGGTTCGCAACGGGGTTGCGAACCGCGCGACCGCGGCCGATCAGGCTCCGGCGAGGCCGATCACATTGCCCTGGGCATCATTGACGATCGCGACCAGCTTGCCGCCGCCGACGTCATGAACGTCCTCCGCGACAGTCCCGCCGGCCGTGACCAGTGCCTTGACCTCACCGTTGATGTCATCGACGGTCCAGAACGGTGTGGCCCCGGTCATCCCCCGCTGCTGCCCGTTCGGAACCAACCCCACAGCCAGCCCCTCCGACGTCTCGAAGTGCACGTAATAGGGCTGGTCCATGGCGGGCTCGACTCCGAGCAATGCCGTGAACTGCGCTTTCGCCGCCGCGATATCGCTCACCGGGTACAGGATCGCGTCCAGTGTCCTTGCCATCAGAAAACTCCTTCGCACAGTTCCGAACTTTGTCGCCGCCAACGTTATGGCTGCGGCCCTGCCCTCGGCTTCTCGATTCCTGATCGATCGACCGTCGAGCCGTCGGCAGCAAAAGCAGCGGCGCTATGCCCCGCCGGACAACCAGCGACGGAGGCGGCCGGGCGTTCCGGCCTTGCGCGGTTGCGGGCGAACCTGGTTGAGCCAGCTGGGCAATGGCTCGCGTGCGGTAAGCCAGGTGTGCGGCACACCGGCGGTGTGTGCGGCGACGATTCCGCCGACGATGGCACTCGTGGTGTCGGTATCGCCGCCGGCCGCGACACAGGTGGCGATCGCGGCGCGGTAGTCGTCGAAATGCGTTGCCGCGACCCAGATCGCGAACGGCACCGTGTCCTGCGCGGTGACCCGGACTCCGATACCGAGTTCGGCGGCGGCCTGTTCGGCGGAGGCGCCGAGCAGCGCCCGGGCGCGCCTGATCAGCTGCGTCGTGTCACCGGTGTCGAGTCGATCCAGCACAGTGGTGATGAATTCCTGTGGTGCGGGCCGCATTCCGGTGAGGCGGGCCTGTGCGGCTCCGGCGGCCGCCAGCGCCACCGCGACCGCGCCGATCACCCCTTCGCGATGCAGGTGCGTTACCTGCGCCGACCGGATCGCCTCGGCAACAACCTTTTCCGGATCGCCGGCATAGAAGGCGCCCAATGGCGCGACCCGCATCGCCGCACCATTGCCACACGAACCCTGGCCGTCGAACACGGCCGCGGACACCTTCCGCCAGTGCACACCGCGCTGGATCCGGCCCAGTGTGTCCACTGTCATGAAGCCGTAGTCCCGGCGCTTGTCGAACCGTGCGGCGAAGGCCGCGGCCAGCCGATCCTGGTCTATCGCACCGTGTTCGCGAAGTTCACCTACCACCGTGCACGCCATTTCGGTGTCATCGGTCCACTCCCACCGCCCGGGCGGCAGATCACCACTGCGAAGATCTGCGACAGAGCGCCCCACCACGGGGAACTCGGCACCCACCGCGTCTCCGACGGACAGTCCATCCAGCGAATCCAACATCAAGTCGACATGCATCGCATCCGATCGTAGTTGGCCCGGGTAGATATCTTCTACGGCGTTGTCCCGGGCTCGGATCGCCACGGATACGCGAACTGCTTGATGTAGGAGTGCGCCCGCGACCAGGGGTCGAACGCGAATTCTGCGCGCGTGGGGTACCAGTGCCGGGCGCACAGCTCATCGATATCCATGCCGAGCGGCTGCGATTGATAGTCCATCGCAGGTTCGGCTGCCCGCGAGACCGCTATCAGCTCACTTTCGAGCGTCCACCCGCAATGATCGAAAGCCCAGGTGCCGTCGGAGATGTACACATGGCCCGGGTCGACTATGCCGCGAGGCCACAGTCCCATCGCCGCGAAGCCGTGCGGATGCTCCTCGAGAAACGCGAACGCCAAGATGTGACAGGCCCCGGCTGCGAAAAACCATTGGTCGGCACGATCCCAGGCCAGGCGTTCGTCGGCGCGTTCCAAAGGGCTGCGCCGGAAGACCGAACACGGAATGTACACGGGCCCAGTATATTCCGTGGTTCAGATCGCGAATCCAGGCTGCGGGCAGACCGGGCGGCACTGTCGGTTGGCCCACAGTCTCAGCGCGGCGGCGGCAAACGTGGCATAGTTGCCTGTTGAGAACGGGCGCATTACCAAGAAATTTGCTCGGCTCACTACAGAGAAGAAGTTGTAAACAGCATGGCTCAAGGCAGTGTGAAGTGGTTCAACGGTGAAAAAGGCTTCGGCTTCATCGCCCAAGACGGAGGCGGCCCCGACGTCTTCGTGCATTACTCGGCCGTCAGCGGCTCGGGTTTCAAATCCCTCGACGAGGGTCAGCGTGTCGAGTTCTCGGTAGAGCAGGGCCAGAAGGGCCCGCAGGCCCAGGACGTCCGCGCCATCTGATTCAGCGCGACTTGATAGAAGCTCCGCACCGTTTTCGGTGCGGAGCTTTTGCGTTGCCGCACATTTCCCGCTCGGCTCACTGAGCGCGCAGTCCCGCGATGAGAAGTCCGACCATGCGACGGGCGTTGTAATGGGCGCTGTTCTCCGCGCCGATGCAGAGGTTTCCGACACCGCGCATGAGTTCGACGGCTTCGATATCGCGCCGGATCTCCCCCGCTTCACCTGCGGCGCCGAGCAATTGGGCGCAGACCGGGACGAGGCGGTCGAGGAAGTACGCGTGCAGGGTCGCGAAGGCGGCATCGCCGGACTGCAGAGCACCGGCGAGGCCGTGCTTGGTCACCAGGAAGTCGACGAACAGGTTGATCCACGCCGCCAGCGCAGCATGCGGAGAAGCATTGTCCGCCAATAGAACCGGACCGGCCTCGGCGCAGGCCTCGACCTGGTGCCGGTAGACGGCGACGATCAGATCGGCGCGTGTCGGAAAGTGGCGGTAGATCGTGCCGACGCCGACGCCGGCCCGGGCGGCGATATCACGGACGGGCACATCGACGCCGGAGGCGACAAACGCCGCGGCCGCCGCATCCAGCAGCGTCTCCGCATTGCGCCGGGCGTCGGCCCGCTTCCGCGGTACTGCCGACCCTGATCCGCTGTCGATTTCGGCCACTGTGCCGCCACCTCCGTCATTTCCCTTGGCAAACGGAACAACGTTCCGTATGTTGGTTATCGGAACATCGTTCCGTTTGACCAGTTTGCCACAGGAGGACGTCATGCAGTACCGCACCTTGGGCCGCACCGGTGTGCAGGTCAGCACTCTCGCGCTCGGCGCGATGAACTTCGGCAGTATCGGGCGCACCACCCAGGACGAGGCCACGGCCATTGTCGACGGCGCTCTCGAGGCGGGGATCAACTTCATCGATACCGCCGACGCGTACAGCCGGGGCGAGTCCGAGGAGATGGTCGGCAAGGCCATCGCCGGGCGCCGCGACGATCTTGTACTGGCGACCAAGGCCTACCTTCCGATGAGCGAGGAACGCAATCATCGGGGCAGTTCACGCCGCTGGCTGATCGCCGAGCTGGATAGCAGCCTGCGGCGCCTGGGCGTCGACCATGTCGATCTCTACCAGATCCACCGATGGGACCCGGCCACCAGCGATGAGGAAACTCTCTCGGCGCTGACGGATCTGCAGCGCGCGGGCAAGATTCGCTACTTCGGCTCCTCCACCTTTCCCGCGTACCGCATTGTGCAGGCGCAGTGGGCCGCCCGCGAGCATCATCTGAGCCGCTACGTCACCGAGCAGCCGGGCTATTCGATTCTGCAGCGCGGCATCGAAACTCATGTCCTGCCCGTGACGCAGGAATACGGACTCGGCGTGCTGGTGTGGAGCCCGCTGGCCTCGGGCTGGCTGTCGGGCGCGATCCGCGAAGGCCGCGAAATCACCACCAGCCGTTCGGCATTCATGCCGCAGCGCTTCGACACCGCCGTCCCGGCCAATCGAGCCAAGCTCGAGGCCGTCGAAAAGCTGGCCGTTGTCGCCGAGGGGGCCGGGCTGAGCATGATTCAGCTCGCACTCGGATTCGTCACCGCGCACCCGGCCGTGACCAGCGCGATCATCGGCCCGCGCACCATGGACCACCTGCATTCTCAGCTCGCCGCCGCGGACACCGCGCTGTCCGCCGACGTGCTCGACGCGATCGATGCCATCGTCGCCCCCGGCGTCGATCTCGCCGCCGACGAGAAGTCCGACACCCCACCCGCCCTGCTCGATCCGGCCCTGCGCCGCCGCTGACGAGGATCGACTCCCATGTCCCACACCAGTTTCGGAATCATCACCGCCCCGATGCAAGTCGACTACCAGGACATCCTGCGGGTCTGGCGCGAGGCGGACGCCATTCCGGAGATCGAGCACGCGTGGCTCTTCGATCACCTCATGCCGATCGGCGGCGACCCGGACGGGCCGATCTTCGAAGGCTGGACACTGCTGTCCGCGCTCGCCGCACAGACCGAGCGCCTGCGCATCGGACTGCTGGTGACCAGCAATCGCTTCCGGCCGCCCGCACTGCTGGCCAAGATCGCCACCACCGTCGACATCGTCTCCGGCGGGCGGCTCGACTTCGGCATCGGTGCGGGTTCCCGGCCCAGCCATCCACTCGCCAGGCGCGAGTACGACGCCCACGGCCTGCCGTATCACGACGCCAAACATGCCGTGGAAAGCCTGGCCGAAGCGTGCACGGTCATCCGGCGGTTGTGGACCGAGACCGAACCCTTCGATGTCGACGGCGCCCATATCCATCTCACCGGCGCCTTCGGCAACCCCAAACCCGTGCAGCGCCCGCACCCGCCGATAGTCATCGGCGGCCGCTCGACCGCGGTGCTCCGCGTGGTCGCCGAACACGCCGATGTCTGGAATATCCCCGGCGGCGATATCGACGATGTCATCGAGCGCAGCGCGCTGCTCGACCGCTACTGCACCGAAATCGGCCGCGATCCCGCGTCGATCACCCGGTCCATCCACCTGCCGGTCTCCTACGACGAGCCCGGCACGACCAGGGCGGCGATCGCCACAGCGATCGACGCGGGCTTCCGGCACATCGTCCTCGGACTGTCGACGCCCTACCCCGCCGAGGTCGCGCGGTGGGTCGCCGACGAACTCATCACCCCCTCGATCTGAGTTCGCAGTCCCCGCGATGGGGCAGACCCAGAATCGATGACCGTAAGTTAGGATAGGCTTACATACATCGAAGGGAGTTGGGCGTGCGCGTCGTCGTTCTGTTCGGATCTGAATTGGGTACCGCCGAAATGGTGGCGGAGGCGCTCGCCGACGAACTGTCCGCCTATGACGTATCGGTTTTCGATATGTTCGACTTCGATCCCGGCGACCTCGACGCGGACGACTTTCACATTGTGGTCTGCTCCACCTACGGTGATGGTGAATTGCCCACGGGCGCAGAGCCTTTCTTCGCTCTGCTGGATGCCGCACAACCGGATCTGGCCGGACTGCGGTTCGCCGTTTTCGGGCTGGGCGACACCATCTACGGTGACACCTACAACCGGGGCGGGGAGATCGCCGCCGACAAGCTCGTCGCCCGTGGCGCGATCCAGGTCGGCGAGCATGCCCGCCACGACGCCTCGACCGAGGTGCGGCCGAAGGATATGGCACGCGAATGGGCTGGGACACTGCCGATTCCGGCGCTCATGACCGGTTGAGCCGCGGCGAATCAATCGCCGAGCGCGGTGAAGGTCATCAGGGCCGCCTGCGAGGAGCCGAAACGGATCCATTCGAGCGCCTGCACGCAGTATCTGCGCAGCGGACTTCCCACCATGACGGTGGTCGCCTCGCCGGACGGCGTCGGGGCATTCGGAAGCAGTGGCGCCGCACCACCTCTGGCTTCGAGGGTGAGGCCGGGGATGGGTTCGGAGATCCAGCGGATCACCCAGCCCGAACGCACTTCGACCAGGGCGGTATAGGAGCCGGAACTGCGCGCGATCCGATGCGCGATATCGGCGTCGGCGGTTTCGATCTCCAGCAGCGGTTCCTGACCGGGCGCGGTGACATCGTGATCGATTCCGCGCAGCACCACGCCGTCCGGGCCCGAGACGCTGCGGCGGACGTATCGGATCAGCCGCCGGCGGCCGCTGTCATGACGCGCGATCAGGTGCCCCGACCGGACGTCCCCGGCCACGGCGGAATCGACACCGTTCATGACGACGGCGACGTCGGACATGCGCGGGATGCGTCGATACAGGTCTGCCAGACCGAATTCGGCATGCTCGGGCCGATCGTCGAGAATGCCGTAGAGGTCCCGGAAGTCGCTGGTGAAAGGCGTGCGCATCGGCGCGCCAATGGAATTCGTCCGCCATGTCCAGGCCGCGGCGCGCGGCGGGTGCGGCGCCGCGATATCGGGTTCGCCCAGGTGGACGTGCACACCGAACACCTCACCACAGGGCGCGATGAGCGGATGCGCGATAAGCGGACAGGCGTCGGCCTCGGTGCTGGACAGGTCCCGGACGAGCGGTTCACGAGAGCTGCGCACCTGGGCGACAACCTCGCTGACCGATTCGAAGATCTTGCCGCGCAGCACGTTTCCGAGCGGGCGCAATTGCCGCTGGCGATCGCCCTCGGCAATCACGGTCGGCACCTCGGAAAGCGTCTCGATCAGTAACCAGTTACGACTGTCCCGTACTTCCAACACGGCCCCCTTCGACGACGTCGTACGCATCGTCGCACCCGGATGCGGGCGGGGCGTTCCCTGGAAATGTGATGAACGAAATAGTGCGCCGCCAAAGGTTCGACTTGTCTCGAACCTCCGGGCATGCGACCCTAGGTTCGATCACAGCCGAACCTTCTGGTCGCACGTCTGGCGCTCGTTACGCGGGAGGACGCACATGAGCACTGATCTATCCACGAACACCGACACCGGGGCGAAAACACCACCGTCGAAATCGCTGGTCCTGGGGACCGTCCTGCTGGCGGTGTTCGTCGTACCGATGTCGATCTCGGGCACCGCGGTGGCACTGCCGGCCATCTCGGCGGATATCGGCGGCGGCACCGCCGGCCTGCAATGGGTGGTGAACGCGTTCAACCTGGCCTTCGCCTGCTTCACGCTGGTCTGGGGATCACTCGCCGACCGCTTCGGGCGTGGCAGGCTCTTCGCCCTGGGCGCGGCGACCTTCGCGGTCGGCAGCGCAGCGAGCGCGCTCGCACCTGGAATCGGCACGCTCGATATCGCCCGTGGCATCGCCGGACTCGGTGGTGCGGCGATCTTTTCGTGCGGAGCGGCCATCCTGTCCTCCTCGTTCGACGGGCCTGCCCGCCATCGCGCCTTCGCGCTCTTCGGCACCACGGCGGGCATCGGTGTCACACTCGGGCCGACAATCTCTGGCGCACTTGCCGATTCGGCGGGCTGGCGAGTGATCTTCGCTATCCAGGCCGCCGTTCTGGTGGCCGTGCTGGTGCTGTCACCCGCGGTCGGCCTGCGCGCTCCGGCGGTCAAGGTCGACGGACGTTTCGATATCGCCGGCAGTGTCCTGCTGGTGGTCGGACTGCTCGCCGCGATGATCGGCATCGTGCAGGGCCGGCCCTGGGGTTGGGGCTCGCCCGGCGTGATCATCGCGTTCGTGCTCGCGGTGCTACTGCTCGGCGCGTTCACGGTTGTCGAATCACGGCTCGCCACACCGCTATTGGATCTGCCGCTGCTCGTTCATCGACGCTTTCTCGCCCTGTGCCTGGTGCCGGTGGCGGCCTCGTTCGGCTTCGTGACACTGCTGACCTACTTTCCGACGTATCTGCAGTTCGTCGCCGGGGACTCCTCGGCGAAGGCGGGCGCGACCATCGTCCTGCTGACAATCCCCGTGGTTGTCGGGCCGCTGGCGGCCGGGCGGGCGGTCAGTGCGGGCGTGAATCCGCTCGTGGTGATCTGGCTCAGCCTCGCCGCGCTGGTCCTGGGCGATCTCGGCCTGCTGCTCGCCGGGCCGCACACCCTGGTCGCCGTACTGGCGCTGCCCCTGCTGCTCGCCGGATGCGGTATGGGGCTGTCCGCCGGTCTGGTAGATGGGCAGGCCTTGGCTCTCGTGCCGGAGGAACAGGCGGGAATGGCTGCGGGCGTGGTGAATACGCTGCGCCTCGGCAGCGAGGCGATCGCGGTCGCGGTGTATGCGGCAATCCTGTCGGGCCTCGCTGCGAGCCGAGCGCGGGACGGCCTGTCGGGCATCGCGGGCGTCACCGATCCCGACGCCGTGGTCACCAAGACCGCCTCCGGCGATCTCGGCAAGGCCCTCGATTCCGCGGGAGCCGCTCGCGCCCAAGTGCATTCGGTGGTGGTGGATGCGTACAACGGCGCCTTCCACACCACGCTGGTGACCATGACGGTCGTGGTTCTCGCACTGTCGGGCGCCATTGCGCTCCTGCTGCGCGGCGGACGTAAGGCATGACATCCAGCGCGCACTATGAGGTCGTGGTCGTCGGTTCGGGCCCGGTCGGTTCGCTGCTCGCGGCCGAGCTCGGCCGCTGGGGTGTTCGAGTCCTGGTGATCGAGGCCGCGCCGACGACAACACTGGTACCCAAGGCGGGCACGATCCACGCGCGGAGCATCCAATTGCTCACTCGGCGCGGCTATTTCCACGCGCCGAACGCGGGCCTCGGGCCACAGTCGACGATGTTCCACTACGCGGGACAGCCCGGGCTGGAGATCGCCGTTCCGGGCGGCGAGGGCCCCGCGATCGCCGGCATCGGCCAGAGTCAGCTCGAAAGTTCCTGGAGCGCACTGCTTCCGCGCCTCGGTGTGGATGTGGTGCGACCGGCCGCCGTGACCGGCGTAGTCGACTCCGGCGACGGAGTCGACATCCATTACCGGCGGGCGGGAGTCGACGAGTCGGTCTCGGCCGACTGGGTGGTCGGTGCCGACGGTGCGCGCAGCACAGTGCGGCGCAGTGCGGGCTTTCCGGTCACCGAGGTACCGCCGACCGCGGCGGCGCTGCTCGGCCTCGCACGTTTGGACAACCCGGCACAGGTGGTGGACGGCTGGGTGCGCACACCGCGCGGCTGGACGGTGATCAACCGGTCGCTGGGCCACAGCCGGGTGATCACGTTCGATATGTCCGGTCCAGAGCGCGACCACCGGCGCCCACTGACTCCGGCGGAACTGCAGCAGAGTGTGGAACATATTGTCGGCCAACCTGTTCCGATGCACGGTGTCACCCACCTGTCCCGATTCAGCGACTTCTCCCGCCTGGTCGACAGCTACCGGCACGGACGGGTGCTGGCGATCGGCGATGCCGCGCATGTGCACTTCCCGCTCGGCGGTCAGGGCCTGAATCTGGGCATCGCCGATGCCGTACAGCTCGGCTGGCGGCTCGGACTGATCACCCGGTTCGGCGCACCGGCGAGGCTGCTCGACGCGTTCTCGGCAGAGCGCCGCCCCGCCGCCGAGCGGGTGATCGTGAATGTCGCCGATCAGGCCGACCGCATGAGGTCCGGTCCCGAGGCCGATGCCCTGCGAGCCGAAATCATCGATGTCTTCGGCGATTCCGCGCGCAGCCGCGCTCTCGGCAATGAGATCAGCGCACAGGTGGACGGCGTGCCGATGCCGATCGAGACGCCCGCCGTGGGTTCGTTCCTGACCAACCGGCAGCTCACGACGACCATGGGCGGCACCTCGGTCATCGAACTGCTGGCGGAGCGCACACAGGCGATCCTGCTGGTCGCGGTGAGTCGCGCGGAAGAACGACGCGCCGAACTTGGCCCGTGGCACGACCGAGTGGACATCGTCCCGGTGCTGTATCCCACGCTGAATTACGATGTGCTGCTGCGCCCGGACGGTTTCATCGCCTGGTCGTCGGCCGAACTCAGCGCCGACCTGCGAGACAGCCTGACCGAAACATTCGGTGCGGCACTGGAACCGCGGACGCCATTGTCCGCCGCTCCTGTCTCATTACCAGCGCACCGGCAGTAGCGTCGGCCGGCGGAGCAGGACTCCCGAATCCCAGGGCAGCGATTCGGGATCCGCCGCCAGCCGCAGCCCCGGATACTCGGCGGTCAGCCTGCGGATGACCACGGTGAGCTCCATACGCGCGAGCGAAGCGCCCATGCAGTGGTGCATGCCGTAGCCGAACTGCAAGTGTCGCGGCCCTTTTCGCTCCGGGTCGATGCGGTGCGGTTCCGGGTATTCGCTCGGATCACGGTTGGCGGCAAAGGCATCGGCGTAGACGACGTCCCCCTCATAGATGACGCCGTCACCCACGGGCAGATCGCGGGTCGCGACCCGCGGAAAGGTCGAGATGGTGCCCAGTGGCAGCACCCGCAGCAGTTCCTCGACCAATTCCGGTGTGCGGTCCGGGTTCTGCACCGCCCACTCCCACAGCGGCGGCGCCGAAAGCAGCACGTAGACCGCCTTGGCGAGCACCGACAACACATTATGATCCGCGCCCAGCAACGAGCCCATGAGCAGTCCGACCAGCTCGGCATCGGACAGTCGCGGTTCCACACTGTCGCGCCCGGCGATAAAGCGGTCTACCAGGCCGCCCTCGAGCACTTCGCGTTTACCGGTGACCAGATCGGTGAGGTAGTCGTACACCAGCCAGAAATGTTCCAGCAGCCCGGGAACATCGGATTCGGGCGCCATCTGCACCACCCGCGATGACGGCCGGAAGTAGTCGATATCGCTGATCGGCAACCCGAGGAACGCCATATTGACCTCGACCGGGATCCGGTTCAGCACGGTGCCGAAGAGATCGGGCTGCTCCGAACGCCGCAGATTCGACAGTGCGCCATCCAGTATTCGGGTGGCAGCCGATTCGAGCGCAGCCACACTGCGCGCGCTGTAATCGGATGTGACGTACCCCTTCATCCGCGCGTGGTGGGGCACATCGAGATTGAGCGGAAGTTCCGGCGGCATGGTGGTGGGCAGAAAACTCGCACCGTCATCGGTATTGGTGACACTGCGACTGAACGCCGGGTCGGCCAGCACCGCCAGCACATCCCGATAGCGGGTCAGATGCACAGCGGTGTGACCGCTGGGCAGCACAATCTGCGGCAGCGACCCCTTACTCGATGCAGCGAGGGGCGTGTACGCGGGCGGTGGGTCGAGATTCGGAATGTCGGTCAGTAGAACGGGAGCCGATGCGAAGATCGGCAGCTCGGCGAGGGTCATGAGCATGCTCCTTCGAGACGGTCGTCAAACGACGCTGTAGGTTCCGGTGCGGTACGACAGCTCACGCAGGGTCTGTGCGTTGGAGGTGAATCTGATGGCCTGCCAGCCCGATTCCTCGGCGGCCGCGCAGTTCTCGGCGAGGTCGTCGATGAGCAGGCATTCGGACGGCGCGACGCCGAGCGCTTCCTCGGCAATGCGGAAGATCCGCGGTTCCGGCTTGCGCACGCCGACGATGCACGAGTCGATCAGGGCATCGAGCTCCCCCGCCGGCTCGATCATCCGATGCCAATGCGGTTCCCACTCCACGACATTGTTGGACAGCACGCCCACCAGGTGCCCCTGGGCGCGCATCGACCGGACCGTCGAGGCCATGAGGGAATTGCAGCGAATATCCGAGAACCATTGGCCGCCGAACATTTCCAGCTCGGCGCGCGACAGATCCAAGGCGGGATTCGCGGCCGCGAGATGGGTGCGCAGGCGAGATCCCCACTCGTACTCGGTGATCGAGGCGAGTTCGATCGGTGCGAGTGGATGCGCCCCGAGATCGGCGCCCACCGCGTCCATGGCGGCCCGCAGCGCACGCGGCGTGATCCCGGTCTTCTGCTCGTACGCGTCGAAGAGCTCGGACAGCGGCGGCGACAGCACTCCCCCGAAGTCGAACCAGATCGCCCGCGGCGCAATCGCGTTCATGCCGGGATCCGAATCGCGCGCACCCGCGGTGACGTGCCGATCCGCTGCAGCAGAATGGTCGCGGCGGCGATCACCCGCCCCTCCTGATGCAGCGATGCGGCGAAGGCGAGCTGATTACCGCATTCGGTGATCTCCGTCGTCACCTCGCAATCCACCGGCAGTTCGAGCTCGCCGATGCTGACGAACTGGACGGCGCACTCGACCAGCAGTAGTCGATGCGGCGAGAGCCCGAACAGTTCGTGCGCGGCGACCAGCGCGGATTGGCGGACCGCTTCGAAAACCAGCACACCGGGCACATGGTCGAGAGGGTGGTCGAACAGGGCGGGATGATCCTCGTCGACGAGAATCCGCGTCGAGATCGCATTGTCGTGCACCTCGAAACCTGCGATGAGCACATTGCCGGTCAGGCGCCGCGCGACTTCCCGGGGATCGATGCGAGTGTCGAGACCGTAGGCCCGCACCGGTTCGAGCGCCAGCGCCGCCCGGCCTTTGGTGCGCAAACGCGCCCAGGCCGCCCGCGGCATCCACTGGATCACCATGTCCATCTCCGCCGCGGGCCGATTGTCCAGGGAGAGCGTCATTTTGAGCGTGACGCCGACAATGACGCCGTCGCGGGTCTTCTCCTCGACGATCTCGGCATCGAGCACGCCGTCCGCGGGGCGCGGTCCGATGGCCAGCGCGTCCAGCGAAACAATGCGGAGCTCACCTGTGTTGAAGATGAACGCGGAGTCCGGCGGCGCCTGGACATACCGGTGCGCGATGAGAATCGAGGCCTGCCGGAAGGTTTCGAGCAGTAGCAGCGGGTCGTACCGCTGTTCCACGCAATCGTGATCGCTGTAATAGCTGTGCACCCGCGGAAGCTGCGCTCCCAGACGGAATTTCGGATAGCGATCGCACACGATATCGGTGAGGAATACTTCACAGATGGCAGCGCGATGTACGTCTTCGCGGGGTATCGAACTGCGATAGGACAGTCTGGGTTCCACAAATGTGGTCACACGTATCTCCTAAAACGTCGCTGGACCGAACGGGTGCAGGAGAATTCGTCATGCCGGACGCGGTGATACATGCAATGACGGCGGTGGGGGGCTGTGCCGCATCGCTGCACCGGGCATAAGGAGTCTCCGAGAAGGAGCAATCCTGCACCGGACGATGGGCACAGCGATCAGGGTCGCCGTGCTGTCCCGAGAGAGGGAGTCCGACTGAAGTAAAACAGACCATCCGACCCGCGGCAACCCGAGGAAGACCAGGTCACATCCACGGCCTGGTTCGATGAAAGACGAACCACTGGTAAACTGGATTCGTGCCCGATCACGAAGGTCACCCCGAAGTCGACGAGATCGAACTCGTCGACGTCTTCGCCGCTCTCGCCGATCCGCTGCGGCTGAAAGTCGTGCGCGATCTGCTCGCCGAACCCGACGGCGTCGAACGCCACTGCACGTCCTTCGGCCTCCCGGTCTCGAAATCGACCCGCAGCCACCATTTCAAAGTGCTGCGCGAAGCCGGCCTCATCCGTCAGGTCGACCGCGGCAATTCCCGAATGGCAACGCTCCGGCGCGGCGATCTCGAAACACGTTTCCCGGGGCTGCTCAGCTCCATCGTCTAAACCGTCACCGAAGGCCGCGCCCACACTGCTTCGGCAAGCCGCCGATGCGAATTCAGGCGGGCCTCGCGGTCGTAGGTGCTGGTGTGCACGAGGACTTCATCGGCTCCGGTGTGCGCGATAAGGCGATCCAGGGCGGGCAGCACAATCGACTCGGGGCCGTGGATATGCCCGCGAAGGGATTCTTCGAAGAGACGGCGCTGGCGGTCGGTCATGGGTTCGCGCTCGATGTCCTCCGGTGAACGCAATGGCGGGAATTCACCCCGGGTGCGCGAGTAGGCGGCGGACCACGCTTCGGGAAGCAGCAGGCGGTGGGCCGCTTCGGTCGTATCGGCGATGACGACCGAGGCCGAGACGATCACATAGGGCGCCGCACCCCACTCCGTGACGCGGAAACCATTGCGATAGTTCGTGATTGCCTCGACCATCGCCTCCTCACCGGAGGCCGCGGCGATGACCAGCGGCAAGCCGAACCGGGCGGCGCGTTCGGCGCCGGAACCGGTGGCGAGCAGATACGCCGGAACGCGCAGCCCTTCGGCGGGCCAGGCGTGCACACCGTTTCGGCCGCGGGTGAAGTAGTCGAGCAGTTCGGTCAGCTGGGCATCGAAGTCGTCGGCATCATCGCGGCCATGACCGAGTGCACGGCGCACACCGTCGGTGAATCCCACCGAACGGCCCAGACCCATATCGATCCGGCCGGGGAACAGAGCTTCGAGCGTGCCGAATTGTTCTGCCACCACGAGCGGTTGGTGGTTCGGCAGCATGACCCCGCCGGTGCCGATACGAATGTGATCGGTGGCGGCGGCAATCGCGGCCGCCAGCACGGTGGGCGCGGAGCCCGCGACGCCGGGAACGCTGTGGTGTTCGGACACCCAGAACCGGTGGTATCCCCAGCTTTCCGCGAGCCGCGCGAATTCGACGGTTTCCCGCAGCGCCTCCGGATGCGACTGCCCGCGGCGGGTGCGCGATCGGTCGAGGATCGAGAAGCGGGTCGCCTGCGATGCGGAGGTCACATACCTGATCAACGCGCTCCGCGCGCGTTGATTCCGCGCGCGCGAGGCCCGCGACCACCCGTGCACATGCACAAAAGCAGTGGTCAATGCTCGGCGTACCGCCGATTGCGCGCGAGTTCGCAGTGGTGTGAGCTAGGTCGCATGGGCCGGAGTATGTGATTCGGCTGTGTGGAAACAATGGAGTTTTTGGAGGCTCGGTGAACAGGTCTCGGATGCGGCGGCTGCTGGTTGTGGCCACGTCCGCATGTTTGGTGACGGTGGGAACGGGCGCGGTGTCGGCGCAGCCCGCCTATCCGCCGAACTTCCCGTCGGATCAGAATCAGATCCCGCAATTGCCGTCGGAGCCGCAGATTTACGACATGCTGCCGATCCCGTCGCCGGATCAGGACGCCTGGTACAACGATCCGCCGAACCTCGCCGACTACAACCCGGGTGACATCGTCCGGTCGCGAGAGGTCCAGACCCGCATTCTGGGCATCCCGTTCCCCGTGTACACCAAGCAGCTGCTGTTCCGGTCGAACGATGTGCACGACAATCCGATCGTCACCGCGACCACCGTGATCGTGCCGGGCATTCCGTGGCAGGGCAGCGCGCGGCCGGTGGTGTCCTTCCAGGAGGCCATCGACTCCACCGATTCGGCGTGCAATCCCTCGCACACCCTGCAGGTCGGCACCATGAAGGAGTCGACGCTGGTCGCCGGTTGGCTGGCACAGGGTTTCGCGATCAACATCCCGGACTTCGACGGAAAGTTCAATACCTTCAACACCTTCGACGAAGGCAAGATGGTGCTCGACAGCCTGCGGGCGATGAAGAACGATCCGGCCCTGGGATTCGCCGATTCGGGCATCGCGCTCTACGGATTCTCCGGCGGCGGCAGCGGTTCCATTCGCGCGGCCGAATTGCGGGAGACCTACGCACCGGATGTGCGGCTGCTCGGGACGGCCTTCGGCGGCACACCCGGCGACCTGGTGGCGATCGCGAATTACGGCTCCGCGCGCGAGCCGGGCGTGACGGGAACCAGCAATTTCACCATGTGGCTGGGTTTCGCCTCGCTGGCGCGCGAATATCCGGAGGTGTTCAAGCCCGAGGAGTTCTTGACCCCCGAAGGGCAGGGACTGCTGGCGGATATGCAGCACCGCTGCTACGCCACCATCGCGGCCGAAGGTGTGTATCGCCCGATCAGCGAGTACTTCCTGCCGGGGAAATCGATCAATTCCTCGCCCGAGGTGCTGAAGGTCCTCGAGGACAACAGTCTCGGCAAACACATTCCGGATACTCCGCTGCTGTGGTGGCACGGCGACTGGGACGAGCTGATTCCGCCGTCCACGGTGCTTCCGACGGTCCAGTCCTATTGGGATCGCGGCGCGGATCTGCGTTTCTACACCGATCCGATTCCCGAGCACCTCACCAATGCCGTGGTCGGCTGGGCGCCGGCGGTCGCGTGGACCAGTGCCGTGCTGCGCGGGTTACCGCCCGGACCCCGGTTCAAGGCCGATTTCCAGCCGCTCCCGCCGGGATTCCCGGGCAGCTGACGCCAAAATTCCCCCGGGGCTATCTGTGACAGCGTGTAGCGCATAATGTGTGCGGACACACAGTTCAGGTAGATCCGGGGAGGCAGCAGTGAACAACCACATCGTGGCGGACCCGGTCCTGCTCGCGGAACCGGCCGCCACACTGGAACTCTTGCGCGCCCGCGCCACGACGCTGGCCGGGGAGTTCAATGGTGAGGTCGCGCCCTACGACACACTCCCGCACTCGATGCGGGACGCGGATTTCGTACCGAGCGCGAAGCTCAATCTCGAACTGTTCTTCCGCTACGTCATCGACCACATCGAACCGTCCGCGGAGGACACCCAGCCGCTCATCGACCGGGCGGTGACGCTGGTCCACGACGGTATGGGCCTGACCGAGGTGCTGACCAACTACCGAGTCGGCGCGGCGTTCTTCTGGTCGCAGCTGATACCGCTGATGGATCGCGACGAGTACGGGGTCGTCCCCGAGGTCGGCCTGCGGCTCACCGAGTACATGGGCCTGATCATGGCGCGCATCGCGACCGCACTGGTCGAGGATGCCCGCCAGCCGCGCTGGGACATCCTCGAACGCCAGCACGAGGTCGCCGATGCGCTGCTGTCCGGCCGCGAACCCGGTAGCTGGGCGGTGGATCCCGAATCACCGCTCGCCCCGGCATTTCTCATCACCGTGGTCCGGCTCGGCGAACCGACCCCGGGCACCCTGACCCGGCTGCGCAGCCGCATCGCCCATCTGCCCGGTACCCTGCTGCACCGGGACAGCGGGGGTTGGACCGCATTGGTCCCCATGGCGGCGGACGGCGGTGAACCGGAGCAGGTGCTCGTGGATGCGCTTGCGCTGCGCGATATTCGGCCGCATCCGCAGTTCTGGATCGGCGTGGCGCCGGCTCCATCACACGCGGCGATTCCCGCCGCGTACGCCGAGGCCCAGATCGTGGCGGAGGTGGCGCGCTGTCTGCAACTTCCGGAGATCGTGTGCCGCCAGCAGGACATGATGTTCGAATTCGCCATCGCCACCACCGGTTCCACCCGGCGCACGCTGGCGGCCCTGCTCGATCCGCTCGACGATCAGCCCATGCTCGGCCAGACCCTCGATGCCTTCATCGACAATCAGTTCAACCACAATGCCGTCGCCCGAGCACTTTTCATCCACCGCAATACCGTCACCTATCGGCTGACCCGCATCGCGGACCTCACCGGCTACGACCCGCTGCACCCGTCCGGCATCTCGACGCTCATGGCAGCGCGTACGGCTCGCCGGCTGGAATCGAAGTCCTTCCAGCACGACGGCGAACACCGGCCTCGTGCTGGATGACCGCGATCGACAATCCACCGGATTCGGGAAGAGAAGACCCCACATCCGGGGTTGAATCGAGGAGGAGGTAGGTCTCGGTACGGACGGAATTTGCCTCTCGGGCATGACAATTCGCCCCCGGCAAGTCAAGATGATCAATGGCCCCGGCCACACATCAACCATATCGAAGAACAGTTCCAGCGCTTCGGCCCCTCGCGGCGCGGACAGGAGAACCCCGTGGCAACGTCGCCGCAGACCTCGGTATCCGTCACGTCCGTGATCGTCGAAACCAGCCCACCGGCTCGGATCGGCACCCGCATAGCGCATCCCGTCCTGCGCACCACCCTGCAGCAATTTCTGCGCGCGGGCGCCTGGGTGGCCGATTTCGGGCCGGTTCCCGCGGAGTTGATCTTCCGGGCCACCCGGCTCTCGGAGGCGCCCGCCCGCATCCTGGGCGCGCCGCGCGGGCTGCACCGGCATCCGGTGTTCTTCGACAATTTCCAGGCCGAATGGCTTTGGACCGCACCGATTCCCGATCCACGGATCGAGCGGGATGCGGCCATCCTCTACTTCCACGGCGGCGCGTTCATCGCGGGTGGTCTCAACAGCTACCGGCGCCACACCGCGAGACTGGGCAGCATCAGTGAATTGCCGGTGTTCACCGTCGACTACCGGCAGCTGCCCGATGCGCACCCCAATGACAGCCTCGACGATGCGCTGGCCGCGTACCACTACCTGCTCGATCAGGGCTTCGCGCCCGAAAAGATCATCATGTCAGGAGATTCCGCGGGCGGCGGTCTCGCGCTGCGCCTGGCTTTGACGGTGCGCGATCTGGGTCTGCCACTGCCCGCGGCTATTTCGGTCACCTCGCCGTGGGCCGATTTCGATTCCACGGCCCGCATGGCGCATGCCAATGCCAATTCCGACGCGGTGCTGCCGGCGGCGGGCCCCGGCATGGTGGTGCGGCGCGGGATCGCCATCGATGGGGTGCTCGATCCCAGCTGGTCGGTGGTCAATCACGATTTCACCGGACTGCCGCCGATCCTGCTGCAGGTCGGCTCCCGCGAAATGCTGCTCGCCGACGCGCTCGCGGTGGCCCGGCGCTGCGAGGAGGCACAGGTATCGCTGCGGCTGCAGATCCGGGCCAGTGCTCCGCACACCCTCATTCACCTCGGGGCAGGTCTGCTCGCCGACGGCCGCGATGCCGCCTGCGATGCGGCCGAGTTCCACCGTGCGATGATCGATTCGGCCGCCTCCGGCCGCAGCGCCGCCTGAATCGACCACGAGAGGCTCGAATGGTCCAGCCTGTCAGTACGTCCCAGCCCGCCGTCCTCATCACCGGCGCGGCCGCCGGCATCGGACGTGCCATTGCCGCCCGGTTCGCGGGTGCGGGCTGGACGGTCGGACTCTACGACATCGACGCCGACGCGGTGCGCCGCACCGCCGAGGAGATCGGCGGCCGGACCATCACCGGGGCTTTCGACGTGACCGATCCCGCAGGCTGGGAGCACGCACTGCAGGAGTTCACCGACACGACCGGCCGCCTGGACCTGCTGGTCAACAATGCGGGCATCCTCTATTCGGGAGCCTTCGGCGACATCTCACTGGAACGCCAGCACCGCCTGGTCGACGTGAACGTCAAAGGCGTCCTCAACGGCTGCCACACCGCACTCCCGCACCTGCGCCGCACCCCCGGCAGCCAGGTCGTCAACCTGGCCTCCGCCTCGGCCTTCTACGGCCAGCCCGGCCTGGCCACCTACGGCGCGACCAAAGCCGCCGTCCGCAACCTCACCGAGGCGCTCGACCTGGAATGGCGGCAATACGGCATCCCGGTCCACGACCTACTCCCCCTGTTCGTGGCCACCGGAATGATGGACGAGGTATCACGCGGCTCGAAGTCCGCAACCACCCTCGGCGTCCACCTGAGCCCCGACGATATCGCGGAAGCCTTGTGGCGCACCGCCACTCATCAACACCGCCTGCGCGGCCCACACGTCCTCATCGGCCTGCAAACCAAACTCACCGGCCTGGCGGTCCGGCTCGGCCCGGCATGGGTCACCCGGGCGGTCGTCGGCCGGCTCAGCAAGGCCGATTCGCTGTAGCGGAATCCTCAAACCAGTCGCCGAACAAGTGGAAGCCCCAAAGCCACTCCGGCCAAGACTCCACGTTGTCGGCTTCGAACCTCCAGCCGCCCAGCGCGCCACAATCAGCGACCGCGCTTCCCCGTTGCATGCGGTCGCCGCCACCGGCGGATGGTCCATCGAACCGGCGCGTAAGCGAGGGCGATGAGTATTGCGGACCCGGTGAAAACCTCGAAGCGCCCATCGCTGCGAGCATGGCTCTGCATCTGCGCTTGGCTCCGCAGGTCCCGGGGGCTGCTGTCAGACATCCCTTTCATCAGCCCGCCGGGCCAGTAGAGATGCACGTCGTGATCGCCGCGAGCGTGACCGCGCAGCACCTCGCATCCATCGATCGGAGCCATCACAGCGCCGCCGCACGTAGCAGTGTGCGTCAGATCGTGGACCCCGCCGATGAGCAGACTCACCGTCACGGCAACCGCGACCAGCACCAGAACTCCCAAACCGACCAGGGCCCAGCGTGCCGACGGATTCACGAATATCCTTCCAGTGTAGTGGTTTTGGTGAAACATCGGTGGCACGTGTTGCATTTCGCACGCAGCGTCTTCCGGAGGGCAATGGCGCAGTGATCGTTGCGGCCGTCTCCGCTTCGCCGACAGTGCACGATCCGAATTCACATGCAGTTGCGACTGCGAAAGCTGTTCCGCGTGAAGCGTTTTCCAATAAATCAGTGAGGCTGCGATCGATACCTGGTGCGACCAGCGCGGCCGATGCGGCCGGGCGAGAAGAGGCCGGGAAGCGACAACACCTACTCCGCGCGGCGTCGGCGACTACTGGATGTCTATTTGGCTACTGCGGACAAGGGCTTGGTGTCCGCGCCGGGCTCTTTACATTCGATGCGGACCTCGACCAGTGTGCCGAACGGGCCGACGGCGCCGATGCCAGGCTTTTCCTTCGACAGCTCTTGCATGAGCGCGATGCCGGTGTCGTCGTCTGTGTCTCGAGCCAGGAAGTCGTGGCAGGTCATGTCGGCGACGTTGGTGGTATGTACTTCGGTCGAGGGATTGACATCCAAGGCGACCCCGATTGCCTGGGTTCCTTTGTCCTTGCAGTTCATTTCCGCCCAGGTGACGCCCAGTTCGCCAACGCTCGAGCTGTGCCAGCCGGGGTTCTCGCCGGCGATCTGACGCAGCAGATCCTCTTTGTCGGACTGGCTTTCGGCCAGGAATATAGAACAGGCAGTCCTGGATGCCGGACCCAGGCCCGCTGCGCGATCAGCGGTCGTTGTGGGCGCACTGGTTGTGACACCGGTGGGCGCAGGGCTGGCCGTCCCCGAGGTTGTTGTGCTGCAACCGGTCACGGCGGCGACCGTAGCCGCCGCAGCGACCAGCGCAAGAACAAATCGCTTCATCGAACTCCCACCCATCGAATCTCCCCACCGGACAGACATATTCGCTCCGGCTCCACAACGATCTTGCCAGACCGGTGGGGCGACGCGCGCATTCGATCGAGCCGGGGCTCAGGAATCGGCCAGAGCTGTGGGCTACATGGGATTGACTAGAGAATCGGCCTGAGCGGTCAAAGATCGCGGTGGGGCGGCAAATTTTGCCGCTGAGGAGGGGTTTGTGACCGCTCAGGCCGGTCGAGACCTCTGACCGCGCTTACCGAACCGGCCGACAGAGGAACCTGAGCGATTCCCGAACTCCCTGATCCTTGCCGACAGAAGGCTACGATTGGTCGAACTTGCCTGCCTGAAGGGCGGCAGTGAAGGCATCCCACTCGGCCGGGCGGAACGTCAGTACCGGGCTGGACTCACCCAGCTTCGAGTCTCGCACCCAGACGGAGCCCCCACTCAGGTGCGCAGCCTCCACGCAGTCCTTGCCCGACCCGCTCCGGGTTGACTTGAACCACTTGGCGGCGGACAGGTCACTATTCACTCGCCGAACTCCTCCGCTGCTGCCAGGACCATTTGCCTGGACTGAACTTCGTCCAACGCTACCTGCCCGATCTCCCGCAATGCAGCCCGATATCGCTGAACTTCAGCCTCTCGTTCCAGATACAGATCCCCCGCATACTCCTCGACGTAGACGATCGGCGGCTCTGTGAGCTTCGACTGCGGAAGCACCGGAAACTCCAGGAGACTGAATGGCCCCACCAGAATCCCTAAGTGCCGCGCTGCACTGAACGGAACCACTCGGACCGAAACATTCTGCAGCTCGGACATTTTCGCCAGGTGCGCGAGTTGTCTGCCCATGACGGCTCGGCCACCTATCTGTTCCCTCAGCACAGCCTCGGACAGCAGCGCTGTCATGCGGAACTTGGGATCCTCCAGGCGAACCTGCCGCCGGGTGGCCAGCTCTATCCGCGTTTCCACGGCATCCGGTGTCAGCTGCGGAATCTCGGCCCAAGCCAGCGCTCGCCGATAGTCCGGAGTTTGCAACATGCCAGGAAGCACGCCTGTCTTCCACGCGGTGAACTGGTGTGCGGCTTCTTCCAGAGACAGGAAGTGATCGAATCCGCTCGGCAGCTGGGCGTCAGCGTAGGCGCGCCACCAGCCGCCACCCCGTTCACGTGCCGATCGGACTTCCTGCTGGAGGGCCAGCAGCCTCTTCCGCTCTTCGTCGCTCGCGTCGAACAGATCGCACAGTGCATTGATCTGGAACGAGGTCAGGCGGGTGGTCACCCCTTCCTCGGTCCGGCTGATGGACTGCGGGGAAGTCTCTGCGGCCCTTGCTGCTTCGGCCTGCTGTATCCCCTTGTGCGTGCGTAGACGGCGAAGTTCCCGCCCTAGAGCACGGCGGGCGAGCGTACTCCCGGAAAGGCTCATGTCTTTAGCCTCACTATCGAGCGGCGCAGTTTCTGGAAGCCGTCAAGTGGCTGTATGCAATTGGCGGCACCCGTGCAGAAAGTCTGGCGTCAACCATACGGAATCGGTCATCTGAGAATGCCAGTTTCTCAGGATCGGAGGTCTACTGGTTACACCCCCGGTGGACGAGAAACCATGGTCCCGGCCGATCGCCACCGACGTGCCCTGGCGATCGGAGCAACGCCCCGGAAGTACCGGCCATCGGGGGACTCATGACCACCGATACCGCGTCATGTGGAGTGACCACCCTTGCAGGGCAACGCTATTGGAAGCCATCGGCCTGTCGCGGGCGGCGTGCCATCGCATGGTTTTCCGAAGCACTCGAGACTTCTCGTTCCAGGGAGGATGAGCAATGCCGATCAGCCATATGCCGCCGGATTATCCGGTCATGAGTCTGGAAGTTGCGAAGCGCGGGCAATTGGAGCACGCGGATTGCCCCGAAAGTTGTTTGGCCAAAGCCTATTTCGATCGCCGGGTTCCCCGACTGGAACGGGAGGCGCAGCCGGTCAAGAGCTCCCGTGATTCCAGCCCCCGCAAGGGCGCCTGGAACATTTGGTGACCACTTCCTCGCCTCGGCGCCCAGCTCTCACCGATCCTGCGCCGTGGCCGACCCGCCGCGTCAAGCCCGATTCACGCGCGCGGTAGCCTCGATCGATGCCCCGCACCGTGACCCCGCCGCATCCGTTCGACGTCGCGACCGAACTGATCTACGACGGCGACGGGAACTATCGCGGGCAGACCACGCCGGACTACGCCAATATGGTGGGCCCGTTCGGTGGGATCACCGCCGCGACTCTGCTGCGTGCGGCGCAGGAGCATCCGGATTGCCTTGGTGAACCGCTTTCGATCACCGTCAATTACGCCGGGCCGATTGCCAGCGGGCCCTTCGTCATCTCCGCGGTTCCGGTGCGCACGAACCGCAATACGCAGCACTGGACACTGACCCTCAGCCAGGACGGTGCCGTCACCACCACTGCGACAGCGGTATTCGGCAACCGCCGCCAGACGTGGTCCTCCACCGAGGTCACCGCACCGGCGGTGCCGCCCGCGGACAGCCTCGAGCCCGAGGCGCTGCCGGAGTTCATCGCCTGGGTCCGCAATTACGAGATGCGATTCGTCGAGGGCGCCATCGCGATTCAGGACGCGGATCCGAACCACAGTTCGACCACCACGCTGTGGGTGCGGGAGACGCCTGCGCGGCCGCTGGACTACCCCGGCCTGACCGCGCTCAGCGATGTGTTCTTCCCGCGGGTCATGCTCCGCCTGGGCCGGGTCGTGCCCGCCGGCACCGTCTCGCTGACCGTGTATTTCCACGCCGACACCCAGCTGCTGACCGCACAGTCCGACCTGCCGGTGCTCGCCACCGCCCGCTCACAGCACTTCGGCAACGGCTTCTTCGACCAGTCGGCCGAGCTGTGGGCCGATAACGGCACACTGCTGGCAACGAGTCACCAGATGGTCTATTTCAAGGACTGACGGCCCTCAGAGGATCGCGACCGGGGCCACGGGGGTTCCGGTCGCGCCGGCAAAGGGCTCGGGCATGGCGGAGAGCAGGAATTCGTACTGCCCCTCCTCCGCGCAGACTTCCGACAGCTCCTGCAGATTCCAGTTCTGCCCCTGCAGCATGCCCATCTCCACAAGATGCAGCGCGTGCACGGCCAGCATCAGATTGTCGATTTCCGGCGGGAAGATCTCGAAGGTGAGCGTGTCGTTGGCTACGGCCGCGACATCGCGTGCATGGAACCATTCGGGGCACCGCACGGACAGACCGGGCGCCGGTACGGCATAACCCTGGCGGTCCCCGGCCAGGAACAGCCGCATCTGGCCGGTGCGGACGAGCACGATATCGCCCGCACGCACCTTGACCCGGCCGAATTCCTCGGCGGCCTCCAGATCCTCCGGCGTGACAGCGTGATCGCTGGCCAGACCGTCCACCCCACGCGCTCGGGCCACGTCCAGCAGGACGCCGCGCGAGACGATGTGCGGCACCTTGTCGATTCCGCTGAAGGCCGCACCCTTGTGCGCGGTGATGGTGTCGGCGGGACGGCCGTTGTAGATCCGCCCGGAATGCGAGATATGCGTCAGGGCATCCCAGTGCGTTCCGGCCTGCAGACCCATCGTCACCACGTCGTCACTGGTCGCAATGGTGCCGGGGCCGAACAACTCCCAATTGATCGCGATCATGCTGTGGAGCGCATTGACCCGGCCCGGAATCATCCCGGTCTGCACACCCTGCTGACTCAGGGGCAGTGCCAGCGCCACCCGGCGCCCGCTGCGCACCGTGCCCGCCGCGGCCCGCACCACCTCATCGGTAATAAGATTGAGCGTGCCGATCTGATCGTCGGAACCCCAACGGCCCCAATTGTTCACACGCTTTGCGAGGTCGAGAAATTCCGCTGGAAAAGCCATACATCCGAACCTACAGACCGGCCGAACACGACCGCGCCCCGGCTGCGCCCTCATCGCGCAACCGGGGCGGGATCCCAGGTTCGAGTTATTTCGCTGCTGCGACCGAAAGGATCCAGCGCAGGTTTAGCAAGTGACGAGCAAACTCTAAGTTCAATCCGGTCTCGCGACAATGCGCAGGACTGTGACCTGCACGACCGCACCGGTTCGGTGAACAGCGGACGACCAGTTCGCGGGTACCGTGGACTGTTGGTCACCGGGGTGTTTGCTCACTGGTAACCCTTATGTGAAACAACGGACATCGAAACGCCGGACAGTTCGCTGACCGGACAGTTCGCTGACCGGGCAGTTCTCTGAGAGGTGGGCAGGACTTGATGGTGCAGAACGAGGTCGAGACCGCGACGGGCGTCAGTCCGATGCTGCGGGCCGCACTCGCACCACCCGCCCGCACCCTGGTCGATATCCTGGCCGCGACCGCACAGGAGCACCCGGACGCACCCGCCATCGACGACGGCGAGACAGTGCTCAGCTACGCCGAGCTACTGGCGGAGACCGAGATCGTCGTCGGCAAGCTGGCCGCGGCCGGCGTGCGCGCCGGTGACCGCGTCGGGGTGCGGATGCCGTCGGGCACCGCGGAGCTGTACCTGACGATTCTGGCGGTGCTGCATGCGGGCGCGGCCTATGTACCCGTGGACGCCGACGACCCCGACGAACGCGCCCGGCTGGTCTTCGGCGAGGCGAAGGTGACCGCCATGGCCACCGCCGGCGGAATCGAAACCACCGCTGTGGCACATGAATCGACCGCCGCGTCGACCGCGCCGCCCACCCCGGCCGACGACGCCTGGATCATCTTCACCTCCGGCTCCACCGGAACCCCGAAAGGTGTTGCGGTAACCCATCTCAATGCCGCCGCCTTCGTCGATGCCGAGGCCCGGCTGTTCCTGCGGCAGGCGCCGATCAGCCCCGGAGACCGTGTCCTCGCGGGACTTTCGGTCGCCTTCGACGCCTCCTGCGAGGAAATGTGGCTGGCCTGGCGGCACGGGGCCTGCCTGGTGCCCGCACCGCGTGCGCTGGTGCGCACCGGCGCGGATCTGGGCCCGTGGCTGGTGCGGCGCGAGATCAGCATCGTGTCCACGGTGCCCACGCTGGCCGCCACCTGGCCCGCCGAGGCCCTGGATTCGGTGCGACTGCTCATCTTCGGCGGTGAGGCTGTCCCGCCGGAACTCGCCGAACGTCTGGCCGGCACCGAGGACCGCGAGGTCTGGAATACCTACGGCCCCACCGAGGCTACCGTGGTCGCCTGCGCCGCACTGCTCGACGGATCCTTCCCGGTGCGCATCGGACTACCCCTGGACGGCTGGGATCTCACGGTTGTCGATGCGGCCGGAAACCCGGTGGGCGAGGGCGAATCCGGTGAGCTGGTCATCGGCGGCGTCGGCCTGGCCCGCTATCTCGACCCGGCCAAGGATGGGGAGAAGTACGCGCCGCTGGAGTCGGTCGGCTGGGAACGCGCCTATCGCAGTGGCGATCTGGTCCGCAATGACAGTGAGGGATTGGTCTTCCTCGGTCGCGCCGACGATCAGATCAAGCTCGGCGGCCGCCGTATCGAACTCGGCGAGATCGACAATGCGCTGCAGCACCTGCCGGGGGTGACGGGCGCGGCCGCCGCGATCCGAACCACCAAGGCGGGCAATAAGATCCTGGTCGGTTACCTGACCGGCCCGGGCGCGGACTACGACATCAAGGCCGCCAGAGCTCAACTAGGGGAACAACTCCCGGCCCCGCTGGTCCCCCGGCTGGCGGTGGTGGCGGAACTGCCCACCCGCACCTCCGGCAAGGTCGACCGCAATGCCCTGCCGTGGCCGCTGCCGAAGGCGACCGACGCCGATCCGGGACTCTCCGCCACCGAGCAATGGGTTGCCGGACTGTGGGATTCGATTCTGGGCGCCGAGGTCAGCGATCCGAATGCCGATTTCTTCGATCTGGGCGGCGGTTCGCTCGCGGCCGCACAGCTGGTCACCGCACTGCGGGAACGGCAGCCGCGCATCACCGTCGCCGACCTGTACGACCACCCGCGACTCGGCGCGCTGGCGTCACTGCTGGATGCCAGCGCCCCGGCCGTCGCGGTCGTGGATCGCGTGGTGCGCCCGGTCCCCCTGCGCGCCCAGTGGTTCCAGGTGCTGGCCACCATCCCCCTGACCACGCTGACCGGACTGCAATGGCTCACCTGGCTGGGCATTGTCGGCAATATCGGGGCCTGGACCGGCTCGCTGCCCTGGCTGCCGCGCCTGTCCTGGTGGTGGGCGCTGATCGCCTTCCTGCTCTTCATCTCCCCGCCCGGGCGCATGGCGCTGTGTGTGGCGGGTGCACGTACTCTCCTGCGCAATGTGAAGCCGGGCAGCTATCCGCGCGGCGGCCGGGTGCACCTGCGACTGTGGACCGCGGTGCGGCTCTCGGAGGCCAGCGGGGCCGAAAACCTCTCCGGCGCACCGTGGATGGTGCCGTTCGCCCGGGCGCTCGGCGCGAAGATCGGCAAGGGGGTGGATCTGCACACGCTGCCGCCGGTGACCGGCATGCTCGAATTGGGCGACGGCTGCAGCGTCGAACCCGAGGTGGACCTGTCCGGGTACTGGATCGACGGCGATGTGGTGCACATCGGCCATATCGAGATCGGTCCCGGTGCGGTGGTCGGCGCACGCTCGATCGTGCTGCCCGGCAGCAAGATCGGTAAGAACGCCGAGATCGCCGCCGGTTCCGCGGTGTCCGGCAAGGTGAAGGCCGAGCAATCGTGGGCCGGCTCACCGGCGGTGAAAGTCGGTAAGGCACAGCACCGCTGGCCCGATCACACGCCGCCGCGAGCACGGCACTGGGTCGCGATCTTCGGTATCACCTCGATGCTGCTGGCGGCCGTGCCGATTCTCGGCCTGGGTACCGGCGGGCTCTTCATCGCCTGGGAGATTCGCAAGACCACCACGCTGACAACGGCTCTCGGCCACGCCTTCGCCCTGCTGCCGATCGCGACGCTGATCAGCCTGGGCGTGTACGCCGTCGTGACGATCGTCGCGGTGCGACTGCTCAGCATCGGGCTCACCGAGGGTTATCACCCCGTGCGCAGCCGCATCGGCTGGCAGACCTGGGCCACCGAACGCCTGCTGGATTCGGCGCGCACCTTCCTGTTCCCGCTGTACGCCAGCCTGCTGACCCCGGTGTGGCTACGCCTGCTGGGCGCGAAGATCGGCAAGGGCGTCGAGGCCTCCACCGTGCTGCTGCTGCCGAAGTTCACCACGGTCGCCGACGGTGCGTTCCTGGCCGACGACACCATGATCGCCAGTTATGAACTCGGCGGCGGCTGGCTGCACATCGGCGAATCCAAGGTCGGCAAGCGCGCCTTCCTCGGCAACTCCGGCATGACCGCGCCGGGCCGCCGGGTGCCGAAGAACGGTCTCGTCGCGGTGCTCTCGGCCGCACCGTCGAAGTCCAAGGCGGGCTCGTCATGGCTGGGCAGCCCGCCGGTGCGCCTGCGCCGCACCGCCGGAACCGGTGATACCGCACGCACTTTCGATCCGCCGCCGCGGCTGCTAATCGCGCGGGGCATTGTCGAGACCTGCCGTCTGCTTCCGGTGCTGGTGACCTTCGCCATCGGGCTGGGCGTGCTGTTCACCCTCGCGTGGCTGGCGCAGACCCTCGGGCATCTGCCCACCGCGCTGCTCAGCGGCCTGGTGCTGCTGGCGGCGGGCGCGATCGCGGGCACGAGTTCCGTTGTGGCCAAATGGGTTTTGGTGGGACGCATTCGCGCCGAGGAGCATCCGCTGTGGAGCTCGTTCGTCTGGCGCAATGAAGTCGCCGACACCTTCGTGGAACATGTTGCGGCGCCGTGGTTCGCACGCGCGGCGACCGGTACTCCCGTACTCAATTTGTGGCTTCGCGGACTCGGCGCCGAGATCGGCCGCGGGGTATGGTGCGAGTCCTACTGGCTACCCGAGGCGGACTTGGTGACTCTGGGCGACGGCGCGACCGTGGAACGGGGCTGCGTGGTGCAGACCCACCTGTTCCACGATCGAATCATGGCCATGGACACCGTCACCGTCGGCGCGGGCGCTACCCTCGGCCCGCACTGCGTCGCACTGCCCGCCGCGAGCATCGGCCCGGGCGCCACCGTCGGCCCCGCCTCACTGGTCATGCGTGGGGACACCGTGCCGCCGTCCACCCGCTGGTGGGGCAATCCCATTGCGCCGTGGACCGATCGGGCGGAGGCCGGCGAATGATGCCGAACAAGTTCTCCGAAGACGCCATCGACGATTATCTGCCGCAGAACGGAAATCGCGGTTACCGGGTGTCGCGGTACGACCTGGAACTGGTCTACAAGGTCGCCAGCAACCGGCTGGCGGGGCGGGCCGAGATCACGGCGGTGAGCACCGGCGTGCGGGATCGCTTCGCACTGGATCTTTCTCAGTCGCTGACCGTGTCCAAGGTGCTGGTCAACGGCTACAAGGTCGCGAAATACACACACCAGCAAGGCAAGCTGGTGATCACGCCGTCGATCAGGGTCCCCGCCGGCGGGGCACTGGCGCTGGTCGTCCAGTACGCGGGCACGCCGAAACCGGTGCGCGGCCCGTGGGGTGAGGTCGGCTGGGAGGAGCTCACCGAGGGCGCGCTCGTGGCCAGTCAGCCCAATGGCGCCGCCTCCTGGTTCCCGTGTGACGATCACCCGAGTTCCAAAGCCAGCTACCGCATTTCGATCACCACCGACACCCCGTACTACGCGCTGGCCAATGGCACGCTGATGCGGAAGCAGACCAAGGCCAGCCAGACCACCTGGGTGTACGAGCAGCCCGAACCGATGGCGACCTACCTGGCCACCGTGCAGGTCGGGCCGTACCGGAAGCATCGGCTGGAGGCCCCGCGCGGTGCGGTGCCCATGCAGGCCGTGCTGCCGCAGCGCCTGCGCGCCGCCTTCGATCACGACTTCGCGCGCCAACCGGAGATGATGGCGGTCTTCACCGATAAGTTCGGCCCGTACCCCTTCGATGCCTACACGGTTGTCATCACCGATGACGAGCTGGAAATCCCCATCGAAGCGCAGGGCATCTCCACCTTCGGCGCCAATCACTGCGACGGCCACCGCGGCTCGGAACGCCTTGTCGCACACGAGCTTGCGCACCAGTGGTTCGGCAACAGCCTCACCATCCGCCAGTGGCGCGATATCTGGCTGCACGAGGGCTTCGCCTGTTATGCCGAATGGATCTGGTCCGAGGCCTCCGGCGGCGCGAGCGCCGACCAGCTGGCCCGCACCGCCCGCCTGCGCCTGGCCCACCAGCCCCAGGACATCCTGCTCGGCGATCCCGGCCCGGCCCGCATGTTCGACGACCGGGTCTACAAGCGCGGAGCCCTGACCCTGCACGCCCTCCGCCTGCGGCTGGGCGATCCGAAATTCTTCAACCTGCTGCGCGAGTGGACCACCCGCTACCGCCACAGCTCGGTCACCACCGACGAATTCATGGATCTGGCAGGGCATTACAGCGCGGCCCCGCTGCGGTCGCTATGGGACGACTGGCTGCACAGCCTGCCGCTCCCACAGCTGCCGCCGCCGGGCGCTCATCACGCCTGAGGCTCTTGCGTGGTACCGGTGGCGAGCCCAGTGACCGACAGCTGCGGTGTGCGCAGGATCGGCCCGAATTCGAGGCCGCCAACCGGTACCACCGGCCGAGAATGCGGGGATGATCTAACTACAGGCATCTTGTGATCATGCATCGACAGGAGAACGCCATGCTCCACACCCGCCACCCCGCCCGAACCGCGGTTCTCATCGCAGCCACCGGCTGCCTGAGCATCACCTCCGCCTTCGCCTCCGCACAGCCACCGGCTTCCATCTCCGTCGACCGGCAGATGAGCTACAACGTCACCACCTTGACCATCAACGGCTCCGCCACCTGCGCAGGAGGCGGCACCGCCGGCGTCACTATCGTGAACGGCTCCCTGGAACAGATGTTCCAAGGCGGCATCGGCGGCCCGATCGCCGTCCAGCTCGACGGCTCGGTCCTCGTCACCTGCGACGGCGCCCCCCACAACTGGTCAGGCCGTCTGGTCGCCCCCGGCCGCGCCCTCCCCACCGATTCCGGCGGCACCGTCACAGCCAACCTTTCCCAAGGATCGACCGTCATAGCCAGCACAGGAGCCCAGGGCGTCTTCATCGCACACTGACCGCACGCTTCTACCGTCCAGCTGAACTACGCCACCGACGCCGACCTCGCCGCATCGGTGGTCATCAAGACCTCGGTGAAAGCGCTTCTGCTGCTGCCGATGTGGGTGGCCCTCGCACACTGACCCTCCGCGTGCAATGCCGCGTCCGATATCCGCGCGTATCAGGTGTGGGTGGCGGACAGACTTGTTGTATGGGTGAGGCTTTCGATGGAATCGTTGACCGGTTCGTGTCGGCCAGCGCGGAATTCGAGTGGAGGCTGCGGGAGGTAGGGGCTGGTCAGCGGGTGGGGCCGACGCCGTGTGCGGAGTGGAATGTGCGGCAGTTGGTGAACCATATGGTTCGGGGGAACCTCAGCTACGTTCAGCTTGTGAGCGGGGGCGGCCGCGAGGAATTCCTGCGTATGCGGGACGTCGACGCGCTAGGTGATGATCCGGGTGTCCGCGTACGTCGCATCGGTGCGCGAAAGCAGGGAGGTGTTTACGGCGCCTGGGGTTTTGGATCAGATTGTCGACTACCCGATGGGGAAAGCGTCCGGCCGACAGGCTCTGGCGGTGCGAACCACCGATACTGTCATTCACACTTGGGATTTGGCTCGGTCCATCGGTGCCGAGGAGCTACTCGACACCGACATGATCGGATGGATCGACGACAATCTCGAGGAGATCTATGCCGGACTCTCCGAAATGCCGACGTCCGTGGACACTTCCCACCGGTTCTTCGCCGCCCCTGCGAATGTCGGTGCCGGGACGCGGCAGGACCGGCTGCTGCGGCTGATGGGCAGAAATCCCTGGTGCAGCCGGTGGCTACCGAGGACTTGGCGACCTGGCGCGTTTGATACATAATCACCGTTATGCCAAAACAGGTCGACTTTGCCGAGCAGCGGCGGACGATCGCGGCTGCCGCCGTCGCGGTGATCGACAAGGCCGGGATCGACGGGGCGCGGCTGCGGGATGTGGCGGCGGCCGCGAAGGTCACGACCGGTGCGGTCACGCACTATTTCGACGGTAAGGACGCGGTGCTGGAAGCCGCGCTGTCGGAGGTTGTCCGGCGCATGCTCGAGCGGCCCGCGCCTTCGACCGATGTACCGATCGGCCTGGTGAGCTGCATCGAGCTGTTCTGCGGATACCTTCCCCTGGATGCGCGGGGGCTCGGCGAATGGCGGGTGTGGCTGGCCTTCTGGGGGCGGGCGATGACCGATGAGCGCCTCGCCGCCGTGCATCGCCGCTACTACGAGGAGATCGTCGAGCGCATTACGCGACGGCTCTCGACGCTTCAGGGCACATCCGCACCGCGGGAATTGGGTGTCTTCGCGGATTCGGTCCTCGCGGCGATCGACGGAGTCGGCACCCGGGCCACGCTGGAGCCGCAATCGTGGCCCGCCGAACGCCAGCGCCGCACCTTGTCGGCACTACTTCTCCCCGTACTCACCGCGCTCACGAACGGAATCCAGGAAGTCTGACGATGACGCAGCAGAATATGTCCGCCGATGATGCGTTGTCGGACTTCACCATTCGTGAGATCACCCTCGAAAACGTCACGAAGCGGGTGTATATCGCCGGATCCGGCCCGGCCGTGATCGTCATGACGGAGATGCCGGGCATCAGCCCGCATGTCGCTCGTTTCAGCCGCTGGGTACGGGATGCCGGGTTCGCCGTCTACATGCCGTCACTGTTCGGCCGGGACGGCGTCGTCGCCACCGCGGACGAAGGTGCGGCGATATTCCGAAAGGCCTGTGTCAGTGCCGAATTCCGAGCCTTCGCCGCAGCCGAGTCCAGTCCCGTCACCAGTTGGTTGCGAGCACTCGCACGGCTGGCCCTGGATGAATGCGGCGGTCCGGGCGTAGGCGCGATCGGCATGTGCTTCACCGGCAATTTCGCACTGTCCATGATGCTCGAACCCGCCGTGCTCGCCCCCGTACTTTCCCAGCCGACGCTGCCGATGGATAACCCGGCGGGTCTGGAGAGTCCCCCCGATGAGCTTGCCGCCGTACGCAATCGGCTCGAGAAGGACGACCTCACGGTGCTCGCCTACCGATTCGCGGGCGACACGTTCTGCCGCGCCCAGCGTTTCGCCGCCTACCAGGAGGCCCTGGGCGACCGATTCGTCGGCCGCGTCCTCCCCGACCATGCGGCCAATCCCGAAACGGCGCCGTTCTTTTCGGTGCACGTCGCGAGTCCGCACAGCGTTGTCACCGCCCACCTGATCGATGAGGCAGGCCAGCCGACCATCGCCGCCCGCGATGAAATTCTCGCCTTCTTTCAGCACCGCCTGAGCCCGGAGACCGAGACGAGGTCGTAATGGCTCACCCTGGAGATCACACTGCCGCTGTAATGCTGGCCCTGGACACCACGCCGAGGTCTTATAGCTGGCCCTGGCGACCGCGCCGAGGCGCGCTAGGGCAGTAGCCCGTTGAGGTGATCCGGTTCAGAGCCAGGGCGATGTGCAAGCGATGGCGGCCGAGCGCCGTATCGGGCCGATAGCCGAGAACTGTTGCGAGGCGCGGAATTCGGGCCTGCAATGTGGAGTGATGGAGATACAGCGCCGCCCCCGCACGCAGGCTGTCATGTTCGGAGAAGGCCGTGAGGGTCGGTAGCGCACCGGGGATCTGGTCCCGCGCCGCTCGAATCGCCAGCACATCGTCGACCTGTGCATCCGCCGGCGAGATCCGCTCGGCGATAATGCCCATCCCACCGAGGTCCTCGTATCGCAGTCGGCGGGACCGTCAATTCCGGTGAGCCTCTGGACGTGCGCGGCGCGAACCGCCTACCTGCGACGAGTGCTGAGTTAGGTCTCCGAGGGTCCGTCAGCGTCCGGGCAGGGTGCTGAGGGACCGGGAGCGGCGCTCGACGAGTTCGGCATAGGTGCCGTCGCGTTCTGCCCACCGATGCATGAGAACGCCCTTGACCAGGATCTCGTTCGAGGTGGGATTCTCGCTGAGGAGTTCGGTGACCTCATCGAGGAAGCCATCCAGCGGCAGCGCGGCGGGGTTGATCTTCTCCTGGCCGGCCGTCGCGACAGCGGGCGGAATGAGCTCGGTGACCTCGACACCCGTGCCCGCGAGCTGCGCCCGAAGCGATTCGGTGTATGCGTGCACTCCTGCCTTCGACGCGGCATAGGTGGGCATGAGCGGGAACGGAAGGAAGGCGATGCCGGACGTAACCGTGATGATGTTGCCGCCACCGCGCTCGATCAGATGCGGGGTGAAGGCATCGATCACCCGGATGGTTCCGAGGAGATTGATCGCGATGGTGGTCTCCGCCTGGGTGATGTGGGCGGGGTCGCGCAGGTCCTCGACGAGCATGACGCCCGACATCGTCACCACGACATCGAGGCCGGGATGTCGCGCGAGGACCTCGTCGCGGGCACGAAAGATGGAGTCGGGGTCGGCAACGTCGATCTCGACCGTCTCGAGATCGTCAACCCTGCCGGTATTGCGCCCTCCGACAATGACCCTGCTGCCCGCCGCGACAAAGCGACGGGCCAGCCCGAGCCCGATCCCGGAGGTCCCTCCGACGATGAGAACGGTGCGCTCGCTGATGTCCATGCCTGCCTGCTTCCTGTCCGATGACGGGTACATCAGAATGGTCACGCCGAACGGCCCGGTCAGGAAGGGAGTGACAGTCCCCCTCTCGAGGTGCACTCAGCGGGTGGCGGGCTCCCGGGCGGCCATCGCCTGGCCGGTGAGTTCCACGGAGTGGACGCGGTCCGCGATGCGGTGCGCGTGGTGGGCGAGGATGAGTTCGTCCGCCTGGATGCCGGCGGCGAAATCCTCCAGGTACGCAACAACTTCGGCGGGCGTGCCGACCGCGGTGTACTTGGTCATCGATGCCAGCTGGTGTCCGTTCGGCGAGGCCAGGAAGGCGTCGATCTCGTCATCGGTGTAATCGACCCCGGCCGCGCTGCGCTTGATGAATGCCCGGGTGCGCGCCCGGTAGGAGATGGTCTTCTGCTCCGCGGCCTGGTCGTGATCGTCGGCGGTGAAGACATTGACCCCGGCCATGACGTACGGCTCGGCCAGCTGCTCGGACGGCTGGAACCCGTCACGGTAGGCGCGAACCGCCTGGTGCAGGGCATCGGGCGAGAAGTGCGACGCGAAGGCGTACGGCAGGCCGAGATGCGCGGCGAGCTGAGCGCCGAACAGCGACGAGCCCAGAATGTACAGCGGCACAATGCCTTCCGCGCGCGGCACAGCCTTGACGCCCGGGATGCGCGAATGACCCGACAGGTAACCCTGCAGTTCCAGCACATCCTGCGGGAACGAATCCGCCGAGGCGGGATTGCGGCGCAGGGCCAGCATGGTCTTCTGATCGCTACCCGGCGCGCGGCCCAGACCCAGGTCGATGCGACCGGGGAACAGCGTCTCCAGCGTGCCGAACTGCTCGGCGATCACCAGCGGCGAGTGATTGGGCAGCATGATGCCGCCGGCTCCGAGCCGAATGGTGTCGGTATGCGCCGCCACATAGCCGATGAGAACGCTCGTCGCACTGGAGGCGATCGAGCTCATATTGTGGTGCTCGGCGTACCAGACCCGGCGATGCCCACTGCGCTCCGCGGCCTGCGCCAACTTGACGCTGTTGTCGAAGCTGTCACGCGCGGTCTGCCCGGGCGCGATCGACGCCAAGTCGAGAAGGGACAGTGCGATGGGCATACGAGCACCAGCTTTCAGAGAAATCGGCAAGTTCGGTGGCGGGCGACAAACACCCGCCTCCTTTCACAATCCTCGAACCGCCGAACTTATGCCCGAGGCCGCCCGACCAGAGCGGTGAGATTCATGACTTCGACGCGATTCGCCAGGTCAGACACGGGAGAACCGGAGGGTGACCAGCTGGAAAGGGCGCAGCTGCAGCCGCACTGCCGAACCGTCCAGAACTGCGGACGAATCGCTTTCTGTCGGCCGCTCCAGCAGATCGCAAACCTGCAATCGGGAGGTATCGAATCCGAGGGTGACAAGGGCCGAGACCCGGCCGCCCTCGGCTTCATACACGCGGAGCACCACATCGCCGCTACCGTCGTCGGCGAGCTTGACGGCGCTGGTCACCACTGCGCGGTTGTCGATGGTGAACAGCGGCGCGACCGCCTCGGCAACGGTCGGCGTGATCGGAGCGAGGTTGATGCGGTAGCCCGCACACACCGCATCGCCGATCGAGGCGCCCGGAATGAGCGAGTGCCGGAAGGTGTGCGTGCCATGGTCGGTCTGCGGATCGGGAAACCGCGGCGCCCGTACAAGCGACGCCCGCACCGTCGTGGTGGTCCCGCCATCGGCCCGGACCGTGCGGGTGACATCGTGGCCGTAGGTCGAATCGTTGACCAGCGCCACACCCCAGCCCGGCTCGGCGACGTGCACGAACCGGTGATTGCAGGCTTCGAACTTCGCGTACTCCCAGCTGGTATTGGTGTGGGTCGGCCGGAACATATGCCCGAACTGGGTTTCGGAGGCGTAGCGGTCGGCGTGAATGTCCAGGGGGAACGCGAGTTTGAGGAATTTCTCGGTCTCGTGCCAGTCGACGCCGGTGTCGATATCGAGGCCACGTGCGCCCGCTCGCAGCGACAGGGTCTGCTCGACCTTCGAGGACCCGAACGACCGGCCGACCCGTACCACGGCGGATTCGGTCGAATCCGGTCCTGCCGCAAGGAAATCCACCTCGACGAGGTCGGTGACCCGGTTCCGGTAGAAACGGTCGACGTCCCAGGCATCCCACGAGTTCGGCAGGTCCGGATGCAACTGCAGCAGGTTCGCGGCCGATTCCGGCGGCAATGTCTCACGCTGGTGGGCGAGGTCGAAGACCGATACGACAAGCCCGCGCACATCGATTTCGACTCGCAGCACACCGTTTTCGAGGACGAAGCCGCCCTCGGCACGTGCGGTCACCGAGCACGAGCCGGACTGCTCCGGGACAGCGGCCGCCCCGGCCGGTACCGATTGCCAGGTATGCGGCGTGGAATTGAAGCCGTTCGGTCCCGCCCGCTCACCGCCGAGCACCCATTGGGCCCGCTCGATGATCTCGGTCAGCTCCCGCGTCACCGCCGCGTACGTCTGTGCGGCCTCGCAATACACCCAGGCGATCGCCGAGCCCGGCAGAATATCGTGGAACTGGTGCAGTAGCACCGTCTTCCAGAGACGGTCCAAGTCCGCGCGAGGGTATTCGGCGTTCTTGCGCACCGCCGCGGTGGCGGTCCACAGCTCGGCTTCCCGCAGCAGGTGCTCGCTGCGACGGTTGCCCTGCTTGGTCTTCGCCTGGCTGGTCAAGGTGGCGCGATGCAATTCCAGATACAGCTCTCCCACCCACACCGGTGGGTTCGCATACTCGGCCTCGGCCTTGGCGAAGAAGTCGGCGGGCTTGTCCCACAGCACTTTCGGCGAGCCTTCGAGGTTCTTCATCCTGGCGGCCTTGGCGACCATCTCCCGCGTGGTGCCGCCACCGCCGTCGCCCCACCCGGTGGGCGCCAGTGACATCGAGGCACGGCCCTTGTCTTTGAAATTCCTTGCGGCATGCGCGATCTCACTGCCCTGCATCGAGCAGTTGTAGGTGTCGACCGGCGGAAAGTGGGTGAAGACGCGGGTCCCGTCGATGCCCTCCCACAGGAAAGTGTGGTGCGGGAACTGATTGACCGCGCTCCATGAGATCTTCTGTGTCAACAGCCATTTGGCCCCTGCCGCCTTGATGATCTGCGGCAGTCCCGCGGCGAATCCGAACGTGTCCGGTAGCCACGCCTCCTTGTTCTCGATCCCGAACTCCTCCAGGAAGAACCGCTTCCCGTATACGAACTGCCGCGCCATCGCCTCCGAGCCCGGCATATTCGTATCCGACTCCACCCACATCCCGCCGGCGGGCACGAACCGGCCGTCCCACACCGCCTTCTTGACCTGCTCGTAGACCTCGGGCCGATGCTGTTTCAGGAAGTCGTATTGGGCGGCTTGGGACATCGTGAAGATGAAGTCGGGTTCGTCTGCCAGCAGCGCGGTCATATTCGCGGTGGTGCGCGCGACCTTGCGCACCGTTTCCCGCAGCGGCCACAACCAGGCCGTATCGATATGCGCATGTCCGACAGCGGAAATCGTGTGCGCCGACGCTATCGCCGGCGCGGCCAGCACCTCGGCCAGACATTCGCGCGCAGCCTCGGCGGTCGAGTTCACATCTTGCAGATCGATGGCGTCCAGCGCGCGCTCGATCGCCCGGACAATGTCGTAGCGCCGGGCCGGGTCCTCGGGCATCTCGTGCATCAGCTCGCCGAGCACTTCCAGATCCATCACCAATTGCCAGACCTGCGCGTCGAAGATCGCGAGGTCCATCCGCCCCAGCCGATACTGCGGCTCTCCACCGGCGGTGAGCCTGTCGCCCAGGGCGGTCGGCGAAAAGAACGGAATGATCGGGTTGGACGCCGCCTCGACATGCAGCACCACCTCCTCCCCACCGACCGCGGGCGCCGCGATCCGCACCCACTGATTGCGCGGATGCAACCCCTTGACCGGCGACCCATCCGCCCGATAAACCAGCCCCTCGCACTGAAACCCAGTCATATTCCGATCGAACCCGAGATCGATGATCGCCTCGACAGTCTTACCCGCCCACGCCGCGGGAACCGTCCCCTCCACCGTCAACCAACTCGTCCCCCAGGGCGCACCCCACCGGTCCCCCGACGCGACCCCGGTCCGCGGCCCGGCCAACCCCTCCGCCACCGGCACCGGCTCATCCGGCGCAACCCACATGGATGCCCTGAGCGGCATCGACTCCGGATAAATCGCCGGAACGATCCGTTCCCCCAGCACCCGTCCGAGCCGACTCTCGATCAAACGACGGTCATCATGCACAGCGCTAGCTCCCATCGAAGCGGCGGCCACTACCTAGGGCCCATTCTGCGGCAACGATGGGTGATTTCAGTGCCCCCGGCGCGGATCGAACGCGCGGCCTGCCGCTCGAGAGGCGGTATGGCATCGTTCGCAGAGTCGGCCGGGGGTCGGCAAGCTAATTTCGGTGCGGCCGTACGTCGGCCTCTGCCAATCGATCGGTCAGCGACTCGCGGGCGGTGACCAATGAGGGGCCGTACCAGGTGAGGTGGCGGCCCTCGACCAATGCCACCGCTATGCCTGGAAAGGCTTCCGGGCCATCGGTTTCGGTGAATACATAGGGCTCGTCCGGAAGCACGGCAAGATCGACGGTCGCCACCAACTCCTGAGTGGACACCGTCGGATACCGCTCCGGCAGATCGGCGTGGACGAGTCGCAATCCGAGCCGCCGCGCTAGATCACCCGTGAAGGTATCCCGCCCGACAACCATCCACGGATCCCGCCACACCGGAATCACCGCATTACGTAGCGTTTTCGGCGGCGGTGGCGCCCAGCTCGCCTCGGCCTGCCCCAACCAGTCCGGCATCCCGGCGTCGAGGCCCACGGTGAAGAGGCGGTCCATGGATGTGAACGCTTCCTCCACCGTCCGAATCCTGGTCACCCACACCGCAATACCGGCACCCCGAAGCCGCTCGACATCGATCCGCCGATTCTCCTCCTGATTGCACACCACCAGATCCGGAGCGATCTCGACAATCCGCCGAACATTCGGATTCTTCGTCCCCCGAACCCGCTCGACCGCCAATTCCGGAGGATGCGTACACCACTCGGTTGCACCGACCAACAGATCCGGGCAGCTCACCGCAATAGCCTCGGTCAGCGACGGCACCAGCGATACAACACGCCGCACCGGCCGCCGCAGCCGCACAACGGCACCGAGATCATCGAGCGCCTCCGCGGCAGCCACACCCTCACCCGGTACAGAACGTGCCGGCTGACAGCGCCCCCAGCACACACTCCGGATGCGCCACCACCCCGAAGGGGTCACCGACAACCGGCGAGACAGCAACCAGAATCCCGTAAACGGTATCCACGGCCACGCCGACCACCAAACCTGTGTACACCGACAAGATGTTCGGGTCCATAACCGCCAGCCTAGACGAGCAACCCCGACCTCTCAGCCCCCGGCCGCCACTCGCTCACCTACAACCGAACAGTCCGTTCAGCCACAGCGCGCACTACCTGAAGACGTGTTATCGCCGGAGGACTCGCACCAAGAGACACCGATAATCGAGGCCCGCCTGACATCGCCCACCAAACCCCACACCTCCGCCCTCATTTCCACTGATAAGAGCAAAGAAGCCGGGACAAGAAGAAGCAAAACAAGAAGAGCTGAAAGATAAAATCCGAGTATTCTGAATAGGCTTATATCACAACGGAATTCGCCTTTCCGGGTCTGTTTTCCGGGAGTAGAATAGAGGCATGGAATCAGGGGGAGAATCCGCAATCACGACCGGTGCAGCCGCACTGGCCGCTGCGGTCGAATCCCTCACCAACCTGTCGTTGATCCCTTTGCCGGACACCGACATTGTGGCGTTGATGCAGCAGATCGAGACCTGCACTCGCCGGTTGGCGTCGGTGCAACGGGATCTGATCGTGCAAGCCTGCGCCCGGTCATTGCCTGCCCTCAACGGTTCGGGTAGTCCGGCCCTGTATTTGCAATCGGTGCTGCATATCTCGCACGGGGATGCGATCAACCGGTGGCGTAGCGCGGAGGATCTCGCGGTGTGGCACCGCGTCGGTGACGACGCGGACGCGGATCCGGCGCCGGTCCTGCCGAACGCGGCCCAAGCCCTCGACGAGGGGGCGATCTCCCTCGATCACGTGCGGGTCATCCGGCAGGTCATGAACCGGCTGCCCGGCAAGGTCGCGCCCGAAGCCCGCGCCTACGCCGAGAAGCAACTCGCCTTCCAGGCGCGCGCCCTGGATCCGACACATCTGCCGAGGATCGGGGAGATGATCCTGGGTTTCCTGGACCCCGACGGCAAGCTCACCGAGGACGCGGACCGGCAGAACCAGCGCAGCGCGGTTCTGAGCCCGCAACGCTACGACCTGATGTCCACCCTCACGGTCGAGCTCACCCCCGACGCCCGCTCGGCTTTCGATGCTGTCATGGCCAAGCTCGCGCGTCCGGGGATGTGCAACCCGGCCGACAAGGAAAGCCCGTGGGCCGAGGACGAGGACAACCCGGTACCCCGAGACGTGCTGGAAGCCTGCGCGGCCCGGGACGAGCGCAGCAAGGCCCAACGCCAGCACGACGCCCTGCTGGCGGTGTTGCACCCGGACTTCAACCCCGCCAAGCTGGGATCGCACCGTGGGCTGCCGGTCTCCACGATCATGACCATGAGCATCGAGGATGTCGAACGCGCTGCGGGGGTGGCCACCACCGCCACCGGTGGGCAGGTCCCGGTCGAGAACGCCCTCCGGTTGATGGCCCGCCACTGCAAGACGTTCGTGCTCGTGAAGAACAAGAACGGGATGCCGTTGCATATCGGGGAAATCCGGTTGGCGAACCCGGCACAACGGTTGGCGTTGATCGCCACCGAACGCGGGTGCACCCGCCCGGGTTGCAGCGCTCCGGCGAGTATGGCCGCGGCCCATCATGTGACCGAGTTCAGCAAGGGCGGCCCCACCGACATCGAGAACCTGACCTTGGCGTGCGATCACTGCCACGCCCTGGTCAAAGACGGGCCACGTGGGTGGAAGACCATCAAACTCGGTGCGGATTCGGACTTCCCGGGCCGGACGGCGTGGATCGCCCCGGCGCATGTGGACCCGACCCGGACGCCACGGGTCAATCACCTGCACCATCCCGAGGAGTTGTTGACCGAGGCTCCGCCCTCGATGGGCCCTCGCAACTACTGCAATCCGGTGCGCCCGCAACCGGTTCGGGACCGCTCGGCCCGCCGGACCTCCACACCCCCGGCACGACAATAGGTCCCCCGGCCTCTGGTGTCGCCGACAGGTTGTTCCTGTCGGTGCTAGAGGTCGTTGCCGCATCGGCTTTCAGGCCGGTTCGCTCGCCGAACAATGACAACCCCACCGCGACAACAGGTTTCCCCGCCCCGGACGTGTACCCGCAGGGCGGCAACACCACCGAGGGCCACCACCGAATCTGCCCGCCCACCACACCACCACGCCAGACCGCGAGTCATCCCTGCCCCTGCCGCTGCCGCTGCCGCCGCTGCCGCCGCTGCCGCTGCCGCCGCTGCCGCCGCTGCCGCTGCCGCCGCTGCCGCCGCTGCCGCTGCCCCTGTCGGCCTGATCCCGCTCCTGCTGTAGGCCGCTGCCCGACGTGGCCTTCCGGGTTCTGTTCTTCGATCCCTTGTTTCCAGGTGTCCTTGTCTTTCGGCTCTTGTCTTTTCGTTGGGTGTCTGTGAAACCGGACCACAGCCGGTCGACCCCGCTGGTACCGCAGGTATCTCCTCGGCCCGGAAGGTCAACCGGGTACCCCACCCCACGTCACCAGCACGGCCATCTCGGGCCCTGCCCGCACCCAGAAACCCACCACCGCCCCTCGGCGCAAGCAACCCAGGTGCACCGGCCTACCTCGGCCTCGAATCCCCCCGAAGCAGGCACTGCACAGGCCCTCTCTCCGACCGCACAGCAGGTGCCTACGCGGCATAGACCTGATAACCGTTGTGCCGCTGAGAGACCCGCCGTTCCGTCCATGGTGGCCGATGGTTCTATGCCGAAACCGTCGGTGCACCTGGGTTGCCTGCCTCTCGGGCAGGGTTGGCCGGCAGAGGGTGCGGGCAAAGCCCGAGATGGCCGTGCTGGGCACGTAGGGAGCCGTACCCGGTTGACCTCCCGCGGTTAGGACGAGCACCTGCGGTTCCAGCCGGGTCGACCAGCTGTGGTCCCGTTCTCGAGACGAAAACTAAAAGCGGAGGACCGAGGACGGAGGACGGGAAGTGTGGATCGGGGCGCTTGTTGTCGGGGCCGGTCATTAGGGGCTGATCTTCGCGTCATGGGCGTGGGCTCGTGTAGTCGCCGGGCGCTCGTCGCGGCCGTTCTCACTCCACGGACTTGCCGCCGAACGCCGCTGAGGGCTGCTGGCTCGGTGCTGACGACGCCGCCAGCACCGAGCCAGGTTGTTGCACTACCTCCGCCGAGATCACGCACTCGACTGATCCGCGGGTGCCGTTGCGGTGCTAACCGCCCAGGTTGCAATTGCCGTCGCTGGACCAGTAGCAGGTGTTCCTGCCGCTGGAGGGGAATCCGACTACCTGGAGATTCGGGTTCGAGTGCCCGAAGCCGGAACCGTTGAGTTCGAGGTAGAAACCGGAGGCCCCGCTATGGGCGCCGGTGCCCCAGAGGTAGCCCTGATTGTTGCCGGGGCCGGTGCCTTTGTAGATGACGAAGTTTCCGTCGCCCTGCATGGTGGCAAAAACCTGTGAGTGACCGGAGGTACTGGAACACCAGACGCCGCCCAGATTGTTACTCGGCCCGGTTCCGCGATAGACGCAGAAGTTGCCGTCGCCTTGCAGGATGGCGAAGGCTGGACTGTCCTGGGCTATTGTCGTCAAGTAATCCCCTTGGGCCAGTACCTGATTCGTATTGAGCACCGAACCGATCGCGTCGGCGCCGGCCTGTCCGGTGTTCATGGATACGATCGCGGCGGCCGACATAGCAAGGGCCGCAATGTACTTCGTGAGTTTCATACACACTCCCCAAGGCGAGCCGGGCCCGATCGACCCGTTCTGGCGAGGACGCTACAGCAAGATCTATTGGTGGCGTTGAGCTTTCGGAATGCAACATTCCGTGTTCACAAATGACCCTACCGGCCTCGATACATCGCCACCCGGATACCTTCAGTGCATCGCTGGCCGCACCGGCGCGGCCGGGCGGTGCCGGTGCCGGTGCCAGTGTCGGTGCCAGTGTCGGTGCCAGTGTCGGTGCCAGTGCAGCATTAAACACGTAGCCATGGGCTGTGCGGGCGCTTAGTATCTGCGCGAGATCGTTGAGCGCACGTTTGGGGGGTTCTGCCGCGTTCGGCGGGGTTTCGACCTGGGGCGGTGCAAACAGGCAGGGTCGGTACGCGGGCGGCGGGGCTACGGGGTGCGCTCGATTCCGATTATGTGACAGGGGGTTTCGCTGGTGCGGTGGTTAGCATCGTCGATTGTGCGTGCAGACTCTTCCGGATTCGTCCGAGTTCAGCTGGTCGCTCTCATTTCGGGGGTGCTCGGTATTTTGCTGGCGGTGCTGACACCGCTACTTCCGGTCAGGCAGGATCGAGCGAGCCTGGATTGGCCGCAGGGGCAGTCGGTTCAGGTCACTGCGGCGCTGGTGGATTATGTGCCGCTGACCGTCGATTTGAGTGTGCCCTGTACGGCGTTGCGGGATTTGCCCAGCGGCACTGTGCTGGCGACGGTTCCGGGGCAGGGGCCCGAGGCGAGCGCAAAGGGGCTGCTGGCTCGGATCGAGGACAAGGCAGGTTCGGGTCGGACCTTGTCGGTGCTGCTGCGCGATATCCCGCTGTTGACCGCCTCACTGAGCGATATCACCGGCGTGGATGCCGCATCCGGCGGCGCGACGCCACCGCCGGCGGGGACCGCTCCGGCGCCGGGCGGCGGGGCTCCGGCGAATGGAATCGGCTCCGGCGCATCATCCGGCGCGACCCCGCCCTCAGGCGCCCCACTGCCACCCGCGGGCGCTCCCTATCCCCCGCCGGGCGGAACTCCGCCTCCAGGCGCTACCCCACCCCCCGGAATGACTCCTCCGCCGGGCATGGCTCCGCCTCCTGGAGCGACCCCACCTGCGGGAGTCACGCCTCCGGCAGGGGCAACCCCACCCGCTGGCGCAGCTCCACCTGCAGGCGCAACCCCACCCGCTAGCGCAGCTCCACCCGCGGGGGCGAACCCGCCCGCTGGAGTGAACCCACCAGCAGGCGCTCCGCAATCCGCAGGCGCCACGCCGCCGGCCATCGGTACCCCGCCCGGCGGCAACGGAGGCTCCGGCGCGAATACCGCGCTGGGGAATGGCTCTGCGCCCGTTGCCAATCAGGAGAATGCGCCGGCTCCGCTCTGCTCGGCGCTCGAGGTGCATTCGACCGCCACTGCCACCACTGCGGAGCTGACCGGCCTGAATCATAAGGACGGCACACCTTTCCGCACTACGGTCGACAAGGATGTGCGGCCGCAGGTTGTCGGGATCTACACCGATCTCGATCGCACCCGGCTCGGGGATGCGAAGCTGCATGCCGATATCGATTCCCGATTCTCCTCCAGCCCAAGCCTGCTGAAGCGTGCGGCAATCGCCGGAGCGGTGCTGTTCACCCTCGTCGCGCTGGTCTGCCTCTACCTCGTCGACACTTCCGACGGACGCCGTAAGCGCCGGTTCCTTCCCGCGCGCTGGTGGCGGTTCACCGTCGCCGACGCGGTCGTGATGGGCGCCCTGCTGCTGTGGCATGTGATCGGCGCCAATACTTCCGATGACGGCTACATCCTCACCATGGCCCGGGTGTCCAAGCATGCGGGCTATACGGCCAACTACTACCGCTGGTTCGGGGTCGCGGAGGCTCCGTTCGGCTGGCCGTACGAGGTGCTCGCGCAGATGACGCGGATCAGCGACGCGAGCCTCTGGATGCGCTTGCCCTCGATGCTGGCGGGGCTGCTGTGCTGGTTGGTGATCAGCCGGGAAGTGCTGCCACGCTTGGGTTCCCGAGTACGCGCGAACACCGGGGCGCGGTGGACGGCCGGGCTGGTTTTCCTGGCCGTCTGGCTCCCGTACAACAACGGCCTGCGTCCCGAACCGCTCATCGCACTGGGCGCACTGCTCACCTGGTGCTCGATTGAGCGCGCGATCGCCACCAGGCGACTGCTCCCCGCCGCCGTCGCCGTACTTGTCGCGGCATTCTCACTGGCGGCCGGACCGAGCGGACTGATCTGCGTGGCCGCCCTGCTCGCCGGATCACGGCCGATACTTCAGACATTCATCGCCCGCGCCCGCACCGATTCCGGCCGGTCGACACGAATGCTCCTGCGCTACAGCGCTTTGCTCGGACCGGTCCTGGCGGCCGGCACACTCGTCCTGGTGGTGGTCTTCGCGGATCAGACCCTGGCATCCGTATTGGAAGCCACCCGTGTGCGCCAGCTCGTCGGCCCCGATTTCTCCTGGATCGATGAGCCCACCCGGTGGGAGTCACTGCTGTCACTGACCCCCGACGGCTCGCTGTCCCGGCGCTTCGGCATTCTCGGCATGCTGCTGTGCTCGGCGGTATGCGTCCTGGTAGCCCGCGGCAAGGGCGGCCGGATCCCGAGCACCGCACGCGGACCGGTCGCGCGGGTGCTCGGCATCGTGTTCATGTCCCTGCTTCTGATGATGTTCACCCCCACCAAGTGGACCCACCACTTCGGTGTGTACGCGGGACTGGCTGCCGCGCTGGCGGCGATAACAACAGTCGCGGTGAGCAGCACCGTGATTCGTGCCCGCTACACACGCTCGCTGTTCGCGGCAGCCGTGCTGTTCCTGCTCGCTGTCACCTTCACCGGCTCGAACGGCTGGTGGTACGTCTCCGGCTACGGTGTGTCCTGGCCGGATCGCGCACCACTGCTGGGCGGTATGGGAATCGCCACGCTGTTCCTCTGTCTGGCGGTGCTGTGTGTCGCGGTGGCCGGTTGGCAGTACTACCGTGAGCCGTACGCGCCTGCCGCCACAAGGAACAGCAGCACAACGCGTTTCAGTCGATTCACGATCCGTCCACTGACGGTCGCCGCTGCCGCGTTGGTGCTGTTCGAGGTGGCCTCGATGGCGCACGCCGCCTACGACCAGTACCCGGGCTATTCGGTCGCGCTGTCGAACCTCCACACCCTCGCGGGTCACTCCTGTGCCATGGCCGATGACGTTCTGGTGGAGACGAATACCGCGGACTCACTACTGCATCCCTACACCGGCACCACCGCCGACAGCCTCGCCGCGGACAATGCCGGATTCACCGCCAACGGACTGGGCGAACTCATCCCGGACGCGGGTCCGGGAGGCCCGCCCAGCGGCAGCGGCGGACCCGGCGGCAAGAAGCCCGGTCCCCCGCCCGGCGGTCCAGGTGGCCCCGGCGGCAATACCCACAGGGTGACCGGAATCAATGGCAGTACCACCGAATTGCCATTCGGCCTGGATCCGGCCCGCACACCGGTACTGGGAAGCTACACCACCGGCGACAAGCAACCGGCCCACCTGACCACCCAGTGGTACCAGCTGGATCTCGCCGCCGCACACAAGGACTCGGCCTACCAGGTGCTGATTCTGACCGTCGCCGGTCAGATCGCCTCGGTCGACGACAGCGGCCGAGCGGTCGACGGTCAGCAGTTGCAGGTCGAGTTCGCGCACCGCGCCGACGACGGCACCGTCAAGCCCCTGGGCGATCTTGTTCCCCCGAGTATCGGCGGCGCCCCGATGTGGCGGAATCTGCCGATCGCACTCGATCGAATTCCCGAGCAGACCAATGCGATTCGCCTGGTGGCCAGGGCCGACGATCCCACCGGAAAGCAGTGGCTGGCCGTCACCCCGCCACGGCTCCCCCGCCTGGCCACCCTCAATTCCGTGGTCGGCCGCACCGATCCGGTACTGGCGGATTTCCATGTGGGCCTGGCCTTCCCGTGCCAGCACCCCTTCGATCACAAGGACGGTATCGCGGAGGTGCCCGGCTGGCGCATTCTGCCCGACAAGCTCAATTCGCAGGTCTCCGAGACCTGGCAGGACGATACCGGCGGCGGGCCGCTCGGCTGGATCGACCTACTGCTGCAGCCGCGCACCGTCCCGGCCTATCTCGATCACGACTGGACCCGCGACTGGGGTGAACTGCAGCGCTATCAGTTCGTCTCGAATGCCCGGGCGCCCCAGGCCGATATCACGGTGCGGGTCGAAAACCGCTGGGGCTGGACCAATGACGCACCCATCAAGACCAACTAGCGCCCTGACATGCTAGTTCGCTGACACTGAACAGATCCGCCGCTGCACGACTATCGGACAGCGGCGGATCTCTGTGCAGAACAGACTATTTCGCGGGCGGAGCGCCACCGGCCGGCGGCTGACCGCCACCCGGAGGACCGTCGGCCGGGGGCGCCGGCTGCGCACCGGCCGGCAGCGGCTTACCGATGTGCTGCGCGATATCGGGCAGTAGCCGGTTGGCCACCTGTTCCCAGTTACCCCAGTTGTGCACGCCGATGCTCGGGAAGTCGTAGGTCACATTGTCGTAGCCCAGCTCCTGTAGCCGCGACTGGAATGCCTTGGTATTGGCCAGCGCGATGCCCTCCAGCGGCATGCCCTGGATGACCGCATCCGCCGAGGACAGATCCTGCTGCGCCGGAATCGCACTACCCGAGGCGATGTACAGCCGCGTGTTGTTGGCGATCAGCAGCGGCGCGAACGACACCGCGTCCAGCCGATCCCAGGCCGGGCTGTCCGCCGGCGCCATGGCGTCGATGTTGTAGCCACCGGCCGCGATCATGGCCAGCCCCAAGGCCTGACGCATACCGGGCGCCGACGAGTGCAGATAGCCGGAAAGTGAACCGGCATAGACGAACTGGTCAGCGTGGTAGGCGGCCAGCACCAACGCGGCACTGCCACCGCTGGACAGCCCGAACACGCCATTGCGGCTATCGCTGAAGCCCAGCCGATCCCGCAGCGCATTACGCAGATCGTGGGTGAGGAACGTTTCCCACTGGTAGGTATTCGTCTTGCCCTGCGTCTCGTCCCAGCCGCCCACGGCCGATCCGGAGTCCCGCCCCGGCAGCGCCGACGCATCGGGATTGACGCCGAAGAAATTGCTCGGCTGATTCCAGTCGGCGTAGAAGCTGGATTCGCCGCCGACCGGCAGCACCACATTGATATTGAACTTGGCCAGGGCCGCCGGAATGCCGGTGTGCAGCTCCCAGCCGTTCAGATCGTTCTGCGCCCGCTCACCGTCGAGCAGGTAAACCACGCGGTCGGTATTGCCATCGGCCGCACGGAAAATCCGGGATTTGATCGTCCCCATACTGGAGTCGACCATGAAGTCGAATCCGGACGGGTCATACTCCGCCGACGCCGGACCTGCCACTGCCACCGACGCCCCGAACGGCAGCAATACAGCCACAACGGCACCCGCCACGGTGCGCTCGAGCCATCCACCCCGGGATCTGTGGCGGCGCCCCTGCGCCCCTCGCACAGCCATGCCTCGCATATATTGTTTCGGCCTTTCTGTCATACGGCCGTACCGGCCGCGTCCCCACGATGTTCCACCGCCGCCCCGGGCTACCGGAGCCAGGCGGTTTCGCCGTGCAGCATAACGCGCGCAACACGGGCCGGTCCCATCGAATTGAGATGCGACGCAGCCGGTTCGACTCGCCACAACACCGGCACGCCTCAGGCCGCCCACAGGTCAGCGCTGTGATCGTTCACCAACGCGCCGACGTGCGAGACCACCACGTCGGCGGGTTGCGCGGCGAGCCGGCGCCCGTCCCGCAGCCGCATCGCGACCTCCCCGTTCGCCGCTTCGATCGGCCCGATGATCACCTGATACGGCACCAGCCGCCCAGCACGCACCCGCGCACCGAGACTGCCGGAATCCAGGACCTGCGCACGCAACCCGGCGGCGGTGCAGCGGTCCAGAAACTGTGCGGCAGCCGAACTCTCGCTCTCGGAGACGGGCAGCACCGCCACCTGCACCGGGGCCAGCCAGGCCGGAAACGCACCGCCGTGCTGCTCTATCACGTGCGCCACGGCCCGCTCGACACTGCCGATAATGCTGCGGTGCACCATAACCGGCCGGTGCTTCGCCCCGTCCGCGCCGACATAGTGCAGGTCGAACTGCTGCGGCTGGTAGAAGTCCACCTGCACGGTGGACAGGGTCGATTCCCGCCCGGCGCTGTCGCACACCTGCACATCGATCTTGGGGCCGTAGAACGCCGCCTCCCCCGCCACCGCCTCGTACTCCAGCCCGGCCCCGTCGAGCGCCGCGACGAGCAGCTTGCTCGCCTGCTCCCACATATCCTGTCCGGCAACATATTTCCCCTCCGGACCAGGCAGCGACAGCCGGTACCGAGCCGCGCTGATGCCCAGCGCGCGATACGCCGAGCCGATCAGCTCCAGCGCCCCCACCGCCTCCTCGGCAACCTGCTCCAGGGTGCAGAAGATGTGCGCGTCATTGAGCTGAATAGCGCACACCCGGGTCAAACCGCCCAGCGCACCGGACATTTCGGAGCGATACATGCCGCCCAGCTCCGCAATCCGCAGCGGCAGTTCGCGATAGCTGTGCGAGCGCGATCGATAGATCAGCGCATGATGCGGGCACAGGCTCGGCCGCAGCACCAACTGCTCCCCGCCGACCGCCATGGGCGGATACATATCGTCGCTGTAATGCTGCCAGTGCCCGGACATCTCGTACAGCGCCCGCTTGCCGAGCACCGGCGAATACACGTGCCGATACCCGGCCCGCCGTTCCGCATCGCGGATGTACTCCTCCAGGGCGTGCCGCACGATGGCCCCATCGGGCAGCCAGTACGGCAGGCCCGCTCCGATCAGTGGATCGGTGTCGAACAGGCCCAGCTCGCGGCCGAGTTTGCGGTGGTCGTGCATGGTCTCCTCCTGAAACTGCAGGCGAGTGACCACACGAGAAAGCCCCGGGCACTCGCCCGGGGCTCGATGTCAGAACATGAATCAGCGCGCCGGGATGTGGTCCGGCGTCGTAGTCGACTGTGCGCGCTGCATATTCAGCACCGTACCTCGCCTGCCCGGCGCCGAACAACCGCAATACATTTCGGCGCCCGGCACGACAGCACTACGGCACGTAGAACGTGGCCAACCCCGGCGTGGTGGTGCCGCCACTCGCGGTATTGAGAATAAGCGCGACCTGGCCGACGCCCGTCTGCAACGTCGCCGCCGCCGGAATACCGTTCAACCCGTCGGAGAGCACCGCACCTCCCGTCGCACCGTTGGAAAGGTTGATCCAACTCACCGATGAGGAGATCGGACATCCCCAGCCACCGGGCATCGAACCGGTAATGACAACAACTCCGGGCTGTGTACCGACCACGGCGGCGCAGCGGCCGGGGAAGGCATCGAAACTGCCGTTCGGATTCCCGAAAGGCGCCGGATTGATCTGGAAAGGAATTGCGACCGGATCGGCGGCAGCGGCACCGGCGGCAGCCAATCCGAATGCGGCGAACCCTGTCGCACAGATAGCGAACGTACGAGCAAAACCCATGAATGCATCTCCCTGCATTGTCGTATGACGCCGTGTTCGGAAGCCGGACGACTCGCCTATCGGAATCGGCAACAAGTCCGCTACCAAACCTTGCCACGGCTCCCGCGTACCGGCGATATGCTCACCACAATGGTGGAGCGAGTGTCCCCCGGACCGCGGCTGGCAGAACTCGTCGCGTCCCTGTCGCTGGCGACCGATCTCGGACTGGGCCAGCCGGAAGAGCATGTGCTGCGCCAAACCGTGATAGCCACCCGGCTGGCCGCGGCCGCAGGGCTCTCCGAGCAGGATCAGGCCGCCGCCTTCTACGTCTCGCTGCTCGCCTGGGTGGGCTGCGTCGCCGATTCCCATGAAATGGCCGCATGGTTCGGCGACGATCTCCAGGTCAGGGCGGACAGCTATCTGGTCGACAAGGCGGGGCCGCCCATGCTGAGCTTCCTACTCCGCCACCTCGGCCCCGACCTGTCCGCGATGCGGCGAATCACCATGGCGGGCCGTTTCCTGGCCGGAGGCTTCCGGGATGCGGCGAATTCCTTCATCACCCACTGCCAGACCACGGCCGATATTGCCGATCGGCTGCGATTGCCCGACTCGGTACGGATCGCGCTGCCGCAGGCCTTCGAACGATGGGACGGCAGAGGGGTACCGAATGGGCTGTCCGGCCTACAGATCGCGTCGGTCATGCGAGTGGTCCAGATCGCGGACGATGCCGAGGTCTTCTGCCGTATCGGCGGGCCGGACGCCGCTATCGGGATGCTCCGAGATCGTAGCGGCTCCGAATTCGACCCGGCACTGGTAGAGCTCTGCGCACAGCACGACGACATCCTCGACGGTATGGATACGGTCGACACCTGGCGCGTTGTCATCGAGGGCTGCGCGCCACTGGACCGGTCGATACCGGACGCCGAACTGACTGCGATCCTGGAAACCTTCGGCGACTACGCCGACCTGAAAGCACCGTGTTTCCAGGGACATTCACGCGCTACCGCCGCTCTCGCCGGAACGGCCGCCCGCCTCCGCGGAATGTCGCCGGCCGAGGTGACCGACATCGTACGAGCAGCTCTGGTGTGCAGGCTCGGCGTTATCGGCGTTTCCACCGGTATCTGGAACAAGACGGGCGGGTTGTCTGCCACGGAGTGGGAACGCGTGCGGATGGTCCCCTATCTGACCGAGCGGGTACTTTCCCGGAGCCTTCCACTACGACAGCTCGGTACGATCGCCGGTATGTGCCACGAGCGCATGAACGGATCCGGCTATCCGCGCGGATTGTCCGGCGCCGCAATACCATTCGCCGCGCGGGTGCTGGCTGCCGCCCAGACCTATCAGGCCGTGCGCGAAGACCGCCCGCATCGCGGCGCACTGACCCCGGATGCGGGTACCGCGCTGCTCAACGAGGAGGTCGCCGCCGGTCGGCTCGACGCGGACGCGGTGCGCGCGGTGCTCATCGCCGCCGATCAGCCGGTGCCACGCCGCACCGTGCAGGTCGCCGGACTCACCGCGCGCGAAGTGGAGGTCCTGTGCCTGATGGTCCGGGCACGCTCCAACAAAGTGATCGCGCAACAACTTTCGATCACCCCGCGCACCGTCGGCAGTCATATCGAACACATCTATACCAAAATCGGCGTCACGACCCGGGGCGCCGCCGCCATGTTCGCCATGCGCCATGGATTGATCACCACCGGGACGGACCCCGCCGAAAGATCGGGTGATCACCCGATGTAACCGTGGCCCGACGCTCGTAGAAAGAGCGTATGACTACAACAGACCCCACCACCGAAACCGGCTGGCCCGTCTCCGGACTGTTCCTCGAAGCACTCGCCAACCGCGACTTCAGCGCACTATCGGCCTGTCTCGCCCCGGATGTCCACTTCCGCGGTCTGATACCGCCCGGTCCCTTCGACGCCGAGGGCGCCGATGCGACCGAAGCCCGCTTCCGCCAATGGTTCGGCGGCGGCGACAGCTTCGAAGTCCTGGATGCCTCCGCCGGCCGACTCGGAGCAAAGCTCTACCTGCGCTGGCGAATTCGCATGTGCGATGCCGACGGCGCGGCACGGGTGGCCGAGCAGCATGTATTCGCGACCGCCAGCGACCGCATCGATTCCCTCGACCTACTGTGCTCGGGCTGGAATCCCGAGTCGATGCCGTGACAGCGGGCTGTCTCGAATTCGAACTGTTCGCGGCCGGCGACGGCACTGTCGTCGGTCGCACCGGCCTGCTACCGGAGCGAGTGTCGTTCGATCTGGGTCTGCACGGCGGTGCCGTTGATGTCCAGGTAGAGCAGGCGCTCGGTGATGGACAGGGTGACATTGTTGCGGCGCTGGATGGCGGGAACCGCGGACTCGATGAAGCCGGGGTCGAAGCTGTAGAGGGGTATCTCCGTCCCCTGGTGGATTCGTTTCGCAGGAAGCTGCGAGAGCACCTTGGCCGGATCGTGGTGGGTGTAGATGGCCACCCGCCCGGCCAGTTTGCTGCCGCGGTGCACGCGGTCCACATCCGGCGCCCCGACCTCGATCCAGGCGGTGACTCTCGTGGTGAGGTCCCGCACGACTACCGCCGGTTCCTTGGTCGCGGAAATGCCGCCTTCGCTGAAGGCAATTCCCTCCTCGTATTCGAGGCAGTAGGCCAGTACCCGAGTCAGCATGTATTCGGCGGTCTCGGACGGGTGGCGCGCGACCCGCAAATCCAAATCTACGTAGACGCCGCGATCGACGTCGGCCAGTTGGACGGCGAAGGTGTGCAATGTTGCGCTCAGGGCCATGGAGCAGCAGCTTAGTTAACCCCGCCGCGCGCGCCGACACGCGCACTCAAAGGAGTTGCGGGCTAGCTGTTCCCGCAGGTGGCAACCTTTCGGCTGTGACCGAATCGCTGACGATGGCTGCGATCGAGAATCTTTCGCAGACGGTGAACTCCTATGCGGCCGCAGCCGCGGGAGTACCGCTACCGCACGTGACATGGATGTGGGATTGCTGCGGCCGGTTCGCCTCACACGCGACCGGAGCCGCCGAATTCTGCGGCACAATTCATCCCGATATACCGGAAATCGAGGCGAACGCCCAACTGATGAAGTGGGCCATGGCTTTGCAGATGGTGGATGCCACCACGGACCGGGAGGCCGCCGGCGGGCGGCGCGCATTCACCGGCACCGTCGGAGACTCCCGCATCCGGCTGACCGCCGTAGTCGAATCCGCGTGCCCCGCAACCGAAACCCAGCCCCTGATGATCATCTCCTGACCCACCGGCACCGGCCACGACAGCCGTAACGGCTGAAACAGAGCCCCGTGGTTGGCATGTAGCCCATGCCATCCGCGGGGCTCGATCATTTCTTCCGACAATCGCTATTTCTGCATGGAATGCACCGAACCGTCGGCGCGGGCGTGCTGATGCTCGATCAAAATGACTGCAGCGCCTGCCAATAGGCACAGCGCGCTGATCAGCGACCAGGTGATCGTCCAGCCGTCGAAGCCGTCGGTGGCCGCGGTCAGGCTCGATCCGAGAATGATGATGCCGCACAGCAGAAGTACGAGACCGGAACAGTGAACAGAATCCAGAAGGGACTCTCCGGGTCGAGTGCTGGTCTCCGGAAAGTTGGCTTGGTGACTCATCGAGGGGATCTCCTTCGGATAGCCGTGCTCCCCAACCCCTCGGGGGTGCCCGGCCCGCGACCGGGCCAAACCGGCCTCCGCGCGCCGCGACCGCGCGAGTCGTCACCGCTCCCCGCCGGGCTAACCGCGAGCTATCCAGGCGATCAGATCGGATTCAACCTCGTCCCTATTGATCTCATTGAGAATCTCGTGCCGGGCTCCGGCGTACACGCGGTAGGTGAGGTCGGTCAGGCCGGCCCGGCGATAGCGCTCGACCAGCAGATCGCTCAGGCGCAGACCGTCATTGAGCGGATCACGGTCCCCGACCATGATGTAGAGCGGCAGATCACTCGGCACGGTGGCAGGGGCCGACAGACGCTCGGACGCCACCGCCGCCAGCAGCGCCATATTCGCCGCATCGATGTCGAACCCACACCACGGATGCGCGATATAGGCATCCACCTGGGATTCGTCGCGGCTGAGCCAGTCCGCGGTGGTACGGGTGGGCTGGAACGCCGCATTGAACAGCCCGAGCAGATCACCCTCGGCCGCCGCGATATTCACGAAGAGCTCGTCCACCGCTGTGGTGCCGCACAATACGACATCATCGACCAGCGCGGAATGGTCGAGAATGTACTGCTGGACAGCGAACGAACCGAGGCTGTGGCCGAAGAGCACCAGCGGCACCCCGGGGTGTTTGCCGCGCAGCAGACCGGTGAGGGTGACCAGGTCTTCGACCAGCAGGTTCCAGCCGTTCGCACCCAGCTCCCCCGGGGCGCCGGCCATGCTGTGCCCGTGGCCGCGATGATCGCCTGCGTAGACCGCATAACCCAGGGCCGCAAGGCGTTCGGCGAGATGGCCGTAGCGTGCGGCGTACTCCCCCATCCCGTGCGCGATCTGGACGATGCCGACCGGCTCGATGTCCGGGAGCCATGCCCGCACGTGGATATCGACGCCGTCGCTACTGGTGAAGGTGAACACTGCCCGCTCCTGTGAGTCCCTGTGCGGACGATCGTCGCACCGCAACGGGCCCCGGCCCATGGATGCACGGACAACAGCACCGGTGGCCGATTGTTCTCGGCGACAATCACACCCGCAGTAACCTGGTCCGATGCAGCGAAGCAAGCCATCGGAGGCAGTCATCGAGCTGGCCGCCGCACTGCTCGACCGCATCGACGCTCTCGGGCTGGCGCTGGCCCATCGTTTCCAGCAGGAACTGGAGTCCTATCGCAATGAGGGGCAGGTCCCGTTCGCGTCGATCCGCACCTCGTGCACCCGGAACCTGACCCTGATGATCGAGCACTTCACCTCTACGGCGCCGGTCGATCCGGAGCCGCCGAAGGAGACCGGTCGGCTGCGCGCCCAGCAGGGCGTGCCGCTGGCCGAAACCCTGCACGCCTTCCGGCTCGGCTTCGAATTCCTCTGGTCCGAAATGGTTTCCGAGGCCCGCCGCCATCCCGGGGTGAGTGATGCGGTGCTGGTTTCGCTGGCCGCCGAGGTGTGGGCGCTCGCGGGCGAGTACTCGGTGGCGGTGGCCACGTCGTACCGGGAGAAGTCCTCGGAGCTCCTGCTGCAGCGCGAGCACGAGCGATCGGTTCTGGTCGAGGCGCTGTTCACCGGTGTGATCGCCGATCCGACCACGCTGGGCGAGGCGACCCGCGTTCTCGGACTGCCGGTCAGCGCCCGCTTCCTGGTTGCCGCCGCGGATGTCCCCGCGCCCGGCCGAGAAGCCCTGCCCGGCATCGAATCCGCCCTGCGCGCGCACCGGATCACCTCCGCGTGGCGGCTGCTGCCCGATCAGCAGATCGGAGTGCTGGCCGTGCCCGCCGACAGCGAGGCGGCGGTCCTGAAAACCTTGCGCAAATATCGGACCCGCGTCGGTATCAGCCCGCCGTACGAATCGCTGCCCGAGACCCCGCAGGCGCTGCACTTCGCACGCCTGGCCCTGACAGGCCTGCGCGGACGTACCGGCGTCGCCCGTTTCGACGACAATCCCCTGGCCATGCTGATCGCCGCCGCACCGGTCGAGGCCGAGCGCATGGCGCGCGTGCAACTCGGTCCGCTGTTGCGGCTCCCGTTCGAAGAGCGGCGGCGGCTCCTGGAAACCCTCGAGAACTGGTATGCCGCAGGCGGATCCGCCGCCGCTACCGCGACCCGGATGTATCTGCACGCCAATACCGTTCGCTACCGCCTGCGCCGCGTGGAAGAACTGACCCAGCGCTCCCTGAGCGACCCGGCGACCGTCACCGAATTCGGCACGGCGCTGCAAGCACTCGCGCTATTGGAAATCACAAACATCCCTTGAATTCCTTGACCCCGCCGAAATCGTGTGCCGACACTGGGGGCTATGTCGTTGACCACGAGGTTCACCGAGACCTTCGGAATCGAGAGTCCGATCGCGCTCGCACCCATGGGCGGTGCGGCCGGCGGCGCACTGGCGGCGGCGGTATCCAATGGCGGCGGGCTGGGCATGGTCGGCGGCGGCCGCGGCGATCACGACTGGCTGGGCCAGGACCTGCGGCTCGTCGCCGAATCGACCGATAAGCCCTGGGGCATCGGGTTTCTCGCGTGGGCGGTGGATATCAGCACCATCGAAAAGGTTCTGGAGCATCGCCCCGCCGCGGTCATGTTCTCCTTCGGCGATCCGGCTCCGTTCGTACAGCGGGTACGCAGAGCGGGCATCCCGGTACTGGTGCAGGTCACCGATCTCGACGAGGCGAGGCACGCACTTGATCTGGGCGTCGACCTGCTGATCGCGCAGGGCGGCGAGGCGGGCGGCCACGGCCGGGTGGGCTGGTCAACGATGTCGTTCGTGCCGACCGTCGTCGACCTCGCCGAGAGCACACCGGTCCTGGCAGCGGGCGGTATCGCCGACGGTCGCGGGGTCGCGGCCGCCCTGGCGCTCGGAGCAGCGGGGGCGCTCATCGGAACCCGATTCCAGGCCAGTCTCGAAGCGCGCGTCCCCGCCGAGGTCGTCAAGGCGCTGATCGATGCCGGCGGCGGCGATACCGAGCGCAGCCGGATCACCGATATCCTGCGCGGCGCGGATTGGCCGCCGCAATATTCGGCCCGAACCGTGCGCACCGAGGATGTCGATCGCTGGCGCGGCCGCGAGGACGAATTGGTGCACAACCTCGACGCCCAGCGGGCCTATCGCACCGGCGCCCCGCACGGAAACGGCCTGGTCGCGCCCATATGGGCAGGTCAGTCCGTAGATCTGGTCACCGATGCGCCCTCGGCCGCGGAACTGGTCAAGCGACTCACGATCGAGGCCGAACGCGCGCTGACTCGCGTAACCACCGGATGACGGCGAACTGGGCCGAAACCACCGTAGAGTGACAGGTGTGGCGGCCGCACTCTTGACCCAGGGCCAGGCCGGCGAGCTCGGTCTCGCCGAACTCGTCGTTACCGTATTCCACAGTGCCCGCGTCGATTTGGCGGCACTCCTACTGACTGCCCGGGGGCGGGTGCGCAGTGACGAGGACCTCGTCTTCTACAACCAGCCCGCCGGCCCCGGGGTGCGCCTGATTCCGGGCCAGACCTCGCTCGCGATCAATCTGCGCGAGATTCCGGCCGATATCGGGTTCATTCGCATCGTGCTGGCGCTCGATGACCGCAATGCGCACTTCAACGATTATCCGCCGCCGCATCTCACCATCGCGGACGCGCAGGCAAACCCGTTGTACGAGTACGTCATCGAGGGCCTCGGCCCCGAGTCGACGCTCGTGGCGCTCGATCTCGATCGCACGGGTGACGGCTGGCAGACCCGGGCCGTCGGGCATGGTTATGCCAGTGGGTTCGCCGCGCTGGTGGCCGCGCACGCCGTATCGATCGGCAGTACCTCCCAACCCGCCCAGTCCGCGGAGCCCGCCTGGTCCGCGGTTTTGCAGCCCGGCCAGGATGTCGCGCTGCGTACACACGGCGGCAAGGAATTGGCGAATGTGAAGCTGGCGCTGGGCTGGGATCCGGTCCATGTGCAGAGCCGCTGGGGATCGCGCCCGGCGGAGATCGACCTCGATGCCTCGGCGCTGGTCTTCGCCGGCAACGATCTCATCGACGCCGCTTTCTACGGCCAGCTGTCCACCCGCGACGGTGCGATTCGGCACTCCGGTGACAATCTCACCGGTGAGGGCAAGGGTGACAACGAGGTCATCACCGTCGACCTCACCCGCCTGCCCATGCGCGCGACCGCGATCGTCTTCGTGATCACCTCCTACGCCGGGCACACCTTCGAACGGGTCCGCAATGCCTTCTGGCGGCTCATCGACGGCAGCAGCAGTGCCGAGCTCACCCGCGCCAATCTCAGCGCGGGCGGGCCGCACACCGGCATGGTGGTGGCCAAGGTGCACCGGCAGGACGGCGTCTGGAAGATCCAGTCCCTGGGCCAGCCTATCCAGGCCGGTCACCCCATCGAAGCCGTCACCCAGGTCGTCCCGTTCCTCTGATCAGCGCGGAATCTTTACGGGCCACGGCCCGCACCGGCCGATATCGTTGGTCTCGTGATCTCATTCCGTATCGAAGCGATCGCAACGCTCGGGGCCGACGGCGTCCCGGCGTACAGCGCCACCGAGGTCTGGGTCGGCACGGCGATCGTCCTGCTGATCGTGCTGGCGGTGGTGATCGCACTGCTGCGCCCGAGCCTGCATCGCGGCGTCGGCCCGAGCCGTCGCTCCCAATTGCGCCGCTCCCGCCGCCCGCAGGCGTGAGGATTATCCGCGACCGAGCTGAACTGCCTTCACCAGCAACAGGACTGCGCCCACCACGAGGTAGCCGCGCAGGGCGAGCATGCCGAGTTTTGTTCCGGCAGACCAGGTCACCGGTTCCAGCAGCGCCAGCGGCGGCATGCGCCAACTATCCTTCTCGGTCGCGCTGATCACCGGCGCCACGGGTGCCGGCGGCAGCGGCGACCGGCGGCGCTGCCACTTCAGCGCACCCAGGGAAACAACAGCGAGCACGACCATGGCGACCGCCAGATACTCCGCGGTGGCGATCACATCGATATCCGGGAACAGCGTGGTCAGCATGAGAATGCCCGACAGCAGCAGCAGGACCGCCACGATGACGACCGCGACGATATTGAGCCAGGCACGATTCACCCACGGCCCCAGCACCTGTGGGTCATTGCAGAGCAGCAGCAGGAAGACGCTCGCACTGGGCAGCAGCAGTCCGGCCAGCGCCTGCACGGCGGTGGTGATCAGGCCCAGCGGTGCGCCCGGGATCAGCACAATGCCCGCGGCGAGGGCGACCATCGCGATATAGGAGACGTAGAACTGCTTGGCGTCCTTGAACCCTCGATGCAGCGAGTGCTTGATGCCGAACACATCACCGAAGGCGTAACTGGTCGCCAGGGTGACCGCCGCCGCGCCGATAATGGACGCGTCCAGCAGCACGATCGCGAAGATCGATCCCAGTTTCCCGTCCACCTCGCCGAGCAGGTGCGCGATATCGCCGGCATCGATGAACTTGCCGACGGAATCGGTTGCGCGAGCGGCATAGTCGGCCGTCATCAGCACCGCCGCCGCACCGATCACCACGACGAAGGCGCCCAGTGTGGTGTCGGCGCGCTCGTAGCCGATGAAACGTGGGGTGATGCGCTTGTCGACGATATTGGACTGCTGGAAGAACAGCTGCCACGGTGCCACGGTGGTGCCCACAATGGCGATGACCAGCAGCACCGCATCCGAGGTGAACCCGCCCGAAACGCCCGGCACCACCAAATCGTGTGCGGCGCGGTTCCAATCGGGATGCGAGAGCAGCAGCATCGGAATCTGCAGCAGCGTAATCGCGATGAAGGCGAACATGGCTCGCTCCCAGCGCCGGAAGCTGCCGCTGGCCATGATCACGATGAGCGCCACCGCGGCGGTGGGCACCACAATGTATTTCGAGATGCCGATGTAGTCCGCGGCCAGTGAGACGCCGATGAATTCGGTGACAATGGTCAGGAAGTTCAGAATGAACAGGTCGCCGACCGAGAACCAGCCCCAGCCGCGGCCGAAGCGCTCATTGATCAGGCGTGCGTGCCCGACACCGGTGACCGCACCGAGCCGAACCACCATCTCCTGGTTGACGATCAGCACCGGAATCAACAGCAGCAGCACCCAGAGCAGACTGTAACCGTAGTTCTGCCCGGCCTGCGCATAAGTAGCGACACCACCGGCGTCATTGTCACCGACCATGACGATCAGGCCCGGGCCGACAATCGCCAGCATGGTCAGCATGCGGGTGCGCATATCACGCGAGCGCTCGTCGGAAAGTTTGATCTTGCCGAACGCGCCCTCGATATCACCCAGATGCGCGGTATCGAGCACAGCCGACTGCCGGGGCGGGGCGGGTGCCTCGGATGTGACCACCGCAGTGGTCGCAGGCGCGACCGAAGCATTGGCATCAGATGCGGGCGGTGCGGCAGCCGGCTCCGCTACCGGCGCGGATTCAGCTGCTGCTGCCGACACTGATTCTGGTGCCGCCACCGGTCCGGTTGCGGCCGGTGCGACCGGCTGGGCGCCGGGTGGACCGGCGTTTCCGGTTGTGGCAGAGAGTCTTTCGTCATTGCTGCTCATGATCGTGAGGGACCGCCGGTCCCGCTGCCGGCGTTCTCCGCCGTGAGCGGTCCCGATTCCCGGGCCGGGCGGGGCGCGGGCTCGCGTCGGCGCCAGTCCTCGGGAATGGTCGCCTCGAGAATATCGTCGACGGTCACCACACCCAGGACATGATCGTCCTGGTCGACAACCGGAATGGTGTAGAGATTGTAGTCGGCCATGAGCAGCGCGACATCGGTGAGATCGGCCTCCGGTCCGACCCGCACCGGATCGGAATCCATGAGGTCGGCGACCAGGCTTCCGGGCGGTGCCTGCAGCAGCGCGACAAGTGAGATCACACCGACCAGCCGCCCGGATTCGGCGAGTACGTGCATCTTCAGCAGCGCCTCCGGCTGCAGCGTCACCGCCGACGCGATGATCGAGACCGCCTGTGCCGCAGTCGCATCGGTCCCACAGGACACGATGTCCACATTCATGAGGCCACCCGCGCTGGCGGGGTTGAAGCCCATCAGCGTAATGACCTTGGTCCGCTGTCCGGCGGGCATCAGATCCAGTACGCGCCGGCGCCGGGACTGCCGCAGATCCACGACCGCATCGGCCGCATCGTCGGCGCGCATTCGGCCGAGCAGTGCGGCGACATCGGCATCGCTCTTGTCATTGAGCAGCCGGCTGGCCTTGTCCGGATCCAATTCCTCGAAGACATCGGCCTCCAGCTCCGGATCACTGTGCACCCGATCCAGAATCTCGCCCTGCTCGCGCTTATCGGCGTCCTCGAGCAGATCGGCGAGCTGGGCCGGTTTCAGACCGCGCACCCGCCCGCTGACCCGCACCGTCATGGACTGGCTGTGCCCGATGAGCGGTTCGAACGCCTTCCAATCCCGCGAGGCATGCCCCGACGAGGTCTTGAGCAGGCCGAAAAACCGGGCGGGACGGCGGGTGTCGAGCCGCGCCAGCACCCAGCCGGAGCCGGTGTCGTCCACTTCGACGTCGTAGGCCCGGACCAATTCGGCCGCGGCCACATCGATGAGCCGGTGGCCGAGAATATCGGCGCGCAGCAGCACCTCACCCTCGCGGCGTTCGAACCCGGTGAGGTTGACCTTATTGCGCGTCAAGGTGATTCGATCCGCCGTGAACTCCGAGATATGGTCGGCCGAGACGAACACGTGCCGCCCGCCCACTCCGACCACAACTCCGGATACCGGCGGATAGGCATCGCCACCGGGCAGCCGGACGATCAGATCCTCGACGCGGCCGATGGACTCCCCGGACTCGGAGATCACCGGTGACTTCAGCAGTTGCGACAGATGAATCGTCGCCACCGCCGCTTCGGAGGGTGCGGGCGTGAACTCAGTCATGTGCACTCCTGGTCGGTGGCCGGATACCGGCCGGTCGTTGCACACCATGCACCACGACCAGCACTTCCAGTTGATCTGAGCCTGAACATAACGCGACCGGGACCCGAACGCCGCACATCGAGGCCGGAGGGCAATGTGGCGGTGACCGGAATCCGGCCACCCGCACACGCTGTGGGTTGTTCAGGCGCGCTATGGGTTGTTCAGGCGCCCGGGGTGGCACAAAGATGTTGGGTCGTAAAGGAAACGGATCAGGCCGTCAAAGTTCCGTAAGGGAATTCGAACCGGCCGGTCAGAACTTGATAATAGGCAATGGTCAACCAGCAAAGTCGCTCTTCAACCGAGGCCACAATGGACGAAATCGAACGCCAGATACAGCTCTCCGCATTCCAAGTCCAATGGTCCCCGCCGGACGCGGCATTCGTCGCGCGCTCCTCGCAGTACCCCGGTGTCGTCTGCGCGGACGAAGGATCCTCACTCGCGGCGATCGACGGCCTGATCGAGACCATCCGGCATCGCGTGCTGGCCGGGTAGCACGAGCGGACACAGTCAGTTCCCGAGCAGACGCGCGTTCTCCGCGGCGAATTCGGCGTCGGTGAGGGAACCTTCGCGGTGCAGATCGTGTGAACCTCGCGATCAGTGCGCCAGTTTCAGCCCGACCACGCCGCCGACGATCATCACCAGCAACACCATCTTCAGCGCGGAGGCGCTCTCGGCGCCCGTGGCCATCGAGTAGCCCACCGTCAGCACGGCGCCGATGCCCACCCACACCGCATACGAGGTGCCGATGGGCAGCGTCCGCATCGCGTAGGCCAGCCCGCCCATGGACAGCATCAGCGCGCCGGCGAACAGGGCACTCGGTGCGAGTTTCGTGAGCCCTTCGGATTTACCGAGCGCTGTGGCCCAAACCGCTTCGAGCACACCGGAAATCGCGAGAACCAACCAGGCCATGACAGCTATTCCTTTCAGGAAATACCGTCTTTGCGCTGCCTGGGTACGGTTCCGATCGTCCAGTGGGTCGCAGACCGCGACTCGCCATCGACCATACCCAATCACCCCGCGCCCGGGTGGGGATTCTCCTCACCATCCGCCCATAACCCCTGCTAGAGGGCGGTGCCGCCGCTGGCATCGAGGGTCTGGCCGGTGATCCAGCGGGCGTCGTCGCTGACCAGGAAGGCGACGATATCGGCGATATCCGCGGGGCGGCCGACACGGCCGAGTGCGACATTGGCGGCGGCCTCGCGCTGTCCGTCCGGGTTGTCGATGAGCCAGGCGTTCATATCGGTGAGGACGTAGCCGGGGGCTACGGCATTGACGGTGATGCCGCGCGAGCCGAGGGCCTGGGCGAGCACACGGGTGAAGGTGTCGATCGCGCCCTTGGTCATGGTGTAGGCCAGGATGTCCGGGATCGCGATCCGGGTGACGGCCGAGGACAGATTGACCACGCGACCGCCCTCGCGCAGCCGGTCCAGAATGCCCTGCACCAGGAAGAACGGGGCGCGGACATTGGTGGCGAACAGGGTGTCGAATTCGGCGGGTGTCATGGCATCGACACCCTTCATCACGGTGATGCCCGCATTGTTGATCAGGATGTCGAGGCCGGCGGGCGCACCGAGGCCGAGGAAGCCTTCGTCCACCTCGTCCAGTAGTGCCGCGAAGTCCACGGAGCCCAGATCACCACCGACCGCGAACCCGCTGCCGCCCTCCGACTCGATGCCCGCGACCACTTCTTTCGCCGCTGCCTCGTCCCGGCCGAAATGCACTGCCACGAGCACACCTTCGCGGGCCAGGCGCTCGGCGACGGCCCGGCCGATGCCGCGGCTCGCCCCGGTCACCAGGGCTGTTTTCCTTCTCTGCGTTCCGGTTTCGCTCATGAAGACCATTCAACGGACACGATCATCCGGTGTCCGGCGGGATTCGGGCACGGCGTTCGCGATACAGTCAGCGGCCGCACCGCAGCCCACTGAAGGAAGACCCGAACTTGCCTATCGCCACTCTCAATGGAATCCGGCTCAGCTACGAAGTGACCGGTACCGGCCCGCTGGTCTTGCTGATCATGGGCACCGGGAGTCCCGGGCGCGTCTGGCGGACCTATCAGGTTCCGGCCTTGGTGAAGGCCGGTTTCCGCGTCGCCACCATGGACAACCGCGGTATCGCGCCCTCGGACGAATCCGCCGCGGGCATCCGCATCGAGGATCTTGTCTCCGATACCGCCGCGCTCATCGAACATCTCGGTGGCGGGCCGGCCCACCTCGTCGGCACCTCGATGGGTGCCCGAGTGGCGCAGGAGCTTTCGCTCGCGCGACCGGAACTGGTCGGCAAGGCCGTCCTGCTGGCCACCACCGGCCGCCCGCATCCGGTGTCGCAGATGCTCAATCGCGGTGAGCAGGCGCTGCAGGATCAGGGCATCAAACTGCCCGCGGAGTACTCCGCGGCGATCAAGGCGATCTTGAACTTCTCGCCACACACCCTGCACGATCCGAACCGCGCCCAGGAATGGCTCGACATTCTCGAATACGGCGCGGGCACCGCCCCGTCGCCGGGTGTCCGGGCGCAGCTGGGTATGGATCGCTCCCGCGACCGGCTCGCCGAGTATGCCCGAATCACCGTGCCCACCTTGGTCGTCGGGTTCGCCGACGACCGCATGCTGCCACCGGCCTTCGGCCGTGAGGTCGCCGCGGCCATCCCCCGCGCCCGCTATGTGGAGATCGAAAAGTGCGGGCACTACGGCTATCTGGAGCGTCCGGAGGAAGTCAATCGCGTGGTCATCGACTTCCTCACCGCCGCACCGAAGCTCTGACCGGCACCCTCACGCGCCTTCGGGATCGTTGTCCAGCAGGCGCTTGGGGTGCATGCCGTCGACTTGTCCGATAAACGGCGGATGGATGCTGTAGCCGAGCATGCGGCGAATGTCCTCGTCCACGGTGCGGACGATATCGTGCGGGGTGGAGAGGGTGAAGGCCTCCTGCGGGCGCAGCCAGGGCTCGCAGTACTGCGCGGTGACGGCGAGCCGCGCGGCATCGGTGCGGTTCGCACCGCCGCCGTGCCACAGTGTGCCGACGAAGAAGACGCAGGATCCCGCGCTCATGATGACGGGCTGACGTTCGGCGGAATCGCCGGGGAGGATGTCACCCCACTCGTGACTGCCGAGCACGATATCGGTCGCGCCGTTCTCGGCGGTGAAATCGTCTATGGCCCAGATGGTTGCGGCGCTGAGCGCGGCCCGGGGGCGCGGGAGCGGATAGAAGCCGTCATCGGTATGCAGCATCTGCGCCGATTCCCCGGGCAGGATATTGATGACCTGCAGCATGGACAGCAGGTAGTTCGGCATGAGCAGCCGGTCGAGCAGCGCGAGCACCCGTGGATGCGAGGCGATCCGATCGCAGCTGCGGGTCTTGTTCAGCACACTGTAGATGCGTTGTGTGGCATGCCCTTCGAAATTGTTGCGGCCCTGGAGATTCAGCAGTTCCGCCGTGCTGTCTCGAATATCCCGCAGCTCCTGCGGGGTGAGCAGATCCGGCAGGATGACGTAGCCGTCACGTAGTACCGCGGCCAGATCCGCGTCCACTGCGGCGGGATCGACTGTGCTGCCGCTGCTTTCGGTTCGGCGATAGGTTCCGGCGAGATCGCCGGAAAGATCGGTTACGGATGACACCTCAGCGCCCACGGCGCACCTCCGAAACATAACTGAGTTCTGTTATGCTCCGCAGCATGGCACGGGCTCCCCTCGGACGTCAACAACTGCTCGACGCCGCGCGCGCGGAATTGGTGGCGGGCAGCGGCACCGTCGATCTCAATGCGCTCAAACGCCGCTCCGGGCTGAGCACCGGCGCGCTGTATCACCATTTCGGCTCCAAAGCCGGTCTGCTGGTGGCGATCTACGAGGAATTCCATGCCGGACTGGTTGCCGCCATTGCCGACGAGACAATCGCCGATTCGGCCGGCTGGGGCGCACGTGAACGCGCCCGCACCCGCAATTTCGTGGCCTACCATTTCGCCGACCCCCTCTCGGAACTCCTGCTCGGACCGATCAGCACCGAACCCGAGGTCGCCGAATTGGAGGCCGCCGCACTCGCGCGCATTATCGAATCGGCGGGCCGCAATATCCGCACCGGCCAGCAGTCCGGCGAATTGGATCCCGCCATCGATCCGGATCTCGCCGGCGCCTGCGTGATGGGCGCACTGCGCCACGGCATCGCCGAACAACTGCGCCGCCACCCCCGCCCGTCGGTCGACGAGGCCACCGAGGGACTGTGGCGCTTCATCGCCGCCGCGGTCGGCGCCGGCCGCCTGTGACAGCGAGTGATCACAAAACCGAAAAGTCCCCACACAGGTATTCGAAAACCACGCGAATCGACCCTGCCGATACAACGGATTATTCGAATTGTGTGTGAAGCTGAGGCGATAGGTCAGCCGTTGATAGACAGGAGAACGCCATGCTCGGTCTCGGCATTATCGGGTGGATCATTATCGGCGGGCTCGCGGGCTGGATCGCGAGCAAGATCATGAAAACCGACGCCCAGCAGGGCATCGTGCTCAATATTGTGGTCGGTGTCGTCGGCGGTCTGGTCGGCGGGTTCCTGCTGAAGATCTTCGGCGTCGACGTCCGCGACGCCGGTCTCTGGTTCAGCTTCTTCACCTGCCTCGCCGGTGCGGTGGTGCTGCTGTTCGTCTACAACCGCGTGGGCGGCCGCCGGTAGCGCTCGCGCCCGACACGCCCCGGCCGACACTCGGCCGGGGCGTTTTTTGCCGCAGTCGAGCACCACTTCTAACTGTGCCATTGACAACTGGCACATTCATCGGTGACTCTAAAGGCATGACAAGGTCAACGAGGACCTCGGTCCCCGGCGTTCCGGCGGTAGCCTCCGCCCGATCCCGGCTCGCAGCCACGGCATGCGGGATCGGGCTGCGGCCGCTCAATAATGCGGTACCGCTGAACGCACCGGGAGTGTGGTTCGCACGCAAGCTCATCGCGACGATCATGGCCACGGCGGGTCCACCGGTGCCAGGCACGACCGTCGTTCCGGTCAGGTCGGGCCCGGTACGCGGCGAATGGGTGTGCGCGCCCGGTGTCGATTCCCGGATCGTGCCGCGCCCCGGCCCGAATGCCACCCGCGCCATCTACTACATCCACGGCAGTGGCTATGTGCTGTGCTCGGCGCGCACGCACCGGGGGCTGGCCTCCCAGCTGTCGAGGAAGACCGGGCTGCCGGTGTTCCTGACCGACTACCGCCTCGCCCCCGAGCATCGCTTTCCCGCCGCCGCCGATGATGTCGAGGCCGGATATCGCTGGCTGCTCGAGCAGGGCATCGCCGCGGAAGACCTGGTCATCGCCGGTGATTCGGCGGGCGGGCATCTGGCGCTCGATCTGCTGATCGAGAACGAACGCCATTCCCGGCCGCAGCCGGCGGGGGTGGCGCTGTTCTCCCCGCTGATCGACCTCACCTTCGGCCTGGCCGCCGAACAGGAACGGCGGCGCCGAGATCCGGTCATCTCCGCCCGCATCGCCGCCCGGCTCCCACACGCCTACACCCGGGACCTACCCGCCGATTCCCCGCGCTTGCACCTGCGGTTGCCGAAGGGAATCACTCTGCCGCCCATGCTGGTTCAGGTCGGTGGCGCCGAAATGCTCAGCGCCGACGCACGACACCTTCGCGATATGGTCCGTGCCGCCGGCGGCACGTGCGAGCTGGAGGTCTGGCCCGGCCAGGTGCACGTCTTCCAGGCACTCCCCCTGCTCGTACCGGAGGCCGATCAGGCATTGGCGCGCGTCGCCGAATTCCTCGGTGCCGCACTGAATTCCAGCAATACCGCCACGGAAAGAGTGGGCTGACATGTTCGGACTGGAAAAACTCATCCCCCTCAGCATTCGCCCCCGCCGCAGCTACGACGCCCGGGCCGTGGTGACCGGTGCAGGTAGCGGTATCGGGCGGGCCTTCGCGCTCGAAATCGCCGCTCGCGGTGGACAGGTCATCTGCGCCGATATCGACGAGGTCCGCGCCGCGGAAACCGCCGCGCTCATCGAGTCGAACCACCCGGGCGCCGCACACCCGTTCCGCTGCGATGTCGCCAAGCGCGATGACGTGGAAGTCCTTGCGCACTTTGCTGAATCGGTCTTCGGCGGCCCGATCACCCTGGTGATCAACAATGCCGGTGTCGGCATCGGCGGCAAACATGTCGGCGAGATCGGCTTCGCTGATTGGGAGTGGGCGCTGGGCATCAACCTGTGGGGTGTGGTGCACGGCTGTGAGATCTTCGCACCGCAGCTGCGCGCCGCCCGCCGCGGCGGCATCATCAACGTCGCCTCGGCCGCCGGATTCGCGGCCGCGCCCTCGATGGCGGTCTACAACACCTCCAAGGCAGCGGTCATTTCGCTGTCGGAGACCCTGGCCGCCGAGATGAGCGGCACCGGAGTCGCCGTCACGGTGCTGTGCCCGACCTTCGTCAAGACCAATGTGGCGCGGGACGGCCGCATTACGCAGCAGTCGGCCCGCCTGGCCGACACCCTCATGCGCCTGACCGGCTTCTCCCCCGAGCATGTCGCGCGCACCACCCTCGACGCCCACGATCGCGGCCAGCTGTATGTGCTGCCGCAAGTGGACGCACACGTCGTCTGGCGTCTCAAGCGCTACTTCCCCGCGCAGTACACCTATGCGCTGGGCCTCCTGGATCGGCTACTGCCGCAGGAGCATCCGACCACCCTCGACCGGACCTCGGTCTCCGACAAGACGGGAGTCTGACATGGCGAACGCTATGGATTTCGACGATATGCTGCAGAAGATCAAGGACCGGCAGTGGGCGCTGGCCGATATCGACTGGGATGCGCCGGGCGCGGAAACGATCTCGCCCGAACTGCACGCCAAACTCCAGCCGTTCATGGCCGATCTCATGTGGATCGAGAATGTCGGCGCGCGCGGTTTCGCCGCCATGGCGAAGAAAGCGCCCACCGAGACGCTGCGCGAGATCTACCGCTACTTCCACGCCGAAGAGCAGAAGCACGCCAATGCGGAACTGGCGCTCATGCGGCGCTGGGGCATGCTCGACGGTGACGAGATCCCCGAGCCGAATATCAATGTCAAGCTGGTCATCGACTTCCTGGACAAGTACTCCGACGATATGTCGCTGTCGTTCCTGGGCACCGTGATTCCCATGCTCGAGGTCGCCCTGGACGGCGCGCTCATCAAGTTCATCATGGACGAGATCGAGGATCCCATCTGCCAGGAGGCGTTCAAGAAGATCAATTCCGATGAATCCCGGCACCTCGCAGTCGATTTCGCCGTCATGGATCTCCTCGGGCACGCCGGGATGCGCAAACTGCTCACCGAACTGGTCGGCGGCTGGGTCAAGCCCACCTTCCTCATCGGCGTCCTGAGCTACGTGCCGCTGCTGAACAAGATGCGCGACAATATCGTCGAGATGGGCGTCGACGAGGAGAAGCTGTACGCCGCGTTCAAGCGGTACGCCAATGTCGGCGAGCGCAGCGAATTCGCCCGCAGACTGCCCATGTTCCAGATCGTCAAGCGGCACAGCGGCTGGGTGATCAATCGCGAGCACCCGTATCACCTGATGGCCGACGCCCTGGTCAAGGTCTCCGCGCATGTACCGCAGCGGTGGCTGCGCCAGCCCACCTGGTCCAAGGAACTCACCTACGAGCCCGCGGCATGACGAAGGATCCCATGAACACCCAGATACTCGACGTCGCCATTATCGGCGGCGGGTTCGCCGGGATCGGCGCCGCGATTCGCCTGAAGCAGAAGGGGATCGGCGATTTCGCCATCTTCGAACGCGGCACCTCGATCGGCGGCACCTGGCGCGACAACACCTATCCCGGTGCGGCCTGCGATATTCCGTCGCGGCTGTACTCCTACGGCTTCGCACCGAATCCGAATTGGTCGCACACCTACTCGGGCAGCAATGAGATCCTCGGCTATATCGAATCGATGGCCACGCAGTTCGGTCTGCACCGGCATTTCCGGTTCGGGCACAACATCACCGGCATCGCCTTCGATGAGGACGCCGGCGTCTGGGATATCTCGGTCGAGGGCCGCGCCGATCTCGTCCGGGCCCGCACCGTGGTGCTGGCCTCGGGCCCGCTGGCCAATGCCGGCCTGCCGAAGATTCCAGGCATCGAGGATTATCAGGGGCACAAGATCCACAGTGCCCGCTGGGATCACGACTACGACTTCACCGGTAAGAAGGTCGCGGTCGTCGGCACCGGAGCCAGTGCGGTGCAGATCATTCCGGAACTGGTCGACCAGGCCGCCTCGGTGAAGGTGTTCCAGCGGACGCCGGGCTGGGTGCTGCCGCGCATCAACCGGCAGACCAGTCCGCTGACCAAGGAGCTCTACCGGCGGGTCCCCGCGGCCGAATCCCTGTCGCGCGCAGCATGGTTCTACGGGCACGAGTCGGTCGCGCTCGGTGTCGTCTGGAATACGCCGCTGACCCGCGTCGTGGAATTGGTCGGGCGCGCTCAGCTGCGACGGCAGGTGAAGGATCCGTGGCTGCGCCGTCAGCTCACCCCGGAGTTCCGCGCCGGCTGCAAGCGGCTGCTGATGACCGACGATTACTACCCGGCTCTGCAGCGTGAGAACTGCAAACTGGTGACGTGGCCGATCGCGCGCATCTCCGAGCGCGGCATCCGCACCGCGGAAGGCATTGAGCACCAAGCCGATTGCATTGTCTTCGCCACCGGCTTCGAGGTGTCCAAGGCCGGGACGCCGATTCCGATCGTGGGCCGGGATGGGCGGGTGCTCGCCACCGAATGGCAGCGCGGCGCGTTCGCCTACAAGAGCATCGCGGTATCCGGCTATCCGAATCTGTTCTTCACCTTCGGCCCGAATTCGGGGCCGGGCCACAATTCGGCGCTGGTGTACATGGAGGCGCAGATCAACTATCTCGTCGAGGCGATCAGCACCGTTCTCGACCGGGATCTGCGCATGCTCGACGTGCGCCGCGAGCGACAGGACGAGTACAACGCCGCCATCCAGCGCCGGCTGGACAGCACCACCTGGAATTCGGGCTGCCGCAGCTGGTATCTCACCGAGGATGGGTTCAATGCCACCATGTACCCGGGCTTCGCGACCCAGTACGTCGGTCAGTTGCGCACGGTCGAGCTCGGCGATTACCACGTCGTGCCGGTCGGTGCGGAGCGGACGGCGCCACGGATCGTGGTGAATTCGTAGGTGACGGCGGCCGGCGGCCAGGACGATAGACTCGGTCGGTCCAGGACCGTGTGTGTTCCGGCCGCCGGCTCGGCCGGCGCCCCGAGGCGAGGGAGGTGATATCGGTGCCGCAGTACCGGATCGACGACCTCGCTCGCGCCGCGGGCACGACGACCCGCAATGTGCGCGCCTATCAGGAGCGCGGGTTGCTGCCGCCCCCGGCCGGAAAAGCCGGGCGCGCAAGCATTTACGACGACACCCATCTGGAACGGCTGCGTCTCATCGACGCACTGCTGCAGCGCGGTTTCACCACCTCGCATATCGGCGACTTCATCACCAGCTGGGAGACCGGCAAGGATCTCAGCGAGGTGCTCGGCCTGCAGCATGCGGTCACAGCCGCCTGGGGTGAGGCCGAAACCTTCGAGGTACCGCGCGAACTCGTCGGCACCATTCTCGGCGCGGAGACCGAGGACGTGCTCGACCAGCTCGCGGATATGAAGCTGGTGCGCATCGAGGGCGACACTGTCACCTTCACCGATACCGCACTGCTCACCTCGTTCGCCGAACTGCACGAGTACGGCCTCGAACTGCGCACTCTCATCGAGATCTACGCGCAGGTCGCCGAGCGGATCGACGACATCACCCAGACCATGATCACCGCGGCCAAACAGCACATCGAACAGGCACACGGCCGCGGCTGGCTGCCGGAGACCAGTAGCGAGATCGCCGGCACCACGGCCATGCTCAACAAGATGCGCGAGCTGGCCGTCACCTCGGTGCACTCCACGCTGGCCCGCTCGCTGGATGTCACGCTGCGCCGCGAGCTCGGCGATTACCTCGCCAATGCCGCCGAACGCGAGCAAGAGCGTTCGACGGCGGCACCCGAGGTGCGGTCGTAGCGGAGGACCCCTCGACATCCGCCACGACCGGGTCGGCCGGTGCTACCGGTAGCCGTACTTCTCCCAGTTGGCCAGCACGCGCTCCTGGATCTCGGTGGGCCAGCCGTTTTCGAAGCTGCCCTTCACCGGGCGCTTACCCTCCGGGTACAGGTCGGCGAGCAGGCAGTTGTAGATGACCTTGCCCGCCATGAAGGTGTGCGACTCCTCTTTGGAGAGGTACACCGCGAGCTGATCGGAAACCTTGTGGGCGTAATGGAATTCGCCCCGATCGAGGTCCGGATGCGAGCGGGTGGCGAAGGCCCACACCACCTGTTCCAGATCGGTGATGTCGACATCGTCCTCGACCAGCAGGATTTTGGGCGCATTGACCGACGGCTTACCGGTGAAGATCACCTCGGCGATCTTGTCCACCAGCTCGTGCGAACCAAGCCCGGTCGTCTCGTGCCAATCCTGGCGCACCGACAGCGTCAGCCAGTGCACCGCGGCCTCGTAGTTGTACCAGGCCGAGGCGATCGGCAGTTCCGCCTGACGCAATAGGTAGAGAATCTCCGCGGCGCTGGTGGTGCCGATGATGGTGTGGTCCTCCTCCACCGGCGGACCGGCGGCGACCACGGGCTGAATGGCGCCGTCGCGGTAGGTGATGGCGCTGACCTTGAAGACCTGCTTCGGGCTGGCCTCGGTGGCGTTGTAGCCGGGGAACTCGTTGAACGGCCCCTCCATGATCGTCTCGTCGAGCAGGATGTGCCCTTCGATCACTATTTCCGCGGTCGCGGGTACCAGCAGGTCGACGGTCTCGGCCGCGACCAGTTCGATGCCCTCACCGAAAAGCGCTCCCAGGTAATGACTTTCGTCCTCGCCCTCGGGGATCGGCATACCGCCGACAAACGGCAGACCCGGCTCGACGCCGATGGCCAGCGCGATCGGCATGGGTTCGCCGGCCTCGATCCACTTGGAGCGAATGACGCCCAGATGCTGCGGCCCCGGAATCAGGCAGGCCAGCGTGTTCTTATCGGCGATCATCATGCGATTGATCGACCAGTTGGTCCAGGAGCCGTCCGGCGTCTTGACGATATTCATGCCGTAGGTCTGGATGTAGCGGCCGCCGTCGCCGCCGTGGATCAGCGGCGTGGGGAACGCGAAGAGATCGATATCGTCGCCGGTCACGATGTTCTGCTTGCACGGTGCATCGGCGGGCCACACCACCACCGGCGCGATACCCGGCTTGGACCGCGCATCGGCCAGGGCCTCGACGATCTGCTGACCGGTCGCGTCATAGGGCAGGCCGACCGCGAGCGCGATCCGCGCCAGCCGGTGCTTCGGTCCGCTGAGCGCGCCGGGCGCGCCGAGCACCCGGAACCCGCTGTCGCCATAGCCGGTGATATTGGTGAAAAGCGGTGCGGGAGCGCGCAGATCGTAGGATCGGCGGATCACCGCGCCCAGTTCCAGATTCCAGTCCACCTCGGTGTCGATCTGCTGGATCTCGCCGATGCTCTCCAGCTCCGAAATGAACTCACGCAGGCTGCGCAGGTGCGTCATACAGGGATTTCCTTACTGCCAATAGCGAACTGACCGAACAGGTTTCGTGGACTACTCACCCCAGCGCGGCAGATCCGGAACGTCGATGCCGAGCAGGTCGAGGGCGCGGCCCGCGGTGTGGTCGACAATGTCCTCGACCGAGTCCGGCTTCAGATAGAACGCGGGCACCGGCGGCATGATGATGCCGCCCATTTCCGTCACGGCCGTCATCGCCCGCAAATGCGCCAGGGTGAACGGGGTTTCGCGCACCATCAGCACCAGCCTCCGGCGCTCCTTGAGCGTGACATCGGCGGCGCGGGTCAGCAGATTGTCGTTATTGGCGTAGGCCACGGCCGACAGCGTCCGCACCGAGCAGGGCGCCACGATCATCCCCGCGGTGCGGAACGAGCCGGACGCGATGGCCGCGCCGATATCCGCGGGCCGATAGGTCACATCCGCCATGGCGGCGAGATCGCGGGCGCTCAAATCCGTCTCGTACGCCCTGGTCTGCTGTGCCGCCGGGCTGACAACGAGGTGGGTTTCGACGCCGGCCTTGCGGGCCAGCTCCAGCACCCGGACACCGTAGGCGATGCCGGTCGCACCGCTGATACCCACGACGAGTCGTTGCGTTTTGTCCACCAGACAAGGATCGAGTTCCCAGCGTTGGCCATCAACGAGAGAATCGGCCACTATTGAGAAGCAGGGGTTATCAATGGCTGAGGAGTTATGGACACCGATCGTATAGATCTCACCGAACTGGAGATCTTCCTGACTCTCGCCGAAGAACTCCATTTCGGCCGTACCGCAACACGACTCGGTCTCTCGCAACCACGGGTGAGCCAGCTGCTGCGCGCGCTGGAACGGCGGGTGGGTGGCCTGCTGTTCGAGCGGACCAGCCGCCGCGTAATGCTGAATCCGCTGGGTGAGCGCCTGCTTCGCGGCCTGCGCCCGGCCTTCACCGAGCTGCAGCGGGTGGTGGCCGATACCCGGTCCGCCGCACAGGGCATCCGTATCGGCTTCCTCGGGCCCTACATCAGCACACTCGCCGAACCGATTGCGCGCCACCGCACGCAGTTCCCGGACTGTCCACTCGAACTGGTCCAGGTGCCGTGGACCGACGTCTTCGGCGCGCTGTACCGCTCGGAGATCGATATCCAGCTCTGCCTGGCGCCCGTCGAGCAACCCGGCCTGGTGATCGGACCGGAAATCGGCAGTTTCCCGCGCATGCTGGCGATTTCCAAAGCGCACCCGCGGGCGAACGCACCGGTCATCACGCTCGAGGACCTGGCCGAACTGCCTGTCATCGGTCCATCCCCGCAGGTGCCGCCGGAACTGGCGCGCACGTTCTGGCCGCCCGCACTGACTCCTACCGGCCGGCCCATCCCCCGCCTGCCCGCCGCCCGCACCGAACCGGAGATGCTCGGCGCGGTCGCGCACAACAATGGCGTCTTCCTCACCACCTCCGCCATGCCCACCCACTTCTCACACCCGGACGTGCAGTTCATTCCGTTCACCGGGATGCCGGACGCCCGCGTGGTGCTGGTCTGGCGAAAAGGCAATGACGACAGCAAGGTTCGCGACTTCGCCAAGCTCGCGACGAGGGCGCTGGTCACCTCGTCCGGGAGCCGAGCGCCGGACGGATCGCCGCGCTAGGCGCCGGCACGGCCGCCCGTATCGGGATGCCGTGCCGGACAGTCGATTCACGCAGCTTGGCGGGTGGTTCCCGTACCGGTGCCGGGATCATCGTGCAGGGCGCGGTGCATGGCGCAGCGGTGCACTGGACCGGGCCGGTAGAACGCGGGATCCAGCCGCTGGACAAAGGTGAGGTTGTCGCGGCGCCAGCAGTCGATGCACACGGGCTCGTTCATGGTGTCCTCCTCGGTCGCCGCCTTCGAAAAGCTTGCAGGGGTGGTGTTCCCGTTCTCACCCCCGTCCACGCATGACGTGTCCATCCGCTGACCACGACGGCGCCGGATCGTTATCCGAGCGTCCGCGGAGATCGTCCGGGCAGCATCCGCACCCTGCTCGGGTGAGGGCGGAGAGTCTCGCATTTCGACTTGCTACGAGGAGCAATAGATCTGCGACGGTGCCCTCGACTGCCATCGCGAATGCGTCTCCGTGCGGCGGCCTGAATCAGGCGGCCGCGGCGGCGGTGCGCAGGGTGGCCGTGGCCAGTTTCGGATCGGCCACGTCGACAACAAGGCGGGTCAGGGGAGCTCCGGAGAGTTCGATGCGGATGCCCTGGCCGCCGAACTGGGTGTCCCAGAACTCCTTGCGGCCCTTGCCCCGGAAGGTGCCTGCCGCGATCACGCCGGGGAAGAAGGTGCCGGGTGCGCGCACCCACGGCGGGCGCAGATCCACTTCGGCCATCACGACCTGGGTGATCTGCGATAGATCGAAAGTCACCTGCTCGCGCAGCGCCAGCACCCGATGCGCTCCGGTCACATGCACTGTCACAGTCGTCCCCGTGAGCTCGAACTCGACCATCGTGGACCTCGCTTTCGCCGACACCATTACTCCATCCACAGTGCCGCGCGGTCCTGGTCATAGCCTGTGGATCTCCGAAGAAGAACCTCAGGATCAGAACTACACGTTTCGCCGGGAACCAACCGGTCTGATGCGAATGCCGACTCGTCGGGCAACAGGGCAGACCTGCGGAACTCATTGCGCCAGAGCGATACCGAGCTCGGTACGCCTAATATCGTCTTCTCCTCCGCCTGCCACCCGTGCTGGGACAAGGCATGCCTGTACTTCGATGTGCAGCCGAGGAAACTGCCGATCCGCCACGATCAGACGACGCTGGATCCCGCAGAGGTGGCCGCCGCGTGCGACGCGAACACCATCGGCGTGGTAGCGACCCTCGGCTACCCCGCGACCGGGCGGTACGACCCCGTGCTGCAGATCTCCGAGGCGCTCGACGCGCTGGCCGCACATGGCGGCCCCGACATCGGTATACACGTGGACGCGGCCAGCGGCGGCTTCTACGCCCCGTTTCAGCCGGACGCTGCCCCGTGGGACTTCCAGCTACCCCGTGTGGTCTCGATCGACGCCTCGAGTCACAAGTTCGGGTTGGCCAATCTCGGCTTGGGATGGGCATTGTGGCGCGAGCGGCAGTATCTTCCCGAGTCCCTGACGTTCCAGATCAATCTGCTCGGTGGCGAACCGGCACCCACCTTCTCCCTGACCTACTCCCGGCCCGCCGCGCCCGTGATCGACCAGTACGCCACCTTCCTGCGACTCGGCCGGCCCGGGTTCGTCGGCCTGGTCGCTCAGGCCTCGAAGGTCGCCGCATACCTCGCCGAGGCGATCGCCGAACGCGGCTTCCGCATCTGGGGCGACGGTCGCGACCTGCCGGTCATCGCCTTCGGGACACACGGTCCCGACGGCCCCTGGATGCGGCACTTCGCCGCGAAACTGCGCGAACGTGGCTGGCAGGTGCCCACATACACCCTCGCGCCCGACGCGGAGGACACCGTGGTGGCACGCATCGTCTGCCGCTACGGCCTGACGCTCGATCTCGCGGAGCGACTGGTCCGTGCCATCGACGACTCCATCGGCGAACTCGATGCGCACGACGGGCCACTCCCCGATATCCACCGCGACGGCTTCGCCCACTGACGGCGAGGAGAGTCGTAGAGCTCCCTCAGCTTCGGGCCGGACCGGCCGCGATGGCCCAGCGCCGGTTCAGGGTTCGTGCACCGGATCGGGGAGCAGCCAGCGTTCGGAGGCGCGGGGACGCAGATAGATCAAGTAGTACACGATACCGAGCACCATGGTGACGATCGCTACCACCAGCTGCTGCCAGGAGTCCTTTCCGAGGCTGTATCCGGCGTACACCATGACCGCGATGACGATCAGCGGCGGCAGCGGCCACAGCGGCATGCGATAGGTCTCCGAAGCGCCCGTGCGGCGCACGCGAAGTGCGGCCAGTGCCACGAAGAGGTACACCAGGACCAGGCCCGCACCGGTCGCGGTGATCAGCCAGTTCAGAGGCAGGACCGCGGCGGCGATCGCGGCGATCGCGCCCACCAGGATGGTGGCGGCCACCGGGGTGCGCAGGCGCGGGTGCACGGCCGACAGGGTGCGGTCGATCGGCTCGGGCCAGCTGCGATCGCGGGCCGAGGCGAAGACCAGGCGGGAGATCTGCAGGATGATCGCGATGACCGCATTGATGATGGCGATCGCAATGCCCACGCTCACAACGGTATTCACGGCGGAACCGCCGCGCGCGGTCAGGAAGTAGTTCAGCGGGGCGGGGCTCCGCAGCAGGTCGGTCATCGACGGTGCGCCGAGCACCACCGCGGCGATGGGCAGGATTTCGATGGCGACGGTCGCGGCCAGGCAGACCATGATGACCCGGCCGATCGTCTTGGTGGCGTTCTTGGTTTCCTCCGAGTAGTAGATGGCGGCGCCGTAACCGTTGTAGGCGAACAGCGCTACCGGAATCAGGGCAGGTAGTGCACCCATACCGACTCCGATTGTGCCGCTGCCACCTGCGGTGAGCGGATGGAACCACTCCGCCGGACCACGTTCGACCTGCCGGAAGCCCAGGAAGACAAGCACACTGATGGCCGCGACCTCCACGGCCAGGAATATCCCCGTGACCCAGGCATTGGTCTTGATATTGAGCAGCGCCACACCGGTGGTCACCACGATGACGGCCACGCCGACCCATTTGCCCCCGAGTCTCGGGATGGCCACGCCGAGGTAGTCGCCGGTCCCCAGCGCGATGACCGAGATGATCAGTACCCCGTTGACCATGGTGAGCAGGAACATCGCGAAGCCGAGGGGACGTCCGAGCAGCCTTGCGGCCCAGGTGTATTCGCCGCCCGCGATCGGATACCGCGCCGAGAGTTCGGCGTAGCACAGGCCGACGCACACGGACGCGAGCGCGGCGATGCCCAGCGTCAGCACCGACGCTCCGCCCACCGCCAGCAGGATCGACGGAATGATGACGAACACGCTCGAGGCCGGCGTCACCGCCGACAGCGTGATCAGAATGTTCTCCCCCATCCCGAGGGCCCGCGAAAGCTGTTGTTCGTAACTGTTTTCCGGGGCGCCAGCGGCTGTTCGGCCGGTCGAAGGGTGCATCGCCATGACCGACTCCTTTCTTTGATTTACAATCAAAGAATGATCCAAACTCGCTGGCAATACGGTGTTTCAGACGTAACAAGTACTTAACTCATCATCAAGGCAAGAAACGGGAGGGAACGGATGGCACGCCGGAAGGATCAGGTGCGGGCACGCCGCACCATCCTCGACGCTGCGCTGACGGCGGTATCCCACCGCGAGGTCGGCCGGCTCCGGATTCGGGATGTGGCCGAACTCGCGGGCGTCTCACCCGCGACGGTGCACTACTACTTCGATGATCTGGACACGCTGCTGCGTGAAGTCCACCGGGAGGCGAGCGATCGATTCTTCGGTGCGCGCCTGGCCATGGTCGCCGACATCCCGGATGCCAGGGCGAAGATCGGGGCGATGATCTGGGCCGGACTGCCCGCCGACGACAACGACCAACTGGTCGTCGCGCTGTACCGGCTGGTGGCGTATCGCAATATCGCGGCCGAACACGGTGATCTGATCACTGCGCTGTTCGACACGCAGGTCGCGGTCTATATGAGCGCACTCGAGGTCGGAAGTGCCCAGGGGCACTTCATGATCGACGCGCCGATCCTGGAGGTGGCCGCGAATCTGGTTGCCCTGGAGGACGCATACGGCTTGCACATCGTCACCGGGAATCGGTCGGTGACCAAAGCCCGTGCCGCTCAGCTGATTTGCTCCTATGCCCGGACGGCGACCTGCTGCCCGGATATTACGACACCGTCGAAAGGCTTCTGAATGACCGAGTCCCGATCGTTCTCCCCCGACGGACGACCCCGGGCCCGCGCCCTCGGCCTGCATCCGGCGGGGACGCCCGGACCGTGGAATGCCATTACCGATGTTCCCGGAGTCGAGGTGGGGTACCGGACCCTGATCGAGGGTGCGGGACCGCTGCGAGTGGGCGACGGGCCGGTGCGCACCGGCGTGACGGCGATCCTGCCGCGGGGCCGGGACGGTGTGGGCAGGCCCTGTGCCGCCGGGCGCTACTCGCTCAACGGCAATGGCGAAATGACCGGCACCGCATGGATCGACGAGGTCGGCCAGCTGTCGATGCCTGTGACCATCTCCAATACCCATGCCATCGGGGCCTGTCACACCGGCACCATCGGCTGGATCAATGCCGTGCGACCGGATCTGAGCCGGCAGTGGCTGCTACCGGTCTGCGCCGAGACCTGGGACGGCTATCTCAATGACATCAACGGCCAGCATGTCACGCCGGAACTTGTTGGGGCCGCGCTGGATTCGGCACAGTCGGGTCCGGTTCAGGAGGGTTCGGTCGGCGGTGGCACCGGGATGAACTGCTATGCCTTCAAGGGCGGCAGCGGCACCGCGTCGCGGCTCGTCGAATTCGGTGCGCAGACGTACACCGTCGGGGTATTCCTACAGGCGAATTTCGGCTCGCGACAGGAACTTACGATTCGAGGGCGGCGCGTCGGTGAACGGCTCATGGTGGACAATCCGCAAGAGTCCACCAGTTGGGGCACGGCGCCGGACCAGGTTCCGGCCGCACCCGGCGGTTCGGGTTCGGTGATCGTCATCGTCGCCACGGACGCACCTCTCGAACCGTTGCAGTGCAAGGCCATGGCCCGCCGAGTCCCGTTCGGGCTCGCGCGCACGGGAACCACCGGCAGCCTCTTCTCCGGCGATCTGTTCCTCGCGTTCTCCACGGCCGGCGACCGCGCTTCCGACACCGGGTTTCCGATCGGCGATCCCAGCGGCGACGAACTGGTCACCACCGCCCGAATGCCCTGGAACCGTATGGATTCCCTCTACACCGCCGTCGTCGAAGCGGTCGAGGAAGCCGTTCTGAACAGCCTCATCGTCAATACCGATATGACCGGCCGCGACGGCCATCACTCCCCCGCACTCCCCCACGATCAACTGCTCGCCGCGCTTGCGGAGGGGTAGTTCTCACCCGAAGCAACTGCCACACAGCATGTTTGGGGCAACCGCACAACCGTCGACATTGTCCGCGCAACGCGGAAGACCGCTGTCGGAGCTGTGAGGAGAATACGATGAATGCACAGCCGATTGTCCCGGACCCACAGGGGCGACCCCATTCTGGCGTCCTACGCCGGCGCCAACCGCGATCCGAAGGTGCACGGCCCCACCGCGGACGAGTTCGATCCGGCCCGCACCACCAAGGACCAGCACCTGGCCTTCGGCCACGGCGTCCACCACTGCCTGGGTTCCCCTCTGGCCCGACTCGAAGCCACGGTGGCCCTACCCGCGCTCTTCACCCGCTTCCCCACCCTGACCCTCGCCGCCGCCCCGCCACCCCGAAGACAGTCGGCAGCTTCATCTCCAACGACCACGCCCAACTCCCGGTCCACTTGGAATCGTCCTAGCCCAAGGCGGATCCGCCCTAACGCGCACTCCACCACAGCACCGAAAGGTCCGCGCAATCCTCGGCGCGGACCATTCGTACCCGAATCAGCTGCAGGCGGGCGAGCTCTGGTTGCCGAGGGTCAGGATGTTGCAGATCCATTCCTTCTGGACCTTCCACTTACCGTCCTCGACCACGAAGGGCACCACCGCCTGCTGCGGTGCGCCGCCATTGATCGCGGCCTGTGCGTCGGCGGTGAGGGTGCCGTTGCCCAGGTCGGTGACGCTGGTGACGGTGATGGTGGCATTGTTCTGCTTGTAGGCGTCGATAATCCGCGTGGGCAGGCCCGGGTCCGCCTGCATGCCCTGCATCAGGTCCAGCTTCTCGGAGTCGGGAACGCTGGGGTCGAGCACCCTCTGCATTGCGGTGTTCAGGTCCGCCGCGGTGGGGGCCGGCGGGAAGGTCTGGGCGGCCACCGTCTGCGACGTGGAGGTCTTGGCGGGCTTGGCGCTCGTCGTCTTGTCACCGCTGCCACACGCCGACAACCCGAGCACGGTTACGGCAGCCAGCGCCGCGATCGCAATGCGTCCAGTCTTCTGAAACGTCAACTACTCATCCTTTGCGTTCGAGTAAATCTGTCGCGCGATGTCACAGCCACCCGGCCGGGACGCCGCACGACCCCCGACAGTACTGACGAGACCTGTCCAACGGTTACCCGAAGCAAGCGTTAGAGCACTTTCAGTCCAGATCCTCATAGTTCGCACCCGATCTCGGACGTGTCAGGTCGGCATCAGGGCGGTATCAGCGCTACTCGCGACAGTATTCACATGAACAACATCGCATTCGCCACACCGGAACCGATCGCCATCACCGTCGATGTGCTGTACGGCAACGTCACCGTCGTCGCCTCCGACCGCACCGACACCGTCGTCGACATCAACCCCACCGATCAGTCCAAGCGAGACGACGTGCGCGCTGCCGCGCACACGCAGGTCGATTTCTCCGCCGGTACCCTCAGCGTGAAAACGCCGAAGGGGTGGCGCACCTACACACCCTTCAGCGGCAACCCCTCGATCGAAGTCACTATTCAGGTCCCCAGCGGCTCCCGGCTCAAAGCCATCGCCGGTATGGGCGTGTTGCGGAGCGTCGGCGAACTCGGGCCCTGCGAACTGGAACTCGCCGCGGGCGATATCACCATCGGCCGCGTGCGCGGTTCGGTCACCGCGAAGACCGCCAAGGGCAATATCCGCATCGGCGAAGCCTCACGCGGTGTGCTCGAGCTCGAAACATGCATGGGCGAACTGGAGGTCGGCATCAGCCCGGGCAGCACGGCACGGCTGGAGACCACCACCCAGAACGGCAGCGTGCACAACCAGCCGGCGGCGGTCGGTCAGGGACAGGACACCGTGCGGGTCTATGCGCGAAACTCGTACGGCAACATCATTATCGGGCATGCCGCTACCGTCTGACATGGGCGGATTCGAGTGTCACTCGTGCTTGCCGGCTTGCCATTCGGGCCGACTGGAGCCACGGGGTACGAGCGGCGGGTCGGGCCATGCGGGGGTGAAGTCGGAGAACTGGACCGGAGGGGCGAGCATGTGGATGTCGCCGAGAGGGCTGGGGGCATCGTAGGCGGCGGGTTCGCGCAGCGTGTGCTGGTCGCCGATGCCGGCGCCCTCGGGGTCGACCAGGCCGAGGGTTTGGTACCACATGGCGGTGCGGGTGAGGTTGACGGTGACGTGCCAGGAGCCGCCCTCACCAGCTCGCTTGCCGAGTGCGGCGAGCGCACCGATCGCTCCCATATAGCCGGTGATGAAATCGTTGATCATCCCGGTGACAGGCAGTTTCGGGTTTTCGGGGCTGCCTTCGAGCGTCATCAGACCCGAGGCCGCCGAACCGTTCATATCGAAGCCGCCGCGGGTGCGCCAGGGCCCTTCGGAACCGTAGCAACTCACCGAGACGACGATGATGCCCGGATAGCGGGCGGCGAGCTGCTCCGGGTCGAGGCCGAGCTTCTCGAGTTTGTCGCCGCGATGGTTGTTGACCACGATGTGGGTGTCGGCCAGCAGCCGGTCGGCGCGTTCACGCCCGGCATCGGTGGTGAGGTCGAGATAGGCACTGCGGGAGCCGACATTGGCTTCGGCATAGATGAAGTCGTGCTCGTAGTCGTTCGGACGCGTAGCGCACAACACCTCCGCGCCGTACTCGGCAAGGGTGCGCCCGACCGTCGGTCCGGCGATGGCGTGGGTGAACGACAGCACCCGGATACCATCCAAAGGCCGTGCGGCCGGGCCGAAGTCGTGCACCGGCGCATCGCCGATGCGGCGCAGCCCGATCACCGGCTGCCCGGCCAGCAGCGCGCCCTGGGGATGGTCGAGCCATTCCTCGGGTGTGCGGGCGATGCACAGTGGCAGCCCCGCGGCATTGGCCGACTCCTCGAGCTCGGCGGCCTCACGGGTCGCGAAGGCGGCAGCGACCTTCGCGTAATCGGGTGGGACATCAAGGAATCGGCACCATTTCGCGGCCAGGTGCGGGTAAACGCCCGACGCCATCACCGTGCGACCGTCCGCGGTGCGGTAGGGCGCGAGCAGAAAAGGATTGTCCGCGACCAGTGGATGCGGCGGCAGTTCACCGGCCAGCGTGGGATGCCAGAACGCATGCGGGGTGATGCCGTGCACGGCCTGCCGCAGATCCAGATGCACATCCTGATCCGGACCGCCCCGTCGGCGATGCAGGGCGACCGCGCCGACGGCCGCCGCCATGATCGGAATACCGATACCGGCGCCGAGCCGATGCCGGGCCGGCAGGATCGGATCCTGACCGTCGAAACTGACACTACCGCCGACATTTTCGGCCGAGAGTCCGAGGTTCGCCAGTAGGCCGTCCAGGGCCGCGACGTGGTCGAGAGCGGCGATATCCGGGCTGATTGCCTGGTCAGTAATCTATGTCTCCTTCGGGAGCGGACAGTCGATCCACCTGAGTTTCGACGAGTCCCCAACGCGCAGTGTTCGATTCAGTATGTCCGCCCGCCCGGAGCGTGCCGGCCCTCACACCTTCAACCTGCACCGACAAAACCGTTGTCCTTGACAATTTTTTTCGTCGGTTGCAGGGTGGACCCGTGCTGGACGTAGCAGTGATCGAAGAACCCGCCGCGGCCGAGGCGTCCCTGGACCCGATCCGGTCCCGGATCCTCGCCGCACTGGCCGAGCCCGGCTCGGCTGCCATGCTGGCCGTTCGACTGGGGCTGCCGAGGCAGAAGGTCAACTACCACCTCAAGGAATTGGAACGGCACGGGCTGGTCGAGCTCGAGGTGGAACGCCGCAAGGGCAATGTCACCGAGCGGGTGTACCGCGCCACCGCAGGCTCGTACGTGATCTCTCCCAGCGCGCTGGGGGCCATCAGTCCGGACCCGGCCCGGTCTCCCGACCAGCTGTCGGGCTATTGGCTATTGGCCCTGGGCTCCCGGCTGCTGCAGGAGGTCGGCGCACTGCTGACCGGCGCTCAGCGCGCGAAACAGCGGGTCGCCACCTTCGGCATCGACGCCCAGGTGCGGTTCGCCTCCGCGGCCGATCGGGCGGCGTTCACCGAGGAGCTGGCCCAGGCGGTGACGACCCTGGTCGGCCGCTACCACGATGAGTCCGCCGCGGGAGGCCGGACCCACCGGGTGGTCGTCGGACTCCACCAGATCCCGACCACGCCGACAGCCCCGAGACAACTGCCGGAAATTTCCGAAACCGAAGCAGGACAGGAGAACTGACAATGCCGCATCCGTTCGAGATCGAACTGGAGACGACACTGCCGGCGAACCCGGAACAGGTCTGGGAGGCCATCGCCACGGGACCGGGGATCGACTCCTGGTTCATGGGGCGCAATGACATCGAGCCACGCAAGGGCGGGGTGGCCGCCATGGACACCGGCGGCCATCGGGAGGAAGCGGTGATCACCGCCTACGAGCCCGGTAAGCGTCTCGCCTCTCGCACCGCCGCCGCCGAGGACGGCCGGTTCATGGCCTTCGAGTATCTGATCGAGGGCCGTGCGGGCGGCAGCACCGTACTGCGGGTCGTGCAGAGCGGCATGCTCGGCGACAACTGGCAGGACGAGTACGACGCTCTGCGCCGCGGCTGGCCCTTCCACCTGCACACGCTGCAGGAGTACCTGACACACTTCCCCGGTCGTACTGGAGTTCCCGTTTTCGCTGTGGCACACGGGAAGTCGATGCAGGACGTGCGCGCGGCGCTCCTGCGCAGGCTGGCACTGCCCACCCCGCTCACCGTGGGCGCACGCGCGCAGGCGGCGCCGGAGCGACTGCCGCCGCTGGACGGCGAAGTGGTCTGGGCGGATGACGAGCGCATCGGGCTTCGCACCGCCGACGGGCTCTACTCCTTCCACCAGGGCCCGACCGGTACGGCGCTGATGTTCCATCACCTGTTCGCACCGAAAACCGCTGGGGCGGAAGCCGCCTGGCAGCAGTGGCTCACCAAGCTCGTCAGCTGACATTCACCAACCAAGGGAGACAACCATGCGCACTCTGATCAGCACCGCCTTCATTTCGCTCGACGGCGTCGTGGAGGGCCCCGGCGGCGAACCCGGCTACCGCAATTCCGGATGGACCTTCAAGGACATCGAATTCGTCCCCGACGCCTTCGAAATCAAAGGGCGGGAACAGAAGGAATCCAGCGCGATGCTGCTGGGCCGGGTCAGCTACCAGGCCTTCAGCCCCGTATGGCCCGATATGGAAGATTTCGCCGACTACAAGTCGATGCCGAAGTACGTCGTCTCCACCACCCTCACCGAGAACGATCTGGTCTCGAACTGGGGCGAGACCACAATCCTGCGCTCACTCGACCAGGTCGCCGCACTGAAGGACACCGAGGGCGGCCCGATCATCGTCCACGGCAGCGCCGCGCTGAACCAAAGCCTTTCCGACGGGGGCCTGATCGACCGCTACCACCTGCTCGTATTCCCGCTCCTGCTCGGCGCGGGCAAGCGGCTGTTCAGCACTACGGACAAGGACACGCAGAAGCTGAAGCTGGTCGAGTCCGAGACCTACTCGAACGGCCTGCAGAAGAACGTCTTCGACGTCATTCACTGACAAAAACCGCGCCGCGCCGTCGCCCCTCACGGGCGGCGGTCCGGTCGAATCCACCTGTGACGGAGCAGAAATCAGCGCCGCGGAGAACGTCCGCCCGGCTGGGGAGAACCGGGGTCGCCGCGCTGGCCACCGTCCGGATCGCCGCCCGATTCCTCGCTTTTATCGGATCCGATTCGGCGCGGTCTGGGCATACGCCGCATACCTGCGGCCGGGGCGTCGTCACCGGCTCGTTTCCGTCGTACTGCGCCGAGATCGATGACACTCGCGTCATGCTCGGCTCTGCCCGGCTCATCGGCCGCGGCGGAATGCGGGGCCTGGCCGGGATCGACCTGCCACCATCCGGTCTCACGCTGCAGTTCCGATCGCAGTACCGGCCTGGTCGGCGCGGGATCGTAGACGGAGCCGATTTCCGAATGCCACGTTTTGCGGGGACGCTCGTCGGTTTCCTCCGTCATCCGCCGCGGGCGGCGCGGCAGGCGGGTGAGTTTCGAACCGTCCGGCCCCGCCTCGGGGAAACCGGTCTCGGCGGCCTTCAGGCCTTCCAGCTTCCGGCGCAACCGTTCCACCGCATCGAACCTGTTCCCGCCGGGCCCCGGCAGGGATCCCCGTCCCGGAACTTCCTGGTCCGACATCGAGCTAACCGCCGACAGATGCCGTGGCACCCGTCATCGCAACTACTGCCGGTAGCCCGGGCTGATCTCTGAACTTCTGTCTTACCGCGTCACTCATGTCCGTATTCTCCCTCAGAACCGCCACACTGTTTCCTCCCCGTTCCCACTGTGGACCGGAGCCGTATCTGCGCACCGGCGCCACGTGATGAATCAACGATAACCGGCGGGATAACTCGCCGGCGCGGCCCATCGCCGGCTTCGATCGCACGGTGTCCGCCGGGTATGCCCATAAAAGCGGGGGCGCAACGTTTTTCGTCTCCGGCGCGACGTGTTGGGTAGTACCGAGTGGAAGGAAACGCATGAAGCGAATTGTCGGAATCATCGCGGCGATCGCCGTGGTGGCCCTGGCGACGGCATGCCAGGACGGCACGACGACGCCTGCGGCCGGGGGGTCGTCGGCGTCGCCTTCCGTCACTGCCGCCCCGCCGGGATCGGCCCAGGGATCGACCACCCAGCAATCACCGGGCGGCGGGCAGCAGTCACCGGGTTCCGGACAGCAGTCACCGGGCGGCGGGCAGCCCGGTGACAATGACGCTACCGCCACCGCCGGGAACGGCAAATGCGTGGATCTCACCTCCGGGGTGGTCACCGCGGCGCTCGGCAGGCTCGGCGCCAATGTCGGCGGCGACGGGTTCTACGCGGACAGCGGCACCGATGCCGCGGTCGGCTCCTGCCCCAGCCTGCTGTGGGTGCTCGCCGGGACACCGCACGGCACCGCGAGCTCGCCCTGGCAGGTGATGCTGTTCAATCACGCCGGCTATCTGGGGACCGCGACCAAGAATTCGACCGCCTATACGACGGTGGTCGGGTCGTCGGATCGCAGCGTGCAGGTGCAGTACCGCTGGCTGGCGGGTCAGGATGCCAGCTGCTGCCCCTCGGGCGGGCCGGTGACCGTCACGCTCACGCTGGGCTCGGACAATCACACGGTGACTCCCGATCGCGACTTCCCCACGCAGGCAACGGATCCGAATTCGGGAGGTTCCCCGGCCCCGGCCGCGTGCCCGGTCTCCAAGACCACCCTGCTCGCGGCATTGAAGGGTACGGATATCGAGTCGCGGTTGGCGAAGCCGATCGAGCTCGAGGATCAGATCGACTGTGCCGGTGATTGGGCGATGGCGCACAGCGGAACCCACAACAACACCGTCAATCGCGCCCAGGTCCTGTTCCACTATGTGGCGGCCGAAGGCGGGTGGAAACCGGCGGATCTGGGCAGCGCTCTGCACTGCACCGAGATCGGCGTTCCCGCCGACGTCGCCGCCAAGATCTGCCGCTGACAGCCGCGAGGCGCCCCGAATGCGTTCTCACTCAGCAGATTCGGGGCCCTCACGGCTGGGTTCGATGCGGGGGTCGGCGAAGATGCCGACCCCCGCATCATCGGCGGTCGCCAGGCGGGATGCGGCGGAATCGGTGACGCGCACGGCGTACAGACCCTGCGCCGGATCGAGTGGAACCAGACCGTAACCGGCGTCGACATCGCCCACGGCGAGCCCGAGGGTGCGCAAGGCGAGCTCGAGAGTCGCGTCCTGGGCGAGCCGAACGGTCAGCAGCGGCATGGTTTCACGCTACGCGTGCGGGACGGTGCTGCGCAGCTGCGTGAGCAGGGCGGCGGTATCGATGACGCCGAATCCGTAATCGTTGTCGAAGCCCGGGGTTCCGCGATCGGTAGCGGTGCTGCGCAGTAGGGCCCGCAGCTGGGCGGGCGGCAGTGCGGTCGCGGACCATTCGGTGCGGATGGCGGCGACCACACCGGCCGTCACCGGGCAGGCGGCGGACGTGCCGGTATCGGGCTCGCCCGCGCCGAAAGCCGTCGACCCGAGAAAGTGTGTGTAGGAGCAGATATCGGGTTTCTGCGCGCTCAGGCGACCCGGGCCCTGCGAGGAGTAGCCGACCCGGGCGCCGGTGTCATCGACACCGCCGATGCTCAGCACGCTCGGATGCGAATTCGCGCCGCCGATCGGCTGACTCGGGTAGGCACAGCGTGCGTCCGGGCAGTCCCGGCCGCAATTTCCGGCAGCGAAAATAATGTCCGCCCCGGCGGCTTCGAGTGATCCGACAATGACATTGAACGGGTGCGCGGGATTGTCGGAGTAGTTACCGGGATTGCCGACCGGGAAATCCCACTGCGGCGAGAACGACCCCCAGCTGTTGCTGACCACAAGCGCGCGTGAGGAATCCGGCTGATTGCTCAGCACGGTGCGCAGCTGCGCGTAGGCGGCGACGGCATCGGACAGCAGCCCGTCCATGACCGTGCTGCCGTGCCGGGTGCTCTGCATGACCGGAATATCGAGCAGCGTCGCCTGCGGTGCGGCGATGAGCACGTCGAACGCGCACATCGAGCCGTGCGCCACCGGGAACTCCCCCGCCGTCCCGGTCACTCCCGAGGGATTCCAGCTACGGCTCTTGTCGATGATCGGTGGCGTGCCGCGAACCTTTCCGACAAACGCGGCATTGATTCCGGTGTCGACAACGGCGAGCGCCACGGACGCACCGTTGAGCCCGGCAGCGGTGAGTTGATCGACATGCAGCCGGGATTCGATATCGTGCCAGTTCCCGACCGCCGGATCACCGCCACACGTGAGGCACGTCTCGATCACCGGATCCGCGAATACCCCTGTGATCGTGGGTGATTGGTTCAGCACCCGAATCCCCGCGGCAACGTCGTCATCCGGAATCTCACCACGCACCAGCACCGTCGCGTGTTCGGGCGCCAGCGAGTACTCGGGCCCCGCCGAACCACTGGGCGCAGGTCCTGGCACCACAATCGGCGCGAACGAATCATCGAGCACAAGCCCGCCCGATTCGCCGAGAATGTCGGAAGAGCGAACCGTGACCCCGGGATCTGCCACTGCCGCAACCAGTTCGGCCGCCGGGCGAAGCTGAATCAGAAGACGCATACCCGCCATCCTGCCGCCATTCGCCCGAGACCGCTCGCGGGTCGAAAAGAATGCGCAACCTTATGACAGCGACCCGACCCCCGGCGACTACAACGGACGACCTACAACGCCGAATACGTCGTTCCGCACTCAGCTACACGCGGCGGGGATTCACTCACCGCTGCCGGACATCACCGTGAGGCAGAAGGGGTGGCCCGACGGGTCCAGGAGGACTCGCCAGCGGTCCGGGGAGGGCTGGAAGGCGGGCTTGGTCGCGCCACAGGTGATGGCTGCGCGTTCGGCGGTGTCGAGGTCGGTCACGAAGAGATCCAGGTGCATCTGTTTGGGAACCTGGTCACCAGGCCAGTCCGGTGGCTGATGGTCGGCTACGTGTTCGATTGTGAGCGTCACTCCGTCGCCTCGAAGCACCACCAGTTCCTCGGATTCGTGTCGAATCTCGAACTCCGGCAATGCTCGATAGAACTGCCCGAGACGTCGAGGATCTCGGCTGTCGAGCGAAATCGCTCCGAAACGCGCAATCGCGGTCATAGCTCTCCCCGCTCATCACCCCGGCCTCGCCCCGGAGTTCGTCACTACCGCCATAGTTGCGGCGGACGAGCGATCCCGCAACCTCTCGCCGAGTTACCGAAGGCACCCTGACCTGGGATTCGATTCCTTTTATGCGGCGGAGCGGTCGTAATGGCGAACGGTTCCGACCCGTGGGACCGGCCCTGAAGTAGGAGTGCGCGCATGGCAGGCAAGCAGTCAGCAGCGAATGTGTACCGACCGGCAGTCCGGCGGCGGTTTAGGCTCGGCGCATGACGTCGCATTTGCGGCCGGCGCCGAACCAGGACCGGTTCGCGGCGGAGACCGAGCGGTTCCGCCGGGAATTGCTGGCGCACTGCTATCGGATGGTCGGCTCGGCCCACGATGCCGAGGACCTGGTGCAGGAGACCTACCTGCGGGCCTGGCGGTCCTACGCCGGATTCGAAGGCCGGTCGTCGATTCGGTCCTGGCTCTATCGAATCGCCACCAATGTCTGTCTGACCGCATTGCGATCGCGACGAGTTCGAGTCCTCCCCTCGGGCCTGGCAGGCCCCTACGACGGACCCGATCGCCCGCCGAGTCCTGCTGCACCAGGCGAGGTTTCATGGCTGGAGCCGCTGCCGGACGGCTGGATCTTCCCGGCCGACGACGATCCGGCGGTGGTGGTAGTCGCGCGCGAATCGGTGCGACTGGCCCTCATCGCGAGCCTGCAGCACCTGCCCGCCCGCCAGCGCGCCATCCTCATCCTGCGCGAGGTGCTGGCGTTCTCCGCCGCCGAAACCGCGGAGATCCTCGAAACCACCACCGCCGCAGTCAAAAGCGGCCTGCAGCGAGCCCGCGCCCGCCTCGACGAACTCGGCCCCCAGCCCGCGGAACTGCTCGAACCCGCCGACCCGCGAGCCCGCGCACTGCTGGACGGATACATCGCCGCCTTCGAGCAGTCCGATGCCACACTGCTGGAACAGGTGCTGCGCGCGGACGCCACCCTGGAGGCCACACCGTTCCGCGATTGGCAGGCCGGACGGACGATGTGCATCCACGTGCTCAACGAATATGTCCTGGGTGCACCTGGCGACTGGCGGATGCTGGCGACCAGCGCCAACGGTCAGCCCGCCGCCGTCGTCTATCAACGCGATGCGGACGGACGCCTCCGGGCGTACGGGGTGGTCGTCCTGGAAGTCACCGCCACCGGCGTGACCAGCGCGGTCGCATTCCACCATTCCACGCTGCTCACCACGACATTCGGCTTCCCGGACACGCTCGCAGATTGACTCCGAGCGTGTCCGCCGTTGCACGGCAGCGGCATTGGTCATCGCACGGATGTCACTGGTCGTCGAGCCGCACGACCATGCCGCGAAGGGTGGTGTAGCGAGCCAGATTCGTGGTCGCGTCCTCGGCCGTTCGGTTGCCGACTTCGGAGCCGAACGCCGCGCCCAGCGCTTCCATATCGTCCCAGTCGAGCATGACGACCAGGTAGTAGGGCTCGCCGATCACCGGCGTCGCATCGCGGCTGACCGTATATCGGCGCAAGCCGGGAAGCTGTTTGGCCAGCGGAATATGAACCTCGCTGTAGTGCCGTTCGAACGCCTCGACATCCGACGGCCGGTCGTACATGATCACGAATCGCGCTCTGGGAGTGACACCCGGGTCGATGCTCATCTCAGGGCACCAGTGCGAGTTTGCCGGCGGTCGCGCGGCTTTCCAGCTCAGCGAGAGCCTTGGGGCCGTCGGCCAATTCGTAGGTGGTGGGCTGTCCTGGAGTGAGCACGCCGGTGGCGATGAGCCCGAACAGCTCACCCATGAGTTCGCCGAAGATCTGTGGTGCGGTCTGGATCAGCACGCCGATATTGAGGCCGATGAGGTGGACCTGGTGCCGATATACCAGGTCCCAGTTGGTGATCGAGGCCTCGCCGCCGGCCAGGCCGAAGACGATGACTCGGCCGGTGACGCGCTTGGCGGCAGCCAGGCTCGCGGCGAAGGTGGCGCCGCCGGGCGACTCCAGCACCAGATCGGCTCCCGTGCCGCCGGTCAGCCGCAGTACTTCGGCGGCGATATCGGCGGTGTGGGAGTCCAGGATGTGGTCGGCGCCCAAAGCCCGCACGGTGTCGTGCTTGCTCGGCGCGGCGGTGGCTATGACCCTCGCGCCATAATGTTTGGCCATTTTCACCGCGGCTTGGCCGGTGCCACCCGCTGCGGCATGGATGAGGACGGTCTGCCCGGCAGCGATCTGACCGAGGGGTCTGAGTGCGGCCAGTGCGGTCGGCAGGTTCACGACGAGACCCAGCGCCTGCTCGGCGGTCCAGCCCGGCGGCACCGGTGCCGCTGCGGCTGCGGGCAGGACCATGTACTCGGCGAAAGCGCCGTATCCGACACCGATTACGGTGGATCCGAGTTCCAGACCGGTCACCGCCGCGCCTACGGCGACGATGTCACCGGCAGCCTCGAAACCCGCCGGATACGGCGGCTGCGGGCCACCCCCGGATGTCCCCCGGGTTTGCGAGACATCGCGAAAGTTGACGCCTGCGGCGGTAACTCGCAGCAGAATCTCATCCCGGCCGGGGACCGGTACCGGTGCATCGGTGATCAGGCGCATGTCCTGCGGACCGTTCAGGGACATCTGCCGCAGGGCGCGCATGGTGGTGGGGAGCGTCAAGGCACTCGGCTTTCTACTCGACTGGGGTGAGCGAGGGCGGCCTGTGCCGCACCTCCACCATGTAGACCACCGCCGCCACCCAAAGGAATCGGCAGCCCTGCACAAACAATTCGGCCGGTCCGGAAACTGGTTCCGGACCGGCCGAGTCCTGGGTGTTCGTATTCCGGCACCCTGGGCGCCTTGTCAGGGCTGCCGCCCAGGACTCCTCGTATCGGCGACTGTCAGCCGAACGAACCGGTCCAGAGCGTACCGAGGATCCCTCCCAGTGCCGCGCTTCCGGTGTTCAGCAGACCTCCGAGAGCAGCGCTGCCGGTGTTGATAATAACGGGAATCATTCGATCGCCTCTCAATAGTGGAATACACTGCCAGCCATTGCATTTCGCTGCTGACACGGCCCACTCTGCCTACCGCAGCTGAGAGATCACTTAACGCGTCCTGTGAATTCACCTGTATAGAAATCGAATTCGCCATTCATATAAGACATTTGTGATCCACAACCCTGAATTATCACCGAATTTTCCGTATGAATATCCCTCCCGAGGGGGATGCGAAATCATCCGAGAGGGTGACGACGAAAATCCCGCCTGCGATATTCGCAGGCGGGACAGGAACTTTCGACTATTCGGTTCGGCGCCTCAGCTCGCGTAGACGTCCTCGACGTAGCGCCCCTGTTGTCCGAGGTCACCGAGCCACTGCTGGGCTTGGCCGGCATCGGCACCGGTATTGTCGCGGTAGATCCGCATGAGCGCCTCGCGCACACCGGGCGCGAGACGACGCGCGTCACCGCAGACGTAAACCTGCGCACCCGCCCGCAGCTGAGCCCAGATCTGGTCGGCGTCCTGCGCCAGACAGTCCTGGGCGTAGCGGGCGTTCTCGACGGGCTGTTTGCTGAACGCAGCCCGCACACGTACCACACCTGCGGTTTCGGCAGCGGCCAGCGCATCCCGGTACAGATAGTCCAGATCGGGGTGATCGCAGCCGAAATACAGTGTGGCCTGCACTAATTCCACACCTTGACGCAGAGCGTGCAGCCGGTCCGCGATAACGCCGTGGAACGGCGCCAGCCCACTCCCGGCCGCGATCAACACGGTCGGCACCGTACTGGCCGGATCGACGCGGAAGATTTCACGGCAGGGCTGCAACCGCCCCCGGATTCGATCGCCGGGCGCGAGATCGGCGAGGTAGCCGGATCCGGTGCCGCGCTCACCCACCTCGGATTCGACCACCGCGACGAGCAATTCGACAGCCCGCGGACTCGCCGCCGGACTCGAGGAGATCGAATACGTGCGAGGACGCAGGGGTGGCAGCAGGTCGAGCAGCGTCGCGAGATCGATGCGACCGGTGAGCGCCGGATACCGCTCCACCAGCTCGATCAGAGTGGGCCTGGCGAGTTCGGCCGCCGACTCGGCCAGATCGGCCAGCGCGCGGGCCTCCGGCGGGCAGGGATTGAGTTCGGCCAGTCGGCGAACGATCGCGTCCGAGACCGGGATACGCAGGTCCACGGTGTGGCGCAGCAGATCCTCCACAGTGATCGGCACACCGGCCGGAATGCGGGATTCACCGACCGTACGCGTGGGCTCGACGACAACCAGCTGCTCACCCTCGAGCGCGCACGCGGCGAGCGCGCCTTTGACGTGCCGATCGGGATTGGGGGCGAGCACCACAAGCTGATCACTGGTGCGGTACTCGCTTCCGGCGGGCAGCTCGAGGCGGAGCATCGTTTTGGTGCGGCCCGGCCGACCCTGATCGGTGAGCGGCTCATTGGCCGCCACGGTGAAGCTCGAGAATCCGGCGGTCAACGCCGTAGCGGCATCGGTAGCAGCGACTTTCACGATCCGATGACCCGAGGGGATGGCACCGACCGGCCCCTCGACCGGCTCACCGAATTCGCTCAGCAGGGTGCCGAGCACCTCCTCGATCCATGGATCCGCGGCGACAGCGAGCCCCACGGCGGCGTCCGCGATACCGCGCGGCACCAGCCGCTGCGCACCGCCCGCCGCGAGCTGCTCGTCGATGAAGGTCGGCACACGCTGGTAGGTGGCGCTCCAATTGCGGTCACCGACACCGAGAACACCGAACCGCACACCGTCGAACTCGCCGTCCCGGGCATGCTCGAGCCGCTCGACGAACCGCGCGGCATCGTCGGTGCACCGGCCGTTGTAGGACGCGGCGAGCAGCAGCACCGGATGATCGGCCGGCAGGGAGTCGACCGCATCGTCGAGACTGCCCCGGCGCACCGTGAACCCCGCCTCGGCGGCGCGGGCGGCGAGAGTATCGGCCCATCGCTCGGTGACCCCGAGATTCGAACCGTGCAGTACGGTCAGCGGTGTCCCCTTGGCGCGCAGCGCTTTCGGACTCTCGACGGCAATCGCGGCGGGCAGCTTTGCCACGGCCCGCTCAGCCGGAGTACGGCGACGCAGCCGCAGCGTGAACCCGCGTGGCTTCACCGTCAGCGTCTGCGCGACCTCCAGCCGGTAATTGCGGTGATCGTCGAAGGCATAGCGGTGCAACAGCAGTCCGAGCACCAGCGTGGCCTCGTGCACCGCGAAACGGCTTCCGATGCAGGCGCGTTCGCCGGTCCCGAAGGGTTTGTAGGCATGCACCGGGCGCGCCGCGGTGCGTTCAGGGGTGAAGCGGTCGGGATCGAACGCATCGACATTCTCACCCCAGCACGGATCGCGATGCAGCGCGGGCAGCACCACCAGCACCTGCTGTCCGGCGGGAACCGGGTAACGTCCGGCCAGCATCGAATCGGCCGCACTGACCCGGTTGAATCCGGGAGCCGTCGGCCACAGCCGCAGCGATTCGTCGAGACACTGTCGTATATAACGCAATCCGCGCACATCATCGGCGGTGGGCCGCGGATTGTCGGCCGCACCCCACAGCGCATCCACCTCAGCGGTGGCCCGGGCCAGTGCGACCGGATTCTTGACGAGCTCGTACAGCGCGAAAGACAGTGCGCCCGAGGTTGTCTCGTGCCCGGCGACCAGGAAGGTGACGATCTGATCGCGAATATTGGTGTCGCCGAGACCCGCGCCCGACTGCGGATCGACCGCATTGAGCATCAGCCCCAGCAGGTCATCGGTCGAAATGTCATCCCGCTCTCGGCGGGCCCGCAGCACATCATCGATGGTGGACAACATGACCGAGGTCTGCTCGCGCTGCGCGGCATCCTGCCGCCGGAACAGCCGATCGCTGCCCGGCGGACGTCGCAGTCGCTGCTGAGTACTCGTCAGAACCTCACGGAGCGCCTCGACGAACGGGTGCGAGGTCGCCCTGCCGAAGGACCCGAAGTCGTAACCGAATCCGGCCAATCCGATGGTGTCCAAGGTCAATCCGGTCAGGTCACCGACAACGTCGACGGGATTGCGATCTGCCGCCGCATCCCATTTGCCCATCAACGCGTCCGCGACCCGGAGCATGACCGGGTGATAGCTGTCGATCTCGTCCATCGCGAAGCCGGGCATCAAGATGTTGTGGGCCTTCGCCCAATTCGGGTCATCATTGTCGGCGGTGAACAATCCGCCGCCGATATTGCCGCGCAATAGTTTCAGCGCCGGGCCGACAAATTTGACGAACCGCGAGTCGTCACACAGATCACTGACCACATCGACCCGTCCGGCCAGCAGCACCTGCCGCCCGAACCGGTTGGCGGAGATCAGACTGCCGAGTTCACCGAATGCCGAGGGCAATTCGAATGCCGTGCGCTGACCCGCGAAACCGCCGATATCGCCGAACACCGGCAGCCGAGCCCGGCCGAGAGTCGGAATCTCGGTACTGGACTGCGTTTTCATCGAATTTCCTCTCGGTGGTAGCGGGCGGGTGCGGGCGCGGCGGGCCGACTGAGGAGACGCCACGACAGCACCGCGAGCGCGAACAGCAGGGGCAGACCGAGCACAAAATGCGCAACACCCAGCGCGACAACCTGATTCGCCAGATACAGCGGCAGCCCTACCGCCAGGTGCAGCGCCCACAGTCCGAGCCAGTAGCCGGTCAGCCGCTGATGAATCTCCGGGTCCTCCGGCAATCCGGCGCGCCGCGCGATGCGCACGGTAATGGGGCGGCCCCGGACCAGCGATCCCGCGAAAAGGACAATGAGCGCGGTATTGACCACCAACCAGGACAGGAAGAAATTGCGGCCCTCCCCGGTGCCCAGTACCAAGGCGGCCTGCAGCAGCACAGCGCCGAAGGACATCGCGATCAGTCGCAACTGCTCGCTGCGCAACACCCGCACCAGCACCAGCGCCGAGGCCACGACAAGCGCCGCGGTCACCCCGATCAGTGGTCCCGCAATGACATATCCGAGCAGGAAGGCGCTATTGGGCACCAGCGCATCGATCACATGCCTGCGCTCGAATTGCCGCAGGGGGCCGGCGAGCGGTTGCCGCCGGGTTACTTCCTGAGCAGGCTCCATACCGCCACGCTAACCAGCACAACCGGCCGGAGCATCGCTCGAGCGGGTGATCTCAGGTCCCCCGCGCGAGGGATGACCGCAGCCCGCCGACGCGCGCCGCGAGTCAATTCCGGGAGGTCACCGGCCTGCCGTCGCGGGCCGCCGTGATGAACGCGCGAATCAGGTCGGGCGACTTCACACCGCGCGCGCTCTCGACGCCACTGGAGACGTCGACGCCCCAGGCGCCCGTCAGCTCCAGCGCCTCACGAACATTGGCCGGGCTCAGGCCGCCTGCCAGCAGCCACTGTCCCTCCGGCGCGGAGAACTGCGCCGATCCCCAATTCCACGGTGTACCCGAGCCCGGATCGGGGGCATCGAGCAGGAGCAGATCCTCGCCGTACTCTCCGCACTTCTCGACATGCTGAGAGGTGGCCCGCAGCAACGTCTTTCCCTCATCTCGCAGCGCCTCGAAGAATTCGGGCCCCTCCTCTCCGTGCAACTGCGCTGCGCGCACACCGCTCTCGCGCACGAATCGCCGGATCTCCGCCACGGACTGACCGCGAAAGACGCCGACCGTGAGCACGCCGGCCGGTACCCACTCGGCCAGACGCCGAGCGGTGCCGGCGTCGACGGTGCGCGGACTCCCCGGCGCGAAGACGAACCCCACCGCGTCAGCCCCGGCGGTCACGGCCGCGTCGACATCCGTTTCGGTCTTCAAACCGCAGATCTTGATGAAGGGGGTAGTCACATGGCCAGTTAACCAGCCCGTACCCGGGAGTGAATCAACCCACATAGAATCTTTTTAAACATGCGTTTAGATTGACAAGATGGCGACCGCGGAGCAACACACCACCAAGCGCAAGCGGACGCACGATCCGGAGGGCCGACGCCGCAGCGTCCTGGATTCCGCGCGCAGGCTTTTCACCGAGCGCGGCTTCGACCAGACCTCGATTCGCGCCATCGCCGCGGACGCCGATGTCAATCCGGCACTGGTGATCACCTATTTCGGCAGCAAAGAGGCCCTGTTCCGGGAGATTGTCAGCGATCTCCGACTGCGCGACGACGTCCTGCCCGGGGAGCTCGAGGGCCTGGGAGCACGGCTGGCGCGGCGCTATGTCGAACGGTGGGAGCACATGAGCGCCGACGATCCCTGGCAGGCGCTGCTGCGCTCGGCCATGACTCATCCGCCGAGCGAGCAGATCATGCGATCGGTCCTGGATGTGCAGCTGGCCACACCGCTGCGTGCCATTTTCGGCGATGAGGGCACCGGCCCGGCCCGCAATGCGCTGGTGCGCTGCCTGCTCATCGGAACGATCATGGAGCGCTACGTCTTCCGCTTCGAACCGGCCTGCTCCCTGCCCGCCGCACAGTTCGAGGAAGTCCTCGCCAATACGCTGCAATTCGTGATCACCGGTGCGATTCGATGACCCACGCGATCACCACCGAATTCCCGCCCGCCCCGGCACATCCGCCGCTGCTGCGCGCGCTCGTGGCGCACCGGCCCGGCCCCTGGGCCTGGGAGGCCGCCGTGCTGGCGCTCTTCGCCACCGTCGTGCCGTTTCTCGCGGTGAACGCCGTTGCGGGTCGAGCCGCCGGATTGCTCGCGGTCGCAGGCGGATTCGCGGTCGTCTACGGCATCGGCGAGCCCAGCTCACGTCGCCTGCGCATCAGCAGCGCGGCCGGTCTCGCGATCGTCGCAGGTGTCACAGTGTTCTCCGCCGTCGCGGGATCACCCTGGGTAGCAGCGGTTCTCATCGCCGTCGTCGCCGGACTCGCCACCTTCGTCATCGACGTGGGCCGCGCCGGGCAACCCGGCATGATCCTGATCCTGATCGCGTCGAGCATCGCGTTGGCGCTGCCCGTCGAACCGCACCAGGTCGGCCAGCGCGCGCTGTGGACGGCCGCCGGTGCGGGCTTCGCGATAGCGATGACCGCGCTCTCCGTCGTGGCGTCCCCGGCCCGCCCGTACCGCGCGGCGATCTCCCATGCCTACCTTCAGCTTTCGCGCTTCGCCTCCGCAATGGGCACTCCCGGGGAAGACGCGGCACGACATGCGGCAGCCGTAGCCGTCCAGACGGCACTGTCGCTGCCCGCGCGCGAGCACTCCGGGGTCGCGCGGCTCACTCACCTTGCGGAGCAGGCGGATCTGATCCTCGACGAGTTGATCGGCGATCGCACGGCACTGATCAACGACGGCGGCAACAACTCCCGTCGTGACGCTCTCGCCGCCCTTGCCGGCGGCAAGACTGTTCGGGCATCCGCCGCAATGGCGGGAGGTCGGCCCGTCGATGCGACGATCGCGGCTGCGACGAGAACTTGCCGCGGCAAGACAGCGCCCGGCGGCCGGTCACACCGGCGACACTCGCGCACCAGCCTGCTGCGAGATATACGCCGCCACGTGACCGATCGGCACTCGATCGCCCGCGTGCACGCGGAACGCATGGCGGTGCCCACCGCGCTGGCATCAACCTTGGCTCTCGGCGCCCATATGCCGCACTGGTATTGGGTCCCCGTCTCCACCGCTGCGGTCCTGCAGGGCGCGCACACCACCATGATCTTCCACCGCGCCCTGCAGCGCGCCGCGGGCACCCTGCTCGGCATCGCCGTCACCGCCGGGGTGCTCTGGATCGACCCGAATGTCGCCGGGCTCCTCGCGGTCATCGCCGTCTGCATGTTCGTGGCACAGCTGTTCTTCCCGCGAAACTACGGCGTCGCAGTAGCTTTCGTCACTCCCCTGGCGTTATTGATGCCCGAGCTCGCGCACCCCGGCGTCGCGGCTCAGTCGATGGGCCCGCGTGCATGGGAAACAGCCCTAGGCGCCACGATCGCACTGGTCGCCGCCTATATGTTCCGGCGGCCCGTCACCATCGCCCATCTGACCGACGCACTGCGGAACGCCGCCACCGCCACAGCGGAACTGCAAGCAGCCGCCGGAGCACCACCGCAGGCATTGCGCGCGAAGGCAACTCACCACGCACTCGACGCCTGGCAGACCTTCGACGTTCTCCATGCCGACGGCCTCACCCGCGCCGGGGCGCACGCCCTCTGGCCCGATGTGGTCGCCACACACCGGGACGTTTTCCATGCCCGTGCCCACCGGAACCGGCGCTGACCCTGCGCCGATATCGATTCGGATATCGGTGGATACCGGCGTGGTCTTGGACAGCCGTACCGCTTCCGTGTTGTCGTGTCACCATGACTCAGAGCAGGAAGCGGCTGACCCCGGCCCGCCGGATATTCGCCGCGATGATGACTTTGACGCTGCCCGCGATCGCTGCGTGCGGGAACACGTCGGACACCGCGAGCACCACAGCGCCCGCAGCCACCAGCACCTCCGCCGCCGACGCACAGTTGGCCGCCGTCGAACAGCACGCGCAGGCCCGCCTCGGGGTGTTCGCTCTCGACACCGCAACGGGAAAGACGGTCGGCTACCGCCAGGACGAGCGCTTCCCCATGGCCTCGACGTTCAAGACCCTCGCCTGCGGCGCGCTGCTGCACGCCCACCCGCTCGACACCGGATACTTCAACCAGATCATCCATTTCACCGATGCGGACGTCACCGCGGCCGATGGCGCACCGGTCACCGGCGCCAGGGTCGCCAGCGGCATGTCGGTACTCGAATTATGCGATGCGGCAATCACTTACAGCGACAATGTCGCGGGCAACGAGGTACTGAAACTGCTCGGCGGACCCCAGGCCGTCACCCAGTTCGTCCGAACCCTCGGTGATCAGGTCAGCCGGCTGGACCGCTGGGAACCGCTGCTCAATGACTCGATCCCGGGCAATGAGCAGGACACCACAACACCGGCCGCCATCGCGCACGACTATCAGGCCCTCACCGTCGGCGACGCGCTACCGGCCCCGGAGCGCAAGCAGTTGACCGATTGGCTGCTCGCCAACACCACCGGCGGCCAGCGTATTCGCGCGGGCCTGCCGAACGACTGGAAAACCGGCGACAAAACCGGCACCGGCTCCGGCTACGGAACCGCCAATGATGTTGCCGTCACCTGGCCGACCGGCAGCACAGCGCCCATCGTCATCGCGGTGCTGTCCACCCACCCCGCCAAAGAGGCGCAGGCGGACAGCACTGTGATCGCGGAGGCGACCCGCAATGCCGTAGCGGCAGTGCGGTAACCGCCGTCACTCGCCGATGTCGTTCCAATCGTCCTCGATGGGCCAGCCCGAGGCCACCAGGTGCGCGCGCACCCGGACCAGGTCCGATTCGGTCGGCAATTCATCGGTGAGTTTGGTGATGACCACCCCGACGTCCGCCTTGTCGGCCGGAATCGTGCCCTGCTGGACGAGTGCGGCAGCGACCTGCCGAGCAGATTCCACAGAATTCCGCCGACCAGGCCGGCGAAAACGATGTGCAGCATTGCCATGTGGTTCACATTGCCGATATTCAGCAGACCACCCGACACAGTTTCGGCGACCTCCACCGAAAGGAAGGCGCCGAGGTTCTGCGCGGCCTCGACCAGGACGCCGATGCGCGAACCCCGGATTCCGGCGTCGAGCGCCCGGAAGGTGAACGGCAGCGCGATCACCACGTACTCCAGCGCCAGAATCAACGACAGCGGCTGCTGCTGCCCCGCCGTACCCATGCGTGGCACCGGCCGATCCCGGACCTGAGATTGCCGCGAGACACCCCGCTGATCCGAATTGTGTTGCCCCCATGCGTTGTTCACCACTACCCGCAGGTAGGCACTTCGACCCCACTGGTCAATCTGACCGATTTGTCCGATTAAGGTAGGGGCGTGAACATTGCCGCAACACACATATACGGTTTCCGCATACGCGACTACGGCACCACCGACGGGCGCACCGCCGCGCCCATCCTGACGGACGGGTGAGTCCGGTGGTCGCTCACGAAACCGCGCTGTCGCTCATCCAACTCGGGGCGGTGCTCTTCGGGTTGGGACTGCTCGGGCGGCTCGCCGCACGAATCGGCATGTCGCCCATACCGCTGTATCTGATCGGCGGACTGGTGTTCGGCACCGGCGGTCTGATCAGGCTCGAGCATGTGGACCAGTTCATCGAACTGGCCAGTGAGATCGGCGTGGTACTGCTGCTGCTACTACTGGGCTTGGAATACAGCGCAACCGAATTGGTCACCGGTCTGCGCACCTCATGGCTCGCCGGTGTGGTCGACCTCGTGCTCAATGCCGCGCCGGGTGTGACGGTGGCGCTGCTGCTGGGCTGGGGCCTGACCGGTGCGGTCGCCATGGCCGGGGTCACCTATATCTCTTCCTCCGGCATTGTCGCCAAGGTGCTCAATGATCTGGGACGCCTGGGCAATCGGGAGACGCCGACCATCCTGTCGATTCTGGTGTTCGAGGATCTGGTCATGGCCGGATACCTCCCGGTGCTCACCGCGGTGCTGGCCGGCGCGGGCTTCGCGGCCGGGATGACCACCGTCGGCATCGCGCTGGTGACGGTGACGGTCGTACTGGTGGTCGCACTGCGCTTCGGCAAGTACGTCTCCCGGATCGTCGACAGCGACGATCGTGAGATCTTCCTGCTCAAACTGCTCGGCGCGGCCCTGCTGATCGCCGGATTGGCCTCGTCACTGCAGGTCTCCGCCGCGGTGGGCGCCTTCCTGCTGGGCATCGCGATCTCCGGTTCCACCGCGCACAATGCCGCCAAACTGCTGGAACCGCTGCGGGATCTGTTCGCCGCGCTGTTCTTCGTGCTGTTCGGTCTCAGCACCGATCCGGCCGGCATTCCGCCGGTGCTCGGGTGGGCGCTCACGCTCGCGCTGGTGACCGCCGCGACCAAGATCGCCACCGGGTGGTGGGCGGCAGAGCGCGCCGGGGCTTCGCGCTACGGTCGCGCCCGCGCCGGATCAGCGCTGGTCGCGCGCGGCGAATTCTCCATTGTCATCGCGGGTCTCGCGGTCACCGCCGGTGCGGTCCCCCCGGAGTTCGCCGCACTCGCCACAACCTATGTGCTGATCATGGCGGTGCTGGGTCCCATTGCCGCGCGGGTGATCGAGCCGGCACTGCGCGGGGTGGATCGGCTGCGCGTGCGCACTGCCTGACGGTCAGTCGATTTCCGGGCCGAGGGAAATGCCGCGGCTGGCGAGCCAGGGCAGCGGGTCGATCTTGTCGGCGCCATTGAGCCATACCTCGAAATGGCAGTGCGGGCCAGTGGAGAAGCCGCGATTGCCGACCGTGGCGATCTGGTCGCCGGCCAGGACCCGCTGGCCCACCGAGACTGTCGCGGTGTCCACGTGACCGTAGACGGTGATGGTGCCGTCGTCGTGCTGCAGCCGGACCCACATGCCGAAGCCGGAGGCCGGACCAGCGCTGATCACAGTGCCATCCATGACGGCGTAGATGGGGGTTCCGATCGGCGCCGCCACGTCCACGCCCAGATGTTGGGCGCCCCACCGTGTTCCGAAGCCGGATGTGAAGGTGCCCGAGGCGAATTTCACGAAGAGCGGCCGCAGTTTCGAGGCGGCCCGGGCGGCTATATCGGCCTCGAACTGCTTGCCGTTCTGCAGAATGTTCTGGAATTGCGAGGCGTCCTCGGCCTGGGCGGCATCGAGGATCTCCGGGAAGTGCGCGTCTGTGCCTTCGAGACTTGCGGGCTGCAGGGCAGCGATCTCCAGGGTCGAGGGTCCGGCAGCGGCAGTGGTCTTATGGCCGCCCTGGTCTTGCAAACCGGCCTGTCCCGCGGCCACCGCCGCACCGGCGGCCACCGCCGCGATGACCGCGCGACCCTTCAAAATCGTGATGGCGGGCGGCTTCCGGTGTGTACCCGACCGTCCACCAGCAGTCCAGAAAGTATTGCCGTGCAACAGAACCGAACCTCCTACGCAATCTCTGCGGCGCGCGGTCCCGTCCCGATTCGTCCCGGTCCGAAACCGCCGACCGCACGTGCCGTCTGCGGCGGCGCGACGATATCACCCGAAACTGTGAACGACTCCCAGGAAAGGACCGTCCGGTCCCGGCTTCGAATAGGGCAATTCGGCTCCGGCGCAGGTGAACACCGCAACATCGCCAGGGTCGGCGGGCGGATTGTCCGAAAGGGGACTCCGCCCGCCCAGGTCACCGCTAACGGAACATGGCCTTCGTCTCGAGGAACTCCAGCACGCCGTACGGACCGAGTTCACGGCCGTTTCCGGACTGCTTGTAGCCGCCGAACGGGGCGACGGGACTGAAGGCGCCGCCATTGATTTCGACCTGTCCGGTGCGCAGTCGCCGGGCCACGCGCTGGGCGCGTTCCGGATCGGCGGACCAGACTCCCCCGGACAGGCCGTAGTGCGTGCCATTGGCAATCGCGACGGCATGGTCCTCATCGTCATAGGGCAGGATCGCCAGCACCGGACCGAAGATCTCCTCCTGCGCGATCGTCATGGCCGGATCGACATCGGAGAAGACGGTGGGGCGCACGAACCAGCCGCGGTCCAGGCCCTCGACCGGATCGGTGCCGCCGGTCACCAGGGTGGCGCCCTCCTCGATCCCGCGGCGGATGTATCCGAGCACCCGATTGCGGTGCGCCACGGTGACCATCGGGCCCACGGCGGTGGCCGGGTCGAAGGGATCGCCCACGACGGCGGCCTCGACCGCGGCCTTCGCGATGGCTTCCACCTCGGCCAATCGGCTGCGCGGCACCAGCATTCGGGTCAGCGCCGTGCAGGTCTGGCCGGAATTGAGGAAGCATTTGCCGACGCCGTCGACGACCGCGGTCATCAGGTCGGCATCGTCGAGAATCACATTGGCCGATTTACCGCCCAGCTCCAGCGCGACCTTCTTGATCGTCCGCGCGGCCAGCTCGGAGACCCGCGCACCCGCCGTGGCCGAACCGGTCAGCGAGATCATATCCACGCCGGGATGCGCGGCCAGCGCTTCGCCGACCACGGGTCCGGTGCCGGGAACCAGGTTGAAGACACCGGCGGGCAGGCCGAGCGCATCGATGATCTCGGCGAACAGGAAGGACGAGAGTGGCGCCACCTCACTGGGTTTCACCACGATCGAGCAGCCTGCGGCCAGTGCGGGGGCGACCTTGGCGGCGATCTGATGCAGCGGATAGTTCCACGGGGTGATCGCGCCGACCACTCCGACCGGCTCCCGGACGATCAGGGCATTGCCGAGTTCCTCCTCCCAGGGCAGCTCGCTCACGAATCGGGCGGCCGCCGAGAAGGTCATGGCGGGTAATCCGGCCTGCAGCAGCCGGGAGACGGCGACCGGGGTGCCGACCTCCTGCGAAATCAGTGCCGCCAGTTCATCTCCGCGGGCCTCGAGTCCGGCGGCGATGGCGGCCAGCACCTCGGCGCGGGTGGAGACCGTACTGCGCGACCAGGATTCGAATCCGGCCTGCGCGGCCCGCACCGCCGTGTCCACATCGGCGGCGGTGCCGAGCCGGACCGTCGCGATGGTCTGCTCGGTGGCGGGGTTGACGACATCGTGGGTGCCGGTGCCGGACAGGGTGATCCATTCGCCGCCGATATAGGCCCGGTTGTGCAGTTGTACGGCGGGTTCGGTGGTGGTCATATCGTCCTCGTCTCTACTTCGCCGTGACGCCGGTGCGGATGGTCGCGCCGGCATCGGCCGCGATCGCTTCGGCGGTGCGGTGCGCCAGCGCCATGATCGACAGCATGGGATTGGTGCCCGATGCGGTGGGGAACGCGCTGCCGTCGCCGATCCAGACGCCGGGGGTGTCGTGCAGCTCGCCGGTGGGTCCGGCGACGCTGGTCTGCGGGTCCGTGCCCATGCGGCAGCTGCCCATCTGATGTGCGGAGAACATGCGATAGCCCCCGGCGCGGAAGGGGATTCGGCGGATCGCGGCAATGTAGGGGTCGAGGTCCTCGCCCCAGCGCCAGGTCGGCAAGCCCTCGGCGAAGGCCACGATCTGCACCGCGCCGGCTGCCTCGTGCATGATGGCCAGCGCCTCCACGCCGCGGCGCAGATTGGCGAGGTCGAGCTCATCGGTGATGGAGTACGACACCACCGAATTGCCGTCGGCATCGATGCTCACCTGTCCGTGCCCGCGGTCGCGCAGCACCGCCAGGCTGGTCACCGCATTGCGATAGCGGCTCAGGAACTGCTTGTGCGCGGCGCCGGACGCCCAGGGCACAGCCGAGGCTCCCAGACCGGTCGTGTACTGCGCCGTCTCGATGAGGAAGCCGTAACCGTCTCCGGTATCGGCGAATTCGTCGATCAGTCCGGTGTGCGGAGCGCCCCACCACGCCTGCTGATCCTCGGCGTAGATACCGGCGACGGCGGCGACCGGGTGCAGGCGCAGGTACTTGCCGACAGCGGGCCCACCGATGCCGGAGCGCAGCAGCAGCGCGGGTGATTCCAGCGCGCCGCCCGCGACGACCACCCGGGGCGCGCGCACGGTGAAGGTGGCGGCATCGCCGGTCGCCGGATCGGTGTAGGTCGCCGAAACACCTGCGGCCCGGCCATTGTCGACCAGGACCCGATCGGCGCGAGTGCGCACGATGATCTGCGCGCCCGCGTCGGAGGCGTCGCGCAGGTAGGTCTTCATGGTGCCCTGTTTGGATCCGGACTGGTCGCCGAAACCCAGATATCCGGCGCTGGCCGGATCGTAGGTCGCCGGATCGGTATTGCGGGCGATGGTGGCGAACGACCAGCCGAGATGCTCGGCCGCTGCCGCGAAGCGTTTGGTCGGACCGTTGAAATCGGAGCACTGCTCATTGACCGAGATGCGCTGTGCCACTGCGTCCAGGTGCCGGTCGAACTCGGGACCGTCCAGATCCTTCAGCCCGTGTTCGCGCGCCCACTGCTCGCGCACCCAGGGACGGGTGCGCAGGCAGTTGGTCCAGTTGACGGTGGTGCCGCCGCCCAGGGTCGCGCCGGCCTGCAGCGAGATATTGAAATCGGCGGTCGGGGTCGGGCCGCCGCGCCAGTAGAGGTTCTGGAAGCCCCACAATTCGAGCTGGTTGAAGTCGGATTCGTCGAAGTAACCGCCTGCCTCCAGGACCACGGCGCGCAGTCCGGCCTGGGCCAGCTGCCCGGCGATCACGCCACCGCCCGCGCCGGAACCGACGATCACAATATCGGCCTCGATAGTCGAATCAGGCTGCGGCACTGTGATGTGCAGGGATTTGGTGCCCTGCTGCGGTGCGCCGATCGGGCCCGGGAAGCCGAATCTGCGCCACATGGGATTCTGGCCGGTGGCCGGGTCCGGCAGGCCGTAGGTGAGGAACAGCGTGAGCGAGATCAGTACGCCGACTCCCGCTCCGGTCAGCGGTCCCAGTAGCGCTGTGCGCCTGAGCAATTCCTCGCGGGACAGTGGTGAGGCTGCGACAATGCCCTGTGCGGCAAGGGCATCGATGAGCCCGAGCAGACCGGTGCGCTGGTCCTCGGGCATGCCCGCCAGATAGGCGACAATGCCCTGATCCGCACCGAGTTCGGAGGCGGTACGCGCCCAGAAGCCGTCCTGATCATCGGTGCGCTGCAGTGCCGGGACGATGGTGTCGCAGATCGCTCGCAGCGCCTGTGACCGCTCGTCGGTCATCCATTCGGTCATATCTTCCTCGACTTTCCGGGTCTATCGTTCCGCGCCGGGCACAGCGGTATCGGCCGCCGCGAAGGGCTCGGTGCTCCACACGCCGCCGGCCGGGCCGGTGACGAGCTCTGATCGGGGATCGCCGAATCGCATGACGGCTCGATGATCGGCGCTGTACTGCTCCCAGCCCGGCTCGCCGGTGGTGGCGAAAGCGATCCAGGCCGAATGGATTTCGTCGGCGAGGCGCTGCGGTGCGTGCGGACCGGCGAGCGGAACCGCATCGGCGAGCGTGTCGAAGACGAACGGGACTTCGAGGCCGTGGCAGGCCCCGAGTTCGCCATCGGTGCGCTGCCAGCCGAATTCGTAGACGTAGGCCGGGGTTCCGGTCGCGGCGTGCGCGGCGGCCAGTTCGGCGGTCGGACGGCGGAACATGCCATCGGTGATGACGGCCGCCAGCACATCGCCGGGGGTGTCGTCGGGGCGCGCGGCGGCGAACGCCTCGGCCACCGAGACCTCGATGCCGAAGCGCGCCAGCAGGAACGGGAGCATATCGGTGGTGGCCGCCGCGGCGAGGCCGGTGGGCACGGTGAACAGGCGGAATTCCTCGGCGGTGACGCCGATGATGAGCGGGATGCCGCGGGCGGATCCCGCGGTGATGGCGTCGATGGGCAGCGCCGAGAGCAGCTCGCCGTCGAGCGTGGGCATCAGGTTCATGACGCCGCCGCCGGCCGCGACCACCGAGGCGCCCCATCGCGCCGGGTCCGGGTTCAAGGAAAATTCGGCATGGACGGACTGCTGAGCGGTGAGCAGATCTGCGGGCTTCACCATTGCGAATGCCTCAGCGGTCGGGGTTATTTCGAGCCTTTTCGCCAGCTCCGCGCTCATCAGCCGGGCATCGTCCGCGGTGACCGCGACGCTGCCGTTTCCGCTCTGCATGATCGCCCTGCCGAACAGGCCGCGCGCGGCGGGGGCGCTGAGCAGCGCCGCGACGCTCATGGCGCCCGCCGATTCGCCGAAGACGGTGACATTGGCGGGATCGCCGCCGAAGGCCGCGATATTGTCCTGCACCCAGGCCAGAGCGTAAAGCTGGTCGAGTAGCCCGCGATTGGCGGGGCCACCGTCGAGTACCGCGAAACCGGAGATGCCGAGGCGGTAGTTCACCGATACCAGCACCACGCCGTCGCGGGCGAACGCAGCGCCGTCATAGGCCGGCACGGCATTGGAACCGTGCTCGAACGCACCACCGTGAATCCAGACCATGACCGGCAAGCCCGAGCCGCCGGGGTCCGGGGTCCACACATTCACATTGAGGTACTCCGCGCCGGGCACGGTGTAGGTACCCAGGATCTCCTCGATACCGGGCGGGTACGAGGGCTGAATGCAGGTGGGGCCCAGCGCATTCGCCGTGCGAATCCCGTCCCACGGCACCACCGGCCGCGGCGCGAGAAAGCGTGTGAGTCCGATCGGAGCCGCCGCATAGGGGACTCCGAGAAATGCGCTGACGCCCGTCGTCGTACGTCCCTGGATCTTGCCGCCGCTCACTTCGACGATCGGTTCCATTCCGTTCCTCCATCACTACGCCACCCGGTGTGAGTCCATTGAAATTCGCCGCGCACCGGCTCGCGGCGATACCGCGAAATGAACTTGAAATCGGATTCGGTTGGCGGCTCGGGCTTCTTTCCGGATCGGGTCCGTGCGGAGTCGCGCGCGGCTAATGTGGGCACCCGTCCAGCTGATATCGGACGGGCGGCGCGTACCAGGGGAGGACATCTGATGACCAACGATCCGAATTCCATTCGGGGACGGGCGGTGCTCCTGACCGCGCTCGCGGTCTTCGCAACCGCAACCGCCGGACCGGCCGCGGCCGACGGACCCGGCGTCGCCGAATGCCCGGCCACGCATTGGGTGGGTTCCTGGGCGGCCAGCCCCTCCGATGCGCTCGAGGCCATCGATCCCGCACTGCAGCCGATACTTTCGGTGGGTGAGCAGTCCTATCGGATCGTGGTCACGCCGCACCGCGGTGGCGGCCAGGTGCGGATTCGGCTGACCAATCGGTTCCGGTCACTGCCGCTGACCGTCGGTCATGCCACGATCGCCGACCGCGCGACCGGAGCCGAGGTGGATGCGGCCTCCATGCGGGCGATCACCTTCGCCGGGCAGGCGGGCATCACGCTGGCGCCGGGAGCGGAGATCCTCAGCGATCCCGTCGAATTCGCCGCGACGGCTTGGGCTCCGATCGCGGTGAGCGTATATCTGCCGGGGACTGCGCCTCTGCTGACCGAGCACTTCAACGGCAATGCCACCAGTTACTACACCGCGCCCGGAGCGGGTGACAGCACCGGGGATTCGGCCGGGACGGCATATGCCTTCAGCACCACCGCGGTTCCACTCGTGTCGACCGTGGATGTGTCGGCTTCCAGCGACGTCTCCGCCGTTGTCGCACTGGGTGATTCGATTACCGACGGCTACGTTTCCGCCAATTACCTCGGAATACCGCAGAATCCGGCGCTGCCCGATACCAACGCACGGTATCCGGACTTTTTGCAGCACCGCCTCGACGCGGCGGGAATCCCACTGGCCGTGCTCAATGCGGGTATCTCCGGAAATGCGCTGGACGACGACGGAGTGCTGCCCATGTTCGGCCCGAGCGCCGTGTCCCGCGCCGCAGGCGATGTCCTGGACCAATCGGGGGTCACCGATGTCATTCTGCTGGAGGGGATCAATGACCTCGACTCCCCCGTCGGCGCCGACTACGACCGTCTCATCGGCGCCTACACCGACGTCATCACCCGCCTGAAAGCCGCCGGACTGCGCGTCCACCTCGGCACCCTGATGCCGGCGGGCGGATCGTTCATCGGCAGCGCGATCGCCCCGCGGCAGAACCCGATTCGATTGCGCATCAACGACTGGATCCGCACCCAGCACCTCTCGGACACGGTCATCGACTTCGCCGCCGCCGTCCAGGACCCCGCCGATCCCAATGCGCTGGATCCGCGCTTCGCCGGGCCCGACAAACTCCATCCCAACCTGACCGGCTACCAGGCCATGGCCGACGCCATCGACCTCTCGACCCTGGGTGGGAGAACCTGCGGGTGACAGTCGGCAGTTCGGCGCGCCCAACTGACCGCCGACCGCTGCGATGCCGGTAGCCAACCAGCCTGGTGCGCAACGGAAGTCCCGTCTGCCGGACGAGTCGTTGGATGATCTCCACCGATCCGCCCGGCAGTGCGCGAGTGCTCTCGAACGCCAAACCCCGTTGCCCGCTCGTCAGTCGCTCGAGAGCCAGTTGAGTTCGGTGCACAGATCCGAAGGATCCATGTCCGGGGTCGGCTGGGTGTGGTAGACCTCCCAGCGCACCGGACCGGCGACGCCGCCCTGCTCGCCGATCCAGGCATTCAGGCGATCCCATGCATTGTTCAACGCGTCGAAGTTGCCGGCATGGACAACCCGGGCAACCCGGCCTGCGGACAGGCGCCCGGGGGTGACGCCACGCTCCGGCTGCACCGCCTTGCCGACCGCGAACCCGGCCTCGAGGTCGATCGATTCGCCCGAGACCCCTCGATACAGCCCGAATGCTGGTCCGCCAATGGCTGCCCCGTGTGCGGCGACCACCTCCGGCAGCACACGGAACGAGGTATCGAAGAAGTCCCGCAGTCCGAACGGCGGAACCGTGCCGCGAACGACGGCCGTCGTCACCTCGGCGACATCGACCAGGCCAGGACCCGCCACCGATCCATCAGCAATGTGGTCAGCCACGACTCTCCTCGATGCAGTAGAGAACCCATCCACAACACAGACGCCGCAGCCACCCGAATCTCATCGCTGCGTTATTGCTCGCTCGGACCGAGGAGATCCCACCGATTGCCGGCGATATCGAGAAAGACAGCAAGCTGCCCATACGGCTCGGTGCGGGGTTCGGTCACAAATTCGACCCCGGCACTGCTCATTCGGCGGTACGCCTCGCCGAAGTTCTCGACCCGCAGAAAGAACCCCACCCGCCCGGCCACCTGACCCCCGATAGCAGCCCGCTGCACCTCTCCATCAGCGCGCGCCAGCAGAATTCCCGTCACCGCGCCGGGCGGCCTGACGACCACCCACCGCTTCGCACGACCGTCGCTGGTCAATGACGGAGAGTCTTCGATCAGGTCGAAACTCAGAACCCGCACAAAGAATTCAATGGCCGGGTCGTACTCCGCGACCACGATGGTGATCAGCTCCAGATGCACCCACTGAGCGTAGGGGTCAGCCGGGACGGTGCCGCAGGCTGGATGCCGTGTTCAGCCGACGGCGGTCACCGCACCCTCCGACGCGGCGGCGCGACTTCCTGCACTGCGGAGCAGGCTCGCTATGACATCGGGATGAGTCAGTTGGGGATAGTGGCCGGTGCCGTCGATGATTGTCACCGGGTGGGTGATGGGTGCGGTTATCGGATCGTCGGAACCGGCGATGATGTCGAAAGGTACACGCAGCTGCGATAATTCGGCGGTGAGCGCGGTCCGGTTCCTGGGGGTGCTCGCGGCGGCGAGGGCGGCGACGGTGCGGCAGGCGACGCCGGGGCGATGCAGGTTGGCGGCGGCGCTCTCGATGGCCGGGCTGTTCGGAACACCCAGTTGCTCAGCCAGTTTCGCTGCCGGGAGGCGCTTCATGACCTCTGCGATGATTCGCGAGCGGGTCAGCCGTGATGCTCGCGATGGCAGGAAGGCCGGTGAGATATCGACGATCGTGAGTTGGCCCTGGTCGACGCCTTCATCAATGAGCCAGGTGCGCAGGCGTTCCCGGCTACCGGACCGGACAGCCGCAGCGACGGTACGCCCGTTGCGCAGCAGTTCGGCGACCAGTGACCGTCCGATGAATCCGGCGACGCCGAAGACGATCGAGTCGGTGTCTACCATGATTGTCAGCTTTCAGTAGATCGCTCTATATATTTTTGAGACAAAACGCCAGTTCGGCGGAACCGCGCGTCTGCGGCTCAGACGAGGATGTCGACGATCTCGGCCAGTTGCCGCAGGGGTGTGCGGTCGCGGTGGGTGCGGGCCAGAATCAAGCCGCCTTCGATCATTGCGAGAACCGAGGTGGTCAACCGTTCCGGTTCGGGATGACCGTAGGCGGTCAGCCGATCCCGCAGCACGTCTTCCCACTGCCGATAGACAGCCGAACATGCCTGCTGCACAGTGTCATTGGAGGAGGCCACATCCAGCGCGACGGCTGCGACGGGGCATCCACTGGTCCATTCGGAGAGCTCCAGCCGGTCGCCGAGCAGAGCGAGCAACTGCCGCACGAACTCTCGCGCATTCGGCGCTTCGACGATGGCGATCAGCTCCGCAATATCGGTGCCACTGCGCCCGATAGCCTCGCCGACCAGCTGATCCTTACCGCCGGGGAAATGGAAGTACAGCGAACCCCTCGGCGCCCCACTGGTTTCGATGATCTGATTGAGCCCGGTCCCGAAGTACCCGCGGGCCTCGACCAGCGTCCGAGTCGCATCCAACAGCTTGACCCTGGTCTCGGTTCCCTTGTTGCTCACCAGACAAACAATAGACCGACCTACATATTTCAGCAACCCTGCCGCCGCGCGATCATCCGGCCGCAGCGGCTTTCAGATCCGTCTCTCGCACAAGCGAAACGACGCTGACCAGATACTTGGTCAGCGTCGTTTCATATCATCGCCACACGCAGCCGTCAGAGCCCGCGCGCGAAATCCGCCAGCAGCGTCGGCACCGCCGAATCGAACCCGGCGACGTCGAGCATCCCCGCATCGGCCGGATCGGCGATGGAGAAGTTCGTCGCGGTCATGCCGACCACCACCAACTTCGCCTCCGGGTTGATCTCACGCCGATACTGCTGCAGCGCCTGATGCGGATGCACCCGGCCCGCCCAGGTCTCGTTATCAGTTAGCACTGCGAACACATCGACGTGCAGCTGGTTCTGCAGCGCGTACCGCATCGGGAGCGCGCAGTCGGTGCCACCGAACGGCAGGTTGCTCACCGCTCGGATCGCGTCGTCGAGGCGCTGACGCGGGCTGATCGGCAGGCGGGTCAGTGCGGCGTTCCGGTAGTCGCCGTTCGACGTGAATCCGACGATGTCGTAGGAGGATTCGGTCGATGCGGTGACCAGGGCCAGCGCGGCCGTCGCCTCACGGGCGGTCAACGGCAGCCCCGAGACTGTCGACATCATCGATCCCGACACGTCCAGCGCGAGCAGGTGATGCTTACCGGTCGGCTGGACCGACTCGAATGCCTGGTAGAACGCGGAATCGAGCGCATCCACGATCGGACGGGTAGGCTCCCAGGAGCTTTCGCCGCGCGCCGATCGGCCGGACGCGTAAGTACGCAGCGCGACAAGGACATTCACCGGGTGCACGCGAGCCTTCCGCAGACGATCACGGTCGGCCAGCTGCTCGGCGACGGCCTTGGTACGCACCCCCAGCGGGGACAGCAGACCCAGACGGGTGAGTCGCGGCAACTGACGCATCAGTGCCGTCTGTGGAATACCGCTGTCCAGCAGCGCTTCCCATACAGACGCCTCGTTGATCGCGGAGTCGGGCAGCATCTCCCACGACAGCCGGTACTCGCGCACGAGATCCGGGATGCGTGCGACCGGCGCGTCCTGCGCGCGCTTGAACCCCTCGATCAGGCGCAGCCCCTCGAGCGATGCTTCGCGGTCGCAGATCCAATCGAACAGGCGGCGGCGCTCGTCCTGGTCGGTGTCCGGGTGCGACAGACGCAGCAGATCGCGGTGCGTCCAACCCTCACGCTGCTGGTACTTCACGGCCTGATACGCGAGGTCGTCGACGGACTTGTCCACGTACCAGTGCGCGACGGCACGCCGTAGCGCGCGTCCCCAGCCACGGAACTGCTCGATGTAGCGGGCGAACAGGAACAGGTGGGTACCGGTACGTGCGACCAGCGGCAAGGCGTCGAGCGCGACGCGACGGCCATCGACGTCACCGAGAGATGCGGCGGCAGCGAGGGCGAACAGCGCCGGGTTCTGCTTCGGGGCCCGGCCCGCGGTCGAGATCGCGACGATTTCGGCGACCAGGTCCGCGGTGCGAGTGCGCGCGAAATCCAGTATGACAGTAGCGTTTTCCTTGGTCAGATCACGCGCGCTCACGTAGTACGTTCCGCCCTCGGTCCCGAGCGTCAGGAATCGGCGCAGCCGTACTTCCGGCGTCACCTCGAAAGTGAAACCGCCGGCATTGTTGGCAACCTGGCGCCGGTCGGCGGGCTGCGACTGCGGGGTTGCCCGCAGGTTCACGCCTGCATAAGCGTCCATGTTCACCTCATTTGTTCGGCCCTGCGAAGGGCATGGAAAAAGACGGGCATGTGCATGCCGACCGGATTTGGCGGGCGCCTATCCACTCGGCTACGAACGACAATGTCGTTCGGCGGGAGTCGAACCCGCGTATTCCCGCTCCGATAACCGATCGAAACCGGCCCGTCTTCCGTTCTCCTGTAATGCAATCGAGCGCGGACGGTCATGGTGTGCCGACCGGGACTGGCATACGGATCACTCCGAATGTCAGCAAGGAGTTGAACCTTGGTAACCGATAACCGATCAGCTCCGGCCCGTCCTTACTCGCCACAGCAGACAAGGTGAGCGGTCATGTTGTTCCGACCGACGTGTTGGCGCTCTACCAAACTGAGCTACGGAAGCAAGCCTCCGGCGAGATTCGAACTCGCGACATCCCCATTAGAAGTGGTAACCGACCGAATCCGGCCCGCTCACACAACATCTGCTGTACTCGATCGACTGTAAGTGGTCGCCCCCTCCACGCGCCAACCAATTTCGCCAGCACCCCGACACTTCCCTCATCACCCTCGATTCACCGCACCTCGCCGACCCTGGCGCAGTACGACGCCGAGTGGGCTCTGGTGGTGGAGACACGCCGAGAAATCCCACCACCAGAGCCCACTCGGCGAGGCCTCAGGTCGCGGGTTCCGCTTCGAGACCGGTCTCAGCGGTCAAACATGAGCGCAGAGCGGTAAATATTGCCGTGATGACTGGGTTTTTGACCGCTCAGGCCGGGCCATCGCCGTATCAAGCGCTACATGTCGTAGGACCTGCGCTGACAGCGGTCCGGAATCGGCGCGGGCAGCAGATCATGTCGTGGTGGTGGGCATCTGACCGCTCAGTCCGGAGCCTCACCGTGCCACGCGCTATCTGTCGAAAGTACCTGCGCGAAGAGCGATCAGGAAGCTGTCCCACTGCCGGGGAGCGAAAGTGAGTACCGGGCCGGCCGGATCTTTGGAGTCGCGGACGCCGACCGCTCCCCCGCTGATGTGTGCAGCCTCCACGCAAGCATCCTGCTGAGCGGAGTAGCTGCTCTTGAACCAGCGTCTTTCGTCGGGGATGCTCACGGTGCCCACTCCTTCGCCCTCTGTGCCAACATCTTTCGCGTGTCCCCCTCATCCAACGCAAGTCGGTTGATTTCTACAAGCGCGCTGCGATAACGGTCGACCTCGGTGTCTTTTTCGAGGTAGAGGGCGCCGGTAAACCCCTCGACGTAGACCACCGGAGGCTCGATCCACTTGGTCCGGGTCCCGGAAGCGGTGTCCGACGGAAACTCCAGCAGGACGAAGTGGTCCGTTTGCAGCCCGAGATGCGACCCGACCCGATGCGGAACGATACGTATGGAGACGTTTCGCCGGTCACCGAGCTCGGCGAGATGCCATATAGACCTCGCCATGACGGCGGGGCCGCCCACCTGATGGTGCAGCACCGACTCCGAAAGTAATGCTGACACACAGAATTCCGGATCGTCGAGCCGCTGCTGACGCTTCACGGTCACTTCCACGCGCTGCTCCACCTCAGGCGTGGACATCCCCGGAAAGACAGTCCAGATCATCGCGCGGCGATACTCGGGGGTTTGGAGTAGGCCCGGCAGCAGCGTGAGATGCCATGTGGTGATTCTGCGGGCGGACTCCTCGAGTCCGAGGTACAGATCGAAGTGAGCCGGTACGAGATCGCCGTACGAGTGCCACCAGCCCGAACGCTGAGCTTCCTGTACCAGCCCCAGCAGAGCTGCCGTGTCGTCGGGTGAAGCTTCGTAGAGCCTGCAGAGCGCCTCGACGTAGATCGCTTTCAGCTTCACCGACTGGCCGCCCTCCAGCCGCCACAGCGTTTGGGGCGATACCTCGATTGCTCTGCACGCCAATGCAGTACTCACACCTGCGGTTTCACGCAGGTGGCGGAGCCGGCGGCCCAACATTCGTCGTGGAACGGTCGAACCGGTCATCCCGTTAGCCTCAGTATCGTTCGTGCGCCGTTTTGGAATGATTTTCGGCGCAGGTTTGGAAGATGAGGAATCAGTCGAGCGAATCGCTGACTGAAATCTTCCGGCAGGCATAGTCCGGTTGTCTACTGGAAATCGCCCCCGGTGGCCGGGAAGTCTCAGACCATTCCGAGCGGATCGCTCTTGCGTTGTGCCCCTTCGCAAATGCTTCGGGTGGTGAGCGGACTACCGGCCATCGGCGGGCTTCGGAACACATCGCAGCAGGAGGTTTCCTATGTTGCTTCAGGCGGAATTCGGTCGGGCGATTCTTGTGTTGTGCGGGCGGCTCGGTGGGGAGCGGCGGGTGTTGATGCCGGTTTCGGCTGGGCGGCATCGGGCTTCCGGGAAGCATCGGAGGTGAGGGGCGTGGAGTACATTGCGCCGCTCACGTTGGAGTTGGCGGATCATGGGGTGGTGCTGGAGGGGCGGTCGCGGGGGCAGTGGGCGGAAGTTCTGGCGCTACATCATGATTGCCGAGCCGAGGAGTGCTCGGCGGGTGCTCGGGCAATGCGGTTGTTGGGCGCGGACGGTGGGCGTTGAGCTCTGGGAAATGGCGAGAGGGACCGCCCTTTCGGGTGGTCCCTCTCAACGGGGCGGCGCTGATTACATGACCGGGGTGAAGTCGCGGCTGCCTATGTAGGCGGGGCGGGGGGTGGTGGCCGCGTAGGGGTCGGTCAGGGTGTTGTCCACGCTGTTGAAGACTATGAAGAGGTTCGAGCGGGGGAAGGGGGTGATGTTGTTGGGCGAGCCGTGCATGATGTTCGAGTCGAACAGGAGGGCGGAGCCGGCGCGGCCGGTGAACTGGGCGATGCCGTGGCGGTTCGCCAGATCGGTGATGTCGGCTTCGGAGGGGACGCCGATCTGCTGTTCCCGCAAGGAATCTCGGTAGTGCTGGGCGGGAGTTTGTCCTTGGCACGGCACGAAGGTCCGGTGCGAGCCGGGCATCACCATCAGGCTGCCGTTGAATGGGAAATTGTCGGTCAGCGCGATGGAGAGGCTGACCGCGCGCGGCGCGGGCATTCCGTCCTCGGCATGCCAGGTTTCGAAGTCGGAATGCCAGTAGAAACCCGCGCCACGCAGACCGGGCATGTAGTTGATCCGGCTCTGATGGATGTACACCTCCGAGCCGAGGACCTGCCGGGCCATTCCGGCAATTCGACTCTCGCGCAACAGATTCGCGATCAGCACACTGAGCTTGTGCACCTCGAAGATCGACCGGACGCGGTTCGACTCGCGTTCGATCACGACCCGCTCGTCGAGCATCAGCTCGGGATCGCCTGTCATGCGCTCGATCTCGGCCGCGACATCGGCGACCTCCGCCCGATCGAGCAGGCCGTCCAGGATCGCGTACCCGTCGGCCTCGAAACTGGCCAGCGCCGCCGTCCCGACCTCACCCCATACCGTGGGATCGGTGCGCTCCAGATGGGGTGCGGGTCCGTCCGTGCGCGTCGGATATCTGTCGAACCGGGTGTCGTACGTTGCCGTCATGCCCTGGAAACTCCCGTCATTCCACTAGTCGGTCGATACCGCGACGAGCGGATAGATTCCGTTCTCGTCGTGAACTTCCTGGCCGGTGACCGGCGGATTGAACACACACATCATCCGCATCCGCGTATGCGCGTGCAGCCGGTGCTTCTCATGGCCGTCGAGCAGGTACATCGATCCGGGACCCAGCTCGTAATTGACGCCGTTGTCGAGATCGGTGAGACTGCCCTCCCCCTCGACGAGCCACACCGCCTCCACATGATTGAGGTAGTGGAACTCGTGCACGGTCGCAGGCTCGATCGTGGTCTCGTGGAACGAGAAACCCACACCGTCGCCGCCGAGCACAATGCGCTTGCTGCGCCAACCCGCCTCTGCCACATCACGTTCGGTACCGGTGATCTCCGCAGTGCTACGCACGATCATGTCAGCGCCCCTTTCCGTCGCACACGACAGCGACCGCGTCGGCGATTATGGCGAGTCCGTGATCCAGCTCGGGTTCGGTAATCGTCAGCGGCGGAAGCAATTTCATCACCTCGTCCTGGGCTCCGGAGGTCTCCACCAGCAGTCCGCGCTCGAAGGCCACCTGAGCCACCTTGCCCGCCTGGGACGGTTCGTCGAAGACCACACCGTGCACCAGGCCGCGGCCGCGCGTGGACAGTCCCTGGAATGCCCCGCACATCTCGTCCAGGGTGCGGTGTACCAGCTCACCCTTGGCCAGAGTCGCGGTGGAGAGCAGGGTGTCGGACCAGTAGTGCTCGAGCGCCACCTGCGCGGTCACGAACGCCGGGTTGTTACCGCGGAACGTGCCGTTGTGCTCCCCCGGCGCCCACTGGTCGAGCTCGGGACGCATGAGCACCAGCGCCATCGGAAGCCCGTAGCCACCAATGGATTTCGACAGCGTGACGATATCGGGAATGATGCCCGCCTCCTCGAAGGAGAAGAACGGCCCGGTACGCCCGCAGCCCATCTGCACATCGTCGACGATCAGCAGAATCTCACGCGCCGAACACAATTCGGACAGGGCGCACAGCCATTCGGGACGAGCGATATTGACGCCGCCCTCACCCTGGACGGTTTCGACGATCACCGCCGCGGGCTTGTCCACCCCGGAGGAAGCGTCATCGAGGATGGTCTCCATCCACACGAACGGATCGTCCTGCGAATCCGTCAGATAGCCGTCATAGGGCATCGGAGTCGAATGCGGCAGCGGCACACCGGCACCGGCCCGCTTGGCGGCATTGCCGGTCACCGCCAGGGCGCCCAGCGTCATACCGTGAAAAGCGTTGGTGAAGTTGAGAATAGAGGTCCGGCCCGTCACCTTGCGCGCCAGCTTCAGCGCCGCCTCGACCGCGTTCGCGCCGGTCGGCCCAGGGAACTGCACCTTGTAGTCCAGACCGCGCGGCTGCAATATGGTGCGCTGCAATGTTTCCAGCAGACGACGCTTGGCGACCGTCGCCATATCCAGCCCGTGCGTGATGCCGTCGCCGGCCAGGTATTCCAGCAGCGCCTGCTTCAGCACCGGATTGTTGTGCCCGTAATTGAGCGCACCCGCGCCGGCGAAGAAGTCCAGGTAATCCCGGCCGTCCTCATCGCGCAGCCAGGCTCCGGACGCGGTATCGAAAACCGCGGGCCAGGAGCGGCAGTAACCGCGCACATTGGATTCGAGTTCGTCGAAAATGGTCAAATCGGGGGCAGTCATCGGCCCACCTCCTGGTCTATTGCCGTGGCTATACGGAACAGGTGTTCGGGTTCGTGTCCGTCCGGAAAATGGCCGGGATCGAAGAGCGGCCGCGCGGTGAGCAGTGCACCGCGACGGCGGGCGAGTGCGGCGAACATAGCGGTCGAGGCCGCGTTGTCCGGTGAGACGGTCGTCTCCAGGGTGGAGACTCCCTGCCCGGCCAGGCCGTCCATGAGCGAGTCGAGCATGGCGCCGCCCAGGCCGCGCCCGCGATATGTCTCATCCACCGCGACCTGCCAGACGAAAAACGTCCCGGGCTGTTGCGGACGCAGGTATCCGATGACGAATCCGCCTACTTTGCCGTCGATTTCGACAACCGCCGAGGTGGCCGCGAAATCACGGCACCACAGCAGGTAGGCATAGCTCGAATTCGTATCGAGGACTCCGGAATCCGCGGCGATGCGCCATATCCGGGCTCCGTCCTCCAATGCCGGAGCCCGGACGAGGAATTCGTTGCTGCCGCGCACCGGAGGCAACGCGGAGAGCCGCTCTCGAGTGATTTGCTGGACTATTGCTTCGAATTTCTTCAATTGCGTCTGCATGACCCTTTCGAGCCTCGCGGACGAACTTTGAGGTCTGCTGTTGGGTTCATTACGATCGTGTGACGATCCCGTGTCATCCGGCGACGCCGGGCAATCGAACAGTGAATCTGGCGCCGCCACCGGGCCGTTCGCCGCACTCCACCCGGCCACGATGGGCCGCAACGGTTTCCGCGACCAGCGCCAGCCCGATACCGGTGCCACTGGCGGAACGGCGGGCATTGCGGACTGTCGCGAAGCGCTCGAAGATGCGTTCACGTTCCGCCGCAGGCACTCCGGGGCCGGCATCGTCGACGGTGATCACCACCTCCATCCCGACCCGCGCGGCGGTCACCGCGGTCACGCCGCCACCGTGCCGCTTCGCGTTCTCGAGCAGATTGCCGATCGCGCGCTCCAGCTCGACCTTGCGGCCGGAGATCATCACCTCACCAGTCACCGTCAGCAGGTCCAGGCTGTACGAACGCTCGGCTAACATATGCCTGAGCAGCTCCGCGACCGAGAGCGGTTCGGTATCGCCGCGATGCACACCGGCCTCCACCCGCGCCAGCTCGAGCATGTCGTCGAGTATGTGACGCAGATGTTCGAGCTCGGCGCTGACGAACTCCAGTGCACGGCGGGAACGCTCCGGCAGTTCCTCGGAATGCCGGTTCAGCACACCGACACTGGTGATCAGGGTGGTCAGCGGGGTACGCAGTTCATGGCTCACATCCCCCACCAGGCGGCGCTCGCGTTCGATGCGCCGCCGCAGGGAATCGACCATCATGTCGTAGTCGTCGACCGTCGCCGACAATCGGCGGCTCACCCAAATGCCCGCCGCCGCACCGAAAGCGCCCGCGGCCAGCGCGCCGCCGATCAGCAGCAACACCGGATCGGCGCCTTCGCGACCGACGCGGTATCCGGTGACTCCGACCACCAGCGCGATCAGCCCGGCCCCCAGTGTGAATGCGAAAATCACACGGCTGCGCAGGCTTTCGGTACGCGAACCCGGGACAGTACCGCCCGGATCAGCGCTGCGCATCGAGATCAGCGCTGCGCATCGAGTCGATAACCCAGACCGCGCACGGTCACCACGATCTGCGGATCGGAGGGATCGTGCTCGATCTTGGTGCGCAAGCGGCGCACATGCACGTCGACAATGCGTTCATCGCCGAAAAAGCCCCGGTCCCAAATGCGTTCGAGCAGCGCCGTGCGACTGAGCACCCGCCCGGGACTCGCGGCGAGTTCGCACAGCACCCGGAATTCGGTGACGGTCAGATGGAGTTCCTCGTCACCACGCCGGACCGTGCCGCCGTCGGGCGAGAGCACCAGCGGCGAATCCGGATCGGCGTCCAGGAGCACCTCTTCGGGCGCCTCCTCGGTCGCATCATCGGGCGCGTCGTCCCGGGACGACGCCAGCCGCGCGCGCCGGCGCAGCGCGCGCATACGCGCGGTGATCTCCTTGATCTCGAACGGTTTGGTGACGAAGTCGTCCGCGCCCGCCTCCAATGCGGCGACCACATCATGGGTGTCGTCGCGCGCACTGACCACGATGATCGGCACATCGTGATCGCGGCGCACCTCACGAATACAGGTGAATCCGTCCATTTCGCCCAGCATGAGATCGACGATCATCACATCCGGGACACCGTGGTCCCGCAGATGTTCCAGCGCCGTCTCGGCCTCCTCGGCCTCGGCGACGTCATAGCCTTCGTCCTCCATGGCGAGCCGCAAAGCGCCGCGAACCCGGTCGTCATCCTCCACGATCATCAGGCTGGCACCCATACACATCCCTCACCTGCACACGGATACGGCGAACCGCATCCTCACGATCAAGCGCCTACTGCCCGCAGGCGCACCTTTCGAACACACGACTACATCGGTTACCCGCCCGAACGGTTGCCAAACAACTCCCAGCAAACCCCGATACCGGCACACTGTCATCGATACCGCCCTTCAAAGGTCTGACCAGCGACAACCAGCCGTGGATCGGCGCGATTCGGGGCACGACATCTGTTCGGCGGATTGCGGCACCGGTTCGGGGTCTCGCCTAGGCTGCACGCATGGTCGAGGGCGAGGGGGTCAGGCAGGCGCTGGGCGCGGCTCCATGGGGTTCGAGGCTGCTCGGTCCCGCCGAGGAAGGGGCGATGTCCCGGCGGGTGCGCGTGCAGGTCCTGCTCACCGTGCCGTTGATCGGAGCGAATCTGATCGGCATCACGGTGGCCATGGTGCTGATCGGGGTAGTCCTGCCCGGACCGTCGGTGTTCACACGCCGATTGGTGCTGCTGAACTTCGTCGCGACTCCGCTGTACGCGGCGCTGGCCCTGCTGCTCGGGATGGTGTGGGGGACGGTCTGGGGACTACGGACGCTGCGCTGGTCGACCGATCCGGATCGGATCCCGGATGCCGAGGAGCGGCATGCGGCGGCCCGGGTGCCCCGGCGGCTGGTCGTGCAGCAGGCGCTGCTCTGGCTGGGCGGAATGGCGGTGCTCACGCCGCTGTACGGACTGGCCGACCCCGCCTTCGTGCCGAAATTCGTACTGGGCATCGGGTCCAGTGCGATTGTCGTCTGCGCCAACAGCTATTTGGCCGCGGAGTTCGCCCTGCGACCGGTCACCGCGCGCGTGCTCGATGCCGCGCCGTCGCGGCAATTGCGCGGGATCGGAGTGTTCGGGCGATCGGCGCTGGTCTGGATGCTCGGTTCAGGGACACCCGTTGCCCTGCTCATGGTGGTCGCGATCCTGGCGCTGAGCGGCGTGGATATCAGTACCGAACGGCTCGCGGTCTGCGTGCTCTCGCTCGGCGGCGCCACGCTGGTGTTCGGCGGGCTGCTCATGACACAGACGCTCGGCGCGACGGTCGCACCGATTCGCAGTGTGCGCAATGCGCTGCGGCGAGTAGAGGACGGCGATCTGGAAGCGGCGGTCACGGTCTACGACGGTACCGAATTGGGGGAACTGCAAAGCGGTTTCAACCGCATGGTGCTGGGATTGCGTGAGCGGGAACAGATCCGGGATCTGTTCGGACGCCATGTGGGCCATGACGTCGCCGCGGCTGCGCTGCTGCGCAATCCGGAGCTGGGCGGCGAAGAATTGGATGCCGCAGCGATTTTCATCGATATCATCGGATCCACCACCATGGCCGCGACCCGCCCTGCGCGCGAGATCGTGACGATTCTCAATGACTTCTTCGGCATTGTGGTCGACGAGGTCGAACGATACGGCGGACTGCTCAACAAATTCGAGGGCGACGCCGCCCTCGCGGTCTTCGGAACGCCCGCCCTGCTGCCCGATGCGGCGGGTTCGGCACTCGCGGCGACTCGCGCCATCCGGCAGCGGCTCGCCAGCGAGACCACCGAATTCGATGCCGGTATCGGTGTCGCCGCCGGACGCGTTGTCGCGGGCAATGTCGGCGCGCACCGCCGCTACGAGTTCACGGTCATCGGTGATGCCGTCAATGAGGCGGCACGGCTGTGCGAACTCGCCAAGAGCGATGAGCACCGGGTGCTGGCCTCCGCGAGCACCGTGGACGCGGCCGCCGCCGCCGAACAGAAGCACTGGGACATCGGCGAATCGGTGACACTCCGGGGCCGGATTCAGCCGACGCGCCTGGCCCGACCCCGTCACTAGCGAGGATTCAGCAAACGCGCAGAAAGGTCACCGGTGTCTCACCGGCGATTCACTGGCCTTCACCAGACTTCAGTGACGTAATCGACCTCATAGCAGGTGGCGAACAGCGCCTACCTGGTAATTCGAAGAGGTTTGACAATGACGAACCCGAAACCGGAATCGGAAGCAGAGACTTCCGTCACCGAGCCGATCAGCACCGAACCCGCACCGGAGGCCACCGAACCCCCGCCGGTCGCACCGCCCGCGTTCCCCGTGCGCCGCCCGCCGAGCAATGTGGGCTGGGCGGTCGCCTCCCTGCTCGTCTTCTGGCCGCTGGCCTTCTCGGCATTCACCCACGCGCTCAATGTGTTTCCGCTCTGGAGCGAGGGTGATGTCGAGGGCGCGCAGCATGCCTCGCACCGGGCCCGCTGGCTCGGCATCGTATCGCTGTGTGTCGGCGGCGCGCTGATCGTGCTGTTCGGGACGCTGTATCTGATCCTGCTGATCGTGATGATCCATCACGGACACCACCACCACGGCTTCTCCGGCGGACCGGGCCCGCGTATGCGCCGCGGCTGACCGGCACGCCCGCCGCGCCCCGCATCGCGGACCGCACACGATCGCCACACCGAGCAGGTGAAAGGCACTGCGGGCATGCACAATTCGATATTCCACCGAATGCCGCGCTGGAGCCGTATCCGGGCGGGTAAAACGCGGACCACCGCGCACTTCCCGCCCGTCAGCGCCGCGGTTCCGACCGCAGCTGTCGAATACGTCGCGCACCGGCCGCACTCGGGCTGTCCGCGGTGCTCGTACGGGCTGCGCCAGGCGCGCAGCCGGTACCCGCCGCCTGGGCCGGTGTGGGCCGCGCCTACGGCGGGGCCCGGGCGGTGGCGTCTTACACTGGGTGGCATCTGACAGGTGAAATCGCAGTGACCCGGACTTTCGTGGGTATGGCGGGTCTTGCGCGGTGCATGACCGAGACCAAACGGAGCCCATGGCCGGCAGCGCGGGATTGTTGAAATCGTGGTGGCGAGATCCGATCGATCGCCGCTGGTTGGTGCACGTCCTGGAATCGCATTCGGTACTGCGCTGGGAGCAATGGTCCGTCGGTGCGGGCGGACTGGTCATGGCCTTCGTGGCCGCGGCGACGGCGGCCTCACCCGGTGGACCCTCCGATACGTCGGGGCGCGTGATCTTCGCTGTCATCGGTATCGGCGCACTGCTGTGGGCGCTGCGGTGGTGGTTCGGGCCGTGGCCGAGCGCGAAGGAATCGCTGATCCTGTTCGCCGCCGCGGATGTGAGCATCACGGTCGGCTGTCTGCAGGACTCGAATCGGGTGTACGGGTCGCTCGGCGTCATCCTGCTGGTGGTGACCGGCTCCTATCTCACCTTCTTCCACAGTCCCAAAGTCCTTGCCGCGCACGCCCTCTGGTCGGTGCTGTCGGTACTGGTGCTGTCCTGGCACATGGTGAGCGGCGGCGGTGACGTATTCCTCGCCACCGCCATCGTGCTGATCGTGATGGCCGCGCTGGTGGTGGCACTGCCCTCGCTGCAGTTCATGTTCTGGCTGGTGCAGACCGAATCGATATCGGATCCGCTGACGAAGCTGATCAATCGGCGCGGGCTCGAATTCCATTTGAGCAGAATGTTCGCCACCAGTGATCTTGCTCGGATCTGCGTCATGATCGTTGACCTGGACGGATTCAAGAGCGTCAACGACCGCTTCGGGCATTCGGTGGGCGATGAAGTGCTGATGCGGACAGCACAGCGGATTCAAGCGGCCGCGACCCCCGATTTGATCGTGTCCCGGACCGGTGGTGAGGAATTCGCCGTGGTCGGGTTGATGTCCGCCGAGGAGGCCAGTGCCGCGGCCGAACTGTTCCGGCAGTCCGCCGCCGCCCAGCACACCGTGCCGGTGACCGTGAGCATCGGCGTGGCGATCGGCGGCGATGGCCCGCATCCCACACCGCAGGTCCTGCTGCAGCGCGCCGACTCGGCGATGTATCAGGCCAAGCACGACGGCGGAAATCGCGTGGTCATCGACGAGGCGATTCGACCGGAAGTACGGCGCAGCTGAACTTCCGCTGCGCGGCCGCACTCCCCCTGCGGAGAGGTGCGCCGCCGGTGCTCAGTTGACGGTCGAGACCAATCCGCCGTCGATGCGTAGATTCGCGCCATTGATGGACGCGCCGAGCGGACTGGCCAGGAAGGCCACCGAACTCGCGATCTCGGCGGGCTCGACGAGGCGATCCGACGGGTTGGCCAATGGCCCGTCGAGCAGCATTCGGGTCGCGGCGGAGACGTCGTCACCCAAACCATGGCCCTGTGCGAACGTCCGAGCGAAGTCCCACCAGCCGTCGACCAGAACCGGCCCGGGGCTGATGATGTTCACAGTGATCCCGGTGGCGGCCAATTCCTTCGCGAGACTGACAGTGAGATTGGCCAGTGCGGCCTTCGCGGCACTGTAGGCGGCCCGCATGGGGAGCGGATCGGGGTGCGCGGCGCTGCCGATCTGAATGACCCGGCCCCACCCGACTTCTCGCATCTGCGGTGTCAGCGCGTGGATGAGCCGCACCGCCGAAGCGACATTCGTGTTGTAGAGCGTGAGCCAGTCGGTGGCGGCGGCGGTGGTCCGCGTCGATCGACTCGTGGAGCAGGGTTTGGTCACCCGCTCCCCCGATCCGGGCGATAAGCGCAATACACGCGTGGAGCTGACCACCGCGGGGCGGGAACTGTTCGATCGCGTCACGCCCGCGCATCTGAGCATCGAGGATCGACTACTCACCGCGCTCGACCCCGAGCAGCGCGAAGCCCTGGAGAGCATTCTGCGACGACTGCTGGTGTCCTTCGAGGGTTCGGTTCCCGACGATGAATTCCCCAGGCTTGGAATGGTTTTGGCGCCGGCGCACATTGCCGTGCAGATGCGCCGCGCGGTGGGGCTCCCCGAGTTCACCGGACTGCTGGTCCGGGGGGTCGAACCCGGCTCTCGGGCAGAGAGCGCGGGAATCCGGACCGGCGATGTGCTACTGCGCGCAGGCGACAGCGATCTCCGCTCGATCGCCGCCCTGCACGCGGCGCTGGGGGCAGCGGCAGAGGCTGGGGCGCTTCATATCTCACTGGTGCGCGGCGTCGACGCCCAGCATGACGTCACTCTCGATGTAGGCCCGCATATCGCCGACACCGGTAGTGCGCCGACCTCGAATATCAGCGGCACACACCTGATCTGACGACGAACGCCAACGAATTCCGATGGGCCGATTCAGCCAATATCCGGGCGGCGATGACGACCGCTTCCTTCCGGCGCGAGTTCGTCCGGGCTGATATTCGGCAACTCGATAGTTGGCGCGTCAAGCGCGCCGCGGAGACGGCTGAGAAAGGCATCCACACTGCCGTACCGACGCAGAACATCGGTCAGTAATTGCTGGGTTGTCAACAACTGCTGGGCCTTCGGCACTGTCACCGCTGTCATCGCCACCCTCACCTCGAATGTACGTAACAAGCTCGTACGGTGGGAGTTTCGCCCGGCTGCATATTGCCACCGGGAGAGCCGAGCAAAACCCCCACCACCCGAACGGACCCAGGGACTTACCCCACACCTCCTGGGCCGCACATCACTGTAGCGGCACGACTCGCCGTAGCGGAACGGGCAGTAGATGACTTATTGTGCCAACTTCTTTCCTGCGGGCAAATGCCCGGACACCCAATTTTGGAGTGGCACAACGGTACTAGTTTCGGTCACCACGATCGGATCGTCGCGCCTCGATAACCGGCACGCTGGACCGCGCGACCGACCACGCTCGTATCCACGGTCGCGATATCCAGAGGGCCGAGCGTATCGGTGACGAATGCGTAGAGTCCGGGCAAATTCCGGCAAAATACCGTGGCGAGCAGATTCGTGGGCCCGGTTGTCGCCATGACGCCGTGTATCCGGTGATCGCTCGCCAGCTGTAATCCGGTGTCGTGCAGCCGACCCGGTGACACGCTCATCCAAATGTGCGCATCGACCGGATAGCCCATCAGCGCCGAATCGATCGAGACATGAGTGCGCAGCAGTCCCATCGCACGCAAGCGGTGCAGACGACGGCGCACCGTGGATTCGGATTGCCCTGTCGCGGTGGCCAATACGGAGATTCCGAGGCGGGCGTCCCGGGTCAGCTCGGTCAGCAGGTGAATATCGGCATCATCGGGCGCGGCGGGCTCGGTCGCCGCCGGCGGCGTCAGCCCGGCGATCTCGTCGGGAGTGAGGTATCCGGCGCGCCAATCGGCGGCGTCCGCGAAGACGTGCAGCACCGACAGGGCGGTGGTGGACACCACGGCGCTGCTGGCCGGAAGTTGCTCGTAGATCAGGCGATCCCGCGCATGCGGATCGGCGATCGCGAGTGCGACGATCTCGTCGCCGCTGAGGGTGATGTCCACGAACGGCACATCCGGACGCCGCGCGAGCGCATCGGCAATGGAATCGATACGACCACGAAGCACTTTGGCGCGCAACACCATCGAGGCATCCGCCGGATAGGACGTGCGGGCCGGGACCCGGGTCACCAGCAGCCTCGCCGATCGGGTCAGCCGCGACAACCGGCGGGAGATCGTGCGGCCGGAGACGCCCAGCACCTCGCCGATCCGGGCGACCGGCGCGAAACCGTCGATCTGCAGGGCCGACACGATTCGGCGATCCAGATCATCCAGTGTCGTGTCCGATTCCACGCTCACTCTCCTCTCCTTTGTCCAGAAGCGAGCATATCTGCTGCTCTGAGCGCCATCTACGTGTGCGGCGCCGATAGAACTGTCCGCGGCAGTCAAGGCCCCACAGCGAAGGAGAAGATCATGACCAGCGCGACGATCGAGAGCACACAACTCGAACAGGTGGTAGCGGCCGTGCGCTTGGCAGGCGCCCGCCAAGCCGCGGCCTTCACCGCCATGGGCGCGGCGCCCAGCGACTGGGAGGAAATCCGCGCGGCACTCACCCGCAACGATCAGCTGGCGGAAGACATTCTGCGGCCCCGGCTGCAAGCTCTACGACCGCAAGCAGACTGGGCCGGCGAATTCGAGACCGGACTGCTGGGCGACGGTGAGTGGTGGGTGGCCGATACCGCGGACGGCAATATCAATGCGGTGCACGGCCTACCCGAATGGACGGTGGCCGTGAGCCTGGTCCGCGATGACACCGCGCTGCTGACCGTCGTGCATGCTCCGCTCTCCGGCGATACGTACACCGCGCTGCGCGGCGGCGGCGCGTTCCGCAACGGGCTGCCGATCCACGCCTCCCGAAAGACCGATCTGGCGATGGCGATCGCCGCCACCGCCCAGGCCGCCCCGGGGCACACCGAGCGGAGCGATGACGAGGGCCGATCGATCGCCGCAATGTACCGAAAAGCCCTGGTCGTGCGCTCCGGCGTGCCGTCCACGCAGCATCTGGCACGGCTGTCCGCCGGACAGCTGGACGTGTACTGGCTGCACGGTCAGGACAGGGCCGCCACCGTGGCCGGTGCGCTGCTGGTTGCCGAAGCCGGCGGTGTGGTCACCGATATCAGCGGCCGAGCGTGGACTCCCGCCTCCGGCACCTTCCTGGCTGCGGCGCCCGGCGTCCACGCCGCGGCCGTCACCGCACTCACGAACCACTGAACAAGTAGGAGCAATCATGACCACCATCGCCGTCCTCGGAGCCGGTCGCGTCGGCCGGAATCTCGCTACCGCATTGCAATCCGCCGGGCACACCGTGACAGTGGGCGCGCGCGGTCCCGCGGAGCTGCCCGCGGACATCGCCACCGCCTCAGTGGCCGAGGCGGCCGCCGGCGCCGACATCATCATCAATGCCCTACCCGGAAACGTCTCCGTCGCAGTCCTTTCCGGCATTGCCGAAGAGTTGACCGGAAAGGTCCTCCTCGACCTCGCCAATGCGACAGAACGGGGGGCGGACGGTCTGCCCGGCCGATTGCTCTATCCCGCAGGCAGTCTCGGCGAGGAGCTCCAGCAGGCACTCCCCCGCACCCAGGTCGTCAAATCCCTCAACACCATGCTCTACACCGTCATGACCGCCCCGGCATCCCTGCCCCACCCGGCTACCGCCTTCCTGTCCGGCAATGACGACCAGGCAAAACAGTCCGTCACAGCGCTCCTCACCGACCTCGGCTGGCCCGCCGATCGGATACTCGATCTCGGCGATATCACCACCGCCCGCGCCCCCGAGGCATTCACACTGCTGACCGCCCCACTGCTGAAAGCCTTCGGATTCACCCCCTTCGCCCTGACCGTCAGCCATTGAAAGCCCGGACCGCACCGCAGGCAGAAGGGGCTTCGAACGGCCGAGGGTGCACCGGGTTGCGGGGTGGTGGGTCTTGGGGGTGGTGGTTTGGTGGAATGCTGGGCGGATGGTGGTAGCGAAGGTGGCCGGTGGGCGGTGGGGGGATCACAATGCCGAGCGGCGGCGGGTGATCATGGATGCGCTCATCGAATTGATCGAGGAGTGTGAGCCGGGGACGGATATCCCCCTGCAGGCCATTGCCGATCGGGCCGGGGTCAAGCGGTCGGTGATCTATCGGCATTTCATCGATCGGAAGGATCTCGACGCGCGGACTCGGGAGTACGCGGTCGAATCGCATGCCGATGAGGTGATGCCGACGCTCGACCCCGAGGACACCTTGCGGGAGACGATCTTTCGGTCGATCGATGTATACGTGACGCTGGTGGCGGCGACGCCGCGATTGCACGAATGGATCGAGCGGGGGCCCGGCAGCAATGAGCCGAACGGGCAGGCCATTGTCACGGGCACCAAAGCCGCTGTGGCCGAACGCATTGCGTCGCTGTTCGAGACGGCCGCCGCCGTCCTCGGGCAGACCGATCCGGGAATCGGCGTGGCGGCCTTCTCGATCGTCTCGATGGTGGACGGCGCGGTGACCCGGTGGCTGCACACACGGCCCGAGGGCTGGGGCGCGGCCGATATGAGCCGGATGCTGACCGAGTCGATCGTCTTCCTGGTCGATGGTCATGCTCGCGCGCGCGGACTGCAGGTCGACCCGGATATTCCGGTCGGTGAGCTGCTGTCTCGCGCGTCGGCCGCGCTGTAATCGCGACCATGATCGCGACACAGTGTCACGGTCACCCCTTGTTCGACCCGACGTGGCGAGCTACCGTACTCCTATGACCGCGACACGGTGTCGCGATCGGGGGTTCGAGGAGACAGCCGATGACGTCCACCACCCGCACCACACCCACGCGCACCGCTGAGCAGTACACCGACACACTCGAAACGCTTTCGGAAGGATCGGTACATCGGAATTTCGATCCCTTCCTCGATATCCCCTGGGACGACCCGGCTTTCGCGGTGGTACCCGATGACGATCGCTGGATGCTGCCGACCGCCGATCCGTTCGGCGCACACCCCTGGTATCGGGAGCTGCCGCGGGAGAAGCAGATTGCCATCGGTATGTGGCGGCAGGCCAATATCGCCAAGGTCGGACTGCAGTTCGAGAACATCCTCATTCGCGGGCTGATGCAGTACGTGTTCTCCCTGCCCAACGGGTCGCCGGAGTTCCGCTACAGCACGCACGAGGCCGCCGAGGAGTGCAATCACACTCAGATGTTCCAGCAGGTGGTCAATCGAATCGGCGTGGACGTGCCCGGGATGAGCCGCCTGACGCGGGCACTCGGCCCGATCGTCCCGCTGGTGCCGATCGTCTTCCCCACCTGGTTCTTCATCATGGTTCTGGCCGGAGAGGAACCCATCGATCACGGCCAGAAGGCGATCCTGCGCTCGGACTCGGAGATGCATCCGATGATCACGCGCGTCATGCAGATTCATGTCGCCGAGGAAGCCCGGCATATTTCGTTCGCCCATGAATACGTCGAGCACCATGTGCCGGAACTGTCTGCCGTCAGCCGCTTCGCACTGTCGGTGGTCACGCCCATCACCATGCGGGTGGCGCTGTGGTTGATCGCGGTGCCCCCGAGCCGCTTCCGCCGCGAATTCGACGTGCCGCGTGCGGTTTTCAACGAGGTCTACTGGCGGAGCCCCGAATCGCGCCAGGCACTGAGCGACTTCTTCGCCGACGTTCGCATGCTGGTCGGCAATGCCGGCCTGATGAATCCGGTCTCCCGGCTCATCTGGAAGATGCTGCGCATCGACGGCAGGCCCGCGCGCTACCGCAGTGAGCCCGCGACCTGAACTTGCCAGGTAGGGGTCCGATTACGAACCCCTACCGAGCAGTCATCAGGGCTGAGTCAGACCCATGCCCTGGGCCAGCAGCGGCCAGGACGTGTGCAGCGCGTCCTCCCAGTACGACCAGCGGTGCGTGCCGATCGGATTGAACTGGTAGGTCGCCGGGATATTCAGCGAATCGAGCTTGTTCTTCAGGTTGTGCGTGCACTGGTTGACCGCGCCCTCGATGACCATGCCCAGACCGAGGTTCACCGCACCCATGGCGCCGGCGCCGTTCATGTAGTACTGAACGTCTCCCGTGACCGGGATGCCGCTACCGCTCGAGATGTAAAGCAGTGTGTCACGCAGCTTTTCGGCATTGATGACCGGATCGTTCGCGGCCCACAGCGGGCTGTCGGACGGACCGTACATATTCTTGGTGTCGCCGCCGGCCCAGGTCTCGGTGGCGAGCTTGACGAAGGCCTGACCCGCCGGGTCGGCGATCTGCGCGCAGCCGCTGTAGGCGGCGACGGACTTCCACAGACCGGGCTTGGCCTCGGCCAACTGCAGCACCGAGGTACCCGAGGTCGACAGGCCCGCCAGCGCATTGAGGCCGTTGGAGTGCAGCGTGTCGTCCAGCAGCGGCGGCAGCTCTTCCGTCAGGAAGGTCTTCCACTTGTTCAGGCCCAGAGCCGGATCCTTCTGCAGCCAGTCGGTGTAGTAGCTGCCGCGACCACCGATCGGCAGGACCACATTGACCGGCTTGTCGGACAGCCAGTCGAGAGCATTGGTGCTGCCCTGCCAGCTCGCGGTGCCCTCACCGCCGTCCAGCCCGCTGAGCAGGTACAGGTTCGGCGCCGGCTGCGAATCGTCGGCCGGACGCTGCACGTCGACCGAGATATCGGTATCCATTGCCGCCGAATGCACCTTCAGGTGCCAGGTGCGACCGTCCTTGGTGACGGACGTGACGGAGGGGGCCTGCTGCGGGTCCGCCGCAGCGGTGCCGGAGGTGCCGGCCAGGAGCGCCACGGACAGTGCGGCGGTGAGCGCTAGAGCAGTGGTCCGGACGGAGGCCACGCTGCGTAGTGCGGAGAGCTTCATAAACCAGTCAATCCAATCCGTGGGTCACCCCAGCCTGTGCTTCGCCGGGCCCGCAGGCTGCACCGTCCATGCCGCTGCGTTTCCGTCGAAGCGAAACTGTCACTCGAAACCTGTGCGCCGACTATCGAAATCGACGCACAGGCGGCCCGAAGGCCCGTATGACCTTCCCATGCAACGGGCTTCGGCTCAAGCCCATCTGGACGAGTGGTTAGTTCGACAGTCCCATGCCCTGTGCGAGCAGCGGCCAGGACTCCTCCAGCGCCTGCTGCCAGTACGGCCAGTAGTGCGTTCCCACCGGATTGAACTGGTAGGTCGCGGGGATGTTCAGCGAATCGAGCTTGCCCTGCAGATTGTGCGAGCAGGCGTTGACCGCGCCCTCGATGATCATGCCGAGCGCGAGGGTCGTGGGACCGCCGTTGTTCAGGTAGTACTGAACGTCATTCGCCACCGGGATACCGCTGCCGGCGGAGACGTAGAGCAGGGTGCCGCGCAGCTTCTCGGCATTGATGACCGGATCGTTCGCGGCCCACAGCGGGCTGTCGGACGGACCGTACATATTCTTGGTATCGCCGCCGGCCCAGGTGCCGACCGCGAGATTGACGAACAGCTGACCGGCCGGGTCGGCGATCTGCGCGCAGCCGCTGTAGGCGGCGACGGACTTGAACAGACCGGGTTTGGCCTCGGCCAGCTGCAGCACCGATGTTCCGGACGTCGAGGTGCCGGCCAATCCGTTCAAACCGGTGGAGTGCAGCGTGTCGTCGAGCAGCGGCGGCAGCTCCTCGGTGAAGAAGGTCTTCCACTCGTTCACGCCGAGCACCGGATCCGGCTTCAGCCAGTCGGTGTAGTAGCTGCCCTGTCCGCCGATCGGCTGAACCACATTGACCTGCTTATCGGCCATCCAGCCCAGCACGTCGGTCTGGGTCTTCCAATTCGCGGTGCCCTCACCGCCGTCCAGGCCGTTGAGCAGGTAGAGGTTGGGCGCGGGGGTCGACTCGTCGACCGGGCGCTGCACGTCGACCGCGATGTCCTTGTTCATCGCCGCCGAGTAGACCTTCAAATGCCAGGTGCGCCCATCCTTGGTCACGGAGGTGACCGCCGGGGGCTTCTGGGCATCCGCCGCTGCCGTGCCGCCGCCGAGCAGCGCCATGGACAATGCCGCGGTCAGCGTTAAAGCGGCGGTACGGAAAGCTGTATGCAGCACTCATCACTCCCTATGCTTATGCTTCGCCGGCCCGCACGCTGCACCGATCCCCGTCGCGCTACGTCTTCCGTCGAGGCGGAATTATCAGTCGATGTATTCGGCCATAGATCGGTTAGACCCTGCCATACAATCCACCGCTACTCAAGATCACAACGCCCCGACACGAATTCGGGGCGTTGCGCCGCTTGTATTACCGCTCGAGCACGCCGAGTTGTTTCATCTGGGTAATGACATCGGCAACACCCCAGACCTCGGCGACCTGACCTTCGACGAATCGGACGATGAAGATTTCATCGTCAGTTGAACATGCCGGGCTCGTAACTGCCCGCGGGAGTCCGGGCGATCACATTCAGGCGGTTGAAGGCGTTGATCACCGCGACCACCGAGATCAGCGCTGCGATCTGGTCGTCGTCGTAGTGCTTGCGAACCTCCGCCCAGGTGTCGTCGCTGACGCCCTGATGGGTGTCGGCCAGCCGGGTGCCCTCCTCGGCCAGGGCCAGGGCGGCCCGCTCGGCCTCGGTGAAGACGGTTGCCTCCCGCCAGGCGGCGACCAGGTTGAGCCGCACCGAGGTCTCCCCCGCCACGGCTGCGTCCTTGGTGTGCATATCGGTGCAGAATCCGCAGCCGTTGATCTGGCTGGCGCGAATCTCGATCAGCTGCTGCGTCGTATGCGGCAGCGAGGACTCCTTCAGCAGCAGGCCGACACCGGCAATCCGCTTGCCGATCTTGGCGCCGAGCTCGTTGGTGCGAAGGTTGAATCGAGGTTCCAGTTCCATTGCCCTGTCCTTACATTCGGACCCGTGCCGCGGTCGGGCGGCACCCGTACATAAGGAAGACTCCGCAGGCAGGTGGAGTGTGACATGGGGCCGCTATGGTGGCCGCCACAGCACCGGCAGGTCAGTTCCAGTTGTCGATCTTGACGTCGTGCGGGTCCGGGGTGCCCTTACCGGTCTCGACCAGCGACTTCAGGCTCATGAGGAAGAGTGCCCACTTGGTGCTGCAGTGGTGCATGAACTCGACCGGCTCCTTCCAGCCCTGGTGGTTGAAAAGAATGATGGTGTAGTCCTCGGCTTGGCTGAGATCCCACTCGACGTGTGTGCCGACCCATTCTTCGGGGCCCTCGACGACCTCCCACGACACCCGTTTACCGGGTGTGAGCTCGCGGACCTTCATATCGAATCCGCCCGCGCCGAAGCGGAATTGGGCTACACCGCCCACCTCATCGGCTACGCCACGGGTATCGTTCGCCCACCAGCCGGCGAGCCCCTCGACTGAGGTCAGGGCCGCGTAGACCGCGTCGGGCTCGGACTTGATTCCGACTCTGTGCAGGATGTCTACCATTTCGAATCTTCTTTCCAGTGTTCGCATTCGGATGGGCGTCGAGAGGGTGACTACTGAGTGGCGCGCTGGTCCTTCGCGGCCTGAATGGCCTCGGCAAGGCGCTTGATACGCCGGAGCCTGGCATCCCAGGCCGAGCCGACCGAGGCCAGCTGGGCGACCGCGCGCGCGAGTTGCGCCTCGTCCACGTGGTACCTGCGCTCGCGCCCGGCGGGCGTGGCGTGCACCAGGCCGACGCGGTCGAGTACGCCGAGGTGTTTCGCAATGGCCTGCCTGGTCACAGGGAGTTGCTCGCTGAGGCTGGTGGCCGTGCCATTGCCGGCGGCCAGCAGCAGGTCGAGCATCCGCCGACGGGTCGGATCCCCGATCGCGGACCAGAGGTCGTCGTCGACGGCAGCGGTCACGGGGTCGACACCAGCCCCGCGAGGTACTCCCCCAGTCGGGGCACGAAGGTGTCCCAGCCGATGCCGTGCTCGCGGTACTGCTCCTCCAACTTGGCCACCTCCCAGCCCATCTCGCGGAACCCGGTCTCGGTGAGGCGAATCTTCGTGCCGGAGCCGGAGGGGGTGAGCTCGAAGGTCACCAGGAGCGAATTGGCGGCGTCCTCGACCTTGTCGTCGGGAAAGCACCAGCGGAAGGAGAACACCCGCGGCGGCCGCACATCCACCACCGTCATCGCATAGACGTCCACCCGGTCGCCCCAGACGAATTCGCCGACCGAACCGGGCGTCACCTCGAATTCCGCACCATCGGTCCACCACTGCGAGATGTGGTCGGGACTGCTGACCACCTCGAAGACCACCTCGGGCGAGGCGTCGACATAGATCTCTCGTTCGATGCTGCCGTACTCGGTACTCGTCACGCTTCCTCCATATGCAATGTTTGGTTGCACATAAAGCTAGCGAATCAACCGCGATCGCGCAACCTTTGGTTGCCTATTCCCGACACTCGCGAACCGACCGGCGACCGGTGACTCGCAACCCTGGTGCTCGATGGTTTGCTGGAGACATGTCACTGCAATGGAAACTGGTCATCGGCAGCACGAATGCACCTGTCCTGGCGGACTTCTGGGCCGAGGGCAACGAGTTCTGCGCTTCGTAGCGGCGACCGGATCGCGGGCGCGGGTGCGCTGTGACCATGGCGCCGCTAGCGCGCGGTGGCCATCGCGCCCCAGATCTCGGCGATCCGCCCGTCGGCGACGCGGAACATCTCCAGCAGGGTGGTCGTCTTCCCGTTGTCTTCGAATCCGTGCACGGTCGCGCGAAGAGCGACCACGTCACCGTGCGCGAAGGCATGGTCGACCACCGTCCGCGAATCGGGGTGCTGATCTGCGAGCGCCTTCCATGCCACTTTGAGCGCGTCCCGCCCGGCGGCCAGCGGGTGGCTGTAGAAGTCAGCGGCGAAGATCGTGTCGATGGCGTCGATGTCCCGGTTGTTGAAGGCCTGATGCATCAGGTACCCGAGTTCTGCTGGATCGTTGACTAGCAATTCACCGTTCTCCCGTTCTGGCAGTGGATGATTGGGAGTGCGTGTCCCGCCGTTCACCCGTGTTGCCAACTGGGTGAATAGTACTGTCGAACGATGGTCCGGGTCGACGTGCTGGTGGGTCGTGAGGCCGAGCGTGCCGGCCGCTCAGCGTATTTCGTGAGCGGCCGGCTCCTACCGCCAATGGCGGCCGCCGAGGGCGGCCGCGTTCACGAAGCAGCGCGACCGTCGCAGCCCCGATACCGGACGCCGAGCCGGTGACCACATACGCTCGCCCGGCGAAACCCGCATACTCCGTCATCGCATCCACTCCTGCCACCCATCAGCGCACCTCTACGCTGCCGCCACACCCTGTGCATCTCAATACCATCCGCTCACGTCACCAGGCCCCGGTCCGCACCCTCGACTGGCCCGCAGTGGGGAGGGGCGTTATAGTCGGGACGATGATGACTCATTCTGAAGAAGGATTGGGGGTCTCGTTCGTGTCAGGTGAGTGCTGATGCTCACTTCGATTGCGAATGGGAACGAATCCCGGATTTCTCTCTGGCGGCGCGTGCGCGAGTTCGCGGTTCCGCCCTCCATGATCGAAACCGCGAGTGCTCGGCGTGCTGCCGGGGACTGGGGCGGGGCGTGTGCCGCAGCGGGTTTCGATGTAGATATTGATTTGCGTGCGCTGGCGCGTTCGCACGGCCGGGAGCTTGCCGTCCGCGTGCGGGCCGATCTACGCACTCTGGCGCCGGATCTGCTGCGCTGGCATATGCCCAGGATCGCTCCTGATGGGCTGTTGCGCCCGGGTCTGACGGTGACGCTGGCTCGATACAGCACCGAGGGACACGGAACTTCTTGCTGCAGAGCGGGTTCGGTGCATCTTGTGGCCCGGACCGCGCCCGCCTGGGCGGATGCCGGTCAGCGGATCAGCATTGCGCTATGGGGCGAATCTCTGTCCGGAAATGGCGCCGCACTACATCCGCACACTCGCCCCGATCGGCGTTTCCGGCTCGATCTCCACCGTCACCTGTGGGACACAGGCCGAAGTGATGAGCTTCGAATGCGTTCCGGGGCAGAGCAATTCGACGAATCCGTCGTAATGGACCCCGGGCTGCCGGAATTGGCGCCACAGGGCTGCGCGATCGACCGATGGGCAGCCGAGGCCGAGATACTGCTGCGCGGCGACGGGCTCCCGGCAGGCCCACTCCTGGTGCGCCTCGGAGCGCGCGGACGGGTTGTCGTGGAGCCGCATTCACACGGGGATGACCCTCCCGTGCTGCGGATCGTGCGGAAATACCCGCGCGGCAGCGCGTCCGCCTTGCCGGTGCTGCCGGACGCGGCGACCTGGGCACTCCCCGACCTGGAACTGCTCCGGGCCGGTGCGATATCCGCCGATCGGCTGCATCCGCTGGTCGCCTCGGCGCTCGTACCGGGCCACAAACCCAGCGAAACACCCTGCAGCACACACCGCTCCGGTCACCCACACCTGGTGGAGTGCCGAGGCGAGCAGCACCGGATCGGCCTGCTGGACGGCGTGCTGACCGCACTGGATCACCACCCGGCCGAGGTCCGGAGGGAGGAGTTGCTGGTCGCGTTGACCGGCACCCCACTGCCCTGTCTACAGGCGATCGATCAAGCGCATCGCCACCCGGATTGCCTCACCGGTGTTCGAGAACGGCTGCGCCACGGCGATATTGCCGGTGCGCTCGCCGTTGTCGAGGGCCTACTGGGTCCGGGCGCGCAGCTGCGCGAGGGAGCCCTGCGCGACGAACTCGAGGCGGCCGCGCAGCAGCGGATCACCTACGGACTGTTCCGATCCGGGCTTTTCGCGTCCGGCTCGACACGCGAGCAGCGCCCTCGCCCGCCACACCGCACGCATCCGCGCCACGCCGTCTTGCATTGACCCGCGACCTTTCGCGGTCCACTCACTTCCACTCAACCCCAAGGTGATTCAGCATGCCCTCACACGTCCCGCACGCTCCCCTGTCCGAGCGCGCACACACCTCCCAACTCGCCATCGCCGGTCAACTGCTCACCCTCCTGGGCGAGGTCACCACCGAACCCCGCGCGGACAGCCAACTCGAAGCCCTGACGCTGGCCGTGGCCGCCGATCTACCGGTGCTCCTGTGGGGCGAACCGGGGATCGGCAAGACCGCAGCCCTGACCCAGCTCGCCGAGTCGCTGGAACTCCCCCTGACCACCGTCATCGCGAGCGTCCATGAGCCATCGGACTTTTCGGGACTGCCCATCCTCGGAGACGATCCGGCCACACAGGGTGTTCCGATGGCTCCGCCGGAGTGGGCCGTACGCCTGGTGCGTGCCGGCCGGGGGTTGCTGTTCCTGGACGAACTCTCGACCGCACCGCCCGCTGTGCAGGCTGCCCTCCTGCGCCTCGTGCTGGAGCGGCGGATAGGCGCCCTCCAGCTGCCCGCCGGTGTCCGTATCGTCGCCGCGGCCAACCCGCGTTCCTCGGCGGCCGACGGCTGGGAGTTGAGCCCGCCGCTGGCCAACCGCTTTGTGCACCTGCAGTGGACTCACGATCATGACGTGGTCGTCCGTGGCCTCGGCGGGACCTGGCCCCGCGCAACGCTGCCCGAATTTGATCCCGAAACTCTCCCGGAGGCGGTGCTTTTCGCCCGCCGCGCGGTGTGCGAGCTGCTCGCCGCCTGCCCCAAGCTCGTCCATCAGCTGCCCACCAGCGAAACCCGCCGCGGCGGCGCGTGGCCGTCACCGCGCAGCTGGGATATGACACTGCGGCTGATCGCCTTCGCCACCGCGGCGGGCTCGCGCCGAGATGTGCTGTCACTGCTGGTCCGTGGCGCTGTCGGCGACGGTCCCGGCTTCGAACTGCTGAGCGCCATCGACCGGATGGATCTCCCAGACCCGGAGCTGCTGCTCGCCGATCCGGCCGCCGCCGAACTGCCCGAGCGCGGCGATCTGCGCCAGGCAGTGCTCGACGGTGTGGTGGCGGCGGTCCGCAAACGCCCGGAGAAGTCCCGCTGGGACGCGGCGTGGACGCTGCTGGTGAAGGCCGTGCAGACCGGAGCGCCGGACCTGGTCGTCGTCCCCGCAACCACCCTCGCCACCCTGCGCCGCGACGATTGGGACGTACCGGCGTCCATCGAACAACTCGCCGGAATGGTGTCGGTATCCCGGGGAGCGGATCGCGCCGCGGCCCGTGTCACCGCGCGGGCGGGCCGATGACAGCCGATATCGGGCGCCTGGATCTCGACAAGCTCTATGCCGCACGCCTGCTGGCGGTGCGGGCCCGCCCCTACCTCGCGACCGCCCTGTTCGCACTGCACATAGTCGAATCGCCGCGGGCGCCGACCATGGGCGTGGACCGGTATTGGCGGTGCTACGTGTCGCCCGCGTTCGTGGACTACACACCGGTGGAGGAACTGGCCTCGGTACTGGTGCACGAGGTGTCGCATCTGCTGCGTGACCATCACGGGCGCAGCGACCGATTCGCGCAGCGGCACAACCTGAGTGGCCCGGCGGAACGACTGCGGATGAATATCGCCGCGGACGCCGAGATCAACGACGACGCGTTCGGTCACGGACTGATCCAGCCCGAAGGCGCCATCATGCCGGCGACCCTGGGATTGGCGGCCGGTGAACTCATGGAGGACTACCTGCATCAGTTCCGCCTCGGACGCCATACCCAGGACATGGCGTGGCTCGACTGCGGCAGCGGCGCCGACGGCTCGGATCGCGAGTGGGAACTCGGGCCGGACGGCGCGGACGGGCTCACCGAACAGGAACGCGAGGCGGTCCGATTCCGCGTGGCGCAGGGCATTATCGGCGAGCCGGGCAACACGCCACAGGGATGGCGGCGCTGGGCAGAGGAGGCGATGCACCCGCCGCAACCCTGGCGGGATCTGCTGGGAGCGGCCATTCGCGCGGCGGCCTCGGCCTCCGGCGCCGGCGCGGACTACACCTACGGTCGGCCCGCCCGGCGCTCGGCCGCGGTGCCCGGCATCGTGCTGCCCAGCCTGCGGCGCACACCGCCGCGGGTCAGTGTGGTCATCGACACCTCGGGATCGGTCAGCGACGTCGAATTGGGCAGCGCGCTGCTCGAAACGGCCGCTGTCACCCGGGCCGTGGGCGGCCGCCGCGATCTGGTCACCGTGCTGTCGTGTGATGCCGCGGCACGGATCACGGATCCACTGTGCCGTGCGGAGGGCATAGCGCTGATCGGCGGCGGGGGCACCGACCTTCGCAGCGGGTTCGCCAAAGCGCTACGCGCACAGTCTCGTCCGGATGTGATCGTGGTGCTGACGGACGGTCAGACCCCGTGGCCGGCCAGTCGGCCGTCCTGCCGGACGGTGGTGGGTCTGTTCCGCCGGGAGCACACGTGGAATGACGATGAGCCGAATTATGTTCCCGCGCCGCCGAGTTGGGCACGGGTCGTTCACATCGGGTGACAACCGCGCGAAAAGCTCTGTGCTACGGCCCCTCCGGTGACGGGTTTCGCCACGGCAGGGTATTGCGGGTCACGGCAATGAAAATCGCCGAGACTACCACTGCGGCAAGGGCGGCCTCGACTATCTGGACGACTGCGAAATCGGCCCCGCGCGGCATTTGCAGGACTCCGACGACAACCGAGAAGACCACTGCCGGAACACGGAATGCCGGAGTCGTGGCCCAGGCCGCCAAGGGCACGATCGCCCAGAGCAGATACCAGGGCTGTACCACCGGGGAGAGCAGGACGATGGCGCCCAGGGACAGCCCCAGGGCGCCGATGAGGTGCAGGCGGCCGGTCCAGGTGGCGACCAGCATGCGAAGGCTGATGTATGCGGAGATCACCTGCGCGATCGGGCGGGTGATGCTCAGCAGTGCGTTCGTATGGTCGCCCAATCCCAGCAGGACACCACCGAATCCGGTGGCGATGCCGAGCGCCGTCGGCAGCGACATCCAGCTGTTGACGGCCGTATTGGTGGAGAGTGTGTAGATCCAGCCGAAGCCGAGCCCGCTGCTCCAGCTGATGAACAGCATTGTCGCCGCGGCGATTACGCCCAGAATCGCCGCGGCGACCACGAGGGATCCGAATGTGCTGCCCCGTCGCCGGGCCAGTGCCATGCCGACGAAACCCAGCGCGACGATCGCGGGAAGTTTGACCATCGCCGCGAGGGTGATGAGCACCGCGCCGAGCGCCAGCAACGCCCACGCCCGGCCGTCCAACCCTGGCGGCGCTCCCGGTTCCGCATCGGGGCCGCCGGAGAGCGCACGCAGGCAGAATTCCGATCCGAACAGCATGAGCCCCAGCATCAGCGTGTCGTTGTGCACCCCGGCGACCAGGTGGAACAGCACCAGCGGATTGGCCGCGCCGAGCCACAGCGCGCTCACCGGGGCAACGCCGCAGCGACGGGCCAGTCGCGGCAGCGCCCAGACGATCAGCGCCATCCCGCCCAGTTCGAGCAGCCGATGGGACCAGACACCGAGAATGATGTTGTCGCCGGTGATTTCGGCGATGCCGCGCCCGATCCAGAGGAACAGCGGCCCGTACGGCGCGGGCGTCTCACGCCAGATATTGGGCACATTATTGGTCAGCACATTGCTCAGGCCGAGTCCGTCGGCCGGGCCCACCACGTAGGGATCCATACCGCGCCTGGTGATTTCGCTCTGTGCCAGATACGAATACACATCATTGGAGAACATCGGCGGCGCGACGATGAGCGGCGTCACCCACAGCAGCAGGGTCCGGTCGAGTTGGGAACGCGTGATCCGGTGCGCGGGCGCCCCGCCGACGCTGCCGATGGCGAACCGGCCCAGCAACAACCACGCCGCCACCACCGCGACCACGCCGATCATGCACATTGCCAGCATGGATGTCGGGAGCCGCGCGAACAGCCCGAAGACCGGTACGCCCGATACCGGATTCTGGTGCACCGGCTGCGCGCCCACGCCGAGCGCGCTGATCGCCATCACCACCGTGCCGGTCGCGCCGAGCATCTGGATCCGCCTGAACTGCAAGGCTTCCCGGCGGTCGAGCCCGGGAACCTCCCGCTCGGTGCTGTGCAGGGCGGCGACGTAGTGTGCGGCGGAGTCCAGACCGATGACTCGGCGTCCGAGTCTCAGCATGTCGCTCCGTACATTCCCGGCAACCCACACCAGGGGGAGCCTAGCGGCATTCGACGGCGAATCCGGTGATCTCGAGGCCTGCGCGCGCTGCGGTCTCAGCCGGTGCGAGCCCGTCCGGACGGGCGAACCGATCAGGAATCGAGAAGCCCCGGACGACGGGGCGCGATTAGCGTTGCGAACATGGAAATCACCATCTATTCGAGCTTTCTACCGCATGATGATGCGGAGGCAGCGCTGGCCTTTTATCGCGATGCCCTGGGTTTCGAACTTCGCAAGGATGTCGGCTACAACGGGCTCCGGTGGTTGACGGTAGGGCCGGTCGGTCAGCCCGGAACCTCCATTGTTCTGCATCCGCCGGCCGTTGATCCCGGTATCACCGAGGATGAGCGGCGGACCATTGCCGAGATGATGGCCAAGGGCACCTACGCCAGCCTGCTGCTGGCCACCGAGGATCTCGACGGCGCCTTCGAGCGGGTGCAGGCCACCGATGCCGAGGTGGTGCAGGAGCCGACCGATCAGCCGTACGGCGTCCGGGACTGCGCGTTCCGGGATCCGGCGGGAAATATGGTGCGAATTCAAGAGGTCCGCTGAGTCGTTGCCGCTCGAACCACTGATTCCGCACCGCGCGCGGTCACAACGAGGTGCGCGTGAGCACCCTGTCGATCAGGTAGACGGTCGCTGTGGCGGTGCGGAAGCCGCCACAGATCACCTTCGCATCGTCCACGTCGATACCGTCGGCCGATCGGGTCACGGTGACCTCTCCCCCGTCGGCGGCCAGATACCGCCCGCCGATCCGATCCGGCGGAAGATCGATCGGAACCAGATGGTGCGCAATGATTTTCAGCAGCTCCGAGGCGTCGCTGCGCATGCGATGAACGGTCTTCTCGTCGAGATTGTCGAGGGCGGATTCCTCCGGCACGAAGACGGTGAACCGCTGCGGCGCAGTCGAACCCGGCCTCTGCGCACGCAGGCCCGCGTCTTTGGCGGCGGACAGCATGACCGCCTCCAGCATCGGATTGTCCGGATAGGAGGCGGCGGCATCACATCCGGGGCCTGTCAGTTCGGCGGGCCGCTCGATGTGCTGCGGTGCGGACGGAAGCGGAGCTGGGGCGGCTAGGCCGATCGGGTCGGCGCCGCTGGTGAGTTGTTCGGGAGAACAGCCCAGCGGACCCACTGCCGCCACTGCCAGCAGGAGCGCCGCGGCGCTCGAGCATCGCCTCAATGTCATTGTCCCCATATCGTTTCCGTAATCCGACCGAACCAGGCCCCGGATTGCCCGGGGCCCGGTCACACAGCACTACTTCCTCAGGACCGAGCGTCGGCGTTCCTCAGGACCGAGCGTCGGCGTTCCTCAGGACCGAGCGTCGGCGTTCCTCAGGACCGAGCGTCCGCGTTCCTCAGGACCGAGCGTCCGCGGCCATGGCGGCGACCAGGCTGTTGGGCCGCATATCGGTCCAGTGCTGCTCCACGTAATCCAGGCATTCCCTGCGGCTACCCTCGTGGACCAGCTGCCAACCATCGGGCACCGCCGCGAAATCCGGCCACAGCGAATGCTGCCCCTCGGCATTGACGAGCACCGCGAATCGGCCCTCCTCATTGTCGAACGGGTTGGTCTCGCTCATTCGATCTCCCTTCCTGTTCCGGTATTCGTACTCGATGACGACCAGCGCCGGTCGGCGGCGGCCTGAACGGAAAACCCTGTCCGGCATTCACCTTCGCTGAGGTGCTGCCGCAGCATCGGACCGATTTCGTCCAGTGCCCGCGGTGAACCCATATCGACGTGTGAGCAGCCCACGAAGTGCTCGGTGATCTCGCCGCGCACCACGCCGCGCCACGGACCCGCGCCGGGTGTCGGCGGCGCCTGACCGCCGGCGGAGGGGGGTGAATCCGGCTCTGTGGCAGTGAAATACACCAGATCACCGTCGTAGCGGCGCGGACGGAACCGGTAGCCCATGCTGGTTCCGGCCAGGTAGCCCGTGTACAGCCGCTCCATATGGGCGGCGCCGAGCGCACCGAACGGACCCTGGTGCTCGTGCAGCAATTCCGCCGCGCGCTCGGCGGAGACGTTCTCCGCCGCGAGGCTCGAATCGCCCAGCAGTGCCGCCAGCAGTTCACCGGCGCTGGCGTCCGCGATCTCCGGTTCATCGGCCAGGATGCGGCTGTCCAGCATGGCCAGCATCTGGACCTGCTCACCCGCCGCTTCCAGCCTGGTCGCGATGTCGTAGGCGATCAGCCCGCCCAGCGACCAGCCCAGCAGGTGATACGGCCCGTGCGGCTGCACGGTCTGCATCTCATGGATATACCGCTGCGCGAGCTGCTCGACCGTGTCCAGACCGCAGTCGTCCTCGCTCAGGTGCGGCAGCTGCAGACCGTAGATCGGCCGATCCGGTTCCAGGTGCGGCAGCAGTCCGGTGTAGCTCCAGGCCACACCACTGACCGAGTGCACGCAGAACAGCGGCGGCAGTGCGCCGTTCGGGCGAATCGGCAGCAGCGGACTCAATGCCGCCGCGACGGCATTGTCGCCGTCGGACGGCGCCTCGACCCGCGCGGCGATACCGGCCGGGGTGGGATCGAGGAACAGCGCCTGCATCGGCACATCGGCCCCGTGCTGATCCCGGATCACCGCGACCAGCCGGGTAGCCAGCAGTGAGGTGCCGCCCAACTCGAAGAAGTTGTCGTCCGCACCCACCGATTCCAGACCCAGCACCTCGGCGAAGGCGGCACACACCACCGCTTCGACGGGGGTGGCGGGCGCCCGGAACGTCGCCGCCGCGAGCAGTTCCGGTTCGGGCAGCGCCGTGCGATCCAGCTTCCCGGCCGGTGTCAGCGGCAGGGATTCCAGGACCGTAATCGACTGCGGCACCATGTATTCCGGCACGCGACCGGCGACGTGCCGGCGCAGCTCCTCGACGTTCACCGCGGCGCCGGGCGCCGGCACGATGTAGGCGGCGAGAATCAGTGCACCGCTGGCCATCTCGTATCCGATGGTCGTCGCCGCGGTCACCTCGGCGTGGTCCGAGAGCGCGGCATTGATCTCACCGAACTCGATGCGGAACCCGCGGATCTTCACCTGATCATCGCCGCGACCGAGGTACTCCAGCTCCTGCCTGCCGCTGGACATCACCCACCGCACCAGATCTCCGGTGCGGTACATACGGTCGCCCGGTGCTCCGAACGGACTCGCGATGAACCGCTCGGCGGTCAGTGCGGGACGGCGGTGATAACCACGCGCCAGGGCGATTCCGGCGATATACAGCTCTCCCGGTACGCCCACCGGAACCGGGCGCAGCCGCCCGTCGAGCACCATCAGTGCGAACCCGCGCAGCGGTCCGCCGATGGTGACCGGCACGCCCGGCCGCAGTCCGGCGCTGATGCTCGCCGCGACGGTGATCTCCGAGGGACCGTACGCATTGAGCATGGTGCGACCCGGCACATCGGCCCCGACCCAGCGCTGCACCAGTTCACCGCCGGTGCGGTCACCGCCGACCATGATCATTTCGAGTTCGCCGAGCCCGCCGGGCTCGACGGTCGCCAGCGCCGCGGGCGTCACGAACGCGTGCGTGATCCGCTCCGCGTGCAACAGGTCCCGCAGTTCGTCGCCGCCGAAGATCCCCGTATCGGCCAGCACCAGGGTGGCGGCGCTGCCGAGGGCCAGCAGGATCTCCAGGATTGCGGCGTCGAAACTCGGTGACGCGAAATGCAATACCCGCGAGCGCGTGGTGACACCGCCGCGATGCGCGAGCTCGGCCGCGAAATCGGCCAGGCCGGCATGGGTGACGACAACACCCTTGGGCACACCGGTGGATCCCGAGGTGTAGATCAGGTACGCCGGATTGCCCAGCCGCGGTGCGCGAATGAACTCGGCATCGGAAAGCGTTGCGCCCGAATAGAACCGGGTTTCCGCGGCGAAGGCCGGATCATCGAGCACCAGCCACTGCGGACCCACCGGCACATCCCCGCGGCACCGCGAGACCGTCAGCCCGATGCGCGCCCGCGAATCGCTGAGCATGTGCTCCTTGCGCTGCGCGGGATAGGACGGATCGACCGGCACGAACGCCGCACCGGTCTTGAGCACCGCGAACATGGCCCGCACCGATTCCACCGAGCGCGGAATACCGAGCGCCACATACGATTCCGGACCGACACCGCGCGCCAGCAGCGCTCGCGCCAGCCGGTTGGTGGATCGATCCAGCTGGTCGTAGCTCATCTGGATCTCCCGGTCGCAGACCGCGACCGTGCCCGGCGCGCGGGCGACGGCCGCGGCGAATACCTCAGGGAAGGTGGCGGCGGTGACCGACGCCGATCCCCGGACCGGAGCCAGCGTGCGCATCTCCTGCGCATCGAGCAGATCCAGATCCCCCACCGCGGTGGCGGGATCACCGATCGCCGCCGTGAGCAGCCGGACGAACCGGTGGCACAGCACTTCCGCGCTACCGGCATCGAACAGATCGGTGGCATAGGTGACGCACAGATCGATGCCGTCCGGAGCACCGTGCGCGGTCTGCTTCTCGGTGAGCGTGAATTGCAGATCGAACTTGGCCACCTCGAACGCCGCATCCTCGGCGATCGCGGTCACCTCGGCCAGCCGCGGCAGACCCGGCATCACATTGTGCACCGACAGCATGACCTGGAAGAGCGGATGATGCGCCGCCGAGCGGGCCGGATCCAGCGCCTCCACCAGTCGCTCGAACGGAATATCGGCGTGCGCGAACGCATCCAGATCCGTTTCGCGCACGGTGTCGAGCAGTTCGGCGAAGGTGTCGCCGGGTGCGACGGACGTCCGCAGCACCAGCGTGCCGACGAACATGCCGACCAGCAGATCCAGCTGCGGATCCACCCTGCCGCCGATCGGCGTACCCACCACCACATCGTCGGTACTGCCGAGCCGGCCCAGCAGCACCGCCAGCACCGCGTGCAGCACCATGAAGACGCTGACACCGTGCCAGCGCGCCAATTCGGTGAGCTCGTCGTGCAATTCGGCATCGATGCGGGCGAACACCGACGCACCACGCTGGGACGGGACCGCGGGGCGCGGCCGGTCCATCGGCAACGTGAGGCAGTCCGGTGTTCCGGCAAGCTTGCTCGTCCAGTACTCCAGCTGACGCGCGGCCGGGCTCTCGGGGTCTTCCTCACTACCGAGCACCGCGTGCTGCCACAGACTGAAATCGGCGTACTGCACCGGCAGCGCGGCCCATTCGGGCGCCCGCTGTTCCCGCCGCGCCGCATAGGCCGCGGCCAGATCCATCGCGAGCGGTCCCGCGGAGGCGCCGTCGGCGACGATGTGGTGCATGACGAGCACCAGCAGGTGTTCGTCGGCCGCGAGGCGCAGCAGTCCGGCACGCACCGGAAGCTGCTGTGTCACATCGAATCCCGCCATGATGAACGACCCGATGAACTCTGGCACAGCCGCGGCGGCGAGCTCGTGCAGCGGCACGTCGAGCGCCGGATCGGCGACGGACAGCACCACCTGGTGCGGACCCTCCGCATCCGCCGGGAACACCGTGTGCAGCACCTCGTGTCGTGCCACCACGTCCGCGACCGCCCGCTGCAGCGCTTCCACATCCAGGGCGCCGCGCAGCCGCAGCACCAGCGGGATGTTGTACACGCCCGAGGCGGTATCGAACCGGTTCAGCAACCAGAGCCGCTGCTGCGCCGGAGACAGCGGAATCCGTGCGGGCCGGGGCCGGGAGACCAGCGCGGGCCGGTCCCCGCCACCGGCGGACAGCACCCGATCGAGCAGTGCGCCGAGCTTCTCGGGCGTCGGGTGCTCGAACACCGCCCGCACCTCCAGCCGGCAGCCGGAGGCCGCGGCGATGCGCGCCACCAGCTGTGTCGCCGACAGCGAGTTGCCGCCGAGATCGAAGAAACTGTGGTCCGCGCAGACGCTTTCGCGGCCGACGACCTCGGCCATGGCCTCGGCCACCAGCACCTCGCCGGGTGTGCGCGGGGCACGACCGGTATCGCTGACGGTCCAGTCCGGCTCCGGCAGCGCACGGCGATCCAGTTTCCCGTTGGGCGACAAGGGAATCGAGTCCAGCATCAGGAAGGCCGACGGCACCATATGCGCCGGAAGCTGCTGGGCGGCGAGGTCGTGCAGTTCGCGCGCCTCCAGGGCGACGCCCTCCAACGCGACGACGTAGCAGACGATATGCGCCCGGCCGCCGTCGTCCTTGCGAACCTCGGTGTGCGCGAATCGAACTCCCGCGCAGGCGGCGACCACAGCGGAGATCTCACCGAGTTCGATACGGAAACCGCGCACCTTGACCTGATCGTCGGCACGACCGGCGAATACCAGCTCACCCTCGGCGTTCCACCGCACCAGATCCCCGGTGCGGTACATCCGCTCACCCTTACCACCGAACGGATTCGCCACGAACCGTTCGGAAGTCAGCGCCGGACGCCGGTGGTAGCCCTGTGCCAGGCCGATCCCGCCGACATAGAGCTCGCCCACCACACCGGGCGGCACGGGGCGCAGACGCGCGTCCAGCACCACCGTGGACACACCGCGCATCGGGCGGCCGAGGACGATCGGCCGGTCCGGATGCATGGGCTCGGAGAAGGTGGTCGCAATGGTCGCCTCGGACGGGCCGTACCCGTTCGACATATCGCGGCCCCGGCCCCACTGCTCCACCAGTTCCCGGTCGAACGCCTCACCGCCGACTATCAGCGTGTGCAGATGCGGCAGCGGCCAGCGGTCCGCATCGATGCTGGCCAGCGCGGCGGGGGTGATGACGACATGGGTGACCGCGTTCGCCTCGATCAGTTCCGCCAGCGGGTCACCACCGTAGACGTCGATCGGGACGATCACCATGGTCGTGCCCGCGGACCAGGCCAGCAGCAGCTCCAGCACCGCCACATCGAAGCTCGGCGAGGCCAGATGCAGTGTCCGCGCGGACGGCTCGACAGCGAACCGGACCCGTTGCACCTCGGCGCAGTTGAACACGCCGCGATGCGTGACGGCCACGCCCTTGGGCAGACCGGTGGATCCGGAGGTGTAGATCAGATACGCGATATCGTCGATCCGCGGTACGCGGCGCAGCTCACCGGCGTCCAGCGGTGCGGAGGACATGTCCGCGGCGTCGTCGACCAGCATCCACTCGATGCCGAGATCACCGGGAAGCGCGGCACGGTCGGTGGTGCAGGTGAGTCCGAATCGCACCGCCGAATCGGTGAGCATATGCCGGATGCGGTCCATCGGATGACGCACGTCGACCGGCAGAAAGGCCGCGCCGGTCTTGGCGATGGCCAGCGAGCCCGCCACCGATTCCAGTGACCGGGCCAGGCCGAGTGCGACCACGTCACCGGGTCCGACCCCACGCGCGATCAGCTTGCGGGCCAGGCGATTCGTCCAGGCGTCGAGCTCACCGTAGGTCAGCGTCCGCTCCGCCGTGACGAGCGCGGGGTGATCGGCCCGCACCACCCGGGCGAACAGCTCGGGCAGTGTGACGGGATCCGCGGCCCGGGCGCCGTGTGCCGGAGCCAGCACCGAACGCTCCCACGCGGACAGCACATCCGCGTCGCCGACCGCGATCTCCGGCCGGGCCAGCACCGCCGCCAGCAGCCGGACGAACCGGCGGCTCATCCGGTCCGCGGTGGCGGTATCGAACAGATCGGTGGCGTAGGACAGCGACATCTCGATGCCGTCCGGATCACCGTGCGCGGTAAAGGCTTCGGTGAAGGTGAATTGCAGATCGCACTTCGCCAGGCCCGGATCGACCGGGAAGCCCGTCACCGCGACGTCCGGCAGGCGCACCGTCGGCACACCCATATTGGTGAGCGACAGACTTACCTGGAACAGCGGGTGATGCGCGGTCGAGCGCACCGGGTTGAGCACCTCGACCAGCCGCTCGAAGGGCAGATCGGCGTGCGCGAAGGCATCGAGATCGGTATCGCGCACCGCTGCCAGCACCTCGGCGAAACTGGCCGCACCGTCGATCCTGGTGCGCAGCACCAGCGTTCCGACGAACATGCCGATCAGATCGTCGAGCGCCGCGTCGCCGCGCCCGGCCACCGCGGTGCCGATGGCGATATCACCGCTGCCGCTGGTGCGGGCGATGAGCACCGCCAGTACCGCGTGCAGCACCATGAACACGCTGACATCGTTCGACTGCGCCGAATGCGCCAGGCGGGCAAGCAGTTCCGCATCGATGCGCACCGAGGTCGAGGCGCCGCGATGGGAGGCCACCACCGGCCGGGGCCGGTCGACGGGCAGTTCCAGGCACTCCGGCAGATCCGCCAAGCGCTCGGTCCAGTACTGCAGCTGCCGCGTGGTCAGACTCTCCGGATCGTCCTCGCTGCCGAGCAATTCCCGTTGCCACACACTGAAATCCGCGTACTGGACCGGCAGCGCCGGCCATGCGGGTGCGGCGCCGGAGCAGCGCGCCCCGTAGGCCGCCACCAGATTCGCGGCCAGCGGCGTGAGCGACCAGCCGTCGGCGGCGATGTGGTGGATCACCACGACGAGGACATGCTCATCGGGGCCGACCTGCAGCAGGGCCGCGCGGATCGGAATCTCGGCCGCGAGGTCGAATCCGGCCTGCGCCAGCTCGAACGCATCGGTGATCACCGTGCTCGGGCTGGAGACGATGCGCACGAAAGGCACCACCGCCGCGGTCTCCGGCACCACCACCTGATGCGGCCCCTGCCCGTCCTCGGGGAAGACCGTGCGCAGCACCTCGTGCCGCGCAACCACATCCGACACCGCCTGCTGCAGCGCCGCCGCGTTCAGACGGCCGGTCAGGCGCAGGCCCACCGGAATGTTGTAGGCGGCCGAACCCGGATCGAAGCGGCTCAGGAACCACAGCCGCTGCTGCGCCAGGGACAGCGGCACCCGTTCGGGGCGCTGACCCGGCATGAGGACCGGGCGCCCGGCGGACGCCTCGCCCATCGAATCATCCAGCAGCAGCGCCAGTCCGGCGGGTGTCGGGTGTTCGAAGACCGCGCGCACCGCCAGCCGCTGTCCGGAGGCGGCGGTGATACGCGCGACCAACTGCGTCGCGGAGAGCGAATTGCCGCCCAGCTCGAAGAATCCGTGATCGGCGCAGACCTGGTCGTGACCGAGCACCTCGGCCATGACCTGCGCCACCAGCTTCTCATTGGGCGTGCGCGGGGCACGTCCGCCTTCGACCGTCGCCCAGGCCGGTTCCGGCAGGGCACGGCGATCGAGTTTTCCGGTGGGCGACAACGGGATCGAGACCAATGGCACGAACATGGCGGGGACCATGTGCGCCGGGAGACGCTCGGCCGCGATATCGCGCAGCTGCGCGGTATCCACGGTCTGACCGTCCTCCGGGACGACATAGCAGACGATGGCAGGCCGGCCCGCGGCGTCGTCACGGATCTCGGTGTGGGCGAAGCGAATGGCCTCGGCATCGACCACCACGGCGCTGATCTCGCCGAGCTCGATCCGGAAACCGCGGATCTTCACCTGATCATCACTGCGGCCGACGAAGTCCAGTTCACCGGACTGCGTCCAGCGCACCACATCACCGGTGCGGTACATCCGCGCGCCCGGCAGGGTCGCGAACGGATTCGAGACGAAGCGGCCGGCGGTCAGACCGGGCCGCCGGTGATACCCGCGTGCCAGACCGTCGCCGCCGATGTACAGTTCACCGGCCACACCCGGCGGCACCGGGCGCAGACGCTCATCGAGCACGACCATTCCGGTGCCGCGAATCGGACGGCCGAGCACCACCGCGTCATCCGCCGCCAGTGGCGTCGACATGGCGCTCATGATGGTGGTTTCGGTCGGTCCGTAGCCGATGTACAGGTGCCGTTCCGGAGCCCAGCGGGCCACCAGATCCGCACCCACCGCTTCACCGCCCACCGACAGGTGCTGCAGTGCGGGCAGCGGCCAGCGGGCGATATCGATGCTCGCCAGCGCCGCCGGGGTGATGAAGGCGTGGGTCACCCGCTCCCGGTCCAGCAGCGCGGCCAGGTCGTCACCGCCGTACACCTCGGGCGAGGCGAGCACCAGGGCACCGCCCGAGCACCAGGCCAGCAGCAGTTCCAGAATCGAGGCGTCGAAGCTCGGCGAGGCGAAATGCAGTGGCCGCGAATCGGAGTCCATGAGGTACCGGGTGCGCTGCTCGACCGCGAACCCGGCCATACCGCGATGGGTGACCGCCACACCCTTGGGCACCCCGGTGGAACCGGAGGTGTAGATGATGTAGGCGAGGTCGTCGATGCCCAGCCAGCGCAGCCGATCGGAATCGGTGATCGGTGCGGCGGATTCGGTCCGCTCCAGTTCCGCCAGGGTGAGCCAGTTCAGCACCTCCGGCAGCGCCGCGGAATGAGCAGCCGTGGTAATGCCCAGTCGCGCACCGGAATCGGTGAGCATATGCGCGATCCGCTCGGCCGGATAGCGCACATCGACGGGCACGAAGGTCGCACCGGTCTTGGTGACGGCCACGGTGGCGAGCACCGATTCCGGCGAGCGGGGCAGGCCGAGCGCGACGATATCGCCGGGGCCCACGCCGTGCGCCAGCAGCGCCCGCGCCACCCGGTTCGAGCGTTCATCGAGTTCGCCGTAGGTCAGCGTGCCCGAATCCGACACCACCGCAATGGCATCCCGCGTCGCCGCGGCGGCGGTGAACACCTCCGCCAGGGTCGCCGGCACCGGTCCGTTGACACCGCGCGCGGGCGCCAGCTCGGAGCGCTCCGGCACCGACAGCAGGTCGATATCGCCGACCGCGGTGTGCGGACGGCCGCTCACTCCGGACAACAGCCGGACGAAGCGGGCGCCGAGACGCTCGGCGGTCTCGGCCTCGAACATATCGGTCGCGTAGGTCAGGCAGATCTCGATGCCGTCCGGATCACCCTGTGCGGTATGCGATTCGGTGAAGGTGAACTGGAGATCGAATTTCGCGATCTCCAGCGCGATGTCCTCGATCGCGACCTCGATGTCATCGAGTCGCGGCAGCGCCGGCAGCGCGTCGTGCACCGACAGCATGACCTGGAACAGCGGGTGGTGCGCGGTCGTGCGCACCGGATCGAGGGCCTCCACCAGGCGCTCGAACGGAATGTCGGCGTGCGCGAACGCATTCAGATCGTGATCGCGCACCTGGGCCAGCAGGCCGGAGAAGGACGCGGCACGATCGACCTCGGTGCGCAGCACCAGCGTGCCGGCGAACATGCCGATCAGCGGGTGCAGCCGCGCATCGGCCCGACCGGAGATCGGAGTGCCCACCGTCACGTCCGCGGTGCCCGTGATCCGGGCCAGCAGTACCGCCAGCACGGCGTGCAACACCATGAACAGGCTGGCGTCGTGATCGCGGGCGAGCCGCGAGAGCGCGGCATGCGACGAACCCTCCAGACGGGCGAATACCGAAGCGCCGTGCTGTGATCGGATCGTGGGGCGCGGTCGGTCGGACGGCAGTTCCAGACTGCCCGACTGCCCCTGCAGGCGTTCGGTCCAGTACCGCAGCTGCTGCGCGGCCACACTCGCGGAATCCGCCTCATCGCCCAGCAGCTCACGCTGCCAGACGCTGTAATCGGCGTACTGCACCGGCAATTCGGCCCACTCGGGAGCCGCACCCTGCCGCCGTGCGGCATACGCGGCCGCGAGATCGGAGGCCAGCGGGGCGACGGAGCCGCCGTCGGCGGCAATGTGGTGCACGACGACCGCGAGCACGTGATCGTGCTCACCGGCGCGCAGCAACTCCGCACGCAACGGCAGCGCCGTCGCCAGATCGAATCCCCTGGTGGCCAAGGCACCCAGCCGTGCCGCGATATCCTCCGCCGCAACCTCGACCACGGGCAGCGTGAAGTCGGCCGCCACCGGCACGATCACCTGGTGCGGGCCGTCCGCGTCCTGCGGGAACAGGGTGCGCAGCGCCTCGTGCCGCTCCACCACATCACGCAGGGCCGCGGCCAGCGCCGCCGCATCGAGGCGGCCGCGCAGGCGCAGGGCCACCGGGATGTTGTATGCGCCCGAATCGGTGTCGAAACGGTTCAGGAACCACAGTCGCTGCTGCGCCGGGGACAGCGGAACCCGGGTCGGACGGCGGCCGCGGGTGAGTTGCGGCAGACCCGGATCATCCTGTGCCAGCAGCTCGTCCACGACGCGCGCCAGCTGTTCGGGGGTCGGGTGTTCGAAGACGGCGCGCACACCGAGCTGGCGACCGGTGGTGGCGGCGAGCTGTGCCACCAGGCGGGTCGCCGAGAGCGAGGTGCCGCCCAGCTCGAAGAAGTCGTGATCGGCGCAGACCTCGGTGCGGCCGACCACCTCGGCCATGGCGTTCGCCACCAGAATCTCACTCGGGGTGCTGGGCGCACGCCCGGCCGCCACCTCCCACTGCGGTTCCGGCAGCGCCCGGCGATCGAGCTTGCCACTGGGTGAGAGCGGAATATCCGCCAGCACCACGATGGCGGTGGGCACCATGTACCCGGGCAACCGGTCGGCGGCATACGAGCGCAGCGCCTGCCGGTCCGGCCGCTGATCCCCGGCGGCGACCACATAGCCGACAATGCGCGGAGTTCCGGCATCGTCGCGGCGGATCTCGGTGTGCGCGAAGCGAATTCCTTCGGCCTCCGACAGCGCCGCGCTGATCTCGCCGAGTTCGATGCGGAAACCGCGGATCTTCACCTGATCATCGCTGCGGCCGACGAATATGAGCTCACCGCCGGCCGTCCAGCGCACCACATCACCGGTCCGGTACATGCGCTCACCCGGGACCCCGGCGAACGGATTCGCCACGAATCGCTCCGCGGTGAGCGCGGTCCGGCCCACATATCCACGGGCCAGACCCGCACCCGCCACATAGAGCTCACCTGCGACACCCACCGGCACCGGCCGCAGCCGAGTGTCCAGCACGGTGAGCGCCGCACCGCGAATGACACGGCCCAGCACAATGGGGCTACCCGCGGTGAGTGCGTCCGACATGACCGGCGCCACAGTCGCTTCCGACGGACCGTAGGCATTGAACATGGCCCGGCCGACCGCCCAGCGGGCGACCAGATCGGCGCCGACCGCCTCGCCGCCGACCACCAGGCAGCGCAGTGCCGGCAGCGGGTGGGCGGTGATATCGATGCTCGCCAGCGCGGCCGGGGTGATGAAGGCGTGTGTGACGCCCGCACCCTCCAGCAGTGCCGCCAGCTCGTCGCCACCGTAGATCTCCGCGGAGGCGACCACGACGGTCGCACCCGTGCACCAGGCCAGCAGCAGTTCGAGCACCGAGGCATCGAAACTGGGCGAGGCGAAATGCAGTGTGCGGCTGGTGGATTCCAGACCGTAGCGGGCACGCTGCTCCAGCGCGAAGGCGGCGAGTCCGCGATGCGGAACCGCGACACCCTTGGGCACGCCCGTGGAGCCGGAGGTGTAGATGACGTAGGCGATATCGTCGACGGACAGCGGACGGAGGCGATCGGAATCCAGCACGGCCGCAGCCGATCCCGCAGTGGACACCGCGTCCACCAGGAGCCACTGCACCGTCGAATCCGCGGGCAGCAGCTCGCTGTCCGTGCCGGTGGTCAGGCCCAGCCGGGCCCCGGAGTCGGTGAGCATATGCCGAATCCGGTCGGCCGGATGCCGCACGTCCACGGGCAGATAGGCCGCGCCGGTCTTGGCGACGGCCACCGTCGCGACGACGGACTCCACCGATCGCGCCAGGCCCAGTGCGATGACCTCACCCGGTCCCGCGCCCTGACCGATCAGGGTGCGCGCCAGGCGATTCGACCACTCGTCGAGTTCGCCGTAGGTGAGGGAGCGGTGCTCGGCGACGAGGGCGATCTGATTCGGATCGGCTGCCGCCGAGGCGAAGAGCTCCGGCAGGGTCAGCACGATATCGGCCGCCGGACCGCGCACGGGTGCGAGCGCCCGCATCTCCTCCGGAGCCAGCAGCTCCAGATCGCCCACCGCCGCGGCGGGATCGGCGAGGGCCGCGGACAGCGCCCGCACGAAGCGGCGGCTCAGGTCCACCGCCGTGGCGCGATCGAACAGATCGGTGGCATAGGTCAGGCACAGGTCCAAACCGCCCGAGCCGCCACCCGCCTCCGGTACGGCGGTGAAGACGAATTGCAGATCGAACTTCGCCACCATCGAATCGACCTGCTGGACAGCGATATCCAAACCCGGCAGCCGCAGGACGGGCGCCTGGAAATTGTCCAGCGACAGGCTCACCTGGAACAGCGGGTGATGTGCGGTGGAGCGCACCGGATTCAGTGCCTCGACCAGCCGCTCGAACGGCAGATCCGCGTGCGCGAACGCCTCCAGGTCGGCTTCCCGCACCGTGCGCAGCAGATCGGTGAAGGAGGTACCGCCGTCGACCGGCGTGCGCAACACCAGGGTGCCGACGAACGCGCCGATCAGCGCATCGAGTTCGGGTTCGCCGCGGCCCGCGATCGCGGTGCCGACCGAGATGTCGGGGGTGCCGGCGAGCCGGGCCAGCAGCAGCGCCAGCACGGCGTGCAGCACCATGAATTCACTGACGTCGCGGCTGCGCGCCAGTTCCGTCAGCCGGGTGTGCAGACCGGCGTCCACCCGCGTGCGGACCGAATCGCCGCGATGGGTGGCCACCGCCGGGCGCGGGCGATCGGCGGGCAGGTCGAGGCAGTCCGGCAGCGCGGCCAGACGGGTGCGCCAGTAGCGCAACTGCTGGGCGGCCACGCTCTCGGCATCGTCCTCGTCGCCGAGCAGATCCTGGTGCCACACCGCGTAATCCGCGTACTGCACCGGCAGCGGCATCCACTCCGGCGCGTGCCCGGACCGGCGCGCGGCATAGGCCGTCATGAGGTCCGAGGCCAGCGGCGCCAGCGACCAGCCGTCCATGGCGATGTGGTGCACGACCATCGCCAGCGCGTATTCGGTCTTTCCGGTGCGCAGCAGTTCGACCCGCAGCGGGAGTTCGCGGGTGAGGTCGAAACCCTGCTCGGCGGCGACCTCGACATGCTGTTCGAGCTCCAGCGCGGAGGTCTCGAGTAGTGCCAGGGTGAGCGGCACCTCCGCGGCGGGGATGAGCGCCTGGTACGGACCCTGATCATCCTGCGGGTACAGGGTGCGCAGAATCTCGTGGCGCGCAATGAGATCGGTGAGGGCGGCACGCAGCGCCGCCTCGTCCAGTGCGCCGCGCAGGCGCAGCGCCACCGGAATATTGTAGGCGCCGGAGTCGGTGTCGAGCTGGTTCAGGAACCACAGTCGCCGCTGTACCGAGGTGAGCGGAACCCGCGCCGGGCGGGCCAGTGCACACAGGCGCGGACGGTCCGTGATCTCTTGTCCCGCAATACTGTCCAGCAGCCGCGCCAGACCCTCGGGGGTCGGATGCTCGAAGACCTCGCGCACCGCGAGCCGATGTCCGCACGCGGCGGCGATCCGGGATACCAGCCCGGTGGCCGAGAGCGAGTTGCCGCCCAGATCGAAGAAGCTGTGATCCGCGCAGACCTGTTCGCGCCCGAGCAGGCGCGCCATTTCCCCGGCCACCAGCGCCTCGGCCGGGGTCGCCGGTTCGCGGCCCGCGATGCCGAGATCCCACACGGGTGCGGGCAGGGCGCGCCGATCCAGTTTGCCGCTGGGCGACAAGGGAATCGAATCGAGCGCGACCACCGCCGAGGGCACCATATGCGCGGGCAGCTTCGCACCGACGTGGGCTCGCACGGACTGTGCGTCCAGCTGGTGCGCGTCCGCGGCGCGGACATAGCTCACGATGTGCGCGCGTCCGGCCTCGTCGTGCCGAACCTCGGTGTGCGCGAATCGAACTCCGTCGAGGTCCGCGATCACCGCGGTGATCTCCCCGAGTTCGATACGGAAACCGCGCACCTTCACCTGGTCGTCACCGCGGCCGAGGAAGACCAGCTCACCGCCGGCCGTCCAGCGCACCAGGTCGCCGGTGCGATACAGCCGCTCGCCTGCCGAACCGTACGGATCGGCAATGAACCGAGCCGCACTCAGACCGGGCTGCGCGAAGTAACCACGCGCCAGGCCCGGACCACCGATGTAGAGCTCACCCGCAACGCCGACCGGGACGGGGCGCAGACGGCGATCCAGCACGGCCAGCCGGGCGCCCCGGATGGGCCCGCCCAGCACGATCTGCTGCTGCGGCGCAAGCGCATTCGACATGGCGACGGCAACGGTGGCCTCGGAGGGACCGTACGCGTTGAACATCGCACGGCCGACTGCCCAGCGCTCGAGCAGCTCCGCGCCGACGGCCTCGCCGCCGACGATCAGTCCGCGCAGTGCGGGCAGCGATCGGCCGCCCGCGCCCAGGGTGGCCAGGGCCACCGGGGTGAGGAACGCGTGGCTGACGCGCTCGCGTTCGAGCAGTTCCGCCAATTCCTCGCCGCCGTACAGGTGCGGCGGCGCCACCACCATGGTCGCGCCCGCGGACCAGGCCAGCAGCATTTCCAGCACCGAGGCGTCGAAGCTCGGCGACGCGAAATGCAGTGTCCGAGCGCCGGATACGACGCCGAACCGCTCGGCCATGGTGCGCGTGAAGTCGGCGAGACCGGTGTGGGTGACCGTCACGCCCTTCGGGGTGCCGGTCGATCCGGAGGTGTAGATGAGATAGGCGGTGTGCGAGAAGTGCAGCGGCGCAGAGCGATCGGCATCGGTGACCACGGTCTCCGGCAGACCGGCCAGCGGTGCGGTGACCTCGGGATCGTCGAGTACCAGCCAGGTGACGCCGTCGGCCGGCAGTTCCCCGCGCTGTGCGGCGACGGTGAGACCGAACCGCGCGCCGGAGTCGGCCAGCATGTGCTGCTTGCGCTGCAGCGGATAGGCCGGATCGACGGGCAGGAAGGCCGCGCCGGTCTTGGCCACCGCCACGGTGGCGCACACCGAATCGATGGAGCGCGGAATGCCCAGTGCCACGATGGATTCCGGGCCCACGCCGTGCCCGATGAGCAGGCGTGCCAGGCGATTCGAGCGCCGATCCAGTTCGGCGTAGGTCAACTCGGAATCACCACAGCGCACCGCGGGTGCGCCAGGATCGATGGCGGCCGCGGCGGTGAAGATCGCCGCCAGTGTCGCCACGGGCGCGGAATCGGGCCCGGATACCGGTGCCAGGGCGCGGATCTCGTCCGCTGTCAGCATCGGGAGCTCGCCGACGATCGCGCCGGGATCGGCGGCAGCCGCGGCCAGCACCCGGGCGAACTGGTCGGTGAAGCGCCGGGCGGTCTCCGCCGCGAACAGATCGGTCGCGTAGGTCAGCGCCAGGTCGATGCCCGCCGGAGCGCCCTGTGCCGAATGCCGTTCGATCAGTGTGAATTCCAGGTCCCAGCGCGCCGCGCCGGTCTCCAGGGCCGAGGTGGTGCAGCGCAGTCCGGACAGCTCGACCGCCGCGGGAACAGAGCTGTGCAGTGACAGCATGACCTGGAACAGCGGGTGGTACGCCGAGGAGCGCACCGGTTCGAGCACCTCGACCAGGCGCTCGAACGGCAGCTCCGCATGTGCGAAGGCATCCAGATCGGTATCGCGCACCGAACGCAGCAGATCCGCGAAGGATGCGCCGGTGTCCACCTTGGTGCGCAGCACCAGGGTGCCGACGAACATGCCGACGAGACTGTCCAGCTGGGGATCCACCCGGCCGGCGATCGGCGTGCCCACGGCCACATCATCGGTGGCCGCGAGCCGGGCCAGTACGGTCGTCAGCGCGGCGTGCAGCACCATGAACACACTCACGCCGGATCGCTGTGCCACGGTGTTCAGCGCCGCGTGCAAGGTCGCGTCCAGGTGCGTGCGCACCGTGGCGCCACGGTGCGAAGCCACCACCGGGCGCGGCCGGTCGACTGGCAGCTCGAGGCATTCCGGCAGTTCCGCGAGGCGTTCGCGCCAGTACCCGAGCTGGCGGGCCGCCGGGCTCTCGGGATCGTCCTCGCTGCCCAGCAGATTCCGTTGCCACACACTGAAATCCGCGTACTGCACCGGCAGTGCCGCCCATTGCGGCGACCCGCCGGAGCGACGCGCCTCGTACGCCGTCACCAGATCGGTGGCGAGCGGCGTCAAGGACCAGCCGTCCGCGGCAATGTGATGGATCACCACGACGAGCACATGCTCCTCGGCGGTGAGCCGCAGCAGGCCCGCGCGAATCGGCGGCTGCACGGTGAGATCGAAACCGGTGGCGGCGAATTCGAGGGCATCGGTATCGGCGGTGTCGGGTCCGGACATGATGTGCGCGAACGGCACCACCACACCGTGCTCCGGAAGCACCACCTGATGCGGTCCCTCGGCGTCCTCCGGGAAGACCGTCCGCAGCACCTCGTGCCGGGCCACCACATCCGAGAGCGCCTGCTGCAGCGCCGCCGTCTCCAGTCGGCCCGACAGGCGCAGGCCGACGGCGATGTTGTAGGCGCCGGAGTCGGTGTCGAAACGGTTCAGGAACCACAAGCGCTGCTGCGCCAAGGACAGTGGGATGCGCGCCGGGCGCTCCCGCGCCGTCAACTGCAGGCGCGCGCCGGCGCCACCGGACTGCTCCAGCAGCACGGCCAGCGCCCCCACGGTCGGCGCGTCGAACAGCGCCCGCACCTCGACCACTGTGTCCAAGGCCAGCGCGAGCCGCGTCGCCACCTTGGTCGCCAGCAGCGAATTGCCGCCCCGGGCGAAGAAGTCGTCGTCCAGGCCCACCCGCTCGGCCCCCAGCACCTCCTCGAAGACCGCGGCCACCGCGCGCTCGGCGCGCGAAACCGGTTGGCGGAAGCGGGCTACCGCGAACACCGGCTCGGGCAGCGCCCGGCGATCGACCTTGCCGGTCGCCGTCATCGGCAGTTCGGGCAGCACCATCAGGGCGGCCGGAACCATATAGGCGGGCAGGGCGGCGGCCAGGCGAGTCCGCAGCACGTCCGGTTCGGCGGTACGACCCTGGGCCGGAACCACATAGGCGACAAGCTGATCGCCGCGCTGCGCATCGGCCCGCGCGACGACGACGGCCGTCTCGATATCGTCCTCGGCCAGTAGCGCGGCCTCGATATCGCCCAACTCGACGCGGAAGCCGCGAATCTTCACCTGAAAGTCGGTGCGGCCGTGGTACTCCAGCTCGCCCGAGGTCTTCCAGGACGCGAGATCTCCGGTGCGGTACATGCGTTCGCCCGCGTCCACCGCGAACGGGTCGGGTACGAACCGCTCCGCCGTCAGCACGCCACGGCTGACATAGCCGTGCGCCAGCTGAATTCCCGCGAGGTACAGGTCGCCGACAACACCCGGCGCGACCGGCCGCAGCCGGGTATCGAGCACATAGACCCGGCTGTTCCATTCCGGGCGGCCGATCGGCACCGTCACGGTATCCGCGGCGTCCACCCGGTGCGCGGTCACCGAGACCGCGGCCTCGGTGGGGCCGTACAGATTCCACAGCTGAATGCGCGGATTCGCACGGCGGAAACGCTGCGCAGTCGCGGCCGGCAGCGCCTCGCCGATGGCGAGCACCAGCCGGACCGTGGCGGGCAGCTCCGCCTGGCGTCCCGCCATGAGGGCCGTGAGCATGGACGGCACCAGGTGCAGCACCGAGACGCGGCGATCCTCGATCAGCGCGGTCAGATAGGACGGATCGCGATGACCGTCGGGGGTCGCGATGACGGTGCGGCCACCGACCAGGACTGCGGAATAGAACTCCCACACCGACAGATCGAAGGTGGCGGCGGTCTTCAACAGCACGGTGTCATCGCCGTCGAGTCCGAAAGTTCGCTGCTTCCAGAGCAATTGGTTCACCACCGCGCGATGCGGCACCGCGACGCCCTTCGGGCGGCCGGTGGAACCGGAGGTGAAGATGACGTAGGCGGTGTGCTGCGGGCGCAGCGGGGTACGCCGTTCGCCGTCCAGGACGGGGTACGGCGGCACGGCGGCCAGATCCAGCGCGTCGATCTCGACGATCGGCACACCCACCGCGGGCAGCCCGGCCGCATCCGCGCGAGTGCTCAGCACACACTGCGGTGCGGCGGTGCCGAGAATGTAGTGCAATCGCTCGGCGGGCTGATCGGGATCGATCGGGACGTACGCGCCACCGGCGACGGCGACCGCGTACATGCCGACCAGCAGCTCCGCCGAACGGCGCACGGCGAGCGCCACCCGCACCTCGGGGCCGACGCCCAGCGCGATCAGGTGGCGGGCAAGGCGATTGACCCGCTCGGAGAATTCCCGGTAGGTCAGCGTCTGCGGATCGACCTCGGGCCCCGACTCGGCCACCAGCGCGATCGCCGACGGAGTGCGGGCAGCCTGTGCGGCGAAGAGCGAGGCCAGCGTCTGGCGGGCATCGACCGCATGCGCGGTCGCGTTCCAGCCGTGCAGGATTCGGGTGCGCTCGGTGCCGTCGAGTAGATCGAGGTCGCCGATCACCCGGTGCGGGTGCGCCGCGGCGTCACCGAGCAGCCGGGCGAATCTGGCGGCGAAGCCCTCGATCGTGTGCTCATCGAAAAGGTCGGTGGCATAGACGAAGTGGCCGGTGATCCCGGTCGGCGCACCGGTGTCGTCGTAGTGATCGGTGAGCACCAGCTGCAGATCGAACTGCGCCACACCGGTTTCGATCTCGGTCCCGGACACCGTCAGGCCGGGCAGTTCGACCGCGATCCGGCCCAGGTTCTGGAACGAGAGGCCGACCTGCACCAGTGGATGCCGGGCGGTCGAGCGCACCGGGTTGAGCTCTTCCACCAGGCGCTCGAAGGGCAGCTGCGCATGCGCGAAGGCAGCCAGATCGATCGCGCGCTGCCGGGTGAGCAGCGCGTGGAAGGATTCACCGAGTTCGGGCCGGGCGCGGAAGACGACGGTATTGACGAACATACCGATGAGCGCATCGAGCTCCTGTTCACCGCGACCGGCGACCGGTGTGCCGACGGCGATATCGAGACCTCCGGACAGGCGCGCCAGCAGCACCGCGAACGCCGAATGCACCGCCATGAACAGGGTGGCGTCGGTCTCGCGGGCAAGCCGCAGCAAATCGGCGTGCACGGCGGATTCCACCGCGACGTTCACCTTCGCGCCCCGGAAGGACTGCACCGCCGGGCGCGGCCGATCGTAGGGCAGCGAGAGTTCGTCCGGCAGGTCCGCCAGCTCGGTGCGCCAGTAATTCAGCTGCGCCGCAGCGGAACTGGCCGGATCGGCGACATCACCGAGGGTCTCGGTCTGCCACAGGCTGTAGTCCACGTACTGCACTGGCAGGGGCGCCCACTGCGGGGTCTGCCCGGCCAGGCGGGCCGCGTATGCCGACGAGAGATCGGCGAACAGGGGTGCCAGCGACCAGCCGTCGGCCGCGATGTGGTGAATCACGACCGCCAGCACGTGTTCCCGTGCCCCGGTGCGCAGGAGCTCCATGCGCAGTGCGGTCTCACGGGTGAGTTCGAATCCACGGGCGGCGACGGACCGCAGGCGCTCCCCCAGCTCGGCCGCGGGCACCTCGACCACCGGCAGCTCCGGAACGGCGGCGGCCGCATCCAGGATCACCTGGTGCGGACCGTCCTGGCCGTCCGGGAAGAGGGTGCGCAAAGGCTCGTGCCGGGCAAGCAGATCCGCGACCGCGCCGCGCAGGGCGGTGATATCCAGATCGCCGTCCATGCGCACCGCGAACGGGATGTTGTAGGTGTAGGCGCTGTGGTCGAAGCGGTTGATGAACCAGAGCCGCTGCTGTGCCGGGGAGAGCGGAATGCGCGCCGGGCGCACCCGGGCGGCGAGCGCGGCGCGACCGGGCTCGGGCAGCAGTGCCGATACCCGGGCTGCGAGGCCCTCGACCGTCGTCTCCTCCAGCACCAGCCGGACCGGTACCGCGACACCGAGTTCCGCGCCGATGCGCGCCGAGACCCGGGTCGCGTTCAGAGAGTTGCCACCGAGTGCGAAGAAGCCGTCGTCCAGGCCTATTCGCTCCACCTCGAGCACCTCGGCCAGCACCGCCGCCACCGTCCGCTCCGCCGTGCTGCCCGGGGCCCGATAGGCCACGGTCACCACGACCGGCTCCGGCAGGGCGCGCCGATCCAGCTTGCCGTTGGCGGTCAGCGGAATCGCGTCGATGACCACGTAGGCCGCGGGCACCATGTACTCCGGCAGCCGCTCGCCCAATGCCCCGCGCAGTGCCGGAATATCCAGTGCCGCAGCCGATTCGGTCACCAGGTACGCGACGATGCCGGCATCACCCGCATCGTCGTGCCGCACGATCACCGCGGCCTGCCGCACCAGTTCCTGAGCCAGCAGCGCCGCCTCGATCTCACCGAGCTCGATGCGGAAACCGCGCACCTTGACCTGATCGTCGGCGCGGCCCAGGTATTCCAGTTCACCGGCAGCCGTCCAGCGTCCGAGGTCGCCCGAACGGTACAGCCGGGTGCCGGGTGCGCCGAACGGGTTGGCCACAAATCGCGCACCCGAGAGCGCGGGCTGCCCGAGGTAGCCGCGCGCGAGCTGTGCACCGGAGACGTAGATCTCGCCGGCGACGCCGATGGGGGCCGGTCGCAATCGGCTGTCCAGCAGGAAGATTCCCAGACCCGGAATGGCCCGGCCGATGCCGCCGCCGCCGGAGGCCGCGGCCGCACGATCGAGTGCGCGCTGCGTGACATGGACGGTCGTCTCGGTGATGCCGTACATATTGACCAGGCGCGGTGCGTGGTCGTGGTGACGGCTGTACCAGTCGGCCAGCCGGCGCGGTTCCAGAGCCTCACCGCCGAAGATGATGTAGCGCAGTGCGAGTGGAGCCAGGGTCGAATCGCGTTCCGACTCGATACGGTCGGCCTCGACGAGCTGGGAGAAGGCGGACGGGGTCTGGTTGAGGACCGTCACCCGTTCCCGGCGCAGCAGCGCCAGGAACAGTTCGGGCGACCGCGAGGTCTCGTAATCGACGACGACCAGGGTGCCGCCGTACAGCAGCGGGCCCCACAGCTCCCACACCGAGAAGTCGAAGGCGTAGGAGTGGAACAGGGTCCACACATCGTTCTGATCGAATCCGTAGGCCCGGTCGGTGTTTCCGAACAGCGTCGCTACATTCGCGTGCGGGATCTGCACGCCCTTGGGGCGGCCGGTGGATCCGGAGGTGTAGATGACGTAGGCGACATTGCCGGGCGTGAGCGCGCCACGGCGCTCGGCCGCGGTGATGGGACTGCCGTCGGCGGCGGGGTCGACCGCTTCCACGGCGATGATCGGCAATCCGGCCGGGAGCGCCGAGCGCAGCGCCGCGGAACTGATCGCGCACGCGGGCCCGGCATCGGTGAGCATGTAGGCGATGCGGTCGGCCGGATAGTCCGGATCGATCGGGAGGTATCCGCCGCCGGCCTTGATCACCGCCAGCAGGGCGATCACCAGGTCCAGTGAGCGCGGCAGCGCCACGGCGACCAGCGTCTCGGGGCCGACGCCGTGCCGAATGAGTTCCCGGGCAAGACGATTCGCACGAGCGTCCAACTCGCGATAGGTGAGTGATACCCCGTCGCACGTGACAGCGGTGGCGCCGGCGTGCGCGGCGACCGTGGCATCGAACAGGTCGGCCAGCGTGTCCTCGGAGGGCAGCGATTCGGCAGGGGTCCGCGCCCAATCCCGCAGCACCAGTTCCTGTTCCGCCGGACCCATGACGGCCAGGTCGGCGAGCACGGACTCCGGAGCGGTCCTCAGGAATTCGGTGAGGTAGTCCAGGAAGCGGCGATGATGCGCGCGCAGTTCGTCGGCGGTATAGCGCGCCGGATTGCCGATGAAGTCGACATGCAGCTCACCCGCGCCCGAGCCGTTGTAGATATTGACCGACAGGTCCTCCACCGGTCCGGTCGACAGCAGATGCATGGTCGCGGCCGCACGGCCGAAACGAAGACCGTTGTGGAACAGCATGATGTTGACCACCGGGCCGAAGAAGCTGCGGTGCTCGCCCGCCGCGCCGCGATCGCGCTGCATGTCCTCGTGCCGGTAGCGCTGATGTCGCAGTGCGTCCCGAATGCTGGGGTCGACTCGGCCCACGAGATCCGCGAGCGTGGTGTGCGCGGCGATATCGACGTGCAGCGGAACCACATTGGAGACGTAGCCCGCCGACATACGCAGTTCGGGGGTGGTGCGGGCGGTCACCGGCAGGCTCAGGGTGACCTGCGTCCTGCCGGTCACCGCGGCGAGGTAGGCCGCCACGCCGGCGGTCAGCAGGGCGGGGCGCGAGGCGCCGAATCGTTCACGTACCGCATCGAGTTCGGTTCGGCAGGTCGCAGGCAGCACGCCGCCTTCGATCCACCGGTCCGCACCCGCGGCGCCATAACGGTCGCTCAGGCTGAAGGTCGATCCGATGGCGTTCAGCCGGCCGCGCCAGAAGCGGCGGTCCTCGGCGAACGCCGCCGAATCGCGGTATGCGAGCTCGGATTCGTAGATGGAGTGCAGATCCTTGGCAGCCGACTGACTCGGCGCCGCACCGTCGGTGAGCGCGGTGTAGTGCTCGGCAATGCGCGCGACGAGCAGCATCGCCCCGTAACCGTCGATGGCGATGTGGTGCATCTTGGCGTACCAGAGGTATTCGTCGTCGCCGGTGCGCAGGACAGCGGACTCGAAGAGTCGACTGTCCAGCAGCGGAATCGGTACGGCGGAGTCGCGGCGCATCCAGGACATCGCGGCGGCGCGGGGGTCGTCGCAGGATCGGAAATCGTGCCGGGCCATATCGATCGGTTCGTCCGGACCCACCATCTGACGTGGGTTTCCTGCTACCTCGACGATTCGCAACCGAGGGCTCTGCAAATCCCTAGCACATAAACGGACGGCCTGTTCGAGGCGCGCCACATCAAAATCACCATGAATCTCGACGTACTGCGCGACCGTCAGCGGCTCGTCTGGCGCAATGTGCTGCGCGTTCCATATGCCAATCTGCGCCTCTGACAAGGGAAAAGAGAATACCGTGTCCGATGCGTCACGACCTGCGGGCTCCGAGGCCAAGGCGGTCATCAAAACACTCCAATCTCCGATAGAAGAATCTGGACGATCCTGAACAATCAAAGAGCAGACAGCAACTTCGCTGCAACTCCCAGAGAGTTAATCGCACAGACCAGACGGACGGATTGGTTTTCGCCCGAAATACGTTGATAGGACCAGTCAATTCGGGCAAATAGGGCCGATTTATTCACTGCCGCAGCAACAATCGGGCCGGTCGCCACGGGCGGTCCGGCTCGATTAAAACGGAGATGCCTACGGAGCGGTCCTCATCGGACGCTGACCACCCGGTTGTGCCAGCCCGTGGACCCGCTCGGGAACGGCGGCGTGCGCTGTTCGGCCTGCAGCTGCCCGGTTCGGTCGGTAGCGCGCACACGGAGCGTATGGGTGCCCGGCACGGCCGTCCACTGCCAGGTCCACTGCCGCCAGGTGTCGATGGAGTACTCGGACGCGAGTGTCGCGGGCTGCCAGGGCTGATCATCCACCTGCACTTCGACACCCGCGATACCGCGCTGCTGCGCCCAGGCCACGCCCGCGACGGTCACCGCACCCGCCGGGACGGTCGCGAAGGCGGCGGGCACGTCGATGCGGGAGGCGGTCTTGATGGGCGCGCGAGCGGCCCAGCCGCGATCGGTCCAGTAGGCGCTGGCCCGGTCGAAACGGGTAACCTCCAGGTCCACTACCCATTTCGTGGCGGAGACGTATCCGTACAGGCCCGGAACGAGCAGTCGCGCGGGATATCCGTGCGCGATCGGCAGCGGCGCACCGTTCATGCCGATGGCGAGCAGCGCGTCACGGCCGTCGAGGACGGCGGACAGCGGTGTGCCGGCGGTGAATCCGTCGATGCTGCGGGACAGCAGCATATCGGCGTCGGCGTGCGCACCCGCGTCGGCGAGCAGATCGGCGAGCGGATAACCCAGCCAGCGCGCGGTTCCGGCGAGCTCACCGCCCACCTCATTGGATACACAGGTGAGCGTGAGAATCCGCTCCACCGCGGTATGGCGGCGCAGGCTGTCGAAATCCAATTCCACGGTGCGATCGGTCATTCCGTGAATCCGCAGCCGCCAGTCGCCGCTGGTGAGCGCGGGCAGCTGCAGAGCGGTATCGACCCGGTAGAACCGGTCGTCCGGGGTGATGAACGAGGTGAGGCCCGCGACCTGGGGCTGCGCGTCCGGTGGCACCGCGGGTGCGGATCGAAGCGGCTTCGGCACGAGGAAGCGAGCCCGGTCGGCGACCACATCCCGCAGATGCGCACCCAGCCAGCGAGCGGCCTCGACGGTGACCACCGCGAGCGCGCCGGCACTCACCGCGGATACCAGGAATCGGCGGCGCGTCATATCGGCGGGTTCGGGAGTGCGCAACGACGGTGTGCCCGCGATCAGCAGTCGCAGGGCCACGATTCCGGCGGCGATACCCGCCACGGTCGGCAGCACGAACCACACTGTCGCCGTCGGCCTTTGCAGCGCGGCGAACACGGTCACACCGCCCAATAGCACCAACAGCACGCTGCCCAGTGGCCGCCGACGCTCGACTATGCCCGCCAGCGCCGCGCCGAGCGCCATGACGACCGACATCGAAATGAACAGCGCCAGTTTGTCATTGCTGCCGAAACGGCGAATCGCCGCGTCCTTCAACGTATGCGGCGTGTGATCGACCATGGTCGCGCCGAGTACGAAGAAGGGCGAGGATGCCGGATCGATGAACACCGCGACGAGCTGGCCGACACCGAGCACCAGTGCCGCGGCGAGCAGGCCCGCCACCGCACCCCGCACCCAGCGCCGCCGCGTGATCAGTGAACTATGCTCGGGTGCAACAGAAGTACTACTCGGTGCGGACATCGCTTCGGCTCTCGTTCGGGGCCGAACGCCGCTCAGGTGACGAGATTGAGACTGGCGATCGGGGTGGTGGTGGGCAATGGTGAGCCGCCCGCCGGTTCGACGGTGACGGCCAGGGTGTCGACCGACCGGAAGGTGGTCACCACTGGACCACCCGACAGCGAGTCGACGACGGCGGCCGAGCGCGCCTCGCCGCCGAGCGGGACCAGCCACAGCTGATAGGCGCGAGCGGCGGGCGGCGGCAGAACGCGAAGGAAGCGGATCGAGACCGCCGAAAGTGTTGCGGAAGTGTGTATCTCGAGCTGACCACCGGTCGAGACCGGGACGATCCGGATCGACACATCGGATTGCCGATCGATCATCGCCGCGGTGAGGCCGGGGTGGTCGGTGCCTTGATACGCGACCAGACCGAGGCCCATGCCGATCGCCACCACGAGCACCGCCGCGGCGGTCAGCCACTGGAGTCTCGAAAATCTCGCGAGACCGCTGACTCGCCGCTGTCCGATGTCGTCCCGGGTGCCCTGCAGCACCCGATCGAGGGCGCGCATCAGCCGGTCCTCCACATGCTTCGGCGCCGGGTAGGCATCGACAATGCTGAGTTCCGCCATGCTCTCCCGCACCGCGGACACGGTCGCGTCGAACTCGGCCACGGTCACCCGATCGGCGCGGGTACGCCGCAGTTCGATATCGCCGCGTTCGTGATCGGTCACGGCGTCCATCGCATACGGATAGGCGAGTTCGAGCAGTTCCATATCCGGACGCTCGACAGTGCTCATCACAGGTCACCTCCTGTCAGACAGGCCGCCAGGCGTTTGAGGCCGTCGCGGATCCGGGTTTTCACGGTGGACACCGGGGTGCCCAGATGCTCGGCCACCTCCGAGTAGGTGCGGCCGCCGTAGTAGGACAATTCAATTGTTTCGCGCTGCAACGAGGTCAGAGTGCCGAGGCAGAGCACCACCGCGCGCTCCTCGAGCCGCTGCTCGACCGTCTCGGCCACCACATCGTGATCGCGGCCCAGATGCAGTTGGCCGTAGGCGAGATCGCGTCCGGCGGCGGAACTTTCTACTCGGATGCGATCAACGGTCCGCCGATGGGTGAGCATCATCAGCCACCCCATCGGACTCGACATCCGCTCGTCGTAGCGAGAGGCCAGGGACCACGCCTGCAGGTACACCTCCTGGGTGACCTCCTCCGCCGTCGCGCGATTGCGCGACATGCGTAGCGCGAGACCGAATACGCGATGGCTGGTCAGCCGGTACAGCTGCGTGAACGCGGCACGGTCACCCGCGCCCACCGCCGCCACCAGGGTGGCGAGGCGGCGGGCCAGGTCGTCGTCCCGCTCGTGTCCCCGCGTGGGACACGAAGGGCCGGACGACATTTCCCCGTCGAAGTCCCGAAACAGCGGGACAACCGTCGAATTCTCTTCCTCCGTCACGCGGGCACCTGCGGTATTCCTCCAGATCCAGCCGGGACGAACGGGATTCGTGGCTTCGACATCTGCCTCTCGCCTCCTGACGACGTGGTGGACGTGGGCGACCATGGTGCTCGTCCCCGCTCAGGCGGGCGGCATGAGGACGCTGTCGATCAGATAGACCGTCGCGTTCGCGGTCTTCACACCACCGCAGATGACCGATGCGCCACCGACTTTGATGTCGTCACCGCTGCGGGTGACCGTCACGTCGGCGCCCTCGACGGTCTTGTGGGTGCCGGCAATGCTGCCGGGCGCGATCTGCCCGGGCACCACGTGATAGGTGAGGATCTTGGTCAGCGTAGGCCCATCGGTCTTCAGCGAATCGACCGTGGCCGCGGGCACCTTGGCGAAGGCCGCGTCCACCGGAGCGAAGACGGTGAACTGCCCGCCGTCGAGGGTGTCGACCAGATTCACCTGCGGGTTGAGCTGGCCGGACACCGCCGAAACCAGCGTCTTCAGCAGCGGGTTGTTGGAGGCCGCGACGGCCACCGGATCCTGGGCCATACCGCTCACCGATCCGGCGCCGGTGGGCACCTGCTGCGCGTAGTCCTTACAGCCGGGACCGACCAGGTTCGCGGCGCTCGCCGCGCTGGTGGTCGCACCGGCCATCGAAGTGGTCGAGGCGCTGCCGGAGTCGGATTTATCGCTCGAACAGGCGGTGAGGCCCGCGGTGGTCGCGGCAAGGGCGACCGCCACGACAAGAGAACGCTGTATCAGCTTCATGAGGATTCGTTTCCTTCGGATTTGTTGGACTGCCCCCGCCGCCGGCCACCGGCCGAAGATCGGGGTGGGATTCGGTCGGCCGGTGACCTTCTACAGGCGGGGCGGCTCGAGCCCCGGTGTTCATCCGTATCCGATGACCACGTACTGGGTTTCGCCCCGGGCCGCCCGCCGGTTTGGTCGAATCGGAAATTTCTTCGAATCCGGCTGCTGACGGTCGCCGGCGAAACTCGTGCCGCCGCGGCCAAACCGGGCAGGGGGGCATGTCGAAATCGAGGTATGCACCCAAGACGGAATATCGCCGTGATCGGCAGCGGAGTAGCCGGGCTCACCGCGGCATATGTGCTGGCCAAGCACGATCGGGTGACCCTGTACGAGCGAGATTCCCGCCTCGGCGGACACGCGCACACCCATGAGGTGGAGTTCGCGCCCGGCCGGCGGGTCCGGGTCGACTCCGGATTTCTCGTGCACAACGACCGCACCTATCCGACCCTGCTGCGGCTGTTCGAGGAACTCGGGGTGCCGACCCGGGAGACCGATATGTCGATGTCGGTGCGTGCGGACGCCCTCGGCCTCCAATACGCCGGGGCGAAGGGGCTGGGCGGCCTGTTCCCGACCGCCCGCATGCTGGGCAAGCCCCGCTATCTGCGCATGCTCACCGAGATCCGGCGCTTCCACCGTGCGGCGCGCGAGTTACTGCGGCAGGACGGCTGCGAGCTCACCCTCGCGGAGTTCCTCCGGGAGCACCGATTCAGCCGGTATTTCACCGAATACTTCATGACGCCGCTGGTCGCTTCCGTGTGGTCCTGCGATCCGGACACCGCCACGAGGTATCCGGCCCAGTACCTGTTTCGCTTCCTCGACCACCACGGCATGCTCAGCGTGTACGACTCCCCCGCCTGGCGCACCGTCGTCGGCGGATCGGCGCGCTATGTGGAGAAGATCGCCGCGACGCTGGACGAGGTCCGCACCGGAACGCCGGTGCTCACGGTCGCCGAACGCGGGGACCATGTCCTGGTCGGCGATCGCTCGGGCGTGCGCCGCTTCGACGCCGCAGTCCTGGCCACCCATCCGCAGCAGGCCCTGGCCCTGCTCGCCGATCCGTCCCCGCTCACCGCCGCCGTGCTCGGCGCCATGCCGTACTCGCTCAATCCCGCTCAGCTGCATACCGATGAATCGCTGCTGCCGACGGCGCCGCGGGCGCGCGCGTCCTGGAACTATCTGGTGCCGAGGGACGCCGACAGTGCCGAGGGTGTTGTTGTCACCTATGACATCACCCGGCTGATGGGGCTCGACCATGTCACCGATCGCCGGTTCCTGGTCACCCTGGGCGGCGCGCATCTGGTGGATCCGGCGCATCTCATCGCCCAAATGACGTACGAGCACCCGATATACACGCCCGATTCGGTTGCCGCGCAGGCCCGGCTGCCCGAAATCGACACAGACCGGCTGACATTCGCCGGGGCCTATCACGGCTGGGGCTTCCACGAGGACGGTGCGCTGTCCGGGCTGCGCGCGGCCGAGCGGCTCGGCGGCTGGTGGCCGGTGCATCTGCGCGGAAAAGCGGCGGACGCGGTGGGGGCACGATGAGCACCGCTCGCGAGCCCGCGCTGTATCTCACGCGAATTCGGCACGTACGCAAGGACCCCGTACAGCACGAGTTCGAATATCGCGGTTACAGCTGGTTTTTCGACGTCGAGAACCCGCCGGTGCTGCCGATCCCATTGCGCCCCTTCGCCTCGTTCCACGCCGCCGATCACCTCGCGCCGACACGCGGTGAGATCGACGCACACGGCGATACGGGCGCGGCACGGCACAACGGCAAGCGCGACGACCTGCGCGGGCGGCTCGACGACTTCCTCGCCCGCCACGACGTGGACTGCGCGGACGGGCGCATCACCGCGCTGATGAACGCGCGGATGTTCGGCTACGTCTTCGATCCGCTGACCGTGTTCTGGTGCCACGACGCCGGCGGCGAATTGCGCTGTGTCATCGCCGAAGTGCACAACACCTACGGCGAACGGCACGCCTACCTGGTCCGGCCCGACGATCTCGGCCGCGCCGGCGTGGACAAGCGGTTCTATGTCTCGCCCTTCAATGACGTCGACGGGCGGTACCTGCTGCGACTACCCGAACCCGGCGATGAGCTGGCCCTGCGGATCACGCTGCTGCGCGACCGCCGGGCGCCGTTCACCGCCTCGGTGTCCGGCCACCGCGTGCCGGTGACACCGCGCACCGTATTGCGCGCCCAGTGGCGCGCCCCGCTCGCACCCTGGCTCATCGCGACCCGCATTCGCAGACATGGCATTTCGTTATGGGCGCGCGGACTGCCGATCACACCGCGGCCACTCACCGAATCTTCCCGAAGGACAGCACTGTGACCAGTTCCTGCCTCGACTCCACCACCGACGCCCTGCGACCACCGGTGCCCGGCGGGTTGCGCGCCCGGCTGCTGGGTGCGGGTGCGTCCGTACTCTTCCGGCGCGCGGTGGCCCGACTGCCGCTGCGGGTGGAACTGCCGGACGGGACGCTTCTCGGAACACATTCCGAGACCCATCCCCTGCCGCGCATGATCATTCGCGATCCGGCCGCATTCTTCGCCCGGGTCGGCACCCAGGGGCTCATCGGATTCGGCGAGTCCTATACGGCGGGCGAATGGACCGCGCCGGATCCGGCGGCCGTACTGCATGTGCTCGCGACCGAGCTCACCCGGCTGATTCCCCGTCCGCTGCAACGCTTCCGGGCCGCGCTGCCGACACCACCGGCCGGAGAACTCGGCACCACGGACAATGCCCGCACCAATATCGAGCACCATTACGATCTGTCCAACGAGCTGTTCCATCTCTTCCTCGACGACACGATGACGTACTCCGCCGCGCTGTTCGACGACGCCGAGCTCGCGGCCGGACCGGTGCCGTGGGAGCGCCTGGCGGCGGCCCAGCGCCACAAGATCGACCGGCTGCTGGACGCGGCCGGAGTGCGCGCCGGGAGCCGGATGCTCGAAATCGGCACGGGCTGGGGCGAATTGTGTGTGCGGGCCGCCGCGCGCGGAGCGCTCGTGCATTCGGTGACCCTGTCGGCGCGGCAGCAGGAGCTCGCACGGCTGCGCGTCGCGGCGGCGGGATACACGGAATCGGTCTGCGTCGAATTGCAGGACTACCGCGATGTGCGGGGTTCCTACGACGCCATCGTCTCGGTGGAGATGATCGAGGCCGTCGGATACCGCCACTGGCCCACCTACTTCGAATGCCTGGACCGGCTGCTCGCACCCGGCGGGCGAATTGCCCTGCAGGCCATCACCATGCCCCACGATCGCATGCTCGCCACCCGCACGACCTACACCTGGATTCAGAAGTACATCTTCCCCGGCGGCTTCCTGCCCTCGGCCGAGGCCATCGAGGACACTGCCGCACAGCACACTCGGCTGCGCGTGTGCGAGCAGCACGGATTCGGACCGCACTATGCGGAAACCCTGCGGCTGTGGCGGGAACGGTTCGACAGCCGCGCCACCGATATCGAATCACTCGGCTTCGACGCGCGGTTCCGGCGGCTGTGGCAGTTCTATCTCGCCTACTCCGAGGCCGGATTCCGCTCCCGCTATCTCGATGTGCGGCATTTCGTGCTGGACCGGCCCGAGGAGCAGCGATGACCATCGCACTACTGAGCCTGCTGGTACTCGCCGTCCTACAGGGCGTCACCTTCGTCATCGCCCGGCGCATCGGCAGGTACAACATCGTCGATGTGGTGTGGAGTCTCGGCTTCGTACTCGTCGCCCTTGTCGCGGCCCTGTTCGGCCACGGCGCTCTCGACCGCCGGCTGCTCTTGCTCGGGCTGGTCACCGTGTGGGGTCTGCGGCTCAGCTGGCATCTGCACCGCAAAACCGCAGGACACGGCGAGGACCCGCGCTACACCCAATTACTCGACCGGCACGGCCACGCGCCCGCAATTGCGCTACGCCGGATCTTCATTACCCAGGGCCTCTCGCAATGGGTGATATCGGCGCCCATTCAGGTATCGGCCACGGCTGGGCCGACCGCTGGTTTCGGGCGGTCCGTGGTGCTCGCGGGCATTCTCGTGTGGTTGCTCGGCTTCACCTTCGAAGCCGTTGGCGATCGGCAGCTGAAGCAGTTCCGGGCCGACCCCGCGAATCGGGGCACCGTCATGGATCGGGGGCTGTGGGCGTGGACCCGCCATCCGAACTACTTCGGTGATTTCGCGGTCTGGTGGGGTCTGTGGCTCATTGCCGCGAGCGCCTGGCCGGGGGTGCTCACGATCTTCGCTCCCCTGCTCATGTCCTATGTCCTGATCCAGGGCACCGGGGCACGACTGCTCGAACGGTATATGGGCCAACGTCCCGGGTATCGCGAATACCAGCAGCGTACGGCCTATTTCCTCCCATGGCCCCCACACCGCGCACGATCACACTAGGCTCGTACGAATGGCGGACCACCAGCGCTTCGAGTCGGTGCACACCGACGACGCCGAGCGTGAACCGGGACCGGCCTGTCCGGCTACCAGGCCAGCGGGCGGGGCGGACGTCGCATATCAGCTGGCCGAACTGCTGGCCGGTATCGCGGCGGGTGATCGCGCGGCCTTCACCCAGTTCTATCGATCCACCCACGACCGGGTATTCGGCCTGGCGCTGCGCGTGCTGCGCCGGGAGAACGCGGCCGAGGAGATCACCCAGGAGGTCTACCTCTACGTCTGGAACACCGCGGCGCAGTACGACGAGCGGCTGGCCAGCCCGATCGGCTGGCTGATGATGCTCACCCATCGGCGCGCTGTGGATCGGGTACGCACCGAAACCCGTTCCTACACCCGCGATATCGCGTACGGGCATCGCGAACTCGGCCGGGACCACGATGTCGTCGCGGAGGCCGTCGGCCAGCGCGCGGACGAGCGCGCGGTCGTCGACTGCCTCGGCGCCCTGACCGACACCCAGCGCGAGACTCTCGCGCTCGCCTACTACGGCGGGCGCACCTACCCCCAGGTGGCCGAGCATCTCGGCATACCGCTGTCGACCGTCAAGACGCGCATTCGCGACGGCCTCAAACGGCTGCAGAATTGTTTGACGGGAGCGGTGACCGATGTCTGAGAACCAGCACGCCGACCTGCTCGAGCTGGCGATCCCCTATGCTCTCGACGCACTCGCCGATACCGAGCGCGTCGAGGTCGAGGAACGATTGAGCCGCGCCGACGAATCCGTCGCGGCCGACTTCCGGGCCACGGTCCGGGATATCCGCGAAGCCATGGCCGCCATGACGGTCGTCGACGCCCGGCCCGCACCGCCCGAACTCGAGGCGGCACTGCAGCGCGCGCTCGACCAGCAGATCGCCGAATCCGATTCCGGTGCAGCACAGGTCACTCCACTGCGGGCGCGCCGGGCCGTGACGCTGCGCTGGATCGCGGCCGCCGCCGCGGTCATCGTCGCCATCGTCCTCGGCACGACCATTGCCGTGCACCGCAGCGGCACCACCGATTCCGGCGCGATCACCGCTTCGCAGGTGCTCACACATTCCGATACCCGCGCCGCGACCGAGGAACTCACCGGCGGCGGGACCGTCACCGTCAATGCCTCACGTGAACTGGATGCCGCCGCAGTATCTTTCGCAGCCGTTCCGGCGGCTCCGGCTGATCACACCTACCAGCTCTGGCTGCTGCCGCCGGGCGGGCAACCGAAGTCGGCCGGCATTGTCGCCAGTCTGCCGACCGACCGCGAACCCATGCTCATGCACCTCGAGCACGCTCAGGGCATCGCGGTCTCGGTCGAACCCGCGGGCGGCTCCGACCAGCCGACCACCACTCCCCTGGTCGCGGTGACAGTTCAGTAGCGGCGGTCGAGCGTGAGCTCGATCGGCTCGGGCGCGCGGTCCGGACGGTAGAGGCAGCGGGTTCCGGTGTAGATGGTGGGCATGCACTCATTGCAGTGCACGCAGGCCGAGCGGGTGTCCTCATCGGATCGGATGCGGTGCAACAGGTTCGGTTCGCGCAGCAGGGCACGACCCATGGCGACGAAGTCGAAGCCCTCGGCCATGGCGGTGCGCATGGTGTCCATATTCGTAATGCCGCCGAGCAGGATCAGCGGCATGGACAGTTCCCGGCGAAACTGACGAGCCCGCTCCAGCAGGAACGCCTCCCGGTACGGGTACTCCTTCAGGAAGGCGCGCCCCACCACCTTGAAGCCCCAGCGGGCCGGTCCCGGAAGGGCATTCGCGAAGGAGCGCCGGGGTACATCACCGTGGAAGAGCAGCATGGGATTGAGCAGTGAGCTGCCCGCGGTCAATTCCAGCGCGTCCAGGGCGCCGTCGTCCTCCAGCCACGCGGCCACCTGGAGCGATTCCGGGACGGTGAGCCCGCCGCGACGGCCGTCCTCCATATTGAGTTTGGCTGTCACCGCGATCCGGCTGCCTACGGCTTCCCTTACCGCACAGGCGATTTCCCGGGCCATGCGCGCACGGTTGGCGGTCGACCCGCCATAGTGATCCTTGCGCCGGTTGAGCAGCGGGCTCAGAAACGAGCTGACCAGATAGTTGTGCCCGAAGTGGATTTCCACCGCGTCGAATCCGGCCTCCACCGCCAGCCGGGCCGCATTCGCGTGCGCACCCACCAGCTCCTTGATCTCGTGCTCATCGGGGACCTTCATGGCGCGCATGCTCAGCGGGCTGAACAGCGGGCTGGGCGCGAGCGCCGGCACCCGATTGGACGCCGCATTGGCCACCGGCCCGGCATGGCCGAGCTGCGCGCTGACCGCGGCGCCCTCGGCGTGTACCGCATCGGTCAGCTTCCGCAGTCCCGCAACGGCTTCCGGGCGCATCCAGATCTGGTGCCGATCGGTGCGACCGCCCGGGGCCACGGCACAGTAGGCCACCGTGGTCATGCCCACGCCGCCGGCGGCCACCTCTCGATGGAAGTCGATCAGCTCATCGGTCACCAGGGCGTCCGGGGTGCGGCCTTCGAAGGTCGCGGCCTTGATCACCCTGTTGCGCAGGGTGACCGGGCCCAGCGTGGCCGGTGCGAATATCTCGTTCATGCTCGTTCTCCTACCGGCGCGGTCAACCCGGCCACCACAAAATCCCGCAGTGTCGCCAGGGCCCGCTCGGATATTCCGTGCTCATCGATCTCAGGGCTGCCGAAACGCATAATGATCAGGTCGAAGGCCAGGGCCCAGCGGCGGCGGCTCTCGCCGGCACTGAGCTCCGGCAGCAGTGCGGCCCAGGTGTCCATCCGGAACCACGGTCCCTGCCAGGACGTCAGTTGCCGGCTCAGTACGAAGCGGGCCAGCAGCCGAACATGCATGCGGCCCAGAGGATCTGAGACCAATTCGACGAACGGCCCCAGAATCGCGTCGACCACCGCGGGCACCGAATCCCGGCCCGCCGTCGCATCCGCCAGTCCGCTGACCCAGAGCGGGCCCAGCCGATCCTCGATGAGCGCGCCGACCAGGGCCTCCTTCGACCCGAAGTGATAGTGCACCGCAGCCGGATTCGCCCCGGCCGCCGCACAGATACCACGCACCGACACCTCGTCGTACGGCTCGACCAGCAACACCCGCTCGGCGGCGGCAAGCAACCGCTCCCGGGTTCCCGCCCCGACCTTCTCGACCATGCCAGCAGTGAATCACGTCTCAATCAGTATTTCAATCATTGATTGAAACCTCGTCCACACCATGAAATGAGCGTCGAAGGCGGCCCGCTGAACCGCTGATTTTCCCTCTTGTGGTCCCCGTCACAGCATGAGTAGCATGCTACTCACGCAATAGGGCATGCCACAACATTGGGTGGTGCGCCGTCTGGGTCCATGTGGAGGAAAAATGGACAGTGTCGGTCCTCGGTCCGAGGATTTACTACTGCGGGCGAGCGCCCTGCGGAAGGTGACGGTACGACTGGTCCCACTGCTGATGATCGGCTACATCGTCAGCTACATCGATCGAATCAATATCGGGTTCGCCAAGTTCGGCATGGACAAGGCCTTCGGGCTCAGCGCCACCCAGTACGGATTTGTGGCGGGCATCTTCTTCGTCGGCTACATCCTGGCCGAGGTGCCGAGCAATATCGTCATGACCAAGGTCGGGGCGCGGATGTGGCTGAGCCGAATCCTGGTGACCTGGGGGCTGATCGCGGCCGCGACCGCGTTCGCGCCGAATCTCGCGACGGTATGCGTACTGCGGTTTCTGCTCGGTGTGGCCGAGGCCGGGTTCTTCCCCGGCATCATCGTCTATCTCAGCCGCTGGTACCCCAATTCCGAACGCACCCGGGTGATTTCGACAGTCATGGTCGCCATTCCGGTGGCGAGCGTGATCGGCGGGCCACTCAACGGCTGGATTCTGGATACCTTCGACGGGACGCTGGGACTCTCAGGATGGCGCTGGGTGTTCATGGTCGGCGGCGTGCCCGCGATCGTGCTGGGTGCGGTGTTCTTCTTCGTGCTCACCGAAACGCCCGCCGTGGCGCGCTGGCTGACCGACGGCGAAAAGGCCGCGCTCGCCGCCATTCTGGAGGCCGAGGACGCGGAACGGTCGACCGCCGCACCCGCCGGGCACCGCGCCGCGCTGCGGGACAAGCGGGTGATCGCCCTGTGCGCGGCCTACTTCCTGCTGCTGTGCGGGGCGTATCCGCTCACCTACTGGATGCCGTCGGTGATCAAGCAGGCCGGGCACGGACTGAGCAGCTTTCAGATCGGCTGGCTTTCGGCCGTGCCGTTCCTGCTGGCCGCGATCTGCATGTACCTCACCGGCCGCAGGGTCCGGGGCACGGCGTCGTCCAGGCCGGTATTGATCGCCCTCGCCGTATCGGTGGCCGCCTTTCTGCTGACGGCGGTCGAACTGCACACGGCGGCAATTGCTTTCGCCGCTATCGCAGTGGCCACCATGGCGGCCCAAACCGCGAAACCACTGTTCTGGTCGGTGCCGACCGGCTACCTCGCGGGGGTCGGCGCGGCCAGCGGCATCGCCCTGATCAATTCCCTCGGCAATGCGGCCGGGTTTGTCAGCCCGTACGCCTTCGGCTGGATTCAGGACGCCTCACACGGTGACACCTCACTGTCGATGGGCGTCATGATCTTCGCCAATATCGCCGCCTTCGCGGTGCTGGCCGGACTGGCGGCCCGCGGACGGCGGGCGCCCGTGGTGATAGCCGGGCCCGAACCCGCATCCGGCGTGGGCACGTAGGCGTTCCCGCGGGCAACGATTAGGCTGGGCAATCGCCCGTGGCAACCTGCCGCGGGCGAATTGCCGTTGTTCGCCCCGGTTCCCCCTGAAGAGGTCTCGTGTCGCAGGATGTGCCAGCAGACAGCAAGTCCGAGCGGATCGCCGAAGAGATTCGCGATGCGATCCGGCAGGGCCGGCTGGAACGCGGCGTGCTCTATTCCTCGCGCGAGCTCGGCGAAATGTTCGGCGCCTCACGCACTCCCGTCCGCGAGGCCCTGCTGAAGCTGGCCGATCTGGGCCTGGTGCGGATCGAGCGCAATCGCGGCGCGCGCGTGGTCGGCCAGGACGGGCGCGGCATTGTGGACCTGTGCAGCATGCGCATCCTGCTGGAGCCGCCCGCGTGCCGCAGCGCCGCCGCGGTGATGACCAGTCGTGACGATGCGGCCATGCTCACCGAGTACCGCATCATGGAGCAGCTGGCCGACGGCGGCGCCGAATACTTCGCCGCCGATGAGCGATTGCACGATCTCATTCTGCAGGCCAGCGGAAATCAGCGGCTGGTCAAGGCCGTTCGCGAACTGCGCCAGACGCTGAGCCTGGACGGACGCCACAGTGTGCCGCAGTATCAGCCGGTCGAGGTCGCGCTGCACGATCACAAGGAGATCGTCGACGCCCTGCTCGCGCGTGATGGTGTCGCGGCCGAGCGTGCCATGCGCCGGCATCTGGTGCGCTCCGGTGATCTGCTGGTCGCGCACAGTACCGGCAATGAGCGCGGGCTGGTCGCCGAATGGCGGCGCTGGGTCGCGATTTCCGCGCTCGAAGGCGAGTAGGGCACCCCCGCACGCACTCTCGAGTCACCTTTCCGAATCTTTGCCGCCAAACTGTTGCATGCTACTCATGACTATTAGTATGTTGCAGTGGTCTAGTGAACCATCACTCGGCAGTCAGGTCCGGTGAAAGGACATGCTGTGGACCCAACTTCGTATGCGGCGTCGATCGCCCGGGGCATCTGGTCGGCGGGGGTCGATCTGGTCGGATACGTCCCGTCCGTGAGCGTCGCGCCCGTCATTTCCGCCCTCGTGGCATCCAGTGGCGGCGCGGACGGCCGCTCGCGGACCGTCTTCCCGCTGTCCCGGGAGGAGGAAGCCGCCGGGGTGCTCGGCGCGCTGCCGCTGGCCGGGAAGCTCGGTGCGATCGTCATGCAGGACAACGGATTCGGCAATGCGCTGACCGCGCTCACCACCTTCAACACGGCCTATCACCTGCCGCTGCTGATCGTGGCCAATACCCGCGGCGGGCTCGGCGAATACAACTCGATGATCCACACCTTCAGCCAGTACGCACCCGGCATGCTGCGGCAGATCGGGCTGCCGGTCTTCGAAATCGACCGGCGCAGTGCGGCATCCGATTGGGAGTCGGTCGTGACCGAGGCGGGTGTGCACGCGCGCATGACCTTCCGGCCGGTCGTCGTACTGACCCACTTCTGGAATACCGACGGAAAGGCGGCCTGACCGTGCTGCGTATCGAAGCGCTCCGGGTGATCGCCGACTGCACGGCCGAACTGCCGGTGGTGGTCACCTGCGCGGCCTCCAGCCGGGAACTCGCCGCGGTGGCCGATCGGCCCAATCATCTGTATCTGCTCGATTCCATGGGGCTGGCCATCTCGGCCGCCACCGGCATCGCCCTGGGCATAACGGACACGCCGGTGCCGAAGGTGGTGGCCATCGAGGGCGACGGCTCCCTGCTGATGAACCCCAATGTGCTTCCCACCGGAGGATTTCTGCGCCCCGCCAAGCTGGTGACGGTGCTGCTGGACAATGCCGTCTACGGCGCGACCGCGAACCTGCCGACCTACGCCGACACCATCGACCTGGGACTGGTCGCCGAGGCCACCGGCTGGACCGTGCACCGCGCCGCCGACGCTCTCGAACTGCGCGCCGCGCTCGTCACCGCGCTGGATTCGCCCGGTCCGGTACTGGTGCACACCCATATCGAGGTCGGCAATGCGACGAATGTGCCCAAGCTGCTGGAGGATCCGGTGATCATCGGCCGCAGATTCCAGGACTGGCTGCGCGCCCGTATCGCCGCACCGGCGGAGGCATTGCTGTGATCACCACCGCCGACCCCCGCAGCGGGAAGACCCTCGCCACCTACCGGTTCAGCAGTGATCGCGAGGTGGGCCGGCTGCTGCGCCGGGCGCAGACGGCGGTCCGCAATCACGCCGATATCCCGGTGTCCCAGCGCGTCTTGGGTTTTCGCGCCCTGGCGGAGCTGATGCGCACGCGGCGTCCGGAACTGGCGCTGCTGATCACCACCGAAATGGGCAAGCCGATCACGCAGTCCGGCGCCGAGATCGACAAATGTGTGACGACCTGTGAGTACTACGCCGACCGCATGCCGGAGATGCTGGCCCCGCACCGGATCGACGTGCTGCCCGATGCCGGAACGGTCCGATTGCGGCCGCTGGGCGTCATTCTGGCGATCATGCCGTGGAATTACCCCTTCTGGCAGGTGATACGGGCCATGCTGCCCGCCGTCGCGGTCGGCAACGCCATTGTGCTCAAGCACGCCGACAATGTCACCGGGTGCGCCCGTGCGGTGCAATCGCTGTTCGACGAGGTGTTCGGGGCCGGAATCCTCAGCAGCGTGGTGCTGCCGACCCATCGGGTGGCGCCGCTCATCGACGATCCGGCGATCGCGGGCGTGGCATTCACCGGCAGTAATCGCATCGGTGCGCTGGTCGCCGCGCGCGCCGGGCGCGCGGTCAAGAAGTCGGTGCTCGAGCTGGGCGGTTCCGATCCGCTCATCGTGCTGCGGGATGCCGATGTGCCCGCCGCAGCCGCCGCCGCGGTGCGTTCGCGGTACCTCAATGCGGGGCAGAGCTGTATCGCGGCCAAGCGAATCATTGTGGAGCGCACTGTCTTCCCGGAATTCGTCGAAGCCATGGTGAGCGGGCTCGACGAGCTGGTGTACGACGATCCGAGATCGGCGGAGACCGAGGTCGGGCCGATGGCGCGCGTCGATCTGCGTGATGAGCTGCGCCGGCAACTGGAGGCGACGCTCGCCGGTGGGGCACAGGTGCTGTTCGGCGGCAAGCCCGATGAGCGGCCCGGAGCGTGGTTCCCGCCGACCCTGGTACAGGTACCCGATACCTCCGCTGTCGCCTTTCGCGAGGAGACCTTCGGACCTCTGGGTGCGGTCCTGCCCGTCGACTCACCGGCGGAGGCGCTGACTGCCGCCGCGAGTTCCGTGTACGGACTGAGCTGTTCGATCTGGGGCGCCGACCGCAGTGTCATCGACTATCTGGCCGACGGCATCGACGCCGGATCGATCTTCATCAACCGAATCTCCGAATCCGATCCCCGCCTGCCCGTCGGCGGCGTCAAGGCCAGCGGTTACGGCCGCGAGCTGGGGCGCTACGGACTCGCCGAATTCGCCAATATCCAGGCGGTCCGCACCGCCGAGACCTCCAGGAGCAACCGATGACGATTGCCGGTATCCGCACCCGCGCGGTGGGCGTGCCCGTCGAAAGGCCGACCCGAATGTCCAATCGCGACTTGAACTTCCGTCACTATCTGCTGGTCGAGGTCACCACCACGGACGGCGCGACGGGCGTCGGTTACACCTATGCCGGGACCGGATCGGGACTGCTGGCCAAGTCCGCGGTCGATGATCTGCTCGCGCGGGTGTATATCGGCGACGATCCCAATGATGTAGTGGGACTGTGGGATCGAGCCTATCAGGAGACCCTGCTCGAAGGGCGGCGCGGCACCGTCCTGCGCGCACTCTCGGCGATCGATATCGCGCTGTGGGATCTACGCGCCAAACAGGCCGGGCTGCCACTGGTGAATCTGCTCGGCGGGTCGACCACCGCACTGCCCGCCTACGCCTCCGGCGGGTACTACCGCCCGGATGACGGCGAGTGGACCGAAGCGGTGGTGCGGGAGATCGAATTCAATGTCTCGCAAGGCTTCACCGATCACAAGATCAAGGTCGGCGGGCTGCCGGTAGCCGAGGATGCCCGCCGGGTCGCGGCCGCGATCGCGGCCATCGGGGATACCGGCCGACTGGCCCTGGATGCCAACAACGGCTACCGCTCGGTTCACGAAGCCCGCACCGCCATAGCGGCTTTCGAGCGTGCCGCCGGGGACACTCCGCTGTGGTGGTTCGAGGAGCCGCTGTCCCCCGAGGCGATCTCCGGTCACGCCGAACTGTCCCGCACCGTGCGCACGCCGATAGCCACCGGCGAAATCCACCAAACCCGCTGGGAATTCCGGCCTCTCATCGAAGCGGGGATTCCGATTCTGCAGTGTGATGCGGCGGTGGCCGGTGGTGTCACCGAATGGCAGCGCATCGCCCATGCGGCCGACGCCTTCGGACTGCAGATGGCCCCGCACTGGCACCACAATCTGCACGCGCACCTGTGCGGCGCGGTCTCCAACACCCTGGTCGTGGAGTACTTCGCCCTGGAGAAGGGCATTTACAACTTCGAAGCCCTGCTCACCCCCGAATCGCGTCTCCGGTACGGCGGCAATCAGATCTTCATTCCCGAACGCCCCGGCCTGGGCATCGAATTCGACGAGGAGACAGTGCGCAAGTACGAACTGATGGACTGATCGGAATCAGGAGTTCGCGGTCGACCCGCGCAATGAATAGCCGACGCCCCGGACGGTATGGATCAGCGGCGGTCCCTGGGCGTCGATCTTGCGGCGCAGCTGGCTGACGAAGGTTTCGACGACTCGTTCGCCGCGGCCTTCCTCCGCCTCCCAGACACGATCGAGGATTTGGCGTTTGCTCACGACCTTGCCGACATTGAGCATGAGGTAGCGCAGCAGGTTGAACTCGGTGGCCGACAACCAGATCGATTCACCGGCCCGCCGGACGACATGGGACTCGGCATCGAGTTCCAGATCGGCGACGCGCAGGTGGCCGGAGGCCTCGGCGTCGGAGACGCGGCTGCGGCGCAGGATGGCCTGCAGGCGCAATACCACCTCTTCGAGGCTGAACGGTTTGGTGACGTAGTCGTCGCCACCGGCGGCGAGCCCGGCCAGGCGGTCCGCCACCGCGTCCCGGGCGGTCAGGAACAGCACCGGGATATCGCTGCCGCGATCGCGCAGTCGCTGTGCCACGGTGAATCCGTCGATATCGGGCAGCATGACATCGAGCACGATGATGTCCGGCCGATGCGCCGCGGCGGCGGCCAACGCGCCGCGGCCGCTATCGGCGGAATGCACCTCGAATCCGCTCAGGCGCAGGGCGGAACCGAGCAGGTCCAGGATGAAGGGCTCATCGTCGACTACGAGGACGGAGGCCTCGCCCGGTGCGGATCGGTCGGTCACGAAACCCACAATAGGCACAATCCGGGCATAGCGTGTGGCAACCTTGCCTGGTCACAGGGTGCGCGGCAGGGACACCGTGAAGGTGGCGCCCTCGCCCTGCACCGTATCGAGTGTCACCTGTCCCCCGTGCGCGAGCACGAGCGCCTGCACAATGGACAGGCCGAGTCCGGTTCCGCCGCTGGCCCGGGCCCGCGAGGCATCGGCGCGATAGAACCGTTCGAAGACCCGGGCCGCCGACTCCGGAGACAGTCCCGGCCCGCCGTCGACGACGTCGACCCGCACCTCATCGGGAAAAGGCGTGAGCCGCACCGTGATCCGCGCCTGCACCGGAGTGTGGGTCAGCGCATTGCCGACCAGATTGGTCAGCACCTGACGCAATCGGGTCTCATCGCCGATCACCTGCAGCGTGCCCTCGCCCGGCAGCACCTCCAGGCGGATCGAGCGGTCCGGCGCATCGGGAGCGGGCTTCTGTTTGGCGGCGATGGCCTGTGCGTTGTGCACGGTGTCACCGGCAATCAGCAACATATCCACCGGTTTTCGTGCCAGCGGGCGATTCGCGTCCACCCGCGCCAGCATGAGCAGGTCTTCCACCAGCAGCCCCATCCGGGACGCCTCGTTCTCGATTCTGGTGAGCACACCCGCCGCATCGGTGCTGGCGCCCTGCCGGTACAGCTCCGCGAAACCACGAATGGTGGTGAGCGGAGTCCGCAATTCGTGGCTGGCATCGGCGATGAAGCGGCGCATCTTGGCTTCCGAGCGCCGCGCGGCCTCCTCCGACGCCTCGGTCGCCGCCACTCCGTGCTGAATCTGGGCCAGCATCTCGTTGAGCGAACGGGCCAGATGATCGACCTCGGTATCGACGCCCCGCACCGGCACCCGCCGATGCAGATCGCCACCGGCAATGGCGGCCGCCGTCTCCTCCACCTGCCGAAGCGGTCGCAGGCCGCGCCGCACCACCAGATACCCGCCGCAGCCGAGCAGCAGCAAAGCCGTTGCGCCGGTGGCCAATTCAAAGTAGATCAGACCGGACACCGTTTGCAGGTTGTCCGCCAGCGAGACCCCGATCGTGGTCGAGCCGTACCTGTTGGTGACGGTCAGCACCCGCCATCGGGTTGTCGAACCATCGGTCGAGCCGACGGTCGCGGGGCTGCCGCCGGTGTGGCCCCTCAGATCGGGCGCTGAACCTTCATTACCGCCGGCCACCTCCGAATAGACCTGTCCGTCAGGGCCTTTGCGCAGTTCGAAGAAGCGGCGCGGCTGCTCACTGGGCAACCTGTCGGAATTCGGCGGCCGGGGCGCGTCGGCGGGCACCCAGACGGTGTGACCGTCATCGGTTTGAATCTGTTTCATCGCGCGCGGCTGGGCCCAGCTGCGCGCGGCATCGTTCAACTGCTCATCGGTGCGCGATGTCAGCGATCGTGACAGCGCCGAGGTCAATGCCACACCGGACACCATGAGGACCAGCGCGGCCAGCCCCACCATCGCGACCACCAGGCCGATGCGCAGCGGGACCGACGACACCCGCCGCCCCAGCGACTCCCGCAGCTTCACTTCCGGCTCGGCCGCAGTTCACGCGGCCCGCAGCCGAGTCGTCGCACCTGCGGGATTCGGTTCATCATGCAGCTCATGGTTCCCGTACCAACCCACTTCATACTTAAACTGAGCTGGGGGTTTCCTGTGAACAACGCAGGAAACCGTCAGGCAGGCGGGCCGGGCGGGCCCGAGACAAAGTCACCGAGGGCGAAATAGACCCGGAAGACCGTCCCGCCATCGCGCTCACCGAGCAATTGGATCCGGGCGCCGTGTGCGGCGACGATGGCTGCCACGATAGCCAGCCCCAATCCGGAACCTCCTGCGCGGGAACGTGATTCATCGACTCGATAGAAGCGGTCGAAGATGTGCGGCGCCTTCTCCGCCGGAATCCCCGGGCCGTCGTCTCGCACCTCTATCACCGCGAATTCGGCGGAATCGGCAAGAATTCCACCGGATTCCGCGAGTACGCTCGCACTCGCGGGAGCACTCACCCGGTCGACAGTGACGTCGATCGCGGCGGTAGCGGGAGTGTGCGTGAGGCAATTGCCCACCAGGTTGGTCAGCACTTGGCGCAGTCGATACTCATCGGCTTCGATCCGCATCGGATCTTCCGGAAGATGCAGCCGCACAATGCGTTCGGGCTGGCGCGTGACGGCGTCCTGCACCACATCACGGGCCACCGCCGACAGATCGATATCGGCCAGCACCAGCGGGCGTTCCTCGTCGAGCCGGGCCAGCAGCAGCAGATCGTCGACGAGCAGACCCATGCGAACGGCCTCGCTCTCGATGCGGCCCATCATGCGCTCCAGTTCGGCCGGTGTTCCGGCGCCGCCGTGGCGGTACAGCTCGGCATAACCGCGAATGGAGGTCAGGGGTGTGCGCAGCTCGTGCGAGGCGTCCGCGATGAACAGGCGCATCCGCTCCTCGGACTCCTCCAGCCGGCGCAGTGTCGAGGACAGGCGGGCCAGCATCACATTGAACGCCGTCCCCAGCCGTCCGGTCTCGGTGTGCGAATCGGTCTGTGCCACACGGCGATCGAGATCACCACCGGCGATCGCCTGCGCGGTGTGCTCGATGCGGGTCAGGGGCATCAACCCCACCCGGACCATCCAGGCCGCGACAACGCCCAGCAGTACGAGCACGCCGATCCCACCCGCGAGCTCGATCGAGCGCAATTGCCGTCCGGTCGCGTGATAGGTGTCCAGCGACATGGCGACCGCGACGGTCCCGCCGCCCGGCTCGGTCCGGCTCGGCACCTGAACATTGGTGCGCACCCGCCACTGCACCGCCCCGTCCACATCCGGCACGGTGAAGGGCTCACTTCCCCGCGACCGGACCGATGCGGCATCCATCGCCGGCAGCGCGGGCGGTGCGACGCCGTCACCGATCAATCCCGTCGACTCGCCCGATTTATCGAAGAAGAACACCCGGAACGGCGAGGGCAGATCGGAATCGGCCGCATCGGAGACATCCGCGGGCGGTGGCGGCGGCCGGTTCGACGAGGACAAATCAATGGCCACCGCATCGATCTGCGCATCGATCCGGGCCAGCTCGGAGCGGCCGAGCAGACTCACACTGAGCACGCCGAACACGATCAACCCGATAGCGGTCATCACCAGCATGGTCACCAGCAGCCGCGCCCGCAGAGTCCATCGGCGCCGCAGCCGCGCCGCAGCCGTGCGTCCGTTCACGAATCAAACAATAGGCACAGCCGTGACAGGCCCTCAGCCAGCCGGGCAGTGCGACCGGTGCGGTCCGGGGTCGGTGCGGGCGAACGGCCGCAGGATGATGTCTCCGAGCAGATTGGACAGGTTGTCGATCTGCTGCTCGACCGCCTGTTTCGCCTCGGAAGTCGGCGCGAGCAGCAACTGCTCGGCGCCGCGCCAGGCGTATTCGCGCCAGATCTGAATGGTCTGGCCGAAGGCGATCGCGGTGAGCGGCTCGGCCTGGTACGGGGCGCGCATTGCCGGATCCGCGTCACCGTAGAGCGCCGCGAGCGCCTGGACCGCGCCCTGCTCCGCCTCGGCGCGTAGCTCGTTGATCTTCTCGTGGGTGTTCGGGGTGTCGTTCTGAAGGAGTGCGCCGGATTTCGTCAACACGGCCCACTGGAATAAAACGAAGCCGTATCGTCTCGCAATAGGGTGGGCACCGAGACACCGCGACAGAAGGGAACCAGCCGATGACCGATGCGAGCGAGCAGCGCGCGGGTCGCAAACGCGATCCGCAGCGCGACCTGGATCTCATCAGAGCCGCCCAGGAATTGCTCGCCGAGGTCGGCTACGACAAGGTGACCATCGAAGCGGTCGCGGCACGTATCGGAGCCGGTAAGGCTACGGTCTATCGCCGCTGGAAAACCAAGTGCGAGTTGATGATCGACGCCATCAGAGCATTCGAGTGGAATGTCGCCGCGCCGGACACCGGGGCCCTGCGCGAGGACCTCTTCGCGCTCGCCGGGTTCTTCATGGAGCGAAATCCGCTGCGCGACGGCGTGATGGCGGGCATGGCCACCGCCATGGCCCGCGACGCGACCATCCGGCACGCGGTCAATCAGGTCGTCGACCAGAGCAGGCACGAGGCCTTCACCACGATCCTCGGCAATGCCCATGCGCGCGGCGAGATCTCTCGCGCCGATGACTGGGAGAATGTCCGAGATATCCTCCCCGCCATGATGTTCTATCGAGTCGCCATCCAGAATCGGCCGGTGGACGACGGATTCGTGGGTGAGGTCATCGATGACCTCACGATCCCCCTGTTGACCCGCAAGCAGCCCTGACCGCGGCAATCGGTTTTCGATCGCCGCGACCAGCGTTTTGTCACGCATCACCCGGCAGGGGTGATCTCCGTGAAGCTGCTCACTGTGGTCGGCCTGCTCCGAAGGCCGCACCCGTGACTCGGCCATCAGGTCTTGCTCGTTTGTTCACACGTTCACGCAGGGGAACGGCCGTGACCAGCGAGAACCAAGCAGATTTCACAACCGGACCTGTTGTCCAAGAGTTTGCCGGAACGGGCTACGCTAAATCCCCGCACCTGGTCCGAGGCACTGTTTCCATGCGGTAACTTCTTAATTGAAGTGTCGATTAGTCAGTTTGAACGGTGAAGGAGGCGCGGTGCGCACGCCGCAACAATCTGTGCCGCTGGCTGCCGTGCATGGGGTGGTCAGGTCACCGGCCGGTCCGCGCCTGACCATCCGGCCCATCGATCGACCCGCCTTGCGCGACCGGATCGATATCGCCGTCTCGGACCCGAATACCCGTGTGCTGATGATTTGCGCACCGGCCGGTAGCGGCAAAACCATCCTGCTGACCGATTGGATGCGCCGGCACGTCGGCGGCGCCGAGTCGGCCTGGCTGTCAGTGAGCCGGGCGAGCACGCAGGCGCAGCTGCTGTGGAGCACACTGCGCACACAACTGGCCGTCCCCGAGGCTCCGCATCCGGGCAATGCCGCACCGCTCGCGGAGGCGGTCCAACTCCTGGACGCCGTCAGCGCGCGCTCGACACCCGTTGTCCTGGTGATCGACGATGCCCATCTGCTCACCGACCCGGTCGCACTGGCCGGCCTCGAGTATTTCCTGACCCATGCGCCGGACACCGTCACCGCGCTCGTGGCGGGCCGCTTCGATCCCCCGGTGCGCTGGCACAATTTCGAGCTCGCCGGACAACTCACCCGCATGCCCGCCGGACTGCTGGTCATGTCACCCGAGCAGGTGGCGCAGCTGTGCCGTCAGCACCTCCCCTCGCTCACCGGCGACGAACTGCGCACCATCGCGAACCTGACACGCGGATGGCCTGCGCTGGTACGCATTTCGGCCATTCATCTCGCGAGCCACAGCCGGAATCGGGTCGCCGCGCTGACGGCGCTCGCGCGGCCGTCCCAGGCCGTCTCCGATTTCCTGATGCGCGAACTCATCGAGACCTTGTCGCCGGAGCTGCGATTGTTCTTGACCTACACCAGCATTCCCGATTCCTTCACCGAGCAGCTCGCCGATGAACTGACCGGCGGCGGCGCCGCACATCGCATGTACGAACTCGATCGCATCAATTTCCCGCTCACGCATGCATTGCGCGGGGACGAACTCTGGTTCAGCTACCACCCGATGCTGCGCTCGTATCTGCGCACCGAAGCCCATCGGCTCGGTATCGAGACGCGGCGCGATCTGCATGTCCGGACCGCGACCTGGTTGCGGCATGCCGATCAGCCGCTCGCGGCGCTGCCGCATCTGCTGGCGGGCCCGGGCGAAACCCATTTGCAGCGCTTCCTCATCGATGCCGCCCTCGAGCTGGTGCTGGAGGGCCGCGGCTGCGGTTTGTTCGCCGCACTGCACAGTCTGCGGCCGGACCTCGCGGACGACCCGTACATCTGGCTGCTGTGCGCGGTGAACGCGCTGCTGTACGGCGATGCGGCCGATGCGCTTCCGCTCCTGGAGGTGGCGCGGACGCGGCAGGCGACCCGGGTGTCGTTCGTCCCGGCATCGTGGATCGAGCTGCTGACCGCTGCCACCGCCGCCGGCGCGGCGGTGATGGCCGGGACCGCGGTGGACGACACCACGATGCGGGAGCCGATGCAGAGCACCGGCAATGCCGATATCGATTGCTACGCAACCAATCAGCTCGCCATGGCGACCTTCGTCCGAGGCGATATCGCCCGCGCTGCGGAGCTGCTGCATTCGGCGCTCGCGGTCGCCGAGCACTCCGGGCGCGCGCGTCTGGCGGTGCAGGCGGTCACCCGGCTGGCGACCGCGGCCGGCCTCGCGGGTGAGATCACCGCCATGCGGGAGCGGGCCGATCGGGCGCTGTCCCTTGCCGCCGAACATGCCGTGCCCGGCAACCCGGACACCACACTGTCGCTCACCATGTCCGCTCTGGCCGCCTACCTGCAGGGCGAGTGGCCCGATCCCGCGCAGGTGCGCGCGGCCCTGACCGTGCATTCGAGGCAGGACGGCTCATCGGTTCCGGCGGCGGGCTGGCATGCCCACGTCGTGGGCCAGCTGCTCACCTTCGAGAGCGCGGCGGATAAATCCGCGGCCGCCGATACCCTGCGCTACAGCATGCTCGAGCTGCTCGACAAGCAGGCGGTGCCGACGATGAGCAGCGGCCTCGTTCCCCCCGTGGTGTGGGCGCTACTGCGGGTGCACGAACCGCGCACGGCGCGACTGCTCGTCGAGCACGCGCGGCGGACACTCGGCGATACCCCTGATATCGCGATCGCCCGCGCCGCGCTCGCCAATGCGGCGAACAGTCCGGCGACCACCAGCGCCCTGGTCCGTCCGCTCATCGAGAAGTCCGAGACCATTCACCCCACCAATGCGATATTCGCCTGGCTGCTCTATGCGGTATCGCATCCCGAGCAGCCGCTGAAGGCGCGCGAGGGGATGGCGAACGCACTGCGAATCGCGGCACGCGACAAACTGGTGCGGCCATTTCTCGATGTGCCCCAGGCGATTCGGCTGCTCGATGCGCTCGCGGGGCAATTGGGCCGCCACGATGTCTTCGCCGACTTCGTCCGCCGGCATCCCAAGGCGCAGCGCCGCACCGAGCATCCGGCGCTGACCACCACCGAGGTGACCGTGCTGCGCCTGCTGCCGTCCGGCCGCACGACCCAGCACATTGCCGATGATCTGGGAGTTTCGATCAATACCGTGAAGACCCATTTGCGCGGTATCTATACGAAGCTGGGCGCGAATACCCGGGTCGATGCTCTCGATCGTGCCCGGCGTACCGGTTTGATCTGAGCATTCCAGCGCGTTTTTCACCCGATACGGGTGAGGTCCTGTCCCACTGTTCCGGAAATACTGAGCTCAGGTTGTGGTGCGCTCCCCGAGCGCGGCCGGGCTGGGGGAACACCACTATCCACCACTATGCTCGGAGGCGACTTTGCTTCATTGCCCTCAGCCGCCCCGGCTCGGCGACACCCTGCGGCGTCTGCGTGAAAACCGGCGAATCTCCCGGGAGTCGCTCGCGTTCGCCAGCGGTGTGAGCGCCAGTTATCTGTCGCATCTCGAACGCGGCCACCGCGACAACCCCGGTCGGGCGGTGCTCATCGCCCTGCTCAAATCCCTCGATCGGGTCGATACGCTGACCGATGCCGAACGACGGCACTGCCTGGACCTGGCCGGCGTCGGCATCGATTCCGTCCCCACCGTCGCCGAATTGCGCGAGACCATCACCGGCGATATCCGCCGTACCCTCGCGCTCTGCGAGCCGCGGATCGCCTGTTACTTCGATATCCGCCTCAATGTGCTGGCGTGCAACGAAGCATTCACCAAGGCGTTCAGGGGAATTGCGGAAGAGGGCAATTTCCTGCGGTGGTACCTGAGCAATGCGCTGGCGAAACAGATTGTCGCGGACTGGAACGGCATGCTCACCCATATCGTGGGCTGGCTGCGCGGGGCCGCCGGCAGCCTGCGATCGGACGGCGACTTCGCCGAATTGCTTTCCGGCCTGGCCACTTTCACAGAATTCCGCGACGCCTGGGCGGCCGCGAACCCCGTGTATTCCGACGGCCCGACCAGGGTGCACCTGCACGAGGCGAGCACCGGCGCGAAATACGCGGTCGACATCCAGGGCTTCCGCATGGATCACACCCGCTTCCCCGGGTGGATCTGGTATCTGCAAACCACTCCGCCGCAAGGCCTTCCGGCCTGATCCGAACGCCGGGTCCTCAGGCCGGGTAGGTGTGGATCTCCGTGGCTTTGACCGCGGCCCACAACCGCAGGCCCGGCTGCAGCCGGAGGTCGGCTACCGCGGCCGGGGTGATGTCGGCCAGGACCGGGGGTGCGCCGTCGAGTTGCACGCGGGTCGTATTGCCGTGCTGCTCGAAGCCCACGACAGTGACCGGCCAAACATTGCGCGCACTGCCGGCGGGCTGTTCCAGGTGCAGACCGACCGCCGTGGGCGGGAAGGCCACAAATACCCGCCCAGCCGCAGGTTCGGTGCCGGTGAGGGTGCCGCCGCTGTCGATCGCCACCACCGCGCCGTCGGCGGTGCCGCGAAACAGGTTGAGCCCGACCAGATTCGCGACATAGTCCGATCGCGGCCGGCGCGCGATCTCGACCGGCGTGCCCTCCTGGACGATGGCGCCGTCCTCGAGAATGATGAGCCGATCGGCCAGCACCATGGCGTCCAGGGGATCGTGCGTCACCAGCACCGTATGCCCGGCATAGTCCCGCAGATGCCGGGCCAGATCGGCGCGCACCTGCATTCGGGTGCTCGCGTCCAGGGCCGCGAGGGGTTCATCGAGCAGCAGCAGTTGCGGTTCGGTGGCCAGGGCACGAGCCAGCGCGACCCGCTGCGCCTGTCCGCCGGACAGCGAGCGGGGCGTCGACTTCGCGTGGTCGTGCAGGCCGACGCGGTCGAGCCAGGTACTCGCGCGGGCGCGGGCCGCGGCCCGGCGCATACCGCGGGCGCGCAGTCCGAACGCCACATTCTCCACTGCCGAAAGGTGTTGGAACAGCAGGTAATCCTGGAATACCACACCGACCTCACGTCGTTCGGCGGGAACGAACACCGCCGGTGGCGCATCCCAGACCGCGTCACCCAGCGTGATCTCGCCACCGGTGAGCGGGGTGAGCCCGGACAGAGTGCGCAGCGCGGTGGTCTTACCGGCGCCATTGGGCCCGAGCAGTGCGATCACCTCACCGGATGCGGAGGTGATGCTGAGGTCCAGCCGGAATTGTGGCCGGTCGAAACGCAATTGGGCGTGCAGCGTCATACCGGTCCTCGCATCCAGCGCTCCCGCAGCGAGACCAGGACGCCCACCGAGACGACGAGCAGCACCAGGCTGAGCACGATCGCCGCATCGGGATCGGTTTCGAGCGCGAGATATACCGCCAGCGGCATGGTTGTCGTCTTGCCCGGAAAATTGCCCGCGAAGGTGATGGTCGCGCCGAATTCGCCCAGTGCCCGCGCCCAGCACAGCACCGCTCCGGCGACCACGCCGGGCAGTACCGAGGGCAGTGTGACCCTCCGGAAGGTGTACCAGGGGGAAGCGCCGAGGGTGGCGGCCGCGTCCTCGTAGCGCGTATCCGCCGCTCGCAGTGCGCCTTCCACGGAGATCACCAGAAACGGCATGGCCACGAATGCCTCCGCCACCACCACACCGGCCGTGGTGAACGGCAGCGCCACACCGAACCAGTCATAGGTGTACTGCCCGACCAGTCCGCGACGGCCGAGCACCAGCAGCAGGGCCACACCGCCGACGACGGGTGGCAGCACCAGCGGCACCGTGACCAGCGCGCGAATCAACCCGCGTCCGGGCAATTGCGCCCGAGCCAGCAGCCAGGCCAGCGGAATACCGAGCACCAGGCAGATGACCGTCGCCAGGGTCGCGCAGATGAGCGAAAGCCGCAGGGCCTGACCGACTTCCGCACTGAAGAGCCGCTCGGGCAGGGTCCGCCAGGGTGCGCGGACCAGGAGGCCGAGCAGCGGCACCAGCAGGAAGGCCAGCGCGCACACGGCGGGCAATACCAGGATGACCGGTCGTCGTCCCCGTACTGCCCGCCGTCGTGCCGAGGCTCCGCTCACCGGCGTCCCTCGGCGGTGGTCACGACTCTCACGGGGTGTCGAATCCGGCGGCGGCGAAGACCTTCTTGGCCTGATCGCCCTTGATGAAATCGACGAAGGCCGCAGCCCCGGCGGCATTGGGCGCCTTGGCCAGCGGCGCGATCGGGTAGGTATTGATCGCCTTGGCCGACTCCGGGAAGTCGATGCCCTGCACCTTGTCACCGGCGGCCTGCACATCGGTGCGGTAGACCAGCGCGGCATCCACCTCATCGAGGGTCACCTTGGTGAGCGCCGCTTTCACGTCCTGCTCACGGGTGACGGGCTGCGGCGTGATGCCCGCGATCTGGAAGACCTGCGTGGCCGCGGCGCCACACGGCACCTGCTCGGCGCACAGCGCGGTGCGCGAGCCGGCCTTGCCGAAGTCGGCGAGTCCGGTGATGTGGCCCGGATTACCCTTGGGCACAGCGATTTCCAAGCGGTTGCTGACGAAGGTCGCCTGCGGGGCGGTGATCTCACCGGTGTCCACGACCTGCTTCATATTCGCCGGAGCCGCCGAGGCGAAGACGTCCGCGGGCGCGCCCTGGTTGATCTGCTGGGCCAGCGCCGAGCTGCCGCCATAGCTGAAGACGACCTTCACGCCCGGATGCGCCGCCTCGAAATCGTGGCCGAGCTGGTTGAAGGTATCGGTCAGCGACGCGGCCGCGAAGACCGTGACCGTGCCGGAGATCCGGCCGTCGGCGGCGGGCTTGCTCGAATTGTCATCGGAGCCGCATCCGACCAGACCGGCTGTCACGGTGAGCGCTGCGGCAGTCAGCGCGAGCGCGCGAATTGTCTTCATCCTCATCAACTTTCTGGTATCTCGACCACAACATGGGTGGATTTGACCGAGGCGACAGCGATGCTGCCCACCTCCAGCCCGAGTTCGTCGACCGATTCCCGGCTCAGCAGCGATACCAGGCGGAACGGCCCGGCCTGCATCTCGACCTGCGCCATGACCGTGTCCTTGACGATGCGGGTCACGATGCCGCGCATCCGGTTGCGCGCCGAGACCGCCACCGTGGGGCCCGGAACGTGCGGGTCGGAGGAGCTGCGCAGGATTTCGGCGAGATCCGCACCGCGCACACCCTTGCGGCCGCTGTCCAGGCGGACCTCGGCCAGCCGTCCCTGCTCGATCCAGCGGCGCACGGTGTCGTCGCTGACGCCCAGCAGCGCCGCCGCCTCACTGATCCGCAAATTCGTCACGATAGGGATCATATTGCCGTATGCGCGGAACACAAGCCGCCTCCGCACCGAAAGTGCCGGCATTTCTGGCCACCACCGGTTCGATGACTCGCACATACGCGCGAAGCGCTCATCGGCGCCGAACCGAGGATGCGGTTGATCTATTCGAGGTTGCCGGCAACCGGCTGGCGGTGTTGATCAGCGTTCCCGAACCAGTTTCCTGTTCTTGTGGGCGATTTCGAGCAAACACCGGGCGTGATCGTGCGATATTTGTGCACGGGAAGGGGGGATGTGAAGAGGACTGCCACACCAACGGGGGCAGCCACTGGCACAACCCACGGAGGCAACAACTCAATGATGATCCCCACTGCGGTTACGGACCCCCGGCTTGTCGACGAGGTCAATCCCGGGTGCCCCTACCGCAACTCACCAGCTCATCAGGTGCTCGACATTCGCGCGGCCGCTGCCGAGGACCGTGAAGCGGACTGCGCGCGGTTCTTCGCGCTGCCCGAACTGGCGCATCTGCCCGCCCAGCGCGGGGACATCGCGCTGCGGCAGCTGCGCAGGACCGGGTCGTACCACCACACGCTCGAGGAACTGGGCATCGGTACGAAGCTGGCGTGGCGCAATCACGACCGGTGCGTGGGCCGAAGACAGTGGCGCGCTTTGGAAGTCGTCGATGCGCGCGATGCGGGCTCGGCCGCCGAGCTGGCCGGCGCGTGCCTGGAACATCTGCGCCGCGCCACCAATGGCGGCGCGGTCCGTTCGGTGATCACGGTCGGCCCGCCCGCCGATGCGCAGGGGCGCGGCTTCCGAATCCTGAACTCCCAGTTCATCCGCTACGCGGGATACCGGGTCGGAGACGGGGTCGTCGGCGATCCGGCCAATGTCGAATTGACCGACCTCGCCCGGGAACACGGCTGGCGCGCGCCGGGTGGGCGATTCGATGTGCTGCCCCTGCTGATTCACACTCCCGACGGCACCATCGAGCGCTTCGATGTGCCGCCCGAGTTCGTCCTCGAAGTGCCGATGCGGCATCCGGAGTTCACCTGGTTCGCCGACCTCGGACTCAAATGGCATGCTGTACCGGCTGTTTCGAATATGGACCTGGAAATCGGCGGCCTCACCTACGCGTGTGCGCCGTTCAACGGCTGGTACGTCTCCTCGGAGATCGGCCGCAATCTCGGCGACAGCGACCGCTACGACATGCTCCCCGCCATCGCCGACGCGATGGGCCTGGACCGCAGCACCGAGCGCACCCTCTGGCGCGATCAGGCCCTGGTGGAACTGAGCCGAGCGATCCTGCACAGCTACCGGCAGTCGCGCGTGCATCTGGTCGATCACCACACCGTGGCCCGCCAGTTCCTCGACCACGTCGACCGCGAGCGCATTGCCGGCCGCTCCTGCCCGACGGACTGGACCTGGATCAACCCCCCGCTCTCGGCCAGCCTCACCCCCACCTTCCACCGCTCCTTCGATCCCCCGGACCCACACATCCGGCCCGCCTTCGTCCGCCGGGGCGCCACTCGGCCCGGCCCGGACCCCGAAGCGCCGGGCGATGCGCCGACCTCGCTGTGGCGCACCATCTTTCGGTCAAGACGCAGTTGATCGCGCGTTCCTTGCCCGGATAACACATTTCGTGGCGTGCGCGGACCCGGTAGCGTCGTGGCCGTGTGGAACATCGGGGATTCGAAGGATCGGACAGCGGAGCAGGACGAAATTCATGTGCGGCGGGCGACCTCGTTCGGCGCCGAGGCCGCCGCGTACGCGGAGCATCGACCGGACTATCCCGCCGCCGGCATTCGGTGGGCGCTGGCGCCGCTCGGCGGGAAAGAGTCGCCGGTGGTACTCGATCTGGGTGCCGGTACCGGCAAGCTCACGCAGGGGCTGATCGCGGCCGGGGCCCAGGTGATCGCCGTCGAACCCGACGATGGGATGCGCGCCGAACTGGTGCGGCGTTTCCCCGGCGTGAAGGCGATTGACGGTGCGGCAGAAGCGATTCCGCTGCCGGATGGCTCCGTCGACGCGGTGGTCGCCGGACAGGCGCTGCACTGGTTCGATCTGCCGCGTGCCTTTCCGGAGATCGCGCGCGTGCTGCGCGCGGACGGTGTGCTCGCCGCATTCTGGAATATCGAGGACGACCGGGTCGAGTGGGTCGCGGGGCTGAAGCAGGTCTCCCGCTCCGGCGCCTCGCTCCCGCCGCCGGACAAGAACAGCGCGCTGCCCGCGCATGCGCTGTTCACGGATTTCGAGCAATCCGACTTCGCGCATGCGCACCGGCGGACCGCCGAATCCCTGACTGCCACCATAGGTACGTATTCGCATACGGTCGTCATTCCCGGTGCGCAGCGCGCCGCACTGCTCGATCGGATCCGCGCCTATCTGCACAGCAGGCCGGAGACCGCGGACGGCGAGTTCGACGTCCCCATTCGGACAAAGACGATCCGCGCGGTCAAACGCGCGGCCGATTCCGACCTGTAGCCGGTCACCACACCCCTCGCCGATTGCACCAAACCGGAGACGGTGGCAGCACGAACCTCCTTGTGTGCCGTCCAGGACGCTGGCGGTTATCCAGGCATGCTGCAGCGCCGCTCCGACATTGGCGACAACGGGAGGATCCGCTTGAGAACACGGCGATTGACACGTACGGCAGCACTACGCTGGGTGCTCGGCGGCACGCTGGCCGCGGCGAGCCTGGCCGGCACCGTGAGCCCCGCGACCGCGGAGCCCGGGGCGGCTCGAGTCGTCTCGGTCGAGGACGTGAACGACCGGCAGCAGAATGTCATGGTCTATTCGCCCGCCATGGACAGGCCGATCCGGATACAGGTCATTCGCGCCGCGGACCGGGCGGCGGCGCACCCGACCATGTATCTGCTCAACGGCTCCGGCGGTGGCCCGAATCAGAGTGGCTGGGATGCGCAAACCGATGTCGTGAGTTTCCTGCGCGGCAAAGACGTCAATGTCGTGACGCCGTACGGTGGCAGCGATTCCTACTACACCGACTGGATACGCGACGACGCCGTCCTGGGCCACAACAGGTGGCAGACCTTCCTCAACGAGGAGTTGCCGCCCGCGATCGAAGGGTTCCTGGGCGCCAATGGGAATCGCACGCTGGTAGGCGTTTCCATGAGCGGCACCTCGGTGCTGAACCTGGCCATCGCCAAACCCGGATTCTGGAACAGTGTGGCGTCCTACAGCGGCTGCGCGCAGACCTCCGATCCCGTCGGGCACGAATTCGTCCGGCTCACGGTGGAGAACTGGGGTGGCGGGCAGAGCGTCGAGAACATGTGGGGCCCCGCCGATGGGCCGCTGTGGCGCGCCAACGACCCACTGGTGAATGCCGATCGGTTGCGCGGGACCGCCATCTATCTGAGTGCGGGTAGCGGCATCCCGGCGGCCCCGCACGACAGCCCGGCCGACCCCCGAGTTCAGGACGGCCGCATTCCGCTTCCGGTGCAGATCGCCTTCGGCGGGCCGATCGAAGCAGCCATCCACTACTGCACAGTGAACCTGACCAACCGGCTGCACGAGCTGAATATCCCGGTGACAGTGGATGATCAGCCGGTCGGCACCCACTCCTGGGGCTATTGGGAAGACGAATTGAAGCGCTCCTGGCCATTCCTGGCGACAACGGTCGGCGCCGAAGTCAACTGACGCCGGGCTTGTCCGTCAGCACACAGGGCGCACTGATTCCGACCGGCAATACGCCGCAGGGATGACGCCGAATGAGCAATGCGAGCGATATTCGCACCGTATTGCGCGATGCTAACGTCCTGACCATGCCCTCTTCGACGCTGGACTCGAATTCTGTTGAGCGAAGCCGTGTTCCAGCACAAGGCGACTGGACACCACTGAGCAGAATCGGATTCCGGTTGCTGTTCACGATCGGCGGTTCCGTGCTGGTCGTATTCGTGTACGGCAATTTCGTGGCCCTGAACGGACTATTCCAGCCGTTCAGGGCCGCTCTCGCGCAGGTCGGAAGCGTGCTGATGCGCGGGCGCGGGGTAGCCATGGATGCGACCGACAGCGGAGATACTCTGGGAGATTGGTGCAGTTCTGATGGCAACCCTCGCCGTCATCGCCGTCATCGATATCCATTCACCACGCTCACCCCTCGACGGCGAATGGCAGGCGATGTCGTTCACCATCGACGGCACCCCGGCGGCAATGACCGCACAGGACCCGAACCCCTGGGCAAACGTAGCAATCACCGACCGCCCGGACTCCCAGAGCTTCATCACCCAAACCCCCTCCGGCGCAACCACCACATGGGCCCTGGATCTGCGAGACCACACCCTCCTCATCCGCCGGCACCTCTCGAACTCCCCCACCGCACTCCGGTACCACTGGAACCCCGGCGATTCCCTCGTCCTCTCCGGCACCATCGCCAACCACCAGATCGAAGGCCACTACCAGCGTCGCCCCATGGGCCGAGCAGACTCCACCTTCCGCCTCGTACAACCCGGTCCAGACCCGGACCGACCGAGAACATCGTGACCGCCTTCGAACTGGCGGCCTGGCACCTGGCAGACCACCACAGCTCGCGGGCGTGCTCAGACCACCACAGCTCGCGGGCGGAAGGAATCCGCGTCGGCCGCCGCCCAGTCACCGGCCCAAGTGGCCGGCGGCTCCTTCACCAACTGCTCCGGAGCAAGCCATTCGTAGAGTTCGGCGAATGAGCGTTGTTCGGTGGGAGACACCTTCTTCCGGAGCAGTTGCGGGGTGAGCTCGTGGAGGTCGGACACTCCCATGGAGGCGATGATCTGTACGGCCTGGGCGACGGTGGCCTGGTGGTACTTGAATACGCGCTCGCTCTTGTCCGGCACATCGAGGGCACGGGCGCGCCGGGGATCCTGGGTGGCGACGCCGACCGGGCACTCATTGGTGTGGCAGCGCTGAGCCTGGATGCAACCGATCGCCATCATCATGGCGCGGGCCGCGCTGGTGAAATCCGCGCCCTGGATGAGGCGTTTGACAATGTCGTTGCCGACGGCCACCTTACCGCTCGCACCGATTTTGATCTTATCGCGCAGCCCGGCCCCGACGAGCGCATTGTGCACGATCATCAGCCCATCGGTGAGCGGTAGCCCGACGTGATCCTCGTATTCCAAAGGCGCTGCGGCAGTGCCGCCTTCGGCCCCGTCGACAATAATGAAGTCGGGCGCGGTGCCCTCGGCGATCATGGCCTTGCAGATGGCCAGCACCTCGATCCGGGAGCCGACACACAGCTTGAAACCGATCGGCTTGCCGTCCGAGAGTTCTCGCAGCTGCGCGACGAACCGAATGAGCTCACGCGGTGTCGAGAAGGCGGAATGCGCGGACGGGCTGATGCATTTCTCATGTACCGGAACGCCTCTGAACTCCGCGATCTCCGCGGTGACCTTCGCCGCGGGAAGCACACCGCCGATCCCGGGCTTCGCGCCCTGGCTGAGTTTGATCGACACCGCCTTGATCTGCTCGTGCGCGACCTGCTCGCGGAAGCGCACCGGATCGAAACGCCCCGCACTGGTGCGGGTGCCGAAATAGCCGGATCCGATCTCCCACACCAGATCTCCGCCGCCTTCGAGATGATAGGGCGTCAATCCGCCCTCCCCGGTATCGTGCGCGAAACCGCCCAGCGCCGCACCCCGATTCAAGGCCCGCAGTGCATTGGCCGACAGCGCGCCGAAGCTCATGGCCGAAACATTCAGCAGCGATATGGAATACGGCCGCGTGCAATCGGGGCCGCCGATCAGCACCCGCGGCGACTCGGCGGGCTCCGGAACCGGTGCGATCGAGTGCACCAGATACTCGTAGCCGACCTCCTCGATATCCCGTTCGGTGCCGAAGGACAACTCACCGTGAATCCCCTTGGCTCGCTCATAGATCATGGTGCGGGTATCACGATCGTAGGGCCGACCATCGAAGTTGCGTTCGATGAAGTACTGCTGCAGTTCCGGCCGCAGGCTCTCCAGCAGAAACCGCATATGCCCCAGCACCGGATAGTTCCGAAGTATCGAGTGCCGCTTCTGAACGACGTCGTACACCCCGACCGCGAGTAGCGCCGCCAATATGGCCACCAGCACCCACCACGCCCACGAGCCGATGGAGGCGGCCACTCCGACCGCAATGGTGGCCGTCGCCAGGAAACCGATCAAGAAGAACCGCAGCATGTGGCGTTCTTACCCCACCAGCGGCGGTTCACGCTCATCGGCGGCTGTGGACACGCTCCGAATCCGCGTAATCGTGTCGGCCACCGGAGAGACAATGGCTCGATCGAAACCGCCTTCGTCAAAGGCTGGCACATCGACTCGATCACCGAGACCGTCATCGACATCCTCATGGACCCGCCCACGCTGCAGGCGTGGCTGGTCGCGATGACCCGCGCGTAGCCGCGCGGGCCGCCGCGAATCCTGTTTACTCGACCAGCTTTTCGCTCTTCAGCCAGTCGTAGGCGACGTCGGAGGGGTCCTGCCCGTCGATATCGACACGACCGTTGAGTTCCTGCATGAGCTGATCGGTGAGGCGCTCGGAGATCGTGCCGAGCAGCGTTCGCAGCTGCGGGTAGCGGTCGATGACGGCTCCGCGCACCACCGCCGTACCGCTGTAGGGCAGGAAGAACTTCTTGTCATCGCCGAGGACGGTCAAATCCAGATTCTTGACCCGGCCGTCGGTGGTGTAGACCATCCCGAAATTGCACGGGGCGCTCTTGGCCGTCGCCGGGTAGATGACCCCGGCGTCCATGCGCGTGACATTGCCGGCCGGAACGCCGTTCGGATCGTTGTAGGGGATCCCGTACTTCTTCAGCATCGGAATGAAACCGTCCGAGCGACTGAAGAATTCGTCATCGACGCAGAAGGTCCGCTCCGGAACCGGAAGCGCCGCCACATCGGAGAGCGACTTCACCCTCAAGCGGGTGGCGGTCGGTGTCGAGGCCGCGAAGGCGTACGTGTCATTGAAATTGGAGGGCGGCAGCCACTCCAGATCGTGGTCCTTCTTCTCGATATCGTGGACCCGCTGCCAGAGTTCCTTCGGGTCCGCGATCGTCTCGGTCTCATTGTGGTAATTGACCCACCCGGTGCCGGTGTACTCCCAGAGAATATCGGCGTCGCCATTGAGCTGAGCCTGCCGCGACGATGCCGAACCGGGCGCACCGGTCAGATCCTTCACGTCCGCGCCCGCCGCGGACAGGTAGGTGGCGGTGATCTTGCCCAGCAGTACGCCCTCGGTGAAGCTCTTCGAGGTGACGACCAGCTTCGCACCGTCCAGCGGCTGGGCACCGCCCGGCAGCCGCGCATGGTGGAACGTTCCCGAGGAGCTCACCAGACCGCACCCCGCGAGCATCGTCACGGCGAGCACCGACACCACGGTGAGCAGCCGGGCTCGTGGCGACCTCATGCGATACCCCGTGGGGTCGCGGCCAATTCGACGATTCTGCCGAGCCAGTCGATGATCAGGGCCAGCAGCCCGACCAGGATCGCGCCGGAGACGAGCAGCCTGGGCAGGAACAGCGTGACGCCCGTGGTGATCAGCGTGCCCAGACTCGTCGCGCCGATGAAGGTGCTCAGCGTCGCGGTGCCGACCAGAATCACCAGGGCGGTGCGCACACCGTTCAGGATCACCGGCACCGCCAGCGGCAATTCGACCTGGAACAGCGTCCGGGCGGCCGAGAAGCCGATACCGCGCGACGCCTCGATCGTGCGCTGATCCACCTGCCGCAGCCCGACAATGGTGTTCTGCAGAATCGGCAGGATCGCGTAGATGACCAAACCGATGACCGCCGTGCGGAATCCGGTGCCGAGCCAGAAGGTGAACAGGACGAGCAGCCCGACCGCGGGCGCCGCCTGGCCGATATTGGCGACATTGACGGCAATGGGTTCGAGCCTCGTCAATGCGGGCCGAGTCAGCGCTATGCCCAGCGGAATCGCGATGACCACCACGATCAGCGTGGCCACCACGGTCAGCTTGATGTGCTCGAAGATGGTGTGCTGCAGGTTGGCCCATCCGAGCGAGGCCTGCTCCGTCGGTGTGAAGGTCGTCGACCGATACCAGAGGAAGTAGCCGATGCCGATGACAAGAATGATGATCGGCTCGAACCACACGTCGATCGGGGTGCGGCGCAGGCGGTTCACGACTGCTCGTCCGATCCGAGTTCATCGGCTCCCGGTTCGTCGGCGGCCGCGATCACCGGGGTGGGCGCGGGATCGGTGCCGTCGACATAGGTCGCGTACGACAGGTCCTCCTCGGCGGCATGCCCTTCGGCGAGTTTGGTCTGGATGACCTCCGTCACCGACCCGATATTGAGCGAGCCGACCACCGCGCCACGACCGTCGGTGACCAGCGTGGCGCCCTGGCTGGCGGCGAGCATGGCATCGAGTGCGTCATTGAGGGTCGAAGACCGTGCGACCACCGGCAATCGGCGATCGAGGTAGTCCGACACTTCGGGTTTGCTCGCGACCTCGGTGAGCGACGGCCATGACCGCGGCCGCCCGGCCGAGTCGACGACCACGACCCAGGTGTGCCCGGCGGCCTTCGCGCGGGCGATCACGCTCTGGGACGGCTCGCCGATGCGCGCGGTGGTCACGGCATCACAATCGACATCTCGCACCCGGGACACGGTGAGATACGCCAGCTTCGCACCGGATCCGACAAACTCCTCCACGAACGGTGTGGCCGGATCGGTGAGAATCTCCTCCGGCGCCGCATACTGCTCGATGTGACCGCCCTCGGACAGGATGAGGACCTTATCGCCGAGCTTGGTGGCCTCCTCGAAATCGTGCGTAACGATCACGACGGTCTTGCCGAGTTCGTGCTGGATCGCAATCAGGCTGTCCTGCAATCGAACCCGCGTGATCGGATCGACGGCGCCGAACGGCTCGTCCATGAGCAGGACCGGCGGATCGGCCGCGAGGGCGCGGGCCACGCCGACTCGCTGCTGCTGTCCGCCGGACATATCCTTCGGCAGCCGATCGGCGAAGGTGCCGGGGTCCAGACCCACCAGATCGAGCAGATATTCGGTGCGCTCGGCAATCCGCTTCTTGTCCCAGCCGAGCACCCGCGGAATGGCGCCGATGTTCTTGGCGACCGACCAGTGCGGGAACAGGCCACCGGATTGGATGACATAGCCGATCGATTGACGCAGCTTGTCCGGATCCTCCCTGGTGACATCGCGGCCGTCGATGAAGATCCGGCCCTCGGTCGGCTCGATCAAGCGATTGATCATCTTCAGCGTGGTTGTCTTACCGCACCCGGACGGTCCGACAAACGCGACGATCTGCCCGGCCTCGATCTCGAGATCCAGGCTCTCGACCGCGGGCTTGTCCTGGCCCCGGTAGCGCTTGACGACGGAGTCCAGCTTGATGGACGCACCGGTCACATTGCGCTCCGGCGTGCCCGGAGCGGTCCGGCTGGTCACAGCATCGGTCATGACAGTCCCTTTGCGATGGTGAGGCGGCCGAGCAGGACGAGGAGCGCGTCGAATACCAGCGCGATGAAGACGATGAGAAGGGTTCCCGTGAGCGCCATTTCGAGGGCATTCGCACCGCCGAGCCGGGACAGGCCATTGAAAATCAGGGATCCGAGGCCCGGTCCGAGGACATACGCGACGATGGCCGCGACGCCGACGATCATCTGTGTGGAGACCCGAATGCCGGTGAGAATCACCGGCCAGGCAATCGGCAATTCGACGGTCAGCAGAATGCGCCAGCGCGAAAAGCCGATGCCCTGCGCGGATTCGATGACCGAGGCCGGAACCGAGCGCAATCCCACGATCGCATTACCGATGACCGGCAGCGCGGCGAAGAACGCCAGCATGACAAACGACGGAACCACACCCAGTCCGAACGGAACCAGCAGGAGCGCCAGCAGGGCGAGCGAGGGAATGGTCAGCGCGACCCGGCTCGATGTCAGCGTCAGTGCCGACAGCAGTGGGAGCCGGTAGACCGCCACGGCAATGAGGACCGCGACCACGGTCCCGACCAGCACCGTCTGAAATGCCAGGGACGCATGCTGATACGTGAGGAACGCCAGAAATCCTTCCCGCCCTCGGATATAGCTCCATAAGTCCACGGGGATTCCCATCGTCAGCCGAGTCCGGTCGGTACTTGTCTGCGCGAGCCGTAAAAGCCTATTCGCTGGGGTGCGCTCGGCTCTGCAAAGGCGCGCGGGGCATCCGGGCGGAGTGCGGGGTTATGCCGCTCCCCGCAGACGATCGAATAGGACTCGACGCTATCGGCGATGACCGTGCTCGGGCCGCCGTCGATGCCGACGGGAATCTCACCGGCCAGCGTGATGAGGGTCAGCCGGCGGTGTCGGCGCCGTCGTAATCGTCGACGGTGTAGTGCTGGGTGGCGTGGTTGTCCCAGATGGCGACATCACCCAGCGACCAGTTCCAGCGCGCGGTGTGCTAGAGCCGGGCCGCGACGAGCATTAGAGTCACGCAGATCTAAACAAGCAACTGTCCGGCAACACCCTTCGCACGCTCCGCATCCCACCGATCGGACACCGCGCTGCCTACACTCGCCGGCATGCGACTGAGCACCCGCAATCAACTCGACGGCACCGTCACCTCGATCACGCGCGGCGAGGCAATGGCTGTCGTGAAGATCCGGCTCAATGGTGGCGATGAGATCACCTCGTCGATTACCCGGGATGCCGTTGACGATCTCGGGCTGGCCGACGGGACTCCCGTCAAGGTTCTGATCAAGTCGACCGAAGTCACGCTCGGTATCGAATAACCGAATCGAATAACCGATACGACCCCGGCCACCGCGTGGCCGGGGTCGATCCATTCATGCGGACCGGCGGTTGCCGCGAGGCTGTTCGGGCGAGGGGTACTCCGCCACCTGCCCGACCAATTCGTGCAGGCCCGAGACGTCCGGATCGCCGTGCCCGCCCCGGCACCGCATAACCTTGAAATCGTCGGCCTGCCGCGCCGCGTACCCGAGCAGTGCGGTTTTACCGGTACCCGAATCACCCCGGACCACAGCAGCGGAACCGCTTCCCGCGCGCGCCGATTCGAGCAACTGGTCGATTCGCGACGTCTCCACACGACTGCCGAACAATGCCATCTCGAACAAACCTTCCACAGGGAGGTGTTATGCGAGCACTGGTTCAATACCGCGTAAGGCCAATTGCGGCCACTCTAACGCCAATAGCCGGACGCGCCGCCGAACCAGGTAGTTGAAGCGGGTCGACAGCAATGAGCATCGCCAGACGGTGGAGGTAGTACGGCAAGACTACGGATTGTCGAATCGGATCTCCAGGTAGGCGGCATCGATGCGGTCCAGCAGCGGCTGGGCGATTCCGCGCAGGGCGGTATCGAGCGGCAGGCCCACCCCGGACCCCGGCTCCGCTGATCGCGCTCCAGAAAAGCTAGCGATTGCTGAATGGTAACTATCAATGTATGTTCGTCGCATCATGCGGCTCATTGCACTTGGCAACAGCGCTTTTCGGAGTTGCCGCAGATGTTCCGGGGGGACCGACCTGGAGGCAGCACCAATTTCAAAGGCTCTGACGACACACGACACGTTGACCGAAGGCGTTGAGATGAAGCAGCAACCGATTATTGCGCGATCACTGTTCAATCTGGACGAGCCCGGCCCCCAGAGCTGGCGGGAACAAGCACTGTGCGCGCAAACCGATCCGGACGCATTCTTTCCCGAGGTGGGAGGCTCCGGCCGAACAGGCAAACGCATATGCGAGGGCTGCGAGGTGCGTAAGCAGTGCCTGGACTACGCACTGGCACATGACCAGCGCTTCGGCATCTGGGGCGGTATGACGGAGGCCGAGCGCCGCCGCTACTCGCAGCAACGCCGGGTCGGGGCCTCGACGGCTCCGCATATCGCGCCCGAGCCGCCGCTCGTCCGGGCGGATCAGGAGCATCGGGCGCCGCGCTGACGGGGCGCGCAAAGCGACAGCAAACCTTAGCTGTGATCCATCGGGGTCAAGCAGGACAAATTCCACGAGAGCTTCTGCCAGGACCTCTCGACCGAAGAAGCACTGGTCATGGCCGTCACGCAGAAGGCTCCCCTGGCAACCACCTTCGGCGACCATGTCACCGCGCCCGCCTGGAAGGCGAAGCCGACCTGGTACCAGGTCTCGGCCGCCGATCGAATGATCAACCCCGACAACGAACGTCGCATGGCCAAGCGGATGAACCCGCCGCAAGGTCATCGAACTGGACGCCCGGCCACGCCTCCCTGGCTTCTCAGCCCGGCCCGGTGACCGACCTCATCGACGAGGCGGCAACCGAACTGTCGTGACTCACCCCTCCGGGTAGAACACGAACAACGTACAGCCGGTGGCGGATTGCGGGATATGCGACGAACCGGCCGGAGCATGAATGAAGGATCCGGCCGGGTAATCGCGGAACCCATCATTGAAGACACCGGAAACGACGAACACCTCCTCCGGCCCCGGCTCGTGCAGGTCGATCCCCTGCCAGCGGGTACCGGGATCCATCTCCAGCACATGCGCCTTGGCGCCATTCACGCCGGTCCACAGCGGCCGCGCCCGGATACCCGGAAACACCTCCCGCACCGGCACATCCGCCGAGTCGACCCATTCGTATCCGGGAAATTCACTGATCTCCATACCGCCCGCAACCACCGTCACCCGCGCCCTATTCCGCGCGGGTGACGGTGGTTGCCTCGCCGGAGGTTCTGGTGCCGCTGGTTTCAGCGTCTCGCAACGTGGAAGGTCCAGCGTCTAGTTTTCGGGGGCGAACAACACTGCATTCCAAGGAGACTCCACTGATGATCACCCCCATCCGTACCGCGGTGGCCGCCGCGAGCGTATTCGCCGGACTGCTCGCCCCTGCCGCGATGGCCGCCGCCGCGCCGCTGGCGCTCACGCCTGCGGCGCAAACCGCCGATTCGGTGGCCGGTGCCGGCGGCACCGGATCGTTCGACCCGTCGCCGACCGGATCGGCGAACCTGATCAAGTCTTTTCAGACCGGTTCGGGCCAGTGCAACAAGGGTCCACTCCCGGTCCTCGACGGGTCGGCCGCACCCTGGTGCGGTTAGGCGCGACCGGCGGTCATGCCGCCGTCGACGATGTACTCCGCACCATTGCAGTAGCTTGATTCCTCGCTGGCCAGGAAGACCACGAGCGGGGTCACCTCTTCGGGAACTCCCAGTCTGGCAAGCGGATTCGAAGCACGATCGACGGTGACCTCGCCGGTCGCGCCGAGCATCGGGGTGAGGATGCCGCCCGGGTGGACCGAGTTGACGCGGACACCGTGGGGAGCCAGTTCCAGGGCCGCCGACTTGGTCAGGCCGCGGACGCCGAATTTGGATGCGGTGTAGGCGTGCACACCGGCGACGCCCTGGATTCCGGCGGCGGAGGAGATGTTCACGACGGCGGCGGGGCGCGCCGCGACCAATGCGTCGCGGGCAGCGGTGAGGCCGAGAAACGGCCCGGTCAGATTGACGGCAATGACTGTCTGCCATTGCTTTTCGGTGTACTCGCCGAGCGGGCCACCATCGAAGATCCCGGCGTTGTTGACCAGAACATCGAGTTTGCCGAAGCGCCGGACGGTTTCGGCCACCGCCGCCGTCCAGTCCTCGGAGCGAGTGACGTCCAGATGGATGAAGGCGGCCCGCTCGCCGAGTTCCTCGGCCAGCCGCGCACCCGGCTCATCGGTGATATCGCCGATCATGACGGCGGCGCCCTCGGCGATGAAGGCGCGGGCGTGTGATGCGCCCATTCCCGAGGCCGCGCCGCTGATCAGCGCGACACGACCGGACAGTCGGCCACTCATGGTGTCTCCTCGATCGGTGTGGTCGGCCGCCACGGATCCGGGACGACCTTCTGAACCCTGCCGAGAAGTGAAACACGTGCCAATCAGTAATTCAATCGTTGATTGAATCCGCTGGACCGCTATCGTCCGGCAAGCATGTCGAGCGAGACCTGCCACAGCCGTTCGGCATCACCGCGGTCGAGCGCGTAAGGGGCCACACCGCGGCGAATGCCGGGCTGATGCGGTTCGGCCTCATTGCAGTCCTCGAAGTAGCGACCGCTCACCCCTTCGAGGAGAGGTGAGGTGGCCAGCAGCACCGAGGTGGCCGCGCCCCCGTAAGGTCCAGGCCCGCAATGACTTCCGATGCGGTTGATTGCGAACCGAAGGGCGTGGTGACCCGACTGATACTCATCACACTACTTCTTCCTGACGACGCTCTACACTGATAACCGGAGCCGGGTCCGCTTACCCGGCATAAGCGGACCCGGCTCCGTTTATCAACAGTCAGGAGACTTCGAAAAATGCCCCCCGCAGGATCCCGGCCCCTGCGCGCCGACGCGCAGCTCAATCACGACCGCGTCCTCGAAGCGGCCGCGCAGGCCTTCGCCCGCGAGGGCACTCAGGCCTCACTCAAAGCGATCGCCAAGGACGCGGGCGTCGGCATCGGCACGCTCTACCGCCGCTTCCCCACCCGCGAGACCCTGGTCGAGGCCACCTACCGCAACGAGGTCACCCGCCTCTGCGACTCCGCTCTCGACCTACTGTCGAATGTGCCCGCACCCCAAGCACTCCGAATCTGGATGGACCATTTCATCGACTTCATGGCCACCAAGAACGCCATGGCAGACGCCCTGCGCACCCTGCTCGTCTCGGAAGCCGACATCATGCACACCCGCGCACTACTCACCGGCGCCCTGGCGGAACTCCTGACCGCCGGCACCGCCGACAAAACGATCCGATCGGACATCGACCCGACCGACGTCCTGATGAGCCTGGGCGGAATCACCCTCATCGCAGGCGAACTCGACCAGCGCGACCTGGCCCGCCGCCTACTGGACCTCCTGATGGACGGCCTGCGCTACTTCCCACCCGGCGCTCGACAAACCGCCACCGCCCGTCACGCCAAGCGAAGCTGTCGTGATAGCGGCCACTAGCGATGGGCTGCAAGGTCAATTCAGGCAACGCCTGCAGGACCGTGAAGTAACTCCGGCACCCAGCCGTACCCGCAGCCTCGTCCACCTCGATCGCGAGATTGGCGGTGATGTGCTTGGTCCGAGGCGTGCCGATCATGCACCCACCTTCAGTTCGCTGCCACTCATTGTCGAGCGGGTAGCCCGCTCGAGCGCGAACGAATCCGGAGTCGGTTCATCGGTCATGGCGGCTCCTAGAGAGCCTGGACAATCGGATGATGTCGTCCGGTTCACTGTAGTGACGTTCTCACCAACAGCGGTGAAAGCTGTTCGATGAGCGTGCTATTGACGCAGGGCCCGGCCGGCGCGATCAGACCAGCCGCAATTCGCGCGCAGCCTGATAGCTGTCGGTGCCGAGAGCCTTGCGCAGCTCCTGAGCGTTTCGTTTGGTTCTGGTGGCGACTCGCCTGTATTTCATGAATAGATGCATATATTTCTATGTGCACACTTCTCGCTGGTGCTACAACCGCCGAGCGCGGTCCTGGGAGCCGGGCACCCAGGAACACCGCAGCCTTCTCCGAGTCCATGGATCGGCCGAGGATGGGTCGAAAGTGCCGTAGAGCTAAGGGGAATCGTGGTCGCCGTTACCGAGAAGCAAGTGGATGCGTGGGTCGAGCGGTATGTGCGGGCGTGGAAGACGGCCGATCCGGAGGATATCGCCGGGCTGTTCACCGAGGAGGCCGAGTATCACGAATGGCCTTATGAGACTTCGTGGATCGGTCGTGCGGCCATCGTGGACGGATGGTTGGGGCGGGAGGCATGGCAGCAGGGCGGGTGGGAATTCGAGTGGTCGGTGCTCGCGGTCAATGGGGATACGGCTGCTATCGAGGGGACGGGTGTTTATCGCAAGCTCGGGACGTTCGCGAATCTGTGGACGGTGACCTTCGGTGAGAAGCGCCGCTGTTCGGTGTTCCGGATGTGGAACAACGAGCGCTGAGCGTCTCGCGTCCGGTCAGGCGGGTTCCGCTTCGAGGTCGAAGGTGATGCGGTCGGAGGCAATACCGTTGATACGAAATTCGATTGCGCGGCCGCCGGGATAGTAGCGGCGGGTGCTGATCGGGCGGAACGAGTGCTCGCGGTCGATAGTGTGCACTTCACCGGGGGCGAGGGTGCAGGTGGCGAGTTTGAAGGTTTTGCCGGTCTGGCCGCCGTTCGCCTTGCGGTGGTGGATGACGTAGTCGATGGACAGTCGCGCCGCTTCGGTGCCGGTATTGCGGATGGTGGCGGTGAAGCGGATGCTGCCGCCGGGCGCAACGGTCCTCCGGTCCAGTAGCGGACCGTCGATTTCGACTGCGGCATGGGCGAATCCGAGCAACTCCAGTGCCGCCGGGTGGCTGGCTTTGATCAGGGTGCGCAGAGCGTGGCGCACCAGGCGCGCGGTATCGGCCATCGCGTCATCGAACGCGGTGTTGCTGTCCTCCTCCACGGCCCGAGCCGCGATCGCGCTGGTGACCGGCCAGATCAGCCACCCCCCGAATGGCTCCGAACCGTTGGCGGCGGTGCGCACGACACCGGCGAGTTCGGCGTACGTGCCGGGCACATCCGCCAGGAGCGCATGCGGAGCAGATCGGCGCACGGTCGCAGCGCGAGGGGGCCAAGCTTGCCAGGCGCGGCTCGCAAAGCGGTCAATTCAGCTGTGGGCGCGGCCTTTTCGATCGCGCCGAGCAGATCGCGCGCGGTGCGGTCATTGATGAGTTCATCAGCGAAGGGCATGACGTCCGACACTCCTGTGTGCTGGTTTCTCGAGGTATCACTGCCAGGACGAGCTCAGGCCGGAGCAGACATGTCAGCGAGATAGGTGAGCGCTTCCTCGCTGCGACTTCCGGGCTCCGGGGTGCCCACGAGTAACTGCTGGCCGGGCGCATCGCGCACATCGAAGGTCTGATAGGTCAGTTCGATTCGCCCGGCATCGGGATGGACGAAGACCTTGAACGCCCGATCGAGACCCCCGACCTTCTGATCGGCCCACAGCGTACGAAACTCCGGGGACCTCTCGGTGAGCTCGGCGACAAGACCGCTGATATCCCGATCCGCCGGGTAGTGCCCGGCATTCAGGCGCAACGCATGCACCGTGGCGGCGGCCACCACGGGCCACTCGGCGAAAACGGTCCTGGCCTCCGGATGTGTGAACAGGATGCGCGGCATATTCCGCTCGGCACCGAACGGCGCCAGCAAGGCCTCGGCGATCGAATTGGCCGCCAGCACGTCGAACGCCGGTCCCAGCACATACGCGCCGGCGCGGGGGAACGCATCGAGCAGTTGCAGCAGCGACGGGTGCACCCGGTCCCGCGAACTCTCGGGCAACACACGGGGATTCAACCCTGCCAGCCGATACAGATGACCGCGAGCGTCGGCGGTGAGTTTCAGCGCACGCCCAATCGCATCGATGACCTGCGCGGAAGGATTCCTCTCACGCCCCTGTTCCAGCCGTGCGTAGTAATCGGCGCTGACTCCGGCCAGCACCGCCACTTCCTCCCTGCGCAGCCCCGCGACCCGACGGCCCGACCCACCGCCGGGCAGCCCGGCCTCGGCGGGTTCGATCCGCGCGCGGCAGGCCCGAAGGAACTCACCGAGCTCATTGTCACGGGATCCCATGCTGGCGATGATAGCCACGCCGGAACTGGCCAGGGTGTCGCGCACCCAGAGAACTAGGTGCCACCGGCCAGGCGGCGGTTGGTGGCCAGCAACTGATGTTCGGTACTCGTTTGCAGGTCGCGCACCTGCGCGGAGTCGAGGCGGCCGCAGAGCCTGCCCCAGTGCACCGCGACCTGGTCGCCGATCGTCGCCTCCGAGCCGAAACCGTCGGTTACGACGTGCTGCTCCGAGGGTTCCGACAGGCGCAGTACGTGGTCGTCCCAGACCAACCGGGGACCGGTGATCGAGATATCGTCGCCGGAGCGCTCGACAACGGTTCCCCAGCCGATACGGCAGCTGTCGAGGACATGGAGCGGATGTCCGTCCATGCCCTTTCCCAGAAACCGGGACCACGGGTAGACGCCGAATACGTGGAAGCAGTGATTGGCGGCCGCCTCCCCCGCCAGGTCGGCGGTCAGATGCGCCCAGTACTGGCCGGCGAGCGGCCCGATCAGCGAAAGCAGTTCGGCGGTGAACTCCTCGGCATCGAGCCGTGCGCCCAGACCGCCACCGAGCCAATATGATTCGACGAGGCGTGGATCGAGTGGGTCGGCGATCCCGGTCATCCTGGACATGACCCGCAGATATGGCCAGGCGCCCGAGAACCGCCGGGCCGCCGCGCGCACCTGCTCCGGTGCACCGTCGCGCAGGGCGTTGGCCTCGGGCGGCCCGCAATAGCCGAGCCGGTTGGGGGCGTAGGCGTACCGGGCGAATATCTCGGTTCCCGAGAGCCCGGTCATACCATCGCCTTTCAGCAGATCCGTGGCAGCTGTTCGCCGGCGGGCAGGGCAACCACCCGGGTACCTCCCAACGCCGTGCGAGCCACCACCATGCCCGGATGTTCGCTCACACAGACCCCGATGGCTTCGGACCGGGTACCCAGCGGATGCTCCCGCATGGCGGCCAGGACCCGATCCGCGTCCTCCGGTGCGACAAAGGCGATCAGCTTGCCCTCGTTGGCGACATACATCGGATCCAGCCCGAGCAGCCCGCAGGCATCGCGTACTTCGGGAGGTACCGGCAGCTTCCTTTCATCCAGGGCGACACCGACCTTCGCGACCCCGGCGATCTCATTGAGCGTCGCGGCCACCCCGCCTCGGGTGGGATCTCGCAGCACGTGCACGTCAGCGCCGGTGGCGAGCATGGCCGCGACCAGGCCATTGAGCGGTGCGGTATCGCTGACCACCGTGGTCCCGAATTCCAGCCCCGACCGGCAGCTCATCACCGCGACGCCGTGGACACCGATATCGCCGCTGACGATCACCACATCACCCGCGGTGGCCCGCTGCGGGCGGATATCCACGCCGTCGTCGACAATGCCGATACCGGCGGTATTGATGAAAATGCCGTCACCGTGCCCGGAATCGACCACCTTGGTATCGCCGGTGACAAGCTTGACCCCGGCCGCCAAGGCCGCGGTGCCCAGCGCCTTCGCGATATGCGCGATATCGGCGAGCGCCGTTCCCTCTTCGAGAATGAACGCGGTGGACAGCACCATCGGCCGCGCGCCCGACATGGCCAGATCGTTGACCGTGCCGTTCACCGCGAGATCACCGATCGACCCACCGGGAAATATCAACGGCTTCACCACAAACGAGTCCGTCGAGAACGCCAGCCGCGCGCCTCCCAGGGTGATGACCGCCGAATCGCCCATCCCCGCCTCGGCAGCCGAGCCGAAGGCGGGCAGGAACAGATGCTCGATCAACTCCCCCGACATGGCGCCCCCGCCGCCGTGCCCCATCACGATATTCGGTGAGTCCCGCAGCGGCATCGGGCACACCCAGTTCTCCATATCGATCGCCGGAGCGGCGGTCGGCATTCCGATATCGTCAGGCATGAGCCACCTCCGCGGGCAGATCCAGGCGCCGATACAGGTAGTAGGCCGCGCAGGCGCCCTCCGACGACACCATGGTGGCGCCCAGCGGATTTCGCGGCGTGCACTCCTTGCCGAACGCGGCGCATTCGTGCGGTTTGATCAGGCCCTGCAATACCTCGCCGGAGCGGCAGATCGAGGATTCCGCAGTGTGCATATCGCCCACCGAAAAGCGTTGTTCCGCATCGTAATCGCGGTAGCGCTCCGAGAGCCGCCACCCGCTCAGCGGAATGACGCCGATTCCGCGCCAGGCCCGGTCGGTGACTTCGAAGACATCGGTGAGCATCGCCTTCGCGGCGGGATTGCCCTCCAGGGTCACCGCGCGCGGATACGCGTTCTCCAGCTCATGCCTGCCCTCCTCCAGTTGGAGGACGGTGCGGCGGATACCTTCCAGAATGTCGAGCGGTTCGAAACCGGTGACCACCATCGGCACCCGATACTTCTCGGCCAGCGGCGGATACTCCTCGGTGCCCATCACGCTGCACACATGTCCGGCCGCGAGAAACCCCTGCACGCGGCAGCTCGGCGATTCCATGATGGCGGCAATGGCGGGTGGTACCAGCACATGCGAGACCAGCAGCGAGAAGTTCTCGATGCCAAGCCTTTTCGCCTGATAGACGGTCATCGCATTGGCGGGCGCGGTGGTCTCGAATCCGATGCCGAAAAACACCACTTGGCGGTCCGGATTCTCCCTGGCGATATTCAGCGCGTCCAGCGGCGAGTAAACCACCCGGACGTCGCCGCCCTCGCTCTTGACGTGGAACAGGTCCTTCTTACTGCCCGGCACCCGCAGCATGTCGCCGAAGGAACAGAAGATCACCCCTGGTTGCGCGGCGATCTCGAGCGCCTTGTCGATCACCTCGAGCGGGGTCACGCAGACCGGGCAGCCCGGTCCGTGGATCATTTCGATCTGATCGGGCAGCAGCTGATCGATGCCGTGGCGGATGATCGAATGGGTCTGTCCACCACACACCTCCATGATCGCCCAGCGCCGGGTGGTGACGGCGCGGATCTTGTCGAGCAGGTTCTTGGCCAGCTCAGGATTGCTGAACTCGTCGAGATACTTCATGACGGCACCTCTGTATCAGATTGTGGCGGTGCGGATTCGGCTCCCGCGCTGGTGGGGTCTGCGAGACCGGCCTGTTTGGCGGCCAGTGCGAAACCATCGCCGAATTCCTCCTTCAGCACCCCGAGATGCTCGAATTCGGCCAGTGTGCGCAGTGCGGACACCTCGTCGAGCCGCTGAATGGCGAAGCCGACGTGCACCACCACGTAGTCACCGATGGCGGCGTCCGGAATGTATTGCAGGCACACATCCTTGTGCACGCCCCCGAAGTCGACGACGGACATCAGCGTGCCGTCACGCTCCTGGAGGCTGAGCACCTTCCCTGGGACTGCCAGGCACATTGTCGGCTCTCCTTTCACTCAGCCCGCGCCCGAGGCAAGAATCTGCCCGAATGCGAGACCACCATCGTTCGGCGGCAGCCGTCGATGACTCAGGACATGGAATCCGTTTTCCCGCAGCACAGTTCGTGACTGCGAAAGCAGTAGGGCGTTCTGGAAGACGCCGCCGGACAGGGCCACGGTGGTCGATTCGCCGGCGAAGGCGTTCGCCAGTTCCAGGACCAGCCGGGCGACGGCATCGTGAAAGCGCGCGCCGATCACCGCGGGTGCGACACCTCCGGTCGCATCGCGGACGACTGCGGCGATCACCGGTGCCGGATCGATGACGACGGGGTCCGCCTCCCGGTCGATTCCGAACCGATACGCCGTCCCGGAGGTGCCGGCTGCCGGATCGATACCGCGCGAGATGCCTTCGAGCTCGATCGCCGCCTGCGCTTCGTAGTCGGCGATGTGCCGCACACCGGCGAGCGATGACACCGCGTCGAACAGCCGGCCCATGCTCGAGGTCGGCACGCACCCGAGCCCGGTCTCGAATTGATGTGCCAGCACTCGTCTTTCGTCTGCCGGACAGGCCGCCACCGCGCTGATATCGTCCGACCACTCGATTCCGGCCGCCCGCAGATGAGCGAGCGCCATGCGGTAGGGCCGCTGCACACTGGCATCACCACCGGCCAGCGGAACGTATTTCAGATGTGCCAGCCGCCGGTATCCCTTGTAGCCCGCCAGCAGTACCTCACCGCCCCACACCGCGCCGTCCGGGCCGAAACCCGTGCCGTCGAAGGCGAGCCCGACCACTGTCGCCGATTCGCCGAGGCCGTGCTCACCCATGACAGAGGCGATATGGGCGTGGTGATGCTGGACATTGCGCACGGGCCGCTCGCCCGCGTGCTGGCGCGCCCATGCGGTAGACCGATACAGCGGATGCGCATCGGCGGCCAGCTGAATCGGCCGTACTCCGGTGAGCACCTCCAGATGCCGCTCCGCCTCCTCGAAGGCGCGCAGGGTGGCCAGATCGTCCATATCGCCGATGTGCTGGCTCAGCCAGGCATAGCGGCCGTCCGCGACCGCGCAGGTGTTCTTGAGGTCGCCGCCGATCGCCAGGGTGGGCGGCACCGGGACCGGAAGTGCCAGCGGCAGCGGCGCGTATCCGCGCGAGCGCCGGATCGGCAGCTCGATACCGTCCACCACGCGGACCACCGAATCGTCACAGGGGACGAGAATGCGGCGGTTGTGCGACAGCCAGCCGTCGGCCAGCTCGGCCAGGCGCTCGCGGGCGCCGGCATCGTCGTAGCAGATCGGTTCACCGCCGAGATTGCCCGAGGTCATCACCAGCACCTGCGGGCCGGGGCGATCACCGGGGCCGCCGAAGAGCAGTACGTGCAGCGGGGTGTACGCGATCATGATGCCCAGATCCGGATTGCCCGGCGCGAGCGAGTCGGCCAGCGCACCGGCCTTGCGAGCCAGCAGCACGATCGGGCGCTGCGGGCCGGTCAGCAGGGCGGCACTCGTCTCGTCGACCTCGGCGATCGTGCGGGCGGTGGCCAGGTCCGGGACCATGACGGCAAATGGCTTGTCGCCGCGGCGTTTCCGGCGGCGCAGCTGCGCCACGGCGGCCTCGTCGGCGGCATCGCAGGCCAGGTGGTATCCGCCGATACCTTTGACGGCGAGGATTCCGCTCGCGCGCAACAGTTCTCGTGCCTGCGCGAGCGCGAACTCGCCGGCATTCCGCGGGGTCTGCGTGAGCACATCGTCTTCGGGGTGTCGCACAGCCTGCGCGAGCACATTCGCCTCGACACTTCGCCAGGCTCGCGAGAACGCGATACTGCCGGTATTGCGTTCCTCCACAGGGCTTTTCGATCCCGGTGACAGCCCTCCGGCGGACCGGGCATCGAACGTCAAGGTCGGCCCGCACTCGGGGCAGGCGATCGGCTGAGCGTGGAAACGCCGGTCCGCAGGGTCGGCGTACTCGCGGGCGCAGCACTCGCACATGGCGAAGTCCGCCATGGAGGTCCGGTCACGGTCATAGGGCAGATCCGCGATGATCGTGAAGCGCGGACCGCAGTTGGTGCAGTTGATGAACGGGTGCCGGTAGCGGCGGTTGCCCGGATCGGCGAGTTCCCGGGCGCAATCGGCGCACATCGCGACATCGGGTGAGGCGAGGGTGCGCCCGCCGCCGGTGCGGGAGGTGCCGGCAATGTGGAAGCCCGTGCCGCCACGCACGGGGATATCGCTCTCGCGCACCGATTCCACGACGGCGAGCGGTGGTGGCCGCTCACGCATCCGGCGCGCGAATTCCGCGAGATCCGCCGGTGCGCCTTCGACTTCTATGATCACGCCGGAACTGTCGTTGGAGACGCTGCCCGACAGCGCCAATTCGGCCGCGGTGCTGTAGACGAAGGGCCGGAATCCGACACCCTGCACCACACCCGCGACCAGCAGCCGCCGACGCGCGCGTCTCATGGGAAGTCACCGGACGGGAAGCCACCGGACGGCTCGTCACCACTCCCGAGCAGGCGCAGTCCGGCCAGTGCCGATGCCGCACCCGCCTCGTCGGTCTTCTCGACCACGAAGCCCATGTGAATGATCACCCAATCACCCGGTTGCGCCGGATCATCTTCCAGCAGACCGATATTCACCTTCCGCTTCTCACCGGAGACATCCACCAGGGCGACCTGGTTGTGGTACCCGTCGAGAATCTCCACGACGCGTCCCGGAATACCCAGGCACATGGTTCACTCCTCCCCTGCGGTGGTCAGCAGCTCCGCGAGCACCCGATCCACCGCGGCGACGGCGGCGTCGAGGGCGGCCTCGACCGGTTCGGACAGGCCCATGCGCTCGTCCACGGATTCGATCTGGCAGCCGACCACAACGGTGCGCGGCAGCTGTCCGCCGAGCGCGCGCACACTCGCGAAGACGGCCTCCGGATTCATGGCGTGGGCATCGAGCTGCGCGGCGCCGGAGGCATTCGGCTCCGGCGCGAAGATCCTGATCTCGCCCGGCACGCCGTGATTCGGTATCGCATCGATCAGTACCAGCGCGGCCCACGGGTCCAGCAGGTCGTAGGCCAGGTGCATACCGCGAATCCCGTAATCGACCACGCGCACAGCGGTATCCGGATGCCGCGGCAGTCGCCGCACCACCTCCGGGCCGAAGCCGTCGTCGCCGAGAAAGATATTGCCGATACCGGCGACCAGCACCCGGGCCGTCATCTCACATGTGGCGAATCTTCAGGTAGCGCCGTACATCCGGTATCGATCGGACACCGAGGTACAGGCCTGCCACCACGACCACACCGATCACAACGGTCGCGATCACTCCCATTACTTCCATGGCGGATACTTCCCTTCACTTTTCCGGGCTGCTGACAGGTTCGATTTCGTCGGGTGCGAAATAGAGGTAGCGGCCGTACCATTCGTGCAGGTCGGCGGCGGGGTCGTCCTCTATGACCACGCCGACGTGGGCTTGGCCGTCGACATCCTCGTGCACCGTGGTGACCCGGGCGATCTGTCCGTCGAAGAACAGGTCCTGGGCATCGGCGCGACGGGACGGGTGCAGGCGCACGCGGCTGCCCTTGCTGACGCGAATGCCATTGACCGACACCGCATCCGACTCTGGTGCGACGGCGGTGTCGGCGAGCGGATCCCACCAGTCGACGCCCTCGGGGATCTCCGGCACCAGGCGGGGCTCGCCGAGATGCGGATCGCGCAGCACACCGTGCAGCTGCTGCATGGACTCCGGTGTCATGGCGTCACAGCGGTCGATGATCTGTGCCGCACGGGGATCGGTGGCGCGCGCCTGCGCCTTCTCCTCGTCGGTCATGGTCATGACGCGCAGGGTCAGGATCTCGTCGATCTCGGTGGAGTCGAACAGCGCTCCCTCGCTCTGTTCGGCGATCCGCGGGTAGTCGTAGAGGATGATCGGGGAGATCAGCAGTGTGCTGCGATCACCCTCCGGTCCCGCGAGGACCGGGAAACATCGGTGATGCACACAGCGCTCCGCGGCAGCTGCCGCGTCCTGCTCCGGTTCGAGCAGTGAAATGAACTGTCCGCCTTCGAGTTCGGCGATGACGTGTGCGCCGATGAATGAGCGGGCGATGGCATCGCGGCTATCGGCCGCAGGCGCACCGGCATTGCGCACCCGCACGGTGAATCGCAGGTAGGGACCGTCCTTTTCGGCGGCCAGGGTAAGCTCCCCCGCCAAGGAAAAACGCGTTCGCACCAGCCGCCCGGCCGGGTCTCCCCCGGCATCGCAGATCTGCTCGACCTCGGTCCCGCCCGGCACCGACAACGGCAATGTCATGTCATCGGGCGGCATCGGCCCGAAAGCGATCTCACCTTCGACGGCTTCGTCCCAGGTGATCCAGGACTGCGCGCCGACGACCAGTTCCGCAGTCGGTGTCCCGTCCCGGTCCTGCGCCTCTCGGCGCTGCAAGTGCAGGAAGCGCACCGCGAGCTGGATCGAGGCTCCCTCGCCCGCCTCGATGAGGCATTGCGCGGAGATCTCCGCGTCCTCGCCGAACCCGGACCGCGCCGCGCCTTCGGGGCCGAGTACCCCGAATTGCCAGCGGGACTGGTTCTTTCCCGATGTCGAACGGTAGGGGTAGAGCAGATAGCCCTCGTACAGGACCGCGTCGGCGACGGCACGGACGGCGGCGGAACCGGGAGCGTTCATGACGCCGCCTCGGCCGCGTGGGCCAGCAGCTTGGTCACCGCGTCATCGAATCCGAGCAGACCGTGACTGGATTTGTAGGCGGCCAGGGCGGCGAGGGTTTCCGAGGTCAAGCGGACGTATCCGTCATTGGGGAAATGCGCCGCGACCAGGTCGTGCCAGACCGAGACCGGCATGTCGAACTTGTCCTCGCGATCCCAGGGGATCTGCTGAATCGCGAAACCGGTGGTGCCCTTGAAGAATACGGTCCCGCTGAACAGGAAGATCAAGGGCACCGTGCCCTCACGCAGCGCATGCAGATACTTGGATCCGGTGACCTCGAAGTCATAGGTGACCGGCATCGGCAGATCCACCTCGGTCCCGCCGTTGAAGCCGGGAATCATGGTGGCGCAATGCATCCAGAGGAAGGACCGCTGGGTATCACGCCAGCGTTCGCGCGGCCCGAACAGATCGACCAGGCCGCTGCTCTCCTCATCGGTGTAGGAGCGGCGGTACGGTTCGATCCGCACCTGGGCCCGCAGGGCGATGGCGTGGACCGGGTCCTCGCCGAGCGCGGCGATACCGACGCGGGCGGACAGGATCGGCGCCACCGCATACGGTTCCGGTTCGATCCCCATGACCGAGAAGGTGGTGGAGTAGACGGGGCTCATCGCACACCGCCGGGCCGCGCGCGGGCGGACACCGTGGCGAAGAAGTCGTCCAGATAGCGGTGCACGTCCTGCCCGCCGTCGAAACCACGCCACAGCGTGCGCATCCGGCCGACGAATTCGTAACAGGCGTCTATGGGCAGCAGCAGGCAGGTGGCCTCGGCGGTGCCGCGCTCGGGTACCCGGATCAGCAGCGCTTCGACATCGGCGGCCAGCACGTCGAGCTCCGGATGACGCTCGCGGACCGCACCCCATTCCGCCAGGGGCAGTTCGGATTCCGTCGCACCGGCCGGACCCGGATAGAACGCGACGGTCCGATCCAGCGCGGAATTGTGGAAGAAGAAGGCGAGGCCGACCGGAATGTCGAGGGCGTCCCACTCCCCCTGGCTGATCGTGAAATCCGGAAAGGACAGATAGCGGTCCGGGACGGCCCGATAGCGCAGGGTGGCATTCCCGTCGATGAATAGCAGATAGCACGCGCGACACACGCACATGAGCTGTCTGCCTTCGACATTCACGACATGCCGATGCTCGTCAGCGATCGTCTCCGCGCACATTTCGCACCGCTCACCGGCCGGGACGACGGGCTTGCGATTGGCGGTGATGCGCTGCAGCACACGGAACGGAGTCGTCATCCGCCGACCCCCACCGGGACGGCCACCGACAACTCACCCGCGCGCACCAGCACCGGCAGGGGTTCGAGGTGGCCGTCGCCGTCGACTCGCGCGCCGGCGTGCACGGCATCGAAATGCGCACGGCACGAGGGACATCGCAGGACGGCGTCACCGACCGGATATCCGACCCGGCGATGCAGTGCCGCGCCCGCTAGCGATTTATCGCAGGACGGGCAGTGATCGCGGTAGGCGAACAGGTCCTCACCGACACGGCAGGCCAGGATGGTCATACCGGCCAGCGCGAAACCGCCCACCTCACCCGGCTGCAACTGTGCCAGTTCCGGTGCGGCGACCCAGCTGCCCGAGGCGTGGCCGTCGGCGTGTACGCGGGAGAACAGCGAATCGGCCGCGATCAGTCCGCTCGACGATTCCTGCTGTGCCGCAGCCACTTCGATGGATTCGATCTCCGGCGCTGCGGCGCGGACAGCATCTTCCACCGCCAGTTCCAGTGTCACCGAGGAGGACGGGCAGGTGCGGCAGCTACCCGAAAGTTCCAGCCGCACCACACCTTCCGCGACACCGAGCAGAGTCACGTCACCGCCGTGCGATCCGAGATAGGGCCGCACACTGTCCAGGGCCGTCTGCACCCGGCGATGCACGTCATGCGGATGCATTCCGTGTACCAGGAGCAGACTGGCCACCAGATCGTCACCGGCCAGCCGGTCGACGGTGTGCGCGTCGACCAGCTGCAGCACCCGCGCCAGCGCGGCGCCGTACAGATCGGCGACCTCGCGCACCAGCTGCTCGGCGCGCTCCCTGGCCACCGCGCCGCCGGCCGAACTGGCATCCAGCAGCGTCTCTATCCGCTCACCGGCTGTGCGCCAATAGCTCTCGTCGACAGCGCCGTCGTCTCGATCCCCCGGGCGATCGTCCACTTCATCTCTCCTGTCGCCCGGTGCTGTTCACTCCGCGGTGAGTGTCTGTGTCGGGGAGTGCAGTTTCTCCAAGGTTTTGCCCTCGCCGAGATACATGTGCACACCGCAGGGCAGACAGGGATCGAAGCTGCGCACGGTGCGCATGATGTCGATGCCCTTGAAGTGCTCGCGATCGTTCTCCTCGAAGATCGGCTGACCCTGCACCGCATCCTCGTACGGTCCCGGCGTGCCGAAGCTGTCGCGCGGGTTGGCATTCCACGGCGTCGGCGGGTACGGGTGGTAGTTCGCGATCTTGCCGTCCCGGATCACCATGTGGTGCGAGAGCACCCCGCGCACCGCCTCGGTGAAACCGCAGCCGATGGCCTCGTCCGGCACCTCGAACTTCTCCCAGGTCTTGGTGCGGCCGGCCCGGATCTCCACCAGCGCCTGCTCGGCGAAGTGCAGTGCGCACGCCGCGGCATAGGCCTGGAAGTAGGTGCGAGCTCGATTGCGCTCCAAGGTATTACTGCCGAATACCGGGATCTGCCATTCGAAGCTGACCGGGCCCTTGAGCGCGGTCTTGGGCAGATTGATCTGCACGCTGTGGCCCGTGGACTTCACGTAGCCGATATCGACCAGACCGGCCAGCGCCGTCGACCACAGCCGGGCCAGTGGCCCGCCGCCGGTATCGAGCGCGAGATGGTCCTGGCCGTCGTACCAGCGCGGTGACATGACCCAGCTGTACTTGTCGTCCATATCCCGCTTCTGCGGTTTCGGATTCGTGTGCTGGTTCCAGGGGTGCCGCCGGTCCACCGGATTGCCCAGCGGATCGGTCTTCACGAACATCTCCTGATCGGTCCAGTCGTCGTAATACGAACTGCCCAACAGGATTCGGATGCCGAGGTTGATATCGACCAGGGAGGTGGTGACCAGCTTGCCGTCCACCACGACGCCCGGAGTCACGAACATCTTGTTGCCCCAGGCCTCCATATCCTTGTAGGCGAAATTGCACACCTCGGGATCCTGGAACGAGCCCCAGCAGCCGAGCAGAGTACGGCGCAGGCCCACCTGGTCGTAGCCGGGCAGGGCCTCGTAGAAGAAGTCGAACAGATCGTCGTGCATGGGCACGACCTTCTTCATGAACTCGACGTAGCGCATGAGCCGGGACATGTAGTCGGTCATCAACTGGATGGTCGCGACCGTGCCCACCCCGCCGGGGTACAGCGTCGAGGGATGCACATGCCTGCCTTCCATCAGGCAGAACATCTCGCGGGTGTACCGGCTGACCTGCAATGCCTCCCGGTAGAACTCACCGGTGAACGGGTTGAGGGCCCGCATGATGTCGGCGATCTTGCGGTAGCCGTGCTCGCCCGCATGCGGTGCGTCGGTGTTCTCGGCCTTGGCCAGCACGCTGGGATTGGTCTCGGCGACCATCCGTTCGCAGAAGTCCACGCCGACCAGGTTCTCCTGGAAGATATTGTGGTCGAACATGTACTCGGCGGCCTCGCCGAGATTGACGATCCATTCGCCCAGATGCGGCGGCTTCACACCGTATGCCATGTTCTGGCAATAGCACGAGCACGTCGCGTGATTGTCACCGCAGATACCGCAGATGCGGCTGGTGATGAAGTGCGCGTCGCGAGGATCCTTGCCGCGCATGAAGATCGAATAACCGCGGAAGATGGAGGAGGTGCTGTGACACTCGACCACCTCACGATTCTCGAAATCGATTTTCGTGTAAATGCCCAAACTGCCGACGATTCTGGTGATCGGATCCCACGCCATTTCGACGAGACTGTCGGGATCGATCTTTCGGTGCGACGGCTCCGGGATGATCTGTGTCATCGAGCTTCTCCTACCAGGTGCGCGACGCGCCGGTTTCCAGCTTTTCGCCCTTGTGCCGCCAGCGCGGCTCTTTGTCGACCGTGCGACCCGTGATGTGCCGCAAATTGCGGATCACCGATCCGTAGAGCCCGGATGCCGTGGACGACAGTTTGCCGCCGGGCGGCTCGTCCATGAAAGGCATGAATTTGTCGGGGAATCCGGGCATCGTGCAGCCGATGCAGATACCGCCGACATTCGGGCAGCCGCCGACGCCGTTGATCCAACCGCGTTTGGGCACATTGCATTTGACGACCGGACCCCAACAGCCCAGTTTGACAATGCATTTGGGCGAACCGTACTCGGTGGCGAATTCGCCCTGCTCGTAATAGCCCGCCCGGTCACAACCTTCGTGCACGGTGGCGCCGAACAGCCACTTCGGCCGCAGCGCCTCGTCCAGCGGGATCATCGGGGCCTGACCGGTCGCCATGTACAGCAGATAGGTCAGGGTCTCGGAGAGGTTGTCGGGCTGGATCGGGCAGCCGGGCACGCAGACGATCGGAATGCCGGCCTTGCTCTTCCAGTCCCAGCCCAGGTAGTCCGGGACACCCATGGCGCCCGTCGGGTTACCGGCCATGGCGTGAATGCCGCCGTAGGTCGCGCAGGTCCCGACCGCGACGATGGCGGTCGCCTTGGGCGCGAGCCGGTCCAGCCATTCACTGGTTGTCATGGGCTGCCCGGTGGCCGGATCGTTTCCGAATCCGCACCAGTAACCCTCTTCGTGCAATTGCTCATTGGGGATCGAGCCCTCGACCACCAGGACGAAGGGTTCCAATTCGCCGCGATCGGCTTTGAAGAACCATTCGAGAAAGTCGTCGGCGCCGCCGGTCGGGCCGCATTCGAAATCGATGAGCGGCCAGTGCACCGCAATTTTCGGCAGACCCGGAAGCGCCCCGAGTGCAATTTCTTCGATGCTCGGCTGAGTGGCGGCAGTCAGCGCCACAGAGTCACCGTCACAACTGAGGCCGGCATTGATCCACAAGACATGGATCAGCGTTTCTTCGGCTTTGACTGCTTCCTGAGTTGGCACGGAAGCCACCCTTCTGGAGCACGGACACGCTGGTGATGGTCTCTCCCTATGTGAAGATCATCACCTGAACGTGACCCCGATCACATGAGTCTAGGCTCGGCCCCCAGCGTGATCAAGGCCGGTCGGAAGCAATCAGCCCGCACTCCTTCGCGAGCCACGCATACCAGGCCGGAACGCCTTCTCCTGTGGTCACCGACATCGGCAGAATTTCTACGCCCGGATGCACCGAACGCGCGTATTCTCGGCATTTCTCCAGGTCGAAGTCCACATACGGAAGTAAATCAATCTTGTTTACGATGACGAGCCCGGCGGCTGCGAACATGTGTGGATATTTGAGTGGTTTGTCGGTGCCCTCGGTCACCGAGATCACCACAACCTTGCTCCGCTCGCCCAGATCGAACAGCGCGGGGCACACCAGGTTTCCGACATTCTCGATGAACAGCAGCGTGCCGTCCGCAGGCTCCAGGGTGTCGAGTGCCCGGCGCATCATCTCGGCGTCGAGGTGGCAGCCCGCGCCCGTATTGATCTGCACAACGGGACAGCCGGTGGCCCGGATCCGCTCGGCATCGAGCAGGGTCTCCTGATCGCCCTCGATCACCGCGATCGGCGGCTCGCCGAGCTCACGGATGGTGCGCTCGAGCAGGGTGGTCTTACCCGCGCCCGGTGAGCTGGTCATATTGAACGCCACAATCTTTCGCTGTTCGAGCCAGGCGCGATTGTGACCGGCGAGTATGTCGTTCTTCGCCAGAATCTTCTGTTCCAGGGTGATCGTCTCGGTCACCGGCAGGTGGACATGATCTGCCCCGTGCTCATGGTCATGATCGTGGCTGTGCTGATCGTGATCATGGCTGTGCCCGGCGGCGTGCTCGTGCCCGTGTTCGTGCGGGACGGTGATCACGGCCGCCGTATCGTTGCCGCATCCGCAGGTTGCGCACATTCTTCGCTCACTTCCATCGACCGGATTTTGAGTTCCCGCCCGGAGGTCACATCGAGATCGGCACTTCCACAGGGGCACAACAGGATCAGGTCGACCAGTGTGAATTCGGCGCCGCAGGATCGGCAGTTCGCCCTACCGGGGACCAGCTCGATTTCGAGCCGGGCTCCAGCGGCAACGGTGTCCTCGGTGGCGAGCTCGAAACAGAACCGCATCGCATCGGGAACCACCGCGCACAGCGCGCCGACCGCAATGGTGACGCTGTACACCGTCCGGCCCGCCGCGTGCTCACACACGGCATCGACCACACTCTGGGTGATAGCCATCTCGTGCATCACAGGCCTCGTTGTATCGAAGGACCACTTCGAGGCTACCGCTGTCGGTCCGGCAGATATAGCGGTTCCGGTGACGGATACCGGTTCCGCCGTGTGGACCGCTGACCAGGTTCACCGCTGCCCGACGCGCTCCTGACCCGTACGCCGGGACGCGACGACCAATGCCGACGAGTACTCGAGCACGCGCCGACCAGACAGGCGACGTAGTTCCCGGACCGGACCCACGCCCATGTGCGTGTCGCTCGCTCCCTCCACCACGGTGAAGATGCTCTCGAACACCCACTCCGGCAATGCGTGCGAGGCCGGATCCGGCAGCGGGATCTTCCCGTAGATGAGCCGTAGCCCGGCGTCCTCGATCTCGGCCTCTGGCAACAGTTTTCGGCGCACTGCCGAGGTGCTTGGCCTCGATCATGCTTCTTCCTTGGAAAGATGAGCGACGGGGCAGGTGCTTATCGGTCCTGGATGAGCCCGAGGACATTGCCGTCGGTATCGGCGAAGGTGGCCACCAGCCGGCCGCCGCCGACCTCATGTGCGAGCTCCTTGACGGTGGCTCCGGCGGCGGTCACCTCGGCGAGCTTCGCCTCGATATCCGGGACGTGCCAGTAGGCGACCGGTGCGGTCAGATTCTCGGCGCCGCCGGCCGGGACCAGTCCGATGTGCTGACCCTCGGTGTCGAAGCCGACGTAGAAGGACGAATCGGTCTGCGGCGGAAGGCCGAGCAGTGCGGTGTACATCGCCTTGGCCGCCGACAGGTCCGACACGGTGTGCAGCACGGTCTTGATGCCTTGAGTGGAAGAGGTGCTCATGATGACTCCTGAGGTAGTGGGCCGAAGCGACCCGATCACTGCGGCTGGTGAGCCGCTCTGGACGTGGTCATAGCTTGGCTTCCGGCGCCACCGCCCCACATCCGTGCCGATCACGGAACCCACCACTGATCGGGGCACGGAACACCTGCGTGCACTACGGGAATCCACCGGCAGGTACTGGGAAGGAAGCCGATATAGGGCAGGATGAGAACCGTGGTGGCAACAGTGGAGATCTCGGCACGGGAAGCCGAGGTGCTGGCGCTGCTGGGAGAACACCTCAGTAATGCCGAAATCGGTGCGCAACTGTTCATTTCGGTGCGCACGGTGGAGAGCCACGTGTCCTCGCTGCTGCGCAAGCTGGAGGTTCCGGACCGGCGGGCGCTCGCCCAGCGGGCCGCCGAGCTCGCCCGCACCGACCGATCACATCCGGCCCCGGTCCTGCCCGCCCCGCTGACCTCGTTCATCGGCCGGACGCGGGAGCGCGCCGAATTGGCCGAGCTCATCGAAAAGCACCGGCAGGTAACCGCGGTCGGCCCCGGTGGTGTGGGCAAGACCCGGCTCGCGCTGTCGCTCGCCGCGGACGCGGCGAGCGAATTCTCCGACGGCGTGTGGTTCGTCGACCTGGTACCGATCACCAGCTCGGATATCTGTGTGGTCGCCGGCACGGTCGCCAATGCCCTCGGCATCGGCGAACAACCCGGCCGCGGCATGGACGAGTCGGTCCTGGCCGCACTGGCCGACCGGCATGCCCTGCTGGTGCTGGACAATTGCGAACACGTGCGAGATGGCGTGGCGCTGTTCATCGAACGCCTGCTCGCGGCCTGCCCCCGGGTGACCGTGCTCGCCACCAGTCAGGCCCGGCTGATGGTGCCGTTCGAACGGGTCTACCCGGTCCCGCCCATGTCCCTGGCCGGTGAGGGCGAATCGGATGCGGTCATGCTGTTCATGGACCGCGCGGCGGCGAGCGGCTGGCCGCCGAATCATGCTCTCCGCGATCAGGTCTCGGAGTTCTGCGGCCGACTGGACGGCGTGGCGCTGGCCATCGAACTGGCCGCCGCCCGCTGGACCACACTCGGATTGGACGGCCTCACCGAGGGTCTGTCCGATCAGCTGCGAATGCTGGCGGGCGGCGCGCGCGGCGATGACCGGCACCGCTCGGTGCGGGCGGCGCTGGATTGGAGCCACGGGCTGCTGGAGCCCGAGGACCGCGTGCTGCTGCGCCAGGTGTCGGTGTTCATGAAATCGTTCACCGTGGCGGCCGCCGCGGAGGTCACCGACTCCGAAAAGGCCGTTGTCGCAGACAGATTGGCCCGGCTCGTCGAACAGAGCCTGCTGGTGGTGACGGCGACCCCGCACGGCACCGAATACCGGGCGCTGGAGACCATCCGCCAGTACGGAATCGAACAGCTCACCGAGGCAGGCGAACTCGTTGACGCCCGGACCCGGCACCTGCGCTGGTGCCTGGCCGCAGCCGCCGATCTGACCGTCGCGCGCTCGGACTGGCGGGCCGGATTCGACGCGGTGGCAGACGATTTCCGCGCCGCCATGGCATGGGCGGCCGACCGGCCGGAGCAGCGCGCGGAGGCGTACCGCTTCGCCCGATATCTGGCGGACCTGTCCTTCACCCGGCACCTGACCGGCGAATCCCAGATGCGCTATGAGCAGGCGGCCGCGCTCGCCGATGACCCGGCCGCCGGTGCGGCGCTGCTGCGGAGCGCGGCCGCGGTGGCCGGATGCCAGATGCGCGGCGACGATATGTACCGCCTCCACCGTGCCGCCGCGGAAGCCTCCCTGCGTGCCGGAGATACCGCAGGGGCCGCCGCCGACCTTGCCACCGCCGTCACCGTCACCTACCGGTTCGGCAGCAAGTTCGCCCGCATCCTGCCGCAGGACGAGGCGATCGCAGTGATCGACCAGGCGCGGGCATCGGCGGGCGATGATCCGGCCGCCCTGGCCGCGGTGGCGCTGGCCGAAGCCGGTAGTGCGCTCACCGAGGCATTCGCTGTCGCCGAATGTGCGCCCGGCACAGTCGTACCGGACACGATCGCGGGCGCCGAACGGGCGGTCGAACTCGCGCACCGCACCGGCGACCCGCTCGCCGAATCCGCCGCGCTCGACACCCTCGCCGGCACGCAGAGCTGGGGCGGTGACCCCTTCGCCGCAGCGGCCACGGCACGGCGGCGGATCACGCTGCTCTCGTCCGTCCAGGACACTCCGGCGGGGATCCACGAGTTGATCGACGCGCTCGGCGAGACCACCGAGGCCTGTCTCGGCGTGGGAGATCTGCGGGGCGCTCGGCGGTGGGCGAGGCAGCTCGCGGATCATCCGCTGCTGGCCGAGGTCGGGCACCGCGCCACGTGCTGGTTGCTGGTGGTCGACGCGCTGGCGGGCAATGCCGGCGAAGTCCGCACCCGCAGTGTGCGATTCCTCGAATCGTGGCACCGCAGCGGCAGTCCTGCCGGATCGGTTCTCGGCGCGGCGGTGGCCGGAGTGGAGCTGATCCACGGTCTGCGCGCGGACGACGACGCCTGGTCCGAATGGACCTCCGTCATGAACCAGCTCGACACCCCACCGGAACATGCCTACGGCTACAAGGCCGTCTTCGACTCGATCCTGCTGCTGCACGACGGCCGCGCAGACGAGGCGCTGGAACGAATGGCGCCCGAGCCCGGCGAGGTCTGGCGCTGGCTCACCTGGATCTGGCTGCACTGGTATGTGGCGCTACGCGCCGAGGCCACCGTGCTCGCCGGAAGCCCTGACGCCGGTGCACGTTTGAGCGAGGCCCGCACCATCGTGGCCGGAAACCCCATAGCCACAGCGATTGTGGACCGCGCCGAAGCCTTGTTCACCAAAGACCAGGACCAGTTGCTCACCGCAGCAGCGGCATTCGACGCCGCGCGCTGCAAGTACCAGTCAGCACGAACCCTGGTCCTCGCCGGCGGCGAGCATGCCGCGCGCGGTGCGGCCACACTGGCCGATCTCGGCCTCGCGCCCATGGCTCCACGCCAGTAGAAGGTCAGAGGAAGACGCGAGCGACTTCCAGCCACTGCTGTGCGTCCGCGCCCACCGCCGTGAGGCCGGTCTCGGCGAGAGACCTGCGCTGGGTGACTCGAAGGCAGAAGTCGAGGGCACTGCCCTGAATCCGTTGTTCGGCATCCTCCGGGCCCCATACCCAGGTCGCGCCCTCGGGACCGTTCAACTCGATCCGGAAAGGCTCTGCCGGGGTGGGCAATTGGGCATCGTAGAACGACAGCTCGCGCCCGGCGACTCCCAATGCGGCCACATGCCGGAGCCGACCCGTGGCAGGGCGTGAGACACCCAGCGCATCGAATACCGAAAGGTCACGTCACTTTCAGCAGTCGTTCGCGAGGAAACCGATCGGGAGCACGTCGCCCTTACCGCCTGCCGCGGCACGGCCCAGGAGCGCTTGGACGTCGGGGCCGAATGGCGTGCTGTACTCCACATCCGGGGTGCATCCGCCCTGTTCGGGTCCGCCGATCACGCCGACGACCTGACCGTTCTGGACCCACGGCCCGCCACTGGTCCCCTCACCGAAACCACCGCAGTGAATCGCGGAGCCATCGGCCACGGCCTCCAGTGGTGCGGTGCAGGTCAGCGGGCGACCGCCACTGCCGAGGGGGTACCCGCTGACGGTAACGGGCTCCCCCGCACGCGGCGCGGCAAGCGGCAGCCCCGGCACCACATCCTCGATCTTCTTGCCGTCCCGCGGCGCGATGCGGAGAAACGCGACGTCATGGCGGGGATCGAAGGACTGCTGCCACGCCGGGTCGATGTACATATCCGTCACCGTCCACACCCCGTCGGGCAGTTCCGCGTCGTGCAGCAGTGGCGCGAACTCGATGAGGGCGCCGGGCCCGAGAACACAGTGCGCCGCGGTCACCAGCAGATCGCGCGAGGGTGAGGCCACCACACCCGCCGAGCAGAAGTGCGGGCCGCCGAGGCGCGGAACCCCACCGAGCGCACTGGGGTAGAACAGCGCCCCGGCCGCCGGAACCGTCTCGACCGGGTACGCGGTCGGTTCATCCGCCCACGCCGACTGCGGCGCCACGAAACCGAGAAGAACCCCACACACAAGAGCCGCCATCCGTCGCATCCCTCGGACCGTAATGCAGCACACGCGAATCGTGAAGCTTCGGAGGCATTTCCGTGTCGGCCCGACTCGCAGTGCGAGGAGGCGGCGATGAAACCGAAAAGACCGGGGCTGCATAGGAATTTCCTATGCCACCTGCTGAATATTCGTCTTTGCCCCGGGTTCTTTCGCCGACATACCGTGAAACAGCTCGATGAGGTGCCCGTCGCGATTTCCTCCGAGGATTCGCGCTCCGGGGCATATCGATTCTTTTCCGTCGAGCCGACAAACACGCAATCGAGAGGATCGCCGGCATGAGCACGATCGAGAACGGTTCGGGGACAAAGGAACTCGCCGGGAAGCGGGCGCTGGTGACGGGTGGTACACGTGGAATCGGAGCGGCTGTTGTGCGGCAACTTCTGGGTGCGGGTGCCGAGGTGCTCACCACCGCCCGATCGGCGACGAGCACGGCGCCGGAGGGGGCCGCGTTCGTGCAGGCCGACGTGCGGACGCAGGCCGGAGTGGCAGTGCTCGCCACGGCAGCGCGGGAGGTGGACATCGTGGTCCACAATGCGGGCGGGGCGCAGCCGTACCGGGGCGCGCTGGCCATCCCGGACGAGGCGTGGCAGGACGCGCTGGATCTGAACTTTCTGGCTGCGGTGCGGCTGGACGCCCTGCTGGCGCCGGGGATGCGGGAACGGCGTTCGGGGATGATCGTGCACATCTCTTCGGCCGCGGTTCCCACTGTGGCACCGCCGTTCCTGCACTACACGACGGCGAAGGCTGCGCTGGAGAACTACAGCCGGGGATTGGCCGCGGAGTTGGCCCCGTTCGGAATTCGCGTCAACACAGTATCGCCCGGCCGCACCGCCACCCCCGGCGGCGAGGCGACGCGGGAGCAGTGGGCGCGCCTGGACGCGGGACCGGGTCAGGACACCACCACCCCACCGCTGGGGCGCGATGGGCAGCCCGCCGATATCGCCGACGCGGTGCTGTTCCTCGTATCCGACCGGGCAAGCTGGCTGACGGGCAGCAGTCTCGTCGTCGACGGCGGCGAATTCCCCAGGGGTTGAACGACTTACACGGCCCGCACTGAGTTCGTCGTGGAGGTCACCCAGCTCTGAACAGGCTGGTGCCAGCTCTCCGCGCGCAGGAGTTCGAGTAGAGCCGTCTCCGCCGGGCCCGCGTCCTGCCGGACCACGGCGACCACGGGCTGGGACACGATCGGGAAGACCGGGCGCGCGAGGTGCCTATCGCCAGGGGACACCGCGGATGCCGGGACGAGTGTGACGCCCAGCCCGTGGCCGGCCCATCGCACTGCGGTGGCGGTCTGGGATACGCGGGCGGCCGTGATCGGGGTCAGCTCGTTATCGCGCAGCACGCCCGTCAGCACGCCGTCGAGCGCGCTGTCACGGTCGAACCGCACCCACGATTCGCCCTCCAGATCGCGGAGCTCGACCCGTTCCGCGGTGAGCAGCCGGTGCCCGGGTCCCAGCACCACGACGAACTCTTCGTGACCGAGGTGGTGTGCATCGGCCGGGCCGAGCTCGCACGCCGCCATCAGGGCGAGGTCCAGCACGCCCTGGCGGCACAGCCGTTCCAGCTCTGCGGAACTGGGCTCCTCGAAGACGGTGACTTCCAGCCGGGGGAAGCGGCGGCGCAGCGTACCCAACGCGCCGGGCAGCTGCCGCGCGCCGAACCCCATCTGCGCCGAGACCACCAATTCACCGACCAGCTCATCGGCACCGGCCCGCGCAGTGGCTCGCGCCCGCCGCGACGCGCTCACCGCGACCTGGGCCTCCCGCAGGAATGCGCGACCCACCACGGTGGGCACCAGTCCGGTCGGGGTGCGGGCGAACAGTGTCACCCCGAGTTCCCGCTCCAGATTTCGGATCTGCTGGGACATCGACGGTTGAGCGACGTGCAGCAACTCGGCTGCCGCGGTCACCGACCCCGCCTCGGCAATGGCCAGGGCGTACTCGAACTGACGAAGGCTCATCGGCTGCCGTCCCTTCCTCCAGTTGACCGCTATCCATTCCGTCGCGCTGTAGCCATCGTAGGTGCGCAAGCATTTTCGCCCTCGGGCGATCAGGCTCCCGGCGATCTCGGCACGCCGACTATCGCCGGGTTGCCGAGGGGTGGGTGGCGGGACGGTGGAGTCGGCTGATGGCCCGGGTGGCGAGGCCCGCACCGCGCATCAGCCATTTGAAGGCTGTGGTCGAGGGGCCCGGGACAATTCCGGCGAGCTGTACGCCGTCGAGCAGGTCGTACAGCGTTTCGCCCTCGTACATCAGGTGGTCGGCGTTGAAGTGATAGCGGTCGACGGCGGTGCACTGGATGAACGCGCCATTGCCCGGGATCGCGGCGGCATCCGCACCGTAGGGGTGCAGCTTCAACGGCCCTACGAGATGACCACTTCCGTAGTAGCGCACGACTATTCGGACCTCACCGTCCGGCGTCAGGTCGATGTAGCACTGCCCGGGTATCGGGTCGTAACGCCAATCGGGGATGGCATCGAAGAACGCGAAGTTGTAGGCGACGAATGCGTCGAGCCCGACCATGGTCGCGCCGAGAGTCGTCACATCCTTGTAGCGCAGATTCTCGGTGTAGAGCTCGTGGTTATGGCTCATGTCCCGGGTCTGCCAACTCCACCAGTACATTTTCGCCCAGTCGAGAGTCCAGGCGATATCGAGACCGTGCTCGCCATAGAACTCGATCTTCTTCTCGTATTCGTCGAACCACGTCTGCGTCATGGCGGTCAGCGCGGCTTCGTCAAGGACGTCGACCGGCACGGCGCGATTGGTCAGCACCGCCGGAATCGGTTGCGCCAGACGCGGCTGCCGCAGTGACTGTTGAAACTGCTCGTCGGTGAACATCCACCTTCTCCCTCCGGAAACAGATGCTTCCTGATGATCATGGTGGTACACCGCGTGCCGCAGCACGTCCGTATCGGCGAAGCTCAGGTGGCGGGATCGGCTGTGGCGGCGGGGATCTCGACGGAGATTTCGCCGCCCAGTTCGTAGCCGTCGGCCAGGTGCAGTCGATCGCCGCTCCAGAATCGGCCCGGGTCATACCAATTGGGGCTGCGATTCGAGGGGAGCAGGGCCATGCCCTGGTAGGTGGCGGCGACGATTTCGGCGCAGTAGGCGCTCTCCAATTGGCGGGCGGTGGGCTGCTGGGACTTGCGGCGGGGCAGCTGAGCGCGGCCGCGGAGCCAGCGGCCGGCGAGCGCGGTGGTGGAGGGGAAGGGGGTGCCGTCCAGGCGGGCGATGGTGCGCAGCAGGCTTTCTTCCATATCCCGGGTGATCGGGCGGTTGAGCTGGCGCAACCAGGCCTGCTGTTCGTAGCGGTGGGACCAGACCATGACCGCGTCACGCAGATTGTGCAATTGGACGCCGCGGTGCGCGGTTCCGGACCACATGTCCGGGAGTGAGCGGCCGAGTTCCGCGTGCCAGATCAGCGCGGGCAGATCGTCGATCACGACGGACATGCCGACATGGTTGACCGGACTGTTGGTGGTCATGCGAATCGCCCGGTCCGCGGCCGAATGTCCACGGAAAAGCCAGATGTCGCCGGTTCTGGTGAGCTCGAGTGCTCGGTCCAGTCCGATGCCGGTACCCGTCATGCCCGTAGCCTATGCGGTATGAGGTGGTGGAAGGCAGTGGGATTGGCGGGTGCGGCCGGAGTGGTCGCCACCGGTGTGGTCGTGGTGCGTGCCGAGCGCCGCCGGCGGGCCTACACCCCGGATCAGGTCCGCGAACAGCTACACGTGCGATTCGCGCAGGCGACCGCGGCCGAAGGGGCGGTCGAAACCGCCTCTCCCGCAACGCGGAACGCCTCCGGTATCCGTGAACGCCTCCGACAGTTGTTGCGGCGCTCGACCGCGGCTCGGTGAAGTAACCGCGCCCTCGGCGCGCAGTACCGCCATTCGGCTGCATCCCTTGCGCCGGAGCCACCGGCAGGGGTTTGGATTCCGTCAGAGTTGGCGGGGCGGCTCGACGCGCACCAGGCCGGATTGGAAGGCGATGACGACGAGCTGTGCGCGGTTCTGGACGCCCACCTTCGACATGGCGCGCTGGACGTGGGTGCGGACGGTCAGCGGGCTGACGTACATCTTCTCGGCGATCTCCTCGTTGGACATGCCTTCCGCGACCATGGCGACAACTTCGCGTTCGCGGGCGGTGAGGACTTCGAGGGATTCGGCTGCGCTGACGCGACTTTCGGGGCGGGCGAGGTAGCGCGCGATCAGGGTGCGGGTCGCGGTGGGCGAGAGCAGCGAATCACCGGCGGCGACCACGCGAATGGAGCGCAGCAGTTCTTCGGGGCCCACGTCCTTGCCCAGGAATCCGCTCGCGCCGGCGCGCAGGGCCTGTGCCACATACTCGTCGAGTTCGAAGGTGGTGAGGATAAGGACGCGGGTCTCGCGCAACTCCGGGTCGGCGCAGATCTCCTGTGTCGCGGTGAGACCGTCGACCCCGGGCATGCGGATATCCATGACCACCACATCCGGCTTGGCCGCCTGCGCGAGTTCGACTGCCTCACGCCCGTTTCCGGCAATGCCGACCACCTCCATATCCTCGGCCGAATCGATCAGCAGCCGGAAGGTTCCGGCCAGCAGGGCTTGATCGTCGGCCAGCAGAACACGGATGGTCATAGTGTTTTGTCCTCGTCGTCAGGGGGTTTCGGTGGCTCGAGGGGAAGTTCGGTGGTGACTTCGAAGCCGCCGTCCGGCCGGCACCCGGCCTGCAGATGACCGCCGACGGAGACCGCGCGTTCGTTCATGCCGATCAGACCATAGCCCTGGCTATCCGAATCCTCCTCGCCGCGAACGGGTTCGGGGACGGCGCCGCCCGCATTGGTCACACTGATCGTCAGCAGCAGCCGGGAGTAGACGAGCCGCACCGTCGCCGCCGAGGTTCCCGCATGCTTGGTGACATTGGTGAGCGCCTCCTGAATGATCCGGTACGCCGTCAGATCCGCGCCGGGTGAGAGCGGGCGCGGCACCCCGGTGATCGACAGCGACAGGGTCAGACCGGTCCGCTCGAAAGAGGTCAGCAGTTCCGATAATTGCGCCAGTCCCGGAGTCGGTTCCAGCGGAGCGTCGGAGTCGTCCTCACGCAGTAGTCCCACGGTGGCCTTGAGTTCCCGCAGCGCCGCGGACGTGGTGCCCGCCAGTTGATCGAGCATCTCCTGCGCCTGATCCGGCTTGGTGCGCAGCAGGTATGCGGCGGTGGAGGCTTGGGCGTGCGCGAGGGCCATATGGTGCGCGACGATATCGTGCAGCTCGCGCGCGATCCGGAGCCGCTCCTCCCCGACGCGTTGCCGCGCCTCCTCCTCGCGTGTGCGTTCGGCCAGTTCGGCGCGTGCGTGCAGGGCCGCCAGATAGTCGCGCCTGCTGCGCCCGGCCTCGGCGAACGCGCCCGCTACCAGCACCGCGGCCACCAAGGTGATGCGCCCGGGATTCAGCAGCGGCCAGAACTGGTTCAAGAGCGAGGTGATCAGCAGGACGCCGCCGGCGATCACCGGTGCGACCTTGGCGGTGCGCAGATCCGACGTCCAGAGCCCGATCGAATACGCCGCGACCAAGGCCGCACCCGCGGTCACGATGGACATGTCGAAACCCAGGGCCCCGATGGCGACGCCACAGGCGGTGGTGATCACCAGCACCGCACGCGGGAACATGCGCCGCCACAGCAGGGTGAACGAGGCCAGCGCGGACAATCCGAAGACCGCCAGCGACGCGGGGCGAACCACCACCGCGCCCTGCCCGGCACCGTGATCGGGGGCCAATCGGCTCGCATAGGTCGCCAGACCACACAGCAGAATGGCGATGACCACATCGACGGCACGGCTGTGCCGTCGCGGCCACTGCGACCACTCTGCGGTCATCACGCGTTCCTCTCGTCGTTGAGAACCCTAATCGGCAGGCCTCGAAGAGACCGGTAGGCCGCCCACCCGGGACGGCCCACAGGAATCTCGCCATACCCCCATGGTCGTTCCCCGGCCATGTAGTCGGCATCATGCGTGTGAAGGCCGTCACCTGTACTGCGGATGCAGTAGATAGGCGCGCTGTGTACTGCGTTCCGCAGATCGAGTGCCGCGTTCTGCCGGATTCAGTTCGAGTACTGGTGAGCGGTCAGCGCGAGCGTGAAGTCACGGGGCTTGAGCGTCGGGAATTCCTCGATGTCCAGGCGATATCCGGTCGGGGTGAGGGTCTGGGTGTGCAGCACGTGCACCAGCGTCAGCACGGCTTCGTGCAGTGCGAGCGCGCGACCGATGCAGGCCCGGGCTCCGGTGCCGAAGGGTTTGTAGGACTTGGGGGTGGGTCCGGCGAGGAATCGGTCCGGCGAGAAGGCGTCCGGGTCGTCCCAGCGGGTGGGGTCGCGGTGGATTGCGAGCAGGTTCAGATACACCCAGTCGTGCGGGGTGACCGGGTGCGCGCCGATGGTGGTGTCGGACAGCGCGCTTCGAATGAATGCCGGTGCCACCGGGTGCAGGCGGAGAGTTTCGTCGATAACGGCCCGCAGATAGCGCAATCCGACGATGTCTTCGTATTCGAGTTCCGCTGGGCTCTTACCGGTTTCGGCGATCTCCTGGCGCGCACGCTCGGCGATCTGGGGGTTGCGGGCCAGTTCGTAGAGGGCGAATGCCACTGTGCCGGAGGTGGTCTCGTGTCCGGCGATGAGCAGCACGAGGGCTTGATCGATGATCTGATCCCGGGTCAGCGATGCACCCTGCTCAGGGTCGGTGTCGCTGAGAGCCCGAAGAATGGGAGCGTTCGCGCCGGGGGTGTCGATGATCATCTCGACATGCCTGCGCAGCGCCTGGGCGTGCGGCGGTGTGGGATTCACGCCCAGGACGGCGTCGAGGAACGGAATGATCTTGCCGCGGTTGGTGGCCCGAATGAGCGCGAACATGGTGCGCACGAAATCACTGCGCTGCGCTCGCGAGAGCGCCGCGCCGAATCCGGCCTGGGTGATGACGTCGTAGGCCAGGTCCTGCGTCAGAACGGTGATATTCACCGGCTGCGGCGCCTCGGACCAGCGGCGAACGTGCGCGGCGATGAGCGGATTCATGCTCGCGTGATACTCGCGCATGGCGGTACGACTGAAGGCCGGTTGCAGGCGCTGATGCGCGAGCTTCCACAGCGCGTCCTCGGTGCCGGTGAACAGCAGTCCGGTCGGCGCCATGGGCGCCAGGCGGCGGAAGGCCGGACCGTTGACCTTCGTCCACGCGCCATCGTCGAGAATCGGTTCGGCCAACTCGGCCGAATTCACAATGAGCATGCGCGGATAGCGCAGCACTCGCACCTCGAACACCTCACCGAGCCCGGTATAGCCGGTAATGCTCTGCGCGGGCGTCCGCGCCGAGAGCGAGAGGGCGTCGCCTACGAATGGAATGCGCCAGGGGGGATGGGGGACGGCCGGCATCTGGACCACTCCTTTGCGAGGGCGGACAGGACTTGAGTTTCGGTTTGCAGGTCGGCGCCACCGGGGATCTCGAGCTGCCGGGCGGCGAAATTGGGCGGTGTCGCGGCCAGCTTCGCATCGCGCGCGGCCCGCAGCAGCGGAGCGATCGACGCCAGATCGGTGGCCGCCGCGGGGTCATGGTCGGGCACATACGGCAGCAGCGACAGGATCGCGTCATTGATCTCGATGACCATGCGATGCAATCGGTAGGTGGACCCGGCATTGTCGGGACGGGGCTGGACTATGTCGGGACACGCGGCGGTCAGCCCCTCCCACAGCGGGGTGAGCTCGGCGAGAGCGCGCGCCACCGGATCACCGCGCACGGCGTCGAAAGCCCGCAGCACCAAGGGAATAGCGGCGAGCGGAGTGAAGGCGATGATGTCCATGACGAACGCCATCCGATCGGTGTTCGCCGCGTATTCGGTGAAGGCGTTCACATGCCCGGTCGCGAGGACGAACGAGGTGCTGAGCCCGAAGCTGAGACTACAGATCAGACCGGCGAAGATGGCCATGAACAGCACATAGAACACGCGCGCGGTGAGCGGCGGCCGGGCCCGCAGCTCCTGGACGCAGGCGGCGACGAGCAATACCGAACACGCGTAGGGGAAGACGACGAACAGGACCGTCATCGGCGCGGCTTCCCAACCGGGGTACTGCAGGACGATTCCGCCGCCGGCGACCACGGGGTTGCCCAGCACCAGATAGCCGAGTCCCATGGCGGCGGCTGCGGCGTAGACGATCCGTGGGGACAACGGGTTCTGTTGCCGTGCATGGGAAATCATCAGGTACGCCTCGGCGGTCACGACAATCATGAGCGCATTCGCGAGCTGATACTGCCGCGCGGGAGTCAGCCCTCCGAACAGCTGCACAATCCACTGCTGCGCCGTCGCGATGAGCAGCAGCCACGCGATCGTGGATCCGACCAGCGCGCCATTGATGCGCCGCTGCGCGAAAGTGTCACCGCACCAGCGCAATCGAAGAATTGTCACGCTCGCGGTAATGATCCACAGCGGCCACGCGATCGCTTCGGGCATGGACGAGTACGGAGGCAGCATCGGCGAATTCCTCAGCCGCGCACGAAGATATTGCGCAGCGGCGCGAAGGGACGGCGGCGGATATCGGGCATGATGAGGTTCGCGAAGGTCTCCGCCTCGAGCTCCTTGGCGGTATCGAAGACGCCCCGCGCGAGCACCGTCTCCATTCGAGCGATCGAGGCCGATCCGACAAATCCGCCGAGGTATTCGCCGAGGGAATCCTGCATGCGCTCGCCCTCGTGCCCCAGCAGCAGGTGGCCTATCTCATGCAGCACCGTGTGCTCGACCATGTATCGAGAGGACCGCTCCTCGTAGACGATGAGCGTCAGATCGTCCATCTCCGCGAGCAGTCCGCACGGGAATCCGGCGGCACGCAGGCCCCGATGTCCGGTCAGCACAATGGGTTTGCCGCGTTGTTCGGCGAGCAGGTCGACAAATCGCTGCAGATTCCAGGGAGTGGGAATCTCGAGCCCAGCGACCAGCGTCGCGAGGGGGTCAGCGCCCGCCATGCGGTGCATCCACGGGGTGCGGGTGCGCGGCGGACCGCGCCTCTCGAATGGTGGTGACCAGCAATTCCAATGCCTCGACATCCATGGCGCCGCCCCGGAAGTGCACCGCGCCGAGCTTGACGCCCAGGGTGCGCGCCGTCTCGAGTATCGCGAGCTTCTGATCCAGTACCCGCATCTCCTCGAGGTCTGGTTCCAGCACGTATCTGGCGTCGACATCGAAATGTATTGCGATGGCGCGCAGCAGATCCGGTGGTGCACCACCGTCGCCGCGACGAACTGCGGCGATCTCGGCGGGAGTGACGGTGCGATCGAGAATCGCGTGCGCGGCCGCGGCGATGACGGCATTCAGGTCAGCCTGATCGTCGGAAGATCCAAGCAACCCACACAGTCGGTTGACTCGATCCGCGACGACATTCATGCCTGGTTTTCCCCCAAATCCTTACGCGCCTGCTGCAGCCTGCCCATGAATCTACCCGTGAGTTCACCCGCAATGCCCGCCGTGTCGCCGATCAGCCACCGCCGGTACAGCTTCTCCTCGTAGTCCGGGTCGTCCTCGGAAACCGGTGCGCTGAGCAGCTCCCGGAAAGCGTGTTCGACCAGCGGCAGCGCCGATCCGTCCGCCTGCCAATTCCGTTCCAGCAGGTCGGTGAGGTACAGGCCGAGCAATCGGCCGAGATCGGTATTGAGCCGATCGACACTCGCGCGCAACCGGACAGGATCGGCCGGATCTTCGGCCAGGACCTGATTCAGTTCGATCTGCACATCGAACAGATCCAGCGCCAGCGCCGCTGGAACCGCCACGAAAGCGGTGCCCGCATCGAGCTTTCGACCTGTCGCGGCCTGCGGCTTCTCCCCACGCCAATAGGCCCGCGCGGCACTGCCACTCCCCCACGACAGCGCGGAATCGAGACGCCGGAAGGTGACCGGCTTCGGCGCCGGCCCCAGATTCGCGGCCTCGACGCGGACGAGCGTGCGCCGGGTCGGCCCACCGGCGGCGATCACATCGTCGAGGCTGAAATTGAGCTCCCGCCGCCGCTCCCGCACACAGGCCGCGAGGAACGTGGCGTACTCAGGCTGCATGTAAACCGAATCTACTGCACTACCGGCCCTTTACGACAGTAATATCCGGTTCATTTTCTACTTATTTTGCTTGCTGGGCCGCGGGATCTGACCTAGGCTGTGAAAGCCGACGGCCGGGACAGCGCCGTGCTGGCCGTCGTGCGACGGCTCGCGGTGGTGCACCGATCTGTGCGGAGGGGAGAGATCGGCGCACCACCCCGAGTGCGCTCGGGCGCAGCAAAGTAGGCCGCCCACGAGGGACGGCCTACCGGTGCTACTGGATTCAGGCGTTGGCGGATTCGAGTTCCCGGACCGGCTGCTCGGCCTTCAGATGGTTCAGGCTCTCGCCCTCCACATCCACATTCGGCAGGATCTTCGCCAGCCACTGCGGCAGCCACCAGGCTTTGTCGCCGAGCAGTGCGAGCACCGCCGGGACCAGCGTCATGCGGACGACGAAGGCGTCGAAGAAGACCGCCGAGGCGAGCCCGAGGCCCATCATCTTGATCATCGGTTCGCCGCCGCCGATGAAGCCGGCGAAGACCGCGATCATGATGGCCGCCGCGGCCACCACCACCCGGGCGCTGTGCCGGAAACCGGTGACGATGGCATCGTGTGCGCTCTCGCCGTGTGCGTAGGCCTCACGCATGCGGGTGACGAGGAAGACCTCGTAATCCATGGCGAGTCCGAACACCACGCCGATCAGGAAGATCGGCATCATGCTCATCACCGGTCCGGTCTGATGGACGCCGATGATGTTCGCCAGCCAGCCCCACTGGAAGACCGCGACGATCACACCGAAGGCCGCGCCGACCGAGAGCAGGAAGCCGAGCGCCGCCTTGATCGGGACCGCGATCGAGCGGAAGACGACCATCAGCAACAGGATTGCCAGGCCGACCACCACCGCGAGATACGGCAGCAGTGCGTCGGACATCTTCTGCGAGACATCGATATTCATGGCGGTAGCACCGGTGACCAGCACGGTCGCACCGGTCGCCGACTTCAGGCCGCCGGCCTCGCCGCGCAGTGCGTGCACAAGGTCCTTGGTGGCGGTCGCGGACGGGCCGCTGGCGGGCACCACGGTGAGCATGGCGGCATCACCGGCCTGGTTGAACATCGCGGGCGAGACCGAGACCACGTCCTTGGTCGCCGCCAGCGTCTTGGTGACCTGGTCCAGCGCGGCCTTCGGATCACCGGCGCCCTTGACATCGACGGCGACGGTGAGCGGGCCGTTGAAGCCCGGGCCGAAGCCTTCGGCCAGCGCATCGTAGGCGCGGCGCTGGGTGGTCGAGGTCGGCTGCGATTCGTCACCGGGCATACCGAGTTCGAGACTCGACACCGGCAGCGCCAGCACACCCAAGCCGACCAGGCCGAGCAGCAGCACTGCCACCGGGCGGCGGACGACGAAGGTGGCCCAGCGGGTGCCCATATTGGGCTTCTTCTCCGCAATCGGCATGGCGGCCAGGGCATTCGCATCGGCCGGAGTCTTCGAGTCAGCGGCCAGCGCCTTGCGGAAGGCCTTCGGCATGACCGCCCGCTGGAAGAATCCGAGCAGCGCGGGCAGCAGGGTCAGCGCGATGGTGACGGCGACCGCGACGGTGCCGGCCGCGGCCAGACCCATCTTGGTGAGTGCCGGAATACCGACAACGGCCAGGCCGCCCAGCGCGATGACCACGGTGAGTCCCGCGAAAACCACTGCGGATCCGGCGGTTCCGACCGCGCGGCCCGCCGATTCCTCGGCGCTGTAGCCCTCGGCTCGTTCCGTCCGGTATCTGGAGACGATGAACAGCGCGTAGTCGATGCCCACCGCGAGCCCGAGCATCATGGCGAGAGTTGTCGTGGTGGTGGACATGCCGATCGCCACAATGGCGGCGATGCCGACGCCGATCCCGATGAGCGCGGTGAGCAGGGGCAGACCCGCTGCCGCGAACGCACCGAAGGTGATCATCAGGACGATGGCTGCGATGGCGATGCCGATGGCCTCGGTGGCGCCGCCCATTTCGGGCTTGGCCATCAGCGCGGTGCCACCGACCTCGACGGTGACCCCGGAGGTCTTACCGTTGTCGATCGCCGTGGTGAGCGCATTCTTGGTGGCGTCGGTGAGATCTTGGGGAGTCGCGCCGTAGCTTACGGTCGCGTAGGCGGTCGTGCCGTTCTTACTGACCGCACCGGTCTGGAACGGGTCGAGCACGCCCTTGACCTGCGTACCGCCGGACACGTCCGACACGATCTTCTCGACCGCGGCCTTGTTCGGCTCGGAGCTGATCTGCTGGCCTTCGGGCGCTACGAAGACGATACGAGCTTGTGCGCCATCGGATTTGGTGCCGGGAAAGCGTTCGCCGAGCAGATCGAAGGCCTGCTGGGATTCGGTTCCCGGAATCGAGAACGTATCCGGCGGGGGCGTCGGCGCATTGGCGGCTCCGGCCACCAGCGCGGCCATGACCCCCAGCCAGAGCAGGACGACGAGCCGCCGCTTCTCGAACGAGAACCGACCGAGCCGGTACAGGAATTTCGCCATGTCGCCATGATCGTTCTACGGGTCTGTAGTCGGCATCGTGCGTGCGGAGGCCGTTGGGCGTACTGCGAATGCAGTACGCCGGGCCGGCTCGTACTCGATCCGCAGGCCGGGTCCCACGCCGTTCAGCGCTGGTCGATCGAGAAAGTGTGTCGGTTCGGTGGAGGTGTGGCTTGTCGGCGCGGCGGGCAGGGGTAGCTGTCGCATGCTGACCAGAGCCGGTCGTACACCCGGCGAAGGAGGATATGCGGTGGCCTTGCGACGTCGTGAGCTGCTGATCGGCATTGCCGGAGCGGGTGGTCTCGCCCTTGCCGGATGCGCGGGCGAACCGGCGCCGCCGCCCAAGCCCGCAGTGATCCGGTTCGACCCCGCGGCCGATGCGCACAATGTCGATGCGCGTAAGCCCGGCACGGTCAAGGTCGCCGACGGGACGCTGCGGAATGTCGAGTGGATCGACGAAACCGGCCGTTCGCTGCCGGGGATATCAGCGCCCGATCACCGCAGCTGGACCAGTAGCGAACCGCTCGGCTACGGCCACACCTATACCGCGAAAGCCGTGGCGCAGGGCGAAACCGGTGAGGTCAGCGCGACGGCGACCTGCTCGACGGTGCTGCCCGATCGGCTCATCGATGTCTCGCTGCGGTCGGCCAATAAGGTCGAGCTTGCCGAAAACGACACTTACGGAGTGGGTTTCGTACTTGTCGCGCATTTCGACGAACCGGTGAACCGGGAGGTGGCGGCGGCGCGCATCAAGATCACCACCGTACCCGCGGTGACCGGGGCCTGGTATTGGCTCGACGATCAGAACGCGCACTGGCGGCCGGAGCGGTACTACGCGCCTGGAACCAAGATCACCGTCGCGGCCGAGCTGTTCGGCGCGCCACTCGCCGAGGGCGGTTACGGGCTGCGTGATCAGCGGGTGTCGGTGCTCATCGGTCCCGCGCATGTCGCGATCGCCGATGACACTACGAAGCAGATCGAGGTGTTCGAGAACGGAAACCTGGTGCGCACCATGCCGACATCGATGGGCAAGGGCGGCACGGCGGTGGTCGGCGGCAATGTGCTGTCGTTCTGGACCCGGCCGGGGGTCTACACCGTCCTGGACTGCAGGAACCCGGTGACGATGGACTCCTCCAGCTATGGGCTGCCGGTCAATTCCGGTATGGGTTACCGCACGACCATCTACCACGCGGTCCGCATCACCCATGACGGAATCTATGTGCACGAACTGGCCGGGAGTATGTGGGCGCAGGGCAATACCGATGTCTCGCACGGCTGTTTGAACATCTCCCCCGATGATGCCGCGTGGTTCTACGACTTCGTTATTCCGGGCGATGTGGTGGAGGTGCGCAATACCGGGGGCGATCCCCTCGATATCTGGCAGAACGGCGATTGGACCATCGCCTGGCCCGACTGGTTGCGCGGCGGCGCAGTCTGATTCAGTCCTCGTCGAGGTCCGCTACCTCGACCTTGTCGCGGTCGGCCCATTCCAGTAGCGGTTCGAGGTCGTAGACGGCTTCGTCGATGCCGGCGTGCAGGTCGCCGAGTTCGGCGTAGCGGACCGGGACCGTTGCCATGGTGAAATCGCGGGGGTGCAGGTCGGGGAGTTCGTCCCAGCGGATCGGGGTGGACACCGTCGCCTCCGGGACGCCGCGCACCGAATACGCGGCCGCGATGGTGTGATCGCGGGCATTCTGGTTGTAGTCGACGAACAGTTGGCTCGGGTCGCGGTCCTTGCGCCACCAGGCGGTGGTGACGTCTTCCGGGGCGCGGCGCTCGACCTCGCGGGCGAAGGCCAGCGCGGCCCGGCGCACGTCCTGGAACCCGAAGCGGGGTGTGGTGCGCACGTACACGTGTAATCCCTTGCCGCCGGACGTTTTCGGCCAGCCGACCGCACCGAGTTCGTCGAGCACCTCGTGCACCACACCGGCCACCCGCTGCACCCGCGACCACGGGCAGTCCGGCATCGGATCCAGGTCGATGCGCCATTCGTCGGGCATCTCGGTATCGAAGCGGCGGGAATTCCAGGGGTGGAACTCCACGGTCGACATCTGCACCGCCCATACGACATCCGCGAGCTTCTCGACACACAGTTCGTCGGCGGTCCGCCCGTAGCGCGGAAAATACAGCTGCACAGTAGGAATCCAGTCCGGCGCACCGGCAGGCACCCTCTTCTGATGCACCTTGCCACCGGGCAGTCCCTTGGGAAACCGGTGCATCATGCACGGCCGATCCCGCAGCGCATTGACGATCCCGTCCCCCACGCTCAGGTAGTACTGCACCAGATCAAGCTTGGTAGCCCCGGTCTCGGGGAAATACACCCGATCCGGATTGGACACGCGCACCGTCTGCTCGCCCACCGCCAACTCCACGGCCGGCGACGCCGATTTACTGGCCACCCGTCCGACGATAACGGGCATTCCGCCCACGCGCCCGCCACAACACGATCTGCGGCGAGGTTGTCACACAGTCACAGCGACCGACTCGTAAACACTCTCCAACTCGGTCGACTCCACCAACTCATCCACCCGCCGATGCGACTCAGGATGATTCCTTGGCAAGGGCGGTTCGGGTGACGGCGATTGCCCAAAGCTGTACGCGACCGAGACCGGCACTTACGTTGTGGTGGGCTGGAAGACCGGGACGAAGGAGACGGTGGAGATTCCCCATCTACTGCTGGGGTTCGCCGAGCCGGAGACGTTCATCGGTGCCACCATGAGCGACACCGGCCGCGGAACGTTCCTGGTCTCCGGCCGGCCGATCACCGACCGTGAGACGGTGGACAAGATGAGCATGGAACTGTATGAAACCGCCATTGAAGTGCCTAAGGCGGAAAGGACTTTTCACGGTGTTACTCCGGCAACCCAGCCCGTGGCTTGAACAGTTCTGGCAGGCCGAACGGGAGGCGTTCCATCTGGAGGTCAGAGATACCTACTCCGTTCCCAGCGAGTCCGAACCGCTGCGCCGCTTCCTGAACGGTGAACCAGCTTTACCGGAGTATGGCAGGCGACCGTGGACAGAACTTGTGCAGGAAACCGTCGGTCGCGGAGTGCTGGTTTCCCGGGTCCGCGTGGTCACAGTGCCGCACAGCGACTATCAGCTCTGGTTGCTTTCGATCACGGCGGGCAATGTCGCTGCGGGAGAGGACATTCGCTATCTGCCCGGGCATCTTGCCGGGGAAGTTCCAACGGACGACTGGTGGCTGTTCGATGACACAACGGTAGGTTTCAACCTGGTAGACAGCGACGGCGCACCCGCCGGGGCGGCAATAACCACCGACCCTGGCATTGCGGCGTACTGCCGGCGAGTGAAGGAAAAGCTGTGGCAATCAGCGGTCCCGTTCAACAAATACGAAGGTGAACGCTGACCGGTGACCAATTCGCCAGAGCAAGCACGCGAAGCTCTCGGGGAACGCCTCCGGGAGCTTCGCCAGTCTGCCGGGCTGAGCGGTAGCGAGCTAGCCCGCAGGGCCGACTGGCATCAGACCAGGGTGCCCAAGATCGAATACGGCAAGACGAAACCTTCGATCGCCGACATCCAGGTGTGGTGCACCCTCACCGGCGCCGAGAACGAGATACCGAATCTTGTTGCTACGCTGCGGAACATAGATGCCGCGTATCGCGAGTGGCGACGAACGCTCAGCGGTGGAACCAAACAGAAGCAGCACGAGATCCTGCGTCTGATGCAGCAGTCCAAGGTAATTCGCGCTTTTCAGCCCTCCCTGATACCCGGTCTTCTTCAGACGGCTGAATACGCTGCTACGGTCCTGCGCAGGTCGATCAAGTTCCACGGAATACCCGATGATCTCGACGAGGGCGTCGCCAAACGCATTGAGCGCCAGCAGATTCTCTATCGAGGAGATCGCAGGTTCCACATCCTGGTGGGCGAGCAAGCGTTGTACAACAACGTCGGCCGGGACTCAGTCATGATCGGACAGCTCGACAGATTGCTCGCCGCGATGGGCTTACCCCGCGTCACCTTCGGGATCGTGCCGATGCGCACCGAATTGCCCATGCAGCTGACCAACTTTGTCATGTTCGACCAGCGCCGGGTAACCGTCGAATCGATTTCCGCGGAGCTCACCATTACCCAACCTCGAGAGATCAAGCTGTATCACCGAACCTTCGATGTCCTTGTTGGACAGTCAGCGTCCGGAGACGATGCTCGCGCACTGATCCGGGCAGCCCTCGACAAACACCAATAGAGAGTAAGCATCACCACCCAAGCGCACACGCGAGGTAAGACAGATGCGATACAACTCCTGGTACGACACTTGCCCGACTGGGCTCGGTCCCCTTCAGCAATCCATCCTCGCCGAGGAAGCACGCACCCGCCTGATCCGGGATTGGCAGCCGGGCGCGATCATCGGGCTCTTGCAAACGCAGCGATACGCGCGCGCCATACTGCACGCCTGTATCACCGTGCTCGACATTCCAAACGACCTGGACACCGTGGTGGCCGCGCGGATGCGACGTCAGCAGATTCTGGACCGGGACGGCCACGAATTCCGTTTCCTGATCGGGGAATGGGTGCTCTACCGGACGGTCGGTACGCACGCCATCATGGGTGAGCAACTGGCGCACCTGCTCGATGCGATGGGCAACCCGCGCCTGAGCCTGGGCATCGTGCCTATGGACGCCGAGTTCCGAGCACCAGCAGCGCAATTCGTCATTCACGACAATTCCGAGGTGTCGAGCGAAGCGGTCGGCGGTGAGATCATCATCGACGACCCGGAAGGTATCGCGTTGCACGCGAACACCTTCCAGATACTGTCCGGGCAAGCGGTTTTCGACAACGACGCGCGGCAGTTGATCACCAAGGCGCTACAGGCGCACCACACCGGCTGACGCAGCGACGAGAACTCTCACCGCATAGCCCCGGCACCGCACGGCTCGTGTCTGCACCGCGCAGCCCGAACAGAGGGTGCGCGTGATGGACACGGGCTGTGCGGTGTCAGACGAGGCTGCGGGGTCAGGTGAGGGACTTGGTTGCTGCGTGTAGGTCTTCGAGGGCTGCGACGGCGTAGGGGGCGAGGGGGGCGTCGGGGTTGGCTTGAAGCCATTGGGCGTAGCCCTGTTTGAAGGCTAGGACGCCTAGTTCTGCGGCGAGGTGGGCGGTGGGTTCGGGGATGGCGCGGGCGCGGAGGGCGTTGGCCATGGCTTCGGCCAGACCCACGCTTTTGAGGGCGTCGCGGGCTTGGAGTTCGCTGTTGGCGGCTATTGCGGCTTGGAGGCGGGGGGCTAGTTCGCGGTTCATCGGGCCCATGGCGCTGGAGGCGCGTTCGAGGCCGGCGGCGACTGCTTCGAGAGGAGTGGCGCCGGCGGGGGCCTCGGCGATGCCCTCGGTCAGTAATTGGCTCAGGGCCTCTTGGCCGGCGGCGAGGAGTTCGCGTTTGTCGGGGAAGTGGCGGAAGAAGGTGCTCTTGGTTACGCCGGCGCGTTCGGCGATTTGGGCGACGGTGGTGGCGTCGTAGCCCAGCTCGGTGAACAGATCCACTGCGGCCAGGACTAGTCGTTCACGTGCCCCGGGTTCCCATCGCGCCATGGGACCACCATAGATGATGGGACCGTTGTCGCATCACTCTGCTACAGTGATGCGACAACGGTCCCATCACTTTTCAGGGAGAGTCATGCAGGTATTCATCACCGGCGGCAGCGGTTTGATCGGGTCGGCCGTTATCGCCGAGTTGCTCGGCAACGGACACACCGTGCTTGCGCTCGCTCGCTCCGATTCGTCGGCGGCCGCACTCGAAACCGCCGGGGCCGAGACGATTCGGGGCGATCTCGCCGATCCGGCCACGCTTCGCGCCGGTGCCGCACGGGCCGACGGCGTGATCCATCTGGCCTTCGCCAATGACTTCAGCAGTCCCGCCGCGGTCGCGGCGGCGGTCGCCGAGGAGAGTGCCGCGCTGGTAGCCCTGGGCGAGGAACTCATCGGCAGCGACCGGCCGTTCATCACGGCCTCGGGCACTCCGTGGGTGCCGGGTCGCGCGTCCACCGAGGCCGATCCCTCCCCTACCGATGGACCGGTCGGCGGCCGCGGCGTCTCGGTCAATGCCGTGCTGGACCTGGCAGCACGCGGGGTTCGGAGCGCCGCCGTGCGCCTGCCGCGCACGGTGCACAACAACGGCACGGGCGGATTCGCCGGTCTGCTGACCAACATCGCCCGCCGCACCGGGGTGGCCGGCTATCCGGGTGACGGCGCCCAGCGCTGGCCCGCGGTGCACGCACTCGATGCGGCCGTACTCTTCCGGCTGGTGCTGGAGAAGGCGCCGGGCGGAACCGCCTGGCACGCCGTGGCCGACGAAGGCGATGCCGTGCGCGATATGGCCGCGGTCATCGGCCGCAGGCTGGGGATCGCGGTGGAAGCTGTTCCGGAGGAGACGTTCGGACCACTCGGGCCGATCTTCGCCACCGATCAGCCTTCGTCGAGCACCCACACCCGGCAGACCCTCGGCTGGCAGCCCATCCACCCGAGCTTGCTCGAGGATCTGGAGAACATCCAGCCCTGATCGGCTGGTGCCGGCGGGGCACTCATATCCGCTCCGGCAATGGAGCCGAAGGAGTGAAGCGGACCGGGAGGGCTACCAGGGCACGATGGAAAGGCCCTGGGCGCCATGCCAATTCGCCGAGCTGTACCGCCAGGCGAATTTCGGGTAGGGCGTCCAGCAGCTGATCGATGGCCTCCTGCGCGATGAGGTAGGCCAGGGAACTCGCGGGACAGGAGTGCGGCCCCGCTCCCCACGCGAGGTGCGATCGGTTTCCGGCCAGCTGCCCCGCACGGATCGCCGGGTCGGTATTGCAGGCGGCCATGCTGACCACCACCGGCTGGTTCGCGGGCAGCCAGCGGTCCTCCACCAGGACGGGCTGGCGCGGGAAACTGATGCAGAAATTGGCCATGGGCGGGTCGTCGAAGAGCACCTCGTCGAGGGCGTCGCGCGTGGACAGGCTGCCGCCCAGCACAATTCCGCCGAAACGGTCGTCGGCCAGGATGAGCAGCAAAGTGTTGATGATCAGATTCTGTTGCGGCTCGATACCTGCGCCGTAGAGGGTGGCCAGCTGGTGCACCATCTCGGTATCGGTGAGCCGGGCGGGGTGCTCGAGCATGCGAGTGGTGACGTCGTCGCCCGGTTGCGCCCGCTTGTGCACGGCCAGGCGCTGCAGTGCGCCGACAAGGAGCTTGTTACCGGTTTCCGCGCCGACACCCTCGAAGATGGCGCGGAACCCCTCCGCCGCCTGCCCGGCAATATCGGCAGGGCAGCCGAGCAGATGGTTCAGCACCTCGAAAGAGAGCGGAAAAGCGTAGTCGCGCACCAGATCCGCGGAGCCGGACGCACAGAACGCATTGATCAGCGATACGGCGGTCCGCTCCACGACCGATTGCAGCCCGAACTGGTCGATCCCGGCCAACCCGGCGGTATTGGTCTGCCGGTACCGCGCGTGCACATTCCCCGCATTGCGCAGCGCGTTCGGCCGCCACTGCATCATCGGCAATACGGGACAGTCGGCAGGCACCCCTTCCTGCCAGACCCGGGGATCGGCCGGAAAACGTTCCGGATCATTCAAAATGCGTACCGCCGTGCGATATTCGAGCACCAGCGTGGCGGGCACGCCCGGAGCCAGCTCGACAGGTGCCAGCGCCCCGTACTTCTCCCGCATCTCCCGGTACGCCCGATGCGGATCGGCCGCGAATTGCGGGGTGTACATCGGCACACGCGGACCGGAAACATCGATCGGCGCGACGGGGACGACTGGGACCGAACCTGACATCAATGAACTCCACCGCGGTGCACGACACTCACCGCCGCCGATCACCGCACATCCCGGACGCGGAACTTCGGCAGCCTACCCTCGAACCCCCACGGGGGCAGAGTCTTTCGCTGTGCGAACGAATATGCTGCCTCGTCGCTCGATCCGAGGTCAGCAGGGGTGGGCAGCGTGCAATTTATCATGTAAGGCCCCTCGACAGATCTCTTGTCTTTGCGCCGTAAAGTGATAGTTTTTATTCATGGTCGGGGAGACCTGAGATTCATTGCGCATCCGAGGAGATGCCGTGGCCGGAGCCGTAAAAGTCGCCGCCGCAGGAGTTTGCGGAGCAATCATCTGGATTCTCGCGTGCCTGTCCGGTCTGGCCGCCGCGCACGCCGATGACGCACCGGGTCCGGTACTCGTCGGCGACACCGCGTATTTCGCCCTGGGCGCGTGGAATTGCTCGATCGCCGCGAATGGCACGGTGGGATGCGACCTCACAGTCCCGGCTTTGTACATGAACGTGCTCTACGCCGGAATGCAGGTGCCGCTGCCGAATGTTCCTGCCATCGTCATCGATTCGGTCGGCTGGCCGGCGCGCCCCCAGTGGAGCGCCGGCGGCAGTCACACACTGCCGGGCGGAAATCCCGCGCTGTCACGGCTCGCACCCGGGAACTACCACGACCCACAGTATTCGGTCACCTATGCCGGGGCGAACTGTCAAATCACCTTCAACGGAACGGCTGTGTGCACCTCGATGGGGCACGGGTTCAGCCAAAGGGGACCAGTGCCGAATGGCTACTGATCCCCCATGATTCACCGATTACCGGTACCAGACACCGGAATCCCAGTCGCCGTAGTCCCAGACGTTGAAATCGTAGCGATTATGCGCCCCCCCGAAGAGGTACCCCTGCCAACCAGCCGAGGTATCGCAGATCTGATCGTCGTGGTTGCACACCGTCAATACCGGGAAGCCGCCGAACCAATCGTCCACACCGGCCAGCGGATAGCCGATGATGCCGCTCCCGGGAGTCGATGCCAAACCGGCCCAGCCGGGCCCGGCATCGCGCTTGGGATCGGCCAGCAGAATGGCATTGGCATTGCCGGCATCCTGGTGTGCGGTGACCCAGGCGTGCAGGATGCCCGCGCCCTCACTGTGTCCGATCAGTTTGATGTGGTCGTCCGGACATTGGCTGCGATGCAACCAGAAAAGCCGGTCGAGTTCGTTCAACCCCGACATCGGGTCGGCGGAGTTGTACCCGACAGGCTGGTCCACGGTGGGAGCGAACACCGACGAGGTGTTGTCCCCGAGACCGCCGATACCTATGGCCCAATCACCGGTGCAGACATCGGCTTGCGCCTTGGGACTTGTCACGTAGGTGATGGAAAAGAGGATGGCCAACAGTAATGCGGCGAAGAGCGCCGTTGCTCTACGCATAATCGTACTTCTTAACTTATCGTGCCTCCGGGTCGCGCCCGGCTTGGACGGTATGTACCCAGAAATTGCTGGAGCCCATGCGTTCTGGCGAAACAGTTATATCGGCCATGCTTTCGTATGCCGTAATGCGATGTCAGAGGCCATCACGCGGGGAAGCTCGACGACTTGCCGCACGTTGACCCGAGTGCGGACCGTGGCACCCCTACCGTTTTGCGTTATGCGACGCCACGACGCAGATAGCGGCCGGATGGCTCACCTTGAACCTTGCCATTGCGAACGATTCGGCGACCGCGAAGGAAGACGTCCGTCACGCGCGCGGTCATCTCGAAGCCTTCGAAAGGTGTGTATTCCTGGGCTGATTCCGAATCGGCGGCGCGCACCACCCACCGCGCGCCGGGGTCGACGAGGGCGATGTCGGCGTCGTATCCCGGGGACAGTGACCCCTTACCGCCGAGGCCGTAGCGCCGGGCCGGGTTGGCGGAGGTCAGTTCGGCGATCCGCGCCAGCGGAAGACCTCGTTCGAGACCCGCGCCGACCAGCCCCGGTAGCAGGTATTCAGCGCCACCGAAGCCGGATTTCGCGAGAAAGACATCGTCGGCGTCCGCCCCGAACTTCTGCTCGGCCCGGCAGCAGGCGTGATCACTTACCACCCAGTCGATTTCGCCCGCGAGTACATGCCGCCACAGCGCTTCGACGTCGGCGCGTTCGCGGAGCGGCGGGTTCACCTTACCGCCGATGCCGTGCGCGCTGTCCACGTCGGCGAGCAGATGACCGATGGTGACTTCACGGCGGAAGTCGATGTGCGGGAAGGCAACTGCCATGCGCTGCGCGGCATCCACGGCCTTGGCCGAGGACAGGTGCAGCAGGTTGATATTCGGGAACCCGGTCTCATGCGCGAGGTACGAGGCCATGGCGATGGCCAGTCCCTCCGAATGCGGTGGGCGCGAGGCACTGTAGGCGCGCAAGCCGGAGAGCGAGCGGTCGGCTTCGACGAGTTCGGTGTAGGCGGCCATGATTTCGGCGGTCTCGCAGTGCAGCGACAGCGACAGACCGTCGCCGAATCGCTCGCGGGCGCGCTGTAGACCGCGCATGACGAATTCGAAGTGCGCGAGGTCGTAGCGTTCCTCCGGCCCGATCATCAGGAAGTCGGCCTGATCGCTGGAGCGACCGTGCAGACCGTGGCCGCCGTAGAACATGAAGATCTTGAACGACGTGATACCGAATTCCTCGACCAGATAGGGGATTTCGGCGATGTGCTCACGAGTCATGGGAGCCAGGTGCAGGCCGTGGTCCACATAGGAGCGGCCGGCCATCCGCCCGAGCGCCTCGGGGACGAAGTCCCGGTAGGAACCGCCGCGATTCAGGTAGTAGCGCCCGGTGCGCAGATAGCTCAGCGAGGTGGTGACACCGCCCTGCGCACAGGCGCGGCTCTCGGTCTCGGTGTCCTGCCCGAGATCGGCGTAGATGCCCCAGTGCTGGTGCGCATCCACCACTCCGGGGAAGGCCAGCAGCCCGCCCGCATCGATCACCTCGGCCGCGGATTCGGGCGCGATCGCGGCGGCGATGCGGGTGATGACACCGTCCGAGATGGCGATATCCGAGGGCTCGGGCACACCGGCCGAGGTGACGCCGGGGCTCACCACGCGAGCGTTCCGGATCAGTAGATCAGTCTCCGCCACAACCCACTCCAGTTTCCTTCTGCGAAACAGCTTGACTAGCTATGCGATCATCGCAGTACTATTCGCTGGTAGTCAACGCCGTAACACACTTCAATGTTTCGTTGTGGGAAACACTGCGGCGGTAAGGAGTTGCGCAATGGATGGTCCACTCGCCGGAATCCGGGTCCTCGATGCCGCGACACTCTTCGCCGGACCGCTGGCGGCCACGCTGCTGGCGGATTTCGGCGCCGAGGTGATCAAGATCGAGCATCCCGGCGGAGATCCGGTGCGCAGCCACGGCGCGCAGCGGGACGGGGTCGGGCTGTGGTGGAAGATGATCGGGCGCGGTAAGCGGTCGGTGACGTTGTATCTGGGTGCACCGCAGGGCCAGGAGTTGTTCCGCCGCATGGTTGCCGACGCGGATGTGGTGATCGAGAACTTCCGCCCCGGAACATTGGAGCGGTGGGGCCTGGGCTATTCCGCACTGCGCGAGATCAATCCGCGGCTGGTGCTGGCACGGGTCACCGCCTTCGGGCAGGTCGGCCCCTATGCACGGCGGCCGGGTTTCGGCACGCTCGCCGAGGCCATGAGCGGTTTCGCGGCCATGACCGGGGAACCCGAGGGGCCACCCACCCTGCCGCCCTTCGGCCTCGCCGATGGGATTGCCGCCGTGACAACGGCTTTCGCGATAATGACGGCGCTGCGCGCCCGGGACCGCGACGGGCACGGGCAGCAGATCGATCTGGCCATCGTGGAGCCGATACTCACACTGCTCGGCCCCCATATCGTCGCCTACGATCAGCTCGGGCAACTCCCGCCGCGGACCGGCAATCGCTCCTCGAACAACGCACCCCGCAATATCTATCGCACGGCGGACGACGGCTGGGTGGCGGTCTCGACCAGCGCGCAGTCGGTGGCCGAGCGCGTGATGCGCCTGGTGGGGCGACCCGACTTCATCGCGGAGCCCTGGTTCACCACCGGCGCCGGACGTGCCGGGCACGCGGCGGAATTGGATGAGGCCGTCGGTTCCTGGATCTCGGCGCGCAAGACCGCGGAGGTGCTCAGCGCATTCGAGGAGGCCGAGGCCGCCGTCGCACCGGTCTACACCGCCGCCGATATCGTGGAAGATCCGCAGTTCCGCGCACTGGAGTCGATCATCACCCTGCTCGACCCGGAACTCGGCCCGATTCGGATGCAGAACATCCTGTTTCGCCTCTCCGAGACGCCCGGCGAGATTCGGTGGACCGGACCGCCGCTGGGCGCCCATACCGCCGAAGTGCTGTCCCGCTACGGCGTCGATGAGCGGGCGCTGACGGATCTGCGCGCCGCGGGGGTGGTTCGGTGAGCGAGCGTGACGCACTTGTCGCGGCCGTCGCCGCCGGTGTCGACCTCATCGAACTGGGACAGCCGTTCTTCACCGGCATGCCCTGTTCGCCGAATCATCCCGGTTTCCGGATGACACTCGTGCGCAGGCACGGCGACATGATGCGCCCCGACGGCGGCTCGGCCGCCAACGAGATCATTGTGACCGGTGGGCATGTCGGGACGCATATCGATGCGCTCAGCCATGTCAGCCACGACGGGCTGCTGCACGACGGCGTCGATGCGTACGCGGCGCAGCGCGGCGGGGCATTCACCCGGCACGGCGCCGAACAGCTGCCCGGACTGCTGCGGCGTGGCGTACTACTCGACGTGGCGCGCCTGCACGACGCCGAGGTACTCCCCGGCGGCTATGAGATCACCGCCGAAGATCTGATCCGAGCCGCGAAACAGGCGGGGACCGAACCGGAGTCCGGTGACGTGGCACTGATTCGCACGGGTTGGTCCCGGCTGTTCGGCGACCGGGACGCCTACCTCGGAGCAGCATCGGGCGTGCCCGGGGTGGGTGTCGCCGCGGCACGCTGGCTGGCCGCGCGGGGTGTGGTCGCCACCGGTTCCGATACCACAGCGTACGAATGCATTTCACCGGGCGCGGGCCACAGCGTGCTCCCCGTGCACCGGGTGCTGCTCGTCGAATCCGGGATCTACATTCTCGAACACTTGGCACTGGAGGATCTCGCCGCGGCCGGACTCACCGAATTCGTCTTCCTGCTGGCGCCTTTGCGCATTGTCGGCGGTACCGGTTCCCCGGTTCGCCCACTCGCGGCGGTGCGACGATGAACGACCGAACCGTGGTCCAGCAGCTGGCTGAGTTCGCCGAGATCGCCCGGCTGTGCGGCGTGGGCGCGGAATTGCGAGCAGATGCCGCCCGCCGGGTCCTCGACGTCCTCGGCAACAGTCTGGCCGCTCTGAATACCTCGCCTGCCGTCGCGGTACGCGCCCTGGTGGACGAGTGGGGTGGGCGACCACACGCGACCGCTCTCGGTGTACCCGGCCGCCGGCCTGAACCCAGCAGCGCACTGCTCGGCGGAACGCTCGCGCACGCCATGGATTTCGATGACACCCACCTGCCCTCGGTGCTGCATCCGTCGGCGTCGGTGGTGCCCGCCGCGCTGGCGGTCGCCGAATCGCGAGGTGCCGGCGGGGCCGCGCTGCTGGATGCGGTAGCCGTGGGAATCGAGATCACCGTGCGGATCGGCATGGCCGGATACGATGCGGCCCTGGGCAATTCCGTGTTCTTCGAGCGCGGATTGCATGCCACCGCCATCTGCGGCGCGGTCGGCGCGGCGGCAGCGGCAGCCATGCTCTCCGGCCTCGATGCCGCAGGAATCGCGCATGCCATGGCAATCGCCGCCAGCATGGGCTCCGGTCTACTGGAGGCCAATCGCACCGGCGGCACCGTCAAACGCGTGCACTGCGGCTGGGCGGCACACGGTGCGGTGGTCGCGGCGGGCCTGGCACGTACCGGCCTGACCGGTCCCCCGACCGTCCTGGAGGGCAGATTCGGCCTGCTCCAAGCCTTCTGCGGCGACCGCACCGATATCGGCGCCATTCTGGCCGGGCTCGGCGACCACTGGGAACTGCCCGGCGTCTTCTTCAAGCCCTACCCCTGCAACCATTTCACGCACGCGGGCATCGACGCCGCACTGCGCCTGCGCGCCCGAGGCATCGACCCGCACGACATCGAGGATCTCGAACTGGGCGCACCCACTGCGGCGCTGCGCACCATCGGTTTCCCCGCCGCAGCCAAGGCGGTCCCCGAATCCGGCTATCACGCGGCCTTTTCCGGCCCCTACACCGTCGCGGCCGCCCTCCTCGGCGGCGGCGGACTCGGCCTGTTCCACGAGGATTTCACCGATGCCGCGGCCCGCGATCCGGAACGGCTCGCACTGGCGGCAAAGGTTCGCTGCGTCCCGGACCCGCGGTGCGACAGCATCTTCCCGCATCAGTTTCCCGCCGTCCTGACCGCGCGACTGCGCAACGGCCATCGAATCACCGAACGGGTGGAGGTGAATCGCGGTGGTCCCGGCAATCCCCTCTCACCTCAGGAACTCGCGACCAAGTTCCGGCTCAATACCGCATCGGCACTGGCCGCAGAGGTCGCCGATCGCCTCAGTGAAACCACTTTTCGGCTCGCCACGGCACCGAATCTGGAACCGCTGCTGCAACCACTGCGGGATGTCCGTCCCGACAGACCTGCCGACCACACCGGTTGACAACCGCCGGGGTGCCGCGACGCACCCGGCCGCGGCACCCGGGATCTCCCGTCCGGCTACCTGCCTACTCCGGCCGGGAAGGTCCCCGCCCTCCCGAGCAGCGCGGGCACCGGCGCACCGAGCACCCCGCCCAGCCAGGTCGCCGCCTCGATGGCGAGATCGAGCCGGACGCCGCTGCCGATTCCCATGCGATCCAACGCGTACAGGAGATCCTCGGTGGCGATATTGCCGGTCGCGGCGGGCGCGAACGGACAGCCGCCGATGCCGCCGATACTGGCGTCGAGCACCCGGGCTCCGGCTTCCAGGGCGGCGAGGGCATTCGCATACCCGGTATTGCGAGTGTTGTGGAAATGGCAGCGGGGCACCGCATTCGGTGCAATGGAACGAAGTCCCCCCACCAGTCGGCGTACCCGGTCGGGGGTGCCGACGCCGATGGTGTCGGCGAGCGCTATCTCATCCGGGTCGGAGTCGGCGACCCGAGCGATCAGGTCCAGGACAGTCGATTCGGCGACCTCGCCTTCGAAGGGACAACCGAAGGCTGCGGCGATGGTGACCGTGCGCCAGAGACCCGATGCGGCGGCGCGGTCGGCGAGACGCTGCCAGCGGTGAATGCCCTCGGCGGTGGCGCAGCCCTGATTGCGCCGGCTGAAGGTATCGGTCGCCACCACAACCACATTGATCTCGTCCACTCCGGCGGCGAGTGCCCGATCGAGCCCGCGGTCGTTGAAAACCAGTCCCGCATAGCGGATATCGTCCGCCCGCGGCACACCCGCCATGACGGCCTCGGCATCGGCCATCTGCGGAACCAGGGCGGGGTTCACGAAGCTCACCGCTTCGACGCGGCGCAGGCCCGCATCCACCGAGCGCCGGATCAACTCGATCTTGTCGGCAGTCGATATCAGCCGCGATTCATTCTGCAGGCCGTCCCTGGGCGCGACCTCGACGAGCGTGATGTCCACGAATTCTCCTCAGTACCAGGTGATCCGGCGCGCGGCAGATCGCATATCAGCTCGATCTTGCTAGCCGTTTCGCTACGGGATACATTGTATCCATTATTACCGAAGGCGCGCTCGACTACGCCTCCCGGTGCGACAGAACGGAGTTGGCCGAATGCCGGACCTGCACACCCCCGCGCCCGGGCCGCTGGCCGATCTGCGGGTGATCGAGATGGGCCAGCTGCTGGCGGGCCCGTTCTGCGGCCAGCTGCTCGGCGATCTCGGAGCCGAGGTGATCAAACTCGAATCTCCCGGGCGGGGCGATCCCATGCGCGAATGGGGACGTGAGAAGCCGTACGGGCGCTCACTGTGGTGGCCGGTGGTGGCGCGTAATAAGAAATCCGTCACCTGCAATCTGCGCACCCCGGCCGGACAACAACTGGCGCGGGATCTCATCGCCCGGGCCGATATCGTGGTGGAGAACTTCCGTCCCGGCACCCTGGAACGCTGGGGGCTCGACTACGACACCCTGCGCGCCGGCAATCCCGGCCTCATCCTCACCCGCGTCACCGGCTACGGCCAGACCGGACCGTATTCGCCACGCGCCGGTTACGGTTCCATCGGCGAGGCCATGGGCGGCATCCGCTACACCACCGGCGAACCCGGCCATCCGCCCGCGAGAACCGGTATCTCCCTAGGTGATTCGCTCGCAGCGGTCTTCGCGACCATCGGAACGCTTGCGGCGCTGCATCATCGGCGAAACAGCGGGCGCGGGCAGGTCGTCGATGCCGCGATCTACGAGGCGGTGCTGGCCATGATGGAATCGCTGCTGCCGGAGTGGGGCATCACCGACTACCAGCGCGAACGGACCGGACCGGTACTGCCGAACGTCTCACCCAGCAATGTCTACGGAACCGCCGGTGGCGATATGGTTCTCATCGCCGCCAACCAGGACACCGTCTTCACCCGGCTGGCGAAGGCCATGGGACAGCCCGAATTGGCGGATGCGCAGCGGTTCGCCACCCATTCCAGCCGGGGCGAGCATATGGCTGAACTCGACGACATCATCGGCGAGTGGACCACCACGCTGTCCGCCGATGAACTGCTCGCGACCCTGCACGAGGCCGGGGTTCCCGCAGGGCGCATCTTCACCGCACGGGATATGTTCGCCGATCCGCATTTCGCGGCCCGGGAGGCCATCGTGCGGCTCGCACATCCCGAGTTCGGGGAAATCCCGATGCAGAACGTGTTTCCCAAATTCAGCGAGACGCCCGGCTCGGTCCGCCATCCCGGCCCGGAGCTGGGCGAACACAATGCCGACGTATACGGGACCCTGCTGGGACTGGATGCCGGCCGTATCGCCGAGCTGACTCGCTCCGGCGTGCTCTGAGAGGAGTTCCGGTGTCCGATCTGGCCGACGATTATCGCCGTCACGGATTCGCCGCCCGGCTCGGCCCCGGCATCCGTCCGGCCGTGCTGGTGATCGATGTCTGCGCGGCATATCTCACCGACGGTTCGCCGCTGCGCGCTCCGGTGGAGGACGCCGTGCGGGCGACGGCGCGACTGGTCGCGCGCGCCCGCGCCGTCGGCCGCCCCGTCGTCTTCACCCGGGTGAGCTATCGGCCCGGCAGTGCCGACGGTGGCTTGTTTCGGCGAAAGGTACCGGCGCTCAACGCTTTCGAGGAAGGAAATCCACTGGGCGACTTCCTGGCCGATCCCGCGCCGCTACCCGGTGACGTGGTGGTGACCAAGCAGTACGCCAGCGGATTCCACGGCACCTCGCTCGCCGCCACCCTCACGGCACAGCAGATCGACACCGTCCTGGTCACCGGGCTCACCACGAGCGGCTGCGTCCGGGCCACCGCCACCGATGCCCTGCAGCACGGCTTCCGGCCCCTGGTGGTCGCCGATGCCTGCGGCGACCGCGACCCACGGCTGCACGCGGCCAATCTCCTGGACCTCGACGCCAAGTACGCCGATGTGATCGACCTCGACACCGCGCTGACCGTCCTGCACTGATTCATACTCTCCCCGAAGGGATTTCCATGGGACCGCACCACTACGGCTGGTGGATCCTGCTGCACCTGGTGCTGTTCGTATTCTGGCTGGGCGGTGATCTGGGAGTGTTCTACTCGAGCCGTTTTGTCATCGACCCCGCGCGGACACCTCCGGCGCGAGCGACGGCTCTGGCCATTATGAGCGGACTGGATCTGGGACCGAAGATCTGCCTGGTGCTGTTCCTGCCCAGCGGTGTCACCCTGATGGCGATGGATCCACACGGTGCGACACTGTTCGGAATCGCGCTGTTCCCTTGGTGGTTCGTGGCCGCGGTCTGGGTCTTCGCCATCGGGTGGCTGGCACTGGCGATCGCGGCGCACCGCACCCACGGCCGGATCGCGATTGTGCGGCAGGCCGATCTGAGCATTCGAGCCGCGGTGATCGCGGCTATGGCCGCCGCCGGTGGCTACACACTGCTGGCCCACGACCCGTTCGGCGTGACCACGAATCCGCGCTGGCTGGGCGGCAAGATTCTGCTCTACACCGCCGCCGTCGCGGCGGGACTCGGTATCCGAATCACCTTGCGCCCCTTCGGTCCCGCCTTTGTGCGACTACAGACCCAGGGCTCCAGCCCCGATGTGGAGCGGATCCTGCGCCGCAGCGTGAACGGCTGCCTGCCCTACGTGTGGATCATCTGGGGCAGCGTGCTCACCGCCGCGGCGCTCGGTGTCTTCAAACCCGCAGCGAATCTCTAACCGGAGTAACCGAGTTGGGTCGACAGCGCACCGGAGGCCTTGAGCAGCATCGGCACGTACTCCTCCATACGCGGCTCGAAGCGCGACAGCGGACCACATACGCTGATGGCGGCAACCACGCCGCCGTCGTGATCGAGAATGGGCGCGGCCACCGAAGCCGCGCCGATCTGCCGCTCCCCCAGCGACACCGCATAACCGCGCTTGCGCACCGCGTTCAACTCGGTGCGCAGTTTGCGCTGCGAGGTGACGGTGGCGTCGGTGAACGCGGTCAGCTCGTGGCGGCCGAGATACTCCTCGATCTCTTCCCTGCGGAGATACGCGAGGATGACCTTGGACGAGCTGCCGGCATGCAGTGGATACGGTTGTCCCAGCGCCACTTCCATCCGCAGTTCCTGATCCGGCACCACCTGGTCCACATACATCCGTGTGTCGCCGCGGCGAATGGACAGGGTGGCGGTCTCACCGGTGAGCGAGGCCAGGCGCCGTAGCTCCGGTGCCGCCATCACCCGCAGATCGGTCCGCGCCAGATAAGCCCGGCCGAGCGCCATCGCGGCATGCCCGAGCGCGTAGCGGCGGGTGGTGGGTTCCAGGGTGATCAGATCCCGGCTGCGCAGGGCGGTGAGGATCCGGTGCACCGCCGCCTTGGTGATATTGAGTTCATTGGCGATCTCGGTGACTCCGAGATCGGGCCGGCCGCTGCGTCCGAACAGCAGCAGCACGTCCATGGCGCGTTCGACGGCGGCGATCGAACGGCTCTGAGTGTCGGATTCGATATCGGGCACGCCGCCGAGTCTAGGCGGCAGATTTCCCGATGGGAAACACCCTCCCCCTGCTGTTCCCCTTGCGCCCGCCCACATCGCGGCGTTACCTTGTGCGTAACAGCGTTTCCACTACCGAAACGGAGTTCCAGATGGAGCCGCAGTATCTCCGTACGGTGCTGGCGCAGTGGGCAACTGGCGTAGTCGTGGTCACCACCCTCGCCGAGGACGGTGGCCGGCACGGCATGACGGCGAGCTCGTTCACCAGTGTGGCGCTCGAACCCCCACTCGTCTCGGTCTGCGTGGCATCTGCCGGTGCGACCTGCCGAATGATCAGGCGCAGCGGTGTTTTCGCGGTCAATGTGCTGGGCAGTGACCACGAGGAGGTCGGCCGCCGCTTCGCAGGCCCCGGCCTCGACGACCGCTTCACGGCGGGTCGCTGGGACACCGCGACCACCGGCGCGGCCGTACTCGCCGATGCCGTCGCCTGGGTGGATTGCGCTGTCGCCGCCTGCTATCCGGCAGGCGATCACACCATTGTGCTCGGGATGGTCCAGGACGCGGCGACTCCGCGCCCGGCCGCCCCGCTCATCTATCACGACCGGACCTATTACGAGGGGATTGCCCGATGATCGGTGAACGACTCGTCGAAGATATGACCGACGCGGAACGTCAACGCGCCCAACGGGTCGAGGCTGTGCTACCCGCCCTGCGCGCGGCCGCCGCCGAGGCCGATCGGACCGCCACCTTCCCGGTCTCGCATATCGGCCTGCTCCGCGAGGCCGGGCTGCTGGGCCTGGTGGTGCCCGAGCAGTTCGGCGGCCTGGGCGGCACCCTCCGCGATCTCGCCGCCGCCACCTACGCCATGGGCACCGCCTGCCCGTCCACGGCACTTGCCTACTTCTTCCACAACACCAGTGCCTCACGCGGTTTGCTGCCGCTGGAGGCGATCGGGGCCGGGTTGTTCGACGAGGCCGAGATTCCGGTGGTGCGCGCCTTCGCCGAGAAGGTACTCACCCGGATGGCGGACGGGGTGTGGCTGGCGAATTTCGCCTCCGAGTCGGTCAAGACCTCCGGGGCGAACATCACCATCGCCACTACCGCGCACAAGGTGGACGGCGGCTGGATTCTCAATGGGGAGAAGTCTTTCGGCTGCGCCACCGGGGTCGCGGACTACTACCTGACCTCCGCCAAACTCGAGGGTTACAGCACCGCCGAGGGTCTGGCCACCTTCTTCGTGCCGCGCGACGCGCCGGGTGTGACCGTGCGCGCGCCCTGGGACGGCCTCGGAATGCGCGCGACCGCCAATAATGGCATCCGGCTCACCGATGTCTTCGTGGCCGACAGCGAAGCACTCGGCATACCGGGCGCATTCACCAAGATGCTCACCATGAGCCGTGGCAGCTTCGTGGGCAATCAGCTCGCCATCGCCGCCGTCTACACCGGATGCGCCCAGCGTGTATACGACGAAATCCTCACCGCCACAACAACGAAGACGTTCGCCGATACCGGCGCACCCATTGCCTCCGCCCCCGTACACCAGGTGCTGTTCGGTGAGATGACCCGCGATCTGCAGACCGCCTACCTGTGGCTGCGCTACCAGTTGACGGTCGAGACCGCCGAGGTGCCGTTCAAGCCGAAACAGGAGGTCTTCACGCAGTGGCGGCTCGGCAAGGGCGCGGTCACCGAGGCCTGCTTCCGGGTCGCGCTGGGGGCGCTCAAGGCAGGCGGCACCTCGGCGGCCTCGATGGACGGTATTGCCGGACGGGCACTGCGGGATCTGGCCATGGGGCTTGTCATGACGTTCCCCGCCGAGCGCGGAATGCTCGAGGTCGCCCGCATCGTCACCGAGGCCAAGGCCAACGAATTGTTCGCGCCCGCACCCGAGACACCGGCGCCGAGTCTCCCGCCGCAGTTGCCGAATACGAGCGGTGACTCCACGCCGGAACCGAAACCCGCGAGCAACACCTCCGAGATGGAATCCGCGGGTATTGCGGCCGAGACTCGGGCGATGAACGAAACACGGTCGGCAACCGGTGCGCCCGAGACGGCCGGCGCCGCCGCCCAGGACCGCGCCACCAGCGAGGTCGCGCGATGACTCCCGAACTGCCCGCGATCCGCGATCTCGTCGACGGTACGTGGCGCACTCCGGCGGTGGATCTGGGTGTGGCGCTGGAGGATCCGGCCTCCGGCGCCGCGGTCGCACGGGCCGTGGCGACCGCGCCCGACCGCGTGGCCCGCGCGCTCGCGGTCGCCGATCGGGCGGGCGGGCGTATCACCCCGGAGATGCTGGAGTCGATCGCCGACGCACTCGATACCCGGCTGCCTGCCATTACCGAACTCGATGCGTTCGCGACGGGTGTGCCGATCCGGCAGGCCGAGCCGCTGGGTGTCATTGTCTCCGGCGCATTCCGCCTGGCGGCCACGCAGATTCGGACCGGGGCGCTCCGGGACGACCGCGAGGGTGTCGAAGTGCACCGGCTACCGCTGGGTCCGGCACTGTGTCTCGTCCCGTGGAACGCGCCCGCGCCCATGGCCGCGCACAAGGTCGCCAATGCACTGGCGGCCGGGTGCCCGGTCATTCTCAAGGTCAGCGAGCTGACGCCCTACAGTGCGGTGCTGCTGGCCGAGGTGATCGCCGAGCACGTGCCTGCCGGAATGTTCCAGCTCGTGCACGGCGGCGCGGAAACCGGCGCGCGCCTGGTCGCCGATCCTCGGATCAAGGCGGTGTCGTTCACCGGTGGCGTGGTGGGCGGCCGGGCGGTCGCCACCGCCTCCGCGCCGCTGTTCCGGCCCTGTCAGCTGGAATTGGGCGGCAACAACCCGCTCATAGTGCTCCCCGATGCCGATCTCGACACGGCCGCGCGGATGGGTGCGGAATTGCTCACCACGCTGAACGGGCAATGGTGCCGGGCGCTGGGACGGTTGATCCTGCCCTCGGACCGGGCTGCCGAGCTCACCGAGGCGATCGGCAAGCGACTCGAATCGCTGCGCATGGGTTCGCCTTTGGATCCGGACACGGAGTTCGGGCCGCTGGTGCACTCACGCCACGTCCAGGCGCTGCGCAGCGGGATCGCGGGCCGCGAGTGCCGCAGCTTCGGCGTCACTCCCGAGGCCGGAAACTATTTCGCCCCCACGCTGCTCGACGACGATCTGGCCGATGAGGTGTTCGGACCGGTCGCCGGTGTGGCCACCTACGACAGCGTCGAGGACGTGGCGCGGCTCGCCAATGCCGTGCCGTACGGGCTGGAAGCCTATGTGTGCGGTACGGATACCGAGTTCGCGCTCGCCATCGCCCGCCGCATCCGAGCCGGAGAGGTCAAGGTGAACGGCTCGTCGATCATGAGCCTGAACCTCATGACCCCGCGCCCGGCCTGGGGCATCTCCGGTCTCGGCGAGGAAGGCACGGCGGAGACACTGCGTTTCTTCACCGGCACACGGGTTGTCGGTGTCGAGGGGCGTTTCGCCCTGCACACCGCATGACCACCGTCGCGATCGCCGGGGCGGGGCCGGTGGGGCTCACGGCCGCACTGACTCTCGCCCGGCGAGGCGTGGACGTGACGGTGCTGGAGGCGGGCGCCGAGCTGGCCACCGAATCGCGTGCGTCCACTTTTCATCCGCCGACGCTCGAGATGCTCGACGAGCTCGGTGTGGTGGACGCACTGCTGAGCAGAGGGATCGTGGCCGAGACCTTCCAGTACCGCGAACGCGGCGGCGGGGAGATAGCCACGTTGAATATGGCGGTGCTGGCGCCGGATACGGTCTTTCCGTACCGCGTGCAGTGTGAGCAGAACAAGCTCACACCGATCCTGCTGGATGCACTGCCGGGGTCGGCCGAGGTGCGCTTCGATCATCGGGTCGAGGGCGTGCGGAGCCGCGCGAACGGCGTCACCGTGGCCACCTCCGCCGGTGCGGTGCACGCCGATTGGCTGATCGGTGCGGACGGTGCGCATTCGATGGTCCGGCGCGCCACCGGCGCGAGTTTCGAGGGCAATACCTACCCCGAGCGGTTCCTGGTGGCGTCGGTCGAGGAGGACCTCACTGCCGCACTGCCCGGTATCGCGCCCATCAACTACGTCTTCGACCCGGCGGAATGGCTGGTGCTACTGCGCACACCGGACCACTGGCGGGTGCTGCTGCCGACACCCGACGGATCGGCCGACGATCTCGAATTATCCCGCCTACCTGAGCGTTTGACGGGTGTCGCCGATCTCGGACGGCCATGGCGCATTGCCCACGCCTCGCTCTATCGAGTGCATCAGCGGGTGGCGCCGCGGTTCCGCGACGGTCGCGTACTGCTCATGGGCGATGCCGCGCACGTCAACAACCCGCTGGGCGGACTGGGCATGAACAGCGGCATCCACGATGCGGTGCGGATGGCGGGTGCGCTCGCCGACGTCATTGCCGGTGCGCCGCAGGAGATCCTCGATCGCGCGGCCGCACTGCGGCGCACCGTCGCCATCGAACACGTGCAGCGCGCCAGCCACGCCAATTGGTCGCGGCTGCGCGGCCACGACGACGGGTACCGCGACCAGTTGCGCGCTTTGGCCGCCGATCCGGTGGCAACCCGCGCTCATCTGCGACGTGCGTGCCTGATGGATTCGCTGGAGCGGGCATCGTGAGAATCACGCGGGAAAACCCGGCCCGCCCGCGGGAGATCGTCGGGTCGGTGCCGATCACACCACCGGACGCGGTGGATAGCATTGTGCGCGAATCCGATCGCCGATTCCGGGAATGGTCGGCCTGGCCACTGCCGGACCGGCTGGCAAAGCTGTCGGAAGCGGCCGACGGGCTCGATACCGAACGCTCCGAGCTGGCCGTGCTGCTGGCACGCGAGACCGGCAAACCCATTGCCGACTGCCGTGGCGAAATATCCTTCGCCGCAACCTATCTGCGCTGGATCTGCCGGCGCGCGGCTACCGTGTACCGCGATATCCGAATCGACGACACCCAGGGGCGCCTCACCCTCGCGGCTCGCCCGTACGGTGTCGTCACGGCGATCACGCCCTGGAATGCTCCGATCATTCTCTCCCTACTCAAGGTAGGCCCGGCCCTCGCTGCGGGAAACACGGTGATACTCAAGCCGTCTCCCCTCGCTCCGCTCACGGTCACCAGGGTTGCGGAACTCTTCCCGGTGACCACGGTCGTGCACGGCGGCGCTGATCTGGTGCATGCCCTCGTCGCCCATCCCCTGGTCGGTAAGGTCGCCTTCACCGGAGGCGAGGTGGCCGGCCGCAGCATCGCGGCTGCCGCCGGTCAGGCCATCACGCCCGTCGTGCTGGAACTGGGCGGCAATGATCCGGCCGTGTTCCTCGACGACTTCGCCCTGACCCCGGACGATTACGACCGCCTCGTCCTCGCGTCCTTCGCCACGGCCGGTCAGGTATGCATGGCCGCCAAACGACTCTACGTGCCCCACCGCCGTGCGGAAGAGTTCACCGAGGCGTATCTCGAAGCCGCACAGCGCATTCTGACAGTGGGCGACCCGCTGGACGAAGCGGTCACCCTGGGCCCGGTGGTCACCCGGGACGCGGCCGATCGCGTCACCGCACTGATCGCGGATGCCCGAGCCCGTGGCGGCCGCATCCTCCCGCTGGCGGACGTACCCGAATCCTCGGGATACTTCGTCGCCCCGATCCTGGCGCTGGATCTCCCCGACAGTGCGCCGCTGGTGAGTACCGAACAATTCGGGCCCGCGGTCCCGCTTCTGACCTACCGCGATGAATTCGAAGCCCTTTCTCGCGCAAACGATTCCGAATTGGGGCTGGCTGCCTCGGTGTGGTCCGCCGACGAATCCCGGGCTTTCGCCTTCGCCGCCCACATCGAGGCGGGGTTCACCTTCGTCAATACCCACAACCGCACCGGCATGTCGCTGCGTGCGCCCTTCGGCGGCATCAAATCCAGCGGCTACGGCCGCGAATACGCCGAGGAGGGCCTGCGCGAATACTGCCGGACCTCGGTCATCCACTCCCCCGCCGCCTTCCGCCCCGGCGGACCGGGCATGCCCGCCGGCGCCTACCCCACCGCCACTGCCACCGGTGGAGACAACTGACCGGTGTGATCGGCGCTCTCACATGCGCCGCATCATGAACCACTTCCCGGTAGCTCGATGCGCCGGGCGGGATTATCGAGGTCTGCGGCGGCGGAGCACCACGACCACGATGGCCGCGAGGACCACAACTACCGCGATCGCGATGATGACCACGCTGACAGTGGAAGAAGACGAGGACGAGTCGGCAGGCTCGGCCGTGGCGCTGCTGGTGCCGGTCGGCCCGCCGGGTGCGGTGAAGGTCAGGGGGATCGCGGCCAAAATGTCGGTGGCGTTCGTCAGGCTGGTGACCGCCAGGGTGCAGGCTCCGGGGGCAGCGGTGCAATCGATGCCGCCGACGGAGGCGACGAGGGTCACCACCGCCCCTCGGTCACCGGGTTTCCACACGCCCTGCGCGTCAGCGACGCCGAGCAGCGAACCGCCGAGGTTGCAGTCGGCAGGGCTGGTGATCTGGGGTTTGCATTGGCCGATGGCGACGGTCGGGAGATTGGGCGGCAGGCCGTCCAGAGCCACGGTGATGGGCTGACCCACCGTGACATCGCCGGATGGGGTCGGGTGCAGGACGGGAGACGCGATGGCCGGGGCGCTGGTCGCGAGCAGCGCGGCGGCCGTGACCGCCGCGCCCGCGACACCTCGAAAGATGTTGCTTCTCATACCGTTTCTCAGCCGAAGGTCAGGGGGATGGACGCGAGGATATTGGTGGGGTCGGTCAGGCTGGTGACGGAGATGGTGCAGGCGCCCGGTGCCGACGTACAGTCGACGCCGCCGATCGAGCCGACCAGGGTGATGGAGTTACGGCTCGCCTGCCAGGTACCGGAACCGTCGGCATTGCCCAGGATCGAGCCGCCGAGGTTGCAGTCGTTCGGGCCGGAGATCTGCGACTTGCATTGACCGACGGCCACGGAGGCGAGATTGGGAGCCAGGCCGCTCACCGAGACGCTGATGGCTTGCCCGGCGCCTACGCCACCGGATTGACTCAGTTGCACGGAGGCCGCCTGTGCGGGTGCGCCGCCGAACAGTGCGACGGCCGCGAGGCCCGAGAGCACGGCACTGGATCGTAAGAGGGTGCGAAACATCTTGTTCTCCTTGGGATCTACTAGAGCCGCCGCCGATCGGCGAAGGCCGTTCCGGCGACGATGACGAGCAGGCCCGCGGTCACCGACCACAGCACCGCGGAGGGGCCGTTGGTGCCGGTGGCAGCAGCCGCGGTGGTGGTGACCGCCGGAGCCGGGGTGAGGGTCGGTAGTTGCGAGCCCGCGAAAGTGACCAGCACCGACGCCGAATTGGCCGCAATGACGGCGGCGGGTTCGGTGCCGGGCAGTGGTGCGGCGGCGATGACGCACTGCTGATGCGTGCAGTCGATGCCGTTGAAATGCGGTCGCACAGTGAGAGTCAAGGTCTTGAAGGTGCCGTCGGAAGCGATGTTCACGAAGGTCGCTCCGCCCTCGAGGTCGCAATCCTTCAGGCCGTTGGTGAAGCCCTGCTTGCACATGCCCACCGCCACGGCGGCAAGTCCGGGCTGGAATCCATTACCGCCCACTGTGATTCGCTGTGCCTCCGCGAGATCGCCGGTCGCGCTGACCTGTAGTGCGGCAGCGGGCTCGGCGGCGGCCGGGGCGATCGCCGTCAATGCGGTGACCGCGAATGCGGCGCAGCCGCACAGGAATGTACGAATCATCGGACGCCTCCTTCGGTGGCGAACGCGGTGCGGGAACCGGACGGAATTCGGCTGCGGGCCGCGACGGGGATGGCGCGGACGGTGAACAGTGCGGCCGCCAGCACCGGCAGCGCCGAGAGAGCCAGGGCCGACCCCGTTCCCCACACGTGCCCGGTTGCGACGGCGAGCCCGAGACCGGCGAGGCCGCCCGCCGCAACCGTGCACGCGGTGACAGCACTTCGCGTCAGGTCGGCAGCAATCGAACCCTCTTGACTCAGTACCGAATCCAGCACCGCGAGGCAACGAACCACCGCCGCGAGCGTCACGGCGATTCCGGCCGTCAGCTGCCACGCACCGGGCGCGGTAGCGACCAGAAGCGAACCCCCGGCGGCGAGAATCAGCAACGGTGTGATCGCGCCGGCACGCCTGCCGGGCAGCAGCGCGACGATGACCATGGGCGCGGCAGCCGGAGCCAGGTACCAGGGGTGGTCGGCATCGAGCACATTCCAGCGAAACAGCAGCAGATGAAGCGCCGGGAGCAATGAGCCTCCCACGGCGAAACCCGTTGCGGCGTAGGCGGGCAATATCCGCCGCGTCTCCCGATCCGGCCGCAGGGTGCCGCCGCAGGTCTCCGCGGCGGCGGGCCGAGGCAGCGCGAACAGCGCCACTCCCAGCGCCACCGCTGTCGAACCTGTTGCCACCAGCGCGATTCCGGGATTCTGCACGCTGCCACCGGCCGCCAGCGCGCCCCCGACCAGTCCGGCCGCCGGTACCGCGTAGCCCGTACGGGCCCGACCGGCCGATGCGAGTCCGGCCACCAGCACCGCGCCCATCAGCACGCCGACGGCCAGCACACCGCCGGTGAACGCACTGATGCTCGGAATCGCCCCCGCGACAACCAGTCCCGATCCCGCAAGCACACCGCACGCACCCGTCCTGCGCCCGGAGGCGATCAGTCGCCACCGCACCACGGGCAGTATCGCGATCACTCCGAGCCCGACGGCGGTCAGCGCGATATACCCGACAACCGCACCGGGTAGTCCGACGACTCCGCCGAGCGGCTTGTCCAGCAGCACGATTTCGATGCCGGCCATGGGCCCTGCCACTGCCGCGAGCAGCACGGTGAGCCGGGAACCGAGGGTGCGGTCCACTCCGGATGCGTTTCGCGTCGACATCCTCACCTCCAGCACGTGTTTCGCTAGTGGAAACACGGTTTCGCAGTTGCCATATTGAACCTGCGCCACCTGCGGGTGTCAAGGCCGCAGTGGCACGTAACCGCCTGGAAACAGCCGGTATTCGCCCTCATAGCGATTACCGCGACATGAAATATCGGCCGACCGCTGGACAGATCAGCGCGGCCGGTACAGAATCACGAATATTGGAAACAGTGTTTCGATCTCCGAAACATGCACCGAGTAGGAGGGTGCGAGTTCATGACCCGAGTCGCGGCCGCACAACTCGCCGCGGGCACGGATGTCGCGGAAAACCTCGACGCCTGCCTTCGCATGATCGATGCCGCCGCGGCGGCGAACGCGGAACTGGTGGTACTGCCCGAGTTCTGTAATCACCTATCGTGGTACACCGACCGCGCCCACGCGCACCGAATGGCCTGCCGCCTCGGGGACTCATTCCTGACCCCTATCGCCGAACGCGCCGCGCGGCACCGGATCTACGTCAAGATCGGCGTCACCCTCGCCCGCGCTGACGGCCGCACCACCGGCACCGGTGTGCTGTTCGGCCCCGACGGCGCGTTGCTGGGGCAGTCGGACAAGCAGATTCTGATGGGCGCGGAGAACGACCATCTCGATCCCGGCGAGACCGATTCACCCGTCATCGACACCCCGCTCGGGCGCATCGGCATGTACGCCTGTATGGAGGGCGTGACCTGCGAGGTGGCGCGATCGCTGGCGGTGCGCGGTGCGCAATTGCTGCTCAACAGTCTCAACTCGTTCGCGACCGATGAAGCGAGCCTGCACATTCCGGTCCGCGCCGCGGAGAACAGGGTGTGGGTGGTGGCCGCCAACAAGGTGGGTCCGCTGCTCCCCGCGCAGCAGCTGCCCGCCATCGCGGCACGGCTGGGCGTCCCGCCGGATCGGTTGCACGGCGCGGGCGAGAGCCAGATCGTGGCGCCGGACGGCGCGACCGTAGCGAAGGCTCCGGCAACCGGTGAGTCGCTGGTGTTCGCCGATATCGATATCGATCTGGCCGATGACAAACGCAGACCGGACGGCACCGACATCCTTGCCGTCCGGCGCCCGCGACTGTACGCGCCATTACTGGCTGAGCCCTCACTTCGGCAAGCACCGGCTGGCATGGACACGCTGCAGGTCGCCGCCGTCCTGCCCGACCTCGATGTGATCGCCGAGACAGCCTCGGCCGGTCCGGAATTGCTGGTGCTCCCGGAAACGGCGACGCTGTCCGCCGCCGAGGTGATCGCCGCACTGCAGGGCACCTCCGCACACGCGGTGCTGACCGTCCGCGTAGGCGACGCCCAGCACGGACTACTCGTGAACGCCGGAGGCATTGCCGGATACCAGCCCCAGCTGCACCGCACGCACCGGCACCCCTGGCTCACCGACACCGGCTCCCGCGTGGAGGTCTTCGAATTGCCTTGGGGCCGACTGGCGCTCGTGGTCGGCGACGATGCCTTGTTCCCCGAGACATTCCGGCTGGCCGCAATCCAGGACGTCGATGTGGTCGCGGTCCCGCACTCCCCCGTCGAACGATGGGAGACCGGGCTGGGCCTGCCGGAGCGATCGGCAGAGAACCGGTTGAATGTGGTCGCCGCCGGCCTGGATCCGCAGGGCGGCCTGGTCGCCGCCGTCTACGCACTGAGCCCCGATTTCACCCTCTGGACCGCCTGGAGCGGCCCCTTCACCGGCGTCATCAGTCACCCCGAGATCACCCCCGCCCCTCCCGGAGCCACCCGGGTGCACGCACTTGTCCGCCCCGCACAAGCCGTGAACCGCAATGTATCCAAGGGCACCGACCTGGTCGCCGGACGGCCGCGCCCCGCGCTCGCCGCCCTCCTCCGGGAGCCCGCCACCCTGACCACCCAACCGGAGCTGCCATGAGCGAAACCGTGCAACACGTCGAGCAGATGGTCGACGAAGCACCCAGAATCGATGTGACCGAGACGTTCCTCGAGTGGCAGGCCCTGCTGGGTGAGCTCAAGGACAAGATCGCCGACCGCTTCGAACTGCATCGCGACCCCTGCACCGAAGACCTCCGGTCCTACGGCGACCCGGCCACCGGGCCCTCCGGCAGTCTCGCCGCCTACTCCGGTCCGGAGATCGATTGGCTGGTGCATTCCTGGATCGGTGATCCGCGAACGGGTTTCGTGAACCTGCACCTGACCGCCTGGCTCGGCCCGCAGGTTCGCGTACCCCATCTGGGCTCGGCGCTGCTGCTCTGGCCGGAGGGCTGGTTCTATGTCGACGGCGTCCCGCGCGGTGATCTGGTCGGCGACGGCGCGTACTTCGACAGCTACTACGCGGACGCGGATGCCCCGTGGCTGCGGTTCAAGCAGGATCATCCGGACTTCACCTGGTTCACCAGCCGCACCGGTTTCATTCGCGCCAGTCTCTCCCCCACGGCCTACTGCTATTCCTTCCCCGCCACCCGCCCCAATCTCGACACCGTGCGGGACCTGCTGACCGCGAAGGTGGACCAGTGGCTCGGCTGGGTCGATGCCGCCGCAGCCGTTCCCGCTGCCGAACAGGCGGCGCTCGCGGCCCGGGATCTGCGGATCCGCCGCAATATCGCCGAGCGTGACCCCGCGAATGTCATGGGCGAGCGCATGTTCGGACCCGAATTGACCCAGCGGTTGGTGCGCGCCCTGTGGGGCGGCGACCGCGTTCTCCCGAGACCGGTGGCGTGAACATGATCCGTTCGCTGTGGTGGTCGGTGCGCACCGAGGGTGCGGCGCCGTTCGATACCGCCCATATGAAGGTGTACTACCCGGCGGTGGCCTCCGGTTCCGATGCCGAACGGCTCAGTGGCGTCTTCGCCCCGGACCCCGCCGCCGCGCCCTACCCCGTGGTGGTGTTCCTGTCCGGGGTCAATGTCGGCCAGGACTCCTATCGCCGATACGCCACCGCTGTCGCCGAATCCGGTTTCGTCGTAGTGACTTTCGATCGGGTGGCCGAGTTGTTCGGCGGCGTGCGCGGCCTGACCCCGGGTGTCGATATCGCCGCCGCCCGGCCCGACACCTACGGCACCCGGCCCACCTGTCCCACCATTCCGGCTGTGCTGGCGGCTCTCGCCGAACTCAATGAGACCGAACCACTGCGCGGCGCACTGGATCTGGATCGGATCGCGCTCGGCGGTCACTCCGCCGGTGGCACCGTAGTACTGCAGTCGGCGAGCTATTTCCCTTCCGTGCGTGCGGTTTTCGCGTGGGGTGCGCACACCATGGTGGCCACCATGCTCGGCTGGGATCCGGGGACGGTGCTGCCGGCGCAGGTGAACTGTCCGGTGCTGCTGGGCGTCGGCACCAATGACGGTGTCATCAAGGGCAGCGCCGACCGCTACGGCGAGGGCGAGGACCGGCCCGACCCGGTGGCGCGCACCTTCGCCGAAGCCCTGCCGGAGGGCGACCACCTGCTCGCCATCGTGCCGGGCGCCAACCACTTCGGCATCGCGGACGCCGATCCGACCGCCGCGCGCGCATTCCTGGACGGTCCGGCCGATACCGACGCGCTCCCCGGATTCGCGCGGCTCACCTCACTGTTCCTGCATGCGCATCTGCGTGATTCGGCAACCGCGCGTGATGAACTCGCAGGCTTCGACGACGGCATGCTATTGAAACGGCGATAGGGAGATCGAGTGCTCAAGAACTTCTGGTACGCCGTCGAATTCGCTGATCGAGTCGGTCGCGAACCACGCAGGGTGACCTGCCTCGGACAGGATTTTGTGCTCTACCGCACCGAATCCGGAGCCGTGACCTGCCTGTCGGATCTGTGCGTGCACCGCGGCGGCGCACTGTCCATGGGCAAGGTCACCGGTGACTGCATCACCTGCCCCTACCACGGCTGGCAGTACAACGCCGAGGGCGTCTGCGTACGCATTCCGGCCAATGCGCCCGAACGCACCATCCCGCGTAAAGCCCGGGTGGACAGTTACCCCGCCCTCGAGCGCCATGGCATGGTGTGGGCATTCCTCGGCGATCTGCCGGAGCCGGAGCGCCCGCCCATTCCGGAAATACCGCAGTGGGACGATCCGTCATTCCGCGCGGTCGAGGTCGATATGGTGATCGACGCCAATTACGAGCGCACCTTCGAGAACGTCGCCGACGCCTCGCACACCCCGTTCGTGCACGGCACCGCCTTCGGCAATCCCGATAAGCCCGAGATCCCGGATTTCCGGGTGAATCAGACGGATTGGTCGGCCGAGGCCGATTTCCAGCTCAGCCCGCCGCCGCCCAAGGGGCTGTGGGGCCTGCTCGCCAAACGCAAGCCGCAACCGGAGTACGTCACCGTTACCAATGCCTGGTATCTGCCGAACATCGTGAAATTGCATGTGCGGCTGCCGATCGGCGATTTGATCCTCTACGACTTCAATATCCCGCTGTCCCAGGACCGGACGCTGGTCAAGATCCTCGGCTTCCGCAATTTCTTCACCGGTTCGTGGGCCGATGCCAACGCCCGCAAGCGCATCGAGAAAATCCTGCTGCAGGATCGCCCGGTGGTGGAATCCCAGCGCCCGGAACTGCTGCCCTTCGACCTCTCGGACGAGTTACATGTGCGCAGCGACGCACTGCAGGTCGCCTATCGGCGGCGGCGCGCGGAGCTCATCAAACAGGGCTGGTGGGTGGAGGGCGACGACCTCATCACCGGTGACGCCCCGAGACGCACCGCCACCGTCATCGCCTCACCGGGCCGTCGCGACAATCCCGAACTCGCCAGCGCCTGGGTGCACAAGGCGCGCAATGGAGGAACACCGTCATGAGCCTGCCGGCCGCGCTCAGTGAGCGCACCCTCGAAACCCTCACCACCGCAATCGGATTGACCGTCGCCGACGACATCGCGTTGACCAGCGCCATGTCACCGGAGCCGGTGGGACGGCTGCGCGTGCTGCGCGGCGACGCGATCGACAAGGCCGTCACCGTCGATCTGGTGGTGCCGCCGATCGGGCTGGACAGCCATATGATCTTCGCGTTCACCGGGACCGATTCCGCGGTACCGCATTTCACGCTGGACTCGGTGTACGGCGGCGACTACTACGCCATGCATCTGGACCTCATTCCGCGCGTGGATCTGGGGGTGAATCTGGAGTATCTCGACGCCGCATTTCTGCCGCTGACGCCGGTGCTCGAGTCCGCCTGGGAGATCGACGGCGTCTCGCCCGCGGCGATCGGGCCCCGGCAGCGGGCGCTCATGTCGCCGTGGATGGTGGTCTGCCGGGCAACCGAAACCGCGTTCGGCGCGCTGGGCGCAAGCGTCGACGCGTATCTGCGGCACTGGCTCACACTGGTGGACAAGGGAGTTCCCGCCGTGGATGCCGATCTCCCGGCCCGGGACCTGGCCAATCGCGCCAATCTCTTCAGCCCGCAGGTGGATCCGGTATGGGCGCAGGTCACCCGGCTGCTGGGGGCCGAACAATCCGAACGGGTGCGCCAGGAGCTCGAGTCATGACCGCGGCACCGAGCAGCTGGCAGCAGCGTATTGCCGGCGAATGGGTCGGCCGGCCTTCACTTTTCGACGCGGAGGGCGTCTGGCTCGGGTTCGAGGATATCCGCCGCTCGTCGGTCTTCGCCGACGGTGAGACCACCTACTTCATGGATGGCGGGCTCACCGGCGGTGGAAAGCTGGCCGGGCGTTTCGCGCTCGGCGCCCCCTTCGAATTCGGGGTGATCGACTCCGACGGCGACCGGATCTACACCGGGCCCGATTTCTACGGTGCGGGCCAGCCCTACGGGGGATTCGTCGACGCCGGCTATTACGGCCCGGGCTGGCAGGTATCGCTGAACACCTGGAACCAGACCATCGACGACACCCAGGTGTACTCCTCGGTGCTGTACCAGGGCCCGGCCGTGGTGGGCGTGTTCAATGGCGTCTACACCCGCGACCCCGAACTGGTGCCTGGCCGCATCGATACCGAAACCCGCTGTGGAGCAGTGCCGTTCACGGTGCCCACCAAGGACGAGAGCCGGTATTCGGGCGATCTGGAGCTGTGGAGCGCCGAGCAGCAGGCCCTCGGCAAGGTGCGCATGACGCTCGCGGTCGATCCGCTCAGCCTGCTGGCCGCCGAGCATCACCTGATCCTGTCGGGGCCGATGGAATCCGATTCTCGATTCACGGTGCGCCGCGACGGTATTCGCTCCTTCCACGAGGGCCCCGATATCTGGGGCAATGGGCTGGCCTACGGGCGCGCGAACTTCGTGCGCCTGCACCGGAACGACGGACGCCGCCTCGTCGGGCGGGAGTTCATGATCGACGCCGAGCCCGGAATGGGTGCGGGCGGCACGCTCGCGGTGGTGTATCAGCTCTTCCAGCACAACAGCCTGTCCGCCGTCCTGCACGGCGTCCTGGAGCGCGAATGAAGACCGTGGCGATCACCGGCGGCACCCGCGGCATCGGATTCGGCATGGCACAGGCGCTGCTGGCCGGCGGTCATCGCGTCGCGGTATGCGGTACCGACCCCGAACGGATCGGCAAGGTGCGCGCCGAATTACCGGAGAACGCACTGGTTCACGCCGCCGACGTCACCGATCGCGCACAGGTGCAGGGGTTCTGGGATGCGGCGGCCGAGCGTTTCGAGGGTGTGGATATCTGGATCAACAATGCGGGCGTCTCGCACCCGCGCACACCGATGTGGGAGCTGACGGCCGACGAGGCGCGAAAAGTGCTGAACACCAATCTCCTCGGCGTGCTCAATGGCTGCGCCGTCGCGGTACCGGCCATGGCCGCGCGCGGCCGAGGGCATATCTGGAATATGGAGGGTCTGGGCAGTGACGGCCGGTCGGTGCCCGGACTCGGGTTATACGGCGCGAGCAAGCGGGCCGTCACCTATCTGACCGAGGCGCTCGCCGAGGAATCCCCCGATCAGGTGACCGTCGGGCTGCTCAGCCCCGGCATGGTGGTCACCGACCTGCTCGTCGACGGATACCGCGACCCCGCCGAATTGGCGAAGGCGCGCACGGTGTTCAACATTCTCGCCGACCGCGTCGAGACCGTGGCCCCCTGGCTGGCCGAGCGCGCCGTCACCCGCACCCGCAATGGCGCACACGTGCAGTGGCTGACCACCGGGAAGGTACTGCGCCGCTTCGCCGCCGCCCCCTTCCACAAGCGCGACCTGTTCGCCGACTGATACGACTCCGCACTACCAGGAGATGATCCGATGCCCGATGTGCTCGGCTGGCGCGCCAAATTCGGGGTACTGGCCCCGTCCACCAATACCGTTGTGGAGCCGGACTTCGCGCGCATGGGCGTGCCCGGAGTGACCGCACACTTCGGCCGCATCCACATTCGCGATCAGAATATGAGCGATGACGCCGGTATGGGACGGCTGCTCGACCAGATCCGCGCCGAGCTGGTCTCCGCCTGCGAGCGGGTGCTGACCTGCGAGCCCGACTACATGGTGATGGGCATGTCGGCCGAAACCTTCTGGGGCGGGGTGGAGGGCAATCGGCGATTCGTCGCGCAGATCCACGAGGTGACGGGGCTCGAGGTAGCGACCGGGGCCGAGGCGTGCCGGCGGGCCCTGGAGCTGTACGGGGCACAGCGGATCGGCGTGGTCACGCCGTATCAGCCGGTCGGCGACGAGAATGTGGTGCGATTCTTCGGTGAACTCGGGTACGAGGTGCAGACCATCATCGGATTGCGCTGCCCCACAGCGGTATCCATTGCGCACGTCCCCGAGAATCGGCTCCGCGAGGCGCTGCTGGAGGCCGATAGCGACGGCGTCGATGCGCTCGTGCAGTGCGGGACCAATCTGTCGATGGTCGGGCTGGCCGATGAGGCCGAACGCTGGCTGGGCAAGCCGGTACTGGCCATCAATGCCGCCACGTGGTGGATGGCACTGCGGGACAATGGAATCACGGACCGAATCGAGGGCGCCGGGTCGCTGCTGCGCGACCATTGACCCCGGATGCTCCACTCCGGGCGAACTTCTTCGGGCGGGCGAACTTCTTCGGGCCCATCCGATCACCTCGGATGGGCCCGAAAACGGTGTGTCACTGATGAGTGGGATCAGCCCACGCGCCGATGGAGGCGGAGCGAACCGGTGAGATGAACCGCGGCGCGATGCTCTGCGGAAAATCCGGGCCCCAATTCGTGGCGTCACCGGTCATGACGACCTGAGCATTGTCGGTGTACCAGTCGACCAGGTCGGCGTCCGAGCGCAGCAGCCACGTGCAGCCCCGCTCCGCGTCCGCGGTGAAATCACCGTGGCGAATGAAGGCCGGGCGCCAGAAATATGTACCGGGCCACATGGTTCCGAAGTTGTACTCGAAACCACCGTCCAGGCAGTACGCCTCCTCACTGCACGGATGATGCGCCAGCGGCACCTCGCGCCAGCCCGGCTTGGCCTTGATCAAGCGGGTGTAGAACCCGGTCTTCTCATCACGGTGCAGCAGTTTGATGTAGAGCCCGGGGACGGGCGTGCCGCCCAGATCGAACCGCATCGGGCTGCCGTCCTTGACGTCGATCCACGGCATCGCGGCCGAATCCAGAACGACGAGTTTCTGGTCGGGACGGACGAATTCGCGGTCGGCGCCGGCGATATCGAAGTGCCAGTCGCCGAATTCGCGGAACAGCAGGATCTCGGTTCCCGCCGCCACCGAGAGCTCCGGCGTCCACACTCCGGGCGGAGCCGCCCAGTAGCCCTCCGGGCCGAGTTCGGTAGCACCGATGGTGACGCGCCCGGACAGTACGAACCATTCCGTCTCGGCGCGGTGCACGCCCGCGGGCCGGGTCCAATCGCTGGTGAACCGGACCTTGAGGGAGGCCGAGCCGTCCTCCTCGTCATAGCTGAGATTGCGCTGCTGCGCACTACCGGCGCCGTGCTCGAGTTCGGCGAGATGCCAGATCAGATCTTTTTCGTCGATGAGTTCGACATGCGGACGCATGGGTCCTCCTGAGGGAAGCAGTGTTTCCGATACAAAATGTAGCGCTTACGAATAAGCAAAACAAGATGTATCGTTTATTACCGTGACCAGACCCGGACGACCGGCCGGACCCGCCGCCGACACCACAGCGATCGTGCTCACCGCGGCCTTGCAGCTCGTCCTCACCGAGGGCGCGGGCGCGCTGACTCCGCAACGGCTGCACAGCATTACGGGGGTCGCCCGCACGACCATCTACCGGCACTGGCCCGCGCCCAAGGACTTTCTCGCCGCTCTCATCGCTGTGGCCCCGCACCCGTCACCCCAGCCCACCGGCGATCCGGCGGCCGATCTGCACACCGAGGTGGATCTGCTGTGTGATCGATTGCGCGACAAGCCCGTTGCCGCCTTCCTGCGCGCGCTGGTGACCGCCTCCGCCACCGATCCGGAATGCGCCGCGCTCCGCCGGCGCTATGTCCTGGACCTACTCGCACCCTTCCGCGCCGCGGCCCTGGCGGCCGGTATCGAGGATGCCGCGCTCGTCGAGGAGACCGCCATGACCATCGTGGCCCCGCTGCTCGTGGATGCCCTGCTCCTCGATCGCACCGCCGACCGGGGTCGCGCCCATCGCGCGGTGGCGGACGCGTTGTCCCGCACAGCAACCCGCACCGCCTGAACATCTTCCCGATACCGCGCACCACCGAGGAAAACGATGACCAATGCCGTGGGAACCCGAGCCGTTTTCGGGGTGATCGTGCCCAGCACCAATACCGTTGTCGAGCACGATTATTGGAAGGCCGGGCTGCCCGGCATCAGCTATCGCGCGGGATCGATGTACATCCCGAATCCGGTCATGGGCAACGACGCGGACTTCCAGGCGCTACTGGGACAGATCCGCGCCTCCATCGACACCGCGGTCCGCGATGTGCTCACCGCCGAGCCGGATCGCATGGTCATGGGCATGTCCGCGGAGACGTTCTGGGGCGGTGTCGACGGCAATGCAGCCTTCGAACAGCGCTTGCGCGACCGCACCGGCCTGCCGGTGACCACCGGCGCGAGTTCCTGCCGGGCAGCGCTGCATACGCTCGGATGTCAGCGCATCGCCGTGTTCTCCCCGTACCAGCCCATTGCCGACAGGGAGGTCGGCGCCTTCTTCACCGAGGCGGGCTTCGACGTCGCCGCCATTACCGGGCTGCGCTGCCCGACGGCCATGGATATCGCACGGGTGCAACCCGACCGGCTGCGGCAGGTGGCGGCGGCGCTCGACGGACCGGATATCGAGGCCATTGTCCAGGTGGGCACGAACCTCTCGTTCGTAGGTCTGGCCGACGAACTGGAACGCGAGGTAGGCAAGCCGGTCATCGCGATCAACGCCGCGACCCTGTGGCACGCGCTGCGCGAACACGGGCTGGACGACCGGGTCGAGGGCGCGGGCCGGCTGCTGCGTGAGCACTGAAGTCATTGCAGGACAGTCTTACACCGGTGCTTGATGAGGGAAGACGAGGGCTCACTCGGCAGACGTGTCCGCCAATAGCCTACGGGCCCGCCGGATCACGGCCAGGTCCACCATGCGCCCCTCGGGGTCGAACACAATGCCGCCATTCGCGGCTTCGAAGCGGTCCACCAGATCTCGGGCGCGGACGAGTTCGGCCGCGGTGGGGGTGAACACCTCGTTGACGATCGGCACCTGGGCCGGGTGAATGCACGAGCGGCCACGAAAGCCCATGCGCGCCAATGCCTTCGTGGATACTCGCAGCGCGTCCAGGTCACGGAAGTCGGTCTCGGCCGGGCCGACCGGTGGATCGATGCCGGCGGCGGCGCTGACCAGAACCACCTGGGTACGCACGGCGAGCAACCCGTCACGATCGCCGGGGTCGATTCCGGTATCGGCGCACAGGTCGGCCTCCCCCAGCTGTAATCGGGATACTCGGGGCGCGGCGGCGATCTCGGCGGCCGCCAGGATGGCCGCGGCGCTCTCCAGCAGTGGGCAGATCCGAATACGGCCGGGCGCCTCTTCGTGTGCGCTCAGGATGCTATCAGCAGTCCGAACCTGTTCCGCTGATTCGGCTTTCGCCAGGCAGATCGCCGCGACAGCGGGCAACGCGACGGCGCGCAGGTCCCGCTCGGCGGCGGCACCGGAGTTCACCCGAACCCAGATGCGGGGGTGGGCAGCGGTGACAGTGCGCAGCCAAGCCGCCACCTCCGCTAGCGCGGAGTCCTTGTCCCCCAGCGGAACCGCGTCCTCGAGGTCCAGCAGCACCACGTCGGCCGGGCCACAGAGCGCCTTGTCGAACAATTCCGGACGATTACCGGGAACGTAGAGCGCGGATCTCACCGGGCGACTCCTCACAGCGGGCGCGGCACACGACGCCTGTTCATATTCCGAAACACCGTTTCGCTGATCGAAACATATCCGCAATCATGCGGCGCTGTCCAGCTTTTATCGTCTACCCAGCCAGGCTATTGACACCCTTCGTATGCGCGCCAATGATCGTCCGAATATCAGAAACGCCATTCCCTCGAGGGAAACCGGCGTGCTCGCCACTGGAGTCGCGATGAGCCTTCGAGGTTCGACCCTGACCATCCTCGCCGCGGTGTGCACCGCCGCCGCCACCGGAGTAGGCACCGCCGAACCGCCAGGACTATCCGGATCGGTCGAGATAGCCTGCGCTGCGAGCACTCTGCATCAGAGCGCCGCCTGGTACCTGCCCACGGGACAACCGCGTGGCCTGGTCTGGGTGCAGCACGGTTTCGCGCGTGACAATGACAATGTCGCGGCCCTCGCCGAAACCCTGGCGGACGCCGGATATCTCGCGTTCGCGCCCAGTCTGCCGTTCCTGAATCTGTCCGGATGCACGCTGCAGAACCTCGGCGACAACACCCCGTTCCTGAATCAGGTGGCCGATTTGTTCGCCACCGCGGACGATCCGGCCGGACCCCTGGCCCGCAGCCTCGAAACCGCTGCGGCCGGTTCCGGACGGCCGATCCCGTCCATGCCAGGACAGCTGGTGTTCATCGGCCACTCCGCGGGGGCCGAGGCTGTCGAATACGTGGCGCATCGTCTGCACACCACCGCCCCGGCGACCTGGTCGAAGCTGCGTGGCCTGGTGCTGCTGGACCCGGTGAAGTCCTTCCTGGGCAACAACACCGAAACCGCGCTCACCGATCTGGATGCGACCGGCCTACCCATGCTCACAGTGTCGGCCCCGCCCTCGCTGTGCAATAACTTCGGCGGCGGCACCGCAGCCATGGAAGCCCTGCTGCACCGGCCCTTCATCGGCGTCCGCATCCCCGCGGGCGAGCACACCGATGCGGAGGGCGCCAGTTCCGACGGTATCGGCGAACTCCTGTGCGGCGTACCGCAGGCGGCGAATGTCGCGGTGCTGCAACGACTCACGTCCGGCTGGACCGATGACTTCATCGACGGCACACATACCGCCGCCTACTACCCCGGGGATCCGGCCGATCCCGGAGGCATCCCCGCTGCGCCCGGCGCGCAAATACTCGGCGGATCATGATCGAGGCACTGAGCGGGCCGATTTCCGTCCCGAGGACGCGGGATCGGGTTAGGGTCCGGGTATAACGGGCAACGGGGAGGTAGGGCCCTGGACACACTCTGGACATTCGTGGTGCACCGGCGGGCGCAGCTCGTCACCGATTCGTACCTGCATGTTTCGGCAGTGGTGCAGTCACTGCTGATCGCGGCGGTGATCGCCGTACTGATCGGAGTGCTGGTCTATCGCAGTCCGATCGGCTCGGCGGCGGCGACCGCACTGGCCAGCGCGATCCTCACGGTGCCTTCCTTCGCACTGCTCGGGCTGCTGATTCCGTGGCTCGGGCTGGGCGTCGGGCCGACCGTCACCGCGCTGGTGCTCTATGCCCTACTACCTATCCTGCGCAACACCATTGTCGGACTGGCCTCGGTCGATCCGGCGATCGTCGATGCCGCGCGCGGTGTCGGCATGAACCGGCTGCGGGTGCTCGCGCGCATCGAAATGCCGCTGGCCTGGCCGTCGATCCTGACCGGCATGCGGGTCAGCGCCCAGATGATCATGGGCATCCTCGCCATTGCCGCGTACGCCAAGGGGCCGGGGCTCGGAAATCTCATCTTCTCCGGCCTGGCCCGGCTCGGCAGTCCGAACGCGCTGCCGCAGGCGCTGGCCGGCACGATTCTGATCGTCGTGCTGGCGCTGCTGCTCGACGCGGTCTTCGTGCTCATCGGACGGTTCACCACTTCGAGGGGAATTCGTGACTGACACCGAAATCCGCGGCGACGGCACGGCATCGGCGGTGTCCGGTGTCGAGATCGTGCTGACCGAGGTCACCAAACGCTATCCGGGACAGGACGATCCGGCCGTCGACTCGGTCTCGATGACCATCCCGGCGGGTGAGATCGTCGTGCTGGTCGGGCCGTCCGGCTGCGGCAAGACCACCACCATGCGCATGATCAACCGGCTCATCGAGCCGACGTCGGGAACCATCACCATCGGCGGACGCGATGTCACCTCGGTGAATGCGGACCATTTGCGCCGCGGCATCGGCTATTCGATTCAGCAGGCCGGGCTGTTCCCCCATCTCACCGTCGCGAAAAACATTGCGACAGTGCCAGGTCTGATCGGGTGGGATCGCAAGAAGGTCGCCGCGCGCACCGATGAGATGCTCGAGCTGGTCGGCCTCGATCCCGGCAACTATCGCAACCGGTATCCGCGGCAGCTCTCGGGCGGCCAGCAGCAGCGGGTCGGGGTGGCTCGCGCGCTGGCGGCCGATCCGCCGGTGCTGCTGATGGACGAGCCGTTCGGCGCGGTGGATCCGATCACCCGTGGGCTGCTGCAGGACGAATTGCTCAGGCTGCAGTCCGATCTGGGTAAAACAATCGTCTTCGTCACCCACGATTTCAATGAGGCGGTCAAGCTCGGCGATCGAATCGCGGTGCTGGGCAACCACTCCCGCATCCTGCAGTACGACACCCCGGCGGCGATCCTCGCCGATCCCGCCGATGAGACGGTCGCCGGATTTGTCGGCGGGGACGCATCGCTCAAACAGCTCACCCTCACGCGGGTCCGCGATGTCGAACTCGGGGACTGCCCGACCGTCACCGAGACCGATACCGTCGAGTCGCTCCGGACCACGCTGGCCGGACGCGAATGGCCGTGGGCGCTGATCTGCGACGCACAGCAGCGGCCGCTGCGCTGGGTGTCGAACGAGCAACTGGTGCACGCGGATTCGCTGCGGGGTATCGGATTGCCGATCGGCGAACCGCTCGCGCTGCAGTCGACGCTGCAGGAGGCGCTGGCGGCCCTGCTCGCCGAGCAGACGGCCACGGCGGTGGTCACCGGCCGTCGCGGCGAATACGCGGGACTGATCACCATCGATACGCTCGTCGGACATCTGTCGGCCCTGCGCGCAACACATACGAGCGCCGAACAATGACGGCCTCGATCACAACCACCGCCGCACCGGCCACGAGCGCGCCGGCGACAGTTCGCCGGGCCGAACGGCTTCGGCTGCTCATCCAACCGGTAATCGTGCTGGTCCTCACCGCCGGTGTCCTGGTGTGGGCGTTCCGGCGCACTCTCACCGTCACCCAGCAGGCGAGTATCAGCGTCTCCAATATCGCCCATGTGACCTGGCAGCACGTATTGATCTCGGCGACCGTCGTGGTGATCGTGATCGCGGTGGCGGTACCGCTCGGCACCCTGCTCACCCGGCCCGGATATCGCCGTCTGGCACCGCTTTTCATCGGCATCGCCAATATCGGCGCGGCCGCTCCCGCCATCGGCCTGATCGTGCTGTTCTACCTCGCCACCCGCACCACCGGCTTCTGGATCGGCGTACTGCCCATCGCCTTCTGCTCACTGCTTCCGGTGCTGCGCAATACGATTCTGGGCTACCAGCAGGTGGATGCCACGCTCATCGATGCCGGACGCGGCCAGGGCATGTCGACGCTGACGGTCCTGCGCCGCATCGAATTTCCGCTCGCGGTGCCCTACATCCTGGCCGGACTGCGCACTTCCCTGGTGCTCGCCGTCGGCACCGCGACGCTGTCGTTCCTGGTGAGCGCGGGCGGTCTCGGCATCCTGATCGATACCGGATACAAGTTGCGGGACAACGTGACCCTGGTGGTCGGCGCGGTACTCGCGGTCGCGCTGGCACTGCTCGTCGACTGGCTCGGTGCACTGGCGGAACAGTTCCTCGGTCCCCGGGGGTTGAAGTGAGGACGCGCGCGTTGCGTGCGGCGGCGCTGGGGTTCGTGGCCATATTCGTGCTCGCGGGGTGCGGCCTGGAATCCGGAAGCGCGGTGCCACTGCAGGTGGGGCCCGGCAGCATTCGCCCGGTGCCGGAACTGAAGGGTGTGCCGATCACGGTGGGCTCCAAGGACTTCACCGAGCAGAACATCCTCGGCTATCTCATCGAGTTCGCGATGGCCGCTGCCGGAGCGAATGTCCGCGATCTGACAAATATCCAGGGCTCCAACAGCGTTCGCGATGCGCAGTTGAACGGGCAGATCGATATCTCCTACGAATACACCGGCACCGGCTGGATCAACTATCTCGGTAACGAGACCCCGATTCCGGACGAGGTCGGGCAGTTCAACGCCGTCCGCGACGCCGATCTGGCCGCACACGGCATCGTCTGGGCGGATATGGCGCCGATGAACAATACCTATGCGATGGTCACGAGCGCCCGCACCGCCAAGGAGACCGGGGTGGTGACCCTCTCCGACTATGCCCGGCTCATCGCCACCGATCCCGGCGCGGCCACGACCTGCGTCGGCACCGAATTCAATGTGCGCCAGGACGGTTTCCCGGGGATGGCGCACAAGTACGGGATCGATGCCGGCAAGGTGCACAAGCAGATCGTGCAGGACGCGGTGGTCTACCAGGCCACCGCCGATGCCACGCAGTGCAAGTTCGGGTCGGTCGCCGCGACGGACGGCCGCATTCCCGCGCTCGGGCTGGTGCTGCTGCAGGATGATCTCGGGTTCTTCCCGAAATACAATGCGGCACTGGTGATGCGCAAATCCTTCGCCGACGCCCACCCGCAGATCGCGGCCGTCATGGCGCCGATTTCGGCGCGGCTGACCAATGAATCGATCACCGCATTGAACAGTGAGGTCGACGTCAAAGGTCGTGAGCCCGCCGACGTCGCACGCGATTGGATGGTCGCGCAGGGGTTTGTCACCGCCCGCTGACCCTCACACCGCTATTCGCGATCTGCGTGCGTCCGCGCCAGGCGACTCGGCCACCAGACCCGGGAACCGATAATGGCGAACAGTGCCGGAATGATCACTGTGCGGACCACGAAGGTATCCAACAGGATCCCCACACCCACCACGATGCCGATCTGCGTGAGAGTGATCAGCGGGAGCACACCCAGGACGCAGAACACGGCGGCGAGCACCACGCCGGCGCTGGTGATGACGGCGCCGGTGGACGACACCGCGCGCACCATCCCCTGTTCGGTGCCGTGCGCGGGCGTCTCCTCCCGCGCCCGGCTGGTCAGGAAGATCGTGTAGTCCACGCCGAGAGCGACCAGGAACAGGAAGGCGAACAGCGGAACGTTCGTATCCACGGCGGGAAAACCGAAGGCGTGCACGCTGATCCAACTACCCAGTCCCAGCGCGGCGACCGCGCTCAAGACCGTGACCGTGACCAGCAGCAGCGCGGCGGGAATCGCGCGCAGCAATCCGAGCAGTACGACGAGGACCACCACCAGGATGAGCGGCATGATCACCCAGCGGTCATGTCCAGCGGCCGAGCGCGCATCGAGCGCTTTCGCGTCTCCGCCACCAACCACCGCGTCAGCGCCGGGCACCGCGGCCAATCGAGAGCGCAGCGATTCGACGATCGTGAACGCGTGGTCCGACGCCGGTGCGGCGTCCAGTACCACCGACCATCGCGCCAGGCCCGTCGGCGACGTGCCCGTCGGCGTCGCCTGAACCACACCCGCGGTGCCGGTCAGTGCCGAGGTCACCGCCGGTGCCGCCGAAGACTGTGCCAGCACCACCGTGGGATCGGCGGCCCCGGAGGGGAAATGCGCTGCCAGCGTGTCGAATCCGGTGACGGATTCGGCGCGCACCCGGAATTGCTGGGTCTGCGACAGCCCGATATCGACCGTGAAGAGCCCGCAGGCGAAGATCGCGAGCACCGTTGCCGCGGTGGCGGCGACCACCGCAGGTGACGCGACCACCCGTGTCGCCACCGCGTGCCACACCCCTTCCTCGGCCAGATCCCCCTCATCCGGGCGCGGAACGAAGGGCCAGAAGATATTCCGCCCGCACAGGGCGAGCGCGGCGGGCAATCCCAGGAGCACGAAGAGCAGCGCCGTCAGCAGGCCGGCCGCGCCGAACACGCCGAGACTCCGCGTGCTGGGCACTGTGGCCACCAATAGCACGAGCAAGGCCATGACCACGGTGAGATTGCTCGCCAGAATGGCGGGCCCGGCGCGGCGCACCGCCCGGCGCAATGCCGCCCGATGATCCGGATTGCGGTGCAGCTCATCGCGATAACGTGAGATCAGCAGTAGCGCGTAGTTGGTGCCCGCACCGAACACCAGCACGCTGGTGATGCCCGAGGTGGAGCCGTCCAGGGTCAAGCCCGTCAACCGCGCCAGACCGATTCCCACGCTGCTCGCCACCTGATCTGCCGCGCCGATGAGCAACAGCGGCACCAGCCACAGCACCGGCGACCGATAGGTGATGATCAGCAGCACCGCGACGACCAGCGCGGTGACTGCCAGCAGAGTGACATCGGCCCCGGAGAACGAGTCGGCGATATCGGCGGCGAATGCCGGTCCGCCGGTGATCTGCAGCGTCAAGTCCGCGGGGAGCCCCGCATGGGCCGCCGCCCTGATCCGATCGATGCCGTCGGTCAGTGCGCGCCCGCTCAGGTCGGAGGGAACCGGAATCTGCCCGATCACCGCGCCACCGTCCGGGGCCGGGCGCAGCCCGCCGGCGGCGCCGGTCCCACCGGCACCGGCGGCTACCCCGCGGGCCACGGCGGCGGCAGCGGCCGACCGGTCGGCTTCGGTCAATTGTCCGGCGTCGACTCGGGTCACGACCGCGATAGCCGACGCAACGCCGGCATCGGGGAATTCAGCCAGGGCACGCTCCACGCGAGCGGACTGCGCGCTGTGCGGCAATGACTCGGGCGAATCGCCCGACGCATTGTCGTGCCCGACTCCGCCGATCAGCGCCGCGCCCAGAGCGGCGAGCACCACCAGCAGCACCCACGACCGGCGGGAAGTCATCAGCGCCGCATATCGATCCCATGCACCCACCCGGTGAACTATTTCAGATTCTTAACTATCAGACAAGAGAGATACCTCGTGGCAATAGGCTTCGACGGTGCCGAGGATTTGCTGGCCGCGCATCGGGTGATCACGGCGGTGATCCTGGCGTTGCACGAGCACCACGACACGGTGACCGATCAGAGTTGACCCAGCGGACGCGACCTGAGCGGAAGTCATTCGGCGGCAATGACTGCCGCGTCCGCGCAGTAACCATGGGTTCATTCTGCCCGCTCCGCCTTCGATTCACATAGTGAAACGATTCATAAACGTTGCATCTGCTGGCGGTCTGGCTACAGTCGAGACATGGGCATCGAGTGTTCGGGCACTGTCGCAGCACCGCTGACCGAGGTTTTCGACTGGTTCGCCCGGCCGGGAGCATTCACCCGGCTGTCGCCGCCGTGGCAGCCGCTGTCGCTGATCCGGGAGTCCGCGTCGCTGGCCGACGGCCAGGCCGTCCTGGCACTGCCGGGCGGGTTGCGGTGGGTCGCCCGCCACGACCCGACCGCCTATGACCCACCGCATCGGTTCGCCGATGAGATCGGGGTGGACGGTCTTGCCTCCATGCCGGCCGGAGTGGCGGTCCGGTGGCGGCACACGCACGAGTTCGAGGCGGTCGACGATACGCACACCCGCGTCCTCGACCGCGTCGAGACACCGGTGCCCGCGGGGCTGCTACGCCCCACCTTCGTCTACCGCTATCAGCAGCTGGCCGATGATCTGGCTGCCCATCGAATCGCGGCCGAGCACGGATTCCCGCGCTCGACCATTGCCGTGACCGGCGCCGGCGGTGTGGTGGGGACCGCGCTGACCGCATTTCTCAGCACCGGCGGCCACACAGTCATCCGGCTCGTCCGGCACGCTCCCCGGAACCCCGGCGAACGCCGCTGGGATCCCGCTGCACCGGCGCCGGATCTGCTCGCGAACGTGGATGCGGTCATCCATCTGGCCGGCGCGTCCATCGCGGGCCGCTTCACCGAGCGGCACAAGCGCGATATCGCCGACTCCCGTATCGCACCCACCCGCGCATTGGCCGAACTCGCCACCCGCGCAGGCGTTTCCACCTTCGTCAGCGCATCGGCGATCGGCTATTACGGCTACGACCGCGGCGACGAGTCGCTGACCGAGGACAGCGCGCGCGGCGACGGGTTCCTCGCCGATGTGGTCGCCGACTGGGAGGAGGCCGCCGAGACCGCGCGATGCCGCGTGGTGCGGGTGCGGACCGGGATCGTCCAGTCACCGGCCGGCGGCACACTGCGCCTGCTGCGGCCGCTGTTCACACTCGGCCTCGGCGGCCGGATCGGTAACGGCCGGCAGTGGCTGTCGTGGATCGGCATCGACGATCTCATCGACGTGTATCACCGTGCGCTGTGGGACGACTCGCTGTCGGGCGCCGTGAACGCGGTCGCGCCCGAACCGGTGCGCAACAGCGAATACACGCGGGTGCTCGCCGCCGTACTGCACCGCCCCGCGATCCTGCCGGTACCGGGATTCGGACCGGCGCTTGTACTGGGGGGACAGGGCGCCCGGGAACTCGCCGCGGCGAGCCAGCGGGTCGTTCCGGCTCGACTGCACGCCGCGGGCCATCGATTCCGCGCCCCGGAACTCGAAGCGGCACTGCGTCATCTGCTGGGCCGCACGGCGGACGCCACCGAGTCCGCACGGGTGGGCACCTGACGCGGCGGGAAATCAGCTCAGCCGCTCGACGGCATCCCACAGGTCCGCGACCCGGATCGCCTGCTCCGGCAGGATGACCGCCACCCACCCCGGACCGCCGACATGGACCTGCGCGCCCGCCGATATCCCGGCCCGCACCGCGGAGGTCAGCGCCGTGGACTCCTGCTGCGACCAGAGCATGACCGCCATCCCGGGCTCGAGCCGCCCGAGCGTGTCGGACAGCGCATCGGTCGGCACATCCGCGCCCAGCATGTGCGCGCCCACGCCGCGCTCGGCCAGGGCCGCGCGCAATGCCTCGAGCGGCAGGGAATGCGCCTCCCCGCGGGTGCAGGCCAGTAGCACCCGCACCGGAACCCCGCTCGCGGGAGGCGGATTGGTGCGATGCAGTACCGACATCACGCACCACGACAGCAGATGCTCGACATCGATGCAGCCCTCGCCCTCGCCCTGCCGCGCCACAATGTCCGCGAAGGCGGGCCTGCACAGCAGGTCCCAGGTGCCGGTCACACCGAAATCACGCAGATGCGCGGTGAGCAGCCGCGACACCGCCGCCGTGTCGAAAGCGAATGCCGCCCGCAGGAGGGGCGCGGTGTCGCCGCGCCGCGCGCTGCCCGCGCGCACCAGCTCGGCGGCGCCGGACGGGCTCGCCCCCGCATCGATCAGTGCGCGCATGCGTTCGAGCAGAGCGATATCCGCCTCGGTGTAGAGGCGATGCCGGCCCGGCTGATGGGCGGCCGGCCCGATTCCGTAGCGCTGATTCCAGGTCCGGAGGGTCGCGGTCGGGATGCCCAGGCGCTCGGCGACAATCCGCACCGGATAACTGAGCCCGCTCTCGGCCGGAGAAACGGAACGTGCGGTCATCGTCCTATTCTGCCTTTCTCGCGGCGAGAACCCGTACTACGGCCTCGCGAGCAGCCGGATCCGCCGGGGAGCGCGAGAGTCGATGCTCGATGCGTCCAGTTCTGAATCGATTATGCATCGATTTGTGTAGTATCGATCCGACTGCGCCAATGAAGGAGAAGACTCGTGAAACTCGCTCGCCGCCTTCGGCCGATCGCCTGCGCTCTGAGCCTCGCCGCGCTGGCCGCACCGGCTTCCGCCCATGCCGCTGCCGCGCCCGAACCGGTGCCCAGCCTGGAGCTGACCCGCTATCTCGGTGCCTGGAATCAGTTGGCCGCCATACCGCAGTACTTCAATCTGATCTGCGCTCGCGATACCCGCGCCGACTACGCGCAGGACGCCAATGGCGATGTGTCCGTACACAATACGTGCACCACGTGGACCGGGGCTCGCAACGAGATACAGGGCACCGCCCGCGTCGCCGATGCCGCGACAGGAGCGCAGCTGCATGTGAGCTTCCCCGGCGTGCCGACACAGGACCAACTCGACGGGCCGGTCAATTACATCGTCACCGCATTGGGTGCGGACTACTCGTGGGCCTTGGTCACCGATCCCGGACGGACATCCGGCTTCGTCCTGTCACGAACCCCGGGCCTGGAGCCATCGCAGTGGGAACAGGTGCGCGCCGCCATCGTGCGCGCCGACGAGAATCCGTGCCTCTACCTGACCTCGCCGACGACGGGCGGCCGGCCGGACATCATGCCGCTGTGCGGAGTATGACCACGCGGCGGCAGACTCGGCGGCCTGTTAGCGTACGGGCATGCAGGGCAGTGTGACAGTTCGGATGGCCGCTCCCGCCGAAGAGATTTGGCGGCTCGTCAGCGACATCACGAACACAGGGAAGTTCAGTCCGGAAACCTTTGCCGCCGAATGGGTCGGTGGTGCGACGGCGCCCGCTGTCGGAGTGAAGTTCCGCGGGCATGTCAACCGCAACGGGTGGGGCCTGAAGTATTGGACCGTCTGCCGCATCATCGCCTGCGAACCCGGCCGGGAATTCGCCTTCACCGTGCTGGGCCCCGGCGGTATGGAGATCAATACCTGGCGCTACGTGTTCGAACCGGTCGAGGGCGGCACCGACGTCACCGAATCGTTCCAACTGCACCGCACCCCGGTGCTGCGGCTGTATTGGGCGGTGGCAGGTCTCGCGCGGGCCAAGACCAATACCGACGGCATGCGCGAGACGCTCGAACGTATCAAAGCCTTCGTCGAATAGCCTGCCGAATTCAGCTGGCGACGCGCGCGGATCACATCTTCCACATCGAGCGCATACTCATTAATTTGTGAATCACACTGAGGGTCAATACATATGACCCCATGACCGCACATCATCCTTACCGAATTATGCTGATTCCATTTCCGGCGGTATCACATCGGGGGCGGCGGCACTACTGCTGATCGCGGCCGACGCGAGCTACCGGCGACGATTGCCGCCGCCTTGCTGCCGGGGTGGAACTTCAGTCGGTGAGGGCCAGCTGATCGTGGCGCAGGTTCCGGCGCAGCAGCGTCGCATCGCACAGCTCCAGCACCGCGGTGAGCAGGCCCTCGGCCAGCGAGAGATCATCACCGTCGAGCGCGAAGAGCGTGATCACCAGCGTGCGGGCCCCGGAGGAGCTGCGGGGCAGGCGAGCATCCCGGCCCGGGTCGCCGGCGATGACGAAGGCCGGGCAGCCCGAGGTCATCATGAGCGCGGCTTCGAGTGCGTGGACCGGGTCCAGGTGCTGGCGGCGGCCGAGCGCGGCAATGCGGATGTGCTCCCTCGGGGTGCGGCAGCCGGTCGGCGCCGGTGGGCGCTCGATATGCTGCCAGCGGCCGATCGGCGGGAAGGCATCAATATCATTTCGCCCGCACCACCTCCGATGGCAACGCTCGACTACAGGCGCCACCACCGCCCGCAAACGGTCGATGTCATCGATGCAAGTGAGCACTTCGACCGTGCGGCACTCGACAGTCCGAACCCGGGGTTCGGCGACTATCGAGAGATCGATCAGCGCGGTCACCGAAGATTCCTCACGATCGATGCGACGCGGTAACGATCACAGAATTCCAGAATTTCACTGACGAGCCTCGGAACAATTACACGACCGCCACCACGCATATCCGCGCCTCCGATTCCACGAATAACACTGTGTGAAGTGCGGATTCGACGCTACCTCGCGAACGTCCGCCAATCCGGATTCGATACCGAGACGAAACAATCGAACATCCAGGCGAGAAGATATGTGACCGAATGAATTCGACGTCACGGCGCGTCTCGGGCGGAAGGATTGCGTGTCGTCAGTGCGGATGGTTGTGGGCGTAGCGAACCCGCTCCAGGTCGGTGGCGTGCAGGACTCCGGGCGCGTCCAGGTCCGCGGGCAGACCGTGCTGGGCCAGCCGGTAGGCGCGATTCGGGGCCATATAGGCCGCGCAGTAGAACAGGGCCAGGATCAGCGCCAGCAGTGTCATGGCGCCGCGCAGCCACAGCGGCCCGGGGAACAGCAGCAGGAAGACGGCGAAGATCGGCAGGAACGGAACCATCCCGCGCACGAGATGCCTTGTGTACGCGTGCTTTCCGGTCAGGTCATGCAGTACCCAGCCGCGCAGATCTTCCGGCATGGGACGACCGACGGTGTACCCCAGCCACTCCGGGAAGGTGGGGCGACGGCGCTGACAGGTCATGATCGGCTCCTCTCATCCGCTGCATCGGCGGGCTCCCTTCGAGCGTGCCCCCGACGCCGTCCACCCGGTAGCCCATCACTCTCTATGCAGTCATAGCCCGAATCTATGAGTTGCGGCAACTACCCCGCGAGCACCGACGACCCTTGTTTGATCGTGCCGATACGGGCTATTCGCGCATTGGCACGCCGTCGCTCCGACACCAGGTTGGGTAGAGAAGGAGAAACATGTCCGAGCCGAACTTCACCACCGACGACGCCGGTATTCCGGTACCCAGTGATGAACACTCGCTGACCGTCGGCCCCGACGGCCCGATCCTGCTTCACGATGCCTATCTGATCGAGAAGATGGCGGCCTTCAACAGGGAGCGGGTGCCCGAACGACAGCCGCACGCCAAGGGCGGCGGCGCGTTCGGGGAATTCGAGGTGACCAACGACGTCAGCGCCTACACCAAGGCCGCGGTCTTCCAGCCCGGCGCGAAGACGGAGGTGCTGGCCAGATTCTCCACCGTCGCCGGCGAGCGCGGCAGCCCGGATACGTGGCGGGACCCGCGCGGATTCGCCCTCAAGTTCTATACCGAGCAGGGCAATTTCGACCTGGTGGGCAACAACACCCCGGTCTTCTTCGTGCGCGATCCGATGAAGTTCCAGGACTTCATCCGTTCGCAGAAGCGCCGCGCCGACAACAATCTGCGCGATCACGATATGCAGTGGGACTTCTGGACACTGTCACCGGAATCAGCACATCAGGTGACCTGGTTGATGGGCGATCGCGGCATTCCGCGTACCTGGCGGCATATGAACGGCTACTCCAGTCACACCTACCTGTGGGTCAATGCCGAGGGCGAACGGTTCTGGGTGAAATACCACTTCATCACCGATCAGGGCATCGAATTCTTCACCCAGGACGAGGGTGATCAGATGGCCGCCATGGACACCGACTACCACACGCGGGATCTGTGGGAGGCGATCGGCGGCGGCGACTTCCCGAGCTGGACGCTGAAGATGCAGATCATGCCGTTCGATGACGCGAAGACCTACCGTTTCAATCCCTTCGATCTCACCAAGGTCTGGCCGCACGGCGACTATCCGCTGATCGAGGTCGGCCGAATGACGTTGAACCGCAATCCCGCCGACTATCACACCGAGATCGAACAGGCTGCCTTCGAACCGAGCAATGCCGTACCCGGCACCGGCCCGAGCCCGGACAAGATGCTCCTGGGCCGGTGGTTCTCCTACCCGGATGCGCATCGGCACCGGATCGGCGCCAATTACAAAGAGCTACCGGTCAATTCACCGCACGCCACCACCGTCCGGTCCTACACCAAGGACGGCGCGATGCGGCACCACAACCCGGGAGATCCTGTCTACGTACCCAATTCGAAGGGCGGACCCCATGCCGACCCTGCTGTTTCCGGGGAGCCGGTGGGCTGGCATACCGACGGCGAAATGGTGCGCGTGGCATACACGCCGCGCAAGGACGATGACGATTGGGGCCAGGCCGGAACGATGGTTCGCGAAGTTCTCGACGACGATGCCCGCACCCGGCTGGTCGACAATATCGTCGGTCACCTCCTCAATGGCGTGACCGCACCGGTCTTGGCCCGGGCCTTCGAGTACTGGCGCAATGTCGACAAGGATCTGGGCGATCGCATCGAAGCGGGGGTGCAGAACAAACAGCACGACCGTGATCCCAAGGCCGCCGGACAAGCCAATCCCGCCAGATCCTCCGCACAGCACAAAGCCTGAGGAACTCAGACCTCGGCAGAAGGCGGAACCGATGAACCATGGGCGCACAGTGGGATTCGAGGAGGAGTTTCTCCTGGTCGACGCCACCGGAGTTCCGACACCGGAGGCGGATCTGGTTCTGGGTCGGCTGCGCGCCGATCTCGATCCCGGCGCATCCGAGAGGTTCAAACCGGAACTGCAGAAAGTTCAGATCGAATCGGTATCGGGCGTCCACACCGGCATGAAAGGGCTGCGCTCTGATCTGAGCACCGCCCGGCAACGACTCGGGGCCGCGGCCGATCAATGCGACCTGGCGGTGCTGCCGGTCGGAACAGCACCGGCCTGCGGCGCTCCAGAGGACGTCACCACGCACAGTCGATATGAACGGATTCACCAGCGGTACGGGGAAATGACGCGCACCTACACCGCGTGCGGGGCTCATGTGCATGTCGGCGTCGACAGCGCGGAGCAAGCCGTCGCCGTGGTGAATCACCTGCGGCCCTGGCTGCCGATTCTGGTCGCGATCGGCGCCAATTCACCATTCCACAATGGCCGCGATTCCGGTTACAGCTCCTGGCGGATCGCGGAACAGGCCCGGTTTCCCGGTGCCGGCCTACCGCCGTTCTCGCGTTCAGCAGACGAATATCGCGAGCGGATAGCAATCCTCATGGAGTGCGGTGTCCTCATCGACGACCATATGTCGTTCTGGATGGCGCGGCCCTCCGACGCTTATCCCACCGTAGAAGTGCGCGCAGTGGACACCGCCGCGACCGTCGACGACGCCGTCCTGCAGGCGCTGCTGACCCGGGGTCTGGTGCACACCGCGATTCGCAAGCTGGAAGCCGGAATCGAAGGACCCCCTATCGATGATCAGATTGCCGCGGCCGCGGTGTGGGCGGCGGCTCGCTATGGTCTCGACGGACCGGCGATCGATCCGATCGAGCAAAGGCAAGTGCCCGCGGTGCAGATGGTGAAAAACCTGACCGAATGGATCGCCGACGAACTCGAGGAAGTCGGCGACACCACTGAGGCGACGCGACTGCTGACCGCAGTGCACCAGCATGGCACCGGTGCCACCCGGCAACGTATCGCTGCGGCGTCCGGCCTCCCGGGGCTCGTCGAATCCTTTCGGCTGACAAGCGAATTCGCCCTCGCGGAACTGAGCCTCGAAGCAGGAGCGTGATCAACGATGACCAACGTCCAGCAATACCCGGCGCAGTCAACGCTGAACGATGTCCTTCACAAGCCTCGGCGCTTGCCCGTGCCGCGGGGCGAGTTGTCCGCGGCGGTCGTGAACGTGCTGCGCACCGCACCACCCACCCGCACCCCACTACCCCACCCCGGCAACGCCGACCCCTATGGCGATGATCTGCAATTGGCGCTGCATCTCTGCTACGAGTTGCACTATCAGAGTTTTCACGCCGTGGACTCCGCCTGGGAATGGGACCCTGATCTGCTGCGTTTTCGCGCTGCCATAGAACAGCCGTTCCTGGATGCGCTGCGCGGCAGCGTGGCTGGTGGCTCCGATGTGCAACAGGAATTCCGGGCGCTGCTGGCGTCGCCTGCCGATGATTCGGGCATCGCGGGTTATCTCCTCACCGAAGGAGATCACGAGCAGCTCCGCGAATTCTTCGTGCACCGTTCGATTTACCATCACAAGGAAGGCGACCCGCATGCGTGGGTGATCCCCCGTCTGCGAGGCCAGGAGAAGGCATCCCTGGTCGCGGTCGAGTTCGATGAATTCGGCGGGGGGCGCGGTGACCGCATCCACGCTCAGCTGTATGTGAACCTCATGGCCGCAGCCGGTTTGAACACCGAGTATCTGCATTACCTCGACGCTGTCCCGGCTCCGATGCTGGCCATCGTGAACATGATGTCGCTGTTCGGGCTGCATCGGGAACACCGTGGTGCACTGGTCGGACACCTCGCCGCAGCCGAGATCACCTCCTCACCCGGGGCGCGCCGGATGATCGCCGCGCTCGAAAGGCTCGGTGCCGCACCAGAGTGCCTGATTTTCTATGCGGAGCATGTCGAAGCGGACGCGGTGCATGAACAGGTGATGCGCCACGACGTGGTCGCCAATCTGCTCGCTCGCGAACCGGGGCTCACCGAATCGGTTGTGCTCGGTATCCAGGCCACCAATCTGCTCGAGGACCGCTTCAGCCGGCATACGCTCGATAGCTGGCGCGCGGGGCACAGCTCACTACGCCCCTCCATCACGGGCTGACGCGGTGCAGCTCCCTACTCTGCGGTGCGCCTGGCCCGCTTGCGGTGACTGGTGTCGCACAGCGGGAAACTCTTGCTGCGCCGGCACATACACAAAGCGACCAGGAATCGGTCCGAACACACCGTCGTACCATCCGCTCGCACCAATTCCACCGGCCCTTCGACCATCGCCGGGCCATCAGGACTGAGGGTGATTCGCGTACGCGGCGGCTCCGCCGAAGACGTGGTGTCCTCAGGCCTCGCCCATTCCTTCGGCATATGGTCCACCTCCTTCGTCCGGATACCCCGGCATCCCATCCGCAATCGCACCGGAGCAATGTGTATGCGGAGAACAATGTGTGCGCAGCGGAAAAACGGGCAAACCACAACCGCAAAGTCAGTCCGGATCGACAAGGAGACGGCATGGTCGACGAAGGTGTGTATCGAGTGCGGTTCTCGCCGTTGTGCCCCGCTGTCACTGACGCGGAGACCTTTCGCGTTCAGCTCAGAGCACTGGGTGGAATGGTTGTCTACGGCACATATCCGGACCCATTGGTAATCGGGATCGCCGAGAACGCTATCGACCAGGTCGGGGCTCTTCCGTTCGTCGAATCCGTGGAGAGCGTCACCGACAACTACGCCGTGGAGGGGTGACCTCCGGTCACAATTTCCCGAAGCGGGAGGGCGGCGAAAGCGGCTGTGAGGACTATTGCGGACGCCAGGAGGAGGGCGGGGCGGTAACCGTTGTGCAGGAGCGGGGCGGCGAGGAGGGGGCCGCCTATCTGGCCGACCGAATAGCCGCTGGTCAAGACCGCGACCGCATGTGGCATCCGAAGGGTCGCGCCGGCGGCCAGGGCCAGCACGCTGATGCCGGCGAAGGTGCCGCCGAACAGTGCCGCGGCGGCCAATGCGGCTGCGGGACTGCCCGATAGGGCGGGGAGAGCGATGCCCAGGGATTGCAGCAGGAGCGCGGCCATCAGCAGGACCGAGCGGAAATAGCGGCGGACCAGCCAGGTCCACAGGGCCGCCGAGGGGACGGCGGCAATGCCGACGAGGACCCAGGCGCTGCTGCCGAGACCGCCCGGGGAACTCTGCTCGATGGCGGCGATCAGGAAGGTGCCGGCGATGATGTATCCGACGCCCTCCAGCGTGTAGGAGGTCGACAGTGCCGCGAACAGGCGACGCGAGGGTGTCGTAAGTGGCTGGGGCGCAACCTTGTCCGCTTCGACGGTAGCGGCGGAGTCCGGGCGCAGACGCCAGGCGGCTGCTGCGAGGATCGTCGCGAGAACAGCCGCGGCGAACCACGCTGCTCGCCACTCCGCGACCAGGCGCAGTGCGAGAACCAGCGCCCCGGATAGTGCGATGCCCGCGCCGATGCCGCGGACGGTCTGTGGAAGTACGTCACCACCCTCCAGGCGGCCCCGGGCCAGAGTGCCTACGCACCGAGGGTCCCCCTCGGTCCCGACGGCACCGGCGTTTCCGATGCCAACCTCCGCCTTCCCAGCGGTTCGGCGAACGGATTCAAGACCGGTTCATCCGGAGGCTCATCCCACGGCTGAATCACCCTGCGGCAGTTGACCACCGTGTAACCCTGTCTCCATCCGGCCGCCGGGCCGGGTGGAGACAGACTCGCATTCGCGCCGAACCAGCGCCTCATACGGGGAGGTCAGCGGGCGCGGCGCGGTGATGACCGGGTCAGATAGAACAGCAGAACTCCCAGTGCCGCACCGACACCGAGACCCACGCAGATGGTGAAGGCGCGGACGAAGTAGCCGATGCCGGAGGTGTGGAACAACTCCACGACCATGCCTTGATACAGGACCAGGCCCGGGAGCAGAGCGCCGGTGAGGATCGAGGCCGACATCGGCATGCGCAGGCGTTCGGAGGCCGCCGCGGCGGCGAATCCGAGGACGACGGCGGCGATCGAGCCGGTCCAATCCGGTGACAGGTGCGCCGTATGAATGAGGAATTGGTTGGTCGCGGCAGCGGGAATGACACCGAGCCGCAATTCGCCGGTCAATCCGGTCTGCAGCGCCACGACCTCCTGCTTGAGTGCGTCGTGATCGGCCAGGATCCGGCGCGCCCACAGCACCAGCCGCTCCCCCTCTGGCGTCAGACCCTCGAAGATCCGCCCCGCTACACCTTCGGCTCCTGCTCCTGCTCCTGCTTACGGATGGCCTCCGACAACGCCGGCTGCGACACGTAACAAGCTGCGACGGCCCGTGCGAAATGACTCCCGGGCCAGTGCGACGAAGTACCCGAGCTGGCGAAACAACATCCCGCTATTCGACCATGCCACAACCGATCTCGGGCCGACAACCAACGATGCGTCCCGTCGGTGGGCAACTCCCCGATCACTGATAGAGCTCCCCGATGGTCGCGAACTCCGGCACTCCATACCCGCAACGGGGCCCGATTTCGCCTGGCCCGGCACCGCTCATCGCCGACTCCCCTGCGACTACGCAGCGTCTGGCACCGTGCAGCAGCCATTTCCGATGTGCCGGTCATGATTTCGGTGTCCCAGTCCCAAGGACGTAGCCGATAGGAGACGCCGATCGAACACCGGGCGATTCTTGTTGAACTGCTGGCCGATCTTGGTGGAGCCTTGAACGGCAGGGGCCAGGCCAAGTGCCGCCGCCCGCAGCCCGGGCCCTGCCGCTTTTCTCGTCCGACCGAACCATGTTCCCGGCCTGCAACCGAGACCATGCGCTGTATCGGCAGCCCTGACACCCGCGGGTAACCGCTGAGCAATTCATCGCTCAGTGCATCCCGCCGGTGTCGACGCATCCTTGTTCTCCCGATCGGCTCTCGCCACACGCGGGGCGTTCGGGTCGGCCCATGGAATTCGGGGCACTCCAATCAGGGGCCCTGCTCGAGAGCCTTATGGCGCGCCCTCGGCGTAGCGTTTAGCGCGCCCATAGAGTGCGTCCCACGTAATCGCCCGGGCAACAACACTATTCACTATCATAAGGACTGCTATGTCATCTTTTTCCCGCTTGACCGCCACCGCTGCCCTCTGCGCCACACTGGCCGTCGGCGCGACCGCAGTCGCCGCTGCGGCCACGCCGGATCCGGCCGCCGCCTCGGTCGCCGATTCCGGATCCTCGAACTTCACCGGTTCCGCCGCCGCCTACGGTGTGGACCTGATCCAGATCCTTCTCCAGCAGACCGGATCCTCCGCACTGGCACGGTCGCTGGATCAGTTGGAGTGCACGCTGGGCGGGCACCAGTTCAGCGACGGCACATGCATTATCGGCGGCATCTGAACCCGTGGTAGCCGAGTCGCCGTGCGGAATTCGCTGCCGGCAAGACAGCGGTCGACCCCGGGTACCGACACGATTGGCCTGAGTCTTCGAGAGAGGCAGTGCGATGTATCCAATCTCAGCAACGACGTATCGAGATCCGCACGGCTGCTTGGTTGTTCGCTGGGTGGCCGGTCCCGAGACCGCCGTCCGGATCAGCCGCACCGAGCTGTCGATAAAATGGCACCAACCCGGAATCTGGCTGATCGCCGCCGGGGTTGCCTTGGCCCCCACGCTGGTTCTCATCATCAAGACGACCGCAGCAGCGCATCGCGAGTACAGCCCCATCGGCCATATCTGGAGCATTGCGGGAATCGTGCTGCTCTACGTCGTTGTCTTCGGCCTCGTCCTGGCGTTGTTCGCGCTGTTCAGCCGGACAGACGCCCAGCGCGGCTCGAATCGCGTACGCGCCTATGCGTTCCCGGGGGCCGCCATGCAAGCCCGCTACACCTCGAACTATATCGAGGTCACGACCGTCACCGGGATTGCACACCACCCCTATGAGGCAATCAAGCACATCCGCATCGCCGACCACACCGTAGCCTTCATCAACCGCACGGGATACCTCGTACTCCCCCGCGAATTGACTCCCGACCGCGCGATCGCAACCGTTCGAAACCCAATGCCTTGAGCCGCTGACACCTGCCCACCGGTGGCCCGCCACGGACGCGACCTTCGATATCGAGGGTCAGCCCCTATTTCGCCCGTTCACCTCCCGAGGGACCCCTCTAGTAGAGGCCGGTCCTTCTGCCGTCTCAGCGTGCTCACAGCGGACCTTCCGCAAGCTCGACCCCATGACCTCGATTGCCGATGATCTGCTGTGGCTGCTCCTCGATGACCACACCGGGGAATTTCTCGTCGACCGCGCTCACGTCGCTTTCGCCGTCGAAACGGCCACCCGACTCGACGCCGCGACACACATCGCAGATGACACCGGAGTGGCATTGCGGGGCCATGACCGACCCGGATTCGTTGGGCGGCAACGTAACAGCCTCGAGGACGCGCTCCGGCGGCTCGCCGACCATCACCTGACCTGCGCGATGCCCGCACGTCGATACGGCCTGTTCCGCCGGTGGAGTTGGCCGACACTCGACTGTCCCGGGAAATACGCGCTACGCACATCGATCCACCGTGCGCTGATCGACCCCTCGGACAGTGATCCGCGAACAGCTGTCCTCATCGCACTCCTCACCGCCGTACATGCCCTGCCCCCTCAATGCCCTGATCGGCACCCCGGAGAAGTCGATCGACTCGCGTCACGAGTCTTGCTGTCGCACCGGTCTTCCCACGGTGTTCTCGATTCAGTGCGACGCCGGATCCAACAGGACTATGCCGCCTCGTTCTGCGGAATGGTTCCCCCGATGAAGGGCCTGTTCACTGGAGGGACTACCGGTTAGTCGGCCTTCGGCATCTACGAGCCGGCTACAGTCCTGATCTGCGCAGCGGGATCGGTGAGATCGACCGCGCGTGTGGTGTCGACGATTACGGTCGGCGCCAACCATCCAACACACCACCACCGACATCGACCGTCACCGATCTATCCGGCACCTCCTTGCTCTGCCAGTGCGGCCGTCGTCAGGGTGAGGTGTCGAGTGAGTATGTCGGCAGCGGTGTCGGGGTCGCGGGCCAGCGCCGCCTCCTCCAATCGGCGATGCTCGTCAACGCCGTCGCGCTCGGGGTTGCGGTGTGCCGACCAGCGGCGGGCCAGCTCGCTCGCGACCCACAGCCGGTCGAAGGTTTCCAGTAGCACCGGGTTGCCGCACCCTTGCAGGAGGGTGCGGTGGAACACCCGATGGGCCTCGGCCCATCCTTCGCTGTAGTACTCGTCGTCCGGCGGGGTGAATGCCGGTGTGCGCGCCAAGCGGTGGTGGGCCGCTCGCACGTCGCCTTCCCAGTCGACGTCACCACGTTCGATCGACATGCGTAGCAGGACTGGCTCGATGGTCCGGCGGGCCTCCCCGATCTGTTGCCAGCGGTGAGCGGAAAAGGCTGGGACCGCGAAGCCGCGATTGGTCAGCCGTTCGGCCAGGCCCTCGCCGACGAGCCGCACCAGCGCCTCGCGCACCACCGCCAGGCTCACACCGTGTTGCCTGGCTAGATCCTGCGGCTTGAGCGCGTCACCGGGCGCGTACTCGCCGCGCATGATCGCGTTCCGCAGCTGTGCGTAGACCTGCTCGGAAAGCATCTGCTTCGGCGGCTGGGCTGGGTTGGGGATTGTCCGAGTCATCACTCGATCATAGACGATTTGACAAATCATCGATTATTTCTGTTATCGTCGATCTTGTACATCCGGTACGACTCGAAAGGCGCGACACGATGAGCGCAAACAATCCCTTCGCCGGCCTCCCCGAGGCAGCCGCATTCACGGTCACCAGCACCACGGTCAGCGACGGCGCCGCCTGGCCGCCCGCGCAGTGGTCCTCCGGCACTCCCGGCGGCAAAGACGTTTCCCCGCAGTTGAATTGGAGCGGCGCCCCAGCGGGTACCAAGAGCTACGCCGTTACCGTGTACGACCCGGATGCCCCCACCGGCTCCGGCTTCTGGCACTGGGCTGTCGCCAATATCCCGGCCACCACCACAACCCTTCCCGAGGGCATCGGAGACGACACGGGCAGTGGCTTACCGGTCGGCTCCTTCCAATTGCCGAACGACGCGCGCCTACCTCGATACATCGGTGCGGCACCCCCGGCCGGGCACGGTGAGCACCGCTATTTTGTGACCGTGCACGCTCTGGATGTGGACGACATCGGCATCGCCTCCGACTCCACGCCGGCTCTGCTCGGATTCACCATCGCGGGCCACATCCTGGGCCGAGCCACGCTCGTCGCCACAGCAGAGACAATGCGGTGATCTCGGTTCCAATCACCGGTTCCCCGCCGACGCGTACATCCGATTTCAAGGAAACACTATGAGCGACAACAATATCGACCGCATGAACGATCGAACCGTGCTGATCACGGGTGCGACGGACGGGCTCGGCCGTGAACTCGCGGTGCGACTCGGCGCAGCGGGTGCCCGGCTTATCCTGCACGGCCGCAACCCAGATCGGGCCGCAGCGGTCGCCGCCGAGGTAACTGCCGCGAGCGGATACGCTCCGCTGATCATCCTGGCCGACCTGTCGCGACTTACGGAGGTGGACCGGCTGGCCGACGAGATCATCGCCCGTACTTCGCGATTGGATGTGCTCGTGAACAATGCCGGTACCGCGGGCCGTCCGGACGGGACACGCGAACTCAGCGCCGACGGCAACGAATTACTTTGGGCGGTCAACCATTTGGCACCATATCGGCTGACACGACGACTACTTCCGCTGCTGCAGGCCTCGGCTCCGGCACGGGTGGTGAACGTAGCCTCCGCCGGGCAGCAGGAGATCGACCTCGACGATCCGACCCCCGAGCACGACTACAACGCGTATACCGCGTACTGCCGAGCCAAGCTGGCGATGATCATGGCGACCATCGAGTACGCCGCGGAACTCGACGGAACCGGTGTCACCGTGAACGCCCTGCACCCGGCCACCCTCATGGCGACAACCATGGTGCGCGAATCCGGCGCCACCCCGATCAGTACTGTCGCCGAAGGCACCGACGCGACCCTCCGACTGATCTGCGATCCGGGACTGGCGCAGACAACAGGCCGGTATTTCAACGGCACCAGGCAGGGCCATCCGCACACACAGGCCGACGATCCGAAGGCACGCCGGCACCTGCTCGAAATCAGTGACACCGCAGTCATTTCGGCGTTGGTCTGAGCGGAACGGCCGGCGCGGCGCCTCGAAAGATCAACCGGCAGGCTCCGTCCGGCGCCAGCCGTTGTCGCTGCCGTCGAAGCCGACGATGCGGATGTCATTGGGTATGTGCAGTCCTGCGTCGATGACGGCGCGGATGGTGGCGGCGGTCTGCCCGTAGGTGCCGGCCACCATTGCTTGCGGGGGGCGGGCCGGGATTGCGAATTGCGGCGCTGACCGCCACGTAGGCACCGGAGGGGGTCAGCTCGGTGCGGATGTGCGCGATGCCCGCTCCGATGACGGTGGTGACGCCGTCGAATCGCTGCCGCACAGTTTCGCGGTCGCCATGGTGGACGTCGGCCTCGGTGAAACTTCCGACGAATGTGATGTCCCCGCGCTGATGTTCATCGACGAGGTGCCGGGCGATGAGTTCGCCGGCGCGGACGTGATCGGCTCCGATGACCGGTGCGTCCACCGCGCCACAACAGTTCGGTTCCGGCGTCCGCCAGGGCGTCGAAGAATACCGTGATCGCCGCGCCCTTCTTGGCGATCGCCGTCCGGGTGGCCACGTAGAGACTGTGCTGGCTGTACGTGCCACCCTTCAGCTCGACGATGTCGGCCCTCACGCCGACCGAAAGGCTCTGATGCCGCCGAGGCGGTCGGCGCGAAGATGAAGATCGAGCACAACGGGCGATGGAGCTGTTACTTGCTCGCGCTGTGATACGCGGAAACGATGCCGGCCTGGATCCGCCCGCGGCTCGAGACCTCGTGGCCGTTCTTGCGAGCCCACTCCCGGATGGCGGCGCTCTGCTCACGGTCCACGGCCGGCCGGCCCGGGCCGCTCTTACCGTGCGACGCCCGTCCCACCTTGCGGGCGTGCACAGTCCACTGCTGGAGTTCGCTCTTCAGCCGGTCGGCGTTCGGGCCCGACAGATCGATCTCGTATTCCGCGCCGTCGAGCGCGAACAACACCGTCTCCTCCGCCTCGGACTTTCCATCGAAATCGTCAACGAGAGTCACAACGACCTTGCGTGCCATGGACAGCGTTCCCTTCGAGTAGGTGAAGACGTCGGGTGAATGCTACTGACCCCCAACTTCATCGCTCACAACCCGAGCCGATCAACCCTCAACCACCCGTACCGGACCCGCCTCTCCCGCTCGCAGCGGCTGCTGACTCCACATCCCCGTTCGCCAGATGCTCCTGCACCCTCGGCATAGGTCCCCCCGAACGACTGATCTCACCATTGGTCTACCCCACGAGCGCTGGAGTGAGGCAATAACAGCGGTCGTCGTGGCGAAACCGGGCCTATGGATTCGCCGAAGCCGCAGCTGCCGGCAAGTCCCACGACCACCGACCCGGCCGTCGGCGGCTCATGCGACGGCCGGGCGGTACCCCAGCGACTACCCCCGGGCCGGTCGGCGTCGTCGGCATTCAATCAAAGAAGCTGAGCAGCACCGGAGGACCAGGTAACGATCGCGGTCAAATCATCGGAGACCTGTCATAGAGGCGATCACGCGCGCTGCGGACGCGAGGACCGACGACGCCTGTGGCGTACCGCCGCCCGGGGCCGGCTCGTTGGCCCACTGCGAGCCGGTTCCGGAATTCGAGACCGGAAGCAGAACCCGCTGTCCACGCGCCCGCTGCACGACGCCGTACTCGACCAGGGTCGGATCGGCCCGGACCGGGCCCGGTTGCGGCGGCGCGATGCCGACGAGGAAGGTCCATCTCGTGCGGCGTGAGTCGGCGATCACCGGCACCGAGGAGAACGACAGCAGCGGTAGTACGTGCCCGCCGAGCACCGATGGCATGTCGATCGCGCCGAACTCGGCACCGCACACCAGGACGGGTTGGCACGCAGCGAATTGCACGTCCAATCGGTATCGATGCCGCAGAAGGTGTGCGATATCGAATGGTGTACAACACGATTCGAACATCTACCGGTCCCCGGCGCGACACACGGCGACATCAGACTGCGACAGCGGGCGGGGGGCAGAGATTGCCGAGAGGTTGCGATGAAAGTTCAGAATACACAGACCGATCATGCGATCGTCCGGCAAGATGCGCAGGGGCGTCCCCTGGCCTCGACCCATCGCCCTGGTCAGACCGCGTCTGCCTGAATCCGTATGTGACTGCACAGAACCCACGCTTCCTTGTGACTGCACCACCGATATGAAGTGACGGCATGAACCCCTTCATGGGGCGGAACCGCACAGGTCACGTGACTGAAGTACTGTGCCGTCACATGAGTGATGATCTGCTGGGCAAGAGTGCGCTGGTCACCGGGGCGAGCCGGGGTATCGGGTTTGCGGTGGCGTCGGAACTGTTGCGGCGCGGGGCGAACGTGGTGGTGACGGCGCGGAAGCTGGGGCCGCTGGAGGAGGCGGCCGAGGAGCTGCGGGGGCTGGGGTATGCGGGGAAGGTGGTGGCGGTCGCGGGGAACTCCGGGGAGGCCCAGGCGCGGGCCGAGCAGGTTGCCGCGGCGGTGGCGCAGTTCGGGTCGTTGGATGTGCTGATCAACAATACCGGGATCAATCCGGTGTACGGGTCGCTCATGGAGGCTGATCTCGATGCCGTGCGCAAGATCTTCGATGTGAATGTTGTTGCGGCGCTGGGGTATGTGCAGGAGGCGTACAAGGCGTGGATGGGTGAGCACGGCGGGGCCGTGGTGAATGTCGCCAGTGTCGCGGGGCTGCGGTCCACCGGGGTGATCGCCGCTTACGGTGCGTCCAAGGCTGCGCTGATTCGGCTGACCGAGGAACTGGCCTGGCAGCTCGGGCCGAATATTCGGGTGAATGCGGTGGCGCCGGGCGTGATCAAGACCAAGTTCGCGGACGCGCTGTACTCGGCCGATGAGGAAGCCGCCGCGGCGGTGTACCCGATGAAGCGGCTCGGGTCGCCGGAGGATGTGGCGGGGCTGATCGGGTTCCTGTCCTCGAGCGAGTCCTCGTGGATTACCGGCACCACCATTCGCGTGGACGGCGGGCTGCTCGCCACCGGCGGGATCTGATCGAAACGTCCGCCCCGCACCGTGATTCGGTGCGGGGAGGATGTCTGCCGGGCCGATCAGCGCCAGACGAGCGCGGCGAGCGTATCGCTGTGCCGGTACTTCAGGTACTTCTCCACGGTGGGGGCATCGACGTCGGAGGTGGCGGTCGCGAATGTGATCACCACGAACTGCGACTGGCTGCCGTCACGCCACTTACCGGTCTCCCAGTTCGAGATATAGCTGCCCGACGGCAGGTTGATGTCCTTGTCGTCGAACTGCCCCGACGCCGCCGACGCCTTGTCGGCATCGCTCATGGTGAGGATGAACTGGGTGAGCATGACCGCGCCGTTCTCCGCCTTCCACACCAGCGACGAGCCGTACTGGCAGCCCAGGCCGGTGAGTTTGCCCTTGACCTCGACCGGTGCGCAGCTGTTGTAGTCATGGCCCTCGACCCAATCGGCCTGCAGCGCCACATCACCGAGCTTGAAGTTCCAGACCTGCCCGTATTCGGAGTAGGTGAACTTGCCGCCCGCGGGCGCGCTCTTGGTGGTCGTGGTGGGCCGCGTGGTCGTGGTGCCGGTGGTGGTCGGTGCGACGGTGGTCGTCGAGGAGGCGGCGGCTTGGTTATCGGAGTTGCCGCTCCTGGTGACAACGACGATCGCGCCGACTCCGATCGCGAGCACCGCGACCACGGCGAGCACAATGCCGACGATCAGCCCGGTATTGCGGCGCGGCGGCTGCGGCGGCGGCCCGGCCGGATATCCCGGCTGCTGCGGATACCCTTGCTGCCCAACCCAACCCGGCTGCTCGACCGGCTGCTGCCAGCCCGGCTGCGCCTGCGGCTGCTGCCACGCGGGCTGTTCGCCGGGCCACCCCTGCTGCGGCTGCGCGGGTTGCACCGGCTGACCCCACCACGCCGGATCCTGCGGCGGCTGCTGACCCTGCCCCGGGCCGTACGGATCGCCTCCGAACCCTGGTCCGGACGGAGGTCCGGGGGGATACGTCATGTGTTCGCCTTTCGCGGTGTGCCGGAACCCTCCCGACCCGGCAACAAGTCATCGAACTGTATGACGCCTGTCGATCATGATCCAATCACGGCATGACCTCCGATCTACTTGTCTGCGGCCTGGGCCCAGCGGGGCGAGCCCTCGCATATCGGGCATTGCGGCAGGGCCAGTCGGTGACCGTGGTCGATCCGCAGCCCGAGCGGCAGTGGAACGCCACCTATGCCGCCTGGGCCGATGAGCTGCCGGACTGGGTTTCCGCGCAGGTGCTGGCCGCTGTGGTCGATAACCCCATTGCCTGGACGACCCGGCGCGTGGAGTTGGCGCGGCGCTATGTCGTCTTCGATACCGCACGACTGCAGGAGTCACTCGATCTCACCGGAGCCCGCATCCTGACCGATCGGGTGGCCGATATTGTCGCGCCGACACGTTCCGGGCAGCACGCGCACGATCTGCCCTCGGTGCGACTGGCGTCGGGAGCGGTGCTCCCCGCCGGCCGGGTCATCAACGCGCGCGGGGTGCCGCGCTCCCCCGCTCTGGCCGAGCAGACCGCCTACGGCGTCGTGGTGGACCGGGCGCAATGGGCCGAGCCGGAGACGCTGTTCATGGACTGGCGACAGGACAATGGCGCGGACCCGAGCGAGCCGCGCTCCTTCCTCTACGCGGTACCACTGAGCGATGACGCCGTACTCCTCGAGGAGACCTGCCTCGCCGGACGCCCGGCCCTCGACAGCACCGTGTTGCGCGACCGTCTGACGCACCGATTACGTTCGCGCGGAATCACTCTCACCGGAGAGGAACGCATCGAGCGCGTACGCTTCCCCGTCCACGGCGGCAAGCCCGGGCGCACAACCTTCGGCGCGGCAGGCGGACTACTGCATCCCGCCTCCGGCTACAGCGTCGCGACCGCCCTGCGCACCGCCGACACCCTCTCCGCCGGAGACTCGATCTGGCCGCACTCGGCACGCGCCGTACACGCGCTGCGCCTGGCCGGACTGCGCGTCCTGCTGGCACTCCCCCCGCAGGATCTCCCTGTCTTCTTCGACGCCTTCTTCACACTCCCCGCCGCACGACAGCGCGCCTACCTCTCCGGCCGCGATGATCTCCCCGGCACCGCCGCCGCCATGTCCGCGCTCTTCACGGCGCTGCCCTGGCGACTGCGCCGTACCCTCGTGCTCTCCTCAGCAGGGATCAGCAACAACTGAAAAACCCCGCGCCGGGCCTGTTGGGTAAACAGGGCCGGCGCGGGGTTGAGAGAGAGTCGCCTTCCGATCAGGAAGCGTCCCAACGAGTTTCCAGCAGGTTCGTGCCTGCCGCGGTGAGCGATCCATGGACTCGCAGTCGGCCGAGGCCGCCGTCCGGATAGATATCGAGCCGGATGTGGGTGATGGGCCGCCGGGCGTCGGCCGCTACGCGAATGCGGTGCGGGGTGTCGGGTTGAATCGTCACGCGGGGCAGCACTTCGAACCAGGCGGCGGGGTCTGTGGGCAGGGGTTCGCCTTCGGCGAGATCGATGCCCAGCAGCCGGATTTCGCCCGGAGAGTTGAAAACCAGGTTCGTGGTGTCGAGTTCGATCAACTCCGGAACACCCTGGGCCGCAAGCGCAATCACGGCCCAGTCATTGCCGTCGTCGCGGCGGCGCGCGGTTTCCCAACCCTCGGATTGGTTGCGTGCCAGGCCTGGTGCGAGCATATTGTCCGGTGCCGAATAGAACATATTCGAGCAGTCCAGGGTGCGCGCACCGTTCTCCAGTGCGGCCAGGTCCACAGTGAGCCCGGCGAGCAGAGCGGGATCGGGAACCACCTCGCCGTGCACGCGGAAGCGGGCGATACCGCCGTCCGGGAACATGTTCAGCCGGACGTGCGTGAAGATCCGCTCGTCCTCGACCGGCAACTCGTGGCGCGCGTCGCCGCCCAGCGCGGTGCGCGGCAGGATCTCCACCCATTCGGCCGAATCAAGTTCCGCCACAGCGGGATAGCCGGACACCCGGCAGGCCTCGACGGAGGCGTGCGGCGGGTAGTTCCCCTTGAACCAGGCGGTGTCGATCACCACGCCGCGCACGATACCGGGCATGCCCAGCCGCACGATGGCCCAGTCGTGGCCGGGGCCGCGGTGGCGGCGGGTCTCCCAGCCGTCGTATTCCTGCCCCTTGGTGCCGAAGGTTTCGGCGGAGAAGCGCGGCTCCCACGGATGGATGAGATTCTCGCGCTCTTCGAAGGATTCGTCGCTCGCGGCGATCACGCTGGCGCGGTAGGTGCGCAGCGCCAGATCCGGCAGGCTCGTAAAGTCCGACATCGCTTCCTTTTCGACTAGTTGGTGGTGCGGGCCGGCAGTTCACCCAGGCGGGTACCGGCGATCTGCGCGGCCAGCTGCTCCAGCAGCGCATCGGCGTTCGCAATGCACAGCTGGGGATCGGGTTCGATATCGGTGAGCGCGAAGGCGTCCTGGAAGCCGATGCGGCGCAGCACGTCCCGGGTGAGCAGCCGCTGACCGGAGACCGCCAGCACCGGCACCCCGGCCGCGACGGCGGCGCGTGCCACCCCGATCGGCGCCTTACCGTGCAGGGTCTGCCGGTCCAGACAGCCTTCCCCGGTGATCACCAGTCGGGCCCCGGCCAGCCGATCACCGAACTCGAGATGCCGAAGGATGATTTCGATCCCCGGCTCGGTGCGCGCGCCGAGAAAGGCGAGCGCGGCGAAACCGACACCGCCCGCGGCCCCGGCGCCGGGCCGTTCCGCCTTGTCGACGAAATGATCCCGCGCCGCGATCTCCGCGAACCGGGTGAGCCCGCGCTCCAATGCCTCGATATCGTCCGAGCCCGCACCCTTCTGCCCGCCGTAGACGTGTGCCGCGCCGCGCGGTCCCAGCAGCGGATTGTCGACATCGGAGGCCACGGTGATCTGTACCCGCATCAAACCGCTGGTATCGATGCGCGCCAGTCGCTGCAGCGCCACGCCGCCGGGCGGCAACTGCTCCCCGTCATCGTCGAGCAGCCGGGCGCCGAGCGCGGTGAGCATGCCCGCACCGCCATCGGTGCAGGCACTGCCGCCGAGCCCGAGCACAATTCGGCGCGCACCGCGCGATACCGCGGTCCGAATGAGTTCGCCGGTGCCGAAGCTGCTGGCGGTGCGGGCCGTGAGGGGGGTGGGCCGGTCGGGTAGTCGCCGCAGCCCGGAGGCCTCCGCGAGTTCGATGACGGCCGTATCGCCCCTCATGGCGAACGCTGCGACCACTCGATTCCCGACCGGCCCCGTGACGGCCGTCTGGAGTCCGGAGAATCCGGACGCCACCATCGCCTCGACCGTGCCGTCACCGCCGTCGGCGACCGGAATGGTCACCACGGGCAGATCGGGCCGTTCCCGCCGCAGGCCGGCCGCGATGTGCGCGGCGACCTGCCCGGCGGTCAGCGACCCTTTGAATTTGTCCGGGGCCACGATCACATGCCCCTCCTGCCAGCCGCGCCCCGCACCCCCAGGCGCGTGAATCACCCTGCACTCCCGGCAGTTTCGAGTTCCGCGAGTGCGGCGATCGAGGTGGGCGCGTCGGCGGCGGATCCGGCGAGCTCCTCGAATTCGGTGACGCTGTCGATCTCGAGGCCCATGGACACATTGGTGACACGCTCGAGAATGACCTCGACGAGAACCGGTACCTGATGTTCGGCCATGAGACGCTTGGCTTCCTCCAGCGCCGAGCCGATGCGATCGGGTTCGGTCACGCGAATCGCCTTGCAGCCCAGTCCCTCCGCCACCTTCAGGTGGTCGACGCCGTAGCCGTTGACCTCCGGGCTGTTGATGTTCTCGAAGGACAGCTGCACGTAGTAGTCCATATCGAACGCGCGCTGCGCCTGACGGATCAGCCCGAGGTACGAATTGTTCACCACCACATGGACATACGGGATCTTGAACTGTGCGCCGACCGCCAATTCCTCGATGAGGAACTGGAAGTCGTAGTCACCCGAGAGCGCGACCACCGTCGCATCCGGCAGTGCCGTCGCCACACCGAGCGCGGCGGGCAGCGTCCAGCCCAGCGGCCCGGCCTGTCCGGCATTGATCCAGTGCCGCGGCTTGTACACGTGCAGCATCTGCGCCGCCTGGATCTGCGAGAGCCCGATGGTGGTGACGTAGCGGACGTCCGGGCCGAAGGCCCGGTTCATCTCCTCGTATACCCGCTGCGGCTTGATCGGCACCGAGTCGAAGTGCGTCTTGCGCAGCAGGGTTCGCTTGCGCGCCTGGATCTGCGCGGCCCACTCGCTACGGTCCGGCAGCCGCCCGTCGAGCGCCATTTCATGCGCGACCTCGAGGAAGACCGCCAGCGCCGCACCGGCGTCGGACACGATGCCGAAATCGGCTGCGAACACCCGGCCGATCTGGGTCGGCTCGATATCGACGTGCACGAAAGTGCGGTCCCGCGTGTAGGTTTCGACACCACCGGTGTGCCGGTTGGCCCACCTGTTGCCGATGCCGAGCACGAAGTCCGACTCCAGCAGCGTGGCATTGCCGTAGCGGTGCGAGGTCTGCAGCCCGACCATGCCCGCGTGCAGGCGGTGATCGTCCGGGATGGTGCCCCACCCCATCAGCGTCGGCACCACGGGAACCCCGGTCAGTTCCGCGAATTCGACGAGCAGATCTGCCGCATCGGCATTCACCACACCGCCGCCGGCCACGATCAGCGGCCGCTCGGCCGCACAGAGCATGGTGATGGCCTTCTCCGCCTGTGCCCGCGTCGCGGCCGGCCGGTGCACATCCAGGGGCGAGTAGGTCTCGATATCGAATTCGATCTCGGCCAGCTGCACGTCGATCGGCAGGTCGATCAGGACCGGCCCGGGACGCCCGGAACGCATGAGCTGGAACGCCTTCTGGAAGGTGCCCGGCACCTGAGCCGGTTCCAGGACGGTGACCGCCCACTTGCTCACCGGTGCGGCAATGGAGGCGATATCGACGGCCTGGAAGTCTTCCTTGTGCAGCTTGGCCACCGGCGCCTGCCCGGTGATGCACAGGATCGGAATGGAATCCGCACTCGCCGCGTACAACCCGGTGATCATATCGGTGCCCGCCGGTCCGGAGGTGCCGATGCAGATGCCGATATTGCCGGGCGCGGCCCGGGTGAAGCCCTCGGCCATATGCGAGGCCGCCTCGACGTGCCGGGCCAGAATGTGCCGGATGCCGCCGTGCGCTCGCATGGCGCTGTAGAAGGGGTTGATGGCGGCGCCGGGCAGGCCGAATGCCTGTGTCGCACCCTCCTTTTCGAGAATGAGTACGGCCGCGTCCACAGCCCGCATGCGTGTCATGTCAGATCCCCTTTCGGATCAGCGTCAGCGGCCGACTCTTCGATTCGGCAAGTGATGTCCGGTGGTGCACGGTGACCCGCTCCACCACCCAGCCCTGCGGTACGGACAGCGCGCAGATGCCGTGCCCGTGCGCCATATTCGGGCCGTGCCCGATGCTCAGTACGGGCGCCGTCACGCCTGACCCTTCCCGGCCAGCGCCTCGGCGACCAGCAGCAGTGCGGAATGATCGAGCGAGCCGTGACCCATGGCGCGGGCGGCGGCGATGAGCTGAGCGGTCAACGCGCCCATGGGAATCGAGATCTCGGCCTGCCGGGCGGCCTGCAGGATGATGCCCATATCCTTGTGGTGCAGATCGATTCGGAATCCGGGCTGGAAGCTGCGCTCCAGCATGGACTTTCGTTTGAGCTCCAGAATCTTGCTGCCGGCCAGACCACCGGCGAGCACATCGAGGCCGGCGGCCGCGTCCGCGCCCAGGCCCTCCATGAGCAGGATCGCCTCGGCCACCAGGGCGTAGGTGCCGCCCACCACCAGCTGGTTGGCGGCCTTCACCACCTGTCCGGCGCCGTTCGGGCCCACCAGGGCGATGGTCTTGCCGACCGTCTCGAAAATCGGCAGGGCCGTGTCGAAATCGGCCTCCGCACCGCCGACCATGATGGACAGCGCGGCATTGATCGCACCGGGCTCACCGCCGCTGACCGGTGCGTCGAGCACGCGCAGCTGCTTCTTCGCGCCCTCGGTGGCCGTCCAGATGGAGGTCTTGGGCGTGATGGAGGAGAAGTCGATGTACAGCGTGCCGGGAGCGGCGTGCGCGAGAATGTCGGCGAAGACCGCTTCGACGTGCTCGTCCTGCGGCAGCATGGTGATGACGATGTCCTTGTCGCGCACCGCCTCCGCCGCACTGCCCGCGGTGGCGCCGCCGGCGGCCTTCAGCTTCTCCAGGCCGGTAGGCGAGAGGTCGAAACCCGTGACGTCATGACCGGCTTTGACCAGGTGACCCGCCATGGGGCCGCCCATGATTCCGAGGCCGACGAAACCGATCTTGCTCATTTGTTCCACTCCCAGTTCAGTTCGGGGTCCTTGTATTCCAGGCCGATCCAGCCGTCGTAGCCCGCCTTGTCGAGGTCACCCAGCAGGGCCTCGAAGTCGAGCTCGCCGCTACCCGGACGGCCGCGCCCCGGCGAATCGGCGATCTGCACGTGGCCGAGGTATCCGGCCCAGGTGTCGATGACGGCGGGCAGGTTCTCGCCCATGCGCGCCAGGTGGTAGAGGTCGCAGAGGAAGCGCACATTCGGCTCGCCGACCTGCTCGATGATCTTGATCGCATGTCCGGCCGAGACAATCGGATAGTCCGGCGACTCATAGACATTCAGCGCCTCGAGCAGCACCACCGCGTCGACGCGCTGCGCCGCCACAGCAGCCAGCCGCAGGTTCTCCAGGGCGAGTTCGTCCTGCTTCGCGGGGTCTTCCCCGGCAATCCTGTTGCCGTACAGCGCATTCAGCGCTTTGCAGCCGGTACGCTCGGCAATGCCGACGGCGACCTCGATACTGTCCCGGAACCGGCTCTCCTGCCCCGGCACCGAAACCAGTCCGCGCCCAGCGGGAATGAGGTCGATGAAGTTCAGTCCGACCAACCGCACCCCGGCCAGGTCGATCGCGGCGACGAACGCGTCGATCTCACTGTCGGACGGGGTGGCGTTCTCACCGAAGGGCCACCAGAATTCCACGGCGTCGAATCCGGCCGCCTTGGCCGCGGCGGGACGCTCGAGCAGCGGCAGATCCGTGAAGAGAATCGAGCAATTGACGTCGTACTTCCGGGGCGCGCCCCCGGTGGTGAACTTCATCGGTTTCCTTCGCGATAGGTCGTCCAGCTGCCGAATTCGGTAATGTCGATCAGCTGCGGGTACGAGACGGGCGGGCGGCGCAGCACCATGGACAGCACGGAGCGCTTGTCATCGAGTTCGATGACGCCCAATTCCAATTCCGGCGGCTCGGCCGGAAGCAGACTGGTGCGCAGTACCTCCATAGGTACATCGAATAACTCGCCCGTAATGGTCGTGCCGCCGTCCGATACCGGATGCAGTCCCGGGAAGCGATCACCCACCGAATAGAACCGGTATTGCGCTGCGGTCTTCACCTCGCCGGCGAACGGCGCGCCCGCGAGCAGGTGATTCAGTGGACCGCCGCGCATGGCGCCGCCGTTCAGGAAAATGAGGGGCATTCTGAATTCCTTCCTCCCCCGTTGCTCCAAATTATGTCGGCGATCACATCGCCTTCGAAAGACGCGATCACCACAATCGCGGGAATCGATTCGGGGTCGATTTCGTAGGTTCGTCCAGCCAGAGCGCAGATTCGCCCGGCCGAGGGTCGATCAGTGGCGGATATCGTCGTCGATCCGCTCGCCGAATCCGTCGCGCTCATCGTCCGCGGCCGCGAAGACCGATGCGCCGGAACGATTGCCGATGGTCAGCACATTGAACAGGAGATTGAGCACGATCGCGGAGATTGCGGTGGCACTGATCCCGGACTGCATGATGACCGCGAACCATTGCGGGAACGCGTCCCAAAATGTCGGAGCGGCAATCGGAATGAGCCCTCCCGCCAGACCCACCGCGACAATGACCATGTTCAGGTTGTCGTGGAACTCCACCCGTGCCAGGGTCCGAATGCCGCTCGCGGCAACGGTTCCGAACAGCACGACGCCCGCGCCGCCCAGCACCGGATAGGGGATTCCGGCCACCACCGCTCCGAATACCGGGACGAATCCCAGCAGTAGCAGCACCAGACCGCCGGTGGCGACAACAAACCGGCTCTTGATGCCGGTCAAGGCGACCAGGCCGATATTCTGCGCGAACGCACTGCACGGGAAGGACCCGAACAGCGGCGCCACGGCCGAGGAGGCCATATCCGCCCGCAGCCCGTCCGCCACCCGGCCGGTGTCGATTTCGGCGCCGACGATCTCACCGATGGTGATGACGTCGGCGACGGTCTCGGTCATGATCACCAGCATCACGATGGTCATCGACACGATCGCGCCAACATTGAACACCGGCGAACCGAACGGCAGGATCGACGGCAGCGCGATCAGCTTGGTCTGCCCCACCGCCGAGAAGTCGGTGCGGCCCGCGAGAGCGGCGACGACGGTGCCCAGTATCAGCCCGATCAGGATGGACAATCGCGAGATCGCACCCTGAAAGACCCGGCTGATCACCAGAATCGCGAGCAGCGTGAGCCCGGCCAGACCGATATTGCCCATCGACCCGTACCCGGATTTGTGCGGGTCGTTGCCCAGCGCCCAGGTGAACGCGACCGGCATCAGCGACAGGCCGATCACCGTGATGATGGTGCCGGTGACCACGGCCGGGAACAGTCGCACCAGGCGCGCGAAGAACGACGACAGCACCAGCCCGATGAGCCCGGACACGATGATCGCACCGTATACCGAGCGCAGTCCGTCGGACTGGGCGATCGTCACCATCGTCGAGACGGTCACGAACGAAATGCCTTGTACGATAGGCAATCTGCTGCCGACCCGGCCGAGGCCGAGAGTCTGCAACAGGGTCGCGGCGCCGGAGACGAACAGTCCGGCGGTGACCAGCAGGCCCATATCCGCGGCCGAGAGTCCGGCCGCGCCGCCGATGATGAGCGGGGGTGCGATGACCCCGCCGTACATGGTCAGAATGTGCTGAATGCCGTAGGCGAGCGTCCGGCCGAAGGAATAGCGTTCATCCTCCGGGCCCGGATGTCGTTGTCGCGCTTGCAGTTTGCCACTGAACATGGCGTCCTCCTCAGCAAAACCCGGGAACGCCGAACCAGGCATTGCCCGCGGGGTTCGCGTCGTCACGGTGCAGGGCGGCCTCGATGAGGCCGTAGGGCCGGTCCGCGGCGATGAACACCTCGCCCGGGTTCTCCACGTGGAAGGGGCTCAGATCCACGAGGAAGTGATGCTTGTTGGGGGCGGAGAACTTGATCTCGGCGACCTCGCGGTGCTGCTCGAGCACCGCGCGGCCCATGCTGTAGAGGGTCTGCTGCAGGGCCAGCGAATGCACCACGGCGAACTGCCGCAGCAGCGTGGACCGAATCGAGGCGTAGGACCTGTCCCAGTCCACATCCGTGCGGTCGTAACGCCAGCGCGCCACCAGCGAGGTGGCCATGATGCGATCCTTGGTGGGCGGCAGCGTCGTGTACTTGTCCTCGAAGAATCCGGTGAACTCCGAACCGGTGGACTTGAGCAGCACCAGATCCTTGATGCCGGTGACCACGTGCGTGCGGCGATCGGCGCCGTAACCGTCCAGATTGACCACCGTGGTGCGCACTCCCCCGCCGGCCTGCGTGAACGAGAAGTCGTGTCCCACACCGTCGACCGGAATCCGGTCCCAGGCGTACTCCTCGATCTCGACGCGCGCGCCGTCGGCACCGGGGCACCGCGAGACGAAATGGTCGGCCAGCGTCAGCGCGAAATCCTCGATCGCGCCGATGCCCTTCTCCTTGGCGAAGGAGAAGGCGGTGTTCTTCTGGGTGTCGGTGGGCAGAATATCCCGCTGATCACCGGTGATGTGCGCGTCCTCGAACCGGCCGCGCAGCGCCGAGGAGACATTGAGATCCCGGATGGTGTGCCGGGCGCTGTCGCGATAGACGCGCACGACCCGGCTCTCCGCCTTCCCGTACTGATTCTGTCCAAGCTGAATTGCCATGGAAAACCTCTCAACTCCCGCGGTGGGCCGTACCGGCGAATGGGTGATAGCGCTTCAGACGATCACGCGCTGCAGCCGCAGCCGGATGATCTTGCGCAGCTCGACGTCGACCACCTTCGCCTCGGTGGTGGCGTCGTTGGCGAGCCGGAAAGTGACCGCCGCGAGAATCTCCGAGGTCGACAACCCCGTCGCGCAGATGAGGAAGACACGGCCGAATCGCTTCTCGTAGAGGCGATTCACGGAGTGCAGTGCGGCAACGGTCTCCACATCGGCCGCGACGCCGGACTGTTCCTCGCGTGACCAGGAGCTGCTGATTTCTTTGCGTTCGGAGCGCTGGCCGATGCGCGGGTGCGCCGCCACGGCGCGCTCCAGATCCTCCGGACCGAACTCCGCAGCCAAGCGGTCGGCGGCATCGAGCAGGGTGTCGAGATCCGCATAGGGCCGGGCGGTCAGCAGGGCGTCGGCCCAGGCCGGTACCCGGCAGCACTCGAGCAGAGCGGGCCGCAGCCGGGCGCTGTTCCACCCGTTGAACTCATCGACTGTGACCATAAGCAGCAGCACTTTCTCGCATAGCGGAAGTTATATTCCGACACGCAAAACAGTGTCATGGGTCACTCCATTGCGTCAACAGTTTGTTGAAGTATATATCTTCGGCGGACAGCGCCGGCGGCCCGAAACCTTGCGGCAGAACGACAAAACCCGCTGCATGGCAGCGGGTTTCGAGAACTGGCGAACTTGACTACAGGTAGTCAGGGTCGAGTTCTGTTGAGGTAGTTGTAGACCGTGAAACGGGTGACGCCCAGCGCCTCGGCCACCGTCTCGGCCGACTTCCGGTAGCTGAACGCACCACGCTCTTCGAGCAATCGCACGGCGCGCTGCTTATCGGCCCGGGGCAGCTCGGACAGCGGTGCACCGAACTGGGTGGCGACCTCGCTCAGCAGCCGCCGAATGCCTTCTGCCGGTTCGGTTTCGGAGCCGGCGAGTCGGACCCACGCCAGTGTGACGCCCTCCCAGACCAGCGGTACGTCATCGGGCAAACCGTCGGTGGGCGCAATCAGCGTGCCGCCCACGCGTTCCAGCAGCGGCGCCAGCGTCGCCAGCACCGGATGGGTGGCGTCCGTCCCGGCGCGCTCACTCATCGGCCTGCTCGACCTGAAGCGTCACCCGGGATGCGCCATGGGAGAAGGCCACCGCGAGCATCTCCTGCAGCGCGGGCAGCAGCACCTCGTCCGGACCGGCCGCCGAGGTGCCCAGCGGGCCGAATTCACAGGTGAGACCGTGCTTCTCGAGCGCGGCGAAGGTTTCGGTGGCGTGCGGCGGCGGATTACCCTCGCCGTCGAAAGGTTCGGTGGTGAATTCCGCGCGCAGCCGCATGATCAGCAGATTACTCGCCGGACGGCCGGCCGAAGCGCGGCCCGGCCGAGACGACAGCGCGACGCAGCCCCGGCAGGCCGCGCCGCGCTGTCGCCCATATCAGCCGCCCAGGACCTGTTGGATACCGTTGATGCCGAAGTAAGCGGCGAAGACCAGGCTGACCGCGCCTACCAGCCAGTGGATTTCGCTGAACTTGCCCCGCGCCAGCTTGATCACCGTGTAGGCGATGAGGCCCGCGCCGACACCATTGGTGATCGAGTAGGTGAACGGCATGAGCGCGATGGTGATGAACGCGGGCACCGCGATCTCGAGGTCGTTCCAGTCGATCTTGCGGGCCTGGGTCATCATGAGCGCCCCGACCAGCACCAGGGCCGGAGCCGCGGCCTGAATGGGCACCACCGCCGCGAGCGGGGTGAAAAACACTGCCGCGCAGAACAATCCACCGGTGACCACACTGGTGAGTCCGGTACGAGCCCCCTCACCGACGCCCGTCGCGGATTCCACGTAGACCGTGCTGCCCGCACCACCGCTGAGTCCGCCGATGACCTGGGCGATACCGTCGACGGTCAGAATCTTGCCGATGCCCGGCAGGGTGCCCTTCTCATCCAGCAGACCTGCCTCGTCACTCACGCCGAAAACCGTTCCCATGGCATCGAAGAAACCGGTCAGCACCAGGGTGAACAGCACCACGCTCGCTATCAGCCCGCCGGCGCGGGCGAAGCCGCCGAACAGATCGATATTGAACATGAGCCCGAAATCCGGTGTGGCGAAGAGGGATTTGGGCGCCTCGGGAACGACCGTTCCCCAGGTCTTCGGGTCGATCTTGGCCGCCCAGTTGATCACGATCGCGAGCACCGTCGAGATGGCGATGCTGATCAGAATCGCACCCGGCACCTTGCGGATATACAGCGCGAGCATGAGCAGCAGGCCGACCGCGAAGACCAGCACGGGCCAGCCCTGCAGATGACCGTCGACACCGAGGGTGACCGGAGGTCCGCCCGCCGAACCGTGACCGACCACTCCGGCGGAGACCAGCCCGATCATGGCGATGAACATGCCGATTCCGACGCCAATGGCGTGCTTGAGCGCTACCGGAATGGCATTGATGATCAGGGTTCGCAGGCCGGTGGCGGCCATGATCACAATGATCAGGCCCATCAGCACCACCAGGCCCATGGTCTGCGGCCAGGTCATATGCGGCGCCGCCTGGAAGGCGACCACCGGCACCACGCCCAGGCCCGCGGCGAGCGCCAGCGGGACATTGCCCACCAGACCCATGAGGACCGTGGACAATCCGGCGGAGAACGCGGTGGCGGTGGTGAGCTGAGCGATGCTCAGATGGTTGCCATCGATATCGGTGACCCCGCCGAGAATGAGCGGGACGAGCAGGATAACGTAGGCCATGGCGACGAATGTGGTGATTCCGCCACGGATTTCGCGTGAGACAGTAGTGCGACGTTCACTCAACTTGAAGAACCGGTCGAGTGCCGACCCACCGGCGAGTGTGGCGGTGGGGGTCGGGGATTCGATCTGGGTCATGGCATGCCCTCCTAAGGGCGTAGCCGACCTACGGTCCGGGTTTCATCGTTCCGGGCCGCGGATTCGGTGACTGCTGTTGTGGGGTCCTTACCGTCGAAAGCCGGTCTGCCCCTGTTGATCAACTGCTCCGGATGATGTCTTCCGGTCGTACCGGCGCCCGGCTGATATGTTCGGCGCCGCCGAGAACTTACGTTTCCTCCATCACTGCTCGAGAAGTAGTCATTGGGATTCCTGACGCAGCAACCGCTTCCGGGCCAGTAAGCCCGCGCGGCCGACCTGATCGTGCGGGAGGGTGCGCAGTTCGTCGTTCGCCACCACGGTGCGCCCGCCCACGAACAATCGGGCGAGCGGCGGGGTGGGTCCGAAGACCAAGGCGCACACCGGATCAGCGACCGCGGCACGGAAGCCGTCGACTCGCCATACGGCGATATCGGCGAGCTTGCCGGCCTCCAGTGAGCCGATCTCCCGCTGGCGGCCCAGGTTTCGCGCGCCGCCGAGCGTGCCCATTTCCAGGGCCTGGCGGGCGGTGAGCGCGGTGGGACCGTGCACGGCGCGCTGAAAGAGCATCGCCTGCCGCATTTCCCCCGCCATGGAGGTCAATTCGCTGGACGCCGCGCCGTCGACACCCAGGCCGACCGGAGCACCGGCGGCCAGCAGATCGGAGATGCGTGCGATACCGGCGCCGAGGCGGCCATTGGAGGTCGGGCAGTGCGCCGTGCCGGTGCCCGTATCGGCGAAGCGGCGAATATCGGCGTCGTGCAGATGGACGGCGTGCGCGAACCACACGTCGTCACCGAGCCAGCCCAGCTTCTCCATGTATTCGACCGGGGTGCAACCCATCTGGGCGATGCAGTGCTCCTCCTCGTCGATCGTCTCGGCGAGGTGGGTGTGCAGGCGAACGCCCCGGGTGCGGGCCAGTACGGCGGCATCGACCATGAGACCCTCACTCACCGAGAACGGTGAGCAGGGGGCGACGGCGACGCGCAGCATGGAGTCGAAGCAATCATCGTGGTACTTGTCGATGATCTCTTCGGTATTGATCAGGATCGCTTCGCGATCCTCGACCACCTCGTCCGGCGGCAGACCGCCCTGGGACTGTCCGCGATCCATAGAGCCGCGGCACGGGTGGAAGCGCAGGCCGATCTCCCGGGCGGCGCTCACCTCGGCCTCGAACAGATCACCGCGACCCTTGGGGAAGATGTAGTGGTGATCGCTGGAGGTGGTGCAGCCCGTCAGCGCGAGCCAGCCCAAACCCGCTGTGGCAGCGCCGTATACGACATCGGCGTCCATGCCGGCCCAGGTCCGGTAGAGGCCGGTCAGCCATTCGAACAGCGTCGAATCCTGGAACAGGCCCTGGGTGGCCCACTGGTAGAGGTGGTGGTGGGTGTTCACCAGGCCCGGGGTCACCAGGCAGCCGGTGCCGTCGATGCGGTCGGCGCCCAGCACCGTGGGCGCCGGTCCGGCGCCGAGGGCTGTGATCCGGCCGCCTTCGATGACGAGGTGGCCGGATTCGATTTCGTCACCGACAACCGGTGCGATATAGGCGTTCTCGATGACGGTCCTACCCAGATTGCGGATAAGCGCGTCGCCGCCGGTGCCAGGTGCTGAGAAGTTCACTGCATCGCTTCCGTATTCAGGACCAGGCCGGTCCGGCGGGCGGAACCTCGCGCACCACCGTGCCCTCGATGAGTCCGTACGGACGGTCGGCGGCCCAGAATACTTCGTTGTCATTGACCATGCCGAACGGCGACAGGTCCACCTCGAAATGATGCTTGTTGGGCAGCACCAGCTTGACTTCCACGATGTCGGAACAGGTTTCGAGCACCCGCTCCCCCATCTCGAACAGCGTCTGCTGCAGTGAGAGGCTGTGCGTGTCCGCGAAGGCCTGCAGCAGACAGCGTTTCACGATCTCGTAGGACTTGTCCCACTCGGTGTTCTCACCCGAATGCCGCCACTGCGCGTTCACCTCGGTGGCCAGCACGCGGTCGCGGGTCTCGCGCAGCGTGGTGTAGCGATCCTTGATGTAGCCGTGGAATTCCGACTTGGTGGTGTTGAGGACCGTGAGATCCTTCAGGCCCGAGACCACCCAGGCCTGACCGCGGTCGTAGTGCACGAGGGCGGTGCGGGTCTCGCGGCCCGAGCGCACGAACGAATGCGGATGGCTGTTGAGACCGACCACATTGCGCTCCCACTCGTATTCCTCGAGTTCGATGCGCGCGTGATCGATGGTGGGCTGCGAGTCCACGAAGTGCCGGGCCAGCTTCAGGCCGAACTCCTCCGGGGAGGCGATGCCGTGCTGCTTGGCGAAGGCGAAAACCGTGTTCTTCTGCGTATCGGTGGGCAGCACCGCCGCATTGTCACCGGTGCGGTGCACCTCCTCCATATCGCCGCCGAGCGCCACGCTGACATTGAGATCGCGGAGCTGGTGTTTGGTCCCGCTCTTGTTGACCCGGACGACCCGGGTCTCCGCCTTGCCGTAGCGGTTGGGACCGAGCTTGATCGACATGTCAGCTACCTCGATATGTGGAGAAGGAATAGGGACTGAGCAGCAGCGGCACGTGGTAGTGCTCCGCCGGGTCGGTGACCGTGAAGGCGATGGTCACCTCGGGATAGAAGGGGCTGATATCGCCGGTATCGAAGATCAGCCGGTGCACTCCGGGTTCCGGGGCGGGTAGATCCTTGATGCGCCCGTCGGCATCGGTGCGGTGCGCGGCCAGGACGGTGCCGTCGGCTCTTTCGAGCCGGACGGACACGCCGTCCGCGGGGCGACCGGTGGCCGCGTTCAGCACATGGGTCGAGAGGCTCATATCAACCCCAGCAGCTTGCGAATACGCAGGCGGGTGATGGCGACGAGTTCGGCCCGTACGACGGGGCGTTCCTCCGCGGGCGAATTGCTCAGCCGGCGCGTGAGCTCCGACAGCATTTCCTCGGCGCTGCGGCCGGTGGCGCGAATCAGGAAGACATGTCCGAAGCGCTGCTCATAGGCCACATTGCCGGCGGCGAGTGCCTCGCGCACCGCATCGGCGGCCGTGGCGGCGCCGGACTGCTCATCCTGCGACCACTGCGCCTCGCGCTGTGCGGCCTCCGCTGAAACCCGTTCGGCGCGTGCGGCTTCGGCGCGTTCACCGATGCGGGGGTGGGCCTCGAGAGCTTCCTCCACATCGGTCCACGCGAGTTCGGCCAGCCCTGAGATCGCGGCCTGCATGAGACTCGACTCGTTCACATACGGCCGACCGGCCACCATTTTCCGTGCCCACCGTTGCGATGCGCAGCAGGTCAACAGCTGAGCCTCGGCCTCTTCCAGGGGCAGCGACCCGAGCCATTCCAGGCGACCCGACATCCGACCTCCATCCATTGGCGACTTGCCACGTAAGTACATCCGCCGGGGGTTCCCGGCGGCCAGGACGAGACCTCCGAATCTGTGGCCCAGTTCACACGGGCGCACTTGTAGATACATCCAAGCCGGTAACCCTCGCGTCATCGGCTGTTAGCGTTAGCAATCATGCGGTTGCGATCTTTGCTCGCCCTTTCGGACACCGGTCTGGAACTCGTCACAGGAGAAGACGAGCTCGACCGGTTCGTTCGCTGGGTCGTGACGACGGACATGCTCGACCCCTCCCGCTACCTCTCCGGGGGCGAACTTGTGCTCACCGGACTGCAGTGGTGGACCGCATCGGCGGACAGCGACGCGTTCATCGCAGCCCTGGCTCGCGCCAAAGTAGCAGCTGTCGCCGCAGGTGACGCGCTCTACGGCGAGCCGCCGGCCGATCTGGTCGAGGCCTGCCGCCGTCATCGCATCCCGCTGTTCCGGGTGCGCGAGGAATTCGCGTTCGCGACCGTCGCCGAACAGATCAATCGCAATCTGTCGACCGGGCGGGCCGCGGATCTGGCGGCCGTACTGGATCGGCATCGCAAGCTCGTCTCGGGCGGCGGGCTCGATTCGGTGCTGGAGCTAATTCACCGCAATCTCGGCACGGCGTGCTGGGTGGTGTCCTCGACCGGGCGTGTCGTCGCGGGGCCGGTCAAGGCCCCGCCCGAGCAGACTCGGATCGCCTGTCTGGCCGCGCCGCGACTACCCGACGTGATCACTTCCGAGGGCAGTCGGTTCACACTGTTCGCCGTCGATCCGGACGGCACGTCGCGGGTCGCGGACTGGTTCATGGTGTTCGAGAGCGATTACAAGGATTGGCCGGAGGAGCGGCGCGCGATTGTCGCCGAACTCGCCGGAATTGTTGCGCTGGAACGTGTTCGGCTCGATGACCGGCAGAGCGCAGAGGGCCGATTGGCGCAGGAGCTGGTCGAGCTCATCGTCTCCGATGCCAAACCCGCCGATATCGTCTCGCGGCTCGAGCTCACCGGACTGGGGCTGTCCGAGCGCTATCTGGCGGTTGCCGCGACCGCCGATTCGGGTGGCGTCCGGCCGCGCGAATTGCGCTCGCTATTGCGCGAAATCCTTTACGACAGAAGCCCTGCCGCCGGTGTGATCGACGGTGAAGCCATCCTGCTGGTACCCATCGGCGAGGACGGCACACTCGAGGATCGCATCCACCGTGCCGTGGAGGCCCTCGAACCGGGATTGCAGGGCAGCCGCCTCGCCGTCGGCATCAGCGGCGGTGTGGACGGCGAAAGTCTGCGTGGCGCAGTCGAAGAGGCGCGTTACGCGCGCCGCATGGCCGCCGAACGCGATCAGCCGACCAGCGTGGTGCGTCACGATGAACTGGCCACCCATATGCTGCTGCTGGCCAGCGTCCCCGACGAGGTCCGACGCATGTTCCGCGTCCGGCTGCTCGACCCGCTCAGCAATTACGACCGGGACAATCGGGCCGACCTGATCCACACCCTCGAGACGTTCCTTCAGGTCTCGGGCTCCTGGACCAAATGCGCCGAACTCCTGCACCTGCACGTGAATACGCTGCGGTACCGAGTTCAGCGCATCGAGGAACTCACCGATCGCGATCTGTCACGTCTCGAAGATCGCGTCGACTTCTTCCTGGCCCTCGCTCTGCGCTGATTGCCTATGCCACTGCGAATTCGTTTGAGGTTCCGGTGAATTGAGCCGTCGCGCCGGAACCGTCGCGGCTGTCGCCGAAGTATTGGATGCGGTACCGGCCGGACGGGGCGTCCTGCGGGACCGTCCATACGATGCGGATCAGTGAGGCGGCGTCATTGTCCGCCGGTCGCTCCCAATGCAATTCGGTGCACCAGTCGTTGTCGTCGTAGACGCGGGACCAGCCGCCGCCGGAGGAGCGCTGTACCTCGAAGTAGGTGCTGCCGAGGTGGAAGTTGTTGTTCGGGTGCGCGCCGACGAATTGCACCGAAACCGCATCTCCCGCACCGTTACTCGGGGCAGGCTGGGCAAGTACGTCGCCGAAGACATGGCCGGCGACCGGGACGTCGGCGGGGACCGGGGCCAAGAGGTTGGGCTGCAGCCCGGAGGTCCAGTCCAGAGGGGCGGGGCCGCGGCCGAGGTCGGTGCGGGCGGCTACCGCGCGGGCGAGGCGGTCGAATTCCTGCATGTACGCCGAGAGGGTCCAGCGGCCGTAGAGCGTCTCGCCGCCTTCATACTGTTGTGAGACATACTCTTCGGGCGTGGTGACGTAGCCGCTGTAGCCGTTGGCGTAACCCTGCATGAGGACGTTCTCGATCGGAACGCCGAGCGCGCTGGCGACCACGCGCCGCACCCGCAGGCCCGAGACGATGGTGAATTCCGCTGGGCCCGAGGCGAGTACGAGATCGCCGATGCGCATGATCTGGATCGGCAGCACCTGCGGCACCCAGGGGCGCGGCGGGAGGATGCCGAGGGGCACGATCGCGAGCTTGGGGGCCTGCACATCGCGCATCCACTGCTCGATCGGCGCGTCGATGCCGCCGAGCGCGGCCACCATGGGGTTGGTATCGCCCTCGTGCAGGAACGGGATCTGGGTGTTCCAGTTGTCTTCCGAGCTGGTGGCGACCGCTGACGCGCCCATCATCGCGGGAGAGGTCCGGGCAGCCTTGCCGTCGGGAGTGTAGGAGCCGTCGATGGCGGTGTCGGCCATATTGACATACCGGATGACCGAGTCGACACCGCCGTTGGACATTGCTTGCGCGGAGGCGAAAGCGGTTCGCCCGGCTTGGTATTGGCGTTCGCCGATCATCGTGCAGTTGAGGCGGTTGTCCTCGGTGGGACCGGACGGATGCCAGGGGCGCACCGCAAGGTTCGGGGTCATATCGCCCGGATTGGTCTGCGGGAAGGCCGCGATGAAGCCGGGCTGACCGTCGAGGTAGCGACCGCCCATCTCATCGTGCTCCCAGCGGTAACTGGCGTAGCCCTTGTTGTCGGCGGAGATGAGGGTATTGCGATCGGTCAGCGAGGTGCCGTGCGTGGCGAACCAGGTGATGGCGCCGACATCCTTGCCGCCCTGGCGCAATCGCAGCACGGTCACCTTGGGGTCGATGCCCTCGGGGAATTCGGCCTTGTCCTCGGGCGGATTCAGGTCGAAGGCGACGCGGGAGCGGTTGGCGCTGGCATCGTGCAGCTCACCGTGACCGAGCATGATGGTGCCCGGGGCCAGACGGTCGTGCGCATTGGCGATCGCCGCGACGATGCCGTTCACCTCGGCGTCGGTGGAGTTCTGCTGAAAACCCTTCGCGGCCAGCGAGTATGCGTATTCGCGGGCGGTGCCGCCGCAGGAGTTGTGATTGTGGGTGGCATTGAGGTTGACGTTGCGCTCGGTGTACGTATCGCCGAATCGCTTGGCCAGCTCCGTCATCACCGCGAGGTGGACCGACTGGAACAGGCAGGCATTGTCGGTGTTCACGAATGCGACACGGCCGCCGGTGGTCTGGTCGACGATGATGTAGGCGCGGGCATAACAGCGGGTCAGCAACCCGGTGGTGATCTGATCCAGCTCCGAATAGCCCATCATGCCCTGACCCGCGGGCGCGCCGGTCATATCGGCGATACCGCATCCGACGAGATAGCCCTGGCCGTTGACCGGCTGGGCGGCAGCGGGCTTGGAGTGCAGCAGCCCGCTGGCACCGACCGCGACGGCCGATGCCGCCGCGCCCACCAGCGCGGATCGCCGGGACACAATCATCGAGACTCCTCTGAGTTACGGGGTTGGCGGGACCGGTCCCAGTTCCGTGTCAGCACAGTATCGATGGATGGTCCGGCCTGTCGCGTTCAACCTGCGGCGGCGAGCCGCTTCGGCGATACGTTACCTGGACAAGTGACCATTTAGAATGGCGAACGGAAATCAATCCAGATCGACACGAATAGTTAACAGGTCGGATCCGGCCAGCCGGACCAGCGCGCTATTCAACCACGGCAGCTCCCGCAAGCGCCGGCGCGAGTCGTCCTCGTCGAGGAGCACCGCGACGCCGGTATGCCAGACGCCCCGAATCTGCAAGCGCACGTGTGGATCTGCCTCGATATTGCGCACGTACTGCGATTTGCGGCCGAACTCCGAGACGATCCAGTACGACAATCCGACCTGTCTGCCACCGATCGGCGTCGTGCGCGGCTGACCGCTCTTGCGTCCTGTCGTCTCCAGCACGGCTTGGCTGTTCAGATACCGGGCCACCCGCCGGCCGACGGGATTCGCGATATGACGCTGCACCGGCGTGATCAGGCGGAGCCGGATGTTGCGGGTCGGCAGTGACGGGACACCGTCGCGGCGGGCTCGTTCGTGACCGATCCGGGTCACCGCGCCCATGACCACGCGCCAGACCGCGCGGCTCGGGGGGATCATGTAGGTCAGCCGGGTGTGCGGTGCGTAATACAGTGTCTCGCTGTCTTTTTCGAGCCAGCCGGTCAAGGCTGTCTGGTGCTGGCCGAGTGTGCCAGCGGTGAAGGTATGACCGGTGAGTCCCGCGCGGCGGCCATGATCGGGCACCGAGCCCGCAGGTGCCGTCAGCGTCATCCCGCGTGATTCCGTCGCACCGATCTGCACCGGAACGACCACCGGATAGCCATCCGCTCCGACCCACCCGAGCAGTCGGTGGTCCAGCTTCCGCAATGCCCGAGCAGCACTGTCGACATCGACCCGCGGTTCGGTGCCCTTCGCCGGGGGCTGCTGAGGTTCCGGTTCCGCGGAGGGCTCGGCAGCACCGAACACCGATGCCGGACCCGCACACTCGGCGTCCGGGAACGCGATCACGCGCTGGGCGTGGACGCGCACGACAATGCGATCCCACCAGAACGGACCGAGCCACCAGTCCCAGAAGGCACCGCCGAGATTCTCCGGCCCGAGCGCGGTACCGGGCCTCCCATAGAACGGGGTCAGCGCTTCCCGATCGGGATACCAGGAGAAACTCGCATCCCCCTGCACCAGCACGTACGCACTACCTTCGGCGGTGCCGTGCTCGCGCGTATGAAAAACCACAGCCACCCGCGGATTCCGCTCCAGCCGCCGCAGCTTCTTGAACGCCGCAAGATCACTGGTAAACGAAAACGTCGAAGTCTCCGCATCCCACCCAGCACTGTTCACCGGCGACACCACCACTCCCCGCAGCGGCGTCACCTGAGCCAGCCCGACGACGAAGTCCCCGTCGAGAATTCCCTCGAGCCCATCAATCTCAATTGTCACGGTGGCCAACACTATGCGCGACATCTTCCACCCGCATCGTGCCCCGAGACGAGTCGGGCCTCCACCCCCGGTAGGAGAGGGAAGCGGGCCATGGGTCCATGGCCAAACATCTTGAGAGAGAAGGGATAAGAACAAGACGAAAGATGCCCGGACAAGAAGAGCAAGACATAAGAACACAAGACGAAAGCTAAAACCCGAATATTCTGAATAGGCTTATATCACAACGGAATTCGTCTTTCCGGGTCTGATTTCCGGGAGTAGAATAAAGGCATGGAATCACGGGGAGAAACCGCAATCGCGACCGGTGCAGCCGCACTGGCCGCTGCGGTCGAATCCCTCACCACTCTGCCGTTGATCCCGGTGCCGGACACCGACATCGTGGCATTGATGCAGCAGATCGAAACCTGCACCCGCCGGTTGGCGTCGGTGCAACGGGATCTGATCGTGCAAGCCTGCGCCCGGTCATTGCCCGCTCTCAACGGGTCCGGGAGCCCGGCCCTGTATTTGCAATCGGTGCTGCATATCTCGCACGGGGATGCGATCAACCGGTGGCGTGCCGCGGAGGATCTCGCGGTGTGGCATCGCGTCGGTGACGAGCCCGACCCAGCCCCGGTCCTGCCGTGTTCGGCCCAAGCCCTCGACGAGGGGGCGATCTCCCTCGATCACGTGCGAGTCATCCGGCAAGTCATGAACCGGTTGCCCGGCAAGGTTCCTGCTGAAGCTCGCGCCTACGCCGAGAAGCAACTCGCCTTCCAGGCGCGCGCCCTGGATCCGACACATCTGCCGAGGATCGGGGAGATGATCCTGGGTTTCCTGGACCCCGACGGCAAGCTCACCGAGGACGCGGACCGGCAGAACCAGCGCAGCGCGGTTCTGAGCCCGCAACGCTACGACCTCATGTCCACCCTCACCGTCGAACTCACCCCCGACGCCCGCTCGGCTTTCGATGCTGTCATGGCCAAGCTGGCCCGTCCGGGGATGTGCAACCCGGCGGACAAGGAAAGCCCGTGGGCCGAGGACGAGGACAACCCGGTGCCCCGGGATGTGCTGGAGGCGTGCGCGGCCCGGGATGAGCGCAGCAAGGCCCAACGCCAGCATGATGCGTTGCTGGCGGTGTTGCACCCGGACTTCAACCCCGCCAAGCTGGGATCGCACCGTGGGTTGCCGGTCTCCACGATCATGACGATGAGCATCGAGGATGTCGAACGCGCTGCGGGGGTGGCCACCACCGCCACCGGTGGGCAGGTCCCGGTCGAGAACGCCCTCCGGTTGATGGCCCGCCACTGCAAGACGTTCGTGCTCGTGAAGAACAAGAACGGGATGCCGTTGCATATCGGGGAAATCCGGTTGGCGAACCCGGCACAACGGTTGGCGTTGATCGCCACCGAACGCGGGTGCACTCGCCCGGGGTGCTCGGCTCCGGCGAGTATGGCCGCGGCCCATCATGTGACCGAGTTCAGCAAGGGCGGCCCCACCGATATCGAAAACCTGACCTTGGCGTGCGATCACTGCCATGCCCTGGTCAAAGACGGGCCACGCGGCTGGAAGACCATCAAGCTCGGTGCGGATTCGGACTTCCCGGGCCGGACCGCGTGGATCGCCCCGGCGCATGTGGACCCGACCCGAACTCCGCAGGTCAACCACCTGCACCATCCCGAGGAGTTGTTGACCGAGGCTCCGCCCTCGATGGGCCCTCGCAACTACTGCAATCCGGTGCGCCCGCAACCGGTTCGGGACCGCTCGGTCCGCCGGACCTCCACACCTCCGGCACGACAATAGGTCCCCCGGCCTCTGGTGTCTCCGACAGGTTGTTCCTGTCGGTGCTGGAGGTCGTTGCCGCATCGGCTTTCAGGCCGGTTCGCTCGCCGAACAAATGACAACCCCACCGCGACAACAGGTTTCCTCGCCCCGGATGTGTACCCGCAGGGCGGCAACACCACCGAGGGCCACCACCGAATCTGCCCGCCCACCACACCACCACACCACCACGCCAGACCGCGAGTCATCCCTGCCCCTGCCCCTGCCGGTGCCCCTGCCCCTGCCCCTGCCGGTGCCCCTGCCCCTGCCCCTGCCGGTGCCCCTGCCCCTGCCGGTGCCCCTGCCCCTGCCGGTGCCCCTGCCCCTGCCGGTGCCCCTGCCCCTGCCGGTGCCGCTGTCGTTGCCGTTGCCGCTGTCGTTGCCGCTGTCGTTGCCGCTGTCGTTGCCGCTGTCGTTGCCGCTGCCGCTGTCGTTGCCGCTGTCGTTGCCGCTGTCGTTGCCGTTGCCGCTGTCGTTGCCGTTGCCGCTGCCGTTGCCGCTGCCGCTGTCGTTGCCGCTGTCGTTGCCGCTGTCGTTGCCGTTGCCGCTGTCGTTGCCGCTGTCGTTGCCGCTGTCGTTGCCGCTGTCGTTGCCGCTGTCGTTGCCGCTGTCGTTGCCGCTGCCGCTGTCGTTGCCGTTGCCGCTGTCGTTGCCGCTGTCGTTGCCGCTGCCGCTGTCGTTGCCGTTGCCGCTGTCGTTGCCGCTGCCGCTGTCGTTGCCGCTGTCGTTGCCGTTGCCGCTGTCGTTGCCGTTGCCGCTGTCGTTGCCGTTGCCGCTGTCGTTGCCGTTGCCGTTGCCGCTGTCGTTGCCGTTGCCGCTGTCGTTGCCGTTGTCGGTGCCGCTGCCCCCTGTCGGCCTGATCCCGCTCCTGCTGTAGGCCGTTGCCCGGCGTGGCCTTCCGGGTTCTTGTTCTTCGATCCCTTGTTTCCAGGCGTCCTTGTCTTTCGGCTCTTGTCTTTTCGTGTTGTGTCTGTGAAACCGGACCACAGCCGGTCGACCCCGCTGGTACCGCAGGTATCTCCTCGGCCCGGAAGGTCAACCGGGTACCCCACCCGACGCCACCAGCACGGCCATCTCGGGCCCTGCCCGCACCCAGAAACCCACCACCGCCCCTCGACGCAAGCAACCCAGGTGCACCGACGGCTTCTATACCGAAACCGCCGGTGCACCTGGGTTGCCTGCCTCCCGGACAGGGTTGATCAGCACGGGGTGCGGGCAAAGCCCGAGATAGCCGTGCTGGGCACGTAGGGAGGGGTACCCGGTTGACCTCCCGCAGTTGGGGCGAATACCTGCGGTACCAGCCGGGTCGACCGGCTGTGGTCCCGTTCTCGAGACCAAAACACAAAGACGAAGAGCGGGACGGACGTGTGGTCGGGGTTGTAGGGCCGGATGCGGTGGAGTGGACGAGTGGGGTAAGAGGGAGTCAACAGGGGTTGGGGTGTGCATCGGCCCTAGGCGTCAATGGCCTTGGCGTTCAATGTCGTTGCTTCGGCCTTGGGCGTTTCGGCGGCGCCACTCGATGGCCAGCCAGAGGCCGCCGGACAGGTAGAGGACGGCGGCTGTTACTGCGGCGGTGATTGCTCGGATGTGGAAGCCGTAGGCGGCGGCGATCAGGGCCAGGGCGGTCGCTACGAGGGCTAGGGCGAGTAGGGCCAGGCCGGGGAGGTTGTAGTTGTCTTCGACGCCTTCTCCGGCGTGGGTGCGTGGTGTGCGGAATCGACGGGAGAGGGGGCGGCGTTGATCTCGGGCTTTGTGCTGTTCGATGCTCATTTCGAGGCCTCCGTTCGTGACGATTACTGGGGCATACCTTGGGAGGTACTACCCGGGATGCGGGCATCGAAGCAGCACGAATGGCCGCGGTGAGGAAAGCAGAGCGAGGCACCACAATTGGGCAGCGCCGGCGCGAGTGGGCAACACGCGGGGCGGTGGGGGCGGCGATTCGCCGATAACCGTGTCGGTAGCGACATGGGTTGTATAACTTTACTGGCGGTAGGTTCTCGCGGGTAGGCTTACCGGTCGGCAGAACAGTCGGCTCGCGCAGCGCCAAGGTGTCGGAGGTGGCGAAGTGACGATTCGCGAAGACGGATCGATCGGGCATCGGGAGAACAGTCGGTGAGCAGCGATAACCGCGAATTGAGCGTGCGGACCACCTCGATCGATTCGGCAGTGGTGCTATCGGTGTCGGGCGAGGTCGATATGGTGTCGGCGCCCAAACTCTCCGCCGCGGTGGCCGAATCGCTGGCCACCGTTTCACAATTGCTGATCCTGGACCTGACCGAGGTGGGATTCTTCGGCTCGGCAGGACTGAGTGTGCTGGTCGAAGCCCTGGAGTCGGTGGCGGGCCGGGAGCTGCGCGTGGTCGGATCCGTACCGGTGCGGCGTCCCATCGAACTCACGGGGCTCGATGAACTGCTCGAGGTGTACGACACCCTCGACGAGGCCCTGGCCGGCAAATCCTAGCTCGGGCAAACACCCGCACCGCAGGCACTCACAGCGCGAAATGCATCTGCAGCGTATTGCCCAGCGGTGTCGTGTGCAGGCGCACCAGATCGCTCAGCTGGTTGATCAGCAGTAGTCCGCGCCCGCCGATTCGGTTCGGCGGCACGGGGATACGGCCCGCCAGCGGGTCGGCAATGCAACCGTTGTCCTGCACCCGGCACACGATCTGGGTCTCCTCCACCCACAGGGTGAGAGCGCCGGAACCGCCACCGTGCACCACCGAGTTCGTCGTCGCCTCTGCCACAACAAGTTCGAGATCGATGGCGCGGTCCGCGGTCATACCGGCGCTCCGGGCGAAGCCGGTGGCCGTATGCCGGGTGTTCGCGAGCGAGGCTTCGTCGAAGGCGATCACGGTGCTGTCCGGCGGTGCGGCGGGCAGGATCTCATTGTAGGAATCCAGGATTCGGCCGGGGTCGTACACCGTGCTGGCGCCCTCGCCATGACTGTCGATGACAACCGGGTGCGTACGAAGCGCGTCGTCGAGCACCACCTGGTCCAGCCCCGCCGTGTCGTACGGGCACAGAATCGTCGCCTCCCGCCCCGTGAACGCGACATTGATGAGCGCCTCGTGCTGCGCGCACGCCGGGTACTCCAATTCCGACCGTCCCGCCCAGATCGGCTCACCGATGATCCGCACACTGCGCTGCGGATGCGCATCGGCGAAAGCCCGCTTCACCGAGGGAATGATCCGGCCCGGATTACGGCCTGCCACAGCCATATCCACCAGCAGTACCGCACCGGCATCGGTGCCGAGCGCATCGCGCACCAGCGTCAGGTTCGCGCCGGGTACCGCTACCGCTACCGGCTCGCCGTTCGCGAGTCCGGTGCGAATGAAATCCATTGTGCCTGCGAGATATTCATCACTGCCGCGATAGAAGAAGGCGCGATGCAGGAACGGGCCCGAAGGTAGTTCGCCGATGTCAGTTGTCATCAAATCCTTACCTCGATATTGCACTGCCGCACCGGCTCAGGCCTGGCCGCCCTCGCTCGTGCGGCTGCGCCACCGGAACTCGACCACGGTGGGATAACCGGCGACCAGTGCGGAATACGAGCCCTGGGTGGCGCTGAGTCCATCGGTGAGCGTGCGCACGATATGCCAGCTCAGGCTGCCGTCCTCCAGAACCGCCTCCGAAGAGGCGACAGCGGCGAGACGGACGCCCAATCCGCTTTGATCGTAGGTCAGATCACAGTCGAGTATGGAGCCCGGAATCGCATCCTGTATCAGAATTGTGGCCACTTCGTCGAGAGCGAGACGAATGTCATTGACCTCGCCGATTCCGAAGTCGGCCATATGCAGGACGGTTTCAGCGAGCGCACGCAGCATCATCAGCTGTTCCGGCAACGCGGGCACCTGCAGCCCGATCGTTGCCGGGCCCGAATATGGCTGTGCGGCGCCACGATCCATGTCACCCTCCGCTGTTGCATATTACGCGATCATCCGGCGCGGGCAGATTGCCCCGCCCTCGATCGTGCGCGGAGGCCCGCGAATCCAGCCAGCGAGATCAGGTCACGTTTGAATAACGGATGATGGGGTATGAAGTACGAGTACGGATTCGATTGGGAGTGAGGAAACTTCATGAGCACGGCGACGTTTCAGCCCGGAGAACCCCGCCAGACCCGCAGCAATGGAGACAGCTACGACAATATCGAGCCCTGGTTCGAGAAGCTGGCCGCACTTCCCGCGGCCGACCCGAATCGGGACTCCGTGCGCGAGCACATCATCGAGCTGTGTCTGCCGCTGGCCGCACATATCGCACGCCGCTACGACGGGCGCGGCGAAGCGTACGACGATCTTCACCAAATCGCCTGTGTGGGGTTGGTGCAGGCCGTGGACCGCTTCGACGCCGCTCGTGGCAGCACCTTCCTGTCGTTCGCCATCCCCACGATCATGGGTGAGGTGCGCCGGCACTTCCGCGACCGCACCTGGGCGCTGCGGGTACCGCGGCGCGCCAAGGAGCTGCAGCAGCAGCTCGGGCCGGCGACAGAGGTGCTGGCACACCGCCTCGGCCGGTTCCCCACCGCCCGCGAGATCGCGGCCGAACTGGACGTCGACGTGACGGAGGTCACCCAGGCCATGGTGGCACGCAATGCCTACCAGGCCGGCTCCCTCGACACCCCGCGCACCGGTAGCGACGATTCCGCACTGCGGCCCATTGCCGAAACCCTCGGGACCGTAGAGCCGTGCTACCGCCTGCTCGAGGACTCGATGTCGGTGCGGCCGCTGCTCGCCGCGCTGCCCCCAGCCGATCGCCAGCTGCTGGTGTGGCGATTCTTCGAGAATCTGACCCAGTCGCAGATCGCCGGGCGACTGGGGGTTTCGCAAATGCAGGTGTCGCGCAAGCTCGCTCGGGTGCTGTCGGTATTGCGTGAGCAGGCGCTCGATCAGGGAAGCACTGCGCTGGACCGGATCCGGGTCGCCTGAGCCGATCGACCGGCCTGCACCGCGCGGTGCCAGCTCGGCAAGTCGGTGCTAGCTCGGCAATTGGACGATCTGTACGAAGAAGTCGTCGATATGCTTTATCGCAGAGACGAATTGGTCCAGATCGACCGGCTTGGTGACATAGGCGTTGGCATGCAGTTTGTAGCTCCGCAGGATGTCCTCCTCGGCCGCCGACGTGGTGAGCACCACCACCGGGATGAGCGAGAGATCCGGGTCGGTCTTGATTCGGCTCAGTACCTCGTGGCCGTCGTACTTCGGCAGATTGAGGTCGAGCAGGATCAGATCCGGGCGAGGGGCCTGCGCGTGGGCGCCACGGCGGTACAGGAAGTCCAGCGCTTCCTCGCCGTCACGGGCGACATGCACCGTATTTCCGATCTTATTGTGCTCGAACGCTTCCAGGGTCATGAGCTCATCGCCCGGATCATCCTCGACGAGCAGGATATCGATGGGCCTGCCGAGTTGTGTCACGCCGGAATCTCCTTGTCGAGGGCTTCGGACCGCGGCTCGGCATCGAAGAGGGTGAAGACGAATCGGGTGCCGCCGGTGTACTCCGGATCGATCCAGATATGGCCACCGTGGAACTCCACGATTTTCTTACAGAGGGCCAATCCTATGCCGGTCCCGCTGTATTCGTCGCGACTGTGCAACCGCTGGAAGATCACGAATACCTTCTCCGCGAACTCCGGGGCGATACCGATACCGTTGTCGGCCAACGAAAACCGCCACCCGGACGCGTCACCGGGCTCCGGCTCACAGTCGATCCGCACGATCGGCGTCCGCACGGGTTCGCGGAACTTCACCGCATTCGCGATCAGGTTCTGCCACAGCATGATCAGAAGCGTGGGATCGCCGATGATTTCTGGAAGCCGCTCGGGGCGCTGGATCTGCACGCCGGTGTCCTCCACCACGGCGGCCAGGTTGGCGAGCGCCTTGTCCAGCGTCTGATCGACCTCGACCGGGGCGATGTGGTCGCTCACCCGGCCCACCCGCGAGAAGGTGAGCAGATCGTTGATCAGCACCTGCATCCGCTTCGCGCCGTCCACCGCGAACTCGATGTATTGCGTTGCGCGCTCGTCGAGTTGATCGCCGTAGCGCTTCTCGAGCAGCTGGCAGAACGAGGCCACCTTGCGCAGCGGCTCCTGCAGATCGTGCGAGGCGACGTAGGCGAACTGCTCCAGCTCGGCATTGGATCGGCGCAATTCCATGGCCTGGGTATCCAGATCCGCGGCCTGCGCGGCCAGCAGGGCCTCCTTGATTCGCGAGGCATCCAGTTCCGCGACAATCCGGCGGCGCATGCCCTCCACCGCCTCCCCCACCGTCATCAGGTCGGCGGGTCCGCCGGCGGTGATGCGCCGGCCGAAATCACCGCCCGCGACATCCCGGGATGCGCTCTCCAGCGCACTCAGCGGGCGAACGATCAAGCGCCGCACCAGAATTGTGAGTGCGATGGCGGTCAGCAGGAAGGCCGCGACCATGCCCGCCAGCACGACATCGCGCACGGTGCGCTTTCGATCGAGGTCCGCCTTGTCCCCGACCACGGCGGTGGCGAGATTCGTGTTCTGGGTGGCGAAATGCGCACGGAGATCATCGAACAGCACTTTGCCGCGGGCCGTGGCGACGGGGTCGACGGGATGAATCACCCCCGGACTGACGGTGGCGAGCAAGGGGGCGGCGAACTGGTGCCGCCAGGTCTGCGCGGACTGTTCCACCGCATCGACATCCGCCAGTAGCTCCGGACGATCGTGCAGTAGCTCGCGCATCCGGGCCGCGGCGCGCGCCTCGTCTTGATTTCCCTGCGTATACGGGTCGAGAAACTGCGCATCGGCGGTGAGCGTGTACCCGCGAACGCCGGTCTCCTCGTTGGCGAGCGCACCCTGCAGACGGTAGGCCTCGGTGGCCGCGGGCTGGATTTGCTTGGAGAGCCGGTCCGAAACGGTCGCGGCGTGTGCGGTGGCGACGGTCAGGAAACCGGCGCCGATGATTTCGACCAGCACCATCAGCGCGAGAACAAGATGAAACCACGCCTGCACCGTCATGCGCCCGGCCCGGCTGATCTTGCGGTCGGGAAGGCTCATGGTCGGTCCTGATCCCGCGGTTCATCGGTCCACTTCAGATAGAGCGCCGCGATATCGTCGGCCAAACCGCCCTGCTGCTCGGCCAATTCCTCCGCCCGCCCGATGAGCTGGTCCAGGAATTCGCCGGGCTGCTGGGCGGTGACCTCGCGCGCCAAGGCGAGCAGTCCCTCTTCACCCAATCGCTCGTCCCCTGGGCCGGTATGCCCCTCGAACAGGCCGTCGGTGAACAGCACCAGGCCGGTGCCCAGCGGCAGGGACAGTTCGTAGATCGGCCAATCCGCCTGTCCCGGAATGAATCCCAGGGCCGGTCCGCCCGGAACTTCGAGCCATTCGACGCCGCGATCGGTGTGCGTCAGCATGCCCGGATGCCCCGCGCGCATCACCTGCACCACATGCCGGCGCGGTCGCAGGACCAGTGTGGTCACCGTGGCGAAGGTATGTCGTCCGGTACGTTCGGCGAGCAGCATCTGCTCCAGCAGTTGCAGCTGCCGCGTCCCAGTGATTTCACTGAGAACCAAAGTGCGCCAGGCCAATCGCAGCGCTACACCGGTTGCCGCCTCGTCGGGTCCGTGGCCGGACACATCGCCGATCAATGCGTGCACCGTACCGTCGGCGTCCTGCACCACATCGTAGAAATCGCCGCCCAGCAGCGAATGCGCCCGGCCCGGTCGATACCGCGAGACCACATCGACGACCTGGTCGCTCTGCAGCAGCGGGGTCGGCAGCAGACCGCGTTCGAGCCGGGCGTTCTCCTGGTGGCGCATCTGCTCGGCGCGCAGCGCGACCGCGGCCCGCTCGGCCTCCTTGCGCTGGATCGCGTATCGCACTGCGCGACCGAATAATTCGGGCTCGACACGACCCTTGACGAGATAGTCCTGGGCGCCCGCGGACATCGCGGCCAATCCCGTTCGCTCCTGGTCGAGTCCGGTCAGGACGACAACGGCCACCTCATCGGTCACCGCGCGAATCCGCTCCAGCGCCTCGAGGCCGCGCGCATCGGGAAGATGCAGGTCCAGCAGTATGCAGTCGGGTGGATCCGCGGCGAGACTCGCACAGGCCTCGGCGAGCGTCCGCGCCCATCGCAAATGCAGGCCGGGCGCGGCGTCGGCGACCAGCTCCTCCACCAGCAGCGCGTCGGCACGGTCGTCCTCGACCAGAAGCACCGTCGGACGGCGATCCACTCGTCTCCCCTCCGGCGGACGGCCCACGGGGGCGGTCGAATTACCCACTGTGGCAGCCGGGGTTGGGTGTTCGCCGATCTGGCCGGGTCGGCCGTATTGCCAGCTGGACATCGATCTCGGCCTCCTTCCGGACGCCCACCTTCTCATATATGCGGCCGGGCGGGAACGGCCCTGCCCCGAACAGAAACAGACCGGCGCGCCGGGCACTACGCCCGGCGCGCCGATCCTCTGATTCCGCTGTGGCAGCGGGGAGTTACTGCCCCTGCTGGAACGCGCGCTGACGCTGCTCCTCGAGAGCCGCCGCGGCACGATCCTTCTCGGCGGCGGCTTCGTTCTGGGCTACCCCACGCTGCGCTTCGGCCTTGTCCTGCTGGGCCCTGCCCTCACCCCGCAGATCGTCGTTTCCGAAAATAGCGCCGGCGGCTTCCTTCAGTTTGCCCTTGACGCCTTCGACGACGCCTTCGATGCCTTCGCTGGGACCGCTCTTGTGCTCGGACACGAGTTCTCCTCCAACTTGGTTTGTCGCTATGGACAAAGGACGTGATACCCGGGCGACACGATCTCAATCGCAATGGCCATATTCTCTTCAGCGGCCATATTCTCTTCAGCGAGGAGGAATCGATGACCGCCCAGCAGTCCGCCGCGTTCGACGCATTCGTGACGGCATTGGATAATTCGCTCGTCGTGGTGACAACACGGGTAGGTGCGCAGCGAACAGGATGCCTGGTGGGCTTCGCCGCACAGGTCAGCATCGAGCCGCGCCGGTTCATGGTCGGCATCTCCAAGCAGAATCACACCTACCGAATCGCCATGCGCGCCGGACATCTCGCGGTTCATCTGCTCGATGAGCGGCAACTGCCGCTCGCGACCCTGTTCGGCTCGGAGACCGGCGACGAGATCGACAAATTCACGCATTGCGAATGGCATCCGGGCCCGGCGAATCTGCCCATTCTCGATGCGGCCGCCGGCTGGTTCTGCGGCCGCATCGTGGAGCGACACGATGTGGGTGACCACATCGCCATGCTCCTGGCGCCGGAAGGTGCTGCGGCCCCGGCGAAGCCGGTCCGGCCACTGCGGTACCGGGCCGTCGCGGATCTACCGCCGGGGCACCCCGCCTAGCGCCGCCGAATACGCTCCCGGCGGATCTCGACCACAACGCCGACCACTCCGCCGACGAGACCTGTTGCGCTGGCGACGATTCCGACGGTCTCCCAGCCGCCCAGGCCGTTGCCGAAGGCGGTGAGGGTGGGGCCGAGCGCGATGATGCCCAGCAGCAGCAGTGCCAAACCCTGCCAGTTGAGCCGGTCCAGCAGGGATTCCGCGGTCTGTGTTCGGGTGTCCTGCACCTCGGCGGGAACACTCATCGGCTCAGTCCCGATGCTCTGCGGCTCGATCGCGAATCGCGGTGGCGAGCTGCGCACCTCGGTCCTGTGTGGTCGAAACCAGTTGCGAGCCATGGTCACGGACGACCTCGGCCAGTTCGGCGCCCCGCTTCTTGGCGACCTCGCTCAGCTCTCCCCCGCGCTCCTTGAGCACCTCACCCAGGTCCGCGCCGCGGTCCCGGACAACCTCGCCGAGCTCGGCGCCGCGCACCTTGACCACGTCACCCAGTTCGGCGCCGCGCTCCTTGACCACGTCGGCGACGTCCGCGCCGTGATCCTTGGCGAATTCCGTCAGCTGCGCGCCATGCAGCTGGGCGGCTGCCACCAACCCGGTGCCCTGCGCCGCGATGCCTTCCGCCAGGTTGTGCAGCGGACGCCGGGAACGCCCCCCGGTATCGCCCGCGGCGATCATCAGACCACCGAGCAGGCTCACATCCTTGAGGAACGCCGTGCGTTTGGCCGCACGCCGATCCGGATCGTCCTCGACCCAAAAGTCCTGTTCGGTGACGGTGGCCGGAATGACCGTAGCCGCGAGCAGAGCCGCGGCGAGCCGGGGTAACCGCCCGGTGGCGAGCATCAGCGCGCTGCCGACCTGAATCGCGGCATTGACCTGCACCAGACGCTCGGGATTCGACAGCTTCGAGGCGTACTGGTCGGGCAGCACACGCTGTACCTGCTGGACGCGGGCGGCGGCGGCCTTCCCGCGGGCCTGCGGATGTGTGAGGGCATCCACCCCCTCGACTATGAATGCGGTCGCCAGCAAGGGCCGGGCAAGTCTTCTCATCAACATTACGGATACTTCCTTCCGCTCTGGTGTATCGCGACGACCGGGGATCAGAGCTTCCGAACGAGGCGCTGCAGTCACCGCAATAGCCGCAATCACAGGGTTCAAACACGCATATATCGCCGCCGCCCGGGTACCTCGTCCCGCAACGGCCCGCAGAGGGGTAATCTGCGAGCTGGTTGAGACGACAGCCGAAACATGCCCTTCGGGAGGTTTTGTCATGTCGTCAATTGTTGTGCTGTCCGGTCATCGCGACCAGGACGCACTCGTCCTCCCCGAATTCCAGCAATTGCTCGACGACGCGCTGAGCAGGCGACCACCGGCGGTCGTCGTGGATCTTCGCGACACCCGATTCCTCAGCGTCCGGAACGCATTTGCACTGCTGTGCGCGCAGGAGGACGCCGCACACGCCGGCATCGACTTCCAGGTGGTGGGAGGACGGCACGAGGTCGATCGGGTGCTGTCGCTGAGCCGGGCCGCGTTTCCCCTCGACCGCATCGGGTACGTCCACCAGCAGGAGGAATAAGAGATCGAAAGAGATCGACTGCCTACCAGCATCCAGGGGCGATTCATTGTGACCGAGCTACCACCAGCACAGCACACAGGAAATGGGAAGACGTCGGCCCGTTCGGCCAAGGCCGCGCTGCGGCTTGTCCATTCCGATACCCAGCACAGCACTCCCGTGCTGCCGGAGTTCACGTCCCCGGCCACCTCGATCGGAATTCGGGTGCCGGCCGGACTGACACAGCTGACCATGCTGCGGGCGCTCGCCGAAACCGTCTGCCTCATCGCGGATTTCACCATCGACGCGGCCACCGATATCCGGGTCGCGCTCGACGAGGTCGCCACAACGCTGATGCTGTCGGCGGTGCCGCGGGCCGAGATCGAGTGCGAGTTCACCTATGACGAACGCGCCATGACCGTGCGCGTGGCCTCGGTCTCGCACACCGCGACCCCCTTCGACGAGCGCGAATTCGGCTGGAACATGCTGCACGCGCTGACCGATTCGATCCGGACCATCACCCAGCCCTTCGATACCGGCGCACCCGGCTTCCCGATCGAGGTGACCTTTCACCGCAGCCAGGACGGCCTTCATGGATGACAATGGTTATGACAATATCGAGCCGGCTCTGCAAGAACTGGCGCGCGCGATCGAAACTCTGGACCCGCAGCGAGATATATTGCGCAACAAGGTGATCGAGCGCTGTCTACCGCTCGCCGATCATATCGCCCGCCGATTCTCCGGGCGCGGCGAATCTTTCGAGGACCTACAGCAGACCGCACGTATCGGACTGCTGCACGCCATCGACCGGTTCGACGTCTCCTACGGTGCGCCGTTCCTGTCCTTCGCCATCCCGACCATTATGGGCGAGGTGCGCCGGCACTTCCGCGACTACACCTGGGCGGTGCGAGTTCCACGGCGCACCAAGGAAATCCAGCTGCGCATCGGCGGCACCATCGAAATCCTCGCCCAGCGCCTGGGCCGGCTGCCCAAGGCCCGGGAAATCGCGGACGAGCTCGGCGTCGACCTGCTGGAGATCACCCAGGCCCTGATCGCGGCCAATGCGTATCAGGCGTCCTCACTGGACGCGGTCGCCGGGGACGACGGCGAGAGTTCACCGCTGCCACTGCGCGAGACACTGGGCGCGTCCGACCCCGATTACGAACTGATCGAGCAATCGATGACGCTCCGCCCGCAGCTCGACCAACTGCCCGAACGCGAACGGCAGGTGCTCATCATGCGGTTCTTCGAATGCCAGACCCAGAAGCAGATCGCGGATCAACTCGGCGTCTCCCAGATGCAGATCTCCCGCATCCTGTCCAAGACGCTGGCGCAGCTACGCGAAGGCGCGCTAGAGGACTGACCCGCGGTACGCCACCACCCGGCCCGCCACCGAGAAGCGCAATTCTGTTGCCTCACCGAGGACTTCACCGTCGGCCGCCACGGCCACCGGATCACTCAGATGGACGGTCAGCTCGGGAACCTGTCGTTCGCCGTAGACCCGGCTATGCGCGATGGCTGCGAGCGAAAGCGCCACGACCGCACGGGTGCGGGAGAAACGGAGATCGGCGCGAAGCCAGCGCACATCCAAAAGGCCCGTGTCCATATGGGATCGGAATGCGGGGACCGCACCGTGCGGGAGATACGGGCCGTTGCCGACGAACAGGAACCACACCTCGTGCCAGCGATCGTCCAGTCGCACCCGGATCGGCTGGGCGCGGCGCAGCATGACGGTGAGCGCGGCCGCGAAGGCCGGCCATTTGCCCCACCGCCCCTGCCACTTCTCCCGCAGCCGGACCAGATCCGGATAGCCGCCGATGCTGGCGGTATTGATGAACGAGGTGGTGTGCGAACCGCTCTCGGACCGCATCTCGAGGCTGCCGATGGAAACCTCGACCGCCGCACCCGAATTCACCGCCTCGACCGCCGCACCCAGGTCACTCACCCCGAGATCACGAGCGAAGTGGTTCAGGGTGCCGGCAGGGACGACAACCAGCGGAAGTCCGTGCCGCAGCGCGATATCGGCGGCCGCGGTGATCGTTCCGTCCCCACCCACGGCGCCCACCGCCAGCACCGGCTCGGCGCCGGAGCCGAACGACCCTTCCGCGCCCGCCGCGCGCTGGTGTTCGGCGCCCACCTCGAGCGCAGTCTCCAATTGCTCGGCCGCATCACGCCCCGGGTCGGCGCGCAGCACCATGGCGGCGGGTAACGCGGATACGACCTCGCCGGTGGGGTCGTAGTTGGCATCACCGGAACCCGGATTCACCAGAATCACCAGTCCCGCACCGTCGTTCAGTGCGGGAGCATCGCGTACCTCACGTGCGGCGGCTTCCTCGATGCCGCGCACCGGCCACCACCGGCGAGTCGCCCAGGCCACCGCGGAACCCACCGCAGCGCCTGCCACCACATCCGATGCCCAGTGCACCCCGGTGTGCACGCGCGAATAGGCGACGGTCGCGGCCAGTGGGGCGACGACCAGCGCGGCGCGCGGGCTCTCCATCGCCACAGCCGTCGCGAAAGCCACCGCCGTGGCGCTGTGGCCGGAGGGAAAGGATGAGGACGTCGGAGCATTGATCAGGCGCCGGAACGGCGGCAGCAGATCCGCGGCCGGACGCCGGCGCGCGAACAGGGTCTTCAGCACCAGATTGGCGGTCAGACTCGCGCCGCCGACCGAAACCACACCACGAAGGGCGGCCCGCCGCGTGGCACCCGGCTGGGCGGCCAGCACCACCGCGACACCCGCCCAAAGCAGCCCGTGATCCGCACTGCGGGTCAGCCGGAGCATCCCGGAGTCGACGGGTGATGCCGGAATCCGCGCCACCGCACCACTGATGGCCCTGTCGAAGGTGCCGACCCGATAGAACTTGCGGCTCAACCATCCAGTCACCCGATTGAAACTACCGCCCCTGCGCCGAGACAAACGCTTCGCCCGGAACGAAACTCAGTCAACCGCGAGATTTGCGTACCCAGCGGAATTCGACGACCGTCGGATAACCGGCGGCCGGGAGCGCGGCCAGGCCCTTTACGGTGCGGACCGAGTCGGTCAGTGAGCGCACGATATGCCAGCTCAGGCTGTGGTCGTCCAAGGCTGTCGCCGAGGATGCGACCGCGGAGACCCGGACGGTGACACCGTCTGAGTCGCAGGTCAGATCGCAGTCCAGTGCCGTGCCGGGCACGGCATCACGGACCAGGAGCATTGCCACCTCGTCCAGGACGAGCCGAATATCGTTCACCTCACCGATATCGAAGTCGGCCAGCAGGGTCACCGTTTCGGCGAGTGCGCGCAGCAGGGTCAGCTGCTGCGGCGCCGCCGGCACCTGTAGCCCCACCGTCGTCGGAATCGAATGGTCCTGTGCGACGCCATCATTCATGCCGTCCTCCGTTCTCGCATGCTCAGCGTTCTCGGGCGGGCACCTGCGCCTCTAGACTGTCAACACGCGGATTACCTCAACGGGACGGCGGCGAAACCGGCGCCTCATTCCGGTGGATCGCGTGGTGGCAGAATCGGTTCCGCATCGGGCGAACCGCCCTGTTCCATATGCCGGCCACGGGCCAGTTCCGCATCGAACTGTGCACCGAGCAAAACCGCAACATTGGTGAGCCACAACCAGATCAAGAACACCATCGCACCGGCGAGCGACCCGTAGATCTTGTTGTAGTTGCCGAAATTCGTGACGTAGCAGGCGAATCCGGCCGACGCGGCGATCCAGAGCAGCACCGCGAGCACACTGCCCGGCGTCAGCCACCGCCAGCCCAGCTGGCGGGCATTGGGCGCCAGCCAGTACAGCATCGCCAGCACCACGCTGACCAGCACCGCCAGCACCGGCCATTTGGCGATATTCCAGACCGTCACCCCCGCCGAACCGACCCCGAGCCAATGCCCGATCCGGTCGGCAATGGTGCCACTGGCAACTACGCCGATGCCGCACAACGACACCAGCACCATCATCGCCGTGGTCAGTCCCAGCCGGAGCGGCAGAGTCTTCCAGATCGGGCGGCCCTCCGCGGTCCCGTAGATCGAATTGACCGCACGGATGAAGGCGCCGATATAGGTGGAAGCCGTCCAGAAGGCCGTGACCAGACCCACGATGGCCAGCGGACCCGCCGCCGATCGCGCACCGTCGAGTTCCTTGATCCCATCCACCAGCATCGCTGTTCCGCTGCCCGGGCCGATATCGCGGAGGGTGTCGATCAACGATGCGGTAGCCCCGGGGCCGAGCAATCCGAGCACCGAGGTGATGACGAGCAGACCCGGAAATATCGACAACACACTGTAATAGGTAAGCGCGGCAGCCCAATCCGTGAGTTCGTCGTCCCAGAGCCGTCGCCCGAGGCGCATCAGCACCCACCGCCACGACTGCCCACCCAGATCCGTCGGCGTTACCGGCGGAGTCTCGGTGGCCGATAAAACTTCGGACATTTCACGACCTCCAGACGAGGTCCGACTACCCCGCCCGAGTGACCGCAAACGCTGCGCACCCTGGGTAGTTCAGCACCGGTCAGCGCTTGTCCAAGGACGGCAGCAGCGTTTCGCGCACAATCAACAGGCCCGCCGCCGCGACCGGAATCGCCAGCAGCGCACCGATAATGCCGAGCAGCGCACCGCCGAGCAGTACCGAGACGACGGTGACCAGCGCCGGAACCTGCACCGTGCGACCGATGATCCGCGGCACGAGCAGATAGTCCTCGAGCAGCCGCAGCACTATGAAGAAGACGATCGTGGCGATGGTGATGGGCACCGAAACCGTCAGTGCGACAAGGGCTGCGACAACGCCGGCAATGGTGGACCCCACAATGGGAATCAGATCGAGCAGGGCGACCAGCACCGCCAGCAGCAGCGGATACGGAACGTCGAAGGTGAGCAGCCAGATGAAGGTCAGCACCGCGGTGATGACGGAGATCAGCAGATTGCCGAGGATGTAACCGCCGACCTTGGTGAAGATCTCATCGCCGATGAGAATCGCGCGGGGTCTGCGGTCGTTCGGGAACAACCGGTAGATCGACGACCGGATCTGGGTGAAATTGGCCATGAAATACGCGGTGAGAACCGCCACGATCAGTGTGGAACTGAGAATGCTGAACGCCTCCCGCCCGGCGTCCAGCACCCCGCCGAGTACATGCGAGGGATCCGTGCCGAGCGTCTGCTGCAGGCGATCCTGTAGGTGGTAGCGGTCATTGAGGTCATGGATGAACGGATAGCGCTGCGAGAGGTGGCTGACGTAATCGGGCGCGTTATGAATGAACGCCCCGCCCTGCGTCACCAGCGGCGGAATCGCTGCGGCGAGAAAGCCCGCGAACAAGCCGATGCCGATCAGGAAGACGGTGGTGACGGCGGCCCAGCGCGGAAACCACGGCCGCACCAGCCAGGACACCGCCGGCTCCATACCGATCGCCAGGAAGAGCGCGACCACGATCAATATCAGGACCTGCCCCACGGCCAGCAATATCTGGATCCCCGCATAGGTGACCGCGACACCGGCGGCGCCCGCCAAGCCGACCATGAAGGGCGAACGCCGGTCGAAGCGCCGCCCGGGCCTGCCGAACGGATACTCGGAACTGCTCGCCTCGGCGGCCCGGGCTTCGGCATCGATGATGGCGCCGCCTTCGGCTCCGGTATGCGGTTGCGCGACAACATCACTGTGACCGTGCTCGGCGGATCGGACCTCCGCGTCCGGTGGTGGTTCCGCGGCCTCGGGATGGTCGCCTCGAATGTGCTCGGAAATGACTCTCCCCACTCTCTCCGGTTCGCCGGCCGGTCTGCTGACCTGCCGAGTTCCGGCTCAGCGCGGATACCCCGGCATTCGCGCCGCAAACAGCGGTGGGTAAATCGCCACGCGCTGGGTATTCGGCCATCCGTACAGCGCGTACGGGTCCACCACTGCGGTCGCGCGTAGCATGTGCACCAGCTTCCTATGCCGGAGTCCGGCAGAAAGAGTGACAGACGGTGATCACACAACCCGGGCAGGTTCCCGGGAATTCCGCTCGACTATCCCCTGGCCCAGGCTTTTTGCACGTGTATTCGACCGGCCGCCCGCCCGGCCTGCGCTGTGTCGGCGAAGTCGATTTCACCAACCATGGCGACTGGCAGGCAGCGCTGGGCACACTGCCCACCGCCGACGACGTCCACCTGGATCTGTCGGAGCTGCGGTTCATCGATACCCACGGCACGCTGATCCTGGTTGAGGCATCGCAGGGCGCCACCTCGGACCGGCGACTGGTCCTGCACCGCCCGCCGATGTCCATGCTGCGCCTGCTGGGGCAGTTCTGGCCTGCCGAGGCGGCTATCGAACTGGCTCGCTCATGAGCGCGGCCCACACCACCGATCCCTTCGTCCATCCCGCGCTCTTCTACCGCGACAGCGACGAGTATCTTTCCGGCACACTCGGTTTCATTCGGGAAGGGCTGGCCCACGGCGAACCCGTCGCGGTGTCCGTTCCGACCGGCAATCTGGCGCTGCTGCGGGCCGAACTGGGTTCGGATGCCGATTCGGTGCGGTTGCTGGATATGACCATCGAGGGGCGCAATCCCGGCCGGATCATTCCCGGTGTGCTGCGGGCGTTCGCGGACCCGCACCCGGCGGGACGGGTTCGCATCATCGGCGAACCGATCTGGGCTGATCGCTCAGCGACGGAGTACCCCGCCTGCGTTCAGCACGAAGCGCTCATCAATGCGGCGTTCGCCGGACGCGAGGTCACCATTCTGTGCCCGTACAACACCACGGCGCTCCCGCCCGAAGTCCTGGCCGACGCCCGCGCAACGCACCCGACGCTGATCGACAGCAGCGGCGAAAGCGCCAGTAGCGCATACGATCCGGATCAGATTCTGGCGATGTACAACCGGCCGCTGGCCGAGCCGCCCGCCGCGGCCATGCTGCTCGCGTTCGACGGTGCGGCGCTGTCGGGCATTCGGCATCTGGCGGTGGACTACGCCCGGAACGCGGGGATGGCCGCGGAACGAATCGTGGATCTGGAACTGGTCGTTGCCGAAACCACCACTAACTCGGTGGTGCACGGCGGCGGGAGCGGCACCCTCGCGATGTGGGTGTCGGAGGGGCAGCTGTGCTGCCAGATTTCCGACTCGGGGCATATCACCAACCCGCTCGCCGGGCGGCTGCCCGCACCGGCGCGGGTTCCCGGCGGCCGCGGTCTGCTGATCGTCAACCAGCTCGCCGACCTGGTGCGCATGCACACCGGCCCGCAAGGGACCTGCCTGTACATCCGCCTGCCGCTCGTCTAGTCACGTACTCGTCCGGCCCTCGTGCTGCTCTAACCTCACACTGTTCCGGTCCGACACTGTTCCGGTCCGACACTGTTCCGGTCAACGAAAAGGGTTGGGACAGCAGCACCGAAGTCTCACCAGTAGGGTGACTTGCCAAGCAAGAGCGGTCGGCTCGTGCGGGTGCCCTGTCCGGAGGTAGCGAAGAAGTGAGCAATGAAGTGAGAGAGCTGGTCCTTCGGACGCGATCGGCCGACGCCGCGGTGGTGCTGTCCGCGGTCGGCGAGGTCGATATGGTCTCGGCGCCGAAGCTGTCCTCGGCGGTGGCCGAAGCGTTGAGCACCGGTGCGCCGGTGCTCGTCATCGACCTGTCCGAGGTGGGATTCTTCGGCTCGGCCGGGTTGAGTGTGCTGGTGGAGGCGCTGGAGGCGAGCGCCGGGCGCGAACTGCGGGTGGTCGCCACAGCGCCGGTGCGTCGTCCGGTCGAATTGACCGGGCTCGATGAATTGCTCGATATCTACGGCACGGTGGAGGAAGCGCTGGCCGGCGCCGAGTGATCGTCGCTCGTCAGCCCCGGCTGCGCTGTTGCGCATCACGATGCCGGCGGAACTGGACGACGGTCGGATACCCGGCCGCCGGGCGGGCGTAGGCGCCCTGGGTGGCATCGAGTGAATCGGTCAGAGCGCGCACGATATGCCAGCTCAGACCGTGATCCTCCAGGGCGGCCTCCGAGGAGGTGATCGTCGAGACCCGGACGGTCAGCTCGTCCTCGTCGTAGGTCAGATCGCATTCGAGCGTCGAACCCGGCGCAGCGTCGCGGATCAGCACCGTGGCGACCTCATCGAGGGCGAGCCGGATGTCATTGACCTCCCCGAGGTCGAAATCGGCCAGCATGGTGACGGTTTCGCTGAGGGCACGCAATAGGGTCAGCTGCTCCGGCACCGCGGGTACCCGTAGTCCTACCGTCGTACCCATGGCACTCTCCGTTCCCGCCTGCTGCCCGATCGCCCGGTGCGGGCAGACTACCCGGTCGGTGTGAACCGTCCGGCGCGCGCGTCACAGTCGGGTGACTGTGACGGAGTCGCACGGCGGCACTGCGACGGAGTCGCACGGCGGCACTGCGACGGAGTCGCACGGAGGCACTGCGACGGAGTCGCACGGAGGCACTGCGACGGAGTCGCACGGAGGCACTGCGACGGAGTCGCACGGAGGCACTGCGACGACAGCGTCATAATGGAGCTGTTTGAATAACTGATGCCCGGGTAGCTCACGAAGAGTCGGATTCGATCTGCAGTGAGGAACCGTCATGTCCGAGGCGATACTTCCAGCCGAAGCACCCCGGCAGTCGCGTGGCACCGGCGACAGCTACGACAATATCGAGCCCTGGTTCGAGAAACTGGCCGCGCTGACAGCCGATGATCCCCAGCATGCGCCCATGCGGGAGCAGATCATCGAGGCGTGTCTGCCGCTGGCCGAGCACATCGCCCGGCGCTTCACCGGACGCGGCGAACAGTTCGACGATCTGCACCAGATCGCCCGGCTGGGGTTGGTGCAGGCCGTGGATCGCTTCGATGTTTCGTACGGCAGTACCTTCCTGTCCTTCGCCATCCCCACGATCATGGGTGAGGTGCGCCGGCATTTCCGCGATCACACCTGGGCCGTGCGGGTGCCGCGCCGAGCCAAGGAGCTGCAGCAGCAGCTGGGCCCGGTGACCGAGACTCTGTCGCATCGTCTGGGCCGGATGCCCACCGCCCGCGAGATCGCCGCCGAACTCGACGTCGAGCTGGGCGAGGTCACCCAGGCCATGGTCGCCCGCAATGCCTATCAGGCCACCTCGCTGGATACGCCCCGCGGTGACGACGATTCGGGCCCGGCCGCGATCGCGGACACGCTCGGCGCCGAGGAACCCAGCTATCGACTGCTCGAGGATGCGATGACGGTGCGCCCGCTGCTGGCGGCGCTGCCCACACGCGAACGCCAGATTCTCCTCTGGCGCTTCTTCGACAATCGCACCCAGGCGCAGATCGCCGAGCGACTGGGCGTCTCGCAGATGCAGGTATCACGCATATTGACCAAGACCCTGTCCACGTTGCGCGAACAAGCCCTCGGCCCTGTCGAAATCGCCCGGATCGCATGAGCATTCAGGAGTGAGCAGATGACCACGGTTGCCGAAATGATCGTCACCGCCCTCGCCGACGAAGGCGTGACCCAGATCTGGGGAGTCGTGGGCGATGCCCTCAATCCCATTACCGACGCCATCCGCCGGGAAGATCGGATCGAGTGGATCGGCGTCCGGCACGAAGAGGTGGCCGCGTATGCCGCTGGGGCACAAGCACAATTGAGCGGGACCCTCGGTGTCTGCATGGGCACCGTCGGCCCCGGTTCGATCCATCTGCTCGGCGGTCTCTACGACGCCAAGAAGTCGCATGCTCCGGTGCTGGCGATCTGCGGTCAGGTGCCGACCGCCGATATCGGCAGCGAGTACTTCCAGGAAGTCGACAATGACGCGGTCTTCCGCGACGTCGCCGAGTTCACCGCCACGGTGACCAGTGTGGCCCAGCTGCCGCGCATGTTCGAACAGGCCGTGAACGCCGCGATGTCGCGCCCGGGCGTGGCAGTCCTGACCGTTCCCGGCGATATCGCGGGTGCGAAGGTCGAGAGTGGTTCGCCCACACCTCGATTCGTCTCGCGTAGTCGCACCGTCGTGCCCGGTGGCGCCGAGCTCGCCGAGGCCGCCGACGTATTGAACGGCGCCGAGAAGGTGACACTGCTGGTCGGGGTGGGCGCCCGGGAGGCGCGAGCGGAGATCCTGCAGATCGCCGAACGCCTGAGTGCGCCGATGGTGCTCACGCTCAAGGCCAAAGAGGCTCTCGAACAAGACAATCCGTTCGCCGTCGGCCAGACCGGGCTGATCGGCAACCCGGCTGCCCATGCCGCGCTGGCCGAGTGCGATGTGCTGTTCATGGTGGGCACCGACTTTCCCTATACCGACTGGTACCCGACCGGGAAGACGGTCATTCAGCTCGATAGGCGCCTCGAGCACATCGGCCGCCGCACGGCCGTCGATGTGTCGCTGGTCGGGCACTGCCAACCAGCGCTGGGTGTACTGCTGCCCCTGCTCGAGAACACCCCCTCCGACGGACATCTCGAGACCGCGCAGCATCACTATCAGACCTGGGTGGAACGCCAGCACCGCTTGGCGGACGCCGGTCATGATCGAAAACTGCTGGGCCGCCTGCGCCGTCACCTCGACAACCCGGACGAGTTGATCCGGCCGGAGGCCGTGGCCGCGGCGCTGGACACGCACGCCGCCGACGATGCCATCTTCACCACGGATACGGGCATGTCCACCGTCTGGATCTCCAGATTCCTCACGCTGCGCGGGGACCGGCGACTGCTGGGTTCCTACAACTTCGGGTCCATGGCCAATGCCCTGCCGCAGGCGCTCGGCGCACAGGCCCTGGACCGCAATCGGCAGGTGATCGCCTGCTGCGGTGACGGCGGTCTGATGCTGCTGCTGGGCGATCTGCGCACCGCGGTCAGCTATGACCTGCCGGTCACGTTCGTGGTGTTCGACAATGGCCGGCTCGGGATGGTGAAGCTCGAGCAGGAACAGGGCGGGCTGCCGGAATTCGGTACGGTGCTGGACAATCCGGATCTGGCGGCCGTAGCGGCGGCGATGGGGCTCGAATCGCGCCGGGTGACCGATCCCGAAGCGCTGAACGGCGTTCTCGCCGAAGCACTTTCGTTGCGGCGGCCGATTCTGCTCGATGTGCTGACCAACCCCGACGAAATCTCCATACCCCCGAAGCCCACGGTGGATCAGGCCTGGGGCTTCGCGATCGCGAAGGTCAAGGAAACGCTCGACAGCCGCGGGTGATCTCGGGCCCCGGCAGGTCGGCACAGGTCAATCGGCGAGCAGTATGGCCGCGACCGCCTCCGGGGCCTCATGCATTGCGTCGTGTGCGGTGGGCAGGTCGTGGACCTGCCATTCGGGATCGGCTTGCAGCCGGGTCCGCAGTTCGGCGAACGGGGTCCGGTCTTCCCACCCCGAGCAGTAGACGAATTCCCGACGGGGAACCTCGGCGAAACCGCCTGTGAGCCTGATCTTTTGCAGGAACGCGGCGAGCGGATGGGGACGGCGGCGGGGATCGCCACCGGCCGGTGGCCGGACGGTGTAGCCGGTGTCCACAGCACCGGTGGCGAAGACATCGCGGAAGTGGTCGTTGGTCGAGGACCAGCACGAGTCGCCGTCGCTCGGTACGTAGGCGTCGAGATGCACCAGTCGTGAGATCCGGCCGTCCGCGCGATCGGCGGCCGCGGCGACCACCATCCCCGCATAGCTGTGGCCGACCAGCGTGGCATCGGTGATGTGGTGGCGGTCGAGGAGCCGCACTACATCGTCGGCGTGCGTGTCGAGGTTGGCGGTTGCGATCGTCGCGTCATCGTCGTCCGACCGCAGACCGGTCAGGGTCAGGGCATGCACAGTGTGACCGGCACGCTCCAGCAACGGAATTACCGCCTCATACGCCCAGGAACCCTTCCACGCGCCGGGCACAAGCACGAACGTCGTCATGAGTCTCTCCCTCTCTAGAGCCGCGGTGGCGGGCGCACCGCCGCACACAGGCAATATCACCAGATCAGAGAGGTGGCGTACTACCGATAGAATGCCAATTGATGCCTGTTCCCCGCCAACCTCGCCCCGGCGCCGGTGTGACCTCACATATCTGGCCCTCCGGTGGCCGCCACCTGTACCCGTCCGAGGAAACAAGTGAGCTGCAGTCGCATTCACGGGGACACCTGGTGTACGCGGCCAGCGGTGTCCTGGCGGTGCACACCGAGCGCGGTACATCGGTTGTTCCCGCCAACCGGGTCGCCTGGACCCCTGCCGGATTCACGCACTACCACCGCGCCCACGGCGATACCGATATGCGGATTGTCTTCCTCGCGCCCTCCCTCGCCCGGCTCATCCCGGACCATCCCGCCGTGTTCCTGACCTCGGACCTCGCTCGCGAGGTGCTGCTCGCCCTGACCGGCCCCCGCAATTACGACCCCGCCACGCCCGGTTACAGCCGGGCCGCGCACGCTCGCCTGCTCCGAGTCCTCGTCGACGAACTCCGCGAAGCACACGAACAGCCCCTGCACCTGCCGGAGCCACAGGACGACCGACTGCAGGCCATCGCCCGGATGCTGCACGAAAACCCCTCGGACAACGCCACATTGGCCGAATTCGGAAAGACGATCGGAGCCAGCACCCGCACCCTCAGCCGGCTGTTCCGCTCCGAGCTCGGCATGACCTTCTACGAGTGGCGCACGCAGCTACGCGTCTACCACGCGCTCGTCCTGCTCGCCGACGGTCATGACACCACCCGAACCGCCTACGCTTGCGGCTGGGCCAACCCCAGCAGCTTCATCGCGGCGTTCACCAATATCATCGGCACCACCCCGGGCCGCTACCGAACCAGTCACCGGACCACAGCAAATACCCCGGCCACCCCCCGTCCGTGATCGGACAGGAGATGACCGGGGCGACTTGCTCAGAGCGTCACTGCCCCCGCTGATGCGCACGCTGGCGCTGTTCGTCGAGCGCGGCTACCGCCCGTTCCTTCTCGGCAGCGGCTTCCTTCTGCGCGGCCTCGCGCTGCGAGTCGGCCTTGTCCTGCTGGGCGCGCCCCTCTTCGCGCAGGTCATCGTTCCCGAGGACCGCACTGGCAGCCTCCTTGGCCTTACCCTTGACGCCTTCGACAACGCCTTCGAGACCTTCGCGGGGACCACTGTTGTGTTCGGACACGGTATGTACCTCCGAATATTGTTGTGTCACTTGGACATTGAACGAATACCCGGCAGAAACCAGTTGAATCGCACCGCCGTGAACAGATCTGCCGGACATGCCCCTCGCCATCGAGATTCCCATCGCCATTGACGGTGCCGGCAGTTCCTGTGCCCGTGCCTCCTACGAATATCCAGCTGATATGCCCGACATACCCCGCCCGCACGAGACAAATCGGTCACAGCCGGACGATTCGCGGGCGCCGAAAATTCTCGGCCGAGGGCCGCATCCTTTTGCCGGGGCCGGGTATGTGCTGCACAGGACGCCGGTTGTTTCGGCGACGTCTACAGAAGGAGAAGGACATGCTCGGCCTCGGCATTCTCGGATGGATCATTATCGGCGGGCTGGCCGGATGGATCGCCAGCAAGATCATGAAGACCGACGCTCAGCAGGGCATTCTGCTCAATATCGTCGTGGGCGTGATCGGCGGCCTGATCGGCGGTTTCCTGCTGAAGCTCTTCGGAGTCGACGTCGAAGGCGGCGGTCTGTGGTTCAGCTTCTTCACCTGCCTCGGTGGCGCGGTGATCCTGCTGTTCCTGGTCAATCTCGTGACCGGTCGCCGCGCCGTGCGCTAAACGCTCGGCCACTGCACCGGCGGGGTGCGGTCATCCTTCGATGGCCGCACCCCGCCGCGTTGCCGCCAGGGGCAGCGCGACATCCTCGAGCGACTTCCCCTCGGCATCGACCGCGAGTACGCGGGCGATCACACCGCCGGCGATCATGATCAACGCGGCGAACAGGTATCCGATGAACAGCCGGACCGGGGCCGAACCGTCACCGATCAGCGCACCGTAGATGACGGGCCCGAGAGCACCGAAACACTGTGCGATAGCGAAGAATACGGCGATCGCCTTCGCCCGCACCTCCAGCGGGAAGATCTCGCTCACCGTGAGATAGGCGGAACTGGCGCCCGCCGAGGCGAAGAAGAAGATGACACACCAGCAGAGGGTCTGGGTGATCGCGTTGAGGACGCCCGCATAGAACAGCCCCGCCGATATCGCCAGCAGCGCACCGGAAATTATGTAGGTGCCGGAGATCATCGTGCGCCGGCCGAGGGTGTCGAAGAGGTGCCCGATCGCGAGCGGCCCGATCAGATTTCCGACCGCGAAGGCGATCAGATAAATGGGCGTGGACGAGGAGGGCACATCGTAGAACTTCCCGAGCACCAGCGTGTAGGTGAAGAAGATCGCGTTGTACAGGAAGGATTGGCTGATCATGAGGCTCGCGCCGAGAATCGCCCGCGAGGGGTACTCGCGGAACAGTACGCGCGTCAGCGCCACATAGCCGATCTGCTCGGCGGGTTTGATCTCCATGGCCCGGGACTCGTCGACCGGCGGCACGGTAACCCCGGCCGCCGCTACGTCACGCTCGATCTCGGCGATCGATTGCTCGGCGTCTTCCGCATGCCCGTGCATGATCTGCCAGCGCGGGCTCTCCGGAAGATGACGGCGCACGAACAGGATCACCACGCCCAGCACCGGCCCGATCAGGAAGCCGAGCCGCCAGCCCACCGACAGGCTCATATGATTGAGCAGGATGTAGGTGCCGATCGTGCCGATAACCGCACCGGCCCAATAGGTTCCGTTCACAGCGATGTCCACGCGCCCGCGGTAGCGCGCCGGAATCAGTTCGTCGATAGCGGAATTGACCGCCGCGTACTCACCGCCGATGCCCATGCCGGCAATGAAGCGTGTGAGATACAGGAAGAGCACCCAGCCGGCGCCGCTGCCCAGCGTGAGCGCGGTGAGTCCACTACCGATGAGATAGATGGCCAGGGTGACCAGGAACAGTTTCCGGCGCCCGAGCCGATCGGAGAGGTTGCCGAACAGCAGCGCGCCGACCACCTCGCCTGCCAGGTAGACCGTCGCCACCAGGCCGACCGCGGTCGAGGACATATGCAGCGTCTCGGGTTTGGTCAGCGTATCGGCGACCGAACTGGCGACCGTAATCTCGAGTCCGTCGAGAATCCACGCTACCCCGAGCGCGAGCACCATCCGCGTGTGGAACCTCGACCACGGCAGCCGATCGATCCGCGCCGGAATCAATGTCCGAACCACACTGTTTCCGGCCGCGCCGGACACTTCCGCCATGACGACTCCCGAGTCCGAACCGTAGGCTTCGTCTACCCGGACACACCACCGTCAAACAGTCTGCACAGAAGTTCGCTCAGCGGCGCGCAGCGACACCACCGCGCGAAGGATATCCACGGACTCAGTGTTCTCGAAGGACACTCAGTGTTCTCGAAGGACACTCAGTGTTCTCGAAGGACACTCAGTGCTCGCGAAGGACACTCAGTGCTCGCGAAGGACATTGAGAATTGCTGTCAGCCCGATCAGCAGACTGCCGCCCGCCACTGCGGAGGTGGTCCAGGACTGTGTCAGAACGGCAATGCCGCCGATGAAGAACAGACAGGCCGCGAGCGCCAAAAGGGCGGTTCCCCAGTCGATTCCGGCGATACGGGTGGAACTTCCTCGTGTCGTTGCCATAACCATGAGTTACCCATCGGGTCGTTATCGAAACGTTACTATCGGGGAATACCGGCCAGCCTGGAGGATTCATCGGCGCGCTGAACTGCCAGTTCGACGGTCCGAACCGCCTGGTTACGAAGCTTGTTCAGCTGCACTCGTTCGGTGTCGGGGTAGCGGGTCGTGTCACATTCGACCGCCAGGGCCCGTACGCGCCGGCGCAGGCGAGTGGCGCTCTCGAAATCGAGCGGTCGCTTCGCGGTGGCAACTGCGGACTTCAGCCGCACTGTCAGCTGTTGCATCTCACCCTCCTCGGATTGCGTGTCTTCCTGGAGGGTTGCCAATACGGACAGCATCGAAACCGCTTCTGCACCATCGGTATCTGCGAGCCCGACGGCGCACAGTGCTACATCGCGGGTATCCGCTAGTGAACCGTCAAAATAATGTGGTCGGCCGCGGTGCGCGTACGCGCACCGACCGGCGGCAGCATCGGCGACTCATCCATGAGCTGAGCCGCCAGGGCCCGCAGCTTGGTATCGGTCTCCTGGGAACGCCATTTCAGCACCCGGAACGCCTGGTCCGCGGTCAGGCCGTAGACCACCGTGAGCGCGCCCTTGGCCTGCTCGATCACCGCCCGGTGCTCGAGCAGCTCGGGAAGGGGCGCGCCACTTCGTCGGACCATTCCCAGCTCTGATCCGCGAACCGGAACCGGAACCGGCCGATCCCCTGCGCGTCGCCAGCCGCGATCACCGCCATATCGACGCCGTCCGAGCGGTCGTCCCCATCTGTCATCAGCAAAATATGAGGTGTCCAACCGCCTGGTCGCACCGGTATTCGGACGCAGCGCCCGGCGGTATTCCGATCTTGGTCTGATTGAGCCGGCGGTTCGCGGGTACTCGATTGCACGTCCCACTACGAAAGGATTCGGCAGTGCCGGAACCCAGAACGAGTACCTTCGATGCGAAGCAGCAGCAGATTTCCGAAGATGCGTTGCGCGCCACCGTGATCGACCTGATCGACCTGTCACTCATCGCAAAGCAGGCACGCTGGAACGTCATCGACCGCGACCTGGGCCCCATTCAGGCCGCGCTCGACGAATTGGTCTCCGTGGTGCGCCGATTCACCGACGCCGCGACCGGACGCGCCGCCGCGCTGGGATTCAGCAATGACGGGCAGGTGGTGACGGTCGTGGAGGATTCGGGGGCGCTGGCACTGCCCGACGGCTGGCAACTCGGCAATGCCGTCGTGGAGGCGATCGTCGACAATCTCGCCATCGTGATCGCGCGACTGCGCGGACGAACCCAGGCGACGAGGACGAACGATCCGGGAACGCGGGATCTACTCGTGGGCATTGCCGCACGGTTGGAGCAGCTGCGGTGGATGTGGCAGGCGCAGCTGGCCATGGCGGCCTGAGACAGGACGGGCGATGGTCCCGCCCGTTCGACGGGCGGGACCACTGTTGCTGTTGCTGTTGTGCTGTGCCACAGGCGAATACGGACCACGGACCGCCATCAATCGACGTTCGGATTGATGGTCCGGTTGATGGCGTCGGTGAAGTCCGGCAGATCTCCCGGGTTACGCGAGGTGATGAGGATCCAGCCGTCTTCGGGTGAGAGCACAATGGGTCGATCGACCCAGGCGCCCTCGACATTGACAATGTCGGTGCGCAGCGACGGATACGAGGTCAGCGTCTTACCCGGAAGCAGATTGGCTTCGACGAGAAGCCAGGGGCCGTGGCAGATGGCCGCAATGGTCTTACCCGCGCCGGCGAACTGCTGTGCCAATTCCACAGCCCGATCCGACATTCGGAGTTTGTCCGCATTCACCGTTCCGCCGGGAATCACGAGGAGGTCGTAATCGTCGACCTCGATATCATCGAGCGACTTGTCCGGCTGCACGATGACATCCTTTTCGACATCGTGCACGAAGGTCTGCACATCCTCGAGTTTCGCCGCCGCATGTGTCACCCTCGCACCGGAATCCCGCAGCCAGGCAAGCGGTGTCAATAACTCGTCTCGCTCCACACCGGTATTCGAGGTGATGAAAAGAACACGCATATCACTGAGCTGATCGGTCATCCACGAGCTCCTTCTGCTGTTCGAACGCGATATCTGCGGGCCTACCCCGACAGTCGCGTCGTAAACCTCAGCCCGCTCACCGCCGCCGGGGGATCTCGTGGAACCCGGCGGGTGTCTCGATATGGCTCGCGCCGCCGCTGTGGCGGGTCCGCCCCGCATGCGGCGCCGCGTAAACGGGTGAGGCGAACTGGATTTCGGCCTGCCGGCCCGCGGTCACCACGGTGGCCTCGCGCTCGGGTCCGCGCCATTCGCAGATCCACAGCCGATTGAAGACCACCACGCCCGGACGACTCTGATCGTCCAGGGTGACCTGCACATCGTTACCGCTGTACTCGCCCCATACCGCCCACCACATCGCCTGCGGTTCCTGCGGAATCGGCCCTGATGCGCCTACCGCCATATCGTTGTGGCCCTGCCATGTTCGCCACGGTGGCGCCGCCGCGCCGGAGTCCGCGGCCCCCGCGGGGCGAATGCGGAAGTGCTGATCGGTGGGCCGCCATTCCACTCGCAGGCCGGATACCGGTAGCACTATCTCATCGCACTGCATCTGCTGCTCCCATCGGTCGGGTCCGAGTGGCACAACCCTTGACTACCCATGCGGGTCGTTATGAAACCGTGATACCGCAACAACTTTCATCGCTTCACCCCGTTTAGAGCCGATCGCTGCGGCTATAGCAACACAAGCGCCGGGTCGCCCGGCGCGCCGTCCATCTCAAGGAAGTGTCATGATCATTCTCGGTTTGGTCCTGCTCCTTGCCGGCATTCTGCTCGGCATACCGCTTTTGACGACCATCGGAGTTGTACTGCTCGTCGCAGGCGCCGTGCTCATGGTGCTGGGTTCGACGGGACGCGCGGTGGGTGGTCGGAGCCACTACTACTGAGCCTGAATTTCCACCACCACGGTTCGCATCGGGGCCGGGCAGCGACGCTGCCCGGCCCCGCGACTGTTTCGCGGTGCCGCACTGTTTCACGGTGCCGCACTGTTTCACAACACCGTGACGGGCTATACCCGAACCATGACTTCGCTATGGCTGGACGACGCCCAAGTCCCGGCCCGGCTGCGGCTCACCCCCGGCTCCCGGTTCGATACCGTCGTAATCGGCGGCGGTATCACCGGATTGGCGACGGCCCTGCTGCTGGCCGAGAGCGGTGTGCAGGTCGCGGTGCTGGAGGGCCGGCGGGTCGGGGCGGGCACCACCGGCGCATCGACCGGAAAAGTCAGTCTGCTGCAGGGAACTCGCGCCCAGCGGATCCGCCGGCGGCACGGTGACGAGACACTACGCGCCTATATCGACGCCAATCGTGCTGGGCAGCAATGGCTGATGAGGTACTGCGAGGAGCGGACGGTGCCGGTCCAGCACGAAGCTGCTCTCACCTATGCGCAGAGCAAGGCCGAAATATCCGCTGTGCGCAGGGAATTCGAGGCGGCGCAGGCCGTGGGAATGCCGGTCGACCTGCTCGGCGAGATAGCCACCCCGTTTCCGTCCTACGGCGCGGTGCGGCTCGAGGATCAGGCGCAGCTGGATCCGATGGCGCTGCTGGCGGCCCTGGCGGTCGATATCGAGGGGCATGCCGCCTCCATCTTCGAATCCACGCTCGCCCGAAATGTACGCTCGGGCAAGAACAACGATCTGATCATCGAGACCGAGCACGGCGATCTGATCGCTCGCACGGTCGTCATCGCCACGGGCACACCGATACTCGATCGCGGCGGGTTCTTCACCAGGCTCACGGCGCAGCGTTCCTATCTGACCGCCTTCGCGGTGACCGAACCGGTTCCGCACGAGATGTTCCTCAGCGCGGGCTCCCCCACCCGGTCGCTGCGGTACACGCCGTCACCGGACGGGGACGTGCTGCTCGTCGGCGGCAACGACCATACGGTGGGCCGGGAACCAGCGCCGCGGCTGCGCACCGAGGAAATGATCGAATGGACCCGAACCTGGTGCCCCACAGCCGAACCGCTGCACTCCTGGTCCGCCCAGGACTATCTGCCCGTCGACGAACTGCCCTATGTGGGACCGCTGCTGCCGGGCCGCGACAATATTCTGGTCGCCACCGGCTACGCCAAATGGGGACTGACCAACGGGGTGGCCGCGGCACTGGCCATCGCGGGCCGCGTCACCGGCAAACCACCCGCCTGGGCCCGGACCTTCGCCAGCTGGCGCCCCTCGGAGCTGCGGTCACTTCCCGCCGCTGTCACCTCCAATGTGTCTGTCGCACACCGGTTGCTGTCCGGCTGGCGTCGCGCGGCCGGTTCCCCTCCGACCGCGTTGCCCGCGGAAGGCTGCGGCCGAGTCGAACGCCACGGCCTCATTCCCACCGCGGTCTGCACGGTGGACGGGCAGACCACCGAGGTATCGGCGATCTGCCCCCATCTGGGCGGCATCCTGGCCTGGAACGATGCCGAGCGCTCCTGGGACTGCCCGCTGCACGGTTCCCGATTCGCGCCGGACGGCACCCAGATCGAAGGACCCGCAACCCGCCCGCTCCAGCAGTTCCTGCAGCCGTACCCCAGCTCACAGTTCACCCAGCTGTGAGCGCGGGCGGCCGGCGTCCGAGGGAAAGATGATTCCGCGGGAAAGATGATCTAGACCGGTTCGGCCCGGGATCCGCGGGTACTCGACTCTCATGACCGATACAGAGCTCCCCCGAAGCCCGCAGCATTCGGCACCGCCGCAGCCGGCCGGGATCGCCGGTTCGGTTCCGCCGATCCCGCCGCCGGACCCGGTCCCCTCGACCCCGGACCCTGTTGTGCCCCAGCCGGATCCAGCGCCCATCCCACCGACCCCGCCTGCCCCGGACCCCTTGAACCCGCCGCACCCCATCCCGGACCCGGGCGAGCCCAAACCATTGCCGGAAATCGGATAGCCAGTAGTCGCGGGCGCCCAGCAGCCGGTCCAGGAACAGCACCGGGCCGCTCATTCGTGACGCGCCCCCGCCCGGCGCTTGTATCGAAACTTTGTTCGACTCGAGGTAGTCTGCCCGACCGTGCCAGAACTCGACCCGACCGTCGTCGCTCACCTGCAGATCAGCGAGGTGCGCCGGCGGCTGCTCAAGGCTGCGATGTTCGGCAAGCATCTCACCCCCGACCAGCTGGAACACATGGCCGAACAGCTCGCGGACGGACTGCGGCGCTACCCGCCGCCGGACACGCGTTGAATCAAGATCGTTCGAATTGTGTGTTCGCGGATGCCCGTGCGGCGGCGATCAGGGCGTCGACGAGATCTCGAGGAGTGGACTGCGGCCACACGACCGCGAGGGGGGTCGGCGCTATATCGGCGATGGGGACCAGGGCCACACCCGGGCACAGTGCCCATTGGGCCATCTGCCGGGGTGCGAACCAGACGCCATGGCCGCGGCGCAATTGGGCTTGGCAGTCCTCCAGAGTGGGCACCACCGGACCACGGACGGCCGAGCGGCCGTCGGGGCGCGGATCGACAATCCGGTGGCTCAGCGCCTCGGGCGTTTCGGCGCCGCGATAGAAGGAGTCGTCGACCGGTCCGGGAGCGACGGCATTGACGGTGACGCCGCGGCCGCCGATCTCCTTGGCGAGCGCGAGCACCATGCGCTCGACGGCGGCCTTGGAGCCGGAGTAGAGGCCGTACGCGCCGGTCATCACCGAGGTCAGCGTCGTAATCGTCTTGTCCTTCCACGGGTTTCGGGCCGGAATCGGGCCCCTCACCATCGTGGCCGCCGTGCTGATCGAGCGGAAACAGAAAGTATCGATGGCGTCCACAGGCGATGCCTGTGGACGCCGCGAACGTGACCCTTGCCACTGCTGGTACGTGAATGTACCGTCATGTTGGTACATCGGAGTACCAACGCAGGGAGTTGGCGTATGACCGCCGTCAGAATGCCCGAGGGACCGACCACGCCGGGCTTCGTACAGGGCTTGAGAATCTTGACCGGGCGCACCCGCGCATGGCGGGGCATGCACGAGCGCTACGGCTCCGCGTTCACCGTGCAGCTGCCAAGATTCGGTCGCACAGTGGTGCTTTCGGAACCGGCCGAGGTGAAGACGCTGTTCACCGCGAGCACGGAGCTGGTCGACAATATCGACGTCAACCTCGGGCAGTTCCTCGGCCCCGGATCGCTGTTCTCGCTCGTCGGCGAGGAGCATCGCAAACAGCGCAAGCTGCTCGCGCCGCCGTTCCACGGCCGCCGGCTCGCGGTGTACGAGACGCTCATCGAGGAGGAGACGGTCCGCGAGATGGCCTCGTGGCCGTCGGGGCGCGAATTCGCGACCATGGACCCGATGATGCGGATCACGCTGAACGTGATCCTGCGCGCGGTATTCGGCGCCGAGGGCGCGGAATTCGACCAATTGCGTGAGCTGCTACCGAAATTGGTGCTCATCGGCTCGGCGCTGGCGGCGCTGCCGGTACCGCGGAAGTTCCTCGGGCAGTACGGCCCCTGGGCTCGATTCGCGGCGCACCGCCGCAGTTACGACGAAATCGTCGGCCGTCTCATCGACCGCGCGGCTGCCGCCGAAGACCTCGCCGAGCGCGATGACGTGCTCGCCATGATGCTGCAGGCCCGCTACGACGACGGCTCCGCCATGCGTCACAGCGATATCGCCGACGAACTGCTGACGCTGCTCACCGCCGGTCACGAGACCACGGCGACCACCCTGGCCTGGACGGTTGAGCGACTGCGCAGGCACCCGGAGCTATTGCGCCGCTTGGTATCCGAGATCGACGCCGGTGGCTCCGAACTGCGTGAAGCCACCCTGCTGGAGGTGCAGCGGGTACGTCCGGTCATCGACTCGACCGGGCGCAAGGTGCGCGCGGACACGCTGCAGCTGGGCCGGTGGACCCTGCCGAAGGGGCAGAACATCGTGGTCAGCATCCGGCTGATGCACGATAACGAGGAGCTCTTCCCGAATGCCCGGGCCTTCGATCCGGACCGTTTTGTCGGGGTGCGGCCGGGGACCTTCAGCTGGATTCCCTTCGGCGGCGGCGCCCGCAGGTGCATCGGCGCGGCGTTCGCCACCATGGAGATGAATATCGTCCTGCGCACGCTGCTCCGGGATTTCACCCTCGAGCCGACCGATGCGCCCGATGAACGCACCCACTTCCGCGGTGTCGCACTGGTACCGGCGAAGAAGGGGCGCGCGGTGGTGCGCCGCCGCACTCCCACGCCCAGCACATCCGCGGCGACACAGTCCGGCCAGGTGACGGTATGACCGCTCACCCGCGACAAGACGGAGGCGAACGCATGACCGACCATGTCGATGTGCTGATCGTCGGGGCCGGGCTGTCCGGCATCGGCGCGGCCCACCATCTGCAGTCGGCATTTCCCGACCGGACCTATGCGATCCTCGAGGCCCGCGAGCGGATCGGCGGTACCTGGGATCTGTTCCGCTATCCGGGTGTGCGGTCGGACTCCGATATGGCCACGCTCGGTTACCGTTTCCGGCCGTGGACCGCGGCCGAGGCGATCGCCGACGGGCCGTCGATCCTGCGCTATATTCGTGATACCGCCGCCGATGCCGGTATCGATCGACGAATACGGTTCGGGCATAAGGTGATTCGCGCCACCTGGTCCTCCACCGAGGCACGCTGGACGGTGCAGGTCGAGCATGACGGCACCACCTCGGAACTGACCTGCCACTTCCTGTACCTGTGCAGCGGCTACTACCGGTACGACCAGGGTTACACCCCCGATTTCGCAGGCGCGGAAGAATTCCGGGGACAGATCGTGCATCCGCAGCAGTGGCCCGCGGACCTCGACTACGCAGGTAAGCGCGTCGTTGTGATCGGCAGCGGCGCGACCGCGGTCACCATGGTTCCGGCCATGGCCGAGACGGCGGCACACGTGACGATGCTGCAGCGGTCGCCGACCTACATCCTGTCCGCGCCCACCGAAGACGTTGTGGCGACCAAGCTTCGGGCATTGCTGGGGCCGCGACGGGCCTATGCGATCACCCGGTGGAAGAACGTCGCGATCAGCACGCTGATCTATCAGCTCAGTCAGCGCCGGCCGGAGATGATGCGGAGGTTCATCCGCACCCAGACGGTCAAACAGCTGCCCGAGGGCTATGACGTCGACACCCATTTCAATCCGGCCTACGGTCCGTGGGATCAGCGGCTGTGCCTGGTTCCCGATGCGGACCTGTTCCGATCGCTGCGCGCCGGTGACGCCTCGGTGGTGACCGACCATATCGACCGCTTCACCCCCGGCGGCATTCGCCTGACATCCGGCGCCGAACTACCGGCGGACATCGTGGTCACCGCGACCGGTCTGCGGCTGCTGGCCCTCGGCGCGATCGAGCTCACGGTCGACGGACGCACGATCACACCGCCGGACACCATGGCCTACAAGGGAATGATGCTCGGCGGCGTACCCAATTTCGCCTTCACCATCGGCTATACCAATGCGTCGTGGACATTGAAGGCAGACCTGGTCGGGGAATTCGTGTGCCGCCTGCTGCGGCATATGGACGCCCACGGCTACGACCACTGCACACCGTGGCCGGACCCGGCGGTCACCGAAACACCACTGCTGGACTTCCAGGCCGGATACGTCCTGCGGGCCCTAGACCAATTCCCCAAGGCCGGGTCCCGGGCGCCGTGGCGGCTGGGCATGAATTACGCCCAGGACGTCCTCACCCTCCGGCACGGGCGGATCGAGGACGGCGTTCTCCGTTTCACCGCCCGGTCCACCGCAGCCGCGCCACCGATTACCGCCTTCGCGCCCGATGATCGCGATCCGGAACAGGTGACGGCCTGAGGAGGTCGCTAATCTGACTCTCGTGACACGCGCCGAGCTCGCACCCACCGCCGCCGAGGGCACGCCGGAATCCGGATTCCGGCGGCGCCTGCTCGATGCGATGGCAGATGCCGTCCGCGCGCGCGGTTACCAGGATGCGACGGTGGCCGACGTGGTCCGCAATGCCCGCACCTCCCGCCGCACCTTCTACGAGCACTTCACCAGTAAGCAGGACTGTTTCATCGCCCTGCTCACCGAGCGGAACAACGAGACGATCCAGCAGATCTACGAGGCGGTCGACCCGAATGCGGCGTGGCGTACCCAGGTGCGCCAAGCCATCGAGGCCTGGATCCACGCCTCGCAGGCCGATACCACCATCGCCCTCGCCTGGATTCGCGATACCCCGTCCCTCGGCGAGAGCGCGCGCGAACTGCACCGCGCCGCCGCCGAAGCATTCATCGATCTCATCCAAAATCTCACCACCACAACAGAATTCGAGCAGCCGAACCTGCACCCGCCGTCCCGGCAGATGGCGACCATCCTCTACGGCGGCTTCCGGGAACTCATCGCCTCCACCGTCGAGGAAGGCCGCGATATCACCGAGATCATCGATATAGCGGTGGACACCGCGCTGGCCCTCGTCGGACCCCGCTACACGCCCGGTAGTTGAGACCATTCCGGCCGACGGCCGGCCGATTGGGTTCGCGATGATCCCAATCCTGTTCGGCCGCAGCTCGATCCGGTTGGATGCCTGGTATGACGACGCGGCGGCGGGCCGAAATCCAAGCGGGCGAGCAGATCTCGTGACGGTGCAGATCAGCAATCTGTCGTTCCTGACCCCGGGAAACTATCCCGACGACAATCCGTACAGCGGGCTCGAGGACACGCTGCAGCTGTTCGAATACGGCGAGCGGCTCGGCTTCGGCGGGGCCTGGATCCGGCAGCGGCATCTCGAACACGGTGTCGGATCGGCGGCGGTCTTCCTGGCCGCGGCCGCGCAGCGCACCAGCCGAATCGAATTGGGCACGGCCGTGATTCCGATCGGCTACGAGAGCCCGTTCCGGCTGGCCGAGGATCTGTCGATGGCCGATGTGCTGTCCCGGGGCCGGTTGCAACCGGGCTTCAGCGCGGGCACGCCGCCGCATGCGGAGCTGATCGGGAGTCTGGTCTTCGACGGGGTGACTGGCGCACCTACGATCTGTCGCACGGGCGGATCGAACGACTGATCGACAATCTGCGCGGCGACTATCTCGGCGCTGCGGATGCGGTGATCCACTCCCCCGGCAATACCCAGCGGCCCCGGCTGCGGCCGCACAATCCCGGGCTGGTCGACCGGCTCTGGTACGGCGGCGGCAGTGGCCGCTCGGTGCGCTGGGCCGGGAAGAACGGGCTCAACCTGCTCTGCGGCAATATTGTGACCGGTGAGCACACCGACGACTTCGGCACCGCGCAGCTGACCTTGATCGAGGAGTACCGCCGGCTCGTCGATCCGGCCCGCCCGGCGCGGGTCGCGGTAGGACGGGTGATCGTTCCGTTCGACAGTGCGGACCGCGCCACCCGCGAGCGCTACCGCCGATACGCGGCCTCCCGGCACGAGCGAACTCTCGCGCCGCAGGGGAACGGCGCATTCTGTTCGCCCCGGATCTGGTCGGCACTTCCGAGGAGATCATCGATCGGCTGCGGGCCGATCCGGTGCTGGCCCATACCGCTGAGCTGCGCCTGGAGCTGCCCTACGAGTTCCATCGCGAGGATTACGAACAGATCCTGCACGATGCCCGCGAGCTGATCGCTCCGGGCTTGGGCTTGCCAGTTTGGACAACATCGGGTTGGGTATCAGCTAAGTCGCAGCAAGTTTTGTGCAGATCATTTCCCGACACCGAGGAGAGATCGTGGCGAAAACAACGCTGGATTCATTGATCGGTTGCACGATGTACGACACCGCCGGCGAGCAGATCGGCCGGGTCGAGAATTTCTACGTGGACGATGATTCGGGTGAGCCGACCTGGGCGGTGGTATCCACCGGGATGTTCGGTGAACATTCGCTGGTGCCGCTCATGGGTGCCGAATATCGAGCCGCCGACACCACGCTGCGGGTACCGGCCATGAAGTCGCAGGTCGATTCCGCACCCCACCTGGACCACGACGGCCGCATCGAGCCGCGCGCCGAACAGGAATTGCTCGCGCACTACGGCGCCGACCGCCGGCGAGCAGGTGCCGACCCTGCCGGGCGCGGCCGGATCCAGCCCGGACCCGATGCGCCCATGACCACCGGACGCGCGGATCCGAATGCTGTACTGCGCGAGCAGGAGCGGCTGATGAGAGGCCATGAGCAGGCGGTCTCCGACACCGTTCGCACCGACCGCTTCGGCACCGGAATGCCTGGGACAGGCGCGAATTCATAGCACGGTAGGCACATCCCCTTCATGCACCAGGAGGAATCATGGAATGGCTACTGGGTCTGCTCGGCGGCGTGATCGGAGGTGGGATCGGCGGCGCCAAGAGCCCGTTCGGTCCCGCTGTCAGCGGTGGCGCCGGAGCGATCGGCGGCGGCATCACGGGCGCGATCATCCAGGCTGCCACCGGTAGTGGATTGGACTTCGGTCAGATCCTCGCGCAGGTCGGCGGTGGCGGCGTGGTCGGCGCCGTGGTCGCCGCGGTGATCGGATTCGTGACAAAACCCAAGACGAGCAATATCCGCTGATTCTCGGACGACTCTCGTGAGGAGCTCTTCGATGAAACGCTGGAAAGGATCGATCACCAGGACCGCGGCGGCGCTCGGCTTGTTCGCCGCCTCGTGCGCCGGTGTGCTGCTCGCCCCGACGGCCTCGGCACAGCCTGCCGGTGCGGACGCGGCGATCAATGCGCATTACGACGAGAAAGGCGGCGCGTCCTCGCCGCTCGGCCAAAAGGTCGGCGGCGTATACGCATTCGGGTCGGACGGCGCGGCGCAGGATTACAGCGGCGGAAAGATCGTCTACTCGCCGGAGACCGGCGCGAAGGTGATGTACGGCGCGATTCTCGACAAGTATCTCGCCCTGGGCGGCGCGGATGCGGGCATCGGTTATCCGACCAATGACGAATCGGACGCACCGGTGGCGGGCACCGCCCGATTCAGCGAGTTCTCGGCGGCCGATGGAGCCACCATCGAGTGGAATCCGCAGAACGGCGCCTGGCTGGTGCGAGGACCGATCCGGACGGCGTGGTCGCATCTGCACGCGACCGACGGGGTGCTCGGCGCTCCGGCCAGTGACACCACGCTCGCGAACGGCGTCTACAGCCAGACCTTCCGCGGGCAGAACGGCACTCCGGTCGATATTCGCTGGAGTCAGGCGGACGGCTTCGTCACCGTCCCGCCCGAGATCGCCGCGCAGCTGAGCGGACTCGATGTCTCGGCACCGGGAGCTCCTCCCGGAGCATCGGTGGCTACCCCGGAGCAATCCTCTGGGACCGCCGCGGATACCAGCTCGGGCGGCAGCGACAACAAGAAATGGTGGGCACTGCCCATCGGCCTCGTAATCGCCGCTGCGGCAGGCGGTCTCGCCGCCATGGTGACCCGCGGTGGACGCGGCGGCGGCAGCGGGACGCCGAAGCCCGCCTCGACCGGCATGCCTGCGGCGAAGGCTCCGGCAATGGCGGGCGCGGGCGCAATGGGCGGGGGCGCAAGCGCTATGAGCGCGGGCGCCATGACCGGCACCGCGCACGGCTCGCATCTCGCGACACCGCGCGAACGTGAGCGCGGTTTCAGCTGGGCCTGATATTCCGCCGAGGGCGGAGTGCTCGGTAACGGGCGCTCCGCCCTCGGCATGTCCGGGGGCCGCGTAGCAGCGTCGTCGGGCGGTCGCCGCGGTGCGCCCGGATATTGCCCTCCCTGCTGACGGAATCGCACCGCGCGGGAGTGGCCGCGAATACGTGCCCGCCGGTCGGTCCGGGCGCGTAATCTTGATTTCTGCTATCCATGCCGGTCTGTCGCTTAGGAGGACAAGGCATGTCGAATCGTATGCTCGTATCGAAATCCCTTGTGGGATGCGCGCTTATCGCGGCGGTACTCACCGGATGCGGCGTATCGGCCAAAGAACCGGAGACCTCGCACCCGACCTCGGCCGTCCCCGGTATCGACGCCGCGCTGACGCAGGCCGTCACGGACGCCTATCAGCGCTTCTTCGACGGCTCCACACCCGCCGACCAGAAGATCGCGGTGCTCGAGAACGGCCAGAGTTTCGCCGATACCATTCGGGCGCAAGTGGATTCACCGATTGCCAAGGGCACCAAGGCGACCGTGTCCAGCGTGACCGCCGCCGGGGCCGACAAGGCGAATGTGGTGTACACCGTCTCGCTGAACGGCACGCCCGCCCTGCAGGATCAGCCGGGCAATGCGGTGCGGGCCGATGGCACGTGGAAGGTGTCGGCCACGACGTTCTGCGCGCTGCTCACGCTCGAGACACAGGGCAAACCGCCCGCGCCCTGCAGCGCGTCGACCACGCCGACCAGCTGATATGCGCGCGACCGGAGCAATGACGGCCGGTATGGCGCAGCGGCCGGGCATCGCACTGGCCACCGTCACCGCGGTGCTGTTCGTGACCTTTCTCGACACCACCGTCGTCAGCGTCACGCTCGGCGATATCCAATCGGATCTGCACGCGGGTGTGGTCTCGCTGCAGTGGGTGGTCAATGCGTACACGCTGGTGTTCGCGAGCCTGATGCTGACCGCCGGATCGCTCGGCGACCGCTGGGGACGCAAGCGGGTGATGATCGCGGGGTTGGCGGTTTTCGCTGCGGGATCGGTGGTTTCGGCGCTCGCCACCGGAGTCACGATGCTCATTGTGGGCCGCGCGGTCATGGGAGTGGGTGCGGCGGCGTCGGAACCCGGCACACTGTCGGTCATCCGGCACATCTTTCCCGAGCGGCGTGAACGCGCCCGGGCGCTGGGTGCGTGGGCGGCGGTCTCCGGACTCGCACTGGCGCTGGGACCGGTGATCGGCGGCGTGCTGGTCGGGGCCTACGGCTGGCGATCGGTGTTCTGGTTCAATCTCGCCGTCGGCGTGGTGGTGCTGGTCGCCGCGCTACGGTACGTGCCGGAATCGGCCGACCCGCAACCCGGTCCGGTCGATATCGCCGGATTCATCTCGGGCACAGTCTTTCTCGCGTCCGTGATCTACGCGGGCATCTCCGGCGAGGAGGTCGGGTACGGCGCGGTATCGGTGGTGACGCTGTTCGTGATCGGCGGTATCGCATTGGCGGTGTTCATCGTCGCCGAGACGAGAGCGCGCAATCCCATGTTCGATTTCCACTACCTGAAGCGCCCGATGGTGCGCAGCGCACTGATCGTGGCGTTCGCCGTCTACTTCGGGATCTTCTCGATTTTCTTCTTCACGGCGCTGTATCTCCAAGAGGTGTCCGGGTATTCGGGCTGGCGCACGGCAGCGGTCTTCGCGCCCATGGCAGTCGCCATTATCGTGGGTGCGTTGTTCGCGGGATTCTGGGTGGCACTGCGCGGTTCGCGTACACCGATGATCACCGGCTGCGTACTCGGCGCGGCCGGCATCCTGCTCACCCGCCAAGTGCTAGGTGTGACACCGGAATTCGTTCCGCTGACGCTGTCGCTGACGCTCGCCGGGCTCGGTTTCGGCGTTGCGGTGGTGCCTTTGACGTCGGCGGTGCTGTCCGGGGTGCCACCCGAGCATTCGGGGATGGCGGCGGCCGCCACCAACACCATGCGCCAGGTCGGCGCGGTGGTGGGTGTGGCCGCCCTGGGCTCCCTGGTGAATTCGTTCCTCAATGCCGATCTGGTGTCCCGGCTCAACCAACTGGGCATTCCCGCGAACTTCCAATCGATCGTGATCGATGCCATCAAGACCGGCCAGGTGCCCGCGGGTGGGGATTCCTCGGCCTCGGCGGCGTACGGGCCGATAGTCGACCAGGTCATCACCGCCACCTACGCCGCATTCCATCGGGGTCTCGAAGTGGCCCTGCTGGTTTCGGCGATCATGATTCTGCTCGCGGCAGTTGTCACGGCCGTGTCCGCCCGCGGCGATCGCTCGGGGTACGAGTACGAAACCTAGTGCTGCTCAACGGTTGTAGGGCTGCTCCTGGACCCAGCTGAAACCGCGGTCCACCAGGGGGAAGGATTTCGGGTCCAGCTGGGTGAAGCGGGCGTGGATGCGGTGGCCCGCATAGTCGTCGGCGTCGATGATCAGCTGGCCGGGGCCGGGCCACCAGTAGGTGAGGCGGACTCGGACCGGAGTTTCCGCGTAGGTGCCCAGGGCGATGCGATTGTGCAGGTCGATGAAGTGGCGCTTGGGATCGATGGCGCCGCCGTACTCCTCGAAGGAGTCGTCCATGTGCTGAATGGTGAGCACCACCGGGTCGGAGACGTGGAAGGGACGGTCGACAACGATTCGGCGCCAGCGCAATTCGTCGGTGAGCAGCGGATCGCGGGCATAGCCCTCCGAGGAGAAGCCGACAACCTGATAGATGCCGTACAGCTCGGGGGTGGGGTGCGCCCACTGCCGCAGGTTCTGCGCACCGGTCACGCCGAGCACGCTCAGACCCACCACCAGCTGCGCCACCAGCGCGATCCGATTCGCCCGCGCGGAGTCGAACAGCGGCACCGGCCGGAGCGCGGGCGCGGCCCGATCGGAGAACAGCACCGCCAGCACCCGGCGGGCGCGGGGTGCGAGCAGGAACAGGCTCAGCAGCAGGAACTGTGACGACACCGTCTTCAGTCGGACGTCATAGGTCATGTTCAGCAGGAACACCTGGGTCATATCCACCGCGCAGAGCAGCGCACCCGCCGCCGTCGCGCGCGGTACCAGCAGCAGCACACCGGCCAGCAATTCCGCTGCGCCGAGCAGGATTTCGTACGGCTGCGACACACTGACCTGCGACCACAGCACACCCTCCGGGCTGAAATTGCCGAAGGGCTCCACCAGCCGGTTCAGCACGAACGGCATCTGCGTCGGAATCGCCTTGGCCGTCCCGAAATAGAACATCGCGATGGCCAGGACGAACCGCAGATACAGCTGAGCCCACGCGAACAGGCGGGTGTACCGCGGCCGCCGCCGATCCAGCACCGACCACACCACCGTCGCCAGCGCGGCGATCACCACCAGGAGAAACAGTGCGGTCCACTGGAATGCGCTGTCACTGCCCACCTGCACACTGACCACGTGCAGACCCAGCATATGGGTGGCAGTCCACTCGATCGGCGGGCGCGCGAGGTGCAGGATATTCAGCACCGAAGTCCAGCCCGACCGGATACCCAAGCCCGACAAGAGGATCGGCAGCAGGCCGAGCACACCCGCCAGGCCGAACAGGCCGAAGTAGACGACGCCGAAGCGGAATCCGATGCGGGTCGGCAGATGCCAGTCTCCCGAGTCGGACTTCCCGTCCTGCTGCGGTATCGGATCGGCTCCCGGGGCCTCCGGTTCCACAGGAGTCGGTTCGACCTCGGCCCCGACCACAGCGGTATTCACCACCGGCCCCCTCCCCTCTCCAGCAACACTGCGCCACGACAGTAGAGGCGGAGGCTTAAGAAGGACCGCGTAGTTCGCTTAAGAAGGTGCAGCCGAAACAGCGTTCATCGCGGGCCCCGTTCAGGAAGTGAGGGGATGCGTGAGGTCGTAGACCGTTGTGCCGCCGATGGTTTCGGCGACGTAATGGGTTTCGACCCACGCCGTGATCTCGCCGGCACTGCCCGATCCACCGCCGGGGCCGCCACCCATGCCGCCGCCGGAGATGAAGTACGTGACCTCACCGTCGGTGACGTACTGCTGGAACTGAGTCAGGGTCGGTGAGTTGTCGCTGCCGGTGAAGCCGCCGATCGCCATGACCGAGGCGCCGGTAGCCAATTCGAGGCTGCCGGCCGATTGCGAGCCCACGGTCGCGGCGGCCCAGCGCGTGCCGGTGTGCTTCACCAACTGCTGCAGTTCGGTGTTCGTCGCGCTGGAACCGCCGGGTCCCCCGCCTTCACGGCCGGTTACCGCATCGCCGGGGGAACTCTCGGCGGGTGCCCCGCCACCGGGTCCGCCGCCCATCCCCTGGCCGGGAACAACCGGGCCTGAGGTCGGTATGGATCCGGTGTGCGCGGTTGCTGCGGTTTCGAGGGCGTATGCGGTCGTCCCGGCCAGTCCGAACAGGAGTCCGGCGATGGCGACAACCGCGGTGAATTTACCGAGCTGATGTGCACCGACGGCGACGATCGCCGCGATCACGCTCGAACCGATCAATACGATCCAGCGCAATGGCGGGTACCAGTCGGGTGTGCGGTCGAGCAGAATGAAATTCCAGACGCCGGTGGTGGCGGCCATGGCGGCGAGTGCGATACGCGCGGTGCGGAATTGGCGGGCGCGCCACAGCTCCACCACCGATACTCCGATCAGAGCGGCGATCGCGGGCGCGAGAGCGACTGTGTAGTAGGGATGGATGGTGCCCTGCATGTAGCTGAAGACGACGCCGGTGACGAGAAGCCAACCGCCCCAGAGCAACAGAGCGGCACGGGAGCGTCCGGTACGCGGCGTGCGGCGGGTGAACCACAGGCCCGCGATGAGGCCGATCAGGGCGGCAGGGAGCAGCCAGGAGATTTCGGTGCCCATGGAATCGCCGAACAGTCGGGTGATTCCGGTGCTGCCGCCGAAGCCAGTATTGCCACCGCCTCCACCGCCGCCGTTGCCTTCCCCGCCCAGGACACGGCCGAGACCGTTGTAGCCGAGAGCGAGTTCGAGCATGCTGTTATCGGTCGATCCACCGATGTACGGGCGGGAAGCGCTGGGCCACAGGCTCACCAGCGCGACGAACCAGCCGCCGGAGACCACCAGGGCCGCGAACGCACCCAGCAGTCTCACGATTCGATGCCGCAAGCCGATCGGCGCGGCCACCAGGAACACCAGTCCAAGCGCGGGCAGTACCAGGAAAGCCTGCATCATTTTGGTCAGGAAGCCGAAACCTACTGCCACACCGGCCAATGCGAGCCACCGGCCGCTACCGTTAGCGGTGGCGCGCACCGTGCAGTAGGCCGCCGCAACGAGCAGTAACACCAGTAAGGCGTCGGGGTTGTCGAACCGGAACATCAGTGCGGCAACAGGAGTCACTGCCAGCGCCACCCCTGCCAGCAGCCCGGCCGCCGGACCGCTCCAGCGCCGCACCGCGCCGTATACCAGGCCGACCGACGCCACACCCATCAGCGCCTGAGGCAGCAGCATCGAGAACGAGCTGAACCCGAACACCCTGCCCGACAAGCCCATTACCCACAGCGAGGCCGGTGGTTTGTCCACGGTGATGGCATTGCCCGCATCCAGCGAACCGAACAGCAGCGCCTTCCAACTCTGCGTGCCCGCCTGGACCGCGGCCGCGTAGAAGTCGTTGGCCCAACCGGATCTGCTCAGTCCCCACAGGTATAGGACCGCGGTGGCCACCAGCAGCGCCCACAGGCTCGGACGCACCCACCGATCCTGGCCGGGTGGGCCACACAGCAAGCGGGTGAATCGACTCGTCGGACCGTTACCGGATGCGGTGTCCGGCCGGTGCGCCCGGTCTTCGATGCCGGCAGGTCCCCCGCCGGTAGTTGTGCGGGCGGAAGCGCCCAGCAAAGGTGTAGTCATTCCTAGATACTCATGGCCCGATGTGGTTGCCACCTATGCCGTAACTGTGAGCCGGCTATGCGGCGGGCCGCACGTCATCAATGTGGCGGCCCCACACGGTCACATCGATGTGGCAGCCCGGTCGCCAGGGAGCCGGACAGTGAATTCGGTCCGCCCCGGGACACTGTCCACCGAGATGACGCCGCCGTGCGCTTTGACCACAGCCGCAACGATCGCCAGCCCCAGGCCGGTGCTGCCCGCACGCCGCGAACGCGAGGAATCGCCGCGCGCGAAACGCTCGAATACCTCCGGCTGCAAAGCTTCCGGGATGCCGGGGCCGTCGTCGGTGACCCGCCACACCGCTCCCCCTTCGCCGCCGAAGTCCAGTGCGGTGGTCACCGTGGTGCCCGGGCCGGTGTGGGTGCGGGCATTGGTGAGCAGGTTGGCCAGCACCTGATGCAGACGGGCCGCGTCACCGGTGATCACCACCGGCTCATCGGGCAGCTTTAGGTCCCACCGGTGATCGCGGCCGGCGATATGCGCATCGCTGACCGCGTCGACGGTGAGCTGGGTCAGATCCACCGGCTCGTGCTCGAGCCCACGGCCCGAATCCAGCCGCGCCAGCAAAAGCATGTCCTCCACGAGCGCGGTCATCCGCCGGGATTCCGATTCCACCCGGCTCATCGCATTCGCCACGTCATCGGGCACCTCCGCCCGTTTGCGTTGCGCCAGTTCGGCATAGCCGCGAATAGCGGCCAGCGGGGTGCGCAGTTCATGGCTGGCGTCGGCGAGGAATTGCCGGACGCGGGTTTCGCTGTCATGGCGTGCCGAGAGCGCGTCGGTGATGTGATCGAGCATTCGGTTGAGGGCCGAACCGAGCTGGCCGACCTCGGTGCGGGGATCGGCATCCTCGGCCGGAACCCGAACGGGCAGAGCGACTTCGCCGCGATCGAGTTGCAGATCGGCGACCCGGGACGCGGTCGCCGCAACCCGATCCAACGGGGCGAGCGCGTGGCGGATGAGCCAGATGCCCACCGTGATCGCGACGATCAGCACGACCACCGTGACAATCAGCAGGATCAGCAATACCCGCATGAGGATCGCGTCCACGGACGCCGAAGGTAAGCCGGTGACGACCGTGCCACCGTCCCAGGTCTGATCCGCGACCAGCCGATACCGGCCCTGACCGGCGAGATCGACGGTGACCGGTCCACCCGAGGCCGGCACCGACGCAAGCTGCTGCTGCGCTGTGTCCGACAGTGCCGTCTGCGTGCCGTCGGCGCCGATCTTGCCCGCTGTGGTGATCTTCCCGCCATCGAGGATGGCTCCCACGGCACCGGGTTGAATGCCGCCGCGATCCAGGAAGCTCGGTCCCGGCCCGGACGGCGGAGGCGGCGGACCCGACGGCGCACTCGGCCGGGGTCCGAGGCTGGGGCCGCCGCCGGCGTCACCGAGTGAGCGCTTCTGCACGCCGATCAGCTCGGTATCGAGTTGATGCACCAGAAACTGTTGCAGCGCAAACTCGGTCGCGGCGCCGGTCCCGACGACCACGATCACCAGCAGCAGCACCTGTCCGACCAGGAGCCGGGCGCGCAGTGACCAGCGGCGCGGTGACCGCCCGCGGCCCGGCGCCTCAGCCTGCGGGTTTGAGGACATATCCGGAACCGCGCAGGGTGTGGATCATCGGCTCGTGCCCGCTGTCGATCTTCTTGCGCAGGTAGGAGATGTACAGCTCGACAATGTTGGATCGACCGCCGAAGTCGTAGCTCCACACCCGATCCAGGATCTGCGCCTTGCTCAGCACCCGCCTGGGGTTGCGCATGAAGAAGCGCAGCAGCTCGAATTCGGTGGAGGTCAACGTGATCGGCGTACCCGCCCGGGTGACCTCGTGGCTGTCCTCGTCCAGAACCAGGTCACCGACCACGATCTGGGCGCCACTGTCCGCGGTGGTGACGCCGGTGCGGCGCAGCAGCGCGCGCAGCCGCAACACCACCTCCTCGATGCTGAAGGGTTTGGTGACGTAGTCGTCGCCGCCCGCGGTCAGCCCGGCGATGCGATCCTCGACCGAGTCCTTCGCGGTCAGTAGCAGTACCGGCAGATGCGGGAACTGCGCGCGCAATTTGCCGAGCACCTCGAGTCCGGTCATATCCGGCAGCATCACATCGAGCACGACCACATCCGGGCGGGTCTGCCGCGCCTTCGCGACGGCCGTACGCCCATCGCCCGCGGTCGTCACCTCCCAGCCCTCGTACCGCAGCGCCATCGACACCATCTCGGCCAGTACCGGCTCGTCATCCACCACGAGCACGGTGATAGCGCTGCCGTCGGCTCGGTGCATGACAACTCGTTCGGCCGGGCTGTTTCCAGTGGTCATCACGGACATTGTCTCACCATGAACGCGGACGATTGGTGGTTGCTGTGCCGTGTCTATGTGCCAGCTGTGAACACACGGACTTAACGGATGCAGACCTCGCGCACAGCGCACACCCATGTCCGGCGACCAGGGTCGAACCATGACCAACCCCACACCGGCCCCTCCCACTCCCGAAACTCCTTGGGGCGCCACTCAATCCGCACCGGCGTCCACCTGGACTGTCAAGAAGACGGTCACCGCGGTAGGTATCGCCGCAGTACTCGCCGCCGCCGGCGGCGGCATCGTCTACGCGGCTTCCGCCGCGAACACCGCCGGCGCCCACAGACCGGGCGGGCCGGGCGGAACCGAGACGACCGGTGGCCCCGGTGGCGACACCATGACCGGTCCTCCGCTGCACGGAGAGTTCGTCGTCTCCGACGGCAACGGCGGCTACACCACCGAGCTCACTCAAACCGGCACCGTGACCGCGGTGTCCACGACCTCCATCACCGCCGAGAGCAGCGACAAGTACGCCCAGAGCTACACCATCACGGCCGCTACCAAAGGCGCGTCCGCACTGCACACGGGTGACACGGTGAGCATCCACGCCACCAAGACCGACGGCACCGCCACCGTCACCGCGATAACCGAGGGCACGGCGAGCGGGCCCGACGGAACAGGCGGGGGTCCGGGCGGCGACGGCGACGGTCCAGGGGGCGCCGGTGGTGGCAATGCAGGCCCTGGAGGCGAGGGCCCCGGCCCGAAGGACCGAACGGGCAACTGATCAATTCAGAGCCCGTACTCCGCCGCGACCCAATACGCCGCAGGAGCACGGATTCTGGCTCTTCAGCGAGTGAATTTCGCTGCCCTGACCCGAGCCGACGTCGAAAGCCCTGTGCCCGAAGGGTATCGGGCCTTCGGCGGGTCACTCCGATTCGCCGTCAGTTGGAGGGCAACTGGTTTCTGATTCGCTCCGCGCGACGCTCCAGACCCTCCAGGTGTTGGCGGGCGCGGCGTAGGGCTTCGCGGGTGGCGCGTTCGGTCGCGGCCGTGAAGCGGCGTTGGTCCTCGGCGTGGGCCAGTTCGGCGCGCAGGGCGGTGATGCGGGATTCGCGGTCGGTCAGGTCGGCGGTGGCGGTATCGTGGTCCGATTGGGCGGAAGTCAGAGCGGTGCTGGCGGATTCGAGATCGGCGAGGGTTTGCTCGAGTTCGCGGCGCGCCTCGGCGTGCGGGTCGCGGGCGGGCTTGGCGGCGCGCGGGTAGTTGCCGGTTCGGCGAGAATCGGCTGTGGACTGCCGATTGCGGTGTGTTTCAGGCTTTTCCGAATCGGTGCCGCCTGGCGCGCTGGGCTGGGCAGCGGGGACAGCGACCAGGCCGGCGGGGCCGAAGCCGTCGTAACTGGCTGCGGCAGTGAGGGTCCCGGTTCGAACGTGGTCGGCGACCTCCGGATCGGCGAGGGCTGCCTGCAGGGTGCTGCCGACGTCCCGGAGCACCGCTTCGCCGGGGCGCGGGCCGTGCACGGCGGCCAGATCCGCGGCCTTCCGCGTGAGAGTGCTGAGCAGCTGCTGCCGCTGGGTGGTGAGCGTGCGCAGCTGCTCGCCCGACAACCGGCGCTGGGCCTCGCGCAGTGCATCGCCGAGGTCGAGCAGGGCACGAATATCTTCGGGTGCGGCCCGGACCAGCAGATTCACCGTCCAGGCCGGCACGGTCGGCCGCCGCAACTTACCGATCGCGGCCGCCAGCACCCGGTCCCCGTCGTCGCGCGCCTGCCGCGCCCGCTCGGTGCGCACCGCCACGAACTCCGCGGGTGGCACCCCATAGAGCTCTGCCGCAACCTCCTCGAGCGTCATACCACCCCACCCTACGACCTCAGCTCGGATGGCGGTTTGCTCGGCCGTAACCCGGCTGCCGTGTCCTCGGCCGACGTGGCGGAGTCGGGATTGCGCGAGGAGACTGGGTGCGTAGCGCTCGAAATCTTCTTCAGGAGCAGATGCGATGGCAACCAATGGGCCTTTCGGGATCGATCCGGAAGATTTCGAACGTGCGCTGCGAGAGGCGGGGATCGATATTCGAGACCTGATCGGAAAGGCCGGGGAGTACATCGATCGGGCGGGCAGCAATCCCCTGGCGTCGCTGCTCGGTCAGTTCGTACAGCCCGAACGCACCCGCCCGCCGAAACCGGAGGGCGCGACCACCGGCGAGACCGGCAGCGGAGTGTGGGCGATCTTCACCATCGGCGACGACGGCGAGGCCCGCGTCGACCAGGTTTTCCCGAACGAACTCGAGGCCTTGCGCGCGCACCGCGACAATACCGACGATCGCCGCCGCGTCCGATTTCTGCCCTACGGCGTCCCGGCGAGCGTGCTGGACGCAAGCTGATCGGCGACGGCTGGATCGCTCATGCACTGTCGCCATGCCGCGCATGTCCACTGCGACACCATCGGTCAACGACTCACCCCGCGAGGAATGCCCACAACCGCGCGCGACCACCTCGGTGGACTTGGTCGCGGCATCCCGAACAACCGCAGCGACCTCGGCAACAGAACCGGGGCGCACGATCAACCGCGGAGCGCGACCGGCCAGACCGCCGAAATCTCGGATAGCACCGTGCCGATCGACGTCTGTCAAAGCCAGACTGTATCGAATTCGACTCCAGTGGCATCAGTTTCGCAGCCACGACGGCTACAACGCACGCGAGTCTTCGTTGCCTGCACCGATCGCTCAGCGCTGACTCAATCCCCCTATCCGTTGCGCCGCAAGGTGATTCTCTTCGAGAGGCGGAAGCTCGTAGGTCAACTTGACGATCTGCGAGAAGGTCTTGACGCTTGCGAGGGTCATCTTGGCGCCCTGCCCTTGCCGGAAGAACTGCTTGCCCGCACCGGCGATGAAGGGGAAGACGGTGAGGTCGATGACGTCGATCAGCCCCTCCCGCAGCAGGCTCTCCCCGAACCGGCCGTGGCCGAGAACCAGGAGGCTGCCGCCGTCTTGTTGTTTGAGACGGGCCACCTCGGCCACGGCTTCGCCTCGAACGATGACCGTGTTGTTCCAGTCGGCCCTCGCCAGCGTCGAACTGAACACGTATTTCGGGATCGTCGTGAGCCGGCCGGCCCACATCGGCTTGTGGTCCGCGCGTCCGTCGTACAACTGCGCGAACGCCTCGTAGGTGGCGCGCCCGAACAGGATCGCATCGCAGGCCGCCAGCAGGCCCAGACCGTCCCGTAGATACGCGTCGTCCTGATACTCGGCCACTCCCATTCCGACGGGGTCTTCGATGACCCCATCCGCCGAGGCCAGGACATATTCGATCACTGTTCGCATGGCGCGCACCCTTCTGATTCGGTTACAGGTACCTACCGACGGCGACCCCCGAACTCATCGCGACCGGTCGCGTGCGAGGGCGCCGACCCGGTGCAGCGGCCACCCGAAACCCCAGATCGGCCATGCGTTAACCGCCCGGAATTCCGGTCCGAAGTACGATCGGACCATGCGGTCCATTTGGAAGGGCTCCATCGCGTTCGGGTTGGTCAATGTCCCCGTGAAGGTCTATACGGCCACGGAGGACCATGACATCAAGTTCCATCAGGTGCATGCCGCTGATGGCGGGCGGATTCGGTACGAGCGGGTGTGCACGGTGGACGGGCAGCCGGTGCAGTTCGCGGATATCGATAAGGCGTACGAATCACCGGACGGTGATCGGGTGATTCTCACCGATGAGGATTTCGCGAAGCTGCCCGCGGCGGAAAAGCATGAAATACCGGTGTTGCAATTCGTGCCCGCCGAGCAGATCGATCCGATCTTCTTCGATAAGAGTTATTTCCTGGAACCCGATTCGAGTACGCCGAAAGCCTATGTGCTGCTGGCGAAAACGCTCGAACAGACCGATCGGATCGCGCTGGTGCACTTCACGCTGCGCCAGAAGACCCGGCTGGGGGCGCTGCGAGTCCGCGACGGCGTGCTCGTCCTGCAGGCCATGCTGTGGCCCGATGAGGTGCGGTCGGTGGCCTTCGACAAGCTCGACGGGGTGGCGGATCCGCGGCCGCAGGAGCTGCAGATGGCCGAGACGCTGGTCGACACGCTGTCGGATGATTTCGATCCGGGCCTCTACGTGGACGAATACCAGATCGAGCTGAAGAAGCTGCTCGACGAGGCCATTGCCAGCGGTAGCAGTAAGGTCACGCGCGCGCCGGAAGCGGCTGCGCCCGAGATGGACGCCGAGGTCGTGGACCTGGTCGCGGCGCTGCAGCGGAGTCTGGAAGCGTCCGGACGGGGCACCGCCAAGAGCGGGGATGCACCCAAAGCGGCGAAGGCGGCCGCACCGGCGAAGAAGACTGCCAAGAAGGCGGCGAAGAAGGCTCCGGCCAAGCAGGCTCGCAAAGGCGCCTAGGACCCGGTCCGGGCCGCAACGCGTCGCGACAGCGTCTACCTGGCAAACTGTCGGGTATGGAACCGGCCATAGCCATTGTCCCCATGGGACTCGGACATCTACGACAGGTACTAGATCTCGGCTACGAGGTGTTCGACACCTCCACCAAACCCTATACGTCCTGGTCGCTCACCTCGGTGGCCGAGCATCTCGACAGCGCCGGCCGCTCCTGCTGGGTCGCGGTGGACTCCGATCGGGTGGTGGGATTCGTACTCGGTTCGATGGAGTTCGAGCTGCGCGACGACTGGGCCTATCTGGAGTGGATCGCGGTCGCGCCCGATATGCAGGGCCGCGGTATCGCCGGGCGACTCATGTCCGCCTGCTGCGACACCCTGTTCGAACGCGGTGCGCGCCGGATCGTCACCGATGTGGAGATCCACAACACCGCCTCGGCCTCGCTGATGAAGCGCAACGGTTTCGCCGAGGGCACCACCGTCACGCTGTTCGTGCGACCGAATCCGACCCCGAACGCCGAGGACGATCCGGCCGAGACCGAGAGCGACCAGGTCACGCTCATGCCCGGCACCAAGCGCGAGCTGATCCGCAAGGGCCGCATCGCCGGTGAGGGCGGCCGGGCGCGGATCAACCGCTGATCATTCGGCCTGCACGGCGGACTGCTCGAGCTTGGAGTGCTTGCGCGAATAGCCGAAGTACACGATCAGGCCGACCAGCAGCCACACCACGAACCGCACCCAGGTCTCCCACGGCAGCGACCAGATCAGATAGATCGAGAACCCGATCCCGACGACCGGCACCACCGGCATGAGCGGCAGCCGGAATTCGCGCGGCTCCTCGGGACGGGTGTAGCGCAGCACCATCACCGCGATGCTGACCACGATGAAGGCCATCAGAATGCCGATATTGGTCAGCTCCGCAACGGTATTGATCGGCAGCAGACCCGCCAGGATCGCCGACCCGACGCCCACGATCCAGGTCACGCGAGTAGGCACGCGCCGGGTGGGGTGCGTCTTGGCGAACCAGGCGGGCAGCAGGCCGTCGCGGCTCATGGCGTACCAGACGCGGGTGGTCGCCAGCATGAAGGCAAGCACCACGGTGGCGATACCGATAATGGCGCCGACGGCGATCACATTCGCAATACCCGGCAGGCCAACGGATTTGAAGGCGCTGGAGAAGCCGCTGGTCGGATTGATCTCGGTGTACTTCTGCATGCCGGTCAGAACCAGCGTCGCCAGCACGTAGAGCACCATGGCGATGGCCAGTGAATACAGAATCGCCTTGGGCAGTTGCTTTTTCGCCTCGGTGGATTCCTCGGCGGCGGTGCTCATGGCGTCGTAGCCGAAGACGGCGAAGAATACCGTCGCCGCGCCCGTCCACACCGCGGCATGACCGTAGGGGAAGTAGGGCGTGTAATTGGCGCTGTTGATATGGAATACACCGAGTCCGATGATCAGCAGCACAACCGCGACTTTGACTCCCACGAAGAAGGTTTCGAATCGCCCGACGCTCTTGATGCCGCGCGTGAGCACCCACGCCGTGCCCAGACAGAACACCACCGCGAAGACATCCACCACATGCCCGTCACCGGTCCCCGACGCACCGAGCATCCAGTGCGGCAACGTAAGTCCCATCTGATCGAGCAGGAAATTGAAGTACCCGGAGACGCCGATGGCGACCACCGCCGACACCGCCGTGTACTCCAGCAGCAGATCCCACCCGATGAACCAGCCGCCCAACTCCCCCAGTGCCACATAGCCATACGTGTAGGCCGACCCCGCCTTGGGCACCATGCCCGCGAACTCCGCATAGCACAGCGCCGCGCACGCACTGGCCAGTCCGGCGATGAGGAACGAGATCAGCACCGCGGGACCGGCTGTCTTGTTCGCCACCGATCCGGCCAGCGAGAAGATCCCCGCCCCGATGATCCCGCCGACACCGATCGCGGTCAGCTGCCACAGACCCAGGTGTTTGGCCAGCCGCTGATCGGCGGGCGTATCGTCCTCGATCTCGCCCAGGGGTTTGCGACGCAGGATCTGGCTGCGCAACTCCGCGATCGACATACGGCGTCCTTTCGTCCCACTGCGGCGCCATCGCGACGCAGTTCTGACTCGAGATCACTCCATACGATCACGATCGCGCACGATTCGTCCGTTAATCCGGCCCCTGTTATCGCACGGAAAAGTGAAACGACCCCGGTCACTCACGGCCGGGGTCCATGGGCAGGAGATTGGGGAAAACCTGTGGCGGCGGATCTGTCGCACCCTCTGCCTAGGGTGGCCGCATGACCGATGCCACTATGACCGCCATCAATGACGCCGTAACCCTTGGGAGGCAAGGGAATACCGAGCATGCCCGGGAAACCCTTGCCGCGCTGTGGAATTCGATCGGCGCCGATGGCGATCCGTTGCATCGCTGCATCCTGGGGCACTACATGGCCGACCTGCACGATCATGCGGCCGACGCGCTCACGTGGGATGTTCGCGCATTGGATGCCGCCGAGGCGCTCACCGACGAGCGCACACAAAGGCTGGACGCCTCGCTCACCGTCCGCGGCTTCTACCCGTCACTACACCTCAACCTCGCCGACAATTATCGCCGTCTGGGCGCATTCGATACTGCGCACCGGCATTTGGACGCGGCGCGCGCACGACTCGACGCACTGAGCGAGGACGCCTACGGCGATGTGGTCCGGGCGGGCATATCGCATGTGGAAACAGCACTTGCCGAGGGCTCCACCGATCGGCTACCGACGCACTGATCTTGCGGCACAGGCGAAATCGGCCTTCGCTGCCATAACGAGCTCTCGTAGGAGTCTACGAAATGCCGGTCCCGGCCCACCGGCGTTTTCATGTCTTCCATGCCTGTCGGCACCACCTACCCCGCTCTCGCCGGCGCCCGGATCGAGCGCGGCTGGAGTGGAGATTTCGACGGCAGCCCGGACGGGTCAGCATTCATCGGCCGAGATCCCGCCCGCCCCTTCCTCTACGCGGCAGGATTCTCCGGCCAGGGCCTGTGCCAAGCACCCGCGGCCGGTGAGATCGTCCGAGATCTCCTGGCCGACAAGCGAACCTGGATCGACACCGCAGAACTGGCCACCGATCGCTGCCCTGTCGAAGCCGTGTAGCAGGAAAGGAAATTGCCATGATTGTTTTGGGCTGCAACGGTTTCACCCGTGTCTCGGAGGTCTTCGCCGAGCATTTCGGTGCGGTCGGCACCGATCGGCACTACCTCCTCGGCCATGACGCCGGTGCCGCACTGCTGGTGGACGGCCAGTTGGTCGCCGCCGTGGAGGAGGAACGGCTCAACCGCGAGAAGAAGACCACCGCCTTTCCGATCAACTCGGTGACATGGTGTCTCGACCAGGCAGGACTGCGATTCTCCGATATCGACCTGATTGCCATCCCCTGGAATTTCTCGGCCGAAGTTCTGGACCGGATGGTGCAGGACATCACCGCCGCGCCGATGCCGGCCTCGGCGAAAATGGCTCTGCTGGCCAGTATCGGCACGCTGTTCACCGAGGTCGTCAGCCACGAGGCGATCCTGGCCGACTTCGCCGCCCGCACCGGCTTCACCCCCGATCCGGACAAGGTGAAGTTCGTTCCACACCACCTCGCGCACGCGATGACCGGCTACTACCTGTCGGGTATGAAGGACAGCGCGTTCCTCATCAGTGATGGTCGCGCAGAGGTATTTTCAGCGCTGATGGGCGAGATTCGCGATGGCCGCATCCGCGTCTTCGACGAGTCCACCATCGGCGCGGAATTCTCGATCGGCCTGCTGTTCGGAGCGATCACACGATTCCTGGGCTTCGTGCCCGATAACGACGAGTACAAGGTGATGGGCCTGTCCGGATACGCCGAGCCCCCGTCGCCGAACCCGTTCGTCGAGCACTTCGTCCACTTGCGCGAGGACGGGCGCTACACCTTCGACAGACCCCTTCAGACGGACAATCCGCGCAGCCTCGAGCCGCTCTTCGAGGAGTACTTCGGTCCCGCGCAGGACACCGTCGAGTACAAGTCCCGGGTGGCCGCGGCGGCGCAGGAGATGCTGGCCGTCGTCACGAACCACCAGCTCCGAGCGCTGGAAGCCAAGTCGGATCTGAACCACCTGTTGTTCGAGGGCGGCGTTGCGCTGAACTGCCTCAATAACACTCCGCTGTTCGAGGGTTCGAGATTCGACGATATTGATGTGAGTTTCGGCGCCGGCGATACCGGCATCGTCATCGGCGCAGCGGTCCGCGCCTGGCTCGATCACGACGCCGCCGAGGCGAAGCTCGCACCACACGTAACTCCTTATCTCGGACCGGAATTCGACGAAGCGACGATCGAGCAGATCCTGCGGGAGTTCGGCGATCGCGTGGGCTGGACCAGGCTCACCGATGCCGAGATCGTCGATCAGGTGTCGAAACTGCTGACCGAAATGGTGGTCATCGGCTGGTTCGAGGGCCGGACCGAACACGGCCCCAGGGCATTGGGACACCGCAGCATCCTGGTGAATCCGACGTTCCCCGATATCAAGGACGTCATCAATACCAGGGTCAAACACCGGGAACCGTTCCGCCCGTTCGCGCCCCTGGTGCTGGAGGCGGACGCGTCGAAGGTCTTCGAGATGGGCCGCAAAACCCGTTCGCCGTACATGACTTTCGACTTCCCGGTGCGACCGGAATTCCACGACGTGATCCCGGGTGCGATCCATGTGGACGGCACCTCCCGGGTGCAGACGATCACCGATCGCGACACCCCGCGACTGGCGGAACTCTTGCGCCGGTTCACCGCACTGACCGACGTCCCGTGCCTGATCAATACCTCGTTCAATGTGGCGGGCGAGCCGATCGTCTGCACCCCGGCCGATGCGCTGAACTGCTTCCTCGGCACGGAGATCGATTACCTCGTGCTCGGCAATCACCTCGTCACGAAGGCCGCCCCCGCCGTATGACGCTCGGACTCGATCCGGGCTCGCCCACGACACTTGTGCTGCTGCGGCACGGCGAGACCGCCCTGACGCCCGGCAAACGGCTCTCGGGCGGCGGCTCCGACCCTGCTCTGTCCGAGACCGGGCGACGGCAAGCCGCGGACGTCGCACAGAGGCTCGCGACCCACGGCACCGTGCAGGCAGTGGTGTCCTCGCCGCTGCGCCGGTGCCGCCAGACCGCCGAGGCGGCAGCGCGGCGACTCGGCCTGGAAGTCCAGGTCGAGGAGGGGCTGCGCGAGGCGGATTTCGGCAATTGGGAAGGCCTCACCTTCGCCGAGGTCCGCGAGCGCTGCCCGGACGAGCTCGCGGCATGGCGAAAGTCCCCGACGGCAGTCCCCGACGGCAGTGCCGGGCGGCACGGGCGAATCGTTCGAGGTCGTGACACGCCGTGTCATACTCTCGCGGGACAAGCCGCTGACGCAGCACGCCGGGCGCACGGTGCTGATCGTCTCGCACATCGCACCCCTGCGGACGCGGATCCGGCTGGCGCTGGGCGCACCGCACGATTCACTGTTCCGGATGGAGCTGGCGGCAGCCTCGGTCTCGGAGGTCGCGTATTACAGTGCGGGGAACCCTGCACTGCGATTGCTGAACGACACATCACATCTGCGCTGAGCCCGTTGTATCGCAGTATCGCAACGGCGCGTTTACCGTGAGAAACACTGCCGCCATATCCATTTGTGCGATAAACCAATGCATTTGGACGTCGGAGCTCGGTTTGTCGCACATTCCTACAAAGCGTCGGCGGTACCCGCACGTCAGCTTGACCGATGGTCCCGCACCGACGTAGTTTCGAGTGAAACGACTCGTGAGCTGCCGGAAGGAGACGAAGTCGTATGCCGAGCCTCTCCGACCTGCGTCGCCTCGCTCACCGCACCGCCTGGATTCCGGGCCGGGTAGCGCACGGCTGCTGAGCAGCCCCTTCCCGGTGTGCCCGATTGCGGCCCCGGCACATTCCGATCTCTGTCACCGCCTGCGCACCTCTTTACGTGCTGATTTGCGCTCGGGTTCTCCGGGCCGCGCCGACGAAATAGAAAGCTACTGAAATGGCGACTAGGATTATCAGATCGACCGCGCACCGAAATGAGGATGTGCCATGGTAGCGGCGCGAATCACGGTCAATGGGGAGGTCACCCCGATTTCCCCGGCGGCTCCCCACACAACGGTCCTGGATTTTCTTCGCGACCGTGGTTTCACCGGGAGCAAAGAGGGCTGCGCCGAGGGTGAATGCGGCGCCTGTTCGATCATGGTGGCTCGCCCGGGCGTCAATCAGCCCACCGACTGGGTGGCGGTCAATGCCTGTCTGGTCCCCGTCGCCTCCCTCGACGGCCAGGAGATCGTCACCGCCGAAGGACTCGGCACGCTCGATGCCACGGGGGTACCGACCGAACTGCACCCGGTGCAGCGGGAGATGGCTATTCGCGGTGGCTCGCAATGCGGTTACTGCACACCGGGATTCGTCTGCAGTATGGCCTCCGAGTACTACCGCCCCGGCCGCTGCGCCTCGGCGGCCGAGGCTGATACCCACGGCCATGAGGCCGACCACGAACACGGCCCCAATGGCTTCGACCTGCACTCGCTGAGCGGAAACCTGTGCCGCTGCACCGGTTACCGGCCGATCCGCGATGCGGCGTTCGCCCTCGCCGAACCGAGCGCCGACGATCCGCTCGCGCAGCGCCGGGCGCAGCCCGCACCCGCACCGGTGGCCACCGAGTACACCCTGGACGATCGCACCTTCCGCCGTCCGGAGACCCTGGCCGAAGCGGTACAGCTTCTGCGTGAGCGCCCCGATGCGGTGCTCGTCGCCGGCTCCACCGACTGGGGCGTGGAAGTGAATATCCGTGCCCGGCGCGCGGATTACGTGATCGCGATCGATCGACTCCCGGAATTGCGGGAGCTGCGCGTCGAATCCGATCACATCGACATCGGCGCCGCCGTACCGCTCACCGAGATCGAACGACGCCTCGACGGCACCGTGCCGCTGCTGGCACAGTTGTTCCCGCAGTTCGCCTCCCGGCTCATTCGCAATAACGCCACCTTCGGCGGCAATCTGGGTACCGGCTCCCCCATCGGTGACAGCCCGCCCGCGCTGCTCGCCCTCGGTGCGTCGGTGGTGCTCGCCTCCGCGGACGGAGAGCGGGAGATCGAGTTGGCCGACTACTTCACCGGCTACCGGCAGAGCGTGCGCCGGGCCGATGAACTGATCCGCGCGGTGCGCATCCCGCTGCCGCTGGCTCCGGTGACGGTCTTCCACAAGATCGCCAAGCGCCGCTTCGACGATATCTCCAGTGTGGCAGTCGCTTTCGCACTGGATATCGAGGACGGCATCGTCCGCTCGGTGCGCATCGGCCTGGGCGGTGTGGCCGCCACCCCGATCCGCGCCCGTGACACCGAGGCCGCGCTCATCGGCCGGCCGTGGTCGGCGGAGACCGTCGCGGCGGCCGCTCTGATCCTGAAGTCCGAAGGCACGCCGATGAGCGATCACCGCGCCAGCGCCGCGTACCGCTCCGCAATGCTCGGCCGGAGTCTGGAAAAGCTGTACGCGCAAACCACCGAGGCGGTGCTGTCATGAGTAACCTGTCCGAACGCCCCGAGAAGCCCGTAGTCGGCGTGCCGATGCCGCATGAAAGCGCATCACTGCACGTCACGGGCAGCGCGCTTTACACCGACGATCTGGTGTTCCGCACCAAGGATGTGCTGCACGCCTTCCCGGTGCAGGTCATGAAGGCGCACGGGCGGATCACCGCCCTGCGCACCGAGGCCGCGCTCGCCGTGCCCGGTGTGGTGCGGGTGCTGACCATCGATGATGTGCCCGGCGTGAACGACGCCGGTATGAAGCACGATGAGCCGCTGTTCCCGACCGAGGTCATGTTCCACGGCCACGCGGTGGCCTGGGTGCTGGGCGACACGCTGGAAGCGGCCCGGCTGGGCGCGGCGGCGGTCGTGGTGGAACTCGAGGAACTGCCCGCGATCGTCTCGGTGCGGGAAGCGATCGAGGCCGACAGTTTTCACGGCGCGCGGCCCCTGATGATTCGCGGCGATATCGACGAGGGCTTCGCCGATTCGGCGCACGTCTTCAGCGGCGAATTCGAGTTCAAGGGCCAGGAGCACTTCTATCTGGAGACGCACTGCGCGCTGGCCCAGGTCGACGAGGGCGGCCAGATGTTCATCCAGAGCAGCACCCAGCACCCGTCCGAAACCCAGGAAATCGTCGCGCACGTGCTCGGTCTGCACAGCCACGAGGTGACCGTGCAGTGCCTGCGCATGGGCGGCGGCTTCGGCGGTAAGGAGATGCAGCCGCACGGGTTCGCGGCCATCGCGGCGCTCGGGGCCAAGCTCACCGGCCGGCCGGTTCGATTGCGGCTCAACCGGACTCAGGATCTGACCATGTCCGGTAAGCGGCACGGCTTCCACTCCACCTGGAAGATCGGGTTCGATGCCGACGGCCGCATCCAGGCCCTGGACGCCACGCTGACCGCCGACGGCGGCTGGAGCCTGGACCTGTCCGAACCGGTGCTGGCCCGCGCGCTGTGCCATATCGACAACACGTACTGGATTCCCCACGCACGCGTCGCCGGTCGTATCGCACAGTCGAATACGGTGTCCAACACCGCTTTCCGCGGCTTCGGCGGTCCGCAGGGCATGCTGGTCATGGAGGACATCCTGGGCCGGTGCGCACCGCTGCTGGGTCTGGATCCGGCTGATCTGCGGGAGCGGAACTTCTACCAGCCCGGTCAGTCCACGCCGTACGGTCAGCCGGTCGGCCAGACCGATCGGATCGGCAAGATCTGGCACGAGGTGCAGGACGGCGCCGACTGGACCGAGCGGCAGCGCGAGATCGCTGCCTTCAATGCCGCGCATCCGAATACCAAGCGTGCCTTGGCGATCACCAATATCAAGTTCGGCATCTCGTTCAACCTGACCGCCTTCAACCAGGGCGGCTCACTGGTGCTGATCTACAAGGACGGCTCGGTCCTGATCAATCACGGCGGCACCGAGATGGGACAGGGCCTGCACACCAAGATGATGCAGGTCGCCGCGACCACGCTCGGCATTCCGCTGCACAAGGTGCGCCTGGCTCCGACGCGAACGGACAAGGTGCCCAACACCTCTGCCACCGCGGCCAGTTCTGGAGCTGACCTCAATGGCGGCGCGATCAAGAATGCTTGCGAGCAGTTGCGCGATCGGCTCGTTCAGGTCGCCGCGACCCAGCTGGGCACAAACGCCTCCGATGTCCGCATTGTCGAAGGTGTCGCTCGTGTCCTCGGCAGTGACAAGGAACTGGACTGGGACACCCTGGTCCGCACCGCGTATATGCAGCGGGTGCAGCTCTCGGCCTCCGGTTACTACCGCACCGAGGGTCTGCACTGGGACGCGAAGGTCTTCCAGGGCTCGCCGTTCAAGTACTTCTCCTACGGCGCCGCCGCCACCGAGGTCGAGGTGGACGGCTTCACCGGGGCCTACCGCATCCGTCGTGTCGATATCGTGCACGACGTCGGCGACAGCCTCTCGCCGCTGATCGACATCGGTCAGGTCGAAGGCGGATTCGTGCAGGGCGCGGGCTGGCTGACACTGGAAGACCTGCGGTGGGACACCAGCGACGGACCCAATCGCGGCCGGTTCCTCACCCAGGCGGCCAGCACCTACAAGCTGCCGAGCTTCTCGGAAATGCCCGAGGAATTCAATGTCACGCTGATGCAGAACGCCACCGAGGAGGGCGCGGTCTACGGCTCCAAGGCGGTGGGCGAACCGCCGCTCATGCTGGCGTTCTCAGTACGTGAAGCATTGCGACAGGCCGCCGCGGCCTTCGGGCCCGCCGGAACCAGTGTGGATCTGGGCTGCCCGGCGACTCCTGAGGCGGTCTACTGGGCGATCGAAGCAGCCCGGACCAGCGACGTGCACAGCAATGGCCACACCAACGGCAACGGCAAGGGCCACACTGGGAACGGCACTGGGATTCCCACCGACGCAAGCGTTTTGAGCCGTGTCTGACATGGGCTGGGTGGCCGCGGTCGGGCAGTTGCGGGCCCGCCGGGAGCCCGGCGCGCTGGTGACCGTCGCGACAGTGCGCGGCCACGCGCCGCGCCGGGCCGGCGCCAAACTCGTTGTGGGACAGACGCAGACGTGGGGTTCGATCGGCGGCGGCAATATCGAGGCCGTCGCGATCGATCGGGCCCGCGAGCTGATGGGCACTCGAGATCCAGAGCCGGAACTGATGGAATTCGCCCTCAATGACAAGGTCACCAACCGGCACGGCGTGCAGTGCTGCGGCGGAGCGGTCACCGTACTGCTGGAACCGCTGCCGGTGGGCCCCGTGGTGGCGATCTTCGGTGTCGGGCACGTCGGGCTGGAGCTGGCCCGAATCCTGTCCCGCCACAATCTCGATCTGCACCTGATCGATACCCGTCCCGACGTCCTCACCGACGAACGCCTCGGCGTGCTCTCGGATGGCCTGGCGCAGATCCACATCCACCACACGCCGCTGCTCCCGGAGGAGGTGCTCGCCGAGCTACCGCCCGGCACCCACGTCCTGATCATGACCCACGATCACGCCGAGGACGCCGCGCTGTGTGATGCGGCCGTGCGCGATACCGATCTCGGCTCGATCGGATTGATCGGCTCGTCCGCCAAATGGGCGCGGTTCCGGCAGCGCCTGGCCGGCGAGGGCGGGCTCGGCGCCGCCGCCATCGATCGGATCAAGACCCCGATCGGCATTACCGGAATCACCGGAAAAGAACCGGCCACGATCGCGGTGAGCGTCGCGGCGGACCTGTTGCGCACCTTCGAACAGGATCGGGCGGCGGAAAAAACTCCGGCCGCCCCCTTGGCAAAGTCTACGAAAAGCGGGTCTCAGCCTGCGGAGGTCTTCATGTCTTCCACCCCTAGCTGACTCCGCCCGGGTGCGATGTACTTCATCCGGGTAATCCCCACCGTATTTCGAAAAAGGAGTGACCGTGACCGCGCACATCCAAGAAACGAACGTCCAGGAACTAGAGCGCGCCTGGATGAACGAGGCGATCAGGTTGGCCACCACCAGCGTGACGGAGGGCGGCGGTCCGTTCGGCGCACTGGTCGCCAAGGATGGCGAGGTCGTCGCGATCGGGCACAACCAGGTCACCGCGACCCTGGACCCCATGGCGCATGCCGAGGTGAGCGCCATGCGGGCCGCCTGCAAACAGCTGGACACCTTCACGCTCAAGGGCTGCGTACTGATCACCTCGTGTGAGCCCTGCCCGATGTGCCTGTCCTCCGCACTGTGGGCGCGCATCGACCGGATCGTCTACGCCGCCGATCGGCACGATGCCGCGGTGGCCGGATTCGACGACCGCGTCTTCTACGACCTGTTCGAAACCAAGCCGAAGTCGATGTGGCCCACCCGGGTCGAGCAGCTGGATCTGCCGAACCGCACCGCGCCGTTCGACGCGTGGCTGGCCAAGGCCGACCGCATCGACTACTGATCGCGGCCACTGTGGCGGGCCTGTGGTGATCCTCGGGCCGGCCCTAGGCGTCCGCGGCGGCGCGGACCCGGCCCTCCCGGAAGAACTCCAGCAGGCTCTCGACGGTGGAGACCTCGGACCGGGAGCGTTTGGCCCCGAACGGGGCATTCCAGAAATCACCACGGCGGCGCGTCCACGGTCCCACGTAGGCATACGGCTGGGGGTTCTGCCAATCTCCCGGCGAGACACCGTAATTCACCTCGTCGATCGCCACCGACAGGTCGAAGTGCTCGGGCCACAGGACCGGCTGTTCGGTGGCGAGACGCCGTAATGCGGTGTCCCCCACCGCGAACCAATCATGTACGGAAACCGCGGCCGCATTGTCGACGGTGAAGGGCTCTTCCGGATCCATGCCGGTGCCCTCGCTGTAGAGGCCCTCGGGCGGCCCGGCGGCCTCGAACCCGGCGGCGAGCGCGAGGTCACTGTAGCTGCCGTGCAAACGGATCCGGCCCTGCGGCCACACCAGATCGGTGCCGGTCACCGATACCGGCCATTTCATACCGGTGAAACCACCCAGCACGATTCGCATTCTGATACTGCCGAACCGCCGGTACTGCGGGCCCGCGATGAGCAGTTCCGCCGCCGCGTGCAGTGCGAACCGGGTGTCCTCGTAGGTGATGTCGTCCACCTCGAAATCATCTCCGGCGCGATGGGTGGTTTGCTGGGGAATGAGGCCGAGCAAACAAAAGTGCGCCGCACCGGACGAATCCGGCACGGCGCACTGGTGCGATCAGCGCTCGTGGGCACTGGTGCGATCAGCGCTCGTGGGCACTGGTGCGATCAGCGTTTGTAGCGAGTGCTCAGTGAGCGTTGTCGGTGCACGCCGACAGGACCACCTTCGCCGCACGCGGCGAACCCGAGCCCGTATCCGGGAACGCGGGGGCGCTGGTGCCCAGTGCGTTCACCGCGGCGGTCTCGGCATCACCCTTGGTGGCGGCCCACGCCCAGCCGAAGCGGGAGTCCGCGCCCTGCGAGACAGCGCCGCAGGCATTGGCGAAGTGGACCACGACCTGGCAGTCACCACCACCGCATTTGTTGACGGCGGCGCCGTCGGCGCCGTCCCAGTTGCCATAGTTGACCGCATAAGCGACATTTCCGGTGCTTCGCGACAGCGCCAGGGCGCCGTAGAGATCACCGGAGGCGGCCGTGAACCCGCCATCGGTTCCCACCGCATTGGCGGGACCGGCGGCAACGGCGCCCATCGCGGCCATCGAGGTGATGGCGAGGCCGATTCCAGCCTTGCGCAGCAACGACATTCGATACTCCCCGGGATGAATTGATATAACGGGTCGAATCATCGTCGAGCCAAACCCCAAAGTCCAATTCAGACGCGGCGCATTACCGAAACAACTTTGCCCAGGACCACGGCCTTGTCACCGTCGATGACGTCGTACGCGGGGTTGCGCGGTTCGAGATACACGTGACCGTTACGGCGGCGATAGACCTTGACGGTGGCCTCGCCGTCGATCATGGCGGCGACGATCTCACCGGAGTGCGCTTCGGCCTCCTGGCGGATCACCACGATATCGCCGTCGCAGATGGCGGCGTCGATCATGGAGTCACCGCGGACCCGGAGTCCGAATACGGTGCCGCGGCCCACCAATTCCCGGGGCAGCGAGAGCACATCATCGGTGTGCTGTTCGGCCAGGATCGGCGTACCCGCGGCAATATCGCCGACCACCGGCACCGAGACCGAATCGCCGTTCTGCTGCTGCTGGGCGCCGGCGCGCAGGAACAGGCGCACGTCCATCGGGCGGGTGACCGATTCACCGCGTGCGAGGAAACCGCGGTCCTCGAGCGCCTTCAAATGTTTGGATACCGACGAACCGGACTTCAAGCCGACCGCGTCACCGATCTCGCGAGTGCTGGGCGAATACCCGTGCTGCTGCACCCAATCGCGGATGGCGCACAGAATCTGCTGCTGGCGCGGAGCCAGGGTCGAGGTGTCGAGGTGGGCGAACCCGTCGTAGTCGTCGTATCCGGTCACCCGGGCATCGTACGGTGCCGGCCCGCGCTTACCCCGGCGTGACCGGCTCCGGCCCATCGTGTCGGCCTCGTAGATTAGGTTGGTCCGGGTGAGTTGCGAATTCGTCGTACTACCGGCTGATTCCGTCGCTTCGGCCGATGCGGTCGAGGCTTATGTGGCGTCCAGCGATGGCATACCGGCCGTGAGCCTGGGGCCGATTCTGGCCGGGCTATGGCGCTGGAACACCGAGATTCCGGTGTGGAACGGCCGGATCACGCTAGCCGCCGTGGGCGAGTGCGTGCGGGTGTCGGTGCCCGAGCATGCGGCCTGGCGGGTGCTGCTGTGGATCGAAGAGCTCATCGCCGGAACCGAATTCGCGCTTTACGATCCGCGGGATCGGTCGCTGGAGAGCCCCGAGATGCGCGAGTTCCGGGTGAATGTCGGCGGTACCCGGTACTTCGATGTGCTGACCAAGCGCCAATTGCACACGTGGATACCGCAATTGCAGGATTTGGCCCCGACCCCGTTCCTGATCGTCCAGGAACCGGATGATCCGGACACCTTCATCCAGACCTTCCGCCAGGGCACCGACGACTACCTGCTGGAGTATCGCGAGGGGGGTCATATGCTCACCACCACGCTCGACAATCCGCTGCGCATCGCCGATTACATCTGGGACTGGGCCGATGATCGCCGCAAGAATCTCGACCGGCTGTTCTGGACCAAGAGACCCTGAGGCCCGCCCGGATTCAGTAGTACCCGACCGGTTCAGTAGTAGAAGCACACCAGGCCGAGACCCTCGGCCTGGCAGGTGCGCGCCCAATCCCGCAGTTCCGCCACCGATCCGCGAATGGCGTCATCGGTGAGCCGCTCCAGTTCGACCTCGGCCAAAGTGTCTGCCATGGCGCCGATCCGGTGACCCTCGACAAACCCGATGCTCGGAAAATCATCGATCGGCGGCAGCTCGATCGGCGCTCCGCCGAGCACCAGCCCCGCCGGATCGAAGTCCACCCCGAGCTCCGCCAGCGCCTCCTCCACCATCGAGAAGTACCGGAACCGCATCCCCGCCCAGTGCGCATTGTTGAGCAGCGTGCCGGCGTGGTGGCACAGCACCTCCAGCGCATGCCCGTAGGTAGGCCCGAAGTCCTCGTGCATGGCCTCCCCCAGCAACAGCTGCCGCATCACATCCCGCGGCGTCAGCCCGAGCTCCTCGGCCTCGTCCAGCCGATCCAGCACATGCCGCGGCGAGGACCGCACCACATGATCGGAGAACTCCTGGCTATAAGAACCGACCAACCGGATCCCTTCCAGGTCAACGGCATACGGGCTCACGATGTAGGACACAGCTCCCCTTCCGGCATGAACGGGCAAACCCTAGCAGCCGGACCGGCCACGACGGATCGATCCACCGCTCAATCGATCTGATGCAAAACCCTCGCCAATACGGCATTCACGACAAACACCACCGCGAACGCCGCAGCCAGCCTGCGCCGCCGCATCACATAGACCGCGGCAATCCCGACACCGAACCAGCACACCTCGAACACGATCCGCCCCACCCCACTGAGCGAACTCCCAGGCGACCCGAATGTCCCCCACACACTGGCCATCACAGCCGCCAGCCCCAACCCGGCGAACGCCCGGACCGCAGTGGACTGCTGCCAGGTGAACGGCCAGTACCCGACGGCCACCAGGGTCGCCAGTTCCAGCGCGAACGCGACAGTCGCATTGAGCGCCTTGATAATCGACAGCATCACCTGGCGACCCCTTCCTCGGCGCGGGCCGCGCACGAACCAAGCAGTTCTACCACCGCCCGGCACCGGCCGCTCGTCAGCTGCCCGAGGCCACAGACCGGCTAGGCCCTCGGCACCCACAGCTGGTCGGCGTCACCGGCGGCTACGCGGCCACGGTAGACATCGATCTTGCGGTCGATGAGTCCGAGATTGTCTTGCAGCTCAGCGATTTTGGCGGCCACCTGGGCGCGGTGGGCCTCCATGAGGGCCAGGCGCTCCAGCTCATTGCCGCGGCCCGCGGCGACGAGCTCGGCGTAGCGGCGGATGGTCTTGATGGGCATACCCGTGGCGCGCAATCGAGTGCAGACGGTGATCCAACTCAGATCGAGTTGGTGGTAGCGGCGCTGGCCGCCGGAGCTGCGGTCGACCGCGGTGACGACCAGGCCCGCACGTTCGTAGTAGCGCAGGGCGTGGGCGCTGATGCCGGTGCGGCGTGCGGCCTCGGCAATGCTCAGGCCTTCGTCGGGGATGGCAGCCGGCGACGCGGACTGCGGCTTGACTTCGAGCATGCTCTAGAGATTAGCGTCGTAGATATGAGCAATTCGCAGTCACTGGAAGGCACTCGGGCGGTGGTCACGGGCGCTACCGGCGGGCTCGGGCGGGCTATGGCGGCCGCGCTGGTTCGGGGTGGGGCGCAGGTGGTGGTGACCAGCCGGAGTCGGGAGCGGGCGGAGGAGGCGGCTCGGGAGTTGGGGGCGGGGGCGGTCGGGATCGCGTCGGATGTCCGGGATCAGGAGTCGGTGGCGCGGCTTGTCGGGGCGGTGCACGAGCGGTTCGGGGGGATCGATCTGCTTGTGAACAATGCCGGAATCGGTATGCGCACAGTGAATCCCAGATTTCTGGAACAGTCGCTGCCGTTCTGGGAGGTGCCGCCGGACGGGTTCCGCGACGTGATCGAAACGAAGCTCACGGGGGTGTTTCTGGTGGCGCGCGCCTTTGTGCCGGTCATGCTGGCGGCCGGGTCGGGGCGGATCGTGAATATCTCGATGAGCACCTCCACTATGACCCGGGTCGGATTCGTGCCCTACGGGCCGGCCGGTGCGGGGATCGAAGCGCTGTCGCGGATCATGGCGGCCGAGTTGGCCGAGACTCCGGTGCGGGTGAATATGCTGCTGCCCGGCGGGGCGACGGCGACCGGCATGGTGCCTGCGGACGCCCCTACCGAAGTGCGTGCGCGACTGCTGGATCCGTCGATCATGGGGCCGCCGATCGCCTGGCTCGCCTCGGAGGCGGCCGAGGACGTGCACGATGAGCGCATTATCGCGTCCGAGTTTCCGGAGTGGCTGACGGCGCGCTCGAGCAGCACGCTGTAGGCCGAAAACGACTGTCGCCCCTGCTGTTTCCGGCAGGGGCGACAATGATGCGGCGCGGGGCATCGGCTCCGCGGGCGAGCTATACGGTGAAGCCGAGGGCGCGCAGCTGCTCGCGGCCGTCGTCGGTGATCTTGTCCGGGCCCCACGGCGGCATCCAGACCCAGTTGATCTGCAGGTCGTCGACCAGGCCGCTGCGGACCAGGGCATTGCGCGACTGGTCCTCGATCACGTCGGTGAGCGGGCAGGCCGGCGAGGTCAGCGTCATATCCATCTTGCAGATGCCGTCGGTGACCGTCATGCCGTAGACCAGGCCCAGATCGACGACGTTGATGCCGAGCTCGGGGTCGACCACATCACGCATGGCCTCTTCCAGGTCCTCGAGGAATTTGACCTCTTCCTCGGTCAGCTCGACCTGCGGTGCGGCGCTCTCGGCCACAGCGGTCTCCGACGCGGCGGCCTCGGCCGCCGGAGATACGGCAGTCTGCGATTCAGTGGTCTCACTCATCGTTCTTCTTCTCCCCGTTCGACATCGCCGGCTTGGTCTCCTCGGCGGAGGCAATCTGCACCACCGCGTCCTTGAACGCCATCCAGCCCAGCAGCGCGCATTTGACGCGCGCCGGGTACTTGGACACGCCCGCGAAGGCAATGCCGTCGCCGATCATGTCCTCATCACCTTCGAGGGTGCCGCGGCTGGAGATCATCTCGTTGAACGAGTCGACCACCTTCAGCGCCTGCTGCACCGGCAGGCCGATGACCTGGTCGGCGAGCACCGACGTGGAGGCCTGGCTGATCGAGCAGCCCTGGCCGTCGTAGGACACGTCGGCGACATCACCCTTGTCGTCCACCTGGACCCGCAGGGTGATCTCGTCGCCGCAGGTCGGGTTGACGTGATGCACCTGCGCACCGAACGGCTCGCGGAGCCCCCGGTGGTGCGGGTGCTTGTAGTGGTCCAGGATCACTTCCTGGTACATCTGCTCCATGCGCATGATCTATGCAACTCCGAAGAAGCTCTGGGCCTTCCGCACCGCGGCCAGCAGTGCGTCGACCTCGTCGAGGGTGTTGTAGACGGCGAACGAGGCACGCGCGGTGGCCGGAACGCCGAGGCGGCGCATGAGCGGCCAGGCGCAGTGGTGGCCGACGCGAATGGCGACGCCCTCGTCGTCGAGGATCTGGCCCACATCGTGGGCGTGAATGCCGTCCACCACGAAAGATACTGCGCCGCCGCGGTTCACATTGTCCGTCGGGCCGACAATGCGCACGCCGTCGATCTTGGCGAGCCCCTCGAGCGTCGCGCTGACGAGCGAATGCTCGTGCGCCGCAACAGCATCCATGCCGATGGCTTCCAGATACCGCACGGCCGCACCCAGTCCGACCACCTGCGAGGTCATCGGCACGCCGGCCTCGAAGCGCTGCGGCGGGGCGGCGAAGGTGGTGGCCTCCATCGTCACCGTCTCGATCATCGAGCCACCGGTGATGAACGGCGGCGTCTCCTCGAGCAGCGCGTAACGGCCGTAGAGCACGCCGACGCCGGAGGGACCGAGCATCTTGTGCCCGGAGAAGGCTGCGAAGTCGACGCCCAGCTCACGGAAGTTCACCGGCATATGCGGCACCGACTGGCAGGCGTCGAGCACGACCAGCGCGCCGACTTCCTTTGCCCGGCGCACCATTTCGGTGACATCGGCGATCGCGCCGGTCACATTCGACTGATGCGTGAACGCGACGACCTTGGTGGCAGCGGACAATTCGAGCGAATCGAGGTCGATGCGCCCGTCATCGGTGATGCCGTACCACTTCAGCGTCGCCCCGGTGCGGCGCGCAAGCTCCTGCCACGGAACGAGATTCGCGTGATGCTCGAGCTCGGTGATGACGATCTCGTCACCGGGTCCGACGTGGTACGGGAACCGGCTGTCCGCGAACGAGTAGGTCACCAGGTTCAGCGATTCGGTCGCGTTCTTGGTGAAGACGATTTCGCGAGCGTCCACGCCGACGAAGCGGGCGATATCCGCACGCGCGTCTTCATAAGCGTCCGTGGCCTCTTCGGCCAGTTGATGAGCACCACGGTGCACCGCCGCATTGTGCTGGGTGAGGAAATCGCGTTCCGCATCCAGCACCGCCGTAGGCCGCTGCGAGGTGGCGCCCGAGTCGAGATAGACCAGGGGTTTACCGTCTCGCACCGTGCGGCTGAGGATCGGGAAGTCGGCGCGAATGCGGGCGACGTCCAGAGCGGGCAGCCCGGCGAGCCGGGAATCGCGCACCGTGGTGGTCATAGTTTCTAGGCTCCTACAGCGGCAGAGGTGAAACGCTCGTAGCCGTTCGCGTCGAGTTCGTCGGCCAGTTCCTTGCCACCCTGGGCGACGATGCGGCCGTTCACGAACACGTGCACGAAGTCGGGCTCGATGTAGCGCAGGATGCGGGTGTAGTGGGTGATCAGCAGAATGCCGCCGTTCTCTCGCTCCCGGTACTTGTTCACGCCCTCCGACACGATGCGCAGCGCATCGACGTCCAGACCGGAGTCGGTCTCGTCGAGGATGGCGATCTTCGGCTTGAGCAGACCCAGCTGCAGGATCTCCTGGCGCTTCTTCTCACCACCGGAGAAGCCCTCGTTGACCGAGCGCTCGACGAAGGTCGGCTCGATCTCGAGCTCGGCCATGGAGGTCTTGAGCTCCTTGACCCAGGTGCGCAGCTTGGGCGCCTCGCCGCGGACGGCGGTGGCGGCGGTGCGCAGGAAGTTCGAGACCGAGACGCCCGGAACCTCGACCGGGTACTGCATGGCCAGGAACAGGCCCGCACGCGCCCGCTCGTCCACCGTCATCGCCAGCACGTCTTCACCGTCGAGGGTGATGGTGCCGGCGGTCACGGTGTACTTGGGGTGACCGGCGATCGCGTAGGACAGGGTCGACTTGCCGGAGCCGTTGGGGCCCATGATCGCGTGGGTCTCGCCCGACTTCACGGTCAGGTTCACGCCCTTGAGGATCTTGATGGGCTCGCCGGATTCATCCGGGTTGGCGACCTGAACGTGCAGGTCCTTGATTTCCAGGGTGGTCATCGAATTCGAATTCCTTTGGCGGGGAGGGAAAGTTGGTCAGACGCCGGCAACGGCGAGCCGTTACACGCCTACAGCGGCGAGCTCGGCCTCGATGGCCGCCTCGAGCCGCTCCCGAACCTCGGGGACGGCGATCTTCTGAATGATCTCGAAGAAGAAGCCGCGCACGACCAGACGTCGCGCCGCCTCCTCGGAGATGCCACGCGAGCGCAGGTAGAACAGCTGCTCATCGTCGAAACGTCCGGTGGCGGAGGCATGTCCGGCGCCCACGATCTCGCCGGTCTCGATCTCCAGGTTCGGCACCGAATCGGCGCGGGCGCCGTCGGTGAGCACCAGATTGCGATTGGCCTCGTAGGTCTCGGTGCCCTCGGCGGCGGCGCGAATGAGCACATCGCCCACCCACACGGTGCGCGCGTCCGGCTTGCCGGAGTTCGGATCGCCTTGCAGCGCACCCTTGTACAGCACATTGGACTTGCAGTTCGGGACCGAGTGATCCATGAGCAGACGCTGCTCGAAGTGCTGGCCGTCGTCGGCGAAGTACACGCCGAGCATTTCCGCGTCGCCGCCCGGACCGGCGTAGCGCACGGTCGCGGTCAGGCGCACCAGATCGCCACCGAGGGTGACATTGGTGTGGCGGAAGGTGGCGTCGCGACCCAGCAGGGCGTGGTGCGCGGTGGCGTGCACGGCATCGTCGGCCCAGTCCTGGATGACGATGACATTCAGCTTGGCACTGTCGCCGAGCACGAATTCCACGTTCTCCGCGTAGGTTCCGCTGCCGCGCTGGTCGATGACCACGTTGGCGACCGCGAAATTCGCGAGACGAATCTGGGTGTGGCCGTAGGCGGTCTTGCCCTCGCCCGGACCGGTGACGGTCAGGGTGACGGCGTCGGCCACCTCGACCTCCGCGCCGACAGACACGATGGTCGCCTGCTCGAAGCCCGAGTACGCCTGCGCGGCAACACGATCGGTGGGCGTACCGGCGGCGCCGAGGCGCGCGTCGGTACGGTCCACGATCTCGACCGTGATGCCCTCGACGGAGGTCGCTTCGACGGTGGCGGACCCGTCACGAACGGCGGTGCCGTCGTGCAGGCCGCGCATCCGCCGCAGCGGGGTGAAGCGCCACGCCTCGTCGTGCCCGGAAGGCACTTCGAAAGCGTTCACGTCGAACGACGCGAAGACCTCACCCTTGTTGATGGCCGGAGGACGGGCCTCGGCGGCTGCGACGATGTTCGGCACCGCCGAAACGGCAACATTCTCGACCGTCATCAGCCGACGGCTCCTTCCATTTGCAGCTCGATCAGGCGGTTGAGCTCGAGGGCGTATTCCATGGGCAGTTCCTTGGCGATCGGCTCCACGAAGCCGCGCACCACCATCGCCATGGCCTCGTCCTCGGTGAGGCCGCGGCTCATCAGGTAGAACAGCTGGTCGGCGGACACCTTCGACACCGTCGCCTCATGACCCATGGTCACGTCGTCCTCGCGGATATCGACGTACGGGTAGGTATCCGAGCGAGAGATGTTGTCCACCAAGAGCGCATCGCACTTGACGGTCGACTTCGAGCCGTACGCACCCTTGTTGACCTGAACCAGGCCACGGTAGGAGGCACGACCGCCGCCGCGCGCCACCGACTTCGAGATGATGTTCGAGGAGGTGTGCGGCGCCAGGTGCAGCATCTTCGCACCGGTGTCCTGGTGCTGGCCGGCACCGGCGAACGCGATGGAGAGCACCTCACCCTTGGCGTACTCACCGGTCATCCACACGGCCGGGTACTTCATGGTGACCTTGGAACCGATATTGCCGTCGACCCATTCCATGGTCGCGCCGGCCTCGGCCTTGGCCCGCTTGGTGACCAGGTTGTAGACGTTGTTCGACCAGTTCTGAATCGTGGTGTACCGGCAGCGGCCACCCTTCTTCACGATGATCTCCACGACGGCGGAGTGCAGCGAATCCGAGGAGTAGATCGGCGCGGTGCAACCCTCGACGTAATGCACGTAGGCATCCTCGTCGACGATGATCAGGGTGCGCTCGAACTGACCCATGTTCTCGGTATTGATGCGGAAGTACGCCTGCAGCGGAATGTCCACGTGCACGCCCTTCGGCACGTAGATGAACGAACCACCGGACCACGTGGCCGAATTCAGCGCGGAGAACTTATTGTCGCCGGACGGAATGACCGAGCCGAAGTACTCGCGGAACAGCTCCGGGTGCTCCTTGAGCGCGGTATCGGTGTCCAGGAAGATGACGCCCAGCTTCTCGAGATCCTCACGGATCGAGTGGTAGACGACCTCGGACTCGTACTGCGCCGCGACACCGGACACCAGACGCTGCTTCTCCGCCTCGGGGATACCGAGCCGGTCGTAGGTGTTCTTGATCTCCTCGGGCAGGTCGTCCCAGGTGGCGGCCTGCTTCTCGCTGGAGCGCACGAAGTACTTGATGTTGTCGAAGTGGATGCCGTCCAGGTCGGAACCCCAGCTCGGCATCGGCTTCTTGTCGAAGATGCGCAGCGCCTTCAGCCGGAAGTCGAGCATCCACTCCGGCTCGCTCTTCTTGGCCGAGATGTCGCGAACGACCTCCTCGGACAGGCCGCGCTTGGCACTGGCACCGGCGACATCCTTGTCGGCCCAGCCGTACCCGTACGTCCCAATGGAGGCAATGGTCTCCTCTTGGGACAGCGGCTGCACCTGATCGGTCGTTGTCGTCATTCGGCACTCCTTCCGGAGTCGTGTGTAGAAGTCGTTGCGGGCTGGGCAACGGGGGTTTCAGCGGTATTCGAGTTCTGTGTCGGCAGCAACGTCAGCGGGACGTGTGTGGTGCACGCGCAATCGCCGTTGGCGATGGTCGCCAGCCGCTGCACATGCGTGCCGAGTATGTGTTTGAAAGCCTCCAGCTCGGCGGCGCACAACTCCGGGAATTCCTCGGCGACGTGCGATACCGGGCAGTGGTGCTGGCAGATCTGTACTCCCGCACCGACTTTCCGGGTGGAAGCGGCGAACCCGGCCTCGGAGAACGCATCCGCGATCTCTTCCGCCTTGTCGATCGTCGCCTCGGGTGTGTGCCGGGAGAGCTGCTGAACTCCGGCGACAATCGTGGCGACCCGCTTACGTGCGAAGTCGACGATGGCTGTGTCGCCGCCGACCTCGCGCAGCTGACGCATGGCGGCGCCGGCCAGGTCATCGTAGGCATGACCCAGTCGGCCACGACCGGTGGCCGTCAACTGATACTGCTTGGCCGGACGCCCGCGACCCTGCTGCTGCCAGGCCGCCGACCGGGCAGCCCGCGCTTCGCCGGATTCGATGAGAGCCTCCAGATGCCGGCGCACGCCCGCCGGGCTGAGGCCCAAACGCTTGCCGATGGCGGTCGCGGTGATCGGACCGTCCTCGAGCAGTAGTTTGATGACGGCCTCACGGGTGTGGCCTTCGCCCGCCGGTGCAGACACAACAGCAGCCCGGGCGCCCAGCTGGCGCCCGGTTTCTGCTTTCGCATTCCGCAAACCCACGGTTTTCACAACACCAGTGTGACCGAATTCCATCCCACGTTCCAGTAAGGGTCACCTGACTTTGCGCGACCTGGGGATGTGAGGCTCTGCACACCTCCGAATCGACCGGGAGGCCCGTTCGCGCCACCGAGCGCGGATCACCCGGGGAAGGCCTCGGCTGCCTGGGCAGATGACAACCGTCAGCGCACAGCGACCAGCTTCATGGGAGCTTCCAGGAGCGCCGCGACGGAATCCTCGAACGGCACCGTGCGGGTGGTGACCACGGACGGGTCGAGGCCGGCGGGGAGCGGGACGAGCATGGCGTCCGCGTGTGGAATTCGCGCGAGATCGGCCCAGAGACCGCCCCATTCGAGGCCGCCCATCGGACCGAGGCCGTAGGTGGACATGAAGGCCTGGGCGGTGCAGCTGCCGGTACGGCCGCGCAGGCACGGCGGGCAGGCGCCGCAGGAGATTTGGAAGGGGACGACCACGGTGTCGCCGGGACTTACGGTGCGGACGTTCTCGCCTACAGCGATGACTTCCGCAACCCCTTCATGACCGAAGGGATAGGGGCCCGCGAGGGGGAAGAACCCTTGCAGGACGGCGGGATCCAGATCGCAGGTGGCTACCGCGATCGGCCGGACCAGGGCCTGATCGGGGGTATCGAGGGTGGGTTCGGGGCAGTCTTCCCAGCGCAGCGCGCCGGGACCGTCCAGCATGAGTCGCTTTCATTCATCGATCATCGCTAGAACGATCGTTCTGGACAACCCTCCCTAGGGCGAGTTCTGCTCGACGACAGCGACTTCGGCGAGACTCAGGCGGATCAGCCGGGCCAGGGCGGCGGAGACGGTCAGCAGCGGCTCGTCCGATCGGCGAACTCTGGCCAGCAGGGTCGCCCCCTCGTACGCGGCGACAATCGTGGTGGACAGCTCGTACGACTCCCCCGGCGGCAACCCCACATCGGTGAGCAGCTGCGTGAAACCCGCTGTCATTGCATCGAATGCCGCAACGCACGCGGTGCGCACCGAGTCCACATCACTGCCGCCGTCGAGCGCGGGCGTGCCGACGGGACAGCCGTCGGTCCATTCGGACGCAGCGAGTTTCGCGGCCATGAAGTCGAACAGGGTTGCCGCCGTACCGAACACATCGGCCGGAGCCTCACTGATCATGCGCCCCACCAGCACTCCGGTACCGGTGATGGCAGAGACTGCAATCTCCTCCTTACCACCCGGAAAGTGGTGGTAGATAGATCCGTACGGCAGCCCCGCCGCTTCGCTCAGCTTCTTCAGGCCGAATCCGTGATAGCCGTGCCGGGCCAGAAGTCCCGCCGCCGCCACCTCGATTCGACGCTTCGACTCGGAAACCATGCATCAAGCGTATGAGTGCGGTCCGACACCGGCAGCCCGAACAGCGCAAGGAACAAGCCGATCCGCCACGGTCGGTCGCATCGCCACCCGGGTACAACCGGGCGATCGGAGTCCGCGCGGATACTCCCTACTAGTCTTTGCGGCTGTGGCAGTAGTGGACGGCGCGGGGCGCAGAGTGAGAGAACTGGGACGCCGGGCCCTCGGCCTGGACGTTCCGGCCGCCGACCACACCATTGCCGTGCTGCACAGCACCGAAACCGATGTGCCGGGGCTGGACCGGCGGGAAACACTGCAGCTGAGCCGGATCCGCATGCTGGGCGCGACGGGCGCCGTGATCATGGCGATTTCGGCACTCGGTGTAGGCGCGCAGCCGGTGCATCAGAATCCGACCTCCGGTATGCGGGTGCTGGGATTCTTCGCGCGGGCGCACACCTCCACGCTGGCCATGTGCATGATCGGCACGGTCCTGGTGGTGATGGCCTGGCTGCTGCTGGGCCGCTTCGCCGTCGGCGGCTGGGGCGGGCATCCGCGGCACCGGCTCACCCGGTCGCAGCTGGATCGGACGCTGCTGCTGTGGATCATTCCGCTCAGCATCGCGCCGCCCATGTTCAGCAATGACGTGTACTCGTATCTGGCGCAGAGCGAGATCGCCGCGCGCGGACTGGACCCCTACGCGGTCGGCCCGGCGGACGGCCTGGGACTCAATAATGTCCTGACCAACAATGTGCCGAATATCTGGCGTGAGACGCCCGCGCCGTACGGCCCGCTGTTCCTGTGGATGGGGCGCGGCATCTCGGAGTTGGCCGGGGACAACATCATTGCCGGGGTGTGGCTGCACCGGCTGCTGGCGCTCGCGGGTGTGGCGCTGATCGTCTGGGCGCTGCCGCGCCTGTCGCGCCGCTGCGGTGTCGCGCCGGTGAGCGCGCTGTGGCTGGGCGCTGCCAATCCGCTGGTGCTGTTCCACCTGGTCGGCGGTGTGCACAATGACGCGCTCATGCTCGGGCTGATGCTGGCCGGTACGGAGTTCTGCCTGCGCGCCGTCGAGGACACGCATCCGTTCGACAAACGCGCGTGGACGCTGCTGGTGTTCGGCGTCGTGGTCATCACGCTGTCGTCGTCGATCAAGATCACGTCGATTATCGCGCTCGGCTTCGTGACCATGGCCCTGGCCAAACGCTGGCGTGGCGGTTTACGCACGGTCCTGATAGCCGGAGCACTGCTCGGCGCGATGGCCATCGCCACAACACTGTTCGTGAGTTTCGCCAGCGGCCTCGGCTTCGGCTGGATTCACACGCTCAATGCCGCCACCACCGTGCGCAGCTGGATGTCGGTGCCGACCGCGCTCGGCATCGTGACCGGATTCGGCGGGGTCCTGCTCGGCCTCGGCGACCACACCACCGCGCTGCTCGGCATCACCCGGCCCATTGCCGGAGCGATCGCGGTCTTCGTGACCATCCGCATGCTGGTCGCCGCCTGGACCGGGCGCTTGCATCCGGTCGGCGCCATGGGCGTCTCGCTCGGCGCGATCGTGCTGCTGTTCCCGGTGGTGCAGCCCTGGTATCTGCTGTGGGCGATCGTGCCGCTGGCCGCCTGGGCGAACCGGCCCGCCTTCCGGGTGCCGGCCGTCGCGTTCTCGGCGGTGGTGAGCGTGATCCTGATGCCGCGCGGCGCGGACTTCTATGTCTTCCAGATCGTGGAGTCGGCGATCGCCACCGTGCTCGTGGGCGTACTGCTGATCTTCCTCACCAGAAATGTGCTGCCGTGGCGCAATCAGCCGGGGGTGTCGGCTCCGTCACAGCAGCCCACGGCCTACGGTGTGTCCTCGTGACCGCAGCTTCGGAACCCGCCGTCAGAGTCGACGGCGTCGTCAAACGCTACGGCGATACCACCGCAGTCGATGGTCTCAGCTTCGTCCTCGAACGCGCGCAGGTGCTGGCGCTGCTCGGCCCCAACGGCGCCGGCAAGACCACCACCACCGAGATGTGCGAGGGTTTCGTCTCCCCCGATGCCGGGACCGTGCGGGTGCTGGGCCTGGACCCGATCGCCGATTCCGACACATTGCGCCCGCGCATCGGCGTGATGCTGCAGGGCGGCGGGGCGTATCCGGGGTCGCGGGCCGGGGAGATGCTGGATCTGGTCGCCTCCTACTCGGCACATCCGCTCGATCCGGACTGGCTGTTGAAGACGCTCGGGCTGCAGGATGCCCGCCGCACGCCGTATCGGCGGCTCTCCGGCGGACAGCAGCAGCGCCTGGCACTGGCCTGTGCGCTGGTCGGCCGCCCCGAGATCGTCTTCCTGGACGAGCCGACCGCCGGATTGGATGCGCAGGCAAGGCATCTCGTGTGGGAGCTCATCGACGCCCTGCGCCGCGACGGCGTCAGCGTGCTGCTGACCACGCATCTCATGGACGAGGCCGAACAGCTGGCCGATCAGCTGGTCATCATCGACCACGGCCGCATTGTCGCCCAGGGCACGCCCAGCGAGGTCACCTCGAACGGCGCCGAGGGCCGGCTGACCTTCACCGCACCCCCGAATCTCGACCTCGTACTGCTGACCGCAGCGCTACCGGAGGGGTTCACCCCCAAGGAGGCCTCGCCCGGCTCCTATCAGCTGCACGGCGATATCACCCCGCAGGTTCTCGCGACCGTCACGGCCTGGTGCGCACAGATCAATGTGCTGCCCACCGACATTCGCATCGACCAGCGCCGCCTGGAAGACGTCTTCCTCGAACTGACCGGCCGGGAGATCCGAGGATGACCGAGACTGCCAATCGTTTCGCACCGGGCACGTTCACCCCGGCGCCGCAGCCCACCACGCGGGCCAAGATGCTGATCTCACAGACGCGCATGGAGCTGATCCTGTTGCTGCGCAATGGGGAACAGCTGCTGCTGACGATGTTCATTCCGATCACGCTGCTGATCGGCCTGACACTGCTGCCGATGAGCGGCCTCGGCGCGCATCGAGTGGATCGGGTGGTGCCCGCGGTGATGATGGTGGCGGTCATGTCCACCGCGTTCACCGGGCAGGCCATCGCCGTGGGCTTCGATCGGCGCTACGGCGCGCTCAAACGCCTTGGGGCGACGCCCTTGCCACGCTGGGGCATTGTCGCGGGCAAGTGCGCGGCCGTGCTCATCGTGGTGGTGTTGCAGTCGATTCTGCTGGGCGCCATCGGTGTTGCGCTCGGCTGGCGGCCGTCGATCATCGGGCTCGCGCTCGGTGCGGTCGTGATCGCGCTGGGCACAGTCGCTTTCGGTGCACTCGGTCTGCTGCTGGGCGGCACGCTCAAGGCGGAGATCGTGCTGGCGCTGGCGAATATCCTCTGGTTCATCATGCTGGGCACCGCGAGCCTGGTCGTCATGTCCGATGACATTCCGCACGCGGTGAACCTGATCGCCCGGATCATTCCGTCGGGTGCGCTGTCGGAGTGCCTCAATCAGGCGCTGCGCAAGAGTGTCGACTGGTACGGCATTGCGGTTCTTGCCGTCTGGGGCAGCGTGAGCGGCTGGCTGGCGACGCGTTTCTTCCGCTTCGACTGACCGCCCCCTGACTAACGACGCGTCGTAGTAGGGCCGGTGATCGGCCCGAATACGCTCCCGCTACCATCGACGCGTGCTATCTCGCGCATTCCAGCGACTCGTCGACCTGCTCCCGATGCCCTCGCTCCGGGTGCAGCGCATCATCGCTTTCGCGGTGATCCTGTCCCAGGCCGGAATCTCGGTGACCGGGGCCATTGTTCGGGTCACCTCCTCCGGGCTCGGTTGCCCCACTTGGCCGCAGTGCTTCCCGGGCAGCTTCACGCCGTCGACGGTCTCGGAAGTGCCGGTGATCCATCAGGCGGTCGAATTCGGCAATCGCATGCTGACTTTCGCGGTGACGCTGTGCGCGGCCCTGGTGGTCATCGCGGTGGTGCGCGCGCGGCGGCGGTACGAGGTGAAGGTGTACGCGTGGCTGATGCCCGGCGGCACCGTGCTGCAGGCGATCCTCGGCGGCATCACCGTGCGCACCGGACTGCTGTGGTGGACGGTGTCGGTGCATCTGCTGGTGTCCATGCTGATGGTGTGGCTGTCGGTACTGCTCTACGCCAAGATCTGCGAGCCCGATGACGGCATCGAAACCGTGCGGGTGCCCAAACCGCTGCAGTTGCTGACCGTATTCAGTTCGATTGCGCTGTCGGCGGTGCTGGTCGCGGGCACCCTGGTCACCGGCGCGGGTCCGCATGCCGGTGACAAGAGCATCGAGAAGCCGGTCGCGCGATTGCAGGTGGAGATCGTCACGCTGGTGCATGTGCACGCCGAGATGTTGGTCGCGTATCTGGCGCTGCTGATCGGTCTGGCGTGCGGCCTGGCAGCCATCGGCATGAACAGGGCTATTCGCAATCGTCTGATCGTGCTTGTCGTGCTGGTGTGCAGCCAGGCGCTGGTCGGTATCGTGCAGTACTTCACGAACGTTCCGGCTGCGCTGGTGGCCGTGCACGTCGGTGGCGCAGCGGCCTGCACCGCGGCAACCGCGGCCCTGTGGGCGGCAATGCGCACCCGGGAATCGGTGACCGCGGTGATCGCCGAACCGGTCGCTCAGAACGCCTGACGGTGCACCGGGCGGGAAACCCGGTGTGGTACGCAGAATTTCGCTCAGGCGGTGTTTCGGTCCGGGAAGCGGTAGCGAGTCTGGCTGAAGGGCTCACCCTTACCGAAGGCCAGCACATTCTCCGGCTCGATCCCGTAGACCGAGGCCGTACCACCCCGGCCGTCCGAGAATCCGTCGCCGGCCACGCTGAAGTCCCAGTCCAGCTGCACCTTCCACAGCCGGGCCAGCTCGCTCAGGGTCGGCACATCGGTAATGCGCTCGGCGGTCCCCTCGACCACCACATCGACCCCGGAGTTCAGCCGATCGCTGCCGGTGGTCAGCACGCACCGCGGTTCGCGGACAAGATTCACCGCCTTCTGCTCGTTATCACCGGTGCAGATGTGCAGGCGGCCGTCGTGCCAGATCGCGGGCAGCGGTGTCACATGCGGGCGGCCGTCGCGCCGGACCGTGGACAGCCAGAAGATTTCCGCCTGGTTCAGCGCGTCGGTCACGTCGGCCCAGGACGGCGCGACCGCCCCCGGGCTGCTGAAACGCTGATCCAGTTCGACAACGGGCTCGATCTCGGACATGGCTGATCTCCTGTTCGCAGGTGGGCCGTTATCAGTGCAGACCGCGTGCGAGGACAAAACTCATCGGTGTCCCGGCCGAGATCACCGCCGGTCGGCGACGGCGACTCTGCTGCCGGCCAGAAAGGAATCGCGCTCGATCGCCAGATCCAGTCCGCAGGCGATACTGAGCTGATCCACATCCGTGGTGATGTCGAATCCACGCGCGCCCAGCAGTTTTCGCATGCGCTCCGGCTGCCAGGACGACCGATTCGGCTCCCCCGCCATGGGATTGTTCCGCCCCGCCAGATTCAGCAGCACCTGCACCGCTGTGCGGCCGATCGAATACACCCGCGACGGCACGGGATAGGTGAGAATCAACCGGCTGCCGGGCGCACTGTGCTTGCCGACTCAGCGGGCGTGAGTAGCTCTATCGCGATCGGGCCGGCGAACCCGCCCGACCGCCAACCGCCCATCCGCCACGGCCCTGCCCTGCCACACCAGAACCGCCGTCCGGCTCGCCTTGCGCTCGGCCATGCCGACCATTATTCAGCGATGGCCCGCAGAGCGCTCGCTCCGGCGCGCCCGCAGGCCCGCGATGCCGAGCGCGATATCAGCGAGAATCTCGAAAATCGCTGCGAACCACGAGAATCCAATGACATGGGCGGAGGCGGGCGGATTGATGAAGCTGTCGCTGAACGGGCCGAACCAGTCCGGGAAGAGATGGACGAGGATGAAGCCCACCGCACTGGCGAAGCCAACGGTTACGGCCGCCGGCGCGGCCCATCGATGCCCGCGGTAGACGAGCACGATGGTGGCGAGGGCGAAGATGAGTTGCGCGGTCCCCAGCGTCATGACCGTCGATGAGGTGGCGCTCATTCCCCGGCGCAGGTGATCGGAGCCGTGCACGAGCAGGGCCACCGCGAAAACAGCTGTCACCAAACGCAATTGCTTATCCGCAACGGATGCGGGCAAGGTATCTGTCGAACGAGTCATGGCGCCCCCGAGAGCGAAGTTCTTCGAGCTACTACTACTTAGTGTAGTACTTCATCGGGTCACATGACAGTGCTCGTCGATCTTCCCTTCGGGAAGTCAGAAAGTTTGCCAGGCGGGCTTGTTCTCGACGGCGAAGCGGTAGTACTCGACCGCCTTCAGGTCGCCGGCCGCCTCTGGGTCGACGATGACGGTTACATGGGGGTGCATTTGGAGGATCGAGGCAGGGCAGAATGCCGAGACCGGGCCTTCGACGGCGGCTGCGACGGCGCCGGCCTTGCCGGAGCCGGTGGCGATCATGACGAGATGATCTGCGTCGCTGATGGTTCCGAGGCCCTGGGTCAGGACGTGGGTGGGGACCTGGGTCAGGTCGTCGTCGAAGAAGCGGGCATTGTCTTCGCGGGTCTTCGGGGTCAGGGTTTTCACTCGGGTGCGGGAGCGCAGGGAGGAACCGGGTTCGTTGAAGCCGAGGTGACCGTTGGCGCCGATGCCGAGGATCTGCACCGAGATGCGGCCGGTCTGGGCGATCGAGCGCTCGTAATCGGCTGCGGCGGCGGGGATGTCGGCGGCATTGCCGTCGGGGCTGTGCACATCGGAATCGGCGAAGTCCACGTGCGAGGTGAATTCGTCGCGGATGAACTGCGCATAGGACTGCGGATGCCCGGGCGGGAGGCCGATGTACTCGTCGAGCAGAAAGGCCTGCACGCCACGGAAACTCAGGTCGGCCTCGCGGTACTGGCGAATGAGTTCCCGGTACGCGCCGAGTGGTGAGGAGCCGGTGGCCAAGCCGATGGCGCGGGACCCGCGGCGTACATGGTCGGCCATGATGCGGCCCGCCAGCACACCGGCTTCGGCCGCGTTATCGGTGATCACGAGTTCCATGGGACTCCGTCCTTGTACACGGTCAGTGGGGTCAGGCGGTGGTCGGTGACGAGCACATCGGCATGCATACCCGAGCGCAGCGCACCGACCTGATCTGCGCGGCCGAGCAGTCGAGCAGGGGTGGCACAGGCGGCCGTGGCAGCGGCGGTGAGTTCCACGCCCGCATGGAAGACGGTACGGCGCAGCACATCCGAGGCGGTGGCCGTCCCTCCCGCGATGGCGCCCTCGCCGTTCGGGTCGTAGAGACGCGAAACCCCTTCCTGCACCACAACATCCAGACTGCCCAGGTGATAGCGCCCGTCGGGCTGACCGGCGGCCGCCATGGCATCGGTGATGAGAGCCAGGTTGTCCGGGCCGATGGTGTCGAAGACCATGCGGACGGTGCCGTCCGCCAGGTGGACGCCGTCACCGATGACCTCGGCCACCACATCACCGCGCCCGGCGGCGGCCATGGCGGCGGTGAGGAAATTGGCGTCGCGATGCGCGAGCTCCTGCATGGCATTGAACAAATGGGTGATGGACACCCGCCGGCCGCGCCGCATCGCATGTACCGAGCGCTCGTAGCCGGCGACCGTATGCCCCAGCGACAGCACCACATCGGCATCGGCGAGCACATCGGCGAGCGCGTCGAAATTCTCGGCCTCCGGGGCGATGGTGACCGACACGATGCGCCCGCCGGCGTAGTCGACGAGGCGCTGCAGCATGGCCGGATCACCGGCGATGATCCGGTCGGGATTGTGCGCACCCCGCCGATGTTCGCTGATGAAAGGGCCTTCGAGGTGAATGCCCGCGAGCACTCCGGAGTCGACGGCCTTGCCCAGCACGTCGATGCGTTCGCGCAGTTCGGTTTCGGTGGCGGAGACCAGCGAGGCCACCAGCGTGGTGGTGCCGCGACGGCGATGGAAGGCCGCCGCCACGGCGACACCCTCGGCATCGGCCTCGGGGAACCCGAAGCCACCGCCGCCGTGGCAGTGCACGTCGATGAGCCCGGGCAGGATGACCGGCAAGCAGTCCGCCACGGCGGGCAGCTCACCATCGAATCCCTGTGCCGGACCGACGAAGTCGAGCAGCGGTCCGTCGAACGACACCACACCGTCGGCGATATCGCCCGCCTCGGTGAGGGTGACGACCCGGCCGCGCAGTGTCGTCCTCACCTACCTCGCCCCAGCGCGGTGCGGGCCGCCTGTAATGCCTCGTCGGCGGTTCGCGCGACTAGAACTGCGGCAGCGGCGTTTCGGCATTGCTCCAGGGTGACCTCCGCGAGCATTGCCCGCACCCCCGCCAATGATCGCGGCGCCATGGACAGTGTCTCGACACCGAGACCCACCAGGACACAGGCGAATTCGGGGTTGGACGCCGATTCGCCGCAGACGCCGACCTTCACAGTATGCTTGCCTGCTCCGGCGACCACCACGGCAATGGTCGCAGACAGTGCGGGCTGCCACGGATTGTGCAGCGCCGCCAGCGACGAGGACATGCGATCCGCACCGAAGAGATACTGCGACAGGTCATTCGTGCCGATGGAGAAGAAATCCACCTCCGCGCCGAGCTGCTCGGCGCGCAGTGCCGCCGCCGGGATCTCGACCATGACGCCGGGCGAGTGCACCCCGGCCTCGCGCGCACGGGTGGCGAAATAGTTCGCCTCCTCGACGGTGCCGACCATGGGCGCCATGACCTGCACGACAGCGCCGGTGGCCCGTCGTGCGGCCTCGACAGCCGTGAGCTGGTCGAGCAGCGCCCCCTCATCGACGCTGCTCAACCGCAGCCCGCGCACACCGAGCGCAGGGTTCTCCTCTTCCGGCAGATTCAGGAACGGCAGCGGCTTATCGGATCCGGCATCCAGGGTTCGCACCGTGATGGGGCGCTCCCCCAGGACGCGGAAGATCTCCGCGTACTGCTCCGTCTGCTCGGCGACCGTCGGCGCGGATTGCCTGCCCAGGAACAGGAATTCGGTCCGGAACAGTCCGACACCCTCGGCGCCTAGTTCGACCGCGAGCCGTGCGTCGGCGACGCTGCCCACATTGGCGAGCAGCGGCACCGCATGCCCGTCTGCGGTACGACCCGGACCGGTGGGAGTGTCTGCCTGCCGCGCGCGCACGGCAAGCACTTCCTCACGACGCTCCTCCCCCGGCTCGATTTCGACCGTGCCGCCGGTGCCGTCGAGCACCACCACGGTGTCCTCCGCGATCTCGACCGCGCCCGGGCAGGCCACCACGGCCGGAATACCCAGCGCCTTGGCCAGAATCGCGGTATGCGAGGTGGGTCCGCCTGCGACGGTGAGCAATCCGACCACGAGCCGCGGATCCAGCGTCGCTGTATCGGCGGGTGCGAGATCGTGGGCGGCCAGCACGAAAGGTTCAGCGCTGTCCGGGATTCCGGGCGGATCCACCCCCAGCAGTTCGGCGACCACCCGCTGACCCACATCCCGCAGATCGGAGGCGCGCTCGGCCATCATGCCGCCCAGCGCCGCCAATTGCCCGGCGAAGTGGGCAACGGCGTCGGTGACCGAGTGCGCGGTGGGGCCGCCGGCACGGATGCCCGTGCGCACCTGGTCGAGCAGAGCCGGATCGGCCGCCAGCGCCGAGGTCATGAACAGGATGTCGGCAGCCGGACCCTGCGCCGCTGCGGCCTGTGCGGCATAGCGGCCCGCGACGGTCTCGAAAGCGGTTTCGGCCCGGGAGATTTCGGTCTCGACATCGCTCCCGGCGACATCGGACGAGCTGGTGACCGGCGCGGACGCCAGCCACTTCACCGGTCCGAGCGCCACTCCGGGAGCGGCGGCGACACCGTGGATCTCACGCGTCAAGATCGGTCTCCAGCAGCGTGACGAGCTGATCGAGGACCGCGTCACCACCGTCCTCGGTGTAGAGGGTGACCGTGTCGCCCTGCTTCACGCCGAGGGTCATCACCTGCAGCAGACTACCGGCGGCGACGGGCGGCTTGCCGTCGATCGAAATCGTCACGGGCGTGGCCGATTTGGCCGCAGCCTGGGCGAAGAGGGCGGCCGGGCGGGCGTGCAGGCCGGTCTTCGACGCAACAACAGCGGTGCGATTGATCATTAGGCGACGTTCTCCTTCTCGATCTCTTCTTCTTCGGGTTCACGACCCGGTGTCGGCAGATTCCAGCGTCGGATGATGAAGCTGAAGGTGAAGTAGTACAGGACCGCGTACCCGAGTCCGATCGGGATCAACAGCAGCGGGTGCGTCGCCTTGCCGAAATTCAGCAGATAGTCGATGGCGCCCGCGGAGAAGGTGAAACCGTCGTGGATGCCCAGCGCATTGGTCAGTGCCAGTGAGGTTCCGGTGAAGATGGCGTGGATGAGCAGCAGCGGCCAGGCCACGAAGATGAAGGCGAATTCCAGCGGCTCGGTGATACCGGTGACAAAGGCGGTCAGACCGGTCGAGAGCATGATGCCGCCGATCATCTTGCGGTTCTCCGGCTTGGCATTGCGCCAGATGGCGAGCGCGGCGGCGGGCAGGCCGAACATCATGATCGGGAAGAAGCCAGTCATGAAAGTGCCCGCGGACGGATCACCGGCCAGGAAGCGCGGGATATCGCCGTGTGCGCCGTTGTAGTCGCCGATTACGAACCACACCACCGAGTTCAGAATGTGGTGCAGGCCCAGGGGCAGCAGCAGGCGGTTGGCGAAGCCGAAGACGCCGCCACCGGCGACCGAGTTATCGGCCACGGTATTGCCGAGCCAGGTGAGGCCGGAGTTGAAGGCCGGGTAGATGAATGACATGACCACGCCGATCACCACGGCCGCGCAGGCGGTCAGGATGGGAACCAGACGGCGGCCCGAGAAGAAGCCGAGATAGTCGGGAAGCTGCACGCGGTGGTAGCGCTGCCACAGGATGGCGGCCGTCAGGCCGATCACGATGCCGCCGAGGACACCGAAATTCACCAGCGACTGCACATGCTTGTCATCGACCTTGCCCGACAGCACAATCGGCGACATGGCCTTCTCGACGCCCTGGAAAGCCAGGTAGCCGACGACCGCGGCCAAGGCGGTGGACCCGTCCGCCTTCTTCGCCCAGCCGATGGCGATACCCACCGCGAACAGCAGCGGCAGTGCGTCGATGAGTGCACCGCCCGCGCCCGCGAGGACGTCCGCGACACCCTTGGTGGCCGACCAGCGGCCGAGCATGTCCGCCTGTCCCAGCCGTAGTAGCAACCCGGCAGCAGGTAGCGTGGCGATCGGCAGCATCAAGCTACGGCCGAGCTTCTGCAATCCGGACAGGTCGATTTTCTTGCGCGCGCCCTGGGCGGTATCGGCCATAGCGGTGTTCCTCGGTCTGTGAATAGGGTCACCCGGCGGTAGGGTGACTGGTTATAACCACATATAACTGGTTATAACCAGCTTTGTCCACTCGACACGCAGGAGGAATCATGTCGAAAGTCGATCAGATCGTCGCCGGGCTCGGCGGCACCGACAACATCGTCGAAGTAGAGGGCTGCATCACGCGCCTGCGCGTCGAGGTCAAGGACGCCACGAAGGTCAACGAGAAGGATCTCAAGGCCGCCGGCGCACACGGCGTGGTCAAGATGGGTGACGCGGTTCAGGTTGTGGTCGGGCCGACCGCCGATGCCCTGGCCGAAGACATCAACGATCTCCTCTGAGCGCCATGAGCACAGAGATTCTGGCGCCGCTGCAGGGCCGCGCCATCCCGCTGTCCGAGGTACCCGATCCGGTGTTCGCGGCGGAGATGGTCGGTGCGGGCGTGGCCATCGAACCGCCCGATACCGATGAGCCGATCACGGTGGTCGCACCGATCTCCGGCGCCATCGTGAAGTTGCATCCGCATGCCGCCGTCATCCTCAGCGATGCGGGTATCGGGGTGCTGCTGCATGTCGGCATCGATACCGTCGGCAAGACGGATCTGTTCCAGATGCAGGCCGCCGAGGGCGATCGCATCGAGGTGGGCCAACCACTGGTTACCTTCTCGCCGAATGCCATTCGCCGCCTGGGACTCAGCGCCGCGGTGCCGGTGGTGGTGATGGACAGCGCGCCGGGTTCTGCGCAGCACGCGGCATCCGGCGCGGTGACCGCGGGCCAGGTCCTCTTCTCCATCTGAGTGGGCAAACGAACTGAGCCCCGGCCTGAATCAGGCTGGGGCTCAATCATGTTCGGGGCCGCGCCGAGTTCGGTTGCGACTCAGTCGTTCTGACCGCCGTCGCCCGCCGAAACAGTCATGTAGACCTGGTATCGGTCTGCGCGGTACCAGGATTGGGCATGTTCGACGCACCGGTCCCGCGAGTACGACATGCGATCGAAGGCCAGTAGCGGAGACCCGACATCGGTGCCGAGCCAGCCCGCATTCCGCTCGTCCGAGGCCACCGCGCGCACCGTTTGATCGGCACGGTCGACGGGGCAGTCGTACTCACGATTGAGCAGTGAGTACAGCGATTGCGTCAGATCATGATCGAGCAGGCCCGGCAGCAGATCGGCCCGGTACCAGCCGTCGTCGATGGAGATGGGCAACCCGTCGGCGAGCCGCAGCCGCACCAGGTGGAAGGCCTTGTCCTCGGTGCCGATTCCGAGCGCGGCGATCGAGGCCGGCGGCGGTACGCCGATATCGGTGTGCAGCACCACGGTGCTCGGTGTGCGGCCCAGCCGTCGCATGTCCTCGCTGAAGGAGGCCATATGCAGTCGCGAGCGCGCGACGCGTTCCGCGACGAAGGTGCCTTTACCGGGGATGCGGGTAATGACACCCTCGGATTCGAGCTGGCCCAGCACCTCTCGCACCGTCATGCGACTGACGCGGTAGTCGTCGCAGAGTTGCCGTTCACTGGGCAGCATTTCGCCGGGGCGCAGCGTTGCGCACAGGGTCGTCAGCGCGGAACGCAGCTGCGCCTGTTTTGTCACTCGACCGGACACGGTGTCCTCGGTGAGTGCACGCCCCCCGCGGGTTGCGGGTTCATTCGACCTACTTCTCGTTGCGTGCCTTGGGGAATCGCTTCTGCTTGGCTACCCAGCCTGCCATCTTCGCCCAGTGGCCCTTGGCGGGGGTGACGGTGGAGATGAGTTCGCGGTTCCACTCGTCGGCCTCGGTGAGTCCGTCGACGGCGGCGACCAGCGCCTTGGCGGTCTCCAGATCACCGACGACCCGGTCGCCGAGAATGCCGTCGGAGCCGACGAGGGTGACCCGGACGCCGATGCGGCCGACGGGCTGCAGCACCGCGGTGGCACTGCCGCCGTGCTCGGCGAGGAATCCCTTCACCGAATCGATGACGGACGGCGACAGCTTGGCAGGTGCCGATGCGGCGGTAGCGCTCATGCGGGCCAGTTTACCCACGGGTAAACCCGACTTCGCGAAGCGCCGGTGTTCCCTGCGTCGCTCACGACCCGACCGCCCGGCGGGTGTAGAACAGAGTCATGCGCGCCATCGAGGTTTCCGAGCACGGCGGTCCCGAGGTTCTCCGGCCGGCCGAGGTAGCGGACCCGCAGGTCGGGCCCGGACAGCTGCTGGTGGACACCGAGGCGATCGGCGTCAATTTCATCGACACCTATATCCGCACCGGGCGCTATCCGACACCCGTGCCCTACATTCCGGGTGCCGAGGGCACCGGCGTGGTGGCGGCGGTCGGGCCGGAGGTCACGGAGTTCCGGGTCGGCGATCGGGTGGCGTGGGCGACCGCGTCCGCCAGTTATGCCGAGAAGGTGCTCGTTCCCGCCGAATTCGCGATTCCGGTACCCGCCGGGGTGCCCGCCCCGGTCGCCGCTTCGGCACTGCTGCAGGGCATGACGGCGCACTATCTGATCGAGTCGATCTACAAGCCCGAGATGGGTGAGACCGTGCTCGTGCACGCCGGGGCGGGTGGGGTCGGGCTGATCCTGACGCAGCTGCTGGCGGCGCGCGGGGTGCAGGTGATCACCACCGTGTCCACCGATGACAAAGAGAAGCTCTCCCGGGACGCGGGCGCCGCCGAGGTGCTGCGCTACGAGGACGACATCGCCGCGCGCGTAAGGGAACTCACCGATGGGGTGGGTGTGGCGGCCGCCTACGACGGGGTGGGCGCGAACACCTTCGAGGCCAGTCTGGCCTCGGTGCGGGTGCGCGGCATGCTGGCGCTGTACGGCGGGGCCAGCGGGCCGGTGCCGCCCTTCGATCTGCAGCGGCTCAATGCCGCCGGGTCGCTCTTCGTGACGCGGCCGACGCTGGCGCACTATGTGCGCGATCGTGCCGAATTGCTGTGGCGCGCAGGCGACATCATGAATGCCATTGCCGACGGAACTCTGAAGATCCGGATCGGCGCGAGCTATGCCCTCGCCGACGCCGAGCAGGCGCATCGGGATCTGGAGGGACGCAAGACCACCGGATCGGTTGTGCTGCTGCCCTGATCAGGTGATGTCGCGGCCGGTCAGGCCGCGGTAGATGAAACGGGTCAGGGCGTCGACGGCCTGCTCGTCGGTCACGTCGAGCGCGCCGTCCTCGACGGCCTGCAGGAGTGCGCTCGTCGCCAGGAACATGATGGCGAGGCTGACGTCCGGGCTGCCGGGAAGTTCCAGGCCGGCGGCCGGAAAGCCGTCGAGGTGGTCGCGGATGCCCGTGCGCTGCTGTGCGCCGAAATCGCTGACTATGCGCGCGAAGTCCTCGCTGACCAGGGCGGCCTGCGAGGTGGCGCGCAGCACCGCCCAGTTGTGGCGCGCGAAGCTCCAGTAGCTGTCGACGTGGTAGCGCACCGCCTCCGGATCGGTGAAATCCGGTTTGTGGTCCGGTGATTCGGCGGAGACATCCCCTTCTGCCTCGAGGTCGTTCAGCAGCGCCTGGAGAATTTCTTCCTTGCCGGCGAAGTGGTTGTAGAACGAGCCCGCCGCCCGGCCGGCCGCCGCGGTGATATCGGTGATCTTGGTGTTCAGGTAGCCGCGTTCGGCGAAGAGCCGCCGGGCGGCGCTCTTGAGCGCCTGCTCGGTCTCCGTCGATCGCTCCTGGCGACGCCCAGCCATTCGAACCACCTCCTTGACAGCGGAAACTACCATCCACAATACTGAATCTATATTCAGTGAATCTATATTCATCTATTGGAGTCGCCATGTCGCCGCAGGTACTCATTGCCGGCGCCGGTCCCACCGGCCTCACCCTCGCCATCGATCTGGCTCGTCGCGGTATTGCGGTGCGCATTGTGGATCGGGCCGAGAAATTCTTCGACGGCTCGCGCGGGGACGGCATCCAGCCACGCACGCTCGAGGTGTTCGACGATCTCGGGGTCCTCGACGCGGTGCTGGCCGCGGGCATCCCGCAGCCGCTCATGAAGGTTTTCCTGAGTGGGGAGTTCGTCATGGAGCGGCGGATGACCGCACCGAAGGAGCCCACTCCCGATGTGCCGCACCCGAATCCATGGGTGCTGGGTCAGTCCGATACCGAGGCGATCCTGCGGGAGCGGCTGGCGGAATTCGGCGTGAAGGTCGAATCGGCCACCGCGCTGGCGGATTTCACCGCCGACGAGGACGGTGTGACGGCCACGCTGCGGCACGGCGACATGAGCGAGACCGTGCGGGCGAACTACCTCGTGGGCGCGGACGGCGGGCGCAGCACGGTGCGCAAGGCGCTCGGCATCGCCTTCGAGGGCACCACCGACGAATCGATTCGCATGCTGCTCGGCGATATACGCGCCGATGCGCTCGATCACGAGCACGGCTACTGGTTCGCCGATCCGCAGGATCCGATGGAGGGAATCGCCATGTCCCCCTTACCGGGTGGGCGCAAGTTCCAGTTCGCGGCGCCGATCAGCGCCGACTCCGATGCCGATCTGGCGGTGCTGCAGGAGTATCTGGAGCGGCGGTCGGGCCGGACCGATGTCACCCTGAGCGACTTGAGCTGGTCGACGGTATGGCGGCCGAATATCCGGCTGGCCGAACGCTTCCGGGCCGGGCGGGTGTTCCTCGCCGGTGACGCCGCGCATGTGCATCCGCCGACGGGTGGGCAGGGGCTCAATACCGGCGTGCAGGACGGCTACAACCTGGGGTGGAAACTCGAAGCGGCGCTGCGCAATCCGGGGGCGGAGAGTGAGCCGCTGCTCGATTCCTATCAGGCCGAGCGGCGTGCGATCGCGGCGCAGGTGCTCGGGCTGAGCTCAGCACTGCTGGACAAAACGGTCAAGGGGGATCCCAATGCCATGGATCGCGAGGGCACCCAGCAGCTGGATCTGAGCTACCGGCAGCTGTATGCCGCCGGTGAGGGCGAGGGATTGCACAGCGGTGATCGCGCACCCGACGCACCGCTTGCCGATGCGGCGGGGCAGGCGGTCAGCCTGTTCGACATGTTCCGTGGCCCGCATGCGACGCTGCTCGTTTTCGGGCCCCTGCGGGCCGAGGAGCCGGGTGAAATCGAGAGCGTCTCGTTCGGGCGGCCCGCCGAGGTCGTGCGGGTGGTCCGACCAGGGGTTGCGGCCGGTGCGCACGACCTCATCGATGCCGACGGGCACGCCTACCGCGCCTACGGAGCCGGCGATGGAACCCGGGTGCTGATCCGTCCCGACGGCTATGTCGGGGCGTTGCTGCGGTAGCAATCAGACAAACCGGCCGGTTGCCCCGGGTCGCTCCCCCAACCGGCCGGTAGGACTCCCCCTGCGCGGCAACGGGCCGAACCATGCAGAATGATCTTGCTGCCGCGCAAAACAATTCGCCGCGACCGCGCAGCGTGAGACGTTAAGGTGGTCGCGGCGACCGTTCGGGCGGCCGAAGGGTAGATGCATCGGTCAGAGGTGGTCTGGGATGTTGGTGAAGGTCCGGAACGACGACCCGTCGCGGTTGTCGGCTACCGAGCGCACCGTGGTGAACTGGCTCAAATCGTGGAGCGGGCCGCACGCCGTGCCGGGTATCGCCATAGTGCAGTGCCAGGACGCCGACATCGTGGTGTGGACGCCGCAGACCAGTGTGGTGGTAGGGGTGCACGGTTTCACCGAGCGCGTCACCGGCACCCTCTCGTGCGCCGAGGACGAGCCGTGGACGGTCGACGGTAAACCCGCGCCGATCGACGGTGACGCCAATCCGCTCGAGCGAGTGCTGCAGCAGACCGTGCATCTCGCCGGCCAATTGCGCTCCGCGCCCGGCCGGGAGAATGTTCCCGTCAGCGGTCTGGTCCTGCTGTGCCCCCAGCTCGGCAGTCGCGTGAAGCTCGAAAAGGGCGCCCTCCCACCCGGTATCGACGTCCTCATCGGCGACGGCCCTTCGTCGCTGCGCAATTACTTCACCAGCCTCGCCGAGGGCGCTGAACCGTCCTGGGACGCCGCGCAGGTCGGCCAGGCGCTCGGGGCGCTCGGATTCGCCGCCGCCGCAACCTATTCCGATTTGGTTTCGGAGGGTTTCCCCCCGCCCGATTCGGCCCGGACCTCTCCCCCGCCGATGTCCGCCGCCCCGACGGTCGTGGTTCCTTCGGTCCCCGTCCCGTCGCCAGAGCCGCCGACTCCCCCGGCGGCTGCTTCGCGCCCGCCCTCCAGCGCGCCGGCCGGACCGTCCTCAGGCGCCCCAGCGGGTCCGCTTCCGGGCTCCCAGGCTGCGCCTCTCCCAGGCGTTCCGGCGGGACCTTCAGGCGCTCCATCCGGCCCCGGCCCCGGTGCCGGCCGCGCCGTCCCCACCGGCCCCGGCCGCGATGCCCCACCCGCACAACAGTTCTCACAGCCCGCAGGCCGCCGCCCGGCAGCAGGCGCCGAAATCGCCAGCGCCGCAGCAGCAGCCGCCGCCTATCGCGCAGTCACCGGCGGCGCCCCCGCCCCCCAACAGCAATACCCCCAGGGCGGTTCCCCCCAGGGCCCCGCTGGCCCCCCTGCGGGCCGCCCCCGCCAATTCCCACCCCAGTCCCCACCCGCAGGATGGCAAGGCGGCCAGCAGTCTCGCCCCCTGCAGGGCGGCCCCGCCCCCCAAAACGGCCCCCAGGCAAACTATTCCGCCGGCCAGTCCCAAAACCCGGCCCCCGGCTTCCCCCTCTGGTCCGACCCCCAGCGCCCACCCAAGGCAGCCCGCCCCCGCCGGCGCCGCGACCTCCCCATAGTCGGCGCCCTGGTCCTGCTGGTCCTCATCCTCGCCGTGGCAGCCATGTGCACCGGCCGCACCACAACCACCAACAACAAACCCCGCCCCGCCGAAGAAACCACCCTCACCCACCAATCCACCACCCCCACCACCACCGACCCCACCATCCCCCAAACCACCATCGCCCCAGCCTGCTTCCCTCTCCAACCAGGCTGCTGAGGCCGCAGCAGGCCAGCTCAGCGCTCAGCCGCCCCTCGCGGCCGAGGCTTCAGGTGAGTGCAATTCCGTCGATCAGCAGGCGACGATCGTTGCTTCCCAAGGGCCTACCTCGGGACCGATCAGTATCGCGTCCAGAATCGGTGCACAGGAAAGACTTCGGGAACTGGGAAGGTCCCGCCGCCCACAGCGGCCGTGGACTATTGCCACGGGTCGACGATGGGCACTCCAGCGGCCTCGAAGGGTGCGGTGTCGCGGGTGGCTACGGTGAAGCCCGCGGCGGCCGCAGTGGCGGCAATCATGCCGTCGGCGGTGGCGATGGCATGCCCGCCGGCGCGGGCGGTGGACATCAGGCGCGCGTATTCCGCGGCTGCCTCGAGGTCGTAGGCCAGCACACGGCCGGAAAACAATGGCAGCGTGTGTTTTTCGAGCTGCTCGACGAGTAGATCGCGGCGGCGGCCCTCGGGCATGGCGGCCGCGCCGTACCGGAGCTCGCCTACGGTGACGGCGGTCAAGTAGAGGGTTTCGATGTTCTGGGCGTCTAGCCATTCGGCGACGCGCGGGTCCGGGGCCTTGCGCAGGGGTTCGCTGATGACGTTGGTGTCCAGAATGATCACTATTCGAACTCCAAGGGTTCGGCCGGAGTGCGGTCACGGTTGCTGAGTGCAGCGTGCTCTTCGTCGGTCAGTTGGATCTCGCGCCCGGCCGCTGCGAGCATCGAACCGAATTTGATCCGCTCGGCCGGTTGGACAGCATCGGTGAGGATGGCACGGATCTCCGCCTCGGTGCTGCGGCCGTGGGCAGCCGCGCGCTGGCGGATCGCTCGGTGTACTTCGTCGCTGAGATTTCGGATCGTCACGTTCTTCATGCGATATCACCTCCTTACATTTGATATCAACGATATCAAATGTTACCGATTGAGATCAGCCGTACGCAGTGACCGCGCCACTCGAGACTGAACCCGGCACGTACGCACATCGTGAAGCTCTCATCACCTGTGTCGATTCGAGGAGCAACCTTCGCCCCTCGCCATCACCGCGCGCAGGAAGCGATCGTGGCCGAGACGGTTGCAAAGCTGGTGGCCGACCTGCCCGCCGCCGGGGAGATCGACCTCATGGACGGGTTCTGTGAGCCGTTGCCTGCGCGCGTGATCGGGGCTTTGCTCGGGTTGCCCCGCGAACAGCTTGGCGCGTTCCGAGACGCATCCGCGCTGGTGCTGCGCGTGGATTCCTCCCCCGATGAGCAGGACACCCGCAAGGCCATGGTCACCCTCCTGGGGCTGGTGGCCGGTGTCATCGCGGACAAGCGGCGTGCACCCGGTGACGATCTGCTCTCGGCCTGGATCGCCACCCGCGACGGGCAGGACAAACTCACCGAGGACGAACTCATGAGCCTCGCGTTCTTGACCATCGTCGCCGGAATCGAGAACGTCATCAGCTTGACCGCGCTCGTCCTGGACGACATCGTGCGGAACCGGCAGCACCACGCCCGCGAAATCCTCGGCGAGCCGGTCGAATTCGCGAAATTCATCAGGCAGCTCATCAACGAGAACTCACCGGTGAACTACGCGCTGCGTCGTTTCCCCACCACCGACCTCGAGGTCAACGGTGTGACAATCCCGCGCGGTGACACCGTATTCCTCTCGGTGCGTTCAGCGCATTCGGATCCCGACAATGCCGGGAAGGCCGATCTCGGGTTCGGGTACGGTCCGCACTACTGCATCGGCGCCAGGCTCGCCGAAATGCAGGTCCAGCACGCGGTACGCGCTGTGCTGCAACACTATCCGCATCTGAGCGTGACCGGCGCGCGTGAGGACTACCAGCTCCGGCTGAGCTGGCAGACCTACGCCCTGGCCGAGCTACGCATGGTCACCGCCTGATTCCAGCGGATGTCCCGACGGGCGAGCAGTTCTCAACGATCAGCAGCCCCTGCCCAATTCTGATCTTGCATGGTGGCCAACCGAGGCCTACACCGAATTCGGGGAAACTATCTTGGAACACAAGGGTTTACGACGGCATATCCTGGCCCTCGCCGCAGCGTCGATGGCAGCCACAACCGCTACCGGCGTCGCGGAGGCCGGCCCCGTCACACCCACAGCCGTCACGATCACCCTGCCCGCTCCGACCGGGCCCGATCCGGTCGGCCTCACCCAATGGCATCTCACCGACACCAACCGCGCCGACCCCTGGGATCCGGACCAACGACGCGAACTGATGGTGCAGATCTGGTACCCCGCCGACGACGCCGACATCGCACCCATAGCACCGTGGATGCCCCCGGGCGGCCAACAAGAACAGAGCTACGGCCTCGCCCAGAGCGGAGTCGCCCCCGACAGTTGGGCGCTCGGGCCCAGCCACAGCCGCAGCGACGAGCCCGCCCGCACCGGCAACGGGCGGTTTCCGATCCTGCTGAATTCCCCAGGACTGGACGACACCACCGGGTTGAACACCGCCCAAGCCGAGGACCTCGCCAGCCACGGCTACGTCGTGGTCGCCATCAACCACACCCACGAAGCATTCGCCGTGCAATTCCCCGATGGGCACACCGAACACAGTGTGGTGCAGGTGGATTCGTCGCCGAACGTCCTGGAAGGGTTACTCCCGACCCGGGTGGCCGATACGCGCTTCGTTCTCGATCAACTCACTGCCGCGGCTGCACACTCGACCGAGGCGGATGCTGCGCTACCGCAACACCTCGCCGATGATCTGGACCTGACGAAGGTCGGTATGTTCGGCCATTCGCTCGGCGGGTCGACAACGGCTCAAACCATGCACGACGATTCGAGGGTCGCTGCCGGTGTCAATCTGGATGGGCCGATCCTCGGCCCCGTAGCCACCGATGGACTGGATCGGCCGATGCTGATGCTCGCCGCCGACAACTCGCCGTGGTTCGCACACCCGGGCTGGGAACCGTTGTGGGCGAGCAACACCGGATTGAAGCTGCCCCTGCGCATCACAGGCGCCCGGCACATGTCCTTCACCGACGAACAAGTGATCGTGGCACAACTGGCCACAGCAGGTGTTGTCAGCCCAGACTCGAGGAACAGCGCGATAGGCCCGATCGACGCAACCCGCTCGCTCGACCTGCAACGCTCGTACCTACTGGCCTACTTCGATGCGGTTTTCGGCCGCAGCGATAGGAGCCCGGCGGAAACCATCACGCGACTCGCACAGCCCGAAATGCTCCCCCACCTGTGAACCGCCGCGGTGAATTCAGGTTAAGATCCAAAACCTATGGGGGCGTATCGATTCATTGGCCGCGACGGCGTAGAACTAGCATGGCATGAGATCGGGTCCGGGCGACCGTTGATCCTGTTGCCCGGGTTCGGTGGTGTGGGTTCGCTCATGCTCGAGTACGGTCCGGCCGGGCTGCTTGCCGCGCAAGGGCATCGTGTTGTTCTTCCTGACTTCCGCGGCTACGGGGATAGCGCGAAGCCGCGCGATTTCGTCGCCGGGTATCCGCCGGATGTGCTGGCGGATGACGGGATTGCGCTGGTCGAGCAGCTCGGGCTCGGTGACGGAGAATACGACCTTGCGGGGTACTCGCTCGGGGCGCGGGTCGTGGTGCGCATGCTCGCGCGGGGTGCTATGCCTGGGCGGGCGGTCGTGGCCGGTCAGGGGCTGGCGAAGGTGAGTGGTCCACAGGGCGGCGGGGCGAATCATCGTGTGCTCACCGCGCTTGTCAACGGGATCGCGATCGAGCCGGACTCACCCGATGCGCGCACGGCGCAGGCGATATCGCAGAGCGGTGCCGACCCTCGGGTAATGCTGCACGTGCTGGACTCGCTGGTGCCCACACCCGAAGCCGCCCTGCGCCTGATAACCGTCCCGACGCTTGTCGCGATCGGCGATCAAGACGAGCGCGCCGACGCCGATCTGCTGGCGACGCTCCTACCCAATGCCGAGTTCGTCCGCGTGCCGGGCGATCATGGGAGCGCGTTCGCCGCACCCGAGCTCGCGACCGCGATCCTCACATTCCTCGCCGAGCATTGAATCCCGCCGGCGACAGCGCCACCGATGACAGGCGCAGATGGATTCAGCCCGTAGAGCGTTCGCGCAGGCATTTCATCTGAGTGAGAACGGCTTTCGGAGGCGTATCCGGCCTGAGCGGTCAAAAACCCCGCCAGACCGGCAAAAAATGCAGTCCTGGCGCGATCTTTGACCGCTCAGGCCGATTTCTTCCACGCGATCTCAATGTCCCGACGATCTTTGTCCCGACGATCTTTCCGCTAACGCGCGCGACCAGCACCGTAGTCGACTCCGCAGAAATCAACTGCGCCAACGCGTCTCGATCCAGCCGCCGCGCCGTGCTCGACAGCTTCGGAAGTAATCGGTCGAACGCCTCGACGATTTCATCATGGACCACAGTCAGTGCTTCCACGGTGACAGCCACCTGGGCACTGTACTGCCGCCCTACACCCCCACCCACCCTCGAGCACCGACCGGCGGCACCCACGAGTGGACCGAGGAACTGGCCTCACGATTCAGAATTCTTCCTGAATCCCTTGCTGCCCAGTCAATTCGGATAATTATGCGCGGCTCGACGAATTCGTGACGATCGGGTGCAACACCTCAAGGGGACGGGATCGTGAAGGAATCGCCTGTTATCGGAGTGGGGGTGATGCGGGGGGCGGCGATCGAGAGGGATTGGGGGTTGTAGGCGGCTAGGGGGCGGCCGTCTGCGGTGACGTTCGTGAAGGTGATGGGGGTGTAGGTGGGGACGTTGTAGGGGATGGATTCGGAGACGGCCAGGGCTGCAGTCGGGATTACGGAGTTCTCGAAGGTGGCGCCGTAGTGCCAGCCCTGGGTGGTGTCGGCGACCGTCATGCGGTAGGTGGTGTGGCCGTCCCAGGTGACCGTTGCCGCGATGTCGTCTCCGGGGACGGTCGGCGGCGATTCCCAGCCGTTGCCGGGGGCGTCGGCGTCCGGGACCGGCATTCCGGCCTGGTTACCGAAGGAGGGAGTCTCGAAGAAGCCGGAATAGTGCGGTACTCCGTTGTCGCACGCGACCACGGTTCCGGTTTGGATGAGGGTTCGGTCCCCGCCCGGACCCATGCCGACCACACCGATCCAGGGGCCGACGTGCGGAATCATCAGGGTGCCGAGTGCGGCGCCCGGGTGGTTGAGCAGGCCGGGGACTCGGAGGACGGAGCCACCGGTCAGGATCGTATTGATCGCGCCGTTCACCGCGCCGCCGAGGTTGCCGAAGGGCGGGCAGGTGACCGCCGGGACTTTCCATTGCGCGGCGAGAACCTTGAAAGATGGAGCGACAGCGGCATATCCGCTGTAATTGTCACCGCCGGGGCTGATGGGACTGATCAGTGGCGGCTCGGCGGATGCCGCGGGGGCCAGGGCCATAATCGGCACAATGCCCGCGGCGAGTAACCATCCTCGCCGTCGAATTACCGAATTACTCCGACTCGTCATCGAATCCTCCCCCGTGAGAACAGCGCGGCAGCAGTACGGCGAACAGGTCGAATCTACCTCGCCGAATCACCCACTACCGGAATGGTTTCCATCACACGCCGCCCATCGGTGTGGCAAGGGTTTCGGCGTGCTCCTGGTCGAGGCGCTCGGCTGCCATCCCATCCATACGGGCGGCTTGGAGCGCGCGGGCCTGCTCGAGGCGACCGCCGCATTCGTCATCGGTATGTGGTTCGCCGGTGAAGATTCGCAGGCTGTCCTCCCGCCCATGGAATTCGCCCAGGGCGCGGCGTAACCGAAACGCCCATGCATAGCAACCGTGCCCGGCATGCGATCGAAATTACGCGGACGACCGTCCTTGGCGGCCTGGGCAACTGTCCGCATATATGTTGGTTGCCGGGACTTTGGCAATGAGAGAGCGGGTGCTATGCACTGGGATCAGATGTCCGATACGCCGGAAGACCTACGTCGGCGCGCCACCCGGCTGCGGCGCGGGGTCGGTCAACTGGGGGTGCTGGAGTCGATTATCGATGCGGCGGAAGGCCCTTGGCTCGGCGCAATGGACGCTGACGGGCGCGGCGCGGCGGAATTGCGCATGCATCTGGCCGGGCACTACCGGCTGCACGTGGTGGTCACCAGCGCGGGCAAGCTGAGCCTGGTGCACGTCAATACGCTCGCGCAGGGCGCCGCCGGGGAGCGGATCTTCTCGAACAAGATGGCATTGCGGCGCGGCTGGGACGAGAAAGAGACGATGCCGAAGCAGCCGCAGTGGCTGCACTACGTGGTGACGTGGGTCAAGGCCGTCAGCAGTGAAGTGGATCGACCGGCGGTGCTGGCGTGGATGCTCGCGGGCGCCGATCGAAATCTGGCCGCTGTCGAAGACGTCATCGAGAATCTGCGGGCCAGCCTGGCCGAGCAGGAGCAATTGCGCGATGAGCGCGCCGCCGAGGTCGCCGGGCTACAGGCCGAGCTGGAAACCCTCACCGCAGAACAGAACAACTCACCGCAGATCCATGCACCTCAGACCGAGGCACGTCCGGTCGATACACCCCCGATCGACGCACCTGCGGCCGACACACCTCAGACCGATACACCCCCGATCGACGCACCTGCGGCCGATACACCGCAGATCGATTCAGCTCCGACCGAGGCCCAGCAGATCGATTCAGCTCCGACCGAAGAACCGCAGATCATTGCGCCTCAGGTCTACAGCACCTCGGATCGATAGCACACTGCCGCCGAGTCTTTGGACTCGGCGGCAGTTTCGTTCTGTCGATGATCACCCGAAGGCGATGTGCCCCAGCGTGTGCCACCCCATGACCGAGTCCACGGCCAGACCGCAGAACACGACCGCAAGATAGTTGTTCGACTGCAGGAACAACCGCAGCGGCTTCACCGGCTCACCACGGCGCACACCCGAGTACAGCTGGTGCGCCATCAGCAGGAACCACGCGCCCGCGACAATCGCCACGGCGGCATAGATCGCGCCGGCGGCCGGAGCCAAAGCCAGCGTGGCCAATACCGTCAGCCACGTGTAGATGACGATCTGCTTGGTCACCACCTGCTCGGTGGCCACCACCGGGAGCATCGGAACGCCCGCGGCCTTGTAGTCCTCCTTGTAGCGCATGGCCAGCGCCCAGGTGTGCGGCGGCGTCCAGAAGAAGATCACCAGGAAAAGCACGATCGCGGGCCAGCCGATCGACCCGGTCACCGCGGACCAGCCGACCAGGGCGGGCATGCAGCCGGCCGCACCGCCCCAGACCACATTCTGCGAGGTCCGGCGCTTGAGGCCGAGGGTGTAGACGAAGACGTAGAACAGAATCGTCGCGACGACCAGCACACCGCTGAGCAGATTGGCCTGCCACCACAGCCAGGCGAAGGAGCCCAGGCCGAGCACGATGCCGAAGACCGCGGCATTGCGGGTGGGCACCGCCTCGCGGGCGAGCGGACGCTTGGATGTCCGCTTCATCACCTTGTCGATATCGGCGTCCGCGACACAGTTCAGCGTGTTCGCACTGGCCGCGCCCATCCAGCCACCGAACAGCGTGGCCAGGATCAGCCGCAGGTCCGCATGCCCGCGATCGGCGAGCAGCATGGTGGGAATCGTTGCCACCAGCAGCAGCTCGATCACCCGAGGCTTGGTGAGCGCGATATAGGCGAGTACTCGCCTGGTGGTCGATGCCAGCGGCCCACTGCCCGTGACGCGGTCGGCCAGCACCGTTCCGGAGGAGCCGTGAGCGCCACCCGGCTGTTGCCCAATCCGCACTGTTTCTCCTCGCACGCCGTGCATCTTGATCCGGTCTGGAACAGCAGCGCGCTCGGCCGTTCCCTAGAAAGGAGTCAGTGGCGGCGCGGCTACTACTACAGAGCATGGTAGACCCACGCCGACCGTGCTCTCGTCCAGGTCCGGCGCGGGCGCACCGAGATATGTCCGCGACCGGACCACAGACCGGTCACAAACCGGTCCGCACGAGGCCACGAACAACGACACGACGGCCGGTGAACGCGGGTTCCCGCGTGGCGCGGAATGGGCCACCTTTAGGGTGGTGGGTAGTCCGGTGCGCTGTCGGATGATTGAGTCGGCGCATCGCGCATCACCCCGCCAAGCGAGCCCGCCGACAACTTCAGTGTTCACGAGAAGGTCAGGAGAACCTCGGTCGTGTCAGTCACAGACGACATCCGCGCACTCACTCAGCCCCATCACCCTGCCGACTGGTCCGACGTGGACACCAGAGCCGTTGATACGGCCCGGGTGCTCGCCGCGGACGCGGTGCAGAAGGTCGGCAACGGCCATCCGGGCACCGCAATGAGCCTGGCGCCGTTGGCGTACACCCTCTTTCAGCGCATCATGCGGATCGATCCGAGCGATCCGGAGTGGGTGGGACGCGACCGTTTCGTACTGTCCTGCGGCCACTCCAGCCTCACCCAGTACGTGCAGCTCTACCTGGCGGGCTTCGGCCTGGAGCTGTCCGACCTCGAGGCGCTGCGCACCTGGGGCGCCCTGACCCCGGGCCACCCGGAGTACCGCCACACCAACGGCGTGGAGATCACCACCGGCCCGCTGGGTCAGGGTCTGGCCTCGGCAATCGGCATGTCGATGGCGTCGCGGCGTGAGCGCGGTCTGTTCGATCCCGAAGCGGCACAGGGCCAGAGCGCCTTCGACCACTTCATCTACGTCATCGCCTCCGACGGCGATATGGAGGAGGGCGTCACCTCCGAGGCGTCCTCGCTGGCCGGTACGCAGCAGCTGGGCAACCTGATCCTGTTCTACGACGACAACCGCATCTCCATCGAGGACGACACCACCATCGCCTTCACCGAGGATGTCGCCGCGCGCTACCGCGCCTACGACTGGCATGTGCAGGTCGTCGAGGGTGGCGAGAATGTCGTCGGCATCGAGGAGGCCATCGCCGCGGCGCAGGCCGTGACCGATAAGCCGTCGATCATCGTGCTGCGCACCATTATCGGCTACCCGGCCCCGAACAAGATGAACACCGGCGGCGCGCACGGCGCGGCACTGGGCAAGGACGAGGTCGCCGCGACCAAGAAGGTGCTGGGCTTCGATCCCGAGCAGAGCTTCGAGGTCGACGACGCGGTCATCGCGCACACCCGCAACCAGGTCGCCGATCGCGCCAAGGCCGCCAAGGCCGCATGGCAGGACCAGTTCGACGCGTGGGCCGCCGCGAACCCGGCCAACAAGGCGCTCTTCGATCGCCTGCAGACCCGCAGCCTGCCCGACGGCTGGTCCGCCCAGCTGCCGACCTGGCCCGCCGATCAGAAGGGCATGGCCACCCGTAAGGCGTCCGGCGCGGTCCTCGCGGCGCTCGCCCCGGTGCTGCCGGAACTGTGGGGCGGCTCGGCCGACCTCGCGGAGTCCAACAACACCACCATGCCGAACAGCCCGAGCTTCGGCCCGGAGTCGATCTCGACCGGCATGTGGAAGGCGAACCCGTACGGCCGCACCCTGCACTTCGGTGTGCGTGAGCACGCCATGGGCGCGATCCTGAACGGCATTGCGCTGCACGGTCCTACGCGTCCCTACGGCGGTACCTTCCTGGTGTTCTCCGATTACATGCGGCCCTCGGTGCGCCTGGGCGCGCTCATGCGCACCCCGGTCACCTACGTCTGGACGCACGACTCCATCGGTCTCGGCGAGGACGGCCCCACGCACCAGCCGATCGAGCACCTGGCCGCACTGCGCGCCATCCCGGGCCTGAACGTCGTCCGCCCGGGTGATGCCAATGAGACCAGCTACGCCTGGCGCACCATTCTGGAACGTGACTCCGCGGAACGGCATTCGCACTTCGTGCCGTCGGACGCCCCGCACCAGGACGGCCCGTCCGCGCTGGCGCTGACCCGTCAGGATCTGCCGATCCAGGAGGGCACCAGCTACGAGGGCGTCCGCAAGGGCGGTTACGTGCTGGCCGAATCCTCCACTGCCACACCGCAGGTGATCCTGATCGCCACCGGTTCGGAACTGCAGCTGGCGGTCGACGCGCGCACCGCGCTCGAGGCCGAGGGCATCGGCACGCGCGTAGTGTCGATGCCGTGTGTCGAGTGGTTCGACGCGCAGGATCAGTCCTACCGCGATCAGGTGCTGCCGCCGTCGGTCAAGGCGCGTGTCTCGGTGGAAGCCGGGATCGGAATGCCCTGGTACCGCTTTGTCGGCGATGCCGGTGAGATCGTGTCGATCGAGCACTTCGGCGCCTCGGCCGATTACAAGACGTTGTTCCGCGAGTTCGGTATCACGACCGAAGCCACCGTCGCTGCCGCGCAGCGCTCGCTCGCCAAGGTGAAGGGATAGTCCTGCAATGACCCAGAACCCCAACCTCGCGGCCCTGTCGGCCGCCGGGGTCTCCGTATGGCTCGATGATCTTTCGCGTGGTCGCATCAAGTCCGGCAATCTGCGGGAACTGATCGATACCTGGAGCATTGTCGGCGTCACCACCAACCCGACGATTTTCCAGGGCGCCCTGTCCAAGGGCCACGATTACGACGCCCAGGTCGGCGAGCTCGCCGCCCGCGGCGCCGATGTCGATTCCGCCATCCGCACCATCACCACCGATGACGTGCGCTCGGCCTGTGATGTGTTCGCCGACGTCTTCAAGGCGTCCGGCGGCACCGACGGCCGGGTCTCCATCGAGGTCGATCCGCGCCTGGCCTTCGACGAGGACGGCACGGTGGCCCAGGCCATCGAGCTGTGGAAGATCGTGGACCGGCCCAACCTGTTCATCAAGATCCCCGCCACCGAGGCCGGTATTCCGGCCATCACGCGGGTGATCGCGGAGGGCATCAGCGTGAATGTGACGCTGATCTTCTCGGTCGAGCGCTACCGCTCGGTCATGGGCGCGTACCTCGACGGCCTGACCAATGCGCACACCGCGGGCCACGATCTGGCCAAGATCCATTCCGTCGCTTCATTCTTCGTCTCCCGGGTGGACTCGGAGATCGACAAGCGGCTCGACGCCATCGGCACCCCCGAGGCTCTGGAGCTGCGCGGTAAGGCCGGAATCGCCAACGCGCGCTTGGCCTATGCCGCGTACCAGGACGTATTCGACGGCGGCAAGCACACTTCGGTGTTCGCGCGGCTGTCGGCGGCGGGCGGGGCCAACCGCCAGCGCGCGCTGTGGGCGTCCACCGGTGTGAAGAACCCGGACTACCCGGACACCATGTACATCTCCGAACTGGTCGCGCCGAATACGGTGAACACCGTCCCGGAGAAGACCCTCGCGGCCTTCGCCGATCACGGCGTCGTCTCCGGCGACACCATGTCCGGCACCGGTCCGGCGGCACAGGAGATCTTCGACAAGATCGCCGCCGCCGGCGTGAATCTGGACGAGGTGTTCGGTGTGCTCGAGGTCGAGGGCGTCGACAAGTTCGTGACGTCCTGGGAGGAATTGCTCGGCGCCACCACCGAACAGCTCCAGGCAGCCGGGAGTAACTGAGAGTGGCCGGCACAGTGACGACGACCGCGACGGTGAACCCGCTCCGCGATGGACGCGACAGCCGGGTTCCCCGCATTGCCGGGCCGTGCAGCATGGTGATTTTCGGTGTGACCGGTGACCTGTCGCGGCGCAAACTGCTGCCGGCCATCTACGACCTGGCGAACCGGGGGCTGCTGCCCCCGGGTTTCTCCCTGGTCGGATTCGCCCGGCGCGATATGTCCGATGCGGACTTCGCCGCCGTGGTCAAGGAATCGGTGAGCTCCTCGGCGCGCACACCGTTCCGCGACGAGGTGTGGGATCAGCTGTCGGCCGGATTGCGTTTTGTCCAAGGCACTTTCGAGGACGATGCCGCCTTCCACCGGCTGGCGACCACCCTCAAGGATCTGGACCGCGATCGCGGGACGGGCGGCAATCACGCCTTCTACCTCGCGATTCCGCCCACCGAGTTCCCGGTGGTGCTCGATCAGCTCTCGAAGAACGGTCTCGCACAGGCGAAGCCGGAGCACGGCGATGCGCCGACTTGGCGGCGCGTGGTCATCGAGAAGCCGTTCGGGCACGATCTCGACAGCGCCCGTGAGCTCAATGCTCTGGTGAATTCGGTCTTCCCCGAGCAGTCGGTGTTCCGCATCGACCACTACCTCGGCAAGGAGACGGTGCAGAACATCCTGGCGCTGCGCTTCGCGAACCAGCTGTTCGACCCGATCTGGAATGCCAATTACGTCGATCATGTGCAGATCACCATGGCCGAGGACATCGGTTTGGGCGGTCGCGCAGGCTATTACGACGGTATCGGCGCCGCGCGCGATGTGATCCAGAACCATCTGCTGCAGCTGCTGGCGCTGACGGCGATGGAGGAACCGGTGAGCTTCCAGCCGCGGCAGCTACAAATCGAAAAGATCAAGGTGCTCTCGGCGACCAAGCTCGCCGAACCGCTGGACGAGACCACCGCCCGGGGGCAATACACCGCCGGGTGGCAGGGCAGCGAGTCGGTGGTGGGCCTGATGCAGGAGGAGGGTTTCGACCCGAATTCGCGCACCGAGACCTACGCCGCCATCACCCTGGCCGTGGAGACGCGACGCTGGGCGGGTGTGCCGTTCTACCTGCGCACCGGAAAGCGCCTGGGCCGCCGCGTCACCGAGATCGCGGTGGTGTTCAAGCGGGCCCCGCATCTGCCCTTCGACCAGACCATGACCGAGGAGCTGGGGCAGAACGCCCTGGTGATCCGGGTGCAGCCGGACGAGGGCATCACCATGCGATTCGGGTCGAAGGTGCCCGGCTCCAGCATGGAGGTCCGCGATGTGAATATGGACTTCAGCTACGGCGAGGCGTTCACCGAGGACTCCCCCGAGGCCTACGAACGGCTCATCCTGGATGTGCTGCTCGGCGTCCCGTCGCTCTTCCCGGTCAACGAGGAGGTCGAATTGGCTTGGCGCATACTCGATCCCGTACTCGAGCATTGGGCGCAGACCGGTAAGCCCGATCCGTACGAGGCCGGTATGTGGGGTCCGGAATCCGCCGACGAAATGCTCGCGCGCAGCGGGCGGGAATGGCGGCGACCGTGATCATCGATATGCCGGACACCGATACCCGTGAGGTATCCAAGCGGCTGATCCAGCTGCGTGAGGCCAATGGCGTGGTCACCATGGGCCGGGTGCTGACCCTGGTCGTCTGCACCCTGGACAGCTCGGAGGCCGAGGACGCCATCGACGCCGCCAATGACGCCAGTCGTGAACATCCTTGCCGCGTCATAGTTCTCGCGCGTGGTGACCGGAATGCGGCGACGCGGCTGGACGCCCAGATCCGCGTGGGCGGCGACGCCGGCGCGGCCGAGGTGATAGTGCTTCGTTTGCAGGGCGATCTGGTCAGTCACGAGAGCAGTGTGGTGGTGCCGTTCCTGCTGCCCGACACCCCCGTGGTGGCGTGGTGGCCGCGCGGCGCCCCGGATTTCCCGTCCAAGGATTCGGTCGGCCGCCTGGCGACCCGCCGGATCACCGACGCGACCTTCGCGCCGGATCCGCAGGACACCATCAAGAAGCGCCGCGATTCGTATGCGGCGGGCGATACCGATCTGGCGTGGAGCCGGGTCACCTACTGGCGGGCCCTGCTGGCCGCGGCCCTGGACGAGGCGCCGTTCGAACCCGTTGAGTCCGTGACGGTTTCGGGTCTGCAGGACGAACCCGCACTGGACATGCTGGCCGGCTGGCTCGCCGCTCGCCTGTCCTGCCCGGTGATTCGCGAGACCGGCGAGTTGAAGGTGGAGATGCACCGCTCGTCGGTGACCATCTCCATCGCCCGTCCGCAGCACGGCCGCACCGCGACCCTGACCCGCACGGGCGAGCCCGATCAGCGTTTCGCCCTGGCCCGCCGGGAGACCCGGGACTGCCTGGCCGAGGAGCTACGCCATCTCGACGCCGACGAGGTCTACGCCGAGGCGCTGACCGGAATCGAAAGGGTGATCTATGAGTAAGCCCGTCGTCGAAACCTTCGCCACCACTGAGGAACTCGTACAGGCCGCAGCCGCCCGCTTCGTCACCGAGGTCGTGGAGGCGCAGCGGCTGCGCGGTAGCGCGTCGGTGGTCCTGACCGGCGGCGGCACCGGTATCGGCCTGCTCGAATGGGTGCGCAAGGCGCCGGGCGACATCGACTGGTCCAGGGTCGACATCTTCTGGGGCGATGAGCGTTTCGTGCCCACCGGGGATCCGGAGCGCAATGACCTGCAGGCGCGGCAGGCGCTGCTCGACCATGTTCCGCTCGACCCGGCCCGGGTGCACCCCACCGAAACCTCCAGCGGCGACTACCCCGATCCGCTCGAGGCCGCGGGCGAGTACTCCGCCACGGTCCATGCGTACCTGGCCGAGCACGGCGCCTTCGATCTGCACCTGCTCGGCATGGGCGGCGAAGGCCACATCAACTCGCTGTTCCCGCATACGGACGCCACCCGCGAGGACCGCGAACTCGTTGTCGCCGAGACACATTCGCCCAAACCCCCGGCCGTCCGCATCACACTGACACTGCCCGCCATCCGCAGGTCCCGTCACGTGGTTCTCATTGTCGGCGGCGAGGCCAAGGCCGCTGCCGTGGTGGCCGCCCTCAATGGCGCCTCGCCCCTGGATGTGCCCGCCGCGGGCGCGATCGGCAGTGAATCCACCACCTGGCTGCTCGACGAGGCAGCAGCCGCCGATCTTCCGAGCTGATTGTTCGCCCAGGTCGGGAGCATCAACGCCCCCGGCCTGCGGTAGCTCGCCACAATGCGCTGCCGCGCAAGCAGTTCGGCCATTTCCATGAGCGAGTCGGCCAGGCTGGGCCGCAGCTGCGCACGTGCCGCCTCCAGGGCAGCGTCGACGGCTGCGGGCGCGACTGCCGGAAATTCCATCCGCAGGCGCAGTAGGGAGATTCGGTGGGGTGTCATCGGATTGTCCAGTGCCGCACCAGCTCCTGCTGGCGTCGTGGAAATACCTCGAGAGTGCTCATATAGACCTGGTTCCTTGCCGGAAATCTGCGGTCGGATTCGAGCTGGATCCACCGGGGTCCGGGGTGGGATACAGGGAGCGTGTTCCGGAGTGATCGAGCCGCTCCGAACAGGTGTGTCGGGCGACAGATTACGACACTCCGCGCTGTCTGAACACCCATTCCGGCGAGTCGTCGGCACCATGCCGAGCTGGTACAAAGTTAGTCATTCGACCAGTCCGCACACCATGTGACCAGGACAAACACGGACATAGCCGACAGGCTGATGATCGCTCCGGCTCGCTACGAGGTCATCGCCGACAACAGGTGGAGAGCTTGAATGGGATTGGCGGACAAGGGCGTCCGAACGCTGCGCTGGACGGCCACCGGGGCCGTCGCGATACTCGCGCTCGTGGTGCTGCCCAGGCTCGGCAACGATCAGCCACCGTTCGACCCGAATACCGTTCCCGGGACACAGGTGGTCTGGGTGAGCGCACCGTCCGGCGCCGATCACGGGACGCTGGCGCTGTGGCAGCGGAACCGGCCGCGGGAGTGGAAGCGCACCTTCGCCGTACCGGCCTGGGTTGGCGCGGAAGGGATTTCGACCGAGGTCGGCGAAGGCCGGGACGACACACCGGAGGGCACCTTCGCTTTGACCGAGGGATTCGGCCGGGTGCCCGACCCGGCCGCGCGACTCCCCTATCTCACGGTCGACCCGTCGAATACCTGGTGGTGGGTTTCCGACTCCGAAAGCCCGCTCTACAACCGGAGATACCGGTGCGCCGAGCCCGATTGCCCGTTCGATACCGCTGTCAGTGAGAACCTCGGCCGGACCGTTCCGCAGTACAACCATGCGCTCGTGATCGACTACAACCGCTTTCCCGCGATTCCGGCGCGAGGTTCGGCGTTCTTCGTGCACGGGGATATCGGGGCGGCGACGGCAGGGTGCGTCGCCGTCTCCGAGGACGTCGTTCGCACCCTGCTCGCCACACTCCAGCCGTCGAAGCGACCGGTCATCGCGATTCACAGCAGCTGAATCACGCTCCGGCCCAGCGGCTCCGGATCAGACGCACACGCCGTTCAGGTTCATGGCGGTGATCATCGTCTGCCCGGAGACGGGACGCAGGTCGGAGGCATCGTCGAAGTAGATCGCGCTGATGATGTGCTGACCCGCGACGCCGGGAACCCAGGGAATGCTGGCGGTGCCATTGGTGACCGGCACCGTTCCCACCACATTGCCGGAGATGCCGGGCAGGTGGCTGGTGAACTCCACCGATCCGTGCGATACCGGGGTACCGTCGGCCATCTTCACCGTCGCCACCGCGGTCTGCCCGCAGCCGACGGAGGCGAGCTTGGCCGGGCCGACCGGGGAGCCGGTCATGCTGATCGTCAGCGTCGGCGTTCCCGCCGCGGCCGCCTGCGGCGCTGCCGCCAGCGGTACCGCGATACAGGCCGCCGCGACGGCCATTCCGGCCATGCCCCGTGCTGCCCTACCTCGTGCTGTAGTTCCTCGTGCTGTAGTTCCTCGTGCTGTAGTTCCTCGTGACAAATCGAATCCGCTCATCGTGCCCCGTCTTTCGGTGTATCCGGACCAATCGTGGACAGATCTTCGAACCGGTCGCAGGCTATCCGACGTCGGCCCGGCAGCCACGGAGGCGGCACGGCGAGTACTCGGGTCAGGCGAGGAATTCCAGGGCGGAGTGCTCGCCCTTGCGCAGGGCTTCGGTATGCGCGGAGATGCCGAGGCAGTCGCTGAGCGTGGCGCCCGCGTCCAGCTTCGCGATAACACGGGCTTCGGCCAGCTTGATGGCGGTGGCGGCGGTCAGCAGCGTTTCCACTCGCGCCGGATCGACCACCACAATGCCCTCATCGTCGGCGAGAATCAGATCGCCCGGATGCACCGGCACACCGCCGCAGGTCACGCGGACCTGTAGTTCCCCGAGTTCGGTGGTGGTTCCGGCCATGGGTGTGATGAAACGGCTGTAGATCGGCAGCTCGCAATCACGGACATAGCCGATATCCCGGTATCCGCCGTCGACAATGATCCCGCCCAGTCCGCGTACCAGCGCCCCGCGCGCGAAAAGTTCTCCGGCCAAGGCGATTTCGCTACTGCCGCCGTCGACGATGACAATATCCCCCGGCGCGGCGGTCTCGATGGCCCGCAATACCGCGAAGAAATCCCCGTAGCACCGGACAGTGAATGCCGGTCCCAGAATTCTGATCCCCGCCGATCGCGGCCGAATCGCACTGTCCATCACCCGCAACGACTTATCGGCATCACACAGCGCGGTCGTATCGATCGAGCGAAACCCAGCAGCAAGTCGTTCCACGAGCACAGGCAAAGCCTTTCGAAGTTCGAACCCACATGACCCTCCGACCCTACGTCGCCCGCACTTGTCGAACCCGCCGTTTCAGCCGACCGGCGAACGCCCGACCGGCGTCTTCGGAACCATCAACCGCGCAGCAAACCCGGCCGAGGACTGCTCCCCGAGCGGCCCAAATGTCTTCTCACACAGCTTCCGGGCCGCCCGCAGGGGGTCGACCGTCGTCAGCGCGGCGGGCGCAGGAACTTCAAGGCGGCCTTCATGACCGGGCCCGGTACGCGATCGCGCATATTCAGCGCTGCGGCCGCGGCCCTGGTGCGCACCTCGGTGCCGCGGCCGAACGCCTTGTTCAGCGGGCCGCCCGAGGGTTCGAGGTCGACGTGCAGTGGAGGCCGGCCTTCGGCGGCGCCCAGGGCGTGTGAGATGACTATGCGCTGAATTTCGCTGGTGCCTTCGAAGATGGTGTACAGCTTGGCATCTCGGTACCACTTCTCCACCGGGTGATCGGTGATGTAACCCCACCCGCCCATCGTCTGGATGGCGCGTTCGGTGGCTTTCACCGCGACCTCGCTGGCGGCCAGCTTCGCCATCGAACCTTCGCCGCGTTCGAACGGGACACCCTGGGCGGCCATCCAGGATGCCCGCCAGGTCAGCAGTCGTGCGGCGTCGATGCGGGTGGCCAGGTCCGCGATCGGGAAGGCAATGCCCTGATTGTCAATGATCGGCGCGCCGAAGGCCTCGCGGCGTGTCGCGTAGGAGGTCATGTATTCCATAGCGGCTCTTGCGATTCCGAGCGCCTGGGCCGCGACCATCGGGCGAGTCTGTTCGAAGGTCCCCAGCGTCACCGAACCGGATCGGCCGCCGCTGCGCGCTGCCTCGCGCCGCTTGGCCAGTGCGTGCTCGAGCTTCTCCGGTCCGCCGAGCAGATTGGCCATCGGCACGCGCACGTTGTTGAACTTCAATTCCGCGGTATGCGATGCGCGGCATCCGAGCTTGTCGAGCTTGCGCACCAGTTCCAATCCCGGCGTGCCGCCGGGTACTACGAACAGCGCCTGGCCGCGGTGGCCCAGTTGCTCATCGACCACCGCGTTCACGACATGCACATCGGCGATGCCGCCATTGCCGATCCACATCTTGTGGCCGTCGATGACCCAGTCGTCACCGTCGCGTACGGCCCGCGTGCGCAGATTGCGCACATCGCTGCCGCCCTCGGGTTCGGAGATCGCGAGCGCGGCGAGCTTCAGATCCCCCGGGGTGCCGAAACATTCGGGCGCCCACTGCAGCATCTGCTCGGGCGTGGCGGCCTGGCCGATCGCCGACAGGGCCAGTGCGGGCATCACAATCGCCAATCCGATGCCGGCACAGCCCCAGAACAGCTCCTCCATGAACATGGGCAGCGACAATCCGGTCGGGTCGCCGATGAGGTCGCGGTAGAACAGCGGGCTGTAGAAACCGCGTTTCGCCGCCTCCTCCAGGACCGGCCAGGGGAATTCCTGGGCCTGGTCGTAGTGGGACGCCACCGGCCTGAGGCAGTCTCGGGCGAATTCGTGCGCACGCTCGGCCAGGTCGTGCTGCGCTGCCGTGGGTGTCAGGTCGAAGGTCACGACTGGTCGATACCCCGTCGGCGACCCTCGACACGTTCAGACGCGAATTCTCATTTCAGGGTGGCGTGCATGAGGTAGACGTTGTAGCTGTTCCACGCCGATACCGTGAAGTACAGGTCCTTGCCCGTGGACCACGGGTGCATGAATCCGCCGTACGCGGTCGGGTAGTCCTCGGTGCTGAGCAACGGCACCGGATCACTCCACGCCCCTTGCGGTTGCGCGGCGGTGCGCATCACGATCTGCCCGCGTGTCACGTCCAGATACACCAACTGCCACTGCTGGGTGTCCTGATCGAAACGCACCGACAACTCACTCGCGGTACCGGAAACCACCGGGGTCGCCAATAATTCGTTGGCCCCGTCCGCGGCGATCCAGGTGCCGTCGATCCAGTACTGGTACGCCGATTTGTTGAGCACCTGACCGGAGGGAACCCGCGCCAAACCGATCACGCCCAGCCGCCCGTTCGGGGTGCCGAACATGTACACGTAATCCCCGTGCGGCACCATCGTCGCGACCTGGAAACGGCCCAGCCCGAACAGGTTGTCCCAGCGCGCCCATTGCGATTTGGTCCAGGTACGCCCGTTGTCGTCGGAATAGGCGATACCGCCGTCGTTGGTCCACCACATGCCCGGAATACGCGACCAGTGGTTGATCGACATATACGTCAGATACTGCCGGTCCCCGATCGCGAAACCGGAGGTCGGGATGGTGGTGTGCTCGAAGTTCTTGATCTTGCGACTGTCGAGGATCTCCGCGGCATGACAGCGGGAGTTCTGCACGAAATCATCCAGCACCAGCCCCTGGGACAGATCACGATTGCTGCTGTAGGCGATGGCATTGCTGCGCCAGTCCTGCTGCTCGGTACCCGCACCCCCGGCCTGCCAGCCCTTGCCGAAGGTGTCACCGAACACGACCGCGACCTGACCGGGCTTGTTCTCCCACATCAATCCCAGATCGGTGCCATCGACCGACCAGCGCATATCGGTGCGGTTGAGCGACCCGTGCCCGGTCACCTGATTGACCAGCTGCACCGAATCCACCTGCGGGGCCGGCACCGGCGCGACCGCCGGGGCGGGCTCCGGCGGTTGCACGTCCGAGGTCGGCGGGGCCTGCGGTTCCGGAGCCTGCCCGCCGGGCACCGGGATCGGAATCGGTTCGGCTTCCGGGGTGATCTCCACACGGGGCAGCGACAACCCGCTACCGCTACCGCTACCGGTCCCGCCCGGCGCGGTGGCCGGGGCCGGGTCGTCCCGAATATCGGGGCACGGGTTGACACACGGATCCGAGGGCAACGCGGCCGGATCGATACGCGTGTTGTCAGGTCTGGGGCCCGGTACCTGGACGGTCACGATCTGCGGGATCGGCACCGGAATCTTGATCGGCGCCTGCGGTTGCTGCTGCGACGGATCGGGATTGGGTTGCCGGGCAAGGGGATCGAAACCTGTTTCCCCGCAGGAGTTCACCGGCGCAGCCGCCCACGGATGCAAAGGACCGGCCATCGCGGGAGCCGCGGGCAAGAGCACCGCACCTAGGGTAACGACACCGAAAAGAGCCAGTGTCGCGGGGATTTCGGACTGTAACAACGGGCGGCGATGCCGAAACCCCATGAGTGTGCGCTTCCTCGTCTGTGATCGAACCGCACAACTGTAGCGACCCGGTGCCGAATTCGCTTGTCGCCGAATCGGTCACCGTATCGGTCACACCGAATTCGAGGCCACCGCCGGCCGATTCACTGCTCCGAACTCAGTTCTGACAGACCGGGTACGCGGCGGCGGGATGGCAGTGCGCCGGGCACGCCAGGATGTAGACGATACTGCCCAGCAGCAGTCCGTCGTCGAAGGCTGGAAGGTCGATAGTGCGGCACCCCGGCGGGCACCTCGACCTGGAAGTACAGCGCCATGCGCGCACCGCAGTCGCATACCGGCCAGGGCTGATCCGCGTCCAACACGGGCCATCCTCCGATGGTGTCGCGATCACCCGCGACGCCCATCTCCCCGCTGACATCGACCACATAGGTCATCGGCGCGGTCGATCCCATTTGCCCTCCGTATTCCGTTGCGCCACAGACAATAAAGCATCCGCGATCGAGGTCTGCCGGTGCCGCGCGGACCGCGCGACCACCCGGGTCACCGGGACTCGCCCTCGCAGTGCGAGAGGAATTTCTCCAGCTCATCGGTGAAACCCGGTGCAGCCGGGACGAAGTGGCCGGCTCCGGGTGCGATGAGCCGCTGTGCTCCGAGTTCCTCGGCGAGTGCGTCGCAGATCCGTTCCAGGGCAGCGGAATGCGCCCCGGAGGCGACTAGCGCCGGAACTCCGGCCGCCCGCAACGCCGCGAGATTCGGCCGGGCCTGCCCAGGCAGACGCCCGCCGTGTGCACGGAGCACGGCGGCCACGACCGCGTCCGGGAGCCGCCCGGCATCGATACCGGGTGACCCGGTGAGAGCGAGGAACTCACGCAGCACATCGGGATCGGCCTCGAGACCGTCGAGGAGGACCTCGTCCCCCAGTTCTTGCAATCGAGCCACGTCGGGGTCCCCCGGAACAAGGAAATACAGCGGCGGTTCGATCAGCGTCAGCGAACGCACACTCTGCGGCTGTTCAGCGGCGGCCAGCAGTGTTCCGACCACCCCGTAGGAATGAGCGACCACGTGGGGACGACTCTCCCGGAACACCGCACCGAGATCCTCCGCATCGACCACAAAGTCCTGCCGCCCATCCACTCCCGGCGGACTCGGCTCGAACCCACGCCGATAGACCATCAGCAGCGTCCACCGCGCCGCCAGCGTTTCCAGCCCCGCCCACGTGGACCTCGGCCCGGCCCCACCGTGCACCAGCACTACTTCGGGCCCATCTCCGGACCTACGCACCGTGAGAGCATCCACGCCGGTATTGTCAGCCGATTTCAGCCCTCCGACCCGCAACAGTGGGATTTACCTCGAGTGATTTCCACCTCGAATCCCTCCCCCGCCGATTCGCCGCTGCGGCTCATCGATGCCGGGATCTCGCCGTTCTCACTGGTGGAAGGCGCCCGGATCGGCAATCTGACGCCACTGCTGTTCCATGAGCTGCTGGATTTCCTCCTGCTGGACCCGGTGTCGAATCTGGACCGGTACGCGGCCGCCGTGCGCGGTCTGCTCGGATATCTCACGCCGTGGCCCGATGGCGAGCACGTCCGATACTCCGGCCACACCATGCCCGGCACCAACGTGCTGTGGACAACACACGCCGCCGAGTACCTGAACGCCAACTACTGATCGGCGGAGGAGATATCCCGCCAGATATCGGGCGGGACAACGGCTTTCGATCGGCCGTGCTGATCGAGGATACGGCCGAGCAGCTTCTCGTGGCGCAGCGTGATGCTGCGCTCGGTGATGGCGAGCTCGGGATGCATGGTGGCGAGCTGGTTTTCGAACCGCGTGACTTCCGCGACCGAATGCAGCCCGGCCTGCACCACCAGATTGTGCGTGCCGCTCACGGCGGCGCAATTGCGGGTCTGCGGCAGCCGGATGAGCGCGTACCCGATCTCGGGCAGCACAGCGGTGGGCGCTGTCGCCCAGAAGGTCACGGCGACCGGCCAGCCGCCGAGCGGGCGCGCGAAATCGCAGCGAAAACTCAGCAGGCCGAGCCGGGTCAGCTCGTCGATCCGGCGTTTGACGGTGGAGCTGCTGATCCCCAGCGCGGTGGCGATCGCCCGGTGAGAGGCCCGGCCGTCGCCGTACAGCTGATCGATCATCGCCCGGTCCAGCTCGGTCACCTGCCGCCGTCCCCGCGGGTCGGCGGCGGGAGCAGCGGGTGTTCGCAGCTGATCGCGCTGCTGCGGAGCCAGCGCGTCGATGCGCCAGCTGCCGCCCTCGGCGAACCAGTGCGTGACAATCCGAGTCCGCACCGCGACGACATTCGGGACGGCCGGGAGCGCATCCAGGGTGTACCGGCCCATCTGATCGAAGTCGCGGGTCGCCACGGTGGCGAAGATCCGATTGCTGCCGCCGGAGCGTTCGAGGGTGAGCATGTGGGGATGACCGGCGAGCGCTGCCACCACCTCCGCGGTCGAACCCGCAGCGCAGTCGATATCGACATACGCGGCACAGACCAGATCGAACAGCGCGGGCCCCGGCGAGACACACACCCACGCTTCGCCGCGCTCGTCCAGGCGCTGCCAGCGACGGGCGACGGTCACCGGATCGATGCCGAGCACCTGCCCCAGCTCGGTCCAGGAGGCCCGGGGCCGCAATTGCAGGGCATGGATCAGCGCGAGATCGTCTTCGCTCAGCGCTCTGACATCATCCTGCACCTGTACTGGTCTCCGTGACTGAATACTGCGTTTCGAACGGTTCCAACGCTCAGTCTCGCACAATAATCAGGTACCCCGGCAGGTTCGGAAACTGGAGATGACGTCATGGCATTCGGTGACTTTCAGAACGAGATCTACTTCAACGGGCTGCGTGGCGTGGTGCCCGCACTCCCGGTGAGCTTCGCCGAACTGGAGGAGCGGGCACGCGCGGCCATGCCGCCGTCGGTGTGGTCGTATGTGGCCGGCGGCGCCGGCGATGAGCGCACCCAGCGCGCCAATGTGACGGCCTTCGATCACTGGGGGCTGATCCCCCGCATGTTCGTCGGCGCGGCACAGCGCGAGCTGTCCATCGATCTGTTCGGAATGACCCTGCCCGCACCGGTTTTCATGGCTCCGATCGGCGTGATCGGCCTGTGCGCCCAGGATGGGCACGGCGATCTCGCGACCGCTCGGGCCGCGGCACGCACCGGAATTCCCATGGTGGCATCCACGCTCATGGTCGATCCGCTGGAGGACGTGGCAGCCGAATTCGGTGATACGCCAGGCTTTTTCCAGCTCTACACCCCCACCGACCGCGATCTCGCCGCCAGCCTGGTGGAACGCGCCGAGCGCGCCGGATACCAGGGCATTGTCGTCACTCTCGACACCTGGGTGACCGGATGGCGCCCGCGCGATCTGTCCACCGGCAATTTCCCGCAGCTGCGCGGACACTGCCTGGCCAACTACTTCAGCGACCCGGTCTTCCGCGCGAGCCTGGCGCAGTCGCCGGAACAGGACCCGCAATCGGCGATCCTGAAATGGATCCAGGTCTTCGGCAATCTCCTCACCTGGGAAGACCTTCCGTGGTTGCGCTCGCTGACCAAGCTGCCGCTGATCGTCAAGGGCATCTGCCACCCCGATGACGTCCGCCGCGCCCGCGACGGCGGCGTGGACGGCATCTACTGCTCCAATCACGGTGGCCGCCAAGCCAATGGCGGCATCCCCGCGCTCGATATGCTCCCGGACGTGGTCGCCGCGGCCGAGGGGCTCCCGGTCCTGTTCGACTCCGGCATTCGCAGCGGCGCCGACATCATCAAGGCCCTGGCACACGGCGCCACCGCGGTGGGCATCGGCCGCCCCTACGCCTACGGCCTCACTCTCGGCGGCACCGACGGCATCGTCCACGTCCTGCGGTCGCTGCTGGCCGAAGCCGATTTGATCATGGCGGTCGACGGCTATCCGACGCTGAAAGACCTCACCGCGCACTCTCTGCGCCCAGTTTCCGCCTAGTTCGAACGTTGTACGGCGGTCCCGGTGGTGACAACCACCGGGACCTTTCGCGTTTCAGGCGGTGTAGGCGCGGAACAGCGCGCGCAGGCCCGAAACCAGGGGGTCGCGGTCGGCATCCCCGCGCGGCCAGGCGAAGCGCTGCAGTGCGAAACCGTCGATGAGCGCGATGATCGCGCGCGCACCGGTTGCCGGGTCCGCGGCACCCGCCTGCGCCAGAACGGCTTTCGCCGCCTCTTCGAAAGCGGCCATCATTCGATGCGCCAGCACCTGCAGCTCGGGCCGATACGGGCATTGGACGTAGATGGTGAACTCGGCCGCCAGGAAGGTGGTCGGCACGGCCAGGAAGTAGTCGACATAGCGTTCGACCAGCTCGTCGAGATTCAGCTGCTGCTCGGCGATTTCGGCGGAGATCGCTTCGATCGAGTCGATCAGCCTGGTCACCATCAGCTCCATCGCCTCGGCGAGCAGTTCGTCGATGGAGGCGAAGAAGTAGCTCGTCGTCGACAGCGGCACACCCGCGCGGCTCGCAATGGCGCGGTGCGTGGCCGCGACGACCCCGCCCTCGGCAATCACCTCGACCGCCGCTTCGAGTAGTGCGGTACGGCGGGCCTGGCCCGCGGCGCGATGAGTCGGTGGGCGGATCGGCATACCACGATTCTAGACATCTCTGGACAAGCGTCCGAACTCGCGGCATACTCTGGACAAATGTCCGAGGTTATCGGCCGCTGTAGCCCGAGCCGCTCCCTCTCCGGCGCAAAAGGATTCCCACGATGGCGCAGACCACCCCCAAACTCCCCCGCCGAGTCGATCCCGTCACCGACTGGCTCTCCGGCCGCCGTACCGCCTCCTCGAAGCAATTGCGCCCCGAAGAAGTCGAGGGTTTCCGCAGGGCCCAAAGCCTCGGCTTCGCCTGCGCCCAGGCCGCCGCAGCCGAGATGCGGCCCGGCTGGACCGAAGCCCAGACCGGCCTCTGGATGATCAACTGGCTCTACGACCACGGCGTGAAAACCATGCTGCACAAGCCGATTGCGGTATTCCACGAGAAGACACTCGCGCCCGACGGCGAATGGGGTCCGGTCACCCGGGGCACCGGCGCCACCTTGCGCGAGGACGATGTGGTGATTCTCGACTGCGCACCGGTCGTTGACGGCTACACCGGCGATATCGCCTACACCGTTCCGGTCGGCGAGAACCCGGAACTGCAACGGGCACAGGACTTTCTGACCGCGCTTCGCGCCGAGATTCCCGCACGCTTCGCCGACGCCGAGCTGGCCGGCGGCGTCTTCGAGTGGGTCGATGACAAGATCCGCGAAGCAGGCTATGGCAATGCCGCCGCCGGATACCCCAATCATGTTCTCGGACACCGGGTCTACCACCACGGTCGGCTCAACGATCTCGCCCCATGGTTCCTGCCGGAGCGCATCGTCGGCTACGTACCGAGCTGGCACAGCCTCGGTTTCCTCGGCACCACCGTACGACGACTGCTCTTCCCCGAGGTGCTCGGACCCCAGCACAGCGGCCCCAAGACCGGCATCTGGGCCATCGAACCTCACATTCGCGCAGCCGGATTCGGCGCGAAATTCGAGGAACTGCTCGTCGTCGACGAAGGCAAGGCCTACTGGCTCGATGACAGCAGCCAGCGCCGCATCACCATCGGCTCGTGAGACACAAGGACATTCACCATGGTTGAACGAATCGCGCGATGCAATGGCATCGATATCGCGTATGAAACCTTCGGCGATCCCGCCCATCCGACGGTCTTGCTGATCATGGGCTTCGGCTCACAGATGATCACCTGGCCCGTGGAATTCTGCGAGCTGATCGCCGCGCGCGGATACCAGGTCGTGCGGTACGACAATCGCGATACCGGGCACTCGTCGCGCATCACCGGCGGGCCCACACCGAATCCGCTGGCAACAATATTGTTCGGTGGCCGCAAGTCCGCCAGCTACACCCTCGAGGATATGGCGGGCGACGCGCTCGGGCTGCTGGACCATCTGGGTGTCGATAAAGCGCACATCGTCGGCGGATCGATGGGCGGAGCGATCGCGCAGTCCATCGCCATCGACCACCCGGACCGACTGCTCTCACTCGTATCCGTCATGTCCCCCACCGGCCGGCTGTTCTGGAAGGAGATCCCGGACCTCGCGTTGCTGCTGCGACTCCTGACGGTCGATGACAAGACCCGAAAGTCCTACGTCGAACAGGGTGTCGCGGTCTGGCGAGCCCAGGGTTCGCCGGGCGAACCGTTCGACGAAGCCTGGACCCGCGGCATGCTCGAGGAGAGCTGGGAACGCGGCGTCGATTCGGAGGGCACCGCACGCCAATTGGTGGCGATCCTGTCCTCCACCGACCGGCGGCCACTGCTGCGCCGCATTACCGCGCCAACCCTGGTACTGCACGGCACCGACGACAAGCTGGTGCGCCCGAGGGCAGGGCGGTACGCCGCCAATGCGATTCCCGGCGCGCGACTGGTCGAGATTGCGGGCTGGGGCCACGATCTGCCGCCCACTCTGCATCGGCGGCTCGCCGATGAGCTGGCCGATCATGCCGACCGCGTCCATCAGGACCACTGACACAACTGAAGGATGGTGGTCGGTGTGTCGCTGCCGACTCGGGCGCTCGACGCCTACCGCGACTCCGTCGTCGCTCCGCTCGAAGGACGACTGTTCGAACGATTGCTCGGCCTGCCGCCCGCCACAACGCGAAACGTGCGGATCACCAGGAACATTCGGGTTCCGATGCCGGACGGGGTGGAGCTCGTCGCGGATCTCTACGAGCCGATCGGTGTTCCGGTCGTCGGCACCGTCATGTCGCGCACGCCCTACGCACGCGTCGGAATGACCAGTCGCGCCACGGCTATGCCCTTCGCCGAGCGCGGTTTCAATGTGCTCCTGCAATCGTGCCGCGGCACCCATGGTGGTTCGGGCGGAGCTTGGGATCCGGTCGTCAATGAGGAATCCGATGGTCTGGCGACCCTCGATTGGATCGAGCGGCAGCCGTGGTTCAACGGCAAACTCTTCACCTACGGGCCGAGTTACGTCGGCATCACTCAGCTGGCGCTGCTGCCCGGCGCGGGCAATCGCATCACCGCCGCGCTGCCCCAGGTCACCAATACGGCGATCAACGAAGCCCTGTTCCCGGGCGGCGTCTTCTTCACCGCCCTCGGCGTGCAATGGATTCGGCGTTTGAAGCTGCTGGAGACGAGCGCACTGCTGGCCGACTTCGTCGAGATCATCGGCGATCGCACCGCGCAGCGGGCCATGAATACCGTCCCGCTCACGGCCGCGGACAAGGCCGCCACCGGGCGCACCGTGCCGTATTTCCAGGACTGGATGTCGGCGGGCACCGGCCGCGACGACCCGTATTGGAAGGGCGCCAGGGAATTCCGGAGCAGAGTCCGCGATATCGTCGCGCCGGTCAATTTCTACGCCGCCTGGCAGGACTTCATGCTGCTCGGCCAGATCGACGACTATCAGCTCATGCGGGCGGCGGGCCGGGAACCGTACCTGACCATCGGCAATCATCCGCACGTCCATACCGAAACCATGGCGGGTGGATTCCGGGAGGGGTTCGCCTGGTTCACCGCAATGGCTTCCGGCGATCCTGCGAGTTATCGCGATCAGCCGGTGAAACTGTTCATGCAGGGCAGTGACGAATGGCGATACTACGAATCCTTCCCGCCCGCAGCGTCTTCGGATCAGACCTGGTATCTCCGGCCGGACGGCGGGCTCACCGCCGATGAGCCGGGCCGGGGCACGCCCCGCCGATTCCGCTGGGATCCGCGCGATCCGACGCCGAGTTTCGGTGGGGCCATGCTGGATCCGAAGCTGTCGGGCCGAAAGCCGCAGGCGGAGCGCGAGAACCGGGCCGATGTGATCGTCTATTCGAGCGAGCTACTCGACCGGCCGGTCGAGGTCATCGGCGCGGTCATCGCGCATATCGTGGTGCGGACCAGTGCACCGTTCGGCGATCTGTTCGTCCGGCTGTGTGATGTCGATTCGGCGGGCGTCTCGACCAATGTCTGCGACGGAATCCAGCGGATGGATGACCTCCCGCCGCCGGGCGAGAACGACATCCGCACAGTCACCGTCCGCCTGCTCCCGACGGCCTACCGGTTCGCATCCGGGCACCGGCTGCGAATCCAGGTCTGCGGAGGATCTTTTCCGCACTTCACCCCCAATGCGGGCAGCGGCGAACCGCAGGGCACGGCCACACGCCGGGTGCCGGTCGACTACGAACTACTACCCGGATCCGCAGGGACCCTCTCGGTAATGCCCAGCGAAGGACAGTCATGAAACACCTCAGCACGCCCGCGGGTCGGCGCCGGGCACTCGGCCGCCGCGGCTGGATACTCGGTGCCGCAGCGACTATCACAGTGGCCGCGGCGTCGATCGTGATCATCGCACCGGCCGAGGCGGAACCGATTCCGGTGCCCGCGGCGGACCCGTTCTACGATGCGCCGTCCAATCTGGCCGAACTCGGTAATGGCACGATCATTCACTCACGGGAGATCGCGCCGTACGGATTGCCGGTCCCGCTGCCGATCACCACCTGGCAGGTGCAGTACAAATCGACCGATGCGCAGGGCGCTCCGACCACCGGAATGGCGACCCTGGTGGTCCCCACCGCACCGTGGACCGGTCCCGGAGCCCGCCCGCTGGTCAGTTACCAGCTGGCCGAAGACAGTCTCAGTACGCGTTGTGCCACTTCATATTCCTTGCGGGCGGGCTTTGCGCCGGGTGGACCGGGACCGGACAACACCAATACCGAGGCGCCGGTCGCAGCAGCACTCCTGCAACGGAATTGGGCGGTGGTGATGTCCGACTACCAGGGTCCGCAATCGCGGTTCCTGGACTCCCGGCAGTCCGGGCACAGTGTGCTCGACGGGATTCGGGCGGCGCTGGCCTTCGGCCCGGCCGGGCTCGCACCCGATTCCCCGCTCGGCCTGATGGGTTACTCCGGCGGATCGCTCGCCTCGATCTGGGCGGGCCAGCAGGAACCGGACTATGCGCCCGAGCTGCGGCTCACCGGACTCGCGGTGGGCGGCCTGCCCGCGAATCTCGCACACGCCCTGCAGGTCACGAGCGGAACCTATACCGCCGGACTCGGCATGCTCGCACTCGCCGCCTTCAGCCGGGTGGCGCCGGAGGCCGATATTCCGAGCCTGCTCAATGACCGCGGCCGCACCATGATCGCCGAGAACAACCAATCGTGCGGTACAGAATTCATCACGAAGTACGCCTTCACAAATCTCGACGACTACACCCTCGCACCCGATATCGGAGCCGACCCCCGCATTGTGGCTCTGGCGGAACAGAATCGGCTCGACGCTGCTTCCCCGGCGGGGCCCACCTATGTCTGGCACTCGACGGGCGACGATGTGCTTCCCATCGCCGATACCGATCAGGTCGTCCGCAATTGGTGTGGTCAGGGCGCCACGATCACGTATGTGCGAACGAATATCCCGACTCACCTGGGCGCCGCGTACCCAGGAATCCCCGCGGCGATCGACTATCTCGATCAGCGATTCGGCGGGAATCCCGCACCTGCCGGCTGTAGTTGACCGGCGCGCTATGCCACGTCACTGCGCGTGCGCCAGACGCGCGGGGTCATATCGTGTTCGCGGCGGAACATGCGGGTGAAGAAGCCGGGGTCGAGAATGCCTACGCGGCGGGCGATGTCGTTGATCGGGAGGTCGGTGTCGGTGAGCAGGCGGCGGGCCTCGGACATGCGGCGGGCGAGGATCCAGTCCTGGACGGTGCGCCCGGTGCGGCGGCGGACCAGGGTGGTGAGGTAGGCGGGGGTCATGCCGATCGTGGTCGCGACGTCGCGCAATGAGATTTGCTCGGCGAAGCGATCTTCGATGACGGTGAAGACCCCGGCGAGCACGGATTCATTGCTGCGCTGCAGGTCTCCCACCACATCCACGGCCAGCCGGGCGATGTCCACCAGGAGCAGGGTGAGGTGGGCCGCGGCGGCCTGGCGGTATCCCGTTCGACTGGCGGACAACTCGTCCTCGATGGCCGCGATTGTGTTCTCCCACAGCGGTTGCCGCTCCTCGGGCACATACAGTCGCAGTAGTCCGCCGGGGATGCCGTGCAGGAACGGGGACAGGAGCGGGTGCGCACGCCAGGCCGGCCAGGGCACTCGGGTGTCGTCGCCGAGCGCGGCCGGATCGAAGAGCACGCCGATCGCGCTCTCCACGGTCACGTCCCGGCCGTCGACCCGCACGCCCGGCGCGACGACATAGACCTCTCCGGTGCGCACCCCGACCGGAGACTCGTCGCCCGGCATGCCGCGGTCGACATAGAGCAGCACCGGAAAATCGTGGATATGCGGGGTGCTGTGCCCGGGTTGCGCCGCCTCGGTGAATCGAATGATCGAGATGGGCGGGACAGCAGGGTCGGACGAATACCGGTACACCGGCACGCCGGCTTCATATCGGACGGTACGCGGACGCTCGGACATGAACCAAAGATAATCCTATTTTCGCCGATGATCGGCCGATTCTTCGGACTATTCGGTGCACATCATGGGAAGCATGACGAAAAATACTCCTGCTGCTCAGGACACCGGCCACAGTCACGACTATCTCCCCGCAGCCGGGCGTGACTCCATGCTGCCGTTCTACGACATACTCACACGCCTGCTCGGCGCCGGAAAGGTGCATCGCTCCCTCATTCAGCAGGCCGCCCTCGCACCGGATACTCGCGTGCTGGAGATCGGTTGCGGCACGGGCACACTCACGGTCGCCGCCAAGGACGCGCAACCCCGCGCCGATGTGGTGGGCACCGACCCCGATCCCCTCGCGCTGGCTCGCGCGGAGCGAAAGATCCGCGGGCGCAGCGGAATCCGATTCGAGCGTGCGTACGCACAGGACCTGCCGTTCCCCGATGCCGCCTTCGACCACGTCTTCTCCTCGTTCATGCTCCATCACCTCCCCGCCGAGGTGCAGCCTGTCTTCGCAAGCGAGGCACTGCGTGTGCTCCGCCCCGGCGGGCGGCTGCATCTGGCTGATATCGGCGGAAACATCACCGCCGCAGACGGATACGCTGCCCGCCGCATGCTCAGAAATCAGCATGTGAGCGGCAATCTTCGCGACGGCATACCCCGCCTGTTACGCGCCGCCGGATTCGACTGCGAGGAAGTGGATTCCGGCGTCTACCGCCATGTCGGACGAGTCACCTTCTACCGCGCGACCCGGCCCGCGTAATCCGCTACCGACAGCCGAGATCCGGCCTGGCAGGCCGGATCTCGGGTGATATCAGAAGCTGCCGGTCTCCGGCAGTTGTTCGGTCCACCCGCCCCATTCCGGATGGCAAGCCGGACGCCAGTACTCGTGGTCACGGTCGCAATGCACCCAGTGCCAGTAGCCGTCGTGGACGTACTGGAGGTTCGGCGCGGATACGGCCGTCCCGTCCGCCGGCGCTTCCGCCGATGCGGCGCCTGCCGCCATGACCATCGGAACCGCCGCGACCGTCAAAGCCAAGGCCACTCGAATCCCGGAACGGTGTGCTCTCGCTTGTAGTTTCATGCCACCATCACAGCCCGAAGGGTGGCCCGTCGAAAAGACGTCGGGCCAGTCCTTCAGACGATCTTCAGATGATGCGGATCAGGCAGAAGTCGAGACGGTCAGGTCCAAACTCTTCAGGGCGTTGATGAGGAACCCGTTGACGGCATCGGCGCGTTCGAGCTGAACCAGGTGGCCCGCCTTGGGGATTTCGACCACCTCGCGCAGGTCGACCACATTGGCGCGCAATGTCGCCAGCGGGTCGCGGCCGCTGAAACCCTCCATATCCGGGTCGTTCTCGCCGTAGAGGAAGAAGGTCGGGACGGTGACCTTGGCGTCGGCGTACGCCTCGGTGAGTTCCCAGTTGCGGTCGAGGCTGCGGTACCAGTTGAGCCCGCCGGTGAACCCGGTGCGCTCGAAATCCGCTACCAGCGTGTCGAATTCGGCCTCCGACAGCCACGACCACGGCATGGGCGGCGCTTCCGGAAGCACGTCGAGGTAGCCCAGGCCCGGCGGGTTCTTCCAGGTGTCGAGGTAGTGGTAGTCACCGCTGAGCGAGTAGTACACCCGGGCCAGAAATCCGCGCGGGTCGGCGGCCAGTTCGGCATCGGCGACACCGGGCTCCTGGAAGTACGCCAGATGCAGGAAGTGCCGATCGGCCGCCTTGGTCCAGAACGCTGACGGCGGACGCGGGGGACGCGGGCTGAACGGATTGTTCAGGACCGCCACCGCCGCCACCCGCTCCGGGTGCCGCAGCGACAGCTCCCACACCAGTTGCGCACCGAAGTCCAGGCCGACGAAGACGGCCCGCTGCTCGCCGATATCGTCCAGCAGCGCCAGCAGATCGCCGATCACGGCCTCGTTCGTGTACGACTCCAACCCGGCGGGCGCATCGGTGCGCCCGTAGCCGCGCAGGTCCGGGGCCAGTGCGCGATATCCGGCGGCCGCGACCGCTTCCAGCTGGTTGTGCCACATGAACCAGGTGTGCGGGAACCCGTGGCAGAAGATGACCGGATACCCCTCACCCTGCTCCGCCACGTGCATACGGATGTCTCCGGTATCCACGATCCGATGCGTCAGCTCCACTGCTGCCTCCAATTTCTAGAACACGTTCCTATTTAAAGGTAGTGTCCAGAGGTCGTGAGCGAAATACCCAAGATTCTCGCCGGAACGGTCGCCGTGGTGACCGGAGCCAGCCGCGGTATCGGCAAGGGCATTGCCCTGGAGCTGGGCGCGGCGGGCGCAACCGTCTATGTCACCGGACGCACCACCACCGCCGGACACCTGCCGGGCACGGTGGCGGGCACCGCCGCCGAGATCGATGCGCTCGGCGGCACCGGAGTCGCGGTGGTCTGCGACCACAAGGACGACAGTGCGGTCGAAAAGCTCTTCGCGCAGGTGCGCGAGGAACGGGGCCGCCTGGACGTCCTGGTGAACAATGTCTACAACTCCCCCGCCGCCGCCCGCTGGCTGGGCCGCAAGTTCTGGGAGGTGCCGCCCAAGGCGTGGGACGAGACGTTCGATATCGGCGTTCGATCGCATTATGTGGCAAGCGTTTTCGCGGCGCCGCTGATCATCGAATCCGGTGGGCTCATCGTCAATGTGTCCTCCCCCGGCGCGACCCGGTACATGCACAATGCCGTCTACGGCGTCGGCAAGACCGCGCTCGATCGGCTGACCGCCGATATGGCGCACGACCTCGCCGACACCGAGGCGACCGCGGTCTCGCTGTGGCCCGGCATCGTCAATACCGAACTGCTGCAGATGGTTCCGGCCGATGCGCAGGGCCGCCGCCTGGTCACCCTGCCCGGCGAAGGCACCTTCGATCTCGATACCGCCGAATCCCCCCGCTTCCCGGGCCGGGCCGTCGCGGCACTGGCCGCCGATCCGAAGCGCAAGGCGCGCAGCGGTAGCGCCTGGAAGGTCGCCGACCTCGCCGGGGAATACGGGTTCACCGATATCGACGGCCGCGTCCCGCGCGCCGACTGACCAGCACCACAGTTGTTTCCGCAGAACAGGAGTACAGGAAGAATGCGTCGCGTTTTCGTCGTCGGTGTCAATATGACCCCGTTCGTCAAGATCGGTTCCCGCGAGTGGACCTACCCGCAGATGGTCGCCGAGGCCGTCAACGGCGCACTCGGCGATGCCGGAATCACCTACGACCAGGTGCAGCGCGCCGCCGCCGGCTACGTCTTCCAGCCGTCCGCCGCCGGGCAGCGCGCCCTGTACGACGTGGGTCTCACCGGCATTCCGATCGTGAATGTGAACAACAACTGCGCCACCGGGTCCACCGCCCTCATGCTGGCCCGGGAATGGGTCGGCAGCGGGATCGTGGACATCGCGCTGGCCGTCGGCTTCGAGCAGATGACCAAGGAATCCATGGCGGGCCCGGCCACCCGGCCCAAAGCCACCACCGTCGATCATCACCTGGCCGTCATGCGCGAGCAGTACGACTTCAGCCAGGCGCCCATCACCACGCAGTTCTTCGGCAATGCGGCCATCGAGCATATGAAGCGCTACGGCACCACGCCCGAGCAGCTGGCGGCGGTCGCGGTGAAGAACCATGAGCACTCCACGCGGAATCCGCTGGCGCAGTTCCAGGATGCGTACACGCTGGAGCAGGTGCTCGGTGACAAGCCGGTGCACGGACCGCTGACCCGCTCGCAGTGCTCGCCCATGTCCGACGGCGCGGCCGCCGCGGTCGTGGTCAGCGAGGAGTACGTGCGGGCGCACGGGCTCGAGGATCAGGCCATCGAGATTCTGGCGCAGGAACTGGCCACCGATGACGGCAATGCCTTCTCGACCGGCTCCATGATCGATGTCGTGGGCGCGCCCATGACCCGCGCGGCCGCCTCGAAGGTGTTCGCCACCGCCGGAATCGGGGTCGCGGACGTCGATGTGATCGAGCTGCACGACTGCTTCACCATCAACGAGCTCATCACCTACGAGGCCCTGGGCCTGTGTGGTGAGGGCGAATCCGGTGCGCTGGTCGAATCCGGCGCCACCACCTACGGCGGCACCTGGGTGGTGAACCCGTCCGGCGGGCTCATCTCCAAGGGCCACCCGCTCGGCGCCACCGGCCTGGCGCAGGCCACCGAATTGTCCTGGCAGCTGCGCGGACTCGCGGGCGAACGCCAGGTGCCCGACGCGCGCACCGCGCTCGCCCACAATCTGGGCCTGGGCGGCGCGGTCGTCGTCACCCTGTACGGCGCACACACGCTATAACCGCTGACAAGAACCGCTCGAAGTGGAGAAGGCTATGACCACAATCGATCCCGACACCCATCTGCGGCTGCCACTGCACAATGGCCATCTGCTGGTATCCGGACTGCGCCGGCACAAGAACCGGCCGGTGCTGACCCTCGGTGGCAATGTGCTCACCGGCGGTGAGGTGCTCGATGCGATGAGCCGCTATATCGCGGCCTTCGCCGAGTACGGCCTGGTGCAGGGCAGTCCCGTCGGCATCCTCGCGCTGAACCGGCCGGAGGTGCTCTTCACCATCGGTGCGGGCCAGATCTCCGGGCAGCGGCGCACCGCGCTGCATCCGATCGGCGGCGTCGACGATCACGCGTATGTGCTTGCGGACGCGGGCATTACGACGCTCATCCTGGATCCGGTTCCGGCGTTCGTGCAGCGGGCGCGGGAGCTGGTGGATCGGGTGGAGAGCCTGACCCGCGTGCTGGTGCTCGGGCCCGTGCCCGAGGCGCTGGCCGATGTGGGCGTCGATCTGCTCACCACCGCCGACAAGTACGAGCCGCAGCCGGTGCTGGCGGTGGATCTGCTGCCCGAGGACGTCATCTCGATCAGCTACACCGGCGGGACCACCGGCAAGCCCAAGGGTGTGGTCGGCACCGCGCGCACGATGACGAGCATGACGCAGATCCAGCTGTCGGAGTGGGAATGGCCCAAGCGGCCGAAATTCCTGATCTGCACACCGCTTTCGCATGCGGGTGCGGCATTCTTCCTGCCGGTCGTCCTGCTCGGCGGGCAGTGCGTGGTGGTGCCGCGCTTCGACGCCGGTGAAGTCCTGAAGGCCATCGAAGAGCACAAGATCAGCGCCACCATGCTGGTGCCGTCGATGCTCTACGCGCTGCTGGATCACCCGGATTCGGCGACCCGCGATCTGTCGTCGCTGGAGACCGTCTACTACGGCGCCTCCGCCATCGACCCGAATCGCCTGCAGGAGGCCATCGATCGCTTCGGGCCGATCTTCGCGCAGTACTTCGGGCAGTCCGAAGCGCCCATGGCCATCAGCTATCTGGGCAAGGAGGAGCACGACAAGGAGCGGCTCACCTCGTGCGGGCGGCCCTCCACCGCGGTGCGGGTGGCGCTGCTCGACGGTGAGGACAATCCGGTCGCGCCCGGTGAGGTCGGCGAAATCTGTGTCTCCGGACCGCTGCTCGCGGCCGGGTACCTGAATCTGCCCGAGGTCACCGCGGAAACCTTCCACAACGGCTGGCTGCGCACCGGCGATCTGGCCCGTGAGGACGAGGACGGTTTCCTCTTCATCGTCGGCCGCAGCAAGGACATGGTGGTCACCGGTGGGTTCAATGTGTTCCCGCGGGAGGTGGAAGACGTTGTGTCCGAGCATCCGCGGGTGCTCGAGGTCGCGGTGGTCGGCGTGCCGGACGCGCACTGGGGCGAGGCTGTGACCGCGCTGCTGGTCCTCGATCCGGAGACGGCCGCCGATGCCGCCGCGGTCGAGATCGTGACCGCGGAGATTCAGGCGGCGGTCAAGCAGCGCAAGGGTTCCGTGCAGGTGCCCAAGCATGTGCTGCTGATCGACAAGCTCCCCCTCACCGGCCTCGGCAAGCCGGACAAGAAGGCGATCCGCATTCTCGCGGCGGAGCGCCTCGGCCTCGCCTGATCACACCTGATCGGGGCTCGGCGGTGCGAGGCGCAGACTTCGCACCAGCCGGGCGCCACGGCGCGCGCTCGCCACTCCGGCCTCGGCCACCGCACGAGTCACGAAGTGGCCCAGGGCCGTTGCCACGAAGACCGCGGCAATCAGGATCGGCGCCCATTCCCAGGTGAGGGCCAGCACCATGCGCTCGAAGGTGCCGCGTGGCTCGACCACCGGCTCCCAACTGTTGAGGCGTACCCAGCGGCCCAGGAAAACGCCTACGGCACACAGCAGATGGACCGTGAGGATGACCGGGGCCCGCCAGGCCTTCAGGCCGATGCGCTCCAGGAAACCGCGCAGCTCCGCCAGCACCAGGTAGTAGGCCAGAAATCCCGAGACGATGAAGACGCCGTACACCGGCAATACCGTGGAGACCACCGGACCGTCGCCGATGGCGCGCACATCATCGCGCAAATGCACCAAATCGGTTACCACATAGGGTGCGTTCGGCAGGAACAGCATCAGCAGCGCAACCCCCGCCCACCACACCGGGGACACCGGTAGCCGCCGCCCGAACTGCGGGTCGGAACGGAAAACCAAGAGCGCGAGCGCAACCGGAATCCAAGCGAGAACGCTGTTCCACACCATCCAGAAGAAGTCCCGGTGAAGCACCCCCGCGAGGCTCGGCGCCACCGTATTCACCAAGTCCATCTGTCCATGATGCCCACAGGACGGTGGTGACGGGGTCCCGATTGGACAACCCGTTGCAAACAATCGGCGATATTCGCACCGCCCGGTTGCCCGGTATGCGGAAACCGGGCTCCGGGTGCGCACACCCAGCACAAGTCGCCGGGCGCCGCATGCAGCGGCGCCCGGCGACTTGTCAGGTATCGACTAGGAGGAGAACTTGATTTCGAGTCCGATACCGAGGATCGAGATCAGCCAGATCACCCCGAGGAAGATGGTGATCCGATCCAGGTTCTTCTCGACGACGGTGGATCCCGACAGGCTGGACTGCACACCGCCACCGAACAGGCTCGACAGACCCCCGCCCTTGGCGCGGTGCAGCAGCACCAGCAGCACCAGCAGCACGCTGGTGATGATCAGGAGGATATCGAGGAACATGCGCATGCGGGCCATTGTATGCGGTCGTCAGAGGCATGATCGCATACACCCTGGTGCCGGCCGTGCCTTATCGGCAACGTCCTCGGCACACCTTCGTATCCTGCGATCTCCCGCGAAGAGTGGCACCAGGTTCGACACGGCAGAACCGCAATATTTCACAACCTCGATAATCGAACATATGTTCGACCACTGCGGTATGCTGGTTCGCGTGACCATACATTCGACCGCGCTGGCGCCGGGCGCTCCAGCAGCAGAATGGCCGGAACTGGCCGATGTCGACTTGCTGCGCACCCTCGTAGAAACCGAACGCCGCAGGAGACGACTTGACGCTGCCATGCGCGCAGCCGTCGCCGAAGCCGAGCGTCGCGGCCTCGCCGCAGACACCGGCTACCGGGACACCACCGAGCTATTGAGCGATCTGCTGCGGATCAGTGCCCACGAAGCACGCCGGCGAATCGAATACGCGGCTCCACAGCCCCGCTCACGTTCCAGAAAGGTATGGAGGGCACTGGCGGCAGCAAGCTGAGCCGAACTCAGCCGCCTCGACCGCTACCCGGAGCGCCGCGAGACCGACTACCCGTTCACCGCGCAAGCGCCGGATCGGTGGCAGCGTCTGCAGTTTTCAGAGCAGCGACCACCACAGCACATCCACATAAGCCGCATACCGCGCTGTTCGGAACGGCCGGCGCGACACCTCGGAAGATCAACTGGCAGCATCCATCTGGGGCCGACCGAGCGCTCTGCTCTGCTGAGTTCACGATGTGCAAGTAAGCGTGGCTATCACGCTGCGTTGGCGATTTCAGGCCCTGCGCGGCGATTCGAAGTAGTCGCGCAGCTTATCGGTGTAGACCCACCGTTGTTCGCCGGCCGCGTATTCCGACAACGGGTGGGAACCATACAGGTTGTCACCGTGATACCGCGGGAAGACATGTACGTGGTAGTGCCAAACATCCTGGCCACCAGCAGGTTCATTGTGCTGACATGTGGACACCCCGTCGCAACCGTAGACGGCCCGCATCGCGATGGCGATCTCACGGACCACGTCGTGTACAGCGTGCCCGTACTCCTGCGGCAGGTCGTAGAGATTCTCGTGATGAGCGTTCGGAATGACCAGCACATGTCCGTGATTGTTCGGCCACCATCGCGATGCGGTGAACGCGGTGGCGTGGTCGGTGCGCAGCACGATGTCGCGCGGACTGTCGAGCGGAGTCTCACCGCCGATGAGGAGGAAGCAGAACGGACAGTCGTAGCTATTGGGTTCATGATTGTGCACGATTGTCCAAAGTTAGTGCATCACCAGCCTTTCGACGTCACTTCGACGCTAAACGCACTACCTCGCGGAACATCCTGTTCTGCCGCGACCCGCGCGGTTCGACGCGGCCGGCACCACCATGCAGAAGATCAACTGCCCGAGGTGAACTCGGGCCGGTCCAGTGCGCGCCCATGGCCCGATCGTGCTGCCGCGGTCGCCGTGCAGCACGGGTGATTCCGGCAAGTTACGCTCGCCGGGTGGTTCGGGATTTCGTGGTGTTGCCCAAGGGTGTGGCTCGGCGGCACGCCGAGGTGGTGGTCTACGTTCGCTCGCAATACTCCTGCCCACCGACCGAGGACAACCATGTGCTGTGCATGACGGGCATGGTCGAGGGCTGGCGCAATGGCGTGAACCGGGCGAATCGTCCCGAGTTGACCGCTCACGCTTTCTTTCACGGCGACATCGTGCAGGTTCGAGTGCCAGATGAGGCCGTCGCGGGGTTCCTGCCGATCATGGAGGAAGTCATCTCGCCGGGTGCCGAACTCTACGACGTGACGTTCGAAGTCTTCGTCCGCTCGAGTTCGCGCCGGACAGTCGATGTGGACATCGGCGGGGAACATTCATTCTCCTCCGTGAGTCTGCGCGAATTGCACTACTGGGTACCGAATTTGCACAAATACGCACGAACCCCTTTCGTGATCGTCACACGACCGAACGACGACACCTCTCTGATCCAGGCCTACCGAGGCGCGGTGTTCCACAACCCCGACGACCCGATCACCTACACCCTCGAGGTCGTCCGGGACTCCGGCGCCCGCCGCTACAACGCGGACCCCAAGCTCGATGACCCCGCCCTGGTCGCCGACCTCATCTGGGATTGGGCGGAGGACCGCTGGGATCGTCTGAATGAATTGCGCTGGAGCAAAACCGATTCGAACGACCGCACCTCCCTGGTCCAATCCCTCGACGATTGACACTCGATCACCGGTGGGTTCTGCGGACCATTTCGACGTGACCCTCGTACCAAATGCACTGCCGCGCAGAACATCCCCTTCCGGCTACCTCCGCGCTGCGCAAACCGGCCCACGCACGGAATAACAGCCGTCGCGGATCAGATCTCGGGGTTGCGATCGATACGATGCGACAGGCGCTCGGTGAATGTTTCCGCCCACGCAGCCGACTCGGAGTCCTCGTCGATCTCCGCCGCGCGCTTCGCTGTTTTCGTCCGACCGAGTTCGCCGGCCCGCTTGCCGCCACCCGGACGGGCCTGCACTGCGAAGATCCGAATACACCACGAGGCGTAGGCCTCCACCGACATGCCCGCAGCGTCGGCGGCATCGATCAATGTGCGCCAGTCTTCCTCACCAACCGTCACCACAATCTCTTTGCTCCCCATGGGAAACAACGCTAGACCCTCCACGCCGCCTCGCCTCGCCACCCCGGGGCCGAGTTCGGCTGAATGGCCGGCGAGCATTGCGCACAGAGGATTCCGCTGCGCTGCCCCGACCTGCCGACGTCAGCGTCGATCCGGGCTGGACGAACGCACCATATTGCCGATCACGGGGATTTCTCGCCGTGGTCGTTGCCGCCTTTGTCGTTGCCCCGGCGCAGGTTTCGCATGTCGAACTGGGCCGCGGGTACGTCTGCTCGGAATATTCCCGAAGCGACCATGGCTACTGTTGCGCGGGTTCAAGCATCTGATCCGGTAACGCCTTGACCAGTAAGGAGCTTTGCCATGTCCGCCGAGCCATTCGAGGTCAGCATCACCGAAGCCGAGATCGCGGACCTGCGTGAACGATTGCGACGGACGCGGTGGCCCGAGCCCGAGCCGGTGGACGACTGGTCACAGGGTGTGCCGCTGGCGTATGCGCAGGAGCTGTGCCACAGCTGGGCCGAGGACTACGACTTCGGGTTCGCCGAGCGGCTGAACGTGTTCCCGCAGTATCGCGACACGATCGACGGGCTGGGCATCCATTTCCTGCACATTCGCTCGCCGGAGCCGGACGCGTTCCCGCTCGTGCTCACGCACGGGTGGCCGGGTTCGGTGCTCGAGTTCCTGGAGGTCCTGGGCCCGCTGACCGACCCGCGCGCGCACGGCGGCGACCCAGCGGACGCATTCCACGTGGTCGCGCCGTCGTTGCCCGGATACGGCTGGAGTGACAAGCCACCGACGACCGGGTGGGGGGTCACTCGCACCGCGCGCGCCTGGGACACGCTGATGGTGTCGCTCGGTTACGAACGATACGGCGCACAGGGCGGTGACTGGGGTTCGGCGGTGTCCGGCGCGCTGGGTGAGGTGGCGCCCGAGCGGGTCGCCGGCGTGCATTTGAACCTGGGGTCCGTGGCGGCGGGCACGTTCGACGACCCGACGCCCGCGGAGCTGGCGAATCTCCAGGCCGAGAAGGAGTTCCAGCGCACCGGCCGGGGGTACTCGGCAATTCAGGCGACTCGGCCGCAGACGCTCGGCTACGGCCTCACCGACTCCCCGGCGGGGCAGGCCGCCTGGATCGCCGAGAAGTTCTGGGCGTGGACGGACAATGACGGCCATCCCGAGGACGCGGTGTCGCGGCAGCAGATCCTCGACGAGATCTCGGTCTACTGGTTCACCGCGTCGGCCACGTCGTCGGCGCGCCTGTACTGGGAGAGCTTCGCCAACTTCCGGGACAAGGTGACCGCGCCATCCGGGCTGTCGATCTACCCGCGCGACATCACCCGCCCGTCGAGGCGGGAGGCCGAGCTGCGGTTCACCGACCTGCGCTGGTTCGAGGAGTTGCCGCATGGTGGCCACTTCGCCGCGCTCGAGCAGCCGAACTCGCTGGTCGAGCAGGTGCGCGGGTTCTTCCGCCTGTTCCGCTGACTGTCCGTGCCATCTTCTGGGAAGCCCGGCGCGGCGGAAGATCAACGGGCTGGGGGTATCTCGGTCATCGGGAACGGATGGATGCTCACCAGCCTCGGGGGGCGATCAGCTCTTCCGCGTCCGAGTCCGCGAACCCGTAGACCGAGTAGGCGATCAGGACCAGCAAGCTCGGCGCGAGAACCAGGAGCGCCCGATTCCTGGACTGGTCACTGACCTCGAGCTGTGCCGACACGCTTGCCATTGTGAAACACCGCAACTCGTGTGGAGATCGAATCGGCGATACGCCTGGCGCGCTGGTCGAACCGGCCGGCCGGGCAGCACCTCTGACGATCGACTTGCACGGACCAGCATTCTCCCACGAGACGACTGCTACTGATCCGCCATGCGCTCGGTGGCCGCACGGCGGATGAGCGCCCGCGCGTCATCTCCTGTAACCGATTGGTCAGCCAAGATGTCGAACGCGCGACCATAAAGTTTGATCTCGCGAGGTTGGGTGATCGTCAATTCCGCCGTTGTACCTTCGACTTTGACGACACGGTCGTCGAACATGGCGAAGTTCTCGACAGCGGCGCGCCCCACTGCTATTGCCGGAACCAGGCCGATCGTCACACGCGGCATTCCAATGATCGAGAACAAACGATCCAGTTGCCCTCGCATCACACTGTCGCTACCAACGGTCGTGTACAGCGCCTGTTCGGCGATCAGGAAATGAAAGCGACGACCCGCGCGGTACAGAATGCGCTGCCGCTCCATTCGTTTGGCTACGCCGGCATCCACATCGTCTGGCAGCTCATAGAATTCGACGCCGTACCGCAGGATCGCCGCTGCGTAGTCTGCGGTCTGGAGCAGCCCTGGAATGACCTGCGGTTGCCAGTTGCGGATGCGGCGGGCAGCGGCCTCCGTCTTGACCGACTCGTGCTGCCTGGCCCTCGTGCCCGTCGCCAGGAGCCGCCGCCACTCCATATATGCGGCATCCAGATTCCGGCGTGAAGCGATCAGATCCAGCAGCTGATCGAGCGCATTCGAGTGGACGCAATACTCCCTCAGATCAGCATCGGACGGGTTGACTCTGCCGTACTCGATCTTCGAGACCTTCGACTCGTGCCAGCCCGCACGACGAGCAAGCTCTCGTCCTGTGACTCCAGCAGCACGCCGCATTTCACGCAGTCGTTGACCGAGAGCTTCTCGTTGTGCCCGAACAGAATCAGCCACTACACCGCCGACTTGACATAGTCAGCGAAGGGTATCGCCGACAGCCACAGCCGTTCCCGCGACTGCTTACACACAGCGGCCAAATGCCGATCGGTCGTCACACCGACGCCCGCAGGCCGCCCTTCGGCATCGATGAGATTGAAAGCCACCATCTCATCGTCGAACAGCCACCAGTCATCGGCCGGCACCTCGCCTACCGCAACGAGATGCCGTGGCAGATAACGGATGTCCTCACCTGCTGCGACGTTGTCATAGGTTTCTGTCAGCAGCCAACGCTGGTAGTCGCTGTGGGGAACCGTGACGACGCGAACGCGGGTGACAGCAACACCGCGACCTGTGACCTCTCGAATCAGTTCGCCCCAGGCCGACCATGACTCGTCGTCCTCCAGCCGCGGTTGACCATTCAGGAATCGGCGCAAGGGTTCCGACTCCCCCGGGACTGCGTATGCGTCACGGACTTCCATGTGGAACGCCGACCGCTTCGCTCGGCGGAACAGGTCCGGCCAGACGCTACTTTGCTTCAGTTCCACCGTAGTAAGTCCTCCGATGCTGTGGTACCTCGATTGCGGTCTCATCGTCCGCCATCGTGAGCTTCTCGAGCGTTTCAGCGTCAGTGATCGGTACCCCGGTCAGACGGAATGTTCCCCGACCGGTGTCGGTCAGCGTTGCACCGAGGAAGGTATCCGGTTCGAGGTAGCCGAGGAGTATGTGCGGGATCTCGACAGTCTCAGGGGTTCCCGTCTGCCACCCCTGAACAAGGTTGGTCCCACGATCGGTGGCGTACAGCGTAGGACAGTCACCTACCTTCGACCCGTTGCGACCGAGAAAGCGGATTTCCATGGCCATTCCTCCCTTCGGTGAATGTGCACGTGCTTGCCCATCGATGTCCATTGTTCCTCAGATACAGCGCATTTGATGGGCCTTTTCACTGGAATGAGCAAGCATGGGCACACTCCTGGCGCTGCGTGTTTGCTGTCTCGTACCTTCGAAGCAGGCGCTCGGACCAGTACACGCCGCCCTGGCCCGATCTGCCGGTCACGACGGCGAGCACAGCGAGGGGCGATCATGGCCTTGACGGAACCAGAGGCGAAAGTTCTTGGCGCACTGGCGAATCCTGACGTTCTACGAACAATGACAGTGCATCGGCTGGCCGAGGCGACCGGCCTCGGTGAGCAATGCATTCGGCGGGCACTGCTGCGACTCAGTCGCTCCGGGCTGGCTGCCGGCACGAAACAGAGTCCGTCGCGTTGGCGGCGGACCGATCGCGGGCGACTGGCGCTCACCAAATCCGAATACGGCGACTACATCACGAGGGCTGCGGGATGAGCCGACCGGACGCAATCGGAGACGTGCGCGGCGATCTACCCACCAACGGGCGTATCGGATATCGACATGACGCCACCGGTCTTCACCCCATCGGCGAGGACGGCTGGCCCCTGACGGACGAAGAGATTCGAGAGGTCGACGGGGAGGTGTGGGGCGCACCGATGAATTTCGGGTGGATCGGCCGTCGATACCTCTGAACCGCTATCGGGAACTGATGGAGGAAAACGAATGCGCAAGTTGATCTTGGGGTTCTATGTCTCGCTCGACGGCAAGAGCGCCGATGGGGACAACGGAATCCGCGACGTGATGATGAGCATCGACGACGCGGAGCAGGAGGAGTACTTCGTCAGCCGGCTGTGGGAGGCCGGGGCCTTCCTCATGGGCCGGAACTCCTACGAGATCATGGCCGGATTCTGGCCCGGCTCCGACCACCCGTCGGCGAAGGCGATGAACGAGATCCCCAAGGTCGTGTTCTCTCGCACGCTGAAGTCGGCCGACAGCTGGCCCGAGACTCGAATCGCCAGTGGTGACACGGCGGAAGAGATCGCCAAGCTCAAGGCCGAGCCGGGCAAGGATCTCGTCGCCGCCGGCGGCACCGCGTTCATGCACTCGCTGATCAAACTCGGTGTGGTCGACGAGTACCGCCTGTGGGTGCTGCCCGCCGTCACCGGCAAGGGCGCACCCCTGTTCCCGGAGCTGGACCAGGCCTTGAACCTCCGCCTGGTGAAAACCACCGCCTTCCCATCCGGAATTCTCGAGCTGGTCTACGTGCCGGCCGGCAAATAGGCGGCGGGTGGGCTCCGATGGTGGCGACATACCGAGAATGCCCACCCCCAGAGCCCACTCGGCGACGCCTGACCTCGGAGATCCTCGTCGGCGCCACTTCACGAACGCACGAGGGCAGATGCTTTGATCCGCAACAACTCTGGGATCAGCTCGCCTATGGTGTCGATTCTCGAGGGTCCGGACTGACCGGTTCGCTCAGTTCCGCACCGATGGCGGTGCTCGCAGCATTTAGGGTCCGGGCAGCGGCCCACAATGCTGTTCGATAGGTCGGGTCGTTCTGATCGCGGCCGAGCATGACCATGTGCATCAGGTATCTCAGACGGTCCGCCGCGGAGTCCAGGATCTGGAGGAACGGTTCTTCTTCGAAACCGATCATGCGTCGGCCCTTCCCCGGTTGACGGCTGTCGGTGTCGATCCTCGCACTTCAGCGCTGGCATCGATGGAGTACGCGCGATGATCGCGAGGACGATCACCATGTGATTGCATGACGCGAGTCGAGGGGTGGGGGTAGCACCACTGCGGGCCTACCTGGTCCCCGGTTGGAGCAATGGGTAGCTGAACCGGGAGGGTGGTGTCATGTTCGATATCGCACAGGCACGGCGGGATCTGGCCTACCTGCTTCCCGGCATCCTCGTCGGACTCGCCAGTTTCATCACGCTGATCTGCGGTTTCCTGTTCGGCACCGCGACACTGGTGGTGTGGGTGGGCGTGCCGGTGCTGATCGCAACGCTGGGAGCGGCCCGCATGTTCGCCGCACTCGAGCGGCGGCGAGTGGCGGCGGTGCTCGGGCACGAACTGCCTGCGGCCTATTACGCCGTCGGCACCGGGAGCCGATCGCAGCGGATCTGGACGGTGCTGAAGGACCGGCAGTACTGGCGTGATCTCACATACGGGATCCTCGCCATGCCGGTGTGGCTGTTCACCTGGGGCATCACCGTAATCTGGGTATGTGCGGCAGCGGTGGGGACGCTGTATCCGCTCTTCGGCTGGCTGACTCCGGACTATCCGGACTCCCAGGGCCTGGCCGACCTGCTGGGCCTGCACGGTCTGGCTCCCAATATCATCGTGAATACGCTTCTGGGACTTGCGTTTGCGGCCACGACTCCGCCAGTTCTGCGTGGTCTCGCGATTGTCCAGACGGGCGTGGCCCGCGCACTGCTGACCAATGAGAAAGCCGCGCTGCGCGCCAGAACCGAACAGCTCACCGTGAGCCGCAGCGCCGCGGTGCAGGCGGAGGCGCAGACGCTGCGCCGGGTGGAACGCGATATTCACGACGGACCGCAGCAGCGACTGGTCCGGCTGACCATGGATCTCGAGGCGGCGCGGCGGCGCATGAACGACAATCCCGATGCCGCAAGGACATTGGTCGATGAAGCGCTCGAGCAGAGCCGTGAGGCCTTGAACGAATTGCGGGCGGTCTCGCGCGGTATCGCACCGCCGATCCTGATCGATCGCGGTCTCCCCGCCGCACTCGCCGCCGCCGTGAGCCGCTGCCCGGTTGAGACCTCGCTCGAATGCGAACTGCGCGCGGACCAGCGGCTGGCCGAATCCGTGGAGAACGCAGCCTATTTCGTCGTCAGCGAAGCCCTGACTAATGTCGCCAAGCACTCTCGGGCCGGTAGTTGTGTGGTGACGGTGACCACCGATGCGATCAGCCTGTGGCTGCGGGTGACCGATGACGGAGTGGGCGGCGCGCATATCGGGAAGGGGCATGGGCTGGCCGGTCTGGCCGACCGGCTCGCCGGTGTGGACGGGCGGCTCGGCGTGCACAGTCCGCCGGGTGGTCCGACCGTGCTGACCGCCGAGATACTGCTCCCCCGTTAGGCTCACCGCTCATGCGAGTAGTTCTGGCAGAGGATTCGGTACTGCTGCGAGAGGGTTTGGTGCGGCTGCTCGAGGAAGCGGGCGCGACCGTCCTGGCGGCGGTCGGCGATGGTGAGGCCCTGGTGCGGGCGGTGGTCGAGCACCGGCCCGATATCGCGGTCACCGATGTGCGCATGCCACCGTCGTTCGGCACCGAGGGGCTGCGCGCGGCACTCGAGGCGCGGCGTCTGGTGCCGGGCACGGCGGTGCTGGTGCTGTCCCAGTACGTCGAGCAGAGCTATGCCTCCGATCTGCTCGCCGAGGCCGGACTCGGCGGTGTCGGCTATCTGCTCAAGGACCGAATCTCCAAGCTGGAGGAGCTGTCCGACGCCTTGCGCCGGGTGACCGACGGCGGCACCGTGCTCGATCCCGAGGTGGTCGCCGGGCTGTTCGCGCGCAGGCGCAGCGGACCCCTCGATGAACTGACCCCGCGCGAACGGGAGGTGCTCGGGCTGATGGCGCAGGGGCGCACCAATCGGGCGATCAGCAAGCAGTTGGTCATTACCGAGGGAGCGGTGGAGAAGCACATCTCCTCGATCTTCGCCAAACTGAACCTGCCGCCGTCCGACGATGATCACCGCCGCGTCCTGGCCGTGCTGACCTGGTTGCAGTCGTAATCGCCTGCTACCTCGGCTCGTCCACCGCGATCAGATGGCTGATCTCCGGTTCACCGACGGTGTACTGGGCCATGTCCTGCTCATTGCGCTGATCCTGCGCGGTGAGCCGGACCTGATGCTGGTGCATGTGCTCGGTCCAGGACCGCACGACGAACGCCTCCACAAAACGGTCGGCCACACCCACATCGCGGTAGACCCGCCACTCCATGGCGCCGGTGCGCTGGCGGGAGCGTCCCACCCGGGCCATGGCGGTGAGGAAGCGGTCGACCAATTCGTCCGGGACGGTATAGCTCTGGAGGATCAGCACCGGACCGTCGGCCGGATCGGGTTCGCAGAGGACGTAGGGCTCCGGCCAGAAGGCGGTCGGAGTCAGATCGAATCCGGTCGCATCCTGATTGACCGGCCACCACAGCGTGCTCACCGCGCACACCGCGAGCAGGACGGCCGACAGCAGCAGCGCGAACACCACACCCATCCCGCCGGCGATCGAACCCCACACCAGTGAACCGATCGCCTGCCCGCCCATGAACACCAGCGTGTAGACCGACATACCGCGCGCCCGCACCCAGGCCGGAAACATCAGCAGCATGGTCGAATTCAGCGTCGACATGGCCAGTGGCCAGCCGATGCCGGCGATCAGCAGGGCGATCAGGACCAGGGGCAATTGCTGGACCAGTGTCGAAACCATGGTCGCGACACCGAACAGCACCGCGGAGAGTGTGAGCATGCGGGTGGCGGTGAGCCGGCGGCGCAGCGCGGCGAAGGAGAGCCCGCCGATCACGGCTCCCACGCCGAGCGCACCGAGCATCAGGCCGTATCCGGAGGACCCCAGCCCCAACCGCTCCCGCGCCACGATCGGCAGCAGCGCCCACAGCGCGCTGGCCGGAATGATGAACAGCACGGCCCGCAGGAGCACCCGGCGAATCGCGGGCCCCGACCGGACGTACCGCATCCCGGCCTGCAGTGCCGCCAGCGGACGCTCGAGCGGCAGCGCCGACTCCCGAATCGGCCGCCGCCACCAAATCAGCACCACGACAATGCCGATGAACGACACGGCATTGAACCCGAACACGAAGGTCGGCCCCGCCAGCGAGACGAGCACACCGGCCATCGCGGGCCCGATCGCGCGAGCACCGTTGACGCTCAACCCATTCAGCGCCGACGCCGCCGGAATCTGTTCACGCGGAACCAGTTCCGGCTGAATCGCCTGCCAGGTCGGCATGGTCAGCGCCTGCCCGCACCCCATCGCGAACAGCAGCGCCAGCAGCACCGCCGGCGTGGTGTGCCCCACCGCCGTCGTCACCGCGAGCAGCAGCGCGATCAATGCCATCGCCGACTGCGCACCGATCAGCAACCGCCGCCGATCGATGAGATCCGCCAGCACCCCGGCCGGAATCACCAGCAAAACCACCGGCAAAGTGGTCGCGGTCTGCACCAGCGACACCAGCAGCGCCGCATGGGGCTGATCAACAAGCAGCCACTGCGCCCCCACCGTCTGCATCCAGGTGCCCAAATTCGACACCAACTGCGCCACCCACAGTGCCCGATACACCTTCGACGCAAACGGCGCCCACGCCGGCACAGGCCCAGCCTCGATCCGGACATCACTCACATTCGCACCCTATGCGCGCCCGCCCTTTCCGCCGCCAGGCCACGCGGATACTCCCCACTCCGCCGCAACCACACGCCCGCGCGAGACCGAACAGCGCATCTCCCCGCTGTACAACACGGGTACGAGCTGCGCGGCTTGGATACGCCCTATGCCTTGCTCGATTCGAGCTGTGCAGTCTCGACAACAACCGCGCGGCCTCGATGCGAGCTGTGCGGCCTCGATGAGTGCTGCGGTCGACAACTCGATACGGGCTGTGCGGTCTGGCTGTAGAGGTCGTGCTGGACCGGGGATCGCAGTTGGATTCGCTGATTGCCGAGGTTGTTCGGGCCTCAGGCGCCGTCGGATGCGGAGGGTGGGCGCGCCGCGTAGGTGGCCAGGAGGTCTTCGACCAGGGAGAGGATGGCGGTGTCCAGGTCGGGGCGGGGGTAGACGCCGCGGACTACGGCTTCGCCGGAGAAGAGGTGCAGCATCATGAAGAACAGGGGTTCGCGGATGTCGCTGGGGAAGGCGTCGAAGAGGCCGGTCTGGTTGAGGGTGGCGATCATTTCGCGGTAGTAGCGGTCGGCGATCGGGGCGATGCGTTCGCGGAGTTCGGCATCGGAGCGGGCGGCCAGGTAGATCTCGCGGAGGGCGTGGGTGAGGTTGGAGGATTGGGCGGCGCGCAGGAAGCGCAGCGCGGTGTCGAGGGCATTGTCTTGTGCGCCAAGGTGTTCCATGGTGGCGCGGTAGCCGTCGAGTTGGCGGGTGAAGGCCTCCTCGGCAGTGCGGACGATGACGTCCAGGCGGGTGTCGAACTGGCGGAACATGGCGCCCGCGGAAAGTCCTGCGCGACCGCAGATCTCCTGCACGGTGGCGCGCTGATACCCGACCTCGCCGATGGCGTCGATGGTGGCGTCGACCAGTTTGCTCACCGTGGCGGCCCGGCGCTCCTGTTGGGTGCGGCGCGGGCGCGAAACTTCACTCACGTCGCACCATCCTGCCGTGTCCGGCGGCCCTGACGAACCAACTGGCGGACGTGACCGTTGACACATTCCATGCCTGCATCATAGGGTCGGCACACAACTTAGAAACCAAGCGCTCTCTAACTTTGCAGGGGAATGAGCGCTCCGCCGCCTCGGGCGGCACGGAGGAGTTCGATATGACAGCGGGGACCCGGACGATTGCTCAGGCATGCCTGGCGGTGGCGGCGGGATTGACGGTGGGCATCTGCCCGGCGGTAACGAATACGGCTGCGGCACAACCCGTTTCCGTGGAACCGGCGCTGCCGTTCCCGATTCCGCCCGCACCGCCGTACTTGGACGCCAACTTCTACCAACCGGATCCGGCCCGGGTAGCGGCCGCGCAACCCGGCGAGATCCTGGCGGCCCGGCAGGTGAATCTCGCCAATCTGTGGCTGATTCCGCTGAATGTGAATGCCTGGCAGCTGTCGTACCGCAGCACCAATACCCACGGCGAGGCGATCGCGGCCGTGGCCACCGTCATCGTCCCGCATGCCGCGCCGCCCAGCGGACAGCGCGGTCTGCTCTCCTTCCAGTTCGCCGAAGATTCGCTGTCGCAGAACTGCGCGCCCTCCTACACGCTGCAGATGGGTTCGCTGCCCAATCCCCTGAACCCGGTCATCTCCGCGGAATTCGTGGAAGTGCAGGCAATGCTGCAACGCGGTCACGCGGTGGTGATCCCGGACCATGAGGGCCCCAACGCGGCCTATGCGGTCGGCCCACTGGGCGGGCGCATCACCCTCGACGGCATTCGCGCCGCGGAGAACTTCGAGCCCGCCGGGCTGCCCGGCACGGATACCCGGGTCGCGCTGTGGGGCTACTCCGGCGGTGCCATCCCCACCGCGCATGCCGCTGAGCTGCAACAGCAGTACGCGCCGGAGCTGAACCTGGTCGGCTCGGCAACGGGTGGCCTGATGGCCGATATCCGCATGGCGGTCGACTACAACAACGGCACCTCCACCTTCGGCGGCGCGGTGCTGGGCGGATTGTTCGGCGTGGCACGGGAATACCCCCAGGTCGAGCAGTTCATCGACAAGTACATGAATCCACTGGGCAAAGCCGTCCGCCTGGTACACGAAAATCAATGCGTAGCACTGCAATTCGCAGGCTTCCCGTTCATCAACATCAAGGGGCTGTTCGATTATCCGGGCGATCCCATCCGCTCCCCCGAAATGACGCCGGTACTGGACGAACTCAGCCTCGGCCATCGCGGCACGCCGAGCACTCCCCTCTACATCTACGAGGCCCCACTCGATGAGGTGATGCCGATCAATGCGGTGAACAACCTCTACGACACCTACTGCACCGATCCGAACGCCCGCGTCTCCTACACCCGGGATCTGCTCAGCGAGCACGGCGTCGCCGCCGTCGCCGGAACCGCGAGCGCCGTGCTGTGGCTCGACGACCGGCTCAATGGCGTTCCCGCCGCGAACGGCTGCCATCAGCGCGATGTGCCGACCGAAATCCTGGACCCGGGCGCACTGTCCGCCTTCGTCGGCGCGATCGGCGGGACGCTCGCGTCGGCGCTCGGCATGCCGGTGTGATCACCGTACGATCGGCTACATGTCAGCAACTCGCAGATGGTGTGGTGTGCTGCTCGCCGTGACGGTCACGGCCGTCGCCGGGTGCTCCACGCAGCAGACGGCCCCCGCGCCGCAGCCCCAGGTCACGCCCATGGGCCGGTCGTTCGTCTCCACACAGGTCAAGGGCACGGCCATCCCGGGCGGCGGTCCGCTCACGCTGAAATTCGCGGACGGCCGGGTCAGCGCAGGCGCGGGCTGCAATACCGCCACCGGACCGGTCACCCTCGACGGCAATACGCTCGAGGTCGGCCAGATGGCGACCACGCTGATGGCCTGCCCCGGCGATACCGCCGGGGCGGACGGCTGGGTGGACGGGCTGCTGCGCTCGGCCCCGAGCTGGAAGCTCGCCGGACCCGATCTGACGATCACCGGCAATGGCATCACCGTGACACTGCAGGACCGCAAGGTCGCCCAGCCCGGCAAACCGCTCACCGAAACCACCTGGATCGTCACCGAGCTGCTGCACACCGATGCGGTGGTGCGCTCACAAACCCTCGACGAGGTCCGCCCGGCGCTCACCATCGCCCCCGACGGCACCCTGACCGGCAGCGCCGGATGCAATCAGATGAACGGCCGCGCCGAGATCGACGGCAGCGATATCAGTTTCCATGTCGCCACCACCAGAATGCTCTGCGACCCGCAGGTCATGGATGTGGAGCGGGACGTGCTGGCCGTCCTCAACGGAAAAGCCACGGCCGCTATCGATTCCGACACTCTGACGCTGCGCAATGCGGGCAGCGGTACGGGTTTGACGCTGCACGCCGAATAGCGTCATCGCACGAAAATCGTTGTCGCCGGCCGGTATCCGAGGGGTACCGTCCGGCGCTATGCATACACGATATCTGAATGTGGTGGATGTGGAGGCCACCTGCTGGCAGGGACCCAATCCACCCGGGCAACCCATGGAAATCATCGAGATCGGGCTGTGTGTGCTCGATACCGAAACATTGGAGCGGGTGAGCAAGCACAGTATTCTGGTGCGCCCCGATCGCTCCACCGTCAGCGAGTTCTGCACCCAGCTGACCACCCTGACGCCTGAACTGGTGGCCACCGGCATATCGTTCGCCGAGGCCTGCGCGCTGCTGCGCGAGGAGTTCCACTCCGATTCCCGCCCGTGGGCCAGCTGGGGCAACTACGACCGCCAGCAGTTCGAACGGCAGTGCGCCGCAGCCGAAGTCCGATACCCGTTCGGCAGCAGGCACACCAATGCCAAGGTCGCCTTCTCGGCCTCGCGCGAGACCCAGCACCGCTTCGGCATGGCCGGAGCACTGAAGGCGGCGGAACTTCCCCTCGAGGGCACCCACCATCGCGGCGGGGATGACGCGTGGAATATCGCGGCGCTCATCATCGACATGATGAAGCGGAGCGGTTGGCCTGCGGCGCGACCAGCCGAGGAATTCGAAGGTCCGGAGGAGACGCCTATTTCACATCTACGCTGATAGCCCGGCGTACACGACATTTGGGACAAATGGGGAGAGGTGGGTCGTATCAACGAGCGGGAGGCCGAACTAGACCAGTGGTTTCGGGCGGAAGTCGCCGCCACGAGACCCGGTGCGTCTCGCTCACCACAGGACCCGCTCACCCCCGGCGGTCCCCTCACCGGCGCCCGCTGCCTCGAACTCTTCGAGGATCAGGCGACGGCGCGGCATCTCGATCTGACGGCCCGGCGATTGACCCGAGAAGGGCAGGGCTACTACAGCATCGGATCCTCCGGCCACGAAGGCAATGTGGCGGTGGCCGCGGCGCTGCGCACCACCGATCCGGCGCTGCTGCACTATCGATCGGCCGCCTTCTTCGTCCATCGCGCCCGGCAGGTGCCGGGACTCGATCCGATCCGCGATGTCCTGCTCGGCGTCGTCGCGGCCGCCTCGGATCCGATTTCCGGTGGGCGGCACAAGGTTTTCGGCAGTAAGCCCGCCCATGTGATCCCCCAGACCTCGACCATCGCCTCCCATCTGCCGCGCGCGACGGGGCTGGCCTTCGCGATCGAACGTGCCGGCCAGCTGCGGGTGGCCTGCGAATGGCCCGCGGATGCGGTGGTGGTGTGCAGCTTCGGCGACGCGTCCGCCAATCACTCCACCGCCGCCGGTGCGATCAATACCGCCGTGCACACCACGCATCTCGGTGTCGGCATGCCGATTCTCTTCGTCTGCGAGGACAACCGGCTCGGCATCAGCGTGCCGACCCCGCGCACCTGGATCGAGCAGGCCTACGGCTCCCGGCCCGGGCTGCGCTACTTCGACGCCGACGGCGCGGAACTGCTCGAGACCCTGGAAACCGCACAGGCGGCGGTGGATTGGGTACGCACCCATCGCAAACCGGCCTTCCTGCGACTGCGGACGGTACGCCTGCTCGGGCACGCGGGATCCGATGTGGAGGCGGCCTATCGCCGGCCGGCCGAGCTGGCCACCGATCTGCGCAGCGATCCGGTGACCAGGACCGCGCGCATCCTCGTCGCGGCGGGCGTCGCCACGCCCGGTGAAATCCTCAGGCGCTACAGCGATATCGGCGCGCAGGTCGCCGCGACCGCCGAATCCGTTCTGGGCGAAGCGAAACTCACCTCGGCCGAGGCGGTCATGGCCGCGCTCGCCCCCGCACGCCCGACCGTGGTGCGCACCGATGCGATGCGCACCGCGCCCCCGCCGCCGGATACGGAGCAACCGTGGTCCGCGTGGACCGATGCCGTCGCCCCGCCGCCGGTGGACACCGGTGATCCGATGACCTTGGCGCAGGCCGTCAATCACACGCTCGGGCAACTGCTGGCCCGCGATACCGATGTGCTCGTCTTCGGCGAGGATGTCGGGCGCAAGGGCGGCGTCTACGGCGTGACCAAGGGATTGCAGCAGGCCTTCGGTGTGCGCCGCGTTTTCGACACCCTGCTGGACGAGCAGAGCGTGCTCGGCACCGCGCTCGGTGCGGCGCTGGCCGGGTTCGTGCCGATTCCGGAGATCCAGTACCTCGCCTACGTGCACAATGCCGAGGATCAACTGCGCGGTGAGGCGGCCACGCTCTCGTTCTTCTCCAATGGCAGCTACCGCAATCCGATGGTGGTGCGGATCGCCGGTTATGCCTATCAGAAGGGTTTCGGCGGGCATTTCCACAATGACAATTCCATTGCGGCACTGCGGGATATCCCCGGGGTGGTGATCGCGTCCCCGTCCCGCGCCGATGATGCGGCCGCCATGCTGCGCACCTGCGTCTCGGCGGCGCGGGTGGACGGCCGGGTGTGCGTGTTCCTCGAACCCATCGCGCTCTATCACACCCGCGATCTGTACCGTTCCGGCGACGGCGGCTGGCTCGCCCCGGTGTCCGCCGTGCGACATGCCGACATCGGGCTGGCCCGGGTGCACGGCATCGGCACCCACCTCACCATTGTGAGCTTCGCGAACGGCGTACCGATGAGTCTGCGGGTGGCGCGGCGGCTGAGCGAACGCGGTATCCACGCCCGGGTCCTGGATCTGCGCTGGCTGGCCCCGCTGCCCGTCGAGGATCTGCTGGACAATGCGCGCGCCACCGGACGGGTGCTCATCGTGGACGAAACCCGGCGCAGCGGAGGGGTTTCCGAGGGAGTCTTCGCGGCACTGCTCGATGCCGGATTCGACGGCCGCATCGCCCGGGTCACGAGCGAGGACAGCTTCATTCCGCTCGGACCGGCGGCAGGCACGGTGCTGCTGGACGAGGCGCGCATCGAGGCGGCGGCGGACAAACTGCTCGCCGCACCCTGAGGACGGATGGCAACGAGCGGAACAGGCCCGATGAGGGGTGGTCCCCCGTTCCGCTCGTCACCGGCGCCGGTCCGGTCGGCGCCCCTGTGCCGATGAGGGGGCGGCACAAGCTTGATCTACTATCTCCGTACGTAGATAGTAATACCGGAAGATAGCCGGTCAGCGCAATACTCAATATGACCGGGCGCCCGCACCGACAAAGTAAGGCTCCCTTCAGGTTCGCTTCGTACACTGAGCCGGATCAAACGGGAGGAGTCACATGCGGCCGGGTGGACGGCAGGTAGGGCAATGACCGTCGCCGCATGTCTGTTGCTCTACGGATTCGCGGTCGCCGTGCTGGCGCCACGACTGCTGCTGCGAGTCAGCCACGGCAGCGCGGCGCCGCATGTCGCACTGGCAGCCTGGCTGACCTCGATTGCCTCGACCGTGCTGGCATGGGCGGTGGCGCTGGTGATTCTCATTCTCGACCTGGTGACGCACCAGGTTCGGACGGTGCCACACCGATTCATGGACACCTGCCTCGTACACCTGCACGACGCCGTCGTGGGCGATTACGGCGCACCGATCCAGGTCGGGCTCCTGCTACTCGCCGGTTTCTCGGCGCTGGCCGCGACAACGGTGGCGGTCCGGCTCGGCAGCTCCCTGCTGCGTTCCCGGCGCATCACCCTCGAACACGGCCGCATGGCCCGCCTGGCGGGGCGGCACCACAGCGGACTCGATGCCGTCATCCTCGAGGTCGACGAGCCGGCGGCGTATTGCGTTGCGGGAAAACCACATACGGTGGTGGTCAGTCGCGGCGTGCTCGACGCACTCGGCGACGAACATGTCGCCGCGGTGCTCAGCCACGAACGCGCCCATCTGACCGGACGCCACCACCTCCTGCTGGCGGTGACCCGCGGTCTCACCGCGGTGATGCCGCGCATCGATCTGTTCGCCGTCGGAGCCGTCGAGATCGCGCGACTGCTCGAAATGATCGCCGATGACGCGGCCGCGCGAATCCACGGCCGTGCCACGGTCTTTCAGGCACTGCTGGCTCTCTCCGGCCTGTCGACCGGTCCGGCCGGGGCCCCCAGGGGGGCGGAGGAAGGACTCGCGACACGTCTACAGCGCCTGTCCGAACCGAGCGCCTCGATCGTGCGGACGCGTGCACGGCTGGCACTGACAGCCGGTGCGGCGGCGGCGATTCTGGTTCCGCTCGCCTCTGTCGTGACGGCCGTCATCGCCCTCGCCATCTGCTCACCGCTGGAAAACTGAGCTCTGGATCGCCGCGCCGAATCCGTTCGGCAGCCTATGTTTTCGACATACAGTGCTCACCTTGCGGCTACCTGATCGACACCCCCTGGAAACAATCCACTATCTCCGTACGTACTTAGTTGGTACGCTGAAGAACGAGTACAGGTTTCAGGTGAAGGCAGAGCAATTCGGAAGGGGCGGCACCGGTCGGTGAATCGACTAGCGAGTCTTACCCCGGGCCAGCTTGCGCAGTGCGGCGCGCAGTCCCTCGGAATCCTCCGGGCTCATCTGCTGCACAAAATGCGCCAGCACCAGATCGGAGCGGCCACCGCTGCCCAGCGCCTCACTCATGAGCCGCGCGCTGTACTCCTCGCGGCTCAGGGTCGGCCAGTAGTGGTAGGCCTTGCCGACCCGCTCGCGTTCGAGCCAGCCCTTGCGGTGCAGGTTGTCCATGGTGGACATGACGGTGGTGTAGGCGATTTCGCGTTCGGTGGCAAGACCGTCGAACACCTCGCGGACCGTCGTCTTGTCGCCGTGATCCCAAATCCGTTCGATCACGACCGCTTCCAGGTCGCCGAATCCTCGCGAAGCCATTACTGACGCCTCCTCAACGTACGGCAGGGCCGTTCGCATACGTTCTACGTACGTAGACAGTAGTATGGTGCACCCGCCGTCCGGTCCGCGCAACCGGGACCGGGTCTACTCGGCAATCCGATGCCCGGCCTCGCGCAGTACCTCCGTCGCCTCCTGCAGCCGATGATCGGGCACCAGCACCAGATCCGCGTGATAGGTCGAGGCGACAAATACCGGAATCGACGACTCCGCCAGCGGCCCGACCACTGCGGCGAGCATGCCCGGCTGGTCCAGGCCGTGGCTGTCGCCGTCGCTGTAGAAACCCTTCCACCGCTCACCGTCCACCCAGGCCGGGGCATCACGAAGGACGGTGAGCCCCTCGGGCGCCCGGACCAGCGCGATCCACTCGTCGTCCTCCGGAAAAGTGGAATTGGCCAGATGCTCGACCGCGAACTGCGACGGGACGATGCGCAAACGTTGACTGCGAGTCATCCGGACATCGTATGCCGGTGCGGCCACAGCATCAGCGGGCCAGACCCGCGCGATGCGCGTACGCGATGGCCTGTCCGCGATCGCGGACACCGAGCTTGGCGAACAGCGAATTGATATGACTCTTCACCGTGCTGACACCGATGAACAGCTCCTTGGCGATCTCGGTGTTGTTGCGGCCCTGGGACATCAGGCGCAGCACCTCGAGCTCCCGATCGGTGAGGTCCACGGCTGGGGTGGCCGGGGTCTCCAGCACGGCGACCAGGCGGCGGCCGACATCGGCGGCCAGGGTGGTGTGGCCGCTGGCGACCGAGCGTATGGCGGCGGCGATCTCGGCGCGGCCCGCATCCTTGGTGAGATAGCCGCGGGCGCCGGCTCGGAGCGCACCGGCGATCGAGGCGTCGTCGGCGTAGGTGGTCAGCACCAGGACCGCGGTGCCCGGATGCGAGGCCGTGATGGCCGCCGTGGCGGAGGCGCCGTCCACGTTGGGCATGCGCAGATCCATCAGCACCACACCAGGTTCCAGGCGGCGCACCAGCTCGACCGCCTCCGCACCGTCGCGGGCCTCCCCCACCACCTCGATATCGGGCAGCAGGGACAACACCGTAGTCAGCCCGTCCCGCACCGTGGTCTGGTCATCGGCGACCACCACCGTGATCACCGGCGTGGCGCCCGGATTCGCACTGTCCATCGACCCTCCTCCCTACCCGCCAGCACCGTGCCGCCGACCGCGGCGATCCGTTCCCGCATACCCAGCAGTCCGGCTCCCGATCCGGAGTGCCGCAGCGAACCCCCGTGTGCGGAAAGCGCATTCGAGACCACGAGTTCCATCTCCGTGGCGCTGCCGCGCAGGGTGAGCGTAACCGGCTGTCCGGGAGCGTGTTTGCGGGCATTGGTCAGCGCCTCCTGCACCACCCGCGTGATCGCCATCTCCACCTGTTCGCTCGCCCTGCCGGTCGCCGCATCGATCTCGACCGCCACTTCGCCACCGGTCGCGCGATGTTCCGCGGCCAGGCCTCGCAATTCGCCGGTGAGATCGAATCCCTGCGCCCGCAGCGCGCCGACCACCCGGCGGGCGTCGGCCAATCCGGAGACCGCCAGCGTGTGCGAGGCCTTCACCCGTTCGGCCGCCTGCTCCACCGCGCCGGCTTCGAGCAGGGCATCGGCGGCGTCGAGCTGCATGACCAGCCCGCCGAGCGTGTGCGCGAGCACGTCGTGAATATCGCGGGCGATGCGACCGCGTTCGGCCATGGCGGCGGCACGATCGCGTTCGGCGCGAATCACCCGGTTCTGCTCGACCAGTAGTCGGTTCTGCTCGGCGGCTATTCGCGTCTGCCGGCGGGCCCAGCCCATCAGCCCCAGGATCACCACGCCGGTCAGCAAGCCCAGCATCGAACGCGGGCTTCTTTCACCGGCCACCAGGATGCTCGAGCAGGCCATCAGGACCACCGTCAGCGCGGCCAGGCCGAGGCCGAACCAGATCGGCTCGCTCAGCAGGGCGGTCGCGGCCAGTACCGTCGCCAGCGCCGTGATCATCGATCCGGTCGACTGCGCGGCGGTGGCGCCGCCGCCGATCGCCATGACACACAGGCAGATTCGCTCCATATCGAGCGCACCGGAGGGGGCCACCACCCAGCCCGCCCAGCCGATCCACGACAGCACGATGAGGACCGCCACCCACAGCGGGTGCCAGGACACCGCACCGACCGACCCAGAGACCACGGCAATGAGCCCGACCAGGCGGAACAACCTGGTCAGGCCCGTGGTGGATCCCGTATCCGTGGCGACGACCATCGGTCTCAGTCTGCCGCAACCAACCGCGAGAGTCCGGCACGACGGGCCAGGACCACGCCGCGACCGGCACGATTGAGGGCCAGCATGAGCAGGATCGCGCCGACCGAGGCGACCACGCCCGCGCCGACCGAACGCGCGCACACCTCGACCCCGATGCGCACCGCCAGCAGGACCAGCCACAGCGCCGAACCGAGCCATCCGGTGCGCGCCTGCCACTGACCGTCGATCCAGCGCACCTGGGATACCGAACCCATGGCCAGGCCGACGCCCAGACTCAGCACCGCGGACAAGGTCAGCAGCCCGACCGCCGCGCCGTCGAGGGTATCGCCGGCGAGCACCGTCTTCATCTGCAGGACGCCCACCACGCCGAGAACGATCGGGCCCCGCCAGATCCGCATCGGATCGAGCACCTGCCACTGCGTCTGCCGGTACACGATCCAGCCGACCACCAGCACCACGATGACGCCTTCGAATACCGCGTTCTGCAAGTTCATGCCTCTTACATTCGGCGCTGCGGCCGTTCGGCCCCACCACCCGCGGGTGGAATCCGGGTGGATCTCCGGTTGCCCTACACCTCGATTCGGGAACCGATGAGCACCGTGCGTTCGCCGGGGAGGCCGAAGTATTCGTCGGCGGCCGCGGTGATGTGCGAGGTCGCGATGAACAGGCTCTTGCGCCAGGCCGCCATGGTCGGCGCGGCGCCCTTCTTCAGTTCGATCTTGGACAGGAAGTAGGAGGCGTCGTCGACGGAGATCGGGCCCTCGGTCTTCGCCGGATCGAGCGTGCGCAGCGTGCCGGGGATATTCGGCTTCTCCATATATCCGAAAGACGCTGTCACATGGATGATTCCGTCATCGGCGTAGACCAGCTCGTCGATCTGGGTGCGCTCGGAATCGGGAATGCGCGGGACCGGCAGCGTCACGATGGACACGATCACCACGTGTTCGGCCAGCACGCGATTGTGCTCGACAATGGCCCGCATCGCCAGGGGCGCGGTCTCATTGCTGCGGCTGAGGAATACCGCGGTGCCGGGGATCCGGATGACCGGCAATCGATTCTCGTGCAGTGCGTCGATGAAATCGGGCAGCGGGCCTTCCTTCTCCTCCCTTGCGCGAGTGACGATTTCGCGCCCGCGCCGCCAGGTGGTCATGGCGGTGAAGGTGGAGATGCCGATCAGCAGCGGCAGCCAGGCGCCGTGCACCAGCTTGGTCAGATTAGCCGCGAGGAACAGCAGGTCGATCACCAGCAGCGGAACCGCGCCCGCTATGACCAGCCACAGCGGGGTACCCCACCGGGTCCGGGCGATATAGAAGAACAGCAGCGTGGTGATGGTGATCGTGGCGGTCACCGCCATACCGAACGCGAAGGCGAGCGCCGCCGAACTGCGGAAGGCGAAGACCAGGGTGATCACCGAGACCATCAGCACCCAATTGATCCACGGTACGTAGATCTGCCCGATGGTCGACTCCGAGGTGTGCTCCACCCGCAGTCGCGGCAGATAACCGAGGTGGGCCGCCTGTGCCGCAACCGAATACGCGCCGGTGATCACGGCCTGTGAGGCGATCACGGTGGCGGCCGTCGCGAGCAGCACCATCGGCAGGCGCGCCCAGCCGGGGGCGAGCAGGAAGAACGGGCTGCTCACCGCGGACTGATCACCGAGCAGCAGGGCGCCCTGTCCGAGATAGCTCAGGGTGCACGCCGGCAGCACCAGCCCCAGCCAGCCGCGGGTGATCGCCCGGCGGCCGAAATGGCCCATATCGGCATACAGCGCCTCCGCGCCGGTGACCGACAGGACCACCGCCGCCAGGGCGAAGAAGGCAATGCCGAAGTGCCCGAACATGAATCCGAGCGCATAGGTCGGCGACAGCGCCTTCAGGATCTGCGGATGGTCGGCGATTCCGCTCACACCGCAGGCGCCGATCGCCGTGAACCAGGCGATCACCACCGGCCCGAACAGCTTGCCCACCGCCGCGGTGCCGAGGCGCTGCGCCATGAACAGCACCAGAATGATCACCACGGTCACCGGCACCACGAAATCCGCCAGCCCGGGCCGCACCACCTTCATGCCCTCCACCGCGGACAGCACCGAGATGGCGGGGGTGATCATGCTGTCGCCAAAGAACAGTGCGGCGCCGAAGATTCCGAGCCCGGCCAGTAGCGCGGCGGTCCGTCCGCTGCCGCCGCCCGTGCGCCGCAGCAGCGTGATCAGCGCCATGATGCCGCCCTCGCCGTCATTGTCGGCGTGCATCACCAGCGTGACGTAGGTCAGCGTCACGATCGCCATGACCGACCAGAAGATCAGCGACACCACGCCGTAGACATTGGCGGAATCGAGCGGGATCGGATGCGGATCGCCGGGATTGAAGACGGTCTGAATGGTGTAGATCGGGCTGGTGCCGATATCGCCGAAGACGACGCCGAGCGCGCCGACGACAACCGCGGTCCGGACCGGCATCCGGCCGACCATCAGATGGGTCGAGGGCACGACCCGGGGTTCGGTGGTGTTCATGGCACACTCCTCCGTCTGCGGCCCCGAACCTATCGCGTCGCCACCCGTCATACCCGGTAGCGACGCGGCAAGCGACCGCAGTGGAGACAGTATTCAGGCGCTCAGGCGTACCCATCGGCCTACCGACGGTATGCCGTTCATATCCACGACAACCACGAGATACCAGCCGGGCGGTGCGAGGGCGGGACCGGACGGCATGGTCAGGCTCAGCGTGCCGGGTGCGGTGACCGTGAACGGCAGATCGATCAGCCGCTGATTGTTATCGCAGGAGTGCGTGCACGAACTGGGATGCATGAGGCTCGCCTCGCGCGGCGTCCCGTTCGTGGTGGCGGCGAGGGTGCCGCCGTAGCCGGCGGTTCCGGCGGCCAGCTCCAGTTCGGGGCGCGGGCCGCGGAAAAGGTAGGGCGGCCAGAACATTTCGATGCGCAGCTCCTCGGTCTTGCGCAGCGGGTTCGAGCCGGCGGTGAGGACCTTGCCGTCGGGCATGAGCAGTGCCACCGAGTGGTACAGCCGGGCAACACGTTCCGGCGCGGTGGGCGTCCAGGCGGTCGCACCGGCGTCGAGGAGTTCGGCGTGCGGCGGGACCATATCGGCCATCTCCTCCATGGCCGAACCGCCTGCCACGAGCACGGTGCGGTCGGGCAGCAGCACCGCGCTCAGATGCATGCGGGCGAATTCCATAGCGGGTCCGGGCTTGTAGACCGGCGTCGCGGCGCTCAGATCCACGATCTGGGTATCCGCCGAAGCGGTACCGGGACCGTGCGGATCGACATTCCCGCCGCCGAGGAGCATGACCCGCTGCGCCTGTGCGGGCGGCAGCAGCACACTGGTGGACTGACTGCGCGACTCCGGATCGACCATGCCGTCGACCTGCGTCAGGGCGCCCGTCTCGGGGTTCCAGATCGAGGGGTGCATGCCGTTGTTGACGCCGAACTGACCGCCGGTATAGAAGAGCCGCCCGTCCGCGAGCAGGATCAGGTGGCCGTAGGTGGGGATCGGCCCCGGAATCGGCAGCTGCGACCAGGTTTCGGTGCCGGGATCGAACAGTTCCGGTGTCTCCGAGAGATATCCGTCCGTGCCCAGACCGGACACCGCCACCACGGCACCGGTCGGCAAGGCCGCCAGGGTCGGGTACCAGCGGCCGAAAGTCATGTCCGGCATCGTGTTCCAGGTGAGCGTGGCCGGATCGAAGAGCAGCGAATCACGCAGGCCGTAGAAGGGGTCGTACTGTCCGGTACCACCGGCGGCGAGCAGGCGGCCGTCGGGCAGGAAGGCCTGACCCGAGCAGAACATATCGATGGGCGTGACCGGTGCGTCGAGACCCGGATTCGGGTAATGCCATACGCGAGTGCGGAAGTCGTGCGCGTTCTCGCGATCCGGGTCGTTGCCCGAGCCCGCGAAGAACAGCACATCACCGGTGTGCAGCAGGGCAGAATGCACCGGATTGATCTCGGTGCCGAAATCGAGGATTCGCCAGACACCGGCGGTCGGGGCCTGTGCCAGATCGGTGTGCAAGTCCAGCACGCGCAGATATCCGGCATTGCCGCCGTCCGGATGGTCGATGGTACACACGACCAGCTGCGGGTCCGACCCGGTGGTGGGCAGCAAAGCTATTGCCGCGCCCTGGTTCTGGGAGAAGCGCCAGTCCGGAACGTGTGACCAGCTGCTCCAGCCGTCCACGCAGTGACCGGTGCCGTCCAGGCCCCAGCCGACGGTGTAGACGCCGCCATTGCCATTGTCGGGATGGTCGACCGCGAAGACGATCAGCTCCGGGCGGCCGTCACCGTCGAGATCGGCGACGGTCATGCCCGCGCCCTGGTTCTCCCAGCCCCACCACTCCGGAATCTCCAGCCACGGAGTCCATTCCGCGACCGCGGCATCGGCGGTGAGGCCCTTGGCCAAGCGGAATCGGCCGGAGTTCTGCCCGGGCGGGTTGTCGACCGTCATCATGACCATGACGTACTGCCCGTCGATCCGGGTGAGGCAGATATCGGCGCCCTGGTTCTCCCAGCCGTACCAGTCCGGAACCTGTTGCCACGGCGTCCAACCGCCGGTGACCGTGCCATCGGCCGCGAGAGCTCGGCCGACGCGGTAGTAGCCCTGATTCTGGCCGACGGGATTGTCGACCAGGAACACCACCAGATCGAGGCGGCCGTCGCCGGTCAGGTCGGCGAGGGCTATGCCCGCGCCCTGATTCTCCCAGCCCCACCAGTCGGGCACCGAAAGCCAAGGGCCCCAGGCGGAGACCGTGCCATCGTCCTGCAGCGCGGTGCCGACCCGATAGTTGCCCGTGTTCTGGCCCGCCGGGTCGTCCACCATCAACACGACGACATCCGAGGTGTCGTCACCGCTCAGATCGGCGACGGCGATCCCACAATCCTGATTCTGTTGCGAAAACCAATCCGGTATGGCTACGAAATCCCCTGTCACACCGGCAATCATGGCCCTCCGGACCGCTATCCGCCCGGCGATGTCCGGATTTTCGTACCGAATCGCTCCGGCGGCGTCTGCTACCCGCTACCCTGCGAAACACTTTCATTTCACATATTCGACGGGACCTGCATTCATGCGTAAGACCCTGTGGCTCAATGGCGTAGCGCTCACCGCTGTTGCCCTGCTGAGCGCGGCGGGACCCGCCTCCGCCACCGCTGCCGACAGTATGGGCTCGGATTCGACCTTCAAGGTCGGCATCGATATTCAGCCCGGCGTCTACACCACGACGACCGCGGCGAGCATCTGCGCCTGGGCGCGGTTATCGGCGATCACCGATGACCTCAGTGCGGTCCTGCAGAGTGGCGGCGCGATCAACGGGTATGTCAAGGTCGAGATCAAACCCGGCGATATCGCCTTCTACACCGCCGGCTGCGGCACCTGGACGCTGACAACCACCACCACGATCGGTACCGGCTCCGGCGGCACAGGCTCCCTGGGCAGCGGCTCCGGCGGCTCCGGGTCCAGCACCCTCTCCTCGTAACTCCGCGAGATCACCAGGACATGGTGGCGGCGTTGTGCGAGTGGTCGCCGCCATCAGTTCCTGGTCGCCGTTGTGTTCTGCGGGCCGGCCGGGAATCCCACCCACGGGTGGAGGCGGGTTGCGCCCGGGGTGGTGGTTCGGGCGGTAATGCGGCGGCATGCTGGGTTCATGGCCGTTAGTGATTTCCTGCAGGCAGCCGCGGGCTGGAGTTTTTCGATCGTCGGACTGGTCTGGATCGGCACCGCGGTGTGGTTCGCGGCGGTACGGCAGACCAATCTGCGGGGGAAGATCTGGCATTTCCTGCGCACGCTGCTGCCCGAACCGTGGATGATCCTCGGTCTCGCGGTGCTGGTCGTGGTGCTGGATCTGCTCCCGCACACCATGTGGGACTCGGTCACCTGGAAGTCGGCGGCGCTGATCGATGTGGGCTCGATACTGGTGATCGCCGGTGCGGCCCTGATGGTGTGGGCGCGACTGGCGCTCGGCACCATGTGGGCGGGGCGGCCGATGATCCAGCAGGATCACGAGCTGCGCACCGGCGGGCCGTATCGGCTGGTGCGCCATCCGATCTACACCGGGATTCTCGGTGCGATCGCCGGTCTCACCCTGGTCGCCGGTTTCGGGTCCGAGACGGTGGTGCTGGTTTTCGTCGCCGCGTGGCTGGGGTGGCGGGTGCATGTCGAGGATCAGATGCTCGTCGCCACCTTCGGTGATCAGTACCGCGAGTATCAGAAGCAGGTGGGCGCGCTGATTCCGCTCCCCCGCACGCTGATTCGGGCGTGACGGCTCAGCAGTCGCAGCAGCTGTCGTCACAGCAGCAGCAACAGCAGTCGTCGGTGCAGTTGCAGCATTCGCAGCAGGCCACGCCCTCGCAGAAGGGGACGCAGAAGCCGCGGCGGCGCTGGGGCGGATAGTAGCCCTGCGGCGGATAGCCGGGAGGCGGGTAATAACCCTGCGGTGGTGGGTAGCCGCCCGGATTGCGGCGGCGCCAGCGACTTTCGACCGTGGACGGCGCACTGTTGACTGTGGACGCCGCACTGTGGCCGGTGCAGCCCGACTCCGCGCCGAAGGTGCGGTGGACCGAGCGGCGTAGCTCATGGGTCAGCAGGCGATGGATCAGCCGGCTGTCGGCGAATTCCGCTTCCGCCAGTGCCAATTCGATGCCGAGCACGGCATCCGAGCACAGCCGGTACGCCTCGGCGACGTCGGTTCCGGTGGCGGCCAGCGGATTCCACTTGCCGTGTTCGAGATCGTCGCCCAGATCCTCGACGGCGTCCACGAGATGCGCTATGCGGCCGAACATCCGGCCGACCTCGGCGAGCGGCTCCGCATTGGACGGGCGGCCCGCCAGCACCGCGGTATGGCCGAAGGCCGCGGCGGTCGCGGTCTCGGTCGGTTCGGTCACCTCGAGTAGCGAGGTACCCGGACCGGCTGCCGCCTCGATCGCGGTCTGCCGGTCCACGGCGGTCAGCAGCACAGCGGTGTCGAAACCCAGGCCCGCACCGGAGGATTCACCCTGCCGGGCCCACCGCTGCGCGATGCGGCGGGCGGCGGGCCGCATACCGGCCGTGCCGGCGACCCCGTCGTGGTCGTCCGCGTGGTCGCGCACCTTGGCGGCGGCGAGCACCAGGGAGACCGTCGCGGCCAGGCGCACGCAGTCTCCGGTCGCCACGTCAGCGCGCCGCATACCGCGCAGTGGACAGGGGCCGGCCTCCCGGCGCGTGGGAGGAATCGGCGATTGCGCCTCCACCAGGGCAGAGACGATCAAGCCGTCGTAATTTGTTGCAATTCGGGCACTCTGCCCGTGATCGTCGCGCAGCGCGAGACACAGTCCGCACAGCTGCGCCAGCCAAGCCCGTCCGAGGTCCTCACCCAGCCGGTGACGGCAGGGCCGAATAATGCCGAACATATAAAGACGGTAAGCCTTTTGCGGGCGGTCGGCCCATGGAATGGGCTGCGGGGTGATGTCAGCCGAACAGCGTCGGCGCGTCGCCGGACAGGAGCAGCTGCGGCACCTGGGTGAAGGCCCACTCATTGCCCGCGCGGGTGAAGACGTACACCATGTCGAAACGCGAACCGGGCCAGGAGGCAGGCGGATTCGGGCTGATCGGGCCCAGGTGCGCGATGATCTCGCCGATATTCTCATGCTCCCAGGAGATGAGGACCGGGCCGGTCGCGTGCGCGAGTCCGGCGGCCAGCTGTGCCTCCTGACCCTTCTTGAAACGCTGATCCACCGTCAGGCCGAGCGCCTCCGCCAGCGGGGTCACCGTCTCGACGGGCCGCTTGCTACCGCCGGATCCCGGGTCGGCGCCGAATATTGTTGCGGGCCTCGACAATCCCGGTCGGAGCGCAGACGGCTTGCCATCGGCGGTACGGGGATCGAACAGGCCGATCAACGCACCCGCCCGGGTCCAGCCGCGGACGGTCAGCGACTCCGCATCGCGATCGCCGTCGGCCGTGATTCCGTACGGACTCCCGGAACCCTCCGGCTTCTCGCCGTGCCGGATGATCATGACGATATCCGCGCCGGGGCCGGTCGAGGGTGCGGGCGTCGTCGGCGCGACCGCCTTGGGGTGCTTGCCCTTTCCTCCGCACGCGTCGAGCACCGGTACCAGCCCGGCCAGCGCTCCCACCGCCAGCACCGACCGCCGATTCATCCGTCGTCCCATCAACATCCTTCCCGAGCACCGCGTCACTGATCCCGAGTCTGGCAAACGACCCTGAGAATGCGCTGCGCGCAACACTTGGTCAGGACTCGCGCCGACAATGGTGAACGGGTAGATGACGCCAGGAAGAGTAGCCCCCGCTTTGACCGTGTGGGAGTGCGCGCTATCAGCAGCCGGGACGGCGTGTCCGGTCCGGGCCCTTCCCTGGGGTTGGCCAACGTTGCCCGAATGGCGTCCAGCGGTGGATCGGTCCGGGTGGATAGCGAGTTCGCGACCCTGCGGACTGTGGTCGTGGCGCAGTCACAGGTGCGCGCTCCGGACGATGTGGCGGCTCTGGGGCATGCGCCGCCGGTGCCCGCGAGCGCGCGGGGCGAGATCCGGTCCATAGCCGGGAAGGATTCGGGGAGGTGTTCCCCCGAGAGCAGGCGGCGTGGGAGGCGGAGCGGGAGAATCTCGCTGCGGTGCTGGGCAGGTACGGGGTTGAAGTATTGCGGCCGCGACTGCTGACGGAGGTGGAGAAGGCGGCCGGAGGCAGCTCCGGGTACGCGAACTTCTTTGTGCGCGATCCGTGGTTCACCGTTGGCGCGCATGTCATCGAGGGCGGGTTGCAGTTTCCGCATCGACGGCACGAGGTGTTGACCAGCCGCGAGCTACTGGTGGAGCGGGTAATGCCCAGTGCGGCCGCATATGTGGCGCTGCCGTCCCCCGCGGTGCCCCAGGCCGGCGAAAAGAACGGCGCCGGACCCTTTTTGGAGGGCGGGGATGTGCTGGTGCTGGACAAGCACGTGTTCGTGGGCGAATCGGGGATGGCCACCAATCCCGCAGGGCGCGAATGGCTCGCCAAATACCTTCGGCCCCACGGTTTCACGGTGACAGTATTGCCGATGCCGCCGCACGTCCTGCATCTGGACTGCGCGTTCGGCCTGGTCCGCGAAGGATTGCTCATCACCTGCCCGGACCGGCTGCCCGCGGGTCCGCCTGCGCCACTGCGGGATTGGGAACAAATCGAGGTCACCGAGGACGAGGCCGCCGCCATGGCGACGAACGGCCTGCCCATCGACTCCTCCACCTACATTACCGATCCCGAGTTCGAGCGGGTCGGCAAAGCGTTGCAGGCGCGTGGAATCACCGTCGAATACCTCTATTTCACGGTGTCACGGAGTTTTGGTGGTGCGTTTCGCTGCTCGACTCAACCGTTGCTTCGGGTGAACTGAGCTGCCGGGGAATCAGTGCGGTGGCCAATAGTCCCAGCAGGACGAATGTCGCGGCCAGGTAACCACCCAGAGTGATGCCGTTCGTCATGGCGGCGCGACCGGCCTCGGCAATGGATTCGGTATGCGGTTGCGCGGCAAAGCCTTCGATCGCCGCACCTGCGGTATCGGTGATGGTGTGCGCGTATTCGCTCGCCTGGAACCGGGATACGCCGCTATCGGTGAGGTGATCGGTGACCTGGGAGCTCAGAGTGGTGAAGAAGACCGTGGTCAGCACGGCGATACCGAGAGCGGAACCCAGTTGGCGGAAGGCGCTTTGAATGCCCGAGGCCTGACCGCTGTCGCTTTCCGGGATATCGGCGAGCACCACATTGGTGACCTGGGCGGTCGCGAATCCCACGCCGATGCCGTACACGCACAGGATGAGCGAGAGTGACCACCAGGAACTGCCGGTGGTGGCGAAGAATCCCAGCGCGGCCAGACCGACGACCTCGAGACCCAGTCCGAGCCGGACCATATTCAGCGGTGCGGCCTTACCGGCCATGCCGAAGCTGGCGCCGCTGGCGATGAAGCTGCCGATGGCGACGGGGACCAGGGCCAGGCCGGATTGCACGGCGCTGTAGCCAAGGGTGAATTGCAGCCACAGCGGCAGTACGGCGACAATGCCGAATTCGCCGAGGCCGATGATCAGGGTGGCGATATTGCCATTGCGGAACGAAGGCAGCGCGAACAGGCTCAGATCCATCAGAGCGCTATCCGGGTGGTCGCCGCGGCGCAGCAGTACCTGCCGCCAGAGGAATCCGGCCAGGAAGACCGCGCTCAGGATGAGTGCGACCAGAACCGGGGAAGGTCCACTCGCCCAGGTGAATCCGCCGATGCCCAGCGGATGGTTGGTGGCGATCCAGCCGTAGGTGCGGCCCTCCACCAATCCGAAGGCGAGTAGTCCCAGGCCGAGTACCGACAGGAGCGATCCGGGCACATCGATGCGACTGGGCACGCGCGGCGAGGGCGTGATGCAGGCCAGCACGCCGACCACGATCAGCACGGCCAGCGGCACATTGATGCCGAAGGCCCAGCGCCAGGAGACATGCTCGGCGAGCCAGCCGCCGAGCAGCGGGCCGAGTGCGGCCGCCGCGCCGATGGTGGAACCCCAGACCGCGAAGGCTTGACCACGGGCTTTGCCGGTGAAATTGGCATTCAGCAGGGCCAGCGAGGTCGGCAGGATCATGGCGGCGCCGGCGCCCTGCAGGAATCGGGCCAGCACGAGCAGGCCGCCGCCGGGCGCCAGGCCGGCCAGGATGCTGGTCACACCGAAGACGACCACACCGGCGACGAAGATTCGGCGCGCCCCGACGATATCGGCAATGCGGCCGACCACCAGCAGCAGTGCCGCGAAAACGATGGCGTAGGACTCCTGAATCCATTGCGCCTCAGTCGAACCCGTGTGCAGGTCCTCGATGATCGACGGGATGATCACATTCACGATCGTGGTGTCGACCACGATCGATGCCACGCCGAGGGCGATGGCGATCAAGCCGAGCCAACGGCGGACGGATGACGCCTCGCTCACTAATTCTCTCCAATACTTCCATGGTGGAACTATTCCATGAGCAAAGTAGATTGGAGGACGCTAGGTTGTCAAACAGAGCAGTCGGCGCCGGGCCGATCCAAGGAAGGCGGACAGAGGCGGATGGACCAGCCAGTATCAGATCCCCGCGCGCAGCAGCAGCGCCTACTGGACGGCCTGCGCGCCTACGGTGCGAACTACCGCGAATTCAGCCGCCGCTTCGCCGCCTGGCTGGGCCTGCACGCCACCGACGCCGAGGCCCTCATCGAAATCCTCACCGCCGAGGAACGCGGCACCACCCTGTCCCCCGCCCGGCTCAGCGAACGAATCGCCCTGTCCAACAGCGCAACCACCGCCCTGCTGAACCGCCTCGAACAGGCCGGTCACATCGTCCGCACCCGCGAGCACGACGACCGCCGAGTGATCACCCTGCGCAGCAGCTCCCACGTCCAAACCCTCGCCGACGAATTCTTCAGCCCCCTCGGCAAACGCGTGGAAGCCGCCATCGACAAGTACTCCCCCGACCAACTGCGCCAATTCGAAAACTTCGTCACCGACCTGCGCGCAGCCATGAACGCCCAACTGGCTCAGCCCGCCGACCCCCAGCCCTGATCGCGGCAGCCAAGCGAGCTGGGTCCGCACAGCCGCAATGGCCTTCCAGCCGATGGGTGTAGCTCTTCTGCAGGGACTGGTATATCTGTGAGCATCAGTGAGCTATGTGGCGATTCAATCGACAATCGTCACGAATTCGAGAGAATCGTCCATGGGATCCATCAACCTGTCGATGTCCACGAAGGTTTGCGATCGCGTGAAATACGCCATCCGCGCCACGACATACCCATCGGCAGCGTTTTCGTGGGTAGACAGGTGGCCATCATGTTGCAACACGAAGATCTCACCGGGATCTACATCCCTGGCGATGTCTTCGCGGATGCGGACAACCTCATCGACAACGGGCCGACGGATGGTCAACGCTCCCATGTATACGGGCAGCTTCAGGTCCAGGACACTGTGGAATACCAGTTCGATGAAACGGCAGTACTCATCAGTATCAGCTGCTCGATCCGAGGGGTCGGAGTGCAGAAACAGGCGGGCGAACGACGGTGAGTAGGCATACATCCGGAAGCGTCGCCCGAACCGCACCGGCAGTCTGATCTCCGATCCTTCTGACCCAGTCACGGTTTCGACCCTACAGACACGCGTCAATGTGGACATCGGGCGAGCTTCTCAACCGCGGGGATCACTCCGGTGACAGGCCCATGGGTCGGTTCTCGGGCGAAATCGGCTCGAGCACAGCCACACTCGTCGGCTGGCGACCCTCGTCGGGCCGGTAACGGTGCGCCGGACCGCCCTGCGCGCGCCCGGTGAACGCAATATCTATCCCGCCGACTCGGTGTTGTCGCTGCCGCGCGGGCGTCACAGCCACGGTCTGCGCCGCCAAGCAGTCCTGGAAGCGGTCGACACCTACTGGGCGTATCACCTCGCCCACGAACACCAACGCACCTACCCCGACGACCACCGACTCGCAGCCTGATCAACCGTCACTGCAGAAGAGCTACTCCCCCAGCCGATATCGACAAGCACCCAGTTATACGTAATTGTCATCCGGCCGAACTTCACTGCTCGGTACCGGGACCCGCTTCGTTCCCCCCGAGCCGCGCGGTCAACTCCCGTACCTGAGCAACCGCCCTGTCCCGCTCCGCCGCCACAGACTCCAGCGCAGCCTGCACATCCCGCAGCCGCTCCGCCAAGCTCGTCACCTCCGCAGCCGCAGCATCACGATCTGCCGCCACAAACCGCAATTCCGCATTGCACCGATCGAAGTAATTCAGAACCTGATCCCGGTCATATCCCTCGCGCACGATCGCAAATGGCAACGAGACAAACGGATTCCGGTCACTGGACACAGATTCGAAGGTACCCCGCCCGGCGGTGTCGCGCGGGGCGATGCAAAAGGGCCGGACATCCGAGTGGATGTCCGGCCCTTTCGAGGGTGGAAACTGTTACGGCAGGGGGCCGCCGGCGGCGATGGCTGAGAGGGTGGCGAATTCGTCGCCCTTCAGGGAGGCGCCGCCGACGAGGGCGCCGTCGATGTCGGTTTGGCCGACGAGTTCGCCGACGTTCTTGGCGTTGACGGAGCCGCCGTAGAGGACGCGGACGCCTGCTGCCACTTCGGGATTCGCCAGGTCGGCGAGTTCCTTGCGGATGGCGCCGCAGACTTCCTGAGCGTTGTCGGGGGTGGCGACCTTGCCGGTGCCGATGGCCCAGACGGGCTCGTAGGCGATGACGACCTTGGAGATTTCCTCGGCGGTCAGGCCCTTGAGGGAGCCGCGGAGCTGTTCGAGGTTGTAGGCGACGTGGGTCTTGGACTCACGGACGCCGAGACCCTCACCGATGCAGACGATCGGCGTAATGCCGAACTTCAACGCCTGCTTGGCTTTCGCCAGCACGGTGGCGTCGTCCTCCAGATGGTACTGGCGACGCTCCGAGTGGCCGACCACCACGTAGCTGCACCCCAGCTTGGCCAGCATGGAACCGCTGATCTCGCCGGTGTAGGCGCCCTCGTCGTGGGTCGAAACATCCTGCGCGCCATAGGTGAGCAGGAGACGATCGCCCTCGATGAGGGTCTGCACGCTGCGCAGATCGGTGAACGGCGGGATCACCGTGACATCGACCTTCGCGAAGTACTTCTCGGGCAGGGCGAACGCGATCTTCTGCACCAGGGAGATGGCCTCGAGGTGATTGAGGTTCATCTTCCAGTTGCCGGCGATCAAAGGCTTACGTGCCATGGTTCAGTCCTCCACTGTGTCTTCTTCAAGCACAGCGATGCCCGGGAGTTCTTTGCCCTCCAGGTATTCCAGCGACGCACCGCCACCGGTGGAGATATGCGAGAACCCGTCGTCCGGCAGACCCAGCGAGCGCACGGCCGCGGCCGAATCGCCGCCACCGACCACCGTGAACGCGCCCTTACCGGTCGCGACCACGATCGCCTCGGCAACACCGCGGGTACCGGCGGCGAACTGCTCGAACTCGAACACGCCCATGGGCCCGTTCCAGAACACCGTCTTGGCCTCGGTCAACAGCGCGCCGAAGCGAGCCGTCGACTCGGGGCCGATGTCCAGACCCATCCAGCCGTCCGGAATCTCGTTGGCGGGCACCACCTTCGACTCGGCATCCGCCGCGAACTTGTCCGCCACCACGATGTCGCGCGGCAGATGGATCACATCGGCGTACTTGTCGAGCAGATCCTTGCAGGTGTCGATCATCTCGGCCTGCAGCAGCGAGCCGCCGACCGAAAGACCCTGCGCCGCAAGGAAGGTGAAGCACATGCCGCCGCCGATGACCAGCGTGTCGACCTTCGGCGCGAGCGCCTCGATGACCGCCAGCTTGTCGGAGACCTTGGAACCGCCCAGCACCACCGCGTACGGCCGCTCGGACTGCTCGGTGAGCTTCTTCAGCACCTCGGTCTCGGCCGCGACGAGCCCACCCGCGTAGTGCGGCAGCAACTTCGCCACGTCGAAGACCGACGCCTGTTTGCGGTGCACCACACCGAAACCGTCGGAGACGAACGCGCCGTCATCGCCGACCAGCTCGACCAGCGCGGCGGCCAGCTTGGCCCGCTGCGCATCGTCCTTGCTGGTCTCGCGCGGATCGAAGCGAATGTTCTCCAGCAGCAGCACATCACCGTCGGTGAGGCCCTCGGAACGCGCGAGCGCGTCCTGTCCGACCACATCACCGGCGAGCTGGACATTGCGGCCCAGTTCCTCGGCGAGACGCGCGGCTACGGGAGCGAGCGAAAGCTTCGGGTCCGGTTCGCCTTTGGGGCGACCCAGGTGCGCGGTGACAACCACCTTCGCGCCGGCCTCGGCCAGCGCCTTGATGGTCGGCGCCGACGCGATGATGCGGCCCGGATCGGTGATAACGCCGCCGCTTGCGACCGCTTGCGGGTCGCTCGAAACAGGAAAGTCGAGGGGAACGTTCAGGTCGGAGCGTACAAGTACGCCCCGGCCCTCGACACCCTCGCTCAGGAGATCCTGGAGTGTCTTGATTGTCATCGCGCTTACAGGGACTTACCGACGAGACCGATGAGGTCGGCCAGGCGGTTGGAGTAGCCCCACTCGTTGTCGTACCACGAGGCGACCTTGACCTGGTTGTCGATGACAACGGTCAGCGGGGCGTCGTAGATCGAGGAGTGCGGGTCGGTCACGATGTCGGAAGAGACGATCGGATCGGTGTTGTACTTCAGGATGCCCTTCATCGGGCCGTCCGCGGCAGCCTTCATGGCGGCATTGATCTCGTCGACCGACGCGGTCTTGGCCAGATCCACGGTGAGGTCGGTGAGCGAACCCGTCGGGACCGGCACACGCAGCGCATAACCGTTCAGCTTGCCGAGCAGCTCCGGGAGCACCAGGCCGATGGCCTTGGCGGCGCCGGTACCGGTGGGCACGATGTTCAGCGCGGCGGCGCGGGCACGGCGCAGGTCGGCGTGCGGCGCGTCCTGCAGGTTCTGGTCCTGGGTGTACGCGTGGATGGTGGTCATCAGACCACGCTCGATGCCGAAGGAGTCGTTGAGCACCTTGGCAATCGGACCCAGGCAGTTCGTGGTGCACGAGGCGTTCGAGATGATGTTCTGCGAGCCGTCGTACTTGTCATCGTTGACACCCATCACGATGGTGATGTCCTCGCCCTTGGCGGGCGCGGAGATGATGACCTTCTTGGCGCCGGCCGCGATGTGGCCCTTCGCCTTGGTCGCATCGGTGAAGATGCCGGTCGACTCGACAACCACGTCGACGCCCAGCTCGCCCCACGGCAGCGCCGCCGGACCCTCGCGCAGCGCCAGCGCCTTGATGCGCTGCTCGCCCACCACGATGAAGTCGCCGTCGACCGAGACGTCCTGCGGCAGCCGGCCGAGGATGGAGTCGTACTTCAGCAGGGTCGCCAACGTCTTCGTATCGGTGAGGTCGTTGACCGCGACGATTTCGATGTCAGTGGTGCCGAGCGCCTTCTGCGCTTCGACGGCCCGGAAGAAGTTGCGTCCGATACGACCGAAGCCGTTGATACCTACCCGGACAGTCACGTTATCGCTCCTCACCTATCAAGCGGATCGTTTCCGTTGTCGGATCAGCCTAAACCCGTCACGGAAACATCACGGACACACCCCCGCGGCATCTGAGCCACGAGGCGTTTACTTGCGCCGTTGATGATTTCGCAGTCGGTCCGACAGTCCGGGCGTTTCCACTCGGACGGTCCGTTTCAGTGTCGCCACAGCCTATCGGGCGGGGACGATTTGAGGACGGTCTCTCGTTTCTGTCCCGCACAAAGGCGGGGTTGCGCCATCAGCCCGCCCTACCTCGACCCTGAAGGGTCGGGTAGGTAGCGCGGGTCTTCCGGTCGGCTCCACGAGGGTTCGACGCGCATGCGTCCTGGTCTCCGGCCACTCCGGTACCAGTCGAAAAACCCATCACAAGAGCGACGAGATTGACTGCGGCGTTCACGTCCCGATCCAGGATCAGACCGCAAACGTCGCACTTGAACACTCGAACTCGCAGAAGCAGTTCGGTTTTCACTGCACCATAACGAACCCTGCCATCGCTATCGGCGAGTACCGCCAAATGTGTGATACCCACATCAATTCCGACGCTGGTGTCCGGGCGAAGCGGCGCGCGGACCTCTCGCTGAGTTTCGACCTGAAACGCAACGAACCAGCGTCCCCGCCAGTGCCGGACTGCGGCTGACAGGATGCGGGCACTACCTGCGGTAAGACGCTGTTGCAGCTTTGGGGTGAAACGGTGAAGATCGTCCCGATTTGGCATCTACGCCCGGGCGTGGCACGCAGAGTATCGGCCCAAAACCGAAGGCGCCACATCCAACAGGGATGTGGCGCCTTCGGTTCGGGTCACGCCTCTTCGAGCAGCTCCGCGGTGACGGCGGATTCGGTGTCCGGTACGCCCAATTCCTTTGCGCGCCGGTCCGCCATCGAGAGCAGCCGTCGAATGCGGCCTGCCACAGCGTCTTTCGTCATCGGCGGATCGGCCAGCTGGCCGAGCTCCTCCAATGACGCCTGCCGGTGCAGGACGCGCAACTTGCCGGCGGCGGCCAAATGATCGGGCACATCGTCGGCCAGTATCTCCAGTGCGCGCTCCACACGGGCTGCGGCGGCTACCGCGGCCCGGGCCGAGCGACGCAGATTGGCGTCATCGAAATTCGCGAGACGGTTCGCGGTGGCGCGGACCTCGCGGCGCATGCGCCGCTCCTCCCACGTGAGCCTGGTGTCCTGCGCACCCATACGGGTGAGCAGGGCGCCGATGGCCTCACCATCGCGCACGACCACGCGGTCTGTTCCGCGTACTTCGCGTGCTTTTGCCGAGATGCCCATGCGCCGGGCCGCGCCGACAAGCGCGAGCGCGGCTTCCGGACCGGGGCAACTCACCTCCAGCGCGGAAGACCGGCCCGGTTCGGTGAGCGAGCCGTGCGCGAGAAACGCTCCGCGCCAAGCGGCTTCGGCATCACCGATGCTGCCGCCGACCACCTGTGCGGGCAGACCCCGCACGGGACGACCGCGCACATCGAGCAAACCGGTCTGGCGCGCCAGCGCCTCGCCTTCCTTGGATACCCGTACGACGTACCGGGAGGTTTTCCGGAGCCCGCCAGCGCCTAGGACATGCACATCGGAGCCGTAGCCGTACAGCTCGAAGATCTCCCGACGCAGGCGCCGCGCAATGGAACCCATGTCCACTTCGGCTTCCACGATCACTCGACCACCGACGATGTGCAATCCACCGGCGAACCGCAGTAGCGCGGACAGTTCCGCCTTGCGCGAGCTCACCTGTGAAATGGTGAGCCGGCTCAGCTCGTCCTTCACTTCCGCTGTCATCGCCACGAGACGCGCTCCTTTCCACCCAACCCGGTGCGCACATGTTGGCCCATATGCCGTCCTTCGACTCGAAGACCTGCTGATTCCGGCCGAGGTTGCCGGATCACCTGATCCAGTGCGGCGGCAAGCTTTCCGGGGTGGTGCCGGTCTGTCCCGGCCTCGGCAACATCAGCGAAGGTTACTCGTGCTCGCAGCTGTTCGGCAGCTCTTGCTACATGTTCGCGTTCCCTACCCTCGGGTACGGATCCTGAATCGACCAAAACATGGTCCACCGTGAAATCCGGTGCGTGCTGGGACAATACATGCAGGTGCCGTTCCGCGGAGAATCCGGCCGTTTCGCCCGGTTCCGCGGCGAGGTTGAGCACCAGGACTTTCCGGGCACGAGTGTGCAATAGCGCTTCGTGCAAATCGGGCACGAGCACATGCGGTATGACGCTCGTGAACCAGCTGCCGGGGCCCAGCACCACCACGTCCGCATGCTCGATTGCCGAGGTAGCCTCCGTGCAGGCGGGCGGATCGGACGGAATCAGGCGCACCCGGCGGACCTTGCCCGGGGTGGTCGCGACCGCGACCTGACCGCGGATACAACGGCTCACGCGCGGGTCACCTTCGAGCCCCGCCACATCCGCTTCGATGGTCAGAGCGATGGGCGACATCGGCAACACCCGGCCGGTGATGCGGAGGATCTTGCCGGCCTCGTCGAGCGCGGCCACCGGATCGCCCAATTCCTCTGTCAAGCCCGCCAGAATCAGATTGCCGACCGAATGCCCGGCCAGTGCTCCGGTCCCGCCGAAGCGATGCTGCAGGGTGCGCGCCCAGATGCCGTCGGACTCCTCGGCCAGGGCCGCCAGCGCCATGCGCAGGTCGCCGGGCGGCAGCATGCCGAGTTCGGAACGCAGTCGCCCGGAGGAACCGCCGTCATCGGCGACCGTCACCACCGCCGTGATCTTGCGGGTCAGCCGGCGCACCGCGGTGAGCGTCGCGTACAGACCGTGTCCGCCGCCCAGCGCCACGATCGCGGGGTTGGCATGCCGATTCGTTTCGCGCGCAGTCATTCTCGCCCCAAATCCCGATGGACCACGCGGATCACGTCCCCCGATCCGGGGTTCGCGCCGGCACCGAGTAGCTCACCCAGCGCCTCCGCTATTGCCACACTGCGGTGTTTACCGCCCGTGCAGCCCACTGCCACGGTCATGTATCGCTTCCCCTCTTGGCGGTAGCCCTCGGTGGTGAGGTCGATGAGGTGGCGGCCGGTACCCAGATAGTCCTGGGCTCCCGGACGCGACAGCACATACTCACTGACCGCGGCATCCTGTCCGGTCTGTTCGCGGAGTTCCGGGACCCAATGCGGATTGGGCAGGAAACGCAAATCCAACACCATATCGGCGTCCAGTGGTACTCCGTACTTAAAACCGAACGATTGGATTGTTAATTGCAAGGCGGTCTTGGCATCTCCGCCATACGCCTCTTCCAGCTTTCGGTGCAGTTGGTGAATCGATAGTGCGGTGGTGTCGATCACGAGATCGGCCGCGGTCTTCACCGAGTCCAGACGGCGGCGTTCCGCGGTGATACCCGCGGTCAGCGTGCCGTCGGCACTCTCGCTCTGCAGCGGATGCCGCCGCCGCGCGAACCCGTATCGACGAATCAGGACATCGTCGGAGGCCTCCAGGAAAAGAATGCGGGTGCGCACGCCCGCGGAGCGCAGTTGTTCGGTGACCGCCGAAAGATTTCCGGTGAAGAAGCGGCTGCGCACATCCATCACCAGGGCGAGCTTGCGAATCGGCGGGTCGGCACTGTCCCCGAGTTCGACCATGCGGCCGATCAACTCGGGCGGCAGATTATCGGCAACGTAGTAACCGAGATCTTCGAGCACCTTGGCAGCGGTACCACGACCCGCCCCGGACAAACCGGTGACGATGACCACCTCGACCTGTTGTGGCTGTCCGAGGTTCTTACTACTGGCTTCGACGCGCGTCATGTCCTACCGGGTTCGTGTCTGGGGTTCCCTCGATCATCCTGCACCGATAACCCAAAACATCGCAGGCGCACGCACGAGGAGAGACACAGCTGTAATTCTGTCGCTCCACCTGCACAGACGGCGTGTCGCGCAACATGCCATCGGCGTGTCGCGCGGGCGCCGAAGTATGACCTACTCCGTGCGCAAGGCGGCCAGCACCGCCTTCGCCGTGGCCACCCCGATGCCCGGGACCTCGGTGATCTGCTCCACCGTAGCCTCCTTCAGCTTCGCGACGGACCCGAAGTGCGTGACCAGAGCGGTCTTGCGGGCCGTGCCCAGCCCGGGGACGGCGTCCAGTGCCGAGGCGGTCATACGGCGGGAGCGCTTGCTGCGATGGAAGGTGATGGCGAAGCGGTGCGCCTCGTCACGCACGCGTTGCAGCAGGTAGAGCGATTCGCTGGTGCGGGGCATGATCACCGGATCCGGCTCGTTGGGCACCCAGACCTCCTCCAGGCGCTTGGCCAGGCCGATGACCGCGACATCGGTGATGCCGAGTTCATCGAGGACCTCGGCGGCGGCATTCACCTGCGGTGCGCCGCCGTCGACCACGTAGAGGTTGGGCGGATAGGCGAAGCGGCGCGGTTTGCCCGTCTTCGGGTCTATGCCCGGAAGGCCCGATTCCATTGGGTCCGAACCGGATTCGAGCGCAGCCAGATCAGCGGCCTCGGCCGCGTCCAGATCGCGGCGCAGCTTGCCGAAGCGCCGCCGGGTCACCTCGGCAATGCTGGCCACATCATCGGAGCGGCCGTCACCGGCGGCCTCCTTGATGGCGTAGTGCCGGTACTCGGACTTGCGCGCCAGACCGTCCTCGAACACCACCAGCGAGGCCACCACATCGGTGCCCTGCACATGGCTGATATCCACACATTCGATGCGCAGCGGCGCGCTGTCCAGATCGAGCGCGTCCTGAATACCCTGCAGCGCCGCCGAGCGGGCGGTGAGATCGCCTGCGCGCCTTAGCTTGTGCTGTTGCAGCGACTCCTGCGCATTGCGCTGCACGGTCTCGGCGAGGGCCTTCTTGTCACCACGCTGGGGCACCCGCAGCTGCACGGCGGAGCCGCGGATACCGGTCAGCCACTGCTGCACCTGCTCGGCATCGCGGGGCAGCGCCGGCACCAGCACCTCGCGCGGCACCACCGCGCCGGGCTGTTCGTCGCCGGCCTGCGCCGCGAGGGTGGACTGCTCACCGTAGAACTGGGTGAGGAACTGCTCGACCAGGACCGGCAGCTCGCCGCCGGAGTCGATCTCGTCGATGGCGTCACCGGATTTGTCGACCACCCAGCCGCGCTGACCGCGCACCCGGCCGTCGCGGACGTGGAAGATCTGCACCGCGACCTCCAATTCGTCGATCGCGAACTCGACCACATCGGCATCGGTACCGGTGCCCAGCACCACCGCCTGCTTCTCCAGCGCCCGGCGCAGTGCCTGGACGTCATCGCGCAGCCGGGCGGCGGTCTCGAATTCGAGTTCCTCGGAGGCGGAATGCATCTTCCGCTCCAGCTCTTTGACCAACCGGTCGGTCTTACCGGAGAGGAAGTCGCAGAAATCCTCGACAATCTGCCGATGCTCGTCGGCATTCACCCGGCCGACGCACGGGGCGGAACACTTGTCGATGTACCCGAGCAGGCAGGGGCGGCCGATCTGGTTGTGCCGCTTGAAAACTCCCGCGGAGCAGGTACGCACCGGGAACACCCGCAGCAGCAGATCCAGCGTCTCGCGAATGGCCCAGGCATGCGCGTACGGCCCGAAGTATCGGACACCCTTCTTGCGGGCGCCCCGGTAGACGAACACCCGCGGGTACTCCTCATTGAGGCTGACCGCCAGCACCGGATACGACTTGTCGTCGCGGTACCGCACATTGAAGCGCGGATCGAACTCCTTGATCCAGTTGTACTCGAGCTGCAGCGCCTCCACCTCGGTGGATACCACGGTCCACTCCACGCTGGCCGCCGTGGTCACCATCTGGCGTGTACGCGGATGCAGCGAGTACACATCCGCGAAATACGAGTTCAGCCTGCTGCGCAGACTTTTCGCCTTACCGACGTAGATGACCCGGCTGTGCACATCGCGGAACTTGTACACACCGGGTTCAACGGGAATCGTCCCCGGCGCGGGCCGGTACGTCGCGGGATCTGCCACGCCCACAGGTTAACCAGCGCCTCCGACAGCCCGGCAGCACCGGCTCACTCCGGGACCGCGCGACGGGAATCTGCTTGCGACACGGCCGGGATCGGCGGCGCGCCGGGGAGTGCATCCGGGAGGTCTGCGGTGACGAAGGTATCGACAAGATCAGCTGACAGATGGGAGCAGTGACATGACCCGCCTTCGCCTTCGCCGCCGGTGGCTTGCGATCGGAGCCGCAGTGACCATGGCGGCCGCCGCGCTGGTGGCCGTGTCCATGCCGGCCGCCGCGGAATCGGAGGATGCGTCGACCTTCGTCTCCGGGGACTACCTCGTGCACTCATCGACCCCGCTGGTGTGCGCCGGGACCGCCGCCGCGCCGCGGCAGCTGCTCATCGCGTAGACACCACGCGTCCGTGCGCGTGTACTCCCACGTCGGAGCGGCGTATGAGGCCACTATGGGTGCCGCACTGTCATCGGACGATCTATCCACGCACAAGGAGAGAGTTGAAGATGAACCGTCCTTACCGCCGATCGCTCGCGGTCGGCTCGGCTCTGGGTCTCGGAGCCGCGGCCCTGGTCACCATTGCCGCCCCGGCCTCGCAGGCCGAGGAGGCCTGCCGCATCGACCGCACGCTGGATACCGCGACCTACACCTGTCCCGCCGACGGCCACTGGTATGCCGCCGTGGTGCAGTGCCTGGGCACGCGGCAGGTCGGCAACGGCCAGCAGGCCCCGACCTACATCGTGGGCGACTCGCCGCGACCGCTCATGCCCATGACCATCGAGTGCACCGGCGACGGCCGCAAGGGCATTGTGCTCAACGCCTACACCGACGGCCCGTTCTGACGAAGCATCCCGGTTAGACGCGCAGGCGCGAGCTCAGCTCGCGCCTCAGCGCGGGGGCGAGATCGCCGCGCTCCCCCACCTCGAAGGTGTCCAGCGCGAGCCAATCGGCCATTTCCCGCAGTGCCCCAGCAAGTTCCGCCACCACCCGGGCATTGTTGTGGCCGGGTTCGGCGAAGGCGCCGGGCACCCGCAGCACCCCGGAATTGCGATCCGCGCGTAGGTCGACCCGGCCCACCAGCTCACCGTCGAGCAGGAACGGGAAGACGTAATAGCCGTGCACGCGTTTGTGTTCCGGCGTGTAGATCTCGATGCGGTAGTGGAAATCGAACAGGCGCTCGGTACGGGCGCGGAAGAAGATCAGCGGATCGAAGGGGCAGAGCAGAGCGGCACCGCTGATGCTGCGCGGGGTGCGCGCCTCGGTATGCAGGTAGGCCGGTTTGTCCCAGCCCGCCACGGCGACCTGCGTGAGCTCACCCGCGTCGAGCAGATCCGCGATGGCGGGTTCGGTCTGACGGCGGTTCAGCCGGTAGTAGTCGCGCAAATCGGTCTCGGTGCCGATGCCGTGCGCTGCCGCGGCCCGGCGGACCAGTTCCCGGACGGCGTCGGCCTCATCGACCTCGCGGGCGTATACCTCGGGCGGAATGACACGCTCGGACAGGTCGTAATGCCGTTGGAAGCCAACCCGTTTGGGTGCGGAGACCTCCCCCGCCGCGAACAGCGCCTCGCACACCACCTTGGTATCGCTGTAGTTCCAGCCCCAATGATCCTTGGACCGTGGACGATCCAGCTCCAAATGGCGCTCGATCTCCCCCGCGGTGCTCGCGCCGAACTCCTTCAGCACACCCTTGACATCATCGGCCAGCCCCGGATTGCGTTGCGCCACTTGACGCATACCGTTCCAGCGACCGTGCCGGTACTCCACCATGCGCCAGCGCATGAGCGCCCAATCCTGCACCGGAATCAGCGCCGCCTCGTGCGCCCAGTACTCGACCAGCTTGCGCGGACGGCGCGCGGTATCGCTCCAGGCCGCCTCGTCCAGCAGCGCGGTGTCGTACGCGCCGATCCGGCTGAAGACCGGCGCATAGTGCGCACGTACCACCGCCGACACGGAATCGAGCTGCAATAGCTTCGTGCTCTCCAGCGCCTTCCACACCGTCCGCCGCGTCGCCGGAGCGCTGGGCCGGGCCGCGGCGAACCCCTGGGCGGCCAGGGCGGTGCGACGCGCCGCAGCGACGGTCAGGGTCGGGATCCCGCTCGGAGAAATCGGCACACTCAGACCATGCCATGTCCGACCGACAGACAAGTTCGATACAGTCGTGTATCGAGTTTCTACAACCCTAGGGAATGGGCATGATCGAGAATCCGGATGTCATCGTCGTCGGCGCCGGTCTGGCCGGTCTCGTCGCCACGCACGAACTGGTCAAGGCGGGTCGCCGGGTACTGGTGGTGGATCAGGAGAACCGGGCCAACCTGGGCGGGCAGGCGTTCTGGTCGCTGGGCGGCCTGTTCTTCGTGGACAGTCCCGAGCAGCGGCGGCTGGGGGTGAAGGACTCCCTGGAGCTGGCCATGCAGGACTGGCTCGGCTCAGCCGGCTTCGACCGCGAGGACGAGGACCATTGGGGGCGGCAGTGGGCCAAGGCCTATGTCGAATTCGCCGCCGGGGAGAAGCGGCAGTACCTCTACGACCTCGGGCTGCGGGTGACGCCGCTGGTCGGCTGGGCCGAACGCGGCGGCGAGTTCGCCGACGGCCACGGCAATTCGGTACCGCGCTTCCATCTCACCTGGGGCACCGGGCCGGAGGTGGTGCGGGTCTTCCTGGAGCCGGTGCTCGCAGCCGAGAAGCGCGGGCAGGTCGGATTCGCCTTCCGGCACCGCGTCGATGAACTCGTGGTCACCGATGAGGTCGTGACCGGCGTGCGCGGCAGCGTGCTCGAGCCCTCCGAGGCCGAACGCGGCGTGGCCTCGTCCCGGAATATCGTGAGCGAGTTCGAGATTGCCGCCCAGGCGGTCATCGTCACCTCCGGCGGCATCGGCCACAATCACGATCTGATTCGCGCCAACTGGCCGACGGATCGGCTGGGACCCTGCCCCGAGCACATGATTTCGGGTGTGCCCGCCCATGTGGACGGTCGCATGCTCGGCATCACCGAGGCCGCCGGCGGGCGCATCGTGAACCGAGATCGCATGTGGCACTACACCGAAGGCATCCACAACTGGAATCCGGTCTGGCCCGATCACGCCATCCGCATCATTCCGGGGCCGTCCTCACTGTGGTTCGACGCCAATGGAAAGCGCATGCCCGCACCGTGTTTCCCGGGTTTCGACACCAACGCGACCATGAAGCAGATCCTGTCCACCGGCTACGACTACTCGTGGTTCATTCTGGATCAGTCGATCATCGAGAAGGAGTTTGCGCTCTCCGGGTCGGAGCAGAACCCCGATATCACCGGCAAGGACCTGAAACTCACCCTCAGGAGCCGGGTCGCCAAGGGCGCACCGGGCCCGGTGGAGGCGTTCAAGAAGCACGGCGTCGACTTCGTGGTCGCGGACACGCTCGCGGATCTTGTCGCGGGCATGAACAAGATCTCCCGCGGACCGCATCTGGACTTCGCCGATATCGAGCGCCAGGTGGTCGCCCGTGATCGCGATACCGAGCACAAGTTCAGCAAGGACGGCCAGCTCATGGCCATCGGCAATGCGCGGCGCTACCTCGGTGACAAGCTGGGCCGCGTCGCGACCCCGCACAAGATCCTGGATCCGGCGCACGGCCCGCTCATCGCGGTCCGGCTCAATATCCTGACCCGAAAGACCCTGGGCGGCTTGCAGACCAATCTCGACTCGCAGGTGATGCGCCCGGACGGCACCGCCTTCGCGGGTCTGTACGCGGCCGGTGAGGTCGCCGGCTTCGGTGGCGGCGGCGTACACGGCTACAACGCCCTGGAGGGCACGTTCCTGGGCGGCTGCATCTTCTCCGGCCGGGCCGCAGGCCGGGCGCTGGGTCGCACCCTGAAGTAGCGAGATCGGTTGCCGCCCAAGCTGTGCGCGGGCGGCAACCGACGCTCAGGCGGCTACAAACCAGTTGTAGCAGTCGCGGCGCAGCAGCAGCGCGAGCACGATGCCCGAGGCCATGACGCCGATCAGCACACCGAACGGGCCCACCCCACTGGGCATTTCGGCAGATACCAGCGTGAACACGCCGAAAAATGCCTGCAGACTGGCCAATCCCAGCGCTGCCACCCATACCCACGATGCGCGCAGCCCGAAAAGCAGTGCCACGCCGCCGGTCAGCCAGGCGGCGAGGAAATGGCCGGTGCTCCCCAGCACACCGTCCAGGCCGTCCGGAATCGCCAGCAGGCCCTGCATGAACGCGAATCCCGTTGTGGCCAGCGCGGCGTACTGCGTTTCCCGCACCTTCACGGGCAGGGCGATCTCGGAACTATTACGACGAAAATTCCGGATCACACCGATAAATCGGTCGAAAAACGTGATAGGAACACCGTTCCCCGCATGGGCCGGCGAGATTTCCACCTCATCGACCACAGCCGAATGCGAACTCACAGCACTCCTCATCGAGTAACCCCTGGTTGCGCGCCCCCTGCGAACGCGCAGAACCAGACGCTAACCAAATGTTTCAGTGCTGGACAATCGAGTTCACGAAGTTATGACTATGGCCACAGCGCATAGCACGCAGCGCAAACAGTGATATCGAACACATAACGGCCGCACACGATTTCCGTGTGCGGCCGTTATCAGTGCAGGTGAGTCAGTAAATCTCAGTTTACCGCCGACAGCCGGAAACTACTTGTCGTCCATCGGAATCGGCGGCAGCACCGGGAACTCGCCGGTGTAGCCTGCCCGCTCCTCGGCGATGGCCAGTACCCGCGGCTTGGCGAACTTCCACCCGATCATCAAGGCGGGCACGAGGAGTACGAGGCTGCCCACGGTCCAGGTACCGACCGGATGATCGAAGGCCATGAGCACCAGTACGGCGAACAGGAACACCAGGGTCGCAATGCCCGTATAGGGGGCTCCGAACATCCGGAACGCCGGACGCTCCGCGGTGCCCTGCTTCCACCACCACCACAGCTTCAGCTGGCAGGCCACAATGGTGGCCCACGAGGCCAGGATGCCCAGCGAGGCCACATTGAGCACGATCTCGAAGGCCTCGTCGGGGACAACGTAATTGAGTCCCACACCGCACAGCGCGATGGCACTGGTGAGCAGGATGCCGCCGTAGGGCACACCCGCGCCGGACATGCGTGCGGTGAACTTCGGCGCACTGCCGTTCATCGCCATCGACCGCAGAATGCGGCCGGTCGAGTAGAGACCGGCATTCAGACTGGAGAGCGCGGCGGTGAGCACCACGAAGTTCATGATCGAACCCATGTGCGCGACACCGAGTTTGCCGAAGAAGGTGACGAACGGGCTTTCCCCCGACTTGTACGCGGTGTAGGGCAGCAGCAGCGCCAGCAGGATCACCGAACCGCAGTAGAACAGCGCGATACGCACGATCACCGAATTGATGGCGCGCGGCATGATCTTCTCGGGGTTCTCGGTCTCACCCGCGGCGATGCCGACCATTTCGACTGCGGCATAGGCGAACACCACACCCGAGGTGACCGTGATCAGCGGCAGGATGCCGGTGGGGAACCAACCGCCGGCATCGCTCACCATGCGCAATCCGGTGCTCTGGCCCTCGACCTGGAAGCGACCTGCCAGGAAGACGGTGCCCACCACCAGGAAGGTGACCAGCGCGAGCACCTTGATCATGGCGGCCCAGAATTCCATCTCGCCGAACCACTTCACCGACGCCAGGTTGATGCTCAGCACGATGATCAGCGCGCCCAGGGCCAGAATCCATTGCGCGACAGGCTGGAACGGTCCCCAGTAGTGCAGATACGTTGCGACAGCGGTGGTATCGACAATGCCGGTCATGGACCAGTTCAGGAAATACATCCACCCCGCGACGAAAGCTGCTTTCTCCCCGAAGAACTCGCGCGCGTAGGAGACGAACGAGCCCGAGGACGGGCGGTGCAGGACCAGCTCCCCCAGTGCCCGCAGAATGAAGAAGACGAAGACGCCACAGATCAGATAGACCAGGAACAGCGTCGGTCCCGCGGTGTGCAGGCGTCCGCCCGCACCGAGGAAAAGTCCGGTTCCGATGGCGCCACCGATGGCGATCATCTGCAACTGCCGTGGCTTGAGGGCCTTGTGATAGCCGCTGTCCTCGGCAGTGAGGTTTGTGGCCTGTGTCCGGATCTCGGTCATACGCCGGTTAACCCTCCGCAATCGTGTATTGGGCCGTCCGAGAGTACCTTGCGATCAGCTGCGAGCCACATCGCCGCTCCGAGCTGGGAAAGTTCCTGTTCACCCGACGGAGCATTCCCATTGCGGGGGGTTCAAACCCCGGCCCGGGCCGCGCCCCGGCGTTAAGGTCCGTCCATGAGGCGCATGCGAAGGCATATCTGGAGCGGCGCCGGCGCCGCCCTGCTCCTGCTCGGGCTGACCACCGCCTGCGGGTCCGATTCGGGCACAGCGCAGGCGACCTGTGCCACCGCCCCCAACGGCACTCCCCTCAGCGCGGACACGGGCAGTGGCCCCACCAGCACGAATCTGAGCCTGAACCCCGAGATCGCGACGGGCTATCGCACCGGGATGAAGCCCGTGCACACCAATACCTTCGCGGTCTCCACCGCCAATCCGGTGGCGACCGAGGCGGCCTGCACGGTATTGCGCGACGGCGGCACGGCCGCGGACGCGCTCATCGTGGCGCAGACCGTGCTCGGTTTGGTGGAGCCGCAGGCCACCGGAATCGGCGGCGGCGCATTCCTGCTCTACTACGACGCGACGACCAAGCAGATCGACGCCTATGACGGCCGCGAAACCGCGCCGCAGGCCGCTACGCAGGATTACCTGCGCTGGATCAGCGATACCGACCGCACCACACCGCAACCCACCGCGCGGGCCAGCGGGCGGTCCATCGGCACACCGGGCGTGCTGCGGCTGCTCGAACTCGAGCACAATGACCACGGCAGGCAACCCTGGCGCGACCTGTTCGCCCCGGCCATTTCCATGGCCGATCAGGGGTTCGAGATCGGGCCGCGCCTGGCGAGTCAGATCGCCGACTCCGCTGCCGATCTCGCGCGGGACGAGAACTCGCGCAATTACTTCCTGCGGGCCGATGGGACCGCCAAGCCCGCCGGAACCACGCTGACCAACCCGGCCATCGGCAAGGTCCTCTCGGCGATAGCCACCGATGGCCCCGACGCCTTCTACAAGGGCGCGGTGGCCGCGGATATCGTCGATACCATCGCCACCGGCTCCGGCGGGCGCACGCCGGGATTCACCTCCCTCGCGGATCTTGCTGCGTACCAGGCGAAGAAGCGCACGGTGGTGTGCTCGCCTTATCGCACGCACGAGATCTGCGGTATGCCGAACCCGTCCTCGGGGGGCCTGACGGTCGAGGCCACCATGGGCATACTGTCCAACTTCGACCTGTCCGCAATGAAGCCGGCCGACAGCACCGGCGACAGCGATGCCGCCCGTAATGGCGGTAAGCCGACCGCCGCGGCCGTGCACCTCATCTCCGAGGCCGAGCGGCTCGCCTACGCCGATCGCGACAAGTACATCGCCGACTCGGATTTCATTCCGCTGCCGGGCAATTCGCCGCAGGCACTGCTGAACCCGGACTATCTGAAGCAGCGCGCGAAGCTGATCGACCCGAATCACAGCATGGGCACCGCACAGCCCGGCGACTTCGGGCCGGTGCCGCTCGGCACCGGCCCGCAGCAACCCGAGCACGGCACCAGCCATATCTCGATCGTCGACAAGTACGGCAATGCCGCGTCCATGACGACCACGGTGGAGTCCGCGTTCGGCGCCTTCCACATGGTCGACGGCATCGTGCTGAACAATCAGCTGACCGACTTCTCGGCGGAACCGCTCGACAAAGCCGGTGTGCCCGTGGCCAATCGCATCGGTCCGGGTAAGCGGCCGCGCAGCTCGATGGCCCCGACGCTGGTCTTCGATCGCGCCGCCGACGGTTCGCGCGGGCCGCTCACCTATGTCACCGGCTCGCCCGGCGGCGGGGTCATCATTCAGTTCGTGGTGAAAACCCTGGTGGCCCTGCTGGATTGGGGTCTGGATCCGCAGCAGGCGGTGTCGATGGTGGACTTCGGGGCGGCCAACTCCCCGGTCACGGGCCTGGGCGGTGAGCATCCGGCGATCGATACCAGCGATCACGGCGATCACGACCCGCTCGTGCAGCAGTTACGCAGGCTCGGTCACCAGGTTTCGGTGGACCCGCAGTCGAGCGGGCTGTCCGCACTGGTCCGGGACGGAAACGGCTGGACCGGCGGTGCGGATCCGCGCCGCGAGGGCGTTGTCCTCGGGGATACGCACTAGAACAGGGATCCGCACCGGAGCCGGAAAACACTGCTGCCCATCACCTCTCAGGTGATGGGCAGCATGTTTTGTCAGCAGCGGCGTGATGCCGGAAGTTCAGGCCGGATTGCTTGCGGTGTATTTGGCGCCCAGCTCGCGGAAGCGATCCATGGCGGCGGCCGCACGCAGCTTGTCATTGGTGCGGATGGCCATCATGGGCACGTATTCGTCGTGCACCAATTCCAGTCGCGCCCAGGACTTCTTGTCCGCGAACGAAATGCCGCGAATATCCTGCCAGCCGAATTCATTGTCGCCGAGGATGTTCCGTACAACGACACCTTGCTTGCCGACCCGCACTCGGGGCCGCGTGAGCATCAGCACCGAACCCGCGAGCAGCAGGCCGAACAGGATGAGCGCGAGCTGATCGGCCAGCCGGAAATTCACACCGGTCGAACCCGTCCTCATGAAGATCCCGCCTACGGCGAACGCCAGGAACAGCACCGCCGCGATAATCCGGGAGGTCATGATCGCGTGCTGCGGCCGCACCTCGAGATCCCACTGCGCACCGGATGGCGCGGGGCCGCCGGTCTCGTCGCCTTCGGGAGTCGACTTCGACTGTACCCCGGACACTTCGGTGCCAGACACTTCGGATTCACCGGCCTTCGATTGGGCGGACGCCGCGGACGTATCGGGCGTGCGGCGCGGTTCCTCCGCCCCGCCATCCCGTTTCCAGATCCGGACGACAGGCATGACTAGACGGTCTGACGCAGGTCGCGCAGGGTCAGCGCGGCATCCAGGGCAGCGGCGGACGCCTGCTCCCCCTTGTTCTCCACCGAACCGGGCAGACCCGCGCGGTCCAGGGCCTCCTGCTCGGTATTGACGGTGAGCACGCCATTGGTGACCGGGGTGCCCTCGTCCAGCGACACCCGGGTCAGACCGGCGGTGACCGAATCACACACGTACTCGAAATGCGGTGTGCCACCACGGATCACGACGCCCAGCGCGACCACCGCATCATGCGTGCGGGCCAGCGCCTGCGCCACCACCGGCAGCTCCATGGCGCCCGCCACGCGGACCACGGTGATATCGCCGACCCCGGCCTCGCGCGCCGTCTTCTCGGCGTTCGCCACCAGCGCGTCGCAGATGGTGGTGTGCCAGCGCGACGCGACAATGCCAAGTTTGAGGTCCTTGGCATCGGCGAGCTCGAACGTGGGTACGCCCGTGCCGCTCATCGGTTTCCGCCCTTCTCGTTATCCGTCGGTGCGATTCAGATCGCGGTGTCGCCGAGATCCAGATCGTCCAGGCCGACCAGGTCGTGACCCATACGATCGCGCTTGGTGCGCAGGTAGTGCAGGTTGTGCGAATTGGCGCGAACCGGCATCTGCACGCGCTCGGTAATGCTCAGACCGTAGCCCTCGATGCCCGCGCGCTTATCCGGATTGTTGGTCAGCAGCCGCATGGAGGTGATGCCCAGATCCACCAGAATCTGTGCGCCGGTGCCGTAGTCGCGGGCATCGGCGGGCTGGCCGATGGCGATATTGGCGTCGTAGGTGTCGAGCTGCTGCTCGTCCTGCACCTGGTAGGCCTGCAGCTTGTGCATGAGGCCGATGCCGCGGCCCTCGTGGCCGCGCATGTACAGCACCACGCCGCGGCCCTCATCGGAGACCAGCTTCAGCGCGGCGTTGAGCTGCGGACCGCAATCGCAGCGCAGCGAACCGAACACATCACCGGTCAGGCATTCGGAGTGCACGCGCACCAGCACGTCCTCACCCTTGCCGTCGGCGCCGGCGATATCGCCCAGGACCAGCGCGACATGTTCGGAATCGTCGTATTCGCTCTCGTAGCCGATGGCCTTGAAGTCACCGAACGCGGTCGGGATGCGGGCCTCGGCGACACGGCGGACATGCTTTTCGTGCTTGCGCCGCCAGGAGATCATGTCGGCGATGCAGATGAGCGCCAGATCGTGCTCGTCGGCGAAGACGCGCAGCTCCTCGGTGCGCGCCATATCGCCTTCGTTCTTCTGGCTGACGATCTCGCAGATGACGCCGGCGGGGCTGAGCCCGGCCATGCGGGCCAGATCCACGGCGGCCTCGGTGTGCCCGGCGCGGCGCAGCACGCCACCGTCCTTGGCGCGCAACGGGACCACGTGACCCGGACGGGTCAGATCATCGGACTTGGAGGCGCGATCGGCGAGCACCCGCATGGTGGTGGCGCGATCGGCGGCGGAGATACCGGTGGAAATGTTCTCGCGGGCATCCACGGAGACGGTGTAGGCGGTGCCGTGCTTGTCCTGATTGACCGCGTACATCGGCGGCAGGCCCAGGCGGTCGCAGTCCTCGCCGGTGAGCGGCACACAGATGTAGCCGGAGGTGTAGCGGATCATGAAGGCCACCAGCTCGGGTGTCGCCTTCTCCGCTGCGAAGATGAGGTCGCCCTCGTTCTCCCGGCTCTCGTCGTCGACGACGACAACGGCCTTACCGGCTGCGATGTCGGCGACTGCGCGCTCGATGGTGTCGAACCTGGTCACGTCTGTTGTGCTCCATCTCGAATTAGGTGCCTACCTACAGTAAGCCAGCGTCCAATTTGCGCCGCCTCCGGCGTCGCTGTGCTCCTCCGCGCTGTGGTCATCGGCGCACCCGCGCTGTAGTCATCGGCGCTGGACGAGTCGCTCGACGTACTTGGCGATCACATCCACCTCCAGGTTCACGGTGGTACCGGCGGGCGCGGACCCAAGCGTGGTGAGCGCACGCGTGGTGGGGATCAGCGAGACCTCGAACCAGTCCTTGCTGCCGTCGGCGGCCGCCTCCGCGGCGATGCCGAGGCCGGAGACGGTCAGCGAAATACCGTCGACGGTGATGGAGCCCTTCTCGACGACGTAGCGGGCGACGCTGTCGGGCAGCGAGATTCGCACCACCTCCCAGTTCTCCGAGGGGGTGCGCGAGAGCACGGTGCCGGTGCCGTCCACATGGCCCTGCACGATATGACCGCCGAGGCGGCTGTTCACGGCGGCGGCGCGTTCCAGATTCACCCGGGAACCGACCGCGAGGCCGCCGATGCTGGAGCGGTCGAGCGTCTCGGCCATGACATCCACGGTGAAGACATCACCGGCGACCTGCTGGTCCACCACGGTCAGGCAGACGCCGTTCACCGCGATCGAATCACCGTGTCCGGCATCGGAGGTCACCAGCGGGCCGCGAATGGTGAGGCGGGCCGCATCGGCCAGTTGCTCGGTGGCGACGATCTCGCCCAGCTCCTCGACGATGCCTGTGAACATGCCCTGCCTCTCCCTGTCACCCGGGGCCACGTACCGGGCCCCTGCTTGCGCCAACAGCCCGGACCACCGGCGGTATTCCCGATGGACGCGAGTCCGCCACCAGCCTAACGACGCCGGGTCGTAGACGACATGCGGCCTACTTCACTGGTGGGTTCGGTACCGCGGGACGCCACGAGAGGGTAGAAGCCGACCGGGAGTGGGCGAATTCGCCGAATTACGCGGGATACCCAATTGAAAATTCGGAATTTCCCAGTTTTGCGAATTGTCCACCCGGGCGCAATCAATCCGCCCTACCCAATTCACGACTCGCTCACACCAGAATCTTGCGCATCGGCGGAAATGGACGCAATATTGTTATGCAGCTGATTCCTACCGTTCAACTTCTCCGCGAGCAGTCCCGCCCCCTCGCGGGTCGGATCCAGGTGGACTACAACACAATTGGGAGTGCAGCGTGACCACGCTTCTCGATACCACGCTCGAAGTTCGCTGCGTGCAGTACCGGCGCGAATTTCATCTGCCGGCATCGATCGATCCGACGTCACGACACATATTACTCGAGATAGGCAGCCGTTACGGAGCCATCACAATGCCCGCCGAACTAGGCGAAAGAGTGCAAAAGCGACTCGCGCAGGCCGATCTGGCCGGGCCGGTTGTTCATCACCCGCGCGCACGGCGCTGGACCTTCATCACCGGTCCGGTCCGGCCGGAGACCCTCGGCGCCTCGGTCGCCGCCGCACTGTTCCGGGCCTATGCCACCGTCGCCTGTGCGGGCGCTCAGGTCGTACTCCCGTCCGCCGATGACGAACGGACGGGATACCGCACCTGGATTCAGCCGCCGGAGACGGTCAGTTCGGTGCCGCCGCTGGAAACGGTGGTCGAGGCGCTACTTCGCCGCTGAGGCTTCCACCGCGATGACCCGCTGCCGCAGTGCTTCCACGGTGGCGGCGGGGTCGGCGGTGCCGTACACGGCGGAACCGGCGACAAAGCAATCGATTCCGGCCTCGGCGGCCTGCTCGATGGTGTTCATATTGATGCCGCCGTCGATCTCCACCACCAGGCGCAGCTCGCCGGCGTCAACCAGGCGGCGCACCGTGCGCGCCTTGTCCAGCACTTCGGCGATGAAGGACTGCCCGCCGAAGCCGGGCTCGACGCTCATGACCAGCAGGGTGTCGAACTCGCGCAGGATCTCCAGATACGGCTCGATCGGAGTGCCGGGCTTGACCGACAGCCCGGCCTTCGCACCCGCCGCGCGGATATCGCGCGCCACGGCTATCGGATTGTCGGTGGCCTCGGCGTGGAAGGTGACGTTGTACGCGCCCGCCTCCGCATAACCCGGCGCCCAGCGCTCCGGATTGTCGATCATGAGGTGGCAGTCCAGCGGAATGTCGGTGGCCCGCAACAGACTTTCCACCACCGGCAGCCCCAGGGTCAGGTTCGGGACGAAGTGGTTGTCCATGACATCCACGTGCACCCAGTCGGCGCCCTCGATGGCCTTCACCTCGTCACCGAGTCGCGCGAAATCGGCGGACAGGATGGACGGCGCGATCATGGGCGCGGGCCGCGCGAAGGGGGAGGAAGGAGTGCACACACGCGGCAGTCTAACGGGACCGCCGCCGCGGATCGACGAGACCGGTGATGCCCGGTCTCGGTACGGTCGCGAGCTACCCACGAGCCGGCGATCGCGGCGAATGCGCTGATTGCCGCGCGGTGGAATGGGTAGCCTAGTGCAGGTGATCAACATTTCGGCGGAGCAAGGGCTGCGGGCCACACCGGTCGAGATCGGTGTTGCCGCCTCCGTCTCCCAGTTGCCCATCGTGCGCGGACTCGCCGAAACCCTGGTGTTGCTCAGCGAATTCACCCTCGACGAAGTCGCCGATATCCGCCTCGCCGTCGACGAGGCGGCCTCCACCGTCATCGCGCTGGCCGCACCCGGTACGACGCTGCAGTGTGTGTTCATCGTGGGCGATACGGATTTGGTGGTACGGGTCAGTGGTGTGGCCAAGACCGAGGGGATGCCGGATCAGCGCAGCTTCGGCTGGCATGTGCTGCGCACCCTCTCCGATGAGGTGACCGCCGCTCAGGGCGAGTTCGACCCCGCAATCTCCGGATACCCGACGACGGTTGAGTTCCGGCGGGTCCGGGGGAAGGCGTAGTGGCCGACGAGGACATCGTGTTCGTATCTCCCGAAGAAAAGCAGCCCGGCTCACCCGAAAACAGCACTGCCGCCGAGACAACCGAGAACGGCACAGTCGTCGAGAACGAGGCGGCTGCCGAAACCGAGGACGCCGCCGACGAAACGGTCGATGCCGAGGAAGCCGAAGAGCTCGCCGAGGAGGTCGCGCGCAGCGGCTCCGGATACGACGATGTGTCGGCACTGTTCGAACAGCTGGCGGCCACCGATCCGAAATCTCCGCGGCGCACCGCGCTGCGCGGTGAGCTGATCAACCGCTGTATCCCGCTGGCGGACCACATCGCTCGCAAATTCTCCGGACGCGGCGAGCCGTTCGACGATCTCACCCAGGTGGCGCGCGTCGGGCTGGTGCACGCGGTGGATCGGTTCGATGTCAGCCGCGGCTCCAACTTCCTGTCGTTCGCGGTGCCGACCATTATGGGTGAGGTCCGCCGGTACTTCCGTGACAACACCTGGGCCATGCGAGTTCCGCGACGGGTCAAGGAAACTCATCTACGCATCGGCGCGGCCATCGACGCGCTCTCGCAGCAGCTGGGCCGCTCCCCCACCGCCAAGGAGATCGCCGCACAGCTGGGCATCGACGCGGACGAGGTGACCCAGGCCGTCATTGCCGGGAACGCCTACCAGCCCGCCTCGATCGACGCGGTGTCCGTGGGCCGCGATACCGAGGCCTCGCTACTGGACACCCTCGGTGAGGAGGAGTCGCAGTTCGATCGGGTCGAGGAGTACGTGGCGATCCGGCCGCTACTGGCGGGACTACCCGAGCGGGAGCGGCGCATTCTCACCATGCGGTTCTTCGAATCCATGACGCAGACGCAGATCGCTCAGCAGATGGGGATCTCGCAGATGCACGTCTCCCGGATTCTGGCGAAAACCCTTGCCCGCCTGCGGGAGCAGACGACACGCGAATAGTTCCGCGGCCCCGCCCGTTATGGGCTTGCCAGGTACTCGCACCGGTGCGACGATCAACGTCTCTCGGCACGTACCGCAATCGGGCGGGACACATGACGCAGCACCGCGATCAGCACATTGTGAATCAGATCGACCAGCTCGTGAGCGAGCAGCTGGCCGACGGGGAACCGCACACCGGTTACGACTACGGCGATCCGGATTTTCCGCGCTGCCCGCATCCCTGGTGCGATGAGGAGTGGCACGGACTGCCGATCACCACGCGGATGGCCGAAATGCGCTGGCGCGGTGAGGTGGATCCGGGTTACCGGTACCCGGACGACACTTCGGCGGTGCTGTGCCCGGGTTCCGAGGACGCCGGCGATTTCACGCCCGCCGACAAATTCCGGGCGCTGGCGCAGCTGCGGCAGTCGGTCTCGGTATCGCGCACGGTGCAGCGGATTCGGGCGGAGGCGCAGTGGTGGTGCTGTTTCCACATTGCCGATCTGTCGATCAGCTCCGTGGTGGTGCGCGGCGGTGGATCACCGCAGCGGTTTCTCCAGATCAATGGTGAGACAGTCGAATTGGTGCCCGATGTCGACGGCACCTGCATGCTCGGGCGCACCGATCGGGGACCGGACGCCGGTGCGCGACCGCAGTGGATGGCCATCCACTGCCGACAGGTGCCGCGCGCGGGCGTGTGGGTGTCCTGGCGGCCGACACCCTGACAGATGAGGTCCGCACCGATAGGTGCGGACCTCATTCAGTCCTATGCCGCGTTACGCGAGGGGCTACACCGCGTTACGCGAGGGGCTTGCGCAGCGCGGCGACGAACATGGCGTCGGTGCCGTGGCGGTGCGGCCACAGCTGCGCAGCCGGACCGTCACCGAGATCCGGGACGCCGGGCAGCAACTCACGAGAATCGAGCTGCTCCGCACCGGTGCGGCGGACCATATCGGATACCACCGATACCGTCTCCGCCAGATGCGGGGAGCAGGTCGAGTACACGACCACGCCACCCGGACGCACCAAATCCCATGCGGCGGAGAGCAATTCGCGCTGCAATTTCACCAGATCGCCCACATCGGACGGCTGCCGGCGCCAGCGTGCCTCCGGGCGACGGCGCAGCGCGCCCAGGCCCGTGCAGGGGGCATCGACCAGAACGCGGTCGTACCCCGGAGTCAGGCCGCTGTCGCGACCGTCGGCGACGTGAATATCGACCGGCATGCCGCGGGTCGACTGGCGGACCAGTTCGGCGCGATGCTCGGCGGGTTCCACCGCATCGATGCGGAAGCCGTCGATATCGGCGATCGCACCCAGCAGGGCGGCCTTGCCGCCCGGACCGGCGCACAGGTCCAGCCAGCGGCCACCGTCCGGGCCTTCCAGGGGAGCGCGCGTAAGGGCCAGGGCAACAAGCTGACTGCCCTCGTCCTGCACACCGGCAAGGCCGTCGCGGACCGGTTCCAGCTTGCCCGGATCACCGCTGTCGAGGTAGACGGCATACGGCGACCAGCGGCCTTCCTCGCCGCCGGTCACCAAAGCCAGCTCCTCCGCGCTCATTTCGCCCGGACGCGCCACCAGATGCACGATCGGACGGGCATCGTCGGCCGCGAGCACCTCGCGCAGCTCACCGGCCCGCTCCCCCAGCGCATCCGCGAACGCCTGTGCGATCCACACCGGATGCGCGAACTCGAACGCCATATGCCCCAGCGGATCCTTGGGCGCCAGCGCCTCGACCCACTGCTCGGCCGATTTCTCCGCCACCCGTCGCAGCACCGCATTCACGAAACCGGCCCGCCCGATGCCGAATTCGGCCCGCACCAGCGCCACCGAGGTATCCACCGCGGCATGTGCACCGATTCGAGTCCGCAGCAGCTGATAAGCGCCCAACCGCAGCGCATCCAGCAGCGGCCCGTCGATCTCGTCGACCGGACGCCCGGCCCCCGCCGCGATCACCGCATCGAGCAACCCCAGCGACCGCGCCGACCCATAGGTCAACTCGGTGGCCAGCGCCGCATCCCGCCCACTGATCTTCCGCTCCCGAAGCAGCCCCGGCAGCACAAGATTCGCATACGCATCCCGCTCCCGCACCGCCCGCAACACGTCCCGCGCGACAACCCGCACCGGATCCAACCCCTGCGCGGCCTCGGCGCCTCGATCCCCGCGATCCCCCTGCTTACCGGCAGCGGTAGTCCGCTTCGAGTCGCCCTTGGCCGCAATCCGTCCTCGGGCGACCTTGCCACGACTCACCACACCGGATCCCTGACCCCGATCCGCCTGCGCCCCAGCCGATTCCCGCTCGCCGCGATCGCTCCCATCCGACCGCGCGCCGGCACCCCGAGTTCTGGTGCCGCGGGCAGCATCGGATCGCTGCGAGTTCCCTTGCCCCGCAGCCGCGTTGCGCTGGCCGACCGGTACGGACCGGGAAGCGCCCTTGCCCGTGGAGGGGGCGTCACCACTGCGAGCGGAGTCCTTGTGAGCAGGCTCGGAACGCTCCCGATCAGCGGATCGCTGACCGACAGTGGAGGTGCTCCGATCGGCGCGCGACGCAGAGGAACTCGCCGACGCCGACCGGCGAGGCTGATCACCCTGTGGCGCAGAGCGTTCGCGGTCACTCCCACGGCTGTCGTTGGCGGCGCCACGAATGGCGCTGGTCCGAGGTTCGCGTGCGTCGGCACTGCGGCCACCGGAGGTCGGCACGTCATTGCCGACAGTCCGAGTCGGGCGCGACTCGCGGCCGTCGGCGCTGCGGCGCGGGCTGCCAGAGTCGCTGCGAGCGCGCTCACCGGAGGTCTTGCGGGAGTCCGCGTTCGGTGCGCGAGCGGTGTCCGGCTTCGGACGCCAATCGCGGCGCGGCAGCTTGGCGGGGGGTTTGGCGTCGCGGCGGTCGCCGGACGCCGGACGCCCGGCACTGCCGCCGGTGCGCGAATCGCCGCTGTCCGCGGCCTTGCGCGGGCGGCCGGAATCGGCATCGCCGCGGCGGCGGTCGCCGGTGACGGGACGGTCGTTGCCGGCGGGGCGAGCCCCGGTGACGCGGCGGTCGCCGGTGACGGGACGGGCTCCGGTATTGGTGCGGGAGCGGTCGTTCGCGGTGCGCGCGGTGTCTTTTCGCGGGCCGCGGGACTGCCCGGTGGCGGGCTTGTCGCGGCGATCGTCGCCGGTGGCCTCTCCCCGATCGGGGCGGGTCATTCGACCACCGCGCCGGGCTGGAGGCGGGCGCCGCGGGCCCAGTCTAGGGCTGGCATCATGCGTTTTCCTTGGGGTTGCACCTCGATGAGGCGGACGGCTGTGGTGGCGGTGCCGATGAAGACGCCCGACTTGCGGACCTCGATCTCGCGTTCGGGGAGGGTCTCCTCCACCATCTCGATCGGGCCGAGCTTGACACGTTTACCGTCGACCTCCGTCCACGCGCCCGGATTCGGGGTGACCGCGCGGATTCGGCGAGAAATGGCCAGGGCGGGCTCATCCCAGCGGATGTGGCCCGCTTCCGCCTCCACCTTGGAGGCGTACGACACGCCCTCCAGTGGCTGCGGAACCGCTTGCAGGGCACCGGCTTCCACCCCGTCGAGGGTGGATTCCAGCAGGTGCGCACCGCTTTCGGCGAGGCGCTCGAGCAGGATGCCGGAGGTATCGGTGGCGCGCACAGCCTCGGTGACGGTGCCGAAGACCGGACCGGTGTCGAGACCCTTCTCGATAAGGAAGGTGGAGGCGCCGGTGATCTGGTCACCCGCGAGAACGGCCGCCTGCACCGGGGCTGCGCCGCGCCAGGCGGGCAGCAGCGAGAAGTGCAGATTGATCCAGCCGTACCGCGGAATCTCGAGCACCCGCTCGGGCAGCAGCGCGCCGTAGGCGACCACCGGACAGCAGTCCGGCGCCAATTCGGTCAGCTGATCGATGAATTCGGGCTCCGACGGCCGCTTCGGCGTGAACACCGGAATGCCGTGCTCGTCCGCGAGCAGCCCGATGGGCGAACGGGTGACCTTGCGCCCACGCCCGGCGACCGCATCGGGCCGCGTCACCACCGCCACCACCTCGTGGTTCGCGGATTCGATGAGCCGGCGCAGCGACGGCACCGCCGGTTCGGGGGTGCCGGCAAAAACCAGGCGCATCAATTGCTCCGTTCCCGGGCGCGACGGCCCCCACCGATTTCCGACGCGGGCAGCACGGTGATCCCCTGGGAGAACCAGGACGATTCACGCAGCGTGCGCATCGCTTCCTTGCGAACCTCGGGCGCCAGCCGCTGCAGGAACAGCACACCGTCCAAGTGGTCGGTCTCATGCTGCACGCACCGGGCCAGCAGGCCCTCGGCGCGGAATTCGACCGGGGTTCCGTCCATATCGACACCGCGCGCGATCAGCGTATGCGCGCGCACGACGTCCTCACGCACGCCGGGGATGGACAGGCAGCCTTCGGGCCCGATCTGCGTCTGCTCACCGACCACCTCGAAAACCGGGTTGATCAAATGTCCCTGGGCATCACCGGTGTCGTAGACGAAGACACGTAACCCGACCCCGATCTGCGGGGCCGCCATACCGACGCCCCCGCTTTCGTACATGGTGTCGACGAGGTCGGTCACCAGCTGGCGCACCTGGGGATCGAACGTCTCGACCTCCGCCGCGCGAGCGCGCAGGATCGGATCGCCGAACAGGCGGACAGGCTGGATGGTCACGGGCAACTCCCGGTGCGAATGAATGCGGTCGTCTCATTTTACGGATAAGACGAAGCCGCCACGCCACGCACCGGGCTGAGGTGGCTCACGAATGTGCGGCCAGCACCACATCGCTGATGCCGGTACCCAGCGCGACGGCGGTGCAGGTGGGCTGCACGGCATGCGCGGGATCGAGGACATTGAGCACCATCTGCTGCACATACGGGTCGTAGACCATGTGGAAGTGCCCGGTCAGATCGGTCGAGCACATATCCTGCAGCACCAGATTGGTGGCGCCCTCACCGTGTAGCGCGATATTGGCGAACGGCTGGATCATCTCGTCCACGCGGCTGCCGATTGTCGTATATCGCACACCGGGGACGGTGTCACCGCCGGCATTGAGGTCGTTGATGAACGGCGAGCCGGCCGCCTGCTGGATCGCGGCGAGCGAGGTGGCCTGCTGCACGACCTCGTAGAGCACCGGGACTCTATCGGCCACCGGCACCAGCCCGTACATGACGCCGCCGTAACTGGGCGAGGCCATGCCGACCCACTGGCCGACCTTGGGCGCACCGCCCAGTTTGTTGATGTAGTAGCGAGTGACGCTGGCGCCCTGCGAGAATCCGACCATATCGACCTGCGCGGCGCCGGTCGCGGCGAGCACCTGATCGACGAAATCGCCGATCTGCGCGGAACTCGCCCAGACATCCTCGGTGCCGAAGCTGTCCCCGCCGACCTTGCCGCCGTAGTTCAGCGCGAAGACGCAGAAACCGGCCTGCGCGAGTACGGGACTCAGGGCCGACCAGTCGGAATAGGCCGAGGAGTCGGTGCCGTGCGCGAGCACGATCGGACGCGGGTGGTCGGCATTCGGCTTGCAGCCGAAGTCATTCGACCCGGACGGTGCCGCGTCCGGATGTTCTTTGAGATACCGGGCCGCTGCCAGATGTTCGGTCTGCGGCGGCCCGGCTTCGCTGGGCACCTCGATCGGTCGTAGCGCGGGCGCGGCCGCGGCCACCCCGGTTTCCCACGGTGTCGCACCGACACCCGCGATAATCCCCAACATCATGACCCCGACCGGTGCGACGCTGCGCAACAGCGGCTTTCGCATCCGACTCGACCGAATTCCCATACAGGAATGATCTCTTGTGAACAGTCACAATGCACACCAGTTCGAGGTGTTGCGCACACACTATTTCTCGGGTGTGTCGTCTTCGGCGAGGATCCGGTACAAAGACCGGCGCGCCTCGGTGAGAATCTCCGCGGCCTTGGCCGCCTGCTCGGGCGTGCCGACCGAAGCGACCTGTGCGACCGCACCCATCAGCTGACCGATCAGCCCGCGCAGATCGAGCGCCTGATCGCCGACGCCGTCCTTGACGTCCTGCCAGGGATCGCCCAGATCGGCGCGGTTCTCCTCGAGGTAGGCGGTGCCGGCCTCGGTGAGCTTGGCGGTCTTACGACCCGCCACCTTCTCGATAATGACCAGACCCTCGTCCTCGAGCTGTGCCAGCGCGGGGTAGATGGAGCCCGGGCTGGGACGCCAGACGTCCTGGCTGCGCTCGCGGATCTGCTGGATCAGCTCGTAGCCGTGCATGGGGCGGTCCTCCAGTAGCAGGAGGATGGCCGCGCGCACATCGCCACGACGCCCGCGTCCACCGCGACCGCGACCGCGGCCGAGGGGTCCGGCGCTGAAACCGCCCGGGCCGAAACCACCGGGACCGAAGTCCGGGCCGAAGCCACGACCGTGGCCGTGCCGGTGCGGGCCGCGCTCGCCGCGGGGACCACGTTCACCGAACGGGCCGCCACCACGTCGCATCCGCGGATGTTCGGGGCCCTGCTGGTCTTCCGCTCGCAGTCGCCGCCAGGGCCCGCGGCCCCTGTTGTCAAAGTTCTCCATGTTTTCCATGGTGTGCTCCTAAAGGTTCGTCGTTGTACTTGACGTTATCGACGATATATCGACAAACTATCGATAGCAAGTGTGTCGCGTGACACAAACCTGCCAGTCTGGATCTTTAGAAGGGTACAGAGATCAACCCGCGGTCGACGAGAATATCGCGCAGGGCGGTCCGGCGATCCGCCGTCGAAATCGGCTCGACCAGGGCGAATTCACAACCGAGAGCCGTCGCGCCGCCGTCCGCCTCAACACTGTCGCCGATCATCAGGGCGTTCTCGGCCGCCACACCGAGCGCCGCGAGCGCGGATTCGAAGATGCGCGGATCAGGCTTCATGGCGCCGATTTCGAAGGATAGGGCGAAATCGCCGATATATCGATCCCAGCCGCGACTGGTGAACGCCGGGCGGATGTCCCAGGCGATATTGCTGACCACGCCCACCGGCACACCGCGTTCGTGCAGCGCTCGGAAAACCTCGCCGGCATCGGGATAGGGCGACCACGCCTGCCAGTCGAGCATGCGCTCGTAGAGCTGTTTCGCCGGCACCTCGGGCACGCCGGAGCGCTCGAGCACCTGCAGATAGGCGATACGGTGCAGGGCGGGGTCGAGATCCCTTCGGTCCCAGGCATATTGACCCGCCTCGTCGAAATCGACGAACTGCTCCACGGGTGCGGTCATGGCGCGCATGACGGCGGCGACCTCGTGCGCGTCCAGTGGCCTGCCGTCCGCATCGGTCAGATCTATCGCCCAGAGTTCCGAGTCCTCCAATCGGAAAACCGTGCCGGAGAAGTCGAAGAGAACCGCCTCGATCGCCATATCGCCAGACTACACAGCAGATTTACCGCTATTTTTGTGCCGGAAACCACTCCTCAACTTGTCTGAGGAGTTGCTATCGTGGGCGTATGAACGACTTCCCGGTGCTCCAGGTCGATGCGGTCGATGTCGTGCGGGATGGAAACCTTCTCCTGCAAGCGGTTTCGCTCACGGTGCGATCGGGCGAGCACTGGGCGCTGCTGGGGCCCAACGGTGCGGGCAAGACCACTCTGCTGCGCATGCTCGGGGCCTTCGAACATCCCACCCGCGGCACGGTCGAGGTGCTCGGCAAACGACTCGGCCGCGTCGATATGCGCGAATTGCGCACGGCCATCGGGCATGTCGACCCGCGCCATACGCCACGCAGCCCGCTCACGGTGCACGAGGTCGTACTCACCGGCATCACCAATACCGCCGAGCTGGTGCCGCGCTGGCAACCGTCCGCCGAGCAGCTCGCCGAGGCCGAGCGCTTGATCGAACTGCTCGGGTTGTCGCACCGCCACGATGCGCCCTGGCCGATCCTGTCGCAGGGCCAGCGCGGGCGCGCGCTCATCGCCCGGGCGCTCATGCCCAATCCGCGCCTGCTGCTGCTCGACGAACCGGCGACCGGCCTGGATCTCGCTGGGCGCGAACAACTTCTGGAACGGCTCGACATACTGCAGCGCGCACATCCGGAGCTGGCCTCGGTGCTGGTGACACACCACCTCGAGGAGCTGCCCCCGGGCACCACGCACGCCATGCTGCTGCGCGACGGGCAGGCGCTGGTGAGCGGAACCGTCGATGACGTGGTGACCAGCGAACACATCGGCGCCGCTTTCGATCACCCGGTGCGCATCGTGCGCGAGGACGGCCGCTGGAGTGTGCGCGCGGCCCAGCCGGCACACCACTGACCGGCGCTCAGACCAGCGAGTCGATCCAGCGCTGTAGTCGCAGGCCCTCCGTCGCCATCATGTCCGGATCACGGAAAGTATTGGTGAGCAGCGAGATTCCCTGATACGAGGCCAGCAGGGCGACCGCCAGCTCCCGGGCGTCCGCGCGCCCCATGGCCGCGAACTGCTGCTCGATCCAGGTCAGCAGCTCCCCCATCACCGCCGCCATTTCCCGGTCGAGCCCGTCGGTGCGCTTGTCCAACTCGGTCGCGAGAGTGCCCGAGGGACAACCGAATCGGGCGGCGAGATCGCGCTGCCCGACCCAGCCCTCGACCAGCGCCTTGAGACGCTCGGCCGGCGCTTCCACCTGCTCGAGAGCCGGGAGAATCTCGTGCAGGCTGCGCGCATGCGCACCGATCGCCGCCTGGACCAGCTGATCCTTGGTCTTGAAGTAGTAGTAGACGTTCCCCACGGGAACCTCCGCCACCCGGGCGATATCGGCGATAGTCGTCTTCTCCACGCCCTGCTCATGGAAGACCTTGGCGGCCGCATCGGCCAGGCGCTCCCGTTTCCCCGCTCCGCGAGCCACTGAGTTAGTCACACAACTAACTATAGACAACCGGTCGAAGGATGGTCTACGATTCTTCTTAGTCAGCCAACTAACTCAGGAGTGAGACACATGATCGTGGTAACCGGCGCAACGGGCAATGTCGGCAGTGTTGTGGTGCGACTGCTCACCGAAGCGGGCGAAAAGGTCGTCGCCGTATCGCGAGGCGAGAAGCCGGTGGATCTGCCGGAGGGTGTCGAGCACCGTCGCGGCGATGTGGGCGATCTCGGCAGCCTCGCGACGGCGGTGACCGGGGCGGATACGCTGTTCCTGCTCATTACCGGAGAGCAGCTGGTGACCGGGCCGGATCCGAAAGAGCTGCTCGACACCGTTGCCGCACAGGGCATTCGGCGGGTGGTGTTCCTCTCGTCGCAGGGCGCCGTGACGCGGCCCGAGAGTCCGGCGTACGCCAGGACGATCGCGTTCGAAAAGGCCCTGGCGGCTTCGGATCTGGAGTGGACAGCGGTGCGCCCCGCCGGGTTCGCCAGCAATACCTTCGCCTGGATCGAACCGGTACGCACCGGCCGGATGATCCCGGCGCCGTTCGGCGATATCGGATTGCCGGTGGTGGCGCCGTTCGATATCGCCGCGGTGGTGGCGGCCGCGCTCAGGGAGGACGGGCACAACGGGCAGGTATACACACTGACCGGCCCGGCGGTCATCACGCCGCGCGAACAGGCCGCGGCGGTGGCCGCGGCATTCGGCGAGCCGCTGCGATTTGTCGAACTGACATCGGACCAGGCCCGGTCCAACATGCTCCGGTTCATGCCGGAATCCGTTGTGGATCACACACTTCTGATCCTCGGCGAACCGACTCCGGAAGAGCAGACGGTGAGCCCTGATGTCGAACGCGTACTCGGCCGGCCGGCGACCAGCTACGCCGACTGGGCGAAGTACGTCATCGGCGCTTTCCGCTGAAGCGGGAAATCGGCCATTGCAACTTTAATACGCGTGCGCTTATCGTCTGTTCATGCGTATTAAATCGGCACCCTTCTCCGAAGGCACCGTACTGATGCCGTGGAGTCCCGGCCCGCACCACGATATTTCCGGGGAGGTCTTCGTCAGCGTGACGGACTTCCTGGCGGAATCGGATGACGAGGCCCGCACTATCTACGAAACCGGCTTCGAACTGGGCCGCACCTGGCCGGTCATGCAGGGCGCGGTGGGGCTCTGGCTCTGGGGCAGGCCCGCCGAGCGCCGCGGCGGATCCATCTCGGTGTGGGAGTCGGAGCAGGATATGCGGCGCTTCGTGCGCTGGCCCGTACACACCGAGATCGTGCGGGCCTGGCGCGGGCGGGTCGGCATCGGCGTCGACTCGTGGCGGGCAGAGCGCTTCGATCCGGACGAAGTTCTCACCCGCGCGGGCGACACCATCGAGCAACCACACCGGAGGGCCGCATAATCTTGTCCGCATGACGACACCCCGCCCGGATCTGGCAGCGATGCTCGCGCCGCTCGCCCGTGCACTGATGGCGGCCGAGCAGCCGGTCCTCGACGCGCACGGTCTGAGCATGTGGGCGTATATCGTGCTGCTGCACCTGCACGAGGGGCCCGCGCGCGGGCAGGGTGTGCTCGCACAGGAGATCGGCGCGGACAAGACCCGCATCATCGCGGTGCTGGACGATCTGCAGGAGCGCGGACTGATCGAACGCGATCCGGATCCCGCCGACCGCCGCGCCCGGGTGCTCACCCTGACTCCGGCGGGGCGGCGGCTGCGGGACGCCACGCAGGCCGATATCCAGGCTCGGGAGAACCGGCTGCTGGACAGACTGCCCGCCGCCGATCGGCAGGGATTTCTCAATGCCCTGGCCACGTTGGCCGCCCTGCCGCGCCAGGAGATTACGGGCGACTGATACGACGACCGGCAGGACTACTGCTGCGGCACAGTGGAATTCACATTGTCGTGAAGAATCACAATACCCTCGCCGCAGTCGGCCGATGTCGGCGAGTTCGATCAGCCGATATCGACGGGGTCGATCTGGACGCGCAGCGGCGCATCCGACTTGTGGGTACTGCGCACCGCCAGCGCCGCGCTCAGCGCCCGTGCGAGCGCCGCGCCCGCCGAACGATCGACCCGCAGGATCATGCGCTCCACCTCGGGGGGATTGTCGCCCGAGGAGAAGGGTTTGCGCGCGCCGGGCGGCAGCGGCACCGGGCCGAGCACTTCGACCATATCGGGAAGCTTTGCCTCCGTGAGCAATTCGGCGATCGAATCGGTGGTGCCGTCCACCGCGGCCAGCCGCACCGACGGCGGGAACCGCACCTGCGTGCGCTCGTCCAATTCGAATTGCGCATGCCCCACCGGATCCCACCGCAGTAGCGCCTGCACGGTCGAAATCGCGGGATCGGCCATGACGAGCACCTGACCACCCGTCCGCACCAGCGCCGCCGCGGACATCCACCGCCGCAACGCATCCTCCGCCGCACGCAGATCAGCTCGGCCCAGCAGCGCCCAGCCGTCCAGCAGCAGCGCCACCGCGTATCCGCCGGGCACCACCGGCTCGGCGCCGATCGTGGACACCACCACCTGCGGACCCTCGGGCACCGAATCCAGTACCGCCGTGCCACCGGAACCGCGCACCGGCACCCCCGGAAACGCACGCCCCAATTCCTCGGCCGTCCGGACTGCCCCGATCACCACCGCCCGCAGCGCGCGCGAACCACAAGCGCCACAGCGGAATGCCGCCTCGGTAATGCCGCACCACCGGCACGCCGGACTGTGCGCCATCTCCGCACCGCCACGCGGCACACTCACCCCCATCGCCACACCGCGATCCACGAAAGGCGGCCGAGCCGCCCCTGCGGCCGTAGGCCGACCGCGCGCCCCGTCAACCCCGGCGCTCTGCCGCGTAGAACCGCCGTACCCTGCTTGCCCCGCTTCCGGACCGTCGTACGCCGCTCGCCTCCGAGGGCTCCCTGCTTCCGGACCGTCGTGCGCCGCTCGCCCCCGAGCACCCCACGCTTCCGCACCGTCGTACGCCGCTCGGCCCCGAGCATCCCCCGCGCCGTCGTACGCCGCTCGCCCCCCAGCGCCCCCTGGTGCCGCGCCATCGTATTGCACTCGCGCTGAGGTGTTCTCAGCTGCCGCGCCCTCGTGGGGCGCTCGCCCGGGTGCATTTCCCGCCGGCGATCCGCCACGCGCCGCTCGGCCCGGGGCGCTTCCCCCGGTGGTGTTGGCGCGCGAGGAGTCGGATGTTGTGTCCGGCAAGGCCAATGGGCCGTTGCAGTGCCGACAGCGGGCGGGGGTACGGCATTTCGCGCAGGCCAGCGCGGGAATGTAGCCACGCCTTGGCACCTGGACCAGCACAGGCTCCCCTGCCGCGAGCGCCTTGCGTGCGGCCAGGAAGGCGACACCCGGAATACGAATGGCCCGCGCGATGGGATCGCGCTCCAGCGCGGCATCGCTGTCACCCGGGGCACTGATGTGGGGCATCACCTGGCGGAGGACACCGCGATCAGCGAGAAGATCATGGGCCCAACCGGATTCGACAATGGCCTGAACCTCGGCGGTACGTGCGAACCCACCGGCGACGAAGGCCGCGCCGGTCTCGTGCGCGCGCAGCATCGCCACCTCCCGCGCATGCGGATACGGCGAGCGCGGTTCGGCGTAGGTGCCGTCACCGTCATCCCAGATGGCGATGAGACCGAGATCCTGCACAGGAGTGAAGACCGAGGCGCGAGTGCCGACCACAATGCGGGCAGTCCCCCGCAGCGCCGCCAGCCAGCGCCGGTACCGCGCCGAAGGACCCAGTCCAGCAGCCAGACCAACAGCCGAATCGCCCACCAGCGCAGCGCATTCGGTCAACACCCGATCCAAATCCCGCTGATCGGGAACCATCAGCACAGCACTGCGACCACTCTGCACGACCACTGCCGCGAGCTCAGCGAGCCGACGCGGCCAGTCCTCCCCCGGCAATGCCTGCCACGCCGCACGCGGCCCCTGCCCCGCAGCCAGCGCGCCCAGAAATGATCGACCGTGTTCGTACCTGGACCACGCCGGGTAGTCCACCGGGATCACCTGCGCCGTAATCGACTTCGCAGCACCCTCATCCACTGACCGGTCGCTCTCGGCAGCCCCGCCCGCCGATCCGGTGCTTTCGCCCCCGGCACCGTCACCTGAGCCGGACTCGCCCGCAGCTGAACCGTTGTCGCCGGCGCCGATCTCGCGCCCGGCCGCACTGAAATTACCCGCGCTCGCACCGATACCATCTGCGCCGACCGCACCCTCGGCAGCATCGAGATCGTCCGAGCCGATCTGGCCCGCATCGAATTCATCCGCAGCCGCATCGGCGTCGCCGGTGCCGAAGTCGTTCGTGCCGACGCCATGGGTGGCCGCGCCGAGTTCTCGTGTGCCGGTCTGGGTTTCGGTCTCGGCGAGTGGGTGGCCATCGGCAGCTGCGGGCGTCGCGTTCACCGCCGCGATGTCATCGGAGTCCGCAACCTGTGCGGGAGCTGCACCGAAGTCCTCGCCCGTCGATGGAGCGTCGATCGGCTCAGTTCGACCACGCGGCCCGTACGAATGGTGCGGCGCACCGATGACCGGTCCGTCCGAGACAGAAACGTCCGCAATCGGAGCATGTGACGAAGCCAACGTCGGCGAAACGTCCGCTGCGTCAGGCTCATCGAGCATGACGGGTTCATTGTTCGCCGCTTCCGGCGGCGCGTCCGATGCGCGCTCTCCGGCAGTCTTGCGCGCTTTGGCGGCTTTGGTGGCCTTCTTGGAGCCGTTCTCGCCCTCGGCTTCGATCTTCGCGTGGCGCGGCGGAATCGCCAGGCGCAGGACATCTGCCCGGGTGCCCGCGTAGCGGGCGGCGACAGCGGTGACCAGCCGCAGGATTTCCGGGGTGAGCACGCGTTCGCTGGATACGACGCGGTCCAGGCGCACGAGTCTGCCTGTGTGGTCGGACTTTTCGAGGCGTTCGAGGATATAGCCGTCGATGAGACGGCCGGAGAATCGCACTCGAACGCGAACGCCCGGCTGGGCGATCTCATCCAGCTCGGGGGGAACGAGGTAGTCGAAATCCCTGTCGAGATGGGCCGGTTCCAGCAGCGGGAGCACCCGCGCGATGGGGCGCCCCGCCGCTGGTCCGGTGTGTGTCAATTACAGCCCGGCGGCGGCGCGCAACTTCTCCGCGCGGTCGGTGCGCTCCCAGGGCAGGTCCACGTCGGTGCGGCCGAAGTGGCCGTACGCGGCGGTGGGTGCGTAGATCGGGCGCAGCAGGTCCAGATCGCGAATGATGGCGCCCGGACGCAGGTCGAAGACCTCGGCGATGGCGGCGGAGATCTTCTCCGGGTCGATCTGCTCGGTGCCGAAGGTCTCGACGAACAGGCCCACGGGGGCAGCCTTGCCGATAGCGTAGGCGACCTGCACCTCGACCCGCTCGGACAGACCGGCGGCCACGACATTCTTGGCGACCCAGCGCATGGCGTAGGCGGCCGAGCGGTCGACCTTCGACGGATCCTTACCGGAGAAAGCGCCGCCGCCGTGGCGGGCCATGCCGCCGTAGGTGTCGACGATGATCTTGCGACCGGTCAGGCCGGCATCACCCATGGGGCCACCGAGCACGAACTTGCCGGTCGGGTTGACCAGCAGGCGAATATTGGAGGTGTCCAACGGATTCGGCAGCTTCAGCTCGGCGAGCACCGAGTCGACGACCTTCTCGCGGATGTCCGGGGTGAGCAGATTGTCGAGATCGATATCGGCGGCGTGCTGGGTCGAGATGACGACCGTGTCCAGGCGCTTGGGGATATCACCCTCGTACTCGATGGTGACCTGGGTCTTGCCGTCCGGGCGCAGGTACGGCAGCACGCCGGACTTGCGGACCTCGGTCAGGCGACGCGAAAGCTTGTGCGCCAGCGAGATCGGCAGCGGCATGAGCTCCGGGGTCTCGACGGTGGCGTAGCCGAACATCAGACCCTGATCGCCCGCACCCTGGCGTGCGATGGCGTCGTCCTCGCCGCCGGTACGGGCCTCGTGCGAGGTGTCCACGCCCTGCGCGATATCCGGCGACTGCGCACCGATGGCCACGTTCACGCCACAGGAGGAGCCGTCGAAACCCTTTGCGGAGGAGTCGTATCCGATCTCCAGGATCTTTTCGCGAACGATGGTCGGGATGTCCACATAGGCGGTGGTGCTGACCTCACCGGCCACGTGCACCTGACCGGTGGTCACCAAAGTCTCCACCGCCACGCGGCTGCGCCGATCGGCCGCGAGCAACGCGTCGAGGATGGAATCGCTGATGGCATCACAGATTTTGTCCGGGTGACCTTCCGTCACGGACTCACTGGTGAATAGGCGGCTGCCAGTCGTGCGCACAGTTGTTCCCTCTCCCTCAACGGGTTTCTCGTATCGGCCTGCGACAGTAGCGCGTCCCCGCTACCGCACAACCCTTTGTCTCAGGTTATTCCAAACCACCGACTGCGGGGGAACGACGTCCCCAGATGGCCAATATTGTGGCTCAGACAGTTGCCTATCCGAGCCAGCGGCCCGCCCTGTCGGTGTGTCGCCCTCGGCCGGGCATGGAACGGCGGTCAGCGCAGCAGCGGACCGAGCGAATCCAGCACCCGGCTCGCCAGCAATGCCTTGGATCCGTGGTCCAGCGCGATCTCGGTGCCGTCGGCGCCGAGTAGCCAGCCGTCGTTGTGGTCGACCTCGAAGGCCTTGCCCTCGCCGACCGCATTGACCACCAATAGGTCACAGCCCTTGCGCACCAGTTTGGCCCGGGCGTGGGTGAGCACATCGGCGTGCTCGTCACCGGTCTCGGCGGCGAAGCCGACGATGGCGGTGCCCGCCAGCAGCCCGTCGCGACGGGACTGCACCAGACCCGCGAGAATGTCGGGGGTCTTGGTCAATTCGATTGAATTCGGTTCGTCCGCACCCTTTTTGATCTTCGCGGCGGCGACGTTCACGGGCCGGAAATCGGCCACCGCGGCAGCCATGATGACAGCGTCCGAGCCGATGGCGTGCTTGTCGACGGCCACCTTCAACTGCTCAGCGGTGGTCACGTGCACGACCTCGACCGAAGCCGGAGGCTCCAGGCCGATGGTGTTGCCCGCGATGAGCGTCACATGCGCCCCGCGCTGCGCGGCAACCCGGGCAATGGCATAGCCCTGCTTGCCGGAACTGCGATTGCCCAGGAACCGCACCGGATCGAGCGGCTCACGCGTGCCGCCCGCCGAAACGATGATGCGCCGGCCTTCGAGATCCCGCGGCACCGCGTCGGTGCGCTCGAGCAGCAGTGAGGCGAAGCTGAAGATCTCCTCCGGCTCCGGCAAACGGCCTGCGCCGGTATCGGATCCGGTGAGTCGACCGTGCGCCGGCTCCATGACCATGGCGCCGCGCGCGCGCAGTGTCGCCACATTCGCGATCGTCGCGGGGTGCTCCCACATTTCTGTGTGCATCGCGGGCGCGAACAGGATGGGACATCGGGCGGTGAGAAGTGTGGCTGTCAGTAGATCGTCCGCGCGGCCGGCAGCGGCACGCGCCATGAGATCCGCTGTCGCGGGAGCGATGACCATCAGCTCGGCCTCCTGGCCGAGTCGCACATGCGGCACCTCGGGCACATCGGCGAATACGCCGGTGTGCACGGGATGACCGGACAGCGCCTCGAACGTGGCCTTGCCGATGAAGTTCAATGCCGACTCGGTGGGAATTACGCGAACCTCGTGCCCGGTTTCGGTGAACCGGCGCACGAGGGCGCAACTCTTGTATGCGGCGATACCGCCGCCGACACCGACGATGACCCGGGTCACCGCATGCCCCGGGTGAATTCTGTCGTCACTACGCCTCCAGCGCCGTAGTAGAGATGCCTGCTTGTTGCCGCAACGCCGGGGGCTTATTCGCCCTCGGTGTGCTCCAGCAGGTCGGCGTGGATCTCGCGCATGGCCACCGACAACGGCTTTTCCTGCAGACCCGGCTCGACCAGCGGGCCGACATATTCGAGAATGCCGTCACCGAGCTGGTTGTAGTAGTCGTTGATCTGCCGGGCCCGCTTGGCTGCGTAGATGACCAGCGCGTACTTCGACGAGGTCCGCTCCAGCAGTTCATCGATCGGCGGGTTGGTCAGGCCGATCGGAGTGTCGTAGATGGCCGCGGTCTTCATTTCAGTACTCACTAGGAAGGCTCCTGCGGGGTTGTTCGAGAGGTGGAGCCGGCCCACTTCGAAGATGGGCCGGTCGATATACGAGGACTACCTCGAAATTGTGCTAACGAACAAGGATACCAACTGCTCACAGGCACTGGTCACCTCGTCGTTCACTATGACGGTGTCGAACTCGTCACAGGCCGCCAATTCGGTCCTGGCGGTTTGCAGCCTTCGCTCTATGACCTCGGGCGATTCAGTGCCTCGCGTGGTGAGCCGGGATACCAGTTCGTCCCAGCTGGGCGGGGCCAGGAAGACCAAAGTGGCCTCCGGCATGGTCTTGCGGATCGAGCGTGCCCCCTCGAGGTCCACCTCGATCAAGACCGAGTGTCCGGTCGCGAGCGCTTCGCGCACAGGTGCGGCCGGGGTTCCCGACCGCTGCAGTCCACCGTGGATATCGGCCCATTCGAGGAGTTCGTCCGTCGCGATCATGACGTCGAAATCTTCGCGGGAGACGAATCGGTAGTCGCGACCGTCGACCTCACCGGGCCGGGGGGCCCGGGTGGTGGCCGACACACTGAATACCAATTCGGGCAGTCGTTCGCGCACGCAGCGCACGACAGTGGACTTACCGACGGCCGAGGGGCCGACCAGGACTACCAGCCGGCCCTTCCGAGTGTGTTCGACCACCCTCGGATTATTCCGCGGTGAAGTCGAACCGGGCCAGCAGCGCCTTACGCTGCCGATCGCCCAGTCCGCGCAGTCGGCGGGTCGGTGCAATTTCCAGTTCGCTCATGATCTCGGCAGCCTTGACCTTGCCAACCTTCGGCAGGGCCTCGAGCAGCGCTGAAACCTTCATCTTGCCGAGAACTTCGTCCTTCTCGGCATCAGCAAGGACCGTCTTCAGATCGGTACCGCCACGCTTCAGGCGCTCCTTGAGCTCCGCCCGAATGCGCCGGGCGGCAGCCGCCTTCTCCAAAGCAGCGGCGCGCTGCTCGTCAGTCAGCTGGGGAAGGGCCACGGTTCCTCCGTCTCGTCGTTCATTGCTTGTACTCCCGCCGTTCGAACCGGCGGTCTCAGCGACCGTACCCACGACGCTTGGCGATTGCGAACCCACCCCCCAGGTCAGCGCGTGATTCCGGGCGCGACCGGGTGGAATGCACATCCGCGTCGGCCCTCGCGCACCGGCTGCCCCGCCCCTGCCGCCGGGACGGCGAATCCCCTTGTCATCAGCGGTTTTTCGGCCTCCGGAAAGGCCCGCGAACCCGGTACCGAATGTCCGATTCAGACCGTGACCGAGCTGTAATCATCCGACCTGGAACTTTCTGGATTTCCTCGGCGTGTCGCACGATTTCACACCGCGTGTCGCGCATCACCCGACACATTCGAACACCGTTCGAAGACTCGATTCCGCCGCAGGTCCAGCCCCCGCGTGCCGCCCCGATGACATGTCCTGCCCCCTGGCGCGGCCACAGACGGGTTAAACCTCGCCGATGCGACTTCCCGGGCGTTTCACCCAACGCGGCGGGCCAGGCGGGCGATCAGGCAAGCGCTTGGTCAATCCTCGTACTGGCAGAGCTCGATCAACGTGCCCTCCGGGGCGCGCAGATGCGCCACGCGCGTGCCCCAGGCGGGCTGGTCGGCAGGCACGGTGGTGAGTTCCGCGCCACGCGCCTCGACGGTCTTCGCGGCGGCATCGACATCACCGACCCGCAGCACCACCACAACGGTGTCGATGCCGTCCTTCGGCCGATGTTCGGCACCGACCGCCGCGTCCATGTAGGCGCGGGTGAACAGGGCCAGATCGGCATCACCCGCGACGAAGCAGGCGTAAGGACCGGCGCCGGGCTCCTGCTCGCCCGGCTCGTGATGCTTGAGCGGCAGCCCGAGGATGTCGCGGTAGAAGCGATAGCTGTCCGCGAAATCGTCTACCAGCACACGGGTTTGACCGTACGAGAGCAGGCCCAGGTCGAGACCGGACATGAGAAATCCGCCTTTCACTACAAAGTAATCCTCGAAAACTGTAGTGAAAGGCGGCGAATTCAGCGGGTCGGCCAGACCGCCTTCAGGCGCGGGGCTGCCTCGGCGGACTGGCGGTAGCCGGCCTCGTAGGCCGGTTCGAGGGCGGCGGGGCTGAAGACATCCGGGCCGATGGCGGCGATGGCTTCGGCATCGGGAACGATGGACAGGGTTGCGGCACCGCCCAATTCGCTGTCCTTGGGCGCGTGCGGGAACATGTGGGCCAGTGGCTCGATGATCACGATGAGCTCAGCGCCGGCCGCGAGATCGGCATTGATGGGCGAGCCGAGACCGCCGTCGATGTAGTAGCGGCCGTCGACGGGGATGGGCGGGAAGATGCCGGGAACCGAGGTGCTGGAGGCCAGTGCCTCGGGCAGGGTCGCGGCGCCCGCGCGGGTCCAGGCGTGGCGCTCACCGGTGGTGATATCGACGGCGGTGACGATGAAATCGGTCTCGGGCCAGTCGGAGACCGCGGCCAGACCGCCGATCCGGGCGACGTGATCGGCCGGATCGCCCACATTCATTTCCAGCGCACGAGCGCCCGCCAGTTTGCGTGCCTCGTTCGCGGGCAGGCCGGAGTTGAGCAGCAGATTCATGATCTCGCCGAAGCCCGACGGATCTATCGGCGGCCGTGCCGAATTCGGTTCCGGCCTGATGAGCAGGCGCTGCACATCGCCGTGGCCGGTGAGGACGGCGCCGACCACCGAGCCCGCGGAGGTGCCGACCACCCGGTCGGCGAGGGACAGGTCGATGCCCGCCTCCTGCAGCCCCTGGGCCAGGCCTGCCATCCAGCAGATGCCGACGGCTCCGCCACCGCCCAGTACGAGAGCATAGCGAATACCGTTGGGCGACACTGCGTCAGACATGGTCCCCACTGTACCGAAACGGCCCGCCACGGCACCGAGAGAATCGGCGTCGTCGCGGGCCTACCGGTTGATCAGTGCTGCAGGAAGGCGAATTCGTCGGCCAGTTCGGCCACGCGCGCCTGCAGCGCGGTGACGGACGGTCCGGACTTGAGAACCTCGCGGGAGACGTTCGGCAGTACCGCGCCGAGATCGCCCGCGGGGACCAGGTTGCGGATGGAGTCCGCTCCCCCGCCCTGCGCGCCCACACCCGGCATGAGGATGGGGCCGTTGAGGGCGGACAGGTCCGGCGCCTCGGTGAGCGTCGCACCGATGACCACACCGACGGAACCGAATTCCGCGCCCGCATTGGCGGCGGCCGCATCGTCGACCATGCGCTGGGCAATGGTGCGACCGTCGGGACCGGTGATGCGCTGCAACTCCGCACCTTCCGGATTGGAGGTGGCGGCGAGTACGAACACACCGCGATCGTTCGCCTTCGCCAGCTCCAGCGCCGGTGCGAGGGAACCGAATCCGAGGTACGGCGACACCGTGACGGCATCGGTGCCGAGCGGGCCGTCACCGAGCCAGGCGTGCGCGTAGGCGTCCATCGTCGAGCCGATATCGCCGCGCTTGGCATCGGCGAGCACCAGGGTGCCCGCCGCGCGCAGTGCGGCAATCGCGTTCTCCAGCACCGCGATTCCACCGGAACCGTAGGTTTCGAAGAACGCCACCTGTGGTTTGACCAGGGCCACCCGGCCGGCGAAGGCCTCGACGCACGCGTCGGTGAACTTCGCCAGGCCGTCGGTGTCCTCGGTCAGGCCCCAGGCTCGCAGCAGCGGCGGGTGCGGGTCGATGCCCACGCACACCGGTCCGTGCTTGTGCATCGCATCCCGCAGCCGCACACCGAAACTCGTCATCGGATCAGCCCCGGAGGGTGGCGTGGAGCTCCTGCAGGGACCGCACGCCGATGCCGCCGTTGATGGTGGCCTCGATGCCCTGCACTGCCGCGGCCGCACCCTGCACCGTGGTGATGCACGGGATATTCGCGCTCACCGCGGCGGTGCGGATCTCGTAACCGTCCACGCGCGGACCGTTATTGCCGTACGGGGTGTTGAAGACGATATCGACGTCGCCGTCCTTGATCATGTCCACGATGCTGGGCTGATCGGTCTTCTCGTCCGAGTGCTTGCGCACCTGCTCGCACGGAATACCGTTGCGCCGCAGCATTTCCGCGGTGCCCTCGGTGGCCAGAATCCGGAAGCCGAGATCGTGCAGCCGCTTGACCGGGAACACCATGGCCCGCTTGTCGCGGTTGGCGATCGAGACGAAGGCAGCGCCCTCGGTCGGCAGCGAACCGTAGGAAGCGGTCTGCGACTTGGCGAATGCCGTGCCGAAGTCGGCGTCGATGCCCATGACTTCACCGGTGGACTTCATCTCCGGCGAGAGCAGCGAATCGATGCCGCTGCCGTCGGGCCGCTTGAAGCGGTGGAAGGGGAGCACGGCTTCCTTGACCGCGACCGGGGCGTCCATCGGCACGGTGCCGCCGTCGCCTTCGGCCGGGAGCAGGCCCTCCTTGCGGAGTTCGGCGATGGTGGCGCCCAGTGCGATGCGCGCCGCGGCCTTCGCCAGCGGTACCGCGGTGGCCTTGGAGACGAACGGCACGGTGCGGCTGGCGCGCGGGTTGGCCTCGAGGACGTAGAGCACATCGTCCTTGAGCGCGTACTGCACATTCAGCAGGCCCTTGACGCCGATACCGTGCGCGAGCGCGGTGGTGGAGCGGCGCACCGCCTCGATATCGCTGCGGCCCAGGGTGATCGGGGGCAGGGCGCACGCCGAGTCACCGGAGTGGATGCCGGCCTCCTCGATGTGCTCCATGACGCCGCCCAGGTAGACCTCGTCGCCATCACACAGCGCGTCGACGTCGATTTCGATGGCGTCTTCCAGGAACCGGTCGATGAGCACCGGGCGATCCGGGCTGATATCGGTGGCGCGGGAGATGTAACCCTCGAGGGTCTGCTCGTCGTAGACGATCTCCATACCGCGTCCGCCCAGCACGTAGGACGGGCGCACCAGCACCGGGTAGCCGATCTCGGCGGCGATCTTCTTGGCGGCCGGGAAGGTGGTGGCGGTACCGTACTTGGGCGCCGGAAGTCCCGCTGCGACAAGGACATCGCCGAATTCGGCGCGGTCCTCGGCCAGGTCGATGGCGGCCGCGGAGGTTCCGACCACGGGCACACCCGCATCGGTCAGCTTCTGCGCCAGGCCCAGCGGGGTCTGGCCGCCGAGCTGGCAGATGACGCCCACGACGGTGCCGGATTCGCTTTCCGCGTGGTACACCTCGAACACGTCCTCGAACGTCAGGGGCTCGAAATACAGGCGATCGGCGGTGTCGTAGTCGGTGGAGACGGTCTCCGGATTGCAGTTGACCATGACGGTCTCGTACCCGGCGGCCGACAGCGTCTGCGCGGCATGCACACAGCTGTAGTCGAATTCGATGCCCTGGCCGATGCGGTTCGGACCCGAACCGAGGATGAGCACCTTGCCGCGTTCACGCTGCGGCGCGACCTCGGACTCGGCGGCGGGATCGAGCTCGTAGGCCGAGTAGTGGTACGGCGTCTTGGCCTCGAACTCGGCGGCGCAGGTGTCGACGGTCTTGAACACCGGGCGAATGTGCAGCCGGTGGCGCAGCGTGCGCACGCCGTCCTCACCCGCGAGTTCCGGTCGCAGAGCGGAGATCTGGCGATCGGACAGACCGTAGTGCTTGGCGCGGCGCAGCAGCGCCTCGTCCAGCACGGGTGCGTCGATGATCTCCTGGCGCAGCTGCACCAGTGCGGCGACCTCGGCCACGAACCACGGGTCGATGCCCGAGGCCTTGGCGGTGTCCTCGATGCTCGCGCCCAGGCGCAGTGCCCGCTCGACCTGGTAGATGCGGCCCTCGGTGGGGGTCCGCAGATCCTCGAGAATCGCCTCGGTGTCGGTCCACTCGCCGTCCGGCAGCGTCCAGAAGCCGGTGGCCTTGGTCTCGAGCGACCGCAGCACCTTGCCCAGGGCCTCGGAGAAGTTGCGGCCCAGCGACATTGCCTCGCCGACCGACTTCATGGTGGTGGTCAGCGTCGGGTCGGCGCCCGGGAACTTCTCGAACGCGAAGCGCGGCGCCTTCACCACGACGTAGTCGAGCGTGGGCTCGAAGCAGGCCGGGGTTTCCTTGGTGATGTCGTTGACGATCTCGTCCAGCGTGTAGCCGATGGCCAGCTTGGCGGCGATCTTGGCAATGGGGAAACCCGTTGCCTTGGAAGCCAATGCGGACGAGCGCGACACCCGCGGGTTCATCTCGATGACGATGAGACGCCCGTCGGCCGGATCCACCGCGAACTGGATATTGCAACCACCGGTGTCCACGCCGACCTCGCGCAGAATGTCGATGCCCAGATCGCGCATCTTCTGGTACTCGCGATCGGTGAGGGTCATGGCCGGGGCGACGGTCATCGAATCACCGGTGTGCACGCCCATGGGGTCCACATTCTCGATCGAGCAGACGATCACCACATTGTCGCGGCGGTCGCGCATGAGCTCGAGCTCGAATTCCTTCCAGCCCAGGATGGATTCCTCGATGAGCACGTTCGCGGTCGGCGAGGCGGCGAGGCCGCCGCCGGCGATGCGATCGAGATCCTCGTGGTTGTAGGCCATACCGGAGCCCAGGCCGCCCATGGTGAAGGACGGGCGCACGACCACCGGGAAACCAAGTTCCGCAACGGTTTCGCGGACTTCGTCCATGGTGTAGCAGACCTTGGAGCGGGCGCTCTCGCCGCCGACCTTGGCGACGATGTCCTTGAACTTCTGCCGGTCCTCACCGCGCTGGATGGCTTCGAAGTCCGCGCCGATCAGCTCGACGTTGTACTTCTCCAGAATGCCGTTCTCGTGCAGGTCGACAGCGCAATTGAGCGCGGTCTGGCCGCCCAGGGTCGCGAGGATGGCGTCGGGGCGCTCCTTGGCGATGACCTTCTCGACGTACTCCCAGGTGATCGGCTCCACGTAGGTGGCGTCCGCGTACTCCGGGTCGGTCATGATGGTCGCCGGATTCGAGTTCACCAGCGACACCCGCAGGCCCTCGGCCTTGAGCACGCGGCAGGCCTGGGTGCCGGAGTAGTCGAACTCGCAAGCCTGGCCGATGACGATCGGGCCCGAGCCGATCACCAGGATGTGATTGAGGTCGGTGCGGCGAGGCATCAGGCTCCTTCCAGCAGCGTGGCAAAGCGATCGAACAGGTAGGCGGCGTCGTGCGGTCCGGCGGCGGCCTCGGGGTGGTACTGCACCGAGAAGGCGCGCCCGCTGACCAGCTGAACACCTTCGACAACACCGTCATTGGCGCAGATGTGGCTGACTTCGGCCTTGCCGAACGGGGTGTCGAAGACCTCGCCGCGCTCGCCCTCGAGGGCGAAGCCGTGGTTCTGCGCGGTGATCGAGATGCGGCCGGTGTGGTGTTCGATGACCGGGATATTGATGCCGCGGTGGCCGAACTTCATCTTGTAGGTATTGCGGCCCAGGGCGCGGCCCAGGATCTGGTTGCCGAAGCAGATGCCGAAGAGCGGCAGATTCTCCTGCAGCACAGCCTGAGTCAGCGCCACGGCGCCGTCGGCGGTGGCCGGGTCGCCGGGACCGTTCGACAGGAACACGCCGTTGGGGCTCAGTTCCTTGATCTGGTCCAGCGTGACATTGGAGGGCACCACATGCACCCGGATACCGCGCTGGGCGAACATGCGCGGGGTGTTGGACTTGATGCCGAGATCGACCGCCACCACGGTGAAGCGGTGCTCGCCGTCGGGCTCGATGGTGTACATCTCATCGGTCGAGACCTCACCGGCCAGGTCCGCGCCCAGCATGGAGGGCTGGTTGTTGACCCGCGCGACGAGCTCCTCGTAGTCGGCGAGCGCCTCGCCGGAGAAGACGCCGGCCTTCATGGAACCGCGAGTACGCAAGTGCCGCACCAGGGCTCGGGTATCGATGCCCGCGATGCCGACGACGTTCTGGTTCTCCAGCTCCTGCTGCAGCGTGCGCTTGGAGCGCCAGTTGGAGGCGCGCCGCGAGGGATCGCGCACGGCGTAACCGGCGACCCAGATCTTGCCGGACTCGTCGTCCTCGTCGTTCCAGCCGGTATTGCCGATCTGCGGGGCCGTGGCCACCACGATCTGCCGGTCGTAGCTGGGGTCGGTGAGGGTCTCCTGGTACCCGGTCATCGCGGTGCAGAACACCGCCTCACCCAAAGTCTGTCCGACGGCGCCGAAGGTCGTCCCGCGGAATACGCGGCCGTCCTCGAGCACCATCACTGCGGTATCGCCGCTGCTCATGCCTCGTCTCCCGTCTTCGTCGTCTGTTTCGTAGGTGCCGTCCCGGTCCACGCCGGGTACACCGTTTTGTCGTCTCCCCGGAATCCGGTATCCACCTCGGTTCCGGTCGGCAGCTTCCAGCGAATCACCAGCACACCGCCTTCCGTCATGACCTTGCCCGCATGCCCGCGCTCGGTGCGCACGGCGGTGATGGACTCCTCCGGAATCCAGACCGTGCCCGCGCCGTCGCGTTCGAGCAGGATGCCGCGTTCGAACCGAGTCAGCTCCGCTGTGGCCCGGAAGCCCAGGTCGCCCACCGTGATTCGCTGAATCCAGCTGGGCGCCAGGGTGCTGCCGAGATACATGCCCGTGGTCGGCTCCAGCAGTTGCGCACCGCAGTCGGCGGGCACCACCGGCAGCTCACCGATCGATGCCGCTTGCTTCTTCGCGCGGCCGGTCCAGGCCCGGTACATGCCCCACAGGCACAGCGCGAAAAGTGCGAGCAGCACGACAATCGTCAGCGTTCGCTCCATTACGGTCCTCCTCGGTTCCCCACCCGCCGGTCTCCGCCGGCGAAGACCTCATCGCCACCGCGCGCGGCGCTGGCGACCCCGTCCCGGGAGGTGATCCGGCCACGCAGGAAGGTGGCGGTCACCTTCGCGGGCAGGGTCATCTCCTCGAACGGAGTGTTCCGGGCGATGCTGGCGAGTTCCTTCGCCCGCACCGTCCATTCGGTATTCGGATCGATCAGCGCCAGATTGGCCGGTTCGCCGACGGCGAGCGGGCGGCCCTGATCATCCAGACCGACTATGCGCGCGGGGTTTTCGCTCATCACCCGCGCGACGCCGCGCCAATCGAGCAGACCCGGGCGGACCATGGTCTGCACGACGATCGACAGCGCGGTTTCCAGGCCCAGCATGCCGGGACGGGCAGCGGCGAATTCGCAGCACTTGTCCTGTTCGGCGTGCGGGGCGTGATCAGTGGCGACACAGTCGATGACACCGTCGGCGAGGGCCTGCCGCAGCGCGGCCACATCGGAGGATTCGCGCAGCGGCGGGTTCACCCGGTTCACCGCGTCGTAGGTCTCCAGCCGCGAATCGTCGAGCAGCAGGTGATGCGGAGTGACCTCGGCGGTGATCGAAATGCCTTGGCTCTTCGCCCATTTCACCAGTTCGACGGTGCCGGCGGTGGAGGCGTGGCAGATGTGCACGCGCGCACCGGCATCACGGGCCAGCAGCGCGTCGCGGGCCACGATGGACTCCTCGGCGGCGCGCGGCCACCCGGCCAGACCCAGGCGGGCGGCATTCGGGCCCTCGTGGGCGACCGCGCCCTTGGTCAGGCGCGGCTCCTCCGCATGCTGGGCGATGAGCACGCCCAGGGAGTTCGAGTATTCCAGCGCACGGCGCATGATCAGCGGGTCGTAGACGCAGTGGCCGTCGTCGGAGAACATGCGCACCGAGGCGAGACCGGCTGCCATGGTGCCCATTTCGGCGAGCTGCTTACCTTCGAGACCGACGGTCACCGCACCCACCGGGTGCACATCCACCAGGCCGACCTCCTGGCCGCGCCGCCACACATGGTCGGTGATGACCGAGGTGTCGGCGACCGGGCTGGTGTTCGCCATGGCGAACACGGCCGTGTAGCCGCCGAGCGCCGCTGCGGCGGAACCGGTTTCGATGGTCTCGGTGTCCTCGCGGCCCGGTTCCCGCAGATGCGTGTGCAGGTCGATGAAGCCCGGCAGCAGGAATTGCCCGGCGCCATCGATGATTTCGGCCTCGCCGCCGTCCAGACCGGCACCGATCTCGCGGATCTCACCGTCTGACAGAAGGACGTCGACGGGGTCGCCTTCGCCGTACAGAAGGACGTTCTTGATCAGGATGCTCATGCTGCGCCCTCCTTGGCATTCGCTGGCACTGCGTGGTTACGCAGGCTGCCTCCTCCGTGCCTGACGCTCATGCCCGAACCTCGCCGGCGCTCGGCTCGGCCATGCGCGATGCGCGCTGTGTCTTCGATTCGCTCGCTGCGCTCGCTCATGCCAGCACCTCGTCGGTTCCGACCAGCAGGCGGAAGAGCACCGCCATGCGCATATGGACTCCGTTGTTGACCTGTTGCAGCACAGCCGCTTTGGGGGAATCGGCCACAGCCGACGCGATTTCCATACCGCGCAGCATGGGCCCGGGGTGCAGGACCACCGCATGCTCGGCGAGCATGCCCAGGCGGCGCTCGTTCAAGCCGTAGTTGATCGAGTACTCGCGCGCCGACGGGAAGAAGCCGCCGTTCATGCGCTCGGCCTGCACGCGCAGCATCATGACCGCGTCCGCGCCGGGCAGCTCCGCATCGAGCGAGCTCGCGACCCGGACCGGCCAGGCCTCGACGCCGACCGGCAGCAGCGTCTGCGGAGCGACCAGCACCACCTCCGCGCCGAGAATGCTGAGCAGGAAGGCATTCGAGCGAGCGACCCGGCTGTGCAGGATGTCGCCGACCAGCACCACCCGCTTACCTTCCAGATCGCCGAGACGCTGACGCAGGGTCAGTGCGTCCAGCAGCGCCTGGGTGGGGTGCTCGTGCGTGCCGTCGCCGGCATTGATGATGGCCGGGCCGGGACCGACGAACCCGCCGCTGGATTCCTGCATCTGGGAGAACCAGCGCGCGATCTGATGCGCCGCACCCGAGGCCGGATGCCGCACGATGAGCGCGTCCGCGCCCGCCGCGTGCAGGGTCAGCGCGGTATCGCGCAGCGATTCGCCCTTGGAGGCCGAGGAGCTCGAGGAGCTGACATTGATGACGTCGGCGCTCATCCACTTGCCCGCGACCTCGAAGGACACCCGGGTGCGCGTGGAGTTCTCGAAGAACACCGTCATGACGGTGCGGCCGCGCAGGGTCGGCAGCTTCTTCACCTCACGGCCGAGCAGTGCCTGTTCGAACCGCTCGGCATCATCGAGCAGTGCGGTGGCATTGGCGCGATCCAGATCGGTGACCGAAAGCAGGTGCTTCACTTCTCCCTCTCCTGACGCAGGTGCACACCGTCGCGACCGTCATGCTCACGCAGCAGCACCGAGATGTCCTCGGTGCGGGAGGTGGGCACGTTCTTGCCGACGTAATCGGCGCGAATGGGCAGTTCGCGGTGGCCGCGGTCGATGAGCACGGCCAGCTGCACCGCGCGGGGGCGGCCCAGATCGCGCAGTCCGTCCAGCGCCGAGCGCACGGTGCGACCGGAGAAGAGCACATCGTCGACGAGGACCACCAGCACGTCTTCGATACCGCCCTCGGGCACCGAGGTGCGCTCGAGCGGACGATGCGGCTTGCTGCGCAGGTCGTCGCGATAGAGGGTGATGTCGAGGGAGCCGACGGCGGGGCGCACACCGGAGAACTCTTCGATGCGGCTTGCCAGTCGAGTGGCGAGAGTCGTTCCGCGCGTGGGAATCCCGATGAGCACCACGCGGGGCGTGGTCGGGTCGCCGGAATCGAGAGCGGTCTTCTCGATGATCTGGTGCGCCATACGTGCGATGGTCCGGCCGACGTCCGAATCGGAGAGCAATTCGCGTCCGGCTTCCACCTGTGCGGGATCGTGCCGCTGCGAGTATTCGCCAGCGCTCGACTTGGCCGCCCGATCTTCGGGCACAGCCATGCCGACCTCCTTCCCCGCCTCACCGGACGGTCCGTTAAAGGATGTCTTTTCGGGTACGCAGCCTAGCAGCGGTACCGGGTCAGGCCGTCACCGCACCCCTGTGGCAACCGAGTGTTCGCGGCCGGTTCGCGCGCTGTCCGGGATACACCTTTCGCGGAGTGGGCGATTTGCCGTGATCACCCCGCTATACGGCGCGCACCAGCAGGTTTCCACGGGCGAATCCTCGCAGGCGGGGCAGGGCAATAGCAATCCCGTAGTTAAGATTCAGACCGATTGGTCTGCGATGAATCCATCCCCGGCACGTGATGCTGGGAGGAATCTCACATGTCCCGCGCGACGGTCACAAGACCTGGGACAGGAACTGCCGTAGTCGCGGAGTTTCGGCATTGTCGAAAAGCTGATCCGGCACACCCGACTCCACGACCTGCCCGCGATCCATGAAGACCAGGCGATCGGAAACCGAACGGGCGAAGCCCATCTCGTGGGTCACCACGATCATCGTCATTCCTCCGGAGGCCAGGTCGGCCATCAGCGAAAGCACACCTTTGACCAGTTCCGGATCCAATGCAGAGGTGACCTCGTCGAACAGCATCAGCGCCGGTTTCATTGCCAGCGCCCGCGCGATCGCGACGCGTTGCTGCTGACCACCGGACAGATTCGCCGGACGCGCATCGGCCCGGCCCGCCAGGCCCACGATCTCCAGCTGCTCCGCGGCGACCGCGCGGGCTTCGTCTTTCGACAGTCCCCGCAGCTTCCGCGGTCCCAGCGCCACATTGTCGGCGATGGTCATATGCGGAAACAGGTTGAACTGCTGGAACACCATCCCGATGCGCTGCCGCAAGCGATCCGGATCCTCGCGCAGCACCGACTGCCCGTCGATCAGCACATCGCCGGAATCCGGCTCGTACAGCCGATTCAGTACGCGCAGCAGGGTCGACTTACCCGAACCGGAAGGGCCGATGACGGTGGTGGTCTTGCCGGCGTCGACGTGAATGTCGATGCCACGCAGTACATGATTGTGAGCCAGCGTCAGATTCAGGCCGGTCCCGGTGAGGGATGCACTGCGTGGCCGGTCCGGGGTCTGCGCCGCGTCTTCGGTCGGCTCGCTCATGCGCCGCGACCTTCCGTGATGGCGGCCTCCTCGACCGGTGCGGCGGGAGCTTCGGCCCGCCCGGTCCGAAGGCGCTGGTCGATATAGTTCACCAGGTGTGTGAGCGGAACGGTCAATAGGAGATAGACCAGACCGGCGGCGACCAGTGGCGAGAGATTCCCGGTCTCCGCGTTGAGATCTCGGCCGACCGCGAACAATTCACGTTGCGTCGAGAGCAGGCCGAGGAAGTAGATCAGGGAGGAGTCCTTGATGAGCGCGATGAACTGGTTCATCAGGGCGGGCAGCACCCGGCGCACACCCTGCGGAATCACCACCAGCGTCATCGACTGCCGATAGCCGAAGCCGATCGCCCGCGCGGCTTCCAGCTGCCCGGATTCGACCGACTGGATGCCCGACCGGAAGATCTCACCGATATACGCCGAGGCGAGCAGCGCCAGCGCGACCGCGCCCAGCCAGTAGGGATTGTTCCCGGTGATGCCCTTGAACACGGGGCCGAAGCCGAGACCGATGATCAGGATCGTCACCACGGCGGGCAAGCCTCGGAAGATATCGGTGTAAACCCTTGCGGGCCAGCGTAACCAGCGCGTGCGGGAGATGCCCGCCACTGCTAGCAGCATCCCGAGGATGGTGCCGAGAACACCCGAGACCACTGCCAGAATGAGGGTGTTCGGCAGACCGGTCTTGAACAGCGCCGGAAACGCCTTGCGGTAGAGCGACCAGTCGAGGAACGTGTCCTTCAATTGCGCCAGTGTCGATTTCGGTGCGGCCTGCGCGGTTTCAGCGCTCTGATGTTCGGCGGCGATCTCGGCGAAATCCGGCAGCGTCGGCATGGGTGCGGCCTTCGAACCCGGCTTCCAGCCCGGCGGGAACTGCCGCGGCTCCCATTGGGAGTAGATGCGGGCGTAGGTGCCGTCGGCGATGATCGCATCCAGTCCGGCATTGAGCGCCTCGGTCAATGGCTGATCGCCCTTGCGCACTGCGAAGCCGACATAGTTCTGCAGACTGAAGGTGTTCTGCACGACCGACGCCGGATCGCCGGGCTTGATCGCACCGGCCGCCTGCCCGGACGGCGCCACCCAGGCATCGAGCTGTCCGGACTTCAGATTCGCGTAGGCGGTGGTGAAGTCGGGGAAGGTCACCGGGTCCAGGTGCAGCGTGTTGACCACATACTCGTTCTGCACGGTGCCCTGCACAACCCCGATTCGCAGCCCCTTCCGGAGATCCGGAAAGCCTTTGAGGGCACTGCCGGTGGGGACGACGAGCGAGAAATAGCCGAAGTCGTACCCATTGGTGAAGTCGACGAGTTGTCTGCGCGCATCGGTGGCGGTGATGCTCGCGGCGCCGACGTCGAAGCGCCGATTGGCCACCTGCGCCAGCAGGCCCGCGAACTCGGTTCCCGAAAATTGCACTCGCAGGCCGAGTTTCGCCGCGATCGCCTTCAGCAGTTCATTGTCGATGCCGGTGAAGACGCCCTGGGAATTCACGCAGACGCTCGGCGGCGCATCGGAGATCGTGCCGACGCTCAGTGTGCCGGGGTTGATCAACCCGAGTTTGCCGACATCGATCTGCGAGAGCGGAACCGTGGCCGGGGTCGTGTACAGATCCACACCCGCGGTCGGGCCTGCCGCCAGGTTCGGCGGTGCGGCCGACGCGAAGTTCACTCCGGGCGGGGAACACAGATCGCGGGGCCCCGCGGAATTGCCGCCGGTCGAGCAGGCGGTGGTACACAGGATCAAGACGATCGACAATATCGCGAACACCGCACGCGATCGTGATCCGGCCATTCGAGCCATACCCGAAAACCATAGCGGCACTGCGGCCTTGCCGGTGGATATCCGCGCACCTCGACTCCGGAACCCGAATTCCCCGACCGCGTGAACGGCGCGAATCCGCACCTGCGCGGCAGGTCTTCATACACCGTAAACCGCTGTGTGCGATGCTCGGTGTGTGAGCAATGAAGCCGACTTCACCGAACCTGCCCGCGTCACCTTCCGCGGCCAGGGCGGTATCGCACTCGCCGCGGACAGCTGGGGACCCCAGGACGGACCGCTCGTGGTGTTCCTGCACGGGGGCGGCCAGACCCGGCACTCCTGGAAGGATTCCGGACTGGCGCTGGCCAAGGCGGGCATGCACGCGGTCCTGCTCGATGCGCGCGGGCACGGTGACAGCGATTGGGCGCCGGACGGCAACTATTCGCGCAATGCCATGGTCGAGGACCTCATCGGTGTCCTCGAGCAGCTCGGCAAGCCCGCGTTCGTGGTGGGCGCCAGCATGGGCGGTCTCACCGGCCTCATTGCCAGCGCGCACCCGCAGCGCGATCGCATGACCGGGCTGGTCCTGGTGGATGTGGTGCCGCGGCCCGAACGCGCCGGCGTGGAGCGCGTCATCAATTTCCTGGACAGCAATCGGGAGGGTTTCGCGAGTCTCGAGGAAGCCGCCGATGTGGTGTCCGCCTATCTCCCGCACCGCCGCAAGCCGCGCAATCCCGAAGGGCTGCAGCGCAATCTGCGGCAGCGCGCCGACGGCCGCTGGTACTGGCACTGGGATCCGGCCATGCTGTCGGGGCGCGGTGAGGAGATCGATTTCCATACCGATCCGCTGGAGGACGCGGCACGGCAGCTGACCATGCCGGTGCTGCTGGTGCGCGGTGCGCTCTCCGATGTGGTGAGCGAGGAGGGCGTGCGCGCCTTCCGGGAGCTGGTCCCGCACGCGGATTACGCCGAGATCGGCGCGGCCGCGCATACCGCCGCCAGTGATGCCAATGACGAGTTCACCGATGCGGTCGTCGACTTTGTGCGCGCACACGTGCGCACCGAATGAGCTGATCGAGAGCCGGTTCACCACCAATTAGCAGTGGACGTATGAACCTCGGCCGGACTACTGCGAACGTTCACCTACGCCGGCGCGATGGGCGCCGCCGCCGCGGGCGGCGCCTTCCTCTCCGCCCGCAGTGGTGCGGCGGGACTGCACCATCTCGCGCTCTTCATGCTCGTCGCCTCCGGATTGTTCCTGACCCTCACACTGGCGGACCGCTCACTGTGCCTAACGGGCCGACCCGCCCGGGACACCGTGTCGGCTTGATCATCTGCTGGATAGAACGTATGTTCGATCTCATGTCGTCGCCATTGCAGGGATCGCTGCTCGATGGATTCGGGGAGCTCGAGGTTGGTGCGCTGGACGGAATTCAGCGCACGGTCTTGAGCAACGGCGCGTGGGTGGATGTGCTGCCCGGCTGGTTGAGCGGGGCGGACCTGCTGTTCGAGCGGCTCGCGGCGGATGTGCCGTGGCGGGCGGATCGCCGGCCGATGTACGACCGGGTGGTGGATGTGCCCCGCCTGCAATGCTTCTACGACGAGGGGCAGCTACTACCGGATCCGGTGCTGACCGACGCGCGCGATGCCCTGAGCCGGCACTACCGGCAGGAGCTGGGCGAGCCGTTCACCTCGGCGGGCCTGTGCTACTACCGCGACGGTATGGACAGCGTTGCGTGGCACGGGGATACGTCCGGCCGGGGAGCCACGCACGACACCATGGTGGCCATCGTGTCGGTCGGCGCCGCGCGAGCGCTCATGCTGCGACCGCGCGGTGGTGGCGAGAGCCTCCGATATCCGCTCGGCCACGGCGACCTCATCGTCATGGGTGGCTCCTGCCAGCGCACCTGGGAACACGCGATTCCGAAGACGCGGCGACCGGTCGGCCCCCGCATCAGCATTCAATTCCGCACCCGCGGCGTGCGCTAGCAACCGACCCGCAGCGGCAGGCTCGTTGGCAGCCTGAGCAGCAGGACCGGCGGGCGAAGGTTGAACTCGCCGAATCGGCTCGCGGACGAGCCGCGGAAGAACCGCTGGCGGACGAGCCGTCGAAGCTACCGACCAGGCGCGCGAACCGCCGAAGCTACCGACCAGGCGCGCGAACCGCCGAAGCTACCGACCGGGCGCGCGAGCCGTCGAAGCTACCGAACGGGTGGGCGGCGGGCGAAATCTGGTGCGTGCTCGGGCAAGACGCCGCGGCTGACGAAGAGCGGTGGCAGGTCCCGCACGAGTGGGATGCGGCGGAACAGGCGCAGTGCGAGCGGTGCGCGCTGGGCATTCGACAGATTCCGCCGGCCCTCGACCGCCGGGCCGACGAGCAGCGCATGGATGATGCGCTGCACGGTCTGCGTGAGGACCGTGGGCAGGGTGCGACGGCGCTGCACACGTGCCAGTTCCGCGGCGGTGACGGTACGCGAGAGTAGTTTCGGCGCAAGGATTCTCGCGGCCGCCACCGCGTCCTGTACCGCCAGATTGATGCCGACGCCGCCGACCGGGGACATGGCGTGCGCCGCATCACCCAGGCACAGCAGTCCGTCGGCGTACCAGCGGTCGAGGCGGTCGAGCTGCACATCGAGCAGCTGCACCTGATCCCAGTCGCGCAGAACGTCAGTCCGGTCCGCGAGCCACGGGACAGCGTCCGCCAGGCTCCGCATGATCACCTCGACCGATTGCCGCTGCCGCAGCGCCGGGTCACCGCCCTTCGCGAGGAGAGTCGCGCACTGCCAGTAATCACCCCGATCGAGCATGATGGCGAAACGATTCTGCGTCAGCACCGGAACCGCACCGGCCGGATCGGTGTCATGGCGCGGGATGCGGAACCACCACACATCGAACGGGGTGGCCCACCGATGCGAACCCAGACCCGCCGCGGCGCGCAGGATCGAGCCGCGCCCGTCGCACGCCACCGTGAGATCGGCGCGAATCGTGCCGGTGGCACCGTCTTTGGTGCGATAGCGCACGCCGACTACCCGGCCCGCCTCCCGCACCAATTCCGTCACCTCGGTATTCATCCGCAGCCGGAAGGTGGGTTCGATATCGGCGGCCCGCGCCAGCAGATCCAGCAGATCCCACTGCGGAACCATGGCGATGTACTTGTGCCGCCCCGGAATGTTCCCGAAGCTCGCCGCGGTCACCATCGCGCCGCCGATCGGCAATTGCACCGAATTCATCCGCCGCTGCGGCAATTTCGCGAATTCCTCGCCCAGCCCGAGCTCATCGAGCAGGTCGAGGGTGGTGGGATGCACGGTGTCACCGCGGAAATCGCGCAGGAAGTCACCGTGCTTCTCCAGCACCGTCACCTCGACCCCGGCGCGGGCCAGCAGCAATCCCAGGATCATGCCCGCCGGTCCACCCCCGGCGACAAGACAGGTCGTGCGTTCCATCGGGTACCCCTCCCGAGCGACAACCATCAACACTCTCGATGGTAGGCCGCAGGCGCACACCGGCCGCCCGCTTACCGCGAACGGCTACCGGTTGCGGAAGAGGATGAAGAAGTACGGATCTCGCATACCGCGCATATCCATGACGCCCAGCAGCGTGTTCTCATCGACCTTGCGGAAGACGTCGATGATCGGCAGGTGGTCGTAGATCATTGCGGCACTGGACCTTCCGCGGAATTCCAGATTGCGCAGCCGGGCGCGCGGGATGCGGGTGCTCAGTAGCGGGCGCAGTACGCCGAGCGAGCGGCGCACCGGGCGCAGCGCTGCGACCGGCACCTTTCCGGCCAGGAAGAGCGGCACCCGGCGCGGGTCGACGGGGAACACCTCGCCATCGGGCCCGGCGAACAGCAGCGGTTGCACGGAGTCGGCGTCGTCGAACTGCTTTCCACACCAGCCGGATTCGACCAGTACGCCCTGCCACGGATGCCCGGTGTCGAGTTCGTCCCCGCCCCAGCGACCGGTGGTGATCTCCTCCACCCGCACCGCCGGCAGTGCGTCGAACAGCGCCCACGCCTGCTCGGGGGTGCAACCACCGTTCCGCAGCGCGGCCAATCGCGCCCCGGCGTCCGGTACCGATTCACCGACGACCATCCCAGACCTCCTCGTCGAGTGGATGAAAGATTCCGTGCCACATTATCTCAACACGGCAAATCGGTTCGCGCACATGGGCATCTTCACCGAAGCCCAGACGGCAGCGACCTTCGACCGGCCGTGGATGCATCACCAGCCAGTTCTAGTCTTCTCGACAATAAGTTTCCGAATCGCTGGCGTTCTATGTTTTAGTCAACTAGCCTAAAACGCATGACGACGGTGCGGGACACGGTGCAGGCCATTCGGGCGGCGAAGCGACCCGAGGACCTCTTCGGCAGCGCCACAACCGATTCCGCCGCCCGCAAGGACGCACAGCGCCGGTATCACCGGCTGGCCGCGACCGTTCATCCCGATCGGGTGGCAGCCGATGAATCCGATATGGCCAAGGCGGCATTCGTGCGACTGGCCGAGCTGTACAAGCAATGGCTGGACCTCGATGACGCGAGCCTGCACGTGACCGGGGCGCACGGGACATATCCGGTCGGCAGGCTGCTGGCGTGCGGATCGGTCACCGACCTGTATCGCAGCGGCAGCGATCGGGTCGTGAAAATCCCCCGGCGCTCCGCCGCCAACAGACTGCTCGCCGGTGAGCGAAACGCGCTGCGCGACCTCGCGATGACGGCCGAGGAGCACGACTGGCTGCGACCGTACTTTCCCGAACTGGTGGATACCGTCGATCATCTGGACGCGGGCGAAACCCGGACCGTGAACGTACTCAATGCGCTCACCGAGGGATTCGTGACGCTGGAACAGGTGCGCACCGCCTACCCGGACGGGCTGGATGCGCGCGACTACGCCTGGATGCACCGGCGGCTGCTGCGCTGTCTGTCCGGGGCGGCTCTCGCCGGGTGGGTGCATACGGCCCTCTCCCCGGCGAATGTGCTCATTCATCCACGGCTGCACGGTGTGGTGCTGGTGGGCTGGTCGTTCGCGACCCGGCCGGGCGCACCCGCGGCCGCGACCCTCGGCTCACTCGACTACCCGCCGGAGATCAACGAGGCGGTCTCCCCCGCCACCGATGTGTATCTCGCGCATCAGCTGATGCGCACCATGCTGGGCGATCGCGCGCCCGCCGCAATGCGCGCCTTCGCCGCCGGCTGTATGCAGCCCGATGCGCGGCTGCGCCCCGACGCCGCCGATCTGCTCGGCGAATTCGACGACCTGCTCGACCGGCTTTACGGACAGCGCCGCTTCCGGCCCTTCGAGCTCACGAAAGGACAGTGATAGCAATGGGTTACGGAAACTGGGACGACAGCGCCTACGACGCCGCCCGCACCTTCCGCGCCGCCCGCGGCCTCGACGATTTCGGCTATACCGCCGATATGCGGTCGGTGCCCTGGGACAAGTGGAAGGCGCACAAGTCGCTCGACCCCAAAAATGTGGGAATGCGGGAGTCTCGCGATTCGGCCGATCACGGGAACTCGCTGCCCATCGCGGTACTGTTCGACGTGACCGGGTCGATGGGCGCGGTGCCACGGATCATGCAGGAGAAGCTCGGCAAGCTGCACGGGCTGTTGCAGCGCAAGGGATATGCCGACGATCCGCAGATCATGTTCGGCGGCATCGGCGATGCCGACACCGATCGAGTTCCGCTGCAGGTCGGGCAGTTCGAGTCCGACAATCGGATGGACGAGCAGCTGCGGCTCATCCTGCTGGAGGGCGGCGGTGGCGGGCAGAAGTCCGAAAGTTATGAATTGGCCGCCTATTTCATGGCGCGGCACACCGCCACCGATGCCTGGGACAAGCGCGGGCAGAAGGGCTACCTGTTCATCGTCGGCGATGAGCTGAACAAGGCGCGGCTGGCATCACGGCACATTCGACATGTCATCGGGGACAAGGTGTCCGCGGATGTCGCGGTCGAATCGATCTATCGCGAGCTCGCCGATCGCTGGCACGTGCACTACATCCTGCCCAATCAGTCCAGCTACTACGGGGATCCGGAGATCGCCGAGCACTGGCGTGGACTGCTCGGCGAACGCTTCCTGCGCCTGGACGATCCGGCGGCGGTGTGCGAACTCATCGCGCTGACCATCGGCATCGGTGAGGACCGCATCGATGTCGGTGCGGGACTGGCGGATCTGCGGGACATCGGCTCGCTCGACGAGGCGGATGCGGTCGGCAAAGCGCTCGCTCCCCTCGGCGCGGCGCGGCGCACCCGCAGTGTCGGCGCACTGCCCGCCGCCACCGGCGACGACGACATCGATTTCGGAAACTAGAAGGGGGACCGCAATGTTCGGCGATCGCCACCTGATCGTGGTGGACCTCGGGTTCGGCGACGCCGGCAAGGGGGCCACCGTGGACTGGCTCTGCGCACCGGAGTCGGGCCTGGATGTGTCCGCCGTGGTGCGGTTCAACGGCGGTGCGCAGGCGGCCCACAATGTGGTCGCCGGCGGACGTCACCACACCTTCCGGCAGTTCGGGTCCGGCACCTTCTCCCGGGTACCGACCCTGCTGTCGCGGCACATGCTGGTGGAACCCATCGCGCTGGCCGCCGAGGCCCGCGCGCTGGCGCTGCTCGGCATCCCCGATCCGCTCTCGCTGATGTCCGTGGACGAGCGGGCGCTGCTCACCACTCCGATCCACGGGGCCGCCAACCGTTGCCGGGAGGATGCGCGGGGTGCGTCCCGGCACGGTTCGTGCGGTATCGGCATCGGGGAAACGGCGAGCTACGCGCTCGCGCACGACGCGCCGCGGGTGGGTGATTGCCGGCGGCCGGATGTGCTGCGGCGCAAGCTGATCGCACTGGAGGAGCACTATCGGCCGCTCTTGGCGGGCAGTGGGCACCGCTACGACTCGATCGATGATCTCGTCGACGTGTACACCGAATTCGCTCGGGCCGTGGCGATTCTGCCCGGCGATCAGCTGGCCGTCTTCGCCGAGAGCGGGCGGCTGGTGTTCGAGGGCGCGCAGGGGGCGCTGCTCGACGAATGGCGGGGGCTGCACCCGTACACCACCTGGTCCACGGTGGAACCTCGGCATGCGCGGGCCATGCTGGCTCGGATCGATGCGCCCGGGTACGTCCTGGGCATCACCCGCGGCTACTTCACCCGGCACGGGGCGGGACCGTTCCCGACCGAGGCTGCGGAGCTGCGAATTCCCGAGCGGCACAATGGGACCGGCACCTATCAGGGCGAATTTCGCACCGGGCACCTGGATCCGATCCTGCTGCGCTACGCGGTCGATGCCTGCGGTGGCATCGACGGACTCGTCGTGAACCATGTGGACGCGGTCGGCGATATCCGCACCGCCACCGGATATCTCACCGCCGACGGCCATGTCGACCGGCTCGACTGCGGCACGTGGCAGGACCTCGACCACCAGCAACGGCTGACGGACCTGCTGAACGGTGCGACACCGGTGCTCGCGGACCTGCCCGCCGACGTGCCCGGCTACCTCGAAGCCGAACTGGGCGTGCCCGTGGTGCTGACCGCCCACGGGCCCGATCGCGCCGACCGCCGCGCCCGATCCGGGCAGGTCACGCAGCCCGCGCCGGGCCGGGCACGCAGCCCGCGCCGGGCCGATCACCCGATCGCTCCCCCGGCTACGGCATGATTGACCACTTGTGGAGCAACAATCCGCAGTATCCATCGATGTGATCGCCCTGCGCTACGGCCGCGACGACGCGACCGTCACCGTGGGTATCGCACCCCGGGAGTGGGAGCCGTTCGCCGGCGCCCTCGCCCTGCCCGGCGTCCTGCTCCACCGCGGCGAACGGCTCGAGGCCGCCGCTCGCCGCGCCGTGCACACCAAACTCGGCGTCCCCGAACAGGCCATCCTGGCGGTGGGCCAGCTCGCCACCTTCGACGAGCCCAATCGCGATCCGCGCGGGCCGACGCTGTCGATCGCCATGTGGTCGGTCATCGCCGACCACGACTCCGACACTTCCGAATGGCTTCCGTTCGAACGCATTCCGGCACTGGCCTTCGATCACAATCGGATCGTCGACACCGCGCGCGGGATCTTCGCCGAAATGCTGTGGAAGCACCTCGAATTCACCCGCCCACTCGTCGGCGAGCAGTTCCCCGCCACCCGCGCGGTCGAACTCACCGCCGCGCTCGAGGGCACCCGCCCCGACCCCGGCAACCTCAACCGCACCCTCGCGGCCCTCCCGGGTTTGACCCGCACCGGCGAGCGCGTTCGAGTGAAGGCAACCGGCAGACCGGCAGCCGTCTGGGCATTCGCCGCGCGGTAGCAAGCACTCCCGGACACACCTGACCTGCGATTGCCGGACCGCGGTACTCCCGTCCCGTGATAGCGCCCGCCCTCAGGTCGGATCGGTCAGCGTGCTGTGGTGATCGCGCAAAGCGCGGATGACCGCTGTCAGGACGCGGTGTGTGGCCAGCAGGTCCTGTTCGGGAAAATCGCTCATGGCCGCGCGCGCCTGCTCGCCTACCGGGGTGAAGAAGTCTTCGGCCGCTTCGCGGCCGGACGCGTCGCGGTACAGGATGACCCGGCGCCGGTCGGTGGCATCGGAACCGCGCCGGAGGTGGCCGGATTCTATGAGACGTTCCACCAGGTAGGTGACCGCGGCGGACGACATTCCCATCAGCTTGCCCAGCTGCCCCGGCGTCAGCGGACGGTCGGCGTTCTCCGCTGTGGAGATGTGCATCAGGGCACGGAAATCATTGGGGCGCAGGTTGTTCTCCCGAGCGAACACATGGCCGAGTTGGTCCGAAATGGCGCTCAGTGCGCGAATGTCGGCGCCGATCTCGGCTTCCAGCGCACCGCGCGGCGCCGTCGAGCCGGTGGGCGCGGCTGCTGTCGGGTCACTCTCGGTCACCGTCGCAGCCTAGCGTTCCAAAGTCTCTCCATTGCTCAATAGTTAAGTTTCTGAAATTGTGTCGGAGGAGCGCTCGGCTCGATACGCCGTGAGATGCAGGGCGTCCAACCAGACCAACCCAGCCACATCCCGCGGGACAGCCGCGCGAACCGATGCGCGAAGAACCCTCCGAGCGAATGGGCAGCGAGAACGTATGGCGCAGCGATGTTCTGAACGCGCAGCAACTCGTGCAGCTCCGTAGCGACCGCAGCAGCGGTACACGGCAGCGGGAGCGGATCGCTGTAACCCGAGCCGCCACGGTCGTACACCACAGCAGTCGTGAACCGCGAAACCTGCTGCTGGACAACGAAATAATCCAACCCGACCGCACTGGCCCCCGGCAGGAACACCACCGCCGGTCCCCCACTACCCAGCCGATGCACAAAACCCGCCGACCATCGACGTCGTGAAATCCCCCGATCGGCGGCGCAAGCCGCGCAGAAGAAGCGCTGTTGTTCGTCATACGACAACCCTCCAACCCTGACGTAGCGTCAAGGTCAACCCACCTCTCCCGAAACAGCAGCGAGACCCGTGACCGTCCAGCCCGATCGGTGCCCGGATTCCCTCTCCCGCAACCGAATAAGCGCCGACCGAGAGTTGGTTGCGTCATTCGGCGAAGCCTCCTGGTCGGCGGCTATTCGAGGGGTTGGCGGAGTACCGATTCGACGAGGGTGCGGATTGCGCTGCGGAGGCGGCCGGTTTCGCCCGCGCGGGCCATAGCACGGGCCGCTTCGGAACCTACCGAACTGAAGAGCAGGCGGCCGGCCGCTTCGGCGTCCAGGTCGGGGCGGACTTCGTGGAGCAGTTCGGTGATGTGACGGTCCCAGGTGCCATGGAATTCGGCGGTGCGGGGGTGCGGGGGGATGGATGCGCTGGTGTACGCGGACATGAGTTCTACATTGTCGGCCATCATGACGGTCATGGCGTCGAAGAAGGCCAGGAGCCGGGCCGGCGCGGGGGCTCCGGGGCCCAGCGGGGGCGGGCCTTCGGATATGGCGGCCATGAGGGTTTCGGCGGGTTCGGCCACCAGGGCGTAGAGGAGGCCGGAGCGGCTGCCGAAGCGGTGGAAGATGGTGCCCTTGCCCACGCCGGCCGCGGCGGCAACCTTGTCCATGGTGATGGCATCGGCGCCGTGATCGGCCAGCAGCGTGCGGGTGGCGGCCAGGATCGCAAGGCGATTGCGGGCGGCGTCGGCACGTTCTCGCGGCTGCTCAGCAGGCATTTCCTCGACTTTCGTTGACAAGTTGACCGGCGGTCCATATTGTCGTGAGGCATAAGTGGACCGTAAGTCAAGTTATGAGGTATTTCAATGCAAGCAATCCTATTGACCGCGACCGGCGGGCCCGATGTCCTGGTGCCGGAGGAGGTGCCCGCACCGCATCCGCAGGCGGGCGAGGTGCTCATTCGCAGCGAGGCGATTCCGGTGCTGTACCCGGAGATCATGCTGCGGTCGGGGGCCTTTCCGATCCCGCTGGAGAAGCCGTTCGTTTTCGGTACGCAGGCGGTCGGCGTGGTCGTCGAGGTGGGCGCGGGGGCGGATGCGGGATTGGTCGGGCAGCGGGTCATGGTGGCCAGCAACGCCTTCGGCACTTACGCCGAATTCGTCTGCGCACCTGCGGAATCCGCGGTCCCGATTCCGGACGCCGTATCGTCCGTCGACGCTGCCGCGCTCTCTATGAGCGGATCGGTGACAATTCCGCTGCTGGAGACCGCCAAGCTGACCGGCACCGAGACAGTGCTGATCGAGGCGGCCGCAACGGGAATCGGCGGCTATCTCACGCAGCTGGCCAAGGAATACGGCGCGGCACGGGTCATCGCCACCGCGGGCGGGCCGGAAAAAGCCGAGCAGGCGAGGAAATTCGGCGCCGACGTGGTGATCGACCACCTCGATCCGGACTGGCCGCAGCGACTGCGCGAAACTCTCGGCGGCGCAACGATCGACGTCGTCTTCGACTCCATCGGCGGCGAATCCGCACTCGCCCTATTGGATCTCATGACCCCGCTGCGCGGCCGGATGCTCAGCTACGGCTTCCTCTCCGGTGCGCCCGCCCAGGTGACGTCCATGGATTTGATCATGCGCGGACTGACCCTGGTCGGATGCTCCGGGCCGGATTGGCTGGCCTGGGTCGCGGGATCGCGCGGTGCCGCACTGGACCGCGCCGCCGACGGCTCGCTCACCCCGCTGGTCGATCGGGTGCTTCCGCTGGCACAGGCGGCGCAGGCCCATCAACTCCTGGAAGATCGAGCAGCCAAGGGCACCATCGTCCTACGCCCCGGGCAATAGCCCCGCCTACGCCCCGTCGAAACCGCGGCGGGCGACGAGCAGCGGCCTCCACCGCACTCCCCGCTCGCCGTACCGACCTGGACAACGCAAAACGGGAGAATCCAGGCAGGAAACGGCCGGGCGGATAGAGTCGGTAATCGACAGCGATGTGGTGAATGACAAGCCCGGAAGCGAGGCTCCATGAGCTCCTCGAACACCGTTCTGATCACCGGCACCTCCTCCGGTATCGGCCTGGCCGCCGCGGTGGCCTCGGCGCGGGCGGGCTGGCAGACCATTGCCACCATGCGAGATGTCGGCAGAGCGGGCGCGCTGATGGACGCCGCGAACGAGGCCGGCGTCGCCGGGCTCATCCGCGTGGAGGCCTTGGACGTCACCGATCCCGCCTCGATCGCGCACTGCGTGCAGCAGGTTGTCGCCGATTACGGCCGGCTCGATGCCGTGATCAACAACGCGGGGGCGGGATACGTCGGCACCATCGAGCAGACCGGGCTGGATCCGGTGCGAAATGTCATGGAGGTCAACTACTTCGGCGTTGTCGCGGTCACCCATGCCGCCATGCCGCATCTGCGCGCCTCGGGCGGGCGGCTCATCACCGTCACCAGCGTCGGCGGCGTGATCGGCCAGCCTTTCAACGAGGCGTACTGCGCGGCCAAATTCGCGGTCGAGGGCTTCATGGAATCGCTCGCACCGGTCGCCGCCACCGTCGGCGTGCACGTCACGGTGGTCGAACCCGGCGCGGTGGCAAGCGAATTCGTGGCCAGCCAGCAGATCGACATCGCCGGACTGCTCGCCGCCGCCGGTCCCTACGCCCCCGCCCTGAAGTCCTATATCGAACGCACCCAGGGCGCGTTCCGCAATGCCCAGACCTCGGAGGGCGCAGCCGCGTCGATCATCGAGGCGCTCACGGCGGAGGAGCCGCCCTTCCGGGTCCAAACCTCCTCCTGGGCCCGCGGATTCAGCTCCACCAAGCTCGCCGACCTGGATGGTTCCGCAGTCCAGATGGTCACCGCGAGCTGGGTGGCCCAGCCCGTCCACTGACCTCGCCGATCGCGTGGGCCGGTCCGAGCACGAGTTGCTCGCGACCGGCCACCGCGAAATGCGCTCAGCCCTGGGGCTCGCCGAGGCAGAAGGTCGCCTGCGGATCGGACAGGGTGATCACATTGTCCGCATCCGCGCTGCACAGGTTCTCGTCCGCTTGCCCGTCGATACGCTGCAGCACCCGGAAGCCGGCGTCGCTCGAGGCACCATCGGCGTACTGGTAGCCGGTCATCGGGGCGTCGTGATAGCAACTGGCCTGCTTGAAGTTCGGCGCCAGGCACAGGAATGCGGTGGTGGTCGCGTTGAGCGTCTCCTCGTAGGAGGTGTAGTCCGCGGCGCCGTCGAATACGTCGATGTCACATCCCTTTAAACACTTTTGTCCGGATTTGCCTGGCCCGCCCAACCCGGTCGGCGCCGCGCGAGCATCCGGGAAACCACGGATTCGGCCCGGACCCGTGACTGCACCCCACGCAAGTTGGGCTGCCAAGGGACCGACCGACCGGGAGGAGCGCGCCATCAAGGCATTCGTCGGACGCGCCCACGAGCTCACCAGCTTGGACGCGGTCTACAGCGCCGCCGACGGGCCCTGGGTATTCCTCGTCGAAGGTCCAGCGGGCATCGGGAAGTCCCGGCTGCTCGGAGAGTTGCCGAAACAGGTCGGCGCGCGTGCGGTCCAGGTGGTATCGGTGCCCGCCACCGAATTCGAGGAATCGACACCGCTGCAGCTGATCCGCGACATCCTCGACCAATTCCCCGACGCCGATACGGCGGCGCTGGATCGTGATCCGAGCGGTGCCGACGCCCGCGAACTGGCCCGGCTGCTGCGGCGGCGACTCGGCGTCGCACCGACTTCACCCGCGCCACCGCCGCGATCGCCGCCGCGCGTGCGGATTTCACCGCGGCGGGTGCATTCGAATTGCTCGTCGAAGCGACAGCCGTGCAACGACGCCTGGCGGGGCATCAGACCGTCAGCGGGGCAGGGGAACTGACCGAGCGGGAACGTGAAGTCGCCGATCTCGCGGCCTGCGGTCGTACCAACAAGGAGATCGCCGCGCAGCTGTATCCGAGCCCGCGCACCGTCGAGGACCACCTCAGTCGCATCCTGCGCAAACTGGGTCTCACCAGCCGGGCTGGCATCGCCCACCGACCGGTCGAGCTGGATGCCGCGCCGGCGCGCTAGCCGGAGAGCTCGAAAACCGGCACTCAGCCGGTGATTTCCCACTCGTACACGGTGAGTTCCGATGCGCCGCTGGTGTGAATGGGATCGGTGCAGACCAGATCCCGGGCGGCATCGAGGTTTTCGGCCAGGACGACATAGGCGCCACCGCTGTTATCGGTGAACTTGCCCGTCTCGACCAATTGCCCGCGCGAGCGGACGCCGTCGAGCCACTCCCGATGAGGCTGTGCCACAGCCGGATCGAAGCGCGGGGTGCGCATTGCCAGCACCAAGTACTTGCGCACCCTGCGCCTCTCCCTAATTAATTCTGTTCGTCGTCGGTGCGGTGCGGGGCGCGGGTTGCGGCCGCCGCGGCCCGGACCTGCGGCGCGACCTGCACCACCTGACCGAGCACACCGTTGATGAACGAGGGCGAATCGTCGGTGGAGAGCTCCTTGGCCAGCTCCACCGCTTCATCCACCGCCACCACGGGCGGAACGTCATTGGCGTGGAACAACTCCCACACCGCCACCCGCAGAATGGCACGATCCACGGCGGGCAGCCGGGACAGGGCCCAATCCTGCAGGTAGGACTCGATGGTGCCGTCCACCCGGTCCAGATCGTCGGCAACGCCTTCGACCAGCACACGGGTGTAGGGGTTCACCGGGGCCACCGAATCGTCCCGCACGGAGAGCGAGACGCGTTCGGACAGCAGTTCCGCAGGGTCGATGTCACGGGCTTCTGCCTCGAAGAGCAGATCGACCGCACGTCGGCGCGCCTTGTGTCGCGCACCCAGCTTCTTGAAACTCGCGGACTTCTTGTCCTGGGGCTGATTGGCCACGGTCACCAGTATCCGCGCGTCAGGAGTTGACGCGGCTGATGTAGGAGCCGTCACGGGTATCGACGCGCAGCTTGTCACCCTGATTGATGAACAGCGGCACCTGGATTTCCGCACCGGTCTCCACGGTGGCGGGCTTGGTGCCCGCGCTGGAGCGGTCGCCCTGCAGACCCGGCTCGGTGTGGGTGACCACGACATCGATGGCGACGGGGAGCTCGACGAAGAGTGCCTCACCCTCGTGCATCGCGATCTGGACCTGCATGTTCTCCAGCAGGAAGCCCGCGTTCTTGCCGAGAGTGCCCTCCTGCAGGTGAATCTGGTCGTACGTCTCGCCATCCATGAAGATGAAGTCCGAGCCATCGTGGTACAGGTAGGTCATATCGCGACGATCGACCGTCGCGGTCTCCACCTTCACACCGGCGTTGAAGGTCTTGTCGACCACCTTGCCCGAGACCACGTTCTTCAGCTTGGTACGCACGAAGGCGGGACCCTTACCCGGCTTGACATGCTGGAACTCGACAATCTGCTGCAGATTGTTGTCGATCTTCAGCACGAGGCCGTTCTTGAAGTCGCTGGTATCCGCCACTGTCCTCGGATCTCCTGTTCTAGTTCCATTCGCGGCTCGCCGCGCTGGCAGACCGGCGTCATTCGACGACGGTCAGGTCTTTGCTGGTGCGGGTGAGCAGCTCCGGGCCCCCTTGGCGAACCACGAGCGTATCCTCGATCCGGACTCCGCCGCGGCCGGGGAAATACACACCTGGCTCGACGGTCACCGCCACGCCATCGAGAAGTGTACCCGTGCCCGTTTTGGCGATTCCGGGCGCTTCATGGATCTGCAGGCCGACACCGTGTCCGAGGCCGTGCACAAAGAGTTCGCCGTAGCCCGCCGCCTCGATGACGGAGCGGGCGGCAGCGTCGACCGCGCGGGTCGAGACGCCGGGGGCCAGGGCCTCGCGGCCCGCCTGCTGCGCCGCGCTGACCAGGTCGTAGATCTCGCGCTGCCAGTCCGAGGGCTGACCCAGGACGTAGGTGCGCGTCATATCCGAGTGATAGCCGCCGAGCATCGCGCCGAAGTCCAGCTTCACGAAATCACCCGTGGCCAGCACCGCTTCGGTCGGACGATGGTGCGGGACGGCCGAATTCGCGCCGGTGGCCACGATCGTCTCGAAGGCGATGGCATCGGCGCCGTGCTCGAACATCAGCCACTCCAGCTCGCGCGCGACCTGGCGTTCGGTGCGACCGGGGCGCAGCCCACCGCGCTCGAGCAGGGTGGCCAGGGCCGTATCCGCGGCGGCGCAGGCGGCGGCGAGGAGGGCGACCTCATGCGCGTCCTTCACCATGCGCAGCTGCTCCACCAGGCCCGAGACCGCGACCAGTTCGAGTCCGGTGACCAGGCCCTCGAAGCCGCGATGCTGTTCGACGGTGAGCACGTGACTCTCGAAACCGACTCTGCCGGTCTGCCACTCCCCCGCGATCTGCACCACGCGGCGCGCACTGGCCCGGTTGATCTCGGCCCGCAGATCGGGGACCTGCTCGCCGACCTGAGTGATGTAGCGGCCGTCGGTGCAGATGACGGTGCGGTCCTCGGAGCTGTCCCAGGAATCCACCAGCAGTGCGGCATTCGATCCGGTGAAACCGGTCAGATAGCGAATATTGATCAGGTCCGTGACCAATAGCGCGTCGACGCGGTTTTCGACCAGCAGGTTCCGCAGGTTGGCCCGGCGCGCCGCGTAATCGGGCCGCCCGCCCGGATCGTGGTCAGCAGACATGCGTCCAAGCTACCGCCGACACGCCGCAACACCGACACCCAACACGTAGATGCCCGAATTGGGCGAAAGCCTGGTTGTTCACATGCCAAGTGGTTCTCCACAATTCGTGATTGCGCCGCCCACGGCGGCGTCCGGGGCGGCAGGCTCGATCTATGCGATTGCTGCCACTGCTCGTCCTCGCCGCCTGGTGCGCGGCGCTCAGCTGTATCGATCTGCGCGTGCGGCGACTGCCGAATTCGCTGACGCTGCCCGGTGCGGTCGCCGTGCTCTGCTACGGCTCGGCTATCGGTCGTCCGGCAGCCGTGGCGCTCGGTGCGCTCTTGCTCGCCGTGCCCTATCTACTCGTACATCTGTGTGCCCCGGCCGCACTCGGGGCCGGTGATGTGAAACTCGCACTCGGGCTCGGGGCGGCGACCGCACTGGGCGGCGCGCACGCCTGGGTGTGGGCGGCGCTGGCCGCACCCGCGATCACCGCGCTGGCCGGGGTCGGCTTGCTGCTCGCGCAGGCGGTACGACCCCGGGATTCGGCGGGCCCCGACCCGCCGATCGGTACCGTCGCACACGGTCCCGCCATGTGCGCCGCCAGTGTGCTTGCGCTCCTTGCCACGCCGTGACCGCACGGTCGGCCACGGCGTGACCGCCCTGTTTGCCGCACCATGACCCGGGTCACGCCGGACCGCGTGTCCGGGTAACCGTATTCACGTGGAAAGATGTAACTCGTGTTGCGCTGGATAACTGCCGGAGAATCCCATGGCCCTGCTCTTGTCACCATCCTCGAGGGGATGGTGGCCGGTGTCGAGGTGAGTTCTGCCGATGTCGGCGCACAGCTGGCCCGCCGGCGTCTGGGCTACGGCCGTGGCGCCCGGATGAAGTTCGAGGCCGATGTGGTCACCCTGGTCGGCGGCGTGCGCCACGGCCGCACCATGGGCGGGCCGGTCGCCATCGAGGTCGCCAATTCCGAATGGCCCAAGTGGACCCAGGTCATGTCCGCCGATCCGGTGGACGAGGCCGAGCTCGCCGAGCTGGCGCGCAATGCGCCGCTCACCCGTCCCAGGCCCGGGCACGCCGATTACTCGGGCATGCTCAAGTACGGCTTCGACGACGCCCGCAATGTGCTCGAGCGCGCCAGCGCCCGCGAGACCGCCGCGCGCGTCGCGGCCGGGACCGTGGCCAAGAACTTCCTGCGGCAGGCGCTCGGGGTCGAGGTGATCTCGCACGTGGTGTCCATCGGCACCGCGGCCGATACCACCGGCTTCGTGCCGACCGCCGCGGATCTGGACGCCATCGACGAGAGCCCGGTGCGGGCGTTCGACAAAGCGGCCGAGGCCGCCATGATCGTCGAGATCGAGGCCGCCAAGAAGGACGGCGACACCCTCGGTGGTGTGGTCGAGGTCGTGATCGAGGGGCTGCCTGTCGGACTGGGTTCGTTCACCAGCGGTGAGGCGCGCCTGGATTCGCGACTCGCGGGCGCGCTCATGGGGATTCAGGCCATCAAGGGTGTCGAGGTGGGTGACGGTTTCGAGACCGCGCGCCGCCGCGGCAGCCAGGCGCACGACGAGATGAAGCCCGGCCCCGACGGTGTGCTGCGCTCCACCAACCGCGCGGGCGGGCTCGAGGGTGGTATGACCAATGGCGAGCCGCTGCGGGTGCGCGCCGCCATGAAGCCCATTTCCACCGTGCCGCGCGCACTCTCGACGGTCGATATGTCCACCGGTGACGAGGCTGTCGCCATTCACCAGCGCTCCGATGTGTGCGCGGTGCCGGCGGCCGGTGTGGTCGCCGAGGCCATGGTCGCCCTGGTGGTGGCCCAGGCGGTGCTGGAGAAGTTCGGCGGCGACTCGCTGCCGGAAACCGTCGACAACATCAACGGCTACTTGAAGCGAATCAACGCGCGCCCGCACGTTCCCTCGGGCAACGCGCCACAGTGACCGGCGAAACCGATCAGCAGCCGCCGAGTGTGGTGCTGATCGGTCCGCCCGGTGCGGGTAAGTCGACGATCGGCCGCAAACTCGCACGCGAACTCGGCGTGGACCTCTACGACACCGATGCCGGGATCGAGGAGCAGACCGGGCGCACCATTCCCGAAATCTTCGCCGAGGACGGGGAACCGGAGTTCCGGCGCATCGAGGAACAGGTGGTGCGCGACGCCGTCCTGGCCGGACACGGCATCATCTCCCTCGGCGGCGGCTCGGTGCTCTCGGCCACCACCCGGGAACTACTCCGCGGCCGCACCGTGGTGTACCTGGAAATCAGTGTGGGCGAAGGACTTCGGCGCACCGGGGCCAGCACCAACCGCCCGCTGCTCAACGGCGCCGATCCGGGCGCCAAATACCGCGAGCTGATGAAGATCCGCCGCCCGCTCTACCGCGAGGTGGCGAGCGTGCGCGTGCGCACCGACGGCCGCAGCCCCGGCCGCGTGGTCAAAATGATCCTCGGCAAGCTCGGCCTGGAATCGACTCTGCCGCAAGAGGATACGACCCCCGACCTGCCGCCCGTCCCCCTGGAACCGAACGACTCCAGCCGTTCCCGCTCGCGCCGCCGCCGACGCCGCGGCCGCAGCCGCGCCGACAGCGCAGCCCCCACCCAACCCAGTGCCGCAGCACCCGAGGCAATTCCGGCCACCTCCGCACAGTCGACCCCCGCCGACCCGGACTCCGAGACCGGTCCCGACGACGCCACGGCCAAACCCGCCCGCCGCAGCCGCCGGTCTCGCCGCCGCAGCCGCCGCCCGGCGGGTCCCGCCACCGGCGCCACGACGGCCGATGCCACGGACGGCAGCAGCGCCGCAGCGATCGCGAAGGGCGGCGCCTCGGGAGCGGGCGAACCGCGGCCGGATTCCGGCTCCGCCACAAGAGGTTCCGCGGGCTCGGATGCCAACCCCGCAGCAGCCCAGCCAACCGACTCCGACGCTTCCCCACGGGCCTCGACGCGTGGCGGTCGTCGCAGGGCTGCCGCCAATCGGCGATCCGCAGCCCGAAGCGCAGCGGCGGAAGGAACGCAAGCCACGACCGGGGGCGCTATTGCGAATTCGGCTGCTGAACAACAGGATTCGGGGACGCAGAGTGCGCCGGGGGCCGGGCGGTCGCGGCGGGCTCGGGCCCGCCGGGCGCGGGCGCGCGCTCGGACCGGACCCGAATACGGACAAGAACAATCCGCACGAGAAGAATCGGAGCAGCCCCTATGAGCGAGCCGACCCGCATCGAGGTCCGCACCGCCGACCCGTACCCGGTGATTATCGGGCGTGGTCTGCTGGGCGACCTGGTAGACGAGGTGACCCGCAGTTCCGCCGTGCGCACCGTCGCGATCTTCCATCAGCCGCCGCTGGCCGAGACCGCGGAGGTGGTGCGGAAGGCGCTGGCGGACAAGGGTATCGACGCGCACCGCATCGAGATTCCGGATGCCGAGGACGGTAAGGATCTGGCCGTCGCGGGCTTCTGCTGGGAGGTACTCGGCCGCATCGGTCTCACCCGCAAGGATGTGATCATCAGCCTCGGCGGCGGCGCGGCGACCGACCTGTCCGGCTTCGTCGCCGCCACCTGGATGCGCGGTGTGAATATCGTGCACGTGCCGACCACCCTGCTGGCCATGGTGGATGCGGCCGTCGGCGGTAAGACCGGTATCAATACCGAGGCGGGCAAGAACCTGGTCGGTTCCTTCCACGAGCCGGCCGCGGTACTGGTCGACCTCGCGACGCTGGAAACGGTGCCGCGCAATGAGATCGTGGCGGGCATGGCCGAGATCATCAAGGCCGGTTTCATCGCCGACCCGGTCATTCTGGAGCTGATCGAACGCGATCCGCAGGCCGCGCTCGATCCGACCGGCGAGGTGCTGCCCGAACTCATCCGCCGCGCCGTGCAGGTCAAGGCCGATGTGGTCGCCGCCGACCTCAAGGAATCGGATCTGCGCGAAATCCTCAACTACGGCCACACCCTCGGCCACGCCATCGAGCGCCGCGAGCGCTACCGCTGGCGTCACGGCGCGGCCGTCTCGGTCGGCCTGGTCTTCGCCGCCGAACTCGGCCGCCTCGCGGGTCGTCTCGACGATGCCACCGCCGAACGCCACCGCAGCGTGCTGGCCAGCGTCGGCCTGCCCACCAGCTACGACGCCGACGCGCTCCCCCAGCTGCTGGACACCATGCAGACCGATAAGAAGACCCGCTCCGGCGTACTGCGCTTCGTGGTCCTGGACGGTCTGGCCAAGCCGGGCCGCCTGGAAGGCCCCGACCCGTCGCTGCTGGCCGCCGCCTACTCGGCGGTCGCCCGCGAGGGCAGCACCGGCGGCGCGATCCTGCTGTAGTCAGCGCGAAGGCGTCCGCTCACAACGGATTTCGCACAGCAACGCCCGCAGTCGATATCGACTGCGGGCGTTCTGCATGATGTCCGGGCGGGTCAGACGCTCGCCGGCTCCTTGTTCAGGGAGACGGAGTCGTCCGGCGTGCCCGAGCTCTTCTTGTGCTCACGGCCGACCAGGTAGCGGCCGATGGCCACACCGATCATGGCCGGGATGAAGATCAGCAGGATGATGAAGGACGCGCCCGAGGTCATCTCGAAGAGCAGCCCGTTGGAACCGAGATCGAACTTCGGCACGAAGCCCAGGATCCAGGCGACGAGGCCGCTGCCCAGTCCACCGGCCAGGCCCGCCTTCAGCCAGCGCATGGTGAGATCCGCGCCGTCCTCCGGTTCGACGTTCTTCCGCCGATCGGCGCGCCCGTCGAGAACGCCCCAGGCGACCACCGCGACCACCATGACCAACAGGCACAACATTCGCATCCACGCACCATTGGTCGGCCAGTACACCATCGCGAAGCCGAGCAGGGTACGCAGCACAACGGTCAGCGCTCCCAGTACAACGGCGCGCAACACCCACGCATTCATGATGATCACCTTAACCTGCGAACCGGCTCGTTCGAACTGAAACTCGTTCTAGAACTGTATCCCGTTCGTTCCGACACGGCCCCGACGGGCACCGCGACACCACCCGACACGCCGCCTCCGGAAGGTGGCTTATGCTCCCGCACTTCAACGGCAGAGGTGGAACGCCCGCAGGCTAGCCCGTGTCGGCGCACACACATCGCGCATAACTTCCTCCATCCAGACGAGATGCACGACCGTGAACACCCGGTGCCGGTAGTTTGTGGTGGTGCAGCTTCGATACAGCTTCCGCCTCTACCCGACCGTGGGTCAGCAGGAGGCGTTGACGAAAGCGTTCGGTTGCGCGCGTGTCGTTTTCAACGACGCACCGCGTGCCCGACGAGATGCACGGGAAAACAACCTGCCGTATCTGTCAGACAGGGAACTGAGCCAGCGGCTGACCGAAGCGAAGAAGACTCCAGAACGCGCATGGCTGGCCGAGGTGTCGTCGGTGGTGTTGCAGCAAGCACTGGCGGACTTGAACACGGCGTACCGCAACTTCTTCAACTCGGCCGCAGGCGAGCGCAAGGGCGCAAAGGTCGCGCCACCGACGTTCCGTTCCCGCAAGGACAACCAACAGACGGTCAGATTTACCCGGAACGCCCGCTTCACGATCACAGCGAGCCGGAAATTGCGGTTGCCGAAGATCGGCGAAGTGCCAGTCCGCTGGTCGCGCGAGTTGCCCTCGGAGCCTTCGTCGGTGACAGTCATCAAGGACGCAGCGGGCCGTTATTTCGCGTCATTCGTATTGCAGACCGAGGATCAGCTGTTACCGGCAGTCGAGTCCGAGGTGGGTATCGACTTGGGATTGAGCGCCTTTGCGGTCCTGTCGAACGGCAAGGTGATCGAGTCGCCGAAGTTTCTGCGGCACGCCGAACACAAGTGGCGAAAGCTTCAGAAGTCACTGTCCCGCAAGAAAAAAGGCAGCAAAAATCGCAACAAAGCGCGTGTCAAGGTCGCCAGAGCTCACGCCACGGTGTCCAACACCCGCAAGGACTGGGCGCACAAGCAGTCCACGATCATTATCCGCGAAAATCAAGCGGTGTACGTCGAGGATCTGTGCGTCAAGGGTCTCGCTCGGACACGGTTGGCGAAGTCTGTACACGATGCCGGATGGGGCCTGTTCACGACCATGTTGCAGGAGAAGGCCGCACGCCGAGGACGGCATTTCGGGAAGATCGACCGGTTCTTCCCATCGTCTCAGCTGTGCTCAGTGTGCGGAGTGATCGACGGGAAGAAACCATTGCACGTCCGTGCGTGGACCTGCCGATGCGGAGCAACCCATGATCGAGATCTCAACGCCGCGAAGAACATTCTGGCCGCCGGGCAGGCGGACAGGCCAACGCCTGTGGAGTTGGTGTCAGACTCGACTTCGGTCGAGCGACCAGCTGTGAAGCAGGAACCCGCCGGAAGCGCGGCGTAAGCCGTGCAGGCCGGAATCCCACCCTTACCGGTGAGAGGAAGTCAAAAAGGCATGGTGAGCACTGACGAAAGCTCCGCGAGCATCGAGGCCGTCGCCCTGCTGCAGGATCCGATCCGCAGGCGGCTCTATGAGCATGTCGCCGCCGCGGACCACGATGTGAGCCGCGACGAGGCTGCGGCCGCCGCCGAGATCAAGCGGCCGCTCGCCGCTTTCCACCTCGACAAACTCGCCGAGGCCGGATTGCTCGACGCGGTGTTCCGGCGACCGGAGGGCAAGACCGGCCCGGGTTCGGGGCGTCCGGCGAAGTTCTACCGCCGCGCGGATGCCGAGTTCGCGATCAGCCTGCCCGCCCGCGACTATCGCACGCTCGCAACGGTTCTCGCCGAGGTGATCGAACATGCCGGACTCGAGGACGCCGTCGCGGCGGCCGCCGCACAGCACGGTCCGGCGGTCGCGGGTCGCGACCTGATGGAGGCGCTGCGCGAGCGCGGTTATGAGCCGTACCTCGGCGGTGCGGTGATTCGCCTGCGCAACTGCCCTTTTCACCGGCTGGCCGTGGACTTCCCGCCGCTGGTCTGCGGCATGAACCTCGCACTGCTCGAGGGCCCGGCCACCGAGGCCGGGTGGACGGCTCGGATGGATCCGGCGCCGGGCAGATGCTGCGTAAGCCTTTCTAAAACAAATAATGACTAGTTATAGTAGAGATATGCATCTCGCTCAGCTCAATACCGGGCGCCTCGTCGCACCCGAAGGCGACCCGCAGGTCACGGAGTTCTATGCCGAACTGGACCGGATCAATGCCGTCGCCGAAGCCTCCCCCGGCTTCGTCTGGCGCCTGGTGGACGGCGAGTCGAACAATGCGACCTCGCTGCGCCCCTATACGGCCGATCCGGACATGCTCATCAATATCAGCATGTGGGAGTCGCGCCAGGCGCTCTTCGACTACGTGTACCGCAGCGCGCACATGGAATTCCTGCGCCGCCGCCGCGAATGGTTCGTCCCGCTCGGCAAGGCCGTCACCGTGCTGTGGTGGGTTCCGATCGGCCACACCCCGACCGTCGAGGAGGCCATGGCGCGCCTCACACACCTCGAGGCGAACGGGCCGACGCCGCACGCCTTCACATTCCGCAGCGCGTTCGAGCCGCAACCGGCCGGTTAGCCTCAGTCCTGCAGTGCCGCAGCCATTTCGGCGCGCGGAGCGGGCTTGCCCGTGAACTGTTCAACCTGGTCGTAAGCCTGATTCAGCAACATGTCGAGGCCACTGATCACGGTGTGCCCCGCGCGGGTGACCGCCTCCGCCAGCGGAGTGGGCCACGGGTTGTAGATGGCGTCGAGGACAACCGGGGCCTGGGCCACCGCGTCCGCGACGACGGCGGCTGCGGTCGCCGGGACGGTGCTCACCACGACATCGACATCCGAACACACGAAACCCAGGCTGTCCGGATCGAATCCGATCACTTCGGCCGACAGGCCCAGGCGCTCCGCCAGTTCCAGGGTATCGGCCGCGCGGCCCGCATCACGGGCGACGATGGTGACCGTATGCGCGCCCAGTTCGGCCAGGGCCAGCAGCGCCGGGCGCGCGGTGCCGCCCGCCCCGAGCACCACGGCCTTCGAAATCTCCTCGACGCCCGCGCCTTCCAGCGCACCGCGCACCCCGTCCACATCGGTGCAGTCGGCGCGCCACCCGGTATCGGTGCGCACCAGCGTATTCGCCGACCCGACGAGCTCGGCCCGCTCGGTGCGCTCATCGGCGTAGGCGAGGGCGGCGACCTTGCCGGGCATGGTCACCGACAGCCCGACCCATTCCGGGCCGAGGCCGTCGACAAAGCCGGGCAGCTCTTCGGCGGTGCACTCGACCCGCTCATAGGTCCAGTCCAGGCCCAGCGCGCGATAGGCCGCCAGATGCAGCTGCGGCGAGCGCGAATGCGCGATCGGGCTGCCCAGCACGGCCACCCGGCGATTACCGTCCACTGTCGAGAATTCCACTCTGCCTGGCCTTTTCAATATTGCGCAGATGGTCGTTGTAGTTGTCGGTGAACAGGGTGGTGCCCTGCTTATCGACGGTCACGAAGTACAGCCAGGTGCCGGGGGTCGGATTCTCCATGGCGCGCAGGGCATCCAGCGACGGCGCGGAGATGGGGCTGACCGGCAGGCCCGACATGGCGTACGTATTCCACGGCGTCTTGCGATTGCGGTCGGCGTCGGTGGTGGCGACCTCGGTGCTCGGCAGCGTGTAGTTGACGGTGGAGTCGAACTGCAGCGGCTGCTCGGCCTTGAGCCGGTTCAGGATGACGCGCGCGACCTTGGACATGTCCTGCGGCAGGGCTTCCCGCTCCACCAGCGACGCGCCGATCAGCGTGTCGTATGGCGAGAGACCGTTGGCGGCATTGGACTGCAGCAGACCGGTCGATTCGTAGCTGGCGGCGCTCGCGGTCACCAGCTGCTTGAGAATCTGGTCGGGCGCGGCGCTGGGATCGAAATCCCAGGTACCCGCGGCGATCAGGCCCTCCAGCTGGCGCGAGCGATCGGGCACCGCGCGCACCCGGTCCAGGGCCCAGGCGGGCACACCCAGCGCCGCCGGATCGGTATTGGCGCCCGCGGCCTCGAGCTGGTCGTAGGTCACGCATTTGGCGGTGCTGCCGGCACCGACACAGCTGGCATCGGCGATCTTGCGGTAGATGCCGTCCTTGCGCGCATTGGTGGTCACATCGCTGGAGTCGTGCAGCTGCCGGCCCTCGGAGATCACCACATTGCCGACCCGGGAGCTGGGGGTCACCAGGGCGACCACGGCCTCCGACGCCTTGCTGTGCGCGGGTATGGCGTAGTAGCCGGGCTGCACCGCATTCATATTGTCATTGCGCACGGCCGCCTCGTAGAAGGCGGCGCTACTGGCGACAACACCCTTGGTGTGCATGGTTTCGGCGATCTGGGTGGCGGTATCGCCAGGCTTGACCTGCACCACCGCCAGCGGTCCCTGCGCACCGGAGGCGAAGTCCTCGGCCGGGGAGAAGCGGTTCATGAACTTCCACGACGCGAAACCGGCTGCGCCGACGAACAATACGGCCAGCACCGCGCCGATGACCCACATATTACGACGGCGGCGCTTGCGTTCGGCGGCCTTGCGGGAGGCGACACGGGAGCGCTTCGGGCGCTGCCCGCCCGAGCGCCCGCCGCCGCGGCCACCACTGCGCCCGGCCGATGCCCGGGACCCGCGCGGTTTCGCGGGACGTCCGCGATCGGGCCGCTGCGGCGCCGGGCGGCGCGGCGGCTCGGGCTCGAGCAGGGGCTCCTCGTCCTCATCCTCGTAGCGCGGGATGACGGTGGTGTCGTCTTCGTAATCGTCGGCTTCCGACCATTCCAGATCGTCACGACGGTAGCGGTGTTCAGCGCTCTGCCGGTAGCGTTCCTCGGCTCGCGTCCAGCGGTCGGTCATGCAAGATCACCATCACCGCGCGGCTTCAATGCTGCACTCCGTTCGTCCAACCAACCCTGCAGGATCGACACGGCGGCCGCCTGATCGATGACCTGCCGCTGCCCGCGCGCGCGAACTCCACTGTCCCGCAACGCGCGTGCAGCAGACACCGTAGTCAAACGTTCGTCGGAAAGTCGCACCGGGATCGGCGCGACCAGGGTCCGCAAACGCCCCGCGAAGGTGGCCGCCAGCTTAGCCGACGAGCCGCTCTCCCCGCGCAAGGTGCGCGGCAGGCCGACGATCACTTCGACGGCCTCGTACTCCCGCACAATCTCGGCAATTCGCGCGAGATCGGGCGAGAGGGTGCCTGGCGCGACCTTTTTCGCCTTCGGCACCGTCTCCACCGGGGTGGCGAGAATACCGTCCGGGTCACTGGAGGCGACACCGATGCGGACGGTGCCGACATCGAGGCTGATACGCCGGCCGCGTCCCGGATCGTCCGCGAGGGTGGGCCGGTCCACGGGATACCCCGCGCTTTCGGCAGGGGTCCGGGCGTCGCCGCCCGGGCTGTCCGAGGGTTCGGAATGCGACATCAGCCGGCGAGCTCGGCCACCTGCGCCCGCACGGCCGCCAATCCGGCCTCGATACCGGACGGATCCGAGCCCGCGCCCTGCGCCATCTCCGCCTTACCGCCACCGCGGCCATTGATCTTGGGCCCGAAGCCGGCGACCAGATCGCCGGCCTTGATGCCGAGATCCTGCGCGGCCCTGGTCACCGCGACCACAAATGGCACCTTGCCCTCGTCATTGCCGAGCAGCACCACGATGGCGGGCTCGGAACCGAAGCGGCCCTTGATGTCCACGACCAGGGTGCGCAGATCACCGGCACCGACGCCCTTCGGTGCGGCGGCGGCCACCAGCAGCACCTTGCCGATGCGCTGCGCCTGCTCCACGAAGGTGCCCGCCTGAGACAGCACGGCCGCGACCTTGGTGCGCTCGAGCTCCTTCTCGGCAACCTTCAGGCGCTCCACCAGCTGCTCGACCCGCCCCGGGACTTCTTCCGAGGGCACCTTCAGCGACGCCGCCACACCGGCCAGCAGCGCGCGCTCCTTGGCGAGGTACTTGTAGGAGTCCAGGCCCACAAAGGCTTCCACGCGGCGCACACCCGAACCGACCGACGATTCACCCAGCAGGGTGATCGGCCCGATCTGCGAGGAGTGCTGCACATGGGTGCCACCGCACAGCTCCATGGAGAACGGCCCGCCGATCTCCACCACGCGCACCTCGTCGCCGTAGTTCTCGCCGAACAGCGCCATGGCGCCCATCTTCTTGGCGGACGGCAGATCGGTGACGAAGGTGTTCACCGTGAAATCGTCGGCCACGGCATCATTGGAGATGGCCTCGATATCGGCCTTCTGCCCTTCGGAAAGCGCACCCTGCCAATTGAAGTCGAAACGCAGGTAGCCCGGCTTGTTGAGCGAACCTGCCTGAACGGCGTTGGGGCCCAGCACCTGTCGCAGCGCGGCATGCACCATATGCGTGCCCGAGTGACCCTGGGTCGCACCGCGCCGCCACGACGGATCGACGGCGGCGAGCACGGTATCGCCCTCGGCGAGCTGACCGGCCTCGAGGGTGGTCTTGTGCACCCACACCTTCTTGGCGATCTTCTGCACATCGTTGATGCGCGCCTTCATCGCATGCGAGGAGCTCAGGCTGCCGCGATCGGCGATCTGGCCACCGGACTCGGCGTACAGCGGCGAGCGGTTCAGAATGACCTCGACATCCTGCCCGATCTCCGCGACCGGCACCCGCACGCCATCCTTGATGATCGCGAGAACCGTTGCCTCGGTGGACAGTTCATCGAAACCGGTGAACTCGGTGGCGCCGCGATCGACGAACTCCTTGTAGATCGTCAGATCCGCGTGCGCATGCTTACGGGACTGCGCGTCCTCCTTGGCGAGCTTGCGCTGCTCGGCCATGAGCGAGCGGAAACCCTCCTCGTCCACCGAAAGCCCGGCCTCGGAAGCCATTTCCAGGGTCAGGTCGATCGGGAAGCCGAAAGTGTCGTGCAGCAGGAACGCCTCGGTGCCGCTGATCGTCTTGCCGCCCTGGGCCTGCACCTCGCCGACGGCGTCGTCGAACAGCTTGGAACCGGTGGTGAGCGTGCGCAGGAACGCGCTCTCCTCACCGACTGCGACGGTCTCGATGCGCTTGAAATCAGTGGCCAGTTCCGGGTACGACGGGGCCATGAGATCGCTGACGACCTTCATGAACTCGCCCATGACCGGCTGGTCCGCGCCGAGCAGGCGGGCCGAGCGGACGATACGCCGCAGCAACCGGCGCAGCACATAGCCGCGGCCGTCATTGCCCGGGTTCACGCCATCGGCAATGAGCATGGCGCCGGTGCGGGCGTGATCGGCGATAACGCGGAAGCGCACATCGTCGGCGTGCTCGACACCGTAATTGCGGCCGGTCAGCTCCTCGGCCCTGGTGATGATCGGGCGCAGCAGGTCGGTCTCGTAGACATTGTCGACACCCTGCAGCAGGAACGCGACACGCTCGATGCCCATGCCGGTGTCGATGTTCTGCTTGGGCAGCGGGCCCAGGATCTCGAAGTCGTCCTTGCTCCGGCCCTCACCACGCTCGTTCTGCATGAAGACGAGGTTCCAGATTTCGAGGTAGCGATCCTCGTCGGCCTCCGGACCGCCCTCGATACCGAACTCGGGGCCGCGATCGAAGTAGATCTCCGAACACGGGCCGCACGGGCCGGGGATGCCCATGGACCAGTAGTTGTCGGCCATACCGCGGCGCTGGATGCGCTCGGACGGCATACCGAGCTCGAGCCAGATCTGCTCGGCCTCGTCATCGTCGAGGTAGACGGTGGCCCACAGCTTTTCGGGGTCGAAGCCGTAGCCGCCGTCCTCGACGCTGTCGGTCAGCAGCGACCAGGCGAAGGCGATGGCCTCACGCTTGAAGTAGTCGCCGAAGCTGAAATTGCCGGCCATCTGGAAGAAGGTGTTGTGGCGGGTGGTGACGCCGACATTCTCGATATCGCCGGTGCGCACGCACTTCTGCACGCTGGTCGCCCGCGCCCAGGGCGGCGTCTGCTGACCGAGGAAATACGGGACGAACTGGACCATGCCTGCATTGACGAACAGCAGGTTGGGGTCGGCCAGGATCAGCGAGGCACTGGGAACCTCGGTGTGTCCGGCACGGACGAAATGCTCCAGGAAGCGTCGGCGAATCTCGTGGGTCTGCACAGATATCAAGCCTACCGGTCCCGGTCCAGCGGGTTTCCGCCGACCACCGGGCGATAGATACCATCGCGATGGTGATTGTGATTCCAGACCCATCAACTCCGTTCCCGCTGCCGCATACGGACCGGACCGTCTATCTGAAACCGCACATCACCTCGGATACGATCGAGGTCGGCGACTACAGCTACTTCGACGATCCCGTGGCGGCGACGGAGTTCGAGGCCAATAACGTCCTCTACGCCTTCGGCCCCGAAAAGCTGATCATCGGCAAGTTCTGCGCCCTGGCGACCGGCACCCGCTTCATCATGGCCGGCGCCAATCACGCCACCGCGGGCGTGTCCACGTTCCCGTTCACCATCTTCGGCGGCACCTGGGCCGAACAGACCATGGACATCATCACGTCGATCCCGAGCAAGGGCGACACCGTGGTCGGCAATGACGTGTGGTTCGGCTACAACACGCTGATCATGCCCGGCGTGCGCATCGGCGACGGCGCGATCATCGCCACCGGCTCGGTCGTCACCACCGATGTGCCGCCCTACACCATCGTCGGTGGCAACCCGGCCAAGCCGGTCAAGCAGCGCTTCGACTATGCCGAGGTGGACCTGCTCCTGCGCGCGGCCTGGTGGAACTGGCCCATCGAACTCGTCACCGAACACGTCCGCGTCATCATGGCGGGCACCCCGAAGGAAATCGGACATATCGCCCGCGAAAACGGCCTCCTCACAGACTGAATCGAGACCACCCGGTCGCGGGTCCCATGATCAGCGAACCCATTCCTTCAACGGCTCGGTATCCAACGTGAAATCGACGGGAGCCGGCAAAACGACCTGCTCACCGAACGGCAGTCGGCTGATCGAGGAGTACACACCGTGCACTGGACGGCTGTAGACGAAGACCTCGCAGGCATCCCTGTCGATGAAAAGATAGACAGGGATGCCGGTTTCGGCGTACGCACGCGGCTTCTCCACCCGATCGCGTCGATCCGTATCGGAATCGAAAGATGTCACTCCACCACCATCAGTACCGGGTCGGCGTTCTTCCACACCGGCTGACCGGTGAAGGAGCGGATGGGCGCGAGAATCCCATCGGGAATCGCACGACCACCTCGAAATGCCTCCACCTTCAGTTCGGTGCCCGGGTACATGGACAGATCCGGTCTGCTCAGGATGAAGTGCCTGATCAACCACTGGATGATCTCGACGTGATCGCCGCCCGGCACCGGCTTCGCCCCCAACTTGCCGTAGATGAATTCGAGCTTGATCCCCTCGCCGGCGCGACTCGCTAGACACGCGAGTTCTTCGAAATCCTCGACAAGCATCTGTGGTCGATCCGCCATAGCTGTCACCGAATCCCTCCGCTCTACTGGGGGCCGTGGATTCACCGACACGGACCACCGTATTTCCCCAGTGCGGCGTGTAGCCATCGTTTCAGATCGACTCGCACCGCGACACGCAGGAACTCTGCTACCGACTGCGGATTATGCGGCGGAGTTTGGTTACGCGGGGGCCCACTTCGCGTTCGTAGCCGTGGTCGGTGGGGTTGTAGTAGTCCGTGCCGACCAGTTCGTCGGGCGGATACTGTTGTGCGAGAACACCATCCGGGTGATCATGCGGATACTTGTAGCCCTGGGCACTGCCCAGGGCGGCGGCGCCCGGGTAGTGGCCGTCGCGCAGATGTGGCGGCACCGCACCGGCTTTGCCCGCGCGGATATCGGCCATGGCTGCGCCGATACCCTTGACGACCGCACCGGATTTGGGGGCGGTCGCGATGTGGATGGTGGCGTGGGCGAGGGCCAGCTGAGCCTCGGGCATACCCACAAGTTGCACGACCTGGGCCGCTGCCACGGCAGTTTGCAGGGCGGTCGGATCGGCCATGCCGACCTCTTCACTGGCCTGAATCATCAAGCGGCGGGCGATGAATCGCGGATCTTCGCCGGCGCTGATCATGCGGGCGAGGTAGTGCAGGGCGGCATCGACATCGGAACCGCGCAGGGATTTGATGAAGGCGCTGATGACGTCGTAGTGCTGGTCACCGGCGCGGTCGTAACGGACCGCCGCCTTGTCGACGCTGGCTTCGACCAGCTCGACGCCCACGGTGCCGTCGAGCGAGGATTCGGCGGACGCCTCCAGGGCCGTGAGCGAGCGCCGCGCATCACCGCCCGCAATGCGCACGATGTGATCGAGCGCGGCATCGGTCACCGTGTATTCGCCCGCGAGACCGCGCGGATCCTCGATGGCACGGGTGAGCACGGTGCGAATATCATCCTCGGACAAGGACGTCAGCTGCAGTACCAGCGAGCGGGACAGCAGCGGGGACACCACCGAGAAGGACGGGTTCTCGGTGGTCGCGCCGACCAGCAGCACAATGCGGTTCTCGACCGCGGCCAGCAGCGCGTCCTGCTGGGTCTTCGAAAAGCGGTGCACCTCATCGATGAAGAGCACGGTCTGCTCCCCCACGGTGAGCCGGCGGCGCGCGAGATCGATCACCGCGCGCACCTCCCTCACTCCGGCGGACAGCGCCGAGAGCGCCTCGAAGCGGCGGCCGGTGGATTGCGAGATGAGCGAGGCGAGTGTTGTCTTACCGGTCCCCGGCGGCCCGTAGAGCAGCACCGAAGCCGCACCGGAACCCTCGATGAGCCGGCGCAGCGGCGAGCCGGGGCCGAGCAGATGCTCCTGGCCCACCACCTCGTCCAGATTTCTCGGGCGCATGCGCACGGCCAGCGGCGCGAATCCCTCGCGGCCTGCCGGCGGCAACGCCTCGAACTCGTCGGACACGTCCTCCATCCCTGGCGCTTCGAACAACCCGTCACTCACCACGCGACCGTACCGCCCGCCCACGACAGGAACGAGCAAGGCCGGGATCCGCATGGGATCCCGGCCTCGCGCGTCGAATCGAATCTATTCTTCCCAGTGCTCCTCGAGCGTCGCCGAGACGTGCTCGGCGAAATCACCGAGCGAATCGTCACCCGTGCAGCGGGCATCCTCGGCGAGTGCGGCCCAGCGGTTGATCAGCGCCGCCGACCGCGGAATAGACAGTCCGTGCTCACGAGCCGCCGCGATGCGGGTGTGGTCCGCGGGCAGGAACCAGTAGGTGGAGAGCCAGACCCAGATCAGCCGCGCCTCGAGAATGCGCTCGGCGAGCACATCATCGTCGGCGAGAGCCGGCCAGACCGCGACCACTTCCGAGCGCCAGGCCTCGACCATCTGCCGGGCACGTTCCCGGGAGAGTTCGAAGTCGCAGAGACAGCCGGGGAAAGAGACCAGGGCGTAGGCGATGTCGAGGGTGGCATCACGGAATCCACCCCACTCGTAGTCCAGGAAACGCGCACCCTCGTCATTGAGGATGACATTGTCCGGGCACAGATCGGACGGGCTGAAGGCGCGATAGCGCCCGGCGGAGAACAAGCGGTTACCACGAACGATGCGCTCGGCGATCTCGCCGGGGACCTCTATGCCGAGCTCGTGCTGCAGCATGACGGGGACATCGGAGACCGAGGATTCGGCCTGCTGGGCAATGCCGTCCACCCGATGCACCACGTCGACGCGGCGTAGCAGGGCGACAAAATCGGCCTCGCGGCCGACGGTGGCAGCGTGCATGCGACCCAATGCCTGCGCGAATGCCATGAGCGAATTGCGCCCGGCCGGCTCGGCTCCGGCCTGCAGTACGGCCGTGAGCGAGGTGTTCTCCCCGAGGTCGCTGAGGATGAGCAGCCGATCGGGCAGGCTGTAACCGAGTAGGTAGGCCCCGGGTCTGTGGTCGCGCCCGAGCGCCGTGGTGAATTGGTAGGAAACCGCCTCACGCAAGAATGCGGAGTCGATGCTGGCCACACCGGGCGCCATACCCCCGGTGCGTCGTTCCTGCGCGCTGCCGCGTACCTGCTTCACTATGAGAGTGCGCGGAAGTGAGAAAGCGTTCTCCGCTACACGCACGCGTAGCACCGTCGTTCTACCACTGCCGCTGAGTTCAATTGGATCGCTCAGCTTTACCGCAGCACCCATTCGCTTTGTGAGCAACTGTTGTGCCGCGTACACGACTTCGGCGGCGCGTTCGGCCAATAGTGCGGTCATCGGTTCCCAAGTTACTCGCACCAGGTCACTTTCAGCGAGCGGTTGCGCAACCTTTCGCGCGTCGTCCGGCGTGTCTGGGTACCGGGTTTGCCCACACGGCGCTGGTTGCTTGACACAACCAGGACCGTCGAGTTGTCTCATGTTCAACTGCTGTGTGTCACACCGTAAACCGGGAAATGTGAAAGGCTCGCGACCATGACCGGCACGCCGCCCTCCGCACCGAACGCACCCTCCGGCGACAATCCGGGCGAGGAGGGCGGCGGGCAGTACACGGCCCGGCCCGGAGCCCATCAAAACCCCGAGCCGCCACCGCATTCCGGTGCGCCCGAACAGGGTCCGGGACACGGTCGCCACGAGTTGCCCGGGCTCGCCGGATACCCGCAATTCAGCGGGCCGGGCGCCGCGCAGTACGGCAGCGAAGCCGTGGAACCACCGCCTCCGCTGCCCCCGCAGTCGGGCGCGCCGGTATCGCAGCCGGGCTACGGTCAGTCCGGCGGGATACCGCGGCAGGGCGGGTACGCACCACAGCCCGGCGGGTACGCGCCGCAGCAGGGTTCACCTCAGCAGGGCGGTTACGTACCCGGCCAGGGCGGACCTCAACAGGGTGGTTACGTACCCGGCCAGGGCGGACCCCAGCAGGGCGGTTACTCACCCCAGGGCGGACCCCAGCAGGGCGGTTACGCACCGCAACAGGGTGCGCGGCAAGGCGATTACGGCCAGCCCCCGAGCGGCTACGGACAGCCGCCCGGTGCGGTGCCACCCGGCGGACAGCAGTCTTCGGAGCCGCAGTCCTCGACGTACGAGCATCCCCCGATCAGTCTCAATGTGGGTCGCGCCATCTCCTACGGCTGGGATCGCTTCCGCGCCAATCCGGTTCCGTGGATCGGCATGGTGCTGGTCGGATTGATCGCCTGGCTGGTGGTCACCCTGCTGGTGAATATCGTTGACGTGCAATCGCTCACGGGCGTGCTGCTGCTGTTCATCGTGGCTGCCCTGGTGATGTGGCTGCTGCAGGCGGCGATGATCCGCGGTGCGCTCTACGAAACCGATGGCACCCCACCGGATTTTTCGGGCTTCTTCGGATTCGTCAATGCCGGCAGTGTGCTGATCACGGCGCTCATCGTCTTCGTGGCCTGCCTGATCGCCTCGATGCTGTGCGTGTTCCCGGTGGTGATCGTCGGCGTGCTGTGCATGTTCGCACTGCATTTCGTGATCGATCAGGAGATGGATCCGCTGACCGCCATCAAATCCAGTGCCCAGCTGGTGATCTCGAATGCCCTGCAGGTGATCCTGCTGGCCCTGGCCGTGCTGGTGATCACCTTCGCCGGCGCGCTGCTGTGCGGTCTGGGCCTGCTGGTCGCCGGTCCGGTCACGGCCATCGCGATCACCTACGCCTATCGCACGCTCACCGGTCGCCTGGTCGTACAGTACTAGCGGGACAGACAGAAAAGCACCGGCCAGTATCGAGATACCGGCCGGTGCTTTGTGTTCGGACCGAGACTACTTGTCCTTCACCGGGTTACCGTCGGCGTCCAGCTTCACGTCCAGTCCGGCGTCGCGGCGCTGCACGGGCGTGATCGGGGTGGGCGCATCGGTGAGCGGATCCACGCCGCCGCCCGACTTCGGGAAGGCGATGACATCGCGAATGGAATCCACACCGGCCAGCAGCGCGGTGATGCGGTCCCAGCCGAAGGCGATGCCGCCGTGCGGAGGCGCGCCGTAGGAGAAGGCGTCGAGCAGGAAGCCGAACTTGTCCTGCGCCTCCTCCTCGCTGATGCCCATCACCTTGAACACCCGCTCCTGCACATCGCGGCGATGGATACGGATGGACCCGCCGCCGATCTCATTGCCGTTGCAGACGATGTCGTAGGCATAGGCCAGCGCCGAACCGGGATCGGTGTCGAAGGTGGCGAGCGAATCGGGCTTGGGCGAGGTGAACGCGTGGTGCACCGCGGTCCAGGCCGAATGGCCGAGCGCCACATCGCCACTCGCGGTGGCGTCGGCGGCGGGCTCGAACATGGGTGCGTCGACGATCCAGACGAAGGCCCACTCGTTCTCGTCGATGAGCTCGCACTTGCGGGCGATCTCACCGCGCGCGGCACCGAGCAGCGCGCGCTGCGACTTGGCGTCACCGGCACCGAAGAACACGCAGTCGCCGGGGTTGGCGCCGACGTACTTGGCCAGGCCCTCACGCTCGGCGTCGGTCAGGTTCTTGGCGACCGGACCACCGAGGGTGCCGTCCTCCTGGATGAGGATGTAGGCCAGACCCTTGGCGCCGCGCTGCTTGGCCCACTCCTGCCAGGCGTCGAGCTGACGCCGCGGCTGCGACGCACCGCCCGGCATGACGACGGCACCGACATACGGCGCCTGGAACACCCGGAACGGGGTGTCCTTGAAGTACTCCGCCATCTCGGTGATCTCGATGCCGAAGCGCAGGTCGGGCTTGTCGGAACCGTAGCGGCGCATGGCTTCCGCGTAGGTCATGTGCGGGATCGGTGTGGTGATCTCGTGGCCGATGAGCTTCCACAGCGCGACCAGGATGTCCTCGGCCAGGAGGATGACGTCCTCCTGGGTCACGAAGCTCATCTCGATATCGAGCTGGGTGAACTCGGGCTGGCGGTCGGCGCGGAAGTCCTCATCGCGGTAGCAGCGCGCGATCTGGTAGTACCGCTCGATGCCCGCGACCATGAGCAGCTGCTTGAACAGCTGCGGGGACTGCGGCAGCGCGTAGAACTTGCCGGGCTGCAGGCGCGCCGGAACCAGGAAGTCGCGCGCGCCCTCCGGGGTGGACCGGGTCATGGTCGGGGTCTCGACCTCGACGAAGGCGTGATTGCCGAGCACCTCGCGGGCGGCGGCGCTGACCTTGGACCGCAGCCGCAGCGCATGCGCCGGGCCTTCGCGGCGCAGATCCAGGTAGCGATACTTGAGACGGGCCTCTTCGCCGGGCTCGTCATCGAGCTGGAACGGCAGCGGCGCGGCCTCGTTGAGCACCTCGAGTTCGGTGACGTTCACCTCGATGGCGCCGGTCGGCAGATTCGGGTTCTCGCTGCCGGCCGGTCGATTCTCGACCACACCGGTGACCTTCACGCAGAACTCGTTGCGCAGCTTATGGGCCTGTTCGGCGGGGACGCCTTCACGGAAGACGGCCTGCGACACGCCCGAAGCATCACGCAGATCGATGAAGATCACGCCACCGTGGTCTCGCCGTCGGGCCACCCATCCGGTGAGGGTGACAGTCTGACCGGCGTGCTCGCTTCGCAGCGAACCAGCCAAGTGGGTGCGCAGCACTGGATTCCTTTCGACGGGCTCGAAGCACCGGCGGGGTGGGCCGGGTGCGCTCCCATCGTAGTGAGACACGTATTCCTAGAGGAAACCGATATCCGTGCGGCCATGCCAAGCTATTGGTCATGACCTTCAACGAGGGCCTGCAGATCGACCCGAACCGGGTCTCGGGCGGCAGCGGCGGACCGGGTATGGGCGGCGGAATAGCCCTCGGGGGCGGCGCCCTGGGCATCGTGGTGCTCATTGCCACACTGCTGCTCGGGGGCGATCCCGGCAGTGTCCTCGGACAGTTCACCGGAGCCCAGAGTCAATCGCAGGGCGCGGCGCAGACGCCGGACCATTGCAAGACCGGTGCAGACGCGAACAAGTACGCGGACTGCCGCGTCATCGCGACGGTTCAGAGTCTGGACACGGTCTGGGGCACCGAACTGGCCAAGCAGACCAATAAGCAGTACACCGAACCGAAGGTGCGACTGTTCTCCGGCGCGGTGAACACCGGCTGCGGGCAGGCGTCCTCGGCGGTCGGCCCGTTCTACTGCCCCGCCGACCAGACCGCCTACTTCGATGTCAGCTTCTTCCAGGAGCTGAAGGATCGCTTCGGCGCGAGCGGCGGCCCGCTGGCGCAGGAGTACGTGGTGGCGCACGAGTTCGGGCATCACATTCAGAACCTGCTCGGCGATATCGGCCGCGCGCAGCGTGATCCGCGCGGTCCGGAGTCCGGCGCGGTCCGCACCGAACTGCAGGCCGACTGCTACGCGGGCGTATGGGCGTACTACGCCGATAAGCTACCCATGCCCGGCACCAACCAGACGTTCCTGAATCCGTTGACGGACAATGATATCCGTGACGGCCTCTCGGCAGCCTCGGCTGTCGGTGACGACCGCATCCAGAAGGCGTCGACCGGCAAGGTCAACCCCGAAGCCTGGACCCACGGCTCCTCCGACGAGCGGCAGAAGTGGTTCCTGTCCGGCTACAAGACCGGACAGGTCAAGATGTGCGACACCTACTCCGCGCGCGACCTCGGTAACCCGCCCGGCATCCGCTGACGAAACCCACTCTGCGACAGCACCTCCCGACGCCCGAACGGGCGCAACGCGGACACGGCAGCCACCCGCCTCCGACGTTCCGCCGATGACTCGCGTCCACGCACGGGGCAGAATCATCGGCGGCGGGTGTTCGCCCGCGCGGAGATTCGGAGGGCATCGATGCGCAGACTCAGCGCACCAGGCGGATTCGAGCACAACGCGTTCGGCATCCGGCGACGCGGCATGGTGACCGCGCTGGCGACGGCCGTATTACTCACCGGCACCATAGGTTTCGCGCAGGCCGGCGATGCCGCTCCCCCACCACCGGCCGAACCCGCTGTCGCCGCGCCGCCGCTCACCAGCGCGCCCGCGCCCGGCCCGGCCCCGGCGGCCCCCTCGTCCGCACCGCCCGTTGCACCCGTCACGCCGGTGGCCCCGGACCAGCCCGCGCCCGTGACCACTACGCCCGGCGCCGAACCCGCTCCACCGGTGCCGGTTTCGCCCGCACCGTCTACCGCGCCCAACACCCAGAAGCCCTGGTCCACGGTGTTCCTGCTGACATCCATGCCGAACAGCTGGGAAAACATCGGCAACCCGCAACCGGCGCTGGAGATCTGGGCCGATGGCCGGGCGATCGAGCGGCGCAATGGCCAGGAGATCTACGGCAGGGTGGCCGCGGAGGCGACGGCGGCGGCCGCGACCGAGGTGCGGGCATTGGCGCTGGCGGATATGGGCACGGCGAATCTGACCGATCAGGGGGCCGCGATCATCGATTTCATGCCGGCGCCTCCTGATCAGGATGTGCATCTGGTCGTGTACAGCCCGGGGGCCGTCGATGGGCTCACCGATGATCAGAAGGCGTGCCGCCAGCGCTTCACCGATGTGTTCCAGCACCTGCTGAACGCCTTCGTCGCCTCCTGATCGCGGCGGCCTCGAGACGAAAGGTCAGCCGACCGTCCAGGTTTCGCGTCCGGTGAGCAGCTGTTGCAGCGAATTCTCGTGTACCGGTTTGTGCTGCACCGCGGTCGCGAGCTGGGCGCGGACGCCGTCGTCGTAGGTGGATCGATTCACGCTGCGGAAGACGCCGGTCACCACGTGTGACAGGTCCTGATCCGACAGCCGCGAGAGAGCGTAGGCGTATTCGGGATTGTCGGTGTAGGCATCGTGGACCACGATGTCGGCCTCGGCGACGGAGTCGGCAGGCGCGACCCGCAGCCCGAAACCATTGCGCACCACCGCGAATTCGCTCTCGGCCCCGAAGCGGATGGGCTCACCGTGCCGCAGCCGGATGAGATGCGATTCGGCATTGTCGCGGCGCAGGGCATCGAAGGAGCCGTCATTGAAGATCGGGCAGTCCTGCAGGATCTCCACGAACGAGGTCCCGCGATGCGCGGCGGCGGCGCGCAGCACCTCATTGAGACCGGTGCGATCGGAGTCCAAAGCCCGTGCGGCGAAAGTGGCTTCGGCGCCGAGTGCGATCGAGAGCGTATTGAACGGGTGATCCACCGAGCCCATCGGCGTCGACTTGGTGACCTTCCCGGTCTCGGAGGTCGGCGAGTACTGCCCCTTGGTGAGTCCGTAGATCCGATTGTTGAACAACAGGATCGTCATATTCACATTGCGCCGGAGCGCGTGAATGAGGTGGTTACCGCCGATGGACAGCGCATCACCGTCACCGGTCACCACCCACACCGACAGATCCGGCCGGGTCACGGCCAGTCCGGTGGCGATGGCGGGCGCCCGGCCGTGGATCGAGTGAATCCCGTACGCCTCCAGGTAGTACGGGAACCGGCTGGAGCAGCCGATGCCGGAGACGAACATCAGATTTTCGCGCTCGAGCCCAAGATCGGCCAGGAATCCGCGCACCGTGGCCAGGATGACGTAGTCGCCGCATCCCGGGCACCAGCGCACCTCCTGATCGGTGGTGTACTCCTTGGCCTTCTGCGGCCCGTCGGCACGGGGTACGCCCGACAGCCCGGTGAGGCCGAGATCGGCGCCGACAAGCGGGTTTTCGAGAATGGTCATCACTTACCCCCAGTTGTGCGGTAGGTCGCCCGCGCTCGGGCGGTGAAGGCCTTGTTCTGCTCCATCTCCGTGAGGGAGCCGTCCAGGGCCGCGTCGATGACGCCGACGAGTTCCTGGGCGGAGAAGGCAAGACCGGCGATCTTGGTCCACGGCTGCACATCCACCAGGTAGCGGGCGCGCAGCAGCATGGCCAGCTGACCGCCGTTCATCTCCGGCGCGACCACGGTGCGATAGCGCTTCAGTACCGCACCGAGGTTGGCGGGGAACGGATTCAGATGCCGCAGATGCGCCTGCGCCACCGGTACACCGCGACGGCGGGCCCGCCGGCACGCCTCGCCGATCGGCCCGTAGGAGCTGCCCCAGCCCAGCAGCAGCAGTTCGGCCTTGCCGTCCGGATCGTCGACCTCGAGGTCGGGCACGGCGATGCCGTCGATCTTGGCCTGCCGCAGCCGGACCATGAGTTCGTGATTGGCCGGTTCGTAGGAGATATTGCCACTGCCGTCGGCCTTTTCGAGGCCGCCGATGCGATGTGCGCGACCGACGGTGCCGGGCACGGCGAGCGGCCGGGCCAGGGTCTCCGGATCGCGTGCGTAGGGCTCGAACGAATCGTCTTCCGCACCAGCGGGTTCGAAGCCGGGATCGATGGGCGGCAATTCGGAGACCTGCGGAATCGACCACGGCTCGGACCCATTGGCAATCGCGCCGTCGGAGAGCACCAGCACCGGGGTGCGGTAGGTGAGCGCGATGCGCGCCGCCTCGACCGTGGTGTCGAAACAGTCCGCGGGCGAGCGCGGGGCCAGCACGGCCACCGGCGATTCACCATTGCGCCCGAACAGCGCCTGCAGCAGATCGGCCTGCTCCGTTTTGGTCGGCAGGCCGGTCGAGGGCCCACCGCGCTGCACATCGATGATGAGCAGCGGCAATTCGGTCATGACCGCGAGCCCGATGGTCTCGCTCTTGAGTGCGAGCCCGGGCCCGGAGGTGCTGGTGACGCCGAGCGCCCCGCCGAGCGAAGCGCCCAGTGCCGCACCGATTCCGGCGATCTCGTCCTCGGCCTGGAAGGTGGTGACGCCGAGGTTCTTGTGCTTGCTCAGTTCGTGCAGGATGTCCGAGGCCGGGGTGATCGGGTAGGTGCCCAGGAAGACCGGTATTCCGGCGAGTTGCCCGGCGGTGACGAGGCCGTAGGCGAGCGCGGTATTGCCGGTGATCTGCCGGTAGGTGCCGACGGGCAGCGTCGCGGGCGCAATCTCGTAGGTGGTGGCGAAGGATTCGGTCGTCTCGCCATAATTCCAGCCTGCCCGAAATGCGAGGATATTCGCTTCGGCGACATCCGGTGTGGACGCGAATTTCTCCCGCATGAATGTTTCGGTGCCGCCCAGCGGCCGGCCGTACATCCAGGACAGCAATCCCAGCGCGAACATATTCTTCGCGCGCTGCCCGTCCTTTTTACCCACACCGGTCGGTTCGGTTGCGGCCAGTGTCAGTGAAGTCATGGGCACCCGGTGCACCACAAAATCGGACAAACTCTCATCGCCGAGCGGGTCGGCGGCGTATCCGACCTTGGCGAGATTGCGTTTGGTGAATTCGTCGGTATTGAGGATCAAAGTCGCTCCCCGCGCCAGATCCTCCAGATTCGCCTTCAGCGCCGCGGGATTCATCGCCACCAGTACATCGGGCTGGTCACCGGCGGTGAGGATGTCGTAGTCGGCAATCTGGATCTGAAACGATGAGACACCCGGCAGGGTGCCCTGTGGTGCGCGGATCTCGGCGGGGAAGTTGGGCTGGGTGGCGAGGTCATTGCCGAATGCGGCGGCCTCGTGCGTGAATCGGTCACCGGTGAGTTGCATACCGTCACCGGAGTCACCCGCGAAGCGAATTACAACCTTTTCCAATTTCTCTGCGGCGCCACCGTTTCCGGATGTCGCCACCGAATCATCACGCTGCGAAACCATGCGCCTGCATCACTTCCTCGTCCGTGAGAGGTACCAACGCCAAAGTACTCCGCTCTATTCGCGGCACGCCCGCGAAGTGAGCAGTGAGATATGCGGAGATTGCAGAGATCGGAGAGATTCGCAGCGAGCGTCAGGCGAACAGCGCCAGCTGCGGGTCGGGCGTCTGCGACAGCACGGCAGGCGCCTCGGGCTCGGCCTGCTGTGCGCGATTCAAACCATGTTTTTCCAGTAGCGGATCGATCCGGCCGCGTAGCCACGCGGAGTACTCCGGAGTCACCGAGGTTCCGCGACCATACAGCGTGCGATAGCGCCGCAGCAGCGCCGGGTGCTGTTCGGCGAGCCAGGTCAGGAACCAGCCACGGGTGCTGCCGCGCAGGTGCATCGGGAAGGCGACGGCACTCGCCGCGCCGGCGTCGGCGATGGCCTGGAAGATCTCTTCGAGGTGTGCGCGGCTGTCGGTGAGATACGGAATGATCGGCGCCACCATGACATTCACGTCGAATCCGGCATCGGCGAACGCGCGCACCAACTCCAGCCGCGCCCGCGGCGACGGCGTGCCCGGCTCCAGACTGCGATGCAGTTCCGGATCCAGAATGGCAATGGAGACAGCGAGATGCACCGGCACCTGCCGCGCTGCCTGAGTCAGCAGCGGCAGATCCCGGCGCATGAGAGTGCCTTTGGTGAGAATGGAGAACCCGGTGCCCGATTCGGTGAGCGCGCCGATGATGCCCGGCATGAGCCGGTAGCGACCCTCGGCGCGCTGATACGGGTCCGTATTCGTGCCCAGCGCAACGGTTTCCCGATGCCAGGAGCGTTTGTGCACCTCGCGGCGCAGCACCGCGGCGACATTGGTCTTGACCACGATCTGATTGTCGAAGTCGTCGCCGGCATCCAGATCCAGATACTCGTGCGTACCGCGCGCGAAGCAGTAGCGGCACGCATGCGAGCATCCGCGCATCGGGTTGATGGTCCAGCCGAAGGGCAGGGCGCCGCCGTCGGGCACCTTGTTCAGAGCGCTCTTGCAGAGCACCTCGTGGAACGTGATGCCCTCGAACTCCGGAGTCTGTACGCTCCGTACGAATCCCGCGCGTTCGAGTCCGGGCAGCGCGCCGTCATCGGCATCGAGGGTCTGGCTTTGCCACCGCACCCCCCAAGTCGAACACTTGTTCTACCAGGTGTCAAGCGATCTTCTGCGTGTCGACCTTGACGGTCTGCCCGTTGTAGAAGGCGATCAGGTCGCGCACGGTCTCCGCGGCGGGCCGCGGCCGGTAGCCGAGTTCGGCTGTGGCCTTGTCGTGTTCGACGATCGGCGCCGCCAGCAGCGCGCCCATGGAAGCCTTCGAGATACGGTCGCTGCCGAGCGCCTTCGCGACCGGTTCCATGACCGGCATGAGCGAGTTGATGAACTTGGCGGGAATGGCGAAGGCGGGCTTCATCCGGCCGTTGATCTCGGCCGCGAGCCGGGTGGCGTGCAGCATATTCGTGAAGTGCCCGCCGAGCAGGTAGTTCTCACCGGTCTTGCCGCGCTCGCCGGCCAGGATCAGGCCACTGGCGACATCGCGCACGTCGACGAGGTCGAAACCGCCGCTGATCATGACGGGCACCCGCCCGCGCGCGGCGTCCCACAGGGTGACATTGATCCGGGAGCCGGTGTTGTCGACCGGACCGTACACACCGGTCGGGTTGCACACCACGGCATCCAGGCCCTTGTCGATGACCTTGCGCAGCTCGATCTCACCCTGCCACTTGGACCGGTCGTAGACGGGCAGCGCGGGATCGATGGAGCGCGGCGAACGCTCGTTGATGTGACCGCCACAGGTGTACTGATTGAACGCGTGAATCGAGCTGGTGTGCACCATGCGGCGCGCACCGACCGCGAGGGCGGCCTCGGCGACGGTGCGCACGCCCTCGGTGTTGATCCGCCACGCCACATCGTTCTTGTGCGCGAGGGTGATGAGTGCGACCAGGTGGTACACGACCTCGGCGCCGTCGAGCGTGCTGCGCATCGAGGCGGGATCGAGCACATCGCCACTGACCCAGGTGACACCGGGGGTGTCCGTGGTGGGCCGGACGCGATCGATGGCAGTCACCTCGTGACCGCGATCCGTAAGCTGGCGAAGCAAGTTGGTGCCAAGGAACCCGGCAGCGCCGGTGACTGCGACCTTCATGAGTTGAAGAATATAGAACTTGTTCTAATTTGCAAGAACGGTCATGCCGCGAACCGGGAGCGCTTCCACCTGCGGCGTGGGGGCATACGGCACGCCGGGGTGGACGCTGAGTGCGTTATATTCGCAACCGCATGTTCACGACGATTGGGGGGCACTGATGGCCGATCTCTCGGTCGATACCGATGCGGTACGCACCTTCGCCGCGACACAGGACGGCGTGGCCGGTGATATCGCCGCCACCGGCGGGCTGGACACCGCCTCCCACGTCGCCGCCATGACGCCCGTCTTCGGGCTCATCGGGGCGGATTTCCTGGCCAGTTTCGCGGTCGCCGAACTATTGCACGACAGGGACATCAACGCGCTCTCGGCGCGCTTCTCACACCTCGGGCAGGCCGCCTTCGGCTCGGCCGCCACCTACGACGCCACCGATGGTTCCTTCGCGGACGGGCTGGGCGCGGTCGCGGGTCAGATCGGTAGCCAGGCATGAGGCCGCTCGATTCCGGTGTGATCAGCGCGCCCGCGCAGCCGATCGCACCCGGTCCGGAGGTAGCGCGCGCGGTACCCTCCGGCACCCTGCTCGATCTGCCGCTGGGCCGGCTCCCCGCCGATATCCCGGGGTTCGAGCCGCCGGAATTCGCCTTGTCCCGCAAGGAATTCGAGCAGCAGGGCACACCGCTGTCCGGTGGTTTGCCCGGCGGTGCGCACGGTGGCGACACCCATGCGGCCTCAGTGCTGGACGGCGCCCTGTCCCCCGCCCTCGATTCCGCGCACGGCGTGCTGTCGGGCGCACAGCGGACGCTGGCCGATGCCCAGGGTGTGCTCGGCAATGCCCAAGCCGCGCTGAGCAATGCGCCTGCCGCGCTCCATGCCGCGCAGGCCGCGTTCGCTCAGGGCGCGATCACTCCGGTGCTGCCGCCGCTGTCCGCGGATCCGGTCGGCGATCTCATGAAGGGATTGTCGGTTCCGGCCGTTCCGGGTCTCGACGCACTGTTCAAACCGTTCCTGGATCTGATCAACAGCTTCGGCACCGGTGTGCTGGGCACCTTGAATCCGGCCTCGCTGCTGAGTCAGGGCTCGAAGTTCATCGAGAGCGCGGTCCAGGTCGGCAGCGGTGCGCTCAAGACGGTCGAGGGGCTCTGGCAGGGCCAGGCGTCGAGCACCGCGCAGTCGGCGGGTCAGCAGGCGCAGAACCACGGCCAGGACACCAGCCAGCGCGGATTCGATCTGTCGGCGATCACCCAGCAGGCCGCGGCGGTGGTGCAGCGCGGCAATATCCAGCTCACCGCCATCGCCCAGTCCTTCGCCGCACAGGCGACCGCACTCGCCCCGGTAGCCCTGACGCCCCCGGGCCAGACCGCCCTGATCGCCGCTGCCACCGAACACCTCGGCTCCGCGATCACGGTCGTGAACGTCACCCACGGCGAATTGTCCGGCTACACAGCGCAACTCAATGGCATCATCGGCCAATTGGCCGGTCAGAACGGCGCACCGAACCCCGCCGAGGTCGCCCAGTCCCTAGCGCAGAATGTCGGCCAGCCGATTCTGGAGCAGGCCAAATCACTCCTCGAAGGCGTGGCGAACCAGTCGGCCACCGACACCGCAAAATTCGATCCGGCCACCGACCTCGACACCAAGGCCGCAGGTCTCGGTGAAGGCGGCGGTGGCGGTGCGGGTGCGGGTGGCGGCGCAGGCGGCGGCGGTGGCGGTGGCGGCCTGGGCGGCGGCATCCCGTCGGCCCCCGGCGGCCCCGGCTCCTCGATCCCCGGCGGCCGAATTGCCGCCCAGGCCAACCCCTTCGGTTCGGGCGCTCCGGGCATGGGAGGCATCGGCGGCCCCGGCAGTCCTGGCTTCATGGGCTCCCCCGGCGGCGGCGCGGGCGGCAAGGGCGGCGGCGATCAACAGCACTCCCGCACCGTCCAGCCCTACCAAAACGTCTCCGGCGAAAGCGAACTCACCAGCAACCTGGGCGCTTCCGGCCCCGGCGTCATCGGCCGACCGGAGGACGAGGTCGCGGGCGACTACGACAGCGACAGCGACAGCGACAGCGACGAAGCCTGATTCCCGCTCCGGACGGAGTGGCGGCCGACTCGCGGAACAGCCTCGTCCCGACCGCGTTTCCGGATGGAGCGGGTGCCGATCTGACCTCCCGCCAGGGCGATGCTCAGCCCGGGATTCACGTCCGGACGGCATTGCGCCATGCGCAGAACAGCGGCGGAGCCTGAACCGCACTCCGGACAAAGTGATGCCGCGGCCATCGGAGTAGCTGCTCCGAGACCGCGGCATCGTTGGTGCCGAGCCGATCCGCAGTACACCCCGCGGGCTCAACCACCGTTCGTGGCGCCGGATCGCGTCCGGCGTGGGGCTCAGACTGCCGTCGGACGGACCTGCGCGTCAATTCCGCCGTCGATGACGAACTGGGCGCCGTGGATGAAACCGGCGTTCGCGCCGAGCAGGTACTGGATCAGGGAGGCGATTTCCTGCGGAGTTCCGTTGCGGCCGATGGGGGCGACGAAATTGCGGATGGCGTCGCCGTAGCGGGGGTCGTCGAGACCGGCCTGCAGCAGCGGGGTTTCCACGCTGCCGGGGGCGACGGTATTGAGACGGACGCGGGCGGCGCCCCATTCGACGGCGCGCTGGCGGACGGCGACGGTGACGGCGTTCTTGGACGCCGAGTACGCGAACGAGCCGGCGTAATCACCCGCCTGCGCGAAGGATTCGGCCTCGGTACCCAGGTTGATCGGGTTGTCGGCCCACGTGAGGTGGGTGGAGGCGACAGATGAAACCACCACTGCCGCAGGCGATTCGCCCTTCTGCAGCGCCGGGAACAGCGCGTCGAGGAAGGCGATGGTGGCGCGGTAGTTGATCTCGACCACGAAGTTCGGATCGGGGACCTGCGGTCCGACGCCGGCGCAGAGCACCAGCCCGTCCAGCACGCCGCCGGAACGTTCCAGCACCGTCTCGACAGCGGCCGCGCGGGCGACCGGATCGGTGAGATCGGCGGTGACGTCGGCATTGCGCAAGTCGATGCCGATGATGTCGTGTCCCGCCGCGGCGAGCGCGGCGGCGGTGGCCGCTCCGATGCCCGAGCCGGATCCGGTGATGGCAATGGTCATGTCTGCGATTAGAACAAGGTTCAGATTGCTGGGGCAACCCCTCGAGCCAGCGATCTCAGCTACCGAGACCCCGCAAGCCCACTCGGCGAACGTCGCGCTACAACAGATGCTGCACCTCAGCGACTTCGAGACTGATACGCCGGTTTCACTCGGATCCATCGCCAATGCGCCCGTCGCGGGCTAACATCACGGCAAGAACTAGAATCTGTTCTAGTTTTGGCAGACTTGCTCACCGTCGAGAGGACGACCCGATGCGCTACACCTACGCGGAGGCGATGACCAACCCGGATTACTACATCCCCTTGGCCCAAGCGGCCGAGGCGGCCGGGTTCCACAGCATCACCATCGCGGACAGCATCGCCTATCCCGCGGAGTCGGACTCGAAATATCCGTACACCCCGGACGGGAACCGTGAGTTCCTGGAGGACAAGCCCTTCATCGAGACCTTCGTACTGTCGGCGGCCATCGCCGCGGCCACCACCACGCTGCGACTGACCCCGTTCGTGCTGAAGCTGCCGATCCGCCCGCCGGTGCTGGTCGCCAAGCAGGCCAGTTCGCTTGCGCGCCTGAGCAATAACCGTTTCGCGCTGGGCGTGGGCATCAGCCCGTGGCCGGAGGACTTCGACATCATGGGCGTGCCGTTCGAGCGCCGCGGCAAGCGCCTGGACGAGTGCATCGAGATCGTGAAGGGCCTGTCCACCGGCGAGTACTTCGAGTACCACGGCGAGTTCTACGACATCCAGAAGATCAAGATGACCCCCGCGCCCACCAAGCCGCTGCCGATCCTGGTCGGCGGGCACAGTGACGCCGCCCTGCGCCGCGCGGTCCGGCTGACCGACGGCTGGATGCACGCCGGCGGCAATGCCGACGACCTCGACAAGTATCTGGCGCGCATCAACGAATTGCGCAGCGAGCGTGACAATCCCGGCGAATTCGAGATCCACGCCGTGTCCTATGACGCCTACACCCCGGACGGTGTGAAGCGCGTCGAGGAGAAGGGCATCACCGATGTGATCGTGGGCTTCCGCAACTCCTACGCCAAGGAGCACGATACGGAGACCCTCGAGGACAAGATCAAGAAGATCAACTGGTACGGCGAGAACGTCATCGCCAAGGTCAGCTGACCTCCCTATCGAAGACCCCGCTCAGGAACGTTTGGCGAAGCCGAGCTCGATGACCGCATCGCGCTCGGCCGCCAGCTCTTGCACACTGAGATCGATTCGGGTGCGCGAGAATTCGTCGATCTGCAGCCCCTGCACGATGCTGTACTCCCCCGCGGCGCAGGTGACCGGGAACGAGCTGATCAGCCCCTCCGGCACGCCGTAGGACCCGTCCGACGGCACCGCCATCGAGACCCATTCGCCCGGCGCGGTGCCCAGCGCCCAGTCGTGAATGTGGTCGATGGCGGCACTGGCCGCACTCGCCGCCGAGGAGGCCCCGCGCGCCTTGATGATCGCGGTGCCGCGCTGTTGCACGGTGGGAATGAAATCGTGCTCCACCCACGGCTGATCATCGATCAGCGCGAGCGCGGCGCGGCCATCGACGGTGGCGTGGCTCAGATCCGGGTACTGGGTCGCCGAGTGATTTCCCCAAATGGCGACGCGGTGGATATCGGCCGCCGCCGCGCCGGTTCTCTTGGCCACCTGCGCAATCGCCCGATTGTGGTCGAGGCGGGTGAGCGCGGTGAACCGCTCGGCGGGCACATCCGGCGCATTGTTCATGGCGATGAAGGCATTGGTATTGGCCGGATTCCCGACCACCAGCACCTTGATATCCGCGGCGGCATTGGCATTGATGGCCGCGCCCTGATCGGTGAAGATCGGGCCGTTGGCGGCCAGCAAATCCGAGCGCTCCATATTCGCCGTACGCGGCCGGGCGCCGACCAGCAGCGCGATATTCGCGCCGTCGAATCCGACCCACGGATCATCGGAGATGTCGATGCCGGACAGCAGCGGGAAGGCGCCGTCCTCGAGCTCCATGGCCACACCCTCGAGAGAGGACACCGCGGCGGGAATCTCGAGCAATCGCAACCGCACCGGGGTCTCGGGGCCGAGCAGCGCGCCGGAGGCGATGCGGAACAGCAGCCCGTAGGCGATCTGTCCGGCGGCGCCGGTCACGGTGACGGTCACAGGTGTCGCCCGGGCGGCAGTGCTCACGACAAACTCCTAGCGGTAGTCGGAATAACCACTTCGACCCTAACCGCGCTCACGTCCGCCGGTACCTGCCGGTGAGGCCCTTCGTGAGGAAGTAGACACTCCGCCGGAAAGCAATAGCACCGGACGGCACTGCGCCCCGCAGCACTCGCTGCGCATTCGGGTGACGCTCGTCGTATGCTGCCCGAAAGGCGGGCCGGGTGTCCCGATGTGCCTGCGAGTCACGAGGATTGGGGACATCGATGTCACCGGATTACCGCCGGCCGGACGATTTGTGGTCACAGGACACCGAAGTTTTCGAGGTCATCCCGGATGACTACGAGCCGGGCCAGGCCGCGCAGCGCGCCGGTTCCGGTGCATCGCGGACGAGCCGGTACACGATCATCGGGCTGATAGCCGCTCTGACCTGCGGGGTGCTAGTGGTCGGAGCAGTGCTGCTGCATGGAAAATTCGCACCGAACAACTCCGGTGCGTCGGCCGCGCCGGTCCGCGTCACCACGGTGCCGGCCGCCCCGACGACAGTGGCCCGAACAACCACGGCGGCGCGGACGACCACCGACGATCCGGCCACCACGTCCCCCTCCACCACGACGACCCCGACCACCACGAGCGTCGCGGATGCCGCCGTTCATCAGCAGTGCACGACACCCGGGCAGACCATTACCAAGGACAGCGGGGTCATTTTGACCTGTGATACCGCCGGGGACGGTGGTTATGTGTGGCTGCAGGAGAGCACTCCCGTCGTCGGATCGCTGTGCAATACCAATGAAGCGGGGACGTTCCGGGCCGCGAGCGACGGCTCGACGCTGCTGTGCGCTCCCGGTGGTGACGGGCGGCTCTACCAGTGGAGACGTCCGGGCGCCTTGCCCGCCGTCAGTCCCGCGCCCGGCGCGAGATGCAGTGCTCAGCGGGACCACTACGCCAGGTCCGCCAGCGGTACGGGGATGTGGTGCCAGCCGGACGGCCACAATTCCGCCAGCGCTACCGGGACGTGGCAGCCGGTGTCATGACCGCCGGTCCGCACTCGGGGACTAGCGAGCCAGCTGGGCGATATCCGCATCGGTGAGCACCACGGCGGAGACCTCGTCGCGATCGCGGACCATGCGCACCGCCCGATAGAGCGGCCGCTCCTCGGCGACGGCGTCGCGCGCCTCGGCGCGCGATTGCAGCACCAGTATTTCCGAGACCGCCAGCGCGGCGGCCAGCGGACAGTTGGCGAGAGCGTCGGCGAGCTTGCGCAGCCCGAGAGTGTGCAGTTCCCGGCCGTCGCCGGAATCGGTGTACATGGCCAGCGGCACAATCCGGATGTCACGGTCGGCGGTGGCGCGCAAGACGATTCGGCTGAGCCGGCCCGGGCGCACGATTATCTCGACCCCGACGGCGTCCGCGAGATCGAGCCGCCGCTCACCCATCCACGTGCGGGACCGAATCACGGTGCCGGACAATCTGATCCGGCGCCGCTGCACCGTAATGGCGTACAGCGCCGTCGGCGCGCCCAGCACCACACCGGTGGCGACGGCCAGCGGCCAGGTCACCATGAGCGCCAGCAGCAATCCCACCCCGACCCCGATCCCGATGGCAGAGAGGGCAAGCCGGCGCAACGAGGGCGCCAGCAATTCCGGCGCGATGAGATCGAGCCCGATTTCGGCATCGGGCCCGGCGTTCGATTGTTCAGTCACGGTTGCGCATTCGTCCGGTCGGAGGGTGCGCCGGTCGCCACGAAGCACCGCTCCCGCACACCGCCGGGACGCTACCAGCACTTCCCGCCTCCCCGAACCTTTTGGCCAGACTCTTCCCGCCTCCCCGAACCTTTTGGCCAGACTCTTCCCGCCTCCCCGAACCTTTTGGCCAGACTTAGGATTCGATACAGTCGCGTTGGCGACCGGCGGTCAGGCGGTGGTTCGGTCAGCCCGTACCCAGGGAGTTACCCCGACCGGAACTAGATCAGTTGTCGCCTAAAGCGACGGACCTAGAGCGCTAAAGCGACGGGCCTAGAGCGCTAGAGCGACGGACCTAGGGCGATGGACTCTAATTCACCGATCTCGCACGAGCCACGCGGGTCCGGGCGGCCGATCGGCCCCGGCGTCCTGCGCACGATTTCCCCTGCCGCGCACGGAATCTCCGGCCATTTGGTGCGCGGCGAGCCATTTGTGCCCGGCAACCGCGACCCGGACAGCGGATTCGCTGCCGGGCCGTGGTTGGGTTGGTCAGGGCTGTTTGCCCATGAGGACGGCGGTCAGTTGGGCGACTGCTTCGTTCAGTGGGATTTGGCGTTGTTCGCCGGTGCTGAGGTCCTTCAGGCCTATTTCGCCCTCGGTGACCTCCCGGTCGCCCAGCACCAATGCGAAACGCGCACCGGACTTGTCGGCGGCCTTCATGGCCGACTTCATACCGCGCCCGCCGTAGGCGAGATCGGTGCGAATGCCGGCGGCGCGCAGCTGCCCGGCGAGGGCCACCAGATGCTGCTTGGCGATATCGCCCAGCGGCACCCCGAACACGTCGATGCGCGAGCCGTCGGTGGCGGACTTGCCCTCGGCGGCGAGCGCCAGCACGGTGCGGTCCACGCCGATGCCGAAGCCGATGCCCGAGAGCGCCTGCCCGCCGAGCTCGGCCATGAGCCCGTCGTAGCGGCCGCCGCCGCCGATGCCGGACTGCGCGCCCAGACCGTCGTGCACGAATTCGAAGGTGGTCTTCGTGTAGTAGTCCAAGCCGCGCACCATGCGCGGGTTGACCACGTACGGCACGCCGAGCGTGTCGAGGTAGCCGAGCACCAGTTCGAAGTGCGCCTTGGCCGATTCGGACAGGTGATCGATCATGAGCGGCGCGCCGGCCGTCATTTCCTTGACCTCGGGCCGCTTGTCGTCGAGCACACGCAGCGGGTTGATTTCGGCGCGGCGGCGGGTCTCCTCATCGAGCGGGAGCTTGAAGAGGAACTCCTGCAACAGTTCCCGGTACTGCGGGCGGCAGGTCTCGTCGCCGAGCGAGGTGAGCTCCAGCCGGAAACCGTCCAGGCCCAGCGATCGGAACCCGGTATCGGCGATCGCGATGACCTCGGCGTCCAGCGCCGGATCGTCCACGCCGATGGCTTCCACGCCGACCTGCTGCAGCTGCCGGTACCGGCCCTTCTGCGGCCGTTCGTAGCGGAAGAACGGACCCGCGTAGGCGAGCTTGACCGGCAGTGCCCCCCGGTCGAGACCGTGCTGGATGACCGCGCGCATGACGCCGGCGGTGCCTTCGGGTCGCAGCGTGAAGCTCTCACCATTGCGGTCGGCGAAGGTCCACATCTCCTTGCTGACCACGTCGGTCGACTCGCCGACACCCCGCGTGAACAGGGCGGTGTCTTCGAAGATCGGCAGCTCGATGTGCCCGTACCCGGCCAGTCGCGCGGTATGAATCAATCCGTCGCGCACGGCGACGAACTCCGCTGAGGTGGGCGGCAGGTAATCGGGGACCCCCTTCGGGGCACGGAAGCTGCTGGTCTCGGTCACGAGGTTCAGTTTTCCCCATCGTGCTCTCCCAAGTCCAACCGGTTAGTGTGCACCGGTTATAAGGGATGGTCTCAGGAAGTGATGGCACACTCTTATGCCGGAAGCAACCGATACGGAGGGACTAGCTAGTGCCGAGCAATGAACAGCGACGCGCTGCAGCGAAACGGAAGCTGGAGCGTCAGGTCGCAAACCGGACCCAGCGGGCGCGCAAGCGCAAGCAACTGACCATCGCCGCCTCAGCGCTGGGCGTCGTGGTCGCGGTCGCGGCAGGTGTCGGCATCTACTTCCTGACGCGGGGTGATGACAGCACCAGCACCACCGCCGCCTCCGCCTCCGAAACCCCGGACGCCTCGCTGGCGTCGGCGGCGCCGCCCGCGGCGAAGGCCAAGCCCGCGACGGTGACCTGCGATTACCGTGTGGCACAGCAGCAGCCGTCGGATCGCCAGGTGACCAAGCCCGGCACCGACAATATCTCCACGGCCGGCACCCCGAAGGCCGATCTGCAGACCAGCCAGGGCCCGATCGGCATCACCCTGAATCCGGGCGAATCCCCTTGCACCGTCAACTCTTTCGAGAGTCTGGCCAAGCAGAAGTTCTTCGACAACACCTCGTGCCACCGGATGACCACCGGTAAGGGCCTGAAGGTGCTGCAGTGCGGCGATCCGACCGCCAGCGGTAAGGGCGGCCCGGGTTACGCGTTCGACAACGAGTACCCGACCGATCAGTACGCGCCGAATGATCAGGCCGCTCAGACGCCGGTGAACTACAAGCGCGGCGTGATCGCCATGGCCAACGCCGGACCGGACCAGACCGGCAAGGGCACCAATGGCAGCCAGTTCTTCCTGGTCTACGGCGACTCGCAGCTGCCGCCGCAGTACACCATCTTCGGCACCATCGACGACGCCGGACTGGCCACGCTCGACAAGGTCGCCAAGGCCGGTGTCACCGGCGGTGGCCAGGACGGCAAGCCCGCCACCGACGTAACCATCCAGTCGGTCCGAATCGACTGACCAACACGACATTTCGGGCCCGGCATCGCGATGATGCCGGGCCCGTTCAGTTTCCGGCGAAACGTCCGAGATTCGGCCACCGAACCTACTGTGTAAGGCTTTCCTAACCAAAGAAAATCCTGAGTTTCCCGCACGCTGCCGGAATTGTGCGATATATGCTGTATCGCGACGCGCGCGTGCGGCGGTATCTGAGTTTTCGCTGGTAATCTCGTAGAACGGAGTACGAAGCGGCGTAGTAAGGCCTACCGGGCCAACCCCATCGGGCCGAACCCCCCAGCGCCACTCTCGCTCCCGGTGTCACGTTTGCAGGCGGGACTCAGCTATCCGAATCACCGTTCGTGTGGCGAGGATCGTGACGAAGCACCACAATCATCCATAGTGATCACTGCAGCATCGGGGAGCAGGCAATGGCCGAGGAACTCGACGACATCGGCCGCGAAACCGCGGCGATGATGAGGCAAATGTTGCAGCTCGCGACGCTTGTCGCGCTGCGCACCCGGGAACGTGGCCAGAAGGAAGCGGAAGCCCGCGTCAAGGTCACCGAAGCCCGGCAGAAGGAAGGCCGTGAACGTCAGCTGCGCGAAGCCGCTGATGCGAAGGCCAAGGATCCGCGCAATGTCGAACTTGCGCGCATGATCGAAAAACCGCCGCTGGACAAGGGCGTATCACTCGAGAAGGATCGTTTCGCCGCACAGGCAGAGGCCGGCCGCATGGCCGCGACCCAGGCCGCCGCCGCGAACAAATCCCTCACGCGATACGACTCCGTCGAGCGCCGAACCGCTCTGGCCCAACATCTTTCCCGCATGGGTATCGCGCCCGAGCTGGCCGCGGTGCGCATGCTGATGGAGGTCGGGCAGGCACAGTCGGCGCAGGAAGCCGTGCGGGCCAAGGACCAGGAGGCCGCGGTGGCACAGCGCCGGGCCCGTGAGCTGGAAGCACGTGGGCGCGAACGCGTCCGCTCCTGAAAGCTGTTCCGGCTGATAGCTGTTCCGGCTGATTCAGCCCCCGACGCGAGAGCGGCGGATCGCTCGAAAGACGATCCGCCACAACGCGATCACGCGCGACCCGGCTCTCATCGCGACCAGCCTCACATGTGGAAATCACCCATGTTCGGATCGCTGAACAGCCCCTGCGCCGGTGATTTCAGCGGCAGCGGTGTGAGCATGTCCTTGTGCCCGTTGCGCACGCTGCAGTACTTGAACGGCCCCTTCGGATCGAACAGCTTCGCCATGTGCGGATCGGCGTGATCCAGGAACCACACGCTCAGACCGGTTTTGCCCTCTTTGCGCAGGTGTTCCCATGCCCGCCACATGGCGTCGAGCCGGGCTACCGCCTCCGCGTGCTTCCACCATTCCGGGCACCACACCGTATCGCTGATATCGGTGACCTGCCGCCGGTACACCAGACTCAGATAGTTCTCCACAAACTCGACGACGCTCGTATACGCCATAGGTGTTTCCTGCTGTTCGTTCACAGCGGCCGGACCTCCTCAATCTGCCCGGCGTCGTACGCCGGCTCGGCCTTGATCAACGAGGGCCCGCCGATCAGATCAGCGATCTCGGTCTTACGACGTGGTGACGGATCATGGTGCGTGATCGACTTCTTCACCTCTTCGGCGTATTCGCCCTCCCACCACGGCACGGTGCGCACGAGCACCGCCGGTGCGCCGGAGGAGAAGACGATGGCACGGCCGCGCGGCAGGGTGGCCAGACCGTGCACATTGAAGGTGCGTGAGGAGCCGAGCGACCGCGAATAGCTCTTGCCGCCAGAGGATTCCGAGACCGAGGAGGAGATGCTGTCGTAATCGCCGATCGCCTCGGAGCGCTCCTGCAGGAACTTGGTGTCGTCCACGCCGCTGCCGAGCACCTTGACATTGGCGGCGGCCCACAGCGCCTCCATACCGTCCACACCCCAGCACCGCGCACCCTGCGCCCAGGACTGCAGCACCGTCATGACCACGATGCCGCGCGAGCCGAAGTGGCTGTACTGCTTCGGAAGATCCTTCCAGCGCACCACATTCGCGGCCTCGTCGAGCACCGCGAGCAGCGGGATCTCCAACCGGCCGCCGTGCGAGCGCGACGCCTCCCGCATGGCGATATCGATGACCGCCTCGGTGAGCGCGCTGACCAGTGGCGCGGCCGAACCGCGACCCTCCAGCGAGAGGCAGTACAGCGTGCCGTTGTCCCGAATGAAGGCCAGCTCGTCGAACTGCTGACCGCCGAATTCCCGGGAGATCCAGCGGTGCACATTCGACATGCGCAAACAGCCGACCATCTTCTTGGCGGTGCCGAAAACACCACTGCGCGTGCGGTCGTCGACGTTGTACTGCTGCGCGAGACCGGAGGCGACGAAGTGGAAGCGCCCGGAGCGGCGCAGCAGTTCGATCGGTTCGGTATCGAGTGGATTGGTGACCCAGTCCCAGATCTGCGTGATCGGGCGTTCGTCCACCGCCGCCGCCAGGAAGAGTCCACCGAGCAGATCCTCGGCTTCCTGATCGAAATAGCTGTCGGTGGAGGTGGTGACCGCGCCGGACATATCGGAGGCGTCGGCGAAGTGCCCGGCCAGTCGCGCGGCCCGCACCTCACATCCGGAATTGTGCGCATCGACCCAGGCCAGCGGATCCCAGAACCAGTTGTGCGCCCGGTCATCGGAATTCATCGGATCGCCCGCGATGTCCTGCGGATCGAAGATGAAGATCGGGCTGCCCTTGCTGTCGCGCACATCGCGGGTGGCGTCCACGACATCGCGCTTGTTCGAGGTGACCACCACCGGCCCGATGGCGGCCAGGATCGCCGGGATCACGCGGGAGGTCGTCTTGCCCTGCCGCGGACCCCAGATATCGATGTGCAGATCCTCGTAAGAGCCGTACAGCATGCAGTTGTCCGCGACCGACATACCGATAGGTACACCGGGAATATCGTTGCGGCCCAAGCGCATACCGAGCTGATCCGCCTTGGCGCGCACACCGGCCTCGGTGAGCGCGCTGATGGCACCACCGTTGCCCATATGCTCGGCCTTATCGTCCACCGGCAGTCGCCCGACGGCTGCGCGCGTCTTCATTCTCTTCTTCATGAAGACATAAGCGACGGCGGCCAGGATCACCAGCACCACGATGACGGTGGAGAACATCGGCCAGTGCAGAGTGCCCTTACCCAGCGCGATGGCGAGGGCGATCGGATTGATCGGAATGTTCTGTCTGGGGGAAGACAGCAGATTACCCAGTTGCAATGACAGCCACAGCGTTCCGAGGACCGCGCCCGCCGCGTAGATCAATTGCAGGGTGGTGTCCGGCCCGGGATCGGCCGGGTCCTTCACCGGTTTCTTCGCCATCTCTAGCCTCCTGGATGACCTGTATCTCGTTGCTGCTCAGTGGAATTCATCGAGCAGCCAGCTGCTGCCGTTGCGTACTACGGTGGCGACGACCGTTATCGGCGGCCTCGGCTCGCGCCGGGAGTCCGGATAGACGACCGTCTGCTCTATACCGATCTTGTACTGCTGCCGGTTCGGATCCGCGCCCGGCGGAGCCGTCTCACCCGAGGCGAATACGAATGCCTCGACGTGTGCTCCGGCCTTGCCCCAATCGGCCCACTGCAGCGTCGCCTTCGGCGTCTCGGCGCTCGTGGGTGGTGTGTCCAGTGTACGGATCAGCGTGGGACCCAGCCATTTCCGCGCCCGCATCAGCGCGGCCGATTGCGACTCGGTAGCCGGATACCAGGTGAATATCTCCCGCAGCGCCGCGACCGCTACCCCGTCGGGGGTGGTGGGGTCGGGTGTCGGAGCGCTCTGCAGTAGACGCGTGGTGGACGTGGGCGGCTGCAGCGGACTCGGACCCGAGCTGCTTCCGCCGCCACTGCCGCACGCGGACACCAGCATTGCGACGCCTAGCACCAGCATCACCACCCGGTTCGCGTGTTGGCCATTCCCGAGGACGGACCGCACCGACCTCCAGGCTAGTCCTTGAAATCGGCGGCCGGGCAATACCGGCGGGTTTGCCGAGTCGGCGTGTCCGCACTCGCGACACGCGGTCAGATGCCCTATGCGGCACGCGGTCATACGCCCCGCTTGGCGTCGTGCAGGGTCTCCACCAGGCTGCGATTCATCTCGGCGGCGGCGGCCAACTGCTGCTGCAGCAGTGCCACCTTGCGCCGCAGGGCGATCGCGTCCATGCGTTCCAGGCCCGGGCTCTCCGCGGCGCGGACCCAGTTGCGCACCGAATTGGTGTGCACGCCGATCTGTTCGGCGACCGCCCGGCAGGCCTCGGACTCGGACCGCAGCTTGCCGGTGAGCGCGATGACCGATTCGACCGCGGCCTGTCTGACCTCGGGCGAGACTCTTCGATAAGACCGATGCGGCATCATGCGGCACTCCCGTCGTCGGTGCCGCGGCGGGCGGTGGATTCGGTGAATTCGCTGAAACGCTGGTTGGTGTCGTGGATTCCGCTCTCCTTCTCGGAGGGCGTGAACTCCATCTGGAACGGGATGCCCGGGCGGCGATCCTCACCGATCTTGAGCAGGAACTTGCCGGTACCCGGTGCGGGTGGCCGGTGCTGGCCCGGTTTGAGCGCCTCGCCGGTGAGGGCCTGCGGCGCAGACCAACTGGTCACCATGTCCTCCTCGGCGGAGGTGAACGGGACCGTGGAATCGAGGCGGGCGATCTCCTCGGCCGGCAGTGCGCCGAAGATCTTGGCGCGGGCGCGTTCCAGGAAGCCGAGCGCCTTGGAGATGGCGGCCTCCGAGCCGAGGGACTGCAGATCCTTGATGGTGTGGCTGATCATGATGAGCGAGGTGGCGATTCCGCGCTGCAGACGGGTCAATTCGTCCACCCGGTCGACCATGAAGTCGCCCAGGCCGAGCACCTGCCACAGCTCGTCCATGACTACCTGGAAGTAGCGCTGCGGGCCCAGATCGGCATCGGCGAGCACGTGCGCGGCCTCCACCGAGGCGAAACCGTCGGCCCAGCAGGCCAGCATGACGGCGGCCTTGAGCTTCTTGTCCCCGCTGGGGATGTGCGAGACGTCGATGCAGACCGCGGTGGCGGTCGTATCGATGGGAGTTGTGGTCTGCCCGTTGAAGACCGCGCCGAACGGACCCTGGGTGAGCGCGCGCAATGATCGGCGCAGGCCCTTGATGGCGTTCTGGTATTCCTCGGCGTTGTCGGCGCCGGCGTCGAGTTGCATTTCCTCACCGCCCGTGATGATCACGGTGAGCAGGTCCTCGATGATGGGCGGCTGGTCGGGGGTGAATTTGCTGCCCGTCCGGTACAGGATGGTCAGCGCGGTCGAGATGAGCGTTTCCTCGTAATCGCGTACGCGCGCACCGCGAACCAGCTCCACCAGACCGGCGACCAGGGTGGTCTGGCGGGCCCGCAGCTCCTGCATCACCTGAATCTGCAGTTCGGGCAGGTGATCGAGCTTCGGCACGATGGAGCCGAGCACGCCGGCGGCGAGCGGATTGAGCTTGCCGTGGCCGTAACCCAGATCGATGACCTGGCCGTCGACCAGCTCCACCAGCTTGCGGTAGTCGGGCTTGACGTCGGCCAGGATGAGCGGGGTGATGCCCTGCGCCACACCGCCGAGCACAATGCGGCGCACCAGCGAGGATTTGCCGAAACCATTGAGGCCCAGCACGAAAAGGCTCGGCGCGGTGATGAAACTGCCGCGCATGAACCAGTTCATCGGGTCGAAGCAGACCGGCGCACCGGTGTGCAGATGGGAGCCCAGCGGGGTGCCGATGAGGGGCGCGCCCGCGCCGACCGACCACGGCCACAGGCCCGCGACCTGCGCGGTGGTGGCGCGGTATTCGACCGGGCGGCCGATCACGTTCATCCGCCCGCCGCCCGCGCCGATATAGCCGCGGTCGGTCAGTTGTGCTGTGGTGCGGTCGAATTCGTCGACACTGCCGTACTCCATACGCTCCGCGCGGGCCGCGAAATTGCGGCGGCGCAGATCATCGGTATGCAGCCGGAAGGTGGCCCAGGCGGCACGCAGGCCGTTCTGTTCGCGTGCCACCACCTCCAGCTTCGCGCGCGCGGCGTCATCGAGCAGTTTGGGACCGGACTGCTTCTTCTTGGCCGCGGCCCGGCGCTTGGCGGCAGCGGATTTGGCGGCCTTGGACTGAGCCGCCTTATCGCTCTTGGTCTTCCGCGCGGCGGTGCGCTTCTGCTCCTCGGTGGCGGGCCGCTCCGGACGGGTGCGCGCCTGCCTGCCGCGCTCCGGGCGATCAGCAGATTCGCCCTCGGGGCGCGGTCGCCGGGGACGCGCGGGTGTCCCGGTGCGGCCACCCAGATGCACACGATCGGCATCGGTGGGCCTGGGACGGCCCTCGGCGCCGCCGGGGCGCTGCGCTTCCCGGCCCTCGGCGCGCGGCACGCCCTCACCACGCGGCACACCGTCACCGCGCAGCGCATCGCGACCTTCGCGCGATACCTCGCGACCTTCACCACGCAGCCCGTCACGCGCTTCACCACGGGGCAGGTCACGGCTCTCGCCGCGCAGCCCGTCACGGCCTTCACCGCGCAGCACATCGCGACCTTCACGCGGCACCTCACGGCCTTCGCCACGCAGCCCGTCACGGCCTTCGCCACGAGGTACGGCTCGGCCCTCGGCGCGGGGTGCATGCCTGCCCTCGCCACGCTGCCCCTCGGCGCCCGGCGGACGGCGGCGCTGACCCGGTGCGTCGGAACCGCGCAACCGGCCTTCGATATCGGCGGGACGGCGGCCTTCTCGCTCGCCCGCGTGCTCACCGCGACGCTCGCCACCCGCCGCACGGCGGGCCTCACGTTCGCCCGCAGTCTCGGCGCGGCGTTCGCGCGCGGGGGGTTCTCCGGCCCGCGCTATGTCACGCCCGGGCTGTCCCTCCCCCGGTGCGACCTCCGGACCGCGCGGACGCCGCGGCCTGGCCTCGGCCGCCGCCTCCAGCCGCTCCGGTACCAGCCCGGGCGATTCCAGCACCGGCGGAACCATGTCAGTCACGGCGTCGCCGCCGCGAGTACCTTCCCCATCCATGCGCTCCCCCTCGACTCGATCCGAATCGCGCGGGCGCGCACCTTCGGTCACCACACGGCGCGCACGTTCCCGCTCCGACTGTTCCGAGCCGCTGAGACCTTCTGTAATAACCGCCGAATCCCCCACCACCGCAGCAGCTTCCGCTCCCACCGTGGCTGACGGCGCGCCCTCACCCGCACGCCTCGATCCCTCGCCGGCTGCCTGCCGCCGGGCCGCCCGATCGGCATCGGCAATTCCGGCACTGCCCGGGACCCCGGCTTCCGCGACCGGATCACCTGTGCGCGGCGCCTTTTCCGCCGCCGCGGCCCGAGAATCCGAGCCCGGCAGGTCCGCCCGCGGCTCCCGCCCGGACGTCGCTGCTGCCGACCGCCGTTCGCGGTCTCCGGGGGCACGCGCATCCCGTCCCGGGGTTTGCACAAGACCCTGCTGGTCACGGCCCGAAGTTGCTGCCGCCGACTGCCCTTCGCGGCTTCCGGTGGCACGGGCATCCCGTCCCGGGGATTGCCCAAGACCCTGCTGGTCACGGCCCGAAGTTGCTGCCGCCGACTGCCCTTCGCGGCTTCCGGTGGCACGGGCATCCCGTCCCGGGGATTGCCCAAGACCCTGCTGGTCACGGCCCGAAGTTGCTGCCGCCGACTGCCGTTCACGGTCCGCGCGAGCGTCCCGATCCGGGGCCTGTCTCAGTGCCTGCGGGTCACGGCCCGAAACGTCTGCGGCGGTCCGGGATTCGCGCTCCGGCGCGGGGTCGGAGCGAACCGGAGTCGGCTCGATCGCCTGGGGGGCGGAGGCGCGCAGGGCGTCGTAGGAGGAGCGCTCGCGGTCCGGGGGGTTGAGTTCGAGGGGCGCGGGCGGGGCCTGGGCGTCCGAATCACCCTCCTGCCCTTCGGCGGGCGGGCCGAGTTGGATGGGTGCGTCGGCGTCCGGGAGGGGGTCGCGGCGGAGCAGACGGCGGTCGGGCAGGGTGCCGCGGCGTGGGCGGTGCTCGTCGCGGGCCACCCGGCTCGCGGGATAGGCCTGCTCCGGATCGCCGAGCGTGCGCTCGGGCTCATCCGGGACCGCCTCGCGACGGGCAGCACGACGGGCGGGAACGGCATCGCGTTCCCGCACCGGTGGTTCGAATTCACGTGCCATGAACGGTCACCCCGCAAGTGCTTTCGGAATCGTCGCGTGTTCCGGCAGGATCACCCCGCAGCCGAGCGAGGCTGCGAAGGCGGCCGCCTGGTAGCGGTAGCACCGCCGGATTTTCAGCCGCGCCTGTGTGGACAGGTCGCGGGTGATGGCTTCGATGCGCGGCAGATCGCCGCGCAGGGGTTCGGTAATGGTCACCAATGCCCCGAAGCGGGTCACACCGTGACCCCTGGCCTGTTCTTCTCGGGCCTGCTGGGTGGCGCCGACCCGGATGGATGCGGCGGCCGAGACGACTCCGCGCTCGCTCTGCTGAGCGACGAGCGCGTTCTTGAAGTCGTCATCGACGATCTGGGCGGCATCGCCGGCCGAATGCGGCCGGAAGACGATGGCGATACGTTTGCGCGGCACCTCGGGATTCGGCGCGAGCAGCCGCTGCAGCACACGCTCGTCGACCGCGCCCTCGGGAGCGGTGTCCATCTCCCAGGTGACCGAGCGACCGCCGTCGTGAATGAAGTGGTCCCAGCGCTCTTCGTGCGAGACCGGACCGGCATCGGCCCAATCCAGGCCGTGCCCACCGGGTTCGCCCGAGGCGACCTCGAGGTCGGCCTGGGAGGCCGGATCGTAACTGCGCCGAATGTAGGAGATGACCTCATCGGCCGACATGGGCTGGCAGCGCACGCCCGCCTCCGACAGCGCCGCGCAGATGCCCGGCAGCCGGCGGCCGATCTCGACCGCCTCCTCCGCCGGGTTCTTCCGGCGTTCGGCGGTGGTGGCCTTGAAGGTGATGGCCACGCGCGGCAGCAATTGCACCCGCTCCTGCGGCAACTCGGTCGCCAATTCGTACATGACCTGCTGCGCCAGCTCCGGCGCCTCGGGCCGGGTGATGGCCGAAACCTCGGTGAGCAAACGGTTTCCGGTCTCGGGCACGGTATCGATCACCGGTACCACGGCCACGATGTCGGAGGTCTGCCCGAGCGAGGCCAGGAAGGTGCCCCAGGCCGACACCCAGCGATCGATCACCGGCTGGTCGACGGCCTCGTGGCCCTGCGGCCAGGCCCGCAGCACGACTGTGTACTGGCCGAACTGGGGTAGGTGGATCATGCCGAAGCTGTAACCGCCGGCGTCGATGCCCTCGTACAGGCGCGACGGAGCCATCAGGCCCGGCAGCCGGGTCACACCGCCCGGAATCCGGGAGAATCGGCCACCGCGGTAGACGTGTTCGCCCTTGCCGCGGCCCCGCAACCAATGGAACATCATCAATCCGTTCTCGTAGCCGGAGCGGCCCCCCGTCCGCCACACCAGTGGAGTCATCACGATCAGGCCGAGTCCGGCGACGAACAGCGCCGGTTTCGGGCCGGCGATCATCGCCGTCAGCAGACCGGTGATCACGACCGCGAACCCGACCACGGTCTCACCCCAGCGCAGGCCGAAAAGTCCTGCGCTGCGCGGCTTCTGCCACAGTCCGTACGAGCGGCGCTCGTAGGTGTCGGTCATGGTCATCGCGGAATGGTGCTCCTGCCGAGATCGGGGGAACGGTTGGCCCAGCGGTCGCCGGCCAGATCACCCGCGGTCGCATCGGCCCGATTCAGGCCCGCGGTCGCCGCACGCACCTGAGCGACTCGATTAGCTGCTGCCCGTGTCGCGCCTGACGGTACTGCGGCCGATCCACCGGAAGCCGCAGGACTCGCGGCAGCACCACCGCCGCCACCGCCGCCCGGCGCCGGGGACGGACGCGGACCTCCGCCGCCTCCCCCGCCACCGCCGCCGCCCCGACCGGCTATACCGCCCGGCGGTCGCGGACCGCGGCCCGGACCGACAAATCCGGCGGAGCCCGGTCCGGCCATGGCACGCGCACCGACGGCCCGGCTGCCGACCGCACCGATGGCGGCCACGCCGACCAGGGTGCCGGTGGTCGCGGTCAGACCGGAACCACCGCTACCCACGATCGCCACGGCCGGGGTGGCCAGGCGCATGAGCGCGGGCAGGACGAACGCGGCACTGCACAGCAGCACGATCGCGACCAGCATGCGCTGGGCCTGATCGGAGTCCGGCAGCGTTGCGGCAGTGGACAGATCATCCACGTGCCCGGCGGTGGTGAACGCGATCATGTAGACGATCGCGGCCACCGGTTTGTACAGCATGAAGGCGATGATCCAGCTGATCAGCTTCGGATAGGACTGCCTGCCGGTCGAGGTGCCCGAGGCCGCCGCCGCCAGGGGCAGCACGCCCGCCGCGACCACCAGCAGACCCTGGCGCACGATCGCCAGAATGATCTGCGCGAGCGCGCCCAGCAGGCCCACGATCGCGATGATCAGCACCAGACCGGGCGAGAAGGCTTGCAGCTTCGAGGTTTTCACCATCAGCTCGGCAATGTTCTTGGCCTGGCCGTCGGTGGCGTCGTTGATCACCCACTCGGAGAACTTGTCCGAGGCCTGAGTGCCCGCGACGATGACCGCGCCCAGCATCCAGGAGCTGAACACCACGCGGGCGAACATTCTGAACGATTCCGCCGCCTCACTGACCGCGGCGCCGCGTCTGGCTTCGGCGAGTTTCATGCCGGACAGGATCACCGACACCATCAGCAGCAGAATCTGTAGCTGATAGGTGTAGTCGTTGATCTTGGTGAATAGTGCGCCGGAATCACTGATCCGATCGTTGGGCACCTTCATCCAGAAGGTCAGCGCCAGGATCAGCGCCTCGCCCAGACCGTTCATCAGCGAGTCCACCACCTTGCCGAAGGTGGAATCCCACGCCTTGTCGCGCACGGCCGCGGCCGCGTCGGTCGGGTGGGTGGCGACATTGCCGGCCTTACAGGCGGCCGAGGCCGCGTCACCGAGGCTCACCCCGGGGATACCGAGACCGTCGAGCGAATCGTGTAAGTCGTTGCACGCCTGGTCGAACCCGTAGGTCTGTCCGTACGCCACCGTCGGCGTAGCGATCATGACGGTGAACACGACCGCGAAGATCGTGAGAATGCGCCTCACCATATGGTCCACCCCTCGAAGGGTCGCAGGGCCACTTCAGTCACCATTCGTTCCGTTACCACCGGGTCCACCCCGCAAGGGAATCCACGTACTCGGTCTGCGAGGTCTTGGAGGTCGACGGCTTGAGCCGCCAATCCCCGGCATCCCACACCATGATCAGCCGTACGGCCGCCCACAGCTGTCTGTTGTCGACGACCGGCCCGCGCGCCGCGAGCCGCACGATCGCCATATCGTCGGCATAGTTCTCGATCTGGAAGGCGTCGGACGCCACCAGGTATCGGGTTACCTTCTCCGGCTGCTGTTTCGGCAGCCGCTGATCCGCCAGGGCCTGGTCGTAGGCGGTCACCTGCTGCGCCGAGACCCGCACCTGCCGCACATAGAGCTCGCGATCGGCGGGGCGGGCATTGAGCCGGTAGGTGATCTGCGCGGCGGCCAGCACCGCACCCTGCGGTGTGTGCGAATAGCCCACCGCCAGACCGTCTTCCAAACGCGACGGGCCGTCGGAGGTGGAGAACGGCACCGAGGCGCCGTAGACCCGCTGCCAGCCGTCCGGATCGACGGTGCCCGCCGGGGCGGCGGTCAGCCAGTCCTGATCCGAAGGCTTGTGCTGTTTGCGCACATCCTGCGGAAGCGGCTGCCCGGCAACGTTGTTGGGAATATCGACACGGCGGCCGAACAGATCCACCTCGGGCGCCGCGAAACCTGTAGCGCCCGCATCGGAGACCGCCGGAGCCGTACCGTCGGGCTTGGTAGCGGAGGGGCTGTTGTCACGCCCGATGTAGACCACGACGCCCACGACGATGATCAGGATCACCACGGCCGCCGAGGCAATGACGCCGAACGAGATGCGGTCGCGCTCGGGCGACTCCTTCTCGTTCATGACGACGCCTCCGAAGTATGTATGTCACTTGACATTTCAGTGCTGGACAATGTGTGCGGACCGGACCCTCTATGCAGGCAGCAGGGCGAGAGCGATAGCACTGGCCGAACTCGCCATGATGGCGCCCAACAGGCTCATCACCACCCCGTGCGTCGCTTCGTTGGCGGCCAGATCGCCGCGGAAGTGGTACCACAGCTTGCCGGCGGACAGGATCATCCAGGCCAGGCAGAACAGCAGCACGCACCACAGCAGCCAGTCGATCAGCTGCATCATCGGCCGAAGGACATCGGCCGGCATCTGCTTGTATGCCAGCACGGCAACTGTGGCGGACACTAGGTGATCACAGCGTTCATGATCGTGCCCGCACTGGTCGCGATGATTCCACCGATCATGGCTCCCGCCACCATCTTCGGCGACTCCAAACCGCCTCCTGACCACTTCTCCCAGGCGAATCTGCCGCCCGCGTAGGTGATTCCCATGATTCCCGACAACAGGACGAACCAGGTGAAGTAACGAACCAGCTTCAGCAATTTGTCCGACGCGGGCGGAGCCTCGGGGGTCGGATTGCCGACCTGGGCGAGGACCTGCGTGTACGCGTCGTGTACGACGAGGATCATGCTCATTGTCTGTCCTTTTCCAAATATGAACCGCTAGTGACAATCTCCCCTTGGATTAGGGAACCTCTTCGGGCACAACGCATTCCAACAGTCACAATGATCACTCGTCCGCTTCCGGGGCATCCGGGCGGGGGGCGTCGAGCGCGTCCTGCGCCGCCGCCACGATGTCCGAGCCCAGCTCCCAGATGTCGGAGGTAATCTCCTGCAGCGCATCGGTTTTCCGCTTGCGCTGATTCGGCACCGGATCGGCGGGCGACCAGACCGGCAGCTGATCGGGCTCGACCAGCGTCCACTCCTCGTGCCACGGCACCTGCCACACCTGACCGGCCAGCGAACCGACCACATCGCGATAGCGGCGGATCTCCACCGGAATACGGCCCGGCCGCGCCGCCACCGTCACCATGCCCAGCACCTCACACGGGCCGGCCAGGCCGGCGTGATGCTGGCGCAGCAGATCGTGGGCGCGGGTCAGCCCCGAGATGGTCTCGCGGGCGACCAGCACCACGAACGGGGATTCGCGATCGAAGACTCCGGGCCAGCGGCGATACGAATCCGCCGCCGGCGCAAGCAGATGCGCGAGAGTGCTGGCCCCGGCGCCGCCGTGCACACCGAGCAGCCACACCAGTGGCGCGCGGCCGCCGCCGGGTACGGGACGGTCCCAAATCGGTGCGCGGCGGGCTTCCGGGGGTGGCACCACACCTGCCGCCATTGCGGTTTCGGGGGAGGGTCGACGTTCCTTCATGGCTGCGGTCATGATGCCACCCCGGCAAGCAGGCGGCGATATGCCCGGCGTGTCTCGTTAGCCAGATCTCCGTGCCGCACAAGCTCTCCGCGGGCGAGGTGGGGGTCGTAGGGCACTTCGCGAATATCACCGACCCAGCCGTCGAGATGTTCCCGCAAATGGTCAGCGACTCGAGAATCACCACCCGGCAACTGATGTGAGACAACAATCGTGGTATCTCCGACGATTCCGTCACCCTGCCCCTCGCCGGGGCCGCCGAACTGATCGTCGAGCCACTCCAGCGTCACCCGCAACCGGTTGGCGGCATCGGCGCGGGCCGGAATCGACAGCACCAGAGCGATATCCCCGTCTTCGAGCAGCGGGCGCAGGTGCCGGCTCGCGATGGGGCTGCCGCCGTCGTAGACCGGCGCATAACCGGACTCGTCGATCGCGCGCGCCACCGTGAGATAGGTGGCGCGGCGGCGCAGCGGGGCCGGATCGCGCCACAGCAGGCCGATGCCCGAGGTCGCCCGCGAGAGGCATTCCTTGAGCGGTGCGGCCTCGTCGTCACCGCGGCCGTAGAGCCACGCCTGCAGACTGATCGGGCTCAAATGCTCGTCAGCGCCCCGCAATGCGAGATCGCTTCCCGCAAAAGTGGCGTCCACGGCTACCGTTTGCGCACCGGCGGCGCCGATCTCGCCCGCGATGCCCAGAGCCGTCGTGGTGGCGCCCGCGCCACCGCAGCCACCCACCACCAGAATCGGGCGCTGCGCCGGACCGGCCTCGCCGGAATCGCCGCGACGCTTACGCAAGCGCACTACCGGAGCCTTGGAACGCGCGGCACGGCCTGACGATTCGCCCTCTTCGGGCACCTCGTCGAGCCAGCGGCTCCAGTCCTGATCCATCGTTCTCAGCTCTCCCTCTTATCCAGCCGGAATGCCTGCGGCGGGGATATGGTCGCCGATCGCCACGGTCGCCGTCATTTCGTTGTACGCCGCCGGGAGGTCACTCGGACCGGAACGGGGGTCCGTTCCGAGTGTGCCGATGGATTGCGAAGTGCCACTGTGTGAGTTGAGCACATAGAGAGCAACTCCTCCGGCAGCAGCCAGCAACAGGATGGCAACAATCAGGAAAGTGAGCGCGAAAGCCCGTCGGCGCCTGTATCGATCGGGCGAGACGGGCACCGCGCGTGTCTTGGCGGCGGCGTCCGTGTCCACGGCGTCCAACAGTGCCGAGGCCACATCCGGTCGCGACCCATCATCCTCGCCATCGCCCGGAAATTCCACGACGGTGGAACCGCGATAGCGCAGTTTCGGTGTGTAGGAAGCGGACTCGTGATCGGTCATCCAATCGGACCAGGCGCCGCTGAAGTGCGTGCGGCGCAAGACCGATTCCGGAACCGGGGGGAAATCGAGATCGGGCTCATCGTCCCGGATGTAGTGCGGAAAACGGGCCGGGCCGTCATCGCTCGTGAGCGGCTCGCCGAAAGCCGTCTCGCCGTGCGCATCTGCGGACCCGGGCGCCGCGCCCGCGGCCACCGCGCCCTGCGGGGCGGGTTCCAGTGCGGGATACCACCGCGAGAGTTTTTTGTACGACTTCAACATTGCTCGGTTATCCGTGGAGCCAGGCGCGTCGTGCTGCATCGTCGGACCCTCTCGGCGGTCGGTCGTGACGGACGGTCGGTGTCGCAGGACGGCCCGCCGTCACCGCGCCGCCGGTTGCGTCGCAGTCAAGACGGTCCCGATCAGAAATTATTTCGCATGTGCAGGATTCCAGCGACTCGACGCGCCGGAAGGCACTCCTTGTATTCCCCGCGCGTACGCGATAGCAGGCCCGTCAGCGGCCTGTGCACACCACGCCGGGGACCCGCTCTCACGTACCGCCACACAAGAATCTACATTCACAAGACAAGCTATTTGGAGGTTTTGTGAAGACAGCAGACATCGCCGCGATCGTTACCGGCGGCGCGTCCGGACTCGGCCTGGCCACTGTGCGCGAACTGCACTCGGCCGGAGTGAAGGTCGTGATCATCGACCTGCCCTCGTCCGACGGCAAGGCTGTGGCCGAGGAACTCGGTGAGCGCGTGGTGTTCTCGCCCGGCGACGTGACCAGCGAAGAGGATGTCACCGCCGCGCTGGACGCCGCCGAGGCACTCGGCACGCTGCGAATTGCCGTGAACTGCGCGGGAATCGGCAATGCCATCAAGACGGTCGGCAAGCAGGGCGCGTTCCCGCTGGACTCGTTCAAGAAGGTTGTGAACATCAACCTGATCGGTACGTTCAACGTCATCCGCCTGGCCGCCGAACGCATCTCGGCGACCGAAGAGGCCGACGGCGAACGCGGCGTCATCGTGAACACCGCCTCGGTGGCCGCGTACGACGGCCAGATCGGTCAAGCCGCCTACGCAGCCTCCAAGGGCGGCATCGTGGGCTTGACGCTTCCGGTCGCGCGCGATCTGGCCTCGTACAAGATTCGCGTCATGACGATCGCGCCGGGCCTGTTCCACACGCCCATTTTCGCCAATGTGCCCGAAACGATGATCGCCGCGCTCGGCGCGCAGGTGCCACATCCGGCACGCCTCGGCGACCCGGCCGAATACGCCGCACTGGTGCGCCACATCGTGGAGAACCCGATGCTGAACGGTGAGACCATTCGTCTCGACGGCGCGATCCGCATGGCGCCGCGCTAAAGAGCCGCCTGTGACAAATGCAACAGCCGAAACCGGCCGAGAGTTGTTCGCTCTCGGCCGGTTTCGGCGAGTTACAGTCAGGAATGCTTGCGGCACTGCCGCTTCGGCGGCTCAGGCCCCGAGGGAGAGGATGAGCTTGCCCGTCGAGGTGCGGCTCTCCATCAGGCGATGGGCCTCGGCGACCTCACCGAGCGGGAATTCGGCGGTGATCGGCAGATCCACCTGACCACTGGTGACCAATTCGAAGGCGCGCGAAGCGATTTCGCGCAGCACCTGCGGCTCGTTCGCGGTCAGGCCGAGGATCGAGAATCCGGCGACGGAGCGACCGCGCGGGTAGAGCTGCGGCGAGCCGACCTGCCAGGCGGGTTCCCCGCCCGCATTGCCGAACGAGACCAGGCGGCCGAACAGCGCCAGTGCGTCCAGCCCGCGCTGCAGGGTCTGCCCGCCCACCGGATCCAGCACCAGATCGACGCCGCGACCGCCGGTGGCTGCGCGGACCTCGTCGTCGAAGGTGTCGCTCAGGAACGCATCGTCGTAACCGAGCTTACGGGCGTAATCCGCCTTGGCCGCACTGGAAACCACGCCGTATACCGCACCGGCTCCGGCCAGCTTGGCCACCTGCCCGGCCACCGTGCCGACACCGCCGGCGGCGGCCTGCACCAGCACGGTCTCCCCCGGCTGCAACCGGCCGACCGTATGCACGAGGGCATAGGCGGTCGGCAGCACCGTGGGAAGGGTGGCGGCAGTACGCAAATCGACGCCCTCCGGCACCGGGAACACGGTCGCGGCCTTGGCGACGGCCACCTCCGCGTACGCGCCGCCCTCGGTGATGGCGGCGACCGGCTGACCGACGGTCAGGCCCTCGACCCCCGCGCCGACGGCCCGCACATGACCGGACAGCTCCAGCCCGGGGACAAACGGCAGGCCCGCCACCCGATAGCCGATGGACCTGGCCTGCAAGTCCGCGAAATTCACTCCGACATAGGCGACATCGATGGTCACCTCGCCCGCGCCCGGCTCCGGCAGCTCGAGCTCCACCAGCCGCAAGACCTCCGGCCCACCGAACTCATCGAAACGCACACCGCGCATACCGCGACCTCCACATCCTGAAAAACAGCAACGTGGAAGCATAACGACGGCAGCCGTTCTGCATTCCCGGCGCTGGGCCTAGGCTGTCCGGCATGACGCCGCTGCAGCGCTATATCGCAGAGGAAATCGCCACCGACCACGTCGAGGGCCTGCTCAGTCGCCGCGAGGCGCTGCGCCGGCTGGGAATGCTCGGGCTGGGCGCACCGGCCGCTGTCACGCTGCTGGCCGCCTGCGCCGACAAGGCCGGCGATTCCCCAACTCCCCCAACAACATCGACGTCGGCAGCAGCTGTGCCGGCCACACCTCCCGGATCGAGCACCGCACTACCGACGAGCCCGATCACCTTCCCCGGGCCGGACGGCCGCACCCTGCAGGCCGCCTGGGCGGCCGCGGCGCAACCGCGCGGCGGAGTGCTGGTCATCCACGAAAACCGCGGGCTCACCGACCACATTCGTTCCATCGCAGGCCGTTTCGCGGGAATCGGATACAACGCGCTGGCGGTCGACCTGCTCTCGGAGGAGGGCGGCACCGCCGGCTTCAGCGAGGAGGCGGCGGCTACCGCGGCCCTGGGCAAACTCCCGCAGGAACGCTTCATCGCCGATCTGCAGGCGGGTGTCGCCGAACTCGCGCAGCGCACACCGGGAAAGAAGCTGGGCGCCACCGGTTTCTGCTTCGGCGGCGGCCTCACCTGGCTGCTCCTCACCACCGGCACCCCGCAGTTGGCGGCCGCCACCCCGTTCTACGGTCCCTTCCCCGATGGCGGCGAGATGGCCACCAAAGCCGCGGTCCTGGCCATCTACGGCGCCCTCGACAGCCGAGTCGACGCCTCCCGCCCCGCCGCGGAAGCCGCCTTGAACAAGATCGGCGCCGAGCACGACTTCTTCGTCGCGCCCAATGCCGACCACGCCTTCTTCAATGACACCGGCCCGCGCTACGCCCCCGCCGCGGCCGCCGAAGCCTGGCAGCGCGTGACCGACTGGTACGCCCGCTACCTGGTCTGAGCGAGACATCCCGGCACAAAACCGCCCGCGCGATCCGATCGGATCACGCGGGCGTTGTGCGCAGGTAGCTCAGCCGAAGTGGCAGACGTAATGCACCGGCTCGATGACCTCGATCTGGAACGAGCTGTCCCCCGGCACCGAGAACGTCTCGCCGCCGCGGTAGACCACGGTCTCCTCCGCACCGGCGAGCGTCACCTTGCACTCACCCTCCAGCAACTCCATGATCTCCGGCGCGCCGGTGGTGAACGTCAGCGTGGCCGGGAGAATGACGCCGACCGACTTGCTGGTGCCATCCGCCAACACGATGTTGTGGCTGATGCACTTGCCGTCGAAGTAGACATTCGCCTTCTTCGTGACACTGACATTCTCGAACGCGGTCATGGACTCTCCTGGTAGTGGCGCGGAAGTGGTCAGCCTACTAGAGCGCGGCGGGGGTGCTGCACAGGCCGATGCCCAACCGGTCACCGGCTCAGAGACGTACGGGGTTGTGGTGGTGATGGCGGTGAAGCCCCAGCGTTGGAGGATGGGGCGGCTGTTTTCGGTGGCGTCGACGTGGAGGTAGCGGATGCCTCGGGCTGTGGCGATGCGGGCGCGGTGGGCGACCAGGGCTCGGTCGATGCCGCGGCGGCGCCAGGCGGGGAGGGTGGCACCGCCCCAGAGGTCTGCGAATTCGGTTTCGGGTTCGATCTCCAGGCGGGCTGCGGAGACCATTCGGCCGGAGGCTTCCGCGACCACGACGACGGTCCGGGCCGGATCACTGTGAAGCTGGTCGATCAGGGCGGTGGCCAGCCAAGTGCGGTCCTCTTGCCATATCTCCGAGGACAATTCGGCGAGGCGGTGCAGATCGGTATCGGTGTGGACCTCCCGGAGGGTGATGCCGTCGGGGGCTGGGGCGTCCAGGACGGGCAAGTGCGCACCCACCGCGGACGCAGCTGATTTTCGACCGCGCAGACATTCGACCGCGCAGACAACTGCGCGGCGTCCTCCGGTCAGGGAGAACGCCGCGCAGCGAGAGCGGGTCAGGCGGCCGAGGTCACCCGGTAGACGTCGTAGACGCCTTCCACGTTTCGGACCACGTTCAGGAGGTGGCCGAGGTGTTTCGGGTCGCCCATCTCGAAGGTGAACTTCGAAATGGCCACGCGGTCACCGGAAGTGGTGACCGCTGCGGACAGGATATTGACCTTTTCGTCGGCCAGGACCTTGGTGACGTCCGAGAGCAGGCGGGTGCGGTCCAGGGCCTCGATCTGGATGGCTACCAGGAAGACCGAGGACGGGGACGGCGCCCATTTGACGTCGATGATCCGTTCCGGTTGCGCACGAAGGGAATCCGCGTTGGTGCAATCGGTGCGGTGCACGCTGACCGCGCCGCCGCGGGTCACGAAGCCCATGATCTCGTCGCCGGGCACCGGGGTGCAGCACTTGGCGAGCTTGGACACGGTGCCGGGCGCGCCCGGAATCTCCACGCCCGCATCGCCGGTGAGCCGCTGCCGCGACGGCACCGTGGAGGGGGTGGAACGTTCGGCGAGCTCGTTCTCGACATCGCTGACCCCGCCGAGCTGCGCCATGAGCCGCTGCACGACATGATGCGCCGACACTTGGTTCTCACCGACCGCGGTGTAGAGGGCCGAGATATCGGTGTAGTGCAGCTCGGCCGCGAGCGAGGTCATGGCATTGGCGCTCATGAGCCGCTGCAGCGGCAGCCCCGAGCGGCGGACCTCCTTGGAGATCTGGTCCTTACCCGCCTCGAGGGCCTCCTCGCGGCGCTCCTTGGCGAACCACTGCCGGATCTTGGCCTTGGCGCGCGGGGACACGACGAAGTTCGCCCAGTCGCGGGAGGGTCCGGCGTTCTGCGCCTTCGAGGTGAAGATCTCGATGACCTCACCGTTCTCCAGCTGCCGTTCCAGCGCGACCAGGCGGCCATTGACGCGCGCACCGATGCAGCGGTGGCCGACCTCGGTGTGCACGGCATAGGCGAAGTCCACCGGGGTGGACTTCTGCGGAAGCGTGATGACCTCACCCTTGGGGGTGAAAACGAATATCTCCGGCGACTTCAGGTCGAAGCGCAGCGACTCCAGGAATTCGGCCGGATCCGCCGCCTCCCGCTGCCAGTCCAGCAGCTGCCGCATCCACGCCATATCGTCGACCTCGGTCGAGTCATTGGAGTGCTTGCCCTTGGTCTCCTTGTACCGCCAGTGCGCGGCAATGCCGAACTCGGCCGTCCGGTGCATGTCCTGGGTGCGGATCTGCACCTCCAGCGGCTTGCCGTCCGGACCGACCACGGTGGTGTGCAACGACTGGTAGACGCCGTAGCGCGGTTGCGCGATGTAGTCCTTGAAGCGCCCGGCCATGGGCTGCCACAGCGAATGCACCACGCCCACAGCGGCATAGCAGTCTCGCACCTCATCACAGAGGATGCGAATACCCACCAGGTCATGGATGTCGTCGAAGTCCTTACCCTTGACGATCATCTTCTGATAGATGGACCAGTAGTGCTTGGGGCGACCCTCGACGATCGCATTGATGCCGTTCCCGGTCAGGCTGCTCACGATCTCGGACCGCACCTTGGCCAGATACGTGTCACGTGAGGGCGCGCGGTCGGCGACCAGGCGCACGATCTCGTCGTACTTCTTGGGGTGCAGGATCGCGAAGGCGAGGTCCTCCAGCTCCCATTTGACCGTGGCCATACCGAGCCGGTGCGCCAGCGGGGCGATCACCTCGAGGGTTTCGCGCGCCTTCTTGGCCTGCTTCTCCGGCGGCAGGAAGCGCATGGTGCGCATATTGTGCAGCCGGTCGGCGACCTTGATCACCAGCACGCGCGGGTCCCGCGCCATGGCGATGATCATCTTGCGGATGGTCTCGGCCTCGGCGGCAGCGCCCAGATTGACCTTGTCCAGCTTGGTGACACCGTCGACCAGGTGCGCGACCTCGGTGCCGAACTCCTCGGTCAGATCCTCCAGCGCGTAGCCGGTGTCCTCGACCGTATCGTGCAGCAGCGCCGCCACCAGCGTGGTGGTGTCCATCCCGAGCTCGGCCAGAATATTCGCGACGGCCAGCGGATGCGTGATGTACGGATCGCCGGACTTACGGAACTGGTGCTGGTGCTTCTCGTCGGCGACGTCGAAAGCCCGTTGCAGCAGAGCGAGATTCGCCTTCGGGTACAGCTCGCGGTGCACGGTGGCCAAAGGCTCGAGCACCGGTTTGACGGCAGCGATGCCACGCTGCCCGGTCATGCGACGAGCTAGGCGGGCACGGACGCGACGGGATGCGGAGGTGGGGACAGCGGCCGAGGCGGGACGCACGGGAGCGCCGGGCTGCGGAGCAGCGGCTGCGCCGCTGTCCTCCGATTGCCCGGCGTTCGCCTGCTCCAAATTCTGTGTCATGCCACCACCTCTCCCGGCCTCGATCGGAACACCGTATCGGACCGTCCAACCACGCAGACCACCTACTTTAGTCCTGGAAACGTTTCGAGACCGGAACGCCGAACGCCGCCCACCCGGACCTGGCCGGAGAGATCGACCCTACTCTCTCCCGCACCGTCTTCGACGCGGCATTGCGTCCGGATTGCTCCGATCTCGAAACGGCATCCCTCAGCTGACCTGGACATCCGCCAGGCCCTCCGCGGAGAGCTCCACGCGGCGCGTCACGCCGATCTCCGCGAGGAAGCGCGGATCGTGACTGACCACGATGAGCGCACCCTGGAATGCCGCCAGCGCCTCGGCGAGGTGGCGCAGGCTCGGCAGGTCCAGATTATTGGTCGGCTCATCGAGCAGTAGCAGTCGCGGCGCGGGCTCGGCCAGCAGGATCATGGCCAGGGCCGCCCGCAGACGCTCACCGCCGGACAGCGCGCCGGCGGGGATATCGGCATCGGACCCGCGGAACAGGAAGCGGGCCAACTGGGCGCGAATCTGTTCCGCCGAGGCATGCGGTGCGGTGGCGGCGACATTCTCGAACACGGACAGTTCCTCATCGAAGACATCGAGACGCTGCGGTAGCAACCGCCACGGCACCCTCGGCGATTCCACGCAGATACGTTGCAGCAGAGTCGTTTTGCCGACACCATTGCGGCCGGTGAGGGCAATGCGCTCCGGGCCGGTGACCTTCAGCGTCACGGTCGGGCCGCAGGCCAGCGCCACCTCGTCGAGCTCGACCACGTCCTGCCCCGGATAGAGCCGGGTGCCGGGCAGTTCGATGCGGATCTCCCGGTCGTCACGCAATTTCTCCTGCGCTTCGGTGAGCAGATCCTTCGCCTCCTCCAATTTGCCGATATGGGTATTGCGCAGTTTCCCGGCCGAGACCTGGGCCTCGCGCTTGCGGTTGCCCATGACGATCTTGGGTTCGCGCTTCTGCTCGAACATCTTCTGGCCGTAGCGCAGCCGGCGATCGAGCTTGATGCGGGTCTCGGTCAATTCGCGCGCCTGCTTGCGCACATCACCGCGAGCATCCCGAATCGCGGCGCGCGCGGCTTCCTGCTCCGCCTCGACCATGCGCTCGTACTCACTGAAATTGCCGCCGAACACCCGGATTTCGCCCTGCCGCAGCTCGGCCACGGAGTCGACGCGCTCGAGCAGTTCGCGATCATGGCTGACGGTGAGCACGGTGCCGGAAAACTGGCCGACCACCTCGTAGAGCCGCTCGCGCGCCCGCTCATCGAGATTATTGGTCGGCTCGTCCAGCAGCAGCAGGTCGGGTTCGCGCAGCAGTTCGGCCACCAGGCCGAGCAATACCGTCTCCCCACCGGAGAGTGTGTCCAAGCGCCGATCCAATTGCGCGATATCGCCTGCGACATAGTGCAATCCGAGCCTGCCCAGCAGTGCCACCGCACGCTCCTCGATATCCCATCCGGCACCCACGCTGTCGAAGTCGGTCTCGAGTCCCGCCCCGGTTTCGATGCGGTGCAAGGCTTTCCGGATATCGGCGATGCCGAGCACCTCATCCACCCGCTGGCCGGTGGCCAGCCCGAGATTCTGCCGCAGATAGCCGAGCAGTCCGGGCACCGTGACCGAACCCCGCTGGGGGCGCAGCTCGCCGGTGATCAGGCGAAAAAGAGTGGATTTACCAGCACCATTGCTGCCGACCAGGCCGATATGACCGGGTCCGAGCAGCGCGTCGAGACCGTCGAAGACAGTCGTGCCATCGGGCCACGCGAAGGTCAGATCGGACAGCGAAATAACGGGATATGACATACGGACTCCCAGCGGTAATCGCGAAAATGCGGCGCGCAAGAACTGCGGGCCACGCGGCGGCTACCTTCAGGAAATCAACGCAATGTCTCCGATCGGACGGGGCTGGGAACGGCTCCCACGGTATCGAAGGTCAACGAGGCCGTGCAAGTACATATTTCGTGACCCGACTCTCAGCCCCGGTGATCACCGGGCTTCCGCACTCTCGACCTGATTCTGCTTCCACCTGCCGAGCGCCCTGCGGAGCAGCCGAACGTACGGGGACCAGCGCGCGGGCCGCACCGGCGGATGATCGACCGCAACGGCCATGCGGTCCAGCAGGTCCTCGATCATCGCGTCGTGCGACCAGCGAATGATCAGACTCCACTGCAATCGGCCGCGCAGGTCACGCGGGGTCGCGATGACGGCATGCCGGAGTACGCAGGCATTCGAGCCGCTCTTCAGCACGTCGAAAGCGTGTGTGCCCGCGAACGGCGATTCGGGTCCGAACGTGAATTCCACCCGCCGACCGGGTTGGTAATTGGTGCAGGTGTATCGGTTACGGCCGTGGCCGCCCTCCGCACCGTCTGCCAGCGGACGATCCAGCACCAGCGCCGGCCAGTCCGGGGTCGGCCAGACGGGATTTCCGGGTTCGGCAACACCGTCGAGCAGTGCGCCCGCGACCTCGGCGGGCACCGGCAGGGCGCGCAGGTGGACATTGCAAATCATCAGATCCCCCATTTTCATACGACGGCCGTAGGACGTCCTACGGCCTCACTGCCCGACGCGGCGGGCCTTCATGCCGTTCTGCAACGGCACTTCGGCGACCACGCCGCCGGGTTCGGCGTGCAGCATGCGGCCGTCGCCGGTGTAGACACCGACGGTGGCGGGGCCGCGGATTCCGAAATTGCCGAAGACCAGGTCACCGGCTTGTGCCTTGATCAGCGGGATCTCTACGCCCTGCTCCCACTGCTGTTCGGCGGTGCCGGGCAGGGTGATGGCGCCGCCGCTCGCGGCGAAGACCGAGGCCGCGGTGAAACCGGGCTCGTCGAAACCGCCGTTGGACGGGCCCTGGGTGCCGCCGCCGCCGAAAACGTACCGAGTACCCAGCCATTGCTCACCGGCGGACACGACCTGCGGGCCGAGGGCCGCGGAGGAATTGGGCTGGAATCGGCCCTCGCTGCCCATACTGCGGAAATTCGCTTCGGCCGCAAGGATATTCGCGACATAGGGACGGGTTTCGGTGAAGTGCGCGGCCACCTGATCGGGCATGCCGCCCGAGGCCAGCACCGCGCCTTCGCCCGCGTTGTAGGCGGCGAGGGACAGGGCGGCCACATCGCCGGTCACCTTGCCCTCGTTCTCCCAGCCCTGAATCTTCTGCGCGAGGGCGCACATATAGCGGCCCTGGCCGATGATGGCGTCACCGTCGTCCCAGAGGCTGGCGGTGCCGTTCCCGTCGGCGTCGATCACATACGGCTGTCCGTCGGGGGCCAGCGAGGCCGCCGTACCCGGCAGGAACTGCGCCAAGCCTTCCGCGCCGGCGGGTGAGGTGAGCCCGCGGTGGAAACCGGATTCCTGCTGACCCTGCGCGGCCAGCAGTGAGGCGCTGATCTGCGGGCACAGCGATCCGGCACGCCGATACCAGATCTCGAGCTCGGGCGGGACCTTACCGGGAGCGAGATTGCCTCCGGCAGTACCGAATCCGTTCTCACAGGTGGGTGTCGTACCGGCGGTGGGCAGTGCCGAACCGGCCAGCCACGGCATGGGGTCGACCTGTTTGCCACCGGTCAGCCGACCGCCGGGCACCACCTCGAAATGCAGATGGGGACCGGTGGATTCACCATTGGAGCCGACATCGGCGATGTGCTGGCCCATGGTCACGATATCGCCGGTGTGCACGTGGATACCGGACTCGTACATATGCCCGTACACCGTGGAGTAGCGCTTACCGCTCTCGTCGATCGAGTCGATGACCACCCAGTCACCGAAACCCGAAGCCGGACCGGACGCGACGACCAAACCATCGGAGGCGGCGTAGATCGGGGTGCCCGCCGCCCCGGCCATATCGACGCCCATATGTGTGCCGCCACGCGCACCGAAGACATCGGAGATCGTGAAAGTGCCTGCCGCCATGGGGTATTGACGCCGCCCCACACCGGTCAGCTTGCCCGCCTCATTGACCGCGCCCGGCATCGAGGCCAGCGAAACCTCGGGCGGCGCACTCACGGTCGAGGTGGCCACCACGGACTTGATGGTCACCTGAACCCGATCCATGTGATTGCGCACCGGATCGCCGCGGTCCTCCATGGGCGTCCACTGGGTGCCGTTGGCCGCATCGGGAGTCCAGCTGCGCTGCTTCCACATCACGTAGTCGATGTGGAAGTTGGCCGCGCTCTGCTGCAGGAAGGCGACAATGGCATCACCCTTGGCCTGATCGTTGCCGACGATGAATTCGACGGCCCGGCCTTCTCGATGGTCCGGATAGGCGTCATCGGCCACCACCCCGCGCATATCCATCATGCCGAAACGTGCGACCACACAGCGCAGTGCGCGCAGCGCGCCGTCCTGCAAACCGGCCTCGGCGGCCGCACCGGTGGCCGGGCAATTGGGTTCGGTGAGCGCCTGGGTCGTCGAGGGCACCACCGGTGTGCCCGCGCCACAGGTCTCTTCGCTCGCAGGCAGAATAACGACCAGGAGCAGCAGCAGAACCATCCCGGCGAGGCCGACGGCGCCGACGATGAGGGCCTTGGCCTTCACCCTGGAGTACTCACGGCCGCCGCAGAGGTCACGGAAACATCATGCCATGGCGTACACATGCTTTCGTGGAGCAAACACAGCAGGGAGCACGACACTGTTTCGACACGCGCTGATGCCGTTTCGAGCGGCACACATCGGGCATTCCTCCTCAATGCCGTACGTCACGCGCAACGAGGCCACCGCCGCCCGAATCATCGGCGGGGTCGGAGCACTGTTCGCCCTCATCGAGGGCGTGTATATCTTGCTGCTGGTACTGGGAGCCGATCAGGCCAATCGGTTCTTCGTCTTCATCAAGTCATGGGCCGAGCCCCTGGCACTGTTCTTCCCGGGACTGTTCCACACCGGCAACGGCACGATCGACATCATCCTGAATTATGGTCTGGCGGCTATCTTCTGGCTCGTTGTCACCGGTTTCATCGCCCGCATGGTGGCCCGCTAGAGGTCGGCGGCGGCGAGGTCGAAGGCGGTGAGCGCCGCGGCGAACAGCGGCGCGTGCTCGGACCGGCCCGGGTCGTAGCCGGTCAGGGTGGCAATGCGGTTCAATCGGTAGTTCAGTGTATTACGGTGCACCACCAGGGACTCGGCGGCCGCGACCCGATTGTGGTCGTGCGTGAGATAGGCGCGCAGGGCCTGCATGAGATGCGGGTGCGCGGTCAGAGGATCGAGTAGGCCGAGTAGCCAGGCGCGGGCCGGACCCGGCCGCGCGAACTGGTACTGCAGCGCCAGATCCGCCATGCGATACACACCGGTCGGCCGGCCCAATCCGATGGCCAGGCGTGCGATCTCACCAGCCTCCTCGGCACGGGCCGGAATATCGGAAACCAGTGCGGCGGTGGCTGTTCCGGCGATCACCCGCACACCTGCCGCGGCGGCGATACCCGCGATCGCGGCATCCAGGCGCGCACCCGGTTCGGTCGCGGGCACCAGCGCCCAGCCGCCGGACCGATCCAGCACCGTCAGGGCCTGCGGGGACAGCGCATCGATCTCGCCGTGGATGACCCGCATGGCGGGCCGGATTCCGTCCGTGGCGGGACCTTCGGAGGTGCGCAGCGCGAGTACGTGATAGCGGCCGAGCGTGATACCGAAGCGCTCGGCCAGCAGTTCCGCGGGCTTGCCCTGCAGGAGCGCCTGCGCCAGTGCGCGTTTCACCTCCCGCTGCTCCCAGTGCAGATCCTGGCGCTCGCGCAGATAGGACGCGGCGACGCCGGGCACCACCGCGCCCAGATAGCCGAGCAGCTGCGGCACGGCAGCGATCAGCGCATCCCGCTGCTCCGGCGTGCGCGCCCCGGCCGCCATGAAGTTCCAGGCCGCCACCGCGCCCCGGTGGTACACAGCCAGCACCGCATCGAGCGGAATGCCCTCGCGCGCACGGCGTACCGCCGCTTCGATCATCTCGTCGAGGTCACCCGCGCCCGGTTCCCGCTCCTCGCTCAGCAGGCGCACGAACAGGCGCAGATTGTCCTCGGAGCGCCGGATCAGGTCCTGTTCCACCCGCTCGGTGGGCAATTGCTCATAGTCGGGCACCGCCCGCACCACGGCGGTCATCATCTCCCGCGCCACCTCTGGCAGGTGGGCGGTCAGGAATTCTGTGAACGGTGCTGCCGACTCCCCCGGTGCAGTACTCATCTCGATATTGTGAGCGCGAACGAATCCGCCTGCACGGCAAACGGACACAGCAGGGCAATCCGGATAGCAGGCTGCTCACATCCTGTCATCCGAACAAACTGCACGCCCGCATAGTTTTCCGCGACCGACCGGTTCGCCCGTACCGTTTCGAACAACGCAGACAGGGCATTACCGCTCCATGCCCTATATGTACGACACTTACCGCGAGAGCGCCGCCGCCCGATTGATCGGCGGCCTCGGCGCTCTCTTCGCCATCATCCTGGTCGTCTATATTCTGCTGCTGGATTTCGGCGCGGATCAGACCAACCGGTTCTTCACCTTCATCAAGTCGGTGGCCGAACCACTCGCCCTGTTCTTCCCCGGCCTGTTCCACACCGGAACGCCCCATCTGGACATTGCCGTGAACTACGGTCTCGCCGCGCTCTTCTGGCTGGTCGTCACCGGGATCATCGCCCGCATCGTCGCCTGACCGGCGACGGCACGGGCGCGGATCAGAGCTTGACGATCGAGGTCAGCGGGTAGTCGCCCTGCTTCGATCGGCCGTCGAGGAAGCCCAGTTCCAGCACCACGGCCGTGGCGATGACCTCGGCACCGGCCGCCTGGAACAGCGCCGCCGCGGCGGCGAGCGTGCCGCCGGTGGCGAGGACATCGTCGAGCAGCAGCACCCGGCGACCCTTCAACTCGATGCCGTCGGCCGGGATTTCCAGTGCGGCCGAACCGTATTCGAGCGTGTACTCACGGCTGATGACCGGCGGCGGCAGCTTGCCCGCCTTGCGCACCGCCACCACACCGGTACCCAGCACCGCGGCGACACCCGCGCCCAGCAGGAAGCCGCGCGCGTCGATGCCCGCCACCAGATCCGCGTCCGGTGCGCAGGCGGCGAAGCAGTCGAGCACCGCGCGGAAGCCCTCGGCATCGGCGAATACCGGCGTCAGGTCGGCGAAACGCACTCCGGGAGTCGGGAAGTCGTCGTGCCAGCGGGTCAGCCGCTGTACGGCTTCGGCCGCTCGGGCAGTGCGCTCACCGACGGTCTCGTCGGTGTCCACCATTCCATGCTTGCTCATCTACACCCGCTCCTCTTCACCACGCCACCGCGGTCTTTACCGCTCCAGCACCCAGCGATCCATATTCCAGCCCGCACCAGCCTTGGTGGGGCTGGCGACGCCGTTCCGCATGCCGTCACCGAACGCGATGGTGCGCGGGGTGGCGAACAGGGGAATCGACGGCATCTCGTTCCACAGCAGGTTTTCCTGCTCGTTAAGCAGGTTCAGCACGGTGGTCGAGTTGTCCTCCGCCGCAAGCTGATCCGCGATGGCATCGTAGCGACCGTTGCCGTACCTATTGAAATTCAGGCCCTGACCTGTGTGCAACGCCGCAATCGCGTCGGTGGCCGACAGCGATCCGGAAGGCCCCGGCATGGCCGCCGCACCACCCAGAACCGCATCCACCTTGCCGTCGGTGAGCTGCTGCGCCGAGAAGTCCGGCGTGCCCGCGTCGACCACGGTGATGCCCGCGCCCTTGCAGGAGTCGGCGATCATGGCGACGGTCTGCGCGCGCCGATCGTCCGGGCGCAGATAACCGATGCGCACGGTCTGATTCTGCAGACCGGCCCCACCCGCGGCCTGGGTGGCCGCGGCGACATCGGCGTTCTTGTACTTGTCGGCGGCACCGGAGATCGCCCCGTAGTACAGCGAATCCTGCGGCACGGTACGGGAATTCAGCGGACCGGAGCCGAGGCCCGAATCCACCTTGAAACCCGGGTGGCCGAGCTTGTCGAACAGCGCCTGCCGCGGTACGCACAGGGCGAAGGCGCGCCGCGCCGCGGCACTGCCGAAGACGCCACCGGTACTCAGCACCAGTTGCTCCACGCCGCGACCGGGATAGTTCTCGCCCGAGAACCCGCTCGGAGTGCCGTCACCGAGCGCGCCCGCGCCCACATCGAGCACCCCGACAGCCTTGGCCGAGACCTTGGCCTTGAGATCGGCGTTCTTGTCCCACACCACAATGCGCGGCGTCTTGGCCGGATTACCCCACCAGTGCTCGTTCTTCACCAGCACCAGACCGTCCTTGTCATCAAAGGATTCGATCCGGTACGGGCCGGAGGACGGCAGCACCGTGACGTTCAGCTTGCCGGGGGTGAGCTTCCAGCCGTTGTTCCAGAAATCGGCGATGCGCTCGGCGGTCGCCTGATCACCCGATTGCAGGGGCGCCACCACATTCGGCGCCTGCACCGCCGTGGCCACGACATGCGCGGGCATCAGCTCGGAGGCATTGAACAGCGTCTTCCAGGCCGAATAGTGCCGGCCCGGCCGGAACACCACAGTGGCGTCCTTGGATCCGGGCGTGCAGTCCACCCGCTCGATATCGGCGTATCCGGCGGTACTCGCGGCATCGAACATCGGAATCGGGCCGCCCGGACCGGCTTTGGTGAACCGGCCGCTGCGCGCGGCCCACGCCATCACCAGATCGTCACAGGACGTGGGCGTGCCATCGGAGTACTTACCGTCCGGATTCAACCGGTACTGGATGGTCTGGGCATCGCCCGGAACCTCCTTGGCGGTACCGGTATCGGTGTCCGCCACCGGCTGCCCGTCCGGACCGGTGTAGAAGAACCCGGTCAGGACGCGCGAGAACACCGCCGCCGCACCACTTTCGGCGCCCAGCGTGCTGCCGCCGTTGTAGCTGGCGACCACGGTATCCACGCCGTACCCGATGGACGGGACCTGATTCTTCCCGGCGCAGCCCGTCACCATGCCCGCGGCGACAGCACCCGCGAGCACAACGACGGCACCGCGGCGAGCCGCGAAATAACTACCGCGGCGAGCCGCGAAATAACTACGGTGGCGAGCCGCGAAATAACTACGGTAGCGAGCCGCGAAATAACTACGGTAGCGGGCCTTCTGGTTGACCACCGACGGCAACCCCCTGCGCATGGTCAGTGCCTCTTCTTGGTTCGTTTCCCGCTCGGCCGAGTTCCAGGTCGCGGTCCCTCACCACCGCGCGGACGCGATGCGGAGGCTTCGCGCCCGGCACCGACGGTGACGGGACGGCTGGCCGCATCCGCGCGCTGCGCGGCCGCATCGGTCGCCCGTCCGGTCAGCGCACCGCTGCGGCGCGCGAGCACCTTCTTGGTGTGCGCGGCCACCGGGCCGAAGCGCTCCTTGATGGTCACCAGTAGCGGCACCGCGAAGAAGATCGACGAGTACGCGCCGACGATCATGCCGACCAACTGCACCAGCGCCAGATCCTTGAGCGTGCCCACACCCAGCAGCCAGACCGCGATCACCAGCATGCCGATGATCGGCAGGATGCCGATGACGGTGGTGTTGATCGATCGCATGAGCGTCTGGTTGGCGGCGAGGTTCGCCTTCTCGGCGTAGGTGTGCTTGGTCAGGTTCAGCACGCCGTCGGTGTTCTCCTCGACCTTGTCGAAGACGACGACATTGTCGTAGAGCACATAACCGAGAATCGTGAGCAGGCCGATGACCGCCGCGGGCGTCACCTCGAAGCCGACGAGCGAGTAGATGCCCGCTGTCACAACGAGGTTGAAGAACAGCGAGCCGATGGCCGCGATCGACATATCGCGTTCGAAGCGAATCGCGATGTAGATCATCGTCAGCAATACGAAGACGCCCAGCGCCAGCAAGGCCTTGTGGGTGACCTGGCCACCCCAGGTCTCACTGATCTCCGCCGTACTGATGGCGCTCATATTCGGCTGGCCGTTGGAATCCTTCGGCTTGAACGCGGTGAACAGTGCGTTCTGCAGCGTGTCGGTCTGCTCCCGGGACAGCGTGTCGGAGCGGATCTGAATGGTCGCCGCCGAACCCGAACCGACCTTCTGGACGGTCACGGCGTCATGGCCGAGGGCCTGGTTGTAGACCTTCTCCACCTGTGAGGTGGTGACACCGTCCGCGGGCAGCTGGATCCGGGAACCACCGGCGAAGTCGATGCCCAGGGTGAAACCGCGAATCGCGATGCTCAGGATGGCGATCAGCAGCAGGACCGCCGCCACACCGTAGAACAGCTTGCGCCGGCCGACGATCTCGAATCCGCCGGTGCCGGTGTAGAGCCGTTCGAACAGGCTGTGTTTCTTGGTGCTCTTGTCCGACTCGTAGTCGAGTTCGGAATCGGTATCGATTACGGAGCTGGTATCGCGCATGATCACGCCTCCTTCACCAGAACGCCGGACGCCACCTTGCGTTCACGGGCGAGTTCGGTCACCGCACCGAGACCGTTGACCGACGGCTTCGCCCAGAAGGCCGAGCGCGACGCCAGCATCAACAGCGGCGAGGTGACCAGGTACAGCACGATGATGTCGAGCACCGTGGTCAGACCCAGGGTGAAGGCGAAGCCCTTCACCTGGCCGGCGGCCAGCAGGTACAGCACCGCGGATGCGATGAGGCTGACCGTCTTGCCCGACAGGTTGGTGCGCTGCGCGCGCTTCCAGCCGCGCGGCACCGCGGATCGGAAGCTCCGGCCACCGCGCATCTGGTCCTTGATGCGTTCGAAGAACACCACGAACGAGTCGGCCGTCAAACCGATACCGATGATCAGACCCGCGATACCCGCCAGGTCCAGGGTGAATCCGATGCCCCGGCCCAGCAGCACGATCAGCAGATAGACAGCCACACCTGCCGCGACCAGTGAGAACCCGGCCAGGAAGCCGAGCATTCGGTAGTAGAGCAGGCAGTACAGCAGCACCGCGATCAGGCCGACGGCGCCCGCGATCAGGCCCGCGTGCAGGGAGGACAAACCCAGTGTGGCCGAGACGGTTTCGGCCTCGGAGGTCGCGAAGGACAGCGGCAGCGACCCGTACTTGAGGGTATTGCCGAGCTCCTGCGCGGTGGACTTGTTGATGCCCGTACCGGAGATGGAGGTGCTACCGCCGTACTGGCCACCCTGCTGCACGACCGGTGCGCTGACGACCTTCGTATCGAGCACGAACGCCAGCTGCTTGTTGTAGAACTCGGTGGTCAGCTTGCCCCAGGTGTCCGCGCCGCCGGACTTGAAGTCCACATTGACGACCCACTTGGATTCCTTCTGCTCGAAGACTCCGGAGGCGTCCTTGATCTCCTGGCCGTCGAGACGGCTCTTGTCCAGCAGATAGACCTGGCTGCCGTCGGTGCCACAGGCGACCAGCGGCAGGTTCGGATCGTCGTTGCCCTGCAACGGATCCGGCTTGGTGCAGTCCATGGTCAGCATGGCTTCCTGCTGAACCGTCTGATCGGTGCTCTGCCGCAGGGCTTTTGCGGCGGCGATCTCCTGCTGGGTCTGCTGCGGTGACGCGGGCGTCGGCGCCGGCACGGGAGCCGAGGGCGTGGTCGGCGCCTGCGCCGGGAACACCCGGTTCTGCGCGGCCGGGGCCTCGGAGGTGGTCGGCGGCGTCTGCGAATCGCTCGGCACCACGGTTTCCGCCGGCGGTGCGGCGGGCTGCTGCTGCCCCGCGGCCGGCGACTGCGGCGCACCAGGCTGCTGTGCGGCGCCGGGCTGCTGGCCCACCGGCTTGCCGTCCTTCACCTGCGGGGCGATGGACTGGATCACGGGGCGGATGTACATCTTGGCGGTGGTGGCGAGGGCCTTGGCCTGCGCGCCGTTCTCACCCGGGACCGTGATCACCAGGTTGTCGCCATCGATCAGGACCTCGGAACCGGAGACACCCAGGCCGTTGACACGCTGCTCGATGATGCTCTGCGCTTGGCGCAGACTGTCCTGGCTCGGTTTCCCGCCGTCCGGGGTACGCGGCGTCAGGGTGACACGGGTACCACCCTGTAGATCGATGCCGAGTTTGGGGCTGGCGGATTTGTCACCGGTGAAGAACACCAGGCCGAACATCACGGCCACCAGTGCGGCGTAGACGCCGAGCAGACGCAAGGGATGCGCCGTTCCCTGGGAAGGTGGCACTGTACTTATCTCCTAGGCGGATTCGAGGTGGAACGAGCGGGCACACCGCAGCGCCGTCTGGCCACCGGATCGCGGAGGCCGGCGGCGCGCGGGAATCTCAGTCCTTGGACAGCCGGGGGGCTTCGTCGGCGTTCTCGGTGGCAGCATCGGACGTGGCCCCGAGGGCGTTGCCGGACTGCGCCTCCAGAGCATGGTCGGACTCGGCTTCCGGAGCGGTGTCGGCCGACCCTTCGGTCGTGGCGTCGGCATCCTCATTGCGGATCTCGCGAATGCTGGCACGCAGCCAGGTGGTGACGACGTCCTCGGCGATCTCGAGATCCACGGAGGTGTCATCGGCCTCGACCACGGTGCCGAACAGGCCCGACGTGGTGACGACGCGGTCACCGACCTTCAGGGTGTCCTGCATTTCGATCACCTTGGCCTGTTCCCGCTTCTGGCGGCGGACGCCCAGGAACATCGGGATGAGCAAGGCAACCAGCAGCAGCGGCAGCAGAAGGTCCATCGTCGAAGTCAGCCCTTAATTTGAGTGGTCGAGTGGTCGTTTCCCAGACAGTCTGCCAGCTGAAGCTGAGATAGGCCGCGCCGACCTGTACTGGATTCGCCCAGGGCGAAGGACACAGCAAGTTCGATCAAGCGCCGCGGCGGGCGGTCCGGCCAGACTGATCGGGTGCACATCGGACGGGATCGGCTCCGCGAACTGCTGGACGCGGTACTGGCAGAGGACAATTCGACGCTCGGCGATATGGCGGCAGGCGCCTATGCCTCGCCGTTCCACTTCTCCCGGCAGTTCGCCCGCGGCACCGGCGAATCCCCGGTGGCGCTGCGGCGACGAGTGCTGCTGGAACGGGCGGCCTGGGAGCTGAGCCGGGGCGCGCGTGTCACAGACGTGGCATTCGCGGCCGGATACGAATCGGTGGAGGGGTTCAGCCGGGCATACAGCCGCGCCTACGGGCATCCGCCGAGCAGCACCGGCCGCGAACGGGCGGCCAGATGGCTACCGGCGGTGAACGGCGTCCATTTCCATCCGCCCATGTCGCTGTGGGTGCAGAGCGAACCGAAAGGACGGGCCGATATGGATCCGACCGCGATCATGCTGCATCAGGATCTCGATGACACCCGGGAGCTGTTGACTCTCGCGGCCGGACTGAGTGCGGACCGATACCGCCACGTACGTGCACCGGGATTCACGGTGATCCCGTGGTCCGGCGCCGAGGAGTCGCTCGCCGCGGTGCTGTTGCAGCTGGTGTGGACGAAACAGGTGTGGCTGGCGGCGGTCGAGGGCGCGGACAGTCCCGAGCAGCCCGGCGACGATCCGGCGGCGCTGCTCGAATGCTTCGAGGAGATCGGTCCCCGGTGGCTGGCGACGGTGCGCGAGATCGATCGGCGCGGAGGCTGGAACGACACCCTCATCGACGCGCTCTGCGATCCGCCGGAGAGTTTTGTGCTCGGCAGTGTGATCGCGCACGTACTCACCTATTCCGCACACCGCAGACTGCTGGCACGGCAGTGGCTGGCCAGCGAATTACCCGACACCGCAAGAGAACTCGGCCACGGAGATCCGATCACGTGGCTACGGCAGAGAGGCTGAGATGTCCTTCACCACCTATTACACCGCCAGCAGTCTCGACGGATTCATCGCCGACGCCGAGCATTCCCTGAGCTGGCTGCTCTCGCGCAAGAGCGACGGTGACGGGGCGATGGGTTACAACGGGTTCATCGCCGAGATCGGCGCATTGGTCATGGGCGCCAATACCTATCAGTGGCTGCTCGACAACGCGCCCGATACCTGGCCCTACGACATGCCGGCGTGGGTGATCACCCATCGCGAGTTCCCGCCGCAGCCCGGCCGGGATATCCGCTTCACCAGCGCATCGGTACCGGCCGTACATGCGCAGATGACAGCGGCGGCCGGGGACAAGAAGCTGTGGGTGGCGGGCGGCGGCGATCTGGCGGGGCAGTTCGCCGATCACGGACTGCTCGACGAGATCGTGGTGTCCTTCGCACCCGTCACGCTGGGTTCGGGTGCACCGCTGCTGCCGCGGCGGCTCGAGCTCACGCCCATCGAGGTCGCATCGAACGGCGAACTCGCCTGCGCCCGTTATGCGGTCGTGCGCGACTGACAGCACGCGGCTCCGTGCCCGGCGATCATCGCCGGGCACGGAGTACTCGGCTCAGGCCGACTGCGTGCCGTAGGTGTAGTCGTCGAGCGGGAAGGTCACCGCTTCGCGATGCGCGTTCAACGTGCTGGTGGGACGCAGCAGCGCCGCCTCACCGTGCTGGTTGTAGTAGTAGCTGCGCGCGGTGGAGCACTGGCCGCTATAGAACACCGAGGAATCCAGCTTGTCGGTGACCCGGTCCAGGAATCCGGTATTGGCCTGCTCGGTGACCTCGAAGACCTGCTCGCCGCGACGGTTCATCTCACCGAAGAGCCGGCCCATATGCTTCATCTGGGCCTCGATGGTGGTGAAGTAGGACAGACCGCTGTAGGAGTACGGGCTGTTGAGGCTGACGAAGTTCGGGAACTTCGGCACGGTGATGCCCTCGTAGGCCTGGAAGCGGTTGTCGCGCCAAAACTTTCCGAGGTTGACGCCCTCGCGGCCGATGATCTCGATGGCCGGGAAGTTCACATCCCACAGGTTGAAGCCGGTGGCCAGGATCAGGGTGTCGATCTCGGTCTTGTTGCCGTCGGCGGTGACGATGCCGTCGGGCTCGATGTGGTCGATGGAGTTGGTCTCCAGACGCACATGCGGTTCGTTGAAGGTCTTGAAGTACAGGTTCGAGAAGGTGGGGCGCTTGCAGCCGAAATCGTAATCCGGCGTGAGCTTCTTCCGAGTTTCCTTGTCCTTCACCGAAGTCCGCAGATGCGCCTTGGCCAGCGCGGCGGCGGCCTTGTTCAACGGCTTGGCCTGCTTGAAGTGCAGCACACCGACGACCATGAGGGCCTCCAGCGCTGTGGTATTGGCCAGCCGGGCGGCCTTCTGCGTCAAAGGAACCCGCGCGAAGAGCGACTGCACCGACTTCGAGATGGCGACGTCGACCTTGGGCACCACCCAGATCGGGGTGCGCTGGAAGACGGTGAGCGCCTGCACCTTCTTGGCGACCTCCGGAATCAGCTGCACGGCAGTGGCTCCGGTGCCGATGATGGCGGCCTTGCGATCGGTGAGATCGAAGTCGTTCTCCCACCGGGTGGTGTGGATGATCTTGCCCTTGAAGGTATCGATCCCCGGGAACGGCGGCGTGTACGGCTGCGACAGGAAGCCGGTGGCGGTCAACAGGTAACGGCCGGTGAGGGATTCGCCGTTCTCGATCGCGACGACCCAGTGCTGCTGCTCTTCGTCCCAGCGCGCTCCCCCGACCACGGTGTCGAAGCGCATGCGCCGGCGCAGGTCGTACTTGTCGGCCACGTGCTCGGCGTACTTCTTGAGCTCGGCGCCCGGCGCGAACAGGCGCGACCAATTCGGGTTCGGCTCGAATGAATAGGAGTAGGTGACCGAGGCGATGTCCACGGCCAGGCCCGGATAGTGATTGACGTGCCAGGTGCCGCCGAGGTCGTCCTCGCGCTCCAGGATCACGAAATTGCTCAGACCGAGCCGATCCAATTCGATGCCCGCGCCCATGCCGCCGAAACCCGCACCGACCACGATGGCGTCGTACTGAGGTGCCACGCCGAACCTCCCTGAAAACTGCGGCTCGCAAGAGCCCTGTGACTCAGTTGTCACGGAATGACATCTCATTCCGTTTGTGAACACCGTATCATCGGCCTGGTGACGAAGCCATCCTCCCGAGTCGAACGGCGCAAGGCCGAGCTCCGCCAGGAGATCATCGATACCGCGTTCGCCTGCTTCGCCGAGCGGGGCTATCACGCCACCGGCATTGCCGATATCGCCAATGAGCTGGGCATCGGGCACGGCACCTTCTACCGGTACTTCGCCAATAAGCGCGACATCATCGATCACGTCATCGATGATCTGGCCGCCCGCATCGTGGAGGCGCTGGGCACCGAGAACGCACCCGACGCGGCTGAGAGCCTGGAGGCGTACCGGGGTCAGCTCGAGCGGATCGGGGTGGCACTCAACAGCATCTTCCTCGAGGATCGCCGGGTGGCGCAGCTGCTGCTGTTCCAGGCCACGGGCATCGACGCCGAACTGACCATGCGGTTGTACGGATTGCTCGATACCGCGGACGCATTGACCACCGCCTATCTGGAACACGGTGTGGAACAGGGGTATCTGCGCGCCGATCTGGACACCGTCAATACCGCGAAGGCCGTCACCGGCATGCTGCTGGCGGCGATCCTGCACGGGCTGCGCAATCCCGATCTCGACCAGGCCGCGATCGACGGTCTCACCCAGGCCATTCGGCGGCTGCTCATCGACGGTGTGCGCAAGGACTGAATCCGCCACGCGCACACGGACTCACCCGACAAAGCGGACCCACCAGGGGCGGCGACGATTCGGACATGAGCACATTGGCACAATGACCGACGTGACCCCCGAGGACGTTCGCCGCAGGCACTTCGGCACAGCACCGTTCGGGCACCACGGCTACCATCCGGCCCAGGTGGATGCCTTCCGAACACGTATCGCCGACACCATGATCGGTCATGATCACCTCAGCACCGCCGACATCCGGCTGGTCGAATTCGACGACGCTCCGCGCGGGCATCGCGGCTATGACATTCAGCAGGTGGACGAATTCCTGGATCAGGCCTGTCTGGAATTGGAGTTCGTGCGCCGCGGCCGCCATCGGGTGCCGACGGGTCGCGACCGGGATCGCCTCACCGTCGATGATGTACTGCGCGTCCAGTTCTCCGCTCCCCCATTCGGCCTGACCGGTTATGCGGCCGAGGAGGTGGGCGCCTTCCTCGATCGCCTGGCGGCCACCCTCGCTCACGACGGGCCGAACGGCCTCACCGCGGAAGATGTGCGCGGCACGGCTTTTCACACCGCGCCCGGCGGTACGGCCGCCTACCACCGCGAGGAGGTCGACGCCTTCCTCGACCTGGTGGCGCATCAGCTGGAGAAGACCTCGCGCTGAGTCTGGGGAACATTTCTCGTTGGCGCGACCATCGATCTCGGAGTAGCGTTGGTCTCACCAACGTTTCTTGGAGGTTCTCATGACCCAGAATTCCGCGCCGCGGCCGAGCCTCGGCCGCGCACTCGGCGAAACCGCGCACCGGATCAAAAAGCTGCACGACCGCGCGCTGGCCGACCAGCACGCCGATTTCCCGACCTGGATGCTGTTCACGCTGCTGAGTGAACAGGGTCCCGTTCTGCCCCTCGCCGTAGTGGTGGCCGAGCTGGATCAGCGCATGGATCTGCCTCGGCCACAGGTCATCAGCCTGCTGGAGCGCATCGCGCCGACCGGCGACATCGTGTTCGACACGGCCGCCGCGACAGTGGAGCTCACGGCCGCGGGCGCGGCACACTTCAAGCAGATGTACACCCACGCAAGGCAATTGACCGATGCCGCGCTCGCCGATATCGATCCGGACCTGGCCGAGGCCGCGATCACCATGCTGCTGCGGGCGGGTGAGCGCGCGAGCGCACTGCTCGACGCATAGCCCCGACTACTCGGCGAAAGCTGTCGGCACGGATCGCGGAGGGAGCGCTCATGTCTCCCTTCCGCGTTCCGCGCGTATACATTTCATCCAGGTACGGCGGGGAGTGTGGCCGGCACGTCAACTCATCGATCCAGCTGGAGGCGCACCGTGCGCGGCATCAATCCCGAATGGGACCGGCGGCGGGACACGCTGCGAACGAATCTGTGGTTCGTTCCCACCATCGAAGTGCTCGCCGCGGTAGCGGTATTCGTCCTCACCTACGGCCTGGACCGGGCGACGTTCCGCGGTGAGTTCGGGATTCCCTCCTGGGTGATCGGCGGTACGCCCGATGCCGCGCGGCAGGTGCTCACGGCGATCGCGGCCGCCATCATCACGGTGGTCGGCGTGGTCTTCTCGATCACCATCGTGGCGCTGACGCTGGCCTCGACGCAGTTCGGTCCGCGCATGCTGCGCAACTTCATTCGCGATCGCGGTACGCAGCTGACGCTCGGCACCTTCGTGGCGACGTTCGTCTATACGGTCGCGACGCTGGTGGTGGTCGGGCCGGAGTTCGTGCCGCACATCAGCACCACGGTGGCGATCGCCTCGCTGGTGCTCGATCTGGTGGTGCTGATCTACTTCATCAATCACATCGCGCAGGAGATCCAGCTGCCCAGGGTGATCGCCGGGATCGCGCGCGATGTCTCCCTCGCGACGGCGGCCTATACCGACGGCATCGCATCGAGCACGGGTATCGAGACCGGGCCCTCGTCCGCCGAATTGCTGGCGCTGATGGCCGAATCCGGTGGTCCGGTGCGCACCGCCACCAGTGGATATCTGCAGTACATCCGCTATGAGAAGCTGGTTCATATTGCCGAGAAGGCCGATGCGGTCATCCATTTGCCTTATCGCCCAGGACATTTCCTCACCGAGGGTCAGGTCATGGCGATGGTGTGGCCGGCCTCGGCGGCCGAGGTGGTGGCGGTCAAGCTCGATCGAGGTCATGTGGCCGGGCCGACACGCACTCTCACCCAGGACATTTCCTTCGGCATCGACCAATTGGTCGAGATCGCGCTGCGGGCGCTGTCCCTGGCGGTCAATGACACCTTCACCGTGATGACGTGCATCGACTGGCTGGGTGATTGCCTGTCCCGGCTCGCGGTCTCCTGGGATCCCCTGCCGGTGCGGCGATCCCGTGACGGGCAGATCCGGGTGATCGCCGAGCAGGTCAGTTATGAACGCCTGGTGCAGCGTTCCTTCGAGAAGATTCGGCAGGCGGGAATCGGTATGCCCGCCATTATGATTCGCCAGCTCGACGCGCTCACCCAGATCATGGATCGGACGAGCGCGCCGGAGCGGCAGCGGGTGCTGTTGGATCAGGCGGCGATGATCGAGCGGTCCGTGGCCGATTCGGTGCCGGAGCAGTCCGATCGCGACGATATTCTGCGCCGCTGCCAGGCTCTGCGCGAGCGCGTCACCGCCTGAGCACTCAGCCCTGGGTCTTCAATCCCTTTGCCGGATCGATGAATTCATTGGTGACCAGATCCTTGGCGGCGAGACCGTCCGGGACCTGCTGACCCTGACTCTTCAGGATCGGGGTGACCGCCGCGATGACACGGTCGATGCGGGCGGTGTCGAAATTACCGAGGGTATTGCCGGGGCCATTGGCGATGATCTTGTCCGCCAACTGGACCTTGACGGAGTCGGTATTGGCCGCCGCGGTCATGGGCGGGCCGTCGGGGATGGCCTGCGAAATGTGCAGCAGGGCCTGGTTGGTGGGTTCGGGGTTGGCGGCGTAGTCGATCTGGGCCTGCTGCAGCATGGGGACGAGCTTCTGCAGGCAGGGGCGGAGCTTGTCGAGTTCCCCGGTGCGCACCGACCACTGATGCGGGTAGATCTCATAGCCGGACCGGGACACCAGCAGGCTGCCGGTGGGCTTCTGCCAGCCCTTCACATCGTGTTCCCAGCGGTAGGGCTCATTGGAGACGTAGCCCTGCTGCATGACTCGGCCCTTTTCGGCGACGAAGCGGCTGGGGGTGCCGTCGTAGGAGGCGTCGAGCTGCTCCTTCTTCACATCGCCATTGGCGACGAGGTAGTCCATATAGGGCTTGCCCTCGGAGTACAGGATCGGCGCACCGCTGGCGGCCACGTCCTTCCACGAATTGATGTGGTAGGTCGCGGGATCCCACATGATGACCTGCGGATTGGTCTGCAGCGAGGCGAAGACGCCGGTGAGCGGGAGTTTGGCCTCGGCCCGGATCTGCTCGTCGGTGGGCACCAGGCCCAGGGTGATGCTGGTGTCCTGGTACATCTGGGCCGGCACCGGCTGGCCGCCGAGGAACGGACCGCCCAGGCGCACTTCGACATTCACGCCGGTATCGCCGAGCGGGCCGACGTACGCGCCCTTCTTGGCCTCGACGGTGCCGTTGGGGCCGACGAGCTGATAGGCGGCGGCGCGCTCGGGAGTGGCGTACCAATCCGTCTGGATCACCACGGTGGCCGGGCATACACCGGCGAGGACGCCTTGACCGGTCGGCTTGGGCGAGGAGGAGCTACCGCCGCAGGCCGCGAGCACAAGGCTGAGGCTGCCCGCGAGCGCGGCAGTGGCGAGGAGACGTTTCTTCACGAGATTCCTTGGTTGTCACAGAGGGGTGGAAATCAGGCGCGCTTACCGTGGGCGCGATCGACGCGTGCGGCGAGAAAGTCGAAGGCCCAGAACAGGATCAGGCCGACGAGGGAGGACAGCAGCAGAGCGGTGAGCAGTTCTTCGGTGGCCAGGCGCTGCCGGTAGACATCGATCATGCGGCCGATGCCGGGATCACCCTGGCGGAAGAAGAAGTCGGCGACGATGGAGCCGATGATGGCCATACCGGCGGAGATCTTGAAGCCGGTGATCATGGCCGGAAGTGCCGCGGGCAGTTGCAGTTTCAGCAGCCGCTGCCACCGGTTCGCGCCGTGCAGGGTGAACAGGTCGTGTTCGGCGGGCTGCACCGACTTCAGGCCGAACAGGGTATTGGTGATGACCGGGAACAGCGACACCATGACGCAGACGATGACGCGGCTGCCGAATTCGTAGCCGAACCAGAAGCCGAAGAGCGGAACCACCGCCAGCACCGGAATCGTCTGCAAGATCACCGCATACGGGTAGAGGGAGTACTCGGCCCAGCGGGCCTGGCTCATGAGCACCGCGAAGGCGACGCCGAGCACAATGGCGATGGCGAGGCCGGTGAGCGCGATCTGCACGGTGGCGCCCAGCGCCGTGAGGATCTCGGTGCGGGTCGCGGCATTCAGCAGGCCTTTGGACAACACCGATTCCGGCGGGGGCAGCAGGAATCGGGAGTCCGCGGCGAGCACGAAGTGGCTGACCACGGTCCAGGCGGAGATGACGAGGACGAAGACGGTCACCGGGGCGATGATGCGAATGGGGGCGATCGCGAAGGGCCATCGCAGTTTTCGGTGATCGCCCGGGTCCGGAGTGCGCAGTCCCGCGTCGGCGACAGGCTCGGGAGCTGCGGTCGCGCCGCTCAGGGGCGCGGCCTCGGTGGAGTTGTCGCCCGCCATGACCGCGGCGACAAGCGTTGCGGCGGTGGCGGAGCGGGCGGTGGCGGCGGTCATGCGGCCCTCCCGGTCGGTGTGATGTCGGTGCGTTCGGCGTCGTGCAGCGCCGCCGAGACGGTGGCGGCGATGGCCCCGAATTCGGGGGTGTAGCGCAGTTCCGGGGTGCGCGGGAAGTCCAGGGGCACCGGGATGTCCGCGGCGACCCGGCCGGGGCGACCGGTCAGCACCACGACCCGGGTGGACATGAACACCGCCTCGGCCACGGAGTGGGTGACGAACACGCCGGTGAAACCCGAACGGCGGTACAGGCCGCTCACCTCTTCGTTCAGTCGCTGCCGGGTGATCTCGTCGAGGGCGCCGAAGGGTTCGTCGAAGAGGAACAGCTCCGGTGCCACGGTGAGTGCGCGGGCGATCGAGGTGCGCATGCGCATACCGCCGGAAAGCTGTGCGGGCTTGTGGTTCTCGAAGCCCGACAAGCCCACCCGCTCGATGGCGTCCCGGGCCGCGGCGCGGCGGGTGGCCTTGTCCACGCCCGAGAGTTCGGCGGGGAGTTCGACATTGCGCAGTACCGAGCGCCACGGCAGCAGGGTCGCCTCCTGGAAGACGTATCCCAGCTTGCTGGTGGCCGCCGCGACGGCGCCCGCGGTGGGCTTGTCGAATCCGGCGGCCAGGCGCAGCAGGGTCGATTTACCGCAGCCGGAGGGTCCGACCAGGGAGACGAATTCGCCTGGGCGAATGTCGATATCGATGCCGTCGAGCGCGTGCGTGCCGTTCTCGAAGACCAGCGAGACGTTCTGGAACGCCAGCGCCGGGGCGGTGGCGGCCGGGCGGATGTATACGTTGCCGTCATCGGCGGCATCCGTCGCACCGGCCCGGCCCGGACCGGTAATGGCTTGTGAAGCGGTGGTGCTCATGCTTCACAGTTCTATCGGTGGCTCATTGCCGTTCGCGGTCTACATGATTACGCCACTGTTTCGTATACGATCAGTTCTCGACGAGAACGCCATGGCGCGCCACCACCCGGCCACGCTTGAGCACCAGCGTGCGCGGCGCCACGGAAACCACAGCGGCGGCCGGTGTTTCGGCGCTGACGGTGAAGAGGTCGGCGGCCGCTCCCGCGGTCAATCCGTAGTCGGTGAGACCGAGAACCTGTGCGCCACCGTAGGTTCCGGCGGCGAGCGCCAGTTCGATCTCCGGATCGGAGACCAGGCGGTCACGGAAGGCCACCGTCATAATGCGGCGCAGCATGTCGCCGTCGCCGTACGGGGTCCACAGATCGCGAATGCCGTCATTGCCGAGCGCCAGGGTCGCGCCCACCTCGTGCAGCAGCCGGACCGGTACCACCGGGGCGTCCCCGACCGCGCAGGTGACCATCGAAACTCCGGCCTCGGCAAGGCTTTCCGCAATGCGCCGCTGCTCGCCCGGCGCCAGCTCCCCCATGGCGTAGGCATGACTGATGGTGACGCGACCGGACAGCCCGGTGGCCCGGGTGCGCTCGATGATCAGGTCGTACTGCCAGGCGCCCAGCGCGGCGCGGTCGTGCAGATGGATATCGATGCGCGCGCCGTACTTCTCGGCGAGGCCGAAGATCAGATCGAGCTGGCCGTTGGCATTGCGGTCGTATCCGGCCGGGTCCAGGCCGCCGATCACCTCGACGCCGTCGGCCAGGGCGGCCTCCAGGAGTTTGTCGGTGCCGGGGCGGGTCAGCAGGCCACCCTGGGGGAAGGCGACCAGCTGGACGTCCACTCGATCCGAATACCGCGCGGCCGCGGCGCGCACGGCGTCCACCCCGCGCAATCCGACCTCCGGGTCGATATCGATATGACTGCGCACGTGGGCGGTGCCACCGGAGATCATGGCTCCCAGCAGATTCGCCGCGTAATCGGCACTGGGCAGGCCGAGTTCATCGCGGCGGCCTTCCCCGTTCGCGATGCGGCCCTGCAGGGTCAGGCCACCGCTGTTGGGCACCCAGGGGCCGCCGTACATGGTCTTGTCGAGATGGCAGTGGGAGTCGACCAGGCCGGGCAGGACCAGCGCGCCCGCCAGATCGATGCTCTCCGTGGCGGTTCCGGTGAGGTTCGGGCCGATCGCGGTGATTCGGCCGCCGCTGATCGCGATATCGGCGGTTTCCAGGGGCCGGCCGGGGGTCCAGGGGCGGCCGCCGCGGAGCAGTAGGTCGTGCATCGGTGTGTACCTCTTTCGAAGGGGTGGGAATGCCTCAGGCCAGCAGCATGGCGGTGCCCGCGCCGACGCCGAAGACGATGACGAGGGCGCGGAAGGCGCCCGGCCGCAGGCGGTCCGCGAGTTTCGCGCCCGCCACGCCGCCGAGCAGGCAGGCGGGTGCGAGCACCAGCACGGACAGCCAGTGCACGGGGCCGAACAGTGCGACGGCGATCATGGCGGTGGTCGACACCGTCAGGGTGAGCAGGCTTTTCAGGCCGTTCAGCTGTGTGATCGAGGCGTCGATGCCGAGAGCCAGCGCCGTCAGCAGGACGATGCCCATACCGCCGTTGAAGTACGCGCCGTAGACGCCGCCGAGGAATACCCCGGCGAACAGCAGCAGCTGGGAATCGCCGTCGCCCCGGCGCGCGGACAGCAGTTTGGACATGAACGGCTGCGCCGCGACCAGGGCGGTGGCCGCGAGAATCAGATACGGAACCAGCGCGGCGAAGACCTTGGGCGGGGCCGCCAGCAGTGCGATGACCCCGCCGCCGGCGCCGACGGCACCGGTCAGTATCAGTCGCGGGACCAGTGCACGGTGTTCGTCGAGCCGTTTGCGCAGTGCCGCCGCGCCGCCCAGGTAACCCGGCCAGACCGAGACCGAATTGGTGACGGTGGCCGCGACCGGCGGCAGGCCGGTGGCCAGCAGTGCGGGAAATGAGAGCAGGCTGCCGCCGCCGGCGATGGCATTGCAGACGCCCGCACCGAAACCGGCGAGGAGCAGTAGAACCAGCTGCGCGGGATCCATGAAATCCTTCCGGACAGATATGCAGCGCATCGTATACAAACTGCCTCATACCGGCGAGCCGAAAAATGCGGTGGGGCAATGCAGGTCACACAGTGTCGGCACAGCCCGCGGTCGCGCAGGCGGGCAACCGCTTTCATGCAGTACATTGGCGGCAATCGATCCGGCGCCAGCACGATGGATCGTATGCAAATGCCCGTTTCCCGTTTCGTCTGTGAGGCCGCAGTGCCGTTTGTGAGGCCATAGTGATGCTTGTGAAGCCACAGTGAGCAGCACCGTCCGGCGCATGACGCCGCAGCAGCTGTGCCGCGCGATTCGCGACGACATCATCAGTGGGGTGTTCGCCCCGGGCCAGCGCCTCACCGAGGAGTCGCTCGCCGAGAGCTACGGTGTCTCGCGAGTGCCGGTGCGGGAAGCGTTGCGCACCCTGGAGGCAGAGGGTTTCGCCTCGTCACGGCCCTATGCCGGAGTCTTCGTCGCGGAATTGACCGAGGAGGAGGCGGCGGATCTGCTGGAGATCCGCGCCCGCCTGGAACCGCTGTGCGCCTCGCGCGCGGCCGTGCGCCGCACGCCCGAACAGCTCGGGCGGCTCAAGGAACTCACGATGCTGGGTCAGGATGCCGTGCACGCCGGTCGCCTGGAAGAGCTGACCCGCCTCAACAGCCGCTTCCACGAGGTGCTCGCCGAGGCGTCCGGCAGCACCCTGCTCGAACAGCTGATCACCCAGCTGAGCTGGAAGATCGCCTGGGTCTACGCCGTCGAGCTGCCGCGCCGGGCCAGCGACTCCTGGCATGAGCACGAGGAGATCTGCGCCGCGCTGGAGGCCGGGGATCCGGACCGCGCCGCGCAGGTGGTCGCCGACCATATCGCGCATGCGGCGTACGCCTATCGGCTGCGCCAGCTGCCCTAGCCCGCCGGAAGTCCTTGCCGGGCAAGGCGGCTCGTAACCTCAGCGCAGCAATTCTCGCCCTCGAACGAAACACGCCGGTCGTATACAAACGGTGACACTTTCGTTCAGGAGGCACCCATGGCGGATCTTGTGCTGCGTAATGCCCGCATCGACGATGACATCGATCCGGTGGATATCGTCATTGCCGGCGGTCGCATCACCGATATCGGCCGCAGCTTGCCCGAGCAGGGCCGTGACGAAATCGAGTGCGCCGGGCGCGTGGTCATTCCCGGGCTCGTCGAATCCCATGTGCACCTGGACAAGGCGCTGCTGGACGCCGAAAAGCCGAACCCCGACGGCACGCTGGCCGGAGCCATCGCGGTCACCGCCGAACTCAAGCGCGGGTTCACCGTCGACTCCATTCGCGATCGCGCCCGACGTATTATGGATATGGCAATCACCCACGGCACCACAGTGATTCGCGCGCATCCCGATGTCGATCCGATTGTCGGGCTGCGCGGTGTGCAGGCACTGCTCGAACTGCGCGAGGAATACCGCGACCGCATCGACCTGCAGATCGTGGCGTTTCCGCAGGAGGGCATCCTGCAAGCCCCCGGCACCCTCGCTCTGCTCCGCGAGAGCCTCCGCCGCGGCGCCGATGTCATCGGCGGCTGCGCCTACAGCGAACCCACGGTCGCCGAATGCCGCCGCCACATCGACCTGGTCTTCGACCTCGCCGCCGAATTCGATGTCCCCGTGGACATCCACGCCGATTTCGCCGACGATGCCACCGATCCGCGCTTCGCCATGGCCGACTACATCGCCGACGTCACCGACCGCACCGGCATGTCCGGCCGAGTAACGCTGGGCCACATGACCTCCCTGTCCGGCCAAGACCCCTCCCGCCGTGGCCATACCCTCACCCGCCTGGCCGCCGCCGGTGTCGCGGTGGTCCCCCTCCCCGCCACCGATATGCACCTCGGCGGCCGCACCGACACCACCAATATCCGCCGCGGCATCGCCCCCCTCCGCGAACTCTGGGCAGCAGGCGTCACCACCGCCTACTCCTCCAACAACATTCGCAATGCCTTCACCCCCTACGGCAATGCCGACCTCCTCGACATCGGCCTGTTCCTCGCCCAGACCTGCCACCTCTCCGGCCCCGCAGACCTGACCCGAGTCCTCGCCATGGCCACCACCGAGGCCGCCCGCGTCATCGGCATCGCCCACGACTACGGCCTACGCCCCGGCGCCCCAGCCGACCTGATTGTGCTCTCCACCCACCGCGTAGCCGACGCCCTATTGGACCGCCCCGACCGCAACTACGTGCTCAAGGCAGGCCGAATAGTCGCCCGCACCAGCCGCATTCAGGACGGGATATTCACGCATTAGCCACACCCGAGCCTGCGGGCACGCCTTCGCCTACGGCAGTCGGAAGCACTACCACACCGCCCGCTACGGGCAGTTCGGCAAGTCTCATCCACGGCGTGCGGCAATGTGCCCGTCCGGGCGGACGGAGAGCGAGGTGGTCTCGGGGAGGCCGCACTCCCGCCGAAGTTGTTCGGGCAGTTGATTCCCGAGTGGTGCGCAGGGCCGGAACCGACCAGCTCGAGGGTGGAACGGCCGTCCGGCAGCCAGGCATGCGGCAGCCGGGCGCCGATCGACGCCGAGGGATGGTAGCCGGTGAGCTTCAGCGGGGCTGCCGGATCACCGTAATCAGTGGTGAGCAGCAAAACGTCCATCACGCCAACCCAGCCCGCGCCGAGAGGGCTCTGGTGGTGGACAACTGCGGGGTGGGTCGCCACCATGAGAGCCCACTCGGCGTCAGAGGCAGGGGTGCGCGCGTGGATGGGGGGCGGTTGAGATGCGTGGGGCTGGCGGGATTTCGGACGATGTCGAGGACTGGCGGATCTCAGTCGGCGTTGATTGGTCAGTGTGGTTGAGGGAGGTGGGATAACGCGATGAGGTGGGCCTGGCGGATGAGGGTGTGGTCGGTGTTGGGGGCGCCTAGGAGGCAGAGGCCTACGGGGAGGGCGTCGATCGGGTGGGTGGGGAGGGTGACTGCGGGGAGGCCTGCGAGGGAGGCCAGGCAGGTCAGATGGAGGGTGCGGGTGCGGCCCGCCTCCAAGGTGATGGCGGGGGCCGTGCGCGGGGGTGGGAGGGTTGCGGTGGTGGGGAGTAGGAGGGTTCGGCCGGTCAAGGCGGTTCGGAGGTGGGCGGCTGCGGCGGCTACCACTGCGCGGGCGCGGTCGGCGGCGGGGTCGGAGATGGTGGCGGCGTAGGCGAAGCGTTGGGCCACTTCGGGTTCCAGGGCGCCCGGATGGGCGGTGATCCAGGGGCCGTGGGTGGTCCAGGCTTCGTGTGCCTGGACGGTGCGGAAGGCGGTGAACCAGGCGTCGAGGTCGGCGTCGAGATCCAGTTCGGCGGCGCCCAGGGCGTTGGCGGCGGAGAGTGCGCGGCTCGCGAGGTCGCCGTCGGCGACCACGCACAGCGCCGGATCGACGACAAGCTGCGGAGGATCCGTGACGAGGCGCGCGGGATCGGCGACGAGGCGCTGCGAGGTCGAGTTGGGGTTCGGCAGCAGGCAATCAGCCACAGCAGCAAGTGTTTCCGGGTCACGAGCCATCCAGCCGACGGTGTCGAAGGAAGGGGCCAGTGGGAGGAGACCCTCGGTGGAGATGCGGCCGTGGGTGGTGCGAATTCCCCAGAGACCCTGATAGGCGGCAGGGACTCGGATGGAGCCCGCGGTGTCGGTGCCGAGGCCGAGGGTGACCGCGCCGCGGGCCACGGCGACGGCGGAACCGCTGGAGGAACCACCCGGAATGCGTTCGGGGGCTGCCGGATTCACCGGCATGCCGTACCGTCCGTTGGATCCGGTGATGCTGTAGGCGAATTCGTCGGTGTGCGCAATCCCGGTGAGGTCGGCGCCGGCAGCCAGCAGCTGCGAAACCGCGGCGGCGTGATCGGGCTGCGGTTCGCCGAGATAATCGGGTACGCCTGCGCCGAGCGCGAATCCGGCTACGGCGTAGAGGTCCTTCACCGCTACGCCGTGACCGGACAGCGGGCCCGGTGCGGTGGCCGCTACCAGGGGCGCGCCCAGTACGCGCCAGACACCGTCACCACTCCCCCGTGGGTCCGCTTCCACTACGCACGCCCCAGAATGCGGCGCGCCAGGTCGGTGGTGGCATGGTGCGCGAAGTCGGCCACCCGGATCTCGCCGTGCACACCACGCACCTGGTCCACGGCCTGCGAGATATTGAAATCCGTTGCGGCACTGAGGTAGAGGTAGGCCTGCTGCGGGTCGGCGTCGAACAGCGACACCACCATTTCGACGGCATTGCGGACACAGACCTCGAGCGCTCGGTTCAGATCGGGATCCAGGCCGGTGGGGATGACAAACCCGTGGGCGGCCGCGAACGGGCCGATGGAACGGCCGAGGCCGGCCGTCACCTCGGCGGCCGGAACCAGATCGACGGTGAGGCGGGCGCGCAGCGGCGCTTCCAGCGCGGTGAGCGCCACCTCGCCATTGCCCTGCGCGAAATGCGGGTCGCCGATATAGAACAGCGCGTCCTCGACCTGCACGGGCAGGAACAACGTCGCACCCGGCGTGAGGCGCCGGATATCGATATTGCCGCCGTGCTGACCGGGCGGCACCGAGGAGATATGCGAATCGGTATCGGTGGCCACACCGATGAGCCCCAGGAACGGATTGATCGGGAACTCCGCCCGATGGGGCCGGTCGGGGTGCATCGGCATGCCACCGAACCACTCTCCGTCGCGCGATGCCACGCTGCAGAACTGACCGTAGTCACCGTCGAAGCCGAGACGGCGCGCGAGAACACCGCGATTGTGCCGGGTGGACACGACGCCGTAGGGCGCGCGCATGGCCAGGTCGTCGATGCGAATGGCGAGCAGGTCTCCGGGCTGCGCACCGGTCACAGCGATCGGACCGGTGACGATATGCGGCCCGGCGAGGGAGTCACGCTTGCGGGCGGCGGCGACTTCGACCGTGTCGGTGAGGATATGACCGGCGTCGACGCCGTGCTTGCCGAAGTAGGCGACCGGGTCCGAACCCTGATCCTCGAGAATGCCCTCATGGCTGATGGTGTCGATGACCACCGTCTGCCCGGGGTCGACGGTGGCGATGGGCTTGTCGCCGATACAGGGGACGCGCCCCCACAACACCTTCGGCGGCTCGGCGGGGATGTAGCGGTCCGCACTGCCGATCCCCTCACCCTGCTGCAGCACCGGAAACGCGGGAACGAACTCCTGCACGATCGACGTCACGCCCATACCTTCCATACCCGACCGCAATTGGTCGGACCATCCGATATGCCGACCATAAGATAGGCGAACGACCGAGGGCGTACTTCGAAACCTAACGTAACCAACGGTTTACAGGCGCGAAATGGCAAGCATACGAACGGATTTAGAGTTGAGACGGTGACCACTTCGATACCACCGCTGAGCCGCCGCTCCCGCAGTGTGAGCGCGGAGGTCGCGGCGCACCTGGAGGGCCTGATCATCAGCGGTGAGCTGTGCGCTGGCGATAAACTCCCGTCCGAACGCGAACTCGCCGCCAGTATGAACATCTCCCGATCGTCCCTCCGGCAGGCCATGTTCGAACTGGAATCGAAAAAGCTCATCGAGCGCCGCCAGGGACGCGGCAGCACCGTCACCGAGATGGCGCGCGGGGCAGCGCAATTGGCAGGCAGTCTCGCCGAGGCCGATATCGAACTCGGCTACGCCAGCGAGCTCCGGGATCTCGTCGAACCACGCATCGCCCATTTGGCGGCACTGCGCGCCGTGGAATCGAATCTGCTCTCGCTGGAGACCGTGCTCGGGCAGAGCCACGAAACCCTCTCCGCCACCGAATCACTGCGTCTGGATATCGAATTCCACACCCTGCTGGCGCACGCCGCACAGAACCCGCTCCTGGTCACCCTGTGCACCATGACCACCGACTGGACCCGTCGCACCCGAGCCCTCTCGCACCGCACCAAACTCGGCCGCCGCATCTCACTGCGCGGCCACCACCTCATCTACGACGCCGTCGCCCGCCGCGACGGGATGGCCGCCGCCGCAGCCATGGAGCTGCATCTGCGCGAGGTACGCGACCTCAGCATCCCCCCCGGCCCGGCGATAAGCGCTACAGCGCCGGGCTCATTCGCAGCCGCGGCCAGTCGGCGCGGCTACGAATGAGGCGGAATCGCCCAACTCGCACCATGGGCAACCCGTTTCCGAAACCTGGCACATCAGTGCATGGGGGGCATGGGCACAGCAGCTCCTGGTATCAGCGGTAAATGAAAGCCGCAGCTTCGATGTGAGTCAATGAGCACGGAAGACGGTGACAATGACTGCGGGAACTCAGGATTCGGTGAGGGCGACGGCGCGGAAGGTGCGGCGGTAGGCGAGTGGGGCTACGCCGATGGCCTCGTGCAGGTGCTGGCGCAGGGAGGTTCCGGTGGCGAAACCTACTTCGGCGGCAATGCGATCCACGGGTAGCTCGGTGGTTTCGAGGAGTTCGCGGGCGCGGAATACGCGCTGTTGGATGAGCCAGCGGCCGGGGCTCATGCCGACCTCGTCGCGGAAGCGGCGGGCGAAGGTGCGGCCGCTCATGCGTGCGTGGCCCGCGAGATCGGCCATGGTGAGCGGTTCTTGCAGGTTCTCCAGCGCCCACTGGCGGGCAGAGGCGGTGCCCGGGGAGGCGAGCGGGGGCATGGGTTGTTCGATGAACTGGGCTTGACCGCCCTCCCGCCAGGGCGGCACCACGCAGCGGCGGGCGACCATATTGGCGACCTCGCTGCCGTGATCGCGGCGAATGATGTGCAGGCACAGGTCCACTCCGGCGGAGGCGCCCGCGGAGGTGAGGACATTGCCGTCGTCGACATACAGGACGTTCGGGTCCACGCGGACACGCGGGAACCGGCGCTGGAAGTCGGCGCTGAAGTTCCAGTGTGTGGTCGCGGGGCGATCGTCGAGCAGGCCGGCAGCGGCCACCACGATCGCGCCGGTGCAGATGGAAACGATCCGGGCCTGCGGTGGAATTCGGGCGAGAGCATCCGAAACCTGCTGTGACAAGCCGTCTTTCAGAATCGACAGCACATCACACGGCGGTATGACCACGGTGTCGGCAGTCTCCAGAATGCTCGTGTCATGGGCGACGGCAATATCGAAATCGGAATTGCTGCGCACCGGCCGGCCGTCGACCGAACAGGTCAGCACCTCATAGCGCCCGTCGGCGGTGCCGAACACCCGATAGGGGATGCCTAGCTCGAACGGATACACCCCATCCAAGGCCAGCACAGCCACTCGGCGTGGCTCGATTGCCGATATCTGCATGGCGCGATCCTATCGAATAATGGCGATCGTGCCATTTTCCGGGGAGGCCGACAGCGGCAAGCTGGGTGATATGAGCGAGAACAGCACCAGCATTCCCGAGACCATGCGCGCCATCAGCCAGGATGTTCTGGGCGGACCGGAGGTGCTGCACGAGGTACGACGCCCGGTCCCGCAGCCCGGACCCAGTGAAATCCTGGTGCGGGTGCACGCCACCGCGCTCAATCCCACCGACTGGGGTCACCGCCGCCGGACCGGGCTGTTCCTTCCGGAACCGCCGTTTGTGCTCGGCTGGGACGTCTCCGGCGAGGTGGTGGCGATCGGGGTCGGCGTCACCCTGTTCCAGCCGGGCGACGAAGTCTTCGGCATGCTCCCCTATCCGCACGGACACGGTGCCGCCGCCGAATACGTCACCGGACCCACCCGCGCATTCGCCCGGAAACCCGCTGGGCTCAGCCACATCGAGGCCGCCGCCATCCCGCTGGCCGCGCTCACCGCCTGGCAGGCGCTGGTGGATACCGCCGATCTGCAAGCGGGACAGCGTGTCCTGATCCACGCGGCCGCCGGCGGCGTCGGTCACTTCGCCGTGCAGATCGCCAAAGCTCGCGGCGCGTACGTGATCGGGACCGCCAGTTCCGCCAATCATGACTTCCTGCGCAGTCTCGGTGCGGACGAGGTGGTCGACTATCGCACCACCGATGTGGCAGAGGCCGTTCGGAATGTCGATGTCATTCTCGATCCGATCGATGCCGATCACGCCATCGCATCGCTGAAGTCCCTGAACCCCAATGGAATCCTGGTGTCCATTCGCGCTCTCGGCGCCGATGCGCTGATCGCGGCAGCCCAGCAGCGCGGAGTACGCACTGCCGTGCTGCTGGTCGAAGCCGACCACGCCGGCATGACCGCCCTGGCGGATCTCGCCACTTCGGGCGCCCTGCGCCCCACGATCGCCGGTGTCTTCCCGCTCGCCGATGCCGCCAAGGCACACGCCCTCGGCGAAACCGGGCGCACCGCAGGCAAACTCGTCCTCACCGTCGACTGAGTTCGCGTTGGGCAGTTGATCACCAGGAACTGGTGGCGCCATCGGCCGAGAACAGGCCGCCACCATTTCCTGGTGATCATGAAAGCTACGCGGAGTCGAACAGGCCCGGATGGGATTCGCGGGCGCGGACTTCGATGGAACCGAAGACCAGGTCCGGGGGTGGCACCAGACCCAGGTGTTCCCACGCCGCGGCCGTGGCGACGCGACCACGCGGGGTGCGAGCGAGCAAACCCGCACGGACGAGGAAGGGTTCGCAGACCTCCTCAACAGTGGCGGACTCCTCCCCCACCGCGACGGCCAGGGTCGAGACGCCTACCGGGCCGCCATTGAAGCTGCGAATGAGAGCGGTGAGCACAGCGCGGTCGAGGCGGTCGAGACCGAGCACGTCCACGTCGTACACCGCGAGTGCGGCCTGCGCGAGCTGCCGGGTCACGATGCCGTCGAACTTCACCTCGGCGTAGTCGCGGACGCGGCGCAGCAGGCGGTTGGCAATGCGCGGCGTGCCACGGGAGCGGCCGGCGATCTCGGCCGCGGCATCCGCCTCCAGCTGCACGCCGAGAATGCGCGCCGACCGGACCAGAATCTGTTGCAGCTCTGCGGGTTCGTAGAAATCCATATGGCCGGTGAAGCCGAAGCGGTCGCGCAGCGGGCCGGTCAGCGCGCCGGAGCGGGTGGTCGCACCGACCAGGGTGAAGGGTGCGATATCCAGGGGAATCGAGGTGGCGCCCGGACCCTTGCCGACCACCACATCGACCCGGAAATCCTCCATGGCCAGGTACAGCATTTCCTCGGCGGGCCGGGCAATGCGGTGGATCTCGTCGATGAACAGCACATCGCCCTCGACTAGATTGCTGAGCATGGCGGCCAGATCACCGGCGCGCTCGAGCGCGGGGCCGGAGGTCAGGCGCAGTGCGGAACCGAGTTCGCCCGCGATGATCATGGCCATACTCGTCTTGCCGAGTCCGGGCGGACCGGACAGCAGCACGTGATCCGGGGTGCCGCCGCGCTGTTTCGCACCACGCAGCACCAGTGCCAGCTGTTCGCGCACCCGCGGCTGACCGATGAAATCATCCAGCGATTTCGGGCGCAGGCTGGCCTCGATCTCCCCATCGGAGGTGAGATAGCTTGCGCTGACCGCGGATTCGTCGGAATCGACCGAATCGGCGTCGAAGTCGGGTTCGTCGATCATGATCGCCTATCGGTTCTTGCCCAGCAGCCCCAGCGCCGCCCGCAGGGCCTGCGAGGTACCCAGGTCGGGATCGTGAACCAGGACCGCCTCCACCGCGGGTTCGGCCTGCTTCACCGGGAAGCCGAGGCCGATCAGCGCCTCCACCACCTGCTCGCGCACGGGGGTGACCGCGACCGTGGAGCCAGATCCGGGCGGACCGGACTGCACCGGAACAAGATCCACCTTGTCGCGCAATTCCACCACCATGCGCTCGGCGCCGCGCTTGCCGATACCGGGCACGCGGGTCAGGGCGGCGACATTGGATTCCGCGAGCGCCTTGCGCAGCGCTTCGGGCTCGAGCACCGCGAGCACCGCCATGGCGATCTTGGGCCCTACGCCGGACACGGTCAGCAGGAGCCCGAACAGCTCACGAGACTCGGTGTCGGAGAACCCGAACAGCGTCATGGAATCCTCGCGCACGATCATGGTCGTGTAGAGGCGCGCATCCTCGCCGCGAGTGAGCGTGGATAGTGTGACGGGGGTGGCATTGAGCCGATAACCGACTCCGGCGGCCTCCAGGACCACATGGTCGAGCCCGATCTCGAGCACCTCACCGCGTACCGACGCGATCACCCGGACACCGCCTTCCGTTGCTGGGCAAGCTTTTCCTCGTACATGCGCCGCTGCGCGGCCGCCATGGCCTCTGCCTTGGCCATGCGATCGATCATCGGCGCGCGCCAGCAGTGACAGATGGCCAGTGCGAGCGCATCGGCGGCATCGGCCGGTTTCGGCGCGACCGCCAGCCCGAGGATACGGGTCACCATGGCGGTTACTTGCGCCTTGTCCGCCGAGCCGTTTCCGGTGACGGCGGCCTTCACCTGACTGGGGGTGTGGAAGTGCACCGGGATGCCGCGGCGTGCGGCCGCGAGTGCGATGACGCCGCCCGCCTGTGCGGTGCCCATGGCGGTGCGGACATTGTTCTGTGAGAACACTCGCTCGATGGCGACGGCCTCGGGCTTGTACTTGTCCATCCACAGCTCGGCGGCATCGGCGACACCCATGAGCCGCTGCGCCAGATCCATCTCCGGCGGCGTGCGCACCACATCGACCTGAAGGGCCTTGACCGACCGTCCCAGACCGCCCTCGACCATGCTGAGCCCGCACCGGGTAAGCCCGGGGTCGACGCCCATCACCCGCACGAAAACCCCTCTCACCGCAGACGAACAACTGTTCGAGAGTCTAACGGAACAGCGCGGATTCCCCGCCCACCGACACGAGCGCGCCGCTCACGGACAGGACGGCTGCGCCCCGAGCAGTGTCGGATCCGTCGCCCGCTTCGCCCACTCCTGTGCCGGATTCGCCACCAGCCGCCGCGTGCGCAGGTCCATCAGCCCGCTCACATGAGTGACGGTCGCGGATAGCTCCCCATCAGCGCGAATCAACTCGTGCTCAACGCGATACGTCTTTCCCGCACCCCACACCCACGAGCAGGACACCTCCACCGCATCCCCCGCCCGCAACTCCCGGTGATACTTGATCACCGTCTCCAGATTCACCGGCCCCAACCCGTCGGCCAGCAATTCCGCCACCGAAATCCCCGCCGCCTGAACACATTCGAACCGCGAGTGATCCGCGAACTGCTGATAGGCGGCACCCGTCACATGCAACTGCGGATCCAGATCAGACACCCTGACCCCCACCACCCAGCAGCGACGAATTCGCCGCATTCACCACCGCTTCCACGTGCTGCACAGTGATATCCCCTCGAACCGCCACCAATTCGACCATGCCCGCATTCTCGCACCGGGCAACCGAGCGGGAGGTGGCAGGATGAGCCTGCCGGAGTGTTCTCAGGGGGTCGAATATGAAGCGGCACATCGAGTTCGAACGACTGCACAACTTCCGGGATATGGGTGGCTACCGGACCGGCGACGGGCGGATGGTCGCATGGGGACGGCTGTATCGGTCCGACTCGCTCGGCAAGCTTCGTGGCCAGGACTGGAATCGCTTCCTCTGCCTGGATATTCGCACGGTCATAGACCTGCGGTACCCGTGGGAGATCGAGGCCAAGGGCGCGGTTCCCGAGCCGGAACGGTTCTCCTACGCCAACTTCAGCATCGAGCACCGCCCGTACGATCAGGCGTCGATAGACCCGGATCTCGACCCCTGGCGCTACCTGGCGGACAGATTCGCCGAGGTCGCAGCCGACGGTGTCGAGGAGATCCGCCGGGTCATCGAATCGATCGCCGACGCCGAAGGACCCACGGTATTCCACTGCGCCTCCGGCAAAGACCGCACCGGCCTCATCGCCGCACTGGTCCTGACCGCCGTGGATGTCTCCGAGGAACAGATCCTCGCCGACTTCGCCCTGACCGAACTGGCAACCCCGCTCCTCATCGAGGAATGGCAGGAAGCACATCCGAACCGCGAACTCCGATGGCCCGGATACGGACGCGCACCCGCGCAGATCATGCGGCTCGTTCTCGGCGATCTCGCCGAAGCTCACGGATCGGTGCACCGGTACATCTCCGAGGAGCTGGGGATCGAGAAGCACACGATCGAGAAGCTGAAGTCCCAGCTGATCACCGACATGTAGGCGATCAGCTGGAATCGGGTACAGCGCAAACGGCAGGTCAGCCGGCGGAGCCGGTGTGGGGGGCCAGTTTTTGGTCGTTGTCGACTGTGGCGGTTTGGTAGTCGATGGTGACCGGGTAGGTGTTGTCCCAGGTGCCGGGGTCTTGGACCTGGTTGTTCTGGAAGGTGCCGTCGGGGTTCATGGTTGTTTCTGTGTGCCAGCCGCCGGGCTGGTAGTCACTCGGGCAGGAGATCGGGATCTGTTCGGTGGTGCGGCGGCCCGCGTAGCCCGAGAAGTCGTGGGCGCCACCGCCGAATGAGCAGGTGACGCGGCCGGTGACGTAGTAGATGTCGTCGGTGTCGTTGCGGCAGGTGTAGTCGCTGCAGGACAGGCCGGGGGCGAGATCTTTCGCGGCGGCGTGCGGGGCGAGTACCCCTAGTCCGGCGGAGATCAGGGCGGTGATGCCGAGGGCGACGGTCAACCGTTGCGCCATGCGTGTGTGAACTCCTTCGTCAAAACCCGACCTGAAATCCACTGTACCGATACGAAAATCGCAGGCCGCCCCCAAAAAATAGGGGCGGCCTGCGATTGCCGGTATGGGTGCGAACTCAGTCGTCGAGTTCGGCGAGGACCTCATCGGAGATGTCCACATTGGTGTAGACGTTCTGGACGTCGTCGCTGTCTTCGAGCGCGTCGATCAGCTTGAAGACCTTGCGGGCGGTGTCGGCGTCGACCGAGACCGACATCGACGGCTGGAAGCCCGAGTCGGCGGAGTCGTAGTCGAAACCGGCCGCCTGCAGCGCGGTACGCACCGCGATCAGATCGCCGGGCTCGGAGATGACCTCGAAGGACTCGCCCAGATCGTTGACCTCTTCGGCGCCGGCATCGAGCACCGCCATGAGCACGTCGTCCTCGGAGTGATTGTGCTTCTCCAGGGTGACCAGGCCCTTGCGGTGGAACAGGTACGACACCGAACCCGGATCGGCCATATTGCCGCCGTTGCGGGTCATCGCCAGGCGCACTTCACCGGCAGCGCGATTGCGATTATCGGTGAGGCACTCGATCAGCACGGCAACACCATTGGGGCCGTAGCCCTCGTACATGATGGTCTGCCAGTCGGCGCCGCCGGCTTCTTCGCCACCGCCGCGCTTGCGAGCGCGCTCGATATTGTCATTGGGCACCGACGACTTCTTCGCCTTCTGAATGGCGTCGTACAGCGTCGGATTGCCGTCCGGGTCACTTCCACCGGTGCGGGCCGCCACCTCGATGTTCTTGATCAACTTGGCGAAGAGCTTGCCGCGCTTCGCGTCGATCCCGGCCTTCTTGTGCTTGGTGGTGGCCCATTTGGAGTGGCCGCTCATTCCCTACTTCCTCTTTTCAGGGGGCAGGAGCCCACAGATGGACAGCGCCCCAGTCTACTGATCTTGTGCAGCCGGGTCACACCCCGATGCGCGGGCGCACCACGGTGTCGACGAACAGCCGGTGCACCCGCAGGTCGCCGGTCACCTCCGGGTGGAAGGACGTGGCCAGCACATTGCCCTGCCGCACCGCGACGATGGTGCCCGCGGCGGGTCCGGAGGGCACACGCGCCAGCACCTCGACATTGTCGCCCGCCCGCTCCACCCATGGGGCACGAATGAAAACCGCGCGTACCGGGCCGTCATCGAGGCCGCGGAAATCCAGATCGGTTTCGAAGGAATCGACCTGACGACCGAAGGCATTGCGCCGCACCGTCATATCGATGCCGTTGAGCGTATGCATGTCCGGGCGGGTGTCGAGCACCTCGGAGGCCAGCAGGATCATGCCCGCGCAGGACCCGAAGGCGGGCAGGCCGTCACGCAGTCGCTTGCGCAGCGGCTCGAGCAGGTCGAAGACCTCCAGCAGTTTGCTGATGGTGGTGGATTCGCCTCCGGGGAGCACCAATCCGTCGACGGCATCGAGTTCGGATTCGCGGCGCACGGCCACCGGCTCGGCGCCGCACGCTGCCAGCGCGTGCATATGCTCGCGCACGTCGCCCTGCAGGGCCAGCACGCCAATCGTCGGAGTCACGCCGTCGAGCATACGTTCGGGTGCTGATGTGGCCCTGCTCACCCAGGGTGTGAAGGTTTCGTTAGGACGGGTGTCCAGCTGTCGCCGGAGGTGAACACTCCGCGATGTGACTGATGTGTTACGAGAGACCACACCCGGCCCGCGCGGTGGGGTAGATGCTCCGCCGCCGAAGCACGGGCTGACTGTTTCGACCGGGTTGGCCGGGCTTTCGCTGGACGCCATGGCGTCGGTCGCCTACGGTCCCGAGGCGATCGTGCTGGTGCTGGCGGCCGCGGGCTCGGCCGGTCTGGGATACACACTGCCGGTGACCCTGGCCATCGTGGTGCTGCTGACCGTTCTCATCGCGTCCTACCGTCAGGTCATCGCGGCCTTCCCGAACGGCGGCGGCGCGTACGCGGTGGCCAAGGCGCGGCTCGGGCGGCGCACGAGTCTGGTCGCGGCGGCCTCGCTGATCGTCGACTACGTGCTGAATGTGGCCGTTTCCATCGCGGCCGGTGTGGCCGCACTGACCTCCGCGTTCCCGGAGCTGCTGCCGTACACGATGTGGGTCTGCCTGGCGGTGCTGGTGGGCATCACGGTGCTGAACCTGTACGGCATTCGGGAGAGCGCGCGGGCGTTCATGGCCCCGACCGCGGTCTTCGTCATCGGCATCTTCGCGGTGATCATCGCCGGATTGCTGCGCTCGGATCCGGCGAGCGTCTCGAGTGGCGCGGCCGTGGCGACCGATGCCAAGACCATCGGAATCCTGTTGCTGCTCAAGGCATTCTCCAGCGGATGCGCGGCGCTCACCGGCGTCGAGGCCATTGCGAATGCGGTGCCGAGCTTCCAGCAGCCCAAGGTGAAGCGGGCCCAGCGCGCCGAGGTCGCACTCGGCGTCCTGCTCGGCCTCATGCTGATCGGCCTGGCCACCCTGATCGGCAAGTTCTCGATCCAACCGATCGACGGCACCACCGTGCTCTCACAGCTGACCGAAGCCGCGCTCGGCCATGGAATCGCCTACTACGTCGTGCAATTCGCGACCGTACTGCTGCTGGCCCTGGCCGCCAACACCTCCTACGGCGGATTGCCGACGCTCACCAAAATCCTCGCCGACGACAACTGCCTGCCGCATCGCTTCGCGGTGACCTCGCCGCGCCAGGTGTACCGATTCGGCGTACTGGCACTGGGCATTTCGTCCGCGGTGCTGCTGATGGCGTCCGAGGGCAATATGAACGCGCTCGTGCCGCTGTTCGCCATCGGCGTCTTCGTCGGCTTCACCATCGCCCAGGTCGGCATGGTCCGGCACTGGCTCGCCACGCGCAGCGACGGCTGGTTGTGGCGTACGGCGCTCAATGGTCTCGGCGCCGTCCTCACCTTAGTCGCCGCGATCGTGACCACCTCCATGAAGTTCACCGAGGGCGCCTGGCTGATCGTCGTGGTGCTGCCCCTGCTGGTGCTGGTCATGGAGAAGATTCGCACGATCTACGAGCGAATCGACGGCTGCCGCGGCGCGGACTGCGTCCCGGAAACACCCCGACCGACCGAAACCGCCATCGTGGTCCCGGTCTCCGAGGTATCCGAGCTGAGCCGCGAAGCCCTCTCCGCCGCAATGTCATTGGGCCGCGACGTGATCGCCGTGCACGTCTGCATGCACGACGAGAACATCACCGTCTTCACCAAGGAGTGGCAGGCCTGGCATCCGGATGTCCGCCTGGTACTGCTCGAAGACGGCGACGCCACCGTCGGCGGACCGGTGGCCCGCTACGTCCGCGACCATTTCGACGGGCGCCGCAAGGTCGTGGTGATCGCCGAAGTCGAACCACCCGCAGGCTGGAACCACGTCCTCCCCAGCCACCGCAGCGACGAACTGGAGCGGGTCCTGCGCAAAATGCCCGACACCGTCGTCTGCCACCTGCGCGTGCAAACAGCCTGACCGACGAAGCGCGGCCCGGTCCTTTCGGAAGGACCGGGCCGCCTCACGTTCCGGTACTAGGCCGAGCCGCAACCCGCCGGAGTCGTCGCCGGCGATTCCCAGCAGAGCGGGTTGAAGCTGCCCGTCGATGCCACCGGGCTCAGCAGTGCGGCAATCGCTGAAAGAAAGTTCATGGTGCGTATCCGTTCCGTCCGCCGGCGACAGTCCGCCGGTGACATCGCACAGTAGGCAGCAATATCAACATTGTCATGCCCATAGTTCCGTCGGGGCCGAGTCGAGGGAACTCACGGACTCTGCTGCGGTGCAGAGGGGTTCGGGCACCACATGACAGTGAGTCATGCCGTCGGAGCGGCCGCCCGTCCGAGACCTCTTGGCGCGCAGCGATCAATGGCGTGCCCGAAGGTCAGTTCGTGCCCGAGGGGTAGGACTCCGTCTTCTTGTCGCGGAAGGTGCGGATCAGTCCCTCCTGGACTACGACGGCGACGAGTTCGCCCTGGCGGTTCCAGATGCGGCCTGCGGTGAGGGCGCGGCCGAAGCCGGCGGAGGGGGATTGCTGGTCGTAGAGGAGCCAGTCGTCGGCGCGGAAGGGGCGGAGGAACCACATGGCGTGGTCCAGGGAGGCGTTTTGGGTGGGCTCGTCGGGGTGCGGGACCTTCGAGGAGCCGAGGAGGGTCATATCGCTCATGTAGGCGAGGGTGCAGACGTGGAAGAGGGGGTCGTTGGGGAGGGGGTGGCGGTAGCGGAACCAGACCTGCTGCTGGGCGGCCAGGCCCTCGCGGCGGTCCACCAACTCCTGCGGGACCGTGCGGATGTCCCAGTGCTCCCATTCCCGCATGGCCCAGAGCCGTTCGGGGCTCATCGAGATAGCGGCATCGGGCAGGTCGTCCGGTGCGGGCACGGTCGGCATCTCGTCCTGGTGTTCGGGGCCTTCGTCACCGATGTGGAAGGACGCCGACATGGTGAAGATGGCGTCGCCGTTCTGCACGCCGGTCACGCGGCGGGTGCAGAAGGAACGGCCGTCGCGAATCCGATCCACCAGGAAGACAGTCGGTTCCAGGGGATTGCCGGGCCGCAGGAAGTAACCGTGCAGCGAATGCACCTGGTAGGCGGCATCCACCGTCCGGGTCGCCGCGACCAGCGCCTGTCCGGCAACCTGACCGCCGAACGTGCGCGGCAGCTGCGTCTTGGTGGACGCGCCACGGAAGATGTCACGCTCGAGCCGCTCGATTTCGAGGGCCTCTTCGATCGTTGCCATGCACCGTTCCCTTCCGGATTGTCCGGCTCAGGCTAACAACTGGGCACTACCGGGACCTGCGCGACCTGCCCGAACGCCGCACGCCGAAGTCCGGCAAATACTTACGATTTGCTTACGGGCAGCGGTGGCAACATGAGCAGAGGGGGTTGACCCCATCAAGATCCAGCGCTTGCACGGGGGGCCAGTCAGTGTTGACACTTGCCGAGGCCGATACGGCCTTGGCCCGGCTCGATGCCGATCGCTCCGATATCTCCGCCAATCTGGTGGAGTTGGAGGGTCATCCGGGGGTTCGTTTTCTCGATGAGGTGCCACTGGCCGGCGCCAGTGCGCAGCGATGGGCGGCGGCGCGGGGCCGACTGGGCGTGGTGTGGTCGCAATTCACGCTGTTCGAGGGTGTGGTGGCGCGCGTGCACGAGGTGCGGGCGCGGCGGCTGCGGCCGGGTCCGGCCGAATTGAGCGATCTGACGGCGCTGCTGTGCGGGCCTTCGGTCGTGCTTGCGCCGCAGCCGATTCCGTTCGGCGAACGGCAGCTGACCGGGCCCGCGGTGGTCGGACGGGCGCTCACGCTGGCACAACTGGTGGGTGAGATGACGGCCGGCTACTCCGAGGTCGCGCGGATGGCCGCGGCCGCCGACACCGTGGCCTCATCATTTCTGCCAGGGGTCGACCGGGCCGATGCCGGAGTGCGCGAGATTCGGCAGACGGCCGCGGACCTGGAACTCGCCGCGATCGACCACCCCCTGCTGACACATATCGCGACAGTCGAACAGCGGTTGAACACCGAACGGGCACTTGCCATGTCGGATCCGCTGACGGTCGCCGAACGGCACCCGGATCCCGCCGATCCGGTGGCCCTCAGCCGCGAAATAGCGGAACTGCGAGCGAAACTGGCGGAATTGCGGGCACGCCGCGAGAGCGTCACGCAGCGGCTCTCGGCCCTGGCCGAGGCAGTGGAAGCGACCACGGCGCTGTACGACACCGCGCGGACCGCCGCGACCACCACTTCCGCGAAGATCCTCGGCGCCACTCCCCCAGCGCTGGAACCTCTTGCCCCGCTGCGAGGTCGGCTGACACTGCTGCAAACAGGCCGCACAACGCACTGGATTCGGCTCAATGACGAGGTGGTGGCGCTGACCCGCGATGTGGAGCGGGCACGCACCGCCGCCGATACCGCACGCGATCACGCGGTGGCGCTACTGGATCGACGGGACGAACTGCGCGGGCGACTGGACGCGTACCGCGCCAAGGGCGCACGCCTGCGCCTGAGCGAGGACATCACCGTCGACGCGCGATATCGCCGCGCCTACGAGCTACTGCATTGCACGCCTTGCGATCTCGCTGCCGCAACCCGGGCGCTCACGGAATACCAGCGGTCCATAACCGAACGGACAACCACAGCATGACCTCATGTACCCGCCCCGGCTGCGGCGGCGCCATCGCGGATGGTTTCTGCGATGAGTGCGGAATGGCGCCTGCACCGCAACTCGTTTCGGCAGTGAACGGCGTCGCGATCACACCTTCCCTCGCCACGCCCGCCCACTCCCTGCGTACCCCCGGCCCCTCGACCACGTTCACCTCGTCCTCGGGCAGGCAGAGCCGCCGCGGCTCGAGCCGATCCTCCTCGCGATCCAGTCGCTCCAACCGCACCGCCCGCTCGGCGCGCGGCCGCCTGGGCGCGGGCCTGGTCTCGATTCCGCAAGTGCCGTACCGGGATCCGTCGACGGCGGTGCTGTCCGATCCCCAGGTCCCCGAGCGGGAGCGCTTCTGCAGCAGCTGCGGCACACCGGTCGGCCGGGGCCGTGACACCACCCCCGGACGCCCGGAGGGCTTCTGCCGCCAGTGCGGGTCCGCCTACTCCTTCATCCCCAAACTCACTGCCGGAGAACTTGTTTCGGGCCAGTACGAGGTGCTGGGCTGCCTCGCGCACGGCGGCCTGGGCTGGGTCTACCTGGCTCGCGACCGCAATGTGAGCGACCGCTGGGTGGTGCTCAAGGGCCTGCTCGACACCGGCGACGCCGATGCCATGGCCGCCGCGGTGGCCGAGCGGCAGTTCCTGGCCACGGTGGAACACCCGAACATCGTGAAGATCTTCAATTTCGTGCGGCATCCCGACCCCCGGACCGGGGAGCAGGTCGGCTACATCGTCATGGAATACGTCGGCGGGGCCTCGCTCAAGGAGTTGCGGTCCCAGCGCGATGCCGTCGGCAATCTGGCGCCGCTGCCGCTGGCGCAGGGTCTGGCCTACATTCTCGAGATCCTGCCCGCGCTCGGGCATCTGCACTCCCTCGGACTGCTGTACTGCGATTTCAAGCCCGACAATATGATTCAGACCGAAGAGCAGCTCAAGCTCATCGACCTGGGCGCGGTGCGGCGCATGGACGATGAGGAGAGCGCCGGCTTCAAAACCGACGGTTACTGCGCACCGGAGCTGGAAACCGAAGGCGCGTCGATCGAATCGGATCTGTTCACGGTCGCGCGCACCCTCGCCCTGCTGACCTTCAATTTCGATTACCGCTCGGCCTACCGCTACACCCTGCCGCCCGCCGCGGAGGTGCCGCTGCTGGCCGCGTACCCGTCCTTTCATCGGCTGCTGATCCGCGCCACCGCACCCGATGCCAATGATCGTTTCGCCTCCGCCGCGGAGATGATCGAACAGGTCACCGGGGTGCTGCGCGAGGTGGTCGCGGCGCAGGACGGGGTGCCCCGACCGGCATCATCGACCGTATTCAGCGGGGAGCGAAGGACTTTCGGCACGGAGCCGGACCAGTGGCCGACCCTCCCGGCGCCGGCGGTGATCGCGGCGGCGCTGCCGATTCCGCTCGTGGATCCGACCGATCCGGCTGCCGGGTTCCTCGCCACCAATGCCGGCGGTGACCCGAAAATGGTGGTGGCCGCCCTGGAGGCCGCATCGGTCTCCTCCCCCGAATTGACCCTCGCCCTGGTGCGGGCCCGCATCGACGCCGGTGATCCGGCCGCCGCCCGGACGGAACTGGATGTGCTGGAGGCGTCCGAAGACGCCGACTGGCGGATCACCTGGTATCGAGGTCTGGCCGCCTTGGCTGCCGGTGAAATGTCTTCGGCACGTGCGTTTTTCGATACCGTCTACGACCTGCTGCCCGGCGAGGCAGCAGTCAAGCTGGCGTTCGCGGCGGCGGCCGAATGCGACGGCGACGCCGCCACGGCGGCCGCGCTCTACGAACGGGTGTGGCGCACCGACAATGCCTATGCCAGCGCCGCCTTCGGTCTAGCGCGAACCCGCCTGCGGGACCGTGATATCGACGGGGCCATAGCGGCCGCGGAGTCGGTACCAGCGAGCTCGAGTCACCATGTGGCCGCGCAGCTTGCGGCCTTCGGCGCACAACTCGAGGGTGGCGCCCTGCAGCGGACGCACAAATACCTGGCGGCGGCGGGTGAGCGGCTCACCGGACTCCCCCTCGATCCGGAGCACAGGGCCTGGAAGAGCATTGCCGTCCTCGACGCCGCGCGGGAACTGGCTGTGGGACAACCCATTCCACACAGCCTCACGGTGCTCGGCTGCCGATTCGCCGATACCGAGCTGCGGCGCGCCCTCGAGGCGCAGTACCGGACCCTGGCCCGGCTGTCGCCGGACGGCACCGCCCGGCGCGATCTGGTGAACCGGGCCAATGCCGTTCGTCCCGTCAGCTGGGTGTGAGCGATGCGGTCGATGACGACCACGAAGGATGATGAGTTGAGCGACGCCTGCCCGGTATGCGGCATCACGTTCGAGATCGGCGACCGGTTCTGTGAGGACTGCGGCTACGCGCTCACCGGAGAAGTCACCGTACTCGCGGCGGATCGCCGCGAAGTCGATCTCGGCAGCTGTGCCGCGGTGACCGATCGCGGAAAACGCCATGCGCACAACGAGGATGCGATGGCACTGCGCCTGCTCACCGAGTCGCAGACCCGGGTCTTGGTGGTGTCCGACGGCGTCTCCTCCTCCGATCGTGCCGACGAGGCCGCCGAACGCGCCGCCGCCACCACCGCCGACCGGCTCACCGAGGAGCTGCGGGACGGCACCCATCCGGCCATCGCGATAGTCACCGCCATGGCGCAGGCCGCGGCGGCGGTCGCGGCGCTCGGCGATTCGGGTGACCGCAGCCCAGCGTGCACGCTGGTGTCTGCGGTGCTCACCGCCGAGGCCATCACCCTCGGCTGGGTCGGCGACAGTCGCGCCTACTGGCTCGCCGCCGGCGATTCGGCGCGCTGCCTGACCGACGACGATTCGGTCGCCGCCGGGCTCATCGCACACGGCGTCGATGCCGAGACCGCCATGGCGAGCCCCGGGGCGCATACGCTGACCGCCTGGCTCGGCGCCGACGCGGACGCCCTGGAACCGCATGTGCGCAGCTTCGTCCCGGACGGTCCGGGCCTGCTGCTGCTCTGCAGCGACGGGCTCTGGAACTACTTCCCGGCCGCCGACACCCTCTCCGATCTGGCCGCTCCGGCCGCCCGGACCGCACCGCTGACCACGGCACACAACCTGGCCGATCTGGCGCTGGCCGCCGGTGGCGGCGACAACATCACCGTCGCCGTGGCACCGTTTCCATCGAACCCGAGGAACTGCTGATCATGAACGCCCCCATCGGTTTCCGCATCGATACCTTTCAGAACGAATTCCTGCCGGCCGGCGGAACCCGGGTGAATGCCGTGGTCACGGTGACAGCCACCGCGAGTGGACCCGCCGCGGTCGTGGACGGCGCGGCGGAAGTCATCATCGTCGACTGCTCCGGATCCATGGATCACACCTACGGCAAGCTGAGCGCCGCCAAAAACGCTACCGCCGCGGCGATTTCGGCGGTGCGGGACGGTGTGGCCTTCGCCGTTGTCGCCGGGACCGATACCGCCCGCATGGTGTATCCGGTGACACCGGCGCTCATCGAGGCCAATGCCAACCACAAGCAGAATGCCATCAAAGCCGTCCAGGGCTTGCGCGCCGGTGGCGGCACCGCCATCGGCACCTGGTTGCAGCTGGCGCGCAAGCTGTTCGGCGACCGGGCCGGACTGCGGCACGCCATTCTCCTCACCGACGGCCGCGACGAACACGAGTCCGCGAACCAGCTCGATGCCGAGATCCGTTCGAGTACCGGCGTTTTCGCCTGCGACTGCCGTGGTGTCGGCACCGATTGGGAGATCGCCGAATTGCGCAAGATCTCCACCGCACTGCTCGGCACGGTCGATATCGTCGCCGATCCGGCGGATCTGGTGGCCGACTTCCGGGCCATGACCGCCGCGGCCATGGGCAAGGAGGTCGCCGATGTGGCGCTGCGCCTGTGGACGCCGCGCGGGGCGACGGTGAAGTTCGTCAAGCAGGTGGCCCCCGAACTGGCCGATCTGACCGGTCGCCGCACCGAATCCGGCACGCAGACAGGCGATTACCCGACCGGATCCTGGGGCGGCGCGGAGAGCCGCGACTATCACATCTGCATCGAGGTCGCCCCGGGCGGCGTCGGGGATGTCATGCTGGCGGGCCGGGTGAGCCTGGTGCGCACCAATGCCGCCGGGACCGAGGTACTGGGGCAGGGTCTGATCAAGGCCGTCTGGACCGATGATGTGGTGCAGTCCAGCAAGATCAGTCCCGAGGTGGCGCACTACACCGGTCAGGCCGAACTCGCCGGGGCCATTCAGGAAGGGCTCACGGCGCGGCGGCTCGGCGATCTGGACACTGCCACACAGCGATTGGGGCGAGCGGTGCAGCTGGCCGCCGAATCGGGGCATGAGGACACCGCGAAACTCCTTGCCGGAGTGGTCGATGTGCTCGACGCTCGGACCGGGACCGTGCGGCTGAAGTCTGCGGTGCGCAAGGCGGACGAGATGACCTTGGATACGCGGTCCACCAAGACCTCCCGTGTGCACAAGCGTTAGGGGCCGACCATGCTGACCTGCCCCGCCGGACACGACTCGGCGGCAACGGATTTCTGTGATGTGTGCGGGCTGCAGCTCGGTGCGTCCGAAACCGCGACGCATACCGCCGAACGCACCACGCCCACCGCCGAACCGCCGGGTGAACCATGTCCGCAGTGCGGTGAACCGCGCTCCGGGCGGTTCTGCGAAGGGTGCAGTTACGACTTCGTCGCCGGATTCCCGGTTGCCACCGTCGCACCCCTCGTCACCATCGCACCCGTTGCTGCGCCCGCGACGCCACCACCTGCACCCGCGCCGGACGAAACCGTCTGGACTGCAACCATTTCCGCCGACCGCAACTATTTCGACACGATGCGCAGCGAGGACGACGACATCGAGTTCCCCGCGCACTACCCCGAGCGCGCATTCGTCCTGCGCGGCGCTCAGGTCCGGGTGGGCCGCCGCCGCGCATCCGGCGGCTCGGGCCCCGAAATCGACCTCACCGGGCGGCCCCAGGATCCTGGCATCTCCCACGTGCACGTGCTCTTCCTGGCACAGACCGAGAACACCTGGGCCCTCATCGATCTCGGTTCCACCAATGGCACGCGCATCAATGACGGAATCGATCCGATCGAACAGGGCACGCCGATCGCCATCACGTCCGGCGATCGCATTCACATCGGCGCGTGGACGACGCTCACCCTCACCTCCTCGAAGCAGAACCGGGACAACGCATCATGACCACGGTCACCACCCGCCCGGCGCGACCGGCTCTCGACAGCGCCCGCCGACTGCTGCCGGCGCGCGCCGATACTCCGGGCTGGATTCGCTGGCTGGCGGTTCTCGCGGTACTGCTCACCGCGGGCGCCGCACTGGTGATAGCGACCGGCGCGAGTTCCACCCGGCATGGCATCGACGTGATCGGTCACCGCACCGCACCCACCGTCGCCGCCACCGAGGATCTGTATTTCGCGCTGGCCGATATGGATGCGCAGCTGGCGAATGTGCTTCTCGCCGGCGATGATTCCGCCCTCACCAGGGTGCGTGACACCGCTCTCGCCGGTATGGAGCAGCGGCGTACGCAGGTCGACGCCGATCTGCAGCAGGCCATGACCATCGCCACCAATGACGATGCGGCCGCGCAGATTCGCGAACTGCTCGATCTGTTCGGCAGGTATCAGGGGCAGGCCGCCGACACTCTGCAATTGACCAACCTCGACCACGGCGCGGCCGGGAAGCCTTCGGCGCGCACGCTGGACGCCTATCGCGCGGCGACCGGAATGGTTCCCGATCTGATGGCGCGGGCGCAGAAACTCGCCGACACCAATAGCGGGGTGCTGGAGAGCGCGTACAGCGACAGCGAGCACACCACGACGGTGGCGCGACTGCGGATCGCGGTGCTCGGCATTCTCGTCCTGGGCACGCTGCTGGGCCTGCAGGTCCTGCTGCGCGTGACGCTGCGCCGGCGCATCAACCCCGCGCTGGTCCTGACCACAGTGCTCGCCGCCGCACTCGTGATCGGTGGATTCACCGCGAATTCCACTGCCGCGCAACAGCTCACCACCGCCAAGAAGGATGCGTTCGACTCCCTGCTGGCGCTGCGCCAGGCGCGCGCCCTGTCCTACGACGCCAATGCCGACGAGAGCCGCTTCCTGCTCGACCCGGAGCGCGCCGGCGCCTACCAGGATGCGTTCTACCGCAAGTCGCAGCGCCTGGCCGGGGTCGCCGCGAACACTCTGGACGATTACGTGCCCGCGCTCGACAAGGCGCTCAGCACGAACGGCGCGGGCTTGGAGACGGCGCTGGCCGCGGACTCGTTCCTCGGAAAAGAGCTGCGCAACATTACTTTCAGCGGTGAGCGCACGGCCGCGCAGAACACCTTGACCGCCTACCAGAGCTATCAGCACGACGATCGCGCCCTGCGCGCGCAGGACCGCACCGATCTGCGGGCCGCCATCAGCCTCGACACCGGGCCGTCCAACGACCATTTCGCCGCCTACGATCAGGCGCTCGTGGCGACCATCGATATCAATCAGCGCGCATTCGACAGCGCCATCGCCGACAGCGAATCCGCGCTGGCGGGCTGGAACAACTGGCTTCCCCTCGGCGGTGCGGTGCTGATCAGCCTCCTCGTGCTGGTCGGCGTCCGCCCGCGCCTCGCCGAGTTCCGCTGACCCCATCGCGTCGGTGTCCGCCCGCGCCACACCGGAAACCGCTGACCCCTCCGCACCGGTCCCAAACCGTCGATCATGATGGACAGGTGCCCCGGTTCACCGCCATCTCCCCCGGCGCCCTGGCCGAGCTGGTCGCCGACCGCGCGATCAGCCTGCCGGGGCATGCGGTGATCGCTGTCGACGGCGCGGACGCCGCCGACCCGGTGACCTTCGCCCGCACCGTCGCCGACCTCCTGCGCGCCGGCGGCCGCCCCGCCGAGGTCGTCGCCCTGCACGATTTCGTCCGCCCCGCCTCGGTCCGACTGGAGTACGACCGCAGCGGCGAATACACCTACCGCACAGCCTGGTTCGACTACGCCGCCCTGGATCGTGAAGTCCTGCAAGCCCTCCGGCAGCACGGCCGTTGGCTTCCCGCCCTCTGGAACGAACACACCGACCGCTCCGCCCGAGCCCGCATCCGCACTGCCGCCCCCGGCACCCTCCTCCTCATCGCAGGCCCCATGCTCCTGGGCCGCAACCTGGACTTCGACCTCACCATCAGCCTGCACATGTCGGAGCCCGCCCTCCGCCGCCGTACCAGCCCCGACGCAGCCTTCACCATCGAAGCCCTCCGCGAACACAACTCCGAAGCCCCCGACATCCTGATCGCCTGGGACCACCCCGACCGCCCAGCCGTCCGCGACCGCACCCGGCAAGGCCCTCACCGGGACCGATAGCGCACGCCCCGAAACAGGCGTATGCAGGCACTATGGGCCAGCATCCACAGCGAACACCGTTCTACGGCGTCCTGATGCTGCTCACAGTCATGATCAGCGGCCTCTGGGTCCGCGACCTCCCCTGGCTCGCCCTCCAGGTAATCGCCTGGATCGTCCTGTTCATCATCGGCGTCGCGGGTTTCCTCATGACCTTCCGCGACTACTCGTGACGGGACAGTTGGAGTCGAGGCCGGAGAGCAGCGGGCTCCCTCGCCTGCCTAATGGCCTGCGAGTTCGGCTACGACGGGAGCGAAGGTTTCTGCGAAGTCGGCACCGAATACGAAATAGGAGAAGCCGGTTTCCTCGCGGCGGCGTTGGATTTCCTCGATTGCGGCGGCCGGGTCAGCCGGGAGGATTGCCGGGGTGTCCGGGGGAAGGTCGGCTGGTTTGGTGTCGGGGGATGCCATGAAGGGTGCGACCATGTCGCCGATGATCGGGACGTGTAGGGCGAGTTCGACGTCTCCGAGGGCACGGACCTCGTGGGCCAGACGGCTGACGTCGGCGCGGGCCTCGTGTGGTCGCAGGGCGAAGTTGACGGTGTCGGCGAGTTCGGCCGCCATTGCGCGGGCCTTGGGTCCGCGCACTGCCATCACCACGGGCGTGCGGAGATCGGGGCCGTCGAGATCTCGCAGCGTCGTGATGGTCTCGCGGACCTGGGTCAGCCGTTCGCCCGGAGGGACGACCGGTAGTCCCGTTCGCGCAGTTCGTCCTCGATTCCGGGTCTGCCGGTGCCGATTCCGAACTCGAAACGACCGTCGGTCAGCAGCGACGGCGAGTGCGCTTCCCACGCCGTCATCCACGCCGGGCGGAACGGGGAGGCGTACACCCGGACGCCCACGCGCAGGTTGGGGGCAAGGGCCGCCGCGGTCGCCAGCATGGTGTCGGGCGAGGGTTGCGCCACTCGAGGCGCTGGCACTGTATCGCGCGACTGCGCGGAGACGTTGGCGCGACGCTTACACACAGCGTCCACTACACCTGCGCGTCCAACGCCGATAGCCTGACGGAGGAAAAGCGGGACACCCCGACGGGAGCGTCATGGTGCGGAACAGGTCGGAAAGCGGTGGTGGGGGGCTCAACTACGGACCGGTGGGTTCGACCCGTCCCGGCGATATCGACTGGGGCGGCGCCGGTTCGGGGTACCGCGGGTATGAGAGGACTGTTGTCGTCGGACACGGGGAGGTCGACTGGCGGCGGGCTGCCGAGGCGGTGATGAGCTGGGAAGTAAAGCGGCGCAGCGGGTTCCGGGTCGAGCCGCAGCCGGGGGCCGAGTTGCGGGTGGCGACCGGGGCCGAGTATCGAATCACTGCGGCGTTCGGGCCGTTCGCGATTCACGAGCCGGTGCGCGTTGTCGCCGTGGTGGAGACATTGATCCGTTGCGGGTTCGCCTACGGCACGCTGCCGGGGCATCCGGTCTCAGGGGAAGAGGCGTTCATCGTTCATCGCAGCCCGGACGGGACGGTCGCGCTCACCATTCGTTCGGTGACCCGGCCCGCCCCCACCGGCGTCTGGCAGGCGTTGTTCCCACTGATTCTTGTTGCCCAGCGCCGCTACCGGGGCCGCTATCTCCGCGCCCTGATACCGCTGTAATCGGACGAAATCGATTTCACGCCACAGTGTTTCAGTACTCCCGATGGTGCGGTTCGAACGTCTCGGTGGGGAAGTCGTCCGGATCGAACTTCTGGTGCACAACATCCCTCTCGCTGGGCCAGAACCTGCTCGCGTACTGACCGCGGATGCGGCTGAGATCGGGCTCGTCGATATCGGTGATGCCGACCTGGAACAGCATGAGCATGGTGACCATGCTGACGCCGACGATGAGCGGGGTCAGCAGCTGGTTCGCCTGCGCCCCGGCCGGCGCGTGCATGTGCTCGGCGACATGGGCGTGCATGGCGAACATACCGGTGTAATGCATGCCGCACACCGCGATTCCCATGATCAGCGCCGCGCCGATGGTGGCGAGTATGCCGTGCACATGCAGCGCGAACCAGAGCGCCGCCGTCGCCGCGACAATGGCGATCACCAGCGACAGCAGCACCACCCACGGGTCGTACCGCACTGTCGCATCGGTTTTCATGGCGTACATACCGGCGTAGTGCATCCCCGCGACCCCGAGCCCGGTGATCGCCCCGCCGATGACCAGCGCGAACAATTCCCCGCCGTGCCGGTGCACCACGATCGAAAGCCCCAGCCACACAACGCCCATCGCGATGAGGGCGCTGAACACGGTGATCGGCACGTTGTACCGAATCGTCGCGTCCTGCACCGAAAAACCCAGCATCGCAATGAAATGCATGACCCAGATGCCGGTGCCGCCCAGCGCGATCGCCCCGGTCGCGACCCAGCCGTTGCCGCCGCGCCCCGCCTGACCGCGCGCCCGCACCATGCAGCGCAGCGCCAGCAACGAGCCGAGGACGGACATGAGATAGGCGAGCACGGGGGTCAACCAACCATAGGTGAACTGGTCGATTTCCAGCATGCGGACTCCTTGCCAGAAGGCTTCGCGCCGACATTCAGATCGGCAACTGTGGCGAAGAGTATCGATAAATCAGCAGGTAGTAAATTTGCCGCAGTACAATCCTAGAAAATTAGCCAGGGTTTGCTGGAGCACAAGTGCGCAGGCAAACGGCGGTGCGACCGCGCCCACGTCACCCCGGAGGCTCGCGTATTCGTCCCTTGACGGCGAGCGGTCACAGCAACCTCCCCGGAACACTGATCTGATCTTCGACTTCCGCCCCCGAGTCCTCCACGTGAAAAACGCCGCCGGAGAGCCCTTTTCAGGCTCTCCGGCGGCGCAAGTCTGCGATAAACCGCGAGCGATTACCAGCCGCGCTCGGCGAGGCGGTGCGGCTCCGGGATCTCCTCGACATTGATGCCGACCATGGCCTCACCCAGGCCACGCGAAACCTTCGCCAGCACATCCGGATCGTCGAAGAAGGTGGTGGCCTTCACGATGGCGGCGGCGCGCTGCGCCGGGTTGCCGGACTTGAAGATACCGGAGCCGACGAAGACGCCCTCGGCGCCCAGCTGCATCATCATGGCGGCGTCGGCCGGGGTGGCGATGCCACCGGCGGTGAAGAGCACAACCGGCAGCTTGCCGGTCTCGGCGACCTCGCGGACCAGCTCGTACGGGGCCTGCAGCTCCTTGGCGGCGACGAACAGCTCGTCCTCGGCCAGGGTGCTCAGGCGGCGCAGCTCGCCGCGGATCTTGCGCATGTGGGTGGTGGCATTGGAGACGTCGCCGGTGCCGGCCTCACCCTTGGAGCGGATCATGGCCGCGCCCTCGGTGATCCGGCGCAGGGCCTCACCCAGGTTGGTGGCGCCACAGACGAAGGGCGCGGTGAAGTTCCACTTGTCGATGTGGTTGGCGTAGTCGGCGGGAGTCAGCACCTCGGACTCGTCGATGTAGTCGACGCCGAGGGACTGCAGGATCTGCGCCTCCACGAAGTGGCCGATGCGGGCCTTGGCCATGACCGGGATGGAGACGGCGGCGATGATGCCGTCGATCATGTCCGGATCGGACATGCGGGAAACGCCACCCTGGGCGCGAATGTCTGCGGGGACACGCTCGAGGGCCATGACGGCGACGGCGCCGGCATCTTCGGCGATCTTGGCCTGCTCCGCATTGACAACATCCATGATCACACCGCCCTTCAGCATCTCGGCCATGCCGCGCTTCACGCGGGCGGTGCCGATGGCGGGTGTGGTGTCGGGCGTGGTCACGGCAAACTCCTGTGTCATGTGGGCCAATCGATCGCTCGGACTCGAACACTCCGATTCTAGGCCCCCGGAGCAGGCCACTTGATAGCCAGTCCGGCACGACTGGACTGCCCGCCGTCAATCCAATGACGGGCGTCACAGCTGACACGCAATCGCTTCGCTACTGCGCGGCCCGACCGCTAGTCGGGCGCGCCGATCACGAACATCGTCGCCCAGTACTGGGCCGCGGACTCACCCATGTAGGGCACCAGGAAGTCGTAGAGCAGATAAGACACGAATCAGTTCACCTTCCACACTCGGCCCACCGCATCCCATACGCGGCAAACCGCTTCGACACTAACCGAGATGCGGATCGACCACACCCCGATCGTGCTATGCCCCAAATGGCCTCGTGCCAAACCGGTTCGATCCCAGCGGTATGGGTGTAGCGCACTCGCACGCGGTCCGTGGTGCCCCGGAAGGTGTGCCCGACCTCGGCGCCCTCCGACCACTGCGGTCCGCAGACTTCGGCCCCGCTTGCTCCGCGATGGCCCGCCGGTACCGCAGCAGAGGCATCGGCCGGGTCAGCGCACGCGGGCGGCGCTGTCGGCGAACCGCAATTCCATGGTGACGGGAACGACCCCGACCCCGAGCGCCTCCCGCAACCGCGCCACCGCCTCACCCAGAATCCGGCGGCGCAGCGCGGTGATATCCGCACCGGGCTCGGCTGTGACGATGAGATGCAGTTCCGGCGCGCGCCCCGGACCCGACAGGAACGCCGACACCGACCGGGCGTCGGCATAGCTCTCGATATCGGCCGCCACCGCATCGGCGGCGACCGATGAGGCCAATACCGTTGCACCGGAGGACTGTTCGCTGGACAGGTCCCATTCCACCGCGCGCGGCAATCGGAACACCTGCGCGAGTAGCCAACGCAGACAGAGCAATCCGATCACAATGGCACCGATCACAATGACCACCAACACCCAGTGCGGCGGCGCGCCCGTGCCCGGCGCCAGCGTTCCCTGCGAATCCAGCCACCCGAGATGGCCGCGATTGGCGGCAATCGCGTACCCGCCCGCCGCCAGTAGCAGCAGACCGAGCAGACCGAGCAGTGCCCGATTGAGCCGGGCCGGACGATTGATCGACGTCATCGATTCTCCCCTTTACCTGTCGATCGCAGCCGGGTCCGGACGGTCGCCGGCCGAGCCGGGGCGATGCGCTCCAGCGTGCCGGTCACCGCATCCCGCACCGCGCCGTCCACCTCGTCCGAGCCGATGCGCCCGGTACGCGCCGACACCAGAATCTTCTTGCTCCCCACACGAACTCGCGCGGAATCCACGCCGTGCACAGCACCGGCCGCGCGGCGCAGAGCGGCACGCAGACTGCGCCGCGACACTCCGGCGGAGCTGCCGTCGACCTCGTCGAGCGCCACCACCACCGGCCGTCCGGGCAGCAGTGCCAGCGCGAGCAGGAGCACACCCGCCACCGCGGCGGCCACTCCCACGCCGAGCACCAGTCCGTCACTCCAGTGGGTGTCGTGCAATCGGTGCGCGACCGAGTCGTAGGACACCACTTCCGATCTGCCCAGCAGCCGCCCGATCAGCGAGACCGCCGTGACGACGCACAGTGCGAGCAGCGCCAGCGCCACCACCACGGCCGGGCCGACCCGGCGCGGGCGGCGGATCACCGCACCCTCCGCCCGGAACCGGTTGCCGCCGAGACGGATTCGACAACCATGGCGGCGATCGCGATATCCAAAGCCGTCACCGTCACCCCCGTGAGCTCACCGGTCCGGCTGATCACATGGGTCCGGCACTCCTCGGCGATCCGGAGCACCGGCAGCGGATACCGGATCGGCAACCGCATGCGCAGCACAGCGGAATCACCCGACACGCTGGCATCCACCGTGACCCCGTCCGCCACGCCGTCGATCTCGCGGGCGGCGCGCGCCGCAATGCGTTCCACGGCACGCTTGCTCACCGTCGTCCGTCCCGCGGGTTCGAGTACGACGGTGGTGGTCATCGCCGGCCCCGGTCCCGGGCCGAGCGCAATAATCCGGACAGGTCGATCTCACCGTCCAGCCAGCGCCCGGCGACCAGGCCCAGCGCGGCGAACACCAGGACGATGGCGAAGGCGCCGAATCCGCCGAAGGCAGCGGCGAATCCGAGCGCGAGACCGACGGCCAGGCAGATCGATGTGGCGTTCATCTGCGACTCCCTCTACGAGGCGGGCGACTTACTGGACGCGAGTGGCTCCGGAAGCGGGGGCGTCATCGTCCTCGGGGATGTAGACGTCATTGACATTGATATTGACCTCGACGACCTCGAGCCCGGTCATCTGCTCGATCGCGGAGATCACATTGCGGCGGATGGACTGCGCCAATTCGGCGATGGCGACACCGTATTCGACGACGATCTCCAGATCGACGGCCGCCTGGGTCTCGCCCACCTCCACCGAAACACCCTGTCCCACACTGGCGGAAGCACCGGGAATGCGGTCGCGGATGGCGCCGAACGCCCGGGCCGTGCCGCCGCCGAGATCGTGCACACCGCGTACATTGCGGGCGGCCAGGCCCGCGACCTTCTGCACCACGATATCGGCGATGCTGGTGGTGCCCTGCTCACTCCGCAGGGCGCTGGACGAGTTGGCCGAAGCCTTTGCGGTCGCGGTCTCGGCCTTCGGCTTCTCGGTTGCGGTAGCGGTCATGTCTGCCTCCTGATTCCCTTGTGTTGGAACGGATGAAACGAAACTGCACTGGTGGGACCCGGCATTCGGCCGCCTGTCACGGCGGCGTGACACAGCTCACGGGCCCGCCCCGAACGCCGCGGCCTCGAGCTGGGTCACGATCAGGCGCACGGTCACGCCGGACCAGCGGGTGTCCGCGAGCAGGGGCTCGACTGCTACGGTCACCCTCTCCAGCAGCGGCGGCAGCGGCAAAGTAGTTGCGACAACCCGGATTTCGACGCTGTTGTGACCCAGATCGATCGCGGTGGACCGGCTCGGCCAGGGCAGGCGCACGCCATCCTTGATCGAGGATTCCAGTCGCAGGCCGGTCAGCGCCGATATCGCCTCGGCGATCTTGTCGGTCAACTCCCCCGTGTCCTTCACCGCGCCTCCGGTTCGATGTCGACGACCAGCACCGACACCTCGTCGATGCGCACCCCGGTCTGCTCGCGCACGGTCTGGATCACCCCGTGCTGCACCGCGGTCGCGACCACACCGGCATGACGTTCCGGGCCGATCGCGATCTCCAACTGCACCGCGAGCACGCCGTCGTCACGCAGCACGCGCACGCCGTCGGTGGGCGCGGTCTCGAATCCGGTCCACAGTTGCCGTCCGGCCCGGGTCAATTCGGCGACCAGGCCGCGCAGGCCGGGTTCGACCCGGACCACACCGTGCACCGCGGCCGCGGCCCGGGCGGCGACGCCCGCCACCACCGCGTCCGCGACCACGAGTTCGGACCGGGTTGCCGCAGCGCTCACCGGCCGCCCTCCTGATAGACATCCACGATCGCGATATCCAGCCGTCCGACCAGCAGGCCCGTGCGGGCGGACGCGGCGGCCGTGACGCGTTCCCGGACCTTCGGCACCAAGCCCTGGACGCCGTCGCCGTTGACGCGCACCGCGATGGTCATCGAAATGTGCACGACGGTCTCACCTTCCGGGCCGATGCCGACATTGCTGATCCGGCAGCGCCGGGCACGGACACCGGGCACGCTGTCGGCGGCGAAACGCAGCACTACCGCGGCGGCCTGCTCGCTCACCGCGACCACGCCCGCATGCGGGGTCGGCAGGCTCAGGGCTTGGCCGCGCCGCAATTCCGCGCGCACCGCGGACATGATGCGCTCCACCAGATCCGAGGGCGGCGGATCGGGTTCGTCGATCAGCTCCTGGGTCGCGGTGCGCAGGCCCAGCAGGCTGTCGCGTGCCGTCCGGCAGTGCACACAGGTGGCCTCGTGCGCGTCCCCGCCGCCGTTCTGCACGCTGTCGAGGCGCTCCCACACGCGTTCCAGGCCACGGCCGCAGGGCAGTAGATAGTCTTCCTGCTCGGTGTCGGTCACCGCCATGGCTTCATCACCTCCGCCAACTGTGCTCGGGCCCGCGCGATGCGACCGCGTACCGCGGTGGCATTGGCGCCGACGATCTCGCCGATTTCCTCATAGGACCGGCCGTGTACCTCACGTAATAGCCAGCAGGCCCGCTGTTCGGGGGTGAGCTGCTGCAATGCCACGGTCAGCGCCTCGAGCTGGCTGCTGACCTGCACCGCCTGCTCGGGCTGGGTCTCGGTGCGCGGCGATGCGGTGGCGTCGGGATCGACGTCGGCCGGAAGTTGCCGGGACCGCAGCAGATTCAGGCAGCGGTTGGTGGTCATGCGGTAGAGCCAGCCCGCGAAGGCGCCGTCGTCCTGCAATTGGCCGATACGCCGCCAGGCGGTCAAGAAGACCTCCTGCACGATGTCCTCCGCCTCTGCCCGATCCGCGAGAATCCGCGACGCCAGCCGGAACATCTGTCCCTGATAGCGAACAACTAGCTGCTCATAGGCTCGGACATCACCGTCACGCACCCGAGCGGCCAGGGTCGCATCGTCCGACTCCACCTCGGGTGCTGCCTCTGGCACGGTCACAGCACCTCCTCATCGCTTACGACAGGAAGACACCCGCCGTCGCAGATCGTCACGCAGCTGTATCAGTGATCGTTGTCTCATCGGTTGCCGCGTGACAGTAGGCTGGCCGGAGTGTCCTGTCCGAGTACGACAAAGTTCGACCACCCCTACGGAGGATTCGAAATGTCTCTCAACGACAAGATCGGCCAGAAGGCGCAGGAATTCGGCGGCAAGGCCAAGGAGGCCGCCGGCAATATCACCGGAGACGACGATCTGCGCGCCGAAGGCAAGGCCGATCAGATCGAATCGGGCCTGGAGAAGGCCGTCGACGAGGTCAAGGACGCCGTGGGCGGCGCCGTCAAGGCGGTCAAGGACAAACTCGGCCGCTGACAGCCCCGCCGACCCTGACAACGAGAAGGGCTCGCCACCACCACCTTTCGTGGTCGTGGCGAGCCCATTTCTGTCAGAGTTTGTACACGTACCGGCTGGTGGGGACCAGGTCGAGGTCCAGGTGGGCGCCGAAGCTGACGACGCTTTCCATCATGCGGGTCACGCGGCGCTGGAGTTCGGCGTCGTCATCGCCCGCGCCGTAGAAGGCGTGGGCACTGGTCATGGCCGCCATGGGGAACAGCTCCTCGACGAGAGCGTCGACGCGCCTGCCCTCCGTCACGGGTTCCAGGACGGTGTTCTGGACGTAGCCGAAGGTGTCCTGGGTTTCGATCGCCACCGGGGTGTGCAGGTCGTGCCAGCGGTGCAGCCATTCCTCGCGGGTCAGCTCGGCGGGGATGCGGAGCAGGGCGAAGTTCGCCAGCGCCGGCGTGCGCACCCCGTTCTCGACCGGCGGCGGCACGATCGGCGCCCGCTCGTCGACGATCCAGCCGTTCACCTCGGTGGACACGGTGGTCAGGGCGGCCGTGACGGCCTCGTGCCCGCCGCCGGTGCGCACGCTCACAATGGCGGCGATCGGCTCGTCATAGGTGCTGTGCCGCACCTGGGCCGCGGCCACTTCCACGTCGCGGACGTTCACCTGCCACTCGGTGGCCCCGATATCCGCCAGTCGGTGCCGCAGCTCGGCGGCATGCAGCCGCTCGTCCAGATCGGCACCCCACAACGCGTACATCAGCTTCATTTCGGACGTCCCTATCGCATAGCCGTTGTTGAACGGCCCACGGTAATGCCGGCGACGCGAGCGGCCACGCGCTTTCGGGCTCCGATCCCAGCCACCGGACTGCGAGAACGGTGGCCGGTCAAACGCCTATTTTGATTTTGTGCCGAAAAAGGTGAAACGCATCACGGTTTGCGTGAGATTAACCGGGTACATCCGCAAGCTGCGGAAGGACGAAAGGAAAGAAATCATGTTGCTAGGACTCGGACTCAGCACCCTCTTCGGCGCAGCAGTAATCGCCGCTGGCGCATTCCTCAGCACACTGGGATTCTTCATCTGACCAGGATGCGAACGAGGGCTCGAGAGTATTCGAAGCCCTTTTCTCCGGAATCCGAACGCCACCGAAGATGACCACAGTCGTCTACGGTGGCGTTCGGCGTTGCGGGACCATCAGCGAATCGAGCGGACCTCAGGGTCTGCACGGCCGTCAGCTGCGGCGATGGCTTCTTCCAGCAGCTCGTCCAGATGATAGGGATACACCGTTTCGCCGGACCGATCGAGGGCCGCGATATCGGCGGCATGACACCACTTACTACCGGTAATGGACCGTCGTTCGACAAAATCTAATTTTGCCGGATTAGGTTCGAAATTTTTAGCCCGAAGGACAAAGAACAGTTCTTCGGAACGAATCAGTTCGCCATTGAACGGGAATACCGCCACACGACGCCAGAGCGGACCGTGCAGTGCGGAAGAGTCGGCGGGATAACCGGTTTCTTCGTATAGCTCGCGAATTGCGGCCTCGCGCAAGGTTTCACCCGGATCGACGCCGCCGCCAATGGTGAACCAGAATTCGACATCGGGGACTTTGGGATCGCGGCCGCGCAGCAGCAGCACCCGATTGTCCTCATCCAGCAGCAGCACCCGCGCGGAGGTGCGCACGGTATCGACCTCCAAACCGGTGGAGGCGGCGGCCGTCACGCGTTCGGCGATCTCGAAATACGTGGGCAGCGGCGCGGTTCCGCCCAGGTGCAGCAGGCGGACCGAGCGGCGGGTACGCAGTGCCAGCGTGTCGCGCACCGCGTCATTGTGAAAACGCCTGGCAATCAAGACCCGTGCCTCGGCATCGGCGAGCTCGGCCACCAGCTGCGGCGGCAATTGCGAGATCTCGACCGCGGAAAGCGCTCCGGCCAGCTGATTCTCGACCGTCTCCCGGTCACGCCAGTCGGTGCGCTCGGCCCGTCCGGCCAGGGCGACGAGGTGTCGGGCCTGGTCAGCGCGTTCCGGCTCGGCATTGACACCGAGCACGGTGGCCACCGTCCGGGCCACCACCGCGCGCCGATCGAGCGCGGCGCTCAAGGCATTCCGCGCCTGATCGCTGCGCACGTGCAGCCGGTCGAGGCGATTGGCGGTGGTGTAGGCCCAGACGCCCAGGGTGATGACAAGCGCCGCGATTAAGGCGAGAACCAGAATCGTGGTCGCGGAGAAAGTGATCATCCAGCGGTCCTGACGCGGGAATCGCCCACGGTGACGGTTTCGTAGACGCGCAGGATCTGCTCGGCGACGACCGGCCAATCATATTCGCCGACAACCTGATTCGCGGTGCGGATGAGTTCCGCGCGGCGATCGGAATCGGTGAGCACTGCATCGAGCGCCGCGGCGAGCAGCTCCGAATCGCCGACCGGCACCAGCATGCCCGCGGTGCCGTCGCGCAGCACCCGGCGGAAGGCGTCCAGATCGCTGGCGACCACGGCGGTTCCGGCGGCCATGGCCTCCACCAGCACGATGCCGAAGCTTTCGCCGCCGAGGTTGGGTGCGCAGTACACATCGGCGCTGCGCATGGCCGAGGCCTTCTCCGCATCCGAAACCTGCCCGAGAAAGCGCAGGTGCGAGGCGTTTTCACCGGCCTCGCGGCGCAGTCGCTCCTCATCGCCGCGGCCCACGATCAGCACCTCGATATCGGGATGGCGGCGTACCAGTCCGGGCAGTGCGCCCAGCAGCACGTCCATACCCTTGCGCGGCTCGTCGTAGCGGCCCAGAAACAGCACGGTGCCACCGGCGCGCGGGTAGCCCTCCAGCAGCGGGGCGTGCGCGAACGCGGGAACATCGACGCCATTGGGGATTTCGACGGCATCCCCGCCGAGCGCCTCCACCTGCCAGCGCCGCGCCAGCTCGGAGACTGCGATCCGCCCGCTGATCTTCTCGTGATACGGCCGCAGCACACCCTGAAAAGTACTGAGCACCAATGATTTTGTGGTCGAGGTGTGGAAGGTCGCGACGATCGGGCCCTCGGCGATCTTCAGGGCCAGCATCGACAGGCTGGGGGCGTTCGGCTCGTGAATGTGCAGCACGTCGAAGTCGTTGTCGCCGATCCAGCGGCGGATGCGGGTGTACGCGGTGGGGCCGAAGGACAGTCGCGCGACGGACCCGTTGTACGGAATGGCGACCGCTTTACCGGCCGAGACCACATAGTCCGGCAGCGGTGTGTCATCGGCGGCGGGTGCGAGCACGCTCACCTTGTGACCGCGCTCCAGCAGTACCTGGGCCAGTTCCACGACATGCGACTGCACACCACCCGGCACATCGAACGAGTACGGGCAGACCATGCCGATTCTCATAGTGCTGCGTCTCCCCTGTGCCCGTCGACGCCGTTCGCGCTGTGTCCCTCAACGCCTTCGGCTGTGTGTGCATCAACGCCTTCGGCACTGTGTACATCAACGCCTTCGGCACTGTGTACATCAACGCCTTCGGCTGTGCCGGGCTCCCGAATCCCCACACGATCCTTTGTGACAGTCTGCTGCGCCGCCGCGATGCGGTCCAGCCGCGACTGCGACAGATCACTTTCCCACAGCGGTTGCAGCATGTGCCAGTCGGCGGGATGTTCGGCGATATTGGCCGCGAATCGATTCGCCAGCAGCTGGGTCGCCGCCGCCGCGCCACCCGAAACATCCAGCGCCGCTTCGGTCTTGAAACCCCAGCCTTCGCGGCCCTGCGCATCGACGGTGTTCCAGCAGTGCACCGGAATCAGCGCCGCGCCGGTCTCGATGGCCAGTTTCGCCGCACCGGCGGGCATCCAGGTGCGCTCGCCGAAGAAGTCGACCGGCACACCCTTGCCGGTGAGATCGCGCTCGCCCATGAGACACACCACGCGGTTGTGCCGCAGGCGATCCGCCAATTGCGGGAACGGCGGCTGCTCACCACCGGTGAGCGGGAAGACCTCGAAGCCGAGGCTCTCGCGGTATTCGACGAAGCGCTCGAACAGCGATTCCGGCTGCAGCCGTTCATTGACCGTCGAAAAGGGGCCGTGGTTCTGCACCAGCCACACACCGGCCATATCCCAGTTGCCGGAATGCGGGAGCGCCAATACCGCGCCGCGACCGGCGGCCAGCGCGGCCTCCAGATGCTCGACCTCGTTGACGAACAGCCGGCCCGACCTGACCATCTCCGCATGGTCCATGCCGGGCAGCCGGAACGCCTCACGCCAGTAGCGGGCATAGGACCGCATGCTCGCACGGACCAGATCGTCGGGCACCTGCTCGGGCGTTGTACCGATCACCCGGGCGAGGTTGCGCCGCAACTGATTCGGATGCCCGGTGTGCGCCTTCCGATTCATCCGGCGGGCGCCCACATCGGCTCCGGCATCGAAACCGCGGCGCGCCGTGCCCTCCGGAAGTCCGCGCACCAGAGCCCATCCGGCCGCGTACGCCTTATCGGTCATCGCGGACGTGAAATCGGTGCTCACCGCTGGTGTTCCTCCGGCGCCTTCGCCACGGGGGCGATAATGTCGCGTGCGCCAGGCGAATTGCGCACGGCCAGCACACGCTGGAAGACAGTGACGATGCTCAGCACCGCCAGAACATAGATGGCCACATACACCGCGTAGGTGAGCCAGTCGATCTCGAAATACCCGCCGATGCCGGTGAATCCGGCGCCGACGAGACCGATGACCAGACGGTCGGGGCGCTCGATGATGCCGCCGTCGGCCGAGAGTCCGCTGGCCTCCGCGCGCGCCTTGGCGTACGAGATGACCTGCGAGGTCACCAATACCACCAGGGTAGCCGCGAAAAGCACCTTCGAGTTCTCGTGATAGACGGCCCACCAGGCCAATCCGCCGAAGATCGCGCCGTCCGCCACCCGGTCACAGGTGGCATCGAGCACGGCGCCGTATTTGGTGCCGCCGCCACGCGCCCGGGCCATGGCGCCGTCCAGCATGTCGAACATGACGAACAGCCAGATCACCATGGTTCCCCAGAACAGGTGACCGGACGGGAACAGCGTCACCGCCGCGGCAATCGAGGCGGTGGTGCCGATCAGCGTCATGGCATCCGGTGTGAGTCCGGTGCTCACCAAGGCTTTGCCCAGGGGCGCAGTCGCTTTGGCGAACGTCTCGCGACCGAAGAAGCTCAGCACGCTATTCGGCTTCCTTCCGTATCCTGCGGGACACCCGCACCCGGTCGGCTTCGATGATCCGCTGCGCGATTGTCGCTCATCTACGCCTCCTTCCAGGCTCCCGCCAGCAGTGCCCGGGTTTCCCGTAGCAGCTGCGGCATGACCTTCACTCCGCCGACGACGGTAATGAAGTTCGCGTCGCCACTCCAGCGGGGCACGATATGTTGATGCAGGTGATCGGCGAGTGAACCACCGGCAACGCCACCGAGATTCAGGCCGACATTGAATCCTTCCGGCCGCGAGACCCGCTTCATGACGCGAATCGCCTGCTGGGTGAAGGCCATCAGTTCGGTGCTCTCGTCGAGCGTGAGGTCCTCGAGATTGGCCACCCGGCGGTAGGGCACCACCATCATGTGGCCGGGGTTGTACGGGTACAGGTTCAGCACCGCGTATACGAATTCGCCGCGCGCCAGGACCAGGCCGTCCTCATCCGACATCTCGGGGATGTCGGTGAACGGATGGCCGGTCTTCTTGGGCGCGTCCGCATTCGAGTCCGCGTCGGCATTCGAATCGTCGGCGGGCTGCCGCTCACCGGTCGCCCCGGTGATGTAGGACATGCGGTACGGCGTCCACAACCGCTGCAGGCGGTCGGGGTCGCCGGCGCCGCGATCGACGATCGTCTCCCGCGGCGTCGAATCTGCAAGCCCCGCAGCGTCTTCGGTGAGACCGCCGGGCGCCGTGAATTCGCTCATGCCCTACCCGTTCGCCTTCTCGAAACGCTGCGCGGTCGGAGACTCGTTCTCGCGGCGCCTGATCCACTCGATGATCGTGGACACCGCCTCCGCGACCGGAACTCCATTGACCTGGGTGCCGTCGCGGAAACGGAAGCTGACCGCGCCCGCCTCCACATCCTTCGCGCCGGCGAGCAGCATGAAGGGCACCTTCTGCGCAGTCTGGTTGAAGATCTTCTTCTGCATGCGGTCGTCGCTGCGGTCCACCTCGGCGCGCACATCGTGCTCGCGCAGCTGCTCGATCACACCGTCGAGGTGCTCGGCGAAAGCCTCGGCGACCGGGATGCCGACCACCTGCACCGGCGACAGCCAGGCCGGGAACGCGCCCGCGTAGTGCTCGGTGAGCACGCCGAAGAAGCGTTCGATGGATCCGAAGAGCGCGCGGTGGATCATGACCGGCCGGTGCTTCTGGCCATCGGAGCCGGTGTACTCCAGCTCGAAGCGCTCGGGCAGGTTGAAGTCCAGCTGGATGGTGGACATCTGCCAGGTGCGGCCCAGTGCGTCCTTGGCCTGCACGGAGATCTTCGGGCCGTAGAAGGCCGCGCCGCCCGGGTCCGGCACCAGGTCCAGGCCGGAGTCGGTGGCCACCTTGCGCAGGGTTTCGGTGGCCTCCTCCCACAGCTCGTCGGAGCCGACGAACTTCTTGGGGTCCTTGGTGGACAGCTCCAGGTAGAAATCGTCGAGGCCGTAATCGCGCAGCAGGCTCAGCACGAACTGCAGCGTGGAGGTGAGCTCCGCGTGCATCTGCTCCTTGGTGCAGTAGATGTGCGCGTCGTCCTGGGTCATGCCCCGCACGCGAGTCAGGCCGTGGATGACACCGGACTTCTCGTAGCGGTAGACCGAGCCGAATTCGAACATGCGCAGCGGCAGTTCACGATACGAGCGCCCGCGCGAACGGAAGATCAGGTTGTGCATCGGGCAGTTCATCGGCTTGACGTAGTAGTCCTGGCCGGGCTTGCGCACGGTGCCGTCGTCATTGAGTTCGGCATCGAGGTGCATGGCCGGGAACATGCCGTCGCGGTACCAGTCCAGGTGACCGGAGACCTCGAAGAGATGACCCTTGGTGATGTGCGGGGTATTGACGAATTCGTAGCCCGCGGCGATGTGCCTGCGGCGCGAGTAGTCCTCGAGCTCTTTGCGGATGATGCCGCCCTTGGGGTGGAACACCGGCAGGCCGGAGCCCAGCTCGTCGGGGAAGGAGAACAGGTCCAGCTCCAGGCCGAGCTTGCGGTGATCGCGTTTCTCGGCCTCGGCGAGCAGGTTCAGGTACTCCTCCTGCGCCTCCTGCGATTCCCAGGCGGTGCCGTACACGCGCTGCAGATCCTCGCGGCTCTGATCACCCCGCCAGTAGGCGGCGGAGCTGCGGGTCAGCTTGAACGCGGGAATGTACTTGGTGGTCGGGATGTGCGGGCCGCGGCACAGGTCGCCCCACAGCTTTTCGCCGGTGCGCGGGTCCAGATTGTCGTAGATGGTCAGCTCTTTGCCGCCGACCTCCATGACCTCCGGATCGTCGATGCCCGACTTATCGGAGATCAGCTCCAGCTTGAACGGCTCCCCGGCCAGTTCGATGCGAGCTTCCTCGACATCGGTCACGCGGCGCGAAAAGCGCTGTGCGCCTTTGATGATCTTCTTCATCCGGGATTCCAGCTTGGCCAGATCCTCCGGGGTGAAGGGGCGCTCGACCTGGAAGTCGTAGTAGAAGCCGTCCTTGATGGGCGGGCCGATGCCGAGCTTGGCCTCCGGGAACTCCTGCTGCACGGCCTGCGCGAGCACATGCGCGGCCGAGTGCCGGATGACGCTGCGGCCGTCCTCGGAATCGGCGGTGACGGCCTCGACCTCGGTGTCGGCTTCCGGGATCCAGGACAGATCCTTGAGATTGCCCTCCGCGTCACGGACGACGATGACGGCGTCGGGGCCCTTGCTCGGCAGGTCGGCCTCGCGCACCGCGGCACCCGCCGTAGTCCCGGCCGACACCCGGACGAGGGCGACGGGGCTCTTCGGGGCTGTGGTGGTCACGGCTGCGCACTCCTAGGCATTGTCGTTAGCGCGGGAATTCCCCGCGAGGTCTGGCCGGTCCATGCTATCGGCACGGTGGTGGCGGTGCGCCGATGGACCGGGTGCCGGGGTGTCAGCCGCGCGCGGCCAGCTCCGCGAGCAGTCTTTCGCGCTCAGCCGCAGGTCGTTTCGGGCAACTCGTGCACATCTCGCAGCCCGGCACCTCGAATACCAGGCAGCAGGAGATGCGCCGCACAAAAGTACGGCCTCCGATATCACTGAATCGAGGCACCGGCAGCCGCCCCGCCACCTCCCTGGCCAGCAGCGCACCCGATTCCTTGGCGCCCGCATCGAGCGCGCGATTGCCGATGGCATCCGCGACGATCGCCCACAGCGCAGCCACCCCCGCACCGGATACCTCCGCCACCACAGGCACCACCCGTGACAGCGTGTGCCGCAGCGCATGCCCGACAGATTCCGTCGGCAGTTCGTCAGCAGCCGTCCCCGTCAGCGGCAGCACCCGCTCCACTCCCCCATCGGGCCGAATCTCGCACCCGATCCGCTCCAAGGTGGGGTCCAGCGCCGGCACCCCCTCCGCATAAGCCCCGACAATCGGAGCCACCAGCGACGACGCAGCCATGCACCACCACAGGGTCCCGGACACCCGAGCATCCCCAGTCCCCCACGAAATACCCATATCGGAAATCCGCTCACCCAGCCACCGCGGATCCAGTAGCCGAGTACCGGGCACTTCACTCATCCGAACAGGGGGCTGCGCAACCATTTCCATCGGACTCCGATCCAGCCGCCACCACGGGGCTCACCAACCAGGATGTCACCGCGAGGCCGTCTTTTCCTCAGCAGCCGCCCCACCCTATGTCGACCGCCCCGGGCGCCTTCCGCAGGCGCGCCGTTCGACGGTTCCGGCAGTCGGGCGAATGCCCGCACATCACAACATGATCCAGGTGCGATTCCAGGTAACAGCTCCCGCCCCACCGGGGTCAGTGTGTACACGGTGCGGGCCGGGCGGCCTTGTTGCTGCTCCGAGGTCTTGGTGACGGCGCCGACGTCCTCGAACCGCCGCAGTGCCGGATACGGCGCGTTGTTGTTCAGTGTGATTCCGGTGTCCTGTTCGACATGTTTGCGCAGCTCATAACCGTGCACCGGGCTGCGCGTGATATGCCTCAGGATCAACACTTCCACATTACGCGGCCGGGGCGCGCTGGTAGTACTCCGCCGGTTCGTGGTCGGCGTCGTCGAGTGGCTCTGATCATCTGGGCCGGTTCGTTCGCGCTTGCTCAATACGGGCGGCGAGTTCGACCAGGTCTTCGGCGGGGCCGGTGGGAGGGGTTCGGCGGTGCCAGATGGCGCGGAATTTTCTGGTCAGGGTGAGGCCGTCGGCCAGTGGTACCTCGTGCAGGGTGCCGGCGCGGAGCTCGTGCGCCACGATCAGGCGGCTGACCACGGCGGGTGCGGCGCCGCTGCGGGCGGTGGTGAGAATCGCTGCGGCCGAGCCGAATTCGGCGGCCGGTTGCGCCGGGGCGCCGTGAATTTCGAGCGCTTCCCACACGGTGTCCCGCGTTCCGGAACCCTTCTCCCGCCACAGCAGCGGGGTATCGGCGAGTTCGCGCGGAGTCACCGGACGGCGGCGGGTGGCCCAGGGATGCGCCCGGCCGACGACCACCACGAGCTCGTCGGCGACGAGTACGCGGCTGCCCAACCCCGCAGGCGGATGGGGCCCTTCGACAAAACCGAGCTCGGTCTCGCGGTCGCGCACTGCCACGGTCACCTGCCGGGAGTTCGCCACATCCAATTCCACGGCCAGTTCGGGGTGGATCTTCCGCAATGCGTTCAGCCAGTGCGGAATTCGATGGTCCGCAATGGTCGTCGAGGCCAGAATGCGCAGGCTCGCTCGCGCGACGCGGTGCAGCGCCGCGATTCCCTCCGCCAGTTCCAACGCGGCCGCCAGCACCGGGCGACCGAGTTCCACCACGGCGTGCCCGGCGTCGGTCAAGGCCGACCCGGTGGGCCCGCGATCCAACAGCCGCACCTGCATTCGCCGCTCCAGTGCCTTGATTCGCATACCGGCGGCGGGCTGACTGATGCCGTGCCGTCGCGCGGCCGCGCCGAGGCTGCCCAACTCTGCCACCGAGACAAGCAGATCCAGCACCTCGAGATCGGGTGTGCCGGGCGGCAAGGTCATAAGAACACCTTATGAGGTGGGGGGCGTTCGCCCGCTACCCGACCGCACGCGCGATCACCAGGATCGTAGATATCCCCCGGTCGCGGGGCCCAGCACACCAGAGGAGAACATCGTGACGTTCGTAATCGGCGCCGCGTGCGTAGACGTACTCGATCGGGCCTGCATCGGGGAGTGCCCGATGGACTGCATCTTCATCGGCAACCGGATGGCCTACATCCAGCCCGACGAATGCATCGACTGCGGGGCCTGCGAACCGGCCTGCCCGGTCGAGGCGATCTATTACGAGGATGACATGCCACCCGAGCAGGAGCAGTTCGTCATCGAGAACGCCCGCTTCTTCAATGAGCCGCTGCCCGGGCGGAGCGCACCCCTCGGGCATCCCGGTGGTACGAGAGGTGTTGGGGCACTGGGGGTTGATACCGCCTATGTGCGGGAATATCAGACACTTCCATAGGCGGTGGGCGGTCGGCCGCGGTGAACACCGATGAATTCGGCCGGGTCGGGTCGTCATCTCCGTTATGACCAAGACGACTTGTGCCGGTGTACTCACCGTGGCTGTTCCCGTGACCGACCAGGATCGCAGTAAGGCACTGTGGGAGCAGCTCGGGTTCACGACGCATTTGGACGCCGAGTTGCAGCCGGGCTTTCGATGGCTGGAGTTGCGGGCGCCCGGGGCCGAGACGACGCTCTCGTTTGTGCGCGCATCCGAGGAGTTGCCCGCCGGGATCGACACCGGGATCCGGCTGGCGACGCCCGATGCGCGCGCCGCGCACAGCACGCTCGCCGAGCTCGGATTCACGGTCGGCACGCTGCTCGAATGGGAGACCGCCCCACCGATGTTCGCGTTTCGCGATCCGGACGGAAACCGCTTCTACATCACTCAGGCGGACTGAACGTTCGTCATCAGCGCGAGAGGAGCGTGCTCAGTTCGTCGGCGAAGAGGAGTGCGGGGTCGAACTCCATTCCGGCGAATTGGCCGGCCAATTCGAGGGAGAGAACGCCGTGCAGGCGGGTTCAGAACGAGAGTGGTTGCGGCTGGGACCGGGTGACCGCCGGCCCAGCCGCCGTGCGTCTCGAGGTGGATGCCGAAGGGATCGGGGTGCCGCCCCGGGGCTGTGCGGCAAAGGCCTCGAGCAGGACCGACATTATTTCCGGGGAGCTCCCAGGCGTGCTTCCTGACTTCCTCGCGCACCTGGGCGCGATAGCGCTCCCGCGAACCCGTCCGGCTCGGTGCCATCGTCGCACCAGCAATAAGCGCCCGGACCAGGGACCGTTCCAGCCGGGCTCGCGATTCCGCTGGACAACTCCGGTGCCCGCCACCACCCCCGCGACCACCCTCGTCATCACCTCCACCGTCCGGAATGCGCAGCCGGACAGCTGCATTCGCTGGAGTGGGCCCGCGGTCGGCGACGGGCTGAACATCGATAACGGTGTGCACGTCTGGAACTTCACCGAGGTCGACGGCGGCGTTCTGGTGCGCACCGAAGAGAACTGGAGCGGCGCACAGGTCGAAGCCGACGTCCCCACCTCCACCGCATTCCTCGGCGCGGGCCTCGAGGCCTGAATGAAGGACCTGAAGGCAGCCGCCGAGGCGCACGTCTGAACGCGACGCCGATCCTGCGAATAGTCGACTGTCCCAACAAGAAACGAGCCCCCGGTAGTCAAACCGGGGGCTCGTTCTGGGAAATGGAGCGGTCAGTGAGTCACTGCTGCCAGGACCGCTAGGTCAGGGTCCGATATCTCGGACAGATCATCGGCGGTTATCTGCAGCACCCTCGCGGTCCCGATATCGAAGAACAACCCGGACACCGCGATCTCGCGCTGCCGCATGGTTCTTCGGATCACCGGGTGCGCGCGCAGGGTTTCCAGCTGGACCGCGACATTGACCATGGCCAGCTGGTCGGCGGGGTCGAAGCCGGCGGCCGCGGCAGCCGTGCCCACCGGATGACCCCGGTGCCAGCGGTCGACACCGGCGTCGGCATTGGCCAGCCAGTCACCCAGGCCGGGGCCCGCGGGAACTCCGCCGAGCAGGGCCTTCATCGCCCCGCAGCCCGAATGTCCGCACACCACAACCTGATCCACCCGCAACTCCTCCAGGGCGAAGGACAGCGCCGCCTCGATGGAGTTGTCGCGCCCGTCCTTCGGAATCAGATTGCCGACATTGCGGACGGTGAACAGGTCGCCGGGCCCGGTATTGGTGATCAGGTTCGGGACGATCCGGGAATCCGCGCACGTCATGAACAGCGAGTGCGGATTCTGCCCGTCCCGCAGCTGGTCCATGTGCGGACGCACCACATGCGCATTACGACGGTGATAGGCGGCCACACCGGTGGTGATGGGATTGCCGTCCGCACGCCACGGACGCAGCACCCCGTCCAGCAGCCCCCGGGCCTGACCGCGCACCGGCGGTCCGGTCAGGGCATCGGCCATGGGCGCCGACCCCAGTTCCACGAATTCGACTCGGCCACCATGAGATTCGTGCTGTGCGGCCCAATCGTGAATGGCCTCGTACGCCGCGTGATCCAGGAAGTCGACGCTCAGCTCGACCAGCGCGTGCGCCCCCTCAGGCACCTTGGCCAGTTCCGCGGACAGCTTCGGCAGCGCCAGGAAGGTGCAGGTGCCGTCGATGCTGATCAGCCAGCGGTCGGTACCCGTCACCGGAGTCGCCGACACCGAAACCCGCACCACCCGCCACAGCAGCAGCGCGAAGGCCAGCAGCAACCCGATGAGCACGCCCTCCAGCAGGTTCAGGAAGACCACGGCCACCACGGTGACCAGATAGATCATCAGATCGCCGGTGCGATGGGCGAGCCGGATGTGCGCCAGCTTCACCAATTGGATGCCGACCACGATGAGCAGTCCGGCCAGCGCCGATTTGGGTATCTGCTGCACCACCGAGACCAGCGCCACCGAGAACACCAGGATCCAGATGCCGTGCAGGAAGGCCGAAGCGCGCGTGCGGGCGCCGGCCTGCACATTGGTGGCGCTGCGCACGATGACGCCGGTGACCGGCAGTCCGCCGAGCAGACCGGAGGTCACATTGGCCGCGCCCTGCGCCATCAGTTCCCGATCGAAATTGGTGCGCGGACCGGTGTGCATCTTGTCGACGGCGACCGCCGACAGCAGACTCTCCACGCTGGCGATCAGCGCGATCGTCAGCACCGCGAGGGCGACCGCGCCCCAGCCGCCGGACGGGATCTCCGGCAGGCCGATGGCGTCGAAGAGCGAGCCGCTCAAGACGATTCGTTCCACATTGCCGGGCAGGATCAGCGACAGCCCGGTGCCGATGGCGACCGCGACCAACGGTCCGGGCAGCACCCGCAGGCGTCCGGGGGCGTACTTCCAACTCAGCATGATGGCGATGACGACGGCGCCGATGAAGAAGTCGTCGCCGTGCAGCGAGAGCAGCTCAGCGGGCATCTCGGTCAGGTTTTCCCAGGCGCTGCTGCGCGAGGACCCGCCGAGCAGCACATGCAGCTGCTGCAGCGCGATGGTGATACCGATACCGGCGAGCATGGCATGCACCACCACAGGTGCGATGGCCAGTGCGGCGCGGGCAATACGGCTGAGGCCGAACAGAATCTGCAGCAGACCGGCGGCGGCTGTAATGAAACACGCCGTGCGCCAGCCGAATTGGTTGATGGTCTCGGCGACCACCACGGTCAGACCGGCGGCCGGGCCGCTGACCTGCAACGGGGAGCCGCCGAGCAGTCCGACCACCACGCCGCCGACCACAGCGGCGATGAGACCGGCGGCGATCGGGGCGCCGGAGGCGACGGCAATGCCGAGAGATAGCGGTAGCGCAACAAGGAATACGACTACTGAAGCGGGGAGATCATGACGCAGCAGGGTGGCAGACCAGCGGTCCGCACCGCTGCGAAGCGGCGCATCGTTACCGCCTGGTGGTGAATCGGTGTCGGTGGACATCTCGGCTCCTTCTCCGGGCCGAATGACCCGGAAGCGTCGAATATGTTCTGTGGGCATCGAATTGCTGCTGTGGACAGCGTTGGCCACAGACTCACCGGACGAGCTTCGCCAAGATTAGAAGTAAAGACTTAGTAAACCCTGAGAAAAGCGCGGCCACAATGCAAAACGGGCGTGAATCCTTACGGATTCACGCCCGAAAAGCGACCTACGTCACACTGGCAATACCGCGCTGACAGTTTGCAGCCGACCGCCCACATCCCCGATTTCGGCAATGCCGTCCACCGTGACCTCGATGACGCGAGCAGTCGCGATATCGAAGAAGAGTCCGGACAGCACCACTCCCCGCTCGACCGCACCCCGGCGTACCACCGGATGCGCGTACAGGGTTTCCAGTTGCACAGCCACATTCACCATGCCGAGCTGATCGACCGGACCGAATCCCGCGGCCGCGGCGGCCAGCGCCACCGGATGCCCGAGCCGGTACAGCTCCAGACTGGGCCGGGCATTGGCCAGCCAGCCGTCGAGTTCGGAGCCGGTCACCAATTCCGAATGCAGCGCCGCCATCGCACCGCAGCCGGAGTGTCCGCACACCACCACCGATCGCACAGCCAGCTTGTCGAGGGCGTAGATGAGCGCGGCCTCCATCGAGAAGTCCTGGCGATCGGCCGGAACCAGATTGCCGATATTGCGGATCGTGAACAGATCGCCCGGACCGCTGTTGGTGATCACATTCGGCACAATCCGGGAGTCGGCGCAGGTGATGAACAGCGAATCCGGTTCCTGCCCATCGCGCAGCACATCGAGATGCGGGCGCACCACGTGCGCGTGACTGCGGTGGTACGCCGCCACCCCCGCCACGATCGGATCGACATCGCCGCCGGAGCGCCGCCACGGCGCCAGCGCCTCATTGAGCATGAGCCGCGAGTCACCGCGCGCGGGCGGGCCGTCGGTCGCGCCTTCCATGCGCACCGAGCCCATTTCCACGAATTCGACGGTGCCGCCCCCGGCGCGCTGCCCGGCCACCCATTCCTCGATGGCGTCGTAGGCCGCGTGGTCCAGGAAGTCCACGGTCATTTCGAGCGTCACGTCCGCACCGGCGGGCACCCTCGCGAGCTCGGCCGCGAGTTTCGGCAGCGCGAGGAAGGTGAAGGTTCCGTCCACGGTGACCCGCCAGCGGTTGGGTTGCACGGCTTCGGCATTCACCGACACCCGCACCACCCGCCACAGCAGCAGCGCGAAGGCCAGTGCGAGGCCGACGAGCATGCCCAGCAACAGATTCCAGAACACCACCACGATGATGGTCGCCGCGTAGACGATCAGATCACCGGTGCGCTGGGCGCGGCGCACGTGCGCGAGCTTGATCAGCTGAATGCCGACCACGATGAGCAGTCCGGCGAGCGCGGCCTTCGGAATCTGCCGCACCACCCCGACCAGCGCCACCGAGAACAGCAGCACCCACAGCCCGCACAGCATGGTCGAGGCCCTGGTGCGCGCGCCCGCCTTCACATTGGTGATACTGCGGACGATGACCGCCGCCACCGGCAGGCCACCGATCAAGCCGGACACCATGTTCGCGACGCCCTGCCCGATCAGTTCTCGATCCAAATCGGTACGGCGCGAGGCGTTCTGCCGGATCCGGTCGACCGCCACGGCCGATAGCAGAGTCTCCACACTCGCGATGAGCGCGATGGTCACCGCCATGAGCGCGATCGTTGCCCAACTGCCGTGCGGCAATTCAGGCAGGCGCAGTTCGTCCAGCAGCGAGCCGTTGAGCACGATGTGCTCGACCCGGACCGGAAGCACCAGTGCGAGCGCCGTCGCCGCGACGACCGCGACCAGCGGGCCGGGCACCGCGCGCACCGGGGCGGGCATACGTTTCCAGGCGACCAGAATGACGATCACCAGCAAACCGACGGCGAGATCGCCGCCGTGCACCGAGCGCAGCTCCTGCGGCAGCCCGGCCAGGCTGTCCCACGAGGAGCTCAGTGAATTGCCGCCGAGCAGCACGTGCACCTGCTGCAGCGCGATGACTATGCCGATCCCGGCGAGCATGGCGTGCACCACGACCGGCGCGATGGCCAGTGCGCCGCGCGCTATTCGGCTGAGCCCGAACACTATTTGCAGCAGGCCGGCCGCGACGGTGATGAAACAGGTGGCGGCCCAGCCGAATTGATTGATCGACTCGGCGACGACCACGGTGAGACTGGCGGTGGGACCACTGACCTGCAGTGTCGAACCGCCGACCAGTCCGGCTACCACCGCCCCCACGACCGCGGCTATAAGACCGGCGGCCACCGGGGCTCCGGCGGCGACGGCAATACCGATGGACAGCGGCAACGAGACCAGAAATACCACTAGCGAAGCCGGTAGATCGTGGCGTACCAACTCGGCGAGGCCTGGAAGCGACGTCCGGGGAGGCTGTTCGGTGTCGGTGGACATATTTCTCCTTCGCCGGCACGGCGGAAGCCGCCCGGTTCATCGGTCAACATGTACTGGCATCGAGAGCGAGCTGCGGGCGAGGCTGTAGACAGCACGACGCGCTATGCAGAACGCGGTAATCGTAAAGACTATGCAAAGGATCTGGAAAGAGTTTGCGGCGATTGCGGTGAACCGCTATCAAACTGTGACCCGCGCCACTCTCGCCTGAGAGTAGACGTTGGCTATCGCCCGCCCAAATCGACTCAATCAGACATTCAATACAAAACAGTCCGGTCGGTGTGTTTCACTGGTTCGGTTCCAGCCCATCCGCACGACTTCCCCAACGGGAGGTTCGACATGTTGGCTCTCGGCAGAATTCTGACCAGTATCGGATCGATCGCGGCCGCTTCGATTTTCGCCGTCGGGCTGACACCCGGGACGGCCGCGGCCGACGGTCCCGCCGTTCTGGGCGGTGGCTCCGGCATCGCGATCAGCACCGACGATCCTCAGCTCTACGCACTGTGCACCGTGACCGCCGTGGGATTCGACGGCGGGAATCGGCTGGTCGCGGTGACCGCGGGACACTGCGGCGAGGTCGGCGCCGCGGTCTGGTCGGAGGGGTCGGTGCGCACCGGTGTGATCGGCAGGGTGGCCGAGGTCGACGACTACTGGGACTGGGCGGTCATCGAGCTCGATGCGGCCAAGGTGGTTCCGGTGCGGCAGATCACGCAGAGCGTGGTGAATGGAATCGGTTCGCCGCCAGGACTTTTGGAGACGGTGTGCAAGAACGGGCGCACCACCGGGTTCACCTGCGGCCCGGTCTGGCAGACGCTGCCGGAGGGCTTCAGCAGTCATGTGTGCGCCGATCACGGCGATTCGGGAGCGCCGGTACTGGTCGGCGACCGACTGGTCGGCATGGTCATCGCCGGGCAATTACTGGACCTCGGCAGCGTGGTGCTGCAGATGCCCTCCTGCACCAACCCCGCCGACCCCGTGCACGAGCCCGACCTCTCCACCAGCATCGGCAATGTCCTGACCAGTATGGATCAGCACGGCGGCGCCGGAGCGGGCTTCCGGCTCTTCTGAGCACGGGGCCGACCTGCCGAGCGACCTCCGGTGCGCCGGGTCACCTTGCAATGCCGACATGGTTGGCGAATAGTCAGCGAATACTGCACGGTTGAGCCTGGCGATTCAGGAGGGTCTTCGATGCGTGGGCTTCGCAAATGGACCGGCGCCGTCATCGCGGCCACCGCGTCGGCGAGTATGGCGGTCGCCTTCGATGCCGTACCCGCGGCCGCAGATCCGCCCGGGACACTGATCTCGGCCGAATCGCAATCGGACAGCTTCCATGGCATCCCCGGCGGATCGGTCGTCCGATACTGGATGGCCAGTTCCGGCGGCGCACCGAAGCAGGCCAGCGGCGCACTGTTCGTCCCGGCCGGACCGGCGCCCGAAAACGGCTGGCCGATAGTCGCTTTCGATCACGGCACCACCGGTTTGGGCATGGGCTGCGGCGGTAAATCCGATCCGAGCACCGCGCCGTACGACCACTTCATCGCGGATGAGGACAATGTCATGCGCTCCCTGGTCTCCCAGGGCTACGCGGTGGTGGCTCCCGATTATCTCGGGCTCGGGTTGTACGACACCGGCCCGCATCCGTACCTGGAACTGCAGAGCGAGGCGACCGCCACCATCGATATGGTGCGCGCGGCCCGAGCAGCCCGTCCCGAGCTGTCGAGGACCTGGGCCGTAGTGGGTCCGTCGCAGGGCGGTCAGGCCGCATTGGCCACCAGCCACCTGCAGGCTACCTACTCCCCCGATCTCGACTTCCGCGGCACCGTCGCCATCGATCCCGAATCCGATGTCGAGAAGGCGCTCACGATCGCCGGGCCCACGACCCCGGCCATCCCCGGTACCGCCGAAACGGTCGGCTACCTCACCGACATTCTGGCCGGGTTGCGAGCCGCACGTCCCGACGCCGCCGTCGACAGCTATCTGACGCCGCTGGGTCATTCCGTGCTCGATCGGATCGGGACCATGTGCCAGCCGCAGATCAATGCCACCATCAGCGATCTGGGCATCGGCCAGCTGCTGAGCCGGCCGCTCGCCGACGGCCCGCTCATCGGGGCGGTGAACAGCTATATGGCCGTGCCGACCACCGGGTACAACCGGCCGATCCTGTTGCTGCTCAACGCAACCGACACCAGCGTGCCCTCACCGCTGCACGCCGCCCTGGCCGCCCAGTTCGCGGCGAGCGGGGTCGATTTCCGCAGCGTTGTCGGCACCGGCGGCCACACCCAGCTCAATCCGCAGATGTGGGCCGCCCTCAACGACTTCCTCGCCGCCCACGTCCGGTCGTGAGCCGCGGATTCAGCTCGCGGGGTTCAGTGTCACCTTCACCGTGACCCGGCCCTTGTCGTCGCGCTTGGCGATCGCGAGCCCGGTGCGGTCGGAACCGTTGAGGTGCAAGGAGATCGGGCCACCCTCGCCGAGGAAATTGCGCCACCACGACTTCGAATCCGCCATGGCGACACCGATGGTGAGCGTGTCACCCGAGCGCCAGTAGTTCACCGGCGTGCTGAAGGTCTTACCCGAGCGCCGCCCGACATAGGTGATGACCACAAAACCGCGACCCAGCAGCGGGCCGATCACAGGTGCGTCGATCAACTTGACGATCACACCGTTCATGCCGCGTGCGGCCTGTCCCAAAACTGATCCGAATGCCATGCTTCCTCCTGCTCATCTCCGGGAGTCCGCCTGCCGCACAGCCGCCCACCCCAGCGCCACCAATGATCTTGCTGCTTCGACCTTCAGCCTACGACCTCGCGGCCGCAGTATCGACCGCTGAGGGACGGTGGCTAGACGCCGAGGGCGGCGGCGAAGACCGGCCAGGAGTCGTGCAGATCGTCCTGCCAATAGGGCCAGGCGTGGGTGCCGTTGCGGAAGACCGCAGTGGCCGGGATGCCGAGTGCGGCGAGGCGGCCCGCCAGGGCGGCCGCGCAGCCGTGCACCACCGATTCCATGCTGCCGCCCACCGCGAGGCGGTCGGTCAACCGGCCGATATCGCCGCCGATCGACGGATCGGCGAGGGTGTCGTGCACGCCGGGGAGGCCGTTGCCGGCCGAAAGGTAGAGCGCCACACCGCGCAGCCGGTCGGCATTGAGCACCGCGTCGTGTGCCGCCCAGGCCGGATTGCCGGGTCCGCCCCACATATTGTCCGCATTCGCGCCGAACAGTTGCAGTTCGGAGCGCACGACCGCGGCGGACATCGGATCGCTGGTGCCCGGGCAACCGCTGAACGCGCCGACCGCCTGGTACCGGCCGGGCGCCTCGATCGCCAGATCCAGGGCCGAGGTCGCCGACATCGATGTTCCGGCAATGGCATTGCGGCCGGTCAGGGCGAAACGGTCGGACAGCGCCGCGGGCAGCTCGTCGATCAGGAAGGTCGACCACTTGTTCCGGCCGAGCACCGGATCATCCGCGGCCCAGTCGGTATAGAAGGAGGCGCGACCGCCGATCGGCTGAATCACATTGACCTGCTTGTCCGCGAAGAACTGCGCGGCATCGGTGCGATTGGTCCAGGGCCCGCCGGACTCGCCACCATCGACGGCATTGAGCAGATACAGCGCGGGTGCGGGACCGTCGGGGTGCGAAATCCACACCGGGATGGTCCTGTCCATGGCGGGCGAATAGACGTCGACCTCGAACTGCCTGCCACCCAGCGGCCGGACATCGACAATCGCAGCGGCCGCCCCGGCCGGGGCGGCCGCTGCCACTGGCAGCAGACCAGCTACTACGGCGGTCAGGGTGGCAAGGCAAAGCGGTAGCCGGCGCATTATTGGAGTATCCCCCGTAAGAAGCCGGTTTTCCGTGATCACCGCGCGTGTTCGTCCGCGGAATGCATGCGCAGCGAGGTGATCCGCCCCGCGTCCGGACCGTCTACCCGCATTCGTTCGGCAATCGACCAGCGCAGCTTGCCGGGCAGGTCCGGTGCGAATCGCGTGAAGTATGCGTACAGCCACTCGGTCCGGGCGACCAGGAACGGGAAGTCGGTGCTCATCATCGGACGGAGCACCAGCATCGGCACGGGGGCGTCGAGGGGATGGAAGTCGCTGTTCCACAGCCCCGGCACGGTGCAGCCCGGATAGAACTGGCCGAGCATCAGACCTGCCGAGACCGCCTGCGTTTTACGGGCGCGGTGCACGGCATCGATCAGCTCGTAGCGGGTCAGTTCCGGGAAGAGGGTGACAAGCGTCAAACCCCTGGAGTCCACGGGGTTTTCCTGCCGCAGTCGCGCGTACACCGCGAACGCGTCGTCCATCACCTCCCCCATGCCCTCCGGCGACAAGTCCGTGCCGGCTGCCACACCGGCCCAGAGCAGCTGCCGCGTGGTCGTATGCCGCATGAAGGGGCACACCGGGCCCGGACGGCCCAGTCCCGCATGGGGGTTCAGCAGATGATCGCTCACCCACCGCACCAGGGTCGCGGCCGCCGGGCCCTGCTGATCCCAGCGCTGCGGATGTCCGTACACATTGCACCAGGTCACCGCGGCGCTCATCCGGCGTCCCCGCGTGCGAGGTGTGCGGCGAGCAGTGGGCCGATGACCGCGACGGCATCGGGGTTGGTGAGCTGGGCGTGGGTGGCGGCGACAGGATGCTCGACGAGCGCGCCGGAGATGTACGGACGCCACATCTCCACCCCGAACGATTCGGTCATGCCACGAGTGGCCGAGAAGTACAGCAGGTCACCGTCGAAGACGCCGGGGCGATAGCCGTGAGACAGGCGCACGCCGTCGACGTAGCCGTGATGCAGGCGGGTCAGCTGCTCGGCCGTGAGGCCGGTACCGAAAGACGCTGCCGCGGCAGCCAATTCGGCGGCTGCCTGATCGGCGGTGAGGTCGGGTAGCGCATCACCGTCCTCGGGTTCGCCGCCGAGCAGATGGGTCAGCAGATCGCGCATGCGCGGGACCGGTGGCGGTGGCATGTCCTCGGGGAAGACGATGCTGTCGAGCATGACCAGCGTCGCGACGGTGGCCGCGCGCTCACGCAGGCGGACGGCGATGGCGTGTGCGATCTGCCCGCCCAGCGACCAGCCCAGCAGATGGTAGGGGCCGTGCGGTTGCACTCGAAGGATCTCGGCCGCATAGCCGTCGGCGAGATCGTCGATGGTGACGTCCGAGCGCGGCTCACCCTCCAGGGTCAAAGCCTGCAGCCCGTACACCGGACGGTCCATGAGGTGGCGGGCCAGACCGGCGTAGCACCAGGCCAGCGGGACGGCCGAGTGCACGCAGAACAGCGGGGGACGAAAGCCGTTGCGGTGCAGGGTGAGTACTATGCCCAGGGCATCGTCGGTCGCGGAGCTGCCATCGTGAGCGGCCAGGCGATCGGCGAGTTCTCGCACCGTGGGTGCGGTGTAGAGCCAGCGGACCGTGACCGGCAGGCCGGTGGCGGCGGCGAGTTGGGCCGAAAGTGCCACGCCGAGCAGTGAATTGCCGCCTGATTCGAAGAAGTCGTCGTCGAGGCCGGCGCGCGGGGTGCCGGTGATCGCCGTGAAGTGTTCGGCGACCAGGCATTCCAGCTCGGACTCGGGGGCGCGGTAGGGGCGCTGAACGGGCGTCGGGGCGGGTAGTGCGGCGCGATCGATTTTGCCGTGCGCGGTGACCGGCAACCGATCGAGCTCGACCAACTGCGCGGGAACCAGAGCGGCGGGCAAGAGTTCGCGCAGCCGGCGGGTCAGAGCGGAGTGATCCAGCTGAATCCCTTGCGCAGCAACAATATAACCGATCAACCGGGTTCCGCCCGTAGCCTCGTATGCGGTGACGACAGCGTGTGAGATCTCGGGCAGCGCCGTCAGCGCGGCTTCCACCTCGGCGGGCTCGGCGCGCCGCCCGCGCACACTCAACTGGTCGTCGGCCCGGGCGAGGAACTCCAGACTGCCGTCCACCGCCGAGCGGACGAGATCACCGGTGCGATAGATCCTTTCGCCCTTGCCGAACGGATCGGCGACAAAACGCTGGGCCGTGCCGCCCGGGCGACCCCGGTAGCCTTCCGCCACCCCGGGACCACCCAGATACAGCTCACCGGTTCCGCAGCGTGCGGCGGATCGCAGCCGGTCATCCAGGACCAGCGCGCGCACCCCGGGCAGCGGTGCGCCGATCGGCACCGGTCCACCGGCGGTCAATGCCGCGGATTGGGTTGCCATGACAGTGGTTTCGGTAGGACCGTAACCGTTGAACAGCCGTAGGTTCGGCGCCCAGCGTCGTACCAGCTCGGCAGGACAGGCTTCGCCGCCCACCACCGCGACCCGCAATCCCGGCACCTGGTCGGGGGTGAGCGTCGCCAGTACTGCCGGGGTGGTGAGGAAGTGGGTGATGGCGGCCTCTTGCAACAGGGCGGCCAATTCGGGTCCGGCCACCACCGATGGCGGTTCGACAACCAACCGGGCCCCGCCCGCGAATGCGGCCAGCAACTCCAGCAGATGCGCGTCGAACGAGGGCGCGTGCGCGTGCAGGATCCGTGAATCCTCGTTCACGCCATAGTGTTCGACAATGTGGTCGGTGAGCGGACCGAGTCCGCGGTGAGTGACCGCCACACCCTTCGGTGTGCCGGTCGTGCCCGAGGTATAGATGAGGTAGGCCGGATACTCGGGGAACAGGGGCCGTGTCCGCCCAGAATCCTGGATCGGTGCGCCGGAATGCCGGCCGACCCGCGCGAGAGTGTCCGGATCGTCCAGCACAATCCAGCCGGGTCCCGCAGGGAGACCGGCACGGGCGGCGCTCACGGTCATACCCCACCGCGCGCCGGAATCCGCTGCGACGGTGGCCAATCGATGTGCGGGATCGGCAGGATCGACTGGGACGAATGCGGCTCCGGTCTTCGCCACGGCCCACACGGCCAGCACCGATTCGGCCGATCGCGGCACTGCCAGCAGTACGAAATCGCCCGGTCCCGCGCCCGACTCGATCAGTTCACGCGCCCACTGTGACGACAGCTCGTCCAGCTCACGGTATGTCCAGGTACGCGCACCGTCCCGTACCGCGACCCGATCGCTCCCGTGCCCGCCGATCACCTTCCCGCACAACAGATCCGGCAGCAACCGGTCGGTGCGCGCCGCTGGGGCGACCGGCAGCGCACGGTACGAGGTCAGGGTCCGCACGGGCTGATCCAGGTCGGCGAGGAAGTCATCCAGGTACGCCAGGAATTGCTGATGATGCCGGGCCAGCGCCTCCACCGAGTACATCCGCGAGTTCGCCTGCATATCGATGACGATCGACCGGTCGTCGGGCCCGATCTGATAGCCGTTGACCAGCAGATCCTCCACCGGCCCCAGCGCCAGCAGTCGCATCTCCGCGGTGAGCGGCCCTATCCGCGGAGTTTCGACGAACCTGAGCATATTCAGCACGGGCCCGAAACCACCTCGCACAGTGTGATTTTCGCCGAGCCCCCGCTGCATATCCTCATACCGGTACCGCTGATGCCGAAGCGCCCCCACCACCCGCGCCCGCACCTGTGCGACCATCTCCCCCGCCGTGGCCGCACCGAATCCGCTCAGCCGCAGGGGAACCACGTTCGACACCGATCCACCCGACCGCCGCAGCGCGGCGCTCGGCCGCGCCGCCACCGGCAGGGACAGCAGCACCTCGTCCGCACCCGCCATCGCGGCCAGATAGCAACCGAACGCCGCAATGGTCAACTCCGGGAACAGATGCCCGGACCGCTGCCGCACCACGGTCAGCCGGTCCGCGGTCTGCGTCGGCAGCGCCGCTCCCACCCGATGCGGTCGCAACCCGGCGGGTTGCACACCCGCCAATCGCGCCGGCTCCCCGATGCCCGCCAACTGCTCCACCCAGTACTCACCATCGGAGTGCGCCCGCGCGGAATCGGCATAGGCCCGCTCCTCCTCCAGCAGCTCACCGATTGTCATCGGCCGTCGCGACAAGCCATTCGACCCGAGCGGCGAACCCGTTGCAGCCGCATACAATTCGGCCGTCCGGCGCAGCACCCCCGCCGCACCCATACCGTCGAGCACAATGTGATGGCTACGCAGATACAGCAGATTCACGTCCGACCCGACATGGAACAGAGTGGCGACCGTCAACCGATCGGTCAGCAAATCCAGTGGCGCCCCGTAATCCCGATCCATCGCCTCCCGCGCCACCGCGATCGGATCGGCACACCCACTCACATCCTCGAACCCCACCGCCCCGAACGCACCGAAGTCCACATACTGCCGCGGATACCCCGCAACAATCCGAAACCGCACCAGCGGCGACTGCAACTCCCGAGCCGCCCGTCCAGCACACTCCCCCAGCAACCCCACCTCGAGCGGCCCCCGCAACTCCAGATACATAGCCACGGTATTGGGCACATCCGGATACAGCTGCTGCGCGACCCACCACCGCAATTGCGTAGCGGAAAGCGCAAAGTCGGCCTCCCCCGTGCCCCCGCCGCACACCACAGTTCCCGCCGCACCCAGGTCCCCGTCGACCCGCGCCAACGCGCCTCCTCACGCCCGAACAGCAGGGTTTGAACCGTCAACGAGCAAACCTACGGCATCGCCCGGCAACCCACCCGGTACCGCACACGACGGCGAGTTCGATTCCGCACGGCATCGAGCCGCCGGCAGCGTTGGCGGTACGCTACGGCGTCCGGTGAGCCCGGGGCCGCACGACCGAAGGGAAAATCGAGCGTGCGTATCCGGGAGCCGGCTATCGCAGTGGTTGCCGCCGCCTGTCTCGCGGCTGCCCTCGGTGCGGATGCGGGGGTTATTCCGACACCTGTCCGGGCTGCGCCCGCGGTTGCCGCCCGGGCGGTGCCGCCGATGGGTTGGAATTCCTGGAATTCCGGAATCGCTTTGTCCGACAAGAATATTCGGGCGACGATCGATGCCATGGTGGCCTCCGGAATGCGGGATGCGGGATACCGGTACGTGAATCTCGATGCGGGGTGGGCGGCGCCGACCCGGGATAGTCAGGGGAACCTGCGGGCCGATCCGGGGCGGTTTCCCGGGGGTATTGCCGCGCTGGCGCAGTATGCGCATGACCGGGGTATGTACCTCGGGCTGTATTCCAGTCCGTACAACCAGGTCTGCGGGCAAACCACGCGGAATGCCTCGCTGGGCCATGAGATCGCTGATGCTCGCACGTTCGCCGCATGGGGCGTCGACTATCTGAAGTACGACTGGTGCCGGAACGATGCGGATCTGGGCGATCAGGTGCGTGCCTTCACCGCCATGCGGGATGCTCTGCGGGCCAGTGGGCGGCACATCATCTACAGCATCAATCCGCACAGTTCGGCGGATCCGGCGGCGGATGCCGGCTATGACTGGTCGACCGTCGCCGATATGACCCGCAATAACGGCGATCTGATTCCGCTGTGGCAGAACACTTTCTTCACGGTGCAGACGTACGGCTACTCGACCAGTTCGTATCTCGGCATCCTCGATCAATTGCAGGCCGCCGCACCGCTGGCCGCGCGCAGTCGGCCGGGTTACTGGAACGATCCGGACATGCTGGTGGTCGGCGTCCCGATCGCCCGGTTCTTCGGCGTCCAGCTCAGCAATACGCCCGATTTCGCGCTCCCGGACAAGCTGACTCCGGACCAGACGCGACAGCTCGCCTCGGGAGTGCCGCTCACACCGGATGCGATTGCCCGGCTGGGTGATCTGCAGGAGGGCCTCACATCCGATGAGCAGCGCTCCCATTTCTCGCTGTGGGCCATGCTCGCCGCGCCTTTGCTCGCGGGCAATGATGTCCGCGCCATGACCGAGCAGACGCGGGCGCTGCTGACCAATTCCGAGGTCGTCGCCATCGATCAGGACGCGCTCGTCGCGCAGGCTACGCCACTGCCGGGCGACGATCGGGTGCTGACCAAACCGCTGGCGGACGGCGCGCTCGCGGTGGCCCTGATCAATCGTGGCAGCCTCCCCACCACCATCGAAACCAGCCTTACCGCACTGGGCCTGCGGTCCCGGCAGTGCTATCAGGTGCGCGACCTCTGGGCGCACGCCGGCGGTACCACCACCGACCGGGTAGCGGGCCGGGATATCCCCGCGCACGGCGTGGCACTGCTGAAACTCACCCGCTGCTGACCGATCTCGAACCGAATCCGGGCCTATCCGAATAATGTGTCAGCTTCTGGGTATTCCTTGACCCCACTGAGCGCCGTCACGCAGACTGTCGGCGTGCGTCGCACCGTGTTGAGCTGGCTTGCTGCCGGTTTCGCTGTTTTGTCGGTTTCCGCTGTGTCGTCCTCGGTCGTGGCCTACCACGAGGATGCGCGCTCGCGGCCCGCGGTGGCCGCCCTCGCGCACGGGGGCTCGCACGCGGTGAACGCTGCGGCAGCGAACCTGCCGGTGCTCGCGGTGGTCGGCGCCTCGTTCTCCGCCGGAACCGGAGCCGCCTCACCCACCCAGGCCTGGCCCCAGGTGCTCGCGTCCTCGATCGGCTGGCGCGCGGTGGTCAGCGCCGATTCCGGCGCCGGCTACCTCGTCGGCGGTGCGCACGCACTCGGCCCGCTCAACCGGTTGCTGACGAAACTGGATCTGCCACATCTGAAGCCCGCGCTGGTGATCATCCAGTCCGGTCACAATGACGTCGGCCAGCCCGATGCGCGCGTACGCGCCGGTGTGGTGCAGCTGATCCGGGAGATTCGCACCGAGTCACCCACCTCGGCAATCGCCGTGCTCACCGTCTTCCCCACCGGCGACCATCCCTCGAAGATCGTGTGGGACACCGACTCCGCCATCGTCTCCGCCGCGCGATCGGCCGATCCGGGCGTGTACGTCTTCGATCCGCTGGTATCGAGCTGGCGCTTTCCGCGGCTGCCCGACCAGTTACATCCGACTCCCGCAGGGCATCGCTGGATAGCCGGCCAACTCGCATCGGACCTGCGGGCCGATGGTCTTGTGCACGGCCCCACCCAGGTGCCCGCCGTGCGCAGGCCGACCGCCTAGCCCGAGTTGACGGCAGGTTCGCCGGGCCGCGCACAGCAGGTTCACAGAACCGGGAAACGGGTATCACAGGTTCGGCGACGACCATGTGAGGAATGGATGCGGTGACCAAGTGCCAGGATCCAGCCGAGGACCCTTCGCACGCAGAGACACTCGTGACGATGATCGCCACGCGCGCCGATCTGCATGCCTCGAAACCGATATTCGAGGATGCGCGCAGTGGCCGGACCGTCACCTACAGGCAATTGCACTCCGCGGTATCCGAGTGGTCCCGGCGCCTCGACGCGGTGGGCGCGGGACCGGGTGCGGTCGTGGTGGTCGATGTACCCGACCCGCTGACCTTCGCCGTGGTCTTCCTAGCGGTGATCGCATCCGGGCGCTGCGCCCTCCCGGTCGACCCGCGCGCGCCGATCGGCGAACTGCTGCGGGTGCTGCTCGGCGTTCGCCCCGTCGTGGTGGTCGGCGCCCGGCCTGAGCTGGCCGTGGTCTGCGATGCCCTGTTCATCTCCCCGACCGCCGAACCGGTGCGTTCCGGCCCGATATCGCTGGCGCGCCGCGGCTCGGTCCTGCTGTCGACCTCCGGTTCGACAGGAGAACCCAAAGCCGTCCCGCTGACCGAACAGCAATTGCTGCATGTCGCAGGCGCGGTGGTCCGGCATCATCGGCTCACCGATCACGACCGCGGCTACAACTGCCTGCCGCTGTTCCATATCAACGGCGAAGTGGTCGCGCTGCTGGCGACGCTGACCGCGGGCGGCTGCCTGGTACTGGATCAGCGGTTCCATGCCTCCGGGTTCTGGGAACTGCTCGCCGCCAAGCGGATCACCTGGCTCAATGCGGTGCCCGCGATCCTGTCGGTGCTCAGCGGCGATCTCACCGGCCACGAAAACGCCTGTCCCGAACTGCGTTTCATCCGTTCCGCGTCCGCACCGCTGCCCAGCCTGGTGCGCAAGCGAATCAGTGCGGCCAGCGGCGTGCCGATCGTCGAGAGCTACGGCATGACCGAGGCGGCCAGCCAGATCACCGCCACACCGCTGGACGGTCCGACCCCGCTCGGTTCGTGCGGCCGCCCCGTGGGTGTTCAGCTGGAGATCCGGGACCAGGACGGCGCGGTGCTGCCACCGGAACAGATAGGGCACGTGCATATTCGAGGCGCCGGGGTGATCAGCGGCTATCGCGGTGGTCGCGCCCGCGAACGCTTCGATGCGCAGGGCTGGCTGGATACCGGTGATCTCGGGCGCGTCGACGCCGCCGGATTCGTGTACCTGACCGGTCGCAGTGACGATGTGATCAATCGGGGCGGCGAACTGCTGTACCCGCGGGAGATCGAAGAGGTGCTGCTCGCCGATCCGGGCGTGCGCGATGTGGTGGTGGTCGGCCGCAGCGATCCCGTCCTCGGTTCTGTACCAGTCGCTTTCGTCGTTTCGACGCTGCCCCAGCGGGATGGCGGAATGGCATTGGCGCAGCAGCTGCACAACCTGTGCGCACGTCAGCTCACCAGTTTCAAGCGTCCGACCGAGATTCGATTCGTCGACGACTTCCCGCGCGCGGCGACGGGCAAGGTGCGGCGCCATGTCCTGCGCGGCCAGGCTCACGGTGTGGTCGGAACATGAGTACCGACGCGGCAATTCGTCCGCCCCAGACGACAGTCCGCCGGCAGAAGCGTCCCTATCTGCATCAGATCGACCTCTTCCGCATTCTCACCTTCGCCTGTGTCATCGCGGTGCACGTCGTCGGCGGGGTGAACGATTCGGGCAGCGTCTCGGCTAACGGCGCCATGGCGCTGCTGCACTTCACCCGCTACGCCTTCTTCGCGCTGACCGGATTCGTGCTGATCTACCAGTTCACGAACGATTCCTTCCGCGCCAGGAACTTCTGGCCGCGGCGGTTCGCACTGGTCGGCATTCCGTATGTGGCCTGGTCGGTGGTGTATTGGGCCTATTCCATCTATCTGGGCCAGAACTACGGCAGCGTGGGCTGGCTGCTCAGCCGACTCGGACTGGACCTGGCCTTCGGCACCGCGTACTACCACCTCTACTTCCTGCTGGTCACCATGCAGGTGTACCTGCTGTTCCCGCTGCTGCTGAAGCTCTTGCGGCGCACCGAAGGACGGCACCGCTGGGTGCTGCTGGTCAGTGCCGCACTGCAATTGCTGTGCCTGTGGTCCCTGGCGTATCCGCCGTTCACCACCGGTCTCGCGGGGCAGCTCTGGATACATCTGTACGCCACATTCGTTCCGTACCAGTTCTTCACCGTGCTCGGCGCCATCGCCGCGTGGCATATCGATGCGGTGCAGGCTTTCCTGCGCAGACATGCCCGGGTGCTCGCGATCGCCGTGATCGCGACGGCCGTTGCCGCCGAATGGGATTACCTGCGCCTGGTGCACGGCGGTATGGCGCCGTGGATGGCCTCCGGTGAGTTCATGCCGGAGCGGATCATCTGGTTCTTCGGGGTCATCGTCGGGCTCTACCTGATCGGAACGCACTGGGCCGCACAGCGGCAGGACAACGATCTGCTGGCCCGCATGGTCCGCTACGGCGCGGATCGCTCGTTCGGCATCTTCCTGATCCATCCCCTCATGATCGAGATTCTGGCTCCTGCCTTCGTCGCCTGGGGATCGACGATCGGGCATTTCTGGGAGACCGTCCTGCTGTTTTTCGGGGTCGTGGCGCTATCGCTGATCGGGACCGAAATTCTGCGCCGCAGCCCCGGAAGTCTCTGGCTCACCGGACGACCCATGCTCCGCACCGACCTGTCCGTGCTGATCCCCCGGCGATTCCGCACCCCGGCGCCCGCCCGCGATTCCTCCGAGGAGGTCGTATGTTCGCCCACACCCTGAACCTGCCCGGCCGGGATGCCAAGCCGCGCGAGCGCGGCCTGACGATGGTGATCGACCCCGGACTCCCGAACAGCGTCTTCCGCGACATCATGGCGAGCTACGGCGATTTGATCGACTACGTGAAGTTCGGCTGGGGCACCTGCCTGGCCACCTCCGGCATTCTCGGCAAAACCCGCGCCGCCCGCGACTACGGTGTCGAATTCTATTTCGGTGGAACCCTTTTCGAGAAGTTCCTGATCAGCGATCGGGTCGACGAATGGTACAAGCTCTGTAGTGACGCGGGCGCCACCGTGGTCGAGATCTCCAATGGCACCATCCCGCTGTCCAATGCGGAGAAGGCCGGCTACATCCGGCAATTCGCCGACGAGTTCACGGTGCTCTCCGAGGTCGGTTTCAAGGATCCGGTCCGCTCGGAGACCTTGTCGCCCGCCCGCTGGATCGACTACATCCAGCAGGATCTGGACGCGGGCGCGCACTTCGTGATCGCCGAAGCCCGCGAGAGCGGCCGCAGCGGTATCTGCCGCCCCGACGGCGAACTGCGCTACGGGCTGATCGAGGAGATCGCCGAATCCGCGATCGATGTGAACCACTTGATGTTCGAGGCTCCGACCAAGGATTTCTACGCACCGACATTCACCCGCTTCGCCGGAACCGCCGAAGAACACGTCAGCTTCGTTCTGCGGGATCCGTCCAATAATCTCCTGGAGTTCAAGCACTACCTCGACCCCCGCATGATGTATTGAGCAGACCCGCGTAGCTCCGGCGGCTTTCACGCCGAGCCGAGCCGTTCGCCGGCGCGGGCGAGCAGGCGTCGCGCCGAAACCGCCAGCGCTTCGTCGATCATTCGCCCGTCGAGCGCTATGGCCCCACGGTTGGTCGTCCGCGCCGCGGCGAGGGCATCGACGGTGGCGCGCGCCTGCGCGACCTCCCCTGCGCTCGGCGTGAAAACAGCTGTGACGGTCTCGATCTGGCGCGGGTGAATGACCCATTTACCGTCGAAGCCGAGAGCCGCCGCATGTTCCGCGGATTCGCGGAGCTCATCGTCATCAGCGACGCCGAGGTAGGGCCCGTCGAGGGCGGCCAGGTCTGCGGAGCGGGCGGCAGTCAACACCGCATCCTGGGCATAGAGCCATCGGTGTGCCCGCTGTGCGGTCGCGCGGCCGAGGGAGGCACCGAGGTCGGCGTATCCGAGCACCAGTGCACCGGTCCGATCCGAGGTCGCGGCGATCTCCCGCACATTGGCCAGTCCGGTCGCGCTTTCGATCAGCACCAGTACCGCCAGCGGAGTCGTTCGACCGGATAGCGCCTCGGCGCCGGAGAGCAGGCGATCGAGGAATTCCAGGTCACCGGGATACTCCACTTTCGGCAGCATGATCGCGTCCGGTCCGCCGGGCACAGCGCAGGCCAGAACATCCTGATGACACCACGGCGTACCGACCGCATTGACTCGCACGATTGTCGGCCTCGCACCGGCGATATCGGCGACAGCGTGGCGGGCGGTGTCCTTATCCCCCGGCGCGACCGCGTCCTCCAGGTCGATCAGCACCGCATCGGCATTCGCCGCCCTCGCCTTTGCGATCAGGGCGGGCCGGGAGGCGGGAACCGACACCAGACAGCGGATCGCCTGCCACTCGCTGCTTTGCATGGTACATATTTTAATCTATATTAAAGTAAATAGTCCAGGTGCTGGAGGGACAACGGTGTCAAGCCTTTCCGATGACGAACAGATCGTCGTCAAGACCGTCCGCGAATTCGTCGACCGGGAGGTCCGGCCGGTTGTCCACGATCTCGAGAAGAACAACACCTACCCCGAGGCACTCATCGAGCAGATGAAACAGCTGGGAATCTACGGGCTGGCGGTGCCGGAATCCTATGGCGGAGCACCGGTTTCGATGCCCTGCTATGTCGGGGTGACCGAGGAGCTGGCACGCGGCTGGATGAGCCTGGCCGGCGCGATGGGCGGTCACACCGTGGTGGCGAAGCTGCTGCTGGCCTTCGGGACCGAGGAGCAGAAGCAGCGCTATCTGCCCGCGATGGCGACCGGCGAGGTCCGCGCGACCATGGCGCTCACCGAACCCGGCGGCGGGTCCGATCTGCAGGCCATGACAACGGTGGCGCGCCGGGAGGGCGAGGACTACGTCATCTCCGGCGCCAAGACCTGGATCAGCAATGCCCGGCATTCGAAACTGATTGCGCTGCTGTGCAAGACGGACCCGAAGGCACAGCCGCGCCATCAGGGTGTCAGCATCCTGCTCATCGAACACGGCCCGGGTCTCACCGTCTCGCGGGACCTGCCGAAGCTCGGCTACAAGGGTGTCGAGAGCTGCGAGCTGTCCTTCGACGGCTACCACACACCCCTGGATTCGGTGCTCGGCAGTGTGGAGGGCCAGGGTTTCGCCCAAATGATGAAGGGCCTCGAAACGGGCCGCATCCAAGTCGCCTCCCGCGCACTGGGTGTCGCGCAGGCGGCCTTCGACGACGCCCTGCGGTACGCACAGGATCGCCAGTCCTTCGGCAAGCCGATCTGGAAGCACCAGTCGATCGGCAACTACCTCGCCGATATGGCGACAAAGCTTACGGCCGCAAGGCAATTGGTACTGCACGCCGCCGATCGCTTCGAATCCGGCGCCCGCTGCGATATGGAAGCGGGCATGGCCAAACTGTTCGCCTCCGAGGTGGCCATGGAGATCGCCCTCGACGCGGTCCGCATCCACGGCGGCTACGGCTACTCCACCGAATACGACGTGGAACGCTACTTCCGCGACGCACCCCTGATGATCGTCGGCGAGGGCACCAACGAGATCCAGCGCAATGTGATCGTCAATCAACTCATCAGCCGCGGCGGCCTGCCGCACTGAGCAAGGCTTCGCGCGCTCAGCAAAGAGCCCCTGGTCCGGTTGGGCCAGGGGCTCTTTCAGATCAGCTCACTGTCACCGGGTGAGCGTCGCGGATCTTGTCCACGACGATCTTCGCCGTCTCGGCGCAGGCGGTGGTGCCGCCATTGGCGTATTCCTTGACCGCGTCACCGACATTCCAGAGATTGGCGATCGGGGTGTCGTGGGGGAGGTCGAAACCGGCGACCGCGCGCTGGGGCGGCCAGCCGTCGCGGGTGACATTGATCGAGAGGATGCGGGCCTCGTCGAAGCCTTCGATCTCATCGCGCAGATCCTGCAGTAGCAGTTCGGTTTCCGAGGCCTCGTCGAAGTCGCCGACGGCGGGTTTCGGGACCGCGGTGCCCTGGTAGAGGTACCAGCCCTCGGGGGACATCTCCGGGCACAGCTCGCTGAAATTCGCTACGTAGCACAGCCTTCGGGTCTGGGCGAAGCTGAGCAATCCCGGGGACTGCACCAGTTTGCGCTGGGCGGCGAAGTTCACCGAGATCATGCCGCAGGGGTTGTTGCCCGTCTCCACGGTTTCGACGTACTCGGCCGGAAGGTTGGCCCGGCCGACAAGATCGAGGGTGGCGAAGGGGCCGATATCGCTGACCGTGAAACGGCTGGAGATCTCGACGGTTTCGCCTGCCCGCTCGACAACGGCGCCGGAGATCACGCCGCCGGTGAGTGTCAGCGACTTGACCTCACTGCCGAGCCAGATCGCGCCGCCATTGCTTTCGATGACCTCGGCCAGCGATTTCCAGACGCCGATGGTGCCGTCGGGACTGAAGCCGAATTTCTTGAATGCGCTCTTGCGGGTGAAGTAGGTGAGGAACACCCGGGCGGGCAGTTCCTCGGAGCCGACCGCGAATACCGAGCCGCACATATTGCGGAAGATGCCGTGCACGGCTTCGTTCCTGGTGTACTTGGCAACCCATGCGGCCGTAGACAATTCGGCCTCGGGCAGGCCGCTGTCATTGCGCGCGGCGCCTAGGCCCTTGACCAGTTTCGCGCCCTGACGGGTCAGTTTGGACAGCAGGAAGCCCCAGCCGCCGCCGGTGACGTCGACATCCTTGCCGCCGATGCGGTAGAGAATCGGCGGTTCGGGGCGGCGGATATCGAATTTCGCGCCGACCTCGTCGAAGGTCTCCTCGGTAATTCCGTCGAGTTCGATCACGATGGCGCCGTTATTGACCTTGAAGCCATCGATCTCATCCGTGGAGGCACGGCCGCCGACCTTGTCCAGTCGCTCGACGACCAGCGTCTTGTAGCCCAGGTGCGTCAGCCGTGCCGCGGCGAAGAGTCCACCCGCGCCCGCGCCGACAACCAGTGCATCCCAATTGTTTTCGGTCATGTGAAGTCCTCCGGCTCAGCCGAGCGGGTTGATGCCGAGCTCCGCGCCCGACATATCGGTGATCTCGCCCCACTGCGCGGCGACCTCGTCGATGCTCGGCGGCGCGGTGAACACCGCGCCCTTGTTCTGGAACTGCGCGACCCGCTGCACGCGCCCGCCGCCGGCAACGACAACCGTTGCGGTGTCCGAGCATTCATCGCTCATCAGATATCCGACGACTCCGGCGACGTATGCGGGCGGCAGCTTGTCCAGCATCTCCTTGGGCGCGATATCCTCGGTCATGCGCGTGGCCGCCAGCGGCGCAACGGCATTCGCGAGAATATTGTTTCTGGCGCCCTCGATCGCGAGCGTATTGATCAGTCCGACCAGACCGAGCTTGGCGGCCCCGTAGTTGGCCTGACCGAAGTTGCCGAACAGACCGCTGGTCGAGGTGGCCATCACGACGCGGCCGTGGTTCTGCTCACGGAAGTACGGCCATGCGGCCCGCGTGACGAAGTACGCGCCCCAAAGGTGTACGCGCTGCACCGATTCCCAGTTCTCGGTGGTCATCTTGGCGAACGAGCCATCCCGCAGGATGCCCGCGTTGTTGACCACCCCGTGCACGGTCCCGAAGGCGTCGACCGCCGTCTTGATCAGCGCGGCCGCCCCCTCCTCGGTCGCGATGCTGTCGTAGTTCGCGACGGCGGTCCCACCCGCGGCGCGAATCTCCTCGACGACGGTATCGGCCATCGAATGACCGGCGCCCGAGCCGTCGCGGGCGCCGCCCAGGTCGTTCACCACGACCAGCGCGCCCTCCCGCGCCAGTAGCAGGGCGTACTCGCGGCCGAGTCCGCCCCCGGCTCCCGTGACGACGATGACACGATCGGTTACTCCGGGCATTGTTCTTGTCTCCCTTGCTGAATCAGTAGGACGCGGGCAGTTTCAGGCTGGTCTGCGCGACAAAATTGAGGACCATCTCCCGGCTGACCGGCGCGGTTTTGAGCAGGCGCGCGGAGAACCAGAGTTCGGCCAGGCCGTACTCCTTGGACAGGCCATTGCCGCCGTGGGTCTGGATCGATTGATCGAGCGCCCGCAGCGAGGCGTCCGCGGCGGCGAGCTTGGCGATATTGGCGGCTTCGGCGGCGGGTTGTCCGGCATCGAACAGTTCGGCCGCGCGATAGGTCGCCAGCCGGGCGAGCTCCACGGCGATGTGCGCCTCGGCCAGCGGATGCGAAATGCCCTGGTGCGCACCGATGGGCGTATTCCACACCTTGCGGTCGCGAGCGTAGGCGACGGCCTTGGTGATGGCGAAGCGGCCGATGCCATTGCTGATGCCCGCCGCGAGAATACGTTCCGGGTTCAGCCCGGCGAAGACCTGGCGTAAACCGTTGCCCGCCTTGCCGATCAAAGCCTCGGGTCCCACCCGGACCTCGTCCAGGAAGACGGTGAACTGCCCGTCCGGCGAGACCACCGCGGTCGGCAGCGGCTGCAGGGTCAGGCCGGGAGAATCGGCAGGCACCACGAACATCGACAGCGGTGAGCGGGAATCGCCGACGAATTCCTGATCGCGCGCGACGATCAGCACCGCGTCCGCCTCGTCGATGGCCGAGATGAAGTACTTGCCACCGGAAATCAGCCAGCCTGCACCGTCGCGCCGGGCGGTGGTGCTGACATTGTGGCTGTTGGAGCCGGCATCCGGCTCGGTGAGTCCGAAGGCCATCTTCTTCGTGCCGTCGGCAATGCCCGGAAGCCACTGGGATTTCATCTCCGCCGAACCGTGCGCGGCGAGAATCGAACCGCAGATCGCGGGCGAGATGACCGTCAGCAGCAGTGGAATACCGTGCGCGGCAAGCTCTTCGATGACGATCAGCAGCTCGGACATCCCCGCGCCGCCGCCACCGTATTCTTCGGGCAGATGCATGCCCAGCAGTCCGGCCTGACCGAGATCAGCCCAGAGCTCGTCGACCTTGCCCTGTGCGCGAGATCGCTCCAGAAAGTACTCCTGGCCGTATTTGGCCGCGATCTTGCCCGCGCTCTCGCGCAGTAGTTTGTGCTCGTCGGAATCGACGACGAATGCGGACACGATTGTGCTCACTTTCCGGTGAAGGTCGGCTGCGCTTTGGCGAGGAAGCTGTTGATGGCGGCCGGGGCGTCGGCGGTCCGGGCAATGCGGCGCAGCGCGGCCGTCTCCTCCGAGAGTGCCTGATCGAGATTGGTGGTCCAGGAGTTGTGCAGCAGGCGGCGCATTTCGCCGTAGCCGCGGGTCGCACCGGCGGCGAGCCTGCGCACCACCGCTTCCGCCTCGTCGGCGAGCCGGTCGGCGGGCACGACCCGATTGATCAGCCCCCAGTCGGCGGCGGTCTCGGCATCGACGACGCGATCTTCGAACAGCATTTCGGTGGCGCGCCGGATTCCGATGAATTTCGGTAGGTACCAGGTGTTTCCAGAGTCGGCGGTAATGCCGATCCGGCCGAATCCGGTGGCGAATTTCGTACCCGCGGCGGCGAGGGCGATATCGGCCGGGTACAGCAGGGCGAGCGCACCACCGGCACACGCGCCGTGTACCGCGGTGACGATCGGCACCTCGACGCGGGCGAGGATTCGGATGGCGTCGTGCATGAGCAGCGCCATCCGGGCGAGCGTGTCCGGCAGGTTCGCCGCACCCTCGGCGAACGCGCCGATATCGCCGCCGACGCTGAACGTGGGCCCATTGCCGGTGATCAGCACCCCGCGCAGACTCTCGTCACCGGCAATGACTGTCGCCACCTCCAGCAGAGCCTCCCCCATCTCCTTGTTCAAGGCGTTGCGGGCCTGTGGGCGGTCCAGCCGAACGTATCCGATGCCGTCCTGCACGTCGTACGAGATCACACTCGCTCCCTCCGATTCGAATTTAATATAGATTAAACAAAACCGCAGGGTCAAGGTAGGAGAGGATCGAGGAATCATGAGCGGACTGAAGAGCTATCTCGCGCACTGGCAGCCGGACCCCGTCGTCGAGCACGACGACATGTCCGCGCGAGAGTCCGCGCGCTTCGCCGCACTCCTCGACCTCCCCGCAGCGCCGACTCCACTCCCCCCGCTGTGGCATTGGTTCCACTTCCTCGACTGGCCCGCACAGCGCGAACTCGGCGCGGACGGACACCCGTCGAATCGCGGCTTCCTGCCGCCGATTCCGGACCGGCGGCGCATGTTCGCGGGCGGACGCCTGCAAATCACCCAACCACTGGACATCGGACAACCGGCCGAACGCATCTCACGGGTATCGAAAGTCACTGTCAAACAAGGAAAGTCCGGCGAACTCGCCTTCGTGACAATCCGCACGGACTACACCCAGGCAGGCACCCCACGCCTGACCGAAGAACAGGACCTGGTCTACCGCAGCGGCCCCGGCACACGCCGCCGTTTCCCCACCACCACCCCCGCCCCGCAACCCTCCACGGCCCCTTGGCAATCCGAGCCCGATCTCTCCCCCACCCTCCTGTTCCGCTTCAGCGCCCTGACAGCCAACGCCCACCGCATCCACTACGACGAGCCCTACGCCCGCGAAACCGAGGGCTACCCCGCCCTCGTCGTACACGGCCCACTCCTGATCCTGCTACTCCTGGAACTGGTCCGAAAACACAAGCCGCACCGCCGAATCCAATCCCTGACTTACCGCCTCCAGCACCCGGTATTCCTGTGCAATCAACTGCTGTTGTCCGGCAATATGACCGGACCCGACTCCGCATCCCTCACCGCGTGCGCCACCGGCGACGCCCACAATGCCGTCGCGGACATCCAGTTCGCACCACACCACCCCTGAGCCGAATTCGACCGAGTCCGCAGTAACCCCGGTTCAGATGTAGGAGCTGAGAGGGCGAAACGGCGTTGCTTGGGTCATCGTCCTGTAACGCAACACTTTCAAGAGGGGCCGGGATCGGGTTCAATGCCGTCGTCGGGGTGGAAGAGTACGCGGTGGACCACCACCTCGGCGCTGATCTGCGCGATCGGCAGGCCCCGCGGCCAGCGCGTAGCCGACCAGTCGCGCATAGGCGGTGGTGATATCGGCGCCCAATTGTGCGGCGATCAGCCCCGTGGCCTGATGAATCTCCCGGGTCGACTGCGCCGGCTCCCACCACGACCCCAGCCGATAGCTGTCATTGATGGCGTGTGTGAAGACGTCGATCGTATCGGCGCGGTGTTGCTCGGGCGAGACCGGCCGCAGATCCGTTGTGGCCGAATGCAATAGGGTGCTAATCAGTTCGGCGACCTGCACCGCGGCGGCGAACCCGGCCTTGTCCAGCATGGCGGGGGCTTCGGCGTAGAGGTCCAGTGTCCCGGCCCGGATCGCCGCCAATTGCAGTGGAAACGCGAAGACCCCCGCTACCCCGCGATGAAAGCGCTACCGACGTCTACATTCAGCATCATTGTCCACGCCGCCAAGAAGCTGTGACGCCGAACAGCATTCACGGAGGGCGTCCGTCTCGCCTACCCATTCCGCCGTAGCCGTGAAATCGAATGCTGAAATTCTATCGCCACACGCCTGCGGCGAAAAGCATTTCCGGCGGCGGCGGGGTTGACCTCAACCATGGTTGAGGGGACACAGTAGAGGTATGACTAGGCCTGCTGAGTTCTGGGATTCCGTCTACGACAGTGGCGTCGCACCGTGGGTGATCGGCGAGCCGCAGCCCGCGGTCGTCGAGTTGGAGCGGGCGGGGTGGATACGGGGGCGGGTGCTCGATCCGGGCACGGGCGCCGGGGAGCACACGATCTTGTTGACGCGCTTGGGATATGACGTGCGGGGCGTCGATCTGGCGCCGAGCGCGGTGGAGTGGGCGCGCCGCAATGCCGCGGAACAGGGTGTGCCACAGGCTCGTTTCGATGTCGCGGACGCATTGCACCTGAGCGAGGCGCCGACTCTCGCCGACGACGGCGCGCCCGAATTCGACACCATCCTCGACAGCGCCCTCTTCCACATCTTCGGAACCGACCCCGATGCCCGGGCCGAGTACGTCCGCAGCCTGCACGCCGTATGCCGCCCCGGCGGCTTGCTGCACGTACTGGCACTGTCGGACAGCGAGCCCGGCTTCGGTCCCCGCATCAGCGATTCGGTGATTCGCGAATCCTTCACGGAGGGCTGGGAACTGGAGGATCTGCACCCGGCGCGATACCGCGGTCGCGTCACAGATTCGGTTGCCGAGGCGGCAGCCCACCTGGAACAGCACAACGGCCGGGTCGACGTCGCCGCCTGGCTGGCCCGCGTCCGCCGCGTCTAGGGCAGACAGCGAAGTCGGCACGTTTACACGCGCTGGGAAAACGTCTCAGCCTGTCGGCGTGCCGATCTGGTCGCGTTCCAGGCCGGAACGCAATGTCGAGAGGGCTTGTGCGGCGGCCGCCAGCGGGGATGCCTCGAGGGTGCCTGCGAGCAATTCGGCCAGGCGGGCGGTGAAGGTCGCTTCCGCTGCGTCCACCAGGTGCAGGCCGTCGGCGGTCAGGGCCAGCAGGGATGAGCGGCGGTCCGACGGGTTCGGCTGCCGGACAACCCATCCCTGCCGTTCCAGACGGTCGATGCCCTTGCTGGTCGCCCCGATGCCGATGGCGAATTCCACGGCGACGTCCGCGACGCGGGCTGCGGGGTGGTCGCGCAGGTAGCGCAGGAATTCATATTGCGAGGTGACGATCCCGTGCCGCTCGCGGAGAGCGTCGTTGAGGGCGTTGTACAGACGCGTCTCGCAGCGGACCAGGTCGGAGAAGAACCCCATGAGGTCGACGGTCTCACCGCTTGATTTAGATGCCACGGCATGTATTCTACATTACATGCCACAGAATATAGTTCCATGGAAGGCACTTGCGGTAGGAGTGAAGATATGAGCAAGGAACAGCGCGCGAAGATCGACGCGATGCTGCGGCAGCCCCGGCCCGAGGGGGCCCGGCCGGTCGAGGTGATCCGCGCCGAATTCGAGGCGCAGATGGCCGAGATGATCGTCCCGGACGGCCTGCGCACCACGCAGACGACGCTCGGCGACCGGCCCGCCCTGCACGTCGAGCCGCGCGGCGGCGCGCGCAGTGCGACGATCCTGTATTTGCACGGCGGCGGCTGGGTGTTCGGCTCCCCGCGGGCGGCGCTGTCGCTGACGGGAAATCTCGTGGCCAAGACCGGTTTCGGGGCGTTCTCACTGGACTATCGGCTGGCCCCCGAGCACCCGTTCCCGGCCGCGATCGACGACGCACTCGCCGCCTACCGCGCCCTCCTCGACGAAGGGCAGGACCCTGCCACGATCGCGTTCGCCGGTGAGTCCGCCGGCGGTGGGCTCACCGTCACCACCTGTCTCGCCGCCCGCGACGCCGGTCTCCCGATGCCCGCCGCGATCGTGGCATTCTCGCCGGGCCTCGACGCCACCCGGACGGGCGCGAGCATGGACACCAAGGCAGAGCTCGACCCGCTGCTCAGCAGTGCAAGCATGGAATACACCGGAAGCATGTACCGCGCAGGCGCAGATCCGCATCAGCCCCTGCTCAGCCCGGCAGTCCTGGCCGATCTGACCGGCTTTCCCCCGATGCTGATCCAGGTCGGCACCAATGAAATCCTGCTGGACGACTCGACGCGCCTGGCCGCGCGGGCGAGTGCTGCCGGAGTCGACGTCATCCTGGACATCACGGCCGATGTACCCCATGTGTTCCAGTCCTTCGCCGGCGTCCTCGACGAGGCCGACCACGCACTGGACCGCGCAGCCCTGTTCCTCACCCAGCACGTCCACGTTCCCGAGAGAGCCTTTGTGTCAGCAGCAAAGGGCTGACATCGCTGTTGTCCGCGGTTCAGTGTTTGCGCAGGGCGTCAGCCGAGTTCCGAGCCGACGACCGAGACGAAGGAGACGCAGGCGCCGGGGCGGCCACCGAGGTTGTGGGTCAGGGCAAGTCGTGGATCGGCGAGTTGACGCTCTCCGGCGGCGCCCTGGAATTGCAGCCAGCATTCGTAGAGCATGCGCAGGCCGCTGGCGCCCACGGGGTGGCCGAAGGATTTGAGGCCACCGTCGGGATTGACGGGGAGGCGGCCGGTCAGGTCGAAATCGCCTGCGAGGCTGTCTTTCCAGGCTCGGCCCGGGTCTGTGAAGCCGAGGTCTTCCATCAGGATCAGCTCGGTCGGGGTGAAGCAGTCGTGCACCTCGGCGAAGGACAGTTCGGTGCGCGGATCGGCAATACCGGCCTGGGCGTACGCGTCCGAGGCGGAGGCGACCACCTCGGGGAAGGTGGTGTAGTCGTACTCCGGATCGACCGCGCCGAGTCCCGCCCCCGCGGTGAGGGACAGGCCCTTCACGTAGAGCGGAGTGTCGGTGTAGTCGAGGGCATCCTCGGCACGCACGATGACCGCGCAGGCCGCGCCGTCGGAGACGCCCGAGCAGTCGAACACTCCCAGACGTCCGGCGACCAGCGGGGCGCGCGCGATCTTCTCCTTGGAGACCTCGGAACGGAACTGGGCCTTGGGATTTCGCGCACCGTTGTGGTGGTTCTTCCACGCGACATGGGTCATCGCCTCGCGCATGGCGGCAGGATCGACGCCGTACTTCGCGCAGTAGGCGGGGTCCAGGAGAGAGAAGGCGGCCGGAGCGGTCAAGGACAGTTCTGCGGCGGTTCCATCGCTGGGCGGATCACCGCGCAGCAGACCGGAAAACCCAGAGTCCTTGAGCTTTTCGACGCCGATGGCGACCACGCGATCGTAGGCGCCGGAAGCGACCGCGTAGCAGGCATTGCGGAAGGCTTCCGAGCCGCTGGCGCAGTAGTTTTCGACGCGAGTGACCGGAATGTTGGTCAGTCCGAGTGACTTGCTGACGGTGAGTCCGCTCTGGCCGGTGGCCAGGGTGCCGAGCCAGTAGGCGTCGATCCCCCGGCGGTCCAGTCTCGGGTTGCCGTCGAAGCAGTCGGCCATGACATCGACGAGCAGATCGTCCGCCGAACTCTCCCAGCGTTCGCCGAATCGGGTGCAGCCCATGCCGACAATGGCGACCTTGTCCCGAATCCCGTTGCTGCTCACATCACTCGCGCTTTCCAGAAGTAGTTGTGCACTCCCCCGGCACTGTGCAGCCGCCGGAACACCGTCTCCACGCGTGCGCCGACCGCAAGCCGGTCCGCGCCGCCGTCGGCGATCTCCAGGGTGCAGCGGCCGCCGTCCTCGAAATCGACGACGGCTTCGACAACCGGTGGGGCCGGAGAATAGGCGAGACGGTCCACGGTGAAGGTGGCGACCGTCGCCTGGCGATACGCCATGGATACGGCGGTCAGCTCGTCGATCGCACCGCACCGCTTACAGATTCGGGCAGGTGGCAGCTGCACCAGATCGCATGCGGCGCAGCGACTGCCGGTGAGGGAGTACTTCCAGCGAACCGCGCGAGCCGACGGTGGTGCGGCGACCCGGCCGGGTTCCGGGCGGCGCGGTTGTTCGCGATCGAGAATGCCCCGCCAGACGAGATAGGTCGGGTACGGCACGGGCGTACCGGCAGCGAGCTGATCCGCCACCGAAATCCGCTGCCTGCCTTCGGATATTCGATCGGTGACACGCAACACCCACGCATCACAGCCATCAGCGGCCGAGACCAGCAGCACCGTCTCGCCGGGTTCGGCGATATCCAGGGTCGCCGCCAGTGCTACACCGATATCCGCGGCGCCCGCGTGACCGATCGGAGAGTTCGCGGTGCTGAGCTTGCCCGGCAGCGCGAAGGCGGCACGCTTGGCCACCGCGAGGTTCGGTGACACCAGCACGACGTGGTCGGCCTCGGTGATACCGGCTTCCGCCAGCACAGCCGACACTGCCCGGCCGATCAGCGGCTGATACTGCTCGACGCCGAAGCGCTCTTCCCACTGGATTCCGGTCTGCGCCAGCGGATCACGCCAGCGGTCCAGGAACTCCGCGGTCATGCTGGATTCGGCGATGATCTCGGCGATCGGGTCCGGTCCGAACAGGAACGCGGCGGCGCCGTCACCACCGCCGCGTTCATCGGCGGAGCCGGGGCGCCCGACCCGCACATCGGCGAGCACCGCGAGCCCGCCCGAGGCGGCAGCGGCCCGCAGTGCGGCCACCCCGCTGCGGGCCGAGCCGGCCAGATCGACGACGAAGCAGGACTCCGGAAGGTCCAGTGCGGCATGAATTGCCGTGGCATTGGTCTTGTCCGCGTACGCCGGTGTGGTGGTCGCGAAGTAGAGCGCAACCGCGCCGGTCCCCGCGGGCAGCGCGCTTGCGGCAGCCGCCACACCCATCGTGGTGCTGTCCTCGTCAAAGGACGCCACCACACGAGAACCCTTGCCCGCGTTGGTTCCCAGTGTCGCCCCGATATCGGCGTGCGATACCCGATGCGCGGGCAGATACGTGCCGTAAGCGGTGATCCCGTAACTCATCACGGCGCCTCGAACAGTGCGGCCATGCCCTGGCCACCGCCGACGCACATGGACTCCAATGCGTATCGCCCACCGCTCCTGCGCAATTCGTGCAGCATGGTGGTCAGAATGCGGACACCGGTCGCGCCGATGGGATGTCCGAGCGAGATACCCGAACCGTTCACATTCAGGCGGTCGATGTCATCGAAGCCCCAGCCCTTCATGACGGCGAGCACCTGAACGGCAAAGGCCTCGTTGACCTCCACCAGGTCCATGTCGTCGAAGGTGTGCCCGGTGCGCTGAAAGAGCTTGGCCACGGCGGGAACCGGGCCGATTCCCATCTCGGCGGGCTCGCAGCCGGCCGCCGCCCAGCCGACCAGATAGCCGAGCGGTTCCAGCCCCAGCTCGTCGAGCTTATCCTCGGCGACCACCAGACAGGCCGCGGCCGCATCGTTCTGCTGACTCGAATTGCCCGCTGTCACTGTGCCCTCCGGCATGACGGTGCGCAGCCGAGCCAGGGTGGCCGCCGTCGAGTCGGCGCGCACGCCCTCGTCTCGGGTGAATTCCAGGGGTTCACCCTTGCGTTGCGGCACCGATACCGGCACCACCTCATCGTCGAACTTCTTTGCCGCCCAAGCCGCAGCGGCTCGCTGATGGCTGCGCGCGGCGAACTCGTCGGCCGCCGACCGGCTGATGCTGTATCGGGACGCCAGATTCTCGGCGGTCTCGATCATCCCGCTGATCCTCCCGAACCGATCCTCGGGCTGGGAGCGTTCCCGTCCCCGTTCCAGCCGGTCGTAGAACGCGACATTGCCCGCGCGCGAGCCCCACCGCATGTCCTGGGTGTAGTACTCGATATTGCTCATACTCTCGACGCCCCCGGCCAGCACCACATCGGCTGCGCCGGTCTGCACCATCATCGCCGCGGTGATCACGGCCTGTAGGCCACCACCGCAGCGGCGGTCGACCTGGAAGCCCGGAACTTCGATGGGGAGCCCGGCCGCCAACCCCGCCCAGCGGCCGATGCAGGGGGCCTCGGAGTTGGTGTACGACTGCGCGAACGAGACATCGTCGATGCGCGCGGGATCGATGCCCGAGCGTGCCAGCACCGCCTTGATGATCAGGGCCGCCAGCTCCTCGGCGGGCATCGGCCGCAGCGCGCCGCCGAAGGTCCCGACGGGTGTGCGCAGCGGATTCACGATTGCCGCCCGCCTCATCGCGCCGACCTCGAATCCTCGAACCGGCTCAGCATGGAAACTCCTTCGCCCGCAGGGCTTCTCGATGGTCGGGGTGGGCGATCGCCAGCAGCCGTTCCCGGCGCTCGGACAGTGTGGTCCCGCGCAGATCGGCGACCCCGTATTCGGTGACGACAACGCCGGCATCGCTGCGCGCGGTGCTCACCGGGCCGGACAGCCGGCCGACAATGCGCGTCCGCGCGCCCGCCGTCGCGGGGAGAGCGACAATCGGGACCCCGCCCGCCGATCGTGCCGCACCACGCAGGAATTCGGCTCCGCCGCCGACGGCTCCCACATAGCGTCCGCCCGCGACCTCGGCATTGACCTGCCCGGTGAGATCTACCTCGATGGCCGAATTTATCGCCACGAAACGATGTTGTGCGGCAAGCCGTGCGGGATCGTGCGTGTACTCGATCGGCCGCAGCGAGACGGCCGGATTGTGGTGCGCGTGGTCGAACAGCCGTGGCGAACCGAGCAGCAGTGCGGCCACGGACACACCGCGATCGGCGGTCTTGCGGTCATTGGTGACCACACCCTTGTCGATCAGGTCGACAACGGCGTCGGTGAGTATCCCGGAGTGGATGCCGAGGTCATTGTGCTCGCCGAGCGCCCCCAGCACGGCTTCCGGCACCGAGCCGATGCCGAATTGCAGGGTGGCTCCGTCGGGGACCACTGCGGCAATGCGCTCGCCGATCGCCGTCACTTCGGGTGATGCCGGAGTGGACAGGCTCCGCACCACCGGTCGCGAGGTCCGGACCTCGATATCGATATCGCGCGCGGTGAGATACCGGGAACCCGATGTCGCCGGGGCCTGATCATTCACCTCGGCCACCACCACACGCGCGGAATCTATTGCAGCGGTGAGATAGTCATCCGCCAGCGAGAGGCTGTAGCGCCCTCGGGCATCCGGCGGTGCGCACTGGACCAGCACCACATTCGCCCGCGAGACGTATGCGGGCAATGTCGAATAGTGGCCCGGATAAATATCGAGCACCCCGGCGGCGGCCAGCGCGCGATTGCCGCCGGACCCGCAGTACCCCACGAACCGAATATGGTCCGCGTGTTCGGGGGTCACCGTATCGGCCACCGGAATTCCGAGAAAACAGGTGATTCCGCCGAACTCGGCGCGCTGGGCCAGCAGCCGTTCGGTGAGCGGCACCGGCTCCGCGCAGGCCTGACCCCACACCACGAAGTCGCCCGCGCGCACGATATCGCGAAAGTCGAGGTCCGCCACCGTCACCGCTGATCCTCACGCCAGCGATCGGCGGATGGGTCGAGCAACTGCTCCAGCCGTCCGTCCGGCAGCCAGACGATCGTCTCGAGTTCGAGAGCATCCAGATACCGCACCCGCCCCGACTTCAGATCCGTCAGCCGCAGCCGCGGACCATTGCCCTCGTGGTCGATATCGACACGGACACCGGCGAATTCGCTGCTGATCACCCCATTCATCTCAGATCAGGAATCCGAGAGTGGGCAGCGCCTCGGCATTGTTCACCAGCAGCACGGTCTTGCCGACCAGCTTGATCTCACCATCCACCAGGCGCAGCCGATACAGATACCGGCCCGCCCAGGTCACCACTCCACGCGGTTTCGACTCCAGCAGCACAAAATTCGCGCCGACACCGATATCACCGTCCACACTGCCGAGCAATTCGACATTGGAAATGGTCCGGCGCAGATTCGACGGCGGCGACTGGGCATACCGCTTGCCGGTACGCAGCTGGGCCAGGCGAGTGCTGATCCGGCGACGGTTGTCGTACATCACCGATACAGTCCGTTCCGGATCGGCGAGGGAACCGGCCACCGGCACCCAGTACAGCGCATCGTCGGTCCACAGCGCTTCCCACGCGTCGTACTGATGCTCGTCGGCGAAACGCGCTTCGCGGTACAGGAATTGCTCGATCTCACGAAGATCGATCAGGGCCGAGGAGTCGAGAGCGGGCTCGGATTCCATGGTGGTCATCACTTCTCCATGAGGGATTTGTAGTGCTGCCAGAACGCCCGCATCGCGGTCTCGTCGGTGGCGCCGCCGATGCGGAATCCGTTCTCGTCCTCGGACTCTCGCCGCACGCCGCGGCGGACGTCCAGCCATTCGGGCAGCAACTGTTCGACGCCGCGCTGATTGCGCTCGTACATTTCGGTGTCATCGGCCAGCAGCATGCCCGCCGGACCGACCGATCCGATCGACTGCGACAGCATGCGCTTGTTCAACTCCGGTGCGCCGTCGAGCTGTACGGCGGTGGAGAACTGGACGCATTCGCGCTCGGAGATCGGCTGGATATTGAAGACCTGGATCTCGGCGACAAACAGGTTCGGGAAGATCATGACGTGCGGCGCGCCCTCGATGAGGATCTCTTCGGCGGCGTCGCCGTGCTTTTCGCGCATCGTGGCCACATAGTCCGGCACCCGGGATTCGGTGGTCCCGAACCAGCGCATGGGCTCGGCGAACTTGCGGAACTCGGGGCGCAGGTCGTTCTCACTGTGCCCGTTGCCGAAGGCCCGGGTCACCGCGCTGGAATTGTCGCTGTAGAGCGGCCCGATGGTGGAGCCGGTCACCGAGAAGATCGAGCTGTGCACGAATTGCGGGTGGTAGCCGTCGGTTTCGTTCTCCGCCAGCAGTTTCCAGTTCGCGTGGGTGCGGTGTCCGAGCCAGCCGGCATCCAGGGACACCTTGCCAACGGGTGAGAGTCGCGCCAGCCGGTCGAGTTCACCGGCCGCCGCCCCGAGGTGCTCGGCGAGTGGCGGTACATCGGCATTGAAACTGCCGAAGACGAACCCGTGATAGGACTCGACTTTCGGCAGCGCACCAAGTTTGAGATCCAGCGCGCCCTTGCCGCCGTAACCCTTGTTGAACGGAACGCCCAGCAGCTCACCGGAATTGCGGTAGGTCCACCCGTGATACGGGCAGCGGAACGAGCTGGAATTACCGCTCGGCGCATCACAGACCAGATTGCCGCGGTGCGCGCAGCGGTTCACCAGCAGGTGCACCTCGCCGGTGCGGTCGCGGGTCATGATGATGTCCTGCGGGCCGATGTTCTTGCGCACGTAGTCGTTCGGCTGCGGCACCTCGCTGGTGTGCCCGACGAAGACCCAGCCGCCGTACCAGATCCGTTCCAGCTCATCGGCGAAGACTGCCGGGTCGGTGTACAGCGAGCCGTGCACGCGCTCGGGTTCGATGAGCGCGGAGTAGTCGACCCGTGGGGCCGTGAATGTTCCGACCGTCATAGTTGCTCCAATCGCTGTTTGAGCTGTGCCACCAGCTTGTACTTCTGAACCTTGCCGGTAGGCGTGGTCGGCAGTTCCGAAGCCTCCAGGAACACAACATGTTTCGGTACTTTGAATCGAGCCAGTCGCGCCTTGCACAGGGCGATCACGGCATCGGTGTCGATAAGGCTTTCCGGTGCGCGCACCACACAGGCACATCCAGCCTCGCCCCAGCGGTCATCGGGAATGCCGACGGCGTAGGCCTGACTGATCTCTGGGTGCGCGGTGAGCAGTTCCTCGATCTCCTTGGGCATCACCAGTTCGCCGCCGCTCTTGTAGAGCTCCTTGCTGCGGCCGGTGATCTCGAGATAACCGTCCGGGCGGACCCGGCCCAGATCTCCCGAGAACACCCAGCCGTCGCGCAGGCCGCGGGCGGTCTCCTCCGGCTTGTCCCAGAATCCCAGCATGCTCGTCGGGCCGTGTGACACCAGTTCGCCCTCTGCGCCCTCGGGCAATACCTCACCGGTCGCCGGATCGACGGTGCGGTACCACACCAGCATGCCGTCGGAGAGTCCAGCTGCCCCAGCCGATTTCGGTGTGCCCACGGTGGTCGCGGTGAGTTCGAAGGAATCCTCGGGCCGGGTCAGCGTCATGGCGCCCCCGCATTCGGTCATGCCGTAACCGGTGACGATCTCGGTCGCGCCCAATTCATCGCGCACGCGCTCCCACAGCCACACCGGGGCCGGGGCAGCGCCGGACAGCACCGCCGACAGCGAGGACAGATCGTAGGCGTGCCGGTCCGGATGCTCCAGAATCGCGACGGTCATGGTCGGCACGCAGAGGATGTCGTCGGCCCGATGTGCCTCGATACCGGCCAGATACCGCACCGGATCGAACGCGGCCTGCATGATCACCGCACCGCCGACCATCATCGCCGCGATCAGGCCTTCGACATAGCCGAACATGTGATAGCAGGGTAGCGAGAACAGGATTCGCCGCCCATCACCGAATGCCCGCGTCAGCGCCGAGGCGTAGCCGGTGCGCAGGACCGCGTCATGGGTGATCAGGACGCCCTTCGGCGATCCGGTGGTACCGGAGGTATAGAGAATATCGCCCACTCCGGTCGGGTCCACCGAAATACCCTGAGCAGCACTGGCATTCCCGATACCGAGTGATTCGAGGTCCGACAGCGTGCGCACCCCGGCCCGGATATTGCCGTTCGCCGGGACCTGGATCACCGTGCGCAGCAACGGCAATTGCTCGGTCACACCGGTTTCCCAGCCGGGTGCGATGGTATCGAGCATGCCTGGGTAATCGAGTGTGGCGAATCCGGTCATGGTGATCAATACCCGGGCCTGCGACTGCGCGAGTACATACGCCAATTCCTCGGTGCGATAGAGGAAGTTCATCGGGATGGCTACCGCACCGGCCAGTGCGATGGCGAACTTCACCGGAACGAACTCCGGATAGTTGGCCATCAACACACCCACGTGCTCGCCCGGCCGCACCCCGAGCGCGACCAGGCCATCGGCCAGGCGGGCAGCCCATTCCGCGGTTTCGCGGTAGGTGAGGGTGCGGTCGTCGGTAATGACAAGCGGGCGGTCACTGTACTGAGCCGCACACGTGCCGAGCCAATCCCCCAGCGATGACGGCTGCCACTCGGGAAACCGTTCGATCAGCTGTTGCCGTCGAGCGTCGAGACTGTCCATGCCGCTCACCCGATCTCGTCGACGGATGCGGCGAGAATGGCCTCGCGCAGCTTGAATTTCTGGATCTTGCCCGACGGTGTTGTCGGCAGTTCGGTGGTGACGAACCAGCGGCGCGGTGTCTTGAACGGCGCGAGCCGCGCACTCAGATGCGCCTTCACCGAATCGACCAGATCGTCGGGTTGCTTCCCGCGCACCACCAGCACCGCGGCGGGGGTCTCACCCCATCTGTCGTGCGGCACGCCGACCACGGCGGCCTGCTGCACCGCGTCATGTTCTACCAGTCGTGATTCCACCTCGGCCGGCGCGATGTTCTCACCACCGCTGATGATCATGTCCTTGAGCCGTCCGGTCACCGTGACGAAGCCCCGGCTGTCCATCGATCCCAGATCTCCCGTATGCAGCCAGCCCTCGGCGTCGACGATCGCGGCGGTGGCATCCGGGTCCCGGAAGTACTCGATCATCTGCTGATAGCCGCGCGCACAGATCTCGCCCTCCGCGCCCAGCGGCGCGACTCCGGTGCCGTCGCTGCCCGCAATCTTGGCCTCCACCTGGCCGATCGGACGCCCGACGGTCGCCAACTGGTCCTCGATGGAATCCGACTTGCGCGTCAATGTCAGGACTGGCGCGAGCTCGGTCTGACCGAACAGATTGTGCACCGCGGCGCCGAACACCCGCGCCGCGCCCTCGATCAATACGCGCGGGACATTGGCGGCGCCACCGACAATGCTCGCGAATTGCGGTGCGGTGTCCTCATTTCCGCGCACCGTCTCCAACAGCGCGGCGAGCACCGTCGGAACGAAGAAGAGCACCTCGGCCCGCTCCTGCCGTGACCACTCCAATACCGCTGCCGGGGTGAATGTTTCGACCAGCAGCGTGGTCCCCGCCCTCCAGACCGGACCCAGCGTGCCGATCACGCAGGCGGCGGTGTGGAACATCGGCAGTGGATTGACGAAGACCGATCCCTCGGCGATCTCGGCCGCCTCCATGGTCATTCTAGCGACATTGACCAGCGAACGATGGCGCAGCAGCACACCTTTCGGATTTCCGGTGGTGCCCGAGGTGTACTGCAGCATCACCGGTGCGTCCGGATCACTTGCCCAACGCCCGAATTCGGCACCGGCAAGGTGCGGGGACTGCCACCGCTCGCGCTCGGACAGACTGATCAGCTGCTCCACGCCAGGCACCTCGGCGACGGCCGCCTTCGCGACACCCGCCATGTCGTAGCCCTTGCTCCCTTCGGCGTGGATCAGTACCTTCGCGCCGGAATGACGCAGCGCGTAGGCGAGTTCGCCCTGCCGGAAGGCCGGATTGATCGCGACGAGCACGCGCCCCGACAGAGCCGCGCCGAATTCGATGACCGGCCATTCCGCGACATTGGGCGCCCACAGGGCCACGAAGTCACCGGGGTCGGTCATGGTCGTGAGCGCGGCCGCGACGCGCAGCGCCTCGTCGTACAACTCGGAATAGGTGAATCGGCGCGGTTCCGTCGTATCGTGCGGGGTGCCGACCAGGGCGATGGTATCGCCGTGATGCGCGGCCCGGTCGGCGAGCAGGGAGCCGACGGTGTGATCGGACAGCGGCACGCTATCGTCACGCGCCCAATACGATTCGATGAGGTTGCGTTCTGCCACAGAGGTCATAGGCGGGCTTCCATCTACTTCCCGCGAAACGCGGGGATTCGCTTCTCATGGAACGCCGAGACTCCCTCGGCGAAATCTTCGGTGTCGAACAGCCGCACCTGGGCGTCGACCTCGTGCTCCAGCACCGCGAGCGGGTCGCCGGGCCAGCGGGCCAGTAGCGATTTCAACGCGGCGATCGCCAATGGTGGTGCGGCAGCGATGCGTTCGGCGTCGGCGAGTGCGCATTCCAGTGCGGTTCCGGAGGGAACAACCACATCGGACAGGCCGAGCGTCGCGGCCTCGGCACCGGACAGCCGGGTCGGCAACAGCATCAGCTGCCGGGCCTTCGCAGGTCCGACCCGGGCCGGGAGCGAGGCGAAAATGCCCATATCCCCGGCCAATCCGACGCCGGTGAAAGCGGTGCTGAATATCGCGTCCTCGGCGGCGATCACTCGATCGCAGGCCAGGGCCAGTGAGACCCCGGCGCCGAACGCGGACCCTTCGACGGCCGCGATCACCGGTGTGCCGCCCTGCCAGATCGCACGGACCACCCGCTGCGCGGCCTGCGCACGCGGGCGGGCTTCGGACTCGTCCATCCGGCGCATGGTCGAAATATCGCCGCCCGCACAGAATGCCGAGCCCGCACCGGTCAATACGATCGCACGGACGGTCGCATCAGCCGTTGCCTCTTCGAGCCGATCGGCGAGAGCGTGACGAAGTGGAATATCGATGGCATTGCGCCGGTGCGGGCGGTTCAGCGTGATGATGCGGACCGCGCCGACGTCCTCGGTCAAGACCGGCGATTCGGCAGTGTGCTCAGTCATATTGTCGGACAAAGTCATTCGCCCCGGAACTTCGGTTCACGCCGTTCGATCACGGCGGCGAGCCCTTCGCGGGAATCCGCGGTGCCGGACAGCTCAGAGACGGTGCGTGCTTCCTCCGGCAGGCGATCGGCGAGCGTCGCACCGAGGCCACCCCAGACGAGTCGCTTCGTCGCACCGATCGCTTTCGGTGCGGTGCCGAGGAATTGCCGGGCGTAGGCCAGCGCTTCCTGCTCGAGTTCCGCTGCTGGTACGACCTTTGTCAGCAGTCCGATATCGAGCGCCTCCGCGGCATCGAGCACGGGATTGGTGAGCAGGATGTGCAGGGCGCGACGCAGGCCGACCAGCTGGGTCAGCGTCACCGAAACACCCGCATCCGGAGCCATCCCGACGCGCACAGCTCCGGACATGAATTTCGCGGAATCCGCGGCGATCACGAAGTCCGAGGCGCAGACCAGCCCGAATCCCCCACCTCCGGCGGCGAATCCGTGGACAGCGGCGATGACCGGGGGATTGAGTTGTGTGAGTGCGGCCACCGCGATCTGCAACCAGGCCGTGGCCTCGCGCAGATAATCCGGCAGCTGCTCACCTTTGGAGGCAAAGACCTTGATATTGCCGCCGGCACAGAAGTTCCGCCCCGCACCGGAGAGCACCACCGCGCGCACCCGGGGCTCACCGTGCACCCGCAGAATCGCCGCATGCAGCGCCTGCAGGAACGGCACATCCATACCGTTGGAGGTTTCCGGACTGTTGAGCAGCAACCGGGCGATGCCGTCGGCGTCGATATCCAGCCGAACCAGATCGGAGATTATTTGCACCCGCTCGGGCATTATTTGCTCCCGCGATCCGTGGTGAACGAGGCGATTCCGGCTCCTGCCGTCGCACCCGAAAGATGGTCGAGCACTGCGTCGAATTCGAGATCGAGACCTTCGGTGAGCGGCAGGCTCAGACCTGTGCCGACCAGATGCTTGATCTTCGCCAGTGCCGCACGATCCTTGGAGGCCAGCCGCCGGGCGAATGCTGTGACTGCGGTATCGAATTCGGCGGCCGCCAGCTTGCGATAGGCCAGGCCCCAGGCCATCACCTCATCGGCCGAGAGGCGGTCACCGGTGAGGATGTGCGCCAGCGCGCGCTGGCGGCCGACCAGCCGGGGCAGGCGCTGACTGCCGCCACCACCGGGTATCTGGCCGAAGCGCGAATGGGTATCCGCGACCACCGCGGTCTCGTGGATCAGGACGATATCGGCGGCTTGCATGAGCTCGAATCCGCCTGCCATGGCGTAACCCTCGACCGCACACACCACCGGTACGGGCAGAGTGGCAATGGCATCGCACGCCGCGCGGAAGTTGGTGAACAGCGGCGCCATGGCTGCCCGGCCCTGCGCCCGCAATTGCTCTAGTTCCCAGAAATCGCCACCGACACAGAAGTTTCCGCCGCTACCACGAATCACGATCACATCGCCGGCAGCGGCCAGCGTCAGCAGCTCGGCATGCAGTCGCGCACCCAATTCGACCGAGATGGCATTCATCTGCTCGGGCCGATTGAGGGTAATGGTGGCGACCCCGTCCGATACCTCGGTCAGCACAATATCGCTCACATCAATCGACCCCCGCCCACCTCGAGCACCGCGCCGGTCGTATAGCTGGACAGATCGGAGGCGAGATACAGTGCGGCGCCGGCGACTTCGCGGGGCTCACCGGCGCGCTTCATCGGAATCGCGGCCTCGCGCTCGGCGAAGATCTCGGGCTGCATGGCCTCGGTCATGGCGGTGCGAATCAGGCCGGGCTGGATCGCATTGACCCGGACCCCCTTGTGCGCCAATTCTTTTGCGCTCGCCTTGGTCATGCCGACAATGCCGGCCTTGGCGGCGCTGTAGTTGGTCTGCCCCGGATTGCCCGACTTTCCGGACAGCGAAGACATATTGATGATCGAGCCGCCACCGGCGTCGCGCATGACCGCCGACGCAGCGCGCACACCCAGCCAGGTGCCGCGCAGGTGGACGGCGATGACGGTATCGAAGTCGGCCACGGTCATCTTCCGCAGCGAGGCGTCGCGGGTGACCCCGGCATTGTTCACGAAGGCATCCAGGCGACCCGACCAGCGCACGGCCTCATCCACCAGGCGCTGGACCGAATCCTCGTCGGTCACATCGCAGCCCACGCCGATGGCCCGAGCCCCGACCAGTTCGGCGGCGGATCGCGCACCGGCCTCATGGATATCGGCCAGCACCACCGCCGCACCGTGCTCGTGGAACAGCTGTGCGACAGCGAGTCCGATGCCACCCGCCGCGCCGGTCACCACGGCCGTCTTCCCGCTGAGCAGGCCCGTCATGCGAGGAACCGGGCGATCGATTCGGCGACACACGCGGGCTTGGCCGCGCCCTCGATCTCGATGGTGGTGCTGAACTTCGCCTGGATACCGCCGGGCACCTCGGTCACCGATTCGATCGTGGTGGTGCCGCGCACCCGGGAGCCCACCGGCACCGGAGCGATGAAGCGCACCTTGTCGAAGCCGTAATTGACTGCCATCGTGAGGTTTTCGATCCGATAGAGCTCGTGATTGAGCACCGGCAGCAGCGAGAGCGTCAGCAATCCGTGCGCGATGGTCGACTTGAACGGTCCATCCGCGGCCTGTGCCGGATCGGTGTGGATCCACTGGTGATCCCCCGTCGCATCGGCGAACCTGTTGATGCGGTCCTGATCGATGTCGAGCCATTCGGTGGTCCCGAGACATGTCCCCTCGGCGGCGGCGAACTCTTGGATGTTGGCGAAAACCTGCACGTCATCACTCCTGCCTGAATTTGAATCTAATATAGATTAGAAGATGTGAGTGGTCAACGACACATCACCGGACGCCCGGGGGGCGCGCTGTCCGAGCAGGGCCCGACCTGGCCCTATAGTCGTCCCGTGGCCAGGAAATCAGCTTCAGCACCGACCGACGACAGCATCGAGACCGGTGCCGAGTCGAAGGCGGTGCGCACCCGGAAGCGCATTCTCGACGCGGCCGCATACGTGCTGAGCCGCAAGGGATATGCCGGCACCCGGCTGTCGGAGGTGGCGGAGATCGCCGAGCTGCAGGCTCCGGCGATCTACTACTACTTCCCCTCCAAGGACGATCTGGTCGAGGAGGTCATGTGGGCGGGCATCGCCGATATGAATGTCCACGTGGGCGGCGTACTGGCCGAGGTGCCCGCCGAGGTCCGGCCCATCGACCGCATTCTGGTCGCGGTCGAGGCGCATATGCGGCACGAGCTCGAGATCTCGGACTACACCACGGCTTCCATTCGCAATGCCGGTCAGGTTCCCGAGAAGATTCGGGTGCGGCAGCTGGAGGAGGAGGCCAAGTACGGCAAGATGTGGCGCGCCCTGTTCGATGACGCCGTGGCCGCCGGCGAATTGCGGTCCGGGCTCGATCCGGTCATTGCCCGCATGCTCGTTCTCGGCGCGCTGAATTGGGCGGCCGAATGGTGGACGCCCGAGCGCGGATCGCTCGATACCGTGGTGCGGACCGCGCAGGATATCGTCCGCAATGGGCTCAGCCCGGGCCGCTAGCGACTGCTTGCAGGTCGCTCGAAACGGTGCCGCTCAGCGGCCCTCGAATGTGGGGCTGCGCTTGGCCGCGAAGGATTCGATCGCGTGCGTGGCGTCGGCCGAATTGCCGGTTGCGGCAAGCGCTTCGGACTCTTCGACGAGCTGTTCGGAGAGGGTGTTGTCCCAGGACGCCCGTAGCAACGCGCGCATTTGACCGAAGGCCTTCGTCGGCCCGGCGGCAAGTTCACGAGCCAGGTCTTCGGCGCGATGCGTGAGTTCATCGTGTGGTACCACCTCCGTGATGAGCCCCCATTCAACGGCCTCGCGCGCATCGAGAACCTTGTTCAGCAAATACATTTCGGCGGCGCGGCGCGGACCGACCAGACGCGGCAGGAACCAGGTTCCACCGCCGTCACCGGAGATCCCGATCGCGGCGTACCCGGTGGCGAACTTGGTGCGCTCGGCCGCGAGCACGAAGTCGGCGATATACACCAGGCCGAGTCCACCACCGGCCACCGAACCGTGGGCGGCGGTGACAATCGGCGGGTCCAGCCTGCTCAGAATGCGGAAGGCCTCGTGGAGCGGACCGGTCATGCGCCGGAACAGATCTCCATAGGGCTGCGCGCATTCGGTGAAGTAGCGAATATCGCCGCCGACGGTCAGCGCCGGTCCATTGCCCTTGATCAGGACCGCGCGAATATCGCGGTCGGCGGCGCAGCGCCGGGCGACGATCAGCAGCTCTTCGGCGAGCTGCAGGTCCATCGCATTGCGCGCCGCCGGACGGTTCAGGCAGATGGTGGCGATGCCGTCGGCCACGGTGTATTCGATGGTCTCGAGCGGTCCGCCCTCGGCTACGACACCCATGGCTCACACTCCTGTTCGCAGCATCGTGCATGCCGCTCTGGCAATCGGCTGTTGTGAACTGCCCTGGTAGACAGTCGCGTTCGCGGCCACGATCCGCTGTCCGGCGCGTTCGACGACGGCATCCGCCGTCACCGGCACATTGCCGAGCAGACCGGGGCGATGGAAGGTGATATCCACTCCGAGCGTCCGCACCGGACCGGCCGCCGCGCCCGCGGCCTCCGCCAGCGCGAGTCCGGCCAAGGCGACCGGAATACCGCCGTGCAGAATGCCGTACGGGTTGGCCATCCACCCCGCGGGCCGCAGCACGAATCGGGTTTCCCCCGGGCCGCCGGCGGCGGGCTCCGCACCCAACCGCACGGCGAGCGAATCCGTCTCGGGCACAGTCAGTTCCGATCCGGCGCCGACAACCGGCTGCACGGAACCGGGAACGATAATGAATCGCCCGGTCACCTCCGCGACCAGGGTTCCCGCCTCATCGGTGATCCGCCCGCTCGCCAGGACCGAATGCGCACCGATCTCGACGACCTCCCCGGTGGCCACAATGCGATGGCCACCGCGCAATCCGCCTGCACCGACCTGCATATGCAGCGACAGCGTACGAATTCCGACATCGGGGACGAGCGCCGATTGCACCGCACGCCCGGTGACAAAATCCGCGAGCGGACCGAGCCAGCCGATCGGCAACTCCCCCGCGCTTCCTGCGGGCAAACGCTGCTCGACGGCGATTCGCTCGGGACCGTGGCCGATCTGGCGGACACCGAAGCGATCCTCCGGCCCGAGGTTCGGGAATCCGGCCACCTCCGCGGCTCGCGCCACCGGATCGGCCGCGGCAATCGCGGACAGCTCCACCGTCATAGGACCTCCCTGTCACATACCAGCCTTGCTTATTGAATTGAATATAGATTAAATTAAGCCGCAGGCAACAACGAAGGGGTACGACCGCATGGATCTTCAGCTGCACAACGCGCGCGTGCTCGTCACCGGCGGCGGCTCCAATATCGGCCGGGGCATCGTGCACGGCTTCGCCCGCGAAGGCGCGCGCATAGTGATCAGCGATATCGATGGGCCGCAGGCCGAGAAGGTGCGGGCGGAGGCGCTGGAACTGGGCGCCGCGGCCGTCGAGGTCACCGCGGGTGATCTCACTCTCGACGGCGTCGCACAGGAGGCGGTCGATCGCGCGGTACAGCACTGGGGCGGGCTCGATGTGCTGGTCAACAATGCGGGCTGGAGTGTGCCCGGCTTCATTGCCGAGGACACCGACCGCGCGAAATGGCAGCGCACCATCGAGATCAATCTCTACACCGCCATTGCCGCCACCCAGGCAGCGATTCCCGCCATGCGCGAGACAGGCTCCGGCGCAATCGTTTTCATTGCCAGTGATGCCGCCTTCGGGCAGATCCGCCAGGGCATCTACGGTGCGACCAAGGCCGGGTTGATCGCCCTGGCGCGCACCACCGCTCGCGAGCACGGCCGCCACGGCATTCGCTCCAATGTCGTATGCCCCGGCCTGGTCATCCCCGACGGGCCCGATGCGGTCGGGCCGAGCAGCCTGTGGGCGGTCGGCCAGGACGCGGTCTTCAACGAGAAGCAGATCGAGTTCCTGCGCAAGGACATTCCGCTGCGCCGGCTCACCACCGCCGAGGACATCGCCAATTCGGTGCTCTGGGTGTCCTCCGGCAGTGCCGCGCGCCAGGTCACCGGTCAGGTGTTCTCGGTCAGCGGCGGATACACGATGCCGTAGCGATGGCCAGGCCGGCGAGGAATCCGGGCAATGGCAGCCGCGACCGCATTCTGGCGGCCGCCGCGGCTGTGCTGACCGAAAAGGGTTATGCGGCAGCGCGACTCACCGATATCGCCGAGGTCGCGCAGTTGCGCGCACCCGCCGTGTACTACTACTTCGATTCGCGGGAGGCCCTGGTCGCCGAGGTGATGATCGTCGGGCAGCAATGGCTGCGGCGGCACGTCACCGAGGCGCTCGATGCCCTGCCACCCGGTACCGCGGCCCTGGACCGGGTCTGCACCGCCGTCGACGCGCATCTGCGAGTCGAGCTGGAACTCTCCGACTTCGCCACCGCCGTCACCCGCAATGCCGGGCAGCTGCCCGCCGATGTGCGCACGCAGGTCGGCCGGGAAAGCGCGCAGTACCACGCCATTTGGCGCGCGCTCATCAGCGAGGGTCAGTCCGACGGCTCGATCCGCACCGATATCGATCCACGCTCGGCCCGCATGCTGATCATCGGCGCCTTGAACTGGGCGCCCGAATGGTGGCATGCCACAGCACAATCCATCGATCTGCTGATCAGCACCGCACAGTCGTTCATTCGCGCCGGCCTGTCCGCGCCCTGAACTCCACCACCGCACACCATCACCGGAGGAAATCCATGCCCGAGGCCTATATCGTCGACGCCGTTCGCACGCCGGTCGGCCGCCGCAAGGGCGGCTTCACCGACACCCATCCGGCCGATCTCGGCGCCCATGTCATTCGTGAGCTGGTCGAGCGCGGCGACTTCGATCCGGCCGCCATCGACGATGTGATCTACGGGTGCCTGGACGCGATCGGTTCACAGGCGGGCGATATCGCGCGCACCGCCGCGCTCGCGGCCGGGCTGCCGGAGACCGTTCCCGGTGTCACCATCGATCGGCAGTGCGGATCCTCGCAGCAGGCAGTGCATTTCGCGGCGCAGGCCGTGATGAGCGGGACCTGTGATCTGATCATCGCCGGTGGTGTGCAGAAGATGACTCAGTACCCGATCCTCAGTTCGTTCACCGCGGGCGAGCCCTTCGGCGCGACCGATCCGTGGACCGGGTCCAAGGGGTGGGCAGCACGCTACGGCACTGCCGAAGTCTCCCAATTCCGCAGTGCGGAAACGATTGCCGAACAGTGGGATATCTCGCGGGAGGATATGGAGCGCTTCGCTCTGGAGAGTCATACGCGCGCCGTTCGGGCCCGCGACGAGGGGCGGTTCGATCGCGAGATCTCCGCATTCGACGGGGTGACCCGGGACGAGGGGCCGCGCCCTGACACCACGCTGGAAAAGATGGCCTCGCTGCCGGCACTGGTCCCCGGCGGACGGGTCACCGCGGCGGTCTGCAGCCAGATCTCCGATGCGTCCTCGGCCGTGCTGATCGCGTCCGAGGCGGCGGTCGAGGCACACGGGTTCACCCCGCGCGCCCGCATCCATCACCTGTCGGTACTTGGCGCCGATCCGGTGAACCTTTTGACCGCACCGATTCCCGCAACCCGGCGCGCGCTCGCCAAGACCGGTCTGACCATGGCCGATATCGACCTCACCGAGATCAATGAGGCCTTCGCCTCGGTGGTCCTGGCGTGGTCGCACGAGCTGAAGGCCGATCCGGCGAAGGTCAATGTGAACGGCGGCGCCATCGCCCTCGGGCATCCGCTCGGTGCGTCGGGCACCCGGCTCATGATCACCCTGCTGCACGAACTCGAGCGCACCGGCGGCCGCTACGGGTTGCAGACCATGTGCGAGGGCGGCGGTCAGGCCAATGTCACCATTATCGAACGGCTCTGAGCCATGGACCGCGACTTCTACACCGAGGACCACGAACTCTATCGGCAGACGGTGCGCGAGTTCCTGATTCGCGAGGTGATTCCGCACCGCGAGCGCTGGGACGAGGAACGCTGGATCGATCGGACCGCCTTCACGGCGGCCGCGAAAGCGGGGATCTACGCCTTGCAGATTCCCGAACAGTACGGCGGCGCAGGCGAACTAGACTACCGCTATCGAATGGTCGTGTGCGAGGAGGTCTCTCGTGCGCACGCACTGTCCTTCGCGCTGACGCTGGCGCTGCAGGACGATCTGGTGCTGCACTATCTGCTCGATCTGACCACCGAGGAGCAGCAGCAGCGCTGGCTGCCGGGCTTCGCCACCGGCGAGATCATCGGCGCGCTGGCCATGACCGAACCGGGGGCGGGCAGCGATCTGCAGGGGATCCGGACCGAGGCGCGACAGGACGGTGAGGACTGGATCCTCCACGGGCAGAAGACATTCATCTCGAGCGGTATCATGGCCGATGTGGTGATCGTGGCGGCCCGCACCGATCCGGCCGGCGGTACCGGGGCCTTCACGCTCTTTGTCGTCGAGCGGGATATGCCCGGCTTCGAGCGGGGTCGCAAGCTCGCGAAGATCGGACTGCCGGGCCAGGACACCGCCGAACTGTTCTTCGACAATGTGCGGGTGCCGAGCGCCAATGTGCTCGGCGGTGTCGGACGCGGACTGCAGAATCTGATGAGCCATCTGCCCCGGGAACGACTCGGGATCAGCGCCGGGGCCATTGCACTGTCCCGGGCGATCTTCGAGGTGACGCGCGAATACTGCTTCACCCGAACGGCATTCGGCAAACCCATCGGCGATAACCAGCATGTGCGCTTCGAACTCGCCGAGATGGCCACCGAACTGGATATCGTCGAAGCCTACGTCGACAAGTCGGTGCGCGCCTACAACGCGGGCACGCTGACGCCCGTCGACGCGGCAAAGGGCAAGTGGTACACCAGTGAACTGCAGAAGCGGGTCGTCGATCGCTGTCTGCAACTGCACGGCGGGTACGGGTACATGTCGGAGTATCCGGTGGGCCGCGCGTACACCGATACCCGCGTGCAAACGATCTACGCGGGCACGACCGAGATCATGAAGGAGATCATCGGACGCGATCTTTCTCGAAAGCCGTTGGGCTGAGCGGGGTTCAGATACCGGCGGCACGGATCAAAGCGTCGGCCAGGCGCGGTGAAACGGTGGAGACCAGGCGCAGCGCGGCGGCGTAGGTGGGGTACAGCTCGACCGGGCGATCGCGGATCGCGGTGAGTACCCACTGCGCGGCCTGCTCGGGAGTCAGCGTGGATTGGGGGTCGGAGTCGCCGGTGGGGCTGATCATGGGAGTGCGCACCAGCGGGAATCCGATTGTGGTGACCGCGATTCCGGTGCCGTGGCATTCGGCGCCGAGGCTGCGGCCGAAGGCCGAGAGCGCGGCCTTGGAGGCGTGGTAGGCGGTGAACTTGGGGCATCACTCCGGCGGTGGTGCCCCAGGTGCCGATATTGATGATGCGGCCTCGACCAGCCTCGCGCAGCTCAATCCGGTGTCAAAGGTGCGGACGGAAGGCTGCAGTGGTGAGCGGTGCGGGAACCAAAGGTGCGCCGCGGGCGCAGCGGGAGGCGCAGATCCTCGAATAGCCCGTGTCCCGTTTGTGCCAACCCACCGACGCGCCGTGCCATCCACTCCCCTCGGTTCGACGTCGGCCCCCACGTCCGTGAGACTTCTTGTGACCGGCAGAGATTCACCAGCAATGGCGATCGCCGCCCGGTCTGCTCCGGGCACGGTGCGGCGCACCGCAAGCGTGCAGATATCGGGGAATGCGCTGGTCGTCGCGGCAACGCAGACTGCTTGCGATGATGGCGCACGATCCGATGGTGCCCAGCGGGACGCTGATACACAGCGCCGGTGGCCGGAACACGAAACGGTCCGGGAGTCGACCCCTCGACTCCCGGACCGTTGCCCAATCTCCCCGTGTGAGCTACATCAAGGTTCCGCCCGTCGGGACTTTTGCCTCTAACGAACACCGACATTCCCTGGTGCGCGGCCCTGGATCTGGTCCCGGACCAAGCCGTGGAAGCCATCGACACCATTGTCGAGAACTTCCAGATGCCCGGCGCGGGCATGCCGAACTTCCGCCGCAACGGCGTCCTGATGGCCGAACACGGCGTCTACGACCTGCGCCAGCACCTCGAAGACGTCCTCATGCCCGTGGTCCGCCAATGGAACATCTTCGGTCGCAACGACTTCACCGCCCGCGGCGAACAAGCCCGCGAACGCCTATCCCGTTTCCTCGACGATATACAGCACGTGAGGATCCCCCGCTTCGAGGAACAGCGCGACCGCGCCCGGGACAGAGCTCGCGCCTGAGCTCCCGGTACAGGCCATCCGCCCGGCCGGTGCCGGCCAGGCGGATGGAGCGTGCGCGTATTCAGCTGGCGGAGCGGGCGTTTCGGAAGGTCAGGGCGACAGCGAAGGTCAGGGTTGCGATGGCTGCGGCCGCGGTGAAGGCGGTGGTGATGCCGGTGACCAGGGCGTGCTGGGCCGAGCCGCCGGCGCTGCGGGATGCGGTGCCGAAGATGGTGACCAGGATGGCCAGGCCCAGGGAGGCGCCGGTTTGCTGAAGGGTTTGCAGTGCGCCGCCGGCGGCCCCGGCGTCGTGGGGTTCGACGTTCGACATGATGATCACATTGAGGGGCGAAACCGCCAGGCCGAGACCGAAACCCATCAGGAGCATGGCCACGAACAGCAGTGGGAAATAGCCGCTGTCGGCCGTCAATTGAGTCAGCAGTACGAGTCCGGCGACCATCGATGCGGTGCCGGTCATGGCCAGGGGCTTCGGGCCGAAGCGCGGGAGTAGGCGCGGAATGGTGCGGATCATGGTGAACATCAGCAGGGCGGTGGGCAGGAAGGCGAAACCTGTTGCCAGAGCGCTCAATCCGAGGACATCCTGCAGGAACTGGGTGAGGAAGAAGAACATCGACATGCCTGCCATGGGCGCCAGGAACATGCTCGCGTAGGCAGCGGCGCGATTGCGGTCGGCGAACAAGCGCAGGGGCAGTAGCGGTTGGGCCGTGCGCGATTCGATGACGAGGAAGACGGCGATCAGGATGGCGCCGGCCGCGAGGGAGATATCGGTTGTCGCAGTGCCCCAGCCGTCCGACGCGGCGCTGATGAAGCCGTAGACCAGTGCGGCCACACCGGTGGTTGCGGTGATCGCGCCGGGCAGATCCAGATGCGCGGATTGCCGCTCGGCCCTGGGCAGATAGCGCAGCGCCAATGCCACCACCGCCAGCCCGAAGGGCACATTGATGAACAGCACCGATCGCCAGCTCAGCCATTCGGTCAGCAGGCCGCCGACAATGAGGCCGATAGCGAAACCGGCACTGGACATTCCGGAGAACAGCGCCAGTACACGGATTCGGGCTTTGGGTTCACGGAAGGTGGTGGTCAGCAGTGCGAGCGTGCTGGGCCCGGCCATCGCCGCGCCGATGCCCTGCACCACACGTGCGATGAGCAGCCAGGTCGCCGACGGCGCGAGACCGCCCGCGAGCGAGGCCACGGTGAACAAGGTGGCGCCGGCGATGAAGAGATTGCGGCGGCCGAACAGATCGCCGGCGCGCCCGCCGAGCAGCAGCAGTCCGCCGAAAACCAGCGTGTAGGCGTTCATGACCCAGGACAGGCTGGTGGCGGTGAAATGCAGATCGGCTTGAATGCGCGGCAGCGCCACATTCATCACCGTGACGTCCAGGACGATCATCAATTGGCAGGTCAGCAGCGTGGCCAGCACAATGTTCGATCGAAATCGGCTTGATTCGGGGGGTGTGGAGACAACGGTGTCCGCGACAGCATTGTTCGAAGAAAGTGTGGTCGGCAAGGAACGCTCCATCGAATGAAATCAAAACGGAGGATGCCTCCGTTTCTATAGAGCTATCATATGGAGGGATCCTCCACTTCCGCAAGTCTATCCGGAGGGTTCATCCGTTTTCTACTGGAGGGTCCGTGGAAGCACCGCCGACGGGAAAGCCGATGCGCGCCGATGCGCGGCGCAACTATGAGCGGATCGTGTCGGCCGCTCAGGAGGCATTCGCCGAGCTGGGTCCCGACGCACCGCTGGAAGAGATCGCGCGCCGCACGGGCGTCGGCATCGGCACGCTGTACCGGCACTTTCCGAATCGGGAAGTGCTGATCGAGGCCGTCTACCGCTCCAGCATCGAGCAGCTGAGCGCGCGCGCCCACGAGCTGCTCGAAAAGCACACGGCCGACAAGGCATTCGAGATCTGGCTACGGGAACAGGTGGGGTGGGTGATGGCCAATCGCGTCCTCGCCACCACCCTGAAGGCCGGTATGGACCACAACACACCGACCTTCATGCTGTGCCGGACGGCGATCACCGGGGCAGCGTCCGCCGTACTACAGGCCGCGCAGGACGCGGGCGCGATCCGCCGGGATATCGAACCCCGGGATGTGCTCCGGTTCGGCCACGGGATCGGCGTGGCCTGCGAAACCACGCCCGAGGCGGCGGAACGACTGCTCGCGGTGACGCTCGCGGGCCTGCGCGTGGCGCCGACCGAGGTTCAACCCTGATTTCAGGAGGCGAAAACCGCTGCGGCGGTTGATTCGTGGAGGATTCTCGCGGTCCCGGTGCGCTGGAATGCCCGTGCGCGCCGCAATCGGTACGTTGGCGAGCATGCGAACCGATGGAGATTCCTGGGATATCAATACCGGTGTCGGATCCACGGCATTGTTCGTCGCGGCGGCCCGCGCACTGGCCGGCCGGGCGGCCGATGCACCGGCGCACGACCCGCTCGCCGAGATCTTCGTGCGGGCGGCCGGCCCGGAGTGGGTCGACCTGCTCGAGGGCCGTGTGCCCGGCCATCCACTGCTGACCCCCGACTTCGGGATGCAGTTCCAGCAGCATCAAATCGCCCGCACCCGCTACTTCGACGATTTCCTGAACGCCGCCGCGGCCACCGGCATCCGGCAGGTGGTGATCCTGGCCGCCGGCCTGGACGCCCGCGCATACCGCCTGCCGTGGCCCGACGGGACCGTGGTCTACGAACTGGACCGCCCACAGGTACTGGAATTCAAACGCGAAACTCTCACCGAGGCGGGCCACAAGCCGCGCGCACAGCGCCATGAGGTGCCGGTGGACCTGCGCGAAGACTGGCCGAACGCCCTGTGCGAGAACGGCTTCGACCCATCCCTGCCCAGCGCCTGGCTGGTCGAGGGCCTGCTGATCTACCTGCCCCCGGCCGCACAGGACCAGCTGTTCGACGCCATCGACGCACTCAGCGCCCCCGGCAGCCGGATCGCGATCGAGCAGATGGATCCGCTGCCCGAAGCGGCCGCCACCGCCATGGCCGACAGCGACGGCGGCTCGGACTGGGTGCGCCTGATCTACAACGAGCCCCGCAGCGAAGCCACCGCATGGTTCGGCGCCCGCGGCTGGACCGGCGAACGCGTCTACCTCACCGACTACCTCCAGGAACTCGGCCGGCCCCTCGCCGACGGCGTCCAACAGCAATCATTGATCAACCTGGTCACCGTCGTACGTCCCTGATCCGGCGGCGGGAACGCCCCGCCGCTCGGCCCGCACCGCGCTGCGTGTCGCAGGGCTCATTCGCGCCCGGATCGCGGCGCGGCCGGGTCGCCGGGCACCGATTCGGTAACCGATTGCAGCGCTGGAATAGTCGACCATAGTGGTCTACCGCGACAGTGCGGTCGCCACCACCACTTCGGTGACATGGGCTATTCGGGAGAGGCATCGGTGGGGGACAGCAGCAATACGGCCGGGGAGGGCGAGCAGCTCGACGTCGAAGCGGTGGTCGCCGCGCTGATTGCCGCGCACAACCGCGGCGATCATGCGCTGGCGCTGGAAAGCAGTTGTGGCGCATTGCGATCCGAGCTCGAGCAGATACCGGCTGAGGTTTTCGCCGAACAGGCCCGTCGCGATCTCGAGCGACGGGGATCGGGCATGCTCTGGGGTGTTGTATCAGTCACACTCATGCCGCCGAGGGGATCACTGACAGCGTTCATTCGCTACACCACCGAACCCGATAAGAAGGGCGATCGGTACCTGTTCACTCTGGCGAAGGCCGACAGTTGGCGCGTCTGCGATCGGCCGGTACCGCAGGCGGACGTGCGGCGGTAGGCAGCAGCCGCCAGTCGGGGGCGACCCATTGCCTGCGTCGAATGGGCGCGGTTACAGTGAGTTAGCAAGATGCTTGCAGTTGTTAGCACCGACTTTGCTGTGAGCGCGACAGACAAAGGAGTCTGACTATGGCGGCTGCACACGCGTCGATGGTGATCGATGACCGGTTCACGACGGTCGCGGCGAAGTTCTTCCATATGTTCCGCCGGAAACGGCAGGGCGGCGGGGGGCTGTCGGTGTATCTGCACGGTGAGCCGGTGCTGGATATCTGGTCGGGGTGGGCGGCACCGGATCGGCGCTGGCAGGCCGACACCATCGCACTGTCGTACTCCACGGGCAAGGGTGTCGCCGCGACTGTCGCGAACCGCCTGATCGACAGTGGCGTACTGGAATTGGATGCTCCGGTCGCGACCTACTGGCCGGAGTTCGCCGCAAACGGTAAGGCCGACATCACGATTCGCGATGTGCTCAGCCATCGCGCCGGACTGCAGCGCATTCGCGATCTGCTACCCGATGCGCACCAGCTGCTCGACCACGACCTGGTGGCAGCGGCCATCGCCACCGCCGCACCGGATCCCCTGCGCCTGCGCGCCTCCGGCTATCACGCCATCACCTTCGGCACCCTCATCGCCGAGATCGCTCAGCGCGCCACCGGTCGCGACTTCCGCGATGTGCTGCGCGGCGAAGTGGCAGAACCCCTCGGCGACAATGACTTCTGGTTCGGCGTCCCCGAAGATCAGCGTCACCGCATCGCCACGCTGGGTCCGCGCCTCGGCGTCGCCCGCATACCGATCGATACCCTCATCGCGCCCTTCGCCGGCGTCCGGCAGGTCCGCTCCGCCCGCAGCGCGGTCTATGACGGCTGGGCCGATATGACCACCGGACAGCGCCCGTACGACGCCATGATGCCCGGCTGGAACGGCACCTTCACCGCCCGTGCGCTCGGCAAGATGTATGGCGCCCTGGCCAATGACGGCCAACTGGGCCAGCGCCGCCTGCTGCGCTCCGAAACCGCGGCGGCCATTGCCCATATGCCCGCGAACAGCCGCTACGACTATGTCCTCGGCGCCGCACCACAATTCGCCCGCGGCTACCACCGCGCGATCGTCGGCACCCGCCTCACCCGCCGCGCCTTCGGCCACTTCGGCCTGGGTGGTTCCGGCGCGCTCGCCATCCCCGCCCTCGGGCTCTCCGTCGCCTTCGTCACCAACCACCTCGGCAGCATTCCGACCTCGGTGGCCGACACCCGGCTCCCGCTCCTCGCGGGCGCGGCACAGCGCGCGGCGCTGGAAGCAGCCGGCGCGAGCGCGGCACCGGCACGCTACGCACAAGCGGGTTAGGAAGTCCGGCGCGGATGGTCGACGGTGGCCATCCGCCCGCTACGCCGCCGCTTCCTGTGAGGTTCCTGGATATGCATACAGAACGAACCCACGCGCACTAGCCTCCGAAACACATTCGTTTCAGATGATTGAGGACCCCCTATATGCGCAAGTCACTCTGGGTCAGCGGGCTCGCTCTCGCCGCTACCGCCGTATTGAGCTCGACCGGTACCGCGAGCGCGGCCGGTACCAGCATGAGCACCGACTCCATCTTCAATGTCGGCACCGATATCCAGGCGGGCACCTACACCACCACCACCGCTCTCACCACCTGCGCCTGGGCGCGACTGTCGGCGCTCACCCCCAGCGCCACCGCGGTGCTGCAGACCGGCGGGGCGGTGAACGGCTCGGCGAGCGTCACCATCCAGTCGACCGATATCGCGTTCTTCACCACCGGCTGCGGCACCTGGAACCTGCAGGTTTCGACCGGATCCTCGAGTCTGGGCAGCGGCAGCGCCGGCGGGCTGCTGTCCGGCCTGCTGGCGGGCACCGGATCGTCCTCCTGAGCCGAAACCGATGACGCGGCAACCGCATTCGCGGTGAGGCGCGCACATCGCGAAGACCGGCCGGTCCATCACGAACCTGTGATGGACCGGCCGTTTCTCATGTGGGAGCTCAGTCGTGTGCGGGAGCTCAGTTGTGCGCGGGCACGATCACGGCATCGGCGACGACCGGTTCCACCTGCGGCGCAGGCGCTTTCGCGAGACCCGGATCGGGCATCCTGCGGTGCAGTTCGCTCAGCCCGCGACGAGCCACACCGGGCAGCAGCAGGTTGAACCACAGCGACAGCGCGCCGTGCAGGTTCTCCAGATGGGCGGGACGGCGCACGATGGCGTCGGACAGCATATCCACCGCGGCCTCGGCCGACAGCGTCTTGTAGCCGCTCCAGCCCAGCGAGGCGCTCATATCGGTGGCGACCAGCGGCAGCCGCACATCCGTGAAAGAGATTCCATCGGAAAGGCATTCGACCGCCGCCACCCGCATGACCGCCTCCAGTGCGGCCTTGGAGCCGAGGTAGGAGGAGAACCGGGGCACATCGGTGATCACGCCCAGCGAGGAACTCGACACGATATGCCCGGAACCACGGCGGCGCATCTCCGGCAGGAACCGCAGCATCAGCCCGACCGGACCGAAGTAGTTGATCCGCATGGTGCGTTCGAAATCGTGCAGGCGGTGTTCGGAACTGGCGATCGAACGCCAGATGGAACGGCCCGCATTGTTGACCAGGATATCGGGCGCACCGAACTCGACGAGCACCTGATCGGCGAGCTTGTCGATGCCCTCGGCGGTGGACAGATCCGAGGTGAGCGCGAACGCCCGCCCGCCCCGCTCGCCGATCTCGGCGACCAGCTGATCCAATTCGCTTGTGCGGCGGGCCGTCACGATGACGGTCGCGCCCTCGTCCGCAATCCGCAGCGCCAGTGCGCGGCCGATACCGCTGGACGCTCCGGTGATGAGCACCGTCTTACCCTCGACCCGCTCACGCAGCGTCGGACCCCACGGCAGTGGCAACCGCTGCGGCACTGTCAGGACATTCACTACCTTCCGGACCAACTCGATCTGGACTCCCGCAATGACCTTACGAACGCTCATCAACGCACTACCCATACTTCCCTGAAACCGAATCTCACTGCGACGCGATCGTATTCGATCTTCGTGACCTGAGGGCTACCAGCGACCACGCGGCAGACGCCGGCTGCGTCACTCGCCGAGCGCGTAGACCACGGCGTCCGCGCTCGACATGTCTTCGCCGGCCTGGCTCGCGGCCGCGAATCCCGCTGTACCCAGCGCCGATTCGGCAACCCGGACGCACTCGACATGACTGGCCATCAGATTCGGCAGCGAGATCGGCCGGCTGCTCGCCGCGGCGCCCCGCGCGGTCGCGGCACCCATGAGCACCGCGGCACGCTCCGGATCGCCGGTGTCGCAGGCGATCCAGGCCAGGGCCTCCAGACACATGGCGGTGCCGACCGGATCGTCCATCAGCCGGGCCGGGCGGGTGAGCGCTTCACCCAAAAGTTCCGTGGCCCGGCCTGATTCACCGCTGTGCCACTGCAGTACCGCCATGGACCATTGCGCATAGGATCGGCCCACCGATTCGCCTCGCGATTCGGTGATCTCCAAAACCTTTGTGTAGCAATCGCGTGCCTGGTCGGTGGCCCCGGACAGCGCGTGGCACAGGCCCAGAATGATCAGCGCCCCGACCAACGAGGCGACTCGCTGCTGCCGGCCGAATTCCGCCACCGCATAGGTCAGCAGGGCGCGGGCGCGCGGAATCTGCCCGCCACTGTAGGCGAGAAAGCCTGCCGCATAAGCCGCCATCGCCGTAATCGGTGCGCAGAATATTGCCGGGCTTGATGGCGCGGTGCAGCACGCCGAGACGGTGGACGGTTTCGAGCGCAGCGGCTAACCGAACACCCAGTCGGAGAATGTCTTCCACGGGAAGCGGTCCGATGGTCCGGATTCTCGCGTCGAGTGAGCCCTGGGCGCGGTACTGCATGACGATGTACGGACGTCCGCCGGTGGTGGTCCCGACCTCCAGCGCATCGAACACATTGGGGTGGCCGGTCAGTCGTCCCATCGCACGCTGTTCCCGGAGGAATCGCTCCCGGTTCTCGGCGTCGAGATCGGCGGTGAGCACCTTGACCGCAACCGTCCGGTCCAGGGCAGGCCGGCCGCAGCGATACACGACCCCGAACCCACCCCGCCCGATTTCCTCGACCTGCTCGAACCCCGCCGACTCGAGCTCAGCGAGCAGTGACGAGGCCACGTGGTCACGCTGCGTGTCGAACGGCTCGGGATCGATCATCGGCTACCAGGATCTATCGGGGACTCTCACCATATCGCTGTCCCAGTGGCCGCCGTGACCCTGATCAGGGTTTACGGCCCACACCGCAGTAGCAGGACACCTTGGCATCGAAGGACGCGGAGATCTCCGTCGTCTCCGCCAAACCCCACCGATGCGGCGGCACCACACCCGGCTCGACCAACTCCAAACCCGAGAACCACCCGGTCACCTCATCACGGGTGCGCACCTGCGCCGGCAACTTCCGCACCCGGTACACATCCTGCGCGGCGACCACCTGCTCCGGGGCGAAGTCAGCGGTGATCGTGCAGATCACCAGGAACGAACCGGGAGCCAGAGCGCTCAGGAACGCCGACACGATTGCCGGGATGCTGGCCTCCACGAAATGCAGTAGCGCGATCATGCTCAATGCGACCGGCTCGGAGAGATCCAGCACCTCACCCAACTCCGGGGCCGCCAGGATCGCGAGTGGATCGGTCACGTCACCCTGGATATAGGTTGTCGTCCCCGACGTCCCGCCGGGCATCAAGGCCCGGGCGTGCGCCAGCACCACCGGATCGTTGTCCACGTACACCACCCGCGCATCGGGGGCGGCCCGCTGGGCGATCTGATGCAGATTCGGCTCGGTCGGAATCCCGGTCCCGATATCGAGGAACTGCCTGATCCCGGCCTCGGCCAGGAACCGCGTACTGCGCTGCATGAACTGCCGATTCACCCGCGCCGCGGTCCGAATATCGGGCCACGCCTTCAAGATCTCCTGTGCGGCCTTGCGATCGGCCTCGTAGTTGTCCTTGCCGCCGAGGAAGTAGTCATAGATACGCGAGGTATGCGGCTGATCCAGCGGGATAACCCTGTCCAATCCAATCACCACTTCAATCGATCGACCGACCACATGCCCACCCGCACAGGCTAGTCCGCTACCTACCCGGACCGAAGGGTTTCATGTGGAAGGGATTCGGCTCTCGCGATATCCATTGCCGCCGGTCAAACCTTTGTCGCGCATGCCCGAAATGTCGTGCGTGACAGCTTCGATCGCGGTGCCCGCGCTTCTTCCAGAAGGAACGAAAACGGGGAAATCGCCATGAGTGGCGCCGAGGCGTGGATCATAGGCGCTGTGCCGTCGATCAACAGTCGTGTCGCCAGCATTACCGCCGAACTCGCGGAGCTGTACCGAGACCTGCACGCACATCCGGAATTGTCCTTCGCCGAGCACCGCACCGCGGCGATCGTCGCCCGGCGTGCGAAGGCCCTCGGCTATGAGGTGACGGAAGGAGTCGGCGGGACGGGTGTGGTCGCCCGCCTGGCGAACGGTCCCGGCCCGCTGATCATGCTGCGCGCGGATATGGACGCGCTGCCGCTGCGCGAGCAGACCGAACTGCCCTACGCCTCGACCGCCACCGATCCGGACAGCGGCCGGCCGACCATGCACGCCTGCGGCCACGATATGCACGTCACCTGCCTGCTCGGCACGCTCGACACGCTGGCGGCCGATCGGGATTACTGGTCCGGCACCGTGCTCGGGGTCTTCCAGCCCGGTGAGGAGATCGGCCTCGGCGCGCAGGCCATGGTCGACGACGGATTGTTCGAACGCTTCGGGAAGCCGGAAATCGTGCTGGCCCAGCATGTCCTGCCGATCGCGGTGGGCACCGTGGCGACACGCCCGGGCGCGATACTCTCCGCGAACGACAGCTTACGGATCACCCTGCACGGCCGCGGCGGGCACAGCTCACGCCCCGAGACGACGGTCGATCCGATCGTGATGGCCGCCGCGACCGTCATGCGCCTGCAGACCATCGTGTCCCGCGAGGTCGCCGCGTCGGACCAGGCCGTCGTCACCGTCGGCACACTGCACGCGGGCACCAAGGAGAACATCATCGCCGATCAGGCCGAACTCGGCCTCAGCATTCGGACCTACTCCCCCGAACTGCGCGCCAAGGTGCTCGAGGCGATACGGCGGATCGTGTACGCAGAGGCCGAAGCCGCGGGCGCGGACCGCGCGCCGACGATCGAGGCGCTGACCCGGCTGCCCGTCACCATCAACGAACCTGTCGCACTGGACAAGACGCGCGCCGCGCTGCGGGCCGCCCTCGGCGCCGAGCAGGTCCTGGAAATGGGCGCCTTCCCGGCCAGCGAGGACGTCAGCATCCTTGCCGACGCCGCCGGAGCACCGCTGTCCTTCTGGTTCTTCGGCGGTGCGGACCCGGCGAAAGTCGCGGCGGCACAGGACAAGGGCACGGTCGACCAGGACATCCCGATGAACCACTCGCCATATTTCGCACCGCTTGCCGAGCCCACGATCGCCCACGGCGTCACCGCGCTCACCGCGGCGGCCCTCGGCTGGCTCGATACCAGCCGCGCCGGTGCCGTCCCAGCGTAGATAGTCGCGCCACTCGGGTCGGTGAATCCCGGCCCTGCACAGCACTTCCCGAACCGCCCGGCCGCCGCGCCCAGGGCGCTCCCCCGCGTGTAGATCACCGCCGGTGAGCGCCTGCCGACTCGTCGCTCATCGCGTTGTACGCGGTCGACTTCGCCTCGGACACACCACGGCGATTTGTCCAGTTGGTCATTTGCTCCATCACACAGCTACTATCTAGCAACACAACTCGTTGGCCTCTCACCGCGCGAGAAAAACGTGTTCTTCCTGCTTGAATTCGCTCAGACGTTGACGCACTCCGCTCGTCCGCATCTACGCACAGCACACTCAGCAAACGAATTCCCGGAAAGGACCCATGCACGTGTCGGTATCTGGCGGATCTCGCATGTCCATCGACGGACGCGATATCCGGAACCGCAATCCTGATGTGCAGTGGCATGTTTCGGCGTTCCAAGCACCCCGCAGCGGGGCCGACCCCACCGGTCAGGTGCGGCGGTTACAGGAGCTGCGGGCTCGAATCCTGTACGACAACGGCCGGCGGCCGGGCTTCCGCGACGCCGCCGGCGCCCATGTCGACGATCAGGAATTGGATTACGGTGCCTGGCATTTCGTCGCCCGGCGACATCCGGACGGCCCGGTGCTGGGCTACATCCGGCTGTCGACCCCGGCGACCGGTGAGCTGTTCCAGTCCCGGGCATATCTGGGTGAACAGCAGTACGAACAACTGCTGGCCGCCGAAGGCGCGGGGGTCGAGGAGACCTTCGAGCACAGCCGGCTGGTGGTGGAGCATCGAGCCCGGAAACTGGGGCTGGGCGCATATCTGAACGCGGTCGCGATCGGTGCCGCGCACTATCTCGGAGCCAAGATCATGATCGGCACGTCGGGAACCAGGGACGGCCAGGATCAGTTCCACGGCCGGTTCGGTTTTCATCCGGTGCCGGGGACGCGCTGCTATGTCGAGCGCTATACCGAGGAGGTGGTGATCCTGCTGCACCGGACCGCGGCGGGAGCGGGTGAATACACCGATCTGGTGGGCCGGATGTGTGCGGAGTTCCCGGCACTGACGAGCGGTGATCTCGGCGTGCCGACGAGCGGTGATCTCGGTGTATGGACAGCGGGCGGGCTCGAAAGCCGCGACGCGCCAGCGGCTCTGGTGCAGGCCGCCGTACCGGATGGCGACGGGTGGCAGCCGGTGCTGCTCGAACCCAACCATGCCGCCGACTATGCGGCATTGACCGCACTGCTCGAATCCGGCCGCGTCACCGCCGTACACGACACCATCACCGCGCAGCTGGCCGAGCTGATCCGCTGCCGCGAGCCCGATCGCCGCTATGCCGGGGCCGAACTCGAGCGGAAGATCGAGGAGCAGCTGGCCGGGGTCGAGGCCTGGGCCTACGGGAGCTGGGTCTGGTACCCGTGGTCGGGGCGGCTGGTGCATGTGCTGCCGCGTGCGGAGTACCGGCTGGTCCGCACCGACCGCAATCGCGAAAAGATCCAACGCCCCCAGCAACGCGGTCTGCTCGATCGGCGCATCGGGATCGTCGGACTGTCGGTGGGCAACAGCGCCGCGGTCACGCTCGCGCTCGAAGGTGTCGGCGGCGCATTCCGGCTCGCCGACTTCGACGAGTTGAGCCTGTCCAATATGAACAGGCTGCGCGCGGGAGTGCATCACCTGGGCGTCGGCAAGGCGGTGATCTGCGCACGCCAAATGTTCGAGATCGACCCGTATCTGGATATCGAGATCATGACGAGCGGGCTGACCGAGACCACCATGGCCGAGTTCTTCCACGGCGATCGGGCACCGATCGATCTGCTGGTGGAGGAGTGCGATACGCCGTACGTCAAGATCGCGGCCCGGGAATACGCTCGCGCACTGGGGATTCCGGTGGTCATGGATTGCAATGATCGCGGCATGCTCGATATCGAACGTTTCGATCTGGAGCCGGACCGGCCCCTGCTGCACGGCAGAATCGGCGACCTGCGCGCTGCCGATCTGCCCGAACTCTCCGATCAAGAGAAAGCGGACCTCATCTTGTCCATGGTCGATGCCGAACGGATCAGCCCCGAACTCGCCGCCGCGTTCGGGGAAATCGGCCGGACACTGAGCAGTTGGCCGCAACTGGCCTCCGATGTGGCACTCGGCGGTGCGCTCGTCACCTCGGCCGCGCGCCGGATTCTGCTCGGCAGCCACTGCGCATCGGGCCGGTTCTACATCGACCTCGATACGCTGATCGCTCCCGAGTACAACACCGCCACCGCGCTGGACGGTGCTCTCACATGACCATGGTGTACGCGACCGATCAACCGCGGTCCCTGTCGGTGCGGCCGCCCGTTCCGCTGCCGATCACGGTGTCGGGCTCCAGCATCCATCTGCCCGATACGGTCGTCACCAACGCGGACCTCACCCGGACGCTCGATACCTCGGCCGACTGGATTGTCGCGCGCACCGGTATCCGGGAACGCCGGCGTCTGGCGCCGGAGCTGGCGGTTTCGGATATGTGCATTGCCGCCGCGCCCGCGGCGCTCGCCGAGGCGGGGATCTCGGCGCGCGATCTCGACGCCGTCATCGTCGCGACCTACACCTACGACCAGCCGCTGCCCTCGACGGCACTGATGGTCAAGGACCGCCTCGGCGCCGGTCGTGCGCTGCCGATCGACATCACCCAGGCCGCCTGTGCCAATGGGCTGCAAGCCATCCTGCTTGCCGCGCATCTGCTTCAGGTTTCCGCGCAGGCGATACTGGTCATCGCCGCCGACTGCGCCTCCCGGGTCACCGATCCGCTGAACCGCACCACGGGCGTTTTCTTCGGCGATGCGGCCGGCGCCGTCGTGCTGACCCGCACCGAAACCACCGGGGCCGGACTCCTGGCCTGGGACTTCGGCTCTCAGCTCTCCCATGACGTGGAAATCCGGGCCGGTGGATCTCGGCTGCCGACCAGTGCCCAGACCGTCGCCGAGCGCGAGCACTATCTGCGGATGGACGGTCGCGCGGTCTGGGCGGCGGCGACCACGCGGCTGCCGGAAAGCATTCGCGCCGCCGCCTACCGCGCCGGGCTCGACGTCACCGAGATCGACCATTTCTTCCTGCACCAGGCCAATCTCAATATCCTCACCGCCGCGATGACCGAACTCGAGGTGCCGATGCAGCGCGCGCCCGTCACCCTCGACACTCTCGGCAATACCGGCTCGGCCGGGGTTCTCACCGCATTGCATCAGGCGCGGACCGAGGACCGCCTCATGCCCGGCGACACCTATGTACTGTCCGCCATTGGAGCCGGATTCCAGTGGGGCACATTATGTTTCCGTCAGGGATAGGTATCCGGCCGTCGCATACCTGATCGCCTGCTCGGCGTAACCGATTCGGTCCAGGAGGCCACGCGCCTTCTGGACCGTTCGCCGACTTACCGCGCAGCGGGCAGTCGTCCCGGTTTGCGGCCGAACACCATCGAGGTCGGGCCGATCAGGTGCCGCTTCTTGATGTGGACGAATCCTGCGTCGCGAAGCCAGCCCGAGCACTGGGTTGTCGTGGCTTCGAAGCCCTCGCGCATCTCCAGCATGATGTTCAGGCTGGAGAGGAAGCTGATGAGGTTGTTCCTGCGGCCCGGGTCGGTCATGGCGTCGTAGACGAGTAGTACGCCACCGGGCGGCAGTGCCTCGTAGGACTTGGCGATCAATTCGCGCCGCTTGGTTTCGCTGTAACCGTGCAGCAGATGGCCGAAGCAGATCACGTTCGCGCTCGGCAGTGGGCCCTCGTTCATATCGCCGGCAACGAAGGCGATCCGGTCCGCGAGTGCGAACGACTCGACGTATTCCTCGAAAATCGGGCCCACGGCGGGCAGGTCGTAGCTGACTCCCCTGATATGGGAGTGGGTGAGCGCGACCCGCACGGGCAGCGCCCCCTGCGCCGCGCCGACATCGACGAACGTCCGAAAACGCTGCCAGGGAAAGCGTTTGGCGATGAGCATCGCCTCGCCGGTCGAGATTCCGGTCATCCCGGCCAGGAAGTTCCGCAGCGCCGCCTGGTCACCGTAGAGGGAAGAGAAGAATTCACTCTCCCCGTGTTCCTCCTCGGCCCCGGGACTGCCGGTCCGCAGCAGATCCCCCAGCCCCGACCAGAGGTCGTAGAGCCGTGTGCTCGACAGCTCCATCAACCCGCCGATGTAACTGGGTTTGGCGCGGTCCAGGAACAATGCTGCCTGCCGCGAATTGGTGTAGACCCCGGCGCGATTTCGCCGCAGCAGTCCCATGTCGACCAGCGCACCGAGAAACGGGCCCGTAGCCCGCGGATGCCACCCGAGCCGGTCCATCAATTCCTGCTCCGACAGCGGACTCACCGCCAACTCCGTGAAAACCCCCGCCTCGACCGCCGTGAGCACAACCCGCGAGGACCAGAACGCCATCCCCTGCTCCAGAATCTGTTGCGGATCGGCAAACCGCCGCAGCACCGCCCCGCCGATCCGACTCTGAAATACTCGCATCAACAACAACTCTCGGCGAATACCACGATCCGCACCGGCTACCGCGGCCTCCCCCGACGACACCTCACGACCCGGGAGAAGCGGCCCGCCATCGATCGAACTCTCAGGATGCGCCATGTGCAATTCCTCCAGTGCTATGACCGACCTGCGAACCGGCAGCCAACGGCAATCCGCGCCGAGCGCAAGGCTCGGCTCAATCACATCACTAATTGCCCGCCCACGGTGATGCAGCAGGAGATCGAGCCCGAGGAGGCCTGGTTCTGCGCCTTCATGAACACTAACTGAGCCCACCGACAGGCCTCGGCGGCGCGGATCAGTGCTCGATTTCGGCCACGGAACAGGCAAAGCCCGGTTTCTGTATGCGGGAGCTTCAGGATCCTGGCTTCGGGGCAGGGCATTCATTGGGGGCCGGGAGATCGCGGAGGCGCTGGTCGAGCCAGTCGATGGCGCCGGGGAAGCCGACCATGAGGGTGATGGTGTGTTCGCCGGGGATGGAGCGGTAGACGGCGGGGACGCCTCGGGAGCATTGGTCGGCGAAGAGGTTGAGGGACTCGGTTTCGGGGACCCAGATATCGAGCATGCCGTGGTAGATGTACAGCGGCGCAGCGGATTTGCGGTCGCGGAAGTCGGAGTTGCCGAACATGGCGGCGGCGACCGTGGTGTCGAGGGGGCGGGCATTGTTCGTGGCGATCTCGATCGGTACGCCGGTGATGCCGAGTATGCCGTTGCTGTCGCCGCAGGTGTCCTTGACCGGGGACGTGGCCAGCCATTCGCCGAGATTGTTCAGCTGGGTGAGCAGTTCGGGATGTTCGCGGGCGAAGGCCAGAGCGACCACCATCAGGATCCCGGATGCGAGACCGCCGTCGAAGTGGTGCGCGACCTCTCGATAATCGGTGACCAGCCCGCCCAGCGCGACACCCGCCAGGGACCCGGACAACTCCGGTGCGTACTCCCCCAGCAGCATATCCGCCGCATAGGCCGCGATCGCACCGCCGGAGTAACCGCCGATGGCAAACCTGCTCTGCCCCAGCGTATTCGGCTCCACATTGCGAACGGACCGGATGGCGTCCAGCATCACGTGCCCGGCCACCCGGGGTTCCGCATAGGCCATCCGCGGCCCCTCGTGATCGGGGATGAGCACCCCGTAACCCCGTGACAGCGCCAGAAAGGTGGCGGGCGGAAACAGATCCCCGACGCTGAACTTGCTGTTCACACCGTGCGCCATCGCATAGCTGGGCGTGCACTGCAGCCCGAGCGAATTGATCGGTATCGCGTTCACCAGCACCGGCCGGTCCCCCGGCCCGGTCCAGCTCGCGGCCGGGACAAGAAGGGTGGCGGTGCCGAACGACGCCCCGCCCGAGGCCCCGGTGGTCCGGAACTTCAACAGCAGCGCCCGGGAGATCGGCACCCCTGCCAGTGGCGCAGCCGTCGCCGTGACGTCCCGTACCTCGATCGGATCACCGGGCTTCAGGGCATCCAACCCGCTCGGCCAATCGTCGAACAGCGGATCGCCACTGGCGGGCGACAGCGTGGACCGCCACAGCGAGGCGAGCTCGGGCGACAACTGCGCGTTCGGCGGCGACGGCGCCGGCGGCAGCACCGGCTTCGGCACGGTGTGGTCGATCCAACTCTGCCATTCGTTGGCATCGGCGGGCGCCGCACCGGCGGGGCCCTGATCGGTATGCCCCACCGGGGCGTAGAGCAGCACCGCGGTCACCGCCGAGGCGACGGCCACGAGTATCCGGACACGCTGCGACCAATCACTGAAAGACACTGTGCCCCTTAATAAATCAAGCTGCCCCGACGCGTCCCCAGACTACGGTCGACTGCCCCCGCCAGCAGTTTTCCCGTAGATCTCACAAAACATACCGCGCCCGGCTCCTCCTACACCACAACCCGTGCGCGTGGCGCACGGTATGGCGTGCGGATACCGGCGGAACTTGTCGGTGCCGTCACATACCTTGAGCGCATCTTGATCGATCGGGAGGGAGAACGATGGGCTCGAATTCGAGCGCCACGCCGGAGCACCCGGCTTGGGAAAGCGCTTCTGTCGTAAGGGTTTTGCCCGCTGTCGCGCCGCGCAAACTGAACAAGGTGCCGTTCGTGGAGCTGGCCGACGGACGCTTGCAGGGGGTGGTGTCGAGCGGGTCCGATATTTCGCGGGTGTATGTGGCGTCAGTGACCGCGGGGACGCACGGGTTGAGCTGCAGCACCAATAACAACCGGCCGTGCGGCGGGTTGAACCAGGGGTGGGGCTGCTGCAAGCATCTGGATTCGCTCATCGAGGAAGCGGTGCTGCAGTACGGGCAGGACCGAGTGGCGCGGTTCCTGCGGGTCGAGGTGCCCGAGGGGTCACGACTTTCCGGTTGCCTCAAGGGAACTCGCGATCCAGCTCCGGCCGCCGCGGTGTTCAGCCGGTTCCTGCGGCACCTGACCTACCTGGAGTTGCCCGGTAGCGCGACGCCGATTCCGGAGTTGCACTGGTTCCCGGCGGGGGTGGGTCGCTGATGCAGGCAGTACAACTGACCGCGCTGGCAGACGCGCCCGCCGGTGTCACGGATGCCCTGGATGTCGTGAGCGGGTTCGATACCGCGCTGGTCAATGGCTTCGCCCGGGTTTCCGAACCGCAGGGCGCGGCGCTGACCGCGCTGGCCGGAGCCGTGGCGGGATCGCCACTGACCGGGGCGGTAGCCGCGGCGGTGTCGAAGGTGAGCACCGGAGCGATCGGCACGGATGAGCTGACGGCATTGGCTGCCGCTCGGGCCGCAGTACTGGGCTCAGTGCACGACGCACTGGTCGAACAGGCCGATAACACCTTGGGCCGCAAGAGATTCGAGTGGACCACCGCACCGGATGCCGCCGCTCCGAGCCCGCTCGCGGCGGGTTCCCGCGCCTGGCTCGGGGAACTGGCCATCGCCGGATGGCGCGGCGTGGACCATGACCTGGTGGCCGCGGCGGATCGCACCGTGGAAGCGCTGCTGGCCGAACCCGCGCTGCGTCGGCTGGCGATGCTGCTGGATGGCTTCACCGCTGAACTGGGCGCGTGCGCACCGATCGCCACCATGGATCGGATACCGGCGCGCCGCTGGGCCGATCTGTGGACGCGCGCCTTGCTGCTGTCCTGGCGCGGCACGGAATCGGCGGCACCCGAAGCAGTTTCAGGTCGCCTACTACCCCTGGGCGTGGACGTTCACGAGCACGGGACCGTCGTACAGGTACAAGTGCACGGCGTACTGGAGACCCCCCGCGCACCGGCCCGCCAGGTGCGCGTGTCGGTCGCCGCGGCCAAGGTGGACACCATTGCGGGACCGGCGGTATGGCAGCTACTGGGTGCCCATCGGCAGTTGCTCACCGCGCTGGCCGAACACCGCGCGCTGGAACTCACCGACATGCCGCTGACGGCGACCGGTGACATGCTGTGGGATGACGATCGGGCGAAGGCTGGGGAGGCCGCCGATCCGTTCGTCACCGCCACCGTGCAACTGCCGCGGGCGCAGGCTCCGGCCGTCGCGCCGCTGGATCGCGATCCGGTGCATATCGCGGTACCGGTTCTGCTCGAGGGGTACCGGTTCCGCGACGGTGCACTGGAATTGGATGGGCAGCGCCTCCGGGTGGAGCTGGACGCGCTGCCGTCCGCCGGTCCGCTCACTCCGGCCGGGGTGACCGGTTCCAGCACCATGATCGGATTGCTGCGCTGGGATGCGAGCGGCTGGTCGATGCGACCGCTGGCCGTGCAGCGCAAGGTCAAAACCGTGCTCACCGCCTTCCACAACGGCGATTGGGCCCTCGGCCCGACCGACCCGAAAGTCGCCAAGGCACAGGCGAAGTCGGGCGATGCCGTGGCGGTGCTGCGTGAGCGCGCAGGACGGTTGCTGCGCAAATGACTACAGCATCGCGAAGCGATTCCATGGGGGGCGGCGGTCGGGTGACGGGTGGGCCGAATCACGAGACACGACGCCAGGTCCTGTACTGGCGTCTGCTGGCCGGTGTCTTCACCGGGGATCAGCAGCCGACGCTGGAGCAGGCGAGCGCGGGGATCGTCGACGATCTGGGATTGCCGCTGGCGGTGCTCGATCCGGGCATCTCCATCGACAATGTGGTGCAACGGTATCCGGAGATGCAGTCGGAATTCGACAACCTGGACTTCTCCGAGGCCGAACCTTCCGAGACCGATGCTTCCGAGACCGATGCTTCCGAGACCGACGCTGACGACCCGCAGGCCGCGGCCGTCGCCGAGACGCCGCGATCCATCGGCGCGGCCGATGTCCGCACTGCCGCACTGGTTTCCAAACTGCTGCTGAACGTCTTCGCCACCGGCTCCGGCCAGGTCAGCGCGACCCAGCTGGCGGGCTGGCAGTCCGATGCCAATTGGCTGCGCCGCTGCCTGGGCGAAGAGCAGGCCGGCTCCGTGCAGGGCGTGCTCACCGGGCTGGAGGGCGAGCTGGTATCCCGCATGCGGCTGCGCGAAGTGCTGGCAGATCCGCATCTGGCCGCCCAGCTCACCCCGAGCATGTCGCTCATCGAACAGCTGCTGCGCGATAAGCACAATCTGTCCGGCGTAGCCCTGGCCAATGCCAAACGCCTCATCCGCCGCTATATCGACGAGGTCGCCGAGGTCCTGCGCACCCAGGTGCGGCAGACCAGCGTCGGCACCGTCGACCGCTCGGTCCCGCCCAAACGCATTCTGCGCAATCTGGACGTGGACCGGACCATCTGGAAGAACCTGCCCAACTGGAATCCCCAGGACGAGCGCCTCTACGTCGACCGGCTCTACTACCGGCAGACCGCCAAGCGCACCGTCCCCGCCCGCATGATCGTGGTGGTGGACCAGTCCGGTTCGATGGTCGACTCCATGGTGAACTGCACCATTCTGGCGTCGATCTTCGCGGGTCTGCCCAAGGTGGATGTGCATCTCATCGCCTACGACACCCGCGCCCTGGATCTCACACCGTGGGTGCACGATCCGTTCGAGGTGCTGCTGCGCACCAATCTCGGCGGCGGCAATGACGGCCCGATCGCCATGGCCATGGCCCAGCCCAAGATCACCGACCCGAAAAACACCGTGCTGGTGTGGATTTCGGACTTCTACGAATTCGACCGCTCGCAGCCGCTGTTCGAGTCCATGGAGGCGGTGCACCGCTCCGGGGTGAAGCTCATCCCGGTCGGCTCGGTGAACAGCTCCGGCCATCAGAGCGTCAACCCGTGGTTCCGCGAACGGTTCAAAGCCCTTGGCACCCCGGTGCTTTCCGGACGCATCCAGAAGCTCGTGCACGAACTCAAGAACTTTCTCGACTAGGAGACACAGCCCTCATGAACGACGTTTTGCGCGCCCCCGCCGAGATCAAGTACGCCGAGGAACTCGATTGGCTGGAGTCCATCGACGACGGCCCCAAGCCGTACACCTGGCGGCTGAGCCCGAAGATGGTGCGGCTGTTCATTCTCGGCTCCGAACGCGCCGACGGACTGGACCGGGAGGTGAGCCAGAAGTGGTTCGGTGACCGCAGTTTCGTCGAGCGCAGCATTGTCACGCTGGCCTCGGACCGGGGTCTACTGCTCATCGGCGATCCGGGCACCGGCAAGAGCTGGCTGGCCGAACTGCTGGCCGCGGCCATCAGCCGCAATTCCACGCTGGTGGTGCAGGGCACCGCGGGCACCACCGAGGACCACATCAAGTACTCGTGGAATATCTCCATGGTCATCGCCAAGGGGCAGTCGCGGGAGTCGATGATCCCGTCCCCGATCATGACCGCCATGGAGCAGGGTGTGATCGGCCGCTTCGAGGAGCTCACCCGCTCCACCAGCGATGTGCAGGACGCGCTGATCTCCATCCTGTCGGAGAAGTACGTCTCGATTCCCGAACTCGATGATGACAATGTGGTGTTCGCGCAGCCGGGCTTCTCCATTATCGCCACCGCCAACAGCCGCGACCGGGGTGTGAACGATCTGTCCTCGGCGCTCAAGCGGCGCTTCAATTTCGTGCGAATTCCGGTGGTGTCCAATAAGAAGAGCGAGGCGGAGATCGTGCGCTTCCGCACCGCGGAACTGCTGCGCCGCCATTCCCTCGAACTGGAACTGCCGCCCACCCTGCTGGACATCCTGTTGGAGAGCTTCGCCGATCTGCGCGCCGCCGCGGCCGCGGCCACCAGCGATGACGACAAGCTGGAGTCGGCGCTGTCCACCGCCGAGCAGATCGGCGTGCTCGAGGACGCCATCCTGCACAGCCAGTTCTTCGGTGCGAAGCAGCTGAGCGCCGAAACCCTCGCCGGTTCGCTGGTGGGATCGCTGGCCCGGCGTCAGCCCGAGGATCTGGCCATTCTCAACAAATACCTGCACGGTGTGGTCGAGCCGCGCACCAAGGACAAGAGGGGCAAGGCGCCCTGGGGCGAATTCCTGGAGGGCGGCCGGGCCGCGATCGCGAGGCTCTCGTGACCGTCTCCGATATTCGTCCCGCGCCGAATACCTTTGCTGCACTGCGGGATCAGCTGGCGGACGCGGCGGTCGCGTTCGCCGGCGCGCCCGGGGCGGCGGGCGATATCCTGGCGGGCATCGTCGATGATGTGGACCGGGCGCTGACGGAGCGGCTGGAGATCTTCCCGGTCTGCCACCACTCCCCCGCCTCCGGTCTGGCGATGGTGCGGCGGCTGCGCGAAAAGCAGCCGAGCGTCATCTATTTGGAGCTGTGCGAGGATCTGCGGCCGCTGCTGGACGAATTGCGCAACTGCCGGTTGCCGGTGGCGCTACAGGCCTTCGCCACCGATACCACGGGCTTCCCGGCCGACTGGGCGCCGCTGTCGGTGGTCGCGCCGATCACCGAATCCTCGGCCGAGTATCAGGCCATCGCCTACGCGCTAGATACCCCGGGCGTCGAACTGGTGCTGGTGGATCGGTCCACCGATCATGTCTTCCAGTGGGCGCCCACCGTGGAATCGGCGCACACGCCCGACGAGGGCGAGCAGCCCGAGGACGACGGCCTGCACGGCGCGGCGGTGGGCATCGAAATCGGTGATCTGCGACCGCGTTTCGCCGAACTGGAAGAACACCTGCTGCACCACGGCAAGGTCCGGCACTGGTCGGAATGGTGGGATCAGTACGTAGAGCAACCTCTCGCGGACGCCGACTACGACACCTACCGCCAGGTCATGGTGATGATCGGCAGCCTGTTCCGGCGACTGCGGCGCGGCAGCACGGCCGAGGACGAGGATCGCGAACGGTATATGTGGACCCGTATGCGGGAACACCTCTCCGCCGGCAAGATCGACCCGGCACGGGTGCTGTACGTATGCGGCGCGGCCCATGCGGCCAGCCCGGTCGAACAGTTCGGACTGGAGTCGGACGCGGCGTTCGAGATCTCGCCGCGCTCGGCCACCACCTGGCACTACGGGCTGATTCCATCCAGCCACTCCGCGATCGAGGCGCAGTTCGGGCTGGCGGGCGGTGCGGTGTCGATCGCGGCGGCCACCTGGGCGAAGGGATTGCGGCGCGGCCGAGTGCAGCCGTTCCAGCTGGAAGGCCAGCCGGGGGCGAAGAAGGCCATCAAGAAGCTGCCGCTACTCCCGGCCGAGTCGGAAGCCGCAGTGGCGGATCAGCTTTCGGGATTCCTGTCCCGGCCGCCGGTGCTGGACCCGCTCGACGAGGCCGAGCTGCTGGAATGGTCGGTGGATATCGTCCGGCTGGCCCGGCGCAATGGCTACCTGGCCAGCACCGCCGACGCCATTGCCATCTTCGAGACCTCGATCCTGCTGGCGGGCTTGCGCAATCGCGCGCGGCCGACCCCATACGACTTCCAGGACGCGGCCGTCACCTGCATCGAGAAGGACCGGGTGCCCGGGCGGCGCGATGTGCGGCGGCTGTGCGAAATCCTGCTCGGCGGCGACCGTATCGGCCAGGTCGGCTACGCGGCGCTGCCGCCGCTGGCCCGCGATGTGCTCGACCGGCTGCAACCGCTCGGACTGGATCTGTCCAAGCGGACGCTGCAGCGCGCACTGCTGGATCTGAAGGCGAATCCGGACCTGCGGCCGTGCTCGGATCTGCTGTGGCTGCTGCGCAGACTGCTGCCGCAGGACGCGCTGCGGCCGATCATGGGCTCGCGCGGACTGGGCGAGACCTCCATCCAGGAGAGCTGGGATATCGGGCTCGGCAAATATCAGCGGTCGCTGGTGGAGCTCGGCTACGAGGGCGTATCAGTGGAGCAGGTGCTGGAGCAGCGCCTGCGGCGTGCGGTCACCGCACCGGACGCGACGGCCGCCGTCGCACTGGGTGCGGTCGAGGACGCGCTGGTGTATCTGGGCTCGGTCCGGCTCGCCGGCGAGCTGGGCAATCGCGCGGTCGAACTACTCGCCGCCGAGCGAACAGTGGACGACGCTCCCGTCGTGCTCCGCCGAATCCGGCTGCTGCTCAACTACTTCCGATCCACCGAAGGTGGCTTACCGGCCTGGTGCGAACGGTTCGTGACAGCCGGATACTCGCACTACTGCACCCTGCTGCCCACCGCCTTCGCCGCCGAGGAGACCGGACCTGCGCAGGTGGCGGCCATGCTGGGCTTCCTGTTCGGGATGGAGAACCTGGCACTGTCGCTGGGCTGTGATCACACTCAGCTGGAATTGGCTGTGCTGCAATCACATCCGGAAGCCCCGGCCAAGGTGGCGCTGCTCTGGGCGGCGCGGTTCCAGCTCGGCATGCTGACCATGGCCGAGCTGCGCGAGCGGTGCGACGCAATGCTCGCCAATCCGCTGGTGCTGCCCACGGTTCCGCATTACGTCAGCGGTTTCGTACAGGCCATCGACCCGGCCCCGGCGCTGAAGCCCTTTGTGGTGGAACTGTTGTCGAAGGCATTCGGCACACTGCCGGACACGGTACTGCTGCCATGGCTACCCAAGCTCATCACCACCCTGAAGGATCAGGCAGGCGACCTCATCCCGGGCCTGGTCCGGGAGGCAGCCCGCACCTTTCCCGGCGCACTGCCCGCCGTGGACGCCTTCGTACCGCCCTGGTCGATCGAATCCGCCACGGTCACAACGTCAACAGCGGCAGCGCCGAGCGGACCGGTCACCGAATTACTGGCCGCCCACCCTGCCGCCTGTGACGCACTCGCCGGGCTCCTCGGTATCGACGGTAGCTGGCAGCAGACCGGGCCGGCCGGACACCGCGAGGTGACCGGCCTGCTCGACCGGTTCCCCGCCACCGCCGCCGCCCTCGCGACGCAGCTCGGAGTGTCAGCCGCACTGAGCTGACAGCGGCCCGGCCGGTTCGTCCCGGAAATCTGCGGCCGGCCGGGCCCTCCGGACACCGCTTCCGGAAAGTTGGGCTTTCGACCAATCGTTTCGACCGCGCATGACGAACTACCGAAGAAGTGCATTTTCAAACAGAGGTTGATCGAATGCGGTTTTTCGGCGGGATTTCAGCGGAACGGTCGGTGGTGCGCGGGGCACTACTGCCGGATCCGGCAGGCAGGCAGCGGGATTCGCCGGCGTCGAGCGTACTGGAACAGCCGGTGCGGGATGAACCGGTCGATACCGTCGTTCTCGAAGTGCTCGACGCGCTCGCCCGGGACGCACCGGAGATCAGCGATGTGGCCGTCGTATACCGCACGGTCACCGAACGGCGCGCCACCGTCTCGGCGCTCGCCGGCGGGAAATGGCAGCGCGCCTCACACGTTTCGATCAAGGTCGCACTGCTGGCCCTGGCACAGGAGGCAGCCGGCACCGGGAGTCTGATGGTGCTCGAACTGCTCGATCATCACACCGCATTCGTGCTGGCCACGCCCCGGCGCACCCAGATCATGGCGGCGGACTCCTGGTCCACCGGTGTCGTCGACGCACCCAGCACACAGGAGGCGATCGGGCGGATCCGGCCGATCCTGGACGCGATGGGTCTACGGCCGGACGCAGTCCTGGTCTGCGGTTCGGCGCTGGCCGATCCCGCTGTCGCCGAGGCGGTGCGGCTCGGATTCACCATGCCCGTCACCGAGGCGCCCGACGCCGCGAACGCGGCGGCTCGCGGCGGCGCACTGGTGGTGGCCGGACAGCCGCGACAACTGGAAGCCGAAGTCCCCAAGGGAAACCGCCGCCCCGGCCTGGTCTTGCTGGGAGTCGCCGTCGCCGCGGCGACACTCGCCGCCACCGGCTTCACCCTGGTGCAGATCCGCGAACACACCGCCTCGGTGGCACAGGTCCACATGACCCCCGCCGGCTCCAGCGCCGCACTACCTCCCACAACGCAAGCCCCCGCACCGATCCCGCCGCCGCCGGCGGTTGCGACCGACAACCCCGCACCGATCCCAGCGCCGGACCCGGTCACCGACAACCCCGCGCCGGTCGCCACCACTCCCCCGAAACACTCCCATCCTCCGCGCCCCACCACCACCGAGCCTGCTCAAACCACCACCACCGACCCGACTACCTCGGATGCCCCGCCCACCTCCACCAAAGTCGGTGCACCGGAAGCCAACTGGCTCTTCCCCGGCGAATCCCCGCCCCCGCCCGCCGGTTCGGACCCCGCGCAGGTCCAGGCCTGGTGGGACAACCACCTCGCGCTGAAAGACCGCTGGCTGCACGGGGGTTAGCAATCGGAATCCATACTCGATACCGGACCCGGCGGCCTACTGCACCAGCCCGACGACGGTCGCGCTGATCAGGCTCGCCAGCGTGGCGCTGTAGATCAGCCGCAGTCCCTTGCGTGCGACAACGGCGCCTTGGCCGGGATCGATGATGCGGACCGCGCCGGTGACTATGGCGATGGTGGTGAGGTTGGCGAAGGACACCAGGTAGGTGGAGAGGATGGCCATGGCGTGGGTCGACAGTGGGGCCTGGCGGCTGTGCAGCTTCAGCATGGCGGCGACGGTGATCGCGATCCGGAAGCCGAGCAGATGTGGTCGGCCGGCATCTCGAAAAAGGAAGACTTGTCCCGAGTTTCGGCTTCCTCGACGTGGAGCAGCAACCGAATATGCTGCAGAATCCCGATCAGGGCGGAGACGAGCACAATCGGCATCAGGACCAAGAAGAAGATCGCGGGCGGCACCGCAAACCACCGCGCACCGAAGGCAAAGATCAGCTACTGGACACCGGGGCGCAAACGGGGCGCGCACAACGCCGGCCGCCACGACAACCACAGAGGAGCCATGAACGCTCGCACTCGTCAGACGGTGATCGGCGGTATCGCGTGGATCCTGGTGGTGCAGTACTTCGTCATGCTGGTTGTATCGCAGAGTCGATGGACCACCCCCTACAGCTGGTCGCGCAATGCGATCAGCGATCTGGGGGCCGCGACGTGCCATCGCTCCGATCAGCTCCAGGTGTGGGTGTGCTCGCCATGGCACGTGGCGACCAATATCTCGTGGACTATCGCCGGGGTGTGCATTTCTTTGGGGGCAGCACTCGTGAAACCCGCGCTGCCGCCGAGCCGGATCGCCACGTTCGGGCTGGGTTTGGTCTTCATCGCGGGAATCGGCCTGTGCCTGGTCGCATTCAATCCCGAGGACACCGGCAAGACCATGCACGTGCTGGGCGCGACGATAGCGATCGGGAGCCTCGCCTTCGGGACATTCATGATCGGCGCGGCGCTGTGGCGCGCAGACCGGTGGAACCTGCTCGGGGCCTTGGGATCAGCCCTCGGGACGACGGCGATCGTGGGAATCGGCTTCATGCTGGCCAAGTTCGGCGGACCGGCGCAGTTCGGACTGTGGGAGCGCATCGCCGCCTTCCCCGGCCTGCTGTATCTGATCGCCCTCGGCTTCCAGATCGTCGGAGTCGCGCGCAAGCCGGGGTTTCCGGGCAACGACTGAGCCCGGTTGGGTCCGGTCCCCAGCGTGTGCCCCCTCGAGCGGCAAATATCAGCATGCGACGCTACCCTCGCGAGCATGACCCCAGAACGCTGCGATGGCATTGTGCTGGCGGCGGGCGCCGGCACCCGGTACGGCATGCCGAAAGCCCTGGCCGAGAACGGGGCCTGGCTGCATTCGGCGGTGCGGGCGCTCCGAGAGGGCGGCTGCGACCGGGTCTTCGTGGTGCTGGGCGCGACCGGCCCCGCACAGCGTGACCAGACCGCCCACGAGCCCGCATGGCTCATCTCGCGGACTCCTCGCATGCCACTGCCCGCGGGCGTCCATCCGGTGTGGGCCTCGGACTGGGCCATCGGCCTGAGTGCCTCGATGCGGGCGGGCCTGGCCGCGGTGGCGAGCCTTGGAACGGCAAAAGACTCCGGCAGCGGTAGTGCGCCGCCGGAGTTCGCGGCGGTCATGCCGGTGGACACTCCGGACGTCGGACCGGAGGTGGTGGCCCGGGTGCTGGCCGCAGCCAGAGGCTCCGAAAGCCGATTGGCGCGCGCGGTTTTCGGGAAGCTCCCCGGCCACCCTGTGGTACTGGGCCGGGGGCACTGGGCGGGCGTGCTGGCCACTGCCACCGGAAACACTGGAGCGGGGACCTATTTGCGCGAAAGACCGGATGCGGTACGGGTCAGGTGTGACGACCTTGCGACAGGGATCGATCAGGACTACCAATCCAGCACGAGGTGATCAGCGACTACTTCGCAGAGATTTTCAGCCCATCGGGAATCGATAGGCCGGAGATGGGGACGGTATCGCGGTGAATGGGGCCGCCGCTCGCGCCCAGCGGTACGCCGGAGCCACTGCGGCGCACGGCCACGATTTCGGCGGCGATGGAGACGGCTGTTTCCTCGGGGGTGCGGCCACCGAGGTCCAGGCCGATGGGCGACCGCAGCCGCGCGAGTTCGGCCTCCGTCACGCCGATCGCACGAAGTCGGGCGAGCCGATCGTCATGAGTGCGCCGGGACCCCATCGCTCCCACAAAAGCCACTGACATGCGCAATGCCACTCCGAGAAGGGGCACATCGAATTTCGCATCGTGCGTCAGCACGCACAATACGGTGCGAGCATCCACTCGGGTACGGGCCAAATAGGCGTGCGGCCACGCCACCACGACCTCGTCGGCGTCCGGGAAACGCGCTCGAGTCGTGAATACCGGCCGGGCGTCGCAGACGGTGACGCGGTAGCCGAGGAATTTACCGATGCGGGCGACCGCGGCGGCGAAATCGATTGCGCCGAAGACGATCATCCGCGGCGGCGGTACCGCGGACTCCACGAACACAGTGGTCTCGGCACTGTCGCAGCCGAGAGTGCGGACACCGGTCGCTCCCGCATCGAGCATGGCCCGGGCCTCGGCGACGACCGTGTCGTCGAAGCTCTCACCAACCGTCCACCAGGAGCCCAGCGCCATAGCCGCACCGGTTTTCAGGTCGCGAACCAGGGCCACGGGCTCTTCGGAACGCAGAATCGCCTCGAAGGCGGCGCAATTGGCAGAGGTGACCGGCTGCACGAAGACTTCGATGGTCCCGCCGCAGGTCAATCCGACAGCGAAGGCGTCGGAGTCGCTGTAGCCGAAGGTTTCCCGGATCGGCTCACCGGTGTGCAACGACTCGCGGCACAGCTCGTACACCGCACCCTCCACACAGCCGCCCGAGATGCTCCCGACGACCGTGCCGTCGGAGTTCACCGCCAGAGCCGCACCTACCGGCCGGGGCGCGCTGCCACGGATTCCGGTAACGGTGGCGATGGCGTAATTCTGCTGCGCCACATGCCATTCCAGAAGTTGTGCCGCGATATCGCGCATATCAGCGTCCTCGGACCTGTTCGATGCGGTTGGTTGTCACCCGGCCGCCTTTCGCTGGGCGGCCAGGCGGACCGCAACCAGGATCTTCTCGTAACCGGTGCAGCGGCAGAGGTTTCCGGCCAGCGCCTCCCGAATCTCCACATCGGAGGGCTCCGGGTTCCGCTCGATCAGATCATGCGCCTGCACGATGAGACCCGGTGTGCAGAAGCCACATTGGACGGCACCGGCCTCGACGAACGCCTGCTGCATCGGATTCAACTGTGCGCCCTCGGCGAGACCTTCGACGGTCCGCACCGAACGGCCCTCGGACTGCGCGGCCGCGACCAGGCACGAGCAGACAGTGGTGCCGTCCACAATGACTGTGCAGGAACCGCACTCACCCTGTTCGCAGGCATTCTTGGAGCCGGGCAGGCCCATTCGCTCACGCAGCATGTAGAGCAGGCTCTCGCCCGCACGCACGTCGTCGACGGTCACAGGTGCGCCGTTGACGGTGAAGGTGACACGCATCAGGCCGCCTTCCCTTCTGTCACATAGTCTTTCCAGGTCCACGCGAGGGTTCGCCGGGCCAGCACCGACAGCGCGTGACGGCGGTACTCCGCGGTGCCGCGCACATCGTCAATGGGTGCCGCAGCCTCGGCGACCAATTCTCCGAAGCGGCGGATTACGGTGGGGTCGAGTTCGGTTCGGGATTCCCACCGTCCGCTGGCGGTGAGTTCGTCGCTGAGGAACTGTTCGGCGGCGGTGGCCCGACGCGGTGTGGGTGCCGCGGAACCGAATCCGGTGCCGACTTCTCGGCGGTCGGGACGCAGCGACAACGCGAAGGCGGTGACCGAGATGACCATCGCGTTTCGCGTGCCGATCTTGGAAAACTGCTGCGGGCCCGTGGCGGGCCGGACCCAGAATGCCGCGATGAGCTCGTCGGGCGCCAGAGCGTTGCGTTTGACGCCGGTGTAGAAGTCGGTGATCGGAATATGACGGATGCCGCGGACCGAATGCGCCTCCACGACCGCGTCATCGGCAAGCAGTGACGGATGCGCGTCCCCGGCAGGGGAAGCCGCGCCCAGATTGCCGCCGACGGTCCCCCGATTGCGGATCTGCGGCGAGCCGACAGTGCGTGCGGCCATTGCCAATCCGGGCAATCGGGCGCCCAGTTCGCTGATGAGCCGGTAGTACGTGACGCCGGCGCCGATACGCAGCACGCCCTCGACGACCGTCCACTCTGCCAGCTCTCCGACACGCGTCAGATCCAGTAGGGCCGGTGGTCGCCTGAGGTCGAAATTGAGCTCGACCATCACGTCCGTACCGCCGGCGATCGGCGCCGCATCCGGATAGTCGGCCCTGGCGGCCAAAGCATCTGCCCAGGTCGCAGGTCGCAAGAATTCCATCTGAGAAGACTCCTATGAGTTGAAGAGAATCTCGATCACCAGGCGAGGCAGGACCGCAGGCCGCGGGTGAGCTCGTCGCGATCGAGGTCACGGCCGATGAAAACGACTTTGCCGGTGTAGTTTTCGCCCTGCCATGGCGCCGACGGCCGGATATCGAAGGAAGCGTGGATGCCCTGCAGGACGAATCGGCGGGCATCGTCTTCGACGGCGAACAGTCCTTTGATCCGGTACACGTCATCACCCCGTTCGGCCAGGTGAGCGGACAGCCACGACTCCAGCGCGCGATGATCGACCCGGCCGTCGAGCTCGACGCCGACCGAGGTCAGCTCCGGGTCGTGCTGATGGGTGTCCTCGTCGAGCCAGTGCGGATCGCCGGCCATGGTGCGCGCCATGTCGAACGCGCCGATTCCCAGCACATCGGCAAGGTCGACCGCTGCGTATTCGGAGGTAATGATGTCCGCGGTCGCATTGATCGCACGCACCGCTTCCTCGACCGCGCGCACCGACTCGGCATCGACCAGATCGACCTTGTTGATCACGATCCGGTCCGCGAACGCGATCTGATCGAATACCTGTGATCCGACACCGTGATGATCGACCTCCGCGAGGTGGGTCCGGACATGTTTGGCATCGACCAGCGTGAGGATCGCATCGAGTGCGAAGTGCTGCGAGATCTCCTCATCCACGAAGAAGGTCTGAGCTACGGGGTTCGGATCGGCGAGCCCACTGGTCTCGATGAGGATGCGATCGAAGCGGTCGCTGCGGGCCAGGAGGGAGTGCAGGATTTCGATCAGATCGGTGCGGGCCGTACAGCACAGGCAGCAGCCGTTGCTCATCTCGATGATCTTCTCGTCCGCGTTCAGCACGAGATCGTTGTCGATGGGAATTTCGCCGAATTCGTTCTCTATCACCGCGATTCGGTGGCCATGATTCGCCGTCAGAATGTGATTGACCAGGGTGGTCTTTCCGGAACCGAGAAATCCGGTCAGGACGGTTACCGGGATTTTGGCGTGGTCAGGCATGGATTCCTCCGAGGGGTGTGTTCGGCATGAGGATTTTTCGCGCATGGGCCAGCGCGTCTTCCGAGATTTCGATCCGCCGGCCTTCGAAGCCCGGGCCGCGCGTCGCATCGAGTCCCATGCGGGACGTGGTCCCGTCACTGGTCGAGGACGGATCCAGGGGTGATCCGGGAAGTCCGCCGGCGGTCAGGATGTCGCGGTGCGGCTGAAAATGGGTGGCCAGCGCCCACAGCACCGCCGCGTCGTCGGTGATGTCGATATCGCTGTCGACGGCAACAACCGTCTTGACGTATGGATCCCAGCCGAGCAGCCCCAGCATGACCTGACGGGCCTGCCCCGGCCTGCGTTGCCGCAGCGCCACATAGCAGTGGAAGTGGGTCCCCGAAGTCGGATAGTGCACGGCGGTCACATCCGGGAACCGCGATTTGAGCTTCTCCGCCATCTCCGACTCGCGCGGAATTCTGGCCAGATTGAGATGCTCCGCGGTGTTGCCGCCCTCGACGTCGAACAGGATCGGCCGCCGTCGCCGCATGATCGTCGAGACCTGTATCAGGTTGTTGGTGGACCGGTTCGAGGAGTAGCCGGAGAACTCGCCGAACGGGCCTTCCGCCGCGTGCGCGGCGGCATCGATCGTGCCCTCCAGCACGAAATCCGACCAGGCCGGAACCGCGATGCCGTACTTCGGGGTCGGCACCACCTCGAGTGGTTCGCCCAGCAGGCCACCGGCGATCAAGCGTTCGTCCACGTCGTAGCCGACCCGCGCGGACGCGGCGAGCATGAACAGTGGATGCCCGCCGATCACCATGGCGACCGGCATCGGCTCACCCAGTTCGGCATACCGCGTCAGGATGCGCCACAGATCGCCGCGCGAATGCAGGCTGGTCGCCAATTCGTTGGGCGAGTGGATCATCGAGCGGTGATAGCTCAAATTTCCGGCACGGGTATCGGGATCCTCAGCGACGATGATGCCGCTGGTGATGTAGGGCGCCCGGTCCGAGGCGAAGTGCCGGAGCATCGGCACCGTCGCCAGGTCGACGTCCGCGCCCGACTGCACGACTTCGAGAATCGGCCCCGAATCGACGTACCGCGGGGCCAGCGGTTGTGCCGCTCGAGTCGTGAACGCCTCGTGCAGACTCTCCGGACCGGCATCCAGCAACCGCGCGATTCGGCGGCGGGAGGCGAACACGTTGCTCACCACGGGGACCGCGACGCCATCGACCTTGCGGCACAGCAGCATCTCCTCCCGTCCCCGGGCGGCAAGTTCATAGATCAATCCGGTGACGCCCTGATCCGCGTCGAGGGCATCCTCGACCGTCAGTACGTCCTCGGGATATGCCGCGAGGTAGTCATTGAGAAAGGCGTGCGGGTCCTGTCGCCGCGACAGTTCCGAATAGGTCATCGGACCATCCCTCCGGTCAATTGGGTCGCCGATCCCGCGCCGCGCCATCGCGGAGACAGGTCGTGCTCGATGCCGAATTGGTCGAGGATTTTGCCGCTCACATGCGCGAGCAAGTCCTCGATGGATGCGGGCCGCTGATAGAACGCGGGCATCGGAGGCAGCACGATCGCACCCGCTTCGGTCACCGCCGTCATATTGCGCAGATGCACGAGACTCAGCGGTGTCTCGCGAGTGACCAGTACCAGGCGGCGGCGCTCTTTGAGGCAGACATCAGCCGCTCGCGTGAGCAGATCCTCCGAATAGCCGAGCGCGATACCGGCCAGCGTCTTCATCGAGCAGGGGACCACGACCATGCCCATGGTGAGAAAGGATCCGGACGCGATGGTCGCCGCGATATCCCCGCGCTGGTGGTAGACGTCCGCGAGCCCGGCGAGGTCGTCGGCCCGCAGGCCGGCCTCGAGTTCGAGAGTGCGATGAGCCGCCCGGGATACCACCAGGTTTGTCTCCACGGTATTCAGTCGTGCGAGGGCGGTGAGCAGATGGATTGCCAGGTGCGGTGCGCTGGCGCCGGTGACACCGATGATCAGCCGAGGCTTGTCGGGTGGGCCGGCGCCGTCGCCGTATTCGTGTGACATGACGGTCTTTCTCAGGATGGTTTGGCTCTGAAATGGCATGCGCGAGGGCCTAATCGGCCGGTACACGCGCGCCGTCGGGGTCGCGGCGGCGCGCGTGGAAGACGAGGTTGAGCACAACCGCGAGAACTGTGCCGGTGGCGACGCCGCTCTTGAAGAACACCTCGGCCATGGTGGGCAGTTGCTGATAGAAGCGCGGTGCGTACGCGGGAATCAGACCGATTCCCAGCGACAGCATGACGATCATCAGATTGCTGGACCGGTCGAAATCCACCCGCGACAGGATCTGGATGCCGGAGACCGTCAATGCTCCGAAGGTGACCACTGCGGCCGCCCCGATCACGGGCTCCGGGATCGCGGCCGCCACCCGGCCGACGGGCTGAACAATGCCCAGTACCAACAGGATCACGCCCACGATCGCCACCGGATATCGGCTCCGGACCTTGGTCAGCGCGATGAGGCCGATGTTCTGGCCGAACGTGGTGTAGACGAAACCATTGAACACACCACTCAATGCCGTCATGAGGCCATCCACGCGCAGCAGTCGTGCGATGTCGTCCGGCTCGACCTGCTTGCCCACCACCTCGCCGACAGCCAGCCCCTGCCCCGCGCCTTCGACCATGAGCACGAAGGCAATAACAAGAAATAGCAGGATCGATGGGAGATGGAACTGCAGGGCGCCGAAATGAAACGGGCTCATCATTCCCACGATCGGACCCGCACCGGTGTGTGCGAGACTGCCTGTCCCCGTTGACCATCCGACAATCGCCCCGATGACCAACGCCGAAAGGATGGCGAGCTGCCCGAGGATGCCGCGGAAGAGCCGCCGGAATATCACCATCGAAGCCATGGTGAAACCAGCGAGCCCGAGGCGGCTGAGCCCGCCGTAACCGGGGTCGCTCGGATCGGGTCCCGCGATGAGCCGCAGTCCTACCGGAATGAGAGTCAGGCCGATGAGCGCGATGACCGTACCGGTCACCACCGCGGGAAACAGGGTCAACAGCTTGCTGAAGCAGGGGGCAACCAGCACCCAGATCACGCCTGCGGCAAGAAGAGAGCCGTAGACGGTCGGAAGTCCCCGGCTCTGGCCGACCAGCACCATGGGCACGATTCCGCTGGACGCCGCGCCGACCACCAGCGGCATACGGATGCCGAATTTCCACAGACCCAGCGCTTGCAGCAGAGTGCCGATACCGGCGAGGACGAGGTCCGTGCTGACCAGGTCGGCGATCTCCGCGGCGGACAGGCCGAGGGCGTTGCCGACAACGATCGGGACCACGATGACGCCCGCGTACATGACCAGCGCGTGCTGCAGGCCCAAGAGCACCAGGTGCGCGAAGGGCGGACGCTCATCGACTGCGGACACCTCGGCCGCTCGCGGTGCTGGAACCGAGTGTTCTTCTGTCATAACACTTCTCGACTCGCAGACGGTGGGCCGGCCGAATCGTCTGCGGGTTCGCCCGCCCGCGAACCGCTGTCAGCTGCGCTGACCGCCGGGCCGGACTCTGCGTGGCCGAGCTGTGCATGGCCGAGCTCTGCGTGTTCCAGCTGTGCCCGGTCGAACTCCGCATGGTCGGGCTGGTCTCGCGGAACCCCGTTGAGCAGCAGATTCAGCAGGAACGCCGCGATGGCGCCGGCCGCGATGCCGCTGGTGAGCACGGTCTGGAACGGCCCCGGCAACCGTGTGTAGAAGTCCGGATTTCCCACCGGCATGAGCCCGAATCCGAAGGCAATGGCCACAATCAGATGGTTTCGTGGTTGGCTGAAGTCCGCCGCCATCATGAACTTGATGCCGATCGCACCCACGGTGCCGAACATGACCACCCCGATCCCACCGAGGACCGGTCCGGGCAATGAGGCGACCACAGCCCCGAGTTTGGGCATCAGCCCGATGATCACCAGGATCGCCCCCGCGGTGGCCACGACATAGCGGCTCATGACCCGCGTGATGCTGACCAACCCGACGTTCCCGCCGAAAGTCACAAAGGTGAAGGTGCTGAATACACCGGCAATCGCGGTGCCCACACCGTCCGCGCGCAGGGCGCGGGCAATATCGGGTGGGCCGACCTTCCGCCCCACGACCACGCCGGTGGCCAGCGTGTCCCCCGTCGACTCCACCATATTGACCACCTGCACCACGAGCATCGGGAGAATCGCGGCGAGGATGAAGGTCGGCGTACCGAAGGAGAACGGTCGCACAACACCGAATATCGGCGCCGCATCAGTGGCGGAAAAGTTGGTCAGTCCGAGCGGCCACGCCGCCAATGTCCCGACGATGAGCGCAATGAGGATGGCGAAGCGGCCGATGGTGGGACGAGCGACTCGCTCGAGGACCACCACGAGCACGATGGTGCCGAGGGCGAGCAGCAATCGTTTGGCTCCCCCGTGGTCTGCCGCCGTCGCGGATCCGGCGATCAGGGTCGCGGTCTTCGGCACCAGGGAGAAGCCGATGATCGCGATGGTGGTACCGGTCACGATGGGTGGGAAGAACCGGGTCAGCTTGGCGAACCAGGGCGCGACCAACCACGTGAGCACGCCGACCACGATGGTCGCGCCGAATACGGCGGGTAGTCCGGAGTTGGTGCCCACGATGATGGCCGGAGCGATACCGGTGAAGGTGGAACCCATGACGATGGGCAACTTCACGCCGATATTGAAGAGGCCGAGAGTCTGTAGCAGCGTGGCCACGCCGCTGACGAATACGTTCGCGGTGACCAGTGTGGTGATCTGTGCCGGAGACAAGCCGATGCCCAAACCGATGACCAGCGGCAGCGTGACCATGCCGGAGTAGGCGACGATCACGTGCTGCAGGGCGAGGGGGATCAGGTGACGTAGCGGCGGTACCGTATCGACGGGGTCTCGCGACTCTGCTGTACGGCTACGGGTGAAGAACTTCATGACTGCTCCTGGGCCCACCCTGCGGTGAGACACATGGTCGAGAAATGGGCTGCGGCCCAAGGGGATCGATCAGTTCGACCAGGGCATTCGCAATGCCGTCATACCGGCACGGTCGACCAGTCGTTCGGCCCGATACTGAGCCTGTGCGATCGCAGCCTCTTCGTCGGCGAGCACACACTGACCCTTGTGGTAGACGATTTGCCCGCCGACGATCGTGGTCTCGACGTCCGAGCCGCGCGCAGAGTAGACAAGTGAGCTCACCGCACGGTGGAGCGGGCGAAGGTGCGGCCGGTCGAGATCGACGACGATGATGTCGGCGAGCCTGCCCGGCTCGAGTACGCCGGCATCGATACCGGCGTACTGCGCGCCCTCGCGGGTGGCGAGTACGAGCGCGTCTTCGGCACGAGCGGCGGTAGGGTCCAGCGTTGCCAGCCGCTGCGCGAAGATCGACAACTTCATCGCCTCGAACAAGTCTTGCCGGTGCCCGCAAGAGGGCCCGTCGCTGCCGAGAGCCACTGTGGCGCCCTGGTTTCGGAGTTCACGCAGCCGCATGGTGCCCGATGCGAGATAGGCGTTCGAGGCCGGATTGTGTGCCACACCGGCGCCCGCCATGCCGACCTGTTCGATTTCGTGGTCATCGAGCCAGATGGCGTGGGCCAGTGTGGCCCGATGGTCGAGCAGACCCTCCTTGGCCAGCCATTGCACCGGCCGCAGACCGTATTGCTCGACGTAACTGCGTGGGTCACTGCCGCTCTCACAACAATGGGTGTGCCATCGGGTGTCGAACTCCGCGGCGAGCTCGACGCAGCCGCGCACCAAATCCTGATCCACATATGTGAGATTCAGTGGGGCGGGCCATATCTCGACCTTCGAGCCGCGCGGGCGATGCTGGATCGCTTCGCGAGTGATCGCAAGTTCCTCGGCATTGCTGTACCGGAACAATCCCGAGGGCTGGCCACGCCGTGCCGCGATCTCGGTGCGGTCGCCGATCACACCGCGAGCGACCACACCGCGCAGACCGGCGTCCTCGATGACGTCGGCGACCGCGAGCGTGGTCGCCAAATCGCTGGGAGCGTAATGGTTGTCGATGATGGTCGTGGTGCCCGCCCGCATGGCCTCGATCACGCCGAGGCGGGCCGCGGCGACCGCGTCCTCGTGAGTCATCGCGATGGAGTAGGGCCACATGAACTCGCACAGCCAGGGCACGATCGACATGCCCTCGCCCAGCCCGCGGGCCAGTGCTTGGTACAGATGGCTGTGGCCGTCGACGAAGCCGGGCAGCACTGCCCGGCCGCTGCAGTCGATCACGGTGTCCGCACGCCAGTCGGCGAGTTCGGCCGCGGTGCCCACCGCGACAATCCGTGAACCGGAAACGGCGACTGCGCCCGGTCGATGGACGCTGCGGGCATCATCGACGGTGATCACCGTCCCGCCGGTGAGAAGAAGATCGCAGCGTATGTGGGATGGAGGTGTCATGGCCGCCTCTGCCTTTCCCGGGCGGCTGAGCCGCCTCAAATCCGTGGGCGAAGGGAGTTGACTCCCAGGCCAGGGCAGAGCCCTGGCGATCGCCGAACGGTTTAACCCAGGATCGGGAGGTCACCGGCAGTGCGACTTGACCCTCTCGGATCGCGCAAATACATGTAAACCTGGGACCATTGCTGCTGTCAACCCTCACTTTCGGCGAAGCGCTTGGTAGCGCGCGGAATGATAGCCCATCTGAGCTGGGTAAATATGAAAATCAACCGATCATCAATTACATGCAATCTGTTGACACGTCGATTGCGCTGTGCTGAACTCGATGCCATCGAGTCGGCGTCGGGCCGGCTCGCCGCCGCGTCGACAGAGCGGCCCGTAGGTGCGGTGATTCGCGGCCGGGGATCTCATCCCGACCTGATCAAGGAGAGCCACGATGATCATCGATACGCACGTCCATCCGACAAATCTCGTCGACGAGGCGTGGCGTCACACCGGTGAACCATTCACCGGTGAGCGCACTCTCGATATGATGGACGGCCCATTGTGGATCAATGGCAAGCCGCGCCGAGTGGATATCAGTTGCATCATGCCGCCGCCGGGAAACACGGCCTGGCGTGAGGGCAATCGCAGTGGACGCGAGGGCATCCGCGATTACCAGGCATATATCACTTCGCTGGTACAGAAGTATCCGGACCGTTTCATCGGAAATTTCATCTACAACCCGCGCTTCGGACCCGAGAACGGCGCCGAAGAATTGGCGTTCCATGTGCGGGAACACGGCTACAAAATGATGAAACTCCATGCCAATATGCACTCGTACCGCCCGGACCGGGCACTGGACTGGCTGCGCCCCGCCCTGCGAGTCTGTGATGAGCTCGGAGTTACCGTCCTGATCCACACCGGCGACGGCCCGTACTCCATTCCCACACAGTTCTATCCGATCATCCGGGAGTTCCCCGGCGTGAACTTCATCCTCGGGCATTTCGGTATCCAAACCGGCGGCGTCTACTGTTTCGAGGCCTTCTGGATGATCCAGGATTCGAAGAATGTCATCGGTGAATCCGGCTGGCTTCTCCAATCGCGAATCGTGGAATTCGCGAAGGAAATGAAGAAGAGCAAAATGGTATTCGGCACCGATTCGCCGCCGAATGAGCCGGGAATGTGGGCACGCGAGCTCGAAGTCCTGTGCCACGAGCCGCCACAGGGGCTGAACCTGTCCGAGGACGACCTCGAGGGCTATTTGGGCAACAATATGGCGAAACTGCTCGGACTGGCCCCCACCCCGCCGCCCAAGGATAAGACCGAGGCCGAGGCCTACCTGCGGGGTGAGGTCCCACAGGCCTCGGCCACGAACTCGCACGCTGATCACTACAGCGGCTACACGCCGTCGGCCTGGGCCGAGGAAGCGGCACTGGATTCCGCGAAGTAGCTGCTAGCGAGGGGTCTCGAGGGAGCGCGCACGAGGGGTTGCGTGCCCCTCGGACTCCGAGGGCACATCGTCGCCGACGAGCAGGGAGAAGTTTCGCCGGCGCGGTGCCTCACTCGACATGTCGTCACGGGTCGTCGCCTGGGACAGCCGCACTCGAAGCCGGGAAATGTGCTGCCGCGCAACGGTTTCGGCGAACTCCGGATCGCCGGCGGCCATCGCATCGACGATGTGGATATGTTCATCCAGCGCAAGCCGCGGGGCGTCCTTGCTGCGCCACAGCGAATGCAGCGCCAGATGCGACCGCCCGGCAATGGGTTCCAGCGCGGCCGTGAGGTGGGTATTCGCGGCGATTTCGCGCAGGGTGCGGTGGAACCGGATATCCAGTTCGATATGGGCGGCATTGTCCGCGTCGCCGGCGAGCACTCGTTCATGTTCGGCCAATATCCCCCGCAGCGTGGACAAGCCTTCGGCGTCGAGTCGCTCGGTCGCCAATCGCGCGGACATGCCCTCCAGCAATTCGCGCACCACATACAATTGCCGCAGGTCAGCGATGTCTACCTTGCTCACCTCGGCGCCTCGGCGCGATACGTGATTGGCCAGACCCTCATAGATCAAACGCTGCACCGCCTCGCGTACCGGCGTGCGACTCACATTGAGCTGCCGGGCTAGTTCAGGCACGCTCAGTGCCGTGCCCGGGGTCAGTTGATTGCGGAGAATCGCCGCCTTCAGGGCCTCATAGGTACGGTCGGTGAGAAGTTCACCGGGAGAGACGCTCTCCAGTCCTGGCGAATCGGGCACGGCGGCACACCCTCCTTTTGTGGCAATGCGGCCATATTACATGTAATCCTCGGGGCACCCGCAGCTCCGTCTGGGGATGAGGGATACCGCGAGCTCCTGATCTGGCCGGCGACTACCCTCCGCCCGCACCGCCTTCAATGCGGACACCGCCGCGCGGCCGAGGTCGTCGAACGACCGGCCGACAGTCGTCAGCGGTGGCCAGCTGTGTGCGGCGGGTTCGGTCGCACCGAATCCCACCACGGCCAGATCCTCGGGAACGCGCAGTCCCACCTCCTGCGCCGCCGCCAGTACGTCCAGTGCCAATCCGTCCGCGGCGGCAAATACGGCCTCGGGCCGATCCCCTTGTCGCAGCCAGGCTTTCACTTGTCCGCGAGCCGCCCGCCGGTCCAGTCCGGTGCGCTGCACGGCCGAGGTATCGCCGCCGGCCGCCCGTATCGCGTCCGCCCAGCCGCGCGCCCGGTCCGCCACCGGACCGGATCGTGATGTGCCTGTGAGACAACCGATTCGGCGGTAGGCATGTCCGAGAAGATGCTCGGCGGCCACCCGGCCGCCCTGCCGATTGGCCAACGTCACCGACGTCACGTCAATATTGCGTGGTGCCCGGTAGTTGAGATAGACCGCCGGCACCCCGAGACCGGCCGCGCCGGTATGCGCGGCACGCGGCACATCGACTTCCGAGCGCACCAGCAGGACTCCACCGACCCGCATGTCGGCCAGCGTTCGCGCATACCGGGCTTCCTGCGTCTGGGAGTAACCGGAATTGCCGAGCAATACCAGCGAATCGTCGGCGAAAGCCGCTCGCTCGACGGCATGCACCAGCTCCGTGAAGAATGCCTCGCTGCTGTCGGGAACTATGAGACCGATCGTATTGCTCCGCGTCGAACGCAGGGCGCGCGCGACCAGGTTCGGCCGGTAGTCGAGCTCCGCGATGGCCGCCAGCACCCGGGCGCGAGTCGCGGGCGCGACCGGGCGGGGGCCGTTGTTGATCACATAGCTCACGACGGCCGTGGAGGTGCCCGCCAGCCGTGCGACATCGTCTCGGGTAATCCGTTGCACGCGCGCAGCTTACGGGCCGAATATCTGGGCAGCGCGGTATCTACACGTGTAGACTTACCCGAGGTTTCCGGTCGGGGATGTCCCGAATGACTTGATGTACAGGGCAATTGGGTGGGAATGGGCTGGCGACCTCGGTCAGTCCCCGGCGTCTCGAAACGCCGCACATCCAAGGAGTCAGCTCATGAGTAGAGCGCCCGACGACGTATGCCGCCCCCGATCACTCCGCAGCCGGCCGATCCGGATGTCACGATGACGACACTGGTGAGTGCCGCACAGACACGAGAAGGAAAAGGCGTCGGAAGCAGCGCACTGCGGCCGGACGGAGCGCTCAAGGTCACCGGCGAATTCGCCTATTCCTCGGATCTGTGGATAGCGGGCATGGTCTGGGCGACCACGGTGCGCAGCCCGTACGCGGCAGCACGTATCCGATCGATCGATGTGAGCAAGGCGCTGGCCGTCACCGGCGTCCACGCGGTCCTCACCCACGAGGACGTTCCCGGAGCGAAGACGTACGGGATGAAGATCGCCGACCAGCCGGTGCTCGCCATCGATCAGGTCCGGTACCAGGGCGAACCGGTGGCACTGGTGGCGGCGGATGATCCCGAGACCGCCAGGCGCGCAGCCGAATTGGTGGAGGTCGACTATGACCTGATGGAACCGGTGACCGATGCCGAGCGCGCCCTCGCCCCGGACGCCCGTCGGATACACGATGGTGCGAATCTGGTGCGGCACGTCAAGATTCGCCACGGAGATATGGAAATGGCTCGCGCACGAGCCGAGGTCGTGGTCGTGGGCGATTACGAGGTGGGCATGCAGGACCAGGCCTTCCTCGGCCCCGAATCTGGCCTCGCCGTTCCCTCGCCGGATGGCGGGGTGGAGCTCTACGTCTCCTCGCAATGGCTGCACAAGGATCTCGAGCAGCTCGCGCCCTGCCTGGCGCTGCCACCGGAGCAGGTTCGGCTGACAATGGCGGGCGTGGGCGGCGCTTTCGGTGGGCGCGAAGATCTTTCGGTGCACGTCCACGCGTGCATGCTGGCGCTACACCTCGGCAAGCCCGTGAAGATGATGTACAACCGCTACGAATCCTTCTTCGGCCATGTCCATCGCCATCCCGCGAAGATGCACTACGAGCATGGCGCCACCCGCGATGGCAAGCTCGTCTACGTCAAGGCGCGGCTGGTGCTGGACGGTGGCGCGTACACCTCGACGTCACCGGTCGTGATCGCGAATGCGTCGTATTTCGTGACAGGGGCGTACGCGGTCGAGCATGCGGAGATCGATGGACTGGCCGTCTACAGCAACAACCCGCCGTGCGGGGCGATGCGCGGGTTCGGCGCGGTGCAGTCGGCATACGGTTGCGAGTCCAATATGGACAAGCTCGCTCGCGCACTCGGTATGGATCCGCTCGAACTTCGGCTGAAGAACGCGATGGCAACCGGGACCGTGCTGCCGACGGGCCAGCCCGTGGACGGACCTGTTCCGGTGCGCGAACTGCTCGATGCTCTGAAAGCCCGGCCGCTGCCCGATTCGGAATTGAACCGCGACCTGCGCACGCTGCCCGGCGGGGTCGGCAATACCACCCACGGCGAAGGTATTCGCCGGGGAATCGGCTACGCGGTGGGCGTCAAGGCGACCGGCTATTCCGGCGGTGTCGACGATATCTCCACGGCCCGGGTGACCCTTTCCGTCGCTGCCGGCGAGCCGGTGGTGTCGATACACACCGCCGCGGCGGAATGCGGCCAGGGGATTACGACCGTGCAGTCGCAGATCGCGACCACCGAGCTCGGTGTCACCCGAGTGGTGGTGCTGCCGGCCGACACTCGGATCGGCGACGCCGGCTCCGCGTCGGCATCCCGGATGACCTGGATGTCGAGCGGTGCCGTGCAGGGTGCCTGCCGGGAGATTACGCGCGAGCTGCTGAGCCGCGCCGCGGCGGCCACCGGTCGAAACGCCTCCGCTCTGGCCCTTCGTGACAACACCATCATCGACATTGTGAGCAATGAGCCGGTCGCCTCGATCGCCGATACGCTCGGCGGGGATACCTTGGAACGGGTCTACGAGTATCACCACCGGCCGACCCAGGGAATCGACCCGGAACGCGGCCAGGGTAATGCACATGTCGCGTTCTCGTTCTGCGCGCATCGCGCCGTAGTCGACGTCGACATCGAACTGGGGCTGGTGCGCGTTGTCGAACTGGCCGTGGCCCAGGACGTCGGTAAGGCGATGAACCCGATGGCCGTCGAAGGCCAGATCGAGGGCGGCAGCGTGCAAGGTCTCGGGTTGGCGCTGATGGAGGAGATCGTGGTGGATTCCCTTGGGAAGGTACGTAATCCGTCGTTCACCGACTACCTGATCCCGACCATTCTCGATGTGCCGCCGATGCCGATCACGCTGTTCGAGTTCGCCCATCCGGACTCACCGTACGGACTCAACGGCGTGGGCGAGCCGCCCACGTTGTCATCCACCCCCGCCATCCTGAACGCGTTGCGTAACGCCACTGGATTGGAGCTGCCTCGGATACCCGTGCGTCCCGACGACATTGCGCTGGATCCGATCACGGCGTCATAAAGGTTGCGCAGATGCGGCGACGACGTGACGAAGGTTCTGCACAAGACCCTGTAACGGCGTTGAAAGGTGCTCACTTTGGCTTCGACGACATTCGGGTCGGTACCCAATCGTACGGAGGAGCCTCATGTTTCGAGTAGCAATACTGATCGGAGTCATGGCATTGACGGGTGCAGCCGCGGTGTCGAGTAGCGGGACGGCATCGGCGGCCGGGGCTATGACCTGTGCGGTGAGGATGCCTATGTCGTGAACCTCTACGACGATCTGTATCACGGCCGGTGCACGCGCGCACTTGTTCGCCGCGAACGCGCCCGCCGAGATCAAGTTCGACGCGCTGGCGCCGACCTACGCCGAGACCGCGGTGCTCGGCGGCGTACCCGGCGGCGTGCTGCTGTCGCAGGACCCCGTGATCCAGGCGTGGGGCGATGTAGTGGATTGGCGCACCGTGCATTGTCTGGGATGGCCCGGCGAGTGAGATCGCCACCCCTCGCGGCGATGAGGTGGACCTCCTGCTCACCGCATATGAGCGGGAGCAGGAGGTCGAATGTCAGATGCCCGACACGCCTTGGCCCTGCTGGGAAATGACGAAGCCGCCTTCACCATTGGGGTCCTGACCGGTATCGAGAACCTTGTCGTCCAAGAATGCGGCGGCCTGCTGATCCAGGAACACTCGCGATCCCTCGGCGGTCACGACCTGATCCTGCTCGGCCGGCACCGGGGCGACCGCGAGCTGCAGGGTGGCGGAGTCGTCCGCCGTGAAAATTCGCAGCCCGGCATCCTCCGGCATGCCCTCCGCATGCGTGAGAGTGCGAACCACCTCGATGGCAGTGGGGGTGAGCGTCAACATATGTCTGGTTCCTTCCCGCTGTCGTGAAAGTCAGCCAGGTAAACGGCGAACTCCGGTTCCGCAGGGCAGCCTCCGACACATTCATCATCGGCATCGGAAGGCACCACCACGTTCTCCAGGGGTAGCCATCGGTTGCTTCGCGAAACAATGTTTTTGGGCATCCACCGCATTTCCCCTGCTCGGGGCCACGAACTCTGATCCCGCCCGGTCAGTCGAGCGGCGCGCCGGCGGTCTCCGGTGTCCACGCCGCTACCGCTGCGCTGATCAGCATGAGGACGAACACGTATCCGGCGAAGAGGTTGGTGCGGCCCGAGGTGGTCAACCAGGTTTGCAGATTGGGCGCGGTGCCGCCGAAGGCAGCGGTGGCCAGTGCCGCGCCGAAACCGCTTCCGGTGGCACGCATCCCGGCCGGGAACAGTTCCGCGTATACCGCCGGAATGACCGCCGCGAACGGGGCCGGGAACACCATTGCGAGGAACAGCGCAACCGCCATGGACCAGGCACCGGCGTGCAGTAGCGCCATCGCGGGGAAGACCACGACCGCGGTGCCGAGGAACGACAGCAGCAGCAACGGGCGCCGGCCTATTCGATCCGACGCGATACCGCACAGCGGCAGCAGCGCGATCAGGAACGCCGAGGCCACGATGCTGATCCAGAGCGCCTGTGATGCCGGACTCCATGGTGCGGCAACAGCTTGCGCCGGTGTGCCGATCACCCAGAGATAGAAGGCGACGGTGCCGCCGATGGTCAGCCCGAATGCTCGGGCGCACCCGGCGCGCTGCTGCCACAGGCCCCACCGCCGACGCGGCCGCTCGATGCCGCCGACCGGACCCTGATCCTCCGATTGGGACATGATGGCCGCACCCCGCTGGCCGAGCTGGCGAGCGAAACCGGCCTGAGTATCAGCACAATTCGCCGCCGGCTCGACCGCATGATCACCGGCGGGCAGCTGGTGCTGCGCTGCGATCTGGCGCTGTCGCTGTCGCTGTCGAGCTGGCCTGTGGGCATGTGGCTGTGGGCGCGGGCCGATCCGAACGACCGGGCGACCGTCGAGGCGTTGCTCCGGGTGCCGGGGGCCCGCGTGTGCATGCGGGTCTCCGGCGGCGAGCCGAATCTCGCCGTCGGCTTCTCACTGCCGACCATTCACGAGGTGCTCGTGATCGAGTCCCGGCTCTCGACCGAGGTACCGCGACTGACGATCCTCGGCACCTCGATCGTGCTGCGCTTCATCAAACGTATGGGGCGCGTGCTGGATTCGGCCGGACGCAGTGCGGAGACGGTCCCGATGGCAATCTGGACCGACCCCGACGGCCTATCGCAGAGTCATGAATGACTTTGTTCCGCAGCGTCTTCCACCGACAAGGCAGGCACGGAACCGTTTGTCATTCCCCGAGAATCCGGGTGGAGCCGGTCGGGAAGGCCGAACGCTGGGAACAGGGCCGGATCCAGGAAGGCGGCAACACGGGAGATTCCTTCGGGGACAACGGTCAACACGTGAATGGCATGTGCGCACCAGTCTCCGGTGGTGTCGCGAATATACAGGGCAAGTGCCGGTTGTCCATTCGCCGAAATCGGCTGGACCAGGGCGGAACCCAGTTCCTCCATCCGGCTTCCGAGGAAGGCCATCGTGGTCGCCCGGTCCGCGAACCAGAGCGGGTCCGGCGGCATCTCCCAGGTGACGTCGTCGGTGAGCGCTGCCACGAGACCTCGGACATCCGCGTTCTCGAACGCGGCCGCGTATCGGTCGAGCAGCTCGCGCTGCCGAGCCTGGATCGGTTCGGTCAAACCTTCTTCGGTGACGGGCATTTGGGCGCGGGCACGCTGCAGCGCGCTATTGACCGCGGCAACGGTCATCTCGAGCGCGACCGCGACTTCCGTTGCGTGCCAATCGAGTACGTCGCGAAGTATGAGTACGGCCCGCTGCCGGGCAGGCAGCTTCTGCAGCGCGGCCACCAGCGCCAGCCGGGTGGTCTGTCGCGTTATCACCACCGAGGCCGGGTCGGACATGATCAGCCGGTCGGGGAACGGTTCCAGCCACCGCACCTCCGAGTCGCCCGCGCCCGCATCGGTGCCCGGCGGCCCCAGACCCGACGGCCGCGGGCGATATCTGGCGCGTTCCAGCGCTCGGAGCGAGGCCCTCGTGGCAATCCGGTACATCCAGGTGCGCAATGACGAACGGCCTTCGAAACGGTCGTAGGACCGCCACGCATCGAGGTAGACCTGCTGGACCACTTCCTCGGCATCGTGCAGTGAGCCGAGCATCCGGTAGCAATAGCCGATCAATTCGCGTCGCAGCGGCTCGGCCGACCGGGCGAAGTCCTCGTCACGCGAGCGATCCTCGATATCAGTGTTCATGGCTGCCTCCAATTGTGGTCGTGGCCGCACGCTTTGTCAGAGGTTGGCGCTGCCGCGCGCGCGGGGTGGCGACAATGACGCCCAGAGCCGCGGCGACGGCGATGACTGCGTATCCGCCGTGTACGCCGTGCAGGAAGTCGGTGTGCGCGCCCAGCAGGACGGTGGATGCCGAGGCGATCACCATGGAACCGCCGAACTCGCGCGAGGTCTCCATGAGACCCGAGGCGGCACCGAAATCGGTATCGGACACCTCGGTGAGGGCCGCGATCTGCACCGACGGCGCGAACAGGCCGACGGCGACCCCTGCGATCACCAAGGCGGGCAGCAGGGAAACGGCGAAATGCGGATGCTGCGGAATGACCATCAGCCCGAGGGCGCTGGCCACCATCAATATCGACGCCAGCCCGATCAACCGGCGGGGGCCGAAGCGTTTGGCCAGGACTGCGCCGGTCAGGCCCGCGAATACGAAGCCGGTGCCCGAGGTCAGCAGCCACACCACGCCGGTCTTCGTCGGTGAGTAGTGCAGTTGCTGTTGCATCAGCAGGGTCGTGAGGAAAATGAACGCGAAGAAGCTGCCGTAACCGGTGGCCGCCGCCAGATTCGCCTGCACTACCGGCCGATTCGCCAGCAACGAGGGTGGAATCAGCGGACTGCGGCTGCGCGATTCCGACCAGGCGAACACCATCAGTGACACGATCGCCGACGCGGCGAGCGCGAGTGTTGTCGCCGAGGTCCACCCGTCCACCACGCCCCGGTTCAGCGCGTACAGGCCCAGCATCGATCCGCCGGTCACCGCCAGTGCGCTGCGCGGCTCGAAACCGACTCCGCGACGGACGATTTGGCGGCCGCGCAGCAACACCGCGGTGGCCGCCGCCAGCACCGCGCCGATCGGCACATTGACGAAGAAGATCCACTGCCAGCCGGGACCATCGGTCAGGAATCCACCGGCCAGCACGCCCACCGAGGCGGCCGCACCGCCGAGCGCTCCATAGATTCCGAGAGCGCTGTTGCGTTCCTTTCCCTCCGGGAAGGTGTCCGCGACAACTGCCAGCGCCGACGGTGCGATGAGCGCTGCCCCGACGCCCTGTGCGGCACGCGATGCAATCAACATCGTTGTGCTGGTGGCTAATCCGGCGATCAGTGACGCCAGGGTGAAGATCATCAGGCCGGCCAGTAGGACGCGGCGCCGCCCCAGCATGTCGCCGACCCGCCCGGCCAGCAGCAGCAGGCCGCCGAACGGCACGCTGTATCCGATGACGACCCACTGCAGGGCGTCCTCACCCAGCCCGAGATCCAGGGCCATCCTCGGCAGCGACACATTGACGATCGTCAGGTCGACCACCGTGATGAACATGGCGGCGCACGCCAGCGCCAACACCCGGTAGCGGCTGCGCACCGCCTGCTCCGTTCCGGAATCCATTGCCGTGTGCATGCTTCTCATTCCTTCGCTCGTCATTCGATTCCGTAAGTGCCGACAACGGCTGCCCGCAGGACCGTCGCGGGTCCGACCAGGCGCGCGGGAAACTCCGCATGAAACGCCGCGAAGGCGCACGAATCCCCGAATGGGTCTGCCGTGCCGTCGAATACGGCGATGTGCACGAATCCCACACCGTCCTCGAGCCGGAAAACCTGATAGCGCAATCCGCCCGGATCTCGTGCGTTGAGCTCTTCGACAACCCGCTCGGCAAGCCGTTGATTGTGTGCCGCGGAATCGGCCCTGGTTCGGTACTGCACCACGATCGCTGCGGTCATCTCGATCACCTCCTGCATGGATAGAGGCAACGACAGACCGGAACTAATCGCCGACGCGGTGTGACCGCCCCGATCAGCGGGAGAAGCCGACGGTGTGGAACCACCACAGAGCCGCCGCCGACCAGGCGAGCACGAAGGTTCCGAAGACGAGCCCGCCCAGGACCGGCACCAGCCACCCCGGTGCGTTGCGCAGGCGTAATGCCAGCATCTTGGCGGCGAACGCGCCGTAGAAGGCGGTGCCGGCGATCGAATGGATCAGGATGCGCGGTGGGATGCCGTCATCCAGGTGGAAACCGAAGCTGTAGAGGCAGTAGTAGCCCACCGGGAGGCTTGCGGTGAATGTGAGCGCACCGGCAATGCGGTGGTAGCGATGGACCCAGCGTCCCGCGTGCCACCGGTAAATCCATACGGCCGTGAGCAATTGGGCGAGGATGAATATCAGCACCAGGCTGCTCAGATATGCCTTGAAGGTTTGTGGTGCGGAGAAACCCCATGTGGGCAGTGGTCGAGGGACGGGCCCGAAGTGGGTGCCGAGCACCCCGAGTGTCACCGCGATCGCGGCGCCGGTCAGCAGCACCGCCACCGCGATCAGTTGCCGGACAGCGGTATTCGGCACGACGCCCGCCGGGCCCGATACGGTCGACTTCATACAGACAGATACGGCAACGGGTTACGCGGGTATCGCTCGAACTCTCACCAGACCTGGATGGTCCCGAAGCAGCCCTTGCCCGCGCTCCCCGACACCCAGGGCGTCTCGAGCTCGAAGGGAATCGGCCCCGGCGGCTGCGGGCCGATCTCGACCCGGGTGTGCGGGTTGAAGTAGGCGCTCGGCAGGATCACCCGGATGCCCAGTGCGGGAATCCGGAACTGGGACGTATCGGTGAACTGGAAGGTGGTGTCGATATCGATATCGAACGCGGTATTCGCCGGCACACCGACCTCGGTCGTCGAGCAGTAGCCGTTGTGGAACCCGAGCTGCACGATCGGCAGCGGGTCCGCGAGGGCGGGGGACGCACCGATCAGCAGCACGGCGAGAACGCTCGCCGACACGGCTCCGAACACACCTCGGTGCATACCCCGCATGGTCGATCCCTCTCGTTCCTGACCGATAGGACCCTCCAACGGACAATACTCCGCAACCTCACCGTCGCATGCGAACCGGAGATACTGGTTGCACCCGATTCCACAGCGGGTCACCAACCGCCGCGAGCGGGTTGCCGGTGGTCGAGCTGTAGGACACCCGCCTGCTCAACTGCCGCTCCGCAATCCGCTCCACCAGCAACGGTATGAATTCCCGAACCCGATGACCGTCGAATTCACGGTGTATCCCGCGCACTTCCTCACCGACCACCCGCGCCGCCAGATGCGGGAATTTATCGGCCAGCCGGCCGACGAGCTCGCTGATCTGCCGCTCCTCTTCGGATGCGCTCATGCTCTGATTTCGCCTCCATATGCCAATGGATGACGCCGATAACCAAATCCTCATCAGGTGCCCGGCGACGGCCCCGCCCGGGCCGCATCCATGTAGTCTCGCGGCTACCGGCTGGCTCACCTACTCCGAATTCGTTTGTGGCACAGCGCGTCAGCGACTAGGCACCACATGTCCTCGACATCGACACCTGCAAGCGACAAATGAAATTGCAACTGCAACAGCGTGTTTGCCGCATGTCAGTGTGACGGTCCGCTGCTTCCGGCGGACCCCAGGTCCAGCTGGTTGAGGAGATTCTGAATTACGACCCATGGGTTCATCTGCTGTCCTTCATCTCGGTTGGTAGCCGGCGGCGATTTCTGCCGATCGGTTGTGATGGCAGTCACCGTGTGCTGTCATAAAGATACTCAGATACAGCACTCGTGTCTTTGTATCAGACTCAACGAAGAGGGACCTCGGGATGGATGCACATCGACTCAGCAGGCGTGACGCACTGAGGGCTGGCGGCGGATTTTTGGGCGCGGTCGGCGCGCTGGCACTGACAGCGCGCACGGCGAGGGCGGAGCCGTGGTCGTGGTCGCCGAACGATTCGGTGGTCGGCAGCGGAGGTGGGGCCGATCCGCTGACGGTGTACGACCCCGACGCCGATTCGGTGCTGGCGGATGTGATGGACCACGCCGATGTGCCCGAGGTGAACAGGCTGCTGGCGACGTGGACCCGCAATGGCCAGCCCCTACCGGCCGGATTGCCCACCGGGCTGGCCGATTTCATCGAACACGCCCGGCAGCTGCCGTCCTGGGCCGATCAGGGCAAGCTGGCGAACTCGTTCGAGTTCACCAAGAAGCGCGGCCTGTATCTGGGCGTGCTCTACGCGTTCGCCAGCGGGATGATGTCCACGGTCATTCCGCACGAAGCGCTTGCGGTGTACTACTCGCGGGGTGGTTCGCACCTGAAGGAACGCATCGCCAAGACCGCGAAATTCGGGTACGACATCGGCACGGTCAATGCCTACGGAGACGATGGCGAGATGGTCGTGACCTGCGTGAAGACCAGGATCATCCATGCGTCCGTGCGACATCTGCTGCCACAGTCGCCGCACTGGCCCGCGGGCATCACGCCGATCAGCCAGGACGATCTGATGGTCACCTGGCACAGTCTGGCGACCACGATCATGCGGACGCTCAACGCGTGGAAGGTGCCCATCCCCGCCGCCGAATCCGATGGCTACCTGCACAGTTGGCAGCTGGCCGGTCACCTGCTCGGCATTCGCGACGAATACATCCCCGCGACATGGGATCAGGCCGATGCGCAGGCCGCGCAGATGCTCGACCCGATCCTGGCGCCGACCGCCGAGGGCAACGACCTGGCCAACCAGCTGCTCAACCTCGGCGAGGACCTGGATCTCACCCTGATCAGCCGGGGCGTCCTGGGGGCGTTCACCCGATTTGTCATGGGAGACAAGGTCGCTGACTGGCTCACCATTCCCCGAGAGCCGGTGTGGAGCCCACTGCTCGAAGTCGCGTGGGGCCCGTTCGTCGCCGTCCGGGAAGGCGTGTTGTCGGTGGCTCCGGTCGTGGACGCGCCCTACTGGATGTTCGACGAGTTCCTGCGCCAGTTCGCGCTCTGGTACGTGGCCGAGCTTCGGATGCCGCTCAGCATCGAAATCCCCTTGACCAACCGCTGATTCACGTCTGCGGCAGATATGCCCCCGGCGGGTGAAAGGAACAGTGCTGCCCTGCGCCCGCCGCGCCGCTGCGTTCGGCCACCGAGGCCATACGATGGAACAGCTGACGTACCTACGTATCTCCGAGGAAGGCACCCGTGGAATCGGCGCTACCCGCTGGTACTCCCCCGGCCGGTAAATCCCTGCTCGAGCGCGCCTACCTCGAGGCCATCGAACAGACGGGCACTACCGACGGGATCCGCGCACGCATCCTCGATGCGGCCAACCAGCAATTCCAACGGTGGGGCATCCAGCGCTCGACCATGGAGGATGTCGCCAAACAGGCGGGCGTCTCACGCATCACCGTGTACCGCCGATTCGCCACCAAAGACGATCTGGTCGAACATGTTGTCCTGCGTGAATTCCGCCGCTACTTCGACAAATTCCTCGTCGATATCACCGCGGCCGCGACCCCGGGCGATCGCGTAGTACTCGGCTTCGTGAGCTCGCTGCGCGCACTGCGCGGCAATCCGCTGATCGGCTCCCTCATCACGGAGGAACCCGATCATTTTGTCAGTTCGCTCATCGGTGACGGCGGGCGCGCGGTAGCCATGGTCAGTGAATTCGTCGCCCACCAGCTCCGCCAGGAGCAGCGCGCCGGCACCATCTCCCCGGACCTGCGCACCGACTTGGTCGCCGAGCTGATGGTCCGAATCTGCGCCTCGTTCCTGGCGATCCCGAGCCATGTCATCGATCTGGACGATGACGAGCAACTGGCCGCGATCGCCCGCCAATTCCTCGTCCCGATGCTCGAGCCACCGACCGCAGGGTAGAAGTCCGGCGTCAGTGGTTGCCGATGTATTCGATATATCCGGTGCCGCTGACGGGTTCACCGCGGAACCGGCCGGTGTACCGGTAGCTGCCGGCGTATCCGCCCGCCATTCCGAAGACGTAGTCGTCGTTGGTTGTGCCGTGGATTTCGATGAGTTCGGTGCCGCCCTCGTCGTCGACGCTCCAATCGAATTCTGCCGCAAGGTGCATGGACAATCCGTTGGGTGTGCGGCGTGCCGCGGGTTCGAGGCGGCGGACTTCGAAACGAAAGTTGTTCTCGTACGTGCCGCCGTGGTCGGTGAGCGAGCGAACGTAGACCGAACGCTGGACCGCCAGACCGAGCGGACCCAGCACCTCGACCATGAGAACCTGAGTCGTGTCGTCGATATTGATGATGTGGTAGGTGAAGAACGTGAACGGCAGCTTGATGTGCGCGCCGCGCGCGTATTCGAGGGTGTTGAGACCGGAGATTTCCAGGGTCTCGCCCTGATAGGTGACGACGCCCTCGTACTGGCACAGCAGTGACCAGTGGTCGTAGAGACCGCCGCGCAGTTTGACGAAGTGCGAGATCTTGTCGGTGGCGCGCACCCGCAGGTCCAGATCGAACGCGGGGTTGCGGTAGGTGACAGTGAAATTGGGGTAGGCGCCTTCGATCCGCAGATCGTCACCGAAGCGCACCAGGCTCGAGTCGGGAGCCAGCTCCAGATCGCGACCGACCCGGTAACCGCGGAACTGACCGGGGAATTCGACGCCGGTGCCGATGAGCAGACTGGCGGTATCGGCGGCGCTGGTTTCGACGAGGTGATGGTTGTTCCACAGCGTGATTCTGGGCTGACCGATGACGGCGATGACGTCGATAAAGTTCAGTGGCGCAGGCAGATTCGGCAGCATCAGCCCGTAGTGCACGGTGCTGTGCCAGCCACGTGGCGGGTGAAACGCGGTCGCGGGATCGAACGGAGTGCCACGCAACGCGTAGGAGCCGGAGATGCCGCGCTGGGCAGTGTGCAGGGCTACGTCTTTCAAGCTCACTTCGAGAGTCCTTTTCGCGAGCGCCAATGTATACGTAACCGACAGTATCGTATAGATTTGACTTACAAGTCATATGAGCGAGGTGGCGAGACGGTGACGGTGAGAACGGGCAGCAAGGGTATGCCGCGTGGCGAGCGCGAAGCGCAGATCCTGAATGCGGCCGCGATCGAGTTCGGAACCCGCGGGTACGCCTCGGTCCTCGTCGCCGATGTGGCCGTTCGCGCGGGGGTTTCGAAACCGCTTATCTACCTGTACTTTTCGTCAAAAGACGGATTGGGCGCCGCATGCGCGGAGCGTGCCGGGTCCGCACTGGCGGCAAAGATCGCCGAGGCGATGGGAGCGCCCGCACCGACCTTCCTCGCCGCCGCCGCGGTACTCGACGCGATCTTCACCGCGCTCGAACCACGCCCGCACGATTGGAATGTGCTCTACGACCACGGCGCCCCACCGGACACCGAAACTGCCACCGTCGCCCGCCGGTACCGCCGGATCATCGCCGAACAAGCCGCCACCGGCGTCTGGTCGGCGCTGGCGGCCGCCGGCCTGTCCGACGGACGCGACCTGTCACTCCTCACCCACATCTGGATGAACAGCGTGACCGCAGTCGTGTCATGGTGGCTGGACAATCCCGATCAGACAGCCGACGACATGAGCGCTCGCGCACACCGCATCCTGACCGCATTGACCACCGCCTGAACCTCGGCTAGGGCAACCCCGTCCAGGAGGTGCCGGACTCCCGGTGGCGCTCCCAGATCGACTCGTCGATCGGTCCGGCGCCCAGGTCGGCGACGAATTCGGCGGCGATCCGCTCAGCGACCGCCCGATCGAGTGTCGCCGCGCACCAGTTCATCGACACGTGGATGCGTCCATAGGCTTCGACGACGTTGAAGCCCACGAAGTTAGGGCCCGGCGGTGCGATCGACACGGTGATCCGCGGCGGCGCCGAGCCGGCGGGCTGTGGCGCATTCACCCACTTGGTCGCGTACGAGATCATCAAGCGGATGGCGCGGTCTCCGTGACTGCTCACCGTTGACCGGCCGGGGCGCGGAATTACGTAGTGCCGCAGGGCATCACCGAAGATCAGCAATGGCAGACCGCTGTCGAGGATGCCGGCGATCCGGGCGCTCAGCTGCGTCGGCGTGTCCGAATCCGGGACCGGAACCGACTTCGACCAGCTGAAGTTGCCGTCGACCGACGCGTCGGCCACCAGATACCGCCGCAGGTCGACCATGAACGCGATCGAGCCGTCGACCGTGAGCCCGTGGTGGCGGCACAGCAGCAGCGCCCGCATCGTCATGATCGACATCACCGACGCCGCCGATCCCCGCGCCGCGCGAAACACGCGGACCCGCTGGGTAAACGAATCGGGACTGACCGCTGTCACCACGGAGGAGGAATGCGAGCGACCCGCGCCTTCGACCGCACGCCGGGTGCCCGGGGGCCGCAGTTGCCGTAGTTCTCGGCGAACCGCGATCGCGTGCGGAAGTCGTGATCCGGGCGGGCCGAATGCTCGCAGCAGTCCACGAGTCAGTGGCGCGCCGGTCCGCTGACCGGATCGCGTATCGTCCCGATCGCCCGGCGCCAGCAGCATTCCGAGGAAATACCATGCGGCGAAACCGTCACCCGGCGCATGCGAATGACTGAACTGCGCCCAGTCCCGGCCCAGGGTGAGCCGGAACGGCAACCCGCCCAAGTGGAGCCCGGCAGGATCCAGCGCATCATCCGACGGACAGCTTTCGCCGGAGGCTGTCACAAGCGCCAGCAGAAAAGCCGCCTCCCGTCCCGGGCCCGGACGGCCGGTGCACCCACGCTCGGCACAAAGCAGCCGCACCCAGGGATCGTCGGGGTAGGCGACGGCCCAGTCCGCAAGCCGGGCCCGGACCTCCTCGACGCCGGGCGTCACAATCGACCGAATCACCTTCACAACAGGCACGCCGCACCACATGCGATCGCGGCGGCGGAGCCGGCGGATGTCGACCGCGGGCCAGCCGGCGATGTCCCCGGCACTACGGTTTCTCGCAAATCGCAGATCCAAGCGGTGATGTGCGTTCACCGGTCACAGTGTGCCCTCGGCGCACCCCGTGCGAGCCCGAAGCCGATTACTGGTACGGCATGTGCCAAATCTCACCTGTTACCGAAAGTTGCTGTGCCAGTTTCGAATCGAAGATTTCGATCCGATAGTTTCGTGCCGACCATTCCTCGGGAACCCTGCATGACACGAGCGGGTTCCGAGCCATCCCTCGCCCTGGCCATTCCGAGCCAGGTCATCGAGCCCTCCCGGTAAACAGGCTCTGTCGAGCTGGGCGGGCCGCCCGGTGGAGGCGGGCAATCTACGTGAGCCCGAGAGCAACTCGGATGCTGTGTGTTCCGCCGACCGGACCCCGCCGACTTCGGCGTCGATTTCTCGTGCGGTAAGCTCGCGAAACTTGAGGTTACTCCTCCATTTTCGGCTTTCTGTCGATCGACCAGCGTGCGGTGCGGTAGATCGGCAGAGCGGGCCGGGGGAACTGTTCGCATGCGTTGCGGGCCGCGAAAGTGTTGTACACGGGCCCCGAAATCGGCACACCCGGATACCACCTAGGAGAACCCTTCGTGTCCGTATACCTTTATCGGTGGGGCAAATTCGCGTTCAGACGCAAGTGGATCGTTCTTCCGGTGTGGCTCCTGCTGCTCGCAACGCTCGCAGTCGGGGGCAGCATGCTGAGCAAGCCGATGAGCGACAAGTTCAGCATGCCGTCGCTACCGTCCGAACGTGCCACCGACATCTTGGACAAGCAGTTCCCAGGCATGTCAGGACAGTTCGGCATCGATGCCGTCAGCGGAACGTACGTCATCAAGGCGCCCGCGGGTACGAAACTGACCGATAAGGACAACACTGCCGCCATCGATGCGCTGATCACCGATCTCGGGAACCTTTCGGTCGAGGACGGCCACAAGCGGCTCGTCACCGAAAAGGACTCCGCGGCACTGAAGAACCCGATCGCGGTGACCAAGACGATGGGATGTCTGACCGAGGCGAACCCGGCGGTATGCGCCGGTGCGCCGCTGAATGTGCTGAACAAGGATGCGCCGGCCACTGTCGCGATGTTCTCGGTGCCGTTCGATATCGCCTCGGCAGCGGAGATCACCGACGCGCAGCGCCGGGCCGCCTACGAAGTGGCCGCCCCCGCTCGCGCGCACGGATTGACCGTCGAGATCGGCGGGGCGATCGAGCAGAAGCAGGGGAAGCCGAGCGGTCACTCCGAAATGATCGGCATGGGGGTGGCGCTGGTCGTCATGGTGATCGCCTTCGGGGCCATCGTGGCAGCCTTCGTGCCGATCGTCACCGCCATCGTCGGGCTCGGCGCCGCCATGATGGTGATTTCGCTGAGTACCTCGATCATCGAGATACCGAGCTTCACAACGTTTCTGGCGTCGATGATCGGTATCGCACTTTCCATCGACTACGCGCTGTTCATCGTCTCCCGCTACAAGCATGAACTGCGGGTCGCGGACAGTTCCGAAGAGGCCGCGGGCATCTCGGTCGGTACCGCCGGTTCCGCGGTGGTCTTCGCCGGACTCACTGTCATTGTCGCCCTGGGTGCGCTGAGCATCGTCGGGGTGAACTTCCTGACGTTCATGGGCCTCGGCGGGGCCGTCGCCGCCTTCTTCGCGGTGCTCACCGCCATCACCCTGATGCCTGCTCTGCTCGGCGCTTTCGGCCGTTTCCTGTTCACGCCGAAGCTGCCGATGGTCGCTCGGCACGACCCGGAGGACAACACCTCGGTCACCCTCGGTACCCGGGTGGCCCGCCTGATCGGCAAACGACCATGGGTCGCATTGATCATCGCCGTGGCGGCCTTGGGCGCGTTGGCCGCTCCGGCACTCGGGTTGCAGTTGGGGCTGCCGGGTGAGAACAGCTTCCCGGCCGATTCCACGGTCCGGCAGGCCTACGACATCAGGACTGCGGGCTTCGGCGAAGGCAGCAACGGTGTGCTGACCGTCGTTGGCGATCTGGAGAAGGTCCCGGCGGGCGAGCGCGATGCCGCGGTCGCCGCGCTGCGTGATCGGCTCGCCGGGTTCGCGCAGATGAATTACGTCACCGCACCGCAGCTCAGTGCGAACAAGCTCGGCGTAATGCTCAGCGGTGTCCCGAAATCGGGGCCCAACAACCAGGCGACCAAGGATTTGGTGCGCGCGGCCCGCGACGCCGAAGGTGAACTGACCTCGCGGTACGGCATCGAGTACGGAATCACCGGAACCACTGCCATTTACGCCGATATGGACCACGTCCTACTCGGCAAGATCGTGCCCTATCTGGCGATCGTGGCCGGCGCGGCCTTTGGGCTGTTGATCCTGGTTTTCCGGTCGATCCTGGTGCCGTTCACCGCGGCTGCCGGTTTTCTGCTGTCGATGGCCGCCACCTTCGGCGCTACCGTTCTGATCTTCCAGGAAGGCACCTTCGGCCTGATCTCCGATCCACAGCCGATCATCAGTTTCCTGCCGATCATGTTGATCGGCTTGGTATTCGGGCTCGCCATGGACTATCAGGTGTTCCTGGTGACGCGCATGCGTGAGGAATACGTCCACGGTAAGTCCCCGAAGGACGCCATGATCTCCGGGTACCACCACGGAGCCCGCGTGGTCACCTCGGCGGCGATCATCATGATCTCGGTGTTCGGCTCCTTCCTGCTGGAATCCGATGCCACCGCCAAATCCATGGGCTTCGCCCTGGCCTGCGGCGTCGCGATCGATGCTTTTGTGGTGCGCATGGTTGTGGTGCCGGCCCTGCTGGTGATCATGGGACACCGCGCCTGGTGGATTCCGCAGTGGCTCAACAGCATCCTGCCCGATATCGATGTCGAGGGCGCGAAACTGCGTGAGTTGCACCGGCCGCCGGTGCATCCCGACGTGCCCGCGCCGGTCGATGCCGCGCACTCCGAGCCGGAGGAGCTCTCGCCCCAGCAGGCCGGGGGCACGCAGGTCGTGGTCGAACAGAATCGCACCGATCAGATCGCGACGCACAGTCGAGAGGCGGTCTACTCCGAACCACCCACCCCGGTCGATCACGACGCTACGCACCTCGGGCTCGTCGCCCGCGAGCTGCGCCGCGGTGGACGGACCATTGACGGCCACATTCGCCGGGATGACCAGCACCCTGTGCCTGCGGCCATGTTGACACTGATCAGCCAACGCGGACAACAGGTTTCGCGAACAACCGCGGACAGCGGCGGCAGCTACACGATCGAGCCGCCCGCACCTGGCAGCTACGTCTTGATCGTCTCAGCGGACGGACATGAACCGACCGCGCTGAACGTCACGGTGCGGAATGACGGCGCACACCGGCTCGACGTCACTTTGTCGGGATCCGGCGAAGTGTCCGGCGTGGTGCGCACGACCGCGCACGAGCCGGTGCCGGACGCCACCGTCAGCGTGACCGACCTGCTCGGTGATGTAGCAGCTACCGCCGTCACAGCGGCGGACGGCACGTACACCTGCCATGGCGTGCCCACCGGAACCTACACACTGGTGGCGGTCGCCGCCCGGATGCGGCCCACGGCAACAACATTGACAGTCCCCGACAGCGGCCGACTCCGTTTCGACGTCGTGCTGGCACCGATGGCGATGTTGTCGGGCACGGTGCGCGCCAACGGCCACACGGTGCGCGACGCCAGAGTCACCGTGCTCAACTCGTCCGGCGACACCGTCGGAACCGCCCGTACCGACGAGTACGGCCGCTACACGGTGACCGGCCTGCCCGCCGACGAGTACACCGTCATGGTTCGCGGATATTCGATGGTGACCGATCAGGTCACCATCACCGGCGGCGCCGATCACAACCTCCGGCTCGGCTTCGACGAATACGCGCAGGTGCAGTGAAGCGTCAACTGATACATCGTGTGCGATGCTTTCCATATGGTGATCCACGGTGAAAGTTCGTCCAGAGTTCGACTAGCAGCGCAGGCCTTCCTGGGCGTGATGCTGATGTCCGCGGGCACGAGCCATCTGACCTTCGCTCGCGAAGATTTCCGCGCCCAGGTGCCGTCATGGTTTCCACTCGACACCGATGTCGTCGTGCTGGCCTCCGGAGTCGTCGAGATCACGCTCGGCGCGGCTCTTCTCAGCACATGGAAGCAGCCCCGACGTGCACTCGTCGGAGCGATCGTCGCCGCGTTCTTCGTTGCCATTTTTCCCGGGAACATCGCGCAACTGGTCGAGCATCGCGACGCGTTCGGCCTCGATTCCGACGCCAAACGCGCTGTGCGACTGGTGTTCCAGCCGGCGCTCGTCGCATGGGCCTTGCTGGCCACCGACGCGATCGGCGTGTGGCGCAGCCGGGCAGTGACCACGTCTTAGACGGTCGCCGGAACTGCCCAGGGGCGCATACCGAGTCGCCCAGCCTCTCGTAGCATGTCCGAAATGCGTAGATTGTTTGTGGTGCTCTCGGTACTCGCCGTATCGGGATGCGGTCTGTTCAGGCCCGACGAAGTCAGCGGCGGCGAGGTGGCGAAGGAGATCGGCCAGTTCTTCCGAACGGCCGCCGGAGCCGATGCGAAAAGCCTGAAATGCGCTGCCGTCAAAGCCTAGTCCGGTGCCAAGACCACCTGCACCGCCTTCGACCGCAACGACGAGAAATGGCTGATGACCGCCGTCGTGAAAACCGTTGACGGCGGGTAACCCAGTGAACTTCCCGCTTTTCGAGATCGGGCTCGGTCTGCTGGCCGGCCTCGCCGCATAGTGGCTGATCGCTCTGCTGCGCGAGCACCCCGGCGAGCACGCCCGCCTGACTGTGCACGATGTACTCGCCCGCCTCGAGATCGAACAGCGGTGCGGCCTGGCCCGCCCACGAGCACCCCGAGCCGCAGCGCCTGTACGGCACCGTGCGGGAGCGGTGCACTGATGACCGACATTGCGCTGGTGCGGCATCCGGCAGCTGACACCATGGACCCATGAACGATCAAGGTGCTCCAGTCCTCTACGCCCTCGTGACCGGATCACCCGCCGCGCGGGACGTCGGCACGCTCGTCGACCTCGCGCAAGCGGACGGCTGGGACGTCTGCGTGATCGCCTCACCCGATGGCGCGCGGTTCATCGATGTCGACGCCCTCGCCGCCACGACCGGCCACCCCGTGCGCAGCCAGTACAAGGATCCCGGCGCTCCCGACGTCCTGCCGCCGGCCGACGCCATGATCGTCGCGCCGCTCACCTGTAACTCGTTGGCCAAGTGGGCCGTCGGCATCTCCGATACCCTCCCACTCGGTTTGCTGGTGGAAGCCGTCGGCAAGAAACTTCCCGTCGTAGCTGTTCCGTTCTCCAATCACGCCCAAATGAGTTTCCCCGCGCTGCGAGAGGCGATTCGCAAGCTGTCCGAATGGGGCGTCACGATGCTCGTCGGCGACGAGTTCTATGAACAGCACGAGCCCGGAACCGGTGAGAAGTCCATTCATTTGTTTCCGTGGGCACTCGCGTGGCAGGCGGTTGCGGAGCATCCGTGGCGCACGACAAATCCAGCCTGACTCCGACTGAGGACCTACCGGGTCAGAGGCGCTCCCAAAGCTACTACGGCAAGCAAGGTTTCGACTGTCGTTGGTGTGCAGCGCGATCGAACCCACGGTCCAGTCGCCACGCTCACTCATACCGGGCGAGGTCAGCGCGAATAGCTGCTGATCGAGGCCGCAGCACTGGAATCGGTCCGCCGGACCGATGTCCCTGACAGTTGTTCGCGTTCGCTGATATCACGCCGAACGCCGTTACCGGTCGGCGCGACGGTGACGATTTTTGTCGTCCCGCTTCGCGTGCGAGGGACGATCAGCACATGAGCCGCCGAGCGCCGAGCCACCTCGGTGTGAAACGAGCCGAACAATCGCCGCCATGAGGCGTCGAAGACACGCTCGCCGACGACGACCAGGTCTGCGCGGCAGCTTGCCGCCGCAGCGAGCAACACCTCGATCGGAGTGCCGGGCATACTGCGTCCCACCGCTCCTGCCACCCCCGCCGCCCGGGCGTTGTCCACCGCAGCAGCGAGTAACTCGTCCATCGCCGAGACCGGCATGGAACTGTATGCGTCGCGACCCAACAGGTCGTTGACGCGCGCCTGATCGCGCGTACGCACTCTGCGGTAGGCGCCCACGATGGTGAGCGTGGCGCGCGCATCCTTGGCCAAGCGCGTTGCGGCCGCGATCGCCGGCTCCGATCGTGGCGTGTCAGCGATGCCCACCACGATCGAACGATAACCTCCCAGAGTATGCGCTGGTGGGCAGCAATCCGTGACCTGCATCAGAACTCCCTCGATTATGTTGCTTCATCAATCCGTCGGTCCCGGTCGAGTCTTTTCATCGGCCCATCGCGCCGTTGACATCGAAAGGCGGGCAGTGCCCCTCCCCGGTTGCCTTGCGGTAACTAGCAATACATTCGATGCGGCCCGTTGTCCGGACCGGTGCAGAAGTCGCAACAATCCACGCGGCGAACCGGACCGTCATAGCCTGAGACACTCGCCGCGTTGCGCCACCCAGCCGACCCCCGGCACCCTGACCTAGTCACTCAGGAGTTCGGCAATGCGGAGACGGTCGTGTTCGGTCGCGGGCAGTTGCTCGACCAACACCAGATCGGAGTTCTCCACCAGCCGCAGCTGGTAGAGGTCCAGGTTCAATACACCGGCCGTGGGGTGGTCGATGCCGATCGTAGCGGCCCGGAAGTCCTGCACCGGGTACTCCCGCCACCAGGTGCGGAACTCGTGGCTGGCATCGTTGAGACCGGCGACGATGGAGGTCAGGTAGGGATGGTCGGGCGTCCGGCCGACGACGACACGGAACTGGCCGAGGATGGCGCGGGCGGCAGGTTCCCAGCGCAGCATCATGGCGCGGTTGCGCTCGTCGGTGAACATCCACCACATGAGGTTCCGCCGGTCCTCGGGGAGATCGGCGGGGTCGACGCGAACGCGCGCGAATGCGATGTTCCAGACCACGAAATCAAAGAATCCGTTATGGACCACCGCGAGGTTGGGCATCATCGAGTCGACGAGCCGCTGTAGCCGGAAATCCTCGGTATTCTTGTGCTCCACCGGATCTGCCAGTCCGGCAAGGCGACGAAGGTGTCGATGCTCGACCGGTTCCAGCTGCAGTGCCCGCGCCAACGCGTCGATCACCTGCGGGCGGGTCGCGATCTTGCGCCCCTGTTCCAGCCAGGTGTACCAAGTCAGACTCATCCCGGCCAGCTCGGCGACTTCCTCCCGCCGCAATCCAGGAGTGCGGCGTCTACCCGGCTCCATGTCCTCGAGCAGGCCGACCTCTTTCGGGGTCAGTCGCGCGCGCTGCGCCTTCAGGAATTCCGCCAGTTCGGCACGGTGCTCGTTGGACATTGAATTCGCCTCTCTGGCAAGCACTATCACTACCAGGACCGGGCGATCGATCATCCCTAGCGTTGTAGTCATCAGGTGATCGACAGACATCACCGGCCACTGAAGAGAGCATGACATGACGAACAACAAGGGACCGGTACTTGTCATCGGCGCGACGGGCCAGCAGGGCCGGGCAACAACCGAGCAGCTGCTGAAGCGCGGCTGGGAAGTACACGCTTTCGTGCGCAACCTGAACGCGCCCGCCGCGATGGCACTGCAGACCCAGGGGGCCAATCTGATCGAGGGCGATCTGGACGATGCCGGATCGATCAGGGCGGCGATGGAAGGCGCATACGGCGTCTTCATGATGCTGACGATGATGACCGGGATCCATATCACGGCCGAAGGTATTGCGGCAGAACAGCGTTGGGGCAAGCGAGTAGCGGATATCGCGAAGGAGCTGGGAGTCGCACATCTCGTCTACAGTTCGCTGCGCGGCGCAGGAGGAAACACCGGCGTCGAGTACTACGCGGCCAAGGAAGCGATCGAAGCGCACATCAGCCAACTCGAACTACCGGCGACCGTCCTGCGACCCACCTTCTTCATGGACAACCTCAACGCCTTCAACCGCCCGGTCCTGGACGAGAAGGGCGAACTGGTGGTGAATCTCCCGGTACGCAGCGACATTCCGATCTCCCTGATCTCGACGCACGATATCGGCGCCTTCGCCGCCCTCGCATTCGACCGGCCCGGGCAGTTCCTCGGCCGCACCATCCCCCTCGCGGGCGACTACCTGACCCCACCCCAGATCGCCGAGATCATCGGACGCCACGCCGGCCTGCCCGCCCGCAGCAACCAGGTCCCCCTCGAACAGGTACGCGCCTTCGACAAGTACGTCGCCCAGATGTTCACACACTTCGACGAGAACCCCGACGGCCCACTCGACATCCCAGCACTCCGCACCGAGCACCCCGGCCTGATGGACCTGGATGCCTGGCTCCGCTCAGTCGCCTGGAAGCCGCTACTCCCCTAGGACCCACGACGCTCGAACCGGAACACGAAATGCCCTCCCGCCCAGCGTTATCGCTGAGCCGGAGGGCATTCTGCCGATGGCGTATTTCGCTTCCATGGGTTTGCGCACCGCAGTCACCTCGAGCGCGTGCTGCCGCGCGGCGGCTACGGCGTCCGGGTCCATAGTCACCAGCGCGGCGATGCAGGGATCTCGATGGATGAGCAATCCATCCGCAATTTCCTCACCCCGCCGACAAGCAACCGGACCCGGCACACGGCGCCGGGTGCCGACAAACCGGTCCGGTCAGGACGGAGTGGCCGCGCCGCACCGGCGGGAGAGGAGTCTGAGGTTCTCCCGCCGGCACGTTGCGCGATCTCATGCTGGTCCCCGCCCCTGAGCAGGAGAGAACCGAAGGGCCACCTGGCGATGCGGCCCGGGTTTCCGAGAGCGGGGAGGACCAGTCCTCGCCGACGAATCCCCAAGTCGGACAATAGCGCTGCTCGTTTCCTACGCACATACTTCTTGCTCGATACGGCACGTCGGGTCCGTATTCGGCACGAGCTGTCACGCCGCACCGGGCCGCCCGATGGACGTGCGACGCCCGCCGGGCTGTCGTGTGGCTGCTCCAGATGCGTCAACGGGCTCGAACAAGTACTCGGGCAATGCATTCCGGACGGCTTTCCGTAGCGTATCGCCGCGAAGACACCCACTTCCGGATCCTGCTCGGCGATGGCGTGGGCGGTTTCGGATCATCGCAACCGGGGTAAATCGGCCGCATCCGAACAGTGACGCAGGAGGGTGAGGGTTGTGGCGACCCCGATGACCGATGATCCGCACCGCACCACAGACCGCAGCGTTGCGATGGATCTCGACCTGATCGCACCAGCTCGGGCGCGGGCGATGATGCGCACGCTGCTGGCGCCCCTGCCGGAAATGGCGGTCGCGGACGCGATTCAGGTGTTCGACGAGCTGGCCACCAACGCCCGCCGCCACGGCCGCGCGCCACGGCGAGCCCGGGTGTCACTGCCGGCGGACTGTTCGCTGCTGCGCATCGAAGTCGACGACACCGGCCCCGGTGACCCGCGCCCACGCCCGCCGGACGGGACCGGCGGACGCGGCATACTCCTGATCGACCGCCTCGCCACCGCGTGGGCGCACAACCGCCACCACGACCACAAGACCGTGTGGGCCGAGATCGCCGTGGACCGGCATCGGGGGTGAGTGCCGCACAGATCAGCGATCTGGACCGCCGCCGCGTCGCTGCGTGTCGGAACGCCGATGCGGCAGCTGCACAGGTCGAGCAGTTCCATTGGCGTGGCTCGACTCAGGGATGGTTCCAGTCGATACAGACCACGACCGCGTCGTCGAGCAGATCGGTGTCCTCGTGGTAGTCGAGCAACTCGGTGATGATGGCCCGCGCGGCTTCGGAGGCGGGCAAATTGCTGGAGGCGACTATCGAGAGGTCGAGGTTGGTCGTGCCGTATTCGACACCGGTCGGGGCTTGGGCGGTGTGCACTCCGTCGCTGACGATGACGAGCCGGTCGCCGGGTTCGACCTGGAAGGTTTGCTCGCGATAGTCGGTGCGGTCGAACATTCCCAGCGGCAGTTGCGCGTCGAACTCGATCAGCTCGACCACCCCGTCGCGCAGCCGCAGCGCGCGCGGGGAGCCCGCGTCGATCACTCCTACACGGCCGGTGGCGACTTCGAAGCGCAGCAGCAAAGTCGCGACGTACTGACTGCCCCCGTACTGGGCGTAGAGGGCCTGATCAGCCAGGGCAGCCTGGTCGGCGATATCCAGTCCGGCCCGGCGTGCGTTACGCAGGGCGCTGATGGCCAGGTTCGTCAGCAACGCGGCCCCGATGCCCTGGCCCATGCCATTGGAGACGGTCACGGTGAGGTAGTCCGCGGAAGTGCTCCAGTCGAAGTTGTCCCCGCCGATGGTGTATGCCGGTTCGAGTTGCCCGCCCAGGGCGTACTCGGCGCGAGAACAGCCGCGTCCCGGCAGCAGTTGCCATTGCATCTCCGCGGCGAGGGTCACCTTCTTCGGATGTGTGGCATTGCGGCTCGTAGTCCGGCTGACCGCACAACTCTCACCGACCGGGCACAAGCTGATCATCCAAACGCCCAGCCGGTCCGCGCAGCGCCTGCTCGAGCTCACCGGCTTTCTGTAGGCCGGCACTCACGGCGTGATGGTCGCGCTGGGCATCCGCCTCGAGAGAATTTCCGTCGTCGACCAGCCGTCGGCCAACTCGGTCTCACGAGTGTCGTGCCGCTGGTGCGCGTTCAGCATGCCGGGCGAGAAATGTTACGACAGAGGCGATTTCAACCGGATCGCGGTCAGCGGTGGGCGGCGATGCGGGCGGGCCGGGAGCGATGCGCGAAGGGATTGCGGGCCCGTGGGTGCCGGGGATCGGGGGATCTGGGTACGGCCGGGTCAGCGGGCATGGCGGGTTGCATGATCGATTCCCACCACGGGCGCAGGTGGCTCGGTTCGGGCCACCGCACCACATCGGTGTTTTCGGGATCGGTTGCACGGGTTGATATCCGGCGCGCGGCCGGACTGGGCCGGGCGAAATCGCGAGCAGCCTGAGGTGAGTGTGTCGATGTCATGGCGTCTATACCGGTTGTAGTGATTGCGTAGTCACGGTGAGGGATCGGGAAGGGCCGGGTGAGCCCGCAAGCCTGCGGCTGAACGAGCTCACCCGTCGACGGAGGATTTCGAAATGATGTTCTCGTGCAACGACTTCGGACAGGTGTCGTCTCCCGAGTGCGCCATCGCGGGACCCCGAGAGGGTGGGCGCGTTCAGGCGTCGATGGCCTGGCGGTCGGGTTCGGTGCGGGTGATCTCGATCTTGCGGGGCTTGGCCTTCTCCGCAACCGGGATGCTCAGCCGTAACACGCCGTCGCGGTAGTCGGCGCGGATCGCGTCGGTGTCGAGGTTCTCACCGAGAAACAGTTGGCGGGAGAACACTCCGCGGGTGCGCTCGGCCGCGATCATCGCCCGCCCCTGGTCCAGCTCCGGGCGCGAGGCCTTCACGGTGACCACATTGCGCTCGACATCCAGATCCAGGGAATCGGGGTCGATACCGGGCAGATCGAACTCGACGAAGAACTCGTCTCCCTCACGCCAGGCGTCCATCGGCATGACCACCGGACGCGCCGGCGTGCCGAAGACCTGCTGCGTCAAACGATCCAGGTCACGGAAGGGATCGGTACGCATCAGCATGGTCGCCATCTCCAACTCACTCCATTCTCGATCGAAGAGGATTCAGATAACCTATGTCATCTGACAGAGATAATTTTTAGCACTCCCAATAGGAGAGTGCAAGAGTGCCCGGAAGGTAATCTGAAGGCTGGAGATCATGAACGAAGACAGGGAGATCGACACGATGCCGGGGCACGAACAAGGCCACCTCCCACTGCCGGGGCAGGCGGTGTATGCGATCTCGGTGGCCGCCGACCTCGCCGGCGTGGGCGTGCAGACACTGCGCCTATACGAGCAGCACGGACTGGTCACCCCACTGCGCAGCGCCGGTGGCACCCGCCGCTACAGCGGCGAGGACCTTGCCCGCCTGGCCCGCATCATCGAACTGGCCGCCCAGGGCATCAACCTCACCGGAATCGGGCGCATCCTCGACCTCGAAGACACCAATACCGCTCTACGCGAAGCCAACACTACCCTCACCGACACCAACACCGCCCTGCACCGATCGAACACCGCACTGACCGCCGAACGCGACCAACTGCGCCCCCGCCGCTAGCGCGCCGAAGTCGATGCCGGCCCTCGACGACTGGCGGGCATCGACGACAGCTCGGACAGGGGACGGTGTTCAGGCGGTAGGACAAGTGCCGCAAGCGATTTGGCCTCGCATCGACACGACAGCAGACACGGTGGGGCATGATCATTTTCGTTGGCCACGTCCCGGCCGAAGTCATCGAGGAACCGGTGGCCGAGCACCACCGCTCAATCCACGGAAAGCAGAAAGGGGCTTACCCCCGCCAGCGAGCGAACGCTGGTTGGAATAAGCCCCTTTGGGTGGTCCCAGCTGGGATTGAACCAGCGACCCTTCGCGTGTGAGGCGAATGCTCTCCCGCTGAGCTATGAGACCTTACGGGTTGTTCGGCCGGTGTTTCTGTGCTGGTCGAACGAGAAAGAACATTAACACGCACTACCGGTGACATACCAAATCGCGTGGACAACGGCGTAAAAACGCGGTGCGACCGTGGGATGGGGGTGGCGGGTCCGCGTGGCGGAGTGGCGGCCGCAACGGGGTGCGGGCGGCTACTGGGCGACGCGCCCGGATGCCGTGGACACACCTGCCATTGCCTTCTGTGACGTCGTGGCACTGGAGACATAATCCGGGTCGCACGCTGCCGAACGTTCACTGAGCCGTTCGCGAATCACATGCCTGTAGTTCACTTTTACCCCCATCTACCAGGCGATTTGTTGCTTGCGCAGATAGTCGGCTAATGTTCTCTCTCGTCAGCCGGACAGCCGCGAGGCACCGGGGGACAGAATGCGGATGTAGCGCAGTGGTAGCGCATCACCTTGCCAAGGTGAGGGTCGCGGGTTCAAATCCCGTCATCCGCTCGAAGGCCAACCCGGCCTTGGTTGGCGGTGTGGCCGAGTGGTGAGGCAACGGCCTGCAAAGCCGTGCACACGGGTTCGATTCCCGTCGCCGCCTCTTAAGAGGCAATAGGAAATCTCGCGCGATTAGCTCAGCGGGAGAGCGCTTCCCTGACACGGAAGAGGTCACTGGTTCAATCCCAGTATCGCGCACCAGAGTTGCAGAGGGCCCGGCAGAGATGCCGGGCCCTTCTGCTGTTTCCGGACTGGCCGACCCGTTGACAGCGGCCCGCACTGACAATAACTTGTTGGTTGACTAGTAAGTAAGTGGACCGAGGGGTTCGCCAGGGTTGAAGGGGCCGCCTCGTGAAGGTTCGGCATTTGAACTGCGGCACGATGCGTTTGCCGACCGGGGTCGACGTGGTCTGCCATGTGCTGCTGATCGAGACCGACAGAGGGCTGGTGCTCGTCGACAGCGGGTTCGGGCTCGAGGACGTCGCGCAGCCTGCCCGGCGGATCGGGGCGTCGCGGCGGTTGCTGCGGCCGGTGCTCGATCCGGATGAGACGGCTGCTCGCCAGGTCGAGTACCTCGGGTTTCGGCGGGCGGATGTGCGACACATCATCACCACGCACTTCGATGCCGACCATATCGGCGGGCTGTCCGACTTCCCGCATGCCACCGTGCACACCACGGCGGCCGAATATCTTGGCGCGGTGGCGAATCCGACACTGAGAGAGCGAATGCGGTTTCGCACATCTCAGTGGTCTCATGATCCGGCGATCGTTCAGCACGAACCCGACGGCGAGAAGTGGCGTGGTTTCGCCGCGGCGAAGGAGCTCACCGATATCGCGCCGGGAATCGTGCTGCTCGCGCTGCCGGGCCATACTCGCGGCCACGCTGCCGTGGCTGTTGATGCCGGTCATCGCTGGGTTCTGCACGCCGGCGACGCTTTCTACCATCCCGGCACCCTCGACGGTCGTTCTCACGTGCCGGCGGTGCTCTCCGGGATGGAGACCGCTATTGCCTGGAATGTGAAGCAGGTCCGCGACAATCACGCCCGCCTCGCCGAGCTCTGCCGCCGCAATGACCCGGATCTGCTGCTGGTCTGCGCACACGATCCCGCCCTGCTGGAACACGCCAGGGCGACCGAATGACCGCCCGGCAGCACCACATTGGTGACAGGAGACGATGATGAGCACAGGTAGTGCCTCCGAACGCCGCTCGCAGGAAGAACGCCGCGGCGAGGCGGAACGGCGGTTGCTGGAGGCGGCGGCGGAGGCGGTCGCGGAATTCGGGCCCTCGCAGCTCACGCTGGCCACCGTCGGTGAGCGAGCGGGGTACAGCCGCGGGCTGGTCACGCACCACTTCGGGTCGAAAGGCGCGATGATGGAGCGGCTCGTGGGCACCGTCTCCGAGCAGTTTCGCGACGAGATCCTGGGCAAGACCGGCTCGGGATCGGCAATCGAGGCGCTGCGCGGATTCCTGGATATCTATTTCACGGTGGTCGCCGATCTCCCGCCGATCAATCGCGCCCGGCTGGTGCTGTGGGCCGATGCGGTGGCGACGCCCTCGGAGCGGCGGGCAATCGTGCTGGCTTCCGATCGCGAGTTCCGCGAGGAGTTGACCGAACGCATCACGCGGGGCCAGCGGGCCGGGGAATTCGCCACCGAGGTCGATCCGCGGGGACTGGCCATCACGGTGGTCGGCGTATTGCGCGGTATCGCACTGCAATCGATGCTCGACCCCGAACTGGACCTGGCCGCCGCCCGGCGCGAACTCGAGCAGATGCTCTTCGCACGGCTTGCGCCACAACATATTTCGGATCCCCACAAGGAAGGGCAGCACCGATGAGCCGGATCTTCGGCAGTATCACCCAGCTCGGTTACGTCGTCCGCGATATCCAGACCGAGATGCAGCGCTGGATCGATCAGGGCGTCGGCCCCTGGTTCTACGTCCACGACGTGCAGACCGATGACTTCACCTACCGGGGCACGCCCTCGCCGATGAAAATGAGTGTGGCGCTGGCAAACTCGGGCGACTTGCAGATCGAGCTGATCCAGCCTCGCAATGACGCGCCGTCGCTGTACAAGGAGTTTCTCGACTCCGGTCGTGAGGGATTACAGCATATTGCCTACTGGACCAACGATTTTCAGGGCCTGTACGACAGGGCGCTGGGCCTGGGCTACACCGTCGGGCACGAGGGCTCCATCGGCGGCGAACTCGGCCGCTTCGCCTATCTCGATACCGAGAAATCCCTCGGGCACATTATCGAGATCTCCGATATCAGCGGCCCCAAGGGCAAGTTCTTCGAATACATCCGGGAGGTCGCGGCCACCTGGGACGGCAGCGAGCCCATCCGCGGTGAGGTCGACAAGCTCGCCTGACTCTATTCGTACTGCCTCGCAAAGGATTTCACTATGGAATACCCCGACACAACGAACCTGCCGAGCGAGCTGCAGGAGGCGCTGAGCACCCACAGCGCCAATATCTACCGGATGGTGGCGCACTCCCCCGGCATGGCCGCGAGCTTCCTGTCGATGGCCGATGCCATGCTGCAGGCCAACTCGCTCCCCCTGCCACTGCGGGAACTCGCGATCCTGCGCGTCGGCCATATCTATTCCGCGCCATACGAAATCCATCACCACGAGAGATTCGCTCGCGCCGTCGGCCTCGGCGATATCGCGATCGCGGCCGCCGCCACCGGATCCACCGACGGCCTCAGCTCCGAGGAGGCAGCGATTCTCGCGCTCACCGACCGGCTGCTGCTCAGCCACACCCTCGATGACAGCGACCGCAAGAGCGCACTCGAATTCCTCAGCGTCACCCAGCTGGCCGACTTCGTGCTGACCGTCGGCTTTTACCAGCTGGTCTGCAATTTCCTCAACGCGTTCGAAGTCACCACCGACGGCGAGCCCTTCTGACGCAGCGCGCGGCAGCGTCCGGAATCTGTCATGCTGCACGACTGATACCCGTCCTGATCCGAGGAGAGGTAGGTCGAGGGATGAAGGCTCTGGCACTGGTGGCGGTGTCGTCGATACTTCTGCTCGCTGGGCAGTTCGGAACCGAGGGCGCGGCCGCGGCGCAGAGTTCCAGCTCACTGGACTATCTGGTCGGGCTGCTGGCCGATCGCATCGATACCGCTGACACGGTGGCCGCGGTGAAGTGGGCCGTCGCGAGCCGCGACGGGCAGGAGCCGGTCATCGATGATCCGGTGCGGGAAGCGGCGATCTACGACGCGATGGCGCAGCTGGGGGCGCAGCGGAACCTGCCGGAGTCGTGGGTGCGCGAGGTTTTCCTGGGGCAGATCGAGGCGAGCAAGCTGGTGCAGCGTGGTCTGGTGCTGCAGTGGCGCTCGGGGCTCACGGCCGCTCCCACGCCGGCAATGGATCTCGCGGCGGTGCGTCCGGTGATCGACCGGGTCGATGCGGAGATCATTGCCGAATTGGCCGCTCGGCGAGCCGAACTGGCGAGCGCCGATTGCGCGGCCCGGTTGGCGAGCAGCGTGCTGTCAACCGCCGGCGCACGTCGGAGCGATCCACTGCACGAGGCAGCGCTGGTACGGGCGTCCACCTCACTGTGTGCCGCGCCGGGCCTGCGTTAGATACGACCGCTCCCACCGCCTCGATAGTCGGTGGTGCGAGTCCTACCGCGGGTGCTAACGTTCGGCGCGGCCGGACCGACCGGTACGGCCGAACTGCATCGGGGGGGTTCCCGTGTTCGATTGGTATGTCGGTTTGCTGGCCATCAGTGGGGTTGTGATGCTCGCGATGGCGGCGGTGAAGAACGGGCAGAGCACCGGCTCACGCAGCATGAATGCCATCTTCGGCGCCGGATTCCTGGGCTATGCCGGGTATCTCGCGTTCCTGTTCGACGGCGGCTCGTATCTGATCTTCTTCCAGGCGTTCCTGCTGCCGGTGATGATGGTGGTGAACTTCTTCCGCAACCGCACCCCGCGTCCGAAACTGACCGAGACGCAGAAGGCATGGCGCGAGTACCAGAGCTCCGAACAACAGCGGTAGGCGAGTGATCAGTCCTCGGCGTCGCGGACGATGAGGGCCAGCTGGACTCGGTTCTCCACCGCGAGCTTGGCGAAAAGCCTTCCCGTGTGGGTCTTTACCGTGGCGACACTGAGGTAGAGCTCGGTGGCGATTTCGGCATTGGACAGGCCGCGCGAGATTGCGCGGGCAATGTCGAGCTCTCGGGTGGTGAGTTGATCGAGCGCACGGCGGGCGGTGGCGCGGGCCGTGTGACGAGCGCCGGTGGGTAGACGTGCGGTGGCGGCGGTGATGAGTTGTGTTGTGACGCTGGGCGAAAGCATCGGCCGACCGGCTGCGGCGCCCTTGATCGCGGCGATGAGGTCCGGCGGCGGGGTGTCCTTCAGCAGGAAGCCGTGGCTGCCCAGGCGCAACGCGGGCAGCACCATATCGTCGGAGTCGAAGGTGGTGAGGACGACTATGCGGGGCGGCGTGCGCCAGGTGAGCAGCTCCGCAGTGGCGCTGAGGCCGTCGCGGACCGGCATGCGAATGTCCATGAGCACAACATCCGGATGCTGTTCGCGGACCACGCCGATAGCTTGGGCGCCGTCGGAGGCCTCACCCACGACGAGCAGTCCGGCATCGCCCCCGATGATCAGCGACAGGGCCGCCCGCACCAGTTGATCGTCGTCGACGAGCACTATGCGAATCGGTGGTGAGACAACGGCATTCATGAGACCTGCACCGAGGCAGGCCAGGGCAGAATGGCACGCAGCCGGAAGCCGCCCTCGGGCTGATGACCGAACGATATTGTGCCGCCCAGCAATTCGGCTCGTTCGGTGAGTCCGAGCAGGCCATATCCGGAGACGGGCGCGGGCGCCGCGGACCCGGTGGAGCCGGAGTCCAATACTGTCACGGTCAATTCCTGCCCTTCCACGCCTTCGATGCCGACCCAGACCGTCGCGCCGGGTGCGTGTTTACCGACATTGGTAAGCCCCTCCTGCACAATGCGATACGCCGTGCGAGCGCTCTTCGTCGGCGGCTCACCGGCGGTGCTGTCGGTGAGCGTGACACTCAGCCCGGAGATGCGCGCATCGGCCACCAGGGTGGGCAGCGCCGCGAGCGAGGGTTGCGGTGGTTCGGGTGGGTCGGTGGCATTGAGTTCATCGGCGCGCAGGACACCGAGCACATCGCGCAGTTCCTCCAATGCCTGGCGGGAGTTGTCGGCAATTGTTTTCGCGATGGCGCCGACCTGTTCGGCAGACAGATCGGGACGGTAGCTGAGCGCTCCGGCCTGCATGGCGACGAGTGAAATCCGGTGCGCGAGTACATCATGCATTTCGCGCGCGATACGGTGCCGTTCGAGGATTCTGGCCTCGGCGGCACGCGCGACCTGCTCACGTTCGGCTATTTCGGTGCGCTGCTGCAGCGACCACAGTTCCTCGCGGCGCGCCCCGACCGCGAAGCCGATCGCGACGATGGCCAGGACGGAGACGATCATGAAACCGGCAGTGAACCAATACTGCCCAGGTCCATCGGTCTGCACGTCGAGAGTCGGATAGAGGACACTGATCGCCACGCCCGCGAGAACGAAGCCCACCCCGACCGCAAGGGTTTCCGCATAGCGCCGCCGGGTCGCCAGCGAGCACATCGCCAGGAGTCCGGCTCCGCCGGCGATTGTCGATACCGCGGAAGCGGCGGTCGTGATGGCGGCGACAGCAACCGGGTAGCGGCGCCGGAACAGGACCAGCACGATGCTGAATACGCCGATGATCGGGTCCACGGCGAACAACCAGACCCGCAGCATCGGATGGATGCCCGAGGGCAGCCCGTTGACGGTGAGAATCCAGGACAACACGCTGAACGCGAGCACCAACAGCAGTCGCCAAGTCTGCTGCCACCGCTGTAGTGGCGCCGGAGATGGGCGCAGGGGTGCGATGCCGGCGGTCATCGGGTCAGCATTGCCGGTGCGACGCCCGCGCGCATCCGCCTGTGGTCTACGACTCGATCACCCGAAGTATGACGTCGCCCCGACCGGCGATCGATGTGCCCGCCGCCGGAGGCCGTCAGGATGGAACCGCAGCGGGCAACCGGACCGCGAGCCTGAGGAGTGTCGTGCGGATCTCTCGGCTGATCATTGTGGGCGTGCTCGTGGCCGGGCTCGCGGCCTGCGGGACCGACAACCACGCGGCATGGGCGCGCCTCAGCCAGATGATTCGACCCGGCGTTCTTCGATCGCGGCCGCTTCGAGCCGGCTGGCGCGCGCACGACGAATTCCGCGCTCAGCACATCCCCGACCGAGCACCGACCATTTTCGGCCGCTCGCGGTGTCCATCTCTATGAAAGGACCATCTTTCGGAGAGTAGGAGCCACTATGCGAGGGATTCCGCCGAGTAGGGGCGAGGCTCGGTCGACGGAGCTGCTGGAGCTGGCTCGAGCCGGGGACGGTGAGGCATTCCGCGGGCTCGTCGAACCGTATCGCCGCGAGTTGCAGGTGCACTGCTATCGCATCCTCGGCTCGGTGCAGGACGCCGAGGATCTGCTGCAGGAGACATTGCTGGCGGCGTGGCGCGGGCTCGGCGGTTATGAGGAACGGGCGTCGGTGCGGACGTGGCTGTACCGGATCGCGACCAACCGCTGCCTCAATGCCCTACGGGCCGGCGCCCGGCGTCCGCATGATCTCACGGTCTATGAGACGGAGGTTCCGTTGCCCGAGCCATCACATCGCCGGCCGGAACCGAGCTGGCTGGAGCCGTACCCCGATCTGCTGCTCGACCGGATCGCCGACGACCTGCCGGGGCCGGAGGCGCGATATGAGGCCAGAGAGTCGGTGTCACTGGCGTTTCTTGCTGCACTGCAAGAACTTCCGCCGAGGCAGCGCGCGGTGCTGGTACTGCGCGATGTACTGGGATTCCGGGCGGCCGAGGTGGCGAACATTCTCGACTCGAGCGAGAGCTCGGTGACCAGTGCGCTCAAACGCGCGCGCACGGCCCTGGCGGATCCGGCGACCGGTCTCGATCGGGAGAGCGCTCCCCTGCCGAACTCACCGCAGGAGCGCCGGGTGGTGGAGGATTTCATCCGCGCGTTCGATGCCGGGGATGTCGAGGCGATCGTGGCCGTGCTGACGGACGACGCCTGGCTGACCATGCCGCCGGTCCCGCTGGAATACCAAGGCGTGGAGGCGATCCGGCACTTCCTGACCACGGTGGTGATGCGCAACGGCCCCCGCCACGTGCTGATCCCGACCCGCGCGAACGGCCAACCGGCGTTCGGCTACTACCTGCGTGATCCGCGGACGCCGATTCTGCACGCGCACGGAGTGCTCGTTTTGACTTTGAGCGGCAATCGAATTGCGGCGATGACGCGATTCCACGACAACTCACTGCTGCCGATATTCGGGCTGCCGCGCTCACTGCGGTACTGATCGTCGTTTGCTACCGACAATATTCAGCTTTGCACTAAGGAGTATCGGTGAATACCGACGAAGGACGAATGACGTCCAAGCAAGCATGGGTACTGGGGCTTGCCTCGGTGGCGTCATTCATGATGGCCCTGGACAGTTTGGTCGTGACGACCGCCCTGTCCACGATCCGGAAGGATCTCACGGCATCGGTCGAATCACTCGAATGGACTGTCAACGCCTACAATTTGACGTTCGCGGTACTGCTGCTGACCGGCGCCGCGCTGGGTGATCGCTACGGCCGGCGTCGCATGTTCAGCACCGGGCTGGCAGTGTTCACCCTCGCCTCGGTGGCGTGCGCGCTGTCGCCGAGTATCGGCATGCTGATCATGTTCCGGGCGCTGCAGGGCGTCGGCGCCGCCATTGTGCTGCCGCTCTCGCTCACCCTGCTCACCGCCGCCTTTCCGCCACAGCACCGAGGCCGGGCGATGGGGCTGTACATGGGCATTACCGGGCTGGCGACATTCAGTGGCCCGTTCATCGGCGGCGCCATTGCCGAAGGACTTGCGTGGCAGTGGATCTTCTGGCTGAACCTGCCGATCGGGCTGATCACCATCGCGTTGACGGCACGGCGCATCGACGAAAGCTTCGGTGCGAATGCGCGTTTCGATCTGCCGGGGGTCGTGCTCGTGACCGCGGGCGGGTTCGGGCTCATCTGGGGTCTGGTGCGTGGAAATACCGCTGGCTGGAGCAGTGCGGAGGTGTTGAGCACACTGATACTCGGTGTTGCGCTGTTGATTTCATTCGTACTGTGGGAGCAGCGCTCGACAGCGCCGATGCTGCCGATGCGGTTCTTCCGCGTGCGGGCATTCGCCACGGCCAATCCGGCCAATGCGCTGCTGTTCGCGTCGCTGTACGGCACGCTGTTCTTTCTCGCACAGTACTTTCAGATCGTGCGGGGCGACGGGCCACTCGGCGCCGGACTGCGGCTGATGCCCTGGACAGCAACACTATTGGTGTGCGCGCCGATCGCCGGAAAGCTGACCGATAAGGTCGGCGAGCGGAAGTTCGTGATCGGCGGGCTGCTGCTGCAAACGATCGGCATGGGCTGGATCGCCCTTGCCGCCGAAGCGAATTCGAACTATCTGACACTGTTGCCCGCGCTGATCATCGGCGGGGTCGGGCTGACCATGGCCATGCCGGCGGCGCAGAAATCTGTGGTCAGCGCGGTACAACCACACGAGATCGGTCAGGCGTCGGGAACGTTCATGATGCTGCGCACCTTCGGTTGTGTGTTCGGTGTCGCGGTGGCGGTTGCCGTCTTCTCGAGCGCCGGGGGCTATTCCTCGCCCGAGCAGTTCACCCGGGGATTCTCGGCGGCGATGGGCGCGGTTGCCGCCTTCGCGTTCATCGGGATGCTCATTGCGATCGGAATGCCCGGGAAGCGGGCAGGCGAACAACCGCAAACGGCGAGTGCCGAGCCGGAGAGCGTGCCCGCGCCGCTCTGACCCACTCGGTCGAAATATGCAGTCATACTTCTGATTTGGAGGATATCGATGAGTACAGATGCGACAGTGCTGAAGGTGCGTGCCGAGTTGCTACGGGATCTCCATCGCGGTGCGATGCTCGTGCTCCCCAATGCCTGGGACGCGGCCAGCGCGGCGATCGTGGCCGAGGCGGGGTTTCCCGTCGTCGCCACTGCCAGCGCTGCGATCTCGGCGATGCTCGGCTACCCCGATGGTGAGGGTGCGCCGTGGCAGGAGATGTTCGCCGCGGCCGGTCGTATCGCACGGGCGGTTTCGGTCCCGGTGACGGTGGATGCCGAGGCGGGCTACGGTATGCAGCCGCGCGAACTGGTGGATCGGCTGCTCGATATCGGTGCGGTCGGCTGCAATCTCGAGGACACCGATCATCGGGCGGGTGGTCTGGTTGACGCCGAGACGCACGCTCAGTGGCTCGCCGGCGTCCGTTCCGCCGCCGATGATGCCGGAGTCCCGATTGTCATCAATGCGCGCGTGGATGCCTTCCTGCCGGTCGCCGGGATACCCGAGGCAGAACGGCTCGCGGAGGCCGTCCGGCGCGGCCGGCGCTATCTGGATGCCGGGGCCGACTGCGTCTATCCGATCGGTGTGCGGGAGAAGCACGATATCGCCGCACTGGTCAGTGAGCTGCCCGGCCCGGTCAATGGCAATACCGGGGAGTTTCTGGATCTGGCGACGCTGCGGGAGGCGGGTGTGGCACGCGTGTCGTACGGCCCCCGGTTCTACCGGGCCGCCCTGGCCGATCTGAAAGTTGCTGTCCAGCACCTGCGCAGCTGACTTACGATACAGCTCAGGTCCCGCATTGCGGTGGGTTAGAGCCGCGGTGCGAGTCGCCCCGAGCGAAAGGCAGCGCCGCATGAGTACCGCACGCATGACCGCCGTTCGAATTGCTGCCCGCCGATGATGCGCGGGCGAATGCCGTCAGCATTACCGTCACCGGGGTGGATCGGACGCGCTTTCACGATGCGCTGGAGGCTGATCCGCAGGTGCGGGATCGGATCGGCGGCGGATCGGTCACCGATTCCGGGGCGCTGATTCTGGTGATCGATCGGGCCGATCTGGAGTTGACGCGGGATTTTGTCAACGGTCTTGGCGGGCAATGGGATTCGGCCGGGCTGCAATATGGTGATCGGGAATTCGTCGGCTCCTGAGTGTCAGCCGAGGAGATGCCTGGCGGCGACTTCTGTGCCGTCGGTGCGTATTTCGGTGGTGAGCGAGCGGGCTCGGGCTACCGTATCGGCGGCCAGCGCTCGATCCAGTGCATGGACCCCCCCCGAAATGGCTTACGAACAGCGATTATGGTGGGCAATCGGGGGCTTTCGACAAGAGGCGTGTGCGCTATACATTGAAGTGGGAAGAAGGTCCGGCGATCGCCCGGCCTCATTTTTTTCGACCGGCTCCCGCACACCGTGCCACCACTCCCCCAGCAACCCGCGCACCCCCGTTATGGTGGCGATTTGCAATCTGCGGCGGTTTGTCCCTAAAGTTCTGTCCCGCAAGCCGATCGGCTCCCGAGCCCCGGCAAGCAAGCGGATGTAGCGCAGTGGTAGCGCATCACCTTGCCAAGGTGAGGGTCGCGAGTTCGAATCTCGTCATCCGCTCAAAGGGGGAACACGCGCGATTAGCTCAGCGGGAGAGCGCTTCCCTGACACGGAAGAGGTCACTGGTTCAATCCCAGTATCGCGCACCATAGTTCGACCGGCCAGCGAGTTCCGCTGGCAGCCAACCGATTTGATCCCACGCAGGGCGCTCTACGCTGCGGTGGGTGGTTTTGCCTGTGTGGTGATGTGGGTCTACCCGGGGGTTTGATATCGGCCGTCGGCAGCTGCGGTAAGTCGGCTAGCCAGGGCGCGTACGGCGTCGTTGAGGGTATCGGGGCGTTCGATGACGAACGGGCGGTTCAGGCCGGCGAGGAGGGGAGGAATCCAGTCGAGTTGTTCGGCTCGGATTCGGACCCGGACCCACGGGAGGGCCTCGGGTGCGGAGTCGATTTCGTGCACCGTCGCGATCGTCGCGGGGAGCAGCGGGCGGACTTGGGCGAGCGTGCCCTGAACTCTGATCGATACGTCGTACCGGTAGGGCGCCGTGGCAAGTGCGGACAGCAGATGCGCGGCCGGGGTGAATCCGGGTGGTGGGGTGAATGTCCCGGGCAGTGTGGTCACCGCGGTGATGCGGTCCAGCCGGAACGGGCGTAGTTCGTCGCTATCGCCGTCCTTCCCGGTCAGGTACCACCGGCCGGAATGCGCGACGAGCCCGTACGGGTAGACGGTCCGCTCGCTGGACCGCCCGCTGCGGTCGGTGTATTCGATCGTGACCGGTTGGCGTTCGCGGGTGGCCTCGGCGAGCCGGAGCAGGACGGTGGTCTCGACGGCGGTTTCCGGGCTCGGGTCGGCGGTGAATTCGACGGTGTTGATCAGTGCGTCCAGCCGGGCCGTCAGACGGGTGGGCAGGACGCGACGGAGTTTGGCCGTGGCGCTGGCGGCGGCGTGGACAGCCGTTGCCGAGGGGCCTGTGCCGCTGGTGAGCAGGCCGAGTAATACGGCCACCGCCTCGTCGTCGGTCAGCATCAGCGGGGGCATTCGGTACCCGGGTGCGAGCCGGTACCCCCCGTAGCGGCCACGCACCGATCGAACGGGGATATCCAGATCGGTGAGATGGTCGACGTATCGCCGGACGGTGCGTTCATCGACGCCGAGTCGTCCGGCGAGTTCGCCGACGGTATGGGTGCCGCCGGTCTGCAGCAGTTCGAGCAGAGCCAGCACTCGGGCGGCGGGGCGCGTCATCGGGAAATTCTCGCATCTATACCGGGCGGAAACTGTCCGGTATTGACACTACGGTGGCACAGACAAAGGCGGAACCACCGCCTCATCCGACAGAGAGGGCACACAGTGAAGCTCGTCTCGATTCGCCTGATCACTGACAACATTCAACGACTGGTCGGCTTCTATGAGCAGGTGACCGGTGTCGAAGCAACCTGGGCCACACCCGATTTCGCCGAAATCGGCACACCGGCAGGCACACTCGCGATCGGAAGCACCCGCACCGTGGCGCTGTTCGGGGCGGGCAGCGCGCGTCCGGCCGAGAATCACACCGCGATCATCGAATTCCTGGTCCGCGACGTCGATGCGGATTACGACAGGTTGCGGGCTACGGTCGGCGATTTCGTCAACGAGCCGGCGACCATGCCGTGGGGCAACCGGTCGCTGCTGTTTCGCGATCCCGACGGCAACCTGATCAATCTCTTCACCCCGGTCACCGCGCAGGCCATCGCAAAATTCGCCGGTTGACCACGTCGGTCGGAACACGAGTTCTCACCGGCGGAGGTGACAACACCGCATCGTGTGACGCATCGACCGATACGGCCGCCGCCCTACGGCACGAGAGTCGGCTGGTCTGCGGCCCATAGCCACGACCCGTCCGGCTGTCGGCGGGCGATCTCGACGGTCACCTCTCCGGTGGTCAGCGTGGAGGCGGTCAGCGTGGAGGCGGTCAGCACCAGGTCGCCGCTCACCAGTGCTGGATGTTGCCGGCCCGGCGAGAGCACCGGTGCGGCCGCGACGAACTGCTCGTATATCTTGCGGATCTCCGCATGTCCGGTCGAGAGGTTGCCCGGCGGGAACGCCAACACGGCGTTCGGCTCGTACAGCGCCACCAGCCCGTCGACGTCGCCCGCGTTGGCGCGCTCGATGAAGTACCTGCCCAGGTCGTTCGGCTCGGTGGCCGCTTTCTGGTTCGTCATACCGATAAGGCTCCCAACGAAACACGACATACTGTGTCGCGTATTTCTGTAAAGGTTTTCGTATGTGCGCCGACCGGTTGGTCTCGCTGGTGCTGCTGCGCCGGCACGGCCGGCTGTCCGCGCTGGCCCGCGAGCTGGAGGTGTCGACCCGCACCGTCTTGCGCGACATCGAGGCGCTGTCCGCGGCCGGTGTCCCGGTGTACGCCGAACGCGGGCGGCACGGCGGTTTTGCGTTGTTGCCCGGTTTCCAGACCGAGCTCATCGGACTCAACCATGACGAGACCGTCGCCTGCTGGTCGCCGGATCACGGCGCGGCGCACAGGCTTTCGGGCTCGGCTCGGCACTCGCCTCGGCCATCCGCAAGGTGGTTGACGCGCTGCCCGCGAGCTCTCGCGAGACCGCGACCGGTGCGGCCGAGCGATTGCTCATCGACCCGGAGACCGATCTGTTCTCGCAACCATCTGACCGAGTACCGACGGTGAACGTCGGAGGAGGAAATTGACTTTGAGCCGCGGGCGGTGGCGGACAGGACGCTTCTGGTGAACGGATAAGCCGCTTACGGCATACTGCTGCAAGTGCCCGAGACGTCCGACCCGTGGGTGGTCGCGCTCACCCGCATCGGAGAGGACGGCTGGATCCAGAACGACGCCCGGGAATGGCTGCGCCAGCAGGGTATCGACTGGAATCCGTTCACCGTCGAGGAAGCACGATTCGACACCTACTGCACCCGCGACGCGAGCACTGTCGCCCGGACCTACTCGGTGCGGGAAAGCGCACTGCGCCGGCTGGGGCTGGCCTGACCGGTTTTCTCGTCCGCCGGCCTACGCCATTCCGGGTACCGCCGACCGTCCGAAAAGCGCGGCATGCGGCGTGATCGGATGCCGCTGGTCGCTACGCACGATGTGGTTTGCCGCAGACAGGGTGTGTCCGGCTGCCCTGGCGGGCTTGAATTCTCCTGCAGAAGTGAACTTCTCGTGCAACAGCACGTGAAATTGTCGACATCCCGCCGGTGAGGGCGATGGATTGCACGAAAAGTTCACCTCGGATCGATGCACGGAACTCGGCAAGAGCGTGGATAGCGGCGCTCAAAGGCGGACCGGATTTCAAATTCCCAATTCCGTAGCGCAGCATCGCCCGGCACACGAGCGACGCGCATGGACGGTGTTGTGGCCGTCATACCCGGCGTGCCGCTGTCTTCCAGACACGCAATAGCGTTCGACAAGATCGCCGGCCCGATCTCCTGAGCCGTGGAAAACACGCGAGGTTCAATATCAACTGAACTCGCCCCGTCATCGTGCAATCTATTGGTTAATGATCGGTCGATAGCATGCCAGTGCCGGTCGCGGTACCAGCAAAGGATCTACAGTCATGCGGAAGTTCCTGGGTGTAGCCCCCACCGGTGGCGCGATCGCCACGGACACCGTCGCCGGGACCGGCACCGCGAGCGCCACGCCCGCGCCGCCCGCACCCCCGTGCTCGATTGTGGGCTACCCTCTGGCGATCGTGATCGAGCTGACCGGCGGTAAGAGCAGCCCGGTAATTCCGGTGGCACAGGCGTTCACCGATTCGGTTTGCCGCTGATCCGCACAACGCTGAATTTCGCACGACCCCATCCTCATTGGGCAGGCAGTTGCCGGGTGACACCATCTGAAAGGGAATGCCGTGAAGCGTTCGTTGACCGTCCTCGCGGGGTTGGCCCTCATTCTGAGCGCCGCGGCGTGTTCGAATGATTCGTCGACCTCTCCGTCGCCCAGTAGCACGACGGTGAAGGCCGGCACGACCACAGCCGTTTCGACTACGGCAGCTCCGGCCCCGGGGACCTCGGTCCAGCCGCAGCCGAACAACAACCCGGGACCGCGCGGGGCCGACGGCTCCACCGGTAATGGCCTGAGCGCCGAGTACTGCGCGAAGAATCAGGACCCGGGCTGCCCGCTCGGCAGCTACGTCGGCCCCAACGCCATCCAGAATCCCAACGGCGACGGCACCTGGGTTCCGTGCGAGGGCACGATCTGCACCAACCCCAACAACGGCGCGGGCCCGGACAATAACCCACCCGCCGAGACCACCGCACCGGTTGTCGTCCCCACGACCACGTCCCCGCAGAACTCGGCTCAGGTAGACGGCGCACCTTGCGAAGGCGACGGCCACTGGGTTCACCTCGACGGTGGCAATGCCGGACACTACGGCACCGAATGGCTTTGCCAGCACTGACATTCGAATGATCCGGCACCCCACCGGCGTTCGGGAGCGCTCGCAAATCCGAATCAGAGTCGGCCGAAATCAATGCGAGGCGATCAATGCCTCACGTTCGAATTCATACCGGTTCAATTCGCGGAGAGAGCTTGGCGGTGACTCAATGCAGCTGAGCCCGCCCCCGGTCGATGACCGCGCGTGCGTCCTTGGCGATGTCGCGCGCGGCGTCACCGGCCAGCCAATCCGCGCCGGTCGCGGCTTCGATCTGGGCCTGAGGGGCGAGTACGTGGTCTTGAACCCGGCGGTAGGAGCCGAGGAGCGTGGTGACCGCGGTCTGATTGTTGGACGCGATATCCAGGGCGAGCCGGCGTGCGGTGGGGAGCAGTTCGTCGTGCGGCACGACCTCGGTGACCAGGCCGTGCGAGAGGGCGGTGTGGGCATCGATGAAGTTGCCCGACAAGCTCATTCGGCGAGCGAACCCGAACCCGACGGCTTCCGGCAGGCGGGCGGTCAGGCCCCACAGCGGCATGACGCCGACGCGGGCATGCGTGTCGGCGAATCGCGCCCGTTCCGAGGCGATGAGGATGTCGCAAGCCAATGCGAGCTCGAGACCGCCGGTCACCGCGGCTCCGTTGACCGCGCCGATGATCGGCTTGCTGATCGGCGTCCACGGGTGCCCGGCCGGGGCATCACCGGCGCCACCTTCCCCTCCGCCCATATTGTCCCAACCGCCTTCGGCGCCTATCACTCGAAGATCGACTCCCGCGCAGAAGGCCGGATCAGCACCGGTGAGGATCACAACGGCGACATCGGGGTCGGAGTCAGCCGCGGCGATCTGAGTCTGCAACTCCTCAATCAGCTGCGGCGACAATGCATTTCGCGATTCGGGCCGACTGAGCGTCAAGGTCAGGACTAAGTCGTTCTTATCGACGAGGAGCATCGCTGGATGCTAAGTGAGTGGCCGCGACGGGTCAATAGACCAACGCGATCTCGCCGATGCTCATACGGTCCCCTGCGCCCGAACATAGACCAGATCAGGCCCGGTTTCGGCCGGGCCCTTCTGCTGTTCCGCCTGGATCAGTGTGCGGAGAGGCTGCTGAGTACGCCGCCGGCGTAGCCGCCGCCGAAGGCGCTGCCGAGGGCGGCGGCGGTGCTGCCGGTGTCGACCGAGCCGGTACCGATGGCATTGCCCAGGTCCGCGGCCGAGCCGGGGGTGATGTCGACGTTCTGGGCGGTGAGCGGAATCCCTTCTGCGGCAGCCGTGCCCATGGCACCACCGAGAAGGGCGAAGGCGGCGGCGCCGACGAGAATGGTTCGTTTCATGAAGTTGTCCTCAAATCTGTTTGCCGAGGCAGACGCGGTGTTCTGCCGCTCTGCCGGTGAGAGCATATGAAATAATCACGGTTCAGATGATCGTTTTGGAAGACCCTGGTTGCGTGGGCCCCGGTGGCGCCCGGCGGATCGGGACCCGCAACCTCTCTGCGGAGCGCATAATGACGCGACAGTGTTGCACCGCTTGGCCGGAGAGTCCGCATGAATGCAGAATCCCATGGACGTTTGTCAGCAATTCTTGCCATTTCGACAGTATTACTAGCGTTTACAGCCGGATGCTCGGCGAATAACTCGACCACCAAGCCATCAGCTACCGCATCGAGCAGTCCGCCCGCGGCGGCTGCGACCTCGACCAATCCAGCCTCGGTGACCAGTGCTACTGCGCCGCAGGTGACGTCGGGGATACTTACGCAGATATTCGTCGGCACCGGATCCGCGGGGCATATGAACTATGGATTCATCGATCCCCGCTCCGGAAAGTATTCACAAGTCGCCTCTTTCGATGTCTCCGCGTGCTCGAATACCTGCGATTCCGGAAATGTTCTCTCGGCGTCACCGGATCTCAAGAGATTCGCGTTCACCAAGAAGGTCGACGGGCATGACAGTGCTGGATGGATAGATGCCGGTGGGACATTCACCAATGTGACGCCTGCGGCCGCGCTCGGGCCATTCGGGGGTACGCAGCCGGATTTCGAATCCATCGGGTTCGATGGCGCGGGCAACTTCTACTACCGGCAGCCTGCGACACCGGTGGACAACTACTACGAGATACCGGCTGGGTCGACAAGTAATCCGCAGGCCGTGGGGCACGGACACCTCGGCGGTCCCTACCTCAACTATGACGGGACCATCGTGTTCCCCACCGCTGACTGCGGAACACTGATCTGGCTGGGTGGCCCTGCCAAAGTGATAGATGCCAAGGACACTCAGGTATATCGGTCCGACGTCGTCAAGGATCCGGCGACCAATTGCTTCACCGCGAGCAACAGGACGCCGCTGCTGCCCACCACGAATACGGCTGGTATATCGAACCCCGTGAGCAATCACGACGGCACTCAGATCGCCTTCAAGTACCTCGACACCCAGGGCACCGGCCAAACCTCCGTCTATGTCATCACGGTGGACGGCAGTAGTCCGCCGAAGAAGGTCGACCTGCCGACCATCACCAACGCGCAGCTCTCGAGCATGACCCTGATGAAGTGGCTGTAACCCACCACATCTCCCCCACCTTCGACCGAATCTTCCATTCGCACACGTGAAATGCCATCGACCAGGAACTGGTTGCGGCAAACACCGAGTAGGCACCGCCACCAGTTCCTGGTCGAAATTCACACGGCGGAAGGGATGACTCTCGGACGGGCCGCGCGCGGGCGGGGTCCCCAGCTGCAAATAGCCGAAGACGTTGCAGCATTGGTGTGGAATTCCGGAGAGGAGAGCTATCGGTGGGCACGCAGGGCTGCTGATAGCCAGGCGAAGGCGGGGACTGCGGGCGGGGCGGGCTGGTACCCGTTGATCACGGTCAGCAGCTCCCAGTAGCGCTCCACCTTCGGTTCGGACACGGTGTCGAGCCAGGCCACCAGGGCGACGGTGCCGGGTTCGGGAAGATCCGCGGGAACTATTCGCGCCAGGATCGCCTCGGCCGCAGGCGAATCCGGAGCGATGCCGGCGGCGACCGCCGGGCCCGCGTGTTCGAGGATCAGGGGGCGGATGGTCAGGCCGAATTCGATGCGGTTGTCGGTGGCGCCGGAGAGAACCAGTCGACGAAGGGTGTGCCGCAGAGATCTGTCGGATACCAACTCGCCCAGCTCGATCCAGGCGTCGACCTGTTCGAGGGTCGGATCGTCGGGGAGGGCGGGTGGTAGTTCGCGCATGAGATCGGCTATGGCCGTGCTGTCTTCGTCGGTGACACCCTCGAAGGCTCGGGCGACAAACTCGTCGATGATCTGCTGGCGTTCTCGCGCCGAGAGTGTGGCTAGTTTGTGCATCAATGTCAGTTCCTCGGTGGTGGATTCGCGGTCGGCGACGGTGCGGAGAACGGCGCACTGGAGGCGGAGGGTGCGGATTTCCGCCTCCAGTGCTCGGACGTGGGTGGCGGCTACGTCGGAGAGGGTGAGCTGGTTGTCCAGGATCTGACGGACGGTCTCCAGGCCGAGGCCCAGTTCGCGGAGGGTGCGGATCAGGTCGAGGCGGCCTGCCGCTGCTGCGTCGTACAGGCGGTAGCCCGCCGGGGATCGGGTTGCGGGGGTGAGGACGCCGGTGTCGGACCAGAAGCGGATGGTGCGGACCGGGAGGCCGGTGCGCTGGGCCAGCTCGCCGATCGTGTGGAGGTCGTCGGTCATGGCAATACGCTGCACCTTCCACCCGCTGGAGACGCAAGTGGTTAAGTGACCGATGTGTTCGATAGGCGGGTCTTCGCGGGTGCTGTGGGGCTGATCGCCGGGCTCGGGTTGCTGGCTGCCGCGACGCCGATCACAATCAGTCCGCAGGTGCGCCTGACCTTGCCGGGGCTCAGTGGGCGGTATCGGGTGGGCACGGTGGATCTGCATCTGGTGGATGCGCGGCCGGATCCGTGGGAGCCGAGCGAGCAGCGGGAGCTGATGGTTACCGTGACCTATCCCGCGCGGGGCGGCGGAGAACTCGCGGACTGGATGTCGCCGCGGGTGGCGAGCGTATTCGATCAGAGTGTGCCCGATCCGGCTTTTCTGGATATGCCTGCGGGCGTGGTCGATTGGAGCGGGACCAAGCGGCAGGCCGTGGTGTCGGCGGCGGTGGATCGCACACAACGGTGGCCGGTGGTGTTGTTCTCGCACGGCCTCGGCCTGATGCGGGAGCTCGGTTCGGTGCTCACCGATGATCTGGCCAGTCACGGCTATATCGTTGTGTCCCTGTCACATCCGCATGATTCGGCGGCGATCGAGTTCCCCGGCGGGCGGGTCGTCACCGGCAGCGCCGAGTCGAGCGTGGAATTCCTGCGGCGGACGATGGCTGCCCGCATTGCCGATACCCGGTTCGTACTGGACGAACTGACGCACTTGGATCGGGGCGACAACCCTGATGCCGAGAAACACCCGCTGCCCACGGGTCTGGCCGGAGCGCTGGATCTTTCGGCGATAGGCATGTTCGGACACTCACTGGGCGGATGCACGACCGCGGAGAGCATGTACTACGACCGGCGGATCGGCGCCGGGATCAACTTCGACGGCGCGATGTCGCCGGGTAAGGCCGGGGAGAGCGTGCGGCACGGGTTGGATCGGCCGCTACTGCTGGTGGGCTCCGACTTCGTGTACCCGGCGACGGGTGACACACTCGAGCATTCCCATATGAGCACCGATATCGATCCGTCGTGGATGGAGTTCTGGACCAATCAGCGGGCGTGGAAACGAGATCTGCACTTCGACGGCGCCGCGCACAATGGATTCACCGATCTCCAGGTCGTGGTTCCGCAGCTCGCACAGATGCTGAAGCGGGGTGCGCAGCAGCGGGAGATCGGGCGGATCGATCCCGAGCAGTCGGTCATCGCCCAACGTGCCTATGTCGCAGCGTTTTTCGATCTGCACCTGAAGCACGGCGACAGTCACCTGTTCGATGAAGGCAATCCGGGCTACCCGAATACGAGATTCATTCCTTGAGGATCGCCGGTCGGCCTTTTCGTGCACTATCGACGCGGATTCGGCGGGAAACCGCCATTTGAGGCCGGGTAGTGCACGATTAGGCCAGTTGCTCACGTGAAATCAGCGGAGTGGAAGAGCAAGCCTCCCGCTTACCCTTCCGCGGGTCCGAGGTCGATGCCGGGCGGAATCATTCGAGTGCGGCTGGCCTCCAACCGCTCCCGGTCCGCCGGAGTCATTGCGGCGAAGGCGTCCTCGCGGCGTTTCGACAGTGCGGCAAACTCTTCCGCGCTCGAGGTCCGCGCGAATTCCTCACGCTGCCGGATCAGGCGGGCGAATTCCTCCTGGGTCAGTGGCTGATTCATGGTGATGGTCTCCTCTATCAGTCGTAAGAACTCCGAGGTCGACGGCTCTACCGTTCGATCGAGGCCGTCGAGCACCTCGAACAGGCGGTGTCGCAGAGCGTCGGCTCGGGCGATGCCGTCTTCGACCAGCGTCAGCTGTTGCCGGAGCAGGTCGCGAGGGTCCTGGTCGGGGTCGGCGTGCAGGAGGGCCGCGATGTCCTCGAGCGGAAATCCGAAGCCCCGCAAGGCCACAATGCGGTGCAGGCGATGTACGTCGGACTCGGTGTAGCTGCGATGGCCGCCGGAGGTGCGCGAGGAGGGCGCCAGGAGGCCGAGCTGGTCGTAGTGGTGCAGGGCCCGGACCGTGACGCCGGTTGCGCGGGCCAGATCTCCTACGCGCCATACTTTTTCGGCCACTGTGCACTCCTGTCGAATCAGCGGGTTGCCAGCATTGCGGCCACACCCGTGCCGCTGCGCCAGGTGTTGTGCAGCGCCATTTCGGTCAGTCTCCACCCGCTGCCGGTGCGCGTCGCACGGACATCGAATACGCCGCCGGCGAGGAAATGGGTCTCCAGGGAGTGGGAATCGGACTCCTCCGGAGACCAGAGATGCATGGCGGTCAGGTTGGCGCGCATTCTTGCTGTGCCACCGTCGATTTCGACAAGATGATCGCCGGTGACGTGATGCGTCGCCCGAAAGCGGGCGAAACTCGTGGACTGGCTTTCGAGGATGTTGTCGTGTCCGACAACAGCGGCCCCATTGGGACGGACGATCCGGCCGTCGGCCGCGAAAGTCGTGGTCACCACGGTGCGATCGAGCCGCTTATCGTCAACCGCCGCCAAGTAGCCGCTCAGCAGCTCGACGATCTCCGTGCGATCGGACAGTCTCCGCAGGTCAGTGCTCATCTACTGCTCCTCGTCTCGATGTGCACCACCCACGCTAAAACCTGACGTTACGTCAGTTTCAAGGGTCAGCGGGATTTTGTTATCAGGGCCGCTCGGCCGCGTGGGGTGATCCGGTACCGACCACGGGGACGGCTGGCCATGATCAGGCCCCGGGATTCCAATTGGGACAGCGCATTTCGAGCGCGAGCGGCGGTCAGGCGGGCGGCCTGCTGGACCTGGGTGGAGGTGAGCGGGAGGTTGGGGCGGAGCACGGCGAGGACTGCCAATTCTGCGGGGGTCACGGAGTCGGCTCCAGGTGGAGGCGGGTGAAGTGGGGCGCGCGGTGACGGCCGGTGGGGTGATCGGGAGCGAGGGGGACGTCGAGGTGACCGCCGCCTATGAGGTGCAGGCGCAGGGAGTCGACTTCCTCCGGATGGAGTTCGCGGTAGTAACCCCAGCCGGACCAGACGATGACGGTGCTGCACAGCACGATGATCGACAGCAGCGCCCAGATGTCCCAGGTCATTTCGGTCCCCTCTCAAGCAGATAGCCAGTGCGGAAGGCGATTTGAGTACCGAGAGGTCTATTACGATTGATCACCCTCGCTCGGTATACGCATAACTTTGAACCCCGGGAACCGACCATGAAAGAGATACGGGGGAATAAGATGGGATTCCAATTTAGACCGTTGTTGAAACGCTTCCCCAGATAGCGAGGCTAACGAAATGGTCGGATCAACCATCCCCCGTAGGGCTTTCGGAAGATATCTTCGCGGCATGCGCGAGCGGGCCGGTGTCACGTTGCTGACCGCCGGCGTTCAGATAGAGACTTCGAAACAAACCGTCCTACGTGTCGAGGATGGCCTGCCGACGAAGGTGACTACCCCGCAGCTCCAGGTGTTGTTCGACCTCTACAAGGTCAGTCCGGCGGCTCGAGCCGAGGCTCTCGAACTGTGGGAGGAGGTCAAGCAACACACCAGGGCAGCCAAAGTGCAAGGCACTGCGAAAGCTTGGTGGCAGCAGTACTCCGGCCAATACGCTCCGCATTTCGATCACTATCTGAGACTCGAGACATCTGCGAATCACCTGAGCACATATCAATCCGTACTGGTGCACGGCCTGTTGCAGACACCCCGATACCGCCGCGCCATCATCGAGGCCACACACCCGAACATGTCCGCCATAGATGTAGACCGCCGCCTCGAGCTTGCCGCTCGACGACAAGAAAGGCTCTCCGACAACACCTTCCGATACGAAGTCATGCTGTCGGAGGCTGTGCTGCGCCATCAGCCTGGCGGGGCATCTGCCATGGCCGAGCAGTTGTCACACCTGGCGACAGTCAGTGAACGGGAAAACGTGTCGATCCGGGTGGTGCCGTTCAGCGGCGGCATGTACCTCGGGCTGGTTGTCCAATCGTTCGCCCTGCTCGAATTCCCTCCTCTTGCACGTCATTTGGTCGAGATGCCGGTCGTATACGTCGATGGTTGCGAGGGCGCACTTTATATGGAACATGCCGATGTAATCGCACGATTTCGCCATGCACTCATGGACATCGATCGAGTAGCGTTGAGTAAGAACGACACTCGCGATCTGATGTCGCGCATTGCGAAGGAGTACGCAACATGATCAGTGACCTAGCCGACGCTAAATGGTTCAAGTCCTCCAGATCGGCCGATGCCTCCGAGTGCGTCGAGATCGCTTTCCTCAGCGCACCCGCGAGCTCAGTCGGAGTGCGTGACTCCAAGAACCCTGACGGGCCGGTGCTCGTGTTCCCCGGCGAGCAGTGGGATCGCTTCCTGGCCAGCGAAATCTGGAATCACTGAACGAGCTACACCAACAGGACGAACACCAAGCCGAGCCTGAAACAGACTCGGCCCCAGTCACTATCCGGTCGGGTAGCCGGTCGCGAGCTTGATCACAACGCGACGATTGCCGCCACTTCAGCCTAGTTCGGCAGCCTCGGGCTGGCTGCGGGAGTCACCACCCCGCAGCCAGCACAGACCACGCCGCGACTGATCCGGACGCAGGCATTCCGGTGATCCGGGTTCGCAGATTCACGCCACCACAGTGGCCGCGGCGCGAATTGCCCAGTTCGCGCGCAGATCGGCAAAGTCCGCCAGCCCGCTCAAGTTTCAGCCGAACTCTGCGCCGCCGAGCCGTCGCAACGGAGCCAGAAGCGACCGACGCCTCTCCCAACCGCATGCCGGGCCGAAACCGCCGCACCGGGATCGCGCGGCCCGCGCCGAGGTCCCACAACCCCCACGTGCTGTGTAGTGCGGAGAGACGTTGCGCGATAGCCCGTTCCGGCACCAAACAGCCGCGACAGGATCGAACAGCCACCGCCAGGACCCCGACAACCTATTCAGGACCGCACAGTCGTGAACGTCAGTTCCCGCACACTCCGGGCCTGCGTGATGCGTATCGCCGCAGCCGACCTCTCGGTGAACTGAAGGTCGCGGCCCCGGGTGCGGCGGCCATTCCGCCGGACACCCGTCACATACTGTGCAGCGCAGAGACAGATCGACGGGGCCGGACCCGGGTTGGAACCGTGGGCGGCGATCGGGCCCGTTGCCGGTCTGGGGCTGACAGCTACTTCGGGGCTTCCAGTTTCACCATGTCGGCGGGGAAGGCTGCCGGGGATTGGTTTCTGTTGGTTTTGGAGTTGAGGTCGGGGAGTTGGAAGCGCCAGTCGTCGGCGGACCAGACGACGGTCAGGAGGGTGGCCAGGATGCTGTTGTCGGAGAGGGTGCTGTAGACGGTGAGGTCGGTGCGGGCGGCGGTGTAGGTGTTGATTTTGTAGCCGGCGATGTGGGCGGTGGTGGCGGGATTCGCGGGGGCGGTGATCGAGATCTGGGCGCGGGCCAGGACCCAGGAGTCCTTGGCGGGGCCGGGCATGAGGGATTCGGCCGCTATGTCCGGCCACGCGCCGTCGGGGGCCAGGGTGAGACGGACGTTCTGATTGATGGCGGCTAGGGCCGCACCCTGCGGGGTATGGGAGTAGCCGGAGGGGGCGGGGCTCTGCCTGGTGGGTCCGTCGTGCGCGCCGATCGGTAGCTGGAAGCCCTGGTATGCCTCCCAATGGATATCGACGGGCGGGCGCGCCGGATCGGGGGGCGCGATGGTGGTCGCCGAGGGAGACGAGGTGAGGCCGCTGCCGCACGCGGTGAGTGTCAGGGCTGCCACGAGAGCGAGCAGCGATAGCGAAAAGTGTGCTGCAGGTAGACGCATGGAGCTTCCTTCCGAGAACCGGCGGACGCACGAGAGATAGTGCGGCACACGGTTCTTGCGGGGCGGAAGTGATCTTACGGTGCGCATGCGCACGGCAGCGGAATTCGTTCCGACTGATTTATACAAGAATTCGTCCCGACTGACCCGTATCAGGTTGTGAGCGGCACGGTTACGGGTAGGATCGACCCAGCAACATGATCATCGCACGGTGGTGGGGTTTCGTCATGGGTCAGCTGCGGTTCATGCGGCCGGAAGCGCGGAAAGCGCTGGTCGGCAGGGGGTTTCGGGTGGGTGGCCCCGCTACCGGCCGTTCTGATGAGGGGAATGGGCAATGAATTCCAAACGCACTTCGCTCGCATTGTCGGTATTGCCGATAATGCTGGTGGCCAGCCAGGGAGTGGCTTCGGCCTCGCCCGGACAGCCGGGGCTGGCAGTGCCCGGCGAAGGTCAGCCGGGGTTGAGCACCACCCCGCAGCCTCCCGCGGCGACCGCACCCAGCCCTGCGGATTTCATTCCGGATCCACCTGCCCCGCCCGCCCGGCCGCGTCCGAAACAGCAGACCCAGCCGCCGGCCAATACGCTGGTACAGCCCGAAGCGTCGCCGCAGCCCGAATCCGTTCAGCCGCAAGCACCTGCCGAGGAAGCACCGGCGGTGATTCCGGTAGACCCGCACAAACTGCGGGTCGGCACCTCCACCGTCGAGCTGCCCGATTTCGTCGATGAGAAGACTCGGGACAAGGCGCAGTCCTATCTCGACTACGCGGAATGGCAGATTGCCGCGGGTTACGACCACTTGGGTTTCTCCACCCAGGACTCGGATCGAATGGCCGCCACCAGCTCGGTGGGCGCATTGCTCGGCGCGGGCACGATTGGCGTAGTCGCACCGGCAGCGCTGGTGCCGATCGGCTGTGGAATCGGTGCCGTAGTCGGTGCTGTCGCAGGCGGATTGATCGGCGGTATTCCGACAGCTGGTGTCGGTGCTCCTGCCGGGGCAATAGTCGGTGGCATTGCCGGATGTGTCGGCGGTGGTTCACTTGGCGGACTCGCCAGCGTCCCATTGGTAGCAGGCGGCGGCGCACTCGCCGCACTCGCCGGTGGTGCACTGGGCAACGGCAATGCGAACCAGCCCGCACCACCCGCTCCCGCGCCTCTGATCGATCAGCCTGTGGCAGCTCCGGTTTCGGCCCCAGCTCCCGCGCCGATCATCCCCGCCGTCGCGCCGATCGTTGCCCCGCAACCCATCGCGGAGGCTGCCGCACCGGTCGTCCAGCAGGTCAACGCCGTTGTCGACCAGACAGTCAAACAGGTCAATCAGGCGGTCGATCAGGTCAATCAGCAGGTCGGCAGCACCGTCGACTCGCTGCGCTCCGCGGTCGCCCAGATGCCTCCACTAACCCCCGAATCCTTCCTGGCGGCGCTAGCGCCAGCTCCAGGTGCCTGACGGAAAAGACATGGGTGACGCCGTGATCGAACAGGAAGACCTCACGGCGCAACGCCCCGCTATGCCCGCGTTGCCGCCGACGAATCCGGGCCGCCACCGTGCGGACGATCCGGATCCCACCCCTGCCTGGGCGCAGTGGCTCGATGAGGACCACACGCCCGACAGCGAGGCCACCACCCGAATTCGGCGGGTCACGTCCGCGGAAGCCGATCTGCTGTCGGATGATCCGATGGCCCCGCTGGTGCTGGCGGCCCGGGAACGCGCGGCGCAGACGCGGCGGCGGCGCGAGATACGCGAACGTGCGGCGCTGGCCGCCATCGTGGCGGCGGTGCTCGCCGTGATCGCGGGGATCGTCTGGGTGAAAGTCGCGCCCGGAGACGATTCCGCATCGCAGGCCGCGCCCTCGCCGACACTGGTTCCGGCGGTGCCGAATCCGAACCAGCCCGCCGCCCCGGGCGCCTGGTGCCAGGCCGTCGAATCCGCCGATCGGGTGAGTGGTTCCAGCTCAGGCAATCTCAACACCGCGCCCGGTGTCATCATGCATCTGGAATACGCCTGGTATGTGCTGCGTGATGCCACCGTCGTGCGCAGCCTGCTCACCCCCGATGCCAAGGCCGCGCCGGAACAGGCCACCCGGGACGCGATTTCGGCTGTCCCGGCCGGAACCCAGCACTGCGTCACCATCTCCCGGCTGCCCGCCGATCACTGGGATGTGAATATCGACGAGCGCCGCCCGGACGGCACCAAGAACACCTGGCAGCAGACCTTCACCACCACGACCGGCGGCGACGGCCGGGTGCTGATCAGCTCGATCATTTCGTCAGGCGGGTGAGCGATGGTCGATATCGACGATCTCATCCGGCGCGTGACCGAACCGCCCGCCCCGGAGCCAGGGCCGCGCACCCCCACCGGATCGCCGACCGATCCGGTCCCGCTGCATGGCGGACAGGGCCGCCTGCTGCGGGCCGTGCTGCCGTCGGTGCTGGTGCTGGGAGGGTCCGGATCGTCGGGATCGTCGACCACCGCACTGGGATTGGCCGCCGCGGCGGCCGTGGACGGTGAGGGTGAGATCTGGCCGGTAGCGGTGGACGCCACGCTCGGCGGCGGTGATCTCGGGCTGCGCGGCTGTGATGCCATGCCGGCGGTGAGCACCGTGCAGAACTGGCTCTCCGCCGAGCATCCCGAACTGCCCTCCACCGTCGGCGCGTGCTCGGGTCAGACCACCACGGGGGTGCGGGTGCTGAGCCGCAGCCCGGATCCGCTGCCGCGCCGGGAAACTCTGGTTTCGGTCGCGCGGCATCTCGAAACCGCCGGACTGCTGGCCGTTTTCGATGCGGGCGCACCGGTGACCAGCCGGCTCGCCGCTCCCCTGCTGTCGGATCCGCGCGTGGGCCTGGTGATCACCGTCGCCGCGCGGCCGGATGCGATCAATCGGCTGCAACCCTCGCTGAGCTGGCTGGACGAGCACTTCAGCGAATTCGTCGTCGGCGATGCCGTGATCGTGCTGACCGAACAGGTTCCGGACTCCGGCGCGGCCATCCTCGAGCATGTCAGCGCCCATCTCGGCTCATGGGTGCGCGCGGTCATGCTGGTGCCCTTCGATATTCACCTCGCCGGAGGCGGGCTCATCTCCTGGCACCGGCTCGCGGCCGAGACCCGCGACGCCTACCTCGCGCTCCTCGGGGAGCTGCGATGACCACCCTGAGCCTGCCGCCGGTGCCCATGTGGCATCGCGCCGTCCCGAATCGGCCCGAGCGGCCGCCGCTGCTGTGGCTGGTCGGCGTGCACGGCGGCGCGGGTGTGAGCAGTCTGGCCGCCAGCATGAGCTGGGCCGGTGATGCCGGGCAGCGCTGGCCCGCGCGCATCGGCTTCGGCGCGGATATGGATTCGCCGCTGGCAGTCCTGGTGGCCCGCACCCATATGCACGGGCTGAACACCCTGCATCGCGCGCTCGTCTCGCACGAGCAGCAGGCCACCCCGGCCGGCAGTGAACTCGTCGGGATCATCACCGTCGCCGATTCCGCACGGCCGCTGCCCATGCCCGCCGAAGAGCGCCGGCACGACGCCGAGAACCTCGCGCACGAACTCGGCGCGCAGACCTGGCGGCTGGGCTGGCTGGAACAGTGGCGCGCCCTCGAACCGCACGATATGGCCGCGTGGATACCCGACGTCAACAGCTCCCCGCTGGACGACGGCGACCCCACACGCACACCGCCTCAACCGGTTCGGCTGCTGGCCGAGCAGATCCTGACGTCGGCCCGTACGGCCGGCGCACGGATCACCGCCCGCGCGCACCCAGGCGCGCAGAACCCGAGTCCATGATCTGAACGAGGTGCGGCGTGGTCCGGAAACTGCTGCTCATCACTACGAGCGTCTGCCTGTTCACGGCAGCGACCCTCAGTGTGGCCGACGCGGGCCCACCCGATACGAGCCTGGCCATCGACACCTGTCCGGCGCTGTACGCGCTCGGCATCCAGGGCACGGGTGAATCCTCGCCCGATGCGGCCGTCACCACCGACACCGGAATGCTGTCGACGGTGTTCCGGCCCATGATGTCCGAGGCCAGCGATGCCGGGTTGGTCGACCGGGCCTATGTGCCCTATGAGGCGTCCTTCGGCGGGGCCGTCTCCACCGATAAGACGACGTACTCGAAATCCATCGGCGACGGTCTGAGCACCTTGCGGTCCATGGCGAAACAGGTCGCCGATCGCTGCCCCAATACCCGGCTGGCTATCGCCGGGTATTCGCAAGGCGCACATGTGGCCTCACTGTTCGCGCAGGAGGTCGCCGGGGGCACGGGCGTGGTGACGGCCGATCGGATCGCCGCGGTCGCGCTGTTCGGTGATCCGACGCGCGCCGCCGGGGCGTCGATGTTCCCCGGCAAACCCGGGCAGAAGCGGCCCGATGCCGCGCCGGGCACCAATGGTGAAGCGGTGGCGAAACTTCCGCCGCCGCCGCAGTCCGACCAGCCTCCCGCCGGATCGGGGATGGGGACCGCGATCAGCAACAGCTCGATCAGCACGATCTCCAGCACGCTCACCACCGATGGCGGCACGGGTGCGGGCACCGCCAATTTCGGCAGCCTCAGCGGGCGGGTCGCGAGCTTCTGCGCCGACGGGGATCTCGCCTGCGACGCACCGGCCAATGCGCCGCTGCTGCGGGCGGTGGCCAATATCGCAGGGCAGGTCGAGATTTCGGGCGGTGATCCGATCGCCTCGTTGAAATCCATTGCGGAGGCGCTGGCCTACACGTCCATCAAGACCGTCACCAATGTGGTGAACAACGATATCTCCGGGACCTCGCTCACCGATCTGTCGATCCAGCCGCAGAAGTCGCTGTCGCAGCGGATCGCCGAGGCGTCGGATCCGAACAATGCTGTCGATCTGCCCGGAGCCATGCAGGCGCTGGTCAAGGTCGGCACCATTGCCTTCAATTCCGTGGTGGCCGTGGCGAAGAGCGTGCTCACCGCGACCAATATCGCCGAGATCGCGGCCGCGGGGCTGGCCAATCCCATTGCCGGACTCGCGGTGCTCGGCACCAAATTGGTTGGCGCGGTAACCGATCTGGTGCCGCCGACCACCATCAGCAATCTGACCACGTCGGCGTTCACCGCGCTGGTGCAGAACGTCACCGACAACAAGGATCTGCTGGACGTCACCACCTGGGTGCGGTACTGGAACACCGCGGCCAAGCATGACTACACACATGCGCAGGGCGGCGGATTCGGCGACAGTCCAACACAATTCGTCGGAACGTGGTTCGCGGCGCTGGCGCACGATCTGTCCGGGGTAGCGGCGCCCGGGGCCACGCCGCGCGGCGGCAGTGACAAGCCCAGTTCCGGATTCGATTTCGCGCCCTCCAGCACGGTCGCCACCACGGCGCCGAACGGAGGCCAATTCCCGCTCGGCGGAGGCGATTCCGGCGCACCGAGCACCAGTGGTGACGCACCACTGATCACCTCGGTTCCCACCAGCGCCGCGCCACTCATTCCGAACCTCTCACCGCAGGGGACGCCATGACCACCTACGACACCTCGACCGGACGCACCGACGGACCACCACTGGGGCCGGCCGAGGACGAAGACGAGCACACCGGCAATTGGGCGGACTGGATCGCCAGTGCGCCCGCGCCGGAACCTGCCCGGTACGAAGAGGATTCGGGCTACGACGACTACTACGACGACGATGACGAGCCGGAGGGTTACGAACCCGCCCTGCGGCCGCATCTGGGGGCACGGCATCGGCGCGCGATGCTGCCGTCCAAACCGCGGCCCCGGGCGTATCCCGCCTGGGCGGCACCACTATTGGGGGTGCTGGCGGTGCTCGTGGTGACCGCCGCCGTGGCCGTGCAGATCGCCAAGGTGAGTCCGGCCGACGACAAGCGGCCGATGCCGACTGTCGCCGCGCCCCCGGCGGCGCCCACCTCGTCGGCGGCCGCGCCTGCGGCAGCCGATAATCCGGCGCTGTGCCCGAACGAGATGAACGGCACCACCGTGCGCGGCAATGGTCCCGGCAGTACTCGCACCGCACCCGATGTCATCCTGGCGCTACAGAATCGCTACTACGTGGAACGCAACGGCCAACGGGTGCACGAGATGTTCGCGCCCGATGCCACCGCGCCCTCGGTGGCCGATATCCAGGCGGGCATCGACTCGATTCCGGCCGGGACCACCTACTGCGTGCAGATCATGCCCGGGCCGTTCGCGGGGCAGCAGATCATGGTGGTCAGCGAGACGCATCCGGACAGCTCGCGCAAGGTCTGGCCACCGCAATTGGTGCTGACGTCCACCACCGGGGATCGCACGCTCGTGTCGTCGATCGTGCCCTTGCCGGAGAACACCACACCGCGTTAGAACCGCGGTTCGGAGCATGGGAAAGGGGGCGGTTTGGTGGATGGGCAGCGCGTCGGCTAATGTCTTTTCTCGCACGCCGGACAGCGCCGCAAGGCTCCGAAGGACGCGCAAGCGGATGTAGCGCAGTGGTAGCGCATCACCTTGCCAAGGTGAGGGTCGCGAGTTCGAATCTCGTCATCCGCTCAACACGAACCAAGGTTCGTCTCTCCCGGGACGCGAGTTCTGTCTGCTCCACTTCGATGATCTCTCTCGCCGATAGTGCGAAAATTCCTCGTATACCAGACGAAAGTCCCTCCCGCGCAGCAGATCTCAGGAACATTCCCGCGCATGTCGCCAGGTTTTCGGGGTAACGTTATGCGGGTGACTCCCATGCTCAGCGCCTTCCACGACACTGTGCTCGTTCATCTGAGCAGTCCCGTGCTGGCTCAGATCAGCAATCCGACGCCCGAGACACCGCCGGTGGCCGACAAGCTCATGAAGCTCGTGCGGTATTTCACCTGGTTCGTGCTGCTCTCCGGCGTTATGGGCATCACCTACGCGGGCGGTCGCTTCGCCTGGGAGAAGTGGTCCGGCAGCGGGCTCGCCTCGCCGAAGATGGTTGCGGGCGCCATGATCGGCGGCATTATCGCCACCAGTGCCGGCACCATTATGAACGCGGCCATCGGCTGAGTCTCTGACCCTCGCCGCGAAAGCTGTCCAACTGTCATCGGCTGGAACAGCTTTCGCGCAATACTGACGCGCCATGTCAGAAGACAGCGCCATATCAGAAGACGAAGCCGCGCAGCGCCAGGAAGCGCAGGCCGCCGACCACCGCCATTACGGCGATCATGGCGGTCGCCTGTGCGATCTCGCCCAGGCCCGGGGCCCAGAACTCCAGACCGGCCAGCGCTGCCGTACTGATCAGCAGGCCGATCATGGCCAGCGCGCCGCCCTCCCACTGTGCGCTGAACCAGCTGACGCGTCCGGCCGCGCGGAAGGTCAGCCGGCGGTGCAGCTCGTTCGCGATCATCGTGCTGACGATCGAGCCCGCGATATTGGCGACCATCGGGCCGATTCCGTTCATGGCCATGAACAGCAGGACATAGGCGATATTGCTGGAACCGCCGACCAGGGCGAAGCGGATCAGCTGAGCGAAGGCGTGATCGCCGCGCAGATACTGCGAGACGCGGGCCAGGCGGGCGAGCCACTGCGCGCGCAGCACCGGGCCGGGACCGACCGTCAGGTCGATGCCGGAGAGGATCGACTTGTCTCCGAAGGCGTTCCCCATTCCGGGGGCTGCGATTGCCGTGGTGTTCACATGGATACTGTCGCCAGAGCGGCTTACACCGACCTGACGCCGAACTGACACGGCGCTGGCGCGGGTCTGACCAGGGGCGCAAGGGCGGGAAGCCATCGCCCCCACGCGCGGTCGGCGGCGCCGTGGATCCTCGGTCGGTGGCGCGGCGAATCCCAGATCGGTGGCGCGGCGAATCCCTCGTCGGCGGCACCGCACATCAGCGATCGTGCGCGCCGGCGCAGGTTCGCTACGGCTGGCGAACGTGAGTGTCCGATTCGTTCAAGACTTATGTCGGCGCGGAAGCGACGCTGGACCGGGCGTATCCGGTTCGATGAGCGGGGTCTATCGGCGGCGGTTGAGGATGTGGAGGCGGTCGGTATGAAGGTGAATATCGGGGCTGTGACGCTGGGCGTGCGGGATGTGGATCGCTCGTTGTGGTTCTATCGGGAGGGGCTCGGGTTGCGCTCGGAGGCGATCATCGGCACCGAGTACGTGCGCGACCAGGACAATCCCGGGGGTGCGGTCGCCATGTTCACGCTCGACAGTGGGCTGATTCTGTCGCTGTACTCGCGTGATGATTTGGCGCAGGACGCCGGGGTCGCTGTCGAACGGGTCGCTGGTTCACCGATGAGCCTGGGGTACTTCGTGGACAGTCGCGAGGAGGTGGACAGCACCCTTCAGCGCGCTCTCGAGGCCGGAGGCACCGTGGTGCGGGCGCCGCTCGAGCGACCGTGGGGGATTTATGCCGGGTACTTCGGCGACCCCGACGGGCATCTGTGGGAGGTGGTCTATTTCCTGCCGGGCAGTCAGCCGGGCTGATCGACTCTCTGCCCCGAGAGCTGTCTCCTCCCGCTAGGACTTGGCTCGTGCGTTGATCTCCCGGGGCTCGAGCACATGTGTGTTCGCCCCGGAGGCCGCCACGGCGATCATGGCTCGGCCGATCTCCCGATTGTCGTTGACCGCGTTCGGCGCCAGTCGCTTGAACAGCGGGATCAGCGGTCCGGTGATCGCGTACGCGACGCGATAGAGCGGGGTCCTGGAGATGACGCCGTCCATCGGCTGCACGAATCCGGGCCGGAACATGTACGCCTGGAAGGGAAGTGCGAGCAGGTCGTTCTCGGTCTTCCCCTTGACCCGGCCCCACATGGAGCGACCCTGCTCGGTGCTGTCGGTGCCCTGCCCGGAGACGTAGATGAACACCAGCTTCGGGTTCACGGCCGCCAGTGTGCGACCGACCTTCAGCGTCAGGTCGTAGGTGATCCGGCGATAGTCCGCCTCTTTCATGCCGACCGACGAGACGCCGAGGCAGAAGAAGCACGCGTCGAACTCCGCCAGCTCACCGGCGATCGCGGCGAGATCGGTCGGATCGGGCTGGACCAGCTCGCGCAGCTTGGGGTTCTCGATCCCCAGCGAGTTGCGCCCGACGGCGAGCACCTGCTGCACCCGCTCGTCCCGGAGGCACTCATTGATCACCCCCTGCCCGATCATGCCGGTCGCGCCGAAAAGGATTACCTTCATGCGAGGCATCTTGCCTCAGCGGCAAGAGGATTGAGGGGATCTGCCGATCGCGAGGTTCGCTGTCAGGGTCTGAGGGCGCGCTCGCTCCCGCAACTGAGAAGGCGCCCTGTTCGGTAAGGCGTCCGGGGTAAGATCGACTGGCAGCGTGGCCATCGTAGTTCGGGTCCGCACCCGAGAGGCTCGACGGTGGTTCGCCAGATCGAGGGATGCGCCGATGTCCGACCTGCGCACGTACGCAGCCTTGACCGCAGTACCCGCACTTCTCGCGTTCGGATCCGGCACGGCCGCAGCACAATCCGCCGACCTCCCCCGGCCTGCGACGAGTCTGCTCGAAATGCCCACCGCAGCAGCGGATCCCAGCTCCCCGCCTCCTGCACCCGTGGCCGTCCAACTACCGGAGGGCCTCGACCCCCAGCTCCGCGACCAGGCCCAGAGCTATGTGGACGGTGTGCAGCAGCAGATCACCACCGCCTACAACAACATTGGCTTCCCCCAAAGCGAATCCGACCGCCGCAGCACCTCCACCACGGCGGGAGGAGTCCTCGGCGCCCTCATCGGCAAGGTTGCCGTCTTCCCACTCGAGATCGTGGGATGCGGAGTCGGCACAGCGGTCGGCGCCGTCGCCGGTGCCGTCATCGGCGCCCTCCCGACCGTGGGTGCGGGCGCCCCCGTCGGCGCGGCGGTCGGCGGCGTATCCGGCTGCCTGCTCGGCGGCCTGGCAGTAGCCATTCCCGTAGACATCGCCGGCCTCGTCGGCGGCGCAGTCATCGGCGGACTCGCAGGTAGCGCATTGGGCTCCGGCACCGACCCAGCCCCGGCCGCCGCACCCATCCCCGACGCGAACGCCCAAGCCCCCCAGTCCGATCCGCCGGAACCCGCCCCCATCACAACGGCGGTCGACGCCGTCGCGGCCGGCACCAAGCCCGCAGTCACCTCCCTGCGAACCGCGATCGCCGCAATGTCCCCACTCACCCCCGGCGCACTCGGCCCACTCACCCAACCCGCCAACGACCTTCTCGCAGCGGTGCAGGCAGCAATCTGACGGTATTCGGCCGCGTTGCCACGGTGAATACGGAGGCACGAACACACTGTCGTGCCGATTACAGGACACGGTGCCGGTTGCGCGGAGCTCGGGACGACCTCGAACTCGGTGCCGACCGCCGGCCACCGGTCTGCGGAGTCCTGCGGTGCCGAAGGATTCTGAATCTCGATCCAGCGGCTGCCATAGATCGTCGATGACGGTGACTGGTGACTGACCGCGCTGTTAGAACTGGCCGATGAGGGCTTCCGAAAAATCAGCGGGCCAGGACTTCCCGGAACTGGTCGCACACAATCCCTTGGGTCGTCACCGCGGATCGGGCTGCGCCTCCGAACTACTGTTGGTCACGAATTACCGACTGTCACAATCGCCGGATTACACTTCCGTCATGGTGTTGCAATTGTCACCCGGCTGAGAGCGGTCAGCCGCATTTCCATTGCCCGGCAATATGTGTCGCGGTAGTCGTACCCGGTTCCCCCGGACCGAGCCACCCATCGACCGTGCCACCCTTTCGATCAGCATCGAGTGTGATCGAAATCGGCGGGAGCTGCTGCCGCGGCGCGGCCTCCTGTCCTTCGATGAACAGTTCCAACCACCCCGACCGAACTTCCGTCGGCTGTACTTTCACCACACCGTGGCCGAGCCTGACAACCAGAGCAACGCGATGTGCTGCAACGTCACCGACAATCGTCGCTAGATAGTCGTATCGGATCTCACGGTCAGGTCCAATGCCGATATCGGGCATAAATTCAGCGCACTGCGTTCTCGTCGGCATCAGATCGATGGGCTGACCGCCGCCCTGCCGAAGCTTCGGCAACGGATCGCTGGTCGCCACGGCGGCAACCGCCACCGCTCGATCCAGCTCACCCGAGATGCTCCCAGTGAAGCTCAGTTGCTCAGGCACATCGGGCAACGCCGGCGGCCGCTCCGCCGAACCACAGCCTGCCGCAGCGCAAATCACTACCACTGAGGTAGCAACCGGCCCTACCCGCCAGAACAATCCCCAACTCACGAGACTAGGTGTACTGGCCATGGCCATTAATCGGAAGCCTCGGCAACAACCCGACACGCAGGCATCGCGGCGATCAGGACGATCCGCTCCGGAGTGAAATGGGCGAGCTCAACAACGTGGAGCGCCGCTGACCGGTCTTGCGACCGATGGTGTGCAGCTCCAACGCCTGCATCGAGCCGAGCCTGTGCGGCCAGCGACCGCCGGTCAGCTTCAACAAGGTTCGGTGTCCGTTTTCCAGCGCCCACGCGCCGCTTTCCGCAACCCAATCGGAGGTCTTCTGTTTGTCGCCCATGGCCTCTCCCCTTCAGTTGGCCGGCATCTTCGCGAGCTTTGTGACTGCATCATGTGTGGCAGCTCTGAGTCAATGACTGGAGCTGGTACGAGCCAGAACACCCCGTATTGCCGAATGCAGCGCATCGGTCTGAGGTGAACTTCCCCTGCAATCCATGGCCCTCAGGGACGGGTTTCCGCAAATCCACGCGCGACTTGCACGAAAAGTTCACCGGGACCGACCGAGGAACGCGAACATCCGCTATTTCCCGCATGCCGCGCTGTTCGGAACGGCCAGCGCGGGGCCTCGGGAGATCGACGGGCAGAGCATCGTATGAGTCATACGCAATGAGCATTCATTCCGAAAGACTTCGTCTTCGTTGGCAATTCGCGCTCAGATGTATCACCAAGTGAATCGCTCGGGGTGCTTCTCTGCTTCGGCCTGGACCTTTGCGAGTTGCGTGGCGAATAGCTTGGCATGTCCGCACTGCAGGCACACCACCGCATGCAATGCCGAAAGCGGCGGCCCCCATTGCTGGCGGCCGATCGGGTGTATTCCGATCAGGCCGCCCACACCGAGGTTGCCGACCTGGGGGCCGCCGCACAACTCACACCGCGGATGCCGTTGCCCTCGAGCTCTGGTGCCCTGTGCGTTGGACGGTGCCTGTTCAGGCGTCGGATCTGTCATGTTCGAGATCATTGCCGACGAGTGCGTGGCGCGCCTGCCGAACGAGCCTGGCCAGACGTCCACCTTCCGAGGCCCGCCAGCTGACCGAACCAGCCAGCGGGCGGTTGAAGGGCAGCGTCACCGCCGCCGAGCGCTACGCCAGAGACGGGACCACCGGCCTCTTCGAGGGCATCACGCCCCGAGTCGATTCCATGGACGCCGCTCCCGGCAGCCAGGCGCTCGCAGCGCATGAAGTAGCCACGATGACGCGCACGCGAAACGCAGCGACATATTGAAGTACAGGCTTTTCAATTTGTACGCGCGGGGACTCACTGCGCGGTTACCGTCGGAGCGGCACTCAGGTGCCGGCAACGACTACTCCAACGGGAAAGTACAGATGAGGCAAATGAATTGGGCCGCCGCCGCGGTGGCCATGCTGGCGATACCGGTCGTCGCGGCGGCAACGGCGTCGGCCACGGTCGACAATGTGAATCTGACACGGGTCTACACCGGCATCGGCGAATGTGAAGGGGCAGGCAATACCTGCACGATCTTGGTTACCACCAGCGGCGCGGACGCCCTGGCACCGGTCACGGTCACCTTGGACGGGCAGAACGTCGGCACCTTCACCCCGCAGGCCGGATCCACGGCCGGCACCGGGATCATCCAGTACGTCTATCACTCGAAGCTTGCCGAAGGCATCTATAACCTCACCGCCACGCAGGGCTCGTCGACCAAGTCCATGACAGTGCAGAACTGCGGCAGCCAGCCGACCGGCAGCTCCAGCGCCTCGGCCCAGTGCACCGGAAACGATGTTCTCGGCGCTCTTTTGATGCCACTGATCATCCTCAGCGGCTCCGGGCACACGCAACTCTGACCGACCCGTTGGGACAGTGGAAGGGACCGAGTGCAGTGGTCGACGCCCCCTGCCGCGAAAACGGCCGGTCATCGCAACACCTGCGATGACCGGCCGCCAGGCAGCTCCCGAACGCTCAGGTGAGGTAGACGGCCACACCGATTGTTGCGGCACACGCCAGGGCCAATGACTGCAGGGTGCGGTCGCCCAGCACGATCTCCTCGGGTTCACCGGCGCCGGCCCCATCGACGTCGACCGCGTAACGCAGGATGCAGATTGTGAAGGGAATCATCGAGATTGCGAACCACGGGTTGTCCCTGTGATCGGGCTCGAACGCCCACAGCCCGTAGAAGACCACGACCGCGGTGCCCGACAAGGTCCAGACGAAACGTAGATAGGTGGGTGTGTAGTACTGCAACGACTTACGAATCTTGGCGCCGGTGTCCAGCGCGAGTTTCAACTCGGCATAGCGCTTGCCCGCCGCCATGAACAGCGAACCGAACGCCGCGATCAGCAAGAACCATTGCGACAGATCAATACTCGCCGCCGCGCCGCCGGCAACCGCGCGCAACAGGAAGCCCGATGACACGATGCAGATGTCGAGGACGGCCTGGTGCTTGAGACCGAAGCAGTAGGCCAGCTGGATGCCGACGTAAGCAGCCATTACCACGGCCAGCTGCCACGTCGCCAGGAACGAGAACAGGATTGAGGCCGTCAGCAGCACCACCGACAGCGCGTAGGCCAGACGCGCCGGAACCACCCCGGCGGCGATCGGGCGGAAGCGTTTGGTCGGATGCGCTCGGTCGGCTTCCACGTCGAGCGAGTCGTTGACCAGGTAGATGCCCGACGCTGCCAGGCAGAACACCACGAACGCGATACCGATGTGCAGATCGCGCGTGAGATCGGAGATGGCAAAGGTGTCGGTACCCGGAATCGTGCCTGCGGCCAGCGGTGCGGCCAGCACCAGAACGTTCTTCACCCACTGACGCGGCCGCAGGGCTTTGACCAGGCCGCTTGCCAGAGTCTTGGGCGGGCCGATGAAGACGGCCTCGTCGAGTTCGATGGTGGTCGGCTCTTCGCTCATATCAACGTGACTGCTTCCTATGGCGCGGAGGAATCTCTTTCCGCGGGGCGAGCATTTGCGCTTCGACGGCTCCGCGATTGTGTCGACCCGCAATACCGCCGACGACATACTCCCAAACACTCCCCTGTATGTCTTGGGGTCAATTGCGATGATCCGTCGGCGGGACGTCGCCTGAATTCGAATCATGATGGCGTACAAGGACTTCCCGGAGAGCCTGTCCACTCAGCGACTCCGGCTGCGGCGCTGGCGTCCCTCGGACGCACAGGCGCACCGGGCATTGTGGGCGGAGCGCGATGTGCGGGCTCTGCGAAGGATCGACGCGGACGGGCGGCCGACGGTCGAGGAAATGCGTGAGTGGTTGGTAGCCAACCCTCTTGGAGCCGATCCTGGTCTGGGGTTGCTTCCCATCGAGCTTCGAAACACCGGCGAGTTCATCGGCTACTGCGGTCTGATCGTCGGCCAAGCGTCGTATGACGAACCGGAGATCGCCTACGAGCTTGCCCAGCGAGCCCACGGACGCCGGTATGCCACCGAGGCCGCCCGGGCAGTTGTCGAGGCCGCTGCCGACACGGGACGACGGCGATTGTGGGCGACGGTGCTGGAATGGAATACCGCTCCGTTCCGCGTTCTGGAGAAACTCGGCTTCGACCGCAGCGGGCGGGTCGATCTGGATCCCGAACGCGGTGACTCGATCTGGCTGACACGCGAACTCGATACGCCGGCTGTGTAAATGCAGGCGTGGCAGTTCATCCCGGCCAGACATGTCCAATCGGCTCGAACGCACTCGATTGCCGCGAGCCGCGCTGACTGAACCGGCCGGCGCAATGCATCGGAAGCTCAACCAGCAGCATCCATCGACATGGCCCGAACCGCTTCGGAAGCACAGGGGTTCGCCTCGGGGACTGTGATCTTGAAGGTTGATTGCGAGAACGTGCCGCTGATCGGCGATGATCGTCGAGTTCATGTTTGCGAGTGTTCTCAGGGGAATGTGCTTGATGAAGTTCATGGGTAAAGCCGTTGTCGCGGTCGCGGCGCTGGGCTTTGCGGCCGGGTCTGCGATCGGTGCCGGTGCGGCGAAAGCGGCCGATACCGCACAGGGGTCGGAGTTGTTCGGTGCAATCGCCTTCAGTATGCAGGAGTGGAACTACGGCACCAGCGTCGATGCGGTGAGTGGCGAGGCGGCGGTCGACGAGGCGCTGGACAGCTGCGGCTGGGATGGCGCTACCGATTGTGTTGTCCTGGTGCACTGGGCCGATGGCTGCGGTGCGCTGGTCTACACCAGCGATGACACGAGCCATGGCGTCGGCGCGGGTGTGGGCGATGACCGAGACACCGCGCTACGCCGTGCGTACATCGGGCTGGCCCGCCACTATCCGCGAGCGATACTTGCCGATACCGGGTCCGCGGAACTGTCGCAGGCAGAAGTCGTGGAAGTGCTCTGCACCTCGAACACGTGACTCGCAGCCCGGGGGATGGCGCCCGGTGTCAGCTACACGGGGGCGAGGGCGTGACGCGATGTGTGGTGTGAGCGCTGGGATGGTCACGAGTTCGGCACTCCTGCTGGTCATCTCGTTGGTCGGTACCCTGCTGTGGCTCACGGTCTTTCACTGCTCCCGCCACACGCGTTGAGCTACCCACTGTGGGAAGCGATACGCGAAGCCATGGACAACGCCGGATACTGAACCGCCGATCCTCGGCATCCCCGGGCTGGCTCGTTCGATCAGCGCGGTCAAGGGCGATTGAGCGCGTTCTGTACGCGGTACAGCCTCAGTTCTGCGTCGGGTTCGGGAAGGCACAGGCGGGGGTGCCGCCGGGGAGGCGATGCCGGTTCTTGGCGACGAGGCGGTAGAGCCCGGCGGCCCGGTCATATCCCGCCCCACGTCAACCCTCTCGATCTCGACCAGCGGAGATGACCGTACCCGGTGCGGCGGACAACTTCCGTGCCCATCTCGTCGCCACGAGCTGAATGTCGTTGGGCCCCTCCATAATTCCAAGAGGTGCTGCGGCTCATGCTGAAGGGCGCGGTGCGAATAGGCCACCCGTGCTGCCGGAAGAACAACGGGCAGCGGAGATCTGGCGCCGGGCAGACGCACTGATCTGGCAGGGATCCAATCCTGGCACCAGTCTCGAGCTGGCCGAATGCCGGATGTGTAGCCGGCAGTGTCGTGGTTGCAGACAACCGCGCTGACAGGAATCAGCTCCTGCGGTTGAGCAGCCCTGGAAGCGCGCCACATTGCGCCGGCTAGGGCCTCAGCACGATTTTGCCGTGGGTGTGTCTGCGTTCGAGTTCGGCGTAGGCCTGGCGGACCTGCGTCAGCGGGTAGACGTTTGCGATCGGGACTTCGAGGTGTCCGTCGGCGATCAGGCGAGCCAGTTCGGCGAGGGCCTCCACACCCTGCCTGCCATGGGGGCCTGGTTCGGTTTTGACCCCGTACCTTGCGGCTGCTGGGAAATCGATGAGGGTGTCGATCCGGTCGATTGCGACCCCGAGACCGAGGGCCAGTTCGACGTAGCCGTCGCCGTAGGTGTCGATGAAGGCGTGGATGGCGCCCGGGGCGGCGGCCTTGATCCGGTCGGTGACGCCGTCACCGTGGGCGACGGGGATTACGCCGTGGCTTCGCAGCCACTCGTGATTGCGCTCGCTCGCCAGGCCGATGACCGTGGCTCCGGCACGGCGCGCGAGCTGAACGGCGATCGAGCCGACTCCCCCGGCCGCTCCGGAGACGACGACGGTCTCGCCCTGCTCGAGCTGGACGGAATGCACTGCGCCCCATGCGGTTACGCCCGCAATGTATAGGGCGCCCGCCACCTCCCAGGGGACGTTCTTCGGTTTGGGGGTGAGGTTCGTGACGTCGACGAGGACCAATTCGGCCTGGGCGGACCGCTTCTCGGAGAATCCGATCACCTCGTCGCCGGGCGCGAATCGGCCGGCTCCGGCGCCGATCTCGGCGACGACCCCGGCGAGATCGCTGCCCTGCCCGGAGGGAAACGTCGAGGGAAAGATATGCGTCATCGCGCCGATGCGTAGTGCCGCCTCGCCGGGGTTGATGCCTGCCGCTCTCACCTGCACGAGGACCTGCCCTGCCCCGGGCACGGGGCGGTCGACCTCCTCGATCCGCAGGACGTCGATGCCGCCGAATTCGTCGTACCTGACAGCCTTTGTCGTGCCCGTCACCACTGCACTGTTCCCTCGTCATCGAAGAATCCGCCGGTCGGTCCGCCGTCGGGCAGGGTCGCGAGGTGAATCGCGATCGCCGCACCCTGTTCTGGTGTGCGGACACCCTGGAAGCCGTTGAGGTCGGTGGCGGTGAAACCGGGGCAGCCGGAGTTGATCAGGATGTTGGTGTCGCTCAGGTCCTTGGCGTATTGGATCGTGAGGGCGTTGAGGAAAGTCTTCGACGCCAAGTACGCGGCGGGAAGCGGGCCCATGTCGATGCCGGGTGTGGTCTGCACGGCGAGCGAGCCGACGCTGCTGGACATATTGACGATTCGCGGTGAGGCCGAGGCGCGCAGCATGGGCAGCATCGCGTTGGTGACCCGGATGACGCCGATCACATTGGTTTCCACCACAGTTCGCACGATCGCGGGCTCGAGTGTGGTGGGCGTCTGTGGCATACCGCCGACGATCGCGGCATTGTTGACCAGAACATCGAGCCCTCCGGCGTGGTCGGCGATCAGCTCGGCCGCCGCGGCCGCACTCGCGTCGTCGGTCACGTCGAGCGGCACACCGAACGCATCGATCCCGGCCGCGCGCAGCTTCTCCACCGCGGTGTCGCGACGCTGTCGATCCCTCGCGCCCACACCGATTCGCCAGCCGAGGGCGCCCAGGCCCGCGGCGATCTCGTATCCGATTCCCTTATTCGCGCCGGTCACCAGCGCGATCGTCCGTTCACTCATGCCTTTGATCATGTTGCGGGCTCGGGTGTGCCGTCCAAGACCGATTGGGTGGGCGGCGATACCGCACGGGTATCGGTCGTGGTGAGCGCCGGATACGATGACACGGTGGAGACGCGGGAGTTGCGATATTTCGTCGCCGTCGCCGAGGAATTGCACTTCGGCCGGGCGGCACAACGGCTCTCGATGGCGCAACCACCGCTGTCGCGGGCGATCCAGCAGCTGGAACGACGGCTCGGAGTTGTTCTGCTGCACCGTAGTTCGCGCGCGATCACGTTGACCGAGGCCGGGTCGGTGCTACTGCGGGAGGCCCGGCTCGCACTCGAAGCGGTCGAAGCCGCCGAGCGCCGCACCCGCCGGGCGGCTGCCGACCGGCCGGGTATGGTGCTGGCCACCAAGGCAGGAGCGTCCAGCGAACTGTTGGCGAAGCTGCTGGACGCCTACGCCGCCGAGCCCTTCGCTGTCGCGGTCGAGGTGATGCTGTGCGGGCCCGGCGAACCGGAAAGGCTGCTGCGCAACGGAAGTGCCGATGTTGCTCTGCTCCACCGGCCCTACGACACGACCGCCGGACTCGACACCGAAGACCTGCACACCGAACGGCAGATCGTGGTCCTGCCCGCGGGGCACCCCTGCGCCAACCGAACCCACATATCGATGGCCGAGGTCGAAGCCCTGACGGACCTGCCCTTGCCGCGCTGGCCCCGACCGGATGGCAGTTATCCGGACGGCCCCGGCCCGCAGGTTCGCGACCACACCCAGTTGACCCAGCTGATCACGCTCGGACGGGCCTGCGCGGTGATGCCCGAATCGCTCCGCGCCCAGCTGCGCGACGATCACGCCATCGTGCCGGTGCCGGACGCACCGGCGGTCACAACCGTCATCGCCTGGCCGCCGCACAGCAGATCCACAGCCGTCGCCGACCTCGTTCGTACGGCGATTCGCCTCTAGCCGACAACCATCCGCGGTCACATCTCGAGTCGGACGGTGCGCCCACTCCGGTGGGGTGCAACCGGCCGAGGAGGCGGTTATCGGTCGGCTGTTGGCCCAGGTGAGCAGGGTGAGACCTCTGCCCGCGCTCCACGGCCCCTGCGGGCTGCTCGGCGACACCGAACCTCCCGCCACACTCGCCACCGAGACGAAAGGCCGTCGCTACGGTGGAGCGATGGCATCGGTGAGACAGGTCCAAGTCACCTTCGACTGCGCGGAACCTGAGCATGTCGCTCGGTTCTGGAGTGAGGTGCTGGGGTACGAATATCAGGGTTCGGCGTGCGTTGATCCCTCGGGTGTGGGCCCGCGGCTGTACTTCCAGCGGGTTCCCGAAGGCAAGGTCGTCAAGAATCGGGTGCATCTCGACGTGCGGGTCGGCACCGGGCTTGGGGGTGACGAGCGCCTGGCCGCGCTCGAGGCCGAATGCGCACGACTGGTTGCGCTCGGCGCGGTACGCGTGCGGCTGCTGCGCGCCGATGGCGTCAATGAGTCGTGCCTGGTGATGCAGGATATCGAGGGCAATGAGTTCTGCCTCGACTGAGTGCCACCCGCTATTGGAGGCGGATATCCGTAGTGGCCAGGCCGAAGATCTTGCGGCCGGCGGACTTTGCGAGGAGAACGACTGTGGCGCTTCTGGTTTCCGGGTCGACCGATTTGATTCGGCCGCTGAATTCCACGTCTCCGGCCGAGACCGCTTCGACGACGGTGTAGTTCGACAGGCGGGCTGTGTACCGGATGATGGCACCGGGGTCGCCGAGCCAATCGGTGACAAAACCGGCGCCGAGGCCCATGGTGAGCATGCCGTGCGCGATGACATCGGGGAGGCCTGCCAGTGCGGCGACCTCCTCGTTCCAGTGGATCGGGTTCGCGTCGCCGGCGACTCCCGCGTAGTTCACCAGGTCGCCGCGGGTCAGCCGGACGGTCCGGGCGGGTAGCTCGTCGCCGACGGCGATGTCCTCGAAGCGGATTGCGGTGTGCGGCAAACGCGTTCGCGAGATGTGCGAGGAGCGGGGCGCGGGCTGATCCGTCGTCTCGGGTCCGGCGTATGGCGACAAGGGCGCGACGTCCACACCGCTCATGACCACACCCTCGATGGCATCGCTGATATCGGCATCGACGTCATCGCTGGTGATGCCGACGAGCGTGGTGTGCATGATCTGCACGATCTGCCCGGATCGGTCCGTGAAGGTATTGGTGACTGTGAGCAGGTCCCTGCCCGCGACGCGGCGGACCGAGGACAGTTCGACATCGACGGTCAACCGGTCACCTGCCACGACAGGCTGGTGGAATTCGAAGACCTGGTCGGTGTGCAGGAACGTGTCGTAGCCGGTCATGACGTCCTCGAACAGCACACGATTGGTCCGCATGGCCACGATCGAGGTGAAGGTGGTCGGCGCGACCAGACCGGTGTATCCGAATTCGCCGGCGGCGGATTCGGTCCAGTGCGCTGGATGGTAGGCCCGGACAGCTCGCGCGTATTCGCGGATCTTCTCGCGGCCGACCTCGTAGTAGTCATCGGCGCGATAGCGGTAGCCGATCAGCCCGGCTACGTCGAATGCTGTCTCCATCAAGGCTTCCCTTCATCGTTCGAGCGGCTCCGGATCCGGAGAACCGAATTCAGGAGCGGGAACCACTCTTCCACAGGGAGAGCACGCCTGCCGCCGCGCAGGGCGGTGTTCGGATCGGGCAGTGCGCGCGGTCCGAAGGTCAACGGGCTGAGGACATCTCAGGCCGCAAGGCCAAGGCGCCGCGGTCGACCCTGGACGATCATCGATTGGGCGGCCGTGAACAACACGTTTCCGCGGTGGCGGTTGCGGCAGCCCACAGATTCGTCGTGAACGCCGACCTGGATGATGGGACGCATGCTTCCCACCGACCATCTGGCCCAGGCAGACAGTCGCCCAGCGGTGATCGACACGCCCCTCGGCACCGTCGGGTTCTCGCTCACGCTCGGATCGGACGCGCTACCCGCGGCGCCGAATACGCTGTGGTGCTTGCCGAACGGGTCACATCTGCACCGTTGGCAGCATCGCACCGCGACGGTCGATCTGCTGATCGGAAGCATCGAGGTGCCGGCCTGGGACGGCGGCGCGCCGGTGCCGGTGTGGGCCGGAATCTGGCAGGTGCAGGCGCGGGCGCGGGTATCCGGACTGGTCGTCTCGGCCGAAATGACCGATCTGCCCGCTGATGCCTTCGGCGGTCAGGACTCCGGCGAATGCCTTGCGGCGGTGAGTGTCGAGAACGAGCACTTCATGGTGTCGATCGGCGGGCCGGATTCCGAGCTGCTCGCCCTGCAGGCGGCGGACGGACGGCTGATGCCCACCAGCTGGGCGCGGCAGCTGCCGACCGATGAGGATGACTCCGAATACGGTGTGCGGTACGCGGATCCGGCTCGGATCGCGTGGCATCTGCCCGGGTTGGCCAGCACGGAAGTGGCTCGGCTGTGCATTGCGACCGCCTGGTGCCCGCGTGATGATGATCGGCCCGCGGCGTGGTTCGCGGTCGATATTCCGCTCGATACCGCGTATCTGCAGCTCATCGCCGATCCGGCCTGATCGGCGACAGGTTCGGTCGTTGCGTATCAGGTAGTACGGCTCGGGGCTGAATACCGGCCCATGTCGGACCGTGGCGTCACACTCTTGGCATGGAGATCACATCGGCCGTCGGGGCGATTCTCGGTGCCTTCGGGCTGTCCGGGGCGGCGGGGCTCAATGCCTGGTTGCCGCTGCTGGTGGTGGGAGTGGCCGATCGGGCCGGATGGATCGATCTGGGCAGTTCGTACGGGTGGCTGTCGTCGACTCCGGTATTGATCGGGATCGGGCTGGTATTCCTGCTCGATCTTGTCGGGGACAAGATTCCCGCATTGGATTCGGCGCTGCACGCTATCGGGACACTGGTGGCTCCGACGTCCGGGGCGATTCTCTTCACGGCTGAGAGCAGTCTGTCCTCGCATCTGTCGCCTGCCGTCGCCGCTGTTCTCGGCGCTGTCACCGCGGGCAGTGTGCACGTGGGGAGGTCGGTGGCCCGGCCGTTTGTCACGGGCACCACTGCGGGGCTGGGGAATCCGGTGGTTTCCAGCGCCGAGGACGGGACCTCGCTGGTGCTGACGATCCTGGCGCTGGTGGTACCGGTGGTGGCATTCATCGCGGTGCTGATACTGCTGATCGGGCTGGGCTGGTTGGCATTTCGGGCGGCTCGATGGCTACGCGGCAGGCGAGCGCGGCGGGCGGCGGAGCCGACGCTGTAGTTCACAGCAGACTGGCACTGCCGACGAGTAGATTCGAGCCGAAGCCCTCCACAACGCCACAGCACAATGAGGTGAGGAGTACGGATGGTCGAAGCTTGGAGCGGCCAGAGCGGGCGTGGGCCGTTCGATGTCATATTCGACGGCAATGTCTACCGGAACCGCTGGCGGGTGGAGGCGAGTCACTGCCCCGGCGATGTGGAATCCGCTCCGGAGGGGAATCCGTGGCGCTTCCTGCGGGAGGCGACGGCGGACGAGAGGGAGACGATCGGCAACCCGACGTCATGCGAGCCGGAAAAGTCGTCGGGCTGACCGATGGTCAAATGCTCAGGCTTGCTGGGTAATCCAGTCTAGGTGGTCGTGGTGCCCGACCAGCCGAAGCTGAAGCTGTGGCCCTTCGAATTGCACCCGATCGCGCCGCGTCCGCCGCCGTAGCATGTGGCGCCCGCATAGGTGATGGTCGAGCTGATCTCGGTGTTCGGGAGGGACCTGGCATCGGAGCGACCGTACGGGCCGAACACGCCGAAGGTCGGGTGCGCGGGCAGGAATGCCACGTCGATGGCGAGATCCGTCACCGGAATCACGTTCAGCCACTTGGCGATACCGGATTGGATGTCACAGCCCGCGGTGCCATCCGGCTTGATCGAGCACTGTGCGTAACCCACATTGAAGTAGACGGTGTCACCGATCAGATAATCGTTCGGATTCACCGCATCGGCATTGGCGGTGCCCGTACCAACCATCGAAATCGCTGCTGCTGCCACGGCCATACCTGCGAAGACACGCATTTTCATTCGTTTCTCCCTTCGATGTTCTGTCCCGACCAATCTTGGACATTACCCGCAGCGGTGCAGATCGGTGATGGGGATTGCCGACACGGTGTTACGCGCGCGGGTCCGCATCCGATAGGCAGGTATAGCACCGCTATTCGTGGTGCCGACTGCGTATCGGATCCGAATCACGGTGTGCCGGTTGCGATCAGAGATGGAGAGACTGATGACAGCTCTGAAAACCACTGCCGCGGCGTTGCTCGCGGTCGGCACGCTGGCACTGGCGGGATGCGGTTCCGGCAGCACCGGCGCCGGACCGTCGATCGGCACCGCACCCGGGACCACCACCGCGCCGACCACCGCAACCGACGGCGGCGCCCCGAGCGCCATCACCTCCGCGAGCACCCCCGCCGGCCTCGGACTCTGCCGCACCGCCGATCTGAAACTGTCCAAAGGCCGATCCGACGGCACAGCGGGTAGCACGTACACCCCACTCATCTTCACGAACGCCGGCCCGAAGCCCTGCACCGTGACCGGATTCCCCGGCGTCTCGCTCGCCGACAGCAGTACCGGCGACCCGATCGGAGCCCCCGCCGACCGAGACAAACCGAAGCCGACCATCACCCTGGGAGTCAACGAGCAGGCCTCAGCCCTACTCCGCATCACCGACGCCGGAAACTACGGCGACAGATGCCGGCCGGTCACCGCCGCAGGCCTGCGAATCTACCCGCCGGACAACACAGAATCGATCTTCCTGCCCGCGCAGATCAGTGCGTGCGCCAACACCGACGTCCATCTACTGGAGATCTCGTCGCTCGTGCCCGGTGCGACAGGGAGTTGATCAAAAACCTCTGACACGAACCTATGCACGCCTCTTCTACCCAGGTCGCGGGTGTATGTGATCCCGATCAACAATCCCTAACAGTTACTGTTCAGCTACAGATAAGTGGGTAGTCCCCGAGCAATTCCGAACCGTTTCCACAGGAGGATCGATGAAGCAGCGTGTAGCGATACTGACCGCAGCGGTGGGCACCGTCCTCGCGGCGCCGATGTTGATGACCGCGACCGCGAATGCCGATGTGTGGCAACCGGTGCCGGGTATTTCGATTCCGCTGCCCGACGGCGTGTTCCGGGGGCTGCCCGGCGTCATCGCCACCCCGCCTCCCGGACCCTCGCACACCGAGGGCGAATCCTGTGAGGGCGACGGTCACTGGGTGCATCTCGACGGCGGCAATGCCGCCCACTACGGCACCGATTGGCTGTGCGCCCACATGTGACACCGTCCGGGTCCGGCCGGCGGGCGGGTCGGGGGCGCCGGCCGGCCGGGATCCACAGCATGATGGTGGGATGGTTGAGCGGGTGAGCGCATGCGCGCATTGGTGACATTGATCGTTCTGCTGGGGATCGGGGCGGTGATCGGCGACCGGGTGGCAGTCGTGATGGCGCAGAACGAGATCGGGCGCAAGATCGCCGCCGACTACAGCCTGCCGCAGCAACCGAGGGTCACGATCGGCGGTATTCCGTTCCTGACCCAGGCCGCCGACGGCAAGTATCACGACATCGGCATTCGGGTCGGCGACTGGAGCGAGCAGAATCTCACGGTTCACGATCTCGACGTCCAACTGACCGATGTGTCGGCGCCGCTGGCCGACCTGGTCCACAATCGCACCTCGAACCTCGTCGCGGCCACCGCGACGGCGACCGCGGTGGTCCCCTACGACGCCGTGAAGGGATTCGCGCCGTCGGGCGTGGAGTCGATCTCGAACAGTCCGGACGGGCTGCGAGTGACGGGGACCTTCTCGGTAGAGGGGCTTTCAGTGCCGGGGACCGTTGTCGTGACCGTCGCACCGACGGCCGACGGTATCGAGGTCACTCCGGTCTCGGTCCAGGCCGCGGCGGGCGGACCCGCGATTCCGCTGGCACTGCTGCGCCAAACCCTCGCCTTCACCGTGCCGCTGCAGCGGCTGCCGCTCGGTGCGCGGTTGACGGCGATCCAGCCGGGCCCCGACGGCCTGCATGTGACCGCCGCCGCGCAGAACGTGCACTTCTCCGACCTGCAGTGAGCCGGGGGGGCGACTCAGACGATTCCAGCTTCCCCCGCTCTGTCGGCCCGCACCGCTAGGCTCGTCGAACAGACTGGCGAAAAGGCAGGGGCCACTGTGACGAGTAGTGAGCGGACGAGCGAGCGTGAGGCGATCTCCTTCGGGTTGGAGGATATCGACGAGGTGCTGGCCGCGATGGCCGGTGAGCAGGCCGTCGATCGGCCGCGCGAGGGCGAGCTCATCACCTGCCGGCTCGGGCTGGACGGGGAGCCGCCGGAGACGCTCACCCTGCTCGGCGCGCGGTTCGGGGTATCGCGGGATCGGGCGCGGCAGCTGTACACCCGGGCGGTCGGGAATATGGTGCGGCAGGCGCAGAATACGGGCGTGCACGATCTCGGGGTGTTCACCGAGCGGTATCCGGTCGGCTGGAGCGATGAGCGGCTGGTCCGCACACTGCTCGCCGAAACGTATGCCACCGACAGCGATATCGCCGCACAGGACCGCGCGTATCTGAAGCTGCGGCTGGCGGGGCACGATCTGCAGGAATCGAAACGGCTGGCGGGCTTCGTATTCCAGCGCATCGCGGGCTGGCAGCAGAAGGGGCGCTGGCATCTGCTGCCGTCGCAGCAGGCGGACGAAGTGCCCGCGGGCGTCTGGAATCCCTGGCTGCACCGGGTCGAATGGGGTGACGGGACGCCTGCTGAGCTGCCCGCCGCACCGGCCCGCACGCTCGATCTCGGTGATGACGGACGGGGATTCGTGTACTCCGAAAAGCTCGGCCGGGAAACAACTTTCGATACCGGACTGCAGGCGCGGCTGTTTCGGCTGCTGGACGGGAGCGAGCGGGTCGAGACCTTTCAGGAGTACCCGGTCGAGATCGGCTACGAGATCGACGGCGGTGAACGACTGCACTACCCGACCGCCGCCGTCCGCTTCACCGATGGCCGAGTGGTGCTCATCGATGTGATACCACTGGGCCACACCGCCTTTCACGTCAATCGCGTGAAGTCCACCGCCGGGCGCGCGTATGCCCACGCACACGGATGGGGATGGCTGGTGTGGACCGGAACCGACTGGGGCGTCACCGACCTCGCACAGCACAGCGTCGCGGCGCGGCACGAGAACATGCTGCGGAACCGGCTGGCCGAAGGGCCGGTCGACTGGACGGAGCTACGCCGGTATCGCGACGACACCGGCATTCAGCTGCTGGACCTCGCCGCCATGGTGCTGCGGCACCAATGGCGCTGGGACCGTGGGCCGTTCCGGCTCAGCCGCTAGCACGCGCTGCGTCCGGCCCGCACCGCCGGGACCAGTTCCTCGTCATCCCTGCGCGTTTCGGCCGGGATCCAACTGTGGATCCCGGCCGAAGGCGTGCTGGGATGCCGAGGGGCCCACGCCAGGGCGCGGGGCATGGGTTGCGGTGAGCTATTTGATCAGCAGGCCCGCACCGATGAAGGCGACGATGATCAGCAGGGCGAACCAGGAGATGAGCTGCCAGTGCGCCAGCGCTGTCTTCTGAGCTGCCACGGTGATTCGGAGGGTGGCGTCGACTCGCGCGTGATCGGCGAGGCGGCGGCGGACCTGGGCCAGATCGTCGGCCTGCTGCTGGGCCGAGACCTCGGCGCGCTCGAGGCGGCCGGTCAATCTCAGCATCTGCTTGGTCTTGTCGCGGGTGGCCTTGCGGGCCAGGGCCAGTGCGGTGCGCTGGTTCATGATTTCCTGGCGCTGGCGCGCGATGACCGTGGCCTGTGTGCGCGTGTGCCGTTCCCAGTCCGTCACCATCGCCCAACCTCCCGTGTGCTCGTCGCGGAAGCCGTACGCGAGCTCCTGCGCGACCCATCCCGTGATGAAATCCCGTAATTCACAGGCGGTTTGGCTGGGTGACACCACCCCACCGGGGCCCGCGGCCAGCAGGCCGCCCAGCGCACGATAGTCGCAGGAGGCCGGGGCGAAGTCGTCGAGGCCCAGCGCGGGCAGCTGTGAGGTCCAGAATCCGGGCGGTGTGATCCACAGCACTTCACTACAGCCGCCGGTGCGCAGCGCCGCGGTGAGCTGCTTCGCGCGCACCAAATCCGGTGGCGTAGTGGATACCTCGATGGCACAGACACGATCGTCCATGCGCCACAGCAGATCTGGGGTCAGTGTTCCGATCGGAGCATCGACCTGCACATTCTCCACGCCGGCGGCCAGCAGCCGGGCGCGTAGCCAGAACTTCAGCCGCTGTTCGTCCCATCGGCAGTCCGGGCAGCCGGGTTCCCGGCAGCGGTCCGCCGGCCGATGCCCGCGCGAATCCGTCACCGCTGATTTCTGATTCGGTTCCGGATCGGCGAGAGCCACCGATTGCCCGCGCGGAACTTCCACTCGCCTCGTGCTCACACGATCACCGCCCCAGCCACTTCTCCATGGGCCGCTTCCGATGTACCCGGAAACCACCGGCCCACGCCGTACCTTCCAGAGTGCCGCAGTGCACAGCCCCCTCGGCAGGAAAGCGGCAAGATTCGTTATCCAACCGCGAGCGGTACGTAATGAAGTGCCGCGCGGATTGTTACCCGTGCCCGGGATGCCGGACTGCTTTGCCGCCGCTACTCTTTCGGGATGTTCCCCCCGCAGACCACGAACCCGCTGCTCCGCGCGGCGCGCGCGGCGAATTCGGTGGCGTTCGCGCTGCAGGGATTCTTCCTGGCCGTCGTGCTGACCGAACTGCCGCAGCAGCGTGACAAGTTCGGCCTCACCGATACCTTGATCGTGGCGGCTGTGGCGCTTCTCTCACTGCTCGCGGGCGTCGGCAGCATCACCGCCGAGAAGATCGCACTGCACTTTTCCAGCCGGACCGCACTGCGCATCGGCCTGCTGCTCATTGCCGCGGCGGGGGTCGGAGTCGCGTTCTCCCCGAACAAGATCGTGCTGTTCGTGACGCTGGGCGTGTACGGCCTGGCGGTCGGCATCGTCGATGCGGGCACGAATATGCAGGCGGTATTCATTCAACACGGCTATGGCCGGTTCGTGCTGTCCTCGTTCTATGCGGCGTGGAGTGCCGGGTCGATCAGCGGTGCGCTGTTCGTCGCGGCCTTCGAGGGTTTGCATGTATCCCTGCGTATCTCGATCCTGACGGCCGTGCTGGTGGTGCTGGCCGGGGCGCTACTCGCGGGGCCGCGCCTGCTCGGCACCCAGGAAGCCGAGGCCGGGCCCGCCGAACCGGAGCCTGTCGGCACGGTGCCGGTGCGCATCTTCCTGGCCTTCGGTGTGATCGTGGCGCTCGCCTTCGCCATCGACTTCGCGGTCGGCAACTGGTCGGCGCTGTACCTGACCGATGTGCTGCTGTCCTCCTCCGCTACCGCCGCCCTGGCGCTGGCCGCGTATCAGGGAGCATCGCTGGTCGGCCGCCTCACCGGTGATCTGTGGGTACGGCGGTTCGGACCGCGCGCGGTGGTGCGCGGTGCGGCAGTGGTCGGTTCGATCGGCTTGCTTGTGGTTGTCACCGCGCCCGCCCCGATTGCCGCCATTGCCGGATTCCTGGTCGCCGGTATCGGGCTGCCGCTGATCGTGCCGCTCTGCTTCAGCGAGGCCGGGCAGCTCACCAGCGGACGCGGCCTGGACGCACTCATCGCCCGGCTCAACCTTTTCAATTACGGCGGCACCATCGTCGGCGGCGTGGTGGTCGGCGTGATCGCGGACGCCTCGAATCTGCGCGCCGGATTCGCGGTGCCGCTGATTTTCGCGGTGGTGCTGATCGGCTGCGCGCGGGCCTTCCACACCCGTGCGGGAGCGGCAGAGGTCACAGCGCAACCGGTGACCGGTCATGTTTCACTGGACGGGTGAGCAACTCCCCAGTCACCGTCGCGCGGGCGGTACCCGCGGATGCGGTAGCGCTGGGTGACGTCGCGGCGGTCACCTTTCCGCTGGCCTGCCCGCCGGAATCCACACCCGCCGATATCGCCGCTTTCATCGACGACGTGCTCTCCCCCGCGTGATTCGGCGAATACCTCGCAGACCCGGATCGCACCGTGCTCAAGGCGGTTTCCGATGCGCGGATCGTCGGCTACTCCCTGCTCCACACGGCGGAGCCCGCCGATCCGAATGTCGCGGCCCTGATCGATCTGCGGCCGGTCACCGAGATCAGCAAGATGTATGTGCTGCCCGGGCACCACGGCAATGGCGTCTCCGGGGCGCTCATGGGTTCCGCGCTCGACCACGCCCGTGCGGCCGGGCGCGCGGGCGTATGGCTGGGCGTGAATCAGCAGAATGCGCGGGCCCAGCGCTTCTACCGCAAACACGGATTCGAGATCGCGGGCGCCAAGACCTTCACCGTCGGCTCCCGGCTGCACCACGATTACGTCATGCAGCGGGCGTTCTGAGCTGTCAGGTCAGGCGGGGTTGGCGCTCGCATAGCGGGCGAGACCGGCGGCGAAGGATTCGAACATCGGCTGGAAAACTGTTCGTACCAGACGGGATTCGATAGGCCGCAAGGCCGCGGCGGGATCCAGGTGGACCTGCCAGATCAGCTTGCACCGATCGGCGCCCACCGGCTCGAAGGTGATGTCCTCGATCATCCTGTGTGCCAGGGGAATCGACATGGCATCGGTGGAGAAGGCGAATCTGACACCGGGCTCCCACGCCAGGAAGCGCTCACGGACGGTGATCCAGCGCAGGTGGATGTCACGCACCGTCGCGGCATCGTGCGGGGCTGTGCCGTACCAGGTGGTGGCCCGATAGCCCTCCGCCCAATCCCGCTGGCCTTCACCGGCGGCCAGGACCGCGAAGGTGCGTTCCGCAGATGCCGAGACCAGGCGTTCGCTGTGCAGGTGGTGACGCATTGCCGGGATATCGCCGACGTAGCTGGGCCGTAGGGCGTACATGATTACCTGGCCCCCACCAGATTTCGCGTCACCCGAATGGTGGCGCGGCGCGGGAGCACTCGCGGCAGCCGGGACGACCAGCGGTTCGCGCAGCCGGAGACCACACTCGGCGGGCGCCGGCGCTGATCCAGTGCGCGCATGGCGGTCTCGACGACCTGGGACGTGGTTTGGCGCTTGCCCACGCTCGCGGATTCGCCTGCCACATCGAAGAATTCGGTATCGGTCGCGCCGGGGCACAGTGCCAGGGCATCGACTCCGCTGCCTTCGAGTTCACCCCACAGCGCCTCGGTGAACGAGAGGACAAACGCCTTGGTCGCACCGTAGACGGCCATGAAAGGGATGGGCTGGAATGCCGCTGTCGAGGCGATATTCACGACGGCTCCCCGGCCGCGCGACACCATGCCCGGCACCAAGGCTCGCGTAAGAGCCACTACCGCAGCCACATTGACCGCTATCTCGTTGTTCATCCGGGTGGCGTCCTGCTCGGAGAATGTGCCGTGGGTGGCGAAACCGGCATTGTTCACCAGCACATCGATGGGTGTGCCCGAGGCGGCGAGGGTCTGGGCGAGGCGATCCACCTCCGAGGGCAGCGACAGGTCGGCGCTCACCACCTGGACCCGGACGCCGTACTCGCCCTCGATGCGGGTGGCCAGTTCACGCAGTCGATCCTCTCGCCTGGCGACGAGCACCAGATTGCACTGCCGCTGCGCGAGCACGGTGGCGAATTCGGCGCCGATTCCGCTGCTCGCACCCGTGATTAACGCCGTCGAACCGTTCCATTGATCCATGATCATCTCCTGAAGGTGAACAGGTGTTCAGTGAGTTAAACTTAACACCTGTTCAGTGATTGCTGTCAAGGAGGTTCGATGAGTACTGCGCGACCACGGCGGGTGCGCGGCGAAGGCGAGCAACTGCGCGGCGAGCTGGTCACGGCCGCCATCGACCTACTGCTGGAGCCACAGGCGGTGCCCGCGCCGTCGCTGCGGGCCATTGCTCGCGCCAGCGGGGTCGCACCGAGTGCGGTGTACATGCACTTCCCCTCGCAGGAGGCGTTGATGTACGCCGTCACCGAGGAGCTGTTCGGGCGCCTTCGCACCGCGTTGGATGCCGGTGAGACAGCCGAGGGCACACCCGAGACACGGCTGCGATCGCTGATCGGCGCGTATCTCCAGTGGTCCCGGGACTACCCGGGCGCGTACCAGCTGCTCTTCGAACGGCCCGATCCCGCAATCGATTCCGGCGGCGGGCCGGGCCTGGATCTGCTCGACCGGCTCGCCGAGCTACTCCAGGTCGCGGGCGCCGGCGCCGATCGCACACTGTCGCTACGGATCTGGAGCGTCCTGCACGGCATCGCCTCGCTCCGGATCCACAAGCCCACCGCCCCTTGGACATCCGCGCCCGAGGACGAGGCGTGGGCGATCATCCGGGCGCTCGGCGAACTGCCGTAGACAACCGCGGCAGAGCAGCCCTCCAGCGACTATTCGCGGCCGCCGGTCAACAGCTGGACGATGGCGCGGACGAACCCTTCCAATCGCTGCTTGGGATATTCGTCCGGCTCACTGACCGCGAGCCCGCCGAGCATCTCGGCGACGGTGAGCAGGGAGTTGGTGAGCAGGCCGGAATCGACCGTGGCCCAGCGTGGATCGAGGGCCGCGCCCATGCGGACCAGCGCCTCGGCCTGTTCGAAGATGCCGGTGCGGGAACTGCGCAGTGCCGCACGGTATTCCGCGGGCGCACTGCCGGGGCTCGCGAGGATCAGACGCCAGCGCGTCGGATTGGCAAGCACCACACCGACAAACGCCTCGACTGCCGAGGAGGCCGCCACCACCGGATCCGCGCCGAGCAGATCGGTCGGCAGGGTGGTCACCACCTGCTCGAGCGCCAGTTCACGCTCACGCTCGAGCAGTGCCTCGACCAGATCGGCACGGGTCTTGAACACGGTGTACAGCACCGGTTTTCCCACGCCCGCCGCCTGCGCGACCGCCTCCATGCTGAGTTCGTGCAGCTCCACCCGCGTCAGGACCTCGAAGGCGGCGTCGAGCAACTGCACCCGGCGCTGCTCGGGTGGCAGGCGCGGGGCATAGCGACGTCGCGGCCGTTCGGTCGCCGTTCCCGATTCCGTCACTGCTGCCACACCTCCACGACTGGCCTTCCCGAGGAAATCCTACGCGACCGTTGTATTACCCGCGACCAATTGCTACGGTGGCGTTGTATTCGCCGCTGAGGCGGGCAGCGCACAAGGGAGTGAACCGATGGGCTTCGATCCGACCACCCTTCGCCGGGACGACTACGGGTTCTTCGGGCCCGACTCCCCGAGCTGGAAGATCTGGACCGCGCCGACCGCGGTCATCGGCTTCCAGCGCGCGGTCGTCCTCGAGCATTTCGACCCGTTCCTGACTGCGGCGGTGGCCGATACCCGCCGCATCTACACCAACCCCCGGCAGCGGCTCGACCACACCTTCGCGTACTTCCTGCTGGTCGCGATCGGCGACGGGCGCACCGCCATCCAGGCCTCCGAGCACCTCATGCAGATCCACGCCCCGATGACCGGCATCGAACCCATCACCGGGAAGCGCTACGCCGCCAACAGCCCGGAAACGCAGCTGTGGATCCACATCACCGGCTGGCACTCGGTACTCAAGGCGTACGAGGTGTACGGGCCCGGACCGCTCAGCCCGGAGGACGAGCTGCGCTACTGGGAAGAGTGCGCGATCGCGGCGGAGCTGCAGACCTGCAAACCCGAGGACGTGCCGCGCACTCGCGAGGGCATCCGCGCCTACTTCGAGCAGGTGAAACCGCGCCTGTGCAGCTCGGTCCGCGCCGAAGAGGGTATGCACCAGCTGCTGCGCACCTCACCGCGCAATGGGGCGGGCATCATCTACGCGCTCGGCAGCATCGCGCTCTCGCTGACCACCTCCGCGCTCACGCCGATGTGGATGCGAAAGCTGGGGCGCTACAACGTGCCTCGCATCTCCGACCCGCTGGTGAAGCTGCCCGCGAAGATCATCGTGTGGCTGTTCACGCTGTTCGGATCGTTCGGGCTGCTCACGGCCGCGCCGTCCATCGCGCCGATGGCGGGGCAGATTCTGAAGCAGCACCTGTCGAAGGAACTGCCTACCACATTGGAGACGATCACGCCGGCGCAGGCGCGGGAGCGATACAGCTTGCGCGGCAAGCAGAATCAGGTCGCAGAGGCCAGCTGATCGGGATGCGGATCCCGGCCACCGGGATGACGAGGGGCAGGACCGGGACGCCGAGGGTTCTGGCTCAGGGTTCCGAGGGTTCGGGCCCGGAGTTGCGAGGGTTCGGGCCCGGAGTTGCGAGGGTTCGGGCCCGGGGTTACGAGGGTTCGGGCCCGGGGTTACGAGAGTTCGGGCCCGGGGTTACGAGAGTTCGGGAATCGGAATTCCGGTATAGCAGTGGGCCAGGCTGGAATGTGTTTCCGGCCTGGCCTTTTCGGGTATCGCGCGCTGATATCTGCTGTCAGACGAGCAGTTTCGCCTTGAGGGTGGCGATATCGGTGGCGGTGAGGCCGAGGCCGGTGCTGACGTAGTTGGCGAAGCTGCCGTAGGTGGTATTCGCCTGGGAGAAGGCCGTTTCCAGCTCCGACGCGGTCACACCGTTCAGGGTGTCGCCGGATTGGGCGCCGCGGTAGTAGTTCGACAGCATGAAGTCGTACACCACGGTGTCATGGTCGACGCCCAGGATCGTCAGCAGCACAGCGGAAGTCCAGCCGGTGCGATCCTTGCCCGCCGTGCAGTGGTACAGCACCGCGCCCGGGTTGGTTTCGATATCACGCAGTACCGCGGCGAAACCCGCGTTCGCGCCCGGCGCGGTGATGAACGCCTGGTACAGGGCGCCGCCACCCGAGCCCGTGGACAGCCCCACCAGCGGCGAGGCCTGGCCGATGATGTCATTGTGGTACTCGGTGGCCCCGGCCGGAACCTTGTCCGCGCCCGAGAGCGACTGCTCGGCGCTGGTGCGCAGGTCGTGGACCGACTTCACATTCCGCGCAACCAGATTGGCCAGATCGGTATCGCTGGCGCCGTTCAGCGCGGCGGTGCGGTACACCAGACCGGGCCGGACGGTGTGGCCGTCGGTGGTCCGGTAGCCGCCCGCGTCACGTGCGTTCTGCACACCCGACAGGTTCAGGTTCCGGTCGGTGATGCTCAGCACGACGCTGCCGGTCGGGATCGGCGGCTGGACCGACGACGAGGACGAGCCGGAGGACGAACCCGAGCCCGCGGAGCCGGTATCCGCCAGCGCCGCGGCGGGCATCGAGCCGATCGACAGCGCGGAAGCCAGCAATAGCGAGGCGCCTAGCAGGCGGGGGCGAATCATAGGTGGTTCCCTTTCGTGGAGACCCGGCATGCCGCCGGTCGGCCACACAGTACGCAAAGCAAATGCTTGTTCGTTCACGTTGCGCACAAGACAGATGAACACCGCGGAAACACCTCGAACACCAGGACCGGGCCTATACAAAAGGCCGGGCCGGAAGTATGCTTCCGGCCCGGCCTTTCGATATTCACACGGTGAAAGCTGTTGTCAGGACAGCAGTTTCGCCTTCAGCTTCGAGACATCCGCGTCGGTGAGCTTCAGGCCCTCGTGCACGTAGTTGTCGAAGCTGCCGTAGCTCTGGTCGACCTGATCGAACGCCGCCGCCAGCGCCGAGGCGGTGACGCCGTTGAGCATGTCGCCGTCCTTGGCACCGCGGTAGTAGTTCGACAGCAGGTAGTCGTACTGCACGGTGTCGTGATCGACGCCCAGAATGGTCAGCAGCACAGCCGAAGTCCAGCCGGTGCGATCCTTGCCCGCGCTGCAGTGGAACAGCACGGCGCCATCGTTGTAGGCGATATCGCGCAGGACGTCCGCGAAGCCCTGGCTCGCGCCCGGTGCGGTGATGAACGCGCGGTACAGGTCCGTGCCCGCCATCAGCGTGGACGCCATGACCTGCGGCGGAGCCTGGCCGATAATGTCGTTGTGGTACTCGGTGGCGCCGGCCGGAACCTTGTCCACGCCCATGAACTGCTGCTCATAGCTGGTGCGCAGATCGTGCACGGCCTTCACATCGCGACCCGACAGATCGGCCAGATCGGCATCGGTGGCCTTGCTCAGATCGCCGGTGCGGTAGACCAGGCCGGTGCGCACCGTGTGCCCGTCGGTGGTCTTGTAACCGCCGGCGTCCCGGGCATTGACCACGCCCTGCAGGTTGAGCGAGCGGTCGGCCGTGTTCAGGACCACATTGCCGGTGGTCGCGGGCGGCTGCACCGCCGAGGGCGCGGGCTGGTCGGCCAGTGCCATGGCGGGCAGCGAGCCGAAGGACAGCGCGGAGGCCAGCACCAGCGACGCGCCGAGTAGACGAGGTCGGATCATACGAACTTCCCTTTCTCGAGCACCCGGCGCGCGGCCAGGGCAATTACGAAGTGGCTGCCGGGGTTTCGAACCGGGACAGCGCCAGCAGGCGCGAAATGGCACGCAGATACTTCTTGCGGTATCCGCCATCGAGCATTTCCTGCGAGAAAATCTGGTCCAACTTGGCTCCGGAAACGGTGACGGGAGTTCCCGCGTCGTAGAGCCGGTCGGCCAAGACCACAATACGCAAAGCGACCGCTTGGTCGGTCACGGTGTGCACATCGGAGATGAATACCGCCGACACGCCCTGAATCAGCGCGTTGTACTTGGACGGGTGCAGCGTGCTCAGATGCTTCAGCAGCGCATCGAAGTCATCGAGCGTGGAACCCGGTGTGGCAGCGGCCTTCTCTGCCAGATGCTCGGGCGCGGTCGGCTCCGGGGCGGGCGGCAGATCACGGTGCCGGTAATCCGGGCCGTCGACGCGAATGGGCTCGAACAGCGAACCCAGCTTCTTGATCTCGCGCATGAAATCGGAGGCGGCGAAACGCCCCTCGCCCAGCTGACCGGGCAAGGTATTCGACGTTGCGACAATCGACACACCGCGCGCGGTCAACTCCGCGAGCAGACGCGAAACCAGCATGGTGTCGCCCGGATCATCGAGTTCGAACTCGTCGATGCAGAGCACGCTATTGCCCGCGAGGCGCTCGACGGCATTGTTGAAGCCCAGTGCGCCGACCAGATTGGTCACCTCACCGAAGGTGCCGAAGGATTTCGGCCCCGGCACGCTGTGATAGATCGAGGCCAGCAGGTGGGTCTTGCCCACCCCGAAGCCGCCGTCCAGATACAGGCCGATGCCAGAGACCGGCTTCTTCTTGCCGAACAGGGGCTTCTTCGAAGCAGCCTGATGCAGCTTGGTGACCTGCGCGGCGAATTCCTCCGCTTTGCGCACGGCCGCGGCCTGCGACGGCTCCTTCGGATCCGGGATGTAGCTGGCGAAGCTCACCTCGTCGAAGGTCGGCGGGGGAACCATCTGCGCCACGAGCTGGTCTGCCGGAACCTCCGGATGGCGATCGACAAGGCGTTGTTGCACGGCGACAGCGTAGTTACGTGGTGGAATCGGTTCTCATGCAGCGTATGCCCAATGCGATCCAGCTCACAGAACTCAACCACGACGACCTGCTGGCGCTGTACGCGTACCCGGCCGGGCCCGCGGCGCCGTGGATTCGGGTCAACTTCGTCACCAGTATCGACGGGGCAGTCACCATCGACGGACGCTCCGGCGGCCTGGGGACGCCCGCCGATAAGAAGGTCTTCCAGATCCTGCGCGATCTGGCCGATGTGGTAGTGGTCGGCGCGGGCACCGCACGCTCGGAGAATTACGGTGCGGCACATACGGATTCACAGCTGCGCATGCGACTGCACCATCACGGGTTCGGCGGCGATCCGACGGGGGCGGCGCCGCGCATCGCGGTGGTGACCGCCTCCGCCGACCTCGATCCGACCAGCAGGCTGTTCACCGACACCGGTGCGCGGCCGATCATACTGACCACCGCCGCCGCGCCCGCCGACCGCAAGCAGGCGATCACCGGTGCGGGCGGCCAGGTGATCGAAGCAGGCGAGACCAGTGTCACCGCCGAAGGGCTGCGCAACGCCCTGGAGGAACTCGAGATGAGACGGGTTCTGTGCGAGGGCGGGCCCGCGCTCTTCGGTGATCTCATCGTCGCCCAGGCCGTCGACGAACTGTGCCTCACATTGTCTCCGATGCTGGTCGCGGGGACGGAGCGGCGAATCGCCGTGTCCCCCAATGCCATGCCCACGCCCATGACTTGCCGTCATCTGCTCTTCGACGACGACGGCACCATCCTGACTCGCTGGGTCGCCCATCACACCCTGTAGCTGAAACCGGACGCCGGACCTGGCAGGCTGTACCGCATGCGCTGGACTCGGGCCGCTCTGCTGGCGTCCACACTTTCGATCCTGGTGACCACCGGCTGTGGCGCCGGGCCCTCCGACCGGCCCGCCGTCGCCGTGGAACATCCCCACCAAGCGGGGGTCGCGGTGACCACCGCCTCGGGTCCACCCACGCCGCCCGCACCCGAACTGCCCAAGACCGATCTCGCGTGGCACGACTGCACCGCGCCCACCTTCAGCCTGCTGTCGCTGGGCACACCGCCGCAGGGTCTCATTCTCGACTGCGCCGAATTCAGCACCGAGGTCGATGCCGGCGGTGCGGTCGGCGGTAATTTCCGCACCGCGGCCATGCGCGCCCGCTACGACCGGACGCCGAAAGATGCCGTGCCGCTGGTGCTGACGTCGGGGTACGACCGGGCCTCCACCGCCACGCTGGCGGGTCTCGCGGCGAGTCCCGCCGGGGCGCTGCTGGCGGCGCGGCCCATCGTGGCCATCGATCGGCGCGGTATCGGCAGTTCGCAGCCGGTCAGCTGCCTGACCGACGATATTCGCAAGGCGATCACCGATCAGGGCCAATTCACGCGCGGCACAACCGATCCGGTCGATGCGGTGGCCAAGGCCAGTCAGGACGCCACCATCGCGTGCCTGGACTTCCTCTCCCCCGCGCAGGGCACCTTCGATGCCGCGCACGCCGCCGACGATATCGACCAGTTGCGCAAGGCCTGGCAGGTCGATCACATCGCGCTCATGGGCACCGGCAGCGGTGCGACGGTCGCGCTCAGCTATGCGCACAAGTACGGCGATCACCTCGGCCGGGTGGTGCTCGATTCACCGCAGGCGGTCGGTCTGGACGCCATCGGGCGCAGCGAACAGCAGGTGCGCGGGGCCGAGGCGGCACTGACCGGCTTCGCGCAACGCTGTGCGGCGCTGAACTGTTCGCTGGGCAGCGATCCGCATGCCGCCATCGTCACGCTGGTCAATCGGGCAGGCAATGGCGAATTCGGGGATCTGTCCGCGTCGGCGCTGGTCACTACGCTCAACGGCTTCCTCAGTGATCCGCGCACGCTGCAGAATTCGCAGCTGACCGAATTCGCCGATGCGCTGTCGGCTCTCGGGCGCGGGGATCGCGGACCCATTACGCCGATCGTGCTGCGCCAGACCGCGGCCGTCGACAATGACGGCGAATTCGTGAACCGCTGCAGTGACAATCTGCAACCCACCACCCCGGTCCGCGCCAAAGAGCTCGAGAGCCAGTGGGCGGGCAAGTACACGGTGTTCGGCAGGTTCGCCGCCATCGATCTGATGGATTGCTCGGCCTGGCCGAGCGCCAATGCGATCGCCATGCCGGACAAGTTCGATCGACCCGTGCTCGTGGTCGGCGGCGACGCCGATCCGGTCGCCGGAGTCGACAGCAGGCCCACCGTCACCGGTGTGCTCGGCGCGGCCGGGGCGCGCACCTCCACCGTGGAATGGCAGGGCTGGGGGCACCCGGCCTTCGCGCACTCCGGGTGTGTTCAGCAGGCTGTCACCGACTACCTGAAAGATGCGACGCTGCCCGACGACGGCACCGCCTGCCCGGCCTAGCTGGTTCTACTCGGCAACCACTCCGGAACGAGACGACCCGCCAACATTTGGCGGGGCCCGTCGCGGCGGGTCCGCGCAACCGTGACCGGGGTATTCGGTGTACCGTGCCCGAGTGTTCCTTCGCCAGCTCGAGCCCCGCACCGCTCGCACCACCGCCGAGGTCCTGAACTTCGCTCTGTGGCCGTTAGCGGTCCTGACCGTGCTGCATCGGGTCTTCATCAAGGCCGTCAATGTGACGATCACCGATGACTTCAAGCCCGTGTACAACGCTTCGCTGGCGTTCCTGAACCATCGGGCGATCTACGCCGAGAACTTCAACTCGACCGACCCGCACTACCTGTATCCGCCGAGCGGCACGCTCATGATCGCGCCGCTGGCGATCATCGATCCGGAGAAGTCCCGCTGGTGCTTCATCCTGATCAATGCGATCGCCATTCTGGTGGCCTGGTATCTGCTGCTGAAGCTGTTCAACTTCACGCTGAATTCGGTTGCCGCACCGGCGCTGCTGCTGGCCATGTTCATGTCGGAGACGGTGATCAACACACTGGTCTTCACGAACATCGACGGCTGTCTGCTGATGGCGATGGTCGCGTTCATCCACCTGCTGCTCAAACGCCGGGATCTGTGGGCCGGTGTGGCATTGGGATTGGCGATAGCGGTGAAGGGCCCACTGATCGCCCCGCTGCTGCTGATCCCGCTGGTGCGCGGGCAGTGGAAGGTGTTCATCACCGCGCTGGGCATCCCGGTGGTGCTCAACCTGCTCGCGTGGCCGCTGATCGTGGACTACGGGCGGTTCTGGAGCCATACGCTGCCGTACCTGGCCGAGTCCCGGGACTACTTCAACAGCGCGATCGTCGGCAATGCCATGTACTACGGCGTCGCGGAGTGGCTGACCTGGACTGTCCGCATCGTCCTCGGCGTGATGGTGCTGATCTCGCTGTGGTTGCTGTACCGGTACTACCGCGAGGACGAGGTCTTCTTCATCTGCACCGCCTCGGGCATTCTCTTCGGCGGCACCATGCTGCTCGGCTCGCTGGGGCAGATGTACTACTCGATGTTCCTGATCCCCATGATCATGACCGTGGTGCAACGCAATTCGGTGATGCGGAACTGGCCGGCGTGGGTGGCGGTATTCGGGTTCATGTCCTATGACAAGTGGCTTTCGGATCGCTGGCAGAGCATCGGGCGCGATCTGGAATACCTGCGCATCACCTTCGGGTGGGGGCTGCTGCTCATCGTCGCGTTCTGCGTGCTCGGCGACCGCTATCTGGCCGCGCGGCGCGAGGGACGGCTGGAGGTCGGCAAGACGCTCGATCCCGCGTGGATGCATCCCGAGCCGGCCCCGGCCGACCAGGCCAGCGTGCACAACGGGCATGCCCGGCACGCTGTTCCCGAGACCGTCACGACCTGACATCCGCGCAGGCGAGGTATTAGCGTGGAGCCATGAGTTCCGACGCTGATACCTCGCTACCGGCACCGCGCATTCAGCTCACACCGCAGGAGTGGCGGGCCAAGCTGAGCCCGGACGAATACCGCGTGCTGCGGGAGGCCGGCACCGAACGCGCGTACACCGGCGAATACACCGATACCGAAACCGACGGCATCTACGAGTGCCGGGCCTGCGGCGCCGAATTGTTCCGCAGCGGTGAGAAATTCCATTCGCACTGCGGGTGGCCGTCGTTCTTCGATCCGGCGAAGTCGGAGGCGGTCATCCTGCGCGCCGACGATTCGCTCGGCGCGCACCGCGTGGAAGTGCTGTGCGCCAACTGCCACAGCCATCTGGGCCACGTGTTCGAGGGCGAGGGTTACCCCACGCCCACGGACAAGCGGTACTGCATCAACTCCATCTCGCTGCGTTTGCACCCTGCTGGGGGCTCTACCAGCTGAGATGCTGGCGCTCGGTTGCTCGAAAGCGCCGTGTGAACGCTTTGCGAACGTTTTCACCCGGCGTCCGCGAAATCGACCACCGGTCGTTGCAGGCTCACGTACGCCTGCGTGGTGATTGCCGAATTCTCATCGTGGCCCAGGATCAGCCGCGCCGCCGCGATTCCATGAGCCTCCGCCACCCGTGTCGCGCGGGTGCTGCGCAGGGTCTTGAGCGTCGACCATGACAGCTCGGTGTCCTTGACGATCGAGTGCCATACGGTCGACAGTTTGTTGGTGCGCAGGATCTTTCCGGCCCGGCTCGGAAAGACCAGCGCCTGCCCCGGCGCCGCGGCGAGCTTCCGTTCGCGCAGCATTGCGAGGCACTCCGCGCCGACTTTGATTGTCCGCATGGAACCACGAGTCTTCGTGAACGGTTGCCGGAAGGCCACCGTCACCAGGGCCTGCTCGTCAAGCTCGCGCCAATCGCCGCGGACGACGATCTCGTGGGCAGCGAGCTCGTAATCGTCGATGACCTTGCGGACCTGCCACACTCGCAGCGAGCAATCGACAATCGTGCCGGCGATGGTCACCGTTGCAGCGGCGAAGTCGACATCGTCCCACCGCACCGCCACTGCTTCGCTGGGTCGCGCTGCCAGCGCGTATGCCAGCATCGTGTAGTCCCGGTACCGTTTCGGCCGTCGGTTGGCGGGATCGGCGAATCGCGCCGCCTCCAGCGCCCAGTACCGGCGCATCTCGTCGGGTGTCAGAGGCTGCGGCTCGTCCGGGAAGTACGGGTTGACCGCACCGGCCCATCCAGCCTTCCGTCGAGCCCCAACTCGCCCATGGATTTTCACCATGACAACAGGGTTGAAATCCAGCAACCCATCTTCTACCAGCATCTGGAACGTCATGCGCAGGAGCGCTTTGTGGACCGCTTGTTTCGTTGTGCTCCAGTTCAATTGCTCGAGATGGAGCCGAATGTGATAGGGCTTGACGTCGACGGCTTTCATGCGCCCGAGCGTCGAACCGACGATCACGAACTTGTCCGTCTTGGCTCGAACGCTCGTCGATCGCTCAATCTCGTTCCGGTATGACCGGCCATTCTGCGGCCGCTTCCCGGGGTGCGACTCGTACGAGGTGAGCCAGGCACGAGCTGCCTCGGCCTCGCCGAACTGCGCAAACATCAGTCAGAGGTCAAATTGCAAGCTCAGGCAATTCCTCACGGCACTGCGCCACGATCGCGCCACCGACGCGGCGACGTTGCCGCATCACACACACTCCACCCCGTCGCGGTAACCCGCCCATTGCGGCTGATGTTCTCACGCGATCTGGCGCGTAGCTCCGAAGTGGGGTGGGCGTCGGTTGAGGGAACTGATTCGGACTGGTGATCTCGCTGATCGCCCTGTCCGGATTGATGCAGTTGGCGGCGGGATTCGCGTATCGGAGCGCGGCGCCGCCAGTCCCTGACTCCGAAATGCTTTGCCTGGAACAGGCTTCCCGGCAAGCATTTCGTACGTCCTCACGACACGCGGGTGAACCCGGCGCAATCCTTATCTCAGACCCCGGAGACCGTGGTCCCCGAGATGCGGAACTCGTGGCTCATACCCGAACACACGGCATCGTTGCGGACCGAGACCGTACAGGTGGTGCCAGCGTAGAAGATGCTCGTCGTGTATTGGTTGACGCCGGGCACGATCGGAGGGTTGCCGCCCGGCTGGGTGTGACTGCCGTTGCTGTTCCACTGTGGATGGGCAGGCACGGCGTTGCTGTCGATGACAACGGCGGGCACGTACGGCACCGGCAGGGTTGTCCCCCACACGATCATCTGCATGACCGGTGCGGGCGAGGGGAGATCACAACCGACCGTGCCATCGGGGGTGATGGAACAGTTGTTGCCCGCGATGTTGAACCAGGCCACACCGTTGCCGTCCACGTACGGTGTCGGGTCGATGAGGTCGGCACCGGCCACACCGGTACACATTCCGGCGAGCAACCCTGCGCTGGCCAAGCCGACGAGCAGCGTAGATCGAGCTTTCATGTGCACATCTCCTGTGATGGACGTTCATGGCTGATCATCTGGTATTCGTATCGACACCGGTCACGGATCTTGTTACGAACGCAGAGTGCCGGAAAGCCGAATTCACGCGGTGGGCAATGTGTCTGTCTCGGGGTAGTCACCCGCGAGAGTGATTCGCGTGTAGACGTTGTCGAAGGGAGCGACATTGTCGAGGGTGACGGTGACGGCGTCGAGGCGTTCGTTGCCGGCCGAGCACGAAGGTTCGCAGGTGTTGAAGTGCTCGGTGCCCGAGGCGACCGCAGTGTTCTCGTCCCAGCGGGTCCAGGTGAGATTGTCGATCCAGATATCGGCGTTGGTGCCGCAGTGCAGCGATGAAAGCCGGACCGGCCGGATCTCGGGGGTAGCGTTGCAGCGGGCGATGACCGATGGAGGGGCGATGACCGGGGCCGGGAGGGTCGTGGACGGCGTCACGGTGGTTGGCACACCTGCCCGAACCGCAGTAGACGCGGCCGGCGGTGAGGTCGAAAGTGTCGCCGCACCAACGTAGTGGCGGTCGTTCCAGATGATGGCGAGGGTCGAAACCGATACCGCCACAACCACCATGACTGCGGCCGCGGCGAGAATCCGGTATCGCCGGCGTGGCGGATCAGGGGAGGATCTCTCCTGGACAATTGGCTTCTCCACCACTGCGGCAGGCGGCGCAGGCGTCCATCTCGGGAAGTGTGCCGGTTCCGAATCCGGCAGGGGCACAGGGGTTTCACGATCGGTGGTGGTGAGCGCCCGGCGCGCGGATTCGGCCAAGGCCGCGCAGTCGGTGTACCGATCCTGAGGATGTTTGGCCAATGCGGTCGCGATGACCATGTCGAGCCCAGCACCCAGTCCCGGTCGCAGCGCGCTGGGGCGAGGTGGGGGCGATCCGAGGTGCGCTGCCATCACCGCGGCCTGATTCGTGTTCGGGAAAGGAGTTCGGCCCGTGAGCAATTCGAACAATGTGCATCCGAGGGAGTAGACGTCGGATCGGTGATCGGCGAGGTCGCCGGCGAACCGTTCCGGAGCGGTGTAGGCGAAACTTGCCATGAGGCCGGAAGCGGTGCTGGTGGAGTCGAGGGTGCGGGCGATGCCGAAGTCGGCCACGACAGCACGCTCGGCGGTGCCGTCGGAGTCGAGAAGCAGGTTGGCGGGCTTCACGTCCCGGTGCACCACACCGCGCCGATGCGCATGGTCGAGACCGGCCGCGGCATCGGCGATCAGCGCTACGGCTCTGCCGGGTGCCAGCACGCCTTCGCGGGCGAGCAGGTTCGCGACATCGCCTCCCGCAACGTATTTCATCGACAACCAGAGCACCCCGTCCTCGACGCCGCGGTCGTAAACGGGCACGATATTGGGATGGTCGAGGTGCGTCACCACGGCGACTTCACGGTCGAAGCGATGCCGGATATCTCGGTCGGCGGCCTTCGCCTCGGCCAGAACCTTCAGTGCGACCGATCGATCGAGCCTCGGGTGCCGAGCCAGGAACACCACACCCATCCCACCGGCCCCGAGTCGCCGTTCGATCGTATAGCCGGCGAATACCGAGCCCTGCTGTAACTGCACCCCCGCCATACCCTTTCGGCTGAGCCGCCCACGCGGTACGTCCGTTTCTAGCACCGCGGCGCGATCGGTGCGAGCGATGCGGTCAAGTATGTCGATGCACCGAGGGCACTACTGTCACTTCACCGAATCCACAGGACGTTGCCACACGGGTGGGCGGGAGCAATTCCACGCGGTATGTATTGTGCCGGCCATGATTTCGCGGCCGACCTGGTCCGCGTCGAGTCTCGAGCGGACCTGCCTGTCTGTAGTCCGGAACCGCGGCTCGAGCCGATCCTGCGGTCCGGGTCGGCCCGCGCCGGCCGGTAAACAAGTGCCGGGCGCCAAGAATGATCACGGCGCCGACGATAGCTCGATATCAGGCTCGCGGTGGTGGCCAAACAGGCACGATCGGTCATACGAAAACCTGCGCCACCGCGGTGGTAAGCGCTCAAACTGTTGTGCACTGAGTCATGGGGTGTACGGAGGATGGCGATGGCGGGTCCCGCCGGTGGGTTGAGCGCGTCTTCGAATTCGGGGGTCGTACCGGCGAAGCGGTTATCGAAGGAGGAGAAGAGGGCCAGGGTTCTGGCAGTGACGGTCGAGTTGATCGAGTCCGGTGAGTTGCCGATCACGGTGGAGCTGAAGGTGGATCGGCTGATCGAGCTGGCCGGCGTGCCCCGTAGCTCAACTCGACGGGGCTGGACGAACGAGACGTTCTATCTCGATGTGATCCGTGCCCTTGTCGACCCGGAACGGATCAGGTCCGAGATCCTGGACGAGGAGAGCGTGCGCCGCGCGCAGGCTGTGCTCGTGGAGCATTCGGTGCTCATGGCCGATGAGGGGCGGCGGCGGGAAGTGCTGCGGGAGACGGTCCGCGAGGCGATCACGCACTACTTTCGGACCACTTATCGGTCCGTTGCGTGGCGCACCTACGCGGTGCTGACCGCGAGCATGCCATCGATGGGGAAGATACACATCCAGGACGACGCTCGTGAAATCCTCGTGGCCGCAGATGGACAAACTGCGGAGATCTTTGCTGGGTTCTACGCGATGATGCTGGGAATCCACGGATTTCGTTTCAAATCAGGCTATGACGCGAACATATTCGCCGAGACGGTGATGGGCCTGATCGGTGGGACCGCGATCCGATACACGCTGGGGCACCGCGAAACCGATCCGCTGCGGCTGGCAGGGATAGGCGGCACCACTACGGACTGGCACCCCGTAGCGGCGGGCTTCCTGGCGATCGTCGAGGGGATGACCGAACTCGATCCAGATTTCCGGCCCGAGGGATTCCCTGGACCCGAAACCGTCGGCTAGAGAAGCAGGTTGAGCCTCGCGTGCGCTACTGCGGTGCGTCGTAGGGGATTTCATAAGGGTCCGGCCGGTTTGTGACCGGAACCTCACGCGGACATGATTTGTGAGGCCGCGTACACTGTGAAGGATCACCAGATTCTGACAGAACTTCATGAGGTAACCCTCATGTTCGAACTCGTCGGACCAGGTGGCCCCGGAATTCTCGCGGATTCCCTACCCCACCACTCGGTACTTCTCTGGGAGGGGAGGTGGCCGTGGCCGAGCACGGAATTGCCGACAAACAGGATGTGCTGGTGTCGGTCGACGGGATCGACTGGCCTCATCTCGACCGGTTCATCGCACCGGAATCGACACTCGATGAAGTGCGCGACGTGATCGAATACCAGCTGCGGCAAGCTGGAAAGTGGTGGGGCTTTCGGCGGTTGAACGACCTGCAGACGACCCCGCCGGTGACACTCGCCCGGATCGAGCCCCTGTGGGAGCAGTGGTTACGGATGCGCGAGAGGGATGCGCGCGACACCATCGTGCCGGCGGGCATCGCGATGATGACCTTGGGTCTGCGGGACTTGGACAACCCGGGCTGGTCGCCGCGCACCCATGCCCGCGCCGCGCTGGGCTTTCTGCGCATGACCGTGTTCTGGCTGGGCTACGAGCTCAGCGGGCCGGGTTTCGGCATCTGCACCGCGCTGTGCGAACCGGACCATTTCCTGCTCGGGGCGCACTATCCGGCGGTGCGTGACACCTTGATGATGTCCATGATCAAGATCTGATCCGCGGTATCGGAGGACGATATGGGTGCCGAAGACCCCAGAAACTCCAATCCGCTGATCGCGCTGGCGGAGATCGGCAAGAACGACAACGCCGAGCGCCGCGTCGCGGCGTGGGTAGGTGCAGGCATCCTCGGCACTGTGCTGGCGCGGGTCGCCGCCCGCTCCGATGGAATATCGCGCGCCACGATCTCGCGCGCCACGACCTCCGCGGGCGATACGTCCTGGTCCGAGTCCCAGCGGCCGATCGACCACCGCCGTATTGCTCCGGGCACGGTCAGCAAGGCGGTGACCGTGTTGAAATCGCACGAACTGCTCGAGACCGGTCGGCCCGTGCGCAGAGACAAACACAACATCGACCAACTGCATCTGGGCGACCGCTTCGTCACCGCCGCGATCCACCTCAAGCTCGACAAGGACAAACCCTCCGGGATGCTCGTTGCGCTCTGCGACATCAGCGGTCGCACCATACGCGCCGAGCACACCCGGGACTTCACCGAGGAATGTCGCAGCTGGCACATGCTGCCCCACTTCATCCGCGCCAGTGTCGATGATCTGCGCCGTAGTCTTCAGGATCGGCACAGCGGGTTCGAACCGGCTCTGTTCGGGGTGGCAGTCGAGGTCGGCGCACCAGTCATCGACGGAGCTGTGCGTCCGATCGGCGCCAACTTCCACATCCCCTTGGCCACCGCGCTGCGGACGCTGTTCGCCCCACCGCCAGGAGCCCCCGGCCTGCCTCCGGCGATCCTGGTCGAGAACGACGCGGCCTGCCTGGCCGCCCTGACGTGGCGTGATCGCGGGTATGACGTCGCCGATCTGGCTGTCGCCGTCGTCCTGGACAACGGCGTCGGTGGCGGGCTCATCATGGACGGGCGATTGCGCCGCGGTCACTCCGGCCGCGCGATGGAAATCGGCCACCTGCTGGTCGCGCACCGGCCGGGGGCCTCACCGAAATTGACTGTCGGGCAACCCGGTACACGACGTCTGGATCGGCAATCACCGCGGTGTACATGCGGACTCGCCGGCCATGTGGACGGCTTCGCCACGGTCAACAGCCTGCGCAGGGATCTGCACGCCGAGGACACCGACACCCTCGAACAGGCAGCCCAGCGACTGGACCCCTGGCATGCGCGCCGGGTGCTGTCCCGCAGTGGATCCTTCCTCGGCCGGGCACTCGCCCACGTGTGCAACGTGATCGATCCCGGGTTCTTGCTGCTGTATCTACCACGCGAGCTGGCAGATCCCGATCCTGCCCGGCGCACCACCCACTACATGCAGACAGCGCGACGCGAGTTGGTGCAGGCCTTTGCCGTGCGCGGCCAGCCACCCACGGAATTCGACATCCAATCCCTGCCTATCGGTCCCGATGGAGCCGACCGCCTGCTCGCTCGCGCTGCTGCGGTCTGCCTGCTGGACAGTGTGATCGAGCAGGCGTTGGCCTACGACCCTCTCGACAGGTGACATGGCCCGAAAGTCGCCAGGTGGGTTGATAGGTGAAGGGCCGGAAAGGAATTCCTTTCCGGCCCTTCACCTATCAACCCATCTAGGTGTTCGCGGTGTCCGACTGCTCGGCCTTCGCGGCCTTGGCCTTGGCCACCTCGGACATCTCCTTGAGGTAGGCCTGCATCTCGGCGTACTCGGCCATCGCCTTCTGCTGCTCGTCGTCGAACTGTGCGGCCATCTCCTCGGCCTCCGCTGCTACCGCATCGTTGATCAACTTGGTGATCCACACGTTCAACTGCATTCCGTGCCGACGGGCCAAGCGCTTCGCGCTGGTCGCGGTCGTGCGCGGAATTTTCACGTTCAGCTGCTGCTCCGCTACGCCGCCCTCGGGGGTGTCCACCTCGTTGTCGACGTTCACCATGCTGTCGCTTTGCTTCATATCCCAACTGCCTTTGCAAACTGCGAGCTCAGCGCCCCCCGCCGACAGAGAGAGCGACCGTGGAAGGCCCCTTCACCCGCCAACATCACACCCCCTGGTCAAGGAACCCCTAACCCGAAAGATAGCTCCGATGAGACGACTAGTCTCATCCGTCTATTTATAGCTTACTCCCCCTCTGTTTCTCCAACTTTGCATCTTTGGGAAGCGAGGTTTACGAGAAGTTATCAAACTGTGGCCTAGTTCCATTCTGCGCTCGGCAGTAGTCTACGCAGTAATTAGATTAGCGTAATAACTAGACCTAGTTTGTACAACTAGGTCTGGCCGACTAGGCTGACGGAGGGTTGTCGGGACGTTGTGGCCCCGCCCAGATCAGTGACGCCTCGAAAGGAACGATCCATGGCCAACGATCCGGAAGATCTCGGATCCTCGGGCCCCGAGCCCACACCGAAACCCGGTGCCACACCTCGCAATCGGACGTGGCACCGTCGGTGGGAGGCCGGTGCCTTCCTCCCCGCATTGGCCGCAGGAGCCATCCTTCTGGCGGGCGACAAGGCATACCTGTCCGCCGAGCACACGGGCAACACCTCGCCGGTGGTCGTCATTGTCGAGAGCGCGCCGGCCGCGCCGCCGCACTGCCACCAGCCGGCGCCGGCGACCGGTACCGGCGGAATCGCCACACTGCGGCCGGTGACCGCGACCGCGACACTCACCGCGATGCCGCCGGTGACCGTGACCGCGACACTCACCGCGATGCCCTGGGTCGTCGTCATTGTCGAGAGCGCACCGGCCTCGCCGCCGCCGCGCTGCCGATAGCCCGAAAGCACCTAAAACGCCAGCCCCTGCGGGTCATATCCGCAGGGGCTGGCGTTTTGCTTCATGTCGGCACCACATACAAGAACCCACCAGAGCGACCATGGCCCCGTGACCGCCAGATCGCTGAAGGGCCTCGGCCAGGACCGCATCTCCGTAGTACGGTCGGCCGCTTCCGCTGTCACCGTGCGGGTTTCGGTGAGCTCGGGCACGTACTTGTAGATCGTGGACCGCGAGACTCCGAGCAGCCGGGCGACCGAGGACACCGCCTCCTCCGGCCGGGTGACAATGGCGCGGGCCTGACGGATCTACTCGTCCGTCACGGCCGGCGGGCGCCCAAGGCGCTGCCCGCAGGCACGCGCGGCGGCCAAACCCTCGTTGGTGCCCTGCACGATGAGCTCCCGGATGAACTCGGCCAAGGCGGCGAGGACATGAAGCACCAGCCGGCCGCCCGGGGTGGTGGTGTCGATCACCTCGTACAAGGACCGAAATCCAATGTCGCGCTTGCGAAGAGCCCGGACACGATCGAGATCAGGTCCTGCACGGAGCGGCCGAGCCGGTCGAGGGACGGCATGACGAGGGTGTCGCCAGGCGCGCATGTAGTGCAGGCAGTTTCCGAGTTCTTCGCGAGCGGCGTCCTTGCCGGACTTCTTATCCGCGTAGGTCTTCTGGCATCCGGCGGCGGCGAGGGCGTGCAGCTGGCGGTCCAGCAGCTGGCCGGTGGTAGGGACCCTCGCGTACCCGATGAGTGCGCACCCGCCGCCGATCGGATCGAGCGCATCCCCTTCCAGGACAAGCGGTTTGGGGATATCAGCCCGCGACCAAGGAAGCAGACAGCCGTCGAGCTGGGAATTCATCCGGTGACGCCGTCGAAGTGGTTGCGCCAGGACGACATTGATCACGGTCTAAGACCGGGCAAGTCCTCGGCCGAGTCAGCCGAGCTACGCGCCGCGCGCCGGCGGATTCGCGAACTGGAGGGCGAACTGGCCATCGTCCGCCAGGCCGCGAAGTTCCTCGGTGAGGACAAGCCCCTCCCAAAAGGGCTCTACCCGGTGATCGACCGTCTCGTCGATGCCGGGGCACGGGTGGACAGATGTTGCCGGATTCTCGGAGTTGCCCGGCAGAATTACTACGCACAAACGCACCCCGGCCACACCCCGCCAGCTGCGGCGGCAGTGGATCACCGGGCTGATCCGCGAGGTCCAACGTCGTCTCCCGCGGCACCTACGGCTACCGGCGAATCCATGCCGAACTCACCCTCGGTATGCGCGCGCGTGTTTGCCCACGGACGGTGTCGGTCCTTCGCTCGACTGATCCTGCCGACCTTCGCCTCCCGTCGACTCCGCCCTCGCGATGATCTGACCTCCTCGCTGACACTCCAGATGTCGACCGGAACGATAGATCTCAAAGAAGCGCTGTCGACGGTCTCGTTGCTGCTGATCGCTGGACACGAAACCACATCGAACCTCATCCTCGGCACGATGCTCTCGCTGCTGCGCAACCCGGACGAGCTGCAACGCGTCCGCACGGACGCAACCAGGCTCAATGCCATCCTCGACGAGACGCTGCGCACCGACCCGCCACTCCCCGTAGCGAGGTGCCCTGGCTGACGCCGGATGAAGGCCGCAGTCGCCCGGCACAAATTCCTTCTCGGGCGGTGGGCCCATAGAGCCAGCGCCTTGGGGATGCTCTGTTCGAAGTACCCAACCGCCGCGGATGTCCGGTCTCAATCGATCCGATGTACGGCGAGCTCGCCAACCTGGAGTGCATCAGATCAAGTGAGACGGTCACGGATACGGCGTCTCGACTGGCATGAGACCCGACGACATTGCACCCGCGGAGCCTCGTCGCCCTGATCTGCGATGCATCAGGTCGACCGAGACAACCGGGTCGTTGGATCACCTCGAGTGAGACTGCGTCAGATCGGATGAGACCGGACGGCAGATCAATTTGCCAGAAAGTTGCCAAGGCCAAAAACTTCGGCGCGCCACTAATCGACACGCCGAAGGCCAATCGATCGTCGCGAACGTTTTCGCGAACGTATTCAGGCTGATCTCCTGTGATCTGTTCGAACGCCCAGTGATTCCGGCACCTGCCCACCGAACGTCAAAAACTGTCTCACCAGCGAAAAAGCCTCATCTACCCGGCCATACGGCCCGGAGATGTTCCTGCGGTACCGCATCAACTCCATCTCGCTGCGCCTGCACCCCTCGGACAGCGCAACAAGCTAGTCGGAGAAACACTATGGGGCATACACGGTTTCGTGCATGCCCCAAATTTTCCGGGCAGCGGCCCGGATGACTGACGGTTGCTTACGGTAGAGCCGCGATCAGCTGCTCGACCTCGACGCGCGGGCCCGTGAAGAACGGGACTTCTTCGCGCACATGCAACCTGGCCTCGGTGGCGCGCAGGTCACGCATGAGATCGACGATGCGGTGCAGTTCCGGGGCCTCGAAGGCGAGGATCCACTCGTAGTCGCCGAGGGCGAACGAGGCCACCGTATTGGCGCGCACATCCGGGTAGCCGCGGGCGGCCTTACCGTGATCGGCCAGCATCTTGCGACGCTCCTCATCGGGGAGCAGGTACCAGTCGTAGGAGCGCACGAACGGGTACACGCAGATGTAGTTGCCCGGCTCCTCGCCGGTGAGGAATGCCGGCAGATGGCTCTTGTTGAACTCCGCCGGGCGGTGCAGGGCGGCATTGCTCCACACCGGGTTCGAGACCGAACCGAGCTCGGTGACGCGGCGGAAGTCGGAGTAGGCGGCCTGCAGATCCTCGATCCGCTCGGCGTGCCACCAGATCATGAAATCGGCGTCGGCGCGCATACCGGCGACGTCGTACAGCCCGCGCACCACCACCCCGCGCTCTTCCAGCGAATCGAAGAAGGCCCGGGCCTCCTTGATGGCAGCCGCCCGATCCTCCCCCAGCACACCGGGCTCCACCTGGAACACCGAGAACATGAGATAGCGGATGGTGTCGTTCAGGGACTTGTAGTCGAGTCGCGCCATACCCCCATCGTGCCATTCGCCCGCACCGGGGGAAGCGGCGGACCCGCTGGATTCGGACAGGCTCAGCGCGCGGTCGCGGCCCAGGAGTCGATGAGGCGGCGCAGGCCGTCGCGGAACGGGTCCTCGGAGGTGACGGCGTCCGCGACCGCGTTCATATGCGCTGAGAGCAGGGGATATTCGTCCGGATCCAGGGCGGCGAGGTGCGTACGGGTGCGCAGCTGAACGGCTTTCAGATCCGTGTGTTCGACCAGTGCGGCGCAACCGAGTGTGAACAGGTACATCTCCCGATACGCTCGGAGGGCATCGGTCACGCTGAGACCGAGCGAAAGATTGTCGGCCACTTGTGGTTCGGTCAATCGAGCCAGGAGGCGGGGGCCGAGCAGGGAGCGCCGTTCGCGCAGCAGCACGAGCACCGGATGGGCGGCGATCAGGGTGTACCAGGCGCAGAAACGCCTTTCGGTGGCCTGCGCCCAAGGCAGGGAGCCCGGGGCGACATCGGGCAGATCGGCGGCGAGATGATCCGCGAGCAGGTCGAGCAGACCGTTCAGATCGCCACCGCCGCGGCGTACAACCGTGGTGTGCGAGACCTTCAGATAGGACGCGATGGCACGGAAACTCAGCTGCGCCGCACCGCGGGATTCGATGATCGCCAACCCGGCGCGCGCAATCGCCTCCGGGGTCGCCTGCTCGAGCGTCTTCGAGGTCCGTGGCATGAAACCAGCGTAAGTTACAGTGTAATTATCCGCCACCGCAACCCGCCCGAACCGATCCAGCGAAGGAAGTGCAGTGCATCCGACTTACGCCGACGTGAAGGCGGCCACCGACCGCATATCGGCACACGTGCGACCGGTCGTGCTCACCCCGGGCGAAGCGGGCCCGGGCGGGCGGCAGTGGCGACTGGCACTCGAACATCTCCAGTACTCCGGCAGTTTCAAGGCGCGCGGCGCGGTGAATTTCATGCTGGCGCACCGGGAACAGGGGCTGCTGCCCCGGATCGGGGTGACCATCGCCTCGGGCGGTAATGCGGGCGTCGCCTGCGCCTGGGCCGCGCGGATGGTCGATTCGGCGGCCACGGTATTCCTGCCCGACTCCGCACCGCCGGTGAAGGTTTCGCGGCTGCGGGCGCTGGGGGCACAGGTTATGTCGGGTGGAGAGTCGTACGCCGACGCCGCGGCCGAATGCGAAAGATACGCTGCGGCAACGGGAGCGCTGCGATCACACGCTTATGACGATCCCTACATCGCCGCCGGAGCGGGGACACTGCTGGAGGAGATCGTCGCGCAGGCGCCCGACACCGATACGGTCGTCGTGGCGGTGGGCGGCGGCGGGCTGCTGACCGGGGTGGCGACAGCTGCTGCGCACCATGGCATTCGGGTGATCGCTGTCGAACCCGAGTACTGCCGGGCCTTCAATGCCGGTCTAGCAGCAGGACATCCGGTGGATGTGCCGATCGACTCCATCGGCGCAGACTCGCTGGGTGCGCGGCGCACCAGTGAAATGGCGATCGCGGTAGCCGCCGAGTGTGACGTGCGGTCGGTACTGGTGACGGATGAGCAGATCATCGCGGCACGCCAATTCCTGTGGGATGACCGCAGACTCGCGGTCGAGCATGCGGCGGGAACCGCGCTGGCGGCACTGCGGTCGGGAGCCTATGTGCCCGAACCGGACGAGCGGGTGGCCGTAGTGGTGTGTGGAGCGAACACCGATCCGTCCGACCTGGCGGGATAGCGCACCGCCTGCTGCGGAATGAGACGCTGGCCCCGCACCCCGATCAGCCTGAACCGTGCCGATCGAGCGGTGAAAATGTCTCAGGTGGAGCCCGAGCACATGGGACTCGGGTAGAGCCGATTACATGGGAATGGTGCCGTTGGGGCGGCCGGGGTCGGGCAACTGTCTGGTCAGATGACGCGCCGGACTGACGAGCTGATCCGACCGGGTAGTGCGCCGATCCGGTCGGGCAGTGGCTGATCCGGTTCGGCAGCAGGCTGACCCGGTTGGGCAGTGGCTGACCCGATCGGGCGGTGAGCTGATCCGGTCAGGCGGTGGCTGATCCGGTTGGACGGTGGCCGACCCGGTTGGACGGTGGCCGACCCGGTCAGGCGGTGGCCGACCCGGTCAGGCGGTGGCCGACCCGGTCAGGCGGTAGCCGACCCGGTCAGGCGGTAGCCGACCCGGTCAGGCGGTGGCCGACCCGGTTGGGCGGTGGGCTCGAGAAGGTCAGGTCAGTTGCTCGGTGATGCGTGCGGCGGCAGTGGTGCCGGAGGCTGCGCATGCCGGGACGCCTACGCCGTCGAGATACGCTCCAGCTAGTGCCAGGCCGTCGAGATCGGCTGTGGCAGCGCGGAGTTCGGTGATACGCGCGGTGTGGCCGGGTGCGTACTGCGGCAGGCCGCCTGGCCACCGCTGTACTACTGCGCTCAATGGGTTGATGCCGGCGCCCGTCACCGTGGTCAGGTCCTCGACGGCGGCCTGGATCAGTTCCTCGTCCTGCCAGGACAGCATCGAATCGTCGCCGAAGCGGCCGAAGGAGGCGCGTACCAGGGCTACCTCGCGGGCGGCCAGGTGCGGCCACTTGCGGCTGGACAGGGTGAATGCCTTGGCGCGCAACGATTCACCGGTGGCTACGAGAATTCCTGAGTTGTCGGGGAGTGCGGTGTCCTGCGGGAGTGCCAGCGCCACTACCGCAGACGAGGACAATTCGATTCCGGCGGTCAGCTCGGCGGCTTCCGGGGCGACCTCTCGCAGCAGCTCGGCAGTCACGGGGGCGGGGGTGGCCAGGACTACGGCATCGACCGCGCCGATCGGGTCGAGTTGCCAGCCTGTGGCGGTGCGCGTGAGTCGCGTTACGGGAGTATCGGTTTCGACCTTCACGTCGGCCGCGGCGCGAAGGGCATCCAGAAGCACGCGGTAGCCGTCGCGGATACCGCCGAAGACCGGGGTATCGGATGGCGGTGGCAGAGCGTCGGCGACCGCCTGCGAGAGGCTGCGTGCTCCGGCGTCCAGTGCTGCGGCCAGGGTGGGGAGAGCTGCGCGGACTCCGATCGAGCCTGCGGTACCGGCATAGACACCGCCCAGTAGCGGATCGACGCTCCGGCGAACCACCTGCTCGCCGAACCTGTCGGCGACCAGGGCGCCGACAGAGATATCGCTGCCGCACTCCCAGGTCAGTGGCCTGTCCGGTTCGGCGGCAATGCGGGCGATCGTTTCGGCGTCCACCAGGCCGGACATAGCCTCGGGAGATGCCGGGATGCCCATGAGGGTGTTCCCCGGCAAGGGGTGGGGAACACCTTCCGACCAGACCAGAGGGCGGCGACCCGCGGGGTGCACCAGCTGATCCGCGATGCCCAATTCCCGCATCAGCTGGGGGATTTCGGGGCGGCGGCCTACAAAAGCCTCGGCTCCGAGGTCGACGGGATCACCTTCGATGTCCGTGGTGCGGAGGATGCCGCCGAGGCGGTTGCGGCGATCGAGGAGGATCAGCTCGGCGGCAGGGCCCAGGGCTTTGCGGAGGCGATAGGCCGCCACGAGGCCGCTGATGCCGCCGCCGACTACTGCGATCCGCATTGATCACTCCTCGTTCGTATGGGCTGTTCCGCTGTTTGCAACCTACCTTCACGGGCGGTGTGAGCTGTGTCCGGTGTTGCTCCCGGTGTCACGCAGAACAAGAAGAAGCATGGGAACGCGGGGAGACGAACCTGACCTCGGCTCCCAGTCAGGAGGAACCTGCGGTCTTGTGTGGGGTGATCAGCTGGGTCCGTAGCTGGCGGCGGAAGAGCGGGTGTCTCTGCGGCACAGCGGTTATGGGGTTTGTGCGGTGCGGACACCTGCTGTGCGGTCGGGAAGGGCTGGGCGGTGCCCGGCTTGAGGGGGATTCGAGGCCGAGATGAGGCCGGTGCACCTGGGTTGGTTGCGTCGAGAGGTGGTGGTGGGTCCCCGGGGTGCGGGCAGGGCCCGGGATGGCCGTGCTGGTGGCGTCGGGAGAGGTACCCGGTTTACCTTCCGCGGTTACCGGGAGACCCTGCGGTACCAGCAGAGTCGACCGGCTGTGGTCCGGTTTCAGAGACGACACCCGAAAAGACAAAACCCGAAAGACCAAGAACCCGAAGACCGAGGACCCGAAATACCTGCCCGCACAACGACCTGTAGCACCGGCGGGCAGGAGCCCCGGCGGTGGAACAGGTGTTTGGCGGGTGGGTGACGGCCTATTGCCGGTTGTGCTGCCATTCTCGTTCGTTGCGGGCCCGGATCCGCGCCAGCGCAGCAGCTTTCAGCTCCAACGGATGATGCAGGTGGTTGACCTGTGGTTCCCCGGTCGGGTTGATGTGCGGGGGCCCGATCCATCCGGTCCGCCCCGCGAACTGCGAGTCCGGTCCCATGACCACGGTTTTCCATCCTCCGGGCCCGTCGTGCACTTGGGCATGGCAGTGATCGCATGCGAGGGTGAGGTTGTCGATATCGGTGGGCCCACCCTGGGCCCATTCGGTGATGTGGTGCACCGCGCACATCGTCGCCGGGGCGTCACACCCGGGCCGGGTACAGCCTTTTTCCGAGGCGATGAGCGCCAGTCGTTGAGCGGGGCCGGCCAAACGGGGAACCGGGTCGGCACCGAACGTGCGCGGACCGAACACCAAGCACGCGGGCCGAGCACCGTTGACGGGGCTCACCGCCCCGGACTCACCATCGCTGCCGGATGCGTTCGGGTCGTAGTTGATACCGCCTGTCCGCGAACCACGCTTGGGGCTGGTGGGCCGCGCACGGTCACCGAGGGTGGCCGAGCGGGACTCGAGGGTGGCCGAGCGGGAATCGTGCTCGGTACCGGACGAGCGGAGGTCGTCGGCGGAACCGGCCGGACGTGTACCGAACTCGGGATCGGCAGGGCCAGTACCAGCGCTGACCCCCGCCGACACGGAATCGCCTTCGTCGCAGAACGAGCACAGGTCGTGGCCGGAACCACCGGCCCGCGAAACACGCTCGGCACCGACGCAACGAGCACCGTGATCTCCGGGATCGAAGCTCCCCGAACGAGACTCACACTCGGTGCACCGCTCGATACCCGAGGAGTGGGAGTCGCGGTCGAGGGTGGCCGAGCAGGACTCACACGCGGTGCCGAACGAGCACAGGTCGTGGCCGGAACCGCCTGCCCGCGAACCAGGCTCGGGGCTCGCGGAACGAGCGCCGGGATCGGGGCTCCCCGAGCGGGACTCACCCGCGATGCCGCTCTCGATACCCGAGGAACTGCGGGTGTGCTCCAGATCCGCCGACCGCTCACCCCGACCCAGATACAGGGGCAATCCCACCGGATTCAACACCGCCAGATACTTGTTCGACTGCACCGCCAACTCCAAGGCTTCCGGGATCGACACGATCCCACCCGAGGCGGTCGTGGCCACACCGGCTTCGGCTTCCAGATCGGCCACACTCATCGTCACGATCACCGACACCGGCAACCCCCGATGCTTACCCAGCTTGGCCGGGCCACCGAACTCCGGCCGCAAAAACGCCAGCAACGCATCATGATTACGCTGCGCCGGAGAACGCATATCACGCTCGACACACGCCGCCAACTCCTGCGAACTGAGCTTGTGGTCCGACACCCACGGACTCTGCGGGTCCTTCGGGTTGCACATACCCGGGCGCGCGAGCTTGGCGAACACCGGCTCGAGGACCGACCGCAGCTTGCGGTTGATCTCCCCGTTCCACGGCGACATCCCATCCGCACGCTCGGCACCCAACGTCAACCCGCGCATGCGTTCACGATCGGCATCGGAACTCAACGAACCATCCGGATCCAGACCTGCGAGCAGGACTTCGCCCATGACGGGCAACCCTTCGGGGTAACCGGTGGGGGCGAACTCGGTCAACTGCAGTTCGGTGGCTTCACGCACGTCCGTGTCGAGGCTGCCGGGCAACCGGTTCATCACCGTCATGATCCGACGCACATGATCCACACCGATCACACCCGCGCGATGCGCGGCAGCCACATGCGCAAGGGTCGGCTCCAACTCCACCCCCGAGACGATGCGCGGCCCGGTCTCCACCGCGATACTCACCCGGGACGCAGCATCAGCGCGGGAGATACCCAGGGTTTGACGCAGGAACACCTTCGCAGACGCGACACCACCACGCTGAGCCAACCCACGGCTGGTGGTCTCCACCACGAACCGGGTCTGCACGGCTTCGAGTTTGCGTTTACACGTTTCCACTTCCCGCATCACCGCAATGAATTCATCATCCTGCAACGGAACCAGGCAAGCGTTCAGGAGGTGATCGACCGCCACCGACAGTGCACGGGCACTGCCGGTATTCGCGGATTCTCCCCCTGAATTCATACCCCTATTCTACCGCCGCACCATAGGCCAGGAAAGGCGAATCATGTTGTGATATAAGAATATTCAGACTGGCGGACCGACCAGCCTCTTTCGCACCTCTTGCTCTTTTCCGTCTTGTTCTTTTGCCGTTTTCTCTCCTTCTCGTCCAGGCATCTTCTATCTCTTGTTCTTTTGTCTCTCTGTCCCCCGAACCGCGACGACTCAGAGCGGCGCGGGCAGGCTGTGAATCAACTTCACCGTTTCGGTGATTACCGCCGGATCCGTATTCGGCAGCACCCCGTGCCCGAGATTGAAGATGTGCCCGGTGGCGCCCAATGTAATTGCCTCGTCGGCCTCGTGCGCAATTCGCCGGACCTCGGATTCGACCGCGGCGGATCCGGCGAACAGGACGGCGGGATCCAGGTTGCCCTGCAACGCTTTTCCGGGGCCGACGCGGCGGACGGCGTCGGTGAGTGGGACGCGCCAGTCGACGCCTACGACGTCGGCGCCGGCTTCACCCATGGCGCCGAGCAGTTCGCCGGTGCCGACGCCGAAGTGGATGCGTGGGATGGCGGCGGAGGCGACTTCGGCGAAGACTCGTTCGGAGTGCGGGAGGACGTACTCGCGGTATTGGGCGAGGGTCAGGGCGCCGGCCCAGGAGTCGAAGAGCTGGATCGCGTCGACTCCGGCGGCGATCTGCGCTTGCAGGAATTCGATGGTGATGTCGGTCAGGACCCCGAGCAGCTGATGCCAGGTCTCGGGATCCGAGAGCATCATCGCCTTGGTGCGCTCGTGGTTCTTGCTGGGCCCGCCCTCGACCAGGTAGGAGGCGAGGGTGAAGGGGGCTCCGGCGAAGCCGATGAGGGGGGTGCGGTCCAGTGCGTCGAGCAGCAGGCCGATGCCGGCGGTGACCGCGCCGACTTCCTCGGCGCGCAGGCGCGGGAGGGCGTGCACGTCGGCGGTGGTGCGGATCGGGTTGGCCACGACGGGGCCGACGCCGGCGACTATGTCGAGGTCGATGCCCGCTGCCTTGAGCGGAACCACGATGTCGGAGAACAGGATTGCCGCGTCCACGTCGTGGCGGCGGACCGGCTGCATGGTGATCTCGCACACCAGCTCCGGATTGAAACAGGATTCCAGCATGCCGACCCCGACGCGCAGTTCGCGGTACTCGGGCAGGGAACGGCCTGCCTGGCGCATGAACCACACCGGACGACGATGCGGGACGCCACCGGTGGCGGCGACGAGGAGGGGGGCATCGGTCAGCTGGCGGCGGGAGTGAGTGCTCATCACGGCTCATCGTAAAGGCCGCGGGCGGCGCGCCTTCCACTACACCGCGCCGGAGAGGTCTACCGTCCTCATACGTGACACCGCTCGACTTCCGCGACGGCGCCGCACCGACCCCGGAGCCCGAAGAACCCGCAAGGTTCCGAGCCGCGGTCGATGCGATGGGAACCGCAACAATGCACCCCCGGATCGAGCTAGCTCCGATCCGCCCTCCACAGCGCCTGGCTCCCTACTCCTATGCACTAGGAGCGGAAGTCACTCGCCCTGACACGAATGTGGTTCCGGTCGATTCCGACGGGGATGCCTTCGGCCGCCTGATCCTGTTGCACGACCCGAACGGGCAGGAGGCCTGGAACGGCGTCTTCCGGCTGGTGGCCTATATCCAGGCCGATATCGACTCCGCGCTCGCCGCCGACCCGCTGCTACCCGAGGTGGCATGGAGTTGGCTGGTGGACTCGCTCGATTCGCGGACGCCGTTCACGGCGCTGGGCGGCACCGTCACCTCGACCAGTTCGGTGCGATACGGGGATATCGCGGGGCCGCCGCGCGCGCATCAGCTCGAATTGCGGGCCTCGTGGACGGTCGGCGATACCGCTATGCGGCCGCATGTGGAGGCCTTCTGCGAAGTCCTCGCGTACGCCGCGGGGCTGCCGCCGGCGGGGGTAACCCGACTGGATACCCGGCGCGGCGACATCGATTCCGACTAGGCTCGCGAGAACTTCTGTACTGCAACGAAATCGGCGCCGGGCAACTAGCATTCCCGAAAGTCCGGCGCCGAGTCGCCCTTGTTTGTTTATCCGACGTGACGCGGATCGCCACTGTCCTACCCGTAGAGTTCAAGACCATGTCCGTACCAGAAGAGCCCGAAGCCACTGCCGCGGTACCGTTGCTCGCGCCAGCGGAGGGTGTGCCGCCGGTATTGGACAGTGCTGCCGCGATAACGGACGCCGCGCGGCTGCTCGCCGCCGGCACCGGGCCGCTCGCGGTGGACGCGGAACGCGCCTCCGGCTTCCGGTACTCGAATCGGGCCTATCTCATTCAGCTGCGGCGGGCGGGCGCCGGCTCCTTCCTCATCGACCCGATTCCGGTGGACGGTGACCTCACCCCGCTCGCCGACGCGATCAATGATCTGGAATGGGTGCTGCACTCCGCCGATCAGGATCTGCCGGGGCTCGCGGAGCTCGGGCTGTACCCGGCGCGGCTGTACGACACCGAACTGGGCGGGCGGCTGGCCGGGTACGAGCGGGTCGGACTCGCCGCCATGGTGGAGAAGCTGCTCGGGCGCGAACTACGCAAGGGCCACGGGGCCGCTGACTGGTCGACCCGGCCGCTGCCCGACGAATGGCTCAACTACGCGGCGCTCGATGTGGAACTGCTGCTGGAGCTGCGGGACGCGGTCGCGCAGGAGCTCGAGGAGCAGGGCAAGACCGATTGGGCGGCACAGGAATTCGAGCATGTGCGGCTGGCCGAACCCTCCGCGCCCAAATCGGATCGGTGGCGGCGGACCTCCGGCATCCACACGCTGCGACGCACCAGGCAGCTGGGTGTGGTGCGCGAACTGTGGACCACCCGCGACCGGCTGGCCCGGCTCCGCGATGTGGCGCCGGCGCGCATTCTGCCCGATTCGGCGATCGTGGCCGCGGCCAATAGCGAGCCCAAGTCCATTGCCCAGCTGCGGGCGCTGCCGGTGTTCGGCGGGCCCCGGCAGCGGCGCTACTCGCGCGAGTGGCTGGGCGCGGTCGAACGTGCCCGGGCCCTGCCCGAGAGCGAGCTGCCGCCGCTCACGCAACCGTTCGACGGCCCGCCGCCGGTCAACCGGTGGGAACGCCGGGATCCGGCCGCCGCCGCGCGATTGCAGCACGCTCGCGCGGCCATGAGCGAGCTCTCCAGCGAAGTTTCGGTTCCTGTAGAGAACCTGCTGATGCCGGACCTGCTGCGGCGCATGTGCTGGGACGGCCTGCCGCGCACGGTCACGGACGGCGAAGGCCCGGCCCTGATCGACGACTTCCTGTCCGCGGGCGGAGCAAGACCGTGGCAGCGGGAACTAGCCGTCTCGCGACTGGCCGATGCACTCTTCCCGGCCGACGACAAAGAAGCCTGAGCCACACGACCCCGCCAACCCCGGCATGCTTTCGGCCGAGATCCATCGAGGTCGGCTGATCAGTCCCACGTGTGGATCCCGGCCAAAAGCATGCCGGGATGACGAGATGGTCTCCGACAATCGACGATGACGGGGGTGCATCCCCCGTGATCGACGATGACGGGAGCGGTCCCCGACAGTAGACGAGGGTGGGGCACGTCTCCGGCAGTCGGCGACAAGACGCGGCTGCGGCAATCGGCGACGAGGCTTCCTTCGGTCGGCGCGAGCCTTCTTCAGTCTTCGAAGACCGGTGGGCGGCGGTCTTTGCGGGCGCGGATTGCTTCGTCGAAGTTTTCGGTGGTCAGGCGGACGTAGAGCTGGGCGGTGCCCTCGTGCTGCATGTGGGATTCGAAGCTGCCGGCTTCCATGCCACTCCAGAGCATGCGCTTGGTGAGTTCGGTGCCTACGCGGCTCCAGCGGATGATCTGATCGGCCGTGTCGTAGGCGGCCTCGAGAAGTTTGTCGCCGGGAACGACGCGCGAAACCAGCCCTATGCGTTCGGCTTCGGTGGCATCCACGTCGCGGCCGGTGAGCATGATCTCGAAGGCGCGGGTGGTGCCGACCACGCGCGGGAGCAGGTAGCTGATGCCGAGTTCGGCCGAGGTCAGGCCATTGTTTATGCCTGCGGCGCGGAAGTACGCGTCCTCGGAGGCGATGCGGAGATCGGTGCCGACGGCCAGGCAGAAACCGCCGCCGATGGCCGCGCCGTTGATGGCGCTGAGCACCGGCTGATGCATGCGGCGGATGGTGAGCATCACATTGTTGAGCAGCTCCATGGAGCGGCGGGCGACGCTGGTCTTGGTCAGGCCCTCCACGCCGGGCACGCGGCCCGCATGGGTCAGATCCGCGCCCGAGCAGAAGCCGTCGCCGGCGCCGGTGAGCACCACGACGCGCACGTCATTGTCGGCGGCGACCGCCTCCAGGGTTTCGCGCAGCGGCACCATGACATCGAAGGCCATGGCATTCATCCGCTCGGGGCGGTTGAGGGTGACCAGTGCGATACCTGGGCGCGGCTTCTCGACGAGCACGAACTCTGGCGACATGCGAACTCCTGACCGGAAAAACTGCAACCGGTTACAGAATGTACGCGAGAAGCTCAGCGCTGCCTACGCTCGATCCCAATCCCTGAAAAGCCGCGCCGGGCCGCCTATTCCGCCAGTACCCTGTCCTGTTCGAGTTCCACCGCGGTCGCCTGCTCGGCAACCTCGGCCAACCGCAGGCCCGTCCCGGGCACCTGCTCCTCGACCGCCTGCTGTGCGCTTCCGCTCAGCCAGCCGCCGATGCGCTGTGCCACATCGGCCGGGGTGAGACCGAGTTCCTGCAGCACCTGGCCCCGCGTGGCATGGTCCAGGAAGCGCTGCGGCACACCGATATCCCGCGTCGGCACATCGAGCCCGGCCTCACGCAGGCGCGCCGAGACCGTACAGCCGATGCCGCCGTGCAGGCCGCTGTCCTCGAGGGTGACCACGAGCCGGTAGTTCTCGGCCAGTTTCACCACCGCGTCCGAGACCGGGAGCACCCAGCGCGGATCGATGACGGTGACCGAAACACCCTCCGCCTCCAGCACATCCGCGACCTTCAGGGCGAGGTCCGCGAAAGCGCCGACCGCGACCAGCAGGACATCGGCGCGCACCGATTGCGCGGCGGCGTCACCGGATTCGGGCAGGCGCAGCACATCCACGCCGTCGAAGCGCTCGACCGCGGAAATATCTTCGGCGACACTGCCCTTGGAGAAGCGCACGGCCGTGGGCCCGTCGCTGATGCGCAGGGCCTCCCCCAGCTCCTCGCGCAGCGTCGCCGCATCACGCGGGGCCGCCACCCGGATACCGGGCACGATGCCGAGCACCGACAGGTCCCACATGCCGTTGTGGCTGGCGCCGTCGTCACCGGTGACACCGGCGCGATCGAGCACCAGGGTCACCGGCAGCTTGAGCAGCGCCACATCCATGAGCAGCTGATCGAACGCGCGGTTGAGGAAGGTGGAGTAGATGGCCACCACCGGATGCAGACCGCCCAGCGCCATACCGGCCGCGGAGGTCATGGCGTGCTGTTCGGCGATGCCGACGTCGAACATGCGCTCCGGGAAGCGTTTTCCGAACGCCGACAATCCGGTCGGACCCGGCATGGCGGCGGTGATGGCGACAATGTCGTCACGCCGCTCGGCCTGTTCGATCAACTCCTTGGAGAAGATCGAGGTCCAGCTCGGCGCGGTCGAAGCACCCACCGGCTCACCCGTTTCCGGGTCGATGCGGTTGATGGCGTGCATCTGGTCGGCCACATGGTCCTCGGCCGGCTTGTAGCCGCGGCCCTTCTGGGTGACCACGTGCACCACCACCGGACCGCCGAAGTCCTTGGCGCGCCGCAGCGCAGCCTCGACCGCGACGGTGTCGTGACCGTCGACCGGGCCCACGTACTTCAGGCCCAGATCGCCGAACAGCTCCTGCGGCGCGACCGCGTCCTTGATGCCCGTCTTCAGGGCGTGCAGCATCGAATAGGCCGAATCCCCCACGCGCGGAATGGACTGCACGATGCGCTTGGTGGCGTCCAGCGCCTGCTCGTAGGCGGGCTGCATGCGCAGTCCGGCCAGCGTCTCGGCGAGACCGCCGATGGTGGGCGCATACGAGCGGCCATTGTCATTGACCACCACGATGACCGAGCGCTCCTGGCCGGCGGCGATATTGTTCAACGCCTCCCAGCACATACCGCCGGTCAGCGCGCCGTCACCGACAACCGCGACGACATGCCGCTTCTGCCGGGTCAGCGCGAACGCCTTGGCCAGTCCGTCCGCATACGACAGCGAGGCCGACGCATGCGAGGACTCCACCCAGTCGTGCACGCTCTCGGCGCGGCACGGATAGCCCGATAGGCCGCCGTTCTTGCGCAGCGTGTCGAACCCGTCCTTGCGGCCGGTCAGAATCTTGTGCACGTACGACTGGTGCCCGGTATCGAAGATGATCGGGTCGGTCGGCGAATCGAAGATCCGGTGCAGCGCGATGGTCAGCTCCACGACACCGAGGTTCGGGCCCAGGTGCCCGCCGGTAACGGCGACCTTTCGCACCAGGAACTCGCGAATTTCCTCCGCCAGCTCGCGTAGCTCCGGTATCGACAACCGACGCAGATCCTCGGGCATGTCGACCCGGGAAAGCACTCCCACGGCTATTGCTCCCTCCGGATATCTCCTGTGATTGCAACAGTCTACGGAGCCTGCAGCGGCCCCCGACCCCAGGAACTAATTGTCACCTGCGACATCCGCAGGGAATGTGAGGCTCCACACACATTACGCGGATACAGTGGGCCCGTGGTCCCCCCAATTTCGGCCAACGGCGAGTCGCCGCAGACCGGTCACGGCGTGGTGGCTCGCATCATCGACGAAGTATACGAGTTGTGCCGCGCCGACACCTCCGGAGAGCTGGCCGATTACATCCCGGAACTGGCAGCGGTACAACCGGATTCGTTCGGCATCTGCCTGGCCACGGCCGACGGGCAGGTGTACGGCAGCGGAGATCTGGACACCTCCTTCACAATTCAGTCGATTTCGAAACCGTTCACCTACGCACTGGCACTCGCCGATCACGGAACCGCAGCGATGGCCGAGCGCATCGATGTGGAACCCACCGGGGAACCGTTCTACGAAATCAGTCTGGACCCCAAGACACAGCGGCCGCGCAATCCGATGATCAATGCCGGCGCCATTGCCGCGGCCGGATTGATCGAAGGCCGTGATGCGGCCGACCGGTTTGCCCGGATACGTCGCAGCTACAGCCGATTCGCCGGGCGCGAACTGAAACTCAACGAGGATGTCTACGCCTCCGAGGCGCGCACCGGATTCCGCAATCGCGCCATCGGATATCTGCTGCGCGGCGCGAACATCATCGACGGTGATCCGGAAGAAGCCGTGGACCGGTATTTCCGGCAGTGCTCCATCGATGTCACCTGCCGCGACCTCGCCATGATGGCCGCCACCCTGGCGAACAACGGCGTGAATCCGCTCACGCACGAACGCGCGCTCACCGGACCGCTGGTCGAGCAGGTACTCAGCGTCATGACCACCTGCGGCATGTACGACGCGGCGGGCGACTGGGTGACCACCGTCGGACTGCCCGCGAAAAGCGGTGTGGGCGGCGGCATCCTGGCCGTGCTGCCCGGGCAGATCGGTATCGCGGTGTACTCGCCGCGGCTCGACGCACACGGGAGCAGCGTGCGCGGGGTGAAGGCCTGCCGGGAACTCTCACACCGATTGGGCCTGCACTTCCTGCATGTGACACGCGCCGCGCACACCGCCATTCGGACCGCGTACTCGGTGGCCGAGGCACCCTCGAGACTGCGCCGGGACGCGGATGAGCTTGCGGTACTGCGGGAGTGGGGCGACCGCGCCCGCATCTTCGAACTGCACGGCGATCTGCTGTTCGCGGGTGCGGAATCCACGGTGCGGGCCGTGGAGGAAACCTCCGGGCAGCTGGAGGCGCTGGTGCTGGATCTGCGTGAAGTGGCCGATGTGAGCGAGATCGCGGTGCGCATGATCGATGATCTGCAAGCCGAACTGGCCGCCGCCGGATGCCGTGTCGCACTGGTCGATCCGGAGGCGAAGCTCGGGCATATGACCTCGAGCCTGGATCCCGAGGACCCGCGCGGGCGGGTGTTCGCGGACCGGGACAGCGCCACCGAATGGTGTGAGCAGCTCATTGTCGACCGGTACCGGCCGGAGGACTGCACGCCCGCGGCGGCGCTGCGAGTGGAACAGCATCCGGCCATCGCCGATCTGCCCGATGATGAAAGGCAGCGGCTGGCAAAGGAATTCGAGATCCGGACCGTCGCGCGTGGGGAGCGCATCGTGGCGCGCGACAGTCCGCGCGCCGGACTTTTCCTGATCCTCGATGGGCGAGTGCGCGTGACATTCGAGGATCGCGACGGTCGGCGGCACCGGTTGATCTCATTGTCACCGGGCATGTCGTTCGGTGAGATCTCGCTGCTGACCGGGGTGCAGTTCAGCAATGACATCTATGCCGAGACAACCGTGCGGCTCGCGGTGCTGCCGCCGGACAAATTCGATCAGCTCACCGGTCAGGCGCCCGAGGTGAAGCTGGCGCTGCTGGAACGGCTCGCGACGGCGGCGTACGCGCAGGCCGATGCCGCGGTGCGAGCGCTGGCCGCACACGGCGGGGTTTAGCCCCGCCGGAGTGACCGCGCGGCGCGGCGTTCGGTGTGTCGGGCGTCGGTAGCATCGGGGTGCCCTGGCACCGATCGAGGAGGACGCCGTGACCAGCACTGCCATCGATTCCGGCACCATTACGACGTTCGGCGCCGGGAGCGCGAGCGGCACACCCGATCTCATGCGGGTGACCATGTCGATCGAGACCAAGGCCGACAGTGTCGCGACCGCGTACGCGAAAGCCGGCGAGCGCGCGGACGCGCTCATCGGGTCACTGCGCGGCGACGGGGTACCCGGGCGGCACATCTCGACCAGCGGGCTGTCGGTGCGCACGGAAACCGTATGGACGGAAGGCAATCGGGAACAGATCGTCGGATATGTGGCGAGCACCTCGCTGACGGTGACGCTGCGCGATATCGCCACACCGTCGGGAGCGGCGAAGGGCACCGCGGACGGTGGTCCGGCCGCGATCATCGCGCATGCCGTCGAAGCCGGTGGCGACGATGTGCGGCTCGGCGGGCTGGCACTCACCGTCAGCGATCCCGAGAGCCTGCTCACTCGCGCCCGCGACGCCGCCTGGGATCACGCCCTCGCCAAGGCCGAGCAGTACGCCACCCGCGCGGGCCGCACCCTCGGCCCGGTCCTGGAAATCACCGAGAACACCTCCGGATCCTCAACACCCATGCCCCGCATAGCCTTCGCCGCCGCCAAGAGCGATATGGGCGGCGCACCCCCGGTGCCGATGGAACTCGGGGAAAGCGAACTGTCCGCCACGATCCGGGTGACCTGGCTCCTGGGCTGAGCCCAGCCTCAGTGCCGACGCCTGAGCACACACAGAGCTGCGCAGCGCCATCCCGGCATGAGTTCCCCCGCCGTCCCGGCATGGTTTTGGCCGGAATCTCCCTCCGCTGGTGGATCCCGGCCACAAGCACGCCGGGATGACGGGGCGAAGAGCCGGGGCGGAGTGTCTTGGCTCCGGGCTCAGATTGATGCTGTTGCGCTGCTTCAGAATTCGATGTGGGAGAGCAGGGTTTTCGCGCGGGTGGCGGTGAGTTGGATGCGGAAGCGGGTGGCGTCGGCTCGGGTGCGGTGCGGGTGGGGGTTGGTGGCGGTCATGATGCGGAGGTCGCGGAGTAGGCGGGTGCCGTCGCGGACGGTGAGCCGGGAGGTGTCTACGAGGTGGCGGACGTTTTTGGTGCTGTCCGGCTCTGGGGTGCCCACCGCGTAGGCCGTCAGGTGGTCGAGGGTGGCGCGGAGGTGTTCCTCGCAGGCGGCGTAGTCGCGGCGGGAGTAGCAGCGGGTGGCCTGCTGGAGGTGGTCCAGCGGGGTGTGCTGGCCGCGGAGTTCGAGTTCGGTTTCGATCAGGGCGATCTGCTCGGCCAGCTGCAGGGGCAGGCGGTGGGTGGGTCTGAGGCGGCAGCGGATCACTGCCTCGCCCGGCTGGTCGCCGCTGCGCTCGATGCGGAGTTGGTAGCCGTCGGTCAGCAGGGCCGCGCGGAAGCCGGGGAGCCAGGGCGGTAATTGCTTGCGCTCGGTGGACTCACCGCGCAGGAACTTCTGCGCGGTGAGTTCGGCCAGATTCAACAGCGCCTGATCCGCCTCCGCGCTCCCGGCCAGTGCGGCCAGGCGCGCGCCGTACACCGGGGTGACCAGCCTGCCCCAATAGCTTTCGGCATTCACCCACATCGCCGCCGTGTACTCGGGGCGCTTGAGATCCACACTCAGCAGCAGCCCCTCCAGCGAGTGGAACTTGGACTGATCTGCGTAGATGAGTTCCAGCACCGCCGAAAGCGTCGGATCCGACAGCGTAGTCATGATCCTCATCTTGACCGATGCCCCGAATCGGCCGCCGCACAGCCCGTTTCCAGCGGGCCGGCGGAGAGCGGCACTCCCGCACCGCGATTCGGCTCAGCGCTCGAGCAGAGCCACGCATTCGATGTGGTGGGTGGCCGGGAAGGCATCGAATACCCGCAGGCCGCCGGGCTTGTACCCGGCATTGCGGTAGAGACCTAGATCACGGGCGAAAGCGGCTGGATCACAACCGATGTGGACGATCCGGCGCGGCCCGCGTTCACCGAGAGCGGCGATGACATCCTTGCCCGCACCCGCGCGCGGCGGATCCAGCACCACCACATCCGGTGCGGTGTCGGGCTGTTCGACAATCCAGCGCTCGACCCGCTCGGCCTGCAACTGCACCCACGGCAGATCACGCAGGGCGGATTCGCCCTCCTCGACCGCGGAACGCGCGGACTCCACACCGTGCACGGCGCCGTCCGCACCGACCTGATCGGCCAGGCGTGCGGCGAAGACGCCGACACCGCAGTAGAGATCCCAGCCCAGCGTGCCCGGCGCGGCATCGGACCAGTCCGCCACCACATCCGAATACATCTGCGCCGCACCGGAATGCGGCTGCCAGAACCCGGTGGCCGAGACCTCCCAGCGACGGCCCGCGACATACTGCACGGCCACGCCGCTGCCCTCGATCACGCGCTCCGTGCGGGCACGGCTGGCGGCCGCACGGCGGGCCGCGGCGGAATTGCGGCCACCGCGGCGATCGCGGGCCTCCGGGCGGCTACCGGACCGCACCTCGGCGGGGGCCAGCTCGACAATGTGCCGCACGCCGTCACCGTCCACGGCGACAACAAGATCCGCGCCGGGAGTCCAGGTGCGATCGGCTATGCCGGTCATGGCTCCGGCGATCGGCTGCGGGCAGCGCAGATCGGTGATCACATCGGTACTGCGGTAGCCGTGCACACCGGCGCGGCCCTCGGCATCGACCACCAGACGCACCCGCGAACGCCAGCCGCCGGAAGCCGACAGCGGCGCAATGCCATTCACGTCGAGGTCACTCACCGTGAGGCTGTTCGCCTCGTCATGCACCGCACTGCCGGACACCCGGCCCGCCGCAGCGCCAGACACGCGGCCCGCCGCAGCGCCAGACACGCGGCCCGCCGCGGCGCCAGACACGCGGCCCGCCGCGGTGCCAGACACGCGGCCCGCCGCGGCGCTGCGCACCCGCCCGGCCGCAATGCCGCGCACACCGCCGGTAGCGATACCGCTGCGTCCCACCCGTCGCGGCGCCGTGCCGCGCGGCGGAATCGGAATGACCTCGACCTCGAAATCCGTCTCCCAATCGGCAAGACGGCGCAGCTGCTCGGAGACCACGGACGCCTTCAGCGCACGCTGCGCTTCCGGTGTGGCATGCGAGAAATCACAGCAACCCGCGCCACCGGGTCCGGACACCGGGCACGTCGGATCGACTCGATCGACCGAAGGCTCCAGGATCTCGATGGCATCGGCGCGGCAGAACGAACCGCCGCGATCCTCTGTCACCTGAGCGCGTACCAGCTCCCCCGGCAGCCCGTGCCGCACGAACAGCACCCGGCCCTCGTGCCGGGCCACACAGAAACCACCGTGTCCGGGCGGGCCGAGACGCACCTCGTACACCGCACCGCGCCAATTCTCGCCACTGCTCATGACTCGTCTCCGAAACCACGCCGCACCGAACCGGGCGCATTGACTTCACGGCCCGCACGGGCCTTGGCGGAGGAGCTCAGCTGCCACGGCACGGAGGTCACCATGACACCCGGCTCGAACAGCAGGCGGCCCTTGAGGCGCAGCGCACTCTGGTTGTGCAGCAACTGTTCCCACCAGTGGCCGACCACGTATTCGGGGATGAACACGGTCACCACATCGCGCGGGGAATCCTTGCGGACGCGCTTCACGTAATCGACCACCGGCTTGGTGATTTCACGGTAGGGGGATTCGATCACCTTGAGCGGCACCGAAATGTCGCTGCGCTCCCATTCCCGCACCAACGCCCGGGTGTCTGGTTCGTCGACGTTCACGGTAATGGCCTCGATGGTGTCGGGTCGTGTGGCGCGGGCATACGCGATGGCCCGCTTGGTCGGTAGATGCAATTTCGACACCAGCACGATGGAGTGCGTGCGACTGGGCAGCACACCGTCCCATTCGGTCTCGTCCAGCTCTCTGGACACGGTGTCGTAGTGGCGGCGAATGAGCTTCATGATGCCGAAGATGGCGGCCATGGTGACAATCGCGATCCAGGCGCCCGCCAGGAACTTGGTGACGAGCACGATCATCAGCACGGCCGCGGTCATGCTCAGGCCGATCGCATTGATCACCCGGGACCGCTTCATGCGCGCGCGCTGTGCCGGATCGGTCTCGGTGCGCAGCAGCCGCGTCCAGTGCCGCAGCATGCCGGTCTGACTGAGCACGAACGAGACGAAGACGCCGACGATGTAGAGCTGGATCAGACGGGTCACCTCGGCGCCGAACAGCACCACGAACGCGATGGCCGCGCCGGCCAGGAAAATGATGCCGTTGCTGAAGGCCAGCCGATCACCGCGCGTGTGCAGCTGGCGCGGCAGGTAGCGGTCCTGCGCCAGGATCGAGCCCAGCACCGGGAAACCGTTGAACGCCGTGTTCGCGGCCAGCACCAGGATGAGGGCGGTGACGGTGGTGATGAAGTAGAACCCGGCCGGGAAGCCGTGGAACACCGCGCCCGCCAGCTGCGCGACCAATGTCTTCTGCTCATAGCCGGCCGGTGCGCCGGTGAGATCGTCGGTGCGCTGCGCGTAAACGACGCCGACCTTCTGGGTGAGCACGATCATGCCCATGAACATGGTGATCGCAATGCTGCCCAGCAGCAGCAGCGTGGTCGCGGCATTGCGCGACTTGGGCTTCCGGAACGCCGGAACACCATTGCTGATGGCCTCCACACCCGTCAGCGCGGCACAACCGGACGAGAAGGCACGGGCGATGAGGAAGACGAGCGGAACTCCCAGCAGATGCGATTCCTCGGCCTTGAGGCCGAACCCGTAGGACTCCGCGTGCACGTCCTGGCCGAGGATCCCGATCCGGGTGAACCCCCAGACCAGCATGACGAACATGCCGATCATGAAGGCGTAGACGGGAATCGCGAACATCGTGCCCGACTCCCGCACACCGCGCAGATTCATAGCGGTGAGGATCACGATCGCCGCGACCGCGAACAACACCTTGTGCGTCGAGACGAACGGCACCGCCGAACCGATATTGGAGGCCGCCGAGGAAATCGATACCGCCACGGTGAGCACATAATCCACCAGCAGCGCACTGCCGACGGTCAGTCCCGCGGTCGGGCCGAGGTTCTTGGTGGCGACTTCGTAATCACCGCCGCCGGAGGGATAGGCGTGCACATTCTGCCGGTAGCTGGCGACCACAACGGCCATCACCAAAGCGACCACCAACCCGACCCACGGCGCATACGTGTACGCCGAGAGCCCGGCCACCGACAGCACCAGAAAGATTTCCTCGGGTGCGTAAGCCACCGATGACAAAGCATCGGAGGCGAAGACCGGGAGTGCGATCCGTTTGGGCAGCAGCGTATGGCCCAGGGAATCACTACGGAATGGGCGGCCAACCAGCATGCGTTTGGCGGCCGTCGTCAACTTCGACACTTTGGTGAGCATAAGGGAGCGCGGACCCCGCCGCGTCCACGGCGCGGCAGGTTCCGGTCCGGGACCGTAGTGTGGCCCCTGAACACGGTGAGTTTCCCCTGCTGCGCAGTGTGGGCTTTTTCCGATTCCGGTTTGAATACCGACCAGAGGGGGAAAGTGCCTCGGAAAAACTCGAACGGTACGGTTGCCAACCGGCTGTGATTTCGACAAGCAGGCAACCAGACCGCACACCACGGTTTTCGGGAATGGGGTTCGCAGGGTGTACGTAGTGATCATGGGGTGTGGGCGAGTCGGATCCTCGCTGGCTCGCGCCCTGGTCCGCATCGGCCACGACGTCGCGGTGATCGATCAGAATTCGAGCGCCTTCCTCCGGCTGGGCCGTGACTTCCCCGGGTTGTGCATTACCGGCGTCGGATTCGACCGGGATGTATTGACCCGCGCGGGAATCGAACGGGCGGAGGCCTTCGCGGCCGTCTCCTCCGGCGACAACTCCAACATCATCTCCGCGCGGGTGGCGCGGGAGACCTTCGGCATCGACCGCGTGGTCGCCCGTATCTACGACGCCAAGCGCGCCGCCGTGTACGAGCGCCTGGGCATTCCGACCATCGCCACCGTGCCGTGGACCACCGACCGGTTCCTGCGCGCGCTGGTGGCCGATCAGTCCACCACCACCTGGCGCGACCCCACCGGCACCGTCGCGGTCACCGAACTCGCACTGCACGAAGAGTGGTACGGACGCACCGTGCACTCGCTGGAGAGCACCATCGGCGCCCGCGTCGCCTTCCTCATCCGGTTCGGCCAGGGCGTACTGCCGAACGCGAAGACGCTGATGCAGGCCGACGACACGGTGTACATCGCGGCCACCTCGGGCACCGTCGGCGAAGCGGTCGCCTTGGCTGGAAATCCCCCCGCGAGCGAGGACTGATCATGAAGGTAGCCATTGCGGGCGCCGGCGCCGTCGGCCGATCCATCGCACAGGAGCTATTGCGCGGCGGGCACCAGATCATGCTGCTGGAACGCCGCCTCGACCATATCGACCCGGTCAGCGCGCCCGCCGCGGTGTGGGTGCACGCCGATGCCTGCGAGCTGGAGACGCTCGAGGAGGCCGGGCTGGAAACCTATGACGTGGTCATCGCCGCCACCGGCGACGACAAGGTGAATCTGGTGTTCGCCCTGCTCGCCAAGACCGAATTCGGCGTGGGCCGGGTGGTCGCGCGAGTCAACGATCCGCGCAACGAATGGCTCTTCGACACCTCGTGGGGTGTGGACGTCGCCGTCTCGACGCCGCGCCTGCTGGCCTCGCTCGTCGAGGAGGCGGTCTCCGTCGGAGATCTGGTGCGGCTCATGACGTTGCGTCAGGGCCAGGCCAATCTGGTGGAGATCACGCTGCCGACCGATACGCCCTTGGCGGGCAAGGCCGTTCGCATGCTGAAGCTGCCGCGCGATGCGGCGCTGGTGACCATTCTGCGCGGCGGGCGAGTCATCGTGCCGCAGCCGGACGATCCACTGGAGGGTTCCGACGAACTGCTGTTCGTCGCCTCCGTCGAAGCCGAGGACGATCTTCGGAAAGCCCTCGGCGTCAACGGTTTCGGCAACCCGGTCGGCACAACCGCCTGATAAGGCCGATGCGGGCGGCCACCCCGCACTACGACGCCGACCGGAGTTCGGCGCGCAGCTTGTTGAGGGCGCGGTGCTGCATCACCCGCACCACGCCCGGACTGGTCCCGAGGGCCTCGGCGGTCTCCGCGGCCGTCCAGCCCAGCACGATGCGCATGACCAGCACCTCGCGATGGGTGGGCGCCAGCACCTTCATGAGTTCCCTGGTGGCGGCACGGGTTTCGGACTGCAGCGCCCGCTCCTCCGGTCCGGCCTCGGTATCGGTGGCGTCCGGGAATTCCGCGACCGGATAGGCCGGATGCAGCTGCGCCCGGCGGAAGGCATCGGCGACCTTGTTGGCAGAGATGCCGTACACGAACGCCAGGAACGACTTGCCCTGATCCCGGTAGCGCGGAATGGCCTGCACGGTGGCCAGGCACACTTCCTGTGCCACATCATCGGCCGTCACATGCAGATGGCCCGCGCCACCGATGCGCGCGGCGCAGTAGCGCCGCACCAGCGGGTAGACGATCCGGAGAATCTCCGTCACCGCCGCCCGGTCGCCCGCCGCCGCCGGGGCGATCAATTTCTCGAGTTCCGCTGCCGCACGCCGGGATTCCGACGTCGCCGCGGTACTGCCCTTGGTTCCCCGCCCCGCCGAATGCCGGCGCGCGGCCGTTGTCTGCACCGCCGCGCCGAGCCCCTCGCCACGGTCCTGCGATGCCACTGCCTTGCCGTCGGTAATCAACTCGAGATCCTTTCGCCGTTCGCTATACAACGATCGTGCGTGGATCGGAGCCGCCGAAATAGGTACCCCAGGGGTGGGGTGGCCACCCCCTGTCACCCCCGAATCATCCCGAAGGTGTTTACACGAGGGCAGTTTGACGCGATAAGGCGCCGAGATATCGACGCGACAAGGCGCCGAGATGACTCGGCGCCTACATGGGCAAGACTCAGTTCGGAGCAGCCTCGGTGGCCTTCGCGGCGGGCATATGGCCCGCCTTGCGCACCGCCCACACCGTGACCACCAGCGCGACGGCGGTCAGCGGCCAGCCCATGGCCAGGCGCGCCACCGCCAGCAGGCCGGTGCTGTTGGAGTCGTAGAGGTGGTTCTGCACCAGATAGCGGGCCACGAACACGATCGCCCACACCGCGGTGGCCAGATCGTAGAGGCGCATGGCGCGGCGATCGGAACGCCACTCGGTGCCGTGCCCGTTCAGCACACCCCAGATGACACCCGCCAGCGGCCAGCGCACCAGCAGCGAAATCAGGAACGCTCCGCCGTAGATCAGGCTCGCGTAGATGCCGAACAGGAAGAAACCCTTGGCCTCACCCATCCGATAGGCGATGAGCGCGCATACGCCCACACCGAGAAATCCGGAGATGGCCGGTTGGATCGGGCCGCGCTTGACCAGACGCCAGATCAGGATGGCGGTCGCCACGCCCAGGGCCGCCCAGATGGCGGTGGTGAGCCCGCGCAGCGAATTCACCGGCACGAACACCAGCACCGGCAGCGAGGAGTAGATCAGGCCGCTGAAGCCGCCCAGCTGCTCGAGCAGGGTCTGCTCGATCTCCTCTTCCCGCTCCTGTTCCACCTCATCGGCGAAGGCGTGCGCGAGTTCGTCCTCACGGTCGGCCAACTCCGCCTCGAAGGCGTGTTCCAGCTCGCCGGGGGACGTGCCGTAGGTGCCATCGGATATGCGGCCGTCGTCATTGCTGCTGGGTATCGGCATAGGAGTCAGGAGTTCTCACGCAGTTCGTAGTAGGGGTTGTAGATGACCTTGCCGCCATCACGTTCACCGACGCGGCCGCGGACCAGAATACGACGACCCGGCTCGATTCCGGGGATGCGCCGCCTGCCGATGAAGACCAGCGCCACACTGTCGGTGCCGTCGAAGAACTCCGCCTCCACCTCGGCGCCCGCCGATTTGGGGCAGGCCTCGACGCTGCGCAGGCGGCCGAGCATGGTGACTTCCTCACCTCGGCGACACTGCGATGCCGCACACGCGCCCGACGCCTCCGACGTCTCGGCGAGCTCCTCGGCATCCAAACGATCCAGATCCTCCGTCAGGCGCCGGCTCAATCGCCGGAAATAGCCTGACGGGGCTTCCTTCCCACCCGAGGATGGCATCTCGCACGCTCTCCTGTAGAGCCATACGGCGTGGGTCTCACGTCGTTCTTCTCTCCGCATACCTCGTAGGTTTCCCACTCGGGCGCGGCGTACACACCGCCACTGTAGAGGTGACGGGGTGTACTCGCCACGCGCGCCCGTCCCAGTACGCTCGGCGGGTGCCAGATCTCTCACATCCGGCGGTCGCCGTCGCCCTGCCTGGAACCGGCTCCGATGCGCACTTCGCCGCACGGGCCTTCGGAACCGCTTGCGCCGCAATGGATCTGCCGCTGCACGCGGTGGACCCGGACCCGCAGCGGGTCATTGCGAGCTATCAGGCGGCGCTCGATGCCGCCGCGCGATCCGGGCCGGTGCTCATTGCCGGTATTTCGCTCGGTGCGGCCGTTGCCGTGGATTGGGCGGCGCGGCATCCCGATTCCGTGTTCGGCGTGGTGGCCGCGCTCCCCGCCTGGACCGGGGCCGACACCACCGGCTGCCCGGCGGCGCTCAGCGCCGCGGCGACGGCGGCGCAGCTGCGGGCGGACGGCATCGACGCCATGATCGACCGTATGCGGGCCTCGAGCCCGGCCTGGCTGGCCGAGGCGCTCACCCGCTCCTGGCGGTCGCAGTGGCCGCAGCTGCCCGCGGCGCTGGAGGAGACCGCCGCGTACGCCTGGCCCGAGGCCGAATTCTTGACGACGGTCACAGTGCCGGTGTCGGTCGTCGGCGCGATCGACGATCCGGTGCATCCCTTCGCGGTGGCCGAGCAGTGGGCCGAGCTCATCCCGCACGGTGAACTGCACCGCATCACGCTCGACGAACTGGGCGCCGATCCGGCGATTCTGGGCGAGCGCGGCATTCGGGCACTGTTCGCCCGGCGCATCGCCACACCCTGAGACATACGCACGCTCGGATCACCGCGCCGCGAATGTCCGCAGCTCGAATCTCCGCGTCGCAAATCTCCTTGCCTGAATCGCGCAGACAAGAGCCTCGAAACTCGCAGACAGCAAACGACCTCCGCACCCCGCGGAAAAGCGGGCGGCGCGAAGGTCGTTCGTCGTTATTGCGGTGGCGAGCCCGGCGGCTAGTTCAGACCCAGCTGCTGCATCGCGGAACCCTCCGCGCCGCGACGCGGTTCGCCGTCCGGAGCCTGGATCGGCTGCGGTCCGCCCTGCATGGCGGCCAGCTGCGCGGCCACCGCCTGCTGCTGGGCATCCAGCTGCTGCTGATGAGCCGCTGCGAGCTGATCGGCGAGCTCCTGGGGTAGGACCACCGGAAGGGGTTCCCGCACCGGTAGCGGCTCGTCTCCGCGGCGGACCACGGTCTCACCGAGGATGGCACGGGCCGCGGCCACCAGGGCGGTGCCGTCGGTGGCGGCGCCACTGGGGCCGGCCGCCACCAGGCGGACCATCCAGCGGTACCCGTCCACGCCGATGAAACGCAGATCCGCGCCCTCGGTGACGGCGTGCAGTTCCCGGCCCCACGGACCCTTCTGCACCGAGACCTGGGCACCGTCCTTGCGCAGCGTCTCCGCCAAATCCGCTGCGACCGAACGCCATTGGCCCGGCGACTTGGGCGCGGCATACGCGGCGACCGTGATGCGGCCGTGCTCGGTGGCCAGATGCACCGCCTGCGGCGCACCCTCCGGCGTCATCTCGACCTGCAGCTGCCCGCCCGGCGGGACCGGCACGATGACCGAACCCAGATCCAGGCGCTGCTCGCCGATGCTCTCGATCTGATCGACGACGTCCTCGTAGTTGTACGGGCCGGTGCGCTCGCCCGCGACCACGGGGAATTCGCCGGTATCCTCATCGGAGTCGTCGTACACGGCGGCGGCCTCGTATTCGGCCTCCTCCTCGTACTCGTCCGCTTCGTCGTCGTATTCGTCGTACTCGGTGTATTCGTCGTCGTACGGTGCGGCGGCGTCGCCGGACTCACCGTTGCGCTTCTTGCGTCCGAACATCGTCATGCCTCCTTGCCGGCCACCAGGCTGGCGTGCCCACCACTGGATCCGTATCCTCCAGCGCCACGCTGGGTTTCGTCGAGATTGTCCACCTCGACGAAGTCGACCAGCTCCACCCGCTGCACCAGCAGCTGGGCGATGCGGTCACCGCGGCGGAGCTCGATGGGAGTGCGCAGATCGTGATTGATCAGGCACACCTTGATCTCGCCCCGATAGCCGGCATCAACCGTGCCGGGGGTGTTGACGACAGACAGGCCGGTCTTCGCGGCCAGGCCGGACCTGGGATGGATGAGACCGACCGTTCCGATCGGGAGGGCCACCGCGATGCCGGTACCAACCAGCACCCGCTCCCCCGGTTCGATGATGACGTCCTCGGTGGTACACAGATCCACCCCGGCGTCGCCCTCGTGGGCGCGCGTGGGTACAGGCATCGCGGGATCGAGCCGCAGCAGGGGAATTGGAGGAATACCGGTCACGTCGGCCGAGCCTACGCGTTCACCCCCGCAGCCATTGACCTAGTCTGATGTCGTGTCCGACCAGCCCCCTCAGGTGACCATGGAACCTCAGCAGCAGACCACGCCCCTCTACTCCGAGCGCCTCTGGGTGCCACTGTGGTGGTGGCCCGTAGGTTTGGCAGTCACCGGACTGCTGGCAGCCGAAATCCACATGGGCGCACCGGGTGTGCGGGCCTGGTTGCCCTACGTCCTGCTGTTCCCGATTCCCGTGTGGGTGCTGCTGTGGATGTCCCGGCATCGGGTGGAGGTGGCCCGCGACGCGGATGGCACGCCGGAACTGCGCATCGATACCGCGCATCTGCCCGCCACCTTCGTGGCGCGCGCCGCGGGAGTGCCCACCAGCGCGAAAAGCGCGGCGCTGGGCCGGCAACTCGATCCCGCCGCGTACGTTCAGCATCGGGCCTGGGTCGGCCCGATGTTGTTGCTCGTGCTCGACGATCCGGACGACCCGACACCGTACTGGTTGGTCAGTACGCGTCGGCCCGATCGAATCCTGGAAGCGCTCGGCGTCAAAAACGCTGGTCAGCCCCGTAACTGAGACTGGTCAGCGCCGTGCTCGAGCCGAACGAATCCCCTTGCCGCGCTCGGCGAACCGAGCGCGGGCTGACGGATACTCCTGCGGGCTGAACGACCTGGATCAGGCCGCGCAGTCCATACAAATCAGCTGCCCGCTAGCTTCGCTGGCGAGCCGGCTGCGGTGGTGCACCAGGAAGCAGCTGGAGCAGGTGAACTCGTCGGCCTGCTTCGGGATGACCCGAACCGAGAGCACCTCCTCCGAAAGATCCGCGCCAGGAAGCTCGAACGACTCCGCGGTATCGGATTCGTCGATATCCACGACGGCGGACGCGGCCTCGTTGCGACGAGCCTTCAGCTCCTCGAGCGAGTCCTCCGACACTTCGTCGGTTTCACTGCGCCGTGGTGCGTCATAGTCGGTTGCCATGTCGTCTTCCCCTCGTCCTTACTCCGTATATCCCGGACCGGCTGGTTCCGTCCCGATTCCCGCAGGAACCGGGCCGGGATAGCCGCCCCGCCCGTGGTGTACGTCACGTGTACACCAGTCACCGACCTGGCCGGATACTCCTGGTCCGTACCTGATCGCGCTCGGTCAACGCAGGACAAGCCCTTGTTGTTCCCGAAATCGAACCCCCGATTCAACCCGGGCGATACGATCGCGGCCGCCAGACAATAGCGGACCCCACGGCAAAAGTCGCAATCAAAACACGCGTGATTCGAAAATGACGGGCAATCGTCACCGACCAGGGCACACAACGAGACCTTCGGGCCCGTAACCGAGACCCTTCGGTGGACTTACCGAGACCTTGCACGCAACTTGCCCCAGGTTTTTCGTAGAGTGTGACCGTGGTTTCACTGATCACCCAAGGCAGACCGACCGACCCCAAGGGGCGGCCCTTCATTCGGCGACGCTGGGAGCCGTGGGCAGCCATGGTGGCCGTCATCGCCGTGATCTGCGTCGGTGTGTGGTTTCGCGCACTGACGACGACCGAGGCCGATCCCGGTGCAATGGCGTGCAATTCGCCCAGTCCCGCCTCCAGCACCTCGGCGCCCGCGCCGGCGCCGCTGGGGCAGCGCGTATCACCCTCCAGACTGCGCGACGTCGAACCAGTACCGCTGGCGCAGGCGAAAGTGCGCGTGTTCAATGCCAACGGCCAGCGCGGGCAGGCAGCGCACGTTGCCTCCGAACTGGGCGATCTCGGCTTTGCCAGCGCACCGGACGTTCAGGTGGGCAATGACCCGGTCTACGTCAACGGCGATCTGGAGTGCACCGGCCAGATCCGCTTCGGCGTGAACGGGCGGCCCGCCGCGGCGGCCGCGCAGCTGGTCACGCCGTGCGCCGAGCTCATCGAGGATCAGCGCACCGACGACACCGTGGATATGGTGCTCGGCTCGCTGTTCCGCGATATCCAGCTGGGGACCGATGCCGAGGAGGTGCTCAAATCGCTGAAGAATCCGGCGCCGGGCAGCGCTCCCGCCATCGATCCGAAGCTGCTCGACGCGGCCCGGCACGCGAAGTGCTGAATCCAATTTGCCTCCGCTCCGCTCCGGCGGGGTGCTGTGTTTGATTTGCCTCCGCTTCGCTCCGGCGGGTTCGCGGCCCTGATGTCTCGTTCTTCCCTCCCTCCGCTCCTCCGCTTCGCTCCCCCGCTCCACTCAGTCCAGAACGAGACGGCCGCGAACCAATAGCGCTGTGTCGCTTGATGTGTCCATGTCGCCGCGCCCTTGTTGGGCGCGGCGATTCCGCTTTCAGGACATCCAGCTTGTCTAGCCCGCTGTCATCGCTCCGGGATAGGGGTGGTGACACCGATTCGCTCGAGTAGACCGCTCAGTTCGTCGGCGATTCCGGGCGCGGCGGCCACCACCAATTCGCCCGCCGAACCGGACGCCGTCGGCGCCGGCAGGGTCAGCCGCGCGCCCGCCTCGGCGGCGATGAGCGCGCCTGCGGCCCAATCCCACAGGTTCAGGCCGTGCTCGTAGTGGGCGTCCACGCGCCCCTCCGCCACCATGCACAGATCGAGTGCGGCCGAGCCGAGGCGCCGAATGTCGCGAATCTGTGGCAACAGTTCCGCGATCAGTTCGCCCTGCCTCGCGCGACGCTTCGGGGCGTACGCGAATCCGGTGGCGAGCAGGGCCATGGACACCGACTCGACCGGATTGCAGCGCAGCGGAATCGGTTCGCCGCCAAGGGGAGTCCGGTGCGCGCCCAGGCCGAGCCCGGCGCTGTAGGTCGCTCCGGCCACGACATCCGCCACGGCTCCGGCGACCGATCGGCCGCCGCGCACGGCCGCCACCGAGACCGAGTACGCGGGGATGCCGTAGACGAAATTGACCGTGCCGTCGATCGGATCGACGACCCACTGGACGGCGTCCGGATCATCGGCGAGGGTGCCGCCGTCCTCCTCGCCGAGGACGAGATCGCCCGGGCGCAGTTCGGCGACGAGCTTGCGGACCAGCGCCTCGGTCTCGGTATCGACGATGGTCACGGGGTCGGTGGGGGTGCTCTTGGACTGCACGGCGTCATCCGCGACAGCGCCCGGCCCGAAGACCTCGGGGCGGCGCGCCCGCACATGTGCGGCGGCGGTTTCGGCCAGATGTACCGCCACGCGCCGCAGTTCGGCGATGTCGGTCCCGTCGGAGGTCAGGGTGGTGTTCGATGCGGTGGAGGTGAAATCGGATTCCGGCACGTGGACCATCGCAGCACAGATCCCGCACACCTCGCATTAGGCTTGTCGGGCACATCACTGGGAGAACGAGGAGTTGTCATGTCCGCTCGGGGGCACGGGTTCGGTATCGACATCGGCGGTAGCGGCGTCAAGGGCGCTGCGGTCGATCTGGCCACCGGGGAGCTGATCCAGGAGCGCATCAAGGTGGCGACGCCGCATCCGGCCACGCCGGGCGCGGTCGCGGAGACCGTCGCGAAGGTGGTCGCGCAATCGGGTTGGGACGGTCCGGTCGGCATCACCATGCCGAGCGTGATCATCGGCGGTGTCGTGCGCACCGCGGCCAATATCGACAAGTCCTGGATCGGCATCGACGCCCGGGCGCTTTTCTCGCAGGCGCTCGGCGGCCGTGAGGTGACGGTGCTCAACGATGCGGACGCCGCCGGCATGGCCGAGGACCGCTACGGCGCGGCAAAGGATCTCGACGGTCTGGTAATGCTGCTCACCTTCGGCACGGGCATCGGATCGGCCGTGATGTACAACGGCGTGCTCATGCCCAACAGCGAACTCGGGCATATCGAGGTGGGTGGTCAGGAGGCCGAGCACCGGGCCGCCGCATCGATCAAGGATCGCGACGGCCTGACCTACGCGCAATGGGCGGTCGAGGTCAGTAAGGTGCTGGTCACGCTGGAAAATCTGTTCTGGCCGAACGTGTTCGTGGCGGGTGGCGGCATCAGTCGCGACTACGCTGAATGGATTCCGTTGCTGACCAACCGAACCCCCGTCGTCGCGGCCGATTTGAAGAACACCGCGGGCATCGTGGGAGCGGCAATGGCCGTGTCTGCCGGTATCGCGCCATAAGTACGCTGGTTCGATCGTTACAATGGAAGAAGCTCCGGCGGTGCGCCGGTGAAAACAACCCGGCACCAGCGCCGGTTACCCCCCTACAGACCGCTCCGCCGGATCACCACTCTGGCGTGACGCCGCACGAGACCGTCACGAAAGGGCGTACGTGGTAGCCACGAATACCCGAGAGACCGCCGAATCGGCCGACGAAGCCGACTCCGCAGACATCACCGCAGCACGGCCGGTCAAAAAGGCTGCCGCTAAGAAAGCTCCGGCCAAGAAGGCGGTGGCCAAAAAAGTCGCAGCCAAGAAGGCCCCTGCTAAAAAGGCTCCGGCCAAGAAGGCGGCAGCCAAGAAGGCCGGCAGCAAGGGCGAGGGCGACGACGGCGACGTCGATGTGAGCACCGACGAAGAGTCGGTGGACCTCGCTGACCTCGGCGACCTGGAGGTCGATGAGACCGACCTGGTCGAGGAGGATCTCGCCGAGGACGATGCCGAAGAGGCCGAGACCCCGGCGGCGGGCGAGGAAGCCGAAGAGGCCGAGGAGCCCACCGCCAAGGACAAGGCGTCGGGCGACTTCGTCTGGGACGAGGAGGAATCCGAGGCCCTGCGGCAGGCTCGCAAGGACGCGGAGCTCACCGCTTCCGCCGACTCGGTGCGCGCCTACCTCAAGCAGATCGGCAAGGTCGCGCTGCTCAACGCGGAGGAGGAGGTCGAGCTCGCCAAGCGCATCGAGGCCGGCCTCTACGCCACCGAGAAGCTGCGCGAGTTCGCCGAAAAGGGCGAGAAGCTCACCGTTCAGCTGCGTCGCGACCTGCAGTGGATCATGCGCGATGGCAATCGCGCCAAGAACCACCTGCTGGAAGCCAACCTACGATTGGTGGTTTCGCTCGCGAAGCGCTACACCGGCCGCGGTATGGCGTTCCTGGATCTCATCCAGGAGGGCAACCTGGGTCTGATCCGCGCGGTCGAGAAGTTCGACTACACCAAGGGCTACAAGTTCTCCACGTATGCCACCTGGTGGATCCGTCAGGCGATCACCCGCGCCATGGCCGATCAGGCCCGCACCATCCGTATCCCGGTGCATATGGTCGAGGTCATCAACAAGCTGGGCCGTATCCAGCGTGAGCTCCTACAGGACCTGGGCCGCGAGCCCACTCCCGAAGAGCTCGCCAAGGAAATGGACATCACGCCCGAAAAGGTGCTGGAGATCCAGCAGTACGCGCGTGAACCCATCTCCCTCGATCAGACGATCGGCGACGAAGGCGACAGCCAGCTCGGCGATTTCATCGAGGACTCCGAAGCCGTCGTCGCGGTAGACGCCGTCAGCTTCACCCTGCTGCAGGACCAGCTCCAGTCGGTCCTGGAAACCCTCTCCGAGCGCGAGGCAGGTGTAGTCCGACTCCGCTTCGGCCTCACCGACGGCCAGCCCCGCACCCTGGACGAGATCGGCCAGGTCTACGGCGTCACGCGCGAGCGCATCCGCCAGATCGAGTCGAAGACCATGAGCAAGCTGCGCCACCCCAGCCGCTCCCAGGTATTGCGCGACTACCTGGACTAGGTTGTTTGTCGAGAAAGGCCCCCTGAGCTGACGCTTCGGGGGCCTTTCTCGTATTTGCCGAATGTCGAAGTGCGGCAACAAGAACACGCCCTTCTTCTTCACCCTCACCGAGGGCGGGTATCACACTGGAGTCCTATTCCGTGTCATACCAAGGGGTTACAGGCAACGAGAATTGGGGCGATAGCTTCGGGGTATCGAAATCGGCGCCCTGCTCCGGCATCGACCGGCCGGCATCGTCGACGGACGGAGATGGCGTCTCGGGCTCAGCTCTCAGGAAGATCTATGACGACACCTGCGTTCGTCCCCGAGTCCTCTCCACGGTCGCCGCGGCGCGGCGCTGATGGTGATTACGCCCGTTTGCTGCGTCGGATCTCCGATGCGGGGCTGATGGAACGGCGTCCCGTCTATTACGCGAGCCGGCTGAGTCTCGTCGGGGTCGCGTTCGTGGCCGGCTGGGCCGCTTTTGTCCTCATCGGCGATTCGTGGTGGACGCTGCTGGTCGCGGGGTTCATGGCGGTGACGTTCGCTCAGGTCGCACTCGTCATGCATGATGTCGCGCACCGCCAGGTCTTCCGGCTCCGGCGGCCGACGGAGCTCGTCGGACGATTCGTCGGCAATGCCGGCATCGGTCTGGGCTACGGCTGGTGGCAGGACAAGCACACCCGGCATCACGCCAACCCGAACCACGAGGAGCTCGATCCCGATGTCGCGCCCGACATTCTGGTCTGGTCGCAACGGCAGGCACGGTCCAGCCGGGGTCTGGCCCGTCTCATCGGGCGGGCGCAGGCGTTCCTGTTCTTTCCTCTGCTTTTGCTGGAGGGCCTGAACCTCCATGTGGCCGGCGTGCGTGCGCTCGGAAATCGATCGGTCAAACACCGCGGGTGGGAAGGCGCGCTGCTGTTCGCCCACTTCGCCGTCTACCTGGCCGCGTTGTTCGCAGTTCTGCCCGCCGACAAAGCCTTTGCGTTCCTGGCCGTCCATCAGGGCCTCTTCGGCCTGTACATGGGCTGCCTGTTCGCCCCGAACCACAAGGGCATGCCGACCCTGACCGGCGACGACCGCCCCGACTACCTCCGTCGCCAGGTCCTGACTTCGCGCAACGTCCGGGGCGGCGCATTAACCGACCTCGCCCTCGGCGGCCTCAACTATCAGATCGAGCACCACCTGTTCCCGAGCATGCCGACCCCGAACCTCCGCCGCGCCCGGCTGATCGTCCGCGACTACTGCACCGAAATCGGCGTGCCGTACTACGAAACAGGCCTGATCTCCTCCTATCGCGAAGCACTGACGCACCTGCACCACGTCGGCGCTCCCCTCCGCGCCCCCGATCGCCACCCGGATTCCGCAGTGCCACAACACAACAGAGCGCAACCCGCCCCGGTGCGCGACTCCCAAGGAGGGTGGCAGGACCGGCGGTAGCCGGTTCTCGATCCTCGGAACCACTCAGGAGCGGTATGAGGGCTGCGGCCGATCCGGTCCCCGAGCCTGCACCCTGCATGAAGGTGAGGCAGATTGTCCCTGCTGAGGACACGCCCGACGGGCAGATGACGCGAGTGACAGATTTCGAGGATCCGCCCTGGCTGACGGTCAGCGTGGTCGCACCGGCTTTGACGGGATCCCAGGCGAAAGTGGCGACGGCACTGTTCCCGGCAGCGATGGGTATTTCCTGGCCGACGGCGTCATCAAGAGGGGCGGGGCCGCCGCGATGAGCGCGGCGAATCCGGTTCGCACCGTTCGGGATAAGGGTTCATGGCCGGGATGTGATTTGGAATACATTCAATTCACATGAATTCCGGCATAGTCGCACGGCTGACTACGCCGCGCCGAGCCCGCACTGTCGTAGTCGAACCGTATTGTCCGGAGGATGACCGATATCGCTCCCCTGGCCGCGTTCGCACGGGCGAAATTCGGCGACCCCGGCGTGCACGCCATCGTCCGAAACGGGCGGACCGTGCACGCCGTCGGACTCGGACAGTGGGTCGGCACCGAGGAGGTACCGGAGCTGTTGTGCCACACCGGGGTTGCGGGGTGGTCTCCCAATGCGTTGCAGCCGACTCGCGCGGATGTCACATGCGTGCGCTGCCTGCGCAGCCTCTATGGCGAGGGCGAGAGCGATCCGTCGCAGCTGTCGCTGTTCAGCAGGGATTGGCAGGCCGAGTAGCCGGCAGGGCAACACAGGGGCCGCCTGCGCATTCCGCGGCGGCCCTGTTTCAGGCTTTCAGACGACGGTGGTGAGTCGGTCGCCCGCTACTACTTCATTCAGTTTGCCGGTCGCGACGTCGAAGACGAAGCCGCGGATATTGTCCTTGTGCGGGATGTACGGGCTGGCGACTATGCGCGAGATGGATTGGCGGACATCGGTTTCCAGATCAGTGAAGGACTCCGCGGCCCATTCCGGCTTGATGCCGGTGTCCTGCTGGATGGCGGCTTTGAAGTCGTCGTCGGTGAAAGTCAGCATGCCGCAGTCGGTGTGGTGGATGAGGATGATCTCGCGGGTGCCGAGCAGGCGCTGGCTGATCGCGAGGGAACGGATCTCGTCGGCGGTGATGACGCCGCCCGCATTGCGGATCACATGCGCTTCACCGTCAGCCAGGCCGAGGACCGCGTAGACGTTGATTCGCGCATCCATGCACGCGACGACGGCGACACCCCGCGACGGCGGCAGCGGTAGCGGGCCGGTGAAGGTGCCGGCGTAGGTCGAATTGTTCTGCAGGTACTGCTCGGTGGCGGTCACAGTGGCCCCTTGCGCTCGGTATGCGTCAATCCCTATATGTGCCGCGACTCACGGTAGGCATTTCCTGGGGCAAAGAAACCGGTCCGGCTCAGGGAGATTCAAACGGTTGCCGACGTCTGCAATCTCAGCCAGCTAACTTTCAGAAACCATAATGTTTCAATTTCCCAATCGGGCAGGTGACCGGTACTCTTCGCTCGCAAACGCGATCCGCGAAACCCCTGTTCTGGCAATGGAGTTCGAGTGCTGGAAATTCACCACTTCACTTACGGGTGGGTTACCCCCGTAGTGGCCTACATCATGTCCGTCATCGGTTGCCTGCTCGGGTTGCGATGCACTGTTCGCGCGCGATCCGGAGAAGGCCGCCGGGGGTGGCTGATCGCCGCCGCGGTCGCCATCGGCGGCACCGGCGTATGGGTGATGCATTTCGTCGCCATGCTGGGGTTCTCGATCCACGGAGCGAATATTCGCTACAACGTGCCGATCACACTGCTCAGCGCGGCGATCGCCATTGCGGTGGTGTGGGCGGGGCTGTGGATCGTGGCCTCCACACGGTGGGGTGGCTGGGAACTGCTCGCCGGCGGCACGGTGACCGGGCTGGGCGTGAGTGCCATGCACTACGCGGGCATGTACGCCATGAACTCGGACGCGGTGATCGACTACAGCCCCGGGCTGGTCGCGTTGTCGGTGGTGATCGGTGTGGTGGCGTCGATCGTGGCGCTGTGGTTCACCTTGAATATCAACAGGATTCTCGCGACCGTCGGCGCCGCGCTGATCATGGGTGTCGCGGTCTGCGGCATGCATTACACCGGCATGGCGTCGATGAGCGCGCATCAAATGGACAATCCGACCCCGCCTTCGGGTGTGATCCCGTTCCAGTTGCTCGCCCCGCTGATGGTCAGCGTGACAATGGTGACCTTGATACTGGTCATTCACGTCGGGCTGACCGAGGTGGACGAGGCCAGTCGCGTTGCCGAACCGGTGCGGCCGGAACCGGCGCAGCACGACCCCTGGTCGCTTCGGTCGAGTTCCATTGCCCGCACGGACAATTCGATGACCCCGGGCGCCCGGTCCGCGTCGAACGGATTCGGTGTGGTCAAGCAGGATTACCGGCAGGTGCCGCAGTATCCGACCCCGCATCAGCAGCCCGAGCCGTACTACCCGAGCCAACCGCCGCTGTACGCCCCCGAACGGCCCGGCGCCTACCCGCAGGGCGGTCTCGGAATGCCGCCGGCCGGACCTTCGCCTTCCTGAGAGTCTCGCAGCGTAACTGCTGAGAACACGGACCGGTTGGTCGACTTTCAGGCATATCGGCAGCAAACTGACGGGCGTGCACCACCAATTCGAGTTGATCTTCGTCGTCCTGCTCGCGACCATCATCGCGCAGCCACTCGGCCGGCGGCTGGGTCAGGCGCCCGCGGTGCTCATGACCGTCTTCGGCCTGGTCCTGGCGCTGATTCCGCAGGTCCCGGATGTCCGCATCGAACCGGAGCTGATCCTGCCGCTGGTGCTGCCGCCGCTGCTGTACGCCGCGGCCCGGCGCACCTCCTGGCGGGCCTTCTCCGAAAACTGGGGCGCCATCAGCCTGCGGGCGGTGGTCCTGGTCGCCGTGACGGCCGTGGCCGTGGCCCTGGTCTTCCGCGCCTGGTATCCGGCCGTCCCGATCGGCGCGGCGCTGGCACTCGGCGCTCTGGTCGCCCCTCCCGATCCGGTCGCGGTATCGGCGCTGGCGGGCAAGCTCGGGCTGCCCCGCCGCCTGGTGGCGGTGCTCGAGGGTGAGGGCCTGTTCAACGATGTGACCGCCATCGTCATCTACGCGGCGGCGATCCAGGCGGTGGTCACCGGAAAGTTCTCGGCCTGGCACGCGGCCGGGGATTTCGTGATCTCCGCTGTGGTGGGTGTGCTGGTCGGCCTGCTGCTCGGCTGGCTGGGCAGCAAGCTCATGCGGCGGCTCGGTGAGGCGCCCTGGCAGGTGGCGCTCGGCCTGCTGCTGCCGTTCGCGGCCTATGCGCTCGCCGAAGCACGCGGCGGTTCCGCGGTGCTGGCCGTGCTGGTGTGCTCGCTGTATCTCACCGATGCGGCAACGGATTTCAGCGACAGCGACTATCGGCTGGTCGGTGACTCCTTCTGGGAGATCACCGAAATGCTGGTCACCGGTTTCGCTTTCGGGCTCATCGGCCTGGAACTCAGCACGGTGCTTCGAGATGCGGGACCGGACTGGCCGCGCTTCCTCGGCGGTGCGGCCGCGGTGATCGGCGTGGTGGTGGGGCTGCGGCTGATCTGGCTGCTGTGCACCACCGCCCTGTTCCGGAACCGTTGGCGCACACACGATGCCGATGAGCCCTACACCTGGCGGGAAACCATTGTGACGTGGTGGGCGGGTATGCGCGGGGTGGCCACGGTGGCGCTGGCGCTGGCCGTCCCGCTCACCACCGATTCCGGTGCGCCGTTCCCGGGCCGCTCCGAAATCCTGTTCACCGCTTTCGCCGTCGTGCTTTTCACGCTGCTGCTGCAGGGCACAACGCTTCCGGCGGTGGTGCGCGCGACGGGTGTGCACGCGGACACCGGGCGCGAACGGGAGATGGAGCGGCAGTTGTGGACCCGGGTCCTGCAGGCGGAACTCGCTCGGCTCAAAGAGATTTCGACCACCGAGCGACTGCCCGAGGAGATCTACGAGCGCCTGCGGGACGGCTTCGAACGCCGCCTGGCGCAGGCCGATCCCGAAGCGGCGGACAGCAATGCGCGCATTGCCACCGACCGCACCGTCGCGTTCACCAAGCAGATACGCGCCATCAGCGATGAGGTGCTGGAGGCCGGTCGCACCGAGGCGCTGGCTGCGCGCCGGGAGCCCGGTATCGCACCGGATGTGGTGGATCGGGTGATGCGCCGCCTGGATCTGCGCACGAAGGCCGGTCGGCCGTAGCTCGCGGCGTCAATCCGGAACATCGAGCCCGACAGGCAGATACGAATAGACGGCCGCCGCGGTTATCAGCGCGACGAGCACGCCCGCGACTACCAGATTGGCCCGCCGATGCGTGGACAGCATGGCGATGAACTCGCGCAGGAAGGCCGCGGGCACGAAGTAGCGTGCGGTCCGGGCGCCCGTCACCTGAGCGTCCAGATCGAGCCGGCGGGTCAGCGCGGCGGTGCGCATGACGTGAAAGTCACTGGTCACCACCGCCATTCGCAATTCTTCCGGTGCGCAACCGCGCTCGCGGAGCAGGGCCGCGGTGAAGCGCAGGTTCTCCCGGGTATTGCGGGATCGATTCTCCCGGACGATGCGCGCGGCGGGCAGTCCGGCGGCCTCGAGGTAATCGGCCATGGCATCCGCTTCAGCGACCGTCTCGCCGGGTCCCTGTCCACCCGAGGTCACCAGCAGCGGATCCGCACCCGCCGCCACCTCATCGCGGTACACCTCGATCGCGCGGTCCAGCCGTGAGGCCAGCAGCGGAGTGACGCGCCCGCCGGCCAATCCACAACCGAGCACGACCACCGCATCGGAGCCGGGCTGCCGCGGAAGTCGCGCGTACAGCACCGCGTAGCCGGCGAACGCCAGCAACTGCACCAGCAGGAGCAGTCCGAGCAGCAGGAACGCTACGACCACCGCCTCCTGCCAGATCGAGGTCTCCGGGCCCGGATCCATGATCCGATATGCCAGCAGCGGCAAAACCAGCAGTCCGATACCTGCGACGGGCGCGACGGCGGTCGCGATGCGCAGCCCCTCGCGCCGAGTCAGCACCACACCGTTGGCGACCAATCCGATCCCCGCGGCCAGCAGCGACACCGGTGGCAGCAGAATGACATGCGCCAGAGCGATTTCCAGAGCGAGCGTGGGATCCCAGTCGTGCACCGCCAGCAGTGCCCACACCGCGAGCAATGCGATCGCCGCCAGCAATATGAATCCGGTCGAGACGCGCCGCGGGTCCTTGATGATCCGGAACGCCCCGAGCGCCGCCAGCAGCACAGCGCCGGCCAATAGCAGCGCCAGCACGATCGGTGATCTCACGGCAGCCTCCCCTCGGCGCGCGGCACCGGCTGTGCCTCGGTCGCAGCCGTCACGCTATGCGCAGTGTGCAGAATAGTTGCGCCGGGCACGCCGGAGGTCACCGCAGCCGCCCCACCCGCGCAGCAACTGTCGACCCCGGCCCTTGGCGATCACCTCGGCGGGCGCCGACGACAAGGCCGCAGTGTCGCGGCCGTCGGCACCAGTGTGCGGCATGTTGCGACCTATACCGGGTCGGCCGCCTCCAGAACCAATGCGGCGCCGCTGGTCAGTGCGGTGTCGGCGGAGGTGTCCTTCAGGTCGACGCCGGAACGGCCGAGGCGGCGGGCGCCTTCGATGAGGCCGGAGGCGACCTGGGCGGCGCGGGCGTAGCCGAGGCCTTCGGGTGGGTGGATATTGGAGATGCAATTGCGTTCGGAGTCGGCGCGGCCTGGGCATGGGAGGTGGGTGAGGTAGATGCCGAGGCTGTCGGCGACGGAGAGGCCCGGGCGCTCGCCGATGAGAACCAGGAGGGTGCCTACGCCTAGGGCTTGGCCAATATGGTCGCCCAGCGCCACGCGGGCTTGGGTGGCGATGACCGGCGGGGCGAGGGTGTAGCGGTCGCCGAGGATTTCGGCGAGGGCGGCGAGCATGGGTACGCCGTGGTCGGTGAGGGCGCGCGGCGAGAGGCCGTCGGCGAGCACAATGCCGATATCCGCACCGGTATACTGCACTGCCGAAATGCCTTCGCGCAGAATGGTATTCGTGCCGTGCGCGGTAGCTGTACCGGATGCAGCCGCCCCACCGGAAGCGCTAGCCGTGCCGAACACAGTCGCCCCACCGTGCGCGGTCGCCGTATCGGGCGCGGTCGCCGTATCGGGCGCGGTCGCCGTATCGGACGCGGTCGCCGTATCGGACGCGGTCGCCGTATCGGACGCGGTCGCCGTATCGGACGCGGTCGCCGTATCGGACGCGGTCGCCGTATCGGACGCGGTCGCCGTATCGGACGGCAGTCGGCCCAGGTCTGGGCGGCGGAGGTATTCGGAGCGGTCGGTTGCGCGGCTGCGGATGTGGACCGCTTCGCCCAGGCCGAGGGCATTCACTTGGGCGGCAAGGGCATTCACGTCGAGTGGGTTGTGTACGGCGTCGCGGGCGGCGGCGTGGGCGGCGCGGAGTTCCAGGACGTCGGCGGTGGGTAGGGCGTCGCCGGTGCGGCCCAGTCCGATGCGCGCCTGGGTGGTGCGCCGGAGGTCGGCCCAGAAGGCCCGGGCCGCAATGTCTTCGATGCCGGCGGGGCGCGGGGATTCGTTCACGAGGCGCTCGCCAGTCCGCGCAGGGGTGAGGAGAGGGGCGGGACCGGCAGGACGCGGCCGTCGGTTCCCATCATGCCGAGGCGTTCGAGCCAGGCGGCGAATTCGGGAGCGGGCCGCAGGCCCAATACTTTTCGGGCGTAGAGGGCGTCGTGGTAGGCCAGGCTCTGATAGCCGAGCATGACATCGTCCGCGCCCGGAACGGCGATGACGAAGGCGCAGCCCGCCGCACCCAGCAGCGTGAGCAGATTATCCATATCGTCCTGGTCGGCCTCGGCGTGATTGGTGTAGCAGACGTCCACGCCCATGGGCAGCCCGAGCAGTTTGCCGCAGCAGTGATCCTCGAGCCCGGCCCGGATGATCTGCTTACCGTCGTAGAGGTATTCGGGCCCGATGAATCCGACCACAGTATTGACCAGCAGCGGATTCAGCTCCCGCGCCACGGCATAGGCGCGGGTCTCGAGGGTCTGCTGATCGACGGGCCGTCCGCCGGTACCCAGGTGCGCACCCGCCGAAAGTGCCGAGCCCTGACCGGTTTCCAGGTACATGACATTGTCGCCGACGGTGCCGCGCCGCAGCGACCGCCCGGCCTCATTGGCCTCCCGTAGCAGCGAAATATTCACGCCGAAGCCGGAATTCGCACCCTCGGTCCCCGCAATGGACTGGAATACGAGATCCACGGGCGCGCCCGCCTCGATGAGCCGCATGGTGGTGGTGACATGCGAGAGCACACACGACTGCGTGGGAATATCGAACCGCTGCCGCACCTCGTCGAGCAGGTGCAGCAGATCAGCGGTGGCCCGCGGGGAATCGGTAGCCGGATTGATCCCGATTACCGCATCACCGCAACCCAATAGCAATCCATCCAGCACGGCCGCCGCGATACCGCGCGGATCATCGGTGGGGTGATTGGGCTGCAATCGGGTGGCGAGGGTCCCGGGCAGCCCGACCGTGGTGCGGAACCCGGCACGCACCTCGACGGCCTTGGCGACCGCGATCAGATCCTGATTACGCATGAGCTTGCTGACCGCGGCCACCATTTCCGGTGTGAGCCCGGGCGATACCGCGGCCAGCGTGCGCCCCGCCTCCGCCGTGGCGGCGACCCCGAGCAGCCAGTCCCGCAGCCCGCCCACGGTGAGATGCGAAATCGCTTGGAACGCAACCCGATCGTGCGTATCGAGAATGAGCCGCGTGACCTCGTCGGTCTCGTACGGCACCACCGGATACTCGAGGAAGGTGCGCAGCGGCACCTCGGCCAGCGCCCACTGCGCGGCAGCGCGTTCGGCATCGGATTCGGCCGCGCATCCGGCCAATTCGTCGCCGCTGCGACGCGGAGTCGCCTTGGCCAAGAGCTCGACCAGCCCGTCGAAACTGTAGGTCGCGCCGCCGATTCGCTGGTGGTACATGGCCCAATCCTCCGGAGCCCATGTTGCTGGGGTGTAACCGCGACTTTCCCGGGGCATTACCACGCGTAACTTCTCGACTCACCGCCGCATGGCACAGGCCCGCTTGACCTCGGGATACCATGGCACCGACACCCCCGCGGGCGTCGGTTCGGACGGTGACGACCAGCAGCGCACGGGAGAACGGACCGCATCAGATGACTCTGCGCACCAATCAGCCACCCTGGCTCGACACCGTCGGCATCACCGACGAGGTGCACGCCCTGAGCGCATGGTGGGCCCGCCCGCAGCGGCTGCGGCGTGCCGTCACCGCCTATCAGCGATTGCTGGCGGTGACCCCGGCCTGCATCGCCTACGCCTTCACCCTCTTCGTGACCTGGTGGACGCTGCGCGGCGCCAGCGATCTGGTCGGCCGCCGACTGATCCTGTCCGCCTCCACCAATCTCAAGAATATGCAGCGGGATCCGATCCAGGTGCTGCTCGCCTCCGCGTTCTGGACCGAGGGCGGCGGTTTCCCGTGGGGGGACATCGTCATGCTGCTGACGCTGATGGCACTGGCGGAACGCTGGCTGGGTTCACTGCGCTGGATTCTGGTGGTGGCCATCGGGCATATCGGCGCGACCCTGATCACCGTCGTGGGCATCTCGCACGCCGTGCAGAAGGATCTCATCCCGTTCCGGGTGACGGTCGCCTCGGATGTCGGCCCCAGCTACGGGATTTCGACCATGCTGGCGGTACTGGCCTTCCGGCTGCGCGGCTATCCGCGACTGCTCTGGGCGACCGGGCTGCTGCTCTGGTACGGCTACGGCGTCTGGAACGGCCGCACCTTCACCGATTACGGCCACTTCTCGGCGCTGATCATCGGCTTCGCGGTCGGCGGGATCGCGGTGCTGATCTCCCGCCGCCTGCTGGCCTGGCGGGAGTCCTCGGCCCGCCGCGCCACCGAAAAGGCCGCTGTCACATTACTTCCCGACCGGGTCGAGACCGCCCCGGTCGCGCTGCAGGAGCCGGACGGTCGGCTCGACCACGCGGGCGGCGATCGGGCCTAATACGGCCATCAGTAGCACGTAGGCCGAGGCTAGCGCGGCCAGCCGGTGGTTCACCCCGCCCATCGAAACCGCAAGTCCGGCAATGACGATGGAGAATTCGCCGCGGGCCACCAGCGCGGCACCGGCGCGGGCCCGGCCCATCCGCCGAATGCCCTGCCGCCGCGCCGCCCACCAACCGGTGCCGATCTTGGTCAGCGCGGTCACCAGCGCCAGCGCGATCGCCCAGCCCAGTACCGGCGGAATGGCGCGCGGATCGGTATTGAGCCCGAAGGCCACGAAGAAGATGGCCGCGAACAGATCTCGCAGCGGTTCCAGTAGTTTCGCCGCCTCCTGCGCCGTACTTCCGGAGATGGCGATGCCCAGTAGGAACGCACCCACTGCCGCCGACACATTCAGAGCCGAGGCCGCACCGGCGACCAGCAGCGCCGCGCCCAGCAGCTTGAGCAGGAACACCTCATTGTCATTGCTGTCCACGATCTTCGAGACGTAGCGGCCGTAGCGCAGCGCCACCACCAGCACCACCGTGATGGCCACCAATGCGATTGCCAGCGATTTCAGCCCGCTGAAGAAGCTCAGCCCCGCCAGCATCATGGTGAGGATCGGCAGGTACACCGCCATGGCCAGATCCTCGAACACCAGAATGGACAGGATGACCGGCGTTTCGCGGTTACCCAGGCGGCCCAGATCATTGAGCACTTTGGCCACGATGCCCGACGACGAGATATACGTGACGCCGCCCATGGTCACCGCCCCCACCGGACCCCAGCCGAGAAACAGCGCCACCAGCACGCCGGGTATGGCATTGGCGGCGATATCGAGGAAGCCGGCCAGCCAGTCGCGGCGCAGTCCGGTCATCAATTCGGCTGGGGTGTACTCCAATCCGAGTAGTAGGAGCAGCAGCACCACCCCGATCTCACCGGCCAGGTGGCCGAATTCGGTGGCGGCCCGCATCTGGACGATGCCGCCGTCACCGAAGGCGAGCCCGCCCAGCAGATAGAGCGGAATCGGGGACATGCCGAAGCGGCCGGCGAAGCGGCCCATCATGCCGAGCGCGAACAAGATCGCGCCGAGCTCGATCAGGGCTAGGCCGGTCGAATCCACCGCTTCAGCCGTCGGCCAGGATGCGAGCGGCCGCGTCCAGCCCGTGCGGGGTACCGACCACTACCAGCAGATCTCCGGAGTCGAGTACAAAATCCGGCCCGGGTGAGGGGTGCAGCTGCCCGGCGCGCATGACCGCGACAATGGAGGCCTTGGTGCGGGTGCGCAGTCCGGTCTCGCCCAGCATGCGGCTGCGATAGGGCGAACTGCCGCCGATGGGCAGCTGCCGGGTGGTGATCCCCGGTAGGTCCCGGTGATCCTCCTTGAGCTTCTCCACCAGCTGCGGCGCGCCCAGCAGATTGGCCAGCACCCCGGCCTCGTCGGCGGTCAGGGGCACCTGCGCCAGGCAGGCATCCGGATCGTCCCGCTGGGAGACGATCAGATCGATGGAGCCGTCCTTATGCGCCACCACTCCGATCCGGCGCCCGGCACGGACCTCGAAATCCTTCCGCACACCGATACCGGGCAGGGCTGTCACATCGACGTTCACCCGTCCAGATTAGGACAGACTGCCCCGATACCGGCGGAGCAGCTCAGTCAGCGGTGAGCGGGGCGAAAATACCGTCGGATCCCGGCAGGTAGGAGGCCACTTCGACCACCGCGTCGACCGGCAGCGGCCCGTACAGATGCGGGAACGTCATGGACTCCGGATCGGCCGGCACCCCCGGCTCCCACTTCACCGGCGCGCCGAGCCGCTCCGGATCCAGCCACAGCAGCACCAGATCCGTGCGCCCCGCGAAAATCCGGTTGGCGGGCAGGTGTGCCTGATACGGCGCGGACAGATGAATGAACCCCACCTCCGCCAGCGAGAGCGCCCGATACTCCCCCACCGCCCGCGCGGCCTCCCACTCCTCGCGAGCGCACATGTGCACCAGGCTTTTCGGCGTCGACTCCGTTTCGGTTCCCACCCGGCCAACCTAGTTCAGTAGGGCGCCGGATTCAGCACAGCGCTGGATTCAGCAGTGCGCAGAAACGGCGCAGGGTTCAGCAGAGCGCAAGGTTCAGCACGGCAAAGGGTTCAGTCGAGCGCACTATCAATAGGGCGCCGGATGAGCGAGGTGGATCGAGACGTCGTTGACGCCGACTCGAGCGGGTGCGAATCTGCCGATGGCGCGGGCGCCTACGGCGGCGTCGGCGGTCCAGACGCTGATGCACGGTCCGGCGGGTGTCCGCAGGGCCAGTTCGAAGGCTTCGCCCGCGTCGGCGACCCGGACCACGGGCAGGATCGGGCCGAGGGTCTGCTGGGTGAGGACGGACATGGTGGGGTCGGCATCGGCCAGGACGGTGGGTTCGAAGCTGTGGCCGACCGCGGCGCCGCCGCAGCGCAGGGTGGCTCCCTTGAGGAGGGCGTCGCGGACCTGGTCGCGGACGAACTCGATGTGTTTGGCGGAGGTCATGACGGCGAAGCCGGTCTCCTCACCGAGGGTCGGGCCGAACGCGGCGGCCTCATCCACCAGTTTGTCGACAAAGGCGTCGTAGACAGCGTTTTCGACATAGACGCGCTCGATGCCGTTAGGGTTTTGCCCGCTATTTGCCAAGCCGCCCAGCGCAATACTGGCGGCCGTTTTGCCCAGATCCGCATCGGCGAGCACCACCGCCGCCGACTTCCCGCCCAGATCCAGGCAGCACGGAATCAGCCGGGCGGCCGCGCGCAGGGCCACCACCTTCCCGGTCTCCATACTCCCGGTGAAGCGGATGTAATCGACACGATCGAGGATCGCCGGACCGGCATCGTGCCCGGCGACCGATTCGAAAACCGCTGGGGCGCCGAGACTTGCCCAGCCCGCGGTGACGGCCCGCAGGGTGAGCGGAGTCTGGGAGGAGGGTTTGACGATCACCGCGGCCCCGGCCACCAGCGCCGGCAGCGCGTCGATCATGGTCAGCGCCAACGGATATGTCCACGGCCCGATCACCCCGACCACCGCGGACGCCTGCTGGGCGATGGTCAGCTGCATGATCGCGCCCGGCCGCATGGGCGCCTGCGGCAGTTTGCCGCCGAGGAAGTCGGCGGCATTGGCGCGGTAGTGGTCGAGGGCGTCGATGGTGAGCGCGAACTCCGTCTCGGCCTCGGTCTCGGATTTGCCGGTCTCCAGACCCAAGAGCAGGACCAGCCCATCGTGGTTGTCCAGCAACCAGTTTCGGAGCATATTGAGCCAGTGGACGCGGCCGACGACACCCAGTGACCGCCACAGCACACTGTTGTCGCGCAGCCGTTCGACGGCATCACGCACCTGGTCGGGCGTATCGGCGGGGACCGTGTCGACGACCCGTCCGTCGGCGGGAGCGATCACGATGAGCATCGGCGGGCCGACCTTTCCTGAAGACGGCACCTGGCGGGGACTTTCGGCGAAGTATGCGTTTTGCGCTGTGCGCATGAAACTCACCGTATGGCTGAGGTTTTCGAGCGACCAGCTGGCAATGGGCCAGGAATCGACGAATATGGGCCGTACCCAGGCAACTTACCGGCCGGTAACGGCCCGCAGACGCCGAAAGTTTGCGAGACTTCCTGAGTGACGGAAGAGTTGGCGCAACTGCGGTCCATCACCAGCACCGCCCTGCTGGCCGACTTCGCCCTGGGCCGAGGCATGACAATGCGGTCCACCCTGCAGGCGACCGGCATCCGGGATATCGATCTGCGCGACCCCTCGACCGAAATCACGCTGGCCCAGGAGTTTTCGGTGACCCGCAATGTGGTCGCCGGCATCCATGACGAGCCCGGTCTGGGGCTGCTGGCGGGCCTGCTCTGCCATCCGCCCACCATGGGCGTGCTCGGCTTCGCCCTCATGAGCAGCTCCAACCTGAAACAGGCCATGGATATCGCGCTGCGCTACGCCGATCTGTCCTTCACCGCCGCGCGCCATTTCATCGAGGAGCGCGGCGCCGAAGTATGCGTGGTGCGTGACGATTCCGCGCTACCGGCCGATATCCGCCGCTTCACCCTGGAACGCGATCTGGCGGCCATCGCCACGATCCAGCAGGACCTGCTCCCCATGCGAATTCCGGCCGTGCGCGTGGAGCTCGATGTGGAAGCCCATCCGATCTACGAGATGTTCGGCGCCGTTTTCGGCGTGGAGGAGGTCGCGTTCTCGATGCCACAGTCCCGCATCAGCTTTCAAGCGAGCACTCTGCAAACCCCGCTGCCGCAGGCGAATATGTCCACCGCCCGCTTCTACGAGCAGCAGTGCGCGGATCTCATGGAGAGCCGGCACAGCCGCACCGGTCTCAGCGGCCGGGTCCGGCAGCTGCTCATCCGGCACGGCGGTTCGGCCGATCAGGCCCGGATCGCCGGAGACCTCGATGTCAGCGTGCGCACCCTGCGCCGCCGCCTCGCCGAGGAGGGCACCACCTTCCGCGAGCTCAGCACCGAGACGGTCGGCCTGCTCGCGGAGGAACTGCTCATTGCCGGGCTCACCGTCGAGCAGGCGGCCGAGCGGCTCGGCTACTCCAGCGTATCGGCCTTCGCCTCCGCGTTCCGCACCTGGAAAGGCCAGTCACCAGGACATTTCGGGCGGTTGCATCGGGGGCGCGCGTCGGTGCGCTCCTAGCCGAACAGCCGTCCGGCGGCACGGGGTCGCGGGCACGGCGGGGCGGGGGTCATGGGTACGAGGGGCGTCATCTGGTAGACCGTCGGGTACACCCCGCACCCGACCGTTCGAGGAACCATGAACCCGTCCGTGATCATGTCCGCCCGCGATATCGAGTTCCTGCTCTACGACTGGCTGGATGTGGAGTCGCTCACCGGCCGGGAGCGGTTCACCGACCACTCCCGCGACACTTTCGATCAGGTGCTGCGCCTGTGCCAGGACCTGGCCACCACCTATTTCGCCTCGCACAATCGCGAGAGCGATCTGCACGAACCGGAGTTCGACGGCGAGCAGGTACACATCATTCCCGCCGTCGGCAAGGCCGTGCAGGCCTTCGCCGACGCCGGAATGATCGGCGCGGCAATGGATTACGAGATCGGCGGCATGCAGCTGCCGCATGTGGTCTACACCGCCTGCATGTCCTGGTTCCATGCCGCCAATGCCGGCACAGCGGCCTATCCCATGCTCACCACCGGCAATGCCAATCTCCTTGCTGCACACGGCAGTCCGGAGCAGATCGACCGCTTCGTCCGGCCCATGCTGGAGGGCCGCTACCTCGGCACCATGGCGCTCTCGGAGCCGCACGCCGGATCCAGCCTCGCCGACATCACCACCCGCGCGGTCCCGCAGGACGACGGCAGCTACCGCGTCTTCGGCCGCAAGATGTGGATTTCCGGTGGGGACCACGAACTTTCGGAGAATATCGTCCACCTGGTACTGGCCCGCGTCCCCGGCGCGCCGGAGGGCACCCGTGGCATCTCACTGTTCCTGGTGCCCAAATTCCTGCCCGGCGAAGACGGAGCCCCGGCGATCCGCAATGATGTGGTTCCGGCCGGAATCAATCACAAGATGGGCTGGCGCGGCACTGTCAATACCGCCCCGATATTCGGCGACGGCAATTTCACCCCCGGTGATCGGCCCGGCGCGATCGGCTATCTGGTCGGCGAGCTGAATCACGGTCTGCCGCAGATGTTCACGATGATGAACGAGGCCCGCATCAGCGTCGGCCTGGCCGCCACCGCCCTGGGCTACACCGGCTATCTGAAGTCCCTCGACTACGCCCGCACCCGTCCGCAGGGCCGCCCGCTGGGCGCCCGCGGCGGCGCCCAGGTGCCGATCGCCGAGCATCCGGATGTGCGGCGCATGCTGCTCGCGCAGAAATCGTATGTGGAAGGCGCTCTGGCACTGCAGTTCTACTGCGGCAAGCTGGTCGACGAGCAGCGCACCGCCGCCACCGAGTCGGACCGCGCCGCCGCCGGAACCCTGCTGCGCATCCTCACCCCCATCGCCAAGAGCTGGCCGAGCCAGTGGTGCCTGACCGCCAACGACCTCGCCATCCAGGTGCACGGCGGGGCGGGCTACACGCGCGACTACGACGTCGAACAGCACTACCGCGACAATCGCCTCAATCCGATTCACGAGGGCACACACGGCATTCAGAGCCTGGACCTGCTGGGCCGCCAGGTGACCCTGGACAATGGCGTGGCGCTCACCGCACTGCTGACGACCATGGCGGCTACCATCGCCGCGGCACGCGCGAGCGAAGATATCGAATTGTCCGAATTCGCCGACGCTCTGGAAGCCGCCGCCGGACGAATCGCCGCCACCACCTCCGGACTGTGGCGCGACCTCGATCCGGAGTCGGCGCTCGCCAACTCCGCCGTCTACCTCGAGGCCTTCGGGCATGTGGTGCTGTCCTGGATCTGGCTCGAACAAGCCCTCGCCGCCGCACCCCATACGGCGCGCGGTGAAACCTTCGGACTCGGCAAGCGCGCCGCCGCCCGATACTTCTTCCGATGGGAATTGCCGCGCACCACTGCGATGTTCGATCTCCTCGATTCCCGCGACCGCACCACGCTCGATCTGAACGCCGCTTGGCTATGAGCTTGCTAAGCGTGTCTGGAGGGTTATGCAATCGGAGTGTGAGTGCCGGGGCCCGCGGGTAGTCTCCCGGTAGACAACTTGATCAGGGTGTTCGGAGGGGCGGCCCGAGGGGTTTCGCGGGTACCAGCCAAGGCCTGTTCGCTTTCAGCGAAATCGCAGGTCGTGTTAGGCAAAACACACGGGAAACATCCCGGGAACAAAGACCGCTCCCCGAACGTCTGACAGAGTAGTCATCAACCACTGCTGGGAAGTAGCGGTAGCGAGGCTCGCGAAGTGGATCGCGAGCCCCCACACCAGGCAAAGGATGTGCGAGCATTCCGGAGCCAGGACGGAGGAGTCATGCCAGGAACCCTGACTAGCACCCCACTGACTGCGGTCGACCGTTGTGACCGTTGCGGGGCGGCGGCGCGCGTGCGCGCAGTCCTTCCCGCGGGTGGTGAGTTGCTCTTCTGCCAGCATCACGCCAATGAGCACATGGATCGTCTTCGTGCGCTCGAAGCCGTGATCAACACGGAGTCGGCACCGGCGCTGTAACAGCTCCTCCACCTCGGGGATGGTTCACCACCTCGGGGGGTCCGCTCGAAAATTGAATCTTCCCAACAGAATTACCCCCATGAACTGCGGGCGGCCCATACGGGTCGCCCGTTGTTCAGTTTCCGGGTCTCGACTTGCGCAAAATCGTCTTGTTGTGTCCCGGGATGAATCCACCCCGCCCGGAGGAGCTCACTTGTCTACCGCGCACGCCACCTACCTGCCCGATCGTCACATGTTCGCCCTGTGGACCTGGGACGGGTCGGCGGTGGGTGAGGTACCGAAAATCCCCGGTGATCCCGAGGCGGTCGCGCTGGCCGTGCCGGACGGCCGGGGTATCGCGGTCGCGGAGGTGCCGTGCGTTCTGGTCGAGCCGGAGCGCTATCTGGGGCTCGAACTGCCCGATGCCGGGGCCTCGGCGCTGGCCTGGCGGGCCGCGCTGCAGGGTGAGCAGCCGGCGCTGCCGCCTGCCGCGCACGCCACGCCCAATGCGGGCGGGACGGCCATTGTTGCCGCGGCCCGCGCATTGCGGGTCCTACAGGACACCGTGGCGCTGTCCGGTGAGCTGCGCACGAGCCTGAAGGCCGAGCTGCGGCCCTATCAGGCGCGCGGCATCGCCTGGCTGCACGAGACCACCGATACGCACGGCGGTGCGGTGCTCGCCGATGAGATGGGCCTGGGCAAGACGGTCCAGGCGATCGGGTATCTGCTCGGGCGGGCGGAGGCGGGGCCGCACCTGGTGGTGTGCCCGACCTCCCTGGTCGGCAACTGGGTGCACGAGATCGAGCGATTCGGGCCCGGGCTGCGGGCGATCGGCTGGCGCGGCGGCGAGCTACCCGAGGCCGCGGCGGGCACGGTTCTGGTCACCGGATATCCGACGCTGCGGGGGCACGGGCCCGCGCTGCAGGGAATGCGGTGGGCGAGCATTGTTTTCGACGAGGCTCAGGTACTGAAGAATCCGCGCACCCAGGTCGCCAAGGCGGCGCGCGCCATTCCGGCGGACGCCCGGGTGGCCCTGACCGGCACACCCGTCGAGAATCATCTCGAAGAGCTCTGGGCGCTGCTCAATCTGGTTGTGCCGCACGAGTTCACTCACAAGACCCAGTTCCGGCGGCGGTTCGTGCGGCCGATCAACGAGGGGTCCGGGCCGGCGGTGCTGCGACTACGTGATGCCATCGAGCCGGTGGTGCTGGCCCGGCGCAAGTCCGAGGTGGCGGGCTCGCTGCCACCCAAGATCCACTGCGATCTGGTTTGCGATCTCACTCGCGAGCAGGACCGGATCTACGACCAGCTGCTCGATCGGGCCGAGGAGGAGGGCTTCGGGTCCGGCGGGCAGCGGCACACCCGGCTGCTGGCGGTGCTCACCGAATTGAAGCAGGTGTGCAATCACCCGGGACTGGTCACCGGCGATCTGGACGAATTGTCCGGGCGCTCCGGCAAGTTCGATGTGTGCGCCGATATTCTCGCCAACAATGTCGGCGCGGACGCGCCCACGCTGGTGTTCACCCAGTACCGGCGCACCGGCGAACTGCTGGTGCGGCACTGCGCCGAGGAGCTCGGGATCACCGTGCCGTTCTTCCACGGCGGGCTGAATCAGGCGCAGCGGACCGAGATCGTCACCGACTTCCAATCCGCGGACGGGCCACCGGTATTGGTGCTGAGCCTGCGGGCGGCGGGCACCGGTCTCACGCTCACCCGGGCCGCCGATGTCATCCACTTCGACCGCTGGTGGAATCCGGCCGTCGAGGCGCAGGCCTCCGACCGGGCGCACCGCATCGGGCAGACCCGCACGGTCACCGTCACCACGCTCACCTCGGGCACCACCATCGAGGAGCACATCGCGGGCATGCACGACCGCAAATCCGCGCTCACCGATCTCACCGATTCCGCCGGTGTCGCCGGGCTGGCCCGGCTCGACGACGACCGGCTGTTCGAACTCCTGCGCCGGAAGCGAGGCAACTGATATGGCCGACAATGAATTCGGGTACACCAGCTGGGGCATGGACTGGGTCCGGCTGGCCCAGCCGCTCAAGGTCAGCAAACCGGAGCCGCTGCTCCCCCGCGCCTACAGCATCGCCCGCAACAACCTGGTGCAGACCGACATCGAGAACACCATCGTGCGGGCCACCATCCACCGCGGCGCCGAGGCCTCGGTGACCTATCTGGAGCTGACGCCGCTGTCCGCCGCGACCATCACGGCCATCGGGAAACTGATTCCGGCGGAGACCCTGACGCTCACCGACGAACATCGCGCCGCGCTCGCCGAGCACGGCATCACCGTCAAACCCCAGCTCGCGCGGACGGACTGCTCCTGCCGCGCCCGCACCGAACGCTGCGTCCATATGCTCGCCACCTGTTACGCGCTGGCCCGGCGGGTCGACGAAACGCCCTGGCTGGCACTGGATCTGCAGGGCTATCGCACCGGCGCCACAGCGGCGTCGGCGACCGGCGAGACCGGTCCGGCACGGTGGACCTCGATCGATACGCTCGATCCCGCTACGTTCTTCGGCGTCACCACCGGGTAGTAGCGCCCGCGCCGAGTGCTTGGATGCGAGGGTGACTATTCAGGGGAATGCGGACCTGCGGGCATTGCTGTTCGATGTGCAGGGCACCACGGTGGACTTCCACTCGGTGGTGACCGCTGCGGCGAGACGTATTGCGGGCGCCCGGTATCCGGACGTGGACTGGGCCGGATTCACGGATCGATGGCGGGCGGAGTACTTCACGGCGCTCAAAGCCGCGACGCCGCGGCGTGATACGGCCTGGGTGACGGTGCACTCGGTGTACCGCCATGCGCTGGACCGGCTGCTGGCCGAGGACGGCCTCGCCCTCACCCCGGATGAGCGGGACGAGCTGACGCTGTCCTGGCGGCGCATGGTGGCGTGGCCCGATACGGTAGTGGGACTGGGGCGGCTGGGGACCCGCTTCACCCTCGCCACGCTGTCTAATGCGGATGTCGCTGCCGTGGTGGATATCTCGAAGCGAGCGGGGCTGCTGTGGGATGCGGTGTTCACGGCGGAAATGGCGGGCGCCTTCAAACCGGACCCGGCCATCTATGCCATGGCGGCGCGGTACCTGGGTTTCGCGCCGGCGGAAATCATGATGGTGGCGAGCCACAAGTACGACATTCGCGCGGCGGGTGCGCTCGGCTTCCGGACCGCCTTCGTCGCCCGGCCGCTGGAGTTCGGCCCGGACGGCGCCGTGGACGTGAGCTACGAGGACGACTTCGATATCAATGCGCGCGACTTCCTCGATCTGGCCGGCCAGCTGGGCTGCTGACCGCGGGCTCAGGGCCTGCGCGCCCGGAAGCGGAATTGGTGTGCGGCGGTGCTGATCTCGACATCGGTGAAGCCGATGCCGGCGAGGCGATCGGTGAGGGTGGCCGGTGGTACGGGGACACAGGTGTCGCGTACGTGCATGAGGCGGAAGACGCGGCTGTCCAGGCCGTCACTGCCCGCGAAGACGCCTTCGGGGCGCAGTACCCGGAAGACCTCGGCGAACAGGGCGTCCTGCTGCGCGGGTGACGGGACGTGGTGCAGCATGGTGAAGCAGACCACCGAGCTGAATTCCTTGTCCGGCAGGGGCATTGCGGTGCCGTCGCCCTCCAGGACCCGCAGCTGTTCACCGCGGCGAGCACGCAATCGGGCGGCGAGGGCGGGGTCGATTTCCAGACCGGTGAGCGCGGCGGTGCGCTCGCCCAGGGTGCGCACGTTCGCACCGTAACCGGGGCCGACCTCGAGCGCACTGTCGCCGAGTTCCACCCCGCCCAGGGCCCACGGGACGATGCGGGTGGCACTGATGCGTTCCCACGCGCTGGAACGGCATAACAGCTGATGGAAGATGTTCATTGCCATGGTTATGACGGTAGGCGGGTCTCGCGGCGACCACGAGAGACTACGGTGACAGATTGTGTCGCCAGACAGCCAAGCCCCCGTTTTCGACGCACCCACCGGGCCCACTGCCATGTGGTTCGGCGTGGGCTCGCTGCGCGCCGGGCACTGGTTCGAGGAGCACGAGCATCCACAGCACCAGATCGTCTGGGCCGCACGGGGAGTCATGACGGTCGAGATCGGTGCGGGCAGGTGGGTGCTGCCGCCCACCCGCGCACTGTGGATTCCCGGCGGCGTGCACCATCGCACCGGCACCTGCGACGGCGCGGTCATGAGCGGCATCTTCCTGGAACCGGATCGCAGCCCCGCGAATTTCCCCGTGCCGACCATGCTGCGGGTGCCGCGCCTACTGCACGAACTGTTCGAGCACCTCACCGCCGATACGACGACCGCCGTCCAACGCGAACGTGCGGAGGGCGTGGTCTTCGATCTGCTCCACCCGGTCGAGGTGATACCCATCGGGGCGCGCATGCCCGAGGATCCGCGCGCCCGGCACGTGGCCGAGGCCCTCGTCGCCGACCCCGCCGATGCCCGCACCCTGCACCAATTCGCCGTCGCGGCCGCCGCGAGTCCGCGCACCCTGGCCCGCACCTTCGTCGCGGAAACCGGAATCACCTTCGGCCAGTGGCGAACCCAGGTCCGCCTGGCCGCCTCCCTCCCCCACCTGGCCGCCGCCATGCCCCTGGCCCGCATTGCCGCCCGCGTCGGCTACGCCACCCCCAGCGCCTACGTCGCCGCCTTCCGCCGCGAGGTGGGCGTCTCACCCGGCCGCTACTTCGCCCGCTGACCCGCACCGCCGAACGCCGGTACCCTCGACAGTGTGACCGAGCGAAAGCCGCCCGGCCTCACCTTCGAATCGTGGATCGACAGGCAGATTCGAGAGGCGACCGAGCGGGGCGAATTCGACCAGCTGCCAGGCGCGGGGCAACCCATTCCAGCGGGCCCCGCCGACGAGAACTGGTGGGTGCTCAATCTCCTGAAACGCGAAGGCCTTCGAGCCGACGCCCTCCTGCCCGAACCCATCGTCCTGCGCCGCGAACGCGAGCAGATCCAGGACACGGTGCGAGATGTCCCGTCGGAGCGAGAGGTGCGCGAGACCGTCGCCGCCCTCAACGAGCGCATCGTGCAGTACATGCGAAATCCGGTCGGGCCGCGAGTACCGATCACACCGCTGTGCACGGACGACGTCGTCGACACCTGGCGAACCGACCGAGACGAGGCACGGGCCGCGCGGACCCAGGCCATCCCAGCATCAACTCCCCCGGCCGATCACCCATGGTGGCGAAGACTGTTCGGCCGGTGAGCAACTGAACCGCACGTCGGCGCGATCTGCCGGTCGGGCCCGATACCGTGGGCGAATGGCGAACGCGCAGTACACCTTCACCAGCGAGCTCTGGAAATGGGAGGCGCGCGCGTCCCGGTATTTCGTCAGTCTGCCCGAGGCGGTATCCGATGAGATCGAAGCGATGTACGGCGCGCTGGCGGGTGGCTTCGGCTCGCTGCGGGTCAAGGTCACCGTCGGCGGCAGCCGGTGGTCCACATCCATTTTTCCGGATGGCAAGCGCGCCACATACGTACTGCCGGTGAAGAAGCCGGTCCGGATCGCCGAGGGGCTGGCCGATGGCGACCCGGTCCATATCGATCTGGTGATCGCGTCGTGACTGCGCTACATGCGGCGCAGGGCCGCTATGCGTTCGGTGAGCTGGTCGGCGGTGGCGAGGGCGGTGGGCGGACCACCGCACTCTCTTCGTAGCTCGCCGTGGATGACGCCGTGGGCCTTGCCGGTGCGGTGGTGGTGCATGGCGACCAGGCTGTTGAGTTCGCGGCGGAGTTCGCCGAGGCGGTCGGAGGTGGCGGTGCGCTCGGCGGACGCGGCATTGGTGAGCAGGGGGCGGCCGGATTCGGCTGCGGCGCTGCGGTCCTGGAGTTGGCGGGACTGGCGGTCGTTGAGGAGGGCGCGCATTTGGTCGGCGTCGAGGAGACCTGGAATGCCGAGGTAGTCGGCTTCCTCATCGCTGCCGGAGAAGGTGGCGGTGCCGAAGGAGTCGCCGTCGTAAATGACCTGATCGAGCTCGGCGTCGGCGGCCAGGGCGATGAACTTCTTCTCCTCCTCGCCCGGCTCGTCCTTCTGCTTGTTCGCGTCGATCAGCAGTTCGTCGTCGAGATCGCTCTTCTCCCGGTGCGGCTTACCGATGACGTGGTCGCGCTGCACCTCCAGCTGCGCGGCCAGGTCCAGCAGCACCGGCACCGACGGCACGAAGACGCTGGCGGTCTCCCCCGTCTTGCGGGCACGCACGAAACGTCCGATGGCCTGCGCGAAGTACAGCGGGGTCGAGGCACTGGTGGCATAGACGCCGACGGCCAGACGCGGAACGTCGACGCCCTCGGACACCATGCGCACCGCGACCATCCACGGGTCGGTGTTCCCGCTGAACTCGCCGATCCGGCTCGAGGACGCCGGATCGTCGGAGAGCACGATGGTCGGCTTGGTCCCCGAAATATGTTCCAGCAGTTCGGCGTAGTCGCGCGCCTTGTCCTGATCGGTGGCGATGACCAGGCCGCCCGCATCGGGCATACCGGTGGCGCGCAGCTGTCGCAGCCGAGTGTCGGCGGCAATGAGCACCTTCGACATCCAGTCGCCCGCGGGGTCCAGGGCGGTGCGCCAGGCGCGGGCGGTGTGTTCGGCGCTCAGCGGCTCACCCAGGCGGGCGGAGTACTCGTCGCCGGCGCTGTCACGCCAGTGCGCCTCACCGGAGTAGGCCAGGAAGACCACGGGCCGCACCACGCCGTCGGCCAGCGCCTCGGAGTAACCGTAGGTGTGATCGGCGCGCGACTTCTCGAATCCGGATTCATCGGCCTCATAGGTGATGAACGGAATCTTGGAGTCGTCGCTGCGGAAGGGCGTACCGGTCAGCGAGAGTCTTCGGGTCGCGTCCCCGAAGGCCTCCTCGACCGCCTCACCCCAGCTCTTCGCATCGCCGGCGTGATGGACCTCGTCCATGATCACCAGCGTGCGCCGGTTCGTGGTGCGCACCCGATGCTTGAACGGATGCGAGGCCACCTGCGCATAGGTCACCACCACACCGTGGTAGTCCGAGGAGGTCGAACCCGTCGAATTGGAGAAGTTGGAGTCGAGCTGAATGCCCACCCGCGCCGCCGACCCGGACCACTGATGCTTGAGGTGCTCGGTCGGCGCGACGACCGTCACCTGATCGATGGTGCGGTCGGCCAGCAATTCCGCCGCCACACGCAACGCGAAAGTCGTCTTACCGGCGCCGGGGGTGGCTACCGCAAGAAAATCGCGAGGCTTGCTCGTCAGATATTTGGTGAGAGCCCTGCGCTGCCAAGCACGTAATGAACCGCCACCACCCGAAGTCACTTGGTAGAGATTAGCGATGCCGACCGACAACACACCAATTCGACACAGCACCAACTAGTGCCGCACGACACATCGCCGGTCCCCGCCCATTTGAAACGCTGGTGAGCGATGCTGTAGCCACCATGAACGAGCACGACAATCCGCCGCAACACGCCGACGTGTCCGCGCCGCCAGAGACCGACGTGGTCGTCGTCACACTTCGGGGCCGGATTCGCGAGCTCATCGTGCACGTGGCGGTCAAAGCGTGGGGCGATTCCATCTTCAACAAGTCCGCCGCGGCCGCGTTCTGGCAGACATTGTCGCTGGCCCCGCTGCTGCTGGGGCTGCTCGGCTCGCTCGGCTATGTCGGGCACTGGTTCGGCCCGGACACGGTCGACATCGTCGAGGGCAAGATCATCACCTTCAGCCGCAACCTGTTCAGTTCCAGCGTGGTCGACGACTTGATCGAACCGACCACCAGTGATGTGCTCGAGCGCGGGCACGGCGGCGTGGTGTCGGTGGGCTTCGTGCTCTCCCTGTGGGCAGGATCATCCGCGATGGCGACCTTCGTGGACGCGATCACCGCCGCACACGGTCAGGCCAATGCGCGACACCCGGTCTGGCAGCGCATTTTCGCGCTGTGGCTGTACGTGCAATTCCTGATCGCCGCGGTGCTGATCCTGCCGGTGGTCGCGCTGGGCCCGTCGCTGATCGGCCGGGTGCTGCCGCGCGGCTGGAAAGAGCCCGGCCTCAGGCTGATCGACACCTTCTACTATCCGGGCGCCGGACTGCTGCTGATCATCGGCCTGACCGCGCTGTACAAGCTGGCCCTGCACCGCACGCTGCCCTTTCATCGGCTTTTCGGCGGCGCCCTGGTCGCCGGCGTGTTCTTCATGGCCGCCAGCGAGGGACTGCGCCGATATCTGGCCTGGGTCACCCGGACCGGTGTCACCTACGGCGCGCTGGCCACGCCGATCGCCTTCCTGCTGTTCACGTTCTTCCTCGGCTTCGCGGTGATCCTCGGCGCGGAATTCAATGCCAGCATTCAGGAGTTCTGGCCCGCGCGCGCCACCCGCCTCACCCAGGTCCGGGCCTGGTTCGAGGCCCGCAGGCATAAACGGGAGACCGCGGCGCTTCCTACAGTGGAACCGAAACCACCGCATCGACCCACGGGGACTCATGGCTGAGCAACTGACCATCATGGCTGTACACGCACATCCCGACGACGAAGTCATCAGTACCGGTGGCCTTTTCGCGCGCTATGCCGCCGAAGGCATTCGAACTGTCCTGGTGACCTGTACGAACGGCGAGCAGGGCGACGGGCCCGGCGGCGTCAAGCCCGGGCAGCCGGGCCACGATCCGGACGCGGTCCGTGCGCTGCGGCTCGCCGAACTCCGCGAGTCGGCGGCGATCCTGGGCATCGAACATGTCGAACTGCTCGGCTACCGCGACTCGGGCATGGACGGCTGGGACGGCAATCACGATCCCGAGGCGTTCTGGAACACCCCGGTCGAGCAGGCGGCGGCGCGACTGGAAGATCTCATGCGGCACTACCGGCCACAGGTCGTCGTCACCTACGACGAAAACGGGAACTACGGTCACCCCGACCATATCCAGGCCAACCGCATCGCCCTGGCGGCGACGGAATCCTCGGGCATCCCGGAAAAGCTGTACTACACCGCGATTCCGCGCGAGAGCGCCCGCGAGATGTTCGAGGCCTTCAAGGCCAGCGGCCAGGACATGGGCGATTTCGAGCCGCCGGAGGACTTCGGCACCCCGATGGATCAGATCACCGCCGTGGTGGACGTCGCCCCGTACGTCCGGCGCAAGGTCAAGGCGCTCGAGGCCCACGGCAGTCAGGGCGACAGCATGCCGTTCCTGCGCCTGCCCGAGGACATCCAGCAGATGGTCTTCGCGTCCGAGAGTTTCGTGCGGCACTTCAACCGCGTCGACACGGCCCCCGCGCTGGAATCCGACCTCTTCGCCGGGCTCCGCTAGCGCCCGCCGAGCGTCGGCAGCGTCGGGACCGCATCCACGAGCACTGCGCGCCGCCGCCGTTCCGCGACAATCAGATAGAGCACGAATCCGAAAGCGGCACTGGTGAAGAGGCTGCTGGCGAAGAAGAGCCACGGTTTGGGCAGGCCCTTACGAAGGCCACCGGCGATCGACATGATCGGCAGGATCAGGACGTTGAGGAAGACGTAATCCTGGGAGGCGGAGTCGGCGGCCCAGTTCGGGAACATGAGATAGATGTATTCCGCCCAGCTGGCCCCCGGCCCCCAGAGGGGATTCGTGCCGTCGTGGTGATATTCGAGCACGAAGCGAATATTGAAGTACCAGCCCAGCACCACCGAGCCGATACCTATTGCCCAGTAGGCGAGTTCGACCGCGCTGATGCGGGGCCGTCCCGGCACCGAGACGAACAGCGCCCGGTTCTCGCCGATGATCCAGGCGGTGACAGCGATGCCGAGGATCGCGTGGACGGTGAGACTGAGAACGTACATGGGCGGATTCTAGAACCGATAATTGTCACTCATGACAGATTTGACAGATATTTTGTCACTGTTGACATTTTGCTGGTCCGGTGGGACCGTTTCGGCTTATGTCGGACTATGACGCGATCGTGATCGGGGCCGGGCACAACGGATTGGCGGCCGCGGCGATACTGCAGCACGCCGGCCTGCGGACGATCTGCCTCGAGTCCAATCACTATTCGGGTGGAATGGCCTCCACGGTCGAGCTGATCCACGGGTACCGATTCGAGATCGCCGGATCCGAGCAATTCCCCACCTCCGCGCAGCTCAGCGCCGAACTGGAGCTCGATGCGGTGCCCGCCGTGCCGCTCGAGGTCATGTCGGTGTCGACGCTCGGCAGAGGCGATCCGCCGTTCATCTACTACACCGATCCGATGAAGTTGCTCGAGCATGTGAGCGGCGTGCACGGCGCCGAGATGCTGACCGGACTCGCCGGGCTGATGACCTGGGCGCAGGCTCCGGCCCGGGCGCTCGGCCGGTTCGAGATACGGCGGGAGCCGAAGACCATCGATGAGATGTTCGCTTGCGCGACAAACGAATTCGAACGCGCGGCGATCTCTGACATGCTGTTCGGGTCCTTATCGGAGGTGCTCGACCGCTATGTACCCCGCAGCGACAAGACCGGTGCGCTACGTGGGATGATGTCCTTCCTCGGACTGAACATGACTTTTCGTGGCCCCGAAACACCCGGCACCGCAATGGCATTGGCGTTCGGGTTGGCTACTCCCGAGGGCGACGGCACGCTGATGCGCAAGATCCGCGGCGGAATCGGGGCATTGACAACACATCTGCGGGAAAGGTTCGAAGCCGCCGGTGGTCAGGTCCGCTTGCGTACCCCGGTGACGCGGATACTCACCGAGGGAAAGCGGGTCACCGGAGTGCGCACCGGCGACGGCGGCGAGGTGACCGCGCCGATCGTAGTGTCCTGTATCGCACCGGATCTCACCGTCGGACAGCTGCTGAATCCGGAGGTGGTGTCCGCGGACACGCTCTCCCGATTCGCTCGCACCGATCACCGCGGCAGCTATCTGCAACTGCATTTCGCACTCGACGGCCTCCCGGAGTTCGCCGATCCGTACCGGATGCTCGACGATCCGGCCATGCAGTCGGCGATCGGCCTCTACAGCACTCCCGAAGAGCTGCAACAGCAGTGGGAGGATTGCCGGCGGGGCATAGTGCCCCAGGAGCCGGCCGTGGTCCTGCAGCTGCCCTCGGTCCACGATCCATCGGTCGCGCCCGCGGGTAAACACGCCGCATCCGCATTCGCACTGTGGTTCCCCATCGAGGGGCAGCGGGAGGACCGCGCAAGACTCCGGGCCGAGATGGCACAGCGGGTCACAGCCCGAATCTGCACCCTCGCACCGAATTTCGCAGACCTGATCACCCGGCAGATCGTCTTCACCCCCCGCCACATGGATCGAATGTTCGGAGCCCCGGGCGGGGATTACTGCCACGGCCTGGTGCACCCCGAACAGATGGGCCCCGGCCGCCCCGGCCCGACCGGCTTCCGGGACCTGCCCCTGCCCGTCACCGGGCTCTACCTCGGCAGCGCCGGATGCCACGGCGGTCCGTCGGTATCGTTCATTCCCGGCTACAACGCCGCGCACCGTGCGCTGGATGAGGCGAAGTAGGACCCTAGAATGCGGTCTATGCCCGCCGCGCCGTCACCCTCCAAAGCCGAGCGCACCCGCTCCACGCTGCAGCATGCCGCGCTGGCACGCTTCCTCGAGTACGGCGTGGAGGCGACGACGATCGCCGATATCGCCGCCGACGCGGGCGTCACGGAACGAACCTTCTACCGCCACTTCCCCTCGAAGCAGCACGTCCTGTTCGCCGATTACGATGCCCGGCTGGACTGGTTCCGCCAGGCCCTGTCCCTGCGCCCGCCCGGCGAACCGGTCACCACCTCGGTCCGCATCGCCGTCGAATCTTTTCCCTACGATGCCGCGCTGCACCAGATCGCGATCCTGCGCAGCAATCACCTGGAGCAGGACCTCGTCCAATCGCACATCAAAACCGTGCAAGCCGAATTCTCCCGCGAGATAGCCCAATTCCTCCTGGACCGCACCGGCGCCGCCCCCGGCTCCGACGCCGCCTATCAAATCTCCATCACCGCACAGTGCGTCGCCGCGGTCATGTTCACCGCCACCGAAACCTGGTTCGCCAGGGGCGATCTCAATGTCCAGGAACTCTCCCGCCTCGTCGACATCGGCCTGCAGAGCCTCAAAGACGGCATCGCCTGAGTTCACAGCTCGCGGAAACGCCACCGTATTCTCGTGGATACACGGCGGCACACCGGGTCACGGTAGATTGCCGGGTTCACGGTGCCCGGAGTCATCGGGTGCAGATTCACCACGGAGGATTCAATGAAGTTGCGCATTGCTGGACTGCTGGGCGCCGCCGCAGTGGCCGGAATGGTCGCGGTGCTCGCACCCGGAACCGCCGGTGCGGCAACCGGAACGCTCGTCGAGAACGGCAGGGTCCTCGTCGATCCGACCGGATGCGTCCGGATCAAGCTGACCGACGAGAGCAGCACCGTGGTGGCGAACTCCACCGACCAGGACGCCACCTTCTACGCCAGCGGCGACTGCTCGGGCGATCCCATCGGCACCGTAGCCGCCGGAGCGAGCGACACTCCCCCGATGGCCGGCAGCTTCACCATCAACTGACGTAGAACGACCCCGCCCGGACCGGCATTCACGCCGGCCCGGGCGTTTCCGTCACCGGCACAACGATATTCAGCCCAGGATGATCGAGGCGGCGTGTTCGCCGATCATCATGGTGGCGGCGTTGGTATTGCCGCCGACGATGCTGGGCATGATCGAGGCGTCGGCGACGCGCAGTCCCTCCACTCCGCGCACCCGCAGCAGGGGGTCCACCACCGCGCGCTCGTCCACGCCCATGCGACAGGTGCCGACGGGGTGGTAGACGGTGGTTGCACGGTTCGGGACCTCGGCGGCCAGCTCTGCACGACCGGGATACTGTGGGCCCGGGGAGATTTCGGCATCCACGTCTGCGGCGATCGACTTCGCGGACATGATTTCCCGGGTCAGTTCCATACCGTGCACCAGCGTGTTCAGGTCCTGCTGCTCGGCGAGATAGTTGGGATCGATGGCGGGCGCGGCGGTGGGCTCGGCCGAGGTCAGTCGCAGGGTGCCGCGGCTCTGCGGGTAGATCATCGTGACCAGGACGGTCAAGGATTGGCGCGGATCGGGGGTGTGGCGGATCGGGGCGTCCTGATTCGGGCCGGGATAGCCCCACGGCAGGACGTGCAGTTGCAGATCGGGCGCGGCCGCGGCGTACGGAGTGCGCAGGAACGCGACCGCTTCGAAAACGCTGCGGGCCAGCCAGGTGCTGTTGTTGCGCAGAGACTCCCGCACGAAGGCACGGGCGAAATACCCTGGCGCCGAACGGTTCACAGCGGTCGGCATGGCGAAGGACATCGGCACGAACAGATGATCGTGCAGGTTGTCGCCCACCGGGAGGTCGGCGACGACATCGATGCCGAAGGCGCGCAGATGATCCGCCGGGCCGAGGCCCGAGAGCATGAGCAGCTGCGGAGAGCCGAATGTGCCTGCGCTGACGATGACTTCACGCTCGGCACGCAGCACCTCGGTGCCGTGCGCGGTCCGATACTCCACGCCGGTGGCGCGGCCGTTCTCGATCAGAATGCGCACGACCTGCGTATTCGGCAGCACGGTGAGGGTTTTCGGTCGATCGTCGAGATATCCGACCGCAGTGCTGTAGCGCAGCCCATTGCTGTTGCTCTGCTGCAGGATCGAGACGCCGTCCTGCTCGGCGCCGTTGTAATCGGGATTGATTGCCGCGCCGGTGGTTTCGACCAGCGCCTGCATGAACGACTCGGACGCCGGCCGCAGCTCGCGGGCGCGGATCACCTTGATCGGACCGGAATCACCGCGGAACCGGTTCGCGCCGTCCTCGAAGGATTCGAACTTCTTGAAGCTCGGCAGCACCTCGTCATACGACCAGCCGGTATTGCCCTCCGCCGCCCAATCGTCGAAGTTGCGCCGATTGCCGCGCACGAACACCATGCCGTTGACAGAACTCGAACCGCCGACCACCTTGCCGTGCGTCTGCGGAATCGCGCGGCCCAGCGCATGCTTCTGCTCGACGGTGTAGTGCCCCCAGTCGACCATCTTCTTCAGTTGCGGCACGCTGTGCAGCGGGCCGATCATGCCCGGCTTGCGCACCAGCCTGGTGTTGTCCCGCCGGCCCGCCTCGATCAGCGTCACATCGGCGCCGGTATCGGCCAGCCTGCGAGCGATGATGGCGCCGGCACTCCCGGAACCGATGATGATGTAGTCCGCCATCGCCACGCCAGCCCTTCTGCCCAATCCGTTTCGCCGCGAGTCACCGGCAAAACTGGAACGTGTTGCGAAACTACTCCACAACGGCTGCGCAGGAGCCCGATTCGGCCTACTCGGTCACTGCCTCGCGCACCTCGGGTACAACGTCATGGGCCCGGGGGTTCACGGCTGTGTCGTTGATGATTTCGCCTGGACCGATGGCACAGCAGTCATATCACGAGGGCATCGATCTCAGACCTCGACGGGCTCCGCATCGGAGGTAGCGGGCTGGTCCTGCGCCGGCAGGGCGGCCCGGCCCGGAAGCAGCAGGCAGAGCGGGACAGCCGCGATCGTGAACGCGGTCGCCCACCAGAAGGCGTGACCGAAACCCGAGGCCAGGGCTGCCGGGGTGTGAGCGCCGGTTGCGGTGCGCTGCAGGATCATTGCGAGGACTGCGGTCCCCGCGGAGCCACCGACCTGCTGGGCGACGCGACTGATGCTGGAACCCTGCGGGATCTCCTCGGGCCGCAGTCCGACGAAGGCGCCGCCCATCAGCGTGATCATGGCCGCGCCCAGTCCGACACCGCGCACGAACAGCACGGCCATCAGCGCGATATTGCTCGTGGTCGCGGTGACGAAGCAGAACGGCACCGTGGCCGCGCAGGTGAGAACGAAGGCGGCGATGGCAACCGGACGCGCGCCGAAGCGATCCATGTACCGGCCCGCCAGCGAGCGGGAGACAAGGGTGCCCAGCCCCTGCGGGATGAGCAGCAGCGCCGCACCGAGCGCGTCCTCGCCACGCACCTGCTGCCAGTACAGCGGTAGCAGCAGCATGGTCCCGTACAGCGCGCCGCCGGTGAGGAAGACCAGCGCCGACGAGGCGGCGAGAGAGCGGTGGCGGAAAAGCCGAATATTGATCAGGGCGTCCGATCCGCGCCGCAGTGCCCAGCCGACATATCCGGCGAGCAGGGCCAGCCCGGCGATCAGCGGCAGTCCGACCTCGAGGCTCGCGAGCCCACCGGATCCACCGAGCTGGGTGAGGCCGTAGATGACAGCGGCGATGCCGGGCGAAAGCAGCAGCATGCCAACAACATCCAGGCGGGCGCGGGGTCCGGGGCGGGGGGCGTCCTCGGGGAGGTTACGCATCGCCAGGTAGCCGCCGGCAACACAGAACGGCACATTGAACAGGAAGATCCAGCGCCAGTCCCCTAGGTGCAGAATGACGCCGCCGAGCACCGGGCCGAGCACCGGCCCCAAGGCGGTGGGCACGGTGATCAGCGACATGACCCTGCCGATGCTGCGCCCCTTGGCGGCCTGCATGATCAGCGTGGTCATCAGCACCATCATGATGCCGCCGCCGATGCCCTGGACTACGCGAAAAGCGATGAGGCTCGGGACATTCCACGCCGCGGCACACAGCAGTGAGCCGATGAGGAACATTCCCAGCGCGGCGACCCACAGGCGTTTGCCGCCCAGGACCGACTGCGCCCATCCGACCGCCGGCATGGTGGCGGCAAGGGCCAGCAGATAAGCGGTGCTCACCCACTGGATGGCGCCGAGCGAGGCATGCATCTGCCCCGCGAGGCTGTTGATGGCGACGCTCATGATCGTGGTGTCGAAGATGACGGCGAGCGCGCCGATGATCAGGGTGAAGGTCATGCGCCGCAGAGCCGGATCGAGGCGATCCGGGTCCGCCGCGGGAGGTGGCGATGGGACAGCGCGGGTGTTCACGTAGCTCCTTAAGGTAGAGAGTTCTATCTTATTTCCGCTACGGTACCGCGCTACGATAAGATAGACAACCCTATCTAAAGGAGATCGACAGATGCCCGAGCGCCGCCGCGGAGCCGAACTGGAACAGGCGCTTCTCGACGCGGCCTGGGATGAGCTCACCGATAACGGCTACGCCAGGTTCACCGTCGACGCCGTCGTCAAACGCGCGGGCACCAGCCCGTCCGTCCTCTACCGCCGCTGGTCCGATCGCAATGAACTCATCCGGGCCACGCTCGTCCACATCCTGCGCAAATCCCGCCTCGGCGTCCCCGACACCGGCACCCTGCGCGGCGACGTCCTCACCCTCATGCGCGAGATCAACGCCACCCGCCTCCAACTCTTCCTCGTCATGAGCGTGCAGCTGGCCAGCTACTACCAGGAAACCGGAATCAACCCCAGCGACCCGCGCGACCCGCTCTCCACCGGCCGAAAAGAAGCCGTCGACGTCCTCTTCGACCGCGCCGTAGCCCGTGGCGAGATCGCCCCGGAACACCTCACCGACCGCATCAAATCCCTCCCCTTCGACCTGCTCCGCAACGAATTCCTCACCACCTTCGCGCCCGCCCCCGACCACGTCCTCGAGGAAATCATCGACACGATCTTCCTCCCCCTCCTGCACCACAACTGATCTCACAGCAGCTGCTCGCGGAGACCGAAACACGTTGTCACACTGCGGGTTAGGCGGCAGCTTTCCGCGTGAGCACCGGCGGAGGCGAGGCAGAACCGAGGGCCGTCCCGATCGGGGTGAGGAACGCGGCGGCGACGGCGCGGATCACCAGGAGGGCCACCGTGAGATACAGCGTGCCGGTCAGGGCCGAGGCGTACGGCGCTTTCAGGGAGGCCGGGAGGTGACCCGGTTCGGCGGTGGGCACCGAGTGGGCTGTCATGCGCGCGGTGAGCGGTACCCCGATGCCCGCGCTGCCGAGTACCGAACCGACCTGACGGGTGGTGTTGTAGACGCCCGAGGCCGCCCCCAGCTGCCGCAGCGGCAGGTTCCGCAGCGCGGTCGCGGGAAGCGGCGCCCAGATGCAGGAGCTGGCGATGCCGCAGACCACGGACATCACGCACATCAGCGGAATGGACCCGCGCGGAGTGGCGAGGGTGATGAACCACAGCACCCCGGCCGCGAGCGCGGCGAAGCCGAGCGTCAGTAGATTGCGCGGCGGCAATCTATCCGATAGCTGTTGCCGCGCAAAGGATTCCGAGCCGTACATGGCTTTGAGCGTCTGGTGCGAATCGGGATCGGCGAAGAATCCGAACCGTTTCCCCGTGTACTCGTCAACCTTCCTACGACCAGCTCACCACTGCACCGATCAGCCGAGGCCGCGGCCCTGAACCGATCGCCGCGGATCCTGAAAGGCCCGACATTCTCTTGAGCGATCTGTGGAGCGGCGGCTGGCATACATCCGGCCCGTTCACGGTTGTCGACTCCACCACCGGTTTCGAAAAGTACACGTGCCCAGGCATGGACGGATGGGGCCGGGACTCCGGCCACGACGCCTTCCTGCCCACTCAGATCGTCGAAACCTCTTACTCGGAAAGCAGGGCGGTGCGCGCCTGGAGTCGCGACGACGGCCGACTTGTGCAAACGCAACCCATCACCCGCGGCACTCGAGACTGCCAAGGCACTCCCCTGCGGATCGTGCCCGGAGCGATCCTGGTCATCTGCGTCGGCAGACAAACAGCCGAACTCGCCTCTTACACACCATGATTCGCGCACCACACTGGCGAGTTCGATCGCCGATATCGCGGTTTCTCATACCGATGGCTCCGAAATCCGGCCGGAGGACGACACGCGTTCTACCGAGAACCCCATCGACGCCGCCTGCCGGGAGTGTCCGGCGCGCCTACGATACGACCTGGGCTGACAGGCAGAGGGAGGGTGTCGAATGCGTCGAACTATGTTGAGTGCATTGATCGTGGCAGTCGCCGTGGCGGCTGGATGTGCGCGGGTCGCCGGGGACGCGCAACCGCCGAAAGCGTTCGATCCGTGCACGTTGATCGACATCGGCAAGCTGAAAGCGGACGGCATCCTGAAGTTCGACGAGCTCGGTCCGAGCAGGGACGTCGATCCGGTCGATGGCCGCACCGACTGGTGCCATGCGGGCTTCCGCGGTGGCGCACCGATATCGGTCGGCATCGTTGTGGGCCAGCCCTTCCCGAGCCTCGACGCTCTGCTCCCGAGCTATCTCGAGCAACGCCACCAGGTTTCGGTGGGAGCAGATCACGGCCTCATCGGCGTGAGCTCGATCGGCGGGGACCGCACCCTGGCGCTCCAGCACGGCGACGCTCAACTGCTGCTCACCAACTCGGGGTTGAGCGACATCCTGGGCAAGAAACTGGATGACGCCGGTATGACAGCGGTAGCCCAGGACATGGTCGGCAAACTGCCGCAGTCGATTCCGGACGCGCCTCGCGATGTCCCCGCGCTCTGCGATCAGATTCAAGGTATTCGAACGATCATCGGCCCGGTGACATTGGCACGGGGGCGGGCCGATGCCGTCCTGACCTCATGTGACTTCGTCGGCGGCACGAAACACCTGCTGCTGACGGTGTCGTTCACGAAGATGAACCGCGAATCGGTGGCACAATTCACAACCGACAACAGCCCGGCGAGGCTTTCCCTTATCTCGAATCCTCTCTTTCCGGGCACTCTGTCGCGCGGGCACCGGGACGGCTCGGGCCTGGCGCTCGAGACCATGGTCGACGACCGCATCGTCGTCTCCACCTACTACAACACGCTCTGCTATGACGGCTGCCGCAAGTACGGTGTCATCACGCCCGGCACGACAATCGGCACGGACGACCGCGCACTCATCGCCTCAGCGATCGACCTGGCACGCAGCATGAAATGAGGCGGGGAAAGAACCCCACAGCGCTCACCGCACGGTTGAAAAGCACGATGCGGAAGGCACTCTCGGCCGCCGGACACGGTCCGTCGGCGATAACTTCCGGGTCGATCCGGGACCGGTCTACTCGTCGTCATCCTTGCCCTTGTCGAGGATGGTGAATGGCCGCAGGCGAACAGTGTCAGGTATGACGAGCATGGGCGGCATGTCGTCCCAGCTGTCGACTCGGATGCGTGGCGGTTCCTCGAATATGTGACAGTCCCAATCAGATTCGCGTTTAGCCGGTCGCGTTGGTGCCTCGAGAGCTGGGTTCGGATGCGTATCCTCCGGCGTCGACAGCAGTGCGGCACGCAACTCCGGCGGCAGGTCGTCGAGGCTCATGCGATTTCGCCCTGGCCCTTACGGTTTGGGCGGTTCAACGGTGGTCGCCGCCCAACCGGGATCTGGGTCGAGCGTCGGGAGATGCTTCGGGTAGTAGGTCAGGCTGGTGGTGTTCAGCAGTTCGAGTGGAACCGGATTGTTCGGCAATCCAGCGCACGGGTCTTGATACGGAACGGCCTGAATCCTGCTGCTGTTCACTGTGATCGATTCCACTGACCACTGCCCGAATACGTCAGCGGTTGGGTATCGGGCGGGACCGTGGCCGAGCGCGGTGAGTTTCGACGTGTCGTCCTGCGGGGCGCGAAGCTTCAGCGTGACGGCTTGGGGTACGAGTGCCGGGTCCATTAACGACCTGTAGTTGGGCGTTTGAAAGCTGACAGACAAGCCGTTCAACCACACGCACGCCAAGGCATCCATCGCCCGAGCCGAGGGATCGCCGGATGACTTCTGCAGCGAGACGAGATAGGCGTAGGCGGTGCCATGGACAGGCACCCAGGTATCGAAAGTGCCTGCATCCCAAAGCGTGTAGAGGTTGGGCTCCTTGCTCCTGACAGCTGGGTCGGCGGCGCGGATGTATCCGGGGTAGGTGTACTTGGCGATATCACTTTTGTCGGTCGTCCGGGTGACGGTCGCGATGAACGCGGATTCGATGGTCGCGCGGGTAACGATCGCCGGGTCGGACTCGAGATCAAGTCCAGGCGTGGCGGTCCATCGGTAGGAGAACTGCACATTGTCAGGAAGCTGATACGGCGTCGCCGATTGGTGGTCGTCGGAGCATCCGGCCAGCAGCAGGGCCGCGAAGGCTGCCGCGGTCACGCGGCGAGTGAGTTCACGGTGCAGGCCAGATCTCATTTGTGTTGGACTCCATTCGGTTCGTGTCCGACAGCCCAGCTTTCGTCGTAATTGGCCAGGCCCGGCAGTAGATTCCGCATAGCACTATCGAATTCGGGCAAACTGTCGCCCGGTTCCGTGCCGGCAATCTGCTCGAATGACCTCAGCTTGCCGGTATCCGGGTCGAAATACTTTCCAACGTCCGGGTCGGATCGGAAGTCCCGATGATCGCCTGTTTGGGCCATACCTTCAAGGACGTTGTAATACCGCTGAGAGGGGTTGGCATCCGAGGTTAGATCGACGGTGGCGTGCACGTCGGGCACCGACCCGAGCAACCATGCCTTCACTTCGGGTGTGGACGCCTTCAGCTCCAACTCCACCGCACTTCCGATGAGGGGAATTTGTTTGGCCGTAAAGGTCGCGCCTTCCCTGGCCGAATCGAAGATCATCGTTTCAGCCTTCAGCGTATCGGCTGCTTGGAGTCCTCTGGTCTTGAGTTCGAATTGCATGCCGTCCCGGGCCCCCGCATCGATCTTTCCAGCCCATTCAGCGAACCTGTAGTCGTGTGCGCCGGTTGTCCCGAACTCTTGATTCAGCTGCGAGACAGCTGCATAGGCTGAAGAGTTGAACTGGGTCGCAGCCGCCTGGTTGGAGTCGACCACCGCGAATATGTTCTTCAACTGCTCCGAATTGATGTCGTGGTTGAATCCGCTCGTGTGCAGGAGATCTGGGCCGACCTTCACCATATCTGGAATGTAGGGCGACAGGGTGGATGCCAGTGCCTGGGTCATCCCGGGGTTGGCGACGCCGAGTTCCTTCGGCCCGGTCAGGGTATTGATGTGCAGCAGGTCGTCTCCGTGCTGACCGACATAGCTGGCCAGCGCGTGCACCGAAGCACCGGACTCCGTCCGCAGGGTGGCATTGGTGGGGTCGGTAGCGAATTGGCCCGCAGTGGTGATGACCTTCGAGATGCCGGCGTCGTGTCCGCCCCAATCGTGATGGATCACATCGGCGATATGCGACTCGACGTCGTAATGTCCGCCTGGGGAGACGGTGACATCCATGCGGTGGGTGCCGTCGGGCAGGGTGGGTCCGCCGGTCAAGAAGTCGTTGACGGCAGTGTTGTCGATCCCGGCGCGACTCAACAACATGTCGGCCACCGAGCTCGGCGTATCGCTGGAATTGCCGTAGATGTGCTGCGCGTTGCTGCCCGCGATCTCCGCACCTTGTTTGAGCAGGCCGCGATCGATATCGGTGCCGCGGGCCAGCTGCCAGTCACCCTTGCCCAATAGGTCGTTCAACGCCTTGAAATCGTTCAGGCGCGGCACCTCGATCGAGGCGCCCGCAGTATCCGAACGCTCCAGACTCTTGTATTTTTGGGGATTGTCGGTCAGCAGAGTTCGGACCTGGGTAGGCAGCACCGCCATGCCACCGTGATCGGTTCGCTCGGCCTGTCCCCCATCCTCACCGCCGCCGCTGGTGCCGATCTGCGGGTTGGACATCATCTGCAGTGCGTCGGCGATTCCAGCCCGAACGGTCTGCTGTTGACTCGGCGGCAGGTTGTCGGCGAGGTGGTCGATCTGCTCGACGCTGGAGCCGTCGAGATCGCGCATGACCTCACGCGCGTAGTCGAATTGGCCCTGGGGGATGTTGACCTGTCTGCCGTTGAGCAGATCGTCGAGCTGCTGGCCGGTCAGGTGGGTGGCAGCTTGGAGGCGCGCGAGTTGTTCCGGTGTGGCCTGGCCCTTTTCGAATGCCGCCAGGTCGGAATCGGCGAGCGAGGGGCTCAGCCCCGCCGAGGCCGGGGCGAGCGTGGCCATGTCGGAGACCGCCTTGCCGATCGCTTGGGCGCAGGAGTCGTCGTCGGCGCCGTAGCTGGCTGCCAGCCGTTGCAGCGCGACCGTCTGATTGGCGGCCTCGTCGGAACGGTCGGTCTGATATTTGGTGAGTCGGTCAGTCGCGGGCTGGTCGCCTTTCGCTATCGCGAACCCGGCCGCGTAATTGAGCTTGTCGGTGACCGACCAGTCGTCAGCGATCCCGTAGAAGTTGTTGCGCAACCAGGTCAGCGATGTTCTCAGCGTGTCCAGGGTCGGCGACATCGTGGCCTGCGCAGTACGGCACACGGTGGTCAGGTCCTCGAATGCAGTTGCCAGGGTGCGCATTTGCTGCCGCTCGCTGCCGGCGCGGTGTTCCGCGCCCTTGCGTCCTTCGCCGGACCAGTTCATGCCGTCGATACAGCGGTCCAGGTCATCGGCCGTATCGCGGAGCGTGGTCGCGATCGACTCGGCCCGGGTGGCGACCTCATCGAGATCCAGCACGATCACATCGACCTGTTTCGGGGTCGGGATCGTCACGCCGGCGCCACACCTGAGTTCAAATCCCCGATCGCGTCGAACCGGGCCGCCGAATCCATATCGGTGCCGTGATACTCATCGGCAGAGGTGCGGAAAATTGATGCGACTTCCTGGTACCGACCAGTCGCGACCGTAACCGCCTTCTTCATGGCCGGGTCCACGGTATGCAGGGCCGCGGCGATGGCGGGACCACCCCGCAGCACCCCGGCGACGGTGTCGACAAGCGGTTCCCCATCACGTACGGGCGCTTTGCCGACTTTGTCGGCGAAGCCGTCGACGGTCGCGGCGGCCTTCCGCAGTTCCTCCGGCGACACCTGCATGTCATCCCCCGTTCGAATCCTGTACGCCCACTGCCATATTCGGTAAAGAACGCACCCCTGCGGAACCGGTTGAACGATAACACGCGAAATCTTCCCCGCTGGGGAGCTCAGACCGCAGCGAAGAGGACCGGTGGAGGTTCGATCGATCCTGACACCGGCCCGGCAGGTTGGATAGACAGCGAGCGTTCAGTACACAACCGGTTTTGTTAAGTGCTGCACGGGTTTTCCGTTCGCCGTTAGATGCGTGTCCACTCCAGGGTCAGCGGCGGGCATTCCATCATGCCGACCGCCACATTGCCGCGCATCGGCCGTTGTTCAGTGTCGATGGCGCTGACACTGAACAACGAGAAGCGAACAACTCCGCAGCCCAGTCGGGGCCGAGGACTTTCAGGGTTTGGTTGCCCCAGTCAAGAATGTTGGCATGCCGGCCGTCGACCACGAGTGCGGCGGCGATTTGTCGGCACCTCGGACTACCGCCGCCTTGCATCTGCTCGAGCGCCGATGGATGGTGGTCGCGACGCCGCAGATCCTCGTTACCTGCGACGAGCCGGTCGTCATCGTCGGCGGGCCGGGCTCGCCCCGTGGCGAGCATTGCCGGTGTCTGGTCGCGGGGATGGTGATGTTTCCGCTCAGCCCCTCGCGCCTGCCGGTACTGCTACATCCCGACATGGATCCGCTGGGGCCGCCGATCTTCGACCTCAGCGAAGATTGCGTCCACGAAGATCTACCAATCGGGTCTCGGCCGGAAGCGAAATCTCAGCTTCCATACCTTCCGACTGTCGGACCTGCGGGACACAGTGGCCACCCATATCGCCATGGTCACCGGCCACGACGAACGGGTCAGTGCCCAGTTGGGGCACATGGACGGCGGCAAGTCGATGACTCAGTGCCACTACATCCATCAGGGCATTCGCCACGTGGTGGACGTGGACAACGCCGACGTGCTGGAATTGCTGAACCCGTTCAAAATGGCACCAAACTCGCACACTGCGACCTTAGTTCAGCAGTCCAAAACCCGCTGACCAGCGGAAACAGCTAGTCCTTCTTCATCATCTCGTACACGCGCTTGCACTCTTCGCAGACTGGGGAGCCGGGCTTGGCCGAACGGGTCACCGGGAAGACCTCGCCACACAGGGCCTGCACGAAGGTGCCCATGACGGCGCTTTCGGCGATCTTGTTCTTCTTCACGTAGTGGAAGAATTTGGGGGTGTCGTTGTCCGTCGACTCGTCTGTGGTCGTCTCCGGACGTACCAGGGTGTCTGTGCTCACGCACTCCATAATGCCAGGCCTCGCGGGCGAGGCAACCGACATGTGCATTCGACGGGCGGTAGTGCAAGACTCGAAGTATGCAGCGTGATGGGGATTCAGACGCCGGCGTCGGCGGCGGCGGCGATCGCCCCGAGGTCGAATTCCGTCCAGCCGGTTCGAATCCCATGCCGGAGCGCAAACCCGCGGGCTTCTTCCGGGGTGAGAAGGAACAGCCCACGCTGATCACCGAGGCCGCGGTCTCACTGGAACAGCAGCATCACAATCGGGTCCGCCGGTACACGATCATCATGGCGTTCCGCATTCCCTGCCTGGTGCTCTCGGCCGTCGCCTACAGCATCTGGGGCAACTGGGTCATCTCGATGCTGATCATCGGCGTCTCCATTCCGCTGCCGTGGATCGCCGTGCTCGGCGCCAATGACCGGCCGCCGCGCAGCAAGGACGAGCCCAGCCGCTGGGACGGCCGGCGCAATCAGAAGGCGCTCGACTCACGCCCGCACAAAGCCATCGACGGCTGACGGCTCCACCCGCTTACGTCGAATACTCGCCGACATGAGCGCGGCGAAACCGCAGAGCCCGCCCGCGATGTACCAGGCCAGGGTGTAGCTGCCCCGCATATCCCGGATGATGCCCGCGCCGACGGCCGCGATCGCCGCACCGACCTGATGCGAGGCGAAGACCCAGCCGAAGGCGACCGGTCCGTCCGCGCCGAAGTGCTCGCGGCACAGGGCGACCGTGGGCGGCACGGTGGCGATCCAGTCCAGGCCGTAGAAGACCACGAACGCCCACATGCTCGGTTGCACATCGGGCCCGAACAGGTTCGGCAGGATCAGCAGCGAAACCCCGCGCAGTGAGAAGTACGCCACCAGCAGATACCGCGAGTCGACCCGATCGGTGAACCAGCCCGAGGCGATGGTCCCCGCCACATCGAACAGCCCGACCAGCGCGAGCAACCCGGCGGCCGTGGTGGCCGGCATACCGTGATCGTGCGCGGCACTGACAAAATGCGTGCCGACCAGACCATTGGTGGACGCACCGCAAATCGCGAAACCGCCTGCCAGCAACCAGAATACGGGCTTACGGACCACGGTGAACAGCACGCCGAGCGCACGTCCGGCCCCGCCCACGGCCGCGGTGCGCACGCCGACCACGCTGCCGGCCTCGGCGCCGTACGCGGTGACGCCCACATCACTCGGGAAGTCGCGAATGAACAGCAGCACCAGCGGCACCACCACCAGCGCGGCGCCCGCCACCAGGAGCGCCGGTGTCCGCCAGCCGTGATCACCGGCGAGCCGGGCGATCAGCGGCAGAAAGACCAGCTGCCCGGCAGCGCCCGCAGCGGTGAGCACACCGGTCACCAGCCCGCGCTGACGCACGAACCAGCGGCCGGTAATGGTCGCGACGAACGGCATCGACATGGACCCTGTCCCGATGCCGACCAGCAGCCCCCAGGTGGCCATCAATTGCCACGGCTGCGTCATGAAGACGGTGAGCCCACTCCCCGCGGCAATGAGCAGCAGCGCACTCGCCACCACCACACGAATCCCGAACCGGTCCATGAGCGCCGCGGCAAACGGCGAAATCAGCCCATAGAGCAGCACATTCACCGAAACCGCCGCACCGATGGTCCCGTGTGACCAGCCGAATTCGTCATGCAGCGGCTCCATGAGCACCCCGGGCACCGACCGGAACGCGGCCGCACCGATCAGCGCGACAAATCCCACAGCCGCGACAATCCACGCCGGATGCAGCCGGCCTCCGACCATCCCCCAGGACGATGTCGGCGCACCGGGCACTGATTCCGTCGCGGGCCGTGCCGCTCCGGAGTCCGCACTCCGGTCCGACGCCCTGATGGCCTCCAGCCGCTCCATCGCTCCACCATCCGGTTGCCGCGGCGGTTCACCAGTCCCGTCGAGCTGCGGCCCGGCAACCGCATCGGCCTGCGGCCCGCCCGCCGCTCCATCTGCTGCGGTGCCACGCGAAGCGGCTGTGCCGGAGGTCAATTCGATGACGGGATCGGTACCGATTTCACTCACCGCTGAAGCGTGCCGGAATTCGCACTCGCGCACGAGTGGCCTGACTGACACAATGCGTCAAGATCTGGCCAACGTATTTGGAGAGGGGGTAGCCGATGCCCACGCCTCATCTGGTGGCCGTGCTCGCGCTGGAACCCGTTGTCGGATTCGATATGACGATCCCGCCCATGGTGCTCGGCTCGGCGGTCGACGACGCCGGACACCCGCTGTACGAGGTGCACGTCTGCGGGGCACATCCCCGCGGTATCGCCACCACGACGGGTTTCACCATCGTTCCGGAATGCGGGCCGGAGCTACTGGCCCGCGCGGATACCGTGATCGTGCCCGGCACCCGGATATCGGGACCGCGCACCCAGGGCGTGCTGCCACCGGAACTGGCGCCCGTGCTGGCCATGATCCGGCCGGACGCGCGGATCGTCTCGATCTGCACCGGCGCTTTCGTACTCGGCGCGGCGGGCCTGCTGGACGGACGGCGCGCGACCACCCACTGGCAGTTCGCGGAGATGTTCCGATCGCTCTATCCGGCTGTGCTGCTGGATGAGAACCTGCTCTTCGTCGAGGACGGAAACGTCTGGACCGCAGCCGGTCTCGCGTCCGGCATCGATCTGTGCCTGCATCTGATCCGTACCGATCACGGCAGCGCTGCCGCCAACCGGGTGGCCCGCTACTGCGTGGTGCCGCCGTGGCGCGAGGGCGGTCAGTCCCAGTTCATCGAACAGCCCATTCCCGAACCGGGCGCCGAGGGCACCGCGCCGACCCGCATGTGGGCGCTGCACCATCTCGACCGCGAGTTGGACCTCAATTCCCTTGCCGCGCACGCCTGTATGAGTGTCCGCACCTTCACTCGGCGCTTCAAGGCCGAGACCGGTATGGCGCCCGGCGCCTGGGTACTGCAGCAGCGACTGCGGCATGCCCGGCATCTACTGGAGACCACCCGGCTGGCAATCGACGAGGTGGCGCGGGCGGCCGGCATGGGGACCGCCGCCTCGCTGCGCCATCACATGCGCTCCGAACTCGGCGTACCGCCGCTGGCGTATCGCAAGACCTTTCGCGAAGATTGGAAGCGGGACCAATGGGAGAAAGCATGATTCGGTGGCTCTGGGCCTTCATCGACCGACCCGCGGCGCAGTTCGGGGCGAGCACCGAATTCTGGACCACGGTCACCGGCACCACACTGTCGCCGACCCGGGGTGAGCACGACGAATTCGTCACGCTGCTACCGGATTACGGTGCGCCCACCGTGAAAATGCAGACCATCGACGGCGAGTCGCGCGTACACCTCGATCTCGACGTCGACGATGTCGTGGAGGCCACCGAGCGCGCGGTGCGGCTCGGCGCCACACTGGTCGGGGATTACATCCTGACCGAGCGCATCGGTTATGCCGTCCTGCGGTCCCCGCACGGAATGACCTTCTGCTTCACACCTTTTCGCGACGGTGCGGGCGCACTCGCACCCACGGTCACCGGACCCGAAGGTGATCGCAGCCGGCTGGATCAGGTATGCCTGGATATCGGCGCGTCCGATTACGGCACCGAGGCGCGCTTCTGGGCCGATCTGACCGGCTGGGCCTGGCGGCCCGGCAGTCTGCCGGAGTTCGCCCGCCTCTCGGCCCGGCCCGGCGTGCCGATCGATCTGCTGCTGCAGCGGCTCGGCGAGGACCGGCCCACCGCCGCGCACCTGGATCTGGCCTGCACCGATATCGAAGTCACCGCCGCCTGGCACGAAAAGCTGGGCGCGCGCCGGGTCGATCGGGGCAGCCGGTGGCTGGTCATGACAGATCCGGCCGGTCAGACATATTGTCTGACCGGCCGGGAACCCGCCTGAGCTGCTGTCAGTTGGCGCCGGTCTGCGGCTGCTGCCGCGCCGCCGGAGCCGAATTGGCCAGCATTTCGAGATCGTCGAGGAAACGCTCGATGCTCTCGGATCTGGCCTGCGGTGTGCCGACCTGCTCACGCACCTTTTCCTCGGTGAGGGCGAGCATGGCGGCCGACAGGTCGGCCTCCAGATCGCGCATCATCTGCCTGCGGAACTGCAGGATCTGATCACGGCCGACACGGCGGACACGTTCGACCTCCGCGGTGGCCGCCTCGCGCATCTGCGCAATGATGCGGTCGGCATCGGCGCGGGCTTCCTCGCGCATACGCTCGAGTTCGGCCTGCGCCTCGGCGACCGCGCTGTCGTAGGCGGTTTTGGCCGCGGTCAAACGCTCCGCTGCCGCTTCGCTCTCTTCGAGCTGCCGCCTGATGGTGTCCTGTGCCTTGTTCATCATCTTCTTCACGAAGGGGAGCAGGTATTTCACGAAAAGCCAGATGATAACGATGAAACCGAATAGCTGACTGAAGAAGACGGGCCAGTCGAAGGTGATGTTGTAGCCTTCGGCGAGCACGCCGGTCGTTGGCATCAGGGCGTCCCCCGTCCTCTCTGATTTCCGGCACTGGACCGGGGACGATTCTTGACGCCGAGCATGCGATCAGCCAGATTCTGGGCCAGCGGTTCGACGGATTCACGGAGTTCGGCAGCAACCTGATCAGCCTCGGCACGCAGTTGTGCCGTGGATTCCGCGACGATGTGATCGGCCTCGCGCTGGGCCTCGCCGCGCAGCTCCTCGAGAATCTCCCGGCCTTGCGCCCGTGCGTCATTGCGGATTTCCGCCGCTTCCGCGCGGGCCTTGTCGAGGGCCGTCTGATAGCGGTCCTCGGCCTCGGTGAATATCTCGGTCGCCGACTTACTGATCTTCGCCGTCTCCTCGACCCGCGCCTCCCGTTCCGCCAGCACCTTTCGGATCGGCGGAACAACGAAAATCCAGATGACTCCGAGCACGATCAGGAAGATCGCGAGCTCAACGAAGAAGGTGCCATTGGGGATCAGGAAGTTCCCCGCGGCCTCCACATCTGTTCTCGGAGACATGATTTCGTCTACTTACCGGGAGTCGCGAAGACGAAGAGCGCCATGAACGCCAGGTTGATGAAGTAGGCCGCCTCGACCAGACCGACGGTCAGGAAGAAGTTACCGCGCAACTTGCCTTCGGCCTCGGGCTGCCGGGTGACGCCATTGATCAGCGCGGCGCCGGCGAGACCGTCACCGATTCCCGCACCGATGGCACCGCCCGCCAGAATGATGCCGCCGCCGATGAGAGCGCCCTGGACGATACTCGCGGTTGCTGGATCTGCCATTTTTCACTTCCTTTTGAGATTGCCACCGAACAGCGGTGCCGATCAGTGATTTTCACTCTCCAGCGACATCGACTGGCTGAAGTAGAGAACGGTCAGCAGGGAGAAGATGAATGCCTGGATGGCGCCGACGAAGAGGTCGAACATCTTCCAGATGGCATTCGGGCCCCAGCTGATCCAGAAGGGGAACAGCGTGATCACCGAAATCATCACACCGCCGGCGAACATATTGCCGAAGAGTCGCAGAGAGAGCGACAGCGGTTTGGCGACTTCCTCGATCACATTGATGAAGATCATGCCCCAACCGGCATGGCCCTTGAGCGTCTGCTTGAGGTGATTCGCCGGACCACGCCGCCAGATACCGGCGGCCTGATAGGCGATGAACACGAACAGCGCCAAGGCATAGACGAAGTTGACATCCGAGGCCGGAGGCGCAATCAATTCACCCGAGCCGTACTGGACCGGCAGCACCGACAACCAGTTGGAGAGCAGAATGAAGGTGAAGAGGGTGACGGCCAGGGGCAGCGCGAACGGCGCGACCTTCATGCCGATGGCGCCCTCGACCTGATTGCGCATCTGGACCGTGACGGACTCGAAGAACAACTGCACACCGTTGGGGACGCCCGAGGTTATCTTGACCCGCAGGTAGAAGGCCAGACCGAGCACAATGAGCGCGGCAACGGAGGTCGACACAATGGTGTCGATATTGAAGTCCAGGCCGAAGAAGTGCGCGGTGACATGGTCACCAACATGAATCTTCGACGGCGCCGCTGGAGCATCTTCGGCGCTCAGGGTCACATTTCCGGTCATCTGGGCAATCGAAGCGACGGAATGGCTCATGGCTGCTGTCGAAGGCCTTTCACTTCGGGCACCACCGTGTGGAGCACAAGAATCAATTGAAAGACGGCCAACCCGAAGAAGATACCGACACCGTACGGACGCGTGAAGAACGCGACGACTATCGACAGGCCCGTCAGTATGAGCAATCGCGCCGCAGAAGAGAGCGCGAGCTTCTGTTTGCTAGGAGTTTCCGCATCGGTGATGCGAACAATAGACATCCACGTTATTTGCGCATTGATCCCACCGAGTGCCAGTCCGGCGCACATGAATACGCCGAGCATCAATCGATCAAGCGCACCGGTGGCCATCAGAGCCAGTACGCCGAAGGCGATTGCAATTGCCGCCGCCCGCCGCATCCGGAGCCTGTTGACGTCCACTAATCGACACCGCCTCGCCCTCAATCCCACCTCGTAGTGGGGCTGTGCATGATCAGTAGCATACACAGACGAACCCCGTTGCGTAGCAGTATTTTTGATCTTCAAAATGTTGATCTTGAAATGACAGAACGCCTTTCAGCGACATTTCAGCGACCATTCTTCTATATCGGTGCCGCGCAGCATTTTACGCTCTGGTCCTGGTCAAGGACCACGGTTCCATTCAGAATCAACACAGTTCGTCGTGCACCCTCGACAACACGGCCCACAGACAGTTCGGGGCGAACGCTATGGGGCTGGACGCCGGACCGAACCGGGACCACTGCGAGGTACCGAACGGTCGCGATGGCAGAGTTCGATGCCATGCCGACGAATCGATCCCTCGACCAGCGCTCGACGACCGCCTCGTCCCTGCTCGCCGACCTCGCCCCGGACCTGCGCACCGCGCTGACCCGGGTCGGATACGGCTCCGACAATCTTGTTGCGGCACTCGGGGACGCGGCGCACGCGGCGCTGTGGCGCTCCGAGCCGGTGCCGGTACGCCGCGCGGCCCGCGACGCCGGAGAACTCGGCACGCTCATTCGCCTGCTGCTACTCGGTGATCCCATGCCCGAGCGCGAGGTGGCCGCCGCGCTGGCGCCGGTGGATACAGAGCGTGCGATCGCCGCCGGACTCCTCGAACGCGACGGCGACGAAATACGCGCGGCCCTGGACCTGCGCCCGCTCGATCTCGGCGAGGGCACCCGCTGGGTCCTGTCGGACCTCGACGACTCCATGCGCCGGCGCACCCTCGACGCCGATCACGTCCTCGGCGTGGGTCAGGCGTCACTGTCGCTGCTGCGCGCCACCCCGACCCGTCCGGTCGGCACCGTGCTCGACCTCGGCACCGGCTGCGGTGTGCAGGCCATTCACGCGAAGTCCTACGGGCGCACCGTCACCGGCACCGATGTGAACGCGCGCGCCCTGTGGCTGGCCGCGGCCACCGCCGCGCTCAATGATCTGGATATCGAGCTGTGCGAGGGCTCCTGGTTCGAACCGGTCGCCGGACGCCGCTTCGATCAGGTGGTCGCCAATCCCCCGTTCGTGGTCGGCCCGGCACGTGTCGAGCACACCTACCGGGACTCCGGACTGGCGCTGGACGGTGCGAGCGAACTCGTCATCTCCGGCATTCCGGACATGCTCAATCCCGGTGGCACCGCGGCACTGCTGGCCTCCTGGGTCCATATCAATGGACAGGACTGGCGCTCGCGCGTCGCGAGCTGGCTGCCCGACCACGGCATCGACGCCTGGATAGTGCAGCGCGACATCGCCGATCCGGCCCTGTATGTCGGAACCTGGCTGCGCGACGCCGGATTGGATCCGCGCGAGCCCGCGGCACAGGCCCGTGCCGAACGGTGGCTGGAAGCCTTCGCCGCCGCGGAGGTCGACGGCATCGGATTCGGTGTCGTCTATATGCGCGATATAGACGGACCCACCGAAATGCTCGCCGAGGACCTCACACATCCCTTCGAGGATCCGCTGGGGCAGGAGACCCATCGCTACTTCGAGCGCTCGGCATGGCTGCGCGCCGTCGCCACCGATCCGGGCCTCGTCCTGTCCTCGCGCTTCGAGGTTGATCCGGCCACCGCACTGGAGCGGGTCTCGCTGCCGAGCACGGAGGGTTGGCAGCAGCGGGTCGCACGGCTGCACCGGGGCGACGGACCGCTCTGGCAGCACGAGGTGGACGACACCACGGCGGCGCTGCTGGCCGGTATGCGCCCGGACGGACTGCCGCTGAGCGAGCTGGTGGAATTGCTGTCCTTCAGCGATACCGGCGACGCGGCCACTCCCGAATTCGAATCGGCGGTGCTGGGTGTGGTGGTCAGCCTGGTTCGCCACGGGCTGATCCATCCGCGCTGAGTTCCCTCTCCCCCCGCACTGCGTTCCTCCGCGCCGCAGTGCATTCCTCCGCGCCGCACTGCGTTCCTCCGCGCCGCACCTCCCCTCGGCCGCCGGGCATCCCTGCCCGGCGGCCGAGTCGTTTCCGGGCCGTGACCTGGCGTTTATCTTCATAAAGTGAGCTATCTCATGTTTCGAACGCCGCCGGCGGGTACCTCGAGGAGGCCGCCGAACCGCACAGCACCGGAACATCCGCTCGAACGAACGCCGGCAATGCAAGGCCCGTACACACGTATTCGGTTGCCGCGCTCCGAAGTTCGACGCCGAAGGCGGCAACTCACCGGACATCGACAGCCGCCGGCCGGAGGCGCGCGTTCCCCAGTACGCACGCTTCTCAGGAACTTCTCAGCCGTGGGTCGCAAAAACCGCAGCTCAGATACGGTTTATGTCCGCCGTTGCGGGGAACTTTCCTGATGTCGGGCCCGTTGTACGGAGCGAGACACCACCGACAGGAGGCAAGTCATGACAAGCCCCGCCACCACTGACGTGCGCATCAGCGAACAGGACCTCGACGCCGCAAGCCCCGCCGCCGACTTGGTACGCGTGTACCTGAACGGAATCGGCAAAACGGCGCTGCTCACGGCTGCCGACGAGGTCGAGCTGGCCAAGCGCATCGAGGCGGGCCTCTACGCTCAGCACCTGCTGGAGACGACCAAACGACTGTCCGCGCCCAAGAAGAAGGATCTCGCGATCCTCGTGCGCGAAGGTCAGTCGGCTCGCCAGCACCTGCTCGAAGCCAACCTGCGCCTCGTGGTTTCTCTGGCCAAGCGGTACACCGGCCGCGGCATGCCGCTGCTGGACCTGATCCAAGAGGGCAATCTTGGTCTGATCCGCGCCATGGAGAAGTTCGACTACACCAAGGGCTTCAAGTTCTCGACGTACGCCACCTGGTGGATTCGTCAGGCGATCACCCGCGGTATGGCCGACCAGAGTCGCACCATCCGGCTTCCCGTCCACCTCGTCGAGCAGGTCAACAAGCTGGCCCGCATCAAGCGCGAACTGCATCAGCAGCTCGGCCGCGAGGCCACCGACGCGGAGCTCGCCCACGAGTCCGGTATTCCGCAAGAGAAGATCGCCGATCTGCTCGACCACAGCCGCGACCCGGTGAGCCTGGATATGCCGGTGGGCAATGACGAAGAGGCCCCCCTCGGCGATTTCATCGAGGATTCCGAAGCCACCTCGGCCGAGAACGCCGTCATCGCCGGCTTCCTGCACCGTGACGTCCGCGTGGTCCTGACCACCCTGGACGAGCGCGAACAGCAGGTCATCCGCCTGCGCTACGGCCTCGACGACGGCCAGCCCCGCACCCTCGACCAGATCGGCAAGATCTTCGGCCTCTCGCGCGAGCGGGTCCGTCAGATCGAACGCGAGGTCATGTCCAAGCTCCGCAAGGGCGAGCGCGCCGACCGCCTCCGCGCCTACGCCAGCTGAGTACCCCCAGCGGCCGACCGAATTCCGGTCGGCCGCTTTCGTTTGCCTCTCATGCCTGGATGAGTTGCCAGTCGCCGGGTAGGCCCTTGACGGAGATCGTGGTGCCCTGCGCCTCGATGGTCACCGTCGCCGTGCCCAGTCGCAGATCCGCCAGTCGTACTCGGCCTGCTCGGTCGGGCAGGCGGGGTGCGACCGTCAGGGTGCGGTGCGGGACGTCCGGGACGAGGCCGAGGAACGAACGCATCAGCAGGAGTGGGGCCGCGCTGGACCACGCCTGGGGGGAGCACGAGGTGGGATACGGGATGGGGGAACGGAATTCGGTGCGGGGGAAGCCGCAGTACAGCTCGGGTGGGCGGGCGTCGAATTCCGCGATGGCTTCCAGGAGGCCACCGGCCAGTCGTTCGGCCAGCTCCAAAGCGCCCGGAATGTGCCGATAGCGCAGTAGGCCCGCGACGACGATGGCGGTGTCGTGCGGCCAGACCGATCCGGTGTGATATCCCATCGGATTGAAGCGGCGGGCCGTCGAAGACAGTGTGCGCAGGCCGAAGCCGCTGTCCATATCCGCGCCGCCGAGGCCTTCGATGAGAGCGGCGGCGTGTTCGTCGCTGACAATGCCGGTCCACAGGCAGTGGCCCGGATTGCTGGTCGCGGTATCCACCTGCTGCTTCGCCCCGTCGAGGGCGAGGGCGTAGCGGCCGACGTGCGGGATCCAGAAGGCTTCGCCGAACCGCTGTTTCAGCTCCGCGGCCTGTGCGCGCAATCGCTGCGCGGTGGGGATATCACCGAAGGCCTCGGCCAGATCGGCGCGGCCCAGCCGGGCGGCGTAGACGTAACCCTGGACCTCGCACAGGGCCAGCGGTGGATCGGCGAGGTGGCCGTCCGCGAAACTGATGGCGTCCCAGCTGTCCTTCCAGCCCTGATTGGCCAGCCCGCGATCGGTCTTGCGCCGGTATTCGACAAATCCGTCACCGTCGCTGTCGCCGAAATTGTCGATCCAGGACAAGGCCGCGTCCGCGGCGGGCAGCAGTTCCCGGATCGCGGCCGGATCGACCCCCCACCGCCAGCACTCGGCCAGCAGCATGACGAAAAGCGGTGTGGCGTCGGCAGTTCCGTAGTAGACACTGCCACCGAGCACCGCATCGCCGCCGGGGCCGTGCCGCATCTCGTGCATGATGCGGCCGGGCTCCTCCTCGGTGAGCGGATTGCTCTGTGTACCTTGCAGTTTCGCCAGCTGCCGGAGCGTGCCCAGGGCCAGATCCGAATCCAGCACCAGCGCCATCCACGAGGTGAGCAGACTGTCGCGGCCGAACAGGGCCATGAACCACGGCGCACCCGCGGCGACATAGGCGGTGCCGCCGCCCGGATCGTCCATCCGCAACGCACCGAGATCGCTCTCGGTGCGTTGCAGAATGGCGTTCAGACCGGCACCGCTGGCGGTGAGGCTGGTCGCGGTGGCCCGCCATTGCCGAATCTTGTTGGACGGGTTGTCATCCGAATCGTCGTCCAGATTCACCGCGACGGCATGGTGCCCGATGATCGGCTGACACAGCACCACGGTCTGCCAGGTGGAATGCCGTGGCACGACGATCCGCCAGCTCAGCGATCCGGGCTGCGCGGCCGGATCGCCACTGGCGATGACGACCAGCCCGCGCCCCGAATCATTGCGGTCGGTCAACCGCAGGGTGCCCTCCGCGGTGGCGAGTTCGCAGCTGCCGCTGTGCACCCGGCCCTCCTTGACCGCGAACAGATCGGCGAAATCGGAGTCGGCGATGAGGGTGACCGTCATGGCGGTGTCCTCATCGCCGAGATTGTGCACCGTGATCGTTTCGCGCATCCCCTCGCCGATCATCCGCCGCCGCGATACCAGCACCGTGGCATCGGCCACCCCCTGATTCGGGGGCTTCCGCGTCACGAAGCGGGCCCGGAACGCCTCGGCCATCATGACCGAAAGATGTTCCGGCGGATGGCCGTCCAATCGCAGCTCCCAGCGCGCCAGCAATCGGGTGTCACGGTAGAACAGCCCCTGGGCGGACCCGGGATGGATATCGCCCAGCTGATCGGAGAGGCAGAACGTGCCGGCCTCCACCAGGGTGACGATGCCGCGACCGTCGACCGGTGATGGAGGGCCGGCGTTGAAAACGCTCACCCGCGACTCCTGCTCACGACCTCCGGCGGTGCGATCGCCGCTGTCCTGATCACCGCGTGATCGCCGGCGAAACGCAGTGGCACCCGCTTCGAAAGGTCGCCTATGGCTCCGTAATACGCCGCTTCGTAGCCCTGTACGAAGCGGGTGGAGGCGAACAGCCGTTCCACGCGCGCCCGGCAGGCATGCGGATCGATCTCGCCGGCTCGCGCGATCGCCGCGGGCAGTTCGGCGGGATCTTCACAGATCCAGCCGGTGACACCGTGTTCGATCACCTCCGCGACCGCACCGCCGCGCAGGGCGATCACCGGCGTACCGCACACCATCGCCTCGATCATCACCAGACCGAACGGTTCCTCCCACTGGATCGGGAACAGCAGGCAGCGCGCGCCCGCCAGCAGTTCCCGCTTGGCAATGGCGTCCGCCTCGCCGAATACCTGGTCGTCGGCGGTCAGCAGCGGGCGGATCCGCTGTTCGAAGTACGCCTTCTCGGGCGGTTCATTGCACTTACCGGCGAGAATCAACCGCAGACCGGCGGCGTGCGCGGCCTCGAGCGCCAGATCCGGGCCCTTGGACGGGGCATAGCGCCCCAGAAACAGGCCATAGTCCAGTTTTTCGGTGCGGAACGGCCATTCCTCGGGCCGAATCGCATTGTGGACGCGGGTAATCCAATTCAGGTCGGGGGCCAATTCCCGCTGCCGGTCGCTGATGGCGATGAGATTCACGCTGTGGTCGAAGGCCCGGTAGTACTCGTACATATCCGGTTCGACGGGCCCGTGGACGGTGACCACCGTGGGGATTCCCAGCATCCGGTAGGCCGCCGCATTGAGCGGACCGGCGAATGTATGGTCGTGCACGATATCGACCGAATCCTCGGCATGCAGTTCTTCGATAATCCGGCAGGCCCGCATGGCGTTGACGATTTCCGGGAACGTCTCGCCCAGACGCGCGGTCTGCACCTCGTCCCACACCCGGATGAACCGGGCTTTCGTACCCGCTCGACCTGCTCCGAGCAGGGTCACCCGGTGTCCTCGCTCGACCAGCGCATCGGCCAGGGTCGCTACCATCGCCTCGACCCCGCCGTATCCGGCGGGCGGGATGTCGAAATACGGCGGCGCCACCAGAACAATGTGCAGCGGCCGTTCGTAGAAATCGCCGTGCGCGAGCTGTGAAACAGAATTCGGGCGCTCCAGCAGAGCGTCGATCGAATCAGAGAACAAAGAGTCCGAAAGGTCGAAAGTCATTCCAATCTCCTCGTCGTTGAGGTCTGGATGCTTCTCGAAAACCAGATCCGGTCTCGCTCGGGCGTGATTGCCTCCCTGTCGGACAGACGGATGCGGACATATGTCGTGGTAGTGATTACCGCGGCATCAGCGTCGCAAACATTACTCTTTTCGTTTCGCTACCCGGCGAGGGTGGTCACCGATTGGCACGCGGTGGGTGCGGGCAGCTTGCCCTTGAAGAACCGATCCGGCGTCACGCCCATGAGCGACCGGAAGTCGGCGGTCAGGTGAGACTGGTCGTAATAGCCGGTGGCGACGGCTATATCGGACCAGGGTGTGTTGCCGGCGGCATCGATCACCTGACGGACCCGGGTGATGCGGGCATAGTGCTTGGGTGAGACGCCGACGCCGGCGGTGAAGAGATTGCGGAGTTGCCGCTCGCTGACCGCGAGACGGGTCGCGACCTCCCGCAGCGGCGCGGCGTCGCCGTCGATGGCCGCGACGGCCGAATCGAGCAGGCGGCGGTGCTCACGGCGGGTCGGGCTTTCGGAAAGAACCTGCGGGAGAGTCGATTCCAGGAACAGCACGATGTCGCCGAGGTCCATCTCGATGATCTCGCGCGCGAGCTCGGCCGCCGGGCCGGGCATATCAGCCAACCTCAGGACGCGGTTGGTGAGATCGGTTGCGGCGACACCGAACAGGGGGCGGACAGCACCCGGGGCCAATCGCAGGCGCAGACAACCGGCGGGCTCTTTCGCACCGGCGTAGGTGGCGCGGGTGCGGGGGCCGACAACCAGGGCGTCGCGGCGGCCGGACGGCTCGGTGCGCAGCACCAGCGTGGTGACGGCCTGCGGAACGTGAGTGAAGTGCGTGGGCAGGTGCGTGAGCACCGGAATGCGGCCGACTTCCGCAATCCACGGGCGCAGCGACTCCGGGGCGGGGACCGACTCCTCGAAGCCGTCTGCGGTCTGGACGGCTACCGGACTCTGCATGACGGTCACCGCATCCACTGTAGGCGGGGCGCGCGCCCCGGAGTGTGCCGGTTTTTCCTAGAGCGCGGCCGGGCGGGCGCGGCATCGTTGTCGGCATGATCGTAATCACCGGTGCCACGGGCACCATCGGCAGTGAAGTTGTCCGGCAATTAGTGGCCCGGGGTGTGAAAGTCCGTGCGGTGACCCGTGATCCGCAGCGGGCGCAGCTGCCCACCGAGGCCGAGGTGGTGCAGGGCGACTACGCCGACAGCGCATCGATGGCGGCGGCCTTCGCCGGAGCGGAGGCGGCATTCCTGGTCGGCCTGCTGGGTCCGGACTATGTCGAACTGGATCAGGCCCTGGCCGCGGCCGCCCGCGATGCCGGCGTGCGGCGGCTGGTGAAGCTGTCGGCCATCGGCACCGGCACCGCCGATATCGGCATGGTCGGCACCTGGCATGTGCCCGGCGAGCAGGCGGTGCAGAACAGCGGGGTGGCGTGGACCATCCTGCGCCCCAGCAGTTTTGCCACGAACACCCTGAGCTGGATCGCCTCGATACAGGCGGGTCAGCCGGTCCCGAATATGTCCGGGGACGGCACGCAGGGTGTCGTCGATCCCCGTGATGTCGCCTCGGTCGCGGTCGAGGCGCTGCTATCGGACGCGCATTCCGGCCGTATCTACACCCTCACCGGTCCCGAGACATTGAGCACCCACGACCAGGTGGCCGCGCTGGCATCGGCTCTGGGCCGTCCGATCGAGGTCGACGACATACCGCTCGAGGCGGCGCGCGATCTCATGGTGGCCTCGGGCCGGTCCCCGGAGTTCGCCGACGGCGCGCTACAGGGTCAGGCGTATGTGCGCGCGGGCGGCAATGCCATTGTCACCCAGGATGTTCGGGAGGTGCTCGGCCGCGCACCGCGCAGCTATGCCGACTGGGTGCGCGACCATGCCACCGCCTTCACTTCGTAACGAGTGCGCCCCAACCGGTTTCGAGTAGTTCGAAGATGCGGGTGAGATCGGCCGCGGGATCGGCGCCGCGCCGCGCCACCTCCAGCGCCCCGAATACGAAGTGCGCCAGTGCGATCACCTCGATATCACCGGGATCGCGGCCCAGATCCGTGGCAATGGCCCGGGCCAGTGCGCCCTCGTGCCGCTGCCACATCCGCCGGAAGTAACTGGAGAGCGCGGGCGTGCTCTCCACCAACTGCATGAACCCCTGCATCTCCGCCGATTCGGCGGGCCGGGGTGTGGCCAGGAAGGCATCGCGCAGCCCCTCGAGCACATTCTTTCCCGGCGCGCGATCGCGGACGGCCGCCACCAGGCTCTGTTCGCGATCCGCGTCGAGATCGAAGACGAGCGATTCCTTCCCGTCCGGGAAATGCGCGAAGAGCGTGGGCACCGACACCTCGGCGGCCTCGGCGATCTCCTTCACACTGACCGCGTCGTAGCCGCGTTCGAGGAACAACCGCAGCGCGGCATCGGCCAGGGCCGTGCGGGTCTGCGCCTTCTTGCGCTCGCGAAGTCCGGTCATGAGCACACCCTACCGAGGTTTTCTTAGTCATACAATTTTCTGAGCGGTTGAATTTCTTAATTCGTTATGGTTTTCTGGAGTCGCCGGGACGCCGATCGGCGCCCGAACCAGACCTCAACGAAGGGAGGGACCGCTATGACCACGCTTTCCGCACCGCAGACCGCACCGCGCAATGTGCGCTGGATCCTGCTGGGCGTCATGCTCGCGATGCTGCTGGGCATGCTCGACAACATGATCATCGGCACCGCCATGCCGACGATCGTCGGCGAACTCGGCGGCCTCGAACACCTGTCGTGGGTGGTATCCGCCTACACCCTGGCCACCGCCGCCTCCACACCCATCTGGGCCAAGCTCGGCGATCTGTTCGGCCGCAAGAACAACTTCCTGGCCTCGATCGTCATCTTCCTGATCGGTTCCGGCCTGGCCGGCGCCGCGCAGAACATGGATCAGCTCATCGGCTTCCGCGTACTGCAGGGCATCGGCGCGGGCGGTCTGGCCGCCGGCGCGTTCGCCATCATCGGCGAACTCATCCCGCCGCGGGAACGCGCCAAGTACATGGGCATGACCGCCTCGGTTATGGCCCTGGCCACCATCGGCGGCCCCCTGGTCGGCGGCTTCGTCACCGATCACGCCGGCTGGCGGTGGGCGTTCTACCTCAATCTGCCCCTCGGCTTGATCGCACTGGTGTGGTGCTACACCACGCTGCACCTGACCGCCCGGCGCCCGAATGCCAAGATCGATTACCTCGGGGCGGCGCTACTGACCGTCACCATCTCCGCGATCGTGCTCGTCACCACCTGGGGCGGCACCCAATACGCTTGGGACTCACCGCAAGTGCTCACGACGATCGCCGTCGCGGCGCTCGGCCTGCCTGCGTTCATCTGGTCGCAGACCCGCGCACCGGAACCGATCATCCCGCTGAGCCTGTTCACCAACCGCAACTTCGTGCTCACCTCGGTGCTGTCGGTGGTGGTCGGTGTGGCCATGTTCGGCGCGGTCAGCTTCCTGCCGCTGTTCCAGCAGACCGTGCAGAGCGCCTCGGCCTCGAACTCCGGACTATTGCTGCTGCCCATGATGGTGCCGATCATCGTGGTCTCGCAGATCGCGGGCCGAGTGATGAGCAGGACCGGCCGCTACAAGATCTTCCCGATCCTCGGCGGCGTACTGCTCACCAGCGGCAGCATTCTGCTGGCCACCATGGACACCGGCACCAGCCGGCTCACCTCGGGCATCTATATGGCGATGCTGGGCGCGGGCCTGGGCTTCCTCATGCAGATGACGGTGCTCATCGCACAGAACAGCGTGGAGATGAAGAACATCGGGGCCGCCTCGGGCACCGCGACCCTCTTCCGCACCCTGGGCGGATCATTCGGTGTGGCACTCTTCGGCGCACTGTTCAACCGGCAGATCACCAATTCGATGACCGGACACGGTGGCCACGGCGGGCAACTCGATCCGGCCAAGCTGGGTTCGCTCCCCACCGCCCTGCGTGATGCCTACCTGCACGGGGTGGCCTCCGGCATGCACAGCATTTTCACCTGGTCCGCCGTGCTCTGCGCGATAGGCCTGGTCGCGGCGCTGTTCCTGGTCGAAGTTCCGCTACGCCAAGCGGGTCCACCGGCCGCGGCTCCTGCGAAGGAGCCGGAAAAGGCACCCGCGCAATAACTTCGGAGCCTCTCCCCCATCAGGCTTTCGGCCCGCACCCCCATTCGGGTGCGGGCCGTTTCCCGTCGCTGACCGACTACGCGGCGGCGACCACCTTCTCCAGGCCGTCGCGCATGCCCACCCAGCCGAGGCTCATGATCGAGCGGGTGCGCTGCGATAGGACCTAGCCGGAGTTGCGCAGGGCTGTGGACAGGCCGTTCATGGTGAGCAGGATGCCGCGTTCCACCAATTCGGAGTCGTCTCCGGCACGGCGGCGGCGCAGCAGGTCCACCTGTAGTTGATTGAGGGGTTCGAGGTAGGGGAAGCGGTTGTGGATGGATTCGGCGAGGGCCGGGTTGTCCGCGAGTAGTTCGCCGGTGCCGGTGATGGCGGCGTGCATGCGGACGGTCCGGGCGAACTCGTCGCAGATCATGCCGAAGATGGTGTCCCGCAGCGCTTTGTCGGGAACCAGATCTGCGTAGGCCGCGGCTATGTCCATATCCGCCTTGGCCATGACCTGGGCCAGATTGGACATGATGGTGCGGAAGAACGGCCAGCGCCGGTAGAGATCCGACAGTGCGGCCAGGCGGGCCGGATCATCGCCGATCCACTGTTCGAAGGCGGTGCCGGTGCCGTACCAGCCGGGCAGCATGACCCGGGACTGGCTCCACGCCATCACCCAGGGGATGGCGCGCAGGTCGTAGACGGAGTTGGTGGGCTTGCGGGAGGCGGGCCGGCTACCCAGATTGAGGTCGGCGACCTCCGCGATAGGCGTTGAGGCACGGAAGTATTCGACAAATCCGGGGGTTTCGTGCACCAGTCGCGCATAGGCCTGGCGAGCCAGTTCGGCCAGCTCGTCGAGCACCTCGTAGGAAGCATCGGCCTCGCTGCCCAAACCCTCCACGTCGAGCAGGGTGGATTCGAGCGTGCCCGCGACCAGAGCTTCGAGATTTCGGTACGCGGTGCCCGGATCGGCGTATTTGGTCGAGATGATCTCGCCCTGTTCGGTCAGGCGCAGCGAGCCGCGCACGGCCCCGGCGGGCTGGGCGAGGATGGCGTCATAACTGCGACCGCCGCCGCGGCCGACGGTGCCACCACGACCGTGGAAGAGCCGCAGGCGAATTCCGGTCTTCCGGGCGGTATCGACCAGATCCAGTTCGGCCCGGTACAGCGCCCAGTTGGCGGCCAGGTACCCGCCGTCCTTGTTCGAGTCGGAGTAACCCAGCATCACCTCCTGCTGCATACCGCGCGCCGCGACCAGGCGCTGATAGGCGGGCACCTCCAGTGCCGCGGAAAGGATTTCGGCGCCACCGCGCAGATCGTCGATGGTCTCGAACAGCGGCACCACGCCGACCGTGCTGGACGGCGGGGTGTTCGCATCGCCGGGATCGAGAATGCCCGCTTCCTTGAGCAGCAGCGCCGCCTCCAGCATGTCGCTGACCGAGGTGCACATGCTGATGATGTAGTTGGGCACGGTATCCGGGCCCAGATCATCGATGGCGCTCCTGGCGGCGCGCACCACCGCGAGTTCCTTGGCCGCCAGCTCACTGAGCTGCGCCATGGGTCCGACCAGCGGGCGGCGCGTGGTCAATTCGGCCGCGAGCAGCTCCACCCGCTGCTCCTCGTCGAGCGAGGCGTAGTCCGCGTGCACTCCGGCCCAGGCGAGCAGCTCGGCCACCACCTGCTCATGCATGTCCGAGTTCTGCCGCAGATCCAAACCCTGCAGATGAAAGCCGAAGGTCTCCACCGCGCCGCGCAGCGCGGCCAGCTGATCATCGGCGAGCAGGCCGTCACCGGAGGCGCGCATGGCGGCGTCGACCACATTCAGATCCGCGAGCAGCTCCTCGGGCCCCGCGTACGGCTCAGCGACGACATCTATTCCGTCCGAAGGGATTTCGCCGAGCGACCGGCGCGCTGCGGCACTCAGCCGAGCCCGAATGGCGCGCAATGCGCGGCGATACGGTTCATCGGCGCGCTGCGGGGAGTCATCGAATCCGGCGCCGGCCAGCGCCGCGAGCTCCGGTGTCACCGGCACCAGCCGCGCCGACTGTGACATCGACTTCTCGAGCTCCACAATGGATTTCAGATACCGTTCGAAGACGAGGGCGCCCGCGCGATGGGTGGCGCGGTGCACCACCTCGGCGGTCACGAACGGATTGCCGTCCCGGTCACCGCCGATCCAGGAGCCCGGCCGCAGGATCGGCCGCGACAGCAGTGCATGCTCCGGCCAGCGGGCCCGCAGCGCCGCCCGCACCTCGTCATTGATCTTCGGAATGACCTCGAACAGCGTGAGGTCGTAGTACCGCAGGCCGACCTCGATCTCATCCTGAATCCGCAAGCGCGCCAACCGAATCAGCGCCGCCCGCCAGAGCTGCAGCACCTGCCGCCGGATATCGGTGTCGATGACGGCGAACTCGGTTTCGTGCTCGCTGTAGCGCTGCCGCTGCCGCATGAGTTCGGTGATGCGCGACTGCACATCGAAGATGGTGCGCCGCCGGGTCTCGGTCGGATGCGCGGTGATGACCGGCGAGACCAGGGCGTCGGTCAGCAGATCGACGACCGTATCGGCAGCAGGCGGTGCGGCGTCGAGCTTGCGGTAGGTGGCCGCCAAGCTCGAATCCTGCGGCAACTCCCCCGCCGCGATATGCACGGCGCGGCGCCGGTCACGCTGCAGATCCTCGGCCAGATTGGCCAGCAGCAGAAAGTGACTGAAGGCGCGGATCACCGGAATGGCGGTATGGATATCGACCCCGCGCAGCATGTCGGCGACGGCACTGCGCTCCACCTCCGACCGGCGCACCTTGAAGGCTTCCACACGGACCCGCTCGATGAGGTCGAAGACCTCTGGACCCTCATGGTCGCGGATGGTGTCCCCGAGAATCCCGCCCAGGAACCGGATATCGTCGCGTAGCGGCGCGGTGGCCGTCTCGATCTGATCTTCTCGCACTACGTTCACCTCTCCACACAGCGAATTTTGTTGGTTCTCAACCCATTCGTGCTGTTCTCGGTCCGTGCTGTTCTCAACCCATCCGGCGCGGACCGCTTTCGAACCTGTTGGGTTCCGGCCCGATGCGCACCCGCCCGTAGAGCACCGCGGCGCCCTCCGGTGAGGCCATAATGGGCTCGCACTGCAGTTCCCGCACCTCGGGCAGGTCATCGCAGAGCGCCGAGATGCGCTGTGCCAGTTCGGCGAGCGCATCCTTGTCCACCGGCTTGCCGATATCGCGGCCGCGCACGGTCCCCGAGAGCAGCGGGGCAGCACGCGGTGCGTCGATCAACTCCGCCGATTCGTCCTCGGTCAGCGGCAGCGCCCGGTACACCCGGTCACCGAGCAGATCGATAATGGTGCCGGACAGGCCGAAACTGATCACCGAGCCGAACGACGGATCGTCCTGCACCCGGAAGCCACAGCCCACACCCTTGGTGGCCATGCGCTGAATGTGCACCGGATTGCCGGAGATCTCGGCCAGTTCGGTGAAGGCCCGCCGCACCTCGTCCGGACGCCACAGATCCAGCCGCACCCCGGTCAGGTCGGGCCGATTGCGCCAGATCTCGCCGGTCGCCTTGGCCGCCACCGGATATCCGAACTGTTCGGCGGCGAGCACCGCGGTCTCGGCATCGAGCACCTCCCGGAATTCGACAATGCGAATTCCGTAGCAGCCCAGCAGCTCCGCGGCCTCCAGATCCGCGAGCCAGTGATCGGTCTCGGAGGACATCCATGCGGCGACCAGTTCACGAGCCCGGACGGTGTCGACACCGCCGGGGCGGGCGACCTGCGATACCGGCCGCGTACGCCAATCGGCGTAGCGGCGCACCCGGGCAAGCGCCCGCGCCGCACGCTCCGGATCACCGTAGGACGGAATGGATCCGCGCTCCAGCATGCCGCCGGGCCCACGGGTCGCGAGCAGATTGGACATGCCCTGATCGGCGACGAAGGTGGTGAGAACCGGTGTCGCCGGATCGGATTGCGCGCCCGCGCGAATGGCCTCGGCGAAGGCCGCCACGGCGACCGGCACCGGCGGCGAGTAGACGACGATGACCGAATCCACCGCGCCATCGGTGACCGCCGCCGCCACCGCCGTCAGGAAGTCCGCCGGACCGGCCTGCGGCCCCAGGTGAATGGGCTCCTGCACGGTGAGCCCCTCACTGCGTCCGGCATCAACCGCGAGCCAGTTCAGAGCCGCGCTATTGCCGATCACCGCCAGCCGCGGTCCCGCCGGCAGCGGCTGATAGGCCAGCAGCATGGCGCAGTCGAAGAGTTCGGTAATGGAGTCGACCTGAATGATCCCGGCCTGCGCGAACAGATTGCGCACCAGCGAGCGATCCAGATCCTGCTCCCCCTCCACCCGCACCACATTGCGGCCACTGCTCACGGCCACAATGGGTTTGGTGCGCGCCACCCGGCGGGCGATGCGGGAGAACTTGCGCGGATTGCCGAAGGTCTCCAGGTACAGCAGCACCACATCGGTGCCCGGATCGCTGTCCCAGTACTGCAGCAGATCATTGCCGGAGACATCGGCGCGATTACCGGCCGAGACGAAGGTGGACAGCCCGAGCTGCCGCGCCGCCGCCTCGCCGAGGATCGCCGCACCCAAAGGTCCGGACTGACAGAAGAATCCGATGCGCCCGCGCCCGGGCAGCACCGGCGCGAGCGTGGCGTTCAGCGCGACCGCCGGATCGGTATTGGCGATCCCCAGCGCGCTGGGCCCCACCACCCGCATGCCGTGTGCGCGCACGGCATCGACGAGTTCGCGTTCGGCGGCGAAGCCGTGCGGGCCGGTCTCGGAGAAACCGGCGGTGAGCACCACCAATCCCTTGACGCCCTTGGCCATACAGTCGTCGAGCACTGAACCGATTTCGGCCGCGGGCACCGCGATGACGGCAAGATCGACCTCGTCCGGAATATCGCGCACGGTCGGATAGGCGCGTACCCCACGCACCGCGGTGCGCGTGCGATTCACCGGGAACACCGGGCCCTGGAAGCCGCCGGACAGCAGATTGGCCAGCACCGCGCCGCCGACCCGGGTGCCGGACGGCGTCGCGCCGATGACCGCGACCGAGCGCGGCGTCAGCAGATTGCCGACACTGCGCGCCTCCGAGGCGTGTTCGCGCGAATCCCGCACCGACTGCAGGGCTTCGGTGGGGTCGATGGCGAATTCGAGGTGCAGCACCGAACCGTCGCGACTGCGCTGCACCTGATATCCGGCATCACGGAACACCTGCACCATGGCGTTGTTCTCGGCCAGCACCTCGGCGACGAAGGTTTCGATATCGTTCTCCGCGGCAGCCCCGTTGAGATGCTCGAGCAGGATGGAACCCAGACCCCGGCCCTGATGGTGATCAGCGACCACGAACGCCACCTCGGCCGAACGCGGCCCTGGCCGATCGGGCAGATACTCGTAGCGGCCGACCGCGATGATGTCATCGCCGAGCTCGATGACCAGGCCCACCCGGTCGCGGTAGTCGACATGGGTGGTGCGGTACAGGTCTTTCGGCGTCATCCGCGGGTACGGCCCGAAGTAGCGCAGATAGCGGGTGCGGTCGGAGAGCCCCGTGTGAAAGCGCTCCAGACCGGCCGCGTCCTCGGGCGTGATCGGGCGCAGCCGCACCACGCCGCCGTCGGAGGCCAGCACGGCGGCGAACCAATGTTGCGGGGGCGGCGGCGGATTCGCCGGTGTGCCGGGCGTGTCCGCGGGCAGTAGCGGCGGGGTCGAGGGGACCGCCGGATCGGCAGATTCAGTCACGGGGATCCTCCGGATCCAGGCCGAGCAGCCCGAAAGTCGCGCGGCGTGTTGCCAATACGGATGTGTCCAGGGCGCGCCGCGCGCGGTCGGTCCGCTCATCGCCGGTCTCCCGGCCACCGCCGGGGCCGTCCCAGCGTTCGAAACCGGTATCGGCGCCGTCGCCCATGGTGCCGGGCGGCGCGACAGTGGGCGCGTACGCCTCGACCAGTTCCTGCCATTCCCGCGGAATCACGGTATCGGGATCGATGGTCCGGTCCAGCGCGGTGGCCAGCAGATGCGTCCAGGCCCGCGGCACCACCCGGATCAGCCCGTATCCCCCGCCGCCGACCGCGAGCCAGCGGCCCTCGGCATAACGATCGGCCAGATCACGCATGGCGATGAAGGCCGCACGCTGCCCGTCGACGCTCAATTCCAGATCGGCGAGCGGGTCCTCCCGATGGGTGTCGACACCGCACTGGCTGATCACGATCTGCGGCCGGAAGGCCGCCAGCGCGCCGGGGGCGACCGCATGGAAACCGCGCAGCCACAGCGGGTCCCGGGTGCCGGGCATGATCGGCAGATTGATGGCGGTGCCCTCGGCCGCGCCCGCGCCGGTCTCCTCCGGCCATCCGGTATTGGGCCACAGCGTCGCCGGATGCTGATGGATCGACAGCGTCAATACCCGGGGGTCGCCGTAGAACACGCGCTGCACGCCGTCACCGTGGTGCACATCCACATCGAGGTACGCGATGCGATCGAAGCCATTGTCCAGCAGCCACGAAATCGCCACCGCCACATCGTTGTACACGCAGAATCCGGCCGCCGAATCCGGCATGGCGTGATGCATGCCGCCGCCGATGCTGACCGCCCGGCGGGTGCGGCCGGCCGCGATCTCCTGTGCCGCCGCGAGGGTGCCGCCGACAATCACCGACGCCGCCTCGTGCATATGCGGGAAGACCGGATTGTCGGCCGAGCCGAGCCCGTAGGGCGGTGCGGCGGGCATAACGCCCGCCGGTTGCTGAGCGTGCTTGACGGCCTCTATGTAGTCATGGGTGTGCACCCGCAGCAGTTCCGCATCCCCGGCCGCGACGGGGGTCAGGGTCTCCACCCCCTCCAACAGTCCCAGACTGCGGGCCAGAGCCATGGTGAACTGCAGCCGGACCGGCCGCATCGGGTGCTCCGGTGTCCACGTGTAATCGAGGAACCGATCGGTCCATATGACGGTTCCGTCTTCACGCGCGCGGCCAGGCATACTTGCCACGCTAGTGCGTCCGCTGCACTCGGAGGCTATGGACACTGTGACGCCGGAAACCCATGGGGAACACGCAGGCCGTCCTCGGTGTTGACTCGGAGTTCGCGAAATAAGCTGCAGCCCGGTGTAGCCGCCGCGCATGGGTAGAATTCGTGCCGACGAAGGGGTTAACAGGTGAAGGATCTGGTCGACACCACGGAGATGTACCTCCGTACCATCTACGACCTCGAGGAGGAGGGTGTCACGCCCCTGCGCGCTCGCATTGCCGAGCGCCTCGAGCAGAGCGGTCCGACGGTGAGCCAGACAGTCGCGCGGATGGAGCGCGACGGTTTGCTGACCGTTGCCGGTGACCGCCACCTCGAATTGACCGATAAGGGCCGGGGCATGGCGGTTTCCGTCATGCGCAAGCACCGGCTGGCCGAACGGCTGCTGGTCGATATCATCGGCCTGGACTGGGAGAACGTGCACGCCGAGGCCTGCCGGTGGGAGCACGTCATGAGCGAGGAGGTCGAGCGCCGCCTGGTCGAGGTGCTCAACAACCCCACCACCTCGCCCTACGGCAATCCCATTCCCGGACTGGACGAACTGGGCGTGCCGCCCCGCTCGGGCGCCGAGGAGAAGTTGATCCGCCTCTCGGACCTGCCCTCGGGCCAGGCCGCCGCGGTGGTCGTGCGCCGTCTGTCCGAGCACATCCAGACCGATCCCGAGGTCATCGGCCAGCTGCGCGAAGCGGGCGTGGTGCCCGACGCCCGCGTCAATGTGGAGACCCGGCCGGGTTCGGTCGTCATTCTGGTTCCGGGCCACGAAGGCTATGAACTGTCCGATGAGATGGCGCATGCCGTCCAGGTGAAGTTGGTCTGATCCGTGAAACTTCTCGTAACCGGAGGCGCGGGCTACGTCGGTGGCGTCTGCGCGCAGGTTCTGCTCGAAGACGGCCATGAGGTGGTTGTCGTCGATGATGTTTCGACCGGTAATGCCGACGGGGTTCCCGGGGGTGCGAAGTTCATCGAGGGCGATATCGCCACGGTGGGCGTCGAGCTGATCGGGTCCGAATCCTTCGACGGCGTGCTGCATTTCGCGGCCCAATCGCTGGTCGGCGAGTCGGTGGTGCAGCCGGAGAAGTATTGGCACGGCAATGTGGTGAAGACCCTGGCACTGCTGGAGGCGATGCGCGAGGCGGGCACCCCGCGCCTGGTGTTCTCCTCCACCGCGGCGGTGTACGGCGAACCTGAGCAGGTGCCGATCGTCGAGGACGCGCCCAAGCGCCCGACCAATCCCTATGGTGCGTCGAAGCTCTCGATCGACTACGCCATCACCTCGTACGCCGCGGCGCACGGGCTGGCGGCCACCAGCCTCCGGTATTTCAATGTGGCCGGCGCGTACGCCGGGCTCGGCGAGAACCGCATGGTGGAAACCCATCTCATCCCCCTCGTGCTGCAGACGGCGCTGGGCCATCGGGAATCGATCTCGGTCTTCGGCACCGACTATCCGACGCCGGACGGCAGCGCGGTGCGCGACTACATTCACATTCGCGATCTGGCGCAGGCGCATCTGCTGGCGCTGGCGCAGTCACAGCCGGGCAAGCACCGCATCTTCAATCTCGGTAGCGGTACCGGTTTCTCGGTACGCGAGGTGATCGACTCCTGCCGGCGCGTGACCGGCCTGCCGATCACCTCGGTGGAGGCGCCGCGCCGGGCTGGCGATCCGGCGGTGCTCGTCGCCTCCAGTGCGCTGGCCACGGCCGAACTCGGCTGGCGACCCGAGCACACCGATCTGGACGAGATCGTCGCCGACGCGTGGGAGTTCCTGCGCTCGCTCGGCAATCGCGCGCACAGCGCCCGCTAGCACCGAATCACCGCGCGGCGCCGCGGATCTCACGGGTGCTCGGAACGCAGATCGACACCCAGATCCGCGGCGGCCTCGCGGCCGGCATCGGCGAGCCGGCGCAGCCGCTGCGGCGGCATACCGGTCTGCAATCCGATATCCAGCAGGTTGGCCATGCGGTGCGCGGGATCGGAATTCAGCGCGGCTTCCAGGGCGATACCGGCGAGCGGACCCTCCCCGCGCGCATAGGCGGCGTAGCCCAGCAGCATGGCCGCCTCGGCACGATCCGGATCGGGCAGCGCCCGCGTCAATTGCAGCCACAGGGTTTCGGCGGCGCGGGCATGCGGACCTGGTACGAGACCGAAGAGAATATCGCGCACCGTCGAATCACGCAGTGCGACAGCCATTTCTGCCAGTTCCCGCGTATTCGGCAGCGTTCCCGCCTCGATGGCAGACAGCCACCTCAGCACGTTCCGGACGGCCGCGCGGCCGTAGGACTCCGGTTCGTCGCGCCGCACGGCCTCGGCGAGCCGATGCGCGGCGGCCTCGGCGGCGGCGTCCAGCAGCGGCCGGAATCGTTCCCGGACAGCCGCGTCCACCTCGACCACATCGGTCAGCTCCGCCCGGGAGCCGCGCAGCGGCCGACCCGCCAGCACCTGCCGGAGGGTGACCAGCGAAGTCGCCGGATCCGGTTGCCGACCGCGCCGCGCCGGACCCAGCAGACTCCACCACGGCAGCTCCGGGCCGATCGCGCGCACGGCCCACGCCCCGGCCAGCGGCACCGCCGCGGCGTCCAGGCGATGTTCCAGCGCACACACCAGATCTCGATGCCGGCGCGACCGCACCCCTCGGTGCCGTTCGACCGGCGCGGTGGCGCGATCGTCGACGATCAGGGCCAGCACCGCGGCGGTGGTATCGCGCACGCAGACCCCCGCGACCCGTTCGACGAGCTGTCCGGTGGCCGCGCGGCCGGGACTGTCCAGATCCATCCGGGCCACCACATCGATTGTGGCCGTGCCGGGCTCGTCCACCGCCTCCCGCAGCACGGTCACCACCAGTGACCGGGCGGGCATGAATCCGAGCATGGCGGGCACCGCCGCGATGAAGTCGCCCGGATTCCGCAGATGCGGCTCCGGTTCGGATCCGTCTGCGGGATCGATGAATTCGGGATCGCCATGGTCACGCTCGCTATGACCGGGATGGCTGTGCTCGGGACCGATACGGTCAGAATCGGTGTACTCAGGATCGGTGTGCTCCGGACCGATGAGGCCGGGATCGCCGTGCTCGGGATCGGTGTGGCCGGGAGGCGTTGGTTCGGCGGGAGTGGTCATGGAGTCGAGCGTGCGCGGCGGCGCCGTCACCACCGCGACATCCACCAGCGGTTTTGCCCGGCCTGTGGACAACCGGTCGCGCCGTGCGTAATTCGGCGTGGCGCGGAGCCCGGCAGCGGATATCTGTCGGACCCCGTTGTTACCGTGCGGGCAGATCGGAAGAAATGAAACATATTCATTTCATTTCACCCGATCGCCCCTCACCCCGCTGCTACAGTCCCGCTCGGAAGTTACTCCGGACGCGCGGCGGCCAGGATCTCGAGGTAGTGCGGATTGGTCATGATGCCCAGTACATTGCCGAACGGATCCACCACCGCGGCGGTGACAAATCCGGTGCCCTCGCCGCGCGCGGTGATCGGCTCGTACTCCTTCGCCCCCATTTCCAGCAGCCGTTCGAAGGTGGCCGCGACATCATCGACATGCCAGTTCACGATCTGACCGCCCGGCCGGTCCGGCGTCGTGGCCGCGTACTTGCGATTGATGAGGCCCAGTTCGGCCTGGTAGTCGCCGATGCGGAACTCGTAGTACCCGCCGGGAACGGTGAAATACGGTGCGACGCCGAGGAATTCGCTGTACCAGTCCTTGGCTGCCTCCAGGTCGTCGGCGAAGTAGTTGACGGTGGCCATTCCACGCAGCATGTCGATCTCCTCATTGGGTTCCGCTGGTCGATACATCCATCATCGGCCGCAAAGTGCTCACTGAATGAGCACTTTTATTGGGAGAATTTCTCTCATGCGAGCCGATCGATTGGTAGCCACGCTGCTGTTCATGCAGACCCGCGGCCGGGTGACCGCCGCCGAGGTCGCCACCGAACTGGAGGTCTCGGTGGCCACCGCCCGCCGCGATCTGGAAGCCCTGTCCACGGCCGGGATTCCGGTGTACCCGCAGCCGGGGCGCGGCGGCGGGTGGGCACTGGTGGGCGGAGCGCGTACGGACCTGAGCGGTTTGACCGCCACCGAGGCGCAGTCCCTGTTCCTGCTCCTGGGCCCGATGGTCACCGCCACCCCTGCCACCCGATCCGCACTGCGGAAACTCTTGCGCGCCCTGCCACCACCGTTCCGCCTCGAGGCGGAGGCGGCCGCCGGCGCGGTGATCGTGGATCCGGCGCGCTGGGGCGAACGCGACGAACAGGCCCCACCACCGGTCGATCGACTGCAGGCCGCGGTGGTCCGCCGGCGCCGGGTGCGATTCGACTACGGGCGTGCGGGCATTCGCACCCAGCGCACGGTCGACCCGTGGGGTCTGGTCGACAAGGACGGCATCTGGTACCTCGTGGCCGGAACCGACCGGGGGCAGCGGACTTTTCGCGTGGACCGCATGACGGACGTCGAGGTGACCGCCGAATCCGCGCAGCGCCCTGCGGATTTCGATCTCTCCGCCGCCTGGTCGGAGGTGGTCGAGCAGGTGGAGCAGCACCGGTCGACGCTGTCCGCCACCGTGCTGGTACCCACCACGCTGCTTTCGGTGCTGCGCCACCAGCAGGGGCGGCACTGCGTGGTGGACGGTCCCCTACCCGACGGCCGCGTGAGCGTACGCATCACCGCGCCCACGCCGCTCATGATCGCCCAGCAATTGGCCGGTTGGGGAACGGCTTTGGAAGTGACCGAGCCGGAGTCGGTACGCGCCGAACTGGCCCGGCTGGGCACCGAACTCTCGGAGCGCTACCGGCTGCCGCGAGACGCCCGTTCCACGGTCATGCCATAACCGAATTATGTTGCAGCACTTTTCATTTCACGAAATATCAGGCTCACTCGCTGTTACAGTCCGCCCGGCGCCTGTCGGAGGCGCCGGAAGGAAGTACGCAATGACGAGAACACTTCGCACCGCGAGCGTTGCCGCCGTGCTCACCGCACTCGCGGGGCCCACCCTGCTGGCCGGACCCGCCGCCGCCGATATCACCGATGTCAGCGTGGTCGGTGTCACCCCCGGATCGCAGTGCACCGTGACGGACGGCTGCACCATCATCGCCGGGGTGTCCGGCAACAACCGCTACGACCAGGTGCAATTCCTGATCAATGGCGCAGTCGTCGGATCCGCCACGCCGGTAGCGAATTCCGGCGTGGTCACCGCGACCTTCGCCTGGCACCCGACCAGCCCGGGCCCGGTCATGGTCGGAGCGACGCAGGGCACCTCCTCGTCGGCGGTCAGCTATCTCGTCGGCGGTGGCGGTTCGGCCTGCTCATGGCTGCCCAGCGGTTCGGCCGGCAGCGGTTCGGCGAGTGGTTCCGGCGGCAGCGGTTCTTCCAGCCTGTCGGGCGGAACCGGTTCGGCGGGTAGCGGATCCGCGGGCAGCGGTTCGGCCGGCAGCGGCTCCGCCTGCTGATTCGGTACGCGGGAGCCGGAACAGGCAGGGGGTCGGCTCCTCCCCGGGGGGGACATCCGCGCTTGTCCCCGACCGGGATTCAGCCCTTGCGCACCTTGCTCACCGCCATGGTGAACAGGGCATCGAGGGCCTCGGTATCGGCCTTGCCGTCGGTGAACGACATAGAGGTCACATTGATCCGCACATTCCCGATCTGACCGAGCAGCGTCTGCATATGCCGGGTGATACCCGCACTGCCGGACTCGGATTGGACGGTGCGCCGCAGCGCGAGGGTGTCGTCGGCGTTCAACGGCGGCGGCGGGTCCAGTTCGGTGGTGATGGTCGCGGTGGTTCCGGAGTGGCCGACGCGCACGGTCCCGCAGCGCTGCAATTGATCTCGCAGCGTGGACAGCGGCTGATCGGTGCGCACCAATTCGACGGTGAGGGTCGCGCGGGTGGAATCGTCGGTGCCGACGGAGACAGCGGGTCCCGCGGTCGGGGCGCTCGGCGCACAGGTGGCCGGATCGATCTGAGCCCCGGGCAGAATGCCGTCCAGATCGCCTGCGGCTTGGCCGGCGGCATCGATCGGCAGCGTCACCGCCGTGTAGCGGGCGGGAAATTGGGACGCTTCCGGCAGTAGCCGAGCCAGTCCACTATCGGTTTGCACTGTTGTCACCGAATTTCTGTTACCGACCGGATGGCCCGATACCGTGGTCCCGCAGGCCGCCAGCGCCACACCCACAATCGCGACCCCGAGGGCACGGAGAGGCCTTCGGCACAGCGGGTGGGCAGGCCTGCGGCAGGGCGCGATCACGTGTCCACTATGCCGAATTTCTGCTGATCACAGCGAATGCCACGCCGCGCGGCGAGCCTGCCGGGAATGCGTGTCCCGGTGTCACGCGTTGCACTCCCGGTGCGGGCAGTGCACGACCGCTCGGCGCATGAGGGACAATGGTTTCTAGGTCGCGCATGTGGGCCACGCAGGAAGGAGCACGCGATGGACTACGAGTCGCGAATGTACGAGCTGGAGTTCCCCGCTCCGCAGCTGTCGTCCGCCGACGGTGCTGGTCCGGTACTGGTGCACGGGCTGGAGGGTTTCACCGACGCCGGTCACGCCGTGAAGTTGGCCACCACGCATCTGCGGGAAAGCCTCGAGAGCGAACTGGTCGCCTCGTTCGATATGGACGAGTTGCTGGACTATCGCTCGCGCCGGCCGTTGATGATGTTCAAGACCGATCACTTCTCCGAATACACCGAGCCCGAGCTGAATCTGTGGGCGCTCAAGGACACGGCGGGTACCCCGTTCCTGCTGCTGTCCGGGCTGGAACCGGATCTGCGCTGGGAGAAGTTCGTCACCGCGGTGCGCCTGCTGTCCGAGCAGCTGGGCGTGCGCCGCACCATCGGCCTTAGCGCCATCCCCATGGCCATTCCGCACACCCGTCCGCTCGGGGTCACCGCGCACGCCAGCAATAGCGATCTGATCGGTGATCACCAGCGCTGGCCGGGCGAGCTGCAGGTTCCGGGCAGTGCGTCCTCGCTGCTGGAGTACCGGATGGCTCAGCACGGACACGAGTCGGTCGGCTTCTCGGTGCATGTGCCGCACTACCTGACCCAGACCGCCTACCCCGAGGCCGCGCAGACGCTGCTGGAGAATGTGGCCGAGAACGCGGGCCTGGAACTTCCGCTGGCGGCGCTGAGCGAATCGGCCGCGCGGGTGCGCGAGCAGGTCAACGAGCACATTTCCGGAAATTCCGAGGTGGAGAATGTCGTGCAGGCGCTCGAGCGGCAATACGACAGCTTCGTGACCGCGCAGGAACGGCAGTCCAGCCTGCTTGCCAGCGATGCCGATCTGCCCACCGGCGATGAGCTGGGCGCGGAGTTCGAACGCTTCCTGGCCGAGCAGTCCGGGTTCACCGAGGGCGAGAGCACCGACGGCGGCGAGCCGCGCTGAGCCGTTGTCGAGCCGCGCTCGGCAATGGCCGGCGAACCGCGCTGAGCAATTGCCGGCCGACGCCGGGTAGTGGCGGCCGAAGTCGGGCAGACCGCCCAGTAACGTAGTGCCCCGTGCAGTTATCCGAACTCGTCCCCGACCAAGCCGTACCCGATGTGGACCCGGACTGGCTGTACGAAACCTTCTCCGAGTGGTCCGGGTCGCAGGGTCTGACCCTGTATCCGGCGCAGGAGGAAGCGCTGCTCGAGCTGTTCACCGGCGCGAATGTCATTCTGGCCACGCCGACCGGCTCCGGTAAGTCGCTCGTCGCGATCGGCGCGCACTACGCCGCGCTCAATCGCGGGCAGCGCAGTTACTACACCGCGCCGATCAAGGCACTTGTCAGCGAGAAGTTCTTCGCGCTGTGCGAGGTCTTCGGCGCGGACAAGGTCGGCATGGTCACCGGCGATGCGGCGGTCAATCCGGATGCGCCGATCATCTGCGCCACGGCCGAGATCCTGGCCAATCTGGCCCTGCGCGAGGGCTCTAGCGCCAATGTCGGCCAGGTCATCATGGACGAGTTCCACTATTACGCCGATCCGGATCGCGGCTGGGCGTGGCAGGTGCCGCTCATCGAACTGCCGGGCGTCCAATTCCTGCTCATGTCCGCCACTCTCGGCGAGATGGAATTCTTCGGCGAGGATCTGCAGCGCCGCACCGGACGCGATACCGCCATTGTCTCCGGCGCGGAACGACCGGTGCCGCTGAGCTTTTCGTATGTGAAGACCCCCATCACCGAGACCCTCGAGGATCTGGTGACCACCAGCCTCGCCCCGGTCTACGTGGTGCACTTCACCCAGGCCTCGGCCATGGAGCGGGCACAGGCGCTGATGAGCGTGAACTTCGCGTCCAAGGCGGAGAAGGACGCGATTGCCCAGGCGCTGGGCGAATTCCGCTTCGCCACCGGATTCGGCAAGACCCTCTCGAAGTTCATCCGGCACGGGATCGGCGTCCACCATGCGGGCATGCTGCCCAAATATCGGCGGCTGGTGGAGAAGCTGGCGCAGGACGGACTGCTGAAGGTGGTGTGCGGCACCGACACTCTCGGCGTCGGCATCAATGTGCCCATTCGTACCGTGCTGTTCACCGGGCTCACCAAGTACGACGGTGTGCGCACCCGCCGCCTGAATGCCCGTGAGTTCCATCAGATTTCGGGCCGCGCGGGTCGCGCCGGATTCGACAGTATGGGCACCGTCTGGGTGCAGGCGCCCGAGCACGAGGTGGAGAACGCCCGCCGCATCGCCCGCGCGGGCGATGATCCGAAGAAGCTCAAGAAGGTCCAGAAGACCAAGCCGCCCGAGGGTTTCGTGTCCTGGTCGGAGGAGACCTTCGACCGGCTCATCGCGGCCGCGCCGGAGCCTATGGTCTCCCGCTTCAATGTGACCAATGCCATGCTGCTGAATGTCATTGCGCGCAAGGGCAATTGCTTCTACGCCATGCGGCATCTGCTGGAGGACAACCACGAACCGCGGGCGGCGCAGCGCAAGCACATCCTGAAGGCCATCAAGCTCTATCGCGCACTGCGCGATGCCGGGGTCGTGCAGCAGCTCGACGAGCCCGACGAGTTCGGCAGGCATGCCCGGCTCATGGTGGATCTGCAGCGCGATTTCGCGCTCGATCAGCCGCTGTCGCCGTTCGCGCTGGCCGCGTTCGAACTGCTCGACAAGGAGTCGCCCACCTACACCGTGGATGTGATCTCGCTCATCGAATCGACCCTGGAAGACCCGCGGCAGCTGCTCATGGCACAGCAGCACAAGGCGCGTGGTGTGGCGGTCGCGGAGATGAAGGCCGACGGGATCGAATACGAGGAGCGTATGGAGCTCCTCGAGGAGGTCACCTGGCCCAAGCCGCTCGGCGAGGAGCTCATCTACCCGGCCTACGAGACCTACAAGGCCGGTCATCCGTGGATTTCGGAGTTCGAGCCCTCCCCCAAGTCGGTGGTGCGGGAGATGGTCGAACGTCAGCTCACCTTCGCCGAACTGGTCTCGCAGTACGAGCTGGCGCGCTCGGAGGGCGTGGTGCTGCGCTACCTCGCCGACGCCTACCGCGCGCTGCGGCGGACCGTGCCGGAGCAGGCGCGCACCGAGGAGCTCGACGACATCACCGAATGGCTGGGCGAGCTCATCCGGCAGGTCGATTCGAGCCTGTTGAACGAATGGGAGCAACTCACCAATCCGGGCGCGGAGACCGATACCGAACAGGTCGCCTTCGGCGCGGAGACCGTCCGGCCCATCTCGGCCAATGAGCGCGCCTTCCGGGTGCTCATCCGCAATGCCCTGTTCCGCCGGGTCGATCTGGCCGCGCTGCAACGCTGGAACGCGCTGGAGGAGTTCGGCGACGAGCTGGATTGGGAGACCGAACTCGAGCCGTACTTCGACGAGTACGAGGAAATTCGCACCGGCCCGAACGCGCGCGGCCCGAAGCTGTTCCAGGTGGAGCAGCGGGGCGAGTTCTGGCATGTGCGCCAGGTGCTCGACGATCCGGCCGGCGACCACGGCTGGTCCATCGACGCGGTCGTTGATCTGGCCGAATCCGATGCCGCGGGTGAAGTGGTGTTCGACGAAGTGACGGTCGTAGCGGGCTGACGACGTTCGCACTGCCGCGGACGCACGCTCACGCCGCAGCGGTCACACTCTCGTAAGGTCGCGGGCCCGTTCACAGCGGGTCCGCCGCGTTAAGGTGACGTAATCGAACCTTCGCCAGTTCGTTTTCCAGGGCCAACCGCTGCTATTCTCGCTGGCTGTTGCCCGAGGCCGTTTCGGCGGCCCGAACAGTGGGGAGTTCCCTTAGATTGACCGTTTCAAACTCGGCCGAGTCGCCCCGTCTCGTCATCGACCTGAACCTGGTGCGTGCCAACTACCGCGCCCTGCATGCCGCGCTACCCGCAGCGCGAATTCGCTTCGCCGTCAAGGCAAGTCCCCTACCGGAGATCATCCGGCTACTCAATGACGAAGGCGCCGAGTTCGACGTCGCCAGCGTCGGCGAAATCGACCTGTGCCTCGCGCAGGGGGTTGATCCGGCGGTCATGTGCTACGGCAACCCGATCAAGAAGGCCTCCCACATCGCCGCCGCGTACGCGGCCGGGGTGCGGCGCTTCGCCTCCGACTCCGAGGGCGATCTGGAACGCATTGCCGAGCAGGCGCCGGGCTCGGAGGTCGAGGTCCGATTCCTGGCTTCGGCGCCGCAGTCGCAGACGCCGTTCGGCGCCAAGTTCGGTTGCGCCCCCGGCGAAGCCGCGCAGCTACTGGTGCGCGCGCACGATCTGGGCCTGAAGGTCGGCGGACCGTACTTCCACGTGGGCTCACAGCAGCTCGATCCCATCGCCTGGCAGATCGGTATCGAACAGGCCGGCGAGATCGCGGAAGTGCTGGCGGTCAAGGATATTGCCGTATCGACGGTGAATATCGGTGGGGGACTACCGATTTCGTATGCCGACGCGGCCCCCGGCGTGGACGAGCTGGGCGCGGTCATCGCCGCGGCCGCCACCCGCCATCTCCCGGAACACACCGCACTCATCGTGGAACCCGGTCGCGCCCTTGTGGGTAACACCGGTGTGATTCACGCCGAGGTGGTGAATGTTCGCCAGGCGCCGGACGGACGGCGCTGGATATACCTCGATATCGGCCGCTACAACGGCATGGCCGAAACCGAGAACGAGTACATCGCCTACCGCTTCCAGACCGACCGCGACAGCGATCCGATGGACGAGGCGGTGGTCGCCGGTCCAACCTGTGACGGCGACGATGTACTGTATCAGCGCACGCGGGTCCTTCTACCGACCACGTTGCGAGCCGGTGATCCTGTTCGGATCCTCAAGACCGGTGCCTATACGGCGAGTTATTCGTCGGTGTCCTTCAACGGTTTTCCGCCTTTGACTGTTCATGTCACTGGCGCTGAGCGAGAGTGAGTTTAGCCATGACGGCAGAATTCACCGGCTGGCATGTGCTGGCCGAGTTCGGTGGTGTCGACGCGGCCCTCTGCGACGACCTCGAACGACTCGAAGCCGCACTTCGAAAATCGTTGGTCGCCGCGGGGGTGACCATCTGTGATGTCGTGCGCAAGCAGTTCGAGCCGCAGGGTGTCACCATCCTGGCTCTACTGGCCGAGTCACACGCCTCGATCCACACCTATCCCGAATCGGGCGACATCTTCGTCGACGTCTTCACCTGCGGGAGCATCGGCGCCGGCGCCACCAAGGCCGTCGAGCTGCTGCAGCAGGAGCTGGCGCCGAAGTCGGTGAATATGGAGGTCATCCAGCGCGGCCACAGCGCCCGCCGGATCCATGAGCCGGTCGGCGACGGTCTGACCCGGGTGTGGAACATGTCCGAGGTCGTGGTGGACACCAATACCCCGTACCAGCACATGATCATCGCGCGCACCGAGCAGGGCCTGTCCCTGTTCTCCGACGACGATCGCCAGTCCACCGAGTTCTCGCAGCTCACCTACCACGAGGCGATGCTGGTCCCGGGGTACGCGCTGGCCGAGAAGCTGGACAAGGTGCTCATCATCGGTTCCGGTGAGGGTGTCGCCTCGCAGATGTCGGTGGCCGCGGGCGCGTCGCTCGTCGATCACGTGGACATCGATCAGCTGGAGGTGGAGCTGTGCGCCGAGCACCTCCCCTACGGCTACTCGCAGGCCGATCTGGCCGAGGCGGTCGCGCAGACCGGCCCGATCAAGATGCACTACGCCGACGGCTGGGACTTCCTGGCCAAGGCCGAGGCCGCGGGCGTGCGCTACGACATGATCATCATCGATCTGCCGGACGAGCGCGTCGAGGATGCCCAGCACAACCGCCTGTACGAGGATGACTTCCTCAATCGATGTAAGGCACTGCTGTCCGACGGCGGCGTGATGGCGGCGCAGGCCGGCTGTCAGACCATGTGGCGCAACGAGACTCTCAAGCGCTCGTGGTCCCGCTTCCACAACCTGTTCGAAACCGTCGTCCCGTACGTCAGCGACGAGCACGAGTGGACCTTCATCTTCGGCGTCGTCAAGAAGATCGAAGACCCGGTGGCCAAGATGACCGCGACCCTCTCGGCCCTCCCCTACAAGGCGGAGACCATCGACGAGCAGGCGCTGATCCGCGGCGCCATCGAGCCGCACGCCCTGCGCGTCGGCGCAACGGTCGGCTAGCCAACCTCTCCACCCGCGGTGTGCCCGCACAGATCCCCGATCTGTGCGGGCACAGTCGTGTGATGGGCTTTACGGTGCTGCGGTGTCCGGTGCGCCTATCTGATCGAAGGTCAGGTGGAGTTCTTCGGGCGCGCCGACGCTGATACCCACTGCCGCGCGGACGTCCGAGTCCGGTACGAGGCGGAAGTTCGTCAGCCGGGCCAGCAGACGGTTGATGCCGATCTCCAATTGCAGGCGGGCGAAGTGCCGGCCCACGCAGCGGTGGATGCCGATGCCGAAGGCCAAGTGCGGGTTGCGATTTCGGTCGAAGTCGAGGCTGTCGGGATGCTCGAACCTCGCGGTGTCGCGATTGCCCGAACGCCAGTGCACCGCGACACGATCGCCCTTCGCGAGCGGCACTCCCAGCAGATCGTTGTCCGCCATGACCACCCGGCCCATCACGCTCACCGTCGAGGTGTACCGCAGCAGTTCATCCAAATCGCCCTTGGCCCAGCCGGGTTCGCGCAGACGCGCCTCCAGGCCCGGCTCCTCGGTCAGGAATTTCGCGATGTAGGACAGCGCTCCGCGCGTGGTGTCCAGACCACCCAGAAGTAGCACGGTGACCACACCCAGCCGCTCCTCCTGAGTCAGCGGCCGCCCGCCCTCCACCGTGGCATCGACGACCGACTGCAAAAAGTCGTCGCGCGGTTCACGCTCGCGTTCGGCCATCAGCTCGGCGGCGAGCATGGCGACGGCGGCGAAACTCTCGGGCGTGTTCTGCACCGAGACCGCGGTGACCGCATCGACCGCGCGCTGCAAGCGTTCCTCGTTGTCGTCGTCGAGCACCACCTTCGCCAGCGCACCCGCACTGAAGGGAACGGCGAAGCGGCTGACGAACTCGACCTGCCCGTCCGCCACGAACCCGTCGATCAGCGCGTCGGCATGCATTTCCAGAACCGGCTCGTAGCGCGCCAGGGCGGCCCGCGTGAACGGGCCGTTCAAGAACGCCCGAAAGTCACTGTGCAGCGGCGGATCGGCGTCGATCGGCGGGAGCGCGACCGGCACGGTGGCGAGTCCGGGCATGGTCGAACTGAACACCTCGGGATGCGACGCCACCGTGACCAGATCCTCGTACCGCGTGACGATATGCATCCCGCCACCGAAGCCGGTGTGGACGACCGGGCACTGCGCGCGGGCCCATGTCAATTCCTCGTCCAGCCGGGCACAGTGCTGCTCGTCGAACCAATCGAGCTGATCGAAGAATGGTTGATGGCTGTCGGTCACGGCATGCTCCTTCGCCCGAAATTGCGCCGCTACCAGTGGAACACAGGCAACGGTCCGGCGGCGAGAACCGCTCGACCCACCCCCCGAATTGGGTGGATAGATACGCTGAAAGGTGGAACGACTCCAGCTGCGCACCGCTGCGATGTCGTTGGAGTCCGTCCGAGGCCGTATGGCTGCTCGGTGGTACGGCCGCGAGTTTCATTACGCGGGAAGGACATCGGCTGATGAGGGTGCGGCGATGGATGGCGGGGGTCTTGGCATCGGCGGGAATCGGTGCGCTGGTATGCGGAATCGGTGCTACACCGGCCCAGGCGGATCCACTGCCACAGTGGGCGCCCTTCGGGACCACCCTCTTCACCTTCGGTGATGCGAACTTCTGCGCCGGGATGATCAATGTCGTGCTGGAGGCCACGCCGCACATGCCCGGCCATGTGCTGGCGCAGGTCACGCCGCTGGGGTATCTGAACGGCCCGTGCGGCAACCACGTGTCACTGGGCTGGCTGGGTTCAGCGGGCGGCCGCTCCCAGGACGTATACATGCACTCCGACGGCCCCCACGCGGGCGCCACTGTCACCGTTGACCTTTGGGTCGGCATGGGCCTGGCCAAACTCTTCGCGAACACCGCACCCATTCAGAGCCAGTGGGCGGAGTGGTATCTCTGGGTGCCCTGATCCTGACGTGCTGCCTCGGCGCATCAATCCGCTTGCCCCACAGGCTCTTATCCCAGCCTGCGGTCACTCGACTGGCATCAGTTCGTTCTCCTTTGTAACTTGTTCTAGTACTTCCAGAGGAGGATCACAATGTCGACAACCCCACCGGGGCCCCGTGGGAAGGTTCGCGAGATCGACGTGGGCGCGGCGCCCACTCGCTACGCCCGGGGCTGGCATTGCCTGGGTCTCGCCAGCACCTTCCGTGATGGCAAGCCGCACGCGGTCAACGCTTTCGGCACCAAGCTGGTCGTTTTCACCGACAGTAGGGGCGATCTGAAGATCCTCGACGGTTACTGCCGCCACCTGGGCGGGGACCTGTCCATGGGCGAGGTCAAGGGCGATTCCATCGCCTGCCCGTTCCACGATTGGCGCTGGGGCGGCGACGGCAAGTGCACGGGCATTCCGTATGCCCGGCGCGTGCCCCCGCTGGCTCGCACCCGCTCGTGGAGCACCCTCGAGCGCAACGGACAGCTGTTCGTGTGGCACGACCACGAGGGCAGCAAGCCCACCGACGAGGTGACGATTCCCTACATCGACGGCGCCTACAAGGACGCCGAGGGCAACCCGCTCGAGGAACTGTCCGGCGAGTGGACCGAGTGGACCTGGAACTCGATGCTGATCGAGGGCGCCAACTGCCGCGAGATCATCGACAACGTCGTGGATATGGCGCACTTCTTCTACATCCACTACACGTTCCCGACCTTCTTCAAGAACGTCTTCGAGGGCCACGTCGCCACTCAGTACCTGGAGTCGGTGGGCCGGAAAGACATCGGGATGGCCGCCGATATCGACGGCGACACGATGGTCAATTCGGAGGCCTCGTACTTCGGCCCGTCGTACATGGTCAATCCGCTGGTGAACATCTACGGCGGATTCGAGGTCAAGAGCGTATTGATCAACTGCCACTACCCGGTCACGCAGGATTCGTTCGTCCTGCAGTGGGGTGTTTCGCTGGAGAAGCCGAAGGGCCTGCCGGACAACGCATCACAGGATATGGCGGTCCAACTGGCCGACGGCATCAGCGAGGGTTTCCTGCAGGACGTCGAGATCTGGAAGCACAAGTCCAAGATCGACAACCCACTGCTCACCGAGGAAGACGGCCCGGTCTACCAGCTGCGCCGCTGGTACGACCAGTTCTACGTGGACGTCGCCGATATCGACCCCAAGTCGACGCAGCGCTTCGAATTCGAGGTCGACACCTCCAAGGCGAACGAGGCCTGGACCGTCGAGGTCGAGGAGAACCTGCGCAGGGCGCGAGAGGAATCCGCCGCACTGCAGGACTGAGGTGAGTAACACCGACCAGGAACCGGTGGCGGCCCTTCCCGACCATTGCCGCCCTCAGTTCCTGGTCGTGATCATTTCAATCTGCGCTGGTCACTTCGTCGTGGTGAGGTGGGTGCTCGGCGGCTGTGCCGACACACCGTGCCAGGTCGATTGGGCGCCGGACTCTCCGATGCGGTACACCTGCACCGTCGCCGCCACGCTCGCGGCGAGGGTGAGGACCGCCACGCCGCCCACAAGCAATCGAGACAGCGCGCGACCGCGGGCCTCGCGTACGTGAACGAACGCCACGAGAGCCGCCACCATAAGCAACCCGAGTGCGAAATAGATGAACGTATCGCCGAGGTCAGTGTGCGTGCGCAGATCGGGAGTTCGCCCGACGCGCTTCTCCAGCCACTCCCCCGCATCGGTAGTGACCGGGGTCAGGATCACCACGATCACGGCCAGCGCGAGGCTCAGCCAGACCAGACGGCGGCGCGCCGTCGGCCAGAACGCCGACATGGTCAGCAGCACCGCCGTCAACGGGGCCAGCACCACGATGAAGTGCACGAGCAGGATGTGGGCCGGGAGACTGTTGAAGGTCGACATCGGGAACTTTCTCGCGGGCGGACGTACGTGCCACAAGCTGTCACACATTCGCTGAGAGGACGCTGAGCCTCACCTGGCAGCGGGACCGACCAGGTGCTGCTCTCGTCTCCAAGCTGGAACTTGGTGGCTGCCAAGGTCTTTCGGGAATTGACCGGCGAAAACTGAGATGCTGTGCAGGCCAATCACTTCTACCTCTGATCAGCCCTGTGCCGCCCGCTGGAGCGCCATTCGAACGACGAACAACCAGGCATCCCCCGCCTTCCAGCAGAAGTAGCTCCGCACGTCTCGCCTGACTTTCACGATAGAACCCCCAGCAGGACCAGACGATAACCGAACCGCACAGTACTAATATCGACAGCAGTGCCCATGCATCCCAAGACATCTCGATCACCTCGGATTCGAGTTGCGGATTCGGTGACGTGCCCGGCGAGCGCGTTCGGGCGCAACACCAGAGCACACCCGCAGCGCGCCGAACTGGGAGACCCTGCCGGGAACCCAGAGAAATTGCATGAAACTGCGTGCAAGGCTCCCTTTTTGGGCTCACACTTTTCCCAGGATGGTCACCACGACGACTTCAGGGTGGGAGCACGTCCGATACCGTCGACAGCACTTTCCCGCGCCGGCAATTAGGCCGGTACCTGCGCGAAGGACGGGAGACGATGGGGCTCACGATTGTCGCGGCCGCAGACCTCCTGCAGTGGGGCAAGAGCACACTGGAGCCCGGACAATCCGATCGGGTGCGAATCGTCGATGTGCGCGAACTGTGCACGATTTACGGGTTCGACGAGGCGATGACCACAGCGATGGTAGGACTTGCCCCGCAAGCCGCGGTCAAGTCCTGGTGGCACGAGTTCGGCGATCTGATTCCCGAAAACTTCAGCATCTATCTGGGCCTCGAAGCCGGCGCGCGAGGACTGACGACGTATCAACCCGACCTGGTGCCGGGGCTGCTGCAAACGCCGGAATACGCACGCGCTTTGACACGTGACACCGTTCCTGAAGCGAACGACGCCGAGATCGCAGCTCGCGTGCGCATCCGGATTCGCAGGCAGGCGTTGATCACTCGCTCAGCGCGCCCCACCGTCGTGCAGGTCGTCCTCAGCGAGGGCGTAGGTCGGCGTGCGCGACAGCAAGCACCCCTCCGGCCCGGCGCTGGTGTTCGCGCCGGTCGACTGGGATGTATTCGAGGCTGCCGCACGGTCCGGGGCGTTCGATAGTTGACTTGGAGTGCGCTCCAGGTCGTAGGTTCGAGTGGTGAGCGTCGCTCACCTGACATCGAGTGCGACCCTAGGAGGAATCCCAGCATGATCGCTACCAGGAAACTCGGCGAGCTGACCGTTGGCGCGGAAGGTCTCGGCTGCATGGGCATGAGTTCCGCGTACGGGGTGTACACCGATGATGCCGAATCGATTGCCACCATTCATCGGGCGCTGGATCTGGGCGTCACACTGATCGATACCGCGAATGTGTATGGGCCGGAGACCAATGAGCGGCTGGTCGGGCGGGCCATTGCCGATCGGCGCGATCGGGTGGTGCTGGCCACCAAGTTCGGGATCGTGTGGGGCGAGGGCGGGTCGATGGGAGCGCGTGGTGATGCCGCCTTCGTGAAGCAGAGCTGCGATGAGTCCCTGGCCCGGCTCGGCGTCGACCATATCGACCTGTACTACCAGCACCGGGTGGATCCGAATACGCCGATCGAGGAGACCTGGGGCGCACTCTCGGACCTGGTGACCGCGGGCAAGGTCCGATACCTCGGCATCTCGGAGGCCTCCGCGGAAACGATTCGCGCCGCACACGCCGTGCACCCGATCACCGCACTGCAGAGCGAATGGTCACTCTGGACCCGCGACCTCGAAGCCGAAATCGTGCCCACCTGCCGCGAATTGGGCATCGGCATCGTCCCCTTCTCCCCCCTCGGCCGCGGCTTCCTCACCGGCGCAATAACTTCCACCGCCGACCTCCCCGCCGACGATATGCGCCGCAATCTCCCCCGCTTCGCCGAAGGCAACCTCGACAGCAACCTCGCCATCGTCACCGCCCTCCGCAAACTGGCCGACGAAAAGGGCGTAACCGCAGGCCAATTGGCCCTCGCCTGGGTCCTGAGCCGCGGCGACGACGTAGTCCCGATCCCCGGCACCAAACGCCGCACCTACCTCGAGCAGAACGCAGCCGCCACCGACATCACCCTCACCCCCGAGGATCTGGCCGCCATAGAAGCCGCCGCCCCCGCCGAATCCATCGCCGGCGCCCGCTACCCGGAACACCTGGCCCGAGCGGCCGGGAAATAGACCCCTGGTCACCACCGAATTCTGAAAATTCGGAGCGAATCACCAAATCCAGCAACACATATCGCTCGGGCTACATACCGTCACTCCATGCCATCTGCACTGCATGAGGTGTTGCTGGAGCTCTTCACGAATCAACCCGGCCTCGCGGCCAGCCTGCTGTCCGCGCTCGGCTGGGACCTACCCGAGTACGAGGAGGCGAATACCGCCTGCACCGACCTCACCGATAAAGCACCGACCGAATACCGCGCCGACACGGTGATCGTGCTCTCGAATTCGAAGGAACCGGTGCTGGCGGTGGTCGTCGAGGTCCAGTTGCGCCCGGACACGGACAAACGCTGGACTTGGCCGGTGTATGTGGCCACGCTCCGAGCGCGGCTACGCTGCCCAACGGTGCTCTTGGTGCTGACCCCGGACAGTCGAACAACGATGTGGGCATCCAAGCCTATCGATCTGGGATTTGGAGTCGCCACCGTGCGGCCCGTCGTCCTGGGACCGGAACAGATCCCGGTGGTCACAGACCCTGAAAGTGCGGTCCGCCTGCCCGAACTTTCCGTGCTGTCCGCCATCGCTCACCAGGAACACAGCGACCGCGCCAAGGTGTTCGGTGCGACGCTCGCCGCACTCGACAAGCTCGCCGCCGAACCCGGAAGTCGCGGGACCGAGCGGGCTACCGTGTACTACGACCTCGTGACGTCGACCCTGAACCGTGCGGCCCGATCATGCTTGGAGGCGATGATGACTACCGCGGCCCGTCGTGAGTATCTGAGCGATACGTTCCGCAATCTCGTGAAAGAGGGCCTACAGCAAGGCCGCGAGCAAGGCTTGGAAGAAGGGCTGGAAGAAGGGCTGGAACGGGGCCGGCTCGATGGAGAGGTCCGCATTCTGGAAGCCATTCTTGATGCGCGGGGGTTCGTAGTTTCCGCTGAGGTTCGCGGTCGAATCGAGGGTTGTACGGATGTCGATCAACTCGAGGTGTGGGCTCGGCGGGCAGTGACCTCGGCCGAAATAGCGGAAATCTTCGAGTAGGCACAATCGCTGTATGCGGATTTCGGTTGCGGCGGACGAGGACACCGGTGTCGCGGGGGCGGTCGTGGAGGAGTTGCGGCGGCGCGGGCACGAGGTGACGGTGCATGGGGCACTGGATCCGGATGAGCGGGATGATTGGGCTTGGGCCAGCGCCGCGGCGGCGCGTGATGTCGCGAACGGGCGGGCTGAGCAGGCCGTGGTGTGCTGCTGGACCGGCACGGGGGCCTCGATCGCGGCGAACAAGGTGGCGGGGGTTCGGGCGGCTTTGTGTGTGGACGGGTATACGGCCGGTGGCGCTCGGCGGTGGAACGATGCGAATGTGCTGGCGCTGAGTTTGCGGTTGACCTCGCGGGCGCTGCTCACGGAGATTCTGGACGCGTGGTTCGCCGGGGTTGCGAGTGCGGACCCCGGCGATATCGCGAACGTCGAGTATGTGGACCGGATCGCCGACTAGTTCGGCTGATCGGCGAGAGTCGCATATTCCGAACGCAATTCGCGTTTGAGGATCTTGCCGCTGGGGTTCTTCGGCAGCGCCTCGGTGAAGGTCACGAACTTGGGGACCTTGAAGGGGGCGAGATGCTGTTTGCAGTGGGCGATGATGGCCGCCGGGCTGGGGGCGGTTCCGGCACGGGTGACCACCACGGCGGTGACCGCCTCGATCCAGTGCGGACGCGGAATGCCGACCACGGCGGCTTCCGAAACATCGGGGTGCTGGTAGAGCACTTCTTCGACCTCACGACTGGCGACATTCTCACCGCCGGTCTTGATCATGTCCTTCTTGCGATCGACGACGCTGAGGTACCCGTCGGCGTCCAGCACACCCAGGTCCCCACTGTGAAACCAGCCGTCGCGGAAGGCTTCCGCCGTCTTCTCCGGATCGTTCCAGTACCCGAGCATGGCATGCGGCGACCGGTGCACGATCTCGCCGATGACCCCCGGAGCCACCGGCACACCGTCGTCATCGACCACGCGGGTCTCCACATTCAGCGCCGCCCGCCCGGCGGATCCGGGCTTGGTCAGCTGATCCTCCGGTGCGAGAACCGTTGCCAGCGGGGCGAGTTCGGTCTGCCCGTAGAAATTGACCAGCCCGACCACGGGCAGCCTTTCAGCCAGCTCGTGCAGCACCTCGACCGGCATGATGCTCGCCCCGTAGTACCCCTTGCGCAGCGAGGACAGGTCATAGTTGTCGAAGTCCGGATGCCGCAGCAGCGACAGCCACACGGTGGGCGGGCAGAACAGCTTGGTGGCCCGCTCGGTTTCGACAGTCCGCAGAATGGTGGCCGCGTCGGGCCCCTGCAACAGAATGCTGGTCGCACCCAAATAGATGTCGGGCGTGAGGAAGCAGTGCAGCTGAGCGCAGTGATAGAGCGGCAGCGCATGCACCTCGATATCCTCGGCGGTCATCCGCCCGTCCACGATCGCGCTCACATACTGTGCGATCAGCCCGCGATGGGACATGATCGCGCCTTTGGGCCGCGATTCGGTGCCGGAGGTATACATCAGCTGCACCGGATCGTCATCACCGATGAGCACCGCGGGTTCGGAAGCTTCGGCATGTTCTTCCCACGCCGCGACATCCTCCCACCCCGCGGCCACCGGCTGCCCACTCAGTCCGATCCAGCCGAACAATCGAATACCGTTGTCCCCCAACTGCTTCACCGCCGCCTCGGCCTCTCCGGCAAGCGCATCCTCGGCGATCAGCCCGACAGCTCCGGAATGCCCCAGAATGTAGGCGACCTCCTCAGCGGTGAGCATGAAGTTGATCGGCACCGAAACCGCCCCGAGCCGCGCCAGCGCAAAGTACAACAGCACGAACTCACGGCAATTATGCGAGAACACCGCAACCCGATCCCCCTGCACCACACCACGATCAGCCAAACTGTGCGCCACCCGATTGACGGCCTCGTCGAGCCCGCCGAAACTTTCCCGCCGCCCCCGCCACACCAGCGCCGTCTTCCCCGGAACCCGAGCAGCACTGCGCCGCAACAGATCCCCTATCGCCTGACTACGCGCCGCCGCAACCACACCAGCTGTCTCCATGCCAACACGTTCTACCCCAAAACTGTGTCCGGCGTCACGCAGTCCCGGTCAGCAGGATCCCCACAGAACCCCAGCACCCCGGCCACAAAACTGTCCGGATCCTCGATAGGCGGGAAGTGCCCCACATCCACCATCGACTCCACCCGCAAATCCGTTGCCCACCGGTCGAATCCGGTCATCTGCCCGGCAGACAGCAGCGGATCACGATCCCCCGACAGCACCAGCACCGGAACAGTGAGCCGCGACCAGCGGTACTTGCCGACCAGCAGCAGCGGCAGTTCGCGCCGCACTATGTTCCGGTAGTAGGACACGGTGGCTCGCACCCGAGCCGGATCCCGGAACTGCGCCAGAAAGATCCGGGCATCCTCGGAGGTCAACGCCGCCGAGCGATACGTCCAATGCCGCAATGCCCACCTCGGCACCACCGACCCGGACATACGGCGACCGATCAACGGCGCCGCATTGAGCGGAATATGCCATACCCGAACCCCATTGAGCAGCACCCGCGGCGTGGGCCGCAGAAACGGGCTCGCCGTATTGACCGCGATGTAGTGCGACACCCGATCCGGACTGCGCAGCGCGAGCTGATAGCCGACCAGACCACCCCAATCGTGGCCGACCAGGCGAAACCTGTGCACCCCCATGCGGTCGAGCAATCCGGCGATATCGTCGGCCATCACCTCGGGCCGATAACCCTCCGGTGGAGCGCCGGTCCAGCCGAGCCCCCGCAGATCCGGGCAGATCACCCGATAGTGCTCGGCGAGTGGCCCGATGACCCGACGCCACTCCCACCAGTGCTGCGGCCAGCCGTGCAACAGCACCAGCGGCTCCCCGCTCCCGGCGACCGCGACGTGCATACGCAGTCCGCGGACATCGATGAAGTGGTGTTCGACCCCGGGCAACTCGGGCATGCGCTCGATATTCATCGGACGTCGGCCGAACGCGACACAGCCGCGAATTCCGCGATGGCGGTCGCCAGCCGAACCGGTTGATCCTCCGGCGAGAATCCCCGCGCCTCGGGTATCACCTCGAGCCGAGCATGGGGAAAATCGGTCGCCAGCCGCAGCGCATGGGCCATCGGGAAGATGGGGTCACGACCCGACCAGGCGATCAGCACGGGACGGTCGAACTCGGCGAAATATGCTGCCGCACTCAGGGTATGGCGTCGATGCTGTCCGAACAGCGCACGACGCAGATCATCCCGAATATCCCGGGCGATCCCGGCCGGCAGTACATACGACTCAGCCGCCTGCGGTTCGATCGGCCGAATCGACAACGCGCCGAAGGCAATCGGCGAGTTGCGCACCCAAGGCAACCGCAGCGCGGACATGAGCAGGCCCAACCCGCCCGGAATACGCGCGATGAGCCGAATAGCGCGCACCAGCAGTGGCGGCATGTTCTTGTAGGCGTCGCACGAGGTCAGCACCAGCCGTTCCACCAGGTCCGGCCGACTCGTCGCGACCAATTGACACAGAGCGCCACCACTGTCATTGCCTACCAGCACAACCGGACCGAGTTCGAGCGCTTCGATCGCGGTGCATACCAACTCCGCCATCCCCGGCGGCGTGAGATCCGCCCCCGGCATGGACAGCGCGTGTGACCCGAACGGCATATCCAATGTCACGCAATGGAATTCACCGGCCAGCCGCGGCACCACCCGCCGCCACAGATTGGCATTGACCAGTAGCCCGTGCACGAACACGATCGGACGACCGGTTCCGGACTCGAACACGGCCATTCGGCCCTGAGGTAGTGAAATCTCGCGGCGCGCACCCAGATCGGCAGCCCGCCAGGATGCGCGTGCGGTAGTAGTCGAGTCGATCATCTGGAACCCCCTGGATTCAGCGACAATAGCTACAGCACCGACAATAACAAACAGTCTGCCTGTTTGTAAGTGTTGATGAGTCATGCCCAGGACACCCGAACGGAAAGCACCGATGAGCAGGCAAGCCGCCCGATCCGAGACGACCCGCACCAGCCTGATCAATGCGGCGCGCGAACTGTTCGCCGCGCGCGGCTACGCGGCCGTCGGCACCCCCGAGATCGTGGAGCACGCCGGCAGCTCCCGCGGCGCGCTCTATCACCACTTCAAGGACAAGCAGGAGCTCTTCCGCGCGGTATACGAGCAGATCCAGCAGCAACTCATGCAGCAGATCGCCGACGAACTGGCGCGGACCGAGACCACCGATCCGCTCACCGCCTTCGAGGCCGCACTGCGCATGTTCCTGCAGTCCTGCATGGAACCCGAACGCACCCGCATCTGCCTGATCGACGGGCCGGCGGTCCTCGGCTGGCAGGAGTGGCGCGCCCTCGACGAGAAGTACGCACTGGGCATGGTCGCGGCGACTCTGCAACTGGGCGTGGATTCCGGAGCCCTGCGCAATGACGTGCCGCTGCGACCCCTCGCCCACATGATCATCGCCGCCCTGGGCGAGGCCGGTCTGCTCATAGCGAGCTCCGATGATCCGGCCGCCGCCCGAATCGAATCCGAGGCGGCGGTACTCGCTATCCTGGACGGGCTGCGAACCTAGCTGCCCTGCAAGAGGTCTCGGCGCCATGTTGCGGATCGGGCGATGTAATCGGCGAGGTGATCGGCGGCGAAACGTTGCGCCGACCACTCCCCCGGTGTCACCGCATCGGTCCAGGCGTAGGTCCACGCGTAGGTGTGCCGATTCCCCGTGTGTACGGGGATGGGGCGTAGTTCGTATTCGTCGTCCTCGAAGGTATCCAGTATCTGCCACTCGTCGGCGGTGAGCCCGTTGAGCAGAAAACCTTGCGTCACACTGCCGTTGGCGGAGGTGAGTCCCGGATACACCCGGTCGGGCAGGACTGCCGCACGCTGCCCGAGCACTCGGGCGGGCTCCAATTCCGGTGCGCGGCCGAGCAATTCGATCAGCACCTCGGGGAATTGCAAGGTGCCGTAAACGAATAGCGGGGCGGGGCCGGAGGGGAGGGGGCGGGCCCGGCGCCAGGGACTCACCGGGCGGTCATCCCATGGAAGAGCGCCGCGTCGTGGGAATTGACGACGCTGATCTGATGGCCGTGCAGGCGCCTGAGTTCGCGCAGACGACGCTGATTCTCCCGATACGCATCGCGGACTATTGCTCCCTGTTCGTACATACGCAGCCACAAGGGAGTATTCGGACTCTCGGGGTCGATGGAGCTTTCCAGCATGAAGGAATCTCCGGCGTGCAGCAGCCAGCCGTTGCCGCTGTCGATCGCGACACCGGCATGACCGCGGGTGTGACCGGCCAGCGGCACCACGAGGATCTCCGGGGGCAGGCCGGGTAGGTCACGCACCGCGGTGAAACCGAACCACTCCTGCGCGCCCTCGACCTCGTTCACCATCCACTTGGGTCCGTGCGCCCACTGCGCCGCGCGATACCGCAGGCGTTCGGAGAGTGTGGGTGTCGCTGTGGCGGCCCGGAATTCGGGACCGTGCACATGCACCGTCGCCTCCGGGAAGTCGGACAGGCCCCCGGAGTGATCGAGATCGAGATGGGTGAGAATGACGTGCCGCACATCACGGGGGTCGTAGCCCAGCGCCTGAATCTGCCAGATCGCCGTCTCCTTCTCGGTGAGCTTGGGCCCCATCACGAATCGGCTCGCGCCCAGCATCTTTCCCGGCTCCCGCACGCAACCGAGCCCGTATCCGGTGTCGACCAGCACGAGTTCGGTCCGGGTCTCGACGAGCAGGCAGTGGTCGACCAGGCCGAAGGCCATGGTGCCGCAGTTCAGATGGTGAATTCTCATTTGCCCCAAGTATCCAGTCGCCTACGAATGCAGTTGGCCTACGTGCTGAGTTGCCGATGTACAGAGTTGCCAGATCTATTGGTGAATGCGCATGGAGCCGAGCGTCCCAGACGTGCACGAACCGGTCAATTGGGGGTGCTCCAGACCTCACCCGACACTGCGGTCAGCGCGGCCGAATACTTCGGATGATCTCCGCGAGACGCTCGTAATCCTCACCGCGCGCGGTCGAGGTGCGATAGACCAGTCCGAGCGTGCGCCCCGGCGCGGGTGCGGCGAAACGCGCGATATCCAGAGTGCCACGCGAGGTTTCGGACTCCACCGCCATCTCCGGAATCAAGGTGACACCCAGATCGCCTGCCACACACTGCACCACCGTCGCCAGCGAGGCCGCACGGGTATCGCCGACCGCGCCGGGATGGGCATCGTGCGAGCGGCACAGATCCAGCGTCTGATCACGCAGGCAGTGCCCCTCGTCGAGCAGCAGCAGCGGTAGCGCGTCCAGATCGGCGGGCTTCAGATCAGTGCGGCGAGCCAACGGGTGCCCGCGCGGCACCACCAGGACGAATTCCTCCGTATAGAGCGGAATCTCGACCAGTCCGGTGGCATCGGCCGGCAGCGCCAGCACCGCGACATCGAGGACGCCGGAGCGCAGCCCGTCCACCAGTCGCGCCGTCTGATCCTCGATCACATGCGGCACCAGTGTGGGGAGCTGCGTGCGCAGCTCGGGCAGCAGCCGCGGCAGTACATAGGGGGCGACGGTCGGAATGATGCCCAATCGCATGGTTCCACCGAGCCCGGATCCGGCCGCGGAAGCGACGAAACGGTCAGCGGCTTCCAGCGTCGCCATGGCTTGCGGCAGTAGCCGTTTGCCCGCGGGCGTGACCAGCACCCGGCGCGTGCTGCGCTCGATCAATTGCAGACCCAGTCCGTTTTCCAGTGATGCCAGGGCCTGCGATAACGTGGGTTGGCTCACGCTCAGCCGGGCCGCCGCGGTGCCGAAGTGGCGATATTCCGCGATCGCCACGAACGCACGCAGCTGCGACAGGGTCGGCTGATAAGTTTGATCAGTCACGCCTATCAGTCTAGTGCGACCCATCACCTTTGCCTTTAAGCGAGGTTCGGGCAAGATCGTTTACAGCAGTCACGACACGATCGATTCGACTACACAGAGGAGCAAGCATGGCACTGCTGACCATCGGCGACCAGTTCCCCGCCTACAACCTGACCGCGGTCATCGGCGGTGATCTCTCGAAGGTGAACGCTCAGCAGCCCGACGACTACTTCACCCAGATCTCGAGCGACGACCACGCCGGCAAGTGGCGCATCGTCTTCTTCTGGCCGAAGGACTTCACCTTCGTCTGCCCGACCGAGATCGCCGCCTTCGGCAAGCTGAACGAAGAGTTCGCCGATCGTGACGCACAGGTGCTCGGCGCGTCCGTCGACAACGAGTTCGTGCACTTCCAGTGGCGTGCGCAGCACGAGGAGCTCAAGACCCTCCCGTTCCCCATGCTGAGCGACCTCAAGCGTGAATTGGCCGCCGCCACAGGTGTTCTCAATGCCGACGGCGTCGCGGACCGCGCCACCTTCATTGTCGATCCGAACAATGAGATCCAGTTCGTCTCGGTGACCGCCGGTTCCGTGGGCCGCAATGTCGACGAGGTGCTGCGGGTGCTCGACGCCCTGCAGTCCGACGAGCTCTGCGCCTGCAACTGGAAGAAGGGCGACCCGACCATCAAGGCCGGCGAGCTCATGACCGCTTCGGTCTAAACACTTCCAATTCGGCTCTGATACAAAGGATTTCGCACTGTGACCATTGAGACCCTCAAGAACTCGCTACCCGAGTACGCCAAGGACCTCAAGCTCAATCTGTCCTCGATCGCTCGCACCACCGTGCTGAACGAGCAGCAGTTGTGGGGCACACTGCTGGCATCGGCCGCCGCCACCCGGTCGGCCACCACGCTGCGCGAAATTGCCGAGGAGGCCGCCGACGTTTTGTCGGCCGAGGCGTACAACGCCGCGCTGGGCGCCGCCTCGATCATGGGCATGAACAATGTGTTCTACCGCGGCAAGGCCTTCCTGGACGGCAAGTACGACGACCTGCGGGCCGGTCTGCGCATGCAGATCATCGGCACACCGGGCGTGGACAAGGCCGATTTCGAGCTGTGGTCGTTCGCGGTCTCCTCGATCAACGGCTGCCAGCACTGCCTGGAGGCGCACGAGAACACCCTGCGCGAGGCGGGCGTCTCCCGTGAGGTGATCTTCGAATCACTGCGTGCCGCCGCGATCGTTGCCGGTGTCGGCCAGGCCGTGGCCTCGACCGAGGCATTGGCTGCCGCCGCGGTCTGATCTCCTGCTTTTCGATCTGAAGCACTGCTGACAGGGGTGGTGCACCGATTCGGTGCACCACCCCTGTTTCTATTTGCTATCAGTTAGCTGAAATCAGGTCACCGGTCGGCAACATTGCCCGTTTCATCCGGTTTCCACCCCTAGACTCCCCCGCATGCCCGAGCGTTCCCGGACCACCGCCCGGCGCCGCTGGCGCAGATTCTTCGCCACCTCCGTCGTCCTCGTCGCGGTGGCCGCGACCGGGCTCGCGCTCTGGAGCAATCGGCAGGAACCGGCGCACAAGAACACCGACACCGCCGCGGCCGATCCCACCAGCACGCCGCTCCCCGACCTGCAGCACGCGCAGGCCGACCTGGACCGGCTCACCATCGCCTGGAATCGGAACTGGGAATCCTACGAGCGCAATGCCTTCGGGCCCGGCTGGTCCGGGCGCGGCGGTGAGCCCGTACTTTCCGACGGATGCACCGCCCGCGAGGACGTGATGAAGCGGGATCTGACGGAAGTCAAACTGGCGGAGAGTAATTCGTGCATGGTGCTGTCCGGCGTACTGAACGATCCGTACGCGGGCGAGCAACTGCCCTACGACCGGTTCCAGGCCTCCGACATCGAGATCGACCATGTGGTCGCGCTGGGCGACGCCTGGCGGTCCGGCGCCTCGGACTGGGATGCGGAACGCCGCCAGTATTTCGCCAATGACGTGGGCAATCTGCTGGCCGTGCAGAAGCAGGCCAATCAGGACAAGGGCTCGAAGACCCCGGATCAGTGGCGTCCGCGCGCACAGTTCTGGTGCGAGTACGCACGTCGCTGGGTGGCCGTGAAATCCCGCTGGGGACTCACCGTACAGGCCACCGAGAAGAGCGCCCTGGCAGACATGCTGGGAGCATGCTCACCTCCCCCTGCGCGGTAACCAGCGGTAAGCTCGGCACCTATGAGCACCCCGGAAAGCGATGGCGCACAGATCGAAGTGGTTCGCGTATTCACCGATGCGACGGGCCGCTTCGGCAATCCGCTCGGCATCGCGCGCGCCGCCGATGTGGCCGGCGCCGACCATCAGGCCCTGGCCGCACGTGTCGGCTACAGCGAGACGGTCGTCCTCGAGGAGCCGGACAACGGCCGGGTCCGCATGCGCATCTACACGCCGTCGGTGGAATTGCCGTTCGCCGGGCACCCGACCGTCGGCACCGGCTGGTGGCTGTACCTGCGGGGCCGTCCGGTCTCGGTGATCGATGTGCCCGCCGGACCCGTGGACGTTTCGGTCACCGAGGGTATGGCGTGGGTGCGTGCGCGCTCGGAATGGGCCCCCGCCTTCACCTTTCACGAAATCGAGAGTGCCGAACTGCTGGCCACGCTGGACCCGGCCGACTTCCCCGAGGGCTCGCACTACGCGTGGACCTGGCACGACGAGGCCCGAGGTCAGGTGCGCACCCGAATGTTCGCCCCCGCCATGGGAATTGCCGAGGACGAGGCGACCGGAGCGGCAGCCATCGCACTCACGGCCAAACTACAGCGCGGGCTGTACATCACCCAGGGCGCGGGTTCGCAGCTGTTCACCGAATGGGACTCCGACGGCTGGGTGCGGCTGGGCGGGCGCGTTGTCGAGGATCACCCGGTCGTCATCTGACCGCTTCGGCCGCCGGTCGCGGCGCGGGAAAATATTCTTCGGAGTGGATGTCCGGATCCGGTGCAGTGGCTCCGACGTCTCGGGTACAGACGCCACCGAGGCGCCGACAACGGAGGTGAGACCGATGAAGTACATGATTCTGTCCTACGGTTCGCAGCGAGACTACGACGGTATGACCGGCAAGGCGACGGGCGATTACGCCTGGTCACCCGGCGACTTCGCCGCGGTGACCGAGTTCATGCGGGACTTCACGGCAAAGCTCGAGGCGTCCGGAGAGCTGGTGGACACCCGCGGCCTCGTCGATCCCGTCCACACCCGCAGGATCAGCGGCAGCACCCGCGCGGGCCTGCCCGTGGTGATCACCGACGGACCGTATGCGGAAACGCAGGAGGTACTCGCCGGATACTGGATCGTGGAGTGCGAGAGCTTCGACCGGGCCACCGAGATCGCGGCGGAAATCACCGAATGCCCCGGCCCCGCGGCGATAGCCGCGCGCGCCTACGTGGATGTGCGGCCGATCACGGAAAGCGCTGATTCCCTGGAGATTTGATGACCGACACCCGCACCGAGGAGCTGCTGCGCACACTCGCACCGCAAGTCCTCGGTGCGCTGGTGCGGCGCTACGGGCATTTCGATACCGCCGAGGATGCGGTGCAGGAGGCCCTGGTCGCGGCGACCGCACAGTGGCCCGAGACGGGTGTGCCGCACGATCCGAAAGCCTGGTTGATCGCCGTCGCGGCCCGGCGACTCATCGACCTGCTGCGCACCGAGCAGGCGCGAAGGCGCCGCGAAGATGCTGTGGCGCAGGCACTTCCGTCCGACCAGTGGGCATTCCCAGCCGTCGAGGACCGCGTCGCGGACGCCGACGACACCCTGATCCTGCTGTTCCTGTGCTGCCATCCGGCATTGGCCCCCGCCTCCCAGATCGCGCTGACTCTGCGCGCGGTCGGCGGCCTGACCACCGCGGAAATCGCGCGCGCCTTCCTCGTACCGGTGGACACCATGACCCGGCGCATCAGCCGGGCCAAACGGACGATCAAATCGGCAGGCACACCCTTCCGCATGCCGCTGCCACAGGAGCGAGACGCCCGGCTCGCGGCCGTACTGCACGTGCTGTACCTGATCTTCACCGAAGGCTATGCCGCCACGGCCGGACCCGACCTGTACCGCACAGACCTGTCCGCCGAGGCAATTCGATTGGCGCGCATCATGTATCGCCTACTCGACCAAGATGACGAAGTCGCAGGCCTGCTCGCCCTCATGCTGCTGACCGATGCCCGCCGACCGGCCCGCGCCGGGCCGCACGGCGAACTGATTCCGATGGCCGAACAGGATCGATCGCATTGGGACCGCAGCCTCATCACCGAGGGCATCGCACTGATCACTCTGGCACTGCCACGCGGCGATCCGCCGGGACCGTATCAATTGCAGGCCGCCATCGCGGCCGTGCACGACGAGGCGGCCACCGCCGAGGACACCGACTGGCCGCAGATCGCCGCCCTCTACACGGCACTGCACGCACTCACCGACAACCCGGTAGTGGCATTGAATCGTGCAGTCGCGGTGGGGATGTCGAGCGGCGCCGAGGCCGGGCTGGCCATGCTCGCAGAACTGGAAACCGATGGCCGGCTAGGTGCCGACCATCGGTTCTATGCCGTACGCGCACATCTGCGGGAACTGAGTGGAGCCGACTCGGACGCGATCTCCGACTACCGCCACGCCGCTCAGCTGACGGGAACCGTCCCGCAGCAGCGTTACCTCAATTCCCGTGCCGACCGTCTGGCCGCCAGGTAGGACTAACCCAGTGCGCGGGCGAAGCCCGCCGCCAGTTCGGCGACCTGCTCCTCGGTGATGACGAAGGACGGGGAGATCTGCAGGGCGCCCTGACCGGCCGCGCGGCCCGAGATGCCTTGGGCACGCAGGGTTTTCACGAACGGCATGGCCTCGGCGGGATCGGCGAGCTGGATGGCGGCGACCGCGCCCAGGCCACTGCGGACCTCGGCCACCCGGGGGTGCTCGGCCAGTGGCGAAAGGTGCTTGTGCAGCAGGGATTCCAGGTTCTTGCTGGCGTCGAGCAGGTTTTCGCGCTCCATGATGTCGAGGGTGGCCATGGCGGCGGCCGCGGCGCCGGCGTGGCCGCCGTAGGTGTAGCCGTGGCGGAACCAGGTGCCGCCGGCGAAGAACGGCTCGGCGATCCGCGGGGCGATGAACACCGCGCCCATCGGCACGTAGCCGGAGGTCAGGCCCTTGGCGGTGGTCATGATGTCCGGCTGCAGGTCGAAACGTGAAGAGGCGAACCAGGATCCGCCGATGCGGCCGAAGCCGGTGACGACCTCGTCGGCCACGAACAGGATGTCGTTCTCGCGGCAGATGCGGCGCACCTCGGCGAGGTAGCCCTCCGGCGGCAGGTACACGCCGCCGGCGCCGATGATCGGCTCGGCGAAGAAGGCTGCGATGCGCTCGGCGCCGACCTCTTCGATGAGCGCGAGCAGTGCCTTGGGGTCGTCCCAGCCGATGGTGCGGGCGTCGGGCATGAACTCGCCGTAGCCCTCGTGGTTGACCGGAATGCCCGCGAGCGAGGTGCCTGCCACGTGCATGCCGTGGTAGGCCTTCTCACGGCCGACGATAATGGTCTTACCCGGCTTGCCCACGACGTTCCAGTAGCGGCGCGCCAGCTTGGCCGCGGTATCGATGCCGTCGGACCCGCCGGAGGTGAAGAAGATCTTGCTGCCGGGCACCGGCGCGATGGCAGCGAGCCGCTCGGCCAGATCGCGCAGCACCGGGGAGGCCAGATCACCGAAGTTCGAATAGTGCGCGAGATTGCTCAGCTGCGCGGCCACCGCATCCGCGATCTCGCGGCGGCCGTGCCCGACATTGGTGAACCACAGTCCGGCGGTGGCATCCAGGTACCGGGTGCCGCCCTCATCCCAGATATAAGCGCCGTCGCCGCGCGCCACCACGAACGCACCGCCGTCTTCCACCGCACCCATATCGGCGAAGCCATGCCACAGCGAACCCATCCCGCACCTCCGTCACACCGACACCGACTGCCACTTTCCGGGCATGTCGACCAACCACACCATCACACCATCACCGCCCGGAGCAGCGCGAACGGCCCCCGGCACTCGAGGTGTCAGCCCGCCGCGGCGAGCACGAGCATGTACGCGGTGCCCAGATCCATCACCAGATGCGGAAACACCGCCTTGGAACCGGTGCCGACCGCATGCGGAAACATGTGCCACAGCGCACGCCGCGACGCCGGAACCGCCATGACCACCGCATCCGCGGTGAAAAGTGCGGCCAGCACGAGCATCGGCGCCGGGGCGGGCCCACCCGCCATGTGCATATGCATCCCGCGCTCGGCATGCCCGCTCATCGCGTACAACATCGCCCCCGCCGCCAGCAGGTGATAGGCGAACGTCGCGACACTCACACTGCGCCACCGCAGGATTCGACCCATCAGAACTGCGGCGTAGACCACGATCATCGCCGTCAGCACACCGCGCAGCGCCCGCGGATCGGCCGCCGCCGGAAACACCAGCATGGCCAGCATCACCAGGCACATGAGCAGATGCGCCGCATCCGACTCCTGATCCACCCGAAACCCGTTCCCCGCCAGCACCTCTCCCCCACCCACCGGCCGCACCGCGGCCAGCCGCCCCACCACAATCACCGCAGCCATCACGAATCCGGCCACCACCAGCCACCGCAGCATCCCGCTGTCCTGCACGAATCCCGCCATGCCCCACCACCTCTCAGCGCGGAGTCCTGCCTCCCTCCATAGTGGCACCGCCCCCACCCGTCGGCACCGCCCTTACCCTGCCGAACCAAGGTCATCCCACCGCCACTCCGCGGCAAACCAGCAGGCAGCTGCCACGCAGCAGCGGTGTTCTGCGGCACCCCCCACGTTTCGGTTGATCCCGGCACAGGCTCCCGCCTGGACAGCGCGACCGGACGAGATGGGAAGGCGCGAGAAATCGGCAGGGCGACTGCGACGGCCCGCCGTCGAGCACACCGCCCGTCATCCCGGCGCGCTTCTGGCCGTGATCCACGGAAACCGTTGACACGCTGCGGGTGTGGATCCCGGCCAAGGTCATGCCGGGATGACGGGGTTCGCATGCCGGATGACGAGGGCGACTCACTCGCATAATTCAGGACGCCTCACGCACACAACGCGAATCACCGCACCTGTCGGTCGAATTCGACGGTGCGGTGACTCGGCTGCGGGTGAGGGGCCTCGCGAGGTCTCCGAGGACCTCGGTCAGCTGCCGACGTAGGCCGCCAGGTGTTCGCCGGTGAGGGTGGCGGGTTCGGCCACCAGGTCGGCGGGGGTGCCTTCGAAGACGATGAGGCCGCCGTCGTGGCCGGCGCCGGGGCCGAGGTCGATGATCCAGTCGGCGTGAGCCATGACTGCCTGGTGGTGCTCGATGACGATGACCGACTTGCCTGATTCGACGAGGCGGTCGAGGAGGCCGAGCAGCTGTTCCACGTCGGCGAGGTGCAGGCCGGTGGTGGGCTCGTCGAGGATGTAGATGCCGCCCTTGTCTGCCATATGGGTGGCCAGCTTCAGGCGCTGGCGTTCGCCGCCGGACAGGGTGGTGAGGGGCTGGCCGATGGTGAGGTAGCCGAGACCGACATCGGCGAGCCGCTCGAGGACGGCATGTGCGGCGGGGATTTTCGATTCGCCGGCGGCGAAGAATTCCAGGGCCTCGCTCACCGACATGGCGAGCACCTCGCTGATATCGCGGCCGCCGAGGTGGTAGTCCAGCACCGCCGCCTGGAACCGCTTGCCCTCGCACACCTCACACGTGGTGGCGACGCCGGCCATGATCGCCAGATCGCTGTAGATGACACCCGCGCCATTGCAATTGGGGCAGGCGCCTTCGGAATTGGCACTGAAGAGCGCCGGCTTCACGCCATTGACCTTCGCGAACGTCTTGCGGATCGGCTCGAGCAGTCCGGTGTACGTCGCCGGATTACTGCGTCGCGAACCCTTGATCGCACCCTGATCGACCGAGACCACATTCTCACCGGCGGGAATCGATCCGTGCACGAGTGAACTCTTTCCGGACCCCGCGACACCGGTGATGGCGACCAGCACCCCGAGCGGAATATCGACATTCACACCGCGAAGATTGTGCGTCTTCGCGCCACGAATCTTCAAGGCCCCGGTGGACTTTCGCACCGTTTTCTTGAGCGCGGCCCGATCGTCGAAATGCTTGCCGGTAATGGTGCCGCTGCCCCGCAACCCATCGACAGAGCCTTCGAAACAGATGGTGCCGCCACCCGCACCCGCACCGGGCCCGAGATCGACAATGTGATCGGCGATCGCGATGGTCTCCGGCTTGTGCTCGACGACGAGCACCGTATTGCCCTTGTCCCGCAGACGCAGTAGCAGATCGTTCATGCGCTGAATATCGTGCGGATGCAGCCCCGCGGTGGGCTCGTCGAAAACATAGGTGACATCGGTGAGCGCGGACCCCAGATGACGAATCATCTTGACGCGCTGCGCTTCACCACCCGACAGCGTGCCCGACGTGCGCTCCAGACCGAGGTAGCCGAGCCCGATCTCGACAAACGAGTCGAGCGTCCGCTGCAACGTCTCGAGCAGCGGCCCGACGGACGGTTCGTCCAGCCCCTTCACCCATTCGGCGAGATCGCTGATCTGCATCGCGCACGCATCGGCAATGCTGACCTTCTTGATCTTCGAGGACCGAGCTCCCTCGCTGAGCCGGGTGCCGTGGCATTCGGGGCAGATATCGAAGGTGACCGCCCGCTCCACGAACGCGCGGATATGCGGCTGCAGCGCATCGACATCCTTGGAGAGCATGGATTTCTGAATGCGCGGGATAATGCCCTCGTAGGTCAGGTTGATGCCATCGACCTTGATTTTGGTCGGCTCCTTGTAGAGCAGATCGGCCAGTTCGCGCTTGTTGAACTTCTTGATCGGCTTATCCGGATCGAAGAACCCGCACCCGGTGAAGATCCGGCCGAACCACCCGTCCATGGAGTAGCCGGGGATGGTCAGCGCGCCCTCATTGAGCGATTTGGTGTCGTCGTACAACTGCGTCAGATCGATGTCATTGACCGAACCCCGGCCCTCGCAGCGCGGGCACATACCGCCGGTAATACTGAAGCTCCGGCGCTCCTTCACCGTCTTGCCACCGCGCTCGATCGCGACCGCACCGGCACCGCTGATCGACGCGACATTGAAGGAGAACGCCTGCGGGGAACCGATATGCGGCTTCCCGAGCCGGCTGAACAGAATGCGCAGCATGGCATTCGCATCCGTGGCCGTGCCGACCGTGGAGCGCGGGTCCGAGCCCATCCGCTGCTGGTCGACCAGGATCGCGGTGGTGAGCCCCTCGAGTACGTCGACCTCGGGCCGCGCCTGCGTCGGCATGAAACCCTGCACGAACGAGCTGTAGGTCTCATTGATCAGCCGCTGCGATTCCGCGGCGATCGTACCGAAGACCAGCGAGCTCTTCCCGGATCCGGATACGCCGGTGAACACCGTCAACCGGCGTTTGGGAATCTGGATGCTGACGTCTTTGAGATTGTTGACCCGCGCGCCGAGCACGCGAATCAGCTCGTGACTATCGGCGGCATGCGATGCGGGCGCGGGCGTCCTCTTGGTGGCCATGCTTATCGTGTCTCCGTGATTCAGGGTCGGTGGCGGAGGAATGCCGGACGGCTCAGCCCAGTTGCTGGATGCGGACCATATTGCCTGCGGGATCGCGGAAGGCGCAGTCCCGGACGCCATAAGGCTGGTCGGTCGGTTCTTGGACGACTTCCGCGTCGCTGGCCTGCACTCGCTCGAAAAGGCCGTCCAGATCTTTAGTAGCCAAAAGGATGCTGGAATAGGTTCCCTTGGCCATCATCTCGGTAATGGCGCGCCGCTCGTCCTCGGTGAGGCCGGGATCGACAGCCGGCGGATGCAGCACGATCGAGGTATCGGGCTGTCCGGGAGGGCCGATGGTCAGCCAGCGCAAGCCGTTGTATCCGACGTCATTCCGGAGCTCGAAACCGAGGGTGTCGCGATAGAAGGCCAGCGCGGCTTCCGGATCGTCCTGCGGGAGAAAACTCGCGTGAATGGTGATGTCCATGAAGATCAGGCTAGTTGCGACTCGGTAGCCGCCGCTTCTCTATTCCTGATCGGTCTGGTTACTTGTTTCTCCACGCACGAGGGAATGCCCGAGGTCGCGGTCGCCTCACGCCGGTAGACGCTGGGCGGAACCCCGACCAATTCGGTGAAACGCGTGCTGAAAGTGCCCAGCGACGAGCAGCCGACCGCGAAACAGACCTCGGTGACGCTCAGATCGCCGCGCCGCAGCAAGGCCATCGCCCGCTCGATACGGCGTGTCATCAGATACGAGTACACCGACTCGCCGTACGCGAGCTTGAACTGCCGGCTGAGATGACCGGCCGATATGTGCGCATCCCGGGCGAGCGCCTCGACATCCAGCGGTTGCGCGTACTCCCGGTCGATACGGTCGCGCACACGGCGCAGCCGCGCGAGATCGCGCAGACGCTCTGCCCCGGATGGACTGCTGGTCACCTCACCGATCGTGCCATGCCCCGCCCGACTTGCCTAGTTCACCGGCGCTCAGCTCCACCGCCGCTCAGCGCATCCGGAAGACCGGGCCGCGGGGGCGCACCACCGCGACGGGCAGTAGCAACTCCGGCAACTGATCCGGGGTCACCATCACTGTCGCTTCCAAGGCATCCTTTCCGATTGCCGCAAGGTCGTCTCTGGCTAGGTTCGGCGCTGCGCCGAAGCCATTGAATTTCCGGCGCCCATCAGTGAATTCCTGGCTCCGACCGGCGCGGAATCAGGACATTCGCACCACCCAGACAACCGACTGACCGGCATCGATAGCCTGGGGGTATGCGGATTGTGGTGGACGATTTGTCCGGTGCCGAGGTGATCGAACTGCTGCAGACCCATGTGGCCGAAATGCTGGACAACTCCCCCGAGGACAGCATGCACGCGCTGGATGTGGACGCGCTGCGCAAGCCGGAGATCACGCTCTGGTCGGTGTGGGAGGGCGACGATATCGCGGGCTGCGGAGCGATGAAGGAACTCGATCCGACGCACGGCGAGATCAAATCCATGCGGATGGTCGAGACGTGGCGCGGCCGGGGCGTGGCGACACTGCTGCTGGAGCACATTCTCGGCGTGGCACGCGAGCGCGGATATACGCGGCTGAGCCTGGAGACCGGGTCCTCGGAGTTCTACCGGCCCGCGGTCCGGCTGTACGAGCGGCACGGGTTCGCGCTGTGCGGACCGTTCGCGGAGTACACCGATGATCCGCACAGCGTGTTCATGACTCGGACGCTCTGAGCCGGATCACGCTGAGCCGGATCAAGACGTGTGCGTACGGCTTTCGCGCCAGAAGCGCGCGAGGAAACCGTTCAGCGCGACCACGGCGGCGGCCAGAATCGCGAAGAACACCACCATCAGCGCCAGCTTCCAGGACATTTCGAGGTAGCCCTGATGGCGCGGATCGATGAAGGGGTAGGGATACCAGTCCACGATCGGACCGCGGACCAGTGTGTACACGCCGTAGAGCACCGGGTAGATCAGCCAAATGCCGATGAGCCGCGCGCTCAGCTTGATCGCGGCGGGAACCAGTAGCCAATCCGCCAGCACGACAATAGGCATCACCCGGTGCAGTGCTGTGTTGGTCCAGTGCTCGCCCAGTTGGACATCGATATTCGACAGCAGCAGCGCATAGATGATGCCGGTGATGACCAGATAGAGGGTGCCCGCGCCGCGGAACAGCTGCCAGCCCCGGCTGATCGGCGCACGCAGTCCGCCCACCAGCAGCACCACCACGCCCACGATATTGGACTGGATGGTGAAGTAGCTGAAGTAATTGGCTTCGGAGTACCCCGCGACGCCGATGTTCTCGATCGGGATCCACACCAGCGCGACGATGCCGAAAACACCGAAGGCAATGCGTAGCGCTCGAATCCACGCGGGCGGTCCGGCAGTGCTGTTCATGGCCTGATATTCGCACGGGAGCAGCCCGAAACGCGGACGATACGCCGATACAGCACACTTCAGGCAACCCTCGCTACGACGATCTGTGCCACCACGCCGACCGGCCGGGTCAGGACTTCGCTAGGCTTGACGGTGCAATGACCAGGACTGCCGCCACCGTTCGCGAGCTTCGTTCCCGCCTGGCCGACCTCTCGATCCGCGACGAATATCGTTTACGTCGACGCCTCGACCAGGTCCGCGGCGGCGACCTCAGCGCACTCGAAGCCGAAATCGACGCCGCCCAGCGGCGCGTCGACACCCGTCGCGCCGCGCTACCCACCATCAGGTATCCGGAGCAGCTACCGGTCTCCGCGCGCCGCGAGGACATCTCGAAGGCGATCGCCGAGAACCAGGTCGTGATCGTCGCCGGCGAGACCGGCTCCGGTAAGACCACCCAGCTACCCAAGATCTGCCTGGAGCTGGGGCGCGGCATTCGCGGCACCATCGGGCACACCCAGCCGCGGCGCATTGCCGCGCGCACGGTGGCCGAGCGCATCGCCGAGGAGCTCGGCGGCGAACTGGGCGATGTGGTCGGCTATACCGTCCGATTCACCGATCAGGCCTCGGATCGGACCCTGGTCAAGCTCATGACCGACGGCATTCTGCTCGCCGAGATCCAGCGGGACCGGCTACTGCGCCGCTACGACACCATCATTATCGACGAGGCGCACGAGCGCAGTCTCAATATCGACTTCCTGATGGGCTATCTCAAGCAGCTGCTGCCCAAGCGGCCGGATCTGAAGCTCATCATCACCTCCGCCACCATCGATCCGGAGCTGTTCGCCCGGCACTTCAGTGACGAGAACGGCGCTCCGGCACCGATTGTCGAGGTCTCCGGCCGCTCGTTCCCGGTGGAGATCCGGTATCAGCCACTGGCACTGGAGGTTCCGCTCACCTCCGATGATCCCGATGACGAGGACACCCAGGTCGTCGACCGCGATCCCACCGATGCCATCGGCGATGCGGTGCGCGAACTGCTCGACGAGGGCGACGGCGACATCCTTGTTTTCCTATCCGGTGAGCGTGAGATCCGCGATACCGCGGACACGCTGCGGGATATGAAACTGCCGCGCACCGAGATCCTGCCGCTGTACGCGCGGCTCTCTGCGGCCGAGCAGCACAGGGTGTTCAGCAACCACGCCGGTCGCCGGGTGGTACTGGCCACCAATGTCGCCGAGACCTCGCTGACGGTGCCCGGCATTCGCTATGTGGTGGACCCCGGCACCGCGCGCATTTCGCGGTACTCGCTGCGCACCAAGGTGCAGCGGCTGCCCATCGAGCCTATCTCGCAGGCGTCGGCGCGGCAGCGCTCCGGGCGCTGTGGTCGTGTTGCCGACGGTATCGCCATTCGGCTGTACTCCGAGGACGAGTTCGAATCACGGCCGCAGTTCACCGAACCGGAGATTCTGCGCACCAATCTCGCCGCCGTCATTCTGCAGATGACCGCGCTGGGACTGGGCGATATCGAGAGCTTCCCGTTTGTGGAGGCCCCGGACAATCGCGCCATTCGCGACGGCATCTCGCTGCTCGAGGAGCTCGGCGCGCTGGCTCGGCGTAGCGACGACGCCGATCGCTCCGAAATCCCCGATGCCGGACTGACTCTCACGGCGATCGGCCGGGAAATGTCGCAGCTGCCGGTGGATCCGCGCATGGCGCGCATGCTGGTGGAGGCGAACCGCACCGGCTGCCTGGCCGAGGTGCTGATCATTGTCGCGGCACTGTCGATTCAGGATGTGCGCGAGCGGCCGGTGGAATTCCAGCAGGCCGCCGATACCAAGCATGCCCGCTTCCACGTCGACGGCTCCGACTTCCTCGCCTACCTCAAACTCTGGGACTACCTGGGCGAGCAGCGACAATCGCTGTCCTCCAACCAGTTCCGGCGCATGTGCCGCGACGAGTTCCTGCACTACCTGCGCATACGCGAATGGCAGGACCTGCACGGCCAGCTCCGCACGATCACCCGCAGCCTCGGCTGGTCGACCGACTCGGGATCGTCCGAAAACGACACCCCCGAAACCGATTCCGAATCGGTTGGCTCCGACGCCCGCGGCAATTCGCGCCGACGCGGCAGAAACCGACGCGGCGGCGAAAGAGTTGACAGCTCAACATCATCCGTCCGGGCCGCCGGAACAGAGACCTCGAGCCGAGTCGCCACCGGTCGCATCATTGCCGACTCCGGAAGCAGCAGCGGAGACGTCGCCGCCTCAGGCAAGGACAGCGGCGGAAATACCAGCGCCGCAGGGAGAAATGCCGCGGGGAATTCCGGTGACTCCGGTAGGGGCGCTGCGGCTTCCACCCAGGGCACGGGCCCGACATCCACGTCCGGCACCACTGCCACGTTCGGCGGCAACGCGACGTCCGGCGGAGGCTCAGCTATGCGCAGCACCTCCGCGAGTGGCGGGACCTCCGCAGCGGGCAAGGCCGTACGCGGTGGGCGTGGGCAATCCGGTGGGAGTGCGTCCGGCGGGGCCGATTCGGCTGCGCGGCTTGCTGCGCTGGCGGCTACCGCCGATGAGGCGCTGCCGTGGGATTCGCTGTCGATTCATCAGGCGCTGCTGGCGGGGATGCTGTCGCATATCGGTGTGCGGGAGGCCGAGAGCCGGGAATTCCTGGGCGCGCGCAATGCCAAGTTCATGATCTTTCCGGGGTCCTCGCTGGCCAAGAAGGCGCCGCGCTGGGTGATGGCGGCCGAGCTGGTGGAGACCTCGCGGCTGTGGGGGCGGACGGCGGCGCGGATCGAGCCGGAGTGGGCCGAGCGGCTGGCCGGGGATCTGGTGAAACGTACCTACTCCGAACCGCATTGGTCCTCCAAGCGTGGCGCCGCCCTGGCGTACGAGCGGGTCACGCTGTACGGGATTCCGCTGGTCACCCAGCGGCGGGTGGATTTCGGGCGCATCGATACCGAGCTGTCGCGCGAGCTGTTCATCCGGCATGCGCTGGTGCAGGGCGAATGGCAGACCCGGCACGAATTCTTCGAGCGCAATCGCGAATTGCTCGACGATGTGGCCGATCTGGAGCATCGAGTGCGCCGGCGCGACATTCTCGTCGACGATCAGGTGCTGTTCGACTTCTACGACGGCCGTATTCCCGCCGACGTGGTGTCGGTGCGGCATTTCGACAGCTGGTGGCGCAGGGCGCAGCGGCAGGATCCGACGCTGCTGAACTTCACGGCCGCCACCGTCGTGAACGAGGATGCGGCGCTGCTGGATCCGACCGCGTTCCCGGACAGCTGGCGGCAGGGTGAGCTGATCTTCCCGCTCACCTATCAATTCGAGCCCGGCAATGCCGATGACGGTGTCACCGTGCACATTCCGATCGCGCAGCTGGCGCATGTGCGGGCCGTCGGCTTCGACTGGCTGGTGCCCGGTATGCGCGAGGAGCTGGCCACCGCACTCATCAAGACGCTGCCCAAACAGCTGCGGCGCGCCGTCGTTCCGGCCCCCGATTTCGCGAAAGCCGCACTGGCACAGCTGACTCCGCGTGCCGAACCACTGCGCACCGCCCTGGCACGGGAGCTCTCGCGCCTGGGCTCGGTCACCATCGCACCCGCCGATATCGACCCGGTCGCCCTGCCCGATCACCTGCGCATGACGTTCGCCGCGACGGACGCCGCCGGAACCCTGATCGATCGCAGCAAGAATCTGGCCGAGCTGAAATCCCGTCTCGCGACCCAGGTGTCGAAGACGGTGGCCCGCGCGACCGCCGCCGCCGAGCGCGCCCCGGCCGCGGTGTGGACCTCAGAATCGCTCGGCACGCTGGAGCCGACGGTGCGCAGGCAGGTCGGCGGGCAGACGATTACCGGTTATCCCGCACTGGTTCCCGAGGGCGACGGGGTGGCGGTCCGGGTGCTGAGCTCACTGGCGCAGCAGGCCGCGGCCATGCGCACCGGTACCCGCACGCTGTTGCTCAATGCGCTTCCCAGTTCGGCACGAGCGGTCACCGCCGGGCTGCCGCCGGCCGATCGCCTTGCGCTGAGCCAGAATCCGTACGGTTCGCTCGACGCGCTGATCGAGGACTGCCGGGCCTGCGCCGCCGATCAGCTCATCACGAGTGCGGGTGGGCCGGTGCGCAGTCCGGAGCAGTTCAAGGCGCTCGTGGAGAAGGTGCGACCCGACTTCACCTCCGCCGTCGTACAGATCGTGCGACTGGTGGTGCCCGTGCTCGCCGAAGCGCACCGGGTACGTGCCGCCCTCGCCGATTCCCGTGATCGTGAAGCCGCACAGGACGTCACGCACCAGCTCGACGATCTCGTCTTCCGCGGCTTCGTCTCCGAATGGGGCAGTGTGCGATTGCGCGAACTGCCGCGGTATCTCGAAGCGGCGAAACTGCGGCTGGAAGCCCTGCCCGCATCCGCCAACCGCGACCGAGCGGGCATGGCCGAACTCGATCGGGTGCACGCCGCCTACGACCGCCTGCTCGAGTTGCTGCCCGAGGGCCGCCGCACCGGCCGCGATATCACCGAAATCTGGTGGATGATCGAGGAATTGCGCGTCAGTCTCTTCGCCCAGCAGCTCGGCACGCCCTATGCGGTCTCCGCCAAGCGCATCGAAAAGGCGATCGACGCCGCGCGCAAGCCACCCGCCAAACGCTGATCGCGCCGTGGGTGAATCAGCTACTCGGCTGCGACGCCCACCGCGTGTTCGGCGCGGTGTTGGCGCAGTGAGGCGATCTCCTGCTCGAAATCCTCGGCGGAGCTGAAGGATCGGTAGACCGAGGCGAAGCGCAGGTAGGCGACTTCATCGAGATCGCGCAGCGGGCCGAGGATGGCGAGACCGACCTCATGGCTGGGCACCTCGGGAGCACCCTTGGCGCGCACCGCATCCTCCACCTGCTGCGCGAGCAGGTTGAGGGCGTCGTCATCGACCTCGCGGCCCTGACAGGCGCGGCGCACACCGCGAATAACCTTCTCGCGGCTGAACGACTCGCTCACTCCGCTGCGCTTGACCACCGAGAGAATCGCGGTTTCCACCGTGCTGAACCGTCGCCCACACTCGGGACAGGCACGACGCCTCCTGATGGCGCTGCCTTCCTCGGCTTCACGCGAGTCGACCACCCGGGAATCGGGGTGGCGACAGTACGGGCAATGCATCCGTGATCCTTCGTCGGGGCCTGGGCTCCTCAGCAATCTCGAGGATACCCGGACTGCGGCGATCGGCGTGCGTCCGCCCGTGCGAGCGGCCCAGATCAGGTGGTCAGCTGCCACTCAGCGGTCAGATCTCCGAGCAGATCGGGCAGTCGCCGCAGCAGCCTTCCTTCGGCCAGTTTGTCCGAGAAGGGCTCCGCCAGCACCGGTCTCGCAACGACCTGATTCGCGGAAAGCTCCAGGTAACGAGGCAGTAGATCATTCGTTATGTAGGTCCACCGCGTGTCGCGGTCGGCCCAGTTGAAATTCGGTAGCGGCGTGCGCAGCGACATGGCGCCCGCGGTGAGCGTGGTGGGCGCGAACACACCCGGGGCTCGCACGCCGGGGACGGCGGCCTTACCGGCGACGGTGCTCACATAGGTCATGACCCGTCCCATGACGCCGCGACCGGAGGAGGTGGCATCCCACTGGTCGGCGATGATCTGATTCTGCTCCCGGTCGGTCATGCGATAGGCGGCATCGGCCAGTCCGGCGGGGGTGCGACCGTCGAGCTCGCGCCAGGCGGTGACGGCATTGTCGTCGAGTACGCCGGCCTGGAACATCTCCTCGACTCCGGCCAGGCCGTCTGCCACATAGGCCTCGTGCATGGGCACCTGATCGATGAAGATGTGCTTCTGCATGATCATCAGCCGGGTCTGGTACCAGGTCAGATCGGCGGCGGTGAGCCGCTCACCCTCGGTGCCCAGCGCCTTGATATCGGCGGGCAGCAGATTCAGCAGATCGGCGGGCGTGCCGCGCAGCAGATCGGCGACCGCACCGCCCACCTGATGGATACCCGGGACGCTGACGATATTCGCGACATCACCCATATCGAAGAAGCCCGAGGCGAATGATCCGCCCGCGAGCCCGGCCAGCCCGGTCCAGTAGAAATCCGGGTGCTGATTATTGAGCCGCAGGTAGTTCACGTACACCTGGATGAAGGTGCGCGAGTTCGCCGCCACGCCGCGCGCCGGGTCCCAGGCGGCCAGATCGATATCGGCATTCCGGGTGGCGACGGTCAGCCAATACTGGTGCAGCAGTGTGGCGTAATGCCGCGGCGCCACACCCGCGGCCCGCGCTTCGTCGAGGGCGGTGCGCAATTGTGCGGGGTCCAGCGGTAGGGCCGGATTCAAGCCGCCCCCACCGGAACCGTCGCCATTGACCGACGGCAGATCCAGATAGGCGGCGTAGGTGGATTCGGCGTGTGCCGCCGGTACCGCGACCAATCCCAGCACCAGGCAGGTCAGCAGCCCGGCGAGTCGGATCAGACTCTGGCCGCGGTACGGCCCGGCCGCACCGCGCGAGTACGGTCCGCGCGCGCCTCGTGGGAGTGGCCTGCTCGCGCACTGTCGCGTGCCGCCGGTGCCCTGCGCCATTGTGCCCCCTTGTGCAATGCACGCCGGTCCACTCGGGGCCGGCACGAATGTAGCGTCTACATAGATCTCCTGCTGTCCAGCGTTGGAACAGCGGACAGCGAAGATTCATGTGTGTCACGGCTACCCGCAACGCCTTTCGGCACGGGGGTTGGACCGTGTCCCACACCGACGCTTGTGGTGCAGGAACATGCTGTTTCGGAGTAACCTCCGTCACATCTCAGGGCACCGTAGCAACGTGTTTCAGTTTTCAATCTACTTTTTCGGCCATCCCCGTGGCCGACCATCCCTACTCCATGCCCGGCTATCGCCGGGCGAACGGCACTTCGGAAGCTTCGGGCCGCGACGCTTCCCCGCGCCACCGCTCCGTGGCCACCGAAGGGCAATCGGTTAGCGGGGCGGGGCGGGCGCGACCTGGACCACCGACGTGGTCTGCGAACCGAAGTCGCCGGACCGCAACTGCGCCAGCGCAATCAGACCGGCGACGGCCAGCGCTGTCATCAGGGCGGTTACCGCGAGCGCAGCGAAACCGAGCTGCGCGCGCTGCACGCGAGTGATCGGGTGCGCGCCACGCGCGCGCCCGGCGCGGCGCGCCACGATGTGCGCCCGCCCGGCACGCGCGCGATCACGCGGTACGGGTTGCAGCCGCGCCCGGCACGGCTGCCGGTCTGCCGCGGGCCGCCAGACGCCGTGTGCGACAGGGGCGGGGGCACGGTCGGCGCGCAGCTCCCACGGGATGCCGCTGAAGCCGAAATCGCTTGCACGAGTGTCGAAATCGCTGGTCACAGTGCGCATCGAAGAATCCTCCATGCTGGGCTTGCCGGATAACTCTGGACAGTTGACTCGCTCATGTGTTCGAAGAACTGATGTTCGAATTTCTACCACGGCCGACCGACAATGTCGCGTATTTGCGCGACATGCGTCGAACAGATGTTTGATCAGTCCGGAGTCTCGGACTACAGTCAGTCACGAGCTTCCCGGACGTTCGGCAAACAGCGCCCGGGGACGAATTCCGGTGAGACACAGCAGTGAACGGAGGACTGCGGCGGTGAGCGAACACAGCGCTGTGGAGGGTGACAACGGTCCGGCCGACCAAATCGGGGACGGCACCGAGACATCCAGCCAGGGGGCGGATCTCACGGCCCGCCAGCGGCGAGTGCTGGATGTCATCCGGAGCTCGGTCAGCGACCGCGGGTATCCGCCCAGCATCCGGGAGATCGGTGATGCGGTAGGCCTCACCTCCACCTCCTCGGTGGCGCATCAGCTACGTGCGCTGGAACGCAAGGGCTACCTGCGCCGCGATCCGAATCGCCCGCGCGCAGTGGATGTCCGCGGGCTGGACGAAACCGTCATGCGCGCCGCAGCCGGTGCGCCGCAGCTACGTTCGGTCCCGGCGGAGGTAGAGAGCTCGGCCGATCGTCCGGTGCCCATCTTCGTACCGGTACTGGGCCGCATCGCCGCCGGTGGTCCGATCCTGGCCGAGCAGGCGGTGGAGGACATCTTCCCGCTGCCGCGCGAACTGGTCGGCGACGGTTCGCTGTTCCTGCTGAAGGTCGTGGGCCAGTCCATGATCGACGCCGCCATCTGCGACGGTGACTGGGTGGTCGTCCGTCAGCAGAATGTCGCCGAGAACGGCGATATCGTGGCCGCCATGATCGACGGCGAGGCTACCGTCAAGACGTTCAAGCGCACCGGTTCCACGGTGTTGCTGATGCCGCACAACCCCCTGTTCGAGCCGATTCCGGGCAATGACGCCCAGATTCTCGGCAAGGTCGTCACGGTCATTCGCAAGATCTGACCGTGCCGGACTGCCGTGGCCCGGCGCCCGCCCGCAGACCGGGCGCCGGGTCACGACACTCACCCCGAGCCGCCGTGCGCTACGAGACGGTTCCGCCCCAGACCGCATGCGCCCCGGAATCTCCGACGCGATAGGTCTGCAGCACCGCTGCGGCTCCCGCCGCCAGCGCGATCACCGCGACGAGCACCTTCACCGCTCGGCCGAGTGAGTTCCCCCGGCCCTCCAGCACCTGCGTCCAGGCCAGCAGTGCGGCCGGAATGAGCAGCGGCGCAACAAAATACAGCATTTCCCTGCCGAGGCCGGCGTGATGATCGATGGCCGGCGTCGAACCCAGTCGACGCTGCAGCCACTCCCCCGCCTCGGTGGTCAGCGGAGTCAGGGCGACCACCAGCACCGTCAGGCCGACCGCAGGCCAGATCCACCGACGGCGCGCGGCGGGCCACAGTGCGCAGGCGATAAGCAGTATCACCGTCAATGGCACAAGAACGACAATGGCGTGCACCAGCAATACGTGTGCGGGCAACCCACTGATTGTCGACATTCGACTCCCCGATTCGGTCCGTTGTCAGTCAGGACACGTATGGGGAGCGCTGTGGGTTCGCCCGTGCGCCGATATTCGACGCGGTGTACCACAGAGGCGGTGTACTACAGCTGTTCGTTGCGCGCCGGACTGCCGTCGGGACCGTGTTCCGGGCCGACCGGCGGGGTCGGCGCCTGCACTCGCGTCATGAGCACGGTGGCTTCGGCATCGTCCGGCCGCTCGGGAGCCGACCGCCTGATGACCGTCGTCGCCGCATCGCTCTGCTGAGCGTGATCGTCCATCATAGCCGGCTCACTGTGCGGCGCAGGTTCATTCGGCCGTGCGCTATCGGCGAGCGGCACCTGATCGATCGTGTGCGCGGAAGTAGATGCCTCGGGCCGCGTAGAGGCGATGACCTCGGTCAGCCCCAGCGCGGTGTCCTCCGTGCGCACCGAATCGGGCATGGTCGCGGGCGGCGTCGGGCTCGCGAAGCCGAGCATTTCGTACTGGGCGCCAATGGTCATGACCACCGAGTCCTTGTCCGCGGCGATGAAGCCTTGACTGGGGCCGATCACGCGGCGCAGGGACTCCAGCCAGCGGTGGTCGAGAACGCGGCAATCGGCCCACGGGAAGTATTCCAGACCGGTCCGCAGGAAGAAGCGATCACCGATTCGAGCCTGGCGCAGCAGGTCCAGCAACCAGGCGTCGATGCGATTGGGCTGCGCATTGCGATAGATGCGCGTATGCGGCGGCACGGCAGCGCTCGCGAACTCTCCGAATGCACTCAGCAACTTCACAGGGAACTCGTCGGTCCTAACAAATCCGACAACATCGAGCCCCTGCAATTGGTCCGGAAGCTGCGCCGCGGCCCGGCGCTCGTCATGCAGTTTGAACTTCCTGTTGATGTCCTCGGTGCGCATTTATCCCCGCTTTCCCGCCATACTTCCGGGAACCCTAGCATGAACCCAACCGTTTCAAATCCAGTTGGTCACCTGGCCAGATAGGCCCTGACCCGCACTTCCGCTATGCATCCGCAACACATATGCGCACCCCTGGCGGCCGTCCATCGAGTCGCCGAATATCAGGGCCGATAGCGTCCGGTGATGATCTCGCCCTGGGTCTCCAGACCGGGGTTTCCGTTTCCCCAGTAATTGCCGTGCGCCCACGGATCGAAGGGCAGCAGCGATCCGTAGGGCAGCGCATGCAGCAGCAGTAGATTCAGCTTCGCGCCCGCGGAGGGGAAGACGGTCGCGCCGAAATCCGGATCGACCGGATCGGTGCCGTGGATCCAGCGCGCATAGAACGACACCGGATCGGCCGGATCCGCGGTGGCGTAGACATGCTCGTGATTGTGTTCCACGGGGATGCCGTCCAGTCGCAGCTCGGAGACACCGTGGACCTCCACGCCCGGACTGCCCACGAAGATCAGATTGTCGGCCGCCAATGAATTGCCATGCCCGGCAGCAATTCCCATGAGCGTGGTGCCGTAGCTGTGCCCGACCACGGTGAGGTCGGCGGGCACGCCCGCATGGGTGGCACGTAGGCCCGATTCGAAGCGGCCCAGGGCCACAGCGCCCTCGTCGGCGTACCGGCCCGAGAGCGCGTTTCCCAGTCCGGGCGGCGATTCATAGCCGTACCAGGCGATGACGGATGTACGGGCCGACCGGTCGGCCTTGGTAGCGGCGGCCAGCAGAGCGCGAGCACGACCTGTTCCGGTGCCGATGCCGTCGAGCGACGCGCCGGTGCCGGGGACGAACGTGGCGATATTGCTCGCGGCGTCCGGATTATTGAGGGCGATCGCCCCGTGCCCGTCATTGTCGACACCGAGCAGATAGCGCCCGGCGCCACCCGCCGCATCGGCGGCGGCCGTGTATGCGGCCAACTGCGTGTGGATCTGCTGACGTTCAGCGTCCCAGCGGTGCAGCGCGATCCAGTCATGTGCGGTGTCCGGGAGGTTCTCCCGGCGCGCCCAGTCCGGATGCTGTGCGTCCAGGCCGCGCAGGTCCGATTCCGCGGCCGCACGGAGGCGTTCGAGATCCATCCGGTTGTAGCAGTCCCTGGCGACTGCCGGAATACCGTCCCGATTGCCGATCGCGGGGTCGAAGGCGAACAGTGCGTCCTGGTCCGCCGGTGCGAGCGACTCCCACAGCGCGCGCAGGGCTTTCGGGTCCTCGGGCAGGAAGGCATCACCGTCCAGAACGGCGGCCACCCGCGTACTGATCGGCCCGCCCTGCGGCGCACCGCGCAAAGCGACCAGCGCCTCGACGGCAGCGGTGAGTCGCTTCCCGATCGACTGGTCGGTCTCTCCGGCACAGTCCAGCAGCGGCAGCAGCCGTGCCTGTAGAGCCAGTGCCTTCCCGTCGAAGCAGGCCTGCAATACGAGATCCAATACGGCATTGCCGGTATCGGCATGCGGCGCCGTGACCGTCCCGTCATCGGCGATCACGCATCCATTGGCCGCGGCCTCGTCATCGATATCGCGAACCGTCGCGCACACTCCCGCCAGTGCGGCAGCGTCGGCGAGCGCATCAGCGATATCGAGCGCAGCCGCCCCGATATGGTTCGCGGTCAACTGGGAGCTCAGTGCGTGCAAGGCCGCCGCGGTAGCCGCCGCACCCCGCCACCCCGAGACGGCAGCATCCACATGACGGCCGGCCGCCCGCATGGCGCCCCCGAAACGCAGATTCCCTTCCACCACAGCATCACTCGCGATTCCGGCCGCCGCCGGATCCCACCCGCGCACCTGTGACATGGTCGCTCTCGACAACGCTCCCTCCCGGCTCCTCCCCGCCTGCAACCCCCTCCGAGGACCTACGGCCTCCCCTGCAGATAACTGTCGAGCTGACCCGTGAACGCCGCATCGGACTCTGCATAACTGCGCGCCCCATGCTCGGACACCTCGACCAGCTCGACCAGTCGAGCGGCCATCCCCCCGAGCGCGGACCGCAACGGCTCCCCCACCCCTGCCGCCGCCGCGCCAATGGCCGAGTTCGGCATGGCCCGGCCGACCTTCGCGATCACACCCACCGGATCGATCCCCGCAATCGTCTCGGCCTCCATTCGCACCGCCGCCGCCATAGCCCGCAGCGCCTCCACATCGGCACGCAACATATCCCCCATGAGCCCCCCTTCTGTCGAGCTCAACCCTAATCCGATCGCGCCCCGCCCGATCGGCCCAAACCGAATCTGTGGATAGCCAACCCGCTATCCACAGCCGGATCAGCCGACCAGCTGCCAACCGGCGCCGTAGTACGCACGGAGCATGAGCGCCGACACGTCGGATCGTCGGGATCCGTCGTCGAGTGGGCTTCGGCAGTGGGCTCTCTCGGCGTGCTGCCACCGCCGGAGCCCACCCGTGCTCGTTGTAGCGGTGGGTCAGGCGGATTCGCGGTCGCGCCGGGCGGCTTCGCGGGCCAGCGAGCGGTCGCGTTGCTCCTCGAAGCGGATGACGTCCTTGGCGAGTTGATCCAGATGCGCGCCCAGGTCCTCGCGGATCTGTTCGCCGCGGGCGGTGAAGTCGGTGCGGTCGAACAGGTTCCATTGGCGCAGGACCGGCATGATCACCTCGTCGAGGTGCTGGCGCAGGTCGTAGATGCCGTGTTTGGCGAGGAGCACGCTATTGCGGCGGAAGTCTGGCATGCCCGCGCCGGGCATACGGAAATTCCGGATCACCTCGGCGATGGCTTCGATGGCGTCATCGGGGACCAGGTCCAGGGCCGCGCCGCAGATATTGCGGTAGAAGACCATATGCAGGTTTTCGTCGGCGGCAATGCGCGCCAGCATGCGGTCGGCGATCGGGTCTTCGCAGACGCGGCCCGTATTGCGGTGCGAGACGCGGGTGGCCAGTTCCTGGAAGGTCACGTAGGCGACGCCGTGCAGAACGGCGTTATCGCCGGTGCCGGTGGGATCGTCGACACCCTGCGAAACGCAGATCATCCGGGCGTGCTCCAGCGCGACCGGATCGACGCCGCGGGTGACCACCAGATAGTCGCGGATGGCAATGCCGTGCCGGTTCTCCTCGGCGGTCCAGCGATCCACCCAGGTGCCCCAGGCGCGGTCGCGGGAGAAGGACTCCGAGATCAGCCGGTGATAGGAGGGCAGATTGTCCTCGGTGAGCAGATTGGTGACCATGGCGGCGCGCGCGAGGGGGCTGAGCCTGGATTGCTCTGGGCCCCAATCGGTTCCGCCCATGGCCGCGAAATTGCGGCCCTCACCCCAGGGCACATAGTCGTGCGGATGCCAGGTTTTGGCGAGGGAGAGGTGCCGGTTCAGGTTTGCTTCCGCAACCGGCTCGAGCTCGGAGAGTAATTGCACCGGGGTCATGGATTTCGCCACAGGCGTGGTCCTCTGTCTGCACTTGACGGCCGAATCCGTTGTCCGCGAGCCTACCCGGATCGTGCCTCGGCCGCCCGGCCCTGGAACAAGACGACCGTTATGCAGCAACGCGCCGGCGCCGGACCCGATCCCGCAGCCGCGGCCACGGTGCGAGCCAGGCGGCCACCTCACCGTGCCCGATCCGCTGATCGAATCGGCCGATCTCCCGAATGGCCTCGCGGGCATCGGGGAGGATATCGGCGGCGGCATGGAAGACGTGGATTCCCTTGTCCCAGACTTGTACCCGGCATTCGACCCCGGCCGACGCGCAGCGCTCCGCCAGTTTGTCGGCATCGGCGCGCAGTACCTCGGTGGACCCGATCTGGATGAGCACCGGCGGCATACCGCCTGGTGGGCGCCGCGGTGGGCCAAGCGATTGCATGCGCGAATCGGACTCGCCGAATTCGACGATCACCCAGCGCCGGTGCGCCCGGCGACCGCAGACGTCCCGGTATGAGTCGTCCATTTTGGGAGGTTTCCTGCCACTGACTCCGGGCAATCGGGGACGGTCCACCCAATTCCTCCGGTCCGGCAGCACCCCTGTTGCGCTGGAAGGGTGGCCGACCGCGCCCCGGGCACGTTAACCTCGGGCATCACCTCTGCGATGCACAGTTCGATTCCCGCGTCCGCGAACCAAGGAGAGCAGATGGTCCCGGCCATTCCCGCATCAGCGAGAAAGGCGCTCCCCACAGTCGTTTTCTCGGTCGTGGTGATCGCCGCCGCGATCTGGCAGCACGCGACGGTCGCGGCGGGCATGCGTGCCCTGCTCGGCGCCGATCCGCGCTGGCTGGCGCTGGCGGCCCTGGCCACCCTCGGCCTCTGGCCCACCTCGGTGTGGATGCTGCGCGGATCCATTCCGGCACAGCCCTCCGCACGCCGGCTCTTCGCACTCCAACTCGCCGTGCCCGCGATCGGACTGGTACCGGCCGCCTCGCTGCTCATCCGGCTCCGATTTCTGCGCCGGGAAGGTCTCAGCCACAGTGCCGCGGTCGCCTCGATGACGCTGCTGGGCTTCGCCGCGCTGGTGGTGCGGATTCCGCTGGTGATCATCGCACTGCTGGCCACACCCAGTTTGGTGCGGCGGACCGGGTCCCAGTCGCCCTGGCACGATCTGGGCGCGCGGACCTCGGCGTGGTGGCATCACGCCACCGAAAGTCCCTGGCGCACAGGGGCGGTGGTGGCGGCGATACTCGTCGTCGTGGGCGCGCTGGCGGCATTCGGAGTGGTGACAGTCCGTCGCCGGGTGGCGGCCCGCGGTGGCTGGCGGGAGCTGGCGCACCGGGTCCGTTCCGGACGGACGGATGCGGAATTCGCGTGGAAGTCGGTGGCGGCCACCGCGCTCCGGCCCGGCCGCGCCGCACCGCTGTGGGTTGCCGCGCTGGTGCAGCCGTTGCTCATGGTGGTGGCACTCTGGGCGGTGCTGCATGCCGTCGGCGCCGATCTGAGCCTGGCCGATACCTTCGTGGTTCAGCTGGTCACGGTGGCGCTGGGCCCGCTGCTGCCCTCCCCCAGCGGGGTGGCGGCGAAGGAGATCACCCTCGCTGCCGGACTCACGGCCATTGCCGGACTGACCGGCGGAGTGGCGGTCGCGGTGGCCCTGGGGTTCCGGCTACTCACCTTCTGGTTCCAGATCCCGCTGGGATTGGCCTCTTTCGCCTACCTGAACCACCGCCGCGCCATCTGAAGGTGTCAGCGCCGCACTATCGGAGAGTGCAGCTCAGACCGGAGTGCAGGTGATGGTCGAGAACTTGGCGGTTCCACTCCACATGGTCTTCGCCTGGCCCTGCGCCTGGCGCACACCCTGGGTCGCCGTCACCGATACGGTCGGCAGCGGATCCCCGGCCCAAGTCTGCGCGGTGCAGCTGTAGTTGACCGCAATACCCGGGTGTGACGGCAGCGCCTGCGCGGGCGCGGTCCCGGCCAGAGCGAACACCGGCGCCACCGCCAGCACCGCCGCGGGCAAACCGATCAGAAACCTCACACTCACAATGTCTCCTCGCGCACTATCGGGGCAATCGAGCAATCAAGCAGCCAGATTCTCGCACGGTAGCCCCGCTGCCGCCGGTTGGTCGGGAGATCAGGTTCCCGAGTAGGCATCGGCGAGAGCGGCGGATGTGGGGAACAGGTGGGTCAGGCCGAATCGACCCAATCCCTCGATCGGGACGCCGTGCCGTTCGACGATTTCGGCGAGCACGCCGGGCGCGGCCGCCGCGCCGACCCTGTCCGTCACCATATTTCGGACACCGGCCTCGTGCGGATCCCACGCCTGGCCACCGAGCAGCCGTTGCACCCGGGCCACCACATGCAGCAGACCTTCGATTCGCGGCAGGTGCGCGAGCAGCAGCGGCTGACCCGAGGGGTCCACGCTGATTTCGATAACACCCGGATCACCGTCCAGCGACACCGTGCGCCGGTAATGCTCCGCGGTGCCGTGCTCGAGGCCGCGGACGGCGGTCCGGGCGAGCTCGCTCAACCGCCGATCCAGCGCGGGACCCGGAGTACAAGACGTGGAAACCGAACAGCACACCGAGCACGACCACCCATTGCAGACCCGTCACCAGCGGCACCGCATCGATCGGCAGCGTTTGGGCCAGCACGACCCGCACCACGGCGTCGAGGGCGAAACCCGCGCCCCACACCGCGGTGAGAACCCGGATGTGCCTGCGGAAGCCGGCCTCGGCGTGCCAGCGGTCCTCCCACTCCTGGGCGCCCGCCGCGCCGACCTTCGCGGTCACCACCGCCCGGGCCGCGACGAGCATGAACGGCCTGCTGTTTGCTCAGTCGAGCAAGAAATAGTTCAGCCGAGCAGCTTCAGTGGGGCCAGGGGTAGTTCACGTCCGTGAGGGATTCACTCAGGCGCCAGAGCGCTCGCGCTTGAGTTCGGCTGCACGCCAATGGGTTTCGGAACGCTCGCCGGGGATAGCCGAAGGTCTCGAAGGCCGGGCCGAGGTAGGAGTTGCCGGGGAGGCCCGGCATGGTGGCGGCATAGAGCTGGGGCAGCGCACCCATGCGATCGGATTGCGCGAGACCGACGAGGGCCCGCTGCTGCAGGGCGGCCAGGCGGCCGCCCACCCCCTTCTCGGCTTCGGAATCGTAGAGGTTGGTGGCGGAGAGGCCGGGGTGCGCGGATACCGCGATCAGGGCGGCACCGTGTTCGCGCGCACGGCGATTCAGCTCCGCGGTGAAGAGCAGGTTCGCGAGTTTGGACTGACTGTAGGCGAGCCAGCGAACGTAGAGCACTCGCCAGTTCGGATCGGGCCAGTTGATGACGCCGCCCCACGCCGCGATCGAGGAGACAGTCACAACCCGCGGGTCGGGTGCACGCAGTAGAGCGGGCAGCAATAGACCGGTGAACGCGTAGTGACCCAGATGGTTGGTGCCGAATTGCGCGTCGAACCCCTCGGCGGTCCGCACATTCCGCGGCAGCGCCATCACACCCGCATTGTTGACCAGCACGTCGATGGCATTGCCGCGCACGTCGAGATGGTCGGCGGCGCGGCGGACGGAGGTCAGGTCGGCCAGATCCAGCGGCAGCACTTCGGGTTTGGGGCCGGTCGCGGCGGCGGCCACCGATTCCAGCGCCGCGGCGGCCCTGAGTTCATTACGGCAGGCCATGAGCACGTGAGCGCCCTTGGCGGCCAAGGCTTCCGCGGTGCGCAGACCCAGACCGCTGTTCGCGCCGGTGACCACCGCGGTCTTACCGGTCTGGTCGGGGATGTCGTCGATGGTCCAGCGCCGTGCGATGAGCGGAAGGCTCGCCGTAGTCGTCCCGGCCGAGAACACATTGGCCATGCGATGTCACACTCCTCGGAAGAAATCTGCCGTCTGAGACAATCTACGCGACCATGTTAGGATGCGACAGTTCCGGCGGCAGGCGGTCGCCGATGATCACATCCACCGAGGGGGCCGCGGATGGCTACCGATCACTCCGGCTACAGCACGGCGCTCAAACCGCAACCGAGCCCGATCGAGCAGATTGTCCGAATTTTACCGGCCGAGCTGGCTGCCTGGCTCGGTCCGAAGCTCTACCGGGCCGGGAAATTTCTGGCCGCCGAAGTGGCCCGCGGCGTAATCGCGCTTGCCGCACTGGGTTTCGCGCTCGTCGCGGCAGCCTACGGGACCATCTACTTCTTCCGCTTCCTGACCGAGCTGTTCACACAGTGGATGCCGAACTGGGCAGCCCTGCTGACCACCTCGGCACTCATACTGATTCCCGCCGGCATCGCCGCGCTGGTCGGAATCTGGCAGATTCACCGCATGCGCACCGTCCGCGCCACAGCCTCGGCGGCCGCCACCGTGGGCAGCGCCGCCCGGATCTTCGCGCGCCGGAATCCCCACGGCACCAGTCGGTTCTGACGCCCATTCGCCGTTCGTCGAGAAGGAAACAACGTCATGGTCACAGTCATCATCGTCGTGGCGGTCATCGTCGTCCTCGGCGCGATCGCAGGCGGCATCACCGCACTGCTCATGCGCTTGTGGACCAAAGATGTGCTGGCGGACAACGGATTCGAGGTGCGGCCGGTCAGCTCGGCGGAGGCCGGCGAATTCATCGAACGCGCCGCCTTCACCGTCACCGCCGGTCGCGACTTCCCGTTCCCGCCGCACAAGGTGTGGGACGCCTTGCAGCTCAACGGGACCTTCTCCTGGATCCCGCTGATCAATGGCATTCGCTATCGCGATGATTACCGCCGCGAGGGCGCGCTGCGCACCTTCGACGGACTGCTGTTCGCCGTGCAGGAGCGGGTGATCATCATGGCGCCGAACCAGCAGCTCACCGTCTCCGGCACCAAGATCTCGATTCCGATCCTGATCAAGGCATTCGCCGAGGATTACCGGCTCACCGAGACCGCGGACGGCACCCGCCTGACCTGGACCATCGCATTCCAGCCTCGTATCGGGTCGTTCCTGCCGCTGCGCTGGGCCGCACCGTTCATCCGGCCCTTCGCCCGCCTCGGCATCAAGGGTCTGGCCTCTCGCATCTGAGTGGCCGCGGCCGTGCGGATCCCGGCGCCCGCCGGGATCCCGCGCCGGGCTACCGGCGGTCCGGACCCTCCAGCTTCCGCGCCAGATAGTCGTCGATCCTGGTCAGCACCGACGGCCGGAGCACGCGTGTGCGCAATCCGGTCAGCCTGTCCGGCCGCAGAACTCGTGCGGCCAGGCGCGCGCCGCCGGGCGAGACGCGCGTTGCCAGGTACAGCGCTCGCGCCTCGATCGGCGTCGGCACCACGGCGGGATTGCGGGCCGCCACCCGGACGATGGTGCGCGCAATGTTCTCCGGGTCGGTGTCACCGTCCTCGTAAATTCCGGTGTGCACCAGGGCCGGACAGACCGCCGTCACACCCACACCGGTGCCGGCGAACTCCAAGCGCAATCCCTCGGTGAGCATTTGCGCGGCCGCCCGGCTCGCGCAGTACGCGGTGCTCAGTGGAATCGGCGTGAAGGCCGCCACCGAGGTCACATTGATAATGCGCCCGCCGCGCCCGGATTCGACCATCTGCCGTCCGAAGTGGGTGCAGCCGTAAATCAATCCCCACACATTGACGCCGAGTAGCCGCTCCCAATCCTCCAGCGTGTGCTCCAGAAACGGACCGGCCGTGACATATCCGGCATTATTGACCAATACCCTCGGCGTCCCGAATTCGGTGTGAATGTCCTCGGCGAATGATTCCATAGCCACTCCATCGGCGACGTCCACCGCATAAGGTGTGGCGAAACCGCCGAATGCTTCGATGGATTCCACCGTGTGCACGGCCCGCGCCTTATCCAGATCGGCGGCGATGACGATGGCCTTCTTACGCGCGAAGCGTTGCGCCACCGCGCGGCCGATACCGCCACCGGCACCGGTGATGACGACAACCTCGTTCTCGAAGCCTGCCATGTGAGGTCCCCTGATTCCGCGGCTGCGGCGCTGCGTTCTCATACTTCCACCTACTGTCCCAGACAGTGTACACTCCAACTCTCCAGCGGAGGAGTAGACCACAGATGAAACCGTTCCACCCGCACCTCGCCGTGGTGACCGGGGCGGGCAGTGGCATCGGCCGCGGCACCGCCAAGGCCCTCGCGGCTCGCGGGGCCGAGGTCATTGTCGCGGACATCAACTTCGCGACCGCTGAAGATACTGCGGCACTGATCCGTTCGGCGGGCGGTTCGGCCTTTCCCTATGCCCTCGATGTGGCCGATCCGCTCTCGCTCGAAGCGCTGGCGGACCATGTGAAGACCGCGCACGGTGTGCCCGATGTGGTGGTCAATAATGCCGGAATCGTGGTCGGCGGGCCATTTTTCGATATCCGGCCCGCTGATCTGCAGCGCATTGTCGATGTCAATCTGACCGCGATCGTGCACGGGTGCCGGCTGTTCGGCGCACAGATGGCCGAGCGCGGCACCGGCGGGCAACTGGTGAACATCTCTTCCGTCGCGGCCTTCGCGCCCATGCGGATGGGGACGCCCTACGGCTTCACCGCGGCCGGGGTGAAGCATCTCAGCGAAACGCTGCGGGTCGAAATGGCGCCGCTCGGAATCGGTGTCACCGTGGTGTGCCCCGGCCTGATCGCCACCAATCTGGCCGCGACCGCCACGCTGGCCACCCTCAGCACCGAGCAGGTCGCCATCACCCGGCAGATCGTGGTGAAGGGGATGACGCTGCTGGGCATGCATCCGGACAAGGCCGGCCGCAAGATCGTCGAGGCGGCCGCCACCGATCGGGCCATGCTGCCCCTGCGCGCGGAATCGCGGCTGATCTACTACTTCACCCGCGCCTTCCCCAATTTCACCCGCGCGCTCATGCGAGTGGGCAGCGGGCCCGAGGTGGAGCGGGCGGTGCGCTTCGTCATCGATCACCCCGGCTTCGTCGGGGTGGCCCGGGAGGCCGCCGAGCTCATGCCGCAGCGCCCCGGACTGCAAACCTATTGGGAACCACCGGAATACGATGACCCGCCACCACCCATACCGATCAGGAGATGAACCCGATGGCCGATCGACCGACTCCCCCAGCCGAGCCGCCCACTCCCCGGAACCTGGTGATTCTGACGGCGCTCGCCCTCACCGTGATCGCGGCGCTGATCGCGGCTGCCGCGCTCGTCGGGGGCTGAACAACCGCCTCGCCGGGGCTGAACAGCCATGGCAGCCTGGCGCAGCGGGGTGCGCCAGGCCGAAATCGTCTGTCGTTCAGGCGGCTTCGCCCTCCTGCAGGTAGCCCGGCAGCCAGCGCTCCACCAATCCGAGGTAGGCCCCCTCGGCATCCAGCTGCGCGCAGACCGCGATGACACCGCCGAGTACGCGGCCGAGCATGACCAGATCGGGGAGCTCCGGCGGCGTGCGCACCGCGAAAGTGTTGTTCACCGACATGTTCCGCATCTCCATGGCGCGCGACATATGACCCTGCAACAGGTCCCGCGTGATGCGCAGCCGATCTCCCTGCAATTCAGCGACGATCGGCGCCACCACGCGCTTGATCGGCTCCAGGTCGATGTGATGGCCGGGGCGCACGAAACCGTTCGCGTGCAGGGCGGCCATCAGCGCGTCGTAATCCTCGGCGACCGCGAGCCGGGCCAGCTCCCCCACCGCCGGCGGCAGACCGTCGGGCAGGGCGATGGTGGCGCCGAAATCGATAATGCCCAGCCTGCCGTCGTCGAGCAGCTGATAGTTGCCCGGATGCGGATCGCAGTGCAGGGCGCCGACCCGCTTGGGTGAGCTCAGGCCGAATTCGACCAGCAGCTCTCCGGCCCGATTCCGCTGCTGCGCAGTGCCTTCGGCAATGATCTTCGACAACGGGGTGGCCGCCATCCACTCGGTGACCATGACCTTGGGCGCGCTCGCGATCACCCGGGGTACGAAGAAGTTCGGGTCACCGGCATAGGCGGCGGCGAAGTGCCGCTGATGATCGGCCTCGAGCCGGTAGTCGAGCTCATCCTCGGTGCGCGCGACGAATTCGTCGATCAGCGCGCGGACGTCCACGCCGGGCATGAAGACCCCGAAGGTGCCCGAAAGCATCTGCAGCAGTTTGAGATCCGACATGAGTGCGATATCCGCGCCCGGGTACTGGATCTTCACCGCGACGGTGCGGCCGTCCTTCCAGACCGCCCGGTGCACCTGGCCGATGCTCGCCGCCGCCACCGGCTCGTCCTCGAAGGTGGTGAAGCGCTCGCGCCAGCGGGTGCCGAGCTGTTCATCGAGCACGCGGTGCGCCTGCGCCGTCGGCATGGGCGGCGCTTGATTCTGCAAGCGCGACAGGGCATCTCGATAGCGATCGGCGAAGCGGGAGGGCACCGCGGCCTCGGCGACACTGAGCGCCTGCCCGAGTTTCATGGCGCCGCCCTTGAGTTCGCCGAGCACCCGGAAGACCTCATCGGCGGCCTTGTCGATCAGCGCGTCGTCGATGGTGCCGCGATCGGCGCCGGTCATGATGGCTTTGCCGGTGGCGGTCATGCGCCGGGCCATAATGCCCATCGGCAGTGCCGCGATCTTCGCCGACCGGGTCAGACCGGTTCGTCTCTTGCCCGCCATGGTTCCTCGATTCGTATCGCCATTACTCGCCGCGGCGAGGGTGACAGAGCATGTCCCCGGGGACACGAATCGAAGACTAGAGTGTCTCAGACGGTTGGTCAAATGGCTTGTCACGCAGAAATTCCGGCAACCTCCGCGCCGGCGCCGACCAATTCCTCGAAGTGCGCGACCACCTTCTCGTGGTAGAGCGCGAACAGGTCCTCGAACAGCGACAACTGCGGTTCGGACGGGCCCGAATCGGACTCCCAGACCGCCAGCAGCGAGCGCCACAGCAGCACATGCAGATCCGGCGAGGCCGCGAAATACGCCCGCACCGCCGCCGGCACCTCGAACAGCATTTCGCCGACCGAGTTCAGGACCGCGCGCTGCACGCTGTGCCCGAGGTCGGTGAGAATGGTGCGCACCAGACCGATTTCGATGGTGAGCATGGCGGCATGATCGGGATTCTCGCCGCGGGCCAGGGACTCCAGCTCATCGATGGCGCCGTACAGCGCCACCGGGTCGACGCCGCCGTCACCCTCGGTGTAGTCCAGCAGCGCCTCGAGCACGATGACCCGTTCGGCGGCAACGATATTGCGGAACATATCGGCGGCCAGCTCGGGTGCGTGCATGGAAAGCCGGAACAACCGGCGGTAGACGTCCAGCCCGCCGGCACGGCGCACATCCCGCACCGTGAAGCCGCGGCCGCGGTGCGCGTCCACGAATCCGTAAGACTCCAGGCGGCCGAGCACCAGTTGTGCAGTTGCCCGATTCATCCCGAATTCTTCGGCGACCTGGCGAACGGACGGCATCAGATCACCGGGCGCGTATTCCCCGGTCGCGACGCGGCGAGCCAGCTCGTCGGCGACATCCGCGACGACCGTCTGGGCACCCATCCTGTCACCTTTCGACAACTTTCGGATACGTCCCAGACAGTTTAGGCTCTCATATGCCAAACTGCACGTGCGCACACCGCGGCGGGCTGCACGGAAACCGCCGCGCGCCGCGTACACAATGAGGTGAGCAATGACCAAGCGGCGAACCAGCAGTCGTTCAAGGGGTACCGGTGGCACGCCGCCGGTTCGGACCGCGGTTCGCAATGCCAAAATCGCCGCCCTGCCCATTGCGTTCGCCGGGCGGCGGGCGGCGGGTGTCGCGCAGCGGGCGCGGGGCAGATCTTCCGCCGAGGTCAGCCAGGACATCCAAATGCGCACGGCGCAGCACATTTTCGAGGTGCTCGGCGAACTCAAGGGTTGCGCCGCCAAACTGGGACAGCTGCTCGCGCTGTACGAACTCGCGCTGCCGCCGGATCTGGCCGAGCCGTATCGGAAGGCCTTGGCGCAACTGCAGGATTCGGCGCCGACCATGCTGCCGTCCCGGGTGCACGAGGCCATGGCCGCGGAGCTGGGCGAGAGCTGGCGCTGGAACTTCCGGGAGTTCGACGATCGGCGGGCAGCGGGAGCCTCCATCGGCCAGGTGCATCGAGCGGTGTGGCGCGACGGGCGGCAGGCGGCGGTGAAGGTCATGTACCCGGGCGCGCACGAGGCCGTGCTCAATGATCTCGAACAGTTGCGGCGACTGTCGGTGCTGGCCACCGTTCTTGTGCCCGGCGCCGATGTGCCGGCGGTGACCGAGGCCATCTGCACCTCCGTGGCCGAGGAGCTCGACTATGCCGCCGAGGCTGAACACCAGCGTGTCTTCGCCGATGCCTATGCCGACGATCCAGATTTCGTGGTGCCCAGGGTCATTACCCAGCGCGGCAATGTGATCGTGAGCGAATGGCTGCACGGCACACCGGTCTCGCGCATTATCGAATCCGGGGCGCCGGAGGAGCGCAGTCGCGTCGGGATGCTCATTCTGCGATTCCTGCTGTCGTCCTGGACGCGCACCGGATTGCTGTACTGCGATCCGCATCCCGGTAATTTCCGGGTGCTGCCGGACGGTCGGCTCGGGGTTGTCGACTTCGGCGCGTGTGTCGTCTGGCCGGCGGTCGGATTCGAGGATCTGGTCAGTGAGGTCATGGACGCCGCGCTCAATGGCACCATGGCCGATCTCGATACCGCGCTGCGGCGGCACGGGTTCGTCGAGGCCGATCGCGCCTACGATGTGGCGACCATCGCCGAGGGGATCGCGGTGACCACCGAACCCTTCACACAGCACGATTTCCGATTCAGCACCGAATGGTTGCGGCATCGGGTACGGCACGTCATGGATCTGCGGCTGACGAATGCGCATCGGCAGATGAGCATTCCGGCCTACGTCACGCCCTTCGCCCGCGCGCTGCTCACCGCTGTCGGTGTGGTGTGCCAGCTGGATACCGAAGGGCCGGTGCGCGGTGAATTCGCGCGCTGGTCGCCGGAATTGGCCGCGGTGTTCGAGCGGTTCGACACTCGCAGTGCCCAGCCGACGGATCTCGGCCTGGCGCGGCAGGTGCGGACCACGCCCGTCCCCCGGCGGTTCTCGGTCGTCAGCTGAAGCGGTGCCGGACAAGGAAGTCGCTCACCAACTCATCGATGCGGTCGAGAAGTTCGAGTGCGAGCAGACCGGCATTGTCCGGACGCTCGGACACCACACTGCGCCCGCAGTACCGCGCCGAGAATGCCTGTGGCCGCCACGAGGACACGAAACTTCATAAGCTGCGGTTTCGGAATATTCACCGAGACATTGGCGACCGCAGCGCTGAAAGGGGTATAGAGCGAGTTTCGGGTGGACATAGAACAGTTCTATGCATCCATCGAGCTGTGGCCGGTACCGGGGAATCCTTGCCGGGCCGATGCTGGATACATGACCACAGTGACCTTCCGCCGCAGCACCGATACCGTCTCCTCGGTTGCCGCCGCGCGTACGCCTGTGCAGTCGCGCAATGCTGTCCGCCCCTCCCCTGCACCCGGCGATGCCCTGCGTTCGCTGGGACCCAACTGGTTCGCCGTGGTGATGGGCACCGGCATTGTCGCCAACTCCGCCGCCACCCTCCCGCTGCAGTTCCCCGGCCTGCGGGCCGCTGCCACCGTGGTGTGGGCATTGGCCGCGCTGCTGCTGGTTGTGCTGTCCGTCGCATGGGTGGCGCACTGGCGGCGGTACCCCGAGATCGCTCGCTCGCACGGGGCGCATCCGGTGATGATGCAGTTCTACGGGGCTCCTCCCATGGCGCTGCTGACCGTCGGCGCGGGCACCCTTGTGCTCGGCAGTGATGTGATCGGAATGCCGGCCGCCGTGGCCATCGACTGGGTGCTGTGGTCGGTGGGCACGGCGCTCGGGCTGCTTGCCGCGTGCGCCATTCCCTTCCGGATGATGACCCGCCACAATTTCGACGCCGATGCAGCCTTCGGTGGCTGGCTCATGCCCGTGGTGCCTCCCATGGTCTCGGCCGCCACCGGTGCCCTGCTCATCCCTCACATCCCCGCCGGCCAGCCCCGAATGACCATGCTGTTCCTCTGTCTGGCCATGTTCGGACTGAGCCTCATTGCCGCCATCGCCACCATCACCGTGATCTGGTCGCGGCTGCTGCACCACGGTCTCCCCGCCGCGGGCATGGTCGCCACTGTCTGGCTGGTTCTCGGCCCCCTCGGCCAATCCGTCACCGCCGCAGGCCAACTCGCGAACGTGGCCCCCACCGCACTTCCCGACCGCGAATCGGCAGGCCTCGACGTCTTCGCCCTCATCTTCGGCGTCCCCACCTGGGGCTTCGCCCTCCTCTGGCTCTCCCTCGCCATCGCCGTCACCTACCACACCCGAAAGACCATGCCCTTCAACATGACCTGGTGGGGCTTCACCTTCCCCCTGGGCACCTGCGTAACCGGCAGCACCGTCCTCTACACCCACACCGGCGCCAATATCTTCGCCATCACCGCAGTAGCCCTCTTCACCCTCCTCCTCACCGCCTGGGCCCTCGTAGCCCTCCACACCCTCCGCGGCATCTACCACGGCACCCTCTTCCACCCCGCCCCCTGACCCCCGGAATGCCGAAGGCCTCAACGGTTCTAATCCGCTGAGGCCTTCCGCGGTCCTTCCGGATCATTCGGAGGGAATGGTCGGTCTCGGCGGAGGATCGAGGATTGGGAATCCGAAAAGCCAAGTCGGGCAGCAGGTGTGATGCCCTTCGGGTGGATTCGAGGCCGAGATGAGGCCGGTGCACCTGGGTTGCGTGCGCCGAGGGGGCGGTGTTGGGTCCCCGGGGTGCGGGCAGGGCCCGGGATGGCCGTGCTGGTGGCGTCGGGTGGGGTACCCGACCTTGGCTCCAACCTTGGCTCCCCGGCAGGGGAGGAACCTGCGGTACCAGCAGGGTCGACCGGCTGTGGTCCGGTTTCAGAGACGAAACCCGAAAAGACAAAACCCGAAAGACCAAGAACCCGAAGACCGAGAACCCGAAACGCCTGCCCGCACAACGACCTGTAGCACCGGCGGGCAGGAGCCCCGGCGGTGGAACAGGTGTTTGGCGGGTGGGTGGCGGCCTATTGCCGGTTGTGCTGCCATTCTCGTTCGTTGCGGGCCCGGATCCGCGCCAGCGCAGCAGCTTTCAGCTCCAACGGATGGTGCAGGTGGTTGACGTGTGGTTCCCCGGTCGGGTTGATGTGCGGGGGCCCGATCCATCCGGTCCGCCCCGCGAACTCCGAATCCGGTCCCATCACAACCGTTTTCCACCCTCCGGGCCCGTCGTGCACCTGGGCATGGCAGTGATCGCATGCGAGGGTGAGGTTGTCGATATCGGTGGGCCCACCCTGGGCCCATTCGGTGATGTGGTGCACCGCGCACATCGTCGCCGGGGCGTCACACCCGGGCCGGGTGCAGCCTTTTTCGGAGGCGATGAGCGCCAGTCGTTGAGCGGGGCTGGCCAGCCGGGGAACCGGGTCGGCACCGAAGGTTCGCGGACCGAACACCAAACACGCGGGCCGAGTGCCTGCACCGAGGCCCGCCGACCCAGACTTACGCTCGGTGCACCGCTCGGTACCCGAGGAGTGGGAGTCGTGGTCGAGGGTGGTCGAGCAGGACTCACACGCGGTGCCGAACAAGCACAGGTCGTGGCCGGAACCGCCGGCCCGCGAAACACGCTCGGGGCTCGCGCAACGAGCACCGGGATCGGGGCTCCCCGAACGGGACTCACCCGCGATGCCGCTCTCGATACCCGAGGAACTGCGGGTGTGCTCCAGATCCGCCGACCGCTCACCCCGACCCAGATACAGGGGCAACCCCACCGGATTCAACACCGCCAGATACTTGTTCGACTTCACCGCCAACTCCAAGGCTTCCGGGATCGACACGATCCCACCCGAGGCGGTCGTGGCCACACCGGCTTCGGCTTCCAGATCGGACACGCTCATCGTCACGATCACCGACACCGGCAACCCCCGATGCTTACCCAGCTTGGCCGGGCCACCGAACTCCGGACGCAAAAACGCCAGCAACGCATCATGATTACGCTGCGCCGGAGAACGCGTATCACGCTCGACACACGCCGCCAACTCCTGTGCGCTGAGCTTGTGGTCCGACACCCACGGACTCTGCGGGTCCTTCGGGTTGCACATACCGGGGCGGGCGAGCTTGGCGAACATCGGCTCGAGGACCGACCGCAGCTTGCGGTTGATCTCCCCGTTCCACGGCGACATCCCATCAGCACGCTCGGCCCCGAGGGTCAGCCCGCGCATCCGGTCCCGATCCGCCTCCGAACTCAACGAACCATCCGGATCCAAACCCGCGAGCAGCACTTCCCCCATGACGGGCAACCCTTCCGGGTAACCGGTGGGCGCGAACTCGGTCAACTGCAACTCCGTGGCCTCACGCACATCGGCGTCGAGGCTGCCGGGCAAACGGTTCATCACCGTCATGATCCGACGCACATGATCCACACCGATCACCCCCTCACGATGCGCGGCAGCCACATGCGCAAGGGTCGGTTCGAGTTCCACACCCGAGACGATGCGCGGACCGGTCTCCACCGCGATACCCACCCGGGACGCAGCATCAGCGCGGGAGATACCCAAGGTTTGACGCAGGAACACCTTCGCAGACGCAACACCACCACGCTGAGCCAACCCACGGCTGGTGGTCTCCACAACGAAACGGGTCTGCACGGCTTCGAGTTTGCGTTTACACGTTTCCACTTCCCGCATCACCGCGATGAATTCATCATCCTGCAACGGAACCAGGCAAGCGTTCAGGAGGTGATCGACCGCCACCGACAGTGCACGGGCACTGCCGGTATTCGCGGATTCTCCCCCTGAATTCATACCCCTATCCTACCGCCGCACCATAGGCCAGGAAAGGCGAATCATGTTGTGATATAAGAATATTCAGACCGACGGACCGACCAGCCTCTTTCGCACCTCTTGCTCTTTTCCGTCTTGTTCTTTTGCCGTTTTCTCTCCTTCTCGTCCAGGCATCTTTTATCTCTTGTACCTCGCTCTCTTGTTTCTCTAGAACGGGACCACAGCAGCCTTCCCACTGGAAGCCCGGCTGCCAGGGCAGCAGCGACGTCTACTCCGATGAAGAAACGCGCTCGGCGGTCAGTTCCAAGGTTTCTATGTCCGCGAGAACCTTTTGGTGCCAGACGATCTCGGATTGCAGGCGCATTCGGGCGTGGTCGACTATGAGGTCTTCGGCGCGAGTTTGGTTGGGGGACTGACGGTCCGGGTGGTGTTTGATTCTGGAGACTCTTGCTTGGAGGGCGGCCACACGGTCTTCGAAGTAGCCGCGGAGGAGGGTGCGGTCGAGGTCGGCGCTGACTACGAGGGCGAGATCTACCGGGTCGGGGCGGATGTCGACTCCGGCGAACCAGGTGGGCGATCCGCGGGCGGTATTCGTGTACGACCTGATCGACTCCGGAGTCCGGCACCGCGGGCATGTCATCAATCCGGTGCTCGAGACCTCGGAGATTCCGGAGATGATGCCCGACCCGGAAGACGATCTCGAAGGGTGTCTGTCGGTTCCCGGTGAGTGGTTTCCCACCGGACGGGCGGAGTGAGCGCGGGTCACCGGGGTCGATGTTGCCGGGCAGCCTGTTGCCGTGGTGGCCCGCGGCTATCTCGCGTGCTGCTTTCAGCATGAGATCGACCACCTCACCGGACACCTCTACCTGCAACGACTCATCGGCCGGAACAGGCGGGCCGCCCGGAAGATGGTGAAGAATCGGGGGTGGACGGAGCCCGGGAACAGCTGGGTGCCTGGGCGGGCGTCCTGAGACCCCCGCTTCTGGCGGGTGGTTGGCGTTGTGCGGGCTCGGCTAGCCTGACTCGGTGTTCATGGTCGAATTTGTTGCCGCGCGGCTCCCGAGACGAATGCTGTCGGTGTTTGTGCGGAACGCGGAGTTGCTGAAGTTTCTCACCGTCGGCGGCATCGCGTTCGTCACCACGACGGCGCTCTTCTTCGGCTTGAAGTGGACGATTCTGCACGAGAAGCCGATTACCGCGAATATCGTCGCGACTGTCATCGCGACCGTGGTGTCGTATGTGCTGAACCGGGAGTGGGCCTTCACCGCGCGGGGCGGGCGGCAGCGCAGGCATGAGGCGACGCTGTTCTTCGTGGTCGCCGGTCTGGGCGCGGGGATCACGGTGCTGCCGCTGTGGGTGTCGCGGTATGTGTTCCTGCTCTGCACGCCACATGTGTCGCTGCTGGTGGAGAATATCGCCGATTTCATCAGCGCCACGGTGCTCGGCACCCTGCTCGCGACGGCATTCCGCTGGTGGGCCATGCGCAAGTTCGTCTTCCCGGAGACGGTTGCCGCCGAGCTGGAGCAGGCCGCTCCGGTCGAGGCGCACGAATGAGGATCCCGAAAACGGGCGCGGTGTAACCCCGCTCGCTATCTACTGAAAGACGTGAAGACACGTCGTTGGTGGATTCGGGGAGCGTCGATTCATGGTGCGTCGGACAGGGTCCGATCGCTCGCGGGCGGACGAAGGCGTGAGCTCCGGCCGGGAGCTGCGGCTGGTGTCCGGTGACGGGTACTCCGGGTGGGAAGCGCTCTATCGAGACAATGTCACCTGGGTGTATGCGCTGATGTTCGGCAAGGTCGGCAACCGGCCCGATGCCGAGGATCTGACGGCCGAGGTGTTCACGGTGGCGCTCAAGCCACTGCGGATCTCGGCTTCCGTGCCGGAGGTGCGGGCCTACCTGCGAGCGACCGCGCGGACGGTGCTCGCGGGCTACTGGCGTACCCGCATGGGGCGTGAGATCACCACGATCGATGACGATTTCGCGGACGATCCGCCCGACGGCGTATCGGACGGACGCGCCGAGCTGCGGGCGCGCGCAGTGCTCGAGCAGCTGTCCGGGAATTATCGGCGAATACTGGAACTGCGATTCCTGCAGGGCCTGTCTGTCAAGGATTCGGCGCAGGACCTGGGTGTCAGCGTCGCCAATGCGAAGGTGTTGCAGCACAGGGCGTTGCAGATGGCGGCGCGGCTGAACGAGGGAGGTGCGCGGTGAGCGAGCGGGAAGTGCGGCATTACGTCGAGGAGCTCCTGGCCGGGCGCCGACCGCGCGCGTTCCGGCCCGATGAGAACGATGCCGAGGAGATGCGCACCGCCATCGGGCTGCAGTCCGCCCGGCTCGGCAGCACCGCGCCCAGCCCGGACTTCCTGTCCGGACTGCAGCAGCGGCTCGCGGCCGAAATGGCTGAGCCGCAAGAAGAGTCGCCTCCGCACCGCGGGACCACCCGCCGGCGGCAGGTGCTCATCGGCACCGCCACCGCCGCGGCGGCCGCCACCGCCGGAGTGGTCGTCGATCGCATGATCACCCATGAGGCGGAGCCGAATACGCCTGCCGCACAGTCGACCTTGACGCCCACCAACGGCTCGTGGCGGCCCATCGCGGCCAGCGCCGACCTGCCCGAGGGCGGCACGGTCTCGTTCGATGTCGGCACCCTCAACGGATTCGTGCGGCGCGCCAACGGAATTCCGGTGGCGGTCTCGGGGATCTGCACCCATCAGGGCTGCAAACTGTGGCTGGACGCTCCGGCCGATCGGCTGCGCTGCCCCTGCCATTCGACCTCCTTCTCCATCAGCGGGGCCGTGCTGTCCCATCAGCTGCCCATCTCCCCCGCACCGCTCCCGCACCTGCAGGTGCGGGAAAACAACGGCGCCATCGAGGTTTTCGCGCCGACCGTGTAACCCGGGTCGCTATCTCCATGTGACCGGTCCCGCAGCAGCGGACGGACACATCCCGGATGGAGGCCCGGACCCATGAGATTTATCCGCAGCCCGCGGCGGACGGCGCTCGCCGTCGCCGCCGCGGCGACAGCGCTGCTGTCGGTGAGTGCGTGCGGCAGCGGCGGTAACGCACCCGACAATGCCGCTCCCACTTTCGTTTTCGCTTCCGGCACCGATACGCCCGGTATGGTGCCGGACGGCACCGGATCGGCCATGCCCAGCATGCCCGGTATGACCATGCCGAGCACATCCGCACCGGCAACGGCGCCTGCGGACGCACCGGCCGGTCCGAACGCCGTCACCATCACCAATTTCGCGTTCTCCCCCGCCACCCTGACCGTCCCGGTGGGCACCACGGTGACGTGGACCAATCGCGATGAGGAGCCGCACAATATCTCCCCGGCCACCGGCGGCTTCAAATCACCGAATATGGGCACCGGCGCCACGTACACGTTCAAGTTCACCAAGGCGGGGACCTTCGCCTACGTGTGCTCGATCCACCCGTTCATGCACGGCACCGTGGTGGTGACGGGATGAGCCGGGAGATGGATCCACGCGATCCGCAGGCCATGACCCGCCGCCAGCTCATGCGGCACAGCGCCTGGTTCGGCGCGGCGGTGGGATTGGCGGTCGTGGGCGGGGAGGTGGTCTCGCATATCGCGGGCACCGCCGCGGCCGCCACCGGCCGCCCGACCCTGCGATTCGCGCAGGTCAGCGATAGTCACATCGGTTTCACCGGTGCGGCGAACGCCAATGTCACCGACACCTTCACCGAGGCCATCGGACAGGTGAATTCGCTCGGGTACACCCCCGATTTCGTGATTCACACCGGTGATCTCACCCATCTGGCCACACCGGAGCAGTTCGATCAGGTCAAACAGCTCATGGGCGGACTGCACACCCCGCACGTGTTCACCGTTCCGGGAGAGCATGATTCGAGTGACGACGGTGGCCAGCGCTATCGCTCGGCGTTCGGTAAGGGCACCCGCGGCGACGGCTGGTACAGCTTCGATATCGCGGGCGTGCATGTGATCGGACTGGTCAATACACTGAATCTGCGGGCGCTGGGTCACCTCGGCCAGGATCAGCTGGACTTCGTCCGCAAGGATGTGTCCGGGTTGTCCAGCGACACACCGATCATCGTGTTCAGCCATATCCCGCTGTTCGCCATGTATCCGCAATGGGGCTGGGGCACAGACGATGCCACCCAGATGCTGAGTTATCTCGCCCGTTTCGCATCGGTCACCTGCCTGAATGGTCATGTGCACCAGCTGTTCACGAAGACCGAGGGCAATGTCACCTTCTACAGCGGCACCACCACCGCCTATCCGCTGCCGGCGCCCGGCGACGGCCCGGCGCCGAAACCGGTGACGCTGCCCGCCGGCAAATTGCACGCTGCGCTGGGCATTCGTGAGGTCACCCACCAGCGCGGACAGCAGCAGCTGGCGATCAAGGACCAGCCGCTGACATGAGGAAACACGCCGTGTCAGGGCCGCCGCGCCGGGGCCCTGCCACCGCGCGTGCGAAGGCGCGGATTATTGCGGGTAATCTACTACGCTGAGCTGGTACAAGATGCTGTGCAGCAGTGCGGCGCACGGCGATTACAGGAGGGAGAGCCTTGCCACTCCACCGTTTTCGATCCTCCGCCGCTGTGAGCCTATTGGCGGCGCTACTCATGGTGGTCACGGCATGCTCGTCGTCCTCGACGATCAGCAGCACACTCGGCAGTGTGCCGCCCGTTCCGTCGCCGATCACCATCGCGCCGGTCCAGGGTGCGGACAAGGTCGATCCGGCCGCCCCGGTTCAGGTCACCACGGCCAGCGGCGTGCTCAGCACGGTCACGCTGACCAATGACGACGGCAAGGTCATCGACGGCACCTTCACCCCGGACAAGACCGCGTGGAAGCCGAACGAGCAGCTGGGCTACGGCCGCACCTACACCCTCAAAGCCGAGGGTATGGATGTGACCGGTCCCACCGGCCCGGCCACCTCGAGCTTCACCACCATCAAGCCGGGCAATCAGACCAAGGTGTATCTCAACACCACCGGCGGGGCCGCCCTCGCCAACGGCGGCACCTACGGTGTCGGCACGGTCGTGGTCGCCCACTTCGACGAGCCCATCCCGGACAAGGCTGCCGCGGAGAAGCATCTGACCGTCACCACGACCCCGCCGGTCGACGGTGCCTGGTACTGGATGGACAGCCAGAACGCACACTGGCGGCCCAAGGAGTACTACGCACCGGGCACCAAGGTGAGCGTCGCGGCGAACATCTACGGCATCGAGGTCGGTCCGGGGCTCTTCGGCCAGGAGGACAGCAAGACCTCCTTCACCATCGGGGCGTCGCACGTCTCGATCGCCGATGACAACACCCACCAGGTGCAGGTGTTCGAGAACGGCAATCTGATCCGCACCATGCCCACCTCCATGGGCCGGGGCGGCAGTGAGGTCATCGCGGGCAAGACCTTCTACTTCTGGACCCAGCCGGGCGTCTACACCGTGATGGACAAGGCCAATCCGGTGATCATGGACTCCTCCAGCTACGGCCTGCCGATCAATTCGCGGCTGGGCTACAAGGAGGCCATCTCCTGGGCCACCCGCATCAGTACCGATGGCATCTATCTGCACGAGCTGGACACCACCGTGTGGGCGCAGGGCAATACCGACACCTCGCACGGCTGCCTCAATCTCAATGCCGACAATGCGCAGTGGTTCTTCAACTTCGCGCAGCCCGGCGATGTGGTCGAGGTACGCAATACCGGTGGCCCGACGCTCGATGTCTGGCAGAACGGCGACTGGGGACTGCCGTGGGATCAGTGGGTAGCGGGTAGCGCCCTGCACTAGGGGACGCTCTACATCAGCGGAACTGTTGCGCGCTGCGCTCGCTCCCGGGCGGCCAATTGCGCGGTGCGCACCAGATACCAGGCGGCGACGGAGAATTCGGCGCCCACCGTGCCCCACACCAGGGTCCACACCGAGTGGGTGCCCAGGGTGATGAGCAACGCGGTGGCCGCCACCGCCGTCCCGATGACCGCACCGATCATGATTCCCACGGTGTCCTGCCGGACCGGCAGGGTGGCCGTGGTGATGAATGATGTTGTGGCGGTGGCGAAGAGAATGAACACCTCCACCCGCAGGATCGGCACCACACCGCGGAAGTCGTCGTCGAAGATCAGGTGCACGGCCAGTGGTGCGGTGATCCACACCCCTGCTGCCGCGACTCCCGCCACCGCGACACAGGCTGCCAGCGCGCGCATTTCGTGCCGCCAGAAGCGGGAATCGGTGCGCTCACGCGCGAGCCGGGGCAGCAGCGCGAGCCCGATCGGATCGAGCAGCGATTGCACGGCACGCACCAATTTGTCGCTGGAGGAATACAACCCGAGCGAGGCGGCGTCCAGGACCGAGGAGTAGACCGTCGCGGTCCCCTGCCCGTAACTGGTGACCAGCAATCGGGAGGCCAGCACCGGCCCGCCCTTGCGCAGGATGACCGCGATCCGCGCCGGCCGGGCCGGGCGCCCGTACTTCTTCAGGGCGTCCCGCCAGGTCAGCGCGACCGTCACGGTGGACGAAAGCAGCAGGCACAGCAGCACGATCGAGGGATTCGGCAGTCGCGGCAGCAGCACCACCAGAAGTCCGAGATACACCACGCGCCCGGCGATCTGATACGACGTGGACGCACCGAAACGCCCCTGCCCCACCAGCAGCCAGTCCTCGGACATGGACAGGAACCCGCCGACGAACAGCCCGAGCAGAATCATGCGCAGATGCGGCCCGGCCCCGAAACTCAGTCCCGCGGCCAGCGCCACGGCGATCACGCCGAGAATGCTCGCCCGCACCGCCAGATAACTGCCGCGCAACTCATCGAGGCCCTCCTCGTCCAGCAGCGCCGCCAGGAAGGTATTGATCCCCAGATCGACCAGCAGCGAACCCAGGAAATACGAGGACATTCCGATGGCCAGCAACCCGACACCGCCGACGCCGAGCGTGCGCGCGGTGAGCGGTACCGTCACGGCCGTGACCAGGAATTGCCCGTAATTTCCGAGGCTCACGAAGCCGATATCGCGCAGGACGGACAGCAGTCCGTCCGCGGCCAGGCGTGCGCGTAATCGGTCAAACATGAATATCGGCGTATCGCTGTCGATCCGGCATGGCAGGTCCTCGCTCTCGCGCCCGGCACGACCATGCCGATGAGCGAAATTGTCTCGCCGCCGAGGGACAGACCGCTACCCGAAAAGTCCGGGTGGCCGAAAGACGCTATGCCGCAGTCGCTTGAAGTCGGCGGGCGTGCGCCACCAGGGACATGGCATCGGGTCCGCTGATGCGGCGTTCGACGGCATCGGCGAAGCGGTGCACCGTGAAGACCAGGGCGGCCGGACGCGTGAACCACAGCGATGCGTTCAGTAGCGGATCCAAAACCGCGGGCACACCCAGGTTTCGGCGTGCCGGGCGAGGCAGCATGGCGACCAGCTGCGGGGTGAGCACACCGGCCAGCAGCATCGGCGCGAGCTCCGGCAGGTGGGTGAGGGCGAATCCGCGCATCATGGCCAGCGTGGGACGCACGACCAGATCGGCGCCGAATCCGTCGATGACACCGTAGGTATCGGCGATTCCGGCGTAGTACTCGGCCACTCCGCGACAGGTCGTCGGCACCTCCTCGGGCCGCGCACCCATCAGGACGCCGAATTGCTTGGCCTCCCACCAGAATCGGTCGCGATCACGGGGCGTGAGCCGGTGCGGTGGGCGCAGCCCTTCGAAGGCGAAGTTCTCATAGACCAGCAGTGCCGCCTGCATGATCGTGACGTGTGCGAACAGCACCAGTTCCGGACCCTGCGCGGCATAGGGCTCGCCGGTGCCGGGAACGGTGCCGGTCATCGGCGCGTGATAGCGGCGCAGGTGTGCCGCCACCCGATCGGCGGTCGCCTTATCGCCCAGGATGATCGGGACCGGAACACCGACGGTGCGCTGCGCCCGCCGCACGGCCATGATCGGGCTCATGCTCCGGCTGCGGCGACCGGTGACGGCCAGCGGATCGTGATCGAGAATCACCGCCTGCAGCGGAATGTGCGGCAGTTCGAGCAGTGCGGTCACCGGCGCCAGGAAAGCGGTCACGGCCGGATGCAACAGCACCCGCCACACCTGGGATCCTGGGCCGAAGTAGCCGTAATCGTGATTCTCATCGAGCCCGGCGGGGGTGGGCGCGGGACCGCGCCGCCAGATGCGGGCATTCTGATGCGCTTTGGCGCGAGTATTCATGGCCGATCACCTCTTTGTGCTCTATATCGGCTGCGCCACAAGCGTATTGACCAGTCGGACGACTTGACAAGTCGTGTGACTTGTTCGTGGCCCGACCGGTATCGTGGGCGAGTGTCGGTCACGGCGGGAAAAAGCAAACGCAGCCGGGCGCAACAGCGCGCGGACACCCGTATCGCGATCCTCGACGCCACCATCGCCAGCCTGATCGAGCACGGTCAGACTGCCACCACCACGCGTGGCGTGGCCGAGCGAGCGGGCCTGAGCCAGGGCGCGGTGCAGCACTACTTCCCCACCCGCGGCGAACTGCTGGACGCCGCGGTCCGGCGGATGGCCGATCAGAGCGCCCAGGCCGTCGTCGAAACCTATTCGGAGATAACGGGAACCGACCGTGAACGGGTCGCCGAACTGGTCGACGAGCTGTGGTCGCTGGCTCAACTGGCACCGATCAGCGTCGGCCTGGAGCTGCTCGGCACCGCGCGCACCGATCCCGAAATGGCCGATACCGTGGCGCATCTCGTCGAACATATCGAGACCACGATCTTCGAGGTGGCCCGCCAGGTGCTCGGCGAGCTCGCCGATCTGCCCGGCGCCCGGGACTGGCTGCGCATCACGGTCATCACCATCGCGGGGGTGCTGCTGACCTCGTCGGTACCCGCCGCCGCGGGCCTGGTCCCGGAGTGGAGCACGGTGCGGCATCACATCATGACCAGTTTCGATACCTGGCGCGCCGAGCACCGCTCACCAGGACACGCGTAGCAATCCGGCATAGCGGGCACTGCGGTGACCCACAATGGGGCGGTCGCCCATCGAAAGGTCGCCGCACCGATGAAGACCACCCGAATCGTCCTGGCCTCCCGCCCGGCCGGTATGCCGCAGCAGGAGAACTTCCGCACCGAGACGGCGGAATTGCCGCCGCTCGAACCCGGTCACGCGCTGCTGCAGACGCTGTATCTCTCCTTGGATCCGTATATGCGCGGGCGCATGAGTGACGCGCCGTCCTACGCGCCACCGGTGGCGGTCGACGAGACCATGTGCGGCGCCACCGTTTCCCGGGTGCTCGAATCCGCGGATCCGGAACTGCATCCCGGCGATTTCGTCCTGGGTTACGCGGGCTGGCAGACGCACTCCGTCGAACAGGGCCGGTACCTGCGCAAGCTCGATCCCACCGCAGCGCCCCTGACCACCGCACTCGGCGTACTCGGTATGCCCGGCTTCACCGCGTACTCCGGACTGCTCACCATCGGCCGCCCGCAGCCGGGCGAGACCGTGGTGGTCGCCGCAGCCACCGGTCCGGTCGGTGCGACAGTCGGGCAGATCGCGAAGATCAAGGGCGCACGGGCGGTCGGCATTGCCGGTGGACCGCGGAAGGTCGCCCTGCTGACCGAAAAATTCGGATTCGATGCCGCCATCGATCACCGCGCACCCGATTTCGCCGAACAGCTCGCCGCCGCGACACCCGGCGGCATCGACGTCTACTTCGAAAATGTCGGCGGTGCGGTCCTCGACGCGGTGCTCCCCCGCCTCAACAAGTTCGCCCGGATCCCGGTCTGCGGCTTGGTCGCCTCGTACAACGACACCGCGCTGCCCGCGGGACCCGATCGCATGGGCCTGCTCATGTCGCTGATCCTGCGCAAGAGCCTGACGCTGCGCGGCTTCATCCAGACCGAATTCCTCGATCAGTTCGGCCAGTTCTACCCCGAGGTCACGGGCTGGCTGGCCGACGGGCGGCTCACCTATCTGGAGGACGTCGTCGACGGACTCGATCACACGGTAGAGGCATTCCAGGGGCTGCTCACCGGTAAGAATCTCGGCAAGCTGGTCATCAAGGTCGCCGACTGATCGCAGCGACACCGCCCCGGGTCAGCGCATGGCCGTGGCAGTCAGCGCATGGCCGTGACATATGGCCGCAGACCCAGGGTGATGTCGACGCAGGCCCCCAGTAGGACATCACGTTCCACCGCATCGGGGCTGCGCTTCAGGATGAGCCGCGTGCCGAGCAGCGGCACGGGCAGCGGCTGCCCGGCGTGGTCCCACCAGATATAGGTGTTGTACAGCTCATCGGCAATATGGCCGAGCGTCCAGCCGCCGACGGTGCGCACCACATCGAGGCGGCCGAATTCCTCGCCCATGCGGTCCAGGATGCGCATGCGGAACAGCTCCGGAGTCTTCGCATCGTCGGTGGCAACGAAGTGCAGCAGCGTGCCCGCGGTGGAACCCACGGCCGTGGAAGTGTCCGAGCGGGTAATGGTTCCGATGGCGGTGCCGTCGGCGCGACTCAGCACGGTCGGCGCCGAATCCTTCGATTGCACCCAGACCACGGTGCCGTCGGCATAGGTGATCGAGTGCCGGCCGGTCCCCCCGTTCTTGAATCCGAAGAGCATGGCCATCTTCCCGCCGAACCCGTCACCGGCGCCCTGCACCCCGACCGCCATCGGGTCCCCGGGCCCGGCTCGGAAGGTGATCTTCAGAGCGTTCGAGGTTTTGTGAACGACCCGACCCTCGATCATCGTCGAGCCGTTCTGCGGGGCTGACATGCGTCGATGGTAAGCCTGAAGCCGGGCGTGCAGAGCCGGTTTCGGTGCGGCACGCCCGAGGACAGGTAGTCACTTACCGTCGGGGTGTCCGACCTTGGCCAGGGCGGTGGTCCAGTCGGTGGCAATGGCAACCTGCGCATCGACGAGGCCGACCTTGTTGCCGCAGACGAGCGAGTGCAGCTGGTTCTCGACGGTGTCCTTCGGATTGGCGGTGCCGCCGCCCTGCTTGTGGCCCGGGGACGGCGGTTCCACCCAGAGATTGCGCGGATCGTCCGGATCTCCGCCCAGTTCGAGCGAGATCAGGTGGTCGTACTCGGCATCGCGCGGATCGCCGGTGTAGCCGTAGGACTTGATATTCGCGGCCTTCTCAGCGCCGGTGATATTCGAATTCGGCCGAATCCCGCCGGTGTAACCGGATTTGCAGATGGTGTCGGACAGGTCTGCGGCCGTCACCTTCGGATTCGTCGCACCCGGTGTGCACGTCCTATCCGGAAGTGGCTGCCCGTCAGCGGCTTTACCGTAGTGGCAACTACCCGGAGCAGGCTGCTGCTGCACGGTGTACTGGACCGGACCCGGACCGACCGGTATGGATGATGGCACGTCCTGTTTCGCGGGTCCCTGCGAAACATTCTGCGCCACAGTATTTGCGGGGTGCGTCGAACACGCCACCGACAATCCGAGCGCGAGTAGGCCCATCATCAGCCCTTTGTATGCCTTCATAACCATCCCCTACTAGCACCCGGCGAAGCATCCCAATTGTGCGCTACCCCTTGGGGACACGCTCAGCGAGTGTTTCTTCGCGACACGCCCGCAGGACGGATTCGACTGGGGCAACCGCACATTCGGAACCGATACACAGTTCGCCTCGGATTCCGGACCAGATTGTGCTTCAGCACAATGGAAGCGGCAAAATTCCATGAGACGGCAGCTCGGGTTGTGACGTCATTGTGCACAGCGACAATGCCGGACAGTACGATCGTCTGCCATGAGCACCCCGCGCACCCGGCCCGAAGGGTTCGTCACCCGCGCCAGCACCGCACTGCTGCAGCGCCTCGACGAGGTGGTCGATCGGGTAGCCGCGGAAATCGAACGCGCGGAACCGGTTTACGGCAGTTCTCGCGGGGTCCCGCCCGAGGAACTGCGCCGCACCAATCGCGCCAATCTGGAGGCCATCCTCAGCCATCTGTCCGGGCATCCCGAAGCCGGTACCGCCGCGCCACGCAGCACAGGGCACCGCCGGGCCGAGACCGGCGTTCCGCTGCCGGCGGTCTTGCGGGCCTACCGCATCGGCTCCGGCGTGGTGTGGGAGGAGTTGCTGGCCATGGCCGGTGACGATCCGACGGCTGGGCGGGAGCTGCTCAATATCGCCTCGCTGGTGTGGAAGCTTGTCGACGACTACTCGCAGGCGCTGACGGACGGGTATCAGGAGACCGTGGCCGAGCAGGTGCGTCGCGATGCTCGCGCGCACGATGCCGCGCTCGACGCACTGTTGAGCGGGCAGGTGGACGGCGCGCGTTTGTGGGAGTGCGCCCACACTCTCGGGCTGCCCGCGCAGGGTTCGTATGTGGTGGTCGCGGCCACCACCGGGACCGCCGCCACCGAGGCGCTGCCGGGTGTGGATGAGGCGCTGTCCGTGCTCGGCGTCGCGTCGGCCTGGCGGGTCCGGGCCGACAGTCATATCGGAATCGTCGCGCTGACAACCAGATTCACCGAAGCGCGGTTGCAGGCGCTGCTGGCCGAGCGCAGTGTGGGGCGGGCCGGTGTCAGCGCTGCGTTCGGTCCGCTGACCGAGGCCGTCACCGGGCTGCGACAGGCCGAACTCGCCTGCGCCGCAACTCAATCCGGATCGAAGCAGGTATTGCGCTACGACGAGGCGCTGATCCCGGTGCTGCTGGCCGGATCGCCCGAGGTCGCGAGCGCGCTCGCCCGCGCGGTACTCGGCCCGATACTCGCCCTGCCCCAGCACGACCGCGAGGTGCTGCTGGACACCGTGCGCACCTGGTTCGCGCACGACGGCGAGGTGTCGGCCATTGCCGCTGCCCTGTTCTGCCACCGCAATACCGTGCGATTCCGGCTCAATCGCGTCGCCGAACTGACCGGGCGGCGGCTGACCGAACCGCGTGCGGCCACCGAGATGTACCTGGCCCTGGAAACCCATCGCATCCAGGGCGACGGCTCCGGCGACCACTGACTCCCGTGCAGCTACGCGACGGCCACCTGTCGACGACCCCGAATCACTGCGCCGCGCGGCGCTGTTCATCACCGGCGGGGTCAATCAGCTGATCGAGGGCTGGCTCGACGGCAGCCTGCCGCTGTCCACCGCCGAACTCGCGGCTGAATGCGCGCGGCTGTCGGTACGCACCCTCACCGAGTAGAACGGCGGGGCCGAACTCCCCCGGAGTGCCGGGCCGATGCACGCCGCTGGCGTAGCAGAACACCCGGCGCGACCGAGTACTGCTACACCCCGGCGTGCTCGGAGGATGATGCCCCCACCCGCAGTCCCCGGCGCAGTGCGTCGAGCTGATCGGCGGCGGCGCGACGGCTCACCGCGGCATCGGCGACGAGCCCGGAACCGTGGAAAGTGCCCGGGTACAAATGCAATTCGGTCGGCACCCCGGCCCGGGCCAGGCGCTGGGCGTAGTCGATGCCGTCATCACGAACCGGGTCGAACTGGCTGGTCGAGATGTAGGTCGGCGGCAGACCGGACAGATCGGTCGCCCGCGCAACGGCCGCGTACTGGGACACTTCCGCACTGCCGGGTTCGACGTCCGCACCCAGATAGTGCCGCCAGATCACCTGCAGACTGGGCCCGTCCACATTCGGGGTGTCGTCGTATTCGGTGGCCGACGGAGTCTGCAGGCGATCGTCGGTCGCCGGGAAATCCAAGAGCTGGAAGCACAATTCGGGCCCGTGCTGATCCCGCGCGAACAAAACGAGCCCCGCCGCGATAGCTCCGCCCGCACTGTCACCGGCCACCCCGATCCGCGCGATATCGATCCGCAGTTCGCCCGCCTCCCGCACCGCCCACTGCAGCGCGGCATAGGAATCCTGCAGCCCGGCCGGGAACGGATGCTCCGGCGCCAGCCGATAGTCCACCGACACGACCACAATGCCCAATTCGGCGGCGAACCGAATCATCTTGGCGTGCACCATCTCCAGGTCACCCAGAACGAACCCGCCACCGTGCACGTAGAGCAGCGCGGGCAACGGTTCCGCCCCGTCCACCGGCGTATAAACCCGCACCGGCACCTCTATCGCGGCATCGTCACCGCGAGCAACCAGATCGCGGATCCGCACCGAATCCGGCACCGCCACCTGCGGTCGCCCGGCGAACAGCTCCCGCATCTGAGCGCGCGCCGCCGGAACATCTCCATAGTCCGCCGGCCGCAGCCGATCCACCCACGGCGCCAGCTCCGGATCGAATGCGTAAGTCATGCCCGCAGTCAACCCCCGGACCCCGGATCCTATTCCCTTGCCGGGCAGAGTTTGTCGCTCCTTCAGGCCCCAACGGTGATCGGCCGGTAGCGCGATACCCGGCCGATTGCCCGAAACTCTGGAAGTCTGAGGCGATGCAAGACCTTCCTGAGAGAGCCGGGGCCGTGCGGGCTTCGGAGCGTTATCGGATATCGCAGTCCGCCGCGTTCTGGCTGCTGTCGACGGCGCTGGCACTGCTGCTGTTCGCCTCGGCGGCGCCCTCGCCCATGTATCCGGTGTATCAGCAGATGTGGCATTACTCGCCGCTGGTCTCCACGGCGGTGTACGCGGTCAATGCGCTGGCGCTGCTGGTGACACTGCTGTTCGCCGGATCGCTGTCCGATCATGTCGGACGGCGACCGGTGCTGGTGGGAGCGGTGCTGCTCGAGCTCGCCGGGACCCTGGTATTCGCCGAAGCGCATTCGGTGTCATGGCTTTTCGCGGCTCGCATTCTGCAGGGCATTGCCACGGGTATGGCGACGGGCGCGATCAGCGCGACGCTCATCGATCTGCAACCCGCGGATTCGCGGCTGGGGGCGCTGATGACGAATGTCGCGGCGGGCGGCGGATTGGCCTTGGGCGCAATCTGTTCCGGGCTGCTGGTCTCCTACGCTCCCGCGCCCACACACCTGGTGTACTGGCTGCTGGCCGCGGCATTCGTGGTGATCACCCTCGGCGTGCTGGCGATTCCGGAGACCGTGGCGCCCGACGGCCGCGCCCTGGCCTCGCTCCGGCCGAAAGTTTCGGTGCCACCGCAGGTTCGAGCCGCCTTCATCACCTTGCTCCCGTCGATCACCGCGACCTGGGCGCTGGGCGGACTGTATCTGGCCCTCGGCAGCGCCCTCATGCGGGTGCAGTTCCATCTCTCCAGCCCGCTCGCCGGAGGGCTGGTAGTTGTTGCACTGCAGGGCACTTCGGCGGTCACCGCACTGCTGGCGCGCGACTGGACCATCGATCAGGCGCTGCGGCGGGGGCCGCTGCTGCTGATCACGGGTGTCGCCGTGGCAATGCTGGGCGTGGCGGCACATTCGGCGGCACTGTTCTTCGCCGCCAGCATTATCGCCGGGATCGGCTTCGGACCGTCCTTCTCCGGAGCCCTGCGGCTGCTCACCGGCCTGTCCCCCGCGGAGAATCGCGCCGAGGTGGTGACGGCGATCTATGTGGTTTCCTATCTGGCACTGAGCGTGCCCACCGTGGTCGCCGGGCTGTGCCAGACCCGGCTGGGCCTGGCCACCACCACGTACGCCTACGGCGCGATCGTTATCGCGCTGGAAACCATCGCCATGGTCGGTTCCGTGCGACATCGCAGTCCGCACACCGCACTGGCCGGAGCCACGTGCCCCGCACCGTGCCCGGGCACCGTGGCGGCCATGCCGCGCGTGGTGTCGGCACACCTCTGAACGCTCAGGCGAGCGCGAAGGTCAGCAGCGCCACCGGTCCGCCCGGATCACGCGACCACGAGTAGCCGAACCAGACGCCCGGCGTGATCTCACGAATCTCGTCGTAGATCTGCGGGGTGGGCGAGGGTGCGTAGTTCAGCGCCCAGGTCGGGCGGCCGTCGAGAATGGCCGGCGCGCTGTACACATTCGCGGGCCAGCCCTCGATACCGGCCGGGGTGATGCGGTTCATCAGATAACCGCCGTCCGGACCGGTGTAGAAGGTCTTGCCGATCCACACCGCGGGCGTCCAGGCCGCCATATCGAGCGGCCGGATCACCCAGCCGTTCTTCACTCCCATCGGTACCGCCCCCTGCGCGGCATCGCGGAAGATATTGTCCTGCTGCGCAGGGCCACACCGAAAACGCAGTGAGTCAATTGTTGCCGCAGGGTTCCCGTCGTACAGGACGCAGCCGCCGCCGTAATCGGCATCCGCGGACGCAATGGGCGCGGTGAAGGGATTGAGTGCAAAAGCTGCGCCCAGTCCGGCGAGAGCGAGAAACCTAACCAGGGCATTTCGAATGGTTTTGCGGCGTGAATGCATCACTGCCTCCAACTGGTCGACCCCGACCTACCAGTGATGCTAGTTCGCTATTGGTTAACTGAACCCATGCGTCACTGAAATGAGACCCGTCGGTATTTACTCATGCACACCGCCTATTACGCCCGGTCAAACGATTGACAGCGAATTGACAGCTCGGTCACCAAGGCCGCCAAGCTTCACGGCGATTAATTGAGCATGAGCCAGAGCAAGTCTCGATCACCGCAGGTACGGTGGCTGTGGATTACCATCGGCGTCATCATCGCCGCGGTCACCGTGGCCCTGTGCGCAGCACCCAACGCGCTCGCCACCGTCCACCCCCCGATCGCCACAACGCAGCAACCCGTCACCGCTCCCCCGGTGACGACAGCGGCGCCCGTGGCCGCCGCCCCCGGCCTCCCCGGCCCGTCCCCGCAGGCGATCGCCCTGCAGGTGCAGTCGGCCATTCAGGCCGCCTCACCCGGCACCACCGTGGGCATCGATGTGGTCGATACCCAGACCGGTGCGGTGCTCGCCAACCTGAATGCCGATCAGCAGTTCTACACGGCATCGGTGGTCAAGGTTCTGATCGCTCTCGACGATATGCAAAGCCAGGGCTGGCAACCCGATTCGGGTACCACCGCGCAGCTGCAGCAGATGCTCGCCACCAGTGACGACGATATCGCCGATTCGCTGTGGGATGCCGACGGCGGCGACGCCATCGTCAACCGGATGGCGAATCTTGTCGGCATGCCCGGCACGGTCGCGCCGGAGGACTCCAGTGAATGGGGCGAAACCCTCACCACCCCACAGGATGTCGTGACGCTCTACCAGTGGCTCACCACGCAGGCCCCGCCCTCGGCGAGCAACCTGATCCTCACGGCGCTGCGGGGCACCACGCAGATCTCCGCCGACGGCACCGATCAGTACTTCGGCATTCCGGACGGGCTCAACGGTGACGACTGGGCCGTCAAACAGGGCTGGATGTCCCTGGACAGCTCCACCACGCTGGACACCTCCGGACTGGTCGGCCTGGGCCCACTGCAGCCGCTGCGCTACGCCGTGGTGGTGCTGACGTCCCAGCCCGCCGATATCAGCTGGTCCGCCGCCGGCGCGGCACTCACCGACGGCGTGGCCCAGCTGCGGCCTCTGATCCCCTGAACCGAAGGATCAGTCCAGCGTGATTACAGCGGCCGTGCCCGAGATGACGGTCTCGCTCTGATCGACCAGGGCGGCCCGTACCTGCACACTCTGGCCCTTCGCCAGCGGCGGTTGGTCGGCGACCGCGGACAGCGTGACGGTGCCGGTGTGTTCGGCGCCGTCACAGGTCGGATTGTTCTGCGCGCCGGTGGCCGCCGCGCTGCTGGCATTGGGATCCCCGGCCATCACCTGAATGCTCGCCACTCCCGCGGCAGCATCACAGGTGTAGCGGACCCCGACCTCGTCCGCCGCGGCACCGGCGATCTGGATGGTGCCCGCGGCGAGCGCGGGCGCTGCGGTGAACGCCAAAGCGGCGCCCATGGCTACGAAAACGGTCGCTGTACAGGCAGAACGCTGACACTTCCGGATAGTCACCATGTCTCCATGGTCCAGCCCATCGGCGCGCACCGTGGGAGAACCGGTCGCCCCGGCGCGTCGCGCAGATCTATCGCGGCGTCAGCTGAGACTGCCGATCGGCGGGTACCGAATCCGCACCGTGGGACTTTCAGGCCGAGCAGCCGCCGGCCTGGAGCGCTTCGAGGGTGCAGGTGGCGGTACGCGGGTAGTAGTCGCCCATGACCGCGGCGGCGGCCGCCGGATCGGAGTTGGGCGCCACCTGCTGCACAGCCTCGCCGAAGGTGCTGTCGGGCAGCATATTCCGCAGCAGGATCGCATGCCGGGCATTCGGGCTCTGTGATGACCAGGGCACGAAGGTGACACCGGGAACCGCCTCGATGGCGGAGCGTTGCTGCTCGGTGCCGATCACGTAGGTGTAGTCACCGCTCGGGTCGATCCGGGTATCGGTGTCCTTACGGCAGCCGACATCAACAGTGTTGTCGGACAATATGTTCCGCACCACCGGGCCCGGCAGGTCGAGCAGGTTGACGCAGAGCGAGAAGTAGCGGACGGCGGCGCTCGAATTCGGCCACGGCGCCGGATGCGGGCCGGCGGGAACGGCCGGGGCCTTGCCCCGGATGACCAGCACCTGGCCGTCCGCGGGCCGATCGAGGGCATCGGCCAGATAGGCATTGTCGACATTCGGGAACGCACCCGCACCGGTGACCCGCCGGAAACCGGTCGGCGCCGACGGTGCGGACGGCAGCTTCGAACGCAGCGCGATGAGATCATCGGCCGCACCGAGCGCCTTCCCGATCGCCTCGCCCGCCACGCCGCCGACGCAGGGGCGCAGGGTGTTCGACGTTCCGTGATCGGTGAGGGTCACGCTGGGCAGGGACACCGCGTCAGGACCACCGACGGGCAAATACACGCGATAGATGAGATATCCGATCCCGCTGCCGATTCCGGTCGGGGCGAGTGGCAGGACATTCGGCTGTCCCGGGCTCGCATCCGCGCGCACCGTAATGCTGTAGTCGCCGCCGGGCGCGGCCGCGCGCTGCCACGGGTTGACCGCATCGGCGGCGGGGGCGATGTGGTCGTCCGGCAGCGCGGAATCGATGCCCGCGGCGGTGAAGCTGCTGAACCTACCGTCGTAGGTATCGAACGACATGTATCGCGCATCCGGGAATTGGCCGGAGACAGTGATATTCAGCGTGGGACTGATCTGGTAGGGCAGGATCCAGTACGACGCACCGCTGTCGGGGTAGGCGAAGTTCAGCGTGCCCAGGGTGCGCGGCGACAGTTCCATCGACCAGGAACACCCGCCCGCGATATCGGACGAGCCCGCGCCGGGATCGGCATGGACGACCGGTGCGGCAGCGGCAGTCAGCGCAGCCACGGCAGCACCGGCCAATGCCGGGAGCGAAAACTTCATGCCGGCAAGCTAGTACACCTGCGCGCTTAAACTGACGGCGTACTTGGTCCCGTGCCGGGTCTCACCACAGATCTCGGGCACTACGGCAAGGAGTTTCGCAATTGATTCGCATCCCGGTCTCGGCGGCGCTCTGGTGTAGCGCGGTCCTCGCGGTTGTCACCGGTTTCGCGGTCGCGCCCACCGCAGCGGCCGCACCGGAAACCACCTGGCTGTGCAGCCCCGGCCAAGCCGGGGACCCGTGCGGCGGCCGTTCGGCCGCACCCGTCGACTGCTTCTACGTCTATCCCACCGCCTCGCTGCAGCAGACCACGAACGCGAACTTCGACCCCTCGCCGGAACTGCGGGAAGTCGCCCGGGCACAGGCCAGGCCGTTCGGCGCGGACTGCAATGTGTGGGCTCCGGTGTACCGGCAGGCGACGCTGCGCGCATTGTTCACCGGATCCGTGCAGGACCGCAGCGCGGCGTCGGACCTTGCGTATCAGGACGTCGAAAACGCGTGGGACGACTACCTCGCCCACCACAACAATGGGCGCGGGGTGGTGCTCATCGGGCATTCACAGGGCGCCCGGATGCTGCGGACCCTGATCCACAATCGGATCGACGGGAAACCTGTGCAGTCACAACTGATTTCGGCGGTGCTGCTGGGCGGCAATGTACTGGTCCGGAAGGGATCGACGTCCGGCGGCGATTTCGCGTCCGTTCCGGCGTGCACCGATCCACATCAGATCGGCTGCGTCATCGCGTATTCGTCCTTCTCGAAAACGCCGCCGGCCGATACCCGCTTCGGCGTTGCGCCGCAGGTCCCCGATGATTCGGCCGTCCGCGGAAGTCTGCCGTACGGACCGGATTACGAGGTGCTGTGCACCGATCCGGCCGCCCTGCACGACAATCTCGAGGCCCCGATCCACGGCATCATCAGCGGATTCACCGCCCAGTGCACCAGTGGAGCCGGACCGCACGTACTGATGGTCGCGGGGCCGGGCGCCGCACTGCTGCCCGCACTCCCGAACGACACCTGGGGACTGCACCTGCTCGACTTCAATCTCGCACAGCGGGATCTGGTGGATCTGGTTGCCGCCCAGAGCGCGGCCTACCTGCACTGACAACCTCGGAAGCGCGCTCCGGCAGTGGTTTCCAGGCAATGGTTTCCAGGCAGTGGGCTTCAGGCAGTGGGCTTCAGGCAGTGGGCTTCAGCTCAGCACGCCATCTCGACCACATGCGGCTTGCTGACACTGCCGGACGCACGGCCGATACTGCCTGCCGCACGCACCGCGGCCGCTACCGCGGCCACCGGCGGCACCCAGCGGGCCTCGTCCGGGGAAATCTGCCAGCGGACCGAACCGCTCACCGGCCGGGCCGGAGGCAGCGGCACCCCGGCGCCGTCGGTGTACACGATGGCGCCTGCGGCGCGCAGTGCCTCGATTGCCTTTGCCGCCTTGGCAATACCGACCACCAGGTGGATTTCGCGGCGCTGCGGCCCCGGCATCTCGATCACCGGGCCGATCAGCTTGTTCGCGCGCAGGAACTGGCCCACCCGCGCGGCGAGCACACCACTGACCTCGATTGCCGCTATCGCCTGATCGGTGATCAGGCAGGAACCATTGGCGGTTGCGGCGACCGTCCACCCGAGGCGGCTGTAGTCGTGCGCGACATCCGGCATAACCACGGCGACTGATCTCGGAAACGTAGCGGGCACTGTCTTCTCCATTTCACCAGGTCGATCAGATCTCACATCGCTGTGACGGACGATTCGGGTTGATAGAGCTACCCTCGTCTCCGAACCTGTGCGTCAAATCCGTCAAGGCTGGGAACTTCCCTACAGAATGCTTGCGGTAACGAACCACCCCAGCGATTCTGCGCGATTCGGCGGCCCCGGGCATCGCCCGGAGGTCACTGCCCGGGTACTCCTTTGGTCGGACCTTCGGACCGCCCACCCCCGGCACAACCCTTGATAACGTTGCGCCACAGTCAATTATGCCGAGACCCTCGCCACTCCGTAAGGAGTAACGAGGGTCTCGTGAAGACGAATTCCGGTACGGTCGGCGCGAGGCGCCGAAACCGGGTCTAATCAGGCCAGTTTCAGACTGCGCCCGATGATCTCCTTCATGATCTCGGTGGTGCCGCCGTAGATGGTCTGCACCCGGGCATCCATGTACGCCTTGGCGATCGGGTACTCACGCATGTACCCGTAACCGCCGTGCAGCTGCAGGCATTTGGTGATGAGGTCGAGCTGCTCCTCGGTGCTCCAGTACTTGGCCATGGCGGCCTCCTCCACGGTGAGCTTCTCCTGATTGAGCAGCTCGATGCAGCGGTCGACGAACACGCGCACGGCCGTGGTCTTGGTGGCCAGCTCGGCCAGCACGAAGCGGGTGTTCTGCTGGGCGCCAATGGGTTTGCCGAACGCCTTGCGATCGCGCACGTACTGGATGGTGCCCTTCAGCGAGCCCTCCATGGCCGCCGCCGCCATGACGGCGATGGACAGCCGCTCCTGCGGCAGGTTCTGCATGAGGTGGATGAAACCCTGGCCCTCGGTGCCGAACAGGTTCTTGCCTGGGACGCGCACGTCCTGGAACGAGAGTTCCGCGGTGTCCTGCGCCTTGAGACCGATCTTGTCCAGATTGCGGCCGCGCTCGAAACCGGCCATGCCGCGCTCGACCACCAGCAGCGAGAAGCCCATGGCGCCCTTGGCCGGATCGGTCTGGGCGACCACGATGACGATATCGGCATTGATGCCATTGGTGATGAAGGTCTTGGAGCCGTTGAGCACCCAGTCATCGCCGTCCTTGACCGCGCGGGTCTTGATGCCCTGCAGGTCGGAGCCGGTGCCGGGCTCGGTCATGGCAATGGCGGTAATGATCTCGCCGGAGCAGAAACCGGGCAGCCACCGCTGCTTCTGCTCCTCGTTCGCGAGCTCCAGGAGGTAGGGGGCGATCACGTCATTGTGCAGGCCGAAGCCGAGACCCGAGTACTGGCCGTAGGTGACCTCTTCGGTGACGACGGCGTTGTAGCGGAAGTCCTTCACGCCACCGCCGCCGTACTCCTCGGGCACCGCCATACCCAGGAAGCCCTGCTTGCCGGCCTCCAGCCAGACCGTGCGATCGACAATGCCGTCGTGCTCCCACTGCTCGTGGTTGGCAGCGACATGCTGATCGAGAAACTTTCGGAACGACTCCCGGAACAGATCGTGTTCAGGTTCGAAAATAGTGCGTTCCACGCCAACCTCCTGAGTGACCACATCGGCACATGCTCTGCCACATACGGTACTAGAAAGTCGAATCAGGGTTAACTTCGAACCCCGGAAAAGTGGTTCGAACTGCGACAGTCGCCTTTGACGTCGCCGGTCGAAGCAGATGAACCCCGGTAAACTACCGGGCGGCCTGAGCGGTCGGGGACAGCACGGCCCGAGCGGTCAGAGACCGACGGCGGAGAGGGTGCGGCCGAGCAGATGCCGGCCGCGATCGCGAGACCGCTCGGTGAGCAGGAAATCGAGCTCACCCTCGAGCGCCTTACGCGTCACCACCTGCAGTTCGACCGCGGCGGCTTCGAGATCCGGGGCATCACGCCACGGGCTGGTATCGATCGGCGTGCCCAGTGCGTAGTAGAAGCGCTCCGGCTTGGGCACCAGCGTCGGGCCGAGGCCGCGAATCAGCGGCGGTGTGAGGTTCGCGCGCAGACCCAGACCCGTGACCGCCTTGCGCAGCGGGCGCATGACCGGATGGTTGCCGTCGAAGACGATGTCGTAGATATCGTCACCGCCGACCATGGCGATGGGAACGATCGGCGCACCGGTCTCGATTGCCATGCGCGCGAAGCCCGTTCGCCCCTCCCACAGCAGCTTGTACTTCTGCCCCTTGCCGCGCATGGCCTCCCGGCCACCGCCGGGGAATACCGCCACCGCCTCGCCCGCCTCCAGCAGCGAATAGCAATTGTGCCGATTGCCGCGCACAACTCCCAAGCGGTGCAAGCCATCTCGCAGCACCGGCACATCGATGAGGACATTCTCGGCCAGGCCCCGCACCAGCCGGTCATGTTTGACGAGGATTTCGTGCGCCAGCACCGGCGCATCCGTGCCACCGGCCAGGGTGTGGTTGCCGACCAGCAGCACCGGACCCTCGGCCGGGAAATTCTCCAGCCCGTAGAAGCGCGGGCTGAACCAGGCCCGCGACGGCGCCACCAGAAGTTCGATCGCGCGCCGATCCAGCTCGGTCAGCGCGACATGTAGTGGGGCCCCATCGGTGAGCCCCTGAGCCTCGGATTCTCGAGCGTCATTTCGAGACAAGACATCCCTCCCTGCAGAGATTTCGATAGCAGCATGCTAACGAAAATCCCCGCAGGCGACTCGGCCGGGTGAGTCCACCCCTAGTGGATCCGTTGCGGCTCAGTCGATTTCGACCGGCTCCGTACCGGCGGAGACGAATTCTGTGAGTACGGCGGCCAGGAACTGGGGCACGCGGGCGCGGACCCGGGTTCCGGACTCGACATGCTCGGAGTTGATGATGCGACCGTCGGCGTGAATACGGGCGAGCAGATCACCGCGGGTGTAGGGCAGTAGCACGCTGACCTCCACATCCAGACCACCGAGGATATTTGCGAGCTGGGCGCGCAGGGTCTCGATGCCCTCGCCGGTCTGGGCGGAGACGAAGACCGCATCCGGCAGCCAGCCGCGCAGCTCGGTCAGCTCCATCGGTGCCAGGGCGTCGATCTTGTTGACCACCAGCAGTTCTCGCGGCGCCGTAGTCTTGGTATCGCGCAGCACATCCGCAATGACCTCGCGCACCGCCTTGATCTGCCCGTCGGGCAGCGGGTCGGAGCCGTCCACCACATGCAGCAGCAGATCCGCGCCGGTGACCTCTTCGAGGGTGGAGCGGAAAGCCTCGACCAGCTGGGTGGGCAGATGCCGCACAAAACCGACGGTATCGGTGAAGACGACCTCACGCCCGTCTTCCAGCGCGGCCCGACGGGTGGTCGGATCCAGGGTCGCGAACAGTGCGTCCTGCACCAGCAGTCCGGCGCCGGTGAGCGCGTTCATCAGGCTCGACTTGCCCGCATTGGTGTAGCCGACAATGGCCACCTGCGGTACGCCGCTCTCGACGCGGCGGGCGCGCTTGGTATCGCGGGAGGTCTTCATCTCGCGAATCTCGCGGCGCAGCTTGGCCATGCGCTCACGAATGCGCTGCCGGTCGGTCTCGATCTTGGTCTCACCGGGACCACGGGTACCGACACCACCATTGGCGCCGGCACGACCACCGGCCTGCCGGGACATGGACTCACCCCAGCCGCGCAGTCGCGGCATCATGTACTGCATCTGCGCCAGTGCGACCTGCGCCTTGCCCTCACGGGAGGTGGCGTGCTGGGCGAAGATGTCCAGAATCAGGGCGGTGCGGTCGATGACCTTCACCTTGACGATCTTCTCCAGCGCGGTCAGCTGCGCGGGGCTCAGTTCACCGTCGAGGATGACCGTATCGGCGCCGGTCTCGAGGACCATGGCCCGCAGCTCCTCGGTCTTGCCGGAGCCGATGTAGGTGGCCTTGTCCGGTTTATCGCGGCGCTGGATCAGCGAATCGAGCACCTCCGAACCGGCGGTCTCGGCGAGGGCGGCCAGCTCGGCCATGCGTGCGTCGACCTGGGCGGTGCTGCCCTCGGTCCAGACGCCGACCAGCACCACACGCTCCAGGCGCAGCTGCCGGTACTCGACCTCGGTGACATCCTCGAGTTCGGTGGACAGCCCGGCGGTGCGGCGCAAAGCGGCGCGCTCGTCGAGCTGCATCTCACCGACTGTCGGCGACGCGGACTCGGACCAACCGGTCTCGGCCTCGGCGTCGCCGGTGTTCTCCTCAGCGGGAGTGAACTCGTACGTCTCTTGTTTACTCATACGCCTTCCATGGTCCCACGGACCAACCGAATGGCGCATTCGGTTATTTCACGGCGATTCTCGCCGCGAGGGAAGAGTGGGGGCTCCGCCCCACACCCCCGAAGAGAATTCGGGGGCCAGGCCCCCGAACCCCCGAAAGCGCCCTACGCGTCTTGCCACCATTTGGCGGCTATTCGGCCTGCTGCCACCAGGACCGAGGGGCCGCGGAGCCAGGCTGCGCCGTTTTCGATGCCCACGGTGACTGTTCCGCCTGGGATGTGGACCTGGACGTGGCCGGAGTCGGTGGCGAGGTCGAAGCCGTCGCGGGCCAGGGCGGCGGCGGCCGCGGCGACGGTTCCTGTTCCGCAGGAACGGGTTTCGCCTACGCCGCGTTCGAAGACGCGCATGTCCACACCGCGCTGACCGTCGGAGGCGACGCCGAGGGCGGTGAGGATTTCCACGTTCACACCCTTCGGGAAGACGGTGTGGTCGAAGGACGGGGCGTGGGTGAAGTCGAGTTCGCCCAGTTCCTGATGGGTGAGGGTGGCATCTACGCAGGCCAGGTGCGGGTTGCCGACGTCGATGCCGAGACCGGTGAATTCGCGGCCGGCCAGGGTGGCGGTCGACTCACCGAGCACGCGAACCGTGCCCATGGCGACGGTGACCTCACCATGTACGGGATCGGCGTGGTGCACGACCACCGGGCGTGCGCCCGCGCGGCTGCCGACCACGAACTCTTCGCTCTGTTCGAGACCGGTGGCGACCAGATAGTGAGCGAAGACACGGACGCCGTTGCCGCACATCTCGGCGATCGAGCCGTCGGCATTGCGGTAGTCCATGAACCAGTCGCTCGCGCTCACGCCCTCGGGCAGCACCGGCAGGGTGCCGTTCTCGAAGAGTGCGCCCGCACGTGCCACGCGCAGGACACCGTCCGCGCCGATGCCGCGCTGGCGATCGCACAGGGCCGCGATACGCGACTCGGTCAGTTCCAGCCACGCGTCCGGATCGGGCAGCACCACAAAATCGTTCTGAGTGCCGTGCCCTTTGCTGAATTCGATATCAGCCGCGCTCTCGTTCACCATGTCGTCCTCACCCACACCGTCGTCCGCACCCGGACCCGAAGTTTTCACCGCAACGCCCGGCGCTGCCGGGAAATTTCGTACAGGGCCACCGCCGCCGCCGACGGCGCACCGAGCGTGCCGTCGGACGGAATGCACACCAGCTCGTCGCACGCCTGCTGCCAGGCAGGGCCGAGCGTCTCGCTTTCATCGCCGAGGACCAGCACGGTCCCGCCGTCGAATTCGAGCTCGTCGAGGGCGATTCCGCCGTGATCGTCACTGCCGACGATACGGGTGGCGATACCGCGGCGGCGCTGCCGGTCCCGGAATGCGAGCACCTGCGCGGGTCCGGAGGCGCGCAGCACGGGCACCGCGAAGAGGGCTCCGTCGGACGCCTGCACGCTGCGCGGATCGTAATGGTCCGCGCCGGTACCGGTAATGATCACTCCGCCCGCCCCGAAGGCCGCCGCCGAACGAATGAGCCCACCCAGGCGCGCGGGCGAGGCCGGGCGGTCGATGACCACCACATTCGGCGGGTGATCGGGTGTGCCGGGTGCGAAATCCTCGAGCTCCATGCGCCGCGCGATGGCCACCGCCACCAGTTCCGGCACCTGCTGCGAGGGTTCGGCCAGCTCGGACATCACCTCCGGCACCAGTCCGACGCTCGGCACACCGCTGGAATCGAGCACCTCCCGGGCCCAGGCCGACGGCTCCGGGCCGCCCAGGCGGTAGACGAGAGTCTCCAGCGGCCAACGACATTCGAGCGCCTGGGCGATCGGACGCATACCGTGCACCAGAAACCGATTGTCCCGAAGCCGGCTGGCGCGATTGTTCAGGTACGCCTGCCACACCTGTACCGAGGCGTTGCGGGCGTTCGCGCGACGGGTCACTTACCGCACTTCCTGTTCATCCTTCTCGGTCGAGGAGTCGATGAGCGCCAGTGCCGTCGCCGCCAGATCGGGATCCGCGCCGTTCACCCATCGCACCCGCGTATCGCGGCGGAACCAGGAGCGCTGTCGCCGGACATAGCGCCGGGTACCGATGAAGGTGCGCTCCTGTGCTTCGTTCAGGTCGTATTCGTTGTCCAGGTAGTCCAGGACTTGTGCGTAACCGATTGCGCGGCGGGCGGTCTGGCCTTCACGCAGGCCCTGGTCGATGAGGGTGTGCACCTCCTCGACCAAACCGGATTCGAACATGCCCGCGGTGCGCAGTTCGATGCGGGCGTCGAGTTCGGCGGTCTCGCGGTCCACGCCCAGAATGACCGTGCCCCAGCGGGGTTCACCGATCTGCGGGGCCGAGGCGGCGAAGGGTTTGCCGGTCAGTTCGACCACCTCGAGGGCGCGCACCATGCGGCGGCCGTCGGTGGGGAGAATGGTGGCGGCGGCGACCGGATCGGCGGCCCGCAGCGCTTCGTGCACGACCACCACACCGCGCTCGTCCAACAGGGCTTCCCATTTGGCGCGAACCGACGGGTCGGTGGCCGGGAAGTCCCAATCATCCAGTAGCGCTTGCACGTACATCATCGAACCACCGACGATGACCGGTGTGTGGCCGCGCGCCATAATCGCCTCGACATCCGCGCGCGCCGCGGTCTGGTAGGCGGCGACCGTGGCGGTCTCGGTGATATCGAGAACGTCCAGCTGGTGGTGCACAATGCCGCGGCGTTCCGCGACGGGCAGTTTCGCGGTGCCGACATCCATGCCCCGATACAGCTGCATGGCATCGATATTCACGATCTCGCCGTGTAGCCGCTCCGCCAGATCCAGTGCCAGATCGGATTTTCCGGTGGCGGTGGGGCCGACAACGGCGATGGGGGTGATCATGCGACGCCGTCCGGGTACCAGACGCTCACGTGGTACGCCACACCGAACGGGGCTGCGGCGTAGCGGGTTTCGACCTTCGGGTCGGTGTCGTCGGCGCTGAAGAGCCCGGCCAGGATCTGGTAGGCGGGGCGGCCGGCCACATCCAGGTCGGCGCACAATTGCGGGTCGAGGGCGGCCAGTGCGGCCCGGTCCCCCGCCGTGAGCGCTCGATCGATATCCGCCTGCACCGCTTCCGCGCGCGTATCGAGGTATCGGGGGGCTGTGGTGGACATGGTTGCCGCACCGTCGCCGACGACCAGGACGCCATACCGGTCGGTCTCGGCATCGAGCTCGGCGCGCAGCCGGGCGCCGAAGGCCGCACACTCCGCGGGCGTGCTGCCGGCGGCGATCAGGCGAGCCTGTGCCGACGCTTCAGGAGCGACCTGTTCGCGGAGCCAGCCACCGATCAGCATCGCCAGCGGCAGCGCCGGGTCCGCCGTCGTCGATGCCACGGCCCTTGACAAACCCACCCGCACATCGACGCCGTAGCCCCGGAACGTGCCCGCCGTCTCCGGGCCCAGTACCAGATCGGACTCGGCCGCACCGACCACGATCCAGCGCGAGACCTGCTCGGCAAGCGCTCCCGCGGCGGACAAAACAGCCCTGCGCAGCACAGCGGGTTCACCATCGGTCGCTGCGCCCGCCGCGCCCCCGAGTTCGGGCACCAGGGCGGGCGGTGAGGGAACCAGCGACGCAACACAGAACACGCCGTCAACCGTAGCGCTACCGTGCCTCACCAGCCCCACCCCGCCCGGGTCGCCGCGCCACCCAGGTGGCCTCAAAGACAGCATTTCGCACCCCAGCCTGGTTGAATGGGGTCAGCTAGACAGATGAGCTAGGGCGTAACCAGGCAGCCGTGACGCGCGGCAGGGACGAGGAGCGATGACCGAGAACAGCGGAAACGAAAAGGCTACCCAACCGGAGTCGGCCCCGACGCCTGTGCCCGGCGCCGCCGCTCGACCGTCACCGGCCACTGTCGCCGGTCCCCGTCCGGGGCCCGGGCCGCGCAAGCCGGAAGCCCCGAAACCACACGCCGTCAAGCCCACTCCCGGCGCGGCGACTCCGCATCCGCATCCGGTGGTGGTCCCCGCCGTGAGCGACCCCAGCCAGTGGGGACGGGTCGACGAGGACGGCACCGCCTGGGTCAAGACCATCGAGGGCGAGCGGGTGGTCGGCTCCTGGCAGGCCGGCGATACCGCCGAGGGCCTGGCCCACTTCGGCCGCCGCTTCGACGATATCGCCACCGAGGTGGCACTGCTGGAGGCCCGGCTCGCGGCCGGTACCGACGCCCGCAAGACCAAGGCCGCCGCGACCGCGCTTGCCGAAACATTGCCGACCGCTGCTGTCATCGGTGATATCGACGGCCTCACTACCCGGCTGCGGGCCATTATCGAGCACTCCGACGAGGCAGCCGCACACGCCAAGGAGGAGAAGGACCGCTCCCGGCACGAGCAAACCGAGCGCAAAGAGGCGCTGGCCGCCGAAGCCGAGCAGATCGCCGCCGAATCCACTCAGTGGAAGGTCGCGGGCGATCGGCTGCGCGAGATCCTCGACGAGTGGAAGACCATTCGCGGCGTGGATCGCAAGGTCGACGATGCGCTGTGGCGGCGCTTCTCCAAGGCGCGCGAGGCATTCAACCGCCGCCGGGGCGCGCACTTCGCCGAACTCGATCGTGAGCGCGCGTCCGCCAAGACCCACAAGGAAGGGCTGTGCGTCCGGGCCGAGGAGCTCTCCAGTTCCACCGACTGGGCCGGCACCGCCGCCGTCTTCCGAGATCTGCTGGCCGAGTGGAAGGCCGCCGGCCGCGCCCCCCGCGAGGCGGACGAGCAGCTGTGGAAGCGCTTCAAGGCCGCACAGGACGTGTTCTTCGCGGCCCGCAATTCTGCCGCCTCCGAGCGTGATGCCGAATTCGAGGACAATGCGACAGCCAAGGAAGAGCTGCTGCTGCACTACGAAAGGCTCGATCCCGAAACGCATCTGGACGCCGCCCGCGCTTCCCTGCGCGATCTGCAGGAGAAGTGGGACGCCATCGGCAAGGTCCCGCGCGAGCGCATCCACGATCTCGAGGCCCGCCTGCGTGCCGTCGAAAAGCGCGTCCGCGACGCCGTGGACGCCCAGTGGCGCCGCTCGGACCCCGAAGCCATGGCCCGTGCCGCCCAATTCCGCGAGCGCGTAGCCCAATTCGAGGAACAGGCCGCAAAAGCCCAGGCCGCAGGCAAGACCCGCGATGCCGAAAAGGCCCTGGAACAGGCCAAGCAGTGGCGCGAATGGGCCGAAGCCGCCGAAGGCGCCGTCAGCCAGCGCTGAGCACAACCACGAGAAGGGCCTGGGCGACCGAATACGGTCGGCCCAGGCCCTTTTCGTCGGTTCGCGCGGCTCGACGCCCTCGGCAACCCGGGCGGTTTCGTCGGCCTGCCCGGCGAGAAGCACCCGTCATACGAGCGGGTCCAAGCTCCTCGCAATCACGGCGGGTCGAAGCCCTTCGTCATCCCGGCGAGTCCAAGCCCCTCGGCATCCCGGCGAGTCAAAGCCCCTCGTCATCCAGGCGGGTGCAAGCTCCTCGGCATCCCGGCGAGTCAAAGCCCCTCGTCATCCCGGCGGGTGCAAGCTCCTCGTCATCCCGGCGAGTCAAAGCCCCTCGTCATCCCGGCGCGCTTTTGGCCGGGATCCACAGAAACCTGTTGGAGCGCAGCCGGTGTTGGATCCCGGCCAAAAGCATGCCGGGATGACGGGGCAGGCATTTCCTTTGACGGCCAGGGACGCAAGCGCGCGCTGTCGGCCTGGCGCGAGCGCCGGCACTGCTCGGCTGCGCCCCTGCGGCCAGCGCGGCGAGCTCCCTCGTCGATGTCATCGGAGGGGCTAGCATCCAGCGCGAGACGACTGGCGGCGGCGCGATGCGCGTTCCCACCGGTCGGCGGGGCAGGTGGATTCCCTTGGGGGGCAAATGAAACCAGCGCTGGTTGGGGAGCGGCGCTAGGCTCGCGGAATGGCACCGAACCGGGAAGCACTTATCGCGCATCTGCTGGCGACCGGAATGGCGGGGCGGGTGGCCACGCCTCGGGAGAACAATCTGCTGCATTATCTGCTGCTGGCGCATCGGGATCCGGATTATTTGTTCGGGCTGGATCCGGGGCCGCAGTGGACCGCGGATGCGGTGCTGGAGTTGATGGCGCGAAAGGTGGGGGTGAGTCCGCGACTGAATTTTCGGCGGGGGGTGGACACCATCGATCCGGAGCTGACGGCCGCGGCGCTGGACCGGTATGCCGCGAGATTCCGGGTGGCGCTGCGGGATCGGCAGCGGGTGCTGTTCGCGACCGGGCATCCGCGCACGCTGGGGCCGTTCTATCAGCTACTGGCCGCGGCGCTGGAGGAGGCGGGCGGCACGGTGGTGAATGCCGGTGCGGGACTTGGCTACAACGGTGAGACGCGGTACGGCATGCAGCGGCTGGAGGTCGACTTCTTTCTGGGGGTCGCGACGCTGCACGATCCGGGCGGCCCGATCCATACGCACTCGGCCGAGCCGGTGCAGATCGTGCTCGCGGAGCTGGCGCACACCGGCGCACAGATGCCGGATCTTGTTGTCGCCGATCATGGTTGGTGCGGCGGAGCGGCACAGGCGGGTCTGGATGCGATCGGTTTCGCGGACTGCAATGATCCGGCCCTGTTCGTCGGCGAGGAGGAGGGCACGGTCGCCGTGGCGGTGCCGCTGGACGACGGCATCGATCCTGACAGGTACGGGCTGCTGGCCGATTACATCCTGGCCGACTCTCTCAGCGACGCAACCGATCTCAACCGGTGACGACCTCATGCCTGCTGGCGCGATGAGAGCGGCGGTACTCACTCGGTGAGACACCCACCTCGCGGCCGAAATGCGCGCGCAGGTTGGCGGCGGTGCCGAGACCGCAGCGTTCGGCCACGGCGTCGACGGGAAAGTCACTGGCCTCCAGCAGTTCCCGGGCCCGGATCAGCCGCTGGGTGAGCAGCCACTGCAGCGGGGTGCCGCCCAGTTCGGCATGGAAACGGCGGGCGAGGGTACGTTCGCTGGTATTGGCGTGCTTGGCCAGATCCGAGACGGTGAGCGGCTGATCCAGGCGGTGAATGGCCCACTGCAGCGTGGCCGACAGGCCGCTGTCGTCGGGGTAGACCGGGACCGGCGATTCCAGATACTGCGCTTGGCCGCCCGCCCGGTGCGGCGGCACCACCAGATAGCGGGCGGCGGCATTGGCGGCCCCCGAACCCAGATCCTTGCGAATCAGGTGGATGCACAGGTCCATTCCCGCCATGGTGCCCGCACTGGTGAGAATGCGGCCATCGTCGATATAGAGCACCGACGGATCGACCTCGAGGTGCGGAAAGCGTTCGGAGAGCGCGCTGATATGCCGCCAGTGCGTGGTCATGCGCCGCCCGTCGAGCAGCCCCGCGGCCGCCAGGACGAACGCTCCGGTGCACAGCGAGGCGACGCGGGCGCCGGCCTCGTAGGCCGCGCGAACGGCCTCCACCAGATCGGCGGGCGGGTCCTCGCGCACATTCGGCACGGACGGGACGATGACGGTATCCGCGCGGACCAGATCGTCGTAATCGTGATCGGTCAATGCCACGAACGGATCGCGCAGTTCCGCCGACCGGGTGCCACACGGGCCGCAGAGCTGGAAGCGATACCAGGAGTCCGGATCGACGCCCAGCGGCGGCTCGTAGAACACCTGATAGGGAATGGCTACCTCGAAAATCGGCATACCCGGCGCCACGGCGACCGCGAGCGTGCCGGGGGCGGTTCGGGTTCCGGAGCCGTTCTGGTCCATGTCAGAATCCTAGCGCATCATGGCATTCCTGCCACTGTTCGCGGGAATCCCCAGGTCGCATAGTCGAATCATGACGACAACGACCGAACGGGAAGCAGCGCTGCGGCAGCAACCGCAGGATGCGCCGAACTCCCGGCGGTGGCAGATCCTGGCCATCGCCGGCATTGCCCAATTCCTCGCCATCCTCGACCTTTTCGCGGTGACCGTCGCCTTCCCGACCCTGCAGGCGACCTTCGGGACCTCCACCAGCGCGGTGTCGTGGACGCTGAACGCCTACACCATCGTGATGGCGGCGCTGCTCGTACCGGCCGGGCGACTGGCCGACGACACCGGCCGCAAGCGCGGATTCCTCATCGGCATAGCACTTTTCGGGCTCGCCTCGATCGCCTGCGGTTTCGCCCCCACACTGGGGACGCTCATCGCGGCACGGGTGGTGCAGGCCGCGGCCGCCGCACTCCTGGTGCCGACCGGCCTGGGGCTGGTGCTCCCCAGCTTCCCGCGCCGGGAACACGCCACCGTCATGGGCATCTGGACCGCCATCGCGGCCGCCGGTGCGGCCAGCGGACCGGTGCTGGGCGGCCTGCTCCTCCAGGCCGGGTGGCGCTGGATCTTCTTCCTGAATGTGCCATTCACGCTGGTGGCCTTCATTCTCGGCATGGTGGTGCTGCCCGATATCAAGCTGCACGCCGAGCGACGGCTGGATCTGCTCGGCGCGCTGTTGATTCTCGGCGCGACCGCGGGCTTCACGACGGTGTTCGTACAGGCCTCCACCTGGGGGTACACCGGTCCGGCCACGCTCGGCTGTCTCGCTGCCGCCGTCGTGCTGACGGGTTGGTTCGCCTGGCACGTGCAGCACCATCCGGATCCGGTGGTGAGTCCGGTCGTCTTGCGGCACAAGCTTTTCCGCACCGCCACCTTCGGAGTGTTCTGCTACTACCTGGCTTTCGCCGCCATGATTCTGGAGGCGACACTGTTCCTGACCGAGCACTGGCACTACTCGGTGCTGGAGGCCAGCCTCGGCGTCGCGCCCATGCCGATCAGCTGCCTGGTGCTCTCACCGTTCTCCGGGCGCTTCATCGCCTGGGTCGGGGCTCGCGCCTCGGCCGCACTGGGTGGTGCGAGTCTGGCGGTGGGCTGCGCGTGGTGGGTGGTGAGCAGTGGGTTCACCGATTCGTATGCGCTGGTCATACTGCCCGGCAGTGTGCTCGCCGGAGCCAGCACCGCACTGCTGCAGCCGCCGCTGTTCGGATCCGCGGCGCTGCTGCCCGCCGATCAGATCTCGCTGGGGTCGGGGACCCTCATGATGGCGCGGCAGACCGCTTCGGCGCTCGGCGTCGCGATCCTCATGGCGATACTCGGCGAGGGCACGCAGCGGACCCTGGGGGAATTCCGGGCGGGCTGGATCTACATGGTGGTCGTCGGCATCGCGGCCATGTTCGCCGGTCTGGCGTATCGACCGGAAACCATGGCCGAGCCGCTCTGAGAAGCACACGAAAACTGGGTAGCGCACGAAAAAGGCCCGGCGGTCACCGAATTCGGTGACCGCCGGGCCTTTTGTTCGCTTATTCGCCGAACAGGCGGCGGCGACTGGCTTCCTCGGCTGCGGCGGCGGCCAGGCGGCGCTGCTCCTCGGCGGCCAGGTGCACGGAGGTGCGGCCCCACACCACGCGCACCCAGTGGAAGGTCAGCACCACAATGGCGATGGCGGACAGGATCAGGCCGAAGCCGGGTCCCGCACCGTGATAGTTGTTCAGGCCCGGGGTGTTGCGATGCCAGATGGAGAAGACGCCGAACACACTGCCGACGGCGGACCCGGCGACCGCGATCCAGGCCAGTGCCCAGCGGCGGGTCATCAGGGCGAGCAGTGAGAAGCCGATGCCGAAGACCAGCACGAACCATTCGAAAACGCGGGACGGCAGCCCGATGTGCTCGGCCTTGGCGGCGGCGTCGTACATGATGACGTCGAAGCCGCGGGCATGACCGGCATGCGGCAGCACCATCGAGAGCAGCAGCACGAACACCGCACCGGCGACCACCATGGCGCGCACGCCCGGATCGATCTCGCCCGCGATCTTGCGCTCCACCGCTTCGAGGTCGTCCCGGAACTGCTCGAAGTCCTGACTGTTCTCGGCCGGCTTCATGCTCTCCTCGTTCGCTTCGGGCGCCGGTGTCGACGCCGAATCGGGCTGTGCGGCTTGATCTTCCGGTCGCGCGTCGCTCGGCTCGCGAGCCTCGTCGGGGCCGGTGGGCTGATGCTCGGTCATACGCTGTGATCCTGAGTCGTCCTGGAGGGGTGTCGACCCATCATGCTCCCGCACCGATCCGCCCTACTACGCGGTGTCGGATTGACCGCGGGGCGCTGCCGATCGACCGCGTGATTGCGGACCACCGACCGCACTCGACCCGTCAGGCTCCACACTCGGAACCGCAGCCCGCCGCGGCGGTTTCCACCACGATCGGCGCGCCGATCTGCGGCAGGCCGAGGCCGACGCCGATGGGTGCGGTCTTCGGGGTGATGCCCAGCTCGTGCGCGTCACCGGCGCGGGTGCGGCGGTGGGTCTGCACGGGGGCGTCGGCGATCAGATGGTGCGGGGCGGCACCGGTGATCTCGACGGTGATGATGTCGCCAGGGCGAATCTCCGCACCCGCGGGCAGGTCCGCCGTCGGGCGGAAGTGCACCAGACGGCCGTCCCGGGCGCGACCGCTCATGCGCGCGGTGGCCGCGTTCTTCTTGCCCGCGCCCTCGGCGACCAGCAGCTCGACCGTGGTGCCGACCATCGCCTGATTGCCTTCGAGGGAGACCTGCTCCTGCAGTTCGATGAGTCGCATATAGCGCTCCTGCACGACTTCCTTCGGCAGCTGATCGGGCATATCCGCGGCGGGAGTGCCGGGGCGGATGGAGTACTGGAAGGTGAAGGCGCTGGTGAACCGCGCCTGCCGCACCACATCCAGGGTCGCCTGGAAGTCCTCCTCGGTCTCGCCGGGGAAGCCCACAATAATGTCGGTGGTGATGGCGGCGTGCGGCATGGCGGCACGCACCTTGTCGATGATGCCGAGGAATTTGGCGCTGCGGTACGACCGCTTCATGGCCTTGAGCACCCGGTCGGAGCCCGATTGCAGCGGCATGTGCAGCTGCGGGCAGACATTCGGGGTGGCGGCCATGGCCTCGATGACGTCATCGGTGAATTCGGCCGGATGCGGGGAGGTGAAGCGCACCCGCTCCAGGCCCTCGATCGTGCCGCAGGCGCGCAGCAGTTTGGCGAAGGCGCCGCGGTCGCGCTCCTCGTTCGGGTCGGCGAAGGAGACACCGTAGGAATTGACGTTCTGACCCAGCAGGGTCACCTCGAGCACACCCTGGTCGACCAGCGCCTGCACCTCGGCGAGCACATCACCGGGGCGGCGGTCGACCTCCTTGCCGCGCAGGGCCGGGACGATGCAGAAGGTGCAGGTGTTGTTGCAGCCCACCGAGATCGACACCCAGCCGGCGTACGCGGATTCGCGCTTGGCGGGCAGCGTGGAGGGGAAGGCTTCCAGGGATTCGATAATCTCGACCTGGGCTTCTTCATTGTGGCGGGCCCGCTCCAGCAGCACCGGCAGCGAGCCGATGTTGTGGGTGCCGAACACCACATCCACGTACGGCGCCTTCTTGACGACGGTGTCGCGGTCCTTCTGCGCGAGACAGCCGCCGACCGCGATCTGCATGCCGGGGCGCTCGGCCTTGATCGGCGCGAGATGGCTGAGCGTGCCGTACAGCTTGTTGTCGGCGTTCTCGCGCACCGCACAGGTGTTGAAGACCACCAGATCCGCGATCACACCGGGGTTGGCCTGCACATATCCGGCGTCTTCGAGCAGTCCGGAAAGGCGTTCGGAATCGTGCACGTTCATCTGGCAGCCGTGCGTGCGCACCTCATAGGTTCGCGCTTCCTGCTCGCTATCGCGCTCGGCTACCGCGCCACGTGCTGAAACCTGCCCCAACGAATTCACCCAACCAGGGTAATCGCTGCCCAGCCGGGGTTACGGGCGGGTGTCGACTCGGCGCAAGGTACCGATGCTGGAACCAAAGACGAGCATTTCGGGCACAGTGCCTCTAAGGTCACAATTCATGACCGACGCGCCTGTATCCGTCAGCAAGTCCGCGCCGATGATTTCGATGCGGAGTGTGGACAAGCACTTCGGCTCGCTGCACGTGCTGCGTGACATCAATCTCGAAGTGCCCGCCGGGCAGGTCGTGATCGTGGTGGGACCCTCCGGTTCCGGCAAGTCGACCCTGTGCCGCACCATCAATCGATTGGAGACGATCGACTCCGGTGAGGTCGCCATCGACGGGGTGCGGCTGCCCGATGAGGGCAAGGCCCTGGCCAAGCTGCGGGCCGATGTCGGCATGGTGTTCCAGTCCTTCAATCTGTTCGCGCACAAGACGATTGTCGAAAACGTCATGCTGGCGCCGGTGAAGGTGCGCGGCCTGGACAAGACGACCGCCCGCGCCCGCGCCATGGAATTGCTGGAGCGGGTGGGCATCGCCGAACAGGCGGACAAGTATCCGGCGCAGCTGTCCGGCGGACAGCAGCAGCGTGTTGCCATCGCGCGGGCGCTCGCCATGGATCCCAAGGTGATGCTGTTCGACGAGCCGACCTCCGCACTCGACCCGGAAATGGTGTCGGAGGTCCTGGATGTGATGGTGCAGCTCGCCAAGGACGGCATGACCATGGTGGTGGTCACCCACGAAATGGGGTTCGCGCGCCGGGCCGGCAATCGGGTGCTGTTCATGGCCGACGGGCAGATCGTCGAGGACACCGAGCCCGAATCATTCTTCACCGCACCGAAATCGGAACGCGCCAGGGATTTCCTCGGCAAGATCCTCAGCCACTGACCTGCTCTCCCTACAGAATAGGATTTTCGATGAGGCTCAATAACGTGCTCAAGGTTGCCGCCGGGGCGGTTGCCCTGGCGGTCGTCGCCACCGGATGTGGTGGCGGCAGCGATAAGACCGCCAGTCAGCACGCCGCCGACGGAAAGCTCACCGTCGGAATCAAATACGATCAGCCGGGTCTGGGCCTGCACAATAAGGACGGCTCGTTCAGCGGCTTCGATGTGGATGTGGCCAAGTTCGTCGCCGACAAGATGGGCGTGAAGCCGGAGAACATCACGTTCAAGGAGGCGCCGTCCGCGCAGCGCGAAACGCTGATCCAGAACGGGCAGGTCGATTTCATCGCCGCCACCTACTCGATCACCGATACGCGCAAGGAGAAGGTCGATTTCGCGGGGCCCTATCTGCTGACCGGGCAGTCGCTGCTGGTGCGTGCGGACAATACCGATATCACCGGCGCGGACTCGCTGAACGGCAATAAGAAGCTGTGCTCGGTGAAGGGCTCGACCCCGGCGCAGAATGTGAAGGACAAGTACGCCAAGGAAGTTCAGCTGCAGGAGTACGACACCTACTCGCTGTGTGTGGAGGCGCTCAAGTCCGGTTCGGTGGATGCTGTCACCACCGATGATGTGATTCTGCGCGGTTATGCGGCGCAGAATCCGGGTGCGCTGAAGGTGGTCGGCGCGCCGTTCACCGTCGAGAAGTACGGCATCGGCGTCAAGAAGGGCGATACCGAATCCCGCACCAAGATCAATGACGCAATCGACGCCATGATCTCCACCGGTGCGTGGAAGACGGCGCTCGAAAAGAACTTCGCCGGAACCGGATTCCAGGTTCCCGCGCCGCCGCAGGTCGATCGGTACTGAGTTGATATCGCGTGCCGGGCGGTGATTCGCCCGGCACGCTTCGGCTTTCAGTAGTTACTGCACTCAGAGTTACTGCGATCGGAGGGGCGCGGACGCCGTGTTCGACTTGATCTCGAAATATCAGACCCAGCTGCTGGATTCGTTCTGGGTGACCATCAAACTGACGGCGTATTCCGCGGTGCTGGCGCTGATTCTCGGCACGATCATCGCCGCCATGCGGGTGTCGCCGATGCCGGTCGCCCGCTGGCTCGGCACGGCGTACGTGAATACCTTTCGCAATACGCCGCTGACGCTGATCATCATCTTCTGCTCGATCGGGCTGTACACCACGCTCGGTGTGAAACTGGCGCCGGCCGGGCCGAATGATTTGGCGGAAAACAACTTCCGGTTCGCCGTTCTCGGATTGAGTGTGTACACAGCGGCTTTCGTCTGCGAATCGCTGCGCGCCGGCATCAATACGGTATCGCTGGGGCAGTCGGAGGCGGGGCGCTCGCTGGGCTTCACCTTCCTGCAGAATCTGCGACTCGTGGTGCTGCCGCAGGCTTTTCGCGCCGTCATCGCGCCGCTGGGCAGCGTGTTCATCGCGCTCACCAAGAATTCGACCGTCGCATCGGTGATCGGTGTCGGGGAGGCCGCGCTGCTCATGGACACCATGAACGAGAACGAGGCCGCTCCGCTGGCCATCGGCGCGATCTTCGCGCTCGGCTTCGTCGTCCTCACCCTGCCCACCGGCCTGCTCTTCGGCTGGCTGGCCAAACGATACGAGGTAGCCCGATGAGCTCGGCTTCGGTCCTCTACGACGCCCCGGGGCCCAAGGCCCGGCTGCGCTACCGGCTGTACTCGGTCGGCGTGGTGGTGGTGCTGGCCGCGGCCGCCTGGTTCGTGCTGCACGCCCTCGACAGCAAGGGCCAGTTCGAGGCCGCCAAGTGGAAACCGTTCGTGGACGGGCAGATCTGGTCCACGTACCTGCTGCCGGGTCTGCGCGGGACCATCGAGGCGGCGGTGCTGTCGATCGTCTTCGCACTGGTGATCGGCATGGTGTTCGGCATTCTGCGCCTGTCCGAGCATCGGATCGTGCGGGTGGTCGCGGGCGCCGTGGTCGAGATCGCGCGGGCCATCCCCGTGCTGATCCTGATGATCTTCCTGTTCGCACTGTTCTCGACCAAGAACCTCTTCCCCTCCGATCAGCTGGCGCTGGCGGCGGTGGTGACCGCGCTGACCATCTACAACGGGTCGGTCATCGCCGAGATCGTGCGCTCGGGCATTCGCTCGCTGCCGAAGGGGCAGTCCGAGGCGGCCGTCGCGCTGGGCCTGCGCAAGAACCAGGTCATGCGCGTAATCCTGCTCCCCCAGGCCATTACCGCCATGCTGCCCGCGCTGGTCTCGCAAATGGTGGTGGCACTGAAGGATTCGGCGCTGGGCTACCAGATCACGTTCGTGGAAGTGGTCCGCGCCGGCAAACAACTCGGTGCCGCCGAACAGAACACCGTCCCCGCCCTACTGGTGATCGCCGCCATCATGATCACCCTCAACTACACCCTCAGCGTCGTAGCCACCCAGCTCGAACGCTGGCTGCGCACCCGCAAACGCGGATCGACCGTAGTGAGCGCCAACATCACCACCGGCGCACCGGGCATGGACCTGACCGGCGCAACCCGCCCCTAGCTCCCCGTGCCTCAGCCCGGGGGGGAGTGTGATTCCCGGGCTGGGGCACATCCCGCTCCGCAGTTCCTCATGCCCAGCCCCTGCCGAATGCCACTGAGGCACATCTCGTTCTCCCCGAACGACTGTCCGCCCTCACCCGTGCACCGTCGCACCCGAGACTCGTGCACCCGCTCTCCCCGCTCGCGCATCGCTCGTACTGGGGCCGGTGCGCCGCTACCCCGGGGGCTGGGGCATGTTGCAGCTCACGTCAGCTCCGAGTTGGGGCCAATGTCCCCGAGCCTCGGACAACCGGCAATCTTTCCTCGCATACTGCTCTATATGAGCGAAGAGGACAGAGCCCGAAGACAATTCCTCCTCGGCCTGATCACGGTCGCGGTCCTCACCCCCCTCGCGGCTCTCTGCACCGCCCTCGCCGCAGCCCTGGGCACGTTGCTGATGCAAGACGCCCGCACCCGCCTGGCCAACGCCCTCCGCCGCGAGCCCGCATCCTCTCCACGCCTCCCCCTCCCCCGCGTGGCCACCCCTCGCCCTGTGAGCCCAGCCGGCACCCGCCACCCCCGCCGTGGCCCCGCCGTGGCCCGTCTCCGCGGCCGAATAGTCCACTGAGCCGCCAGCTTTCACCACCCTGCCACAGCGCCGCGCTTCACAACAGGCACGCGAGGTCATACGCTCGCGCGAAGTCATCCGCCCATGCAGCCGCGTGATCGCGCTCGTAGGCCCGGAACAACCTCTCCCGCACAGCTTCTCGCCGGACCCACGCGGCTATCGCATCCTTCGAGTCCGATATCCGAACCATCTCGTTCACCAGCGCGGCCAGATGGCGGTCCGCCGAGCAACCGGCAATGTTCTCCCACGCGACCAGATACCGCGCCGGGCCGATCCCCGCCGACGCCACCCCATCGAGGAACTCCCGTGCGCCCGTGAACACTCCGACCCGAGCCGGAAACTCACCCAGCACCCGATGCCACACCGCATCCAGAAACTCTTCAACCGCCCGCTGCTCCCCCAACGGCCAACTCCCCCACTGCTCCTGCCCCAACTTCCCCAAAACAATCCCGGCATCCAGCTCATCCGAGGTAATCAATCGCTCGAACAACATCGGTAGCAGCGCCTTCACATCCTGACGCCCACCGACCGTATTGCCGAGCTTGATGGTGAGCCAGAACAGATCACACTCATCCACCCGCACCGGCGGCCCACAGTGCGGGCACCGATCCAGCACCGCCTTGCGGGGATACGCCCCGAACGCCGCTGCCAAATCATCAACCACATGGGCAATCCTGGCGCCGCATCGTCCACCCATCAAGCCGTTTGCTCAGCAACAGCCGGGGGCAGCCACGGCCGATCGCCAGGCGGGAGAGTTCCGCTCCGCACACCGAGATCCGCACGAGCGCACTCATAGAATTCGTTTCTCCTTCGCCCCATTTCGGAGTACAGGCGAACGTATTCCGCATGCTCGATGGCATGCCCCCGCGCCGGCCAGCCGAGCTCCCATGCCGCCCGGTTCCAACTGCGTGCCGCAGCCACCGCTTCTGGAGACCCCAGCAGCAGAACGGTTTCCCACTTGACGGTCTTGTCCGCTTCCGCCTCAGCCAATAGCCGCATACCCGTATCGATATCGATCGGCAGCGCCACCGCAGGGTAATCGCGCGCTGCTGCCAGTCGATACGAAACCTGCACATACTGTTTCAGCGAATTCGCGTACTCGCTGTAGGCGGCAAGCCGCTTGTCATCCCACCGAGTGTCCTGCCCCCTCCGCCACTTCGCCCGCTCGTTCATCATCGTCACCACGAACGTCGCCCCCGCACCGAGCACGACCCCCGCCAGCGTTAGCAACTGCTGCACAACCCACTCATATATAGAATCCAGCCGCACCACAACAGAATTAGCCGCAGACAGTCGCCCATTGCATCGAGAGGGCACTGGTGGTGGCGACACGTGGAAGGCCACCTGAGAGCCCTCTCGATGGTCAAGATCATCAGGAACTGGTGGCGGCGTTGTGCGAGAAGACTCTGCCGTCAGTTCCTGCTCGATGAGAGAGGGCCGACGCCGGGAGTTCGCGCGTTGCTGGTGGCGTGAGCTGTGCGGGGTGGGGATGGTCACGCGCTGCTTGGTTCCGGCTGCCAGTGGCTCTCGCGGAATTTGGCTACACGAAGTTGGCGGCTGCGAGCTCTTGTTTTACTACGGAGTAGGCGGTGGAGGGGGTGTAGCCGCGGCGGGCGAGCATGGCTACGAGGCGGCGGGTTGCTTTGTCGCGGTCGAGGTTTGGGGGGAGGGAGCGGATTTTGCGGCGGATCAGGGCGGCGGCGGCTTCCTGATCATCGGCAGCTGAGGTTGCCGAGGGGTCTGCATCGTCCGAGGCGAGGTCTGGCGATGGGTTCGAATCGTGGGTGGGGGCGCCGTCGTCCGAGTCGCTGGTGGTGCGAGTTTGTGGGCGGTTCGGCCTCGCGAGTCGGCGGGGTTTTTCCTGCCCGCGGGGTTCGGGGAAGGCGGCTGTGGAGAGTTCGGCGGAGACTACCGAGTAGGCGGTGGAGGGGTCGTAGCCTTTGCGGGCGAGCATGCCTACCAGGCGGCTGGTGGCCTTGTCTCGGGGCAGGCCGGCGGGGAGGGTGCGGGCTTTGCGGGCTACCAGGTCTATGGCTCGGGCGCGCTCGTCGTCGGGGGTGATGGTGGAGAGGGACTCTTCGATGAGGTTGGGGGCTATGCCTTTGCGGCGGAGTTCCTCGGTGAGGACCTTTTTGCCCTTGCCGGAGTAGGTGTGGCGGGAGTAGACCCACTGCTGGGCGAAGGCGGCGTCGTCTACCAGGCCGACCTCGGTGAGGCGGTCGAGGGCGCGGTTCGCCACCTCGACGGAGAAACCCTTGGCGGCCAGGCGATCCGACAGCTCGAAGCGGCTGCGGGCACGGTCGGTGAGTAGGCGCAGGCAGATTTCTTTGGCCTGCGCATCGGTGCCGCCGCCGGGCAGCGGTTCGACAACACCGGGACGGCCGCGGCCACGGCGGGGACGACGGTCGCGCGAGGATTCCTCGTCGTCGGAGAAGCCGGAATTCGCTTCGCCGATACCGGTTTCCGCGTCCCGCGAGTTCCTGGATCGCCCGCGTCGGCGCGAGCGGTCATCCGCGAAGTAGGAGTCGGGGTCGGTAATGGACCGGCCGGCATCGCCCGAAGTGGGCGGCGCTTCCTCTCGCTGCCCATCCGGCCGATGCCGACCGGCATCCGGCGAACGACGTTGTGACGACTGCTCTTCGGAGTCGAATCCCGCATCGGAATCCGGCCCGATGCCGGAATCAGCCTCGGCGCGAGAGCGCGATCTGCCGCGGCCCGCGGACTGCCTGCGATCACCGGGCTCTTCACAGAAATCGGCCTCATCGCCGAACCCATCACGCGACTTGGACCCATCGCGAGACTTGGACCCGCGGCGCGGCGCGGACCCACCACGCGATTCGGACTCGTCACGAAGACCGGACCCGCCACGCGACTCAGACCTATCGTGCGAGTCAGACCCGGCACGAGAACCGGATCCGCCACGAGAACCGGACCGGTCGCGCGAGTTGGACCCGTCGCGGAAGTCCGCCGCGCTGCGGGAGGAGAACTCCTCGCGGATGCGGGAGTCTTCTCGTGGCGCGGGCTCTTCGGGAGTGCTGGGCTGGGCGGGTGGGGCGGACTCGGTCCAGCGGCTGGAGGCGGCCCAGGGGTCGGAGTCGTAGCGCTTCGAGGCGGGGGTGCGGCCGCGGGCTGCCAGTGAATCCAGTTGGCGGCGCAGGCGTTCCACCGCGTCGAGGCGGGAACTTTCGGGTCCCGGCGAAGTGGGCCGGGACCCGGAGGCGTTCCGATCGGTCATCGACTAGAAGTCGGCCGGGGCCTCGGCGGCGTCGGCGGTGACGACTGCGCCGATGCCGAGCTTCTCCTTGATCTTCTTCTCGATCTCGTCACGCACATCGGTGTTCTCGAGCAGGAACTTGCGGGCGTTCTCCTTGCCCTGGCCGAGCTGATCGCCCTCGTAGGTGTACCAGGAGCCGGACTTGCGGACGAAGCCGTGCTCGACACCCATATCGATGAGCGAGCCCTCCTTGGAGATGCCGTGCCCGTAGAGGATGTCGAACTCGGCCTGCTTGAACGGCGGGGCCACCTTGTTCTTGACGACCTTCACGCGGGTGCGGTTACCGACCGCGTCGGTGCCGTCCTTGAGAGTCTCGATGCGGCGGACGTCCAGACGGATGGTGGCGTAGAACTTCAGCGCCTTACCACCGGTGGTGGTCTCGGGCGAGCCGAACATGACGCCGATCTTCTCGCGCAGCTGGTTGATGAAGATGGCGGTGGTGCCCGAATTGTTCAGGGCGCCCGTCATCTTGCGCAGCGCCTGGCTCATGAGGCGGGCCTGCAGGCCGACGTGGCTGTCACCCATCTCGCCCTCGATCTCGGCCCGCGGCACCAGGGCGGCGACCGAGTCGATGACGATGATGTCGATGGCGCCGGAGCGGACCAGCATGTCGGCGATTTCCAGCGCCTGCTCACCGGTGTCGGGCTGGGAGACCAGCAGTGCGTCGGTATCGACGCCGAGCTTCTTGGCGTAATCGGGATCCAGCGCGTGCTCGGCGTCGATGAACGCCGCCACACCGCCCTGAGCCTGCGCGTTCGCCACCGCGTGCAGGGCGACGGTGGTCTTACCGGAGGATTCCGGACCGTAGACCTCGACGATGCGGCCGCGCGGCAGACCGCCGATGCCGAGCGCGACGTCCAGCGCGATGGATCCCGTCGGAATCACGGCGATGGGCTGGCGGGTCTCATCGCCCAGGCGCATGACGGCGCCCTTGCCGAAGCCCTTCTCAATCTGCGCCAACGCCAACTCGAGTGCCTTGTCGCGATCGAATGCCTGTGGTGCCATCGTGGTCCCCTTCTCGACGGGTGAGTCTCATTCTGTGGTTGGCGCCCACGTTAGAGGGCGGCACCGACAAGTTCCGACGCCGAGCTTAGACGAACAGGTGTTCGACGCAAGCAACGCGCCACCCGACACGCGGATCTCACCTCGAAGTCATCGGGTGGACACCTCATAGTGACGGCACGACGCCGGGGCGGTGCACGTCGAGCAGCGTCTGCGACTGCTTGTAGGTCCGTAGCGCAGGCGTCACCTCGACATCGCCGATCCCCTCGAGCGAGCCGAGCCGCTCGGTGACGAACCGGTACAGATGAGCGGTATCGCGACAGGCCACGGAGGCGAAGAGATTCGCGGGCCCGCTGATCGCCGAGAGAAAGGCGACCTCCGAATAGGCGGCAATGGTGAGGCCCGCCTTCTCCAGATCCCCCGGGCGCACCCGCATCCACAGCAGTGCGCGGGCGTTGTAACCCATTGCCCCCATGGCGAAGTCGAGATCGAAGTACAGCACCCCCGATTCGACGAGCTCGCTCATACGCCGCGCCACCCGGGTCGCGCTCCACCCGGTGGCCGCGGAGATCTGCGCATAGGGCGCGCGGCCGTCGCGACCGAGGATGGTCAGCATGATCCCGTCCTCGCGGGAGAGCGTCACCGGCGATTCCGGCCCGGAGGGCTCCCACAGACTGGGCCGGGGACCGAGTTCGCTCAATTGCCGAGCACTGAGCAGCCGCCCATAGCGTGGCCACTCATCGGCGAGCGGAAACTGCCGCATCGATTCGTGCACACTCAGTTCGAGCACATCGCTGACGCGGGGAATCAGGCGCAACAGCAGTTCATCTCGGCGCTCGGCCGAGCGCGGCCGGCCGGTGCAGAACACCTCGTAGCCGGTGGAGAGCAGGGAAACCCAGCTGAGATCCGGTACCCGAGCGAGCGTTTCGGCCAGCACCGGCGCGCGGCTGGGCGTGGACCTGATCCGCAGCAGCCATTTGGTGTGCCCGAGCGGCACCGAATTCACCTGCCCGGAAACGTGAATCATGCCGCGGCGGCGCAGTGATCGATACCGGCGCGCGGCGGTCTGCTCCGAGATGTCGAGGATCGCGCCGAGCCTGGCGAAAGGGATCCGCGCATCGGCGGTCAGTGCGTGCACGATCTGCTTGTCGAGGACATCGAGCATGTCGGAATCTTCGATGTATTCATCCTCCATAGGAGGATTCTAGCGGATTTGCCGCCACTGCTAGGTAGATATACCAACCATCGCGGAGGCTAGGAGACGAAATCGTTCGTTCTCTTTTGGAGGTTCCCGTGCGGAAATGGCTACCCCTGTTCGCGGCGTGCCTCGGCACCTTGATGCTGCTCATAGACGTGACCATCGTGAATGTGGCACTACCGGACATGTCCGCCGATCTCGGCACCGGCCTGTCCGGACTGCAGTGGATCGTCGACTGCTACGCGCTGGCGCTGGCCGCACTGCTGCTGGCACTCGGCTCGCTCGCCGACCGGGTAGGTGCCAAGCAGGTCTATCTGGCCGGACTCGCGCTGTTCGCGATCGCCTCGCTGATCTGCGGCATCGCCGACAATGCACCGGTGCTGGTGGCCGCGCGCATCTTCCAGGGCGTCGGCGGCGCGGCGATGTTCGCGACCACGCTGTCGCTGCTGCACGCCACTTACACCGGGCGTGATCGTGGCGTCGCCTTCGGCACCTGGGGTGCGGTCTCGGGTGCGGCGGCCGGAATCGGCGTGGTCCTCGGCGGCGTGCTGACCGATCTGCTGTCCTGGCGCTGGATCTTCTTCGTGAACCTGCCCATCGCGGCGGTGACGATCGTGTTGTCCGCCATGGTGTTTCCCGCTTCGCAGCGGCATCCGGGTCGTGATGTGGATGTGCCCGGCATGCTGGCCTTCACCCTCGCGGCCGCGGGCGTGACCTTCGGCATCATCCGCGGCGGCGAACACGGCTGGGGCGATGGCGGCGCACTGCTGGCGCTGGCGGCCGGCGTGGCCGCCGTGGTGATCTTCGCGATGATCGAATCCCGGGTTGCCGCACCGATGTTCCCGCTGTCGCTGCTGCGCAACCGGACGCTGGGGGCGACTCTGCTCAGCGCCTCGGGCCAGACCTTCGCCGCCTTCGCGACCATGCCGCTGCTCTCGCTGTGGTTGCAGCAGCAGTTGCACATGACCCCGTTGAACGCGGGCCTGGCCATGCTGCCCATGGCCGCGACCGCATTCCTGGTCGCCGGGCTCACCGGCCGGGTACTGCACGACGCACGCCCCGAATGGACCATCGGCGCGGGCCTGATCGTGGTCGGCGCGGGCTCCGGCCTGCTGACCCTGATCGGCACCGGATCCTCCTGGGTCGCCATGGTTCCCGGCTTCGTGGTGATCGGCGCGGGCATCGGCGTCAATGCCCCGGCCCTGGTCTCGACCGGCATGGCCGCCGTGTCACCGCAGCAGGGCGGAACCGCCGCCGGTGCGGTGAATACGGCACGGCAACTGGGGCTCGCACTGGGAGTCGCGGTGCTGGGCACCGTATTCCGCGATGTCGCCGGTGATGCGGGACGAATGCCGCTGTCGGACTTCGTGAGTGGGCTCGACGCCGCGGTGACGGTTGCGGCAGCTGTCGGACTGACCCTCGGTGTAGCCGCATTCGCCCTGTTCCGGCGGGCACGGGTAGACGTACCCGCGGCAATCCCGGCGGACGCGGTGCTCATCGACTGAGGCAGCTTCAGGCGGTGCTGTCGCAGACCGATGCGCCCACCCGCCGACTGAGACCGGGCAGGGGCCTCCCAGCAGCGAAATATGCTGGGAGGCCCCTGCTTCGAAGTACGCTGGGGTCCCTGTTTCCGTGTCAGCCCTACTCGAGCGGGCTCAGTACTATTCGAGCGGTAGCGACCACTCTGTGTCCTCCGCGCTGCGCGGGCCGAAGATGCGCCGCTCGGATTCCTCGATCCGGGTGTCGTTGATACTGGCCTCACGCCGGGACATGAGACCCTCGGGGCTGAACTCCCACAGCTCATTGCCGTAACTGCGCCACCACTGCCCGGAGTCGTCGTGCCACTCGTACTGGAAGCGCACGGCCATGCGATTGTTGCGGGTGCCCCACAGTTCCTTGCGCAGTGCATAGCCGTTTTCGGTGGCCCACTTACGCTTCAGGAACTCCACGATCTCCGCGCGGCCGGTGATGAACTCATCGCGATTGCGCCACACCGAATCCTCGGTGTACGCCTGCGCGACGATCTCGGGATCGCGGGTGTTCCAGGCATTCTCGGCGGCACGGACCTTGATCGTGGCCGATTCCATATCGAAGGGTGGCAGTGGGGGACGCATGAGGGGAATCCTCTCAGGGATTGGCGGGCGAGAGTTCGGGCGCACTCCAGCGCAGTGAGCTCGCGCCGGAGATCTCGATCACCCGGGTGAGGGTGAAGTCGATGGCGCACTGCGCGCCGGGGGTGAATGCGGTTTCTTCCCAGGTTATTTCGGCGGTGCCGGTGAGCTGCAAGGTGCCACCGGTACGCCAATCCGGGACCAGCAGTCCGCAGCGCGGGTCGGCGGCGATATTGCCCAGGGTCATGAACATGGAGTTGCCGCGGTAGTCCGGCCAGCGCAGGTGGATCGGGGAAAGCACCTGCAGGAAGCCGGGATTGCCGCCGCGATGGGAGGCATCGGCATTGCCGTCCGGATCGGCGGAGGCGATGAAGAAGGCGTCCGCCGCCGAGATCGCCTGCTGTTGCGCGGTATCGAGAGCGCCTGCTCGCCGCACAGCCACCGGCCCGCTCTCCGACCACTGCTCGACATTGCGGCGAGAGATGTATTTCGGGCAGTTGGAGTACACCTGATCGGTGATTACGCGCAGCCCCGTCGCGGTGGGTTCCGCGGTGCCGTTCACCCGCATGCGCCGCCGCAGCTGCGGTTGCAGCGCGATCATGCCGAGATACCTTGGGCTGCGCAGTGCTTCGGCCAGCGGGTCGCCCGGTACCGGGCGCGCGTCGATCTCGATGATCCGGTCGTCGAGCGCCCTCGCGAATCCCGGCAGCCCGGTGAGCTGGCTCGCCCACAGCCGGCCCGCGTCATCGGTGGCGGCCACCACGACCATCGGCTGCCGGGCCAGGAAATCGGCTGCGGCATCAGGAATGTGGGGACTGATCATCCGCCCGACCCGCTGCGCGGTATCGGCCTGGCCCATCCGCTGCTGGACGGCCAGTTCTCCCGGGTGATAGGCGACGGTCACTGTGCACTCCTGTCAGCGTCGACTGCGAATTCCGCAGCAGCCGAAGATATTTCGATTCAGAAGAACCCACACGTCGGGGCCGCGCCGCTCGGCGCGGGAGCCCGCTCGGCGCCGGTGGGCGCGAATACCTCGAGCCGGATGCCGTCCGGATCGGTGAAGAAGATGCCACCAGACGCCGAGCCCTCACCGTGCGCGACAACACCGTCGTGGGCGAAGGTCACCTGCAATTCCTTCAGCACCGTTTCCACCTCGCGGACCTTGTCGATGCTGTCGACCTGAAATGAAAGATGGTGCAGGCCCGGTGTTTTCGTCGAGAATTCACCGTCACTCTGCTGCCACAGCGTCAGCTGGAGCTGACCTGCCGTGCCCAGGAAGGCGAAGCGCTGCGCGCCTTCGCCGCCCGAACCGAGCTGCTCCAGCCCGAGGGCGCGGACGTAGAAGTCCACCGAGCGGTCCAGAACTGTGACATTGAGACCGATGTGGCCGGTGGCGAGTGCTGGTGCGGTCATGAGGACCCCTCCGGAAGATTTAACTGTCATTTCTGCGTTAACTGGTTAGAATTTAAGGTCAGGGCTCTCCCTCTGTCAACCCCCATGTTCGTTGTTACCGGTTAGAAGGGAGGTGATCCGCCGATGCCGGGTCCTGGACGGTTATCCTCGGGCGTGCCCGATTCACGCCCCCACCTCGGCGAACCGCTCGCCGTGGACCTGCTCAACACCCGCTGGATGACTCCCGCGGGACAGCAGGATCTGCTCACCGATGTGGACGGACTGCGCCGGTGGCTGGCCGACAACAACCTCACCGCCGTGGCCGACGAACCGACATTGCGTGCGGTCGTCACCGCCCGCGAGGCCATTCTGCGCACGGTGCGCGGTGAATCCATCGATGATCTCAACAAGGTGCTGGAGCACGGGCGCATCCGCCGCACGCTGACCGCCGACGGTCCCGCCGACGAACCCGATGTCCGGCATCCGGAATGGCTACCGGCCTGGCTGGCCGCCGACAATCTCCTGCACCTGCTGGCCACCACGCCCGGCCGCATCAAACAGTGCGACCATCCGCACTGCGTGCTGTGGTTCCACGACACCTCGAAGAACGGCGCCCGCCGCTGGCATTCCATGGCCACCTGCGGAAATCGGGCCAAGGCGACCCGGCACTACGCCAAGAAGGCGCATCCCGGCAGCTAGCCGGTCACCATCTCCCGCGCGGCACATCGAACTCCGAGCACAGCGCCCGCCACACCTCACGCGGATCCACCCCGGCATCGATGGCCTGCGCCCCCGTCTTCCCGATACGCGGTAATACATGGTCGATGAGCAGCGCATCCCCGCGCGCCGTACCGAATTCGGTATGCAACAGCTCCTGGAATTCCGTCAATCGCACGGCCGCGAGCCTACGCCACGAGAGCGAAGCCGCAGTACACGTCGTCCCGCCGCGGCTGACATGCAGAGGCCGACAACCTTCGCGCAGCATCGAATTCCACCTCGAACGCTGCCGATCCGACCGTAGGATCGCGCCAATATTCCGCGATGGACCGGCCGTACTCGCGAAACAGGGGCCGATCGCACCGGGATGGCACCTGATTCAGCGCAACCACCCACCACCGAAGCCGAGCCGGTCGCTAGCGGGCCGCCTCGGCTATGTCGTGACAGATCTGGACCGGATCGGAGACCACTGCCGCACCGGCGGCGGCGGACTTGGCCGCGGTGGTGTAGGCCGGGTCGTCGAGGATCTGCTTGATGGCGTCGCGGACGGCTTCCGGGGTGAGCGGGCGTACCAGGATCGAACTGCCTTGGCGGACAGCGCGATTAGCGAGTTCCCATTGGTCGCCGCCGCCGGGGATGGTGACGATGGGTACGCCCGCCAGCAGGGATTTGGCGAGCAGGCCGTGCCCGCCGCCGCCGATGACGACGGAGGCATGGCGCAGCAGTTCGTCCTGACGGCCCAAACCTGCTGTGGCCCAGGGCGGGAGGCCGACGGGCGGGGTGTCGAGAGTGGAGACGGCGACGCGGACGCCCGCGCCCTCCAGGCCCGCGAGGACGGTCGCGACCATATCCGCGATGCCGGTGTGCGCCGTGGAGGGCGCGACCATGACCAGGGGTTCGTCACCCGGCGGCAGGTCCAGGATCTTATCGGTCGGCTCCCACAGCAGCGGCCCGACCAGGTGCGCATCCTCGGGCCAGTCCGGGCGCGGCACCTCGAGCGCCGGCAGGGTCGCGATCAGCCGAGCCGCCGGACCCGGATCCTCCGCGGGCAGGCCGATACTCGCACGCGCCTGCTCCCGCTGCACACCACCGCGCCGAATATCGCGCGCGGTCATGGTGCGCAACACCGAATCCCGTACCCGCCCGCGCACGCCCTCCCCCGGTGCCAGACCACTTCCGATGGGCGGCAAGGCTTTCGACGGCAGATAGAGCGGATGCGGCGACAGCTCCACCCATGGCAACCCCAACCGCTCGGCCGCCATCCCGCCACCCGCGGTGAGCACATCGGACACCACCATGTCCGGCAGCATGGCACTGAGCTCCGGCAGGATCTCGGTAGAAATATGCGCAGCCCGCTGGTGGATCCGCGCCCCGGCATCCATATCGTCATCCTCGGCCCGCGGCGCCAGCCCCTTCAGCCGCCGCACCCCGATCCCAGCCTTGCGCGCCGCATCGAACCAGCGCGGACTGGTGAACAGCACCGCATCATCACCGGCAGCCTGCAACCGCAGGCACATCGCGATCGCCGGAAACGCATGTCCCGGATCAGGCCCGGCCACCACCGCTACTCGCACGAGCCCACCATGTCACACCGCCGCCCCCACAGCGTCACCACCACCGCCAACATCCCGAACACTGGTAAGCACGCCGACAGCCAGCGGATTCGCCGGGGCCACATCACCTCCAGCACTTCCCCACCAGACCTCGGACCCGCGAACTGCGAGTTCATCGGGGTAGTCATTCCACCGCGGTCATGCCGCGCAAACAACCGCACCACGGCACTCGGCCCAACACGACTGTTCACAACGCCGGCCTGGCAGACCGCCATCGACGCCGCGAGCTGTCGCTACACCGCGGGCAAGTCGACCGCGGGCAAGTCGGCCCAGCCGAATCGGTCTCGCTCTCCGAACCGGGTTCAGTTGCTGAAGTGGTAGAGCTCGAAGCTGATGGCGTGGGCGGCCGGGAAGCCTTCTTTCCGGCCCGCGGCCATGTCGAGGACGGCGCGGGCCTGGGTGGCTACCGGGTCGGAGCTGAGGGCTTCGAGGTAGCGGGCGTGGGCCGTCAGGGATTCGACGGCCAGGTCGATGGTGTCGGTGACATCTACGGCGTGGCTGCCGTCGGCTACGCCGAAGACGGCGGCCCAGCGGGGAGAGTGCGGGGGGAGGTCGGCGAGGTCCGGGTGGATCCATTCGTTGCCGGCGTCGGAGACGGCGTCGAGGGCGGCGCGGCCGACGGCGCGGTGGTCGGCGCTATTGGCGTAGCCGCGGGCCCAGACGTCGCCGAAGTTGAACAGCACCACCAGTTCCGGGCGGTGGCGGCGGATGGCGGCGGCCAGATCGCGGCGCAGTGCGAGGCTCTCCTCGATGCGGCCGTCGGGGTAGCCGAGGAAGTCGATCTCGGTGACGCCGACGATCTTCGCGCCCGCGCGCTCCTCGGCTTCGCGCAGTGGTCCGGACTCCGCGGGCGGCAGGCCCGCAATGCCCGCCTCACCACTGCTGACCAGCACGTAGCGAATGTCCTTGCCCTGCCGCGTCCACCGCGCCACCGCGGCGGCCGCGCCGTATTCGATGTCATCGGGGTGCGCGACGATGACAAGTCCGCGCTGCCAGTCTTCGGGGAGCCGCTCCATGTCTGGAATTCAACACCACCGCGCATTTCGGCGGCTCACAAAGCCGTCAGCACGCCCTCGAAGGCGGCTTCGGCCGCGCCGAGCAGCTGCAGATCCGCTCCCAGCCGGGACTTTTCGATGCGCACCCCGCCGTGCGCCCGGCTGACCATGCTGCGCCGGCGCACCTGATCGCCGACGCGCGCCACCAGCGCATCCGGCAGAGCGGTGAACAGGTCTCCGAGGACCACCAGTTCCGGGCCGAGAATATTCACCACATTGACCAGTCCGAGGATCAGCCAGTCCAGGTAGTCGGCGAGCCTGCCCTCGCTATCGTCCTGCAGCGCACGCAATTCCGCGACGATCGCGCCGCGCGGTCCGTATTCGGACAACCCCAGCGCACGGCACAGCGCGGCCTCACCGACCTCGGTCTCCCAGCAGCCCTCATTACCGCAGTGGCAGGGGCGACCACCCGGTCGCACTGTCATATGGCCGATTTCGCCGAGATAGCCCGCGGATCCGCGCAGCAGCGCGCCCTGGGCGATGAGGCCGCCACCGACACCGACATCCGCGGAGACGAAGACCGCATCACCCGCACCCCGGCCCGCACCGCGCAAATGCTCTGCGAGAGCACCGAATTCGGCATCGTTGCCGACTACGACGGGCACATCCAGCACCGCGGTCATGCGCTGTCCGAGCGCTACTTCGGCCCAGCGCAGATTCTCCGAGCTGCGCACCAGGCCGTCGGCGCGGCGCACCACCCCCGGCACCGACACCCCGGCCGCCACCGGAGAGAGTCCCAGATCCTCGGCCAGTAGCGCCGCCGATTCGGCGACGTGGGTGATCACCTCCTGCGGTTCCCGTTGCCGCCCATGCAGATTCCAGCTGTTGCGCCCCAGGATCTGCCCGCCGAATCCGACTATGGCAATGCCCGCGTGCTCGGCCCGCACATCCACCGCCAGCACCACCACCGCCTGCGGCTGCGGCAGCACCAGCAGCGACGGCCGCCCCGCACCTCGCGCCAATCGCGGCACCCGCTCCTCCACCAGTCCGGCCTCGGCCAAGCCGTCGACCAGCATCTTGATGGTGGATCGGTTGAGCCCCAACTCGGTCGCGAGTGCTGCCCGGGTGGCGGGGCCCCCGGTGTGCAGCGCCCGCAGCAGACTGGACCGGTTGGAGCGGCGCGCCTCGTCCGGTCGAGCGACGGTCATGGACTCAGGAATACCATTGGCGCCTCCGCCGTCGTCCATCGCGGCGTCCCCGCGTGCTCATCGCTGTGCCACCGCCCGCCGCCGCGACAGCGCGTCGACCGTCGCGGCCAGCAGCAATACCAGTCCGGTGACAATGGAGACGACGGCAGCGGGCTGGCGCAGCAGACCCAGACCATTGGATACCACCGCCAGCACGGCGCCGCCGATCACCGCGTCCGCGACCCGGCCCTTACCGCCGAACAGCGAGGTGCCGCCGATCACCGCCGCACCCACCGCGAACAGCAGGGTATTGAGCCCGCCCGCCTGCGGATCGACCGAGCCGACCTTCGACGAGTAGACGATGGCCCCGACCGCCGCGCACGAGGAGCAGATGACGAAAACGCTTGCCCGCAACTGGGTGACATTGATGCCCGCCCGCCGCGCCGCCTCCACATTGCCGCCGACCGCGTAGATGTGCCGGCCGTATCGGGTGCGCTCGAGCACGAAGGTTCCGGCCACCAGTAGCACCAGCACGATCGGAACCACGTACGGCACACCGGAAATGACGATCAGCTTGCTCGGCGATCGATTGACGGTCAGCAGCGCCGTCACCACCACGGCGAGCACGGTGAGCACCACTACTTTCGCCACCACCAGCGGTGTCGGCTGCGCTACCAGTCCCCTTCTGCGGCGTAATGCGTGGCCGCCCAGCGTTATTGCCGCATAGCCTCCGGCCGCCACCACGCACAGCGCCCAACTGCCGATCGTGGACAGATTCCCATTCGCCACCTGATCGAGCACATGCGAGGAGCTGATGCCGAGCACGCCGCCCTCGCCGATGAGCTGCAGAATCACGCCCTGCCAGGCCAGGAACAGCGCCAGGGTAACCACGAAAGACGGCATGCCGATCTTGGCTATGAGGAAGCCGGTGATGCAGCCGATGGCCGCGCCCACGCAGACCGCGAGCACCATCTCCACCCACGGATTCGCCTTGAACCCGACGACCGTGATCAGCACGCCGAGCAGTGACAGCGCCACACCCGGCCAGATCCGCAGCAGCGCAGCGAGTATCGCCGCCAGTACCAACAGGCCGTTGAAGAGGAAGAACACCGTGGAACCCATGCCCGTCAGCAGGTTTCCGTCCTTCACGTAGTGCATGGCCAGCACCGCACCGGCCACCCCGGACGCGGTGCCCGCCGACAGGTCGATCTCACCGATCAGCAGGACGTACACGATGCCGATCGCGATGATGGTCTGTCCCGCACCCTGCGCCAGCAGATTGGCGATGTTGTTGAGCGAGAAGAACACATCCGACTGCACCGAGAACAGGATGACCAGTGCGACCAGACCGAGCAGTGCTGGGAGCGAGCCGATCTCGCCGGACCTGAGTCGTACCAGGTACTCCCCCAGCGCCTCTCGCGTCGAGCGCGTCGTAGTGTCGATCCCGAAATCGGTGATCACCGTATCCGCGGACGGGGCCGCCGGCTCCGAAACCTTGCTCATATCAGGAGCTTTCTCGTTCACAACACCACCGCTTCCGGTCGGGCCAGCCCCAGATCGCCGGAGCGTCCGGCGGTGATCAGCTCCACCACCTGGCTGTGGGTGACATCGGCGGTGCGCACCTGCGCGGCCATCCGGCCCAGGTACAGCACCGCTATCCGGTCGGCGACCTCGAAGACATCGGCCAGATTGTGACTGATGAGCACCACGCCCAGACCCTGTTCGGCGAGCCGCCGCACCAGGTCCAGCACCTGCCGGGTCTGTGCCACGCCCAGTGCCGCGGTCGGTTCGTCCAGCAGCACCAGATTGCTGTTCCACAGCACGGCTTTGGCGATGGCCACGGTCTGCCGCTGTCCGCCGGACAGCGACGAGACCGGCGTGCGCACCGATTTCACGGTGCGCACTCCCAGCGAGGCCAGGGTTGTACGCGCCGCCTCCTCCATGCTCGCCTCGTCCAGCAGCCACGGTTTCCCGCGCTCACGGCCGAGGAACATATTGGCCACGATGTCGAGATTGTCGGCGAGGGCCAGATCCTGGTAGACGACCTCGATGCCGAGCGCCGCCGCATCCTTGGGACTGCGCAGATGCACCGGTTCGCCACGGAACCGCACCTCGCCCGAATCCGAAGGATGAATTCCGGCAACACATTTCACCAGGGTGGTCTTGCCCGCGCCATTGTCGCCGACAAGCGCGGTGACCTCACCGGCGGGCACGGTCAGATCCACATCGTGCAGTACGTGCACCGGGCCGAAACTCTTGTTCAGCCCGGTGATCTGGAGCAGCGGCTCGGTCATGGCTCAGGCGATGCCGAGTTGGGTGCAGGCGGCCTTCACATCGCCGGTGCAGATATCGGAGGCCTTCACAAAGCCCGAATCCGTCACCTGCTTGACCTCGTTGCGGGTGATCGTCTGCGGCGGCAGCAGGACCGATTTCACCTGACGATTGCCCTTGGGATCCTGACTCACGGCCTGCGCCAGCGCATTCGCCGCGGCGGTATCGCCCTTGGCCAGTGCCGCAGCGAGTTTCGCGGCCGATTCGGCCTCATCCTTGATCGGCTTGAACACCGTCATGTACTGATCGCCGCGCAGCACCGCCTTGAGCCCGTCGGCGGTGGCGTCCTGACCGGTCACCGGCACATGGCCATTGAGCCCGTTCTTTTTCAGCACGGTGATCACCGCGCCCGCCAGACCGTCATTGGCGGCCACCACACCGTCGACCTTGCCGCCGTTGCCGGTGAGGATCTGCTCGAAGGTATTGCCGCCGGTCTGATTGTCCCAGCCGTCGATGGCCTGGCTGCGCACCAGTTTCAGGGCGCCCGAATCGTAGAGCGGCTTGAGCGCCTGCTCCTGTCCCTGGTGGAACAGGGTCGCATTATTGTCGGTCGGCGCGCCCTCGATCTCGATCACCTGCGCGCCCGGCTTGTCCTTCAGCGCCGTGATCAGCGCCTGGCCCTGGAGTTCACCGACCCGCACATTGTCGAAAGAGACGTAGTAGTCGGAGGATCCGCCGAGATTGAGCCGGTCGTAGTCGATGGTCGGAATGCCGGCCTTCTTCGCCTTGGCGGCGACCGCACTGCCGACCTCACTATTGATCGAAGCGACGACCAGCACCTTCACGCCCTTGGCGATCATGCCGTCGGCGAGGGTGCTGAACTTCTGGACGTCGCCCTGCGCGTTCTGCACATCGGCGTCGAAACCCTGTGCCTGCAGGGCTTGTTCCAGCATGGGTTTGTCGAACGACTCCCAGCGGGCGGAGGTGGCGGTCTCCGGCAGGATGACGCCGACCGTGCCATTGGCGCCGCCGCCGGACGGCGCGGCCGAGGTGGATCCGGAGCTGCTGGTCGAATTCGATCCGCAGGCGGTGAGCGTCAGTACGCCCGATAGCGCCACTGCCACCGCCACGCAGCCGGTTCGCGAGAGGCGACGTGAATTCTTGGGCAGGAGCGAGCTTTTCGTCCTCATCAGGGTGACCCTTCCGAGCGGCAGCCACTGGATTGCGGCCGCACACCGATATGTTGTGGGCAACAACATATGCCAGCCGGGTCACCGAGACGGGACAATTCGCTGAATCAGGGCAGCAGGATGACCTTTCCACCGGCGTGTCCGCCGAGCACGAACTCGTGTGCCGCGGCCGCCTCGGTGAGCGGATAGGTCGCGGTGATCACCAATTCCAGCTTGCCCGAGGCGATCAGGGGCAGCAGTTCGCGCCAGGCGTTGTCCCGGACCTCGGTACCGGGATCCGCACCGGGCCCGCCACCGAGCGCCTGGAAGCCGTCCGCCGCCGCGCGGCCGAAGGCGGCAATGGTGGCGATCCGGGTGTGGTCGGCAACCAGTTCCAGCGAAACATCCACGGCCTCATCGGTTCCGATGGTGTCGATCGCCGCGTCCACGCCGTCCGGCGCCAAGGCCCGCACCCGATCGGCCAGCCCGGGGCCGTACTCAACCGGCTCCACGCCGTAGCTCCGCAGCCGTTCGTGGCGCGCGGGCGCGGCGGTACCGATCACCCGGGCGCCGCGCGCGACCGCGAGCTGGGCGGCAAGGGAACCCACACTGCCCGCGGCGCCGTGGATCAGAACGGTATCGCCCGGACCGACACCGGTCGCGACAACCAGATGCACCGCGGTACCGCCGACCGCCAGCAGCCCTGCCGCCACCTCCCAGCTCACCTCGGCGGGCTTGGGCAGAACGCGGGCGGCAGGCACCGTCAATTCGGTGACGTACCCGCCCCCGCGCACGATGACCTCTTCGCCGACCTGGATCGGACCGGAGGGCCCGAGCGCATCCGGGCCGACCGCGGTGACCACACCGGAGGATTCCAGGCCGATCCGAAGCGGAAGCTTGGAATCATCGGTGCCGAAGGCGCCGCTGTAGATCTTGTAATCGAAGGGGTTCACGCCCGCCGCGCGGACCTGCACGGTCACCTCGCCCGGACCGGGTTCGGGTACGTCTACTTCGACAGGAGTCAGTACTTCAGGACCACCGTATTCGGCGGCAACGATCGCGGTAGCCATAGCCGCCTCAACGAACCGCCGCCCCACAGGATTCCCCCCACCGCGCTTTTCCGAAAGACACGACAACGGGCCACCCGGATATCTCCGGATGGCCCATTCAATGCGGCTCCGCCGCTGCTACAACTTGCTGATAGGGGACTTGTTCGAGCCCGATACCGCCTTGTAGAGCAGGTACAGCCCGAAAACGACCGCGCTGATCATGAGGATCGGGAAAAGCCCTTTGATCAGGGCGCCGATGATGGCGAGCGCGATCCAGACAACCGCGACGACGCCGATGATCTTCCAAAGCATTCCGTGCCTCCCATAAGTTCCGAATCACCATCATTGCGATCCGACTCCTCAATACTGACCCCTGCTCCAGCGAAAATCACCTGGTCAGCACCAATATCGGGGAAAGTTCAGGGTTGTCCCGGAGGCCGGGGTCAAGGATTGGCGCGGTAGCGGGTGTCGGCCAGGTCGGTGAGGGCTTGGGCCCAGCCGTCGAGGCGGTCGGCGGCGTCGCGGAGGTTCACCATGGCCCAGCCGAGGTCGTCGGTTATGGCGGCGCTTTCCGGGACGGCGAGGACGCGGGCGGCGGCGGCTACCATGCCTTCGAATTCGACCACACCGACGTCTAGGCGGATCGAGACCGAGCGGACATGTTCGGCCAGTGGGGAATTGCGGGGGCCGAGGGCGCCGGCGGCCTGCTCCATGGCGACCACGTCGGTGGAGAGTGCGTGCAGGGCCGCGGCGCCTGAGGAAGCTGTTTCCATCATGTCGGTCAGATCGTCGGCGGGTAGTCGACCGGATCTGGCGATCTGCGCGCCCAGGCCGTGCAACGCCCGTTCCGCGCGGACCAATCTGGCGATCGAGGCTCGCGCCGCTGAACGGAGCGGTGGTAGCCGCCGGGGCACGAATGTCGCCTGCGGCAAGGGTTCCCGGCGCAGCTGCAAATAGCGCTTGGCCGTGACGGCAGTACCGGTCACCAGTGCGACGGCACCGCCACCGACCACGATCACCGCCCAGGCAGGCGCCGAAATCAGCACCAGCCCAACCGTTCCCGCGGTGGTCAGCCCCGACGCCGTGCCCAGTCGCAAACTCCGCCGCCGAGTCCGGCGCCGCTTGCGCAACTCCCGCTCCCGCGGATCCGCCCACTTCCGCACCGCGACCAGCGCCTGCTCCCCCACCCCTCGCAGAGTGTCGGGCAACCGCTGTGCCAGTTCTTCCGGACCGATCCCGGTGGGGGCCAACATCTCCCGCGCCGCCTGGGCGGCCCGTGCGCGCTTACCGCGTCTCGACGAGCCCTTCCCGGCAGCAGCATCCGCTGTCCGCCACTGCTCGGATCCAGCCGCCGGACCGGCAAACCGGCCCTGCCCATCCGGCACAGTCTGCGCCCAGCCGGGATCGAATCCGCCTGCCGGACCGCCGAACCCGTACTGCGGCCGCGCATCCGCCGCGGGCGGCACCCAGCCGCCCGCGGAATTCACGGCCGTCGGCCAGGGCGCGCCCGATTCGGATCGTCCTGGAAAGTCACCAGTCCGGTGCGTTGCGGCACTACCCCTGGAATTCGCGCCCGGCTGCGACGCCGCACGCGGTGAAGTCGTTGCGCGCCGCTCTCGCGACGCGGTGTTCTGACCGGGCCCAGCCACCGGGGCACCGAACCCGTACTGCGGCTGCGTATCCGGTGACTGCCCGCCGCTGACCGCTTCGGCAGCGGCCGGTCCGGACGCCCTGGATTCGGGCCGAGGCGCGGTACCGCCCGGGGCTGTACTCGCGGAAGACCATCCCGTCGCCGGGATGAAATTCGGTGCCGGATAGCCGGATTCAGGCCGTGGGCCGACACCGGATGGCTTTGCCTCGGATGAGGGGGCCGATCCGGCTGCCGAGACGGGACCCGGTGCCGAATGACCGGTTTCGGGGGCGGGTGAATCGGGTTGGGGTGACGCGCTGTCGGCGGCGGGGCCGAAGGGCGAGGGGAAGCCGGGGATGGGGGCGGCTTCCTTGGTGCGGGAGCGGCGGCGGAAACGGGCAGGGGAGGTCGCGGGGTTGTCTTGCGCCCGCGAACTCCCCATCAGCAATCGCCTTCGTTCCAAGGGACCAGCACTACTGCTGGGCGGCCTGGCCCTTGTTGGTGTTGATCTGCGGCGCGGCCGCAGGATTCGGGACGGCCTGCGGCTGGTTGTTTCCGCCGGCGGGCAGCGCGTCACCGCGCATGGAGGCGCGGATCTGCTCGAGGCGGCTGTGGCCGGCCATCTGGACGCTGGCCTGCTGCACCTCCATCATTCGACCCTGGACGGTGTTCTGAGCCAGCTCGGCCGAACCGAGTGCATTGGCGTAGCGGCGTTCGATCTTCTCGCGCACCGCATCCAGGCTCGGGGTGGTGCCCGGCGCGGAAAGTGTGGAGTCCATCTGCTGCAGCGAGGCCGAAACCTGCTCCTGCATCTTGGCCTGCTCCAGCTGGGACAGCAGCTTGGTGCGCTCGGCGACCTTCTGCTGCAGCAGCATGGCGTTCTGCTCGACGGCCTTCTTGGCCTGCGATGCGGCCTGCAGCGACTGGTCGTGCAGTACCTTCAGGTCCTCCACCGCCTGCTCGGCGGTCACCAGCTGAGCGGCGAAAGCCTCAGCGGCATTGGTGTACTGGATCGCCTTCTCGGTATCCCCCGCGGTGCCCGCCTGATCGGCCAGCATGACCGCCTGGCGCGCATTGGCATTGAGCTTCTCGACCTCGTCGAGCTGGCGGTTCAGCTTCATCTCCAGCTGACGCTGGTTGCCGATCACCGACGCCGCCTGCTGCGACAGCGCCTGGTGCTGCCGCTGGGCCTCTTCGATGGCCTGCTGGATCTGGACCTTCGGATCCGCATGCTCTTCGATCTTCGAATCGAAGAGGGCCATCAGGTACTTCCAGGCCTTCACGAACGGATTAGCCATCGATTGATCCCGCCTCCATCTGACGTGCCACGCGCCATCGCGCGACATAGTGCGCGACCGTCACGCACCCGGTTGTCCCTATCCTCCACTGCGCGGCAGAGAACCGGAAAAACCCGCACCTGTATGGCGCCTCCGGCTCAAAGCCTACAGAGAATTTATCCCTTTCGAGTCCTGTGCACAGCGATCACTTGGCGGCCACCAAAACCAGGCGATCCGACTTGGGTGCCGGAATGACGATGCGGGGGCCGAAACCGGCCTCCCCGGACCGCGGCGTATCGCCGTCGCCGCCACGCGGGCGGACACCCGCACCGGCGGTCGCGAGCGAGGCATTCGCCGTGGCCACAGACTTTTTGATGGTAGCCCGGTCGGCATCGGCCAGGGCCGAACTGACATCGAAGAGCACCTGCGCCAGTGGCACGTCCAGGGCCGTGCAGATGGCCGCCAGCAGCTCGCTGGAAGCCTCCTTACGACCGCGTTCCACTTCGGACAGATACCCGAGACTGACCCGCGCCGAGGTCGAAACCTCACGCAGCGTCCGGCTCTGAGCGACCCGAGCGCGCCGCAAACTGTCCCCGATCGCTTCTCGCAGCAGCGTCATCCCGTTCTCCTCACACTCGTCTCGCCGGACCCAGCGTTTGACTGGACAACGTCCGGCGTCGGCCGCGCGTTCCCGGCCGCTTCACCCGTTTCGAACACTCCGGACGAGCTCTGCGACCGCGGCGCGGACCGCGCCCACCCTGATAGTCCACCGGTCGCCCGACAGTTTCAACCGGATGACCTCCGTGCCCTCCGCACCGGCGATGCCGAGGAACACGGTGCCGACCTCACGTCCGTCCTGCGGATCGGGTCCGGCGACACCGGTCAGGCCGATTCCCCAGTCCGCTCCGCAGCGCGACCGCGCTCCCACAGCAAGCTGCTCGGCGGTGCTCGCGGCAACCGGTCCGTCGGTAGCGAGAGTGTCCGCGCTCACACCGGCCAGATCGTGTTTGAGCTCGGTGGCGTAGACGATCAGTCCACCCCGCAACACCGTGCTCGCGCCCGGAATTCCCGCGATGGTGGCGGCCAGCAGACCGGCGGTCAGCGATTCCGCGGTCGCGACTGTCTGCCCGGCGGACTTCAGGGCAGCGACCAGGTCCGCGGCGGGGACGAGCGAGGTGAGTGGATCTCCCGGTACGGGCACCGGGTCCGAATCGAGCGCGGCGGGCGCCGACTCAGACGGCACGACTGCCGCCGGGCGAGCCGAACCACAACCGGGCCGCCTGCACCACATAGTCGAGGCCGGTCACCACGGTGAGCACCACGGCCACATACATCAATGCCATTCCGGCACTGGCGAATCCGCCGGAAAGGGGTAGCAAAATAACCGCAATCGCAACCGACTGCACCAGGGTCTTGAGCTTGCCGCCGCGTCCGGCCGGGATCACGCCGCGGCGGACGACAGCCAGCCGCAGCAGGGTCACGCCGAGTTCGCGGGCCACGATCACAATGGTCATCCACCACGGCAGATCACCCAGCATGGACAGCCCGATCAGGGCGGCGCCGATGAGCGCCTTGTCCGCGATCGGATCCGCGAGCTTGCCGAAGTCGGTGACCAGGCCGTATTTGCGGGCCAGCTGACCGTCGATGCGATCGGTGATGGCGGCGACGCCGAACAGCGCCGCGGCGCCCCAGCGCCAATGGGCATTGTGGCCGTCGGCGGCGAACAGGGCGGCCAGGAAAATCGGAACGATCAGAATCCGCAGGATCGTCAGGATATTGGCGATATTCATCAGCGGCACCGCCGCCGGTTCCACTACGCCGGGATTGGGCACGAATCCCGATCGCGCTGGACCGGCATCGGCCCAGCGACCTTCCACCTCATCGCGCTGCACCGTCACCAGCGCCCCCACCGGCCGCGAAACCCGCGAGGGTTTCCGGACCATTCCGGTATGCGGGGAGGCTGGATGTACGACACACCTCAAGCCTATCGGTACCGGGGCCGACTACTGTGCACCCCATGACAACACGGGTGCCTCACAGCGGTTCGGTCGGCGGCGAGTCGGGGACACAACCGACCATCCGCCGTGCCCGAACCTCTGATGTACCCGGGATAAAACGACTCATCGACTACTACGCCGGCAAGATCCTGCTGGAAAAGAACCTGGTCACGCTGTACGAGTCGATCCAGGAGTTCTGGGTCGCCGAACGCGATGGGGAACTCGTCGGCTGCGGGGCACTGCATGTGCTGTGGGCCGACCTCGGTGAGGTGCGCACCGTTGCGGTGCATCCGGAAATCAAGGGCACCGGCGCGGGACACCTGCTGGTGCAGCAATTGATCACCGTCGCGCACGAGTTGGCGCTGGGACGGGTCTTCGTGCTGACCTTCGAGGTGGACTTCTTCTCCCGGCACGGCTTCGTCGAGATCGAGGGGACGCCGGTCACCGCCGAGGTGTACGCCGAGATGTGCCGGTCCTACGACACCGGCGTCGCCGAGTTCCTCGACCTCAGCTATGTGAAGCCGAATACGCTCGGCAATACCCGAATGCTGTTGACACTCTGATTCATTCGACCCCCTCCTTCGAACCCAGAAAGCGGAACCGTGCCGATCTTCGCCGTCCACTACACCTACTCCGACGCCACCGTTCCCGGTCGCGACGAGGTCCGCCCCGTGCACCGCGCCTACCTGGGCGGCCTGTCCGAGCAGGGCATCATCCTCGCGCGCGGGCCGTACCCGGACGGGTCCGGTGCGCTGCTCATCTTCCAGGCCGACGATGCCGGCGCGGTATCGAAGCTGCTGGCCGACGATCCGTTCGCGCTGGCGAACCTCATCGACGACACCCGGATCGTGGAGTGGCTGCCGACGGACGGGTTCCCCGGCGCGGCGTAAGCGGTCAGCGGGTTCGCACCCGCGTGCCGGTCTCGGCCGATCGGCGGATGGTGTCGAGCAGGCGGTGCAGGTGCAGGCCGCTCTCGAAGGTGGGGGCGGTGTGCGTGCCGGTGCGGATGTCTTCAGCCAGTTGCCGATACAGCCGGGCCACGTTCTCGGATTCGACGGGCAGCTCGGAGATGGGCTGCCCATCGGATTCGGTGAGGTCCTGCCAGACGCCTCCTGCGCCCTGTGCGCCCAGCAGGCGCAGTTCGCTCATCTGAATACCGCCGGGGCCGTGCGGGCCTGCGGAGATGATCGCCAAATCGCCTTCGGTACCCGCGATTTCGATGCGGGTGCGGCCATCGGTGAGCTTGGCGTCGTGGATGTGGGCCGAGATGACTGTGCCGCTCGTCAATGTGGCATTGAGCAGCAGGTGGTCCGGGCTGGTCACCGTGATGCGTTCTCCTGTTTCCGCAATCGCGTTGTGCGAGTTACGGATCGCCAGGTCTGCGGAGAGTTCGGCGATCTCGCCGAGCAGATGTTCGAGCGGGTCCAGTGTGTGCCCGCCCGCGACCTCCAGTAAGCCTGCGCCACTGCGGCGGTCCAGGGTGTAGGCCGCCCATTCCGGGATCAGCCCGCCCGCGCCCTTCCCCCGGGCGGCGTACACGGTCGCTGAAACCACCTGCCCCACATAGCCTTCGGCGATCAGGCGCTTGGCCTTATGGATGGCCGGTGAGAATCGGGCTTGCAGCCCGACCACTCGATGACCGTCACCGCCGAGCGCGATCACAGATTCGGCTTCCTCGGTCGTTCTGGTCAGCGGCCACTCCGAGTAGACGTGCTTGCCCGCGGCCAGCGCCGCCTCGATCAGTTCGGCGTGCGCGGGGACTTTCACCGTGATCGCCACCAGATCGACGTCCGGATGCTCGGCCAGCCGCCGCGCATCGGTGAAGGCATGCGCGGCGCCGAACAGCCGGGCCGCCGCGTCCGCGCTCTCCTGCCGACTGGTCCCGACCGCGGTGAGCTCGAAGTCGGGCAGTGCCCGCAGGGCCGGGATATGCGCCCGCGCCGCCCAGCCTCGATCCGGGCTGGCGCCGATGATTCCGACTCGAATCCTGTCCGACATGTGCCGCTCCCATCCATAAACGGACTCGCTCAGTCCGTTTACCACGGTAGCTAAACGGACTCTATGAGTCCACTTTTGTTAGGATCGGACTCATGACCGCCGTAGATCGCCTGCTGACCCGCGAATCGGGACCGGCTCCCCGCGCGGATGCCCGCCGCAATCTGGAGCGCCTGGTCGTCGCGGCCCGCTCGGCCATCGCGGACACCGGCGTCGCGGTGACCGCTCAGGAGATCGCCCAGCGCGCAGGCGTCGGCAAAGGCACCTTCTACCGCCGAGTCCCCTCGCTCGAGGCGCTCCTGCAGGCAGTCCTCGAAGAAGTACTCGAAGAAGGCATCGCCGCCGCCGACCGCGCCCTCGCAGATCCCGACCCCTGGAACGGTTTCCGCGACTTCGCCGCCACCTACGTCCGCCTGCGCGCCGAAAGCTGCGGCGTCAACGAGGCTCTGGGCGGCACCGGCGCCTGCGACCTCGACGCCACCATCACCACCCTCCGAGAAGGTCTCCGCACCTTGGTCGAACGAGCCCAATCCAGCGGCTCCCTGCGCACCGATGTCACCTGGCAAGACGTCGCATTCGCCCTCGCCGGCGTGGCCACCGACCCCCACACCATCGGGCTGCGCGCCGACGACGACCAATGGAACCGCAACCTGCGAATTGTCCTGGACGGCTTGACTATTCGATACTGAAAAGCTGTGCGTGACTGCCCCGTCAGCCGTACGCGACCGTCCCGCAGGCCGTCAGCCGTGCACGGCGGCCTGTCAACCGTCAGCCTGCGCGGCGGACTGCCCGTCATCAGCTTCGCACCACAGCCTGCCAGGTGGCGGTGACGATCTCATCGATGCCGGAATGCTTTGGTGACCAACCGAGTTCGGTCTGGGCCTTCGCCGGATTGCTGATCAAAGCGGCGGGTTCGGGGGCGGCGGGGCCGTGGAGGCGGGCGACGGTTCGGCCGGTTACCCGTTCGACCGCGGCGACTACGTCGAGAATGCTTGTTCCGCAGCCGCTTCCGATGTTGTAGCGGGTGTGGGCGCCCGGTGCTGGGACCTGTTCGATGCAGGATACGAAGGCTGCGGCCGCGTCGTCGACGTGGAGGTAGTCACGTACCGCTGCACCGTCGCCATTGATGTGCAGCACGCTTTCGCCTGCCGCTGCGGCAATTACGCGGGGAATGAGGCGGGTGGGGTCCGGGTCCGCTCCACCGGCGACGTTCAGCAGGCGCACGATCACCGCGCCGAGGTTCCCCGCTCGGGCTTGCGCTTCGATGGCGAGTTCGGCGGCGAGCTTGCTGGCCGCGTACGGATGCGGCGGGAAATCGGGTAGGTCCTCGCTCATCGGCTGACGCTCCGGCGATCCGTAGATCGCTCCGGTCGAGGAGAACACGATCCGCGACACCCCCTCGGCGGCCATCGCCTCGAGCAGCGCGACGGTCCCTGCGGTATTCACCCGGAAGAACGGCAGGGGATCCCGCACAGATTCGCGCGCCCGGCCGAGTCCGGCCAGATGGCACACCACCTCGACACCGGCCACTGCGCGCCGCAGCGCCCCGGGATCGAGGAGATCGGCTGTCCGCACCTCGCTCGCGCCGGGAACGGCGCCCCCGCGAGCACTCACCATCGCGATCGGCTCATGCCCGGCCGCGCCCAGCGCCGCCACCACAGCCCGCCCCAGATAGCCGCCCGCCCCAGTCACAAGCACTCGCACCCGCACATCCTTTCACCATGACCGCCCCGAGCCGCGCAGGCTATCGCTCGCACAGAAGTCCAGCGACAAGATCACCAGGAACTGGTGGCGGCATAACGCGACAAACCGCCGCCGCCAGTTCCTGGTCGATGCACAAGGCGACGCGCACTCGAGTGCGCGAATCGGTTGTCGGTGCACAGGATTAGGGTGCCCGGCCATGGAAGCTGCCACGGCCGTGATCGCCGAGATCGTCCGGAATGTCGCTTCACTCGACGACCTCGAACGCCGGCACCTCGACGAGACGCTGCGCTGGCTCGGGCAGACCGACGACATCTTCCGCCGCGCCAAGCCCGCCACGCCCGCCCGCCACCTGGTCAGCTACGTGGTGTTGATCGATCCCGACGCGCGCGCAATTCTGTTGGGCCACCACCGGAAAGCGGGTTTGTGGCTGCCCACGGGTGGCCATGCCGACCCCGGCGAGCATCCCTTCGCGACCGCCGGGCGCGAGGCCGCGGAGGAGATCGGTATCACGGCCGAATTCTCCGTCGTCGGCCCGGAACCGCTCTTCCTGACCATCACCACCACGGTGGGCATCGGCGCCTGCCACGAGGACGTCTCCCTCTGGTACGTGATCAGAGGCGACCGAACACACCCCTACCAACTCGATCCCAGGGAATTCAGCGACCAGCGCTGGTGGAGCATCGACGATTTCTCGACCTCCGAAACCGACCCGCATCTCCCCCGATTTCTGGCCAAGCTGCGGGCGGCGCTGTCCCGGTAGGCCCACCGCACCGAAATACTCTGTCTCGCTGCATATCTCGTGGCATCACCGTCGACTCGGAGGGTGTCCGGCCGCGGTTATGGGTTGAGACTCTGGATGAAAGCGGCGGAGTCGATCACGTCGGACTGGGTCGGGAACACCCTCTCCAGCTGTACGCAGTTCACGTCGGAGTCTGCGTTGGCGAAGCTGGTATTCCGCTCGTTCACCGTTCGACGATTCCGGTCAGCCGGGCGCGGTCGAGGACGGGCGCGGTGATGCGAGGCAGGAGGACGCGGGGCCGTGCTCGGTGCGGTGCGTCGGTGGCGCTGCCCACGGGGTCGGACAGGGCGAAGAGCTGGAAGATGTAGTGGTGCGGCCCATGGCCTTTGAGGGGTGCGGGACCGTGGTAGCCGCGTCCGATGGTGGACCGCAGCAGCTGCACTCCGGCGGCTGGCCGCTTGGCGCTGAGGGCGCCGGGGTCCAGGTGTGCGAGGGACGGGTCGATCAGGGCGGCGCAGTGCACGGCGGGCTTGGCGATCGGGACATCGATGTCCTCGACGACCAGGAGAAGTTGCGCGGTACCCGGAGGCGGTGGGGTCCAGGCCAAGTGGGGCGACAGGTCGTCTCCGCCGATGGCCTTCGCGCACTGCTGCAGCGGTATGGCGGCACCGTGGGCGAAATGCTCGCTGGTCAGCGTCAGCAGCTCGGGGCCGTGCAGATTGGGCAGGTTCCATGCCGTGTGGGTATCGCCTGCTCTGCGATTGTGCAGGAGTCGGCCGATCAGGGTCATCGGGTAGCCCCGACCATGCCGATAACCTCTGCGGTGGTGGCGGTTTCGCCGAGCTTGGGGAAGACGCGGTCGATGCTGTGCCGGTGCGAATCGGCATCCGGATCGAGCATTGCGTCGGTGGCCAGGACGACGTGGTACCCGTAGTCGGCGCCCGAGCGCGCGGTCGATTCGACGCCCGCGCTGGTCGAGATACCGGCGAGCACGATCTGGGTGACGCCCAGATCCCGCAGCAGGGTGTCGAGCCCGGTGTCGTGGAATGCGCTGCGCCGCCGCTTGGTGATGAGGTGGTCGGTCGGCTGCACATCGAGTTCGTCGATGAGGTCGGCCCAGCCGGGCGGCAGTGCGCCCAGTCCCCCGGGCCGTCCGGCCTCGGTGCGTCCCGGAGCACGCCCGGTGACATTGACCAGCACCACGGGCAGGTTGTGCCGGCGGAACTCGGCGGTCAGCTGCGTCGCCTGTTCGACGACATCGGTGACCGCGGGGTCGCTCTGGGCGGAGACGATGCCCTGCTGCAGGTCGATCACGATCAGCGCGGAGGTGGAGTCGATCGTTGTCAGTGTCATATTTGCTTCTCCTGGGGAGGTCGGAGCGGAAGTGGTTCCGCGCAGCATGGAGGCGATCGCGGCAAGAACCGCGAGGACGGCGCCGAAGCCGAACACGATGACCAGACCCGAGTGGAACGGACCGGAGATCAGGGTCGGGAAGAACTCACGTCCGGTCAGGGTCTGTTGCTGCGCCGCCGTCAGATGGGTCAGCGCACCGCTGGGCTGCAGCAGATTCTGGATCGGATTGACACCCAATTGCGCGGCGAACAGGGACGACACCGGGGGCAGGTTGCCGACCTGGGCGGCGACGCCGGCCGGCACGCCCTGCTGTTGCAGACCGCTGGTGAGGGTGTGCGGAAGGCTGCTGGCCAGCCCGGCGATCATGAGGGAGAAGAACACTCCGATGGAGACGGCGGTGCCGGAGTTCTGGAAGGTGGCCCGCATACCGGAGGCGACACCGCGGGCCCGTGCCGGCACGCTGCCCATGATCGAGGAGGAATTCGGGGAGGCGAACATGCCGCTGGCAATTCCATTGAGCGCGATCAGCAATGCGAAGACCCAGTAGCTGAAGTCGATCGGCAGCACCATCAAGCCCAGGAAGCTGGCGCCGAACAGCAGCGCACCGCCGGTGGCCAGGCCCCGGGAGCCGAGGCGATCGGACAGATATCCGGAAACCGGTCCTGCCGCAAGGAATCCGGCGGTCAGCGGCAGCATGAAGATGCCCGCCCACAGCGGTGTGCTCTCGAAGTCGTAGCCGTGCAAGGGCAGCCAGATGCCCTGTAGCCAGATGATCAGCACGAACTGCATGCCGCCGCGCCCGATCGAGATGGCCAGACCCGCCAGATTGCCGAAAGTGAAGGCGCGCAGGCGAAACAGGCTCATCTGGATCATCGGCGCGCTGACCCGGTTCTCGATGACGACAAAGGCCGCCAGCAACGCGAGCCCGCCGATGATCAATCCGTCGACCAGCGGGTTGGTCCAGCCCATGGTGTGCCCGCCGTAGGGCTGCAGGCCGAAGGTGACCGCGATCAGGATCGAGCTCAGACCTACCGCGAAGGTGATATTGCCCCACCAGTCGATTCGGCCGCCGTCACGCTTGCCGGTCTCGCGCAGCGTCCGGTAGGCCCACACCGTAAAGAACAGTCCGACAGGCACATTCACCCAGAACACCGCCCGCCAGTCCCAGGCCGCCAGCAGCCCGCCGGCAACCAGGCCGATGAACATCCCGGCCAGGGCGGCGACCTGGTTGACACCGAGGGCGAAGCCACGCTGCTCCTCGGGAAAGGCATCGGTCAGGATCGCGGCCGAGTTCGCGGTCAGCATCGATCCGCCGACGGCCTGCAGCACCCGCCACCCGATCAGCCACATCGCCGCGTGGCCGCCGTCCAGCGGATCGAAGGACAGCAGGATCGAGGCGAAGGTGAAGACCGCGAACCCGGAGTTGTAGATGCGGACCCGGCCGTACATATCGCCCAGCCGGCCGACCGTGACCACCAGAACGGCTTGGACCAGCCGGTATCCCATGATCATCCACAGCAGGTAGGCGATATTGCCCGGCGCCAGCGGGTCCAGGTGGATGCCCTGGAAGATCGCCGGCAGGGCGATCAGCACGATGGAACCGTCCAGCGCGGACATGAAGACGGCGGCGGTGGTATTCGTCAGTGCCGTCCACTTGTACCGGTCACCGGTCACGCGGGGTGGAGCGGGAGTCTCCGTCATCAGGTTGGTGCTCATGGTTCCGTTCAGATGTTCTGGGCCAGTCGCTCGAGAAGCGCTGCGGCCGAGGCGAGTTGCTCCAGCTCCGTCGGAGTGAATGTGCCGCTGGTCAGGGCGTGTGCGATGAGTTCGGTGCGTGCGTCGCGCTTGTTCTGCAGCGCCTGGAGGCCGGCGTCGGTGACTGTCAGCACGACGCGCCTGCCGTCGTCCGGGTCGGGCCGGCGTTCGACCAGACCCCGCCCGCGCAGTGCGCCGATCGTCGCCCCCATGGACTGGGCGGTGATCTGCATCGCCCGGGCGAGCGCCGCGGAGGTGGTGGGGCCGGAGCGATCCAGGTGCGAGAGCGCGGCGCGCTCGGGCATCGTGAGCTCACCCGGCGTCGGCACCTGGCGAATCCGTCGCACCAGCACGCTGACACTTGCCAGCAGCACGGCGGCGACCTCGGCGGGGTCCAGATCATCCATCCACTAAGGCTAACTTATAAGTTTCACTTAGCAAATTCTGAAACGGATATGTGTCTGAAAACCCTGCGGATTCGACGCCGAGTGGCGACAATTGGCCATGACTGTGTGGCGGGACCGAACACCTGCCGCGCAGGACCGAATCTCCATCGGCAACAGAGGAATTCAACGATGAGCAGGCTGGCGACCTCGTGCGCGGCGACCCTGGTCGCCGTGGCCGTCCTGGTCGGGACCGTGGTGGCCGGCGAGGCGCGCGCGCAGACGCGCGGCGCGCAGCACTGCACTCCCTACACCGCGATTTTCGCCCCGGGGACCTGGGAGACGCGTTCCGACGCGGATCCCACCGTGCCGGTCGGCATGCTCAGACCGATCGGTGACGGTCTGCAGCGGCAATTCGGCAGCGATATCACCGTGCTCTACGCCCCGTATGCCGCAAGCGCTTTCGATCAGGGATTGAGCTATGCGCAATCGCTGAGCACCCTGGAAAATCGATTGCACATCATGATCAGCGGCCTGTGCGGCTCGACGCGGATCATTCTCGCCGGGTACAGCCAGGGCGCGGACGGCATCGGCGATGTCGCCACCGAAATCGGCAATGGCGAAGGCCCCATCCGAGCCGATCGGGTGGTCGGCGTCGGGCTGCTGGCCGATCCGCACCGCAACCCGAATACCACACTCTCACTGGGTGATCCGCAACCCGGTCACGGTATCGCCGGAACCCGCAGTCGGGATTTCGGTGCGCTGACCGACCGGGTGCGCACCCTGTGCGCCGACGGTGATCTGTACTGCTCGCTCAATGCCACCGCCTCGCCGTTCCTCGCGGCGCTCGGCCGGGTGCTCAGCGGCGATCCCGCACCCATCGCCTCGCTGATCCCGGCCACCACCGACCCCGGCACGCTCATCGCGCAGGCCGTGAAGATGGGCGCGGGCTGGACGGCGACCGCGGCGAAGCTGCCCACCATTCTCGACGGCCTCACCGGCCTCCCGGCGGCGATCGAATCCGGCGATATCCGCGGTGCGCATCAGATCGCGAGCGACCTCAATGCCGATCTGGCCCCGATGGTCCAGGCGGCGGCGGGCGTGGACCTGCCCCTCATCGCCTCGGTCATCCGCGCGGCCGGCACCGTCGACCCCTCGGGGTGGACCGCCGCCGAAAGTGTCATCGCCGACGTCCTGACCCGGATCGACATCATGCGCATCGCCGGAGACGTCGGCCAGATGCAGGAAACCCTCTGGCGCGCAGTTGAATCCCTCACCCGGGGCGACTCATTCACCGCCGCCGCGGACGTCGCTACCCTGGCCCCGGCCGGACTGGATCTGGCCGGCGCCGTCGTCGGCCCGTTCGCCACCGCAGTGCGCGGCGACCTCCGGGTAGCCGTGCGCGCCCTGCTCAATATCGGTGGCCCCCAATGCATCAACGACCTGGTGCAACTGAGCCGCCAGGGCATTGCCATGGCCAAGTTCTACGCCTCGAACGCTCACGTGGACTACGGCGACGACGCCCAGATACTCCTGAACTACCTGGGCTCCCAGGTCATTTCATAGAAGTACGGCCAAACCCACAGCAGCTCAGAAGTATTCGCCCATCAGCTCGGTCGACCACTACCTCGCCGAAGACCCCGCGGACGAGGAACTCGGTCTGAGATACGACCTGAGATTCCTCACCAAGGAGGAAGCCGCGCCCGATCAGAACGCCGAAGACATGTGGTTTCGCATCGGTGCCGTGCTGGACCTCGCGGACGCGGGTCCCGCGATCATGAAGGAACTCGAGCGGCGAGGCATCATCAGCAACAGTAGTGATGCCTTCGGTCGGCTCTACAGGCTGTACGAAGCGGTGCGTGTGCCCAAGCCGATGAATTACTTCCTTGTCGATGATCAGGATCCCGACAAGGTGCTGGAGATTTTCGTCCGAGTAAACAGTGGTGGCACCACCCTGTCCTATTCTGACCTGTTGCTGTCGATGGCGACGAATCAGTGGAAGGAACTCGACGCACGTGAGGAGGTCCGCTCACTGGTCACGGAACTGAACAGCAACGCCGGTCGACAGTTCTCCTTCTCCAAAGATGTTGTGCTGAAGACTGCACTGGCAATTGCCGACGTCGATGTCCGGTTCAAAGTCACCAACTTCACCCAGGGGAACATGGCGAAGGTCGAGGCAGCTTGGCCTCAGATCAAGGGAGCACTGCTACAAGCTGCGACTCTTCTGCAGCAGTTCGGCTTCACCGACCGCAACCTCACCGCCAACAGCGTCATCATCCCCGTCGCCCACTACCTTCACCTTCGCGGTGCGACGGACTCTTACCTGAACTCCAGTGCAGACGCGGCTGATCGATCAGTCCTTCAAGGATGGGTTACTCGCTCGCTGATCAAACGAGGTATCTGGGGTTCCGGCCTCGATACCACGCTCACCCGGCTGCGCGAGGTGCTGACCGGCAACACGATCGGCAGCTTCCCCGCAGTCGAGATCGAGGCCGCCGTGGCGGCAGTCGGCAAGAGCCTGTCGTTCGACGCCGCGGAGATCGACGAACTGCTCAACCTCAAATACGCAGGGCAGCGCACCTTCTCAGTGCTGTCCGTGCTCTAACCGGGCTTGGATTTCAGCAAGAAGTTCCACGAGGATCACATCTTTCCCAAGTCCCGCTTCACCAAGAAGAAGCTCGCCGCAGCCGGGATCGCCGCTGACAAGATCGACCACTACATGGCGGTCTTCGATCTGCTTCCCAACCTCCAACTCATACCCGGCACGGCAAACATCGAGAAGCAGGATGCACTGCCGACCGACTGGATCGTGACTGCGTTTCCGCTCGAGAACAAGCGCAACACCTATCTCCACGACAATGATCTGGACGGTCTGCCACTGGGCTCAGCGGACTTCACTTCCTTCTTCCAGCAACGTCCTTCTTCCAGCAACGCAGAATACGCATCCGCGATCGTCTCGTCGAGATCCTTGGAGCGACACCTCCTTCGTAGGTTGCTTCGTCACCCCGTCGACGTCGGAGACGGAGTGACGATAGTATTCAGACGGCCTTAATGTTGGTAATGTATAGTTGCTTGTACATCACCAACATGCACGGAGGTTTCCATGACCGTCACGCAAATCGACCTCGACGACGACGCACTACAGCGGGCTATGACGCTGTCCAATGCCAAGACGAAGAAGGAAGCGGTCAACCTCGCACTGCGGTTCTACGCCGAGAAGCAGGAGCGCGCTGCCCGAATCGCCCAGCATTTCGACCGAGCACGGCACTGGGGTGCGGTCGGTGACGCCGAACGCAGGCACGAGGCCGAAAAGACACGATGATCTATCTGCTCGATACCTCAGCCCTGGTCCGGCTGCTGTCGGAGGAGAAGCTGCAGCGTGCGTGGTTCGATGCCATCGACGCAGAGTCGATCGGCTCGTGTTTCCCACAGCGAGCCGAATTTCTCTTCAGCGCCCGCAATCGAGCCGAGTACGACGAAATCGCCGACATGTTCTCGGACCTGTATCCCGATGTCGGCGTTCCGAAACACGCCGATCGTTGGGTCGCGGCAACGCAATACCGGATGTCGCGCGCGGGCGAGCACCGCAGCGCATCGGCAATCGACCTCATCATCGCCGCGACTGCGGCCCATCACGGATTGACTGTTCTCCACGACGACAACGACTACGCCACGGTCTCTCGCCATGCACCTGAGTTGCGGCAACACAATATTCGCGATATCGCCTGACCAGGCGGGCGGGACCCGCACAGCCTCTGCGGCGAATCCTGGCGTTTCAGCTCACTCTTCTTCCGGGGCTTCGTCGTCCGCCGGAGGCTCTCCCCCGCCGCCGCGGATGGTCCACAGCAGGCCGTCGAGTTCGTCGGACTTGATGAGGACGTCGCGGGCCTTGGAGCCTTCGCTGGGGCCCACTACGCCGCGGGTTTCCATGAGGTCCATGAGGCGGCCGGCCTTGGCGAAACCAACGCGGAGTTTGCGCTGCAGCATTGAGGTGGAACCGAATTGGGAGGTGACGACCAGTTCGATTGCCTGGACCAGCAGTTCGAGGTCGTCGCCGATATCGGCGTCCACCTCCTTCTTCTCCCCCGCCTTGGCGGCGGTGACGCCTTCCTGGTATTCGGGTTCGGCCTGGGTCTTGGCGAATTCGACTACGGCGGAGATCTCTTCGTCGGAGATGAATGCGCCCTGCAGGCGGGTGGGCTTGCTGGCGCCCATGGGGAGGAAGAGGGCGTCACCCATGCCGATGAGCTTTTCGGCGCCGGGCTGATCGAGGATGACTCGGGAGTCGGTCAGCGAGGAGGTGGCGAAGGCCAGGCGGGACGGGACATTGGTCTTGATCAGGCCGGTGACCACGTCCACCGAGGGGCGCTGGGTGGCCAGGACCAGGTGAATGCCTGCGGCACGGGCCTTCTGGGTGATGCGGACGATGGCGTCCTCGACGTCGCGGGGAGCGGTCATCATGAGGTCGGCGAGCTCGTCGACGATGGCGAGGATGTACGGGTAGGGGCGGTAGACGCGTTCACTGCCCAGGGGTGCGGTGATCTGGCCGGACTTCACCTTGCGGTTGAAATCGTCGACATGGCGAACCTTATTGGCCTGCATGTCCATATACCGCTGTTCCATCTCCTCCACCAGCCAGGTCAGCGCGGCGGCCGCCTTCTTCGGCTGGGTGATGATGGGCGTGATCAGATGCGGAATGCCTTCGTAGGGCGTGAGTTCCACCATCTTGGGGTCGATGAGGATCATGCGCACTTCTTCCGGCGTCGCCCGGTGCAGCAGCGAAACCAGCATGGAGTTCACGAAACTCGACTTACCGGAACCGGTGGAACCGGCGACCAGCAGGTGCGGCATCTTCGCCAGGTTCGCCGAGACGAACTCGCCCTCGATATTCTTGCCGAGGCCGATGACCAGCGGATGGTGGTCGGCGCGGGTGGTGGGCGCCTTGAGCACATCGGCCAGGCGCACCAATTCCCGGTCGGCATTGGGGACTTCGATGCCGACCGCCGACTTGCCCGGGATCGGGGCGAGCAGGCGCACATTCTCGGTGGCGACCGCATACGCGATATTGCGGGCCAGCGCGGTGATCTTCTCGACCTTCACGCCGGGGCCGAGCTCGACCTCGTACCGGGTGACCGTCGGGCCGCGCACGAATCCGGTGACCGCGGCGTCGATCTTGAACTGGATCAGCACCTCGCTGATCGCCTCGATCATGGAATCGTTTGCGGCACTGCGCAGCTTGGGCGGATCACCATCGGTGAGCAGACTCAGCGGCGCGAGCTGATAGTCGCCGTCCACCTCACGCTCGGTGACGAACTCCAGCTGCTGCGCGACCGGCGGCGGCGGGGTCTGATCGACCACCTTGGGCGGCACCTTGCGCACCTTGGCTTTCGGCTTCTCCTCCGCCACGATCTCCTTGGCGGCCTGCAGCGGCGGTTCGCCGATCACCTCGGTGAGGGCATCGGAACCACCGAATTCGTCGACCGGATAGTTCTCCGACGGTGCACGGCCGCGGCGCTTGCTTCGCACGCCCTCATGACGCGGGAAGCCGTCCGCGTCATAGTTTTCCGGGTCGTAGAGGCCGGGTTCGTCGGAGTAGCTTTCATATTCGTCGCCGCCGCTGCCGGTGCCGAAGATCTCGCGCAGGGCCTCCGGCACCTCACGCACGGTGGTGCCGGTGAGCAGCAGAATGCCGAATCCGATGGCCAGCAACAGCAGTGGAACGGCCAGCCAGGCGCTCAAACCGTCACGCAGCGGGCCGCCGATGACGTACCCGGCAAAGCCCGCGGCATGTGCGCGACCGTGCGCATCGGCCGGCGCCCCGGCCGCCATATGCCACAGGCCCAGCACCGGCAGGCCGACCAGCAGCCCGCCCAGCACCAGTCGCGGCCGGATCTCCGGATGCGGTTCGGTGCGCATGAGAATGACCGCGATGCCGATCAGCACGAACGGCAGTGCCGCCGAGACGGATCCGGCGACGGCGCGAATCGCGGCATCCACCCAGTGCCCTACCGGCCCGCCCGCGGACAGCCATACCGCCGCGACAATCAGAAATCCGAAACCGACCAGCCCCAGCGCGATTCCGTCCCGCCGGTGCCCGTGCTCGATCTCCCCGGCACGGCTCAGGGCCCGGGTGCTCGCACCCAGCCCTCGCGCCAGCATGTTCCACCCGCTGCTCACGCCGCGGGTGACCACCGCCAGCGGCGCGGTATTCGATGTGCGCCGAGGTGCGGGACGGCGGCGCGCCGGAGCGCTCCGACCGGCATTCCCCCGCGCCGCGGCCGTGGTGCGACCGCGCGCAGCGGTGCGCGGAGTGCTCGCCCGAGACCGTGCAGGAGTCTGCCCCCGCGTCGATCCCGCTCGCGAACGTGACGTTGCGGTACCGCGGGACTTACCTGGCATGCACCCAGGCTAGTCGCAACCGCACCATGCGGACCATCCGCAACACTCGGCCCACATACAACAGCCCCTGTGGGATAGGCAACGAAATCAGCCGCACGAGCGCCGCCGCGACTGCCGGCTGCGCCCTCCGACCAGCCTCTCGACCGGTGCGACAGCACACCCATCATCGATCCTCACCGCACGCGCACCGCCCGGACGCGCCGACAACCCGGCACAGCAAATCGCGGCGCCTCGACCCCGCGCACCCACCGATCAGCTTGCGGCCGGGATGACGGCCGAGCGTTGCGGATGGGGGCTGGGCGTGACCGGCGCGGTCCAGCGGGTCAGGGCTGCCTCGAAGTCGGGGATCTGGCTGGCGGCGGTGCGGTAGCACTCGGCGGCGTCGAGGGTGCGGCCCAGGCGGTGCAGGGCGGTGTAGCGGACGAGCAGGTTGTCGGTGTGCAGCGCGCCTACCCGGGAGGCTTCGCGGGTGGCCTCGGCGAGCTCGGCCTGTTCGACGGCCTGCAGGAGGCGGTCGGCGCTCAGATGGGCCAGGGCGGCCCGGGAGTGAACCGTGGATTCGAAGCGGAGGGCGCCGGCACGGCGGGCGGCGCGCAGGGCGGCGTCGAACAGCAGGGTGCCGAGTTCGCCGTCACCCTCCTTGCTGATCACCCAGGCGGCTTCGGTCAACGCCCACATGACATTCCGGCGGGTACCTGGCTGCGAGTCGCCGACGACGGCACGCGCGGCCGCGGCCAGCGAATCGCGATTGCGGCCCGCCGCCGAATAGGCCCGGGCGAGGCACGAATAGGCGACCCGCACGCATTCGGGACTCGCACCCAGCCGATACAGGCGCAGCGCATGCGCGAAATGCGTGGCCGCGCTCATCGGATCCTGGCGATAGAGCCCGATAATGCCCGCGAACACATGCGCGGTACCCGCCACCCACGGTTCGGCATCGGGATCGGTATCGGCGAAAAGCCGGTGCAGGTGCCCGGCCGCCCGCTCGGGCTCACCGAACTCCGAGACCAGCGCGAAAACCAGCGCCAGCCGGGCTCGACCGGCCGCCACCACATTGCCGTCGGCCTCGGTCGCCCGGATCAATTCCTCGAGCGCCTTCTCCACGTCCACGGTGGCATCACCGGCGAGCATGGTCTCGGCCACCGACAGGGCCAGATCGGCGGCCAGCAATCGATGGTGCGGGGTGCCCGCCACCGCGAGGCGGTACAGCGCGACCAGATTGCGGCGCTCGATATTCAGGAAATCACGGGTCGCGTCCAGATCGGCCGGCCGGGTGCCCGGATGCCCGGTCGGGGCCAGGGCCAGGCGCAGACCCGGATGCCGCACGCGCAGCACGGTTTTCATCGTGGCCAGGTAGTAGTCGAGCAGCCGCGCGGTGACGTCCACCTCGGCATCGTCGCCCTCGCGGCCGAGCGCGAACAAGCGCATGAGGTCGTGATAGTGGTAGCGACCGCGGCCCACGGTCTCGAGCATGCCGCGATCGACCAGTTCCTCGCACAGATCCTCGGCCAGCGGCTCGATGGTATCGAGCACCGCGGCCGCGGCGGTCAGCGGTAGCTCCGGCAGCTCGGCCACCGCCAGGAGGCGGAACGCCCGTGCGGCATCGGCGGGCAACTGCTCGTATCCGGCCCGGAAGGCGACAGCCAGCGCCAGCTCCCCGGTCCGGAAGCGGTCCAGGTCATGGCGTTCGTCGGCCAGCCGGTCGGCCTCGGAGACGATCGTCCACTGCGGCCGCGCCGCGACCCGCGCCGCCACGATGCGCACCGCCATCGGCAGCAGTCCGCACAGTTCGGCAATGCGCCGGGTCGCCTCCGGTTCGGCGGCCACCCGCGCCGGGCCGACAATGCGGGCGAACAGCGCCACCGCCTCCGCGGTGTCGAGCACCCGCAGGGCCGCCGAGCGCACCCCGGGCAGCGCGGTGAGCGGGCGGTGCGCGGTGACCAGCACCGCGCAGCCGGGACCACCGGGCAGCAGCGGCGCGACTTGGGCGGCGTCGCAGGCATTGTCGAGCACCAGCAGCATGCGGCGACCGCTCACCACGGACCGGAACAATGCCGCACGCTCGGCCACCCCGGTGGGCACCTCACGCTGCGCCACATTCAGGGCGCGCAGAAAGACCCCGAGCACCTGCTCGGGGTCTGCCGGATCCGCACCCGCACCCTGCAAGTCGACATACAGCTGTCCGTCCGGATACTGATCCCGAATCCGGTGCGCCACATGCAGAGCCAATGCGGTCTTGCCGACTCCGCCCATACCGGAGATGGCCACGATCGAGGTTCCGGCGCCGAACGCGGCGCTCAGCTCCCGCACGAGATCGCGGCGACCGGTGAAATCGGCCGTATCCGGTGGCAATTGGGCCGGTAGCGGCGCCACCGCAGGAACCGGGGCGGTGACGTACACGCGGGCGGGCAGTTCATCGGCCAGGATCTGCCGATGCAATTCCAGTAGGGCTGGCCCGGGCTCGATGCCCTGCTCCGACACCAGCAGTCGCCGAATGCGCTGATATTCGCCGAGTGCCTCGGTGCGGCGGCCCGCCCGGTACAGGGCGGTCATCATGAGCCCGCGCAGCCGCTCACTGAGCGGGTCACCCGGGATCAGGGCCTCCAATTCGGCTATGGCATCGGAATAGTCGCCGCGCTGCACGGTGACTTCGATGAGGTCTTCGCGCAGCGCCCGGTGCAGGCGGCGCAGCCGGGCGCGTTCGGCGGTGGCCCACGGTCCGGGCACCCCGCTGAGCGGATCGCCGCGCCACAGCCCCAGCAGCGCGCGCAGTGCGGCATCGGCCTGCTCCAGCTGTCCGGCTCCGCGCGCGGTCTCGGCTTCGGCGCGATACCGGTCGATTTCGTCGATATCGAGCTCGAGCGGGCCTTCCAGGCGGTAGCCCCGCGACTCGGAAGCCAGCAGCATCGTCCCCGGTTGCGCCGACAGATGCTTACGCAGCGCCCACGCGTAATTGCGGAGCGCACCCACCGCGGAGGCCGGGCGTTCCGCACCCCAGATGCCGTCGACCAGTTCCTCGATCGACACCGTCCGCCCGCGCGCACAGGCCAGCATGACAAGCGCCGCTTGCTGTTTGGGCGGCATGGGCGAGCCGGGCGCACCATCGGACACCAACTCGACCGGCCCGAGCAGCGCCAGTTGCCAAGTCATTGCCTACCACCTCATCACCACGGGCTACCCGCCGCTCGCAGAAGCTACCGTCCGGCGCGTGATCGTTTCATGATCAGCGGCCGGACCGCCACTCGAGCGCACCCGCCGGCCGAAATCTCACACGCTGCGATCCAGAGCGTGGACCGCGGCCACATCCTCCGCGTCCCCGGTGGCTTCCAACCGGACGGCACTGCGGCCGAACGCATGCAGCAGCAGCTCCGACGGCGGACCCGCCAGCACGACCGTGCGCTCCCCCGCGCGATGCGCGACGGTGCGGCGACCGTCCGGCGTCACGAGCGCCACGGTAACCGGCGATTTGCGATATGCCATGCGCGCCAAGCCGGTCAGGACCTTCCAGAGCCGATCCTCGTCCGCGGCAGACAGTTCGCGCGGCTCCCACTCGGTCTGCGCGCGGCGCACATCCTCGTGGTGCACGAACATCTCGGTCAGATTCATGAGCGAATCCACCGGGCGCAGCAACCACGGCGGACCACTGCTCACCAGTTCGAGCAGCTGCGGAAACGGCCGCTGCGCGACTCGGCGCTGGACGTTCTCCAGGTGGGAGGCGAAGGGCTTCAGCATGATGCCGGGTGCGGCATCCGGGCGGCGCTCGCGGACGATCAAGTGCGCGGCCAGATCTCGCGTCGTCCATTCACCGCAGAGGGTGGGTGCGTCCGGGCCGGCCGCGGCCATCGTCTGCACCAGGGCCTGCCGTTCCCGCTGTGCCATGCTCATAAAGGGAACCCTAACCGGACACACCCTCGAATGCATCGGGCGCGTTGCACCTTGTGATAGCGATTCAATTGCTGATTGCCCCGGTCTTTAAGCGGAACACCCGGTCCGCCATAAGGCGCGCGTTCGATCATGAACTCATCAGCCAGTACGGCATTCGCCGGTTGGCTTCGGTCGAATCGGATCGGTAGCTTGTGCACTCGGTCCATCGGGTCATGGGCCCACAGCACAAGAAGGGCAACAATTTTGAAGAAGATCGTCAGCGGCGCCGCCATGATGGTTGCGGCGGCCGGTTCCCTACTGGTCAGCACCGCGGCTCCGGCCGGGGCCTCCACCGACAACTTCGGCGCCATCGCGCTCTCACCCTCCACCGGCCACATCGGCTACTCCTATGATTACTCCGATCGCGGCTCGGCGCAGGATGGCGCGATGTCCTCCTGCTCCTTCAACGACTGCCGGGTGGTCGCCACCTTCGCGAATGGTTGCGGCGCGGTTGCCTACTCCCCCCGCGGCTATTACACCTATGGTGCGGACTACTCGCGCTCGTCCGCGCGGACCCAGGCGCTGAACCGCAATTACTCCGACGCCACCATCGTCCACTGGAACTGCACCACCGGCTACCAGCTCTGATTCCGAATTCCATACCGGGGAGAAAATCGTTGAAGCACACCATCTTCCGCGCCACCGCCGCCGTGGCGCTGGCCGCCGCCGCGCTCGGCCTGGTCGCCTGCAGCTCGAGCGATAAGTCCGACAGCGCCACCACCACTAGCGCCGCCGCACCCAGCAATGCGTTCCAGGGCACCACCGACGACACCAAGGACACCGGCGCGCCGTCCACCTCGCAGGTGCCGAACCTGCCGAAGCCGACCGTGGCGGAGCTGAACGACAAGCTCACCAAGGCCTTCGACCCGTCCATCGACGCCAAGACCAAGGTCGACTGGATCGAGGATGCCGGACAGGACCCGCAGCTGGTCGCCAAGCTGGTCGACGCCGCCAAGAAGAACGACGTCAAGGTGGAGATCACCAACGTTCCCGATCCCGCGGACGGCAAGATCAAGGCCGATGCCAATGTCACCATCGGCGGCTCACCGGTCAACAATGCCACCGTTTCCTTCGTCGCCGACGGCAACGACTGGAAGGTGGACCACAACTTCGCCTGCAGCATCGTGAAGGCCGCCAAGCTGGATTCCGCAGCCTGCCAGGACAAATAGCAGCTCTTCGTGTTTCCGCCCCGGCAGCTGAGGCTGTCGGGGCGGCTTCGGTTTCGACGGTTGGCGGGAAGCTTCGTGAGGGTACGAACATACCGGCCATTCATATTTAAATGCGCATATTTCAATGTAGGTATGCTTTTCGGCCTGCTTCAGCACATCACCAGAGTGATTGCCAGATAACGCAAGAGCGCCCGGCAGCTGGTGCTGCCGGGCGCTCTCAGGTTGTGGCGCTTGCCTTTTCGGGCGTCAGACGCCGATCACCGTCGGGACGATCATCGGGCGGCGGCGGTACTTGTCCGCGACCCACTTGCCGACCACCCGGCGCACGCTCTGGGCGATGCGGTGGGTGTCGGTAATGCCCTCGCTCGACAGGCGGCGCAGTTCCGCTTCGACGAGTTCATGCGTTTCGGCCAGGGCGTCCGGGTCGTCGGAGAAGCCGCGGCCGTGCACCTCGGGCGCACTGACGGCCTTGCCGGTGGTGGAGTCGACGGCGACGGTGATGGAGATGAAGCCGCCCTCCCCCAGTACCAGACGATCCGAGAGGGTCGATTCGCCGACGTCGCCGACGGACAGACCGTCCACGTACACCTGACCGACCGGCACGCGGCCGGTGATCGAGGCGATGCCGTCGACCAGATCGACCACAACGCCGTTCTCGGCGAGCATGACTCGCTCCTCCGGCACACCGGTCGCCACCGCGAGCGCGGCATTGGCGCGCAGGTGCCGCCATTCACCGTGCACGGGCATGGCATTGGTCGGCCGCACCGCGTTGTACAGGTACAGCAGCTCACCGGCCGAAGCATGTCCGGAGACATGGACTTTCGCGTTCTGCTGGGTGATGACGGTCGCGCCGATCCGGGTCAGCCCGTTCACCACGGTGAACACGGCATTCTCATTGCCCGGAATGAGCGAGGAGGCCAGCACCACCAGATCGTCGGCGCGAATATTGATCTGGCGGTGATCGCCGCGCGCCATGCGCGAGAGCGCCGACAGCGGTTCGCCCTGCGAGCCGGTGGAGATGAGCACCAGCTTGTGCACCGGCAGGTTCGCGGCCTGATCGATATCGACCACCAGACCGTCCGGCAGATTCAGATAGCCGAGATCCTGGGCGATCTGCATATTGCGGACCATGGACCGGCCGACGAAGCAGATGCGGCGGTCATAACGCTGCGCCACATCCACCACCTGCTGAATGCGGTGTACGTGAGAGGCGAAGGACGCCACGATGACTCGGCCCTTGGCCTTGCCGATCACAGTGTCCAGCACCGGGCCGATCTCACGCTCGGGCGTGACGAAGCCGGGCACCTCGGCATTGGTGGAGTCCACCAGGAACAGGTCCACACCCTCGTCGCCGAGGCGGGAGAACCCGGCCAGGTCGGTGAGGCGGCCGTCCAGCGGGAGCTGGTCGAGCTTGATATCGCCGGTGTGCAGCACCATGCCGGCGGGGGTGCGCACCGCGACCGCGATGGCATCCGGGATCGAGTGGTTGACCGCGAAGTACTCGCAGTCGAACGGGCCGTGCTGGGTGCGCTGGCCCTCGGTGACCTCGATCAGCTTGGGCTGCAACCGGTGCTCACGGCACTTGGCGGCCACCAGCGCGAGGGTGAACTTGGCGCTGACGATCGGAATATCGCGGCGTAGGCGCAGCAGGAACGGCACCGCACCGATGTGATCCTCGTGACCGTGGGTCAGGATGACCGCGGCGATATCGTCCATGCGGTCCTCGATGGGACCGAAGTCGGGCAGGATCAAATCCACGCCCGGCTGCTGGTCCTCGGGGAACAGCACACCGCAGTCGATGATCAGCAGCTTGCCGTCGTATTCGAAAACGGTCATATTGCGGCCGATTTCGCTGATGCCGCCCAGCGCGAACACGCGCAGGCCGCCCTTGGGCGGCTTCGGGGGCGGGGGCAGCTGACGACGCTCGGGACGCGGCGCGGCAACAGCCTCGGAGCGATCACCACGACCGCCCTGGCGGGAACGGGTCCCGCCCGGCTTACGGGTGCGATCGGCCTGCCGCGACTTGGGCGCGGAGTCGTCCTGGCGCGCCTTCGCGGGCGCGGCGTCGGCCTGCCCGTTCTTGGCGGCCCGGGTGCCGTTGCGCTTGGCCCGGGTTTCCTGCGGCGCGGCGGTTTCCGCCGGCGCCGCGGCCTGCGCCGGTGGCGCTACGACCTTCTCAGGTTGCGCGGCAGCGGCCTTCGGCTGCTCGGCGGCAGTGACCTTCGGCGCCGCGGCAGCGGCGGCCTTCGGCTGTGCGACAACAGGTTCCGGCGCACCCGCGGCGCGGGAGGCGGTACGACGCGGTCGGCGACCTTCGGGGTTGCTCATGCAAGCACCCCCGCGGTTCGCAGGTCCACGGCAAGCTCGGCGAGCTGCTCGGTATTGGGCATGAGTTGTGGCAAACGTGGCTCCCCGGTTTCGACCCCGAGCAGCCGCAGCGCACCCTTGGTCATGGCGACGCCACCCAGCCGGGACATGGCCCGATTGAGTGGAATCATGCTGACATTGATTTCACGAGCCCGGGCCACATCGCCGGCGGCATGAGCCGCAGCGAGTGCACGCAGGCGATCCGGCACGAGATGGCCGATAACACTGATGAATCCGACCGCACCGACCGACAGCCAGGGCAGGTTCAGCCCATCGTCGCCGGAGTAGAAGGACAGGCCCGTCTCGGCGATGAGCTCGGCGCCGGCATTGAGATCGCCCTTGGCGTCCTTGACCGCGACAATGCGCGGGTGCTCGGCGAGACGGCGAATGGTGTCCGAATTGATGGCCACCATCGAACGCGGTGGGATGTCGTAGAGCGTGACCGGCAGATCGGTGCTGTCCGCAATGGCGGTGAAGTGTGCGAACAGGCCGTCCTGCGAGGGACGCGAGTAATACGGGGTGACGACGAGCAAACCGTGGGCACCCGCGCGCGCCGCATTGCGTGCCAGCTCGATGCTGTGCGCGGTGTCGTAGGTGCCGGCGCCCGCGATAACGGTGGCGCGGTCACCGACCGCGTCGACGACGGCGTGCAGCAGATCGAACTTCTCGGACTCGGTGGTGGTCGGCGATTCTCCGGTGGTGCCGGAGATGGCGAGCAGGTCCACACCACCTTCGACCAGGCGAGCGGCGAGCGCTACCCCGGCATCGACATCGAGCTTGCCTTCGGCGGTAAAGGGAGTCACCATCGCGACACCGACTGTGCCGGACGCGCGCAGCTCGATTCGCGTCGATTCACCGTTCGTCATAGCCAGAAGGCTACCCGGTTACCGAAACACCTTTTGCATCGTTATACCCGAACCGGCCCGTCGATGACGGTGATTCGCATCGCTCCCGGGGTGTGACGCCAAATCACTCCTTGAATGATGTCATTTATGACAGCACACTGGTGTCATGGATCTGAACAAGTACACCGCCCAACTACGCGAGAATCTCGTCGCGGCCGCCGCGCTCGGCGATGAGAAGACGCAGTCGACGGCCGCCGCCCTGGCCGCGGCCACCGAGAACTCGGCGCGGCTGGTGCTGCTGGCGGCGCTGTCCGAACTCGCCACCGAGGTGAGCGCCGCGGTCGGCGATCACACGGTGCACGTCTCCTATGACGGCTCGGAAGCGCATGTGGACGTGCGCAAGGCGGGCGGTCCCGAGGAGGAGCACCAGCCCACATTCGAGGAGATGACCGGGGATATCAGCCGCGTGACACTGCGACTGGTCGAGCAGATCAAGTCCCGCGCGGAGGATGCGGCGGCACAGAGCGGGCAGTCGCTGAACTCGTGGATGGCGACTGCCGTGCAGGGTGCGCTGCGCGATCAGATGAAGAAGGGCGGCGCGGGCCGCTGGGATATGCCCCGCGATTCACGCCGCCCCAGGGACACCGATTCGCACCGGCCCAAGGACACCAGGGATCCCGAGGACCCGGCCAGCTGACACGAACCGGTGCGGCCGGCTGAAGTGAGTCAATGCGGCCTGGCCGATGCGAATCTGTCCGCCTGGCTGGCACAAGTCAGTGCGCCGCGTTCAGTCCGTGACGCTGACCTGACCGTCCGTATCGATCTCGGTGCGGCAGTCGTGATCGGGCGCGTGCGCGAGCACCGTCGCCAGTACGCGCCGCCCCAGCGGCAGTACCCGCACCGTCACCGATCCGGTATTGGCGGCGTCCAATTCCCTTGTCGCCGCGTCGATCACACGTTTTCGCACCCATTCCGGGACGCCCGCGAAGCCACCGTCGTCGAGCAGTACGACCTCGACGCCCCGGGCGCGTGCACCGCGCGCCGCGCCACTGAGTTCATCGGTCATCAACTGCGGCGCCCGCAGGCCGTCGCGCAGTTCCGCCTCGAGCAGGCGGCATTCCTCACGTTCGGCCGCGGTGAGTTCGGCCCCATCGGCAATGCGCTCCAGAATCGGGCGCGCCACACGGTCCAGCCGGGCGAGCTGGCGGGTGCGTTCACTGTCGGCTGCGGCCATGGTGGCTTCGGAGGCGGCGCGCATCATGGCATCCTCGCGCAGCAGTCGCAGTGAGCGCTGCATCGGTGCCATGACCATGCTGAAGACCGAGATCGCGGCCACGGTGCCGATCGGCACCAGCGAGCCGACCACGGTATTCGACTGCAGGTGCGCGGTCATACCGGCGACCAGCAGCACACCCGCGATCCCGGCCACACCGGCCCACGCCGTCCGGACCCGGCCGCGCAGGACCAGCACCGCGAGGACATAGGACGAGGCGAAGGCCGACCACACCGAGTAGTGCACGGTATCCGCCGACGGGGTCATGACGGTGAGCGCGGTGGCCACCGGTCCGGCCGCGGCGGCGAACAGGGCGAGCGGCAGCGGCAGCGGATCCACCGGCACGACCACCACCAGCGCGCCCGCACTCAGAATGAGCACGGTGCCGAGCAGGGCGGCCCACTGCGGCGATTCGCCGAAATTGCGAATCATGTACAGCGCGATGGTCGCCTCGAGAATCAGCAGGAACAGCCAGGCTGCGCGGCCGCGCAGGCCGAGCATATCGCGCAGGTCGAACCGCGAATCCAGTTCTGCCACATGGTAATCAGCGGGAACCATCGCCACCCCACACCAGCGTCACGGTCGTGCCCTCTCCCGGTTGGGATTCCACGAACGCGCTGCCGCCGGCCAGTTGCCGCATGCGGCCGAGAATGCTCATGGAGATGCCGAGCCGGTCCGCGGAGACCGCGGCGAGGTCGAAACCGGCTCCGTCATCGGTGAATACGATGCGAATACTGCCCGCGCTCACGGTGGCGGTGACAATGCGGCGCACCTCGCGACCGGGTAGCTGGGCATGCCGCAGACTGTTGCGCACCGCCTCGGCGAGCGCCGCGGCAATGGTACTGGCCGCGTGCACCGGCATGCGCAGATCGTCGAAGCCCGGCCAGGTGCGGGTCGCGAAACGCACGACGGGATTGATCTCGTGCACGGCGGCGCGCAGGAACAGCACCGCCGAACGCGCATCGAGCAGATCTGGATCGCGGTCGCTGCCGCGACATTCGTCGAGTTGTTCGAGCGTGCGCTCGGCTTGGCGGCGCAGCACATCCGACTGTGCGCCCGCCCGCGAGGCCTCCAGCAGGGTGGAGAGCACCGCATCGTGGATGAGTGCGGCGAAACGCGCGCGCTCGTGGTCACGGCCCTGCGCCGAGGCGGCGGCGGCCGCGCGGCGAGTGGCAATGACCGATTCCCGGTCTACCCGCGCGGCCGCACCCGTGGCGGCGGTACCGCACCAGACGAACAGGGCTGCCAAACCCACTGCGCGCAGGAAGTTCTCGACCACCGAGTACGGCGTGACCGTGGCGACGGTGTAGATGATCGACAGCGCCACCGAGGTGGAGGAGGCCACCAGATAGGCGACGGCCCAGCGCGGCGGCCAGGCCAGCACGGCCGCGATCACCGCCAGCGCCGCCACCCGGTACGGCCACACCGTGGTCGAATCCACCGAATGGACTTCCAGCGCGAACGGCATGGTGGCCAGCGCGGCGAGGAAACTCAGTGCGGCACAACCGGATACGATCCGCACCGGGCCCGGCCCGGTTATGGCCGATACCACCGCCAGCACCGGGAACCAGCCGAAGGTCAGCACCACGGCGACCACGGTCCACCAGCCGGGGGCGTGCCGCCCCTGTTCGGCGATCTCGGGCAATTCCATGGCGCAGACGATGATTCCGGCAATGCCGACGGAGATGCCGAGCCGGCGCATGATCCGGTCGTAGGCGGCGGTCGCCGGATCCTCCTGCGGCATCACCAGCGCGCGGCGCAGCCGTTGCAGGAATGCGGTGATCACGGACATCGGATGCTCGGCGGGCCGGGTGGCGAGCGTGCCGGTCGCGGTCATGCGTGCGGTTGCCGTTTTTCGGGGACGGGAAGCCACCCGTCCTCGACGGCCCGCTTGTACAGATCGGTTTTCGTGGGCGCCGGACGGCCGGCATCGGCGTACTTCTGCCGGATGCGGCCGAGATAGTCGTTGACGGTCTGCTCCGAGAGACCGGTCATGCGCGCCACCCGCGACGCCTTCTCACCAGAGGCGTAGAGCTGCAGCACCTGCTGCTGCCGCGGGCTCAATCCGACATTCGACAGCTGCGGATCTCCGTCGATGGCGGCCGCCCAATCGGTGGTCACCACCTGCTCGCCCTGTGCGGCGCGGCGCACGGCCGCCACCACGGTCGGCACATCCTCCGATTTCCGGACCACGCCCAGCACACCCGCCCGGGCGGCCTCGCGCACCATGAACGGATTGTCCGCACCGGTGAACACCAGCACCTCGATACCGCGTTCCCGCAGCGTGCGCACATTGTCATCGGGCGATGATCCGTCGGCGAGCCGCAGATCCAACACCACCAGATCCAAGTGCGGCCCGGCGGACAACAGCTCCGCCACCGTCCCCGCGGTGATCACCAACTCCAGATCGGCCTCGGGCGCCAGCATGGCCGCCAGCCCGATTGCCACCGATTCATGATCCTCGACCAGCCCGATACGGCGTATCCCCGAATCCTGCGCCTGCACGCCGGCCCTCACCTCTTCTCAACTCCCGAATATTCGTATCGAGTATGACGGCAAGCCCACCGGATGCGTCAGCCACCAGAATTCGGGGGGAAGGCTGACTTCGGAACGAGTACAAAAAGACCGCCGGGCCCGTTCCGGGCGAACTGTCCGTACGCTCTACGCCATGAGCGAGAATCTGGAATCGGTGACTGCGCATTCAGGGAGCGGCGGGGGCACCGCACGGCTGCTCTCGGCGATGCTTTTCGGTATGGGGACATTGCATTTCGTGGCGCCGAAGCCGTTCGACGCCTTGATTCCCCCGCAGCTGCCGGGCTCTGCTCGGGCCTACACACTGGGTTCCGGTGTGGCCGAGCTCGCGGTGGCGGGGGCGCTCGCAGTGCCGAAGACCCGGCGGCTGGGCGGCGGACTCGCGCTGCTGCTGTTCCTCGCGGTGTTCCCGGGCAATCTGCAAATGACCTATGAATGGGTGCGCAGTGACAAGCCGCTGCCTTTGAAGGTCGGATCGATTCTGCGGCTGCCCCTGCAGATTCCGCTGATCCTGGCCGCCCGCAAGGTGTACCGGCAGACCGCCAGGGGCTGACGCGCCGCGCTCAGGGCATGAGCTGCGCGGCCACGGTCGCGCCGAGTTCCCAGCAGCGCTGTACATCCTGCTTGGTCGGCGGCCCGGAGACCAGGACCGCAGAGGCGGCCTTCTCCCAGCCGAGTCCGGTGGTAATGCTCTCGACAGCGCGTTCGGCGCCCTCGGTCCCCTGATTGCCGTGCATGTACATGCCGTAGAGCCGGCCTCGGGTCGAATCCAGGCAGGGGTAGTAGAAGGTGTCGAACGCGTGCTTGAGCGCCCCGGACATATAGCCGAGATTGGCCGGGGTGCCGAGGAGATAGCCATCGGCCGCGAGCACATCGCTCGCGGTCACCGCGAGTGCGGCCCGGCGCACCACCTCGACACCTTCGATCTCCGGATCGGTGGCTCCGGCCACCACCGCCTCGAACATCTCCTGCATATGCGGCGACGGCGTGTGGTGAATCAGCAGCAGCTTCGGCACGAAGTCGAGCCTAGCGCCGCGGTTCGCCTACGCCGGTCGCCGCAGCGGGTCAGTCCTGCTTATCGGTGAAGAGCGACCGGTACTGCCCGTAGCCCTGCGCCTCGAGATCGTCGAGGTGGATGAACCGCAGCGCCGCCGAATTGATGCAGTAGCGCAGGCCGCCCGCCTCGCGCGGGCCGTCGTTGAACACATGCCCGAGATGGCTGTCGCCGAGGGCCGAACGCGCCTCGGTGCGGATCATCAGATGACTGAGGTCGCGCTTCTCGACCACGGTCTCGGCCTCGATCGGCTTGGTGAAACTCGGCCAGCCCGAACCACTGTCGAACTTGTCGACGGAGGCGAACAGGGGCTCGCCGGACACCACATCCACGTAGATTCCCGGCTCGTGGTTGTCCCAGTACTCGCCGGTGAACGCACGCTCGGTGCCGTTCTCCTGCGTGACGTGGAACTGCTCGGGTGAGAGCGCCGCCACCGCCGCGGGATTCCGGTTGTATTCCTGTGTCACTTGACCTCCTCAGATGGGCATCCGGTACAACCGGACCCTTGCCTCGGAAGTTCCCGCCGCACGGCAGGCGTCACACTTCGGTCACCTCTCGGCCAGCAGACCGTGGTCCGTCATGACATGACGCGGACGCTGCGGCCGTCGGCGCTGACCGTACTGCCGTAGGGGGAAATCGTTTCCGTGGCACCGGTGCAGTCGGTATGGGCGTAGAGGTAGGCGGCGGTGCCGGTGTCATTGTGAATCGTCACCGGGGGAACCAGATTGTCGTAGCAGCCGGTCGGATCAAGATAGACCCGGCCGTCGATGATCAATTGCCCGCCATCGTCGGCCGCGCCCACGCCGGTCATACCCAGGGTCAATATTCCGGCCACGATGAGCGTGGCCGGCAGTGCGACGAATCGTCGCATCAGCTTCTCCTTGTTTCAGCGAAAAGCGGCTTACAACAATTCGAGCCCGAACCGGCCTCGCGCAGTTACCTCCGCTGTCCCTCCAGGCTAGTCGGTCGTGCCGCTGGCTTCGCCGATGAGTTCGGCAAGCACATCGACGGCATCCTGATTGCCGGTGGCGGCGAGCCGCCGCAGCTCGTCCATATCGTCGAATTCGATTGCCAGCTGCACGAGTTGGTCGGCGGCATCCTGGCTACCGGCGGCGGCCAGCTGCCGCAATTCCTCCATATCGCCGCGCGCACCGGCGAGTTCGACAAGCTGATCGACCGCATCGGTATCGCCGGCGGCCGCCCTACTGCGAAGGTTCATCAGTTCGGAATCAGTCATGCCGGCCACAGTATCGGCGAGGGGTGACACCTCACGCGCAACGACCCACCGGGCGCCCGGTGCCCGGTGGGTCGCGCGGTGGTTCGCTACCGGCGCTGGTGGCGGCGGAGCACCGTGGAGGCGGCCGAGGCGATGAGCGACAGCGCCGCGATGGCCGCGAAGGCGAAGTGGTAGCCGGAAATCGGCTCCCATCCGGATGCCGTTGCGCGGGAAAGGATTACCGCGATCGCGGCCACACCGACCGCGCCGCCGACACGCTGCAGGATATTGACGAAGGCAGCGGCATCGGGCAGTTGATCGTGACGGACGGAGGCGTAGGCCGCCGATATCAGCGGGATGCCCGACAGTGCGGTGAATACACCCGCCGCGAACAGGAGCATCTCCATCAGGAAGGTATCGGCATCGATCGGGAGGAAGGCGAACGGAAGCACGGTCAGCGCCACCCCGAGGTTGCCGCCCACCGCGATGACACCGCCGCCGAAGCGGTCCGCCAGGCGGCCGCCGAGCGGAAGGGTGACAACGCCGCCCGCACCGAAGGCGATCAGCAGTACGCCGGTGCGAATCAGTCCGTCACCGTGCAGCACCTGGAAGTACAACGGCAGCAACACCATCACGCTGAACATGGACGCACCCGCGAAGAAGCTCGCGGCGTTCGCGGCCGCGAAGACCCGGTTCTTGAACATGCGAACGTCGAGCAGCGGCCGACTGCTGCTGATCGTGCGAGCGATGAATCCGGCGAGCGCAGCCAGGCCGAGCAGTACCGGCAGCCATACCGAGAGCGCGGTGAACGAGCCGTCGATACCGATTTCCGACAGGCCGTAGACCACGGCCGACACTCCCCCACCGCCGAGAATCAGGCCGAGCACATCCAGGCGCTGCGCCGGTGCGCCGCCCTGCAGCGGCAGATACCGCAATCCGAGGGCGATGCCGATCAGGCCCAGCGGGATATTGATGAGGAACAGCCACTGCCAGCTCCAATGGGCCAGCATCAGACCGCCTATGGTCGGTCCGATGGCGGGCGCGCCCACCACCGCGATGCCGACCACGCCCATGACCCGGCCCATGCGCTTGGGTCCGGCGGCCTGGCCGAGGATGGTCTGACCGGCCGGAATCATCACGCCGGCGGCGAGCCCCTGCAGTACGCGCAGCGCGATCAACCATTCCGCCGACCCGGCCAGCGCACAGGCGGCCGAGGTGAGGGTGAAGGCGAGCAGTGCGCCGATCCACAGTCGGCCCACGCCGACGCGCCGCGCCAGCCAGCCGCAGACGGTGAGCGAAACACCAAGGGCGAGTAGGTATCCGCTGGCCACCCACTGAATCGTGGCGAGCGAGCTGCGCAGGTCCGCACCGATGGTGTGCAGGCCGATATTGACCAGTGAGGTATCGAGCATGCCCATGATCGCGCCGAACACCACGACGGCGGCGGTGCGCCAGACGTGCGCGGGGATCTTGTCGGAGGCCTCGGGGGCATTCGGGTCGGGGGCAATGGCGTTCGGGGCGTTCGGGGCGTTGGGAGCGCTGGCATCCGTGCGCGGCTGCGACATCGGACCCCTCCTTCAGTTGTGATTGAGCTTATCAATTGCAGAGCTTAACAATGATTGAGCTACTCAACAATAGATATAATCTGCGGCGTGACCGAAAACCGCGACTATCACCCCCGTGGACTGCTGCGCTATCCCACGTACGCCTTCGGCAAGCTGCACAAGGCCATACACACCGACGTGGATACGCCGCTGCGGGAGCACTGGGTGCTGACCTACCTCGAGGAGAGCGGCGACATCACCCAGCAGGAAATGGCGAACGCGCTGTCCATCGACCGCAGCGAGGTGGTCCGGCTGATCGACAGCCTGGAGAAGGCGGGCCTGGTCACCCGCACCCGGGATGCCGACGACCGGCGCAAATACCGGCTGACCATCACCGCCTCGGGACGCAAACTGCGCGAGGAGGTCAGCGCGCAGGTCGATGCGGCAACCGATGTGGTGCTGCGGCGGCTCACCCCGGCGGAACGCGCTACGCTGCACCGGCTTTCGCTCAAGGCCCTGGGTTACGACCTCGACGAGCTCTGAGCCGCCGGACGCGGCGGCCGGTGATCCGGTTCCCGGCCGGAAGCCGGACCGCTACCGTGGGCTGGTGCCTTCCCGACCACGACTACCTCGACTACCTCAGCTGACCCCTGCACACGATGCGCATCGCGGGTATTCCCAGCACGAGATTCTCGACGAGTTGCGCAGGCTGATCCTCGAGGGCAATCTGCCGCCGGGGACCGGTATGCCGCTGGGGGAATTGGCCCGGCAGTTCGGGGTCAGCGCGATTCCGGTGCGGGAGTCGCTGCAGACCCTGATCGGCGAGGGGCTCGTCGAGCACAAGACGAACTTCGGATATCAGGTGACGCTGTTGACTGCGGCCGAGCTGCGCGAGCTGTATGTCGTGCGGGAGAGCCTGGAGGCCGCGGCGCTGGCCGCCGCCGTGCACCAGGCCACGACGGCCGATCACGAGCTCGCCCGGGAGATCCATGCCCGGCTGGAACGGGCGATTCTCACCGAGAACGCCCTGGCCTATCACCGGGAGACGCGGAACTTCCATCTCGCGCTGGTGCGGCCGTCCGGTATGCCGCGGGTGGTGCACATGCTCGAATACGCCTGGAATATCACCGAACCGGTGCAGCCCATGGTGCACGCCAGCACGGCCGATCGGGTGGTGCTGCACGCCGATCACAGTAAGCAGCTCGCGGCCTTCCTGGCTCGCGATTCCGACGCGCTGCTGGCGGCCACGGGTGCGCATCACACGCGGCTCAACGGAGTACTGTCGCGACTGCCCACCGATACCGGACTTTTTGCGGATTCGGCCGGTCAGAAAGATATATAGTTTCAGCAACAACCGGGCAATACCCGCTCGATAGCATCGCGAACACCTTTGTTTCCGAAGGTCGGACCTATGAGATCGGATGTGCGACGTGCCTGACAGGAATCCGCGGCGCGGCAGCTGGCGGATCAGCGGCACGATCGCGACGGCGGGCCGGCTCGCCGCCGTGTTCCCATTGCGGGTCTCCGGCAAGATCACCGGTATGCACCCGTCCGGCCCCGTATTCGAAACTCGGTGAGATCCATGCGAATTCGAGTCATCAATCCCAATACCACCGTGGCCATGACCGATCTGGCCGCGGCCGCCGCCCATGCGGTGGCCGCACCCGGGACCGTGATCGAGGGCATTACCCCGGCCATGGGTCCGGCCTCCATCGAAAGCCATTACGACGAAGCGCTTTCCATCCCCGGACTGCTCACCGAGATCGCCCGCGGTGAGGCGGCGGGCGTGGACGGCTATGTGATCTCCTGTTTCGGTGATCCCGGCCTGGATGCGGCGCGCGAGCTGGCCCGCGGGCCGGTGATCGGCATCGCGGAGGCGGCCATGCAGGCCGCGAGCCATCTCGGGCGTGGCTTCAGCGTGGTGACCACCCTGGCCCGTACCTCCGGCCGGGCCGCGGAGCTGGCCGAACGCTACGGCATGCGGCGGTTCTGCCTCGGCATTCACGCCTGCGAGATTCCGGTGCTGGAGCTGGAGGATCCCAAGGCGCGCACGGTGATCGTGGATGCCTGCCGGGAGGCCGTGCACACGGACAATTCCGATGCCATCGTGCTGGGCTGCGCCGGCATGGCGGATCTGTGCGAATACCTGACCCGCGAGGTCGGCGTGCCGGTGATCGACGGTGTCGCCGCGGCCACGCTGACCGTGCAGTCGCTGGTCACCATGGGGCTGCGTAAATCCGGGCGCGGGGAGTACGCGACCCCGCTGCCCAAGCACTACACCGGCCTGCTGGCCGGATTCTCCACCGATGCCGAGGAGGCGCGTTCGTGACCCTGCCCCCGTATGTACTGGGCAATATCGAGGGCCGCCTGCAGGCCGTCGATTCCGAGTTGGCACAGCGATACCCGGGCGATCGGGCGGGTCAGCCGATCCACACCGTCTATGTGAGCGCGGCCGACGCCACCCCCGAGCTCCCGCGCGAATGGGGTGCGACGGCAATCGAATTGGCCGGTAGGCACAGTGCGGTGCTGACCGAATTGGCCGGCGGCGAGGTGCTGTCGCGGGCGCTCACCGCGCTGCGCTGGCGGCCGATCCAGGATCTGCGCCTGGATTTCGAGGACGGCTACGGCACGCGTGGCGATGCGGTGGAGGATCGCGACGCACTGCGCGCGGGCGCCGTGCTCGCCGCACTGCCCGCCGAGGTGGTTTCGCGCGGTATTCGTATGAAGGGCCTCACCACCCTCGAATGGGCGCGCGCCGTGCGCACTCTGGAGAAGGTGCTCGAGGGCGCGGGCGGGGTGCCGACCGGATTCGTCTTCACCATTCCGAAGATTCGCTCGGCCGATCAGGCCGAGGCGGCCGTACTGCTGTGTCAGGCAATCGAATCCGCGCACGGGCTGCCCGAGCAGTCGCTGAAGTTCGAGCTGCAGATCGAGAGTCCGCAGGCCGTGATCGCCGCCGACGGCACCGCGACGGTGGCCCAGGCCATTCACCGCTCGGCCGGACGCTGCACCGGATTGCACTACGGCACATACGATTACAGTGCGGCCTGCGGTATCGCACCGCAGTTCCAGTCGCTGGAGCATCCGGTGGCCGATCACGCCAAGGCGGTCATGCAGGCCGCCGCCGCGCAGACCGGCGTATGGGTGTGCGACGGCTCGACCCAGGTACTGCCCATGGGCACCGATGACGAAGTGCGCGCGGCCTTGGCCCGGCACTATCGCCTGGTCACCCGCTCGCTGGAGCGCGGGTACTACCAGGGCTGGGATATGGGCGCGGGACATCTGGCCACCCGCTGGCTGGCCACCTTCGCCTTCTACCGCACCGCGCTGGAAGTGGCCGCGCCGCGCATCGGCCGCTACCTGGATCGCCAGGGCGGCGCGGTGGTCGACGAACCCGCCACCGCCCAGGCCCTCGCGACCGTGGTGCTGCGCGGATTGGATTGCGGCGCTTTCGATCCCGACGAAGTGACGGCGCTGATACCGGCCGCCACCGTCGATGTTCTCCATCAGTTGCGCGAAAGGAAAATGCCCTCGCTATGACCGCCGATACTGATTTCACCCTCCTGCCCGATCTGGCCGTTCGTTCCCTCGGCGGTGCGGTGATCTGGGCCAATGACGAATCCTTCGCGGAGAAGGAGAATTTGGTCCGGCCGGAGGATTCCACCTATCAGCCCGCGACCTTCGGTCACAAGGGCCAGGTGTACGACGGATGGGAGACCCGGCGGCGGCGCGACGAGGCCGGGGATGCCCCGGAACCTGACGATTGCGATACCGCCATTGTGCGGTTGGGTGTGCCCGGCGTGATCGCGGGCATTGTGGTGGACACCGCCTGGTTCAAGGGCAATTACCCGCCCGAGGTTTCGGTGGAAGCCATTGCGGTGGAGGGTTATCCGGCCGCCGAGGAGATTGCCGCGCTGGACGGCTGGACCACCATTGTCGAGCGCAGCGCGGTCGGCGGTGACAGCCGCAATCCGTTCACCGTCGATTCGAAGCGCCGGTTCACCCATGTGCGCCTGCGCATGTTCCCGGACGGCGGCGTGGCCCGGCTGCGGGTGCACGGTGTGGCCACACCCGATCTGCGCTGGCTGGATTCGGGTCCGTTCGATCTGGCCGCGCTGGAAAACGGTGGCCTGGTGGCGGATTGCTCCAATCGCTTCTATTCGCATCCGCAGAATGTGCTGCTGCCCGGGCGGGCGCAGTCCATGGGCGGCGGCTGGGAGACCGCGCGCCGCCGCGATAAGGACAATGACTGGGTGCAGGTGCGGCTGGCGGGTGAGGGCGTGCTCACCATGGCCGAGATCGACACCTCGTACTTCCTGTTCAACAGTCCGGGGGCGGCCGCGCTCACCGGTATTCGCGCCGACGGCTCCGAAGTGGAGTTGTTGCCGCGCACCGTGATCCGGCCCGATACCCGGCACCGGTTCGCCATCGACTCGGACGCGGCGGTGGTCGAGGTGCGGCTGGATGCCTTCCCCGACGGCGGCCTCGCGCGACTTCGCCTGTACGGCAACCTCACCGAGTCCGCGCGGGCGCGGCTGGCGGCCGAGCAGGGGGAGATCGCATGAGCGACTTCGATCTGAACTATCCGCGGGACATGGTCGGCTACGGCCCGAACCCGCCGCATCCGCAGTGGCCCGGCAAAGCCAATATCGCGGTCAATTTCGTCCTCAATTACGAGGAGGGCGGCGAGAACAATGTGCTCGACGGGGACGAGGGGTCGGAGACCTTCCTCTCGGATATCGTTCCGGCCCAGTCGTTTCCGAACCGGCACCTGTCGATGGAGTCCATCTACGAGTACGGCTCACGTGCCGGGCTCTGGCGGGTGCTGCGCATGTTCGAGCAGCGCGATATCCCGCTGACCATCTTCGGGGTGGCGCGGGCGCTGGAGCGCAATCCGGAGGCGGTCGCGGCCTTCCAGCGACTCGGCCACGAGATCGCCTGCCACGGGCTGCGCTGGATCTCGTACCAGTCGGTCGATCCGGAGATCGAGCGCGCGCACATGAAGGAGGCGGTGAGCATCATCACCCGTCTCTTCGGTGCGCCGCCGCAGGGCTGGTACACCGGTCGCGACTCCCCCCAGACCCGTGAGCTGGTCGTCGAGCACGGCGGTTTCGCCTACGACTCGGATTCCTACGCGGATGATCTGCCGTACTGGGCCAAGGTGGGCGAGCACGATCAATTGGTCATCCCGTACACCCTCGAAACCAACGACATGCGCTTCTCCTCCCCCGCCGGTTTCGCCAACGGTGACGAGTTCTACGCCTACCTCCGCGACGCCTTCGACGTCCTCTACGCCGAAGGCGAGGCGGGCGCCCCCAAGATGCTGTCCGTAGGCCTGCACTGCCGCATCGCCGGAAAGCCCGCCCGCGCAAAGTCTCTGGAGCGTTTCCTGGACTACGTCCAATCCCACGACAAGGTCTGGATCACCCGCCGCATCGATATCGCCGACCACTGGCGCAAGGTGCACCCGGCGCGCTGACCGTCGCATTGCGAGCGAGAGATGAGTGTGGCCCGGAACCGTACGGTTCCGGGCCACCGTCGTCGTTACGGGAATCGACCGAAATTCGCTGGGCCGCTGTGAGTCTGGATCCCGGCCACAAGCATGCCGGGATGACGGGGGGCGCTGCGCCCGAAATGACCGGGGCCGCTGCGCCTGGAATGACCGGGGCTGCTGGGTCCGAATGAGTGGCTGCCGGCCCGGCGGGCTCAGCCGGTCTGCGTGGTGCGTTCCTGGCGTTCCAATTCGACTGCGCGGCGCATGATTTCGCGGGCGCGGGTGCGGTCGCCGGCGTAGTCGTAGGCGCGGGCGGCGCGGTAGTTGCTGCGCCAGTTGTCGGGGTCGGCTTCCCATTCCGTTTTGACCTGCTCGAAGAGCTGGTCGGCGGCGGCGCGTTCCAGGCGGCCGGAGGGGCGGCGCGGGAGGTCGGAGGTGTCCAGTTCCAGGCCCTCGGCGTGGATGCGGCGGGCCAGGTGCTGGTGGGCGAAGGCGGCGCGGACGCTGGAGGCGACCACCCAGACGCCGAGCAGGGGCAGCAGGAAGACGCCGACGCCGAGGATCGCCGCCGGGATGGAGCCCGAGGCGATGAGGCTGACGGCGATGCGGCCCAGCAGGATGAAGTAGAACCCGAGCACCAGCACCAGTGCCGCGATGAAGGCGACCCGCTTGCCGACCTCGCGGGTGTTGTTCTCCGGGGTGGTGCTCACAGGTCCAGCAGCGGGTCGATGCCCACGGTCAGGCCGGGGCGCAGCGGGGTCTTGCGCACACCGAGCAGTACACCGGGGACGAAAGAGGTGCGGTCCATGGAGTCGTGTCGAATGGTGAGGGTCTCGCCCTGCGTGCCGAAGAGCACCTCCTGGTGCGCGACCAGACCGGCCAGGCGCACCGAGTGCACGCGCACACCGTCGACATCGGCGCCGCGCGCACCCTCGAGCTCATCGACGGTGGCATCGGGGCTGCGGCCGACACCGGCCTTCTCCCGGGCCGCGGCAATGATCCCGGCGGTGCGGTAGGCGGTGCCGGACGGCGCGTCCAGCTTGTTCGGGTGGTGCAGTTCGATGACCTCGACGGAGTCGAACCAGCGGGCCGCCTGTTCGGCGAAGCGCATGGACAGCACCGCGCCGATGGCGAAGTTGGGGGCGATGAGCACGCCGACCTCGGGCTTGGCGGCAATCCAGTCGCGCACCCGACCGAGCCGCTCGGCATCGAATCCGGTGGTGCCGACCACGGCGTGAATACCGTTCTCCACCAGCCACTTCAGGTTCGGCATCACGACGCCGGGGCTGGTGAAGTCGACCACGACCTCGGTACCGGCGGCGGTGAAGGTCTCCAGGGCGTCATCCTTGTCGACCTGGGCCACGAGCTCCAGATCGGCGGCCGCCTCGACACCCGCGCAGATCGCCTGCCCGACCTTGCCGCGCGCTCCGAGTACACCCACCCGGATCCGGTTCGTGGTCACCACGTCTCCTCACATACTTCGCCTGGACAACCCCAACGGGTCTCGCCTGAGCCTATCGGGTCGCTGTACAGCGCTGCGGAACCCCCGTGACGTGCCGGATCGGGGCGGACGAGCTACCCAATGGCAAATATTCAGGTCGTGGTCAACTCACGGTCGGAGAGGCCCGCGCAGCCGCGCAGTGCGGTCCCGCGCAGCCGCGCAGTGCGGTCCCGCGCAGCCGCGCAGTGCGGTCCCGCGCAGCCGCGCAGTGCGGTCCCGCGCAGCCGCGCAGTGCGGCAGCCGTCCTGAACTGCCCCGCCACGCGATGCGGCCGCGCAGTGCGGCGGATTACATTGCGGGTCAGTCGAAGACGATCACCTGTCGCAGGGCGTGCCCCGCGGCCAGCTCGTCCATACCCGCATTGATGTCCTCCAGCCGGATGCGGGAGGAGACCAGGCGTTCGACCGGAAGCTTGCCCTCCCGCCACATGCGGACGTACTCGGGGATATCACGGGACGGGACCGCCGAGCCCAGGTAGCTGCCGATAATGGTGCGGCCCTGGGCAACCAGGCCCAGCGGCGAGATGCTGGCCATCGCATCGGGCGCGGGCAGGCCCACGGTGACGGTCTTGCCGCCGGTGGCGGTGGCGGCGACCGCGGTTTCGAAGGCCCGCACATTGCCGGCGGCCTCGATCACCACTTCGGCCTGGATGTGCTGATCGGCGATCTCCTGTGGCGTATAGGCCGCTGTCGCACCGAGTTCCAGGGCGATCTTCAATTTCTCCGGCACCGTATCGACGGCGATCACATCGCGGCCGGTGCCCTCCCGCAGTGCGGCCCCGACCAGTACGGCCGCCATTCCGACGCCGCCGAGCCCGACCACCATGATGCGATCCGCGGGTGTCGGCTGCGCCGAATTCAGCAGCGCCCCACCGCCGGTCAGCACCGCGCAGCCGAGTACGGCCGCGACGTCCGGCGGCACATCGTCGTCCACCGGCACCACCGAGTGGCGGTCGACCACGGCATGGGTGGCGAATGCCGAGACCCCGAGGTGATGGTGCACCGGCTCACCGTCGCGCAGCAGCCGCCGTCCGCCGCTCATGAGTTCGCCCGAATTATTGGCCATACTGCCGGGCAGGCAGGGGGTACGGCCCTCGGTGGCGCAGCCGGAGCATTCACCGCAGCGCGGCAGGAAGGTCATGACCACCCGCTGCCCGACGGCGATATCGCTCTCGCCCGGACCCACGGCCTCGACCCGGCCGGCGGCCTCGTGCCCGAGCAGCATGGGCACCGGGCGCACCCGATTTCCGTCCACCACCGACAGATCCGAGTGGCACAGTCCGGCCGCCTCGATCCGCACCAGCAACTCGCCGGGGTTGGGTTCACCCAGGTCGAGTTCGCTCACCGTAATCGGTTTCGACTCCGCAAAGGGCGCTGACGCCCCGATTCGTTCCAGGACAGCTCCACGAATCCTCATGGGCCCGACGCTACTCCACCGCACCGGTCACCCACAGCTCGGCAAACCTTCCCAGACAGTTCGAAATCTGCTTCGATGAGGACAAGATTAGGAGCACACATGAACAGCACTTCCCTCACCACGGGCAACCGTGCCCTCAACCGGGTGGTGACCGGGTTCTTCGGCAATGTCGCCCGCGCCTACGACACCGCGGCACTGCAGCAGGCGGTGTATCGCCCGCCGCAGGACCAGGTGGTTTCCGAGCTGCGGGCGGCCGGATCCCGCCGGATCGCCGATATCGGTTGCGGCACCGGCATTCTCACCTCGCGCATCGCGCGCGAACTGCATCCGGAGGTGACCTACGGCGTGGACGCCTCCACCGGCATGCTGGAGCAGGCCCGCGCCCGGTCCGCCGACGTGCACTGGCGGCACGCCGCCGCCGAACATCTCCCGCTCGGTGACGGTGAATTGGATGCGGTGGTCTCCACCAGCGCTTTCCACTTCTTCGACCATCCCGTGGCGCTGCGCGAATTCTATCGGGTGCTGGTTCCCGGCGGCCTGGTCGCCATTGCCACCATGCACCCGTCGGCGCCCACCGCCCGTCCGATACAGCGCCTCACCCGCAGCCCCCTGTTCCCCGCGCACGCGCCGTCCCCCAGGGAGGTCCGGAAGCTGCTGGAGGATGCCGGGTTCGAACTGCAGGATCAGCGCAAGGTCGCGCGTCCCCTGCCGTCCTGGCTGATCCCGGACGTCATCACCATCGCGCGGCGGGTGTAAATCCGGTCGGGTCCTGGTGCGAGCCATTGCGGTCGCATCAGGACCCGAGTGTCACTTGCCCGGATCGTCTCCGCCGCGGAAGCAGACGGTCATCCGGCGTTTGTCCCAGACGACCCACACCGCGCCCTTGCCGTCCCGCGGGCAGCCCGCGCCGCTGGTGGAGTCCTCCAGCACCGCGGTGGCCTGCACGATGTGATCGCCGGGTGTACCGCAATCGACCTTCGACGGTTCGTCCATATGCGCTGTGTCGTAACAGACTCCGACGCGCCAGTCGAAGGCCAGGCACAGATGGTAAAGCTGCTTTCCGGAATGATCCTTGCGGCTGGTCTCGAGTTCGAACAGCGGGCCGGCGCAGGGTTCCGGGCCGGTCTGCAGGACGCGGTAGTTCGCGTCGAGAGAAGTGCAGTCGGCGGGATCGGGCGAACCGGGCTTCCAGGTCGGAGCGCCGGAGGCATCGGTCGCGGCCTCCATCGGAACCTCGACGCAATCACCCGGCTTCAGCAGCGACATCGGATCCGGGGCAACGGGTTTGGCGCTGGTCGTGGGGGCCGTCGAACCCGCCGGGACCAGGCCGGGCGCGGGCGGCACGGCGGTGCCGGCGACGGTGTCCCCCGTCAGCACCGCCACCCCGGGCTGTACGCCTGCCGCCAAGGCCAGCCAGCCGGAAATGCCCAGCGCAAGGGTCACGAGCACCAGTGCGCGTTTGCCCCGGATGACGAGAAAACCCACGATCGCGGACGAGAACAGCAGTGCCACTGCCACTTCGACGACAATCCAATGAATGCCCAGCGTCCCCACTACGATCCCCTACTCGTTACCGCTGCAAGCTATCGCACGGGACGATACGGAGGCAATCCGACAAATCGGGTCGCGCTAGGCGGTGCGCTCCGGCAGGTTCTCCGCCGGGGCCGGGGGCCACTGCTCGGGCAGGATATTGGCGGGTTTGGTGGCGGGCGTCTCATTCCAGTCGAAGTACACGCCGACCCACGCCTTCGGGCGCTCGAAGCTGACCTGTCTGGCATCGAAGACCGCGCGCCGGAAGGAGATCTCCCCGAAGAAGTCACCGCCGGCGAAAACCGCCGAGCGCCCGCCGAACACCGCATCGGCGAAGGACACCTTGCCGTGGTATTCGGCCCGGGAGAAGTTCACCTCCTGGGTGCGGCCGGACCGCCAGCGGGTACTGCCGCCGAGATGCGCGCAGTCGAAGGAGGTGGCCTCGGAGTAGAAGCGGGCGGAGGTGAAAACCAGTTTGGCGCCGAAGAATTCGGCGCCGGTGAAGGTCAGCCGATCACCGTCGAAAATCGCGCGCTCGAAGGAGGTCAGCTCGGCGGTGAACTTGGCATTGGCGAAACCGCTGCGTTCACCGGCGAATTTGGCGCGGGTGAACGCGGTGCGCGCACCGCCGAACTCCGCGCCGTCGAAGCTCACCGGACCGCCGAAGGTGGCATCGATGAAAGTGGTTCCGGTACTGCCGCGTTCACTGCGCGCGACCCGCGCATGGCTGAAGCGGGTCTGATCGAAGGAGGTGGTGGCACCGCGGAACATGGCCCCGCGGAAGGTGACCCGCTTACCGAGGAAAGCCGCCTTCTCGAAACTGGTGGCGCGGCCGCCGGTGAACATGGCATTGCTGAAGCGGGTATTGCGCCCGGCGAAGACGGTGTAGCGGAAGTCGGCATTCTCGAAGGCAGCGTCGGAGAAGTCGAAATCGCAAGCGGACCAAGACACTTCGGCGGAGGTCCGCAGATGTTCGGTGATCACCCGCACGATCGTCTCGCGGACCTGCCGGTCGTTCTGCCGGTAGTGGTACACCCGCTCGACCGCCGTCCCGGCATCCTCGATGCGCTGGGATTTGGAGACCAGATGGCTGGCGCCCTCATCCGGCGCGTACGGCAGTCGCAGATATCCGCAGAGCACATCGACACACTGCTGGCGCCGCCCCCGGGCCGAGAACTCGTCCGCGACGCCGGCCATGGCGTACACACCGGCAAGCCGCACCGCCACATCGGGATTGCCCAATTGGGTGGCCGCGGCGCCGAACACCTCGGCGAACCTGCCGCGCTCATTGTCGCGCTGCCGCCGATAGGCGACCACCAGCGCCACCGCGCCGCCCACGCCCGCCGTCACCGAGAGCGCGATCTTGGTGAGATCCACCTGATTCGGCGTCTCCGCCCTGGCGCCGAGCAGCTCCCACATCACCCACCAGGTGAGCGCCGCGATGGCCAGTCCACCCAGGACAGCGAACACCACCGACAGCAAGAGGGCCGACCGATGTACTGCCCGGTTCCACACTCCCCCGAACCTCCCCCACCACCGCATAGCGGAAGGATAGCGATCGCGCCCGCACAACGCACGGCAAGCCCGGATTCCTGATCTCCGACAGGCTTTTTCGCCGCCCGGACCGAAAAAGGCACCGCATTCGATCAACAGTCCCGGGGCTGCGGGCCGGCAGTCACCCGGGCCCGCCCGGCTGCTCGCCGGACGGGCCATAACTCTTCGGGGTGGTGCGCGCTCAGGCCTTCCGCGGCCGCAGACCCAGCCCGGCTGCCGTCAGGCAGGCCAGTGCCACCGCCACGACGAACCAGGGGAAGACGGCAGTCAGACTCCAGGTGGTCGCCGCCCAGCCCGCGACCACGGTCGGCAACGCCATGGCCGAGTAGGCGAGCAGGTAGTAGGCCGACATGGTCTCGCCCCGCTTGTGGTGCGGCACAACGCTGGACAGGTGCCGCAGCGAACCGCCGAAGCCGAGTCCGAAGGTGGTGCCCAGCAGGAATCCGGCCGCCAGCACCAGCACCCAGTTGTGGGTGTTCAGCGCCGGGATGGTCAGCAGCAGTGCGATCGCCATGCCGATATCGCCGATGATCGCCGCGCGGCGAGCGGGAATTCCGCCCGCGAAGTACTGCGCTCCGGCGCCGGCGATCGCGGTCGAGGCCACCACCGCGCCACCGAAGACCAGATTGTGAATGCCGGTCTTGGCCGACGCCAGTGCGGGATACAGCGACAGCAGCACGCCGAGCACCGACCAGGCCGCCATCACACCGAGTGCGGAGAACCAGAAATCACTGCGGATTTCCGAGGGCACGGCCGGGCGGGAAATCTTGATGCGGCCCGCGATGCGCGCGGTATGCGGTTCCCGCAGCGCCAGCACACCCGCGCCGATGGCCAGGCAGGCCAGCGTGATCACCACGTACGGCGTGCGCAGCGGATACGGCGCGTACTGCGCGAGCAGCGCCGAGCCCAGAATCGCCACTGCCATACCGATATTGAAGGCCACACCGGACAACTGCCCGGAGCGCGCGCCCTGAGTCGGGCGCAGGTCGAGCAGAGCGGCCGCACCCGCCACCACGGTGGCGCCGACCGCGAAGCCGTGCAGCGCCCGCGCCACCAGCAGCATGGCCACATTGTCGGCGAACAGGAACACCACCAGACCGAGAATCATGAGGGCGCAGGCGCCCAGCAGCACCGGCTTGCGGCCGACCACATCGGAGATGCGGCCGGAGACGAGCACTGCGACCAGGGCGGCAACGGCATAGACGGCGAAGACGAATGTCGTAGTGAGCGGCGAGAAATGCCACGCCTGCTGATACATGCCGTACAGCGGCGCGGGTGCGCCCGAAACTCCGAGCGCTACGCCACCGGCGGCAAGTATGAGCGCGTAGGCCCAGGTCTGGCTGCCCTGCTCCACCGGAGCCGCAACCGTCGCTGTCGCTGCCATCACACCCTCCATCAGGTAAGTTCGATTACTATCGAACCTGACCATACGCCTGGTTCGATGATCGTCAAACCAGTTCCCGAGTGAGGTATTTCATGCCCGACACCTACGACACGCCCGCGGTGGCCCCGATCGCACCGCTGCCGACCGTTCTGGTCGCGCTGCAGGACCCGGTCCGCCTCGAAATGGTGCGCCGGCTGGGCAATGCGAGCGAGCCGCTGCGCTGCACCGCGCTCTACGACGCGATCAGCAAGTCGACCGCCGCCTACCACTTCAAGATCCTGCGCCTGGCCGGACTCACCGAACGCCTCACCATCGACGGCCAGACCTGTCAGCGACTGCGCCTGGCCGAGGTCGACGCGGAACTGCCCGGACTGCTGGACGCGGTCCTGAGCGCGGCGAACCGCCTGTCCGACTGACCTCGGGCGAGATGGTGCGATAGCGTTTACGAATGCGCATTCGTGCCGCGACGATCGACGATCTCCATATCCTGCAGGACATCGAGGACGCGACCGGCGAACCGTTCCGGGAACTGGGCATGATCGAGGTCGCCGATGACGACCCGCCCGCGATCGAGGTACTCGAGGAGCATCGGCGCGATGGCCGGGCCTGGGTCGCCGTCGATGACAGCGACACCCCGATCGCCTACCTCATCAGCGAAGAGGTCGACGATACCGAGCACATCGGCCAGGTCTCCGTACATCCGAACGCCGCGCGCCGCCGTATCGGCGCCATGCTCATCGACACCGCCGCCGAACACGCCCGCGCCGCGGGCCTGTCCGCCCTCACCCTCACCACCTTCACCGAAGTCCCTTGGAACGCACCGTATTACGCGCGCATCGGCTTCCACGAGGTGGAGGAGGACGAGTTGACCCCCGGCCTGCGCAAGATCCGCGCCAACGAGGCCGAACTGGGCCTGAACCGCTGGCCGCGCATTGTGATGCGCCGGGAGCTGTAGCCGCGATCGGGTCAGCGGAGGATGCCGGCCCGAGTGGCTTCGTCGATCCAGGCGGGGAATTCCGAGAGCAGGCGGTCGTAGAGTTCCGGATCGGTGATCTGGTCCATATCGTCGACGGCGAAGAAGCCGACATTGTCGACGCGGCGGCCCGCCATGGTGTCGAGGCGTTCCAGGACGCCGTAGCCGGAGCGGGTGCCGAGGCCGACGAACTGCCAGAAGATGGGTTCCTCGACGGCGGCGCGGAGTTCCTGTTCGATCTCGCCGTTCTTGTAGACGCCGCCGTCGGAGAAGAAGAGCACCAGGGTGGGGACGGGCAGCGGCTGGGCGCGGATATAGGAGCGGACCTCGGCGATCACCTTCTGCTCCTCGTTCTGGATGCCCACGGTGCGCATATCGATCTGGCCGGGCCGCAGGTCGCGGGGCGGCTTGCGATTGCCGAACAGGGAGAGCTTGCCGCAGCGGACGTGTAGCGAAATCCATTGCGGCATATCGGCAATGGCCAGATCAGGGAGGCGGGCCGGGGTGCTGGCGAAGGTCCAGGCCTGCATATCGCCATTGTCGTCCAGCTGAGCGGCGACCGCGGCCATGCGCTCCACCACACGGTGCACCAGCTGCTTGTCGTAGAGCGGGGTCATGGAGCCGGAGGCGTCCAGCACCAGCACGACGCGTGCGGTGAGGCCGGAAATTCCGCGCTTGGCGAGGCTGACCGCCACCTGTTCCTTGCGCAGAGACAGGCGTTTTCGCATATCGACGGGCAGGCGCTCTTCACCCTTGGTGAGCCGGATACCGGGCTGCGAGGCAACGGGCGTGGGTCCTCCGGGGACAGGGCGGGCCGGCGCGGCGTATGCGGGCGGCGGCATGGGCGCCGCGGGCGGCGGCAGGTTCGGCGGCGCGGTCGCGACGACCTGCGGTGCGGGCTCCTTCTCGACCGTGATGCCGAAATCTGTTGCCAGCCCGGCCAATCCACTGGACCAGCCCTGACCGACGGCCCGGAACTTCCAGGCCCCGCCACGCCGATACAGTTCCCCGCACCACATGGCAGTCTCCGGGCCCGCCACAATATCGAAGTGCGCTATCTCCGCATCGCTCGCGGCATCGATCAGGCGCAGTTGCAATCCGGGCACCTGTCCGAAGGTCCCGCCGTCGGCGGACGCGCAGACCGCGATGCGTTCGATATCCCCCTCGACCGCAGCCAGATTCACCTCCAGGGCGTCGAAGTCGCCGCGCTTGCCGACATGCCGCACGGCCCCACCGGGATGCTGCGGCTGGTTGTAGAAGACGAAATCCACATCCGACCGCACCCGCCCCGCCGCGGTCAGCAGGAGCGCCGATGCGTCGACCCCGGGCACCCCGGGTCCGCCCGTCCAGGCCAGCACGGCGCGAACAGCATTGGCAGCGACCGGCACATTGGACCCTTTGCTGAGATTCGTCACGCGCACCAGTGTGCCCGCATCACCGCAATCGCAACACCGAGCGGCAGATTGCGCATAGGCGCGGCGATCTCGCGCGCGTAGGCTTCTGACATGACAATCACCGACAATTCGGTTGTCAGCATTCGTGATCGGATTGTGGGCCTGGCCTACGACGTGGTCACCCGCCAAGGCGTGCGGGCTCTCGACGTCCATGCCATCGCGGCCGGTGCCGGAATCACGTACGTCGAACTGCAGCAGCACTTTCCCACCACCATCGACTTGGTCAGGGCGGTATTGCAGCGCCGGGAACGACTCTGGACCTTCGGACTCATCGAAGAACAGTCCCGGCGCCGGGGCGAAACACCCGAGCAGCAGCTGCTGGCGATCTTCGACGTCTTCGACGAATGGTTCGCCGCCGACGATTTCAACGCCTGCACCTTCATCAATGTGCTGCTCGAAATGGGCGCGGATCACCCGCTGGGCCGTGCGGGCATCGAACACCTGCAACGCATTCGCGACATAGTCCGCTATCGCGCCGAACGCGCAGGCCTATCCGATATCGACGATTTCGCCCGCTCCTGGCACCTCCTCATGAAGGGCGCGATCATCGCCGCCGCCGAGGGCGATCTGCTCGCCGCCCGCCGCGCGAAGAAAATGGCCCGTATGCTCCTCGAAGCGCACCACCCGACTGCCGACGGCCATCCCACCTGAACCGGCAGCCCAGCCTCCCCGCGCCCCCGGCAGCCCGAGTCGACGGCACAGCGGTTCGCCAGCAGAACAGCCCTTGTCCCACTCGCACAGGACTTACACGAACTGCGCGGCACCGACACCAGCTGCGCGGCGCGAAGATGAGGGCGGACCGCCGACGGCACAGCACTCATCCGAACCGCACAGCGCTTACACGAGCTGCGGGGGTCGGAGCAGGGCTGTGCGACAGGGTCAGTCGACGAGGCGGCGGACGACGGCGGGGAGGTCGCGGGTGCGGCGGTAGGGGCCTGCTACCGAGGCGCCGATGGGGCGGGAAAGCAGGGTGGCGGCGATGCGGGAGACTTCGTCGGTGGTGACTTCGTCTATGCGAGCGAGGGTTTCGGAGACGCTGCGGTGATTGCCGTAGCTGAGTTCGCTGCGGCCGATGCGGTTCATGCGGGAGCCGGAATCCTCCAGGCCCAGCACCAGACCGCCGCGCAGGGAACCCTTGGCGCGGGCGCACTCGGCATCCGTAATGCCATCCGCCGCAACCTCTTCCAGTACGCCACGCGCGAGACTCGCCACCTGCCCCAGATTTTCGGGCTGGCAGCCGAGGTACACCGAGAAGGCGCCGGTATCGGCGAAGGTGTCGACGCTGGAGTACACCGAGTACGCCAGGCCGCGCTCCTCCCGAATCCGCTGGAACAGACGGGAACTCAGGCCACCGCCGAGCACGGTATTGAGAATCGACAGCGGCCAGCGCTTATCGCCCTCATGCCTGCCGAAGGCGCGGGTACCGAAGACCAGGTGCGCCTGCTCGCTGTCCCGGTGCATGCGAATCAGCTCGGGACTGGTGCGGGGACGGAATTTACCCTCACGGCGCGGCGCGGGTTCGCGCACCGGATCGAGACGACCGGCGAAGGCGCGATGCACCAGTTCGACGGTGTGCTCGTGCTCGATATTGCCGGCCACCGCGACCACCATCTGGTCGGGCCGGTAGCGCCGCTGATGGAAACCGCGCAGCTGCGGGGCCTGCATGCTCTCGATGCTCTCGATACTGCCGATCACCGGACGGCCGATGGGATGGTCACCGAAGAGCGCGGTCAGAAAGGCATCGCCGACCATATCCTCGGGATCGTCATCGCGCATGCAGATCTCTTCGAGCACCACCTGCCGCTCGACGGCGACATCCTCGGCGCGGCACAGCCCGTTGAGCACCACATCGGACACCAGATCCACCGCCATGGGCAGATCCTCGTCGATGACATGCGCGTAGTAGCAGGTCTGCTCCTTGGCGGTGAACGCATTCAGTTCGCCGCCGACAGCATCCATGGCCTGCGCGATATCGAGCGCCGAGCGGGTGGGTGTGGCCTTGAAGAGCAGGTGCTCGAGGAAGTGCGCGGCTCCGGCGACGGTCGAACCCTCATCGCGCGAGCCGACGCCGACCCATACGCCGATGGAGGCGCTGCGCACCCCTGGGACATGCTCGGTGACAATGCGCAGCCCGCCGGGCAGCACGGTTTTGCGCACACCGGTGTCGGCGTACACCGCTTCGGACGTGGAGAGAACCAGTGCAGAACTCTTACCCGACAGTGGAGTGTCCTTCTTCCGACCCATGCTTCCCAACCCGCGTCTCGAACTCACTGAGTGTCTACGACCTATGTACCTGGTGTCTACGAACTATGTACCTGCAGAAGCCGGTGGCCCCTCGCTCCATTATCCGGAGCAAGGGGCCACCGCACTTTACGTCAGAGCTACGACAATCACTCGGCCGCTACGGTTTCGGCGACGGGGGCTTCCGCGTTCTCAGCGGACTCCTCCTCGACCGGAACCAGCGAGATCTTGCCGCGGTTGTCGATATCGGCGATCTCGACGCGGATCTTGTCACCGACGTTGACCACGTCCTCGACCTTCGCGACCCGCTTGCCGTTGCCCAGCTTCGAGATGTGGACCAGGCCGTCACGGCCCGGCAGCAGCGAGACGAACGCGCCGAAGGCAGTCGTCTTGACGACCGTGCCCAGGAAGCGCTCGCCGACCTTCGGCAGCTGCGGGTTCGCGATGGCATTGATCAGATCGATCGCCGCCTGCGCCGCAGGGCCGTTGGTCGCACCGACGTAGACGGTGCCGTCATCTTCGATCGAGATGTTGGCGCCGGTTTCCTCGGTGATCTGGTTGATGACCTTGCCCTTGGGCCCGATCACCTCGCCGATCTTGTCCACCGGGATCTTGATGGCGGTGACGCGAGGCGCGTACGGGCTCATGTCGTCCGGGGTGTTGATGGCCTCGGCCATGACATCCAGGATGGTCATGCGGGCGTCGCGCGCCTGGTTCAGCGCACCGGCGAGGACCTGCGACGGGATGCCGTCGAGCTTGGTGTCCAGCTGCAGCGCGGTGACGAACTCCGGGGTACCGGCGACCTTGAAGTCCATGTCGCCGAAGGCATCCTCGGCGCCGAGGATGTCGGTCAGCGCGACGTAGCGGACCTCGTCCTCGCCCTTGGCGTTCTTGATGGTGTCGGACACCAGGCCCATGGCGATACCGGCGACGGGGGCCTTGAGCGGCACACCGGCGTTCAGCAGCGACAGGGTCGAGGCGCAAACCGAGCCCATGGAGGTGGAACCGTTGGAGGACAACGCTTCCGACACCTGGCGAATGGCGTACGGGAACTCTTCCTGCGACGGGAGCACCGGCATCAGGGCGCGCTCGGCGAGGGCGCCGTGGCCGATCTCGCGGCGCTTCGGCGAACCGACGCGGCCGGTCTCACCGGTGGAGTACGGCGGGAAGTTGTAGTGGTGCATGTAGCGCTTGGAGGTCTCCGGCCCGAGGGAGTCGACCTGCTGCGCCATCTTCACCATGTCGAGGGTGGTGACACCCAGGATCTGGGTCTCGCCGCGCTCGAACAGCGCCGAGCCGTGGGCGCGCGGGACAACCGCGACCTCGGCCGAGAGGGCGCGGATATCGGCCAGACCGCGACCGTCGATGCGGAAGCTGTCGGTCAGAATGCGCTGGCGCACAAGCTTCTTGGTGACCGAGCGGAAGGCCGCGCCGATCTCCTTCTCGCGGCCGACGAAGTCCTCGGCCAGCGCCGAGAGCACGTCGAGCTTGATCTCGTCGATCTTCTCTTCGCGCTCCTGCTTGGCGGCGATGGACATCGCGTTGTTCAGCGGGGTCTTCGCGGTGCCCTCGACGGCCGTGTACACGTCCGGCTGGTAGGCCGGGAAGACCGGGAACTCACCGGTGGGCTTGGCGGCCAGCGCCGCCAGGTCCGCCTGCGCCTTGCAGAGGCGGGCGATGAACGGCTTGGCGGCCTCGAGTCCCTGTGCCACAACGGTTTCCGTCGGAGCGGTGCCACCGTCGGCGATCAGGGACAGCACGTGGGTCGGGGCCTCGGCCTCGACCATCATGATGGCGACGTCACCCTCGACCACGCGGCCGGCGACGACCATGTCGAACACGGCGCCTTCCAGCTGCTCCACGGTCGGGAACGCGACCCACTGGTCACCGATCAGGGCGACGCGCACGCCGCCGACCGGACCCGAGAAGGGCAGGCCCGCAATCTGAGTGGAGGCGGAGGCCGCATTGATGGCGACCACGTCGTACAGATCCTTGGGATCGAGCGACATGACCGTCACCACGACCTGGATCTCGTTGCGCAGGCCGTCGACGAAGGACGGGCGCAGCGGCCGGTCGATCAGGCGGCAGGTCAGGATGGCGTCGGTGGAGGGGCGGCCCTCACGACGGAAGAACGAGCCGGGGATGCGACCCGCGGCGTACATGCGCTCTTCGACGTCCACCGTCAGCGGGAAGAAGTCGAACTGCTCTTTGGGGTGCTTACCGGCGGTGGTCGCCGACAGCAGCATGGTCTCGTCGTCCAGGTAGGCGACGACGGAGCCGGCGGCCTGCTTGGCCAGCCGGCCGGTCTCGAAACGGATGGTGCGGGTGCCGTAGCTGCCGTTGTCGATCAGCGCGACGGACTCGAATACGCCGGGCTCGACCTCGGCGGCGGAACTGGTCACTGTTTCGGTCATTCTCTTCTCTCAACCTCTCGTCTTCGCCGGATGCCAGCGCCGCTTCCCCGTATGGGACGGCAGCGCGATCCGACTGTTGTGTCCCCTTGACAGGGGCAAGCTGTACCCGGCACGGGCTCGCGGCGACCCTCCTGGCCTACGCGCGCACACCCGGCCGTCTCCCCTTGGAAACGGCGACGCGGAGGCGGTCATCGATCGAAGCCCTCCGGCAGCGCGGTGTTTCTACCTCTTGCTGCGCCCCGAAAAGCCACTACCGAAGACCGACGCCACGGATCAGGTGCATACGGCTCGTGTTGGCGTGCATACGGCATCGTTCACCGGATGCACGAATGGCCAACGAGGAGATTCTATGCCTCCCCGTCGGCCGGTTCGTCAACTGCCCAGGGCAGTCGTGTTGTGTCGCGTGAAGCCGCGGCACGGTATCGCAAAGACTAGCGACGCAGACCCAGACGCTCGATCAGCGAACGGTAACGCGCGATGTCGTTGGCCTGCAGGTACTTCGAGAGCCGGCGACGGCGACCGATCAGCGCAAGCAGACCGTGGCGCGTGTGGTGGTCGTGCTTGTGCACCTTGAGGTGCTCGGTGAGGTCGGAAATCCGCTTGGACAGCATCGCGATCTGGGCTTCCGGAGAACCGGTGTCCGTCGGGTGCAGGCCGTACTCGGCCAGGATGGCCTTCTTCTGCTCGGTGGTCAACGCCACGAATTCACTCCTGATTTTCCAGTCCGCGCTCGGAAACCCGGGACGAAAGTCGAAACCGGCCCGGTTGGGCGCTGCCGCAGACCACAGCAAACCCGACGGATCAGGTTACCGGACCGGTGACCTGGACCGTTAATCGCCCCTGGCGGATCACGCGGGGACGTGCTATTCGGCCACGGCTTCCGCGGCACTGAGCACCTTGCGAGTCTGCTCGACATCGCGGCGGATGGCCTCCACCAGCTCCTCGATGGACTCGAATTTGCGCATGCCGCGCAGCTGTTCGACGAAGTCCACCGCGACATGCTTCTCGTACAGGTCACCGTCGAAGTCGAGGATATGCGGCTCGACCGTGCGGGTGCGGCCGTCGAAGGTGGGATTGGTGCCGACCGAGATGGCCGCCATCCGCCGCTCCCCCGGTGCGTCCAGCACGCTGAACCAGCCGGCGTACACACCATCCGCGGGAATCGCGCCGTGCATGGTCGGGGCCACATTGGCGGTCGGGAAGCCGAGCCCCTTACCGCGACCGTCACCGTGCACGACCACGCCTTCGACCCGATGCGGGCGGCCGAGCGCCTCGGCGGCGGCCGCGACATCGCCCTCGGAGAGGCAGGCGCGGATATAGGTCGAGGAGAAGGTGACGGCATGTTCGCCGAGCAGCTGGACGCCGTCCACATCGAAGCCGAAGCGGGTGCCGAGCTCGCGCATGGTGTCAACCGTGCCTGCCGCCTGCTTACCGAAGGTGAAGTTGTCGCCGACCACCACTTCGGAGACGTGCAGCTTGTCCACGAGCAGCTGTTCGACGTACTGCTCGGGCGTCAGCTTCATGAAATCTTTGGTGAACGGCATGACCAGGAAGACGTCGATACCGAGCTCTTCGACCAGCTCCGCACGGCGGTGCAGGGTGGACAGCTGCGGCGGATGCGAGCCGGGCCGCACCACGTCGACCGGGTGCGGATCGAAAGTCATGAGGACCGACGGAACACCCCGCACCGCAGCGGATTTCACCGCACGGCTGATGAGCTGGGCGTGACCGCGGTGCACGCCGTCGAACACCCCGATCGTGAGGACACACCGGCCCCATTCCGCGGGCATCTCATCGAGACTTCGCCATCTCTGCACACCGGAAGCCTACGCAAAGCGCGTCACAGACAGTATTCCGCGGTGCGGATCTTCACAGGAGGAAGCATGGCGGTCACCCCTCGTTCACCTGTATCTACCAGCAGGCGCGCCGATGTGTGAAACCCGCGCGGCTGTGCCTAAGCTCGAGTACGTGCCTGGAAAACGAGACATCGCCACCCGTCGCGAGCTGGCCGATCCGTCCGAACCCACCGGTACCCTCACCGCCGTCGCGACCAGCGTTGCTCCCGTCCTGTCCGCTGTCGCACAGGACTATCTGAAGGTGATCTGGACCGCGCAGGAATGGTCGCCGGAGAAGGTGTCGACCAAGCTGCTCGCCGAACGCATCGGCGTGTCCGCGTCCACGGTCTCCGAGGCGGTTCGCAAGCTCGCCGATCAGGGCCTGGTCCAGCATGCGCGCTACGGCGCCATCACCCTCACCGAGGACGGCCGCCGCGCCGCCATCGCCATGGTGCGCCGGCACCGGCTCATCGAGACCTTCCTGGTCAATGAACTCGGCTACGGCTGGGACGAGGTGCACGATGAGGCGGAGGTGCTCGAGCACGCCGTCTCCGAAACCCTCATGGCGCGCATCGACGCCAAACTCGGCTATCCGGACCGGGATCCGCACGGCGACCCCATTCCCTCGGTCGACGGTGCGGTCCCGACGCCGCCCGCACGGCAGCTCAGCGATTTCGGCGATGGCGAGATCGGCCGGGTGGCGCGCATCTCCGATTCCGATCCGGCCATGCTGCGGTACTTCGATTCCCTCGGCATCGCCCTCGACACCCCGATCACCGTGGTGGAGCGCCGCGATTTCGCGGGCACCATCGCCGTGCGCATCGAAGACCGCACCATCGATCTCGGCAGCATCGCCGCCGAGGCCATCTGGCTGACCCACGAAAATTGAGGGCTCGCGGAAACGATCATTCTGTGCTTCGAAAGTCCCACCGGGGCAACCGAATTCACTGCGCACCGGAATGATCGAATAAGCCTCCGACTGGGCGGTCGCTATGTACCGTGCTGCCTCAACGTCACTCGACGTCGAAGCAGTACCCGTACAAAGGATCGACCTTGAAGCGCTCACTTCTCGTCGGCATCGCCGGCGCAACCATCGCCCTCGGCACCGCCGGCTCAGCCTCCGCCACGCCACTGAACCTCGAAAACCCAGCCACTGTCGCCGATTCCGGCAGCAGCGACACCGGCAGCAGCGCTGCCACGTCCGCCATTATCGGCCCGCTGGTCAGCCTCCTGCCCACCGGCTCGACCGCCGGAATCAGCAACGCCATCGGCGCTGTCGCCACGATCCTGCTCGCGCCGATCGGGCTGCTGTGCTCTATGTCCAGTGGTGGTCACGGCTGCCTGGCCGGGCAGAGTCTCTAGGTCGCATCAGACCAGCCGGTGGCCGCCGTCCACATGCAGGACCGTGCCGGTGATGAAGGGGTTGCGCAGGAGCGAAAGTGCTGCCTGCGCAATGTCTTCCGGGCGGCCGAGGCGGCCTGCCGGTAGGCGTTCGGCCATGGCGCGCAGGCGGTCCGCCTTGTCGTCCCAGGGCATGTTGTCCCATACTCCGGTCTCGACCCAGCCGGGCGAGAGGACGTTCACGCGGGTGGGGGCGAGTTCGATGGCGAGGGCGCGGGCCAGCCCCTCCAGGGCGGCGTTCACGGCGGCCACCATGGCCCCGCCCGCGGCCGGGCGGTAGGCGGCGATGCCGGAGGTGAAGGTGAGGGAACCGCCGGGGGTGATGCGGGCGTGCTTGGCCAGGAGCATGGAGCCGATCAGTTTGGTCTCGAGGAAGCCGCGGCCGTTCCCGAAATCGAAAGTACCTACGGGACCGTAGGCTCCGCGCAGATCGGCGGCGGTGGTGATCACGTGATCGACCGCGCCGACGGTATCGAAGAGTCGCCGGACCTGGTCCTCATCGCTGACGTCCGCGGTGATGGCCTCGAGCTTGCCGTCACCGAGTTCGCGTACCGCGTCGGCGAGTCGCTCGGCCGAGCGCCCGACGATGGTCACCTCGCTGCCCGCGGCCAGCAGTGCGTCCGCGATCGCCTGGCCCATACCGGAACCGCCGCCGATCACGACGGTGCGGCCGAGCTGAATATCGAATCCCTTGTCTGTCATGGCTTTCAGCAAACCCGCGGCGGCAGTGCGCGTCCATGTCGCGGCGCCGAAGCCGGATGAGCCGCCGGCTAACGGCGCTGCTGCCACCGCTTCCCGGTGCAGCAGATGCGGTCCATGCCACAGTGATTCAGACGACTGTCGATGTAGTCACCGCAGGTTACGCCCGATGGTGCGCGGTAGCCGGCGCGGGCAGTTACGGCGACAGCCGGGATCCGGCGGCGAGCACTTCGGCGACGGCGCGCAGGGCCGGACTGCGGGCGGCGGGGCGCCAGGCGGCGACGTAGCTGATGACCAGCGGGTGCGGATGCAGTGGGCGCCAGGCCAATCCGGGGGCGGTGGCGGTGCGTGCGGAACCCAGGCCGATGGCGGCGGGGCGCAGCGGCAGCAGTGAGAGCATTTGGGCGTGGCTCATGGCGCTCTCGCTGAGGGCGACGGCCGCACCCTGCTCGCGCAGCTGCGCGAGCAGCGAATCATGCAGTTCGGGAGCGGAATCGCGGGCGAACATGATCAGTTCCTGACCGCGCAGGTGCACCGGTTCGATGGTGCTGCGAAGGGCGAGCGGATGTTCGCGGGACATGACGATGCCCAGCTCCTCCACGGCAATGGCGGTGCTGGTGAGGTGTTCGGGCAGGCGCACCGGCATGCGCAGTACCGCCAGATCCACATCCTCGCGATCGAGCAGGCGCACCTGGTCGGCGCTGGGCCCGCCGGTCAAAACCACGCGGGCGCCGGGTTGCCGGGCCTTGAGCAGCGATTCGATGCGCGCGGGCAGCCAGCTCGGCGCACCGTTCACCACGCCGAGCCGGAAGACCGCGCATTCGGGATTGGCGACCATGCGCGTCTCGCGCAGCGCGATCTCCGCGGCCTCCAGCACCGTGCGCGAGTTCTTCAGTAAAACCTCACCGGCAGCGGTCAATTCGACACCCTGGGAGCCGCGAATGAGCAGCGGCCCGCCGATCTCGCGCTCGATGGCCCGGATCTGCTGACTGAGCGTCGGCGCGGAGATGAACAGCCGCTCCGCGGCCCGGCGGAAGTGCAATTCCTCCGCTACCGCCACGAAATACCGCAACTGCCGTAATTCGACCACCACAGCACTCTAGGCCGCCCGGGTGTCGATCCGGGTGCGAGCGGTTCAGGGAAGGTTGGCGGGGCGAATCACCAGGACCGAGGCGGCGCGCTTGCCGCTCTCCTTCAGCAGGGCGATGGCGCGGCCGGAGGAGTCCACCGCGGCGTAGACGCCCGGCAGACCGGCAGGTTCGAGCCAGCGGCCGTTGCGCAGGTCTTCGGCCTGGGCATCGTCGATATCGCGGATCGGGAAGGCTGCGCGCACCGCCTCGTCGATATCCAGGCTCAGCAGCGGGTCGCCCGCCTCCGCCGCGACGGCCAGGGTCTCGAGGGTTCGCGCGTGTTCCAGCGTGAAGGGGCCCACTCGGGTGCGGCGCAGGGCGGTGAGATGGCCACCGACACCGAGCTTTTCGCCGAGATCACGGGCCAGGGCGCGGATATAGGTGCCGGAGGTGCAGTCGACCTCGACATCGAGGTCGACGAATTGCGCTGTGCCGGTGTCGATATCGCGGCGCTCGAGAATGTCGAAGCGGCTCACGGTGACCGGGCGGGCGGCCAGCTGGACGTCCTCCCCCGCGCGGGCGCGGGCATAGGCGCGCTCACCATTGATCTTGATGGCGCTGACGGTGGCCGGTACCTGCTGGATGTCACCGGTCAGTTCGGCTACGCCGGAGGCGATTTCGGCATCGGTGAGGTGCGCGGCGGAGGTGGTCGCGGTGACCTCGCCCTCGGCGTCGTCGGTAATGGTGGACTGCCCCAGGCGAATGGTCGCCGTGTACGCCTTGGTGGTCAGGATCAGCTGGCCGAGAATCTTGGTGGCCCGCTCCACACCCAGCACCAGCACGCCGGTCGCCATCGGATCGAGGGTGCCCGCATGCCCGACCTTCTTGGTACGCAACAGCCCTCGGCTCTTGGCGACCACATCGTGACTGGTCCAGCCGCCGTCCTTGTCGACGATCAGCAGGCCGCCGAGCGCATCGACGACGGGTGTCCGCTTCTCGCTCATCAGGCCTCCACGATCGCGGTCAGAATCAGTCCGTCGGTGATCACCCAGCGACCGTCGAAGCTGTGCAGCGCGGCGCCGCCGTCGGTGGTCTGGCCCGGAATCAGCAGACGCGTATGGAAGGAGCCCGCACCGGCGCCCGCGGACTCCTCGTCCACGGTGAAGGTGATGTGCGCGTCCTCGAAGCCCAGCCAGCGGCCGGTCAGCGGGAACCACGCCTTGTAGGTCGCCTCCTTGGCGCAGAACAGCAGTCGGTCCAGATGCAGTCCGGTGCCGGGCAGAACCGTTGCGAGCCACTCCCTTTCGGGCGGCAGACTCACCGAGTCGAGCACACCGTCGGGCAGCGGGGCGTGCGGTTCGGCATCGATGCCGATGGAACGGAAACGCAGTTTGTGGCCGAGCGCCGCCGCCCGGTAGCCGTCGCAGTGCGTGAGGCTGCCGACGATGCCGCGCGGGAGCAGCGGTTCGCCGGTGCCGCCCTTGCCGATGGCCACCGCGGGCTCACCGAGTTGGGCCAGCGCCTGCCGGGCGCAGTACCGCGCGCCGATGAAATCCCGCCGCCGCTTCTCCACCGCCCGCGCGATCAAATGCTCCTCGGCGGGATGGGGCGCCAGCCCCTCCGGGTACGCCAGCAGTTCGGCCGAGGCGACGCCAGGGGGGAGGATGCTCCCGAGAATGCGCGCCGGCTCCGCCGTTGGTACCGACTCCGCCGCCGCGACTGCCCACTCTTCGATGACCGCCTCCTGATCGCACCGCCACTTGCCCGAACGAGCCTACCGGCCGGGCGCGAGCACACGACGGGCCAGTGTCCGCCACCGCCATCACACGGAGCAGGCGAACCAATCCGAGCCGGGCTCATTCGAAGCGGACGGTGGCAACCATGGTGCGGGCCAGGGCTTCCGGGTCCTGATCGACGGCGAGCGGCGAATTCTCCAGGGCGCCTTCGCGCCACAGCACCGCGAAGCCGTGCACGAGGGACCAGGCGGCGAGCCGGGTAGCCAGCTGCCGGTGCTCGGAGTGGTCCGGCTGTTCGGCGGCGACACCCGAGCGCAGGGCCGCACCGGATCTGTTGCGCGCCTGGGCCAACTGCGGATCGTCACCGCGCAGCAGATCGCGGCGGAACATCACATCGAAGTGGCCCGGATGCCGCAATGCGAACCGTATGTACGCAATCGCGGCCGCGTGGAAATCCTCGCCGGCCGCGTTCATCTCCACTGTCAGCAGTTCGAAGCCCTCGATGGCCAGGGCGGTGAGCAGGCCCGCACGATCACCGAAGTGATGCGCGGGCGCGGCATGGGAGACCTCGGCGCGCCGGGCCAGGCCGCGCAGGGAGACGGCGTCGACACCGTCGGTGGCGATCTGCGCGGCGGCCGCCGCCAGGATGGTGGCCCGCAGATCTCCGTGGTGGTAGCCAGTTTTCGCCATGGGCCCATCATGGACCGCAATCTAGTCATTGACAAGTTCCCCCGATCGAACCTAATCTAGCCACTGTCAAGATTGAGTGCTCGATACACAGAAGATCCGATGACCCCGCTGGCTGTACTCGCCGTCGTTACCGGACTGACCCGGCTCAGCGGTTAGCTCACCGCAGCCCGCGCCGCTTCTGCGCCTGTTCCTGCATCTTCAGGCCGGCTTCCCGCATTTCGGGCGTGATCTTGAAATGCCCGCCCCACTCATTGAGCGTGTCACCGTAATCGGGCACCGGCAGGATCTGCCGCAGCAGCTGGTCGGGCAGACCGCGCCGCTGCCACTCCCGGGGATAGCCGAGCGAGACCTCTTCGAAGCGCACGCCGTCGTGGAAGGTGGTGCGCGGAATGTGCAGATGCCCGTAGACCGAGCACACCACGTTGTAGCTGGTGTGCCAGTCGGCGGTGAGGTCGGTGCCGCACCACAGCGCGAACTCCGGGTACCAGAGCATGTCGGTGATCTCCCGCAGCAGCGGGAAGTGATTGATCAGCACCACCGGGGTGTCCGCGGGCAGCGCGTCGAGACGCCGCTGGGTGTACTTCACGCGGGCGTGGCACCAGGCGTCCCGGGTCAGGTACGGCTCCGAGGAGAGCAGGAATTCGTCGGTGGCGACCACATTGCGCTCCCGGGCCAGGGCCAGGCCCTCGGCCTTGGTGGTGGTGCCCTTCGGCAGCCAGGAGTAGTCGTAGAGCAGGAACATCGGGACCAGGGTCACCGCGCCGCCGTACGCCTCCGCGCCCGCGCCCTCCCACACCGGGAACGGGTCCTCCGGTGTGACCACATCCAGATCGCGGCAGATCGACACCAGGTAGTCGTAGCGTCCCGCCCCGTGCATCTGCACGGGATCCTTTGCCGTGGTCCACAATTCATGATTGCCCGGCACCCAGATCACCTTGGCGAACTGGCGGCGCAGGGTTTCCAGCGCCCAGCGGAAATCGTCGGTCTTCTCCCCCACATCACCGGCGAGGATCAGCCAGTCCTCGGGTGAATCCGCCCGGATCGCCTCGACCACGGGTTTATTGCCCTGATGCCCGACATGGATGTCGCTCACCGCCATCAGTTTCGGAATCACCCAGCTCCGCCTCTCTGCTCGAACCAACCTTCGCAGCAACGATGGCGGCCGCCTCCAGATTCCCATGGGCCCGCGCGCAGACCCTCGGTCACCCCCTGCTCCAGGTCAGCGGAGGGCGAAGGACCTCAGCTGTCCAGGCGAATCCGGGCGGCGGGCGCGAAACCCGCGGCCACCGTCAGGACGCCGGAGGCTTCCCGGCGGCAGGAGGCCACCCCGAGATGGCAGGGGCGCAGCAGGTCGGTGGGAAGTTTTGCGCCGCCGTCGATCTGATAGCGGGTATTGGTGACCTTCCATTTGCGGTCGGCGCGCGCATCGTCCGGGTCGACCGGCGGGGCATCGGTGCGGGCCACCACCATGACCTCGGTGATGCCGGCGGGCCATTCGAAGAGCAGAAGTCCGGCTCGTTCGGCCAGGTCCCGGACGGCCGGCATACCGCTGGGCGTGGGATCCTCGGCGGGGGCGGCGGGAGCGGCCTCCTGCGGACGGGCCTGGCCGTCCGAGCGGGTCACCTCCGAGGCGCGGCCCGCTATCGAGGCGACAACGCCGTACACGGGTACCGGACCGGCCATTGCCGCGCCGTCCTCGAGGGCGGTGCCCCGCGTGCGGCCGACCACTCGCCAGGAACCGTCCGGTTGTAAACGGGTGACCCGGTACTCGGTCTGCTCCGTGGTGGACGGCGACCAGGCGATCACCACCGTGCCATCGGGTTTGCGGTTCGCGGTCACCTGACCGGGCGCGTCGACCGGCAGGACGGACAGTGCCGCGGCGGTATCGGCGTGATCGGCGCAGATGTCGAAAATCGCACGCAGCGCACGCATTCGGGCGGCGACCGGTGCGGCCGGGGCCGCCGCGAACAACCGATCGGCCTCGGCGAGCGCGGTCCGCGCCTGCGCCGTCAACTCCTCCAGACTCGGGCCGCCGCTTTCCGGATTGGGCACATCGGAAGCCGCGCGCCGCAGATATTCGAGATGATCGAGCGCCTCGACATACCGCTTACCCGCACACCCGGCGCGCGCCCCACGCCAGCGCACCGCCGCCTCGGCCAGCACCCGCTCCACCAGTTCGGCAATGGGCCGCACCGAGGTCGCCCCGAGACTGTCGTCGCCGACACTCCGCTGCGCCTGCGCCACATGGGAAGCCGCCGCACAAGGGTGGCCCGCACGTATCGCCGCCCGAGCCGCCTTCAGCGGCTCCTCCCACGGCCGCGGCTGCGATCCCCCGGACGTGCGGTGGTAACCAGAGGTCGCGCCATGGTCCGGCGAATCGGTCGCGCCCCGACCCGAACCCGCATATCCCGCACCGGAAGTCGTCCGCGAAGACCCGGCACTGGCCCCCGGGTATCCAGCGCCCGCCCCGGACTGTGCCGTATCCGCGGATCCGGCATCCCCCGTACCCGCGCCCGCCTCGGCACGCCCGGCAGCTGGGTTCGACCCGGCGCCGGTCGCCTGCGAGGTCGTGCCGGAGGACGGCCTGGTGCGTGTGTACGAGATGGGTGGCGCGGCCGAGTTCTGTGGTCCGGAGCTGGGCGACGGCTCCGCGCCCTCTACCGTGGTACCGAGTTCGTCTGCGAGGGCGAGGATTACGCGTTCGGCGGCGGGGTGGTCGAGTCCGGCGGCGATGGCTTCGCCGATCAGGTAAGCGTGATCGCCCTCTACCAGGCGGTCTTCGACGAGCACGGCCGCGCGGACCTTGGGCCGCAGGAGGTCGGTCACATCGTCGATGACGGCCTGCAGGTAGCCGTCCATGGCGCTGCCGCCGGGTTCGAGCAGGTCGCTGACGTGTACGAGCAACTCGTCCAGCACCACGCGTACCCGGCCGGGCGGCAGTTCGCGGGTGCGGGCGCGCAAAGCCTCAGCGCGCAAACGGATTTCGGAGGTGTGGCGGGCCTTGGTGAAATCCAGGCCGAGCAGGGCCAGCAGGGTGGGTACCGGATCGCCGGGGAGCAGGCGGTCGTATTCGGCGAGCAGCTTCCGAATCTGCTGCCGCCGTTGCACACTCACCCCGGCGGGCGCGGGGGCCGGAGCGGCGTCCTCGTCGAGGATACGATGCCGCCGCAGCCGGGCCTGGACCTCGGCGGGATCGAGACCGCTCAGCTTGCCGATATCTTCCAGCCCGGGAATCTTGCCGGCCGGAATTGCGCCGTGCCGCTGCACAAGTCGTTCGACGGCGGAATCGAGCATTTCGTAGCGCTCGGAATCCCGGCGCGCCCGCAGGTGTTTGACACGCTCGGCCTCGATCCGGCGCATCCCCGCATCGAGCAGCGGGGCGGACAGCTGCGCGTGCTCATCGACGAGCAGTCCGGCCAGCACCCGGTATTTGGGATGGTCGCGCTGCTTCTGCCAGAAGCCCCACACCTCCTCGATGCGCGCCCGCACCTCGGCATCACCGAGCCGGGGCGCCTCCTCGAGCGGAATGTCGTACAGCTCGAACGCATCCGAGTGGTCGATGCCGCCGCGGCGTTCCACGGCCGCGAGCACTCGTTTGCGGTAGTCGTTGGGATCGAAGGCGTGCATGGATACCGCGCTCACACCGCGCGGCGGCGGGTGCGCTGCAGCTGATCCAGTTCGCGCGCCACATCCGCCTGCGACAACGTCGCGCCGGTCTGCACCGAAAGAGCCAGCGGCATCCGCGCATCCACGTGATAGGCCGTCACATGCAGGACGCCGTCGAAGCCCATCTCGAAGGTGACCTGCACTTCGCTGCCCGCCGGATAACCCGCCGGAATATCCCGGATGCGCCCCTCCACCAGTACTTTCGTATCCTCGGGGCGGGTCGAGGCGGCCTGCCCCTGCTGTTCGACGATGGTCAGTTCGATCTGATCCTGATCGGCGCGCACCGTGCCGTAGGAGCGGCGCACCCGAATGGGCAGGGTCTGATTGCGATGCACCAGCCAGCTGGCCGCAAGCCCGTTGTAGGTATCGAGCGCCAGCACCCCGAAACCGCGCGACACCACGGTATCCACCTGAATTTCGAGCATGCGCCGCACCAGCGACACAGGCTGCCCGAAGGAGGCGGCGACCCGCTCGAGAGACTGCTCCAGGTCGCGGGGATCGGCATCGTAGAGATCCGCGCCATCGCGTAAACGGCCGCGCGTCACCAGATCCGCGATGACCAGCCGCTCCATCTCCAGCTTCTCGCCGTAGAGGGCGGCGCCGCGCGCGACCGACAGATCGGGATCGCGGAGCTCGCCCGTCAGGCCCAGTTCCCGCTTCAGTTCGCGCGCCACCATGGGCATGCGCGAGGACCCGCCGACCAGCAGCACCCGATCCACCTGCCGCACCCCGCGCTGCTCCGCCGCGGCCAGGCACGCCTTGGTGAGGTCGACGGTGCGCCGCAGCAGCGAGGCGGTCATGGACTCCAACTCGCCGCGGGTCAGGGTGATCACGGCGCGCACACCATCATGCGTGACAACCACATCGGCGCTCTCGGACTCACCGAGTTCCCGCTTGGCGCGCTCGGCGGCGAGCACCAGCATCTGCGATCCGGCCGAATCGTCCAGCGGGTCTACGGCATCCGGATTGGCCTCGCAGAACTGCTGCGAAAGATGCAGGGCGATCCGCTCATCCCAGTCAGCCCCGCCCAGCTGATGATCGCCCTCGACGGCGAGCACGGAGATGCGGCGATCGGACAGTTCGATGACGGTGGCGTCGAAGGTGCCGCCGCCCAGGTCGTAGACGAGCACGGTCTCGCGCAGGCCGCCGCTCTTACCGATATCGATGCTGCCGTCCAGCCGCCCGAAACCGTAGGACAGGGCCGCGGCAATGGGCTCGGAAACTACGCCCGCCACATCGAATCCGGCGTAGGTCCCGGCCTGGATGGTGGCCCGCCGCTCCTCGTCGCCGAAGTACGCGGGCACGGTGATCACCACCCGCCGCACGGCTGCGCCGCCGCCGAATTCGGCGTCTGCCGCGAGGCTCTTCAAGATCAGCGAGGAGACCGCGGGCGCGGACCAGCTCTGCCCGTGCGCCATGAATCGCCAGTCCGCATCGCCCATGCGCCGCTTCACCAGAGTGCACACATGCTCGGGATCCAGCCGGGATTGGCGGCGGGCGCCCTCACCGACCACATGATCGGTCGCGGAGGCGAACAGCACCACCGACGGCACCGTCTGCTCACCGTTCATACCGATCAAAATCTCCGGGCGCCCGTCCGCGTCGATCCGCGCGATGGCCGAATTCGTTGTGCCCAGGTCGATGCCGAAGACCCCCATGGTCGCGATCGTAGCAGTCACCAGCGGCACCCGGGATTAAGGTTCGGAGCATGACCGAACCCGCCGCAGCGACCGGGAACCCTGATGCCGCAAGCGAACCCGCAGGCGCGGCCAGCACCCGTCCACTGGCCGAGCGCATCGACGACCTGACCCGCGTGATCGCCCGCCAGGCCGCCACTCTGGAGCGGCTCACCGACGAGGCCAAGGCCCGCGCGCAGCGGGAGCGCCTCGGCGCCGACCTGCCCCTGGTGGTCGAGCTGTTCGCCCTGTACAGCGATGCGCGGGCACTGGCGGGCACCGCCGGATCCGGTGCGGAGCGAACAGCTTTCGAGACCTTCGCGGCCCGCGTGGAACGACTGCTGATCGGACGTGGCGGGCAGATCGTCAGCCCCGCACCGGGCAGCGCCTTCGACGCGCTGACGATGGAGGCCGCCGACGTCACCGCCTCCGCGGACCCGGCCGCCGACCGCACGGTAGACGCCGTGGTCGAACCCGGTCTGACCGTCGCCGACCGCTCTGTGCGGCCCGCCCGAGTGGTCGTCCGCCGCCATCGTCCGGGCGAACAGGACTGACCACATCCGGGCTCCGGCAGCCAGGAACATTTAAGCAATTGCTTGCAGGAATTAAGCACTGATGCTTAATCTCGGCGCATGACCTCTTCCGCCGCGACCGCGATCGTCACGGGCGCCGCCTCCGGGATCGGCCGCGCCCTCGTGACGCGGCTGCTGGAGCGGGGCGCCAACGTGTACGCCGCCGATCGCGATGCCGCCGGGCTCGACCGGCTGGTCACCAGCGACCGCCTCACGACCATGGTCACCGATGTCTCCGACCGGTCCGCCATTGCCGCCGTGATCGATCGGGCCGTCAGCGAAAAAGGCACGCTGGACCTGATTTTCAATAATGCGGGCATGGTGGTCGGCGGCGACTTCGAGGAGATGACCGCGGCGGCGTGGGACCGCATCATCGGCGTGAACCTGTGGGGCGTCATCCACGGCAGCCAGCTCGCCTACGCGGTCATGCGCAAACAGGGCAGCGGGCACATTGTGAACACCGCCAGCAGTGCGGGCGTGCTGCCCGTCGCGCGGTCCACCGCCTATGCCGCCACCAAGCACGCCGTTGTCGGATTGAGCACCTCGCTGCGCGCCGAGGCCGCCGCACACGGCATTCGGGTCAGCGCGGTCCTGCCCGGCGTGGTCGACACCGGCATCTTCGACAATGCGGTGAATCTCGCCGGCTACAACTACCGGGCCTCGATCGACAAACTGCCGTTCGCCAAGGTGACACCCCTCGACGCCGCCGACGCCATCCTGCACGGCGTCTCGAAGAACAAGCAGTTCATCACCTTTCCGGCCTACAACCGAATCATTATCGGGCTCAATCGATTGATGCCCGATGTGATGGCCCCGATCATCAATCGCGGAGGGCGATAATGACACCGGATATTCGCACTATCGATGTGGGACAGCCGATGACGCGCTTTGCGCGCGGCTGGCACTGTCTCGGCCTGGCCGAGAGCTTCCGAGATGGAGAACCGCACTCCGTCAGCGCTTTCGGGACCAAGCTGGTGATCTGGGCGGACAGCACCGGGGCATTGCACGCGCTCGACGGGTATTGCCGGCATATGGGCGCGGACCTGAGCTACGGGAGCATCAAGGGCGACAATATCGCCTGCCCGTTCCATGATTGGCGCTGGCGCGGCGACGGCAAGTGCGCCGCAATCCCTTATGCGCGCCGGGTGCCGCCGCTGGCCAAGACCCGCTCCTGGACCACCTGCGAGGAGAACGGGCAGTTCTTCGTCTGGAACGATCCGGAGGGCAATCCCCCGCAGCCCGAGGTCGCCATTCCGCATATCGAGGGCATGGGCACCGAGCTGTGGAGCGACTGGAGCTGGAACTCACTGCTCATCGAGGGTGCGCACTGCCGCGAAATCATCGACAACAACGTCGATATGGCGCACTTCTTCTATATCCACTTCGCCTATCCGGTGTTCTTCAAGAATGTGTTCGAGGGCCATGTGGCCACGCAGTTCCTGCATTCGAAGGGACGGCCGGATATGCATACGGCCTCGAACTATTCGACCGAGATGCAGCTGTTGCGTTCGGAGGCTTCGTATTTCGGGCCGTCGTACATGATCAACTACCTGCACAACGACTTCGGCGACAATACGGTGGAGGTGGCGCTGATCAACTGCCACTATCCGGTCACGCACAATTCGTTCACGCTGCAGTGGGGCGTCAGCGTGCAGCGCATCGACGGCCTGCCGCCGGAGAAATCGCAGAAGCTGGCCAAGGCGTTCGGCAAGAGCTTCGGCGTCGGCTTCCTGCAGGACGTCGAGATCTGGAAGCACAAGACCCGCATCGACAATCCGCTGCTCACCCAGGAGGATGGGCCGGTGTACCAGCACCGCCGCTGGTACGAGCAGTTCTACGTCGACGTCGCCGATATCACCCCGGACATGACCGCCCGCTTCGAATTCGAGGTCGACACCACACACGCCAATGAGAACTGGCGCGCCGAGGTCGCCGCCAATCTGGACAAGCTTGCGGCGGAACAGAGTTAGGACACTGATAGGGCCTCGTGACGGAGGCAGCGGGCTCGTGAGAGCCACACAGTCAGCGCGGCCCCGTGACGGCGGCGGCGAGTAATTCGACCCCTGCCGGCAAGCTGCCGTCGGCGTTCGCGTCGATGAGGAACGTCTCCAGCGTTTCGCGAAAAGCGTTGGCGGCGTGGGTCGGAGCGACATCCTTACGGTGCGCCAGCGCGACCGTACGGTGCAGGCCGGGCGCACCGCGGCCGCCGTCCAGCAGCAGCGGCGTGCCGCACAGCCCGGGCCGGCCCGTCAAGACCGTGCTCGGGACGACCGCCACCCCGAGCCCCACCTCCACGAACCGCAGGACCGCATCCATCTCCCCGCCCTCGACCGCGAACCGGGGTTCGAATCCGGCGTGCCGGCAGGCCGCGATCGTGGCCTCGCGCAAGTCGTATCCGGCCCGGAACATCACCAGCGGCCGGTCCCGCAGATCAGTGATGTGCAGGTGCGGCCGGTTCGGCAGCGACGTGTCATCGACGCGCGAGGCGACCACCAGGTTCTCCCGCAGCAGCGGGCTGGTGACCAGCGGCGTGTCCTCGGCGAGGGGCAGGATCACCAGGGCCAGGTCGAGCGCTCCCCTGGTCAGCTCCCGCACCAGATCACGCGAGCCGCCCTCTTCCACCAGCAGTCTGATTCCCGGATAGCCGTCGTGGAAGAGCCGCAGGGTGTCCGCCAGCAGTCCCGAGCACAGTGACGGCGTGGCTCCCAGCCGAACCCGGCCGCGCCGCAGTCCCGCGAGTTCCTGCACCTCGAGCCGCGCGGTGTCCACATCCGCGAGGATTCGATTGGCGAGCGGGAGCAGCGCCTCACCCGCCGGGGTCAGGGTGATATTCCCTCTGGCCCGGCTGAACAGCGGAGCGCCCAACTCGGTCTCCAGCGCCCGGATCTGCTTGGACAGCGAGGGCTGCGCGACGCCCAGCGTCTCGGCCGCGTGCGTGAAATGCCTGGTCGTCGCCACGGCCAGGAAGTACGACAACTGCTGCAACTGCACGTTCGACAGCCTAGGACCACGCACTTGCGGCCTTCGACTCCGGAGCCGGTGACCGCGCCGCGGCGCGTTCTGGGGTGTGAAAGCCCTCACGCCACGAAACCCCTACGGGGCGTAGTAATTACGCCCGCAGCTTGCTGCATAGCCCGCGGCCATCGACACCAGAGCGCTGCGGACTTGGACCCGCCGCGCGCTCCGGCCATATTTTCCGCTGGTGGCTATCGCAATACCCGCGCTGTACCGCTCGACGGTCGGCAAGAAGGCCGTCATGGCGGTGACCGGCGCCGTCCTCGTGCTGTTCCTGCTCGCGCATATGGCCGGGAATCTCAAGATCTTCCTGGGTGATTCGGACTTCGATCACTACGCCGGATGGCTGCGCACGCTGGGCGAGCCGGCACTGCCGCACCGGTGGCTGCTCACCGGAATGGAGATCGTGCTCACCGTGAGCGTGATTCTGCACATGTGGTCGGCGGTCTCCCTCGCCCGCACGGCGCGGCGCGCCAGGCCCGTCCGGTACGCGGTCAAGAAGAAGTCGCACGCCCAGGGTTATGCCGTGCACACCATGCGGTACGGCGGCGTCATCATCCTGCTGTTCCTCATCTGGCATCTGCTCGACCTGACCTTCGGCGCGGTGAACCCCAAGGGCGGCAACTCCTCTCCGCATGCCAAGGTCGTCGCCGACTTCGAACCCTCACGCTGGTACATCACGCTGTTCTACGTCGTGGCGGTCGTCCTGGTGGGTGTGCACCTGCGGCACGGCATTCGCAGTGCGTTCCAAACACTCGGCCTGGCGAGCAGCCGCAGTTATGCCCGCTACGACCTGCTCGCGGCCGTCGTCTCGACGCTCCTGGTCGTCGGATTCCTGGCAGTCCCGATCGCCGTCACATTCGGATGGGTGAAGTAATCATGACCTGCTACAACAGCGGCGATCCAATCGCCGACAGCACAGCCCCAGCCGGACCGATCGCCGACCGCTGGACCACCCGTAAATTCGAGGCCCGGCTGGTCAACCCCGCGAACAAGCGGAAGAAGAAGATCATCATCATCGGCACCGGCCTGGCCGGCGGCGCGGCCGGCGCCACACTGGGCGAACAGGGCTATCACGTCATCCAGTTCTGCTTCCAGGACTCCCCGCGCCGGGCCCACTCGATCGCCGCGCAGGGCGGCATCAACGCCGCCAAGAACTATCGCAATGACGGCGACAGCGTGCACCGCCTGTTCTACGACACGGTCAAGGGCGGCGACTACCGTTCCCGCGAGTCGAACGTGCACCGCCTGGCCGAGATCTCCACGCAGATCATCGATCAGTGTGTCGCGCAGGGTGTTCCGTTCGCCCGGGAGTACGGCGGCCTGCTCGACAACCGATCCTTCGGCGGCACACAGGTTTCCCGCACCTTCTACGCCCGCGGCCAGACGGGTCAGCAACTGCTGCTGGGCGCCTACCAGGCCCTGCTGCGCCAGGTCGATGCCGGCACTGTCGAACTGCACGCCCGGCACGAGATGCTCGACCTGATCATGGCCGACGGGGTGGCGCGGGGCGTGGTGGTTCGCGATCTCATCACTGGAGAGATCAAGTCCTACACCGCCGATGCGGTGGTGCTGGCCTCCGGCGGGTACAGCAATGTCTACTTCCTCTCGACCAACGCCATGGGCTCGAATGTCACCGCCTCCTGGCGTGCGCACAAGCACGGCGCGTACTTCGCCAACCCGTGCTTCACCCAGATCCACCCGACCTGCATCCCGGTCTCGGGCGAACACCAGTCGAAGCTGACCCTCATGTCGGAGTCGCTGCGCAATGACGGCCGGGTGTGGGTGCCGCAGCAGGCCGGCGACCACCGCGAGCCCGGCGCTGTCCCGGACGACGAGCGCGACTACTACCTGGAGCGCATCTACCCGGCGTTCGGCAATCTGGTCCCGCGCGATATCGCCTCCCGGGCGGCCAAGAACGTCTGCGACGAGGGACGGGGTGTGGGTCCGGGCGGGCTCGGCGTCTACCTCGACTTCGCCGATGCGATCGGGCGGCTCGGCCTGGATGCGGTGAAAGCCAAGTACGGCAACCTCTTCACGATGTACGAGCGGATCACGGGCGAGAATCCGTACGAGCGGCCCATGCGCATCTACCCCGCCGTGCACTACACGATGGGTGGATTGTGGGTCGATTACGACCTCCGCTCGACCATCCCCGGTCTGTTCGTGATCGGCGAGGCCAATTTCTCCGATCACGGCGCCAACCGGCTCGGCGCGTCGGCGCTCATGCAGGGCCTGGCCGACGGGTACTTCGTACTCCCCACGACCATCGGCGACTATCTGGCCCGCGGCCTCGCCGGGGATGTCCCCGATACCGCGATCGCGGCGGCCGAGCGCCGGGTCACCTCGATGATCGGCAGACTGCTGGCGATCAATGGCGACCGCACGGTCGATTCCTTTCACCGCGAACTCGGCCACATCATGTGGGAGTACTGCGGGATGGAGCGGACCGAGGAGGGCCTGCGCAAGGCGCTCGACCTGATTCCCGCTCTGCGCGCGGAGTTCTGGGAGCGGGTCACGGTGCCGGGTTCGGGCGACGACCTCAATCAGTCGCTGGAGCGCGCGGGCCGGGTGGCCGACTTCCTCGAACTGGCCGAGCTCATGGTGATCGACGCCCTGCATCGCACCGAATCCGCGGGCGGGCACTTCCGCGCGGAGTCGCGGACCGAGGACGGCGAGGCCAGGCGCGACGACCAGAACTTCTCCTATGTCGCCGCGTGGGAGTGGAACGACTCGGACGAGCCACCGACGCTGCACCGGGAGGCGCTGAATTTCGAGTACGTCCACCCGACCACCCGGTCCTACAAGTAATAAGGGGTGTCACCCATGAAGCTCACACTGCGCATCTGGCGGCAGCGGGGTCCTCGGGACGAGGGCGGACTGATCGACTACCAGGTCGAGATCTCTTCCGACGCTTCGTTTCTGGAAATGCTCGATGTTCTCAACGAGCGTCTGACCGGCGCGGGCGAGGAGCCGATCGCCTTCGATCACGACTGCCGCGAGGGCATCTGCGGTATGTGCTCGCTCGTCATCGACGGCACTCCGCACGGCCCGGAGAAGGCGACCACCACCTGCCAGCTCCATATGCGCAAGTTCGCCGACGGCGACACCATCACGGTCGAACCGTGGCGGGCCAAGGCTTTTCCCGTCGTCAAGGATCTCGTTGTCGACCGCTCGGCGTTCGACAGGATCATTCAGGCCGGCGGCTACATCACCGCGCCGACCGGCGCCGCGCCCGAGGCCCACTCGGTGCCGGTCCCCAAACCCGATGCCGACTTCGCCTTCCAGGCCGCCGAATGCATCGGCTGCGGCGCCTGCGTGGCGGCCTGCCCCAATGGCTCGGCCATGCTGTTCACCGCCGCCAAGATCACCCACCTCGGACTGCTGCCGCAGGGACAGCCGGAGCGGTACTCGCGGGTGGCCGACATGCTGGAGACCCACGACGAATTGGGGTTCGGCGGCTGTACCAATACCGGCGAGTGCACGCTCGCCTGCCCGAAGGAGATACCCCAGGACGTCATCGGACGGCTCAACAGGGATCTGCTGCGCGCCGCCAAGAAGGGACGCTGATCAGGCCGGCCGTCCCGGCACATCCGCGCCCACCCGGGCCCAGCGCCCGGACAGTGCCCGCCACGATACGGCGGCGAGGCGCAGCACCATGAAAGCGACCAGCCCCGTCCAGATTCCGGCAATGCCCCAGTCGTAGACCAGCGATAGCCAGATGGCCGGGAGGAAGCCGAGCAGCGCCGATCCGAGGGTGGCATTGCGCAGGAAGGCGGCGTCGCCCGCACCGAGCAGCACGCCGTCCAGTGCGAAGACCACCCCGGCGATCGGAATGATGCCGACGAAGAACCACCACACCACGTGGGTGCGGTCCAGCACCGACGGATCGGTGGTGAACAGGTTCGGTATGACCGAGTATCCGGCCGCGAAGACCACGGCCAGCACCACCGCGAACACCGTGGACCAGCCGGTAATGCGCCGCGCCAAACCCTGTGCGCCGCGCGCGTTTCCGGCTCCCAGGGCGGCGCCCACCAGGGTCTGCGCGGCAATGGCCAGCGAATCCAGGGTCAGGGCGAGGAAATTCCAGAGCTGCAACACCAATTGGTGCGCGGCGACCGAGGCCGCCCCGAATCGGGAGGCCACCGCCGCTGCGGAGACGAAGCACGCCTGAAAGGACAGACTGCGCGCGATCAGGTCGCGCCCCAGCACCAATTGCGCCTTCATGATCGCAATATGCGGCGCCAGCGGCACTTTGGACCGCCGCAGCGCCAGCACGAAAAGAACGGCGGTCACCACCTGCCCCGCCAGATTGGCCACGGCGGAGCCCTCCAGTTCCAGTCGCGGCGCGCCCAGCAGCCCGTGCACCAGCACCGGGCACAGCACGCCCGAAAGCGCCAGCCCCGCAATCACATACAGCAGTGGCCGCCGCGTCTGCTGGACCCCGCGCATCCAGCCGTTGCCCGCCATCGACAGCAGAATCAACGGCACGCCGAACAGCGCGATCCGCAACCAGGACTCCGCACCCGAGGCGATCTCACTGCCACCGGCGATGGCGCGCGTCACCGGACCCGCGAAGACCTGCAGCACAAGAACAATCGCCAGCCCCACCCCGGCGGCGATCCAACTCGCCTGCACCCCTTCGCCGATCGCGCCGCGCTCATCCCCCGCCCCGTGCCGGCGCGAGGCTCGTGAGGTCGTCCCGTAACTCAGAAATGTCAACTGCGTACTGACCTGCGCCAGAATCAATCCGCCGACCGCCAGGCCGGCCAGCGGCAGCGCACCCAATCGGCCTACCACCGCCATATCGAACAGCAGGTAGATCGGCTCGGCGATCAATACGCCCAGGGTCGGCACGGCAATGCCGAGAATCCGGCCCGGCCCGGCCGCGGCCGGATCCGCACCGAGCCCCGACCGCGCCGGCGCCGTCACGACACCGGCGAAGTCCTCCACCGGGTCATCCCCGCCCTCCTCGTCGACACCGCTCATCCGATCACCATCGCACACAGCACCGACCGATAGGCCTGCCGGTGCTGTGGCGACCGCTGATTTCTAGCTGGTGAGCGCCTTTTCGAAGCCTGGCCAGGACCGGTGCAGATCCTCCTGCCAGTAGCGCCAGGAGTGCGTGCCTGTGGGCCGCAGATCGAAGGTGGCCGGAATTCCGAGCTGCTGGAACCGCTCCTGCAGCTCCCGGGTGCACATGTTCATCACCGCTTCGAGCGGCGCGCCGAACAGCAGTTGCCAGGTCAGTTGGAGCAGATCACCGCGCGCGCCCTCGGGCGTATCGAACGGCCCCGGCACGCCCGTGCCGGTGGATACGTAGATCGCGGTGCCGCGCAGCCGATCGGCATGCAGGTAGGCATCATTCGCCGCCCACCGCGCGTCACCGGGCGGACCCCACATATTGAACGCATTGCCGCGCTGCCGCCCCACCGCGGCGGTGACGAAGGCCTGCCCCTGCGGATCGCTGGTCCGCACGCACCCGCTGTAGGAGCCGATGGCCCGATACCGGCCCGGCGCGGCCAGCGCGAGCTGGAACACCGAAGTCCCGGCCATCGAGATACCGGCGATGGCATCGGCGCCACTGCCGTGGAACGCCGCATCGACGACCGGCGGCAACTCCCCGGTGAGGAAGGTCGACCACCTCGGGTGGCCGAGAATCGGGTCGTCGAATGCCCAATCGGTGAAGTAGCTTCCGGCGCCGCCCACCGGGATCACCACATTGACCTGCTTGTCGCGGAAGAAGTCCGCCACATCGGTCTCGTCGTACCAGCTGCCGTCGACGCCGCCGTTCGCGCCGTTGAGCAGATAGAGGGTGGGTGCGGGTGCGTCCGGGTCGGCGGCGCGCAGGACACGATTGCGGATGACGGTGTTCATGGCGGCGGAGTAGACGTAGACATCCGACACCCGATCGCGCACCGGCTCGATGTGGTCGAGATGCGAACCATCGGTCGCGGAATCCGGAGGCCCGCAGTGGCCCGTCGCCGCGGTCAGCATGCCGAGCAGCAACGCCAGCCATACAGCTGTGGTGCGGTATCGGATTGTGTGCCAGTGCAATTGGAGCCTGCGCAATTGGAGTCTGCGCCGCGTTCTCACAAGATTCCTCCCTCGACGACCTGCATGCTCGCCATGGGTGGCCGGTCCGCGACCGATACTGTGCTGACCGTCCGCCGCCACGAGTTGCCCTCCGGCCGATACAGCGCCAGGCCGATACCCGAATCGTGGATGCCGAGCCGATCGAGCAGGGTGGCGATGAGCTGGCGGCTCATGACGGCCAGTTCATGGGTGGGGCGATTGCGATGAATGCGGGTGCCCAGATCGACCTGGGCAATGGACTGCGCACCGTAGCGCTGCCAGGCGTCGATGAGAATGCCGATCTCGACGCCGTAGCCGGGCGCGAAAGGGATGCCGGTCAACAGCTTTCGGGTTGCGGCGTATTCACCGCCGAGCGGTTGCAGTACCTCGCCGAGTTCGGGCGCCAGCGCGGCGAGCAGCGGGCGCGCCACCAGCTGGGTGACTCGCCCGCCGCCGTCCGCATCACCGGACGGATCGGCGATGAGCGGGCGGCGGTAGTAGCCCTTCACCAGTTCGATGTGCTCCTCGAACAGCTGCGGAGCCAGTAGGGCCGGAACGAAGAGCGGATTCGGCGCCAGCAGATCGGAATCGATGAAGACAACGAGATCACCGGTGGTCACGGCCAGCGACCGCCACAGCACCTCACCCTTGCCCGGCCGTGGCGGTACTCCCGGCATCGCCTGCTCACGGGTGTAAACCGCAGTGGCGCCGGAGGCTTCGGCAATGGCCACGGTGTGATCGGTGGAACCGGAGTCGATGACCACCAGCTCGTCCACCAGTGTTCCCACCAGGCCGCGGATGGATCCGAGTACCCCGGCAATGGTGGCCTGTTCGTTCAGCGCCGGCAGGACGACCGAGACAGTGCGCCCGGCCTTGCGTTCGATCAGCTCCGGTATCGACCAATCCTGGTGAAACCAGGTGATGTTGGCAGGAGTGCTCCGGTAGGTCATCGATCTATCCCTTCACCCGAATCGAGGATGGTGGTGTGCCAGTCCGGCCAGATATCGGACCAGGGGCGCAGCGGATGGTCACAGCGCCAGATGACGACGTGCCGGGTAATGCCCGGGAATCCGAGGGGCGCATCCAACCGGGAGATCGGCCGAGCCTCGGAGAACATCTGGCGCAGTGACGTTTCCGCCGAGCTCGAACCGACGTAGAGCACGGTGGTCGCGGTCTCCGGCGGGCTGCCGAAGTAGGCGAACCCTCTGTTCGCGCTGTACACCGGCGGCAGGCCGACGCCGAGCTCATCGAGAGCTGCTGCCTGCCAATAGTTCTGGGCGATGAGGACCACATGCGAACTCGCATCCGGGTCCAAGCCGAGCACCGCCGCGTCGACGGCTGTCACCATTTCCGCCCAGCCGCTCACACCGAACAGGCGCATTCGCAGGGACGCGGCGCGCTGCGTGTCCGCGGGTTCGCGCAGTGACGATGCGGGCAAGGGGAGCAGGACGACCACGGCCAGGGCGATCACCATCGACACTACGGCCACGCCACGACCGGCAATGTCGAGCCAGGTGCGACGGTCGCGATCGGCGTACCACACCGCGCCTGCCGCGAGCAGTACCGGGAACAGGCCCGCCAGGTAGTAGGGCCTGGAGTCGGTGACCACCACGAACAGCGCCTGCACCAGCACCGCGACCGCGGCAAATCGATAGGGGCGCAATGCCGGAGACCGCAGCAGTGCCCACAGTCCGGCGGCGGCCACCGGGCATCCGAACACCCCGAGCAGCAGTGCCCACTGCATCGGCAATCCGCCCACACCGCCGGTCGCCGCCCGCTGCTCCGCCGCGATGACCGGACCCATGGCCAGCTGTGGCCAGCCGTGCCGCACCTGCCACCACAGACTCGGGACCGCGGAGAGCCCGGCCGCCGATATCCCCGCCCACAGCAGCGGGCGGCGGCACACCGCACGCGGACCGAAGATGAGGAATCCCAGCACAATTCCGGCGCCGAGGACCGGTAGCAGCAGCTTCACCTGCAGGTCGACAGCGGCAATGACCGCAGCGCCGAGGAGCAGCCGATCGTCACGAATTCTGCTCCAGCGCACCAGCATCCAGAGCAGTGCGGCGGACAGGGTGGCATCGATCGCGAACGTGGACAGCGTGGCCGCCGCCGTGATCACGAAGGGACTCGTGGCGTACGCGAGCGCCGCCATCCGCTGCGCTCCTCGGCCACCCCCGAACTCCCGCGCCAGCGCGGCGCACACCGAGATCGCCGCCACCGCGCACACAATCGACGGAATCCGCAGCACGGTCACCGATTCCGGCGCGATCCAGCCCGCTGCACGGGCCAGCACCGGCACCAGCGGCCCCTGATCCGCATACCCGACCGCAAGATGCCGCCCGGCCGAGAGGAAGTACAGCTCATCCCCGAAGTAGCCGTACCGTCCCGCCCGCAGGCACAGCACCACCGCCGTCACCCCCGCGATCACACCCACCCACCGCACGTCCCACGGCGGCAACGCATCTCGGATGATCCCGTACTGGGAGTCATCGGCAGAGGGGCCGGGTTCCTGCGACAGCACGGCTGCGCCGGAACCAGTTGCCGACCGCCATGCATTCTCGCCGGCAGGGGTTGCGACCCGCTGCGGCGCATCCGCTCCGGCGGGAGCCTCCGGCCGCTGCGGCCCGGTGTTCATGTCCGCCGCCCGGGCAGCGCGAGTGTGAGCACGGCGAGTAGCGCGGATACTCCGGCCATGATCCAGAGCACGGTGGTGAGCGCGGCGAGATAGGACTGCGCCGCAACCCGGGCGAAGAACACCATCCCCAGCACGGCCACCCCCACCGAACTGCCGACCTGCTGCACCGTCGGCACGATCCCCGACGCCGATCCGGCAGCACGATCGGCCACTCCGGCAATCATCAACGGCGGCAGCGGTGCGGCGAACCAGCCCATACCCGCACCGGCCGCGAATACCGGCCACACCAATTCCCGGATATCCAATCCGGCCCCGTCCGCGTGCACGGTGTGCGCCGTCGCCCCCAACCCGACAGCGAACACCGTCATGCCGGCGGTCAGCGCCCGGGTTCCGCACAGCGACACCAGAACCGGCGAACTGAGTGCACCGGCCACCGCACCGACCGCGAACGGCAGCATGACGAGCCCGGTCCGCGATGCCGACCAGCCCAACCCTGACTGCGCCGCCACCGACACCGTGAACAGCATTGCCGTGAAGACGCCATAGAACACCGCCATGAGCACCGCGCCCACGCCGAACCCACGGTCGGCGAACAACTCCAGCCGCACCAGTGGCTCCGCACCGCGCGCCGCCCGGCGACGCTGCTCGATCACGAAGACCACCAGCACCGGGACGGAGAGCGCCAGCGGCACCAGTATTGCTGGCGGCCAGCCCATTTCACGTCCATAGGTCAGCGGATACACCAGCAGCCCCAACCCCGAGGCCGACAGCACCGCCCCTTTGATATCGAGCCGCCGCACCAGCCCACCCCAGCCGCCCTCCAGCGAGGCCGATTCCGCCTCCGGCACAACCAGATCGCTATTCGGCGCCGAGCCGGAGCCGGTGTGCGCGATGTACGACGCTCGAGAAAGGCCGGTGCCGACTCCGCACTCCTCGCCGTCTCCCGCCCCCGGCCGGAAGTTGACAGCCGAATCCGGACAGTCCCCCGACTGTGCCGCGAGAGGTGTTGGTATGCGGCCGGTTTCCCGCACACGTCGCCCGGGATCCATCGCCGCGCCACCACCCTCGGTACCGAGCCCGGACCACCCGGCGTGCTGCGGTACCGGCGATCGCAGCCGGTTCGCCAGTGCCACAGCCACACCCGCGAGTGGCACATTGATCAGGAAGACGGCTCGCCAGCCCAGCCCCAGCGGATCGGCGTCCACGAGCGCGCCGCCGAGCATCGGACCCGCCATGCCCGCGAGCCCTGCGACCGCACCGTAGAGGCCGAAGGCCGTGGCCCGCGCGCGCTCCGGAAATGCCGCGGTGATGATCGCGATGGTCTGCGCGGATGCCATTGCCGCGGCTATCCCCGCGACGCCGCGTGCTACCACCAATTCTCCAGCGCCGGAGACGATTCCACACCAGAGCGAAGCAGCGCCGAAGGCGGCCAGGGCGGCGGGGAACACGAGGCGCCGTCCGAGCAGATCACCGATCCGGGCGGCGGTCGGCAGGGTACACGCGAAGGCCAGGCCGTAGGCGCTCACGATCAGCAGTTCGGCCGCGGAACTCGCCCCGAGATCCCGGGCCAGCGCGGGCATGGCGGTATGCACGATGGTCAGGTCCAGCATTTGCATGAATACCGCAATCAGGCACGCCGACAGGGCAATCCACGCACCCGGAGATTTCGTGGCGCCCGCGTCGCCGGTCCGGTCCGACTCCCGGACGGTCATGACAGCGCCGGGACCCGGACCACGTAGTCCCCGTCGGCGGCCACCGTCGTGACGATGGTGACCAGCTTCTGCACATACCGGTCGACCGAGGCGTGCGCCTGCGGAGTGTCGGGGAACAGCAGGGTCAGGGTGGTCACATCGTTCATGCGATTGACCCAGAGAAAGACCTCACCGGAGCTGCCGTCGCTGCCGTACAGCCCGCCCTTGATGGCGTCGAACATGTCCGCACCGGCCATTTTCCGGACATCGACATAGGACACCATGGGTGCCGCGAAACCCGGGCGGGTCCGAATGCCGAGGTCGGGCGTGACCAGCTCCAGCACCCGGTGCAGTGAGATATCCGTGAGGTCCCGGGCCCGCTCGGTCGCCTCCTGTGCCGCCGCCACCAGCGCGGTGAAGGTGCCCACGGACTCCACCGGGACCACCACCGGAATGAGATTGGTGTACCAGCCCACCGAGTCCATCTCCCCCGGCAGGAATCGCGTATTGGCCGGGGTGAAGCCGAAATAGCTTTCCTTGCCGGTCAATTCGAATTCCGCGAGCGCGACCGCCGCGAACAATCCGCCGAAGAATCGGCCACCGTGCTCCTCGCACACCTGATCGAAGCGCAGCATATCGGTTTCGCTCAGCAGCGGAATGGTGAGTTGCGCACTCCGGCTGTATCCACCGGCCGAGCCCAGATCGAGCGGGAAGTGCGGCACCTGACCGTCATTGCGCCGCAACAGCTCCACCCACCGGGCTACCGAGGCGGACTCCAGGGTGAGCTGCCCATTGAGGCGGCGCTCCCGGGCGCAGTAGCCGATATGACCGTCGACCGGGGGCAAAGCCAGTGTGCCACCGGATATTTCGGTGCCGTACAGCAGCAGCAGTTCCACGCACGAGAGCGCCTGCGCCACACCGTCGGTGTGCAGATGATCGACGGCCGCGTACACGGTGAACGAATCGGGACGCTCGATGATCCCGAAGGAGAAGCAATCCCATTCGAAGGGACCCGGCGTCTCGGCCTGCACGCGTTCGCGCAGCGCGCCGAGATCGGTGAACTCACCGTACGTGGCAGGCGTGAAATCGATATCCGCCGGATCCGCGACATGGCGCACGAACCACTCACCGCGCTCCGGCGCGAACCAGCTGTGGAACGTGTCGTGCCTGCGCAGGAACGCGTTCACCGTGGCGGTCATGGCCCGCTGGTCCGGCACTCCGGGAATATCGAAGGAGATCATGCATATTCGCGAAACCCGCAATCCCGCAACGTCATTACGCTGCGCCGCCCGCAGATACGCCTCCTGCTGATACGACGGACCCACGTCATGCGCGGGCGCACGCCGCACCGCCGCCCGCGATTGCGGCGATGCGGTCCAGGTGGTGAGCCGGCCCGGCTCCGGATGCCAGTCGTCGAACAAACCGAATGCGACCATGATGACCCTCGATTCCTACAGCTGAGAACCACGCGTCACCGCCGGAATCATGTGTCCGGGGGTAACAGGTTTTCGAGTGAACGGCACGCGGCGGCACCCTGACCAGCGGCGCGCCGAAAGTCTGTGATCATTCCCAAGCCTGTGTGCCGTCGACCGGACGGTCTCCCAAAGGTTCGCGACATTCATTGTCGCGGCATTGCTTTGGTCCTAACGTGACCAGCCGACCGGCTCCACTCCAGACGATCGGAGGTCTCGGGTGAAGGCAGCAGTCCCGCTCGTCTCGCTCACACTCGCCCTCGCGCTGCCCTGGCTGGGTGTCGCGGCTCCGGCACGAGCGGAGCCCGCGCCACCGGCCGCGGTGCTGGCGGCCGCACACCTCGCACCGGACGGTTCCGGCTTGATCGCGGTGACCGAGGACCCCGGCGGCCTGCTCGACATGCGGGTGCACTCCACCGCCATGGATGCCGATATCGCGCTGAAAGTCCTTCGCGCACCGGATGGTTCGGCCCCCGCACCGACCCTCTACCTGCTCAACGGAGCCGCCGGCGGCTCCGATGCCAGCAGTTGGACGGATCAGACCGATATCGTCGATTTCTTCCGCGACAAGCAGGTCACGGTGGTCGTGCCATTGGGCGGCAGTGGCAGCTACTTCACCGATTGGCGGACCGACGATCCCGCGCTGGGCCGGGTGCGGTGGAGCACCTTTCTCACCCAGGAGTTGCCGCCCATTATCGATTCGGCGCTGAACGGTAGCGGCGCGAACGCCGTCGCGGGCATCTCCATGGCGGGCACCTCGGTCTTCCAGCTCGCGCTCGACGCACCCGGCAGGTACCGCGCCATCGGCTCCTACAGTGGGTGCGCCCGCACCAGCGACCCCATCGGCCAGGCCTTCGTCGATGCCGTGGTGCTGCGCTGGCATGGCAATCCCGCCAATATGTGGGGCCCACCGGGTGATCCGGCCTGGACCGCCAACGACCCCTACCTGCATGCCGACCGGCTCCGCGGCACCGCCGTCTACGTCTCGACCGGCAATGGACTCCCGGGCCCACTCGACACCCTCGACGGGCCCGGAATACACGGCAGCGCAGCAAAACTCGTCGGCCAGCTCACCAGCGGCGGCGTGCTCGAAGCCATTACCGATCAGTGCGCGCTGGCGCTCCGCGACCGTCTCCAAACCCTCGGCATCCCAGCCACTTTCAACCTCCGCCCGGCCGGAACCCACTCCTGGGGCTACTGGCAGCAGGATCTGCACGACTCCTGGCCCCTGTTCGCCCGCGCGCTGCACGGGTGATCGACACCGCGCCGCGGCAAAAGACCTACACCGAATCGGGCACTCGAGGCAGGCTGAGCACATGACCCAACTCGAAACCGCCATCACCGCGGTCACCGTGTACCCGGACCGAGCCCGCGTGACCCGATCCGGCAAGGCGAATCTGGTGGCGGGCGAGCATCGGATACGGGTGGCGCCCCTGCCCACCGGCCTGCTGCACGATTCGATCCGGGTGGCCGGACAGGGCGATGTGACGGTACTCGGCGTCGATATCGTCACCGAGCGGCAGGCGGCGACCAGTGACGAGCAGGTCGCGGACCTGCTGGCCCGCATGCGCACCCTGGATGCCGCGATGACCGAGCTCGCCGACGCCGACCGCGCCGCGGAGGCTCGCGTGGCATTCCTGAAACGGCTCGCCCAGCAGTCCGCCGAACGGCTGGCGAAGGCCGATGAGGACCGCGTCATCGAATTCGCCGACAGCCTCGAAGCGCAGTACGGGGCCGTCCACGCCGCACGACGCGAACGGGAACGGCTGCGGCAGGAGCACATTCGCGAACATCAGGCCCTCGAGCGGCAACTGGCGGACCTGCGCGGAAAAGACCGGACCGATATCAAGGTCGCGGTGATCACCGTCGATGCCGCGCAACCGGTGACCGTGGACCTCGAGGTGTCCTATGTGGTGCCGAGTGCGCGCTGGTACAGCACCTACGATCTGCGCCTCGGCGAGACCGGGCTGACGCTGCGCTGGTTCGGACTGGTGCTGCAGAGCACGGGCGAGGACTGGCCCGAATGCCGGTTGCAGCTCTCCACCGCCCGCCCGGCGCAGGCGCTGGACGTCCCCGAATTGGATCCGTGGTTCATCACCGCCGAAGCGCCGCCCGCACGGATGTACCGCAAGGCATCCCGCATGGCGGGGTCCGCCGATATGAGCGCCGATACGGTCAGCTTCGGTGCGCCCGGCGGCGCAATGCCCGCCGCCGCCATGCCCGCACCTCGGATGCGGGAGTCGGTCGCCACCGTCGAACAGGGCGTCACCGCGGCGACCTATACGCCGCAGCGCACCGTCGCGGTACCGTCCGACGGCACCTCGCACCGCACCGTCATCACGGCCCTCGATCTGGAAGCGCAGCTCGATCACGTGACCGCGCCGGTGCGGTCGCTGGAGGCGGTACTGCGCGCGACGGCCCGCAATACCTCCGAGCACACGCTGCCCGCCGGCCGCGCGGCCCTGTTCCACGACACCGAATACGTCGGCGCCACCGACCTCGAGACCTGGGCTCCAGGCGAGGAGCGCGAACTCGCGCTCGGCGTCGACGATCGCATCCGTGTCGAACGAGAACTGGTGCGCCGCAATGCCACCAAGGCCACGCTGGGATCGACCCGCCGCACCGAGGTGGAATACACCATCACCATCAGCAACCACGGCGCCCGCCCCGCCACCGTGACAGTCCTGGACCGCCTCCCCGTATCCCGCGACGCCGCCATCACCGTCCGCGAAACCACCGCCAAGCCCCAGCCCGCCGACCGCGATGAACTCGGCGTCCTCACCTGGAAGACCGCCCTGGCCCCCCGGGCCGACACCACCATCACCTTCGGCTACCGAGTCGAATCCGCCAAAGGCGTCACCATTTACGGCCTCGACGACTGACCACTCACCCCGTTCGCCGACGGCAGTGTCACGTACTGCCGTCGGCGAACACCCACCGGACGGCTCGTCCTGCGAGAACTAGGCTGAGGCTCGCAGGACGTTGGAGTACAGGGGGACGACATGGTCAATGGTGTTGAGACGCTGCGCAAGTGGCTGTCCCGGATTGCTGCGGCGACGGGAGCCGTCGCCGCCGGATTGATCGTCGGAGGCGCTGGACTCGCGATCTACAGCCGGTGTTTCGCATCGACTCGGTCGCTGCGCAAGACTTGGCTGCAGAACGGGTATTTCTACGATTCCGGTCCGGGAGTGGAGATCTCGGCCCTACCCGGACATCTCGCCACGGCGGCGCTGGCGGCCGGAATCATGATGACGCTGCTGTTGTCGGCCATCACCGTTCAGGCCGTCCGGAATCGCAGAACATACGACGGCCTGGGCACTTTCGTAGTCATGACGGTGGTGGCAGGGCTCGCGATCCTGCCGATCCTGGCAGTCAGGTACCACCTGCCCACCGCCTACGCGAAAATCAGGCTCGACTACCAGCTGTTCGGCCAACTACCCACCGCGATCGCCGCCAATGGCCTGGTTCTCCTCGGAACTGTATTCGTCATCGGAATGGCCCTGCGGCCGAACAGTATTCGAAGCCTGCCGCGCCCCATACTCGCCGCCCTGACAACGGTGGGGTTACTGGTATCGACCGTAGTCGCGGTGGGCGCGATCCGCGCCGGTGACGATCAGCGCAATGTCGATCACGTCTCGGCGTCTCGCGTGGATATCCCCGCCCTGCCGGATCGCCTGGGTACGGAACGTTTTCGGATACCGGTACCCCTGGAGACTCCGCTGCCGGACAGCAACCCCGCCGGTGATGTGGTGTCGGCGGGCGCGGGCTTCGTTATTGCCACCTGGCAGGGCCTGACCGCCTACGACGGGACGACGGGGGCACCGCGCTGGCATTATCTGCGGCGTAACCGATACGACGGGCACCGCGGACTCACCTATGTGCCGAAGTCCCTGCGAACACTCGACGACGGGAAAGTCGTGCTCGCGATGTGGCAGCGGCTGGCCTGGATCGCCTTCGACGCGATGACCGGTGAGATCCTCTGGCAGGGTTCGGACTTCGCCCACGACGCGGCATTGCCCGGAGCCGACCTGGTCTTCCCCGTGAATGAATTCGACACCGGTTCCGAGGCCCTGATCATGGTGGACGATGACCGAATCACCGGTTACGACCCCCGGACCGGACTTCGCCGGTGGTCGAAGAATATGACCACACCCGGGTGCACGCCGACCCGCATGTATACCCTCGCCACCGAAACGGCGGTCTATCAAACTTCCGACTGCAAGAACAACAGCGAATCCTGGTTTGTCGCAACGGCGCTGGACGCGCGCACCGGCGCAGTGATCGCCACCCGCGAATTGGGCCGGATGGCGGAGTCGGCCGAACGCGCACCGCACGCGGTTATCGAGCGTCTCGATGGTGTCGTCCGCGTGAGTTGGGACCTGGGGAACACCATTCACAAAATCGTGGTCGGCGCGCCCGAGCAGCTCGGAACGGCTCCGGAAACCGATTTGCCGGACCCTATCCTGGTCGCGGGTGACCGAACCGGTACCCAGGTTCTGACCGACAGGTCGACGTACGATGGCACCTACTACCACGATCACTTCATCGTCCAATCGCTCCCCGGCGGGATCGACAAGGTCGAATTGGCCGGACGTCAGGACACCTTCGAAAGCCCCGCGCTCTTCCTGTCAGCGGAGATCGTTCGACCGATCACGAGCTGGATCGAGCAGACCAAGGTGCACAACAGCATCCAGTCCTGGAGCCTCGACAGCGGCCGGCCGACATCACCCGAGCAGGTCACCAGTGCGAACCACGCCTGCGAGGACACGCAGTTACTGCGGGCGCCCGGTGCGACACTGGCCGTGTGCCGGGACGAACGGTCGATCGAGGTGGTCGGCTTCGCCCCGGCCCCGAAATCGACTGCACCGCAGCAGAATCAGGGTTGAGCGAGCTCTCGGGTCAGGTTCTCGATGAGTTCATCGAGGCTGCCGGTGGTGGAGTAGCCGGCGGCGTAGCGGTGGCCGCCGCCGCCCAAAGCTCCTGCGACGCAGGCGACGTCGACTCCCGGTGAGCCGTCGGCACTGTCGTGCGAGCGGAGGGAGACCGTCCACTGTCCGGAGGTGCTGCGGGTTTCCTTGAAGACGGCCGCCACCTGGGCCTCGGAGGTGGTGCGGATGAGGTCGATAATGCTCTCGACCTCCTCCGAACGCACGCCGACGGTGTCCTCGCGGCGGACGAAGACGTAGACCAGGCCCGCACCGTTCGCGGCCTCGCGATCCAGCTCCGCCGACGCGAGGACACGCGACAGCATGGGCAGCCAGGCGAAGGGGTGGGTGTCCATGAGGGTCCGGGTGATCCCGGCGCCGTCGATGCCGGTGGCCAGCAAGCGCTCCGCGAGCGCGTGCGAGCCGGGCCGGGCCCATTTGAACGAGCCGGTATCGGTGACCAGTCCGGCGTAGAGACAGTGCGCCACGTCGCGGTCGATGGGTTCACCCCAGGCGTCCAGCACCCGGGCGACCAGACCTGCTGTGGATTCGGCGTTTTCATCGATGACGTTCACCATGCCGAAGCGGGTGTTCGAGCGGTGATGATCGAGTACGAGACTGACGCGAGCGCCGCCGAGACGATCCGCGAGCGCGCCCAGCCGACCGGCACTGCCGCAGTCCACCGCGACCAGCACATCCACCTCGCGCGCGACCTGCTTCGCCGGCACGAGCAGTTCGGTCCCGGGCAGCCCGCGCATGGATACCGGCAGCTCCGACGGCTCGGCGAAGGACACCTGCACCGGCACTCCCCGCCGGCGCAGCACCTGCGCCAGAGCCAGCCCGCTGCCTATGGTGTCGGCATCGGGCTGGACATGGCTCAGCACCGTGACCGATCGAGCGGTGTCGAGTATCGACACCGCCGCGGCCAGATCGACCGGTTCAGTCACCGGCGGTCTCCTCCCCCGCAGAAGATCCGCAGGTCAATCTTCGTCTTTGTCGTCGTCGACCTTGTACGGGTCGGCGTCGCCGGCGTGGGTCGCATTGACCGCGACCTGTGCGACACGAGCGTCGGCGTCGCGGGCCCGGGCCAGCAACTCCTCCATCTCCTTCGCGACGGTGGGCACGGTATCGAGCTTGAACGCCAGTGACGGCGTGAACTTCACGCCGGTGCCCGCGCCGACCTTGGAACGGAGAATGCCCTTGGCCTTCTCCAGTCCGGCCGACGCCTCGGTGTAATCGGGCTCGGTGTCGAGCGTTTCGCCCATCACCGTATAAAAGATGGTGGCCTCTCGCAGATCACCGGTCACCTTGCAATCGGTGACGGTGACGAACCGCAGTCGCGGATCCTTGATCTCGTACTCGATCGCGGTGGCCACGATCGAGGAGATCCGCTTGGCGAGTCGGCGTGCCCTGGCTTGATCCACCATGGCTGTGCCCTCCTCACTGGTTAGATTCAGTCTTCGGGTCCGAAGACGCGGCGGCGTACCGCCAGCAACTGTAACTCCGGGCGTGCTGCCACGTGCCGTTCACACTTGTCCAGCACCTGGGTCAGGTGGTCCATTCCCACACCGACCATTGCGACGCCCAGCAACGTACGCCGGTACAGATCGTGATCGCCGCCTTCTGCGGCGCTCACACCGAACTTGATCAGCTCGGCTATGACCGGGCGGATGACGGAGCGCTTCTCCTTCAGCGAATGTACGTCGCCGAGAAGTATGTCGAACTCGAGCGCTCCCACAAACAGTTTTTCAGTCATGTAATGCGCACGCACTTACCTGGAATGGCCGACGCGCTCCACGGCGTGCGCACGAGTGCGTCGGAATCTATTGGTACACAACCCTGCCGGGACAGGATCGCTCCCGTCCCGGCAGGTCGTTGCACATACTAGTCGCGCGGCTTCTCGCGCAGCTCGTACGCCTCGACGATGTCACCTTCACGAATGTCGTTGTAGGTGAGCGTCATACCGCATTCGAAGCCCTCGCGGACCTCGGTGGCGTCATCCTTCTCGCGACGAAGCGAGGAGATGGTGACCGTCTCGGCGACAACAACGTTGTCACGCAGCAGGCGCGCCTTGGCATTGCGCTTGACCGAGCCGGAGGTAACCCAGCAACCGGCGATATTGCCGACCTTGGACGAACGGAAGATCGCGCGGATTTCCGCCCGGCCCAGTTCGACCTCTTCGTAGATCGGCTTGAGCAGACCCTTGAGGGCCTTCTCGATCTCGTCGATCGCCTGGTAGATGACCGAGTAGTAGCGAATGTCCACGCCTTCGCGGTTCGCCAGCTCGGTCGCCTTGCCCTCGGCCCGGACGTTGAACCCGATGATGATCGCGTTCGACGCCGACGCCAGGTTGACGTTGGTCTCGGTGACGCCACCGACACCGCGGTCGATGACGCGCAGCCGCACCTCTTCGCCGACATCGATACCGAGCAGCGCCTCTTCGAGGGCCTCGACGGTACCGGAGTTGTCGCCCTTGAGGATCAGGTTCAGCTCCGAAGTCTCCTTCAGGGCGGCATCCAGATCTTCCAGGGAGATGCGCTTGCGGCTGCGTGCGGCCAGCGCATTGCGCTTACGCGCATTACGACGGTCCGCGATCTGGCGAGCGATGCGATCTTCCTCGACGACGAGGAGGTTGTCGCCGGCGCCGGGCACCGAGGTGAAACCGATGACCTGGACGGGCCGCGACGGCAGGGCCGCCACGACGTCTTCGCCGTGCTCGTCGACCATGCGGCGCACTCGGCCGTAGGCGTCGCCCGCCACGATCGAATCACCGACGCGCAGCGTGCCGCGCTGGATGAGGACGGTGGCCACCGGGCCACGTCCACGGTCCAGGTGGGCTTCGATCGCCACACCCTGCGCGTCCATGTCCGGGTTCGCCCGCAGATCCAGGGTGGCATCCGCGGTGAGGACGACCGCCTCGAGCAGCTGCTCGATATTGGTGCCCTGCTTCGCCGAGATGTCGACGAACATGGTCTCGCCGCCGTACTCCTCGGCGACCAGACCGTATTCGGTCAGCTGCTGGCGAATCTTCTGCGGATTCGCGCCTTCCTTATCGATCTTGTTGACCGCCACCACGATCGGCACATCCGCGGCCTGCGCGTGGTTGATGGCCTCCACCGTCTGCGGCATGACGCCGTCGTCGGCCGCGACCACGAGGATCGCGATGTCGGTGGCCTTCGCACCACGGGCACGCATGGCGGTGAACGCCTCGTGGCCCGGTGTATCGATGAAGGTGATCAGTCGATCGAGCTGGTTGACGTGCGTCAGCACCTGGTAGGCGCCGATGTGCTGGGTGATACCGCCGGCTTCGCCCTCGCGGACGTTCGCCTGGCGGATGGTGTCCAGCAGTCGGGTCTTACCGTGGTCGACGTGGCCCATGACGGTCACGACCGGCGGACGGAACTGCAGATCGTCCTCGTCGCCCTCGTCCTCGCCGTAGGTGAGGTCGAAGTTGGCGAGCAGCTCGCGGTCCTCGTCCTCCGGGGAGACCACGTGCACGACGTAGTTCATCTCCGAACCCAGCAGCTCGAGGGTCTCCTCGTTCACCGACTGGGTCGCGGTGACCATCTCACCGAGATTGAACAGCGCCTGGACCAGCGAGGCCGGGTTGGCGTTGATCTTGTCGGCGAAGTCGGACAGCGAGGCGCCACGGGCGAGGCGGATGACCTCGCCGTTGCCGCGGGGCAGCCGCACGCCGCCGACGGCCGGAGCCTGCATGCTCTCGTACTCGGCGCGCTTCGCCCGCTTCGACTTACGGCCCTTGCGGACCGCGCCACCCGGACGGCCGAAGGCACCCGCGGCACCGCCGCGGCCACCACCGGAACCGGGACGGCCACCGCCGCCACCGCCGGGACGCCCGCGGAAACCACCCGCTGCTGCGCCGCCACCGGCACCCGGAGCACCACCGGTACCCGGGGCGCCGCCCTGGCCACCGCGGTACGGACCACCGGCACCGGCCGGACGACCTGCACCGCCACCGGGGCGCGGACCACCCTGACCCGGACCACCGGGACGACCGCCGCCGGGAGCCGGACGTGCGGCACGCGAGGGCATGGCACCCGGATTCGGGCGGGGAGGCATGGAGCCGGGGTTGGGACGCGGGCCGCCGGGACGGGGACCGCCCTGACCGGCAGCCGGACGCGGACCACCCTGACCCGGAGCCGGACGACCGCCACCCTGGGCGCCACCCGGACGGGGGCCACCCTGACCGGGACGCGGGCTCTGACCGGGGCCGGGACGCGGACCACTCTGGCCGGGGGCCGGACGAGCGCCGCCCTGACCCTGAGCCTGGCCCGGAGCCGGACGCGGCGCGGGACGCTCGGGAGCGGAGGAGAAGGGATTGTTGCCGACGCGCGGGGCCTTCGGACCCGGCTTCGGACCGGCCGGGCGCGGAGCGGCGCTCGGTGCCGGAGCGGCAGCCTGCGCAGCCGCGGGACGCGCCTCGGCGGCAGGAGCCGGCTGGGCCGGACGCGGAGCGCCGGGAGTCGGACGCTGACCCTGCTGCTGCGGTGCGGCAGCCGCGGCCGGAGCCTCGGAAGCTGCTGCGGGAGCAGGGGTTTCACGCACGGCCGGCTTGGGAGCCGGAGCGGGCGCAGCCGGACGGGGCGCACCGGGACGCGGTCCCGACGCCTCGGCATTGGCCGCCGGGGCGGCCTGCTCGGAAGCGGCCGGAGCCTTGGGCGCTGCCGGAGCCGGGGCTGCCGGGGCCGGAGCGGACGGACGGGGCGCGCCGGGACGAGGTCCCGAGGATGCGCCGGGGGCCGGCTTCGCAGCCGGACGCGGGGCCTGGTCGCCGGGCTTACCGGCGGCCGGCTTTGCGGAACCGTTCGCCGGGGTGCTCTTCGGGGCGACGGACTCCCGCAGGCGACGTGCGACGGGTGCTTCCACCGTCGACGACGCGGACTTCACAAACTCGCCCTGCTCCTTGAGCCTTGCGAGTAGTTCCTTGCTCGTGACACCGAGTTCTTTAGCCAACTCGTGCACGCGGGCCTTGCCTGCCACTGCTCTCCTCACTGAGAGGTCGAGCGCGACAACCCTTTTGGGAAGGGAGGCCCGCACGACCCCAGATTAATTCCGATGGTCGATCATCGTTGGTGCTTCACGGTGTGCTCATGAGTGCTCGTGCCTGTTCTCTACGTAATGCTCCAGGGCTGAGATATCCAGATGTCCGGACACTCGTAGTGCTCTGCCGAATGCTCGGCGCCGAACTGCTTGGCTCAGACAAAGCGAAGAGGGGTGCAACCAGGCACCCCTTCCGGGCAGTCTACGCCTCGGATCGGGAACAACCACAGTCTCCTGCGCCACGACCCGCAATAGTTCAGCGGCTAGCACTTGTTTCCGGCATCCGATGCAGGTCCGCACAGGTGCTGATCTTGATTGCACCCGCCGGACGCACAAAGCAGCCGGAGACTCGCGCTGAGCCTGCTCCCACTCTACCGCTGACATGTCCCGATCTCCGCATCCGTACCCCTGGGAAGTTACCAAGCTGTCATCCGCGGGGTCTGTTTCACAAATCTCGGGACCTACCGGGGCCGATTCGTGCTACAAGATCAACCCCGGTGTGGCGCCCGTGCGTCAGCTCCGATGGGCTTCGGAGCGCACCGACCCCGCGACATCGGGTGCCGCATCGCTGCGAATATCGATACGCCAGCCGGTGAGACGTGCTGCGAGGCGGGCATTCTGGCCCTCCTTGCCGATCGCCAGCGAGAGCTGGAAGTCCGGCACCACGACCCGGGCCGCACGGGCGTCGGGATCGACAATCGTGACGGAGACAACCTTCGACGGGGAGAGCGCATTCCCGACGAAGGTGGCCGGATCCTCGGCGTAGTCGATGATGTCGATCTTCTCGCCGGCCAGCTCGCTCATGACATTGCGCACGCGCTGACCCATCGGGCCGATGCAGGCGCCCTTGGCGTTCACGCCGGAGACGGTGGAGCGGACCGCGATCTTGGAGCGGTGCCCGGCCTCGCGGGCCACGGCCACGATCTCGACCGAACCGTCCGCGATCTCCGGCACCTCGAGCGCGAACAGGCGGCGCACCAGGTTCGGGTGGGTCCGCGAGAGGGTGATCTGCGGGCCGCGGGGACCACGCGAGACGCCGACCACGTAGCACTTGATGCGATCGCCGTGCTCATAGGTTTCGCCCGGCACCTGCTCGGCGGGCGGGATGACGCCCTCCGTGCCGTTCGCCTCGCTGCCGATGCGCACCACGATGGTGCCGCGCGCGTTCATGCGGGCGTCGCGCTGGATGACGCCGCCGACGATATCGCCCTCATGGGTGGCGAAGTCGCCGAAGGACTTCTCGTTCTCGGCATCACGCAGCCGCTGCAGCACCACCTGGCGGGCGGTGGTGGCGGCGATGCGGCCGAAACCCTCTGGGGTGTCGTCCCATTCGGAGATGACATTGCTGTCGGCGTCGACCTCGCGGGCCATCACCCGCACGACACCGGTCTTCTGGTTGATGTCGATGCGGGCGTTGGCCTCATGGCCGTCGGTGTGCCGATAAGCGGTGAGCAACGCGGACTCGATCGCGGAGATCACGGTCTCCATCGAGATCCCCTTGTCGGCGACAATCGCGCGCAGGGCTTCGATTTCGATGTTCATTCCACGATCCCTTCGGTCGGTGAATCGGATACTGCTTCGTCTTCGTCTTCGGGTGCTTCGTCGTCCGGTGCTTCGTCTGCCGCGCCGTCGTCCAGGGGCACCTCCTGCGCACCCGGCCGCGGACGGCCCGGTGCGACTCCCCCGGCTAGCTCGAGTTCGGCGGTGCCGGGCGGAGAGAATTCCACCTGCACCACGGCGAACTCGATTCCGGCCAGCGGCACCGTCACCCGGTGTGGCTTCCGCTTGCCGCCGAGGACCAGTGCCACCTCGGTCTCGGTGGCGGCCCCCACGCGAGCCTCGAAGCGCGCCTTGCCCTTCTCCTCCGGAGATTCGACGCCCGGGCGGAGCGTGACCTTCACCTTGCGGCCGCGGGCGCGCCGCCAGTGGCGTAGCTCGGTGAGGGGTCGATCGATGCCGGGGGTGGTGACCTCCAGCAGATAGGGGGTCTCGCCGAAGTCGCCCGCCTCGTCGAGCGCCGCGGAAACTTCCGAGCTCAGCTCTGCGACGGCGTTCAGTGGGGCGGCCTCGTCACTGTCGACTGTCACCTTCACCTTGGCATGCGCGGTACCGGCGGCCGAAATCGAAACGCCCTCGAGGTCGAATCCCCGGCGTTCGACGAGTCCAGCAACGAGCTGGCTCACCCTTTCCTCGGTCGGCATCGGCATCTGGGGCGGCTCCTGGTTCAGTTGTCACGGGTTGCGATTGTGTGGTGCGGCTGTGCGGTGCGGCGGTGGTGCTGTCCAGAGTTCGGCGAATTAGCGCACCGAAGGTCTAGCGTAACGCGCGGAAAGAGTGTAAAGGACCAGCCGATGGTCGCTACTTCGGCATGGTCGGCGCTACCGGAACGGCGGCGTGTCCAGTGCCGACGCGCCCATTCCGGTGGCATATCGATCGAGATCACAGCCTATCGGACGGCCCTGACGCGGCGGGCGCGCTCCGGCGGCTGGCACCATGTACCCGTGCCCCGCAGTCAGAGCCGCCGAACAGGCGGCGTTCCGCTCACGCCCGAGCCCTCCGTTCGCACCGTGGACCGCCGTGCCGTACTGCGCCTGGCCGGTGGCGGCGTCTTCGCCGTCGCGGCCGCCGGCACGCTGACCGCCTGCGCCAAGGACGACAACCCCGAGCCTCCGGATCCGCTGCTGGCACAGGAACTGTCGGCCCGCACCGATGCCGCCGTCGCGAGCGCGGCCATTGCCGTCAACCCCACGCAGGCCGGGGCACTGCAGACGATCGCCACCCAGCGCGGCGCGCACGCCGACGCGCTGCGCACCGAAATCGACCGCGCCATAGGCGTTTACGGTGACGGCACCACGCCCAGCCGCCGGGTCGCGCCGGTCACCCCCACCGTCGCGGTGCCGCCGCCGTCGGTGAATCAGCTGCGCACCAACCTGACTCAGGCCCAGCGCGCCGCCGCCGACCTGTCGGTCACGCTCACCGGCTATCGCGCCGGCCTGCTCGGTTCGATCAGCGCCGCCTGCGCCACCCACGCGGGAGTCCTGCTCGCATGACCACATCTGATCAGCAGGCGCTCACCGATGCGTTGAGCGCCGAGTACGCCGCCGTCTACGCGTACGGCATCATTGCCGCCTTCGCCAATCACGACCGCGACAGGCTCGTCGCCGAATCCACTGCGGCACACCGGGCCCGGCGGGATGCGACCATCGACACCCTGAAGTCGCTCGGTGCGAACGCCCCGGCGCCCGCCGCCGCCTATACGACCCCGTTCGTCGTCGACGACCCGATTCCGGCCGCCAAACTCGCGGTGACCGTCGAGTCCGATACGGCCGCGGTGTGGCGGTCCGCGGTGGAACGCGCCGACACCCCCGAAATCCGGCACATCGCCCTCGACGCTCTCACCGAAACCGCCATGCGACTGGCCACCTGGCAGTCCATCCTCGGCGCCAACCCGATCACGGTCGCCTTTCCCGGCCAGCCCTGACCGCCACCCGATAGCCGCACAGATTCGGCCCGGGGACAATTCTTCTCGATCTCGCTCGGTCCGAACTCGTCGGTGAATACCGGTAAGGTCGGACCGACGTGGACAGGTGCATTATCCCTGCCGCGCAATCAATTCCGATGTGAGTCGAGGAGAGACTGTGGCGGTCGATACTGCCCGGGAAGAAAAAGCACTGCGTGCGCTGACGAATCGCCTGGTAGACGACTATGGCGAGGCGCATTCGAAGGAACGTGTCGAGGCCGTGGTGGGTACGGTGCGGCGGCGGTTCGACGGGCATTCGGTGCGGGATTTCGTTCCCATTCTGATCGAGCGAATTGCGCGGCGGGAGTTGGATCCGGCCGCGGCGGAACCCGATATCGAACAATCGGTTTCAGCGAATACGACAGCAATTCCATTGGGCGACAATTCGAATTCGGCCGGTAGTCATCTGTTCGACACCTTGGGCCGATTGGGTTCGGCCGCGCGGGGTTTGGGCGGACGGTCGGCGGCCCTGCCGCGCCGCACCGTACTGATCGGCGGGGGCGCCGTGCTGGCGGTGATCGCGGTGGTGGCTGTTGTCGCTGTGCAGCAGCCGGATTCGGGGCCGGTGAGCGCCGGACCGGTGCCGTTGACGACCGTGCACGGTGTGGTCGGCTCGGAGAAGATGGCGTTCTTCGACGATCCGCAGGTCGCGCAGGCGCTGGCCAAGCACGGATTGCAGGTGCAGGTCGATCCGGCGGGATCGCGGCAGATCTCCACCTCGGTGGATCTGGCCAAGTACGACTTCGCCTTTCCGTCGAGTGCGGCGGCGGCCGAGCGCATCCAGCGCGAGCGCGGAGTGAGCGGCAAGTACACGCCGTTCGCCTCCCCCATGGTCATCGCGACCTTCAAGCCGATCGCGGACCTGCTGACCCAGGCCGGCATCGTAGCGCCCGGCGCGACAACAACATTCGACGTCGAGAAGTACCTCGCCCTGGCCGAGCAGGGCACGCAGTGGGATCAGCTGGCGGGTAACACCGTTTATCCGGTCCGCAAGAATGTGCTGGTGGCCACCACCGATCCGCGGACGTCCAACTCCGCCGCGATGTACCTGGCGGTGACCGCCTATGTCGCCAATGACAACACCATCGTGCGCGGGACCAAGGCCGAAGACTATGCGGTGTCCCGCATTTCGCGCCTGTTCACGCGCCAGGGCTACACCGAGTCCAGCAGTGACGGACCGTTCAAGGATTACCTCGCCAATGGCATGGGCCCGGTGCCGATGGCCTGGGTCTACGAAGCCCAGTACGTGGACGCCGCCGTGCACGGGCAGTTGAAGCCCGACATGGTACTGATGTACCCGAAGCCGACCGTGCTGTCCCAGCACACGGTGGTACCGCTGAACGATAAGGGCGATCGGATCGGCAAGCTGCTGACCACCGATTCGGAGCTGCAACGGCTCGCAGCCGAACACGGCTTCCGGCCCAACGATCCGAGCCTGTTCACGAAAGTCACCGCCGAGCACCAGGTTCCGGTGGACACGAACCTCGTCAATGTGGTCGATCCACCGGATTACGACACCCTCGAGCATCTGCTCGGCGACGTCGCCAGGGCGTACAACTGAGTCGAAACATCAGGGCTGAAACGACCCGGCTGAAACAACCGGGGCGGAATAACGAAGCCGCGCATCACCAAACGTGATGCGCGGCTTCCTGTCTCGCTATCGGACGGTCAGCCGCGCACCCTGGCGACGATGGACGCCACGGCCGATTCGGCCGGGAGCTCATCGCTGGTGCCGGCGAAGCGGTCGCGCAGTTCGAGCTTGCCCTCGGCCCAGCCGCGGCCGATGACGACCACCAGCGGCATGCCCAGCAGCTCGGCATCCTTGAACTTGACGCCCGGGGAGGCCTTGCGGTCGTCGAAGAGCACCTCGAGACCCTGCGAGTTCAGTTCCGCCACAATCTGTTCCGCACCCTCGCGCGCGCCGTCGTCCTTATTGGCGATGACCACGTGCACGTCGTACGGCGCGACCTCGCGGGGCCAGCGCAGGCCCTTCTCGTCGTGCATCTGCTCGGCGATCACGGCCATCATGCGGGAGACGCCGACGCCGTAGGAGCCCATGGTCAGGCGCACCGGCTTACCGTTCTCGCCGAGCACGTCGACCTCGAAGGAGTCGGTGTACTTCTGGCCGAGCTGGAAGATGTGGCCGATCTCGATACCGCGCGCGGTCTCCAGGACGCCACGGCCGTCGGGCGAGGGATCGCCGTTCCGGACCTCGGCGGCCTCGATGGTGCCGTCGGCGACGAAGTCGCGCCCGGCGACCAGGTTCACGTAGTGCTTACCGGACTCGTCGGCACCGGTGATCCAGGCGGTTCCGGAGACCACGCGTGGGTCGAGCAGGTAGCGAACACCGTTGGCCAGCAGTGCCTTCGGGCCGATGTAACCCTTCACCAGGAAGGGATTGGCCTTGAAGTCCGCGTCGCCGAGCAGCTCCACCTCGGCGGGTTCGACCGAAGCCTCGAGCCGCTTCTCGTCGACCTCGCGGTCGCCCGGAATGCCGACGCCGAGGATCTCGGTCTTGCCGTCCGGGTAGCGCAGCTTGACGATCACGTTCTTCAGCGTGTCCGCGGCGGTGACGGGGCGGCCCAGCTGCTCGGCGATGCCCGCACTGTTCGCCCACTCCACCAGCGACGCGATGGTCGGGGTGCCGGGGGTCTCGTGTGCCACGGCCTCGGCCTGGCCTTCGAGCGGGATCTCCGGGGGTGCGGCGGTAATCACTGCCTCGACGTTTGCGGCATAACCGGATTCGCGGCAGATCACGTAGGTGTCCTCGCCGACGGGGCTGTCGGCCAGGAACTCCTCGGAGGCGGATCCGCCCATGGCGCCGGAGGTGGCGGCCACGATCACATACGACACGCCCAAGCGCTCGAAGATCTTCTGGTACGCCTCGCGGTGCGCGCTGTAGCTCTTCTCGAGCCCGTCCTCATCGAGGTCGAAGGAGTACGAATCCTTCATGATGAATTCGCGGCCGCGCAGGATGCCGGCGCGCGGACGCGCCTCATCGCGGTACTTGGTCTGGATCTGGTACAGAGTGACCGGCAGATCCTTGTACGAGTTGTATTCACCCTTCACGGTGAGCGCGAAAAGCTCCTCGTGGGTGGGCCCGAGCAGGTAGTCCTGTCCCTTGCGGTCCTTGAGCCGGAACAGGCCGTCGCCGTATTCGGTCCACCGGTTGGTGGTCTCGTACGGTTCGCGCGGCAGCAGCGCCGGCAGCGAAATCTCCTGGGCGCCGATGGCGTCCATTTCCTCCCGGACGACATTCTCGATCTTGCGCAGTGTGCGCAGGCCGAGCGGCAGCCACGAGTAGATGCCGGGCGCGATGCGGCGCACGTATCCGGCGCGGACCAGCAACCTGTGGCTGGGCACCTCGGCATCGGCGGGATCGTCGCGCAGGGTGCGCAGGAAGAGGTGGGAGAGGCGGGTGATCACGGCTCCACAGACTAGCCGCTGCTGAGCCGATGCTCACAGTGCCTCACTGCTCGCTCGCTCGCGTGCACTACCGTGTTCGCCTGTGCTGGTGCTGCTGCCTCCCTCAGAAACCAAGTCCGACGGTGGTTCGGGCCGTCCCCTGGACCTGGATGCCCTTGCGATGCCGCAGCTCACGGCGGTTCGCGACAAGCTGGTCACCGAGTTGATCCAACTGGCCGCCGATCCGGAGGCCTCGCGGTCCGCGCTGGCCCTGGGCAAGGGGGCTGACGCGGAGATCGCGCGCAATGCCGCGCTGCGCACCTCCCCGACCCGGGCGGCGCTGGACCGGTACACCGGCGTGCTCTACGACGCGCTCGATGCCGCGTGCTTCACCACGGCGCAGCGCACCAAGGCCAATGCGCGGCTGGCCATCGGGTCGGCGCTGTTCGGCGTGGTGCGGGCGGGCGATCCGATTCCGGCGTACCGGCTTTCGGGTGGTTCCAAGCTGCCCGGGATGCCGACGCTGCAATCGGTGTGGAAACAGGTGCTGCCGGAGGCGCTGCGCGAGGAGACCGACGGGCAGCTGATCGTCGATCTGCGTTCGGGCACCTACCAGAATCTGGGCCGCATCCCCGGTGCGATCACCGCCGCCGTGCTCACCGAGCGTCCCGACGGCAGCCGAACGGTCGTGAGTCACTTCAATAAACATCACAAGGGCCTGCTGGCCCGTGCGCTGGTCCTCGCCCGTTCCGAGCCGGCCGATATCAACGGCCTGGCGCGGGTGGCCGAGAAGTTCGGCCTGCGCATCGAAATCGCTTCGCCGACCGAACTTCTCGTACTCACCTAGCCGAATCTCACTGCGTGCGCCGATAACTCCGGAAGGCGGAGACGGCCCACCACAACGCGAGCGCGGCCAGCGCCGGCAGGTAGCCCAGGTGTGCGGCCACGAATCCCGCGCCGGCCGTGCCCGCGAGTCCGCTGCGGCCGATATCGACGGCCCAGGACACCGGGTTGAACTTCGAAATGCCCTGCACCCAACCGGGTATGAGGGCGGTGGCCATCATGCCCGAGGACAGGAAGGTCTCGGGCAGAATGATCAGCACGGAGTCCGGTCCGCCGGAGAAAGGTGAGCGGCGCCGTCCAGGTAGGGCCGGACGGCGCCGCTCATCGGCTGCTTACCGCCCCGCGGGATGACCGGGAAGTACGCAGACGGCATCGAGGCCGAGGACGTGGTTGAGCCGGCCGAAGGCGAGCCAGGAGCCCAGGCACATGGACAGTTCCACCACTTCGGCCTGGGAGTAGGCGGCGAACATGCGGGTCCAGAATTCGTCGTCGAGATTGTGGTGGTCGAGGGCGTAGCGCTCGGCGTATTCGGCGGCCAGGCGGGTGCGGTCGTCGAAGGATTCGGTGGTGCGCCAGTCGGTGACATCTTGTTCGAAGGACTCGTCGACCTTTTCGCCATTGCGGTCGGTGCGCCAGTCCAGGCAGAACAGGCAGCCGTTGATCTGTGCGATACGCAGGCGGGCGGCCTCGAATTCGCGCAGTCCGAGCGTGGTGTGGGAGTAGACGGCGAGGGAGAACGCGGCGGCGGCAGTGCCGATGCCGGGCACCATTTCACCCCATACGTAGCCGATGGGGTCCTTGCCTTCGGGAATGTCGATGATCACGGCTGGTTCCTTCCGAGAGTGCCGGGTCGCAGGGGGATGTCGAGGGCGTCGTAGAGGCCGGGTTCGGCGGCCACGAGCCAGTCGATGGCGCCGACCAATCTGCCTACGGCGGTGGCGTTTCCGCCCGCGGAGTGATTGCCGTCCTCATCGGTGGCCTGAATGGTGACCTCGATGTGCGGGCGGCCCTCGATGATCACGCGATGCGCGCCGGCGCCGCCGTGCGGCAGCGGCCAATCAGTGGCACAGGAGGCGTGTATGCGGGTGATGTGCTCGATGACGATGCGCGCGCGGCCGTCGACAATGCCCTGCACTTCGAAGCGGATCGCGCCCTGGGTGCCCGCCTCGAACTCGCCCATCAGCTCGGTGCTGACGGTGGCGTCGAGCGGACGCCGCTCGACCACCTCGCGGATCTCCTCGACGGCGACGCCGAGCCCGCGCGCGATGAGCCGAATCTGCCCGCCCCACACCATGGTCGGCACCGAGGCCATGAGCATGGGCGGGTCGTAGTCCATGGGCTGACCCATGCCGACCAGATAGCGCACCGAATCGGGTTGGTCGTAGGTGGTGTAGTCGAAGATCTCCTGGCAGCGCACCACATCCACGGTGCTGCCGAGCCCGCTCACGAGCAGCGGCAGCACATCGTTGCCCCAGCCCGGATCGACGCCGGAGACGAACAGTGAGCCGCCGTCCTCGGCGATCGCGGCGAGCACCGGCTCGCGCAGTTCGGCCGGGGCATTGCGCTGGTCGTAGAGGGCGTACAGCGCGGGGGTCACCACCACCGCGCCCGCTCGCAGTGCGCGCAGGATGTCGGCGAGGGCGTCATCGGGCCGGATATCGCCCGAGGCCGCGTACACCACGGCGCCCGGCCCCGAGGCGAGCGCGGCGGCGATATCGTCGGTCGCCGCCACGCCCAGTGCGGTGTCGAGCCCGGCGAGGTCGCCCGCATCGCGGCCCACCTTCGCCGGATTGTGCACGAGCACGCCGGTCAATTTCAGCGCCGGATGCGCGGCCACCGCGCGGATGGCGGCACGGCCGACATTGCCGGTGCCCCAGACCAGGGTGGGAATCATTTCGGGAGGGTAGCAAATGCTTGGTTGGTCGTGGTCCAATTCACTATGGATTTGAATGCAGTCGAGGAGATTCGCACCCTCAAGTACCGCTATCTGCGGACGCTGGACCTCAAGCAGTGGAAGGATTTCGGCGAGACGCTCAGCACCGACGTGATCGGTTCCTACGGTTCGCCCTCAGGTGGAATGCCGCTCGAATTCGCAGGTCGGGACCAGATTGTCGACTATATGCAGGGCGCGCTGAGCGGGAACATCATCACCGTGCACGTGGCCAATCACCCGGAGATCGAGGTCGACGGTGATACCGCCACCGGCAGTTGGTGTTTGGAGGACACGGTCATAGTCCCCGACTATCAATTGCTGATCCGCGGGGCCGCGTACTACAACGACACCTACCGCCGCGAGGACGGCATCTGGCGGATCACGAGCACCGGTTACGTGCGGATCTACGAGTCCAAGGTGTCCACCGCGGGCCTGCCCGGGTACGAGATCACCGCCAATCGGTGGGCCGGAAACTGATCTTCCCGGACGGGAAAAGCGCTGAGCGCCTTACCCTCTGCGTGTTCACCTAGCGGTTAACGCCTGTCGGTGCCGCACACGATAGTGGTGCGCACGGCCGAATTCGTTCGGCCGGCAGCACTATCGGTTCGACACACAGCTAGGAACACTCATACGCAAGATCCTTCTCGGTACCGCCGGTATCGCGTTCGCCGCTCTCGCCACCGTCCTGCCCGCCGCACCGGCGTCGGCCTCCGCCAACTGGGGCGCCATCGCCGTCTCCGGTGATGGCGATCTGGGCTGAGCCTGGAATTACGACTCCGAGTCCGCCGCCGGCCAGGCCGCCGAGGCCAAGTGCGGTTACAGCGACTGCTCGACCGTCGCCTCCTTCACCGGCTGCGGTTCGGTCGCCTACTCGGCGAGCATGAACAAGTACACCGGCGGTTACGGCTCCACGCCGGCGGAGGCCGAGAGCTCCGCGCTCTGGTACGGCGATTCCACCATCGTGCGCGCGGCCATCTGCAACGACTGATCCGCGGCCCCGCGCGACGGACCTGACACCGTTGCCGCAGGGGCTGGCCCCGGGGGAAATGAATCGGGTTGTCCGGCCCGGACAGCACAGCATCCGAGGGGATGTCGCAGTATCCGGCCCGGCAATTCGGCCGATGGATTTCACCATCGGGCAAGAAGTTTCACCGTTCGGCGGCGTCGACCGCCTTGCGCACCGTCTCGGCATCGGCCGGGGCCGCGTCGTTCTCCCAGAAGGGAGCGGCGGCCGCGTACGGCGCACCGTAAGCCGGAGTATCGGGATGAGTCCGCCAGCTGTCGCTCGCACCGCCGATATCGACCGTGTCGTAGCCCAGCGCATTGATGAACTGTGTGGCAGCGGCTTTCGCGTCGGAATCATCGCCCGCGATCGGCAGCGCGGTCCGATCGGACGCACCGGCCGGGCGGCTCAGTACCGCCAAATGCTTGAAGTAGATGTTGTTGAACGCCTTGACAACCCGTGACCGCGGCAGATGCCGCTGCAGTAGCTCACTGCTGGTGGCCGTGCCCGCCTCCAGATCCGGGAACTCGCCGTCGCGCTCGGGGTAATAGTTATTGGTGTCGATGACGACCTTGCCGACCAGCGGGTCCGCCGGTACGTCGCGGTAGGCCTTCAACGGAACCGTCACCACCACAATGTCTCCGGCCGCGGCGGCCTCCTCGGGAGTTCCGGCGCGCGCCCGCTCCCCCAGCTCCCGCACCAGATCGGCCAGGGTCTCGGGCCCCCGGGAATTGCTCAGCACCACATCGATCCCGGCGGCGACGGCCAGTCTGGCCAGCGTCCCGCCGATATTGCCGCTCCCGATCAATCCCACGGTAGTCATGATTCGTGCCAACCCCCGCGCGTCTGCGGATGTTCCCTGGCATGGGGAGCCGCAGCGCCCCGGCCCGGTTCGCCCCTGCGGCCGCCACACTCCCGACGGCCGCAGGAACTCGCCGGATGGTCTCAGCCGCGGGTGGTCACTCCGCTACTCCTATGTCCTCGTTCCAGAGTTCCGGCCGGTCGGCGATGAAGCGTTCCATCATGTCCACGCAGGCCGGATCGTCCAGCACGGTGATCGACACCCCGTGTGCGGCAAGCCATTCGTGGCCGCCGGTGAAGGTGATCGACTCGCCAACCACCACCGCGCCGATGCCGAACTGGCGGACCAGGCCGCTGCAGTACCAGCAGGGCGACAGGGTGGTCACCATGATGGTGTCGCGGTAGTCGCGGCGGCGACCGGCATTGCGGAAGGCGTCGGTCTCGGCGTGCAGGCTGGGGTCTCCGGCCTGGACGCGGCGATTGTGACCGCGGCCGAGCAGGTTCCCCTGCGAGTCGAAGAGCGCGGCGCCGATCGGAATGCCGCCCTCGGCGAGCCCGAGCTGCGCCTCGTCATAGGCGGTGACCAGCAGATCTTTTGCGGTGATCATGCCGATCATGCTGCCACCGCCGCGCGCGCGATCCGTGCACGGTTGAGCAGCAGATATGCCGCGCCGGAGATCAGGAAGCCGACGAAGAAGGTGATATCGCCGAGCTGCGGCCAGGCCTTGGCCGCGTAGCCGACGAACTTCGCCTGATTGGAGAACAGCACCACCGACAGCACCAGACCGATCAGGAAGGCCGCCACGCCGCCCCAGTTGGTGTACGAGCGGTCGTAGAGCAGGTGATCGATGCGCTGGCCGCGCCGCAGATACTCGTCGGCGAAGACGATGCCGAGCCACGGGCCGATCCAGTAGGCGACGATCAGCAGGAAGGCCTCGTAGTTGGCCGCGGCGTCGGGCAGCGCCCACCACGCGACCAGGAAGCCGACCACACCGAAGACGGCCGAGACCAGCGCCCGCTGGATGCGTACCGGCAGCTTGAAGCCCATGGTGACGAAAGCCATTGCGCCCGAATACACATTGAGCGCATTGGCCGCCACCGCGCCGACCGCGATGGCCAGCAGTGTCAGCTTCGCCAGTGCCGTCGGCAGATTCGCGGTGAACACATCGGTCGGGCTGCCCTCGGCCGTCGCGGCCACGGTCGCCGAGGCGGCGCCGACCACGGTGAGCCAGGCGCAGGAGAGGAACAGGCCGGCCGAGGCCCAGAGGCCGGTCGCGGTCCGGGAGACGGTGGACGGCAGATAGCGAGAGTAGTCCGCGGCGTAGGGATTCCAGCCCGCGCCGTAACCGAATGCGGTGCCGACGGTCAGCAGGAAGCCGCCCATGCCGCCCGCGCCTCCGGCCGGCGCGGGTGCGCCCAGATCGGCCTTGCTGAAGATCACCACGGTGACGATGGCGAAGACGATCGCCAAGAGCGGGAAGGCAATTCGCTCGAAGGCCTGCACCAGATTGTGGCCGAAGAATGCGAAAGCGGTCTGCACCAGCACGATGACGAGCAAGGAGGGCAGTTTCGGCAGACCGGTCAGTGAGTTCAGCGCGAACGCGCCGCTGACGCTATTGGTGGCGAACCAGCCGACACCGCACATGATGGCCATGAATCCGGCCGGCAGCGCATTACCGAGATAGCCGAATCCCAAGCGGCCCAGCACCATTTGCGGCACACCGTGCAGCGGGCCGCGGGCCGAGAGCAGATAGTGCGCGACCGCGCCGAGACCGAGTCCGATCACCAGACCCAGACTCGCCTGCCAGAAGTTCATCCCGTAGGCGGTCACGGCGAGGACGCCGACGAAGATCGTCGCGAACTCCATATTCGGAGACATCCACGTCCAGAACAGTTTTCGTGGCGTACCGTGCCGGGCTCTGTCGGGAATGTAGTCGTCGCCGCCGGGCTCGACGGCTATCAGCCGATCACTGTAAGCCGCCTCGGTCCGGGTCGATGCCATAGATACAACTCCTCAAATCTCGGTCGCTTGACCTGTGAGGATTGTGCGGGTCCGATTGTTGCCTGAATATGAAACAGCGTTACCAGCGGAAATCAATCTAGTGACCCAGGTCACATGCCTTACAGTGAGCGCGAAAACGGGCGCGCAAACTTACGATTCGACGGGGCGGCAATCCGCCTGTAGCGCAGCACAATCCGGCGGTTCTCAGAATTCCGGAGAATCATCCGGCGATCTGGCTTTAGTGAGATGAATCTAGCAAGTAGTGTGACGGAATGGACAACGACTTCGCCCGCGCGATGTGGCGGGTGCTCGAACCGCTGCACGCGGTGACCTATTTCGCGCCGAGTTGCACCGCCGCCAACAAGGCCGCCGGCTTCCGCGGATACTGGATGGGCTATTTCGCCGCCCGCTCCGCACCGCTGGGCGCCGTCGGACCCGGCGTGATCGAAGCGACGTTCTACAACTTCCACCCGGCGATGATCCGGCGCGCGATTCCCGACGCGTGGACCTTCGCCACTCCCGAGATCGCCCTGACCACCCGGAGTACCGCCGCCGCAGGGGTGCTTCAGGCCCTGGTCCCCGATCTCGCCGCCGTCATCGACGAGGCCCTGCCCGCACTCCAGGCGGCCATCGCCGGAGCGCCCGCGCCCGGCCGCGCGCTCTTCGCGGCCAATCGCGACCTGCCCACCCCAGCCGACCCCGCCGCGGCGCTCTGGCAGGCCGCCACCACACTGCGCGAGCATCGCGGCGACGGTCATGTCGGGTGCCTGCTCGCCGAGGGCATCGACGGCTGTGAAGCCCATGTTCTCTTCTCCGCCGACACCGGCGCGCCGGAGCAGATGTGGCGCGACAATCGCGGCTGGACCGAAACCGATTGGGCCGCAGCCCGCAACCGCCTGCAAGCCCGCGGTCTGCTCGATGACAGCGGCATTACCGATACCGGCCGGAACCTGCGCATCCACCTCGAATCCCGCACCGACGAGCTGGCCATGACCGCCTACCGCGACATCCCCGATATCGCGGCAGCCCTCGCCGCCCTCACTCCGGCCGCGAAGGCCGTCGCCCACAGCGGTGCGGTCCCCTACCCGAACCCCATGGGCGCCAACCCGATCTGACGCTCCCCGGCCGCATGTCACCAGACGCCGGGGACCAGGCGCTTGGTGCTGGATCGATAGCTCTCGTACGGCCGCCCCATGGTCTCGACCAGGGCCTTCTCCTCGACATCGATGCGCCGAATCAGGCCGTAGGTCGGAATGATCGTCACCACGAGCAGGGAGATCCAGTTGTCGGCGGCGATGCCGAAGCCGAGAGTGATGAGCAGAACGCCGGTGTAGGAGGGGTGGCGGATCCAGTGGTACGGCCCCCGATCCACCACCGACTGATCGGCATCGACCTCGACCGTGGTGCGGAATGACTTGCCCAGCACGGCAATTGCCCATACCCGCACGATCAGGCCCAGCCACATCACCATGACGCCGATAACTTCCCAGGTCAGTTGCGGACCGGGGAATCGCAGCGGGCTGTTCGAGGCCGGTACGCCAGCGACGATGCCGGCCACCAATACAGAGGGAAACATCAGCAGGAAGATCGTGAACCTGGTTCCGCGATCTCGGGCGGTGGAACCCGTGTGCCGCACTCTGTCGCGTATGCGCAGCCCTAGCTCGAGTGCCAACCATATCCAACTGGTGACGACGGCGGCGTTCACAATTTCTCCCCTCGTTCGGAACACTGACCTGCCCATCAAGGGAAGCACCCCATTCCCCGATGCGCATCGGGAAGTTCCCTGATGAGACCCCCGATATGCGCCGGATGGCAGGGCGTGCACGATGGCCCGCGGAAGTTCCGATCGGGCACGGTGAAGATATCGATGAATCCGAGGCCGCGCGTCCAGAAGTCCAGCGATGCCGCGAGATCAGCGGTCGGGACGATGACGAACATCGGCATGCCGTGATAGCCGCGATAGGGCTCGGGAGCAACCGCGTCGAGGGCGGGCATGGGGACGGGACTGATGTATTCGCTCATGCCCCGATCGTCGAGCCTCACGCAGCGTCAGGGTCAAGCCGACTACATCTCGCCGGGGACGGTGAGGTCGCGGATGAGCAGGGCGGTGTGCAGAGAGGTACGGGTCTCACCGTCGTCGAGGTCCACATCGAGGATGCGTTCGATGCGCGAGAGGCGGTCGTAGAGGGTGGGGCGGCTGATATTGAGGCGCTTGGCCAATTCGGTCTTGTTGCCTGCCAGATCCAGGAATTGGCGCAGCGTGCGGGTGAGGTCGGCTGATTGGCGGATGTCGTAGCGGAGTAGCGCGCTCAGTTCGGTTTCGGCGAAACGCTGCACTCCGGGTTCGTCGCGAATGAGGGAGAGCAGGCCGCGCAGCCGGACGTCGCCGCTGCGATAGAAGGGGCGGGGCGCCGAAGAGGCCAGGGAGAGTGCGACTTCGGCTACGTGCGCGGCCTGGGAGAGTTCACGGGCGGTATCCAGGAGTGAATCGGATTCAGCGCCCACGCCCAGTACGGCACGGTCGACGCCCGGTACCCGGCGGATTTCGCCGAGCATGAGGGTGCAGACGGCGGTGAGAACTGTGTCGAGATCACCGGTGCGCGAGACCGCCAGCACAAGGTTCACCCGATTGCCGTGATCGGGCGCGGCCAGGGCGGTCGCCTTGGCCAGTGCCACGCCGTGCAGCGCCGCGTCGAGAATCGCGGCGGTGCGCCGCTGGTGGGCAACGGGATCGGATTCGATCGCGGCCGCCACGTCGATGGCGAGCGGGATGTAGCGCGCCCGGCGCGCGAGACCCAGGGTGGCCGCGAGCGCGAGGGCATCACGCTCATCGGTGAGACGGCCGTTGATCATGTCGTCGATGAGACCGGTCTGCGCCTGCCGGTGCAGACCGAAGCGATCGCGCTCGACCATGCGATGCAGGGTCAGGGTTTGCGCGGCACGCTCGAGGACCATGCGGGCGCGGGCATCGGGAACTCGGCTGGAGCGCAGGATGAGCCGGCCCCAGCGCTGCATATGCGGGCCCACCGGAACCACATTCGCATCGTGGTCGGGCAGCAGGCGCGAGGTGGTCTCCCAGTGGTCGAGCAGCGTCGAGGTGGCGGTGTGGCGTGCGGTGGCGGCGAGCACCCGGTGGGTCAGATCCTCGAGCACCACGGAGGCGTCGAGCAGACCCGCGGCGGTCTTGACGATCTCGGCGAGGGACGCGCGGCGCACGCTCAGATCGGTGAAGGTCTCGTGCACGCTGTGCGCGAATTCCAGTTCGGCGTACTGGTCGGCCACGATGACGCGGTGCACCGCCTCGGTGACCTCGACGAATCGCACCACCTCCCCGAGCGCGACGATCGGCAACTGCAGCCGGTCGGCGGTCGCGGCCACGATAGGCGGCAATTCCCTTATGTACGTGCCCAATTCGACGACCAGGCCCGAGACCCCGGCGGCGGCCAGGGATTCCAGATAGCCGACGGTCGCCGCATCGCTGTGCGACAGCGCCTGCCCGGTGGTCAGGATCAGTTCCCGGCCCACCAGAAGTTTCGCGACATCCGAGAGTTCGCTGACATGCACCCAGCGCACCGGCCGGTCCAGCGATCCACCGCCGGCGACCTCTGGACGCCCGGCGCGCACCACGGGTATGGCCAGGACATCAGCAACGGTGAGGAGCACCTACGAATCGTAATACCAATGCTGAAACACCGTACAAAACGTCGGGGTGTGCGGCGACAATCTTCATGCAGAGTAGGGATCGGGGCACCGCAGTCCCGCCCGACGGCTTCTCCGGCAGCGGCGGTCGCGGCAGGTCCTCATCCTGCCCGTGGCCTCCGGTGGCCGCGGGCGGCTACGCCCACCTCCGAGGCCCGACCCCAGTCATGCCGGTGACGGGGGCCGGGCCCATCTCCATATGCGGAGCCAGTTCCATCCATCGAATCGAGGAGATATGCAGACCATCGCGCACTGGGTCGACGGCAAATCATTCACCGGCACCAGCACCGCCACCGCGCCGGTGACAAATCCGGCGACCGGGGTGGTCACCGGGCAGGTTTCGCTGGCGAATGCGGCGGACGTGCGAACGGTCGCCGACGCCGCCGCCGCGGCCTTCCCGGCCTGGCGCGACGCCTCGCTCTCCAAGCGCACCCAGGTGCTGTTCCGCTTCCGCGAGCTGCTCAACGCCCGCAAGGAGGAGATCGCGGCGATCATCACCGCCGAGCACGGCAAGGTGCTCTCCGATGCGCTGGGTGAGGTGACGCGCGGTTTGGAGGTCGTCGAATTCGCCTGCGGCATACCGCATCTGCTCAAGGGCGGCTACACCGAGAACGCCTCCAGCAAGGTCGACATCTTCTCCATTCGCCAGCCACTGGGCCCGATCGCGATCATCTCGCCGTTCAATTTCCCGGCCATGGTGCCCATGTGGTTCTTCCCGCTGGCCATTGCCGCCGGCAACACCGTGGTGCTCAAGCCGAGTGAGAAGGATCCCTCGGCGGCGCTGTGGACCGCGGCCCTGTGGGAGGAGGCCGGATTGCCCGCCGGCGTCTTCAATGTGGTGCAGGGCGATAAGGTCGCGGTGGACGAACTGCTGGAAAACCCTGCGATCAAGGCGGTTTCGTTCGTCGGCTCCACCCCGATCGCCAAGTACGTCTACGAGCGCGGCACCGCGCACGGCAAGCGGGTGCAGGCCCTCGGCGGCGCCAAGAACCATATGGTGGTGCTGCCCGACGCCGATCTGGATCTGGCCGCCGACGCCGCGGTGAACGCGGGCTTCGGTTCGGCGGGCGAACGGTGCATGGCCATCAGCGCGCTGGTCGCGGTCGGACCGATCGCCGATGACCTGGTGGCGCGGATCGCCCAGCGCACCAAGACTATTCGCACCGGTGACGGTACCAAGGGTTCGGATATGGGCCCGCTGGTCACCGAGGCGCATCGCGACAGGGTCGCCTCCTATATCGCGGCAGGTGAATCCGCCGGCGCGACAGTCGTTCTCGACGGCCGCACGGTGGACGCCGACGGCGCGGCGGACGGATTCTGGCTGGGCCCGACCATTCTCGACAATGTCACCCCCGAGATGAGCGTCTACACCGACGAGATCTTCGGCCCGGTGCTGTCGGTGGTGCGCGTCGACACCTACGACGAGGCGCTGGCGCTCATCAACAACAATCAGTACGGCAATGGCACCGCCATTTTCACCAATGACGGCGGCGCGGCGCGGCGCTTCCACAATGAGGTCGAGGTCGGCATGGTCGGCATCAACGTCCCGATCCCGGTGCCGATGGCCTATTACAGTTTCGGTGGCTGGAAGAATTCGCTCTTCGGCGATTCACATGCGCACGGCATCGACGGCGTGCACTTCTTCACCCGCACCAAGGCTGTCACCTCCCGCTGGCTCGATCCCAGTCACGGCGGCCTGAATCTCGGCTTCCCGCAGAACAACTGATCGGAACTGTGATGACACTTCCCAATGGTTCGACTCCCGAGGCCGCCCGCGAACAGGCCGCCCGCGCGTACGAGCTCGACCGCAAGCACGTCTTTCACTCGTGGTCGGCGCAGGCGCAGCTGAAGCCCATGGTCATCACCGCCGCACAGGGCTCGTACGTGTGGGACGGCGAGGGCTCGCGGCTGCTGGATTTCTCCTCCCAGATGGTGAATACCAATATCGGCCACCAGCATCCGAAGGTGGTCGCGGCGATTCAGGAGCAGGCGGCCAAGCTGTGCACCGTCGCGCCGGCGCACGCCAATGACGCCCGCTCGGAGGCCGCCCGGCTGATCGCCGAACGCACACCCGGCGAGCTGAATCGGATCTTCTTCACCAATGGCGGCGCGGACGCCGTCGAACACGCGGTGCGCATGGCGCGCTTGCACACCGGGCGCTACAAGGTGCTCTCGCGCTACCGCTCGTATCACGGCGGCACCGAGACGGCGGTCAATCTCACCGGTGACCCGCGGCGCTGGCCGAACGATCACGGCAATGCCGGCGTGGTGCACTTCTTCGGACCGTTCCTGTACCGCACGCGATTCCATGCGAGCACCGAGGCCGAGGAGTCACAGCGGGCGCTCGAACATCTCGAGCAGACGATCCTCATGGAGGGTCCGGGCACCATTGCCGCGATCGTGCTGGAGTCGGTGCCCGGCACCGCCGGAATCATGGTTCCGCCACCGGGATATATGGCCGGAGTGCGCGAATTGTGCGATCGGCACGGCATCGTCTTCATCGCCGATGAGGTGATGGCGGGCTTCGGGCGCACCGGAAAGTGGTTCGCCATAGACCATTTCGATGTCGTTCCGGATCTCATCACCTTCGCCAAGGGCGTGAATTCCGGCTATGTGCCGCTGGGCGGGGTGGCCATCGCACCGCATATCGCGGCGAGCTTCGACGACCGCGCCTATCCGGGCGGGCTCACCTACTCCGGGCATCCGCTCGCCACGGCGGCCGCGGTGGCCACCATCAATGCCATGCGGGACGAGGGCATTGTCGAGAATGCGGCGTCCATCGGCGAAAACGTGCTCGGGCCCGCGCTGCGCGAACTCGCCGAACGGCATCCGAGCATCGGTGAGGTGCGCGGCCTGGGTGTGTTCTGGGCGCTGGAACTGGTGCGCGACCGCGAAACCCGGGAGCCGCTGGCACCATATGGCGGCACCAGCCCGGCCATGGCCGAGTCCGTCGCCGCCGCCAAGGCGGCCGGTCTGCTGCTGTTCGTCAATTTCAATCGGCTGCATGTCGTTCCGCCGTGCACCATCTCCGAGGGTGAGGCGAAAGAGGGACTGGCCATTCTGGATCAGGCGTTGTCCGTCGCCGATTCCCATCTCGTCAGCTAGGAGCGCAGTGAGTCCGCAAGAACTGCAATTCATCGGCGGAGCCCGCCGCGCCGGGTCCGGTGCACCGCTGGATATCACCGCGCCGTCGACCGGAGAAGTCATCGCCTCCGGCGCGAGCGCGACCGTCGCGGATGTGGAGGCCGCCGTTGCCGCCGCCCGCGCGGCCTTCCCGCGGTGGGCGGGGATGACGCCGGGCGAGCGCTCGGACATCATGCACCGCTGGGTGCGGCTGCTGCGCGATCACGCCGGGGAGCTGGCGGCGGTCGAAAGCCGCAATGCGGGCAAGCCGATTCGGCTGGCGCAGGAGTTCGATGTACCGGGCACCATCGACAATGTCGCGTTCTTCGCCGGGGCCGCACGCCATTTGGAGGGCAAGGCGTCGGCCGAGTACTCGGCCGATCACACCTCCACCATCCGCCGGGAACCGCTCGGGGTGATCGGCTCCATATCGCCGTGGAACTATCCGTTGCAGATGGCGGGGTGGAAGATCCTGCCGGCGGTCGCGGCCGGAAACACCATTGTGCTCAAGCCTTCCGAGCTCACTCCGCTGACGTCACTGCTGTTCGCGGAGCTCGCGACCGAGGCTGGTGTGCCGCCGGGCGTGATCAATGTGCTCACCGGTGTCGGGCCCGTCGCTGGTCAAGCGCTCGTCGAACATCCGCATGTCGCGATGGTGTCCTTCACCGGATCGACCGCGGTCGGCAGGCAGGTGGCCGCAGCCGCGGCCGGTTCCGTGAAGCGGGTGCACCTGGAGCTCGGCGGTAAGGCGCCGTTCGTGGTCTTCGACGATGCCGATCTCGAGGCCGCCGCACGCGGCGCGGTCGCCGGATCGCTCATCAATGCCGGGCAGGATTGCACCGCGGCCACCCGCGCCTATGTGCAGCGGCCGCTGTTCGACGAATTCGTCAGCCGGGTGGCCGATCTCATGGATCGGGTGACGCTGGGACCGGTGGACGATCCCGAAACCGATATGGGACCGCTGATTTCACTGCCCCATCGGGACAAAGTGATCGGCATGGTGGATCGGGCTCGTGAATACGGTGCGAAAGTGGTGCGCGGCGGGCGAATTCCGGAGCACACCGCCGCCGGTGGCGCATATTTCGAGCCGACGCTGATCACCGGCGCCGCGCAGGATTCGGAAATCGTGCAGAACGAGGTCTTCGGGCCGATTCTGGTGGTGCTGCCGTTCGATACCGATGACGAGGCCATCGCGCTGGCGAACGATACGGCGTACGGCCTGGCAGCCTCGGCCTGGTCGGCGAATGTGTTCCGGACCCAGCGCGCGAGCCGGGAGATCCAGGCCGGTTGCGTGTGGATCAACGACCATATTCCGATCCTCAGCGAGATGCCGCACGGCGGATACAAGGCTTCCGGATTCGGAAAGGATATGTCTGCCTACTCATTCGACGAGTACACCAATATCAAGCATGTCATGTCGGATATCACCGCCGCCGCGCACAAACCCTGGCACGACGTGGTCTTCCGAGCCTGATTGCCGGGTTCTGGGCTATTCTCCCTCTCATGTGGCCTTTCCTCGATATCGCCGGGCAGCTGCGTAATCGCCGCCGCTCAGACGATCGCGCCGCCACCAGCTGATTTTCCCGCGAGCCGCCGGGTCCGGTCGTATCGACCGCCGGCGGCTTTCGCGTTCCCTGAGACCAACACAAATGTCGTTGGGCCACGCGACTGGACCGTGCGGCACGAGAGAAGGAGTTGATCGGCCATGCAGGCCAAAGGAAGCAAACTGTTGGCGTCGGCACTCTCCGAAGCAGCGCCGACGCCGTTCTGGACCGACCGGCCCGAGCGCCCGTCCTCGACCGATCCGCTGACCACCGCCACCGACGCCGATCTGGCCGTCATCGGCGGCGGGTACAGCGGATTGTGGACCGCGCTGCTGGCCAAGGAGCGAGATCCGGGTCTCGATGTGGTGCTCATCGAATCCGGATTGTGCGGGCACGCGGCGTCCGGCCGCAATGGCGGCTTCTGCGCCGCCAGTCTCACGCACGGCCTCGCCAATGGTGTGGACCGCTTCCCCGACGAGATCGACGATCTGGAGCGGCTGGGCCGGAAGAACCTCGACGAGATCGAGAGCGCCATCCGCCGCTACGATATCGACTGCGATTTCGAGCGCACCGGCGAGATGGAGGTCGCCACCGCGCCGCACGAACTGGAGTGGCTGCGGGAAAGTCATGATGCGGCAGTCGATCTCGGCTATCGCAGTGAACTTCTGGATGCGCAGGGCGCACAGAATATGGTGCACTCTCCCACCTATCTCGGCGGGCGGTGGGACCGAGACGGTGTGGCCATGCTGGATCCGGCCCGCCTGGCGTGGGGGCTGCGCCGCGCCTGCCTGAAGAAGGGCGTGCGGATCTTCGAAGGCACTCCGGTGCAACGCATTTCGAAGACACAGGGTGCGCTGGACCTGCACACTCCGCACGGCGAGGTGCGGGCGCCGCGAGTCGCACTGTGCACCAGCGCATTTCAGGGTCCGCTGGCCAAGGTGTCCCGCCACGTGGTGCCCGTCTACGACTACGCGCTCATGACCGAACCGCTGACCGCGCAGCAGCTGGAATCCATCGGCTGGGCCGATCGCATGGGGCTCGGCGATGCCTCGTACCGCTTCCACTACTACCGCCTGACCAGCGACAACCGCATTCTCTTCGGCGGCTACGACGCGATCTATCACTTCGGAAGCAAGATCGCGCCCGGCCTGGAATGCAATGAGTCCACCTTCGAAACCCTGGCCCAGCACTTCTTCCAGACCTTCCCGCAACTGGACGGCCTGCGCTTCACCCACCGCTGGGGCGGCATCATCGACACCTGCGGCCGCTTCTGCGCCTTCTTCGGCTCGGCCTTCAAAGGCAAACTCGCCTACGCCGCCGGCTACACCGGCCTGGGCGTAGGCGCAACCCGCTTCGGCGCCGAAGTAATGCTCGACCGCCTCTGGAACCTCGACACCGAACGCACCCGCCTCCGCATGGTCCGCTCCCGCCCCCTCCCCCTGCCGCCAGAGCCCTTGCGCTCCGCCGGCATTCACCTGACCCGCTGGTCGATGGCCCGAGCCGACGCCCATCAGGGCCGCCGCAACCTCTGGCTCAAAACAATGGAATTGACCGGGCTCGGCTTCGACAGCTGAGGCGTGACTTCGACAGCTGCGGCAGAGCGGCGACCCGGACCGTTCAGGTCGCCGCTCCCGCAACACGATGCCCTGCGGCTGCTACCGGATTCGATGATCGGACGATAACCACGCCCCAGGATCACGGGCGAATACGTCGATGCGGCAATCGAATTCCGCGTTCGATCGTCAGCTCGCGGCTCGCCGATGGACCGCAGACCGCCGATGGGTCGTATGCCGCCGATGAGCCGTACGCCTCCGGTAATCGCAGGCCCCGCCCGACCGCGCTCTGATGAAGTGTGGGTACGGACAGGCCTATGCTGCGGTGCCCGCGAGTTCTGGGCTGCGCAGGACCAGGACGGTGATCTCGCTCGGGGCGAAGACGCGGAGCTGTGGGCCCCAGAAGCCGGTGCCTCGGCTGGTGTAGAGCTGGGTGGCGCCGTGGCGGCTGAGGCCGGCCACTACCGGCTGGTCGAGGAGGACCAGGTAGCGGAAGGGCCAGATCTGGCCGCCGTGGGTGTGGCCGGAGATCTGGAGGGCGACACCGTGTTCCACCGCGTCGGTGATCTGTTTGGGCTGGTGGGCGAGCAGGATTACCGGGAGTTCGGGGTCCGCGCCGGATAGGGCAGCGGGGAGGTTGGGGCCGTGGCCGGTGAGAGCGACGCCGGTGGGGTCGTCGATGCCGGCCATGACCAGGCGGTCGCCGTCTCGGGTGAGGATCTCGTGCTGGTTGTGCAGAGGCTGCCAGCCCAGGCCTGCCATGTGCTCGATCCAGCCGGGGGCATCGCCGAAGTATTCGTGGTTGCCGGTGATGTAGAAGCGGCCGAGGGTGGCTTCGACCTTGCCCAGGGGATCTACCTGCGCGCGGCGCTTCACTACCGAGCCGTCCGCGAGATCGCCTGCGTGACAGGCGATATCCGGCTTCTGCGCATTGACGACCTCGACTACTCGCTCCGACCAGCGCAGGCGGTCGGTGGCGGCGTAGTGGGTATCGGTGACCACCACTACGCGCAGCCCGTCGAGGCCGGGTGCGAGCTTGGGGATGGTCACATCGACGGTCAGCACGCGTGGGATGCGCCGGGCCTCGTAGATGCCCCAGGCGACGAGAGCGGCCGAAATCACAAGCACGCCAAGGGTAACGATGCGCGAACGCGCTGGATCATCGACACCGGCCAGGATCAGTACCGTGCGTGCCACCGCGCCGATGGCGGACCAGGTGAACAGCACCCACATCACGCCCAGCCCGGTATCGCCGATCAGCGCGGCGGTATCCGACTGCTTCGGACCGTGCCCGGTGAACATGGCGGCGGGCAGACCGATATAGCCCAGTACGAACAGCGCCGACAATGCCCAGCAGGCCGCCCCCGATGTGGTGGTGTAGACCAGCACCCACCACGGGAGCAGGAATAGCAGCGCTGGAATCGCCAGGAATATGACCTGGCGGGGAATTCTGTTCAACAGAGTCCGTCCTCATGGGGCAAGGGGCACGGACCTTGTATCCAGCGCCGTCAATTCCCCCGCACCGACGATACCTGCACCCGGCAACCGCGGCCGGACGAGCACTTCGGGGCTAGGATGCCGGATCCTCCGGGCGTACCCGCAGGCGTTCCGACAGCAGGGACAATGCGGCGGCGACCTCCTCGACGGCCGCCGCATCGTCGGTGCCGAGGGCGCGGGCGAGGGCATCGTGAATGGTGGTCGCGCGCACCTGCGTGACACGCTCGGACACCTCGGCCGCGCGGCTGATGAGGGTGCGCCGCCCGTCGCGCGGATCGGGTGCGGTGGTGATGAAACCGGATTCCTTCAATCGCGCCACGGCATTCGAGACCGCGCTCTGCGGCAGGCCGGTTCTCGCTGATGGTGGTGCCGGGTGGTCGAGGATATCGCTGAGCGCCACCAGTACCCCGCGGTGACCGCCGCGCTGCGGGACCTCGGGCAGTGATTGCTCACCGAGCTTCATCAGCGTGCGCCTTCGGACAGCGGGCGGTGCACATCATCGGCTGCAGCCTGGGCACGAGCCGGTCTCACCGTGGTTGCTGGCCGCCACCGATCGCGCCCGGCACATGCGCGAACTCGAACACTGCCAGCAGGTGTACCGGGCCGATGGATGGCAGGCGGCCCTCGCACCCAGGCCGCGCAACCTCGGCATCAATCCCGCCGATCAAGAAATCGAACCGGGCGGGCAGCCGATCCCCATCAGCGCCGAAAGAGCCGCCAACTTCAGCTATTTCATCGAGCACGACTTCACGGCCGTTCGCGAGGATCGGCTCGACGCCCTGCCACTACAGCAGACCGCAGTGCAGATCATGCCCGCCTGGGGCCGTCACACCCCACCGCAGGTCTTCGACCGCCAATGCGCCGCCGAACTCGGCAAACTCCTGAACGTCCCCATCGCCGAATTCCCCGGCGGCCACAATGGAAATCTCACCCACCCCACCGCCTACGCCGAACAGGTACGCACCTTGATCGCTACCGGCCGCCCCTGAACTCGGCCGGAGACGTCACCACCACCAGCACACCGATCACCCAATCACCGATCGCCCCGAACCCGATGGTCACGGCGCCAGTGACGACCTCGATTGCGTGATCCTGGTGCGCACAAGCAAACCCGCACTGACCTGGACTCGAACTCACTCGACTAGTCGTCGCGCCCCCGAGAAATGCCCCCCGACCCGCACTTCGCGTTCTCCGCAACCATGCCCGTCCGGCACCGCGCGAGACACCGAGTGCTGCTTATTTTCGTCTCGAGAACGGGACCACAGCGGGTCGACCCCGCCGGTACCGCAGGTATTCGGCCTAACTGCGGAAGGTAGGCCGGGTACCCCTGCCTACGTGCCCGGCACGGCCATCTCGGGCTTTGCCCGCACCCCTGCCGGCCAACCCTGCCCGAGAGGCAAGAAACCCAGGTGCACCGACGGTTTCGGCATAGAAACCATCGGCCGCCATGGACGGAACGGCGGGTCTCTCAGCGGCACAACGGTTATCAGGTCTATGCCGCGTAGGCACCTGCTGTGCGGTCGGAGAGAGGGCCTGTGTAGTGCCTGCTTCGGGGGGATTCGAGGCCGAGGCAGGCCGGTGCACCTGGGTTGCTTGCGCCGAGGGGCGGTGGTGGGTTTCCGGGTGCGGGCAGGGCCCGAGATGGCCGTGCTGGTGGCGTTGGGTAGGGGTACCCGGTTGACCTTCCGGGCCAAGGAGATACCTGCGGTACCAGCCGGGTCGACCGGCTGTGGTCCGGTTTCACAGACACCACACGAAAAGACAAGAGCCGAAACGACAAGGACACCAGGAAACAAGGGATCGAAGAACAAGAACCCGGAAGGCCACGCCGGGCAACGGCCTACAGCAGGAGCGGGATCAGGCCGACAGGGGGCAGCGGCAGCGGCAGGGGCAGCGGCACCGGCAGGGGCAGCGGCACCGGCAGGGGCAGCGGCAGGGGCAGGGATGACTCGCGGTCTGGCGTGGTGGTGTGGTGGTGTGGTCCGGTGGGCGGCAGATTCGGTGGTGGCCCTCGGTGGTGTTGCCGCCCTGCGGGTACACATCCGGGGCGGGGAAACCTGTTGTCGCGGTCGGGTTGTCATTGTTCGGCGAGCGAACCGGCCTGAAAGCCGATACGGCAACGACCTCCAGCACCGACAGGAACAACCTGCCGGTGACACCAGAGGCGGGAAACCTATTGTCGCGGTAGGGGTGTGACGACCCGGCCGAGCACCCGGTACCGCACCGGTGACAATCCCGAGGCACGACACACCCTGCGAGGCCGCACCGACGGCGGAACCTCGGTCAACAACTCCCCCGGGTGATGCAGGTGATTGACCCGTGGCGTCCGCGACGGATCCACATGCGCCGGAGCGATCCACGCCGTCCGGCCCGGAAAGTCCGAATCCGCACCCAGTTTGATCGTCTTCCACCCGCGTGGCCCGTCTTTGACCAGGGCATGGCAGTGATCACACGCCAAGGTCAGGTTCTCGATATCGGTGGGGCCGCCCTTGCTGAACTCGGTCACATGATGGGCCGCGGCCATACTCGCCGGAGCCGAGCACCCCGGGCGAGTGCACCCACGCTCGGTCGCGATCAACGCCAACCGTTGCGCCGGGTTCGCCAACCGGATTTCCCCGATATGCAACGGCATCCCGTTCTTGTTCTTCACGAGCACGAACGTCTTGCAGTGGCGGGCCATCAACCGGAGGGCGTTCTCGACCGGGACCTGCCCACCGGTGGCGGTGGTGGCCACCCCCGCAGCGCGTTCGACATCCTCGATGCTCATGGTCATGATCGTGGAGACCGGCAGCCCACGGTGCGATCCCAGCTTGGCGGGGTTGAAGTCCGGGTGCAACACCGCCATGAGGGCGTCGTGCTGGCGTTGGGCCTTGCTGCGCTCGTCACGGGCCGCGCACGCCTCCAGCACATCCCGGGGCACCGGGTTGTCCTCATCCTCGGCCCACGGGCTTTCCTTGTCCGCCGGGTTGCACATACCGGGACGGGCCAGCTTCGCCATGACAGCATCGAACGCCGCACGGGCATCGGGGGTGAGCTCGACCGTGAGGGTGGACATCAGGTCGTAGCGTTGCGGGCTCAGAACCGCACTGCGCTGGTTCTGCCGATCAGCGTCCTCGGTGAGCTTGCCGTCCGGGTCCAGGAAACCCAGGATCATCTCCCCGATCCTCGGCAGATGCGTCGGATCCAGGGCGCGCGCCTGGAAGGCGAGTTGCTTCTCGGCGTAGGCGCGAGCCTCAGCAGGAACCTTGCCGGGCAACCGGTTCATCACCTGCCGGATCACCCGCACATGATCGAGGGAGATCGCCCCCTCGTCGAGGGCTTGGGCGGCGTTCGGCAGGACCGGGGCCGGGTCGGGCTCGTCACCGACCCGGTGCCACACCGCGAGATCCTCAGCGGCACGCCACCGGTTGATCGCATCCCCGTGCGAGATATGCAGGACCGATTGCAAATACAACGCCGGGCTCCCGGAACCGTTGAGAGCGGGCAATGACCGGGCGCAGGCTTGCACGATCAGATCCCGTTGCACCGACGCCAACCGGCGAGTGCAGGTCTCGATCTGCTGCATCAACGCCACAATGTCGGTGTCCGGCACCGGGATCAACGGCAGAGCAGTGAGGGATTCGACCGCAGCGGCCAGTGCTGATGCACCGGTCGCGATTGCGGTTTCTCCCCCTGATTCCATGCCTTTATTCTACTCCCGGAAAACAGACCCGGAAAGGCGAATTCCGTTGTGATATAAGGCTATTCAGAATACTCGGATTTTATCTTTCAGCTCTTCTTGTTTTGCTTCTTCTTGTCCAGGTGTCTTTGTCTTTGCTTTTGTCAGCACTCAGACGCATTGACAGTCGGTGCCTGCGCTGGCAGCGACAGGTCAGGCTCCTGGCTCGGAGAGGGTGATCAGCTCGGCGGCGAGGTTGGCGCGGGCTGCGTTGTCGTAACGGGCGCGGGCGGTGGGGGTGCGGAAGAGGTGTTCCTGTTGGATGAGGCCCTGGAGGACGGCCGCGCGGCCCTTGCGGAACAGCTCGTCGGGGACGTGTGCGTATTCGGCGCGGACCGCGGACGCGTAGGCGGCGTAGGCGGATTCGCCGGCGGCCAGTATGGCCAGGTCGGCATCGCAGAGGACGCCGCCATTGCGATCCGAGGGGTTCGGGTGGTGTCCGGCCGTGAGCCGGACCAGGCGGGCTACCTCGGCCACCAGCTCGGCGTCCAAACCCATTGCGGGCAGCGCGGTTTCGGCCAGCGCGGCACTGGCCTCCTCATTGTCGCCGCCCTCGACCGAGTACACGGCATCGTGGAAGAAGGCCGCGTAGCGTACGGCGGCGATATCGGCGGCGTCGGCGGCCAGGTCGTCGATGATGTTCAGCATTGCGGCCAGATGCTCGACGGCGTGATAGCGGCGGTGCGGTTCGCTGTAGCGGCGGACCAGGTCCTCCCCCACCGCCCGCGCCGACGGTCCGGCCAGCTCGGTCCAGCGGTCCAGCAGTTCTGCGTCCAGACTCGTCCCCATCTACGCAGTCTGCCGAAAGTGCCGCCGAGACAACAGCCCTGAATCAGGGTGCTCTTCGCCACTGTGCCCCGGTCGCACATCAGCACCCTCGTCCCACACCGTGTTGCAGCACGCTCATCCCACCCGTGCAGCAGCACGTTCGTCCCACCCGTGCAGCAGCACCCCGGTCCCGCACCCGTATAGCGCTGCCGCCCACACGTGTCCGGCGCTGCAGCCCGAGGGGAAATTCGGACTGCCGCGCTTCACTGCTCTGGGCAGCTCTTCACCTTCGCGTGGCGGGTAGCGAGTGTGCGTTGCGCTGGCAGATACTGGAATCCATGTCGATGCAACCTCACCGGTGGACACCGCCGCCCGCCACCCCTCGTGCGCGCGAAACCCGCAGTACCCCCGAAATGCCCGCGCTGCGGTTGCTCGAGTTGCCCGGCCGGGGACCGGAAGACGTGGTGGTCGCGGCTGATGGGCGGCTGTTGACGGGTATCGATGACGGGGCGATTCTGGCCGTTGATCCGGCGACCGGGGCGGTGGAGCAGATCGCGCACACCGGCGGGCGGCCGCTCGGCTTGCATGTGGAATCCGATGGCGCACTGCTGATCTGCGATGCCGAGCGCGGGCTGCTGCGGCTGGACAAGCCGGGCGGCACGATCGAAGTGCTGGTGGCGGAGGTCGACGGTGCGGCCTTGAATTTCACCAGCAATGTGGTCGCCGACGGCGACGGGACCATCTACTTCTCCGAGTCCTCGCGTCGCTGGCCCCTGAAGCAGTGGATGGGCGACATCATGGAGCACTCCGGCACCGGCCGGCTGCTGCGCCGCAATCCGGACGGCACGGTCGAAACCCTCGTCGACGGGCTGGATTTCGCGAACGGCGTGGTGCTCGCGCCGGACCGCTCCTGCGTATTGGTCGCCGAGACCGGCGCCTACCGTGTCACCCGGTATCGGCTGTCCGGCCCGCAGGCGGGCACCTGCGACCGGCTCGTCGAGAATCTGCCGGGCTTCCCGGACAATATGCTGCTCGGCAGCGATGGCCTGGTCTGGGTTTCACTCGCCGCACCGCGAAACCCCTTGCTGGACACCCTGCTTCCGCTACCGGGCATCCTGCGGCAGATCTCCTGGGCGATTCCCGAACGGCTGCAACCGAAACCGGCCCGCACCGTCTGGGCCATGGCCTTCGACTTCGACGGCGCGCTCGTGCACGATCTGCAGCGCGAGGGCACCGACTACGGCATGGTGACCGCCGCCGCCGAACACGACGGCGCCCTCTATCTCGGCAGCCTCAGCGAATCGGCGATCGCGGTGACACAGGTCCCCTAGGACTACCGGTGACACAGGTCCCCCCAGGACTGCGGCGACGCGGGTCCTCAGGACTTCTGCGCGGCGTCCTGAGCATGCTGCGCCTGGGACAGCTGCTCCGGTGTGTAGCGCAGCGACAGCGACAACAAGCCCATGAACGCCGTGCCGAGCGCGCAGACGAACAGCACCAGGGTGTAACCGCTACCGAGCGCGTCGATCTGCGCGGAGGTCATTTCGGTGACCTTGCCGGTGGTGCCACCCAGCGACAGCGTGCGCGAGAGCGCGACCGGACTCAGCAGACCGACCGCGAACGGCGTGCCCATATTCATGAACATCTGCCCGACCGCCGACAGCGGGCCGATATGCGCCATGTCCACACCGACCAGTACGCACAGCGGCAGAATCACGATGACCATGCCGACCGCGAAGCCGACCACGCACAGCAGTCCGAGCAGCGTCGGGAAGTACTCCACCGAACTGTCGATGGTGGAACCGAAGAACAGCCCGGCCGCCAGCACAATCGCCGAACCGAACAGCAGCCAGCGCGGCTGCACGTACTGCACGGCCTTGGACGACACCGCGGTGCCGACGCCCGCGCCGAGCGTGAACGGGATACTGCCCAGACCCGCCATGAGCGGGCTGTAGCCGAGCACATTCTGCAGGAACTGCGCCACGAAGAACGTTGTCGCACCCAGCACACCGGAGGCCAGGAAGATGGCCGCGAAGGAGATCACGCGATCACGGCTGTCGAACAGCGACCATGGCAGCAGCGGATTGGCGACACTGCGTTCGGCGAAGACGAACACGATCAGCAGTGCCAGGCCGCCGAGCAGCGATCCGATGATAATCGGGCTGTCCCAGCCCATTTGCGGACCCTCGGTCGCGCCGAACACGATGGCCGCGCAGGCCAGGGTGCCCAGTACCGCGCCGCGAATATCCAGGGAGATGCGCTGGTGTTCGGTGTCGTGCAGCTCGTAGATCGCACCGAGCACGATGAGCAGGCCGATCGGCACATTGATCCAGAAGATCCAGCGCCAATCCACCTGGGTCAGCGCACCGCCGACCACCAGACCGCCGACCGAGCCGATGCCCACCATGGAACCGAGAATCGCGATGGCCTGGTTTCGGACCGGGCCGGGCGCGAAAGTGGTGGCCACCAAGGCGAATGCGGTCGGCGCGGCAATGGCCGCACCGGTGCCCTGCAGTGCGCGGGCAGCAATCAGCCAGGCCTCGTTCTGGGCGGTACCGCAGAGCGCCGAGGCCACCGTGAAGACGCCGACGCCGAGAATCAGCATGCGCTTACGGCCGAAGGAGTCCCCTAGTCGACCACCGAGCAGCATCAGACCCGCGAACGGCAGACCGTAGGCAGTGACGGTCCAGGCGCTGCCCGCACTGGACAGACCCAGCTGTTCCTGTACCCGCGGCAACGCCAGAATCATGACGGTGCCATCGAGCACGACCATCAACTGCAGCCCGCTCAATACGAGAATCGCGAGCCCGAACGCCCGCTTGGTCACCGGATACTGCATCGTCGCAGCGGGATTATCGAGCACTCCGACACTGTAATGGATGCCGGACGCACCGAACCGATCTCGTTCCCGCGCGATCGGCTCAGCACAGCGGCCCGGTCGCGCGGTGGTGGGGGTGCCGGACACGCCGATCGGCGCAGCGGCCGAGGTCGTCTCGAGGGACCATGCGCCATCTCATCTGTCGTATCCACCAGGCTCTGTCGTATCCGCTGAGCACCGCGTGCACAGCGAGCGAATCCATTGGGAACTCCGCGCACGGTCAGCGATCCGCCTCGCTCAGCGCGTGCGGGGGTCGCCGGCGGTGAATCCGGCGGTGGGGCCGATGACGATAATGGCCGGGGGGCGAATGGCTTCCGCGCGCACCTGCTCGGCGACGGTCGAGAGGTCGGCGCGGACGATGCGCTGGGTGCGCAGGCTGCCCTCCTGCACGATGGTCACCGGGGTATTCGCGGCGCGACCGCCCTCCAGCAGTGCGTCGGCGAACTTGTCGATGCGCTCCACGGCCATGAGCAGCACGATGGTGCCGCGCAGCCGGGCCAGCGCCGGCCAGTCGACGAGGGAGTCCGGGTGGTCCGGGGCGACGTGCCCGCTCACCACGACGAATTCATGGGTGACGCCGCGATGGGTGACGGGGATTCCGGCCAGGGCGGGCACCGAGATGGCGCTGGTGACGCCGGGCACAACCGTCACCGGAACACCGGCTTCGACACAGGCTTCGAGTTCTTCGTAGCCGCGGCCGAAGACGTACGGGTCGCCGCCCTTGAGGCGGACCACGAACTTTCCGGCCTTCGCGCCCTCGATGAGCGCGGTATTGATGGCCTCCTGGGCCATGGCGCGGCCGTACGGAATCTTGGCGGCGTCCACGACCTCGACGTCCGGGCCGAGTTCGGCCAGCAGTTCCGGCGGCGCGAGCCGATCGGCGACAACAAGATTCGCGCGCGCCAGCAGTCGGCGGCCGCGCACGGTGATCAGGTCCGGATCGCCTGGGCCGCCGCCGATGAGCGCCACACCCGCGGCCACCGGACCCGAATCATCGGTCACCACACCGGATTGCAGTGCTTCCAGGAGTGCGTTTCGCACCGCGGCCGAACGACGATGCTGCCCACCGGCGAGCACGCCGAGGCTCATCCCGTCGTAGCGCGCGGTGGCCGGAGTGACGGCCGTACCGAGCCGGGCATTGTCGGCACGCACGGAGAAGATGCGGCGCCGCGTCGCCTCGGCCACCACGGCCGCATTGGTTTCGGGTTCGTCGGTGCACACCAGCGCGTACCAGGCGTCCTCGAGATCGCCGTCGGCATATTCGCGCAATTGCAGGGAGATCTGCCCCGAGGTGGCCATGCCCTCGACCGCCGGAGTCGCCTCGCGGCTGATCACGTGCACATCCGCACCGGAGGCGATGAGCAGCCCGAGTCGGCGCTGCGCCACGGTCCCGCCACCGACCACCACCACGCGGCGCCCGTTCAGATCGAGCCCGACCAGGTAGTTCGGGTCGCCTACGGGCTGGTCATCGGATGCGGCTGACGTATTCGGCACAAGGATTGAGCCTACGGTGTGCACGGAAAACCGGAACAATCGCCTGGCAGCCGCGCGGCAACCGATATCGGGCCGTCACGCGCTGCCGGGAAACGTGCCCGGCTCTACGCGGGCGGATGCCGATTCAGATGCGGCTGTGGACCTTGGCCGGGGTGATGCGGACGACCACTCGCTCGGCGGGGTCGGTCAGCGAGGACGGCATGAACTCCCCGTACGTCTGCCCGGTGAACTTCAGTGACATCCGGTCCGGCAGTGCCCGCTCGGGGTCCGGCTCCACGGTGACGGTGCCGCGAATCTCGGCATAGACGTACGGGTTGTCCGGCGGCGTGATCATGACGGTGGCCCGCGGGTCGCGCACCAGATTCTTGTACTGCTGCCGGCTCACCGAGGTGGAGTACACCAACTCGTCGCCCTCACGGTCGAGCCAGACGACGGTCAGATGCGGCTGGCCGTCGGCGCCGACGGTCGCCACGGTGGCGAATACCTTCGACTCGTCGATGTGCTTCTTGAGTCCCTCGGGAAGTGTGCTCACGCGTGTTCTGAACAGACTGCGCCGCACACTGATTCCCGGGCGCTACTTCACGCCGTTGGCGCGTCACTTCACGCCGTTGGCGCGTCACTTCACGCCGTTGGCGTAGTCCTGCACCAGATGCAATCCGCCCTGGCGGATCGGCATTCGATCCGAGTCGACGAGCGTGAGCGCCAGCGTCACCGGATGGCCTTCGAGTTCGCCGGTCAGCGTGAGCCGATCCGATGCCGGCCGTTCGTAGGTCAAGCTCGCCAAAGCCTCGGAGCCCGAGGGCGCACGCAGGGTGAGACGGTGTGCGCCACTGTCGAATTCGGTCAGGACCGGGACCATGCCGTCATCCATACGCTGGTAGATCGCCACCCCCGGATCGTCGAACACCATTCGCCGCCAGCGGGTTTCATCAGTGAGCAGCGGCGGCACCGACTGCCCGTCCCTGGTGAACTCGGTGACGTTCCAGATTCCGTACAGCTCGGACTGCGGTCGGCCCGGGCCGTACTTGTGCCAGCCGTCCCAGGCCCCGACCGCTTGGCCCAGGACGAACCAGAGCGCGAGCACCACCAGTGCGATATCGGAGATCCGCCGGGATCGCCGCGTCCGGAACGGGGTGGGGACGGTCGAGGGCCCGGCCGCGCCGCCCAGCAGTGCGGTGGTGAGCCGCCGCGCATCCGGGGCCAGCAGCACCATCGACAGCAGCAACAGGTGGAACGCCAGCAGTTTGACCGGGACATCGAAGGTCATGTTCAGCACCCACACCTGCGCCATACTCACCAGGCTGAGCAGCGCTCCCGCCACCTGGGTGCGCGGCAGCAGAAGCAGCAGACCGCCGGTGATCTCGGCCAGGCCGAGCAGGCTCTCGTACACCGGTGAGACGCCGACCTGATTCCACAGCACCGCCATATGACTGAACTCGCCGTAGGGCTGCACCAGTGTGGCCAGGCCGGGGACCGGCATCTGCAGGGGAATCGCCTTGGCGAAGCCATAATTCAGCATCTGACCGGCCAGCATGACCCGGAAGAACAGCAGGAACCAGCCGGCCGCCGTGCGGTATTCGGCGCGCCTGCGGTCCAGCACACTCCATACCGCGGTCACCAGCACCGCGGCGATCAGAATGCAAAAGACCTCGATCCACAGATACAGCTGATCGCCGCTGCCGGAATCCAAATTCAGGTGGACGCCCGGATGGTCGAAGACGGTGCGCCCGGTCCAGCGCACCAAGGGGCCGGGCAGGTCCGCGTACTTCTGCAGGAGATCGTCCGGCAGCCACTTCTGGAGGATGCCGAAGAAGGCGAAGAGCGGCTGCGGGTAAAAAACGCAGAACAGCGTGAAATAGGCGATCACGAAGCGGAAGAGAATCCGGAGGGCCGGTCGCCACTCGCGGTTCTGCTCCGGTGACAGATCATCGAAATCCGTTGCGGTACCTACTGTTCGCACACTCATCGCACATCCCCTCGCTCCGAACTTCGACCGTAGTTCGAATGCGATCTCGACGCCTCCGGGTTATCCCCCTTTTCCGGAGCTCCGGCATACCTCTGCGGGATTACGTGCCAGCCACCATCGTGATGACGTGCCAGCACTACCGCCGCGCCGGAATTCCCGTCGAGCGGTCATCCCATTCACCGGTACTCGACCCCGCAACCCCTGCACAATCGAACTGGAACACGTTACATTTCTCGGCACCGTGTTGTGCGGGTCACAGCGGCCCTTTCCGGCCCGCCCGAACCGCGCCTGACACGCCTGCCTTTCCATGCCAGGAGGAATAGACATGTCGGCCGACGACCCCAACCAGAGATGGGAACTCACCGTCTCCGACCGCGACGAGGATCAACTCGCGGCACAACTGGCGGGCTGGCTCGCCACCAAGGTCGTAGCCGACGAGGCGCCCCGCGTCACTTCGCTGACCAAGCCGCAGGCGGGCGGCATGTCCAGCACCACGCTGCTCTTCGACGCCGAATGGACCGAGAACGGGCAGCCCGCGGGCGGCTCCTACGTGGCACGCCTGGCGCCGGAGGACAGCTCCTTCCCGGTCTTCGAGAAGTACGACCTGGAAACCCAGTACGCCATCATGGCCGGCGTAGCCGAGGCCACCGACGCACCGGTGCCGGAGCTGTGCTGGATCGAGACCGATCCGAAGGTGCTCGGTTCCACATTCTTCGTCATGCGGCGCGTGAACGGCCGTGTCTGCGAGGACAATCCGCCGTATGTGTTCTTCGGCTGGGTCTTCGACGCCACGCCGGAACAGCGGCTGGAGATCACCCGCAAGACCGTCGAGGTCATCGCCAAGGTGCACGGCATCGAGAACCCCGCCCAGCGCTTCCCCATGCTGGACGGCGAGGGCTCGGCGCTGCGCCGGCACTTCGAGGCCCAGAAGCAGTGGTACGACTGGGCGCTCGCCCGCGACGGATTCCGTATTCCCTTGCTGGAGCGCACCTTCGAATGGCTGGAGCAGAACTGGCCGCAGGGCTCGGGGCCGGATGTGCTCAACTGGGGTGACGCCCGGCCCGGCAACATCATGTTCCAGGAGAACGAAGACTGCGATCTGGCCGCCGTCCTCGACTGGGAGATGGCCGCCCTCGGCCCGCGTGAACTCGATGTGGCCTGGCCCATCCTGATCCACCGCTTCTTCCAGGACATCGCCACCCGATTCGATCAGCCCGGACTGCCGGACTTCCTGCGGCGCAGCGATGTCGAGAAGCTGTACGAGGAGGCCACCGGGCACGCGGTCCGCGACCTGGACTGGTACCTGATGTACGCGGCGCTGCGCCACGGCATCGTGATGGGCCGCATCAAGCGCCGCATGATCCATTTCGGTGAGGACACCGATACCGACGATCGCGACGACTACGTCATGCACCGACCGCTGCTCGAGGCCATGCTCGACGGCACCTACGCCTGGGATTGAGAGCTATGAAACCCATGATCGGCCCGCTCGACGAATTCCCCATCCACCAGGCGCCGCTGCCGATGGCGCGGGTGGTCAGCAGCGATAAGAACTTCTACGACCGCAGCTACTTCAATGCCATCGACACCACCGGTGATCTGATGCTGATCACCGGGTTCGGCGTGTACCCGAACCTGGGCGTGACCGACGCCTTCGCCACCGTGCGGCGCGGTGACACCCAGCACGCGGTGCGGTTCTCGGATGCACTGGACCAGCGCGGCCTGGACCTGGCCGTCGGCGGGTACCGGATCGAGATCATCGAGCCGCTGCAGCAGCTGCGGGTGATCTGCGAGCACGAGGACCTGTCCTTCGATATGACCTGGGACGGCGCGTTCCCGGTCGTACAGGAGGAGGCGCACACCATCATCACCGGCATGAACAAGGCCATGATCGATGCGCAGCGCTTCGCCCAGGTCGGATCCTGGTCCGGCACACTGCATGTCGACGGCACCGACATCACCGTCGATCCGGCGAACTGGACCGGCACCCGCGACCGCTCCTGGGGCATCCGGCCGGTCGGCGAATCCGATCCGGCGGGGCGCGTGGCTTCCGAACCGTCAGAAGGCTTCTGGTGGCTCTACGTGCCGCTGCGCTTCGACGACTACTCGATCATCGTCATCGTGCAGGAGGAGCCCAATGGCTTCCGCACCCTGAACGACGCCACCCGGATCTGGCACGACGGCCGCATCGAGCAGCTGGGCTGGCCGCGCATCAATCTGAAGTACAAGTCCGGCACCCGCATTCCGACCTCGGTGCGCCTGGACCTCACCACCCCCGACGGCAAGCCGCTCGAGGTGGAGGTCGAGGCCGGCACCCATATCGCCCTCAATGTCGGCTGCGGCTACGGCGGCGATCCGGACTGGCAGCACGGACAGTGGAAGGGCCGCAACTGGTCCGAGAGCAAGAGCTTCGATCTGACCGATCCCGCGACTGCCGGTCGCATCCCCTTCAGCGTCATCGATCACGTGGGCAAGGCCCGCTGCGGCAGCGACGAGGGCTGGGGCCTGTTCGAACACGGCAGCCTGGGCCGCCACGACCCCACCGGTTTCGCCGACTGGGGCTCGGTCTCGCCGTAACCACAGACCGCGAATCATCCACTCCCTGTGAATGATCCGCACCGCCGCCGCGCTCGCCGACGACCCAACCAGTCGGCGCGCGCGGCGGTTCGCCGTATACCACCGCAGCAGCCGTTCACGGCCCCGGGTGCATATAAGCCGCCAGGAACTGCAGTCCGGCGAACCCGCAGGCCAGGAAGACGATCGTCCCCGCTGCCGTACCGGCCGCCATTACGCTGACCACCCGAACGCCGCGCCGGCCGACCACAAGCCCGGCCAGCAATGCGACGGCCCCGGCGAGCGCCCAGACATAGAGCGGAATAGCGCCTAATCCCAACGATATTCGCAGTGGGCAGGACACCCGATAGCCGCATTCGGGTGGATGGCTGTCCATACTTATCGCGTAGAAGAAGAACAGCAGCGTCGATCCGATGAATCCGAAGAAACCCAGAACTACCCAGAGAATCACAAACCAGCCCCAGCGATCAGGCGCTTCGGTCGAATCCCTCATGGCGGCAGCCTAATTCACACCGATCGGCGGCGTCAGGCGAGTCTTCGGGCACGCGTGCGAATCACCGCAACCGCCACCGTGACTCCGCCGATCACCCGCTTCTCCGCAAGCAGGCGCTCGCACCCGGCGGCAAGCAGCGCGGCCGCCTCGGCAACACTGGGTGTGCCGATGGCCGCTGCCACACGGATCGAGGGATTGGGCACCGCCATGCCCGCGAGATCCGTTGCTGTGAACACCCGTACCGGCACCCCCAGCTCTGCGGCTGCGGCGATCAGGCCCGGCTCCTCTGCGCGCAGATTCACCGTCGCCAGGCAACCGATCTTTGCCTCACCCGCAACGTCTCGTGCCGCGTTCACTATGGCCCGCGATTCAACCCCGGACCTCATACCGATCCCGACCGCGAGGTCAGGCCGGAACATGAGTTCGCGCGAATTCGGCTGCGGTGGAGACGAAGCGGGTGATGGCGGTGGGGTTTCCGGCGGGGTGGGTGTGGAGGTAGGAGGCGTGGACGTTGTGGAGGATGGCGCCTTCGCGGACGGTCTCGCCGGACGGGGCGCGCCAGGCCCAGGCGAGGGCGTCGGAGGGGGCGGTGGCGAGGCGGGTGCGGTGGAATTCGTGGCCTCGGACGCGTTCTCCGGCTTGCCAGAGGGGGGAGTCGGTGAGGGCCACGGCGTCGCGGTAGCCGAGGGTGAGGCGGGGACCGAATTCGGCGTCGGCTTCGACTACGCCGGCCATGCGGTGGCCGTCGAGGGAGCGGGTGAGGTAGAGCAGGCCGGCGCATTCGGCGTGGATGGGGAGGCCGCGGCGCGCCTGGTCGGCGATGGTGGTGAGCAGGTGGGTGTTGGCGGCCAGGGAGGCGGCGTGTTCCTCGGGGAAGCCACCGGGAATGACCAGACCGGCCGTGCCGGAGGGGAGTTCGTCGCGCAGAGGGTCGAAGACGACCACGCGGGCTCCTGCGGCTTCGAGGAGTTCGCGGTGTTCGGCGTAGCCGAAGGTGAAGGCGGCTCCGCCTGCTACGGCGACGATGGGGCCGCCGGTAGGAGGTGCGCCGGGGTCACCGGTCGCCGGAACACCTTCGGAGGCCGGAAGACCTTCGGCGACAGCGCTGATCCCCGCCGCGTCGACCGCCGGCCGCAGCTCCTCCACCGGATCCCATGCCGGGCCCGTGATATTCGAACTCGCCAGGGCAGCCACGGCCGCCAGATCTATATGCGCGGCAACAAGATCGGTCATGGCGTCGACCGCGGACTGCGCTGCGGAGCCGTGCTCCACGGCGGGGACGAGGCCGAGATGCCTTGACGGCACGGCCAATTCGTCCAGTCGCGGCAGTGCGCCCAGTACCGGCAGGCCGACACGGGCGCAGGCGGCACGCAGGACCTGCTCGTGCCGTTCGCTGCCGACGCGGTTGAGAATGACTCCGCCCAAACGGATTCCGCTGTCGAAGGTGGCGAATCCGTGCAGCAGCGCCGCCAGGCTCTGGCTGTGGCCGCGCGCGTCCACCACCAGGACGACCGGTGCGCCCAGCATGGCGGCGATCTGCGCGGTGGAGCCCTCCGCCACCGGTTCGGTGTTGTGTTCGTCGATGCGGCCGTCGAACAGGCCCATCACGCCTTCGACCACGGCGATATCGCAGCCCGCGCTGCCGTGCCTGTAGAGCGGAACCACCCGCTCGCCTCCGCACAGCACCGGATCCAGATTGCGCCCGGGCCGACCGGCGGCCAGTCCGTGATAGCCCGGGTCGATGTAATCGGGGCCCACCTTGAACGGCGCCACCCGATGCCCGGCCCGCCGCAGCGCGCCGATCAGTCCGGTGGCGAGAGTGGTCTTACCGCTGCCCGATGCGGGCGCGGCCACCACCACCGCGGGCACACTCACCATTCGATGCCGCGCTGGCCCTTGCGGCCCGCGTCCATCGGATGCTTGACCTTCGTCATCTCGGTGACCAGATCCGCGACCTCGATGAGCGCCTGCGGGGCATCACGACCGGTGATCACCACGTGCTGATTGCCGGGACGATCGCGCAGCGTCTGCACCACCTCGTCCACATCCACCCAGCCCCACTTGAGCGGGTAGGTGAATTCGTCGAGCACATAGAAGCGGTGCTGTTCGGCGGCGAGGCGGCGGGAGATCTCCTGCCAGCCGGCGAGCGCGGCGGCGGCATGATCCTCATCGCTGCCCGGCTTACGCGTCCAGGACCAGCCCTCCCCCATCTTGTGCCACTCGACCGCGCCGCCCGCGCCGGTTTCCTCGTGCAACTTGCCGAGGGTGCGGAAGGCGGCCTCCTCGCCCACCTTCCACTTGGCGCTCTTCACGAATTGGAAGACAGCCACATCGAAGCCCTGATTCCAAGCGCGCAAGGCCATCCCGAACGCGGCGGTCGACTTCCCCTTGCCCGGCCCGGTGTGGATGGCGAGCACGGCCTGATTGCGGCGCTGCCGCGTGGTCAGCCCGTCATCCGGAATGGTCTCCGGCAGTGGCACGCCCTGGGGCATCGTCTGCGCTCCTTCTCCTGACGCGGCCAGAGTGCGGCCGTCGGGAACCTACGGTGCCATACCCAGCCACCACACCCGGTCCCGGCCCGGGCCCCCGAGCTTTCATGATCATCAGGAACTGATTGCGCGCCGTTCTCGGCCGATGCCTGCACCAGTTCCTGATGATCGGCTGACCAGTCGGCCTAGCAAGGCGCGATGGCGGATCGACGCGGCCCACGTCGGGATGTGGAGGTTCAGGCGGCACGGGTGGCGCGGACTACGCCCGCGACATTCTCGCCGGTGAGTTCGGCCAGTTGCAGATAACCGCCGCGGAGTTCGCGGGCCAGGTCGCGGGCGAGGCCGAGGCGGATCATGCCGCGCTCGCAGTCGACGACCATGGCGGTCACCGAATCATTGGCCAGCAGGCGAGCGGCGGCGCGGGCACGGGGCACCGGGTCGGGGCCGCCGGTGGCGCGGCCGTCGGTAAGCATGACGAGCATGGGGCGGCGGTGCGGGTCTCGGATGCGTTCGCGGGCAATGACTTCGCGGGCCTTCAGGAGGCCCTGGGCAAGTGGGGTTTTGCCGCCGGTGCGCAGATCCGCGAGGCGGCGGACGGCGATATCGACCGAGGAGGTGGGCGGGAGCACCAGTTCGGCATCTGCGCCGCGCACGGTGATGACGGCGACCTTGTCGCGGCGCTGATAGGAGTCGCGCAGTAGCGCGACGATGGCGCCGGTGACTGCGGAGAGGCGGTCCCGGGCGGCCATCGAGCCGGAGGTGTCGACCACGAAGACGACCAGATTGCCTTCGCGCCCTTCGCGATACGCGCCGCGCAGATCCGCGGCGGCGAATTCCAGGGGGCCGCTGATCCGGCCACGGGCGCGCTGATGCGGGACGGCCGCGAAGATGGTGCCGAGCAGGTGCAGGCCGGTACCGGTTTCGGGAGTGGCGCGCACAACGCGGCCCTGGCGGGTGCGGGCACGTGAGCGACGGCCGGGTGCGCCCTCGCCGACACCGGGGACCTCCCAGCGCGGGGGCTTGGCTATCGATTGGGAAGGCATGCCGGAGCGACCTTCACGCGCCGGTCGCCCCGGCTCCTGGTCGCCGGAGGAATCCCGGTTCGGATCGGCAGGCCGCCGGTCCGGCTGCGAGTCCTGTTCGCCCCCAGGAAAATCCGGGCCACTATCCGACGACTGCGGTGAATCCACTTCGCCCGCAGGCGAATCCGCACCGCCACCGGGACCGTTCGGATCATCCTCGGGTTCCGGCGAACCCCCTACCCGCTGGTCCTGCGACCCCGCATCATCCTGCGGGGCCGCTTCACCTTTTCCCAGGTCGTCGGCACCGCCGTCCTGCGTCTCACGGTTGGCCTCATCGGCCGCCTGCCGCATAGCCTCGTCGAGTTGTTCCTCGCTGATCCCGGGTTCGTCGAACGGATCTCGCCGACGCCGGTGCGGCAGTGCGAGTTCCGCCGCGATCCGAACGTCCTCCTCGGTCACCGCGGCGCTGCCGCGCCAGGCGGCGTGCGCGGTCGCGGTGCGGGCGACAACAAGATCCGCGCGCATACCGTCCACATCGAAGCTGGCGCACAGTGCGGCGATCCGGCGCAGTTCGACATTGTCCAGCGTGACCTCGCCGATCCGGTCCCGGGCGGTCAGAATGCGTTCGGCCACTTCACGATCGGCGCCGGCATAACCGGCGGCGAAGCCGGCCGGATCGGCCTCGTAATCGAGCCGGCGGCGCACCACCGACATGCGCACATCCACATTGCGGGAGGCGACCACGTCCACGGTCAGGCCGAACCGGTCCAGCAGCTGCGGCCGCAGTTCGCCCTCTTCGGGATTCATGGTGCCCACGAGAACGAATCGCGCCGGATGCGAATGCGAGACGCCGTCGCGCTCGATATGCACGCGACCCATGGCGGCGGCATCGAGCAGCACGTCCACGAGATGGTCGTGCAGGAGGTTCACTTCGTCGACGTAGAGCACGCCGTGGTGGGCGGCCGCGAGCAGCCCCGGCTTGAACGCCTGTTCTCCATCGCGCAGCACCCGTTCCAGATCCAGGGATCCGACCACACGGTCCTCGGTGGCGCCCACGGGCAATTCCACCAGCCGGGCGGGCCGCGCGCCGCTCTCGTCGACCACAGGCGGCAGCAATTGCGCCAGCGCGCGCACCACGGTCGACTTCGCGGTCCCCTTCTCCCCGCGCACCAGCACCCCGCCGATTCCGGGATGCACCGCGCAGAGAATCAGCGCCAGCTGCAGCCGCTCCTGCCCGACCACCGCCGAGAACGGAAACCCGGCCTCGACATCGGAGACCGCGCGCTCGGATTCGGAGTAAGCCACAGAGGAGACGGACACGCGGTCAACTCTATGCGCGCCGCGTGCGCAGCCTGGAGGTACCCCGGCCGGTCCACGAGGGAAGCGTCACCCATATCGGCCCACCCGGCAGCGGCGTATGCGACCACCTGCGGCCCAGGCGATGCAGGCGGCACCGAGCGGATGCGATGCGGCAGGCAGCGCGCGGACGCGGTAGCCGGCAGACGGCAGACGGAGCCGGAGACTCGGACCTGGGAGGCGGCAGACAGGCGCAACAGGCAGGGGCAGCACCGTCAACCCCTGAAAAAGGAATCCCCGCAACCGATTCGGTTGCGGGGATCGCGTCAGCCTCGGCGCATCGGCAGGTGCGGTATTCCGTCCTCGATGTATTCCTCGCCGTCCACCTTGAATCCGTGCTTGGTGTACATATCGACCAGGTAGGTCTGCGCATTCAGGCGCACGGTCGCGCCCGTGCCGGTCTCGGCCAGGGCCGCCTGCAGCAGGCGGGTGGTGTAGCCGTGGCCGCGCGCGGGCGGGGTGGTGCACAGGCGCCCGATCCGGAAGGACTTCACGCCGTCATCGTGCTCTTCGAGCAGCCGGAGGGTGCAAATGACCTCACCCTCGTCGTCGAGCCAGAAATGTCGCGTTTCCGGAAGCAGGTCCAGACCGTCGAGCTCCGGGTATGCGCATTTCTGCTCGACGACAAACACTTCGACACGAAGTTTCAACAGCCTGTACAGAGTCTTGGTGTCCAGATCCAGGGCCCATGACCGTTTGAGAGCAACCGTTGACATCATCGATTGTTGCTATCACACCTACGCGTGCAATGCCACAACTACGCGTGAGATGTGACCCCGGAATGCTTCGGCGTCTTGTCGTGATCCAGGTGCAGCGCCTTGTTGGACCACTCCCAGACCTCACGGTAGAGCGCCTGGTTCTCCGAGAGCTTGACCCCCAGGGACGGCACCATTTCCTTGAGTTTCGGCTCCCACGAAGCGAATTCGCCCGGGAAGCACCGCTTCATAACGTCGAGCATGGCGCTGACACACGTGGACGCGCCCGGGGACGCACCCAGCAGACCGGCGATGGTGCCGTCCTCGGCCGCGACGACCGCGGTACCGAGTTCGAGCACACCGCCCGCACCCTTGCGGCGGATGACCTGAACGCGCTGACCGGCGATGATCAGATCCCAGTCACTGCCGTCGGCGCGCGGGAGGAACTCCTCCATCGCCTCGACCCGCCCGGACTGCGACTTGAGCAGCTCGCCGACCAGGTACTGCACCAGACCCATCTCGGTGACGCCGACACCCAGCATGGAGAACAGGTTGTTCGGCTTCACCGACTTGAACAGGTCGGTGTTCTTGCCGTCCTTGAGGAACTTCGGCGTCCAGCCCGCATACGGGCCGAAGAGCAGGCCGCGCTCACCATTGATGACACGGGTGTCCAAGTGCGGCACCGACATCGGCGGCGCGCCGACCGAAGCCTGGCCGTAGACCTTGGCCTCGTGCTGCTTGATGAGCTCCGGGTTCTTGCAGCGCAGGAACAGGCCGGACACCGGGAAGCCGCCGAATCCGGCGATCTCCTTGATGCCGGACTTCTGCAGCAGCGGCAGTGCGCCGCCGCCCGCGCCGACGAACACGAACTTGGCGTTGATGACCCGGGTCTTGCGGGTGCGCAGATTGCGCACCTTCACCAGCCAGGAGCCGTCCGACTGCTTGGTCAGGTTCTTGACCTCGTGACCGAAGGCGATATCCGCACCCGAAGCGCCGAGGTAGGCCAGCAGCTCCTTGGTGAGCTCGCCGAAGTCGATATCGGTGCCGTAGTCGGTCCAGTTCAGCGCGACCGGATCGGAGAAGTCCCGGCCCTTCGACATGAGCGGTAGTCGGCGCGCGAATTCGTCGGCGTCGTCGATGAACTCCATGCCCTCGAAGAGCGGGTGCCGCGACAGCGCGTCCTGGCGCTTGCGCAGGTACTCCACTCCGTCCGCGCCGTGCGTGAAGCTCACGTGCGGTACGTGGTTGATGAAGTTCGACGGATCGGCGAGAACACCGTTCTCCGCGGAATACGACCAGAACTGGCGCGAGACCTGGAACCGCTCATTGATGTCGATGGCCTTGGTGATCTCCACCGAGCCGTCGGCATTGCGCGGCGTGTAGTTCAACTCGCACAGGGCCGAGTGGCCGGTGCCCGCGTTGTTCCAGGGGTCACTCGACTCGGCCGCGGCGGCGTCGAGCCGCTCGAAGAGCGAGATGGTCCAGTCCGGTTGCACCTGTCGAAGCAATGCACCGAGGGTGGCACTCATGATGCCGGCACCGATGAGGACTACATCGGTCTTTTCAATCGTGGCAGCGTTCGACACGGTGTTGATCGACTTCCTTGTCTGTGTGAGGCAACCCAGCGGCAGTTAGGTTACCCGTCGTTCACCTAGGTTCGATTGTGCCCCTGGACACGCCGAAATCCAGCAACGAAAAGCCCAATTGTGAGAGATACCTCCAAGCTCCCTTTCCGCCCGCCGGGGATTATCTTGAGCAGGTGACCTCTGATACGTCATCCACCGCCGCCTCATCCGCTCCGACCCAGGCCACGGGCGCGTGGCAGCCCGATGTGCTCGGGCCGGACTATCAGCAGCGCACGCTGCCGCTGGGCCCGGATCCCGACGGCGAGGGCGACGCCTTCGCCACGCTGGTCCGCTATACGCCCGGCGATCAGCCGGTCGCCACCAGCGCCGTGTTGTTCGTGCACGGGTTCACCGACTACTTCTTCCAAGAGCATCTGTCCGAGCACCTGGCCGCGCAGGGGTTCGCCTTCTACGCGCTCGATCTGCGCAAGTGCGGGCGCTCCACCCGCGAGGGGCAGACGCCGCACTTCGTGACCGATCTCGCGCTCTACGACGTGGAGCTGAACCGCTCGCTGCGTATCATTCGCGAGGAGACCGGGTTGCCGGTGCTCGTCATGGGGCATTCGACGGGCGGGCTGGTCACCTCGCTGTGGCTGAACCGGCTGCAGGCCACGGGAGGCGCTCGCGCACAGGGCATTACCGGCCTGGTGCTCAACAGCCCGTGGTTCGATCTGCAGGGCCCCTCGTACTACCGCAATCCGCTCAGCACCGCGCTGCTGCAGGGCATCGGGCGCCTGAGCGCCATGGCGCAGCTGCCGCTGGGCAAGATCTCCACCTACGGAGACAGCCTGCACCGCACCGCATCCGGTGAGTGGGATTACAACCTGGACTGGAAGCCGTTGACCGGCTTCCCCATTCACGCGGGCTGGCTGCGCGCCATCCGGCGCGGACATCTGCGGGTGCACCGCGGGCTCGATATCGGAGTGCCCGCGCTGGTGCTGCGGTCGAAGCTGACCCGCTTCATGAGCAAGTACGGTCCGGCCGCCGATGTGGCTGATGTGGTGCTGGATGTGAAGCAGATTCAGCGCTGGTCGGGCTGCCTGGGTGAGCGCACCAATATCGTGCCGATCGAAGGTGCGCGGCACGACGTGTTCCTGTCGTCGGAAAAGCCGCGCACCCAGGCGTTCAAGGAGCTCGATTCCTGGCTGGAGTGGCTGGCTACATCACCAGAAGCTGGTGCGTAGCACGATCTCGGTGGCGAGTTCGTGGCCCGCTTCGGCGGCCACATCCGTGACGTCCACGGGGACGAGCCGGAATTCACCGTAGACGTAGCGCCCGGAGGCCTCGGCCGCCGGGCGCGGCAGGCGCTTGGTGGCGAGCAGGGTGGTCGGTATCTCCACCGGCGGGCAGGTGGCGTCGGCGATCGTGCCGTCCGCACCGGGTGCCGCGGGATGCCCGCTGCCGGCCGCGATGAGGCTCATGAAGCGGCCGAAACCACGGGCCGCGAGCTGCCAGGCCAGGTCGGCGCCGCTACCGCTGCCGACCAGATTCGCCCACGGCACCTTCAGTTCGTCGAGGATGCCGAAGACCGCCGCGCTGTCGAGCCCGTCCGCCGGTTCGATGACGATGGTGCGCAGGTCCGAGGTCTGCAGTCGTTCGCAGACCTCGTCGTATACGTCGGCCGGATCGCCCGCATCGGGGAGCAGGAGCACGTGGTGACGGGATTCGGTTCCTCCGACCCGCACGGCCCATATGCGGTCACCGACCGTGATCCGCCGAGATTCCATTCGGATAACGCTACACGGCGCGGAAATGTCCCGGACGCGTGTCAGCCGGATTGCTGTGATGGGCGTCACCATTGGCACGTATCGTCACCGATTGACCCGCAGAGTCGGCAGATTGGCCGATGCGCCCGCCTGGATCAAGCGTTCCAGAGCCGGGAGATCGAGGTACTTCTCCATAAGGTCCGCGAGCAGGTCGAGCTGGGTCATACGCACGTCGTCCACCGAAACATTGTCGGCCACAACGAAATCGGTGCGACCGGCGCGAATGGCGACCTCACGCAGCCAGGATCGGCGGAATTCGTCCGATTCCAGAGCACCGTGCAGGTGCGTGCCCCAGACAGCTTCGCGCACACTGCCTTCGGGTACACCGTCCAGTTCCAGCCACGGCTGATCACCATTGGCGCGGACCCGGCCATGGTGAATCTCATAGCCCCGCACGGGGATACCACCGCTCGCCGCGTCATGGCCGCCGTCCGGACGGTGGCCGGACCGGGCGAGGAGACGAGGCTCACGTTCGGCGCCCTCGTCGACGCCGCCGGAAATTTCTCGGCCGAGAGGGATGGCCGCGCCTGAGCCGGACGCCGCGGCGCCGCCCTGTGTGTCGCGGCGCCCGAGGGACAGTGCGGTGACGGAGTATCCGAGGGCGTGACCGGCGCTGCGGCGCAGCACCTTCGGGTCGTGGAATTCGATCTCGAGATCGAGCAGGCCCAGGCCCTCGACCGTGCCCGCGTCGGATTCGATGTGGTCCTCGATGGTGCGGCCGAGCATCTGGTAGCCGCCGCAGATGCCGAGGATCGGGCCGCCGGTGGCCGCGCGGGATTGCAGGGCGGCGGCGATTCCGGTGCGGCGCAACCACTCCAGATCGCTCACGGTGGATTTGCTGCCGGGGAGCACGACCAGGTCGGCGCCGGCCAGTCGGGAAGGGTCGGTGACCCAGCGGACCGAGACGCCGGGCTCGCAGGCCAGGGCCTCGATATCGGTGGAGTTCGAGATGCGGGGCAGGCGGATGGCGGCGACGGTCAGCCAGTCCCCGCCCAGCGGCGGGCGGGAGCGGCCGACCGGGGCGTCCGCGATGGTGCCGAGGGAGTCCTCGGCGTCGATCCAGAGATCCTCGGCGAAGGGGATGACACCGAGGGTGGGGCGGCCGGTGAGTTCGGTGAGCTGATCGATGCCGGGGCGCAGCAGGTCCACATCGCCGCGGAACTTGTTGATGATGTAGCCGGAGATCAGTTGCTGGTCTTCGGGTTCCAGAATCGCGACGGTGCCGAACAGATGCGCCAGCACTCCCCCGCGATCGATATCGCCGACCAGCAGGACCGGCAGCTCGGCGGCACGCGCCAGCCCCATATTCGCCAGATCCGTTGCCCGCAGATTGATCTCGGCGGGTGATCCGGCGCCCTCGCAGATCACCACATCGAATTCCGCACGCAGCGAAGCCAATTCCTCGGCGACCACCGCGCGCAATTCGGTGCGATGCCGGAAGTAGTCCTTCGCCCCGACGGTATCCACCGCCCGGCCGCGCACCACGAGCTGCGAGCGCCGATCACTACCGGGCTTCAGCAGCACCGGATTGAACCGCACACTCGGCTCGAGTCCGCAGGCGCGCGCCTGCAAGGCCTGCGCCCGCCCGATCTCCCCGCCGTCCAGCGTGACGACGGAGTTGTTCGACATGTTCTGCGCCTTGAACGGGGCCACGCGCACCCCGCGCCGGGCCAGCATGCGGCAAAGCCCCGCCACCACAACACTTTTCCCGGCATCCGAGGTAGTGCCGGCGATCAGCAGTGCGCCCTTCACGCGCCCGGCCCGTCGTCATCCCGGCATAGCGGCCCCTCGTCATCCCGGCGTGCTTGTGGCCGGGATCCACCGCGAGATTCCCGCCACAAGCACGCGGGAATGACGGAGGACGAGGTGCACGCGGGAATGGCGGGGGACGGGGTCACGGGAGAGTCAGGATCTCCGCGCCGTTCTCGTTCACCACGAGCGTGTGCTCGAACTGGGCGGTCCACTTACGGTCCTTGGTGACCACGGTCCAGCCGTCGGGCCAGATCTCGTAGTCGATGCCACCCAGATTGATCATGGGCTCGATGGTGAAGGTCATGCCGGTTTCGATCGTGGACTCCACGGCGGGCTGATCGTAATGCAGGATCACCAGGCCGCTGTGGAAGGTTGGGCCGACGCCGTGGCCGGTGAAATCGCGCACCACGCCGTAGTCGAAGCGATTGGCATAGGACTCGATGACGCGGCCGATCACATTGAGCGCCCGGCCCGGCCGCACGGCCTTGATGGCGCGCATGGTGGCCTCTTCTGTGCGCTCGACCAGCAGGCGCGCCTCCTCGTCGACATCGCCGGCGAAGTAGGTCTTGTTGGTATCGCCGTGCACGCCGCCGATGTAGGCGGTGACGTCGATATTGACGATGTCACCGTCCTCGATGACGGTCGAGTCCGGGATGCCGTGGCAGATGACCTCGTTCAGCGAGGTGCAGCAGGACTTGGGAAAGCCCTTGTAGCCCAGCGTCGACGGGTACGCGCCATTGTCGATGAGGTATTCGTGCACGATGCGGTCGAGCTCATCGGTGGTGACGCCGGGAGCGACCGCCTTGCCCGCCGCCTCGAGCGCCTGTGCGGCGAGCTTGCTCGCCACCCGCATGGCCTCGATGGTCTCCGGCGTCTGCACCCAGGGCTCATGGCCCTCGTTGGCGGTCTTCTTCCATACGTACTCGGGCCGCTCGATGGATTTCGGCACCTCACGGATGGGCGACTGGGTGCCGGGAACGAGGGGTTGGCGGGTGCGCACTGACATGGAACAAGACTATCCGCCCGATGCGGGCGACTCTCCCCCAGCGCGGAAGTACCGGCGGTGAACCCGCCCGGACAGGCGTGGAATGTTTCCGGACTGCGGTCCGTTTAAGCTTTAGGTTGACTTGGAAACAAATTTGGAAGGGGCGTAGAGCCGTGGAACTGGGACTGACGACATTCGCCGAGACTCATCCCACCGGCGGCGACGGGCCGGTGCCCACCGCGGGTGAGCGGCTGCGCCAGGTCGTCGAGGAGGCCGTGGCCACCGAGGCCGCCGGGCTCGACGTCTACGGCGTCGGTGAACACCATCGCAAGGATTTCGCCGCCTCGTCGCCCGCCATGGTGCTGGCGGCCATCGCCTCGCGCACCGAGCGGATTCAACTCACCAGTGCGGTGACGGTATTGAGCTCCGACGATCCGGTACGCGTGTACCAGGATTTCTCCACCCTGGACGGGCTGTCGAACGGCCGTGCCGAACTCATGGCCGGCCGCGGCTCCTTCATCGAATCCTTCCCGCTGTTCGGCTACGACCTGGCCGACTACGACGAACTCTTCGAGGAGAAGCTGGCACTGCTGCTGAAGATCCGCGAGGAGGGTCCGCTCACCTGGTCCGGCAAGTTCCGCGCACCGCTGACGGACGCCATCGTCTACCCGCGCACCGAGAACCGTCCGCTGCCGGTCTGGATCGCCGTCGGCGGCAGCCCCGAATCCGTCATCCGCGCAGGGCTTCTCGGCCTGCCGCTGGCGATCGCCATCATCGGCGGCGAGCCCGCGCGCTTCAAGCCGCTGGTGGACCTGTACCACCGGGCACTGGAGGAGGGCGGTCAGGAACCGCAGCCGATCGCGGTGCACGCCCATGGGTATGTGGCCGAAACCGATGAGCAGGCGGTCGCGGACTTCTACGCGCCCTACGCCCGCGCCATGACCGGCATCGGCCGCGAACGGGGCTGGGGACCGATGACCCGCGAGCAATTCGCAGGTCTGCGCTCACAGAGCGGCTCGCTCTTCGTCGGCACGCCCGACCACGTGGCAAGCAAGATCGCCGATGTCCGCGACACTCTCGGCCTCGACCGCTTCATGCTGCACACGAGCGTCGGCACCCTCCCGCACGACAAGGTGCTCCGCAATATCGAACTGCTCGGCGAGAAGGTGGCCCCGCGGGTGCGATGAATCGCACGAATCAGCTGAATTGCACGAATCATTCGACGGATGGGTCCCCGATCACGATCGGGGACCGATCCGTTTCTCATGTCTGCGGGGTGGCCTCCAAAGCAGCGAGCAGCATGTCCGTCAACTCGTCGAGGTATTCGGGAGTGGTCGGATCGCCGCCGCGCAGAGCGCGCCAGAAGAGTGGGGCCAGCAGGAAGTCCAGGGCCAGTTCGAGATTCACTTCGGCGGGAAGTTCGCCCCGGTCGATGGCGCGTTCCAGCAGTGCGACGACCTTGACGCGGCGGCCCTCACCGACGCCGGTTTGCAAGGCCACGGCGAGGGCCGGCGTGCGCATTGCCTGTGCGAGCAGGTCCGGGATGATCCGGGACGCGAGGGGGTGGGTCAGGCCCGCCGCCGCGGCCTCCAGGAATGCGCGTATGTCGCCGCGCAGGCTGCCCGTATCGGGGGTGTCGGCGGCGTCCACCGCAACCTCCGCGACCAGCGACAGCACCAATTGCTCCTTGCCGGGCCAGCGGCGGTAGAGGGTCGGTTTGCTGACGCCCGCGCGGCGGGCGACCGCCTCCATCGACAGCTTGCCGTAGCCGACGTCGGCCAATTCCTCGAAGGCGGCGGTTCGGATGGCCGCGGTCACCTGCGGTTGCATCACGGCCGCGCCCGCGGGTTTGCGGGTGCGCGGGCTGGGGTCGTCGGTCATGACCCCGACTCTAGCAACGACGAAACGGTTGCGTTTCGTCGTGGGTGCGATTACCGTATTTCTCATACGACGAAACGGTGTCGTATCGACGTAAATCGAGAGGTCGAGGCCTTGAAATTCCTATTCGACGACGAGTCCTTCGCTTTCGAGACACTGCGCGCGGCCGGATTCGCCTGCTACGGCGGAGCCGAACTCGGCGAGGTGGTGTCGACCGCGAGCCGGATAACCGACGGAGACGAGGCGGCCTGGCTGCGCGAGTGGGAGGCCACCGCCCGGCGGGTGCACGGCATCGGGTCGGCGTCCGCCGCGGCGGGCCGCAGGGTCAGCGCACGTGAGGCGCTGCTGCGCGCGTCGAACTACTACCGCACCGCCGAGTTCTACCGCCGCGACCATCCGGCCGACGATCCGCAGGCCCGCGAACTCTCCCGGCTGTCGCGCGAAACCTTCTCGCAGGCAGCAGAACTGATGGACACCCCGGTGCGATCGGTGTCGATTCCCTACGCGGACACCATACTTCCGGGCTACCTGTACCTGGTCGACGACTCCGGGACGCCCCGGCCGACCGTCATCTTCAACAGCGGATTCGATTCCACACTGGAGGAGTCCTACTTCGCGCTGGCCGCCGGCGCGCTGGCCCGCGGCTATCAGGTATTGGCTTTCGACGGTCCCGGCCAGGGTGCGGTGATTCGTGAGCAGGGGTTACCGTTCCGGCCCGACTGGGAAGCGGTCATCACCCCGGTCGTGGATTTCGCGCTCACCGTGCCGGAGATCGACCCGGACCGGATCGCACTGTTCGGCTACAGCCTCGGCGGCTTCCTGGTGGCCCGGGCCGCGGCCTTCGAACACCGCGTGGCCGCACTGATTCTCGATGACGGCCTCTTCGATTATCACGGCGTCCACCAGCGCATTCTCCCGCCGTTCCTGGCGGAATGGATTGCCGCCGGTCGCGACGAGGAGGCCGATCACGTGGCCGCGATGATCATGGCCTTCGACACCACCGTCCGCTGGGCGCTGCGCAATGGCCCGTGGACCTTCGGCGCCGCCTCGCCCGCCGACTACATCCGCCGCACCGCGGACTACACCCTCGCCGAGGTTGTCACCGAAATCCATTGCCCCACACTGGTTCTCGACGCCGAGAACGACCAGTTCTTCCGCGGCGAAGCCCAGCGCGTCTATGCGGCCCTGACCTGCCCGAAGGATCTGATCACCGGCACCGAGGCCGAAGGCGCGGGCGAGCACTGCCATATGGGCGCCATGCTCCTGACCCACCAGCGCATCTTCGACTGGCTCGACACCACCCCGGCCGGTCTGCCCGTCCCCGCTCGAACTGCCGACGCCTGATCAGCCCTGCCGACGCCGGTATCAGCCCAGTCTTGCTGCGAGCGTGGCGTTCACCGGCACTCCGCGCGTGACCATATCGGGCGAAGCGGCTGATGACGGCATCGCTCGGAGTGCCCTGACCAATCCGTTTCCGACGGGCACCACGCTGCACGTCGACGGCGGCGGCAGACTGACCTGAGCCACACCGCCGCAGCGGGTGGTCGTGCGATCGCCCGCTCAGGGCTCGATCATGAGCGGGCGGTGCGGGTGCACCTCGACGAAGGCGACCAGGTCGCCATAGGGAGCGGTGCCCTGTTTGAAACGATGAGCCATGCGCGCCAAGGCATTTCGCGCGCCGTATTTGATGCGCATGCCTTCGTGCGCCCGCTCGACCAGAAAATCGTCTCGGACGATGTGGACGCTGCCGTACTGCTGGCGACTGCCGACCATCGGGCGGCCGCGCCAGTCTCCGGGCTGGATCATCACCCGGCGATCCTGCCCCAGCTGTTCGGCTTCGATGTCGTAGGAGGAGAGCAGGAAGTTCAGCCGGCCGTATTCGGCGGGAACGACCAGGTGCGCCATGGTGACGAGACGGCCCGGCGCAGTCGGCCGGGTCACCAGAACGGATTTCGCGTCCCACCACAGCGATCCCCGTTGCCATGCGCTGCGGCCGGGTTGAGCAGCGGGCAGCGCGCTCCGGGGGATGGGCATGGTGGTCGCAGATGCAGAAGGCGTCGTCATAACCGTCTTGACTCCAAACTTGTTGTTCTTCAATACCTTTCGAGCACAGACCCAGTGAACATGGGTGGGATCGACAACTACCCGTTGCCGCCGTGGCAACGGGTGAAAGCCGTAATTGTCCCGATTTCGAGGTTAGCGTCGCTTACGGATACGTGCCACGACCGCCGAGCCGTGTCTGTCACATCGTGACCACGCTGGGTATCACCAGCCGGTGCGCACCGGGAATCGCTAGTCGGTGAGCTTGGCCTGGAAGGCGATGCGATCGCCGCGGTAGAGCGAGCGGACCCGCTCGATCGGGACGCCGTCGGTATCTATGCTGCGGCGGTGCAGCAGCAGCATGGGCAGGGCGGTGGTGCATTCCAGCAACGCCGCCTCGCGCGGGGAGGCCAGCATGGTCTCTATGCGTTCGGTAGCCGAGGCGTAGGCGACGCCCATCTGACGGGTGGCGGCGTACAGCGAGGTTTCGGGGTTGTAGAACTCCCGGAGCACGGCGAAGCGTTCGAGCGGCATGAAGGTGCTCTCGAGCCCGATGCGCTCACCGTCGGCCAGCAGGATTCGCTCCAGATGCATGACGAGGGCGCCGGGAGCGAGGGCGAGATCCTGCGCGGTGTCGGGGTCCGCGGGGATATCGGTCCACTCGACCAGCAGACGGCCGGGCGCGCGCCCGAACTTCAGCGCGCCTTCGGTATAGGAGCGAAGAGTCAAGGGCTGCACCATCTTCGGGCGCGAAACCACCGTGCCGCGACCCTGGCGGCGAATGCGGCCCTCCACCAGCAACTCCCGCAGCGCCTGCCGCACGGTCTCGCGCGCCACCCCGCAGCGCAGGGCCAGATCGCGCTCCGAGGGCAGCGGATCACCCTCGTTCAGTTCGCCCAGTAGCGACTCCAGCTCGGTGCGCACCCGGTACGACTTCGGGATGCGCGCCTCGGCGGCGGAAAGGGCGACTTCCGTCGTGTCCATGCCCCAAAGCATACCCGCGATTGGTCTATACCAATTGTTAACCTAGCGTTTGCACACGAAACACCCGTAGGTCTAGACCATTGGCCACCATAGGTCGCATGCGATTGGTCATCATCGGCGGCGGCATCATCGGTACCGCCCACGCCCTGGCCGCTATCGGACGCGGCCACCAAGTGGTCCAGCTGGAGCGGGAGGCGGAGGCGCGCGGCGCCACCGTCCGCAACTTCGGTCTGGTGTGGGTATCCGGGCGCAGCGCCGGCGAATTGGAGATCACGCTCCGCTCCCGGCAACTGTGGGAGGAGATCGGCGGCAAGGTGCCGGGTGTGGGCTTCCGGCCCGCGGGCTCGATCACCCTGGTGCGCACCGAAACCGAACTGGCCGTGGCCGAGGCCGCCATGCGCGATTCCTCGGCCGCCGAGCGCGGTTTCGAACTGCTGGACGCGGAGCGCGTGCGCGCCGTCAACCCGGCGCTGCGCGGCAAATTCCTTGCCGGACTGCACTGTTCGACCGATGCCGCGGTGGAGTCGCGGCAGGCGCTGCCCGCGCTGCGCCGCTATATGGAGGCCACCGGGCGCTACACCTTCTTCGCCGGCACCGAGGCGCGCACCGTCACCGGCACCGCCGTCCTCGACGATCGCGGTCGCCGCCACGAGGGTGATCTGGTGCTGGTCTGCCCGGGCGCGGCGCACACCGGCCTCACCCGGGAACTGGTCGGCGATATTCCGGTGCGCCGGGTGCGGCTGCAGATGATGCAGACCGCTCCGCTCGGCGAACCGCTCACCACCGCCGTGGCCGACGGCGACAGCTTCCGCTACTACCCGGCCTTCGCCGGTGCGGAACTGGATCGGCTCAATCGTGAAGAGGCGCAGCCCTTCACGGCCGCACAGCACAAGATGCAGCTGCTGTGTGTGCAGCGCCTGCACGGTGGGCTCACCATCGGTGACACCCACGAATACGACGAACCGTTCACCTTCGATGTGGACGAGGCCCCCTACGAGCACCTCACCGCCGTGGCGGAGGAACTGCTGGGCCGCAAACTGCCGCAGGTCGTGCGGCGATGGGCCGGCGTCTACAGCCAGTCCATCGATCCGGGCGCCATCGTGACCCGCGCGCAGGCCGACGAGAACGTCTGGGTGATCACCGGTCCGGGTGGGCGCGGTATGACCCTCGGCCCGGCGATCGGCGAAGAGACCGCCGACCTGCTCAATCTCTGAACTTCCGTCAACTGTAAGGAAATTCCTTGTCCGACAAGCAGATCGACCTGGCAGTGCTGGATATGGCGGGCACCACGGTCGAAGACGACGGCCTGGTCATCCGCGCCTTCGAGCAGGCCGCGACCGCCGCGGGCATTCCGCTCGAGGGTACCGAGCGCGAAGCCGCCCGGCAGTACGTGATCGACACCATGGGTCAGTCCAAGATCACCGTCTTCCGCGCCATCCTCGGCGATGAGGAGCGCGCGCAGCAGGCCAATATCGCCTTCGAGACCGCGTACTCCGAATTCGCCGATGCGGGTGTCACCCCGATTCCCGGTGCGGCCGAGGCCATTTCGTCACTGCGGGCGGCCGGCATCAAGGTGGCGCTGACCACCGGCTTCAGCCGCGGCACCCAGGACAAGCTGCTCAACGCCCTGGGCTGGAACGATATCGCCGATCTGACCCTGGCTCCCTCCGATGCCGGACGCGGCCGCCCCTATCCGGACATGGTGCTCACCGCCCTGCTGCGACTGGGCATCGAGGCCGTGGATCGTGTTGCGGTGCTGGGCGATACGACCAGCGATATCGCCACCGGCCTGGCCGCCGGCTCCCGGATCGTCGCGGGCACGCTGACCGGCGCGCACGACGAGGAGCAGCTGAGGGCCGCGGGCGCCACCCACGTGGTGCCGTCGGTCACCGAGTTCGCGCAGCTACTGCTGGCCGAACGCGCTCGAGTTTCCGCCGCCCGGGGCGATTTCGCACCGGGCGGCGGATGCAGTGAATAACACCCCCCTTCGATCGACCCCGTCCCACGAACTGGCTCTGTCCATTTACCGGCTCTGTCCATTTACCGGCTCTGTCCATTTACTGAAAGTGCAGTCACCGTGCGTAATACGAACAACCGCCTCGCACGCACCATCGCCCGTACCGCTCTGATCCTCACCTCCGCCACCGCGGTCGCGTTCAGCCTCACCGCCTGCGGCGGCACCGGCAGCGACTCCAGCGGTGGCAAGACGGTCACCGTCTACTCCGCCGACGGTGTCGGCGACTGGTACAAGAGCCAGTTCGCGAAGTTCAAGGACCAGACCGGTATCGCGGTCAATCTGGTCGAGGCCGGTTCCGGCGAGGTCGTCAACCGGGTCGAGAAGGAACAGTCCAACCCGCAGGCCGACGTCATCGTCACGCTGCCGCCGTTCATGCAGAAGGCCGAGAAGTCGGGCCTGCTGCAGAACAGCGGCATCGATCTCGCCGCCTTCGGCGCGGCCGATAAGGACGCCAATGGTCAGTGGGTCACGCTGGCGGGCAACTACCTCTGCTTCATCGCCAACCCGTCGGTCAATGCCACCAGTGTGACCTGGGACGACCTGCTCAAGCCCGATTACAAGGGCAAGGTCCAGTACTCCACCCCCGGCCAGGCCGGTGACGGCACCGCGGTGCTGATCCTGCTGCAGCAGCTCTACGGCAAGCAGGGCGCGCTGGACTACCTGACCAAGCTGCAGGCCAACAATGTCGGCCCGTCCTCCTCCACCGGCAAGCTGCAGGCGAAGGTCGACAAGGGTGAGCTGCTGGTCGCCAATGGCGATGTGCAGATGAACCTGGCGACCATCAAGGAAAACAGCTCCAAATTCAACGTCTTCTTCCCGGCCACAGCCGACGGTAAGCAGAGCACCGTCGCGCTGCCGTACCTGATGGGTCTGGCCAAGGGCGCCCCGCATTCCGACGGCGCCAAGAAGCTGATGGACTTCCTGCTGTCCGCTGATACGCAGAAGACCCTGCCCGATGCCATGGCCGTTTCCGCGCGCACCGACATCCAGGCCGCCCCGGCCGCCGCCGGCACCGTGAACCCGGCCTCGGTCGTCCGCAATGTGACTGTCCTGCACCCGGATTGGACCGCGGTCCTCGACTCCCTCGATGCCGATGTCGCCGCGTACTCGAAGGCCACCGGCAGCTAACTGAATCAACCCCAGGAGCAACCATGTCTTCCGCGTTGACGACATCCACCGTGGCGAATGCCGCCGCCATCGAACCGGCCATCGTGTTCGACCGGGTCGGTGTCACCTACGGCCGCGGCCGTAAAACCACCGTCGCACTCGCCGATTTCAACCTGCGCGTCGCCGCGGGAGAAACGGTTGCCCTGCTCGGCCCCAGCGGTTCCGGCAAGTCCACCGCGCTCAAGGCCCTGGCCGGCTTCGTCCGGCCGACCTCGGGCGCGGTGCGACTGGGCGGCCGCGATGTCACCGACCTCTCCCCCGCCAAGCGCGGTATCGGAGTGGTGGTGCAGTCCTATGCGCTCTTCCCGCATATGCGGGTGCACGACAATGTGGCCTTCGGGCTCAAGGCACATCATGTGCCGCGCAACGAGATCGCGGCCCGGGTGACCGAGGCGCTCGAGATGGTCGGCATGGGTTCCTATGCCAAGCGGCTGCCGCGGGAGCTGTCCGGCGGGCAGCAGCAGCGGGTGGCGATAGCCCGCGCGCTGGCCATCCGGCCCAAGGTGCTGCTGCTCGACGAGCCGCTAGCGGCGCTGGACGCGCAGCTGCGGCAGTCCATGCTGGGTGAGCTGCAGGAGCTGCGAAAGGCATTGCCGGACACGGCGATGCTGTATGTCACCCATGATCAGGCGGAGGCGCTCGCGCTGGCCGACCGGATCGCTGTCATGCGCGATGCGCGGCTGGTCGATATCGATACCGCGCACAAGCTGTGGCAGCAGCCTTCCACCGATTTCACCGCATCCTTCCTGGGCGGCGCGAATCTGCTGCCCTGCACCGTGCGGCACGTCGCCGGTACGGCGGCCCTGGTCACCGTCGGCGAACACACGCTGCAGGCGGAAGCGCCGCAGCCGAGCGTCGGGCGGCCGGACTGGGTGCCCAATGCCGATGCGCAGCTGTGCGTACGCCCGCACACCGTGCAGATCGTCGCGCTCACCGAGCGGGACGCCTTGCGCGGCACCGTGAACGCCGCCGTCTGGAAGGGTGCGGTCACCCGCCTGCACCTCACCGTGGCCGGTATTCCGGTGGAGTTCACCGCCGAGGTGCCCGGGCATACCGAACTGGCCGCCGGTGATGAGGTGGGCGTGCGCTTCCCCGACCCGGCCGGTGTGCTGATCCCGCCCGCCATCGGAACCGGCTCTGCCGCGGCCGATTCCGGGGTGCGGGCATGAATTCGAGCGCACTGCCGCGCCGTCGGCCCCTTGGCTCGAACGACCTGGAGGGTGCCGGCCCGCCAGCACGTGACCGTCGTTCGACTACGGCCACGCGTCCCGTGAGGGGGGACGTGTGGTCCGAACTTTTCACCGGCGTCGCCGCCGCACGCGATAGGAGACAGCCGTGACCGCTGTACTCGAAACTCCCACCGCCCCTGCGGCTCCGGAGCCCGCCGGGCCGCGGCGCTCGCTGCGGCCGATCCTGTGGACGCTGCCGCCGGTGCTGGTGGTGCTGTTCATCGCCGTGTATCCGATCGTGCGTGTGCTGTGGGAGTCCACCACCACCAAGGGCGGCGGGCGCGGCACCGGCACCTGGACCAGCGTGCTGGCCGAGCAGTCGGTGCGAAATGCGCTGTGGCGCACCATCACCATCGCGGTGTCCTCGACGATCGGATGCCTGCTGCTGGGCACGTTCCTGGCAATCGTGCTGGCCTTCATCCCGTTTCCGGGTTCGCAGCTGGTGGGACGCCTCATCGATACCGTGCTGACGCTGCCGTCCTTCCTGGTGACGCTCGCCTTCACCTTCCTGTACGGGACGGCGGGCGCGGTGAACGCGCTGATCGAAAAGCTCACCGGCAGTGCTGAACCGGCGCTGAACTTCCTGTCCACGCCGTGGGGCATCATCTTCGCCGAGATCACCTTCTTCACGCCGTTCGTGGTGCGCCCGCTGCTGGCGGCGTTCGCGCAATTGCCCCGGGAGCAGTTGGATGTGGCCTCCAGCCTCGGCGCGACACCCTGGCGGGTGCTGCGCCAGGTGGTGCTGCCGGAAGCCTGGCCCGCACTCGCCGCGGGCGGCAGCCTGGTATTGCTGTTGACGCTCAACGAATTCGGCATCGTGCTCTTCACCGGCGCCAAGGGTGTCATCACGCTGCCCGCGCTCATCTACACGCGCGGCATCGTCACCTTCGATCTTCCCGGTGCGGCCGTGCTGGCCTCGGTACAGGTACTGCTGTCGCTGACGCTGTACCTCGGCTACCGCCTGCTCTTCGCCCGCCTGACCAGTACCCGACAGGAGAGCTGACCATGCTGGTGTGGACTCGCCGCGGACGTCTCGCGGTACTGGGCGTATTCGCCCTGGTGGTCACCGTCGTCTTCGTGGCCCCCATCGCCACCGTGGTGGCCGCCGCGCTGGCCGGCCGCTGGACCGGCCCGCTGCCGTCGCACCTCGGCCTCGCGAATTTCGATCATGTGCTGTCCGGCGAAGAATCGGCCAGCCTCTCGGTCAGCCTGCAAACCGCGCTCCTGGCCGGACTCCTCGCCCTGGTTCTCGGCACCTGGGCGGCCCTTGCGTCCCGCGAGGCCCCACAGTGGTTGCGCCGCACCACCGATGCGGTCTTCCACGTCCCCGTGGCCGTCCCCTCGGTAGCCATCGGCCTGGGCGTGCTCATCGCCTTCAACGAACGCCCCCTGCTCCTGGGCGGCACCAAATGGATTGTCATCCTGGCCCATACGGTGCTCGTCCTCGCCTACGCCTTCAGCGGCGTCTCCGCCGCCCTGGACCGCCTCGACCCCGGCTACCAGCAGGCCGCCGAATCCCTCGGCGCCGGCCCGACCCGAGTCCTGTTCCGCATCACCCTCCCCCTACTGCTCCCCGCCCTGGGCGCGGCAGCGGGTCTGGCAGTAGCCCTCTCCATGGGCGAGCTCGGCGCAACCATCATGGTCTACCCCGCCACCTGGAAAACCCTCCCCGTCAGCATCTTCGCCGCCACCGACCGCGGCGAGGTCTTCAACGCCGCCGCCAGCACAACACTCCTGGTAGCGGTAACGCTCATCGCCCTGATCATCCTGGGCCGCCTAAGGGGCCGCGCAGCCCTGCGCTGAGTCTCAGCCGCCCTCTCATCTCGGACATTCAAACGCCACTCCCATTTTGGTAGCATTTGGCGGACATTTGGGTAGCATTTCTCTCCTGCACCCGGATCTGGACGTGACACGCAGAGTCGAGCGCATAGATCAGCTACGCAAGGGGCAGCTGACGGACACGCAGGCGCGGATCGCTGAAATTCTGACCGGTGGGCCACACGGCGTCGCGGATCTGCAACCGCTACTTGGATTGTCCCCCTCCGGGATTCGCAAAGCCCTGACCGAAATGCGCGACGCAGGGATCGTCGAACAGATCGGCGGGCGTGGTCAGCGAACCGTCTACCAGCTCGCAAGTTGACCAGAACTATCCCCGCCACCGATTGAAAGGTGGCGCGGTCCTACTCTTCGCTGAGAATCACCCGCCGACAGGGCCCAGCGCACGAGTCGATACCACCACGATCGTTGCGACACCGGCGATCACCGCGGCGGCAGCGAAGACCGGCGCGAGCGCCTCCGAGGCCGGACCAGCTTCGACGCCCAGGCGGCCGAGTGCGAGTACACCTGCGCCGAAACCGATCTGGCGCATCGTGCCGGGAGTGCGATCACCACGATTATTCGGACGCTGCCGAAGTACTCACGATTGATGACCTGCCCGGCAGTCGGCCGCCGGACCAGTAGGCCGATCACGCACGCCGCGGCGCAGCCGATTCCGACCACCGGCCCGATTCGGCCATAGTCCGCTACCGAGACCGCCGCGAACAATGCGGCACAGGTGCTGATCACCAGTAGCTGCCCGACCGGGTCCAGCGAGCCCTCGCGCCGTGAGCCCTCGGACCGCACCAGTTGCGCGACCGCCGTACCGCAGACCAGCGGGATCGGCACGTTCATAAGAAAAACCCAGCGCCAGCCGATGAATTCGGTGGCTATGCCACCTACCAGCGGACCGACGGCACAGCTGGCGCCCATGATCGCGCCCCAGCTACGGAATGAGACGTTGGCGCGGACCCGCGAAAGCCTGCGCCAGGATCGCCAGACCGGCCGAGTTTCGCATGGCCGCCGCGCACCCCTGCACCAACCGGGCACAGACGAGAACGGGCACAGTGGGCGCGAGGCCGCAGGCGAGCGACGCGAGCGCGAAACCTGCTGCTCCACAGAGGAATACCCGCTGTCGGTCGTACACATCCGCCATATGCTCTGCGGACAGCATGAGTGCACCGAAGGTGAGCGTGTATCCGACGACAACGAACGAACTGCCCCAGGCCGATTCGGGCAAGTCACGTTGAATCGACGGAAGCGCCACTCCTATGACGGTGGTATCGATTCCGATCGCGAAGGTAGCCAGACTCACCGGCCACAGCAGCGCGTGCTGCCGCCAGCCCCAGCGTGCTCGACCGGAGACTCGAGTCGCCATTGCCTCCCGGGGCCGCTGCACGCTGAGCATGTCCCCGTTCTATTCGATCGAGAACCTCGGGCGCACGCCAATTTTCGAGTTTCGGCGGCTTTGTTATACCAAATGGTCGGTACTTAATGGTCAAGTAACAATGCAGCTGGACCGGTGCCGAAGGGTCGGCATCGGTCCAGCTATTTCTTCAGGGCGGGATCGGCCTGAAGTTTTTACAGGCCCGCGGCGGTAGCCAGGAGGGCGCGGGCGTGGGTGTCGTCGGAGGTTTGGATGAGGCCGGCGGCGAGGAGGTGGGCGGCGGCCAGGTGGAGGGCCGAATCTCGCAGGGTGGTCAAGGTTTCGGTCAACTCGGCTGCTTTGGATTCGAAGCCGTGCTGTAGTTGATGAGACGAATCGAAGGTGCCGAAGCCGGTGAGGGCGTGGATTCGGCGGGAGTGGTCCAGTTGGGGGTCCAAGGCGTCCGCGAATCGCAGGAAGGTTGCGGCACACTTGCGGGCGACCGACGTATCCATACGGAAGGCGCCGGACACCGCCTGGCTGTACAGCGCATCGGCTGTGGTCTCTCCGGCATTCATGATCGAACTCCGTCCATTTAATGTGAAATGCCTGATTTCACTTGCAATTTCGCGAAGTCATGTCAGGCATGGAGGGAAAGCGATGCGGTGGATGGCAAAGAAAGAGGCGGAGCGGGTGTGCCGCGCCAGTCGACCACGCGGCACACCGGGCGGGGCGCCCCGTTGCGCCCGCCGTCTTATGGCGGGCGACGTCTGAACGGCTCGAGAGAGCTACTGGTCCGATAGCGCTGCCCGGTTGACGTCACCGCTGGTGACAATGGCTCCGTACCAATACATCAATTGTGTCAATGCATTTGGAATCACTGTTCTGGTAAACGGCGGCGGCCTCCGGCCACGTCGATTACGAGATCAGTGTAACCGTCGACCAACTCGGCCAGATGGTACCAGTGTTTATGGGTGTTATCGCTGCCCGCACCGTCGTGATCGATCACCTGATTGGCTTCCACCCAGCTCCTGGCCATGCGGTCGACGACCGCCCCCAGGCTCTCGGTGTGCAATAGCGCACCGCTGCGATGCTGTGGCAGTTCCTGTTCCACCCAGTCATTGATATCGTCGACGAGTTCGGTGCGCCGGCAATCGATCTCGGCAACCAGCAGGGAATCCCCGATCTCTGCTCGGCGTTCGTGCAGCTCGGCCAGAGCGTGCGCGGACCTGAGCAGAACTCGATCTTGAAAGCGCCGCCCCTGGAAGGCACAGAGTAATTGCGGGGCAGTCGGCAGAACGCCGGCTATCGACATGGTCATCGGGTCGCCCCACACGTACCTGACAGCATCACTAATCGCACCAACATGATTGGTCTCCGAAATCAGCTATACCGGTCATCGGATCGGTTGTTCACGAATAGGCTAGCCGAATCATGCTCTTACAAATGCAAGAACGCAACAGTGCGTTCTTGCTAGTGCGCAAGACGAAGGGGTTGTCATGGCGGGCAAGCGAACTGTGCTTACTGTCCGTTTGCGCAGACTCGCGGCGATGCTTCACGAGATGCGTGAAACAGCCGGACTCAGCAAAGAGGTGGTCAGCGCCAAAACAGGCATCAACGTCACCACCCTGTACCGCATCGAGACCGCACAGGCCCGGCCGCAGCGCCGCACCCTGACGGCCATGCTGGAGCTCTACGAGATTCCCGAGCCCCAGCGTTCAGATGCCTTGCAGTTGCTGGTGGACGCGCTCAAGCCCGGTATGGCCAGGTCCTTCGAGGACGCGGTGTCGGAGGTCTACGGCGCGTACATCAACTTCGAGGCCGAGGCGCTCTCGGCGCGCTTCTTCCAAGCCTCCTATGTCCCCGGCCTGCTGCAGACCGCCGCCTACGCCACCGCCGTCTACCAGACCACCATGCCCAAGATCTCCGATCAGGTGGTGGAGCAACGCATTCGAGCGCGCGAGGAGCGTTCCTGGGTACTCACCAAGGATGATCCGCTGGAGCTGTGGGTGGTGCTGGACGAGGCCGTCATCCGGCGACTGGTGGGCGGCAAGGAGGTGATGCGGGAACAGTTCGAACGGCTGCGCTACCACACCGAGAAGCGCAATGTGATCCTGCAGATCCTGCCCTTCGACGCCGGCGCGCACCCCGGCATGCTCGGATCCTTTACGCTGCTGGACTTTCCGGACCCCGCCGATCCGGAGCTGGTGTACGTGGAGGGCATCGCGAGCGACGAACTGATCGAGGGGCATCCCGAGGTCCGCCGCTACGGCGTCATGTTCGATCAGCTGCGGGCCATGGCGCTGAGCCCCCGCGATTCCATCGACATGATCTCCGACACCATGCGTCGCCTGGAGTAACCGCGCCACCACCCACCCCAGGGTGCACACCTCACCACCCTCGGAGCGGTGATCGACAGCACTGAGGTTGCTGTCGGGAGCGGCCGAATGCGGCGACAGTTGGATACATAGCCAACAGCACCACACAGCCGCAGCTCCGAGAGGATGATTACCGATGTGCAAGCCGGTCGAATCGCCCGCCACCACCACCGATGCCGAACTGACCCAGGCCGAACTGGACAGCTGGAGCAATCGGCTGGCCCGCATGCTGCTGCGTCGCGGCGTCCGCCCCGGCGATCACGTCGCCATCGTGCACACCCCGCAGCTGGAGTCGATCGTCGCCCGGCTGGCCATCACCAAGACCGGCGCCACCCCGGCGCCCTACACCACCGAAACCACCGCTTCGCGGGCCGATTTCGGCATCACCACCAAGGCCGGCCTGGAACACTGCACCGATGCCGGCCGCTGGCTGGTGCTCGACGATCGCTCCACGCTGGTGCAGTACCTGACCGGTTCCGACGCGCCCCTCACCGCCGCGGAACTCCATCCGGCACTTCCGGCCGCCGCCTGATCCGCCGAATCTCACCAGCCCGCAGGATGTTCCAGTATGGCTTCCAGCTCTGCCACCTCAGCCTTCGCTCTGTCCGCTGCACAACGTGGCATCTGGTTCGCCCAGCAGCTGGCCCGTGACACCCCCATCTCCATCGCCCAGTACGTCGAGTTCATCGGCCCGGTCGATGTGGACCTGCTCGGCCGGGTGGCCCGGCAGGCGGGACGGGAGTTCGGCACCGGCTATCTGCGCCTCATCGAAATCGACGAACTGCCATGGCAACTCGTTGATACCACCCTCGACGATCGCATTCTCACCGTCGATCTGAGCGATGCGCCCGATCCGGACGCCGCCGCGCAGGCGTGGATGCGGGCGGAATACACCGCACCGCTGGATCTCACCCGGGACCGGCTGTGCACCGTGGCCATGTTGCGGCTGGCCGAAGATCGCTGGTTCTGGTACTCACGGCTACATCACATCCTGCTCGACGGCGTCGGCGCACTCACCATGCTGCAGCGCACCTCCGAGCTCTACAACGCCATCGCCGCCGGACGGGAAGTCCCTGCGGGGAAGGCCGAGCCACTGCAGCACATCGTGGAAGCCGATGTGGCATACCGGAATTCGGATAAGCTCGGCGCGGATCGGGAGTACTGGAAACATCATCTCGACGGTATGGCCGAACCGCGGCAGCTCGGCGGCCGCACCGGAGCGGTCGACGCCCATCCCCGGCTGCTCAGCGGCGCGCTGCCCGCGGAGACCGCGGCCGCCCTGGAGGCTGTCACCGCCGAATTGTCCACCAGTCCCGCACCCGTGGTGGTGGCCGCCTTCGCCGCTTTCGTCGGCGCCATGACCGGCAGCGGCGAAATTGTGCTGAGCCTGCCGGTATCCGGCCGCACCACCGCCGCCCTGCGCCGCTCCGGCGGCATGGTCGCCAATGTGGTGCCGCTGCGCCTGCATCCGCAGCCGGGCGCCACCGTGGGTGCGCTGATCCGGGCCACCCAGGGTGAACTGGTGGCCGCACTGCGGCGGCAGCGGTACCGGCAGGAAGACATCATCCGCGATCTGGGCTGGGCCATGGACGAGATCGCAGGCTTCGGCCCGACGGTGAATCTCATGCTGGCCGATACCCGCATCCGGCTGGGCGGGGTGACCGGACAGCTGCACGTGCTGACCTCGGGCCTGATCGACGATCTGTTCGTCAATGTCTATCCCGGCACCGGCGGCGAGCAGACCCATATCGACTTCCAGGCCAATCCGAACCGCTACGACGAGACCGAACTGGCCACCCTGCACGCCCGGTTCCTGGAGTTCCTGCACCGATTCCTGGTGGGCGGGCAGAGCACGCCGCTCGCCGGGGTCACCGCACTGTCCGCGACGGAGCGCCGGGAGCTGGCGCCCGCGCAGGGCCGGATCGGCACCCGGCCGCATACCCTGCCCGATATTCTCGACGCCGGCGCACAGGTCGATCCGTCCGCGATCGCCATGCGCGCCGACGGGACCGCCTTCACCTACCGCGAGGTCAGCGAGTACAGCAATCGACTGGCCCGGCTGCTCATCGCCGCCGGTGCGGGACCCGAACGGGCCGTGGGCATTTCGATCCCGCGCTCGGCGGAGTCGGTGCTGGCCATGTGCGCGGTGGCGCGGACCGGTGCGGCCTTCGTTCCCATCGATCCCGGATATCCCACCGATCGCATCGAGCACATGATCACCGACAGCCGGGTGGTGGCCGGGGTGACCGTGGCCGCCGCGCGCAGCGCACTGCCGGACCGGGTGCAATGGCTGGTCATCGATGACGATGCCGCCGAAACAGCGCTCGCCGCAGTCGATTCCGGCCCGATCACCGATGCCGACCGGCTCGCACCGGTGCGAATCGACCAGCTCGCCTATCTCATCTATACCTCCGGTTCCACCGGACTGCCCAAGGGCGTCGGGGTGACGCACCGCGGGCTGTCCAATCTGGTGACCGGCTCCGGCACGGCCTTCGGAGTGCGCTCGGATGCGGTGATGGCGCATGCCGTTTCGCCGAGTTTCGATATTTCGGTGGAGGAGCTGCTGGTCGCGTTAGCGGTGGGAGCGACCGTGGCGGTGGTGCCGCCCGCCGCCTACGCGGGTGAGGAACTGGCGCGCGTCCTGCGCGCGCTGGAGGTCACGCATTTGAATGTGACTCCGGTCGTTGCCGGTTCACTCGAGGTGGCGACGCTGCCGCGATTGCGGACACTGGTCGTCGGCGGCGATTCCTGCCCGCCGGAGCTGCCCGCGCGCTGGGCCGGGCGCACGGTGCTCAATGGCTACGGGCCGACCGAGACCACCGTGACCGCGACGCTCAGTGCGCCGCTGACGCCGGGTGAACCGATCACCATCGGCGCGCCCGCCCGCGGGGTCGGCGCGGTTGTCCTCGATCCCTGGCTGCGACCGGTCCCGCCCGGAGTGACGGGTGAGTTGTATTTGAGCGGAGCCGGATTGGCGCGGGGCTATCACCAGCGCATCCGATTCACCGCCGAGCGGTTTGTCGCCGATCCCTTCGCCGCCGGTGAACGCATGTATCGCACCGGAGATCTGGTGCGGTGGCGGCGGCGCAACGGGCGCTTCGAACTCGAATTCGCGGGGCGCGGCGACACCCAGGTCAAGGTGCGCGGGTTCCGTATCGAACTCGGTGAGGTGGATGCGGCGGTCGCTCAGCACGCCGGAGTGGCGACCGCCATCACGGTGGGCGCGAACACGCCGGGCGGAGCGATCGCGCTGGTGTCGTATGTGCTGCCCGCCCCGGATGCGACCGTCGATGCCGAGTCCGTGAAAGCCACTGTGGCCCGCCAACTCCCGGCGCACATGGTGCCGTCGGTGGTCATGGTCCTGGATACGCTGCCGCTCACCCCGGCCGGGAAGGTGGATCGGCGGGCGCTGCCGCGGCCGGAATTCGGCGCGCGCACCCGCACCGGTCGCCCGCCCGAGGGCGAACGGGAACGCACTCTCGCCGCGATTTTCGCCGAGGTGCTCGGTACCGACGCCATCGGCGCGGACGACAATTTCTTCGCCCTCGGCGGCGACAGCATTGTCGCCATCCAGCTGGTGGCGCGCGCCAAGGCCGCCGGATTGGGCCTGCGGGCGCGAGATGTCTTCGAGCACAAGACGGTTGCCGCGCTCGCCAGAGCAGCCACGGACGCCACCGCACCGGTCGTGCAGGAGCTGCCCGGCGGCGGTATCGGCCGGGTGCCACTGACTCCGATCGCGGCCGCCATGCTCGATCAGGGCGACAGTTGGCCGCGCTTCGCCCAGGCGGTGCTCATCGGACTGCCGCGCGATATCGGCCGGTCCCAGCTGCGAACGGCCGTGCAGGCCCTGCTCGACCGGCATGATCTCTTGCGCAGCACACTGACTCAGCAGGCCGGGCCGGAATGGGAATGGCTGGTCGACAAGCCCGGCTCGGTGGAGGCCGGTGCGCTCATCGAGGTGGTTCGCGCGCCCGCCGATTCCGGTGGGGAAGTCGAATTGCAGCGCGCCGCGGATCTGCTCGACCCATCCGCCGGGGTGGTGGCCCGGTTCGTACTCATCGAACGGGAGGACCGCGATCCGCTGCTGTGGATCGTGCTGCACCATCTGGTCACCGACGGCGTGTCCTGGCGAATTCTGCTGCCCGACTTGGTGACCGCCTGCTCCGGCGGCGCCCTGGCGCCGATCGGCACCTCCTTCCGCCGCTGGGCGCACGCGCAACAGGAGCAGGCCGCCGAGCGCGTAACGGAACTGCCGCTGTGGCAGGAGATTCTGGCGACACCCGATCCGGCACTGGGTGCGCGGGCACTGGATGCCGCACACGATACCGCTGCCACCATGGAGCAGCTGCGCACCACCATCGATGCCGAAACCACTTCGGCAGCACTGGAACTCATTCCCGAGCTTTTCCACTGCGGCGCCGATGTCGCTCTGCTCACCGCTCTCGCCCTGGCAGCGAGCACATGGCGCGGGAGCCGGCGCACCCTGCTCACACTGGAGGGCCACGGCCGCGAGGAATCGATCCTGCCCGGCGCGGATATCTCCCGCACCGTCGGCTGGTTCACCAGCGTGTATCCGGTCGCACTGGATCTCGGGGGGATCGATCTCGACGAGGCGTTCCGTGGCGGTCCCGCCGCCGGAGCCGCGCTCAAGGCCGTCAAGGAGCAGCTGCGCGCCATACCGGACAAGGGTGTCGGGTTCGGCATGCTGCGCTACCTGAATCCGGAGACGGCCGCCGAGCTGGCGGCAGCACCCGTTCCACAGCTCAGCTTCAACTACCTGGGGCGCACGGGGGCGGGCAGCGCCACTGGTGATGACGAAACCCCCTGGCTGCCAAGCCGTTTCGCCGCTACCCACGACGATCACGCACCCCTCGCGGCGGCCGTGGACATCAATGCCTTCCACACCGACGCCGGATTGGAAATCACCTGGGCGTACGCCGCGCGACTGGTCACCGAAACCCAGGTTCGCGATTTCGCGCAGCTGTGGGCAGCGGCATTGACCGCACTCACCACCCATGCCCGCCGGGCCGGTGCGGGCGGGCACACCCCGTCCGACTTCCCGCTCGTCACCGTGACGCAGCCGCAGCTCGAGGCGTGGGGGCGGGACTATCCGCGGCTCACCGATGTGTGGCCGCTGTCGCCGCTGCAGTACGGGCTGCTGTTCCATGCCCGGTACGACACCGATACCGCCGACGGTTACACGGTGCAGACACAGCTGTCGCTGGCGGGCCGGGTGGATGCGGCGCGACTGCGGAATGCGGCGCAGAGCATTCTCGATCGGCACGCGGTGCTGCGGGTGGCCTTCATCGAAACGGCGGCGGGACCGCGCCAGCTGGTTGCCGCTGACGCCGAAATACCTTGGCAACAGGTCGATCTCACCGATATCGCGAATGCCGCCGAGCGACAGCGCGAGCTGACGCGGCTGATCGCCGTCGATGCCGGCACCAGATTCGATCTCGCGCGCCCGCCGCTGCTGCGGCTGAGTCTGATTCGCACCGAGGCCGAGGCGTACACGCTGCTCATGACCAATCACCATCTGGTGCTGGACGGCTGGTCCACGCCGCTGGTGGTGCGGGAACTGCTGGCCGGTTACCTCGCCGCGGTCACCGGGCACGAACTCAACGCGGCGCCCGCGCATTCGTATCGCGAATTCCTGGCCTGGCTGGGCGAGCAGGATGAGGCCGCCTCCCTGGCCGCGTGGACCGAAGCCCTTACGGGCGTGGATTCCCCGACCCGCGCCGTCCCGTCCCTGGCGGAGATCTCCAGTACCGAATCCGGTATGGTGACAGTCGATTTCGGGCCGGAGGCGCTGGCGCGGCTGGAGACGACCGTGCGGGCCGCCGGTGCGACCGTCAATACGGCAGTGCAGTCCGCCTGGGCGCTGCTGCTGGCCATGGTCACCGGGCGCACCGATGTGGTGTTCGGCGGGACCGTGTCCGGGCGGCCGCCGCAGCTGGCCGGTATCGAGGAGATGGTCGGGCTCTTCATCAATACCCTGCCGGTGCGCGTGCGATTGGATCCGGCCGAACGGGTGACCGAACTGCTGGCCCGGGTGCAATCGGAGCAGACGCGGCTGCTCGACCACCAGCATGTCGGGCTGGCCGCCATTCATCAGGCGATCGGACTGTCCGAACTCTTCGACACCCTCACCGTTTTCGAGTCCTACCCGATCGATCGGGAGACCCTGTCCCAAGCGCTCGATATCGCCGGCATGCGCATTCTGGATGTCTCCGGCACCGACGCCACGCCATATCCCTTGAACCTCATGGTGATTCCGCAGCGCGCACCGGACGGCGCCGAAAGTCTCCAGCTCACCGTGAAATTCATGACCGATCAGCTGCCGGAGGCGCAGGCGCGGCGATTGCTGGAGCGCTTCGCGCAATTGCTCGGGCAGATCGCGGACCGGCCCGGACTACGGGTGGCACAGCTGCAGCACTGCGATCCCGCCGAGCGGCGCGCGCTGCTGCCGGTGCGCGGCGCCGGACCGGTGCCCATGCGCACGCTGGCCGAAATCCTCGGCGCCGGAGCACGAGTCGCGCCGGACGGGATCGCCCTCAGCTCCGGCAATCTCACCATGACGTACCGCGATCTCGACGCCTGGTCCAATCGCTTCGCCCGCATGCTGCTGCGCCGCGGCGTCGGCCGCGAGGTGTTCGTGGTGCTGGCGCTGACCCGCTCGGTGGAATCGGTGGTCGCGGTATGGGCGCTGGCCAAGACCGGGGCGGCGTTCCTGCCGCTGGATCCCAACTATCCGGTGGAGCGCATCGAGCACATTCTCACCGACTCCCGCGCACCGATCGGGGTGACGGTGTGCTCGGTCGGCGAAACGCTGCCGGGCAGCATCGACTGGCTGCTGCTGGACGATCTCAACACCATTCGCCGGGTCATGACGGTCTCGGACGCGCCCATTACCGATACCGAACGCGGCGGGCCCATCGATCTGAACCAGATCGCCTATCTCATCTACACCTCCGGCTCCACCGGTAAACCCAAGGCCGTACTGCTGAGCCATCGCGGTCTGGCCAATCTGGTGTCCTCCCAGGAGACCTTCCTCGATCTGAACGAGGAGTGCAGCACGCTGCAGGTGGCCTCCCCCAGCTTCGACGCCTCGGTGCACGAAATGCTCATGGCGCACGGCATGGGCGGGCGGCTGGTCATCTCGCCGCCGGATGTGTACGGCGGCCCCGAATTGGAGGAGCTGCTGCGCACCGAGCGGGTGACCCATGCGGTCATCACACCGTCGGTGCTGGCCACCATGAATCCGGCCGGACTGAGTGATCTGCGGAATCTGACGGTGGCGGGCGAAGCGGCCGGACCGGAGCTGGTGGCGGCGTGGGCTCCGGGCAGACGCATGGTGAACCTGTATGGGCCAACGGAATTCAGCATCTGGGCCACCGGGCCCGGTGAACTCCGAGGCGGCGAGGCCATCACCATCGGCACGCCCATTCGCGGGGCAGCGGCGATGGTGCTCGACACCTGGCTGCGACCGGTGCCGGTGGGCACGACCGGAGAGCTGTATCTGACCGGCCCGGCACTCGCGCGCGGATACTTCAACCGATTCGCGCTCACCGCAACACGTTTCGTGACCAATCCGTACGGACCTCCCGGCGCACGCATGTACCGCACCGGCGATATGGTGCGGTGGGTAGAGACCGAGCACGGCGAGCAGACCCGGCTCGAGCTGGAATACCAGGGGCGCAGCGACTTCCAGGTCAAGATTCGCGGACTGCGGATCGAACTCGGTGAGATCGACGCGGTGCTGAACGCCGCCGACGAGGTCGAATACGCGGCCACCATCGGCTGCCCGGGGCCCGGGGGGCAGACCGTGCTGGTCTCGTATGTGGTCGGACTGGGCGAGCACGATCTCGATACCGAACTGCTGCGCACCCGCGTCGCCGCCGCACTGCCCGGATACATGGTGCCGAGCTATCTCATCGAACTCGATGAGGTGCCGCTCACCCCGGTCGGCAAACTCGACCGGAATGCCCTGCCCGCACCGGATTTCGCCAGTCTGCTGGAACGCTATCTGGCACCGCGCACCGCGGTGGAGACCGCGGTCGCCGAGGTGTTCGCGGAGGTGCTCGGAGTGGAGAAGGTCAGTATCGACCGATCCTTCTTCGAACTCGGCGGCAATTCGCTCAGCGCGACCCGGGTGGTGGCGCGGGTGAATTCCGCACTGGGCGCGACCATTGCGCTGCGCGATCTGTTCGACGCACCGACCGTCGCCCAGCTCTCCACGCGGGTGGTGCCCGCCGGGGACGGCACGGGCAGGCCCATGCTGGCGGCCCGCATTCGGCCCGACCGGATTCCGCTCTCTCCCGCGCAGCAGCGCATGTGGGTGATGAACCGGCTGGATCCGGAGTCGGCGGCCTACAACATCTCCGTCGCGCTGCGGCTCACCGGCGCACTGGATGTACCGGCGCTGCGGCAGGCCGTCATCGATGTGGTGACCCGGCACGAGACGCTGCGCACCATCTATCCGGCCGATGCCGACGGACCGCGGCAGGTGGTGGTCGGCGCGGAGTCGGCCGCGCCCGAACTGCGGGTTGTCGAGACCGAAGACGGTGCGGCACTGGCCGATCGGATCGCGGCGGTCACCGGCGGCGGATTCGATCTGACCCGGGAATCACCGCTGCGCATCGGGTTCTTCCGGATCACCCCGGAGTCCGAGACACATGTGGTGGTGCTGGTGGTGCACCACGTCAGCGCCGACGGCACCTCCATGGCGCCGCTGGCCACCGACCTCATGGCCGCGTACCTGGCCCGCAGCAGTGGAGCGGATCACGCGCTGCCGCCGCTGCGGGTGCAGTACGCGGATTACTCGATCTGGCAGCGCGAGCTGCTCGGCGACGAACAGGATCCGGATTCCGCTGCCGCACAGCAGATCCGGTATTGGGCGGAGCGGCTGGCCGCGACGCCGGACGCACTGGAACTGCCCGCCGATCGGCCGCGACCGGCGGTGCGGAGCATGCGCAGCGCCGATCTTCCCTTCACCATCCGGCCCGAATTGCACAGTGCCCTCACGGCTTTGGCCGCCGAGACCGAATCCAGCCTGTTCATGGTGGTGCACGCCGCGCTGGCGGTGCTGCTCTCGCGGCTCGCGGGCACTCCGGATGTCCTGATCGGCACCGCCGTGGCGGGACGCGGTGAGGCCGCACTGGACGATCTGGTCGGCATGTTCGTCAATACACTGGCCCTGCGCACACCGGTCGACACCGGACGCGGATTCCGCGAATTCCTGTCCACGGTAAGGACTTCGGACCTCGATGCCTTCGCCAATGCCGAGGTGCCCTTCGAACGCCTGGTGCAGGTGCTGGATCCGCCGCGCTCCACGGCGCACCATCCGCTGTTCCAGGTATCACTGTCCCTGCAGAACTTCAGCACCCCGGCCCTGGAATTCCCGGGACTGCGGGTGACGGTGGAGCCGTTCGACCGGGATACCTCCCAGTTCGATCTGACCTTCGATCTGCGCGATCCGAATCCCACTGCGGGACCTGGCGGTTTGGACGGAACCCTCACCTACGCCACCGATATGTTCGATCCGGCCACCGCCGCACAGTTGGTGGCGCGGTGGGAGCAGTTGCTGACCGCCATTACCGCCGATCCCGATATCCGGATCTCCGATATCGATCTCATGGCCACGGCCGAACGGGCCGCACTGGTACCGCTGCGCGGGCCGCGCACCGGCGGCACCGGCACGCTCGCCGAGATTCTCACGGCCGCCTCGGCCTTCCACCCCGATCGCCCGGCCATTGTGGCCGACGGCCGGACCACCACCTACGGCGAACTCGAAGCCGCCGCCGACCGGCTGGCGGACCAGCTCACGGCTGCGGGAGCCGATGTCGAAACCGTGGTGGCCCTGGCGCTTTCACGCAGCGCCGAGCTGCTCATCGCACTGCTGGCCACGGCCAGGACCGGGGCGGCCTTCCTGCCGATCGACCCGCGCCATCCACTCGATCGCATCGACCACATGCTGTCCGACTCCGGCGCGGTGCTCGGACTGACCACCAGCGTGCACCGGCCACTGCTGCCGGACACCATTCGCTGGGTGCAGCTGGACCAGCCGAGCACTCCGGTACGAGCGAAAGAGCCGTGGGAAGAGACCTATCGCGAGATACACCCGGACCACCCCGCCTGGCTGATCTACACCTCCGGATCGACCGGAACACCCAAGGGCGTATCGGTCTCGCATCGCGGGATCGCCGATCTGGTGCGGGCCCAGCACCACATGCTCGGGCTCAATGCGAAGTCGCGGGTATTGCAGGTCGCCTCACCGAGTTTCGACGCCTCGGCATTCGAGGCGCTCATGGCGTTCGGCGCCGGCGGTACCGCCGTGGTCGCGCCACCCGATGTGTTCGGTGGCGACGCGCTCGCGGAACTCATTGCCGCACAGCAGGTCACCCACCTAGTGATCACACCCTCCGCGTTGGCGACCATGGATCCGGCCGCGGTGCCGAGCGTGCGCGTGCTCGCCGTCGCCGGTGAAGCCATCGGACCCGATCTGGTCGCCCGCTGGGCGGCGGACCGGATGCTGGTGAACCTCTACGGACCGACCGAATTCACCATCTGGGCAACAACTTCGGATGTGCTGCGGGCAGATCGGCAGGTCACCATCGGTCGCCCGATTCGCGGTGCGGCCGCCGTGGTGCTCGATGAGCGGCTGCGGCCGGTCCCCCTGGGTGTCGCGGGTGAGCTCTATCTGGCCGGACCCGCACTGGCTCGCGGTTACCACGCGCGCCCCGGCCTGACCTCGGGCCGCTTTGTCGCCGACCCGTACGGCGAGCCGGGCGAACGCATGTACCGCACCGGCGATCTGGTGCGCTGGACCGGTGCGCTCACCGCGCCCCGGCTGGAGTATCTGGGCCGCACCGACTTCCAGGTCAAGGTGCGCGGCCAGCGCATCGAACTGGGCGAGATCGATGCGGTGCTGACCCACGCCGACCATGTCGAATTCGCTGTCACGCTGGGTGTTCCGGGACCGGGCGGAGCAACCGCGCTGGCCGCCTATCTATTGCCCGCACACGATGCGGAGCTCGATATCGCCGCCGTGCGCGCCCATGCCGCTGATCACCTGCCCGGCTATATGGTGCCGTCGGCGTTCGTGGTGCTCGACGCCATCCCCCTCAATGCCGTGGGCAAGCTCGATCGAAAAGCCCTGCCGCAGCCGGTATTCGAGGCCGAGACCGAATATCGCGCGCCGACGACCGATACCGAATCCACGTTGGCCGCACTGGTGGCCGAGCTGCTCGGGCGCGAGCGGGTCGGTGTGCACGATTCGTTCTTCGCGCTCGGCGGGGACAGCATTCTGGCCATTCAGCTGGTCTCGCGGGCTCGACTGCACGGGATGGAGCTCACGCCGCTGCAGATCTTCGAGCACCGCACCGTCGCCGCGCTGGCCGCGCTCGCGGATGCGGCGGGCGAGGCCGTCGTCCTGGAGGAGCTGCCCGGCGGGGGTGTCGGCGATATGCCGCTCACGCCGATCATGCGGTGGATGATCGAGCGCGGCGGTGATTTCAGCCGGTTCGCGCAGACCGCCGTGCTGGAAATGCCGGCGGGCATCACCCGCGAACAGCTGGTCGCCACGGTCGGCGCGGTGGTCGATCACCACGATATGTTGCGCGCCCAGCTCAGTTTCGAGGACGGGGATCGGCGGCTGCGGACCCGGGAGCCCGGGGCCGTCGATGTGGATGCGCTGCTGCATCGGGTGGAATTCGAGGCCGCAGGGATCAGCGAGCTGCGCGAATACGCCGCGACCGAACTCGATTCGGCACTCCAGCGGCTCGATCCGGCGGCCGGGGTCATGCTGCAGCTGGTGTGGCTCGATCCGGCAGGACCGACCGGTCGCTCCGGAAGATTGATCCTGGTGGCCCACCATCTCGTCATAGATGGTGTGTCCTGGCGCATCCTGATCCCGGATCTCATCGCCTCCTGGGCTCAGATCTCCGGTGGCGCGGCCCCGGTGCTGTCCGAGACCGGCACCTCCATGCGCCGCTGGTCACACGCGCTGCAGGAGGAAGCGCGCAGCGCCACCCGCACCGCCGAATTGGACTACTGGCGCGCGATCGCCACCACCCCGGATCCGCCGATCGGCCGCCGCGAACTCGATCCCGCGATCGACCTCATCGGCACCGTGCGCGCGGTCGATGTCGAAGCACCCGCCGAGGTCACCACCGCCCTGGTCACCACCCTGCCCGCGCTGTTCGGCGGCAGTGTCGAGGACGCGCTGCTGGCCACCCTCGCCCTCGCGGTCCGGCACTGGCGCATTCGCAGCGATGACGACTCGGTGCTGATCCGCATGGAGGGCCACGGGCGGCAGCAGGAGATCGTGCCCGGTGCGGATCTGTCCCGCACCATCGGCTGGTTCACCAGTCTCTATCCGGTGGAACTGCGGCTGCCGGGCATCGATATCGACGATGCGCTGCAGGGCGGTCCCGCCATGGGCGAGGCGATTCGCGCGGTCAAACATCAACTGCTCGCCGTGCCGGACAAGGGCATCGGCTTCAGTCTGCTGCGCTATCTCGATCAGGAGACCGCGCGAGCACTGCCGGAGCACTTGCCGGGGCGCATCGGCTTCAACTATCTGGGTCGCTATGCCGCCGCCGACATTCCGGCCGGGCTGGAGGGACTCGGCTGGCTGCCCACCGACGAATTCGGGGATCTGCACGCGACGGAGCACCCGGATGTACCGGTGACCGCCGAAATCGAAATCAATGCCGTGGTGGCCGGGGACCGCTTGCAGGCGAGTTTCAGCTACCCCGAAAAACTGGTGCCGCGATCGAAAGTCGCCGCTCTGGCCTGGCTGTGGGTCGAAACGCTCACCGCCGCGGCCTGGTTCGCCGGCACCCCGGCGGCCCGGGCGGCCGCCGATGCGGAATCGCGGTATGTGACCGAGCAGGCGCGCGCCACACTCACTGCCGCACAACAGGATTCACCGCCCGGACTCGGCCTGGACGTGGTGCTGCCCATCCGGCTCGGCGGCGACCAACCCGCGCTGTTCTGCATCCACCCGTCCTCCGGTATGGCATGGACCTACCTCGGACTGGCCGATGCCCTGCGCCCCGGCCGTCCGATCTACGGTCTGCAGGCTCCGGATCTGTCCGGCGCGCCCCATGCCGACAGCATCGACGACTTCGCCGAGCGCTACGTGCAGGAAATCCGGCGTCTGCAACCGGAGGGCCCGTACCATCTGCTCGGCTGGTCCTTCGGCGGCCTCATCGCACATGCCGTCGCCACAAAACTCCAGGAAGCAGGGGCTCGGATCGGCATACTGACGCTGCTCGACGCGGACAACACCGATATCGACGGTGACAGCATCGAAAGGCTCACCGCCGGTTCCTTCGTGGCCAGTTTCGGCCAGGTCTTCGGCATCGAGGACGTCCCGGCCGAGGCCACCGCCGACGAAGCCGCCGAGCTCATTCGCGAACGCATGGGCGGCATCTCACTGATCGACGCCGCCACCCTCGAGCGCATGGCAGCCTCCTACAACGCCTCCGCCCGCACCCGCACCGGGTATCAGCGGCCGGTATTCCACGGCGACGCACTGTATTTCAGCGCCACCGTCGACACCTCGGAGATCTTCGGGCCCGCCGGCTGGCGACCGTGGATCACCGGAGACATCACCAATCACGACATCGAAGTCGCTCACGAGGAACTGACCGCACCCCATGCGCTCGCGGCGATCGCCCGCATCCTCGACGAAAACCTCGGAGGGACACCATGACCACAACCAGCAGCGCGGTGCCATCGGAAGCCGGTGACGGCGTCATCGTGGAAGGCGTCGAGAAATCCTTCGGCGCGGTACAGGCCTTGCGCGGCATCACCTTCCACGCCGCACCCGGTGAAGTACTCGGCATTCTCGGACCCAATGGCGCCGGGAAGACCACCACCGTCAATATCCTCTCCACGCTCATCGCACCCGATGCCGGGCATGCCTCGGTCGCGGGGCACGATGTGGTCGCCGAGGCCGCCGAGGTGCGCCGCGGCATTATGCTGACCGGCCAATTCGCCGCGCTCGACGATGCCTTGAGCGGATACGAGAACCTCGTCATGTTCGGGCGGCTCATGGGGTTGCGCAAGCGCGCCGCCCGCGCCCGCGCCGATGAGCTCATCGACGAATTCGATCTCACCGCCGCCGCGAAACGCCGGGTCGGCACCTACTCCGGCGGTATGCGGCGGCGCATCGATATCGCCTGCGGACTGGTGGTGCGGCCGGAGGTGGTCTTCCTCGACGAACCCACCACCGGGCTCGATCCCCGTAGCCGCCAAGGGGTCTGGGATCTGGTCGGCGGATTCCGCAAGCACGGCATCACCACGCTGCTCACCACGCAGTATCTGGAGGAGGCCGATGCGCTCTGCGATCGGATCATCGTCATCGACCACGGGGTCGTCATCGCCAGCGGCACCCCCGATGAGCTCAAGGCCCGCACCGGCGGCAGCTACTGCGAGATCGTATCGCTGCGCACGGAGGATTTGCCCGCCATTGCCGCCGCCCTCGGCGATCTGGTCCCGGATACGACTCGTGTTGCCCTGACCGGGGATTCGGATCGATTGTCCATTCCCGCACCGGGAGGCGCGAAGACCCTCGCCGAGGCGCTGCGCCGACTCGACAGCGCCGGAATGGAATTGGTGGATATCGCCCTGCGCCGGCCCTCGCTCGACGAGGTCTTCCTGCAACTCACCGGTCATCCGGCCGAACTGGTGGCCCCGGAAGGGGTGCGGTCGTGACCGCCGGGACGGCCGCACCCGCGGTCTGGCTCACCAGCGCTCGCGCCACACCCGACACCCTGCGACAGTGGTGGGTGCTGACGATCCGGCTCATCGTGCCCGCGATCACGACCGGGGAGATCATTACCGCGGTCCTCGCGCCGATTACCTTCACGATCAGTTTCTACATCCCGCTGAACCGCGTAATGTCCTTCGCCGGAACGGGATTCAGCTCCTATGCGCAGTTCATGACACCCATCGTCATGCTGCAGGCGGCCGCGTTCACCGCCATCTCCGCCGCCTTCCGCGCCGCCACCGATATGGTCTCCGGACTGGATCGGCGCTTCGATGCCATGCCGATGCATCCGCTCATTCCCACCGCGGCACGTATGGCCGCCAATCTCTTTCGCATGCTCGTGGGGCTCGCCTCCGCTGTGGTGAGTGTGTACGTGATCGGCTTCCGGTTCCACGGCCCCGCCTCGCACACGGTGGGATTCCTACTGTTCGCCACGCTCATCGGCATCGCCTTCAGCATCGGTGCGGATGTCATCGGCACCGTGACCAAGAGTCCGGAGGCCACCACCCAGATGCTGGTGCTGCCGCCGCTGATCCTGGGCATGCTCTCCACCGGACTCGCACCGGCGAGCCAATTCCCGCACTGGGTACAGGCTTTCGTGCGCAATCAACCCGTTTCACAATTCGCCTACGGGCTGCGCGCGCTCGGCGGCGATACCCGCGGGAATGCGGGCGAGGTGACCTGGTCGCTCATGACACCACCGCTGCTCTGGGCGGCCGCGATCATCGTGTTCTCACTGATCTGCACCGTCCGGCTGAATATGAAGAGGTCGTGACATGGCCACCCTCGCCGAACACACCGACGCCGACACCCTCCGCCCGCCCGAATCCTCGGCCCCGGCGCTGCTGCGCCACACCTGGATTCAGACCCAGCGGCTACTGCTGCGCTGGGGACGCGACCCCATCACCCTGCTCGAAACCCTGATCGTCCCGTGCCTGCTGCTGATGATGCTCAATATCGTTGTGGGCAGCCAGATCCAGAAGTTCTCCGGCCACAGCGCCCTCTACGGATCGGTGCCGATGGTGACGCTGGTGGGCGCGCTGTCGGGCACCGTCGCCAGCGGCGTCATGCTCGGGCGCGAACGCGATGCCGGACTGCTGGCCCGGTTCTGGGTGCTGCCGGTGCATCGCGGCTCCGGGCTGGCCGCGCGCATTCTGGCCGAGGGCTGCCGCATCTTCTGCGGCACCGTCGTGATCATCGGCTTCGCCATGCTGCTGGGCTTCCGATTTCATCAGGGACCGCTGGCCGCCTTCGCCTTCCTGTGGTTGCCGGTGCTGTTCGGATTGGCCTTCGCCACCATGGTCACCGCGATCGCGGTCTTCACCGCCAAATCCACACTGGTGGAGGGCGTCGCGCTGCTGTCGTCGCTGCTGATGTTCTTCAGCACCGGCTTCGTCCCGCTCGGCGCGTATCCGAATTGGATTCAGCCGGTGGTGCGCAACCAGCCCATGTCCGTCGCGGTGGACACCATGCGCTCGCTCGCGGAGGGCGGTGCGCTGGCTCGTCCGCTCCTGCTCACCATCGCCTGGTCGCTGGGCATGATCATCGTTTTCGCGGTTCCCGCGGCCTACGGTTACCGGCGAGCCAGCCGCCGCTGACCCCTTTGTGTGAGATGTCCGAATCTCGTACCCCCAATGGCCACAACACAATCCCCCCATCCAGCCCCCTTTCGCCAAATACCCGACCTCCGGCGCGTCGGGCGCGCGCCGGAGGTTGCGGAGCGCACTATGCTGGCCGCCGTGCTCGAACCCCAGTCACCCGTCGCGCCCCATCCGGATATCGCTCATCTCGCACCGCTGCTGGGAACCTGGCGCGGACGCGGACAGGGCGAATATCCGACCATCAATAATTTCGAGTATCTGGAGGAAGTGCACTTCGGCCATGTAGGCCGCGCCTTCCTCACCTATCGGCAGCGCACTCGCGCCGCCGACGACGGGCGTCCCATGCACAGTGAGACCGGATATCTGCGCGCGCTCCCCGAAGATCGGGTCGAATTGATTCTCGCGCATCCGACCGGCATCACCGAGATCTGCGAGGGCAGTCTCATCGCCGATGACGAGGGCCTGCGCATCGAGCTGGACTCCACCTCGATCGGGCTCAGCAGCAGCGCAAAAGCGGTGACCGCACTCGGCCGCACGATCACGCTGGCCGGTGACACCCTCAGCTATACCTTGCGCATGGCGGCGGTCGAGCAACCGCTGCAGCATCATCTGGCATCAACCATGCAGCGGGAGAACTGAACAACTTCTATTGCGTCCGACCATTCGTGACCTGCGGCACTTTACTTCGATAAGTGTGCGGGATCACACCTGCGGGTTGCGTCGAACAGGACTGTCGGATTACCGTTCCTTACGGTGGCAAACAATCAGCCAACCCTAATGAGCACCGGTTATCCGAAACTGACCTTTCGGGGCGCCCACTCATCCCCCTAAACAAGGGAGTTGGACCATGAAGCGTTCGGCCCTTTTGCTCATCACCACCGCCGGCATGATCCTCGCCGGCGCCGGCGTCACCGAAATCCTCGGCGACGCCTCCAGCGTCGGACCGCCCGCCGCGCGCACGCTCACCCAGCAGCACTACATCGCCGATCCCGCCTCGGGGGAAATCCAGCCGCTGGCCTGTGTCCATCTCGCACAGGTTCCCGTCTACCGCTGAAGTCCCAGCCCGCCGGAGACTCTCTCAGTACCCCGACGGCAGGGCGGTGAGCATATCGCGGGTCACCGCCACCGCATTGTCGGAACTGCCGCCGCGCACCACCAGGGTCGCGAAGGCCATATCCCCGCGGTAGCCGATGAACCAGGCGTGCGAACCGCCGTCCACCTCCGCCTCACCGGTCTTGCCGTAGACCTCACCCTGATCCGCGATGCGCTCGGCCGTACCGCCGAGCACCACCTTGCGCATCATCAGCCGCAATCCGTTCACCACATCGGCCGACAGCTCCGGATGATCGCCGGAGACCTGCGTCGGATGACCGGAGATCAGATACGGCACCGGCACCGAACCGCGCGCCACCGAGGCCGCCACCATGGCCATACCGAACGGGCTCGCCAGCACCTTGCCCTGACCGATGCCGTCCTCGGCACGCTGGACCAGATCATCGTCGTGCGGCACCGAACCGGAGACCGTGGGCAGACCGACCACCGAATAGTCCAGACCCAGACCCAGCGTCGACGCGGCCGTCCGCAGATCATCGCCGGACAGCTCCGAGGCGATCTTCGCGAACGCGGTATTGCAGGAGCGCTCATAGGCGGTCGACACCGGAACATCACCGAGTGAGAAGAAGTCGTAGTTGGGAATGGTCCGCTCCCCCACCACAATCCGGCCCGGACAGGGCACCACCGTGTCCGGCGTGATGTGCCCCGCCTTTATCGCGGCGGCGGCCGTGACCGTCTTGAAGGTGGAACCCGGCGGATAGAGACCGGACGCGGCGAGGGGGCCGTCGGTATCGGCGGCCGCGTTCTGCGCAATGGCAAGCACCGCACCGGTGGACGGCTGGATCACCACCATCATGGCCTGGTCCTCGCGCGCGTCCACGGCGTGCTGCGCGGCATTCTGGATATTGCGGTCGACGCTCAGCGAGAACGACGGGGAGGTTTGCGGATCGACCTCTTTCAGCACATCGGTATCGGCGCCGTTGGAATTGACGGTGACCACATTCCAGCCGGCCTTGCCGTCCACCTCGTCGATCACCGTCTTGCGAATCTGCGCGAGCAGGTCCGGGGCGAAATGCCGGTCGGTGGGGACCAGATCCCACTGGCGGCCGAAGGTGACACCGGGCAGGCCGACCAGCTCCGAGCTCACCTCCTGGTACTCCCACTCCGACAGGACGGCGACGTTGTAGACGCCGTCGGCCTTGCGGGCGGCGGTGAGAATCGCGTCGGCGGTGAGCCGCTCATCGAACTGCCGCAGCGCTCGCGACAGCGCATTGGAGACCGCAACCGGATCGGAGGCGGCGGTGCGAGTGAAATTGACGCGGTAGATCGCGCCCGGCACCAGCACATCGCTGCCCGAGCGTTCGTTCACCCGAGCGCGCGGCGCGGGCAGCGCACGCAATTGCAGCGTCTGGGTATCGCCGAGCTGCGGATGGATGTCAGCAGACGTCCAGCGCACCGACCAGCGGCCCTCCGTGCGGCCCATTTGAAGCTGTCCGCGGTAGTTCCAGACGCGATCCTTGGGCAGTTTCCACTCGTAGGTGTAGTCGACGATCGCGGTATCGCCGGTGACCCGGGTATCGCCGGAGGTGGCCGTCAGCTTCTCGGCCTGCAATTGATCCCAGGCGGAAGCCAGTGCGGGACCGGCCTTTTCGGGTTGGGTGGTGAGGTCGGCGGCCGCCTGCACATCGTGGTCGGCGAAGGCGGACAGGAAGGCATCGGCGGCCTGCGCGGGACCCTGTGGTCCCGAGGAGCAACCCACTGCGGCAACCGACACCGCGGCGGCGATCAGCATGGTGAAGACCCGTGTGGACATCGGCACAGATCGTAGAGCCAACTACTGGCAAACATGCGCGACACACTGGGCCGGAAAGGATTTCACGGAGACTTCACAGAGCTGAGGATCACTGACGGTGTGCGGCGAACAGCGAACAGCGCATCGATCCTGTGGTATCAGTCCAGCAGCACTGTCGCGAATGTCGCGATCTGCCGGAACCCGACCTTCGCATACGCGGCCCGCGCAACCTCGTTGTAGCAGTTCACATACAGGCTCGCGGTGCGACCGGAGGCCACCACCACATTCGCCACCGCGGCCGTGCCGGCGGTGCCCACACCGGTCCCGCGATGCTCCGGATGCACCCATACACCCTGGATCTGGCCGGTACGCCGCGACATGGCGCCCACCTCGGCCTTGAAGATCACCTCGCCGTCCTCGAATCGCGCCCAGGCACGGCCGGATTCGATGAGGCCCGCCACCCGGCGGCGATAACCCCGGCCGCCGTCTCCCGCGCGGGGATCGACACCGATCTCCTCGGTGAACATGGCAACGGCGGCAACAAGATAGCGGTCGAGTTCCTCCGGGCGCACCCGGCGGACGCGCAGATCCGGCGCGATGGCGGCCGTCTTCTCCATGGCCAGCAGCGGTTGATCGGCGCGCAGATCCCGGGCCGGACCCCACTGATCGGAGAGCAACTCCCACAGCGGCAGTGCGAGCTCCCGGCGGCCCACCACCGAGGAGCACACCCGCGGCCCGCGGACCGCACGCTCGGCGAAGGCACGTAGATCGGCTCTATTGCCGCGCAGCGGTACCAGATTCGCGCCCGAGAAACATAGCGACGCCTCGGGGCCGCCGCGACTCCACAGTTCCCCGTAGGCGCCGCGCGCATCCAGACCGTAGTCCTGCAACCGCGCCGCGACCATGCAACTCGCCACCGGATCGGTGTCGAGTACGCGCAAAACCTGTGTCAGATCGCGGTTCGCGAGCTGTTGAGCGCCGGAGGCTTTGCCCCGGCGAGTCGGCTCCAGCACACTCCGCACGTTCACAGCCTGCCAGAATTTCCGAGAACGTGCCGCACTATTGCGCCGGACCGCACGCCGACCAGTCGTTTATCCCGCGCTGACAACCGGCGAACCGCTGCCGGCGGCCTCACCCATCTCCTCGGCCAGTCGCAGGGCTTCCTCGATCAGGGTCTCGACGATCAGGTGTTCGGGCACGGTCTTGATGACCTCACCCTTGACGAAGATCTGGCCCTTGCCATTACCGGAGGCCACACCGAGATCGGCCTCGCGCGCCTCACCGGGACCGTTGACGACGCAGCCCATGACGGCCACGCGCAGCGGCACCTCCAGGCCGTCCAGACCGGCGGTGACCTGGTCGGCAAGGGTGTAGACGTCCACCTGGGCGCGACCACACGAGGGGCAGGAGACGATCTCGAGCTTGCGGGGACGCAGGTTCAGCGACTGCAGAATGCGGTCACCGACCTTGATCTCCTCGGCGGGCGGGGCCGAGAGCGAGACGCGGATCGTATCGCCGATGCCTTCGGAAAGCAGCGCGCCGAACGCGACCGCGGACTTGATGGTGCCCTGGAAGGCCGGACCGGCCTCGGTGACGCCCAGGTGCAGCGGGTAGTCGCAGACGGCGGCGAGCTGACGGTAGGCCTCGACCATGACGACCGGGTCATTGTGCTTGACCGAGATCTTGATATTGCCGAAACCGTGCTCCTCGAACAGCCCCGCCTCCCACAGCGCCGACTCCACCAGCGCCTCGGGGGTGGCCTTGCCGTACTTCTCCATCATGCGCTTGTCGAGCGAGCCCGCGTTCACGCCGATGCGGATCGGGATGCCGGCGGCGCCGGCCGCCTTGGCGACCTCTTTGACGCGGCCGTCGAATTCCTTGATATTGCCCGGATTCACGCGCACCGCAGCACATCCGGCGTCGATGGCCGCGAAGATGTACTTGGGCTGGAAGTGGATATCGGCGATCACCGGGATCTTCGACTTCTTGGCGATGATGGGGAGCGCTTCCGCGTCCTCCTGCGTGGGACAGGCCACACGCACGATGTCGCAGCCGGACGCGGTCAGTTCCGCGATCTGCTGCAGCGTCGCATTGATGTCGTGGGTCTTTGTGGTGGTCATGGACTGCACCGAGATGGGGAACTCACTACCGACGCCGACCTTGCCCACCATCAACTGGCGGGTCTTACGCCGTGGTGCGAGGACGGCCGCCGGTGCGGACGGCATCCCCAATGTGATGGCACTGCTCACGATCGGTCGCCTGCTTTCGTCTTGTCCTCACCCGTTCCGGTTCCGAGCTTACCGAGGCTCGGAGACCGGTCGCCCTGTGACGGCGGCGACAACGGTACCCGCGCCGGGCACTCAGCCGGGAATCGGCCGGGGCCTGCCCTTCTTATTCGTTGTAGATGGCGTGAAGGTATACGTTGCGCGTTGTGAAGGTAGCGAACACCGATCCCTGGCCTCGCAACCCGGAGGAGGCGATCGCACTTCAAGATCGATTGCGTAAACGGGTCAGCACCGCGAATCCGCGACCACCCCATTTCCGCACGGTAGCGGGGCTGGACTCGGCCTACGACGAGGACGGCACCGTGGTCGCCGCCATCGTGGTGCTCGACGCCGAAACCCTGGAGACCGTCGACATCGCGACCGCCCGGGGCACCACCGACTTTCCGTACGTCCCCGGCCTGCTGGCCTTCCGGGAACTCCCCACCACCCTGACAGCTCTCGAAAACCTCACCATCACACCGGATCTCCTCATCGCCGACAGTCAGGGCCTGGCCCACCCCCGACGCTTCGGCTTCGCCTGCCACATCGGTCTGCTGACCGGAGTTCCGACGATCGGGGTGGCCAAGAACGCCTGGGGCGACTACGAGATGCCCGGCCCGGAGCGCGGTTCGTCCACCGAGATCACCATCGACGGCGACCCGGTGGGCCGCGCCCTGCGCACTCGCACCGACGTCAAACCGCTCTTCGTCTCCATCGGCCACCTGATCGACCTGGAAACAGCCTGCGCCCAGGTACTTTCACTGACTCCCGAATTCCGCCAGCCCGAAACCACCCGCCGCGCAGACCGCCTCTGCCGTCAACTGCTGAATGAGCCGAGGGCCTGACCCGATCAAGCGAGCTGGTCTTACTCAGCTGGAAACCTGCCACAGCGCACTCAGCGGCACTGCTCGAAGTTTCGGTCCGAACGGCAGAGTTTGACTGCCCGTGTACAGAACGATCCCGGCAAGAAGGTCATCCCCGAGACGTTGCTCCAGGTTCTTCAGACCCCGAAAGTCCTCTGACCGAACGGTGGACGCGGCTTTGACTTCGATTCCCACGACGCGCCCACCCCGATCCTCGAGCACAATATCCACCTCGGATTTGTTCTGATCACGGTAGTGATAGAGATCAGCGAGCGTCTCCGACCAGGTCAATTGCCGCGCCAGCTCCGAAATAACAAACCCTTCCAACAGCGGCCCGAATGGGCCGTCCGGGCGGCGAAGCGAGTGAGCATCAGCCGCGAGCATGCGCGCGGCCACTCCGGAATCGACGAACACCAGCTTCGGAGCCGCAGTCGCACGCGTACCGAGATTCCGCGACCAACCGGGGATTCGCTTGATCAGGAAGATCTCCTCGAGCAGGCGCATGTATCGCTGAACAGTCACTCGAGACAGCTCCAGTTCACGCTCCAGACTGCCGGCCGCCACGAGCGTGCCGGAGCGTGCCGCGAGCAGTCGAATCAGGGTCGCCAACTGTGGCGCGCGCTCGATCTCGACCAGTTGCCGCACATCACGATCGATCAGATTCTGAACATAGTTGTCGATGAATCGGCCTCTGCGGCGTGGATCGGTCCGTGCGACGGCCTCTGGTAACCCGCCCCGGACAACACGTTCCGAGTATTCGGCCCGAGTCACCTCAGAGGTGTGCCGGATGTTCGGGCCCAGCCGAAAGACCGCGTCGACGAACTCATCCGGCGTGCTGTCGATCTCACCTTGAGAAAAGGGCCACAGCTCGATCGTTTCCATACGACCGGCAAGTGTGTCCGGCAGGTCGCGTAGCCCTAGCAGGCGCGACGATCCGGTCAGTAAGAACCGGCCTGGCCTCGGATCGGCATCCACTTCGGATTTGATCGCCAGCAACAGCTCCGGAACACGCTGAATCTCATCGATGACCATCAGACCGTCATCGGATTCGATGAACCCGATCGGGTCCGTGTCAGCCGACTCCCTATCGAGCGGGCGGTCCAGATCACGCCACTCTGCCACCCGCTCACCCGCGACAGTTCTGGCAAGGGTGCTCTTGCCAACCTGACGGGCGCCGTTGATGAGTACAACTCGTGTGTCCCCGAGCGCCTCACGTACTGCGCTGGACGCTCGCCTGACAATCAGATTCCGAGCTGACATGGGTGTCATCGTATCCGAAATAATCGATCTGCGGCGGAGAAGGTATCGATCTGCGAGGGGTTTGAGTGTCGATTTGCGAAGTTACAGCTGTCGATATGCGGCGATTTACCCCTATCCAGCACCTGTCAGATCCGAACGGGTCAGATTCAGGAGCCTTTTGCGGGTTGCACTTGCGGCACCGTAGTACTGGCGGGCGATCTGATCGGCGCGGAATCGCCGGAATCAGCACGCACAGGATCTGGAGGTTGTCGACGCTGGTCGCACCGCCTTGACTCCACGAGACATCCACTGCATCAGGAACTTTGGAGACAGTGCTCCCCGCCCGAGCGCAACGACTGCCCCGCAGCACACCCCTACCCACGGCCGCGGACATCACCAGCCATCGCGGGATCAATGGCACAGACGGTCAGAAGCGTTGTGCGTCAGGGGAAGAGCTTGACCGGGTTGACGATGTCGGCGACCAGGGTGAGGACCATGTAGGCGCCGCCGATTACTACGACCACGTAGGTGGCGGGTAGCAGTTTCAGGTAGTCGACCGGGGGGCCGTCGGGGAGGCCCTTGCGGCCGCGGAAGAGGTTACGGATCTTTTCGTAGATGACCACTGCCATGTGGCCGCCGTCGAGGGGAAGCAGGGGTAGGAGGTTGAAGGCGCCCAGGAAGAAGTTCAGGCTGGCCAGGGTCAGGACGAAGAGGGACCAGAGGCCGTGCTGGGCGGTTTCGCCGCCGATCTTGCTGGCGCCGTAGACCGAGACGGGGGTTTCCGGATCGCGGACGCCACCGGTGACGGCGTGCCAGAGGTCGACGACCTTGGCGGGCATCTGGGCCAGCGATTGCACGGTGCGGTAACCGATTTGGCCGGTGAACGCGACCGAGGCGGGGATGGCGGACAGGACATTGTGCTTGACGGGGCTGTAGAAGTCCTGGCCGACGCCGACCTTGGCGACCGACTTCGGCGCGCCGTCCTTGGTCGGGTAGGTGACCGCCATCTGGGGCGTGACCGGAATGGTGAGGGTCTTGTCGTCACGCTTCACGGTGTAGGTGAAGGGGCCGGTCTGCTTCTCGGTCTGGTCGCGGAAATCCTGCCAGGATTTGATCGAGGTGCCGTTGACCGCGGTCACGATATCGCCGCGCTGCAATCCGGCCCGCTGGGCCGGACCGTCGCCGGTGCAGGGCAGCACCGACTGGTCGGCAGCCTGGTTGGCGACGCAGCTCATGGCGCCGAGCTGGGTGGCCGGCGGCTGATCGAAGCGCGGCAGGCCCCACACCACGGCGAGCAGCAGAATCAGCAGGAAGCCGAGCAGGAAGTTCATCGCGATGCCGCCGAACATGACGACCATGCGCTTCCAAGTCTTCTGCCGGTACATGGCGCGGTCCAGCTCTTCGGGCTCGAGCTCATCGAGCGCCGTCATACCGGCGATATCGCAGAAACCGCCCAGCGGCAACGCTTTGAGGCCGTATTCGGTTTCACCCCGGCGGAACGACCACACCTTCGGGCCGAAGCCGACGAAGTAGCGGCGCACCTTCATACCGGTCGCCTGCGCCGCCCACATGTGGCCGCATTCGTGCAGTGCGACCGATACGGTGATACCGAGGGCGAACAGTGCGAAGCCGATCGCGTAGACCATGCGGTTCCGAACCCTCCTGAAGTCAGCCGCGCACGATCGTGCGCGCCGTCTCTCGCGCCCACGTATCGGCCGCGAGCACCTCGTCCAAGGTACTGGGTTCCGCGGTCCACCGGTCGGCAGACTCTACGACCCGCGCCACGGTGCGCACGATCTCGGGGAATCGGATCACCCCGTCGAGGAAGGCCTGCACCGCGATCTCGTTGGCGGCGTTGTAGGTGGCGGTCACGCAGCCGCCCGCCTTACCGGCCTGGCGCGCCAGTTCGACCGCCGGGAAAACCTCGTCGTCCACCGGTTCGAAGGTCCAGGTCGAGGCGGTCCCGAAGTCGCAGGCGGCCGCCGCGCCCGGCACCCGGTCCGGCCAGCCCAGCGCGAGCGCGATGGGCAGCTTCATATCCGGCGGGCTGGCCTGGGCGAGGGTGGAGCCGTCGACGAAGGTGACCATGGAGTGCACGATCGACTGGGGGTGCACGGTCACGTCGATATTGTCGTAGGGCACGCCGAACAGCAGGTGCGTCTCGATCAGCTCGAGGCCCTTGTTCACCAGCGAGGCCGAGTTCAGTGTGTTCATCGGTCCCATGGACCAGGTCGGATGTGTCTTGGCCTCAGCCGGATTCACCGACTCCAGCATCTCGGCGGTCCAGCCGCGGAACGGGCCGCCCGAGGCGGTGAGCACAATCGCGGCCACCTCGTCCGCGCGGCCGCCGCGCAGGCACTGCGCCATGGCCGAATGTTCGGAGTCCACCGGCACGATCTGTCCGGGCTTGGCGGCCCGGGTGACGAGCGAGCCGCCCGCGACCAGCGACTCTTTATTGGCCAGCGCGAGCCGCCGCCCCGAATGCAGGGTCTCCAGCGTCGGCGCCAAACCCAGCGAGCCGACCAGTGCGTTGAGCACCACGTCCGCATCGGTGCGGCGGACCAGCTCCGTGGCCGCCTCCGGACCGGCAAGTGACACACCCAGTTTCGCGGCGGCCGCTTCGTCGGCCACCGCCACATTGCGGGTCCCGGTGGCCGCGATCTGCTGTGCGAGCAGTTCGGTATTGCCACCGCGCGCGGCCAATCCGACCACTTCGAAGCGGTCGGGGTTGGCGGCGATCACCTCCAGTGCCTGGGTACCAATCGAACCGGTGCTGCCCAGCAGCAGAACTTTCACGACGTCGGACACGCGCCCCATTCTCCCCTGCCCCGAAAACGACCCGCTGTGCCGCCACCCTGCTGGCTACGACACTGGGTCGTATGTCACGATAAGGGCCAGCATTCGATTCGAGCCCTATAAGGAGCGAAAGTGGCCGCCACGGAACTGGAATCCGCCCACAGCGCCGGAGTCGTCACCACGGTCGACACCGCCGAGGTTCCGTCCGCCGCATGGGGCTGGAGCGGCGAGTCGCGTCGCACCTTCCGCGCCGCCGGTTGGGTTGTCGTCGTCATTCTGCTCGCCATGCTGATCGGTAACCACAAGGGCAAGATCGAGGACATCTACCTGGTCGGATTCGCCGTCGCCATCGCCGGCATCCTGATCCGCGACTCCCTGCTGCAGCGCAAACCACGCTAGTCGAACACACGCAAATACCCGGCCTCGCAGACTTTTTCGCGGGGCCGTGGTTGTTTTCTCCTGACCATCAGGCAAACTCGGGGTGGCATACACGCACACGAGTTTTGGGAGTGAAACGAATGCGCAAGATCCTGCCCTCCACTTTGCTGGCCGCTGCCGCTGTCGGCGCCCTGCTGGTGCTGCCCACCGGCACCGCCAGCGCCATGTCCCCCGCCTGCAACCAGGCCAGCGACGTGATCAACAACAACCGCAGCCTCGGCCCGGACGCGGCTCTGACGCAGTCCATTTCGGACCAGTTGCTCGCCATCGACGCCAGCGGCCAGGAGCAGCAGGCCATCGCCAACTACGCGCACGCGCTGACCAATGGCGATGTCGCCAGCGTCGGCAATGCCTCCACCATCCTCAACGGGGTGTGCCAGGTCGGGTCGTAGCAAACACTGCTTCGCAGCAGACTTCGGGCCGGATCGCAGCTGCGATCCGGCCCGAAGTCTGTTGTGGCTGAGTGCTACTAGCTGGTCGGAGCAGCCGGGGCCGGCGGGGTGGCCAGATCGGTGAAGAACTGGAACAGGCCGACGGCGACGACGGGTCCACCGATGAAGATGGTGCCCGCGACCAGGCCGATGGCGGCCGCGGCCGCACCGGTGACCAGGCAGCCGCCGATGGCGCCCGGAACGGTCAGGGTGCCGATGGTGGCAACCGTGGCGCCCGCGCCGAGGATCAGACCACCCGCGAGGCAACCGATGCCCGCGCCGATCACGGTGCCGATGAGGCTACCGATCGCGACACCCACGGAGACCGTGCTGGACAGGTTGCTCAGCGCCTGGTTGAAGTTGGGGTTCGCGGTGGCGTCGACCGGCTTGATGAGCGGGGCGGCCGGATCGAGCGGCAGCGCGGCGGCCGGATCGGTGTTCGGGGTCAGGGTGGCGGTATTGCCGTCGATCTGCGCCGCGACCGGGAAGAGCTGGCCGTTCTTGACGAAGTTCAGCGGAACCGCGGTAACCACACCGCCCTGGGGATCGCGCACCTGGAGCTGACCGTCGTCTGTGGTCAGCGAGCCGATATCGGTCTTCAGAACGACCGACGAGCCCTCGATCTTGGTGTCATAGTGAATCGCGGTCGCGGCGGCCGGAGCCGGCGCAACGTCCGCGTAGCTCGTGCCGGCAGAGACACCGAGAGCCGCGATGACCAGGGCCGAGGTGGCGGCGAACTTCTTGAAGCGCATAACTTTTCGTCGCTTTCTGCAGCGGACGCACTACCTCGTTTCGAGGAGTGCGGGTTCTCGTCGAGCACCCGAGACAAGAGTCGTTCCGTGATGTTTCCGTGATGTTGCCGTCCCATAGCGGTATGGAGTCAGTGAGCCGGTTTTCGTTACGTTTAACGTGCAGCAGGTCTTTTTCACAGGAATGAGTCGACTCATCAGCGCAGGAAAAGGGCCCGCCACCACCGGTTAGGTGGTGACGGGCCCACAGTTTGCCGAGGTATAACGGCTACTGGTTGGCGGGATCGTTGATTCTCTGGAAGAAACCGATGCCGACGACGATCGCGGCCGGAACGCCGGTCAGGACCAGACCCGCCGCGGCGCCGAGCGGGATTCCGATCAGCGCGCCGGTGATGCAGCCACCGATCCAGCCCGGCAGTAGTACGGGAGTACCGAGGAACGCGCCCAGGGCACAGCCGCCGATCGCGCCGACCAGAGTGCCGACCATGGTGCCGATCGCGGTGATGACGCCGAACTGCGCACCGGCCGCGCCGACGGCGTCGTCGAAGGCCTTCTGCTGCACGACCTCATGGACCGGCAGATCGACCGCGCGGGCGGCGGCCGGATCCAGAATCGGGGTCAGCGTGGCACGCAGGCCGTCGATGGCGGCCTCGATCGGATACCGCAGGCCGTCCTTGATGAAGCTGAGCGGGAAGGCGGTCACCAGACCGCCCTTGTTGTCGAGCATCCGGAACTGGTCGTCCACCGTGGTCAGCGAGCCGGCATCGGTGGTCAGCACCACCGAATCACCCTGGATCTCGGCATTCCAGTGAATGGACGGGACCAGCTGATCGATCGTCTGGTTGACGCCGTTCACGATGTCGGAGACGCCCGGGATCGCGGGTGCGGGGGCCGGGGCGGCATGCACAGCGCCGGCGGAGATACCGAGAGCCGCGATGACCATGGCCGAGGTCGCGGCAGCTTTGCTGAACTTCATGACATCGTTGCTTTCGTCGCGCGGACGCTGCTCCTATCAGCAGCGGGAGGCTTGTGAAGCTTCCTAGTCAAGTGTCCAACAAGGCAGTTACCGATGAGTAGCTGAGAAGTCCATAAGAGCCCGAAAATGGCAGTGATCTACGTCAAACGACTCGAAACCCGCACTGCTGAACAAACTTTCGGTCGGTTATAGGACGGTTTTCCACTATATGATCTGCATCACTTCAACGCTCATCGGCTATCGAATCGCGAGCAAATCTGCGCCGACGGCCAGCACCGCCGCGTCCGCACCCGGCACCTCGCGAATGCGGGTGGTCAGGGCGAGTTCGTTCAGTACCGTCTGCGCGGCCTGCACCCGGATGCGGGCGGTGATCGGATCCCAGTCCGGATGCACCCGGCGGGCGAGACCCACCCATTCGGCGATGTACGAGTGCTGCGCGACCCGGGCGCGGTGCCGATCGGCGTCGGGCAGATGCAGGGTTTCCGAGACGAGGATCTGGACCAGATCGGGGTTCTCGGCGACAAAGCCGCCATAGCTGCGCAGCAATCGGTCCAGTCCGTCACCGGCATCGGCGGCCCGGGCGAAGGCGCGGCTCATATCCATGCGCAGCCATTCGTTGCCCCGGAACACCACGGCCAGCAGGATGTCCGTCTTGCCGGGGAAGTGGTTGTAAACGCTGGGCCCGGTGATGCCGACGGCCTCACCGATATCGTCCATGCTCACACCGGTGAACCCCTGGCGCGCGAAGAGCCGCGCCGCCTCGGCGATAATCGCCTCGCGACGCGATCTGGTCATCGAAAGCCGTGCTTGCCCGGCATGATTCGCGACCGCCTCGGGCAGCACGATCGGTGCGTCGACCGCCACCGAGACGAGTTCGTCCAGCAGCGCGGCGAATCCGGGTTCGGGCAGCGACAGACTGTGGAAGGACACGCTATTGGCCACTGCCAGCCCGCAGCGGGCGAGCAGGTCCGCCTCGGCCGCGTTCAACTCGGGGCGGCGCTCGTGGACCAGTTCGACAAGACGCTCGATGATCCGATGCGTGAGAGTCCGGAAGGCGGCTCGGTGCTCCGCGGACAGATGCCGGGCCTCACGCCGCCACAGCACGCCGACCGGACGGTGCGCGATCGACGCGGCGGCGAGGCTCGCGCCGATATCGTTCGCGGCGGTCATCGCGAGCGCGGCCTCGATGGTAGTCAGGGCATCGCCGACCACGGTGGCGAGCAAATCCTGTTTACCGCGGAAGTGGCGGTAGAGCGCGGACGGCCCGATGGCCACCGCCGCGGCGACCTCGCCCATGCCGACGGTGGCATAACCCTTGCGATAGAACAGTTCCGAGGCCGCCCGGACGATCAGCTCGCGCCGATTGGCCGGGCGGGTGCCACGGGCCGGGCCGATGACGATGGTCGTCTCCGGGCCGCTGGCCATACCGTTCCTCTACTGGTAGGTGCTGTCACTCATCCGGCTGCCGCGTTCAGAGCGAACGGGCGATGAGTTCCTTCATCACTTCATTGGCGCCCGCGTAGATGCGCTGGACGCGGGCGTCGGCGTACATGCGGGCGATCGGGTACTCGAGCATGTAGCCGTAGCCGCCGAAGAGCTGGACGCAGCGGTCGACGACCTGCCCCTGGATATCGGTGGTGTACGCCTTTGCCATGGAGGCGGTCGCGCCGTCGAGCTCACCGCGCAGATGGCGTTCGATGCAGTTGTCGACGAAGACGCGCGATACCTGTGCGAGGGTGGCGCATTCGGCGAGTTCGAAACGGGTGTTCTGCATATCGAACAGCGGGGCACCGAAGGCCCGCCGCTCCTTGGTGTAGTGCACCGTCAGCCGGACGGCGGCCTGAGTCGCCGCCGCCGCGCAGACTCCGACGATCAGGCGCTCGTGCGCGAGCTGCTTCATGAGGTAGCCGAATCCCGCACCCTCGTCGCCGAGCCGGTGCGAAACCGGAACGCGCACATCGTCGAAGAAGAGTTCGGCGGTGTCCTGGCCCTTCATACCGACCTTGTCGAGCAGTCGGCCGACGCGATATCCCTCGGCGTGGGCGGTCTCGACCACCAGCAGCGAAATGCCCTTCGCGCCGGCGGCCGGATCGGTTTTGGCCACCACGATCACCAGATCGGCGTGCTTGCCATTGGAGATGAAGGTCTTCGCGCCATTGAGCCGATAGTGCCCACCGTCGCGAACCGCGTTGGTGCGCAAGGCTTTCAGGTCGGAGCCCGCGCCGGGTTCGGTCATGGCGATGGCGCCGACGATCGCACCGCTTGCCATACCTGGCAGCCAGCGCCGCTTCTGCTCCTCGGTGCCGTAGGCGAGGAGATAGTGCGCGACCAGCCCGCTGTGCACCATATTGCCGAAACCGGTGTCCCCGAGCCCGTATTGGGCGTCGAAGATGGCGAAATCGTGGGCGTAGGTGCCGCCGCCACCGCCGTACTCCTCCGGAATGGAGGCGCAGAGCAGTCCGAGATCGCCCGCCTTGTTCCAGAATTCGCGATCGACGTACTTCTGGGCCGCGAATCGCTCGTGGTGCGGCAGCAATTCGGCCTCGAAGAACTTGGTCGCCATATCCTTCAGGGCGGTGATCTCGTCATCGATCCAGGGCGAGCGGTACACAGGGGTGGTCACGTAATTCCGTCCTAGATATTGAAGCCGCCGCCGCAGAGCAGAGTCTGCGCGCTGACGTAGTTGGATTCGGGCAGGCAGAACAGGTAGACCGCGCCCGCGGCCTCGGCCGGGGTGCCCGCGCGGCCGAGCGGGACCATCTGCTCCATGGCGGCGAGCAGATCCGGGTTCACGCCGACCTTGAGGGTCTTGCCCTCGATATCGATGGTGCTGTCGCCACCCGCGGGGGCCTCGGTGAGCCGGGTCTTGATCAGGCCGAAGGCGACCGTGTTCACGGTGACGTTGTAGCGGCCCCACTCCTTGGCCAGGGTCTTGGTCAGACCGGTGATGCCCGCCTTGGCGGAGGAGTAATTGGCCTGTCCCGCATTGCCTCCGGTGCCGGCCATGGAGGAGATGTTCACGACCTTGCGGCACGGGATCGGCTCCCCCGCCGCCTTCGCCTTCTTGACGGCAGCGGCGATGACCGGCTGCGCGGCACGCAGAATCCGGAACGGAGCCTTGAGGTGTACGTCGAGAATGGCGTCCCACTGCTCATCGGTCATCTTCTGGATGACCGAATCCCAGGTGTAGCCGGCGTTGTTGATGATGATGTCCAGCCCGCCGAAGTTGTCGACGGCGGCCTGCACGAAACGCTCGCCGAAATCGGCGTCGGTGACACTGCCGACACATGAAACCGCCTGGCCGCCTGCGGCTTCGATGGCCGCGACGGTTTCCTTGGCCGGATCGGCATCGAGGTCGTTGACCACGACCCTGGCGCCCTCGGAGGCGAGCTTCAGCGCGATCTCACGGCCGATGCCGCGGCCGGATCCGGAGACAATGGCGACCTTGCCGTCAAGAGTTCCCATGGGAGACAAACCTTTCAGTGTGATTGATAGAGCTCAGAGGGCGACGACGGCGTCGCCGGCGAGGGTGACCGTGCCGTCGTCGAGGGTGACGGTGAGCGCGAGGGTGGCGCGGCGTTCGCCGTCCACCTCCTCGATCGCGGTGACGGTGCCGGTGGCGGTGGGCTTACCGTGCACCGGCGTGATGGCGGCGAAGCGTACGCTGTAGGTCCGGATCGACTGCTGCGGAACCCAATTGGTGAGCAGACGGCCGAGGTACGCCATGGACAGCATGCCGTGCGCGAAGACGTCGTCGAGTCCCGCGGACTTGGCGACATCGAGATCGATGTGCATCGGATTGTGATCACCCGAGGCGCCCGCGAACAGCGCGAGCGTGGTGCGCGAGATGGGCCGAATCCGCAAGGGCGGCAGTTCGGTACCGACCTCGACCGATTCCAGTGTGGTCATTTTCCTGCTCCTGGATTCCGGATGACGATCACGGATCTCAGGTCCGCCACCGGGGACCCGTCCGCGCGGGTGACGGCGGTTTCCTTGACCAGGAATTCGAGCGCGCCGCCCTTCTTGCTGTAGACGTCGGTGATGCGCGGCCGGGCGGTCAGGACGTCACCGGCTACGGCGGTCGAGTGGTAGGTGAAGGTCTGCTCACCGTGCAGCACGAATCGCATATCGATCCCCGCTGCGGCGACGAAGGCGAACGGGTCCGGGTCTTCGAGTTCGATGGAGAACAGGAAGGTCGGCGGGGCAGGCAGATCGGCGTAACCGGCGGCCTTCGCGGCGTCGGCATCGGTGTAGATCGGGTTCTGTTCGCCGATCGCCTTGGCGAAGAAGCGCAGTCGCCCCGCATCGAGAGTCAGTGTGGTCGGCGGGAATTCGGTACCGACAATGCCCGGATCGATGGCCATGCTCAGCTCACCTTCTCGTACAGGGTCACCACGGCCGCGCCGCCGAGCCCGATATTGTGCTGCAGCGCCAGGTTCACACCCTCGACCTGACGCGCCTCGGCCTGACCGCGCAACTGCCACACCAGTTCCGCGCACTGCGCCAGACCTGTCGCGCCCAGCGGGTGCCCCTTGGACAGCAGGCCGCCGGACGGGTTGGTCACCACCCGGCCGCCGTAGGTGTTGTCACCGTCCGCGATGAACTTCTCGGCGGTGCCTTCGGGTGTGAGACCCAGGCCCTCGTAGGTGAGCAATTCGTTCGCGGTGAAGCAGTCGTGCAGTTCGACGACGCGAATGTCCGCCGGGCTCACTCCCGCTGCCTCGTACACCTGATCGGCGGCGGCCTTGGCCATGTCGTAGCCGACCACCCGCATCATGTCGGTGGTGAAGGTCGACTCGAAGTCGGTGGTCATCGCCTGCGCCTTGATGACGACAGCAGTGTTGAGGCCGTTGGCTTTCGCGAATTCCTCGGAACACAGGATCGCCGCGGCCGCGCCACAGGTCGGCGGGCAGCACTGCAATCGGGTCAGCGGGCCGAAGATCCGCGGCGAGCCCAGCACCTCCTCGACCGTCACCGGATCGCGGAACACGGCGTACGGGTTGTTGGCCGCGTGCTTGCGCGCCTTCACCGAGATCTGTGCGAACACAGCGGGATCCATGCCGTACTTGTCGGCGTACGCCTGTCCCGCACCGCCGAAGTACTGTGCGGCCATGGGCGCCTGCTCGTCCCAGCCCTGCAGTTGCGTGGTCTGGGTGTCGAAGCGCCCGAACGGGGTCGGCCGGTCGCTCCACATCGAACCGAGCGCACCGCGCATCATCTGCTCGAAGCCGAGCGCGATCACGCATTCCGCGGCACCGGTCTCGATCGCCTGGCGGGCCAGGAACAGTGCCGACGATCCGGTCGAGCAGTTGTTGTTGACATTGACGATCGGAATCCCGGTCTGCCCGAGCCCGTACAGCGCCGCCTGCCCCGAGGTGGAGTCGCCGTACACGTATCCGGCGTACGCCTGCTGCACCTTGCTGTAGTCGACGCCGGCGTCGGCCAGTGCCTTGCGGGCCGCCGTCTCGCCCATGATGTCGTAAGGCTCGGTCCGGCTGGGTGTGGTGAAGGGAATCATCCCGACACCTGCCACCACTACGCGTCTACTCATCAAGCCCTCCTGGACTTACTAGTGCTAATTCACTTAGTGAACCTCACTCAGCACTACATACACAAGCCGTCCGTCACATATAGCTGTTTATTGAGGAATAGCCACTGGAAAACTGGGGGTTGTGCCAGCATCTGTGATCGTTGTTACACTACCTACTGTTCACATAACGCAATACGCAGTCACGGCTGCAACCCACCGGATCCGGAGATCGCATCCATGTACCTCACGCAGGGCCTGCACCGGGCCGTTCAGCAGAACCCCGACGGGATCATGACCATCGACGGGGAGCGGACACGGACATTCCGGGAAGTGGCCGATCGAGTCGCCCGGCTGGCCGGAGCCCTGCGCGAGCTCGGGGTCGGCGACGGTGATCGGGTCGCGATGCTCGGGCTGAACTCCGATCGCTACAGCGAATACCTATTGGCGGTGCCGTGGGCGAACGCGGTGGTCAATCCGGTCAATATCCGGTGGAGTGTGCCCGAAATCGTCTACAGCTTCGAGGATTCCGGCACCACGGTGCTGTTCGTCGACGATGCCTTCGCGGCGGCGCTGCCCGCCATTCGACAGGGCTCGCCCGGACTGACGACGATCATCCACTGCGGCAACGGACCCACTCCCGAGGGCACGCTGTCCTATGAGGACCTCATCGCGAACTCCGCGCCGATCGAGGACGCGCGGCGCGGCGGTGCCGAGCTGGCGGGGATCTTCTACACCGGCGGTACCACCGGATTCCCCAAGGGCGTCATGCTCTCGCACGCGAATATGTATGCCTCGGCGCTCGGTTCGATCGCCAGTGGATATCTGTTCAAGCCCGGCGGCATCTACCTGCATACCGCGCCCATGTTCCATCTCGCCGATCTGGCGGGCTGGATGGCGGAGGTGCTGCTCGGCGGCACGCATGTGATCATTCCCTCGTTCGATCCGGTGTCGACCCTGAATGCCATTGCGGCACATCGTGTTACCGATACCCTTCTGGTTCCGGTGATGATCCAGCTGGTCGTCGATCATCCACGGGTGGCCGAGTTCGATCTGTCGAGCCTGGACGCGATCATGTACGGCGCCTCGCCCATCGCCCAGGCGGTGCTGGAGCGGGCGATGAAGGTGTTCCCCAATGCGAGCTTCACCCAGGCGTACGGCATGACCGAGGTCGCGCCCGTCGCGACCCTACTGGGTCCGGCCGATCATGCCGCGGGACTGCTGCGTTCGGCCGGGCGGGGCGCGCCGCATTCGGAGATCCGCATTGTCGATCCGGACGATGTCCCGGTGCCCAGTGGCACGGTCGGCGAGATCGTGGTGCGCGGTGATCATGTGATGCTCGGCTATTGGAACAAGCCCGCGGAGACCGCCGGCGCACTGCGCGGCGGCTGGATGCACACCGGCGACGGCGGCTATCTGGACGATCGCGGCTATCTCTACGTGGTCGACCGGATCAAGGACATGATCGTCAGCGGCGGCGAGAACGTGTATTCCGCCGAGGTCGAGAATGCCGTTGCCGCACATCCGGATGTGGCCGCGTGCGCGGTGATCGGTGTGCCCGATGCGGAGTGGGGCGAGCGGGTGCATGCCGTGATCGTCTGCGTGCCGGGCGCTTCGGTGACCACGGAGCAGATCCGCGAGCACACCAAGACGCTGATCGCCGGTTACAAGGCTCCGCGCAGCGTCGAGGTAGTCGAGGCGCTCCCCGTTTCCGGCGCTGGAAAGATACTCAAACGCGAACTGCGCAAACAGTATTGGGGTGAGAGCGACCGGCAGGTGCACTGACGCACACAGATTGGGGATACGTTCGCCGAGCTCGCGGGCGGCTATCGCCCGCGAGCCTCCCGGAACCCGCGGCCCCGATTACGCGGCCTCAGTACATGCAACCGGCGACCTCGGGGTAGTCACAGCGGGATTTCTCGGGTCGGGACCGGAGTTCTGGACGTAGTGCAGCAACTCCCCGTTATGGCCCATCGCGCACGGCATCTCATAGGCATGTTCTCGCGCGACACACGCCACGTAGTGCGTGCACTTGATTGGGTTCCCTGTCAAATGCTTCTGTTCAAGCGAGTCGGTCACCGCCTTTTCGTTGCTTCTGTTGTCGGTCAGCCGATCACCGCAGCCTCTGGAGTTTCCTTCGTTGCGGGCCAGACTCGCCTGCCGCCGATCCACGTCTGCGTCACCGTGGTGTCGGATTCGAACGGATGGCCGTCGCAGACAACGAAATCAGCCGGTTCTCCTGAGGCGAGCCCGTTGCGGGGGCCACCGAGTGAAGCCGCAGCGGTGATGGTATAGGCGCGGACGGCTTCCTGTTGGCTCAACGCCTGTTCGGGTTGCAGTGTTGCGCCGCCGGGGATTCGGCGGTCGACAGCCGCGCGAAGGTTCCACAGCGGGTCGACCGGACCACTGGGATGGTCGGAGCTGATGGCGACGCGGACGCCACCATCGATCAGGGTTCGGGCACCGAACATGGTGACGTAGCGACCGGCGTTGGACGCGTCGAGCATTCCGCCGTACCGGGGCAGGAATCCGGGTTGATAGGACACACCTACCCCGGTAGCGGCGACCTGTTCGGTGGTGGCGGGATCGAGCAGCATGAGGTGATCGATCGTCGCGGCATCCTGCGGCACCTTCAGCTGCCGCAGGACGGCGGCGGTCTGCGCGGCGGCGAGATTGCCCAGCGCATGGATGCGCGGGCGGATTCCGGCGCTCACGTAGGCGCTGATCAGATCGGCGAGCTCGGTGTCGGTGTAGAGCAGGTACGGGGTGTGCAGGTGCCGCGCGCCGGGAATGATCCTGCGGCGCAGGGCTTCTCGGAGCGGGCCGAGTGCGCCTTGGCGCCGCGACTCGCCGAGCGCTCCGGCCAGCATCCCGACCATCGCCCGGGACGGCAGCCGGATCGCCAGGCGGTCACCGCCGTCGGCGAACACTTTCACTTCACGGCCGGAGTCCCCATAGGGGCCGTCGGGCGCTTCAGCGGGGCCCGCCGGGCGGGAGTGCATACCGCCGGGTGAACCGGTAGCCCAGGACACATGCAGTGGCCCGGCTCGGTGCAGGGCGGTCATTCGTTCGTGGTCGTCGGGGGAGACATAGGGATCGTGGGCGTGGGTGATGCCGTATGCCAGATAGCGATCGGCTTCTGCGACCAGCATTGCCGCGGTCCCGCTGTCGTGGATGTGTGCTGTGCTGTCGGCCAGCGCATGCCGCAGTACGACCCCGAAGGCGGACTCCCACAACTCGCCGGTCGCACGTCCGCGCCGGTCTCGGGTGACATCCTCACCGAACCCGGCGAATTGGCCACTCCTGGAACCGAACACCTCGAGTGCGGCGGGCGACGCAGAGCCGCGATGCATATTGTCGGTGCAGAGCAACACCCGGCGCCCGGGTGCTGCTTCCTCGAGCTCGGTGGCGGTGGGGAGTCTGCCCTGCGGCCACCTCCAGCGCGCTACGTTCCAGAACAGCAGCCAGGGCGCATCGGGAATGGCGGCGGCCTCGGCACGAACCGCCGCCACCGCATCGGCGGTGCTGCGCCACTCGGAGCCATCGCCGCCGTGGGGTATCCACGCAGCGTGCGACATGTGCAGATGGACGTCGACGAAGCCCGGAAGAATGTGTGCGCCGGTCACATCGACCACGGTGTCGGCCGGTGGCGGTTCCTGGTCGCCCACTGCGGCGATCCGGTCGTTGTCGATGAGTAGCCAGGCTCGCGTCGGGATACATTCGGATTCGGCCCACACCGTTGCGCCGGTCAGCAATATGCGGCTCATTGCGGTCATCTCCACTCGACTTACCGCCCCGTCCACCATCGTGCACCCGAATCACTCATGATCGGAACGATTGTGGAGGAAATATCGGACCCAGTGCGCCCGTCCGGGCGTCGACTCGTATGCCATCACATGACGAGACCAGCTGACTGAGAGCACGTAGAGGACGACGACCGAACGGGACTGCGAGTCCTCGATGCCAACGAAGAGCGAACGGAGTCAGCCGCAGCCGAGTCCATTCATCATCGGACCGCCATAGGCGACTACCGAGACGAACAACGCGATGAGACCGGAGACGAACGCGGCCGTCAGCACTGAAGTCCGTGTCATGCTGTGCCAGAACAGTTCTCGATCGGACGCCGGTGGATACAGCATGGGCAGGTCGGCGATGAGCGGAGACAGCTCGCCCATCGTGCGCGCCCGGTACGCCGCTGCGGCGCGTTCGGAGTACTCGTCGAGCGAGAGCCGCCCGGCGACCGTGTGTTGTTCGAGAACGCCGATCACCCGCTCGCGGTCATTGTCGGCGGCTCGGATTTCGGCTGGATCCATGTCGAATCCTCCACAATTGCAACTATTTACAGGAAGGGCGATCGAGGGTGCGTCGGCGGGTCGAGACAACCCGCCGACGCATCCAGCCTTGTCAGGCGAGGGTGGCGGTGTAACCGAGCTCGGCGATGGTGGCGATGACCTCAGCGGGGGTGCTGAGGCTGGTGTCGAGTTCGACTGTGCTGCGCGCCTTCTTCATCGATGTCTGCGTACTGCGGACACCGTGCAGGTCCTCGAGGGCGTCATCGATCAGAAGTGCACAGCTGCCGCAGTGCATGCCCTCGATGCGGAAAACGTGTGTGGTCATAGGATCTGCGCCTTTCAGACGATGGTGATGATGCCGGAGTACATGCCCATGCCGCAGGTGTAATCCAGGCGGCCGGGTTGCAGAACTCCGAGGTCGATACGGGTCTCACCGGTAGCGGGCAACGTCTTCTGGACACCGAGGCTGGGGAAGACCATGGATCGGATGCAGCCCTGGGTCCCGTTGGTCTTGACCACCAGCGTGGTCGCCACCCCGGATCTCACCTCGACATTCTTCGGGCTGTACGAGTTGGAGCGAGCGGTGATGGTCACTGTCTGCGCCCCGTCGGCCACCGTCGCCGCAGACGCGTCGGCCGGTGGCGGATTGAACCCGATCGATTCGGCAATCCGGCTGGCGGACAAGGGGGATCCGGCGAGCTCGAGACCGCCGTTGAGGGTGTAAAGACCCATGACCAGCACCGCCAGCCCGGTTGCCAGAGCTAGCCGACCCCGCCATACCGTGGCGGCGACGCGGGCGGCGTAGCCCAGGACCGCGAACAGCGGGCCGGTGCCGAGCACGAATACCGCCATCGTCGCGCCGCCCCAGAATGCCGAACCCGAGGTGAGTGCGAGCGCCTCCACCGACAGTGTCACTCCGCACGGAATGAGGATCGTGAACAGGCCAAGAATCGCGGGAGCCAGCGCGGCTTGCGAGCGGGCTCGAGTGCGTACCAACCGCATCCAGGAAGCGGGTGGTTCGATGACGATGCCACGAAAGCCCGGCACACCCAACTGGGCGAGTCCGAACACCACGATCAGCAGTCCGGCCCCGATCTGCAGCCAGGTGCGGGTGCCGGTGGACAGTTGCACCGCGCTGCCGAGCGCGCCGAGGGCGACACCGGCCATGGTGTGCGACACCAGTTTTCCGGTGAGGAAACCGCCGACCGGCGCGAGGTCGTCACCGAGGCGCCGGCCCCAGCGCCGCGAGTCGGAGACAACGGCAGTTTTACCGGCGGACTTCGTTTTCGAGAGTGCCGGCGCGGCTTGCGCAGCGCTCGCTGCACGTTGCCGGGTGATCAAGCCGGTGAGCAAACCGCCTTGTACGGCTGCACAGGACACGCCCCCGGCGAACAGGCCGGTGGCAAGGACAGGGACAAGATTCACGAAAGTTCTCCTGCGGGAAGAGAGATGGGCATCCAGACGTGGTGGATTCGGCGGCATTTGGGTATGCCACCGGCTGCCCACGGTCGGCATCAGTGGTGACGAACCGTCGGGCAGTTGCTCTCTCTTATGTCCGTAGCACGCAGAGTTCGGCGAGACTGGGCGCGCGCGGCAATGCCGATCGCGGCCTGACCGCCCGGCCTGGACGCCTCGAGCGGATGACGTATGACGCGCCACCGCGGCGCGGTATCGCCAGCACAGTGAGCAGCGCGAGAAACACCGCCAGACACGCCATCACGATTCCAGCGGGTGCCGGTGCGGATCGCCCGTCCATCACGTCGACCGCGGCGACGACCTCGCGTACCCCGATGTCGGCGTGCTGCATGGCCGACTCGACGTGCAGTATCGGGTCACTCGCCACCGGTATCGAGCCGATGTCCTGCACCACGACACCCACAGCGGCGACCGGCTGTTCCATCGCCATGTCCATGCCGCCCATGGACATGGCAGCCTGACACAGCGCGCCCTGCACCAGCGCGATCCCGACCAGCCCGGCCAGCACAACGACGAGCTGCGCGAACGCGGCACGTGCCCGTGTGGTGGTCGGAGGTCTGCTCACCTCGGCGATACTACTAACCCTCTCCGTAGATGGCATCCGAGGTCGCTCACTGAAACGACCTACTCTCCGGACGGGAAATCGTAGTGGGCAGGTATTGCGCCCTCTTGCTGGGACGAGCCGTAGATCAGAGCGATTTCGTCGTGGGCGTGAAAGGTGATGGCGGCCGCAGGTGCGTTGTTCAGGTTCAGTGCGACGACGTTGTGCTGTTGGGTGTTCCGCGCCTGAATCACCGCGACGATGACGACGACGAGCAGTGCGACGACGAGCGCAGCGCCTCCGGCGAGGAGCACTCGTCCGCCTCGTTCACCGGATCGGGCCCGCACCAGCGCTTTCGACCCGGATCGGGTCGGAGGCTTGCGCGGGTTGGAGGTGGTCTTCTCATTGGGCATGGCATTCCAGGGTTCAGGTCGAGACAAGGCTCGCAGGCGACGAGGCGTGCAGTGCGATCGTCGGGACCGCAGTGGTTCCGGTCCACCGGCCCAGCTGCGATCGCCGGACCGGCTGGCCGGTGTCTGGTTGTGTCACATGGGCGGACAGCACGCGCCCATCGCACGACAGAGCAGGTCGCAGATCATCTGCAGCGGGTTCATATGTTCACCTCCTTTCGTGTTGTTCATGGCGCAGGTCATTCGCGCTCGGCCTTGCTGACCCACCGGGCGACGGACCGCTCGAGCACGTCGCGCTCCTCGGTCAGGGTCGCGTTCTCGGCACGCAGTCGAGTCAGCTCGGCACGCTCGGAGGCGTCGAGCGGTCCGCTGTCAGCTCCGGGTGCCCCATGGAACCGGGCCCCCGCGGCAGTGCCGGCCGCTTTCTCCTGGGGTTCATCGATGGCGGTCGCGCGGAAACCGCGCAGCCGCAGGCTGTTCGACACCACGAACACACTCGACAGCGCCATGGCCGCCCCGGCGATCATCGGGTTCAACAGCCCGAGCGCGGCCAGCGGCACCGCGGCGATGTTGTAGGCGAACGCCCAGAACAGATTGCCCTTGATCGTGCGCAGAGTTCGTCGCGCCAACCGAATCGCGTCGACCGCCGCCATCAGATCCCCGCGCACCAGCGTCAGATCCGAGGCCTCGATGGCGACGTCGGTGCCGGTGCCCATGGCCAGTCCCAGATCGGCCTGGGCGAGCGCGGCGGCATCGTTGACCCCGTCGCCGACCATCGCCACCACCCGGCCCTCACTCTGCAGCCGGATGATCACCTCGACCTTGTCGGCCGGCAGGACTTCCGCGATGACCTCGATGATGCCGACCTCGGCCGCGATGGCGCGGGCGGCGGATTCGTTGTCTCCGGTCAGCAGCACCGGCCGCAGGCCCATCTCGCGCAGATGCCGGATCGCTTGCGCCGACGTGGGTTTGACGGTGTCGGCGACCACCAGCACCGCCCGTGCGCCACCGTCCCAGGCGACTACTACCGCGGTGCGGCCCAATGCCTCGGCGCGCTGTTTGTGTACGCGCAACTCTTCCGGCAAATCGATACCGTGCTGCGCCAGCAATGATGTCCGGCCGATCAGTACGGTCCGGTCGTCGACGATGCCCTGGACGCCGAGACCTTCGAGGTTGCGGAAGTCCGACATCGCGGGCAGCTCGCCGACGCGTTCGACCGCACCGTTGCTGATCGCGCGGGCGATGGGGTGCTCGGAGGCGTCCTCGAGCGCCCCTGCCAGTCGCAATACCTCGGTGTCGTCGACGCCGTCGGCGGTGTGCACGCCGAGCAGGGTCATCTTGCCGGTGGTCACGGTCCCGGTCTTGTCGAGCACCACCGTGTCGATGCGGCGGGTCGACTCGAGAACCTCGGGACCCTTGATGAGAATGCCCAGCTGCGCGCCGCGCCCGGTGCCGACGAGAAGCGCTGTGGGCGTGGCCAATCCGAGACCGCACGGGCACGCGATGATCAACACCGCCACGGCGGTACTGAACGCGAACGCCGGAGCGGCGCCCGCACCCAGCCAGAAGAACAGGGTGCCGACCGAGAACGCGATCACCACCGGCACGAACACTCCTGAGACACGGTCGGCGAGCCGTTGGATCTCGGCCTTGCCGTTCTGCGCGTCCTCCACCAGCCGCGCCATCTGCGCCAGCTGGGTGTCCGCGCCGATCCTGGTGGCGCGCACCACCAATCGGCCGCCCGCGTTGACCGTGGCACCGACCACGCCATCACCGGGGCCGACCTCCACGGGCACCGATTCCCCGGTGAGCATGCTGGCGTCGACGGCGGAATTACCCTCTGCGACCACGCCGTCGGTGGCGATCTTCTCCCCCGGCCGCACCACGAACAGGTCACCGACACCGAGCCGATCGATCTGGATCCGCCGCTCGCGGCCGTCGGTCAGCACCGCCACCTCCTTGGCCCCCAACTCCAGCAGTGCCTGCAGCGCGGCACCGGCGCGGCGTTTGGCACGGGCCTCGAAGAACCGGCCCGCCAGGATCGCGGCGGTCAGCACCGTCGCGACTTCCAGGTAGATGTTGTGCCCGGCCATGCCGCGCTCGACGGTCAGCGAGAAGCTGTGGTGCAGACCGGGTTTGCCCGCCCCTCCCAGGAAAAGCGCAAACAGCGACCAGCCGAACGCCGCCAGGACTCCCACCGAGATGAGTGTGTCCATGGTCGCGGCACCGTGGCGCAGGTTCGTCCAGGCTGCGCGATGGAACGGCAGCGCACCCCACACCACCACCGGTGCCGCCAAGGTCAGGGACAGCCATTGCCAGTTGGTGAACTGCAATGGCGGCACCATGGCCAGCAGCACGACTGGGATCGCGAGTACCACCGACACCTGCATACGTTGCCGAAGGGATCGGGTGTGTTCGTCGTATTCCGCTGTGTCCGAGGTAGTTTCGTCGTCACTGGGGTCCGGGTGTGGCAGTCGCGCAGTGTATCCGATGTCTTCGATCACCCGGATCACGTCCGCTTCCGGCATATCGGCGGGAAGGTCGACGCGTGCCTTCTCTGTCGCGTAGTTGACGGTCGCGACGACGCCGTCGAGCTTGTTGAGTCGGCGTTCGATCCGGGCCGCGCACGACGCGCAGGTCATCCCACCGATCGCCAATTCGATGTGTTTCGGCGCGATCTCGTAGCCGCCGTCGAGGATGCCGCTCATCGGCCTCGTCCGTTCTGCTTGCCCGCACCGGTTTGGTTGCCCGCGGCGTGAGTTCCGGCATGGACATCCGGGGCGCTGGGGCTCGATGCCGTGCCATCACCGGGCTTGATGGGCATGGGGTCGAATCCGCTGGGCTTTCCGGGTCCCGCCGGTATGCCGACGGCGGGAGCAGGATTGCCGCCGGACTGACCCGCTGACCCGCCGGACGCTTTACTGTTCGGTCCGCCCGCGGGCTGTCCTGCGGGGCTCCCGGACAACACTGTTGCGGGGCCGTTTGTGCCGGATGCGGCCGGGCCGTCCATCACTGCGCTGCCCGGCATCCCTACTGCCGATATCGCAGGCATTCCGATTGGCGAAGGAGGAGCCGTGACGGCGAGAACAGATCGTGGGTCCTGTGCGCGGGCCTCGTGCGCCGGGCGCGGATTCGCATCCGCTCCGATCAGCGATCCGGCCACCGATGGCGAAAGGATCACAGCCGCACCAGGATCCGGGTATGTGGTCGGCGCGACCCATTCGACGTCGGGGGCCGAAGCCACCGGTGGCGCGGACCCCGCGGGGCCGATCGAGGGGAGCGAGCGGTCAGCCGCGGGGGCGCCGCCGAGAGCGTGAACGTGTTCGTCCGGGTGATGGTGCGTCACCTCACCCGGACGGGAGTCCGAGCCCTGTGGCCCGACGACCCGGCCGGTCACCCACGCCGCCGTGCCAACCAGCGTCAGCGCCAGCGCGTAAGCGGCCAACCGTGCGGCGACCCTCATCCGACCAGCTCGTAGCCGGCCTCGGTGATCGCCGCGCCGACCTCCGCCGTCGTCAAGGGCCGCGCGCTTCCCACGACAACGCGGCCGGAGGCGACATCGACCTCGACCGAGCTCACGCCGTCGATGGCCTGCAATCCTCGGGTGACCGCATCGGCGCAATGCCCGCACGTCATCCCGCTCACCGTGTAGATGTGCTCGCTCATCCTGACCTCCGAAATCCAGCACGCCTGCGCGTGCTGACCACAGCATGAACCTTCCAGTACCCTGGAATGTCAAGGAGCGTGTGATGAAAATCGGCGAACTGGCTGCCGCGAGCGGCCTCACCACGAAAACGATCCGGTTCTACGAGCAGGAAGGGCTCATGCCCGAGCCTGACCGGACGCCCGCCGGCTACCGGGATTACGGGCCCGAGCACATCACCCGGCTGCAATTCATTCGCCGCGCTCAGGCGGCCGGTTTGTCCCTGCGCGAGGCCCGGCAGATCCTGGCCGTCTACGACCGCGGCGAACGCCCCTGCGGCCACGTACAGGGCGTACTCGAGCAGCGCCTGGATCAGATTCGAGCGCAGATCGCCGAACTCGTCACCCTCGAAGCGCATCTGGAATCCCTCCTGGCTACCGCCCGAGACGGACAACCGAGCGCCCACGACGGCTCCACCGTCTGCTGGATCTTGGAATCCGAATCAGCCGAGCCGCCAACGCAATCCGTGCTGCCGAGCGTCCCCGCCGCCGCAGGACTCACGATCGGGTGATCGCCCACACGCGAACGTATTCGCTCGCCCTGCCGGTGTCGCGTGCATGGTGGATGAAATCCCGGCACGGACCTACGATTGCTGTACGTAGAAGGGCTCGACCGCATGGCGCGGTTCGCCTTCCGATCGGACAGGTGAAATCGATATGGAACATAATCTCGGGGTGCGCGCATCCGATGCCGATCGCGAACGGGTCGTCGAAACACTGAGCGCGGAGGTGAGTACCGGACGGCTGACACTCGATGAGTTCTCCGAGCGCAGCTCACGCGCCTATGGTGCGCAGACGGTCGGTGATCTCGAGTCATTGACGCGTGATCTGCCGGTGTCGTTGCGGACCGCTGCCGGCGCGGCGGCCCACCCCTCGATCCCTGCGGTACCCGTCGCACTGATCGCGGCCATCGCACTGCTGATCATGCTCTCGGTGACCGTGCTGATCTGGATGAACACCGCGATGCAGCACATGGGTCCGATGATGGGCCACTGATCTCGCCGACTTCGGTTGTCCGTCGCCGATGGCCAATCCCACCGGGCTATCAGCGAATACCGGCTGTCGAAGCTCAACCGAATCATTAAACCCTTGAGCACCCGACATCGCGGGCTCGGCAGGTCGGGCAGGCTGCTCCCCGAACGGGGCCTGTCCGAGCCCTGCTCAGCGAATCCCAGCACACCGGCGGCACGGGCTTCGACATCGAGACCCTGTTGCACCACACCGGAATCCAGCCACCACCGGCCCAGCAGTGATCGTCCCGGGCACTCATTCGACGGCGACACCGGGAATCCATCGCCACCGGCCCGGTAGCGACAGTCCCGGGACAGTCGTCATTCGACTCCGACGCCGAGAATCCGGTCGAGTGCCCGGGTGCCGGCGGGCGTGACTCGCAGCGCCCGGCGCGAATTGTGGCGCTCCAGCCAGTCGGCGGATTCCATGCGGATCAGCACCGCCGCACCCAGCGCGCCGCCCAGGTGATGCTGCTGTTCGCTCCAGTCGACGCAGAAGCGCAGCAGTGGCCTTCGGCGGGAACGCAATTGGTCCAGATCGACGCCGAGTTCGGTGAATATCGGCTCGGCGGCCGGGCCCAGTTCGTAGGGGTGCTCGTGCAGTGGCGCGGCGAGCGGGTCTTCGGGTGCGCGTTCTGTGTCGACGCCACCATCGTTGCGGGTCAGCGCATTTCGCTCGAGGAGTGCGGCGGTGACGGCGACGCCCAGTTTTCCGGCCAGGTGGTCGTAGCAGCTGCGGGCGTTGCGCATGGCGGCGGCTCGGGTCGATTCGCGCAGCGAACGCACCGGGCGGATGGGCGCGAGCGCGGCCACCGCCTCCAGGACCGTCGCGACCTCGGGCCCGGCCAGCCGGTAGTAGCGATGCCGGCCAGACGGCCGCACGGTGAGCAGCCCGCCCGCGACGAGCCGGGACAGGTGGGCGCTGGCCGTGGACGCCGAGACGCCCGCCTCCGCGGCCAGTACCGAGGCGGGCAGCGCGCGGCCGTCGAGCAGTGCCATCAGGACGCGGGCGCGGCTCGCATCGGCCAGTAGCTCGCCCACACCGGCGATATCGGCGAAGCCGAGTTCAGCAGTCTGTGCGTTCATACTCTCCAGTCTGCCGCGACCACACTTCGACGGGGGACGAAGTGTTTCGGGGAAACACTGGAGATATGAGTACATCGACTCGCGCGATGACAAAAACGGACCCGCCAGTGCGGCCCGGATGGCTACTGACGGTGCTGTGCGCCGGCATGTTCCTGGTCCTGCTGGACGTGACCATTGTGAATGTCGCGCTGCCGAGCATCGGCCGTCAACTACACGCGGACTCCGCCACGCTGCAGTGGGTGGTGGACGGTTATGCGGTCGCCATCGGCGGATTGCTGCTGGCGGGCGGCACCCTGGGCGACCGCTTCGGGCACCGCCGCATTCTGCTGATCGGATTCGCGGTGTTCGGGGTGGCCTCGCTGATCTGCGCGCTGGCGCCTGCCATCGGGGTGCTGATCGGCGGCCGGGTGCTGCAGGGCATCGGCGGCGCGCTGCTGCTGCCCGGCACCATGGCGGCGCTGGTCGACGCGTTTCCGGATCGGGCCGCGCAGGCGAAGGCCCTCGGGACCTGGGCCGCCATCTCGTCGCTGGCGCTGCCGGCGGGTCCGCTGCTGGGCGGACTGCTGGTCAGCGGTCTGGGCTGGCGACCGGTGTTCTGGATCAATGTGCCGCTGATAGTCCTTGCGCTGGTGGCGATTCCGGTCGTGGTGCCCGCGCGGCCCGCCAATCGGCAGGCGGGCGGGATCGATATCCTCGGATTGACGGGATTTGTCGTCGGCCTGAGCGGACTGGTGTTCACGGTCATCTCGGCTGGGCATCATTCGGACCCGGTGCTCTCGGCGGCATCGGCGCTCGTGACGGTGGCCGCTCTCGGTATCGCGCTGCGGTCGGCACGACACAGTGCGCATCCGATTCTGCCGTGGGATCTGCTGCGGCGCAGAGACTTTCTGAGTCCCAATGTGGTGGCGCTGACCATGAATCTGGTGTTCAACGGACTGCTGTTCGTCAGCATGCTGTATCTACAGGACGCGCTGCACTATTCGCCGTTCGCGGCGGGGTGTGCGATGCTGCCGCTCGCCGTTCCGCTGGTCGCGCTGGCCCCGGTGTCCGGACGTCTCACCGCGCGGCGCGGGCCCCGCACCGCCATTGCCATCGGCTGCGGCGCTGCGGTATTCGGCTCACTGCTGTTGACACAGGTCCATCCGTCCTCCGGAATCGGCTGGCTGCTGGCCGGATTCGCGCTGCTCGGCGTCGGCGCGGGGCTGGTGACCACCTCCGTGGTCGCCGCCGTGGTCCGTGCCACGCCGCCGGACCGATCCGGATTGGCGACGGGCGTGTCGAATACCGCGAGGCAGATCGGAACCGCCTGTGGGGTGGCACTTTTCGGCGCTATTGCCGGATCGCCCGGCACGCCCGGCTTCCTGCACGCGATACCCGTGCTCGCGGTTGTCGCCGCGATGCTCTGGGCTGTGGCATTCGCCGTGACGCTGAATGGAATCGGACGGCGACAAGGCTCGGCGGCCGGCAGGTCCCCCGTACGAGGGACACGAGTTCCCTCTGCGGAGTGATTGTTTCACCCGCTGCCGAACCTAGGCTGCTCTGCGTCGGGCCGCCATCAGCGATTCCATTCGGCCGCCCGCCCGATCGTCCTGGGAGGCACAGTGCTCGGTTCTGTCAGCAGAAGAGGATTCCTGGCAGGTGCGGCGACCACCGCCGCGGCCGCGGCGACCGCGGCCGCGCCGGGTCGCGCTCGTGCCGATGTGAACCGGGACAAGCCCAATATTCTCGTGGTGCTCGTCGATGAGATGCGCGCACCGGTCTGGTTCCCGGATCAGCAGGCGCTGGACGGGCTGCTGCCCAATCTCGCCCGGATCCGGCAGGGCGGGGTGTCCTTCGAACAGCACTACACCGCCGCGAACGATTGCACCGCATCACGGGGAGCCCTGGTGACCGGGCTGTACACCCATCAGACCGGATGCATGGTGGTCTCCGAATCGACGCTGTCGCCGAAATTCCCGACCTGGGGTTCGATGCTGCGCGATCACGGTTACGAGTCGACCTGGTGGGGAAAATGGCATCTCGGGCACTATCCGGATCGCACGCCGGGCGCGCTGGACGCCTACGGATTCGGCGGCGGCACCTATCCGTCCCCGAACGGTGCGCCGGGCCAAGGGCTGCAAATGGATCCGAAGATCGTCGATCAATTCGCGGATTGGTTCGAACACGATGCCGGTACCGCACCGTGGTGCACCACGGTATCGCTGGTGAATCCGCACGATATCCAGTACTGGCCGCGCTGGACGCGTCGCGACCAGGCCAATCTGAATATCCCGCAGTGGGTGACCGAGCTGCCGCCGAATTTCGAGTCCCCCGAGCAGCTCGCCGGGAAACCGCGTCTGCAAACGGCGCTGGTGCAGGTGTCGACCGCCGCGTTCGGGCTCGCGCCGTACGGCACGCCGGAGGCCCGGCAGGCCTGGATCGATATGCGCAATCTGTATCTGTGGCTGCAGCAGCAGGTCGATATCCAGATCGGCCGGGTACTCGACACCTTGTATTCGCGACCGGATGTCGCGGCCAATACCGTCATCGTGTTCACCTCCGACCACGGTGATTACGCCGGTTCGCACGGTCTGCACGGTAAGGGCGGCGGCGCGTACGACGAGGCGATCCGCGTCCCGCTGTATGTGCACGATCCGCGCGGCTACTACAGCCCCACCGCCGGAACCGGTCTCCGCAATCAGCTGACCTCCAGCGTCGATCTCGCCCCGCTGCTGCTGTCCATCGCCACCGGCGGCAACGGCTGGCGCGGCGACGGCCGCTACGAACACCTGCGCGACCGCCTCGACCTGGCCGCCCTGTGCCGCGATTCCGGCGCGGCCGGCCGCCCCTGGATCGCGCACACCACCGATGAGGCGACCATCGAAGAGGCCGCAATCCTGTTCGACCGCAATGCCCCCGGCCACGTCGCCATGGTCCGCACCCCCGACGCCAAATTCGCCTCCTATTCGACCTGGGTGGACGGCCGAATCCAGATCGACCCAACCCAAGAGCAGGAATTCGAGCTCTACGACTACTCCACCGACAACGGCAAACTCGAACTCGACAACCAGGCCGCCACCGCAAACCCCCTGCGCACCACCACCTCCCAACTCCTCGAGCACGTAATCCAGACCGAAATCCAGCAACCCCTCCCCACCTACCTGAAGGACGCCCAAGACCAGGGCATAGGCGACTACCTCGACTCCCAGCGCAACCTCGCCACCAAGGCCGAACGCCTGGGCGACTTCCTCGACGATTTCGCGACCCCGCGCTGACCGGTGATCGGTCCCCTCCCCCACAGGCTCTGGCTCCTACCGACAGGTTTGTTCGAAAGTCGTTGAAGCAGAGGCTGAATGGCAATTCCGCAGAAACCCCGGTTTCCAGTCGGTCGCTGGCTACAGTGGGGTTGGTCAGCAGGGAGTTGCTGTTCGGGAGGGGCTCGGTGCTCGACGCACGTAATCACCAGGGAAAGTTCGGGGCCGACTACATCAGGGTCCTCGCGTCGGCCGCGGGTTTGAATTGGTCGCAGGACGACGTGGACCTCGACGGCGTCGATCTTTGCTTGAAGATGCCGGGGCGCACGCCTCGAGGCTTCTCACCGCGGATCGATGTACAGGTGAAGACCGTCTCGACGCTCGAGCCGCGAAAGGGAATCATCAACTTCGACGGACTCGACCAGGTGCAGTTCAACAAGCTCGCGGGCGTGGACTTCACAGTGCCGCGCTACCTGTTCGTCATTCATGTCCCGCGCAGCGCAACCTCGTACGCCGATCTCCTGACGGCGGGGCTGCTGCTCCGCCACATCGGGTACTACGTGTCGCTCGGTGATCGCGAGCCCGTATCCGAACCTCACCGCAGTCGGCACCTGCGGGTAAAAATCCCGATCAGCAACGTCCTGACAGCGATGACGCTGCGAGCGCTTGTGACCGAAAGCTCCGCGCTCCCCACCGGATGACTCGCTGATGACCCCGATGCCCGCCATAGCGCAGGTGACCGAATATCTACGCGTGCACGGCTGGGCCGTCACCGGCAACTGGCACGACGCGAGTGTGTGGACCTGGCAGGCATTCGATGTACTCGTACCGCCCACCGACATTATGGCCGATGCGTCCAGCCGGCTGCACGAACTGCTGATCTGCGTCGCCGATGCCGAAGGCCGCTCGCCGGAGGCCGTGCGGCACGATATGACCGTTCCTGCAATGGATTTGCTCTGTTATCGGCCGCAGGCCGATCCCGGGGCGGTGAGCTTGTCGACGGGCGCCCGGACCGTGCTCGCGATGCGCGACCTCATCACGGCGAGCGCGCGCGAAGTCCTCGGTGAATCCCGGCCACGTCGTCGCACCGTATCGGCGCCCGTTCACGAACTACTGGAGCACACCCTGCTGGCACCGAGCAGAGAGTCGTTCGGGCTCGACGTTTCGTTCCCTGCCGAGTACGGCGACTCGAATTCCCTGGGCCGCCGAACGGTGCTACGCATACTGCACAGCGCGAATTCCCTTCGGACGGCGAGCTCGATCGGCGCGGTCGACCTCGATGACTTTGCCCGGCAAGGCATCTCCGAAGCCGAGTGCATCGCTCTGGCGGCGCTGGCCGGCCCGGACTCCTCCTCGTTCGAACTATTCTTCCACTGGTCCTGGCTGTCTCCGCGCACGGACGAAACAGTGAAATTCCCGCCCGGAACCCGCTCGCGCATCAATCGACTGCGGGGCAGGCGCGCCGATCCGGCGCCGTTGTCCGGCAACGGCATTGTCGAAGGGCCCGTGATCAATCTGTCCGACGATCCCGGCGGAAGCCGCTGGCGCATCCGTATACGCGGAGTGCCAGAGGTCGACGGAACCGCCGTCGGCAAACAACGCCTGATAGCCGTGCGGCTCGGCAACAGCGAGAACTACGAAGCCGCCCTCGCCGCACATCTGAGCGGCCGCAGAGTGCGCGCATCGGGAACTTTCACGGGCCGCACCTCCGAGATCATCATCGCGGCAGACGGATTCACCGTCACCGATGCGTCCAGCGATGAATTCCATGGAAAGAAGCGAGGATCGACATGTCCGATGATCGGCTTACCCTGAGTGAGCGCTGTGTGCTGCTCGTCCTCATGGCCGAGGCACGCGAGCTCACCAATGCCGAACTGACCGCGATCGCGGGCATCAAGCTCGACGGAAAGTACCGCCGGCATCTCAATGAACTCGATCTGGTAGCCAGCACCATGGTGAATCGGGCCTTCATGCACGAGCTCACCGATCGAGGAGCGGTGTGGTGCACCCGGGAGCTGTCGGCATGCCGCCCCGCCAGGTCCGGTTGCGCCGGTGGTGCACTGTATGCCGTATTGGCCGGTCTGCGAAGGCATCTCGATGATACCGGCCATGCCCTCGCCGATATCTTCCGGCCCGACGTGGAAAGTCAGGTCGAGGCCGCGTATGCGGAGCTGACCCGAGGCAGCGGCACACCGATCCGACTCACCCTGCTGCGTGAACGGCTGGGTGGCGTACCGCGAGACGAGGTCGACCGGGCGATCGAACTGCTGGCACGCCGGGAGGGCGTCCACGTTCGTGCCGAGTCGGACCAGAAGACTCTCACCGATGACGACCGGAACGCCGCGATCCTGCTCGGCGGTACACCGCGACATCTGCTCGCCATCGAGGTTTCGCGGTGAACGAGGAGCAGCAGCACGCGCTGGCTTCGATCCAGTTCGGCAGTGTGCTCGGCCCGGACGAGGTGTGGGGTCCACTGAACTATCACGTCGACGGCCTGCACCCGCGGGCGGCCGATGAGATAACCCGTGCCGTGCGCGCGGCCAAGAACAGGCCCAACAGCACGCCGACGGGTCTTGTGCTGAGCGGTGAACGAGGTGTCGGCAAGACGCATATGCTCGGCTGGCTTCGACATCACGTGCAGCACGAGGGCGGCGCGTTCTTCATGCCGAAATTGATCGACGGCCAGTCGTTCTGGTCCGGGGCGGTGCACGGTCTGGTCAGCCAGTTGCTGGGATCCGACGGCGGACAATTGGGCCGCATGCTCGGCACTCTCGCCGAGCTGACCGGCTGCAGCAAGGAATTGCGTATGCGCCTGCGTGGCACACTCGCGGTGGGCAAACCGGATCTCGAGGAATTCATCGACCTGGTAGCGGCTTTCGACCCGCAGGTGGCGCTGGATTGCCAAGATACGCTGCGGGCGCTGGTGCTCTTCCAGGCCAAGCGGAATCTGCAGGAAATCGGGGATATCTTTCTCACCCTGGAGGACGGGATAGACCAGGCAGATCAGTTGGCCTGGGGTTTTCGCCGCCGCAATCGGGTCGCACAGCTGGTATTCCACGATATCTGCCGATTGTTCGCGCTCACCGGCCCTGTCGTACTGGCTATCGACCAGATCGACAGCGTCATAGCGCAATCCACGCAAGCTCCCGACGAAGGCAGCCTGGCAGATCGACTCGCGGACGGACTGATGCGACTTCGCGAGGAGACCACCCGAACCCTGATCGTTGCCGCCTGCATTCCCAAGTCATGGGAACTGATCGCCCACCGCGCCGTGAATTCGGCCGCCGACCGATTCACAGTACTCGAGCTCTCGACTGCCATGCCTTCCGCCGCAGTCGCAACGGCAATCGTCGAACGACATCTCGGAAGTCTGTACGGGGAAGAAGGTTTCGAGCCGCCGTACCCGACATGGCCGGTGCTCCCGTGTGCGTTCGATGGCCCGCTGGTCGCCAGTTACACTCCGCGCCGCCTGCTTCAGCAGATCGAGGAGCACGTCCGACTATGTCTGGCCGAGAATGTGATCAGCGAACTCGGGGATTTCGGCCGACCGGCTCAGCACATTGCGGCGGCCTCCACCACGCCGGCCCCGGCCGATTTGGCAGTCCTGGACGACCATTTCGCAAAGCTCCGTGCGGCGGCGGATGTGGTAGCGCCCCTGGACCCGCAATACGAAGACAACCGAATGTATTCACTGCTGAATGCCGCGCTGCGCTGCTACGTGCTGGAGCGGGGAGACAGTGGCAGGGAGCTGACCGTCGATCCGCCGACTGTTGTCCGGCAGACACTGCACGCTCGACTACGTCGCACTCTCGACGAAGCTACCGAGGACGAAGAGCAGTGGGGCTTCCGGGCCATCGCGCACGGCCATCCCCGCGCGGTACTGACCCGGCTGCGGTCGGCTTGTCTGGAGGCCGGCGTCCAGCCCGGGGTCGCCAAACGACACTTGGTGATCCTGCGGAACACACCGTTCTCACCGGGGCCGGTGACCACGGCGGCTGTCGCCGAATTCGAGGCCGCGCATGGAATTGCGGTACCGATCTCCAGCGACGATCTGCGTACGTTCGCGGCGCTCGAAGCAATGCTGGCCGACGCAGATCCGAGATTCCTCGGCTGGCTCGCGGTCCGGCGGCCCGCGAGCAGATCGCAATTGCTCAGCCGGGTATTGGCAGATCTCGGCTCCGGAGTCATTGCCGAGGAACAGCACTCGGCGGTTGTGGTGGACGAGCACCCGGCGCCCGCCGTAGTCACCGAGGACGTTGTAGCGACCGAAGACATTGTGGTCACCGACCCCGAACCGGTGGTCACCGAGGTGGATCGGGAGGATTCATCGTCGATTCTGCTGGGACGCAGCGTCGAGACCGGCGCAGGTTTGCGGGTCCCGCTGGTCCAATTGCGCAAACACACAGCGGTATTCGCGGGCAGCGGATCCGGTAAGACGGTGCTGCTGCGGCGACTGGTCGAAGAAGCCGCGCTCCAGGGGGTGTCCTCCATTCTGGTCGATACCAACAATGATCTGGCCAGGCTCGGCGACCGTTGGCCGTCACCTCCGGCTACCTGGGGCAATCATGATCCGGAGCGAGCCGAAAGGTATTTCACCGATACCGAAGTCGTCATCTGGACACCCCGGCGTGAAGCAGGCCGCCCGATCGCCTTGAATCCACTGCCCGATTTCAGCGGCGTGCTGGACGATCCCGACGAATTCCGGACCTCGATCGATGCCTCGGTCGCCAGTCTGATTCCCCGAACCGGTCTGACCCGGGGGAAGGCCGCGAAAGGCACCGCCGTTCTGACCGAGGCACTGGGGCACTTCGCCAAAAACGGTGGGAGCGAACTGAACGCCTTCGTCACACTGCTCGGTAACCTGCCGGAGAGTGTCAGCAAGATCCGGGACGCCGGGCGGCTCGCAGCGGATATGGCCGACGAGCTCAGTGCGGCCATGATCAATGACCCGGTGTTCGGCGGCGCGGGAGAACGACTCGATCCTGGCGTACTTCTTACCCCAGCTGCTGGGAAGCGAGCCCGCATCTCGGTCATCAGCTGTATCGGGCTGCCCACCGAGAAGCAACGTCAGACATTCGTCAATCAACTCGAATTGGCACTGTTCGCGTGGATCAAGCGCAACCCGGCAGGAGATCGGCCGCTCGGCGGTCTGCTGGTGCTCGATGAGGCGCAGACCTTCGTCCCGTCGAATGGTTCGACGGTTTCGAGTGAGAGCACCATCAAGCTCGCCACTCAGGCGCGCAAATACGGACTCGGCCTGGTGTACGCGACGCAGGCGCCCAAGGCACTGCACAACCTGGTCACCGGTAATGCGGCCACGCAGTTCTACGGGTTGCTCAATGCCGCGGTGCAGATCCAGGCCGCCAAGGAACTGGCCCGGGCGAAAGGCGGCCGCGTCGACGATATCTCCCGCTTGACCGCGGGCAGGTTCTACGGCGCCGTGGAAGGCCTCGGCTTCAACAAGGTGAACGTACCTATGTGCCTGAGCCATCATCCCTCCAGCGCATTGACCGAGGAAGAGGTATTGCGGCGAGCGCGCGGCGAGGCTTAGGTCACGGTCTATCTCCCGGACTCGATGGAAATCGTTGCGGCTCAATATGATCAGTGGTTCCGATAGCGGCAGCTCGCCGAGTGTTATGGTGCGACGATGAATGAGGGTGCGGGATCACCGCTGCGTATCGGCATACTCGGCGCGGCGCGGATCGCGCCCATGGCGATGGTCAATCCGGCCAAGGCGCATCCCGATGTGATGGTCGGCGCGGTGGCGGCCCGGGATGGTGGGCGCGCGGCGGCGTTCGCTCATAAGTATGGGATCGAGACCTCGTTCGACAGTTATGAGGCGCTGATCGCGGATCCGGGGGTGGACGCGGTTTATATTCCGCTGCCGAATGGGTTGCACGGGCGGTGGACTCGGGCGGCGCTGGCAGCCGGAAAGCATGTGCTGTGTGAGAAGCCGTTCACGGCCAATGCGGATGAGGCTCGGGAGATCGCGGGGCTGGCCGCGGATTCGGGGCGGGTGGTGATGGAGGCGTTCCATTACCGGTATCACCCGATGAATCTGATGGCCGAGCAGATCATCGCCTCGGGGGAATTGGGCAAGCTGGTGCGGGTGGAGGCCTCCATATGCTTCCCGCTGCCGAAGTTCTCCGATATTCGATACGACTACGCGCTGGCCGGTGGATCGCTGATGGATGCCGGTTGCTACGCCGTGCACATGGCGCGCGTATTCGGTGGCGAGAATCCCGAAGTGGTCTCGGCGACAGCGAAATTGCGCGATCCGAAGGTCGATCGGGCCATGACCGCCGAACTCCGCTTCCCGTCCGGGCACACCGGCCTGATCCGCTGTTCACTGTGGTCGTCGGACCTGCTGCGAATGAGCGTCAAGGTAATAGGCGAACACGGCGAGTTGCACATCGTCAATCCCATTGCGCCACAACTCCCCCACTGGCTGACAGTCCGCACCCAGCGCGGCAGACGCCGCGAACGCTTCACCCGCCGCCCCAGCTACGCCTTCCAACTCGACGCCTTCGCCGGCGCGGTCCTGCACGGCGAACCTGTGAAAACCGCCCCCCAGGACTCGGTCGACAATATGGCCGTCATCGACGCCATCTACCAGGCCGCAGGCCTGCCCCTGCGCCTGCCGGGCTGACGCCGGTACGATCGATCCCGCACCACAACTGAATGCTCAAGTCCCTCAGGAGATCTGATGACCGACCAACAGACTGTCCTGATCACCGGTGGCACCGGGAGCCTCGGTTACCGGACTGCCGCGGCGATTCTCGATGCGGGGTGGCATGTGGTGATCACCGGGCGGGATTCGAAAACGGTTGCGGCGGCGGCGCATCGGCTCGGGGAGAAGGCGGTGGGGTTGCCGTTGGATCTGGGGTCGCTGGACAGTGTGCGGCGGTTTGCGGACTCGATTACGCGGTCGGGGTTGCCGCCGCTGCATGCGATTGTCTGCAATGCGGGGATGCAGGTTGTTTCGGGGATCACGTTCACCGCGGACGGGTTCGAGCAGACCTTCGGGGTGAATCATCTGGCGCACTTTCTGCTGGTGCAGGAATTGCTACCGCGGCTGGCGACGCCCGGACGAGTTGTCTTCGTCGCCAGCGATACTCACGATCCGAAGAAGCCGACAGGCATGCCCGCGCCGAACTACAGCACAGCGATGGCACTGGCCTATCCCGAGGATGATGGGGCTGCGGTCGCAGCGGCAGGCCGGCGGCGGTACACCACCTCGAAGCTCTGCAATGTATTGACCACCTATGAGCTGGCGCGGCGGAGAGGGAATGACATGCCGCCGATCACAGTCAATGCCTTCGATCCCGGACTCATGCCGGGCACGGGGCTGGGGCGCGACTATCCCGGCATTCAACGACTGGCATGGCGATTCCTTTTGCCCGCAATGACATTGGCGCCGGGGCTCAATATTCATACACCGAAGCGCTCCGCCGCCGCACTCGCCCGGCTGGTGCTCGATCCCGCGCTGGCGGAGACCACCGGGCGGTACTTCTCGGGACGGCGGGAGATCCGATCCTCGGACGAATCCTACGATCTCGACCTCGCCGCGGATCTGTGGAATACCAGCGTCGAACTCATCGAGAAGGTTCGGCACTGACTCGCGGTCATCTGCAGGAGAGACTCGACAGGAGCCGCCCGACCCTCCCCCGGACCGGTGCCGGAGCCAGCCAGTCTGCGATCTGCGCGATCACGGCGGGGTCGATGTGTTGTGCCGGTTCGTATTCCGCGGGACTCGAAGCACCCGAGCCGGGGAAGAACAGATGATCGCCGGCGTCATGAATGCCGATGGTGACCTCCGGCCGCTCGCCGAGACCGGCCTGCCACAGGGCGAGGTCGTCTTCGACCGTCACCTGGTAGTCGCGAGCCCCCTGGAGGATGAGCATCGGTTTGTTCAGCGCCGCCGCCGTCGAAACCGGGTCGTAGCCGCGCAGATCCAGCCAGTACGCGCCGGGCAGGCCGAATGGTAGGTCGGCCGCGGGCGTCGAGGCCGACAGCCCGGGACTGTCCACGCGCTCGGCCTGTTCGGAAATCGTCGCGACGGCCGATTCGGTTGCCGCACCGGGATTCAGCGCCGCCAGGTAGCGCGCCACGCGGACGGCCGAACGCTGCATGGGAGAGGCGTCGGCGGCCAGCAGCACCAACCCGGCGACCGACGGTTCGGCGGCGGCGACCCGTGGGGCGACTTTGCCTCCCATACTGTGCCCGAGCACGAAGACCCGGGCCGGATCGACAGCCGGATGCTGTTGCAGCAGTTGGATAGCGGCGACCGCATACGGCACATATTCGTCGGTCATGGTGAACTCGGGCAGATCGGCGACGAGGCCCGGATGCGTATGGGTGACGAGGTCGAACCGCACCACCGCAATGCCGCGGCTCGCCAGCCCCCAGGCCAGATCCTTCAGCGGCTTGTTCGGCCCGCTGGTCTCGTCACGATCGAAAGGCCCACCGCCACTGAGCAATACGACACCGGGCTTGGCCCCGCGCCCGCGCGGCACGCTGACCGTGCCGGACACCGCGAGCAGGTCTTCCCCGAGGGTGATCTCATATTCGGTGAACCGTCCGGATTCGGCGTAGGAGGGCGCTTCCCATGTCGAGCCGGGTGGCGGCGCGAGCCGAAAACCGTTGAGCAGTCCGGCCGCGTCGACCGACATGACCACGGTCATTCCGCCGCGTTCCCCGGTCACCGGAACACTCACGCGCACCAGCGCCGCATCGATCGGCTCGCTGGACGGCTCACCGACGCCGCGGATCGCTCCGAACCGTTCGGCCTCGGCCACCCACGCCACCCGCAACGACTCCGCGGAGACCACCGCGCGAAGCCTCGGCGCGAACAACTTCTCGATCTCGGCGAATCGGCCCTCGCGGGCCATCTCGACAACTGCGGTAGCGATCGCACCCGGTTCGACGCTCATCGGAATCCCCTAACCTTTCTCATTTATGAGAAAGGTAGCACATATGAGATCGTTGAACCATGGACACCCTCGAACTCCTGGCGCATCCGGTGCGGTTGCGCATCGTCCACGCCCTGCGCGGCGGCCGGACGCTGACAACCTCGCAGCTGTGCGCCCGGATTCCGGATGCGTCGAAGGCCACCGTCTATCGGCAGGTCGACGTGCTCGCCGAAGGTGGAATCCTGGAGGTGGCCGATGAGCAGCGGGTGCGCGGCGCGGTGGAGCGCCGCTACGTGCTGCGCCAGGAACACGCCTCGATCGATGCGGACACGCTCGCGGCGGCATCGGCCGACGATCATCGGCGGGCGTTCGCCGTGGCCATGGCGGCACTGCTGGCCGAGTTCAATGCCTATCTCGATCGGGACCGGGCGAATCCGCTGACGGATCTGGTCGGCTACCGTCAGCACGCACTCTGGCTCAGCCCGAGTGAACTCGAGACGATGATCGACGGCATGCGCGCCGCGATCGCACCGCAGTTGGCCAATACGCCGACCCCCGATCGCGCCCAGTACCTGCTCAGTCCGGTGCTGTTTCCGATCGAGGACGATCGGTGATCGGCGCCCACGGGTCGACCGGGATGACCGCGTGCCCGTGCCCGTCACTGTCGAGCATGCGGCCCCAGGATTTGCAGGGGCGCAGCACGAGTCGCTGATCGGCCACCACCACCGTGGGAAATGCGCGGTGGATTCGGTCCAAAATCTCCGACAGGTCGGTGATTTGGTGAACCTGGGCCATCACCAGCAGGTTGGCGGCTCCGATAGTGGAGACACAGATTCTCGTCTCCGGCCAGAGTGCGATATCCGCACCGGCAGTGTCGAGCTCATGATGCGGAACAGTAAGCCAGAGCACGAGTTCGGCGGGCCAGCCGCCTTCGCTGCGCGTGAAATCGGTGCGGAAGTTCAGCATGCCGCGGCGGGTGAGTGCGGCGAGCTGCCGCCGAACCTGCGCCTCCGTTGCACCGAGATCCCTTGCGAGGTCCCGGTATCGGGCCCGGCCGTCGCGCTGCAGCGCCAGGAACAGGGCGCGATCGGCGGGGTCGAGGGAGCTGTCGCGGGCGGTGCGCCGAGTTCCGGACTCGGACTCGTCGATCACCGAGCGCTGCTGACCGATGTCGATCGCGCCCAGCCGCCACTGGACTCCGCTGTGCCAGCGCAGCCCGATATGGGCTCGGGTGCGGGCGATTCCCGGAAGCTGCGCCAGGCGCTCCAGCAGCAGGGCGGTGAGCGACTTCATATCCGCGGCGAATACCAGGGCGAGCACATCGAACTCACCGGCGGTGAAGTACACACTGCCGACCTGAGGGATGCCGGCCAGCGTCTGCCCCACCTCGAGCAGCCGGCCGGGCTCGGCTTCGACCTCGAAGACCGCCGCGGACAGTGCCAGCCGCGCACCGGGCACGGCGGAAACCCAGGCGCGGCCGGAATCCGAGAGTCGCTGCCAGCGGCGGGCCGCGGTCACGGCGGAGATATTCAGGGCGGCGCCGAGCCGCTCGAAGCTGACCCGGGGATTCACGTGCAGCGCATCGAGCAGGGTCACGTCGAGCTCGTCCACACCGGACTTGCGCGAGCGGTTCTCGGGCACGGTCACCCCGTTCCGGAGTGTCGAATTCAGCAGGTACCGAGTACGGACGATATCGCACATTTCCTACATGAAGCAGCTCTGGCACACGTTTTCCACCAATCAAACGCCTCGAACAGGCATTTACCTTCAGATCTGCGAGCACCCGCAATACCGGCTGTTCACTATCTGCATGAGCGATACGACAATCTCCGATGTCACCGTTCCGCTTGCCACCTGGGTCGAGCAGCTGACGCTCGACTCGATTCCGGAACGGGTGCGCACCCGCGCCAGGCATCTGCTGCTCGACGGGGTGGCCTGTGCGCTGGTCGGCGCGCAGCTGCCCTGGTCGCGGGTGGCGACGGACTCGGTGCTGAGACTCGAGGGCACGGGCGAGGTGACGGTGATCGGCACCGGCGCGACCACCAGCGGTCCGGCGGCAGTGCTGTTGAACAGCACCTTCATTCAGGGTTTCGAGCTGGACGATTTCCATCCGCTGGCACCGCTGCACAGCAATTCGCTGGTGCTGCCGGTACTTCTGGCCGCGGCGCAGCAGTTCGGCGGAGTCTCCGGTGCGGATGCCCTCACGGCGGCCATTGCCGGCTTCGAGGTCGGACCGCGAGTCGGGTTGGCGCTGCACGGATCCGAGATGCTCTCGCGGGGCTGGCACAGCGGGCCGGTCTTCGGCACGCACACCGCCGCTATGACCGCGGGCAAGCTGCGCGGCCTCGACACCGCGCAACTCGAGGACGCCCTCGGTATGGCGGGTACGCAGTCGGCCGGGCTGATGGCCGCGCAGTACGAGGCGATGTCCAAGCGCATGCAGCACGGATTCGCCGCGCGCAACGGCTATTACGCGGCCGGGCTGGCAGCGGGCGGCTACACCGGGATCAAGCGGGTCTTCGATCGCCCGTACGGCGGCTATCTGTCGGTGTTCGGCGAGGGCCACCATCCCGACCCCGCGCAGGTCATCGCGGGACTCGGCGAGGGGTGGCACACCGAAGTGATCATGGTGAAATCCTATGCCGCACAGGGTGGGCTGCACGGGACGATCCAGGCCGCGCTGGAATTGCGCGCCGAATACGACATCGATCCGAAGTCCATCGCGCACATAGAGATTCGGGTCGGCCACACCGTCTACCACCACGGCTGGTGGAAGCTCGAGCGCCCGCTGACGCCGATCGGCGCGCAGATGAATCTGGGTTATGCCGCAGCAGTGGCGCTACTCGACGGCGCCGCGCTGACCGCGCAGTTCACCGAGGCACGCCTGGATGCCGACGATGTGTGGGATCTGCTCGGCAAGGTACAGGTCGAGCTGGACGAGAAGATCCAGAGCGGGCCGATCACAGGACGTTTCGCCACCGAGCTGACAATCACGCTGCAGGACGGCACCGCACTGCACAAGCGGATCGAGCAGCCGCACGGCGGGCCCGCCGACCCGGTGACCAATGACGAACTGATTGCCAAATACCGGTCGCTGGCCGAGCCGTTGCTCGACGCCGACCGGCTCGATGCCATTCAGGACGCGGTCCTGCACATCGATGAACTCGACGATATTCGCGTGCTGGCCGCACTGCTGGCCGCGCCGGTCGCGGGCGCTCTCGACGGAGAGGAATAGGTCATGAGTCCACACGAGGCCCGGACCCGCCTGCGCGCGGCCATCGCCGGCGACGAGATCGTCATCGCACCAGGCGTTTTCGACGGCATATCGGCATCGCTGGTGAGCCGGATCGGGTTCACCGCGGCCTATCTGACCGGCGCCGGTGTCGCCGCCTCCGGATTCGGGCTGCCGGATATCGGGCTGGTCACCCAGACCGAAATGGTCGAACGCGCCAGGGTTCTGGTCGGTGTGCTCGGCGATATCCCGCTCATCGCCGATGCCGACACGGGATACGGCGCACCCCTGAATGTCATTCGAACGGTCCGCGAGTACGAGGCCGCCGGGGTTGCCGCAATTCAGTTGGAGGATCAGGCTTTTCCGAAGAAGTGCGGGCATCTGCCGGATAAGGAACTCGTCAGCACCGGTGAGTTCGTGGTCAAACTCCAGGCAGCGATCGACGCGCGCACCGATCCCGAACTCGTGGTGATCGCCCGCACCGACGCGCGCGGGCCGCTGGGGATCGATGCCGCGATCGAACGCGCCAATGCGTACGCCGAGGCAGGCGCCGATGTCCTCTTCGTCGAAGCGCCACAGGGCATCGACGAGATCGAGCGGATCGCGAAGGAGGTGTCCGCGCCGCTCCTGATCAATCTCGTGATCGGCGGCCTGACACCGATCGAATCGACCGCGCGCCTGCAGGAGCTGGGCTACTCGATCATCATTCACCCTTCGAATCCCCTGGGGGCGGCCGCATTCGCCATGCTGACCGGTCTCACCGGGCTGCTCGGGCGTGATCCCGCGCCCCTGCTGCCGGGCAGTCCCGGCGAATTCTTCACTCTCGTCGGCTCGGCCGAATGGTCCGAGCTCGGCGAGCGCTACCGTTTCGAAGGAGCCTGAACCATGGGCATGACCATGATCGAGAATCTGCTGGCCCGCAAAGCCGGTGTCGCACAGGTGCGCCCGGGTGACATCGTCACCGTCGACGTCGATATGTGCGTCATGATCGACCTGCAGTTCGCGACGCTGTGGATCCCGCCCAGCCGGATCCACGATCCGGACAAGGTGGCCGTCATCATGGACCACGCGGTCCCGGCGCCGACGCTCAAGGATGCCGAGGGTGGCCCGAAGGCGCGAAAGTTCGTCGCGGACTTCGGCATCGAGAAGTTCTTCGACGTCGGGCGGCACGGCATCTGCCATCAGGTGATCGCGGAGAACGGTCTGGCCCGGCCCGGTGAAGTGCTGGCCTGTACCGACTCGCACACCTGCGCGGGTGGTGCGTACAACACCGCCGCGCGGGGTCTCGGACCCGCCGAGCTGTACTCCATCATGTGCACCGGGTCCACCTGGTTCCAGGTCGCGCCCACCATTCGCTACGAGCTCAATGGTGAACTGCCCGAAGGGATCAGCGGCAAGGACGTGTTCCTCTACATCGCCGATGCCTACGGTGACGCCACCAATATGAATCTGGAGTTCGGCGGGTCCGGCATGGCGAGCATTCCACTCAACGACCGGCGCACCATCGCCACGCAGGCGGCCGAAATCTCCGCTGATTTCGCGACTTTCGGTGTCGACGAGATGCTGCGGGAGTTCCTGCACGAGCGCGGCGTCCACGATTTCGAGCCCGCCGACGCCGATGCGGATGCCGAGTACTTCGCGGTTCGCGAGGTCGATCTGAGCGGTCTCGAACCCTATATCGCGCGGCCGGGCACGGTGAGCCGCAATGGATTACCCGTATCGCAGATCGAGCGGCGCACGATTGATCAGGCCTTCATCGGGTCCTGCGCCAATGGTCAGCTCGAGGATCTGCGCATAACCGCGCAGATCCTGCGGGGCAACGCCGTCGCGCCCGGGGTGCGGCTGCTGGTGACACCGGCTTCGCAGCAGGTGTATCGCGACGCCATGCGCCTGGGCTATCTGCAGGACATCGCCGATGCCGGTGGCGTGGTGACCAATTCGACCTGCGGGGCCTGCTTCGGGTACCACATGGGCGTCATCGGCGCCGGCGAAGTCTGCCTCACCTCCAGCACCCGCAATTTCACCGGCCGGATGGGCAGTACCGAGGCCGAGATCTATATGGCCTCCCCCGCCACCGTGGCCGCCTCGGCGGTGGCCGGCTACATCACCGATCCCCGGAGCGTGACCGCATGAGCACCAGCATTTCCGGCCGAGTCTGGGTATTCGGCGACTCGCTCGACACCGATGCCATGTATCCGGCGTTCGCCATGAAGGTGGATATCCCCGAAGCGGCGAAACATGTCTTCCATCAAATCCGGCCGGGCTGGACCGATCTCGTCGCACCGGGCGATATTGTCCTCGCGGGCAAGAACTTCGGTGTCGGATCCTCGCGACCGGTGGCCTCGTTGTTCCGCAACCTGGGCGTGGCGGCACTCATCGCGGAGGAATTCAATTCGCTGTTCTTCCGCAATGCCATCAATGCGGGCCTGCCCGCTCTGACCGTGCCCGGGGTCACCGCGATGTTCTCAGACGGTGACCGCGGCAGCTTCGACTTCGCCAGCGGCGCTTTCGGAAACGACACCACAGGTGCTTCGGGCCAGGCGCCCGCACTGCCGCCGCTCATCCTGGAAATCCTGGCCAGCGGCGGTGTTCTGGCGAGGCTGGCCGAGCAGGGATTCCTGCCGATCGAACTACTCGACGTATTCCGCTCGGGCGCCGTCCCGGTCGACAGCGGGACCAGCGCATGACGACAGCGATGGAGTTCTGATGATCAAGCATCCGATTGCTCGGCTGCTGCGGCCGGTGCGCGCGGGTATCAGCAAGATCGCCTGGCATCACAGCGCCAACGCTGTTGCGCCGGAGCTGATTACGGTGACGAGCACCTTCGCCGAGGGGGCGGCCATACCGCGGCGGCATGCCGGCAAGGGGGTCGGTGCGGATGTTTCACCGGCGCTGCACTGGTCCGGTGTGCCCGCTGCGGCGGTGGAGCTCGTCCTCATCATCGAGGATCCCGATGCACCGCTGCCGCGGCCGATTGTGCACGGCCTCTTCTCCGGCATTGATCCCAGCGCCGGAGGGATTCCCGAAGGCGCTCTCGCACTGGAGTATTCGGCTGGCCCCGGGTTCACTATCGGCGTCGGCTCGTTCACCCGGCGTGGATATGCCGGGCCGCGTCCGATTCCCGGTCATGGGCCGCACCGGTACATCTTTCAGCTCTTCGCGCTCGATGCCCCGAGTGGACTCGGCGGCGCGGCGACGCTCGCCGAGACACTCGCGGCCATCGATGGGCATGTCATCGCGCGCGGAAAGCTGACGGGCACCTACGAACGCGACTGAGGGGCGACTGCTCGCGCCACGCCCTGGATGACTCGAAGGCGTCCGTCGGTGAGGGCGCGGGTCAGGTTCGCCGCTTTCTGCGCGAAGTCGGTGACGAAGGCATGCAGCCCGAGTGGCGTGGGCGGCAGTGCCAGTATCGCCTGCATCAGCGTGGCTGCCTGGTCGGTCAGATCGCTCCAATGGTCGATCTCGAATCCCGCGGATTCGACGATGGCGCGCAGCTCGCCGGAGCCGACCAGGTGGCCGAGGTCGGGGCGATCGGCCCACGGCAGTGGATAGTCCAGCTCGCCGTGCTCGCCAGAGGTGATGTCCCACATGGCAAGTCGGCCGCCATCCATCAGAACCCGGCGTGCTTCCCGGTAGAGGCGCGGCTTGTCGGCCACGTTCATCTGCACGTGCTGACTGAAGGCAACCTGGAAGGTGGCGTCGGCGAACGGCAGTTCGGTGACGTCGGCGCGCTGCACCGAGATCCGATCATCCAGTCCGACAAGCTGATTGAGCCAGCGCGCCGTATCGCAGTACTCCTCGGTCAGGTCCACTGCGGTCACCCGGCACCGGCAGTGGTCGGCGACGAAACGGGCGGTGCCGCCGATGCCGCTGCCCGCGTCCAGCACGTCGTCCGCCGCGGTGATCCCGGCCATATCGACCAATTGCCCTGTGGCATAACGCCCCATCGTATGGAAGTCCTCGAGCAGCGCGAGATCCTCGGGCCGGAGGTGGTCGAGATCCTTGCCCGCGGCCAGCAGGGCCCGCTCGATATTGCGCCGCGAGACGCCGGTCGAGTACTGGGTATCGATCACTGTGTCTTTCATGCCCGAGCTCCTTCGCCCCGACCGGCCTGCCGAACACCGAATATGTTTCTGAACAACATGTTCGATTATGCTGTCGGAGAGGAGCCGCTGGTCAACAACCAGTTCCGGGCATTCGTTCACTACCGGACAGCACCCGGGAGGTTGTCCGGAAAGTCGAGGAGGCAGCCGTGGCCGAGCAGGACCGCCGGGTTCGCCGCACGCGAAAAACCCTGCACGAAGCCTTCATCGCCCTCGTCCTGGACAAGGGCTACGAACAGATGACCGTGCAGGACATCCTCGACCGCGCCGATATCGGCCGCTCCACCTTCTACGTCCACTACCGCGATAAAGAAGCGCTGCTCACCGCCACCTTCGACAGTATGCGCGCACAACTCGAAGCCGACTTCGACCAGATGAACTCCGCCGGCCTCCCCATCGAGGTGGACCGCCCCGCCGCCCTCCTCTTCGACCACGCCCACCGCAACCAGCGCGTCTACCGCGCCCTCTGCGGCAAACAGGGCGGCACCGTCGTCACCCGCCACCTGCACGACTTCATCGTCCAACTCCTCTCGAACCACCTGCCGCAACACCCCGACGCCGACCACGGCCATACCCCACCTCCCGAGGTCATCGCCGAGTTCTACGCCGCCGCCACAGTCGGTCTCCTGGCCTGGTGGATCGACACCGACTTCGCCCGCGCACCCACGCACCTGACCAGCGACTTCCGCCACCTGGCCACCCGCGGAACCCAAACCTGACCGTTGCGAGGTCGCCCGACCCGCGGCGAATCACACAGCCTGCCTCCCGGCCGCACAGTCCGCACCACGGCTGTGTGGCCAGTGCACGGAGTGCGCGGTGTTCGATACGCACGGCGACGCGTTCCTACTCCACGAATCGCGGAGTCTGCCCCTTTAGCGGGTGAAGCTCATTGCCACCGCAAGTCAGAAGCGCTAGCGTTTCACAGACTTGTCGATACACGTAACCGAGAGGCCGACAATGGCTTTCACCGCTCGCACACTGGGGCTCACCACACTGGGGGCCGCGGTCGCCGCCGTCGCCGCTACCGGAACTATCGCCGCCGCGGACACCACCGCGGACGGCGTCACCATCAGCGGATCCAACTACAAGGCCGGCTGCACGTACACCCTGTCCGGACCGTCGAACCTCGTCGAATTCACCGATCCGGCGGACCCCAACAGCACCGGCCGGCTCACCTCGATCGTGCCGATCCTCGGCATCAGCAGCGCGTCCGCCACCGGGAAGGTCACCGCGAACTGGACGCCGACCGTCGTCGGCACACATTCGGTGTACGGCGTGTACATGATCGGCTCCACCGACGCGGCCGGGCACAACGGCCCGGTCACCGTTCAGGTCGGTGCCGCGACAACACCTGGGTCCTGCTGAGCCAGGAAAGCGACCGGCGGCCACTCGACCGGCAACGGCTTACGCACCCACCGCTGCGTCTGATTCTCGACAATCGTCTCCGACGCATCCGGCGCGATCGACGAGCGTCGGTTTCCTGTCGCGGCCTCGGAATATCAGCAGATCATCGCGCTCCACCACGGTATGGCGGTAGCGGCACGGTCGTGGCAGCGCAGTCTGGCGCATGCGCTCTCTGGCGGCCCCGACCCGGATAAGCAAGAGATCCTGTGGCTCACCTTGCAGTCCTATGTGGGGATGTGGGGCGAACAGGTCGACATCTACACTCCCGCGGTCGCGCAGGTCATCACCGAGCTGGAACCTCAGCTCACCGAATCAGTGTGGCGGGCATGTGTCCGGGGTGCGACGCGCACCTGGCCTGAACATATGAAAGGAAATCTATCCTTCGGCCGCGAGTTGTCCGCAGGCGGCGGCGATTTCCTGGCCGCGGGTATCGCGGACCGTGCAGGGGACACCTTGGGCCTCTACTCGCCGAACGAATTCGCGCTCAACAGGTTTCGGGGAGGCATCCCACTTGCTGCCCGGGGTCGGGTTCAGAGGGATGAGATTCACATGGACCCGCGAACCCAAAGCCTTGTGCAGCTTCTTGCCGAGCAGATCGGCGCGCCAGGGCTGGTCGTTGATATCGCGGATCAGGGCGTACTCGATGGAGACGCGGCGGCCGGACTTGTCAGCGTAATACCTTGCGGCATCGAGGACTTCGGCGATCGGCCAGCGGTTGTTGACCGGGACCAGGGTGTCGCGCAACTCGTCGTCGGAGGTATGCAGGGAGACCGCGAGGGTCACCGACATATCCTCATCGGCGAGCTTACGGATCGCCGGAGCCAGGCCGACCGTGGAGACCACCACGCTGCGCTGGGAGATGCCCAGGCCGTCGGGAGCCGGAGAAGCGATGCGGCGCACCGCATTCACCACGCGCTTGTAATTGGCCAGCGGCTCGCCGATCGCTACTGTTTTACAAAGACTACAACCAGCTCACGGGCTGTAGCACAAGTGCTACCATAGGGCATGAGCACAGTCGGTCTACGTGAACTGCGGCAACAGGCGTCTGAACTGGTCCGCCGCGCAGAGGCCGGCGAAGAGGTGACCATCACCGTCGCCGGCCGTCCGAGCGCCCGCCTAGTGCCTGTCAGCCCCAAAACCTGGCGGCGTTTCGATGAAATATCCGACCTATGGTCCGGCAAAGCCGATCCAGACTGGGAGCACGACCGCAACCTCATCGACCAGGAGTTCCGCGACCCATGGGCGACGACGTGACCGACGAAGGTCGAGCAATACTCGACACCAACGTCGTCATCGCAGATCACATCACACCCATACCAGGGCTGCTGACCATCAGCGCGGCCACAGTCGCCGAACTCCATTTCGGTGTCCTCGTCGCCCGTACAGACTCGATCCGAGCAGAACGACTGCGCCGACTCTCGGCTCTTCAACGACGATTCGACCCTCTTCCCCTCGACGACGCTGTCGCGGCAAGCTACGGCCTGCTGGCCGCAGCCGTGGTGAAAGTCGGGCGCCAACCACGGGCCCGCACCATGGACCTCATCATCGCCGCAACCGCACACGCCCACAATGCGCGCCTCTACACCCGCAACGTCGATGACTTTCTCGGACTCGAAGATCTCGTCGAAGTAGTACCCATCTGAGCTGCGCCCGATTCCGCGAACCGGACTCGGCGCGGCATCCCGCGTGCGGCAGCCGCCCATCCCCACCGCCTCCCCTGCAGTCATCGCCTGCACAAAGGTCGTAGGAGGAGCCGTTCACCGATCGCAGGCCATCCCAATGAAAAGAATCGCTGGTGAAGACGGAGAAGATCCACCGCACCGCGATTCCGGTGTGGGTCATTCCCTCTCGATGTGGGCGCGCGCGGCGTCGATGAAGGCATGGCAGAGCGGATCGCTCTCGTCGGTGTTCCAGGCCAATGCGATTCGACTGCGCGGCAAACCGGTGAGCGGCACGTAGACAACTCCGGGGCGCGGGAAGTAGGCCGCGGCGGCGGCGGTGGTCATGGTGATCGCACGGCCCGCGGCGACGGCCTGTAGCTCGTCGTCCAGATTGCGGACCTCGACCCGGCGCGGAGGCGGGGTATTCGTACGAGCCTCGGCTCCGTACCAGAAGTCGGCCCACCGCTGATCGGATGTCACCCGGTAAACGACAGGATCGCCGAGCAATTCGGCAACCTCGATCGTCGTTCTGGTGGCGAGCGGGTGGCTGGCAGGCAAACCTGCCAGCCGCGGTTCGGCATGGAGGGGCAGCAGTTTCAGCCCATGCTCGTCGAATGGCGGTCGCACGAATGCCAGCGGCACTGCGCGGACGCGAAGTCCGGCGGTGGGGTCTTCCCAGCCGTAACGACAAAGCTCGACTTCCACCTGCGGGTGGCTCGCGCGGAAACGGTCGATGATGGCCGTGGTGGACTCGCGGGCCGCGGCTCCATAGAAGCCGATGCGAAGTACCGTGCCGTGCACCGACTTCCGCACTTCACTTTCGGCTTCTTCGAGCAGTCGCAGAATCTCCCGGGCCCGCTCGGTGAACTCGACACCGGACTCGGTCAGCGCTACCGCGCGGGTCGTGCGCCGGAACAGTGCTGCACCCAGATGCCGCTCGATCGACCTGATCCGCGCCGACAATGCCGGTTGGGACATGTGCAGTTGCTGGGCGGCGCGGGTGAAGTTGAGCGTGTCAGCCACCGCCATGACGTAGCGCAGATGACGCAGCTCGAGATTCATAACGGCAGGTTACTAAATCCTCGATGTTTGGTCTTTCCCCCCAGACCCCTTCCGCACCTACCATCGACCTCGGCTACGAGGAGGAAGATTGAGCGCCGTAGAACGAGAACCCGTTGCCACACAGTCTATTTCCATCACACAACCCGCCGGTCCGGCGAAATGGAAGTTGGCCGTATCGGCCTTCGCGGGGCTTTACCCGTTGGTCACCCTCGCCTCTTGGGCGGTCGCACGCACCGTGCCGCAATGGGCATTGCCGGCGCGTACCCTGCTGGTGATCGTCCTTGTGGTGCCGATCATGACCTACCTCGTTACCCCCACCATGCACCGGCATGCCGGCCGCTGGCTGCACTCCCTCAAAAAGCACCGAGACAGCAAATGAATTCAGCTACGCCACCCGACCGGACACGCAGACGACGTCGCCGGCGGATCTTACCTCGGCCGAGGAAGATCCCGACCCCATCAGGCGGCGACATAATCCGTTGCACCGCAGCCGAAGCCCGCTTCAACTCGGCAGCCACAGTTACGAACGCGTGCGCGAGACTCTCAGAGCGGTCTTCCGCTTAACCTTCGGCGGCGAGCTGGCCGCAGGCTGCGGCGATTTCCTGGCCGCGGGTATCGCGGACGGTGCAGGGGACGCCTTGGGCCTCTACTCGCCGAACGAATTCGCGCTCAGCGGGTTTCGGGGAAGCGTCCCACTTGCTGCCCGGGGTCGGGTTCAGAGGGATGAGATTCACATGGACCCGCGAACCCAAAGCCTTGTGCAGCTTCTTGCCGAGCAGATCGGCGCGCCAGGGCTGGTCGTTGATATCGCGGATCAGGGCGTACTCGATGGAGACGCGGCGGCCGGACTTGTCAGCGTAATACCTTGCGGCATCGAGGACTTCGGCGATCGGCCAGCGGTTGTTGACCGGGACCAGGGTGTCGCGCAACTCGTCGTCGGAGGTATGCAGGGAGACCGCGAGGGTCACCGACATATCCTCATCGGCGAGCTTACGGATCGCCGGAGCCAGGCCGACCGTGGAGACCACCACGCTGCGCTGGGAGATGCCCAGGCCGTCGGGAGCCGGAGAAGCGATGCGGCGCACCGCATTCACCACGCGCTTGTAATTGGCCAGCGGCTCGCCGATCGCTACCCACTTACAAACGCCGCGACCAGCGCATACACGCCAAGCTAACTGCAATACGGTACCAGATGGGATACTATCTTGAGAGATAGTATCGCTTTCGACAGTATCTGTATTTCGATATGGGAGGTATGACTTGGTCGACTTTATCGGCCGACAGCGCGAACTGAACACGCTCGAGGCTGCGCTGGGCGGGGTACAGACTGAAATCGGAACAGCGAGGCCGGGACGTTGTCTGATCCTGCGCGGGCGACGCAGGATCGGTAAATCTGCGCTCGTCGAGGAGTTCGTGCACCGGAGCCAGGTGCCGAACGTCTTTCATACCAGTGAGATCGGCTTCGGCACAGATCCACTGACCGAGTTCATCGATGCGGTACGCAGCTCATCCCTACCCGAGGCCGACATCTTCACTGATGCTGTGCCCGGCAACTGGACAGCGGCGTTCCGCCAGCTCGCAAGCATCCTGCCCGAGGACCAGCCGAGCGTCGTGGTGCTCGACGAACTGCCTTATCTCATGGATCCCGCCGGAGCGTTCGAGAGCGTTCTGCAGCGAGCCTGGGATCGCGAGCTGTCACGTAAACCAGTGCTGCTGATCCTCATCGGCTCCGACCTCGCCATGATGCAGGCACTCACCTCCTACGGGCGGCCGTTCCACCAGCGCGGCACCGAGATGCGCCTCGGACCCCTCAACCCTGCCGATGTCGCCACGATGACCGGCCTGAATCCAGCTGCGGCCTTCGACGCGACACTGGTGACGGGCGGATTGCCCATCATCTGCGCACGATGGCACCGCGGCGAGGACCTGCCTGCATTCCTCACCCGAGAACTGGCAGATCCGGTGAGCCCACTGGTCGTTTCGGCACAACTGTCGCTCGCCGCCGAGTTTCCGGATCAAACCCAAGCCCGCCAGGTCCTGACGGCGATCGGCAGCGGCGAACGTACTTTCATCAATATCGCCCGGGCCGCAGGGGGAATCTCGCACTCCACCCTGTCGCGCGCTACGGAGCGCTTGACGGATAAGGGCATCGTGGCCGCCGAACTGCCGATCAGCCTCGCACCATCCAAGGAACGCCGGTACCGGATCACCGACCCGTATCTCCGCTTCTGGCTTACCTTTCTCGGCCCGAACCTCGCCGAGTTGGACCGAATGCGCTCCGACCTCACACTTGAACGAATTCACCGTGGATGGACCAGCTGGCGCGGACGCGCCGTGGAGCCACTCGTCCGAGAATCATTGGCACGCCTGCTGCCCGAACACGGCATCCCTGCCGTCCCAGCGATCGGCGGCTACTGGACTCGCAGCAACGACGTCGAAATCGACATAGTCGGCGCGGACCGCGAGCCCATCGCGCACGAACTGGCCTTCCTCGGATCGATCAAATGGCTGGAAAACTCCCCCTTCGACAACCACGACCTGAGCGCCCTCCAGCGCCACCGCCACCGCGTCACCGACCAACCGATCCCCCTGATTGCCGTCACCCGATCCGGAATAGCTACCGAAGGCCTCGACGCCGCATTCACCCCCGCAGATCTACTCCAAGGCTGGCAGCCGAACGAATGAACCTGGAGCGCTGTGGATCTACTTCTCGGGCGGTCCCGGAGCGAGCTGGCGAAGTGCATCGTCGAGGGGGAAATCGACAGCAAACCAAGTGGCTGGATGGTCGCCGGGCCTTCCACCCAGGCGCAACATCCATGTGACACAGGGTGTCACGGTGAACACTACCGGCAACGCTGGTGCCGGCTGCCAGGGAACACTCGTCGTGGGTTGAATCCCTCCGAGCCGCGCATCGAAAAATCGGGCGCGACTACCCCTCGGCGGCGAGCTGACCGCAGGCGGCGGCGATTTCCTGGCCATGGGCGTCGCGGACGGTGCAGGTGACGCCTTGGGCCTCGACGCGGCGAACGAATTCGCGCTCAACGGGTTTCGGGGAAGCATCCCACTTGCTGCCCGGGGTCGAGTTCAGGGGATGAGATTGACGTGGACTCGGGAGCCCAGGGCAGGCCTCCTCCCAACCCAGTCGCACCAGCGAGGGCTACAACCGAACCAGGCAATTTGAGAACCTAATGCCGTTTGCCCGAAGAGCTTGTGCACCAAGAACACCCGATGGGCAGCGCCCGCCCACCCCTGAGGTTCCCGTAACCGCACTACCACGATCGTGATTCGCACCCAGCCTGTCGGTGCCCGGTGCTCTACTGAAGTGAGCACCGAAATTCCGACCCCGTTAGGACCTGCGATGGTTCGAATACACAAGAGATTCGGCCCGGTACGGATTACGGTCTCCAAATCAGGCGTCGGCTACAGCGCGGGCGGCGGTCCGTTCCGCGTCACCAAGCGCGCCGACGGCCACGTGCAACGAACAATGCGAATACCCGGCACCGGCATCTACGACACCAAGGTGATCGGCGGTCGGCGGCCACCGGACCGTCCCATGCCGGCACAGGTGCCTCCTTCCTACTCATCGCCGCAGACTTTCGGCCCTGCGGTGGCGCCCAAACCTGCACTCGCACAACCGCCCCCACCCAGCGCCGGGCCCGTCGGCGGTGAGGTGCTGCTGGTGCTGTTGGCCATCCTGTGCTCGATCGCCGCGATAGCGGCAGCGGCCCACGGCGTCATCGTCTTGGTACCGCTGCTGGCGATCGCGCTACGGTTCGCGAAAGTCGTCCACGCACAACGTCATTGATCAAATCATAGGTTGGCAACTGAGTCGCTACCAGGGGCCGAGAGCAGTCCGATCGACACCATCCCAGCGGTTCGATTTCATTACGATCGCTGAGGTTTCGGGGCACGCCAGGCGTGTCCGGGGTTCACACACTGGGGAGCACACATGCCGTACACAACGGAGATCAGCCGCACCAATCCGACCTGCTTCATCTTTCTCGTCGATCAGTCGACCTCCATGGGTGACCTGATCGGCGGCGAAGTCCCGCAGAAGAAGGCCGATGTCGTCGCCGACGCGATCAACCGACTATTGACCGAACTGGCCGTCAAATGCGCCAAGGAGGAAGGGGTCCGGGACTACTTCCACGTCGCGGTGATCGGGTACGGCGCGACGGTCGGATCGGCCTTCTCCGGCGCGCTCACCGGCCGTGACCTGGTGCCGCTGAGCGAAGTTGCCGATAACCCGGCGCGCGTGGAGGAACGGTCGAAGAAGATCCCCGACGGCGCGGGCGGACTGGTCGAGTCCACGGTGCATTTCCCCGTGTGGATGGACCCCGTCATCGGCGGCGCCACACTCATGAATCGAGCGCTCCGATACGCCGAGACCCTGGTGCGAGGCTGGATCGCGCAACACCCCGGCGGCTTTCCACCCATCGTCATCAATCTCACCGATGGCGAATCGACCGACGGCGTCCCCACCGAAGCCGCCACCGCCATCACCTCGCAGGCAACCGCCGACGGTGCCGTCCTGCTGTTCAACCTGCATGTCTCCGCAACGGGCGGCTCACCGGTGACCTTCCCCAACTCCGACGCCCGCCTGCCCGACGCCTACGCGCAAACACTGTTCGCGATGTCCAGTGTGCTGCCCAGCCACATGCGGGCCTACGCCGCGGGGCAGGGACACCAGATCGGCGACACCACAAGGGGATTCGTCTACAACGCGGATATCACCTCGGTCGTCCAATTCCTGGACATCGGGACCCGCGCGACCGAACTGCGGTGATGACACCGGGCCTGTACGTCACCCATCTGGTCGTGCCCAAACGCGGCTCCACCGCGACGGAGTGCGAGGACGCGGTGTGCGTACTGCCACAGACACCCTTCGACGAACTCGCCTCGGGTCCGGTCGCCGCGAGTGTTTGCGACGGAGCGACCGAGAGTGTGCTGTCGAAGGATTGGGCCGCGCTGCTCGCCGCCGCGTCGGCCACAAGAGCCCTGTCTGATCCGAAGTTCTTCGGAACCGGCGCGGCATTCGAGGACTTCGCCGCCGAGGTGGTGGCCCGATGGGATCCGTGGCTGGCCGAGTACTCGTCCGACCGGGCCGCGGCAGGCCGTCCGCTGGCGTGGTATGAGCAGTCGAAACTGGCGGGCAGCACTTTCGCGACCATGCTCTGTGTGCTGGTCACGCCGGACCGCGTCTCCGAATGGCGCTGGCAAGCCGCCGCTTTGGGCGACACCTGCGTATTTCACATCCGCGATGAACTGCCACTCAGCGCGTTTCCGATACAGAGCGCCGAGGAGTTCGGGACGAATCCGAACCTCTTCGGCAGCCGCAATCATGACACCGCGCTGCTGTCGGAGCGCACCGAATTCACCGAGGGCGTATGCATTCCCGGTGACCGGCTACTACTCGTGTCCGACGCATTGGCGGCCTGGTTCCTGGCGGCATCCGATCCCACTGCCGCGCTACACGAACTCTTGGAGTTCGGCGGTCCGCACGACTCGAGCCGATTCACCGATTGGCTGGATGCCCGCCGAGACCGACAAGAACTGCGAAACGACGATGTCGCCCTGATTCGAATCGATTTCGAGGGGCGGTAGCGCCAATGGTCACGACCACACCCCGAGAGTTCCCGACCGCCGGCGCCTATCAGGAAGCCCTTCAGCATCCGGGTATCTGTTTCACCGACGCCGAGCTGAGAACCTCGGTCCCCGAGCTCACCAAACTACGTCAACCCCGTGCGATCTCCGGTGCCTTCGCCAGCGTCTTCCCGGTTACCCATCAGGCCACCGGAACCCGGTACGCCATCAAATGTTTCACCCGCTACATCCCCGATCAGCAAGCTCGATACGGCGCGATCAGCGATCAGTTGGCCACACTTTCGCCCGCCGACCTGTCCCAGCCGTGGAAAATCGGTTTCGAGTACCTACCCGACGCGGTCCTGGTCGGCGGGACCAGATATCCCATCCTGAAAATGGAGTGGGCGCAGGGCCTGACCCTGTCGGCGTGGCTGGACATCCATCATGGCGACCGGTCGGGCGTCAATCGCCTCGCCGAACGATTCGCGGGCCTGATGTCCGATCTCGAAGCGCACAGTATCGCGCACGGTGATCTGCAGCACGGCAATCTCCTGGTCACAGGGGACGGCACGCTCCGACTACTGGACTACGACGGAATGTACGTACCCACGTTGGGCGGAACGGGCGGAACCGAACGCGGGCACCGCAATTATCAGTCGCCACACCGCGGAAACAATGACTTCGGCACCGACCTGGATCGCTTCTCCGCCTGGGTCATCTATGGGGCGCTCAAGGCCGTCGCCATCGATCCGGGCCTGTGGCGGCAGTTACACGAACCGCAAGGCGAGTATCTCTTGCTCGCCGAGGACGATTTCACGAATCCCCATTTCTCGCAACGTTTTCCGGCATTGCTCGCGCACGCCGACCGGGAGGTCCGGCAGTTGGCGGATCAGCTGCGCTCGCTCGCCACACAGCCGCTGGCCGCCCTGCCCGCATTGGCGACCGCCATGAGCGGCGCGGTTGCCGCCCCGATCGCGACATCCGCGACTACCACCGCCCAGGGGCTGCCGGGCTGGATGACGGGGCGGGTGCCAGGGGCGCTATCACCGCCGCATCCAGCCATATCCGCGCCCGCGACGCTACCGCGATTCGCCGGACGCGGGGCCCGGGATGTCGCGACCGCGATCCTGCTGATCCTGCTGATCGTCATCGCGCTGCCCGCCCTCATCGTCATCGTTCCCCCTCTGGCATTGCTTCCGCTGCTGGTGACCGCGGTCATGGTATCGACAGCACGGCGCGCCAGACCCGAAACCGCCGAGTTGCGCCGACATCTCGGCGAACTCCGGGAGCGGCGTGATGAAGCCGCAGACGTCGCCGGGGCCGCGGTGGTGGTGCGCGGTGAACAAACACAGCTGGATCAGTCCGAGTACCAGCGACTACAGCAACTCCCCATCCAGCGAAAGTACCTGCAGGACAGGTACAAAACGGAACTCGCGGCGATCGAGCAACACAAACTCCGCACGCTCGCCGCCATCGACGGAGAACGAAACGATCTTCGGCAAAAGCTGCGGGATCGGCTCGATCAGGCCTTGGCCGCAGAGCGGGCCGCCTTCGTCCAACAGCAGCTGGTGCGATTCCAGATTTCGGAGGCGGGTATCTCTGGTATCGGCCTCCATCTCACGAATGACCTTGCCGCACAAGGAATTCGAACAGCAGCCGACTTCACCGGTATCGGCCTGAGTGCGCGCGGCGGTGCCTACAATTCGGTGACCGCCTACATTCACACCGCCCGGGGACCGATCTACGTCAAGGGTATCGGCGAGGTCAAGGCCACCGCGTTGGAGAACTGGCGCGGCACACGCGTCGCCAGGATCCAAGCGCGATTCACGCGCACCGATCCGTCCAACGCCGCCGCCATACGATCCGACTACGAGCGTGAGATGAGCAGGCTGACTCAGCAGCAGCGAACGACGGAAAGTGAAGTCGGGCCGAAACAGGATCGGGCCAAACAGCGGTCTGAGGCTGAATCAGCTCAGCTGTCGTCCCATGCCGCCAACGCGACGGCGTTCGCCGCGAACAAGCGGCAGGAATTCGCCCAACGCCTACTGGCATTGCAGAACGCCCCGGCCTCACTCGCCGCACTCGATCAGCGGATCGCGGCGGCGATCGGCCATCGCAGGCGCCTATCCCACCTCAACTATATACGTTTCGCCCTGATCGGCCGCTAGCAACCAGAAATACTGCGGCACAACGGTTTTCCTCACGGTAACCTCGATGTGCCGGTAATCGAGAGGGGGCCCGATGGTTGATCCACGTCAGCTGGCCGTGCTGATTCGAAATCCCGCAGATGGGCCGTATCAGGATCTCACCGCGGAGGTTGCGGCGGTGCAGCCCACGGCGACTCGCATGAATGTCACCTTCCGCACAGGCAGCACCTTTCCCTACGGCCATCAGCGGGTGCTCGTATTGCGGCATCCGCAAGCCGTGCCCTTCGGTCCACAGCAGCGCATCTTGGTCGATGGCAGACCTCGCGACGATCTGACCGGGGCCTACCGCTTCTGCGAGATGGGTCAGGACTGGTGGCATATCTTTCCCGGCGATGGTCACGACTTCTCGGCGTATCACGGGGACCGGGTCGAGGTCGTACGGACCGGGGCGCCGCATCCGAAGGTCGCCCGGGTGCTGGCCTACTGGTGCGCCGCCGCGAGGCGGCTACCGGAGGAAGGGCGTGCACTCCGTGAGGCACACGAGCGGCCGTTGTTCGTTCATCCGGACAGCGCCCTGCATCGCTATCTCCATCGATCGCCGATCGAGCAGGTCGAGCGTCCGGCGTCGCCGCCGCTATACCCCTTCGACACAAATCTCAGCCAGCGCGCCGCCATCGATAACTCTCTGCGCCACCCGATTTCAGTGATCGACGGCCCGCCCGGTACCGGCAAAACACAGACCATCCTCAATCTGATCGCCAATATCATTGTCGATGAAACCAAAACGGTAGCGGTCGTCTCCTCGAACAATGCAGCCGTGGACAATGTGCACACCAAACTCGTCAAAGCCGGATTCGGTTATGTCACCGCGAATCTCGGCCGGAAGGCGAAGAAGGAAAGGTTCTTTCAGGAACAAGGGGGTCGGAATCTGATTGTCGAGCAACTGGGCTCGACAACTCCGGTGACCCTACCCCGTGCCGAGGAAATGACCGCGCGGGATCAGCGTCTGCTGAGGCTGCGTGAAACGGAACGCGACCTCGCGGACCTATATACCGAGCATGCCGCCTACGAGTTGGAACGCGTGCACTTCCGAGCCTACCTGGATCGGCACGAACTGCCCGACCAGGAAAAGCTACCCGTACTGCGGTGGCGGCCGGCCAAGATCCTCGCCTTCATCGCCGATACCGATCCGGAACTTGCGCGGGCCACCGGAATCGCGGGCGTGGTGGACCGGATCAGCAAATACTTCAAATACCGATCTATGCGCCATGCCGACGCACAGGATATCGATATCGTGTTCCGGCTGCATCAGCTCTATTACGACACCAAGATCGCCGAACTCGAGCGCAAGATCGAACAGGCGCGAAAGTCGTTGGACAAATCGAACTTCGACGACCTCGCCGCCCAGCAACAACAGCTCTCGGTGGCCTGGCTCATCGAGAGCATGCGTCAGCGCTATGCGGGACGCGCCACGCAGTTGTACGACTTCCGATATCGGCAGCACTGGCAGGACTTCGCCCGCGACTACCCTGTCATCCTGAGCACCTGCCATTCACTCGAAAGCAGCATCGGCACAGGGCGACTCGTCGACTACCTCATTATCGATGAGGCCTCGCAGGTCGACCTGGTCGCCGCAGCCGTGGCACTGGCATGCTGCCGCAATCTGATCGTCGTCGGCGATCTCCGGCAGCTGCAGCCCGTCGTGACAATTCCGGAATCAGCCACCGGATCCGCCCCCGATCCCGCGTACGACTATCAGCGGCAAAGCATTCTCTCGTCGCTGACCGATATCTACAGAACCGCGCTGCCACGCGTCCTGCTGCGCGAGCACTACCGTTCCGACCCCGCTATCATCGGCTTCTGCAACCAGAAGTTCTACCAGGACAATCTCATTCCCTTCACTCGCAGCACCCCGGGCTACCAGTCCATGGTGGTTGTTCGTACGCCACCCGGCGACCACATGCGCTGGCTCGAGGAAAGAACAGGCAAGCCCGGCGGGCGAGTCAATCAGCGCGAGATCGATATCATCCAGCAGGACGTCCTACCGCGGTACTGTGCCGAATTCCCCACTGATCAGGTCGGTGTCACCACGCCGTACCGACCGCAGGCGGACCGGGTCACCGACGCCCTGATCTTGAGCATCGAGTCCGATACCGTCCACAAATTTCAGGGCCGGGAGAAGGAGGCGATCATCATGACCACGGTGTTGGACAATAGACCGGGCATCGACAAGGCGCTGAAATTCGCAGACTCCCCGGAACTGATCAATGTGGCCGTATCCCGTGCGCGGAAGCGCTTCATCCTGGTCACCCACCACGACATGCTGCCGAAGAGTCGGAACCTGCGTGATCTGATCGGCTACATCCGCTACCAGTTTCCGGACAAAGAGTTCTTCGACAGCCCCGTCGTGTCAATTTTCGATCTGCTGTACAAAGACTATTCAGCGGTTCTACGAACGCTCGCCAGGCACGTACGGGATGAGTCGGAACATCCCTCGGAGAACATCATGCGAGCCGCCCTGGAACAGATTCTGGGCGAATCCGACTTCCAGGGATTCTGGTACAACGAGCAGGTCCACATCAAGCACCTCCTGCCCGACACCGACCGGCTCGACCAGCGGCAAAAACAATTCACCCAGTCTCGTTCCGCCTCAGTGGATTTCGACCTCTACAACCGGATCACAAAGCAACGCCTGTGCGTGATAGAGGTCGACGGTTTCAACCATCACGAAAACAAACCACACCAACTCGCCCTCGACGCCGTCAAGAACGCCATCTGCGCCGCCTACAGCATCCCCATCCTGCGCTTCCCCACCACCGGAAGCGCAGAACTCGGCCGCCTCCGCACCGAACTCGCCGCACTGATTCGCTGACACACATACCGCAGCGCTGGTGCCGGGGGTGAAACTTGGCACCCGTTGGGTGTTCCAGGCTCTGTGATCGGCGTGACAGATCAGCTCTCGCCCAAGACATCCTGCACCGCGAGCTCGCCGATATTGCCGAATACGCTGTCCAGCTTGGTTCGGCCGTCGACGAGGTTGGAGGTGACGCCGGCGATCGCGCAGTCGCTGCTCGACCCGCTCCGAGATGACCGTCGCGGACTGCATGAGCAGCAGAGCAGCCTCGGCGATTCCGTCCGCCAGCACGACTGCGATCGCCGGACGCGCTGCAGACCCGCCGACGGTAACGGCGATGCCCCTTCGACCTATCAGCCTTCGGCGGCGAGTTGGCCGCAGGCGGCGGCGATTTCCTGGCCTCGGGTGTCGCGGACGGTGCAGGGGACGCCCTGGGCCACTACGCGGCGAACGAATTCGTACTGAACGGCTTTCGGGCTCGCGTCCCATTTGCTGCCCGGGGTCGGGTTCAGCGGGATGAGATTCACATGGACGCGGGAGCCGAGGGCCTTGTGCAGCTTCTTACCGAGAAGGTCTGCGCGCCAGGGCTGGTCGTTGATATCGCGGATCAGGGCGTACTCGATCGAGACACGGCGGCCGGACTTGTCGGCGTAATACCTTGCGGCATCGAGGACTTCGGCGATGGGCCAGCGATTGTTGACCGGGACCAGGGTGTCGCGGAGTTCGTCGTCGGGGGTGTGCAGGGAGACCGCGAGGGTCACCGACATGTCCTCGTCGGCGAGCTTGCGGATGGCGGGGGCCAGGCCGACTGTGGAGACCACAACGCTGCGCTGAGAAATGCCCAGGCCGTCCGGGGCGGGAGAGGTGATGCGGCGGACCGCGGCGACGACGCGCTTGTAATTGGCCAGCGGCTCGCCCATACCCATGAAGACGATGTTCGAGAGGCGGCCGGGACCACCGGCGACCTCACCGTCACGCAGGGCGGCCGCAGCGGCGCGCACCTGGTCGACGATTTCAGCGGTCGACAGATTGCGGGTCAGGCCCGCCTGGCCGGTCGCGCAGAACGGGCAGGCCATACCGCAGCCGGCCTGACTGGAGATGCAGAGGGTATTGCGGTCGGTGTACCGCATGAGCACGCTCTCGAGCAGCGTGCCGTCGCCGGCGCGCCACAGCGTCTTGCGGGTGCTGCCGTCATCGCAGACCACATTGCGGACCTCGGTGAGCAGCGGCGGGAAGAGCGCCTCGCCCACCTTCGCGCGCATGGCCTCCGGCAGATCGGTCATCAGCGCCGGGTCGGCCACCAGGCGGCCGTAGTACTGGCGGGCGATCTGATCGGCGCGGAATTTGGGGAGGCCGAGCTCCTCGACGGCCGCCCGGCGTTCCTGCGGATCGAGGTCGGCGAGATGCCTCGGCGGCAGGCCACGGCGAGGGGCGTCGAACACGAGGGGCAAGGGGGTGGCAGTCATAACCCTTCCAGTGTTCCATCCGAGCCGCTGTTTCGGGCGTGCGGGGTGCGATGCGCTCGTCACAGTCGCCGTGAGCTCGCCGACAGTGACCCAGTTAATACCGGGCACAGACGACATACCGCAGATAAGGGGCTATATGCGTGCACCGCTCATAGCAATCGGCAATGATCAAGCAATGACCACCGACGCCGTACCGACCGCCGGGTCGGAACCGACCCCCAGCACAGGCCAGAACCCGCGCGTCCTCAAGACCCGCGCCGGTTACGCGTGGATCGGCCTCGTCATCGCCGCCATCCTGGGAATCATCCTGCTGATCTTCATCCTGCAGAACCTGGACCAGGCCCAGGTCTCCATGTTCGGGTGGAATTGGAACCTGCCCATCGGCGTGCTCGTCCTGCTCTCGGTAATCTCCGGCGCGCTGGTCACAGCGCTGGTCGGCGGCTACCGCATCCTGCAGCTGCGCCGCGCCGCCAAGAAGCACGTCTAGCGGGTCACCAGCCGTCGATAGGCGATGCGGCCGGACTCGCCACTAGCTTGATCATCTCGCCGAAGTGAGGCCCTCGAGTGTGCGGTTGAGCAGGCTGCGAGCCTGGCGGCGAAAATGGCAATCGATGTGGTCCGGTGCACCGGACCTACAGGTTGTCACCGAAACGACCCATCGAAAGTGGCGAGTGGGTCGCACACCGATTCCCAGTGCGCGGCACGCATATCGGCGACTTCCTCGGGCTTCCGCCGACCGGTCCGCCGTTCGAAACCGTGGGCATGGACATGATTCGCGTACGCGACGGCCGGCTTGCCGAGCACCGGATGCTCGCGGAACCCTTCCGTTCGGCCGATCGGGCGACGTCCGGTAAGACAGCAGCTGCGGATCAGAGCGATTCCGTCAGACACCCGCCAGCACCGGATCGGCCCCTGCCTTGCGATATTGACCGGGCGCGGTGCCGTATTCACGTTTGAAGGCTTTGCCGAAGGCGTACTCCGAGCCGTATCCAGCGCGGCGGGCCACGCTCGACAACGGAGAATCGGTCTCGCGCAACAGTCTTGCGGCGGTGATCATGCGCCAGCGCGTCAGATAGGCCAGCGGCGGCTCACCGAGCATGAGGGTGAAGCGCTTCGCGAAGGCCGCGCGGCTCAGACCGGCCCGCTCCCCCAGCGACTCCACCGTCCAGCCGTGTTCCGGGTTCTCGTGAATGCCACGCAATGCGGCGGAGATACCGGGATCGGCGAAAGCCGCTGCCCAACCGGAGATTTCGGCCTCGGCCTCGGTGAACCAGGCGCGCAGGATGTAGAGCAGCAGGAGGTCCAGCAGCGCGGGCACCGCAGCATCACCGCCGGGACGCGGGTCGTCGAGTTCGGCGGCGAGCAGATCGACGGCGGCGCGCAGAGCGGCGTGCGTACCCAGACGAGCCGGAATGTGCACGACCTCAGGCAGTTCGGTCAGCAGTGGGTGGGTGCGATCCGCGGCCAGCTGGTACGAGCCGCACAGCAGGGTCGCCGCCGGGCCCGGACCCTCGATGACACGAAGGTCTGCGGGACCGGCAGTTTCGGTGAGCGGGGTGCCGGGCTGATCGACCAGACCGTGCGCGACACCACGCAGCATGAACACCACATCACCCACCCCCAGTGCGATCGGATCGGTGTCCGGACGGGTCAGCCGGCAGGTGCCCTGCAGCACGATATGAAATCCGGCCCCCTCGATTTTCGGATACGCCCGGCCCCACGGCGCATGCCGCACGAACAGGCCCGACGCCGGACTGCCGGTGCGCGCGGTGGCCAGCACCTCACTGAGAACGTCCATGCCGAAAAGGATATGTCGGCAAGACGATTGGACATCGAGAAAAGATTCTCGATGATTTATCGTCTTCGCCTCTGCTCATACAGTGACTTCAACACCGAGATCGCCCCTCACAGGAGATTCCATATGAGCAAGAACCAGGGTCCCGCTCCGCGCTCACTGACCGAACAGGAACTCGGCGCGCTGATCGCTGCGCAGCAGTTCGGCGTGCTGGCGACCGTGCAGCGCTCCGGGCATCCGGCGATGTCCACCGTCCTGTACCGCTGGGTTCCCACCGAGCGCGTCATCCGCATCTCGACGACGGCCGAGCGGCTCAAAGCCAAACAGGTGCGCACCAATTCCCGGGTCGCATTGCATGTCAGCGGACCCGACGTGTGGTCGTTCGCGGTCGCCGAAGGCGATGCCGAGGTATCGGATCGTCCCGAGGAACTGCTCGCCTACGCCGGGTATCCCGCCGCCCACGCGGGGTACCCGGAAGATGCGGCGGCGTTCCTGGCCGAGCAGCGGGCCGAGGGGCGAGTGGTGATCACCATAGAAGTGGCGCGGATTTACGGCACCGCACTTGATGTTTCGTGAACCGCAGCAGGTCAGAGCAGGGCGGTCAGCACCAGCCAGGCTACGAAGGCGGAGGGGAGCATGGAGTCCAGGCGATCCATGATGCCGCCGTGGCCGGGGAGCAGGGTGCCCATGTCCTTGATGCCGAGTTCGCGCTTGACCTGGGATTCGATGAGGTCGCCGGTGGTGGCGATCAGCACCAGGCCGACACCGAGCAGTACACCGATCATCGAATTGGCCTGCAGCAGCAGGGTCACGGTCAGCAGGCCGCCGATGACGCAGAAGACCAGCGAACCGCCGAAACCCTCCCAGGACTTCTTCGGGCTGATGTGCGGAACCATCGGATGCTTACCGAAAAGCACACCGGCGACATAACCGCCGACATCCGAGCAGACCACCAGAATCATGAAGGTCAGCACCCGCAGATTGCCGTCGTCCTGCTGCAGCATCAGCACCGCGAAGGACGCCAGCAGTGGGATCCAGGCCAGTACGAAAACGCTGATCGCGGTGTCGCGCAGATAGTTTCGGGGCGTCGCCCGCAGACCGTGATCGAACAGCCGCCACACCATGATCGCCAGCGCCGTCGCGCCGAAGGCCCCGAGCACGCCCTGCGGACCCCACGGCCACGCCAGCCAGACGATCGCCTGACCACCTGCCAGCAGCGGAATCCGCGGCACCAGGACATCGGCCTCACGCAGTCGCTTGGCCACCTCCCAGGTGGCGACCGCGATGGCCGCGGCGATCACGCCGACGAGCACCTTGGGCGCGAACAGCAGGATCGCGATGAGCGACAGGCCCAGACCCATGCCGACCGCCAGTGCGGCAGGCAGATTGCGCCCGGCCTTCGAGGCGGGCGCGGCCGGAGCCGACTGTTCTGCCGCCGGTGACTCCGGCTCGGGAGCCGGCGGAACCCACTCGGGAGGCGACGGCACCGCCCCCGCGGTGTCCTCGCCGGGCGGCGTCACCGCGCCGGAGGCGGCAGTTTCTTCGGCCACGATTGTCCTGTCGCTCACTTGTCGTCCGTTCGTCCCTACCCCCGGCCGGCAGTGCCGGCCGTCCGTGTCAGATTCGAGCGACTCAGACCTCGAGCAGCTCAGATTCCTTGTGCTTCACCAGTTCGTCGATGGAGCTGACGTACCGCGCGGTGGTCTTGTCCAATTCCTTCTCGGCGCGACCGACCTCGTCCTCGCCGGCCTCACCGTCCTTCTGGATGCGGCCGAGCTCTTCCATGGTCTTGCGCCGCACATTGCGGATGGAGATCTTGGCGTCCTCACCCTTGGACTTGGCCTGCTTGACCATCTCGCGGCGCCGCTCCTCGGTCAGCTGCGGGACGGACACGCGGATGATGTCGCCATTGTTGGTCGGGTTCACACCCAGATCCGAATTGCGGATCGCGGTCTCGATCGGCTGCAACTGGCTCTGCTCGTACGGCTTGATGATCAGCATGCGCGGCTCGGGCGTGCTGATTCCGGCGATCTGGGTGATAGGCGTGGGCGACCCGTAGTAGTCCACGACAACCCGGGAGAACATGCCCGGATTCGCGCGACCGGTCCGAATGGAACCCAGATCGTCCTTCGCCACCGAGACTGCCTTCTCCATCTTTTCCTCGGCGTCGAAGAGCGCTTCTTCAATCACGGCGTTTCCTCCACAGCGTCATCGTTCTTTCCACTGGTCACGAACGGACCAGCGTGCCGATCTTCTCACCGGCGACGGCACGGGCAATATTGCCCTTCGTCAACAAATTGAACACCAGCATCGGCATCTGGTTGTCCATACACAGGCTGAACGCGGTGGCGTCGGCCACCTTCAGGCCACGTTCCAGGACCTCTTTATGCGTGATCTCGGTGAACATCACGGCGTCCGGGTCCTCGCGCGGGTCCGCATTGAAGACACCGTCGACGCCCTTGGCCATCAGCACGACCTCCGCACCGATCTCCAGCGCGCGCTGCGCGGCAGTGGTGTCGGTGGAGAAGTACGGCATGCCCATTCCGGCGCCGAAGATCACGACCCGGCCCTTCTCCAGATGCCGCTTGGCGCGCAATGGGAGATACGGTTCGGCGACCTGGCCCATGGTGATGGCGGTCTGCACCCGGGTGTCGATGCCCTGCTTCTGTAGAAAGTCTTGCAGCGCAAGGCTGTTCATCACGGTACCGAGCATGCCCATGTAATCGGAGCGGGCGCGTTCCATACCGCGCTCCTCGAGCTCGGCGCCACGGAAGAAATTGCCGCCGCCGATGACCACGGCCACCTGGACACCGTCCTCGACGACCTCCGCGATCTGCTCGGCGACCGCCTGCACCACATCCGGGTCGAGACCGACCCGGCCACCGCCGAACATCTCGCCGCCCAGCTTGAGGAGCACTCGGCGATAGCCCTTGCGGTCGGGGGCCGTATCGGGGTCCGTCATCGGTCTCCTTGTCCTCGGCAGTCGCGCAGCCACGCACATGAAAAGGCCACCCCGGCGCATGCATCGCACGGGACGGCAACAAACTTGTTCTATCCTGCACCACGGGCGGTCACGACAGTGCGGCGACCCTCTATACGGCGCCCGATTTCGCGATATCCGGCGCATGCCGCGCGCGGGTCAACACTACGGCAAACCGGCCGGCAGCGACCTGATCAGGTGGCAGCACCGCGACCAGACCCCGGCGACCGTGGAAATAGGCAAGCGGAAGCAGGATCCGCGTAACAGGTTCCTCGCAAGGCGGCACCGCCCGGACGGACCGCAGCCGGTTGCGAGACCGCCTCCGGCGGCCCGGCCTGAGAACGTGCCCACCCATCACCACAACAAGGGCCTCTTGCTCATCGAATATCGATGAGCAAGAGGCCCTTTGGGGTGTGTCAGGCGATCAGGCCTGGCCGACCTCGAAGCGAGCGAAGGCGGTGATGGTGGCACCGGCCTCGTCGAGCTGCTGCTTCACGGTCTTCTTGCTGTCGGTGACCGACGACTGCTCCAGCAGGACAACGTCCTTGTAGAAGCCGTTGACGCGGCCTTCGGTGATCTTGGCGAGGGCGGCCTCGGGCTTGCCCTCTTCGCGCGCGGTCGCCTCGGCGATCGAACGCTCCTTCTCGACGAGGTCGGCGGGGACCTGGTCGCGGGTGACGTACTTGGCCTTGAGCGCGGCGACCTGCATGGCGGCGGCGCGGGCGGCCTCGGCGGCAGCTTCGCTGTCACCGGTGTACTGGACCAGCACGCCGACGGCGGGCGGCAGGTCGGTGGCGCGCTTGTGCAGGTAGGTCGCGACCGGGCCGTCGAAAGCGACGGCGCGGCGCAGCTCGAGCTTCTCGCCGATACGGGCGGCCAGCTCCTGCACGGCCTGGTCGGCGGTCTTGCCGCCCAGGTCGACAGCCTTGAGCGCATCCAGGTCAGCCGGGCGCGTCTTGGCGGCAGCCGCGACGATGCTGTTGGCCAGCTCCTGGAACTCCGCGTTCTTGGCGACGAAGTCGGTCTCGGAGTTGATCTCGATCAGGACGCCGTCCTGCGAGGCGACCAGGCCCTCGGCCGTCGAGCGCTCAGCGCGCTTGCCGACGTCCTTGGCACCCTTGATACGCAGGATTTCGACTGACTTCTCGAAGTCGCCGTCGGTCTCCTCGAGCGCCCGCTTGCAGTCCATCATGCCGGAGCCGGTGAGGTCGCGAAGCTTCTTCACGTCAGCGGCGGTGTAGTTCGCCATGTCGGGCGAGCCTCCTCAGTGTGGGAATGTGGTGGTCACACCTTGCCGCCCGCTTCCTAACAGGAAGGGGCGGCAGAGTGAACGAACTTCGTTGTCGCGACTCAGAAGTCGGCCGGGGTGGCAGCCGGGGGAACCTCGGCCACAGCGGCCTCGGCCGCGGTCTCGACGGGCGCCTCGGCAACAGCCTCGGTGGCCTCGGCAGCCGGAGTAGCCGAAGACAGCAGCTCCTGCTCCCACTCGGCGAGCGGCTCGCCGGCAGCGCCGGCTTCCGGCTTGGAGTCGCCACCGGCGCGCGCGGCACGGGCCTGCACACCTTCGGCAACGGCGGAAGCGACAACGCGGGTCAGCAGCGCGGCCGAGCGGATGGCATCGTCGTTACCCGGGATCGGGTAGTCGACCAGGTCGGGATCGCAGTTGGTATCCAGGATCGCGATGACCGGGATGTTCAGCTTGCGAGCCTCGCCGACGGCGATGTGCTCCTTGTTGGTGTCGACGACCCAGATGGCCGAGGGAACCTTGGCCATGTCCCGGATGCCGCCGAGGGTGCGCTCGAGCTTGTTCTTCTCACGCGTGAGCATGAGGATTTCCTTCTTGGTGCGACCCTCGAAGCCACCGGTCTGCTCCATGGCCTCGAGCTCCTTCATACGCTGAAGGCGCTTGTGCACGGTGCCGAAGTTGGTGAGCATGCCACCGAGCCAACGCTGGTTGACGTACGGCATGCCGACGCGAGTGGCCTCGGCCGCGATCGATTCCTGGGCCTGCTTCTTGGTACCGACGAAGAGGACGGTGCCACCGTGGGCGACAGTCTCCTTGACGAACTCGTAGGCCTTATCGATGTAGGTCAGCGTCTGCTGCAGATCGATGATGTAGATGCCGTTGCGGTCGGTGAAGATGAAACGCTTCATCTTCGGGTTCCAACGACGGGTCTGATGACCGAAGTGCGCGCCGCTGTCGAGCAGCTGCCTCATTGTTACGACAGGCATGGCTACGTAACCCTTTCAATTGCTGGTTGACGCAAAGGTCGGCGACCTCTGCCCTGGCGCCCACGGCCGCCGGACCCTCCGCAAAAACCAGGGGGACCAGCCGGCGACCCTCGATGTGGGCGCGCGAAGTCGGTCTGCAGTCAAGCAAACCGCTCGATCAGTTTACGGTGTTGTTATCCGAGACCGAAATCGCCCTGTCCGCAGGCTTCCGACCTGGGCATAGTCACCGCTGCGTGACCGCGTATTCGATCGATAACACCAGTGCCACGACCGCCACGACGGCGACGGCGACCGCCACTGCGGTAATACCGCGATAGCCCCGGCTCCGCGCACCCTTGCGATGTGAATGCAGCACCCGGCCACGCTGTACGCACACCGCCGTGACCACCAGCAATGCGATGGTCGCCATAAATGCGGCCACCGAGACCGGAGGCCAATCGCTGCTGTAGGCGGCCTTCAGGAACAGCACCGCGTTCGCCATCGCCGAGATCGCCGTCCGGCGCCACGCCAGCGCGGTGCGCTCGGCCGCGAGACCGGCCTCCGGGCTGGTCACGACAGCAGCAGGCCGATGCCCGCGAGTACCGCGATGACCGCGATGCCACCGGCCAGAATCGGAACCATGAGCGTGCGCGGGAGTGTGTCACCGCGCTGCATGGACTCCTGCACATGCCGCCAGCGGCCGTAGGCGCCGAGCGCAACTACGCCTGCCAGCACGATGCAACTCAGCGCGACCGCGGAGCGAACACCGTGGTGGCGAAAGGGTTTCACCAGTTCATGGACCGCGACACCGCCGGCGAGCAGGCCCAGGGCGGTGCGAATCCAGGCCAGGAAGGTGCGCTCGTTGGCGAGGGTGAAGCGGTAGTCGAGCTCCTGCTCCTCTGCTTCGATGAGCCCTTCGATCTGCGCTTCGGTCACGGCGATCTGGTGTTCGACCGCGGCCGTCTCCGAATCGGCGGCGCTGCCGGACGGCTCGGCGGAGCCCATTCGATTTCTCCTTCGTCTGCGCGTGTGCGGTAGCTGGTACGGCCCTTCTCAACCACACGGTATTCACACTCCGTGCGGCTATCCACAATTCGCATTCACGGTAGCCCGGACGGGTTTGCCGGGGTGCACAGTGAAGGTATGCGCCTGATCGTGTCGATCGTCCTCGGCTGGTTGGTCCTGCTCACACCGCAGTGTCTGGCCGCACCGGGTGCTGCCGCGCCGATCAGCGGGTTCGACTGGCCGCTACGGCCGCGACCGGCGGTGGTGCGGGCATTCGACAAACCCGAACGGGACTGGTTGCCGGGGCATCGAGGCGTGGATCTGGGCGGCAGTCCCGGGCAGCAGGTGCTGGCGGCGGGCGACGGGACGGTCGCATTCGCGGGGATCGTGGCGGGCAAACCCGTGCTGTCGATCGACCACACCGGCGGGCTGCGCACCACCTACGAACCGGTGAAGTCATCGCTTCCGTTGGGGCGCAGGGTAATTCGTGGCATGCCGATCGGCGAGCTGCAATCCGGCCATGACCGGTGCCCCGTCAGCGCGTGTCTGCACTGGGGTCTGCGGCGCGGGCACGACTATCTCGATCCGCTCGGACTGGTTCGGCACGGGCCCATTCGGCTCCAGCCACTGGCATCGCAGTCGCTACCCGGGGTCGGCTGAGACGAGCCGCACCGGGCCTGCCTCTATCCGAGGCCGGGGCGGGCGGTCAGGATGAGGGTATGCCGCAGAACCCCGCAACGGTCCCGTTCACATACGCCGATGCCGGAGCTACCAGGGGTGAGTTCCCGCCGGGGTATCACCACTTCCGGATACGCCGCCGAATCGGTTCCGGCCGTGCGCTGTTCGAGGAGGCGGGGATCCAGATCCTGGCATACCGCATGCAACGGGGCACCGGCATTTTCGAGCGGGCCACCACGCCGAACGCCGAGCCCGGCACCGAACTGACCGTCCGCCTCGGCCTCGGCCCGTTCGGCATCAGCGCACCCTGCCGGGTGGTGTACGTCCTGGACGAGCCGAACCGCCGCGGCTTCGCCTACGGCACGCTGCCCGGCCATCCCGAGAGCGGAGAGGAGCTGTTCGCCGTCGAATACGATCCGGCCGACGAATCGGTCCACGGCATCGTCGCTGCATTCTCCCGCCCCGGCGCCTGGTACACCCGGCTCGGCGGACCGGTGGTCCGGCTCATCCAGCACTGGTTCGCGACGCGCTACATCGCCACCATCCAGCCACGCTGATCAATCGGCCGGCACGCGCAGCCATCGCACCTCGTCCCGCTGCACAAATGGTTCCGGTCACACTCCGAAGGCGGCGAGCCGCCCGGATGAGCCGCACTGACCAGCGCCGCAGAGGTGCAGCCGGCAGCGGCTGCCGAGGGCGGCAGCACTGATCAATCGGGTGGCGCGTTCAGCCTTCGGCCGTTGCCGAGGTGAGCCGAGCCGGCCGGTCCGGCAACGTGTTCGGCGGTCAGCCGTTGCCCAGATGGGCGGCGAGGGCGGCGGCTTCGGCCCGGAGGGTGGCCGCACGGTCGGCGCCACCCGCCAAGTCTTCGTATTCGGTTGCGGCGGTATGGCGTTCGTCGATTTCGGTGCGAACTATGGCTTCGATATCGGATTCGGTGAGGGCGCGGCGGGGGCGCTCGGCGGCGCCCAATCCGACGGCGCTGGATTCGATTGCGCCTGCGTGCACGTCGGAACCGTCGACCGCTTCGGCATTGTCGATAGCACCGAGGGCGGAACGGATAGCGGCGGTGACGCTTTTGTCACGGGCCTTCATAGCGACGGGGAGGGCGGCGCGCAGCCTGTCGCGCAACGGCAATACTTCTGTGGACCGGTCGGTCGTCATGAGCAAGGACGCTACGGTCGCAGTCCGCATGCGTCGAGCATTTGACGCAGCCGGTCTGCGCCGCCTGCAGTCATAGATTCGCGGCCGACCGGGTGGCGGCCCGGAAACCAGGGACGCCACCCTCGCGCCTGCCTGCCGCGCGCCGCTATACGGCTGCGGTAGCGGACTTCTCGCTCTCGGCGAGCTCGGACTTCCAGCGACGGAAGCCCTCTTCGGTGCGGCCGCGCCGCCAATAGCCGGAGATCGATGCCCACTCGGCGGTCACGCCGTGCTCCTTGCGCACGTACGGGCGCAGGTCGTGCATGACGGCCTGGGCTTCACCGTGGATGAAGACCTGGGCCTGGCCGTCGAGCCAGGACTCGGCACGCACGGCCGCGGCCAGACGCACGCCGGGTTCCGCGCCCTCGCGGTGGACCCAGGTGAGGGTCACACCCTCGGGGTGTACGAAGGCGAGTTCGTCCGCGGGACCGTCGACCTCGACGAATATGCGGCCGACCGCATCGGAGGGCAGCGCCCCGGAGGCCGCCGCGATGGCGGGCAGCGCGGAGTCGTCGCCGGCGAGCAGATGCCAGTCGGCGTCGGCGCGGGGTGCGTACGCGCCACCGGGACCGAGCAGGTCGATGGTGTCGCCGGGCTCCGCCGCCGCAGCCCAGGGACCTGCGACGCCCTCATCGCCGTGGTACACGAAATCGATGGCGATCTCCTCGGCGGCGGTATCGACCGAACGCACGGTGTAGGTGCGCATGGTCTCGCCGTCCGCGCCGGGGAAGGCGAGTTTGACGTAGGCGTCGGTGAAGCCGTTGGGCTGGAACGACGCGAAGCCGGGGCCGCCCAGATGGACACGAATGAGGTGGTCGGTCAGACGGATGGTGTTCTGAACCACAAAAGTTGTGCGGGCGCGAGCCAAGGGGGCACCTCCATAATTAGGGTTACCTAATAGACCGTAGCATGATTGTCGATAGCTCGTCGATAGAGTTTCGATAAGGTGCGGATCACCGCAATTCGGCAATGAGCGCCGCCAGTGCTGCGGCAAGAACTGCGAGACCCGGGCCGGCTGGGCCACCCGGTTCGGTCATGTAGTTGTCGCGGCGAATCTCCACCATGAGGGCGGTCACCCGCGGCTCGGTGCCGTAGAAATCCAGGGGCACATAGGTGCCCGCGAACGGGCTGTTGGTGGCAACGCCGCCGAAATCGCCGAAATTCCGTAGGGCCCGGGCCAGCAGGGCGGGCGGCGTGTGGAAGTCGTCCGCGCCCAAGCAGATCGACGGACGGCTGCCGTCGCCGTGCAATTCATACGGCAGGCGGGCGGTGGGATAGGAGTGCACGTCGATGATGACGGCCCGCCCGGTCGCGCGCAGGCGGTCGGCGACCACGTCCGCCATCGCCCGGGCGTACGGGTGGAAGTAGCCGTCGAGCAGTGCGGTGGGGTCGAAGTCCGCGGGGCGCAGCGGGGTTCGGTGCGTCGTCCGGGTGTAGACAGCGCCCATGCCCACCGCACGCATCTCCTCCCGCTCGTCCGGAAAGCGCTCGGGGTCGACCACCAGGCGGGACAAGCGGTTCACGAACTGCCAGGGGCGGATTGCCGAGAGCCCGGCGGCCGTCTCGGCCAGCGCCGCGGTGTGCGCGTCCGTGATGTGGTCCAGTTCGCGTGCGAGCTGCCGATCGTCGAGCTGCATATCGGAGCGGACGTGCGGTGGGATGGCACGCGCGGAGTGCGGAATATGCAGGATCACGGGCGAATTCGCCGCACCGGGGCGGAGTTCGACGGAGTCCGGAATTCGGGGCATGAGGTCAGGCGCGGGGGTGGGCTTGATCGTGGACCTTCTTCAGCCGATCTATGGAGACGTGCGTGTAGAGCTGGGTGGTTGCCATGCTGGCATGGCCCAGAATCTCCTGCACCACACGCAGATCCGCGCCGCCCTCCAGCAGGTGGGTGGCGGCGGTGTGCCGGAAACCGTGCGGCCCCATATCAGGTGCGCCGGGTATGGCGGAAACCACTTCGTGCACAACGGTTCTGGCCTGCCGCTGATCGAGTCGGCCACCCCGGCGGCCGAGCAGCAGCGCCCGGCCGGACGTCGTGTTCGCGAAGGCCGCACGACCGTGCCGGAGCCAGGCGTCCAGCGCCTTGTCGGCCGGTCCGCCGAACGGCACCGCGCGCTCCTTGTTGCCCTTGCCGAGCACCCGTACCAGCCGCCGCTCCCGATCCACATCCTCGATATCGAGCCCGCACAGCTCACTGACCCGAATCCCCGTCGCGTACAACATCTCCACGATCAGCCGATCGCGCAGAGCCATCGGATCATGCTGTGCCGCACCGGATTCCGCTGCATCCATGGCTGCCCGCGCCTGGTCCTGCCCCAGTACCGCGGGCAGCACCCGGTGCGCCCGCGCCGATCCCAGCCGCGGCCCCGGATCCACGCCCAGCCGCCCGGTATGCGCCAGCCAGGCGGTGAAGGTGCGCGCCGCCGAGGTCCGGCGCGCCATGGTGGTCCGCGCCGCCCCGGCCGCCGCCTGCTGCGCCAGCCAGGACCGCAGCAAGGCCAGATCCACCTCGCCCACACCGGAATCCGCCGCCCGCTCCAGCAGGTGCTCCAGGAGCGACCGCGCATCCCCCACATAGGCCCGCACCGTGTGCTCCGACCGGTTTCGCCCCAGCCGCAAATGCCGCCCGTACTCGGCCAGCAATGCCTCCACGTCTTCGGGCAATCCACTCATGCCCCCACGGTCACCGCCCCTCCCCCGCAAAGCAAGCCCCCGCGCCGCCAACTCCCCACCTCCGCAGAGGTCACAGCGCGGTTTTCCCATCGAACCGATGACCGGCAACGCCCCTCCGAGTGCATCCAGGCCCCATCGGCTGCGGCGGTGCCCATCTCGGCGAGGTAGACCAGCGCAATGCGGAAGGCGCAGCGCGAGACCGCAAGGCAAGGACCCAGCGTGGCACGGCAGGGCACCTCTCGGCGGGCCGCGCGGTGTGCCGGGTCTGCTCAGAGCAGACCCCCAGTTCAGCGAGACCGGTCACGGACCGCGGGTTCGGATTGCGCCTGCTGCCGCTTCGATTGGGCGAGGCGGTGCCAGCCGTTGTCGTCGCAGGCAACCAGGCCTGCGATCTCCAGGGCGGACAGGGTCGCGCGAACCAGTGGTAGGGCCAGACCGGTGTCTGTCACCAAGGCACGTGGGAGACGGGAACCTACTGCGGGAAGGGCGGCGAAGAGGAGTGCCTCGTGCTCGGAGAGATCGTCCTCCGGGGCGGGCGGGACGACCCCGGGCAGGGACAGGCGCAGCGGCCCCGCTTCGTCCAGGATTTCCGCGGCGGTGGTGGCGATGAAGGCCTCGCCTTCGCGGATCATGCGGTGGCAGCCGACCGATGCGGCGGAGGTGATCGGGCCCGGAACGGCAAGAGCCGGACGGCCCAGGCGGCGAGTCCATTTCACCGTATTGCGGGCACCGCTGCGGGCACCCGCCTCGACCACCACCACGGCATCGGCCAGCGCCGCGATGAGGCGGTTGCGGGCCAGGAAAGAGTGTTTGCGCACTCCGGTTCCGGGCGGATATTCGGTGACGACCAACCCGGTCGCGGCAATCTCGGCCAGCAGCCGATCGTGCTGCACCGGGTACGGGCGGTCCGGCCCGCAGGCCAGCACGGCGACGGTGCAGCCACCCACCGCCAGCGCCGCGCGATGAGCCATCCCATCGATCCCGAAAGCCGCACCGGACACCACGGTCCACCCCCGCACCGCCAATTCCCCGGCAATCTCCCCCGTCGCGTGATTCCCATACCCGGTACTGCACCGCGCACCCACCACCGCGATCGCCCGCTCGGTGCACTCCAGCAGTGATCGCGGTCCGCGCGCCCACAGCACGAGCGGCACCGCCGCGGACTCATCCTGCGCCGGATCCAACTGCCGCAGCCCGAGCATCCGCCAGGCAGGCCACTCCGGATCGTCAGGCGTCACCACACGCCCACCCAGCCGATCCATCAATGCCAAATCCTGCTCGGCCCGCTCGATCCCACGCCGCAACTCAGTCGGCCCCCGCAACACCTCCGGCAGCGCACACTCCCGCACCGCCCGAGCCGCCTCCACCACCCCCACCGACTCGATCAGCGAAGACAGTGCCGCACAGGGCCCCTCGACCACCCGGGACAAATAGACCCAGGCCAGCCTCCGCTCATCACCGTCGGACCGATCCACTCGAATCGACTCGTCGGCACCACCCACTGACGAGCCCGGGCTGTCCGGAGTCTCACAATCGGCCACCGGCTCGATGGGATCGGCGACCGAACTGGCCGACCCCAAGGGCAACCCACTCGGCCCGGAAGGTCGGCCGTGCAGAACAGCGGGACTCCCGTTCGGACTGGTGCCTGATCCAGCCCGCGCCGCCGCAGTGCCGACCGAGTCGGCCGGGGACTTACGCACCGTCGCAGCAGGACCGCCCTGTTCGGCCGCGCGCTCTGGCACGTCGACGATTCGACCGGCGGGTTCGGCAGTAGGGCATCGGGCCGACATCTCCGCTGCGGCGGCAGTGCCTCGGGCGGGTGACCGCTCCGGGGCTGCCAACGTTCGATGTTGTTCCGGCGGCATGTCACTCATGCCACACCTCGCTGACGGAAGCTCAATGCCTGCAGGACGTCCTGGGCATTGGGGATGCCGCCGCCGCGTAAATCACTGACGGTCCAAGCGACTCGGATGGCGCGATCCGCGCCGCGGGCCGACATGCGGCCGTGGCTGAGCGCGGTCTCGACGGGGGCCAGCGCCTCCCGGGGCAGCCGGAATTGCTGCCGCAGAACGTGTCCGGGGACTTCGGCATTGGTCGAGAGTCCCAGACCTTCCCAGCGTTTGGCCGCGGCATTGCGGGCCGCGGTCACGCGGGCCCGGACCACCTCGCTGTTCTCGACCTTGTCACCGCTGAAGGCGCCTGCCGACTGCGCATGCATCTGGACCGCCAGATCGATACGGTCGAGCAGTGGACCCGACAGTTTGCCGAGATAGCGGCGGCGGGCCAAAGGCGCACAGATGCAATCGATATCGCGAGCGGGCGCACACGGGCACGGGTTGGCGGCCAGGACCAGCTGAAATCTGGCCGGGTACCGCGCGACGCCATCGCGGCGGGCAATGCGAACTTCGCCCTCCTCCAAGGGAGTTCGCAGAGCTTCGAGGACCTTGCTTCCGATCTCGGCGCATTCGTCGAGAAAGAGAACACCGCGGTGGGCACAGCTGACCGCGCCCGGGCGGGCGGTGCCTGATCCGCCGCCGATCATGGACGTGACCGAGGACGAGTGGTGTGGGGCGACGAAAGGCGGGGCGAAGATCAGGGGGTGGTCGTCGGAGAGGATCCCTGCTACCGAGTGGATTGCGGTGACCTCCAGGGATTCTCGTTCCCGCAGGGGCGGGAGGAGGCTTGGAAGACGCTGTGCCAGCATAGTTTTGCCGATTCCGGGTGGGCCGGTGAGGAGCAGGTGGTGGCCGCCGGCGGCAGCTACCTCCAGGGCCCAGCGGGCCTCGTCCTGGCCGACCACCTCGCTCAGATCGCCGATGGACGGGATCGGGGCAGGCTGGACCGGATCGGGCAGAGCCAGATCGGTGGCACCGCGCAGCCAATCCACCAGCTCGCCCAGGGTCGAGGCGCCGAGTACGCGGATGCCGTCCACCAGCCCGGCTTCGGCCAGTGCTGCGGTGGGGACGACAACCGTGCTGCGCCCGGCGGTACGGGCCGCCAGCACCGCGGGCAGGATGCCACGCACCCGCCGGACGCGCCCGTCGAGGGCCAATTCACCCAACAGCACCGCATCGGCGAGACGCTGCGCCGGAATGGACCCGGCCGCATCGAGCACCGCCGCCGCCAGTGCGAGGTCGTAGACACTGCCGACCTTGGGCAGGGTCGCCGGAGACAGCGCCAGGATCACCCGGCCGTCCGGCCACTTCTCCCCCGTATTGGTGACCGCTGCCCGCACGCGATCGCGGGATTCCTGCAGCGTGGTGTCCGGACGCCCCACCAGGTGCACCGACGGCAGGCCCTGCCCGATATCGGCCTCGATCTCGACCAGTTGCCCGTCCACCCCGGCCACCGCCACCGAATACGCCCTCCCCAAAGGCATTTCAGAACACCGCCTCGAGGTGATCGATCACCGGCTCCGTGCCCGGCCGCATGAGCACCGACACCACATCGAACCGGACCCGCGGCCACGGGCCGGACTGCTCGTGCAGCCACAGCAGCGCGAGGCGGCGTATACGTTGCTGTTTGAGGTAGGTGACGGCCTCTGCGGGCGGGCCGAAGGCCACGCCCCGGCGGGTCTTCACCTCGATGAACACCGTGACGCCCGCGCGATCGCGCCCGATCAGATCGAGTTCACCGTACCGGCACCGCCAATTGCGGGCGACGATCTCCATACCGGCGGCGCTCAGATACCGCGCCGCCAGTTCCTCCCCGTGTGCGCCCAGCGCGAGATTGTGTCCCATTCAGCCAGCATGGCCGGGCCCATGACGGACCCGGCCATGCCGACCTGCGGAAACAGATTGCCTGTGGATAGCGAGGAGCTTGTGGACTACTCGGGAAGCCGCAGGTCAGGCTTCTCCAACTCCTCGATATTGACATCCTTGAAGGTGATGACTCGAACGTGCTTCACGAAGCGGGCGGGCCGGTACATATCCCAGACCCACGCATCGGACATACGCACCTCGAAGTACACCTCGCCGTCAGCGTTCTGCGGCCGCAGTTCGACTGTGTTGGCCAGGTAGAAGCGGCGCTCGGTCTCCACCACATACGAGAACTGGCCGACGATGTCCTTGTACTCTCGATATAGCGAGAGTTCCATCTCGGTTTCGTACTTCTCGAGATCCTCGGCGCTCATCGGGTGGAACGTCCTCCTTGTCGCCCAACTGGGTGTAGAGACATCATCCCGCATACGCGGTATCGGTAGCCACCCGGCCGGTCTCCCGCACATTGCGCCAGGACCGCCGGTGCTCACTGGTGACGCCCAACCGCTGCAGGGCCTCGGTGTGTTCGGGCGTGTTGTAGCCCTTGTGACCGGCAAATCCATAGCCGGGGAATTGCTCGTCGAGCTGCACCATCATGCGGTCCCTGGTCACCTTGGCGAGCACGCTCGCCGCCGCGATGCAGGCCGCCGTCGCGTCGCCGCCGATCACCGGCAGCGACGGCACCGGAATGCCCGGTACGCGGAACCCATCGGTGAGAACGTACCCGGGCACCGGGTCCAGCCCCGCCACCGCACGCCGCATGCCCTCGATATTGGCGACGTGGATACCGATGGAGTCGACCTCCCAGGCCGGGACCACGATCACCTTCCAGGCCAGCGCGACCCGCTTGATGATCGGGAACAGCTCCTCGCGCGCGGATTCGGTGAGCTTCTTGGAATCGTCGAGCCCGGCGAGGGAGGTGTACGCCTTGGGCGCCAGCAGGCAGGCGGCCACCACCAGCGGTCCCGCACACGGGCCGCGGCCCGCCTCGTCGACACCCGCGACCGGACCCAGCCCGCTGCGGATGAGCGCCGATTCCAGGGTGCGTAGCCCGCCGGCGCGGCGCATGACCACGCGCGGCGGCCAGTCGCCGCGTTCTATCGGCTGCTGAATCATCTTGCCGCCGCGCGGCTTCCGCGCCGGACCGCTCGCGGCCCGCGTACCCGCACCGTTCGCCATCTTCCCCACCGGTCGATTATCCCGCAGGACTCAGTTGGTCTGCGGGTCTTGGGACCGCACGGATCCGATCCGGCCCAGTGGCCAGATCTTGTACACTGCCTTGCCGCGCACATCCTTGATCGGCACGGTGCCGTGATACTGATCGTCCTGGTGGTAGCGCGAATCCGCGGATTCGGCACGATTGTCGCCCATCACCCAGAGATTGCCGTCGGGCACCTTGACCGGTCCGAAGGCCCGGCCGCCGGCGTTGTACGGCAGATCGGGCTGTGCGGGATTGAACGGATTGTTGCGGCTGCGGCCGTCGGGGTAGGTGCCGATATACGGCTCGTCCAGCGGCTTCCCGTCGACCAGGATGCGGCCCTGCGCATCACAGCACTGCACGGTCTGCCCGCCGGTGGCGATGACCCGCTTCACCAGATCGTTCTCGTCCGGCGGCACCAGGCCGAAGAAGGAGAAGAAGTTCTGGACGCCGCGCACCACGGTGTTCCGCGAGCGGATCGACGTGTAGTGCTTGTTCCAGGAATCACTCGGCCCGACGAACACCACCACATCACCCGGCTTGGGATCACCGAAGTAGTAGCTCAGCTTCTGCACATAGATGCGATCACCCGTACAACCCGTGCAACCGTGCAGGGTCGGTTCCATCGACTGCGACGGGATCACGTACGGCCGGCCGATGAATGTCACGACCAGCGCGGTGATCACTGCGGCAATGCCGATGAGCATCGGCAGTTCCTGCCAGAACGGGCGCTGCTTCTTCTTCGGCTTGGTGGTCGCCGGCTCATCCGCACGGCCCTCATCGCCGGGCCCGGACACCTTCAACGACTCGCTCTCGTCTGCCACCGGAACAGAGTAGCCCGGCACCGCGAAGAACTATGCGGTGCCGGGCTACTCGGCGTTCGGAGCGAAAAGCTACTTCAGCGCTTTTCCTTGATCTTGGCGGCCTTGCCGCGCAGATCGCGCAGGTAGTACAGCTTGGCGCGGCGGACGTCACCACGGGTGACGATCTCGAGGTGATCGATGTTCGGCGAATGCACCGGGAAGGTGCGCTCCACGCCGACGCCGAACGACACCTTGCGGACCGTGAAGGTCTCGCGGATGCCACCGTTCTGGCGGCGGATGACGACGCCCTTGAAAACCTGGACGCGCTCCTTGTTGCCTTCGATAACCTTCACGTGCACGTTGACCGTGTCACCCGGGCGGAAAGCCGGGATGTCGCTGCGGAGCGACTTTTCGTCGACGAAGTCGAGGGTGTTCATTTCCGTCCTTATGATGTTCGCGCGAACAGAGGAACCTGGTGGCTACCTCGAATGGAGATGCTCTACCGGTTCGTGCTCCGGATAATGGGCGGTGCCCGGGCATACCAGCGCCCAAGGCAACCTGACCATAGTGCCAGACGGCAGCGCGCGCCCGGAAATCGGGTCCCCCGGCACCGGCTACGACCCGGAGTTCGCCCGGGTGATCGCGGAGGCGATATCCGAGACGAGCGGCGGATAGTCCGTGGCGCCGGTGACAACCTGCAGGAAAACCAGGCAGTCCTGGGCGGCGGCGGCAACCTCCATGCACTCGCGTAGCTCTCCGACCGTAGTGGCGCGCAGCGTCAGCACCGAATCCTCGTCGCCGCCGAAGGCGTGCGGCAGTTCACCCCAGCGCCAGGGCGCGATGTCGTTGTAGGGCGCTGCTTCACCGTGAATGGCACGCTCGATGGCGTAGCCGTTGTTGTCGACCAGGATGATGACGCCGGTCAGGCGTTCCCGGATCCAGGTGCCCAGCTCCTGAATGGACAGCTGCGCCGCACCGTCGCCGATCACCAGCACGGGACGGCGGTCCGGACAGGCCAGCCCGGCTCCGAGCGCGGCAGGCAGGGCATATCCGATGGAACCCCACAGCGGCTGGCCGACAAAGGTGATGCCGGCGGGCATGCGCAGGGCGGCCAAGCCGAAGAAGGCCGAACCCTGGTCTGCCACAACCACATTGTCGTTGTCGAGGGCTCCGGCCACGAGCGGCCACAGGGTCGCCTGGGTGAGCGGGGTCTCGCCGGGATCGGTGATGACGGGGATGACATCGGCGGCCGGGGTGGTCGGATCCGGTTCGGCGAACGCGCCGGAGATCCTGGTCAGAATTTCCAGGGCAGCTGTCAGCGAGAGCGGCGCGTACGCGTCCATACCGCCGATGACTGTGCGCTCCGGGCCGATATCGATGGTCCGACGCGGGTCGATGCGATGGCTGAATCCGGCGGTGATGCTGTCGGTGTACTGCACGCCGACCGTGACCAGGCGCTCGGAATCCTCGACCGCCGCGCGCACCGCCTCGGGTGAGGCCGCACCGGTGTAGACGCCGAGGAAATTCGGCGTCGATTCGTCCACCAGCGTTTTGCCCCAGGCGAGCGTGGCATGCGGCAAATCGGCAGCGTGCAGCAGTGACCGCAATTGATCGGTCGCGCCGATGCGATTGACGAAGACGTCGGCCAGCACGGTCACCCGGCGGTCGACGAGGAAATCGAGGGCGGCCTGCTCGAAAGCCATTCGCGCACCGGCACTGCTGAAGTCCGCGGGCGGGGACAGCGGCGTGGCCGGCGGCTGGACCTCCACCCGTGCCGTATCGGTGGCGAGCATCAGATAGCCCGGACGCCGGTGCACCAGTACCGAATTCAGCACCCGGTCGATTTCCTGGCAGGCGTCGGCCGCGCCGAGATCGGCCTGGGCGCAGGTGACTTCGGCGGCAATGCGCCGGAAGTGATGGAAATCGCCGTCGCCGAGGGTGTGGTGGATGACGCGATGATTGGCCTGGATGTCCTTGGCAGGCACCCCGACTATGTGCACGACCGGCACGTATTCGGCATAGCTGCCCGCAATCGCATTGACCGCGCTGAGTTCGCCGACGCCGTAGGTGGTGACCACCGCGCCGATGCCGCGTAGTCGGGCATAACCGTCGGCGGCGTAGCCGGCATTGAGCTCATTGGCGCTGCCGACCCAGCGGATGCCGCGGTGCTCGACCACGTGATCGAGGAATTGCAGATTGAAATCCCCCGGGACACCGAATATTTCGGTGACTCCGAGTTCGTGGAGCCGATCGAGCAGGTAATCGCCGACAACGTAGCCCATTCGGCAACAGTGGCACGCCGGTCGTCAGTCAGCAACCTTACGGCTACTTACGAGATGGTGCGTCGAGGGCGGAGCGGGCGGAGCCGGGAGCACCGTGCGCGCCAACTCCTCCTCCGCGGCCCGGCGGACGTGCGCGACATCGGGCTTACCGGCCACCAGATCCTGGACGAAGATCTTCGCCCGGATCATCGGCCGCCGGTACCGGCGTTCGCGCACCACCGCCCGCCGCATGAGCCCGGCGCGCGAGGAATAGCGCCACCGCGCCCAGGGTGCGCCCGGACGGCTCAGACGCAGCGCGCCGATCAACAGCAGCGGCAGGAAGAACATGCCGAACAGACCCGTCCAGATCTTGCCCTTGGCAATGACGATCGCAGCCAGCACCAGATTCACCAGTGCGAACACAATGACGAAGGTGCGATCGGCGGAGTTCGGATCATGGCGGACATCACCGAGATTGAGCAGCCACAGCGGATGGAAGCCGAGCAGCAGCAGACCGGTGACGGCGACCGCCACGAAGACGGCATCCACCGAGGTGCGGCCCTGCTCCTCCCAATACACATCACGCAGGTAGTAGATGAGCGCGAACTCGTCGAGCACCAGCGCCGCACCGACCCCGAAGACGGCCGCGAAAACACTGATGACCCCGACACTGCTGTCGTACAGGGTGACCAGGCCCACCCCCGAGCTGAGCACCAGCACCACGCCGAACACCATGTGGTGGATGTGCACATCGCCGGCCCGCACATTGCCCGGCCACCAGCGCACTTCCTTGCGGATGAGCCGCACACTGATTCGGATCAGCAGGAATCCGACGATGAATCCGAGCAGTAGGCAGGCCAGGGGCAGTCGGCCGGTATCCACCACACCGTCGATCCACCACCGCCGCACATGCCCCATGCCCTCGTCGCCTCCGCGATCAATTCGCACACACCTGACGAAGCAACGCTACCTGTCGCTCCGAAACAGACTGAATTCCTCGCACCCTGCGGTGCTGAGGTGTGGATCCCGGCGAAAAGCATGCCGGGATGACGCGGCCCATCTGCCGCAGGCCAGGGTCGCACCGTCGGCAAACCAGGATCGCACCGGTCGGGAACCAGGGTCGCACCGTCGGCAGACCAGGATCGCACCGGTCGGGAACCAGGGTCGCACCGTCGGCAGACCAGAGTCCCACCGGTCGGGAGGCCAGGATCGCGCTGGTGGGCAGGCCAAGGTCCCACCGGTCGGGAGGCCGGGTTGAACTGGTGGCACGGCAGCCGGAATGCCGCAGGCCAGCCACTTCTTGTGGCTGGCCTGCGATTTCGGGCTGTGTGGTGACCTGCCGCGGTTACTTGCCGAAGCCGGCCTTGCGGAGGGCGTCGGCCATAGAACCGCTCGGGGCGGACTGGGGGCGGTTGCCCTGCTGGCGAGCGCCGCCACCCTGGCCACCCTGGCGGGCCGCGCTGCCTTGGCCACCCTGGCGTGCGGCACCGCCCTGACCGCCCTGACGCGGGTTGCCCTGGCCGCCCTGGCGCGGGCGATTGTCATTGCCCGCCGGGCGCTGGCCCTGGCCGCCGCGCGGACGGCCTTCGCCGCGTTCGGGTTTCGGGGCGCCGGGCTCATCGTCCAGGCGCAGGGACAGGCCGATGCGCTGGCGCTGCACATCCACCTCCATGACCTTGACCTTCACCACATCGCCGGACTTCACGACCTCGCGCGGGTCCTTGATGAAGTTGTGCGACATGGCCGAGACGTGCACCAGGCCGTCCTGGTGGACGCCGATATCGATGAAGGCGCCGAAGGCGGCCACATTGGTGACCACACCCTCGAGCACCATGCCGGGCTCGAGGTCGGCGACCTTCTCGATGCCCGCGGCGAATTCGGCGGTCTTGAATTCCGGACGCGGGTCGCGGCCGGGCTTCTCGAGTTCGGCGATGATATCGGTGACGGTCGGGACACCGAAGCGCTCATCGGTGAAGTCCGCGGGCCGCAGCGCGCGCAGCGCCGTGGTGTTGCCGATGAGCTCGTGCACACCACGACCACTGGCCTCGAGCATGCGGCGGACGACGGGGTACGCCTCCGGGTGCACGGACGAGGTGTCGAGCGGATCCTCGCCCTCGCGAATGCGGAGGAAGCCGGCGCACTGCTCGAAAGCCTTGGGGCCCAGGCGCGGCACGCTCAGCAGTGCGGTGCGGCTACGGAAGGGACCATTGGCATCGCGGTGCGCGACAATGCTTTCCGCGACCGAACCGGTAATGCCGGAAACGCGCGAGAGCAGCGGCACCGAAGCGGTATTGACGTCGACACCGACCGCGTTCACCGCATCTTCGACCACCGCGCCGAGCGAGCGGGCGAGCAGGGTCTCGGAGATATCGTGCTGGTACTGGCCGACACCGATGGACTTCGGATCGATCTTCACCAACTCCGCGAGCGGATCCTGCAGACGCCGGGCGATGGAGACCGCGCCGCGCAGGGACACATCCATATCCGGCAGCTCCACCGAGGCGTACGCCGAGGCCGAATACACCGAGGCACCCGCTTCGGAGACCACGATCTTGGTGGGCTTGTTCTCCGGAATACGCGAGATGAGTTCGGCGGCAAGGGCATCGGTCTCGCGCGAGGCGGTGCCGTTGCCGATGGCGATGAGCTCCACATTGAATCGCGCGACCAGCGCGCCGAGCACGGCGAGCGACTTCTCGGTCTGACCCGTATGCGGGTAGATGACCTCGGTGGCGACGGCCTTACCGGTGGAATCGACCACGGCCACCTTCACACCGGTGCGGAAGCCCGGGTCCAGGCCCATGGTGGTGCGGGTGCCGGCGGGCGCGGCCAGCAGCAGATCGCGCAGGTTCATGGCGAAGACGTCGACGGCGTCGCGTTCGGCGGACTGGCGCAGGCGCATGCGGACATCGATGCCCAGGCTCACCATCAGTTTGGTCCGCCACGCCCAGCGCACGGTATCGAGCAGCCAGGTGTCAGCGGCACGGCCCTGCTCGGCAATACCGAACTTGTAGGCGATGCGCCCCTCGTAGATGGTGCGCTCGCCGGGCTCGGGCTCTTCCGCATCGGCGGCGAGGTGCAGGGTGAGCACCTCTTCCTTCTCACCGCGCAGCAGCGCCAGAATGCGGTGCGAGGGCAGCTTGGTGAACGGCTCGCTGAATTCGAAGTAGTCGGAGAACTTGGACCCCGCCTCCTCCTTGCCCGGGCGCACGCTGGAGCTGACCTGTCCGCGCGTCCACATGAGCTCGCGCAGTTCACCGACCAGGTCGGCGTCCTCGGCGAAACGCTCGACCAGAATGGAGCGCGCACCGTCGAGCTGTTCGGCGCTGTACTGCGCGGGATCGGTGGCCGGATCGTTGATCAGGGCGTCGGCGACGGGCTCGTGCCCGGCCTCGCGCGCGATCTGCGCCTTGGTGCGCCGCTTCGGCTTGTACGGCAGGTAGATGTCCTCGAGGCGGGCCTTGGTATCGGCGAGCATGAGCTGCGAATGCAGTTCCGGATCCAATTTGCCCTGGCCGCGAATGGATTCGATGATCGAACCGCGGCGCTCGTCGAGTTCGCGCAGGTAGTTCAGGCGCTCGTCGAGGGTGCGCAGCTGCGCGTCGTCGAGCCCGCCGGTGACCTCCTTGCGGTAGCGGGCCACGAACGGCACGGTCGAGCCGGCGTCCAGTAGTTCGATGGTAGCGCGCACCTGCTCGTCGCGCACGCCCAGCTCATCGGCGATGCGCCGGCTGACACTGCCGAGTCGAACGGCGCTCTCGGTGCCGGTGGTCACGGTGCTCGCGGGACCTGTGGTTTCCGCGCTGACGGGTTCGGAGGCTGTCGTCACGCCCGCAGACACTACCGGCGTCCGCTGACACGCCGGGACAGTGCCGCACCGAAACGTTGCGGCGACACGCGTTTCGAAGCCCGCGCGCCGCCGCATTCGCCTACGGCGCCAGGATGTGCTGCGGGCAGTAGACGAGAGTGTCGACCTCGGTCTCGGTCACGCCGAGAAGACCGGTCGCGGTATTCGGGTGCGCGCGATCGAAGGCCATCAGATCGGCCTTGTCACCGGGAACACCGAAGTCCAGAATCTCACAGGTAGCGTGCCCGATCTCGACGTCGAGCGCCTTGTAGTCGGGCGTCTGCTGCTGATCGTGCATCAGGAAGAATTTGATCTCGTCCTGCACGGTGAACGCATTCGCCACTGCGCCACCGACTCCCATCATGGCAACGCTCGCGGTCACCACGACAACAGCTTTGCGAAACATGTTCGCCCCCACTCTTTCCTCATCTGAAAACGGACGGCCGCACTCTGCGATTTCGCAGGCGGCCGCTCACAGAATGTAGCCCGGGGTGCGACAGATTCGCTCTCGACGCCGGTGCGGAATGCCGCGCAATATGTTGCGCGGCAATCACATCAGTCCGGCGGGAGCAGATCGGGGCGACGATCGCGGGTGCGTTCCAGCGACTGCTCGCGGCGCCAGGCGTCGATCTTGGCGTGGTTGCCGGACAGCAGGATTTCCGGGACATCCAGATCGCGCCAGGAGACCGGGCGGGTGTAACTGGGACCCTCGAGGAGACCGTCGGAGAACGAATCCTGTTCGTGGGATTGCTGATTGCCGAGCACACCGGGGATGAGCCGCACAATGGCTTCGGTCATGACGAGGACCGCGGCCTCACCGCCGATCAATACGTAATCGCCGATGCTGACTTCCTCGACGCGGACGCGCCGGGCGGCATCGTCGAAAACTCGCTGATCGATGCCTTCGTAGCGACCACACGCGAAGACCAGATGCTTTTCGGCAGACCAGCTTTCGGCCATGGCCTGGGTGAACGGACGACCCGCCGGGGTGGGAACCACCAGCAGTGCGTCGTCCGGGCACACCTCGTCCAGGGCGTCGCCCCATACGGTCGGCTTCATGACCATGCCCGGTCCGCCGCCGTACGGGGTGTCGTCCACGGCCTTGTGCACATCGTGCGTCCAGCCGCGCAGATCGTGCACGCCGACTTCCAGGATGCCCTTGTCGATTGCCTTGCCCAGCAAGGCGGTTCGCAGCGGCTCCAGGTATTCCGGGAAGATCGTGACGACGTCGATGCGCATCGTGCTCACTCCGGATCCAGCAGACCTTCGGGCGGGTCGATCACAATCAGGGAGTCGGCGAGGGACACGGTCGGCACCATGGCATTCACGAAGGGCACCAGGATCTCCCGGCCCGCGGGCGGGAAACCCTCGGCCGCGGTGATCGAAAGCAGTTCTCCCGCAGCGGAATGCAGTACTTCGCGGACCGTACCCACGAGGGTGCCGTCACCGAGTTGCACGGTGAGGCCCTCGAGCTCGTGGTCGTAGTACTCGTCCGGGTCCTGCGAGGGCGGCAGATCGGCGGTGTCGACGACAAAGAGCATGCCGCGCAATCCATCTGCCACGGTGCGATCGTCGAGCCCTGCCAGACGCACGAGAAGCCGGCCCGAGTGCTCCCGGGCCGACTCCACTACGTACTGCTGCGTCTGCTTCGCGCGCGGCAACTTGCCCGTGAGGGTGGTGCCGGGCGCGAAACGCAGATCAGGCTCGTCGGTTCGGACTTCTACGACGAGTTCGCCGCGCACACCGTGCGACTTGGCGACCCGACCGACGACAAGTTCCATCTACTGATCCGTGTCGACCACGTCGACGCGAATGCCCTTACCGCCGATACCGGCGACGAGAGTGCGCAGCGCGGTCGCGGTACGTCCACCGCGGCCGATCACCTTGCCCAGATCCTCGGGGTGCACATGCACCTCGACGGTCCGGCCACGACGGCTGGTGATCAGCTCGACGTGGACATCGTCCGGATTGGCGACGATGCCGCGAACGAGATGTTCGACGGCATCGGCGACGACGGCTGTCATTACTCGGCGGCCGGGGTCTCGGTCGCCTCAGAGGCAGCCTCGGCGGCCTCTTCCTTCTTGGCGGCCTTCTTCTTCGGGGTGACGGCCTCGGCGACCGGCTCGCTGTCAGCGGAAGCCAGCGCGGCGTTGAAGAGGTCCAGCTTGGACGGCTTCGGCGCCTTGACCTTCAGGGTGCCCTCCTGGCCCGGCAGACCCTTGAACTTCTGCCAGTCACCGGTGATCTCCAGCAGACGCTGCACCGGCTCGGTCGGCTGCGCGCCGACGCTCAGCCAGTACTGCGCGCGCTCGGAGTTGACCTCGATGAGCGAGGGCTCTTCCTTGGGCTGGTAGATGCCGATGGACTCGATGGCCCGGCCGTCGCGACGGGTGCGCGCGTCGGCGACCACGATGCGGTACTGGGGGTTGCGGATCTTGCCCATGCGGGTCAGCTTGATGCGAACAGCCATTAGCTGTGCCTTTCGGTGGCGGCCGCCCATGGGGCAGCCTGGTTGGTCACGGCCGCAATTCAGCAGTCCACGCGGGGTGGACCCGGTTTTGCGTTGAGTGTGTGACCGCCGCGCGGAACGTATCCGGAGACGGGCTGCACTGTTCTCGATGAGAACGGTGGTCCATTCTGCCAGAGAGGTCCCGGCCCGAAGAAATCGCCCTCGGCGGAGCCGACTCGCCATGGTCCGCGAACGACACAGCCCACCGGAGCCCGCGCGACTCCGATGGGCTGCCGGCCGTTTCCGGCCGCTAGTTGCCGGAGCTACCGGACGTCAGCAGCTTCACGACCAGACCCGCCAGTACGGCAGTCAGGAAGTTCTCGGCAGAACCCATAGGTCATTCTCCTCACCAGATTGGAACTGAAACATGTGAAGCATGACCTATTCACTTCGAGCGCGCAGGCAAATCGCAAGGTCGGCATGCGAAAAACGTCGAACCCACCGCCGCAAACTCAACGCAACGAGGCGGTATCCGCCGCGACCGGCACCGGGCCCGGTGCACCCACGGTCTCCCCGGACTTCAGGGAGCCAGCGCGGTGACCAGGCGGGTGGAGACCCAGGTGCCGCCCCACCACATGCGCCAGCCGAGGCTGCGCAGGGTGACGTCGGAGGCGCCCGCGGCCTGGAGAACGGTGTCGTATTCGCGGGTCTTGAAGATGTCGGCGATGACGAGGCGGCCGCCGGGCCGCAGGACGCGGAGGGCTTCGCGGACGGCTTGGGCGCGTAGCTCGGCGGTGGGAATGTTGTGGATGGCGAGACTCGAGACGATCACGTCGAATTCGCCTGCACCGAAGGGCAACTCGGTCATATCCGCGGTCCGGAGCTCCACCCGGGCGGCGACGCCCTCCGCCACGGCATTGCGGGCGGTGACCTCTTCGGCGTTGCCGGACTGGTCGACCGTGCGCCAGAGGTCGATGCCGACCGCACGGCCGCCGGGGAGGCGGCGAGCAGGACCGCACCGCGACCGCAACCCATATCGAGGAGGCTTTCATCGCCCCGCAGCCGCAGATCGTCGAGCACCTGTTCCCAGACCTCGAATTTGCCTCGGCGAGTGGAATGTACGTACAGCGCCAGCTGGATCAGCATGACGATGCCGAGGAAGACGAACCAGCCCAGGGCGCCGGCACTGCCGAGGAGCCCGAAAATCAAGGCGGCCACGAAGAACACGACCGCGAAACCGCCCATCCAGAGGATCTGGGCGGGTGCGTCCACACCGTAGGAACCGTTGCGCTGCGCGGGCGAGACCGTGCTCATACCGCTGCCTTCCGTCATATGGTGTGCCGCACGATAATCAGAGGCCTCGAGTGCGAATCCCGAACGCCCGCTACCGATGATATCGGTTCAGCGGTGTCCGGTGACCGGATCGCGCCGGTCGTAGGCGCGGCCGCGTAGCACCACCCAGGACGGCGTGGACAGCACCTGCGGGCTGATGCGCGGATCCTGCTGATAGACGACGAAGTCCGCGGGCGCGCCCGGTTCGATCCCGGTGCGGCCCAGCCACGTCCGGGCATTCCACGAGGAGGCGCCGAGGGCATCGTGCGGCGAAAAGCCCGCGCCCATCAGGGCGGTGATCTCGTCGGCAATGCGGCCGTGCGGGATGGAGCCGCCCGCATCGGTGCCGGTGTAGATCGGCACGCCGGCATCGTGCGCCTTGGCGACGGTTTCGCGCGAACGCCGGTGCAGATCGCGCATATGGGCGGCGTAGACGGGGAATTTGCCTGCGCTGTCGGCGATTTCGGGAAAGGTGTCGATATTGATGAGGGTGGGCACCAGGGCGGTGCCGTGCGCGACCATCATGTCGATGGTCTCGTCGGTGAGACCGGTGCCGTGTTCGATGCAGTCGATACCCGCGTCGAGCAGGCCGTAGAGAGCGTCCTCGCCGAAGACGTGCGCGGTGACGCGGGCGCCCTCACGATGGGCGGCGTCGATGGATTCCTTGAGGATGGCATCCGACCACAGCGGGGCCAGATCGCCTGCCGAGCGGTCGATCCAGTCGCCGACGATCTTGACCCAGCCATCGCCGCGGCGGGCCTGTTCGGCAATGATTTCCGGGAGGTCGCGTTCGTCCTCGAGTTCGATGCCGAGTTCCCGGATATAGCGCCGTGGCCGGGCAATATGGCGGCCCGCGCGAATGATCTTGGGCAGATCCTCGCGGTCGTCGATGAATCGGGTGTCGATGGGTGAGCCCGCATCGCGCAGCAGTAGCGCGCCCGCATCCCGCTCGACCTCGGCCTGGGCGATCGCGCCCGCGGAATCCTCGTCTCCCCCACCGTATTTGATGCCGACGTGGCAGTGCGCGTCCACCAGCCCCGGCACGATCCAGCCCGAGGCGTGCACCGTCTCGGCCTCGGCGACCGGTTCACAGGACAGGACGCCGTCATGAACCCACAGGTCCCGCATATCCCCGTCAGGCAGCACCACTCCGCGAAAATGCAGACGCATGATCAGCCTCCTCGCCACGCCCACCGTGCCTCGACACAAACCCTGCTCCACTACAAACTACTGCGCCCCGCCCCGCAAGAATTCGCGCGGCCTCGCACCCCCCGAACCCGCGTGTCCCGCTATTCGCCCAGCACGGTGATGTCCGCTCGCTCATGACACACCGCCCGGATCGCGGCGACCCCGGCCGCGATGACCGGGTGCTCGGCGGAACCCCGGCGCAGCGCGACCAGATGCCGCCGAATGGGCACGGTGTCACCCCGCAGCGGCACCCGCACCACCGCCAGCTCCGGCGGGATCAAGGCCAGCCGGGCGATCAGGCTGACCCCGAAGCCGTTCGCGACCATTGCCGATACGCCGACGAAATGCACTGCCTGCCCGGCAATTCGAGGGGTGAAACCGGCGGCGGCACAGGCTGCGGACACCACCAGGGAGTGCGTGATCCAATCCCGCCCGGTGATCCACGGCTCCGCGGCCGCCTCGATCAGCTGCACGTCCGAGCGCCCCGCGAGCCGATGTCCGGGCGGAACCAGCAGATCCATCGGTTCCGCGAGCAACGGCCGCTGCTCGAACCGCGGATCGTCCGCGCTGGGACTGCCGGGCGCGGGCAGGATCACGGCGATATCGCAGTCCCCGGCCAGCAACAGCTCGAAACAGTGCGTGCTCTCGTCCTCGATCAGCGAAACGCTCAAGCGCGGATGGGTATCCCGCAGCCGCGCCGCCGCCGGAGCCACCACGGCCGCGAGCGCGGTGGGCATGGCGCTCAACCGCAGTCGCCCCGCAATACCCGCCCGATGCGCAGCCAACTCCGCCCGCGCCAACTCCCCCTGCGCCGCAAGCAGATCCGCATGCCGCAGCAGCGCATTCGCGGCAGGGGTCAGCTGCACCCGCCGCCCGACATGCTCGAGCAACTCCACCTCGAAATCCCGCGCCAGCCCCCGCAACTGCTGCGACACCGTCGACGGCGTCACATGCAGCGCCGCCGCAGCCGCCGTCACCGTCCCCTGCTCCCGCAACACCCGCAACGACTGCAACCGTGGATCGATCATGTGGACATTCCACACGATTCACTACGAAATTATTCGATGGACCACAGCTATCAACCCCGGAAAGACTCGATGACATGACCAGATCAGACGAGCACTGCGGCACCTGCGGCTGGCCGACCACCCAGCCCCCGATCACGATTTCCCGCCACCACACCTCCGAAGGCCTGGTCACCTACACCCGCTGCGCCTGCGGCACCGTCCGAATGTGGCTGTCCCCCACTACCTTCAGCACACCCCACCAGGTAGGACACCCCTGAGCCACTCACGCACGCCTCGGTCGCCGACCCACCCGAAACCCACACATCTCACCGAGTGCCCTGGTCACGCTGCGCTGTCGGCCGCAACTGCGCCGCCAATTCCCCACCCGGCCCAGCCTTCTCGACCGGGTCCAGGCGCCGTTTCCCGCCTCACGATCGTCGCACTCCCTCTGCGGCGCACACACACTCAGCCTGGTCAGCCGTTCAGCAGGAAGTGATGGCGGCATCCGCCGTCAATGGCCCGCCACCAGTTCCTGGTGATCATGAATGCGAGACGCCCAGCACGACCGAGGTGCTTGGCGCCGACTTCTGGACCGTACAGAAATTCGGCTCCGCCGCAGTGCGACGGAGCCGAATTCTATTGCAGCACTTATTTTTTCGGGAAGTTCAGCTTCGAGAGGTCGAAACCTTCCAGGCCCGGGGGGAGTTCGTTGAGGCCGGCGGGGAGGTTGGAGATGTCCGGCATGCCGCCGGGGAGGGCGGGCATACCGGGCATGCCCGGGAAACCGCCGCGCATCTTCGGCGGGGTGGGGCCGCGGCCGCCCTTTTTACCCTTCTTGCCTTTGCCCTTTTTGTTATTGCCGCCGCGCGCGCCGGGGAGGCCGAACTGACGGCTCATGGCGCCCATCATCTTCTTGGCTTCGAAGAAGCGGTCGACGAGCTGGTTGACCTCGGAGACCGAGACGCCGGAACCGTTCGCGATGCGCAGGCGGCGGGAGGCGTTGATGATCTTCGGGTTATCACGCTCGGTGGGCGTCATGCCGCGAATGATGGCCTGCACCCGGTCGAGCTGCTTGTCGTCGACCTGGGCCAGTACATCTTTCATCTGACCCGCGCCCGGCAGCATGCCGAGCAGATTGCCGATCGGGCCCATCTTGCGGATGGCGAGCATCTGCTCGAGGAAGTCCTCGAGGGTGAGCTCGCCGGAGCCCATCTTGCGGGCGGCTTCCTCGGCCTGCTGCGCGTCGTAGACCTGTTCGGCCTGCTCGATCAGGGTGAGCAGATCGCCCATGCCGAGAATGCGGCTGGCCATGCGGTCGGGGTGGAAGACGTCGAAGTCTTCGAGCTTCTCACCGGTGGAGGCGAAAAGGATGGGGCGCCCGGTGATTTCACGCACCGACAGCGCCGCACCACCGCGGGCGTCACCGTCGAGCTTGGTGAGCACAACACCGGTGAAACCGACGCCGTCACGGAAGGCCTCGGCCGTGGTGACCGCGTCCTGACCGATCATGGAGTCGAGGACGAAGAGGATCTCGTCGGGGTTGACGGCATCGCGAATACCGGAGGCCTGCGTCATGAGCTCGGCATCGATACCGAGGCGACCGGCGGTATCGACGATGACGATGTCGTACTGCTTGGACTTGGCCTCTTCGATACCGCGCCGGGCCACATCCACCGGATCTGCCGCGGAAACACCGAGCGGGTTGTCGCCACCGCCGATGGAGGTGCCCGGATTGGGCGCGAAGACCGGCACACCGGCCCGTTCGCCGACCACCTGGAGCTGGGTGACCGCGCCGGGCCGCTGCAGATCACAGGCGACGAGCAGCGGCTGATGCCCCTGGCCCTTCAGCCATTTCGCGAGCTTGCCCGCGAGCGTGGTCTTACCGGCGCCCTGCAGACCCGCCAGCATGATGACGGTCGGCGGATTCTTGGCGTACTGCAGTCGCCGGGTCTCGCCGCCGAGGATGCCGACAAGCTCCTCGTTGACGATCTTGACGACCTGCTGGGCCGGGTTCAGCGCCGCGGAGACCTCCGCGCCCTTGGCACGCTCCTTGATCTTGGCGATGAAGGTGCGCACCACCGGCAGCGCCACATCGGCCTCGAGCAGGGCGAGGCGGATCTCACGGGCGGTCGCATCGATATCGGCCGGAGACAGGCGCCCCTTCCCGCGCAGATCCTGGAGGGCACCGGCCAACCGGTCGGAAAGGGATTCGAACACCGATGCTCCTGATCTCGAGGGACGTCACTCGAGATACCAGGGTAGTGGGATCCGCGGTGAGCTGTTATTCCAGGCTATTCGAGACTGCGCGGGCGCGGCTTCGTGGAGGGGCGCCGGAGGGCGTGCGGCTCGCTCGCGACCATGCCGACCGCCTCGCGGGCGGTGAGCCCGAGTTCGAGGGCGAGACCGTCGAGCGTGATCCATTCGGAGTCGGTCACCGGAGGCATGGTCACCGTCCCGGCAATGGTCATGGCCGTCACCGCCTGCTGACCGGAGAGGGTACGACCGGGCAGCCAGGAAACCACCCAGCGATCACCGCCTACGCAGCGCGCTATATGCGGGGTCATATCGCTCGTCATCATCGACGCCGAAACAACTTCAATTGCCACCGACCAGCTCCCCTCATACGCGCGACACCATTGGTTGAGGGCGATATTAGGGGGGAACGCGGACCGCCAGATCGGTATTTCAGCAAATTACGTGCAACGATCGGATTAACTGGCAAACGTACGGTTTGCCAGTTAATCAAGCAACCTGGCGAATGGTCAGAAACCCGAGGTTGATCCTATTTCAGTGTCTGATTCGGGCGTTTTCTTCGGTTGTTGCGGAGGCACCACGGAAAGCACCGCCGCTTCGATTTCCGCGCGGCGTTCCGGCGTGTCGGAGGCGCCGAGATCCAGGTAGAACGAGTCCACCACCGCCGCGCCGAGCGTGGCCACCTTCGCCCACGACACATTTACATCGCATTCCGCGAAAGCGGCTGCCAAACGACTCAGTAAACCGATACGATCCTCCGCGCGCAATTCCAGGAGCACCCGTCCGGGTTCCGCCGCATCCACCCAAATCACGCGCGGCTCCGCCTGCGCAAACGGACTTCGCTGGGTGCCACCGGCTTCCCGTTCCTTGCGCGCGAGCACCGAAACCAAGTCCAGATCTCCGTTTATCGCCCTGATCAATTCCTGGCGCAGCAGACCCGGATCCGGCGGATCACCGAAACGCGGCGCGACCACAAAGGTGTCGATCGCCGAAGACGCGACGCTCACCAACTCGGCCGAGAGCACCCGCAGCGAATGCAGGGCCAGGATTCCGGCCGCATCCGAGAGCAGGCCCGCGGTGTCCGGCGCGACCACCGTGACGATATGGGTGTAGCGGCCGTCGCCCGGCTTCAATTCCACATGCACACCGCCGTTTTCGGCGCGGGCGCGCAGATCGTCCGGAATCGGCTCGGGCTGCGGCAGCTCCTCCCCCGCCATGGACAATCGGCAGCGGCGCACCAGATCGCCGATGAGCGAGGCCTTCCAGTCGTTCCAGACGCCCGGCCCGGTCGCCAGCGAATCGGCCTCCGCGAGCGCGTGCAGCAATTCGAGCAGCAGCGGATCGCCGTGCAGGGCCTCGACCACCATTTTCACGGTATCCGGGTCGGAAATGTCGCGGCGGGTCGCGGTATCGGGCAGCAGCAGGTGCTGCCGCACCATGGCCGAGAGCGTGCGCACATCCGACGGCCACAGTCCGAGCCGCCGGCCGATGGAGGTGGCCAGCTCCGCACCGACCACACTGTGATCCTCCGTGCGCCCCTTGCCGATATCGTGCAGCAGCGCCCCGATCAGCAGCAGGTCCGGGCGGGCCACGCGGGTGGAGAGCGCACCGGCCTGCGCGACGGCCTCCATGAGGTGACGGTCGACGGTCCAGGTGTGCATGGCATCGCGCGGCGGCAGATCCCGCACCACGCCCCACTCCGGAAAGAGCCTGCCCCACAAACCGGTTCGGTCGAGGGCCTCGATGGCGTCGATGGTGCCGCGACCCGCGCCCAGCAGCACCAGCAGATCGTTGAGCGCCTCCTTGGGCCACGGCTCACGCAGCTCGGGAGCATCCTCGGAGAGACGGTTCAAAGTTGTTGCGGACATGGGCAATCCGGACTGCGCGGAAGCCGCGGCCACCCGCAGTATCAAACCGGGATCACGCTGTGGCCGCGCATCGCGCGCCAGCACCACCTCGCCGGAGTGCTCGACCACCCCCTCATCGAGTGGTCGGCGCACCGGCATGCGGCGCAGGCGGGCGAGTCCGCGGCGGGGCAGCGCGTTCGCCGCGGTCCGTAATCCGACATCGGTCGAATAGCTGACGGTCCGGGCCGCATCGCTGAGCGTGCGGGCCAGATCGAAGCGGTCGCCGATGCGCAGGGCGGCGCCGATCTCATCGGCGTCCTGGGCGCGCAATTGGTCGCGGGCGCGACCGGCGACCCGATGCAGTTCGGTGCGAACGTCCAGCAATCGGCGATGCGCCTGCTTCAGCCCGCCGCCCGGCACATCCGGACCGAGCCCCGGCATGGCATCGGTCAGCTGTGCGATGGCGAGGGCGTCCAGCAGCTGGATATCGCGGAGTCCGCCGCGGCCGTTCTTGAGATCGGGTTCGGCGCGGTGCGCGATCTCTCCGCTACGGCGCCACCGGGTTTCGGCCTGTGCGATGAGCCCGTCGAACCGGGAGCGAACCCCCGAGCGCCAGTCCCGCCGTATGCCGCTGATCAGCAGATTGCTCAGACCTTCGTCGCCGACGATATGGCGGGCCTCCAGCATGCCCAATGCCGCGGTCAGATCGTCCGCGGCCACGCGCAGCGCCTGCGGCACCGTGCGCACGCTGTGGTCGAGCTTGATGTGCGCGTCCCACAGCGGATACCAGAGTTGATCGGCGACCTCGGCGACCCGCGCCGGATCGACGTCGTCGTAGAGCAGTACCAGATCCAGATCCGAGTACGGGAGCATCTCACGGCGTCCCAGACCGCCCACGGCGACGATCGCCAGACCGCTGTCGGCGGTGATGCCGACCTCGTGTCCCTTTGTCGTCAGCCACAATTCGTAGAGGTCCACCAGCGCCTGGCGCAGCGCCTCGGGTTCCAGGCGGGCGGTGCGGCCGCCGGGGTGCTCGGCGAGCAGTTGGTTTCGAGCCCGGACCAGATCCGAAGCGCCGTTGGAGATCGTCTCCTCGGAGCCCTTCTCGTCGCGTGCCTGCTGGAATCCCACAAACCCACCACCTGTATCTAATTTGCCCTCCACTTCGCTGCGGGCGGGTTCGCGGCCCTGGGAGTCTCGTTCTTCCCTCCCTGCGCTCCTCCGCTTCGCTCCCCCGCTCCGCTCAGTCCAGAACGAGACGGGCCGCGAACCTTTGGGTCTTCGAATGTGTAGTTGTTCTCAGCGAGCACGAGGGCGGCCCCGTCCCGGCCGGTCATCCGGCGAGAACGGGGCCGCCGCTCGAACGATGCTGCTACAGAGCGTCGGACCCGCGCTCACCGGTGCGAACCCGGATGATGGCCTCGACCGGGGTGACCCAGACCTTGCCGTCACCGATCTTGCCGGTACGGGCGGCCTCGACGATGACCTCGACGACCTTCTCGACGGAGGCGTCGTCCACAACTACCTCGACCCGGACCTTCGGGACGAAGTCGACGGAGTACTCCGCACCGCGGTAGACCTCGGTGTGGCCCTTCTGACGTCCGTAGCCCTGCACTTCGCTGACAGTCATACCGAGCACGCCTGCCTGCTCCAGCCCGGTCTTGACATCCTCGAGCGTGAACGGTTTGACGATTGCAGTGATCAGTTTCATTTGCGTCATGCCTCCTTGACGGCGGTGGAACGTGCCGTGCCACCCACAGCAGCGAAATCGTATGCCGATTCAGCGTGCTCCGACTCGTCCAAGCCAACAAACTCGGCTTCTTCGTCGACGCGCAGGCCGATGGTGAACTTGATGGCGTACGCGAGAATCAGCGAGACGATGAAGGAGAAGGCCAGCACCGAGAAGGCGCCGATGGCCTGCTTGCCGAGCTGATCGAAACCGCCGCCGTAGAAGATGCCCTTGGCGCCGCCCAGGCCCTGCGAGGCACCGGACTCGGGAGCCAGGAAGAAACCGATCATCAGGGTGCCGATGACACCACCGACGAGGTGAACACCGACAACATCGAGCGAATCGTCGAAGCCGAGCTTGAACTTCAGGCCGACGGCCAGTGCGCAGGCGATACCGGCCACGGCGCCGACAGCCAGCGCGCCGAGCACGTTGACCGAGGAGCAGGACGGGGTGATGGCGACCAGACCGGCCACGATGCCCGAAGCGGCACCGAGGGTGGTGGGCTTGCCGTCGCGGATCTTCTCGACGAGCAGCCAGGCGAGCATGGCGGCACAGGTGGCGATGCTGGTGGTCATGAAGGTCGAACCGGCGAGACCGTTCGAGCTGACAGCCGAACCGGCGTTGAAGCCGTACCAGCCGAACCACAGCAGACCGGCGCCGAGCATGACCATGGTCAGATTGTGCGGGCGCATCGGGGTGGTGGGCCAGCCCTTGCGCTTACCGAGCACGATGCAGAGCGCGAGGCCCGCCGCACCGGCGTTGATGTGGACCGCGGTACCACCGGCGAAGTCGATGGCCTGAATCTTGTTGATCAGCCAGCCACCGTGGTGGATCACATTGCCCGCGGCGTCCTTCACGTCCGCGTCGAAGACCCAGTGCGCGACCGGGAAGTACACGACCGTTGCCCAGACGCCGGCGAACAGCAGCCAGGCGCCGAACTTCAGGCGGTCGGCGACGGCGCCCGAAATCAGGGCGACGGTGATGATCGCGAACATCAGCTGGAAAGCGACGAACACGGTCATCGGGATAGTGCCGGCGAGCGGGATCTTGACCGCATCCGCGGCCGTCACCCCGTTCGCCGCGTCGGCTGCGACTGCCGCCGCGCCATTGCTGCCGATCAGGCCCTTCAGACCGAAGAACTGGCCGGGGTCACCGATCAGACCGCCGAACTTGTCGTTGGCGAAGCCGACCGAGAATCCGTAGATCACCCAGAGCACGCCGATGAGACCCATCGCGCTGATACTCATCATGATCATGTTCAGGACGTTCTTGCCACGGACCATGCCGCCGTAGAAGAACGCCAGTCCAGGCGTCATCAACAGCACTAGCGCGGAGCTAGCCAACATCCATGCGGTGTCGCCGGTGTCCGGCACACCGAGCAAGGGATAAGCCACCTTCGTTCCTCCTCATCTCGGGCTCTGCCGCAACCGGCGAACGAGCCTGACATGAAGGTTGCGCAAGTGGTGTTTCCGACGTGATCCTGCGGCGTTTCGCGTAGGTGAACGGATGAGATTGCACTGTTTCGGTCAGGTTTCCGAAATCGCACCGCTGTTACGCGTGGGACGTGAGGCTTGTGGTGATTCGCGTGGTTCGCCCAGTTCGGTACTGCTCAGCCGAGCAGAGCGTCCACGAAAGCGCCCGGTTCGAAGGGTGCGAGGTCATCCGCGCCTTCGCCCAAACCGACCAGTTTCACCGGTACGCCGAGCTCGTGCTGCACCTGGAAAACAATGCCGCCCTTGGCCGTACCGTCCAGCTTCGTCAGCGCGACGCCGGTGATATCGACGACCTCGGCGAAAACCCGGGCCTGCGTGAGCCCGTTCTGACCCACTGTGGCATCGAGCACCAGCAGCACCTCGTCGACCTTGGCCCGCTTCTCCACGACCCGCTTGACCTTGTCCAATTCGTCCATCAGGCCGGTTTTGGTGTGCAGGCGGCCGGCGGTATCGATGAGCACCACATCCACGCCACGCTCGATGCCGACACTGACGGCGTCGAAGGCGACCGAGGCCGGATCCGCGGCCTCCCTGCCGCGCACGGTGTCCGCGCCGACCCGTTCGCCCCAGGTTTGCAGCTGATCGGCGGCGGCGGCCCGGAAGGTGTCCGCGGCGCCGAGCAGGACGCGGCGGCCGTCGGCCACCAGGACGCGCGCGAGTTTGCCTGTGGTGGTGGTCTTTCCGGTGCCGTTCACGCCCACGACCAGCAGCACGGCCGGATGATCGGCATGCGGGAGGGCGCGAATCGAGCGGTCGAGTTCGGGGCGCAGGGCCTCGATCAGCACCTCGCGGAGCACAGCGCGCGCCTCGTCGGCGGTGCGGACGGTCCGCGCGGCCATCTCCTCGCGCAGCCGCGCGACGATCGTGGCGGTGACGGCGGTGCCCAGATCGGCCATGACCAGGGTGTCCTCGATCTCCTCCCAGGAGTCCTCGTCGAGGTCGCCGCCGCCGAGCAGGCCGAGCAGGGATTTGCCGACGGCGTTCTGGGAGCGGGCGAGACGGCCGCGCAGGCGGGTCAGGCGGCCCGCGGTGGGGTCGATCTCGGGGATGAAGTCGATGTCGAGTTCGGGCGCGGCGGGGGTGACGGTGTCGTCTGCGACAACGACAGTGTCGACAGCGGTCTCGCCGGGCGCGGAAGGCGCGATGACCTCGGGCGCTGCGGCTTCCACCGGCGCGACGGGCTCGGCTTCGGCGGGCGCCGCGGTCGGCTCGACCGTCTCGGTAGGTGCTACCGCCTCGGTGGTCTGCTCCCCGGCCGGAGCGACAGCCTCAGGCGCGAGCTCTGGTCCCTGGACCGGAGCAGGTAGCGGAATGTCCTGGATGGTGCGCTTGCCCGAATCACGAGGGACTGCCGCATCGTCGCCGATCTGCGGCTGCCCATCGGTATCGGTGCGTTCGATGCGCACGGGCTCGGGCTCGGGCGCCGGCTTGGGCAGCGTGGCCGCCCCGCCGCCTTGACTGAAGTTGAATCCTCCCGACGCCGCATACCCTCCCGACCGGTCGGTGAGCTCCGCGTGCGTCTCTTCGGCGGCCGGGGTCAGGGAGATGCGGCGGCGCTTGTACAGGACGAATCCGGAAACGAACGCCACCAGCAGGACCGCAGCGATAGCGGCAATGAGGATCCAAGCTTGTGCAGTCACACCCCCATCCTTTCAGAGGCCCGACTATTGCCGGTTTCACACACCTACCCACGAGTTCCGGAGCCGTGTTGCCTAGCACACGTCAATGCATCGCGGCTATGAACGCGCCGAATTGGCCGGCTTCAGGCCCGATTGCGACCGACCGGTCTGTTCATCAACGCACCACACTGCGGAAGGAGCGGCGAATGCGACACCGAGACAATAGGATCGGCGGCGTGACCGATCGAAATGTGCTTGGGGGATCGCTGGAGGAGTGTGGCACCGATCCTCTCACCGGCTTCTACCGGGACGGCTGCTGCAGCACCGGTCCCGAAGACCTTGGTAGCCACACCGTGTGCACCGTGGTGACCGCAGAATTCCTGGAGCACCAGAAGTCGATCGGCAACGACCTTCTCACTCCGCGACCGGAGAACAACTTCCCCGGCCTGCAACCCGGTGACCGCTGGTGCGTGGTGGCGGTGCGCTGGCTGCACGCCCATGAGGACGGGGTGGCGGCGCCGGTGGTGCTGGCCGCCACCCATGAGAACGCGCTCGAGGTGGTTCCCATGGAAACTCTCCGCAAATACGCCGTAGACGTTCCGGACGATGTCAGCGATCTGCTCTGATCCGGGCCGCGCTCAGCGCACGAAGCGGACAGCGGTGTCGCGCAGCAGGATTGCCGGCCGGCTGCCGGGCACGATGAAAGCCCCGGCCGCGCGGGCGCCACGCTGCTTGGGGCCCGCCACCCGGCGATGCCGCTGTTCGTAGCGGCGCGGCGCGGTGTCCGGTTCGCCGCGAGCCCGATTCCTCGGCCAGGGTATGCGCGGCCGCGATGGCGAGACTGGAGCCGTCGCCGAAAAGTGAGACGCTGGAGGCGGAATCGCCGAGCAGCGTGATGCGGCCTTTCGACCAGTGCGGCAGGCCGACTCGGCTGACGGCATCGAAATAGAGATCACCGGCCGCGCGCACCTGGTCGAAGAGGTCACCGAAGATTCCGACCGGTCCTACACCGACGCGGTTGACCGAGTCATGAAGATCATGATCGACGGCCCACGGCCACAACAGCATTCATAACGGGAGTGAACAGCCGCCGGTGGTCAGGAGTCTGTCAGCGCCGCCGGCGGCGAATCCGGATGATCACGAAGACGATTGCGCCTATGACGCCGACGATGAGGAGCAGGACCACGACCGCGATGGCGCCGCCCACGCCGGAGTGGGAATTCGACGAACCGAAGAAGTGGTGGTGCGTATGCCCGTGACCGCGGCGGGCGGGCGCGGGCATATTCGGCCCGGGCGCTGACGCCGACTGGATCCGCGCTGCGATCGATGGGACGCCGCCTGTCGCGGCGCCGGACGGACCCGCTGCGGCCGACAGGGCACCGAGCGCCACGATGGTCGAGATCAGCAGTGCCAGAGTCCATCTGCTGATGGTGCGAAGCGTATGCTGCCTGGTTCCGAGCATGGCGCAAGATCTCCCATTCGACCGGAATTCAAGTCGAGCCGAGCGCCTGACCTCGGACGTTAACGGAACCCAGTGGGGCAGAAGGTTACACCGTCCCGAGGTGTTCGCGCAGTGGATGCGCCCGATGCGGAGCTCTCCGCGGACGCCGGCCGATCGATCAGGTCGACTCTCGCTCGATGAGCCGCAGTGCGGATCCACTTGGCTCGGTGGGAGATTCGGGCATTCCAGCGGCGGCGACAATGTGACCCGCGAGTGCGGTGGCCAGGACGAGTGGATCGATCGCCACCGTCGACAGCTGCGGGGAGACCAGCGCGGCCATGGGCAGGTCGTCCACGCCGACGACCGCCAGGTCTTCGGGCACCCCGAGTCCGGCATCCCGCGCACCGGCCAACAGGGTCAACCCGACCAGGTCGTTGAAGGCGGCGACGGCGCTGACCTGGTGATCGGCCCAGTGCCGCGCGGCAGCGAGACCGCTCGCTCGCGTGTATTCGACCGGAAACACGACCGGCGGGAGCAGCCCGAGGCCGCTGCATGCCTGCTGCGCACCATGCAGGCGCGGTGCGCAGAAGGCGGCTTCGCGGGGATCGCCGACGGTGCCGAACCCGATTCGGGTGTGCCCGCGCGCGGCGAGGTGCCGCACCTGCAGCTCGCCGATCTGCATCTGGTCGAGGCCGGTCAGGGCCTTTCCGGAGGTGCCGAGCAGATCATCGATGAGGGCGACGCCGGTCCGGCGAATGTGCTCGGCGTCGGCCCGGCCGAGAGCGCCGAAGGACAGCACCACAACCGGGTCGACATGCGACCACAGCCCGGTGAGTTGCGTGCCGTCCTCGGTGTGCAGGAATACGCACGTCAATCCGGACGCCTCGAGCACGCGGCTCAGTCCGCGGCGGAAAACCTCCATGACCTCCGTGACCGGAATGTCAGGAATCACGCACAGCACGACATTGCTGCGCCCCCGGCGCAGGTTCCGTGCCGCGCCGGAGGGAACGTAGTCGAGTCTGCGGGCCGCATCGAGGACCGCCAGCCGGGTGCTCTCCGAGATGGTCTGGTCCGCCCGATCATTGAGCACGAAGCTCACCGTCGTCTGCGAAACGCCTGCCGCTTGCGCGACGTCCCGCGCTGTCACCCGCGCCAAGCTGCACCTCACTCCTCGTCACCTGCCCGCAGTCTATTGCGTTCTGTGGCCGCCCTCACTATCGTCGGAGAACTAATACGAATTAGCGTATGTGAACAGCACGGAGACGCCATGATCGACCAGGAAGTCGGCACCGAGGCCGCCACAACCACCAGCATCGGCCCCCGCGGTAGCGAGTCCGGGCGGGCCCGATGAGGCGCCGCTGGACCGCGATCGCCGCCCCGGTGCTGCTGTCCGGGGTGCTCAGCGCGGGGCCCGCGACCGCACAGGACGCACCGCAGTGCCTGCCGAGAACGTCGGCGCCGGCGGCTGGACTCGTCCCCGTCTCGAGCACCCCGGTGGATTCGCGCACCACGCTCTACACCTTCCGGTCCGCCGCCGTCGGCGACATCGCGCCGGACGGGCTCGTCCGCGTCCGGGTCACACTGCCCAGCGGGTACGAGACCGGAACCGCCCGCTACCCCGTTCTGATGCATCTGCACGGAGCCAACAACTCACCGACCACCTGGCCCGCCGCCGAGGTCGAGCAGGTCATCGGGGACACACCCGTGATCGTGGTGCAGCCCGAAGGCGGCCCGGGCGGCTTCTACAGCGACTGGTACGGCACTCCGGTGAGCGGATCGGATCCCTTGAACGGACCGGTGCCGTTCCCGCCGCCGGCGTGGGAGACCTTCCACCTGCGCGAACTGCTGCCCTGGGTGGACGCCACGTTCCGCACCACCGGACATCGCGCGGTCGCGGGCAGCTCGATGGGCGGCTTCGGCGCCATGTCCTACGCGGCCCGCAACCCCGGCGTATTCGATGCTGCCGCAGCGCTTTCCGGCGCGGTGAACATCGACGGCCTCTCCGGCACGGTGCCGGTGATCCTCGACGCCGCCGATCCGTGCATCTGGGGAGACCGTACGGCGCAGGCCGCGAACTGGGCAGCGCACAACCCCACGGATCTGGCCGACCGGCTGCGCGGGACATCCCTGTACGTCAGCGCGGGCGACGGCCTCCCCGGCGTGCACGACGACGCCTCCACCGAAGCCCGCTTCGCCGCACTCGAAGTCCTCATCCGCCACCTCACGGACGACTTCGTCGCCGCACTGCACCCGCACGACGTCCCGGTCACCACCGAATTCCACCACGGCACCCACCCCGGCCCCGACGACCTCAACCGCTTCTACGATTTCGACGCACTGCGCGCCTTCCTCCCCCAGGCGATGGCGGCAATGGGCACGACCCCATAACCGCGAACAGGCATGCGACTGCACGAAATAACCTGGACCCGTTGCTTTTTCGGACAGGCGCAGGACGGGTTCGGCTGTCAAGACCTGGGAGAGCCCTGCACGGCAGGACGCCTGCTGCATGGTTCACAGATCTGATCGAAAGCTGCACCGGCGCGTGCGCTTCCACCTCAGCGAGCCGTGCGGCGGCAGGCCACTGCGACAGTGGAATTCAGCCGCCGGTGTGACACGCCCTCGGCCGGGGTATTCGGCAAACAGCGGCGCGGCGACGAATCAGGCCTGCTACTCCGGGAATTCGAGTTCGGGCTGCTGGTCGGCGGCGAGCAGGAAGTAGCCGAGGAATTCGACGTCGGTGTCGCCTGCGTCGAACCGGGCGATGCGGGCAGTCTCGGGTTCGTAGAAGACATCGCCAGGGCCGAGGACGATCTCGGGCTCACCGTCCAGTTGGAAGATGACGGTTCCAGTGACGATGCTGCCGAATACCGGGCCGTTGTGGACGTGTAGTCCCGCGTGGGTGCCCGCGGCCATGCGAATGCGGCGGACCTCGACTCGCTCGGTGAGTTTCGGCTGGGGTAGCCGCACGTCCAGCTCGATCGTGCGCGTCACTGTCGCCGGTAGGGTGCGGCCATCGCTCTGTTCTGCCATATCCGCCAGCCTAATTGGCCGTGTGGTGACCGGGGGCAGCGGCCGCTCTGACAGCAATTGCGGTAGCGCCCGCAGCGGCGATGGCCGTCGTGCCGCCGGTATCGGCGATGGCGGCAGTGGCGGCAGTGGCGATGGCCGTCATGCCGCCGGTATCGGCGATGGCGGCAGTGGCAACGACGACCGCATCTGCCGCTGTTCCGGCGGCGGCTACGGAATGGCGGCGGCGGTGGGCCTTCTGGCGGCAGGCGGGTGAGCAGTAGCGGGCTGGGCGGCCGGTGCCGGTCGGGCGCAGCGGGGTGGCGCAGACCGGGCAGAGCGCCGTGACGTTATGCGGGACGTTTTCGTCACGGGCAGCGGCGGGATTTCGGGGTTTCGTTACGCGCCGGTCGGGGGTGGTCGCGCGCATGGCCTCCAAGACGAGTGCCGCGGGCCGGGCGAGACCGGGCTGGGTCGTCGATATGCGCTGGATGGCAACACATCCGGTGAACAGGGCCAGCACATCGGGCACCGTGAGATCGGCGCGCACCGCGTGCTGCCGCTGTGCGGCGGCGAGCAATTGCCCCAGCGCCAGATGGAAGCGCTCCCCCGCCTCGCGCAGGCCGTCGCGCGGCCAGCCGTCATTGTCGAAGAGTTCGCAGAGCGCACCGTTTCCGATGGTGGAGGTCACCACCTCGGCGCAGAAGGCGAAGTAGGCGGCGCCGGCGCCGGGTGCATCGCGATACCCCAGTGCGAGTGCGGTGAGGCGGTCGATGCGCAATTGCATAACCGCTTCCAGCAGATGGTTTTTGCTGGGGAAATGCCGGTGCACGGTGCCCGCGCCGACCCCGGCGCGGCGCGCGATCTCGGCCAGCGACACCTCGGTGCCGGACTCGACGAAAGCCCGCTGCGCGGCGGCCAGTACGAGGGCGCGATTGCGGCGGGCATCGGCGCGGGCATTGGGTCCGGAGCGGACCGGAGTTGCTGCGGTCATTTCGTTACGCCGTTCCTTTCCGGTGCTGGCCAACCGGATACGCCCACTCGTAGCGTCGGTATTCGGGTCGTCCGACCCGAATACTACCGAAACGACAAGGGTGGCAATGTCTGTTCACAATGCTGGGCCGGTTCACAATGCTGGGCCGGTTCACAATGCTGGGCCGGTTCACAATGACCTGGTTCTGGTCACCGGCCCGACCGGACAGCAGGGCGGCGCGACCGCGCGCCGGCTCCTGGCCGCGGGCCGTCCGGTACGCGCACTGGTGCGGGACCCGGAATCGACTGCGGCACAGGAGCTTGCGGCCGCCGGCGCCGAACTGGCACACGGCGACTTCGACGATCCGCAATCCCTCGCGACCGCAATGTCCGGCGCGCGTGCGGCTTTCCTGGTGCCGCCCGCGGTATTCGGGCCCGACGGCTGGAATATCGAACTGGAGGCGCGGCGCGGCCTGGATCTGGTCGCGGCCGCCCGCACCGCCGGCGTCGAGCACCTCGTCTTCACGGGTATCGCCTCGTTCGATCAGGAGGATTCGTGGGGCGCCAACGGCAAACGGCGCATCGAGAAGGCCGTACAGGCCAGCGGTCTGCACTGGACCATCCTGCGCCCGGTCCGGTTCATGGAGAACTATCTGGCACGCGGCCTGGTGGTGGACGGTATCCACAATGGTGTGCACCGGCACCTGTTCCCCGCCGGCCGTCCGATCCAGATGGTCGCGCTGGACGATGTCGCGGACTTCGCGGTGCTGGCCTTCACCGATCCGGAACGCTTCCACGGACATGTGATCGAGCTGGCCGGTGACGCGCGCACCATGGCGGCCGCGGCCGCGAAGATCAGCGAGGTCACCGGCCACCCGGTGCGCTACGAGGAAGTCTCGGAGGCCGAGGCGAGCACACTCGGCGACTCGATCATCAATGTCTGGCGGATGTCACGAGAGGGCAGGGGCTGGCATGCCGATATCCCCGCCCTTCGCGAAATCCATCCGGGTCTGCGCACTTTCGATACCTGGCTCGCCGAAACCGGTGCGGCCCAACTGAAGCCGCTACTGGCCGGCTGAATCAGGAGAGTGCGCCGTTGTAGTCGGGCAGTTTGAAGGTCTGCTGGGCATGCCCGCCCGACAGATCGGAGGCGCTGTTGCCGATATTCGCGACGATGGTGTATCCCTGCTGCTCGATGGAGACGCGGGTCGCCGTCTTGTAGTCGGCGAGCGCGCCCGCACCGCTGGAGCCGGTGGTGAGTCCGCCGCCGTACAGCCCGTCCACGGTGTATCCGACGGCGGACAGGTTGAGCTGGCTGTAGATGTTCAGCAGCGACGGCCGGCCGGTCACGAAAATAATGGCGGCGCCCTGCTGTTTCGCCCATTGCGTCAGGGCCAGCACGGGCGGGATGGCGGGGATGATCAGACCCGGGCTGTACTGGGTCTCCAGGCTCGTATTGTCGATATCGAGGACGATGGCGGGCTTGGTCGCGCCGGGCAGCGCGGTGGTGAGGTAGGCCTGTGCGGAGTTGATGACCGTGGTGACATCGGAGATCCACTGGGATTCGCTGGGCAGGCTGCCGCCGCCACCGGAGCCGGAGCCGCCCCCGGACAGCGAGGAGGATCCGGTCCCTCCCGACAGTGACGAGGACCCGCTGTCCGCCAGCGCGGCGGGCAGCGGGACGGCGACAGTGACAGCAACACCGAGAGCAATACCTGCGATAGAACGTCTCATGAGCACGGGACGCTAGCGGCCGCAATGTGCGACGCGCAGGTGTTTCACACTGTCGCACAAAGGAATCCCGGTCACCGGGATCCGCCCGTCGGGCGTTGCGGACAGCGACGAAGATACGTCCGCGACCGGCCTGTTCGAGGCACCCGGAGCCGAGTTGCCGCGAGATGACCGGCCCGCCCGATTACGTAGTCGCGCCGACCAGATTCTCCCCGCGCAGCCGCTGCGAGATCACCTGGGTGATGCCGTCGCCTCGCATGCTGACGCCGTACAGCGCATCGGCGATCTCCATGGTCGGCTTCTGGTGGGTGATGACGATGAGCTGGCTCTTCTCCCGCAACTGCTCGAACAGCCCGATCAGGCGGCGCAGGTTGGTGTCGTCCAGGGCCGCCTCGACCTCGTCCATGACATAGAACGGGGAGGGGCGGGCCCGGAAGATGGCGACCAGCAAAGCCACCGCGGTCAGCGACTTCTCACCGCCGGAGAGCAGCGACAGCCGCTTGACCTTCTTGCCCGGCGGGCGCGCCTCGACTTCGACTCCGGTGGAGAGCATGTCGTTCGGGTCGGTGAGCAGCAGCCGGCCCTCGCCGCCGGGGAACAGTTTGCTGAAGACGCCGACGAATTCGCGCTCGACGTCCTCCCATGCCTCGGTGAACACCTGCAGAATGCGGGCATCCACCTCGGTGACCACGTCGAGCAGATCCTGTCGCGCCTTCTTGACATCCTCGAGCTGGGTGGCCAGGAAGTTGTAGCGTTCCTCGAGCGCCGCGAACTCTTCCAGCGCAAGGGGATTCACCTTGCCGAGCGTGGTGAGATCCTTCTCGGCCCGCTTGGCCCGGCGCTCCTGGGTGGCACGGTCGTACGGCATGGGCTGCGGTTCGCTGACCTGTTCGCCGCGCTCCCTGGCCTGCTCGTACTCCATCAGTTCCAGCGCGGTCGGCGGCATGAGGGTGTCCGGACCGTACTCGTTGATCAGATCCTCGAGCGCGAGCCCGAACTGTTCGGAGATATTGGTTTCGAGCTGTTCGATGCGCAGCGCGGCCTGCGCACGGGCGACCTCGTCGCGGTGCACGGCATCGGTGAGCTGGGCCAGTGCCGTATTGAGCGCGCGGGCGCGCTCCTTGGTCTGATCCACCTGCGCCGCGAATTCGGTACGGCGGCGCACCAATTCGTCGCGGCGGACCGCGGCCTGCGCGACCACCTTCTCCAGTTCGGCGGCGACCTTCTCGGCGGATTCGGCGACCACGGCGGCAACCGCGGAGGCCTGCCGCCGGGCGGCGTGCTGGCGTTCGGCGCGGGCCCGGTTCTCGCGTTCGGCGCGGGCGGTGCGCCGCAGACCGTCGGCCTTGCCGCGCACCGATTCCGCGCGTTCCTCGGCGGTGCGCACAGTGAGCCGCGCCTCCACCTCCATGGAGCGGGATTCGGCGAGTGCCGCGGCGGCTTGTTCGCGGGCGTATCCGGCGGTCTCGGTGCTCTCGGATTCGGAGCCGATGCCGGACTGTTCGTCCTCGACGTGCCGGAGCCGGTTCTCCAGTTCGGCGAGCTTGGTGAGGGTCTCCTCGCGCCCGGTCTCGGTCTCGACGCGCTGAGCGAGCAGACGTTCGCACTCGCGCTGGGCATTGCGGGCGGTCTGCCCGAGCCGTCCGAGCCGGTCGTAGATGGCGACCAGCGACTGGTCGGATTCGTGCAGGGCCAGCAGCGCGTGATCCACGGCTTCGCGGCGGTCGGTCTGTTCGGCGAGCGCGCCCGCGAGTGCGGCCTCGAGCGTTTCGGCCTGCCGCTGCCAGTCGGCGAGTTCGATTCCGGCGGAGTCGATCTCGGCCTGCACCTCGAGCTGGCTCGGCGCGCGGTCGGAGCCGCCGAGCACCCAGCCGGCGCCGGTGAGATCACCCTCGCGGGTGACCACGCGCAATTCCGGGCGAGCCGCGATGACCTGCGCGGCGGCATCGAGACTGTCGGCGACGGCAATGCCGGTGGTGAGCGCGGTGATCGCGCCGCGCAGATGATCGGGGCAGTCGACGACCTCGGCGAGCCAGCGCGCCGCACCCGGTAGCTCTCCCCCGGCGCGCGTATTCGACTGTGCGGCACCGGCATACACCAGTGCGACCCGCCCGCCGTCGGCCTCCTTGAGCGCGCGCACGGCGGCGTGCGCGGACGGCCCGGTATCGGCGGTCACCGCATCGGCGAGCGGCCCGAGGGCGGCGGCCACCGCGGCCTCGAACCCGCCGTGCACCCGAATGAGCCCGGATAGCGGGCCCAGGAGCCCGTCAGTGCGATGTTCGAGCAACCAGGCCGCGCCGTCACGCCGCGCCAGGCCCATGGTGAGCGCTTCGATGCGCGCGCCCAGCGAGGCCACCCGCTTACCGGCTTCGCGATCCTTCTCGCGCAGCTCGGTGACGCGCTCATCGGCGCTGTGCAGTGCCTCGGCGGCGTGCTCGTACTGGGCGTCGAGGCCCGCCTCGCCCGCGTCGAGCTCGTTCAATTCCTCCTGTACCGCTTCGAATTCGGTATCGGCGGTCGCACCGCGCTGCCGCGCTTCGGCGATGGAGGCCGAGATGCGGGTGATCTCCCCGTCCACCGACTGCGCCCGCGAGCGCAGCGTGTCTACCTGGCCCGACAGCCTGGCGAGACCCTCGCGGCGGTCGGCGATGGCACGTACCGCGGCCAGGTGCGCCTGTTCAGCGGCCTTGGCAGCTTGTTCGCGGTCGTAGAGCTGATCGCGGGCGGCTTCCAGAGTGGCCGTGGCCATTTCGACCGCTTCGAGAAGTTCGGCCTCTTCGGCTTCGACGCGCTCGGCTTCGCGCTCCAGTTGCTCCGGGTCGCGACCGGCGCCGGTGGGCTGTTCGATGGTCAAATTGCGCGCCCGATCGCGGGCGATCCGGATAGTGGCGTTGACACGTTCGGTCAGCGCCGAGAGCTGGAACCAGGTCTGCGCCGCGGCCTCCGCACTCGGGGTGAGCCGGGACAGCTCGAATTCCTGCTGCGCCAGCGCGGCATTGGCGGCATCCAGCTCGGCATGCACATTGACCTGCTGCTCGCGCGCGTACGACTCCTTACTCTGTTGACTCTCCAGCTCGCCGCGGCGGCTCACCAGATCATCGGCAGCCAGTCGCAGCCGAGAATCACGCAGTTCGGACTGCACGGTCGCGGCCCGGCGGGCCACCTCGGCCTGCCGCCCGAGCGGCTTGAGCTGGCGGCGCAGTTCGGTGGTGAGGTCATTGAGCCGCGCCAGATTCGACTGCATTGCGTCGAGCTTGCGGACCGCCTTCTCCTTGCGCCGGCGGTGCTTGAGCACGCCCGCCGCCTCCTCGATGAAGGCCCGCCGGTCCTCCGGCCGCGACTCGAGGATGGCCGAGAGCCGGCCCTGACCCACGATCACGTGCATTTCTCTGCCGATACCGGAGTCGCTGAGCAGTTCCTGCACATCCATCAGGCGGCAGGAGCTGCCATTGATCTCGTACTCACCGGCCCCGTCCCGGAACATGCGCCGGGTAATGGAGACCTCGGAGTACTCGATCGGCAGGACGCCGTCGGAATTGTCGATGGTGAGGGTGACCTCGGCGCGGCCGAGCGCGGCGCGGCCGGAGGTGCCGGCGAAGATGACGTCCTCCATCTTCCCGCCACGCAGCGCTTTCGCGCCCTGTTCCCCCATTACCCAGGTGAGCGCGTCGACGACGTTCGACTTGCCGGAACCGTTCGGACCCACCACACAGGTGATGCCGGGCTCGAACCGCAGCGTCGTCGCGGACGCGAAGGACTTGAATCCCTTCAGCGTCAGACTCTTCAGATGCACAGCCGCTCAGGTTACCCGCTCTGCCCCGATTGCCCCGGGTATGCCGGGAACGCGTCCGGTTCCCCGACGGGCCGGCGCGTAGGGTCGAGACAGTGGCCTGCGTCGCGAACCAGCGGCGCAGAGACTTGCGACACGTCGACGAGGTGGGAATTCGTCGGATGTCCCTAAGATCAGGTACTCTCTGGGTGTTGCAACTTTTGGTTCTCACAGACTTCAGTACGCGCCTGCTGACCATCACGCAGGCGCGCATTTGTGTTTCCAGTGATCCTTAGCGGGGTCATTACAGCGACATCAGATCCGTAAAGTGCGGGTCGCACCAAAACAAAGAGGAGAGTCAATCGTGGCTACCGGTACCGTGAAGTGGTTCAACACCGAAAAGGGCTTCGGCTTCATCGAGCAGGACGGTGGCGGCCCTGACGTGTTCGCTCACTACTCGAACATTGCCGCACAGGGCTTCCGCGAGCTCCAGGAAGGCCAGAAGGTCTCCTTCGACATCGCGCAGGGCCAGAAGGGCCCCCAGGCCGAGAACATCACCCCTGCCTAAGTTTTAGCAGGTGATCGAACGGTGGCCCGGCGTATCCGATACGCCGGGCCGCCGTTCGTTGCAGGCCCGGCAGGACGGCAGCGGCATCCACCGCTCGCCTCCCACCGGGCCTTTTGTCATGCCGCGACCAGGCAGGCCGCCGGCATTCACCTGACGATGACGGTGAGGTTGTAGCGCTGCCGCCAGATTTCGAGCAGCGGGGCGAGCAGGGCCGTCGGGGTGAGCCAGGCAATGAGTTCCGCGGGGCCGTGGAGCGGGCCGTGCAGGGCAAAGGCCACCACGACCGTGGCTGTGACCAGCGCGATGTAGGAGCCACCGAGGCCGTGCACATAGCCGTGCGTCCACCTGCCGGGGCGACCGGTCGCATGACGGCCGAGGACGGCGAGAGCCACGGTCAGCGCCGAGACCGGGACCAGCCACCGCAGATCTGTGCGTTTCCAGATCACCAGTGCTGTTGCCGTAATGGCGACGGCGACAACGATTCCCAGATACCAGCCGCCGAGTTCCCGGGAGCTGCGACGGCCGCGCGCGGCGGCCCAGGCGACCAGCGGGCCGAGCAGTAGACCGGCTGTGCCCGCGACGATGTGAAGGCCGAGCAGCGCCGTGTATCCGGCCATGGCCATTTACCGGACGTGGTGGCGTTGGTGGTGATTCGAGGCGTCGGCGGCGCGAGTACCGGCGGTGATGTCCATGTCGAGCCTTTCGGAGATATTCCAAAGTGGAATGTATAGCCCAGAATAAACCTCCACATTGGAGTGTCAAGAGCCGCAAGTGAGGGCGGGTGCCAGCACATTTGCCAGCGGGGGTGAGGCAGTGAGATGGTTGGGGTCAGTTCTTCGCACAAGAGGAGTTTTTGTGGACCTCGACTGGTCACCCGGTGATCTGGCGTTTCGCGATGAAGTGCGCCACTTCCTCGATGAGAATCTGACCCCGCGACTGCGGCGGGCCGGGCGGCTGGCCACCAGCGTCTACCCGGATCATGAAGCCAGCATGGAGTGGCAGCACATCCTGCACGCCCGGGGCTGGGCCGCGCCCGCGTGGCCGGTGAAATACGGCGGCTGCGACTGGAGCCTCACCCAGCACTACATCTTCGGCCGCGAATGCACCCTCGCCGGCGCACCGAACCTGTCCCCCATGGGTATTCGCATGGTCTCGCACGCCATCATGGCGTTCGGCACGCCGGAGCAGAAGGACTTCTTCCTGCCGCGCATCCTCACCGGCGAAGTCTTCTTCTGCCAAGGCTATTCGGAGCCCGAGGCCGGTTCGGACCTCGCCTCGCTGTCCATGGCCGCGGTCGAGGACGGCGAGGATCTGGTGATCACCGGCTCCAAGATCTGGACCACCCATGCCACCGAGGCCAATTGGATCTTCGCCCTGGTGCGCACCTCCCGGCAGGCCAAGAAGCAGCAGGGCATCACCTTCCTGCTGATGCCGATGGACGCGCCCGGCGTGACGATCAGGCCGCTGGTCATGACCTCCGGTGAGCAGGTGCAGAACCAGGTCTTCTTCGATCAGGTGCGGGCGCCGAAGGCGAATGTGCTGGGCCGCATCGACGATGGCTGGACCGTCGCCAAATTCCTGCTCAATTTCGAACGCGGCGGCGGCGCGGCCGCACCGGCGCTGCAGGTGATGGCCGAGGAGCTGGCCCAGGCCACGCAAACCCAGCCGGGGCCGAACGGCGGTGCGCTGATCGATGATCCGGCCTTCGCGGCGCAGCTCGCCGATGCCCGGATCCGCGCGGATGTGCTGGAGATTCTCGAATACCGCACGCTGGCACTGGTTTCCAGCGGCAAGGATCCTGGCCCGGCCGCCTCCACCATCAAGATCCTGGGCACCGAATTGAGCCAGGTCCTCACCGAGCTGGCCCTGGAGGCCGCGGGCCCGCGCGGTCGCGCGTATCAGCCGCACGCCACCATGCCGGGCGGCCCGATCGCCGACTTCACCCCGCCCGCAGACGGTTTCGTCAGCGGCCAGGAGTGGCAGGCGGTCGCACCCCTGCGGTATTTCAACGACCGCGCCGGTTCGATCTATGCCGGCAGCAATGAGATTCAGCGCAATATCATCGCCAAAGCGACCCTGGGACTGTAGCCATGGACTTCTCCTTCACCGCTGAACAAGAACTGCTCCGCGACACCGTCACGGAGTTCCTCGCGGCCCGCTACGACCTCGAAAACAGCCGCGCCGCAGCCCGAATCGGGGCGGGCTGGCAGCCGCAGGTCTGGCGCGGACTGGCGCAGGAGGTCGGCATCCTGGGCGCGGCGCTGCCCGAATCGGTCGGCGGCATCGGCGGCGGACCCGTCGAGACGATGATCATCGCCGAGGCACTGGGCGGCGCGCTCGTGGTCGAGCCGTATATCGACACCGTGGTGGTGGGCGGCGGCCTGCTGCGGCGCGCCACCGGTAAGCGGGCCGAGGATCTGCTCGCCGGTATCACCGAGGGTGCGGTCATCACCGGATTCGCCGCTCTGGAAGCACAATCGGGCTACGACTACACCAATGTCGCCACCATCGCCCGCCGCGACGGCGACGATTGGCTGCTCACCGGCAGCAAGTGCGTGGTCACCTCGGCGCCGCTGGCCACCCACCTGCTGGTGACCGCCGTGGCGGACGGTGAAATCGCGCTCTTCGTCGTCGATGTCGACCCCGCCGCCCCACCCGCCGGTCTCACCGTCGAAGCGTTCCGCACCATCGACGAGCGCCCCGCCGCCGATCTCACCTTCGAAAACCTGCGCCTCCCAGCGGATTCCCTGCTGCTGGCGCAGGCGGGCGAGGCCGTGGCCGCCACCCTCGACGAGGCCATTGCCGCCGTCGCCGCCGAGGCGGTGGGCATCATGCGCAAGGTGGTCGGCGATACCGTCGAATACGCCAAGCAGCGCCACCAGTTCGGCGTCCCGATCGCCAGTTTCCAGGCCCTGCAGCACCGCATGGTGAACATGCACCTGGAGCTCGAACAGGCGGTAGCCGCAACATATCTGGTGACGCTGAAACTGACCGCCGACCCCGCCGAACGGGCCAAGGCGGCCGCCGCTGCCAAGGTGACCATCGGCCGCGCCGCCCGTCTCATCGGCCAGGAGTCGGTCCAGCTGCACGGCGCCATGGGCATGACCGAGGAATTGCCCATCGGTCACTTCTTCAAGCGCCTCACCGCAATCCAGTACGAATACGGCACCACCGCCCACCACACCGCCCGCTATGCGGCACTGACCCGGCCGTAATCGTATCGATATCTCCGCTCGACGAAAGAAAGAATTATCGAGGCCGAATAATATGCCGGGAAATTGATGGTCGACAATATGACCGAACCCCTGTTCAGAGCTCATATTAATTTTCCAGAGTGAGTTACTAACTGCAGATAAATACATACCGGACAGAACGTCCGGCATGTATCATCGATGCCAAACCGTTATTTTCAATTCCGCCCGCGGCCAGATGAGAACAGGTTACATTTCAAATCTCTTACGGTTACGGCCCACCACCCCTCGGGTCGCGCCATTGCTTCACATTTTGGAGATTATTATGAGATCGACCGCATCTGTGCTGCTTCGTGCCGGTGTTGTTACTCCGGTGGCACTTGCCACTCTCTTCTGTTTGGCCGCACCCGCAAGCGCCACCCCGGTCAGCGTGAACTGGAGTTGTCAGGGCACCATTTTCGGCATCAGCCAAACCTCGAGCATGTCCACCTCGGTCACCGGCACCGCGCCGGGCTCGACGACATCGGGCTCCGCCGTGGCCATCACCCTCACCCCGGGTGCGTCCTCGGTGCCCAGTTCGGCCTCCGGCTTCACGGTGACGAACATCAGCAATTTGAAGATGACCTTCCCGACTCCGGCGAATTCGACGCTGGTCTCGGCCACCGCTTCCGGCGGTAGCGTCGCCGGCACCGTGTCGACCTCCGGCGGGAATGTCGTTCTCACCGTGCCGGGTCCGATCGCGGGCGGCACCAGCTTCACCCCGCCGGCGGTGACCATCAATGTCACGGCCGGCACCCCCGGAACGCCGATCACCAGCAAATACGCGGGGACCAGCTATTCCAACCCCGGGATGACCATGACGACCAAGGTGGCCATCGTCGGCAATGTCGCGACCGCGTGCTACCCGAGCCCGTCCCCCACGCTCACCACAACAACCGTCAGCTGATCCGCAGGGCAGAAGGATCAGCATGACCGCCGGGATACACGCCGGCGCCATGTGGTGAAGGCCTGGACCGGGCTGCCCGCAGCGGCCCGGTCCAGGTTCCACGGGTTGTATCAGGTAATTACCGTGCCCCGCTTCGGTTTTCATGCGCGAAAACCGATCTGGCCCGGGTGTGTAATGCGGACTATAGCAACGCCACTGTGTCGTACAGTGCATGTCCGGCCCAGACGTGGACGGTGACTCCTGTTGAGAGGTTTCATGTTTCAACTGTTCGAGGGTGGGAGCCTGTGCGTCCGATATCAACCGAACCGGCCCCGATCGCGGTAGAGCTCAGAAAAGCCCTGGAGTTCTATCACGGAACGCTCGAAGATCTTGCCCGCGAACTGATCCGGCTGCTTGGCGTCAACGAGACCGATCGGCGCGCGCTGGAAATCGTCCTGCTCGGAGACGCGAAATCCACCACCCCCGGAATGCTGGCCGAACGGCTGGGCCTCACCGCCGCGGGCGCCACGATCATGCTCAACCGGCTGGAGAAGCAGGGCTATATCGCCCGCTCGCTGCACCCCACCGATCGCCGCCGGGTGATCGTGGTGGCCACCGAACTCGCCGCCCGCCGCGTACAGGACCTCATCTCGTCACTGATCGACGAGGGCTACAAGATGATGCTGAGCTGGTACTCCCCCGCCGAACTCGAAATGATCGCAGGCTTTCTCACCCGGGTGAGCGAGCTGCAGGAATTACACCGGCAACGCCTCTGCACCATGGACCCCTACCCGCGGCCCTGAAGGGGCAGTCCATTCGCCGATGCCGAACAAGTGGCCCGCCGGACGTATTCTTCAACGGAATTCTGTCTTGCGGTGTGCCGGGAAGCCTGGTCGGCGTGCGGCCCGAAGCCTCGGGTCGTGCGCCTCGACGTGGGAGCTTCGGTGCGGCGACTGTATTCGATCTTGACGTATTCTCTTCGCGTGATACCCCGGCGCAGCGTCGTATCCTGCAGTTATGCATGCCGCTCAGATGGCCGAGGAATACCCGATGATCGACCTGGACTCGGACGCGATGGACGCGGCGCGACTACTGGCCGAACATCGACTACCGGGCATCCTGGTGACCGACGACCAGGGCGCGCCGCATTCGGTGCTGCCGGCCTCGCAGGTGGTGCTGTTCATCGTGCCGAAGTATGTGCAGGACGATCCGTCACTGGCCGGGGTGCTCAACGAGAGCATGTGCAATCAGGTGGCGAATCGGCTGCGCGGCAAGAAGGTTCGCGATGTGATTCCGGAGCGGCTGACCAAGATTCCGGCGGCGCAGGCCGACGACAATACCGTCGAGGTGGCGGCGCTCATGGCGCGGTACAAGACGCCGCTCATCGCGGTGCTGGACGGCAAGCAGCTGCTCGGCGTGATCACCGCGTCGCGGCTGCTCGAAGTGGCCCTGAGTCACTGACGCGAGATGTCACTGACGCACTGACCCCGGCGCGGTCCACGTGACCGCGGTGGCCGTGGCGGTCTTCACGATCGCCTACATCCTGATCGCGACCGAACGCGTCCACAAAACCATTGCGGCGCTGACCGGCGCGGGCGTGGTGATCGCGCTCGGTGTCATGGACTCCGACGATGCCTTCTACTCCCACGAGACCGGCATCGACTGGAATGTCATCTTCCTGCTGCTCGGCATGATGATCATTGTCGGCGTGCTGCGGCAGACCGGCGTCTTCGAATGGGCCGCCATCTGGGCGGCCAAGCGCGCCAAGGGTTCCGCGCTGCGGGTGATGATCCTGCTGACCCTCATCACCGCCACGGCCTCGGGCTTCCTCGACAATGTCACCACGATCCTGCTCATCGCCCCGGTGACCATGCTGGTGTGCGAGCGCCTGGATATCCCGCCCGCGCCGTTCCTCATCGCCGAGGTGCTGGCCTCCAATATCGGCGGCGCCGGCACCCTGATCGGTGATCCGCCCAATATCATCATCGGCAGCCGGGCGGGCCTGTCGTTCAACGACTTCGTGGTGAATATGACTCCGATCGTGCTGATCGAACTTGCCGTGTTCACCCTGCTGCTGCCGCGCCTGTTCCGCGGCTCGTTCACCGTCGATCCCGAACGCGTGGCCGACATCATGGCACTGAACGAGCGTGAGGCCATTCGCGATCCGAAACTGCTGATCAAGTGCGCGGTCGTACTGGCCGCGGTATTCGCGGGCTTCTTCGGGCAGCCGCTTTTCCACCTCGAACCGTCACTCGTCGCATTGCTCGGCGCGGGCGCGCTCGTGCTGATTTCGGGTTTGCCACAGCGGGATTACCTGGCCGCGGTGGAATGGGAGACCCTGCTGTTCTTCGCGGGTCTGTTCGTCATGATCGGCGCACTGGTGAAAACCGGTGTGATCGGGCGACTCGCGAAATACGCGACCGAGCTCACCGGCGGCAATGCCCTGGTGGCCACCATGCTCATCCTGGTGGTCTCCGCGGTCCTGTCCGGCGTCATCGACAATATTCCGTACGTGGCCACCATGAGTCCGCTGGTAGCACAGCTGGCAGCGACCGTCGGCAATGAAAGTCAGGCGCATGCGCTGTGGTGGGCGCTGGCATTGGGCGCGGATTTCGGCGGCAATCTGACCGCCGTGGGCGCGAGTGCGAATGTGGTGATGCTCGGAATCGCACGGCGCTCGGACCATCCCATCTCGTTCTGGGAATTCACCCGCAAGGGCATAGCAGTGACGGTGGTCACCATCGTGGTAGCTGCGCCGTATCTGTGGTTGCGGTATTTCGCCTTCGTCTGACCACCCCTTCGAACAGGGACGAAGAGCACATTCAGGTCAAGATATGTGTGGCGATTGGCAAATTTCGCGTTGCCGATACAAGAATGGTCGCCGCCATGTCCTTATCCAGCACCGAGCAACCCACGCCCAGAACGCCGGACAGCGACCCGCAGGTCGCGCCGGCGCCGAGTCGAGTTCCCGGCGCCTACCGGCACGATCTGGACGGGCTGCGCGGTATCGCCATCGCCCTGGTCGTCGCCTTCCACATCTGGTTCGGGCGGGTCTCCGGCGGCGTGGACGTCTTCCTGGTGCTGTCCGGTTTCTTCTTCGGCGGCATGCTGCTGCGCCGCGCCGACCACGGCCCGGTGGGCGTCCCGGCGACCATCCGGCGGACCCTGCGCCGCCTACTACCCGCGATGGTGGTGGTGCTGGCCGCGGTCGTGGTCACCACGGTGATCCTGCTCCCGCACACCCGCTGGTCCGATATCGCGGGACAGACGCTCGCCTCGCTCTTCTACTACCAGAACTGGTATCTGGCCCTGTCCTGGTCGGACTATCTGGCCGCTGATCCCTCGGTGAGCCCGCTGCAGCACCTGTGGTCGATGTCGGTGCAGGGCCAGTGCTATCTGGGCATGCTGCTGCTCATCGCGCTGCTGGCCTGGTGCTGCCGCCGCGCCGCACACCCCGAACGACTGCGCCTGGCGACCGCCGTGCTGTTCACCGGTATCGCCGCGGCCTCGTTCTGGTATGCCGCCCAGGGTGTTTCGACACAGCAGGGCTGGAACTACTACGACACCCTGGCCCGCGCCTGGGAACCGCTCGCCGGCGCGCTGCTGGCCATTGCCGCTCCCCTGGTCAAGCTCCCGAAACCGGTGCGCGAAATATTCGCCTGGGCCGGTATCGCCGCGATCGTGGCCTGCGGCTGGCTGGTCAACGGCGTCATGGTGTTCCCCGGGCCGGCCGCACTGCTGCCGGTGGCCGCGACCGCCGCGCTCATTCTGGCCGGGGCCGGGCAGGACACCGCCGATCAACCGGTCGTCAACCGGCTGCTCGCCACCGCGCCCATGGTGGGGCTGGGCGGATTCGCGTACGCGCTGTACCTGTGGCACTGGCCGATGCTCATCTTCTATCTGGGTGAGCGTCACGAACGCGAGGCGGGCGCGCTCGGCGGCCTGATCATCATCGCGATCTCGTTCGTGGTGGCCTACGGCATCCACCGGTTCGTGGAGGAGCCGCTGCGGCTGCGCTCGGGCCCGATCCTCCCGTCCCGCACCCGCATGCTCACCGGGGTCGCGGTCTCGACCGTCGGTGTGCTGCTGCTGGGTTCGACGCTGGCATGGCAGTGGAGCAATAGCGCCAAGGCCCATGCCGTGGGCGAACTGGACCCGGCGAAGTACCCGGGCGCCGCGGCCCTGACCGATCACGCCCTGGTACCGCGTGCGCCCATGCGCCCCACCACCGAAGAGGCGCCCGCCGATATCGCCTATCCCACCCGGGACGGCTGCATTGCCGACTTCGACAATCGCACGGTCATCACCTGCAACTACGGTGACGCCAATGCGCATCGCACGCTGGCCGTGGTCGGCAATTCCCATGCCGAGCACTGGATTCCGGCGCTGCAGATCCTGGGCGAGAAGTACCGCTTCCGCATTGTCGTGTACCTGAAGATGGGGTGTCCGCTCACCGTCGCCGACGAGGACCCCATGTACAAGGGCCAGCACAATCCGGACTGCCGCGACTGGTCGCACGATGTGCTCGAACGACTCGGCACCGAACGCCCCGACTTCGTCTTCACCACCGGCACCCGCCCCGCGGACAATGGCGGTGACGAGGTTCCCGACGATTACCGGGATGTGTGGTCGGCCCTGTCGGACCGCGGCCTACAGCTGATCACCATCCGGGACACCCCGTGGTTGCGCCGCAACGGTATTCGCTACCGCGCCATCGACTGTCTGGCCTCGGGCGGCAATCGCGTCGAATGCGGTATGAAGCGCACCGACGCCCTCAACCCCGTGAACCCCGCCATCGCCGCAGCCGCCGGCCTGCCCAATGTGCACAATATCGACCTGAACAACGCCGTCTGCGAACCCGCCGTCTGCGCCGTAGTCGAGGGCAACATCCTCGTCTACCACGATGAACACCACCTGACAGCAAGCTATTCACGTTCTCTCGCACCAGAACTCGACCGCCAACTACAGCCGATCCTGGGCTGGTGGTGACCGGGCTCCCCAGCGCGGCAACTGATATCGTGCGTGCCGGGTAACTCCCGGGGTGCACCCGGAATCGGTTCGGCGCTCACACGCCGACACGTGTTGCCACTGTCGACGGCGCCCGAACCGGGCGCTGAAGCCCTGGGGAGGCGGCGCAGTGAACGGGTTTCCTATCGATATCGTGCTGGCGATCATCGGGATCGCGGTGCCGGTCGGCGCGTTCGTCTGGGAATTCGTACTGGTGGGCCGCAAGCGACTGGGCTACCGGGTGCAGATGGACACGCCCGTCACCGGCGAGATCGAATCCGTATTCCCCGGTGTCCTACCGCAATTGCGGCCCGGCGGCACCGGAGCCTCGCCCGCACTTCAGGACCTGTCCGTGGTGCTGGTGCGCATCGAGAACAGCGGCGCCACCACCATCGACAGCAGCGATTACGCCGTCCCCGAGACCGAGCGCGTCGGTGTGCGCATCCGTTTCCCGGACCGGCGGGTCATCGGCATGGCGGTCACCGAACTGAGCGAACCGACGCTCGGCGACTGGCTGCGTCCCGGCACCGGGATCGGCACCACCGAGGACACCGCACACCAGGTCGGCATCATCGACCTGCCGAAGGTGCCGATGAACCGCGGCGACCACTACAAGATCCTCGCCATTCTGCAGCGGATCACCGGTCCGCACGAATCGCCCGCGCCCACCGTGCGCGCGAAGATCAAGGGCGGCAGGGTCGCCGAGACGCGCAGCAACTCCGGGCAGTCACCGCGCCTGCTCGCGCTCGTCGCATTCCTGGCGGTCATGATCGCAGTCCAGTACGTCGTCGGACTGCGCGGCCCCGAGGCCCCGCCGGATGCCGAATGCGCCAGTGGCGCTCTCGATCTGGTGGGATCATCGGCCTTCGAGCCTACCGTCCGCGCCGCCGCGGCCGCGTACGGGAAGCGTTGCACCGGAGCCGGTTTCACCTTCGAATTCGACGGCAGCGACCGCGGCCTCACCCGCGTCGACGAGGAGGGCCGCAACAATCCCGGCATCCTGGCCGTCAGCGACGGCCCCAAGGGCGTCGGTTATCCGACCCTGTTCCCCCGCACCCTGGCGGAATCGGTGTTCAGCATGGTCGTGCACCCGGGCGTCGGCATACCCGACCTCAGCGTCCAGCAGATCCGCGATATCTATGCCGGTCGCGTGAGCAACTGGAAATCGATCGGCGGCCCGGATCTGCCTGTGCGCGTGGTGAATCGCATGCTGGGCTCCGGCACCCGGGAGTCCTTCCGAGCCCGGCTGCTCGGTGATGACCAGCCCCCTGCACCGTCCACCACCAGCTGCCGGACCCTCGCGGTGACCAATCCGCCGGGCCCCGCGTTCTGCGAGGTGCCGGTCACCAAGGACATGCTGCGCGCCGTCGCGGAACTGCCCGGGGCCATCGGCTACAGCGAAAACGCCGACGCCACAGCGGCTACCGATGTGCGCACCGTGACCATCGGCGGCCACGCCGCCACCCGGGAGCAGGTCCTCGCTCACGCCTATCCGTTCTGGAGCGTCGAATACGCCTACAGCAACGGGGAATTGCCCGCCGATTCCCTGGCGGCCTCGTTCCTGCGCTATCTCACGAACGGCGCGGGCAAGGACGTGCTGCGCGCTGCGGGTAATACCCCGTGCAGCGAGCTTCCCGACCCGGCGTCCTGCACCCCGTGAGCCGGCCCGGCCACAGCCGCCGCTCTCGGGGGGCGGCGACTGTGGCCGAGGTGATCAGCTGTCGCCGAGGTGATCAGCCGTGGCCGAGCTGATCAGCCGTGGCCGAGCTGATTCACCGGTCGCGGGCCGTGCCAGACTGTTCGTACAGCTCGACCCAGACCGCGAAATCGGAGAGCATTTCGACTGTGCGCCAGCCGGTCTCGGTCAGCCGGACCGTTCCTTGGAATCGCAGCGACTCGTCCCAGCTGCCGATACCGTCGGTGGCGACCAGCCCGTACGCGGCGAGCACGCGCAGCACGCGCGCCGCGCCCTGGCGGCGCATGCCGAGCGCGCCTCGCAGTTCATCGACGGTCTGCGGCTCCTGGGCCAGCAGGTCCATAAGCTCCACCACCCCACGGTGATTCACCAGCTCGCGCAGTGCGCTCAGCTCGTACGCCTGGTTGTCCATCGAACCGCTGCCTCACCTTCGGGGCCGAATCCTTGCTCGGCCCTACGCTATTCGCAGTCCGGCCATGGCGGCAGCCGCCTTGACGGGGACCATGCGGCACGCCCGCGCATATTTACCGAATCCATACGGTCGCGCGCTGCGGAGAACGCAAGCGCCGCAGCCCCTTCCCTGTGCGGAAGTGACTGCGGCCCTTCGCGGCCGACCTCTGCGGCGGTCAGCCGTTGCTTGCGGTGACTCTGCGACGGTCAGCCGTTGCTGGCGGTGACCCTGCGGCGCATCAGCCCTTGAACGGGTACTTGCCGTCCAGATTCAGATTGAGCTCGACCACGTTCACCCGCTTCTCACCCATGAACCCGAGGGCCCGGCCGTGCGTATTCGAATCCACCAGCGCCCGCACCTGATCCGCGGAGATACCGCGGGTCTTGGCCACCCGGGCGACCTGAATGGCCGCGTACTCCGGCGAGATATCCGGATCCAGCCCCGAGGCCGAGGCGGTGACCGCATCGGACGGAACCGCCGTATCGACCGAGGCGTCGCCCCGGATCGGCACGATCTGGCCGGCCGAGTAATCCTCACCGCGCTTGGCGCATTCGACCTTGACGCCCTCATAGGCGTCCTGGAACGGCTTGGTCGCCGGTCCGCTGGTCGCGCAGGCCTCGTTGACGCTGATCACCTGCGCCGGATGCGTGACATTGCCGTGCGAGTCCCGCGGTCCCATGACCGACAGCACCGAGCCGACGCCGCCGGAGGTGCAGAAAGGCCGGCTGCCGTCCACACCCTCGAGCGTGGCGACCGCGGCGCTGCGCGAGCACACCGTGGTGAGCAGGCTGGCCTTGTCCTTCTTCGGGTCGCTCGCGTCCAGCGAATCCACCACGGACTCCGGGCCCATATTGCCGAACGCGGAGTTCGTCGGATCGTAGCCGTCGGGAATGCTGCCGTCGGCCGGCGCGGAGTTGGACGGGCGGGTCTGGAAGTACTGGTTCAGCGCCGTGCCCTTGCCGTCGGTGTAGGCCTGACCGATCAGGCTGCTGCCGACGAGCTTGCCGTCCCGCTTCAGCAGGGACCCTTCTGCCTTGTCCTTCAGACCGGGCAGCTGACCGGCACCGAGAACCACTGCGGGATAGATGATTCCGGTAATGACGGTGAGCACCAGCAGCGCGCGCAGCGCCGCGATGTGTTGCCGGATCCAGGTTGACATACGCATTAGGACATCCCCGGGAAGAATTGGATGACAAGGTCGATGGCCTTGATCCCGATGAACGGCGCGACGATGCCGCCGATGCCGTAGATGAGGAGATTGCGGCTCAACAGCTTCGACGCACTCGAGGGCGTGTAGTTGACTCCTCGCAGCGCCAGCGGAATCAAGCCCACGATGACGAGGGCGTTGAAGATGACCGCGGACAGGATCGCCGACTGCGGGCTGTGCAGGCGCATGATGTTCAGCACGTCCAGGCCCGGGAACAGCACCACGAACATCGCGGGAATGATCGCGAAGTACTTGGCGATGTCATTGGCGATCGAGAACGTGGTGAGCGCGCCACGGGTGATCAGCAACTGCTTGCCGATCTCCACGATCTCGATGAGCTTGGTCGGATCCGAATCCAGATCGACCATATTGCCGGCTTCCTTGGCCGCCGACGTACCGGTGTTCATGGCGACACCGACATCCGCCTGGGCCAGCGCGGGAGCGTCATTGGTGCCGTCACCGGTCATGGCGACCATGCGGCCACCCTGCTGCTCCTTGCGGATCAGCGCCAGCTTGTCCTCGGGAGTGGCCTCGGCGAGGAAGTCGTCGACTCCGGCCTCGTCCGCGATCGCCTTGGCGGTCAGCGGATTGTCGCCGGTGATCATGACCGTGCGGATGCCCATCTTGCGCATCTCGTCGAAGCGCTCGCGCATGCCCTGCTTGACGACATCCTTGAGGTGAATGACGCCGAGCACGCGGGGCTTGCCCTTGACGACCTCACCGACGACCAGCGGCGTACCACCGGATGCGGAGATGCCGTCCACGGCCGCGCCGAGCGCGTCCGGAACCTGACCGCCCTGCGCCCGCACCCATTCGGTGACGGCGCTGGCGGCGCCCTTGCGCAGCTGGTGACCATCGGACAGGTCCACACCGGACATTCGGGTCTGAGCGGTGAACTCCACCCAGGTCGCGCCGGTCAGTTCCCCGGCGGTGCGCTCGCGCTTGTTGTACGCCGTCTTGGCGTACACCACGATGGAGCGACCCTCGGGCGTCTCGTCCGCGAGGCTGGAAAGCTGTGCGGCATCGGCCAATTCGTCCGCGGTGACGCCGGGCACGGGCACGAAGTCCGCGGCCTGGCGGTTACCGAGGGTGATGGTGCCGGTCTTGTCCAGCAGCAGGGTGTTGACGTCGCCGGCGGCCTCGACGGCACGACCGGACATGGCCAGCACATTGCGCTGCACCAGACGGTCCATACCGGCGATGCCGATGGCGGACAGCAGCGCGCCGATGGTGGTCGGAATCAGGCAGACCAGCAGCGAGACCATGACTATGCCGGTGACGCCGTTGATATCGAGCGCCTGATTGTCCGGCACACCCGGGTTGCCGATCTTCGAGAAGATGGCCAGCGGCTGCAGGGTCGCCACCGCGAAGACGAAGATGATCGTCAGCGCGGCGAGCAGGATGTTCAGCGCGATCTCATTCGGCGTCTTCTGCCGGCTCGCGCCCTCGACGAGCGCGATCATCTTGTCGATGAACGAGCCGCCGGGCTCCTGGGTGATCTTGACGACCACCCGGTCCGACAGCACCGTGGTGCCGCCGGTGACGGCCGAACGGTCACCGCCGGACTCGCGGATCACCGGCGCGGATTCACCGGTGATGGCCGATTCGTCCACGGAGGCAATGCCTTCCACGACATCACCGTCACCGGGGATGACCTGTCCGGCTTCGACGACGACGTAGTCGCCACGCTGCAGTTCCGGCGCCGGAACCTTTTCCTCCACCACGCGGGCGCCGGGCGACCAATTCGCCAGGCGACGAGCGATGGTGTCGGTCTTGGCCTTTCGCAGTGCGTCGGCCTGCGCCTTACCGCGCCCCTCGGCGACGGCTTCGGCCAGATTGGCGAAAATCACTGTGAGCCAGAGCCATACGACGATCGCCCAGGCGAAGAAGGTCGGGTGCGTGATCGCCAGGATGGTGGACCAGACGGCGCCGATCTCGACGATCAGCATGACCGGATTGCGCCACATGGTGCGCGGATCCAGCTTCCTGCACGCGTCCGGAAGCGCCTTCACGAGCATCCTCGGATCGAACGCCCCGCTCGCGACGCGCCCCTTCGAGGCGGTTTCCGGTTCCGTCACAGGTGCGGAATCGATAGTGGGAGTGGTCATGAGTGGATTCCTTCAGCGAGCGGCCCGAGCGCAAGCATGGGCAGGAAGGTGAGCGCGACGAGAATGACCGTCACACCCGCGACCATGCCGACGAACTGCGGCCGATGCGTCGGCAGGGTGCCCTCGGATTCCGGGGTGAAGCCCTGCTTCGCCAGCGAACCGGCCAGAGCCAGCACGAAGATCATGGGGACGAAGCGGCCGAACACCATGGCCAAACCCAGTGCCGTGTTCCACCATTGGGTGTTTCCGGACAGACCGGCGAACGCGGAACCGTTGTTGTTGGCCGCGGAGGTGAACGCGTAGAGCACTTCCGACAAACCGTGTGCACCGCTGTTGGCCATACCGGCTCGTTCGCCCGGCAGTGCCATCGCAATGGCCGTGCCGGTCAAGGCGATCAGCGGCGTGACGAGGAAATACGAAGCGGCCAGCTTGATTTCGCGTGGGTTGATCTTCTTGCCCAGGTATTCCGGGGTGCGACCGACCATCAGGCCGGCGACGAAGACCGTGATCACGGCGAGAATCAGCATGCCGTACAGGCCGGAGCCGGTACCACCGGGCGCGACCTCCCCGAGCTGCATGTCGAACATCGTCATCATGCCGCCGAGACTGGTCATCGAATCGTGCGCGGAGTCCACCGCACCGGTCGAGGTCAGCGTGGTCGCATCCGCGAAGGTCGCCGAATTCGATACGCCGAAGCGGGTTTCCACGCCCTCCATGGAGGCGCCGATCGCACTCGGCACGGTGCCGTGGTGCTGCAGCTGGAACAGGTTCATGACCGTGACACTCAGGATCGCCAGCACGCCCATGACGGCGGCGATGGCGACGCCCTGCTTCTTGGAACCGACCATGCGGCCGAAGGTGCGCGGCAGCGAGAAGCTGATGACCAGCAGCAGGAAGATTTCCAGCCAGTTGGTCCACGCGGTCGGGTTCTCGAACGGGTGCGCGGAGTTGACGTTGTAGAAGCCGCCACCATTGGTGCCGAGTTCCTTGATCGTCTCCTGGCTGGCAACGAGTCCACCCGGCAGGGTTTGTGAACCGGTGTTGCCGACCGTCGTCGCGACCTGGTCGTACATGTGCAGATTCTGGATCACACCACCCGCGACGAGCACGATCGCGAAAAGAATCGCGAACGGCAGCAGAATGCGGGTGGTTCCCCTCACCAGATCCACCCAGAAGTTGCCGAGTTCGCCGGTGTGCCGGCGCGCGAAACCACGCACCAGCGCGATCGCGACCGCCATGCCCACGGCGGCGGAGACGAAGTTCTGCACCCCGAGGCCCATGGCCTGCACGAGGTGACCCATCGTCGACTCACCGGCGTAGTTCTGCCAGTTGGTATTGGTAACGAAGCTGATCGCGGTGTTCCATGCCAGATCCGGGGTCATCTTGGTGCCCGGATTATTCTGGTGCAGCGGCAATTTGCCCTGCAGCAGCTGCATGAAGAAGAGGAACAGCACGCTGACGGCCGAGAAGGCCAGCACACTGCGTGCGTAGACCGCCCAGGTCATCTCCACGCCCGGCTTGACGCCGATCAGCTTGTAGATGCCGCGTTCGACCTTGGAATTCTTCTCGCTGCTGTAAACCCGGTACATGTAGTCGCCCAGGGGGACATGAACCAGGGCCAGCGCGACAATCAGGGATATGACGAAGATGATCCCCGCTGTAGTCGTACTCACCTAGAACCTCTCCGGGCAAAGCAGCGCCGCAACCAGATAGATGGCGATAGCGATGGCCAGCACCAGACCGATGATGTTCTGAGTCACAGCCGTTCCACCCCGCGTTGGATCAAGCCGAACAGGGCGAAAATCGCCACGGTCAGCACTGTGAAAACGACGACGGACATCTCTTCGAAACCTCTCTCTACACGCCGCACCTCAGATGCGACGGGAGTGAGTCAAACGCTCGTTCGGTTCGATTTCGAGGGCCTTTACGCTCTCTTAGCGTCGCAAACCGACGCATTGACGTTCCGCTTACAGAGGTTCCCGGAGTATCGAACGCGCTCCGTCAACATCCGCCGCAATGCCGTAAAGAAGGCGTCAGGGCCAGGCATTACCTAGTTGATCCAGGTGACGGGTTCAGATACGGCAGCCGGGGTATCCGGCGTAACGGGTCGGCGAATCCTCGTGTCGGACCGCCGAACCGCTGCACGCCGTCCGTAATCTCGGGCAGGCCGACAAGAAGGGGATGCCACAATGTTCGAACGTGCGCTGCAGAAGTCCGTGGAAATGGTGATCCGCGGTGGGACGGGCATACAGGCCCCGCTGGCGGCGAAGTATGTGGGCAGGCTGCGGCGCAAGCACCCCGGCCGTTCGCCCGAGGACATTACGCACGGCCTGGAATGGCGATACCTGACCATCGTCACCGTCAGCGGCACGGTCGCGGGTCTGAGCGCCGCGGTTCCCGGCGTGGGCACGCTGATCGGATTGGCGGTCAGCGGCGTCGAATCGGTGTTCTTCCTGGAGGCGTCCGCGCTGTACGCGGCGTCGATGAGCGCGGTGCACGGTATGGAGTCGCTGCCGCCGAAGCAGCGGCGCACGCTCATCGCCGGTGTCGTTCTCGGCGAGGCGGGTTCGGAAATGCTCGGCAAGAGCGCCAGCCAATCGGCCCGGGACTGGGCCACCGTGGTGGCCGACAAACTTCCCGTCGTCCGCAATATCGACAATGCCATGGCGAAACGGTTCATCGGCGGGTTCATCGTCAAGCGCGGTGTCCTCATGTTCGGTAAGACGCTGCCCGCCGGAATCGGCGCGGTCATCGGTGGTGTCGGCAACCACGCGCTGGGTAAGACTGTGATCACCAACGCGCACAACACATTCGGTACCGCACCCGAGAATTGGGCCGACCGGAAAGCGGAAATCCCCGCATCCACTTCGGTCTAGGCGCAGCATTCCGGAACCGGGCGCTCACATGCCGTCAACATCGGCTGGGGATCCGTAAAGAAACCGTCAGTACCGAGCTATCGAACCAGGTCAGCGGTAAACAAAAGGGACCCGACCGGCTGTTCGGCGGGACCACCGATCCGCCTGAACAAGGAGACGACCGTGCCGCATCTCGCCGTGAGCCTGATGGTGATATTCGGGTTCCTGGGTGCCGCGCTGTGCCTGCGGGTGCTCGCCAATTCCGTGCCCGCTCGCACTCCCGTCCGCGCGGGCGAGCCCGAGCTACGCGCGCGGCACGCAATGATGAACGAGTGAAACGCGGCCAACTACGGATCTATCTGGGTGCAGCCCCTGGCGTCGGCAAGACCTTCGCCATGCTGTCGGAGGCGCACCGCAGGCTCGAACGCGGGCGCGATGTCGTCGCGGCCGTCGTCGAGACGCACGGACGATCCAAGACCGCGGAAATGCTGGCCGGTATCGAGCGCATCCCACCCCGGATGATCGAGTATCGCGGGACCACCATGCCGGAACTGGATGTCGAAGCGGTGCTGCGACGCCGCCCGGCCGTGGTGCTCGTGGACGAGCTGGCGCACACCAATGTGACCGGAAGCAAGAACGAGAAGCGCTGGCAGGATGTGCAGGAACTGCTCGAGGCCGGGATCGATGTGGTCTCGACGGTCAATGTGCAGCATCTGGAGAGTCTCAACGACGTGGTCGAGCAGATCACCGGGATCGTGCAGCGAGAAACCGTGCCGGACTGGGTCGTTCGCTCCGCGGATCAGGTCGAGCTGGTGGACATCACGCCGGAAGCACTGCGCCGCAGGATGTCTCACGGCAATGTCTACGCCGCCGAAAAAGTGGATGCCGCACTGCGCAATTACTTCCGGCCCGGCAATCTGACCGCGCTGCGCGAACTGGCGCTGCTGTGGCTGGCCGACCAGGTGGACTCCGCGCTCGCGAAATACCGTGCGGACCACAAGATCACGGCCACCTGGGAGGCGCGCGAACGCCTGGTGGTGGCCGTCACCGGTGGCGCCGAATCGGAGACCATCCTGCGCCGCGCCAGCCGCATCGCCGCCAAATCCAGCGCCGAGCTGATCGTGGTGCACGTCGTGCGCGGTGACGGCCTGGCCGGGGTATCGGCACAGCGATTGACGCGACTACGTGAGCTGGCGACCGGTCTGGGCGCCAGCCTGCACACCGTTACCGGAGAGGATGTGCCCACGGCGCTCCTGGATTTCGCACGACAGGTGAACGCGACCCAGCTGGTGCTGGGCACCTCGCGGCGCTCCCGCTGGGCCCGCATGCTCGATGAGGGCATCGGCGCCAATGTGGTGCAGCAGTCGGGAAAGATCGACGTGCACATGGTCACTCACGAGGAATCCAATCGCGGCTTCCGCTGGTCGTCGCTGACGCGCCGGGAACGCAGTCTCGGCTCCTGGGCCGCCGCGGTGCTGGTGCCGTCGCTGATCTGCACGGTGACGTACTTCTGGCTCGATCGCTGGCTGGACCTCGGCGGCGAGAGCGCGCTGTTCTTCATCGGCGTCATCGCCGTCGCCCTGTTCGGTGGTGTGGCTCCGGCGGCGCTGTCGGCGCTGCTGGGCGGCCTGCTGCTCAACTGGTATTTCACCGCGCCCCGCTACAGCCTCACCATTGCCGAGCTCGACAATTTCCTCACCATCGTGGTGATGCTGCTGGTGGCGGTCGCGGTGGCGGCCCTGGTGGATGTGGCGGCCAAACGAACGCGCGAGGCGCGCAAGGCATCCCGGCAGGCCGAGCTGCTCGCCCTGTTCGCGGGCTCGGTGCTCAGCGGCGCGGATCTGCAGGATCTGCTGGAGCGAGCGCGCGAGACCTACAACCAGGACGCGGTCAGCCTCGTCACCGATGACGGCGTGGTCTCCTCGGTGGGCGAGAATCCGCCGCTACGGGTCATCGATGCCGAAACCGCGCTGGAGGCGGGCGATGACATGCACTGGCTGCTGCTCAGTGGCCGCTCGGTGACCGCCGGCGACCGCCTGGTGCTCGGCGCCGTCGCCAATCAGGCTGCGGGACTGGTGCATCAGAAGCAGCTGCAGGAGGAGGCGAGCTCCGCGCAGGCGGTGGTGGAGACCGATAAGCTGCGCCGCGCGCTGCTGTCCGCGGTGAGCCACGATCTGCGCACCCCGTTGGCGGCGGCCAAGGCGTCGGTGTCCAGCCTGCGCAGCAATGATGTGGAGTTCTCCCCCGAGGACACCGCCGAATTGCTGGAGACCATCGAGGAATCGGTGGATCAGCTCACCGCGCTCGTCGGCAATCTGCTCGACTCCTCACGGCTCGCGGTCGGGGTGATCAAGCCCCAGATGCGCCGCGTCTACCTCGACGAGGTGGTGCACCACGCACTCATGAGCATGGGCACCCGCGGCCTGCGGCGCACCGCCATGAACCGGGTGAAGGTGGAGGTGGGCACGGTCTCGGTGCTGGCCGACACCGGACTGCTGGAACGCGTGCTCGCCAATCTGATCGACAATGCGGTGCGGTACTCCCCCAGCGACACGCCCGTGCGCGTGACGGCCGAGCCGACCGGTAAGCGCGTCGCCGTCACGGTCGTCGATGCCGGTCCCGGTGTGCCGACCGGTATGGAGGATCAGCTGTTCGAGCCGTTCCAGCGGCTCGGCGACCGCGATAATTCCACCGGCGTCGGACTCGGGCTGTCGGTGGTCCGCGGCTTCGTGGATGCCATGGGCGGCACCGTGCACGCCGAAGCCACCCCCGGCGGCGGGCTGACAATGGTGATCGAACTACAAGCGTGCGACGAGTCGCAGCCTTGCGAGGAACAGGAGATCGGGTGACGAAGCCGGCACCGGCGCCGACCAAAGTCCTGGTGGTCGATGACGAACCACAGATTCTGCGCGCCCTGCGCATCAACCTGTCGGTCCGAGGCTATGAGGTGACCACCGCGTCCACCGGGGCCGCGGCCCTGCGCGCGGCCGCCGAGAAACACCCGGATGTGGTTGTGCTCGACCTCGGCCTGCCCGATATGGACGGCATCGAGGTGCTGGCCGGACTGCGCGGGTGGTCGACCGCGCCGGTGATCGTGCTGTCGGCCCGCACCGATTCCTCGGACAAGGTCGAAGCCCTGGACGCGGGCGCGGACGATTACGTCACCAAGCCGTTCGGCATGGACGAGCTGCTGGCCCGGTTGCGCGCCGCGGTGCGCCGCTCGTCCTCCACCGCGGACACTTCCGAGCCGGTGATCGAAACCTCTTCGTTCACAGTCGATCTGAGCGCCAAGAAGGTCACCAAGCACGGCCACGACGTGCACCTCACCCCCACCGAGTGGGGCATGCTGGAAATGCTGGTGCGCAACAAGGGCAAACTCGTCGGCCGCCGCGAACTGCTGCGCGAGGTATGGGGACCGTCCTACGCGACCGAAACCCATTACCTGCGAGTGTATCTCGCGCAATTGCGGCGCAAGCTCGAGGATGACCCGTCACAGCCCAAACACCTGCTCACCGAGGCCGGTATGGGGTACCGCTTCCAGGTCTGAGTCAGCGCGACAGGCGGATCGGCAACGACTTCAGGCCATTGTTGAGGTTGGAGCGGATCCGCCGCGCCGGGCCGATCTGCTCGATATCCGGGAAGCGGGCGAGCAGTTCCTCGAAGAACACCCGGCCTTCCATCCGCGCCAGATGCACACCGAGGCAGAAGTGCTGGGCGAGCCCGAAGGATAAGTGCGGGTTCGGATTCCGGCGAATATCGAACCGCTGGGAATCGGCGAACACTTCCTCGTCACGATTGGCCGAGGTGTACCACATGGCCACCTTGTCCCCGGCCTTGATCGGAACGCCCCGGATCTCGGTATCGGCGGTGGCGGTGCGCCGGAAGTAGTGCAGCGGATTGGCATAGCGCAGGATCTCCTCCACCGCACCGGGAATCAGCGCCGGATCCTCGCGCAGCGCCCGCAACTGCTCCGGATGCTCCAGCAGCAGTTGCAATCCCGCCGACAGCATGGTCTTGGTGGTGTCATTGCCCGCGGTGACCAGCTGCGTGAAGAAGCTGCCGAACTCGATGTCCGACATAGCTTTTCCGCCGAACTCACCCGCCAGAATGAGCGAGGTCAGATCCTCCTTCGGTTCCTGCTCACGCCGTGCCATGGAGAACTGGATGGCGTAGATGGCCATCTTGGTCAGCTCGGCCGTGACATCGAAATCACCCACGAGCTCCGGATCCTGCTGACTGGTGGACTGTTCCGCCCAGTGCCGGATATCCGGCCAGTCGGCAGCAGGAATCCCGAACAGCCCGCCGACCACCTGACTGGGCAGCACCCCCGCCACGTCGTGTACGAATTCGACGTCCCCGTCGACACTTTCGAGCAGTTGCCGAGTCAACTCCCGAACCCGCCCCTCCAGCTCCCCGATCACCCGCGCCTTGAAATGCTCGGCCAGCGGCCTGCGGTACTCGGTATGCCGCGGCGGATCCATCATCAGCAACATATTCCGAGTCTGCTCCAGCCGCTCAGCAGGCTGATCCTCCAGAATCACACCCCCGACCTCAGCCGAGAACAACTGCGGATTCCGCGCCACATAAGCAACATCCGCATGCTTGAGCACCGCCCAATACCCAGGCTCCCCCGGCATCTCCTGCCAGTACACCGGCTGCGTCCCCCGCAACTTCGCAAACAGCTCGTGGATAGGCCCACCCACATACAGCTCCGGATCGTAGATATCCACGCCCACAGCACACCTCGGCATTCACTGGCAAGTATCCGACTTCCCTTCGGACGCTAACTCGCCCCCACCCACCCCGAGCCCATACCCACCACCAATCCCATTCAGTGGACACCCCCACCCCTCAGCCCCTTCCCCCGACCTCCGAGCCTTCACCTTCACCTCCCCGGACTCCGAGTCTTGCTCTTTTGTGTTTTGTTCTCGAGAACGGGACCACAGCCGGTCGACCCGGCCGGTACCGCAGGTACTCGTCCTAACTGCGGGAGGTCAACCGGGTACCCCTGCCTACGTGCCCGGCACGGCCATCTCGGGCTTTGCCCGCACCCCCTGCTGACCAACCCTGCCCGAGAGGCAAGAAACCCAGGTGCACCGACGGTTTCGGCATAGAAACCATCGGCCGCCATGGACGGAACGGCGGGTCTCTCAGCGGCACAACGGTTATCAGGTCTATGCCGCGTAGGCACCTGCTGTGCGGTCGGAGAGAGGGCCTGTGCAGTGCCTGCTTCGGGGGGATTCGAGGCCGAGGTAGGCCGGTGCACCTGGGTTGCTTGCGCCGAGGGGCGGTGGTGGGTTTCTGGGTGCGGGCAGGGCCCGAGATGGCCGTGCTGGTGACGCCGGGGTGGGGTACCCGGTTGACCTTCCGGGCCGAGGAGATACCTGCGGTACCAGCGGGGTCGACTGGCTGTGGTCCGGTTTCACAGACACAACACGAAAAGACAAGAGCCGAAAGACAAGGACGCCTGGAAACAAGGGATCGAAGAACAGAACCCGGAAGGCCACGCCGGGCAACGGCCTACAGCAGGAGCGGGATCAGGCCGACAGCGGCAGCGGCAGCGGCAGCGGCAGCGGCAGCGGCAGCGGCAGCGGCAGCGGCAGCGGCAGCGGGCAGCGGCAGCGGGCAGCGGCAGCGGGCAGCGGCAGCGGGCAGCGGCAGCGGCAGGGGCAGCGGGCAGGGGCAGGGGCAGGGGCAGGGGCAGGGGCAGGGGCAGGGAAGACTCGCGGTCTGGCGTGGTGGCGTGGTGGCGTGGTGGGCGGGCAGATTCGGTGGTGGCCCTCGGTGGTGTTGCCGCCCTGCGGGTACCCGTCCGGGGCGGGGAAACCTGTTGTCGCGGTGGGGTTGTCATTGTTCGGCGAGCGAACCGGCCCGAAAGCCGATGCGGCAACGACCTCCAGCACCGACAGGAACAACCTGCCGGTGACACCAGAGGCGGGGGAACCTATTGTCGCGGTAGGGGTGTGACGGCCCGGCCGAGCACCCGGTACCGCACCGGCGACAATCCCGAGGCACGACACACCCTGCGAGGCCGCACCGACGGCGGAACCTCGGTCAACAACTCCCCCGGGTGATGCAGGTGATTGACCTGCGGAGTTCGGGTCGGGTCCACATGCGCCGGGGCGATCCACGCGGTCCGGCCCGGAAAGTCCGAATCCGCACCGAGTTTGATCGTTTTCCACCCGCGTGGCCCGTCTTTGACCAGGCCGTGGCACTGATCACACGCCAAGGTCAGGTTCTCGATATCGGTCGGGCCGCCCTTGCTGAACTCGGTCACATGATGGGCCGCGGCCATACTCGCCGGAGCCGAGCACCCCGGGCGGGTGCACCCGCGTTCGGTGGCGATCAACGCCAACCGTTGCGCCGGGTTCGCCAACCGGATTTCCCCGATATGCAACGGCATCCCGTTCTTGTCCTTCACGAGCACGAACGTCTTGCAGTGGCGGGCCATCAACCGAAGGGCGTTCTCGACCGGGACCTGCCCACCGGTGGCCAAAGTCGCCACCCCCGCAGCGTGTTCGACATCCTCGATGCTCATGGTCATGATCGTCGCGACCGGCAACCCACGATGCGATCCCAGCTTGGCGGGGTTGAAATCCGGGTGCAACACCGCCAGCAACGCATCGTGCTGGCGTTGGGCCTTGCTGCGCTCGTCACGGGCCGCGCACGCCTCCAGCACATCCCGGGGCACCGGGTTGTCCTCATCCTCGGCCCACGGGCTTTCCTTGTCCGCCGGGTTGCACATACCGGGACGGGCCAGCTTGGCCATGACAGCATCGAATGCCGCACGGGCATCGGGGGTGAGCTCGACGGTGAGGGTGGACATCAGGTCGTAGCGTTGCGGGCTCAGAACCGCACTGCGCTGGTTCTGCCGGTCGGCGTCCTCGGTGAGTTTGCCGTCCGGGTCCAGGAAACCGAGGATCATCTCCCCGATACGCGGCAGGTGTGTCGGGTCCAGAGCACGAGCCTGCCGGGCGAGTTGTTGTTCGGCGTAGGCGCGAGCCTCAGCAGGAACCTTGCCGGGCAACCGGTTCATGACCTGCCGGATGACCCGCACGTGATCGAGGGAGATCGCCCCCTCGTCCAAGGCTTGGGCCGCGTTCGGCAGGACCGGCACCGGATCCGCGTCCGCGTCGTCACCGACGCGATGCCACACCGCGAGATCCTCCGCGGCACGCCACCGGTTGATCGCATCCCCGTGCGAAATATGCAGCACCGATTGCAAATACAACGCCGGGCTACCCGAACCGTTGAGAGCGGGCAACGACCGCGCGCAGGCTTGCACGATCAGATCCCGTTGCACCGACGCCAACCGGCGAGTGCAGGTCTCGATCTGCTGCATCAACGCCACAATGTCGGTGTCCGGCAACGGAATCAACGGCAGAGCAGTGAGAGATTCGACCGCAGCGGCCAGTGCGGCTGCACCGGTCGCGATTGCGGATTCTCCCCCTGATTCCATGCCTCTATTCTACTCCCGGAAAACAGACCCGGAAAGGCGAATTCCATTGTGATATAAGGCTATTCAGAATATACGGTCTTCACATTTCGCCGCTTTCCGTTCTGTCGCTTTTCGTTTTCGTTCTTCTTGTCCAGGCCTCTTTGTCTCTGTCCCTTCCCCCTCATGCCCCGGCCCCGAACATCAGGCCCGGAGCAGCCTCCCGATCGCCCATGGATGACCATGTAGACCATGTCCACCAAGGCAGTCATTTTCGATATGGATGGCGTACTCATCGACACCGAACCCATTTGGGAGGAGGTGCGGCGTGAGTACATCGGGGAGATGGACGGTCGCTGGCTGGCCGATACCCAAGATCGGTTCATGGGGATGAGCACCTCTGAGTGGTCGATTTACACCAGCGAGGACCTGCTCGACGGGCGGCGCACGCCAGAGCAGGTGGCCGAGGATGTCATCTCGCGGATGGCTGCCCGCTATGCCGATCATCTGCCGCTGATGCCCGATGCCGCGGAGACCGTGCGCCGCTTTGCCGGACAGTTCACGCTCGGCCTGGCCAGTTCCTCGCCGCGCCGGCTGATCGATGTGGTCCTGGACCATATGGGCGTGGCCGATCTGTTCCGCACCACCGTCTCGACCGAGGAGGTCGAGCGTGGCAAGCCCGCACCCGACGGTTACCTCGCGGCCGCAGCCGGGCTCGGCATACCGCCCGGGCAGTGCGTGGCCATCGAGGATTCCAGCAACGGCCTACGCGCGGCCTACGCGGCGGGCATGACGGTCATCGCCGTCCCGCACCCGCGCTACCCACCCGCACCGGACGCCCTCGCGCTGGCCTCATACATTGCCGACGGCGGATTGAGATCCGTCACACCGGAGCTCGCGGCGAGCCTGGAACCGGTGTCGGAATTCCGCTGACCTCCCGGGCGTTCCGAACCGAACGGTAGTGAACCGAGAACGAATGCGAGGATCTAGGCATGTCCGAACAGACCGCCGCACCGCAGACCGCCGCACCCGCCCAGGCCGCCGAACCGGTCGAACTGTGGGCCGAGCGCACCGGGACCCGGGCCTACACCGGTCGCAATAATCGTGGCGGCGAAGTGCTCATCGCCTCTGCGGGAGTGCCCGGCGCCTTCACCCCGGGCGAGCTGCTGAAGATCGCGCTCGCCGGATGCACTGGTTTGAGCGCCGATTTCACCCTCTCGCGCAAGCTCGGCGACAACTTCGATTCGACCGTGCGCGTCTCCGGCGACGCCGATCGCGAGAACGAGACCTATCCGGAGCTCAACGAGTCCTTCGAGCTGGACCTCAGCGAACTCGACGAGGAGACCCGGCAGCGCATGCTGGTCGCCGCGCAGCGCGCCATCGACAAGGTCTGCACCGTCGGCCGCACGCTCAAGGCGGGCACCACCGTCAATCTGACCTTCCGCGTAGACGAATGACGGCAACCCCGGTCCGGCTCAGCGCCTGGGTGCACGGCCAGGTGCAAGGTGTCGGGTTCCGCTGGTGGACTCGGTCACGCGCCCTGGAACTGGGCCTGACCGGGTACGCCCGCAATCATCGGGACGGCCGCGTGCACGTGATCGCCGAGGGACCGCGCGAGAATTGCGACACGCTGCTCACCCTGCTGCGCTCCGGCGACACACCGGGCCGGGTCAACCTCGTCGTAGAGGACTGGGGGCCCGCGCTGGGAGGCATAATCGGATTCGAAGAGCGTTGACGCGCACCCGGTCGCTATTGACCAGCACCGAGTCGTGGCGGTGCATAGAGTCGCTGAGGCGAACAGAGTTCGGCGAGTCCGAGGAGTCCATCGTTGGCCATTGAACGTCTCGGCGGCACCCCTGAGGACCCCGACCACCGCCCCAGCCCGCCCTCGGGTGATTCGCACCCCACCGAGCCGATACCCGGCGAATCCGGCACCGCCGTGCCGGGTTCCGAGATTCCGCCGGGGCCGGATCCGCAGTGGGGCAACTACCCGCTTCCCGGCGTGCCGGTCTACCCGCCACCGGTCTCGAACCCGACGCTCGATCTCCCGGGCCCGACAGTCGAATTCGACGCGTCCCAGCTTCCGGGCGCCTCCGAGGCACCCCGGCACGGCACCATGCAGTCGCAGGAAGCCGGAATCACCCAGCCGCGACCGCCGACGGTAGCCGAGGCCCGGGCCCGCGATAAGGCCCGCAAACGCGCCGAGGAACAGGCCCAGGCGGAGATCGACGCCGCCGAAGGCAAACTCAAGAGGCGCAAGAAGGTACTGCTCGGCGGCGCGGCCGTGGTCGGTGTCGCGGCGCTCGTGGGCGGCGGGTACCTGGCCTACGACGCCATCACCACCCCTGATGTGACAGCGTCCTGCACGGTGGTCGCCAAGAACGGCGAGACCGTGCCCATCGGCCCGAACCAGACGATCACCGCCACCCAGGACAATCAGGAAATCGTCGTCCCCGATCAGTACTGCCAGGACGCGCAGGATCCCAGCCGCGGCGGCAGCGGGCTCGGCACCGCGGGCCTTTTCTTCCTGGCCGGCCACCAGTACCGCTACTACTACGGCGGCCCCAGCCAGACGATCGGCTACGCACCCACCGGCGGCAGCACCACGATACCCAAGGGCGCGAACGTAAAGACCAAGAGCGGCACCACGATTCAGCGCGGCGGCCTCGGTTCCAAGCTGCACGGAGGAGGTTCCTAGTGCGCCGTGTGCGCAGCGCCCCGCGCCCGGGCTGGAAGCAGATCATCGAGAGCCAGGGGCTGGTATACGGCTCCCCCGGCGTCGATACCAACGGCCGGCCGCGGCCCTACTGGGACGAATCGGTGCACTACGAGTTCGATATGGACGAGATCCTCGCGCTCGAGGCCCAGGTCGAAGTCCTGCACACCATGTGCCTGCACGCCATCGACAACATCATCCTCACCGAGCGACTCGCCGATTTCGGTCTGCCGCAATGGAGTTGGGAGCACATCACCAACTCCTGGAAGCGCTCGGACCCGCATATCTACGGCCGCTTCGATCTCCGCTACGACGGCCGCGGTCCGGCAAAACTGCTGGAGTACAACGCCGATACGCCGACCTCCCTGCTGGAGGCGTCAATTGTGCAGTGGCACTGGCTGACCGACCTGCACCCGGACGACGATCAGTGGAACTCCCTGCACGAGAAGCTGGTCGAGCGCTGGGGCGAAATGCGCGACGTCCTGCCCAGCACCCAGCTGCACTTCACCTGGTCGGGCGCGGACGGCAGCGGTGAGGACAATGTCACCACCGCCTATATGCAGGAGACCGCCGCCGAGGCCGGCTTCGACACCATCGCCCTGCCCATCGAGGAGGTCGGATTCGATACGGAGCTGGAACGTTTCGTCGATCTGGCGGAGGCGCCCATCGAATCCATCTTCAAGCTGTACCCGTGGGAGTGGGCGCTCGACGACGACTTCGGCAAGCGCATCACACAGTCACTGCCGAGCACCATGTGGATCGAACCACTGTGGAAGACAATGCTTTCCAACAAAGCGCTGCTCGCGGTGCTCTGGGAGATGTACCCCGGCCACCCGAACCTGTTGCCCGCCTACCTCGATGACCCGCACGAGCTCACCGAATACATCCGCAAGCCGAAACTCGGCCGCGAGGGCGCGAACATGACCATCGTCGGCCCGGGCATGGAAACCGCCACCGGCGGCGTCTACGGCGAGGAAGGCTTCGTCTACCAGATGCTGGACCCGCTACCGGAATTCGACGGTATGCGGCCGGTGCTGGGCGCTTGGATCGTCGGCGACACCTCCGCCGGACTCGGCATTCGCGAGACGGTCGGCCTGATCACCGACGATACTTCTACCTTCGTACCGCACCGTATTCCGCAGTCCTGACAGAGCATTCCGCAGTTCTGACCCGACAACTCCGGAGGACCACCCGATGATCACCACCGTGGCGCTCGAAGCGGGATATTGGAGCTCAGTGGGCCGAGGCGTAGGCGCCATCGTCCTCTACGCCCTGGTCGGCCTGGGCCTCATGCTCATCGGCTTCTACGCGGTAGACCTGACCACCCCCGGCAGCCTGCGCGCCATGGTCGCCAAGGGCCTGCCCAATGCCGTGGTCGTCAGCTCGGCAGGCATGCTCAGCATGGCCTTCATCGTGGTGCTGGCCATCTACGCGCAGGCCGGAAAGCTGTCCGAGGGCCTCATCGCGGCCCTCATCTACGGCCTGGTCGGCATTGTCGCCCAGGTGATCTCGGTGCGCGTCATCGAATACGCCCTCGGCATCGATATCGGCGCCGTCCTCAAGGCTCCCGAGTTCAGCACCGATTCCCTGATCGTGGCCGCCGCCCACTTCGCCCTCGGCCTGGTCGTCGCCGTCGCGATCCTCTAGCGCACCCGGCTGTACTTGAGGAAGGCCACGCCGTCCTCGAAGATGCGGCTGGTGAGCACCCGGAAGCGGGTGGCCTCGGGCAGCCGGGCGCCCGCACCGAACAGCGGGCGGCCCGTGCCCAGCACGATGGGATAGACCTTCAGGAAGATCTGATCGATCTCCGGCAGCAGGGTCTGGGCCAGCTCACCGCCGCCGCACAACCAGATGCCGAGCCCCTTCTCGCGCTTGAGCTCGCGCACCCGCGCCAGCGGATCCTCGGCGATGAGCTGCACATCCGGATCGGGGGCCTCCGGTAGCGTCTGCGACACCACGTACTGCCGCAGATGCGAATACGGGCTGGAGGTGCCGGTCCGCACGCCGAAATCATGTGTCTTGCGGCCCATGATCACGGTGTCGAAGGTCATGCTCGGCTTGGTGTCCACACCCAGCGATTCCCGCACCTTGGTGGGCAGGGTCTCCGGATACTGCGCGACGATCGCGGGACCGTGATCACCTCCCACCGGGAAGAAGTCCACCGAACCGTTCTCGGTGGCGATGAACCCGTCGATGGTGGCCGCGACGTAATAGGTCAGTTTGCGCATTGGTCCCTCCAGCCGGCACCACACGTGCCGCTCCCAAAAAGGTAGCGCTTCAGACCGTTCCATAGGGAGCCAAGACCGAAGAGCGGGAGGTATGAATCACACGGACGGCGCGGCCTGTCAGGTTGCGCGGCACGATCGGTCAGCTACGCGGGCGCGGCTGGCAGCGCGGGCAGGAGAAGGACGAGCGGTTCATGAACTTCTCCCGCACCATCGGGGCACCGCAGCGCCGGCACGGCTCGTGCTCACGGCCGTAGGCGTTGAGGGAACGCTCGAAGTAGCCGGACTGGCCGTTCACGTTCACATAGAGAGCATCGAACGAGGTCCCGCCCGCCCGCAGCGCCTCGCTCATGACCGTCCCGGCCTCGGTGAGCAGTCCGTGCAGGGCGGGGCGAGTCAGCTTGGCCGCCACCCGCTCCCCGTGAATTCCGGCCCGCCACAGCGCCTCGTCGGCATAGATATTGCCGACTCCGGACACAATGGTCTGATCCAGCAGTACCCGCTTGATCTCGGACTGCTTGGCGCGCAATGCCTTCACCACCCGATCCGCGTCGAACAGCGGATCCAGTGGATCGCGGCCGATATGCGCCACCGGTTCCGGCAGCAGCGTCCCCTCGACCTCGACCAGATCGGCCAACTGCCAGCCGCCGAAGGTCCGCTGATCGATGAAGCGCAATTCCTGCCCGGAATCGAGGGTCGCGATGATGTGCGCGTGCTTCTCCCGGGGAGCGTCGGCAGGCTGCACCAGCATCTGCCCGCTCATACCCAGGTGCACCACGAGTGAGGTATCGGGCTCATCGAAGGTGAGCCACAGGAATTTGCCGCGCCGCTGCGCGGATTCGACCCGCAGGCCGGTGAGGCGGGCGGCGAGATCCGCGCCGCCGGGCTCGTGCCGTCGCACCGAGCGCGGATGCGCGACGGTGACAGCGCGAACGACGCGGCCCACCACATGTTCGGTGAGACCGCGTCGGACGACTTCGACTTCGGGAAGTTCGGGCATCGGCGTTTACTGCGCCGAACCTTCGGCAGGCTTCTCGACGGCGTTCAGCTGCTGGTAGGCAGCGCCCGCGGCCTTCTGCTCCGCTTCCTTCTTGGAACGGCCCACCCCCTGGCCGTACGCCTTCCCACCGATCACCGCGGTGGCGGTGAACTCCTTGTCGTGGTCGGGCCCGGTGGAGGTGATTTCGTAACTGGGCACGCCGATTCCGCGTTCGGCGGTCAGCTCCTGCAGGCTGGTCTTCCAGTCGAGCCCGGCGCCCATGCGGGGGCCACGCTCGAGCAACGCCGCGAACAGCGTCAGCACCACAGTGCGTGCCACATCGATGCCGTGCTCGAGATGCACGGCTCCGAGCAGTGATTCCATGCCATCGGCAAGGATGCTCGGCTTGTCCCGGCCGCCGGTGAGCTCTTCGCCCTTACCGAGCAGCAGGTGCACACCGAGTCCGCCCGGACCAAGCACCCGGGCCACCTCGGCGAGGGCGTGCATATTCACTACGCTCGCGCGCAGCTTCGCCAACTCGCCTTCGGATTTTTCGGGATGCTCGAGGTATAGACGTTCGGTAATGCTCAGGCCGAGCACGGAGTCGCCCAGAAATTCCAGGCGCTCATTGGTCGGCAGCCCGCCGTTCTCGTAGGCATACGACCGGTGGGTGAGCGCGAGGCGCAACAGGTCCGGACGCAGGCCGACGCCGAGCGCTTCGAGCAGGCTGGAATGGTCGGCGGAGTCACCCACGGCGGGCACCTCCGCCGCGTCCTTGCTGGCGGTCACGGTCGGCTGGATCAGAGAATCAAACCGCAGCGGTGACCTGGCGGCCCTTGTACGTGCCGCAGGACGGGCACGCGATGTGCGGCAGGGTCGCCTGGCCGCAGGCCCGGTTCGGGCAGGTGATCAGGGTAGGCGCACTGGCCTTCCACTGGCTCCGGCGCGAGTGGGTGTTGGAACGGGACATCCGGCGCTTCGGAACGGCCACGACTACTTCTCCTCTGTCCTCGGACTCACGGCGCCACTGTGCCCCGTGAGTTCAGAATCTGTTGATGGGTCCGGCGCAGCGCCAGAGGCGCCGCTTCCGGGGGCTGTATCACTGACGACTGCGTCGTCGGCGACGGTCAAATTCGCGAGCCCGGCCCAGCGAGGGTCAAGTATGTCATGACCATGACCGGAACCCGCAATCGCCATCCGTACACCGCATTCCGGGCACAATCCCGCACAGTCCGGCTCGCATACCGGCTGCAGCGACAGTTCCAACCCGACGGAGTCGATGACCACCGGCTCGAGTTCGATCATGTCGTCCACCAGACGATGGATCTCGTCTTCCTCGGTGGTCTTCTCGGTATTGCTGTCCGGGTAGGCGAACAGCTCGGTGAGGTACAGCTCGACCTGGTCCGTGAACGGTTCCAGGCAGCGCGAGCATTCGCCTTCGACGGGCGCCGACACCGTGCCGATGATCAGCACGCCCTCGGACACCGACTGCATGGTGAGATCGAGCTCGACCTGCGCACCTGCGGGAATGCCGACCATTTCGAGGCCGATCTTCTCGTCGGTGATCACCGTCCGCGTCAGCTCACGCATCGAGCCGGGCTTGCGCCCGAGGCTGCGCGTGTCCAGCATGAAGCCGACGTCGTCGGACGTCGTAAGACGATGACGCGGCTTGGAACCGGATTCGGCGGACATCAGGGACTCACTCACGCTCGGTATGGAATGGGCAACCACCCAACAATACCGAAGCGCTCCCGATCAGCCCAAACCGCCTACCGGCGGAACTCCCCCGCATAATCCTGCACGGGCGTACCGGAACGCACCTGGTGGCGGCCGCGGCCGATAATGCGCAGCGTGCTGTGCAGGGTCTCCTCGAAGTCGGCCAGCTTGCCGTCGACGTACTCGTCACATTCGGTGCGCAGGCGGTCGGAGTCCGCCGTAGCGCCGTCGATGAGACGGGCGGATTCGGCGTGCGCGGCCCGCACCACCTCGGTCGCAGACACCAGTCGCTCCTGCTCGGCCTTGCCTTCGGCGACCGAACGGTCGTAGGAGGCTTGACCGGAGGCGACCATGCGATCGGCTTCGGAACGAGCCCGGCCGGTGACCGCCTCGTACTCGTTATTGCCTTCGGTGACCACCCGCTCGGCCTCCGCCTCCGCCGAACCGACGAGGTGTTCGGCGTGCGCGCGGGCCTCGGCGACCATGCGATCGGCATGCGCCTTGGCCTCGGAGAGGATGCGATCGGCTTCGTCGCGGGCGCCGGTGACGGTCAGGTGCGCCTGCTCGTTCGCGCCGGTCACGGTGGTATCGGCGGAATTGCGGGCGTCGGTGACGATCTTGTCGCGGTGATCGAGCACATCCTGGGCGTCGTCGAGCTCGCCGGGCAGCGCCTCACGCACATCGTCGAGTAGTTCGAGCACCTCACCACGCGGCACGATGCAGTTCCGAGTCGGCGGGATACCCCGTGCCTCCTCGATGATGGCCACGAGTTCGTCGAGTGCTTCGAATACGCGGTACATGTGCTACCCCACTCTCCTGCCTGGACTAAACGGCGAGACTCCTCCGTTTGTATAAGTCTGCCCTCCTGCGCGCAGGGGACAAGGTTCGTTCGCGGCGTGTCGGAGAGCTGTTTCACACATCGGAAAAGAAGTGGAGGAAACCCCTCCAGTTGATGTTAAATTCAGGTAGCAGAAAAGTGTTGGGTCGGGGCAACGGAGCACCCCGACGTGTTCGAGGGAAAAGACCATGGCTGTGCTGGACATCCCGCAGCGGGGCGCGACACCCGTCCCCGGTCTCACCGACGCATACTCATACGGAACCGAGGCGATCGCGTACGGGACCGAAGCCGTGGCCACCGGTACCGAGGCCGTCCGGACAGCCGGCGTACGCTGGACCGCACAGCTCGGCGACTGGTTGCGCAGCGACCACGCCCTCGCCCAGCTCATTCGATTCGCACTCGTCGGCGGACTCAGCAATGTCGGCTACCTGCTGCTGTTCCTGGCCTTCTACGGCGAGGGACCACAGCTTGCCAATCTGACCGGCTCGATCGTGAGCACCGCGATAGCCAATGAACTGCATCGGCGGCTGACCTTCCACGCGGCCGGGCGGGTGCGCTGGCATACCGCGCAGATCGAGGGCGGCGGGCTGGCACTGGCGGGTCTGGCCATCACCTCGGGCGGGCTCGCGATCCTGACCAATACCGCACCGGGGCTCGGCGGATTCGCGGAAGCCGCCGCGGTACTGGCGATCACGGCGGCGGTGGGCACCTTCCGCTTCCTGACGCTGCGTCTCTGGGTGTTCTGATTTCCCGCGTGTTCTGATTCCAGCTTTCCGAATCCTCGCATTCGCCGACCGGGCCGAAATCCGGCGGGGGGTGCGAGGATTCGCTGTTTCCGGAGGTAGGGAACCGCTTCGGGCGTGTCTGCGTCAAAGCAAGCATCGACCGAATGAAAGGGGTTCCGAAGATGCGGCGATCGCATGGATGCCTTGGGGGACGGCGGGATACGCGCGGGCCCGGTGTGCAACGTCCGCTGGGCCGGGTCGACAGATCATGTGTTCAGCACAGTTGGCGGCGGGGGCGTCCACGTAAGGAGGGCGAGTGACTCCTGATCGACAGAGTGGTGAGGCAGTGGAGGCCGGCTCCCGACGCCAGTGTGCGCCGCAAAGATTGGCGCGCAGACTGCTCGAGGGGTGCGGTGCGCCCGCGCCCGGCGCGGCGATGCGCAACTGGCGGGACCGGCATCGGCTGCTGATCGAAGCGGTGCTGCCGGAGATGGCCGAAGCAACTGTGGTGAGCCATCAGTCGGCGGCCGTCCTGTACGGCACCACCCTCTGGCGCACACCCCTGGACCGAGTCTGCGTGACCCGCAATCGCCGTGGCGGCGGCCGCGTTCGGCCGTACGCGAAAGTGTATGGCTCCCCCATAGATTCGGCGGTGGAGGTGGACGGCCTGCTGGTCACCACGCCCGCCCGCACCGTGGTCGATCTGGCGCTCACGCTGCCGTTCGATGCGGCCGTGGTCGCCTGCGACGCCCTCACCGGAGCCTTCGGAATCACCGCATCCGAGCTGACAGCCGAACTGGCGCAGGCCAAATGCCGGCACGGCATCATGCAGGCCAAAGAGGTGGTCGCCCTGGTGGACGGGCGCAGTCAGAGCATCGGCGAATCGCTGAGCCGGGTGATGCTGCACCGTATGCGTCTGCCCGTCCCGCGCTCGCAGGGCAATGTGCTGACCCCCGACGGCCGGTTCGTGGGCCGCGTCGACTTCTACTACGAGGGCGCGGGCGTGCTCTGCGAATTCGACGGGCCGATCCGGTACGGCCGACTACTGCGGCACGGTCAGACCGCTGCCGATGTCGTCCGCCGCGAGCAGATCCGCGAGAACTATCTGCGCGCCTTGGGTTTCCAGGTGGTCCGCTGGACCTGGAACGAGCTGCAGGGTGATGCGGCGGGCCGCCGCCTGCGCGCCGCCCTGGCCCGCGGGCGCTCGGTGCGCGCCGACGGCCGCATCGAACCCGCACCCGCCCCGGAACCGCGCCAGGCCCTGGTACGCCCGCTGTGAGGCACTGGGTGTGGACGCGTCCATCGCTACTGGTTCGCCCCGTCGTGAACGAGCACGACGGGGCGAAAGCAGATCACGCCATTCGGTTCGCGCGCGTCACCGTGAACGGCGGTTCGGGCCCGCACGCGTAATTGGTCGGGCACATACCGCACAGCCAGTTCCAGCGGGCCACGACGCAGTAGGACCGCGCGGGCGATGGGGACGCCCGTGCGGTTCAGCCGCGGCGTTCGCCAATACGCTCGAGCAGCCGCTTGTGCACGGCCGGCGGCAGCAGATCCGCGATATCGCCGCCGTAGGAGGCGACCTCCTTCACCAGCGAGCTGGAGACGAAGCCGTACTGCGGGTTGGTGATGATGAAGAAGGTGTCGACCCCCGACAGCTTCCGGTTCATCTGCGCCATCTGCATCTCGTACCCGAAGTCGGTGGCGTCGCGCAGACCCTTCACGATCGCGGTGATCCCCTGTGCCCGAGCGAAATCCACCGTCAGGCCCTGCCACGATTCCACCCGCACATTGGGCAGTTCGGAGGTGACCTCCCGGATCATCTCCATCCGCTCCTCGACGGTGAACATGCCCTTCTTGTTCGGGTTGATCGTCACTGTCACGACAACTTCATCGAACTGCGCGGCCGCTCGCGTGATCACATCGAGATGTCCATTGGTCACCGGGTCGAACGACCCCGGGCAGAGTGCTCCAGCCATGGCCGCACGCTACCGCAGCGCGCCCGTCCCCACCCCTGCGGACTCGCCGCCGGAGTAGGCGCCCGCACCGGCTGACACCCGCGAAACGCCACTACGAGCGCCCGCCAAAAACGACATGTCCGTCATGGCTGATCGGAGCCGGTGATGGCCGTCGACCAGGAACTGACGCGGCGGCTACTCACGCAATGCCGCCGTCAATTCCTGGTGATCTTGTTTACGGCTCGTATTCGGCGAGATCCAGGCGGGTTTCGCCATAGGTGCGGGATTTCAGGGGTGTGAAGCCCTCAGGCCATTTCAATTCGGGGGAACGGGTGGAGCGTTCCACGACGACGAGGGCTTCGGGATGCAGCCAGCCGCCTTCCACGAGGGCGCGCAGGTCGTCCTCCACCTCGGCGACGTCGAGGTCGTAGGGCGGGTCGGAGAAGACCAGGTCGTAGGGGCCGCCTGCCGGTGAGGATGCGCCGACGCCCACTGCGCTGCGACCGAGCAGGGCGGCGACCGTATTGGCGCGCAGGTCCGCGCCGGGGAGACCGAGGTCGGTCATATTGCCGCGAATCACGGTGGCGGCCTTGCGGTCGGCTTCGACCAGCAGGGCGTGGGATGCGCCACGGGACAGGGCTTCCAGTCCGAGCGCGCCGGAGCCGGCGTACAGGTCCAGGACGCGGATGTCGTCGAAATCCATGCGGGACACGAGCACATTGAAGAGCGCCTCGCGGACGCGGTCCGAGGTGGGGCGGGTGCCCGCGGGCGGGACGCGTAGTCGGCGTCCGCCCGCGGTGCCTCCGATGATCCGGGTCATTCGGCCGCTGTCTCGGTGATGTTCACGTCCACCAGCAGATCCCCGCCTTCGACCTGCTGGACCTTGCTGATGGCGACCCGGCGCACCGTGCCGGCCCGCGGGGCGGTGATGGCGGCTTCCATCTTCATGGCCTCGATGGTGCCGATGGTGTCGCCCGCCGTGACCGAATCACCTTCGGAGACAGCGAGGGTGACCACGCCGGCGAACGGCGCGGCGATATGACCGGCATTGTTCTTGTCGGCCTTCTCGGCGGTCGGGACCTCACTGGCGATGGAGCGGTCCCGCACGGTGATCGGCCGGAGCTGGCCGTTGAGGATGCACATGACCGTACGCATACCGCGCTCGTCGGGCTCGGAGATGGCTTCGAGGCCGATGAGCAGGGTGACGCCCTTGTCCAGCTGGACGCGATGTTCTTCGTCGTGGCGGAGGCCGTAGAAGAACTGGTTGGCGGACAGGCCGGTGGTGTCGCCGAACTTCTCACGGTGCGCGAGGAATTCGGCGGTCGGGGCGGGGAACAGCAGCCGGTTCAGCGTCCCGCGCCGCTCTTCGGAGCTGCCGGCGAGGCCCGCTTCGTCGGCAGCGGTGAGCTGGGTTTCCGGCTTGGCCGGGCCACGGCCCGCGAGCGCGCGGGTGCGGAACGGCTCGGGCCAGCCACCGGCCGGAGTGCCGAGTTCACCACGCAGGAAACCGATTACCGAATCCGGAATGTCGTAGCGGCCCGGATCGGAAGCGAAGTCCTCGACATCGACGCCGCTGCCGACCAGGGCGAGGGCCAGATCGCCGACGACCTTCGAAGACGGGGTGACCTTCACCAGACGGCCCAGAAGACGGTCGGCCGCAGCGTATTTGGCTTCGACCTCCTCGAATTGATCGCCCAGACCCAATGCGATGGCCTGCTGCCGCAGGTTCGACAGCTGACCGCCCGGAATCTCGTGGGTGTACACGCGGCCCGTCGGGCCCGGCAGTCCGGATTCGAACGGCCCGTACACCTTGCGCAGCGACTCCCAGTACGGCTCGAGATCGCACACGTTCTGCAGGCTCAACCCGGTGTCGTGCGGTGAATTCGCCGCTGCCGCAACGATTGCCGACAGCGCGGGCTGACTGGTCGTACCGGCCATCGGCGCACTCGCACCGTCGACAGCGTCCGCTCCGGCCTGCCAGGCCGACAGATAGGTGGCCAGCTGGCCGCCCGGGGTGTCGTGGGTGTGCACATGGACCGGCAGGTCGAATTCCCGCCGCAGCGCGGTCACCAGGGTCGCGGCGGCCGGTGCACGCAGCAGGCCCGCCATGTCCTTGATACCGATGATGTGCGCCCCGGCCTCGACGATCTGCTCGGCGAGCTTGAGATAGTAGTCGAGGGTGTAGAGGTTCTCGTTCGGATCGGACAGGTCGCCGGTGTAGCTCATGGCGACTTCCGCTACGGCAGTGCCGGTTTCGCATACCGCGTCGATCGCCGGGCGCATCTGATCGACATTGTTGAGCGCGTCGAAGATGCGGAAGATGTCGATGCCCGTCGCGGTGGCTTCGGAAACGAAAGCGCGCGTGACCTTTTCGGGGTACGGCGTGTAGCCGACGGTATTACGACCGCGCAGCAGCATCTGCAGATTGATATTGGGGACGGCCTCACGCAATGCGGCGAGACGCTCCCACGGGTCCTCGTACAGGAACCGCAGCGCCACGTCATAGGTTGCGCCACCCCAGCATTCGATGGACAGCAGCTCCGGCGTCAAGCGCGCGACATGCCCCGCTACATCCAGCAGGCCATTGGTCCGCACCCGGGTGGCCAGCAGCGACTGGTGCGCGTCACGGAAGGTGGTATCGGTGACCGCCACCCCCTGCTGCGCACGCAGTGCCCGGGCGAACCCTTCCGGCCCCAGTTCCAGCAGTCGCTGCCGGGATCCGGCCGGCGGCGGCACGGTGGTGTCGATGGGGGGCAGTTTGTCGTGCGGGTACAGCTTGGTCGGCCGGGTGCCGTGCGGCTTGTTCACCGTGACGTCGGCCAGGTAGTTCAGGATCTTGGTGCCGCGGTCGGCGGAGCTCTTCAGCGTCAGCAGCTGCGGGCGCTCATCGATGAACGAGGTGGTGACGCGTCCGGCCCGGAAGTCCGGGTCGTCGAGCACCGCCAGCAGGAACGGAATATTGGTCGTGACGCCACGAATACGGAACTCGGCCACCGAACGCCGGGCGCGGGCCATGGCGGTCTGGAAGTCGCGGCCACGGCAGGTGAGCTTCACCAGCATGGAGTCGAAGTACGCACCGACCTCGGCGCCGACATTGGTACCGCCGTCCAGGCGGACGCCCGCGCCACCGGGGCTGCGGTATCCGGTAATACGGCCGGTATCGGGACGGAACCCGTTGGCCGGGTCCTCGGTGGTGATGCGGCACTGCAGGGCCGCGCCGCGGATGACGATCGAATCCTGGCTCAGCCCAAGATCTTCCAGGGTCTCCCCCGCCGCGATCCGCATCTGCGACTGCACCAGATCCACATCGGTGATCTCTTCGGTCACCGTGTGCTCCACCTGAATACGCGGATTCATCTCGATGAAAACATGATTGCCACGCTCATCGAGAAGGAACTCCACAGTGCCCGCGCAGCTGTAGTCGATCTCCTTGGCGAACGCCACCGCGTCGGCGCAAATCCGTGCCCGCAGTGCGGGATCCAGATTCGGCGCGGGCGCCATCTCGATCACCTTCTGATGCCGCCGCTGCAACGAGCAGTCCCGCTCGTACAGATGGATGACATTGCCCTGCTGGTCGGCGAGGATCTGCACCTCGATATGGCGGGGATTGATCACCGCTTGCTCGAGGAACACCGTCGCATCGCCGAACGCCGACTCCGCCTCACGTGCGGCGGCTTCGATGGCCTCACGCAACTGCGCCTTGTCGGCGACCCGGCGCATACCGCGCCCGCCACCACCGGCGACAGCCTTCACGAAGAGCGGGAAGTGCATGCTCTCGGCAGCGGCGACCAATTCGTCCACATCCGAGGACGGCTCACTGGAGGCGAGCACCGGCAGTCCGGCAGCCTTGGCGGCGGCGATCGCCCGCGCCTTGTTACCGGTCAACTCGAGCACATGCGCCGACGGCCCGACGAAGGTGATGCCCTCCGCCGCACAGGCTGCCGCCAAATCCGGGTTCTCGGAAAGAAATCCGTAACCGGGATAGATGGCATCGGCGCCGGCGGACTTGGCCGCACTGATGATCTCCGCAATGGACAGGTACGCCCGTACCGGATGTCCGGGCTCCCCGATCTGGTACGCCTCGTCGGCCTTCAAACGATGGACCGAGTTGCGGTCCTCGTGCGGAAACACCGCGACAGTGCCGATGCCGAGTTCGTAGGCCGCGCGGAATGCGCGAATGGCGATCTCGCCGCGGTTGGCGACCAGGACTTTGGAGAACATTCGCCTAAGGTACCTGCCCCGGTATGCCCGGCGGGCATCGAAGTCATCTTCGCAGCAATCTTCACAGTCACAGACCGGTCGGTTGCGAATTTGTGTTCATCACCTGGCAACATGCGTTTCTGTGAGGTCCACGGGTCAGAGCCGTCCGGGTTCGCTTCCTTGCTAACCGAAGGCAGTGAAGAGCCGCCCCGCAGAGCCGCATCGATTTACCCACCGGTAACAGCGGACCGTCGCCCCGCGCCGGGCGGCTCGACAGAGCCGATATGCTCACAGTGCAATCGGTTCGCCCGGTGCAGGTGCCGGAAGCCTCCGCCCCTCGCGCCGCGCGTCGAAGCCGCTCCACTCGATTCGAGTGGAGAGGTGAGAGGGAAGCTGGTGAGAATCCGGCACTGTCCCGCAGCGGTATGCAGGAACGACCGCCGTCAGAAGCACTGGGTTCATCCCTGGGAAGCGACGGCCACTAGGTCGGCCGAGAGGCCGGTGCCTGCGAGTCCGAAGACCTGCCGAATGCGCCGGATACGCCGTATCCGGCGGTCTCCGCCTCGTGGACTGGGTGGACGGACCGGATTTCCCGCACGCCGCGTCGACGGCGCCCTCGGGGACTCCAGCGTTCGTGCTCACCTGTGGCGTCGACCAGTGGCAATGGAACACTTGGAGCACAGCCGTGACCAACAATTCCCCTTTCACCGCAACAGTTCTCGGCCTGCCCCGGATCGGGCCGAACCGTGAGCTCAAGCGCGCGACCGAGTCCTACTGGGCCGGGCGCAGCGGCGCGGACGAACTGCACGCGGTCGCCGCGGAACTGCGCCGGGCCCAGCTCACCGAGCTCGTCGCGGCCGGACTGGATTCGATTCCGGTCGGCACCTTCTCCTATTACGACCAGATGCTGGATACCGCGGCCATGTTCGGCGCACTGCCGCCGCGGGTCGCCGGTATCGCCGATCCGCTGGATCGCTACTTCGCGGCCGCACGCGGCAATGATTCGGTCGAACCCCTGGAAATGACCAAGTGGTTCGACACCAACTACCACTACCTGGTGCCGGAGTTCGGCGCGCACACCGAGTTCACGCTGAACGCGGCGAAGATCCTCGCCGAGCTGCGCGAGGCGCAGGAGCTCGGTGTGCCCGCCCGTCCGGTGGTCATCGGACCGCTCACCTTCCTGAAGCTGGCCAAGGATGCCGAGGGCGATCCGCTGCGGCGCATCGACGCCCTGCTGCCGCTGTACGCCGAGCTGCTGGGCGCGCTCGCCGCGGCGGGCGCGCAGTGGGTGCAGCTCGATGAGCCGGTGCTGGTCACCGATCTGACCGAGGCCGAGCTCGCCGTCGCGAGCCGGGTGTACGAGGAGCTGTCGGCGCTCGCCGATCGGCCCGCCGTGCTGGTGGCCACCTACTTCGGCCGTCCCGGTACGGCTCTGCGGGTGCTGGCGGCGACCGGGGTCGAAGGCATAGCCCTGGATCTCACCACCGGGGCCACCGTGGATGCCATTGCGGCGATCCCGGCGCTCGCGGGCAAGCTGGTCGTGGCCGGTGTGGTGGACGGCCGCAATGTGTGGCGCACCGATGCCGATCGCGCGCTCGCCGTGCTGGGCACGCTGCTCGGCAGCACCGGCGCGCTGGTGGTGTCGACCTCGTGCTCGCTGCTGCATGTGCCGTATTCGCTTGCGGCGGAAACCGATATCGATGCGGCGCTGCGCTCGTGGCTCGCATTCGGCGCCGAGAAGGTCGCCGAGGTGCGCCTGCTGGCCACCGCACTGCACGAGGGCACCGAGGCCGTGTCCGGCGAATTGGCCGCTGCCCGTGCGGCTCTCGCCGCCCGCGCCACCGACCCCCGATTGCGCAATGACACCGTGCGAGCCCGCCTCAGCGCGCTCGGCGAGTCCGCCACCCACCGCGCTCCGGCCGCGGATCGCCGTGTGCTGCAGCAGGAACGGCTGCATCTGCCGCTGCTGCCGACCACCACGATCGGCTCCTATCCGCAGACGACCGCGATCCGCAAGGACCGCGCCGCCTTCACCAAGGGCACGATCACGGCCGAACAGTACCGCGATCGCATGCGCGCCGAGATCGCCGATGTCATTGCGCTACAGGAGAAGCTGGGCCTGGACGTGCTGGTGCACGGCGAGCCGGAGCGCAATGACATGGTGCAGTACTTCGCCGAACAGTTGACAGGCTTCCACGCCACCGCGAACGCCTGGGTGCAGTCCTACGGCACCCGCTGCGTGCGCCCGCCGATCCTGTACGGCGATGTGACACGCCCGAATCCGATGACGGTCGAGTGGATCGAATACGCGCAGTCGCTCACCGATAAGCCGGTCAAGGGCATGCTGACCGGTCCGGTGACCATTCTCGCGTGGTCGTTCGTGCGCGACGACCAGCCGATCGAGGACACCGCCCGCCAGGTGGCGCTCGCGATTCGTGACGAGACGGTGGATCTGCAGGCGGCGGGCATCCGGGTCATCCAGGTCGACGAGCCCGCCCTGCGCGAGCTGCTGCCGCTGCGCGCCGATGCCAAGCAGCAGTATCTGGCGTGGGCGGTCGCCGCCTTCCGGCTCGCCACCTCCGGCGTCTCGGATGCCACCCAGATCCACACGCACCTCTGCTATTCCGAGTTCGGCGAGGTCATCGGGGCCATCGCCGCGCTCGACGCCGACGTCACCTCCATCGAGGCGGCCCGCTCGCATATGGAGGTTCTCGACGATCTCAATGCCGCCGGCTTCGCCCTCGGTGTCGGCCCCGGCGTCTACGACATCCATTCCCCGCGCGTCCCGGAGGTCGATGAAATCACCACCTCCCTGCGCGAGGCCCTGAAAGCGGTTCCCGCGGAACGCCTCTGGGTGAACCCGGACTGCGGTCTCAAGACCCGCGGCCCCGCCGAGGTCGAAGCCTCACTCCGCAATCTGGTCGAAGCGGCCCGCGCGGTGCGCTGATTCGCCCATAGTCCGACCCACCGAAAAGGGCCCGCAGTCATCCGGCTGCGGGCTCTTTTCGCCGCGGGCACACCGTGCTGACCTGGAATGTCGGCGAAGGTCCGACAAGATCGGCGGGAACGGGCCAGTATGGATGCGCTTGCTGTCTCGGGTGATTTCCGAACCGGTCGGGTTCTTGTCGCCGAGGCGTGGTCGGCGGATGACAAGGGGAATCATGACGACGGTACCGAGGACAAAACTCACTGCGGACCAACGTAATTCGTTCATCGCCGCCCAGCTCGGCTGGACCATGGACGCCTTCGACTACTTCATCGTGATCTTCGTCTACGCCGATATCGCCACGAGTTTCGGCAAGTCCAAGGGTGAGGTCGCCTTCATCACCACGGCCACGCTCATCATGCGTCCGGTGGGGGCGCTGCTCTTCGGATTGTGGGCCGACCGGATCGGGCGGCGCGTTCCCCTCATGGTGAATGTGGCCGTGTACTCGGTGGTCGGCTTCCTCTGCGCATTCGCGCCGAACTTCACCGTGCTGGTGATTCTGCGCATGCTCTACGGGATCGGCATGGGCGGTGAGTGGGGTCTCGGCGCGGCGCTGGCCATGGAGAAGATTCCGGCGGAGCGGCGCGGGTTCTTCTCCGGATTGCTGCAGGAGGGCTACTCGTTCGGGTACCTGCTGGCCTCGCTCGCCTCACTGCTGGTGTCGAATTGGCTCGGCCTGTCGTGGCGCTGGCTGTTCGCGCTGTCGATCATTCCCGCGCTCATCATCCTGATTCTGCGCACCCGGGTGCGTGAGTCCGAGGTGTGGGAGGCCGCGCAGGAGAAGCTGCGCGTCACCACGACCTCGTTCCGCGACATCGTGACCAACCCGGTCATCGTGCGCCGCTTCATCTATCTGGTGCTGCTCATGACAGCGTTCAACTGGATGAGCCACGGCACCCAGGACGTGTATCCGACCTTCCTCTCGGCCACCCAGCACGGCGGTGCGGGGCTCTCGACCGTCACCGCCAAATGGATCGCGGTGATCTACAACATCGGCGCGATCATCGGCGGCCTGGTCTTCGGCACGTTGTCGCAGCGGTACGGCCGCCGCTACACCATCATTTTCTGCGCTCTGCTCGGATTGCCGATCGTGCCGCTGTGGGCCTACTCGCACACCGCGGCCATGCTCTGCCTCGGTGCGTTCCTGATGCAGCTCATGGTGCAGGGCGCCTGGGGCGTCATCCCCGCCCATCTCACCGAGATGTCACCCGACGCGATCCGCGGTTTCTACCCCGGCGTCACCTACCAGCTCGGCAACCTGCTGGCCTCGCTGAATCTGCCCATCCAGGAACGCCTCGCCGAATCACACGGCTACCCCTTCGCCCTCGCCGCGACCATCATCCCGGTCCTGGTGGCCGTCATCTTCCTCACCTCGATAGGCAAGGAGGCCAGGGGAATCCGATTCGGCGTGGCCGCTCCGACCTAGCGATCAGGTGCCGGCGTGGTTCTTACTGTTGACACCGTCGCCGATGCGGCGGGCGGCGGTGGCCAGTTCGGCGAGGTAGCGGCGGCGCTCGTCGCGGGTGACATCCATTCGGAGCGGGCCGATCTGGAGTTCCATGACCGCACGGCCGCCGCCGCCGAATACCGGTGCGCTCATATAGCTGATCGGCAGCGGGATCTCCGCGTCGAGCGTCGCCTGGTCGTAGGCGCTGCCGATAATGGTGCCGAGCTGGGCGAGCACCCGGCCGCGCAGATCCTTGCTCGCGGGGTGATCGGCGAGGTGATCGGCGACCTCGGAGAGCACCCGGACGGTGGGCATGCTGTCGGGTTCCAGCCGCCAGGCGCAATTGCCGGTGGTGCGCAGGGTGGACAGCACGTCCCGGTATTCCTCGCGGCGTTCGGGTCCGCGAGTCTGCAGCCAATCCTGTTGGCGCGCAGCGCTGGAGTGGGCGATGATCGCCGCGCCCGCGGGCGCCCGCAGGGGGATGCGCGCACCGGCTTCGATACCCACGGTGAGCCGATCACGGGTCACCGCGACGAACTCGATGCGTTCACCGGCGACAGCGGTCAGCGCGGCGCCGCAGTCGACCCGCGCGGCCAGTCGCTCCAATTCTTCGTTCAGCCAGATCCGATCACCACGGGAATCGGCGACCCGCCGGCCGAGCGCGGCGACGGCCGGGCCGAGTTGGTAGGTCAGATCGGGCAGCCGCCGCACCCACCCGCGTTCGGCGAGCGCGGACAGAATCGCCCCGGCGGTGGAACGGTTGAGATCGAGACTGTCGGCGATTTCGGCGGAGGTGAGGGTGTGCTGCTGTGCCGCGAGCAGTTCCACGATGGAGATGACGCGCTGGGTAGGCGGCGAGCTCTCCGTCTTGCCAGCGGGCACGTGCGTCTCCTAGCCTCTCGATACGAATAACCGAATCATTCTATTCGAATAGTCGCACCGAGGAGTCTGAACCGTCGTGATCGCGGATTTCGCCGACCACTGGCTGCTGTACTGTTCGATTCCGCTCGTCGCCGCGCTCATCGGCTGGGTGACCAAAATCGTCGCCGTGCAGATGCTCATGTATCCGCTCGAATTCCGCGGCATCCCACCGTGGTTGGGCTGGCAGGGCGTCATTCCGCGCTCCGCGCCGCGCATGGCGACCATCGCGGTCGACCTCATGTTCGGCAAGCTCATCGATCCACAGGACATCATCGCCCGCATCGATATCGCCGAACTGACCACCCGCCTGCGCGAACCCCTGAACGCGGGCGTGGACTACATGGTGCGCGAGATGATGATGAAGTATCAGCCACGGCTGTGGGTGAACATGCCGGAGGCGGGCCGGCGCGCCATCATCGAACGCGCACAACGGGATCTGCCGCAGCTCATCGCGGATATCGTCGTCGATCTGCGCACCAATCTCGATCAGGTGATGGATCTGCGCGGGATGGCCATCAGCGCGCTGGTGGACGATAAGTCGCTGCTGGTGGAGATGGTGCGCCGGGTCGGCCGCAATGAACTGCGGTTCATCGTGCGCTCGGGGCTGATCTTCGGCACGGTGCTCGGTTTTGTGCAGATGATCACCTGGGCGTTCACCCATTCCTCCTGGCTCATGCCCGCTTTCGGCGGTTTCACCGGATTGGTCACCGACTGGCTGGCCCTGCAGATGATCTTCCGGCCGATCCGTCCGGTCGGTATCGGACCGCTGCGCTGGCAGGGCCTGTTCCACAAGCGCCGCGACGAGGTCTGCACTGACTACGGCGATCTCATCGCAACCGAAATCCTCACCCCCGCACGCATTCTGGAGGCGGTGCTCAACGGAGAGCGGGCCGACCGGTTGGCTTCGATCCTCGATCATCACATCACCGAATTCCTCGACCTGCAAACCGGCCCGGCCAAACCGCTCATGCTCATGGTCGCGCGCGAGAGCTACACCGCCCTGCAGCGCGATGCCGTGACCTTCGTACTCGATCACGTGCGGGCCGCGGCGAATTCGGGCTTCGACCGGCATGCCATCGAGGCCCTGGACGTGCGCAGCCTGGTCATCGAGAAGACCGAGCAACTCAGCGACGACGAGTACGAGGGCCTGCTGCGCCCCGCGTTCAAACAGGACGAGTGGAAACTGGTGGCTATCGGCGCGGCGCTCGGCTTCCTCGTCGGCGAACTTCAGGTTCACGTGTTGCTGACCTGAAACGGCCGCTCGCGCTACCGCATCGGCCTGCGGTTCAGCCGCGGCGAACGCGGGGCCCGCGTACGATGAGGCCGCGGTGGACAACGGCCCGAATTGCCGAATTCGCATGCTACGCAGTCGGAGCGCGACCGCGAAATCCCATGCAGCAATAAGAAATGCGGACAAGTACCTCCATATTGCGATGATTGCAAAGCCTGATCGGTAGCATCTCGCATTGTGCGCAAGATGTATGCGGGTGCCCGACTACGACGGTTGCGCGAGGAACGGCGGATGACCCAGGCGGCCTTGGCCAAATCCCTGGATCTCTCGCCCAGCTACCTCAACCAGCTCGAGCGAGATCAGCGGCCACTGACCATTCCGGTGCTGCTCAAACTGAACTCCACCTTCGATCTGGATGTGCAGTTCTTCGCCGCGGATTCCGATGCCCGCCTCGTCTCGGACCTACACGAGATTCTGGTGGAGGCCGCGGGCGGCAATGCCGCGCCGGTCGCCGAGGTCGAGGATTTGGCGACCCGCATGCCGGAGGTCTCGAAAATCGTTGTGGCCATGCACCGCCGACTACGGGCGGCCACCGATCAACTGGATCTGCTCTCCGCCAAGGTCGCCACGCCGACCGGCGCTCCGGGCGTGCCGATGCCGTACGAGGACGTGCGCGACTTCTTCTACGACCATCACAATCACATTGCCCAGCTGGACCTCGCGGCCGAGCGATTGTTCGACGACTGCGGGCTCACCATCGGCTCGCTGGACCGGCAGCTGGCGCGGGTGGCCGAGGAGCGCGCGGGCGTCACCGTCCTGGTGCGTGGCGACGGGGCCGACCCGAATGTGCCCAAACGCCACTACGAACCGGAAACCCGCACGCTCACGCTCGCCCGAAGACTCCGGCCGGGGCAGCGCGCCTTCCAGATCGCGTCCACCCTCGCATTCCTGTTGCACGGCAATCTGCTCGACGAGGTGCTGGACGAAACCCCTTCGCTCGCAGGAGAATCCCGCACCCTCGCTCGTGTCGGGCTGGCCAACTACTTCGCCGGCGCACTGGTGCTGCCGTACAGCAAATTCCTGCGTTCGGCCGAAGAGCTACATTACGATATCGACCTGCTCAGCCTGCGTTTCGAGGTCGGCTTCGAAACCATCTGCCATCGGCTCAGCACTCTTCAGCGGCAGGGCCAGCGCGGGGTGCCCTTCTTTCTGGTCCGCACCGACCGCGCCGGAAACATCTCGAAACGCCAGTCCGCCACCGCATTCCATTTCTCCAGAGTCGGCGGCAGCTGCCCGCTCTGGGTGGTGCACGAGGCCTTCGCCCACCCCGGCCGCATGCTGACCCAGGTCGCCGCCATGCCCGACGGCCGCCGCTACCTGTGGATCGCCCGCACCACCACCCCCACCCCGACCGGATTCGGCACCGCCGGAAAAGAATTCGCCATCGGCCTGGGCTGCGATATCGAATACGCCGACCGCCTCGCCTACTCCCGCGGCCTGCAACTCGAAGACCCCACCACGGCCATCCCCATCGGCGCCGGCTGCAAGGTCTGCGAACGCCCCAGCTGCTCCCAGCGCGCCTTCCCCCAAATAGGCCGCCCCCTGGCCATCACCGAAAACACCAGCAGCGACCTCCCCTACCCCCGCCTCCCCCAGTAGTCCGCCGCACCACGACAATCGCACAGCCCGCCCCTACACCGAACAGCCGGCCTCCAGATCGAACAACACTTCTAAGCGCTGTTCGGCTGAGAGACAGCCTGTTCCGTAGAGGGAAGTGCGAAAAGACGCCGCGCCGGGCACGTCGCCTGCCTCTCGCCGAGTGGGCGCTCGCGGTGGCGTTTCCGGCGTGTCGCCACCATGAGGGCCCACTCGCCGCAGCGTCCTGCCGGTCGGCAGGCGCAGTCGGCACCAACTGCGGCGGGTTAGGACTTGGCCAGATACTCCAGGCGTTCGCCGTCTACGGCGGCGGTCATCATGCTGGCCAGGCCGGGGTGTTTTTGCAGGCCGGGGTCGGCGGTGACTACCTCGCGGGCCAATTGCTGTGCGGCGGTGATTACTTCGAGGTCGTCCAGGAGCGACAGGAGGCGGAGGCTGCGGGCGGTGCCGGATTGGGCGGAGCCGAGGACGTCGCCTTCGCGGCGCTGGCGCAGGTCCAGGACTGCCAGTTCGAAGCCGTCGGTGGTGCCGGCCACCGCTTCCAGGCGGGCCATTGCCGTTCCCACGGGGCCGGATTCGGTAATGAGCAGGCAGAGGCCCGGATGTTTGCCGCGGCCGACACGGCCGCGGAGCTGATGCAGCTGACTCACGCCGAAGCGGTCGGCGTCCACGATCACCATGACGGTCGCGTTCGGGACGTCCACGCCGACTTCGACGACGGTGGTGCAGACCAGCACATCGATCTCGGCATCGTTGAAAGCCCGCATGACGCGGTCCTTCTCGTCCGAGGGGAGACGGCCGTGCAGCAGGCCGATGCGCAGATCCTTCAGCGCGCCGGTGCTGAGCATCTCGTAGATGTCGACGGCGGAGTGGGTGGTGGGGCCTTCCTTCTCTTCCTCGGATTTCGCCTTGCGGCCCTTGGTCTTGCCGTTCTCCTCCTCGTCACCGATGCGGGAGCACACCACGTACGCCTGGCGGCCCGCCTGCACCTCCTCGTGGATGCGCTCCCACGCGCGATCCACCCAGGACGGTTTCGCCTTGGCGGGCACCACCTTCGAGGTGATGGGTGAGCGGCCGCTCGGCAGCTGGGTGAGGGTGGAGGTCTCCAGGTCGCCGAGGGTGGTCATGGCGATGGTGCGCGGAATGGGGGTGGCGGTCATGACCAGCAGATGCGGACTGATGCCGTTCTTGGCCTTGGCGCGCAGGGCATCTCGCTGTTCCACGCCGAAGCGGTGCTGTTCGTCGACCACCACCATGCCGAGGTCGAAGAACTCCACCGAATCCTGGATGAGGGCGTGCGTGCCGATGAGGATGCCCGCCTCACCGGTGACGGCGTCCAGCAGCGCGGCCCGCTTCTGGCCCACCGACATGGAGCCGGTCACCAGCACCACCTTGGTGGCGATATCGGACGCACCCAGTTCACCGGCATTGCCGAGATCACCGAGCATATTCTTCAGCGACCGATAGTGCTGGGAGGCAAGGACTTCCGTCGGAGCGAGCAGCGCGCACTGCTGACCGTTGTCGACCACCTGCAGCATGGCGAGCAGGGAGACGATGGTCTTGCCGGAACCCACCTCGCCCTGCAGCAGCCGGTGCATGGGATGGGTGCGCGACAGATCGGCGGAGATCTCCTCGATGACGGTCTGCTGACCCTCGGTCAGCTCGAACGGCAGTCGCTTGTCGAAGGCCGCGGCAATGCCGTCGGTGCGCGGCAGGCTCGCCTTCGCGGTGCGACCCTCCGCCTGATGCCGGCGCTCGGCCAGCACCAGTTGCAGGGCCAGGGCTTCGTCGAAACGCAGCCGGCCCCTGGCCTCTTCGATATCGGACTTGCTCTCGGGTAGGTGGATGAGCCGCAGCGCGTCGGAGACCGGCACCAGTCCATGTTCGGCGCGCAGGTCCTCGGGCAGCGGATCCTCTATGGGGTCGAGCTGATCGAGCACCTGCCGCACACAGCGCAGCAGATCCCAGCTCTGCACCTTGGCGGTGGCCGGGTACACCGGGATGAACTCCCGCTCGAAGAACGAGATATCCACGCCCCCGGCGCCTTTCGCGCTCTGCGCCAGGCCGCGCAGGGCGCCGCCGCCGCGCACCGAGGTGAGGCTCTCGACCGAGCCGTCGCCCTTGTCGGGCAGGATCAGATAGTCCGGATGCGAGAGGTTCCAGCGGTCCGGGCGCCACCAGTGCACGGTGCCGGACATCATGGCGCGCACCCCCTCCTTCACGAGGTGGCGGACCTTGTCGCCATTGAAGAAGGTGACCTCGATCGGCTTCGCGGAGCCGGTGTCCAGGCTCACCTTCAGCAGGCTGCCGCGCCGATTCTTCATGGGGCGCAGGTCGGTTTTGGTGACCCGGCCCATGACCGTGATGTGCTGGCCCTCCTCCGGCGCCTCCTCGGTGAGCGGCTGCCCCTGCGTGGCATAGCGCAGCGGATAGTGCCGTAGCAGGTCCTCGACGGTGCTCATATCGAACGCCTCGGCCAGCGGTTCGGCGGCCTTCACGCCGAGCACATGGTCGAGCCGATCACCCAGTGTCGCCACCTATTCCACCCCGATCTGCACCAGATCACCGGCCTGACCACCGGGATACACCACCACCTCGACACCCGGGAACGTGGCGCCGACGTGCTCGGCCAATTCTTCCGAAAGTCCCTGCGGCGCTTCCGCACCGATGAGCATGGTCACCAATTCCCCACCGAGACCGAGCATTCGGTCCAGCAGGGTGCATCCCGCGGAGGCCACATCCGAATCGATGACCACGACATCGTGCCCGACGAGCCCCAGCCCGTCACCCGCCTCGCAGGTGCCGACAATCGTGAGCGCGCGCTCCGGCGCGATTCGCAAAGCGCCCCAGCGGGTTCCGGCGGCCGCCTCGGACATGGCGAAGACATCGTCGGCCGCGATCCGCCCACCGTCGTGCATGGACAGCGCCGCCAGCCCCTGCACCATCGAGGCGCTCGGCAGCATGAGCACATCGCGATTCCCGTCGCGCGCGGCCACACTCACCGCCATCAACTCGTGTGCGGGCAGGGCGCCGTTCGGCAGCACCAGCACCTCACGATGGGGCAGTCGCCGAATCCCGGCCAGCAGCGCCTGGGCCGTCACCTCCCCCTCGAGCACCTCGGCCCCCGCATCCTCGAACAGGCGCACCGCCCCCGCCCCCGAGGCCACCGCGAGAATTCCCCGCTCGCCCGGCCCGCCCGGCGCATGCGCCGACACCGCCAGCGTCTCGATCCGAATCCCGCTCACCCACCCCGCCGCCAGCCCGGCCTCCACCGCCGCCCCCGCATCCGCACAGTGCACATGCGCCGACCAGATCCCGCCCCCGTCCCCCACGACGACAACCGAATCCCCCAGCCCGTCAAGCTGTTCCCGCAACCGGGCAACCCGCTGCTCATCGGTCCCACTCAGCAGATACATCACCTCATACTGCGGCGCATACCCCCCACCGAACCCCTCCACCGTCTCATGCTCGCCACCTCCGGGACCGCCGCCCCGCACCCCGATCCCGCTCGGCCCCAACGCATTCGGGGCCCCCATCGCCCCACCGGCATTCTGCGCATGCGCGGCCGCCGCACCTGCCGTCGCGGCACTCGCACCGGCCGCTGTCCCCACGCTCCAGGTCGCGCCGGCGGCACCACCGTCCGCATTCGTGGTCGTTGCACGGGTCGAGTCGGCGACCATCCCACTCATGCCATCCCCGGGGCGCGCCCCGCGCTCGCCATTCCTCACATATGCGGGCCGGGCCACCGGCTGCCCACCGGTCGTGGTCACCAACTCGTCCAAGAGGACCAGCAGTCCCCGCGCGCCCGCGTCCACAACCCCGGCCTGCCGCAATACTCCGAGCTGCCCCGGCGTCTCCCCGAGCGCCTTGGCCGCACCGTCAGCCGCCGCCAGCGCCACCGCGACCAGCGTGCGCTCCGAGCAGTCGGCAGCGCGCTCGGCCGCACAATCGAGCACGGTGAGCATGGTCCCCTCGACCGGAGAACTCAGCGCCTCCCGCACCAGCAGCGCCGCTCGCCGCAGCCCTTCCCGCAATGTCTGTTCATCGAGCGGCCCGTCACACACCGCCTCGGCCACGCCACGCAGCACCTGCGACAAGATGATTCCCGAATTGCCTCGCGCCCCGATCGTCGCCGCCCGAGCCATGGCTCCGGCAACCTCCTGCGCCGACAACCGCGCATTCAGTACCGCATCGGCGGACCTGACCTGCTCAGCGCTCTCGGCATCCGAATTCGGTGCACTCACGACGCCGGAATCCCGTTCGGCGCGCCGACCTGCCACAACTGACGTGGTCTCGCCCACAGCCTGGTCGGCCGCTGACCGGTCGCCGCCGCGGGACCGGTCGGCGGCGAGGGATTCGGCCGCGCGCACGGCGGCGCGCATGGTGCTGAAGAGATTGGTGCCGGTGTCGGAGTCGGCGACCGGGAATACGTTCAGCGCGTTGATCTCGTCACGGTGGCGTTCCAGGGCGTGTAGGCAGCCCTGCCCCCAGCGCAGCAGCGCAGCACCGTCGAGCACGTCCCCAACCGCGGGCACCGTCACCGTCCTTCCGCCGCATTTCCCGACCTTACGATCCGGCCGCCAGCCTAGTCGGGAACACCGACACCCCGCCGTCACCTGCCGTTCGCCCGTGTTCACCCAGCGCCGAACGGGGGGCAATTGGACATGGCAGTTGGGGGGCGGTTACTCTTGTGCGGTTGCCCGACGCGGGCACTGATCCTTATCAGGTATCAGAAACGCGTTCGCTAGCGATTCGCTGGCAGGCACGTCCCCAGACATTACGTTTCCGGACTCGCTGTTTATTCGAGCAGCGTCCGAACATGACATGAAGGAGCTCGCGACTATGGCTGCCGTCTGCGACGTCTGCGCCAAGGGCCCCGGCTTCGGTAAGTCGGTTTCGCATTCGCACCGGCGCACCAACCGTCGTTGGAATCCGAACATCCAGACCGTCCGCGCCCAGGTTGCCCCCGGCAACACCCGGCGTATGAACGTGTGCACCTCCTGCCTCAAGGCCGGCAAGGTCACGCGCTGATTTAAACAGCTTTCGAACAAAAGCCCCGGCACCCAGAATGGGTCGTCCGGGGTTTTTGCTGTGCACGGGGCATCCGGCGACCGGGTAGGCGGGAAGGGCTGAAATGGCTGAGTGGCAGGTGGTTCCGCTGGGACCCGAACACACCTACAGCATGGCCGAATGCCATATCGCCTGCTGGCGAGAGGCGTACCAGGATCTGGTCCCCGCACACGTGCACGCCGCCTTCGACGTCGACCGCCGGGCGCAGCAGTGGGAACGGATCCGCGTCGAATACGCGGGGACAATCGTGGTCGCGGTCGCGGACAACGCTGTGGTCGGATTCGCCAGCAGCGGCCCGAACAGGGATGAATCACCCACCGCCGAGCGGGAACTCAGCGCCATGTACGTGCGCGCCGCCTGGTACGGCACGGGCGTGGCGCACGAACTGATGGAGAAGGTACTGGCCCAGGACGCCGATACCTCCCTCTGGGTGTTCGAGGAGAATCCGCGTGCCCGGGCCTTCTACCGCAAATACGGCTTCGAACTCGACGGCACCCGCCGAGTCGAAGCCTTCACGCCCGCAATCGAAGTGCGCATGGTGCGCCGCGGGCGGTCGAGCTGAATCAGCGATTGCCGGTGAAGCAATCCACCTGCTGGCTGATCGACTGGAACATGCATGCCGTCTGCGAGGTCACCTGAGACGACATCGAGGTGGCGCTATTGGTATCGAACAGGCTGGCCACCGGCGTCGAATTGGTCGTCGTCGTGGTGGTTGCGGCCGGAGCCGGTTCCAGCGTCAGCGGCTCGGCATTCGCGACCGCCGGAGCGGCCAGCGCGGCGCCCGCGGCGAGAACGGCGAAAACGCCACGGGCAGTCTTCTTCTGCATACACATGCTCCTGAATCGGATCAACGGATTCGCGCTTAGGGCAGACGCCAGTCCACCGGCGCGGCACCCAATGTACCCAGCAATTCGTTGGTTCGTGAGAACGGCCTCGATCCGAAGAATCCGCGCGAGGCGGACAGCGGTGACGGATGGGCGGATTCGATGAACGGAGTAGACCCCAGCATCGGCTTCAAAGTAGAGGCGTCCCGGCCCCACAGAATCGCGACGAGCGGCTGGTCACGGGCGACCAATGCGCGAATCGCCTGCTCGGTCACCGCTTCCCAGCCTTTACCGCGATGCGAGGCCGCCTGACCCGGCTGCACGGTCAGCACTCGGTTCAGCATGAGCACACCCTGATCCGACCACGGCGACAGATCACCGCAGGACGGCGTCGGGTATTCCAGATCCTTGGTGTACTCGGAGAAGATATTGCCGAGACTGCGCGGCACCGGCGAAACATCCGGCGCCACCGAGAAACTCAATCCCATGGCATGGCCCGGGGTCGGATACGGATCCTGGCCGACGACCAGCACCCGCACTTTGTCGAACGGCCGCTGGAATGCGCGCAGCACGTTCTCCCCCTTGGGGAGATAGCCACGCCCCTCGGCGTTTTCGATTCGAAGGAATTCGCCCATCTCGGCGATGCGATCGGTCACTGGTTCGAGGGCCTCGGCCCAGCCCGAATCCATGACCTCCGACAGTGGTTTGGCGCCCATGTCGGGAAAACTTATCGTGACCCGATTCCGGGCGGAACCCCGCCCACCTATGCGAAGGATTCCCAACCGGTAGGTCCGTTTCGGGCGATGCCGTCGACGGTCACTCCGGACCCGGCAACAACTCGTCCGACAGGCCGCCAACCTGCGGGCACATCGCCGGAGGCGGCGAAAGTCGCGGCGAACGCATGATCCTCGCCGCCCGCCAGAACCCAGTCGAGCGCCTCCGCGCCGAGCGTGGCGGCAATCGACTCCAGCACCGGATCGTGCAGAGCGGCGGAGTCGAGATCGATGGCTACACCGGAAGATTCGGCGATATGTCCCATATCGGCGAGCAGGCCGTCGGAGACATCGGTGAGGGCGGTGATGACCGCCGACTGCGGCAGGTCCAGGACGGCCGCGTACGGCGGCTGCGGAACCCGGTGCACGGCAACCACATCCGCGAAGGACGCGGAATCCGCGGCGGAGTGGCCCGCGGCGAGCACCGCATAACCCGCACCCGACCATCCCAGCAGTCCGGACACCGCCGCGATATCACCGGGCCGGGCGCCGGACTTGAGAATCGGCTCGCGCTCCCCCGGATCACCGAAGGCGGTCACCGAAATCACCAGCAGCGGGCTGCGCACCACATCGCCGCCGGCGATCGACGCACCCGCCCGCTCCGCCTCGGCCCACATCCCGTCCGCGAGTTCGGTGACGAAGTCGACGGGCGTGTCCGAGGGGCAGCCGAACGACACCACGAAGGCGCTCGGCGTGGCGCCCATGGCCACCACATCCGCGGCATTCTGGGCGATGGCCTTGCGCCCGATATCGTGCGCGCTCGACCAGTCCAGCCGGAAGTGCCGGTCCTGCACCAGCATGTCGGTGGTCACCACGAACCGACCGGCCGGTGCCGCCACCACGGCCGCATCGTCCCCCGGCCCGAGCAGCACATTCGGCGCCTGGATCCGCCCGGCATTCATCCGCGCGATCAGCCCGAACTCCCCGAGCTCCCGCACGGTCTTCGGCCTGCGCGCACTGCTGCTGGCGGTGATGACGGTCTCCTCGGCGGTGAGTGGGCTGCGGATCGCGGACCTGAGAACGGTACCCTCGGACACGCAATCGACGACCACCAGCCGGGACCCGCTGTGCCCGGCACGGCACGATCGGGGACCGACAACCGGATGAGCAACGACACTCGCGGCAGCGAACCGGAATCCACCCACCCGGACGCCACCGGCGACTCGGCCTCCGCACCTCGGGCGACCGCAGAGCCGAGCGCGAACAGCCCTGTGCCGACCGATACGCGGGCCGACTCCACCGCTTCCGGTGAATCGGGCAAAGTCGGCAGCACGGCGGCCGCTGATGCAGCCACGATCGCCGCGAATTCCGCCGTCGCAGGTTCTGCCGAGGCCGCAGGCGATTCCCGCGCAGGTTCGACCGGGGACGCGAACGATTCTGCCGCTGACACAGGCTCGGACGAGGGATCGGGCGATTCTGCGACGAACGGCACTGATGGCACCGTGGCCGGGGAGCTGGGTGAGCGGCGGTCGCCCGCGCTCATCGCCACGGCGATCGCGCTGCCGATCGCGCTGGTCGCGGGTGTGCTCGTGATGGGTGTGATGGCCAATCGGCATCCGGCTCGGTCGGCGCTCGTGCTGGGGTCGGTGCAGGCGCCGGCGGCGGGTGGGCCGGAGTGTTCGGCACTGCTGCCCGCGCTCCCGGACAAGCTCGGCGACTACACCACTTCCGAGTTGGTGCAGCCCGCGCCCGTCGCGACCAAGGCGTGGCAATTGCCCGAGGGCGGGGACGCGATTGTGCTGCGCTGCGGGATGGATCGGCCGATGGAATTCAATCGGGCCTCGCCGCTGCAGGTCGTGAACAATGTCAGCTGGTTCGATGTGCGCGACCAGACCAGCGGTGCGACCTCCGGCACCTGGTGGGCGGTCGATCGCGGCACCTATATCGCGCTGACCATGCCGGACAATGCGGGACCGACTCCGCTGCAAGAGATTTCGGACGCCATCACGAAGGTCATCCCGCAGAAGCCGCTGGATCCGGGCCCGCTGCCCGGCTGATCCGAGCCTGCCACGCGTGGCCGATCCGCACCCACGGCACCCGGCTGTTCGAATCTGCGACTGCCCTGGCGAGGACGCCTGTCAAGGCTTGCGCAGCGTCGCCTTGCCCTTGGTGAGGTCGATCTCCAGACCGTCGGCCCCATCGCCCGGATTCTCGCGATGCATGAGCACCGACTGCCGCTGCTCGAATTCGTGCTTCTTCCCGGATTCGAAGACCGAGCCGAACTGTTCGAATCCGATGGCGGCGGCACTGCGCTCCTCCGCCTCGGTGCCGCGCATCCACGGCAGCCCGGCGCGGCCGGTCACCTTGCGATGGCCCAGCTCGGCAAAGGCCACCACAATGATCAGCAGGGCCAGGCCGGGGATTGTCATAGCCATGAGCACGTCACTGAGATTACGCCGGAGCGCTGTTGCCTGCCGTCACCCCGAGGTCGCACACCGCCCTCCATCGACAGGGGGATGAACGCGCGCCGGACCGCGCCCCGCAGGCACGGTCCGGCATTCGAGGCACGTCGACTCAGCGCAGGCCGATCCCCCGGGAGAGGGCGGTCTCCACCAGATTGGTCACCAGATCCTTGCGATCGAGACCGGACGCCTCCCACATCTTGGGGTACATGGAGATGGCGGTGAAACCGGGCATGGTGTTGATCTCATTGATGACCGGTCCGTCCGCGGTCACGAAGAAGTCCACGCGCGCCAGCCCCTGGCAGTCCAGCGCCCGGAACGCCTCCACGGCGAGCTCGCGAATCTGTTGCGACACATCATCGTCCAGCTTGGCCGGCACATCGAATTCACAGACGTCGTCGAGGTATTTGGTGTCGAAGTCGTAGAACTCGGGCCCCTCGGGGGTTTCCTCCGGCATCCGGATCTCCGCCACCACACTGGCTTCCACCCGACCGTCCGGGAATTCCAGTACACCGCACTCGACTTCGCGACCCACAATGCCGGCCTCGATGATCACCTTCGGATCATGTTGGCGCGCAGCGGTAATCGCGGCCTCCAGCTCGGACCAGTCATCGACCTTGGTGATACCGATGGAGGAGCCGCCCCGCGCGGGCTTCACGAACACCGGCAGGCCGAGCCGGTCCCGGTCGCCGTCCGGCAGCGTCGCGACACCCGGCCGCAGCACCACCTGCGTCCCGATCGGAAGTCCTTCGGCCGCAAGGAGTTTCTTGGTGAACTCCTTGTCCATACCGGCCGCGCTGGCCAGCACACCCGGCCCGACATACGGGATTCCGGCGAGCTCGAGCAGCCCCTGCAGCGTGCCGTCCTCTCCGAAAGCGCCGTGCAGCACCGGAAACACCACATCCACCCGGCCGAGCACGGCGTCCACGCCGTCGAGTTGGACCAGGGTGCCGGGACGGCTGGGATCGGCGGTCAGGGCCAGTGAGGTGCCGAGGCTGTCCACCGAGGGCAGTTCCCGGCTCGCGTCGGCGGTCAGCGCCTGCGAATCGGCGGCGCTGAGCACCCAGGTGCCATCGCGGGTGATGCCGATCGGAACCGCCTCGTACCGTTCGGGATCGAGGCTGGCCAATACCGTACGGGCCGACACACACGAGACGCCATGCTCGTTACTGCGCCCGCCGAACACCACCGCCACCCGGATCCTGTTGGTCATGCCCGGAACCCTATCGGGCGTGGATGCCGACGCGGTTACGTGGTCACTCCGGTTTGAGCCGGCGCCCCAGCAACTGCCCGACCGCCTCGGAGGTGGCCAGCCCCTCATGGCATACCTGGTGCATGGCATTGGTCAGCGGCATCTCGACACCGTGCGCGGCGGCGAGCGCCCGCACCGATGTGCAGGACTTCACTCCCTCGGCGACCTGCCCATGAGTGGCCTGCTGCGCGGATTCCATGGTCCCGCCCGCGCCCAGCACATGCCCGAAGGATCTATTGCGCGACAGGGGTGAGGTGCAGGTGGCGACCAGATCGCCGACCCCGGCCAGCCCGGCGAGGGTGACCGGTTCCGCGCCCACCGCGACACCGAGGCGAATGATCTCGGCCAGCCCGCGCGTGATGAGACTGGCAATCGAGTTGTCGCCCAATCCCATTCCGGAGGCGATACCGCAGGCCAGCGCGATCACGTTCTTACAGGCGCCGCCGATCTCGCAGCCGATCACATCGGCATTGGTGTACGGCCGGAAGTATCCGGTGGCACTGGCGAGCTGCACCGCCTCGGCCCGCGAGGTATCGGTGCAGGCGACCACGGTCGCGGCCGGTTGCCGATCGGCGATCTCCCGCGCCAGATTCGGCCCGGACAGCACCGCGACCCGGCTCGGATCCGCGCCGCTGACCTCGGCGATCACCTGGCTCATGCGCAGCAGCGTGCCGGTCTCGATGCCCTTGGCCAGACTCAGCAGCGTGGCGTCACCGGGGATATCGCCCTGCCACTCCGCGAGATTGGCGCGCAGCGACTGCGACGGCACCGCCAGCACCACGATGTCCGCCCCCGCCAGCGCGGCGCGGTGATCATGGGTCGCGGCGATCGGCGGCAGTTCGATCCCCGGCAGATACCAGGGATTGCGATGCTCACTATCGAGCACCTTCGCCACCTCCGGCCGCCGAGCCCACATGGTGACCTCGGTTCCGGCCTCCGCCAACACCTTCGCGAACGCGGTCCCCCAAGAACCCGCCCCCAGCACTGCAGCCCTAGCCATCCTGCCACTGTATCTTTTGCCTCCGCTTCGCTCCGGCGGGTTCGTGGCCCTGTTACCCCGTTCTTCCCTCCCTCCGCTCCTCCGCTTCGCTCCCCCGCTCCACTCAGTCCAGAACGGGGCCGGGCCACGAACTTGCAGCGGGGTCTCTGGAGGCGGGAAGCGATGGGTGGGAGCGCGGGTTATCGACTTCCATCGGCGGCCGCTCACACGGCCGTCACTTTCTAGTGGGAGGATTCGGACATGTGCACGCCCTGGCGCATCGGCACCCATGATTCGCGGCCCGGCTCGGTCTGGACTGACGGAGCGGGGGAGCGCAGCGGAGGAGCGGAGGAGGGAAGACCGAGCTTGCAGGGCCGCGAATCCGCCCGGAGCGAAGCGGAGGGCAAAATAGACGCGGAGGGCAAAATAAACACTGTTCACGCCGTGATTGCGGTGAAGAACCTCGAGCTGGCCAAGAGCCGGCTCGCCGATCGCCTGCCTCCGCAGGATCGGCCACGGCTGGTGCTGGCCATGCTCACCGATACGGTGCGCGCGGCAGTCTCGACGGCGCAGATCGCCTCGGTGACCGTGGTGACCCCGGATCCCGTGGTCACCGAACTGGTGCGCAGCCTCGGCGCGTACGTCCATCCGGAACCGCAGGGTGCCGGTGGCCTGAATGCCGCGCTGTCGGCCGGGGCCGCGTCGGCCCGGCACCGGCACGGCGCGGTCGATCTACTTGCCCTGCAAGCGGATCTGCCCGCACTACGCGCACAGGAACTGTCCGACATGCTGACCGCGGCCGGGCCCGCCCGCTCGGTGGTCACCGATCACGACGGCAGCGGCACCGTCGCCCTGCTCGTTCGCGACCGCACGGCGACGCTCGATCCGCTGTTCGGCCCGGATTCGGCCCGCCGCCATATCGCGGCGGGTGCCGTGGAGTTGCTCGGCGACTGGCCGGGTCTGCGGCAGGACGTCGACACCGCCGAGGACCTCGATCGAGCCGCCGCGCTCGGCGTCGGTGAGGCCACCAGGACGCTGCTGCATGAAATCGGCGTATCTCGGGCGTGTCGGGAAGCGAAACAAGCGCATCGGACGAGTTCCTCACTGTGCTGACCGGGCGTGATCTGCGCTGCAATGGACGGTGTCAGAACGGCACCCCGCCCACGACATAAGGAATGATCGTGAGAGTGAGCGATACGGACACCGTCAAGCAACCGCCGCTACTACCCGCGGCCCCGCCCGCGGCCACCCCACCGCCCACGGCCTCGGCCACTACGCGTTTGCCACAGGACCGCTACCTGAACCGGGAACTGAGCTGGCTCGACTTCAATGCCCGCGTGCTGGCGCTCGCGGAGGACACTTCGCAGCCCCTGCTGGAGCGCGCTAAATTCCTCGCGATCTTCGCGTCCAATCTCGACGAGTTCTATATGGTCCGGGTCGCCGGATTGAAACGTCGCGCGGAAACCGGATTGTCGGTGCGCTCGGCCGACGGCCTCTCGCCCACCGAGCAGCTGGAGATGATCGCGGCCCGCACACAGGAGATCGCGGCCCGGCACGCGCAGGTCTTCCTGGATCAGGTGCTGCCCGCGCTGACCGCCGAGAACATCGCCATCGTGCGCTGGCACGACCTCGACGAGGACGAAAAGCAGCGGCTCTCCGGGTATTTCCAGGATCAGGTCTTCCCGGTGCTGACCCCGCTGGCCGTCGATCCCGCGCATCCGTTCCCGTACATCAGCGGCCTGAGTCTGAATCTCGCCGTGACGGTTAAGGATTCGGTCACCGGTGGCGAGCACTTCGCGCGCGTCAAGGTGCCCGACAATGTGGACCGCTTCGTCCGGGTGCGCCGCTCCCCCGCCATCCGCGATTCCGGTGCGGCACAGGGCGCCACGCTCGCGCCCTTCCTCCCGATGGAAGAACTGATCGCCGCGCATCTCGATCAGCTGTTTCCGGGAATGGAAGTGGTGGAACATCATTCGTTCCGCATCACCCGAAATGCCGATCTGGAGGTCGAGGAGGATCGCGACGAGGACCTGCTGCAGGCCCTGGAACGCGAACTCGCCCGCCGCCGCTTCGGATCCCCGGTGCGGCTGGAAGTCTCGGACGATATGACCGAGCACATGCTCGATCTGCTGCTGCGCGAACTGGATGTCGATCCCGGCGATGTCATCCAGGTGCCCGGCCTGCTGGATCTGTCCTGCCTGTGGCAGGTGTACGGCGTGGACCGGCCCGGCCTCAAGGACGCGCCCTATGTGCCCGTCACCCCGCCCGCCTTCGGCGAACGGGAAACGCCCCGAAACGTTTTCGCGGCGCTGCGCGAGGGCGATGTGCTGGTGCACCACCCGTACGACTCCTTCTCCACCAGCGTGCAGCGTTTCATCGAGCAGGCGGCCGCCGATCCGCAGGTGCTCGCCATCAAGCAGACGCTGTACCGCACCTCCGGCGACTCCCCCATCGTCAATGCCCTCATCGACGCCGCCGAGGCCGGTAAACAGGTCGTGGCGCTGGTCGAGATCAAGGCCCGCTTCGACGAGCAGGCCAACATCAAATGGGCACGCGCACTGGAGCAGGCGGGCGTGCACGTGGTGTACGGCCTCGTCGGACTCAAGACGCACTGCAAGACCTGCCTGGTGGTGCGGCGCGAAGGCGCCACCATCCGTCGCTACTGCCACATCGGCACCGGTAATTACAATCCGAAGACCGCGCGGCTCTACGAGGACGTCGGATTGCTCACCGCCGCACCGGAGATCGGCGCGGATCTCACCGACCTGTTCAACTCGCTGACCGGGTATTCGCGAAAAGCCAACTACCGCAACCTGCTGGTGGCTCCGATCGGCGTGCGCGCCGGAATCATCGAGCGCATCGAACGTGAGGTCGAACTGGCCGCCGCGGGCGAGGCGGCGCGAATCCGGCTGAAGGCCAATGCCATCGTCGACGAGGAGATCATCGACGCGCTGTACCGCGCCTCCCAGGCCGGTGTGCCGGTGCAGATCGTGGTCCGCGGCATCTGCGGACTGCGCCCCGGTGTCCCCGGCATGAGCGAGAATATCGAGGTGCGCTCGATTCTCGGCCGCTACCTGGAACATTCGCGGGTCCTGCACTTCCAGGCGCAGAACGAGTACTGGATCGGCAGCGCCGATATGATGCACCGCAATCTGGACCGGCGCGTGGAAGTGCTGGCACAGGTGAAGGATCCGAAGTTGTCCGGCCGGCTGGGCGGGATGTTCGACTCGGCGCTGGACGCCACCACCCGCTGCTGGGTGCTCGGCCCCGACGGCAGCTGGCAGGCCCAGCCCGATCGAGATATCGCCGGCGAAGAGATTCGCGATCACCAGGACTACCTCATGCGACTGCGACGTCCGGATCGCCCGTGAGTAAGACGAATTCACCCGCTGCCGATTTCCCGGACCCCAGGGTCAAAGCGAACATCCCGGCAGCGGGTGCGGTGCTGTGGCGCTACGCGGACGACGGGGCCGTCGAAATCGCCCTCGTACACCGGCCCAAGTACGACGACTGGTCGCTGCCCAAGGGAAAACTCGATCCCGGTGAGACCTCGCTTGTCGCCGCGGTGCGGGAAGTCGCCGAGGAGACCGGGATCCGGTCCCGCCTGGGCCGCTACCTCGGGCACGTCACCTATCCCGTGACCGGCCATCGCAAGCTCAAGCGCGTCGACTACTGGGCCGCACAGATTCTCGGCGGCTCCTTCGAGTCCAATGCGGAAGTCGATGTGCTCCAGTGGCATCGGACCGACGGGCTGATGGATGCGCTGTCCTACCCCATGGATCGCCACATGGTGCGCAATTTCCTTCGGCTACCGGCGGATACGGCCACGCTGCTGCTGGTGCGCCATGCCAAGGCGGGCCGGCACGATCATTCCGATCCCGCGGACGACGAGCGGCCGCTCGAAAAGGCCGGTCGCGCACAGGCTCGCGCGCTGACGGCGAATCTGCTCGCCTTCGGCGCCGACGAAATCCATTCGGCCCCACCGCTGCGCTGTGTCCAAACCGTTACTCCGCTCGCGGAGGCCGTGGGCGTGGACATCGAGTTGGAGCCGCAGTTCTCCGAATCCGGTTATGCCGCTGCCCCGGACGCGGCCCGCAAACGCCTGCGCGACCTGGTGTCCGCACAGTCGGTGCCGGTGATCTGCAGCCAGGGCAAGGTGATTCCGGATCTGCTGCAGTGGTGGGCCGACAAGGACGGCGTCACCCTGCCATCGGCGCGCAATCGCAAGGGCAGCGTCTGGGTGCTTTCGGTACACCGGGGCCGCCTGGTCGCGGCCGATCATATCGACCGGGCACTGACACCGGTCGACCATTCGACGCTGGGTAAATAGCGCCACGGGGCTGGGTAAATAGCGCCACGGGGATTTCGCACTATAACTGTGCGGCAATTGATGTCGGGCCCGTCAGCGCCCTATTTCGGCCGGCAAAAAGGCCCTGGGGGGCCGGGTTCTCCCGCCCTCAGGGCCTTTTCGTGCGCTGTCGTGCGAAACGACACGGCAGCTCATGCGAAACGGCCCGGCAGTGCCGGGCCGTCTCACATGTGGTGCTGCGTCGAAAACCCGTCAGCGACGGGCTGTTCGAGCCCGTCAGCGACGGGCAGTACGCTTCGCCGCGGTCTTCTTGGCGGCCGGAGCCTTCTTCGCGGTCGTCTTCTTGGCAGCGGTGGTCTTCTTGACCGCGCTGGCCTTGACGGCAGCCTTCTTGGCCGGAGCCTTCTTGGCCGCAGTGACCTTGGCCGGAGCCTTCTTCGCAACCGTCTTGGCTGCGACTGTCTTCTTGGCCGTTGCCTTCTTGGCCGGAGCCTTGGTGGCAGCCTTCTTCGCAGTGGTCTTCGCCGGTGCCTTGGTGGCGGCCTTCTTGGCCGTCTTCTTGGCAGCGGTCTTCTTGGCGCCGGGCTTACCCGATACCGGAGCAGCCACACCACGTTTCACGGCCGGGCCGCTCGCGGTGATCTTCTGCTTGCCGGCGATGATCGCCTTGAACTGAGCACCGGGACGGAAGGCCGGCACCGAAGTCGGCTTCACCTTGACGGTTTCACCGGTGCGCGGGTTACGAGCGACGCGAGCGGCGCGCTTACGCTGTTCGAAGACACCGAATCCCGTGATAGTGACACTCTGACCTTTGTTCACAGCACGCACGATCGTGTCGACCATCTGCTCAACTGCAGCAGTTGCCGTGCGCCTGTCAGTACCCAACTTCTCGGTCAGAACATCGATCAGTTCCGCCTTGTTCATTGAATCCTCCGCAGACTAATGGCCCGTCGTCGGACCGACTAGGTACCACGGTAAACCTTCTTTGGGCAAGAGTCTATCTGCCACACCCATTTTGATGAGAGATGGCACACGACCAGCTACCGCGTTTGGGGGCGTTCAGCTAACGCCCCCCAATGATTACGTCTGCGAAATACGGGCCGGAATGGTCCTGGGTTTCCAAGTCGGCCTTGCGTTTTCGAACTGGTCGATCTCGTCGTGGCGCCGCAGAGTGAGGCCGATGTCGTCCAGACCTTCCAGCAGGCGCCACCGTGTGTAGTCGTCAATATTGAACGGCAACACAACGGTTCCGGCCGTGACGGTGCGCGCCTCGAGGTCGGTTTCCAATTCCAGACCCGGCTGTTCCTCGAGCAACTTCCAGAGCAATTCCACATCGCTCTGAGCCATCAGCGCGGTCAGAAGCCCGTCCTTACCGGCGTTTCCGCGGAAGATGTCGGCGAAGCGCGAGGAGATCACCACCCGGAAGCCGTAGTCCTTCAGCGCCCAAACGGCATGCTCGCGTGAGGAACCGGTACCGAAATCCGGACCGGCGACCAGCACACTGCCGCGGTTGTAGGGCTCAGCGTTCAGAATGAAGTTCGGATCCGACCGCCATGCCGCGAACAGTCCGTCCTCGAAACCCGTTCGGGTAACGCGCTTCAGGTAGACGGCGGGGATGATCTGATCGGTATCGACGTTGGACCGGCGAAACGGGACACCGATCCCCTTGTGGACCTTGAAGGCTTCCATCGTGATTCTCCTGATGTCTATGTGGCCGTAGGGAGCTGAATCAGTTCAGATCCGCCGGTGAGGACAGGGTTCCGCGTACCGCGGTGGCGGCCGCGACCAGCGGCGACACCAGATGCGTTCGCGCGCCCTTGCCCTGTCGCCCTTCGAAGTTCCGGTTCGAGGTGGAAGCGCAACGCTGACCGGGCGAAAGCTGATCGGGGTTCATGCCCAGGCACATGGAGCAACCCGCTTGCCGCCATTCCGCGCCCGCCGCGGTGAAAATCTCGCCCAGGCCTTCCCTTTCCGCCTGCAAACGCACGCGCATGGAGCCCGGCACAATCAGCATGCGCACGCTCTCGGCGACCTTGCGGCCCTTCAGAACGTCGGCAACGGCGCGCAAATCCTCGATGCGGCCATTTGTGCAGGAACCCACGAAAACGGTGTCCACAGAGACATCTCGCAGCGCCATACCCGGCGTCAGGTCCATGTACTGCAGTGCTTTCTCGGCAGCCTGACGCTCGTTCTCGTCATTGATCAGCTCCGGGTCCGGCACCGAGTCACCCAGCGGCAGGCCCTGTCCCGGGTTGGTACCCCAGGTCACGAAGGGGGTCAGCGTGGAGGCGTCGATATGCACCTCGGTATCGAAAGTCGCGCCCTCATCGGTCTTCAGGGCTTCCCAGGCCGCGACTGCGGCATCCCAGTCCGCGCCCTCGGGGGCGTGCGGGCGGCCCTTCAGGAATTCGTAGGTGATCTCGTCCGGCGCGACCATGCCGGCCCGGGCGCCCGCCTCGATCGACATGTTGCACATGGTCATCCGCGCCTCCATGGACATGGCGCGCACGGCCTCGCCGCGGTACTCCAGTACATAGCCCTGGCCGCCGCCGGTGCCGATCTGCGCGATGACCGCGAGAATGACGTCCTTCGAGGTGACGCCGTCCGGCAGCGTGCCGTCGATATTGACGGCCATGGTCCGGAACGGGCGCAGCGACAAAGTCTGCGTCGCCAGCACGTGTTCCACCTCGCTGGTGCCGATACCCATTGCGAGCGCGCCGAATGCGCCGTGCGTGGAGGTGTGCGAATCACCGCACACCACCGTGGTGCCCGGCTGGGTCAGACCCAGCTGCGGGCCGACCACGTGCACGATGCCCTGATCGAGATCGCCCATGGGGTGCAGGCGGATACCGAATTCCTCGCAGTTGCGGCGCAGGGTTTCCACCTGCAGGCGCGAGATCGGGTCGGCGATCGGCTTGTCGATATCGACGGTCGGGACATTGTGGTCCTCGGTCGCGATGGTGAGATCCGGGCGGCGCACCGGGCGGCCGGCCGCGCGCAGGCCGTCGAAGGCCTGCGGGCTGGTCACCTCGTGCACCAGATGCAGATCGATGTAGATGAGGTCCGGTTCGCGGTTCGCGCCTTCGCCGTCGCCTTGTACGACGACGTGCTGCTCCCAGACCTTCTCCGCCATAGTGCGTGGCCGATCGGCCATAGCTCCATCACCTCTCGATAGGACATAACCCGCGCCCGGGCTGTTGACGCGGGGAGCGCGCCGCGCTGGACCGGAGGGTCCGATACCGGGGAGCCTATTTGCAATTCCCAGCATGCGAGACGCTAATATCGTTCTATGAGACAGCATAGCGGTATCGGTGTTCTGGACAAAGCCATGGCGGTCCTGCACGCCGTCGCCGAGCAACCCTGCGGCCTCAATGACCTGTGTGCCCGCACCGGCCTGCCCCGCGCCACCGCCCATCGCCTGGCCGTGGGCCTGGAGACGCATCGAATGCTGGCCCGCGACAGCCAGGGCCTGTGGCGGCCGGGCCCGGCCCTGTCCGAACTGGCTACCACCGCCAGTGATCCGCTGCTGGACGCGGCCGCCACCATCCTGCCGCGCCTGCGCGAGATCACCGGTGAGAGCGTGCAGCTCTATCGCCGGGACGGCAATGCCCGCGTCTGCGTGGCCTCCATGGAACCGGCGTCCGGGCTGCGCGACACCGTGCCGGTCGGCGCGCGCATGCCGATGACCGCCGGCTCGGCCGCCAAAGTCCTGCTGGCCTGGGCCGATCCCGAATTGCAGCGGACAGTGCTGCCGGAGGCGGTATTCGGCGAGCGCGCACTCGCCGAGGTGCGCCGCCGCGGCTGGGCGCAAAGCGCGGCCGAACGCGCCGCGGGCGTGGCCAGTGTGTCCGCGCCGGTGCGCGATGCCGGGGGCACGGTCATCGCGGCCGTCTCGGTCTCCGGACCCATCGACCGCATGGGCCGCCGGCCCGGCGCCCGCTGGGCCGCCGACCTCGTGGCGGCTGCGGACGCCCTCCACAAACGCCTCTGACGGCCTCGCACAGCCGCTTTGACGCCCCCGCCGGGAATCCGGTGGGGGCGTCGGCATTTTGAGGGGTTACAGCGAGGGGTTACAGCGAGGGGTTACAGCGAGGGCTTACAGCGTGACCACTCAGTGGGATCGCCCGCCCCCGCACACAGGGGCTGTGACCCGGCTCATACGCCGTAAATTACAGTCGGCTGATGGGAGTCAATCAACGCGCTCAGATCACGATGTCCGACCAGGAGATCGCGGAATTCCTGCAGCGCAGTCGAATCGCCACGCTCGCCACCCTCGGTCCCGCGGGCACCCCGCACCTGACCGCCATGTGGTACGGCCTGATCAACGGCGAAATCTGGTTCGAGACCAAGGCCAAATCGCAGAAGGCCGTGAATCTGCGCCGCGATCCGCGGGTAACCGTGCTGGTCGAGGCCGGCGATACCTACGACCAGCTGCGCGGGCTCTCGATCGAGGGCCACGCGGAGATCATCGAGGACGCCGATGCGCTGTTCCAGGTGGGAATCAGTGTGTGGGAGCGCTACACCGGGCCCTACAGCGAAGAGATGAAGCCGTTCGTGGATCAGATGCTGAACAAGCGCATCGCGATTCGCATCGTGCCCGAGCGTGTACGCAGCTGGGACCACCGGAAACTCGGCATGCCCGCGATCCCGCTGGGCGGCAGCACCGCCGGCGCGCTGGACTAGTACCGACAAAAGCGAAGGGCCCCAGCCATATCGGCTGGGGCCCTTCGCGTCGTAGTCCCGACGGGATTTGAACCCGCGCTACCGCCTTGAGAGGGCGGCGTCCTAGGCCGCTAGACGACGGGACCAGGATTGTTGGTGAATTGCGTGGTGGCAGTGCCACCGAATCTCCAACTAAAAGAGAGCCGTGAAGCTCTCTCGGCTGGGGTACCAGGACTCGAACCTAGAATGGCTGTACCAGAAACAGCTGTGTTGCCAATTACACCATACCCCAATGACCCGGGCATTCGGCCTGCTCCCGGAGGAGCTTCCCGACCGCTTTGCGAGCCGAGAAGAGATTAGCAGGCCGATGCGGGTCTTATACAAATCGGCTGGTCAGAGACCGTTTTTCGGCCACTTAGCAACCACCTTCAGGAGGCAGACGCAGCCGCCAGGGCACTGCGCAGCCGATCCATGGACACCTGGCGGCCCAGCAGTTCCAGCGACTCGTACAGCGGCGGGCTGATGTGCGATCCGGTGACCGCCACCCGCACGGGTGCGAATGCCTTGCGCGGCTTGAGGCCGAGCTCATCGATGAGCGCGGTCTTGAGCGACTCCTCGAGTGCGGCGGCCGTCCATTCGGAAATGCCGTCCAGCGCCGCCACGGCCGCCTGTAATACCGGAACCGCATCGGAACCGAGATTCTTTTCCCGTGCCGCCGGGTCGATCTCGAACTCTTCCGCGGGAACGAACAGGAACTTCAAGAGATCCCATGAATCACCCAGAACCACGATGCGGGTCTGCACCAAATCTGCGGCTGTTGCGAAGAGCTTCTCATCGATCTCCGCGCCGATATGGCCGTTTTCGGTGAGGTACTCACGCAGTCGGTGAGCGAAATCACCCGACTCCAGCAACCGAATATGTTCGGCGTTCAGCGCATCGGCCTTCTTCTGGTCGAAACGAGCCGGGTTCGAATTAACTTTCGAGATATCGAACGCCGCCACCATCTCCGCCATGGAGAAGACGTCATGATCATCGGCGATGCTCCAGCCGAGCAGCGCCAGATAATTCAGCAAACCCTCGGGAATGAACCCGCGGTCGCGGTGATGGAAGAGATTCGACTCCGGATCACGCTTCGAGAGCTTCTTGTTGCCCTGTCCCATGACAAACGGAAGATGCCCGAACTCCGGCGTGCGCTCGGCTACACCGATACGCTGCATGGCTTCATAGAGCGCGATTTGCCGCGGCGTGGAGGACAAAAGATCCTCGCCCCGCAACACGTGGGTGATCTTCATCAGTGCGTCGTCTACGGGGTTAACCAGCGTATAGAGCGGATCGCCATTACCGCGGGTGAGCGCGAAGTCCGGAACCGTGCCGGCCCGGAAGGTGGTCTCACCGCGGACCAGGTCGTGCCAGGTGAGGTCGTGAGCGGGCATGCGCAGCCGGATGACCGCCGGTCGCCCCTCCGCCTTGTAGGCGGCAATCCGCTCGGGCGTCAGATCGCGATCGAAATTGTCATAGCCGAGTTTGGGATCGCGTCCTACCGCCTTGTGCCGGGCCTCGACTTCCTCAGGGGTGGAGAAGGATTCGTAGGCCTCCCCCGCCGCCAATAGCCGCGCCACCACATCGAGATGAATGTCACGCCGCTGTGATTGCCGGTACGGGCCGTACGGGCCGCCGACTTCCGGGCCCTCGTCCCATGTCAAGCCGAGCCAGCGCAGCGCATCCAGGATTGCCTGATAAGACTCTTCGGAATCCCGTGCGGCATCGGTGTCTTCGATACGGAAGACGAATTTGCCGCCGGTGTGGCGGGCGTACGCCCAATTGAACAGCGCGGTCCGGACCAGGCCGACATGCGGTGTGCCGGTGGGAGACGGGCAGAATCGGACCCGAACTTCAGTCATGTCTCTCTCTCGATCAGCGCTTGGCGGCAACGGGATTGGTGAGGGTGCCGATGCCCTCGACGGTCACCGACACGTTCTGGCCGGCCTGGATCGGGCCGACACCCTCGGGGGTGCCGGTGAGGATGACATCGCCGGGCAGCAGCGTCATCACGGTGGTCACCCATTCGATCAGCTTCGGAATATCGTGCAGCAGAAGTGAAGTGCGGCTGCGCTGTTTGACCTCGCCGTCGAGCTCGGTGACGATCTCCAGATCCGAAGCGTCCAGCGAGGTCTCGATCCACGGGCCGAGCGGGCAGAAGGTGTCGTAGCCCTTGGCGCGGGTCCACTGGCCGTCGTGGCGCTGCTGATCACGCGCGGTGACATCGTTGGCGACCGTATAACCGAGGATCACCTCGTGCGCGCGGGCGGCGGGCACATCCTTGCAGGGGCGGCCGATGACGATGGCCAGCTCGCCCTCGTAGTCCACCTGAGAGGAGCTGGGCGGCAACATGATCGGCACGTTCGGGCCGATGATGGAGGTATTCGGCTTCATGAAGATGACCGGATCGGCCGGGGCCGGTCCGCCCATTTCGGCGGCGTGCGCCGCGTAATTCTTGCCGATGCAGATCACTTTGCTGGCAAGAATCGGCGCGAGCAGCCGCACGTCCGCGAGCGGCCAGCTGCGGCCGGTGAACGTCGGATTGCCGAACGGATGTTCGGCGATCTCGCGGACCACGGCGTCACCGCCATCTCCTTCGATACTGACGAAAGCGACCCCATCTGGGCTGGCAACTCGACCTAGGCGCATGGCTGGCATCCTATCGACCGGCTTCCACCTGCCCGAACGCGCCCGACCGCGGGGCGCGGGGGCCGGCAGGCACGGCGCCGGGCGCCCCATCGGACAGCACGCCGAGCGGGTGCGGCATTCGTCCCCGCATCGCCCCGCCGAATATGTGGAAAGCCCTTGTACGCAAGACAACTCGGGCACGAATCAGACCACCGCGGATACCCGAAGCGGGTGTGAGCAAATAGACAGCTCCCCTCGGAAGTAGTCCTGCGCCTCAGATGTACCGTATGATCCGATTTCAAAGAGTAGGAATTGCGTTCCATATACTGAGACACGAGGTGAATACCATGACCACCGTGACACACAACGGATCGGCCAAACGGTGGCGCATGCTGGGCCTCGGCGTGTTCGCGCAGGGCTCGAGCGCGGTTTTCATCAACGGCACGCCATTCCTGCTGCCCGCCTTGACCGATCGCGGTTTGTCACTGGCCACCGCGGGTCTGCTGGTCGCCATGCCCACACTGGGCCTGGTGTGCACGCTGATCGCGTGGGGATACGTGGTCGACCGCATCGGTGAGCACAAGGTGCTGGTCGCCGGTCCCGCGCTGATGCTGATCGCGGGCGTTGCCGCCGCCACCGTCACGAACTACGTCGCGCTGGGCGCGCTGCTGTTCCTCGGCGGCATGGGCGCAGCCAGCACGAACGGCGCCAGTGGCCGGGTCATCGTGGGCTGGTTCGCGAAGGATCAGCGCGGCTTGGCCATGGGCATCCGGCAGACCGCACAGCCGCTGGGCGTCGCGATCGGCGCACTGACCATTCCGGCCGTCGCTGCGGCACACGGCTTCTCGACCGCCATCCTGGTGCCCGCGGTGATGGCGGGGGTCGCCGCCGTCGCCTGCCTGTTCGGCATCATCGACCCGCCCCGGCCCGAATCCACCGGGGACACAGGCCGTCCCGTGAATCCCTATCGCGGCGATTCCACGCTGTGGCGCATTCACGCCGTCTCGGTGCTGCTGTGCATTCCGCAGGCCGCCCTGTGGACCTTCGCGCTGCTGTGGCTGCATCGCGATGTCGGCTGGTCGCTGGCGGCGGCCGGGGTGCTGGTCACCCTGACCCAAATCCTGGGCGCGGGAGGGCGTATCGGCGCGGGCATCTGGTCCGATCGGGTCGCGAGCCGGCTGGGCCCGCTGCGCACCGTGGCCATCGCGGCCGCAATCTCCATGGCCGCCTTGGCCTTAGCGTCCTGGGCGCAGTGGTGGTGGGCCGCCATCCCGATTCTGGTGGCCGCCTCGGTCATCACCGTCACCGATAACGGCCTGGCCTTCACGGCGGTGGCCGAGATCGCGGGCCCGTACTGGTCCGGCCGTGGCCTGGGCATCCAGAACACGGGTCAGAATCTGGCCATGGCCGCGGTCGCCCCGGCCTTCGGCGCGCTCATCACCGTCTCCGGTTTCTCGATCACCTACCTGCTGGCGGCGGTGGTCGCGGCGGCCGCAGTCCCCTTGGTGCCCAGGGAATCCCGCTGAGCAGAACGAACCGCAGATATCCGGCAAATCCGGAAGAGCTGCACCCGTTACGTTTTCGCATCCGAATGCATGAATGCGATATGTCTCACTGCCCCAGTTGGTTTCGATGATCGACAGTCCGAATCGCCCTGTCAGTACCGTACTCGGCGGTAATTACGGTGTGCACCTCGGTGATTGAGCGGCGTTCCCGGCGGCCTCACACGACAGCGGCCCCGCATCCCGGAAGGGGTGCGGGGCCGCTGAAACGTCGAAGCTGAAACGTCGAAGCTGAAACGTCGAAGCTGAAACGTCGGATCAGAGTGCGGCGGCGATGCGGTCGCCGACCTCCACGGTCGAGGCGGGGGCGGTGCGCGAGGCCAGATCCTTGGCGACGGCGGCTTCGATGCGGGCGGCCTCCTCGGTCTTGCCCAGGTGGTTCAGCAGCAGCGAGACCGACAGGATGGCGGCGGTCGGGTCGGCCTTGGACTGGCCCGCGATATCCGGGGCACTGCCGTGCACCGGCTCGAACATCGACGGATTGGCGCCCGAGGCGTCGATATTGCCGGACGCGGCCAGGCCGATGCCGCCGGAAACCGCGGCGGCGAGGTCGGTGATGATGTCGCCGAACAGGTTGTCGGTGACAATCACGTCGAAGCGGCCCGGATCGGTGACCATATGAATGGTCGCGGCATCGATGTGCTGGTAAGCGGTTTCGATGTCCGGGTACTCGGTGGCGACCTCGTTGACGGTGCGCGTCCACAGCGAACCGGCGAAGGACAGCACATTGTTCTTGTGCACCAGGGTCAGGTGCTTGCGACGCTGACGCGCGGTCTCGAAGGCGTAGCGCACCACGCGCTCGACGCCGAAACGCGTATTGGTGGAGACCTCGGTGGCGACCTCGTGCGGGGTGTTCACGCGAATCGCGCCGCCGGTACCGGTGTACGGACCCTCGGTGCCTTCACGAACGACGACGAAGTCGATCGCCGGATTGCCGCTCAGCGGGCTGGTGACACCCGGGTACAGCTTGGACGGGCGCAGGTTCACATGGTGATCGAGCTCGAACCGGGTGCGCAACAGCAGACCGCGCTCGAGCAGACCGCTCTGCACCGAGGGATCGCCGATCGCGCCGAGCAGGATCGCGTCGTGCTGCTTCAGCTCCGGCAGCACATTGTCCGGCAGGATCTCACCGGTCGCATGGAACCGCTTGGCGCCCAGGTCGTATTCGGTCTTCTCTACACCGGGGACCACCACATCGAGCACCTTGAGTGCCTCGGCAATGACCTCGGGACCGATTCCGTCGCCCGGGATGACAGCGAGTTTCATGAAACATTGCTCCGTTCGAATATGCGCCCGTGACACTTTCCGCGGCTCGCTAGGAGCCCGCCCGCCACGATAGCGGGTGGCCCCACAACCCCTGTCACCAGGGCGAACCGCTCTCAGCTACTGGGACGGCAGGATTCCGGCGAGCCTGCACTGCTGCTGCACCCGCGCGGCGGCGGCATCCTGCTCGGCGTACTCCGACCGGCACCAGACCCGCGCCTGATCACCGCAGGCCCGCTGCTGCTGACCACCCATCGGACCGGCGGACTGCACTGTGACACAACCATTCTCGGAACGGCTGTAATCGGGCGAACGATCCAGCAGCACCCATGCCACTACTCCCGCCGCAAGTACCACGGCGACCACCACGGTCCCGATCAAAAGGCGGCGCCGCTCGCGCGCTGTGAGCGGGTCCGTAGGCGGTGTCTTCCCTCGCATTCATCAATGATCCGAGGAAACCCCGCTCTTCGCGCCGGCACGGCGAAATCGGCGGCACACAGCACTGCGTCCCCTTCCACAACCGCGGGAGGGGACGCAGTGACAACGGCGACAACTGATTTCGCGAGGCCCGGGTAACTCCCCGGGTACCCCCAAAATCGGCTCGGCACCCAACCGCCGGCACGCATGCGCGCCCGGTAACGGCTCTTTGCCGGGCGCTGAAGGTCCGGGGAGGCGGGCTAGCTCAGGTCGACCTGGGCGACCTTCGCGGCGCCGACGGCCTCGGCGATCGCGGCCTGGACGTCCGCGGGGACCTCCTTGTTCACGCGCAGGACGACGGTCGCGCCGTCCTGATCGAGGTCCTGGGTCAGCTGCGCGGCCAGGATGTCGATGCCGGCCTCGCCGAGCTTGGTGGCGAGACGGCCGAGCTGACCCGGCTTGTCGTCGTACGCCAGCACGGCCAGGTTCAGGCCCTCGGCGCGCATATCGTAATTGCGGCCGTTGATGTTCACGATCTTCTGGACCTGGTGCGGCTCGGTCAGGGTGCCTGCCACATTCAGGGTGCTGCCGTCGCCGAATACGGCGCGCAGGTCGACGAGGCTGCGGTGGGTGGGGCTCTCCGACACGGTGGTGACGGTGGCCTCGAGGCCGCGCTCCTTGGCCAGCGACGGGGCGTTGACGAAGGTCACCGCCGGGCCCTGCCCGCCATCGGACACAGTTTCGATGAGGGCCGAGAAGACGCCGCGCAGGGCCGAAAGCTCCAGCACCGCAACATCATTGGCAGTCAGCTCACCGCGCACCTGGACCTCGAGGCTGACCGGCAGCTCGGAGGCGAGCGCGCCCAGCAGGGCGCCCTGCTTGCGGACGATCTCCAGCCACGGGGCGACCTCTTCGGTCACCGAACCGCCGGTGACGTTCACGGCGCCGGGCACGAACTCACCCGCGAGGGCCAGCTGCACGGACTTGGCGACATCGGTGCCGGCGCGATCCTGCGCCTCGGAGGTCGAGGCGCCCAGGTGCGGGGTCACCACAACCTGCGGCAGCTCGAAAAGCGGGCTGTCGGTGCAGGGTTCGGTCTCGAACACGTCCAGACCGGCGGCGCGCACGTGGCCGGAGGTGATGGCATCGGCGAGCGCCTGCTCATCGATCAGACCGCCACGGGCGGCATTGACGATGATGACGCCCTTCTTGGTCTTGGCGAGCGTCTCCGCGTTCAGCATGCCCTTGGTCTCGGGCGTCTTCGGCAGGTGGATGGAGATGAAGTCGGCGCGCTCGAGCACCTCGTCCAGGGTCAGCAGTTCGATGCCGAGCTGGGCGGCGCGGGCCGGCGAGGTGTAGGGGTCGTACGCGACGATCTTGGTCTCGAAGGCGGCGAGGCGCTGCGCGAACAGCTGGCCGATGCGGCCCAGGCCGATGACGCCGACGGTCTTGCCGAAGATCTCGACACCGTTGAACTTGCTGCGCTGCCAGGTGTGCTCGCGCAGCGTGGCGTCGGCGGCCGGAATCTGGCGCGCGGCGGCCAGCAGCAACGTGACGGCGTGTTCGGCAGCGGTGTGGATATTCGAGGTGGGGGCGTTGACGACCATGACGCCACGCTCGGTGGCGGCCGGCACATCGACATTGTCGAGGCCGACGCCCGCGCGGGCGACGATCTTCAGGTTCTTGCCGGCCTCGAGCACCTCGGCATCGACGGTGGTGGCGGAACGCACAAGCAGCGCATCGGCTTCGGGCACAGCGGCGAGCAGCTCGGGGCGGTTGGGTCCATCGACCCAACGAACCTCGACGCCGTCACCGAGTGCGTCGACGGTCGACTGGGCGAGCTTGTCGGCGATCAGAACTACAGGACGGCCTGCTTGGCTCACTGTGGGGTACTCCTGCGGGAAAGGGATCCGGGATTTACGGGCGCAAGCTTAGTGGGCGAGGTTTCCGCTTGCTTTACCGCCTGGCGGGCAGCTGCCATCACACGGGTGACATGGGCGTCCTCCTGGCCACCAGAACCGTTGTGGTCAATTGTCCAATTCCACTCTCACGCGGCCTCGCCTGTGACTCTGTTGCCCCGCATGTCTCGGACTCATCGGATACTCGCCGCCGTCGCGCTGTCCACACCCCCCCCGGCTCGGAGGTTCGGGTGAGCCCGCGGCGCCCGTGCCGAACACCCCCGCGATCGAGTCGGCGGTCACCGGTTCATCGTCCGGTTCCGCCGAGGCAGTGATGGTGAACAATCCGCTGTGCATCCTCGGCAGCGGGTCGGCGAGCGGGTCGTTCGACAAATGACAAAGGCCGACCTCAGGGCTGCGAAACCCGAGGTCGGCCTTTTAGCTGTGAGACGGCGGAATTACGCGCCGAAAGAGCCGGTGAACAGCGTGTTCAGGATGCCGTGCAGCGCGGCGGAGCCGGTGCTGAGCAGGCCGTCGAGAGCAGCGGAACCGGTGTCGATGATAACGGGGATCATGGAATAACCTCTCGTGAATCTCAAATTAACTTCGAACGCTGACCATATCGGCGGCCATTTCACGCCCGTTACGGGGGATAAGCAGTATGTGATGGGGGTCACCGATCAACTGGTCAGTGGTCCAGATCACATGTGCGGCAAATTCTCACCTATAACGGGCAAATCACGCCCCTATTTCCGGGGGCATGACGGGCCCGAAACCTCGTGGACCAGCGCGGCTTCCGCCGCTAACGTCACCGTCCATGACCTTGCGCTCGATCCCCTCCTCCATGGACCCGGCAGTGGTCGCGACGATCGACGGCGAACTGGCCCGGATCGAGCGCGAACACCGCGTCACCGTGCGGCTCGCCATCGAAAGTGGCAGCCGGGCCTGGGGTTTCCCGTCTCCCGACTCCGACTACGACTGCCGGTTCGTCTACCTCGGTCACCTGGACGACTACCTGACGCCCTGGCCGGGCCGCGATGTCATCGAGACCCCGCTGATCGGCCTGCTGGACGTCAACGGCTGGGATCTGGTGAAGGCGCTGCGCCTGCTGGTGCGCGGGAACGCGGTGCTGATCGAATGGGTCATGTCACCCATCGTCTACAGCGGAGATCCGCAATTCCTCACGGAATTGCGCGAACTCGCGGGCGCTGTCGCCGACCGTGATCGGGTCGCACGGCACTATCTGCACCTGGGTGGACGGCAGTGGCGACTATTCGATGAGAGCCGGTCGCTGAAGAAGGTGTTCTATTCGCTGCGCCCGGCCATGGCATTGCGCTGGCTGCACGAACACCCCGATAAAGCAGTGGCACCGATGCATTTGCCAACCCTGCTCGACGAATGCGAATTGCCAACCGAATTCGTCGAATCGGTTGCCGAACTGACGGAGTTGAAATCGCGCACTCGCGAAATGGGGAGCGGAGGTGTCCCGGCGCCGATCGCCGAGTTCATCGCAGCCGAGTTCGAGCGGGCCGCCGCGGAGTTCACCGGGAACGAGCCGGCGTACCGCGAGCGCGCCCAGGCGCTGGCCGCCGACTTCTTCAGAAGCCAGTTGCTGCGATGACCCGCACGACCACGGCCTCGGGCCCCGGCTTGGTCCGGCGCACCTCGAACTCGACCCGCTGACCCTCCAGCAGCGAGCGGAAACCGGCGCCTTCGACGGCGGTGTACTCCACGAACACATCGGGACCACCGTCGTCGGGGCTGATGAAGCCGAAGCCCTTCTCGCTGTCGAACCATTTCACAGTGCCGTGCACCAATATCCCCAAACCTCGTCGACCGCCGGGACAACCTGGGCGACGTCCCCACGCGCGCCGCCGTCCATGGTGTCACGGCAACCATTGCCGCGCGCAGGCACCCGCGCACCAGCGCCCACGACACGAACGCCCGGCGCCGCCGCCCCGCGTCGGCGCCAGCACCGCACAGCCTAGGTCGGCACCCCCAACAGTCCCTGCACAAGCTGTGAAGCGCCGACACGCGCTGTGCGGTGCGGGACAAAGTCATCCGGCCCGGGCGGAACCGTTCTCCTCGTCGGCGTCCGGCACCGCACAGCCCTGGTCGATGCCGCACAGCGCCCGCACGGGCTGTGAAGCGCCGACACGCGCTGTGCGGGGTGGGACAAGGTCATCCGGCCCGGGCGGTGCCGCTGTCCTCGTCGGAGCCGCGCATGGAGTAGACGCGGTCGAGGAAGTCGCGGTGGGCGCGGAGGGTGGCGTCCAGGAGTTCGCGCCAGGTGCGGCGGTCCACGCGCTGGTCGCTCATCAGTGACGAGAGCGCGGCTGGGCCGAGCCTGTCGATGTGATCCACGATGAAAGTCAGTCTGCGGCGCGGGAATTGGGTGCCGATGCGCGGATTCTCTTCGAGGAAGCGGTCCAGTTCGTAGAGGTAGTTGACGGCGCGGTTGTACTCCTCGTCGGTGAGGTGATAGTCCATGCGCTTGATCTCCACGATCCAGAGTTCGCCCGAATCGTGCAGCAGTACGAAATCCGGTTCACGCCGCTCACTGCCGATGGCGGAGGTGAGCAGTGTGGTCCCGAATTTCTGTGCGTACCAGCGTTCGAAACTGGCGCGGACGCGTTTGAGCGATTCGTTCATGCCCAGTGGCGTCCACTCCGGCGCGAGCAGCCAGGGCGCCCGCTCGATCAGCTCTTGGAAGGGGCGTTCCAGAGAGCGACGATCGTCGATGAGGGCGCTCAGCCGTTTCACCACGGCGACACGTTCACTGGCGATCTGGCCGAGCGAGTAGACCTCGGCGACCCGAGCCCGTTCGAACAGTGCCACAACAACATCCATCTCCGGTTCGACGTCCTCCGCGATCTCCCTGAGCGTTTCCAGGAGACTGCGCTGCGGACCCAGAGACAATGCCAGGCGCACCATATTCTCGATATGCGCCGGATCGTCGAGCGAGGCACGATCCTTGTGCGTCACCAGGATTCGCGCGGCCTCGATCACCGAATCGCGAAACTGCCTGTCCCCCGGCGCGATCGCCTCCAGCGTCTCGCGAATGCGGGAGCGTTCGACGAACTCCTCCCACACCCGGCGGCGAATGGATTTCTCACCGACCCGGCCGATCTCCTTGATCAGGGCCTGACCCCATTGCGCGAGCGCCTCACCGCGCGGGGAGTTCCACATAATGTCCTGGCGGTCGGAGCGAACGAGATCCTCCTCATCGTCGAGCCAGTCCACATGCACGGCGCCGACGAGATAGGAGCGCAGCTTGAACTCACCGGTGAATCCGGCGGGAATGCCGAAATCCCTTGTCTGGGCGACGATCTTGCCGCGCGCGTAGATGCGCACGCCCGCCATCGCCTCATCGCGGTACGGCTGTTTGGAGTACGCGATCCAGCCGCTGACCGGTAAGAACTTGTGCCCGAAGCGCACCGGCACCCGGCTCAGATCGATGCGGGTGTCCTCCATGACATCGATCGGCAGATCACTGAGCGTGAAGCTCTCCTGTCCGATGCAATTGCGGACCTCCACCCGCCAGTCCGAGCGCTCGATGCCGAAGCGTGAGGCCAGCTGCCGACTGAGCTCGGTACCGCTGTTCACTCTCTTGCGGAAGAAGTTTCGCAGAATGACGGTAGTGCCTCGCTTACTCATGAACGAGCCGTCCAGGGCGCCCGGTTGCGGGTAGTAGTCGCGTTCGGTGTCGGAGAGCATCTCACCGAGATCCATCACCAGATGCGATACCGGCCAGCCCAGCGTCGTGTGGTCGTCCGGATGGCTGCCCGCGGTGATCACCTCGATGGTGCTGCAGATGCCGAAGGCCGCGAGCTTCCCGATTCCCTTGCGCCCCATAACCGGTCGCCGCCGCTCCCGGGAAAGATCGGAACCGGTGCGAATGCGCCGATCCGAGCCGACCATCAAATAGTGCGCATTGATCTCATCCGTAGTCATCCCGTGTCCGTTGTCGGACACCACAATCTCGTAGGCGGGCTCGTCCGCTGCGCGGACGGTGCCGGCCAGCGTGACGCCCCACGGTAGCGAAACCTCCACCTCGGTGGCATCGGCATCGTAGGAGTTGGCGATGAGCTCGGCGAGCACCGCCGAAACCCGGTCGTAGAGCCGGATTCCGAGCTTGTCGATGGCAAGCCTGCTGATCCGCATCGTGTATTTGTGGTCGCCGCATTCCTGCGTGGCCGCATGCACGTCCGTGTACATGGTGGGCCCCCAATTGCCCTCTCGATAGCCTCCGTTCAGCTACCACTGATATCGATGCAACGCCACGCGATTAACAAAGGGCTGAACATTCACCTACCAGTTAGTCACGTTCGCGTTCCGACATTCACCGACCGGTTGCCCATTGCAACGGCAAGGTCTCGGCAACCGGTTACGCGCCCGAATCGTGCTCCGGCGCACACTGAACCGTTGCGGCAGCGAGTGATCACGGGGGCCCGAACACACTGTCGCGTGCACGCGCTGCGAGACGCGCGATGCGGCAGATCCGCATGCGGACGGTCGGCGAGCTACCTCCTGGACCGTCGCCAGCGTGATGTTCACTCGGGTCGCTGATCGGCCTCATGATCTCCTCATAGTCGGGTGGGCACCATGCGGGAATGACCTCGACGCTCGCCATGTCACCAACGGAGTCGGCCGCACCGGCGGCATCCAGGCTGGTGGCTCTCGATGCCGCGCGCGGGCTGGCGGTGCTCGGCATGATCGTGGTCCACGTCGGTGTCACCCGAGAGCTGTCGTGGGGCGATCCGGGCGGCTGGCTGTCGATTGCGAACGGCCGCTCCTCGATACTGTTCGCCACGCTCGCGGGGATATCCATCGCTTTGATGAGTGGGCGGGAGCGACCACCGGCCGGGCAGCAGCTGGTGGCGGTGCGACTGCGAATCCTGGTGCGCGCCTTCGTATTGTTCGTGATCGGCGGACTGCTGACCGCGCTCGGCACCGATGTCTCGGTGATTCTGCAGACCTATGCGCTGCTGTTCGCGTGCTGCCTGCCGTTCCTGACGTGGACACCGCGCAGGCTGCTGCTCCTGGCCGCGGGATGGGCGGTTGTTGCCCCGGTGCTGACCGTGTGGCTGGCGCAGGTGATTCCGGGCGGCTGCGATTGGAACGCCGAAACCTGTTCCGGCGCACAGATAACCGATCTCGCCGTGCTCGGCGATTATCCCGGCGTGGTGTGGATGACCTTCGCTCTCACCGGGCTCGCGGTCGGCCGCAGCGATCTCGGCTCGACTGCGGTACGCGTTCGGATGCTCGCGGCCGGTGTGCCGCTCATGCTCCTCGGCTACGGCGGCGCTCGGCTGGCGAGTTCTTTCGGCGATGTCACGGCGTCGGATTGGGCGCAACTGCGCACGGCCGAACCGCATTCCGGGACGACCTTCGAGATCGCCGGGTCGCTCGGATTCGGGCTGACGCTGCTCGCCGTGCTGCTGCTTATCGCCGATCGCCTGCGGCCATTGATGTTTCCGATTGCGGCGGTGGGTTCCATGCCGCTGACCGTCTACGCGGCGCATATCGTGGCCATCCGGATCCTGGGTGATTCCGTGCCGGAGTCCGAGGGCGATACGCTGCTGGCCGTCTTCCTGGTGCTCACAGTCGCGGCGGCGACCATCTGGGTCTCGACTTTCGGCCGTGGGCCACTGGAACGCCTGGTCACGGGGATCAGCACCCGAGCGGTGCGGTCGAGGTAGGTGACAGCGCTGTCCGGGCCGGGAAGAATGCGGGTCGGCGGGCAGTCCCGCCCCCTTCGCGAAGTGAGGAATACGGGTGCCGAACAATCCCATTACTCGGGGCCTGAGCGGGCTCGCCGAACGGTTCGCGACCCCCGGCCTGTCCCGGCCCACCCTGGCCGACACCATCGCCGCCCGGCAGCGCTTCTTCGGCGGCGAGGCGGTGGATCCCGACACCGGCGCGGTACGCGCGGACCAGGCGATCCTCACCTGGTTCGGCTGCGCGAGTTTCGCAGTCGCCCTGGGCGGCACGGTCTTCCTACTGGATGCGTGGGTGCCGCGTGGCGCCACCTCCGGCTATGTGCCGACCACCCCCGCGGAGGTCGCGGCGCTCCGGCCGGCCGCAATCTTCATCGGCCACGGGCATTTCGACCATGCGGCGGATGCCGGGCCGATCACACAGGCCAGTGGTGCGGTGCTGTACGGGACGGCGGAGCACTGCGCCACGGCACGCAGTCAGACCAACTCGGCTGAATTCGAGTGCGTGGAACTGGGTTCCGAGTCCTCGAAGCCGGGTGATCGCTACGATTTCGAGCTCGCCGAGGGACTTTCGGTGACAGCGGTTCGGCACATTCATTCGGCCCGCACCGCGCGGCACGAGGGCCCCGATGCCTGTGCGCGCGTGATACCGGCCCCCGGTGTCCGCGATATGCTCAGGTACCCAACAACTCTCACCGATGCCGCGCAGCTGGCGCGACGGCTCGGCGATCGGGAGGGCGGAGTACTGCTCTACCAGTTCCGCACCGAAAGCTTCACTCTCACATGGCACGACTCGTCCGGTCCGCTGCTGGACAACGCTCCGGAAGTGCTGGAGGAGCTACGCACGCTGCCCGCGTCCGATGTACATGTCGGCGCGGTGCAGGGCTACAACCAGTTCACCAATGGGCTGCGCGATCCCCGGAGTTATATCGAGGCGCTGCGCCCGAAGGTGTTCGTACCCAACCATCATGACAATTGGTTCCCGCTGATCACCGCGCGTGGTGAGGCCTTTCGCACGCCGCTGGAAGCCGAGCTGGCACGTATTCCGGACGGGCCGGAGCTGCGTATGCTGCTCGACCCGGACGACTACGTCGCACCGGGGCGCTTGGCGTTCAAGCTCGGCGGGTAATCAGCGGAAGCGCAACACCATCGTCACGCTGGTGCTGCCGGCCGGGTTCGTATGCGCGGAGCTCGGCACGGCGACAAATCCCAGTCGCTCGTAGAGCCGCAGGGCCGGATTCTCTTCTCGCACACTCAGACTCACGGCGTCATATACCGGTCGGGCAGCATCGAGCAGCGCGATGAGCAGGGCCGTGCCCAACCCGCTGCCACGCATTCCAGGCGCGACGCCGATGGCCAGTTCCGGTGTGCCATCGTCCACATATCCGTACGCGGCATTGTCACCGCGGAAGAGTCGCAGCCATGCGGCGCCTCGCGGCACCCCGTCCTCCTCGCCGATGACGCCGAGATCGCCTGCGGCGCCCCAACCTTCGACGTAATGCGCGAGTGACGGCACCGCCCGCAATTCCTCGGGCGACACCCTCCCCTGCTCATGGGAGTACGAGGCCTCGAACAGCATCGACCACAGAAACTTCTCGTCCGCCACCTCGGCCGGACGCACAATCACGCTGGACACCGCAGCGACTATACGGTTCCCGCCAACATCCCCGGCCCCGCCTCCGGCGTCACCTCGCGGGCGGTGATCTCGGCCGCGCAGTGATCACACGTCAGCCGCACGTGCGCCTCGCCGCTGCAATCACGGTGCCGGTAGTGCACGGGCGGACCGTCCGGGGACATGTAGGCGTCGCCCCAATCTTTGAAGGCCATCAGGATCGGGTAAACGTCATGCCCCTTGGGCGTGAGCCGGTACTCCTCGTACGCACCCACCGCGGCCGGCTGTTTGACCAGAATCCCGTGCTCGACCAGGCGATCCAGCCGATCCTGCAACCGACTGCGGGAAATCCCGAGGTAGGCCTGAAACCCATTGAACCGCCGCACTCCGGAGAAGGCCGCCTTCATGACCAGCAGAGTCCACCGGTCGCCGAGTACGACCAGCGACCGCGTGATCGAACAGGGTTCGTCGGCCAACTCCTCGTATCGCATCTTCCAATCCTACCCAACTGGTCTTAATATGAGACCAAGTTGCACCGGTCTCGAAAAGAGACCAGATCCGAAGGGGATTCCATGACGAACCGCGCCACCACCGATCCAGCCCAGACCGACCGCTACACCACCCTGCAATCACTTCTCGACGACCGCCATACCTGCCGCGCATTCAGCCCCGACCCGGTCCCCCGAACCACCATCGAGCAGATCCTCACCCTGGCGCAGCGCACCCCCTCCTGGTGCAACACCCAACCGTGGCAGCTCGCCATCACCGAAGCCGATTCCACCGACCGATTCCGCAAAGCCCTGCTCGCCCACATCAACGGCACCCCAACACAATCCGACCTCCCCTTCCCCGCCGCCTACAACGGCGTCTTCCGCGACCGCCGCCGCGAATGCGGTGCAGCCTTGTACACCGCCGTCGGCGTAGCCCGAGGCGACCACGAGGGCTCCATGCGCCAAATGGTCCGCAACTTCGAACTTTTCGACGCCCCCCACGTAGCCATCCTCACCACCGAAGCCGACCTAGGCATCTACGGCGCCGTCGACTGCGGCCTCTACCTCACCTCCTTCCTCCTGGCAGCCCAAAGCCTCGGCATAGCCACCGCCCCCCAAGCCGCCCTAGCCTCCTACTCCCCCTTCCTGCACGACCACTTCAACATCCCGGAGCACCGCCAAATCATCGCCGGCATCTCCTTCGGCTACGCGGACCCCGACCACGCCGTGAACGGATTCCGCACCACCCGTGAGGATCTCGACAACGTAGTCACCTGGCACTGATCCCTGGCGACCCGCCACCCATCTGGGCGATCCGCCATTGATCCAGGAGGCCCGCCACTCATTCGGAGCTATCTGGCACTGATTCCTCCTCAGACCGGAGTTCGCCACGTTAACCTACACACGTGTCGGTTAATCAAGGTCCAGTCCGCCGCCTGAAAGGCCACGAGCGCCGCATCCTGATCCTGGAAGCCGCCCGAACCCTCTTCTCCGCGAACGGCTATGACGCAATCTCCATGCGCGACATAGCCGTTTCCGCCGGCATCACCCGCCCAGTCCTCTACGACCACTTCGCCTCGAAAAAGGCACTCGTCCTAGACCTGCTCACCGCGGAGACCGAGGCCCTGATAGCCCGCATTACCGTTGCCGTCCGCGGCGATGCCACCCCGCTCGACCGCATGTCCGCAGCACTCCGCGCATATTTCGAGTTCATGATCGACCGCCCCCTTACCTCCCGCCTGATCCTCACCCCCGCGACGGATCCGGACGTAGCCGAGGTGAGCGCCCACCTGCGCGAACTGGCCGAACAGGGTGTACGAACCCTCCTGGCACTCGAACCAGCCCCACCCAGCGCGCCCGGGTCACTCGTAGCCAGCGCTCCCGAGCCCACGGCGGCCGATACCCTTCAACGCGCCCAGGCCAGCACATCTCGGCCCATTGCAGCCCGCACACCCCAGCTCACCGCGGCCAGCGAACCCCGGTCAACTCCGGCAGGCAAGCCGGAGACAGCTGCGACCAGCGCGGCCCGGTCTAGGGCTGCGGGCTTACCCGAGTCCACCGCCGCCAGCGCGCCGAAGTCAGCTGCAGCGAGTCCTCCGCCGACGCGCAAGGACGACTCCCACAAGCTCGAGATCGCGTCGGCGATCCTCGTATCTTCCGTAGTCGCCGTGGCGAATTGGTGGCTCACCCACCCCGAAGTCCCCCTGCGCACCCTGGTCGACACCACCCTCACCCTGATCACCCCGGGCCTGACCACCCTGACCGAACCACCCCGTTAGGACCCGCGATGTTCGAAAAGCACCCAGGCTGGAACGTCTCCCTCCCGCTCGGCCCAAACTCCCTGACCTGGAAGCACTTCGGCGACATCCGCTCCATGCTGATCCTCGGCCGAGCCGGCACCTTGCAAAACATGCACCCAGTCCTGGACGCAGCCCTCCAACAGCATTCCAACTTCTTCACCGACCCCATGGACCGCTTCGACCGCTCGGTAGCCCCCATCCAAGCCATGATCTACCAGCCCGACGCCGAAGCCAGGGCAACAACGGTCCGAGACTTCCACAAACCCATCAAAGGCGTTGCCCCTCAGGGCAACCGCTACCACGCGCTAGACCCAGAAGTCTTCTGGTGGACCCACGTAACCTTCTACGAATCCATCATCGCCACCCAAGAATTCTTCGGCACCCCCTTCACAGAGGATGAGAAGGCCCAATTGATAGCCGAGGGCCTAACCTGGTGGCGCCTCTACGGCATGTCCGACCGCCCAGCCTTCGGCGACTACGAAAGCTACCGCGCCTACTGGACCCACATGTGGCAAGAAGTCCTGGAATCCAACACCACCACAGACTTCGCCGCCAACATCCACACCGCCAAAGTCCTCGCCCCACCCTTCATCCCATCTCCCCTTTGGCCCCTGATTCGCTACCCCGTCATGGCCATCGGCGTCTGGATCTCCAACGCCACAATGCCTCCAGAAGCCCGAAAGATCCTCGGCTGGAACTGGTCCCGAGCCGACCAACTAGCCTTCGACCTCTTCCGCCGCGCAGTCCGCGCGACCTGGACCCTCACCCCCGAACGCCTCCGCTACATCCCCGACACCTGGGCTGGAATGCAGCAGTACCGTCAGCACTCCGAGCAGTACTCGGACGGCGACTCAGATCCCGAACCTGCGTCGGCCGCCAAATAACCTCAGCCCGGCTCGAACTCCGTTATCCACAGCGCGTCGAACTATCCACAGCTCCGCTGTTTTCGCAGCACACCGCCCCGCGCATCGGCCGCCGATCCTGGATGGTCGATTCTCGTGATCCGAACCCGCAAAGACCTGCTGACAGAAGTTTCCTCCGCCACCATCACCAACCGCTGCCAGCGCGGCGAGTACACCCGCCTACTGCCCGGCATCTACTCCATCGGCGCACCGTCCGCTTACGCGAAATGCCAGGCCGTCACAGCGTGGCTCCCGGAAGCGGTGTTCAGCCACCGCACCGCCGCGTGGCTGTGGAACATGCTCCCCGAACCCGCACCGATCGAAGCCACCACGCCGCTTTCCATCTACCGCCAAACCCCATCCTGGCTGCACTTGTACCGCCGCGACCTGCTCCCCGATTGGATCGACGAAGCCTGGGACCTGCCCGCCACGACTCCCGCCCGGTCCCTCCTGGACTGCTTGACCGTCCTCCCCCAACACGACGCAGACCGCCTCATCGACGAGCATGCCCGCACCAGCTGGCCACAACTCCTCGAACTGCGCACCCACCTGCGAGGTTCCCCGGCCCTCCGCCGACAACTCCGCACCGCAGCATTCGACGCCGCCTCCGACCCCGAGCGCCTCTTCGCCCGCGCCCTCGCCCACCGCGGCGTGCACCTCCTCGCCAATCACCCTGTCGGACCCTATTACGCCGACTTCGCAGACACCCGCTCCCACACCATCATCGAAATCGACGGCCGCGAATTCCACAGCGACCCCCGGACATTCCGCACTGACCGCCGCCGCCAGAACGCCCTCGTCCTCGCCGGCTGGCTCGTCCTGCGCTACGCCGCAGCCGACATCTACGCCAACCTCGACGCCTGTGCCGATGAGGCAGCCACGGTCATCCGACGCCGCCGCCACAACCGACCACCCCACTGAAGTTTCCCTGCAACTTCCAACCGTCCCCGTCGACTTCCCGCACACTCGCCTACGGTTTGCACGAAAACTTCAGCCCCAGAGCCCAATCACGCTCGTCTGGTCGCCGCAGGTGCAGGTGCAGGTGTCCCCCTCAGAGCTTCCCGGCCACCACTGCGCCGGTAAACGCATGCCACTCAGCTGGAGCGAAGATCAACGAAGGACCAGCCATATCCTTCGAGTCACGCACGCCCACAAGATCACCCACGAAAGCCACTTCAATGCAGTCGGCCTTGTCACCGCTATAGCTGCTCTTGAACCACTGGGTCCCGTCTAGCTCGCCAGTCACGTTGAGAACTCCTTCGTCACCTGCCGCAGCAGACTACGGCTGGTCGCCTCATCCAGCGAAGCACGCCGGAGAGTCTCGAGAACCCGATCGTACCGCTCCAAGTCTTCGTCCTTCTCGAGGTACATACACCCGATAAAGGTCTCCAGATATACGACCGCAGGCCACACCGGCTCGCCCTTCGCGTCCTCACCGAATTCCAGAATCGCGAACTGCCCCACCGGATCACCGACCGGAGCCCCGGCCGAGAACGGCAGTACCCGCACCGAAACCTTCGGCAGCTTTCCGATCTCCGCCAGATGACGAAGCTGCGCAGCCATGACCTCGGGCCCGCCGACAGAGCTGCGCAACACAGACTCGTGCAGCACTACGTCCAGGGTGACCGGTTGGTACCTGCGAGTCACCGTTGCCTGACGTTTCGTGCGGAGCTCCACCCGCCGCTCGTGCTCTACTGCCGACTCCTCCGGCTTGGCCGCACGAATGAGTGCACGCGCATAGTCGGGAGTCTGCAGCAGCCCAGGAACCAGCGCAGGCTGATACGTAGTCAACTTCCGCGCAGCAGTCTCCAGCCCAACATAGACATCGAAATTGGCCGGTATCAAGCTCCCGTACTCATGCCACCAACTCTTCTCGGCCGCCTGCCGAAGCAACCCAACCATGGCCGTCGCCATATCCCCCGACATTTCCAAAACCTCGCAAATTGCTTGAAGATCCCGCACTTTCAGCCGAGTAGGTATCCCCCTCTCCAACCGCTGCAGCACAGACGAACTCACATCCGCCACCCGCGCAACCTGCTCCTGCGACATCCCCAGCGCCGACCGCGCTTCCCTCAGATACCGCCCGAGCTGACGCCTGGGCAAGGTCGAACCGCTCTCCAACATGACAACCCCCTCGTCGACAACCACCCGTACTGGGTCAACTCGGCCCCCGAACTGACAGCGGCCCTGGGCATTCAGATCGATAGAACTGGGTTACCCAGTAAAGCGTAGGTTGCGCCAGGTCACACGTGGTGTGCTTTCTAGCAGACAGGCAAAGCACGAAAGGAGCGGAAGATGTTCGAGCGACTGACTATCGGAGCTTGGGCCATCACCACACCAGGCTGCTCGGTTCGTTTCGTGATCGACGAAGGCGGGCAGTTCACAACCCTGATACTCGGCGATATGCAGCGAGAGGTCGAAATCTCTTTGGACACTGCAACTCTCACGCAGATCGTCTCCCAGGGAGCAAAGTCGCTGAGTGAGATGACTGCCGCCCTGAGCACAAACAGCGGCCCGGGCGCGGCCGATGTCGAGACGGTCATCGTCCGGGACCCTGACGGCCCGACCGCGGTTCGAGTGTTTATAGACGGCGTCGAGGCGCAGGCCACCAACTTCACTATCGACGCCGGTGCCGGATGGACCTGGGAAGACTGGGCAACCGCACGGGACACCAACTTGTCGGCCGCCTCACCGGCCGCAGGGAAGGTGCTGCTCAAGGTGTACGCCGACCCACCCGGCGGTGAGGGAATAGCGGGACGAGGTGGCCACGGATGGCTTGGGTAAAGCCATTGCTTGCATTCAAAACGGTGAGGGCTTCCGAAGGATAGCTGCGGCCAGCGAATCTATTTCGGCCAGCAATTGATTCGGCGCTAGTGCGAGATCGAGCGAATGGCAATGAATTACTATCCCGCACGATCTTATCACGTGAACACTTACAGGTCCGTTACCCTTAGCATAGACAAGGTGCCCCTCTTTAATGCCTAAAGCGGAACAGTAGGCTAGCATCTGATATAGATCAGACTCAGGATATCCTTTCAATTTCTCCACTTTATACTTGGCGTCCACAACAGCGATCGGTCGACCACTATCGTCGTACCAGACCAGGTCAGGGATGAACCTGATAGTAGATGCAGCATCCATATAGTGATCGACTTGAACCTTAGGCTTACCACCATGGCGCATCATCGCCATACTCATGGCTCCAGTTACGAAATCTTCGTAAACTTTCCACATGTCGAACAAGAATCCCGACACAGCCAGCGGGCCGGCTTTTTGATCGAAAGAGCTATTATCGAGGATCACCGCCGAAAGTCGGAGCGCATCGTGGTACCGCATATTCAATTTGGTAAATGTAATCTTAGGTCGAGCATTTCTTTTGGATACGACCGTAATACTGTCGAGAATTGCACGAATCCTGGTAAGTTGCCTGCGCGCTTCGATACCGATATCAGGCAAACCCAGCAGCCTCAGCGTGGCCAGCAACAGCGTTCTATTCTCCGCGACGTCCATGCTGTAGTCGTCATACTCAACCGCAATAGGCACAGGTCGACCATAATTTCGTGTAATCTGCTCCTGAAATCTGATTCTGCCGCGGATCACAGAAATTGACTCGCTCGCGGGAATGTATCCACGCATCACGCCACGTTCCAGCGCCTTATTCACCAAGCGCACGAACGACTCGGCGACGGCGGGATACAGACCGTCAGCTTGCCCCAGTCGTACGAACTCATCCCGCCAAATAGCAGGATTCGAATTATATCCGATGAAGAACAGGATCCTTTGCAGCTCTGCAACCTTCGGTCGAATATTTATTTGTAGAGATCCCAACCGAACGGAACCAACTTTGCGCATGGGCTTGATGCGATACCGACCAACGGACCCCGACACACGCGTCAATTCGGCACATTTGAGCGCCCGCAGTGCCTCGAATTGGTCACTCGAGAGATCCACTGTCCTGGCCTCACCATGTTCAATAAGGTCGAGTGATGTCATGCCTATGCCTCCGATTCGGAGTTCCCGTCACCCACTCGCCTCCGGAGGTTCTCCAGCCCGTACGCATCGTGCACATCTATGCTCGCGTCTCCGAAGTGATAGTCCTCCAACAAAGGGAGGATTTCCGTATTCCACACAATGTCTAGCCCAGATTTCGATACAGCGTACGGACGCATGAAATACGAAGGACCTATTTTAAAGTCCTCATCGCTAATCATATCGTTCAATTCCTCGGCAAGATCAGCGATCAACACAGATTCGCCATTTCGCTTCAGCCAGGTTCGAAGCATTCCTCTGACAGGTTCTTTAGATGGGTGGAGGTGAATAAATCTGAACCGGCGCCGCATTGCCGTATCAATGGAAGTAACGGAGCGGTCAGCTCCGTTCATCGTGCCAATGATAATTACATTCTTAGGCAGACTAAACATCTCCACCTTGTCCGAGTACAGAAGATTTATACTTTCCTCTCTATATTCAAGAAGATAGTAGAGCTCGCCAAAAATTTTGGAAATATTCCCACGGTTCGTCTCATCGAGAATCAGCGCGTACAGGTTTTCAGGATCCTTTCGCGCCTCGTCGGCAAGCTGCCGTAAAGGGCCACGGTGCAGGTCGTAAGCGATCTGACCGTTTTCGGTCTCGACAGGACGGAACCCCTCGAAGAAGTCCTCATATGAGTAGGTTGGGTGAAACTGGACTATTTTTACATGCTCCGGACCACACAGATGGTTCGCAAGCGCTTTCGCGAGGTACGTCTTTCCAGTTCCCGGAGGACCGTAGAAGATCAACTGTGGTCGATCGCGTAGTAGGTCAATGCACCCCTGCAACCAGTCTTTCGAGAGATACAGCTTCTCTGCTAGATCATCTGTCGCAGAAGCGAACTGCGGTTCCGGTCTTGGAGATAGATCCTGTGCTGGTGGCTCCTCCGGAATAGCCGCATGCCGGGGTCGCCAAGCAAACCCGAAAGCCTTGCTCAAGATCGAGATCAACTCGGCCGCGTTCTGCCTGTCCAGTTGGATGGACTGACTGCTCTTCGGAGCAGACTGGCGCTGATCCGAGCCGAACGTCGACAGGTGTACCAACGTTGTGCCTGCGGAATCTTCGATGACCTTGTACTGGCAGCTGACGGCATCCTCGAGCTTGTGTGCTCGGACATTCTGCGTACTTGGAACGATCTCGCGAATGCGGGCCATGGCTGAGCTCCTGTTGCGCCGTCACCTCTTTCACGCCACGGACAGCGACGTGTCATGATTTCGTCGAGTGCAGCCGAAGCCGACACTGACGCAGGCGGGCCTTGACGATCGATTGCCCCCCCTGAGTCGACTTGATCATCGTTTAACCCTAGCGACCAGGTCCGACATCTACGAGGATTGCTTCGGCTGTTGCCGCCGCTTCTAGTGCAGCAGCCAAGACTTAGTTCACGCATGCAGCGAGCCCGTGCGCCAGGCACGTGAGCAGCCGCCGATGCGCACAGTGGAGTACCTGACCGCCGCGCAATCGCTACCACTGGGCGGTCGTGAACGCGGCTAGATGCCAGCTCCGAGCACACGAATGCAACGAACGACCAGGGACGAGGGCAGTTCTCCCTGATCACCAGCAGCGGCCCACTGCTCCAAGGCGATACGGATCGAGCCGGCCGCGACTGCGGCAAGGAGTCGTAGGTGCAGAATGTCGGCGTCTGAGCCTGCCAATTCGGTGAGGACTCTGCGTAATTCGCGCTCGCCCTCCATATTGATGCGGTGCCACACCGCGCGGAGAGCGGGGTCGGTTTCCATCGCCTGCAGCAAGCCGCGGGTGAGGTCGAAATCTTCGCCGCCGTCGATGGTCAGGGATTGGACTGCGGCGGCTTCGAGGTCGGCCAGCGTGGGCAGCCGGCGGGGGCCGGAGGCTATGGCTTCGAACCAGCGTTGGGCGCCAGTCGTGAGCATCGGCTCGACGGCGTCTTCCTTCGTGCGCGAGTAGCGGTAGAAGGTGCGGAGGGCTATGCCGCTGGCCTCCGCTATCTGCTCGGCGGTGACGTCGGCTGTCCCGTGTTCGGCGAAGAGGCGGGCTGCGGTGCGGGCTATGTCCAGGCGGGTTTCGGCCTTGCGGCGCTCGGCCAGGGTGGGGCGCTGCGGGGCGGGGGCGGGCATTGGACGTCCTTGTCGTTGGGGTGGCAAGAGTCATCCTAGTCTTTGGATGTCAGTGTGGCATGGTGTGCCATTCGGGCGTAGCGTGTCAGATACGGGGGAAGAAGACATCAGAGGAGAAGTTCGCAATGGAGCGTTTTACCGATCGCCGAGTACTGATCACCGGCGCGGGCTCGGGTATCGGCCGGGCTACTGTGCATCGGGTTCTCAATGAGGGCGGGCAGGTTGTTGCCGCGGATATCAATGAGGCCGGGCTGGCCGAGACTGCGAAGCAGGCTGCTGAGCAGGGCCATGGTGAGCGGCTGAGCACTGTCACCGTTGATATCGGCAATGAGGATTCGGTGAAGGCCGGCGTTGCGAGTGCCGTCGAGACCCTCGGCGGGCTGGATGCGCTCATCAATGCGGCGGGCATTCTGCGGTCGGCGCATACCGAGACCATGCCGCTGGCTGATTTCAACAAGATCATCACGGTGAACCTCACGGGCACGTTCCTGATGATTCGTGAGTCGCTGCCGGCGCTGCTCGCGTCGAGCAAGGGCGTCATCGTGAACTTCACCTCGACGTCGGCGTTCTTCGCGCACCCGTACATGGCCGCCTATGCCGCGTCCAAGGGCGGCATCATGTCCATGACGCATGCGCTGGCTGCCGAATACAGCAAGCAGGGCCTGCGCGTGGTTGCCGTTGCACCGGGGTCCATTTCCAGCGATATGACCGACGGCAAGGGCCCGGGCCTGCCCGAGGATGCCGATCTGAGTCTGTTCATGAAACTGATGCCGGGCATCGGACAGGGCTTCGCGTCCCCGGACACCGTGGCCGGCGTGGTCGCCATGCTCGCCTCCGATGACGGCGCGTTCATCACCGGCACCGAGATCCGCATCGACGGCGGCACGCACTACTGAGTCGAATTACGGCGCAGTCGAATACGAGAAGTCGCGAACGGCCCCGCAATTGCGGGGCCGTTGTCGTATCAAGGGGGACATCACCCGGGTGCGGGTCATCCTTCAGGACGACCGGGACCCTGATCTCTCACGGAATCTCGTCCGTATCAATATCTTTCCGGCCGGAAAGTCAGCACACTCGGATCCATGAGCTCGAAATTCGCTTCCGCACAGGGAATGTTCGCTCGAATCGCCGTGGTGGGTGCGCTCGCCGTAGCCCCGATCACGGTGCTGACCGCTACGGCTTCGGCGGACACCACCCAGGCCGCCGTCTCCGATGTGTCACGGCCGCACTGGGATCGGAATCCCTGGGACAACGATCCCTGGAACAACAACCACGACTGGTGGCGCAATTACAACTAGTCCGACTGGTGGCGCGATCACAATCGCCACGATCGCTGGGACGACAATGACGGCTGGCTCCGGAACACGCTGCCGCGCGGCGCATTCGGAAGCAGCTGAAACCCCACGAGAATACGAACGGCCCGGCACCCCCGAAAGGTGCCGGGCCGTTGCGTTCAGCGCACGAAAACTGTGGTGCGCGTGGAAATTACGCGTTCGCGAAAATTACGCGGTTTCGGTGATCGGGCGATCGACCCAGCTCATCAGGCCGCGCAGCTTGGCGCCGGTGACCTCGATCGGGTGCTCGGCGTTCTCCTTGCGGAGGCCCTCGAGCTCCTTGTTGCCGCCCTCGACGTTCGCGACGAGGCGCTTGACGAAGGTGCCGTCCTGGATGTCGGACAGGATCGCCTTCATGCGCTCCTTGGTGCCGGCGTCGATGACACGCGGGCCCGACAGGTAGCCACCGAATTCGGCGGTGTCGGAGACCGAGTAGTTCATGCGGGCGATGCCACCCTCGTACATGAGGTCGACGATCAGCTTGAGCTCGTGCAGCACCTCGAAGTACGCCATCTCGGGCGCGTAGCCGGCCTCGACCATGACCTCGAAACCGGTCTTGACCAGTTCCTCGGTGCCACCGCAGAGCACGGCCTGCTCACCGAAGAGGTCGGTCTCGGTCTCTTCCTTGAAGGTGGTCTTGATGACGCCCGCTCGGGTGCCGCCGATGCCCTTGGCGTAGGACAGCGCCAGGGCCTGGCCCTCGCCGGTCGGGTCCTGATCGACCGCGATCAGAGCCGGAACGCCCTTGCCGTCGACGAACTGGCGGCGCACCAGGTGGCCGGGACCCTTGGGGGCGACCATGGCGACGGTGACATTGGCCGGAGCCTTGATCAGACCGAAGTGAATGTTCAGGCCGTGGCCGAAGAACAGCGCGTCGCCGTCCTTGAGGTTGGGCTCGATGTCATTGGTGAAGATCGACGCCTGCGCGGTGTCGGGCGCGAGCACCATGATCACGTCGGCCCAGGCGGAAACCTCGGCGGGGGTGCCGACGGTCAGTCCGGCCTCTTCGGCCTTCGGGCGGGACTTCGAACCCTCGGCCAGGCCGACGCGGACGTCGACGCCCGAGTCGCGCAGGCTCAGCGAGTGGGCGTGGCCCTGGCTGCCGTAGCCGATGACCGCGACCTTCTTGCCCTGGATGATCGACAGGTCAGCGTCGTCGTCGTAGAACATCTCGACTGCCACTTTGGGTTTCTCCTTCTGGATTCTGTGTCTGAGTTATAGGTCCCGGCGAAAAGCATGCCGGGAGGACGTGCCAATGGCCGCCGGGGCGGCCGGTTACTAGCGAGTCGCGGTGATGGACTTGGGTCCACGGCCCACTGCGACAACTCCGGACTGCACGATCTCACGGATGCCGTACGGCTCCATCATGCGCAGCAGTGCGTCGAGCTTGGACCGGGTGCCGGTCGCCTCGATGGTCAGCGCATCGGGTGACACGTCGATCACCTTGGCACGGAACAGGTTCACTGCTTCGATGACCTGGGTGCGGACGCTGGCGTCGGCGCGCACCTTCACCAGGATCAGTTCGCGGGCAACGGAACTGTCGTCGTCCTGCTCCACGATCTTGATGACATTGATCAGCTTGTTGAGCTGCTTGGTGACCTGCTCGAGCGGCAGGTCCTCGACCGTCACGACGATGGTCATGCGCGAGATCTCGGGGATCTCGGTGCCGCCGACCGCCAGCGACTCGATATTGAAGCCGCGGCGGGAGAACAGGCTGGCGACGCGCGCGAGCACGCCGGGCTTGTCCTCCACCAGCACGGAGAGGGTATGGGTCGTGCTCATTATGCCTCGGTCCCCTTCTGGGCGGCCTTTTCGTGGGCAGTCAGGGTGGCCTTCTCGTGCAGCATCGCCTCGTGGATCACGGCGGGCTCGTCCACGGCCTCATCGTCATCGAACAGCGGGCGGATGCCGCGCGCGGCCATGATCTCGTCATTGGAGGTGCCGGCGGCGACCATCGGCCACACCTGCGCGTCCTTGCCGACGATGAAATCGATCACCACGGGACGGTCGTTGATGGACTGCGCCTCGAGGATCGCGGCCTCCACGTCCTCTTCCTTCTCGACCCGGATGCCGTGGCAGCCAAGGGCTTCCGCGAGCTTCACGAAATCGGGAATGCGCAGGGTGTGGGTGCCCAGATCGGTGTTCGAGTAGCGCTTCTCGTAGAACAGGGTCTGCCACTGGCGGACCATGCCGAGATTGCCGTTGTTGATGAGCGCGACCTTGATCGGCACACCCTCGACGGCACAGGTGGCCAGTTCCTGATTGGTCATCTGGAAGCAGCCGTCACCGTCGATGGCCCAGACCTCGCGGTCCGGCAGGCCCATCTTGGCGCCCATGGCCGCGGGAACCGCGTAGCCCATGGTGCCGAGGCCACCGGAGTTCAGCCAGGTGCGCGGCTTCTCGTACTTGATGAACTGCGCGGCCCACATCTGGTGCTGGCCGACGCCGGCGCAGTAGATGGCGTCCGGTCCGGCGAGCCGGCCCAGCGTCTCGATGACGAACTCCGGGGACAGCGACCCGTCGCTCGGGGTCTTCCAGCCCAGCGGGTATGCCTTGCGGATCCCGTCGAGGTAGGTCCACCAGGCGCCGAGCTCCAGCAGCGGCGCTTCGCCGACGGCCGGATCGGCCTTGAGGGTTTCGATGAGCTCGGTGATGACCTCACGGCAGTCGCCCACGATCGGGACGTCCGCGTGCCGGTTCTTGCCGATCTCGGCCGGGTCGATATCGGCGTGGATGACCTTGGCATTGGGCGCGAAGGAGTCCAGCTGGCCGGTGACACGGTCGTCGAAACGCGCGCCGAGCACGACCATGAGGTCCGACTTCTGCAGTGCCGCAACAGCTCCCACGGTGCCGTGCATACCGGGCATGCCCATGTTCAGGGTGTGCGTGTCGGGGAACGCGCCGCGGGCCATCAGCGTGGTGACGACCGGGATACCGGTCAGCTCGGCCAGCTCCAGCAGTTCCGGGGAGGCGTCGGACTTGATGACGCCGCCGCCGACGTAGAGCACCGGGGACTTGGCCTCGAGGATCATGCGGGCGGCCTCGCGCACCTGCTTGCCGTGCGGCTTGGTCACCGGACGGTAGCCGGGCAGGCGCATCTCCGGCGGCCAGCTGAAGGTGGTCTGCGCCTGCAGCACATCCTTCGGGATATCGACCAGGACCGCGCCCGGGCGACCGGAGGAAGCCAGGTGGAAGGCCTCGGCCAGCATGCGCGGGATATCGATCGGGTCGGTGACCAGGAAGTTGTGCTTGGTGCACGCCATGGTGATGCCCGAGATATCAGCTTCCTGGAAAGCGTCGGTGCCGATCAGGCTGCGCCCGACCTGGCCGGTGATGGCCACCAGCGGCACCGAATCCATCTGGGCGTCCGCGATCGGGGTCACCAGGTTGGTCGCGCCGGGACCGGAAGTGGCCATGCACACACCGACCTTGCCGGTGGCCTGCGCATAGCCGGTGGCCGCGTGGCCGCCGCCCTGCTCATGCCGCACCAGCACGTGGCGGACCTTGGTGGAATCGAAGAGCGGGTCGTAGACGGGAAGGATCGCGCCGCCCGGAATACCGAAAACCGTGTCGACGCCGAGCTCCTCGAGCGAACGGACAACAGACTGCGCGCCGGTGACCCGCTCGGGCGGGACCTGGCGGCGGTTCGGAGTGGTGGCCGGAGCCACGGCCGGTGTGGCCGAGGGCGCGGGCCTGCGGGCCGAAGGCCCGGGTCGGGCGGTAGGTGCGCTCACCGTCTTGGTTCCTTACTGCTTGTCGTTCCAGTTCATGGACTTGCCTGAACACAAAAAAGCCCTCGACAGCCATGGCTGTTCGAGGGTGGCGCGTCGCAGCTGCGAGCTGACGTAATTGACCTATAGTCGTCGGCTCAGCGCTGGACGCGCCGGCCGATTACGAGCAACTCGATTCGATTCACGCGTCCGACGGTAAGTGCGCATGAGCCGCTGAGTCAAACATCTGACCATGTGTGTCTCATTATGTGAGACAGAGCGGTTGTTCGGGTTCGTTCAACACAATGCGAGGATGGGGGTGTGTCATCACCGCATCAGTCCGTGCCACCAGCTCGATCGTCCCACACGCCCGACTCCGGATCGGACACGGGTCGCGTGATCCGAATCCCCCGGCTCGCGCACATCGGGGTGTTCCTCCTGCTGTTCTGCGCTGCTTTCCCGTTCTTCGGGTGGCCCGCGGGACTATGGGTGTTGTTCGCCATACCGGTTGCCGTGGCCGTATGGATCGAACGCACCCGGACCACGGTGTCGGAGTCGGGGATCGATGCGCGCAGCATGTTCTCCAGCCGGCACATCGACTGGTCCGAAGTTAAGGGTCTGCGCATACCGAAGCGCGGGTACCTGCAGCTGCATCTCGCCGATGATTCGGATGTGCGGCTGCCCGCGGTCAGCTATGACCGGCTGGCCGATCTGGTCGCGGCATCCGGCGGGCGAATTCCGGATCCGTTCATCGGACCCGAGGACGCGGATGCGGCCGGCGACAGCGAGGCCGACGAGGCTGCCGCCGATGTGAGCGCCGCCACTGAGGGGAACACAGCGCCCGAGACCGCAGCTGTGGCAACCGAGTCCGAGTCGGCGAAGCCCGAGAACCCGAAGCCCTGAGGGCCGCGGGCTCCGGCCTCCCGCGTGTCGGGGTGCGAGGTTTCGGCCGCTGACGGCGATCAGCAGGCGCGGGAGTAACGTTGGGACCCGCCGAAAGTAATCGGCGAAGTCGCCGACCAGCCCCCTGCGACGAGACCCCGAGGACCCCATGCCACCGCTTCGCTCACGCACCACCACCGCCGGACGCAATGCCGCGGGCGCTCGCGCCCTCTGGCGGGCGACCGGTATGACCGACTCCGATTTCGGTAAGCCGATCATCGCCATCGCGAACTCGTACACGCAGTTCGTACCCGGCCATGTTCATCTGAAGAACGTCGGCGAGATTGTGGCCGAGGCGATTTGGGCGGCGGGCGGCGTACCGCGCGAGTTCCACACCATCGCGGTGGACGACGGCATCGCCATGGGTCACGGCGGCATGCTCTACTCGCTGCCCTCGCGCGAGATCATCGCCGATTCGGTCGAGTACATGGCGAATGCGCACACCGCCGACGCACTGGTGTGTATCTCCAACTGCGACAAGATCACTCCCGGCATGCTCAATGCCGCCATGCGGCTGAACATCCCGGCCGTCTTCGTCTCCGGCGGTCCGATGGAGGCCGGTAAGGCCGTCGTGGTGGGCGGTGTGGCGCAGGCGCCGACCGACCTCATCACCGCCATCTCCGCCAGCGCCTCGCAGGCCGTCAGCGATGCGGGCCTGGACGAGGTCGAGCGCAGCGCCTGTCCGACCTGTGGTTCCTGCTCCGGCATGTTCACCGCGAACTCCATGAACTGCCTCACCGAGGCACTGGGTCTGGCGCTGCCGGGCAATGGCTCCACGCTGGCCACCCATGCCGCGCGCCGGGCGCTGTTCACCCGCGCCGGGCAGGTCATCGTGGATATCGCCACCCGCTGGTACCGCGATGACGACGCCTCGGTGCTGCCGCGGAATGTGGCCACCGCCAAGGCTTTCCGCAATGCGATGGCGCTGGACGTGGCCATGGGCGGTTCCACCAATACCGTGCTGCACACCCTCGCCGCCGCGCAGGAGGGTGAGATCGACTTCGATCTGCAGACCATCGACGAGATCTCCCGCCGGGTGCCCTGTCTGTCGAAGGTCTCCCCCAACTCTGATTACCACATGGAGGATGTGCACCGCGCCGGTGGCATTCCGGCCATCATGGGCGAACTGCGCCGCGCGGGGCTGCTGGAAACCGATGTCACCAATGTGCACAGCGCCTCCTTCGAGGACTGGCTCGACACCTGGGATATCCGCTCCGGCACGGCTTCCGACGAGGCCATCGAGCTGTTCCACGCCGCGCCCGGCGGAGTGCGCACCATCGAGCCGTTCTCCACCGAGAATCGCTGGTCCTCCCTCGATACCGATGCCGAGGGCGGCTGCATCCGCGATCTGGCGCACGCCTACACCGTCGAGGGCGGGCTGTGTGTGCTGCGCGGCAATATCGCACCGGACGGCGCGATCCTGAAGACCGCGGGCATCGACGAGGATCTGTACACCTTCGAGGGTCCGGCCGTAGTGGTCGAATCCCAGGAGGAGGCGGTCTCGCTGATTCTCAATAAGAAGATCCAGCCGGGCGATGTGATCGTGATCCGCTACGAGGGTCCCTCGGGCGGTCCCGGCATGCAGGAAATGCTGCACCCCACCTCGTTCCTGAAGGGCACGGGTCTGGGCAAGGTCTGTGCGCTCATCACCGACGGCCGCTTCTCCGGCGGCACATCGGGCCTGTCCATCGGCCATATTTCGCCGGAGGCGGCCAGTGGCGGCGGTATCGGCCTGATCGAGAACGGTGACCGCATTCGCATCGATGTGCACACCCGCGCGCTCGAATTGCTGGTCCCCGATGAGGTTCTCGCGGAGCGACGCGTGAAAATGGAAGCGTCAGAACGGCCTTGGCAGCCCGTGAATCGCGAGCGCACGGTAACCACCGCGCTGCGCGCGTATGCCGCGCTGGCGACCTCGGCCGACAAGGGTGCTGTGCGGCGGGTGCCGTAAGAAAGATCAGAGGGCATGACAATCGAATATGTCGGCAAGGCCGACACGATGCTGGCCGAGTACTCCTCGATGCTGGAGCGTTGCGATTACCGCAAGGCCCAGGCGAAGGTGCTGCTGGCCGAGGCCGAGGAACTCGCCGCCCAATCTCGCGAACTGGGCAGCACGGAGTTCATGGCCTCGCCCGCCGACGCCGCCGCGATCGCCGCTCACCGTTCCTTCTTGAACGAGCAGATCGATGCGAAGTCCGGGCAGGTATTGCGACTACACCAGGAGACCTTCCAGGAGTGGGAGCGCTTCAACGCCACCCAGTGGTGAAGATCGGCGGGGGCGTGGCTCCCGCCCACCGCGGGAAGGGATTCGCCTAGTCCGCTCCTACCGGAGAAGCGAATCCACGCAAGTCTGCGCAAACAGCAAGTGGCCCGGGCGATCCAGTGGATCGTTCCGGGCCACCTGGCTTTTCGGGCGAGGTCAGTTGAAGGGGCGGATGCCTTCCAGCGGATTGCCGCCGTGCAGGTAGATGTAGGTGAGGATCGCGGCGGCGACCGCGGCGACCAGCGCTGCGAGCGAGCCGAGGAACGGTCTGGTGGCCCAGCCGCGATTGCGATCGAGCGAGAGGCGGCCGGGGCCGGTGAGCATGATGGCGGCCGCGCCGCCCGCCAGAATGGATTCCAGCTCGACGCCCGTGCCCGCTTTGTACTGGAACCCGGCGACCATGCCCTGCTTCCACATCCAGGCATCCAGGATGACCGCCAGCACCGCGCCGGCGGCCAGCGGCGTCGCCAGGCCGACAGCCACCAGAATGCCGCCGCCGAGTTCACCGGCGATCAGCATGGGCGCGGCGAAATCGGCATGCTTCCAGCCGCCGTTCTCCATGGACGTACGGATGCCGTCGTAGCCGGGGCCGTGGAACCAGCCCGCCACCTTCTGCAGTCCGTGGTAGACGAAGGTGCCGCCGATGACCAAGCGCAACAGCAGCAGTCCGAGGTCCAGCGTGCCGCGGCGGTCGTCGCGCCGGCGGATACGGGTGGTGGGCTCCGCGCCGCCGTTGGGTGCGGGCGGAATGCTGGCGAAGGCGTAGGTGGGCGCAGTGTCGGCGGCGGCAGGCACGCCGTCGCCGACTGCCGGGGGCGTCGGGCCGGCACTGATGGCCTCCTTCACCTCCGTGTACAGCGGCACTTCCGGATCCAGGCCGAGTTCCTCGTCGGTGCGCGGCAGATCCTTGGTGAGATCTGCCTTCACACTCGAGGTCTGGAACTGCTCGGTCGGCGAATCGTAGGGGCTGCGCACCGGCTCGCCCGTGGTCCGTGGCGATCCGGGCGGGATGCTGCCCGGCGCGTCGGCGGAGTGCTCGTTCGGCTTCTCGGTCACGCGGGTCAGAGTATGCGGCGAGAGCGCCGGACACACGACAGTCGCGGGCGTGTCCGATGTCCAGTTCGCGGTGCGCCGGGGTGGTCAGCGACCCCGTCCGCACATCCGCGCCGGGTTTTCCGTAACGTCTGCACCATGAGTTGGGTTGCCGCGGGCCGGTTCGGGGTGGGCGCACGGAGAATCGTGGTGGGCGCGATGCTCGGCGTCATGCTGCTCTCCGGTTGTGCACGGTTCGACGATCGTGCTTCGACGCCGTTCACCACCGAGCCGAACTGGCAGGATGCCGATCAGGGCAGTACCAAGCCGAATGCGCCGAGCAGTTCGGCGAAGCGGCCGGATCTGCCGTGTGTGGATCCCGATCCGGCAGTGGTCATCTCATGCCTGGACACCACCGGCGGTGTGGTCACGCTGCCGGACGGCACCAGCGGACTGGTCGCCGAACGGCTGACCGGGCGAATTCTGAAGGTGGTCGCCACCGATGAGGGTGTTCCGCCCGCGCCGGTGGAGGTCGCCCATCTCGATGTGGACGCGACGGGCGACGGCGGTCTCACCGCGCTGGCGCTGTCCCCCAGTTTCGCCGAGGACGGCCTGATCTACGCGTACATCACCACCGGCAGCGATAACCGGGTGGTGCGCGTCTCCACCGACGGCGGCGCACCCAAGCCGATTCTCACCGGAATTCCGAAGGGCGCCAATGGCAATCGCGGCGCCATCGACTTCCACACCGCCGATAAGATGCTGGTGCTCACCGGCGATGCGGGCAACCCCTCGTCGGCGGCCGACAATGGTTCCTGGGCCGGGAAGCTGCTGAGCGTCAACTCGCCCGCGCCGGGCGCCACCGCGCAGGTCATGCTCGCCGGTATCGGCGTCGCGGGCGGCGTGTGTTCGGACCATCAGGATTCCATCTGGGTCACCGATCGCACCGCCACCGAGGATCGTCTGCAGCGCGTCGCACCCGACGGCACCGCCACCAAGGCCTGGAGCTGGCCCGATCATCCGGGTGTGGCCGGTTGCGCCGCCGCCACCGACGGCGTGGCCATTGCCCTCACCAACCAGAAGGCCCTGGCAATCGCGAAGGCCGACAAAACAACTCACGCCGTCACCGCCTCCCCGACATTGCTGGCGCAGGACAAGTACGGGCGGCTCGACGGCGCCTCGATCGGCGGCGACGGCAGCATCTGGTCCTCGACGGTGAACAAATCCGACGGCGGCCAGCCCAATCAGTACGACGATCGTGTCGTCCGCATCCCGCCGCCGTCCGCCGGCCAAGGCGGCGGACACGACTAGATCGGCATCCCCCGCCATCCCTGCATGCTTTTGCCCGAATCCACATCGGCAGTGCGCCAACGAGTTTCCGTGGATCCCCGCCGAAAGGGCGCCGGTATGACGAATTCGTCGGTGTGACAGCCGAATAGGGCACACATCACCCCGGCGCAGGGCCCGACCGCGTGACTGCGAGCCGATCACAAGCTCATTCATCGGTGCCCGCCGCGGCGCTGAAACGTGCTGCGACGGCGCGGAGTTCGCGGGACAGGGCGGGGGCGTCGACCACCTCGAAATCGACGGTGAGGGCGCCCAGCAGGAAGACGAGTGCCCGCGCGTCGTCCGCGCCGATGTGCAATAGGCAGGTGCGGTTGTCGACGGGTTCGATGCGGCCGTAGGTCGCCGACAGGCGTGCCGGTTCGGAATCGGCGGGGGTGTGCAGCCGGACCGTGGCCTGATAGGGCCAGCGCTGGGCGATGCCACCTGCGACGAAGGCGGCGGCATCGCCGCCGGGGAGTTCGCGGGATGTGAAGCGCGGTCCCGCAGGCACTTTCGGCTGCATGCGATCCACCCGGAAGGTGCGCCAGTCGTCGCGGCCGAGGTCCCAGGCCACCAGATACCAGCGGCGGCCCCAGGTCACCACCTGATGCGGTTCGACGGTGCGGACGATCTCCGAGTCGCCGTAGCGGAATCGCAGCTGCTGCTCGTCACGGCAGGCCGTGGCGATCACGCTGAGCGTTTCGGGGTCCACCGTCGGACCTCTGCCCGGCGCGTACACGGTGGCAATCTGCAAGGCCTCCAGGCGATTACGCAATCGAGTGGGCAGGACCTGCTCCAGCTTCACGAGCGCGCGCAAGGCCGTCTCGCCCTGCCCGGCGACACCGCTCCCTGTGGCGGTGCGCAGCGCGATGGCAATGGCCACCGCCTCCTCGTCATCGAGCAGTAGCGGCGGCAGCTGCGCGCCCGCGCCGAGCCAGTAGCCGCCGGTGATCCCCTTGGCAGCCTGTACCGGATAGTCGAGCTCGCGCAGCTTGTCGATATCGCGCCGCACCGTGCGCGTGGTGATCTCCAGCCGGTCGGCCAGCTCCTGCCCGGACCATTCGCGCCGCATCTGCAGTAGGCCGAGCAGCCGCAGCAGTCGCCCGGAAGTTTCTTTCATATCCGGCAGTCTGCCAGGACTATAGGACTGAAGATGTCCTATAGTCCTTCTACTGTTATCCCTATGAACAACGAGGCCATCACCCCCTTCCGTATCGATATCGCCCAGTCCGATCTGGATGACCTGCGCAACCGGCTGGCCGGCGCCCGCTGGCCCGACGAACTGCCCGGCGTCGGCTGGGAGTACGGGATTCCGCTCGACTACGTCCGGGAACTCGCCGAGTACTGGCGCACCGGTTACGACTGGCGCCGCCATGAGGCGGAGCTGAACGAACTGCCGCAGTTCACCACAGAAATCGACGGCCAGAACGTGCATTTCGTGCACATCCGCTCGGCGGAGCCGGACGCGATGCCGCTCATTCTCACGCACGGCTGGCCGGGTTCGATGGTCGAATTCCTCGATGTGATCGGCCCACTCACCGATCCGGCGGCGCACGGCGGCGATCCGGCGAGCGCCTTTCACGTGGTGATTCCCGCACTGCCCGGTTTCGGCTTCTCCGGCCCCACCACCGAAAAGGGTTGGAACACAGCCCGTATCGCGGCGGCGTGGGCAGAGTTGATGCGACGCCTGGGTTATGAGCGCTACGGCGTGCAGGGGGGCGATATGGGCGCGTTCGTCTCGGCCGAGCTCGGCAAGATCGACGCCGAACACGTTGCGGGAGTTCACCTCAACGCGGCGACCTTCGGATTCATCCCGTTCGGCAAGGTATCCGATGAGGAGCGCGCCACCCTCACCGAATCCGAGCAGGCGCGGCTGGTGCGGCTCGCCCACTTCAACGGTGATGACAACGGCTACTTCAAGATTCAGGCGACCAAGCCGCAGACCATCGCCTACAGCCTGGTGGACTCCCCCATCGGACAGCTGGCCTGGATCATGGAGAAGTTCAAGGAGTGGACCTTCCCCTCGCACGACCTGCCGGAGCAGGCCATCGACCGGGATCGGTTGCTGACCAATGTGATGCTGTACTGGCTCACCGGCACCGCGGGCTCGGCCGCGCGCCTCTACTACGAGAACATGCACGTCCAGGGCTGGAAGGCGGAACGCTCACCGACCCCCGTCGGCGTCGCGGTCTTCGCACAGGACATCGCGATTCGCCGTTTCGGCGAGTACGGCAACAATATCGTGCACTGGTCGGAATTCGACCGCGGCGGCCACTTCGCGGCCATGGAGGCGCCCGGCCTGTTCACCACCGACGTCCGCCAATTCTTCGGCGAACTGAAGTGATCGGACCGAACTGAAGTGGCGCACGGCATCAGCCGTGCGCCATTTACGTTGCTACAGCGCCTATTCGGAGACGCCGCAGGCTGCCAGCACGAGTTCGCGCACGCGCGCGGCGTCGGCCTGGCCCCGGGTGGCCTTCATGACGTCGCCGACGATCTTGCCCGCAGCCTGGATCTTGCCGGAGCGGATCTTGTCGGCGATGGCCGCATTGGCCTCGAGCGCCTTGTCGACCTCGCTCTGCAGCGCGGAATCGTCGCTGACCATGCCCAGGCCCTTGGCCTCGACGATTGCGGCGGGCTCGCCCTCACCGGCGAGCACGAGGTCGACAACCTGCTTGGCGCTCTTGTTGTTGATGGTCTTGGCCTCGACCAGTCCCGCCACCTCGGCGACCTGCTTCGGAGTGATCGGCAGTTCGTCGAGCGCGATCTCGCGCTCCTTGGCCTTCTCGGTCAGGTAGGACACCCACCAGGAACGGGCCTCGTTGACGGAGGCCCCGGCATCGACCGTCGCGATGATCAGGTCCAGCGCACCGGCATTGACCAGATCGCGGAACACCTCATCGGAGAGTTCCCAATCGGCCTGGATGCGCGCCCGGCGCAGCCACGGGTACTCCGGAATGGTGCCGCGCAGCTCTTCGACCCAGGCGGCGTCCGGCGCGACGGGCTCGAGGTCCGGCTCCGGGAAGTAGCGGTAGTCCTCGGCGGTCTCCTTGACCCGGCCGGAGGAGGTGGAGCCGTCGGCCTCGTGGAAGTGCCGGGTCTCCTGGATGATCTCGCCGCCGGCGGTCAGCACCGCGGCCTGGCGGCGCATCTCGTAGCGCACCGCGACCTCGACGCTCTTGAGCGAGTTCACGTTCTTGGTCTCGGTGCGGGTGCCGAATACCTTGGCGCCCTTGAGCATCAGCGAAACATTGGCATCACAGCGCAGCGAGCCCTGCTCCATCTTCACATCGGAGACGTTCAGCGATTTGAGCACCTCGCGCAGCGCGGTGACATAGGCGCGCGCCACCTCCGGCGCCCGCTCCCCCGCACCCGTGATCGTCTTGGTGACGATCTCGATGAGCGGCACACCCGCGCGGTTGTAGTCCAGCAGCGAATGCGAGGCGCCGACGATACGACCGGTCGCGCCGCCCACGTGCAGCGACTTACCGGTGTCCTCCTCCATATGCGCGCGCTCGATCTCCACCCGGAAGACCGCACCGTCGTCGAGGATCACATCGAGGTAGCCGTCGGTGGCGATCGGCTCGTCGTACTGGCTGATCTGGTAGTTCTTCGGCTGGTCCGGGTAGAAGTAGTTCTTGCGCGCGAACCGCCCCCACGGAGTGATCGAGCAGTTCAGCGCGAGGCCGATCCGAATGGCCGATTCGACGGCCTTCTCGTTCACCACCGGCAGCGATCCGGGCAGGCCCAAACACACCGGACACACCTGGGTGTTGGGCTCGGCGCCGAATTCGGTCGGGCAGCCGCAGAACATCTTGGTCGCGGTACCCAGCTCGACGTGCACCTCCATACCCAGCACCGGCTCGTACCGGCTGATGACGTCGGTGTAGTCCATCAAGTCGACCGTGGCTGCGCTCATGGCCACCATCCTATTCAGTCGGCGGCAATGGCCTCCACGATGGGGAGGTGGGCGGCGCGCAGCGCGGGCGGGATGGAGCCGAGCAGCGACAATGCCAGCGCCACGATGGCGTAGACCAGCAGCAGCGGACTGGCCTGGTAGTGGATATCGATGGAGATCGCGTGCCCGAGGGCGACCGTGGCCAGGTAGTGCGTGGCGGAACCCACCGCGAGACCCAGTGCGGCGCCGGTCACTCCGATACCGGCCGCCTCGGTGAGGACGGTGCGCAGCAGGAAGCGGCGGCTCGTGCCCATGGCGCGCAGGACGCCGAGTTCCCGGCGGCGTTCCAGCACCGAGAGCATCAGGGTGTTCAGCAGCGCGACCGTGGAGACCAGCACCACGATCCAGAGAATCGCACTGCTGATGGACATCCCCTGCCTGACGCTGCTGGAGATGGCGGTCACCGCCTGCTCACCGGTGACGACATGCAGTTGCGCGGGGACGGCCGCGCGGATGGCATTGAAGACGGCCTCGTGATCGGCGTTCGGCGCGAAGTCGATACCGATAATGGTCTCGCCGGGCCGCTGATACCACTGCCGCAGAATGTTCAGATCCAGGACGACCACGCCCGCGATGGCGGAGAAGTACGGCACCACCCGCAAGACCGTCACGTGGTGCACGCCGGTCGGTGTCGGCAGATCCACGCCGGAACCCTCGCTCACTCCGAGCGAGCGGGCCACATCGCGAGAAACGACAATGCCCTGACCGGCTGCCATGCGGTCCAGGTCCTGCTGGCTCGTACCGTCCAGGGCCGAACTGCGGGCCACCCCGCCCTCGTAGCCCTGCAGCATGACGCGGCCGCGCCCCAGGGTGGCGAAAGCCATTTGGGCCGAACCGATATCGCTGATGCCCGGAATACCGCGCAGCTTGTCCTTCAGATCCGAAGGCAGCAGCGGGCCGGTGGGGAACTGCTCCATCGCGGTCGCGCTGACGAAAACGTCTGTGCGGCCTAGGCCTTGGAAGGTCTGCGCCGCCGCGTCGACCATATTGCGGGAAGCATTGCCCATGGCCACGATGGCGGCGATGCCGATCATGACGGTCATGGTGGTGGCCCACACCCGGCGCGGCGCGCGTTCGATGGTGGTCGCGCCGAGCGCACCCGGTGCACCGAAAAGTCGTGCCACCGCGGCGATTACCCGCACGATGGGACCGGTGGCGGAGAAGCAAAGCACCACCGCGCCGGCAATGGCCAGCGAGATGGAGACCAGCGACAGGCGCCCGAGATCGGCATCGGCGACCACGACCCCCGCACCGACCATCACCGCGCCGACCACCAGCGAACCCCATTTGAGCAGCCGGCTCACCTCATCGGAGGTGGAGGTCCCCACCGGAGCCAGCGCCTCGATGGGTGCGACCTTGTACACCTGCCGGGCCGCGATGGCCGCGGCGATGACACTGGCCAGCACACAGGCGGCCACGGCCACCGGAATCGCATAACCGGGCACCTCGTATTCGGTGCGCGCCTCCACCGATTGCACGATGGCGGCCGGGAGCTTGCCGATGGCGATGCGGCCCATGACTATTCCGACGAGCGAACCCACGAATCCGCCGAACAGGCCGAGTATCGCCGCCTCGGCGAGTAGCCCGCGCACCACGGGTCCGCGCCGGCCGCCGATGGCGCGCAGTAGCGACAGCATCGGACGGCGTTGCGCCACAGCCATACTCATGGCGTTGTAGATGAGGAACGACGAGACGATGAGCGCCGCCGCGGACGAGGCCAGCGTCGAATACTTCACCAGCTGCAGGGATCCGCCCGCCTGCGCGGTGCGCAGGTCCGGATCGGCGACCACCGCGTGGCCCGCGACCAGCTTCGTCAGGTCCGAACGCAATTGCTCCACATCGGTTTTCGCGGCGGGAATGATCTGGATGGAGTCCAGCCGTCCGGGCCGATCGGCGATCTTCTGCGCCACCGGCAGCAGGGCGATGACGATATGCCCGGAATTGAGTCGCTTGGAGGTGGATTCGTCGAGCACCCCGGCCACCGTCGCGGTGATGGACCCGAGCTGGATCTGCTCACCTTCCCTGTGCCCCATGGCGGAGCCGATGAGTACGCCGTTGGGCACGTTGAGCAACGTGCTCGCCTGATCCTGCAGCGCACCGCCGAGATCACTGCCGAGTTTCGACACACTGGCGTCCGCGCCGATGAGCATCGCCCGATCAGCGTCCGCGCCAATGGATTCGCGCAGCATGGGCACCGCGGTGCCGATCCCCGGGACGGCTCTGATCTGCGGCAGCAGCGCCTGATCGAATCCGGCATCGGTGATGCCGCTGACCTCCAGCGCCGCATTCCCGCCGAGGCTGTGTGTGAGCTTGTCCACCGAACCGGTGATGGAGCCGGAGATGCTGAATACCGAAACCAGCAGTCCCGCGGAGATTCCCATCACGACCATGGACATGATGGTGCGCCCGCGGTGTGCGAGCAGCTCACCGATATTGAACAGCCGCAGTCGATCCCAGCCCGCCTGGATCATGCGCGCACCACACCGGCGTCATCGGCGCTGTCCTCGGCTGCTTCGCTGTCCGCGGCGGGACCGAAGCCCACCGGCGTGGTCCGCACCTCGCCGTTGTCATCGCGTTCCACCTTCTCGATGGAGCCGATCTGCCCGTCCCGCAGGGTGATCACGCGATCGCAGTAGCGCACCGCGCCCATATCGTGGGTCACCATGACCACAGAATTACCCGCGCGGGTGATATCGCCGAGCAGCTGCAGAATCGCGGCGCCGGTCTTGGAATCGAGATTGCCGGTGGGCTCGTCGGCGAGGATGAGCGGCGGACCCATAATGAGCGCCCGCGCCACCGCGACCCGCTGCATCTGACCGCCGGAAAGTTCCGCAGGCCGGTGCTCGGCGCGATCGGCCAGGCCGACCAGGTCGAGCAGCTCCAGCGCCCGTGGCTTGGCCTTGCGCAATCCGTTGCCGTCCAACAGCTTCGGAATGGCGACGTTCTCCCAGGCCGTCAGGGTCGGCAGCAGATTGAAGAACTGGAAGATGAAACCCACCTGATGCCGCCGGAATTCGGATTGACTGTCGTCATCCAGATCGCCGATCTCCCTGTCCTGGAACCGAATCGACCCGGTGTCCGGAGAGTCCAGCGCCCCGAGCAAATGCAGCAGCGTGGATTTGCCCGACCCGGAGGGCCCGATGATGGCGGTGAACTCCCCCGGTTCGATGCGCAGGCTGATGCCGTCCAGCGCCCGCACGCTCTGCTTGCCTACCCGGTATTCCTTCGTGACGTCGGTCAATTCCAGCATGGTGGTTCCCCTCGTGGATCAGCGAGCCAGTGCCCGCGGACGCGGACGGATATAGAGGTGATCGGTGTCGTAGGTGTCCAGGATCGCGCGCAGCGCGGGCTGTTCACCGGCGAGCTCGAGGTACACCTCGACCGCCGACTTGCCCTGTGCCAGTGCGTTGTCCAGCTTCACGTTCAAATGGTTCTCCCAGCGATTGCGCAGCGCGAGCAGGACGCCGTCCCGGCTGCCGAAGAGCCGCTCCATCTCGGGTAGCTCGTCGAAGAGCTTGGCATCAGCGGGATTCCGCGCCGCCCGATCCAGGACGGTGTGCAGGATGTCGGTGCGAGCATGCAGGTCTGCCCAGGACATGGCCCCCAACCTTTCGTAGTGGCCCGGCCGGTGGTGTACGGGTCCGGTACCAGTTACTCCAGACGCTACGAGAGCCCGCGCTGCCCTGTCTTCGTGCCGCGGACGCGACTTGACCTCCTACCCCGGTAGGAGCCGGGCCCCTGCCGCCGAACGATGTACGCCGTCCAATTCGGCCACTAGCCTTGCAGAATGAACGTGACCAGCGCCACCCCTGCGGCGGTCGGGCAGACGCTGCGGGATACGCGGGACTGGGCGCGAGCCAGCGGACAGCGAATCCGGGCCTTCGCGCGCAATCCGGTTGCCGAGTTCCGGCGCAATGCCGAGCAGTTCGGCTATCCGGCCAATGTGGTCGTGCTCATCGATATCGTGCTGCTCACCGTCGCCGCCATATCGGTCATACAGCGATACGGGCACGGCTATTGGCCGAGCCTGGTTCCGATACTGGCGCTCGCCCTGACGTACGTCACCGGACCGCTGTACGCCTTCTTCGGCGTGGTGCCGAAACCGCTGCTGATCGCCGCTTTCACCATGACCGCCGAGGCGCTGTTCCTGGCTCAGCCCGTACCGACCGATTCCGCGCCGTTCGTGGTGATCGCCGCAGCCGGGGAGATCGCCGCCATCGCGCCGCTGATCGCCAGTATCCCGGTGGCCTGCGCGATGATCGCGGAACTGCTCTTCTTCGAGTCCATCGGCCATCTGGATATCGGCGCGCCGATCTGGATCTTCGCGGTGACCTGCGGTTGGATGACCGGCCAGATGTTGAACTATCAGCGCCGCTACCTGTACCAGGAGCGTGAATCGCAGGAGATACGCGCGGTGCGGGCCGCCGACGAGGAGCGCCGCCGCATCGCCCGTGAGGTGCACGATGTCATCGCGCATTCGCTCAGCATCACCCTGCTACACGTGACCGCCGCCCGCCATGCGCTGCAAACCGATCGCGATGTGGACGATGCGGTGGAGGCGCTCACCGATGCCGAGCGCCTGGGCCGCCAGGCCATGGCCGATATTCGGCGCACCGTGGGACTGCTCGGCCAGTTGCCGACGCCGCAGGCTCCGGAACCCGATCTGGAAGATATCGACGATCTGGTAGCAGATTTCGTCCGTGCCGGCATGCCGGTGGAGTACAGCATCGACGGTGATCGGTCCGGAATCTCGGCAGGTGTGGGTCTGGCGCTGTACCGCATCAGCCAGGAATCGCTGGCCAATATCGCCAAGCATGCGCCGGGCGCGACGGCTCGGCTGCGAATCAGGCTGCGCACCAGGGATATCACCGTGACGGTGACCAATACGCTGCCCGCGGGCGCCGCCGTGCGCCCGGGGCGCGGGATGGGGATTTCCGGTATGCGCCAGCGGGTCGATCTGCTCGGCGGCACGCTCTCCTCCGGACCGGCCGAGGAGGGCTGGCAGGTGATCGCGCACATCCCTATGGCCGGGGCCGTGGCGTGTATGGCTGTGGCAGCGGAGGATTCGCTGCGCACCGCGCTGCATTCGGTGACCCGCAAGATCTACGATCGCCCGAATCCACTGGCGTCCAACGATATTCAGGAGAGTGTGTGACTTCCCAGCCGGACGAGCAGCTCATCGACGTGCTGGTGGTCGACGATCAGGAGCTGGTGCGCGGCGGTCTGCGCCGAATCCTGCGCCGCCGTGACGGTTTCGCGGTGAGCGAATGCGCCGACGGTGATGAGGTACCGGCCGCCGTCAGCGCGCACCGCCCGGACGTGGTGCTGATGGATCTGCGGATGAAACGCATCGGCGGCATCGAGGCCACCCGCACACTGCGCGGCCGCGCCGACGCACCGCCGGTGCTGGTGCTCACCACCTTCGACGATGATCAATTGCTCTCAGGCGCATTACGCGCGGGCGCGGCGGGATTCCTGCTCAAGGATTCTCCCGCCGAGGATCTGATCCGCGCGGTGCGCACGGTGGCGCTGGGCGGCTCCTGGCTGGATCCGTCGGTTACTCCGCGAGTGCTGACGGCATACCGGTCGGCACGTCCGACACCGGCGCCGGCCGACAGCCGCCTCACCGAACTGACCGCGCGCGAACTCGAGGTGCTGGAACTCATTGCCAAGGGGCGTGTCAACACGGAGATCGCGCGCGCCCTCGGTATCTCGGAGGTAACCGTAAAAAGCCACGTGGGGCACATTTTCGGGAAGCTGGGCCTGCGCGATCGGGCCGCGGCGATCGTGTTCGCGTTTGACCACGGTGTGGTTGCACCCGGAGAATCCAACTCTTGAGGGGTGAGGTGCGGAAACAGTCATCGCATACCGCCCATGGAGTTGGAGGTTGGACGGCGTGCAAGCACCGCCATCGCGGGCCGGCAGCAGGTTCGGGCCGTACGAGTTGCGCTCGTTGCTGGGCAAGGGCGGCATGGGTGAGGTCTACGAGGCCTACGACACCTCCAAGGATCGTGTCGTCGCCGTCAAGCTGCTACCCGCCGAACTCGCGAAAGACCCCTCCTACCAGGAACGTTTCCGTCGTGAATCACAGGCGGCGGCACGGCTGGCCGAACCGCACATCATCCCGATCCACGATTGGGGCGAGTACGACGGCCAGCTCTATATCGATATGCGGCTGGTGCGCGGACAGGATCTGCGCAGCCTGCTGAACAGCCGGGGCGCGATGACACCGGTGCGCGCGGTGGGCATTGTCGAGCAGATCGCCGCGGCCCTGGACGCCGCGCACTACTCGGGTCTGGTGCACCGCGATGTGAAGCCGGCCAATATTCTGGTGACCGATGCGGATTTCGCATATCTCGCCGACTTCGGCATCGCCCGCACCGAGGGTGAGACCGGTATCACCATGGCGGGCACCGCCGTCGGCTCGTACGCATATATGGCCCCGGAGCGTTTCGACGACTCCGGGCCGGTGACCGGGCGCGCCGATCTGTACTCGCTCGGCTGTGTGCTGCACGAATGCCTCACCGGCAACAAGCCGTTCCCGGCGACCAATATGAGTGTGCTGATCCGCGGCCATCTTTCCGAAGCGCCGCCGCGACCGAGCCTGCAGCACTCCGGGATTCCGGCCGCGCTCGACGATGTGCTGGCGCGGGCGCTGGCCAAGGATCCGGGTAGCCGGTATCTCACAGCGGGCGAATTCGCCCGGGCCGCCCGCACCGCCCTCGCGGGAGGTCCGGTACCGGCCGCGCCGACCGAGATCCTGCAGCCCGGCCGGATGGTGCCGCCCGCAGCACCCGGCACGCTGACCCCCACACCGCCGCCCGCCGCGCCCACCACCGTGCTGCCCACCGTCCGCAGCTCGGATCCGACCGTGGTGCAACCGAATTCCGGCGGCTACCCGATATACACCACCGGCGCGTTCCCGCCGTCCGAGGAGGGGCCGGGCACCTCCGATCTGCCGGTCATCCTGCCGTCGGACCCGACCCGGGTGCGTGTCAGCGATTTCCACTATCAGCCGCTGCCGCAGAGCGCGCAACAGCCTCAGGCGCAGCCGAAGCAGCCGGTCTGGGGCCACGGGGCGCCGCAGCAACCGGATTTCCCGTATGCGCCGACGCCCGATCCCTCGCTGTACCCGACCTCGGATCATCCCCGGCAGGATCCGGAGCCCGCGCCGTCCTACCGGCCGCGCCGCAAATCGATGGCGGCGCCGATATCGATCGGCGTTCTGGTGGTCGCCATTGCCGCCATCGCCGGTGCGGTGGGCTGGCAGGTCCTGGACCACTCCCGTAGCGAATCGCCGAGTACGACCGTGGCACAGGGCGATCCGAGCATCACCGTGCCGCTGACGGGACCGAAGGCGTCAACCGCTCCCCCGGCGCAGACCACCGTCCAGTTGCCGGCCGGTTCGACTCCCTGCCCGCTGGTTTATCCGGCGCTCAACGGTTTCACCGGCTCCGCTATCGGATCCACTGTTACCAGTTGCCCTTTCGCGGAACAGGTTCGCCAGGCATATGCCGAGGCGACTGCGGGCCGGCCGGGTTCGGCAAGTAGTGTGGTGGTTGTCAGCCCGGTAACAAATCGGGCGTACACGATGAACTGCACGGCGACAGGGAAATTGGTCACCTGCATCGGTGGTGAGAACGCGGTGGTGTATGTCTACTGACCCGATTCCGGCCTGTCGCAAGGCCATTGCTCGGGGCTTTACCTTGGCGACGTTACTGGCGGCGTCCGCATGCGCGGTGCATGTCAGCTCGGCGGGTTCGCCCACAGCGGGGTCCGCGAGTGTGGCGCCTGCCGCCGAAACGGCTGCGGCGCCGGGTCTCTCGATGGTCGCGCCGAACTTGCCGGGCCTGTCCGGGCTGCCGAAATCCATTACGTTCGCAGCCGATTTCGCGGATCTGCAGTCCGGGCTGGACGGCCGCATCGGTCTCGCGGTCATGCCGGTCGGCGGCGGGGATATGACGGTGCTGGGGAACTGGAGCTCCGGAGTCGCCTGGTCGACCATCAAGGTGCCGCTCGCGCTCGCCGCGCTGCGCCGGGATCCGACCGGATTGCGCTCCACCGCAGAGGCGGCCATCACCTTCTCCGATAATGATGCGGCGCAGGAACTCTGGAACTCGCTCGGGAACGGTGCCGAGGCCGCCGACGCGGTCGAATCGATCCTGCGCGAAGCCGGCGACGGATTCACCGATGTCGCGGCCCGGCACACCCGCCTGGCCATGATGGGGGCCGATGACCAGCTTGCCTTCGGCGCCACCGATTGGTCGCTGACCGATCAGGTGCGCTTCGCGTCCAGACTGCCCTGCCTGCCGCGAGCCAATTCGGTTGTCTCGCTGATGAGTGACATCACGCCGAGTCAGAGCTGGGGTCTGGGCCGGCTGATCGGCGCGGAATTCAAGGGCGGCTGGGGTCCGGACGACGACACCGGCAAATACACTGTGCGGCAATTCGGTCTGGTGCCGACACTCGCCGGGCCGATCGCGGTGGCCATGGCCGCCGAGCCCACCTCCGGCTCCTTCGACGACGCCACCGACATGATGGACAAGCTCGCGCTGCTGGTCGGCGATCACCTGCCTGATCTGCCCGGGGGCCTCTGCACGCACTAGTAGCATATGGAATCCCCCGGGGCACACGGCAATCCTCGAGATTGACGCATACCGGTGAGTCCGCTAGGAAACAGGGACTCACCGCAGACGTTGGAGGTAACCGGGTGGACGCACCGTATTCGCTACGTCGCCGCTTCGCACGTGTCGCGGGCGGTGGTGCGGCGGTCCTGCTGGTGACGCTCCTGACCGGCTGCACCAGCAAGCCGGTCCTGGTCCCCGATGCCACCACCGCCGCAGCCGGAGCGACCACCACCACCTCCGCGGTCAACCTCGCACTGCCCGGCACGCTCGCATGGGATTTCGCCAATACGCTGCAACCCACGCTGAGCGGCAAGGTCGGATTGGCCCTCATGCCCGTCGGCAGCGATCGAGTGGTGGCGCTGGGCGATTGGACCACCGGAGCGGCTTGGTCGACCATGAAGGTGCCGCTCACCCTGGCCGCGCTGCGCCAGAATCCGAGCGGGTACACCACCGCCGCGAGCGAGGCCATCACCGAATCCGACAATGCGGCCGCCGACGTGCTGTGGCAGTCGCTGGGCGCCGCGCCCACCGCCGCGGCAACGGTGCAGGCGGTGCTGCGGGAGGGCGGCGACACCGTCACCACGGTGCCCGCCACCCGGGCCCGCGCCGAATACTCGGCCTTCGGCCAGGCCGACTGGTCCATTGCCGATCAGCTGAAATTCGCCGCGCGACTACCCTGCCTGCCGCAATCCGATCCCGTCACCGCGCTCATGGGCAAGATCGTCTACGGGCAGCGCTGGGGACTCGGCTCGCTGGACGGCGCCGAATTCAAGGGCGGGTGGGGGCCCGATCCGAGCGGAAACTACCTGGTCCGGCAATTCGGGCTGGTGCAGGTCGACGGCGGGCAAATCGCCATCGCGATTGCCGCGCAGCCCACTTCGGGTTCCTTCGACGAGGGCACCACCATGCTCACCAAGATCGCGGCGCTCATCGGTAAGCATCTGGGCGAACTACGTGGCGGCGCCTGCTGAGCGGATTCCGGAAAAACCAGGCGTAACCAGCGGTTCACGGGGGCGCGACCCACAGGGCGCCGTACTCGGGGCAAGATAGGGCATATGCGCATCGGAGTCTTGACCGGAGGCGGAGACTGCCCAGGGCTGAACGCGGTGATCCGTGCTGTCGTTCGCACCTCGAACGGCCGCTGGGGTGATGCGATCATCGGCTTCCAGGACGGGTGGCGCGGGCTACTCGAGGATCGAAAGATCCAGATCCTGAACAATGACCGCACCGACCGGCTGCTCACCAAGGGCGGCACCATCCTCGGCACCGCACGCACCAATCCCGATGTGCTGCGCGCCGGATTGCCGCGTATCAAGCAGACTCTCGACGACAACGGCATCGACGCCCTCATCCCCATCGGCGGCGAGGGCACGCTGACAGCGGCCAGCTGGCTGGCCGAAGAGGGCGTGCCGGTGGTCGGCGTGCCCAAGACCATCGACAATGACATCGACTGCACCGACACCACCTTCGGCCACGACACCGCGGTCGCCATTGCCACCGAGGCCATCGACCGGCTGCACACCACCGCGGAATCGCATCAGCGCGTCATGCTGGTCGAGGTGATGGGACGGCATGCCGGCTGGATCGCCATGAACTGCGGTATCGCCTCCGGTGCGCACCTGACCCTGGTGCCCGAGGTGCCGTTCGATGTGGACGAGGTCTGCGCCATGGTGAAACGCCGCTTCCAGCGCGGTGATTCGCACTTCATCTGCGTGGTCGCCGAGGGCGCGCATCCGGCTCCCGACTCGATGTCGCTGCGCGACGGCGGAATCGACGAATTCGGGCATGTGAAGTTCACCGGCGTGGCACAGCAGCTGGCTCCGGAGATCGAGCGGCGCATCGGAAAAGAGGTGCGGGTGACCGTGCTCGGCCATGTGCAGCGCGGCGGGACACCGACGCCGTACGACCGCGTGCTCGCCACCCGCTTCGGGGTGCATGCGGCGGAAGCCGTGCACGCCGGGAACTTCGGGCAGATGGTGGCATTGCACGGGACCGAGGTCGACCTGGTTCCGCTCTCGGAAGCCACCAAGCAGCTCAAACTCGTTCCGCAGGACCGCTACCGGGAAGCCGCGGCCTTCTTCGGCTGAGAATCGGGGCCCCGCTCAGGAGTGCAGGGCCCCGATCCCATAAAGGGTGACAACTGATTTCGCATGCTCGGGGTAACTCCTGGGGTACCCCCAAAATCGTCGCGGCTCCCAACCGCACTACGCGTCCCCAACTTTCAACGGCTCCCAAGCCGTGCGCTAAAGGTTCGGGGAGGCGGTATCGAAACAGCCGGTTACCAGTGCGGCGGTGAAGTTGTCCCATTCGGCCGGTCCGAATACCAGTTTCGGACCTGCCGGGTTCTTGCTGTCCCGCACTCCCACACCGCTATCGAGAAAAGCGATCTCAACACATTCCTTCGCGCCGGTACTGCGCGCGCTCTTGAACCACCTCACGCCGGACGGTTCGACGTTCACGTCTCGTACTCCTTCGCTGCCTTCCGCAAGAGATCCCTACTGGTGGCATCGTCCAGCGCAGAGCGCTGAAGAGCCTGGTACGCCTCGAGATACCGGTCGACTGCGGCCTGCTTCTCCAGGTACAGATCGCCCAGGAAGTTCTCCAGGTACACCACGGTGGGTTCGACCGGCTTGTTGCCGCTGTCCCGGCCGAAATCCAGAATCACGAAGGGCCCGACGGTATGCCCGATCGGGACACCCGCTGAGAAGGGTAGTACACGCACAGCAATCGTCGGGAGTGTCGACATATCCGCGACGCGTCGCAATTGCGCGGCCATGGTGCGCCGACTGCCTACGACCCGGCGTAATGCCGATTCGTGCAGCACGATATCGAGGCTTGCGGCACTTCGCTTTCGGGTCAAAAGGGACTGCCGGCGGATCTTCAATTGCACTCTGCGGTCAATCTCATCGCGCGCAGCATCCGGCCAGTAATCACTGATCAGGACGCGCGCGTAGTCGGCGGTCTGCAGCAGGCCCGGGATCAGATCGGGCTGGTAGGAGATCAGGCCGCGGGCCGAAGCCTCCAGGCCCACATACACATTGAAACCCTCGGGAATGAGGTCGTCGTATTCGTGCCACCAGGACTTGACACTCGCCTGCTGGGCGATTCCGACCACAGCGGTGGTGAATTCCTCATCGAAGTCGTATATGCGACATAATTCCCTAATGTCCAGTACGCGAATCTTTTCCGCGTTACCGGTTTCCAGGCGCTGGAGTTTCGACTCGCTCCACTCCATCAGGGCCGCTGCTTCGGCAATGGTCACATTGCATTGCATTCGCCCCTCACGCAGATATCGCCCCAGTTGACGGCGCGGCAGTGTAGAACCATGCTCGGACATCGAGTGCTCCCCCCACGAAGGCAGTTTTCGGCCACTATGAACGATGCTCCCATGCGGTATGAATGCCGACCTGGCGCTTTCGCAAACTTTCCCGGGACGCGCGAATCCGGTTGCCCACCGGTTCCGACAATGCTGGACTTGAATCCGCGCCCGGCAAGAGCCGGAGCTCTCTCCTGGTCCCCCTCGTCCCCGTGCCGGGCGCGCCAACCTCCTACCGCCGCGCCAACCTCCTACCACCAAGCGCGGCAGTCTCCTTCACCCCTACGCGGCAGCCTCTCCACCCCTATCCGACTATCTGCATCACCACAATCGCCAACAGCACAAGCAGCGCCACCGCCGCCAACCCCAACACCACCAGCGCCGCAACCTGCGACCGCTCCGCCCCGCCGGCCCCCAGAACCGGTTGCTGTGGAACAGAATTCATCGGATACCCCGCTGCCGGACCGAACCCCCGCCCGGTGTTCTCCACCCCGGCAAACTGCGGCCCCGACCCCCCGACCGCCGCAGCCGGGAATTGCGATGCACTCTCCCCTGGCATCCCAGAGCCGGTCGACTCCACACCCGCCGCCGCACTGCCCGCCGGCACCCCACCGCGCGCCCATCCTGGTTCCGCCGCCGAACCCCTCACCGCGGACCCACCTTCCGCCGCAGGCACAAACGCCCCAGACATCGGATTCCGCAGCCCCGGCCCCGGATACACCTCCGCACCAGGGGTTCCGGCCGATTCCGCAGCAGACTCCGCACCCGCCGCCACAATCGGACTATCGGCCGTCAAGACACTGTCCGGATCCACAGCGCCGGAGGCACTCCTGGACGCTCCGCCGGCGGTCGAAGTCGCCGTGTCGGGTTCAGAAGCGGGCTGGGCCGGTTCGTCCGAGATGCCGGGTGCTCGGGATACCGGTTCGGCCGCCTGCCGCGACGAATGCCCTTCTCCACGCTCGGAATTCACGGCCTCGGGCAGCCCACTCGGCTGCGCAACTGCTCCTTCCGAACCCTCGGGCTGGGGCGGCACACCAGGTTGCGATTGCGCTGCTCCGTACTCCGAGCTTCCGGGTTGCGGCGGAATGTCCGGCTGCTGCACCGAATCAGCGGCGTTCGATGGGCCGCTGTCCGATACCTGCGCCGCATGTTTCGGACGCGCGCCGGGATCTGCGGGTTGTGCCCCGAGGCTCGTGGGCGGTAACTCGGCGGCGCCGGGGGCAGTCCTGGGCAGTATGTACTGCGATGCAGCGGCGGAGGAAGACTCCTGGTCGGTGGCGCACGACAGACGTGTGTCAGCGCCTGCCATCTGCGTTTCGGGCTTCGAACCCGGAGCGGGCTCCTGGTGCTGCGCACCATCACTCGCGGGCTGCCGCTCAGCGGTGCCGGAGAGGGACGGGGCGGATTCGGGGTGCGGGGGAACCCTTGGGGTCGGGAACGAATCAGTGGGTTGGGAGTACAGAGCTTCCTGCGGTGTCGGCGAAGCTACTGGGTGGGGTACGACATCCGTCAGCTGACCGGATGAATCCGTAGGCGGCACTTCTGGATTCGCCGGGTTCGAAGACAGATCGGAGGAGGGTGGTGGCGTGATCCGTTGCGGTACGGGGGTATTGGGATGCGAGGTGGGCGCCGAGGGGCCCGGTGGATGCGGCGGCACGGCAGCGGGGATCGGTTGCTGCTGTGGGGCGAGTGCCGGTTGTTGCGGGGCGGGGTAACCGGCGGGATAGCCCTGCGGCGGCATCGGATAGGCGGCTGGGTAGCCCTGCGGCGGAGCGGGAGCGGGCGGGTAGTTCTGCGGCGGAGCGGCGGGCGGGTAGCTCTGGGGCGCGGCGGGGTAACCGGCGGGCGGGGCATAAGCGGGCGCGGCGGGGGCGTAGCCGGGTGGGGAAGACAGTTGGGGGGCAGGCTGATTCGGGAAGACGGGCTGACCCGGGGCGGCGGTGAGGGCGCGGCGGGCGGCTTTGGCGAATTCGCTGCAGGAGGGGAAACGGTCCATGGGGCGTTTGGCCATACCCTTGGTGATGACCGCGTCCATGGCGGGGGTGAGGCCGGGGCGGCGGAGGCTGACCGGTGGGGGCAGCAGTTGCAGGTGGCCGCGAATGAGTTCGGACGGGTCCGGGGAGTCGAAGGGGCCTGCGCCTATGAGCAGCCAGTACAGGGCGCACGCCAGGGAGTATTGATCGGTGGTGTGATCGAGGTGTGCGCCGGTCATCTGCTCCGGCGAGGCGTAAGCCAGAGTGGCGGTGAACATTCCACGCTGGGTGAGATGGGTGGAATCCTCCCGCAGGCGGGCGATGCCGAAGTCGGTGAGGAACACCCGTTCACCGTGCCCGCCGACGGCGCGCGCCAGAATGATATTGGCGGGCTTCACATCCCGGTGCAGCACACCCATGGTGTGCGCGTAATCCAGTGCGGCGGCGACACCTTCGATGATCTGCACGGCCCGCTCCGGTGGCAACATGGTGACGTCCACCCCGGCGGCATCCACACCGTCGATGTACTGCATGGAGATCCAGAGCTGTTCGTCCTCGGTGCCGCGGTCGTACACCTCGACGATATTGGGGTGATCCAGCTGCGCCACCAGATCCGCCTCGCGATTGAAGCGAATGCGGATCTCCCTGTCCGCGAAGAGCTCCCGATTCAGCAGCTTCAAGGCGGTGAGCCGGCCCAGCCGTGGATGGCGGGCGAGATACACCGATCCCATCCCGCCCTGCCCGAGCAGCCGCTCAATGGTGAAACCGGCGAACACGTCACCGCTGTTCAACACTGCCCGACCCCCTTCCGGTGACGTACAAGTCCGTGAGCCTACCGCGCCCAGCGCTGCCTGACCTGGGCTGGGAACAGCCCGGAGCACCGGCCGTCTCAGCCCGGTGTCACCAGCCCGGACTCGTAGGCCAGTACCACCGCCTGCGCGCGATCACGCAGATTCAGTTTGGCGAAAACCTTCGATACATGGGTCTTCACGGTCTGTTCGGCGACGAAAAGATTATCGGCGATCTCGGCATTGGACAGGCCGCGTGCGACCAACTCCAGCACCTCCCGCTCGCGCGGTGTGAGCACCGAGAGCGCGGGCGCCGGGGTACGGCGATTGCGGCGCTTGGTGACATCGGCGATGAGCCGGCGCGTCACGGTCGGCGCGAGCAGCGCATCACCGGCGGCGACCACGCGCACCGCGCGCACCAGTTCTTCCGCGGGTGCGTCCTTGAGCAGGAAGCCGCTCGCACCGATACCCAGTGCCTCGTACACATAGTCGTCGATATCGAAGGTGGTGAGCATGAGCACCCGCACCGGCGGATCGAAGCCCGCCGAGAGAATCGCCCGGGCCGCGTCGAGCCCGTTCATCTCCGGCATGCGCACATCCATGAGCACCACATCCGGGCGCAATCGTTTCGCCTCGGCCACAGCGGTTTTGCCGTCGGGCGCATCCCCGATCACGCTGATATCGGGTTGCGCGGACAGCAGCGCACCGAATCCCTGCCGAACCATCGCCTGGTCGTCAGCGATCAATACCGTTATCGCCACAATCCCACCTCGCACACCCCACCGAGTTTGCCACGTCCCCCACCCATCAGCCCCCACCCCCGCAACCTCGCACCCCAACACGCCCGCCCCAATCATCAAGCGGGCCGCACGCCGTGCTGATGCCCCTGATACGACTACGCCGATCCTCTCCCCACGCCGTTCCGATCGCCCTCGCGCGAGGGTGCCCCTTCTCTCATACGGCGATGCTGGACCCCCGTCTTCCCGGCATGCTTGTGGCCGTGATCCACAACGGATCCCGGCCACAAGCGTCGCGATGGCGGCAGCGATTGCCGCGCCTACATTCCGGCCAGCGCATCGGATCCCAGCACAGCCGTCGCACGTCCGTCGCCGGCAACAGGACTCAACGGCAGTTCGGCGCGCACCTCGAATCCGCCGTCGGGACGCGGTGCGGCAGTGAGTGTGCCGCCGACCGCGAGGGCTCGGGCTTGCATCCCGGCGATGCCGCTGCCACCGGACTGATCGCCGTGGCCCGGACCGTGCGGGCGGTCATTGGTGATCGACAAGGTCAGCGCGGTGGTGCCGGCGATCCGCACCCACACCGGCGCACCTGGTGCGTGCCGCGACGCATTGGCCAGCGACTCCTGCGCAATGCGGTACAGCGCGAGCCCGGTGGTCGCCGGGACCAGGTCGAGACTGCCGTCGATGGTCCAGGTGAGCGGCACTCCGGCGCGGCGGGCGCCCTCCAGCAGAGTCAGCACATCGGCGGCGGCGGGCTGCGGTGCGTGCTCGGGCAGCTGGCCGTCGCTGCGCAGCACACCCAGCAGTCCGCGAATCTCGTTGAGCGCGGCTCGGGCTCCCGAACCGATGGATTCGAACTCCTCGCGCGCCTCGGGCGACAGCCCGTCGATGCGGTAGGGCGCGGTCTGCGCCTGCACCACCACCATGGACATATGGTGCGCGACCACATCGTGCAGGTCACGGGCGATGCGCGCCTTCTCCTCGAGGATGGCGCGGCGGGCCCGCTCCAGATCCGTCTCCTCGGCCTGCTTGAGCAGCGCCTGCCGGGACACCACCACCCAGCGCACCAGCAGACCCAGCACCACCAGGCCGGTGATGGCGATCGGCCAGCCCAGCCCGGCCTGCGCGAAACTGTCCCCGGTGGCCGCCATGGTGGTGGCGAACAGCAGCGAGGTGGCCAGCCACGCCACACCTACGATCTGCATAGGTGAGCGCACCGCCACCGCGAACACCAGCGCGAACAGGCACAGGATGTGCACCACCTGGATCGGCAGATCGTTCCCGTGCTGATGCGGCACGGCGAGCGAGATGAGCAGCGCAGATCCGGCCGAAACCGCCCATCCCAGAGCGGGATTCACCCGCATGAGCAGAATCGGGAAGGCCGCGAACCCGGCGATGAAGGGCTGCGCCGCCGCTGGCACCTGATGGGTGATGTGCAGCGTCGGCCAGGCGACCGCGATGAAGATGATCGCGACAAGCACCGTGAATCCGTCGAACCACTGCCGCGCCCGCTGCCGTGACGCCGGCGAGCGCCCACTCTTCGCCAATTTACCGACCATGCTCTCGACGGTAGAGAACTCCGCGGCCCGGCACGTCATACCCCCGAGTGATCTAGCACCCCATACCGCAGTACTGCCGGTCCCCGCGCGGCTCCCCCACCCCGCCCATGCGGGAACAGCCCCCCAGCGTGAAGCCCGGATATCGCCCTGATTTCTAGCGTCATTCCACATGAGAGCGTTCCCGTCCGACCCGGTCACCGCGCCCCACTCCACTCCGCTCGCGAGTGACGCCCCCCGGGCCCTGCCCGCCGACACCGTGTCCCCGCCCCTGGCGACCGGTGCCGATCGCAGTGGCCGCATCAACAATCGGACCTCCCACGACGACCACCGCACGGCAGCGTCGGTATCCGATCATCGCGCGACAGAGCCGGTATCCAGTCACCGCGCGACAGAGCCGGTATCCACTCGCACCGACCAGGACCCGCCGCTCGTGCCGAGTGCACCGTCGACGGCAGGTCGCCTGCACCGCTACGGCATGCTCGCGACGGCCGTGTCCGTACTGTTCTCTGTCGCAGTGGCTTTCGCGCCTTCGGCGAGCGCCGCCGCAGACGCACCGGTCATCGCGGAAGATGCCGGTGCACGCGCCGGAATCCTCGAATCAGCTGCCGCACAACCCAACCCGTCCGATATCCCCGAGACCTTTGTCGCCGAAGCCGGATACCGCCCGGTCATCGAGGCAGGCATGCTGGTCGATCCGCACGGCGACTGCTCCTCCCCCATCCCCCTCCCCCGGGAGTTCGACCTCGCCTGCAAGGCCCACGATCTCGGCTACGACCTGCTCCGCTACGCCGACAACCGGGGCCACCCCCTCGGCCCCTGGGCCCGCCAAACCGCCGACGCCGCACTGGAACAGCGCATGTTCGCCTCCTGCGATTCCCGCACCAACCCCGTATCCCGCGCCGAATGCCAGATAATGGCAGGCGTAGCCAGCACCTTCGTAGACCTCAACTCCATCCGCCAGCACTACGGCGTCCCCGTCCACGAACCGGCCCTCGACAACGCCTTCGGCCCCTCCCACTCCCTCCTCCCCGCCGGAATCGCCGTCCTGACAATCGGATCCATCGCAGCCGCAGTGACATTCCGCCGTGCAGCCCGCACCTCCACCGGCCGCCCGCGCGTGATGGCGGTGGCGTAATGAACAATCACAGCCCTGCGCCGACGAGCCCCGCGAACGGGCGGGGCGACGAGTTCGACTGTGCGGCAACCACGAGCGGCACAACAGATCTCGGACCTCGGATCTCGCCCCCCGCCATCGCCGAAGAACACCGTGACGAATTCCGGGAACCGGTGGCCGCACCCCCACGCGCGGAACCTGGCCCGCGAGCTGCTTCGCCTCAACGCGATAACCCGACCGTCGCCGAGCGTCCGAACTCGGACGTGACCACTGCGCCGAGGGCGCGCTCGAAGCGCCTGCGCGGCAACCACACGGCCTTTCAGGGCGGGCCGACCGCCGCTCCCCGATCTGCGCCGGGCCGCATCGGTGCGGATGGCGACGCTGACGGGGCGCACAAATCCAGGGGTACGCGTGTGAGAGTCGGGCTGCCTCGGGTGGGGACCACGGTGGGGGTGGGGTTCGGGGTGCTGGCTTCGCTGGCGCCGGGGTTGTTGCCGCGGACTCCGACTGCGCAGGCGGTGGTGACCGCGGTGCTGGTGTTGCTCGGACTGACCGCGGTGGGGCTCGGGCGGGTTGTGGTGCGGCGGAAGGGGTTCGGTGGGGTGCCGGCGCGGTGGCGGGGAGCGGCGCTGGTGATGGCCGGGGCGGCGGTGCTCGTCGCGATGGCGCAGGCGCAGGATTGGCAGAACCGGCTGCGGGGTGCGATGGGGGTGTCGGCTGTCGGACCCTGGTACTGGGCGCAGTGGGCGATCGGGTCGGCGCTGATCACCGGGGTGGTCGGCGGCGGCGTTCTCGGAATCCGCTGGGTGGTGCGGCGATTGGGTCGGGTGCGCAGCCTCGCGCTACTGCTGGGGGCCGGGGTGGCGGCACAGTTCGTGGTGGTGCCCACCGTTGTCGACTGGCGGAAAGCCGCCTACGCGTCGGCGAATGCGTTTGTCGATCCGGGCCTGTCACAACCGATTTCGTCGTCGAGGTCGGGTAGCCCGGTGTCGGCGGCGAGCTGGCCGTCACTGGGTGCGCAGGGCCGCAAGTTCGTGACCGGGGCTCCGGCGCAGGCGGTGCGGGTGTATGTGGGGTTGAACTCCGCGCCGGATCTGAATGCGCGGGTGGCGCTTGTCATTCGAGAGCTGGAACGTTCGGGCGGACTGCAGCGCGGCAATCTGGTGGTCACCGTGCCGACCGGATCCGGCTGGATCGACGGTGAAGCGGCCGCCGGTCTCGATCAGCGCTTCGGCGGCGATGTGGCGCTGGTCGGACTGCAGTATTCGGAGGCGCCCAGCTGGGCGACCTTCGTCTTCGGCCGCAAGGCCGCCGAACAGTCTGCCCGCGCCCTGTTCGACGCTGTCGAACAACGGATTTCGACGCTGCCGTACCCGCCGAAGTTGTACGTCTACGGTCAGAGCCTCGGCGCACTGGGCGGCAGCGCGATCTTCACCGACGATGCTGACCAGGCACGCCGCACCTGCGCGGTGCTGTGGGCCGGACCACCTGCCGGTGCGGTACACCGCAGCGGCGCAACAATTCTCGCGAATGCCTCCGATCCCGTGGTCCGCTGGTCTCCGGCCCTGCTGTGGCGCGCACCGAATCTCACCGGCACCCGCCCGGATGCCCCTGTCCCCGAATGGATTCCGTTCGTCAGCTTCATCCAGACCAGCGCGGACCTCCTCGGCGCCCTCGACGCCCCCTCCGGCCACGGCCACCGCTACGGCACCGATCAAGGTACGGCGCTGGGCAGCTGCTGACCCGGAGCGGCTCAGCGCAAAAAGAAACAGCTCCCGGCCGGTTACAACCAGCCGGGAGCCGAATCAGCCTGTCCGATCAGATGATCGGACTCGATCTCAAGCGACCGGGCCGCGCGCCGCCTCGTAGGCCGCGCCGACACGGTAGAGCCGGTCGTCGGCCAGCGCCGGTGCCATGATCTGCAAGCCCACCGGCATACCGTCGTCCTTGCTCAGCCCGGACGGCACCGACATACCGCAGTGCCCGGCCAGGTTGGTCGGCAGCGTGCACAGATCGGAGAGGTACATGGCCAGCGGATCGTTGACCTTCTCGCCCAGCTTCCAGGGCGTGAACGGACTGGTCGGCGAGACCAGCACATCGACCGACTCATACGCCCGGTCGAAGTCGCGCGCGATGAGCGTGCGGACCTTCAGCGCCTGCCCGTAGTAGGCGTCGTAGTAACCGGCCGACAGCGCATAGGTGCCGATCATGATGCGGCGCTTGACCTCCGGGCCGAATCCGGCCGCACGGCTGAGCGACATGACCTGATCCGCACTGTGCGACCCGTCGTCACCGACGCGCACCCCGTACCGCATGGAATCGAAGCGCGCCAGGTTCGAGGACACCTCGGACGGCAGGATGAGGTAGTAGGCGGCCAGCGCGTGCACGAAGTTCGGGCAGGACACCTCCAGCACCTCGGCGCCGAGCTCCTTCAACTGCGCCACAGCGGCATCGAAGGAATTGATGACACCCGGCTGGTAGCTGTCGGAGTGCAGTTCCCGCACCACACCGACCTTCACACCGGTCAGATCGCCCTTGGCGCCCTCGCGGGCGGCGGCGACCACCGGCGGCACCGGCACATTGCGCGAGGTGGAATCGCGCGGGTCGTACCCGGCGATAACCTCGTGCAGCAGCGCGGTATCCAGCACCGTGCGACCACACGGCCCACCCTGATCCAGCGACGACGCACAGGCGATCAGGCCGTACCGGGAGACGGTGCCGTAGGTGGGCTTGGTGCCCACGGTCGCGGTGACCGCGGCGGGCTGGCGAATGGAACCGCCGGTATCGGTGCCGATGGCCAGCGGGGCCTGATACGAGGCGAGCGCCGCCGCCGAACCACCGCCGGAACCGCCCGGAATCCTGGTGGTATCCCACGGGTTCCGGGTCGGGCCGTACGCCGAGTTCTCGGTGGAGGAGCCCATGGCGAACTCGTCCATATTCGTCTTGCCCAGAATCGGGATGCCCGCCTGCCGCAGCCGCGTGGTCAGCGTCGCGTCGTACGGCGAGACCCAGCCCTCGAGGATCTTCGATCCACAGGTGGTCGGCATATCGGTGGTGGTGAAAACGTCCTTGAGCGCCAAGGGAACACCGGCCAGCGGCGAGGCGACGGTGCCGGCGGCGATCGCGCGATCCACCTCGGCGGCGGTCAGCAGCGCCTGCTCACCCGCGACGTGCAGGAAGGCATTGATCTCACCGTCGACCTCGCCGATGCGCTGAATGTGCGCCTCGGTGACCTCAACCGAGGAAACCTCGCGGGCGTGGATCTTGTCGGCGAGCTCCGCGGCGGAAAGCTTGGTCAGGTCGGCTGCGCCCATTGTTCGCTCGCTACGCTCGCTCATGCACCCTCTCCCAGAATCTGCGGAACCAGGAACCGCTGGTCCTCGGCCGCGGGCGCGCCGGAGAGCGCCTGCTCAGGCGTGAGGCAGGGCTGCTCCACATCCGGGCGCGTCACATTGGTCGCGGGGTTCGGGGAGGCGGTGGCGGGGACATCGGCCGCGGCGACCTCGGAAATCTGCGCGACGTAGGTCAGGATGGAATCCAACTGACCGGCGTACAGATCGAGTTCGTCATCGGTCAAAGCGAGCCGGGACAACCGGGCGAGATGTGCGACCTCGTCCCTGGAGATGGCGGGCACCGCGGGACCCCTTTCGGCTGGTTCGAGCATGAAGATTCGGCATCCGACAGCCTAGCGGGGTGCACCGGGACCGCCGTGGCAGGTGCCATCGGGCGCCGAATCAGCGCCCGCGATACCTTGGTTGGACACCCACTCGCATAGATACGTGACCGACCGGTAAGTGGCCTAGGTCACACCCACGGCTTCGATTCGATAACCCGCACCGGAGGGTGTAAATATTGCGGGACTCGGGTACCCGTCCGAAAGTCTCGGTCGCACAGGAAAGAAAGGAAGGCACGTGTCATACCTGCTTCGCGTGCAACTTCCGGATCGTCCAGGCAGTCTCGGTTCGCTCGCTCTCGCGCTCGGTTCCGTAGGCGCCGATATCCTCTCGCTGGATGTCGTCGACCGCGGTGACGGTTTTGCGATCGACGACATAGTGGTCGAGGTTCCGACGGGCGCACTTCCGGACACCCTCATCACCGCAGCGGAATCCGTACACGACGTACAGGTCGATTCGCTGCGCCCGTACTCGGGCATGCTCGACACCCATCGCGAACTCGAGCTCATCGACCAGGTCGCCAATGCACGCGACGACCGGCTGCAGGTGCTGGTCGACGGCGTACCGCGGGTGCTACGGGTCGGCTGGAGCACGGTTCTGGATATGGGCCCGCAGGGCGCCTACCGCGTGGTGGGCAGCCAGAGCGCCCCGTCCACGCAGGCGTCCTCCGCGCCGTGGATGCCGCTCGAGAAGCCGGCCATCCTGGACGGTGAGGGCGATTGGGTGCCTGAGCTGTGGAAGGACATGGACACCAAGCTGGCCGCCGCACCGCTGGGCAATACCGGCAAGGTGCTCATGCTGGGCCGCCCGGGCGGCCCGGATTTCCGCCCCTCCGAGGTGGCGCGCCTGGGTTATCTGGCGGGGATAGTCGCCACCGTCCTGGGCTGATTTTCTACTCTTTCGCGCCGGTGTGAGCTCTCTCGCACCGGCGCGAATCGTTTGCCGGGCAGGGGTTTTCCTGCCGTCACCCCTGCTCTGCCTCATATTCTCAGGTTTTATCTACTGTTCAGCTCAGTAGGTCATCTACTATGTAGCTACGTAGAAAAGCCGCCGATCACGCGGCGCACCTGCGAACAGAGAGGCAGAGTCGCCTTGCTCAATTACCGATCGACACCGAAATCACGGGCCCGGCGGATATCCGTCACAGTGGCGCAACTGGTCGGCGCCACCGCTGCCGCCACCATCGCGGCGGGACCCGCTGCCGCGGAATCCTATTCGCGCGGCGAATCGCCGGGACCGGGCCGCTCCAACTCCCAGGGTGATACCTCCGGCGCCCATCACGGCGATCCGCTCGGCTACCACCACACCGATGCGAATCCGCAACGGCAGAACGAACATTGGCAGAATCGGCGCGAGCTCGGCTCATTGCCGCAGACTCCCCCGCGGACCGGCAACGGCGGCGGTAATACCAATAGCACCTGGAACGCAATCGACAATCCGGACGGCGCCGGCTGGTCCGTCTGCCGCCCTCGAGCAAGTTGGTGCTGATGACTACCGTGACCGATACCCCGACCACTCGTAACCTGCGCCGCACCGCGTTCACACCGGTCGCTGTCGCCGTATTAGCCACTGCCGGAATGACTTTCGGCGCGGGCATCGCGGAGGCCGAGGAGCGTAAGACGCGCCCCGGCGCGGCCTGCCTGTGGGCCGGGGACGCCTATCCGTCCGGCGCCACGGTCATCGCGGGCGGCGGCGCCTACCGCTGCGGCACCGATCGGAATGCGCCGCACTGGTTCGCCGAGGGCTCCACCGGCAAGGCGAGCACCGTGCGCAACCCCGGGGCCGTCACCGCGCCCGCCGGTCAATTCAGCACGGGCGCACGGCAACCCGGCACCAGCTACAACGACTACTGCGTCACCAATCAGCTCATCCCCGGCACCGACGATGTGTACCAGGTCGTCCGGGCGGGCGACGGCACGATGATGTGGAAGGCCGCCGCACCGATCTCGCAGTGGCAGTTCGATTCCGCGCGGCCGGACCCCACCTGGCGTACCGGAAGCCTCTGCTACGACGGCAGTTTGATGTAAGTTGCCCGGCCTCGCAGATCCGAGCGCGGGTCGATCCGGCGCGGCTGCGTGCTAGGTCAGAGGCAGCCGCATGACGGTCAAGGGCAGGCCCGCCATGGTGTTCCAGCCGCGTTCGGGCACCGGGATGAAGCCCAGTCGCTCGTACATCCGCCGGGCGTCGACCATATCGGGCATGGTGGTGAGCACCACGGCCGCAAATCCCTCGGTGCGCGCGGCCTCGACGACATAGCGCACCAGTGCCGTACCGACACCGGATCCGCGGGCCTGCTTGGCCGTGGCGAGCATGCGGAATTCCAGTTCGCCCGGCCGGGCGATATCGGCGAACGGCGTCCCGGGTCGCGCCATGGTCAGCGAGCCGATGACCGTATCGTCCTGCACGGCCACCAGAATCTCGGCCGCCGCGGCACGGGTCACGGTATCGGCAAGCTCTGCCACATAGGGGCTTTCGGGCATCACATAGCCCTCACCCACATAGACGTCGACCGTCAATGCGCCGATCGCCGCGTAATCACCGGGCTCGGCATCCCGGATCCGCACATCACTCATCACCACAACTCCATCCTCAGCAACGGTCCCCCAGCACAATCGGTGGCCCTTCCCCACGAGCCGGTGCGGACGTCCGGCGTCCGCACCGGCCCGTACTCCGTCAGGAGACGGCGTCCGGCCCGCCCTCCAGCAGCCGCTCGAAGGCATCCTCGTCCAGGATCGGGACCCCGAGCTCCTCGGCCTTCTCCGCCTTGGAACCGGGAGACTCGCCGATGACCACGAAGGCCGTCTTCTTGGAGACCGATCCGGCCGCCTTGCCGCCCCGGATCAGGATGGCCTCCTTGGCGCCGTCGCGGGTAAACCTTTGCAGCGAGCCGGTTACCACGATCGAGAGACCCTCGAGATTGCGCTCGATGGATTCGTCCCGCTCGTCCTCCATGCGCACTCCGGCCGCGGCCCACCGGTCGACGATGTCGATATGCCACGGCACGGTGAACCATTCCCGCAGTGCGGCGGCAATGGTCGGGCCGACACCGTCGACGGCGGCCAATTCGTCATCGGAGGCTTCCCGAATCCGGTCCATACTGCCGAAGGCGGTGGCCAAAGCCCGTGCGGCCGTGGGGCCTACGTGCCGGATGGACAATGCCACCAGCACCCGCCAGAGCGGGCGATCCTTGGCGGCGTCCAGATTCTGCAGCAGGCGTTTGCCATTGGCGGAGAGGGTGCCGTCCTTGTTCGTGAAAAGTGTGGTGGTGAGCAGCGTGTCCTCGTCGAGGGCGAACAGTTCGCCCTCATCGCTGATGGCGCCGGACTTGAGCAAGTCGATGGCCGCCTCGTAGCCGAGCGCTTCGATATCGAAGGCGCCCCGCCCCGCGACGTGAAAGACCCGCTCCCGCAACTGCGCCGGGCAGTACTGCTGATTGGGGCAGCGAATATCGGCGTCGCCCTCCTTGGCGGGCGCCAGCTCGGTGCCGCATTCCGGGCAGTGGGTCGGCATGACGAACTCGCGTTCCTCGCCGGTGCGGGCGTCTACCACGGGACCGAGCACCTCGGGAATGACATCACCGGCCTTGCGAATGGTGACGGTATCGCCGATGAGCACACCCTTGCGCTTCACCTCGGACGCATTGTGCAGGGTGGCCATCGCGACCGTGGAGCCCGCGATACTGACCGGCGCCATGACCGCGAACGGCGTAACCCGGCCGGTACGACCGACATTCACCTGGATATCGAGCAGCTTGGTGGTGGCTTCCTCGGGCGGATACTTGTAGGCGATGGCCCAGCGCGGGGCTCGGGAGGTGGCGCCCAGCCGGCGCTGCAGCGCGAAATCGTCGACCTTGATCACCTGGCCGTCGATCTCGTGCTCGATATCGTGGCGGTGCTCGCCCCAGTAGGCGACACGATCGAGCACGGCCTGCACACCCTGCACCCGCACGGTGTGCGCGGACACCGGCAGTCCCCAGGCGGCCAGGGCCCGGTATGCCTCGTATTGTGATGCGGCGCTGAAGCCTTCGGTTCGGCCGAAGCCGTGGCAGATCATGTGCAGCCTGCGCCGCGCGGTGACCGCCGGATCCTTCTGCCGCAGTGAACCAGCCGCGGTATTACGCGGATTCGCGTACGGCGCTTTACCTTCCGCGACGATCGAGGCATTGAGCGCCTCGAAATCGGCGAGGGTCATATACGCCTCACCGCGCACCTCGAGCAGCTTCGGCACCGGGAACTCGTCGGTGCCGATCAGCTCGTGCGGGATATCGTCGATGGTGCGGGCATTGAGGGTGACGTTCTCACCGGTGCGCCCGTCGCCGCGGGTGGCGCCGCGTACCAGCTTCCCGTCCTCGTAGACGAGATTGAGCGCGACACCGTCGATCTTGACCTCGCAGACGAAGTACGTATCCGCCCCCGTCTCGGTTTCGATGCGGCTGATCCAGACCCGCATCTCCTCCTCGTTGAACACATTGTCGAGCGAGTACATCCGCTCCAGATGATCGACCGGCGCGAATTCGGTGGTGAACCCACCGCCGACCACCTGGGTCGGTGAATCGGGCGTGCGTAGGTCCGGATGCGCCTCCTCCAGCGCCACCAGCCGCTGGAACAGCTCATCGAACTCACCGTCGGTGATGATCGCCGCGTCCCGCACGTAGTACCGGAACTGGTGGTCGCGCACGAGCTCGGCCAGTTGCTGCCACTCGACCCGTTCGTCCCCACTCGCCGCGGTGCGCTCGTCCCCATCCGCCGGGGTGATTTCGATACCCGATTCGCTCACAACAGGCACATTAGCGGGTCCGGCCGACACCTTCGTGCGACATTCCCGCACGTCGCGCGGGTTGCGCGGCGATCACCGCCGGATCGATCCACCCCGGGGAACATCACCGCCGCAGTGCGGGTTGGACCGGTCATGGACATCGCCACAGCGGTCGAATTCGCGCGCTCGCACAGCAAGTCGGTGCTCACCACCATCCGCAAGGACGGTCGCCCGCAGCTCTCGAATGTGCTGCACTGGACCGGCGATGACGGGATCATTCGCATCTCGATCACGGCCGATCGGGCCAAATATTTCAATCTGCTCCGGGAGCCGTGGGCGGCCCTGCATGTGAGCAGTGCCGATTTCTGGTCCTATGCGGTGCTCGAAGGTACGGCCGAGGTCTCGCCGGTGGCGGCCGATCCGGGCGATGCGACGGTGGAGGAACTGGTGTCCTACTACCGCACACTCACCGGCGAGCATCCCGATTGGAACGATTACCGCCGGGCCATGGTCGCCGACCGCCGCGCGGTCGTCCGGATCAGGCCCTCGCACGCCTATGGATTGGTGCGTTGATCAGGCGAGCACGGCCCCGCCGTCCAGCGTCAGCACGGTGCCGGTCGCATGCGGCTGCGTGAGGAAGAACAGGAACGCCTGCGCGATGTCCTCGACCTCGGCGATCCGCCGCAGCGGCGTGCCAGCGGCGGTATCAGCGTAGAACTGCTCGCGCACGTCTTCGGGGAAAGCCCAGAGCGGGGACCGGACCACGCCCGGCATGACGGCATTGACCCGGATCGGCGCGAGCTCGACGGCGAGCGCACGGGACAGCGTCTCCACCGCGCCGCAGAGGCTGGAGGTGACCGTGGAACCCGGCACCGGACGCGGGCCGGCGGTACCGGTGGTCAGCGTGATCGAACCGTCCGGCCGCAGCTGTGGCACAGCCGCCTGAACCGCCGCAAGAACGCCGAAGTAGCGGAGCTCGAAGAACTTTCGCGCCTCGGCGAGATCCAGATCGGCGAGCGGCGACAGCAGCAGCGCCTCACCGGCGGTGTACACCAGGTGATCGAGTGCGCCGATTTCCTCGAACAATGCGCGCACCCGATCGCCGTCAGTCAGATCGACGACGTAACCGGTACTGCCCGAGGGCAATTCGGCCAAAGTGCGATCGATATTGGCGCGACTGCTGGAAACCACGGTGACCTTCGCACCCCGCTCCGCGGCGGATGCCGCGACCGCGAAACCGATGCCGGAGGTGCCACCGAGAACTACTACATGCTGGCCTGCGAGGGACATTGGAGAGCCTTTCGTGCTGTCGGAAACTGCTCTCCTACTTTCGCTTCCGCAGGTCACACACGTCCAAGACCTAAACCGTCCGCTGTAATACCCTGAGGGCATCATGACCGATCTCGATCTCCGCAAGTTGCGATACTTCGTCGCCGTGGCCGAGCACATGCATTTCGGGCGGGCAGCCGAACAGCTCTACATCGCCCAGCCGGTGCTGTCCCGGCAGATTCGGGCGCTGGAGGACGAGCTCGGGGTACAGCTGTTCGAACGTGATCGCCGCGGCACCGCCCTCACCGCCGCGGGCGAGCAATTGCTGCTCGATGCCCGGCCGCTGCTGGAAGGCGCACAAGCGTTGCACCGCAGGGCCGTTCGCGCCGCCCACGGCACCGACACCTTCACGGTCGGCTTCATGCCCGGCCTCATCGTGTCCGCCCCCGTACGCGCCATGGCCGCCCGGCACCCTGAACTCACTGTCGAACTGGTGCGCACAACCTGGGACGATCAGACCACCGTCGTGCGCGACGGCCGCGTCGACATCAGCTTCGTCCGCCCGCCGATCGATTCGGAGGGCCTGCGCACCCGTCCGCTCTACACCGAGCCCCGAGTCGTCCTGGTGTCCACCGACCACCCGCTGGCCGGCAAGGAATCCGTCGCGCTGGCCGATCTGGCGGACGATCATCTACTGCAAGATCCGGACATGTTCCCCGAATGGCGTGCTGCCGCAACAGATCCGCGCGCACAGAGCCGACCCGTCCCGGTCTTCCACAGTGTCGAAGAGAAGCTCGAACATGTCGCGGTAGGCCGAGGCATCGCCTTCCTACCCCTCTCGGTGGCCACCTTCTACACCCGCCCGGACATCACCTACATCGCGGTCTCGGACCTGTCCCCCGGCGAGGTGAACCTGGTCTGGGACAGTGTCCGCCGCAGCCCGCTCATCGACGAATTCGCCGATCTCGCAGCGGGTTAGCCGTTTTCAGCGGCTTCCTTGACACCGGTTACGAGCATCTGCCACATGCCGCGGGAGTGCTCGGCCTCGGCCTCACTGGCATTGTTGTCCTGACTCAGCGACAGGTGCGTCGTCTCGCCATTGCCGGTCAGCTCGTAGGTGAGCGTGTGATAGTTCTCCGGAACATCCGGCTGGCCGCTGAGCGGGCTGTAGTGGGTCATCTTCAGGAGCAGATCAGGCTCGACCGCGAGCAACTCGCCCTTGTCCTCGTACTGGCGCCCCTCGTAGACACCCTTCCAAGTAATGGGGCTGTTCACCTGCCAGTCAGTGCTCACGTCGGCCCCGAACATGAATTTGCGGATCTGCTCGGGATCGGTCAAGACGGCCCATACCTGCTTAGGAGAGGCGTTGATGTCGGTTTCTGCGGTAGCTACGTATCCAGTCATTGGATTCTCCCATTGGTTGGTTCCTCGACTGTAGGAATTTTCGCACACTGCGGTCTTGGAAATAGGCGACAAAAGGAAGAAAGAAAAGGACGCCTGGACAAGAAGGGAGAAACCGGCAAAGAACTAGGATGCGAAAGAGGCTGGACGGTCCGCCAGTCTGAATATCCTTATATCACAACGTGATTCGCCTTTCCGGGGTTCTTCTGCGGCGGTAGAATAGAGGCATGAATCCGGGGGGAGCAACCACCATCGCATCGAGTGCACACGCACTCGATACCGCCGTGGAAAACCTCCTCGATGCCTCCCTCACACCCTTGCTGGACGAGGAATTCATCGCAGTGATGCGTGAAGTCGAGACCAGCATGCGCAAACTCGAAGCCGTCAAACACCGGTTCGTCACCGAAACCTGCACCCGCTCCCTCGCCGCGCGTGCCGGATCGGCGTCCCCGGTCAAATTCTTGGAACAGACCCTGCGATTGAGCCACGCTGATGCGGTCTCGCGGGTCAACGCCGCCAAACAGTTGAGCCCGCAACCGGCGCTCGGCGGGGACCTGGAACCTGAATTGGCGTATGTCGCCGAAGCCCAACGCGCCGGAGACATCTCCGTCGATCATGTGCGGCGGATCACGCAGGTCCTCAAGCGCATCCCGTGTGCCGCCGACCCCGGCCAGAAAGACCTGGCCCAAGACGTTTTGACCACCTACGCCCGCACCGGCAGCCCCGACAAACTGGTCGATCTGGGGGAGGTCATCCTGGCGAACATCGACCCCGACGGCACCCTCACCCAGGACAAAGACCGCGAACGCATGCGCGGGCTCACCCTCGGGCGCAAGCGTGCGGACGGGATGTCGCCGCTGATCGGGGAGATCACCGAGCCGTTGCGGGAAGTCCTGGAGCCGTTGCTGGCCAAATTCGCCCGCCCCGGCATGTGCAACCCCGCCGATCCGCACAGCCCGAAGGTCGCCGACCGCACCCTCGACCGCCAGAAACTGAAAGCCGCCGCCGAACGTGATACCCGCTCGCCCGCGCAACGCAACCATGATGCGGTGTTGGCGGTGCTGCGGTTTCAGCTCGACCGCCCCAAGCTCGGCTCCCACCGGGGTTTGCCCGTGGAAGCGATCATCACCATGCGTGTGGAGGACCTCGAGCGGGGTGCGGGGATCGCGACCACCGCGACCGGGGGCACCCTGACCATCCCGCAAGCCCTGGAACTGGCCGCCGGAACCCGACCGTTGTTGGTGGTGTTGAACAAGGCCGGGCTGCCCCTGTATTTGGGGCGCGGGCGAGACCGGTTGGCCACGCCCGCACAACGACTGGCGTTGATCGCTTCCGACAAGGGGTGTACCCGACCCGGGTGCAGTGCGCCCGCGAGCCTGGCGGCGGCCCATCACGTCACCGGATGGGCAGAAGGCGGCCCCACCGACATCGACAACCTCACCCTCGCCTGCGATGGGTGCCACGCGATGATCCACGACGGGCCCGGGGGCTGGAAAACCATTGTCATGGGCGAGGATACCCAGTTCCCGGGCCGGACCGGGTGGATCGCCCCACCCCACATCGACCCCACCGGCACCCCGCAGGTCAATCACCTGCACCACACCGGTGAGCTGATGGCCGGTGCCCTGAACGAGATCCGGGCCCGGGAACGGTCGCAACGCGAGCGACGGCGGGCATGGCTCGATGCCCGCACAACCACCCCCACCCGCGAATAGTGGGACCGCGCCCCTTGTTGACACCGTCAGGTTGGTCCTGACGGTGTCACAACCCGTTGCCTACCAAGGTTCCACGGGCAGTGGGCCTCGAGAGGCGAACGAGCACAGCGGAACCCGGACCGTGCGGAGCGGCAGCACAACCACCCCACCCGCGAATAGCGGACCACACCCCCTTGTTGACACCGTCAGGCCGGTCCTGACGGTGTCACAACCCGTTGCCCACCAAGGTTGCACGGGCGCCGCCGAGACGAACAAGCGCAACCGAACCCGGACCGTGCGGAGCGGCAGCACAACCACCCCCACCCGCGAATAGCGGACCACACCCCCTTGTTGACACCGTCAGGCTGATCCTGACGGTGTCACAACCCGCTGCCTACCAAGGCTCCGCGGGCAGTGGGCCTCGAGAGGCGAACGAGCACAGCGGAACCCGTGCCGAGCGGAGCTGCAGGCGCCAACAATAGGCGGGGACGGCAGGCGGGGACGGCAGGCGGGGACGCGATGCCCACACGCCATCCCACCCGCGAATAGCGGAACCCCTGTCAGCGCCCCTTGAAAACCTGGCCACCGGCGCAGACATCGTCAAGTCGATCCTGACGGTGCCACGACAAGGCCCTTGTCCACCAAGGTTTCATGGCCGCCGACCCCTACCATCCAGAACCGGGAACGGCGACAACAGCGGCAGCCCGGGCCGATCCTCACCCTCCCCACCGACTCGACAACCGCAGACCGCAGCAGCGTATACCAGCGGTGCCAAAGATACTGCCCACCCGTTTCCACAGACGCAGGCCGCCGCCGTGAACGACCACAACGGAACCCGCACCGGATGGACCAGCAGCAGGCGTGGCTCGCGCCCCCGTGAGTCCACCCTCCACCCAAAACCCCACCCACACAGCAGGCCTCACACCGCAAACACCATCACATTGATCATGCCGATGCGACACTCGTGCCGAATCACCGCGCACCCCGTGCCATCGCCCACCGCCCGCTCCGGAACCTCGCGCTACCCCACCACCACCACCAGCGCCGATCCGACGAACACCACGAACGTTGCCAGCCCGGGTCTTTCAGGCTCTTTCTCTTCGATCCCTTCTCTCCAGGCGGCCCTTGGTCTTTCGGGTTTTGTCTTTTCGTGTTTTATCTCTGAAACCGGACCACAACCAGTCTTCCGGCCGGTACCGCAGCTTCCCTCGTGACCGCGGAAGGTCAACCGGGTACCCCTCCTGACGCCACCAGCACGGCCATCTCGGGCCCTGCCCGCACCCCGGGATCCAACACCGCCCCTCGACGGAAACAACCCAGGTACACCGGCTCATCTCGGCCTCGAATCCACCCGGAGCGGGCACCACACACCCCTTCTCGACGGCCGCACAGCAGGCGTCCACACGGCACAAACCCGATAACCGCTGTGCCGCTGAGACACCCGCCGTTCAGTCCCCAGGAGCCGACGGCTTCTATGCCGAAACGGTCGGTCCACCTGGGTTTCTTGCCTCCCGGGCAGGGTTGATCTGGCAGGGGGTGCGGGCAAAGCCCGAGAGGGCCGTGCTGGGCACGTGGGGAGGGGTACCCGGTTGACCTTCCGCAGTGGGTAGAGGTACCTGCGGTACCGGCGGGGTCGACCGGCTGTGGTCCCGTTCTCGAGAACAAGACACGAAAAGACGAGGACTTCTCCTGATCACTGGCTCCAGTTATGGCGCGAGCTCGGGCTCGGGCAATGTTTCTCCGGTCTCGAGCAAGGTTTTGAGGTTGGCGAGGATGGCGGGCCAGCCTTCGCGGATGCCGGAGAGCATGAGGCTTTCGGGGCCGAAGCCGTTGTGGATGACGGTTAGTTTGACCATTTCTCGCAGGGGGGCGAGGTCGAAGGTGACGGTGGAGCGGGGTTCGCCGGCCAGTTGGGCGAAATCCTCTGGGCTGAAGCCGAACTGGTCGGCGAAAGCCTGGTCTACGGTGTGCCAGGTGTAGGACAGGGTGCGGTATAGGTCGGCGGTTACTACGACTTGTTCGGGGTCCTTGCCGATCCAGCCGGATTGCTCCCAGACCATGGGCGAGCCGGGCTGCCAATCGGTTTCGAAGGTGGCGCCCCAGTAGCGCTTGGTGAAGGCGGGGTCGGTCAGGGCCTGCCAGAGTTTCTCGGGCGTGGTCCTGATGTAGGTGGTGTAGACGAATTCCTCACTCATGGTGGCGCTCTCCAATGCGGTTTTGAGGTCGGCGAGGGCGTGCACCCGGCCGCGGTCGTATCGATTGATCCAGCGCTCGGCGATGGCGTTGACGGGTGCGGCATTGAGGTAGTGCAGCTTTTCGCGGCCGCGCCACAGGGTGGTGACCAGGTTGGCCGCCTCCAGGACGGCCAGATGCTTACTGACCGCCTGCCGGGACAATTCCAGGCCGGTGCACAACTCCCGCAGGGTCTGGCCGGTGCGCTCGTTCAGGCTGTCGAGCAGGCGGCGGCGACTGGGGTCGGCCAGTGCCTTGAAAACCTCGTCCACCTGCACCTCTGTCTATTTTCTCACCATATGCAACCTATTGGTTGCACTACCAGAATAGGCAGCCGTTCGGTTGCCTGTCAATGCTCGCGTCGACCGCGGCGTCGATGAAATCGGTTCGCGCGACACGTGTCCGATACGGGCGGATGGCTTTAACGCGCGCCGACCGGCAGGATGACCAGGGTGTTGCGCAGTTTTCAGGTGGCGAACCACCGATCCCTCGCCGAGCCGCAGGAGTTGCGGCTCACCCGCGGCAATGGTCCTGTCGCTGCTCCGGTCACCGCGGTGTACGGCGCCGCCGCCTCGGGCAAATCCAGTCTTGTCGGTGCACTGGACCGCATGCGTGACGCGGTACTGAACTCGGTCACCGGCTGGGATCCCTTCTCCGGACCGGTGCGCACTCCGCACCTCGGATTCGCGGACCGCCCTTCGACATTCGTGGCGCACTTCGTCGCCGAGGGGTGCCCGTACACCTACGGGTTCCGGCTCGACAATGCCGATGTGAGCGCCGAATGGCTGCATTCGTACCCGCACAATCGCAAGCGCATCGTGTTCGAGCGCGCGGGGGAGGATATTCGCATCGGGCCGATGTTCGAAGCCGCTCGCTACGGACTCGGCGCGGTGGTGCCGCTGGTACGCCCGAATGCCCTGCTGCTCAGCCTGTCCGGGCAGCTGTACGCCGAACCCCTGGTGCCGGCCTACCGCTGGTTCCAGTCGCTGCTGGAAGTGCAGTGTGGACAACCGGATCCGGCCGATATCGCACAGCGGGTGGGCAGTCACATCTCCCGCTCCACCGAGCATGCGGTACGCCTGCTGACGGTGCTGCGCTCGGCCGATCTGGGCATCACCGATCTGCTGCTGCCCAGCGACGATCCCATGTACGCCGACTACCTGCACGACCTCGACACCGATATCGCCAGCACCACAAAGGAAATCGAGTCCTGCACCACCTCCTCCAGCTATGCGGAGGAGCTGTTCCTCGAGCACGGCATCACCATCACCCTGCTGCAGCGTGAGCTGTCGAATCTGTTCGGTGCGCGTGATGCCCTCTACTCCCGCATGGTCGCGCGGCGGGGCGTCGGCCTCGGGCTGGCGCACGAGGGCATCGACACCGCCTTCGATATCACCGACGAGTCCAGCGCCACCCTGGCCATGCTGCGACTGCTCCCGCCCATGCTGGACGCGCTCGACGCCGGCGGTGTGCTCATGGTCGACGATATCGACGAACATCTCGCCCCGGAGACGGCCGACAGCCTGATCCAGCTCTTCCAGAACCCCGAAACCAATACGCACGGTGCGCAATTGGTCTTCACCACCGCCAACCGCATGCTGATCGATCGCGGCAACGGGCGGTCGCAGTCCAAGCGCACCATCGTCTGGGGGGTGCGGCGCACCCTGGCCGGGACCTCGGAGCTCACCCCCGCCGATCGCCCCGCACTGCCGGCGGGCACCACCACATCGCTACCGGCGGGGGCCATCGCGGCGATCACCGCGGGCTGAACCGGCCAAACCCATCACCGTGAGCTGGACCGGGCCAAACCCATCACCGTGGGCCGGACCGGGCCAAACCCATCACCGTGGGCCGGACCGGGCCAAACCCGTCGCTGGGGTAGAACCAGCCATATCCCCGACCCCGAAGCATCCGGGCAGCACCGCGCTGTCACCCGAACGGCCGCGCGGCAAGCCGATAGCAACTTGTCAGCATCCACATCGACCCACTGTGCGCGCGGCCCGCCTAGCATGGGGTCATGCTCATGCAGCTCACGTTCATCGTATTGATCGGCGGCGCGCTGGTGGCGACCATCATGGCCTTCCGGCGGGGCCGGGGCGGCGGCGGTCAGATGGTCGCTCCGGAATCCGGCACGCTGTACGTGACCGGGGTCAGCCCGCGCCCGGACGCTACCGGCGAGCAGTACGTGACACTCAGCGGCAGCATCTCCGGGCCGTCGGTGGTCGCACACGAGGTCTACGGCCGCTTCGCCTGGGATGTGAACCAGTGGCCATCCATCGGCGAGCAGATCCCTGTGGCCTACCCCGCGGGCAAGCCCGACCGCTGGCAGCTCGGGCACCCCGGCGCACGCCCCTACTTCGGCTCCCGCCAGCGCGACCAGCGCAACTGACGGCGTCGCCGCGCACGTATTCGCGCCCCGCGCAATCTCGTCCGCGCACGGGCAAGCCCAGGCACAGCGGGCAAGCTTGGCGCGACGGGCAAGCTTGGCGCGACGGGCAGGCTCGGCGCGACAGACAAGCTCGACGCGACAGACAAGCTCGACGCGACAGACAAGCTCGACGCGACGAACAAGCTCAGCGCGACGAACAAGCTCAGCGCGGCGGGCAGGCTCGTGCGCGAATCGGTCAGCGACGGACGGCGAAGATGGTGCCGTTGGTGGGGTCGCCCGTGACGCCGGGGCGGTCGTATCCGGCGACCATATCGTCCCAGGCGCGGAATTCGGTGTCCCAGCCGTTGGCGATCAGCCAGTCCCCGATATCGGGGCCCAAGCCGCCCAGCTCGCCGGGAGCGGCGTCATCGCCCGAGACGAGTCGGCGCAGTTCCGGATATGGCCCGGTATCCGCGTCCACCGCGAACTTCGCGACGCCGAATCGACTTCCCGGCGCGGACAATTCGGTGATCTTCTCGACCACCCGCTGCGCATCGGGGCGAGTCAGGTAGCCGAGTACGCCCTCGTCCACCCAGTGCGTCGGCTCCTCGGGCCGGAAGCCCTGTGCCAGTAGCGGTTCGGCCCACTCCTCGCGGAGATCGACCGGCAGTACATGTCTTTCGTAGCGCGGGGTCACACCGGCGCGTTCGAGCACCGGTTCCTTGAAGTCGAAGGTGACCGGGAGATCGAGTTCGAAGAAGCGGGTTTCCGCGGGCAGATCCATTCGGAACGCCCGGGTATCGAGCCCGGCGCCCACGATGACAACCTGCCGATTACCCTGGCGGACAGCATCTTCGACATGATCGTCGACCAGCCGCACCCCGATGGTGCGTCCGTCGAAGAACATGTCGACCAGCGGCAGCAGCCGATCCCAGCGCTGTCCGAAGAACGGTTTCGCGGCGTCGGCGAAAAGCTGTGCGAAAGGATCGTCGTAGAGCCGATCCGGTCGCTGCGACTCCCTGGCCCGGATGACGGCGACCCCGATCGCGGTCATGGCCACGCCGGCAACGGGTACTTGCCCTGCCTCGGTCATATCGAATCTCCCCGTACCATTAGCTTGCCGCCCGACTAGTTATTCGAGCTTGCCGACGACGCTAGGCTGCTCCCTTGCCGGTCGTCAAGCCACCGGAAGCCGAATACGACTGGAGGGACCCATGGACGGGCGTCGCAGCGATACGCGGGAGCGCATCCGCGCCGTGGCCATGGAGCTGTTCGGCGAGCACGGATACGAGAAGACCTCACTGCGCGAGATCGCCGAACAGCTCGGCGTCACCAAAGCCGCGCTGTACTACCACTTCCGGACCAAGGAAGACATTGTCGCCAGTCTGTCCGACGATCTGCGCAGCGGCATCGACGACATCGTCACCTGGGCCGAGGCCGCGCCGCCCGGCCGGGAACGGGCGCAGGAAATCCTCACCCGCTACGGCACGCTGCTGCACAGCCTGGGCAAGGACATGATGCGGTTCTGGCACGAAAACCAGCCCGCCTTCCGGCAACTAGGGTTCGGGGTCGGCCTGCGCTATCAGTTCCGGGTGCTGGCAGATCTGATGGCCGCCCCGGACGATGCGGCACTGGCCGTATTCCACGCTCGCCAGGCGCTGCTGGCCATCAGCTGGAGCATCACCATGATGAGCGACCTCGAACTCACCGACGAGCAGTGCAATGCGGCCGCCGCCCGCATCGCCTCGGGCATTCTCGCCGATATGTGAATACCGGTGCCGTGCCGGATTATTCGAAGTTGATCGACTCCGGCTCGTCCGCATAGACACGCGCGGTCTCGGCCGCGAGGCTCAGCGCCTGCCGTGCCCAGGACAGCGGTGCGCCCGCCAGGCCGCAGGCCGGGGAGACCAGAATCTGCTCGGCCAGCAGGCGGCGCCGGAAACCCAGCCGATCGATCAGCCGCACACCGGGTTCGGCGATCTCACGCCAGGTGACGGGCTTGTCCGGAGCTGCGGTCGGCACCAGCCCGAGTACCAGATACCTGCCGTCGTCCAGCAATTCGCCGATGCGATCGAGATCTGCCGTATGAATGGTGGAGATGTCGAAACCGACTGCGGCAGCGCCACTCCGGCGCAGGAAGCCGAGCGGGGGCTTGGCGGCGCAACTGTGCACCAGCACCGGCCCCGACTGCGCGCCGATCACCGTATCGAGTACGTGCAGCGCTTCCGGCTCCGGCATGGCGCGCACGGTATTGAGCATGCTGACACCGCTCAGCGAGCCCTCCAGCACATCGGTCAGCAGTGGTTCGTCCAACTGCACCAGCACGTCTGTGGCCAGCCGCTTACCGACCTCGGCCACATGGGTCGCCAGCCCCTCGGCGAGGGATTCCGAAAGATCGCGCAGCGCACCGGAATCGGTGATCACCCGGTGCCCGAGCGGCAATTCCACCTCGGCGGCGAGCGTCAGCGGCCCGGTGACCTGAACCTTGATCGGCCGACCGGATCCCATGAGACCGGCTGTCTCCCAAGCCTCTTCGAGCGCATCGAGATCCGCGTGCAGGAAATCGCGCGCCCGCCGCGCCACCGCCCCCGGTCGCACGGCCAGCCGATACCCGCGCGTGGTGCTGTCGAACCGCATATCGACCAGCAGCGCCGACACCCGCCCGACCATGTCCGCACCCACCCCGCGCCCCGGCAATTCCACCAGATGCGGCAGCTCCCCCAGCTCCCCCACCACGGTCGCCGCAGCCTCCCGCGACTCGGTACCGGGCCACGACCCGACCCCCGTCGCGATCCCGCCGCGCAAAACCCCGGCACCAGTCTCGATGTCACTCATCCGCGCCACTCCGCATCACTCGGCCATCCAGATCCCGCACTCACACAACCACTCCGCACCGCCCACCGGAACTGGACGACATCGCGGCACGCCGGAGGCTACACCGGCGCTCGACTTCCACCGACGCCCCGTCAACCCGCCGCCCACGGCTATCACCACGGCCCCCGCCATCCACCGTCCCGGCACGCCACCGAGAGATCGCTAACCGTCTCCCCGGCACCCTACGGAGGAACCTCGCCATCCGTCATACCAGCACCCACCGATGAATCTCGCTAACCGTCACCCCAATACGCCACCGAGAGATCTCGCTAACCGTCATCAACCGTCGTCCCGGCATGTTTTGGCCGAGGTCCACTGGCACAGCGCCCGGGCTGTGCCAGTGGATTCCGGCCGAGGGCGCGCCGGAATGACGGGGCCGGGTGACGGGCCGAAGGACGACCGAGCCAGTGTCACTGCGCGGTGTCCGCGACCAATTCGTTTGCGTAGGAGTGGGGTTCGCGTTCGGTGCCGGAGATGGTGCCGCTGCCGATGACCTCGTCGCCGGCGGTGTCCGGGCGGTAGAGGACCACGGCCTGGCCGCGGGCCACGCCGGTGAGGGGTTCGCGGAGGCGGACGATGAGGCCGTCGCCTACGGCCTCGGCGACCGCGGGGGCGGTGCCGCCGTGGGCGCGGACCTGGGCCACGCATTCGATCGGGCCGTCGGGGGTTGCGCCGGAGGTCCAGATGGCGCGGGCGGCCAGGACCGTCCACACCTCGAGGTCCTTGGCGGAGCCGACGTGGACATCGCCCGAGTCGGGATCGATGCCGGTGACGTAGCGGGGCTTGCCGTCGGCCGCCGGGCCGGGCAGGCCGAGGCCCTTGCGCTGGCCGATGGTGAACTCGTGCACACCCTTGTGATCGCCGAGCTTGGTGCCGTCGGCATCGCGCAGCGCACCCGGGCGGATACCGATCCTGGCGCCCAGGAAGGCCTGAGTGTCACCGGAGGGGATGAAGCAGATGTCGTGGCTGTCCGGCTTATCCGCGACGGCCAGGCCGCGCTCGGCGGCCTCCTCGCGAATCTGCGGCTTCGGGGTGTCGCCGATGGGGAACATGGCGCGCGAGAGCTGCTCGGCGGTGAGCACCGCGAGCACATAGGACTGATCCTTGTCGGCGTCCACGGCACGGCGCAGCACGCCGTCCTCGAGGCGCGCGTAGTGGCCGGTGGCCACGGCGTCGAAGCCCAGTGCCACCGCGCGATCCGCGAGCGCCGAGAACTTGATCTTCTCGTTGCAGCGCAGGCACGGATTGGGCGTTTCCCCCGCGGCGTATGCGGCGACGAAGTCGTCGATCACGTCTTCCTTGAAGCGATCGGCGAAATCCCAGACGTAGAACGGGATTCCGAGCATGTCCGCGGCGCGCCGGGCATCACCGGCGTCCTCCTTGGAGCAGCAACCGCGCGATCCGGTGCGCAGCGTGCCCGGTGACGCGGACAGCGCCAGGTGCACCCCGACCACATCGTGTCCGGCGGCAACGGCGCGCGCGGCCGCTACCGCGGAATCCACACCACCACTCATCGCGGCAAGTACTCGCATCTAGAAGCCTCCTTTCGCGCCGGCCATTCCGGCCGCCTTCGCACGCTCGACCACCTGCGGCAACACTGCCAGCAGGGCATCGACATCGGCGTCGGTCGAGTTGTGTCCCAGGGTGAATCGCAGCGACCCGCGTGCCAGTCCCGGATCCACACCCATGGCGAGCAGCACATGGCTGGGTCCGGCGACACCGGCATTGCAGGCCGATCCGGTCGAGCATTCGATCCCGGCGGCGTCGAGCAGCATGAGCAGCGAATCGCCCTCACAACCGGGAAACGTGAAGTGGACATTGCCGGGCAGCCGTCGGTCGCCGGTGGGTCCGTTGAGGATCGCCTCCGGCACCTCGGCGAATACGCCGTCGATGAGACGATCCCGCAGTCTGTTCAATTCGAGTGTGCGCGTATGCATTCCGGCGACGGTCTCGCGGATGGCGGCGGCCAGACCGGCCGCGCCGGGCACATCCGAGGTACCGGAGCGCAGATCCCGCTCGTGCCCGCCGCCGTGCAGCATGGGCACCGCGGGCACCTGACGACCCAGCAGCAGTACGCCGACACCGTGCGGCCCGCCGACCTTGTGGCCCGCGAAACTCGCTGCCGCCAAACCACTCCGGCCGAAGGCGATGGGCAGCTGCGCACCCGCCTGCACCGCATCACTGTGCATGGGCACATCGAATTCCTGTGCCACCGCGGCCAATTCGGCAATGGGCTGGATGGCGCCGACCTCGTTATTGGCCCACATGACGCTCACCAGCGCGGTATCGCCGGCATGTGCGGCCAGCGCGTCGCGCAGAGTGCGGGGCGAAATGACACCTTCGGCATCCGGATCCAGCCAGGTGATCTGCGCACCCTCGTGCTGCTCGAGCCACTCGACGGCATCGAGCACCGCATGATGCTCGACCGAGCTCACCAGAATCCGGGTACGCTTCGGATCGGCGTCACGGCGCGCCCAGTAGATGCCCTTGACGGCGAGATTGTCGCTCTCGGTCCCGCCGGAGGTGAAGATGACCTCGGAGGGCCGCGCCCCCAGCCCCGCCGCGATCGACTCCCGAGCCTCCTCGAGCAGCCGCCGTGCGGCGCGCCCGGAGGCATGCAGCGACGAGGCATTGCCCGCCGACCCCAGGACGGCACTCATCGCCTCGACAGCGACCGGGAACATGGGTGTTGTGGCCGCGTGATCGAGGTAGACCGTCTGGGCACCGACCGGACCCGGGAAAACCGACTTCATGACCGACAAAGCCTATCCCATCGTTGACCTGCGCTTCCTTGGGGTATCCCCGGGCGGTCTACGATTTCCCAACGATTCTGCGCACGGTTTCGGCAACAGGCCGATGGCTGTCGGTTATTCCCTCGGTCGGCGCGCCGCGTGCGATCAGGGTTTGCGGCCTACACCGCAGTAGCAGGACACCTTGGCATCGAAGGACGCGGAGATCTCCGTCGTCTCCGCCAAACCCCACCGATGCGGCGGCACCACACCCGGCTCGACCAACTCCAAACCCGAGAACCACCCGGTCACCTCATCACGGGTGCGCACCTGCGCCGGCAACTTCCGCACCCGGTACACATCCTGCGCGGCGACCACCTGCTCCGGGGCGAAGTCAGCGGTGATCGTGCAGATTACCAGGAACGACCCCGGCGCCAGCGCGTCCAGGAACGTCGAGACGATCAGCGGGATGCTCGCCTCCACGAAATGCAGCAATGCGATCATGCTCAAACCGACCGGCTCCGACAGATCCAGCACCCTGGACATGGCCGCCAGGATCGACAGCGGATCGGTGACATCGCCTTGGATGTAGGTCGTCGCCCCCGCCGTTCCTCCGGGCATCAACGCCCGCGCGTGCGCCAGCACCACCGGATCGTTGTCCACGTAGACCACCCGCGCATCGGGGGCGGCCCGCTGGGCGATCTGATGCAGATTCGGCTCGGTCGGAATCCCGGTCCCGATATCGAGGAACTGCCTGATCCCGGCCTCGGCCAGGAACCGCGTACTGCGCTGCATGAACTGCCGATTCACCCGCGCCGCGGTCCGAATATCGGGCCACGCCTTCAAGATCTCCTGTGCGGCCTTGCGATCGGCCTCGTAGTTGTCTTTACCGCCGAGGAAATAGTCGTATATGCGCGAAGTGTGCGGCAGATCCAGTGGCATAACCTTTTCCATCCCATCACCACTTCGATCGACCGGCCACACACCTACGTGGACAGGCTAGCCCGCCACGCGCCAGGACCGGAGGGTTTCATGCAGACCTCCTATCAACACCGTGGCCGCTCAGCAGAACTCGCGAAGTTCGGCGGCGACGAGCTGGGGTTTTTCGTCATTGAAGGTCGCGGTGTGGCCGACACCGGGCAGCGTGACAGATCGGGCATTCGGAAGGTTTGACGCAAGCCTCCGCAATGCGACACGCAGATAACCGGGCGCTCCGGCTGCCACCGAGCAGCAGGGCGTCGCAGAGCAGCGTGGAGAACACCGACAGCAGGGCGACAAGGTCGTCGATCTCGGTCTGGATGCTGTAGTCCGGACCGAACGGGCCACTCGGACCCCGCCGGTCGGGCAGGAGCGCCGGCCGATCGCGACACCGGCCGGGATTCACCGGCGACCATGGATATCCTGCGGTCCACATACGACGTGACTGCCGACGACAAAGTCGTCTTTCTGGTGCGCCCGGACGGCAACATCGGTCTCACGACAGAGGGCGATATCGCCGAACAGCTCAACGACTACCTGTCCCGCATCGCAGGCCCACCCGCGTAGACGCCACGCGCCGCCGGACAGACAACAGCGCCGACCCGCCGGGGGAAGACGGCGGATCGGCGCTGCCGACGTGAATTCACACGCGGGCGGGGAGCTTTACCTCGGTATGGAGTTCGGGGTGCCGGTCCGAATCCAGCAGGACGGCACCCTCTTCCGCGCGGCGGACGATGCCGGCGAAGGCGCGGTCCACGGCGTCACCGTGGATGGCGCGCTCACAGCGGCGGGCCAGTTCACGGCGATCGGCGCCGGGAGGTTCGAGCGGTTGCAGCACGATCTCCGCGACGATCCCGCGCGAACGCAGCACGCGGCGAACCGAATCGCCCATGGTGTCGACACCCACGAAACCCGGGACGGTGGATACCCGGCCGTGCGCGTCCAGGTAGCGCAGCCGGATCGGCTGCACGGGGGTGCCGGTATCGATGGCCGCCTGGAAGAGCGCGGGGCGCAGGCGACCACGGGCACGGCCGCACCAGGTGGTGCCCTCCGGGAAGAGGCCGACCCGCTCGCCTGCCGCCAGCCGCTCGGCAATCTGGTTCACAACGCCGGGAAGGGCGCGCAGCCGCTCCCGCTCGATGGGGATCACCCGCACCAGTCGCGCGATATCGCCGACCAGCGGCCAATCGACCATATCGGCACGGGCCACGAAACCCATGGACTCGACGGCGGACAGCGCGAAGATATCGGTCCAGCCGATATGCCCGGCCACCATGAGGCGGCCCGGCGGGGCGGGCACAGCGGTATCACCCTGTGCCACAGCAGAATCAGGCACAGCCTGCTCGGTGATGACAACGCCCGCCTCGCGATTGTCGACGATGCGCAGGCGAATTCCGCAGCAGTGCAGCAGCGTTCGGGCGTACCGCTTGTGCAGGGCGGTCCGCCAGCGACGCGGTGTGGCCAGGTGCGCGACGGGAAAACTCACCAGCACCGCACCCACGCCGAGGGCGCGGGCGGCGACCAGCAGGTTTCCGGCCTCAGGGGCGGTTTCGACGCAGTCCGGGCCGCACGGGCTGGACGGCATCCAGGCATGGGCGGCGGGTGCGGCCGGGGGACACGGCAGCGAACCCACGCCGGGGGAAAGGAAGGCAGGCATCATGATTCATCACCGCTCGAGAGTGGCCACCGCGCCCTGCAGGCGCTCCAGGTAGCGAGTGTTGATGGTCGAAAGGCCCAGCAGCGCAACGAAGTCGGCTACTGCGAAGTCGGGATCGTGTGCGGGCTCGCCACAGATCTGCGCACCCAGGCGCAGGTAGCCGCTCATGAGCGGCGGGAGCTTCGGGCGGGCCGGGGCGTCCAGCTCGTCGAGGGGCAGACCGTCGACGACCACCGGGTTGTACGGGCGCACATGACGTTCCGGCTCCAGCGCGTACCTGCTGAGCAGCTGGTCACGCACGGCCCGCACATTCCGGCCGGGTGCTTCCTCGGGAGTGGTCTGCATGGGCACCGAAACGCAGCCCATGATCCATTCGTAACCGGTGAGCTGGATGTAGTGCAGGATGCCCGCCCACATGAGGGTCAGCGTGGAACCGTTGCGGTGATCGGGCACCACGCAGGCACGACCCATTTCGACCATCCGGTTCCCGGCGGGATCCATTGCGGTGAGGTCGAATTCGGTGGCGGTGTAGTAACCGCCGGCGGCGGTCACCTTATCGGGCGGCAGCATCCGGTAGCAGCCGACGAACTGATCGGTGAGATCGTCTCGCACCAGCAGGTGGTCGCAGTGGTCGTCGAAACGGTCTGCGTCCAGACCGTTCTCGTTGACCGGGATGGTGAATCCCGGCTCATTGGCGAAGACCTGGTAGCGCAGGCGCTGCGCGGCCTCGCGATGCTCCGCATCGGAGGACACAACCAGTGAGTACTGGGAGCGGCCCGACGTGCGCAGCGGCTCCGGAGTGACATATGACGCGGGTGTGAGCCGGCTGGAGCTCGACGCTGCCATGGTGGTCATACGGTTGATCAAACGAGGCTCAGAATGCGCTGGAGCGACGGTCAGATGGCGGCTCGATGCCAGTCCGGTGAACGCGACGCACACCACACCCGGAGTTCATCGCGGGGCCGCTGAACGTTCTCTACCAGGATAAACGCTCGTATCCTGACTGGGTACAGGCGGGGTTTTCGCCACCGCGGATCGCCCTTCCGAGGCACCGGGCGAGCCCGCCGCACAGGGCGAATTACGGAAGGCTACGCCACCGCGCGCCCCGTGTTCGCGCCGGGTCGGGAACGCAGAAGCAGGGCCGTATCGCCGAATTCGTGCCAGAGATAACCGCCGTCGAGCGCGGCTCGATACGCCTGCCGCACCACCTCGGCCCCGGCCACCGCCTCGAGCAGATGCAGATGCGAGGCACCCGGCGCATGCCAGCCGGTGATCAGTCCGTCGACCACGCGGGTCCGGCGGTCACCACCGAGCACCAGATCGGTCCAGCCCGATACCGGATGGACCAGATCATCAGCGCCGACAGCGGATTCGAGGGCCCGCGTCACCGTGGTGCCCACCGCCACCACGCGTCCACCCGCATCCCGGGTGAGATTCGCCAGCCGGGCGGTCAACTCGGGAACCGCGAAGCGCTCCGGACTCGGCGGCTCACCCGATTCCGGTGAGGAAACACCCGTGTGCAGGGTGATCGACGTCAGGCCTACACCGCTCGCGACCAACTCGGTCACCAGGGCATCGGTGAACGGCCTTCCGGCGCTGGGCATTTCCGCACTGCCCGGTTCCTTGCCGAAGACGGTGTGATAGTAGGAGGCAGACCAGCGTTCGCGGACATACGAATACGTGATCGGGCGCCCACGCTCGGCCAGCAGTCGCGGCACGTCGGTATCGATATCGGCGGTCCACAGGCGCTCGGCGTCCGGCAGCCACGGCGCGCGCAGAACTGCGCTGTGTCCGTCCGCAAGCCGCACGTGGGCACCGGGTTCCAGGTCGGTTCCCCGCCAGGGCGTGCCGTCCGGATCGCGCAGCTCGACCACCCAGCGGCCGTCGTCGAGCGGCGCCGAGAAGTGCAGCACCGCTTCCTGCCTGCCGTACCGAGCCGGTACGGCCGCAGTGACCATGGCCGAATTGTTCACCACCACAAGGTCTCCGGGGTGCAGGAAGCCCGGTAGTTCCCGGAATCGGGCGTGGGTCACCGCACCGTCCTCGCACACCATGAGCCGCACCTCGTCCCGTGCCAGTCCGCGCGCCTCCGGCGGACTGGTCGCCGACAGCTCGTCGGGCAGCAGGAACTCCACCGCCTCCGCCCCCACCGTCATGACGCCACCGGTAGTTCCGAGGCCAGATAGCGGCCGCTCGGCGGCCTGGTCCCGAGGAGGTGGAGCAGTGCGGGCACAACGGTTTCCGGCTCGGGCCGGTCGGAGATGTCCGTACCGGGGAATGCGGCCTGATGCATGGCGGTGCGCATATCCCCCGGATCGAAGGCGTAGATCCGCAGGTCCGGATTCTCGGCGGCCAGTACGGCCGTGAGCTGATCCAGGGCGGCCTTGGAGGCGCCGTAGCCACCCCAGCCCGGATATGCGCCCACCGCGGCATCGGAGCTGATGTTCACCACGGTGCCGTCCGCGGCGCGCACCGCAGGAAGCGCACATTGCAGCACTGCCAGGGGCGCGACCACATTGGTGTTCAGCACGGCCGCGAGCTCATCGATCGGATAGCGGTCCAGCGGCGGCAGCGGACTGGGGCCGAGGGCGCTGGCATTGTTGATCAGCAGGTCCAGCGGGGCGGAGCCGAGCGCGGCGGCCAGTTCGTCCCGGCGCGCGGGATCGGCGATATCGCCCACCACGACGCGGGCTCCCGTTGCTGCGCGGACCTTGTCCAGCGCATCGCCGCCGCGCGCGGTGAGGATCAATTCCCACCCCTGTTCGGCGAGGGCGAGCGCGACGGCGCGGCCGAATCCCGCCGAGGCGCCCGTGATCAGGGCTCTTCTGTTCTTCGTCATGACTCCATCGTGAAACCTGAACCTCAGTTCAGGTCAAGAAGACCAACGGGGCCGACACGAACGAGCCGCCCGGCGGGGACTGCCGGGCGGCTCATTTCGAGGCTGGGTCAGGCGGCTCGGGGCTGGGCCTGATCCTTTGCCGCCGAGGTCTTCTGGACCTCGTTGAAGCCGGGGCGGCCGGTGCCGATGAAGGCGACCAGCCAGGAGAAGACGGCCGCGAAGCGGTTGCGGAAGCCGACGAGGTAGAACAGGTGCACCGCCAGCCAGGTGAACCAGGCGAGGGCGCCGGTGAACTTGATCTTGTCGTTCAGCTTGGTGACGGCGCTGAAACGGCTGATCACCGCCATGCTGCCCTTGTCCCAGTAATTGAACTCGGTGGCGGCGTGCTTCTTGCCGCGAATGATGTCCGCGACGTGGCGGCCCTCCTGCATGGCGACCGGCGACTGACCGGGGTAGCCCTTGAGGGAGGTCATATCGCCGATGGCGTAGATATCGGCATGTCCGCCGACGGTGCAGTCCGGATTGATGAGAAGGCGTCCGGCCCTGTCGGTTTCGCAACCGGTGGCCTCGGCCAGCAGCTGCGCGAATCCACCCACCGCGACACCCGCCGACCACACCACGGTCTCGGCGGCAATGCCGCGCTCCACACCGTCCTTGCTCTTGACGGTCACCTTGCCCTCGTCGATATCGGTGACGAAGGTATCGACCAGCACCTCGACGCCGCTCTTGGTGAGCGACTTCTTGGTGTACTCCGACAGGCCGCCGCCGAACGGGGGCAGCACCACACCGGCGCCCTCGACCAGGATGACCGAATCATCCTGGTGGTAGTACCTTTTCGCGAGTTCCTTGAGCTGACCGGCGACCTCGACACCGGTGGCGCCGGCGCCGACCACGACAAAGCTGAGCAGCCGGCGGCGGGTTTCCGGATCGGCGTCCTTGGCCTCGGTGAACACGCGGTCGATCTGTGCGCGCAGGTCCCGGGCATCGTCGATGGTCTTGAGCGAATACGTCTTCTCGGCGAAATCGTCACGGCCGAAATAGGACTGGCTGGCGCCGGTCGCCGCGATCAGCGAGCCGTAGCGGATCTTGCGCTGTCCCTCGGCGGTTTCGTAGGTCAGCACCGCGGCCTCGGCGTCGATGGCGACCACCTTGCCGACGCGGGTCTGACCGTTCTTGTGGTGTTTCAGGATGTTCTTGATGGGCGGCGCGATCTCATCGGAGGCCAGCACACCCGTCGCAACTTGGTAGAGCAGAGGCTGGAAGAGGTGTTCGGGGGTACTCGAAATAAGGACGTACGGAACTCCCGACTTATTGAGTTGCTTGGCGGCAGACAGCCCACCGAACCCCGAACCAACAATGACGACCTCGACGGTCTCGATACCCGCGTCCACACTCTGCATGACAGCCTCCTTCTCTCATGACTAACCGTAATTCGGAACGCAGTTGTTCCAGGGGTCAGGGCGCATAATCAATATGACTCTTATCTAGATCGATCATGAATGGGAGAAATGCCGTGGAGCTGCGACAGCTGGCCTACTTCGTCGCCGTCTGCGAGGAGCTCAGCTTCAGCCGCGCGGCCACGCGCTGCTTCATTTCGCAGTCGGCCATCAGCCACCAGATCGCGCGGCTGGAACGCGACCTCGGCGTGCCCCTCTTCGAGCGGTCCACCCGGTCGGTCGTACCGACCGACGCGACCACTCGGCTACTTCCCCTTGCGAAGCAAATGCTGAGCCTGGAATCCGCCATTCGCGCAGCTGTAAGGGCCTCCGGGCCGCGGATTCGCCTGGCAGCCAATATGTCCTTCGCAACAAGATCGCTGTCCGCCATCGCCGGAGCACGCGAGGCGCATCCGGGTGCGGAGATCGAATTCGTCATCAAGCCCTTCCGCCAGCGCATTCAGGCGGTAGCCGACGGTGACTGTGATCTCGCTCTCATCCGGGGCAGCGTGGATCAGCCCGGACTGACCGTGGAGAAGCTCTGGGTGGAGGACTTGGTCATCGCCACCTCCACCGCGCACCCCCTCGCCGGTCGCGCCGACGCCACCCTCGCCGATCTCGGCGCGTACCCATTACTACTACCGCCCGAACTCGATCAGGTGCTGCTGCACAATGTCGTCCGCGCCGCCTTCGCCGATCTACCCACCGGCCCCGCCTACGGTCCCCCCATCCCCCCGGACCACACCGCCACCATGGAGCTCATCAACCGCCCGGACGCCTGGACCATCCTCTACGCCGACAGCCAAACCGAAGGCATAGCCATCCTCCGCCTCACCGGCAACCCCCTCCGCATCCCGGTCTCCGCCGTCATCCGCAGCGACCTCCGCCCCTCCCCCATCCTCACCACCCTCCTCGCCGCCCTGCACTGCGCCTGAAACGGAGCGCCTGAAAACGGAGCGGCGGAACAGCATTCGTCGGCTATCGTCGTTCCGTCGGAACGGGCCGCGGGGAGTGGCCCGGAGGTAGGGGGAGCCATGAGACCGTGTCCGCGCTGCGGCATGCTCGATCAAGTGCGCGGTCTACGCGCGATTCTGCAGAACGACATCCGGCACAGCACGTCGGTGGGAAGTGTCAATCTCCGTGCCGGACAGCGCTTCACCGTGACACGAGCCGGTGACCTGTTCCCCAGCCAGCACGGGCGCGCCACGACGTCGGTGCGCGGTTCGATCGTTCAGCACGGAATCGAGGGCAGCGTGCTGGCCGGAACTCTCGCCGGAACCATGTTCCTCGACTCACGACATGCCGGATTGACCCGCCGTCGGGCCAGTACGCTTTTGGTTTTGGGTGCTTGGGCGATACCCGTCCTCGTCGGGCTGCTGAGTTATGCGACCACGGACGGCGGATCCCTCGACTTTCTGGTCTCCTGGATTTTCCTGCCGACGGTCGCGTGGGTCCTGGTGGTTCCACTCGCCAGGCTGATCGCCCAGAGACTCGACGAGGCCGCCACCGCCGCGGATACACCGACGCAGCAAGGATGGCAGCGCGCCGGACAGCGTGCGGCGCTGTGGGAAACGCTCGCCTACTGCGGGCGTGATCATCTCGCGTACGACCCGCACAGCGGTGCGCACTTCGCGCCCGAGGGGATCACAGGCTATCTGTTCCATCGCATCCCCGAGATCGAGTACATCGCGCAGGCCGATCAGATCACGCGCCATTGAGCCGACAGCGGAGCCGGAAGCGACTTACCCTGGCTGGCGTGAGCCAGGAGCACATGCGGGCGTCGAATGCCGATCGGGAACAGATCGTCGCGAAGTTACGGACGGCCATGGATGACGGCAGGATCGATCTGCATGAATTCGATGAGCGACTCCAGCAGGTGTACGCCGCCAAGACCTATGGCGAGCTGGCGCCGGTGCTGTCCGACCTTCCCGTGCAACGGGTTTCCCGGTCGAGTGCGAGTGGCGGGACCGGCAGGGGTGGGCTGCCGACCTGGGTGATCATCATGTGGATCCCGTGGGTCTTCGTGAATATTCTGTGCCTGGTCATCTGGCTGGCGACCGGTGCGGGGTATTTCTGGCCGTTCTGGGTGGCGGTGCCGTGGGGGCTGGCGCTGCTCATTCCGAGCACCATCGGCATTGTTGTCGGGCGGGACAACAGCCGGACCGAGCAGGCGCGGGAACAGCACCGGCACTGAGGGTTACGCCAGGGCGGTCGCTACCGCCAGGTGCAGGCGCAGGTCCCCGGGCTCGTCGTCCTGGATGGCCCAGACGATCTCCTCCATCGACCGCATGAAGGCCCAGCCGTGTGCACGGTTCGCGGAGACGTCCAGGGCCGCTGCGGTCCGGTGCAGCACCGTGCGTGCGTGTTCGGCCACCGGGATGCTCTGCACCTGGATCATCACCAGGAATCCCGCATCGAACGCGGCTTCACCCAGATAGGCCTTGGGATCGATCAGCAACCACGGCTCACGTTCCGCCGCAACGATATTGCCGAGATGGGTATCCCGATTAACGATGAGCAGCGGGCCGTCGGGCGCCGCCAGCTCGCCGCACCATTCAGCGGCCCGCGCCAGCAGCCGGTCCGGAATCACCTGCGATACAGCGGCTTCGGGGTCCATGAACATTTCGCTCCACTGCTGCACCATGCCCGCCGCCGTGGGCAGGGCGGGATACCCTTCGGGGACCGCTTCCGGTTCCCGGCGCAATCGCCGGTACAGCTCGCAGGCGAACTCGACCTTCCCGATATTCTCGGCCCGGCCCTCCAGGCTCGGAAACCCCGGCTGCTCGAGCAGCGGTGTGCCGGGCCGCGCCCACTCCAGCAGTAAAGAGCCACTGGCGGAATCGAATTCGTACAACCGGACCGCACCCGCACCGCGATAGCAGAACATTCCGGCCGCTTCGCCGAGGTTCTCCTCGTCCACCACCGGCACCTTCAGTACCGCGACCGATCCGTCGGCCCGCCGGACCGGCGCGACATAGGAATGCGTCCCGCCGCCGAATCCATCGCCCACTACCTCGAGCTCCCAAGCCGCACATCGCTGCGCCACAACCGCGGGCAAGTCCCGCAACCACTCACGACCGCGCGCCCCGAATGCCGTGGCAATATTGTCGGAGACCTCCGGCGGCAGTGTGATCGACATCGAACCAGCCTGCCCGAAAACGCACCGGCCGAGCAATCCGGTGTTGTACACAAGGCGCTGCCTCGGCGGCACAGCCGGATCGACGCGATAGGGTCCGCCCGTGCAAGGGATGACAGATCAGCAGTTTCACGCCGCACTGACGGGGCTGGCCGCCGACTTCGGCGCGTGGGATCGCGCCGCCGTGGTCACGGCCTGCACCACAGCGGGCTGGACCGTAGACGATGACGACGAGATCGCCGATATCCCAGGGGCCGAACGCGGCGGCTGGATGTCGGACAACGACCACCGGACCGATCCGGGCGCACCCGAATACGATGCGGTCGGCATGTACGTGGGACACGCCGAGCCCGATCAGTTCCCGACCTATCTGGCCGCCGCGATCGAGGTGTGGGGTGAGCCGTCGATGTTCGGCGGCAGCCGCAATGTCTTCGTGCGGTGGCGCGACAAGGTGACCTTCCGCGAGCTGTCCATGGACCACTCCGGCGAGATCAATCTGCGCGCGGCCTCCACCGAGGTGTTCGAGGAATGGGACTATCGCGCCTGGGATTTCGAGGACGACCTCACCGAGGTGCCCTTCACCTGGATGGGCGATAAGGACGGGCCCGGGATGGACGGGTTCGCCATGGGCGAGAAGGTCGTCTCGAACTGGGACGATGTCGCCGAAGCACTGAAGAACACCCTGCTCGACGTGCAATTGGGCATGTGGGCGCTGGGCACCGCCGATCCCGATCCCGAACTCGGGCCCGATCGGCTGGTGATCACACTGCAGGCCGATACGGACCTCGACGAGGAAGACGAACAGGACGACGAGGACCGGGACGCGAGCACCGTCGACAGCGATCTCAAGGTGCAGATCGTGCTGTACCCCGACACGCTGCTGCTGCTGGTCAGCGATGGCGACGACTGGCAGGACGAGCTGACCGCCAAGGGTTTCAAGCCCTATGGCGACGGTGTCCAGGCCCGCGACTACACCGCCGACCCCACCGCCATCACCGAGGCCGCGCAACTGACCGCGATCTTCCTGCGGCACTTCGGTTTCGAATCACCCGGCGAGGTCACCCACGACTCCTGGCGGCACCCCAGCCCGTACTCCTACTTCACCCTGACCTGCGTGGGCGTACCCGAATCCTCCTGAACGAGGACGTCAGGAGGCGGCCGGCGCTGCGGTCTCGTGCACCGATCGCCACTGATAGGTACGGCCGTCCGTCATCAGCACGGCGGTCACGAGGCGTCCGGACCGCACCTCGCCGACCACATTCTCGGCGACGAATCGGACGATGATGAGATTGCCGCTGCGCGCGAGCTCCTGCACGTCGGAGACCTCGATCTCCAACCCCGGCTGCACATTTCGCGCCGACCAGATACCGGCCAGGAAGGTCTCCCGGTCCACGGCCTGACCGGTGGTCACCACCGACGAGAACTGGTTGTCCAGCGCGATGCCGATCCGGTCGAAGACCTTGGGCAGCGCATCGGACCCCAGCCACTCGGCCAGGTCCCAGTGCAGGGCGGCGACCACGTCGGTCACGTCGGGAATGGAAGACATACCGGCAATCTCGATTTCTGCGGGCCGATCGGCCCACACCGAGAGCCTAGATCGGCAACTGGCACTGCGCCGAAAGCGAGCAGCTCAGCAGCCAGATCGGCACGGCGAGCAGACCTCCCGAACCGGTGAGGACCGAAGTGGCGGAACCGCTGTCGGGGGTGGAGGAGGAGCTGTTGGAATCGGCGACGAGAGCCGGTGAACCGAGCGAAACGGGTGCGGCAGCGGCCACCCCGACGCCGGACATCAACAGACCCGCGGTACCGACAGCGACAACCAGAGAACGCATAAGAGGACTTTCGATCAATCACGCCGGGTACGTGATCGCTCAAATCTAGAACATATTCATTTCACATGTCACCGACCCGGTGCCCCCGACAGTGGGGGCAGAACGCCAGTGGCCCCGGCTGTTTCCAGCCGGGGCCACCGAATTGCGCTCAGCGCGAGGTGTTTCAGCCCTTGTGGGCCTTGACCGCCTCGGTCAGCTGCGGGGCGACATTGAACAGGTCGCCGACGATGCCGTAATCGCTGATCTCGAAGATGGGGGCTTCCTCGTCCTTGTTGACAGCGACGATGGTCTTCGAGGTCTGCATGCCGGCGCGGTGCTGGATCGCGCCCGAGATGCCGAGGGCGAGGTACAGCTGCGGGGAGACCGTCTTACCGGTCTGACCGACCTGGAACTGGCCCGGGTAGTAACCCGAGTCGACAGCGGCGCGCGAGGCGCCGACAGCGGCACCCAGCGCATCGGCCAGCGGCTCGATGACCTTGCCGAAGTTGTCGGCCGAGCCGACGCCACGGCCACCGGAGACCACGATCGCGGCCTCGGTCAGCTCGGGACGATCGCCGCCGGCGTTCGGCTCCCGCGAGACGACCTTGGTGACGCCCTCTTCCTGGGCGGGCACCTCGACAACGACCTTCTCGCCGGCGCCGGCCTGCGGGGCCGCCTCGATGGCGCCGGGGCGCACCGAGATGACCGGCACATCGCCGGTGGACTTGGCGGCCACGGTGAACGCGCCACCGAAGATGGAGTGCTGCGCGGTGCCATCGGCGTCGATCGCGATGACATCCACGAGCAGGCCGGAGCCGATGCGGGCGGCAAGGCGGCCCGACACCTCCTTGCCGTCGGCGGTGGCGGCGACCAGGATCGCGGCCGGAGTCGCGGACTCGGACAGCGCGGCCAGCACATCGACCTTCGGGGTCACCAGGAAGCCTTCGGCCTCATCGGATTCCGCGACGTAGATCTTCTCGGCGCCGGCAGCGGCCAGCGCGTCGGCCAGCTTGTCGGCAGTGCCGGGGGTGGCAACGACGACTGCGGCCGGGGTGCCGAGGCCGCGGGCGGCGGTGATGAGTTCGGTGGTCACCTTCTTGGGTGCACCGTCAGCGTGCTCCACGAGCACCAGTACTTCTGCCATTGTTCTTTCTCCTGCTGTGTCCATGGGGGCGAGCTGCAAGCACTGCGCCCCGGCAGTTGGGCTCGAGAGGCTTTAGATGATCTTCTGGCCGACCAGGTAGGTGGCGATCTGCTGGCCGCCCTCACCCTCGTCGACGATCTTCTCGCCCGCTGTGCGCGCCGGCTTCGGGGTCACACCGGTCACCTGGGTGCCGGCGTTCGCAACACCGACGGTCTCCGGGTCGACGCCCAGATCGGCCAGCGTGAAGGTCTGAACTTCCTTCTTCTTCGCGGCCATGATGCCCTTGAAGGAGGGGAAGCGCGGCTCGTTGATCTTCTCGGTGACCGAGACGATGGCCGGGAGCGTGGCCTCGAGCTTGAAAACGCCTTCGTCGGTCTCGCGCTCACCGGTGATGCGCTCGCCGTCGACAACCAGCTTGCGCAGGTGGGTCAGCTGCGGCAGACCGAGGTACTCGGCGATGATGGCCGGCACGGCGCCGGAGCGACCGTCGGTGGCCTCATTGCCGGCGATGACCAGTTCGATGCCCTCGATCTGGCCGAGAGCGGCGGCCAGCACGTAGGCGGTCTGCACGGCGTCGGAGCCGTGGATGGCGGCATCGTTGATGTGGATGGCCTTGTCGGCACCCATCGACAGCGCCTTGCGAATGGCCTCGGTGGCACGCTGCGGGCCCATGGCCAGCACGGTCACCTCGCCGCCCTGGGCCTCCTTGATCAGCAGCGCCTCTTCGACAGCGCGCTCGTTGATCTCGTCGAGGATGGCATCGGCGGCCTCGCGGTCCAGGGTGTAGTCACCATCGGTCAGCTTGCGCTCGGACCAGGTGTCAGGAACCTGCTTGATCAGTACGACGATGTTAGGCATGGGTCTTCGTCGACCTCCTGTTCTGATGGCACGGGTGTGGCGGTCGCACGATCGACTGGCCGTACGTCCACAAGTAGCTCGCGATGGAGATTACCCTACGTTAAGTTACTCACCGGTAACTTAGGCTGTGATCTTCTCCATCGACAGATCCGGCTGCTGCTGTGATATGGGCAACCGCTAACGTCGATCCAATGAGCGAGGCCGTGATACCCACCGAAAACCACACCGATCCCCTGCCTTTGACCGGTGAACGGACGGTGCCCGGAATCGCCGAGGAGAACTACTGGTTCCGTCGGCACGAGATCGCCTATGTGCGCCTGCTGGAGCGCTGCGCCGGAAAGACCGTGCTGGAAGCCGGATCCGGAGAAGGCTACGGCGCCAATATGATCGCCGGTGTCGCCGCGCGGGTGATCGGCCTCGACTACGACGACAGCGCCGTGGCACACGTGCGCTCCAAGTACCCTGCCGTGGAAATGATCCAGGGCAATCTGGCCGCGCTGCCGCTCGACGACGAATCCGTCGATGTCGTGGTGAATTTCCAGGTCATCGAACATCTTTGGGATCAGGCGCAGTTCGTTCGCGAATGCCTGCGGGTGCTGAAGCCGGGCGGCAAGCTGCTGATCAGCACGCCGAACCGGATCACCTTCTCCCCCGGCCGCGACACCCCGCTCAACCCGTTCCACACCCGCGAGCTCAATGCCGCCGAACTCACCGAACTCTGTGTCGAGGCCGGTTTCCAGGTGGAACTGATGGCCGGCGTCTTCCACGGCGCGGCACTGGTCGCGCTGGACGAGAAGTGGGGCGGCTCGATCATCGACGCGCAGATCGAGCGCGCGCTCGCGGGTGAGCCGTGGCCCGCCGATCTGACCGCCGATGTCGCCGCCGTGCGCACCGATGATTTCGCACTGCTCGCGGACAGCGAATCCGATATCGACGCCAGCCTCGATCTGGTCGCCATCGCGGTGAAACCGTGAGTGGGAAGGAATCCGGTGCTGCGCCCGACGGGCACTCCGCAAGCTCCGTGCCAGGCCAGTTCACCCTGGTCCTGCACTCCCATCTGCCGTGGCTGGCGCATCACGGGCGCTGGCCGGTCGGTGAGGAGTGGCTCTACCAATCCTGGGCAGCGTCATACCTTCCCGTAGCCAAGGTGCTGAGAACCCTTGCGGCCGAGGGACGTTCGCACCTGCTGAGCCTGGGCATCACGCCGGTGCTCGCGGCGCAGCTGGATGATCCGCACAGCCTCTCGGCCATGCACCACTGGCTGGGCAATTGGCAGCTGCGGGCCGACGAGGCCTCCATGTCGGGCAATGTCGCGCTGGGCAGCCACGAGCATCGGCTGGCCGGTGAAGCAATCAGCGACTTCGAAACCCGATGGCGGCACGGTGCGTCACCGGTGTGGCGTGAGCTCATCGATGCCGGGGCCATCGAATTGCTCGGCGGACCGCTGGCGCATCCGTTCCAGCCGCTGCTGGACGAGCGGCTGCGCAGCTATCAGCTCCGCGAGGGACTGGCCGACGCGCAGCAGCGCTGGGGCACCACGCCCACCGGAATCTGGGCGCCCGAATGCGGATTCACGCCCGGAATGGAACATGATTATGCCGCCGCCGGTGTGACTCATTTCATGGTGGACGGTCCGGCACTGCGCGGCGACACCACCCTCGGGCGGCCGGTGTGGGATTCCGATGTGGTGGCGTTCGGACGCGATCTGCAGGTCAGTTATCGGGTGTGGTCGCCGAAATCCGGGTATCCGGGGCATGCCGCCTACCGTGATTTCCATCACTATGATCACGCCACGGGCCTCAAACCGTCGCGGGTGACCGGCAAGACCGTCGAGGGTGCGGACAAGGCGCCCTACGATCCGCAGCTCGCCGCCGCGGCCGTGCGGCAGGATGTCGCCGACTTCGTGGCGACCGTGCGCGAGCGGCTCATCGCCGAGTCCGCGCGAATCGGCCGGGGCGCCCTGGTCGTAGCGGCATTCGACACCGAACTCTTCGGGCACTGGTGGCACGAGGGACCGCAGTGGCTGGAGCAGGTGCTGCGTGCGCTGCCCGAGGCGGGCATCACCGTAGGCACGCTCGCCGATGCCCGGGCCAATGGGTATGTCGGAGAATCCGTGCAGCTCAGCGACTCGTCCTGGGGTTCGGGCAAGGATTGGCGGGTGTGGGCCGGGGATCAGGTGTCCGATCTGGTCGAGCTCAATGCCGAGATCGTCCGGCTGGCGCTGGACACCCTGGACAAGATGCATGTCGAAACCGGTTCCGGCAGTGGAGAATTCGTGGTCGGCGGGCTGCGCAACCGAGTCGCCGATCAGCTGCTGCGCGAGGCGATTCTGACCGTCTCCAGCGACTGGGCCTTCATGGTGTCGAAGGATTCGGCCGCCGGCTACGCCCGTGACCGAGCCCATGAACACGCCCATGCGGTACGCGAGATCGCAGCCGCGGTCGCCGGTGGACAACTCGCCAAAGCAGAGCAGTTGGCGGCAGGATGGTACGCGGCCGACGGATTCTTCCCAGCGCTCGATGCGCGCCGGCTCGGCCCTGCCACGGCGGCCGCGACGGACCCGAAGGAGGCAGCTTGCGTATCCACGTAGGGGCCCGCGGACGCCGCATCGATACAGAAGGACCCCAATGAAGATCTTGATGGTGTCGTGGGAGTACCCACCCGTCGTAGTCGGTGGGCTGGGCCGCCACGTCCATCACCTGGCCACGGAACTGGCCGCCGCCGGACACGAAGTGGTCGTGCTGGCCCGGCGCCCCATGGGCAGCGATGCCACCACGCACCCGACGCACTCGTTCATCGAGGACGGGGTGCTGGTGGTCGCGGTCGCCGAGGACCCGCCGTGCTTCGATTTCGGCGCGGACATGCTGGCCTGGACCCTGGCCATGGGTCACGCCATGGTGCGGGCCGGAATCGCGCTCAACAAGCCGGGCATCGGCGAGGGCTGGACGCCGGATGTGGTGCACGCGCACGACTGGCTGGTCGCGCATCCGGGCATCACGCTGGCCGAGCACTACGACGTTCCGCTGGTCTCGACCATTCACGCCACCGAGGCCGGACGGCACAGCGGCTGGGTGTCCGGCCGGGTGAACAAGCAGGTGCATTCGGTCGAGTGGTGGCTGGCGCACGATTCCGATGCGCTCATCACCTGTTCGGCATCCATGAAGGATGAGGTCGAGCGGCTCTACACGCCGGAGCGGACGCCGGTCACGGTGATTCGCAATGGCATCGACGTGAGTTCCTGGACCTTCCGCGAACGCGCGCCCCGCTCGGGTCCGCCGCGGCTGCTGTATGTCGGCAGGCTCGAATACGAGAAGGGTGTGCAGGACGCGATCGCCGCGCTGCCGCGCATTCGCAAGGCGCATCCGGGCGCGACCCTCACCATTGCCGGTATCGGCACCCAGATCGACTGGCTGCGGGAGCGCGCCCGCGCTCACCGCGTCGCGCGGGCCGTGAATTTTGTCGGCCGCCTGGACCACACGGATCTGCTCGGCTGGTTGCACAGCGCAGATGCGATCGTGCTGCCCAGCCGCTACGAGCCCTTCGGCATTGTGGCCCTGGAAGCCGCCGCCGCGGGCACTCCCCTGGTCACCTCCACCGCCGGTGGTCTCGGCGATCTGGTCACCGACGGCGTCACCGGCGCCTCCTTCGAGCCCGCCGACGTGAACGGCATCGTCGATGCGGTCCGCACCGTCCTCGATGATCCCGCCGCCGCACAGGATCGCGCCTGGGCCGCCCGCGAACGCCTCACCGCCGATTTCGCCTGGGATGTGGTGGCGCAGGAGACCGCCCTGGTCTACCAGTCCGCCAAACGCGGCGTCCGCAACCCGATGGGCCGCCCGGTCATCGTGGAACGTCCACTGCCGGAACGGGATCCGAACCAGCCGTACTGAACCGACACGCCGAACCGGTAGCGGTTCGTGAGGGACACCCGTCTGCCTTGAATTGGAACGTGTTCTAATTCAAGGCAGCTCTCCACAATCGAGCCACCGGAAACAGTCGCGGCGCTTCGCGTCTGACAACGACGTCGAGTCCGATCGGCCGCACCGGGCCCACGTCTCCGGCGCAATCAGGGTCAGCGTGGGAAAATAGGTGCGAAATCGGCGGGCATCTCTGTTGAGCAGTCGATAACCGGCAATCGCCGCATGCGCTCCGATGTAGAAGTCGGGTAGCGGCGACCGCTGACCTCGGCTATCAGGCCGACCCCCGAGCCCGCGCACTGCGCACCGGCGCGGGCAATACCCTCGCCATTGTCGCCTCGCTCATGTCCGATGAGAGCGCCGATCGTGACAGCCGGCTCGACTGGTACATGCGCACCGCAGTCGCCGCGGCCGCCGAGAGCCTCGCGCAGGGATACGCACTCACCCTCGTTCCGCCTTCGGATCAACAGAATTGGGTGCAGAACCGCACGGTGGACGGTGTTCTGCTCGTCGATCCCGATCCCGACGACGGACTGGTCACCGCACTCGCCGACCGCGGCCTCCCCGTCGTCCTGATCAGTGGGGACACCGAAAGACAGGATGTGGCAACGGTTTCGCTGGACCGTGGCAGCGCGGTGGAGTGCGCCATGAGCCATTTCCTGGCACGCGGATACACCCGCCCCGCGCTCATCGTCGATTCCAGCCGCCGCCGGACCGCCGTGGGCACGCACCGCGCATTCCTGGATTGGTTTGCACGCCAGGGAGTGAGTCAGCCCAACTTCTTCAAGGTCTTCTGCACGGTCAGGAAGGTGCGGGTGGTGATGTCCTTGCCGTATTTCTTCTCCAGCCACGCCATGAAGTTCGTGGTGTTCGGATGTGTGTTGTCGATGACCGAGAGGATGGCCGCGGCGGGCTTGTCGTAGCCGAGGACGCGAACGGTCTCCTCCGTATTCGCGCCGGGCGGGCCCGCTGCGGCGTCCTTGACGAAGGTGACCGTCAAATACGTTTCGCGGCAATGGGTCAGGCCGGTGAAAGGGTCGAGATCCACCAGCGCCTGCAGCTGCTCACGACTGCGAATCAAGGTCCCGCCGCCGATGCCGAGCTCGGCCTGTAGCGCCTGCTGAATCCGGTCTTCCAGTGCGGGCATATCTGTTTCATCGCTGGAGAACACCAGATTGCCGCTGGAGAGCAGCGGGCTCACCTCGTCGAATCCGAGCCCCTCGAATACGCCGCGCAGCTTGTCGTTCTTCATATTCGGATTGCTCGGCATGATCCCGCGCAGGAAAGCGGCGTAGCGACTCATGCCGCCGACCGTACCGGGCGGATACGACAGTGGCCGGGCATCCGGGCCCGGCCATTCGTCAGCGGCGCTGCCCTGTCACAGGCACTGCGCTATGCGGTGACGCCGTTCTTCTTGCGTTCGATGTCGGCGAGGGCGGCCATATGGGCGGCGCGGGCTTCGGCGGCGGCGTCCCAGGCGTCCTTGCGGTTCTTGACCACACGGGCGGGGGCGCCGACGGCAATGCCGTAGTCGGGGACGTCGCCCTTGACGACGGCATGCGCGCCGAGCACGCAGCCGCGGCCGACGCGGGTGCTGCGCAGGACGGTCACCTTGGCGGCAATCCAGGTGTCGGGACCGATGCGGACCGGGGACTTCACAATGCCCTGATCCTTGATGGGCAGATTGATGTCATCGGTGACATGGTCGAAATCGCAGATGTAGCACCAGTCCGCGACCAGGGTGGATTCGCCGATTTCGATATCGAGGTAGGTATTGACGACATTGTCCTTGCCGAACACCACCTTGTCGCCGATGCGCAGCGAACCCTCGTGGCAGCGAATGGCATTGCCGTCGCCGATGTGCACCCAGCGGCCGATTTCCAGGCGGGCCAGATCCGGTGTGCAGTGCACCTCGACATTGCGACCCAGGAAGACCATGCCGCGCAGCACGATATGCGGATTGGCCATCTTGAACTTCCACAGCCGGTAGTACCGCACGATGTACCAGGGCGTGTAGGCCCGATTGGCGAGCACCCACTTGGCCGAGGCCACCGTCAGGAAACGCGCCTGCTCCGGATCCTGGCGACGCGACCCGCGCCAACGCGCACTCAACGGCGCGCCCCACATGCTCGTCACGAACTACTCCTGTTTTTCGCTGGTCGGCCCACCGCTCCGATCGGGCGGGGCGGGCGATCTCAGCGTCCACCATATGACTTCGCTCATAGGGCAGACGACGCGGGGATTGATACCCGCCCGGAATACCTCGCAGAGCTTGCGGGTGCGACAGCGGCGCGCAAGCCATGTGCGAGCGCGCGCCACCAGGGTGAGGGTGCACGGTTCGTGTTGCTGTAGAGCCCCATGGGGAGATCGAGGCCTTGGTTGTGTTGCGAATTGCCATCATCGGTGCGGGGCTGGGCGGGCTCTGTGTGGGTCAGGGGCTGCGACGGCACGGGATCGCCTTCGATATCCATGAGAGGGATTCGAGCCCGGGCAGCCGGACGCAGGGGTATCGCATTCGGATCGACGAGACCGGGCAGCGCAGTCCGGCGGAGTGCCTGGCCGCGGACCGCTACGAGATGTTCCGTGAGACCTGCGCGGTCACCACGACCTGCGGGCAGTTCATCGACGGTGGGGGCTTGCCGGGATGCGGTGGGCATGGTGCTTCAGGAACCGTGTGCGCCGTGACCTTCCATGCCGGGCATATCCATCTGCATAGGTGCGGGTTGCTGACCTGGGGCGAGGACCAAAAACTGCCCCATCATGCCCTGATCCTCATGAAGCAGCAGATGGCAATGGAACATGTACGGGTAGGTGGGGTCGGTGTGGCCGGCGAAGCGCATGGCCAGCAGGTAGGTGGGGCCGGGAGTGGTGTAGACGGTGTCTTTCCAGCCGGCGAGTTCCGGGGGTGGGGCTTGGCCGTCGATGGAGGTGATCTGGAATTGGACGTCGTGGACGTGGAAGTTGTGGGGCCAGTTGTCGCTGTTGCGGACGGACCAGACTTCGGTGGTGTCGACGGGGATGGTCATGTCTATGCGGTTCATGTCCATGCGCTGGTTGTTGATCATGTGCCAGCGCAGGTCGAAGGTGCGGGTCGCGGGGGTGCCGGGGGCTACCAGGGCGGGGATGGCGGCCAGCGAAGCGGGTAGGGGTGCAGCGGGTTTCAGCTTCTGGTCCGGTTCCAGACTCAGGATGTCGAAGGTGTCGTCGAAGCCGAAGGCGGCGGCCTTGCTGATGCCCGCGCGCTGTTCGATCGGCAGGGAACGCAGGGTGACGGGGTCTCCTCCGCGCAGGCTCACGACGATTTCGACGCGCTCGCCGGGGCTGATCTGGATGGTGCGCAAGGGGATCGGCGCGATGAGCAGGCCACCGTCGCTGGCGATCATCTGGAATTCCCGACTGTCGGAGAACGCCAGGCGGTAGATGCGACCGGAGGAACCGTTGAGAATGCGCAGACGCACCCGCTCGGTGCGGACCGGAAGATGCGCTCCGGCAATGCCATTGGTGAGAATGGTCTTGCCGAGCAGGCCGATATCGGAGGGATCGGATTCGTCGAGCGCGCCGTCGGGAGTGAGGCGACGGTCCTGGATGATGAGCGGGATATCGTCCACGCCATAGTCTTCGGGCAGGTCCAGGGCCGAGGACTCGTCGTCGATGAGGAATATGCCCGCGAGCCCGCGATAGACGTGCTTCTCGGTGGCCCCGTGCGGATGCGGGTGATACCAGAGCGTCGCGGCCGGTTGATCCACCGTCCAGCTGGGCTGCCAGGTGCCGCCGGGCTGGATCGTCTGATGCGGGCCGCCATCGCAGCTCGCGGGGACATGCATGCCGTGCCAGTGCACGGTGGTCGCCTCCGGCAGCGCATTGTGCACGGTGAAGGCCACCGTCTCGCCGCGCTTGGCACGCAGGGTCGGGCCCAGTATGGAACCGTTGAATCCCCAGGTGGGCGTGGACTTTCCGGCGAGGATCTCGGTTTTGCCCGCCTGCGCCCGCAGGCTGAAGCGGCGAACACCGTCGGTGCCCACCGTGGACGGGGCCAGCGGCGGGATCGGCAGCGGTCGCGAGCCCCCGGCGGTCGCGGGGGCCGAGGACCCGGACCGGGTGCACCCGGCGGTGAGAGCCACCGATGCCACGGCGAATCCGGTGAGAAAGCCTCGTCTCGAGACCACAGCGCACTCCTTCGATCGATACCTCTCCAGCTTCGTTTGCCGACCGGTTGCTTTCGCTCCTCCCAAAGGTCCGAGACCGATCCGGCCCGCCTCCTCCCAGCGGAGGAGGCGGAGCCGATCGAAACGTGCTAACCAGCGGTTTTACCGGCGCGCCTCGCCCTCCCCCGGACCGTGCCGCAGTCCTCGTCCCCTACCGTTGGGGCGTGAACGAGATCCGGACGCGGCAGCACTTGGAGACGGTGGTGCGCTGCCTGCCGCTGGTTCTGGTCCCACTGCTGCTGGCGGCGAGCACCTTTCCCGGCGAGTACCGGGTGCCCTGGATTTACTGGGTATTGGCCATGGCCGCCAGCCTGGTGTTCGCGCTCGGCGCCAGGTGGCCGCTGCCGACGTCGCTCGCGATGTCGGCGCTGGCGACGCCCATGTTCCGGATTCCCGCGTGGGGACTGTCGGGGCTGGTGCCGTTCCTCGGGGCGATCGCACTGGTGGACGTCGTGCGCCGCACGCATCGCACCGCGGCGGTGGTGCTCGCCACCGCGTGCTGGGCGGGCGCGGTGGGGTTCGGGCGCTGGAGTCAGCACGATCCCACGCTGTCGCGGGCTTCGCTGGTTCTCGAGGTGAGCACCTATGTCGGGCTACCGCTGCTGCTCGGGTTGTATCTGCGCGGGCAGCGGCAGCTGGCGGCCAATCTGGCCCTGCGCGCCGCCGATGCCGAAACCCGGCGCGCCGAAGCCGAACAGCGCACCCGACTCATCGAACGCGGTGCGCTGGCACGGGAACTGCATGATCTGGTCGCGCACCATATGGCCTCGATCGTGCTGCGCATCGGCGTCGCACGGCATGTGGTGGCCGAGGCCGATCCGCGGGTGCGGGCGGTGCTGGACGATGTGCACGGCACCGCCTCGGACGCGCTCGCCGATATTCGGCGGCTGCTGACCGCGCTGCGGGATCCGGCGCTCGGTGAAGTCGCACTGGTGGATTCGGACGCGGCGCGCACCGAGATGGAGGCGGCGGTGGAGCGGGTGCGGGCGGCCGGGTTCGACGTCACGGCCGAAATCCGCACCGGGGTGGGCGGATTGGATGCCATCGGGCGGCTCACGCTGCTGCGGCTGGTGCAGGAATCGCTGACCAATGTAATGAAACACGCGCAGCCCGGCGTGCCCGTCCTGCTCACCATCGACAGCGTGGACGGTGGCATCGCGGTGCGGGTGCGCAGCGCCGCAGCCGGTCGAGCCGCGAATCCGCAGGCCGGGCACGGCATCATCGGCATGCGGGAACGGGCGCAGCTCGCAGGCGGCCGAGTCACCGCCGGCGCCACCGGCTCGGAGTGGATCGTCGATGCCTGGCTGCCGAACGGGGAGAATCGCGCATGATCACCGTATTGCTGGTCGACGATCAGCGGCTGGTGCGCGCCGGACTGCGCATGCTCATCGAATCCACCGAGGATCTGAGCGTGGTCGGCGAGGCCGCCAATGGTGTCGAGGCCATTCGCCTCGCGGCCGAACTCGTGCCGGATCTGATCCTGATGGATTTGCGCATGCCCGGTCTCGACGGTGTCGCCGCGACCGAGGCCCTTGTGCGCGCCGGGTCCCGCGCGAACATCCTGGTGCTCACCACCTTCGATGACGATGATCATCTGTTCCCCGCGCTGGCGGCGGGCGCGACCGGATACCTCGTCAAGGACACCGAACCGGCCGATCTGCTGACCGCCATCCGGCGCACCGCCGAGGGCGACATGCTGTTCTCCCCGCCGCTGCTGCGGCGTCTGGTCGATCGAGTCGTCACCACCCGGGAGGCGGTGGAACCCGTTCCCGCGCAAGCGGATCTGACGCCGCGCGAACGGGAGGTGCTGGCGCTGGTCGGCGACGGACTCAGCAATCAGGAGATCGCCGGCGCCCTGCATCTGGGCGTCACCACCGTCAAAACCCATATCGGCAATCTCATGGAGAAGACCGGTTGCGACAACCGCGTGCGGCTCGCCGTGTACGCGCACCGAACCGACCGGACCCCACCGCGATAGCGCATCCCGAAGCCCCCGCGCGTGCTCCCGCCGACGTGCTCGGCACCCTGCGCGCCCGCCCGGCGCAACCCGCGAAACGATGCTCCGCACGGGGTATCGGTCCCGGCCGCCGACGTCGAAAGTAGGCTGTGCTCCGGCTGCGTCAGCCCCACCACTTGGCTGCCTCAGCCACCACGGCATACGAGAGACTCCGTACTGGCAGAAGGGACACCAGCAGGTGCGAAGCGGCAGGCGGCAGACCGGACGTGACCAGCAGGGACCGCGCATCGGTCATACCCGGGATCGTCGCGCGCCGTCCTGGCCGCGCTCGGTGTCGCGAGTCTTCGCGCTGGCGGCGGCCGGAGCGCTCGCGCTGAGCGCCTGTGGCAGCACCACGGTCGACGACATCAAGGTCGGATCGGGCCGGGGCTGGCCGGTCGCCTTCCACGATGCCCGCAATAGCGCGACCAGTCCGGTCACCGGATCCCGGGCGCTCACGCTGAGCTGGTCGCGACCGGTCGGCGGACCGCTGGCCCAGCCGGCCATGGTCGGCCCGGAGGGGCAGGTGGTGGTCACCACCCGCACCGATTCCTGCGATATCTTCTCGTTCCTCATGCCGACCGGGCGCAAGCGGTTCTGTAATCCCATGGGGATCAGCGCCATCCAGGGCGGGGTGGCCGTGGACGGCGCCACCAATATCTACGTCGGCGACGACGGCGGTGTGAACGCGTTCAATAATCTCGGACAGCCGCGCTGGCGGACCCAGGCCGCCGGGGTGCCGGTATCGGTGCAGTTCACCGGTGACGGAAATGTGCTGTCGGTGACCCAGTTCGGACAGATCGACGTGCTGAGCCGGCAGACCGGCAATCGCCAGGTCTCCACCTTCCAGCTGCTCGGCGAACCCGATTTCCTGGCCCACCCGGATCTGCCCCGGCCGCCGGACTTCTCCGGCCTCGACGACTGCGCCACCGGCGGACCGCAGTGTCCGGTCGCGAATGTCTCGGCGGTGGACGAGAAGTCGGGGCGGTTCTACGCCACCGTCTGGCGTCCCGGTGAGGGCACCGCCGATCTGGTCGCGCTGACCTACAGTGGTAAGGAGATCCGGCGCGACTGGAGCGCCGAAATGCTCACCGGAGGCAGCGCCACCAGCCCCACCCTCTCCCCCGACGGCTCCACCCTCTATGTCGGCGACAACACCAACCGTCTACTGGCCGTGGACACCTCGAACGGCCGCACCAAATGGGTTCAGGACCTCGGCTTCCCGGCCCGCGGCGCCATATCCGCCGCCGACGGCCTGCTCATCCCCGCCGGTGACGACGGCCACCTGATGGCCATCCGCGACAAGGGCGACAGTGCCGAAATCGCTTGGGAACGCAAGGATCTCGCCCTCCGCGGCCACCCCGTCCAAACCGCCGGCGGCACCGGCTACACCGTCGCCCCCATCGGCGACAACCTCAACCTCGTCACCTTCGACACCCAATCCGGCGCAACCGTCGACTCCCACGTACTCCCCGGCGCCCAGGGCAGCACCGCCGGCACCACCGTCGGCCCCGACGGCCAGATCGTCGTCGCCACCCGCATCGGCGAACTGTTCGTCTTCAAGCCCACCAAGAAGTAAACGCACAGCGGCAGATTCGGCCCCCCGGAGCAACTCGGGGGCCGAACTGCGTTGCAGGGAGAGCTATTGCGGGCGGATCGAAGCCGGGCAGGTGACAGTGCGTTCGAGACTGCCCCCAGCCGCCCGTTCGAGACTGCTTCTAGCGCAGCCGAAATCCTGTGAGCAGGCGAGCAGTGTGGCTTCCCGCTTCGTCCGGGCCCAACGGAGCGTGATCGGTGAGCAGGCGGTACCAGAACGGGCCGAAGACCAGATCGACGGCGTGGTCGAGATCCAGATCCGGGTCGAGTTCGCCACGGTCGATGCCGCGCCGAAGGAGGTCGGCGACGACCGCACGGCGGGTATCGATCCAGCCGCGGAATGCGGTGCGAAAGTCGGGGTCCAGTTGAGCGTCGGCCATCATGCCGCGCAGTGAGCGCACCCGGATCGGGTGGTCGACCACGCCGTAGAGGCGGGTGATGAATTCGACGAGATCGCCTGCGGCCGTGCCGGTATCGGGTTCCGGCATGCGCTGGGCGACGGTGCGGGCGTAGGCCTCCATCACCAGTTCGGGGCGGGAGCGCCACCAGCGATAGATGGTGCTCTTGGCGACACCGGAGCGGGCCGCGATCCGCTCCATGGTGAGATCGCGATAGCCGTGCTCCTCCAGCAGTTGCGCCGCGGCGGCAAGCACGGCATCGTGCGCTTCGGGGCTGCGGGTGCGTCCGCCACGACGCTCGGTTGACATGCCGATGACGGTAGCCTACTTTTCAATCGAAACGCAACGTATCGAATTGTTTGGAGAACGTCATGAGCACCGTCGTCGTCTCGCACGAATACGCCAGCAGCCCCGACCAGGCCTGGTACGAGCACCTCGCCACCGCACTGGGCGCACACGACGTGCGAGTACCGCAGATGCCGAATCCCGAAGCACCGGAACCGGAGCCGTGGCTGCGCGCGGTCGCCGCGGAAGTAAGCGCCCCCGCCGACACCGTGCTCGTCGGACACAGCCTCGGCGGCGTCAACCTGCTCCGCCTACTGCAACAGCACGAGGGCGCCCCCTTCGCGGGCGTCGTCCTGGTCGCCTCCATGGCACACGAGGTCGGCTACGAAGCCCTCGCCCCCTTCTTCGACAACGGCTTCGACTGGCCCCGAATCCGCAATGCCGCCAAACAATTCCGCGTCCTCGTAGCCATCGACGACCCGGTCCTCACCCCCGACCCCCTCGACCATGTCCGCCTCTTCACCACCCACCTCGGCGCAAAATCCCTCATCACCCCCGACGGCATCCACTTCAGCCGCCACCAAAACCGCCGCGAACTCCACGAAGCCGTGCAAATGGTGCAGGAACTACTGCCCTGATACGCGAACCGCGGCACCGCCGACCCGGTAACCCCCACTACTCCGGGCGGGTCGAGTCGAGGCGGGTGGCGGCATCGGCACCGCCTATGAACTGCCCGATACGCAGGCATACCCGGAAAGCATTGCGGCGGATGCGCGGAGCGGGGCGATCTATGTCAGCTCCTTCCTCGACGGCGCGGTCTACCGGCGCTGGACATCCCCACATCCATCGTGCACGTGGGAGACCATGCGCTGGTGTCCATCTCGCAGTTCGACAAGAACGGGCCCTATGGCGCCGGGACTCCCGCGCCCTTCACCGTGGCTGCTGTGGACGGTATCTAGCGGCGAATCAGGGTGTGGCGCAGAGGAAGACCGTGGCTGTGCTGCCGATGCGGGTGACAACCAGCGTGTGCGGCTGTTTACCGCGGGGCTTGAGGCGGGCGCGCAGCGCATCCGGGTCGAGATCTACGCCACGGGTGAGGATTTCGAGCGGGCCACACTCGCGCCGGTGCAGCTCGGCGCGTAACGGCTTCTCGCGGAACTCCATACGATCGAGGATGCGGAAGCCACGGACGCCTTCGGGGACGGTGTCGCCGGTCAGGTAGGCGATGCGCGGATCCAGTTGCCACAGGCCGTGTTTCGCGGCGTAGTGCCGAACCAGACCGGCGCGGACGATCGCACCGTCGGGGTCGACGATGAATTCACCCGGCTCCCGCACCGGAATCTCGCCGGGATCGGCATCGGTGAGGATTTCGGGTGCGCGAGTGGAGGACAGCACCGTGGCACGGCGGGTCACGCCGGACTCCGCCAGCCCGGGCGACCACAGGCAGGCCTCCCGCACCGCACCGTCGAGCGAGGCCACCTCGATCTCGCCCGCCCAGCCCAGCTTGTCGAAATCCACTCCGGGAGCGCACTTCACGGCCAGATCGCGACCGGCATAGGCGGACAGCAGATCCGGCAGCGGCGGTTGCAGTTTTGCCGGATCGTGGGTGCGGCGGCCGTCGGCCCGGCGGGCGGGATCGGCGATGACCACTTCGGCGGTACTGCACGGCCGCAGGGCATCCGCCTTGACCAGCAACACATTTCGCCCCTGTGGGCCACCGGCATCAGTCGGCACGGCGGTGCGGGTGCCGGAACCCAGCGCGGCCACACCGAGGTTGTGCGCGGCAATCGCGAGCCGAACATCATCCAGGTCGCTGCCGATGACAGCCGGGCAGACCCGCGCCAATTCCGCGAGTTCCGCACCGATGGAACAGGTTACGTCGTGCACGGTCCGACCGGCCAGACGAGTAGCGCGATGCCGGGCCACGGCGGAGGGTGTCGCCTGCTGGAGCGCGTCATCGGTGAACAGCCACTCCCCCGCGCCCGCCAGTTTGGCGGCGGCGCGGCGACGCAGCCGGACGGTCTCGACCAGGGCCGCGGTCCGGTCACCGTGCGTGCGGCGGACCTTGTCCAGATCCGCCAGCAGCGACGCGGGGGTGAGAGCGAAGGCGCCGACCTCGGTCAGCGCGGCCGTCGCGGCCGCGCTGCCCAGGTAGGCGATATCGTCACGTGAGAAGGCGTAGCCCACTCTTACTTGGCGGAATTGCCGGGCTTCACGCCGGTGATCATGGCGTTGTAGAAGAACTGGCGCGGCACGACATGGCGCATGACCTTCTCGTCCAGCCAGCTCAGACCCAGCCACGCCCTGTACTGCGCCATCCGGTAGCGGACGGTCAGCTTCTCCTCGGGCACGGCGGCCTCGAAAGTGCGCACCGGCCAGCCCCAGAGGGCGGCGGCGAATTCCTCGGTCTCGGCCTTGACCTCGACCGCACCCGCACTGCGAGCCATCGACTCCAGGTCGGAGGGATCGAAGGTGTGCAGATCCACGACGGCCTCGAGCGCGGCGGCGCGGGAGGACTCGTCCAGCTCCGACTGCGGGCGACGCCAATCGGACAGGAACGGCAGCTTGGTGATCTCGGTGGTCACCTTCCAGGTGGCCTGGCCCAGGCGGCGCGCGTAGATATTGCCGATGGTGGTCGGCTCGCCGGCGAAGACGAAACGGCCGCCGGGCTTGAGCACGCGCAGGCATTCCTTGAGCGCCAGTTCCACATCGGGAATGTGGTGCAGCACCGCGTGCCCGACAACAAGGTCGAAGGTGTCGTCCTCGTACGGGATGGTCTCGGCGTCGGCGACCCGGCCGTCCACATCCAGGCCCAGGTTCTGGCCATTGCGGGTGGCGACCTTGACCATGCCCGGGGACAGGTCGGTGACGGAACCCCGCTTGGCGACGCCGCCCTGCATGAGATTCAGCAGGAAGAAGCCGGTGCCGCAGCCGAGTTCGAGGGCCCGCTCGTACGGCAGCTGCGCATCCGGCACCACCGCGTCGAAGCGACCGCGCGCGTACTCGATACAACGCTCGTCATAGGAGATGGACCATTTGTCGTCGTAGGTCTCCGCTTCCCAGTCGTGGTAGAGGACCTGCGCGAGCTTGTTGTCGGAATACGCGGCCTGGACCTGCGCCTCGGTGGCGTGCGGGTTGGGCGCGGGGTCTTCAGGACGAACGGTCATAACAGGGCAGCCTAATGAACGCCCCGGTGGGGCCGCTTATCGGCCCACGAATCGGGCCGAGCCCGGGCCGTCCGCCAAATAAGAACTTGTTCCAACCTGCTGATCTTCGGTGCCGAACAGCGCAACCCATTCGGTACGGGCGCGATCATGACCGTGTGTTCCGGCCTCGAAGACGCGCTTGGCCGCGGCGAGCGCGAGAGCCGGACCGCCGGTGAACTGCCGGGCCCAGCGCAGGGCCGCCTGCAACACATCGTCGGGTGCGACCACCTCGTCGACCAGACCGATCTTCGCGGCTTCCTTCGCATCCACGAAGCGACCGCTGTAGACCAGGTCCTTCGCCTGCGAGGGGCCGATGAGCAGACTCAACCGGCGGATTCCGGCGACCGGAATCAGTCCCGCCTCGATCTGCGGCAGGCCCAGTTTCACGTTGTCGCCGATAATGCGACGGTCCGCGCCCAGGGCCAGTTCCAGTCCCGCGCCCAGCGCATAACCGCTGATGGCCGCGACGGTCGGCTGCGGCAGCTTGGCCAGACTGCTCAGGGCCGCCTGCAGATCCGCGACAACGGCCTGCGCCTGCTCGGGCGTGAAGCGTGCCAATTCAGCCATTTCATCGCCGGCCGAGAACACCCGCTCATCGCCGTAGACGACCACGGCCGCGATGGCCGGGTCCGCCGCGATCTCCACCGCGGCAGCCTGAACCTCCAGGGCCACCTGCAGATCGATCAGATTCATCGGCGGGCGGGCGATCCGGAGAACGGCAACGCCCTCCGCCACACCCCGGTCCACGGTTACGAATTCGGCCACGGGCGTCACCCTAGCGGGATGCGGCAGGGGGCTACACCTCTGCTGCCCGTACTACCCGCCGGTCAGCAATTCGACGGTGGTCTCGAAGGCCTCGTCCACGCGGACACGATCGCCGGTGGTGATGAGATCCAGCTGTAGACCGCGGATCTGCGCGAGGATGAAAGTAGCTGTGCGGGAAGTGGTTTCGGCAGGCCAGTGGTAGCGCACCAGTTCGCGCTCGATCACCGTGAGCCAATCGGTGACCAGCCGGGAGGCCGGGTGGTCGGGAGTGCGCGCGGCGGTGGCGACCAGTTCGAACAGGATCAGGAACTGGCGCTGTTCGCGTGGCCGGCACAGATGCCGCCAGGCCGCGCGCAACAGGTCGGCGGCCGAATCGACGCGGCGAATCTCCTCCGACAGCAGTCGCTCCTCGAAATCGGTCCGGATCCGGTCCAGGATTTCGACCAGCAGCGCATCCTTGGTGTCGAAGTGCCGGATCAGGGTGGCGTGACTGACTCCGAGGGCCTGCGCGACCGGGCGGAGGGAGAGATCGTGAATGCCGTTGTCGAGCACGTATTCGGTGGCGGCGGCCAGCAGCTCCGGACGGCGATGCTGAAATCGCAGCGTCCGGCCGTCGATCTTCTTCGCGGTCACCGCAGGCAGCTTATCGGGTACACGCATGGCGAAATTTTACCGTTCCGAGCGGTTACGTAACCGATTGGTACGGCTATTCTTCGAAGGTGCGGGTCGAATCGGTGACCCGGCGTGAGGAGGCAATGATGAGGTTCGACGAGTACCGCGCCCAGGACGCGGTCGGATTGGCCGAGCTGGTCGCCCGGGGCGAGGTGCATGCGGCCGAACTGCTGCAACTCGCGCTCGACCGCTGCGCCGAAGTCGATCCGGTACTCGATCTGGTGAGCCTGCTGATGCCGGAGGTCGGCAAGGAGCTCGCCGAGCGGCCCGGCGCCGGACCGCTCGCGGGTGTGCCCTTCCTCATCAAGGATCTCGGCCAGGATTACGCCGGTTACCCGACCTCCGGAGGTACCGGACCGCTGCGCGCGGTGCGCGCCGAGCGGCACAGCATCAATGTCCAGCGCTGGCTCGAGGCCGGTCTGGTGATCTTCGGCAAGACGACCACACCGGAATTCGGCAGCAAGGGGATCACCGAGACCCGGACATTCGGGGCGACTCGAAATCCGTGGGATCCGAGCCGCACCCCGGGCGGGTCGTCGGGCGGTTCGGCGGCCGCCGTCGCCGCGGGCATCGTCCCCATGGCAGGCGCCAGCGATGGCGGCGGATCCATTCGAATCCCGGCGGGCTGCACCGGCCTGTTCGGTCTCAAGGCGGGCCGCGGGCTGGTCTCGAGCGGGCCGCTGTCCGGCGATCCACTGTTCGGCGCGGTGTCGGAGGGTGTCATCTCCCGCAGTGTGCGCGATACCGCGGTCATGCTCGACATCCTCAGCCCGCCGGATCCGGGCGGTCCCTTCGCGGTGGCGCGCCCCGATCGCCCCTTCCGCGAGGCCGTCAGCGAACCGCCGCGCCGGCTGCGCATCGGCTTCACCCATGAATCGCCCCAGGGCACACCGGTCGACGCCGACGCGGTGCGGGCAGTCGAGGATATGGCGCACCTGCTCGAAAGCCTCGGCCACACAGTCGAACCCGCCGCACCCGTGATCGACGGCAAGCAGCTGGCGCTGGACTTCATGACCGTCTGGACGGCCTCGGCGGCAGCCGAACTGGCACAGGCCTGCCGGATAACGGGGGCCTCGCCCAGCGATTTCGATATCGATACCCAGGTGCTCGCGGCGGTCGGCCGTGCCGTCTCCGCCACGGATCTGATGACCGCACACGGGCGCTGGAACACCTACACCCGATCCCTCGGCGAATTCCACTCCGCCTACGACCTGCTGCTGACCCCGACCCTGGCGGAACCGCCGCTGCGCATCGGCCAGAACCGCACGCCCGCCATCGCGGACACGCTGCTGCCGCCGCTGCTCCGGCTCGGCGCGGGAAAGCTGCTGTCCCGCACCGACTTCTATGTGGACCTGATCACCGCGAATCTGTCGGCCGTGCCGTTCACACAGCTGGCCAATATCACCGGCCGTCCGGCGATGAGCATCCCCAGCTACTGGACCGAGACAGGCCTGCCCCTGGGCACCCAGTTCGTCGGCCCGCCCTCCAGTGAATACCTGCTCCTGCAGCTGGCGGCCGAAATCGAAAGCGCCCGGCCGTGGTTCGAGCGCATTCCGTCAGACAGCCTGCTGCAGCAGCCGACCCGCTGAGGAGGACAGCACCGGTCTGGCCCGGCTCTCTCATCCGCTAGGCGACGGCACCCCGGACGGCATAGCAATGAGCGCCGACGGTGCCCCTCCTGCAGGCGGCCAGAAACTGAGCGGGTGCACCGAACTCGGTGGCAGCGTGATCACCGAGGCCGGTGGACGGCTACTCGGGGCGCTGGGAGCCGCGGAGCCGGGCGTCCTTGGGGAGATCGGCGAAGTAGCGGTCCGCGAGGGGGAAGGCCAGGGCCGGATGCCCGTCCGGGTTGTAGATGGGCATGATCGGGTCGATGGTGCGGGTGGCCGCGAGAATCTCTGCGGTCGAGCCGAATTCGCGGAGGGCGTCGAGCTGGGTCCAGGTCGGCGGCAGCAGCACGTCCAGGCCCTGCTGCCAGCGGGCGATCGCCTCGGCGGGAGTGGACCAGGTGACCACATCGGCCTCGGAGGTGGCGCCGTCGGCGAGCTGACCCGCCGGGAGCACCGCCACGAAGAAGCGGGTGTCGTAGCGGCGCGGCTCGACCTCGGGGGTGATCCAGTTGTCCCACGGGCGCAGCAGATCGGCCCGCAGGACCAGGTTCTCGCGGGTGAGGAATTCGGCGAAGGACAGTTCGCGGCGTTCCAGCTGCCCGCGCGCCTCGGCGTAGATCGAGGTGTCGGAGACGACGGTATCGGCGGTCGGTCCGGCAAGCAGGACGCCGCACTCCTCGAAGGTTTCCCGGACAGCGGCGCAGACCAGGGTCTGGGCGCGCGCGGCATCGGTGCCGAAACGCTCGGCCCACCAGGCGGGTTCGGGTCCGGCCCAGTCGAGGGTGACGGCGGCGTCGGAGCGGTCCACGCCGCCGCCGGGGAAGACCGTCATTCCGGCGGCGAAGGCCATTTCGACCACGCGGCGCTGCAGGAACACCTCGGGCCCACGCGCTCCGTCGCGCACCAGCATGACCGTGGAGGCATCCTTCACGGGCGCGAAGGCAGGCTGGGAATCGGGCTGGGCAACTGTCTCACTCACATTTCGCACCCTAACGGTTGCTAGGGCACAGGGACAGAACCCGGTCCGGTGTCAGTCCGCCAGGTGGACCGAACCCGTGCGGGTTTCGATGGCCGGGGCCGCCGCGGTATCGGAGTGGCGGGACCAGGTGCCCTGCACCTTGCCGGTGCGATAGTCCTGCACCTGGCTGACCACCGCGCCTGTCCCCTCATCGGTCCAGGTAACCAGGAAGATGCCGGTATCGAGTGGCTCGACCACGACGGGCGAGGTGGTCTTGCGGCCGGTGTCGGCGGCGATATAGGTGATGGTGCGGCCGTCGTCGGCGAAGGTCGCGGTCCCACCCGAACCGCTGTCGTAGCTCAGCAGCACGCTTTTGCCGTGCAGATCCGCCGGAAGACCGGTGGCGCTCATCCCCACGGCGGATTCGGAGGCCGAAACCTTGTGCGGCGGCGCCGGATCGGCGACACAACCGGCTGCGGACAGTGCGACGGCCACGAGCGCCACGACACCGGATATGCGACCCATCCCCTGCTCCCTCCGTCCGCGGTGGAACCACCCGCGCCACCGCCCCATGCCGAATATTCGCCGGAATTCGACAAATAATCAGCTATTGCGCTTCCATGCCAGATCAGTTCGATACTGACAGCGTTGCTGATAGTTTGCCCGTCGAATACAACCGATGCAACGGCAGCACGCGGAAGTCGTGCGCGGATACGGAAATTCAGCAGTCGAGATTGGTGTCAGCGGTTGCGGTGCCGTCCGAAACGCTGAGCGCGGCGTGCGAAATAGCGGCCGTCGATTCGATCCAGCGCAATCGACTGCCGGAACGCGTCGCTCAGATTCTCGGCGGTGAGGACATCCTCGAGCAGACCCTGCGCCACCACACTGCCCTCATTGAGCAGCAGGCCGTGCGTGAAGCCGGGCGGGATCTCCTCCACGTGATGGGTGACCAGCACGGTCGCGGGGGCGTCCGCATCAGCCGCCAGATCGCCCAGGCGCTCGACCAGTTCCTCGCGGCCGCCCAGGTCCAGGCCCGCCGCGGGCTCGTCCAGCAGCAGCAGTTCCGGATCGGTCATGAGCGCCCGCGCGATCAGCACCCGTTTACGCTCGCCCTCCGACAGCGTGCCGTACGTGCGATCGGAAAGATGTTCGGCGCCCAGGCTTTCCAGAATGTCCACGGCACGGTCGGTATCGATCTCGTCGTACTGCTCGCGCCAGCGGCCCATGACCGCATAGCCGGCCGACACCACCAGATCGGCGACCTTCTCGTCGATCGGGACGCGGCCGGCCACCGCGGCGGAAGAGATTCCGATGCGCGGGCGCAGCTCGTTGACATCGACCTTGCCGAGCGTCTCGCCGAGCAGATTGGCCTGACCCGACGTCGGATACATCTCCGCGGCGGCCATACGCAGCAGTGAGGTCTTGCCGGCGCCGTTGGGGCCGAGCACAACCCAGCGTTCGTCGAGTTCCACCTGCCAGGTGACCGGGCCGACGAGCGTATGGCCCGAGCGTCGGACGGTCACATCGTTGAAGTCGATGAGCAGATCGGGATCCGGTTGCGGCACGGGGTCCATCTTGGACCACCGCCCCACTCACGCGTCAACGTGGTGGAAAAACGCGATGCGTGTCACCTTCTCCGGCGCGCGGTCCGTGCGTGAATTCCTCGGCGTGACGGTCGAATTCCGTCGCGCCCGGGGATAGCTCCGGGTCCTTGCGGCCGCGTTTCGCGGCGCCGCCCGATCGGAACATGCGCGCCAACAGCAGCGCCGCCGGAACCGACAGCACAACCCACACGATGAGAATTACCAGCACTGTTGTCATATCCGTGTTTCCTCCCGCGGAAACTCGTGCACCGAATCCTTCTCCTGCCGCCCGATGAAGTCGATACCCGCAGCACACATATGCCAGCACCGACCGAACGGTCCACGGCGTGGACACCCTCCTAGTTCAGCAGCCCATCACCATCCATTGGGCCTTCAACGCGCCGGAACCGCAATCACTGTCATCGAACCGGGCGCAACCTCGGTGAACCCGGCATCTCGGACCGCGACCGCCGTTCCCCCGGCCACCTGCTGCTGTAGCTCTGCCCAGAGATCGCGATCGGCTTCGGCTACGCCGCATCGGAAACCGCGTTCGGCCCAGGCATACGCCTGTTGCACCGGCATAGCACCGGCCAACAGCATGCTGGCATGCCCGACCTGCGCGGCGGCCTTACCTACAGTCATACCCAATTTCGAATCCACCCATAGCGTCGGAAATCCGGGGGTGATCAATTCCGGTTCCTCGGAAGCTAATTCGGTGCCGCTGATCTGCAGGCGTTTTATCCGCGGATCGATATCTCCGACCGGGCCCGGCACCAGTGCCCGCGCCTGCGCACCCGCGAATTCGACGGTCACCCCGTCGACCTCCTGGGCGGCCAGCCACTGCGCGCCGCGAGCCCGCCGCGCCACCTTGCGAATTCGCGAACGCTTCCAGGTGAGATATCGCTCCTCCCACTCCCCGTCCGGTCCGACCCGCTCGTCCAGGCACAGCGCGACCACGGCGGTCGCCGCCGCGGCGAGCAGCGCATTGCGCTGCGGCGGACCGGCTTTCGGAATGTGCAACACCATCTGCATGGCCTGCACGAGCGCCGGATCCGCCGGGTCTCCCCCGCCCCCGTACCCGCGCGCCAACTCCGCATGCCGCGCCGCGAAGCCGGCATCGATCGTCGATTCAACGCTTGACACCGTCAGCACTCCTCACACCCGACAACTCTCAGCCAGAGTAGCGATGTCGGCGGCTCCGGCATTCCGGCGCGCCTTTGGCTGCGACCGTGTGAAACTCGGCCGAAGCATCCCGGAATGACGGGCTCGCCGACAGCGGGATGACAGCGCCGCACACGACGCGAGACGATGAGGCCGCACACGAGGCGATGACGGGCGCCACTCACTACGAGGCAACGGGCCCGCGCGGCGGGACGACAGGCCGCGCACAGCGAGGTGACCGACGGGTGCGGCGCCTCAGCTGACGGTGAGGTTCAGGGCGAAGGTTTCGGCCGCGGGTACGCCCTGTTCCCAGGAGCGCCGGTATTCGAGGAGCAGGTGGGTGGCGCCCGGGGCGGTGGCGGTGAATTTCCAGGTGGTCTGGCCGCCGACGCCGGCCATGCCGCCGGGGCTCGGGTCCTGCTGGTACTCCGCGCCGCCGTTCTCCTTGACGGTGTTCTGGTCCAATTCGGCCAGCTGCCAGGCGAATCCGGTGGTGGGGTTGGCGGCGAGCCGCACCTCGAGGCCCTGGCCGACCCTCAGCGGGATGTCCTTGCCGTCCGCGTCCTTACCCACGGTGACGGGGGCGGGCGCCGGGTCGGCGGCGGAGCTGGTGGTGGTCGCGGCGACCTCGTTCGGATTGCTGTTGCCGCAGCCTGCCAGCGCCAGACCCAGCATCACTACCGCCAGTGGTGTGCGCACCCGCACGGACAGCCTCCCATCGTCGTGGCCGAAGTATCCGACCACGCTACCGAGGGCAGTGCCGCGGACGGTGCAGGCGCCCGGCCCGCGCGCCGGGCAGCACGCGATAAAGCCTGGCCGCACGCCGCCGAACCAGCCGCAGCAGCACGCGGCGCAACCAGGTCTCGCGCCTGCCGAACCAGCGGGTCAAGCAGCACGCGGCGAATCCCGGCCTGACGCAGCCGAACCAACGGGCAACGGCATGCGGCGAATCCCGGCCTGACGCAGCCGAACCAACGGGCAACGGCATGCGGCGAATCCCGGCCTGACGCAGCCGAACTAGCGGGGCAGCGGGACGCGGCGGATGCCACCGTCGCGGGCGTCGGCGGCTTCGAGTTCGGCACGGGTGACGCCGAGGATGAACAGCACCGCGTCCAGGAACGGGTGCGAGAGTGCGGTATCGGCGACTTCGCGCAGGGCGGGCTTGGCATTGAACGCGATGCCCAGTCCCGCGGCATTGAGCATGTCGATATCGTTCGCGCCGTCGCCGACCGCGACGGTCTGCTCCATGGCGACCCCGGTCTCGGCGGCGAAGCGGCGCAGCGCAACGGCTTTCGCGGCCCGGTCCACGATCTCCCCGACCACGCGGCCGGTGAGTTTGCCGTCGATCACCTCGAGGGTGTTGGCCTGAACGAAATCCAATTCCAGTTCGTGCGCGAGAGGTTCGATGACCTGGCGGAAGCCGCCGGACACCACACCGCACCGGAAACCGATGCGGCGCAGGGTGCGAATGGTGGTGCGGGCGCCCGGGGTCAGCTCGATCTGCTCGGCGACCTCGTCGATGACGGAGGCGTCCAGCCCGGCGAGGGTGGCCACGCGCTGGCGCAGCGATTCCGCGAAGTCGATCTCACCGCGCATGGCGGCCTCGGTGACGGCGCGCACCTCGTCCTCGACACCGGCGTGCGCGGCCAGCATTTCGATGACCTCGCCCTGAATGAGGGTGGAGTCCACGTCGAACACGATGAGCCGCTTGGACCGGCGCGCCAGGCCCGCGCGCTCGACCGCGATATCCACGCTCTCCTTGGCGGCTACCACGGCCAGCATGGTGCGCAGCGAGGTCTCGGTATCCACCTCCGCGTCCGGCACGGTGACCATGAGCTCCAGACCGGTCACCGGATAATCGGCGATACCGCGGATGGAGTCGATATTGACCCGCTGCGCGGCGAGCTTGCGCGACATGACGCTGAAGGCGCGTGCGGTGACCGGACTGCCCAGCACCACGATCGCATGCGTGGACAGCCGTGCGCCCGCGACCGAGTCCGCGCCGATCTCCACATCGACATTCATGCCGACGCTCGCCATGGCGTCCTCGAGCTGATCCTGCAGCGCTTCGGGATCGGTGGGACACGACACCAGTACGCCCAGGGTGAGGCGGCCGCGAATGACGACCTGCTCGACATCCAGCAGGCTGACGGCATTATTGGACAGTGCCGCGAGGAGTACCGACGTCACGCCCGGTTTGTCGGGTCCAGTGACCGTGACCAGAACCGTCGTGTCAGACGTACTCAATCCATGACTCCGTTCCTCGCAACACCAACCACCCGCGCATGGGGGCGGTGCTCATTCTGTCAGGCGAATCGGCCCCGGTTCGCGCCACCCATCGTCACGGGCGTCACAGGAGGACCGCGGCCCCTTCGGATACGGCGGCTCCCATTCCAGCGCGGCCACCGACCCGGCGATCTCCGAATACGCGAACGGCGGCTGTCGTAGGACAGCCGCCGTTCGTATCGCTCAGTTCAGGCTAGTGGGAAGCCTTCTCCAGCTCGGTCACATTGTGGGACTTGGTGCCCCAGCCGACATGGGCCTCGGCGCGCATGCGCTCGACCATGTGCGGGTAGTGCAGCTCGAACGCGGGGCGCTCGGAGCGGATGCGCGGCAGCTCGTAGAAGTTGTGCCGCGGCGGCGGGCAGGACGTCGCCCACTCCAGGGAGTTGCCGTAGCCCCACGGATCGTCCACGGTCACGACCTCGCCGTAGCGGTAGGACTTGAAGACGTTCCAGATGAACGGCAGCATCGACGAACCCAGGATGAAGGCACCGATGGTGGAGATGGTGTTCAGGGTCGTGAAGCCGTCGGTCGGGAGGTAGTCGGCGTAGCGGCGCGGCATACCTTCGTTACCCAGCCAGTGCTGGACGAGGAAGGTGGTGTGGAAGCCGATGAAGGTGGCCCAGAAGTGCCACTTGCCCAGGCGCTCGTCCATCATGCGGCCGGTGATCTTCGGGAACCAGAAGTAGATGCCCGCGAAGGTGGCGAACACGATGGTGCCGAAGAGCACGTAGTGGAAGTGCGCGACCACGAAGTACGTATCGGAGACGTGGAAGTCGATCGGCGGGGCGGCCAGGATGACACCCGACAGACCACCGAAGAGGAACGTCACCAGGAAGCCGATGGACCACAGCATGGGCGTTTCGAAGGTCAGCTGACCGCGCCACATGGTGCCGATCCAGTTGAAGAACTTCACACCGGTCGGAACCGCGATGAGGAACGTCATGAACGAGAAGTACGGCAGCAGCACGGCGCCGGTGGCGTACATGTGGTGCGCCCACACGGCGATGGACAGCGCCGCGATACCCAGCGTCGCGTACACCAGCGTGGTGTAACCGAAGATCGGCTTACGCGAGAACACCGGGAAGATCTCGGACACGATGCCGAAGAACGGCAAGGCGATGATGTACACCTCCGGATGACCGAAGTACCAGAACAAGTGCTGGTAGAGCAGCGCACCGCCGTTCGCCGGGTCATAGATGTGACCACCCAGGTGACGGTCGTACGCCAGGCCGAACAGCGCCGCGGTGAGCAGCGGGAAGGCCAGCAGCACAAGCACACTGGTGACGGCGATGTTCCAGGTGAAGATGGGCATGCGGAACATGGTCATACCGGGGCAGCGCAGGCAGACCACGGTCGTCAGCATGTTCACGCCACCGAGGATGGTGCCCAGACCGGAGACGGCCAGGCCCAGGATCCACAGGTCGGCGCCGACGCCCGGGCTGTGGACGATGTCTGACAGCGGGGTGTACGCGGTCCAGCCGAAGTCGGCCGCGCCGCCGGGGGTCACGAAGCCCGCGGTGGCCATGGTGCCGCCGAACAGGTACAGCCAGTAGCTGAATGCGTTCAGTCGCGGGAATGCCACGTCCGGTGCGCCGATCTGCAGCGGCAGCACGATATTGGCGAAGCCGAACACGATCGCGGTGGCGTAGAAGAGCAGCATGATCGTGCCGTGCATGGTGAACAGCTGGTTGAACTGTTCCGGCGACAGGAACTGCATGCCCGGTCGGGCGAGCTCGGCGCGCATCAGCAGGGCCATGAGGCCACCGATGAGGAAGAAGGACATGGCGGTCACGAGGTACATGACGCCGAGAACCTTCGGGTCCGTCGTGGTGACCATCTTGTAGATAAACGAACCCTTCGGACCCACACGTTGCGGGTATGGCCGAGCCGCTTCCACTTCACGGACTGGCTGTGGCTCTACGGCAGTCACTCTTCCTCCTGAACAGGTGCCTTCTGGTCGTTCGTACGCGGTGCTCCGGCGTCCGGTTCGACGCATGACGAACGACGGGGGGCGTAGCGCTCCAAGGATCGTAAACCGTGCTCTCACACCGGTCGCGGGCAGCTCCTACTCTGTGTCGTAATTGGGTGTCGCGGTCGCCGGATGTACGCTGCCTGCCATGCCGGTGCGCGAGTCCGCTTCCACCCGAAACATGTTCGCCTCCACCCCTACCCCCGCGCGGCGTTTGCGCACCTGGGGCGCGGTTCTGGCCGCGGCGGCGGTGCTACCGGCGGGGTTGCTCGCGGGCTGCAGTAAAGGCTCCGACGACGCCGAGAGCGCGATCGTGAAGACCACCACCAGCATCGCGGGCGCGGGCGTGGTGGGGCTGGAGCGCGATACCCGGACGGCGTGCGCACTGCCGAGCTCCCCCGATGCGACCTCCGGCACCCGGACGGTCACGCATGCGGCGGGCACCTCCGAGGTTCCGGCCGATGCGAAACGCGTGGTGGTGCTCTCCACCGCCGCACTGGACGGCGTGTGCGCGCTGGGTCTGTGGGAGCGAGTGGTCGGCGCCGCAACGATTTCCGGCCCGACGTCGCAGCCCGCCTATCTGGGCACGGGCATCTCCGCCATTCCCGGAGTCGGCGCGGTCGGCAGCCCCGATACCGCGAAAATCGCTGAGCTGAAGCCGGATCTGATTATCGGCGCGGCCTCGGACGGCCCCGAATACGACGCCATGAAGGCCATCGCACCCACCGTGCTGGTCGGCGCCGACAATGGCTGGCAGGCGCAGTTCAGCGCGATCGGCGAGGCGCTCGATCGCAAGACCGCCGCCGCCAAGGCACTCGACGACTACCGCACTGCGGCCCGCGACGCCGGAAACTCGCAGGCCGCCAACCTTTCTCAGGCGTCCATCGTGCGCTTCGGCGTGAAATCCATTCAGGTGCAAGGCGGTAACAGTTTCGCCGGGCAGGTGCTCGGCGATGCCGGTGTGCAGCGCCCGCAGTCGCAGCGCGGTGATTCGTACGATGTCCCGAACCTGAGCGCCGAGGCGGACCGCAACAAGGTCGAGGGCGACATCATCTACGTCATGTTCGACGGCGCCGACGGCCAGAAGTACGGCGAATCGGTAATGCACAGCGACAATTGGAAATCCCTGAGCGTGGTGGGCGACAACCGCGATTTCGTCGTCGAGGACACCATCTGGCACGGCTCCGGCATCACCGCCGCACGGGCCCTGCTCGACGATATGCGCAAGTCCCTCAATGGCTACGTGACGGGCTAGGTCCTTCCGCTGAAGGCGAAAGACCAAGCGCGAAGGGCTGATTCGGGCTCGCCCGGGTGTTCCCATCGTTGGTGATATCGGCCGTCGTGGTCGAGTGATAATTGATCGTGACCACGACACCGAGGGCTGATGGCAGGTAGTTGAAATGTCGGACGAGAACAAGAAGCTTGTGGTCGATCAGCATGAACTGCAGCATCACAGCAACTTGCACGACCAGCGGTCGGCCGAAGTCGGTCAGGCAGCGATCCCGCCGGTCGATCACTTGAACAATCTGGGCGATGAATTGGGGGTTGCCGGCGCGGTCGGCGCGCAAGCCCTGGTGGACTATCACGTCAACTATCGCCAGCAGCAGTTGAACGATATCGCGGCCACACATGGCGCGATTCGAGACACCCTGCGCCACCAGGTGATGCCGAACTTCCTTGAAACGGACGTGGAAGGCGGCGGCCGGATCAATGCTGCGGGGCATACTCGACCGGTGACCCGATGACGCCGACACGGGTGCCGCCCGATGATACGACGGGCAACCTCGGCAGTTCACTTGCCACGGACGACAGCGCCTCGGGCTTCACAAAGCTGATCGGCGGCGCCGCACACTCCAACTACATGGTGTCGCCGAATGGCTTGTATGCCGTTGTAGCCGATTCGGCGGAAACCCCGGGCGTGCCCGACGTCTATAAGATTTTGGGACCGGACGGCACGCAGACGGGCCTCGGCTTACTCACTCCGCCGACGGGTAAGGGTGGGCACATCGATATCGGCAACGATGGAAAACTCACCCTGTACTCCACTGCGGGCACGGGCAAACCCGTTCAGTCCATTGCCTCTACGACATCGAAACCGCAGCCGGGTGAATGCACCATCGTCAATTCGTCGCTGCTGCCTCCGCAGGTAAATGCCGCCATTACCGATGCACAGCGACTGACACAGAGAATTCTCGGGCAGTTCGGGTCCAAGAAGCCGATACCGGTGACCCCATACCCACTGACGGCGACGAACTACGCCAGCCTGGACAGCAACACGGGTGACGCCGCCAGCGCGTACAACACGACTCTGGGCTTGATTACCGCTCAGGAGGCAACATTTCCCTCCAGCGACAAGGATGCGATCGCCGCCTCTGCAAGAATGGCGGGGGCGAACGACCAGTACTACAACGAAATTATGGTCGCGATCAATGATTTGAACAGCCTCTTGCGCCCCCTGATACCGCCGGATCCCAACTCCGGAAAATTCGACGCCACTAACACGGACCCAATTCTGTTGTCTGTTACCACGGCAATGGGCAAGGTGTATCAGAGCTATCAGGGGTACATCACAGAAGTCGCGAAAGCGGCGGCGGACCTGGCGAACAGTTATACCGTCAAGCCCGGCGACAACCTCACCGCTATCGGCGCCGCACACGGTGAGACCTGGGAGCAGCTGTACGCGGCCAACCGCAAACTCATCGGAGCCGACCCCAACGAAATCGACCCGGGGCAGAAGTTGGCCCTGAATCCGCCCCCGGCCCCGGCCGCGCCGCCGGCGAAACCCGCTCCGCCCCCGGTGCGGAGCAACGGAGGGCATGTGGCGCCCTGAGCAGCCGATATACGAAAGCCCGGCCTCCGCGAATCGGAGTGCCGGGCTTCGTTTTTCATGACTTGCGAAGCGAAATCAGCTCCGCGACTAGAATTCCCAGTCTTCGTCTTCGGTGTTCACGGCCTTGCCGATGACGTAGCTGGAGCCCGAGCCGGAAAAGAAGTCGTGATTCTCATCGGCATTGGGTGAGAGCGCCGACAGGATCGCCGGGTTGACGTCGCACTCGTCCTTCGGGAACAGGCCCTCGTAGCCGAGGTTCATCAGCGCCTTGTTGGCGTTGTAGCGCAGGAACTTCTTGACGTCCTCGGTCAGGCCGACCTCGTCGTAGAGATCCTGGGTGTACTCGACCTCGTTCTCGTACAGCTCGAACAGCAGCTCGAAGGTGTAGGACTTGAGCTCGTCGCGCTCGGCCTCGGTCCGAAGCTCGAGGCCCTTCTGGTACTTGTAGCCGATGTAGTAGCCGTGCACGGCCTCATCGCGAATGATCAGGCGGATCATATCGGCGGTATTGGTGAGCTTGGCCCGCGAGGACCAGTGCATCGGCAGATAGAAGCCGGAGTAGAACAGGAAGCTCTCCAGCAGGGTGGAGGCCACCTTGCGCTTGAGCGGATCCTCGCCGTTGTAGTACCCGAGCACGATCTCGGCCTTGCGCTGCAGGTTCCGATTCTCCTCGGACCAGCGGAAGGCTTCGTCGATCTCCTTGGAGGAGCACAGCGTCGAGAAGATCTGGCTGTAGCTCTTGGCGTGCACCGACTCCATGAAGGCGATATTGGTGTAGACCGCTTCTTCGTGCGGGGTCAGCGCATCCGGGATGAGGCTGACCGCGCCGACGGTGCCCTGGATGGTGTCCAGCAGGGTGAGGCCGGTGAAGACCCGCATGGTCAGCTGCTTCTCGCTGGGAGTCAGCGTCGCCCAGGACGGAATGTCGTTGGACACCGGCACCTTTTCCGGCAACCAGAAGTTGCCGGTGAGTCGATCCCAGACCTCCGCATCCTTCTCATCAAGCACGCGGTTCCAGTTGATCGCGGATACCCGATCGATCAGTTTCACGCCTGTTCACTCACCCTTCCCAGCACACCGGCCCGTTCCAGAAGTCCTTCACCTGAACACTACTACTGGTGGCGGAGATCATCCGCCAGCACAAGACCTTGTGTCTTCTTACTGTCCTGCGGGAATGCCGAAAAGGGTGTGGCCGGGCACTCCGGTGACCGCAAAACCGCAGTCGTGCAATCGGTCACAGCAGGTCGCAGTGGTCGTGCCGGCCTGTCCGGAATCGGTTTGCCAACCAGATGCCCGGCGCTGATTTCGGACTCGGCAAGGAGGCGTCCGACTCGTCCTCACGACTTTACCCATCATTTTCCGATCATTTCGCGGCGACCACCTGCGTTCTATGCGTTGGGCACCTGTTCTGGATGCCTTACTGTCTGGCCCTGTGCGTGTTTTGGTGTTGGAGGACGATCAGCAACTCAGTCATGAGGTAACCGCCGGATTGCGATCGGCGGGGTTCGCTGTCGACTTCGCGTACGACATCGCCGACGCCGATTTCAAGATCGCCATCAATCGCTATGACTGCCTGGTCGTCGATCGCGGCCTGCCCGACGGTGACGGCCTGGACCTGGTCGCCGGGGCCCGGACCGCGGGGCACACCATGCCCGCGCTCATGCTGACCGGCCGCGACGGACTCGATGATCGGCTCGCCGGTTTCGAGCAGGGCGCCGATGACTATCTGACCAAACCGTTCGCACTGCCCGAACTGGTGATGCGGGTGCGCGCCCTGTGCCGGCGGCGGGAGCAGCCCACCGCCTCGCGAATCGCGGTGGCGGACATCGATATCGATCTCATGCGCCGGCGAGTGACGCGCGGCGGGATCATGCTGACCCTGACGCCCAAGGAATTCGCCGTGCTCGAACTCATGGCGACCCGCCTCGGCAGCGTGGTGACCCGCACCGATCTCATCGAATGCTGCTGGGACGAAATGGCCGAGCCCGCATCGAATGTGGTGGATGCCGTCGTTGCGAAGTTGCGGCGCAAGCTCGGTGAGCCCTGTGTGATCGAAACCGTGCGCGGGACCGGGTTTCTCATCGGCGGGCCGGCATGAACGGTCAGGGCCCGGAGGCGCCAGCCCGCGTAACCACGCAGGGCCCCCGCTCATGCCGCGTGGTGACAGCATGAGTTCGCATAGATTGCCCGCCGTGGACCGGCTGCGGCGGGCGCGCTGGCTGATGACCGGACTGGTCACCGCGATTACCGCGACGGCGGTGCTGGCGCTCGGATTCGTGGCATCGACCATCGATTCACATTCGCGCGCAATCGAAGCCGACCGGCAGGTGGAGAAGGTGGCGGGCGGACTGGCACGCGCCATTCAGCACGATGACAAGAATGTGCTGGACCTGTCGACGGTGATCGACGACGATCTGGCCAAGGGGCCGACGGCGGTGGTCGTGCTGGTGCGCAAGCAGGGTGAGTCGTGGAAGCAGGAGCACACCTATCTGCGCTCGCTCATGCCCAGCGATACCGAGATCACCACTCTCGCCACGCAAACCGAGGACCATTCCAACGGCGACCTCTATGCCTCCATGCTCAATACCGCCACCGATATCACCGGGCGGAAGGTGCGGGTGGCGGGAACGCCGGTGTACTGGACGGACTGGGACAACTTCGTGGTCATCCTGGCCAGCAGCGAGTCCATGGACAATCCCGGTCAGCATCGAATGCTGTTGTGGGCATTGACAATCGGTGGCAGCCTGCTGGTGCTGCTGTCCACCGCGGCCGCCTATCTGCTCTCCGGGCGCAGTCTCCGCCAGGCGCTGCGCCTGCTCGACGAGCACGAGCAGTTCCTCGGTGATGCCGCACACGAATTGCGCACCCCCCTGACCACTTTGAAGCTGCTCACCGAATCGCGCCCCAAACCCGAAGAGGTGCAACAGACTCTGGCCGAGGCCCGCAAACTGGCCGACCGCATGGCCCGCCTGGTCACCGGCCTGCTCGCGCGCGCCCGAATGCAAACCGGCATAGCCGAACTCGAGCGCACCCTGCTGCGCCTGGACCAGCTGGCCGAGGCGGTCGCCGAGGAAGCGGCCGATGACCGCATCACCGTCACCGCCCACCCCTACCGTCGTGGTGGGCGACCCCCAGCTCCTCGGCCTCGCCATCCGGAACATGCTGGAGAACGGCCTGACCCACGGCGCCGTAAACCGTTCCGCCCCCGTGGAAGTCCATATCGCCGAGGGCCGGGTCAGCGTCCGCGACCACGGCCCCGGCGTCGACCCGGTCATGTCCGCCAGCCCCTTCGACCGCGGGACCGCCGGCCGCTCCGGCCGCAATGGCATCGGCCTCGCCCTCGTCGCCTGGGTGGCCCAGGCCCACGGCGGCAATGCCTCCATCGAACCCGCCGTGGGCGGCGGCACGATCGCCACCCTCTGGCTCCCTCCCGCCGACATCACCGTCGGCGTCCCGGCCGCAGTGCGTATCTGATCCCCCCGGATCGGTGAAGGCGAGCTCTATCACTTCGCGGCGATCCGGACGCTGAAACGCCGTAGCCGGGTATGGCCCCAATGTGTGCACGTCGAATCACCCCAGCTGGATCGGATTCGGCGCAACATGGAGTGCGGTATCGGCGGAACGGAGAGAGTACTGATGTTGGAGTCGCTCACGATGGTTCGGCACGGGGAGAGTGCCGGGAATGCGGCGCTGGCGGAGGCGATAACGGCGGGGGCGGAGGAATCCGGTCCAGGACTACGAGATTCCGACATTCCGCTCTCCGATCTGGGCCGGGCGCAGGCGGGCGCGGTCGGGAAGTGGCTGGCGCGGCAGTGGGACTCGGTGGATGCGGTGCTGTGTTCGCCGTACGTGCGGGCACTCGAAACCGCCGAGATCGCCTTGCGGGCCGGGCGGGCTCCCGCGGTGCGGGTCGATGAGCGGTTGCGGGATCGAGAGCAGGGCCTGCTGGGCGGGCTGACCGAACTGGGCGTGCAGCGCCGGTATCCGGCGGAGGCGGCCGCGCGGGAACTGATGGGCCGCTTCTACTATCGGCCGCCGGGCGGTGAGGCGTGGACCGATGTGGCGCTGCGGCTGCGGACGCTACTGCCCGAGTTGGAGGGGCACGTCCTGGTTTTCGCGCACGATCTGGTGATCGTCATGGTCCGCTATATCCTGGACGACCTGGACGAATCCACCATTCTGAAGATCGAGAGCAATCAGCTCGCCAATGCCTCGATCAGCCGGTGGGAGCGGGACCATTCGGGATTACGCCTGCTCAAGTACAACGACGTCGGACATCTCCAGTAGCGGACCGGGGCCGTTGTGAGAAGTCACGGAAGTCGGGGCTTGCCGCTGCGGTCGATCACAATGCGAAAGCAACCTCACCACGGGCCGCCCGGTATGCGTTATCGTTCCGTGACCGGAGGCACTGCCTCCGGAGGTTGGAGGAGTCGCCGATGTCCGTCGACAATCCGGCCCGCACCGGGCTCATTATCTCGGGTACGCCGATGTCGTCGCCACTGCAGGATGTGCGCGGACTGGCACGGCATATGGTCGGGCACTTCGTCGAAACCGTCGCACCGTGCGGGACACTGCCGGGCGACGCCATTCACGGTGATGTCACCACCATCACCCGCGTGTGCCTGGAACTGGCGGTGGGCATGCTCGATGGGCAGGACCTGCCGGAGAAGACCAAGCGGCTGGAGGAGGCCGCGGCCCAGTGGGCGCGCGAGGGCATACCCATCGACACCATTCACCATGCCATCCACGAGGGCTTCAAGATCGGCTCCGATCTGGTGATCACCGGTGCCATGCCGCGGCATCTGCAGCGCAGCGGGCCCGACGGGGATGCCGAATTCGTCATCGCCGTCGCCGATGTGGACAACATCATGGGCGGCGCGAAAATGGTGATGGAACTGCTGGACCGGATGACCTCCGCGGTCTCGCGGGCCTATGTGCGCGAACTGCGCTCGGTGGTCAGCGAACACCACACCGCCGTGCACACGCTCACCTCGGCACTGCTGGGCGGGCACAGCACCTCCACCATGGTTCGCGAATGCGGTATCGAGATCGCCGACTCGTATCACGTACTGGCCGTATCGATTCCGGAGCATCCGGAGGAGCATTCGCCGACCGTGGAGGGTGCGGTGGTGGCGCGGCGGAAGCTGCGCCGGCTGCAGGCCGAACTCGCCACCAAGTACGCCGGCAAGGTGCTGTCGCTGCTGAGTGTGGACGGCGGCACGATTCTGGTGCCCTCCAACGAACTTCCCGATGAGCAGCTCGACGAATTGATCGAGCGGCTCTCGCGGGCGGCGCGGGTGCCGATTGCCGCGACCATGGTTTCGGCTACGCCGCAACAGATTCCGGACGCCGCCGACCAGGCGCACGAACTGCTCGATATCGTGCACCGGCTGCGCCTGACCCGCGGGCTGTTCCGTTTCGACGAACTGGCGCTCGAGTATCAGCTCACCCGGCCGGGGCCGGGCCGCGATCATCTCGGCTCACTGCTCGATTCGCTCGACGCGCATCCGGAACTGCTGGAGACGCTGCGGACGCACATCAGCAATAACCTCAACCGGCAGCGCACCGCGCGAATTCTGCACGTGCACACCAATACCGTGGACTACCGGCTCAAGCGCATCGGTCAGCTGACCGGATTCGATCCGACCCAGGCGGCCGGACTCTGGTATCTGCGATCCGCGCTGGTCGCGCGCACATATCAGGCGGGCTGAATGTTGTGAGGTTTCCAAGCCGAACTCGGATCGCGTTCAGCAGCAACAGGTTCCAGTTACGGTCGGTTACAGAGAGTTCAGCCGCCGTTCCGGCAGCGGATCTCCACCGCACCATTGACGAGGAGCACCGCTATGACCAGCACTGCTGCGAATAAAACCGTGTTCGACAGCTCCGGAGAAGCCCTCACCCACCGGGTCACCGTCTATCTCGGCGGGCCGGACGACGGCGCCGAACTCGCCATGGAGTACGCGGCCACCTGGCCCGAGGCCTCCGACTTCACCGCGGCGGCCGTGCGCGCGGGACTGATCGTCACCGTGGACGGCCGCATTCGGCCGGGCCTGCGCCGGCTACCTCGGAACGGCCTGCGGCACTGACTCGAACGCCGTTTCCAGGGTCTGCCACGCCGGGCCGATTTGGGCCGCGAAGTCCTCCCAATCGTGAATTCCCGCATCCTCGTAATGCACGGTGGCGGGAATTCCCAAGTCGCTCAGGTGCTGTGCGAATTGTTCGGTACAGGCCCGGGCCCCCGCCTCCAAGGCGACACCGCCGCCCGCCTCCTTCAGCGCCCCCATGACGTCCCGGGCGGCCGCGATATCGGACAGATCACTGGGAGTGGGCATACCGGATCCGGCCGAGAGGTAGATCACCGTGCCGCGCAGGGCTTCCGCACCCACGGTGCTGTCGTGCTCACGCCATTCCGGCGTACCGGGCGGCCCCCACATATTGGTCACATTGCCGCCGCGCGAGGCCACGGTGATGGTGGTGACCGCCGCACCGATGACATCCATGGTGGAGTAGCAGCCGCTCAAACCCGCTACGGCCCGGTAGAAGCCGGGATGCCGGTGCGCGAGCATCATCGCGCCCTGCGCGCCCATCGACACGCCCGCGACGGCGCGCTGACCGTTCGAGTGCAGGTAGGGCTCGATGACGCCCGGCAGCTCCGCGGTCAGGAAGGTCTCCCAGCGGTTCCAGCCCAGGGCGGGATCCGGGCTGTCCCAATCGCTGTACATGCTGCCGGTGCCGCCGGTCGGCAGCACCACGTCGACGGGCTTGTCGGCGAAGAAGTCCGCCACGCTGCCCTTGGTCAGCCAGTCCGAAACCTTGCTGGCGTCAACGCCGTCCAGGAGATAGAGGGTCGGGCGGGGTCCGGCGCCCGCGCCGCGCAGGACATCCACGGTAACGGTGCGGCCCATGGCCGCGGAGGGGACATCCACCTGCTCCCAGTGCGGTCCGATCGCGTCCACGGGAAATGCCACCGACTGCAGGACGATTCGCGTAGGCACCACACCGCTGCCCAGCGTGGCGCCCGGCAGGCCCGCCACCAGGGCCAGCGCGACCGCGGTCCCGGCCAGCGCCGCCCGCCGCGTCACGCCGCCGCCCGGGTGGGTCGGTGGCTGATATCGATCGGTTCGTACGGCACGGTGGCTCCTGATGCTGGTCCCGGCGTGAGGGGACCGAATGTAGGCCCGATCACGCTGCTGCACATTCGGTTCCGGATAAGACTTGGGGTACCCACGGTTTTCGACCTCACGCGCTGTTGCCGGTCACAAACTTCAGGAATGCCCGGAAACCCATTGCGACATGCGGAAACCCACCGAGCAGATGCGAGGGCGTCCACTCGGCGGGCACTCCTCCGGCTGGGAATGCGGCAGTGCCGCACCGGAGGTGTCGAATTCGCAGCAGTCCTTCGTTGCGGGGGCAGGGAAGGACCCGGCCTCACCTCCGAAGCTCTTGTCCCGATTCGGTTTCCAGCCACGGTATCGACCGCGCAGCACCTGATGTTCGATGCCGTGACCAGGTCGAGCGTAGCGACGGCACGCCACCTCCGAAACCATGCGCGACACCTCTTGGACACTTCACAAATGCGGTCCACCAGGGCCGGGACCGGCCACAGCACTGTACGAACCGGCCGGTCCGCACCCCTACCCCACTGAGCCGAACCACTCCAGGGTCTGCCCGTGCGGCGCGGCATAGGCCACCGGATCGCCGTCGAGCGCGGTGATCATCCGAATACCGGTGGGAGCGGGCGGCAGTGCGGCCGACTCGAAGTCGAGAACTGCAGGGCCTTCATTGGTGATCCAGCGGCACGAGGATGAGACCCGGAGTGAAAGAGTTCTGAAAAAGTTCAGAAGTGTCGCTACGATGAGGGGGCTGGGCAGGCATCGAGGTCACACCCACAATCCGAAGGGGTCGTCGTGGTTACCGAGGTTCAGTGGAGCGAGCTACAGCGTGATCCCAAGCAGGTCGCACAACTAGCCGATCAGGGGACGGTGCGGGTTCGCCGCCGCGACGGGGCACCCCTGCTGCTGATCCGCGAGGACCGTGCGGAGGCTACCTCCGAGGGATCTATTACCGCCGCGCGCGCACTCAGGAACGTCCTCTCCCATCTGCCGCACGACATTGCGGCCGCCGCATTGCTGGATGAGTTTCCGTGGGTTGATGTCATGCCGGCGGACGCCCAGGCAGAATTCGTGAAGGACTTCGCGAGGGCATTCCAAGCGTCGGCGGAACTCGGCGAGTGGTCCATTCTCACCCAGACCGTCATCGAATGGCGCAGCACTGCAGCCATTTTCGCCGACCCCGTGCTCGCAGCCAGCCTGACCGGCCCGATAGAGGGAGACTTCGGGCCGGTACCCGAACCTGTGGGAGAGGCGGCGGATGACAGCCAAGAGGGGTGATCGCGTTGCGCCACCGGGCCGACCAGGCGCATGGGAAGCACGCTTTGCGACATCAGATGCCGCACAGGGCTGGGAAGACCTGTGCCGGAGCGCCCGATCGAACACTTGGGAGGCATGGATTGTGCTCACCGAGCAGCCGACGACTCCAGCCAACCCGCACCGGCAGCACAAGCTCCACAATGTATTCGGCTCCCGCGCGATAGGCGGAAACACATTCGAACAATGGCAGTACGAGGTTACAGCGAGTGGCCGGATCTGGTACTGCCCCGATCCCGACAAGCGCATAGTCTGGATTACGAAAGCAGGTTGCGGCCATCCCAAGCAGACCGAGTAGAGCTGATACCAATAGCTGTCGATAAGCGAAGGGCGCCACCAGTTTTCACTGGTGGCGCCCTTGATGTTGCTGGGGTTACAGCATGCAGCTCACGCAGCCCTCGACTTCGGTTCCCTCCAAAGCCATTTGGCGGATGCGGATGTAGTAGAGGGTCTTGATGCCCTTGCGCCAGGCGTAGATCTGGGCGCGGTTGACGTCGCGGGTGGTGGCGCTGTCCTTGAAGAACAGTGTCAGCGACAGGCCCTGGTCCACGTGCTGGGTGGCGGCGGCGTAGGTGTCGATGACCTTCTCGAAGCCGATTTCGTAGGCGTCCTGGAAGTATTCGAGGTTCTCGTTGGTCAGGTAGGGGGCCGGGTAGTAGACGCGGCCGATCTTGCCTTCCTTGCGGATCTCGATCTTCGAGGCGACCGGGTGGATCGAGCTGGTCGAGTGGTTGATGTAGGAGATGGAACCGGTCGGCGGGACGGCCTGCAGGTTCTGGTTGTAGATGCCGTACTCCATGACCGACGCCTTGAGCTCGCGCCAATCGTCCTGGGTGGGGACGTGCACGCCGGCGTCGGCGAAGATCTCGCGGACGCGGTCGGTGGCAGGCTCCCACGCCTTGTCGGTGTACTTGTCGAAGTACTCACCGGTGGCGTACTTGGACTCCGGGAACCCGCCGAAGTACTGCCCGCGCTCCTTGGCGATCAGGTTCGACGCCCGGACCGCGTGGTACGCAACGGTATAGAAGTAGATGTTGGTGAAATCGACGCCCTCTTCGGACCCGTAGTGCACGTGCTCCCGCGCCAGGTACCCGTGCAGGTTCATCTGCCCGAGGCCGATGGCATGCGATTCGTTGTTGCCCTGTTCGATCGAGGGCACCGAGAAGATGTGCGTCTGATCCGAAACAGCGGTCAGCGCGCGAATCGCGGTCTCGATCGATTTGGCCAGGTCCGGCGAATCCATGGTCTTCGCGATGTTCAGCGAACCCAGATTGCACGAAATGTCCTTGCCCACCTTGGAGTAGGTCAGGTCGTCGTTGTACAGCGACGGCGTCGAGACCTGCAGGATCTCCGAGCACAGGTTCGAGTGGGTGATCTTGCCCTTGATGGGGTTCGCCCGGTTCACGGTGTCCTCGTACATGATGTACGGGTAACCCGACTCGAACTGCAGCTCCGCGATGGTCTGGAAGAACTCGCGCGCCTTGATCTTCGACTTGCGAATCCGCTTGTCGTCGACCATCTCGTAGTACTTCTCGGTGATATTGATATCGGCGAACGGCACGCCGTAGATGCGCTCCACGTCGTACGGCGAGAACAGGTACATGTCCTCGTTCTTCTTCGCCAGCTCGAACGTGATGTCCGGAATGACCACACCCAGCGAGAGCGTCTTGATGCGGATCTTCTCGTCCGCGTTCTCGCGCTTGGTGTCCAGGAAGCGGTAGATGTCCGGGTGGTGGGCCTGCAGGTAGACCGCGCCCGCACCCTGACGCGCACCGAGCTGGTTGGCGTAGGAGAAGGAATCCTCGAGCAGCTTCATGATCGGGATGACACCCGAGGACTGGTTCTCGATCTTCTTGATCGGCGCGCCGGTCTCACGAATATTGCTCAGCAGCAGGGCAACACCGCCGCCGCGCTTGGACAGCTGCAGCGCGGAGTTGATGGAGCGCCCGATGGACTCCATATTGTCCTCGATGCGCAGCAGGAAGCAGGACACCGGTTCACCGCGCTGCTTCTTGCCCGAATTGAGGAAGGTCGGGGTGGCCGGCTGGAAACGGCCGGACATGATCTCCTCGACCAGTTCGGCGGCGAGCACCTCGTCACCGGCGGCCAGCGTCAGCGCCACCATGCACACGCGATCTTCGAAACGCTCCAGATAGCGCTTACCGTCGAAGGTCTTCAGCGTGTACGAGGTGTAGTACTTGAACGCGCCCAGGAAGGTCGGGAAGCGGAACTTCTTGGCGTACGCCTGCTGGAACAGTCGCTTGATGTAGTCGCGGCTGTACTGGTCCAAAACCTCTGTCTCGTAATAGTTCTCCTTGACGAGGTAGTCGAGCTTCTCGTCCAGGTTGTGGAAGAAGACAGTGTTCTGATTGACGTGCTGCAGGAAGTACTGGTTCGCGGCCTCGCGATCCTTCTCGAACTGGATCTCGCCGTTCGGGCCGTACAGGTTCAGCATCGCGTTGAGCGCGTGGTAGTCCATGCCCGCGGTGGGCTCGCCACTCACGGTGCGTTCTACGCGGGCAGTCTTTCCGACCGGTGCGGTTGTCGTTGCCAAAACAATCCCAATCCCTCTCGGACGCGCTCGACGTCCTCAGCAGTTCCCATGAGTTCGAAGCGGTACAGGTACTCCACTGCGCATTTACGCGAAATCACTTCGCCCGCAAAGCAGTACGTATCGCCGAAGTTCGTATTGCCGGCTGCGATGACGCCGCGCAGGAGCGCGCGGTTGTGCGGATCGTTGAGAAACTTGGCCACCTGACGGGGGACGAATTCCTTATCGGATCGCGCACCACCCAGTACGTGCCGACCGCCGCCATACGTCGGAACGATCAGCACATAGGGTTCGTCGACACGCAGAGAGTCGGCGGTATGTAGCGGTATGCGGACGGCGGGGACTCCCAGCCGTTCCACGAAGCGGTGCGTGTTCTCCGATGCGCTGGAGAAGTAGACCAGATTCGCTGTCTGCGTGGACAACTCGGCCATGTCCCCCTCCTCTCGTCCGAAGGAACCCGCGGAGGCCGCCGACCCCGATCGGCGGTCCCGGGCCCGCTAGGCGACGGCGACAGCGTCGGCGAGCGCCTTGATGCGATCCGGGCGGAAGCCCGACCAGTGATTGTCACCGGCGACGACGACGGGGGCCTGCAGGTAGCCCAGGGCCATCACGTAATCGCGCGCCTCGGGGTTCTCGGAAATATCGATGATGTCGTAGGGGACACCGGCCTTGTCGAGCGCGCGGTAGGTGGCGTTGCACTGGACACAAGCGGGCTTGGTGTAAACGGTGATGGTCATTGGTATCCCCTTCTCCTTGCCTTAGATCCGATGCTGTGCACGGCTGAAACAAGAACCATGTTGTAAGTGCGCAAACCCCTGGAAGCGGAACCGAAATCCCAGGTCGTGCAGCTCCCCTCCAGGGTCCCGCCGCATGCCCTTCCAGCTCCCAAGACACTACACCTAGTGGCCGACAGAATCTTCCGACACGACATGTTGCGACTCACAAAGGTGAAATTCATATGAACGAAGTGCCAGGACGCTCGATTCGCAAGCTGACACAACTGAGGCGCAGATCACATTTTCAGCCTTCAGCACATTCCCAGCAAACACGCCATTCACCCTGATCAACAGCCTTCACGCGAGCCACACGCGACTCGAGCGCCGGTGGCTCCGGGAGTGACCACAGCACCGATCCCGCGCCCGAAAAATCCGGAAGATCGCGTCCGCCCCGGCGTGTCGCACCCCGAACCGAACCGCACAGCCCGTGTCTGTACCGAACAGCCCGCATGAACCCTGTCCGGTACAGATATGCGCTGTGCGGCAGTGCTGAACACGGCGGCGTCAGCCGATCGCGAAGCGCGAACCATCGACCGGACCGGGAGCGAGCAGCCGGTTGGTGGCGGCAATGCCGTAGGTCTGCGCGTCGTAGGCCGACAGCGGTTTGCCGTCGATCTCGACATCGGCGAAGGTGATCGGCGCGAAACCCGGCAGGGCCGCGTCGAGGTGACCCTCCACCACGATCTCGGCCGTGCGCGCGGGCGTGTCCGAGGGCTGCACCGTACTGCGCACCCAATTCTTGGTGCGGTTCTCCAGCGTCATGGTGTAGTTGTGCCCGTCCCAGCCGACCGTGGAGTGCATGACATCGCCGGGTTGTGTCGTGACATCGTCATAACTGACCGGCGGTGCGGGGTACCCCTCCCACCAGGCGTCCACATCCCTTTCGGGAGTACACAATCCGCCGAGCAGCGGGAGGGCGCAGACGCCGTCCATCACACCGCTGAGCGCGTTCGACACCTGATCGCCGGCCCGCATCACCAGACCCGACAGGTGCGGGTCGGCGTAGGACAGACTCGCCGCCGCGTCCTCCAATTGCAGACCGGGCAGCGCCGCATAGAAGGCCGCGTCACTGGCACAGAGCGATTCGACGCCGGTCTGCATGAGCGGCAGCGCCACATGCCCGTCGAGTCCGGTCGCGCCGTTCAGGCCCACCCACGGCACCACACGCTGCAGCGTGCCCGGATTGCGACAGTCGATCTCCGGCTGCGTCCAGGTCGCGCTGACCTCTCGGAAATCGCCCTTCACCACGTATCCGGCCCAATTGCCCAGATAGAGGCGCACATTCGATTGCGCACCGGCATCGGCCGCGGTGACCGCCACCGTGACGGCCGAGACAGCGAGCGCGGCAGCCAAGCAACACCGACTCCAGGCAGAATTGCCACTCGGTAGCTTCATCAACTGAAGTTAGCTCAGAAGTGTCCGAAATAGCGGCATGCCACGGCCGAAAACCCGTGGCATCGCGCTGTATTCAGTGAGCGATCGGAATGGTTGCCAAATATTTACCGTCAGGCGTTCGACTTCGCCCTCACCGACTCCACCAGCAGGCGCACGGAGGCGGCCAGCTGGGTCAGCGCCTCGGCGTCGTCGGACGGATGCGTCTCGACGAAACGCTGGCCGATGGTGCCGAAGTGCAGCGAAGCCTCCTCGACCACGGTCGCGCCCGCGACACCCAGCGCCTTGACCGCATCGCCGTGCGACCACTTGGCGGCGTTCGAACTGATGGACGCGCTGACCACGGCGGTCGGCTTACCCTTCAGCGCACCGGCGCCGTACGGGCGGGAGGCCCAGTCGATGGCGTTCTTGAGGACGGCGGGCAGCGTGCCGTTGTATTCGGGGGTCAGCAGCAGCAGACCGTCGGCGGCTGCGACAGCGGCGCGCAGCGCGGCCGCGGCGGCCGGGACCCGACCCTCTACATCGAGATCCTCGTTGTAGAAAGGAATATCGCCGAGGCCCTCGTAAAGGGTGATCTCGACACCCTCGGGGGCGGTCTGGGCGGCGGCCTCGGCGAGGCGGCGATTGATCGAGGCGGCGCGGAGGCTGCCGACGAGGGCGAGAAGGCGAGTCTGCGACATGGTGATCACTCCTGCGTACTGGATTGGCGCTGCCGGTGGCGGCTGATTCATCACAGGTTAACCGGACTGCGGTCCGTTTGCATTCCCGGAGGTGCGGGCGTCGCGACATGACCTGCGTCATACCCTGCCGAAAGAATGCGGTGCGGTAGCATTAAACGGACCACGGTCCATTTACCCACGCGATATCCATTCACCCACGCGACAAAGGGGTCGGCACAGTGACAACGGGCATCCCTCCCGGGACGACGGGCATCAGTATCAGCGGTCCGGGGCTGGGCGTCGGACCGCCGGTGACGCTCGCCGATGGCGGACCCACCGAGCGCGCCGATGCCGCACGCAATCGAAAGCTACTGCTGGACGCGGCCGCCGAGCTCGTCCGGGAGTTCGGCGCGGATGCGGTCACCATGGACGCGGTCGCCAAACACGCCGGAGTCGGCAAGGGCACGGTATTCCGGCGCTTCGGCAATCGGGCCGGGCTGATGTACGCGCTGCTCGACGAATCGGATCGAAACCTACAGGGCGCCTACATGTTCGGGCCGCCGCCGCTGGGCCCCGGAGCGCCGCCGCTGGATCGGCTGCTCGCCTACGGACGAGCGCGACTGTCCTTCACCGAGATCGAGGGCGATGTGCTGCGCGCGGCCACCGACCGGCCCGAACGCTTCGGCAATGCGCCCTATCAGCTGACAAAAACGCACGTCTCGATCCTGTTGCGGCAGGCCGGGGCGCCCGGTGAGATCTCGCTGCTCGCGGACGCGCTGCTGGCTCCGCTCGACGCCGCACTGGTGCTGCATCAGATTCGAGTACTCGGCTTCACTCTGCGGCAGGTCGGCGACAATTGGGAGGCCCTCGTCCGCCGCGTCGTCCCGGCGACCGCGCAGTAGAGTGTCCCCTCATGGGCAACCTGCGCGAAGCGATCATCGCCGAATTAGGCGTACTGCCGGCCATCGAACCGAAAACCGAAGTGCGGCGGCGCATCGACTTCCTCAAGGACTATCTACGATCGACACCGGCGACAGGTTTTGTGCTCGGCATCAGCGGCGGCCAGGACTCCACACTGGCCGGGCGGCTGTGCCAGATCGCCTCCGAGGAACTGCGCGCGGAAGGCCGCGAGACGACCTTCGTCGCCGTGCGACTGCCCTACGGCAAGCAGGCCGATGAGAAGGATGCGCAGATCGCGCTACGCTTCATCAAGCCCGACCGGTCCATCACGGTGAACGTCAAGCCGAGCGCCGACGCCGCCGCCGAGGAATCCGCCTATGGCATCGACGAATTGCTCGGCGGCGCAACACGACTGCGTGATTTCGTGCGCGGCAATATCAAGGCTCGCGAGCGCATGGTGCTGCAGTACGCGATCGCCGGTCAGCTGAACCTGCTCGTTGTCGGCACCGACCACGCCGCCGAGGCCGTCACCGGCTTCTTCACCAAATTCGGTGACGGCGCAGTCGATATCACCCCGCTCACCGGACTCACCAAGCGCCAGGGCGCCGCCCTGCTCCAGGAACTCGGCGCCCCGCCGAGCGTCTGGCAGAAGGTCCCCACCGCCGACCTCGAGGACGACCGCCCCGCCCTCCCGGACGAGGAAGCCCTGGGCCTCAAGTACTCCCAGATCGACGACTACCTCGAAGGCAAGGACGTCGACCAGGAAGTCGCCGACCGCGTCGAATCGATCTTCCAGAACACCCGCCACAAGCGCACCGTCCCGGTCACCCCGCACGACACCTGGTGGAAGTAACGCTGGTCCGCCGCTCCGCACCTTCAGCGCACAGCTGAAAGCCGTATCCCGTACCGCACGTGTGCCGGCGGTTAGGCGCGACACCGATTGTGGATGTACCCGATGAGTTACCCGGCCCTCACGAGATCAGTTGTCACGATCTCGTGAGGGCCGAAATCGGTGCTGCACTCGACCGACGCCGCACGTGCGAAACGGGCGAGCATCCAAGACAAGTCGAGGCGGATCAGCTCTCAGCCGTGTGTTGAAGGTGCGGGGAGGCGGGCAATTCCGCAGTGGAGGGTTGTCAGTGAAACGTCATTGGCTAGAGCGACGGCGGCGATGATGAATACGCCGATGAGTAGAGCGGGCAACAGTCGCGCCACAGCGAAACCTCCCGAATCGTCGGACTGGACAGTCCGGATATCGGGGCGGCCCACGGGGCGTTACCTACATATTTGCTGGTCAGATGACCTGGAGGGGTCAGCCGCCCGCAAATGGGGGTAGGACGTCGACGCGGGGGGTCAGGGGGGTCGTGGTGTCCCGGGTGAGCTCGTCGCCGATCAGGTAGGCGCAGACGGCGAGCATCGGTTCGAGTTTCGGGCCGTAGGTCGCGGTGATGGTGGCACGCAGATCGGCGATGGTGGATCCGGCGGGGAGATCCAGGAGTTCGCCGGGTTTGCCGACCGCATCGGCAATGGCGGCGAAATAGCGGACCTCAACCACCGATGGCTCCCATCGTTCGCTCGGGCGGGACGAAACCGGCCTCGGCAATGCCGTGGCCGGCCCACTTGTTCCACATGGCACCGCGCCACAGCGCAGCGATATCGTCGTCGGTCGCCTCCGAGCGCAGGGCCGCGCGGACGTCGTACTCCTGATCGCTGAACAGACAGGAGCGAATTCGGCCGTCCGCGGTGAGGCGGGTGCGATCGCAGTCACCGCAGAAGCTGCGCGTCACCGAGGCGATGATGCCGACGGTTGCCGGGCCGCCGTCGACCTCCCAGCGTTCGGCGGGCGCGGAGGGGTCCTCACGGCCGGCCTCGGTCAGCGTGAAGCGAGTGCCGAGCACCTCGAGCAGTTCGGCCGCGGTGATCATGTTCGCGCGCGCCCACTCGTGATCGGCATCGAGCGGCATCTCCTCGATGAAGCGGAGTTCGCAGCCCTCCTGGATACACCATTGCAGCAGGTCGGCGGCACCGGGAAGGTTCTCCCGCATGAGCACGGCATTGACCTTGATCGGCGTCAGACCGGCCGCCCGGGCAGCGCGGATACCGGCGAATACCGAATCGAGCCGGTCCCGCCGGGTGAGGCGCGCGAACCCCTCGCGATCGACGGTGTCGAGGGAGACATTGATGCGGTTCAGCCCGGCCGCGACGAGTTTCCGGGCGCGATGCTCGAGGCCGATGCCATTGGTGGTCATGGCCAGGGGCGTATCCGGCAGTTCGGCCCGGCAGCCCGCGATGATCTTCTCCAGGTCATGGCGCATGAGCGGTTCCCCGCCGGTGAAGCGGACCTCGTGAACACCCATCTCACGCACCGCGAGCACGACCAGGCGCACGATCTCGGCGCTGGTGAGCAGCTCATCGGCCGGAATGGGCGGTAAACCCTCTTCCGGCATGCAGTAGGTACACCGCAGCGAGCACTTCTCAGTAATGGAAACTCGCAGGTCGCGTGCGGTGCGGCCGAAACGATCCACCAGGTATGGAGTGTCGGGGCGGCCGTCCATCGAAGGTCGCCCGCTGCGTACGGCGGGCATCCCCATAGCGACCACAGTCATGGGACCATTATGTCCGCCCGCGCAACCCCCTGCCCGGTCCGGCGGCAAGGTTCCGCTCTCGGCGCGCGCGTATAGGCTCACCGGCATGAGTTCCCGGCACACTCTGACCCCGGCCCGCTCCGTCGAAGACCACCGGCAACGCATCGAGGATTTGCTGCGACCGCTCGCCGGACGCGAGACGGAGCCGGTTCCGATGGCGCATGCGCTCGGGCGGCGGCTGACCCAGGATGTGTACTCTCCCCTGGATCTGCCGATGTTCCGCAATTCGTCGATGGACGGGTACGCGGTGCTGGCGGATTCGGTGGCGATCGTGCCTGCCACGCTGCCGCTGGCGGGTGTGGTGGCGGCCGGAAACACCGGTGCGCCGGTGCTTCCCGCGGGCGCGGCCATGAAAGTGATGACGGGAGCGCCGATTCCGCAGGGCGCGGATTGTGTGGTGCCGGTGGAGCACACGCGGTCCCACGGGGATACGGTCACCATCGAACGAGGCCGCGCCACAGGGGATTTCGTGCGCGAACCCGGGACCGATGTCCGGGCCGGGCAGCTGCTGGCCGCGGCCGGAACCGTACTGCGGCCCCGGCATATCGCGGCATTGGCGGCGGTCGGCCTGGCCGAACTGCCGGTGCGCCGGAAGGTGCGGGCGGCCGTGATCACCACCGGTGACGAACTGGTGCAGGCCGGGCTGCGCCTGCTGCCGGGCCAGATCTACAACTCCAATGGCATCGCGCTGGCCGCGGCGCTGGAAGACAATGGCGCCGAGGTCGTATCGCTGACGCACTCCACCGATGATCCGGAGGAGTTCCGCCGCCGCCTCGACGAGGCCGTCACCGCCGCTGACGTGGTGTTCACCTCCGGCGGTGTGTCCATGGGCGACTTCGAGGTCGTCAAGGATGTGCTCACCCCACTCGGCGGCGAGTTCGGCCATGTCGCCATGCAACCCGGCGGTCCGCAGGGTCTGAGCGTGATCGACGGCATCCCGGTGCTGAGCTTCCCCGGCAATCCGGTGAGCACCATGGTGTCCTTCGAGGTCTTCGCCCGCCCGATCCTGCGCGCCCTGACCGGCCTACCCGAAATCACCAGTTCCGCACTGCCCCTGCGTGATCCGGTCCACTCCCCTGCCGGCAAACGCCAGTTCCTGCGCGGCCGCACCACCGACCACGGCGTAGAGCTCACCTCCGGCCAAGGCTCGCACCTCATTGCCGCCATGGCCCATGCCAACGTCCTGATCGACATCCCGGCCGCCACCACCGACCTGCCCCCCGGCTCCCTCGTCCGCACCTGGCCGCTCTAGCACCACCCACGCACCCGGCCGAGGCGACATCAAGTCGGCGTCGGCATTGTCCACACCGCACCTCGGCCCGCGCGGAAGCGGTCATTCCTGCGCAGCTGGGGATGAGACCTGCACCGATCCCTCCCTGCGCGTGGTAGCGCCCTATCCGGCCGCCGGCCATACGACCGCCGTCGCCATGACGACCGGCGGAGGTGCGGGCGGCCCGCGCACTCAGTGATCCTGCCCCGGGATCCCCCGCGCGACCTCGCGGGGACGGCTGTGCCAGGCTGGAGTTATGAGTGAGTTGTCCCACGTCGACCGGGAAGGTCGCGCTCGCATGGTCGATGTGAGTACGAAGACGGACACGGCACGGGTCGCGGTTGCGGCCGGTGAGCTGCACACCACCGCGGAGGTGGTGCGGCTGGTGCGCGCCGACGGGATGCCCAAGGCCGATGTGCTGACCACCGCCCGGCTGGCGGGCATCAATGGCGCGAAGAAGACATCCGAGCTGATTCCGCTGTGCCATCAGCTGGCGCTCTCCTCGGTGAATGTGAGCTTCGGGTTCACCGACACCACGATCACCATCGAAGCCGTCGCTAAGACCAAGGGGCCCACCGGGGTCGAGATGGAAGCGCTCACCGCGGTCGCGGTCGCCGGGCTCACGCTGCACGACATGATCAAGGCGGTCGATCCGTCCGCCTCCCTGCACGGGGTGCGGGTGCTCACCAAAGATGGTGGTAAGCACGGACATTGGGTACGGACGGACGAAGTTTCACAGTCCGCCGACCAGGCCGGGCACGACCATCACGCCGACACCACCCAGCCGGGAAGTTCCAGCACCACCGCGAACTCTGCGACCGATCCGGTGGACACCGTGACCGCGGTGACAACGGCTGCGGGCGGGGCTGCGAACTCGACGGTCATCTCGGCGGGCGCTGCGGGTGCGGGGCGGACGGCGGCCGTGGTCGTCGCGTCGACCGGTGCGGCGGCGGGCACGCGGGTGGACACCACCGGGCCGGTACTCGTGAAGTGGCTCGAGGAGCAGGGATTCTCGGTGCGAGGACCGCTGATTTACGCTGATGCCGATATCGCGGACGGACTCTCCGACGCGCTGGCGGGCGAGCCCGCGCTGGTGATCAGTACCGGCGGCACCGGGGCGTCGCCCACCGATGCGACGCCGGAAGCGACTCTCGCGGTGCTGGATCGGGAATTGCCCGGCATTGCCGAGGCGATCCGGCAGCGTGGCACCGCGAAATTCCCGCTCGCAGCACTGAGCCGGGGTGTTGCCGGATTGTCCCGGCGCACGGTGATCGTCAATCTGCCGGGCTCGCCGGGTGGGGTGAAGGACGGAATCGCGGTGCTGGAACCACTTCTCGAACATCTGCTGGCCCAGGTGGCCGGAGGAGGCAGCCATGAGTGACGGCGGCGAACTGCGCGCCTGGATCAGCGATCAGCCGCTCGACCCGGCCGAGGTCGAGAAGGCGGTACTCGGGCCGGAGCACGGCGCGGTCGTGGTCTTCACCGGAATGGTGCGCAATCACGATGGCGGCCAAGCGGTTTCGACGCTGGAGTATTCGGCGCATCCGGAGGCCGAGAAGTTCCTGCGGCGGGTATGCGCCGAGGTGGCCGAATCCTCGGGCCTCCCGGTCGCCGCTGTGCACCGGATCGGCCCGCTCGCCATCGGCGATCTCGCCATCGCGGTCGCCGTCGCGGCCCCCCATCGCGCCGAAGCCTTCACCACCTGCGCGACTCTCGTCGATCGCATCAAACACGAGGTCCCCATCTGGAAGCGCCAGCTCTTCGCCGACGGCCTCTCCGAATGGGTCAACGCCTGCGGCTAGCCCCATCGAGAGGGCTCCGACGGTGGCGGTTGTCGTGTCGCCACCATGAGAGCCCTCTCGGCGAAACTGCTCTGGTGGAGATGTCACCGAGGCCGCGGGCTCCTTCGACGCCCAGCTGGTTGCGTCGGTGGAGGCCGCGGCCTCGGTCCCCGATGAGGAGGCGGGGTTTCAGGCGGCGATCGGGTCCTGCGGTTCCGGGACGGCCGGAACGGGTTCGATTGCGCCGCGGGCGATTTCGCCCAGCTTGGTGTGGTTGAAGAGCAGATTGAGCAGGAATGCCGTGGCGGCGGCCAGTGCGATTCCGCTGTTGAGCAGGATCTGCGCCGAGGTGGGGAACTTGTCGAACATGCCCTTGGTGAGCACCGGTACCAGGCCCACGCCGATGGCGACCGCGACGATCGACAGATTCACCCTGTCGGTGAGATCGGCCCGGCGCAGGGTATCCACGCCGATCACCGCGATGGTGGCGAACAGCACCAGGCCGACGCCGCCGACCACGGGTTGCGGCACCGCGGCCACGATCGCGCCGAAGCGCGGCACCAGACCGAGCATCACCAGCAGCGCACCGCTGACGGCCGTCACATAGCGGCTGTGCACCCGGGTGCTGGCGACCGCGCCGACATTCTGGTTGAACACGGTGTCGACGAACGAGCTGAAGACGCCGGCCAGTACGGCCGACAGACCGTCACCGATGAGGCCGCGCGCCAGATCGGCGCGCTCCAAAGGCTTTCCGGTGATCTCGCCGATGGCCAGCATGCTGGCGGTGGACTCGGCGAAGACCACCACCATCACAATGCTCATGGCCACCACCGCGGTGATGGGGAACTGCGGTGCGCCGAAGTGGAATACGTGCGGCGCACCGAGCCATGCCGCGTTCGACACACCGTCGAGCTTGATCAGCCCCATCGGGACGGAGATCAGCACACCCGCGACGAGCGCGATGAGAATGCCGAGCTGTGACCACACCCCGCGCCCGAGCACCGTGCCCGCCAGCGCGATGAGGAGAACCACGGCGGCCAGCACGACATTCGAGATCGCACCGAACGACGGTGACTTGGGATCGCTGCCCACGATCAGCCCGCCCGCCACACCGATGAGCGAAACACCGACGACGGTGAGGACGGTACCGGTGACCAGCGGCGGGAAGAAGCGCACCACCATGGCGAACGGCCAGGCCAGGGCGATACCGACCAGACCGCCGATGAGCATGGAGCCGTAAACGGCGGGCAGTCCGTACTGTTTGGCGATCAAGATCATCGGACTCATGGCCACGAAGGTCGCACCGGTGATGATCGGCAGCCGAGCGCCCGCGAACCGGCCCAGCCCGAGACTCTGCACCAGCGTGATAATGCCCGCCACCAGCAGATCGGCGCTGATCAGCAGGCCGACGGCGGACTTGCCGAGACCCGCCGCCGCACCGAAGACCAGCGGCACGGTCACACATCCCGTGTACATGATCAGCACATGCTGAATGCCGAACGCCAACAGCCGATGCCAGGGCAGTCGGGTGTCGACGGAATGAGGCGTTGTCATGGCAGCTCCTTGCGGCGCATCGGTTGATGGTCAGGCTAGGCAGCCGCGGCCACCCGAGGGTTTGTCTGATTCGCCAACCGCGGGGCGTGTCGCGGGCGATGTTTTGTCCGCCGAACCAGCGTGTGCGGCGGCTCGGGTAGGCCACAGTGGGGCAAGGTGTTCATCGACCACGGGAGGCGACCATGACCGAATTGACCGGCAAGATCGTGCTCGGCCCGCACCAGTACGGCAAGGCCGAGAACCGGGTGGTGCGCATCTACCGCGACCTCGCGCGGCACGAGATTCGCGATCTGAACGTATCGTCCTGCCTGCGTGGGGCTTTCGACGAGGCGCATACCGTCGGCGATCAGGGCGGGGTGCTGCCGACGGACTCGCAGAAGCAGACCATCTTCACGTACGCCAAATCGCACGGCGACGGGAGCATCGAAACCTACGGGCAGGCGCTGGCCCGGCATTTCGTCGATGACATCGAGACGGTGGATTCGGCGCGCATCGAGATCGAAGAGTATGCGTGGCAACGGGTTCCGGTCGACGGGACCGGGCATGATCACACCTGGACCCGGGTCGGTCCGGAAGTGCGCATTGCCGCCATCACCGTCAGCGGCACCGGTGCGGCCCAGCAGGAGTGGGTGATCGGCGGCGTCAAGGATCTGGTCATCCTGAAGTCCACCGGTTCGGAGTTCGCGGACTTCCTCACCGACGAATTCACCGTGCTCGAGCCCGCCTACGACCGCATTCTCGCGACCAGCCTCACCGCTCGCTGGCGCTTCGCCACCGCACCGGACGACTGGGACGCCACCTATGCGGGTATTCGCGCCGTCATGGTCGCCAAATTCGCCACGCAGCATTCGAAGGCGTTGCAGCAGACACTCTTCGAGATGGGACAGGCGGCACTGGAGGCCTACCCCTGCCTCGCCGAGATCCGTATGTCCGCCCCGAACAAGCACCACTGGTACTTCGACCTCTCGCGCTTCGGCGTCGAGAACAACGGTGAGGTCTTCTACGCCGACGACCGGCCCTACGGCCTGATCCAAGCCGCAGTCCTGCGCGAAGACGCCCCCGACGCCGGAACCTCCTGGGACCCCTACACCGGCGCGGTCTGACCCACCCGGGCCCGCCGACCGAAACCCAAACTGCCTCCCGGCACCGACACCACCCGCCATCCAGGCTTTGGCATCTGCTGATCCGGCACTGGCACCACCTGTCATCCCGGCACCGGCATCTGTCAAACCGGCACTGGCACCACCACCTGACCTCTTGGCACTGACACCACTCGTCATCCCGGCGGGCTGTTGGCCGGGCTCTCCCTCAGCGCAATGGATTCCGGCCGAAAGCACGCCGGGATGGCGGGATAGGCAGGCGCTGCGGCGGGGCAGGCAGGCGGTCAGGCTGCGGTGTGACTGGTGAGGGTGCGCATCGCGAGGTAGAGGTCGAGGCGGTCGTCTATGCGGCCGAGGTCGCGGCCGGTGAGTTCCTCTACGCGGCCGATACGGTAGCGAACTGTATTGAGGTGCAGGTGCATTCGGTCGGCGGCCTGTCGCCAGGAGCCCTCGCATCCGAGAAATACCTCCAGGGTTTCCAGTAGTCCCGCGCCGGTCTTGCGGTCGTAGTCGACGACGGGGCCGAGCACGCGTTCGGCGAAACGGCGCTGCAGTCCTCCGGGGACTGCGGTGAAAAGGCCTACGGCCGTGTCGATATCGGCAATGCGGACGGCCACGGCGGTATCGTCGTCACCTGCCGCGGTGGCGGCTGCCCCGGCGGCCGCGATGGCTCCCGAGAGGGATTCGTCGCGCTGCTGAGCGCTGACACCGAAGGAGAGGCGAATACCGTTGAGCGCAGGCGCGAGTCGTCCCATGCGGTGACGCAGCTTGCCGGCGATGTCATCCTGGGTGCCCGGCACCACGGCGACGAGCCTGCCCTCCCGGTCCACCGAGGTGGTGACGCCGGACAGCACATCATGCAGTGCCACACGCACTTCGGGGAGCCCGACCGATGACGGGGTCTCGGCCGGATGAATATCGCAGACGACCGCCACGGCCGATCTGCCGGGCAGATCCACCACCGGGGCCGGGAACCGGTCGACGAGTTCCCAATCCAGGTGCAGGCGGTCGGTGCTGCGCTGCCGATAGAACTCGATGACGGCGGCCAGATCGGCGGCGAATGTCTCCGGTTCCGCGGCCGCCGGGCGAACCACCAGGTACCAGGCGGTGATTCGATCGCCGCCGCCGACCTGCAGTACCCGCATGGCTCCCCCGGTGACGGCGGGCAGCCGGGGCGCGGTGAGCGCGGTCGCGACGATCCGGTCGCGGTCGGCCTCGGTGAGCGGTGCGGTTCCGGCGACGACGTGACCGGTCGCGGTCACCAGCCACGCCGAAATCTCCTGCTCCACGGCAATATCGGCGATCAGATCACCGACACTGCTCCCGCCCGCGACGGCCGCCAGCAGTCGGCGCTGCCGATCGACCCTCGATTGCACACGCCGCCAGCGCAATTCGGCGGCTTGCTCGGCCAAGTATTCGATGATTCGGCTGAACGGCACGCTCTGCGGCGCGGACAGCAGCGGCAATCCGTGGCGCTCACATGCCGCCACCACATCTTCGGGAACATGCCCGTGCAGTGCCTGACCCGCGACTATGCCCGCCACTCCCGCCGCGGCGAGAAGTCCCACATACCGATCCGAATCCTGCGCCTGCTGCCGCCAGATCAAGCCGGTGCAGACCAGCGCGCCCGGCGTCACGAACGGTCGCGGATCAGGCATATCGGTTGCGCACACCCGTGCCACGGGTCGCGCCAATTCGGCGTCGTCCCCGTGCAGCAGCTGCATGCGCAACTGCGGCGCGTCGAGAATGTCCCGCACCAGCACTGCGCCACCTCCGGGATCGATCGATTGCCCGCCACGGTAGGACGCTGGTATTTCCGGCCCGTTTCCGCCATGCTGCGTCCTCCGCACAGCCCCTCGGTAGGGTGGGCCGGGTGAGTCGGCGCATACCCGTTCTGATCGTGGCCGGTTTCCTGGGTTCCGGCAAAACCACCCTCCTCAATCGCCTACTGCGCAGTCGTGACCTGCGCATAGGCGTGGTAGTCAACGACTTCGGCGCGGTGAATATCGACGCCATGCTGGTAGCCGGTCAGGTCGACGCCATGGTCTCGCTCGGCAACGGCTGTGTCTGCTGTGCGGTGGATGTCACCGAAATGGATGAGCTCTTCGACCGCCTGGCCCAGCCCAAACAGCGCATCGACGTCATTGTGGTGGAGGCCAGCGGCCTCGCCGAACCCCGCAATCTGATCCGCATGGTGACCGCCAGCGACAACCCGCGCATCCGCTACGGCGGCCTGATCGAACTGGTCGACGCCGAGCACTTCCTCGAAAGTCGCGCCCAGCACCCGGAACTCGACACCCACCTGCGCATGGCCGACCTCGTCGTCCTCAACAAAGCCGATCGGGTCCCAGCCGCCGCCCTCGAAAAACTCCACACCGAAATCCGCGCCCTGGTGGGCCAGGTCCCCGTCTACGCCACCAGCCACGGCCACATCGACCCCGCCCTGCTCTTCGACATCCCCACCCGAGACCCGAGCAAACCCCGAGTCGGCCAACAACTCAGCTTCGACGAGTTACTCCTCGACGATCACGAATCCGATGAGGAGTGCCGCGGCAGCGACGGCGGGGGCGACGACAGCGAGCACTGCGGCGGCAACCACGGCGACCATCGTTGCGGCAGCGGCCATCGTCATCATCATCTGCACGACACGTACGAAAGCGTCTCGTTCACCAGCCCCACCGACCTCAACCCCCGGGAACTCATCGCAGTCCTGGAAGACCCACCCAACGGCCTCTTCCGAGCCAAGGGCGTCCTGGCCTTCGCCGTCCCCGAAGACTCCCGAAAGTTCCTCCTCCACATGGTCGGCCGTCACATCACCATCGAGCCCACCACCTGGTCCCGCGGCGAATCCCGCACCAGCAACCTGGTCCTCATAGGCACCGGCCTGGACTCAGGCTCGATAACCACCCGTCTCGAATCCACCATCCACACCTCCCCCACCCCTCTGAACGAGCAAGCCCTACTTCCCATCTGGCGCTACGTCGCCGACTCCACTCCGATCGCGTAGCGACTCAGCAAGACCACCGGGCGGATGCCGGAGGGACCCCACCGGCATCCAGGTCGCGGACCACCCGCACCGGCGACCGATCGGCTAGTCCTGGGCCAGGTAGCGCTCGACGGTTTCCACCTTTGCGGTGAGCATTTCCGGGTGGCCGGGGCGGATATCGGCCTTGATGACGACGCTGCAGCGGGTGGAGATGGCCATGACGGCGTCGGTGGCCTGTTTGATCACCGCGAAGACTTCGTCCCAGTCGCCTTCTATTTCGGTGAAGCTGGCCGAGGTGCGGTTCGGGAGGCCGCTGGCCCGGATTACCCGGATGGCGGCGGCTACCGGCTCGCCTACGTCTTCGCCTGCGCCGATCGGGGTGATGGAGAAAGCTGCGAGCATGGCGAGGACCTCCTGGTGCGGGGACGGTGTTCCGGCACTGTGAGATTACGGGGCAGGTAGTCGCGGTAGGCAGGGGTGTGGATGGTGAGGCGGCCGCGACGGGTGGCCTGCCAGGTGGCGGGGGTGTGCAGGGTGGCGAGCGCCAGCCCCGCGCCGGAGAGGTGGTGCAGGGCGCGGCGGGCGGCCCCGGTGGTGAGACCTGTTGCGGTGCACAGCTGCCGGACGGTGCGGGCGGCGGGCAGGTCCGGGAGGGAAAGGGCGGCAAGCACTTTCGCTTCGGGTTCGGTCAAGGCCATGAGGTGCGCCTTCTGCTGGGCGGGCGGTGCGCGACCGGCTCGGTAGCCGGTGCCATACCAGCCTCGCCCAGCAGCGGGCAAAGGGAAAGCGATGCGAAAGCTTCGCACCCCCGACAGCGGTGTGTCGGGTCCTATGCGACCGGAAGTTCCGGCGAATCCGTGACTTCCGGAACCCGGGAGACCGGGAGCTCCGGAATTCGCGTCGCGCGGGCGTAGACGGTCTCACCCTCGGCGAGATGCAACGCCTCGGCATCGCCCCGGGTCACCTGGGCGGTGAAAATATCGCCGGTGGCCGCGTTGCGCAGTTCCACCCGAACCTCGAAGCCCAGGTGGACGATGCGCTCGACCGTGGCCCGGGTGACACCGGCGGAGGACGCCGTCCCTTCGTGCGCGGCCAGCGCCATGCTCGGATCGCGACCCACGCGAATATCGTGCGGCCGCACCAGATGCCCATTGAGCTTGGCCACCGCACCCAGGAACGACATGACGAAATCGTTTGCGGGACGGTCGTATACGTCTTCGGGCGTACCGACCTGCTCGATCCGCCCCTTGTTCATCACGGCGATCCGGTCGGCCACATCCAGCGCCTCCTCCTGATCATGGGTGACCAGGACGGTGGTGACGTGCACCTCGTCGTGCAGCCGGCGCAGCCAGGTACGCAGATCCGCGCGAACCTTCGCATCCAGCGCGCCGAACGGCTCATCCAGCAGCAGCACCTGCGGATCGACCGCCAGCGCGCGAGCCAGGGCCATGCGCTGCCGCTGACCACCGGAAAGTTGTGTGGGATACCGATGCTGGAAGCCGTCCAATCCGACGATCTCCAGCAGGTCGTCGACCTTCTTCTTGATCTCCGGCTTCGGCCGCTTGCGGATCTTCAGCCCGAAGGCCACATTATCGCGCACCGTCATGTGCTTGAACGCCGCGTAATGCTGGAACACGAACCCGATATCGCGCTTCTGCGGCGACACCCGGGTGACATCGCGGCCGGCGATGGTGACGATGCCGCCGTCCAGCGATTCCAGACCGGCGATCGAGCGCAGCAGCGTCGACTTACCGGATCCGGACGGACCCAGCAGGGCGGTCAGTTCGCCGGACGGGATGTCCAGGGTGACGTCGTCGAGCGCGGCGAAGGTGCCGTAGCGCTTGTTGGCATTGGTCACGGTGATCATTTGGCTGTGCCCCGCTTGCGTTCGAGGAGTGTCATGAACAGAAGGACAACGAGGGCGATACCCATGAGCAGGGTCGCCGCGCAGTACGCGCCGAAAGTGTTGTGGTCATTGGTGTAGCGGCCCTCCACCAGCAGGGTCAGCGTCTGCGATTTACCGGGCAGCGCCGTGGAAACCATGATGACCGCACCGAATTCGCCGAGCGCACGCGCCACGGTCAGCACAATGCCGTAGGTCAGACCCCACCGGATAGCGGGCAGCGTGATCCGCCAGAAGGTCTGCCAGCGCGAGGCGCCCAGGGTGGCGGCCGCCTGCTCCTGATCGTCGCCGATCTCGTGCAGTACCGGCTCCACCTCGCGCACCACGAACGGAAGCGTCACGAAAATGGTGGCCAGCACCATGCCCGGCAGATTGAAAATCACCTTCAGGCCGTGGTTTTCGAGCCCGCCGAACCAGCCGTTCACACCCCACAGCATGATCAGCGAAACACCGACCACCACCGGGGACACCGCGAACGGCAGATCGACCAGACCCTGAATGAGGTTGCGGCCGGGAAACTTTCCGCGTACCAGCGCGAGGGCTGTGAGCACGCCGAACACCACGTTCAGCGGCACCACGATCGCCACGATGAGAATCGACAGATTGAACGCCGACACCGCGGCCGGCGTGCTGATCGAAGTGATGAACTCGCCGACACCGCGGCCGAAGGTGCGCCACAGGATGATGCCGAGCGGCAGAATCAGCAGCACCGCCAAATACACCAGCGCCACCGTGCGCAGCGAAATCCGAGTCCAGGGAGCAAGTTTCATCGGGACTCCTGCTCTTTCCGGGCGGACCGGTCCGCGATGAATCGCAGCACCAGCAGGGTCGCGAACGAAATCAGCAGCAGCGCAACCGAGACCGCCGCCGCATTGACCGGGCGATCCACCTCGATCTGCTGCTGGATGTACTGCGAGGTCATCTGGGTCTCACGCGGAATATTGCCGCCGATCAGCACCACCGACCCGTACTCGCCGATGGCCCGCGCGAACGCCAGCCCGCCACCGCTGATGATGGCCGGCGCCAGCGTCGGCAGCACAATGCTGCGGAAGGTGGTCCAGTTGTCCGCGCCCAGTGAGGCGGCCGCCTGCTCCACCTCCCGGTCGACCTCCATGAGCACCGGCTGTACCGAACGCACCACGAACGGCAGCGTCACGAAGGCCAGCGCCACGATCAGACCCGGCTGGGTCGCATTGAGGTGGATGTCGATCGGACTCTCTGGCCCGTACAGCGCCAGCAGCACAATGCTGGCGACGATGGTGGGCAGTGCGAACGGCAGATCGATGAGCGCATTGACGATCGACTTGCCGGGGAACTCGTCACGCACCAGCACCCAGGCGATGAGGGTGCCCATGAAGACATTGATGATCGCGACGATGACCGAGACGAAAATGGTCACCTTCAGCGAATCCACGGCGGTGGGCGCGCTCACCGCGTCCCAGAATCCGGACCAGCCGTTCCCGAAGGAGTTGTAGGTCAGCGCCGCCAACGGCAGCAGCACGATAATGCTGAGCCACAGCGCCGCGGTGGCGATGCCGAACGGGCCCACGGACCCGGTCACCCGAAGCCAGGACCGGGCCCGCTTGGGTTGCTTGTCTACCGAAACGCCGGGACCCGAGGTGGTCCCGGCGGTCGTGCTGCTGTCACTCACGGTATCGAGTATCTCTTGTGTCCCAGGTCACCCGGCTACTTGGTGGCCTTGTCGTAGATCACCGCGACGCTGCCGGTGTTGGGCGTGAACAGATCCTTGTCCACGGCCTTCCAGCCGCCCAGGTCCGCGATGGTCCACAATTTCTGCGGGGCCGGGAAGTCCTTGGCGAAGTCTGCGGCCACCTTCGGGTCGACCGGGCGCAGGCCGGCCGCCGCGAACGCCTTCTGGCCGTCCGGGGTGAACATGAAGTCCTTGAACGCCACGGCCTTGGCCGGATTCTTGCTGTTCTTGGTCACCGCAACCGGGTTTTCGATCTTGAACGTGGTCGGCGGGATGAAGTGCTCGATCGGATCGCCGTTGCGCTCGGAGAAGAGGGCTTCGCTCTCATAGCTCAGCAGCACGTCACCGGTGCCCTGCAAGAAGGTCTCGGTGGCTTCGCGGCCTGACTTCGGCTGCACTTTCACATGATCCTTGGTGATCAGCTGCGACAGGTAGTCCAGACCTGCCTGCGGATTCTTGCCGCCGTCGCTCTTGGCCGCGTACGGGGCCAGCAGGTTCCACTTGGCCGAACCCGAGGAGAACGGGTTGGGGGTCACGACCTCGACGCCCGGCTTCAGCAGATCGTCCCAGTCCTTGATGCCCTTGGGGTTGCCCTTGCGGGTGGCGATCACGACGACCGAGCCGAACGGAGTTCCCTTGTCGGCGTCCGCATTCCAGCTCGCGTCGACCAGACCGGCGTCCACCAGGCGGGTGATGTCCGGCTCGACGGAGAAGTTGACGATATCGGCCTCGGCGCCGTCCTTCACCTTGCGGGACTGATCGCCCGAGGCGCCGTAGGACTGCTGGAACTTCACGCCCTTACCGGCATCGGTCTTGTTGAAGGCCGAAATCTCATTGTCGAAACCGGGCTTCGGGACCGAGTAGGCGTAGAGGTTCAAGGTGCCGCCGCTACCGTCGGCAACCGCGCCCTTGTCGGTGGAGTCGCTCGAACCGCCGCTGCACGCCGCGAGAACGGTCGCGGCGACCGCAGTCATCACGACGGCGATAGATCGACGAGAGAGCCTGGAGCTGCGAGACATCGGGGTGGACCTTTCGAGAAACCCGCCGGGGACAAGTGGGCGGATGAAGGAGGTAATGCCGTAGACCCGTCACGGCGAAAAGGCGACGGTGGCGCCACAGCCCGAAGGCCGTCGGGAATCGGACACGACTGCGAAAAGGTTCGCGCGCCAGTCTACTCAGACGTGCAGCAGTGCCCGGGAGGCAATCAACGACACAGAATGTCCGCGACCGCGAGGCAGCCCACCGCGATCAACGCCAATTCATGGCGGACCTGGGGCACAACACTCGACGACACGGGGCAGACTGTAGCAGGGCGGAACGTCTCACAGGAAACGGAGCGGGCCGCCTATCACTGTGAACATACCCACGGGGGAAATAAATGACTGCTCCAGATCGGGTCCGCCGGACCTTTCCCGGCATTTCGACTCGCACCTGGGAACATCCCGCCGACCGCACCGCACTGGTCACCCTGCGCTCACTGTCGGGCTTCGACACGCTGCTGCGCGCGCTCTCCGGACTGCTCGCCGAACGTCAGTATCGGCTGATGTATCTGGCGACCGCGGTGCGGGTGGACGAGCGGCAGTTCAAGAAGGTGCACCAGCTGCGCGAGGACGCCGTGCGCATCCTGGACGCGAGCACCACGCCCGAGATGTTCGTCCTGCAGGACCCGGAAGTGAATGCCCTCACCATCGGCATGGATCGGCCCTTCATCGTCCTGACCACCGGACTGCTCGATCTGCTCGATCCCGAGGAGCTGCGCTTCGTGGTCGGGCACGAGCTCGGGCACGCCCTGTCCGGGCATGCGGTGTACCGGACCATGCTCATGCATCTCATGCGACTGGCCGACGGCGTCGGCTGGATTCCGCTGGGCGGCTGGGCATTACGCGCCATTGTCGCCGCGCTGATGGAATGGAGCCGCAAATCCGAACTGTCCGGCGACCGGGCCGGGCTGCTCTGCGGGCAGGACGTGGACGCCTCGGTGCGGGTGCATATGAAGCTCGCCGGCGGCTCCCGCGTGGACGAGATGAGCCATGCGTCGTTCCTGGAGCAGGCCGATGCCTACGACCGCGCGGGCGATCTGCGCGACGGGGTGCTGAAACTGCTGAATCTGGAATTGCAGACGCACCCGTTCTCGGTACTGCGGGCGGCCGAACTGCGGCGCTGGATCGCCGGCGGTGAATACGACCGGATTCTGGACGGCCGCTACCCGCTGCGGGAGCAGGACAAGAACGCCCGCATCAGCGATCAGGTGAAGGAGGCGGCGCGCACCTATCGGCAGAACTTCGATCAGTCGCAAGACCCGCTCATTCGCGCGGTGCGCAATCTCGGCAGCGATGTGGGATCCGCGGTGGGCACCGTGGGGCAGGAAGTCGGTGAGACCGTATCGAAGATCGGCAAGCGGTTCAGCGAATGGCGGGAGCGGGACGACGAATAGCTACCGGCGTGCGGCCCGCGTAGCTATTCGCCGTCGGTACTGATCGGTTATTCGTCGCCTTCGACCACGGGCGGGTTCTCCAGAATGTCGAGAACCCACTCCTCCGTGGCACTCTCGGCATCATCCTCGTCGGGGCGGATGCGGTTGCTGAGCCGGACGCCCAGGCCCAGCAGCTGCGCCGCCTTCACCATGTCGAGCGCCTCTTCGGGGCCCGTGTAGTGAGTCGCGATGAGACGCGGCTCGTCCTCTTCGAAATCCTCTTCGGACAGCAACGTCACCAGTTCCAAGCCTTCATCGGTTGACATGGTGCAGGAGCGTACGCGCAGCATCCGACAGTGCGGGTCTGAAGTCCGATTCGCCCGATGAATAGCAGGCGAACTCAGCGCGTGAAGAGCCAGGCGATGACAACGAGAACGAGCAGCGCGACCAGAGCGAGCTGAACACGGGAACGAGGCATCAGGCGGCTTCCTTACGCATGCGACGCGGCTGCGCGGCGGGCGCCGCGGCCTCCTGGGCGACCACTCGATCACGGCCCAGCGCACGCAGCGCAACTCGCAACACTCGATCCAGCACATAGGCAATGGCGAAACAGACCGGCACCATGGCGGCCAGCACCACGGCGAATTGAGGGACGAAGGGCAGGCCGGCCACCCATAGTTCGACGCCGTCCCACCATCCTGCGATCGCATGCACGACACCAGCCTAGGCCGAAAGCCCGCGGGTGGACGATTCGGGCCGACAGGACAGAAGATGGTGACTATGGAGTCCTATGACGAACCGGAGTCGTACGACCGCCCGCTGAGTAGCGGTGCGGCCGATATCGAGTCCGAGACGCTCGGCCCGCCCCGGGATGCGCTCGACCGGCCCGACGCCCAGCTTTCGGACGGCTACGTTCCGGCCGCCATCGGTGAGGCGCACTATTCGAACTTCCCGCCGATCGACGATTACGCATTCCTCTCCGACTGCGAGACCAACTGCCTCATCGCCCGCAACGGCTCGGTGGAGTGGATGTGCATCCCGCGGCCGGACTCCCCCAGCATTTTCGGCGCCGCGCTGGACCGCAGCGCCGGGCACTTCCGGCTCGGCCCCTACGGCCGCAATGTGCCCGCCGCCCGCCGGTATCTGCCCGGCGGGCTGATCGTCGAGACCACCTGGCAGACCGAGACCGGCTGGATCATCGTGCGCGATGCGCTGGTCATGGGGCCCTGGCACAACAATCGATCGCGCAGCCGCAGTCATCGGCGCACTCCGATGGACTGGGATGCCGAGCACATGCTGCTGCGCACCGTGCGGTGCGTGAACGGCGTCGTCGAACTGGAGATGAGCTGCGAACCGGCCTTCGACTACCACCAGCAGGCGGCCAATTGGGAATACAGCGGCGATGTGTACGAACAGGCCTCGGCCACCTGCGATATCGAGAGCTGCCCGACGCTGACCATCACCACCGATCTGCGCCTCGGGCTGGAAGGCCGGGAGGCTCGGGCCCGCACCCGCATGAAGGAGGGCGATCAGATCTTCGTGGCGCTGTCCTGGTCGGATCTGCCGCCGCCCAAGACCTTCGAGGCCGCCGCGGACAAGATGTGGCAGACCACCGAGGCGTGGCGGCAGTGGATCACCCTGGGGCGCTTCCCCGATCATCCGTGGCGCGGATATCTGCAGCGCAGTGCGCTCACCCTGAAGGGGCTCACCTACGCGCCGACCGGCGCGCTACTGGCGGCGGCCACCACCTCGCTCCCGGAAACACCTGGCGGGGAACGCAATTGGGACTACCGCTACACCTGGGTGCGGGACTCCAGCTTCGCGCTGTGGGGTCTGTACACCCTCGGCCTGGATCGGGAGGCCGACGACTTCTTCGCCTTCCTGCACGATGTCGCCACCGACGGAAACGGCAGAGCCCTTCCGCTGCAGGTGCTTTACGGCATCGGCGGGGAACGCGAGATCACCGAGACCGAACTCCCGCACCTGTCCGGCTATGACGGCGCACAACCGGTGCGCATCGGCAACGGCGCGTACAACCAGGATCAGCACGATATCTGGGGCACGATTCTGGATTCGGTTTACCTGCACGTGAAGTCGCGCCAGCAGGTGCCGGAGACGCTGTGGCCCATGCTGGAACGGCAGGTGCAGGCCGCCATCGAGAACTGGCGCAATCCCGATCGCGGCATCTGGGAGGTGCGCGGCGAGCCACAGCATTTCACCTCGTCCAAGGTGATGTGCTGGGTCGCGCTCGATCGCGGTGCGAAACTGGCCGAACTGCACAGCGAATTCGACTACGCCAAGAAGTGGCACGATATCGCCGACGAGATCCGGCAGGACATCCTCGACAACGGCGTCAATGCCGAGGGTGTGTTCACCCAGACCTACGGCAGCGATAGCCTCGACGCCTCGCTGCTGCTGGTGCCGCTGCTGCGCTTCCTGCCGCCCGATGATCACCGCGTGCGCGCCACCGTGCTGGCCATCGCCGACCGGCTCACCGAGAACGGGCTCGTGCTGCGGTACCGCACCGAAACCACCGACGACGGCTTGATCGGCGTGGAGGGCTCCTTCACCATCTGCTCGTTCTGGCTGGTATCGGCACTCGTCGAAATCGGCGAACTGCAACGCGCACAACAGCTCTGCCAGCGCCTGCTCGGCTACGCCAGCCCGCTCAAGCTCTACGCCGAGGAAATCGACACCCGCACCGGCCGGCACCTCGGCAATTTCCCCCAGGCTTTCACCCACCTGGCCCTGATCAATGCGGTCATGCATGTGATCCGTGCCGAGGAATCACACAGCTCCGGCCAGTTCCACCCGGCCCACCCCGGTCGGTAAGTCGTTCGCTCGCAAACGATTTCAGGTCGCCCCGCGTAAACCGCGGGGCGACCACACCGTCGCCCGAACCGATGGTCCGCTCGCCATCATCCCGCCCGCCGCCGAGGCCGCACCCCTGCCGATGTCCAGCGCGCACCACCCCGCCGGCTGCAGGACCTCGCGATTCGGCCGACCTCGTGGCTCGGTCGTCCCGGCGCTTGTTCGGCCGGGATCCACTACAGCCCAGCGGATTACGCGGGAACGACGAGGACAGGCCCCGACTAGTACTCGGCGTTTCCGCCGCGGGCGTCGGCGCGTTCGCGGAGGTCGTGCAGGCGGACAAGAGCGGCTTCGATTTCGGTGAGGCGCTGCTCGCGGCGCTGGCCCGAGTGCACGGCGGCGGCCTCCTCGGCGGCGCGCAGCGAGGCATCCACCGAACGCAGTGTCTCATTGGCGATTTCGGTGAAATGGTCGCGGAGATTGCGCTGCACGGCCCGCAGGCGGTAGCGCGATTCCTTGCTCACCTGGAAGATCACATCGTCCATGAGGCGCGATACCGCGACCTTGGCCTCGGACTGGCGGCGCTGGCGGCGGTTCTTGCGGTCGTCCCACAGGGCGTTGATGCCGAGCAGCACGCCCGCGCCGGCCGAATACCAGTTGACCAGGGACATGCCCAGCAGGCTGGTGGCCAGACCGACCATCAGGATGCCACCGTAGGACCCGCGCAGCGTGTTCAGCGCCGTCTGCGTCACCGCCGTTTTCGCGCTGTCCAGTGTTTCCAGCGAGGTCACCGGCTCCAGCACCGCCCCCACCTCACCCGGATTGTCCAGGCGCAGTTCAGGTGTCGGAATACCGCGGTCCGGGAACTTCGCGGCCACCTGCTCGGCCAGCTCGACCGAGCGGTAGTGCGCGATGACGAAGTTCTCCTCCACCGCCTCACAGATCTTGGCATCCAGATCGGCGCCGAAATCGTGCCAGCGCCGCACCGGATCACGCTTCATGATGTCGGCCTCGGCATCACGGATCAGACTGCGCAGGCGGTGCCGAAGATCGTGTTCGGTATCGGCCATCAGCTCACCCGCGCCGTCGGCGAGGGTGACCTGCCAATTGGCGCTGCGCTGCCGCAGCTGCTCGGCCTCCTCGCGGGTGCGCCGCAGCTGCTCGGTGATCACGCCGTAGCGGCGCGGATCGCGCAGCGTCTCGGCCTCGGTCCGCAGGGCCAGCGCCAGATGGTCGGTGATCAGCCCGATATCGCGCACCGCGGCATCGACGGCCACCGCATCGGCATTGCCGAGCACATAGCTGCGCAGGTGGTCGAGCAGTTGCGGCACACCGGATTCCAGATCCGCCTGCTGATCACCGGTGGCGATCGCCTGCTCGTGCAGCCGCGCCGAAGCGGGCGCGACGGCGAAGGCCAGTCCGGCCGCGTCCAGCAGCCGCCGATCGTGCTGCTGCACCTCCGGCCACTGCGGCGACTGATCGATCTTGTTGAGTACGCAGACCACCGTCGGGCACACCTGCTGAATGCGCTGCAGCTGCCCGATCTGCCCACTGGTGAACGGTGCGGCGGCGTCCGCGACATAGAGCACCGCATCGGCGACCGCCAGCAGCGACCAGGTGGCCGGGGTGTCGGCGGGCGAGCCGGGCGCGTCCAGCACCACGAAACCCTCCGCCAGCAGTGGGCTGGGTTCGGTGAATTCGGCCCGGATCACACCCTCGGCATCCATGGCGGACACCGCGTTACCCGGATCGATCGGCAGGCGTTCGGTGGTGCCGCCCGGACCGACCCGCACCAGCGTCGCCGTGGACTGCGGCCCGTACTCGGCGATCACCGGCACGCTGACGGCATTCTCCGTGGCGCTGACCGTCGTCCCGACCAGGCTGTTGACCAGCGTGCTCATTCCGCTCTTGGACTCGCCCACCACAACCAGGCGCACCCGGGGATCGGCGAGCCGGGCGCGCGCGATGCCGAGGCGTCCGGCCAGATCCGCGCGACCCGCCGCATGGATGGGCTCCAGCAGCTCGTCGAGCAGCCCGAGCAGCGGCGCCATCGCATCCGGATTCTTCACTGCGACAAGGCGTTCGACACCGCTCACAGGAGCGTGTGGTCGAACGGGCCGTGTACCTGATAGTGGGTGTCGGCGAAGGAGGTGTCGGCCGGCATGAGCCCGCTCGTGAGCCCGCCGTCATGCATCAGGAAGACCGAGTGCAGCGTGGAATCATCGGCGATCGGCATCACGTGCAGACTCGAATCTATCGGGTCCCCAGCGGGTTTCACCGGTTTGGGTACATCCGGCACATGCTGCTGTGTGGTCGGCGGCTGCACCACGCTCGGCATGACCGGCACCGGATCCAGCGAAATGCTGGGCTGCCCACCGTGTGTCGGCAGATCCGGTTGCGTGGTCGGCTGCGACGGATTGGTCACCGGCGGCTGATGCGTCGGCGCCGAATCGGTATCGCTCGGCACGGTGACCGGCGGGACGGTGCCGTGGGTGTCGCTGTCATCGGACGGATAGTGCGGGCGCGTGGTGGTATCGGAGTCCTGATCCGGCGTGACCGGGGCGACCGTGACGGGCGCATGTGTCGTCGGCACGGAGGGAGCCGTGGTCAGCACCGGCATCTTGGTCACCGGATCGATACCGGGCAGCTTGGTGACCGGCGGGACCGAGGGCGCCGTGGTGAGCATCGGGTCGGGCTTCGCGGGCACACTGATCTGCGGCACCGACCCACCGGGCGCGGTGGTCAGCGGCAGCGGCTTGGCGATCGTGCTCACCGGATGCTCGGAATCACCGTGCGCGCCCGAGGCGAGCAGCACCGGACCGGCGTGGTTGAACAGTGCCGGGGCATTCGCCGCCGAGGCGGTCAACGGCGACTGGCCGGGCGTGGTCAAGAGATTCGCGATCGGATGCGTCGCGGCATCCGGCTGAATCGTGGTCTGCAGCGGCGTGGTGACCACCGGCTGCGCGACTGCCACCGGCGGCAGGAAGACCGGCGCGGCCGCGACGGGCGCGATCGGGGCGATGGCGATCGGGGCGGCAGCGGCGGGCATCGGCGCAGTCGGGGCCGGAGCGAAGGCGGGGGCGCTCGGGGCGCTGTACACGGGAGCACCGGCCGGAGCAGCGAGTCCGGGGGCACCGGCGGCGACTCCGGGAGTACCGGCAGCGCCGAGGCCGGGAGCACCAGCGACCGGAGAACCGGGCAGGCCACTCGCCGGACCGGCTGCGCCGGTCGCCTGCGAATTAGCCTGCTGGCCTGAGGGATTCGCGGCCGAGCTCGGACCGCCGGTCAATCCCGCGGCGGAGGCGAACGGGTTGTTCGGGTCGACGGGCGTGCCCGGCAGACCGGCGGGGATATGCGAAATCCCCTGTCCCATATCCTGAGTGAACTGATCGAGCTGGTGGCCGACATTGCCGACCGCGACATCGACCTTCAAATCCGATTCGAACTGCACACCGTCGAGTCCGACGTGCATATCGACGGCCCAGTCGGTGCTCACGTACACCCCGACGGGACCATTGCCGATACCGTCGAAAATGCTTGGGTGCGAGCCCTCTCCGAAACCTTCGCCACCGCCGAAGCCTGCGCCGCTGCCGTGCGGCCCGAAACCACCGCCGGGCCGGCCGAACCCACCACCCGGTTGACCGAAACCGCCACCGGGCAGCCCGGGTAGGTGCAGGCCGTCGAAACCGTGTGTGGCGAAGCCGTCGTCACTCAGCCCGGGTAGGTGCAGTCCATCGAAGTCCGGCAGATGGAAGCCGCCCGGAATCTGGAACTGCTGATCCTCGGCGGCCAGACCGGGCTGCGCCCCGAAAGGCAGGCCCGCGGACTGTCCGTCGCCGGGTAGCTCGAAACCGGACTGCGGCTGGTAGTCGTGGGTGGACGGCAAGGTGAAGGTCGCGGGCAGATCCGTATCGGGCAGACCCACGCCGTGGAAGCCCGCCATGCTCGGATCCGGCATCGAGCTGGCATCGAAATGCGAAGGCAGCAGCCCGGCATCGGTGCCGAAGTGATCGTCCGGAGCAACGACCGGCGCGATGCCGCCGTAACCGCCGTGGGCGGGCGGCATGCGATCGATGGTCAGATCCGGGAAGGTGAGGGTCGGGCTGGGCACGTCCGGCTGCGGATCATCGACCTGCGACCAGCCCACATTGCGGCTGTCGTGATCGATCGCCGGGGTGGCGCCCCCGCGGGTGCCGGCCGAGGCGATGAGAGCTCCGCCGGTGACATACGCGCCCGCCCTCGCCACGCGCGCGACCCCGTCGGCAATCCGATACGCGGCGTCACCCGCATCATCGCCGCCGACACCCGGTGCGTCGCCGAAGGGCAGGTCACGCGTCATACAAGCTCCACTCTCAAGGATCGGCGGTCCGCCAGTGGCGGACCGCCGTTCTCAACTCGTTTCACACCCTATTTCCGGATACCCGGTCTGTCACATCCACCAGGTAGAAGCTGGTGTGCCAGTGGTGCGACACATAGCTTGTCATCCGACATATCGGGACGGAAGCCCCAGATTTTGTGTGAATCGAGCTGGACTCCTGATTTCGTGCGGGCCGGGTAACTCGTCGGGTACGTCCAAAATGGAGTTGGCACTCGACCGCCGGCACGCGTGCATCACCCGTCCACGGCTCTCAGCTGTGCGCTGAAGGTTCGGGGACGCGGGGGAGTTTTACTTCTTGGTCTTGCTGTCCGACGGCGAATCGGTGGACAGCGCCGCCACGAAGGCTTCCTGCGGGACCTCGACGCGGCCGATGGTCTTCATCCGCTTCTTGCCCTCCTTCTGCTTCTCCAGCAGTTTGCGCTTACGGCTGATGTCACCGCCGTAGCACTTGGCGAGCACGTCCTTGCGGATGGCGCGAATGTTCTCGCGGGAGATGACCTTCGAGCCGATGGCCGCCTGGATCGGCACCTCGAACTGCTGCCGCGGAATGAGCTCGCGCAGCTTGCTGGTCATCTTGTGGCCGTATGCCTGGGCCGAATCCTTGTGCATGATGGCCGAAAACGCGTCCACCGCCTCACCCTGCAGCAGGATGTCGACCTTGACCAGAGCGGCCGCCTGCTCGCCGACCTCCTCGTAGTCGAGCGAGGCGTAACCGCGGGTGCGCGACTTCAGCGAATCGAAGAAGTCGAAGATGATCTCCGCCATCGGCAGCGTGTACCGCATCTCGACGCGGGTCTCGGACAGGTAGTCCATACCGAGCAGCTCACCGCGACGGTTCTGGCACAGCTCCATGATGGTGCCGATGAATTCGCTGGGCGCGATCACCGTGCACTTGGTGATGGGCTCGTAGATCTCGCGGACCTTGCCCTCGGGCCAGTACGAGGGGTTGGTGACAACCTGTTCGGAACCGTCCTCCAGCACCACGCGGTAGATCACATTGGGCGCGGTGGAGATCAGATCCAGATTGAACTCGCGCTCGAGCCGCTCTCGGGTGATCTCCATATGCAGCAGTCCGAGGAAGCCGCAGCGGAAGCCGAAGCCAAGGGCCACAGACGTTTCCGGCTCATAGGTGAGCGCGGCATCGTTGAGCTGCAATTTGTCCAGGGCATCGCGCAGATCCGGGTAATCGGAGCCGTCGACCGGGTACAGACCGGAGTAGACCATCGGCCGCGGTTCGCGGTAACCGGTCAGCGGCTCGGTCGCGCCGTCGCGCATGGTCGTGACGGTGTCACCGACCTTCGACTGCCGCACATCCTTCACACCGGTGATCAGGTAGCCGACCTCGCCGACGCCCAGACCCACGGTGGGCTTCGGCTCGGGCGAGACGATGCCGATCTCCAGCAGTTCGTGGGTGGCGCCGGTGGACATCATCTTGATCTTCTGACGCGGGGTCAGCCTGCCGTCGACCACACGCACATACGTGATGACGCCGCGGTAGGTGTCGTAGACCGAGTCGAAAATCAGTGCGCGAGCGGGTGCGTCGTCCTTGCCGACCGGCGCCGGAATCTCCGCGATGACCTTGTTCAGCAGCTCGGCAACACCGACACCGGTCTTACCGGAGACGCGCAGCACGTCGTCGGGCTCACAGCCGACGATGTGCGCGATCTCGGCGGCATAGCGGTCCGGATCCGCGGCGGGCAGGTCGATCTTGTTCAGCACCGGGATGACCGTGAGGTCCTTGTCCATGGCCAGATACAGGTTGGCGAGCGTCTGCGCCTCGATCCCCTGTGCGGCATCGACCAGCAGAATCGCGCCCTCACAGGCCTCGAGCGCACGCGACACCTCATAGGTGAAGTCCACGTGACCGGGCGTGTCGATGAGGTGCAGGACGAATTCCTCACCATCGACCACCCACGGCAGGCGCACGTTCTGGGCCTTGATGGTGATACCGCGTTCACGCTCGATATCCATGCGGTCCAGATACTGGGCGCGCATCTGCCGCGGGTCGACCACCCCGGTGAGCTGCAGCATGCGATCGGCCAGGGTCGATTTCCCGTGGTCGATGTGCGCGATGATGCAGAAGTTCCTGATCCGGGACGGATCGGTGAACGTCGTATCGGCGAAACTGCTAATCGGAGTCACTCCTCGGCATGGCGAAACAGCGGCATGTCAACCCCGAAGTCTACGGTGCGCGCCGGACCGCTCTCGCCAGTGGAGCACCCGGACGGCGAACCGCCGCTCAGCACAGGCGAATCCGGCCCGGATGAGAAACCGGACATCCGCCACTAGGCTGCCGAGATGGCCGGCAGGTGGAACGCTCTGGGGAAGCAGTTGGGGATCGTGGCAAAAGAGCAGGGCACGCATATCGTCAAGCAGCAGGCGCCCAAATTGTTCGGGCGGATGCAGAACTCCTCGATGTGGGGCCGGGCCCTGCGCGCGGTGGCCGCGCGGCCCGCACCGCCGGTCTCGGTCCGGCCGACCTCCTCGGCCGGGGTGCCGTCGGGGGAACGCGCCCGGATGATCGTCTACAGCCCGCAATTGGACGGTCGTGCCGATCCGGGCGAAATCGTCTGGACCTGGGTGCCGTACGAGGAGGACCCCAGCAATGGCAAGGACCGGCCGGTGCTGGTCGTCGGCCGCGAGCGCGGGACGCTGCTGGGGCTGATGCTCTCCTCCAACGAAGACCATGAGCACCACCACAATTGGGTCGGCATCGGGCCCGGCGCCTGGGATCACGAGGGCCGGCCGAGCTGGGTGCGCCTGGATCGGGTGCTCGATGTCCCCGAGGACGGCATCCGCCGCGAGGGCGCCATCGTCCCCCGCAAGATCTTCGACCGGGTCGCGCACCGGCTGTGCGCCGAATACCACTGGCACTGAAATACCACCGGCACCGAACAGAGCGAGTGCCCCGCTCCATGGGAACGGGGCACTCGAATCACGAAAGAGCCGTCAGCTCACCAGGTTGCGGGAGCGACCGAAGATGCCGCTGTAGACGAGGGCGCCGAGTACACCGCCGACCAGCGGGAAGACCAGGAAGACCCACACCTGCGCGAGCGCACCGTCCTGATAGAAGGCGACACCGAGGCTGCGCGCCGGGTTCACGGAGGTGTTGTCGATCGGGATCGAGATCAGGTGGATGACGGCCAGCGTGAAGCCGATCGACAGACCCGCCAGCGGCACATCCGAGAGCTGATCGGTGGAGGCCAGCACCACGAACACCAGCAGGCCGGTCAGGATGATCTCCACGGTGATGGTCGCGGCCAGGCCGTAACCATTGGTGACGATGCCGCCGAGCTCCGCCTTCGAGGGACTGTGCGCGCCCCAGCCGTTGGCGCCGAGGCCATTGGTGGCGCGGTCGTAGGACGGCAGATTCTTGGCGATGGCGTAGATCACCGCACCGCCGATCAGACCGCCGATCACCTGCGCCACCCAGTAGGCCGCGGCGACGCCCGCCGTGACCCGGCCCAGCAGCAGCTGGCCGACGGTGACCGCCGGATTCACATGGCAGCCGGAGATCGGGCCGATGGCGTACACCAGGAACAGCAGGGTCAAACCGAAGGCCAGCGCGACTCCGAGCGCACCCACCCGGTCACCCGCGATGACCGCGGTGCCGACACCACCGAGTACCAGCACGAAGGTGCCGAACGTCTCGGCGAGCAGCTTGCGCGCCAGCGATACCTCTTGTAACTCGGTGAGATCCTCGACGACTTCCTGAGCTGTGGGAGACATCAGCCACCTTCCGGGATCGTCCCCGCCTACCGCGGAGAGCATCTGTGTCCTGCCGACTTACGGTCATGCGAGCCTGGTGATCTCCACCACGACTTCGAGATCGGTCGAGCCACTCCCGCTGAAGATACCTTTCAGAGGCGGCACATCCGCGTAATCACGCCCGACACCAACTGAAACGTGTTGCTCCGTGACGGGGATATTGTTGGTCGGGTCGTAACCCCACCACTGCCCCGTCCAGGCCTCCACCCAGGCGTGCATCTGCCCGGCGACGGTATTGCCCACTTCGGCAGCGGGATCGGGGTGGAAATAGCCGGAGACGTATCGGCTGGGAATCCCCATGGTCCGCAACAGCAGCAGGGTCAGGTGCGCGTAGTCCTGGCATACGCCTTGCCTTTCCGCGAAAGCCTGTACGGCCGAGGTGTGCACGGAGGTGCTCCCGGCCAGGTAGGTCATTTCCTGATGAACCCATTCCGCCGCGCGCACAACGGCTTTGGCGGGCGGAACGCCGCGCGAGAGCTGCCGCGCGATCGGGGACAGCCGGCGCTCGCGCGGGACATATTCGGTGGGCGAGAGCAATTCGTCGAATCGGTCGACGATGTCGTCGCCGCGCAGCTCCTCCCACGACAGTTCCTCGGCGGGGCCCGCGAACGGCTCGGTCTCCACCACCGACGCGCTGGTGATCTCCAATTCGCTGTGCGGAGCGTGCAGATCGAAGGCGGTCACCGCGGTGCCCCAGTAATCGACGTAGCGGAAGGAGCGGGTCGAGGGCACGGTCTCCACCCGGTTCAGGATCACGTTCTGCCGGCTGTCCGCGCGCGGGGTGAGCCGCGCCTCGTTGAACGAGCGGGAGACCGGCGCGTCGTACACATAACCGGTGGTGTGCACCACTCGCATCCGCCAGCTCATATCGTCTCCTCCACCAGAACGCCGTTACGGCCGTGCAGACCGGTCCAGGCCACCCAGGTTTCAGCGTGGAAGTACTGCAGCGCCACCGCTTCCCCGACCTCCCGGCAGGTCTCCTGCAACCACAGCAGCCGGGCAGGCAGATCCTCGAGCAGTACGGCGGCCGGCAGGAACTCCAGTTCGCTGCGGGCCCGGCCGAGTAGTCGATGAGCTTCCTGCCGGGCCGCGAATCGGCTGTTGGGGCGCTGATCCAGTTCCTGCAGACAGGTTTCCGCGACCCGCAGGGAATGGAAGACTGAACGCGGGAAAAGCCGGTCCAGCAGAATGAATTCGGCGATCTGATTGGCGTCGAGCACACCGCGCTGGGTGCGCAGATACGGATCGTGCGCACCCGCGGACCGCAGCACGGTCACCCAGGCCGGGGAGGAGGTGCGATCTCCCGCGCGCGAAAGCAGCAGGCGCACAGTCATATCGACGCGCTCGATGGAACGGCCCAGGAGCAGGAAGCGGTAGCCGTCGTCGCGGCTCAGCGTCGAATCGGAGAGTCCGGCGAACATGGCCGCGCGGTCGGTGATGTAGTGGCAGAACTCGTGCGGGCCGAGCGCCCGCGCGGCTCGTTCGGCCGCGGCCAGGCCGTTATAGGTGGAATTGAGACATTCCCACATTTCGGTCGAGGCGACTTCCCTTGCGCCCCGGGCATTCTCACGGGCCCGGCTGACGGAATCGACAATGGAGCCGTCATGCTCTCGGCCGAAGGCGACCAGCTCGGTCACCGACCACACATCGAGTTCCTCTTCGGGAGATTCGATGCCGAGTACCCGCAACAGCACCCGGGATGTTCGATCCGGGTCGACCGTCGCCTCCTCGAGCAATTGATGCACCGCCACATCCAGGATGCGCGCCGTGTACTCGGCGCGTTCGACGTAACGGCCGATCCAGAAAAGAGATTCGGCATTGCGCGCCAGCATAATTCGACCGCCTAACGTATTACTTCACCTGCTCAGCAGCGCCGTTGCTATTGCTGTTGTTGACTTGCCCGAGTGGGCGAGGGTTCTCGCGACTGCTCACGATCACGCGAGATGTGCTGTTCGCTCACCAGCTGGGTGCCGGCCAGTTCGCGCTCTTCCACGGAGGTTCTCGGGGCCAGGACCCAGGTGTCCTTACTGCCGCCGCCCTGGCTGGAATTCACCACCAGGGAACCGTCGGGCAGCGCGACACGGGTCAAACCGCCCGGCAATACCCAGATATCGTCGCCGTCATTGACCGCGAAGGGGCGCAGATCCACATGCCGGGGCGCCAGTCGGCCACCGATTTTGCTTGGCACCGTGGACAATTGGACCACCGGCTGGGCGATCCAGCCGCGCGGATCGGCGCGCACCTTGCGGCGCACGGCATCCAATTCCTTCTGACTGGCGTCGGGACCGATGACAATGCCGTACCCGCCGGAGCCCTCCACCGGTTTCACCACCAGTTCGGCGACCCGGTCGAGCACCTCGTCGCGCTCGTCCGGTTCCCAGCAGCGATATGAATCCACATTGGGCAGAATCGGTTTCTCGCCCAGGTAGTACTCGATGAACGCGGGCACATAGGTGTAGACGAGTTTGTCGTCGCCGACACCGTTGCCGACCGCATTGGCCAGCACCACCGTGCCCGCGCGCGCCGCATTCAGCACGCCCGCGACGCCCAGCATCGAATCCGGCCGGAACTGCATGGGATCGAGGAAGGTGTCGTCGATGCGGCGGTAGATGACATCGACCTGCCGCTCCCCCGCCGTGGTGCGCATATAGACGGTGCTGTCGCGGCAGAACAGGTCTCGGCCCTCGACCAATTCCACGCCCATCTGGCGGGCCAGCAGCGAATGTTCGAAGTAGGCGGAGTTGTAGACGCCGGGGGTGAGCACCACCACGGTCGGATCGGCCTCATTGGGCGCGGCGGCCGCGCGCAGGGCGCGCAGCAGATGGCTGGGATAGTCGCCGACGGCCCGCACCCGGTGGGACGCGAACAGATCGGGGAACACCCGCGCCATGGTGCGGCGGTTCTCCATCACATACGACACCCCGGACGGGGAACGCAGGTTGTCTTCCAGCACACGGAAATCGCCGTGCTCATCGCGGACCACATCGATGCCGGCGACGTGAATGCGCACACCGTTGGGCGGCACCAGGCCGGTGGCCTCGCGGTGGAAATGCGCGCACGAGGTGACGAGCCGCTTGGGGATGACCTGATCGCGCAGGATGGTCTGCTCGCCGTACACATCGGCCAGAAACGCCTCGAGCGCCCGCACGCGCTGTTTGATGCCGCGCTCGAGTTTGGTCCATTCGGTGGCGGCTATTACCCGAGGTACCAGATCGAGCGGGAAAGGCCGCTCCTGACCGGACAGCGAGAAGGTGATGCCCTGGTCCACGAAGGCACGGGCCAGCGCCTCGGCCCTGGCCGCCAGATCGGATGCGTCGATGGTGGCCAGGGCGGCATAGATGCCCTTGTAGGGAGCGCGTGCCCGTCCCGTGGGGTCGAACATTTCGTCATAAGCCTCGGCGTAGCGGCCGGGCCGGTATCCCGCGAAGACACCCACCGCCGCATCGTCGGTCTCGACGCGGCCGTTCGAATGGTGAGCGGCCGCGGCCGATCGTGCGGCTGCAGCGGGGGTCATGCCAAAATGGTCCATCACGCAGGAGCGACACGCAGTTGGACCGGGGTAAATTTCTCGCATCAGCCCCATTGCGAACGGGGTCGATTTCATGCCCGAGTCGTTGCCTGGTAACCTCGTTCGTCGGTGCTGCGCTACGACTGCGTAGTGCGCCCGGAGACTTTGCTTCCCGCATAAACCACCAAACGAAGGAACACGAGGAAACACGCGTGGCCAACATCAAGTCCCAGATGAAGCGGATCCGCACCAACGAGGATGCGCGTCTGCGTAACCAGTCGGTCAAGTCCGCGCTGCGTACCTCGATCCGCAAGTTCCGCGAGGCCGCTGCTGCGGGCGAGAAGGACAAGGCGATCGAGCTGCTGCAGTCCGCGAGCAAGAGCCTCGACAAGGCTGCCTCGAAGGGCGTCATCCACGCCAACCAGGCCGCCAACAAGAAGTCGGCGCTGTCGCTGGCCGTCAACAAGCTCGGCTGATTTCCTTCTACAAGGTCAGCTGACAACCCCGGTATACATATCGGGTAAATATTGCTTCGAACAGCCGCCGTGGCTTTGACGACCACGGCGGTTTTTGTTGTATGTGTGACATTTGCTCTGGGAACTTGCTGAGCCGGGCGGTTCCCGGGAGGATGGCTGCGACTGTCGGGGGCATTCGATACCACCTGCGTTGGGAGTTCTCTTGTCATCGGTACGCCGCATGAAATCGTCTTGGAACCGTGGTGCTGTGGCCGCCGGAGCGGTCGCGGTCGCGCTGACGACCGGGCTCGGGGTTGCCGCTGTCGGTATGAGCGGTACGGCCGCCGCGCGGCCGATCGGGCCGTTCGATGTGGGCGGGGCGATCGAGGTCGAGTACGACCAGGCCGGGGGGCCGGGCATGTTCGGCGATCCGACGAGTCCGGAGAGCGATGCCGCGGCCGGCGGCAAGAAGCAGGACTTCACCAACAGCATCTCGATCTACTGGACACCGGCAACCGATGCGCATTCGATCGGCGGCGCGATCCGCGACAAGTGGCGCGCGCTGGGCTCCGAGTCCGGGGTGCTGAAGTACCCGACCGTCGATGAGGGCGCGACCGGTAAGCCCGGCCGTTTCCAGCACTTCCAGGGCGGGTCGATCTACTGGTCGATCGGGTCCGGCACCCACATGATCAACGGCACCATTCGCGACAAGTACGCGGCCGTCGGCTGGGAGAACAGCCCGCTGGGCTTCCCCATCTCCGATGAGGCCAATACCAATAAGGGCGATGCCCGCTACATGATGTTCGAGGGCGGCGCCATCTACTCCTCGCAGAAGGCCGGCACGCACATCACCTGGGGCGCCATCCGCGACGAGTGGGTCCGCAACGGCGCCGAGAACGGCCGCTACGGCTACCCGACCGGCGACGAATACGACTACAAGGGCGGCAAGGCCCAGGACTTCAGCGGCGGCAAAATCACCTGGTCGCCGAACAGCTAGGCGGATTCGCGAAGGTCGAGAATGCGGGCCAGCGCGTGTTCGAGGGCGTAGTTGGTGTCGGCTGCACCGCCTTTGACGTCAGCGTTGAGGCCCGCGACGATCTGCAGGGCCGCACCGATGGTGACGCCGGTCCAGCCGCGGGCCTGGGCCTGCGCCTTCTTGACCTTCCACGGCGCCATGCCGAGATCGCCCGCGAGTTTGAACGGATCACCGCGGCCCGCGGAGCCGACGCGGGCGATGGTGTGCACGGAATCGGCCAGGGCATCCGCCAGTAGGACCGCGGGGACACCGCGGTCGGTGGCCCAGCGCAATGCCTCCATGGCGGCCGGACGATCGCCGGAGACGGCGAGGTCGGCCACGTCGAAACCGGTCACCTCGGCCTTGCCCGAGTAGTAGCGGTGCACGGCGGCCACATCGATCTTGCCGCCGGTATCGGCGGCCAACTGGGAAGTGGCCGCGGCCAATTCGCGCAGTTCGGAACCGACCGATTCGATGATCGCCTGGACGACATCGGACGAGACGCGCACATTCGCGGCGCGGAATTCATTGCGCACGAACTCGACTCGCTCGCCCGCCTTGGTCAGCTTGGCGGCCTGATGCACCACCGCACCCAGTTTCTGCAGTGCGGGAACCATGGCCTTGGCGCGACCGCCACCGGTGTGCACCACCACCAGCACCGCACCCTCCGGGGGTGAGGCGGCGGCGTCCAGGACCACCGCCACCGCATCCTTACCGGCCTCGGCCGCCGACTCCAGCACGATCACCCGCTCCTCGGCGAACAGCGACGGGCTCAGCAGCTCAGCAAGTTCCGGGGTGCTGGCATCGCCGGCCCGCAACCGATCCACCGGCATGGAATCCGGATTCTCGGAAGCGGCCCGCGCCTGCGCGGCAATCGTCGATACCGCCCGCTCGATCAGCAGTTCCTCATCGCCGAGCACAAGATGCAGTGGTGCGGGTCGTTGGCTCACGCCCCGATCCTACGAGCCCGCCCCGACAACTCCCGCACCCGTCACACCACCGCGCTCCGAGTCCCACCCCAATCCTGCCGAACCACCGCCCGACTGGACTATATCACCGCCCAACTGGGCCAAGCCACCGCCCAGCTGGACCCAGCGCCCCCAAATCGGACCGAGGCGCCCCGCCAGACCGAGTCACCGCCCGACGGAACCAGAGCGCCCCAGCCGGACCGAATCACCGCCCGACAGAACCAGAGCGCCCCCGCCAGACCGAATCACCGCCCGACAGAACCAGAGCGCCCCCGCCAGACCGAATCACCGCCCGACAGAACCAGAGCGCCCCCGCCAGACCGAATCACCGCCCGACAGAACCAGAGCGCCCCCGCCAGACCGAGTCACCGCCCGACAGAACCAGAGCGCCCCCGCCAGACCGAATCACCGCCCGACAGAACCAGAGCGCCCCCGCCAGACCGAATCACCGCCCGACAGAACCAGAGCGCCCCCGCCAGACCGAATCACCGCCCGACAGAACCAGAGCGCCCCCGCCAGACCGAGTCACCGCCCGACAGAACCAGAGCGCCCCAGCCGGACCGAGTCACCGCCCAGCTGGACCCGATCGTGTCCGGCCCGCCGAGTCGGACTCGATTGCCGGGCCGGACTCGACTGTGGGACCGGACTCGATGGTCGTGCCGTGCGAGCGCGGGCGTAGTGCCGCGATCAGGAGGGCGCACAGCACTGCGGTGATGAGGCCGGAGCGGATTCCGGTGGGTAGTGCGACCGAGGCGCCGAGTGCGGCTGCCCGATCTGCGACGGTGAGCAGCCACCACAGTGGTGGCGAGGTGCAGTGCAGGACGAACGCCGCGGGCGGTGACCAGAGGCAGGCCAGTAGCGCGCCCAGCGCGCCGAGCACGGTGATCGGCGCAATGACCGGTTCCACCAGCACATTCACCCCTATGGCGACCAGGCTGAGGTGCCCGGTCATGGCGATGACGACCGGCGTGGTGACCACGAATGCCGCCGCCGCGACGGCGAGACCGTCCGCCGGAATGCGCCACCACCCGTGTGCCCGAAGCCAATCCGACCATCCGGGCGCGAGCACGATCAGCCCGGCGGTGGCCAGGACCGACAGTGCGAACCCGGCATCCACCGCCAGCGCGGGCGACCATGCGAGCAACCCGATGATCGCCGTGCAGAGTGCGGGCAGCGCCTGTTTGCGGCGGCCCGTACACAGGGCGAGCAGCGCCACCGCACCCATGACCGCAGCCCGCAGCACGCTCGGCGAAGGCCGCGCCAGAATCACGAACATCACCAGGGCAAGCCCCGCCACCACCGCGCCCACACGCGGATCGACGGTCAGCGCCCGCATCGAAACCAGCACCGCCCCAAGGAGAATCGTGATATTCGCACCGCTGACAGCCGTCAGATGCGCCAGATCGGTTTCCTCGAAGTTATCCCGCACCCGTTCGGTCAGCCGCGACGTATCACCGATGACCAGACCCGGCAGCAGTCCCGCCGCATCATCGGGCAGCGCCCGCTGAGCCGCATCGGCAAAGTGACCGCGCACCCGCCCCGCCACCCGCTGCCACCACGGCGGCTCCCCCACCGATACCGGCGGCCCGTCCGCCCGCAATACCGCCACCGTCAAATCCGAACGCCACGGCGGACTCACCTTCGCCCGAAATTCCACCTCCTGCCCCGGCAACAACCCCCGCCACCCCGCCTCCGGCGCCATCACCACCACCGCTCCCCCGGCCCGAACCACTTCCCCGCCTTCCCGAAACTCCACCAACTCGGCCCGCACCATCACCTTCTTTCCACCGAACCTCTTCTCCGCCAGCGCCTTCGGATCATCCGAAGCCACCGCTCGCACCCACACCCGCCGCCCACTCGCCACCTCGTGCAGCGGATGCCCCGCCACCAGGTACTCCTGCCAGGCCCCCGCCGCCGCGAATCCCGCCCCGACAACCACCGCCGCCAATACCACCCACACTCCCCGCGCACTCCGCCCACCCGCGGCCCGCCGAATCACCAACCCCCACAACCCAACCGCCGCCACCCCACACCCCACCGTCAACACCACCCCCGCCCGCCACCCCACAATCACCGCGACAATCGTTGCCCCCCAACAACACACCGTTGAGGGCACCAACCGCGCATCCAACTCCTCCGGCACTTCCACCGGACCTCGATCCTCCCCCGGCAGCTCCACCGGCCCTCGATTCTCCCCCGGCCGTCTGCCGCCAACCGCCGTCATCGTGGGACCCCCACTACAGCCCAGCCCGGGGAGGAGCACGATGCGGCCCACGCGCTCCGATCCCACTGCCGCTGCGACGTTCTCGGTGCCGGGTCGTACTCCCCGGTGCACTCTGACCACCTGCGGCGCCCCCGGCGAGCAGCGACACCACGGCACCAGGCTCTCCGGCTGAGGACGATCCGACAGCGAACTGACGTCCATCGCCGAACCGGCAACCGAGTGCGGCCGAGCGAGAACTGTCGCCGCCGACAGCGCGATCGCAGGTACGGGCTCCGTGTGCGGGCGCGATGGGCGGTCATATGGTCACCGCGGTGCGGAGGCGGGCGAGGCGGGAGGGGCCTATGCCTTCTATTTCGCCGAGTTGGTCGACTGAGGTGAAGCGGCCGTGGGTGGTGCGCCAGGTGAGGATGGCGCGGGCGGTGACGGGGCCTACGCCGGGGAGGGTGTCGAGCTGGGTTTCGGTGGCGGTGTTGAGGTTTACCTTGGGGGCGGGACCGGAGGCGCGGGGTGAACCTGAGGCGGTCACGGTGGCAGGAGCGGGACCGGCGGCATTGACGACGGTGCTGCCGACCTGCTGCCGGCCCGGGCGGGGGCCGTTGCGGCCGATGATGAGTTGGTCGCCGTCGCAGAGGTGCTGGGCGAGGTTGAGACCGGACAGGTCGGCTTCGGGGCGCGGTGCGGCCGCTCGAATCGCATCGGCGATGCGGGCTCCGGAAGGGAAGCGGCGCAGACCGCCGTGTTCGACCAGGCCCACGACGCTGACAACAAGTTCGCCGGACGATGCCGGATGTCCGTTGATATCGGTCGGCGCAACGCCGGCAGGTCCCCGGTCACCGCCGGATGCCTCCGGAATGGGTGCCCCTCCAGGCAAATTCGGTCGGCCGGTCGGCGCGACGCCAGCAGGCGCAGCACCATTGGACACAGCGCTACCCGGTCCAGCGCTACCCGGTCCAGCGCTACCCGGTCCAGCGCTACCCGGTCCAGCGCTACCCGGTCCAGCGCTACCCGGTCCAGCACTACCCGGTCCAGCACTACCCGGTCCAGCACTACCGGGTGCAGCACTACCAGGTCCAGCGCTTTTCGACGAAGCCCCCGGTGCCGGATTTCCCGCACCCTCTCCCGAGCCGGACTCCGGCTCTGCCCCCGCGCTCTCCCCGGCCACCGCAATCGGCGGAACCGCCTGTGTCACAGGCCTTTCTTGATACGACATCAGGGCCGTCAGCACGACAACGAGCGCAGCAACGGCCGCGAGGATCAGCACTCCGCGCGGGCCCGGATCCCATCTGGTACCCCGGAAGCGTTCCGGCACCAATCGCTCGTGCCACAGTGAGACGCTGCCGCATGGCTCCGACAACCAAGCGGGCGTGGACGATTCGCGCGGCGGTTCCGGCTCGGTGTCGGCGGCATCGTGCTCGAACCCGTCCGCGCGACAACCTGCCGCGGCAGGCGCCGAGCTCGGCGGATCGAGCGATTCCGCGTCCCAGCGCGGCGGATGCGCCGCATCCGGGCTGAATTCCGGGACAGCGCCGGACGGTTCGGACAGGCCGCCGAGACGGCGGCGGACCTCGGTACGTTCGTCGGTTCGTGGCATGGGGCCCACGGTATGACCGGAGCGAGTTCGGCCGACGACGCCGACCTGGGCTTTCGCCGAGCCTGTGGATAACGAAAGTGGTTGTGAAAAACCAGATTCCGCCCGGGCGATCCGCACCGGCAGATCGCGCTGACCTGCACCGTCAGCTGATCAGCCGCAGCCGCCGGGAACAACCAGCGCACCGACAGCGCCCATCCCGAGATGCACTCCGAGAGTCGGACCGAATTCGGCGACGATGAGCTCGCGAATACCCGGAATGAGATCGCGGAGCTGCGCCGCGATGGTATTGGCCGACTCCTCGGCGCCGAGGTGCTGAACCGCGACCGCGGCGCCGTCCTCACCCGCCGCATCCACCGCTGCGGCAATAAGTTTGGCGAACGCCTTGGACCGAGTCCGCGCCTTCTCCCGCAACTCCAGCCGGCCTTCGACAATCTGCAGAATCGGCTTGGTGACCAGCTCGGTACCGAAAAATGCCGCAGCCGAACTCAGCCGACCGCCGCGCCGCAGCTGTTCGGTCCGATTGACCACGATGAACGCGCGACCGCGAGCGGCAGCGGCCACCGCCGCGTCGTACACCACATCCAGAACCGCACCGCCACGCGCGCGGCGTGCGGCGGCCAGCACCGGCAGCCCGGTACCCAGCCCCGCGCTGAGCGAGTCCACCAGGCGCACCCGGTCCCCCGCGTCCATATCGCGAATCGCCTGCCGACCCGCCTCCCACGTACCCGAGAGCTGCCGCGAAATATGCACGGCGACAACACCATCGCCCTCGCTCAGCTCCCAGGCCCGCTCGTACACGGCCTTCAGATCGCCGGGCGAGGCGCCCGAGGTGGTGACCGTGGAGGACCCGTAGTCGATATCGCAATCGTCGATACCCTCCCGGATTTCCCGGTCATCCACGAGTACGTGCAGCGGTACCGCGAGCACACCCAGTTCGGCGACGAGATCGGCGGGCAGACTGGCCGACGAGTCGGTGACAACCACCACGGTCATCGGCCGGCAGACCCCTCGCGCACAACGCCTTTCATACAGTCCGGACCTCGCGGGCGGAAACCTCGGAGAGCACCTTGACCATGGCGCGGGCGACGGCGCTGTGGCCCTCCCAGCCCCAGTGGATGCCGTCCGGGTTGGATTCACCGTTGAAGACGTTGTCGTACACGGCTTCACCGAGATCCACCAGCGGGATCGACTTCTCGTCGGCCCAGGCCTGCACGGCCCGCACCATGGGATCGCGCCCGCTGTGATGACGCGCGTACGCATCACACTGGTGGACGGAGGGCAGCACCGCGATCATCGGCAGCTCGGGTCGCAACCCCGCCAGCGCATTTCGCGACTGCTCGAGGTAGTCGACGCTGACCGCCGGCGGCAAAGCCACCGGCCAGCCCAGCGGAGAAAGCTTGGGCTGCACCCAGTTGTAGACGTTGCGCACCTGCCGCCGCACGGAAGACGGTCGTACATAACGGATCAGCTCGCGCAGCGCGGTCGGTAGCGGCGAGGGCAGCGAATCCATGCCGGCCGTCGCGAATACGACGGCGCCGGCGCGCGGCACGGTCGCCCAGACCCGCGGATCGCCGATGAGTGCCCAGTAGGCGTCCCGGCAGGTCCAGCCGATGCGCGCGACCAGCTCCACATCCCAGCCGAGTTCGGCCGCAACAAGATTCGGCCAGATGCGGGGATGGTCCGCGGCCAGTCCGCCCTTGGGCCCGAAGTAGGACAGTGAGTCGGCGATGACGAGCAGCACCGGCCGCTGAGCCGGTTCGGCCTCGATCGGCTCACTGCTTTCCGCAGCCGCGGGTGCGCCGAAAAGCGTGTCCGGCACCGCCCGGACCTTCGTCACCTCGGAGACCTGCCGCAGCAGTTCGTCGGAGACTTGCCGTTCGGGATTGTCAGAGGACATCAGGAGCTACCTTCGCCAGTGCGTTCCACACATCCAGGCGCCAGCCGGGCCGATCGATGCTCGGACCGTGGCTGGTGAGCTGCACCCAGCTGGTGTTGGCGAGCCCGCCCAGGGCCGGCCAGTTCACCGGCGGGAGTTCGAGCAGCGCCGCGGTCAGCGCCGCGATCAGCCCGCCGTGCGCAACCAGGATGATGGTACGGCCGGGCCAGTCGGTGCGCTCGGTGAGCAATTCCTGCACCAGGGGCAGCGCGCGAGCGCCGACCTGCAGTTTGGATTCGCCGCCCGGCGGGGTGAAGGTGGCGTCGAGCCGCCATTCCTTGCGAGCGCCCGGGGAGATGGCGTCGACCTCGCGGTGGGTCAGACCCTCCCACTGGCCGAGGTCGGTTTCGCGCAGCCGGGTGTCGGTGACAACCGGGAGACCCGCGTGTTCGCCGACGCAGAGCGCGGTGTCGTGAGCCCGCCGCAGATCCGAGGCGACAATGGCGATGACATCGCTGGTCGCCATCTCAGGTGCGCAGTCCTTGGCCTGGCGCCGGCCGACTTCACTGAGTTCGGTGTCGATCTGGCCCTGCATGCGGTCGGTGGCATTCCATTCGGTTTGCCCGTGGCGCAACAGGATCAACCGGCGGACGCCGGCAAGCTTGCTCACTACTCGGCCCCGGCCTCGTCGTCTCCGGCCTCGAGAGCATCGGTGTCGGTCGCCTGAGCCTTGGCGCGCTGATCGTCGAGTCCTTCGACGGGCACCTGCGGGCAGTCCTTCCACAGGCGATCGAGGCCGTAGAAGTCCCGCTCGTCATTGTGCTGGATGTGGATGACGATGTCGGTGTAGTCGAGCAGCGCCCAGCGGCCCTCACGCGTGCCCTCGCGACGCACCGGCTTGTGCCCGGCTTCGCGGAGCCGGTCCTCGATATTGTCAACGATCGCGTTGACCTGGCGCTCGTTCGGCGCGGAGGCGATCACGAAGCAATCGGTGATCACCAACTGCTCCGAAACGTCCAGAATCACTACGTCCGTTGCCAGCTTCTCGTCGGCCGCCAATGCGGCCACCGTAGCCATCTTCACGGCTTCGACGGTTGCGCTCACCCTGCTACCTTCCCGTTGCTTTCCGGCACGTAGAGGTGCCGCTTAGATATGTATTGCACGACCCCGTCGGGGACGAGGTACCAGACCGGCCGGCCTTCGCTCGCCCGCCGCCGGCATTCACTGGACGAGATCGCCAGTGCGGGGATCTCGATCATGGTGATGGCGTCGGCGGGGAAGTCGCTGAGGTGTTCGGCCAGGTGGTCGATGTTCAATTCATACCCAGGCCGGGTCACTCCCACGAATTTCGCCAGCTCGAACAGTTCCGCCCAATCCTGCCAGGTGAGGATGCTGGCCAGCGCGTCGGCACCGGTGATGAAGTACAGATCCGCGTCCGCGTATAGTTCTCGCAGCTCACGCAGGGTATCGACGGTGTAGGTCTTCTTCCCGCGCTCGATATCGGCGCGGCTCACGGAGAAGCTCGGATTCGACGCTGTCGCAATGACCGTCATCAGATAGCGGTCCTCGGCGGGGCTCACGTACCGGTCGGCCTTCTGCCACGGCTGACCCGTCGGAACGAACAGCACCTCGTCCAACTCGAACCGATCGGCAACCTCACTGGCCGCGACCAGGTGTCCATGGTGGATGGGGTCGAAGGTGCCGCCCATCACCCCCAGCTTGCGGCGCCCTGTCGTATGCACAAAAAACGAGCTTACCGGGGGCGAATCCAAGTGTTACGCGGCGGCGGTCCACTCCGGCGCTACCTCGCCCGAAACCCCTGCCACGACAACGCTGTGCGCCGCCACACCGACACCCGCGGACGGCGTGTCAGCCCGTGCCACCAGCGTCCCCGCACCCATCATCAGCGCGACGAACGCCAGCGCGATCAACAGATAAGCAATGAACTCTCGCATCATGTCGGCTCCGAAACACCAATGCGCCGAACAACCTCGACGACCCCCTAAGTGTCGAGCCCGAAACCTACGGTTTCCTTAAAGCCCGCTGGCAGTGACCAGCGGATTCACAGCTCAGCCAATCTGCCTCGCGTCCACCGGAATCCGCCCGGCCCCCGTCGGCGCGGGCAGCGCTCACTGTCCGGGCAGGGCGGGCTTCGTCTGTCCGTTCAGCGCACTGAGTTCGCGGAGCAGACCCGCGTTGTCGTCGTCCGTCGTCTGGTAGGCCTGAGCCGCCTGCACGACCTGCTGGGCGTTGGTGTCGAGATCGGTGATGAAGCCGTTCATCTCACCATGCAGCTTGTTCGCGAATTCGACCAGCTTCGCCCCGGTCGTGAAGCCGGGGTTGTCCTTCGCCGCATCGGCTTGAGAGTCGAAGTACTGGTTCGTCTTCGTGAGGGCTTCGGCGGCGATGTCCGACAACTGCTGACCGGTATTACGGACATTGTCGGGCTCAACATAAAGATCGTCGTCACTCATCGAAGCCTTCTCTCCAACGGGCTCGGGCAGGGCTCTTCCGGTACCGGTTTATTGTTGGATTCGAAACCGCCCCACACGGTCAGTAGATAGAGCGCTACCGCTGCGAAGAATATCAACAACCCCACAGCAATCCACCTGGCTGCCGGAGACCGCGTCTTGATCGAGACTGCCAGCGCGCTCGCGACCGCCAACACAAATATGGCGGTTATTACATACAGGTAAGTACGCTCGGCCGGGTTGTATGGGCCGATAACGCAACCCTCGCCCGACCAAACGCCCGTGCGTTGTCGGACAATGCGGATACGGAGGGCAAGCAGAACAACCATCGCCATGGTCAACGTTATCGGCAACGCGACCCAACGTCCCGCCCTCACCAGGTCACCTTAGGCTGCACAATTTCAACTTTCTGCTGTCCCAAACCCTCTTGGAATTCAGGAAGACGGCCGTTGAGTGGATAGTTCTTCGCATCGTCCGAGTGTTGGGTGTACAGCACCTGACCATCGGGCAGTACTCCGGTCACGATGACCGTGTGGTGCGTTTCGCCGGGATGTGGGTTGTCCGCAGTCTGAGCTCCGGTGTAGTACATGAGATCGCCCGGGCTTGCATGATCCGGAGTGACGACCGTGCCACCGTTGCGGAGGAAGAAGTCGTGGTTGCCTTGTGCGCCGCCCCACGACTTGGTGTGGGTATATCCCGGGGGCATCGGATCGCCGCCGTCGCCATTCGTTCCATCGCTCCATCCGTCCTTATCGAAGTGGCGCGGAATCAATCCGAACATGCTCTCCTTCTGCCTCATTCCGCCGCCATACTTGAGGGCGTTCGAAGCGAAGTTCGTGCAATTATCCAAGTTGGACCAGTCCATCGACGACTTGTCCCAATTATCCAGCGCGTAGCGCACCGTACCCACCGAGCTGTAACCGAGGTCGGGTCTGTCGATCGCCTTCTTGGCCGAGTCAGGTATCCCCGGAATATCGTAAATTTCCGTCGGACAAGCCCGCGACAAGTCATACTGCTCTTGCCGTGTAAGACCACTCCACCATTTGGCCACCTCGTCCGGCGACAACCCGTCCGGTATTGTGTCACGTAATTCCTCGAGCGCCTTTTTGGTGTTGTCCGCCTGAATTTTTTGCGCATCGTCGCGTGTAATCTTCGAGATATCAGCATTATTCGCATCGGCCAGGGCTTGGGCGCAGAGCGCATCGGCCTGGGTAGCAGCCTCGATCGCATCGTTGATGAGCTTCTGCGAGTCGGTGTGCGCCTTGGTTTTACTGGCCATCTCATCCTTCGGAACGTTGGATGGCAGTGCGACCGCACCGGTGTTCGGATCAACCGTCAGTCCAGCAGCCTCCGCTATCGAGATGCCGTTGTGAAGTTCGTTCTGCGCGATTTGGACCGCATGGTCGAGAGTGTCCAGCGGATCGACTGCCGATCGTGCCAGGATCGCGGTCACCTCAGCCTGATTCGCAACCTGCGTGAGCACGTCGCGGGCCCGGCCGTATCCCTTGCTCGTCCAGCTCTGGTCCAACGGCTTCACACCGTTGTCGTGAATATCGTCCTTGATCCGCTCACACTGCTTCGCCGCCGCGAGAATGTCGTCGGCGGCCGTCGTCCACGATGCGGGTTTCGCATCGCGGAGTTCAGCGAACGTGACCACGACCTTGCCTCACAGCGTCTCCCCAGGCTCATCCGGACCGCCCCCTGTGCGGTCGCCTCCGGCAGCCTATCTCGTTGCAGCGACTAACGAGCGATGCGACTGCTGGTCAGACCGGCGGGCGCTTGGACTTGGGGAGCTTGTTGCGAAAGGCTTCGTAGGAGGCGTCGATCAGTTCGTGTAGTTCGTCGACGGGGACTTTGCCGCCGATATTCACCCTGTTCCAGCCGAAGCGGCCGATATGGGAGGACGGGGTGACGTCTTCGGGGTAGACCGCGACGAGTTCGTCGGCTTCCTCGCGGGTGCGGCCGAGTTTGAGGCCGATGGATTCGCCATTGCCGAGGAAGGCGAAGACCTTGTCGCCTACTTTGGCGACTACGTCGCCTTCCCAGGGTTCGTCTTGCCAGGCACCGGGTTTGGCGAGGCAGTAGGCCAGGATGTCTTCGTTGAAGAACTCTGCCATCGGATGCTCCTCAGACGGGGAGTAGGCGGCCTACTACGGCGGTGAGCTGGCGGGCGGAGCGGCATTCGTGCATTTCGATTATTTCGGCGTATTTCTTGGCGGCGGAATCGCCTGTGCCCCACATTTTCTCGGCTTCCGGGTTCAGCCAGTAGGCGTGTTTCGCTACGCTCACCAGCTGTTCGAGGGTGGCCAGGGCGGGGTCGCGGTAGTTGTTGCGGGCGTCGCCGAGGATGAGCAGGGAGGTGCGGCTGGTGATGGCGTCGGGGAACTTTTCGGCGAAGCCCTCCAGGGCCGAGCCGTAGTCGGAGTGGCCTTCGATGCCGACGACGTCGGCTTCGGTGAAGATGCGCCGCGTTATTTGATCGAGCGGCGTGGTGGGGTCGAACAGGTGCGTGACCTCGTCGGCGCGATCGACGAAGGCGAAGATGCGGACGCGGGAGAACTGTTCGCGCAGCGCGTTCACCAGCACCATGGTGAAGCTGGAGAATCCGGCCACCGAGCCCGAGATATCGCAGAAGAGCACCAGATCGGGGCGGCCCGGACGGGGCTTGCGGGTGATCAGATTGATGGGTACGCCGCCGGTGGACATGGATTTGCGCAGTGTCTTGCGCAGGTCGATTTCGCCGCGGCGGGAGCGGCGACGGCGGGAAGCCAGGCGTGAGGCCAGAATTCGGGCCAGGCGCTGACTGCTGCGGCGCAGATCGTCGAGTTCGTTCTGCGAGATGCGCAGGAAGTCGGCGTCCTCGGCTTGGCGGGCGACGCCGTAGGTGGCGACACGTTCGCGCCCGATGCGTTCGGCAACCCGGCGCCGGGTTTCAGCCTCGACGGTGCCGCGGAACGATTTGATGCGCTGCCGCGCGGTGCGGCGGGCGACCTCGGTATCGAAATCGGAATTGTCCATACCCGCGGTAAGCCCGGCGATCAGCTTGGCGACGAGAATCTCGGGCTGCAGATCCTTGAGCGCCTGGTATGCGGAGAAGGACTCCCCGCTGGCGCCCTGGTACTGACCCATCTGCTCGACCATCTGCGCGGCCAGCGCCTGCAGCTGCCGTTCCTGCTCCGGCGAGGGACTCTGAACGAGCAACTCCGCCAGCATCTTCCGCAGTTCGATAATGTCAACCGCGCCGTCCGGCTTGTACGGAATCTCGACTTCCTCGGCCCCGAGGCGCTCACCGAGCGCGGCCGGGAACCAGAGATCGAAAAGCCCGTCGTAGGTGGCGCGCTGGGTGGTGCGGCGCAGCACCGCGCAGGCCAGCCCCTCGCGCAGCGCCTCCCGATCCATCAGATCGAGCACGGTCATCACCTGCGCGGCATCCACCGTTTCAGACGGCCCCACCGGAATTCCCCTGGCGCGCAAGGCTTCCACGAACCCGACCAGATGCCCGGAGATCCCGTACTCGGCGGCCGGCCCGGGCACAGCGGCGGGTTTGCTCCCGGGTGCGCCCGCGATCACGGCGCGTTTGGCCGCGGACACCAGCCCGCGGGATTTGTTCGATCCACCGCCGGCCATGGCCTCAGGCCAGCTTCAACTCGGACTGGGCGCGCACGTGGTCGGCCTGATGCTTGAGCACAACTCCGAGCGTGGCGCGCACGGTCTTGTCGTCGAGATCCTTGACGCCCAGAGCAAGCAAAGTCCTTGCCCAGTCGATGGATTCGGCGACCGACGGTAGCTTCTTGAGCTGCATACCGCGCAGCACATGCACGATCCGCACCAGCTGTGCGGCCATGGCGGGCTTGAGCTCGGGCACCCGGCTGGCCAGGATGCGGCGCTCGAGATCCTCATCCGGGAAGTCGATGTGCAGGTAGAGGCAGCGGCGCTTCAGTGCCTCCGACAGCTCGCGGGTGGCATTGGAGGTCAGCACCACGAACGGCTTGCGGGTGGCGGTGATGGTGCCCAATTCCGGCACGGTGACCGAGAAGTCGCTCAAAACCTCGAGCAGCAGACCCTCGATCTCGACATCGGCCTTATCGGTTTCGTCGATGAGCAGCACGGTCGGCTCGGTGCGGCGGATGGCGGTCAGCAGCGGCCGCGAGAGCAGGAACTCCTCGGTGAAAACATCGGCTTTGGTTTCCGCCCAATCGTTTTCGGAGGTGGCCTGAATGCGCAGGATCTGCTTGGCGTGATTCCACTCGTAGAGGGCCCGCGCCTCGTCCACACCCTCGTAGCACTGCAGGCGCACCAGTTCGGCGCCGGCCACCTCGGCCACGGCCTTGGACAGTTCGGTCTTGCCGACACCGGCCGGGCCCTCGATGAGCAGCGGCTTGCCGAGCCGGTCGGCGAGGAAAACCGAAGTGGCGGTGGCCTTGTCGGCCAGATAGCCGGTTCCGGCGAGGCGCTCGATCACATCGTCGACCGACGAGAAGATCGGCTCCTGGATGGGTGCTGCGGTAGGAGCCACGGGTGCTGCCCTTTCTTCGTATGTTCTAGACAGCCCGGATGTGGCCGTCGCCCCACACAATCCATTTGGTGGAGGTCAGTTCCGGCAGGCCCATGGGGCCGCGGGCGTGCAATTTCTGGGTGGAGATGCCGATCTCCGCGCCGAACCCGAATTGTTCGCCGTCGGTGAAGGCGGTGGAGGCGTTGACCATAACGGCGGCGGCGTCCACCCGGTTGGTGAATTCGCGGGCGGCCTCGAGATCGCCGGTGACAATGGCTTCGGTGTGGCCGGTGCCCCACTGATTGATGTGCTCGATCGCGGCATCCAGATCGGGGACGACCTTGAGCGCGATATCGAGGGACAGATATTCGTCGGCCCAGTCGGTCTCGGTGGCGGGCACCAGGCCGGGCAGGTCACCGTGAATGGTGACGCCCTTGTCCTCGAGGGCCTTGATCAGTCGCGGCACCGCGGTCTCGGCGACGGCGGCGTCGATGAGCACCGTCTCGGCGGTATTGCACACGCTCGGGCGGCGGGTCTTGGCATTGATCAGAATGGCTTCGGCCATCGCGAGATCGGCGTCCCGGTGCACGAAGATATGGCAGTTGCCGGTGCCGGTCTCGATGGTCGGCACCAGCGCGTCGCGCACCACGGCATTGATGAGCCCCGCGCCGCCGCGCGGAATGACCACATCCACCAGCCCGCGCGCCTGGATCAGATGCGTGACGCTGGAACGATCCTCGGCGGGCAGCAGCTGTACGGCGTCCTCCGGAAGCCCCTGCGCCGCAAGCGCTTCCCGCAGGACCGTCACGAGCGCCACATTGGATCGGACCGCCGAGGACGAACCGCGCAGCAGCGCCGCATTACCGGACTTGAGCGTCAGCCCGAAGGCATCGACGGTGACATTCGGGCGCGCCTCGTACACCATGCCGACCACGCCGAGCGGCACCCGCACCTGCCGGATTTCCAGGCCGTTCGGCAGTGTGGAACCACGCACCACATCGCCCACCGGATCCGGCAGACCCGCGACCTGACGCAACCCCGACGCGATCCCGTCGATGCGGGGTTCGGTCAACCGCAGCCGGTCCAGCTGGGCCTCCGCGGTGCCACCGGCGCGCGCGATCTCGATGTCCTCGCCATTGGCGGCCAGCAGCCGATCCTTGGCGGCGAGCAGCGCATCGGCTGCGGCGTGCAGCGCGGCGTCCTTCTGTGCGGTCGTGAGCTGGGCGAGCGTGCGCGACGCCACCCGGGCCCGGCGCGCCGCGGCGTGCACCACCTCGCGGACGTTGTCCAGTTCAGTGGTGGTCGAAGCTGTCATGGGTACAGCCTACTTTCCGAGTCGAACCGGCCATTCGGCGAGTTCGGTGACGCTATCGCGCCATTGCATCATCACCCGGAAGGAACAATGCGCGACGGTGGGGCCCCGGAATCCGCAGGGCTCACCGGATTCGATCGAAGTACCCGCTGCCCACCGGCGGGATACGGTGCAGAGATGACCGCGAGCATCAGGCTGTCTTCAGCTGCCGGACGTTGGGTTCTGCTGGCCACCGTTCTCGGATCGGGAATGGCGATGCTGGATGCGACCGTCGTCAATGTGGCGCTGCCCAAGATCGCCGACGAGTTCGAATCGTCGATGGCCGGGCTGCAGTGGACGATCAATGCGTACGCCCTGACCCTCGCGGGGTTGATTCTGCTGGGCGGGGCGCTCGGGGACCGGTTCGGGCGCCGGCGAATGTTCCTGATCGGGGTGGTGTGGTTCGCCATCGCCTCGGCGCTGTGCGGTGCGGCGCAGGATATTTCGATGCTCATCGCGGCCCGGGCCCTGCAAGGGGTCGGGGGCGCATTGCTGACGCCCGGATCGCTGGCGATCATTCAGGCCTCGTTCCTGCCCGGGAATCGCGCGCGAGCAGTCGGCGCGTGGTCGGGTCTGGGCGGCGTGGCCGGAGCCATCGGGCCGTTCGTGGGCGGGTGGCTGGTCGAGTACGCCGGGTGGCGCTGGGTGTTCCTGCTCAATATTCCGCTGGCGGCGGTGGTGGTCGCGGTCACGGCGCGGCATGTGCCCGAGACCCGGGATGCCAACGCGCACGGCAGGTTCGATGTGCTGGGCGCGGCCATGGCGGCGCTGTGCCTGGCCGGAATCACCTATGCGCTCACCATGATGTCGGAGCAGGATTCCAGCCGGGCGCTGGTGGTGGGCAGTGCGATAGTCGGCGTGGTGGCGGGCGTCGTCTTCGTCCTGGTCGAGCGGCGGCGGTCGGCCCGGGACGACGGGCCGCAGCCGATGGTGCCGGTGGATGTCTTCGGCTCCAAGCAGTTCACCGCGATCAATGCGGTCACCTTCGTCATGTACGGCGCCATGAGCGTGGTGTTCTTCCTGCTGGTACTCACCCTGCAGGTGGTCGGCGGTTTCAGTCCGATCGCGGCGGGCACCGCCATGCTGCCAGGCACGGTGCTGATGCTCTTCTTCTCGGCCCGCTCCGGCGCGCTGGCCCAGCGGATCGGACCGCGCAAGCCGATCACCCTGGGCGTACTGCTGGCCGCCGCGGGCATGCTGCTCATGACTCGAATCGGCCCGCACTCCTCCTATATCGGAGTTGTCCTGCCCGCCGCCATCGTTTTCGGCATCGGTCTGACCCTCGCGGTGGCCCCGCTGACCGCAACGGTCCTGGCCACCGCCGACGAACGCCACGCGGGCGTCGCCAGCGGCGTCAACAACGCGGTCGCCCGCGCGGCGGGACTGCTTGCGGTAGCGGCCATCCCGCCCCTGGCCGGCCTCACCGGCGACGCCTACACCAACCCCTCGAAGTTCGAACACGGCTTCCGCATGGCCCTGCTGACCTGCGCCGCCCTCATGATCGCCGCCGCCGTCCTCGCCTTCCTCGCCGTTCGCGACGACGCCCTGAGCACCGCCCCGCCGTCGGCAGCCCCACAGTGCAAGGTGCACTGCGCCATCGGCGCCCCGCCTCTCGAACCCGACCACGTTGTGCCGGGAAGTGGCGAAGCGAGAGCACCGAACACACCCGAGTAGGCCCGCTGGTCCTGAACTCGCGGGCGACACACTCGCGGCGGGCGGGGATCGGAGGGCGCTCGTCTAGGGTCGCGGTTATGGCGCGGATTGTGGTGGTGGGCAGCATCAATATGGATTTGGTGACAACCGTGCGGCGACGGCCCGAGCCCGGGGAGACCATGCCCGGTGAGGGGTTTGCGCTGGTACCGGGCGGGAAAGGGTCGAATCAGGCGATTGCGGCGCGGCGGGCCGGGGCCGAGGTGACGTTCGTGGGCGCGGTGGGCGACGACGTGTTCGCCGAGGAACTGCGGCGGGTGCTGCACGATGCGGGGGTGCGGGTTTCGCGATTGCGGCGGGTGGCCGGGCCCAGCGGGGTCGCGGCGATCGTGGTGGACGGCAATGGCGAGAACAGCATTATCGTGGTGGGTGGGGCCAATTCTCGGATGACCGAATTGGACGACGCGGACCTCGAAGCCATCGCGGCGGCGGATGTGCTGCTGTGCCAGTTGGAGATTCCGGTGCCGACCGTGGTGGCCGCGGCCCGGCACGCGCGCGCCAATGATACGACGGTGGTGCTCAATCCCTCACCGGTGCAGGAGCTTCCGGCCGAATTGTGGGGCGAGGTTGATATCGCGGTGGTCAATGAGGGTGAGGCGGCACAGCTCGGATCGGCCTTGGATGCGGTGCCGCATGTGATCACCACGCTCGGCGCGGACGGCGCGATCTACCGTGGACCGGACGGCATTACGCTGCCCCAGCCCGGTGTGCGGGTGAATGTCGTCGATACCACCGCTGCGGGAGACACTTTCACCGGAGCGCTCGCCGCGCACTGGCACGAGGGTCCGGAGATCGCACTGGCCTGGGCGAGTACCGCGGGCGCCCTCGCGACTACGAAACTCGGTGCCAGCGCATCGATTCCGACCCGCAGTGAGATCGAACGGCTGCTGTCACGCTGATTCGCTCGTCGCGCTGATTCAGGCGACGGGCTTGCCGGTGTACATGCCGACCAACTCCGCCATCTGCTTCCCGGCGCGCTCGAGCGGATCGGTCGATCGGGTCGCCAGCGACATGATGACCGCGCCCTCGACGGCCGCCACAATGGTGGTGGCGAGCGAACGAGCCGCATCGGGTTCGACGGCCTCGGCTTCGAGGCGATCGGCGAGGATTCCCTCCCACTCGAGGAATGTCGTTCCCGCCACATCCGCCGCCTCCGGCGATTCGCTGCGCCCCAAAGCCGCGGCCACGATCGGACAGCCAGCCGAGAAATCACTGGAGACCACGACCTCCCGCCACATGGCCGGGAAGGCAGCGATGACGGTGGCCAGATCCGCGCCCGCGGTGAGGGTGCGCATGAGTGCGCTGGAGGCCTGCCCCGCGGTGCGGGTGGCCTCGGCGACGAGTTCGGATTTGCCGCCCGGGAAATTCAGGTAGACCGAGCGGCGCGAGATACCGCTGTGCTCGAGTAGCTGCGATATGCCGGTCCCGGCGATGCCTTTACAGCGCATGAGAGCAATGGCGCTGTCGATGAGGCGGTCGCGCGCTCCCATGGGGGTATTCCCTTCCTTGCTGTATACCGATCGGTGTACTACCGTTCCAATATACCGATTGGTCTACCGCCGAGTGTAGACCGCCGCCCAACCCACTCGACGACGATCGGGGCCCAGCCGTGACGACCCTGCACGATCCCCTGCCGCTGGCCAGTGGCCAGGTACTGCCGAACCGGATTATGAAATCAGCCCTGAGCGAGGGGCTCGGCACTCCCGATAACGCCCCCGGCGAACGGCTGGAACGACTCTACGCGCGCTGGAGCGCCGGTGGGTACGGGTTGATCGTCACCGGCAATGTGATGGTGGACAGTCGGCATTGCGGTGAACCGGGCAATGTGGCCATGGAGGACGAACGGCACCTCGGCGCGCTCACCCGCTGGGCCACGGTCGCCAAGGCGGGTGGCAGCAAGGTGTGGGTGCAGCTGAATCACCCGGGCCGCCAGGCGAATCCGCTCGTCACCCGGACCCGCACGGTGGCGCCGTCGGCCATCGGCGTGAGCATTCCGGGCATACCCGCCCCGCGCGCGCTGACCGAGGACGAAATCCTCGACATCATCACGCGTTTCGGCACCTCCGCCCGAATTGCGGAGGCTGCCGGTTTCGACGGCGTGCAGATTCACGGCGCCCACGGATACCTGGTGTCGCAGTTCCTGTCGCCGCGCTCCAACCAGCGCACCGACGACTGGGGCGGCGACCCCAAGCGCCGCATGCGCTTCGTACTCGAGGTGGTGCGCAGCATCCGCGATGCGGTGAGCCCCGGCTTCGGTCTCGGCATAAAGCTCAATTCCGCGGACTTCCAGCGCGGCGGCTTCACCGAGGACGAGTCGCGCGCCGTGATCGAGCAGTTGTCCGCCGAACGCGTGGACATGATCGAAATCAGCGGCGGCAGTTACGAATCCCCCGCGATGCTGGACCGTCCGAGCACGGTGCCGGACAGCACGCGGGCGCGCGAGGCGTACTTCCTGGACTACGCCGAGTCGGCGCGTGCCGCGGCGGGCAGCGTACCGATCGCCGTCACCGGCGGATTCCGTTCGCGCGCAGCCATGTCGGAAGCGGTGGCCACCGCCACCTGTGACATGGTCGGCCTAGGCCGACCGACGGCCGTCTTCCCTACTGCCGCAGCGGATCTGCTCACCAATGGCACCGAAATGCTGCGGCCCCCGGCCATTACGCTCGGCCTGCCCCCGCGCTTGGCCGCCAATTCCGGCCTGAAGGCCTTCGACGGCGCACTCGATCTACAGTGGCACACCGATCAGCTGCACATTCTCGGCGCGGGCAATGACCCCGACCCGGATCGTTCGCCCTGGCGCACCGCCGTCACCATGGTGCGCCGCAATGGTTTCGACGCCTTCCGCAGCAAGCGCTCCCCCGCCCCGCGCAATACGACCGCCCGCGAGGCCCGCAAATTCCAGCGCGAACGCGCCCTCGGCCGCTACGTCATGAACCCGGCCGTCCGCGCCCTCGGCCGCATCGGCGTCCGCACCGCCCTGGCCGCCGAGCTCGAGACCACCGGCCGCAAATCCGGCCAACCCCGCATCGTCCCCATCTCCCTGCTCTTCGACGAATCCGGCGCCTGGGGCATCTGCCAGCACGGCCTCCGTTCCGGCTGGGGCCTCAATATCTCCGCCGACCCGAATGTCCGTGTCCGCCAGGGCAATCGGTGGCGCACCGGCACCGCCGTCCTCCTCCCGGACGACGACGTGGATGCCCGCTCCCGCACCTTCGCACCCCACCCCCTCCTAGCGCCCCTGGCCCGCACCGCCTTCGCCGCCCTCGAAACAACCCCGGTCACCGTACGAATCACCTTCACCGACCGCTGATCACGACAAAGGCACTATTGCCGCGACCGTTGCATCGCTGACTCCGGCCGTCGAACGGGCAGAGTCAGCGACGAATATCGCGCTCGCGAAGCTCTTTCATCACGCTCGAAACAGTGGTGAAGTCGTTGTCCGTATGCAACACGATGAGGTCGTGGTGAACAGCGGTCGCGCACAACACCAGGTCCACCACGCCAGCAGAACGATGCAGGCCGCGCTGCGTCAGTTTGTACTGAGCGGCGTCAACCCACCGCCACACCGACTTCGGCACCGACACCGGTTGACACAACTCATCCAGGGCATCGGCCATCTCGTCACGATGCGCCGGCCCGGTAGCGGAGTAGAGAAACTCGGCCCGCGTAGGTTCGCACATATACAGCGAGCCGGCCCGAGCAGGCTCGCGCCAGGTTTCAGCAGCCTCGGGGTTTCGGAAGATATGCCACAGCGCGGATGTGTCGACCAGGTAGCCGATCACTCGGTGGGCTCCGAGTTCAGCTCTCGTTTCCACGCCGCTTTTGCGGCCGCATGAGCACTGGCAGCCTCATCGAAGTCACCGCGCTGACCCATTTCCAAAAGTTTGTCGAACGCCTCGACCCGCTTGAGCTGCTTGGCGTACTCACGTAGCGCAGTGTTGACGGTCTCCTTCTTTGTGGTCGTTCCCATGAGACGCATCGCCTCGTTCAGTGCGTCATCATCGAGGTCAATCTGGGTTACGGTCATGACCTACCTCCGAATGTTGATGACATACACGAATTATGTACACCATCACCATACGCGCCCGATTGGAATCAAGGCTCAGTCCGTCTCTCGACCGCGCAGCGTCCACGAGCGCCGCGTGAGCAGAGACGGGCTGCGCGGAAGTTCGAAATCCCTTGTCGTCGCGTGGCGGGACCGGCCCGACTGGCGCCGGGGCTGCGGTGTTCGGGTGGTCAGAGGTTGGGGCGGACCAGGATTTGGATGTGGTCGTCGGGGTGGCGGAGGGATTCTATGGCGTCGGCCACGCCGTCGAAACCGACCTGGGTGGTGACGAGGGATTCGGCGTCGATGACGCCATCTGCTATGCGGTGCAGGGTTTTCGCGTATTCCTCGTGGGGGTAGACCATGCACATCTGGAGGGAGATGTCCTTGTAGATGCCGACGATCGGGCGGATGACGTCGTCGGTCATGACCGATCCGATCTGCAGGATCTTGGTTTCCCGCGGGACCTTGTACATGAGGTCGTTGAGCAAGCCGGGGACGCCGGCGCAGACCCAGACGTGCAGCTGCTGGCCGGGGGAGGCCAGTTCGGCCCATACCTCGACCGGATCTTCGACGGCCGGATCGACGACCCGGTGCGCGCCCAGCCGCAGCGCTGCTTCGCGGCGCAGTTTGGACGGGTCGGAGGCCACGATCGGGGCGACGCCGCGTTCGACCAGGGCCGCGATCGCACCCAAACCGACCGGGCCGCAACCGATGACGATGCCGGTGCCCTCGGGGCCGATGCCGGTGCGCGCCACATTGCCGAAGCCGACGGCGAGCGGTTCGGTCATGGCGGCCACATGCGGGGGCACGTGTTCGGGAATCGGCTCCAGGGCCATGGCTTGCAGCACCATGCGCTCGCCGAAGCCGCCGGGGAAGTCATTGGAGTAGCCGACGCCGTGGATTCCACCGGCGGTATCCAGTGCCCACGGCAGGGCAACCACGTTCTGCCCCTCAACAAATGGGGTGTCGGGGCCCGCGCCGATGACGCGGGCGGACAGCTCATGGCCCATGACCATATCGCGGCACGGGTCGAACAAGAATGTGGGAACACCGCTGTCCCGCGACGCCTGCAGGAAGTCGTCGGTGTAATCCAGTGCGGCCTTGTCGGATCCGCAGATTCCACACGCAATGGTTTCCACCAGCACCTGACCGGGCCCGGGAACGGGATCGGGGACCTCGTCGACAACCAGCCTCCGGTTGCGCATGACTACCGCGCGCATATCAGTTTCCTTCCTCGGGCTGCAGCGCATCGGCGAGCGCTTGGCCGTGCGTGACGAACGCGGCTTCGATGCCGGCGCGCAGGCCGGTCATGAAGCGTTCGCTGTTCTCGTTGGCCCAGTTCAGCGAGGCCTCACGATTGCGATTGGCGCGGGTGAAATGCGGGATGACGTGTTCGGCGAACAGGCGCGCGGAACGCAGGGTGGCATCCCAGTCCGCGACATTGAGGCCGAGCACCAGGAAGATGCCGAAACCGCCGGACTGCTGCGCCAGGGCCTCGATGGCGGCGATGGCATCGTCGGGGGTGCCGATGGTGGCGCGGCCGAAGGACGGGAAACCGGGCCCGGTCCACTGCTCGACGGCCGCGGCGGCGGTATCGCCCCACGGCATGTCCATACCGCTGAGCCGCTTCATGTAATCGACGAGATGTCCTACGCCCCACTCGGCTTCGCGGCGGGCCTGCTCGCGCGTCTCCGCGATATGCATGGGCGCGACGAGCCGCCACTTGGCGCGATCCACGGTATGGCCGTTGGCTGTCATGGTCTGCTCGTAGACCTTCCAGTTCGGCATGAGCGCCTCGTACCCGCTCGGGTCGGACGCCGCCAGTGATAGCAGCCCCGCGCCGTGCTTACCGGCCAGCACCGCACCGGACGGCGAAATCGTCGATGCCACAGCAAGTTCGATGCCGTCCTGCTGATACGGCAGCAGTTGCAGACGCGCGTCGTTCAGCTCGAACCAGTCCGTCTTGGCACTGACCACCTCACCGCGCAGCAGCGGCGCCAGCGCCGCGAGCGATTCGTGCATCATCTCGCGCTGCCGAGCCGGCGGCACCCCCATCATGGCGGCATCGGAGGCCAGCTGGCCGGGCCCGATGCCCATCATCATGCGGCCCTTGCTGAGATGATCGGCCAGCGCGAGCCGGTCGGCGAGCATCATGGGCTGGTGGTACGGCAGCGAATTCACGCCGGTGCCGAGCCGGATCTGCTGGGTGCGCTGCGCGGCGGCAGCCAGGAATACCTCGGGGGCGGCGATGATTTCCATTCCGGCGGAATGATGTTCACCGACCCAGGCTTCGGCGTAGCCGAGCCGATCGGCCAGTTCCACCAGTTCCAGATCCCGCTGGATCTGCAGCGTGGGATTGCCGTTGAGCGGGTGATACGGCGCGATGAAGAAGCCGAAGCGAGTGGGTCCGGCAGGTGTCGCGTTGGGCTGGTTCAATGTTCGTCGCTCCTTTGCGAGATATTCAGTTGTGCTCCGATCTTCGCCGCATGCCTGCCGGGGCTCTGGCAGGTACGCGGCGGCCCGCCGTCACCGAGGACGGCGGGCCTGGTCCGGGTGGGTCAGCCGCGGGCCCATTCATGGCCCCAGTAGCTGTCCGCGGTCATCTCCTCCGCGACATAGTCGGGTCCGACAAGCGCTCCCTCGCAACCGAATTCGATATCCCAGTTGCCGGGGGTGCGGACATAGAAGGAGATCATCTTGTCGTTGGTGTGGCGGCCCAGCGTCGAGGACAGGTGGTAGCCCGCCTTGGTGACGCGGTCGAGCGCGCGGCCCACATCGTCGAGGGAGTCGACCTCGACCATGATGTGCACGATGCCCGGGCCGTCCGCGCGGGTACCCGGAATCAGCGCGAGGCTGTGGTGGCGCGGGTTCACACCCATGAAGCGAATCCAGATCGGATGGTCGGGCGGGCCGACGCGGAACGAGCCGCGCGAGGCGAAACCCAGTACCTCGGTGTAGAACCGGCGGGCATCCTCGATATCGCGAACCGGCAGCACCACATGGCCGAGACCCAGATCGCCATTGACGAACCGCGCACCGTACTTGGTCAGCACCGGGGTGTGATCGAGCAGCGGGCCGTGGAAGACCTCGACGGTGAAGCCGGACGGGTCGACGAAGCTGATGGCCTCTTCGACATGCCGGTTCGCAGCCTCCGCCACCGACAGTGCGGTGACGGCGACGCCGGCCTTCTCGAGGGTTTCGCGCACCAGGCTCAGCGAGCGGGTATCGGCGACCTGCCAGCCGACCGCGATGACCTCGTCGCGCTCGCCGGGCACCAATTCCAGCCGGTAGGTGTGCTCATCGGTGCGCAGGTAGACCGAATCCGGATTGGGCCCGGTCCCCTCGGCGAAACCGATGGTGTCGAAGGCGAACTCGCGCCAGGCCTCGACATCGGCGATGCGGGCCCGGACGTAGCCGAGAGAGCTGAAAGCAGCCATGGTGAACACTCCTACTCAGGAATAGGTGACGGAGACGTTGTCGGTCACCGGAACCGCCTGGCAGGCCAGCACATAGCCGTCTTCCAGGTCGGCGTCTTCGAGAACTTCATTGCGCCGCATGGTGACTTCGCCGGAGACCACCCGGCACACGCAGGCGCTGCACGCGCCTTCGCGGCACGAGTAGGGCGCTTCCAGCCCCTTGGCGAGCAGCACATCCAACAGTGTCTGCTGCCGTGGCCAGGTGATTTCGTGGTTTTCGCCATCGAGTTCGACCTGGGCGGTGGCATTGTCACCGGCCTCGGCGGCGGCCTCCATATCGACCGCGGCATCGGTCTCGAACGGATTGCCCGAGAGCGAGACGAACTTCTCGATATGAACGCGCTTACGGTCCGCGCCGAGCGCGGTCATGGCGGCGCTGACCGCGTCCATGAACGGTCCGGGTCCGCACACGAACACCTCGCGCGCCGCCCACGGCTTCGCCAGTGCGGCAAGCTGTTCGACGCTCGGCAGGCCCTGCACCGACTGCAGCCAGTGCAGCACCAGCAGCCGATCCGGATGTGCCGCGGCCAGTTCCGCCAGTTCCGCACGGAAGATGACCGCGTTCTCGTGCTGGTTGGCGTAGATCAGCGTGACGTGGCCGGAGCCCTGCGCCAGCGCCGACTTCAGGATCGACAGCACCGGGGTGATACCGCTGCCGCCGCCGAACAGCAGCAGATCCGTGTTCAGGGAGCCCGGCGTGAACAGTCCGGCGGGCGGCAGCACCTGCAGGGACATGCCCTCGGTGGCGTTGTCGCACAACCAGTTCGAGCCGTAGCCCTCGACCGTCCGCTTGACGGTGACCTTCAGCGGCCCGTCCTCGTGTGGCGCGCTGGAGAGCGAATAGCACCGGCTCACCGACCCGGTCAGCTCACTGGGGATGCGCAGCGTCAGAAACTGGCCCGGCTTATAGGAGAACCGCTCGGCATGCGCCGCTTCCGGCGCCAGCTCGATCGACACCGCATCCGCGGTCTCCCGCACCACGCGCACCACCCGCACCGACGCGATGCCGCTGGCCTGCGCGGACTCGAGTACCGCATCGACCTCGAGCTGAACCGCATCGGCGGACAGCCGCGCCGCCTCCGCGTCGAGCTGTTTCGTGCCGGGCTCGACCTCTGCCACCGTTCCCATCCGCTCCACCAGTTCCATTCCTGTGCTGTCCATTTCGATCACTGCCATCGCCATCGCCGGCATCGCCCTCGTCATCCCGGCGTGCTTTCGGCCGGGATCCACCGGTCTCAACTGGGTCACCGTGGATCCCGGCCGAAAGCGTCCCGGGATGACGGGTTCAGTAGGGATGACGGGGCATCTACGTGAGGGTCCGGCCGCGGGTGCGCACATCGACGTCGCGTGTGCTGGAGCTCAGCGCGCCCGAGGCGACAGCCTCCTCGATGCTGGCGCGCAAGGCATTGCAGGTGTGCGATTTCAGGCCGGTGGTCGAGAGCTCCGTGCAGGCCGCGACGGCGGCGTTGTTCCATTGCACGCTGGTGTGCTGGGGGCTGAACTTCTCCACCAGCACGCAGGTCCCGCAGGACCGGCACGAAACCTGTTCCATGACAGTGCCTCTCAGGCCTGCGCCGCAGCGGCGTCGGCTTCGGCGCGCTTGGCCAGGTTGTCCGCGACCTCGGCCTCCCAGGCGGTGACAGCGCGGGTGGTGTCCACCTCGAACTCGAACCGGGTGGTCATCTCCTCGGTGACCTCGGCAGCGTCGGTGTAGAACTGCTCGTACCAGCGACGCAGCTGGTAGACCGGCCCGTCCTCCTCGCACAGCAGCGGATTGTTGATGCGCGACTTGCGCTTCCAGATATTCGCGTCCTGCTCGAAGCCCTTGCCGAGTCCGCCGACGAACTTCTCCGCGATCTCCGCGGCCTGCTCGGGCGAGACGCCCTCGGGCTTCTTGGCGATGGCGCCGTACATGAGCACGAACTGGTTCTCATTGATCGGGTAGTGGCAGTTGATGAGGTAGCCCTCGACGACCAGCCCGTTCGCACTCTCGCTCTCGAGGTAGTCGATCATGTAGGACGGCCCGTAGTACGACGCCTCGGACTGCAGGACGTTCTTGCCGCCCAACGCTTTCGCGGTCGCGCCCATCATGTCCTCGCGCGAGACCGAGGTCATGTACTGGCTGGCGATATGGCCTTCGAAGACATTCTTGAAGAAGGTCGGGAAGCCGTAGTGCACATAGAAGAAGTGCGCCATATCCACGACATTGTCGATGACCTCGCGGCAGTTGGCGTCGACGATCATGGAGTTCCAGGTCCAGTCGGTCCACTGCTCGTCGAAGGCGGCGTCGACGCGCGGAATCGCGGCCTCGGCCGGCGGCTGCTTGTTCTCCGGATCGTTCCAGACGAACAGCTGCTTGTTCTCGACCATGGTCGGCCACGCCCTGGTGCGGGCCAGCGGCGGTACCCGGCGCGCATACGGAATGCCGGTGCACTTGCCCTTGCCGTTCCAGCGCCAATCGTGGAACGGACAGGCCAGCGAATCACCCTTGACGGTGCCGTCGGCGAGGTTTCCGCCCATATGCGGGCAGTACGCGTTCAGCACGTTCAGGGTGCCGTCCTCGGCCGCGAACACCACGATCTCGGTGCCGAACGCCTTGACGGTGTGCGGCTTTCCGTCCCGGAAGGTGTCGGCCAGGCCCAGGCAGTGCCAGCCGCGCGCGAATCGGGCAGGCGGCGCGCCCGCATCGATGACTCGCACTTCCGTGACAGCACCATCCGTGGTGGTCATGTGAGTTCCTCTCCCTTGCCTTGTATTGATGGTTGCGGCCGATGTGACGCCGATGACAATGGCTGTCCCACTGGCCGGGAGGTTGCTATCGGTCTGCGAGACGTCCGAAGCTCGCGCGGTAGAAGAGCAGCGGTGTCGCCTCGGAGTGCTCGTTCAAACCGGTCACCCGGGCGATCACCACCGTGTGGTCACCGCCGTCGACCTCGTCGTGCAGTTCGCAGTCGATCGTTGCCAGGGCCCCGGTGAGCAGTGGCGACCCGTTCTCCGAGCCGGTCCACTCGACGCCCGCGAACTTGTCGGCGCCGGGGCGCCCGAGCTGGCGGCAGATCTCGGTCTGATGATCGGCCAGGATGTTCACGCAGAACCGCCCGGCGCGCCGAATGCGCGGCCAGGTGCTCGAGGTCCGGGCGGGGAAGAAGCTCACCAGCGGCGGTTCGAGGGACAGCGATGCGAAGGACTGGCAGGCAAAGCCGACCGGCTCCCCCTCGTCAATGGCGGTGATCACAGTGACCCCGGAGGCGAACCGCCCGAGCACTGCTTTGAAAGCGGTCGGGTCGATCTCCGTAGGCATGCGATCCACCTCCAGCACCGGTTCCACGGCGCCTCCTTTATTTCGGTTCGAAATATGGCTGTCAGTCATAACAGCAGGTCAGGACGAGGAGGCGTCAATATGATGGTTCGGTCACCGAGACATGAATCCGTAGAACGGGACAAAAGCTACGTAGTTCTCCCGATTCCCCAGCGTGTGGTGCAGGGCACTGTGATGGGTAGCACAAGGTCCGAACCCGGCACATGCCTAATCGGAATATCCCTAGACTGGATGCCGGAACCAACGGAGGCTCAAATGTCCGTCGCACTGCTCCCCTCCGCGGAAGCTCGAAACCCTCATACCCCCATGCGCGCCAACCAGAATCGAAACGCCAGCGCCGAAGTCCCCGTCTCGATGATCGAGCGGATGACCCTGATCCTGGACGCGTTCGACACCTCCACCCCCACACTCACCCTGCTCGGCCTGGTCGAGCGCACCGGGCTGCCGCGTTCCACCGTGCACCGCATCCTCGATCAGATGATCAAGCTGCGCTGGCTGGCACACACCTCGGGCGGCTACCGCCTGGGCATGCGCACCCTCGAACTCGGCGGACTCACCGCCGATCACAACGAGATTCGCGATGCCGTCAGCCCGCTGCTGCACGAATTGAGCCAGCGCACCGGCATGGTCGGCCACCTCGCGGTGCTCGACGGCCGCGATGTGGTCTACCTGGACAAGGCCGGCGGCCGCTTCGCCTCCAGCCTGCCCACCCGCCTCGGCGGCCGAATGCCCGCGCACGCAACGGGTGTCGGCAAGGCCATGCTCGCCTGTCTGGAGCCCAATATCGCCGAGGCCGCGCTGCGCGTCCGGCTGCCGCGCCTGACCCCGCGCACCATCTGCGAACCGGACGCGCTCTCACGTGAACTCGCGCAGATCCGCCTGCGCCAGGGCGTGGCCATCGACCGCGAGGAAGCCGTCGTCGGAATCGCCTGTGTCGCAGCGCCGCTGCGTGGCCGCGGTACCGCACCGGCCGCACTGTCACTGTCGGGTCGCGCCGACGGCATGAGCTACGACCGGCTGGCCCGCGTTGTGCTCGAGGTCGCCCACGAGGCCGGGCGCACCCTGTTCCCGCGTCGTGCGCACTGGCGCTGACCCAATGTTCGAACCGGACACAGAAGGAACGCGCGTGCGAGAGCGATACAGTTCGACTATGACCGAAGGCGCTGCGCGCCCCGCCCACGGCGAGGAACAGGCGATCCCGGATCTGCCCACCACCGCCTGGGCCGTGCTCGGAATGCTCTCGCACGCAGACGAACTCTCCGGCTACGACCTGAAGAAGTGGGCGGACTGGAGTCTGCAGTTCTTCTACTGGAGTCCGTCGTTCAGCCAGATCTACGCCGAGCTCAAACGGCTGGAGAAGCACGGCTACGCGACCTCGCGGACCGTGGTCTCCGAGGACGGCATGCGCGGTAAACGCATGTACGCCATTACCGAGAGCGGACGGGAGGCCGCCTCGCACTGGGTGAACAACTCCCCCGTCGAGGCCCCCGTCCTGAAACACAGTGTGATGCTGCGGGCTTGGCTGGGCCATCTCGCCGAACCGGACCGCATGCGCGAAATCCTCACCCAGCACATCGATTACGCCGAGCGCATGCAGCGCCGGGCGCAGATCGACGCCGACGGGGCCGACGCCAATCCGGACTGGGCCTACCCGAGCGCGGTATTGCGCTGGTGCGTCAAGCATTACGAGGCCGAGCGCGAATTCGCCGCCGATCTCCTGGCTGATCTGGACAAACTAGCGAGGCAGCGTAGCCGCCGCAAGAATGTGAAACGACCAAATTCAGAAAAGTCCCACTCAACGGACTAGTCCATAGTCGGCGCCCCCGGGTTGTGACACGGTTCACGTCACCGTGTTACCCACCCAATCTGGAGGACGCCACATGTCTACCTCCGTCGATACCACGGCGCCCCCCAGCGCCGACGACAACACCGGCCGCCTCGACGGGGCCTCGAAGTTTCGGATCTTCTCCGTCCTCGCCGTGATCGTGCTGTTCACCGAGGTTGCACCCATGCAGTACGTCATGGTCTCCGCGGCCCTGCGCCAGATCGCGCCCACCTTCCCGACCCACGGCGCGAATATCAACTGGGCCATCATTATTTTCGGCGTCGTCGGCGCCGCGACCTCACCGGTCATCGGCAAGCTCAGCGATATCGTCGGCAAGAAGCGGATGTTCCTGGTCTGCGGCGTGCTGTTCATGATCGGCTGCGCCATCTGCGCGATCACCAGCAACTGGATGCTCTTCCTGCTGGGCCGCGGCCTGCAGGCGACGGCCATTGCGACCGCGGTCATCTCCTACGGCCTCATTCGAGACCTGATGCCGCGCAAGCTGGTTCCGATCGGCCTGGGCATCGCCTCCACCGGTCTGGGCGTCTCGGCGCTGGCCGGCCCGCTGATCGGCGGCTTCATTGTCGATCACTACAGCTGGCGTTCCATCTTCTGGTTCCTGTTCGCCTTCACCGTGGTGATGATTCCCCTGGTGATCGCGATCGTCCCGGAATCCAAGCTGCGCACCCCGCAGCGGCTGGACCTCGTCGGCGCGATTCTGCTCGGCGCCGGCCTGGTGTTCACCCTGATCTACCTGGACAACGGCCAGGACTGGGGCTGGAGCAAGCCGTCAACCCTGGCATGGCTCATCGGCGGCCTGGTGCTGCTGGCGCTGTTCCCGATCGTGGAAATGCGCGTCAAGAACCCGATCATGGATATGAAGCTGCTGTTCACGCCGCGGGTGAGTGTGCTGCTGTTCATCGCACTGCTGGCCTCGCTCATGATCGGATACCAGTCCTACGCAACCGGTTACATGACCCAGTCCCCGCCGGCCGCCGAGGTCGTCGATCAGGTCAAGACCGCCACCTGGGATCAGGTCAAGGCCGGTGCGCTGCAGCAGGCACAGGCCGGGGCCGAAGCACAGGCGAAGGCAGCGCTGCCGCCCGGCGTGGAACTGCCGCCGGGTGCGGTCAAGGTGCCGCCGGAGGCCGTCTACTCGCAGCTGCCGCCGAATATGGTCGATGTGAAACTGGATCCGGGCTATACCTACGGCAATGGTTTCAGCCTGCTGAAGTACGCCACGCATCTCGCGGTCGCACAGTCGATCATCGCCATGCTCTTCGGCTTCCTCGGTGGTCTCTGGATTCGCCGCAGAGGCGGGCGTCAGCCACTGGTGTTCGCACTCGTCATCTTCGTCGGCGCGGCCATCGCCTATGCGACCACCTCGCACGGCTGGGGTATGCAGGCACTGATCAGCGCGGTCTTCGGTATCGCCTTCGGCCTCTACTACGCGGCCACACCGAATCTCATGGTGGAGGCGGTGCCTGCGGAACAGCAGGGCATCAGCGCGGGCATGCTCGGCGTCATGCAATCCATGGGCGCGGGCATCGGATTGGCGGTGGCCACGGCCTTCCTCAATGCCAACCCGGTCAAGGCGGAGGTCACGGTATTGACTCCGAAGGGCCCGAACACTGTCACCCAGGACATCCCGATGTTGTTCGCCGACAAGGGATACGAGATCAGCTTCTACTTCATCGCGGGAGCGGCGATCATCGCGCTCATCGGCGCGGTGATCATGAAGGCCGGTCGCACACCCGCCACCGGCGGTACAGCGTACTGATCGACTGAATGGAAGTGGCCCGGAGGCAGCATGCCTCCGGGCCACTTTTCTTTCCGCTTTTCTTTCCGGTGAGCGGGACCCCACCTCGTTGTTCCGCGCTGCGCATATTTCTATTAGGAATACCCAGAGGAGGTGGTCGACGATGACCGGTGAACTCGACAGCATTACGACCGCGGTGGCCGCGATCGCGGCCGGCGGCATGGTGCTCGTGGTGGACGACGAGGACCGCGAGAACGAGGGCGATCTCGTCCTCGCCGCCGAGAAGGCGACGCCCGCGAACATCGCCTTCCTGGTGCGCTACACCAGCGGCGTGATCTGCGTGCCCATGGCGGGCGAGGACCTGGATCGGCTGCAATTGCCGCCCATGACGGCCGTCAATCAGGATCCCAAGGGAACCGCGTACACCGTGTCCGTGGATGCGATTTCCGGTGTCAGCACTGGGATTTCGGCCGCTGATCGCGCGCGCACCATGCGATTGCTCGCCGATCCGCGCACCGGGCCCGAGGAGCTCTCCCGCCCCGGGCACGTCTTCCCGCTGCGCGCGAATCCCCGTGGCGTACTGGGCCGTCCGGGCCATACCGAGGCCGCCGTCGACCTCATGCGGCTGGCCGGGCTGCGGCCCGCCGGAGTGATCGCCGAGGTCGTCGCTGACGACGGCTCCATGGCGCGGCTGCCCGAACTGCTGGTCATGGCCCGCGCGCACGATATCCCGATCATCTCCATCGCCGATCTGATCGCGCACCGCAAGAGCCTGGAGAACGGCATCTCGCGCGTGGTCGAGACCCGGCTGCCCACCCGCTTCGGCGACTTCCGGGTGGTCGGCTATGCCGATGAGCATTCCGGCACAGAGCATCTCGCCCTGGTCTGCGGTGATCCCGCCGGCGACGAAGTCCTCACCCGGGTGCACTCGGAATGCCTCACCGGCGATGCCTTCGGCTCCCGGCGCTGCGACTGCGGCGAACAGCTCGATGCCGCACTGGAGGCGGTGGCCGCACAGGGCCGCGGCGTCGTCGTCTATCTGCGCGGCCAGGAGGGCCGGGGCATCGGCCTGCTGAACAAGTTGCGCGCCTACGAATTACAGGATCAAGGCGCGGACACCGTGGACGCCAACGTACAGCTCGGCCTCCCCATCGACGCCCGCGATTACGGCGCGGCCGCACGCATTCTCGCCGACCTCGGCGTGAACTCCGTTCTGCTGCTGAGCAACAACCCCGCCAAACAGTCCGGACTGGAGGCACACGGCATCGCGGTGCGGCGCCGTGTTCCGCTGCAGACGCTGCCCACCGAACACAATGTGCACTATCTGCGCACCAAACGTGATCGGATGAGCCACCAGCTCACCGAGGTCGACGCGGCGGGATAGCATCTGCGCACAGTCATCGCGAGGGGGATTCAGTGTCGACGCCCGACGACGTACCGCAGCCGCACTCCGTATCGCCGCGGCAGCCGCACGTGATGCCGGCCGAGCAGCGCGTCCCCCCGGGCCCCGCCTCCCCGCAGCAGCCGATCCAGCAGCAGCCGATCGCGCCGCCGCAGCCGTATTCGATGCCACCCCAGTCGTATTCGATGCCGCCACCGCGGTCGCGGGCGGTGACGATGATTCCGGTGATCTCGGCGGCACTGGCGGTGCTGTGTGTGGCCATCGCCGTCACCTTCTTCGTCATGTACACCCAGCAGCGGCATACCGCGCAGGAGCGGGGCAGCACCATAGCGCAAATGCGGCAGCAGGTTTCGGATGTGGACGGGCGGCAAGCGGTGGTACGGCGCGCGGCGTGTGACTACGCGACGACCATGTCCACCTACTCGTACACCGATCTCGACCCCTATTTCACCGCGGTGCTGAACGGCTCGACCGGCTCCTGGCATCAGAGCTTCTCCGAGAGCTCGGCCGGGCTGCGGCCGGCGATGGTCCAGGCTCAGGTGCGCAGCTCCGTCACCGACCTGCACTGCGGTGTCAGCTCGCTGACCGCACACGATGCCGAGGTGCTGGTCAGCGCCAAGCAGACCAGGTCGACCGCGACCAATCCCACGCCGGGCGCGACAGTCGTTCCGATGCTCATGACGCTGCAGGAACAATCGAACGGTCGCTGGCTGGTCAGCGACATCAAGACACTGTTCGGATAGCAGTGCCGCCCGGCGACGGTAGGGTCGCGAGATGACGGCGTACGACTCTTCGCAGGAGGCAATGATGCCGAGCTTCGCCAGCCGCTGGGTCATCCCCGCGTACCTGCGCGTGATTCGAGCCAACCGGGCGTTCCTCGGACCGGAAGCGGCACGCAAGCATCTTCGGGAGCGCAGCCTGCGGCCCAAGAGCTACGGCCCGCCGCGGCGACTGCGCTCGGATGTGGTGGTGTCGGTGGATCACAGCCTGGGGTGGCCGGTGTACACCATCGTGCCGCGCAGCGGTCCGGTGCGCGGCAATGTCGTGTACGTGCACGGCGGCGCGTGGGTGAATGAAATCGCGCCGCAGCATTGGGCTTTGGCGGCGGAGATCGCCGCCCGGGTGGGCACCACGGTCACCGTTCCCATCTATCCGCTGGTTCCCATCGGCACCGCGCTGGAGGTGGTCGACGAGATCGCCGGGCTGGTGCTGGACAATCGGGCCCGGTACGGCGAGGTCTGCCTGGCCGGGGATTCGGCGGGCGGGCAGATCGCGCTCTCGACCGCCGTGGTGCTGCGCGATGAGCATCAGCTGAGTGTGCCTCGGACAGTGCTGATTTCGCCCGCGGTCGATCTGTCGCTGAGCAATCCGGAGATCGATGTGGTGCTGCCGAATGATCCGTGGCTCGGCAAGGAGGGCACACGGGTCTTCATCGAGCATTGGCGCGGGCAGCTGTCCCTGTCCGATCCCCGGGTCAGTCCCCTGGCCGCCGACCTGCGCGGCCTGGGTCCGCTGACGATTTTCAGCGGCACCCGGGACATTGTGCTGCCGGATGTGCGGCTGCTGGTGGCGAAGGCGCGGGCGGCCGGTGTGCAGACCGACTATTACGAGGGCACCGGGCTGGTGCACGTCTATCCCTTGACGCCGACAACCGAGGGCCGGGCCGGGCGCGCTGTGATCATCGCGGCACTGTGTGACGCGCTGGCGGCCGAGAAGCGGTGCGCCGCAGGTGAGTCCGGTTAGCCGGCGACGGCGCGGTCAGGGGTGCTCAGCCAGCCACTGGCGGGCCCGGGCCGGGGACGCCCGGGAGAGCCAGGCGTCCTGAATCACCTCGGCCAGTTCCCGGACCGTCAGTTCCCGCAGGCGAGAGGCGCGTAGCAGGACCGAGAGATGACCCTGGAAGTGCGGTGTGGTGAAGAACGGTGAATCCGGATCCTGGACGAGGGCCAGTTTGTCGGATTCGGAGGGCACCCAGAAGACGATGACATCGGTATAGCGCTCGCCGGTATCCGGATCGAAGGCATCGGGGCGGGGCGTGCGGAAGAAGATGAAGGATTTGCGGCCCACCTGGTACACCGGATTACCGGCCGGGCCCTGTTCGACGGTGACGTGCGGCATGGCCCCGGCCAGTTCGTGCACATCCTCGAGGCGGGCGCGGCGCGGTCTGCTCGACACGAATCGAGCTTAACTACTTATTCGCTCCGCACATGGGTTGTACCGACAATTCGGACACTCGTGCGGGGCTCCCCCTGCTCGGCGCCATCCGAGTTGTAAGCGGGGGCACAGTGCTTGGCAAGCACAACCAGAACGACGCGAACTGCGTTTATGCCACCGCCGGTGGCAATCAGCGTCACGGATCACATAGGTTGGTGCTCATGGCGCGGCGTGTCAATGGAAACCTCCCGGCGGAGGTCACCAGTTTTGTGGGCCGTCGCGACGAACTGGCTACCGCGAAACGGCTGCTGCCCACCACTCGGGTTCTCACCCTGCTCGGTCCCGGCGGTATGGGGAAGACGCGATTGTCCCGGCAGATCGGACAGCTGGTGGCGCGCGCGTTTCCCGACGGCGTGTGGCTGGTCGAACTCGCCGATCTACAGGACCCCAGTCTGGTCACCCTCAGCGTCGCCGAGGCCCTGAATCTGAGCGATGAGACCACCGCGCCGCTCCCCCGGCTCACCGAATTCCTGGCCGACAAGCGGCTGCTGCTGATTCTCGACAATTGCGAGCATCTGATCGAGGCCTGTGCCACGCTGGTCGGCCGGATCATCGCCACCACACCGGATGTGCGGGTGCTGGCCACCAGCCGCGAGGTGCTCGGGATTCCGGGTGAACAGGTGATGCCGGTGCCGCCACTGGCCGTGCCCGATCACGGGGTGCCCGGCGACAGCGATGCGCTGCAGCTGTTCATCGAACGCGCCAGCGCCGCGAACCCCGAATTCACCCTCACCGCGGGCAATCGCGCGGTGCTGACCGAGATCTGCCGTCGCCTCGAAGGTATGCCGCTGGCACTGGAATTGGCGGCGCTGCGGCTGCGCATGTTCACTCCCGAACAGATCCTGCACCGGCTCGACGACACCATGGGTCTGCTCAGTGCCGGACCGCGTACCGCGCCGGAGCGGCAGCAGACCATCGAGGGCGCGATTCGCTGGAGCTACAACCTGTGCACGCCCGCCGAACAGCGGCTGTGGGAACAGCTTTCGGTGTTCTCGGGCGGATTCGATATCGAGGCCGCGGAGGCGGTCTGCGAACTGGGCTCCGGATCGCTCATCGACGCGCTCACCGGGCTGGTCGACAAATCCGTTGTCATGCAGCGCTATGACGGTGATACCGCACGGTTTTCGATGCTGGAGCCGATTCGGCAGTTCGCCGCGGACCGGCTGCGGGAGCGCGGCGACGCAGCAGCGGTGCGCGGCCGGCATCGCAAGCACTATCGGGAGCTGGCCATGCGTGGGCAGACCGCGTACTGGACATCCGGTGATGTGGTGTGGTTCCGCGAATTGACCCGCGAGCACCCGAATCTGCGAGCGGCCCTGCGCTCCGGGCTGGAGGACGATCCGCTGGAGACCATTGCGACGGTGACGGTGCTGCGGCCGTTCTGGGAGCACAATCGCTTCCTGTCGGAGGGCTATCGCTGGCTCACCGATGCGCTGGCCCGCAACCCCGAACCGACCGCGGAGCGCGCCAAGGCATTGTCCTCGGCGGCCTCGCTGGCGGCCCTGCTCGGCGATCAGGAGTCGGCGGCCGGACTGGTCACCGAATGTCTGGAATTGGCTGCGACACTGCCGAATTCCGACATCATGGCGGAGGCCGCACTGGACCGCTCGCTGCTCGCCTTCGCCACCGGCGACCGCCAGCGATCGCTGGATCTGGGGCGATCCTCTATCGCGCTGGCGGCCGAGAACGGGCAGCACGCCATCGAAATGGACAGTCACGCCTTCTCATTCATGGCGGCCATGGTGCTGGAGGCCCCCGGCCGCACCGAATTGGCGCACCGTTTCCTGGAACTCACCACCGCGAGCGGATCACATCTGCTCGGCGGGCTGGCGCTGTGGACGGTCGGCATCGACCATTGGCGGCTGGGCGATCTGGAGGCTTCCGCCGAATTCCACCGCCGTGCCATCGAACAGCTCGCACTGTTCGACCGCTGCGTCTGGTTGTCCTCGGCCTTCGAGGGATTGGCCTGGACCGTCTCGGCGAACGGCGACCACCTCCGCGCCGCCACCCTGCTCGGCGCGGCGGAATCCCTGCAGCGCAGCACCATTCGCCTGGCGCACGCCATCACCGTCGCCGTCGGCGACAAGGAGCTGCTGAAGATGCGGGATGCGCTGGGCGAGGACGCTTTCCGCGCTGCCTTCGGCGCCGGTGCGAATATGCCCCTCAGCGAGGCCATCGACTACGCCCTCGGCCGCACCGTCGCACCCGCCCCCGAACCGGAGTCCGCCGCACCCAAGCGGGTCGCCCGCAAATCGGCCGTGGCGGCCTCGGAAACGAATGTCCTCACCCGCCGCGAAAAAGACGTGGCCCGCCTGGTCGCCGCCGGCCACAGCAATAAGCGCATAGCCGCCGATCTGGTGATCTCCATTCGCACCGCGGAAACCCACGTCGAACACATCCTCACCAAGCTGGGCTTCACCTCCCGCACCCAGGTCGCCGCCTGGGCCCACGAACACGCCCTCTGAGTCCCCCGATATACCGGGTCGGCCCAGCATCTCGCGCAGTCGGCTCGATGCTGGTCAGTACCCTGTTGCGCCGTCTATCCGTTCGCGGAGGAGGTCGGCGTGGCCGGCGTGGCGGCCGTACTCCTCGATCATGTGGAGGTAGATCCAGCGCAGTGAGAGGTCGGTGCCGGTACGGGGGTGGGTGACGGTGTGGTCCAGGGGCAGGGTGGCAACGGCCTTGTCGGACAAGGCGATTTCATCGAGATAGCGGGCGTAGTCCGCCTCGGCCGCGGCGGCCTCGGTGTCGTCGAAGTCGCCGTCCTCGTTGGTTCCGAGGGCGCAGTAGAGGTAGTCGAGGTCTTCGGCGGCCGCTCGTTTGCGGAACCAGCCGCGCTCGGTCTCGGTCATATGGCGCAGCAGGCCGAGCAGGGACATCGAGGAGGGCTCTACGCTGCGGGTGGCGAGCTGGGTTCCATTGAGGCCCTGGCATTTCCACAGCAGTACATTGCGGCCGCGGTCGAGCAGGGATTGGAGCATGGCACGCTCGTCACCGACGAGCTGCTGCGAGGTACGTTGGATCTCGGGCGCTGTCCACGTCATAGTCGGAACCTACCCGCGGCGGCGGTGGCGCGAAACCGACTTTGCGCAGACGACTTCGCGCCCGCCCCACGCCCGGATTCAGGGCACGGGACGGGCGCGAGAGTCGGTGTCCTACAGACCGTTGTTCAGGAAGTCGATCACCGAGCGTTCGAATGCGTCCTTGCGCTCCACCTGCACCCAGTGGCCGCAGCGGGAGAAGATGCGCAGATCCGAGTTCGGCAGCTGCCGAGCCGGGAAGAGCGAACCCTCGACGGGGGTGACGCGATCATCGCGGCCCCACAGCATGAGGACCTCGTGCTGCAGGCCCTTGAGCCGCGCCCACAGCGGGAGCGGTTCGGCGAACTTCGGGTTGTAGAAGGTGGCGTAGGCGTCGCGCAGGGCGGCCTGGCCGCGGAGATCGGCGGCGGCCTCGAGGCGGGTCGCCACCAGTTCCGGGGTGAGCGTGGCCTCGTTGAACACCATGGCGCGCAGGAAGCCCATGGCGCGTTCGCCGGAGGGGGCCGCGTTGTATTCCATCAGCCGCCGAATGCCTTCGGACGGTTCGGGTCCGAGCACATTCACGCCGACGCCGCCGGGCGCCATGAGCACCACGCGGTCCACCCGGCCCGGATGGTCCAGCGCGAGCATGGCGGCCACGCCGCCGCCCATGGAATTGCCGAGCAGGTGCGCCTTTTCGATGCCGAGCTCATCCAGCAGCCCGATCACCGCATCGGCGGCGATGCGAAGGTAGTTGCGCTCGTACACCTCCGGGCGTTCGCTGGCGCCGAAGCCGGGCTGATCGAGAATGAGGCAGCGGAAGTGCTCGGCCAGCACCGGCAGATTATTGCCGAAGTTGGCCCAGCCCGAGACGCCCGCGCCGGAGCCGTGCAGCAGCACCAGCGGCGCGCCGGAGCCCGCCTCGTGATAGCGCAGCTTATGCCCGTCGACGGTGACCCAGCGCTCGGTATTCTCCACGGTGAGAGTCATTTACAGCATCCGATCCGTGACCTCGAGGCCCATGGCGCCCTTGCCGAACATGGCCAGCGCGCGCTCGATGTCATTGATGGCGTGCACACTGCCTGCGTGGGCGTCACGCCAGTGCCGCTCGATCGGATTCGGCTGCTTGATGGAGTGGCCGCCGGAGTTCTTGAACAGCAGATCGATTGCCTCCAAGGCGCGTTCGGTGCCGCGCACCTGATCACGGCGGGTGCGCAGGCGGACCTCGAACGGAATCTCCTCGCCCGCTTCGGCATAGCGCAGCTGCTCGGAGGTATTGCGCTCCATCTGCAGGATGGCGGCGTCGATCTCGCTGGCGGCGCGGGCGATTCGCACATGCGCGAACGGATCGTCGGAGACCTTCTGGCCGCCGTAGGACAGGCGCACACGCTCGCGCTGCCGCTCGATATGCGCCTCGTACGCGCCTTCGGCCGCGCCGATGATCGGCGCGGTGATGGTGTTGGAGAAGACGCTGCCGAACGAGATCTTGTACAGCGGAGCGGTATTCACCTCCTGGCCGGGGCCGATCAGGTTCGCCTGATCGGTGGCGGAGTACATGCGGTAGGCCGGGACGAAGGCCTTCTCGATGACGATGTCATTGGAGCCGGTGCCCGAGAGTCCGGAGACGTGCCAGACATCCTCGATGCGGTAGTCGGTGCGCGGAACCAGCACCGTGAAGTAGTCCATGCCCTTGTCGGTGGGCAGCAGCGCGCCCAAGAAAACCCACTGCGCGTGGTCGCAGCCGGAGGAGAAGCTCCAGCGACCGGACATCTCGAACCCGCCCTCGACGGCGGTCAGCTTGCCGGTCGGCGCGTAGGAGGACGACACCCGGATATCCGGGTCCTCGCCCCACACATCCTGCTGCGCGCGATCGTCGAACAGCGCCAGCTGCCACGGGTGGGCGCCGAGCACCGAGGTCACCCACGCGGTGGAGGGGCAGGCGGTCGCGATGGCGCGCACCACCTGGTAGAAGTCCACCGGGGAAGCCTCCGCGCCGCCGAAGCGCTTGGGCTGCAGCATGCGAAACACACCGGCTTCGGTCAACTCGGCAATGCTGGCGTCGGGCACCCGCCGCTGCTGTTCGGCCTGCACCGCCCGTTCCCGGATCGCGGGCAGCAGATCCCGAACCTGATCGAGCACCTTGTTCGTCATGCGGGTGTTTCCTCCTCGTGCAGTGGTTCCTGCACCCGACGCTATGGCCCAGAACACCCGGCGGCCGGAAAAGTCCCGGTCAACGGAATCTCATCCCGGTGAGAGGAGAGCGGCCGCCCCACTGCCAGGCAGCGGGAGGGCAGCACGAGGGCGCTGGGCCGAGCGGGAGCAGCCGCGCGCACAGCTCCGGTTGGGCCGCCGATCCGCTACTTGTGCGCGTATTCCCAGTCGATGTCCTCATCCAGGGCCTGTCGAATGCGGCCGGCGAGGTCGGAATTCCAGTCGGCGGGCTGGGCGACGGCGACCCAGCCGTCCAGGCACAGGGTGCCGTAGCGGTGGCCGTGGCCCGAGGGAACCTTCTGAGCGTGCGCCATATCCGCACTCACCTGCCAGAAGGTGACGATCGGCCACCAGCGCATCGACCGGGAGACATCGGCGCCGCGCGGTTCCTTCAGCCAGTCGGGCTGGGTGAAGAGCAGGTCCGGCGACCACCAGACAATGGGGTCGGAGGCATGCTGGAGGTAGACGACGCGGGGCGAAATCCATTGCCGGTCCGGACGATTCAGATTCTCGGCGTCCGCGGCGAAGCGGACGATGAGACCGTCGGCGTAGATGGGCAGGATTTCCGGGGTACCCGGATCACGGCGCTCGGTGAGCTGACTCCAGAGCCGGTTCGAGTTCGGCGGCCCGACCCACAGCACCCCGTCGACCAGGGTGCGAATGTCATCGAGCCCGGTGAAGGCCGCCTCCGACCCCTGCGAGCCGAGGCTTTCGCCGTACACCAGCAATTTCGGCCGATGGTCCGGCGGCAGGGTGGCCCAGCGCTCGTGCACCGCGTGCACCAGCAGTCGCCCGGCATCGGCGGCCTTCTGCTTGTCCGACAGGAACGACAGCACGCTCGGCAGATACGAGTACTGGGTCGCCGCGATGGCGGAATCGCCGCCGTACATGTACTCGATGGCCGCCGCCGTGGTCGAGTCCACCCAGCCGGTGCCGGTCGTGGTCACCACCACCACGACCTGACGATCCCAGGCGTGGGTGCGATCGAGTTCGCGCACCACAAGATTGGCGACATCCTCCGCCGCCGGCGCGGACTCCAGCCCGGCATAGGCGCGAATCGGTTCGCGCGCAGGCCTTCCCGTCACCTGCGTGATCCGCTCGGCGGTCGGCGCATACGAGACGAACCAGCGCCCCTCCGACCCGAGCGTCTGCCACGGAGCCAGAGATTCGGGACTGCCGGATCGCTCGGCCAGGGTCGGCTGCACGGCCGAAGCCGAGGTGTGTCCGTTGCGCACACTGAACGCCGAATTCGCCACGGAGAAGAAGGCTTTCGCGAGTACACCCTGGAACAGCAGGACGGCGAGCACCAGCACCACTACTACCGCTCCCGGCGCGGCAATGGCCCGCGGAATCCGCCAGTCGATATTGAGCACTCGAATGATCCACCGCAGCAACCACCGCAACGCGCGGTACGCCCCGATCACCAGCGCCACCGTCGCCGCCGCCAGCAATTCCGCCCGCAGATAGCTGGAGGTGGTTGTCGGCTTCATCCCCATGAGGACTTCCAGATCGCGCTGCCACCGCGCCGACCGCGCCAGAATCGCGGCCGCCCCGACCGCCGCACCCACCATGATCACCAGTTTGGTGAGCTCCCGAGCCCGGTCCGACAGCCGCCACCGCAGCAGCCACTCGGTCGCCGGCTCCGGCAGCAGCGGCCACACCCACCGCCGCACCAGCCACTCCAGCACACACCCCACTCCATACCCGATGACCGCACTGATCCCACTCACCAGCCCCTGGAACATCCACTCCCTGGGCACCAGCGAAGGCGACACCGACCAGGCGAAAAAGATCGCACCGACCACAACGCCGACATAATTCGGCCGCACCGCCCGATCAGCAGCCCGCAACGCATCAGCAACCCGCGCTCCGAAAGACCGCCCACGTGGTGGCTCACCCGTCATATCCCGAGTGTCGCCCGCAGTTAGCCACGACCGCGCCCACGACACGCGCACGCCCCCACCCAGTCGGGCAGCGATTCGAGCGCAGCCCGTGCCTCCTCCGCATCGGCGGGCAGCGCGACCCGGCACCTGACGCTGCTTCTGTCGAGAGAACAGCTCGCACCTGAGCCGCACACCCTTGGAGGGGGCCGTGGCGATCAGAGGCCGGCTGCGCGAGAGGCTCAGTCGCGGCACAGCGCGCGAACACGGCGCGTCGAACCGGCAGACGCGCCGCTCATCGACCGCACAGTCTTTGTCTCAGCCGCACAGGCTCCATCAGGGCTGTGCGGCTGACACGGGCTTTGTCGTGCCCGGTTATTCGGTGCGGGCGGCGGAGGTTCCGGCTCGGCGGCCGAAGAAAGTGCCGTCGCCGAGGGAGGTGCCGGAGATGTAGCCGATGCCGTGCAGGCCGTTGGTGGCCCGGCCGGCGGCGAAGAGGCCGGGGATGCGGGTGTTGTCGAGGTTCAGGACGTGGCCGTCGAGGTCGGTGTGCAGGCCGCCGAGGGTGAAGACGGAGGCGCCGGTGCCGCGGCGGTCGCCGGCTTCGGCGGGTGGGCGGATGCCTGCTTTGACGTCGATGGCGGCCAGGGGGGAGGTCAGGGGGCGGAGCCAGCGGGCGGACTTGTGGAGGTCGAGATCGGCTCCGGCGGTAGCGAATTCGTTGTAGCGGCGGAGGGTGTCGGCGAGTGAGCCGGTGGGCAGGCCGGTGAGTTGTTCCAGCTCCGCGGCGGTTTCGGCGACGTGGGTGGGCTGGACACCCCAGCGCTGGGGTTCGGGGACGTCTTCGAAACCCGCCTCGTCGACGATGACCCACATGGCGGTGTCAGCACCCGCCCAGCTGCCGCCCATGTTCTGCCGGTACAGCGCGGCCTGGCCGATGCGGCCGGGATACGTGTCCTCGTTCATGAAGCGCTGGCCACGGGCATTCACGACCATGCCGCGCGCGGCCAGACCGGGGATGAGGGACATGCCCACCTGACCGGAGGACATGTGCCGGACCCCCGCGCCGAGCGCCTGCGCCATGCGGATACCGCTGCCGTCATCGGTGCCCGCACTCACCTTGGTATGGCCGAGCAGCTCGGGGGCGTGCGCGGCGAGCATGGCGTCATTGTCGACGAATCCGCCGGTGGTCAGCACCACGCCGCGGCGGGCCCGGATGGTGAGCTCCTTACCGTATTGCCGCGCAACAACTCCCACCACCGCATTGTCGCCGGAGACGATCAGCGTGGTGACGTACACATCGAACAGCGCTGTGGCACCGGCGGATTCGGCCGCACCGGACAGACATTCCATCAGCAGCTTGCCGCCGAAGTCATTGGCGGTCGGCCGGTGCCCGCGCGGCGCGGGCTTGGCCGATTCGGTGAAGGGCCAGCTGTTCTCGCCGAGCCACATCAGCCCGTCGTCGGTCGGCGGCACCCAGGTCGGCGCATCCCACATGGTCGGCTTGAACGGCACGCCCCGGTCGACCAGCCAATGGAAGTGCTCCACGCTGCCCGCGCTGTACTCCTCGATCTTGGCCGCATCCGCGCCCGCGCCCATGGCCGCCTTCAGGAAGGCCGCCATCTCCTCGGGGGTGTCCTCGAACCCGCAGGCCACCTGGACCGGGGTGCCGCCGCCGAGGTAGATCTCGCCGCCGGACATGGCCGAGGCTCCGCCCGGCCCGCCGGAGCGCTCCAGCACCAGCACCTTGGCCCCGGTGTACGCGGCCTCGAAGGCGGCCGCCGCCCCGGCCGCCCCGTAACCGACGATCACCACATCGGTGTCGATGTCGTAGTGGTTCACCTCGCCGGCCGCCCGTGGCGTCACCGAATTCCGCGCTGTCATGCCTGCACGGTGCCCGCTCGCATCGGCGGGGCATAGCGCCCCATCTTGCTCACCGACTCTCCGATCCCGTTGACCGGGACTGTGACCGGTCCCCGGGCAGTGCACTGGGGATGGTGTGTGAACGGCGTCACTGTGGTTGGGGTCGCCTTTCAAGGAGGAGAGTCAATGCGGATTCTGGTCACCGGAGTCACCGAGCCCAGCGGACGTTCCGTGGCGCGCATGCTGCTGGCGGCCGGGCACGAGGTCGTCGGCCTGGACCGGCAACGCAATCGTCTGGTCGACCCGCGCGTCGTGGTCACCGTCGGCGATCCGGCCGATACGCAGGTCTGCACCCGGGCCGTCACGGGCGTGGATGTCGTGGTGCATCTGGCCGGGCGCGCGATCGCCGGAATCGTCTCTGCGGCTCGTGAAGCCGGTGCGCGACTGGTGGTTCCCGTTGCGGCAGGAGCGGATTCGACGACCGAACACATTGTGGCGAGCAGTGGCGTCGATGCGCTCATCGTGCGCACCGCACTGGTCGCCGGCCGCCGCGTCGACAGCAGCAGCTGGCGCACGCTGGAGAATCTGGCCGGCGCACGCGGCAATACCGCCCTGCAGGTGCTGCACTACGACGACCTCGAGCGCTTCCTGGTGCTGGCCGCGCTCTCGCAGCGCAGCGGCGTCGTGGGCCTGGCCGCTCCCGGTGAGGTCTCCGGTGACGACATGCGCCGCGCACTCAAGGATGCCGGCGTCAAATACGCTGCGTGGCTGCATCGTTCGGCCCCGAGCGGCACCCAGGTCGACACCACCGCCGCCCGCGAGGAGTGGGGCTTCCGCTACGGCTGGACCGCCCGCGAAACCGTCGCCGATGTGGTGCGCGGCCTGCACGGCCGCAAGGCCGACGGCTCCGGTCTGCGCACTCGCGGCGGCGCGATCCCGCTGCCCTCGCACGTGGTGCCGCAGAACGCGCCGACCTCCGACGGGTACTCACTGAAAGCATCTGCGCCCGAAGGACTTCAGGGCGAGTTCGACGATCTGCTCGACGATCGCATTCCGGTGTTCACCGCGACCAATACCTCCGAGGCGCTGCCCGGCCCGCTCACTCCGCTGACCATCGATCTGCAGGCGGGTGCGATCCGGCTCGGCAACGAGGCCATGGGTCATATGATCGCCATCGAGGGAATCGCGCTGGAGCACTGGGTCTCCCGCGTCACCGGCGTCATGGGTCATCACATGTACATCAACGCGTCCATCGGCGTGTTCTCCGCGGAGAACATGCCCGGCTGGGACGAGGAGAGCGTGCGCCGCGATGTCTACGGCGCGATCGGCGATGTGGAGCTGCATCCGAAGGGCCGCCCGTCCATGTCGACCGGGTTCGCCGCCCGCCTGGGCACCTTCAAGGCGCTGGGCCGCGTGGGCGCCACCGCCCTGAGCTACCGCAAGACCGCCGAGCTGATCAATGCCGCCTCGCACGCGGAAGCCCTTACCCGGGACCAGATCTCCGAGCTCACCGATGAGCAGCTGCACGCCCGTGCCCTGCTGTGGCGCGACCGCCTGAACCAGGCGTGGCAGGCCGCCTCCATCGGCGTCATGATGACCGGCGCGGCGACCGCGGCGCACAAGGGCGAGGTGAAGATCAACCTGGAGCGGCTGGAATCGGCCAAGACCATGCTGGCCGTCGAGCGACTGGCGGCGCTGTGCCGCAGGGACTCCGGGCTGCAGGCCATCGCCAAGAGCGGTGATGTGGCCGCCGCCCGGGAGAAGTCGCCGGAATTCGCCAAGGCCCTGGCCGAGGAGCTGAACCGGATCGGCCACCGCGGCCCCGGCGAGTGCGAGCTCATCAACGCCACCTTCGGCGATCGCCCCGAACTGCTGGTGACCGCCGCCGGTCGGGCCGCGGAAATGCCTGCGCCGCACCGGGAACCGGTGGCCGAGCCGACCAGCCGCACCGCCAAGATGGCGGTCGGCGCGACCGTCTACCGCGAGCGTGCCCGCGATGCCGTCGTGCGGGTCACCAACGGCCTGCGAATGGCCACCCGGGAGCGCGCGGCCCGCCTGGTCAAGGTCGGCAAGCTCACCGAGATCGAGGATTCGGCCTTCCTGACCCTCGACGAAATCCTCTGGGCGCCCGCCGATCTGCAGGAGCGCGTGGCCCGCCGCCGCGCCGAGCGCATCCGCTACCAGGGCGTCCGCATGCCCGATGTGATCAATGGCGAATGGGAGCCGGAGGAGATCTCCGGCGCGCTGCCGATCGGCGGCGTCCTGACCGGTCTCGGCGTCAGCCCCGGCGTGGTCGAGGGCACCGTCAAGCGGGTGCTGTCGATCGACGACGATATCGAGCCCGGCGACATTCTGGTCGCCGCGGTCACCGATACCGGCCACACCGCCATGTTCGGCTATGCGGGCGCGGTGGTCACCGATATCGGCGGCGCCGCCTCCCATGCCGCCATTGTGGCGCGCGAGTTCGGCGTCCCCTGCGTGGTGGACACCAAGACCGCCAGCACCGGCCTCGCCGACGGACAGCGGGTCCGGGTCGACGGCGCCGCGGGCACCATCACGCTGCTGTCGGACGCCGAGTAGCACTGCACCACAACACACTTCGCGCGAGATGCCCGCCGCAGCCCGGCGGGTCATCGTGCGGGACGCGCCCGGCGACCGCTGGGGCGTGTCCCGAAGGTCGTGTGGCCGAGGACATCTCGTCGGCCGCCCGGCTGCTGAAGCCCGGGCCGGTAACCCACTGTTCGGCTCGTGATTGAAAGGAATACCTGTAGTGACGATTTCGCGCGCAGTACGCGGCACCCTACTGACCGGTGTAACCGCCGCGCTCATCGCCGTACTCCCGGCGGCGGGGATCACCCCCGCGCTCGCCGCCCCGAATATCTCGATTCTGCACCAGGCTCCGATCGGCGCGGACTTCAAGCTCGCAGGTGCGCCGAATGCCCGTGATATCGGCGGTGTCACGGCGCAGAACGGGACCATCAAGTCGGGTCTGGTGTACCGCACCGACGCACTCAACAATCTGACCGATGCCGATCAGCAGACGCTGACCGCCGCGGGCGTCACCGAGGTCATCGATTTCCGCAGCCCCACCGAGCGGGCGGCCAGCCCGGACAAGGTGCCGGCCTCGATCAAGACCGTGCAGCTGCCGATCTACGATCCGAGCAACGATTTCTACGTGTTCTTCGGCAAGCTCGTGCAGGCCGGCCCGGCCGCGCAGCAGGCGGCGCTGGGCGACGGCAAGGGCGCGCAGTACATGCGCGACTACTACTCCTGGGCTGTCAACGATCCGACCTCGCAGGGTCAGTTCGGCGCGGCACTGAAGGAGATCGCCAACTCCTCCGGCGCGGTGCTGTACCACTGCACCGCGGGCAAGGATCGCACCGGCATGATGACCGCGTTCCTGATGACCATCCTGGGCACTCCGCAGAGCCAGATCAATGCGAACTACCTGGCGTCCAACGATCGCCTGGCGGCCAGCAACAAGGCCACCCTCGATGCGCTGGTGGCCCGGGGCCTGGTGACCGATCCGTCGCTGTTCGGTCCGGTGCTGGGTGTGCAGCAGGACTACCTGGACGCGGCCTTCGCCGCGGCCACGGCGGCCTCCGGCTCGGTGTCGAACTACATCACGCAGAAGCTGGGCATCGATGCCGGCACCTACAAGGCGCTGCAGGACAAGCTGATCAAGACCGGCGGCATCTCCACCGGATCGTTCGGCAGCTAGTACCGACCGCTTGACCTAACTCACTCTCGACATGCCGGCGCCCCGTGTGGGAGGACGCCGGCATGTCGCGTTTTGCAAGCCGACCAGTTTGCATTCCGGGAACACTCCGTTGCGGCATGTCGGGGACACGCCGGGCGGCACCGTGCGAAAATTCGCATGGTGCAGGAGATCTGGCATCTCGACGGGCGGCGCACCCGCTCGATCAGTCCGGAGAACCCCACCGGCGAGCCCGGCGCGGGCGGGCGGGCCATCGCCGGGACCGGGGCGTTCGCGGCCGCGGGACTCGGCCGCGGCTGGAAGGTGTCGCCGTCGATCGATCTGGAACCCGGGCAGACGATCACCCTCGCCGATATCGCCGGACCCGGGGTGATCCGGCACTTCTGGCTGACCACCGATCGCAGTCTGCTGCAACACTTCACACTGCAGATGTACTGGGACGGCGCACCCGAACCCGCCGTCGCGGTGCCGCTGGGCGACTTCTTCTGCAATGGCTGGAACCAACTGGCGCTGGTCAATTCGCAGATGGTGGTGGTCGCGCCGGCGGGCGGCCTGAACAGTTACTGGCCCATGCCGTTCGGTACGCATGCGCTCATCACCCTGCACAATGGCGCCGAGCGCGCCGCACCTGTCTACTACCAGATCACCTATACGGAAGAGGATGTGCCGGAATCATCCGGACTTCTACATGCCTGCTGGCGCTGCAGTGATCCACTCGGCTCCCCCGCCGTCCATCCACTCGTCGAAGTCACCGGCGGGCCGGGCCGCTATGTGGGCACCTATTTGGCGATCGAACCGCGCGCGCCCGGCTGGTGGGGTGAGGGCGAGCTCAAGTTCTATCTGGACGATGACACCGAATTCCCGACCATCTGCGGCACCGGGACCGAGGACTATTTCGGCGGGGCCTGGAATTTCGATCTGGGCGGTATGCAAGTGCCCTACTCGACGCCTTATCTGGGGCTGGTGCAGGTGGAACCCCGCGAGCGCATCTACGAACCGCAGCAGCGATTCGGCATGTACCGCTGGCACATTCCGGATCCGATCTGTTTCGAGCACAGTCTGAGCGCCACCATCCAGGCGCTCGGCTGGCACGAGGACGGGCACTATCTTCCCCTGGAACACGCGCATGTCGCGACTACCGCGTTTTGGTATCAATCACACCCGTCGAGCGCCCCGCTCCCCTAATGCCGCCCGCGAACGGGGCCGTGAAACATCACCGTTGTGATTTCTATTGGGTAAAACGCACTTGGTGAACCGCGTTCGGGTGCATGGTATTTGTATGCGCGCGCTGGTTGTCGAGAAGCCTGGACAGTTCTCGGTCGATACGGTGCCCGATCCCACGCCGGGGGCGGGGGAAGCGGTGGTGCGGGTCGACGCGGTCGGAATTTGTGGCACGGATATACATATTGTCGAGGGTGAATTCCCGCCCACGCCCTATCCGATCATCCCGGGGCACGAATTCGCCGGGGAGATCGTGGCTCTCGGCGCCGATACCGCCGGGGTGCGGGTGGGCGATCGGGTCGCGGTCGATCCCTCGCTGTTCTGCGGCCGCTGTCATTACTGCGCGATCGGGCGCGGAAATCTCTGCGAGAACTGGGGCGCCATCGGCGATACCGTCGACGGAGCGATGGCCGAGTTCGTGAAAGTCCCGGCTGCCAACTGTTATCGGCTACCCGGGCATCTCTCGGCCGTGCACGGCGCACTGGTGGAACCGCTCTCGTGCGCCGTCCACGGATTCGATGTGCTGCCACGGCAACTCGGGGCGCACTATCTGATCTACGGTGCGGGCACCATGGGGCTGCTCATGCTGCAATTGGCCAGTGCGGCGGGCGCGGCCTCGGTATCGGTGGTGGACACCAATCTCGATCGACTGGCGGTCGCGCGCATGCTCGGCGCGGACGCGGCCACCATCGCCGCCGACGATATGGATCGGCCGGAGGGCTGGGAGATCGTCATCGATTGCAGCGGAACGATTCCCGCCATCGAGGACGGGCTGTCGCGGGTTCGGCGCGGCGGCACCTATCAGCAATTCGGTGTCGCGCCGGCGGAGGCGCGCGCGGCCATCTCACCATTCCGCATCTACAACGACGAGATCACCATTGTCGGTTCGATGGCGGTCCTGCACAGTTTCGGGCGAGCCGTGGATCTGATGGGCGAAGGCGTCATCGATGCCGACACCATGATCACCCACGATTTCGCGCTCGGTGAATTCGGCGATGCCCTGCGCACTTTCCGCGCGGGCACCGGCCGCAAAATCCAGCTGCGGCCCGGACGGGTCACGGCACGCTAGAGACGGGCAGGCCAATGACGGTCGTTGCCGGAGTGGATTCTTCGACTCAATCCTGCAAGCTGGTGGTGTGCGACGCCGATACCGGAACGGTATTGCGGCAGCGCCAGATACCGCATCCGGACGGCACGGAGGTCGCGCCGTCGATCTGGTGGGACGCGCTGAGACAGTCCTGCGATCGGATGATGCGCGATGTCGAGGCCATTGCCGTCGCGGGTCAGCAGCACGGGCTGGTGGCGCTCGACGCCGCCGGTCAACCGGTGCGAGACGCGCTGATGTGGAACGACACTCGCTCGGCGGAGGCGGCGACCCAGTTGGTCGCCGAGCTCGGCGGCCCGCAGGCGTGGGCCGATGCGGTCGGCAGCGTGCCGCTCGCGGCGCATACCGTCGCCAAACTGCGCTGGTTCGCCGATCACGAACCGCAGCTCGCCGACCGCACCGTGCGGGTGCTGCTGCCGCACGACTACCTCACCTGGCAGCTGCGCGGCGGGGATCCGCACGACGAGACCACCACCGACCGCGGTGACGCCTCGGGCACCGGCTACTGGTCGCCCGCCTCGGGGCGCTATCGCACCGATCTGCTGTCGATGGCCTTCCGCGGCCGCACCCCGGCGCTGCCGCGGGTGCTGAATCCGGCGGAGGTGGCGGGGCGCACGCCGGGCGGACGGCTGGTGGCGGCCGGAACCGGTGACAATGCCGCGGCCGCCCTCGGTTTGGGGATCGGGGATGGTGATGTGGTGGTGTCGCTGGGCACCAGCGGGACGGTCTTCACCCGCTCCGGGCAGCCCAGTGCCGATGCCTCCGGAGCGGTCAATGGTTTCGCCGACGCCACGGGGGCGTTCCTGCCCCTGGTGTGCACGCTCAACGCCTCACGCGTACTGGATGCCACCGCGACCCTGCTCGGCACCGATCTGTCCGGGCTGGAGGTGCTGGCCGCGCAATCACCGCCGGGAGCCGACGGATTGACGCTGCTGCCCTACCTCACCGGGGAGCGCACGCCGAATCTGCCGCACGCCACCGGAAGTCTGCACGGCCTGCGCCCGGAGACCATGCGCCCGCATCATCTGGCGCGGGCGGCGATCGAGGGCATGCTCTGCAATATCGCCGAGGCGTTCGACCGCCTGCCGACCACGCCGAAGCGAATTCTGCTCATCGGCGGGGCGGCGCGATCGCGGCTCATCGCGCATGCGGCGGCGACCATCTTCGGACAGACTGTCTCGGTGCCGAATCCGAGCGAGTACGTGGCGCTCGGGGCGGCCCGGCAGGCGGCCTGGGCGCTGCGGGGCGGAGCGCGACCGCCGCGCTGGCCGACCCTGGCGCCGACGGAATTCCACCCGATCGCACCCGGAGTCGGCGTGGCGATTCGCGAGCGCTACGCCCGCATTCGGGACACCTACTACCCGTAGACGACCGTATCGTCGGACAGGAAGCCCTCCCAGGCACGATGGCGCTCCAAATAGGTGCGCAGCGCATCCCGGGTGATCTCCTGCTTCGACCGCCCCTCCAGTACCGCCTGCGCGCACAGCGCAGCCTCTTCGTGCTCGCTGAGCCGCAACGTCCATGCCACGCGAAAGTAATACCACCTGATGTCCGGATTGTCCTGGGTTCCGCGATTGCCGGGCAACCGTCACATACCCGCCGGTAGGGCTGGCCGCGCCCGTCATTCCGGCCCGCTTTCGGCCGGCATCCACCGGACGCATTGCGGCGCTGCCGGTGTGGATCCCGGCCGAAACCTGCCGGGACGACGGGGCGGACGACCTCGCCGCGTGACGATGCGGCGGATTTCGTAGATCGCGGGTTCAGGCGCGGGCAGCGGCGCGGTGTTGTTCGGCGGCGAGGAAGTGGGCTGTGGTGCGGGTGGATTCGTAGAGGGAGCGGTAGTGGCGGTAGTAGGGGGTGTAGTGGACGGTGCGGGAGGGGTTGGGGTCGATGGTGGTGATGAGGGGGTTCCAGGTGGAGGTGTCCAGGCCGATGGCTTCGGCGGCGAGCAGAGCGTCGCCGAGGGCCGCGCCGATGGTGTCGGCGGGGAGTTGCTGTGGGAGGCCGGTGATATCGGAGACGATCTGGGTCCAGAGGCCGCCCTTGGTGCCGCCGCCGACCGCGATGAGGCGGCGGGCCTCGCCGCCCGCGGCGGCCATGACTTCGAGATTGTGGCGGACGCCGTAGCCGATGCCCTCCAGGACCGCGCGATAGATATCGGCACGCTGGTGGGTGAGGGTCAGTCCGGCGATCATGCCGCGGGCGTCGGCGTCGAAGAGCGGCGTGCGCTCCCCAGCGAAGTAGGGCAGCACCAGCAGGCCGCGGCTGCCGGGCGGAACGTCTGCGGCCTCGTCGAGCAGATCGCCGAAATCGCTGCCGGTGAGGGCGCGCAACCAGTCGGTGATCGCGCCCGAGGTCGCCATGCCGGCTGCGGATGTGTATGTGCCGGGCCAGGTTCCGCAGGTGGTCCAGAGACCTGGGTGCGGATGCGGGTGCGTGAGCACCTGGGTGAGGAACAGGGTGGTGCCGTACATGATCATGACATCGCCCGGTTCCCGGACGCCGACACCGGCGGCCTCGGCCCAGGCGTCGATGGTGCCGGTGGTGACGGGCAGCCCCACCGGAAGCCCGGTCGCCGCAGCGGCTTCGAGCGTCACCCGCCCGACTATCTCTGTGGGCCAGGCCAATTCGGGCAGCGGTAGCCCGGGCGCGACCGAACCAGCCCAATCGGTGGCCCAGGTCTGGGCCAAGAGGTCGTACATGGGCACGCACTGACTGGCGGACTGATGGTCGAGCACATAGCGTCCGGTGAGGCGATGGACCAGAAAGGAGCTGGCCATCAACAGCATTCGGGTTTCTTTCCAGACCTGCGGCTCGTGCCGGGCCAGCCAGCGTAGTTTCGGGCCGACAGCCTGACTGGTGAGCGGGGAACCCGAGCGCTCCAGTACCGTGTCCGCACCCAATTCTGCTGTCAGCTCCTCGATTTCGATACCGGCGCGGGTATCGACGCCGTACAGAATCGCGGGCCGCAGCGGCCGCCCGTCGGCATCGGCGGGCAGCAGGCACGGCCCGATCCCGCTCACCGCGAGCCCGTCGAGGGGCGCGCCGTCCGCGGCCGCCACCAACTCCCGTGCGATGCCGACGAAATCCGCCCACCACACCGTCTCCGCATCGTGCTCCACCCAGCCGGGGCGTGGAGTCGAGACCCGGTGCGGCCGTTCGGCTCTCATATCCACCATGCCATGGTGATCGACGAGCACACCCTTGGATCCGGAGGTTCCGATATCGATGCCGAGCAGCATGTCAGCTCGCCCTGCTGAATTCGTCGAGGGTGACGTCGAGTAGCTCGCACGCGGCCCGCACCTCGGGTCTGCGGTCACCGGGGACGGCGTGAATGTGGTTGGCGCCGAAGCGGGACAGGAAATCCGGGGCCTCGGCGTCCAGGCGGGCGAAGGCGTGCGGCCATTCCCGGGTGGACTGATTCATGAGCGCCTCATTGGTGGCCTCGTCGTAGGTCTCGAAATCCCCGAGCATCAACTGCATTCGGTACGCACCGTTCTTACGGGTGAGCCGGGCGAAGGTCATCTGCCCGGGCGCGGCCAGATGATGCACCGACGCACCACCGGCGGGGAAGAAGAACACCTCCGGATAGAGGTGAACACGGGCGAGATTCTCGGCGGGATCGTCGCTGCGGGCCGCGAACCAGGTGGCGTGCTGCCCGGAATTGCACAGATCCCAGATATCACGGTCGGCGTGATAGTGCCGGACATCGGCGAAAAGCACCGGGGTGCCGGAGATCTGCTTGAGCAGCTGCATGGTGAGCGCGCCGTCCATATCCGCCTCGGTGGCGCAGACGTGCGGCTGTTTCGGCCCGTTCCAGTCGTACGGGTCGTTGAGAAAGGCCTCGGTGATATCCATGGTCGCGAAGTACTGGGTCAGTTCCGGCTGGCCCTTGATGCCGGAGAAGTCCAGGTGCCATTCCGCGATCAGATCCCGCATGGCCAGATACGAGCAGATCTGCCGCTCCAGCAATTCCGGGGTGAGTTTGCTGCCGTCGTAGTGCACCCCGGCGGTATTGCGTTCCAACCACTCTCGGGCGCCCTTGGCCTCCCCCGCATCGGCCAGCTCGGCGCGCCGAACGATCTCCCACTGATCGATCTCCTCCACATCGATACCGAAGGTGTGCTGCCACTGGTCGGTATTGGCCACCGCCGTATTCATGCCCATCGGCCGCCCGCCGATCCGCCCGAAGGTGCTGCCGCGCAGACTCGCCACCGCGGCGGCGGCGCGTGCCCGCACCCCGATCGCCGCGATCAACTCGCGGTCCGCGGGATCACCCCAGAGCCGGGTGTGCGCGCGCCCGATCTGATCCAGCGCACCGCCCGCCGCCAGCATGCCCACCATTCCGGGCTGCACCGGATCGATATTCGACAGCAGCAGTAGCGGACTCGTCAGCTGTCCCGCCGCCAGCATGGTGAAGTGCGGGAAGGCCCACACCGCATAGTGCAGCACGGTGAGATCCACCCCGGCGGCCTGCACCCGCCGCGCCACCGCGACGGCCTGCTGATTGCTCGCCACCGGTTCGCGCCCGCGCACCACGGTGTGACCGGCCGCGGTCAATTCGGCGACGAGCCGATCTTCCACTGTACGAATGAATCCGACAATTCCCCCGTGCACGTAGTCACGGCCATCGGAGATACTGATAACGCCGATCCGGGCCATTCGCCTTGCCTCCCGACCGTGGGTGGACTCTCGACTCACACTCCAGAATCCCAGTTCGCCGCGCCGGGCACGCCCGAATGAGGAAGATCGGCTCAGCCCGGGAAGTGCAAGGGAGCCAGCCGGACTCCGCCCTGCCCCCAGCCGGCGGCGGTGATCCAGAACGAATCGCCGTCCGCCACCACCTCCGCGGCATGTGCGGCGATATGGCCGACACGGTCCTGCGGCTGGAAGTGAAACGGGTCCGTACTGCGAAAGATCTCGGTGCCGACGTACTCCGGGCGCGGGCCGATGAACAGGTACCAGTAGCCGCCGTGCGGCACCACGAACGGCGATTCGGTATTGCCCGCCTCGGTTCCGGCGGTCGGATCGGTATAGGCGATGCGGCGCGGACCCCACTGCAGCAGATCGGTACTCGTCCGGTAGGCGACCACATGATTGCCGCCCGTACGGGTACCGGTGGCGCAGTAGTACATCACCCACCACTCGCCGATGCGCAGCACCATGGGATCGCGGGCGTCGTACCCGTCCCGGAACATGGGACCGCCGGGATGCCGGGTCCACTCGAACAGATCGGTGGAGGTGGCCAGATTCATCCCGGTGGCCGTCCGATCCGCCCCGCCACCGTCATAGAACATGAAGTACCGCGCCCCGTCCCGCACCACGAACGGTGCCCACAGATGCGTCTCCCCATACTCTCGATCCACCGTCAACGCCGGCGACTCCTGCACCCAGGGCCCAGCCAATTCCGCTGCCGTGGCATGCCCGAACACCGTCTCATCGAACGGATCCGCCGGCTCCCGATGCGTGATCCCGAACAAATGCCACCGCCCATCCCCCGCCCGAATCACCGTGTGGTCGTTGACATACCACCGCCCACCCTCCCCCTGAGGCTCGAACACCCGACGGAACGCCCCCGCCCGCACCAACCCGCTCATCCCCCGAGTGTGCGCGGTCAGCGCCGTGCGGACAGCGATTCGAGCCGCATACAGAGCGGACCGGAGATGCGGTACAAGATAGGACAGTATCTGTCCTAGTTCTACTCGATAATGGGGTTATGACGGAAATATCGCTGCGCCGGCTGAATCGGACCCTGCTCGAGCGTCAGATGCTGGCCGAACGGGTTTCCATGTCCGCGGGCGACCTCATCCGCCATCTGATCGCGGTGCAGGGGCAGGAGGCGAATTGGCCGTACGTCGGGTTGTGGACTCGGCTGACCGATTTCCGGCACGAAGATCTCGCCGCGCTGCTGCACGATCGAAGTGTGGTGCGGTCCACCATGATTCGCCGGACCGTACATCTGGCCGATGCCGCCGACTATCGCTGGTTGTATCCGACGGTGCGGCCGGTGATCGAGGCAGCACTGCAGGCGGCGTACTTCCGGGAGGCGATCGACGGAGTTGATCCGGTCGAATTCGCGACTGCCGGAAAGGAACTGCTCACCGGCCGGACGCTGACCCGCACCGAGCTCGGGCGGATGCTCGCGGACCGCTTCCCGAGCCCGTATCCCGGCAGGCTCGCCCAGGCGCTCGGCGTCATGCTGCCGGTGGTGCACAATCCCGAGGCGGGGGTGTGGGGCGGCTGGCGCAATCGCCGCGTCTCGGTCACCCTCGCGGACGAATGGCTGGGCGCACCCCTCGCGGAGTCGCCGCAGCCGGAGACCATGGTCCTGCGCTACCTGGGAGCATTCGGCCCGGCCACCGTCGCGGACATCCAGGCATGGGCCGGAACCACCCGCCTCGCCCAAGTCGTCGCACGCCTGCGTCCCCAACTGCGGGTCTACCGCGACGAATCCGGCCGAGAACTCTTCGACCTCCCTGACGCGACCCTGGCCGATCCGGATCTGCCCGCCCCGGTCCGCCTACTGCCCGCCTTCGACAATGCCCTGCTGGGCCACCACGACCGCACCCGCGTGATCAGCGACGCAGACCGGGCCCGCATTGCCAAGGTCGCCTCCGGCGGCGTCCCGATGTACCTGGTCGACGGGTTCGTCCACGGCCAGTGGTCCCGCACCGGCACCGCCCTCCACATCACCCCGTGGCACCCCCTCTCCGCCGCCGATGAGGCCGCCGTCCACACCGAAGCCGAACGCCTGCTCTCCCTCATGGCCCCTGGCGAGGACATCAAAATCCTCATCAACCGCCCCTGACCCAGCACTTGCTCGATGGGTTGGGCGGGTTGATATTGTGGCGGGGTGATGAACCTCCGACAGGCATGGTGGTGGCTGCGCCCGCAGCCCGATTGATCATGTTCATGGGCTGTACGCAGCCTGTGGGTTCCGTGGTGCGGAGCGAGGTTCGTGCAGTCCCTCAGAGATAGGAACTGTGCGATGGATTCTTTTTCGGCTACGCGCGAGCGCAGTGATCGGCTCGGCGCCGATATTGCGGAAAACCCCGGGCGGTACCGGGTTCTCACCGGGGAGCGGCCTACCGGTCAGCTCCATCTGGGGCATTACTTCGGGACGATTTCGGAGCGGGTGCGACTGCACGATCTCGGCGTGGAGACCTTTGTCATTCTCGCTGATTATCAGGTAATCACCGATCGGGACGGCCTGGGGCCGGTGCGGGACAACGTTTTTCACGCTGTGCTGGATTATGTGGCGGCGGGCATCGACCCGAGCCTGGCGACGATCTTCACGCATTCGGCGGTGCCGGCGCTCAATCAGCTCATGCTGCCGTTCCTCAGCCTGGTGACCGAGGCCGAGCTGCATCGCAATCCGACGGTCAAGGCCGAACACGCCGCTGCCGGTAGGGCTTTGAGCGGGCTGCTGCTGACCTATCCGGTGCATCAGGCCGCCGATATTCTGTTCTGCAAGGGCAATCTGGTGCCGGTGGGCAAGGACAATCTCCCCCATGTCGAGCTGACCAGGGTGATCGCGCGGCGGTTCAACGAGCGCTACGGGCAGGTCTTTCCGGAACCGGAGGCGTTGCTGACACCGGCCCCGGAGGTGCCGGGTCTGGACGGCCGGAAGATGTCCAAGAGCTACGGCAATGCCATCACACTGGCCATGACCTCGGATGAGACGGCGGCGCTGATCCGGCGTGCGCCAACGGATTCGGAGCGCCGGATCAGCTTCGATCCGGAACTCCGGCCCGGCGTCTCCGCCCTGCTGACCACCGCCGCCCTGTGCACCGGCGTCGATGAGAAGGTGCTGGCGGATCGAATCGGCGACAGCGGTGCGGGCGCACTCAAAAACCTCGCCACCGCTGCGGTGAACGACTTTTTCGCCGACCATCGCCGCCGCCGCGCCGAACTGGCACGGGATCCGGATTTCGCGCACACGGTGCTGCGCGAGGGAAATCGGCGGGCGAACGAGATCGCGGACCGCACCCTCGATGAGGTGCGGTCCGCGATGGGGACGGTGTACTGACCGGCGGTACTACCGGGCGGGTTGTTCGACGAGCACGTCGCGCAGCATGCCCAGTTCCGCTTCGGAAAGGCCCTGGGAGAGCAGCCATTTGCCCGCGCCGCCGTGCTCGGCGTGCAGGTTCTCCAGGAATCGGCGCATGACGTCGCCGCTGATGGCGAGAATGCCGGTATTCGCCTGCGGCAGACCGGTATACGAGGGCAGCGCGTCCAAGCGGTCACGAACTCGCTGCATGCGCTGGTTGGTGATCTCGTAGTCGTCGGCAATGGCCTCGGCGGTGACTCCGACCGCGTCCAGCAGGACCGCGGCGAGCACGCCGGTGCGGTCTTTGCCTGCGGCACAGTGGAACAGGACCGAACACCGCGCCGGATCGATGATCAGCCGGACCGCTTCCACAATGTGGTCACCGCTGCCGGCCAGCAGCTGTCCGTAGAGGCCGGTCAGATCCACCCGGGTCTTATCGGGCACCAGATCCCTTGCCGCCAGCGAGGACTGCGCCGACTTGCGAATCGGCAGATTGGCAATGTGGACGGCCGCATCGGCGAACAGTCCGTAGCCCTCCCGTTCCACCTCGTCCGGCAGGCGCAGATCGATGACCGTGCGGAGGCCGAGTGGCTCCAGCAGCTGCGTCAGGTCCGCGCGGGTGGCCTGCTGCAGTGTGCTGGAGCGAAACACCATGCCGAAACGGGTTGTGCCACCACCTGTTACGGGCAGTCCGCCGAGATCACGAACATTGTCGATCTCGGCGAAGTCGATCCAGCGCTGCGCGGCAAGTGAATGACTGCGGGACACCGCCGGGTCAGTGGGCACGGCCGGCTGCTGCCTCTTCGGCGCGGGTGAGGCCGCACAGTCCGATCAAATCCTCGTGGAGTTCGAACCAGACGGTGTGGTAGCTGTCCATGATGGGGCGGGCCACATAGGTGTGGTCGCCCTCGGCGATCCGCTCGACGGCGCGGTCGAGGCGGTCGGTGTAGCGGACCAGGCGGGGAGCCAGGGTGCCCAGGCGCTGCACCAGGGGGCGCAGGCGCTGGTGGGTGCCGGTGAGACGACCCAGGACCGCACCGTCGTAATCGGCGTCGGCATGGTCGTTGACGGTGGCCGGGTCCTTCATCTGCCAGTCGGTGATGATGACCTTGAGATCGGCGTTGTAGACACAGAATTCGTCGTAGGCGGCCGTCAGCGCGGCGGCGTCCACGGCGGCCCGCTCCTCGGTGAGCAGCTGCTCGAGGCGAGCACGCCCCTCGGGGGTGAGCCGGAAACCGGCCGGCGTGGTGGCGCACACCCCTGTGGTCACCAGACCCTCACAGTGAGTGGCGATTTCGCCCGCGTCCGCGCCGAGACTCAGCGCCAGATTGTCGGCGTTCACCCGGCCCTTGATGCCGACCAGCCGCAGCAGTGCCAGTTCGGTGATGGGACTGTCCACTGAAACCTCCTCCTGCGCGGTGCTTTCCGGAGCGGCGGCGCGTTCTTCCAGTCGCTGCACCAGTTGCGCGGCGTCCACACCCGCCCACTGGGCCAGCTGCGCCACATCGTCGAGAATGATCTGCTCGACCGGCTTGGCGACGATCTCGCCCGCCAGCACCAGCCCGGCCCCGCCGTCGATGGTGACGGTCCGGCCGACCAGCGCCGCGACCACACCGGGTCCGCAGCCGACCACGCAGGGGCGGCCGAGTTCGCGGCTCACCAGGGCGGCATGCGAAGTGGTGCCGCCCAATTCGGTGACAATGGCGCGGGCTGCGATCATGCCGTGCAGATCGTCGGGACTGGTGGTGGGACGCACCAGAATGACGTCCTCACCGGCTTCCGCCCGCCTTTCGGCCTCATCCGGATCGGTGACGACCACACCGGAAGCCAGTCCGGGACAGGCGGATTCGCCACGGGCGAGCGGTTCCTGCCCGGTGGTGACACCGGACGCCGGGCGCAGCACCTCGCGCACCTGATCGGGCGTGATGCGATCGAGGGCCTCATCGGCGCTGATCAAACCCTCCGCTACCATGGCGACGGCGGTGCGCACCGCGGCCCGCGCGGACCGCTTGGCCGAGCGCGACTGCAGCATCCACAGCGTGCCGGATTCGACGGTGAACTCGATGTCCTGCAGGTCACGGCCGTCCCGTTCGAGCAGTTCGGTGGCGGCGATCAGCCGGGCGTGCACCTGCGGCTGGGTCGTGGCCAGCTCGTCGAGCGGTCGCGGGGTGAGGCGGCCGGAGACCACATCCTCGCCCTGCCCGCCGACCAGCCATTCGCCGTACACGGGGCCGTCGCCGGTATTGGGATTGCGGCTGAACAGCACGCCGGTGCCGGAGTGCTCATCGAGATTGCCGAACACCATGGCCTGCACGGTGACCGCGGTGCCGAGCGTGTCCGGCACACCGCGATTGCGGCGATAGGTCTTGGCGCGGGCGGAATCCCACGAACGGAACACCGCTTCGATGGCGCCGCGCAGCTGATCCCACGGGTCCAGCGGCACCGCGCCGTTCGCGTCACCGAGCACGGTCTCCCGGTACTGGTGCACGAAGCGCTGCCGAGTGTCGTTGGCGTAGCCGGGATTCTGCGTCTGATCGGCCAGCGCCCGCTGCACCGCATCGGTCATGCCGAGGTTCAGGACGGTATCCATCATGCCGGGCATGGAGATGGCCGCGCCCGAGCGCACCGAGACCAGCAGCGGCCGCTCCGGCGATCCGAACTCACGCCCGGTGCCGCGCTCGATGGTGGCGATCCCGGCACGCACCTGCTCCCAGATCTCCGGGGCGATCGCGCCGCGCCGGGTGTAATCGGCCCAGCCTTCGGTGGTGATGACAAACGCGGGCGGCACCGGCAGCCCGAGGGCCCGCATGTGATCGATACTCCACGCCTTGCCGCCGATCTGCTGCCGCGACAGCCCGCACGCGCCGTCGAGTTCGACGACGGTCACGGCGTCGGCCGCCACATCGGGTCGCTGCGCAAGCTCCGCTCCGGCGGTCATGTCACTCCTTCGAAGTTCTGAATTCATCCGCCCCCGCCTCGTCCCGCACCCTCTGGGAACCTGCTATCGAGCGTGCCGCGTGACGGCCCTCACCCCCAACACAGATCCCAATCAGCGGAACCGAACAACACACAGAGCTGCGAAAGGCCCACTAGACATATTCCAAATAGGCATCCACCCCAAGTTCGCGGCCCGGCTCGGCCTGGACTGACGGAGCGGGGGCGCGAAGCGGAGGAGCGGAGGAGCGGAGGAGGGAAGACCGAGCTAGCAGGGCCGCGCACCCGCCCGGAGCGAAGCGGAGGGCAAATCAAACACGGCACGCCCGGTCAGCGGGATGGCACGGGTGAATCGGGCGTCCTGGACCGGGTCTTGCGGCAGGATGGGCGGCATGGATCGGCGGTATGCGGCATCCATCGGCGGCGGTGCTGCGTCCGTCCCGGTTTCGACCGTTCCGGCCCTGGTGGCCGATCGAGCGCGGCGCTATCCGGATGCGGTGGCGATCGCCGGTCCGGCCGGGCGGGTGACCTACGCCGAGCTGGCGGAGCAGGTCGGGGCGGTGACGCGCGCCGCCATTGCCTCGGGCATCGAGGTCGGCGATCGGGTCGGCATGTGGGCGCCCAATAGCGATCGCTGGATCGTGACCGCGCTGGGCATGCTCGGCGCGGGGGCCACCCTGGTGCCGATCAGCACTCGGCTGCGCGGACCGGAGACCGCCGAGATTCTGCGGCGCAGCCGGGCCAAGGCGGTCTGCACGGTGCAGGAGTTCCTCGGTCACGACTATCCGTCGATGCTGGCCGATTCCGGCCTGGCGCTCTCGAATCTGGAACACCTGATCCTGCTCGATGATTCGGTCGGGGAGGCCGCGCCCGGCTGGGATATCAGTTCCTGGGCAGGCTTTCTCGCGCCGGGGACGGTGGTGCCCCCGGCGACCGCGCGGGAGTGTGCGGCGAGCGTCGATCCGGAATCGTTGTCCGACATACTCTTCACCTCCGGCACGACGGGCGAGCCGAAGGGTGTGCTCGCCACGCACCGGCAGACCCTGGAGGTGTTCAGCCGCTGGTCGGATGCGGTGACGCTGCGGCCGCGCGATCGATATCTGCTGGTGAATCCGTTCTCGCACACCTTCGGATACAAGGCGGGCATCATCGCCTGCCTGTTGCGCACGGCCACCATGGTTCCGGTCGAACGCTTCGAGGCCGAGCGGGCGCTGCGCCTGATCGAGAGTGAACGCGTCACCGTATTGGCCGGTCCGCCAACCCTGTTCACGGATCTGCTGGCCGCCGGCCACCGCGACCACATCCTCGGTTCGCTCCGGCTCGCGGGCACCGGCGGCGCGGTCATTCCCGCAGAACTGGTGGAGCGCATTCGCTCCGACCTCGGCGTGCCCTACGTCTTCACGGCCTACGGTCTCACCGAATCGGTGGGCGTGGTCACGGTGTGCCCACCCGACGCCCCCGCCGAACTACTCGCGGAAACGGTCGGAAAGCCGCTGCCCGACACCGAGATTCGCATCGTCGACCGAGACCGCACCGATGTGATACCCGGCGAGCCGGGCGAAATCATCGTCCGGGGCCCCAATGTCATGCGCGGCTACCTCGACGACCCGGAAGCCACCGCCGCCGTCATCGACACCGACGGCTACCTGCACACCGGCGATATCGGAACCCTCGGCGACGACGGCTACCTCCGCATCACCGACCGCCTGAAAGACATGTTCATCGTCGGCGGCTTCAACGCCTACCCCGCCGAAATCGAACGAGTCCTCCTGCAGCACCCGGACATTCGCGAGGTAGCAGTAGTCGGCATCCCCGACCCCCGTCTCGGCGAAGTAGGCCGAGCCGTCATCGTCGCCACCGACCACACCCTCGACCCGGCAGCCGTCATCGAATGGTCCCGCACCCGCCTGGCCGGCTACAAAGTCCCCCGCGAGGTGGTCCTCACCGACCACCTCCCCCGCAACGCCGGCGGCAAGGTGATCAAGGGCCAACTCCGCAACCCGGCCTGACCGCGCACGATGTTCGGCTTCATGACAACGTCTATGCAAGGCATATCTGAAGCATTAGCTATATGCTCGTGGGCATGGCTGAGAACAAGACCACAATCACCGCACGCCCCACGACCAGGGACGAGCTGCAAGCTCTGGCCAAGCCGAATGAATCGCTCGACGCCGTGATCTCACGCCTGATCACACATTTCAAGTCCACTCAGACTCGCAACCGGTTGGCGTGGGAGACCCGCATCGCGAAAGACCGGAAAGATCCCGCCGCCGTGGCGTGGGCCGAAAAGCAGGCAGACCTACTCGCCGCTCGGCTCACACAGCGGCAGGCGGCACAGGGATGAGCGCTGGGTACGTCCTCGACGACACCGTCATCCACGCCTATGCCCACGGTGACCCCAATGTGTCCAACTTGATCGCCGTGCTCGACGCCCGTGACATTCGTATCGCTGTCCCGTTCCTCGCGCTGGCCAGCAGCCTGGCCGGATTGTCCGAAGACCAGCGCGCCCAGGTCAACGGCGCGGTCGACAATCTCGCCACGATCCAGATCGCCACCCTGACCACCACCGATGACGCGAACGAACTCGCCGACGTCCAAGCCTCGGCCAGCGAACCCATCGACCTTTCGGCTGCCCATACCGTGGCGGTGGCCCGGTATCTGGACTGGGAGATCATTACCACCGACAGAGCACGGTGGGCGGACACCGAGGCTCGAATGCCGTTCGCGATCAGCATTGTTCAGTTCACCGACGAACCGGACTCAGGCAATGACCGGTAGCCCCGCACCTAGGGGGTGTGCGGGGCTACCGGTGCAGCTCCGGCCGCCGATCGCGGCGGCGGTCGGAGCTAGATCTCCTTGCGCATCTGCGCGGTGAGGGGCTTCATGTAGGCGGCGCCGAGGAGGCGGCGCATCCAGTTCATGGCCTTGGCGTCGGTGCCGATCAGGATGAGGGGCTTGTTCTTCTTCATGCCGTTGGCGATGATCTGGGCGCACTGTTCGGGCGAGGTCTTGGCCAGGCCGTCGAAGTTGGCGGCCAGGGCGTCGCGGTCGCGATTGGCGGAAGCCCTTGCCTTCCAGGCGATCTCGGTCTTGATCATGCCCGGATGCACGCTGGAGACGCCGACGTGGTGGCCCGCGATGATCATTTCCTGGCGCAGTGCGTCGGTGAAGGCGTGCATGGCGTACTTCGAAGCGCTGTAACCACTCTGGCTGGGGCAGGCCACCAGGCCGAACATGCTGGAGACATTGGCGATATGCCCGTCACCGGAGGCGATGACATGCGGCAGGAACGCCTTGGTGCCATTGGCGGTGCCCCAGAAGTTGATATTGAAAATCCACTCGAAGTCTTCCCACGAGACGTCTTCGATATTGGCGGTCAACGAGACTCCGGCATTGTTGACCACGATATTGACCTTGCCGAAGTCGGCGACGACCTCATCGGCGTGCGCGTAGACCGCGGCCCGGTCGGTGACGTCCAGCTTGTAGGCGCGGGCCTTGGCGCCGTGCTTCTCGCACAGTGCCACGGTCTCGGCCACACTCTCGAGATTGCGGCCCGACAGCGCCAGCTGCGCGCCACCGCGGGCCAGCTCGAGGGCGAGCGCCCGGCCGATGCCGGCACCGGCGCCGGTAATGACGGCGACTTTGCCGTGGAAGTCCTTCATTGCCAATTTCCTTGTCTCGCAGCTGTATTACTGAGGTGGCACTGCTATTGGGTGGTGAAACCACCGTCGGCAATGAATTCCGAGCCGGTGCTGTAGGAGGATTCGTCCGAGAGGAGGAACAGCACCAGGTTGGCCAGCTCCTCGGGCGTGCCCGGCCGGGCAATGGGCTGATTGGCCGCAATCGACTGGGAGCGTGCCGAAGTCGCTACCATCTCGGTGGCGATGATGCCCGGGTGCACGGAGTTGACACGCACATTGTCGACGGCGAACTCCTGCGCGGCGGTCTTGGACATACCGCGCACCGCCCACTTGGACGCCACGTACCCGAGAATGTTCGAGTAGCCGATCAGCCCACCGGTCGAGGAGATATTCACGATCGACCCGACGCCGGCTTTGCGCATGGAGCCGATGACAGTCTTCATGCCCAGGAATACGCCGACCTGGTTGACGTCGATCACCTTTCGGTAATCCGCCTCCGAGAGCTTCTCGATCGGATCCACATGCACGATGCCGGCATTGTTGACCAGACCGGAGACCGGTCCGAACGTCACTTCGGCCTGTGCGACAACGTCATTCCAGGCCGTCTCATCGGTGACGTCGAGCGGCAGGAACAGGGCGGAGTCGCCGAGTTCGGCCGCAAGCGCAGCACCCTCGGCGGTGAGCACATCGGTGATGACCACCGTCGCGCCCTCGGCCACGAGCTTGCGCGCGAAGGCCGCGCCCATACCCCGGGCACCACCGGTGACGATGACGTTCTTGGTCGCTACGCGTCCCATGACAGCCTCCTAGTTCTGCGCGGTAGCGCTCGGTGCCGGAGCACGCCGGGCATTACGCTCGGCCGGGGCGGCCTCGCCGACCGGAGCCGACTCGACGGCTTCCTGATCGGCCAGATGGTTGGCGGCGATATAGCCGAACACCATGGCGGGTCCGATGGTCGCGCCCGCACCGGCGTAGTCGTTGCCCATGACGGCGGCCGAATTATTGCCCGCCGCATACAGACCCGCGATCACCGCGCCGCTCTCGTCGAGCACGCGTGAGTGCTCGTCGGTGACCAGGCCGCCCTTGGTGCCGAGATCGCCGGGGACCATCTCGACGCCGTAGAACGGCCCGCGCTCCAGCGGAGCCAGGGTCGGATTCGGCTTCACCGTCGGATCGCCGTAGTAGCGGTCGTAGGCCGAGTCGCCGCGCAGATAGTCCTCATCGCGGCCGTTCGCCGCAAAGCCGTTGAAGCGCTGCACGGTCGCGGTCAGCTTGTCGGCCGGAACGCCGAGCTTGGCGGCCAGCTCTTCGAGCGTATCGGCCTGCTTGATAATGCCCCTGTCGAAATATGCCTGCGGCAGTGGGCGTTTGGGGAAATTACCCAGGAACAGATACCGGTCGCGGAAGTTCTGATCGAAGATGAAATGCGCCGGAATGCTGCCGGTGCCCGCCGCCTCGTCCTCGTACATCTTGTGCACGACATTCACATACGGCGCGGACTCGTTGACGAAGCGCTCACCATTATTGTTCACCATGATCGCGCCGGGCTGCGAACGCTCGGCCAGGCAGAAGAACGGCGGACGGCCCTCGGGGCTGCGCACCGACGGACCCCACCAGGCGTCATCCATGAGATCGACTGCCGCGCCGATGTTCTGGCCTGCCACAATCCCCTCGCCGACATTCTCGATAGCGCCGACGGTCCATTCGGTGGACTGCGGGCCGGCAATGTACTTCTTACGCATTTCCAGGTTGTGCTCGAACCCGCCCGCGGCCAGCACCACGCCGCGCTTGGCCTTGATGACCACCGGACGGCCCTCGTGTTCGGCGCGCACGCCGACCACGACACCGTTCTCCGTAATCAGTTCGGTCAGCGGCGTATTCAGCCATACCGGCACACCCGCATCACGCAGGGACAGCCACAACCGGGCCGCGAGGGCTTTGCCGAGGCTCAGCGGCAGCGCACCCTTGGCCAGGGCCAATGCGGTGCGGGCGCCGACCTTCATGGCGGTCTTCTTGCCGTTCCAGGTGCGGGCGATCATATTCAGGTCGTGGAAATCGCTGACCGTGATCGCAATGCCCTTGGGCGCGGACATGGTCGGCTGGTTGATCTTGTGCAGATCGCCGCCGAGCAGCCGTCCGTCGATCACCGCGGGCTCGATGCTGCGGCCCTGCGCCAGACCGCCCGGGAACTCCGGGTGGTAGTCGGAATAGCCGCGGTCGTAGACGAACTCCCAGTACTTGGAGCGAGCGCCGATGTAGGAGAACATCGCCGGGCCGTTGTCCAGGAAGGCGTTCTGCTTGGCCTCCGGAACCCGATCGCCGACAACGGCTTTCAGGTAGGTGCGGGCCATGGTGGGACTGTCGGGCACGCCCGCCGCCTGCAGCACCGGATTATTGGGCACCCATACACCGCCGCCGGAGCGGGCGGTGGAGCCGCCGAAGAGCCGGCTCTTCTCGATCAGGGTCACCGACAGACCACGGTAGGCGGCGGTCAGCGCGGCGGTCATACCGGCGGCGCCGGAACCCACGACAACAACGTCGAATTCGAATTCCATTGAGTATCAGTCCTTAGTAGCCGCAGCTGGTGAGCATGCCGCCGTCGACGACGAATTCGCCGCCGGTGCAGTAGCTCGAGGCGTCGGAAGCCAGAAAGAGCGCCACTTCGGACACCTCCACGGGCTGTCCCCAGCGCGGAATGGGCAGATCGGAGAAGAAACTATTGCCGTCCAGCCCGGTCGCGCCGGCGACGGACGCGGTCATGGGTGTGGCAATACCGCCGGGGTGAATGGAGTTGACCCGGATTCCCGAGTGCCCCAGCTCCCGGGCGGCGGATTTGGTGAGCCCGCGCAGTGCGAATTTGCTCGCGCTGTAGGCGGAGAGCCCGGCAGCGCCGACGAACCCCTCGACCGAGGAGACGTTGACGATGGCGCCGCCACCGGAGTCGATCATGGCGGGCGCGGCGGTCTTGATACCGAGGAACGAGCCGGTCACATTGATGTTCTGCATGAGGTTCCACTCATCCAGGCTCATCTCCAGCAGCTTCTTGAACCGCAGGATGCCGGCATTGTTGACCAGCACATCCAGTCGGCCGAACTGGGCCACGGCCGCGGAAACCGCTGCCTGCCAGTCGCTTTCACCGGTCACATCGTGGTGCACATAGCGGACGGCGGCGCCGAGCTCGGCCGCCAGGGCCTTGCCCTCGTCATCGAGCACGTCGCCGAACACCACGCGGGCGCCCTCCGCGACGAACCGGCGCACATGCTCCGCGCCCATACCCCGCGCACCACCCGTGATCAGGGCGACCTTCCCGTCCAGCTGTCCCACCGGTTCCCGTCCTTCCTCAGCGTTTGAACCGACGCTAAGACCGGGGATGCACGGCGGCACGGTGTGGTCCCGGCCACTGAGACAACCGAATGACCTGAGGCTATGGGTCCTGAAGTATTCCGGTTAGGCATAGCGGCCGGACGAGCCTGCCGCTGGTAGGGAGCCCCGGATGAAGTTCTCCATGATCTTCGAAGCACAGATGGCGAATCCCACCGCCGAGCACGAGGCCCAGGTGCTGCGCGACTCGGTGGAGCAGGCCGTGCTCGCGGATCGGATGGGCTTCGACACCGTATGGGCGGTAGAGCACCACGGGCTCAAGTGGTACGCGCATATGAGCGCACCGGAGATCTTCCTGACCTGGGTGGCCGCGCGGACCGAGCGCATTCGCATCGGGCACGGCGTGGTCTGCATGCCGTTCAACTTCAACCATCCGGTGCGCGCCGCCGAACGCGCCGCCATGCTCGATGTGCTGTCGGGCGGGCGGGTGAATCTGGGCGCGGGGCGCGGGGCCACCGCCGTCGAGACCTCCATGTGCGGCGTCGATCCCGCCCGCACCTATCAGGAGGTCGAGGAATCGCTGCGCCTGATCGCGAGCGCATGGCAGGATCCCGAGGGCGAATTCTCCTATCACGGTGAGCTTTTGGATATCGATCCGCATCATCTGCTGCCGCGTCCGGTGCAGCGCCCACATCCACCGCTGTTCATGGCGTGCACCAGGAAGGACACGCTGAAACTGGCCGCCGAATACGGCATCGGAGCACTGGTGCTCGGATTCGCCGGGGTCGAGGAGATCGCGGAACTGCGGCGCATCTACGACGCCGCGATCACCGCCCGGACCGGCGAACGATTCGTCTCGACCGTGGTCAACGACCATTTCGCCGCACTGTGCCCGACCATCGTGCTCGACGATCGCGAGCGGGCCCGGCAGATCGGGGCGCGCGGGCAGCGGTTCTTCGCGCAGGCCATCAAGCACTACTACGGTGCGGGGCCCGTACCCGACGAGGCCGTGGATCCGGCCGTCGACGAGGTCGCCAAGATCCGTGAAGCTGCCGAGGAGCACATCGCCTACCTGCACGAGGCCAAGATTCCGGTGAAGTCCGGGTCCACCGCCATCTTCAATGCCGAGCACGCGTACGGCAATGCCGAGGACGCCATCGCGTATGTGGAGCGATTGCAGGCCGCCGGCGCCGACGAAATCCTGTGCCTCATCCAGATGGGCACGGTGCCGCAGGAGGCATGCATGGAGACCATCCGCCGGTGGGGCGAGAAGGTCATCCCCCACTTCCGTAATACGCACAGTCGTCAGGCGAAACAGCCGTAATGCGAACCAGCACTGTCGAAACGAGTAGAAGGAATCCGAAATGGTCGATCTGAACGGCAAAGTCGCACTGATCACCGGTGCCGCCCGCGGTCAGGGCGCTGCCGAGGCACGCCTGTTCGTCGAGCGCGGCGCGAAGGTGATCATCAGCGATCTGCTGGAGACCGAGGGCAAGGAGCTCGCCGAATCCCTCGGCGGCGCAGCCCTGTTCGTGCGTCACGACGTCACCGATACCGACAGCTGGGCTGCCGCCGTCAGCACGGCGGTGTCGGCCTTCGGCAAGCTGGACGTCCTGGTCAACAATGCCGGCATCTACACCATGAAGCCGCTCATGGAGACCGGTTCCGATGAGCTGGAACGCATTCTGAAGGTGAACCTGATCGGCGCGTTCAACGGCATCAAGGCCGCTGTCCCGGCCATGATCAACGCGGGCGGCGGCGCCATCGTCAATATCTCCTCGCAGTCCGGGCTCGAAGGCCTGATGAACCACGCCGCCTACGGCTCCTCCAAATGGGGTCTGCGCGGGTTGAGCAAGGTCGCCGCGCTGGAGCTGGGCCTGTCCCAGATCCGCGTCAATTCGGTGTACCCCGGCCCCATCGCCACCCCGATGGTCCCCTACCTGACCACCGGTCCGGGCAGCTTCCCGAACCTGCCGCTGGAGCGCTCCGGCCTGCCCGAGGAGGTCGCCGAACTGGTCGCCTTCCTCGCCTCCGATGCCGCCGGGTACATCACCGGCGCCGAGGTGGCCATCGACGGCGGGCTCGCCGCGGGCAAGTTCATTCCGCGCGGCATGTAAGCCATCCGCGCGGAGCTGTTTCGGACGTTCCGCACGGGTCGGTGCGCCGCCCGCACCTGCGAGGCGGGCGGCGCGCCATTCCAATCGAAATCCCCTGTCCACCTGAGGAGTCCGCGATGCCACTGTCACCCGAATGGCAGGTCTTCGTCGACGCGGCCGCCGCCGCCTTCCCCGCCCTCGGCACCGAGGTGACCGACGCCGCCGAAGCGCGCGCCTTCCTCGCGGCCCGGCCCGCACCGGTGGTCGAACCCATTCCCGTTGCGGGAGTGGAAGAGTGGCTGATTCCCGGACCCCTCGATGCCCCCGAGATCCCCGTGCGGCTCTACCGGCCGCTCGATGCCGAGCAGACACCCGGCGTGGTGGTCTTCTATCACGGCGGTGGATTTGTGCTCTGCAACCTCGACAGCCATGATCGGTTCTGCCGCACCATGGCGAATGACGCTGGGGTGATGGTGATTTCGGTGGATTACCGGCGCGCCCCCGACGCCCGGTTCCCCGCTGCCGCGCATGATGCCTATGCCGTGCTGCGCTGGGTCGCCGACAATGCCGAAGCCCTCGGCGGCGATCCGGCCCGCGTCGCGGTCGCCGGTGACAGCGCGGGCGGAAATCTGGCCACCGTCGCCGCCCTGCAGGCCCGGGACAACGGCGGCCCGGACATCGCCTTCCAACTGCTCATGTATCCCATGCTCGACCCAGCCTGCGACAGCGTCTCCTATACCGAGAACGCCGACGGCTACTTCACCACCGCACCTCAATTGCGCTGGTACTGGGAGCAATACCTGACATCTGCCACCGATGCGAGCGATCCCTACGCCAATCCGCTCGGCGCGGATCTCACCGGCCTCCCGCCCGCGTACATCGCCACCGCGGAATTCGATCCGCTGCGCGATGAGGGTGAGGTCTACGGCCAACTGCTGCGCGAAGCCGGTGTGCACACCGAGATCCAGCGCTGGGACGGCACCATCCACGGCTTCATGTCGATGGCCTGGCATCTGCCGGAAACCCAGCGTGCCAATGCCGCCGCCTTCGCCGCGCTGCGCCGGGCCCTGGCCCGGATCCCCACTCGCTGACCACATCTCGATCGGCGAATTCCTGGCCGGGCGGCCGAGGCGCGGCTAGCATCGCGGACGTCCGTCATTTGTTTGAAACATCGGGAATTCTCTTGTCGGTTGTACGCACCACCGCCCTGACCGCCGCCGTGACCGCTGCCTGCGCCCTGGCTGCCGCCGGAAATGCCGAGGCCGCCGCGCAATACTACGGCACCATCGCCGTCTCCAAGATCCGCAATGCCGCGGTCGTCTCGACCGATCGGAGCAAGGTGTCGGCCGATGCCGACGCCATTCGCGACTGCGCCAGCTACGACTGCACTCTCGTCCTGCACTTCACCGACGGCTGCGGTGCGGTCGCCCAGGGCGCGGACGGCACTTTCGGCTGGGCCGCAGCCGGTTCCCGCGATGAGGCCGAGCAGGCCGCGATCACCGGACTCGGCCAGAGCAACCCGCCGTTCCCGGACCTCGGCAGCGCCAGCCCGCAGGCGGCACACATTGTCGCCTCGGCCTGCACCCCGAACATTCAGTAGTCGCGCTCAGCGTCCGTAGCGCGCCTCGTAGGCGGCGCGCTCGGCCGCCCGGCGGCCGGCCCGGACGGGATTCTCCAAATCCGCTGGGAGACCGTGCTTTCCCAGTCGATGCACCCTGTTCATGGGCATGTAGGCGATGATGTAGAAACCCGCCAGCAGGACGGCGAGCAGGACCATCGCACCGCGGAGCCACAGTTCGCCGGGGAAGAGCAGGAAAGCCGCGAAGATCGGGGTGAGCGGGAACAGTCCGCGCACCAGATGCCTTGGTACGGCGAACTTTCCGGTCAGGTCGTTGCGGACCCACTCCTGCAGTGAATCCGGAAGGCGAGCACCCATGGAGTAGCCGACCCACTGAATCGGATTGGGACGCTTCATCACCGGGCTCCCTTCGCTGTATCGGCCGACGCACGGCGGGCCGCGGTGTTCACGCGGTTGAGCACATCGCGCAGGTCTTCCAGATCGGCCAGGCCGACACCGAGCCGCTCGACCACCGCGGGCGGAATCCGCTCCGCGTCATTGCGCAGCTCCCGGCCCGCGGCGGTCAGATCGACAACAAGATTGCGCTCATCGTGGGTGTCCCGGCGCCGTGTGATGAGCCCGGCGGCCTCGAGCCGCTTGAGCAGCGGTGACAGTGTCGGCGAATCGAGCTGGATGGCCTCGCCGATGTCCTTGACCGACATGGGCGCCGCACCCCACAGGGCCAGCATCACCAGATACTGCGGATGTGTCAGCCCCATGGGTTCCAGCAGCGGCCGATAGACGGCCAGTACCGCGCGATTGGCCACCGCGAGCGCAAAACACACCTGCCGGTCCAACCGCAGCGGATCCTCGATATCCAGCTCCACAGCTCAGCCCTCCGCAATCACTACCGTTAGGGCAATAATAGTTAACACACTAACGATTGGCACGCGATCGAAGAGTCGATCAGGTCACACTCACTGCATGAGCTGGATCATCTCGGCGACCCGGTTCGTATCCATATAGTCGCGGAACAGCACCACCTGCCCGTCGCGCACGCCGACGACATTGACCGACGTGCGCACCCGGGCGCGCTCGGCGCCCGGCCTGGTCAGCTCGACATCGTTTTCCACCCAGAGCAATTCGGGATCGGACGTCTCGTAGATGGCCGGGTACACGCCGTGCACCACAACGCCCGAAAGCCGCTGCGGCGACCACCAGCGCTCCAGGTGCGCGCGAATCTCCTCGCGGCCTTCGAACCGGTTCGGGAAGCCGGGAATCACAAACGGGATCTCGAAGACGGCAATTGAGGCCGCAGCGTGATCTGGTGGATGTAGTTGCCACGCTGCGGCAGGTGCTGTGCGTGAAAGGGTGAATATTGGACCGTCGCACCCGCTTTGGGTGCGACGGTCCAATATTGTGTGAGCGTCAGCGCCGACGCAGTGTGGCCGCCACGCCGGCGCCGATCAAGAGGATGCCGACGACGAGCGGGAAGCCTGTCTGCAACCACTGGAACAGTGCCACGTGCATATCGTCTGAAACCAAAGGGATTTCGCCGATCAATCGGAAGGTGTCGTTCGGGAAGATCATGTGAATGAGTCCGGGCAGCACACCCCAAACCAGGCCCGCCACAATGGTTCCCACGGGCGAATAGGCGGCCAGCGCAGCCACCAGCAGGAACAGGGCCGCACCCAGGAGGATCTGCAGGGTCGAGCCCAGCCGATCCGAGAAGTCCCCGAGAATCACCCACTGTCTGGTGTCGGCCGCGCCGTTGGCGGAGAACGCAATCCCGATAGGCGTTGCCACCAGGCAGATCACCGAACCGACCACGGTCCGCGAAACGTTCCCACTACTTCGAAACTGCGCCCCCGGCGGAGTCCACCCCGCGGGCGACGGAAACTTCTCCGGCATCACCGTCTCCCTGCTCACCGGAGGCCGAGCGGCTTCCGGTACCTCATTGTCCGCTGCGGCCGGGGTTTCTGCGCGATCTTGACCGCACCGCAATCCAAGGCGGACAACCAGCAGATTTCGCCCATCGAAGCGGTCGTTCTATACCGCCAGCGACCGGCCCGTGTCCAGAATGTGCACAGTGGTGCCGGGCGCGAGATCCGCTGCGGCAGCACGGAAGAGATCGGGCCGATTCCGGTCCGATTTCGTCATCAGCCGGTCACCCAGCGGTCCACTGGTGAACGCGTAGTGGATGGGCACAGCCAGGCGCGGGCGCAGCGCCCGCGTCAGATCCGCGGCCTCGACGGCATCCATGACCACCTGATGATTGAGCAGCGGCCGAATCCGCAGACCGTCGGTGCCCGACGCGGTGCAGAACGGCGGTGCGTTCGTGGTGGCACACGGCCACGGCGCAGCCGGGCGGCCTCTCCCGTGGCCGAATCCGGCGGTGAGCGGCCGCTGAGGCGCCGCGCGTGTCCTGCGGCTCACGGGCGGCCGACGGCGCGGCGGGGTGCGAGGTTCGATGGGAGCTTCGTGGTGTCGGTGCGGTGAGGCACGATGGAGCGCGTGACCTCGACCGGCGCGACCCCGACCAGCACCCTCTCCACCGACCTGCGGGAGGACGCCGAGCGGCTGCTGCGCGAGCTGGCCGGGCCGCAGGCGCGGCTGCGGGAGGATCAGTGGATTGCCATCGAGGCGCTGGTGGTGCAGCGGCGGCGGGCACTGGTGGTGCAGCGTACCGGCTGGGGTAAATCGGCGGTGTACTTCATCTCGGCCAAGCTGCTGCGGGCGACGGGGCGCGGGCCGACGGTGATCGTCTCACCACTGCTGGCGCTCATGCGCAACCAGGTTGTCGCGGCCGAAAGAGCCGGAGTTGTTGCGGCAACGATCAATTCGGGCAACGTCACCGAATGGGACGATATCCATGCGCAGGTCGCCGCGGGCGAGGTCGATGTGCTGCTGGTCAGTCCCGAGCGTTTGAACAATCCCGACTTCCGCGATGCGGTGCTGCCCAAGCTGGCCGCCGATGCCGGGCTCGTCGTGATCGACGAGGCGCACTGCGTCTCGGACTGGGGCCATGACTTCCGGCCCGACTATCGCCGAATCCGCACGCTCATCGCCGATCTCGGCTCGGATGTGCCGGTGCTCGCCACCACGGCCACCGCCAATGATCGCGTCGTCACCGACGTGGCGACCCAAATCGGCACCGACACTCTGGTTTTGCGCGGCGGGCTGGATCGCGAATCGCTGCACCTGTCGGTGGTGCGCATTCCCGATGCGGTGGAGCGCACCGCCTGGCTCAGCAGGCGGCTGCACGAATTGCCGGGCTCCGGCATCGTTTACGCGCTCACCGTCGCCGCCGCGCACGATCTCGCCGATGTGCTCAATTCGCATGGGCACCATGTCGCCGCCTACACCGGGCAGACCGATCCGTCCGAGCGCGAGGCTCTGGAAACCGCACTGCTGGCCAATGAGGTCAAGGCGCTCATCGCCACCTCGGCGCTGGGCATGGGCTTCGACAAACCGGATCTGGGCTTTGTCGTGCACGTGGGTGCGCCCTCCTCTCCCATCTCGTACTACCAGCAGGTCGGCCGTGCCGGCCGTGGCACCGACCGCGCCGAGGTGGTGCTGCTGCCGGGGCCGGAGGATCGCCAGATCTGGAGTTACTTCGCCTCGGTGGCCTTCCCGCGCGAGCACATCGTGCGCTCGGTGCTGGCGGCGCTGGGCATCGACCGCGCCCTCTCGACGGCCGCGCTGGAGCCGCTGGTGGAGCTCAATCGCTCACGCCTGGAAATGGTGCTCAAGGTGCTCGATGTGGACGGCGCGGTGCAGCGGGTGCGCGGCGGCTGGCTCAATACCGGCCAGCCCTGGGGGTACGACACCGAACGCTACGAACGCCTGACCATTGCCCGGGAAGCCGAGCAGCAGGCCATGATCGACTACCAGTCGACCACCGAATGCCGGATGAACTTCCTGCGCGGTCAGCTCGACGATCCGGATCTGCTGCCGGGTGCCCCCGGCTGCGGCCGCTGCGACAATTGCACCGGCGACCGCCAGAACACCGCCGTGGACGCCACCGATCTGGCCGCCATCCGAGCCCGGCTGGACCGCCCCGGCATCGACCTCGCGCCGCGCAAGCAGTGGCCCACCGGTATGGCGAAACTCGGAATCTCCCTGTCCGGCAAGATCTCCGACGCTCCCGAGGTCGGCCGGGTACTCGGCCGCCTCAGCGACCTCGGCTGGGGTCAGCGCCTGCGCGCCCTGCTCGACGCACCCGATGCCCCGGTGCCCGATGAGGTCTTCAAGGCCTGCACCACCGTGCTGCACGAATGGGATTGGAACGAGCGGCCGACCGCCGTCATCGCCCTGGACTCCCCCGGCCGCCGCCTGCTGACCACCTCGCTGGCCGCCCGCCTCGCCGAAATCGGCCGCCTGCGCGACCTCGGCATCCTGCACCTGCGCCCCGACCTGCCCCCGATTTCCGCCGTCAACTCGGCCCACCGCGTGGCAGCGCTCAACAATGCCTGGGAGACACCGGATCTCACCGACGTCCAGGGCCCCATCCTCCTGGTCGACGCCCTCACCGACACCGGCTGGACCTTCACCATGGCCGCCCGCGCCCTCCGCGCCGCCGGCGCCGACGCCATCCTCCCCTTCGCCCTAGCCACCCCCTCCTGACCTGCGCCACTGGAGTCCTCCGACCCCAGGCTGCCCCTGGGCCGCCGAAAGCTGACCGCCTCCACCGGCGGTCGGCCTAACGACGACCCGTAACCCACGACGCGGCTTGTCGTCTGCCGCTATCGGAATATCCGCCGAGGCGCAGCCGGGCCTGTCACTCGGCACAGTGCCTGCCGCGGGGGGCCGCGATTTGACACCCCGCAAGCGATAGCAGCCGATCGACCTCCTGCCGCGTCCGGCAAGATCGGCCACGCCGTCCTCACCGCACCGCACACCGCCGGACTGCCGTTGCACGCCGCCAGCAGCGACCCGGCCGCCCTCACTGTTCCCGCCGGAATCGAGGTCATCGCACTGCGCGGTCGCACATTCACCCTCACCGGCGGGCAGACACTGACCTTCCGCACCCAGATCGCTCTCCTCGCCGAGGCCATCGGCCGCGATATCCCGTTCACCACCATCACGCATGACACAGCGCTGCAACAGATGTCGGCCTACATGCCCGCCGGTATCGCCGAATCGCTGCTGACCAACTGGGTCGCCGCCACCGCGCGTCCGGAGACCATCGCCGACACCACCGAGATCCTGCTCGGCAAGCCCGCCCGCACCTTCCACCAGTGGGCGCAGAAAAACGCCCCCGCTTTCACACCTTCCTGAACACCGCCCCGTTCCGGCGAGGCCCCCTTCTCCCCCAGGGCATCTCAGGTCCTCGCCGCTGGTCTCCGAAGCACACCGCACCGCCCGCGCCCGCTGGGCCATCCTCGCGGTTGTCCCTACGGCCTGATCGACGGCTCGGCCAATGGCTGGACCGCCCGGCCGATCCTCGCCCTCATCGCGGGCCTCCTGTTCTTCGCGCTGTTCTGCCTGCGCCAGCGGCATGCCGCCGATCCGCTGCTCGAACCCTCCCTGCTGCGCAATCGCGGTTTCACCTCCGGCCTACTGCTCGGCCTGGTGTACTTCGCCGCCACCTCCGGGCTGCTCTTCGTGCTCGCCGACGGCTGGGCGCAATGCCCCTCGCCCGATCACCTCGCCCTCACCGACGAGGGTCGCGATCGCCTCGTCAAGGTCGCCGCACAGGTGAACACCTTCCGCGAGGTCTCCCTGACCGGCATCACCGATGACGAATACCGCACCGCCGTCTCGGTCCTCGAACGCATCACCCAGAACCTCGAATCGCGCGCATAGTGAACGCGCTTGGAGCCTGCGCACCCGCGTAGGCTCCAGCTATCCGCGCTGCCGCCGACCGCTGGAGTCCACCATGGCGTCCGCACTATCCAAGATTCCGCCACTGCCCCTGCTGCGGGCACTGGGACTGTTCCGCGACGGGCTGGCCGCGCTGCATCGACGGCTGGTGCCCGGGCATATCGCCATTCTCGAACTGCAGATGACCGGATTCCTGACGCAGGCGATCCACGCCGCCGCCCAGCTCGGCATTGCCGACGCGCTCGTCGAGGGGCCGCGGTCGCCGGTCGAGCTGGCCCGTGCGATCGAGGTGAACGAGGACGGGCTGCGGCGGCTCATGCGACTGCTGATCAGCTTCGATATCTTCGCCCAGAAGCGGGACGGGTCATATGCGCTGACCGGGATGTCCCAGGCGCTGCGCAGCGATTCCCCGGTGACGCTGCGAGACCTGTTCCTGTTCTTCGGATCCGAGTACCACCGCAAACACTGGACGCACCTCGCCGATGCGGTGCGCACCGGCCACGCAGTAGGCCCGGCGCTGGACGGGATGGGATTCTTCGAATACGCCGCCGCGCACCGGGATATCGGCGAACTGTTCGACCGCGCCATGACCAGCATCAGCACGCTGTCCACCGAACCACTGCTCGCCGCATACGATTTCGGGCGCTTCGGGACGCTCGTGGACATCGGCGGGGGCGAGGGCAGCCTGCTCGTCGAGATCCTGCAGCGCAGTGCGATGACCCGGGGCGTCATCTTCGACCTGCCCGAGGTGGTGACGGCGCTGCCGGTACAGCTTGCGGGACTGGCGGATCGGCTCACCGTCGACACCGGATCCTTCTTCGAGTCGGTGCCCAAGGGCGGCGACGCCTACATCCTCAAGCACATCATCCACGATTGGTCCGACGAAGAAGCCGAACGTATTCTGCGCACCGTGCGCAGCGCCATGGAACCCGCTGCCCGCGTGCTGATCATCGAAATCGTGCTGCCCGAACACCACCGCCCGCATGCCGGAAAGTTCATCGATCTGGAGATGCTGGTCAATGCCACCGGCCGCGAACGGACCGAGGCCGACTTCCGAAATCTGCTGACCCGCAGCGGATTCACCCTCACCCGCGTTGTCCCCACCGCCGCACCGGATGTCATCCTCGAGGCGCGCCCGGCACCCTGACCGAAATCCCCACCCCCGAACGGTGATCGACCCCCTTGCGCCGATCACCGCTCGTGTGGGCACGGTCGGCACAGCACCGGAATCCTCGGATAACCGCCGCACCAAAGGGTTCCAGCACCACGCCACCGCACCCGACCCGGCACTCCGAAAGTCACCGGGCCGCTCATCCCCACAGCTCCCGTCGCTGCCTTCCGAGCGCAGCTCAGGAGTGAATACACCGCCGGTCACTGAAGTCGAGGCAGCGCAGGGTCGCTCTCACGCCGGACGCTGAAGTCGTGGGTAGGCGGACGAGTTTCGGCGTTCCTGGGAACCCAGGACCCGCACGGCCTGATCGGTCCAGCCGTCCGCCATCTTCGCCAGCCGGTACCAGGCCGCGTGCACTTCGTGATCGGACACCTTCTCCGCCGTCTTGAGCAGATACACGGCGTGCACATGCGCGGCGGCCATCACATCGACGACGGCGCCGAGCGATTCGCCGCGCACTACTCCGCGGCGCGCCCGCTTGGCCACCCAGTCGTCGATGAAAGTGACTGTCTGCGCGCGGAGCTCGTCGATGCCACCGGCGTCCCGGGGCTGTTCCCGGCGCTCCAGATGCAATTCGGCGAGGCCCCGGGCCCAGCGGGTCACCTGATGATCGTCGGGTTGATCCCCGATATGGCCGCAGAACGCGGCCAGCAGTTCATGCCAGTCCGGGAGTAGGGGGCGAGGTACGAAGACATTGTCACGGCCATTCGCCCACGACAGCTGGCTGTCGTCCGGTTGCGGTATGTACATGCGTACCTCCACGGCGGTGCGGGCGCACCCGGCGCCGCGGGCGGCCACTGGACCGCGAGCCCGGCGCGGCAAGGGCGGACCGCGCCGGATCCAGGCAACCGCTATCGGCGAAGGGCACATCTCGATGCGGCGCCGGGTGCAGTTACAGAATGCCCCGCAAATCGCGCCCGCCCACTGCCCTTTCCATGGCCTTCCGGTGCCCCTCACACGCCGCGCCGCCCCGACACGCGGCCGAAGGTGATAAAGGAGACCGACTGGTCCGTGATGATTCGTCCGGATTCTCGGATTGTCGGCGCTGCCGAGCTGTGGCACCGTCGAGCTGTGACATCTTCGCTGTCGCACAGGAACACTCGCAGGGGGCGGCCATGGCGCGCGTGGTGGGAATCGATCTGGGATCGCTGAACTCGGTCATGTGCGTCCTCGAAGACGGGCAGCCCCGAATACTCACGAACGCCGAAGGCTCCGCATTCACATCCACCGTGGTCAGCTTCATCGATGGCGGCAAGGTGCTCGCCGGACAGCAGGCATTCGAACGGGCACATTCACACCCCGGACGCTCGGCCATCAACTGGCGACGACAGCTCGGCACCGAATGGCAATTCACCGATGAGGGCCGCATTTTCGGCGCACCGAAAATCGCCGCCTGTGTCCTGATGAAACTCAAGCGCGACGCGGAAGCTCAACTGGGCGAGGAGATCACCGATGTGGTGATCTCGGTGCCGTCGTACTTCGGAGCCGCCGAACTGCGAGCAACCACACACGCCTGCACCCTGGCCGGACTGCGGCCCCTGCGCCTCGTCGGCGACGCCGGTGCGGCCGCATTCGCCTACGCCATGCACACCAACCCGTGCACGGAGACGGTCCTCGTCGCAGACCTCGGCGGAGGTACTTTCAGCGTCACGGTGGTCCGGATAGACAACGGCGTCGCCGAGGTACGCGCGGTGCGCGGGGACAATGCCCTGGGCGGCAACGAGTGGGGCCAGCGAATCCTCGCACACCTGGTGCGGAAGTTCCGCGCGCACAACGGCATCGACCTGGGCCGGAATGTCCCTGCGCTCGTACGGATCACCGCCGCCGCACGCACTGCGAAGCACGAACTCTCCAGCATGCCGAGCACCGTCATCGAAGTACCGGCCCTCGCCACCGACGCGGACGGTAACCAGCTGTCCCTCACCGAAACGCTGACCCGCGCCGAATTCGCCTCCATGACAGCCGATCTGCTGGATCGGTGTCGTGCACTCATCGCCGCGGCCATCACCGACGCGGGCCTGACGACTCGCGATATCGACCGCGTGATCCCGATCGGCGCCGCGAGTCGCATGCCGGCCTTCGACGCACTGATCACCGAGTTCGCCGGTGACCGGGAGCCGTACCGCGGCCTGCCGCCTGAGCAAGCCGTCGCCATCGGGCTCGCGGCGATCACCGGCGTCCTCGACGGCACCGTCCGCGACCACACGCTGCTGGACTGCCTCCCGATGCCACTCGGAATCGCCGTCTGGGGCAGACGATTCGCGACACTGATCGATCGGAACTCGCTCCTGCCCGCCAGGAGATCGATCTTCGTCACCACGATCGCCGACAATCGATCACGCGTCGCCGTCGAAGTCTTCCAAGGCATCTCCGACGCCGTGAAGCACAACCGGCTACTCGGCGTCCTGCATCTCGACGGACTGCCGGCCGCGCCGCGCGGCGCCCATCGCATCGAGATCACCGCGGAGATCGACCCGTTCAACCGGATCAGGGTGACGGCCGGGAATCCGAGCACCGGCAGCGGGCAGACGCTGATCATCGGCAGCGATAGGGACCCGTCGCCGATCCATCATGCGATCCAGGCGTCGGAGGAGGTCGAACTGCACCCCGACCAGGACGCCGGAACACGCCGCGAGCAGCACACCGAGTCCTCGTCACCGGAGGTGCCCGCGCGCCGACGACCTACCGAATCCACGCTCGATGCCGCCGCGAATCACCTTCTCGGGCACCATCTCTCCACTCACCCGCACCGCTGGTACGGCGGATCGCCGCTCCTGCTCTACGGGGTTCCCCTCGCCGTCGCGGCGGCCGTGCTCATTTTCGGCACGGTGGAGAAGGGCCTCCCCGGCACGCTGGCCGCCGCCGGGCTCCTCGTCCTGGGGCTGGTGGCCACGCGAATCAAGAGTTTCGCCAAGGCGCCACGATATTTGCTGGCACGCGCGAAATACGCGCGTGCCGCGAAGCCGGGCACCGGATTCCGGGACGCACAGCTGAGCCTCTTCGAGCACGGCGTGGTGATATTCGGCCGCGGCGCCACCACCGTCTTCCGCTGGGACACCGTGACGGTGCTGCAAGACCTGGTCGAGACCAAGTACATGTGGTACTTGTCCGACACCATCGCCTCGATGAAGGACCGCTATCTGCTCACCGATCCGAGCGGCGGCAGCTACCGGATCAGCGGCGAGTTCGTCGAAGCCGGGCAGTGGGGACCGGTCATCCGGGAAGGGATACTGGCGGCCCGACTCCCCGGCGCGCTGGCAGCGGTCGAAGCCGGGCAGACACTCACCTTCGGTTCGATCACGGTGAACCGGGACATCGTGACCGCACGTGGCCGATCGGTGCCGTGGAGCGATATCGAGGGAATCCGGACCCAGCGGGGATTCATATCGCTTCGGGTTGCGGGACAACGATTTTCGCTCGTCAAGGCACCGGCCAACGCCGTCCCGAACATCTTCGTATTCCTGGAACTCGCGGAGCGGCTCCGAGTTTCGGCTAAAGCTTGACCAGATCGTCGGCGTGCACGACGGGGCGCTGCATACCGTCCGAAAGGTCGCCGGTGGAACGGCCTTTCATCGATTCCAGCTCATCGCTGTCGTAGGCGGCCACACCGCGAGCGACGATACGGCCGTCCGGTGCGATGAGATCGATGACATCGCCACCGTAGAAGCGGCCGTCCACCTTCGTGATTCCGGCGGCCAGGAGGGAGCGGCGACGGTCGGCGACAGCCTGCACCGCGCCCGCGTCGATGTGCACCGCGCCATGGCTGTCGGCGGCGTGCCGGACCCAGAACTTGCGGGCGGACAGGCGAACCGGGCGGGCGGCGAAGGCGGTGCCGACGGTCGCACCGGACAGGGCGGCGGCGGCATCGGAAGCGGCGGCGAGCAGTACCGGCACACCGGCATCGGCCGCCAGCCGGGCGGCGGAGAGTTTGGAGGCCATGCCGCCGGTGCCCAGAGCGCCACCGCTACCGGCGATCACACCATCCAGATCGGCGCTGCTGCGCACCTCCGGAATGAAATTGGCCGCACCCTTGCGGGGATCGCCGTCGTAGAGGCCGTCCACATCGGAGAGCAGGATCAGCGCGTCCGCGCCGACCAGGTGCGCCACCAGGGCGGCCAGCCGGTCGTTATCGCCGAAGCGGATCTCTTCTGTTGCGACAGTGTCGTTTTCGTTCACCACGGCAATGGCGTGCAGCGAGCGCAGCCGATCCAGGGTGCGCTGCGCATTGCGGTGATGCTCGCGCCGGCCGAAGTCACCGGCGCTCAGCAGCACCTGCCCGACCACCCGGTCGTAGCGGGCGAAGGAGTTGCCCCAGGCGTGCGCCAGAGCCAGCTGACCGACACTGGCCGCCGCCTGCTTGGTCGCGAGATCCTTTGGGCGCTTGGATAATCCGAGCGGCGCCATACCCGCGCCGATCGCACCCGAGGAGACCACCACCACATCGGATCCGGCGCGCATGCGGGTTTCCACCGCATCGGCCAGCCGATCGAGGCGGTCGGTCTCCAGCCCGCCCTCGAGACTCGTCAGCGCGGAGGACCCGATCTTGACGACCACACTGCGCGCCGTCGCGATCGCACGGCGGGCATCACTGAGCCCCGAATCCACCCGCGTGATACTCGAACTCACTGCACCACACCTCTGTTCGAACTACTGGTCTTCGTCGCCCACCAGGCCGCGGCGCGCACGCGAAGCGTGCTTACGCTCGGCCGCACCGATGCGCTCGGTCTGATCCAGGCGCGCATCCGCGCCGCGACGGGTCATCATGACCTCCACACCGGCGGAGATCTGCGGTTCCCAATCGAAGAAGTAATCGCCGATGGTCACGGGCGCACCCGGCTCGGCGCCCAGCCTGACCAGCTCCTCCTCGATACCGAGGCGAGCCAGGCGGTCGGCCAGGTAGCCCACGGCCTCCTCGTTGTCGAACTGGGTCTGCGCGACCCAGCGCTCGGGGCGCTCACCCTTGACGAGGAAGCCGCCCTCGACCTCGGGATCACGAATGACCGTGAAACCGGTGTCGCCCTTGATGATCGGGCGGATGACCGCGCGCTTCGCCTCGGCCTTCGGGTGCAGCTCGCGGTATTCCTTGATCAGGTCCGCCAGCGCGAAGGTCAACGGCCGCAGGCCATCCCGGCTCACCGCCGAGATGACGAACACCGGCCAGCCGCGCTTCTCGAACTCCGGGGTCACCATTTCGGCGAGCTCCGCCGCATCGGGGACATCCGACTTGTTCAGAATGACCACGCGCGGACGATCGGCCAGATCACCGAGCTCGGCATCGGCCTTCAGCGCCGGCTTGTAGGCGGCGAGCTCGGCCTCGAGCGCGTCCACGTCAGAGATCGGATCACGGCCCGGATCCATGGTGGCGCAATCCACCACATGGGCCAGTACCGCGCAGCGCTCCAGATGCCGCAGGAAATCGAGTCCCAGACCGCGGCCCTCGCTCGCGCCCGGAATCAGCCCGGGCACATCGGCCACGGTGAAGGTGGTGTCACCCGACTGCACCACACCGAGATTCGGCACCAGTGTGGTGAACGGGTAGTCGGCGATCTTCGGCTTGGCCGCCGACAGCACCGACACCAGCGACGACTTACCGGCCGACGGGAAGCCCACCAGGCCCACATCCGCGACCGACTTGAGCTCGAGAACCAGATCCCGCTCTTGCCCGTCCTCGCCGAGCAGCGCGAAACCGGGCGCCTTGCGCGCCTTCGAGACCAGCGCGGCATTTCCCAGCCCGCCCCGGCCGCCCAGCGCGGCGACGAACTGCGTGCCGACGCCGACCATATCGGCCAGCATCTCACCGTCGGCGCTCATCACGACCGTGCCATCCGGCACCTTCAGGACCAGGCCCTCGCCGCGCTTGCCGCTGCGGTCGTTGCCCTCGCCCGGCTTACCGTTGCCACCACGGGCATGCGGATGGAAGTGGAAATCCAGCAGGGTGTGGATATTGCCGTCGACCTCGAGGATCACATCCCCGCCATTACCGCCGTTACCGCCATCGGGTCCGCCGAGCGGCATGAACTTCTCTCGGCGTACCGAGGAACATCCGTGCCCACCCTTGCCCGCATGTACGTGCAATACGACACGGTCGATGAATTTGGACATATCGGTGATCATCCTCCTTCAGGACAGTCGGATCGCTATCGCACGGCCAGGGTGGCCGAGGTGTGACTCTGAAAACAGCACGGTGTGGAAATAACGAAACGGGCCAGGGTTGATCACCCTGACCCGCGTCGCGAAGTGCGTGTGGATTAGCTCCAGTGCGGCTCAGGCCGACACCGGCTCCGGAACCACGATGTTGATGGTCTTGCGACCACGCTTGGTGCCGAACTGGACCGCACCCGCCTCGAGGGCGAACAGCGTGTCGTCGCCGCCACGGCCGACGTTCACGCCGGGGTGGAAGTGCGTGCCACGCTGGCGAACCAGGATCTCGCCGGACTTGACGACCTGGCCGCCGAAACGCTTGACGCCGAGTCGCTGCGCATTCGAATCGCGACCATTGCGCGAGCTGGATGCACCCTTCTTATGTGCCATTTCAAACTCCTCGTGCAGTGTATTTTGCGATATGAGCGGGGCCCTGCATGGTTAAGCAGGCTGCCGCCTCCGGGCCTGACCGCTCATATCGGGGGCGACGAACCCCAAGTCGGATTACTTGATGCCGGTGACCTTCAGGACCGTCAGCTTCTGACGGTGGCCCTGACGCTTGTGGTAGCCGGTCTTGTTCTTGAACTTGTGGATGCGGATCTTCGGGCCCTTGGTCTGTTCGACGACCTCGGCGGACACGGAGACCTTCGCCAGCTTGTCAGCATCGGTGGTCAGCTCGGCGCCATCAACAAGCAGCACCGGCGCCAGGGACACGGAAGTGCCCGGCAGACCCTCGATCTTCTCGACCTTCACCAGGTCACCGACCGCGACCTTGTACTGCTTTCCGCCGGTCTTGACGATTGCGTACGTTGCCATCGGTCGGCTGCCCTTCTTCCTGTTACAAGTGCTGTATCAACACTGTGTTCACACGGCTGATCCTCCGGCTCGCACCGGAAACCGCCGTACGACTGGTCTGGTATTCACCGCCGCCTCGGGCCAGTGGTTCACACATGAACCGGCCCTCGTTCTCACAGCGCTACTGGCTGAATAATGCCGCACAGCAAGCGCTGTCGCCGGGGGCAGCGACTGTCCAAGAGTACAGGACACGGCCGGGGCGTCCAAACCGGGGGTTCCGGGCGCATGAACACTCGCGAAACCGGCCTGGCCTGGGGAACAGCCGTGGCCCCGCCGTAGGTACGGGCGGGGCCACGACAGAGTCCGGGATCGGACTCGGATGATCAGTTCTCGCCCTCTGGAGCGCCCGCAGGGCGACCAGCGGCACGACGGCGGGGACGAGTTCGCGGAGCCACCTCGGCCGGGGCCAGATCCGCGAGGGACAGGCCCGGGGTCTGCGGCTGATCCGCACTGGAGAGCACGAACACCGCACCCTCACTCGCGGAGGCCGGAGCTGTCACCGCACGAGCCACCCGGCGGCGGCCGGCCCGGCGAGCGGGCTGCGCGGGTTCGGTCACCTCCGGCGCCGGTTCGGGCGCCCGGGTGACCGGAGCCGCGGCCTGCGCCTCGGAGACCTGCACCGTGGCCTCGGCGGCGGCCACGACCGCGTCCTCGGCGACCACGGCATCCGCGGCGGCCTCGGATTCGCTTGTGTGCGAGGAGGTTCCGTTGGTCGACGCCTTGGCGGGCTCTCCATGACGCACCGCGCCGGATTCGGCAGAGCGCGCCGCGGCGGACTCGGCGACGGCTTCCGCACCCGCGGCCGCGGCATTCGCCAGGGCCTGCTCGGCGTACGTGGCGTCGTCCACGTCCTCATCGTGATGCGAGGCCATGGCGAGCGCGACCGGATGGGCGCGCCGGGCGGCGGCCTTCTCCTTGCTCTCCGCGGTCTCCTCGACGACAACAGGCGCGGCGGGCTCGGGCACGGCCGGAGTCTCCGGAGCCGCATTGCCGCGGTCCTTGCGACGACGGCGCGAACCCTCGCGACGGGCGGCGCCCTCCTCCACCGGTGCGGATTCCACCGGGTAGTTGTGCACGATGAGGCCGCGGCCGTGGCAGTGCTCACAGGTGCTGGAGAACGCCTCGACCAGACCGGTGCCCAGCTTCTTGCGAGTCATCTGGACCAGGCCCAGCGAGGTGACCTCGGAGACCTGATGACGCGTGCGATCGCGGCCCAGGGCCTCGGTCAGCCTGCGCAGCACCAGATCCCGGTTCGACTCCAGGACCATATCGATGAAGTCGACGACGATCATGCCGCCGATATCCCGCAGCCGCATCTGGCGGACGATCTCCTCGGCCGCCTCCAGATTGTTGCGGGTGACGGTCTCTTCCAGGTTCGACCCACCGGCGCCGGTGAACTTGCCGGTATTGACGTCGACCACCGTCATGGCCTCGGTGCGGTCGATCACCAGGGTGCCGCCCGAGGGCAGCCACACCTTGCGGTCGAGCGCCTTGGCCAGCTGCTCGTCGATGCGGAGACTGCCGAAGACGTCCACGCCGTTGTTGTCGTGCTTCTCGACGCGGACCAGCAGATCCGGGGCGACGGTACGGATGTAGTTCTCCACGGTCGTCCAGGCGCGATCGCCCTCGATGACCAGCTTGGAGAAATCCTCGTTGAAGAGGTCGCGAACCACCTTGACCAGCAGGTCCGGCTCTTCGTACAGCGTCTTGGGCGTACCCGAGCCGCCCTTGGCCTGCTCCTCGATGGTGCGCCAGGTCTGCTGCAGCCGTTCGACATCGCGAGCCAGCTCGTTCTCTTCGACACCCTCGGACGCGGTGCGAATGATGACGCCGGCATCCTGCGGCACGATATCGCGCAGGATCTCCTTGAGCCGCTTGCGCTCGGTATCGGGCAGCTTGCGGCTGATACCGGTCGAGGTGCCGCCGGGCACGTACACCAGGAAGCGACCGGCCAGGCTGATCTGCGTGGTCAGGCGAGCGCCCTTGTGACCCACCGGATCCTTGGATACCTGCACCAGCACGGTGTCACCGGGGCGCAGCGCCTGCTCGATCTTGCGCTCACGGCCGCCGAGACCGGCTGCCTCCCAGTTCACCTCGCCCGCGTACAGCACGCCGTTGCGGCCGCGGCCGATATCGACGAACGCCGCCTCCATGGACGGCAGCACGTTCTGCACCTTGCCCAGATACACATTGCCCACCATGGACGCGGAACCGGTACTGGTCACGAAGTGCTCGACCAGGACGCCGTCCTCGAGCACCGCGACCTGCGTGGTGGAGGTCGGGTGGTCCTGGAAGTGCTTCTCGCGCACCACCATCACCCGATCCACCGACTCGCGGCGGGCCAGGAATTCGGACTCGGTCAGGATCGGCGGACGGCGGCGACCGGCCTCACGACCGTCCCGGCGACGCTGGCGCTTGGCCTCCAGGCGGGTGGACCCGCTGATGCCCTGCACCTCGTCGACATCCTTGGTGGCGGCGGCGCGGCGCTTGCTGCGCGGCTCCCGCTCGTGCACGACGGTGTTCGGCGGATCGTCCTCGGAGGCGGCGGCCTCGGGCTCGGCCTCCTCGCCACCCTTGCGACGGCGACGACGACGGCGACGGCGGCTGCTCGAGCCCTCCGGCACAGCCGAATCGTCGTCCTCGTCCTCGGAGTCTTCGGCCTCGGCCTCGGCGTCGGCCCGGATCTGATCCTCGATCTCCGGATCGATCTCGCCCGACTCGTCATCCGGATGCTGTTCGCCACGGCCACGACCACGACCGCGACGGCCACGACGGCGGCGCCGCGAAGCGCCGTCACCGCGCTGTTCGCCGTCCCAGTCCTGCTCGTCGTCGCCCTCGTCGGAAGAGGTGTCTTCAGCAGCCTTGTCCTCGGCGACCTTGGCCTCGACCTTGGTCTTCTGCTCGACGCGGGTCTTCTCGGCGGCCTGGAGCTTCTCCTCGGCCGGGGGCTTGTCCTCGGTGCGCGGCTTGTCCTCGGCCTGGACCTTCTCGGCCTTCGGCTTGTCCTCGACCTTGGTCTTGCGCTCGGCCCGCAGTTTGCGGCGGGCCTCCTCGGCGGCGGCGAAGTCCGGCGACTGGAACAGCGGCTGGGCGACCAGGCCGGACGGCTGGTACTGCACCGGCTCTTCGACCGGGAGCTCCGGCTGCTGGAACGGGCTGGTGAAAAGTTTGGGGGCGCGCTTGCGCGGGGTGGAGACCACGGCGGCTTCCGCGACCTCGACCTCTTCGGCGGCCAGTTCGTCGGCGGCCAGCTCATCTCCCTTCACGATGGCCTCGTCGACGGTGGCGGGGGCCGGATCGACGGCTCTGGGCCCGAAGGCGTCGCGGACGGTCTCGGCGACGGTGCGATCCAGGCTCGATTGCGGGCTACGGGCCTGGGCGCCCATCTCGGTCAGGTGGGCCAGGATTCGTTTGCTGGTGACTCCCAGCAGCTTCGCCAGTGCGTGCACGCGGATCCGTTCCGGCAACTGTTCGGCAGCCGGGGGTGTGTCCGCGGCCTCCCCTGCGGCGTTCACCTGTGTTGTTGCTTCCTGCGGCTCTTTTTCGGCCACGAAATCTCCTTGGGCCCCCGGGCGCGTCCCTCGAGAGAGTGACGCGGCCGACGCGGGGGCGCTGTCTTCGCCTCGCGCCCATGGGCGCGAGATCAGTGGTCTGCGCGCCGCGTGCCCGTTATCACCTATTTTTTCGTCGTTCGGGCTAACTGGTCACGTGGCGCCTGGGTGGTTTGGCTCAACCCCACAGCACGAGCGTTCATCCAGCGGGCCGCCCGACAGCCGAGTCTTTGAAGCCGTCGGCGGCAGCGATGATCGTCCGTCGTGCCGTGGTGTCAATCAGATGTGACCCTCACCTGCCGCAAACGGCGGGCAGCGGCCACTTCCGATGCCAGTATCCCACATGACCTCGGAGCGCCGCGCCCACGAACCCCTTACGGGCGTCACGCGTCGCGGATCGGAGCACAGCCGGACCCGGCCCCGTACCGAGCGGTACAGGGCGCCGGGACCTGTCGTGAGGTTTGCTCAGAGGGTGAATTCGGGGAACCAGAGCGCGATTTCGCGCTTGGCGGAGTCCGGCGAGTCGGAGCCGTGCACCAGGTTGTACTGGGTCTCGAGGGCGTAATCGCCGCGGATGCTGCCGGGAACGGCCTTCTCGACCGGGTCGGTGCCGCCCGCGATCTGGCGGAAAGCGGCGATGGCCCGGGGGCCTTCCAGTACGGCCGCGACGACCGGGCCGGAGGTGATGAACTCGATGAGCGAACCGAAGAAAGGCTTCTCGGCATGCTCGGCGTAGTGCTCCGCGGCGATCTCCTCGGAGACGTTCACCTGCTTGAGCGCCGCGAACTTCAGACCCTTGCGCTCGATCCGGGTGATGATCTCCCCGATCAGGCCCCGGGCCACGCCGTCCGGCTTGATGAGTACCAACGTCTGCTCAGTCACGCGCATACCGTAGCTCCTCCGGCTCCCCGGAACTTAAGCGCCCAGCTCAGAGCCGCCCAAGTCCCATTCGCGTGGCAGCGGTTAGGCGCCCCTCGAGTTCTGGGCGTCCCCCAGGAGTTACCCCGACCTCACGAAATCTGTTGTCGCGTGAGGATAAGAAGATCAGGCTTCCGACATGCGCTGACCGGGGAGCATGCCTGCGGCCATCCGCTTCTTCACATCTGCTCGGATGAAGAGGATGAAGAGCCATACGGCGACGAAGACCACGCCGATGACCAGGATGGACACGTGAATGAACCCGCCTGCCAGCAGGGCGACCTGGAGGCCGAGGTTGTAGGCCATGGCCCACGGGCGGCGCTGCACGCCGGCGCCGAGGAACATCAGCACGCCCAGGCCGACCACATAGAGGACGGACCACCACTTCAGACCGCCGCCGACGGTCGCGACCACCGGTAGCGCGAGCAGCACGGTGATGGCTTCCAGGACGAGCGTCCCGGCCATGACGCCGCGGAAGCCCTTCCACGGGTCGGTGGCGGGGGCGGGCACGCCCTCGGGCACCAGAGGCTGGTCCTCACTCATGCTCTGTCCATTTCCGCCCTCGTGGGGCCCTTCGTGGTTACGCAAGCTGCCGCCTTCGGGCCTGACCACTCACGCGGGGTCCTTTCCGAACAGCGAGCGGGCCGCCCCTGCGGTGACGACCGATCCGGTGACCACGATGCCCGCACCGGAGACGTGTTCGCCACTCTCGCCTTCTTCGGCGAGGGCGATGGCGGTCTCGATGGCATCGGGCAGATCGGTGGCGACGGCCACCCGCTCATCACCGAAGCGCTGTACGGCCAGGTTGGCCAGGCTCTCGACGGGCAGGGCGCGGGGAGAACCGTTTTCGGTGACGACGATTTCGTCGAAGATCGGTTCGAGCGCATCCAGGATGCCCGCGGCGTCCTTATCGCCCAGTACCGCAACCACTCCGACCAGTTTGCGGAATTCGAATTCGCTGGTGAGCGTGGCGGCCAGGGCCTTCGCACCGTGCGGATTGTGCGCGGCGTCGAGGAAGATAGTCGGCGCGCTGCGCATGCGCTCCATGCGGCCGGGGCTGACGGCGGAGGCGAATCCGGCTCGCACAGCATCGATATCGAGCTGGCGCGAGGCGCCCGCGCCGAAGAACGCCTCCACCGCGGCGAGCGCCAGCACCGCATTGTGCGCCTGGTGCTCGCCGTGCAGCGGCAGGAAGATGTCGTCGTAGACGCCGCCGAGGCCCTGCAGTTCCAGCACCTGGCCGCCGATGGCGACTCGGCGCGAGAGCACCCGGAACTCCGAACCCTCGCGTGCCACAGCCGCATCCATCTCGACGGCGCGGCGCAGCAGCACCTCCATCACCTCGGGCTGCTGCTCGGCGATGACGGTGACGGTGTCGCGCGGGACCAGTTCGTCGACCGGTGCCTTCTTGATGATTCCGGCCTTCTCCCCCGCGATGGAGGTCAGATCCGGTCCGAGGTACTCGGTGTGATCCAGGCCGATCGGGGTGATGACGGCGACCTGTCCGTCGATCACATTGGTCGCGTCCCAGGTGCCGCCCATACCGGTTTCGACCACCGCGACATCGACGGGCGCCTCGGCGAATTTCGCGTAGGCCATGGCGACGAGCACTTCGAACTTACTCAGCGCCGGGCCGCCGGCCGCGAGGGACTGCTTGTCGATCATCTCGAGGAACGGCAGCAGTTCGCGGTACAGCTCGACGTACTGGCCGGGCGTGATGGGCGCATTGTCGATGGCGATGCGCTCGGTGGCCAGCTGCAGGTGCGGGCTGGTGATGCGCCCGGTGCGCCGGTGCAGCGCGGTGAGCAGCGAATCGATCATGCGGGTGACCGAGGTCTTGCCATTGGTGCCGGCGATCTGGATGGCCGGGTAGCCGTGCTGTGGGGAGCCGAGCACATCCATGAGCGCCGCGATGCGGGTCAGCGACGGCTCGATCTTGGTTTCCGGCCAGCGCTTGTCCAGTTCGGCCTCGACCAGCGCCATTTCGGCCAGATCGACCGGCGAGGTCAGCAGCGGACCGGCGTCGTTGTACTGCGGTTCGGGTTCGGCATTCATTTGCGCACCGCCAGTTTCTCGAGCTCGGCGAGCCGGGCGCCGATGCGCTCGACTTCGGATTCGGCGATCTCCTTGCGCGCGGTGATCTTGGCGACCACCTCGTCGGGAGCCTTCGCCAGGAAGGCCTCGTTGCCGAGTTTGGCGGTGGTGCCTGCCAATTCCTTCTGCGCGGCGGCCAGGTCCTTCTCCAGGCGGCGCGCCTCGGCCTCGAGGTCGATGGTCCCGGAGGTATCGATTTCGACGGTGACGGTGGCGTTGGTGAGCCGCACCTCGAGGGAGGCGGTGGCGGCGAAATCGTCGCCGGGCGCGGTGAGACGGGCCAGGTTGGTGATCTCGGCCTGCTGTGCGACCAGATCGGCGGTGTCGATGGCGATCAGTTTGGCGGCCACCTTCTGGCTGTCGGCCAGGCCCTGATCACTGCGGAACCGGCGGATCTCGGTGATGAGGCGCTGGGTGTCCGAAATACGGCGGGCCGCAACCTCATCGGTGGCGATGCCGGAACTGGTGGGCCACTCCGCGATGACGATGGATTCGACGCCCGTCCGCACCCCGGCGGCGTCGGTGGTGAGGGCCTGCCACAGCTGTTCGGTGACGAACGGCATGGCCGGATGCAGCAGTCGCAGGACGGCGTCGAGCACATTGCCGAGCACGACGCGGGTGTTCGCGGCGCGCTCCTCGGAGTGGGCGAACTGCACCTTGGCCAGCTCCAGGTACCAGGAGCACAGTTCGTCCCAGGTGAAGTGGTAGAGCGCCTCGAACGCCTTGCCGAATTCGTACCGGTCGATATTCGAATCCACCTCGGCGCGAACCTCTTCGAACCGATCGAGGATCCAGCGGTCGGTGTCGGTGAGATCGGCGCGGTCCGGCAGCGTGCCCGGCTCGGCGCCGTTCATCAGAGCGAATTTGCTCGCGTTGAACAGCTTGGTGACGAAGTTGCGCGCGGCTGACACGTGCGGTGTGCCCACCGACAGGTCACTGCCGGGCTGCGCACCGCGGGCGAGCGTGAATCGTGTTGCGTCGGCGCCGTATTCGTCGATCCACACCAGCGGGTCGACGCCGATGCCCTTGGACTTGGAGTACTTGCGGCCGAATTCATCGCGAATCAGGCCGTGCAGGAACACATCCCGGAACGGCACCTGCTTCTGCTGCGGATCCTTGCCCTCAGCGAGCACCGGGTCGTCGGAGACGAACATGCCGAACATCATCATCCGGGCGACCCAGAAGAACAGGATGTCGTAGCCGGTGACGAGAACGCTGGTGGGATAGAACTTTTCGAGTTCGGCGGTGGAGTCCGGCCAGCCCATGGTGGAGAAGGGCCACAGGCCGGAGGAGAACCAGGTGTCGAGGACGTCCGGGTCCTGCACCCAGCCCTCGGGGGCCTGCTCGTCCGGGCCGACACAGGCGACCTGGCCCTCGGGGCCGTACCAGATCGGGATGCGGTGGCCCCACCACAGCTGCCGGGAAATGGTCCAGTCGTGCATATTGTCGACCCAGTCGAACCAGCGCGGTTCCTGGCTGGCGGGGTGAATCTTGACCTCGCCGTTGCGAACCGCGTCACCGGCGGCCTTGGCCAGGGTCTCGACCTTGACCCACCACTGCATGGACAGGCGCGGTTCGATGGGTTCGCCGGAGCGCTCGGAGTGGCCGACGCTGTGGCTGTAGGGCCGCTTCTCGGCGACCACGCGGCCCTCTTCGGCGAGGCGTTCGCGCACCTTCACCCGGGCTTCGAAGCGGTCCATGCCGTCGAATTCGGTTCCGGTGTCGGCGATCTTGCCGGTCTTGTCCATGATGGTCGGCATCGGCAGGTTGTGCCGCAGGCCGAGTTCGAAGTCGTTGGGGTCGTGCGCGGGTGTGATCTTCACTGCGCCGGAACCGAATTCGGGGTCGACGTAGTCGTCGGCGACGATCGGGATCTGGCGGCCGGTGATCGGGTGGTAGAGCGTGGTGCCGACCAGGTGCCGGTAGCGCTCGTCCTCGGGGTGCACCGCGACCGCGGTATCGCCGAGCATGGTCTCCACCCGGGTGGTGGCGACAATCACATGCGGCTCATCGTCGTTGAGCGAGCCGTAGCGCAGCGACACCAGTTCGCCGTCGACGTCCTTGTAGGTGACCTCGAGGTCGGAGATGCCGGTCTGCAGTACCGGCGACCAGTTCACCAGGCGTTCGGCACGGTAGATGAGCCCGGCGTCGTAGAGCTTCTTGAAGATGGTCTGCACGGCGCGGGACAGGCCCTCGTCCATGGTGAAGCGATCGCGGCTCCAGTCGATGCCGTCGCCGAGGCGGCGCATCTGGCCCTGGATGGCGCCGCCGGATTCGCGCTTCCAATCCCAGACCTTGTCGATGAAGAGTTCGCGGCCGAAGTCTTCCTTGGTCTTGCCGTCGACGGCGAGCTGCTTCTCCACCACGGACTGGGTGGCGATGCCGGCGTGATCCATGCCGGGCAGCCACAGCACCTCATAACCCTGCATGCGCTTGCGGCGGGTGAGGATGTCCATGAGGGTGTGGTCGAAAGCGTGGCCCATGTGCAGGTTGCCGGTCACATTGGGCGGCGGCAGCACAATCGAGTACGGGGGCTTGGCGGAGGTGGCGTCGGCCTGGAAGTAACCAGCGGCTACCCAGCGCTCGTACATGTCACCCTCTACCTCACTGGGATTCCAGTTCTTGGGGAGGGCATCGGCACGATTACGCGAGTTCTCAGAGGCTGTGCTGGTCACCGTGAGATTCTAGATGGCCGGGAATCGGCGCCGACCGCGGTGGTGCCGGAGAAAGCCGAAGGGCGGGGCTTTCGGCGGATGAGGGACACCGAAGGCCCCGCCTTCGAAGGTAAGCCTACCGCCGATTGCGGCGCCTCTCTCGGATCCATAAGCAATTCTCAGGTTCTGGCCCAAATGGGCCAGGGTAGGCCACATTTCGTTGCATTCACGTTGCGTGGGCCGCACTGCTTCCACGACCCGCAGTTCAGCTGCGCAGGCGGTGGGCCTTTCCATACAAGCCCCGGATTCTGCTGGCATACAGGGCTTTTCATGTGTGACTGAATTGCATTTCACATACCCGGACGCCGGATGACGTCGTAAAGTCCCAGAATGCCGTTCGTTGCTCGTGGGGGAGCGAAGATCCACTACACCGACTCGGGAGGGACAGGACCGGCACTTGTGCTGGGCCACAGCATGCTGATGGACCAGGAGATGTTCGAGCTGCAGCGGGCCGAATTGGGCGAGCGGATTCGCCTCGTCTGCATCGACTCGCGCGGGCACGGCCGCACCGAGGACGATGGGACGCCCTTCAGTTATTGGGACCTGGCGCGCGACGCCTGGGCGGTGGCCGATCACCTCGGCCTCGAGCGGGTGGTGGCCGGCGGCGTTGCGCACGGTGCGTGCACCGCGCTGCGGATGACACTGCTGGCCCGGCCGCGCACGCGCGGGTTGATCGTGATCGGCTCGGCGGCCACGGCCATGACCCCGCAGCGCCGGGCGGGTTATCGCGAGGTTCTCGACTTCTGGACCGGGTACGTGCTGCCCGCCCCGGTCATGAAGATGGTGTCGGCGCTGACCATCGGCGGGACCGAGGAGCATCGGCGGCCGTGGCGCGAGAAATGGCTGGCCGAGGATCGCGGGCGCATTCGGCAGGCGGCCGACTGCGTGATCAACCGCGATTCGGTGCTGGAGCTGCTCGGCGATATCGACTGTCCCGCAATGATTCTGCGCGGCGTCGGAGATCAGGCCACCAGTCCGGAGGACATGCGGGAACTGGCCGAGGCACTCGGCGGCAGGGCCGAGACGCACACCATTCCCGGCGCCGCCATTGCCGCGAATCTGACACATCCGGAGGAGGTCAACGCGCTCTTTCGGACATTCATGGACGGCCTGCCCGACTGATCACACACCCCGACCGACCAATCCGATGAACAGCTGATGGGCGGATTCGGGCGTGGTGCTGCGGTACCGCTGCACCACCACGTCGAATACGTTGGCCGTCTTGGGATTTCGCAATTGGAAGGCGGAGTCCGGGCGGCCGATCGATACGTGCGCGTCCTCCCACAGGCGGCGGAAGTCGGCGTATTCGCCGAGTTCGCGCAGCAGCAGGTCGATGTCCTCGCGGTCCGCGGCGTGCGCGGCGTAGGCGCGGAAGCGACCGGCCATGAGCCGCGCCTCGCGCTCCCAGTCCTCGATGACCATGCGGGCGCGCGGATCGGTGAAGATCCAGCGCAGTACGTGCCCGCTGCGGCGCAGACCCGGGAACGCCTCGTCGAAGGCGCTGTTGCAGTCGACCACATGCCAGCCGTCGTCGAGCGCGGCGGCCAGATGCGGCAGCAGCGCGTCCAGGGTGGTCCGCACGGTGGCCGCCGCGGCGCTGTCGCGGCGCAGCGGCTCCGGGGTCGGCGGGATGGGGCGCTGCTGGGCGAGGTGGTAGAGGTGCACCCGCTCGGCGGAGTCCAGGCACAGCACGGTCGCGAGCGAATCCAGAATCGCCGGACCGGGATTGAGGGCATCACCCTGTTCGATCTTGGCGACATAACCGAGGCTGGCGTGGGTGGCCTCGGCCAATTGCTTGCGGGTCAGGCCGGCCGGATGGCGCGAGGTGCCCCGGGTGCGGCGCTCGCGAATGAACTCGGCCAGCGTCGGCGCGCGCAGCAGTTCTGCGGTCGGTACTCCGATTTCATTGTCGGACAACGGTTCTCCGATCGACTGCCGGTTCGTGCCACCCGGCTCGAGTAGCACAGTACCGGGCGAAGGCCCGCCGCCACACCCGAGTTCACCAGGGCCGGTACCCCTGACAGTGGCACCGGCGCGCGGCGCTGCCCCGCCCAGTGGTTGCGGCCCGGGGCACAGCCCATGACTGGGGTATCCCACCGGTTGCCAAAGGGAGACATGCCATTCGATATTTGCACAGCGAGGCAGCACCGGCGCTGGCAGTGAAGTTCGGAGCGAGTTCGCCGCAGAATCAGGAGCAAGGGAATGGCCATCACTTCGCGCACCATTCGGATCGGCGAGCAGTCCTATCCGTATTCCTTCGGCGAGGATTGTCTCGCCGAAATTGCGGAGGGCATTGCCGGAATGGCCGCCGACAAACTGGTTTTCGTGACCGACGATCAGGTGCTGAGCCTGTACCGTACGGTCATCGAGCGGCTGGCCGGTGATACTCCGTCCCTCACGCTGACCCATCGTGCGGGTGAATCCATGAAGACGCTCGCATGCCTGTCCGATCATATGGAGAAGGCTTTGCGGTCGGGTATGACCCGGCGCTCGGTGGTGGTGGCGTTCGGCGGCGGCGTACCCGGAAATCTGGCCGGGCTCATGGCGAATCTGCTGTTCCGCGGGGTGCGTCTGGTGCATGTACCGACGACCACGATCGCCGCCATGGATTCGGTGCTGTCGCTGAAGCAGGCGATCAACAGCCCGGTCGGCAAGAATCACATCGGCACCTATTACGCGCCGACGGCCGTGTACGCCGATGTGCGGTTGTTCGAGACGCTGCCGGAGGCCGAACTGCGTTCGGGTTTCTGCGAAATGGCGAAGAATTGCCTCGCCATTCGCCCGGCGGCAGTGGCACCACTGCGCGCCATCATCGCCTCCGGCTCCTTGGCCACGCCGAAGGCATTGACCTGGCTGCTGGATGCGAGCATCGATGCCAAATCCTCGGTGACGCAGGATGATACGTTCGAGCGCGGCACCGGATTGGTCCTGGAATACGGCCACACCGCCGGGCATGCCATCGAAATCTGCGATCACCGGGTGCGCGGTGCGGCGGGTATTACGCACGGCGGCGCGATTGCGGTGGGAATGCTGGTGGCAGCGCATATATCGCATGCGCGCGGGTGGCTGTCCGATGACGAGGTGAGCGTGCACTACGACATCGTCGCGGGGCTGGGCGTCGAACCGTGGCTGCCGTCCACGGTGCGCGTCGCCGATGTACTCGGGGTGGTTGAGCAGGACAACAAGAAGGGTTACCTCGACGCGCGCCCGGGCTCGGTGCCGTTCGTGCTGCTGCGCAGCCTGGGCCGGCCGGCCATGACCGGAACTCTGCCGTTGGTGCAGGTTTCGGTACCGGAGATCCGCGAAGCGCTGGAGGTCATCGCCCAGCCCTCCCCCGCCGCCCCCGCGGTCGGCATCCACTGATTCGCACGCGCACCACATGGATGCGGCGGACGATCTCGCGCGCGGAATCTGCTGCGCGGCACACCTTCTCTGCGCGACGACCGCGCGTACGACAGTGATCAGCTCGGTAGGAGATTTCATGCTTGCGGTTCATGGCGGGGCGCCGGTGCGGGGCGGGGTGTCGTGGCCGCAGTGGCCACAGTACGACGCCGATACCGAGGCGGAACTGCTTGCCGCGCTGCGCTCTTCGCGCTGGTCGGTGAGCTGGTACAGCCCGGCGGGCGGGAAGTCCCGGGAGCGGCTGTTCGGGGAGGCGTTCGCCCGGTACAACGGTGCGGCGTTCGGGGTCAGTGTCGACCACGGTTCCAGTGCGCTGGTCATCGCACTGGAGGCCCTGGGCATCGGCCCCGGGGATGAGGTCATCGTGCCCGCCGTCACCTGGGTCGCGCCCGCCACCGCGGTGCTGCGGGTCGGGGCGCTGCCGGTGCTGGTCGATGTCGATCCCGAAACCGGCTGTCTCACCGCCGATCACGTGTACGCGGCGGTTTCCGGGCGCACCAGGGCCGTGATCGCGGTGCATCTGGCCTGCACCGTGGCGCCGATCGACGAGCTCGCCGAATTGGCCCGCGATATGGGTCTGGCATTGGTCGAGGACTGCTCGCAGGCGCACGGGGCGCAGTGGGCGGGCCGGGCCGTCGGCACCTTCGGCGCTATCGGGGTGTTCAGCCTCGGTGCGGCCAAAACCCTCGCGGCAGGTGAGGCCGGAGCGGCGATCACCGACAGTCCGGAGCTGCACCGGCGCATGCTCATGCTGCGCGCCGATTCGCGCGGATACAGCGCGCACGATCCGCTGCCCGGCGAATACGAGCTGGTCGAGCTCGGCGAGATCATGGGCGGCAATTACTGCATGTCGGAGCTGACCGCCGGGGTACTGCTCGATCAGCTGCCACGGCTGGACGCCCAGCACGCGCACCGCGAATCCCGGACACGGCAGCTGGAGGCCGGACTCTCCGCGATCCCTGGCCTGACGCCGATTCCGGTTCCGGCACAGGTGAATCGGCGCGCCGTCTACGAGTACGGCCTCCGCTTCGAACCCGGCACCTTCGGCAATGCCGCCATCGAACAGGTCGCCGCAGCCCTCACCGCCGAACTGCACACCAGGGTCTACCGACCCCGAATCCCCCTGCCCCGCAGCAATCTCCTCCGCCCCCACACCAAACCCCGCTTCGCCGCCACCTGGAACACCGCCCGCGCCACCGACCGCCCCTTCCCCGGCGCAGACCACTACTGCGGCCACACCCTCCTCATGCACCACAGCGTCCTACTCGGCGACCCCCGCGACATCCACGACATCCTCACCGCCCTGGACAAAGTCCGCACCCTCTCGAGCACCCTCACCGTGGCCGGCACCCCAATCCCCACGACATAGTCGGCCACGCCGGCCCGACCACACCAAACAGTCCGCCCAACCGAAACTGCCCGTGCCAGAACGACACCGCACGCATCAGGATCGCCCAGCATGCATGAATGCTGTGCGGCACAGAGACGCACTGTACGGTCCGCACGGGCCGTTCGATCCGGACAGGATCTCGACCACACAGCACATGTCGGGACCACACCGCACGCACGAAGGCTGTGCGGTCCGGAGGCACGCTGTTCGGTTCGCACAGCGTGTCAGGAGCGCGCAGCACATATGAAGGCTGCCCTGTACGGGGAGATGCTGATCGATCCCGGAGCGCGCTGTTCGGCGTGGGGTCGATCAGGAGGCACGCGGGACGGGTGGCGGGGCGGTTTCAGGGGACCAGGATTTCGAGTGCGCCGGGGTGGGCGTGGAAGGTGGCGGGGAGTAGGCCCGCCGGATCGCCGTCCGCGGTGGCGGGGGCGTTCGGGGCGGTCAGGGTGAAGCTGGCGGCGCGGTACTGAGTGGCGGCGGGGTGGTCGATGCGCTTGCCCGAGGAGAGGGCGGGGAGCAGGCGGAGCAGGTCCAGGCGGGACATGGCGCCGACGACTGTCAGGTCCAGGAGGCCGTCGTCGATGACCGCGTCGGGGCAGATGAGCATGCCGCCGCCGTAGGTGCGCGTATTGCCGACCGCGACCATGATGGCGTCAAGTTCGACGATCGTGCCGTCCGGGTGGTCCGGGGAGCCGTGCAGTTCTACGCGGTACGGGACGGCGAGTTTGCCTACCAGTTCGAGCAGGGCGGCGACGGTGTAGCGCATGGGGCCCTTCGGCCAGCGCAATTCATTGGCGCGCAGGGTGACTCGCGCATCGAAACCGGTGCCGGTGACCGTGGCGAACCACATGGGCACGGTGGCGCCTTCGGCCTGCACGGTGCCGAGGTCGATGGTCCGGGTCCGCCCGCCGAGTACTACATCGACGGCCGCGGTGGTGTCGTCGGGGATGGCGACCTCGCGGGCGAGGTCATTGCCGGTGCCGCCGGGCACCAGTCCCAGCGGTACGCCGGTACCGACCAGTGCCTGCAGCACCACGCAGGTCAGGCCGTCGCCGCCCGCCGCGACCACCGCGTCCGGTCGGGTCTCCGGATTGGCGAGGGTGTCCCGCACCTGCCGTTCGGTATCGGCCGCCGAACTGCCGCGGATCTCGGTGACATTGACACCGCGCGCCGCGAACCGGTCCGCCGCGTCGATCCCGACCTGTACGCCCTTGCCGTGACCGGACAGCGGGTTGGTCACGAGCGCTATCGAGTGGATCTCTCTCACGGAATCAGCTTCCCAGGGTTCAGGATTCCGGCGGGGTCTACGGCCTGTTTGACCGCGCGCAGCACCTCGACGCCGAGGTCGCCGATTTCGGCGGTCATCCACGGGCGGTGGTCCGCGCCGACGGCGTGGTGGTGGGTGATGGTTCCCGAGGCTGCGACGATCGCATCGCCTACGGCCCGTTTCGCCTGCGCCCATTGGGCGATGGCGTCGTCGGCCTGCTTGGCGACAATGGTGAAGTAGAGCGAGGCGCCGGTCTGGTAGGTGTGCGAGATATGGCACATGACCAGGGCGGGGGTGCCCTGCGCGGTGAGTGAATCCGTCAGTGCGGCGGTGACTTTCGCCTTGAGATTGTCGAGATTGGACCAGCTGGTGGCGGTTTCGAGGGTCTCGCAGAGAATTCCGGCGTCCAGCAGCGCATCCCGCAGGTACGGGGCGGAGAAGCGGCCGTGCTCCCATTCGCGGGCGGGGGTTTCGCCGAGTGCGGTGCCACCGGCGGCAGCGAGCAGGTTGGAGGCTTCGGTGCTGCGGGCCGCGACATGTGACGCACTGCCCTCGAAGGTGGTGATGGCCAGGCAGCCGCCGACCGTACCGCCGCCGATATCGCCGGCGCGGGCCAGATTGAGTCCGGTCTCGGCCTCATCGGACAGTCGCATGACGGTGGGGTTCGCGCCCGCCTGGATGACGGTGCGCAGCGCGTTCGCGCCGGTGGCGAAGTCGGGGAACGACCAGGCGCGATAGGCGGTGGTCTCCGGGATCGGGTGCACGCGCAGGGTGACCCCGGTAATGATGCCGAGAGTGCCCTCCGAGCCGGAGAACAGCTCGCGCAGATCGGGTCCGGCGGCCGAGGCGGGGGCGCGGCCGAGATCGAGAGTGCCGCTGGGCGTGGCGATTCGGAGGCGCTGGATCATATCGTCGAAGCGGCCGTAACCGGCCGACGCCTGGCCCGAGGAGCGGGTGGCGGCGAAACCGCCGATGGTCGCGAATTCGAAGCTCTGCGGGAAGTGCCCGAGCGAAAGTCCGTGCTCGGCAAGCAGTTCCTCGGCACGCGGGCCGGTGATGCCCGCGCCCAGTGTGGCGGTGCCGCTGATCGTGTCGACCTCGGTGAGGGTGTCCAGGCGGCGCAGATCCAGGGTGATGACCGCGGCGAAAGTGCCACGGGCCGGGTCGAGTCCGCCGACGACGCTGGTGCCGCCGCCGAAGGGGACCACGGCAATCGCTCCGGCACTGCAGTATTCGAGCACCGCGGCGACCTCGTCGTGATCACCGGGGAACAGCACGGCGTCCGGAGCGTCCTGCGGCTCGGTGGCGCGGCGGCGCAGCAGATCGGGGGTGCTCTTGCCACCTGCGTGGCGCAGCCGATCGCGGTGGTCGAGCGATACGTTCTCGGAACCGACCACCGCGACTAGCCCGGCATGTTGATCCGGGGTGAGCGCGGATTCACGTAGCGGCACGTCGCCCTCATCGCGACGGGTCGCCGCGTCCGCGGACACCCCGAATACCTGCGTGAGCAATCCCCGAATGGTTTCGGGCAGCGGTTTGTGTCCGGACGGGTCGCCCCAGGCGTCCCACACCATACTCGCGCGGGCCTGCGGCTCGCCCGGGTTTCCCGGCGAAGCGGATGCTGCTCGTGTGTCGACCATGCGTTACAGTCTGACATAGAATGTCAAGCAGTAACGAACCCTCCCTACCGATGGTGGCATCCATGGCTTCGACCGAACCGTCTTCCGCCGTCGACCGGGCGATTCTCGATGCGGCGCGCGCCTGCGTGGCCGAATTCGGCGTCCGGCGCACCACCCTCACCGAGGTCGCGCGCCGCGCCGGGGTCAGTCGCCCGACCGTGTACCGGCGCTGGGCCGATACCGGGTCGCTGGTGGCGGATCTACTGGTGCGCGAATTGCACGAGATCATTGCCGATGCCGTGCCCGCGGGCGGCAATGCCCGGGCGCGGCTGGTGGCCGCGATTGTCGGCGGCGGGGCCATGATGCGGCGGAATCCGCTGTTCGCCAAGATCTTCCGGACCGATGCCGATGTCATGCTCACCTATGTGTTCGAGCGGCTCGGGCGCAATCAGCGGGCGCTCATCGGGATGTTCGCCGACGGCATTCGAGAGGGCCACCGCGACGGGTCCATTCGGCACGGCGATGCCGAACGGCAGGCCGCCATGCTCCTGCTGCTGGCGCAATCGGCGGTGCAGTCGGCGGGCACCGTCGTCGACTTCCTCGACTCCGATCATCTCGATATCGAACTCACCCGCGCCATCGACGGATACCTGGCGCCGGGTCCCTCGGAATCTCAGCGAAAGGTCTACTCATGAGCGGCATTTCGGCTCAGTCCAGCTCGGCGCTCAATGCCGGTCGGCGGCAGCGGGAACTGCTCGCGCTCGGCGCGGGCGGGACCATCGACGTGCTGGTGATCGGCGGTGGGATCACCGGTGTGGGTGTGGCGCTCGATGCCGCCTCGCGCGGACTGCGCACCGTGCTGGTGGAGAAGCATGATCTGGCCTTCGGGACCAGCCGGTGGAGTTCCAAGCTGGTGCACGGCGGGCTGCGGTATCTGGCCGGCGGCGGGGTGGGCATCGCCCACGAGAGTGCGGTCGAGCGCGATATTCTGCTGACCCGGACGGCACCGCATCTGACCCGCGCGCTGCCGCAGGTGGTGCCGCTGCTGCCGAATATCGGTGTGGCACAGAAGCTGCTGGTGCGCGCCGGATTCCTGGCCGGAGACGTCTTGCGGCGCACCGCGGGTACGGCGGCGTCGGTGCTGCCGCGGTCGCGGCGAGTGGCGGCCGCGGAGGCGCTGCGGCTCGCGCCGACGGTGCGGCGTGCCGGATTGCGTGGCGGACTGCTCGCCTGGGACGGGCAGCTGGTGGACGATGCCCGGCTCGTGGTGGCGATCGCGCGTACGGCGGCGCTGCACGGCGCGTCGATCCTCACCCGGGTCGAGGCGAGCGAGGTCAGCGGCACCACGGCGACGCTGCTGGATCGGCTGACCGGCGAAACCCTGTCCGTCACAGCTCGTTCCGTCATCAATGCGACCGGGGTGTGGGCTGATCAGGTGGATCCGAGCATCGAGCTGCGGCCCTCGCGCGGCGCCCACCTGGTATTCGATGCCGCGGCCTTCGGCGGGCTGACCGCCTCGCTGACGGTGCCGATTCCGGGCAGCACCAGTCGATTCGTCTTCGCCTTCCCCGCCGCGCACAATCGCGTCTACCTGGGCCTCACCGATGAGGAAGCGCCCGGCCCGGTGCCGGATGTGCCGCATGCCACCGAATCGGAAATCGACTTCCTGCTCGACACCGTCAATACGGTGCTGCGAGAGCCGCTGACCCGCAATGATATTCGCGGCACCTTTGCGGGCCTGCGGCCACTGCTGCGCACCGGTGACAACAGCACCGCCGATATCTCCCGCGAGCACGCCGTCCTCACCTCCCCCACCGGCGTCATCACCGTCGTAGGCGGCAAACTCACCACCTACCGCAAAATGGCCGAGGACACCGTGGATGCCGCCATCGCACACGCCCACCTCACCGCCGCCCCCTGCCACACCCGCGATCTCCCCCTGATCGGCGCGGTGTCCGGCGCGGCCCGCGACCGCGTCGAAGCCCCCACCCGCCTGGTCGAGCGCTACGGCAGCGAAGCCGCCACCATTCTCGAACTCGCCCGGCAACATCCGGAACTGGCCGAACCGGTGGCCCCCGGAATCGATGTCATAGCAGCAGAATTCGCCTTTGCCACGACCCACGAGGGCGCCCTCGACCCCGACGACCTCCTCGACCGCCGCACCCGCATCGGCCTCGTCGACACCGACCGCAAAGCCGCCACCCCCGCCGCCGAAGCCGCCTTCACCCGCCCCGCCCGAGCCGAGTAGCGTCGCCGCGCGCCCACGCGCGATGACACAGCCCGCGAACGAACCCAACATGATTCAGTGCGCGGGAACGGCGATCGGATCGGAGGCGGCCCCCGATCCAGTGGTCGCGCTCGCATCGTCTCGATGCTGGAGGGCCACACGTGGCGCGGCCGCTTCCAAACCGCTCTGGTCACCGCGCCTCGGTGGCGGGGCGGGGCTACCCGCCGCCGAAGACGTTGCAGCCGGAGCCGGTGCTGAAGCCGGTGCCGACGGTGAGGTCGATGTAGGGGACGACGTCGCCGCCGCGGGCCGGGGTCTGCTGGATGATCTGGAGGCGATGGGCTCCGGGGGTGGCGGGGGTCCAGTTCGCTATGGCGAGGCTGCCGGACGGGGTGGCTATGCCGAAGCGGATGCCGTTGTCGTAGAAGCCGACCGGGGTGGAGGGGTCGTCTACGTAGGCGTCGACCGGGTAGGTGCAGCCGGTGCCGTAGTTCGTCGCCGAGCCGAAGCTGAGGGCGGGCTCGACACCCACCCGGGTGGCGGTGGCCCCGGCGGGTGCGGCCAGCACGGTGAGCGCTGCGGCCATGCCGAGTGCGGCGGCAACCGGTGCTGCCCGCCTGTTCCTCTTGCTGATGCCCATAGGGTGCTGTCCTCGTCGGCACTGCCGGAACCGAATGCACCGGCACATTGCCTCGATCCTCGCTCGCGATCCGGCGCTTCGGGGACTATTGCCGGAATCTGGCGTGTTCCGCACCCGGCCGCTCCACACAATGCGCCGATTCCGGACAGATCCCACGCGCGTGTGAACGGTCCTATGCTTGGCAACGATGTAATGAGCGCCGGAGTAGGAGGCGCGGATGGGGCGGATTCCGACCACTGTCGGATTGACACGCGGGCCAGGGCTGGTCGCGCGGTTCGGAAGTGTGCTTATTTTCCTGGCCGCCGAAAGTCCGTCGACGGAAAGAATTCTCGGGGCGGCCGAGACGGCGTCGACCGCGGCCGATCCGGGCGTGGCCATTGCGCAGCGGCTGGCTGCCGCGGTGTTCAGCAGCGGGAATGCGCAGCCACCGGCGTTCGGGGTGGTCGCGCCGACGACCGGCGGCATGTTGGTGCTGCTGCGCGGCGCGGTACGGGCGGTGGTCGACGGCCCGGAAGGCACCCGGCAGCTGTCCGGTGTGCGCGCTATGACCTGGGTCGATGAGATTCTGCGGGATCCGGTGCGGCGGGTGACCGTGGTCGGCGAGACCGAGGCCGGCGCCGAGATTCCGCATACCGATCTGCGCTCGGGTGTGGCTGCCGCGGGCGGGTTCGTGCTGCATGCACCGCGCACCGGCATCACCCCGCCGCTGCGGACCACGAATACGGGATCGTCGAAAGCTGTTCAACCCGAGACTCATCCGGCCACGCCCACCTCCGCGGTGCCGCCCGGCGATGCGACCAAGCGTGTTGCGGTGCCCACTCCATCACATACGCGGTTCTCCACCCCGGGTAGCGCGGAACCGCTCCGCCGCGAATCCGCTGCGCCGGAGAAGCAACCGGCAGGCGCGCTCGATCTCACCAAGAAGCCGCAGCGTGACAGCGTGCCGGAGCACGCGTCCGCCGGCGCCGAACCGCGACCCGACCCGGCAGACCAGCCGCCGACGGCAGCATTCAACTCGAAAGCCGCGGCCACAGCGGAAGCCGGCGGCACACCGGCGGCCGTCGACCCTCTCGACCCACCCACCGAGAAGGCTGGGTCACCCAGCGCAGCCTCGACCGCAGCGGACCCGAGACCTGCCTCGCCCGATGCGCAGTCGGCCGCGCCACGGGTGATGCCGCTCGCGGCCACACCGGAACCGGAGACCGACAAGCTCGGCCCGCCCCACGGCGCGCTCATCACCGTGGACGGCGCCATCTATCCGATGGACAGGCGCTACGTGATCGGACGCGATCCCATGATCGACGATTCGGTCCGCCGCGGCACGGCCGTCCCGATCGTGATCCCGCGCGACCGCCACGTATCCCGCATCCACGCCTATGTTTTCATCGAGAACGGCGTGGTCCTCGTGCGTGACGCCGCGACTCCCGGCGGCACCTTCGTGGCCGCCCCGGGCCAGGACTGGATACGCGTGGGCCAGCGCCCGTCCGAACTGAAAGCAGGCTGGAGCGTCCGCGTCGGCGACCGCATTCTCACCTACCACCAGGACCGCCGCCGCTGACGGTCACCCCCCATCCACGGTGAGTGCTGCTGACATCCGCCGGTGGGAGAGCGCGGGGCGTGCGTGGGCGTCGCCGCGCTCTGCCTACGATGCGGAGGACCTACCGGGACACCCCGCCCGCCGCAGAGGAAGATGGTCGCTATGCATCGTGCCGCGCCGAAAAAAGACATCGATGAGGCCGCGCTGACCGTGACCGCGCCGAAAACCGCGGCAGCGGGCGTCAAAGCGGTGACCGTGGCCCTGGAGCGCGCCGTCGAGGAGATGGGTGTCGTCCGCACGGCCCGCACCCTGACCCGGGTCAATCAGCGGCACGGCTTCGACTGCCCGGGCTGTGCCTGGCCGGAACCCAGCGGCGCCCGCCGACCCGCGGAATTCTGCGAGAACGGCGCGAAGGCGGTGGCCGAGGAGGCGACGCTGCGCACCGTCACCCCGGAATTCTTCGCCGCGCATTCGATCGCGGACCTGGACGGCAAGTCCGGCTACTGGCTCGGGCAGCAGGGCCGCATCACCCATCCGATGGTGCTGCGCCCCGGCGACACCCACTACTCCCCCATTGCCTGGGACGACGCCTACCGTCTGATCGCCGACAACCTGCGCGCCCTGGCCTCCCCCGACGAGTCGGTGTTCTACACCTCCGGCCGCACCGCCAACGAGACGGCGTTCCTCTATCAGCTGCTGGTGCGCAGCTTCGGCACCAACAATCTGCCGGACTGCTCGAATATGTGCCACGAATCCTCGGGCACCGCGCTGACCGCCTCCATCGGCATCGGCAAGGGTTCGGTGACGATCGACGATTTCAAGAAGGCCGATCTCATTATCGTGGCCGGGCAGAATCCGGGCACCAACCATCCGCGCATGCTGTCGGCGCTGGGTGAGGCGAAAGCGCACGGCGCCAAGGTGATCGCCGTGAACCCGCTGCCCGAGACCGGGCTCATCGGCTTCAAGGATCCGCAGACGCTCAAGGGCTTCACCGGCGGCATCAGCATTGCCGACGACTTCCTGCAGATCCGGCTCGGCGGCGATATGGCGCTGTTCCAGGGCCTGGGCAAACTGCTGTTCGAGGCCGAGGACCGCAAGCCGGGAACAGTGGTCGATCACGACTTCGTGAATGCGCACACCGCCGGTTTCGCCGAATACGAGAAGCAGATGCGCGCGGTCGATCTCGGCGTGGTCGAGGAGGCCACCGGCCTGACCCGCGCGGACCTGGATCGCACCGCCGCCCTGCTGGCCGAGTCCGGGGCCGTGATCATCTGCTGGGCAATGGGTTTGACGCAGCAACTGCACGGTGTGGCCACCATCGAGGAGGCCACCAATCTGCTGCTCCTGCGCGGCATGATCGGCAAGCCGGGTGCGGGCGTCTGCCCGGTGCGCGGGCATTCGAATGTGCAGGGCGATCGCACCATGGGCATCTGGGAGAAGATGCCGGACTCCTTCCTCGACGCCCTGGACGATCAGTTCGGCATCAGCAGCCCGCGTGAACACGGCTGGGACACAGTCAATTCCATCCGCGCCATGCGAGACGGCATCGGCAAGGTGTTCTTCGGCATGGGCGGCAATTTCGTCTCCGCCACCCCGGATACCGAGGTGACCGAGGCCGCCCTGCGCAATTGTGATCTCACCGTGCAGGTTTCGACGAAGCTCAATCGCAGTCATGTGGTGCACGGCCGGACGGCACTGATCCTGCCGACCCTCGGCCGCACCGATGAGGATATGCAGGGCGATGCGCGCCAGCAGGTTTCGGTCGAGGATTCGATGTCCATGGTGCATCTGTCGACCGGTCGCCTGAAGCCGGTCAGCACCGAACTGCGCAGCGAGGTCGCCATTGTGTGCGAACTGGCACAGGCGCTGTTCGGGCCGGCGCATTCGGTGCCGTGGGCGCAATTCCAGCGCGACTACGACAAGATCCGCGATGCCATCGCCGCCGTGGTGCCGGGCTGCGCCGACTACAACACGAAGGTGCGGGGCCGCAACGGTTTTCAGCTCCCACATCCGCCGCGGGACTCCCGCGAATTCCGGACCGATACCGGCAAGGCCAATTTCGCCACCAACGATCTGCGCTGGCTCCCGGTCCCGCGGGGCCGCCTGATCCTGCAGACGCTGCGCAGCCACGACCAGTACAACACCACCATCTACGGCTTGGACGACCGCTACCGCGGTATCCACAACGGCCGCCGTGTGGTCCTGGTGCATCCGGCGGACATCGCCGAATTCGGTTTCGCAGAGGACGAACTCGTGGACGTGATCTCCGAGTGGACCGACGGCACCGAGCGCCGGGTCGAAGGCTTCCGGCTGGTCGGCTACGCCACGCCACGCGGTAACGCCGCCGCCTACTATCCGGAGACCAATCCGCTCGTCCCGCTGGATCATGTTGCGCTGCGGTCGAATACGCCCGTCTCCAAGGCGGTCACCATCCGCCTGGAACGCCACACCCATAGGACGTCGTGAGCCGAGTCACCGCCCGCCGCCCCACCCTGCGCATCTCCCCTGCCGGAAATATCCAGCGGCCCGACACCCTGGTGGTGGAGGAGCCCCTGGAGATCCGCACCGGCGGTGCATCACTCACCGTCACCATGCGCACACCGGGCGCCGATATCGACCTCATCCACGGTTTCCTCTTCGCCGAGGGCATTATCGGTGAGCTCGAGGACGTCGTCACCGCCCGCTACTGCGCCGGCACCGACGAGAACGGCCAGAACACCTACAACGTGCTCGACGTGCAATTGCGGCACCCCGTCCCGGTCACCCCGCGCAGCTTTCTCACCAGCAGCTCCTGCGGCCTCTGCGGGAAAACCGCGCTCGACGAGATCCGTACGCGCACCCGCTATCCGCTGCCCGCGCACGGCATCTCGATCTCCCTCGACACCCTCGCCGGTCTGCCCGGCGAACTCCGTTCCCGGCAAACGCTTTTCGACGCCACCGGCGGCCTGCACGGTGCGGGCCTGTTCACCCTCGACGGTAAGGCCCTGGTGGTGCGCGAGGACGTGGGCCGCCACAATGCCGTGGACAAGGTCATCGGCTGGGCCCTGCGCGAAAACCTGCTCCCCGCACACGAACTGCTGCTGATGGTCAGCAGCCGCGCCTCCTTCGAACTCGTCCAGAAGGCGGTGATGGCCGGAATCCCGTTCCTCGGCGCGGTCTCCGCCCCCAGTTCGCTGGCCGTGGATCTGGCCGCCGAAGCCGATCTCACCCTGGTCGGTTTCCTGCGCGGCGAAACCATGAACGCCTACACCGGCATCCACCGGCTGCAGGTCTGACCTGGCCGTAACCGTTCGACCGCACACCTGTGACCGCCTGTAACAAGAGGCTGCGACCATGACCCTCGTACAGGTCGAACGGTAGGAGCGCCATGAACACCCACCACACCCGGGCGCTCCCGGCACGTCCTTCGTCTTCGGCAGGGTGAAGCTGTCCCGCCGCACCGCCATATCCTGGCCTGGCTCGTCAGCGCCGTCTGGTTCGGCGCGGCCCATCTGCCCACCTACGACTGGAATTTCGCGCAGGCGTTCATTGTCATCGGCGGCGCCCGGCTGGTTCTCACCCTCTATATCCGCACCAAGAATCTCTGGGGCTCCTCGGGCGCGCACATCATCAATGATTGGGCCCTGTTCACCCAGGCGGTGCTGGTGAACAGGGCCTTGATCGCCTGAGAATCCGTCCCGGAGAGTGAAGCGGACGGGTCCGATCCGGGCCCGCTGCTGTTAGGCTCGCGCGGTAGAACACGTGTCAATTCTTTTGGGAGATTCCATGGCAGCGCAGCCCCGTGATGTGGTCGAACAGTATGTGAAGTTGGTGGCCACCGGGCCCACCGACGACATCGTCAAGCTGTATGCGGCGGATGCGGTCGTGGAGGATCCCATCGGCAGCGAGCCCCGGCGCGGGCACGAGGCCATTCGGGAGCTGTACGCGGCGCTCGAGCATGTGTCGGAGCGGCAGACCGAAATCCACACCCTGAAGGTCGCCGGAAAGCATGCGGCCGTATCGTTCACGCTCGTGACGAAGTTCGGCGATCAGCAGATGACGCTGTCGCCGATCGACATCATGGAATTCGACGACGAGGGCAAGATCGTCTCCATGCGCGCCTACTGGGGCCAGGACGATATGGCACTGACCAAGCAGCAGTAGCGTTTTTCGCCTATTGCCCCGTTCCGTTCGTCGAATTACGGTGACAGCACTTGACGATTCGACGGCGGGACGGGAGGGCCGGTGCGAATCTCTTTGCACGGCACGGGGGATGGCATCCGGGTGCGCATGCGCCTGGAGGTGAACCGGCGACGGTGGCTGGCGCTGCAGATCATGCTGGGCATACTGACGGCACAGGCCTTCATCGTCGGCGCCTGGGCGGTGTGCGCACCGCACTCCTGGTACACCAGCTTTCCGGGCTTCGGAATGCAGTGGATCAGCATGGACGGCCCCTACAACCATCATCTCGCCTCGGACGTGGGTGCGTTCTTCCTCGCGGTCGGGGCCTTCACCGCGGCCGCGCTGTATTTCATGGACAGTCTGCTGGCCCGGGTGGCCGGGCTGGGCTGGCTGGTCTTCGGCGTGCCGCACCTGATCTATCACACCTTCCACCACCCCGACGGCATGAGCGGAGTGAGCTACGGGCTCAGCATTGCCGCCGCCGTCGCCCTGCCCGCGCTCGGCCTGGCCTGCATACTGGTCGCCCCGCGTGAACGCCGCCCCGTGCCCGAGTTGGCGCCGTTCACCCTGAGATTCCCACGTCGCGGCGGGTCTTCCCGCACGCGGCCGCCGCGATGAATTTCGCTGCCGCGCACCGTCGTAACAGGTGTAGTGCGGGCACCGATTTTCCAGTAAAGGGATAAAGGTTCAACGGCGAACCAGGGGGATCAATGGCGATTCCCGGTCAGGGCGCGATCGAGAAATCGATTGTCACCGATCCACACAGGAGAACAGCTCTACCGGACAGCAGACCGATGGGTTGATCGTCCACACCCGACCGATGAGTTCGCGGTGCCTGCTCCGTCAGGACAGGTGAAGCGCTCGCCTCAGGCGGGCCGGCGACAGCGCAGGAGATCACTATGGAACTCTCGGTCACCCAGTTCGTAACCCTCGACGGCGTGTACCAGGCGCCGGGCGGGCCGCAGGAGGATCCCAGCGGCGGGTTCACCCACGGCGGCTGGTCGGCGCCCTACGGCGACGAGGCCTTCGGGGAATTCATGGTCTCGGTCTTCGATCGGGTCGATGCCTTCCTGCTCGGCCGGCGCACGTACGACATCTTCGCCTCGTACTGGCCGCTGCACGACGACCCGGCCGATCCCCTTGCGTCCAAGCTCAATTCGCTGCCCAAGTACGTGGCGACCAGCACCCTCGACCAGGCCGGCTGGTCGGGCACCGAACTGCTGCGGGGCGATCTCGCGAAAGAGGTCGCCGAACTCAAGGCACGCCCCGGACAGGAATTGCAGGTGCACGGCAGCGGCAATCTCGCGCAGTCACTGCTCGCCCTCGGCCTGGTGGACACCTTGAACGTGCTGACCTTCCCGGTCATCCTCGGCAGCGGCAAGCGCTTCTTCGCCGACGGCGCACAGCCGGCCGGTCTCACTCTCACCGAAACCCGCAGCACACCTGCCGGTGTCGTGATCAGCACCTACCGCAAGGCGGGCGCTCCGATATACGGCGACCTCACCACGGAGTGACACACGACATACCCGCCGGCGCGTCACGTCGGGTGGCGGTATCTCGTCCAAGGGGTGCAAGCACCCACGCGGATCGAAGGAGACCACCATGGGCGCCACCCGACTCCCCGTCGTCAGCCCGCAGCAGGCCGGACCGCTGACCCGAGTCATCTACCGGTACCTGAAGCGCCGCCTCGGCGAAGTCCCCGAGCCCTTCGCCGTTCTCGCGAATCATCCGGGGGTCTTCATGGCCTCGGCCGTGCACGAGGGTCTCGCCGAGAAGGCGTGCACGGTGCTGCCGGCGAATATCCGCGAGATCGCCGTCTACCGAACTGCCCGAACCGTCGGCTGTTCCTGGTGCGTGGACTTCGGCACCATGCTCATGCGATTGTCCGACCTGGATGTCGACAAGCTCCGCTATATCGACGACTACGAGTCCAACCCCGCCTACAGCGCCGATGAACGCGCTGCCATCGCCTATGCCGACGCCATGACCGCCACACCCCTCACCGTCACCGACGAACAGGTCGCCGATCTCGAACGGCGCTTCGGCGTCAAAGGCGTCACGGAGCTGACCTACCAGATCGCCCTGGAGAACTCCCGCGCCCGCGCATACCACGCCCTCGGCATCACCGATCAGGGCTTCAGCAGGGACTCGTGCCGCGTGCCCTGGGCACAGTAGACAATCCCCGCGACAAACGAAAACGGCCCCGCGAGAGAAACTCTCGCGGGGCCGGTCCGATGAAAACCGCTACGCCGACTTTTCGCGGCGCTCCGGGGACTGGCGCTTGCGCGGCACGATGGTCGGCAGCACATTGTCGTTCACGGTGGCCTCGTTGACGACAACCTTGGCGACATCGTCGCGGCTGGGGATGTCGTACATGACGGGGAGGAGGACCTCCTCCATGATGGCGCGCAGGCCACGAGCGCCGGTGCCACGCAGAATCGCCTGGTCCGCAATGGCTTCCAGCGCGTCCTGGGTGAATTCCAGGTCCACGCCGTCCATTTCGAACAGGCGCACGTACTGCTTGACCAGTGCGTTCTTCGGCTCGGCCAGAATGCGGACGAGGGATTCCTTGTCCAGGTTGGTAACCGACGCGACGATCGGGAGGCGGCCGATGAACTCGGGGATCAGACCGAACTTGATCAGATCCTCGGGCATGACATCCACGAAGTGATCGGCGGTGTCGATCTCCGACTTGGACCGGACCTCCGCGCCGAAACCGATGCCGCGCTTGCCGACTCGATCCTGGACGATCCGCTCCAGGCCCGCGAACGCACCGGCAACGATGAACAGCACGTTGGTGGTGTCGATCTGGATGAATTCCTGATGCGGGTGCTTGCGACCGCCCTGCGGCGGCACCGAAGCCTGGGTGCCTTCCAGAATCTTCAGCAGCGCCTGCTGCACGCCCTCACCGGAAACGTCACGGGTGATGGACGGGTTCTCCGACTTGCGGGCGATCTTGTCGACCTCGTCGATGTAGATGATGCCGGTCTCGGCGCGCTTCACATCGTAATCAGCGGCCTGGATCAGCTTCAGCAGGATGTTCTCGACATCCTCACCGACATATCCGGCTTCGGTGAGCGCGGTGGCGTCGGCAATCGCGAACGGCACGTTCAGCATCTTGGCGAGTGTCTGCGCCAGATAGGTCTTACCGCAGCCGGTCGGGCCGAGCATGAGAATGTTGGACTTCATCAGCTCGACGGCTTCGCCGCGTGAGTCGCGGCCCTTGTCGCCGGCCTGAATTCGCTTGTAGTGGTTGTACACCGCGACAGCCAGGGTTCTCTTTGCAGCGTCCTGCCCGATCACGTACTGCTCGAGGAAGTCGCGGATTTCCGCGGGCTTCGGCAGCTCGTCGAGTTTGACCTCGCTGCTTTCGGCGAGCTCCTCCTCGATGATCTCGTTGCACAGATCGATGCACTCGTCGCAGATGTACACCCCTGGTCCCGCAATGAGCTTTTTGACCTGCTTCTGACTCTTCCCGCAGAAAGAGCACTTGAGCAGATCGCCGCCATCACCGATGCGCGCCATCTCCTGGGTCCCTACTTCCTTGTCCGCGTGCAACCGTCTGTCCTGGCTGCCGGCGAAGTGCCACCTATAAAGCGTAGCCGTCTCCCCAAGATGAGGGGATACGGCGTTTCGGCTGAATCAAAAGCGGGCCGACAACCACGAGCCAAGGTCCCTAGAGTGACCGTACCTGTTTCTCGCGACCGAGGTCGACAACTTGAGCACGTTTCTCACCGGACATGTGCGTGGACTCACCCTTGCCCGGGTGGCGGGGTCGCACGCCCCCGCCACCCCCGCGCGTCACTTCTGGGCGCTGAGCTTGCGGTACGCGAAGACCGTGTCGACGATGCCGTAATCCTTGGCCTGCTCGGCGGTGAGGATCTTGTCGCGATCAGTGTCCTTGCGGATGGTCTCCGCGTCCTTGCCGGTGTGCAGCGCCAGCGTGGCCTCCATGAGCCGGCGCATGCGCTCGATCTCCGCGGCCTGGATCTCCAGGTCGGACACCTGACCCTGGATACCGCCCGAGGTGGACGGCTGGTGGATCAGAATCCGGGCGTTCGGCAGTGCGGCGCGCTTACCGGGGGCGCCGGCGGCGAGCAGCACGGCGGCCGCGGAGGCGGCCTGGCCGAGGCACACCGTGACGACGTCGGCGCGGACGTACTGCATGGTGTCGTAGATGGCCATCAGCGCGGTGAACGAACCACCGGGCGAGTTGATGTACATGGTGATGTCACGGTCGGGGTCCTGCGACTCCAGCACCAGCAACTGCGCCATGATGTCGTTCGCCGAGGTGTCGTCGACCTGGGCGCCGAGGAAGATGATGCGCTCCTCGAACAGCTTGTTGTACGGGTCGGACGTCTTGACGCCGTAGGTGGTCTGCTCGGTGAACTGGGGCAGGATGTAGCGCGACTGCGGCAGCTGAGCACCGGCAGCGGCGAAGGTAATGCCCGCATCACGCGGATCGAATGACATATGCGTCTCCAAAGTCTGTGTGGTGGGCGGTGATCTAGCTGGCGCCGTTGGCCTGGCGCGCGTGCGTGACCACCTGGTCGATGAAGCCGTATTCGAGGGCTTCCGTCGGCGTGAACCAGCGGTCGCGGTCGGCGTCCTCGGTGACCTGCTCCACGGACTTGCCGGTGTGCAGCGCCTGCAGCTGATTGAGCTCCCGCTTGGTGTACGAGAACTGCTCGGCCTGGATGGCGATATCGGAGGCCGAACCACCGATACCGGCGGACGGCTGATGCATCATGATGCGCGAATGCGGCAGCGCGAAACGCTTGCCCTTCGCACCCGCGGCGAGCAGGAACTGACCCATGGACGCGGCCAAACCCATACCGACGGTGCGGATATCGCATTCGGCGAACTGCATGGTGTCGTAGATGGCCATACCCGCGGTGACCGAACCACCGGGCGAGTTGATGTAGAGCGAAATATCCCGCTCCGGATCCTCGGCCGACAGCAGCAGGATCTGCGCGCACAACTTGTTGGCGATGTCGTCATCGACCTGGCTGCCCAGGAAGATGATTCGCTCGCGCAGCAGGCGCTCGTAGACCGAATCACTGAGGTTCAGACCAGCAGTCGCGGATGTCATCTGCACCCCTGCCTGATTATTTGTCACGGATACCTGCCCTCTCTCACCGGCTCGGTCCCACCAAGCCCTACTGATCACTTAGAAGGTCCAGCACTCAAGTTGCAGCGCCGACACAAACCCTAACGAAGCAGGGCGGTACCGAACTCCCGGTACCGCCCTGCTTCGCTCACAGCGCAAAACTTACGTGGGCGCTGACGCGGCCCGCCCCTCGGGGGGACTCTCGGGGTTCACACCCTCGAATTCCCAGCTAGCGCGGGCCTTTCGATCGAATTACTTGGCCTCGGCCTCGACGGCTTCGGTCGCGTCGGCGACCTCGGCCAGCTCCTCGGCGGAAACTTCCTCGGCCTCTTCGGCAGGGTTGCCGAACATTTCCGCGGTGTCCACGGCATTGCCGTCGGTGTCGGTGACGGTCGCGGCGACGACCACACCGGCGAGGGCCTTACCGCGGCGCACATCGGCGAACACGGCGCCCAGCTGACCGGCCTGCTGGATCTGCTGGATGAACTGATCGGGCGACATGCCGTAGCGCTGCGCCTGGAAGATGATCCGCTCGTACAGCTCGTCCTGGCCGACCTGGGTGTTCTCCGCGTCGGCGACGGCATCCAGGAGCAGCTGGGTCTTGACCGACTTCTCGGCCGACTCCTTGGTGTCCTTGTCGAACTCCTCGCGGGAGGAGCCCTCGGCCTCGAGCGCCTCGGCCAGCTTGGCCTCGTCGTGGTCGAAACCGTGCACGGCGTCGTGGACCACGGCGTCGATCTCGGCCTGGACGACCTTCTCCGGCAGCGGGATCTCGACGGTCTCCAGCAGTGTCTCGAGGACCTTGTCGCGGATGGCGCCGGCCTGCTCGACCTTCTTGACGCGCTCGACGCGGGTCTTCAGATCGGCCTTCAGCTCGTCGATGGTGTCGAATTCGCTTGCCAGCTGGGCGAACTCGTCGTCGGCCTCGGGCAGCTCGCGCTCCTTGACCGACTGCACAGTGACGGTGATGACCGCATCCTGGCCCGCGTGCTCACCGGCGACGAGCTTCGAGGTGAAGTCCTTCGCCTCGGTGGCCTTGAGGCCGATCAGGGTCTCGTCGAGGCCCTCGATGAGCTGGCCGGAACCGACCTCGTGCGACAGACCGGTGGTGGAGGCCTCTTCGACCTCGACGCCGTCGACGGTGGCCGACAGGTCGATGGAGACGAAGTCGCCGTCCTGGATCTCGCGCTCGACGGCATTGAGGGTGCCGAAGCGCTGGCGCAGCGAGCTGAGCTGCTCCTCGATGTCCTCGTCCTTGATCTCGATCGGATCGACGGTGACGGCGATGGTCGAGAAATCGGGGAGGGTGATCTCCGGGCGGACATCCACCTCGGCGGTGAAGGTGAGCTCGTCGCCGTCTTCGATCTTGGTGATCTCGATCTCGGGCTGGCCGATGACCTTGACCTCGGTGGCGATCACCGCATCGCTGTAGCGCTTGGGGAGCACGTCGTTGACGACCTGCTCCAGGACCGCGCCACGGCCGACGCGCGCTTCGATGAGCTTGGCAGGGGCCTTACCCGGACGGAAGCCGGGGATCTTGATCTGCCCTGCGAGCGCCTTGTATGCCTTGTCGAAGTCCGGCTTCAGCTCCTCGAAGGGCACCTCGACGTTGATCCGGACCCGGGTCGGGCTCAGCTGCTCGACGGTGCTCTTCACGGACATGCTCCTTGCATTCGTATTAGTGGTCTGATGTTCGGTCCCCCCGATCGCATCCCGACCAGGTTAGTTGACCGGTGCCGAAGGCGGGTAACCGGTCAGGGCAGACGCCGCCCGGCGACTGGTCCGAAGCCCAGTCGCCCTGGTACAGCGCTCGCGCCCTAGCTAACCGACCTTGACCGCATCGGTGACGAACACCAGCGTCTCGTTCGGCTTGATGCCGTGGCCGCCCGCGCCGTAGCCGAGGTTCGGCGGCACGATGAGCAGTCGGCGGGCGCCCTGCTGGACGCCGATCAGGCCCTGATCCCAGCCCTTGATGACCTCGCCGGCGCCCAGGTTGAGCGGGAAGGTCTCACCGCGATCGAAGGAGCTGTCCAGCTTCTTCTTGTCCGACCAGGTGATCAGGGTGTAGTTCATGGTCAGCTGCTGCCCGGCCTGCGCGCCCGGACCGCTGCCCGCGACCAGATCCTTGACGATCAGCGTCTTGGGCGGATCGCAGTCGGTCGGAATGGTGATCTTGGGTGCGGTGCCGAACCCACCGTCGACCTTGACGTCGTCGGCGGTGCACTCGCGACCGGTGCTCAGCGCCGCGGTCGTGGCCTGCGCGGCGGAACTCGCGGCGGTGGTCGTCGAATCCGCCTTGGTGTCGCTACTGCTTCCGCAGCCCGCCATCAACAGCACCGCCGCCGCAACCGCGCCGATCGATCCGACCTTGCCCAACAACCGCATTCCCGCTCCTCACCGAGTCTCGGACGGCCGCAAAGACTTGCGGCACCGGGCCGAAACTACACGGTCGGTACTGTTTCACCGCGTCGAGGGCACGGACCGGCCGGTGATCGTGCCGCCGGTCGGAACAGTGCGAGCACGACGCTGAAGCCGTGCGAACGAGACGCTAATTGGTTTGCCGGGGTGGTGAGCATGCGGGAGCATCCGAAGATGCTGTTGACGATTTCTTGTACGCGACCCGAGGGCGCCGCGTGGCCGGCCTCCGATCTGGGCTTTCTGCTGCACAAGAATCCCTCGCGCATACAGACTTTCGAGCAGTCGTACGGTGTCGCGCATGTGCTGTACCCGGAGGCTGCCGAGGAGCGGTGCACGGCGGCGCTGCTGCTGGAGATCGATCCGGTGCGGCTGGTGCGGGGAAAGTCCAAGGGCGCACCGGAATTCAGTCTCGCGCAGTATGTGAACGATCGGCCCTATGCGGCGTCCTCGCTGGTATCGGTGGCCATCTCGACCGTTTTCGGTTCGGCCCTGCACGGGCGGTGCGCGCAACGGCCGGAGCTGGCCGAGACCGCGCTGCCACTGCGGATCGAGTTGCCCGCGGTGCCGTGCCGGGGTGGCGCGGCGGAGGCCGAGCGCGTGTTCGCACCGCTGGGCTGGACGGTGAATGCCACTCCCCTGCCGTTGGATCCGGCGTTCCCGGAATGGGGCGACTCGCACTATCTGCGGCTCGAACTCAGCGGCACGCAGCGGCTGGCCGACGCGCTGGCCCACCTCTATGTGCTGCTCCCGGTTCTCGACGGCAGCAAGCACTATTTCCTCGATACCGCCGAGATCGACAAACTGCTGCGCTTCGGCGCGGGCTGGCTGGCAGCGCATCCCGAGCGCACCTGGATCACCCGGCGATACCTGGCCCGGCGGCATTCCCTCGTACACGCCGCACTCGCCCGCCTCGCCGAACTCGACGACCGCGAGCCGGAGGAGCTCGGCGCGGTCGAGGAGAACAGCGATGACCTCGCCGCCGAGCTGGCCTCGGCCACTGCGGGATTCGCACTCGGTGATCCTTCGCCCGATGCGAGCGAGGGAGAGGCCGGAGCTGCTGGCCCCGTCATCTCGGCGGACTCTCGTCAGGAATTCACCGTAATCGGCGGGGGCACTGCTCGTGTCGATCCCGGCCGCAAGCGCGCCGGGATGGCGGGCGATGTGGTCGGGTCCGTGGCAGGCGTGAGTGATGTCAGTCGGGAACCTGCAGACGATCGGGTGCCGTCACTGGCGGTGCTGCGGCGGGCCGCGGTGATCGGGGCGCTGCGTGCGGCCGGGGCGAGCCGGGTGCTGGATCTCGGGTGCGGGGAGGGGGCATTGTTGCGGGAGTTGTTGGCGGACAGCAGTTTCGGTGAGATCGTGGGGGTGGATGTGTCGATTCGGGCACTACGGATTGCGCAGCGGCGGATGCGGCGGATGCCGGAGCGGCAGGCGCAGCGGGTGAGTTTGCGGCAGGGGGCGCTGACGTATGCGGATGCGTCGCTGCGGGGGTATGACGCCGCGGTGCTCATGGAGGTGATCGAGCATGTGGATCCGCCTCGGCTGGGGGCGCTGGAGCACACGGTGTTCGGGGTGGCGGCGCCGCGGGCGGTGATCGTGACCACGCCGAACAGTGAGTACAACGCGCTGTACGAAACCTTGACAGCCGGCACGTTCCGGCATTCGGATCACCGATTCGAATGGAGCCGTGCGGAATTCGCGCAGTGGGCCGGACGGGTCTGCGAAACGTACGGCTACGGTGTGCGATTCGAGCCGGTCGGTCCCGAGGATTCGGAATTGGGCGCCTCCACTCAGCTGGCCGTATTCACCAGGACGACCGAGGAAATGGGGGCCGCGTAATGGCGGAGCTGGCTGTCCCGGCGCTGTCGCTGGTCGTCTTGATCGGCAGCACCGGTTCCGGGAAATCGACGTTCGCGCACAAGCACTTTCCGCCGACGGCAGTCCTGTCCTCGGATGCCTATCGCGGCATTGTCAGCGATGACGAGTCCGATCAGTCGGCCACGGCCGATGCCTTCGCACTGCTGCACCATGTGGTGGGAGTGCGGCTGCGGCGTGGGCTGCGCACGGTGGTCGACGCCACCAATGTGCAGCCGAAAGCACGGCAGCAGCTGATCGAATTGGCGCGGGCGCACGATGTGCTGCCGGTGGCCATCGTGCTGGATGTGCCGGACCAGATCTGCGTGGAACGCAATGCGGGGCGGCCGGATCGGGCGGATCTTGGTCCGCACGTGGCGGCCCGGCACAGCCGGGACCTGCGGCGCAGCCTGAAATTCCTGGAGCGCGAAGGCTTCCGGAAGGTGCACGTGCTGCGCGGGGTCGCCGAAATCGAGGCGGCCACCGTCGCCGATGAGCGACTGTGGAACGACAAGCGCGAGCTCACCGGCCCGTTCGATGTGATCGGCGATGTGCATGGCTGCCGGAGCGAATTGGAGACGCTGCTGGGCGAACTCGGCTACGTCCTGAGCCGCGACGCCGCCGGCCGGGCCGCCGGTGCGAGCCACCCGGCGGGGCGAACCGCCGTATTCGTCGGCGACCTGGTCGATCGCGGCCCGGACACACCGGGTGTGCTGCGCCTCGTCATGGGCATGGTCGGCTCCGGAAATGCCCTGTGCGTCACCGGAAACCACGAGTTCAAGCTGGTGCGCGCACTCGACGGCCGCAAGGTGAAGGTCGCGCACGGCCTCGCCGAATCGCTGGCGCAGCTGGAGGCCGAGAGCGAGGAGTTTCGCAAGACCGCACAGGAGTTCATGCGCGGACTCGTCAGCCACTATGTGCTGGACGGCGGCAGACTGGTCGTCGCGCACGCCGGTCTGAAGCAGGAGTATCACGGCCGTAGTTCCGGCCGGGTGCGCGAGTTCGCCATGTACGGCGAATCCACCGGGGAGACAGACGAATACGGTCTGCCGGTGCGCTACCCGTGGGCCAATGACTACCGCGGTCAGGCGCTGGTCCTGTACGGGCACACGCCCATGTCCAATCTGGTGTGGGTGAACAACACCCTCTGCCTGGATACCGGTGTGGTCTTCGGCGGGCAGCTCACCGCGCTGCGCTATCCGGAGCGCGAGCCGGTCGCCGTTGCGGCGGAACAGGTCTGGTACGAACCGACCCGCCCGCTGCAGCCCGCCACCCTGGTGCCCGGCACCGGTGTGGTGCACCGCGATCCGGGCGTGCTGGACCTGGACGATGTGATCGGCCGCCGCGTGGTGGAGACCCGTCACCTCGGCCGGGTCGGCGTGCAGGAGGACGCGGCCGCCGCCGCGCTGGAGGTGATGAGCCGCTTTGCCGTCGACCCGCGCTGGCTGGTCTATCTGCCGCCCACCATGTCGCCCTGTGCCACTTCGACTGTGGAGGGGCTGCTGGAGCACCCCGCACAGGCCTTCGAGTACTACCGCTCCGAAGGCGTCGAGACCGTGGTGTGCGAGGAGAAGCACATGGGGTCACGCGCCGTTGTGGTGGTGGCGCGCTCGGCGGACGCCGCACGCGCTCGCTTCGGCGTGGACGACGGCAGTACCGGAGCGGTGTACACCCGTACCGGCCGTCCGTTCTTCGACGACACCGCTCAGACCGAAGCGCTGCTCGAGGGCGTGCGCATCGCGGCCGAAAAGACCGGGCTGTTCGAGGAACTCGATACCGAGTGGCTGGCGCTCGATACCGAATTGCTGCCGTGGTCGGCCAAGGCACTGGGCCTGCTGCGCAATCAGTACGCGGCGGTCGGGGCGGCAGCGCGCGCTTCCCTGGGCACGGCCGCACAGATACTGGCGGCCGTGCGGGAAAGAGGTTTGGACGTAGCCGATCTGGCCGAGCGCACCCTGGCGCGCGAGGCGGACGCGGAGGCGTTCACCACCGCGTACGGCCGCTACTGCTGGCCGGTCGACGGACTGGCCGGCGTCCGCCTGGCGCCGTTCCAGATCCTCGCCGGTCAGGGCGCGAACTATGCGGTGCGCGAACACAACTGGCACCTGGAGCGCCTCGACCGGCTGGTCGCCGCCGATCCCGGCCTGTTCACGCCGACCCGGCGGATGTTCGTCGAACTCACCGACGCCCAGGGTGAAGCCGCGGCGACAACGTGGTGGAGCGAGCTCACCGCGGCGGGCGGCGAGGGCATGGTGGTCAAGCCGGTCGGCTCACTGGTCACCGGAACCGGCACCCGCAGTGGCCGTCCGGTGCAGCCGGGCGTGAAATGCCGTGGTCCGGAATACCTCCGGATCATCTATGGACCGGAGTATCTGCGCCCGGAGAACCTGCGCCGCCTGCGGCAGCGCGGGCTGAGCGGGAAACGCTCACTGGCACTGCGAGAATACGCGCTGGGCCTGGAGTCGCTGGATCGTCTCGCGGCCGGGGAACCGCTGTGGCGCGTGCACGAGGCGGTGTTCGCGGTGCTGGCCCTGGAGACCGAGCCGATCGACCCACGGCTGTAAAGCTCCACGGCCGCAACGCCGAAAGCGTCGGTGCGGGCCGGAACATCCGGCTCCGGCCCGCACCGCCCCTCACTACCCGGCCACGCGCGGAACGGTCAGGTCGTACAGGATGACCCCGTCCACAGTGGTGGCCGTGTAGTGATCCTTTACCCAGCCGGTGATCTTCGAACCCTCCGAGACCTGCCGCTGCGGCGGACCGTGCCGCTCCTCCGTCGCGATGTAGTAGTGGATCCGGCTCTCGGCGACGTCCTGCTGGAATTTCTCCAGCGTCGGCGCGGGATCGCCACCGCTGAATCCGCCCACCGCCATGACCGGGAAGTCCGCGGCCAGTTGATAGGTGGCCGCATCGCTGGAGCCGATGGTGGCGGCGACCCAGGTGTAGGCGTTGCCATTGCTCTCCAGCAGCGCCAGCACCTTATCGGTGGGTGCAGTGGTGAACGGGAACCCCCTGGCAGGCTCCTTGTCCGCCGCCGCATCCGCATCCGGTTCGGCGCCGCCACCCATATTCCCGAAGTTCGGGAAGACCGGATCGGGATGCGGACCGCCCCGCACGATCCCGCCGGTGTGCGGCAGGCGCAGGGTTTCCACCGCATACGCGGCCGGGGCCGCCAGTCCGGCGAACAGTGCGGCCGACAGGGTCACGATCGTCAGCGTGCGGCCGGTCCGGACGAGCAGTCCGAGCACGGCCACCACTGCGACACCGACGATCACCCAGCGCAGCCGGGGCACGAAATCCGTGGTGCGCGAAAGCAATACCCAGGCCGTCAGCGCGGTGAGCGCCATGCTCACCGCCAGTGCGCCGCGCACCCAGCCCCGGCGCCGTTCCTGCCACAGCAGCACGCCCCCGATGCCAACCACACCGGCGAGCGCCGGAGCCAATGCCACCGTGTAGTACTCGTGGAAGATTCCGCTCATGAGGCTGAAGACCAGCCCTGTCACCAGCCCCCAGCCACCGAACAAGAGCAGCGCGGCCCGCTGCCGATCGGTTCGAGGAGCCTTGCCGCACAGTACGATCGACGCGACCAGCAGCACCAGTACGGCCGGGATGAGCCACGCGATCTGACCGCCCACCGTCTCGTTGAACAGTCGCTGCAGACCGGCCTGACCGCCGAACGGGTTGAAATTGCCGTGCGGCCGGTCCGGCATATCCCCGCCGAAACCCCCCGAACCCCGATCGGCGCTGAGCCGGTCCAGGCCGTTGTATCCGAGGGTCAGCTCGATAATCGAATTGTGCTGGGAACCACCGAAATACGGCCGATCATCGGCGGGCCAGAGCTGAGCGACCAGCACCCACCAGCCGGCTCCGGCGACCATGGCCGCACCGGCCGCCAGCAGCTGCACGATGCGCGTGCCCAGCTTCGGCGGCCCGGCGAACAGATAGGTCGCCGCGAGCGCGGGCAGCACCAGCATCACCTGCAATTGCTTTGCCAGGAAACCGAATCCGACCAGCAGCCCGCACAGCAGCAGCCAGCGCCAGCGGCCGTCCTCGACCGCGCGCAGCATGGCCCACACCGCCGCGATCATCAGGAAGACCAGGAAAGCGTCCGGATTGTTGTACCGGAACATCAGTGCCGCAACGGGAGTCAGCGCCAGCACCAGTCCGGCCAGCAGTCCCGCCGGCGCACCGAAGTACCGCCGCACGATCACCCACAGCAGCCCCACCGAGGCCACGCCGAGCAGGACCTGCGGCAGCAGCATGCTGAAGCTGCTGAAACCCAGCAGGCGGGCCGAGAGCTCCATCGGCCAGAAGGATGCGGGCGTCTTGTCGACGGTGATGGCATTGGCCCAGTCCGAGGAGCCGAAGAAGAACGCCTTCCACGATCTGGTCCCGGACTGCACGGCGGCGGCGTAGAACGAATTGGCCCAGCCGCTGGCGGTCAGCCTCCACAGGTACGCGGCGGCGGTGCCGACCAGCAGCACCGCGAGCCCCGCGTACTCACCGCGGGTCGCCCGCCCCGCGATCGGCCGTGGATCGCCGGGTCGCGCATCCGGCGACGTCATCGCTGTATCGATCATGCAGGCCAACCTCCAAGACGGCACCACACTCGGCGCTGCGATTGCACTGGGAGATAGCTGTGAGCGGGGTTCCGCACCGGGAAGCCGGCACTCGAACCGCGGTTCAAGACCGAGCTGCGAGTTCGCCGAGGCGATCGAGGAACGGGCGCTGGCCCTTGCCGAGCTTCTCCTGCGCGATATCGAGCGGGAACCAGGCGGCCCGGTCGATCTCCGGAAACTCCTGGATGCGGCCCGAGCGCGGCGGCCATTCCATCTCGAAGTTTCCGGGCACCACCAGTGCCGGATCGAGGTCGCCCTCGACCGCCCACACGGTGACCTGTTTACGGCTGCGACCGCTGCCGTATTCGACCTCGCCGATCGGGAGCCACTCGCCGTCCGGGACCGGGAGCCCCAGCTCCTCGGTGAATTCGCGGCGGGCCGCGTCCTGCGGCTGCTCCTGCGCGGGATCGAATTCCCCCTTGGGGATGGACCAGGCGGAGGCGTCCTTGTGCGCCCACAGCGGTCCGCCCATATGTCCGATCAGTACCTCGAGGGCCGGGGTGCGGCGGAAGAGCAGGACTCCCGCGCTGTACCTGAGCGTCATGTGCGCAGTCTGCCTCGTTCGCTACACATGCGCGCATTCGGGGCGCTACAGTGGGCGACGCTTCAGCAGACCGGGTAGCCGATAATTTTTCGATCACTTCCGGATAATTTCCGCTGTGTCTCCCCTAGGCCCAAAAGTGATCGGCCCCTGTGACTTCCACTAAGCTTCGCTGGTTGGACATGACCACCCCTGATGATGGATTGGATTCCGCATGGAGTTCCGCAGCGCCACCGCGGCAGCCTCCCTCCTGATCGGTGCACTGACCGTGGCTACCGGCTCGGCACATGCCGATCCGGCCGCCGCTCCCCCGCATATCGCCTATTCGGCGAAAATGGTGGACAAAACGGTCATCACTACGCTCCGGGGCGGCACCTTCGAGCTCTCCAAAGCCCTCGGCACCGAACTGGCGGCCGGCGGCAATGATCGACTGGCCGTGAAGGACGGTGTCGCCATCGATCGTGACGGCAAGCCCGTCGACCCGGCCACCGTGGTGAATGTGGTCGACGTGAAGGACGGTCAGGGCGGTGTACTGCTCACCCTGCCGCTCGATTTCCACGTCGGCGATATCAGCCTCCCCGTCAAACCGGAGGTCCAGAAGGACGGCACCGTCCTCGCGCTGACCCCGGACAAACCGGCCGCCCTGAATATCAGCCAGCCGCTCGCGGCGAAGCCCATTGCCTCGGCGACCGAGAACTCGCGCGCACTCAGCGATTTCAGCTCGCAGTTCGGCCTGGCCACCACCATCGGCACCTTCGTGGGCACGGCGATCGGCGCGGTCGTCGGCTGCGTGGTCACCCTGGTCGCGGGCTGCATTCCCGGCCTCACCACCGGTGCCGCTGTGGGCGGCATCATCGGCAGCATCACCGTCGGTGGCCCGGCCCTCATCGCCAATGGCGTCGACCTGCTGACCACCATGCAGGCCGCCGACGGCACCACCAAGTGGGCCGACCCCAAGACGACAACCCCGGCCGCCCCGCCCGCACCCGCCGCTCAGCCCGCTGCGCAGCCGGACCCGGCGCAGTCGGCCGACCAGCCCAAATAGCGTAACCCGGTTCGCGGCAACATCATTCGCGACCATGTCCGGCACTACGAGTGTGCATCCGGGAATCACCCCGGATGCACACTCGTAGTTCGTTCGCGGCAACGGCATCGAACGCCGGAAGGCGGCGGGGCATCCCTCATCGATCCCCGCGCCGCCACCGACCGCACCGTACGCAGGCCGCCGCCTCGGAGAGCGGCCGCGCTGCGAACGGTGACAATTGAGCGGAACAATCCGTCAGGCTGGATTGTCAGGAATGGGCGGAATGCCCCAGCGCGCATAGGTTTCGTCCGGATCGACGGTGATCACATCGGCGGCTTTCACCAGATCGTCGGGAATGACATGTCCTTCGAAATGCGTGGCATCGGGCACGATGACCGCCTCCGCGTCCAAGCGCGTGATGGCGGATTTGAGCGCGGCCGTCAGATGCCGGCCCGAGCGGCCGTCGGCCACTACCAGTTTGGCGAAGTCGTAGCCCAGCCGCCGAGCCCGGCTACGGATCTGTTCCTCGTCCCACGCTTGGCGAATGCCGCTGACATCGCTCCGCAAATATCCGACCGCCGTCGGGCGAAACCTCATGACCACCCCTGATCGCTAAGACTATGTAGCGTATACGCATCTGAGTATATGCATGGAGTGCACATCCACAACTGCGTATACGGAATACGATGGCCTGTACGGGGACAACATGATTCGAAGGGAGCGAACCCATGGCAGAACCGGCCTACGTCGCCATCGCCGGGAAGTATGCGAGACAGATCCGCACCGGGGCGCTCCCACCCGGCACGCAGCTACCGAGTTTCGCCGAGATCGCCGAGCGGAACGGGGTCTCGCAGATCGTCATTCGGCATGCCGTCAAACTGCTGCTCAGTCAGGGCCTGGTGCGCACCGTCGAGCGGCGCGGCACCTTCGTCACCGATCATCTCGACCTGGTGCGAGTGGCGCCCGAACGCCAATTGGAGAGCCCGGAAACCAGTTTCGGCCAGGAATCCGAGCACGAGGTGCGCGTCGAGCGCAACAGTAAGCGCATGTCCGCCCCCGATATTCTCGCCGAGATCCTCGGACTCGATCCGGGCGCCGAGATCACCCATGTGATCACCCGCGCGAGCGAAGCCGGGCGGCCGATCTCCATCTCGGACTCGTACCAGCCGGTCGGCACCGATGGCACGGAGGGCGCCGCCTTCCTCGAAGAGACCGTCGCCGACCGACTTCCGAGCTCGACGCACGCGAGCTGGCTCAATACCCCCGCCGGTGATCTGGTGAAGACCGTGCACCAGCGCTTTCTCGCACCCGACGAGCGCGTCATGATGGTCTGCGACGTCTCCTATCCGCGAGATCGGTACGGCGCCTTCGTCTTCCGCATGACCCTCGATCCACAGGTCGCCCGTACCGGTTAGCGGCGCACCCAGCCCTGGGCCACATCGGCCAGATTCCACCACGAGACGTACCGCGCATCTTCCGATTCCAGTTCCCAGCCCGCGGCCAGCGCGTCGAAGAAGGCGTCGTCACCGGTCTTGCCGCCCTTCGGCTCACCGATGAAGATCAATCGCTCGCCCCCGGCCCGCGCGAAGTCCGCGAGCGCCTGCGAGGCCATGGCGCTACCCCAGCCCGGCGGCCAGCACAGCAGCAGCACCTGCCCCGCGCGATCCTGGGCCGTGCATGCGGCGAGATCACCGACGGGATACCAGAGATCCCGCTGCCCGGCCGCTCCCGGGAACGACACATTCTCGAGGCGATCCGGCGGCTCCGAATCGTAGGCCGCCACCGTGAGCCCCGCACCCGCCAGCTGCGCCGCCCAATACCCGCGCCCCGCACCGAGTTCCACCACCGGGCCGCCCGCGCAGAACGCGGCCGCCCAGGCGAGCGTCTCCGGCGCGGGAATCGCATAGGCGTACACCGCCTGCAGAATCGTCTGTGCGTACCCGAGCCTCGCACTGCCTCGCGCCCGCCCGCCGTTCACCACTCGCCGCCCCTCCTGCTCGGACACCGAATCCCCCACGATGTCCCAGTACGGATTCCCGCCGACCCCGTCGCCGCCGATCATGAAGTGCACGAACCGCAGATCGAAGGCCGCATCGGCCCGGGCATCCCCGCTTCCCGCCAGCAACGGCGCAGTATCCAGATAATCCGCGACCTTGGGATACTCCTCCCGCAGCCGCTGCTCATCCCCCAGTAGTGCGGCCAGTTGCTCCCGGCGCGCAGCGCTCAGCGAAAGATCCGTCACGCCTTAGATTTTCGCCCCGCCGGCGCGATTGCACAGGGGCTTGCCGAACTCGATGTCCGCCATGGGTCTGCCACAGCCCACATCGTCACCGCGGACACGCCGGACCCGGCTCGGTGATTTTGACTCGTCCGTCACATTCGGAGGGCCACAGCGAACCGGTCAGTCCCGTTGTGCCAGCGGGCTATACGACCCGAATCGGGTGAAAAGGAATCGAAAGATGGTCGGGGTGACAGGATTTGAACCTGCGACCCTCCGCTCCCAAAGCGGATGCGCTACCAAGCTGCGCTACACCCCGTGACCTGTTCGGCCGTGGCCGAGGCTCCCAGCAGGGAGAAGAGCGGGTGACGGGAATCGAACCCGCGCTATCAGCTTGGAAGGCTGAAGTTCTACCATTGAACTACACCCGCGTACCGCGCACCGGAAGCCCGGTGCGGCATGCGTTGAGCACTCTACCGAACCTCGCTCCGCCAATGCCAATCGGGCCGCATTCGCCCACGTTATCGCCGGTAGAACCGAACGTTCCGGCGCGTCGCGGAGACTCGCGGAAATTGGGTGTAACGCCTAGTGTGCGAAAGCGATCAGACATCGATCGCCATTCGCGAGGCACCGGGAACCCGTTCGGAAACAGGGTCTTTCGATGCCGGGTGGCTTGCTAGGATCCTTTTTGTCCGGACGGGGGTATCTGGAAAGGGGGCGGTGAGCGTGCACCACACATGCCGACCGCGAGTTAGTGAGTTCGATTCGAAGGGCACCACGGGCGCAGGCAGCGCCCGCGTCATCGGCCTCGCCGCTGGCACAGACATCACGTTCGCCGGGTGAGCGCGCATGCCCATCCGACTCGACAGCCGAACCAGCACCATCGTCAGAGCCACCATCCGGGAGTGGGCACGAGCAGTGCACCCGAGCGGCACCACCGTGCCGGCGCTCGGCCCGGCGGAAGTGGAACGCATTTTCACCCGCATCATCGGTGAACTGCTGGAACTGGCCGGATCCGAACCGTTCCCGGTACCCGCTGCCCGCGCCATCGGCCGCCGGCTCGCGGAATCACCGTTCGACCGCACGCGCATGCTCGCACCGGCCAGCCGGGCCCTGCTGGGTCTCGCACCAGGCGAACCGGGATCACTGATCGCCACCCGCTGGCCGTTCATCGCCAGTCAGGCCATCGACAGCTATGCCGAAGCCCTGCAGCAGCGGGCGCTCGCGCAGCAGGAACGCAGTCTCTCGGAGGCGGTCTCGGTGCGGGTGCAGGAAATCGCGGCACTGCAGACCAGGCTGCGGCACGAGGCCACGCACGATGCGCTGACCGATCTGGCCAATCGCTCACTGCTCAAGGAGCGGGTGCGGCTGATGGCCACCGATCCGGTGCGCGGGGTGGGGCTGCTGCTCATCGATCTGGACGACTTCAAGCAGATCAATGACGGCTACGGGCACTCGGTCGGTGACGAGGTGCTGGTCACCATCGCACAGCGGCTGCGCGCCACCTGCCCGCCGGAAACGGTGATCTCCCGCTACGGCGGCGACGAATTCGTGGTCGCGCTGCCCGCACGCCGCAATGCGCTGGGTGAGCTGGCCATGCGCGTGCTGGCGGCGCTGTGCGAACCTGTCTACACGGCGGCCGGGCCGGTCCCGGCGTCCGCGAGTGTCGGCACCGCCTTCTGCCCGCCCGGGCGCGATTGCGACTTCCCGAATCTGCTGCGCAGCGCCGACCGCGCCATGTACTCGGCGAAGACGGCGGGCAAGCGACAGTTCGCCGTCTCCGAGCTCGACCCCGAGGAGGTCGATTCAGACGCCCCGGGTCCACGATTCGCCGCCGTCGCCGGGTGAGGGCAGTCCTACCGGCTAATGCATAGCAACTGCGCAGCAATCGCCGTCCGACAGCGGGCGCTAGGCGCTCCAGGGCGGGCTGCCGGGGCATGCCCGATGGGGTTGCCGATGACATTTGCTGGATGGATACTGGACAGCTTTCGGTAACCGGAAGTTGTGCCTCCGTTTAACCTGTGTTATCGATTTACAGTGCTGGTCGACCATGAGGCGAAGGTTTCCGGCTCGTCGCTGTCCGGCGACGGGGTCGGTTCTCGGGTCATACCCGCTGCCGGAGTGATCACGGCGGCGGTGCTGCTGGTGGTCGTTCAGGTGTGGGCCTCGACGCACGAGGTGATGGGTCCGCTACGCAGCCTGGTCGACGACTACCTGGGCAATCCGCAGTCGGCGGCCGTGTCCTGGGCGGGGCTGGGGCTGGCCTGTGTCGGCGTGCCCGCGCGCGCGAGGGTTGTCACGCTGACCGCGGCGGCGATCTCGGATCTGATGACACTGGGGTTGCAGGTGCTGTGCGGCTGGCATGTGTCGATCGGCACCGGCCCGACGCTGGCCCTGACCGCATTGACGGTGACTGCGTTCCGGTGGCAGGGCAGACAGCGGCGTACGGCATTGCACGCCATCGCATTCGGCGTCCTGCTGATCATGGCCTCGAAGGTCGCGGACACCTGGCTGATGGTCAGCATCATCGCCGGTCCGCAGGTGCTCGACCAATACGTTCAGCTCGCCGATCGGGCGCTGGGAGAGCCGGCCTGGCTGGTCGGCCGCGCGCTCGAAGCCCTCGGCCCCATACCGTCGCATGTGCTGCACGTGGTGTACATCCAGCTGCCGGTGGCGGCGATGGTGGTCGCGGTGTGGCAGCTGCGCAATGTGACGACGAGTCCCTGGCCGCAGCACAGCCTGCTGCGCACCTTCCTGGCGCTGGGTGTGATCGGCCCGATCGGGTACGTGCTGTTCCCCGTGGTCGGACCGGTTTTCGCCTACGGACCGCTGGGTCACGGCCTGCAACTCGGTAACTGGCCAGATGCACTGCCCGCCTTGACATCCGCGCCGAAACCGATGCTGTTCGACACGGTCACCGCCCGCAATTGCATGCCGTCGATGCATACCGCCTGGGCGACAGCGCTGTTCATCCACTCCCGCCACGCACCGCGGTGGTTGCGCTGGGCCGGTGCGCTGTGGCTGGTGTGCACGCTGCTCGCGACGCTGGGCTTCGGCTACCACTACGGCAGTGATCTGGTGGCCGGTGTGGTCCTGTGCCTGACGGTGGAGTCGATACTGCGCGATCCGGACAGCGGCTGGCACCGCTACCGTGTGCGCATCGTCTCGCTCGGTGTCACGACGCTCGCCGGGCTGCTGCTGTCCTACAGATTCCTGGCCGTGACCATGGCCGAGTATCCGGTGCTCGCCGGGGTTGCGGTGCTGGGCGCGTCAGCTACCGTTTCGCTCGTCTTCTATGCGACCTGGTTCGCCTCGGCAGAGAGCCGTTCGGGGCACTGGGGCGGCCGGAGTACGACAGACTCCAGCCATCTACTGGCCACTCCCACAGTGCAATCCGGACAACTCGCGCGAAAGCCGAAAGGTTAGTGTCTGCCTGATGATCACGATGCGGACGGGGCAGCGAAGCTTGCTGCGTCAACCTAAGTCCGACGGCCGAAGGTACTTTCCCGTTGTTCCGATCGTGGTCGGAGTTCTGCTATCGGTGGCGCTGACACTTCTGTTCACGGCGCTGCACGGCTTTCTGGACCTACAGGTCTATCGGGTCGGCACACTGGGCTGGCTGCATCACGGCGGACTGTACGGCCCGACGCTGCCGGTGCGCGGCCACACCGATCTGCCGTTCACCTATCCCCCGTCCGCGGCGCTCTTGATGGTTCCGCTGGCGGTGGTGCCGCTCTGGCTGGCCGAGCTGCTGGTAACGGCAAGTTCGCTGGCCTGTCTCGCGGTCACGCTGTGGCTGGTGCTGTCGCGGGTTCGGCCGGATCTGGAACTGCGCGGCAAAGTCATGCTGACGGGGACCGCGGTCGCCCTCATGCTCGCGATCGAACCCGTCCGGACCACCATGTGGTTCGGGCAGATCAACCTTGTTCTCATGGCGGCGGTCGCCCTCGACTGCTTGACCGTGAAGCCACGCTGGCCACGCGGCGTGCTCATCGGCATCGCGGCGGTGACAAAACTGACCCCGGCGGCCTTCATCCTGTACTTCCTGATTCGCAAGGATTGGAAGGCCGCGGGCACGGCGGCGGCCACCGCGGCGACGGTGGTCGGAGCCGGATTCCTGTTGTTCCCCAAGGAATCGCGGCAGTACTGGTTCCACGCCGTCAGCGATACCAACCGTATCGGCTCGCCCGACTACGTGGGCAATCAGTCCATCAAGGGCACGGTTTTCCGTATGGGACTGACACATTCGGCCGCGACCGCGGTATGGCTCGGCCTCGGCCTGGCTGCCGTCTGCGCGGGCGTGGTGCTGATGCGGCACCTCTTCACCGCCGAGAAGGCGGCCGCCGAACCCACCACACCCATCACCGTGCTGTCGGTCACCGCCCTGCTGGTGAATGCCGCAGTGCTGCTGATGATCTCACCGGTGTCCTGGACCCATCACTGGGTGTGGGTCGCGCCCGCCCTGGTCACGGCGGCAGCATGGACAACCACCAACCCGCGCTTCGCGCCGTACGCCGCCATCGCCGGGTTCGCCACCCTGTTCATGATCGGCCCGGGACTCGTACCCAACGGCAAACACCGCGAGCTCAATTGGTCCTGGTGGCAACATCTTCCAGGCGATGCCTACATCATCGCCACCGTCGCCCTGCTCGCGGTGGGCCTGTGGCAATTGTTCACACTGCGCTTCCGCGAGAGTCAGTCTCCGACTGCGACGTCCACTCGGTCGGTGTAGAAGGCGACGTGGTCGGCGATGGCCGCGACGGAGTCGTACGGCTCGCGGTAGGACCACACCACATCGGCCAGGTCTCCGTCGGCGAGGGTGATGCTGTAGTAGGACGCGTCGCCCTTGTACGGGCAGTACGTCTGCGCGGTGCTGGCCGCGAGTAGCGTCCGGTCGACATCCTCGATCGGGATGTATTGGACCGGTGGGTAATTCGCCTCCCGCAATGTCAAAGCCCTACTGGAATCGGCGATCACGTGTCCGCCGACTCGCGCGATCACGCGCTGACCCGTCTTCTCGACGGTGATCGGGTGGTCGGGTCCGGGGATTCTGGGTTCGCGTGCCGTCATGGCTTACTCCTGCTCGTGGTGGCTCAACCGGTAATCAGGTGGAACCCGGCGGGGACTGTCGCCATTCCTGGCGACCGTCCCCGTCGAGTTGCCCACCCGGTCCCCATCAAGCGGCCACGGACGCGGCGACGACCTCGCGGACGGCGTTCCCTACAGCGTGGAAGCCCTTTTTCAGGATCGCGCCGTGGTTACCGGCGACCTTCGCGCTGACTTCGATCTTCGGTTACGAGCGGTCACCGCTTCGACGCCGGCGCGGATGCGTTCCTGCTCGTCACCTTTGCTGCCGAAGGACCATCCCGACGCGAGCACGTACCGCGCCGGGACGGCGATATCGTCCATCACCGGTCCCAGCGCATCCGCACGGGAGATCCAGCCGAGTTCGATATTGCAGTTCGCCATCTGTTCGGCACTCAGTCGCGGGGTCAAGCCCATAGGGCGCACCAGCGGCGTGAACCAGCTGGTACGCCGGGAACAGCACGCCGGGCCCCAGCACCCAGGAGAAGAACGAGCCGATCGCGACCTCGTCGGTGCCGCCGCACACGCCGCCGACACCGAGTGCCAGGCCGACCGCCACCGGCGCTACGAAAAGCCCTGCGCGCGGGTTGATTCCAGCCGCCAGCGCCGCCATCGCGCCGGTGTAGGCCACGTGGCCAAGCGCGTCACCGGCGAAGACCTCGCCGCGCTGCACAACGAAATAGCCCCGCCAGCTTCACCATCATGTCCGTCGCCACCTCCGGCGACCTGGCCGCGATCCTCTTCGACCGATTCCGCTGGGCTGACTGTCCGTTCACACTCAAAGACGGTTGAATTCACCACGATTGACACCAGCGGTGAACGCGTCCCACTCGCCCGGCGCGAAGACCAGCGCTGGACCGGCGGGATTCTTCGAGTCGCGCACGCCCACGCTTCCGCCCTCGAGGAAGGCGATCTCTACGCAATCCTGTCCTCCCGAGCTGTAGCTGGACTTGAACCACTCGGCTCGGTTCAGGTCAACAGTCACTATCGTGCTCCCTTGCTACTTCTCGAATGAGGTCTCGGCTCGGGCGGATATCCAGCGTCGCGCGCTGAACCGTATCGAGGGCTTCGCGGTACAGCCGGACCTCCGTCTGCCGCTCAAAGTACATTGCCCCAGCGAAGCTTTCAGCAAACACAACAGTGGGTTCCGACAGCTTCCCTCTGGCGTCCCTGCCGAACTGAAAGATGGTGAACGGCGTCAGCGGCATGCCCAGCGGAAATCCCGCGCGAAAAGGGAGAACCCGCACCTCGATGTTCTCTCGGGTACCGAGGTTCGCAATGTGACGCAATTGGGCCGCCACCACATGCCGACTGCCCACGACCGTTCGCAGTACCGACTCGTGCAGGACCACTACCGCCTGGGCGGGGTGACGCTGGCGCAGGATTACGTTTTGGCGCCGCGTGCGCAACTCCACGCGACGATCGAGTTCGGCGTCCGTATCGTCCGGAAAGTAGGTTCGGTCCAGTGCGCGGGCGTAGTCGGCGGTCTGCAACAGGCCCGGGACAATCAGTGGCTGAAAGAGCGTCAGAACCGTTGCGCCAGCCTCTAATCCGACGAAGAGGTTGACGTTCGCCGGAATCAGATCGGCGTACGCGTGCCACCAAGACTTAGCCGGCGTCTGCTCAGCGAGCGACTTCGCGGCGGCGGTCTTCACCTCACCGAGCCCGAAGACCTCGCACAGACCTAGAACGTCACGGACCCTGACCTTTTCCGTCAGTCCGCGTTCCAATCGACTGAGGGTGGATTTGTTCCACTCCATGAGTACGGCAGCCTGCTCCACGGTAAACCCCGCCTCTTCGCGGGCTTCTCGAAGAAACCGGCCGAGTTGCCTGCGTGGCAGGGTGCTACCCGTTTCCGCCGGTTCAGCATCATCGGTCACGCCACTCGCCTCCTGTTGCATTCTGCGGCCGAGCTTTGTTGCGGAATGCATCGATGATAAGTCCTGTTGCGCAACGCGAACTGGCGTTTCTCGCATCTTTTGCAGGCCATCGCGTCTGCGCCACTCCGGCAACGCCACGGGCGCACCCTCGGTGCATGACCTTCACTAGCCGACTCGATCAAGCGCAGGTCGCGGTGCTGGAATCACTTGGCCCCGGCGGGATTCTCTCCGTGGAGAGTCTCGCGAAATCGGCGGCACTGACCATGTGGCGCACCCGCAATGCGGTATCGAAGCTGTCTTCGCGCGGACTGATCACGGGACGGCGGCGCGCCGGGCATGCCGAGTGGCAGATCACCGACCGTGGCCGGCGCACGCTGTCGACACGTGGACGGTACTACCGATAAATGGACGAAAAATGTTGCATACCACTGTGATCAGAGATGCGACGGTCTCCTGGCGGCTCGCCGGGAACCGGATAGCGATGGAGACGCTGACCGATCTCGCGTCGGCCCATCGGCCCGCCTGCCGGGTGCACGCCGACGGATCCATCGCCGACGCTCCCGAAGGTGCCCCGGGGACAGTGTATTTCGGCCGCGACGACGAGCGCCCCGACCTTGTTCAAGTGCGTGATTGGCTCCCGAAACACGCTGCGCTGTGGGACGCGGTCCGCGCCCAGTACTGGGATGCCGTGTTACCGCTCGATCATCCTCGGTTCAGGGGGCTCGGCGAAGTCGCCACCATGCCATACCGCCGTTGACCCACGGCAGCCGTCCACTCGATCCCCAAAGCCCTTGTCCTGAGGAGGTTTTCATGCCCGCACTCAGTCAGTTCGCCGTAATTGCGCTGTCTTGGATCAGTATCCTGGGAACCGCCCTGTGGGCGATCTCCCACGATCGGCAACAGTCCACCCCGGAAAAGCCGTTGCTCATCGCGGCCGGGCGGCGTTTTCATCGCGTCCCCGTGCGCAATCTTCATCGCCTCCACGGAAGACATCGCGCGTAGGGCGTAGCTCGTATTCGCGGCAGCTGTACAAACGGGAGCGCTCGGCCTGAGCGGTCACAAACACCGTTGTTGCGTCAAAAATTGCCGCCCTGGTGCGATCTTTGACCGCACAGGCCGGATTCTTCGGCGATCCGTCAATCCAGTCGGCCGTAGATCAGGCGCAGGATTGCCTCGGCGAGGTCGTCGATCCCCCGGGCCACTTCGCCCCGGGGCGCCGCGGACAACTGCGAGAGCCGGCCGTCGCGCATCAGTGCGACGAGAGTCGCGAGGGTTGCCGAGTCGATTCCCCCGGGGGCGAGTCCGGCGGCGCGGTCGCGGTCGATCTTGGCGGCCAGGGCGCTGGTGAATCGGGTCTGGATGGCATCGATGAATTCCGTCAGCGGCGGATAGGTGCTGTCGTAACCCTCCAGCGAGCAGACCAGGATCGTGCTGTTGTCGTGCCAGATCTCGGCTGCCCCGGTGAGCTGGGTGTGCAGCAGGTCCCGCTGTGGGCCCGTGGAGGGCAGCCAAACGTGGGTTTGAACGAAGCTGTCGCTCACGTCTTCCATTAGGCGCGCGAGCACTGCCTGCTTGGACGGGAAGTAGAAGTAGAAGCTGGTGCGCGAGATGTCGGTGGCAGTGGTGATGTCGTCCACGGTCAGCTTGGCCATCGGCTTTTCGGTCAGCAGGCGGCGGGTCGCGTCCAGGATCTGGGCTTCGCGCTGATCGCCTTTGGACATGGTGCCGCGACGCCGGATTCCCTCGGTCACGCCTCGGGTCTGGTTCACCTTGGGTCCGCCCTGCTGCGCCATGACCACACCATAGAGCGATATCCATTTCAGTAGTGGACGTGGCGTCCATCATAATCGACACTGTGTCGATTCCGGCGTAGGGTCCCTCGAATGACCTCCCCGCTCGAGCTTCGGCGCACCTGTTCGCCGACCGCGATCGTGCTGACCATGGCCAGCACCGTATTTCTGCTTGCCCTGGTCCAGACACTGCCCGTCCCCGCACTGCCGCAGATCGGCCTGCAACTGGGCGTTTCGGCCACCACCGTCGGATGGGTGACAACCGCCACGATGCTGGCCGCCTCGGCGTTCACGCCGCTGCTCGGACGCCTCGGCGATGTCTACGGCCACAAGCCGGTCGTGCTGGCGACACTGGTGGTGACACTGGCCGGCAGCCTGCTGGCCGCGTCGGCACACAGCATCGATCTGCTCATCGCCGGAAGGGCGTTGCAGGGCGCTAGTTTCGGCCTGTTCCCGCTCGCGATCAGCGTGCTGCGGCATGAACTTCCGGCCGAGCGCCTGACCGGGGCATTGGCCGTCACCGCCTCGACCCTGGGTGTGGGCAGCGGCGTCGCCCTGGTGGCGACGGGTCTGCTGACGCAGGGCGGCGCGGATTACCGTCGCATCTTCTGGCTTTGCGTTGTACTCACAGCGGTCGTGCTGGTGCTGGCGTTCATCACCCTGCCGCGCCGCGCGGGACAGGGCGGCCGAGTCGATTACGTGGGTGCCGCGGTACTGGGCCTCGGCCTCGTCTGCCTGCTGCTGCCGATCTCCCAGGGCCACGAATGGGGTTGGGGCAGTGCGAAGGTCATCGGGTTGTTCGTAGCCTCGATTGTCGTACTGATCGGATTCCTGCTGCTGCAGTCCAAGCTGCGCGAGCCCCTGGTGGCGACATCGCTGCTGGCACATCGCCCGGTCGCGGTGACCAACCTGGCCAGCTTCTGCGTCGGTTTCGCGATGTTCAGCGTGTTCCTGGGGGCGACCTACTTCGTGGCGACGCCACGCGCACTGACCGGGTTCGGATTCGACGCCTCGGTGCTGCGAACCAGTGTGGCCTTCATGCTGCCCGGCGCCGTCGCCTCGGTGCTGATGGGCCCGATCGCCGGACGCCTGGTCGGGCGCATCGGCCCCCGCTTTGTGCTGCTGCTGGCCAGCGTCCTCGGCCTGTGCGCCCTGACCGCCCTGGCGGTGCTCCACACCACGAGCGTGGAAGTTATTGTCGCACTGGTCATCGCGAACTCCGCGATCGCCATCGCCTACTCCGCCATGCCCGCACTGCTCGTCGCCAATGTGGCACCGCACGAGACCGGAATCGCGAACTCGATCAACTCGATCATGCGCACGGTTGGCGGCGCCATCGGCAGCGCCCTGGTCGTCACCATCCTCACCAGCGACACCCTGCGCCACACCCTCGCCAACGGCGCGGTCGTGGCCCTGCCCGCCGAAGGCGCCTACCGCATCGCCTTCCTCACCGGCGCGGTCTTCTTCGCACTGGCCGCACTACTGGCCGGATTCGGCCTCGGCCACACCGGCCGCCGCCTGACCCAGCAGGAGATCGAGGAGGACAGCGCCTTGGCGAGCGCCGGTGAATTCGCAACAGCCTCAACGAGCCTCTGACCCGAGCGCCGCTACTTAGCAGCGCCACAAGGCTTTCGGGTACGCGGTGACCCCGGCATGTGCTCACGCACGCCGTGGTCACCGCCCAATCTCCCCGGGGGCAGTGCGAACTATTGACTCGAACCGCTGGTCGCCGCACCGAACAGCCCGCCCAGGACACTGCGCCCCAGCCCGCTCGGCAAGCCATCGCTAGAGCCAGCCGCGAAGCCGGCGGCGGAACCGGTCAGGTATCCGCGCCCCGGTCCGCTGGTCGAGCCGGTGGCGGTGCCGGGCAGATCGTTGCCCAGCTCGCCGAGGGCGCAGCTCGCGAGCCCACCTCCGGACCCGCTGGCCAGCGCGGCGAAAATCCCGGCGGCCAGTCCACTGGCGGAACCACTCTGGGGCCCGGCGGCAGATCCGGCGAGGTAGCCGGTCGCCGAACCCGTCGCCGAACCGGTGGCCGCCGATCTGGCCCACCCGCTGAGGAAACTCTGCGCACAGGCCGCGCCCGGCGGCAGGGCCGCGACAGTGGTGGTCTCAGCCGGAGTCGTGCTCGCATCGTCGACCGAAAGCGGCTCAGCCGCAGCGGATCCAATGCCGACGGCAAGCGCGATGCTGATGAAACCGGTGATCAGAATGGTGTTTCGCATGGAGTAGCTGCTCTCGTGTGGGGATATTCGACCCCGGCGATCCCCCACGAGCCGCCCCCGCATCGTCGTGCACGTAGGCACTTCGACCGGCACCGCAACACCTCTCGCACCAGCGGGAACTCGAGCCACCAGAGATCACCTAGGCGTGTGACCAACTTAGGTAGACAGCCATCCCACCGTCTATCGATAAAACCCCGCAGACTAAATCCCTACCGAAACCGCGAATCGACTCCCCCGACGTCAGCCAACCCCGCACGGAACCGATTGAACTGCAACATGATCGGCGCAAGCGCCCCATTGCCCTGACTCGAGACCAGCTGCGCATTGTCAGCGCAGGTCGGTCCAGCGACCTGTACGGCACTGACCTACGCGGCCCCACGCATGCAAAAGCTGCACGAACCCGAGGTAAAAGTCTGCACTGCTAGTCTCGGTCAGGATGGCTGGCAGGTGGGGCACCAGAACAGGTTTCGGCCTTCGAGGACCGAGTGCAGGACTGTGGTGCCGCAGAGGCGGCAGGGGTCGCCCGCGCGGCGGTAGACGTAGGTGCGGGGGCGGTCGGTGGCGTAGGAGGGGGCGCCGTGGTCGTGTTCCGGGCGGACTACGACCATGACGCCGCGGCGGACGCCTACCTTCATCAGGTCGACCAGGTCGGACCAGATGGCTTGCCACTCTTCGTAAGTGAGCTGGGCGCCGGGGCGGTCGGGGGAAATGCCGTGGCGGAAGAGGATTTCCGCGCGGTAGACGTTCCCTACCCCGGTCACTATCGAATTAGTTCACCCTTGCCGACATTGGTCGGCTAGGAATCATATGGCAAGAGAACGAAGCTATCGAAACCCCACAACGGACTTAGCGTCCGAAAATGGCGCTGGTCGAGCGTCATGATTCGGTTGGTACGTTCCCGATCAGCGATAACCACATTCGAGGCATCTGTGATGCCGACATAGTCCTGGCTGTATCGGTCGAGGATGGCCAGAGCCGCAGCGTGATGGTTGGATGTCCACGCCGCCAGGTCATATGCACCCCCGGCCACGTCGGAGGCGAAGTCGTGCGCCGCGCGGGACCCGAGCCGGGTGTAGAGCATGTAATCCGCCTCGGCAACAACCATCGGTGAAACCACAAGTCGCTCATCGGCTTTAGCGATGATTCGTGCCAGTTGCTGGTGCTCCGCGTACGCCTCATCGAACAAGGCGAGGATTGCACTCGTGTCGACAATTATCGTCATCTAGGCCCCGAAGCCCTGGCCGAGCTCTCGGTCGATCTCCTCGGCCGAAAGTGGACGCCGACTACGATAGCCCCCCACAGTAGGCTTCGGCCGCGCACCGACCTTGCCGAGCAGATGATCGAGCGCCTGCCCCAGGGTTAGCCCGTTAGATGTCGCGACCTCGAGCAGGCGATCTCGGACCGCTTTGGGTACCTTGATAGTGGTCATATCAGACATACTGCTAGTATACCGCCATACTCGCAGTAGTCCTGCAGTTCGGCGGGTATTTACAAGACTCCGCAGCCGGCAGCCCGGGCATGTCGAATACGTCGCCGGGCCAACGGAGCTGACAGGTCGGGTGCCAAATTAGGTTTCGGCCTTCCAACACCGAACACAAGACGGCGGTTCGACACCGGAGACAGGGTTCGCAGACGCGGCAGTAATCGTGGTGCGGGGCGGCCCGCGACCCAGGAGGACGACGCGCCGTGGTCGCGTTCGGGGCGGACCACGACCATCACGCCGCGACGGACGCCTACCTTGATCAGGTCGACAAGGTCGTACCAAATGGCTTGCCACTCTTCATGAGTGAGATCAGTGCCGAGATGTTGGGGTGAAATACCGTGGGGGGAAAGAATTTCCGCGCGATAACACGTTGCCAACTCCGGTTACTATTGAATTAGTTAGCCCACTGACCTGCAGAAGCTCAGCGCCCCTATGCCGAGGACTGAAGGTGGTGGCCTATCCGCTTGACCGGCCACCACCCTGCCCCGTCAGCTAGCCATCACAGCCATCCTCGCGAGGCTGCAAACCGCTCAACAAGCACGAGCGCCCCCACCTGAGCCGTACGTCGCAATGTCAGCAACAAACCAAACCGAATTGTGACAGCCCAACCAGCTTGTGCAGCAGTCAGATCCAAGCCTCCCATATGGCCTGAACTGGCGCGACGTTCTCCGACCCCTACTCGACGAGAAGAATTACCAGACATACAACCCTCCAGGTGGCGCACTTCAGCGCCCCACCAATTGAGTGGGTTGTAAACACCCCAGACTGGAAACAGTCCGGCTGGGAAGTATCTCCGCCCAGGCCCAGAGGTCGCATTACGGCGACGCTAGAACTCTAGCATAGACAGATCTAAGGCGCTGAATCCCTCGATTGCCATCCGGTCGACAATCTCCCACCACTGATCACCGCTTATCTTCGGATTGCGACGGCACAGTGGGCAGCGAAACACATAGGAACGGTAGCTAAAATTTGCATCCAGTTCCTCATTTTCCCTTGCCGTACTTGGCGGAGCAAACCATCGCAAAGCGTGATTCATTCCGTGAGAGCCATCCATTTCTCGGCGAGCCGTGGTTAGAACCATAGGCTTATGCTGCCCTTTATCGGAGCAATAGATATCAATAAAATAATCCACCTCCCTACCCGACATCGCAAATCTTCGAGGCGCATCGGGATTTAACCTGGACGGCGGATCATCGGTCATATTGGCCATCATAATCTCGGGAGTTCGACGGCGAACGGGGAAGCAGCACGAGCAGATTAGCCGCCGTTCTGACGACCGGATCGTAGTGAGCAGCAGCAGCTGTCGCTTGACCGTCTAGATCGACGGAGCGAACGGTTGTTGGCACATGTCGACGCAGCACAGGCCCCATTATCGGGCGATTCTGAAGGTTCTCGCTACCAACAGAAACGACGAAGTTGTCACCGTTTCCGCAGATGGCACGGCCATCGTCTGGGATCTGGTGAGCGCCGCGCCACACGTTCGATGGACATGCCGGCGAAGTCAACTCGGTCGCTCTCTCGCCAGACAGACAGTTCGTCGTCACCGGCGGAGAAGACGCATCTGGCGCATCGCGACCGGAGTATGTGACTCGCTCGTCGGCCACCTCGGCTTCGTGTGGCACGTCGCAGTCTCGACCGACGGCCGACTGGTGGCGAGTGGCTCCGGTGACAACTCCCTACGACTGTGGGACATCGCCGCAAAATCGTGCCTCCAAGAGCGGCCCGTACTGGGTGCCGCCGTCGATAGTCATGATCGGCTATTGGCCGGGCGGGGCACTGCCGATGATCCAGACATGGACACCGACCGTCTTTGCCGGTGCCGGGCCGCCCCCGCAGGAATGGCGCTGGCCGGAACCGACGGTTAAGGCGGCAGACACGATGACCATGTGCCGCCGCCATCGAATCGCGAACGCTGGGCTCTGGCCACGGATCGGCCGGGGCGACATCTCGCGCCCTGACTTTTGGAACCTGGCTGGATCACCCGGTGCCCCGACGCCAATCGGAGCGGTCACCGGAGTTCGATCACTGTTCAGCGGGGCTGGCAGGTGGGGCACCAGAACAGGTTTCGGCCCTCGAGGACCGAATGCAGGACGGTGGTCCCACAGAGGCGGCATGGGTCGCCGGCGCGGCGGTAGACGTAGGTGCGGGGGCGGTCGGCCGTGTAGGAGGGTGCGCCGTGGTCGTGTTCAGGGCGAACCACGACCATTACACCGCGGCGGACGCCGACCTTCATTAGGTCTACAAGGTCGGACCAGATGGCTTGCCACTCTTCATGAGTGAGCTCGACACCGGGACGTTGGGGCGAAATACCATGCCGGAAAAGCACTTCCGCGCGATATACATTGCCGACTCCGGCGAGAACCTTTTGATCCATCAGCAGTGCGCCGATCGGGCGCTGGGAGCGGCTGATGCGGTGCCAGGCGCGGTCCGGGTCGGCGTCTTTGCGGAGTGGGTCGGGGCCGAGGCGGTCGGTGAGGGCGGTGACCTCGGGAGGGAGCAGGATTTCGCAGGCGGTGGGGCCGCGCAGGTCGGTGCCGAAGACGTCGCCGGTGCGGCCGGCGCCGATCAGGCGCATGCGGACCTGGCCTACCGGTTCGCCCAGGGGGAAGGCGGATTCGGTGAATTTTCCGTACAGGCCCAGGTGGATGTGGACGATGAGGCCCGAATCGTAGTGGTGCAGTAGGTGTTTGCCCCAGGCTTCGGCGCGGGTCAGCACCTGGCCGTCGAGGCGGGCGGCGCCGTCGGCGAAGCGGCCCTGGGGGCTCGATACCCGGACTTCACCGCCGGCGAAGCGTTTGTGGTGCAGCTTCGCCAGGCGGTGCAGCGTATGTCCTTCGGGCACAGGTCAGTTCGGCAGAGCCGGAGCGATACCGGTCTTCTCGTACTCGGCGAGGATGTCGATGCGGCGCTGGTGGCGCGGCTCCTCGGACCACTGGGTGCTGACGAACGCGTCGACGATGGCGAGGGCTTCCTCGGCCGTGTGCATGCGGCCGCCGATGCCGGCCAGCTGGGCATTGTTGTGCTGGCGCGCGAGCTGCGCGGTCTCCACGCTCCAGGTGAGTGCGCAGCGGGCGCCGGCCACCTTGTTGGCGGCGATCTGCTCGCCATTGCCGGAACCGCCGAAGACGAAGCCCAGGCTGCCCGGATCGGCGACGGTGCGGCGCGCGGCCTCGATGCAGAAGGCCGGGTAGTCGTCGAGGGCGTCGTATTCCAGCGCGCCGACATCGACGACATCGTGGCCCTGGCCCTCGAGGTGGGCCTTGACAGTGTTCTTCAGTTCGAAGCCGGCATGGTCGGCACCCAGGTATACGCGCATGGCTGCGATTCTGTCAGGCCGCCGCCGACCGGCTCACCTGGGGATGACCCCGTCCGGCACCTAGAGTTCTGAGCATGACGTCCGACGATCAGTCACCACCGCCGAACGCCCATATGGGGGGAACACCGTCCGGAAACTATCCGGAATGGAATCCGGTCACAGGTATGGCCGGATGGAATCCGCAGACCGGCCCGCCCGGATGGGCGCAGCAGCAACCGTATTCGCCGCCGCAGATTCCGCCGCACGACCAGACCCGCGGCCTGTCCCCGTTCGGTATGCCCGCCCGGCACAGCTGGGAGATCCCGCTGCTGGTCGTCGTGGTCGTCGCGACGGCGCTGGCGTATCTGCTGGCATTGCTGCTGCTGGTGACCGGCAGTGTCAACCAGTATGTGCTGCTGCTGGCGTTCGCGCCGCTGCTGCTGTGGGCCCAGCGCGGTATGACCTTCTCGACCCAGCGGGTCAATGGCGTGAAGATGTCGCCCACCCAGTTCCCCGAGGGCTACCGCATGGTCCAGGAGGCGGCCGGTCGCTTCGGCATGGCCAAGGTGCCGGATGCGTATGTGGTGCTCGGCAATGGTCAGATCAATGCCTTCGCCTCCGGTCACGGCTTCCGGCGGTTCGTGGTCGTCTACGCCGATCTGTTCGAAATCGGCGGCGCCGCAAGGCAACCCGACGCGCTGGCCTTCATCATCGGTCACGAGGTCGGGCATATCGCCGCCGGGCACGTCTCCTATTGGCGGCAGCTCGGCATGTTCCTCGGCCCGTTCCTGCCGCTGCTCGGCAACTCGCTCATTCGCGCGCAGGAGTACACGGCCGACAATCACGGCTTCTGCAATCGGCATGCGGGCGCGCCGACCGCCATGCAGACCCTCGCGGGCGGCAAGTATCTGAATTCGCTCGTCGGCTTCGACGAGATGGCGGACCGGGCTCCGCAGGAGAAGGGCTTCTTCGTCTGGATCGTCAATGCGATGTCCAGCCATCCGGTGCTGACCTGGCGCATGTGGGCGCTACGGGACCGTAGCCGGCACGGCAAGCTCTTCCTGCGGCCCTCCGCCCCGACGGCCATGCAGCCCCCGGCGAATTTCCAGCCCTACGGCGGCTACCCGACCCAGGGCGGTTACCCACCGCAGGGCGGCTATCCGCCGCAGCCCTATCAGGGCGGATACGGGGATCCGACAACACAGTTCGGACCGCGCTGAGCCATCGCGGCCAGCCACGAACGGGCCTGCCCGCAGGCAGGCCCGTTCGCATTGCTCAGGGCAGTCGCGCGACCACTCAGTCGAAGACCGGGTCCTCGTCGCGGGTGCGCTTGATCTCGAAGAAGTGCGGGTAGGAAGCCAGCGCGACCGCACCGTCCCACACCTTGCCGGCGACCTCGCCGCGCGGAATGCGCGAGAGCACCGGGCCGAAGAAGGCGACGCCATTGATATGGATGGTCGGGGTGCCGACATCCGGGCCGACCTTGTCCATGCCCGCGTGATGCGAGAGGCGCAGCGCCTCGTCGTAGTCACCGCTGGTGCCGGCCGCGGCGAGATCGGCGGGCAGGCCGACCTCCGCCAGCGATTCGGCGACGATCACATTCAGGAAGTCGGGCTGGTCCTCGTACTCGGCGCGGCGATTGTGGATGCGGGTGCCCAGCGCGGTGTACAGCGGGGACAGCACCTTGTCGCCATTGGCCTGCGCGGCGGCAATGGCCACGCGCACCGGACCCCAGGCGGTCTTCATCATCTCCACGTACCGCTCGGGCAGGCCTTCGCGGCCCTCATTGAGCACGGCCAGGCTCATGACATGGAAGTTCACCTCGATATCGCGGACCTGCTCGACCTCGAGGATCCAGCGGGAGGTGATCCAGCACCACGGGCACAGCGGATCGAACCAGAAGTCGACCCGGTCCTTCTTGGTGTCACTCACGGGTAGTCCCTTTCGCAATCGTCGGCCGGAAGCGGCCCTCCCCTGGGCAACAATGCACCTTGTTGCCGTTATTTCCGCCTAGGCGCCCGGCCGCGCGTTAGGGTCGGTTATCAGCCTCGTCGTCGGCAGCCGCGGATGTGCGGCGCAGGGAGGTCATGGTTATGACCACGGGTTCCAGGTTCGTCATCGCAGGTGGTGGGCTGGCAGCCGCCAAGCTCGCGGAAGCGCTGCGCGCCAATGATTTCGAGGGAACTGTCACCCTCGTGAGCGCGGAGGAGCGGCTGCCGTACGAGCGGCCACCCCTGTCGAAAGAGTGTCTGCTGGGCAAGAAGACGCCGGAAGACTGCACTGTCGATCCCGCACAGTGGTACCGCGACCACCATATCGAGGTGCTGCTCGGCACCACGGTGACCGCGCTGGACCGCACCACCAAAACCATTGCGCTGCCGGACGGTACAACGCTGCCCTATGACAAATTGGCGCTGGCCACCGGATCTCGGCCCCGCCGCCTGCCGATTCCGGGCGCCGATGCCGCAGGGGTCTACACCCTGCGCACCGCCGAGGATTCCCTGGCACTGCTCGAAATGTTCGGCACCGCACGGCGATTGGTGGTGATCGGAGCCGGATGGATCGGCCTGGAGGTCACCGCCGCGGCACGCGCGGCCGGGCTGGAGGTCACCGTCCTGGAGACGCTGGCCGTGCCGCTGCAGACCGCGCTCGGCCCGCAGATCGGTGCGGTCTTCGCCGACCTGCACCGGGAACACGGCGTCGACCTGCGCCTCGAGACCAAGGTGGCCGAGATCACCACCGCGGACGGGCGGGCGACCGGCGTGCGATTGGCCGATGACACCGTCATCGAGGCCGATGCGGTGCTGGTCGCGGTCGGCGCGCGACCCAATATCGACCTGGCCGTCGACGCCGGTCTGGCCACCGACGAGGGCGTACTGGTGGACGAGAGTCTGGCCACCAGCGATCCGGATATTGTCGCCGTCGGCGATATCGCCGATCAGCAGCATCCGCTGCTCGGACGGCGAATTCGCGTGGAGCACTGGGCGAATGCGCTCAATCAGCCGGCCGTCGCGGCCGCGACCATGCTCGACAAGCCCGCCGTATACGACCGGCTGCCGTACTTCTTCACCGATCAGTACGACCTCGGCATGGAGTACACCGGATACGTCGGCGCGAACCAGGACGCCCGCGTGGTCGTGCGCGGCGACCTCGGCAAGCGTGAGTTCGTGGCGTTCTGGCTGGACTCCGGAAACCGGGTGGTCGCCGGAATGAATGTGAATGTGTGGGATGTGACCGATCGGATCAAGGAGCTGATCCTGAGCGGGGAAGCCGTCGATCCGGACCGCCTGGCCGATACCGGCACACCCCTGTGACGACCCTCACGTCCTGAGATCCCGAAGTGTGTCGAAATCGCGGGTCAGGCTCCGACCTATCCGCGAGCGCGCCACCGCGGCGCACCGGATATCGAGGAGCCGACCATGAAGTACATGCTGCTGAAGACCTACAGCCCCGCCGCCTACTGCGATACCCCGATCAATGAGTGGACTCCCGAGGAGATCGAGGCGCACATCGACTTTCAGCGCGCACTCGGCGCTGAGCTGGCCACATCCGGTGAGCTGGTGGATGCCCAGGGACTGGCCGGGCCGGACGAGGCGCGGCTGGTCAGCTCGGACGGCAGGAGCGCCGCGGTGGTGACCGACGGGCCGTTCCCGGAGACCAAGGAATTCCTCGCCGGATACTGGATCGTCGATGTCGAAAGCCCCGAGCGGGCGCTGGAGATCGCCGCGCAGGCCTCGGCCGCGCCCGGGCCCGGCGGTAAGCCGATCGGTGAATTCATCGAGGTTCGCGCGGTGATGTCCGCACCCGCCAGCGACGTATAGGGCCGCGTGGCGACGAACCTGAGACGCATATGACCGACCTACCTCGGTACGAGATCGAGGACCTGCTGCGCGAACTCGCGCCGCAGGTGCTCGGCGTGCTGACTCGGCGCTACGGCGATTTCGACACCGCCGAGGACGCGCTGCAGGAGGCCATGCTGGCGGCCGCGACCCAGTGGCCCGTCGCGGGGCGGCCGGAGAATCCGCGCGGCTGGCTGATCCAGGTGGCGCAGCGGCGACTGGTCGACACCGTGCGGGCCGAGGTGGCGCGGCGCAATCGCGAAACCGCCACCGCGCTGCGGGAAGTCGCGACGCCGGTCGATCTGTCCGACGGACTGGAGGATCGAGACGACACGCTCACACTGTTCTTCCTGTGCTGCCATCCGGTGCTCTCCCCCGCGAGTGCGATCGCGCTGACGCTGCGGGCGGTCGGCGGGCTCACCACCGATGAGATCGCCCGCGCCTTCCTGCTGCCGGAAGCGACTATGGCGCAACGCATCTCGCGCGCCAAGAAGCGGCTGGCAGCCGTGGATCGCCCCTTCACCCTGCCCGGCGCCGAAAGCCCTGCGGCCCTGGACGAATCCGGGTATCCGGAGGAATGGCGGGATCGGGTCGGGGCGGTTCTGCACGTGCTGTACCTGATCTTCACCGAGGGGCACAGCACCACCGGCTCCGCGCTGCGCCGCAATGATCTTTCCGCGGAAGCGATCCGGCTGGCCCGCGCGCTGCACCGACTGCTGCCGGAGAACTCCGAGGTCACCGGCCTGCTGGCGCTGCTACTGCTCACCGATGGGCGGCGTGCGGCTCGGTCCGGGCCGCGCGGTGAACTCATCCCGCTCGCCGAGCAGGAGCGCGGCCGCTGGCAGCGCGCCACCATGTTAGAGGGCATCCGGCTGGTGACCACCACGCTCCCCGCCGGACTCACCGGGCCCTACCAGATCCAGGCGGCCATCGCGGCGCTGCACGCCCAGGCCCGGCATGCCGAGGACACCGAGTGGGATCGAATCCTCCTGCTGTACAGCCGACTCGAACGCCTCACGCCCAATCCCATGGTCACCCTCAACCGCGCCGTCGCCCTCGCCATGGTCCACGGTCCGCAGGCCGGCCTCGATCTCGCCGATACTCTGGACGACACCCTGAAGGGCTCGCACCGCCTCGAAGCCGTCCGCGGCCACCTCCACGAAATGGCAGGCGACCGGCCCGCCGCCATCGCCGCCTATACCGCCGCCGCGCGCCGCACCACCAGCCTCCCCGAACGCGAGTACCTGACACTGCGCGCGGCTCGCCTCCGCAAGCCCTGATCTGTTCGGCTGCCCAGCCTCAGCCCTTGCTGACCGTGTGAATCCCGGCCAAAAGCCTGGCAGGCACGCCGACGGGTTCGCAGGACGCGGGCGCGTCTGCGGGACGCCGACAGGCGGGCGGCCCCAAGTTGACCAGGGGCGGGCGGCAGGCGCGCTCGGTACGGTGGAAGTGTGGCGACGCATCTGACGCACTGGGGAACATTCGAATCCGTCAGTGACGGAGAGAGACTCACGGCGGTGCGGCCGTGGCGTGGCGATCCGGAGCCGATGCCGCTGATCGAGAATGTCGCTTCGGCGCAGCATCATCGGACCCGGATCGCGCAACCGCATGTACGTAAGGGCTGGCTGGACCATGGTCCAGGTGCGCCGGGGCGCGGTGACGACCCGTTTGTGCCGGTGTCGTGGGAGACGGCGCTCGAGTTGCTGTCGGGTGAGCTGCGGCGAGTGTATGACGAGCACGGCGCGGAGGCGGTGTACGGCGGCTCGTACGGCTGGGCCAGTGCCGGCCGGTTCCATCATGCGCAGAGTCAGGTGCACCGGTTTCTCAATTGCCTGGGCGGTTACGTCCGGCATGTCAACAGCTACAGCATGGGCACCTCGAACGTGCTGATGCCGCATATCCTCGGCGAATTGCACTGGATGATCGGTCATTCCACCACCAAGACAGTGATCGCCGAGCACACCGAACTGGTGGTGGCCTTCGGCGGGCTGTCCCCGAAGAACAGCGCCGTGACACCCGGTGGAGTATCGCGGCATCACAGCCGCGGATGGGTCTCGGCGGCTCACGCCCGCGGGTGCCGCTTCATCTCGGTCGGACCCCTGCGCGATGACATCACCGCCGAGGCGGATGCGGAATGGCTGGCGCCGCGGCCCGGCACCGATGCGGCGCTGATGCTGGCGCTGGCTCAGATTCTCGACGCGGAAGAGTTGGCGGACAAGCCCTTTCTGGACAAGTACACGGTGGGATTCGAACGCTTCGCGGAATACCTGCGGGGCCGGACCGACGGTGTGGTCAAGAATGCGCAGTGGGCCGAACAGATCACCGGCATACCGGCCGAGCGCATCCGCGCGCTCGCACACGAGATGGCAGGCGCACGCACCCTGGTCACCGTGAGCTGGTCGCTACAGCGGGCACACCACGGCGAACAGCCGGTATGGGCAGGCCTGGCGCTGGCAGCCATGCTCGGCCAGATCGGCCTACCCGGTGGCGGTTTCGGTCACGGGTACGGCTCGGCGGGCATGGTGGGTGAGCCGGCCCGCGGGTTGTCGATTCCCCGTTTTCCACAGGGCCACAATCGCATCGAGACGTTCATCCCAGTCGCACGCATCGCCGATATGCTGCTGGAACCCGGTACGCCGTACGAATACAACGGCCTGCACCTGCGGTATCCCGATATCCGCCTGGTGTATTGGGCGGGCGGCAATCCGTTCCATCACCACCAGGATCTGGCCCGGCTGCGCACCGCCTTCGCCCGGCCCGACACGATTGTCGTGCACGACGCGTTCTGGACGGCCACCACCCGCCATGCCGATATCGTGCTCCCGGCGACCATGACGATCGAACGCGACGATTTCGGCGCGGGCGAGAACGATCCGCTGTTCGTGCCGATGCCCGCCCTGACCCGTCCGCACGGCCAGGCCCGCGACGATTACGCGATCTTCGCCGAACTCTCCGAAAAGCTGGGTTTCGCAAAGGAATTCACCGAGGGACGCACCGCCCAGGAGTGGCTGCGCCACCTCTACGACGAGTGGCGACCCGAGGGGCTGCCGGACTTCGACACCTTCTGGGCGGGCGAGGGAATCGAACTTCCGGTGGCGGCCGAGCAGGTGCTGTTCGCCGACTTCCGCGCCGATCCCGAACAGCATCCGCTCACCACCCCGACCGGTCGCATAGAGATCTTCTCCGAAACCATCGACAGTTTCGGCTATTCCGACTGTCCTGGCCATCCGGTCTGGCTGGAACCTGCGGAGTGGCTGGGCGGTCCTGCGTCGCAAAGATTCCCGCTGCAATTGATCGCCAACCAGCCGCGCTCGAAACTGCACAGCCAGCTCGATGTCGGCGCACACAGTCAGTCCACGAAAATCGCTGGGCGCGAACCGGTCCGGCTACATCCGCAGGACGCGGCCGCGCGCGGGCTGCGCGCTGGTGACATTGTGCGGATCGTCAATGATCGCGGTTCCTGTCTGGCCGGTCTGATCCTCGACGATGCGGTACGACCGGGTGTGGCCCAGTTGTCCACCGGCGCGTGGTACGACCCGGACCCGGACGATGCGAGTTTCTGCCGCCACGGCAATCCGAATGTGCTGACGGCGGACCGCCCTTCGTCGACCTTGAGCCAGGGTTGCACCGGGCAGCTGACTCTCGTCGAGATCCAGGCCCATCGCGGCGAAGTCCCGGAACTGGCTGTCAGCCGCCCGCCCGCGACGGCATGAGACGCGGGGCCGGCGCCACGGTCGAGGTGCGAAAGGCATTGGGGCTCATGGTCTTCGGCGCCGACCAGACCGATCCTCAGCATGCGCTTGCCCGCGTCCCCGCCTGATGCCACGACTTGTTCATCGCTCGCACGACGAAATCGGCTGCTATGCCGTGCGCGGGGGTGCGTGTGACTACAGGGAGATGCCGGTCCAGGGGTTGCCGGTGATGAGTTCGTAAGCCTGCATGTACTTCTGGCGGGTGACGTCGATGATGTCGGCGGGGACATCGGGGCCGGGATATTCCTTGTTCCAGCCGGTGGAGACCGACCAATCGCGGACGTACTGCTTATCGAAGGAGGCCTGGGGACGGCCGGGCTCGTAGTCGTCGGCAGGCCAGAAGCGCGAGGAATCGGAGGTGAGGACCTCATCGCCGAGCGTGAGAACGTCACCGTCCCAGCCGAATTCGACCTTGGTGTCGGCAATGATGACACCGCGCCCGGCGGCGTGCTCGGCGCCTCGGGAGTACACCGCGAGGGTCAGATCGCGCAGCTGCTCGGCGACCTCGCGGCCCTCCTGGCTCACCACATCGGCGAAGGAGATCGGCTCGTCGTGGCCCTCATCGGCCTTGGTGGTGGGGGTGAAGAGCGGTTCGGGCAGCTTGTCGCCGTCCCGCAGGCCGGGCGGCAGCGCGATACCGGACACCGTGCCGCTGCGCTTGTACTCGGCCAGGCCACCGCCGGTCAGATAACCGCGGGCGATGCACTCGACCTTCAGCATCTTCAGCGGCTTCACGCGCACCCCGCGACCCGCGAACTCGGCGGGCACATCGGTGGTGGAGAGAATGTGATTGGGGACATCACCGAAGAAGTCGAACCACCAGTTCGACAGCTGGGTGAGCATCGCCCCCTTTTCCGGAATCGGAGTGGGCAGCACCACGTCGAAGACCGACACCCGGTCCGAGGCGACCAGGATCAGCGAATCGCCGTCCTCGTACAGGTCGCGCACCTTACCGGCGTGGATGTGCTTCAACTGTCCTCCTCATACTGGGATTGCTGCCGCCGCACAGCCTACCGACGGGGGTTCGCCGCCTCGCACCCTGGCAGACCCCTGCCCGGTGTGGCCGCCATCCGATCGCCCGGCGTGGCATTCTGGGCAAGGTCGCGCCCCGAGCCCGGCGGTGAGCGGAGAATTGGTCGGTCCGCTCGACCCGCCGGTACGGGCGCACGGCAGCGGGCAGCGTGGCCCGCGGCACCGCGGTTCGCCGCAACGCACAGTTCTCTTCAGAGCGAAGGAGCCCCCTTGTCCGCACCGAATCTCACCCGCGAGCAGGCGATCGAACGCGCAGCAACGGTCCAGGTGGAGAACTACCGCGTCGAATTGGATTTGACCGGACAACCCACCAGCGCCGAGGCCGCGACGAGTGATCGCTTCTTCTCACGTTCCACGGTGACGTTCACGGCGACACCGGGCGGACAGACCTTCATCGACTTCGTGGGCGCGGGCCTCCGCTCTGCCGTCCTGAACGGCGCCCCCGTCGACGTCAGCGCGTACGACGAGTCGAAGGGCCTGACGCTCACCGGCCTGGCCGCGCGCAATGAGCTGGTCATCGAGGCCGACGCCGAGTACTCGCACACCGGCGAGGGCCTGCACCGGTTCGTCGATCCCACCGACAACAAGGTGTACCTGTACTCACAGTTCGAAACCGCCGATGCCAAGCGCATGTTCGCCTGCTTCGACCAGCCGGACCTCAAGGCGACCTTCGACATGATCGTCAGCGCGCCGTCGGACTGGGAGGTCATCTCCAATGGCGCGGGCATCGCGACCCGCACCGTCGGCGCCGTGGTCGAGCACACCTTCGCCACCACGCCGCGTATGAGCACCTATCTGGTGGCGCTCATCGCCGGGCCGTACGCCAAATGGACCGACAGCTTCAGCGACGAGCACGGCGAGATCCCGCTGGGGCTGTACTGCCGCGCGTCGCTGGCCGAATACATGGACCACGAACGGCTTTTCACCGAGACCAAGCAGGGTTTCGGCTTCTATCACACCAATTTCGGTGTGCCGTACGCCTTCGGCAAGTACGACCAGCTGTTCGTCCCCGAATTCAATGCGGGCGCAATGGAAAACGCGGGCGCAGTCACCTTCCTCGAGGATTATGTCTTCCGCTCCAAGGTGACTCGCGCCTCGTACGAGCGCCGCTGCGAGACGGTGCTGCACGAAATGGCGCACATGTGGTTCGGTGACCTGGTCACCATGAAGTGGTGGGACGACCTGTGGTTGAACGAATCGTTCGCCACCTTCGCCTCGGTGCTCTGCCAGGTCGGCGCGACCGAATACACCAATGCCTGGACCACTTTCGCCAATGTGGAGAAGTCCTGGGCGTACCGGCAGGATCAGCTGCCCTCCACCCACCCGATCGCCGCCGACATCCCGGACCTGCACGCGGTCGAGGTGAACTTCGACGGAATCACCTATGCCAAGGGCGCTTCGGTGCTCAAGCAGCTGGTCGCCTATGTCGGCCAGGAGCCGTTCCTGGCGGGTCTGCGCGACTACTTCACCCAGCACGCCTACGGCAACGCCACTTTCGACGATCTGGTCGGCGCGCTGGAGAAGGCATCCGGTCGCGATCTGTCCGACTGGGGTGCGCAGTGGCTCAAGACCACCGGCCTGAACATCCTGCGCCCGGAGTTCGAGGTGGATGCCGAGGGCAAGTACAGCTCCTTCACCGTCATTCAGGACGGCGCGGCGCCGGGCGCGGGTGAGCGTCGGACGCATCGCCTGGCCATCGGCGTCTACGACGATCAGGACGGAAAGCTGGTGCGCACCAAGCGCATCGAGCTGGATGTGAACCCGACCGAGCGCACCGAGGTGCCCGGGCTGGTCGGCGTCGCACAGGGCAAACTGGTGCTGGTCAACGATGACGACCTCACCTACTGCTCGGTGCGCCTGGATGCCGGATCCCTCGATACCGTGCTCGACCGCATCGCCGATATCGCCGAACCGCTCCCCCGCACCCTGGCCTGGTCGGCCGCATGGGAAATGACCCGGCAGGCCGAGATGCGGGCCCGCGATTTCGTGGCGCTGGTGCAGCGCGGCGTCGGCGCGGAGACCGAAATCGGTGTGGTGCAGCGCCTTCTCATGCAGGCGCACACCGCACTGTCCTCCTACGCCGACCCGAACTGGGCCACCGACACCGGCTGGCCCGAATTCGCCGACCGCCTGCTGCAGCTGGCCCGGGCCGCCGCACCCGGCTCCGATGAGCAGCTGGCATTCGCCAACGCGCTCACCGGCGCGCACCTGTCGGTCCGCCACATCGAGGCGCTGCGCCAGGTCCTCGACGGTGATGCCGATGCCGCCGGGCTCCCCGGCCTGGAGGTCGACACCGACCTGCGCTGGCGGCTCATCCAGTCCCTCGCCGCGAATGGCGATATCGATGCCGATGGCATCGAAACCCCGGTCATCGACGCCGAATTGGAGCGCGACCCGACCGCCGCCGGCCGCCGCCAGGCCGCTGCCGCCGCCACCGCGCGCCCGCAGATCCCGGTCAAGGCCAAGGCCTGGGCAACGGTCATGGAAGACGACTCCGTCCCCAATATCACCGCCCGCGCCATCGTCGCCGGCTTCGCGCCGGTGGGCCAATCCCACCTGCTCACGCCGTACGTCGAACGCTACTTCGCCGAAATCGCCTCGGTCTGGGAGCGGCGCTCCAGTGAGGTCGCACAGACCGTAGTCGTCGGCCTGTACCCGCACTGGTCCATCACCGAAGAGGCAGTAGCCGTAGCCGACAAGTTCCTCGCCGACGACCACCCGCCGGCCCTGCGCCGCCTCGTGGTCGAAGGCAAGGCCGGCATCGAACGCTCCCTCCGCGCCCGCGCCTTCGACAAGCAGTAACCCACCCGCAGCCCCTCCACCCGTCACGGCAGGGCTGCGGCCTTCGGTCGAACAGAACAAGCCCGTGTCCCATCCGAACAGCCCTCACAGGGGTTGCGCGGACAGGACACGGGCTGTTGCATTCCGGCCGACCCCCTGCACGCGGACGCAGCGCGCCGAGGGGCCGGACGCAGCATTCGCGCCGACGGCACAGCGCGTGTCATATCGGCACAGCGTTGAGAGGCGTTGTGCGGCACGGACATGGGCTGTGCGGGGGCGCGCTGCTGTGGGCAGATCCGCTGTGGGCAGCGCCGGGGGAAACTGGGATGGGAGTGCGGCACCGTGGGGGCATGGCACAAGACGACAAGGCGCCGATGTTCAACTGGCGCACTAGGGAACAGCTGTTCAGCCGGCGGATTCTGGTGCTGGACGGGCCACTCGATGATGACAATGGGGCACTGCTCATGACGCAGATGCTGCAATTGGCGGCGGAGGATTCCGAGGCGGGGATCTCGCTGTGGATTCACTCACCGGGCGGATCGGTGCCCGCCATGCTGGCCATCCGCGATGTGATGCGGCTGGTGCCCTGTGAGGTGTCGACGCTGGCGCTCGGATTAGCTTGCAGCGCAGGGCAATTCCTGCTCTCGTCCGGGACCGCGGGGCGGCGGTTCGCGCTGCCGCACGCCCGGATTCTCATGCATCAGGGGTCGGCGGGCATCGGCGGCAGTGCGGTCGAGGTGGAGGTGCAGGCCGATGATCTGCGCTACACCGTGCAGACCGTGCTCGGGCTGATCGCCGAGGACACGGGACAGCCCTTCGACCAGGTCTACGAGGATTCGCTGCACGACAGGTGGTTCACCGCAGCGCAGGCGCAGGAGTACGGGTTCATCGACGGGATCGTCGAATCCTTCTGGCAGATCGTTCCGCAACGGCACAGGGTGGGGATCTCGCAATGACCAGCTACACGATTCCGAATGTCATCGCTCAGCATCCGCGCGGCGAACGCATCATGGACGTCTACTCGCATCTGCTGGCCGAGCGCATCGTGTACCTCGGCACCCCGATCGATTCCGGGGTGGCCAATGCCCTCATCGCGCAGCTGCTGCATCTGGACGCCGACAGCCCGGGCCAGGAGATCAACCTCTACATCAATTGCGAGGGCGGCGAACTCACCTCCATGCTCGCGGTCTACGACACCATCCAGCACATCTCGTCCCCGGTCGCGACGACCTGCGTAGGCCAGGCGATCGCCGTCGGCGCGGTGTTGCTGGCAGGTGGCGCGAAAGGCCGCCGCACCATGCTCCCGCACGCCCGCGTCGTTCTGCACCAGCCCGCGATCAGCGGCCGCGGCACCATCCCCGACCTGATTCTCCAGGCCGACGAGGTGGTCCGCCTCCGCGCCGAAGTCGAAGCAATCCTCTCCAACCACACCGGCAAACCCCTCGAGGACCTCCGCCGCGACACCGACCGCGACCGCGTCCTCACCGCCCAGGCCGCCCTCGCCTACGGCCTCATCGACCGAATCCTCGACCCCCGAGACTGATTCATCGCTGAGCAGTCGTTCGCCCGGCACACGCTGTCCAGTCAGAGCCGGACGCACACCATTTACCGGAGAGCCAGACGGCAGACGATCTCGTCCCGGCAAGGTTCTTCTCGTCATCCCGGCATGTTTTCGGCCGGGATCTACGCCACCGCGATGGATCCTGGCCAAAGCGCGCCGGGATGGCAGGGGCGGCCGGCACCGACATCGGGGTGCGCGGCAACCGGGGACTGACGGAAAGGTCAGGCGGCCAGCATGACCGGGCCCGTGATGCGCTGGGGGGCCGGGACCGCCATGCGCCGGGGAGACGAGCTGGTGAGGGCGAGGCTCTGCCGGTGCAGGGCCGCGGCCACCTGGGCGGTGAGGTCGGCGAGGGTGGTGCCGAGAGCGCCGGCCAGGGCGGCGATCATCTCGCTGGAGGGTTCCTTGCGGCCGCGCTCGACCTCGGAGAGGTACTGGGGTGAGATGCCCGCGCGGGCAGCGGTTTCGGTGAGCTTCTCGCCCTGGTCCTGCCGCAGGGTGCGCAATCGCGCGCCGAGCGCCTCGCGCCACAGCGGCTCACGAGCGGCCGAGGGCGCGGTGCGGGAGCCGGGACGGGCCAGCGGCTCGCGAACCGGGTGCGGCCGTGGCGCATCGGTGCGATCGGCACGTCCACCGGGAATCGAATGAAGGCGCGGCTGCTCGGACATGGTCCGAGCGTAAGGCGGCAGGCCCGCGCGCGGCGCACCGTTCTGCTCAGAGCGGAAAACGGCGCACCGTCGCGGCGCCTGTGGGGTGTTTAGACGCGGCCGATGGCGGCGGCCATGACGCGCACCGCGGACACCAGTCCGTCGATGAGCTCGCCCTGGCGGAAGGAGCTCAGCGCGGCGGTCGCACCGAGCTGGCAGACCCGATCGTTCGCACGCTCGGCAACGTCGGCGCCGGAACGCACCTCGATGGCCTTGGCGTTCGGATCGACGGCGATGAGCACCGAACGGGTGGACTCGGGCGTCGCCGGGAAGACGGCGTCCGCTCCCGCGCCGGAATCCGCGCCCAGATCGCCGATGTAGATGTTGAACCGCACCTTGGTGGCACGGGTGGCGTCGGTCAGCGCATTGTCCATGAGCAGCCGCTCATGGTCGCTGAACGGCACCTCGCTGAACACATCGCCGGCCTCGTGCACACCGGAGACGCGACCGCTGGTGGTGACGGCATAACCGTGGGGTAGGTCGGCCTCGTTCACCGCAGGCCAATTAGAACTTGCCACTTGCCCGGCCTCCGATCAGGTCCGCCGCGGCGGATTCGATAGCAGCATGATTGCCATGCGCCGACTCAGCATCGTGGTGCCTGGCACCGGTCACCTCGTCGGTAGCGCTCCACAGCACCGGAGGCTGGGTCCACTTCGCACCGAGTTCGTAGTGGTCCGGCTTCTTGCCGGGCAGCGGGCTGCCGAGGAACGACAATCCGGCGATCACCAGATAGATCGCCACCGGGATGCCGACATAGATCAGCACTGTCTGGAGAATGCTCACGGCTCAACGTTAATGGATGCCCGGATCGTCCATGCCGACTGGTAACCGTGCGCGCGCACGTGTCGTCGGAATCCTTACTGAATCAGCCATGCCGCGGAGTTCGCCGGAAGTTTTCCAGCGGTAATCGGAGTGCTCGTCAGCAGCACCTCACCCGCGGGCAGAGTTATCGGCGCATCGGTCGCGTTGAGCACGCACAACAACCCGCCGTCCCGCCGGAAAGCCAGGCAGCCGGGCGGACTTCCGTACCACTCCAGCCCTGGTCCGCCGAATTCCGGCCGCACCGACCGCAATTCGATAGCCATCCGATACAGCGAAAGCATGGAGTCCAATCTCTCCAGCTGTTTCTCCACCGTCGCCGTCGCCCACCACGCCGGCATGGGCAACCACGGACGCCCCGTGGTGAAGCCGAACGGTGGCTGCTCGCCCTCCCACGGCAGCGGCACCCGGCAGCCGTCCCGGCCCCGCTCGGTATGCCCGGAACGCTCCCAGGTCGGATCCTGCAGCGCCGCCTCGGGCAGATCGTCGATATTCGGCAGCCCCAATTCCGCGCCGTTGTAGATGAATACGGCGCCCGGCAGCGCCAACTCCAGCATGATCATGGCCCGCGCCCGCGCCTGCCCGATATCGCCGCCCCCGTAGCGGGTGACCTCGCGCTCGATATCGTGATTGGACAGTGTCCAGGTCGGACTGGCGCCGACCGCCGCGACCGCGCGCAGCGAATTATCCACGGCGTCACGGATTCTGCCGGGATGGAAAGGCGTCTCGGCCAATCGGAAATTGAACGCCAGATGTAGCTCGTCGGGGCGGACATAGTCGCCGAATCTGGTGTTGTCGTCGACCCACACCTCGCCGATGGATACCGCGATCGGAAACTCGTCCATGACAGTGCGCAGGCGCCTGTGGATTTCGTGCACGGCCGGGTTGTTGAAGCGCGGATCATTGTCGTCGTGCACCACCAGATGGGTATCGTCGACAGGGCGCTGCGGTACTTCCATATCCGGTAGACCAGCGGGTTTGGCCATACCGTGCGCGACATCGATACGGAATCCGTCGATACCGCGGCGCAGCCAGAAACGCATGGTCTGCTCGAAATCGGCGGGCACATCCGGGTTCTCCCAGTTCAAATCCGGCTGTTCCGGGGCGAAAATATGCAGATACCACTGCCCGGGTCTGCCGTCGGCCTCGGTGATGCGGGTCCAGGCCGGGCCGCCGAAGATACTGGGCCAATTGTTCGGCGGCGCACTGCCATCCGCGCCCCGGCCGTCGCGGAAGTAATACCGGTCGCGCTCCGGACTGCCCGGCCCGGCGGCCAGCGCGGCCACGAACCACGCATGCTGATCGCTGGTGTGATTGGGCACCAAATCCATCGTGACCCGTATATGCCGGTGGTGCGCCTCGTCGATCAGCTCGTCCATGGTCCGCAGGCCGCCGAAGAGCGGATCGATATCGCGCGGGTCGGCCACGTCGTAGCCGCCGTCCGCCATGGGCGAGCGCATGACCGGGCAAATCCACAGCGCATCCACCCCCAGCAATTCCAGATATCCGAGCTTTTCCCGCAATCCGGGCAGGTCACCGATGCCGTCGCCGTCGGAGTCCGCGAAGGATCGGGGGTAGACCTGATAGAACACAGCGGATCGCCACCACGGCGCCGGGAGGGGCGCGGGGCCTGGCACGGCAGGTTGCACAGCGCCGGGCAGGGCGGCGGAGTTGTCGGTCACAGCCGTAATGGTGCCAAAGCATGACGCTGTCGGTATGCCCGACGGCGACACTTGTCCAGATTCAGCAAATGATCAGCGGGCGATTGGTCGGACCGGAAAGGCTCTGGGGGCCTACAGCTTCTGCGAAACGAATTCAGATGGGCGAGTTCATGAGCGAATTGGCGGCCATCTCCAGATAGTCGAGCAGCTGCCTGCGGTGCTGGTCATCGAGGACGGCGGGCTCGATTTCGGCCACCGCGATGTGCATGGCGCGCAGCCAGGCGTCCCGCTCGATCGGGCCGATGGTGAACGGATGGTGCCGCATGCGCAGCCGCGGATGGCCGCGCTCCTCGCCGTAGGTGCGCGGGCCGCCCCAGTACTGCTCGAGGAACATACGCAGCCGCCGCTCGGCCGGACCCAGGTCCGCTTCGGGGTAGAGCGGGCGCAGCACCTCGTCCGCCGCCACCTCGCGATAAAACGCAGCAACCAGCCGCTGGAAGGTCTCGGCCCCGCCCACGGCGTCGTAAAAAGATGTTGTCGTTTGCTCGCCCGAAGTCACGGTGTCTATCTTGCCTCCGCTTCGCTCCGGCTGGTTCGCGGCCCCGAAGTCTCGGTCTTCCCTCCTCCGTTCCTCCGCTTCGCTCCCCCACTCCGTCAGTCCAGACCGAGACGGCCGCGAACCCCTGGCGTGCGGTGCTCGAGGGTCGTTCCGGTGGGCGTTTCATACCGTCACGCATCGTTCATCCGTTTGTGCCCGACAATGTGCGAAATCACCGTGCAATGTGCGCGATTCCATGGTCAACTGGGTGGCAGTCTGCCGAGATACCACACCATCGGACGAACATGAACGCGGGGTAGGCCCATGAAGCAGCGGCACAGCGCCCGGCACGAGGCGCGCACTCATCGACAACTCCAGCCCGCCGACGTCCACAATCGTGGGTCGGGGGCTACTCCGCTGCACATCTTGTCCGACTACCACTCGGGCGCCCATGCTGACCACACGCATCAGCCGCCCGAAGCCCCGCCCGGCATGAGCTGGTCGAAGAGCCGCGTTCTGCTACTGAACGCCACTTACGAACCCCTCACCGCGCTCTCCGCGCGCCGCGCGGTCGTGCTCCTGATCTGTGACAAAGCCCAGACCGTGCACGACAATCCCGAAGGCCCGGTTGTGCACTCCGCCGGCACCTCGGTCGCACTCCCCTCGGTGATTCGACTACGTAATTACGTGCACGTCCCCTATCGCGCCCGCGTGCCCATGACCCGCGCCGCGCTCATGCATCGCGATCGATATCGCTGCGCCTACTGCGGCGGCAAGGCCGAAACCATCGACCATGTGATTCCGCGCAGTCGTGGTGGCCCGCACACCTGGGAAAATTGCGTCGCCTCCTGTGCGCCGTGCAATCACCGCAAGGCAGACAAGATGCTCAGCGAGCTGGGCTGGACCCTGCACCATCAGCTGGTATCGCCCAAGGGCCCGCACTGGCGATTGCTCACTGCCAGTTCGGAATTGGATCCCACCTGGCTGCAGTACCTCGGCGAGGGTGCGGCCTAGCCCCGCCCGGCGCCCCTCGCGTCATTCTCCGTTCGGCAGACCGGCCTCGGCGGCAAGCACCCCGAGCGCACGCTGGAATGCGGCGCGTTCGGCTGCCGTCAGCCCCGCGGTGAGCTCCCCGTCGAGATCCCGTGCGGCCCTTTCACATTTGCGCAGCAACTCCCGGCCGTGATCGGTCAGGGTGAGCACCTGCCTGCGCCGGTCCGCGGGATCACGCACCCGCTCGATGGCTCCGAGCCGCTCCAGATGATCGGCCAAGGCCACCACCAGGCTGGGCGCGACGCCGAGCAGGGCCGCCAATTCCTGCTGTGACGCGGCCTGTCCGATGCTGAGCGCGGTCAGCACCCCGGCGTGTTTGGGCTTGAGGTCGTAGGACTCGATCCGCGCGGCGAACCGGTCGGTGACCGCCGAGCCGAGCGTGCCGAGTCGAAATGCGACCGTTCCGGGGAGCCCGCTCGACTTCTTGACATCGTTCACGGGTCCGATGATACTTGCCTCAAAATAATTCAGACCGTGAACGATTTAGAGAGAGAATTAAATGGACGCCTACGTCGCCATCGCCCTCGCCAATGCCGCCGTCGCCCTGATTTCGGGAGTGTCCAGCGTGGTGGGCATGCTCCGACCAACACTCGCCGTACCGGGCGGCGGGCCGGCAACACCCGGCACGATGTTCTTCGCATATGCGTACGGCGCTCGCGCGGTGCCCTTGAGCCTGATCACGCTGGCACTGCTGGCCATGGGCACGCGCAGTGAACTGGCCCCGATCCTGGCGGTGGCGGGGCTGGCCCAGATCGGCGACGGAGCCATCGGGGCGAGCCGCCGGAACTGGCCGATGGCGGCCACCTGCGCCGTCCTCGCCGCCGTGCACCTCTACTCCGCCTGGTGGGTAGCGGGTCAGTGAAAGCGGCTGGGAATCAAGAGGATTCGAGCGCCAGGGTCAGCTGTACTCACTGACGAGCAGCGCCCACGTGCCGGGAACCAGCGCCTCGAAAACGTGGGGCATATCACCGGGGTAGCAGATGTAGTCGCCGGGCTGCAATTCCACGGGAGCATCGGCGGGACCGGCCTTGGCGAGGCCGGCGCCCAGCACAATGTGCTCGACCACGCCGCGACTGTGCGGATCGGAGTCGCGCGGATGGCCGGGTTCGGCGGTAATGCGGTAGATATCCCGCCGAGCCGTGGGCGGGGATGCAGCCAGCAGCGTGGTCCGGTACTCCGATTGCGAGGAGGCGAGCTGCGCGCCTTCACCCGCCCGGATCACCTGCACCGCCGGGCGCGGCGGATCGAGCAGTCGCGAGAACGGAATGTCGAGCGCGGTGCACAGCGCCCACAGGGTTTCGATGCTCGGATTGCCCGCGCCCGACTCTAGTTGCGACAGTGTGGATTTCGCGATCCCGGCGCGGCGCGCGACCTCGGTGAGCGAGAGCCCGGAGCGGGCGCGTTCACGGCGCAGGGCGGCGGCTATCGCCTCCTGCGGGGATGCGGACGAGGAGCTGTCGGACACGGTCATATCGGATTCACACAGTACCCGGCGGGACCGCCACCCCTTTGACTAACCGGGCGACATGCGTTCAATATAGACAACATGCGTTCGATATGGCGAACACTGGATCGGGGTGCTCTCACCGGTATTGCGGCGATCTGCCTGGCAGTCGCCATGATCGGCGTCTCCTACGGCGCCACCACCGTCACCTCCGGATTTCCGACCTGGCTACCCATTCTGCTCAGTGTGGCCGTGGTCGCGGGCGGCTCGGAGTTCGTCTTCATCGGCATTCTGACCGCGGGCGGCAGTCTGGTCGCCGCGGTGCTGGCCGGGCTGCTGGTCAATGCGCGGCACCTCCCCTACGGGCTCTCCGTACCCGATGTGGTCGGCACCGGGTGGCGGCGGCTGCTCGGCACGCATGTCATGAACGATGAATCCGTTGCCATGGCGCTGGCCCAGCCCGACCGTCCGCGCCGCCGGGCCGCCTATTGGCTGTGCGGCCTCGCCGTACTGACGGCGTGGCCGGTGGGAGCGGCGGTGGGTGCGGCGCTCGGCTCGGTCGTGCCGAATCCCAGCGCCTTCGGGCTGGATGCGGTCTTCCCCGCGGTGCTGGTCACGCTTGTGCTCCCGGCCCTGCGCGAACCCCTCACCCGCACAGCCGCTCTCGCCGGTGCTGCCGTCGCGGCGGTGACAACGCCGTTCCTCGGAGCCGGGCTGCCGGTACTGCTGGCGCTGACCGCGGTGCTGCTGGTCGTCCGGCGCGCCGGTGCCGCCGAAAGCGTCCCCGCGAATGCCGTAGAGGCCGCGTAGATGACGAGCACACTCCTCGCCGGTGTCTGCGCACTTGCCGTGGGCACCTTCGCATTCCGATTCGCGGGACCCGCACTGCGCAAACGCGTGCAGATTTCGCCGCGGACGATCAAGCTGCTGGAGATCGCCTCCATTGTGCTGCTGACCGCACTGGCCGTCACCACGCTCATGCCCTCCGGCAGCGGCAAGATCGGATTCGCGCTCCCCGCAGGGGTTCTCGTCGCCGCGGTGCTGGCCTGGCGGCGCGCGCCACTATTGCTGGTAATTCTCGCCGCCGCCGTGGTCACCGCCGGATTGCGAATGCTCGGCGTGCACTGAGCGAAGTGCTCGGTCCCGCAACAGCTCCGCGAAAATGGGCGCTACTTGACGCAGGGAATGCCGTCCGCATCCATATTGGACAGATCGGTGGGAGCGGGCGCCTTGCTGCCGGTCGCGGTGGCCGACACCGGAGGCGGCGGCGGTGCGGTGGTCGTGGTGGCGGTCGTGCTGTCATCGGTCGACTTGGCCAGATCGGCGATCGGCCCCGAGCTGGTCAGATCGGTTCCGATGGTCAGCTGCACCGTCCCCGAGTCCACCGAGGTCGACTTGGTCGCGGTGATGCCGAGCTTGTCGGCGAGTCCCGACGCCGCGGCATCGGCGCCACGACCGTAGGTGATGGTGCTGTTGCTGAGATTCGCGCCGGTCTCCACCGTGCCGCGGGTGAATCCCAAGGCGGTGAAGGAATCCGCGACGCGAGCGGCCAGGCCTGTGGTGCCGGTGCTGTTCACCACGTTCAGCGTGACCCCGGCGGCCGCGGCGATATTGGTGGGCGTGGCCGATGTTGTCGTCGTGCTCGTGGTTGTGCCCGAACCGGATCCGCTGAGCAGATTGTGCGCGATGGCCCGAATCTCGCTGACATCGACGATATTGATGTCCTCACCCGCGTCGTCGGTACCGAAGTCCTTGACCGGCAGCGTGAACAGCGATATTCCGCCCGAGGTCAGCGCGGACGCGTGCTGAGCGAACGACGCCAGATCCAGCTTGTCGTCGATCGCGATGTTCTGCTTGGCCACATTCAGCAGATCGCGTAGTCGGCTCGGATTCGACATGGCCCCGGAGCTCTGCAGGCTGTGCATGAGCGACACGATGAACGCCTGCTGCCGCCGGGTGCGATCGAGATCGGTGAAATTGAGATCCGGGTCCGGATCACGGCGCTGCCGCACGAAGGCCATGGCCTGCGAGGCGTCGATATCCTGCTTGCCCTTTTTGAAGTCGGCGCCGGAGAAACTATCGGAGGTGTTCTCGTTCAGGCAGACCGTGATCGGCTGCACCACCTGCGCGAGCTGGAAGAACGCCACCAGCGTCACCTCGACGAAATGGTCGACCGTCACACCGCCGAGAAAGGCTCGCACGGTATCGATCTCGGCCTTGCGGCCCACCTCGCGAGCCTGCTGCTCGAGGTCCAGGTCTTTGACGCCGGCGGCCTCCAGCTTGGTCTTGGCCAGGTCGTAGGCCAGGCCGTACGCCTGCTTGATCTTGCCCTTGCACGGCGCCTGGGCGCATGCGGCGGTCGCCAGCTGCACATAGTCGTCGCGGGGAATGGAGATGCCGGTCGCCTTCGAGCCGTCACCCGGAATGTGGATCAGGATCAGCACATTCGAGTTGTAGCCGCCGACGCTGTCATCGCCGGCGTGCAGCGCGTCGTACATGTCCTGCGGCAGTGGCTTTCCCTGCTCGTCGAGGCGACTGTCCAGCCCCATGATGAGGATGTTCTGATCCTTGCCGTCCGACTTCGGCGCGTCACCCAGGGCGCCCGAGGTGGTCACGCCCGCGACGACATCGTGGTACCCGCGCCACGCCGCTCCGGTTCCGATCACCACGACCAGTGCCAGCAGTGCCACAAACACGCGGCCTGCCAATCGAAGCCGGCGCTCGGAGGTACTGCGGGGCGCGCTCGTACGGCGAGATCGGGTGGGTTGACGGCGCGGCGCGGGTTTGCGAGCGTGTCGACGGTGATCCGGCATCGGCTACTTTCCAGGTGTTCTTCAGCGCGCTAGCAGCGGCAGGGCCGGCCCGCGGCGGCGGGCAACCGAACCGTAGCGGGCATCGAGGCGCAGCCAGGTGCGGGCAGTGCGGACACGGACGATCTCGTCGGCGGAGATGCGACGGGATTCGGTCTTGTCACCGCCGTGCGGAATGAAATCCATTGCGGCGAGCGCGAAGACGACCCGCATGGGCACCTCGACGGTTTCGCCGGCGCCGGAGACGGTCAGCACCGTCTGCTCCAGCAGGGCGGCGGGCGGACCGTGGCTGCTGCCGTGGTCCTGCGCCAATTGCGCGCCGCGCTCGGCCAATTCGACGAGCATGCGGGCGGGGACATCGTCCACGTGGACAAAGCCGGACTCCGGTGGCAGCGCGGAGCGCCAGGCCGAATCCATGGCGTAGCCCGGGGTGAACGGGTCACCCGCGCCCGGCCCGTGCAGGCCGGACAGCACCGCATCGGCGGCCACCGTCATATCGTCCATGCCGAGATCGGCCACCACGGTGCGCACCGCCAGGGCTTCGAAACCGGTTCCGGCCCACGCGGATACATAACGGTCCCCGCGCCGGCGCAGGCGGACGACCGCGGCCGGATCCAGGCGGATCGTATGGGAGAGGAAGGTGGCGAGGTTCTCCCGTTCCGCCGGATCCGGAATGTGCAGGGTGAGTTCTCCAGACGTCACTGTCGTCGAACTCGGATCAGTCAGCCAGCCACAGCGATAAATAGTCTCGCTCGGCCGGGTCGAGGCGGCGTAGTCGCTGCGTATCGATATCGAAGGCGGCGAGCTGGGTGGAGGCGACCACCGCCGCCGGGGAGTCGGGATCGGCGCCGCCGGCGCGCACCTCGTAACCGACGGTGAAGTCCACCGCACGCAGCCGCTCGATCCACATGGAGACATCCAGCGGTGAATCCTCGTGCCGCAGCTGGCCTTTGTACTGCACCCGCAGATCGGCGAGCACGCAGCCGGAACGCAACCGCACGGTGGGCCGGTCATCGGTGAACAGCCACGGAATACGGGCTTCCTCCAGCAGGGTCACCATGCGGGCATGGTTGATGTGCTGGAAGGCATCCATATCCGACCAGCGCACCTCGACCTTGGTGTGGAAGCGCTTCGAGCCGGGCAGAGCAGGGTCGTCCCCCGCGCTGAGCGCGGGCGCCTTTCCATGGCCGTTCAGCGAACCGACACTCGTCAACGCGGTACCTCCGATTGGGCGCCCACCCCGCTCACCATGCTGCGCACCTGCCGCGCCGCAACCGACAGCGTGGCCAGGTCGTGGGTTCCGGATTCGAACAGTTCCGACAGGGCCGCGCGAGCACGACCCAGACGGGACTGGTTTTTCGACTCCCAGTATGCAATTTTTTCCTCGGCCGTCTCCTCCGGGTCACCGGCGGAGAGCACATCGAGGGTCAGCGAGCGCAGTGAGCCGTACATATCGTCGCGCAGCGCGAGGCGAGCCAGCGCATGCCAGCGGTCACCCCGTTCCAGGTGGCTGACCGCTTGCAACAGCCAATCGATCTTCAGGTGATCGTTGAGCGCGTAGTACAGCGCACCCACCTCGTCACCCTCGCGATCGGTGATATCGGCGATATCGATCACATCGAGCAGCGGGAAGAGATTCAGCAGCCCGAACACCTCGGTCGCCAACTCCGACGGCGCGCCCTGGCCGATGAGCGCCTGCGACTGCTCATTGAGCGTGTCGATGTGGTGCCCGCGCAGCCAGCCCGGCACCTTGGGCGCGAGCCCGCGCACCTCCTGGGCGTAGCGGTGGATCTCGGCGCCGACCGCGATGGGCTGGGGGCGGTTGTTGAGCAGCCAGCGCGAGGCACGGTCCAGCGTGCGCTTGGTCTCCAGTTCGAGGGTGTCCTTCATACCGGTGGACACCTCGGCGGCGCGAATACGCTCCCAGATGGAATGCAGATCGAAGATCTGGGTGGCGGCGGTGAAGGCGCGCACCGAATCCGACGCGGTGGCCCCGATCTCCTCACTGAGCCGATGCGCGTAGGTGATGCCGCCCAGATCGACCACCTCGTTCACCAGCATGGTGGTGGTGATCTCACGGCGCAGGCGGTGCTTCTTGATGGCGGCGCCGAAGCGGTCGCGCAGCGGTGTCGGGAAGTAGTGCGTCAGCCGCGAGGAGAAGTAGGGGCTGTCGGGCAGATCGCCGGCCAGCAGATCCGTCTTGAGCGAAAGCTTCACGTGCGCCATCAGGTTCGACAGCTCCGGGGAGGTCAGACCGGCGCCCTGCTCCACCCGATGCTTGATCTCGATCTCACTCGGCAGCGCCTCGAGCTCGCGATCCAGGCCCCGGCGCACCTCGAGCTCCTCGATGACGCGCTTGTGCACATTCAGCATGCGCGGCGCCTCGGCCCGCGACATGCCCATGAGGTAGTTCTGGGAGACGTTGTCCTGCAGTACCAGTGCGGCGACCTCATCGGTCATGGACGCGAGCAGCGGATTGCGCTCGGCCTCGGGCAGTTCGCCGCTGGAGACCACACCGTCGAGCAGGACCTTGATATTGACCTCGTGGTCGGAGCAGTCCACACCGGCCGAATTGTCGAGGGCGTCGGTATTCATCTTGCCGCCATTGCGGCAGAACTCGATGCGGCCCAGCGCGGTCGCGCCGAGATTGCCGCCCTCGCCGATCACCTTGACGCGCAATTCGTTTCCGCTCACGCGGATCGCGTCATTGGACTTGTCGCCGACATCGGCATTGGTCTCGCTCGCGGCCTTGATGTAGGTACCGATGCCGCCGTTCCAGAGCAGCTGCACCGGAGCCTTCAGAATGGCGCGCATCAACTCCGGCGGGGACAGCGCCGTCACGTCGGCTGCCAGCCCGAGCACCTCGCGGACCTGCTCGCTGACCGGAATCGATTTCACGGTCCGGTCGTAGACACCGCCGCCCGTACTGATGACCGAGCGATCATAATCCGCCCACGAGGAACGCGGCAGCGCGAACATGCGCTCGCGCTCGACGAACGAGACCTCCGGATCCGGATTCGGATCCAGGAAGATATTGCGATGGTCGAACGCGGCGACCAGGCGGATGTGCCGCGACAGCAGCATGCCGTTGCCGAAGACGTCACCGCTCATATCGCCGACGCCGACAACGGTGAAGTCCTGGGTCTGGGTATCGATATCCATTTCGGCGAAGTGCCGTTTCACGCTCTCCCACGCGCCGCGAGCGGTAATACCCATGGCCTTGTGGTCGTACCCCACCGAACCGCCCGAGGCGAACGCGTCGCCGAGCCAGAAGCCGTACTGCTGCGCAACATCATTGGCGATATCGGAGAAGGTCGCCGTGCCCTTGTCGGCGGCGACCACCAGGTAGGTGTCGTCACCGTCGCGGCGGCGCACCCGCGCGGGCGGGACCACCCGGCCGGTGGCGCGGTCCACATTGTCGGTCACATCGAGCAGGCCGGAAATGAAGGTGCGATAGCAGGCAATGCCCTCGGCCTGCAGCGACTGCCGATCCGAGACCGGATCGGTGGTGGCGGCCGGCGCCTGCTTCACCACGAAACCGCCCTTGGCGCCGACGGGGACGATCACGGCGTTCTTCACCGCCTGGGCCTTCACCAGGCCCAGGATCTCGGTGCGGAAGTCTTCCAGGCGATCCGACCAGCGCAGCCCACCGCGCGCGACCGGACCGAAGCGCAGGTGCACACCCTCGACCCGGGGTGAGTAGACGAAGATCTCGAATTGCGGCCGCGGCTTGGGCAATTCGACGATCTCCCGCGGTTCCACCTTGAACGACAGGTACTCCCGCGGCTGCCCCTCGGCATCGGTGACGAAGTAGTTGGTGCGCAGGGTGGCCTTGATGAGCCCGAGAATGGCACGCAGGATGCGGTCGGCGTCCAGGCTCACCACCTCGTCGATGCGGTGGCGCACCGCACCTTCCAGATCGCGGGCGTGCTCGTCATCGGCGGAATCGGGGTCGAACAGTGCGGCGAACAGATCGACGAACATGCGTGCCGCGTCCGGATAGGCGAGCAGCACGCGGGTGATATTGGCCTGGCTGTACGGGAAACCGGCCTGCTGCAGGTATTTCGCGTAGGCGCGCAGAATCGATACGGTGCGCCAGTTCAATTCGGCCCGCAGCACCAGCTCATTGAGGCTGTCCGCCTCGGCGCGGCCGTACCAGAGCGCCTCGAACGCTGCGGTGAACCGCTCGCGCAGACCGCGCACCTGATCGTCGAGCGCGTCCAGACGAGCGGAGGACTCCACCAGCTCGGCGTCCATATTCCGGTCCAGCGCACTGCGCATCAGCTCCGGCCGCGCCAGCAGGCCGAAGTCGTAGATCCACTGTTCGGGGCCGTGATCGAAGTCGAGCTGATGCGGCCGCTCATCGATCACCTCGACACCGAGGCTCTGCAGCACCGGCAGCACCTGGCTCAGCGAAATACCACTGCCGCCGACATAGAGGGTGAACCGCCAGGAGCCGGGCGTGGAATCGGCATGGCGGTACAGGTATTGGTCGATGGTGCCCGGTTGCAACTGCTGCAGCCGGACGATATCGGCCAGCGCGCGCCCGGATTCGAAGTCTTCCTTGTAGCTTTCGGGCAGCGCATCGGTATAGCGCTGCACCACAGCCGGATCCAGCACGGTGGAGGTGGCGACCTCATCGCGCAGATGGTCTTCCCAGGTGCGGCTGGCCTCGGCGAGCAGGTTCTGCAGACGCAGCCGGTTAGACTCGGACGAATCGGCCGCACCGCCCTCATCGGGCAGGCGGACGGTGAAATACACACTGGCGAGATCACTCTCGGAGACCCGCGCCGAATAGTCGATGGAAACGCCGCCCAGTTCGCGGACCAGAATGTCCTGCATCTCCAGCCGCACCCGGGTGGTGTAGCGATCGCGGGGCAGATAGACCATGCAGGAGACGAAGCGGCCGTAGCCGTCCATGCGCATGAAGAGCCGAACCTGGCGGCGCATAGCGACATTCAGCACCGCACCTGCGGTGCGGCGCAGTGTGGCGCTGTCGGAGGAGAACAGTTCGGTGCGCGGGAAGGACTGGATGACCTCGAGCATCTCCTGTCCGGAGAAGGATTCCAGATCGAAGCCGCTGGCCTCGATGACCGACCGCACCCGGCGTTCGATCATCGGGATATCGAGCACATTCTCGTGCAGTGCGGTGACGGTGAAGACACCGATGAACAGGTGTTCACCGAGAACCGTTCCGCCTTCGTCGATTTCGGCGACGCCGACGAAGTACGGGTAGACCGCGCGGTGCACGGTGGCCGGCACCAGACCCTGGGTGAGCATCAGCAGCGGCTGGTCACCGCTGTTGTCGGGCACCCGGAAATCGGTGCCGACATTGGGCCGCAGCACACCCAGGCTGGTGCCGGGCATGATGGTCGACTTGGTCTGCCCGTCCACGGTGGTGCGCTCGTAGCGCGCGTAACCGAGCACGGTGAAGTGGCCGTCGGCCAGCCAGCGCAGCAGATTCGCGCAATCGGTGAGATCAGCTGCGGCGAAAGGGGATTTCTCGCCCTTGACCGCCACGTCGAGCTCATCGGCCACCCGCTGCTGCGCCGCGCGCATGGCCTCGGTGTCCGAAATGACCTGGCGCACATCGGTGAGCACGTCGGGGAGCGCGGTCTCGATCTTCTCGAGCAGCTCGCGACTGGTCGAGGGGTGCAGCTGCAGATGCATCCAGGATTCACGCAGGCCGGTGCCGCCATTGCCGTCGACCTCGTGCGGGACTGCGGCTTCGAGCAGGCCGTCCGCATTGCGCGTGACCTCGAAAACCGGGTGCACCACCTCACTGACGCTGATGCCCATGCGGGTCAGCGATGAGGTGACCGATTCCACCAGCAGCGGCATATCGTCGGTGACCATCTGCACCGCGGCACCGAGATCGGTGTCGTCATCGTGGTGGTAGACCCGCACATTGGCGGTACCGGGTGTGCGCTTGATCGCGAGATCCACATGGCAGCGGAAGATCTGGGTCGAAGTCGCGGGTACCGCGCAGTCCGCATCACCGGCATCGACGTGGCGGAAATACGCCTCCTCGAGCGATACCAGATCGCCTCGCAGCGACGCGGGCAAACTCGCAGCCCAAGCCGCGCTAGACAATTCGGACGACACCGTCATTTCGCCAACTCCTCGGATTAGGTTCCGTACCCAAGCGACGCCGGTCCGAGAGTAGCTGGACGCTGGTTGCGCCGGGCTGAATTCCCCTCAATACCACGCCGCGTCGCACGGTTCGGGCAAACCGGACGGTACGGCGTAGGCAAGAACTGACCGGAATCACCAGGTGACGTACGACAAACCTTGCACCAAAACAGTTTTCACGCATTTATGCATTCGCGAAACTGCTGAATTCGCTATTCGATTGCCGTTCATCCGGGAGTGCGCAGGTGCTCATCCGGATGAACAGCGAGCCGTCAGCTAACAACTCGAAGCGGGCGGTCCGAAAGCTGTCCTGCGGCAACGTACACCCGCAGGACAGCTGCGGTAGAACCTAGCCGCGAGTGAGCTTGCGGTGGGTGACGCGGTGCGGGCGCGCCGCCTCCTGGCCCATCCGCTCGATCTTGTTCGCCTCGTAGGCCTCGAAGTTGCCCTCGAACCAGAACCACGCGGCGTCGTTGTCGTCATTGCCCTCCCACGCCAGAATGTGCGTGCAGGTGCGGTCCAGGAACCAGCGATCGTGGGAGATGACCACCGAACAGCCGGCGAAGTTCTCCAGCGCGTTCTCCAGTGAGCCGAGGGTCTCGACGTCGAGGTCGTTGGTGGGCTCATCGAGCAGGATCAGATTGCCGCCCTGCTTGAGGGTCAGCGCCAGGTTCAGGCGGTTGCGCTCACCACCGGAGAGCACACCGGCCTTCTTCTGCTGATCCGGGCCCTTGAAGCCGAAGGCGGAAACATAAGCGCGGGAAGGCATTTCCTGATTGCCGACCTGAATGAAGTCCAGCCCCTCGGAAACCACCTCCCACACATTCTTCTGCGGGTCGATGCCGGAGCGGTTCTGGTCGACGTAGCTCAGCTTGACTGTCTCGCCGACACGCACAACGCCGCTGTCCGCCTGCTCGAGGCCGACAATGGTCTTGAACAGCGTCGACTTACCCACACCGTTGGGCCCGATGACGCCGACAATGCCGTTGCGCGGCAAGGTGAACGACAGATCCTTGATGAGCTGGCGATCGCCGAAGCCCTTGTCGAGGTGCTCGACCTCGACCACCACATTGCCCAGACGCGGGCCGGCCGGAATCTGGATCTCCTCGAAGTCCAACTTGCGCATCTTGTCGGCCTCGGCGGCCATCTCGTCGTAGCGGGTCAGACGCGCCTTGCTCTTGGCCTGACGTGCCTTGGCACTGGACCGGACCCACGCCAGCTCCTCCTTGAGGCGCTTCTGCAGCTTCTGGTCCTTCTTGCCCTGCACTTCGAGGCGCTCGGCCTTCTTCTCCAGGTAGGTGGAGTAGTTGCCCTCGTACGGGAAGGTGCGGCCACGGTCGAGCTCGAGGATCCACTCCGCGACATTGTCGAGGAAGTACCGGTCGTGAGTGACGGCCAGCACGGCGCCCGGGTACTTGGCCAGGAACTGCTCCAGCCAGAGCACGGATTCGGCGTCGAGGTGGTTGGTGGGCTCATCGAGCAGCAGCAGATCGGGCTGGCTCAGCAGCAGCTTGCACAGCGCGACGCGGCGACGCTCACCACCGGAGAGGTTGGTGACCGGCTCGTCCGGCGGCGGGCAGCGCAGCGCGTCCATGGCCTGTTCCAGCTGGGAGTCGATATCCCACGCATCGGCGTGATCGAGATCCTCCTGCAGCTTGCCCATCTCTTCCATGAGCTCATCGGAGTAATCGGTCGCCATGAGCTCGGCGATCTCGTTGAAGCGATCCAGCTTCACCTTGATCTCGCCGAGGCCCTCCTCGACATTGCCGCGAACGGTCTTCTCTTCATTGAGTTCCGGCTCCTGCATGAGGATGCCGACGGTCGCACCGGGCGCCAGCCAGGCTTCACCATTATTCGGCTGGTCCAGTCCCGCCATGATCTTCAGGACGCTCGACTTACCGGCACCGTTCGGGCCGACGACACCGATCTTCGCGCCCGGAAGGAAGTTCAAGGTCACATTGTCGAGCACGACCTTGTCGCCATGCGCCTTTCGAACCTTAATCATCTGGTAAATGAACTCAGCCATATGGGCAAGCCTAACTGTGTTGGGTTGCCGGATCTCCGGCGCGGTCGGCATCGGTGGCAGGCTGCGGCGGCGCCTCGGGGCGGTCGCTGCGGCCGAAGTGTTTGCGCAGCACCGGGGCGCTGCAACGGCCCAGGTCGGGGCCGAGGGCGAGGGCGCGCATCTCGAGATCACTGCGCTCCGCACCGTCCCTGGTGGTGTACTCGTTCGAGCGGAGTTGACCGTAGGCGATGATCGGATCGCCGCGTTGCAGCGAGGCCTCGACACCCTCCACCAGTTTGCGCCAGCAGCTGACGGTCAGATACAGCGTCCCGCCATCGACCCAATCGCCGCTGGCCTGATCGAATCGGCGACTGGTGCTCGCCAGCCGGAAACTGAGCACCTGCTCGCCGTTCGCCAGTTCGCGTCGTGTCGGATGGGTGACCACCCGACCGATCACCGCGGTGTTCGCCTCGTACATCGCCATCCCCCTTGCTCTTTCGCGGTCCCCTCTTCCTCTTCAAGCGTGACGTGCGCACGATCTGCGCACCAGCGCATTTCCACGATTGTGGATAACTTGGGGCGATGTGAACAGGCGGAGAATCAGAGCGTCGTGAGATCGGTGTTCGCACCACAGAGCACGACCACCGGCCGCTCCCCCGGTGCGGGTACGTACGCGCCGCTCTGAATGGCGGCCAGCGCCGTAGCCCCGGCCGCCTCCACGACGATCCGGAATTCCCGCCACAGATACTCGCGCGCCATCACGATCGCATCATCGCTGACCAGCACCGATCGCACCGCGTATCGCTGCGCCACCTCCATGGCGATATCGCCGATCCGGCTGGCGCCCAGCGCATCCGAGGCCACACTCGACACATCGACGTCCACCGGGCGCCCCGCCGCCAGCGCGGCGTGCAGGGTCGGCGCACCCTGCGGTTCCACCCCGATCACCCGGCCTCGCAGGCCCAATGCCACCGCGATCCCGGCAACCAGTCCCCCGCCGCCGACCGCGACCAGCACCGGCGGCCGGCCCCGCACCTGCTCCTCGATCTCCAGCCCGACCACGCCCGCACCCGCCACGATCTCCGGCAGATCGTAGGCGTGCAGCTGCATGGCCCCGCGCTCCTTGGCCAACTGGCTGGCATAGCGATGCGCTTCGGCGTAAGTCGTTCCGTGCCACAGCACTTCGGCGCCGTGCGACCACATGGCCGCGACCTTCGTATGCGGCGCCGACTCCGGTACCACCACGGTGCACGACAGTCCGCGCAGCGAACTGGCCAGTGCCGCAGCAATACCCGCATTGCCGCCGGAGGCGATCACCACGCTGCCGCCGCCGGCCCGGGCCTGCAGCAGCGCATTGAGGCAGCCGCGCACCTTGAAGGTGCCACCGTGCTGCAGATATTCGAGCTTCAAGGTGACCGGGACCGGGCCGCGCGGGCCCAGGATCTCGGTATGGAACACGGGCGTCTTGCGGATCTGCCCGTAGAGCAGGCGGCGCGCCCGCCGCACATCGGATCGATAGAGCCGCTTGATACTCCCGGTCGCCTGGGCGACGTCACTCACTTGCGTACCTCTCGATCACGCCTGGCGAGCTCGGCGTACATGGCGTTGTACGAATTGAGTTCCGCATCGTCGTCGCGGTCGGCGGCACGGTCGATCCTCGTGGCCAGCTTCTTATCGCTGCGTGACCACTGGATGAGCAGTGCCAGCATCACCACCACCAAAGGGATTTCACCGCTGGCCCAGGCGAGGCTACCGCCGGTGTGCTGATCCTCGAGCAGGTTGTTGTTCCAGCCCAGGCCGAGCGCCCGATAGAACCAGCCGCCCAGCACGGTTTCCATACTCATCAGCGCGATACCGAAGAAAGCATGGAACGGCAGCGATCCGAACACCATGCCCAGCCGGGTGAGCGGTTCCACCTGCCGCGGCTTGGGATCGATGCCGATGACCACCCAGTAGAAGAGGTAGCCACTGAGCAGGAAGTGCACATTCATCAGAATGTGCGCGCCGTGCGAGCCGACGAACTGATCGAAGACGCCGCCCAGATACAGCACATAGAAACCGGAAACGAAGAAGACCGCGGCCACCACCGGCTGAGTCATGAAGCGCGACACCGGGTTGTGCACGGCCGCCAGAATCCACTCGCGCGGTCCCGGAGGCGCATCACGACCGGCCGGCGTCAGCGCGCGCAGGGCCAGCAGCACCGGACCGCCCAGCGCGAACAGGATCGGGGCGAGCATGGACAGCATCATGTGCTGACCCATATGCACGCTGAACATGGCCGGCGCGTACCGGCCGATGCCGGAACTCGTCGCGATCAACAGCACCGCACACGCGGAAATCCAGGAGATGGTCCGGCCCACCGGCCACGCGTCACCGCGCAGGCGCAGCCGCCGCACACCCAAGAGATAGAGGACAGCCAGCACGATCGCGAGCGTCCCGAACATCAGATCGAAGCGCCAGTCGAACGCGAGACGCATGACGCTGGGCGGTCCGGCCAGGTTGTAGCCGATCTCCACCTCGGCGGGCGTCGGAATCTTGCGCAGATCCGGCGGCGGCGTGCGGCCCAGGCCGACAGCGAGTCCGATGGTGGCCGCGAAGATCAGCACTTCCACACCCGCGAATCGGATGAGCGCGCCGCGATCGTTCGGATCCTTGTCGAGTGCGGGCAGCGCACGCTGCCGCTGCAGGAAACCGATGATGCCGAGCACGATCAACGCGGTCGCCTTGGCGACGACGAGCCGGCCATAGGTAGTACTGAACAGATCCGCCCACGGCACCCGGATCCAGGCATTGATCACACCGCTGATGGCGATCATCACATAGGAAACAGTGGCGACCTTCGAGAATCGGCGGGCGGCCAGCGCGGTGTATTTGCCCTCGCGCAGCGCGTAGGCCAGCACCGCGAACAATCCGCCCACCCAGAAGCAGGTCGAAAGCAGGTGCAGGATCAAACTATTGGTGGCGATATCGTGCGCACCACCTGCCGACGAGTGACCGGTGAGCGCAACCGGCAGCAGCGACACCACCGAGAGCAGCAGTAGCGGCGGCGTCCAGCCCCAGCGCAGTGCCACCCGGCAGCCGACCGCGAGCGCCACCACGAAAAACACTGTGAATCGCCAAGACCCGGCCACATCGACCTGATCGGCGGCGCGCCACACCGCTTCCGGGCGCAGCGAGTTCTGGAATGGTTGCCCGGTGGTGTCCGACAGTGTCAGCGGTACCAGCAATGCCGCGGCAGCCGCCCACACCAGCGCCGCGTTCCCCGCCCGTCGCAACGCGCGATACCCGCCGACATCGAGCAGCCCGTTCGGCTGCGGCGGTACGAAGAACGCCGCGAACAGCAGCGACCCGACGGTCACTGCCGCAGCAAGATCAGCAACGGCCCGCACGGCAGGCAGTCCGTAGGTGGTCAGCGGCCCCGGATCCGGAATGCCCAGCAAACTCAGCGCCTGCGACGCCGAAAGCCCGACCACCATCGCCGCCACCACCGCGGTGATCGCGCCACCCATGGCGGCGATCGCCGTGAATGTCACCCCAGAACTCGTCCGATTCGCTGAGGCGTCAGTGGCTGCGGGCGGGTCCTGCGGTGACGACATACGCCCAGGGTAGTTCGGAGTAAGCGTCCGGACTCCCCGGGGGTTTACGGTCTTCTGGTCTGCACTACCCGCCCGACGCGCCGAACGGTTGCTAGGCAACCGAGCAATCACGATCTGGACGCTCGCTATACTTATCGCGCTGGACACCACGATCAATATGGGTCAAGGTGTTTGGTGGCCGCATCGCCCACGATGCCCCGCACTGCCTCCGTAGCTCAGTTGGATAGAGCAAGGGCCTTCTAATCCCTAGGTCGCAGGTTCGATTCCTGCCGGGGGCGCCTCTCCACCCTGACCTGCGACGTAGTCGCCAGGTTCAGTGGTACCCACACCACGCGGCGACGAAACAGCTAGGGATTTGTTGTCGGCGAGGACCCGAGTCGGCCCCTCGCCGGAGATCCTCAGGCCATCAGATTCCAACGATGGCCAGAAGCTTCGCTGATATCATTGATATCAGGAGGTGGGTGCCATGACAGATATCCTGATTCGCGACGTACCCGAGCCTGCGATCGAGGAGATCGATCGACGCGCCCGAGAGATGGGCGTCTCCCGCACCGAGTTCCTTCGGCGATGGCTCAGCAGAGACTTCCGGCCTACCACCCCCGTCACAACAGGGGACCTCAGCCGCCTGGGCGAGCTCGCCCAGGACCTCAACGATCCCGAAGTAATGGGCCAAGCATGGTCGTGAGCGGCCGCCCCTGGTTGATCGACAAGTCTGCCCTGGTACGTCTCGGCCAGTCCCCCGACGCCAGCGAATGGGCGAAGCGAATCGAACGAGGTCTGATCCGGATCTCGACCGTCACCTTGCTCGAAACCGGCTACTCAGCAAGGTCCGCCTCCGACCTCACAGAACTCCTCGACCTCCCCCCACTCGCACAGATGCCGATCGAGTACATGACACCGGCAGCGGAAAACCGTGCGGTAGAGGTACTTCGGAGACTCGCAGACCACGGACAACACCGCGCCCCGTCAATCCCCGACCTACTGATCGCCGCGACCGCAGAACAAGCAAAACTCGTAGTCCTACACGCCGACAAAGACTTCGAGCTCATCGCAGAGGTAACCGGCCAGCCTGTTGAGCGACTCCGCTTCGACTCACACTGAACGACACCGCCTGCCAGGCTGCACTCGCCAGCACTGCCACTTCTTCGCCCACAACTGGCTCGCCAAATGATCGGTCGGTATGCCCGCGCGACCGTAGAAACACGAGCCGGCGATGCGCATCGGAAAGCACGACTCGGAGATCAGCTTTGACTCGAAGCCGCCTACCGGATCGCGATCCTCGAAGACCAACTCACCGAAGCCCAACGCATCAACAGCGAACTACAACAAACCCTCAAAAGCAGTCACGACAGCGACTGACCGCCAGGTATCGCGATCGAATCATCCACCGGGCGTGGATGATTCCTGACCTTCTCGCTACACGGCATTCGGCATGATGGTGCGTCCGGCCGGCCTCGAATGAACACGGGCAGTTGACCTTCCGCCGACCTGCGCTCGCCGGTTCGAACAGCGCTCAACGCGGCATGAGCGTGCGGTGCCGCTTCGACAGATATGAAACGCGTTCTAGTATTGCGCGGTGGCTGTAGCGCACTTGGGATCCATCACCATCGACTGTGACGATCCGGCCGTCCTCGCGACCTTTTGGGCCGAGTTGCTCGGCGGCGTGATTGCTGTCAGCACCGAGAAGTTCGTGAGCGTCAGGCTTCCGCATCTGACCATCACGGCCATTCGGATACCGAACTACCAGCCGCCGTCCTGGCCGGATGAAAGCACACCGAAGCAGATTCATCTCGATCTCTCGGTCTCCGATCTCGATGCCGCGCAGGCCGAAGCGGTGCGACTGGGGGGCAGGCGTTGCGACCATCAGCCGGCGCCCGACAAGTGCCGGGTCCTGCTCGACCCGGCGGGTCATCCCTTCTGTTTATGTTCGCCAAGGGTGCCTTGATCGGATTGCGTGCCCTCGGTTCAGGGGTGCACGGCCCGCGCTGATACCCGAACGAGGCAGGGGCCGAATCAGATTCGATGCGCTGTCATTTCCTGCGCGAGCTCGAAGGAGCCACCCTCGTTGGCGAGATAGCCCTGCCAGCGGAAGCTCGTATCGGCGATGTCGAAGAACTTCCAATGCACCTCGCTCCCCTTGTTGGTGGTGCCATCGAGGGCGATCTCCGCGCCGTCGGTGCTGGCCTTCAGCGTCACGTACAGGCCCGAGTGGGGGTCGAGCCAGACGGCGTGCCAGGCGTTCGCGGTGGGGTTGTAGCAGCGGATCGTGGTGCCCGGGTAGCGATTCGGAGCGGTCGGGCAGTCGAGGACGTCCTGGATGGCCAGGCCGCCGAGTGTCCAGCCGAAATCCCAGCGTCCGGGGTAGGTCGACCATTCACCGTCTCGATCTCGGAGACGATTGTCTATCCGCCAGGATCCGATGAACTGGCCGAACAGCGCTAGTTGGTCGGCATATGCGGGATCCGGTCCGTCGGCGTGCAGGGCCGCGGGGAGCGCGACGAGGGGAGTGCTCACATCAAATCCTTCTCAGTAGTTAAAGACGTTTAACTACTGAGAATGGTAGAGTGTGTGCTAGGTGACGGTCAAGGAGAAGATGATTGCGTGAACGACCTGGACCTCGGTGTCGAGCTGATCAACACCGTCTATCTGCTGGCCGATCCGCCCGACAGGCTGACGAACACCGAGCATTTTCGAACCGTCTTGAGGCACGGCGGTGAAAGCCGGTTGGCGGCCGAACTCGCCGATACCGATCTCGATCGGCTGCGCACTCTGCGCGAGCAGCTACGCCCCCTCTTCGAATGCGAGGACCAGGCCCGGGCAACCGCTCTGGCCAATGCACTGCTGACCCGGTACGCGGCGGTCCCCCGGCTGTCACAAGATGGTGACGGGTCGATCCGAGTCCACCCCGACGGGTGCTCTCGCGGGTTCGACGCGCTCGCCGCGCGGATCGTTGCCGCAGTAGCTGCGCACCTTGTCCTGCACGGAATCCTGCGGTTGGGTGTCTGCGCGGCGACCCCGTGCGACTGCGTTTTCGTCGATCGCACCCGCCCGGGCACCCGCAAATATTGCTGTGACGGCTGCAACGACCGCGTCGCCGCATCCGCGCATTACCGGCGACGCCGCACAAACAGCCCTACCGGCAAATGACCGGGACTCGGCAACATGGCGCGTTCCGCCGGCCTCGGATGAGCACTGCCAGTTGATCTTCCGCTGCACCGCGCTGGCCGGTTCGGTCTGCGCGGCACGCGGCTTTACAGGGCGGCGGGGCGTGCATCCCTGGAAGCGGGCGCAGACCCTGCGAGCGCTTCATGCCAGCGCTCGCGGGACCGGGCACCGCAGATACCGTCAGGCCGGGAAGTCGAACTCTTGGGCGGGTCGGCAGGAGAGACCAAGATTCTCGCTCAGACCCTGCAGGTTGACGGGAGCCATCCCGGAGAGTACAGATCCGCTGTTATCCGACCCCGGGCGCTTCAGGATACTGTCGCAGGCAACAAGCCTTGCACCTGTCCGCTGAGCCTCCGCGACGGCGTCGCTGTAGCTTGTGCCCTCCGGCACTGCATAGACAGAGTAGGTGATCGGGCCGTCCTCATCACCGTGCGCATAGCCCAAAGTAGTCATGGTGATCACCTATTCGTCTGAGAGACAAGGAAACTGGATCGTCAGTGTGTGAACCAAAGGGCGACATCGAGCCCTACTCGCCCGACCATTGTCCGCAGATATCAGCCAGCACGTCGGTCAATTGACCTAGAAACATGCGAATCTCGGTATGTCGCGGGGGGATTCACTAGCTCGCCTCCGCACACGGATACGACGCCGCAACTCCGGACGAGCACGAACCGCGTTCGCGGCCATGCCTGGTAGGCCGGGCGCTGTCGATAGGCAGCGGTATTCCTTTGCGCCGCCGGGTGTTCCAGTAGTCGGTGAGGGCGGGATCATCGGACGATGCTGTGCCCGTGACCATCTGGTGCCGAACTATCCTGGTCCAAGCGAATTTCAGCAGGTAGGCACCGCTGTCACGGTCACCGAATACCCACCGGTCTCGCCGGGACTTATTGAACTCACCGAAGTAGCGGCGCACGATCCATCGCGTCGGCTTGGGGCCGGGCATCGAGCACGAGCCCGAAACTCACACAGCCGAAACCGAATTCGGCCCTCCTATCTTCGAGTTCACTCGCATCGTGCGACCTCGTGTCGCAACGGCATGACAGTGCGTTGCCGATGACCGAGATGGCCTCCACCTGTTGATCTTTGGGCGTGCCGCGTGGCCGCTTCGATCAACGCCGTAAGCGGCTACTTGGCAGAATGGTGAGTAGGTCGCGGCGTAGTCGGTTCGCATACCACCGCTACCGTGAGCAACGCCCAACGGTTGATGGCGTGTGCCCAGTATTGGTGATCTGCCCCGCAGCGGACTCCGGCGGCGATTTCGGTCACTCGTCAGACATAAGACAGCCTGCTCATGGGCGGATGGATGCGGACGGGACAGCATTTCCGGTGTGCGCGGGGCGCACCGAATGCCGTATCTTGGCCGAGTGCTTGTCCGGAGGTCTCCTTCGGCGGCTTGTTGAGACTTTCTGGTTCCTACTGTTGTGGATGCGAGGTGGTGCGCGATCGCCCAGGCCCTGTAGTCGTCCGTGTTCCCCACGTTCTGTGTAGTTCGAACGTGTCCAGGGGACGGACGTCGTGCTGGCTTGAGTTGCGTCGCCCTCCCGCAGTTTCCGTCTTCCCGGGTGCAGCTCTGCCGTCTGCCCCGGGTTCTCTGTTTTCCGGCCCCGGCACGGCTGACGGTCAGGCTCCCCGTTTCCTTTGGAACAGGAGTTCCTCTCGTGTCTTCCTCCGCGCTCGGCAAGCAGCCGCAGGACACCACCGAGCTTTCAGCTCACCCCCCATCGGGTCGTCCACCCAAGATGGCTTTGGCTGCCCGGATCGCCCTGGTGGTGCTCCTGGCCGCCGAACTCATGGACATCCTCGACCAGTCGGTCGTGCTGACCGCCCTGCCCGCGATACAGGAGTCGACCGGTGCTGGTCCGGCCGCAGTGCAGTGGCTGACCACCGGCTATTCCCTGCCCATCGCCATCGGGCTGATCACCGGCGGGCGTCTGGGTGACATCTACGGTCGCCGCAGGATCCTGCTCATCGGCACCGTCGCGTTCACCACGGCCTCGCTACTGTGCGGCCTGGCTGGCGGTCCGGGCATGCTGATCGGCGCCCGCATCCTGCAGGGCGTGGCGGTGGCCTTGATGATCCCGCAGGTCCTGGCCAGCCTCCATGTCACCTTCGACGGGGAGAACCGCAGTAAAGCGTTCGGTCTCTACGGGGCTGTCCTGTCGATCGCCAACGTGCTGGGTCCGGTGATGGGTGGCCTGCTCACCGAGGCCGACCTGTTCAGGCTGTCGTGGCGGCCGATCTTCCTGGTCAACGTGCCCGTCGGGCTGGCGGTATTCCTGCTGGGGCGCAAGTTCATTCCCGAGTCGAGCGTCCGCAAGGCCGACCGGCTCGACCTGACCGGCATGCTGCTGTCCGCGCTGGCGATCGTGTCGATCCTGTTCCCGCTCACCGAGGGACACACCCACCACTGGCCGCTGTGGTGCTTCGCCATGCTCGCCACCGGCGTGGTCACGCTCGGCGTCTTCCTGCACCAGCAGCGCCGCAAGCAGGGCAACTCCCCGCTCGTGGCCCTGTCTGTGTTCCAGGCCCCGCAGTTCCGCGGCGGCACTGCCGCGCAACTGATTCACGGCCTGCTGTGCGGGCTGTTCTTCATGACCTGGACCCTCTACCTGCAGCGCGGTCTGGGCATGAGCCCCTTCCACGCGGCCCTGGCCTTCGTGCTGCTGTCGCTGGGAGAGCTGGCCGGGGCGACGATCGCGGCGAAGAGCGGCGGCCGCTTCGCCCGCCGGTTGCCCCAGACCGGGGTCCTGATCACCCTCGCCGCGATGGCCGGCTACGCACTCCAAGCCCACACAGCTGCGGGCGGACTGACCCTCGTGGCGATGACCGCTCCGGTGGTCCTGATCGGCTTCGGCCTCGGCATGGTCAGCGGCCCACTCGCCGACATGACCCTGGCCAAGGTCCCACACGCCGACGCCGGGTCCGCCTCGGGCCTGTTCAACACCGCCATGCACCTGGGCATCGCCCTGGGTACCGCGCTGACCGCACTGGTGTTCTTCGCCCTCACCGGCGGCTCACCCGAGGCCGGACTCAACCGCGACGGATTCATCACCGTGCTGTGGTGGGTCGTGGGCCTGCTCGCCCTGATGTGGACCCTGCTGTTCTTCCTGCCCAAGCGGGCGAACACACAGGTCGACTGAGCCACACCGGTTGCCCCGGATAATGACCGATTATCCGGGGCAGCATCGGCGGCGAACTGCGGCGATCCCGCCCTGACGACTCCTCGAAGCAGCCCGCTATCCGGGGCAAGAACACAAGGCGGCCCCGACGGTTCATCGGACGCGACTCTTTGCAGAGCAGCTTCGATACCCCGAATCCGCCCTGCCTCGCCGGTGAGATCCCATGCCAGCGAGGCAGGTTCGAGACGTCGTGTAATCGGCAAGATAGTGCGTTCGGCCCGTCCGCGTTCGGCGTCGGTCATGATCGTTCGATGGACCGACTCCTCGTACTCGTGAACGGCCTACCTGGCTCGGGCAAGACAACCCTGGGTAGCGCAGTGGCCCGAACCGTGGACGCCTGGTTCCTATCCAAGGACACCGTCAAAGAGGCGTTGGTCGGGTGCCTCGAAGATGCAGCCGGGGCACAGGAACTCGGTGGGATCGCGATGGACACGACGTGGAAGCTGGCTCAGATATCACCGGTCGATGTGGTTATAGATTCCTGGTGGTTCAAGCCACGTGATCTTGCCTTCGCGCAAGCGGGAATCGAGCAGGTCGGGACTCGCCGGGTCGTCGAGATCTGGTGTGAGGTCCCCGCCGAGATCGCGCGAGCACGCTACGCGTCCCGTCATCGGCCGGCCTTCTACCGGGATGAGCAACGCCTGGCCCAACATTGGGACGACTGGGCAACGCACGCCACACCGCTCGGGTTGGCGCCGACTGTCGTCGTCGACACCACACGCGCGGTCGATCTCGCCGACCTCGCTGCGCAGATCAGAACTGTAGCCAGCTCATAGACATCGAACGCCGACTGACCGGCAATCCGTCCGGCAAACAGGCCCTTGCGCGCACCGTGCGGCAGTTCAGTGCGTTGCGGGATCAGCGTTAGTAGCTGTAGATGGCAGCCGATGCTTGGTCCAGCACATCTGGTGGCCCGATTCGGCAGGGGTGCGCTTTTCGCGGGGCTGAACTCGGTCGAGACGGTATCCAAGTCATTGCGGGATGGCAGCACTGCGCGTGTTGGCGCCATCGCGGACGTGATCGATCACTTTCAGATCGAGCGCTATCCCTGTCAATGCTGCTCGAGCGGATTCCCGCAGACCGAATTGGATTCAGCGTCCGAAACACCGCCAAGGCAGAGCGTTTCGCGACCGCGGTGTGTGCGCGGGGCACGGCTCCTATGCCGACCATGAACCACACTCGAGCCCGGAGACATCAGCGGATATTCGGAGGATTGCTTGGTTTCGGGTGAAGCAGGCGAAGAGGGCGTCACTAGGCTCGGCGAGGTGACGACACGCGGTTCTCGTACGTATCTCGGAAAATCTACAGCGGAGCGCGAGGCCGAGCGCCGTGCACGTTTTCTCGATGCCGCGTTGCAGGTTTTCGCCGATCAGGGGTACGCGAACAGTTCGGTAGCCGATGTGCTGCGGGTGGCGGGGTTTTCGCGGCGGCAGTTCTACGAGGAGTTCCAGGATCGGGAAGAACTCCTGATCGCGGTGTACGACCGGATCCACGACCAGGCACACGACACAGTGTTGGCGGCGACCGACAAGCTGACAGCGGTCGAGCCGCGCGAAGCCGTCGCGGCCGTACTGGCCGCGCATCTGGGATATATGGGTGCGGATCGGAGGCGTGCGCAGTTGGCGTTCGTGGAGATCGTCGGGGTGAGTAGGCGGGTCGAGGACCATCGCCGTGCGACTCGGCACCGTTGGGCCGCAGTTGTGGAAACGATGCTGCGTGCCCTGATAGGCGCCGGGCGCGAGCCCATTGGGGGCTACCCCCTGGCCATAGCGGCGCATATCGGCGCGGTAAACGGATTGGTGCACGAATGGATCGCACAGCCCGACCCGCGCCCTTCAGTGAACACACTGGTCGACGTCCTGGTTGCGATGACAGCGGGATTGGACCCCGGCGAACCACACTCCGCGTGACGATATTGTGACTCACACCACATTGAGTCAAAATTGGTCTCGCACATTGTTGAGACAGTATTGTCTCAACATGGAGTCGGCGCGGACTCGGTGCCGCGCCGCCGAGCAGGTGAGGGCACTACCGTGACACGATCGAATCATCGGATCGCAGTACGGAGAACGCGGTATCGCCGGACGGCCACCGTCCTGGCCCTCGGCGTCTTCGTCACGGCGGGCGCAACCGGAACCGCGTCCGCGCAGCCGTTCGGGCACGAAACCGCGCTCGGTGGACAGGAATACGTCGCCCTCGGAGATTCCGGCGCGGCCACCACTGGTGTGCAGTTCTTCGATCCCGATGCTCCGTTGGCGTGCGCCCAGTCCACTCGCAACACCCCCAAGCTCGTCGCCCGGAAACTTGGTCTACGCCTGGATGACCGCACCTGCAGCTCAGCGGAGATCGGCGATCTGACTGGACGCCAATTCGGCTTCATACCACCGCAATTCGACGCACTCGGCCCCGATACGCGACTCGTGACCGTGCATATCGGCGCGAATGACGCCGCCACGTGGAAAAGCCATCTCGCATGCATGATCGCACCAGGGTCGAACGGCACCTGTGCTGCGGAACTAGACAATTGGCAGGCTCGCACCGAGGCGATCGGCCCCGAGTTCGGTGCCGCACTATCGGAAATCCACAGTCGCGCACCGCAAGCCCGCATCTACGTCGACGGCTGGACCACCTATGTACGTGACACCGGCTGCGCGGCTGCCCTCCTGACGCCGGCCGGTGCGACGAATATCCAGCAACGCTACGACCTGCTCAACGATGTCGTACGCCGCGAGGCGGAGCGCGCCGGTGCGACCTATATCGACACCCGCACCCCGGGTATCGGTCACGACTCCTGCGCCGGCGATCAACGCTGGATCGAACCAGCCATCCCCGGCGATACCCTGGTGCCCTTCCATCCCACGCTGTCCGGCATGGAAGCGATCGCCGACATCATCGTCGCGGCGGTGAAGGCGACGACCCCGTCATCGACCGGACAACCGGCAGGTTGAACCGAGCGTTGCGGCTTCGCATGTCCAGAGCTCGGCAACAGCGTGCGATTTCTGGCGTGTAGCACCGCCACCGTGTGGGTGCCCGATGGCTAAGGCAAACGAGGAGATACATGCAATCGTCAAAATGTAGCGACACGAGACTTGTGCCGAATCGTCGACGGCCTCGTCTGGCACGGGCGGTTTTGCCGGTCGCACTGGTGGCCGGATTCGCCGGTGCGTTGAACACGGCCGGCTCAGCCGGCGCGCAAGACCCGATCAACTATGTGGCGCTGGGTGATTCACTGGCTGCGGGTCCGCTGATTCCGGATCAGGAGGCGCTGTATCCATGCTTCCGGTCCGATCAGAACTACCCGCACCTGCTCGCGAAAACCCTGAACGCGAGCACCTTCCGCGATGTCACCTGTAGCAGCGCGACTACCGACAACATTTTGAGCACACCGCAGAACGGGGTGCCGATCCAGATCGACGCGGTCACCGCGGACACCGGCCTGGTAACGATCACCATCGGCGCGAACGACGCCAAACTGACCAGCGTCGCCATCGGCTGCCTGAATCCGCTGCCCGCGCCGAGTGGAACCTCCTGCAAGGCACGCAATTCCGCGAGTGGCACCGATTCGGGCACTGCTGCCATCGATGCAGTCGGACCCAAAATTGCCGCAGTCATCGCGGCCGTGCACGACCGCGCACCGCATGCGCGCATCGTGCTCACCAGCTACGGCAACTACATTCAGCCCGGTGGCTGCTATCCGATCGCGCCCTACTGGCCCGAGGATGCCGACTACCTTCAGGGCCTGATGGACCATCTCGGCGCGATGACCGCCACCATCGCCTCCGAAAGCGGGGCGGACTACGTTGATTTCATCGGTCCCGGCGCCGGCCACGACGGCTGCAATCCGCCCAGCAACTGGACCGTGGCCATCGTCCCGGCCGGTTCCGGCGTGGTTCCCCTGCATCCAACACGGCTCGGCGAGGTCAACTTTGCCCGGCTGATCGCGGAGGCGCTGGGCTGATCCCACCGAAAACGCCGAGTGCCCCCGCTGATGCGTGCCATGCAATGGGTAACGCAGATCGCGCAGGAACGACAGGCTCCGGCGTGAGGCGAGATCGGCTGTGATGTCCAGGGCGCCACGCCCGATCCGAACGGCCTCACGAGGGTCGGTAGGCACCAGAGCCGAGCTCGCGGAAGCAATGCGCGGTTTCGCCGACAAGTACGACTGATCAAAGTAGGCAAACCACGCCGGCGGCTCGCCCGGCAGCGTGGTCGATGCGCACCCCCGCTGTTCCGGCGGTCCTCACTCGTGCTCTACATACGTCCACCTGTCATAGGGCATCTCTGTCCGGTGTGACTGAATCGAGGTTGATCTTCGGCGCATCGAGGCTATATTAAATTACGTTCCCGTTCCGTTTTGTTAATGGAGGTGAATGTGACCGGCAGTCCGGACCCAGGGCCCGCCCGAGGCAGACCGCGCGACGCGGCCCGAGATCTTGCCATCCTCGACGCGACATTGAAACTGCTGGTCGAGGTCGGATACGACCAGCTGTCCATCGAGTCGGTCGCGACCGAAGCCGGTGTCGGCAAACCCACTATCTACCGGCGCTACCCCGGCAAGGCCGCGCTGGTGGCCGCGGCGGTCGACCGCCGCGCCGCGAGTGTTCCGCCCGCGACCAGCAACAGCGATCTCCGGCACGCCCTGCTCCAGACCGCAGGATGGCTGGCCCAGCAGATCGCCGAGCAGGAGATAGGACTGCTCGGTGCCCTGTTCACCGGAATGCGAAGCGATCCGGACCTGGCAACGGAAATGCGGCGGATCCTGCGACGCGACGAAGCCGTCATGACCGAACAGCCCTTCGGCGACGCGCCGAACGAACACCTCACCCCCGGAGCGGCCGAACTCTTCGCCGAGATCGTCCCAGCGCTCATCGTGCACCGGCTCGTGGTCGCAGGGGAGCCCGCCGATCACAGCTTCGTCGAGCACATCGTCGACGACATTCTGCTCCCGCTGATTCGGCGGTGAAGCATCCCCGACTCGACGCTCGACCCAATCCAGATCTCGGAGTGGATGTTTCGATACCGCTCCCCGACACAACGGAGTCAACATTCATGATCGTCATCACCGGCGCCACCGGCGCCTTGGGCGGTGCCACCGTCGAACACCTGCTCGAGCGAATCCCCGCAGACCGGATCGGCGTCAGCGTCCGAAACGTCGCCAAGGCACAGCACTTCGCCGACCGTGGTGTGCGCGTGCGGTACGGCTCCTACGACGACCCGGCCGCACTCCGTGATTCATTCGAGGGCGCCGACCAGGTGTTGCTGGTGTCCCAGAACAACCCCGACAGCGATGGAATCAGACTGCACCGCAACGTGATCGACGCGGCGACCGCTGCAGGCGCACAGCGCATTCTCTACACCAGTCACCAGAACGCACGCGGGGAGAGCCCGTTCGCCCCGGCACACGAGCACGCCGAGACCGAAGCGCTGCTCGCGAAATCGGGAATCGCCTGGACCTCACTGCGCAACGGGTTCTACGCCCACAGCCTCGACTGGCTACTCGGCCCCTGGCAACAGACCGGCGTCATCGCGGCACCGGCCGACGGGCCCGTGTCCTGGACCGACCGCGCCGACGTGGCCGAGGCCGCCGCGATCATCCTGACCGGCGAGCGCGCCTTCGACGGCCCCGTCACACTCACCACGCGTGATGCCGTCACCTTCGACGACATCGCCACGGCCGCAACCGAACTCACCGGCAGCGATATCACCCGAGTCGTCGTCGACGACGAGCAGTGGCTCGCCGACCGTATCGCTACCGGCACACCCGAGCACATGGCCCACATGCTGCTAGCCATGTTCCACGCCGCACGCAACGGCGACTTCGCCGATACCGACCCCCTACTGGGCGAGCTCCTGGGCCGCGAACCACACACCGTCACCGATCTGCTCGCCGACCGGATCAGTGCCTAGTTCACCGATACCCACTATTAGGTCGGGAATCAATCGATTTGCCGGTGCTCACAGGGCTGGGTGCATGACCTCAATTCGGCAATAGCGCGCACTCGAGTCCAGTAGAGCCAGGATGAGGGCCATCGAGCGGTGACCGATCGAACCGGCCCACTAACCGGAATCGGATGGCTACCACCAGTGATCGGTGGGCATTCCTACCGCGGGGCCGACAACGATGTACCCCAAGGCTCGTCGCCGCGGGTTCGCGGTGACCGCCGCAGTGAGCCGTTGGATGCGGAGTTCGAGATCGTGATCGCCGAGGGACACCACGGTGAAATGCTCGCGCGCCGTCACGCCGAGGCGTTGTGGGAGATCACCAGATGGCAGGTGTCGCGACAGAAATAGCCGACCCCGAGCCTCGGCAACGGCCCACCGCGACTAGGAAGTCTCCCGTTGATGACCTCCTAGCGCTTGCCGCTGCTCAGGGCGAAATCGGCTTCGATGACCAGTCGGCCAGAAAGAAGATGCTGGCCGGTCCTGTTCCCATGTGTATCGTGCCCCTCCGGGGGCGCCTCTCCACCCTGACCTGCGACGCAGTCGCCAGGTTCAGTGGTACCCACGCCACGACGGAGCCAAACTGCTCGGGATTGTTGTAGGTACAACCTCGGGGGGTTACCTGCCCGAGGTTCGGAATCACCGTGCAGATCGTGGGGCCTGTTGGGTTTGTCCTATTCGGGGATGGTCGCTATGGCGTCGATCTCTACCAGTACGCCGGGGCGGGCGTGGGTTGCGGTGGAGATGACTGTGATGGCGGTGCGGTGGTTGCCCCAGACTGATTGGGAGGCAGCGAATCCCGCTTGTACGTCGACGCCGGCGACGAGGTAGATGTTGAGTTTGACGACGTTTTCGGGTCCGGTACCGGCGGCGGCGAGAACGGTCAGGACGTTCTTCATGGCTTGAACGGTTTGAGCGGCAATGCCTTCGAGCACGGCGCCGGTGCTGTCGGTGCCGAGTTGGCCGCCGACGTAGAGGGTGCGGACGGCGGGGGCTATGACGCCCTGGGTGAAGGCGGGGTTGTAGTGGAGGTCTGCGGGGTCCAGGTGGATCGGTTTCTCAATCATCGGTTTTCTCCACGGGCGCTGGGGTCGGTGTGCAGGTACAGGTCGCGCAGGAGGCAGACCTCGGACAGGTGGTGGATCAGTTCGCGGTGGATGTGCAGGACCAGGTCGGACATGCGCAGTTCCGGGAAGGGTTCTTTCGGGCCGACCGGGATTTGGAGACCGGACTCGCCGAGGCTGCGGACTCCGGTCAGCCAGAGGTCGAGTTGTTCCTCGAGCTGGTCGAGGGCGGTGGATGCCGAACCGGCGTACTTCCAGGTTTCGTACGAGACCTCCAGCCCGCCGAAATGTGAAGCGTTGCGGGTGGCGAGTACGCCGACTATGACGTGGCCGAGGCGCCAGGCGATGGTGGTGAAGGGGGCGGGAATGGGCTGGGGGTAGCCGAAATCCACGGTGAAGTCGCCGGCGCCGGCCTGCATGGGTGCAGTCGAGGTGCCGCGCGGGCGCACGCTCCAGCCGTCGGGCACGGGTGACCAGAAGTATTCGTCGTCGGTGAGGCCGTCGAGGCGGGCCCGGAGCTGGTGGTTCCAGTGGAACTCGAACTGCTCGCGCAGTGTCCGGTTCCAGTCGAGTTCGTCGATGTCCATGCAGCAACCCTCACACCGAATGCGGACTGCATCGGTCCGCTATTTCTGGCAATGTGGGCGATATGGGAGGCGGGCACGGGACGACGGAGCGGGTGCTCACGCTGCTCGGGCTGCTGCAGCAGCGTCAGGTCTGGACCGGCCCGGAGCTCGCCGCGCGGCTGGACATCACGCCCCGCACAGTGCGGCGGGATGTCGAGCGGCTGCGGGCGCTCGGTTATCCGGTGCATGCCAGTCAGGGTGTCGGCGGCGGATATCAACTCGGCCGGGGGCAGGAGTTGCCACCGCTGCTGCTCGATGACGAGGAGGCGATTGCCACCGCGGTCTCCTTGCTGGCCGGTGCGGGTGGTGCGGTCGCGGGGGCGGGTGATGCCGCACTGCGGGCGCTGACGAAGCTCGACCAGGTATTGCCGATTAGGTTGCGGCACGAGGTGCGTGCGCTGTCCGGCTCGGTGGAGTCCTTCGGCGGCGGCCGCGCATTGGTCGACCCCGAGGCGCTCATGACGCTGGCCCGGGCCTGCCGCGATCGGGTCGAGACCGGCTTCGACTATCCCTCCGGCAGCCACGCCCGGCGGCGGGTCGAGCCCTACCGCCTGGTCGCCTCCGACCGGCGCTGGTATCTGCTCGCCTACGACCTCGATCGCGACGACTGGCGCAACTTCCGAGTCGACAGGATGACCGAAGTCTCCTCCCGCACTTGGCATTTCCACCCGCGCGCGGCACCCGACGCCGCACCCTACGTACAGGAGGGCGTGGCCAGCCGGGTGTACCCGCACCAGGCGCACTTCCTGGTGCATGCCCCGAACGATATTGTGCGCGAGCAGATTCCAGCGTCCGCGGCCGTCGTCCGGCCACAGGGAACCGAACACTGCGAAGTGATCAGCGGCGCCGAGAACCTCGACTCAGTGCTCATGCACATGATCCTGCTCGGCCACGATTTCGAAATACTCGATCCGCCGGAACTCCGGATTCGCTGCCGCGAGCTGGCGGAGCGATTGCTTTGCGCCGCAACGACTCCGGACGACAACTGACCGTCAGGCGACCGCGTAGGGGTACGCCGCGGCACGCCGCTGGAAGGACAGAATCCGAAGATTCTGCACCCGGCCCTCACGGATTTCGATTGCGCGCCGGACGGTTTCGTTGCCGTCCCAGGCATCGGGACCGGACATCACAATCGGCAGGTACTCCAGCAGCGCTTCGGAGTTCTCCCACGTGGCGGAGTTCCAGAGGTAGGACGGGCTGTGGTCCACCCCGTAGTAGTGCAGATCGTCGCCGACGGTGAACATCGGATCCGTGAACGAAGTCGGCCGCGCCCATTCGAATCCCATCCCCTCGTCACAGGAGACGTCGACGAACAGTGTCCCGCGCGCGAACAGCGGCAGATCCTCGTTCATGACGAACATCAGCGGCTCCTCGGTGTCCTGGAGGATGCAGTTGACGACAATGTCGTACTGGGCCAGCATTTCCGCGAGCGGTCCGGGTTCCGGCGCCTTCAGGGCGAGCGTGCGGCTGGGATTCGAGGGATCACGCGCGAAGTGCTGCATGCGCACGGACGCGAAAGGTGAGGCGACCGCGGACACGCTGCGCTGCGTCAGCACCGTGACATCGCTGATTCCGAGCGCCGAGAGTGCGCGCACCGCGCCACGGGCGGTGGCGCCGAAGCTGATCACGGCCGCCCGCATCCGCCGGCCGTAGTCCCCGCTGGATCCGCGCAATTGCAGTGCGTGCAGGACAGAGCAATAGCCGGCCAGCTCATTGTTCTTGTGGAAGACGTGGACGTTGAAGTTGCCTTCCTTGGTCCAGTGATTCATCGCCTCCCAGGCGATCAGCGTCAGCCCGCGGTCGATGGCGAGCTGGGTCATCTGCTCATCCTGAACGCAGTGCGGCCACCCCCAGACGACCTGTCCGGCGCGGAGATTCCCGAGGTCCGCCGCCAAAGGCTTGGGCAGCAGCAGGACGTCGCACTCGGCGAACAGTTCTTCGCGGGTGCGATGGCCGCCTACCAGCGGCGCCAGATGCTCGTCGGTGTAGCCGAATCGGTCACCGTAACCGTGCTCGAGGAAGACACGGTTGCGAAGCGTTGGGTCGATCCGGTCGAAGTGTGCGGGATGGATCGCCAGTCGGTGCTCGTCCTCTTTGCGAGAGGTCGCAACTACACCGATGGTTAGTTGCTTCACCTATTGAGCCTACCCGTACACGGGAGCGCGCTCCGCCGGGTTCCACAGCGGTGAGATTGCTCTCCGGATTGCGTGCAACCCCACGGCAGCGCCTGTGACGGCCATCCAGGCCGGCAGCGGGTAGAAGACGAGTCGTTCGGAAATGCCGACTTGCAGACCGATCATGAGCAGGACCGTGCCGGTGATTCCCGCCGAGGCGCAGACCGCCGACCAGACCGCGACGAGGGGACGTTGTTTCCACAGCCAGATCGACAGCAGGATCAGCACGATATGCCGGGAGACGAGTGCGGGCAGCACCGCCAGGCCGTGAATGACTATGCCGTCGTTGGAGGGAAATACTCCGGTCGCGGCGGTACTGAGTCCGATGACGACCGCGAGCGCGACGATCCATATCTGACGCCGGCCGGGCGGGATGTAGTCGCGAAATCCGATGGCGCCCAGGATGGTCAGCAATCCGAGCGCCACGAAGGTCGCGTTCATGAGCAGATGCAGCGGTGAGCACATGCTCGGCGTGCAGGCGGTGACACCGAGATCGCTGATGGTGTCGTAGCGAAAGCTGTAGCCCGTCTTCCAGGCGATGGCGGTGGTGAGCTCGGCCGCCATGTACGCGAAGGTCAGCGTCCACGCGATGGCGGCGAGGGTGTGCCGGAGCGGCCGAGAGGCCAGGGACACTATGCCGTCGGTTCCATCGACGTTGCACTGCAGGGCAATCAAGGCAATCAGTCGCGTAATGCCTGCTCTTGCAACGAGTTCAGAACTCGGGACAAGATGCGTGAGATCTGCATCTGCGAGACGCCGAGGGTCTCGGCGATCCGGATTTGGGGCTGGGTATCGAAGAATCGCATGATCAGCACCTGGCGATCGCGTTCGGGCAGCGCCTCGATCAGCGGCTTCACCGCCATGAGGTCCTCCACCATACGGAAGTCCGTTTGTTCGGAGCCGAGGGCGTCCAGTAGCGATATCGGCGTGTAGTCGTTGTCATTGTCGAGGCAGGCGTCGATCGAGGAGCTGCGGTAGCCGTTGCGCGCGATCAGCGCCTGCATGACCTCGGCCGGGTCGGCGCCGAGTTCCTCGGCGATTTCCGCGGCGGTCGGAACGTGGCCGAGCCGCTGGAACAGCCGGTCGATCGCGAGGCCGATGGTGAGCTGCAGCTCTTTCAGCCGCCGCGGTACCCGGACCGCCCAGGTGTAGTCGCGGAAGTGGCGGCGCACCTCGCCCATGATCGTGGGTATTGCGAAGGACAGGAACGATGCGCCGAAGTCGGGGTCGAATCGGTTGATCGCCACCACCATGCCCACACGGGCGGTCTGCAGCAGATCCTCGTAGTTCTCGCCGCGGCCGGCGTACTTGCGGGCGATGTTCTCCGCCAGGGGCAGGCAGCGCTCGATCAGGTCGTCCCGCAAGGGTTTTCGGCGGGGGTCGCCATCGCTCAGCTGCGCGAGTCGAGCGAACAGCGGTTCGAGATTGTCGTAGCTGTCGGTGCCGCGGCGGGTGCGGGGCGCCCGCGACGGGGAGGCGAGTGTCGACTGAGAGGTCATTGGTGGTGCCTCGATCCAGAGGAAATCGGCGGCGGCCCAGTACCCGAACATCAACGGTGATGAACATCGCGGTCCACGAATCCTTCGCTCGGATCGGTGGCACCTTTCAGTAGACGCCCCTGACAACGGTACGTCAACACCGTAGACCTACATCGTTGAAGCAATACTTCCAGATGTAGACCTACACCGTTGACACCGCGTCCCCGGGGGCGTCTACTTGGGAGGTAGCAGATCCGCCCCCGCTCATATCGGGATCACAGGGTCCGGAGTATGCGCCGAGTGCCGATTTCGATCTTCGAAATCGGCACTCGCGGTACAACATTCGATTACCCGGAGTTGGGAAAATGAGAGAATACGCAAACGATGGCTGGCGCGCGCGTGGAGCCAGTCGATCGGGAGTGAGCAGCATCTTCATGGTGCTGGTCCTGGCCTGGCTCATCGTCGGCGCCATCGCCGGCGGCCAGCGCCATTACTACGACAGCGCGCCCACCAATTGCGCGAGCACAGGCACCATCGCGGTGACCATCCTCGCCGGACCGCTCAATTACCTCGGCATGAATCCCAAGATCGGCGACTGCCACGTGAATGTGCCACAGCCGAGTCCGTAATCCGACGGCTCTGGCGCAGTCGATGGTGCTGCCCTCGGCGATCCTGGTGATCGGAATCGTCTCGTGTCTGCTGGGCGCCCGGCCCCAGGCTCCGGTCGAGGTGGTGCCGATCGGCGAAAATGCGGACGCGGCGGGAATTCACTGAGCCGAAACACGATCGGCCGCCTGCGCGAAACAGACACTCTCGATGCTTCACGCGAATCCCGTTGAGTAATGAGGTACGAGTGTGAATTCGGGAGATACGGCGTGGGTGCTGGCAAGTGCGGCACTCGTGATGCTGATGACGCCGGGGCTGGCTTTCTTCTACGGCGGCATGGTCGGCGGCAAGAGCGTCCTGAACATGCTGATGATGAACTTCATCTGTTTGGGCGCGGTGACGACGCTGTGGCTGTTGTACGGCTACAGCGAGTCGTTCGGAAATGATGCGTATCAGGGCCTGGTGGGGCAGATGTCGCATGCGTTCCTGCGAAATACGCAGGGCACGCTGTCGGGTCCCGCCGGGCATCAGATTCCGACCATGGCGTTCGTCATGTTCCAGTTGATGTTCGCCGTCATCACGACCGCCCTGATTTCGGGCGCGATCGCGGGACGGGCGAAGTTCTGGGCGTGGATGGTGTTCATCGTGGCCTGGAGCACCGTGGTGTATTTCCCGGTGGCGCACTGGGTTTTCAGTGCGAGCGGGTTCACGAACTCCGACAGCGCCGGAAACTCCTCGGATGTGGGCGGGTGGATCGACAACCGGCTGAAGGCATTCGACTTCGCGGGCGGTACCGCGGTGCACATCAATGCCGGTGCGGCGGCCTTGGCCATGGTGCTGGTGATCGGCAACCGGCACGGTTGGCCGCGGAGCATTCCCCGGCCGCACAATGTGCCCTTCACCCTGCTCGGCGCCTCGCTGCTGTGGTTCGGCTGGTACGGATTCAATGCCGGATCGGCCTTGGCCGCAGGCGATCTCGCCGCAACCGCCTTTACGAACACCACAATTGCCACCGGAGTGGCATCGCTGGCCTGGATCATTGTCGAGCAGTTGCGTGATGGCCGGCCGACCACCCTCGGCGCCGCGTCCGGTGCGGTGGCCGGACTGGTCGCGGTCACGCCCGCGTGCGGATTCGTCGGCAGCATCGGCGCACTGGCGATCGGGATCGCCGCCGGTGTGTGCTGCGCGCTGGCGGTGGGGCTGAAATTCGTCTTCGGCTATGACGATTCGCTCGACGTCGTCGGCGTTCATCTGGTCGGCGGACTGGTGGGCACGCTGCTCATCGGATTCTTCGCCGATGCCTCGGTGAATTCGGGGGGCGGCAACGGCCTGCTGTTCGGCGGCGGCTGGACCCAGTTACAGCGGCAGGCGGTCGCCGCCTTCGCAGTGCTGGGGTATTCGTTCGTCGCCACGTACATTCTGGGCTGGATCATCAACAAGCTCATAGGTTTCCGCGTGGATCACGAAGCCGAGGCGAGCGGTGTCGACGAGGCCGAGCATGCCGAATCCGCCTACGATCTCGGTTTCCCGGCCCCGTCCCCGGCGTTGACGCCGAGCGCGCCGCGCACCCCTCCGCCGCCGCGCGTCCCTCCCGCACCGCGAAACCCCCCGCCGCGCAATCCGGCGCAGCGAGTCGCTCCCCCGCCCGGCATGAACACTCCGCGACTGCCGGTCCGGCCGATGATGGGCGACGGCCGTGAACCGGAATGGCCGGGACGACTCCGAGGCGACTATGAGCCGCACCACGAAGGCCGGGCCGAAGCTTGACGGCTTTATAGTTAGGCTCCATATTAGATTCATGGCGATCGAAGCGGCGGGTATCGACACACCCACTCTGGACCAGGCTCGGCAGCAGCTGCGGCGCTACGGGCTGGAGTCCGAGGCCGACCCGCGCGCGGTGCTCGTCGCGGTGCGACTGCTGGCCGCCGGTGCGCGGCTCGGGCAGGCCACCGAGGCGCATTTCGCGCGCTTCGGTCTCTCCACCGGACGCTATCGGATGCTCGCCGACCTCGAGGACAGCGCCGGCGAGAAGTCGCCGTCGCAGTTGGCGGCGAGCCTCGGGGTGACCCGCGCGACGGTATCCGGGCTGATAGACAGCCTGGAACAGGAGGGCCTCGTATGCAGGCGCCCCTCCGCCGAGGACGGCCGCGCCGTGGTGGTGGTACTCACCGCCCGGGGCGCACAGAAGATGCGCGATATAGCGCCTGACCATTTCGGCCGCCTGCAAGCCATGGTGAGCGGGCTCAACCCCCAGGAGCGCACCACCTTCCTGGAACTGCTCGGCCGTGTCACCGAGGGCATCGGCGCACTGACCGCACCCTGACCTGACCGCACTCCCCCGCTGACACACCACGTGGAAGTGCCCTGCCCGCTTCATAACCATATAGTTAGGACACTAATTAGATGACCGAGGCTATGGCACCACCGCGCTTCCGGCTGCGGCGGGAAGCCCTCTTCGCCTACGTGGCCCCGGCCCTGTGCGCGGGCATTGGCGGAATCGCCACCGGGCAAAAGGATCTCGTCGTCGCGGCACTCACTTCGATCGCTGGAACCTCGGCACTCGTCGCCGCACTGACGGGAGCCTGGCTGCAGCGCAACGGATCTCGGCGGCGTTGGCTGCTGCGAGTCCCGCGCATCGGCCTGGTCGCTGGGCTGACGGCCGCCGCAGTATTACTCGCGGAATCGATCGCCTGGTCAGCGACGCAGTCGTGGCCGCTGCTGCCAGACCGCATCCGAATCGACTTTCCCATCGCCGCAGCACTCGCGGCCATCATCACAACATGGCGCTGGCGGGCCGCACAGGCACCGAAACTGACTCCGGCACAACGGAAGAGGAATGCCCGAGAGGACCTGTCATGATCGCGATCCTAGGAGCATCCGGCACCACCGGCGGAGCGCTGCTGCGGCGCTTGACCGACCTCGGGGTGCCCTGCCGCGCGCTGACCCGCGACCCGGAACGAATGCGTGCGGAACTGCCGCCGGGAATCTCGGTGGATATCCGGTGGGCGGAAGCCGCCGATCCGGCTTCCCTGCGCAGCGCCTTCACCGGTGCCCGGCAGCTCTTCCTCACCATGACCAACAGCCCCCGGCAGGTCGAATTCGAAAGCCGCGTCATCGATCTCGCGGCACACTGCGGCATCGAGCACATTGTGAAGATCTCCGCACCGGCCGCCGAACCCGACTCCCCGGTCGTGGTCTCGCGCTGGCACTACGCCATCGAACAGCACCTGCTCAGGTCCGGCATCGATCACACGATCCTGCGCCCCTACGCCTTCATGCAGAAACTGCTCACCCTCGCGCCGACCATCCAGCAGGGCATCATCGTCGGCGCCATGCGAGATGCGGCATGCAATTACATCGACTGCCGCGATATCGGCGAGGTCGCGGCAGCGGTGCTGGCGCGTCCCGAGATCGCTGGGGGCACATACACACTCACGGGAGCCGAGACATTCAGCTATCCGAAGCTGGCCGAACTGCTCAGCCGCCTCCTGGACCGGCCCATCCACTACGTGGACCTACCGCCGACCGACTTCCGGCAGACTCTCCTCGACCAGGCCCCTATGCCGCTCTGGCTGGCCACGCACGTGATGGAAATCCAGCAGCTGGCCCGCACCCGCCCAGAGCGCCCCACCGGCACCGTCGCCCATCTGCTCGACCGCCCGCCACGCACCCTGGAAGCCTTCCTCACCGAGAGCATCGGATCGGGCCTGTTCGAACGCGATGAGTTTGCGGGTCGGCCGCCGTCCTAAGTGTGACGGTACAAACGGTACGAACCAGGAGAAATTCCATGCGCAAGATCACGGCTGGACTGTTCATTTCGCTCGACGGTGTCATCGGCGAGCCCCAGGACTGGCACTTCCCGTACTTCAACGACGAGATGGGCGCCGCGGTCGGCGCGCAACTGATCGGCGCGGACACCCTGCTGCTGGGCCGCAATACCTATGAAGGCTTCGCGGACGCCTGGCCGGAGCGGGAAGCCGCGGGCGGCGAGGATGCGGGCATGGCGGCGGCGCTGGGCGATGCGCGCAAAATCGTTGTCTCACATCAGGATCTGGAATTGACCTGGCGCAATTCCCAGCAGTTGAAGGGCGAACTGGTCGAGGCCGTCACCGAGCTGAAGCAGCAGCCGGGTACGACGGACATCGCCATGAGCGGGTCGCCGTCCATCGTCGTACAGCTGCTGGCCGCCGGACTGATCGACGAACTGCATCTGCTGGTGCACCCCGTCGTGCTGCGCAGTGGTGTGCGACTGTTCGACGAGGGCGAGTCCATCCCGCTGCGCCTGATCTCCTCACAGGCGTTCGAGACGGGCGTCCTGCACCTGGTCTACGGCCCGACGGCTCCGCCCGCACCGGTCAGCTACGACGCCGTGCAGGGCCGGCTGTCACAGGACGAGCAGTAAACGCACCCGCTCCTGCTCGCCGGGCATCCACCCGGGCGAGCAGGAGTCAACCGGCTCAGCCGATGGCGGGCAATCGCACGACCTGCCCCGCGTAGGCCAGTCCGGCGCCGAAGCCGAGCAGCAGCGCGGTATCGCCGGCCTTCGCCTCCCCGGAGCGCAGCAACTGCTCCATCGCCATGGGAATCGAAGCGGCACTGGTATTTCCGGTCTCGATAATGTCCCGGGCCACCGCCACCGTGTCGGGCATTCCCAGCGCGCGGGTCAGCGCATCGGTGATGCGACTGTTGGCCTGATGCGGTACGAAGGCGTCGAGATCTTCGACACCGACGCCCGCGCGGTCCAGCGCATCACGGCATGCCTTCTCCAAAAACGTGACGGCCCAGCGGAATACCGCGGTGCCGTTCATGCGGATGTACGGACGCTCGGTGGTGCCGCCGCTGGCCTCGGCCGCCGCGACCTCGGCGAAGTACTGCGCGAAGTCCTTGTCCTGCTTGATAGCCGAGGTCTGGCTGCCGTCGGAGCCCCAGGCCACCGGGCCGATGCCCTCGACCTCGGACGGTCCCACCACGGCCGCGCCGGCACCGTCGGCGAAGATGAAGGCGCAGGTCCGGTCGGTGGGGTCGAGCAGATCCGACAGCCGTTCGACGCCGATCACCAGCACATTCCGGGCCTGGCCCGCGCGCACCAGATTGGCGGCATTGGCCAGGGCGTAGCAGAAGCCCGCACAGCCGGCCGAGACGTCGAAGGCGGCGGTGTCCTGCATGCCGAGTTCGGTGGCCACCACGGCGCCGGCCGAGGGGCCCAGCACCATCTGCGAGGACGTGGCCAGAATGACGGCGTCGACCTGCTCGGCGGGTATCCCGGCGGCGGCGAGCGCGTCCCGCGCGGCGGCGGTGCTCATGGCGACGATGGTTTCGTCGGAGTCGGCCCACCCGCGCGCGGCAATGCCGGAGCGGGTTCTGATCCATTCGTCGGAGGAGTCGATGCGATCGACGATTTCGGCATTGGGGACAACCCGGCGCGGCCGGTACACACCGAGACCGAGAAGCGCGGCGTGGGCGACCGGAGCGGCGGTGGTGATTTGGGCGGGCATGACATCCTCTCGATATGAACCGATCGGTTCACAAGCATAGGTCTAACATGAACCGATCGGTACACGCAAGAGTGAGAGCAGCAAGAGTGAGAGCAGCAAGGGTTGGAGGAACTTCCATGACGGCGGGACCGCGTGCTCGATTGATCGCGAGCACCATCGCCACGGTGCAGGAGCACGGCGTGCACGCCGCCGGGTTGAGTGAGCTGCTCAAACGCAGCAATGCCTCGCGCAATTCGCTTTATCAGCACTTCCCCTCCGGCAAGGGCGAATTGATGGAGGCGGCGGCGCGCATCGTGTCGCGGGTGGTGTATTCGCATGTCAGCCGCATGGCCGACGCCCTGCCCGCCGCACCCTCCCCCGAACGCTGGCTGGACGAACTGCTCGCCTTCTGGCGCACCGAACTCGAATCCAGCGACTACCGTGCCGGATCCTTCATGATGGCCGCCGCCCTGGACGAATTGGATCCGTCCCTGCAATCGGCCGCCGGCCAGGCCTTCGCCGAATGGACCGCCCGCCTGGCCGACGGGCTCGTAGCGGCCGGTATCGAACGCGGCGTCGCCTGCTCACTGTCCGGACTGCTGCTGTCGGTCATCGAGGGCGCGATCGTGCAGAGCCGCGCCCTCAAATCCAGCCACCCCTTCGACGACGCCCGCAACCAGCTCGCGGTGCTGCTGCGCCACCACCTGCAGGCTCGATAGCGGCGCTATCCCCGCAGAACGCCGAGCCAGCGCCGGACCGGAGCACGCAGATCCGCCACACCGGCGGGCGTGCCGGCCGCGATACCGAGCCGGGAGCGACTGCCGTACAACCGGTCGAACAGCAGCCCCTCGAGCAGGCTGATCAGATCGTGCGCGGCCTGCTCCGGATCCGGTACGCCCGACGTCGCCATGAGCGCGGTGGCCGCGGGCACCGAGAACAGGCAGCGCGCGAGGACATCGCGCAGATCCTCGTCCTCCGCGGCATCGGCGGCCAGGGCATAGCGTGCGAGCGCATCGCGCCGGCGCACGCCGAGCAGCAGATCGAGTTGTCCGGCAATGAGATCCGCGGCGCGGTCGATCGATACCGGCTGCCGTTCGACAGCCTGCTGCGCCGCCTGGAATTCCCGCCGGGAGGTGGCGGCGAGGTGAATCACCGCCGCCCGCAACAGCTCCTGCCTTGTGCGGTAGTAGTAGGAGGTCGAGCCGCGGGCGATGCCGAGGCGGTCGTCGACGGCGTGATGGGTGACCGCGCGATTGCCGCCCGCGGCGGCGAGATCCAGCGCGGCGGCGCAGATGGCCTCGCGCCGGGCCGAAAGCTCACCGGTCGAGGTGGATCTGCCGTCGGCATTGCGAGCCACTGCGCCTCCCATACGTACTGCTACCCAACAGACGTCCACTATGTCACCGACTCTACGTTTACAGAGGGAAGGGTCCGGAGCCGTACCGAGATAGTGGAACGCTGCACTAGGCCGGTACCCTGACCACGGACAGGCGTACAGTGAAGGTGCTTTCGCGCCGAGTTCCGCAGCGTCGCTCGGAATCTCGCGAAATCGACCCAGGAGGTCGAAATGTCCGACCTTGGAGCGTCATTCCCGGAAGCGCCGGTGTCGTCGCAACCCACCGGCAACCCACCGGCGGCGGAATCCTCTTTGGCGACAGCAATGTTCGCCAGATCCAGTGAACGATTGGTGCGCCAGCTGTTCGACGTCGGCATCGAATTACATGAGCTACGCGATATTTTCGACCGCCGAGACTCCACCGAGGCACAGGTGCTCGCCGCCAGCGTCGCGGTCTCGGATGTGATCGAGGATCTCGACCAGCTCATCCACGACAGCAGCCGGGCGATGCTGGCACTTGCCCGCGATCGCTTCGTCATGACCGAACTGCAGATACGCGGTCCGGTGCTGCGTAAACACCGGCACTGAAACATTATTCGCGATACCCCCGCATCATTCGCGCTCCGCGCCGCCGTCGGCGGCGCGCATCGCCAGATTGCTGTCGCGAATCAGCAGATCCAGATCGTCCAGCATGCCGGTGACGGCATCCCGGGCGGCCCGCCGGTCCAGGTCACTGTTGCCGCACTGCTCGAAAACCACACGGAGAGCGTGTAATTGCAATCCGACGTCGAAGAGATGCCGCACCAGGCGGTCACCGGCATCGGCGAGTTCGGCGCTGCCGGAGAGCCCGGCAACGTCCACAGCATCGAAATACGATGTCCGAGAGATGGTCACGATCGCACCCGGTTCACGCGGTGTGGCGGGACAGGAGTTCTCTGCGGGCGGGAATCGGTTCGAGCGGCCGGACATTCATTGTGGTACTCCATTTCGCGTCGGCTGGTGCCAATTGATAGCCATGCCATACGCAGGTCAACCACCGAGGTCCGGAGCAGCTGGACGCGCCCTGACGACTCTACGCGCGCCGATCCCGATCCGAGGCATTCTCAGCGAGCCCTCGGTCGTGGCCGAAAATCATTTCCGGAGCCGGTGATTGAGAATGACTTCGAGTTGGTCCGAGCGCTCCACCAGTCCGCGCGAGACATCGGCCATCCGCTGATTGGTGTCGCGGGCGTACTTGCGCAGCAGCTGAAACGACGAATCCATATCGAGGTGCGCGCGTTCGGCGAGCATGCCCTTCGCCTGTTCGATGACCACCCGGGTGTTCAGGGCGATGCCGAGTTGATCGTTCACCACCATCGAATCGGCGAGTATGCGGGCATGCAGTATGCCGATGGTGGCGAAATCCGCAAGGGTCTGCCCGATCCGCACATCATCCTGCCCGAGCACCCCGACGCGGGTGGTGAACAGATTCAGCGCGCCGAGCCGGTCGTCGCGCAATCGCAGAGGCAGCGCGCAGACGCCGCGAAAGCCCTCCAGGCCCGCACGTTCGGCAAAAGCCGGCCAGCGCTGCATCCCCTCGCCGAGATCCCCGATGAGGACCTGCTCTCCGGTCCGATAGGCCTGCAGGCAGGGCCCGGCCGCGGATTCGACCTGCAGCAGCTCCAGCAGCCGGGTCTCCTCCGAGGTGGAGGCGAATACCTGTAGCTCGCCGTTTCTGTCGGCGAGCAACAGCCCGGCCGCATCGATCGGGAGCAGTTCGACACTGGTGTCGACGAGCTCCTGGGTCAGCTCTACCGGGTCGTAGTCGACCACCAGAGTGTCGACCATGCGGATCATGGCAGCGGTCAACGCACCGTCTCGGCCTGTCATCTGCCCACTCACCTCTTCTCTCGTCGCACTCCCCAACGCGCTACCTGCGCGCCTCAATGCTCGGTTGCCCCGGAACCCGAGTCGTAATCGGCCGGGATACGAAGCCGGCGGGCGACTACCGCACCGGCGGTTTCACTCAGCGTTCGGCCGGTGGCGAAAGCATGTCCGACCAAGCGCGCGTACGCCACGGCGAGCGTCGAATCCAGTTGTACAGCAACCATTCCGGTGGCCTGATGGATCTCCCGCGCCGAGATCGGCTGTTCCCACCAGGCGCCCAATGCGGTCCCGGTGCTGTCCCAGCCGCTATTGACCGGCGGCGTGACGGCCGCCAGTAGCAGAGTGGCGATCATGTCGGCGACCTGGAGGGCATCGGTATACGCCTCGACTTCGCGAATCACCCTGCCTGCGCCGACCAGGTCGAGGAATCCGACGCGAATTGCACCGAGGCGGAGCGGAATCGAACAGATCGAACCGATGGACTCCGGCAGTCGATCCCAGTGCGCCAGCAGCGGCCAGCGACCCGCCGCCACGGCACTCCCGAAGTCCGGCACGCGGACCGGAGCACCGCCGGTGTGCGCGTCGGGGCCGGGTCCCTCACCGGTCGCGGCCTCCGCGTCGGCCAATCGCGCGGCCGTATCGCCTGCCGCGCCGAGCACCTCCCAGCGGTTTCCCGGCATGGACAGGGCCAGCGTCGCCTCATCCACCGGAAGGATGCGTACACAGGCCGCGCTCAAACGATCACCGTGCATCAGCGCGGCATCGGGGCCGGCGTCGAGCTCCCGCAGCGTGGACAGGAATTGGGCGACCGCGGTATGCGCGATCCTCACGCCGCCGGCCTTGTCCGGGCACTGCCGCGGAGGATGCGATAGCGGGTCACGATTCCGCGCTACGGCGCTGCGAGGCGCGCCAGCGCTGTGGGTCCAGCATGCGCAGGCCACCCTCGGCGGGCACCCATTCGTCCAACGCCCAGGCGTCGTCGCACCAGTGCATGCGATTGACCCAGGTCAATTGCGGCACGGTGACAACCCGGCACATGCGCAGATCCACCTCGAGCGTGCACGGGGACGCGACCAGATAGCGCGCGCCGGCGCCCCCGTCCGGGGCGGGCAGCCGTTCACAGACCTGGTCCGCGGCCAATTCGAGATCGGCGGCCATCACCATCCCGATGGGCAGCAGACCGACGCGGTCGGCATCGACGACCACGGCCACCACCGTCCATTGCCGGAAGGCATCACCGCCCATGGCATCATCATCGGCCTGATCAGCGCGCATGGCGCCTACGGTGAGACCGCTCGCCACAGGCGGCTGTGACGGGTCGCACGCCAGCACTCTGGTCGTATACTCGCCCGATCTCGTAGGGACACCGCCGTTTTCGGTGCTGTACATCACGCCCCCTTGCGCAGGTTCGAGTGACGATCGAACCGCCGGGGTCTGGAGCGGAAGTAATTCAGCCCACCCGGATCGTTGAATAATTGCGAGTAGGTACGAGGCCGAACCTCGTTTATTCTATCGCTGTAGTCTGAACACCGATGTAAAACTCGTTGTCGCACAGTTAAACTCACCACACACCGGTCGGTATGCGGTTTCGGCTTCCCCACTCGGGTCCGCTCGGGTCACCGCCGCACCCCGTCCGGTCGTCGAGGGAGGCTATTGGCTTGTGCGGCACGCAACGCGATAACTTGGACAGGTGATGAACGATTCCGTAGCTGTGACGGTTGGAGCATGGCGCGCAGGTGACGGGACCGCGGTGCCGTTCCGTGAGGCGACGGTGGCATGGGCTTTGGCCGCGCATACCGAACTGGCCGAAACCGCAACCGGGTATGGACATTTCGTCACTGTGAACGAGTTGGCCGAGCGCGTGCAGGAGGTGTCCGGCGTACACACCGAGGCGCCCACCCGCACCTGGATGGATGCCATCCTGCGCAAGGTGGCCCGGCGCTGCCACCGTGCGGGCGAGCCGCCGCTGCCGTCGCTGTGCGTACGGCAGAACCACACCGTCGGGGACGCCTACAAGTACGTCCTCGAGCTGGCCGGGCTGCCGATTCCGGCGGATCTCGAACTGCATGCTGCCTATGCCCGTTGGCAGTGCTACCAGTTCTACGGCGCCGCGATTCCGGCCGACGGTGGTGTGCCGCCGCTCACGCCGAAGGTTGCCGCCAAGCGCCGCATGACCATGACCACGGTGGCCCCCGAAGCCCCGCCGGAGCCGGTGCGCGCGCCGGTCTGCTCGCAGTGCTTCATTCAGCTACCCGTGGGGGGCACCTGCTACTTCTGCGCCTGAATCGCAACCACGCTGGGGCGGTTAGGGATTGACGTCGCCGCCCGGCAGTGGGTCGGACATTTCCTCCAGGGCGGCGATCTGGAGATGGATGAAAGCCGCGATTCGATGCCGGGCCGCCGCGGACAGCCGCTCGAGGTCCACCGCCGCCAGCGGATTCGCACCGAGCGGCAGTGGTTCCGGCGGCTCTGCCTCGGCCTCCCCCGGAACAACCTCCAAATGAGGACGCTGAGCCGACATCGGAGAGTCGGGCTCGTCCGGGTCGGCGGCGGCGACGGCTGTTCGCACCATATCGTGACCATAACCCCTCCGTGACCCGGGCGGGAGCCGTTGGCGCACTTGAGCCTTCGCTGTGCGCAAGCTCTGGAGCGGAGGTAAAAGAAGTCAGACCGTACGGCTCGCGATCGCGTAGAGATCACGGGCGGGACCGGTGGGGCGCTGCCCCCTGGGCCACACCGCGCGCAGGTCCCGATGCAGGTCCAAACCGGTCACTTCGGGCGACACCAGCACGCCCTCGGCCAGTTCCCGCGCCACCGCCAGCGAGCTGAGCACCGCCGGGGCCATACCCTCGGCGACAGCGGTCTTGATGGCCTGGGTGGAGGACAGCTCCAGTGCCACGGCGGGTTCCCACCCCGGAATAACGCGAGTCATGGCTCGCTCGAACGAGATTCGGGTGCCGGATCCGGGTTCACGGTAGATGAGCGCCGTACCCGCCAGCTCCTCCGCGGTGACCGCACCGCCGCGCGCCCAGCGATGTCCGGCGGCCACCACGACCACCAGGCGATCGCGCGCCACCAGATGACTCTCCAGCTCAGCAGGCACCTGCGGGCTCTCCACAAAGCCGATTCCGGCGCGACCGTCCAGCACCGCCCGCGCCACCTCTGCCGAATTCCCGGATTCCAGGGCAATGGAGGTGTCCGGCATTCGAGTGCGCAGGGCCATCAGCCATTTCGGGAACAGGTATTCGGCAATGGTCTGACTGGCCGCCACACGCAGCCGCGAATCCCGTTGCGTCCGCAGGGTATCGATGCCCGCATCCAACCGGGCGGCCGCATCGACCACATCCCGCGCCCACTCCGCGATGAGCGCCCCCGCCGCCGTCGGCCGCGACCCCAGCGTGGTCCGCTCCAGCACCGGCATACCCACCAATTGCTCCAGATACCTGATCCGCGAACTCGCCGACGGCTGACTGATCCCGTGCGCCTTCGCCGCCCGCCCCAAACTCCCCAGCTCGATCACCGAGAGCAGCAGATCCAGCGCGGCAAGATCAGGCACCCGGGGTGATAGCGACATAGATCAACTCTATGTGCCGGCACCACGACCGCCCACCGCCACGCCACGAGCGACACGTCCGGGCCGCACCCGTCGAACGGTGGCGCATCCGCATCACGCATGCTCCGCCCGAGTTCGCCGCCCACAGTGCAGCAGGAAGTGTTGTCGATTCACACCGTCAAGCAGGGTGTCGCCCCGCAATCATGAAAACATCTGCCCGGGTTCCACGCCCACAATGCAGCAGGGAAGATCGATCCCAGCGGGGATAGCCCAGGGATCGGGAGCTATCCCACCCTTCCTGCGACCCGGGCGATTACCGGCTGCCACGAATCGAGCGAGTGCACCGTCAGGCCGATGACTTTGCCTGCATCGTCGGCGCGGCGCAGGACCAGGGCGGCGGTGAAGTCGGGGTCGGATTCGAAGGCGGCGATCTCCTCGGGGGTCATCGGGCCGCCCTGCGCGATGAGGGTGCGCTGACTCGATTCCGACAGGGTGGCGGTGTGCACCGCATCGGTGGCCGCCAGATAGCGCTTGGCGGTGACGTGCAGTTCGACGAGTCGGGCAACCCGGGAGCCGAGGAGGCCGCGCACCGCGTCGGCGCCGTGGCGGCCGTGCCCGGCATCGTCACCGGGGAACAGCACATGGCCGATATCGTGGACCAGCCCGGCGACCTGGAGTTCCTCATCGTCCGGAAACTGCTGACGCAGCAGTTCGGCGCATTGGCGGTCGTGGTCGAGAATATCGACCGGGTCGCCGCTGCGGTCGGGCATGTCCCAGACGTCCTCGCAGTCGGCCAGCAGGGTCATGAGGTCCTCGACGGTCGTCATAGTCGTCACCCGATCCACTGTCGGGGACGATCGTGAACAGCGCATGACAGCCGCGGGTCAGGCCATCTGCGGCCCACTTTCGACCCGATTCGTGCGGTGCGCCCGTCATTCTTGCGGACGGCCCGCTCAGGCTTCCGCGCTGAGCCAGTCGGCGAACATATTCGCGGTTTCGTCGATGAGACGGTCGGGGTCGAGGCCCTGCGGTGGTTGCAGGGCGATGCGCAGGCTCGCGGCCAGGCCCACGTTCACCATGACGAAGGCGCGGGTATCGAGTTCGTCGTCGGGGCGCGGACCGAGTTGCTGCAGCAGGTAGGCACGGGTGAGGAACAGTAGACGGCGCTCCAGTCCGCCGAAGCCGATGCCCGCGACGGTGGCCTCGGCGGCGAGCGCGCGCACCAATCGAGAATCCGCTCCCGGGTCTCCCGTGCGCGCTCCTGGCTCGGCTTCTTGCGCCGGACAGCGGGTGTTTCAGCCATGAGCAGCCCGCCGCCGAAAAAGCGAGCAGGAAGTGAGCATCTACTCACCCTACCCTTCGGAGATGACCAGCGCTAAGGTTCCGGCGATCATGGAAGTCGCTGTGGCAGACACGATTCCGACCGAATTCCGATCCCGGGAGCGGCGCGGCGATCCGCGGATACAGCGGGCCCGCCGCGCCTGGCGCGGTGTGCCGATCAGCATCGGCGATGCGACGCTCACCCTCATGGGCGGCAGTGTGGTGCCGGGCCTGGCGCTGGGTGCGGCACCACCGCCGAGAACAGTTGTATCGCAATGAAGTCGGTGACCGGGATGCCGAATTCACACCGGTGGAGGAGTTCCGCCGCTAGCGCGGATCAGCGCTTCTCGATGCGCGCCGGTGGCGGTTCGACGGTGCCCCGGCTCTTCAGATACGACTCCATCGCGTCCAGATCGATGGGGCCGACCTGGGTATCGCGGCTCTGGGTGAAGACCGAGAAGCCGTCGCCGCCGGAGGCGAGGAAGTTATTGGTCGATACTCGGTACAGGGCAACAGGATTCAGCGGCTGGCCGCCGATATGGACGCTGTCGGCGATCACCTTGCGCCCCTTGGGCGCGGTATCGGAGTAGGCGTAGGTAATGCCCGCCACCGACAGCACGCCGGGCTTGCTGACATTGTCCCACTGCTGTTCCAGCAGACTCAGGATCTGCTGGCCGGTGAGCGCGACGGCGACGACCTGATTCCCGAACGGCTGCACGGTGTACGCCTGCGCGTAGGTGATGGCGCCGCCGGTCAAACCCGCCCGCACCCCACCGGGATTCATGAAGGCGGCCACCACCTGCTGCGGCGCCATCGCCGCCAGCATGGAGTCGGCGATGACATCACCGAGCGGGGAATCCCCGGCCGGGTCCGGGGCGCTCGGCAGCGGTGCGGTGGCACTGCCGATGACTCGATCGGCACGCGATTTCACCTGTGCGGCAAAGAAATCGACCAGCTTGGTGGTTGCCGGATCGGGTGCGATATCGCGGGTGACAACCCGGTTCACCGCTTTCGCATCGACCGTCCCGTCATGGAAGCGCAGCGTGACATCGGTGATGAGGCGGCCGAAGGACGCGGCCTGGGTGACCACCTTGCCGTTGATGGTGCAGTTGTAGGCCTGATGACTGTGCGCGGTGAGCATGACCTTGACCGCCCCATCGGTGCGCTTCGCCAGATCCGTGACACCGGGATCGATTCCGGCGCAACCGTTGTAGTCGATCTGCGTACCGTCCTCGCTGTGCTGTGCGCCGCCGTCGTGCAGCAGCGCGATCACGGTCTCCGCACCTGCGGCCTTGATTTCCGGCACGTACCTGTTGATGGCATCGGGCTCGTCACCGAAGGTGTAGCCCCGAATCCCCTCGGGCATCACGATATGCGCGGTATCGGGCGTGACCGTACCCACTACACCGATCCTGTGCCCGCCGATATCGAGCATGGTCCACGCCTTCAGCCCCGGCGGCAGCTGACCGTTGCCGTCGGTGACATTGGCGGCCAGATACGGAAACTTGGCTCCGGAGAACGGATCTCCCGGCGAGCAGCCGTCGGCCGCGCACCCGCCCTGCTGCAACCGCCGCAATTCCTGTACGCCGTGGTCGAATTCGTGATTGCCCACCGACGAGGCGGCCACGCCGACGGTGTTCATGAAGTCGATGGTCGGCTCATCGTGGAACAGCGCCGAGATGAGCGGACTGGCGCCGACGTTGTCACCGGCCGACAGAATCGCGTCGGCCGGATACGCGGCCTTCAGCTTGGCCAGGTGCGCCGCGAGATACGCGGCGCCGCCGGCCTGGTAATCGCCGATCGTGCCATTGCTTCCGCTCGGCGGCTGCAGATTCCCGTGCAGATCGTTGATGGCGAACAGATGCACCTCACCCGGCTGGGCCGTGGGCAGGTCATTCGTCGAAATCAGCGGTACCGCACCGGGCTTACCGCCCGGCACGGCATTGTCGCCGGAGCCGCAGCCGGCCACCAGCGCCACGCTCAGCAGTGCCGCGCACATCCCCAGGATCCGTCGACCGCTCATGGAGCTCGACTCTGACAGACCCTGTTGGCTTCCGCGCGACGACCCGGTGAATTCCTCAGCACCCCGCGGACGCGCCGCGCAAGCAATTGCGGCGCGGGCCGGCGGCCGGTGCGCGACGCTAGCTGCTGGAAGCTCCGGCGAACGGGGTGACGGCGGGGATGTACGGGCGGCGATTCGGGTGCTGCCACAGACCCTTTCGCTCCAGGATCGGCAGCACGCCCTCGCCGAACCAGTACGCCTCCTCCAGATGCGGATAGCCGGAGAGCACGAAGTGGTTGATGCCGACCTTCGAGTACTCCACCAGCCGCTCGGCGACCTCTTCGTGCGAGCCGACCAGCGCGGTGCCCGCGCCGCCGCGGACCAGGCCGACGCCCGCCCACAGATTCGGCGCGATCTCCAGCCGATCCAGGCTGCCGCCGTGCAGCTCCACCATGCGGCGCTGACCCTCGGATTCGCTGCTCGCGAGGCTGGCCTGCACCCGTGCGATATCGGCGGGATCGATGCCGGCCAGGAGCTTGTCGGCGACGCCCCAGGCTTCCTCGGAGGTGTCGCGGGAGATCACGTGAATCCGCAGGCCGTAGTCCAGCTTTCGGCCGTGATCCACCGCCAGTCCGCGAATCCACTCCAGCTTCCGGCTCGCGGCGAGCACCGGCTCACCCCAGGTGAGGTAGGTGTCGGCATAGCGGGCCGCGACCGGACCGGCGGGGGCGGAGGAGCCGCCGAAGAACACCGGCGGCACCGGATTCGGCCGATTGCTCAGCAGTGCGTTCTCGACCCGATAGTGCTCGCCCGTGAACGAGAACGGCTCCTGCGATTCCCACAGCGATTTGACCACGTGCAGGAACTCCCCGGTGCGGGCGTAGCGCGTCTGCTTGTCGGCGAAATCGCCGTAGGCCCGCTGATCGGCCGGTTCACCACCGGTCACCACATTGATGAGCAGCCGGCCGTCCGAATGCCGCTGGAAGGTGCCCGCCATCTGCGCCGCGAGGGTGGGGCTCATGAGCCCCGGGCGCAGGGCGACCAGGAACTTCAGCCTATCGGTGGTGCCGGCCAGCATGGCGGTGGTCAGCCAGGCGTCCTCGCACCACGAGCCGGTCGGGGTGAGCACACCCTCGAAACCGTTCGTCTCAGCCGCTGCCGCAACCTGATTGAGGTAGTGCAGCGAGGCCGGGCGATCACCCGACATGGGCGTTCCGTGCCCGCCGACCACCAGGCCGCGAGAGTCACCGGAGGTGGGCAGGAACCAGTGGAAGGTCAGGCTCATCGAAGAATCCTCACGAGTTGAAGCGGTCGTTGAAGCGGGTGTCCACGTAGTCGTTGATATTCACCTTGCCCGGAATGAGTTTCGCGGCGCTGAAGGCATCGGCCACGGACTGCTCCTCGGCAATCGTCGGGGCGTCGAGCGGATGGTGCTCGTAGACCCCGCGCTGCACTGCCACCAGACTGACGTCGTAGGTGAGGCCGGTGAGGGTGGAGGACTGCTCGGCCCACTGCTCGGGATTGGCCTTGATCCACGCGTGCGCCTTCTGGATGCGCACCAGCAGATCCCGCAGCGCCGCCGAACTGGCCTTGTTGTCCAGCGCCTTGGTTCCGGCGACGAAGAAGCTGTCGCCGCGCACGTAGCCTTCACCGTCCACCAGCACCCGACTGCCGGCGGCCTGTGCCTGAGCCACATACGGATCCCAGACCGCCCAGGCATCCACCGCACCGGTGGACAGCGCGGCCAGCGCATCGGCGGGCTGCAGATACTGCGGCTGGATATCGGAGAAGCTCAGACCGTTCTTGGAGAGCACCGAGAGCAGCTGGTAGTGCGCCGAACTGCCCTGGGTGACCGCGATCTTCTTGCCGCGCAGATCTTTCGGATCCTTCAGCGTGGAGTCCTTGGGCACCAGGATGGCCTGCCCCTTCACTCCGGACGAGTACGAGGCGACGATCTCGATCTGCGATTTCGCGGCCGCCGCGAACACCGGCGGGGCATTGCCGACGCCGCCGATATCCACGGACCCGGCATTGATGGCCTCCAGAATCGGCGGCCCGGCGCTGAAGGTGGACCAGTTGAGCTTGTACGGCAGGTCCTTCGTCTGGCCCGAGACCTCGAGCAGGGCCTGCAGGCCGATGCCCTTCTGATCGGCGACACGCAGCGTGACCTGTGACAGATCAACCGAGCCGTCCGCATTCACACCCTTGTTGTTGCTGTCGCTCGACCCGCACGCCGCGGTGACGAGGGCGGCGGCGACCGCGACGGCGGCGAACAGGCGTCTGGTGACGGTGTTCATGTCAGTGATCAGTTCCTTCCGGAGTCACGCCGAGTTCGGCGAGCAAGCTTGTGCGCAGTGCGAGGAAGTCGGGGTGGTCGCGGCGGCGCGGGCGCGGCAGATCGATGCGCAGTTCGCGGGCGATACGCCCGTCGGCCAGCACCAGGGCCCGGTCCGCGAGCAGCAGCGCCTCGTCGACATCGTGGGTGACCAGCAGGACGCCCGGCCGATGCCGAGCCCACAGCTCCAGCACGAGATTGTGAATAGTGATGCGGGTCAGGGCATCCAGTGCACTGAAGGGTTCGTCCAGCAGCAGCAGATCCGGGTCGCGCACCAGGGCGCGGGCCAGCGAAGCCCGCTGTGCCTCACCGCCGGAGAGGGTCAGCGGCCAGGCGTCGGCGCGGCCGGTGAGACCGACCTCGGCGAGCGCGGCCTTTCCGGCGGCCTTCGGATCCTGGTGTCGCAGACCGAGAGTGATATTGGCGGCCACCCGTTTCCAGGGCACCAGGCGCGGCTCCTGGAAGGCGACGGCCACTTCACCGGGCACCGACAGATCACCCTCGGTTTCCCGGTCCAGACCCGCCAATGCCCGTAGCAGCGTGGACTTTCCGGATCCGCTGCGCCCGAGCAGCGCCACGAATTCGCCGCGCTGGATATCGAGATCGAGACCGTGCAGCACCCGGCGATCGCCGAACTCCTTGACCAGCCCGCGAACTCGGGCCGCACTGACTACGTTCCCAGGAAGCTGCGTCGCCATGACAGTGCCCTCCGCTCGATCAACCGGACCGCCGAATCGGTGACCAGGCCCAGCAGGCTGTAGACCAGCAGGCCGACCACGATCACATCGGTGCGCAGGAATTCGCGGGCATTGTTGATCATGAAGCCCAGTCCCGCATCGGCATTCACCTGTTCGGCGACGATCAGCGCCAGCCACGCGATACCCAGGGACTGGCGCAATCCGACCAGCGCCTGTGGCAGCGCACCCGGCAGCACGATGTGCCGGACCAGGCCGAAGCGGCCGAGCTGCTGGACCTGTGCCAGCTCGGCGAGCTTGCCGTCGACGCTCTGGATGCCGGCAAAGGTATTGAGGTACAGCGGAATCGCCACGCCGAAGGCGACCAGCACGATCTTCGGCAGCTCCCCGATGCCGAACCAGAGGATGAACAGCGGGATCAGACCGTAGAACGGCAGCGTCCGCAGCATCTGCATGAGCGGATCCACCAGGTACTCGCCCACTCGGCTCAACCCGGCGACCAGCGCCAGCGCCAGGCCGATGACGGCGCCGATGACGAAGCCGATCGCCGCCCGCTGCAGCGACACCGTGAGCGCGGTGGTCAGCGTGCCGTCGGAAATGAGATCACGGGTCGTATGGACCACCGTCATCGGAGAGGCCAGCTTGCGTTCGGACAGCACGCCGGTGGCACTGGCGAGCTGCCAGAGCGCGATCAACACCAGTGGACTGATGAGCCGCGCCCAGGCTATGGGCACACTCGGTAAGCGTGCGAAGCGCAGGCGGGCCGGGATAGGCCTGGCCTGCACGGCAACTGAAGACACGGCAAACACCTCGGGCGTTGGGGACGGGGACCGACGGCGGCCGAGCCCTCGACCGCCTCGTTCGAGCCTGCCGGGATGTGCACCGGTCGTCACCCCTTGAAATCCGTGTGATTCTTGATCTACTCCAAGCCGCGACTGCCACAATGGAGCCGCGACGAACAGCCGCCATGGGCCGCCATGAAACGGCCAGGGAGCGCCATGAAACAGCCGGCGGCCGCGATGAAACAGCCGGCGGCGCTATGAGCAGTCCGCATCACCCGATCGGCGTCGGGTCCCGGTTCGGGCCGTATCGGCTGGATAGGTTGATCGGGCGCGGCGGGATGGGCGAGGTCTACCAGGCCTACGACACTGTCAAGGACCGGACTGTTGCCATCAAGGTGCTTCCCGAACGCCTGGCCCAGGATCCGGTGTACCGGCAGCGTTTTCAGCGGGAATCGCATGCGGCGGCCCGGTCGCGCGAGGCGCATGTCATTCCGATTCACGATTACGGCGAGATCGACGGCCACCTCTATATCGATATGCGCCTGGTCGACGGCGACAGTCAGCTCAGCCAACAACCTGGCCTACGCCTACGCCTACGCCTACGAATCCGCAGGCCGCCTCGACGAAGCCATCACCCTCTTCGAAGCCACCCACAGCGATTGCGAGCGGATCCTGGGTCCGGACCATCCGATCACCCGTGCAACACAGGAGAACCTCGCCGTCATACGTGCTGACCGCAACGTGGAGGAGTGAGCGATAACTTCAGACTCGAAAATGCCGCGTAGCGCGCTGTCTGAAACGGCCGTGCAGCACGCTCGAAGATCAACGGGTTCAGGTTATCTCGTTGCCCCGCACCCGATTCGGGGCGTTGAGGTCGGCCTCTATGGCGCCTGAATCAGTTATCCGCACATGGCCCCACCGGCGCGCAAACAACCGGCCTGACCGGTCAAAGATCGCGCCTGAACGGTAATTTTTGCTGTGCCAGCTAGGTTTTTGACCGCTCAGGCCGAATGAGACGCCTACCCGACCCTCAGGCCAGTAGTTTTCAACCACTCGATGAGCGTGGCGAAGCCACTGTGCTGCAGCCCTTCCCAGGACTCAACGCGATACAGCAGAGCTCGGCTCCCATGGTTGGCCGCCACCCATTCCCGGTCCCGACCACTGATCTCGTCATCGATCCAGATAAACGGCCGCCCCGCAGCTCACTCGGCCAATGTTCCAGTCTTCCAGTGCAATCCGAACTCGCGCTCCTCGGCAGACTTGCCGAGGAGGTCGGTGTCGCGTGTGGCAATGCGCTCGAGTATCACCTCGATGGGTGCACTGAGCAATACAACGTGGTCGAACCGCGGATAGAACTTGCACTGGTCCATACTGTTCCACCGATGAACAGCGCCTCGCCCGAACGCTCGTGTTCGGCGAGGAGGGCATCGATGCGGTTCTCCCGCCACTGCCGTTCAACCCCATCGCCATAGGGTGCCGGTGCTTCTTCGATCCAACCGCCGACATCGGTGTCGACCACTCGGAATCCCGTTTCTGCCAGCAGATTCAACACGGTGGACTTACCCGTACCGGACATCCCCGTCACCAAGATCGCCACCACACGCCCACCATTGGCGAAGTACACACCGCGCCCGCCGCTACAGATGAAAGTCGGCGGCCGAGATTCGATGTGGCGCAGAGCATCCGGTGCTGCCGAGTTGGATGCATGATTCTGCTGCGATGAGCTGGCCCGGACTTGGTGGACTCGGTCAGGGAGCAACTTCCGGATCCGAACGCGGAATAGGTTGTGCCGGGCTCCCTCCGCAGCTGGGAGCCCGGCACTGTGTCGGCACCGGTGTGGGCGGTGACGACAGCTTGGGTGCTCCGAAGGAGCACAGATCTGGGGGTCAGTGACCGCCGCGGACGATCTCGACAGACCGGGTGAGAATGCTCAGCCCGTGCGAGATTTCGGCATCGGTGACGGTCAGTGGAGGCAGAAGTTTCACGACTTCGTCTGTGGAGCCGGAGGTTTCGACGAGCAGGCCCAGTTCGAAGGCGGTGCGGCAGACCTTGGCGGCCTGGGAGGCGTCGTCGAAGACGAGGCCCTGTACGAGGCCGCGGCCGCGGGTCGTCAGGCCGTGGAAGTCCTCGGTGAGCAGGGTCAGGTGCCGGCGGATGCGCTCACCCTTGGCCAGGGTGGCAAGTTCCATGCGGTCGTCGGACCAGTAGTGCCGCAGGGCGAGTTCGGCGGTGATGAAGGCGGCGTTGTTGCCGCGGAAGGTGCCGTTGTGCTCGCCCGGAGACCATTGGTCCAGGTCCGGCTTCATGAGCACCAGAGCCATGGGAAGACCGTAGCCGCCAATGGATTTCGACAGTGTCACGATATCGGGGGTGATGCCGGCGGTCTCGAAGGAGAAGAACGGGCCGGTGCGGCCGCAGCCCATCTGCACATCGTCGACAATGAGCAGAATGCCACGCGCGGAGCACATTTCGGCGAGCGCGCGCAGCCATTCCGCGCGCGCCACGTTCACACCGCCCTCACCCTGCACCGTTTCGACGATCACCGCGGCGGGCTTGTCCACGCCCGAGGAGCTGTCGTCCAGCACCCGGCGCATCCACGAAAGCTCGTCCATGCCTTCGAGATAACCGTCGTACGGCATCGGAGTCGCATGCACCAGCGGCACACCCGCACCGGCCCGCTTGGCCGCATTGCCGGTGACCGACAGCGCGCCCAGCGTCATACCGTGGAAGGCATTGGTGAAGTTCAGGATGGTGGTGCGGCCGGTCACCTTGCGCGCCAGCTTGAGTGCGGCCTCGACGGCGTTCGCTCCGGTGGGCCCGGGGAACTGCACCTTGTAGTCCAGCCCGCGCGGGATCAGCAGCACATCGCGAATGGTCTCCAGCAGACGGCGTTTGGCGACGGTGGACATATCCAGCCCGTGCGTGATGCCGTCGCCCACCAGGTAGTCGATCAGGGCCTGCTTGAGAACGGGATTGTTGTGCCCGTAGTTCAGCGAGCCCGCACCGGCGAAGAAATCGAGGTAGTCCTTACCGTTCTCATCGGTGAGCCAGGCGCCGCGCGCGGTGTCGAACACCGTCGGCCAGGACCGACAGTAACCGCGCACATTGGATTCGAGCGCCTCGAAAACGGTCGTCTCGGCCATGGTCATCGGTGGGTCCTAGCGTCGGAGCAAAGTGAAACGAAGATGTTTCTACCATTGACCGATGCGGTAGCGGAACGTTTTCGGCGAAACTGGCGAAAGACTCCCGTCAGGTGAGACGACGTGATGCGCATCTCGGCCGGAACGCCGGAAGCATAACCCGAAGCGAACCGACCGGACCACACCCTTCAGGCAGCAACCTTTTCCCTCCGCCGCGCCAGCACCGTGATGCCCGCGACCATCGGAATCGTCACCGCCAGGCTCACCCAGCCGGTGCCCAGCCCCAGACCATCGGCCCGATGCGAGGCCAGCCAGTCGGTAGCGGAGGCGCCCAGCGGACGGGTGACGACATACGACGCCCAGAACGCGGCGATCGCACTCAGCCCCGCCCACCGATACGCCACGGCGGGCACGGCAATAGCAATCGAAAATAACAGAATCGACGGGAGATACCCGAGATGCAGTGTGGTGGCGGTCAGATCGCCGGCCACGGTCCCCAGCGCGAACGTCACCATGACCGTCGCCCAGTAGAACGCTTCCCGCCGGCGCGTGGTGATGCTGTGCACCGACAGCGTCCCCTCGGTGCGATACCAGAGCGCGAACACCCCGGCGAGCGCCGCGGCGAATCCGGCCGTCGACACCGCCAGCGGAATCCCGATGACGAAATCGACGATATCCGCGACCATGGTGCCGAAGATGCTCACCATCACCACCGCGAACCAGTAGATCCACGCCACGTACCGCGGACTCCGGAACTGCACGATCAGACTCACAACAAGCAGCACACCCGCGCCGAGCACGGCGATCTCGGGCTGCGAACCGCCCACCAGGAAATCGGAGAAGGTCTCCCCCATGCCGGTGGAAAGGACTTTGACCACCCAGAACAGGGCGGTGATCTCGGGGACTTTGGCAAGGAGCGGGCGCGGGCGCGAAACCGCTGCTGTCGCAGGCTTTGTCACAAGCGCACTGTGCCAATCAGCCGCTGAGAAACCGCTGTGAAGCAATTTCCTTGCCGCGCACACCCGTTCGCACGTAGGGTCAATCTCTTGTGCGTGCCGACGCGGGGATCTACTGGCAGCTTGTCAGAGCCGGATTTCGCAGACAGTCACATTATCGGCTCGCCATGGTCGCGGGCCTGATCACCAATGTCGTTTTCGGGTTCGTGCGCTCCTCGGTGCTGATGGCCGCCGTGCACGCCAACAGCGGATTCGGCGGATACGACCGCGGGACCATCGGCGCGTACACCTGGCTGTCGCAGGGGCTGCTGGGCGCCATCGCCTTCTGGACCCTGCCCGATATCGTCGAGCGCATTCGCACCGGCGACGTGGCCATCGACTTCCTGCGGCCCATCGATGTCCAATTCGCCCATCTCGCCGAATATCTCGGCCGGGCGACCTGCACCCTGCTGCCGCGCAGTGTGCCCAGCGTGGCGATCGGCGCGCTCACCTTCGGCCTGGCGCTGCCGAATTCAGCGGGACCGTATGTGCTGGGGGTGATCAGTCTGGCCCTGGCCATCGCGCTCTCGTTCCTGTCCATGTTCGCGGTGTGCCTGTCCGGATTCTGGCTGGTGGAGACGCGCGGATTGCGGGCGCTGCACATGATCTGCGGCACCTTCCTGGCCGGCCTGTTCGCACCGGTGCACCTGTTCCCGGGCTGGCTGCAGACCATCGCGTACGCCACCCCGTTTCCGGCCATGCTGCAGTGGCCGGTCGATGTGATCTCCGGGCGTACCGCCGGGCTTGCGGCGGCGGGACTGGTGGCGGTGCAATGTTTCTGGCTGGCCGTCCTGACAGCGCTGGGCCGGCTGCTGCTGCGGGCGGGACGCCGCAAGCTGGAGGTGCAGGGTGGCTGAGACCCGGCCCTCCCGCATGGCGCCCTATCGCGCGGTACTGGCGTCCCGATTACGCGCGCAGCGGGCGTATCCGCTTTCCTTCGCCACCGATGTGTTCAGCGCCTTCCTCATCGGGCTGGTGGAGTTCGCCGAAATGTGGGTGATCTTCCGCAATGTGCCGCAGCTGGGCGGGCTGAATCTGAACGCCATGCTGCTGGTGTTCGGAATGAGCAATACCTCCTTCAGTATTGCCGACATGCTGGTCGGGCACGCCGATACGCTGCCCACGTATATCCGGATGGGCAAGCTGGACGCGTTCTATCTGCGGCCGCAACCGCTGCTCCTGCAACTCATGACGAGCGATATCGCACTGCGCCGGGTGGCGCGCATCGGCGTGGCCGCCACCGTGCTCGGGTTCGGCCTGGCCCGCAATGACATCGATTGGACCGCAACCCATCTGGCGCTCTTCGCACTCACGCTGACCTCGGGCATCGCCATTTTCGCCGGACTCTTCGTCGCGGCGGCCGGGGTGCAGTTCTTCCTCATCGACGGATCGGAGCTCACCAATGCCTTCACCTACGGCGGCTCCTACGCCTCCATGCAGCCCGCCTCGGTGTTCCCGACACCGATGAAGCTGATCTTCGGATTTATCGTTCCGGTCACCTTCACCTCGTATCTGCCCGCCATCGCTCTGCTGGGACTGCGAGGCCCCGCACTGCTGCCCGCCTGGCTGGCGTGGGCATCACCGCTGGCGGCGCTGTGGGTGTGGCTGGCGGCGCTGTATTCGTGGCGACTGGGCACCAGACACTATCAAGGAGGCGGCGGGTGAGCGATCCGATCATCGATATCGCCGGGCTGACACGCACTTTCGTGCTGCGCCGCAAGGAAGGGCGCTGGCGCCGGCGGCGCGAGGTGGTGACCGCCGTGGACGATATGAGTTTCCGGATCGAACCCGGTACGGCGGTCGGATACATCGGCGCGAACGGTGCCGGTAAATCCACCACCATCAAAATGATCACCGGCATCCTGGTGCCGACCGCCGGGCGCCTGCGCACCTGCGGACTCGATCCGGTGCGGCAGCGCCGCGAACTGGCCGGGCGCATCGGAGTGGTCTTCGGGCAGCGGTCGCAGCTGTGGTGGGATCTGCCACTGCGCGAATCGTTTTCGATCCTGGCCGCCATCCATCGCCTGGAGCCGGCGGCAGCACGCAGGCGCACCCGGGAACTGGTCGAGCAATTGGAGATGGACAGCACCCTCGACACCCCCGTGCGACAGCTGTCGCTGGGTCAGCGCATGCGCGCGGAAGTTGCCGCGGCACTGCTGCACTCGCCCGAGCTGGTAATCCTGGACGAGCCCACCATCGGCCTGGATGTGTTGTCCAAGCAGCGATTACGCGAATTCCTGCGACTGGAGCGCACCACCCGCGGCACCACCCTGCTGCTCACCACCCACGATATGGGCGATATCGAGCGCCTCTGCGAACGCGTCCTGGTGGTCGACACCGGCAAGCTGGTGTACGACGGATCCTTGACCGGACTGGCCGCCACCGTCGGCGCACACCGGGTGCTGACCGTCGATCTGGCCGAGCCCGCACCGGACCTCACCGATCTGCCGGGCGCGAAACTCCTGGACAGCGAAGGCGGCGGCGTCCGCCAGCGCCTGGCCTTCGATACCGAACTCACCACCGCGGCCCAGTTACTGGCAGCGGTATCGGCGCGCTCCGAGGTCCGCGACCTCTCCATCGAAGAACCCGATATCGAGGATGTCGTCCGCCGCATCTACGAAGCCGCGGCGCATCCGTTCTCATAATCGTTATGCACCACCGTTGTTCATCCCATTGTCGTCCGCTGGACGTCAAGATCACATCTGCCTCTCACCGATTGTGAGGACATTTGCAATAGCGCAAACCTGGTGGAGTTCCACGCACCACATCACCTCGGTTTCGAATTGCGGCGACTGCCGGTCTGTGCCACGTTGCTCTTTATTGTCCGTGTGCTCAGTATGGGTCGGCACGGTGGCCGAATCTCAGGAGTGAGTGTGAATTTGCGTCCCGCACGTCTGCTGTCGCGCGGTAGCGTATGGCTCACGCCGGCACTCGAATTCGCCCGGCCGCGCACGATTCGAGCGCGACTGCGCCGGATCCTGATCGTATCGGTGGCACTGGTGCTGGCGCTCCTCACCGTGATCATCGCCGGTGAGATCGGGCGCTACCGCGATACCGGCGCCACCACCAATGCCGTGGATCTCGCACTGGGAGTGCAGGATCTGGTGCACGAGGTGCAGCGCGAACGCGGCCTCACCAATGGTCTGCTCGGCGGCGACGGATCGGCCCGCAATGCGGTCAATGCAGAGCGCACCGCCGTGGACGCGGCACTCCAGGCACTGAATAATGTGCTGGACAAGGGCGCACCCGGCTCCGATCAGGTGCATTCCGCCCTCGCGCAATTCTCGGGCGTGAGCGCCAATCGGGCCGGTGTGGATGCCCGGCATATCGACCGGCCGACCTCGTTCAACTTCTATACCAATGCGATTCTCGCACTGAACCAGGCGCGCCCCGGACTCGCCAACGCACAGGACTCCGCCCTGTGGCGCGGCCTGCAGACACTGTACGCACTCGGTGATGTCAAGGAGTTCACCGCTCAGGAGCGCGGATTCCTCAATGGCGTCTTCACCGCAGGTGAGTTCGGGGCCGGTGAGTACGTTCAGTTCCTGAATATTCGCGCCGGAAAGCTTGCCGCCATATCGGCTTTCCAGCGCGATGCCACCTCGGGACAGCAGGCACAGCTGGACGCCGTCATGCGTTCCGATGATGCGGTGCAGGCCGCCGGGGCCGAATCGGTGGCAATCGGCTCCGAGCGCGGGCTGCTGCAGGAACCGATCAGCGCATCGGACTGGTGGCGGCAGATGACCTCCGTCATCGATGCCCAGCGCGTGGTGCAGCGCTCCGTCGGCAGCGATATCCATGCTCGCGCAGCGGAACTGCGGCGCGAGGCGACGCTGGTCCTCGGCGCCTACGCGCTGGCCGCCCTGCTGGCGACCGCCGCGATGGTCTCGCTGGTGGTGGCCACCGTGCGCGCCATTGTGCGACCGCTCACGCAGCTGGCCGAGGAGGCCGATGCGGTCGCCACGCAGCGCCTGCCGCAGCTCATCGCCGCCTGGAGCGACAGTTCGACCACCGACCCGGACCCGCCGGAGCCGGTGCGCGCCGACGAGCGCGCGGGCACCGAAATCGCCTCGGTGGCAACGGCACTGGATCGAGTGCAGGCCACCGCCTTCGAACTCGCCTCGGCCCAGGCACGATTGCGGCGCAACACCACCGAATCGCTGGCCAACCTGGCCCGCCGCAATCAGAACCTGGTGCGGCGTCAGCTCGGGCTGATCAGCGAGTTCGAGCGGGAAGAGCTGGACCCCAACGCGCTGTCCAATCTCTTCGAGCTCGATCACCTGGCCACCCGTATGCGACGCAATGCCGAAAGCCTGCTGGTGCTGGTCGGCGAGTCGAGCCCGCGGCGGTGGGCGCAGTCCATTCCGCTCAGCGATGTGATCCGCGCCGGCCTGTCCGAGGTGGACGACTACCGGCGGGTGGTACTGCGCCGGGTCGACGATGCCGCCATCGCGGGTGCCGCGGTGAGCGAGCTCGCGCATATGCTCGCCGAACTCATCGAGAACGGATTGGCCTTCTCCCCACCGGATCTCGAGATCGAGATCTACGGCCGCCGCCTCGGACCGCGCTATCTCATCGCCATTGTCGACCACGGCGTCGGCATGCCGCCGGACCAATTGGCGATCGCCAATGCCCGCCTGCGCGGTGAGGCCGACTTCCTGGTCGCACCCACCCGGTTCCTCGGGCACTTCGTGGTGGGCCGGCTCGCGCAGCGGCTGGGCATCGAGGTGGAACTCACCGTCTCCCCGGTCAGCGGCGTGGTGGCCCGGCTGTTCCTGCCCGAAGCGCTGCTCGGCGACCAGCCGCAGCCGGTGCTCCCGGAACTCCCCGCCGCGGAGCCCAAACACGCCGCGACAGTGGAGCTTCCGGTGTCCGGCGGGATGGCCGGATATTCGACAGGCCGCCATCGGCCACTCCCCGCAGTGCCGCAGAACCCGGCGCCCGATCATGAACTCGCTTTCGGCACAGGGGAATTCGGACCGGCAACCGATTCGGGGATCGCCTCGCACATCGCGCTCTCGGCCGGTGGTCCGGGACGGGGATACCCCAACGGAGCTCCCGTGGAAAGCGATACCGTCCGGCTCATACCGCTGCGCGAGTCCGCGGATTCCGCGGGGCGGCAAGAGCCGGTGGCGCCCACCGCACCGGAACCGGAGCCGGAAATTGCGGGAACCGTCCCAGAGGTGCAACGCACACGAAACGGTCTCGTCAAGCGCAGCAGGAAGACTCGCGAGAATTCGGGCGCCACGCCGGGTGGCGCCCAGCCCGCCCCGACCGCCCCGGTGACCGCTCCGCACGCCGACCGCTCACCGGAACAGGTGCGCAGCATACTGTCAGGCTTCCGGGCCGGGCACCAGCGTGGTGAACTCGGCGCCCCACCCCAGCCCGGCTCTAATCCCTAGGAGAACCACAGGTGACGACTCACTACACCGACACCGATCCGCACGCGTTCAATTGGCTGCTCGCCGATTTCGTGCGCACCACCGACGGCGTGCGCGATGCCGTCGCGGTCTCCTCCGACGGGTTGCTGATGGCCATGTCCGCGGGGCTGGACCGGGCCGGCGGCGACCGGCTCGCGGCGATCGTGTCCGGGCTGACCAGTCTCGGCCGAAGCGCCTCCCGCAGTTATGCTTTCGACGGACTTCGGCTCATCATGATCGAGATGGGGCGCGGCTTCCTGCTCGTCTCGGCCATGACCAATGGCAGCTGCGTCGGCGTGATCGCCGATAACAATGCCGATGTGGGCCTGGTCGGCTATCAGATGGCCGTGCTGGCCGAGCGCGCCGGCGCGCTGCTCACCCCCGCGCTCATCACCGAACTGCGGGAATCGTTGGGCCGATGAATGATTCGCACCGGCTACCGGATCCGCGAATGATCGCCGTCAACCAGCCGGAGGGCTGGTCCGGAGCCATGCCCCACACGACGGTCACGGCCGAGGACGAAGCCGACTCACAGGTGGTGCGCCCCTTCATGATGACTGCCGGGCGCACCACTCCACTGGTCGACGGACTCCGGATCGAGACCCTCGTCCGCGCCTCCCCCGCCGCGCTGTCCGCACCACTGCACTTCGAACTGGAGCGGGTGGTGCGGCTGTGTCAGCGCCCGCACTCCATTGCCGAAATCGGTGCGGCCCTGCGCATTCCGATCGGCGTCGCCCGGGTACTGGTCAGCGATCTGATCGCCGCCGGCCATGTCGCGGTGAACCAGTCCGATGAATTGTCCATCTCCGCGATCGAAAGGATCCGGGACCTTGTTCGGGCACTCTGAAGTTCCGGCCGCGCCGCTCGCGTCCTCGGTGAAGATCGTGATCAGCGGCGGTTTCGGCGTCGGCAAGACCACCCTCATCGGCGCCATCTCCGAAATCGAGCCGCTGGCAACCGAAGCGGCCATGACCGAGGTCTCCCGGGGTGTGGACACCCCGGGGCGCAATACCGGTAAGACCACCACCACGGTGGCGCTGGACTTCGGCCGCATCACCCTGGACGCGAACCTGGTGCTCTATCTGTTCGGCACACCCGGCCAAGAGCGCTTCGAATTCCTCTGGGACGACCTGCTGGACGGCGCACTGGGCGGCATCATCCTGGTCGACACCGATCGGGTCGAGGACTGCTACCCCGTGCTCGAGTACTTCGAACAGCGCCGCACCCCGTTCGTGGTGGGGGTGAACCGTTTCGACGCCGCGCCCAACTTCGACCTCGAAGAGGTGCGCGAAGCCCTGGATATCGATCCGGCCGTCATAATGCTCGATTGTGATGCGCGCGACCGGGACTCGGTCAAGAATCTACTGGTAGCCCTGCTGGAACAGATCCTGCGGGCCCGGCGCGCACCCGCTCTGAGCCGCTGACACACAAGCAACCCCGGGTGCCGAAGCACCCGGGGTCTTCTCACGCGAAATCCTTTCGCGCGATGAGATTTAGCGGCCGAAGGAGCCGGTGAAGAGGGTGTTGAGAATACCGCCGAGCGCTGCGCTGCCGGTGCTGAACAGACCGTTGAGAGCCGCACTACCAGTATCGATGATGACCGGGATCATTTTTCAACCTCTCTGTAGGTACGTCGTCGATCGGGATTTCCGGTCGGCGACGTGACCTACAGTGCAGGGCCAGCCTTACAGCGCCCTGGTCGATAGCTGAGAGGTTGCTAAATTAGTGTGTAACCACCGCCACACTAAAGTGGCTCATGGCCGTCCGCAGCATACAGGCTCACTTCACCGTCTTCCGCCAGGAACGCGTTGACCAGCATCGTTCCACTGGAACGAAGCTCTTCCGGGGTCGGAGCGGCGGTCGTGACCGAAACCTGCGGTACCGCAGCCCAGTTGACGACATAGCGCTGCGGGGGACCGTCATCGCCGGAAAGGTGCGCCAGCCGGAACACCGACACCCGCCGGCGAACAATGAGGGTCCGCACGACTTCGGCGATTCGCTCCGGGTCTTCCAGCGCGAACATGAAACCGAAGCGCAGCTCGGGAGAGGATGCGTAGGCGGGCACAAATACCCAGGCTAATCGACCGCGACGCGCAGGGCCCCCGGCGCGCCGCGCCGATAGCCATTCATAAGCCTCAGCAAGGGGCTCGGAAAGCCGCCACCCGGCGGGGGCCTGGAAGCGACCGACCAGCCTGTCCCCCGCGAGCCCGCTCGCAGGTGTCGATCTGCCACCAAACGCAGCACCCGTGTAACCGTGCCGTAATGCTGTATAACGATTCTCCGGCAGCTTCCCCGAGAACGCGCCGAATGGTTGCGCCCCTTCGACTATCGCGCTTTCCTGAATATGTCCCACATTGTGCGGACAGTCTCCCCATCGCATCGTCGCGAATTTCCCGGTTTCTTCACCGTGCCGTTCGTGGTGGGCTGTGCGTCCAGGAGTGTGGGTCTGCGCCGGAGCCGAGGGGAGCCCCTCCCCCGAAACCCCCTCGGCCCTGGCGCATCCAGAACTGCAATGGCTAAGGGCGGAAACATGGCAACCGATTACACCGGAACGGGATTCGGAGCCGAGCTACCATCGCCAACACTGCTGCTGCGCGCCTTCCGGGAACCCGTCACCGATCTGCTCACCGACCCCGCCGATCCCCTCCGCCGTGACCGCGAGATCCTCGAAGCGGCCCACGACCTGGTGCAATGCCATGAGCGACGGCACCACGCGCATGCGGAGGCGCACGCCGCCGAAGCCACCCCACGACGGGTGGCCGAGTGCAGCCGATCGGTGGAGGACATCGACGAACGACGAACAGAACTGGTAGCGCGCATCGACGACTGGGTGGCGATCAATATTCCGCATCGGGCCGGGGCCTCGCTGCACACCGAGACACTCGGCGCGGTGATCGACCGCATGGCCGCGAAATGGGTTGCGGCACAACAGGCATTGGGAACGCCGGCACCGGAGGCGCCGCGCGCCAAAAGCGCCGACGGACGACGACGGCGCAGTGGACCACGAGAGACGCCGCGACGCGCGGACAGCGAGGCGCACCTGCAGTGGTATCGCCTCGCCGAACTCGCCGACGGCTACAAGGATCTGATCACGGACGTGGCCCAGCACCGCAGACGGTTACCCGTCTGGTAGAGACCAACTCTCGGAGCTCTCAGGGGCTTCGGCCCCCGAACCCCCGACGGCCCGGGGGCTGAACAGCCCCGAGTGTTGATCAGCGGGGGTCTACGACCTCGGCATCGATGAACTCGGGCTCGGCGGTGGTGACCGTCGGCTTCAAGGAATCATCGTGTGCGACAACGGGTTCGAGGTCTTCGTCGTCGAAATCCGGGTCGTAGCCGGAATCGGCGGCAGCGGCGCGCTGGGCGGCGGCATCACGCTGGGCGGCGACCGCGGCTTCCCGCATCTCGATGGCGTCGGTGACCCATTCGCCGATCTCCCGGGTCACTTCCGCGACGGTTCCGGTGATGATCGTTGCGATATTGCCGACGTGCCGTGCCCCGGTCGCCGTCAATTCCTGGATCAGATCCTTATTGCTTTCGAATTTCCCGATCATTCACACGCCCACTTCGCTAGCCGTCCCCCGGCGCATCACAATAACACCGGTCGGCTGCGATTTCACGAGCGCCGGAGGCAGTGCCAGCTTGAACAGCTTCGCCCAGACCGAACCGATCTGCTGGCTGAAGCTGCCCGTGTTGTACGGCAGGCCGTGCTTCTCGGCCAGCGCCTTCACCTCGGGGGCGATCTCCGGATACCGGTTGGCCGGCAGATCCGGGAACAGGTGATGCTCGATCTGATGCGAGAGATTGCCCGACATGATGTGGAAGGTCCGGCCGCCCTCGATATTGGCCGAGCCCAGCATCTGACGCACGTACCACTCGCCCTGGGTCTCCTCCGCCGTCTCCTCCTCGGTGAACGTCTGTACGCCCGAGGGGAAGTGACCGCAGAAGATGATGGAGAAGGTCCAGAGATTGCGCGCGATATTGGCGGTGAAGTTCCCCGCCAGTGTGGACAGGAACAGCGGACCGGTCAGCGCGGGGAAGATCACGTAGTCCTTGAGCACCTGCTTGCCGGCCTTACGGACCTGCCCCTTGACCAGCGACTTGATATCCGACCACGAGCGCTTGCCGCGGACGATGTTCTCCACCTCGAGGTCGTGGCCCATCACGCCCCACTCGAAGGCCACCATCAGGAAGAACGCGTACAGCGGATTGCCCAGCCGCAGTGGATTCCAGGCCTGGGCCTCGTCCACGCGCAGGATGCCGTAGCCGATATCCCGGTCTTTGCCATGAATATTGGTGAAGGTGTGATGCATGTAGTTGTGCGAGTGCCGCCACTGATCGGCCGGGCACACCGTGTCCCACTCGAACTCGCGGGAGTTCAGGCCGGGCTCACGCATCCAGTCGTACTGGCCGTGCATGACATTGTGGCCGATCTCCATATTGTCGAGAATCTTCGACACGGTCAGCGAGGCCACGCCCGCCAGCCAGAACGGCGGCAGGAATCCGAGGTACATCAGGCCGCGGCCCGCGACCTCGAAACCACGCTGCGCCTTGATGATCGAGTAGATGTATTCGCGGTCGCGCTCGCCCAGATCTTCGACGACGCGGGCACGCAGTGCGTCGAGCTCGCGGCCGATCTCCTCGACCTGCTCGGCACTGAGAACCACGGGGCCCGCGGGTGTTTCGGTGAGAATCGCCATGACGATCCCTCCTTCAGATAGCGATGTCGACGTCCCCGACGGGGGCGTTGATGCAGAGTTGAATGGGCTGATCGGGGTCGGCGTCGACCTCTCCGGTGCGCAGATTGCGGGTGCAGCCGCTGCGCTTGACCGCGGTGCAGGTGAAGCAGATTCCCATCCGGCAGCCGTATTCCGGTGTGAGACCAGCGGATTCGGCCTGCTCGAGCAGGCTGGCGCCGGTGTTCTCGGTGGTGATGTCACTGCCGGAGAAGGTCACCGAGCCTTCCGCCGTGGCCGGATCGGCCGGTGCGACGGTGAGGACGAACTCCTCCAGGTGCAGCCGGTCGCTGAGCTGCTCGGCCTCGTAGACGGTGCGTACCGCCTTCATGAGTCCGGGCGGGCCGCACAGGTAGGTCTGCGCCGCGGCGAACCACGGTGCGAGCCGCTCCAGCTCGTCGTAGCTGAAGTTCGGATCCTGTCCCAGCTCCGGGTAGAGCATTTCCACGCGGAAGTTGGTGTGCTGCAGCGCCAGCGCCTGCAGCTCGGTGCGATGCGGCACCCATTCCGGTGAACGGTTGTAGTGCAGGAAGAGCACCTTGCCCTGGTACCCCTCGGTGGCGAGGGTGCGCAGCATGGACAGCGCCGGGGTGATGCCGCTGCCACCGGTGATCAGCACGATCCGGTCGGGTCGCTGCTCTGGCAGGTGAAAGACGCCGGCGGCCGGCGCCAGGTCCACCACCATGCCGGGAATCGCGTTCTCGTGCAGGTAGTTCGACACCAGGCCGTGCGGGTGCGCCTTGATGGTGAGTTCGATATGCCGATCGCGGCGGGTCTGCGTATTCACCGGCGAATAGCAGCGGGTATGGCGCACACCGTCGATGACGACGCCGATCTGCACGTACTGCCCGGCCAGATGTCCGGACCACTGCCGGGTCGGCCGCAGCGTCAGCGTCACCGAACCGACCGCGCTGCGTCGCACGTGGGTGATCTCGGCGCGCATCTGGCGCAGGGTGAGCGTGGGCCGGACCAGTTCCAGGTAGCGGTCCAGCGGGTGCGGGGTGGTCAGCCTTTCCACGAGGTCGATGAGTCCAACCATGCGGGCCTCCTGTTACGTCGCCCGGGGCTGTGGGCGACTGTCGCTTGCGATGAGCACCGTGCTCTCCGATGGGCACTAATTTCGGTGCACATCTGTACACTCAACTAGTGTGCCGGGTAGAGGCCATCCAGTTCAACCGGCAGTTCGTGTGACCCACACGACATCTCGCGAATGGAACGAATGTGAACGAATGTATGCTCATCGACGTGAGCGAGCAGGCAGCAACCAGGGGTGAACGCAAGGAACGCACCCGCGCGGCACTACTGGACGGCACCCTCGCCCTGGCCGCCGACCGCGGCTTCGCCGCCCTGAGCCTGCGCGAGATCGCACGCTCGGCCGGCATTGTGCCGACCGCCTTCTACCGGCACTTCACCTCCCTCGACGAACTCGGCACCTCACTGGTCGAGGAGGGCGTGCGGCAATTACGGCTGGCCCTGCGCGAAGTGCGCCGGACCCCGAACGCCCGCCTGGCCGACAGCGTCCGCTTCGTTTTCGAACAGGTCGACGGCAAACGCGATCTGTGGGGCTTCCTCATTCGGGAACGGCACGGTGGTTCCGCAGCGCTTCGTGGCGCGATTGCCGTGGAAATGCAACTCATCGTCCGGGAACTGGTCGTGGATCTGTCTCGGATCCGCACCCTCGACCACTGGTCGCCCGACGATCTCGAGTTCGCCGCCGACCTCATCGTGGCCACGGTCGCCGATCGCATCGCGGACTTCGTCGTGGCGGAACCTCGCGATCGCCCGCGCATTGTCGATCGCGTGGTTCTGCACGTGCGGCTCATCTCGCTCGGTATGGGCGCCTGGGATCCCGATACCGTGGTGCACGAGCGCTGAGGATCAGCGGCCGCCCAGATCGTCCGCGCGCACCGGGACCAGGGCTGCGAGTCCGAGCGCCAGCACCAGCACGATGCCGATGATGCCCGCGCGCTCGGAATCGAACGACCAGACGAAGAACCCGAAAAGTATCGGCGCCAGGAAAGATACGGCGCGGCCCGTGGTGGCGTAGAGGCCGAACATCTGGCCCTCGCGTCCGGGCGGCGCGAGCCGGACCAGAAAGGTGCGGGCGGAGGACTGCGCCGGGCCGACGAAGACGGTGAGCAGCAGGCCGAAGATCCAGAACATGATCGGTCCGGACACGACCAGCAGGATCAGGCCGCAGACGATCATGGCGGCCAGCGACAGTACGATCACCGATTTCGGGCCGATGCGGTCATCGAAGCGGCCTGCGGTGATAGCACCAAGGGCCGCAACAACATTCGCGGCGACGCCGAACAGCAGCACATCCGAGTCGGCGATGCCGTACACCCGGACCGCCAGTACCGCACCGAAGGTGAACACGCCTGCCAGGCCGTCGCGGAAAATGGCGCTGGCGAACAGGAATCCCACGGCGCGGCGGTCGACATGCCAGAGCTCGCGCACATCGCGCCACAGCACCCGGTAGGCATCTGTGATCTTGTGTGTCGCCGCGCCGGGATCGGCTGTGGTGCGCGGCAATTCGGGCACGAAGAGGAATAGCGGAATGGCGAACGCCGCGAACCAGACTACGGCCACCAGCGCCACCAGGCGGATGTTCAGGCCGTCGTCGATGGGGACGCCGAGTAGTCCGCGATAGTCGCCCTTACCGGAAATGAAGCCGAAGTAGACGATCAGCAACAGCACAATGCCGCCGAAATAACCCATGGCCCAGCCGAATCCGGAGATGCGGCCGACATTCGCGGGGGTGGACACCTGCCGCAGCATGGAGTTGTACGGCACATGCGCCAGTTCGAAGGTCGCCGATCCGATACCCAGCAGCAGCAGGCCGAGCCACAGGTAGTGGTAGTTCTCGTGCACGAAGAACATGGCGGCCATGAGCACCACAGTGACGGCGGTCAACACACCCAGGGACAGTTTGCGTTTCGCGGTCGCATCGAACCACTGGCCGCTCACCGGGGCGGTCACGGCCACCACCAAACCGGCGATACCGAGGGCCCAGCCCAGCCACGCGCTCGACGAAATACCGCCCGGCAGATCCTTTCCCACCTTGTCGGTGAGATACACCGAGAAGACGAAGGTGAGGATCACCGCATTGAAGGCGGACCCGGCCCAATCCCACAGCCCCCAGGCCACCACCGGCCCGCGGGCGGCCGCCGATCCGATCGTCTCCCGCCCGGAAACCTCAGCCATCAGCGCAGCCTAGGCGACCCGTCCGCGGTCAGCGGGCCGAACACGATCTACGAAATCGAAACGCCCGGATGGGCTTGCGCGAAATGCGCCAGCCAGGGTTGCCGCCGCTCCTCTGGAGTCATGGCCACCAATGTGCGCAGCTGCGTCCAGCCGGCCTCGTCCGAAGGAGTCAGGATCTGCAGCCATGCGCCCGCGATGGTAGGCAGTGACAGACTCGTCACCACCATGTCCACATCGCCGGTGATGATATTGCGGATCACCTTGCTGCGGCCGCGCGGTACCGCCACGTCATTGCGCGCCCACATCTCCGCGAACAGTGGACTGGCAGCGGCCAATTCGTCGATGAACTCCGTCCACAGGGGATCCTGCAGATTCTTGGCATAGGCGCCGCGCAGGAAACCCACCATGCGCGCCTTGTGCTCCATATCGCCGGGGTAGGGATTGCAGCACTCCGGCGCGAGGAAAACCATCCGAACGACGTTCTTGCTGTTCGTAGTGAAGAGCGGGCACAGCGCCGCGTACGCCGCATTGTGGGCGATCACGTCATAGCGCGCGGACAGCAGTACGGCCGGCAGCGGATCCACATGGTCCAGAATCACCTGCAACTCATCCGGCACCGGTCCATCCGCATGCGGCGACGGAATGGTCTGCACATCCGCCAGCCGATACAGATGCGCCCGTTCCGCCCCGTCCAAACACAGCGTCCGCGAAATGGCATCCAGCACCTGCACACTCGCGTTGATATCGCGCCCCTGCTCCAGCCACGTATACCAGGTAACCCCCACCCCCGCGAGCTGCGCCACCTCCTCCCGCCGCAACCCAGGCGTCCGCCGCCGCGTCCCCACCGGCAACCCCACCTCCTCCGGCCCGATCCGCGCCCGCCGCGACTTCAAAAACGCCGCCAACTCCTCCCGCCGCGTCTTCCGCACCGACCGCGCATCCGAGCGCGCCCGATCCTCCTGCCCGGCAGGGCGCTTCAGGGCGTGCGCCAATTCCGCTCGGTCGATGGGAATACTCTCTCCGGCGGCGGACGCTGCACTGACTCGGTTCACCTATCCATAGTGGGCGCACCTGGCACCGGTATCCAGGTGGTGTGAGTACCAGGATAAGTAGGCTCCTGTTAGTGCGATGTGTGGCGGCGCAGGCACATTCACATGATGCAGAGCCCGACCCGATCTCCACCGGACTGGGACCACCCCGTTGGACGCGGAAGCCCCCGGCACGGTTGCGGTTGGTCGAGGGCTCATCGCGAAATACGTTGGAGAACAACGCCATCGGGTCTCTCTGAATTCTTGCTTCGATCGACCACCCTCTTTCGAGGTCCCGAGCATGGGAATGGCTTCAGATGTCGCTGCGCAGGTATCACCGGAGTTCGGCGACGAGTTAGGTGAGTGTGAAGCTGAGGACGAACCGGGCAGCACCGTTCGCCGGGCGTAGGTCACTTCCGGAGTCACGGTGATCACGTCGAGTTGCTGAACAAGCGTCAAAGGGATCTCCGCACCCTCGAAATGCTCGGAGCTGGGCACTATGACCGCCTCCGCGTCCAAGCGGGTCGCCTGCGCCTTCAGACGAGCCAACGGCGGATGTCCAAATCGGGGGTCATAGATCACCATGTCGGCGAAGTCATAGCCTAAACGTGTTGCGAGCTTTCGGATTTGGCTCTGATCCCAGAGCTGGGCGACACCGGACACATCGGTCCGAAGGTAGCCAAAACACGTTGGCTTATAACGCGTATCCGACCTCTCCTGCAGCAACTCACGCTCCCCGCCGTCTTCGTCGGACTTGAGAAACTCCAGGTAGAACCCCGAATAATCCTCCGACTCGTCCCCGCTGGCCTGAAGCTCCAACACTCCACCTGGGAACCTGAAGAGCCCGCTACTCCGATACATCAGTGCTCCCTCATCGTTTGGGTGCGAGCCGCGCGATTCGCGGTGTCATTCACAACGAGCAAACCGCGGCATCGGCCAGGCGAGAAAGATGGCAAGTCGCTACGAAAGCGGACTTGCCATACCCGTGCGGTAGGCGAGAATGAACCCATGACCAGGGGCGAGGATGACCCGACGCTCAACCTCGATCGGCGACCGTCAATGATTGCCGGCGAACTGGCGCGCGAAATCAAGCGCCTCCGAAAAGCGGCGGGCATATCTCAGCGCGTACTGGCGTCCATGATCGGCTACTCGCGCCAGTACGTAACCCTGACCGAGTGGGAGGATTCCAATCTCCCCTCACTCGAAGTTGTCGCCGCAATCGACAACGCCCTCGACGCAAACGGAGCGCTTCTCGCTCTGCGTGCCCACGCGAACGACGATCGGCAGGCGAGACGGCGCACGAGCGTGACCTCGCTCGCCACTACGGATGAACCCTGCAAGTCGCTCACCGCCAACGTGTTCAGCCCCTTCGACCTCGAGTCCGTGCCTTCCAGCTACGTACCCGAACAGCGGCATGCCGAAAGCGTCGCTTGGTCTGATGTGGAGCAGGTCAAAGAAGTCACCCGGCTCGCCGCGACCACGGAAAATCTTCACGGCGGAGGATCGACCAATACCATTGCCAGCCAACAGCTTTACTCGTTCGCACCGCTCGTACGGGAAAGACCGCACCCGAGACGCGCCGGGCACTATTCGAAGCTGTCGGAAACCTGAGCGGCGTCGCAGCGTTCGCCTCCTTCGACGTAGCAGACTTCACCACGGCCGAGCAACACTCCCGATTCGCTCTCTGGTGTGCAGATTCCGCCGGATCGTGGGAACTACGTGCGAGCACGCTCGCCGATATGGCCCGAATGACGGCCTACACCAGCGGCACCGACGATCCGACCGACTTTCCGCCACCACCCGCGCGATGCTCAGCGCGCTACGCGCCCAGTTCCTCGCCGCGCTCGGTCGCACTGACGAGACATTGAACGAAGTCGCCCGCTCAGATGAACACTTCGCCGATAGCGCGCCCGGCGAGGATGCGCCCTGGATGTGCTACTACGACGAGGCCGAGCACTTAGGCAGCACGGGCAAGGCCCTCATCCCGGTCGCATTGGCGCGAACCCAGATGGAACTGGCCGCGCCACGGATCCGCCAAGCCATCCGACGACAAGGCCAGAACTACCCCCGATCGCGAGCTTTTTCACTGACACGACTGGCCACGCTGACTATGCGCATGGGCGACCCCCAGGAAGCAGCCTCACTCGGTTTGCAAGCAGCGCGCCAAGCGAAAGAACTTCACTCCCAACGCATTCGCGATGAACTGCAAGTGCTGACTCGTGCGTCAATCAAACATCTTGGTATCCCCGAGGTGAATGAGCTGTACAGCGTTCTGACCGACGACCGCGAGGCGTTCGGGGCTTCCTCGTGAACCAGTCCGAGCCGCAGATCACCGCCGCCGAGGTGCTTTCCCGGGCAGCGAAACTCAGCAACGTCGACGCCCACGGCGCGGTTTCGGTCCGAGATGGCTCCCACGCGATCTTTGAGTTGCCCAAACGGAATCGTGGCCCGGATCGGCAAACCGCACAGCTACCGAACAGCGCAGCGCGAACTGCGGATCTCACAGTGGCTCAACCAGAATGGCATCAGGACCGTGCAAGCGGCGAACTCCATTCCACAACCGACAGTGGTGGACGAACGACCCGTCACCTGGTGGACTCTGATCCCAGATCACCGGCCGTCCACACCCGAAGAGCTGGGCAGGATGCTCCGCCAGTTACACGCGCTGACACCGCCGGCCGACTTCCCGCTGCCGAACTACGCACCATTCGATGGGCTGCGAGAACGTCTCGACTCCGCAACCATGCTCAAGAACGACGACCACTCGTGGCTCCTGGAGCAGTACGCACGGCTGCGCCGACAGTACGACGAACTCGATGATCCCTCACCGCCTTGCGTCATACACGGCGACGCCTGGCAAGGAAATCTCGTGGTACCTACCTCCGGTGAGCCCACCGTGCTCGACCTCGACCAAGTATCCGCAGGTTGGCGCGAATGGGATCTCGTTCAACTGGCCGTCGATTTCACCGACTTCCGACGGATCACCGACGGCCAATATCAGAGCTTTGTCGACGCGTACGGCGGCTACGACGTAACCCTGTAGCCGGGTTACCGCGTACTCGCTGACATCCAAGAACTCCGTTGGGTTGGTTTCGCGCTCAGCCGTTCAGATACGAGGCAACTAGCCGCGACCGAAGCCGCACATCGCATCGCATGTCTCCGCGGACTGGTACCGAAACCCTGGTCCTGGCAAGCGCTCTGAGCCCCGCAATACCGTAGTAGTGCAGATTCCGCGGGTCGGCCTTGAACCCAACACGGAGTGCCCAGCGCAGCTTGCCCTTGAAGAACCGGTCCGGGGTCACTCCGTCTGCGTCCGTCCACCACAACAGTTTCCGGCGCTGGGGTGTCCGAGCCTATACTGCATTGGGAGCGGGAAGAGTCGACGGTGACCGACGTCAACGACTCAGACTTCTCGATATGGGATTTCCGATGAGGTGACAGTGATATCGCCAAAGTCATCTTTTCTATCCGCAAAATAGCGCTCAAGGGGATGCCTTGCGCAATTCAGCGAACGCACCTGGTCCGACAATTACCTCCTGCACGGCGTTCTTGTCATAACTTGCCTTTGCTCGGGGAATTATGCCAAGGCGCGACGGAGTGACAATGATTCTCGACACCGGGCAATAGAAATAAGTACCCTCGATCGACACTCGATGTGGTTGTTGGTCTTGTTCAGTTCCGTATCGCCACCCCGCAACAGTCTGAGCATTCGTCTCCCGGGCACTCGGCTGCGCGGCGCTCATCCGCGTGGCGCGATGCTGCGGGACGCTCGCGAAATCCGGCCCGGATGTGGGAATACTTTCTCCAGCCGGGGGCGCTCCATTGGTGGCTGGTGAGTTCACATATCCATAGTGGGCGCATCCGGCACCGGTATCCAGGTGGTGTGGGTACCAGCATAAGCAGGCTCCTGTTTGCGGGCTCGGGTGCGGCGCAGGCTCGTTCGTATGACACAGAGCCTGACCCAATCTCCACCGGCGGTGGCGGCTCCGGCATCCGCTTCCGCTACTCGTCGACCTCTCGCCGTACTGGCCGTGATCCTGCTCGGGCAGTTCATGGCGGTGCTGGACGCCTCCATCGTCAATGTCGCGATTCCCGCGATTCGAACCTCTTTGCACGCTTCGGGTTCCGCACTGCAGCTCATCGTCTCCGGCTATGTGATCGCCTACGCCGTACTGCTGGTGACCGGCGCCCGGCTGGGTGACCGGTTCGGGCAGCGGAATATGTTCCTCGCCGGACTCGGCATCTTCACCGTCGCGTCGCTGATCTGCGGGCTGGCGTGGAATACCGAGGCGCTCATCGTCTTCCGATTCCTGCAGGGCGTCGGTTCGGCGGCCATGGTGCCGCAGGTTATGACACTCATTCAGCGGGTTTTCACCGGAACCACACGCGCCCGGGCGCTTTCGGCCTATGCGGCCGTCATTTCCGGCGGCATGGTTGTCGGGCAGATTGTCGGCGGCCTCATCGTCAGCTCGGATCTGGCCGGAACCAGTTGGCGCGGTGTGTTTCTGGTGAATGTGCCGATCGGACTGGCACTGCTGGCCATCGCACCGCGGATTCTGCCCGCCATCACCACGCGGGTGAACCGCAAACTCGACCTGCCCGGACTGGCGGTGCTGACCACGGCCGTGCTGCTGCTCGTACTACCTCTGGTCCTCGGGCACGAACAGCACTGGCCGGTGTGGAGCTGGATCGCATTGATGTGTGCCGCAGCGGGATTCGCGGGATTCGCAGTGGTCGAGCGCTGGGTGCACCGGCGCGGCGGGGAACCGCTCTTCGCCGATCGGGTGCTGCGGGCGCCGGGGCTGGTACTCACCGCGATCACCCTGCTGCTGGTCATGTGCACCTTCGGCGGCTGGCTGTTCGTCATGGCCATCCATCTGCAGAGCACCCTCGGATACAGCGCGCTGCACGCGGGCCTGCTGTTCATTCCCATGGGCGTGGCCTTCGCGATCGCCAGCATGTACTGGCAGCGCATTCCGGCGCGCTATCACGCGATCATGATCCCGGCCGGCCTGGTGCTGGCCGCGATCACCATGGTCACCATGGGTCTGCTGCTGCGGGACGGCCGGGATCTGGGCCCGCTGGAGCTGACCGTCTTCGGATTCATGGGCGTCGGATTCGGGCTCTCGTTCAGTCCGCTCATGAGCCGCACCACCGCCAAGATTCCGGTCGCGCTGGCCGCCGACGCCAGCGGCATCCTGGTCACCAATGTGCAGCTGGGCGTGGTGATCGGCATTGCGAGCTTCGGCTCGGTATTCCTGAGCCTGGCCGGGTCGACCACGCTGTCGGCCTCGCACGCGGTCGGCGTCACCGCCATTGCCGAAGGCATTACCGTGCTGATCGCAGCCGGTTTCGCCGCTCGTGCGGCACGGTGACCTGACCGCGGAGAGCAGCAGGACTCTGGAAGTCTGAGGGGCGCCCCCGCCGGGGCGCCCCTTTTTCCGACTTTCCCTATGCACTGAATTGCATAGTACGTCGAGTCTCAGTTACCCTGGCCGCATGGCCCTCGAACACGCGCTATTGGTATCGCTGACCGAACGCGCGAGCTCGGGCTACGACCTGGCCCGCCGGTTCGACAAATCCATCGGCTTCTTCTGGAACGCCACCCACCAGCAGATCTATCGCGTGCTCAAGCGCATGGAAGAGCAGAGCTGGGTAACCGCCGAAGCCGTGGCGCAGGAGGGCCGCCCGGACAAGCGGGTCTACACCGTCAGCGACGCGGGCCGCGGTGAACTCACCCGCTGGATCGCCGAACCCAGCGATGCCGGGCCCATGCGCAATGAACTCGGTGTGAAACTGCGCGCCGCCTCGCTCGGCGACGTCCCCGCGCTGGCCGCCGAATTCCAGCGGCACCGCGACGAACACGCCCACCGCCTCGATCTCTACCGGAACTTCGAGAAGAAGGACTACCCCGCGCCGGATCAGCTCTCCGGCCGCACCCTGCACCAGTACCTCGTACTGCGCGGCGGCATCCGCGTCGAAGAGGGTTTTGTCGACTGGTGCGACGAAGTACTTGCCGGCTTGCGCAAAGACAATCCCGATGGCCTCCGCGACCCAGCCCGGTCGCAGGCGTCCGACCCGAAAGGCACTGCGCGATGAGCGCTTACCCGCATCTGTTCGAACCCCTGGACCTGGGATTCACCACACTGCGCAATCGCGTGGTCATGGGTTCCATGCACACCGGCCTCGAAGACAGGGCCTGGCACACCAACCGGCTGGCGGCCTATTTCGCCGAACGCGCCCGTGGCGGAGTCGGTCTCATCATCACCGGTGGTTACGCGCCCAACCGCACCGGCTGGCTGATGCCGTTCGGCGCGAAGATGACCAATAAGACCGAGGCGTACCGCCACCGCGTCATCACCAAGGCGGTGCACGCCGAGGGCGGCAAGATCGCGCTGCAGATTCTGCACGCGGGCCGCTATTCCTATATGCCAGGCAGTGTTTCGGCCTCCTCTATCAAGGCGCCGATCAATCCGCTGCGCCCGCGCGCACTCTCGGCCAAGGGCGTCGAGCAGACCATCGACGATTACGCGCGCTGCGCCTCGCTGGCCAAGTTCGCCGGCTACGACGGTGTCGAAATCATGGGCGGTGAAGGGTATTTCATCAACCAGTTCCTGGCGCCGCGCACCAATAAGCGCAAGGACAAGTGGGGCGGCTCGCCGGAGAACCGCCGCCGCATCGCCAGTGAGATCGTGCGCCGGGTGCGCAAGGCCGTCGGCCCGGACTTCATCATCGTCTTCCGCCTGTCCATGGCCGATTTCGTGGAGAACGGGCAGACCTGGGACGAGATCGCCGCTGTCGCAAAGGATGTGGAGGCCGCTGGAGCCACCATCATCAATACCGATATCGGCTGGCACGAGGCGCGGGTGCCCACCATCGTCACCTCGGTGCCGCGCGGCGCGTTCGTCAAGTGGACCGCGAAGGTCAAGGACGAGGTGAGCATTCCGGTGTGCGCCTCCAACCGCATCAATATGCCGGAGACCGCGGAGGAGATCCTCACCCGCGGCGATTCGCATCTGGTGTCGCTGGCCCGCCCCCTGCTCGCCGATCCGGACTGGGCGCGCAAGGCCCAGGAGGAACGCGATGACGAGATCAATACCTGCATCGCCTGTAACCAGGCCTGCCTGGACCACGCCTTCCAGATGAAAACCGTGTCCTGCCTGCTGAATCCGCGCGCCGGCCACGAGACCGAACTGCAGCTGCTGCCGACCCGGCGCACCCGGAAATTCGCCGTTGTCGGCGCCGGCCCGGCCGGGCTGTCGGCAGCGGTGAGCCTGGCGCAGCGCGGGCACGTCGTGGATCTGTTCGAGGCCGATGACAAGATCGGCGGCCAGTTCGATATCGCCCGCCGCATCCCCGGCAAGGAGGAGTTCAGCGAAACCCTCCGCTACTACACGCGCCAGATCGAAATCACCGGCGTGCGAGTGCATCTGAACACCAAGGCCACCGCGCAGCAGCTCATCGACGGCGGCTACGACGAAATCATCCTGGCCACCGGCGTGAAGCCGCGCATCCCGAACATCCCCGGCGTAGACCACCCGAAGGTACTCACCTACGCTGAACTGGTGCGTGAGGGCAAGCCCGTCGGCAAGAAGGTCGCGGTCATCGGTGCCGGCGGCATCGGCTTCGATGTCAGCGAGTTCCTCACTGTCGAAGGCCATCCCAGCCTCAAGCTCGACGAGTGGGAAGAGGAGTGGGGCGTGTCGGACGACCCGAACATGCGCGGCTTCCTCACCACCCCCAAGCCCTCCCCCGCCGCCCGCGAAGTAGTCCTGCTGCAGCGCAAGGCTTCTTCCTTCGGCAAGGACCTCGGCAAGACCAGCGGCTGGGTGCACCGTGCCGCCGTCAAGGCCAAGGGCGTCGAACAGATCGGCGGCGTGAACTACGAGCGCATCGACGACCGCGGCCTGCACATCAGCTTCGGCGAGAAGCGGCAGCGCCCCACCGTCATCGAGTGCGACAACGTAATCCTCTGCGCCGGACAGGAATCCGTCCGGGATCTGGAAGCGCCGCTGCAGGCCGCGGGCGTCACGACCCACCTGATCGGCGGCGCCGACTTCGCCTCCGAGCTCGATGCCAAGCGCGCCATCAACCAGGGCACCCGGCTGGCGGCAGCACTCTGATGCCCACCCTCACCCGCCTGGGCCTGCCCGGAAACGAGCAGGCTTGGGCGGCTCTGGGTTTCACCGGCACCCACGGTGAGATCCGGATCGGCCACGTCACCTGCACCCTGGGTGAGCCCGGCTGGGGTTTCGACGAAACCCATTCCGACCCAGCACAACTCGGCGTGCCGTATCTGGCGTCCGATACCGGGCGCGCGCCGGGCAACCCCGGCGGTATGCACGCCGCGGGCAATAATCGGGCAGCGACCCGGGCCGAACAGCCGAGCCCGCACGCCAATGGGGTCACGATCGTCGACCATGTTGTGTACTGGGTGCCGGACCTGGACCGGGCCGCCACCGACCTCACTGCCGTACTGGGCATTCCGCCGCGCCGCCGCTTCTTCCCGCGCGGCCCGGACGGACCCGAGATGGCCTTCTATCGTGTCGGCGAACCCTTCATCGAGGCGGTGAGCTACGGCGGGCCGCCCGCACTGCTCGGCGTCGCCTTCCTGACTCCCGATCTGGACGCCGCCGTTGCCGCCATCCGCGCGGCGGGCGGACCCATCGGCGACCCCAAACCGGCGGTGCAGGGCGGTCGCATCGCCAGTGTCTGGCGCGGGCACGTCAACTGGGGCATCGCCTTCATGGAGCCCAAGTCGCGCAACTGAGCCGTGCCCGGCTCGGCGCCGGGATTCATGGGTAGGCTGCCTAGTCGTGAGCTTGCCTGCGCCTACCGCTGATAATCGTGCCGTCGTGACCGGAGCTTCCTCGGGGATCGGAACCGCCCTGGCTGAGGAGCTCGCCTCGCGCGGCTATTCGCTGATTCTCATCGCCCGCCGCGGTGATCTGCTGGCCGAGCTCGGACAGCGGCTGACCGAGCGCTACGGCATCACCGCCGAGGTGCGCGCGGTGGACCTGTCCAATCGGGAGCAACGGGCGCCGCTGGCACAGGAACTGGCGTCGCGGAATATCGCGATCCTGTGCAATAACGCCGGTGTCGCCACCTTCGGACCGCTGGCGAAGCTGGACCTGGCATTCGAGCGCGACATCATGGAACTCAATGCCGTCGCGGTGCACGACCTTTCGCTGGCCGTCATGCCGGGCATGATCGAGCGCCGCGCAGGCGGCATTCTCATCACCGGTTCGGCGGCCGGCAATATGCCGATCCCGAACAATGCCACCTACGCGGCCAGCAAGGCCTTCACCAACAGCTTCTCCGAATCGCTGCGCGGTGAGCTCAAGGAGTACGGCGTGCACGTCACGCTGCTGGCCCCCGGCCCGGTGCGCACCGACAATCCGGATCAGGAAGAGGTCGGCACCAAGATTCCGGAGTTCATCTGGGTCACCGCCCCGCACACCGCCAAGATCACCATCGACGCCCTCGCCCGCAATAAGATGCGCGTGGTTCCGGGCCTGATCAGCAAGGGTATGAGCCTGGCCGGGCAGTTCGGGCCGCGCTCGCTCACCTCGGTGGTCGTCGGAGCGGCGTACAAGAAGATGGGTAACTGACCGAATCCCGTCAAGATCAGCCGCCTGGCTGTAAAGGCCGTGTAGCCGGAAGTCTCCGGCTACCCGAATCGGCGTAGTCCTGAAATCGGCCCCGCATACGGAATAGCGGGGACGCACACAGGAGACACCGTGACGCTGCTCGAGATCTTCCCGTCGCTGCGGTCGGGAGGCATGCTCCCCCGCCTCGATCCGGCGGTCTGGCCGCGTGAGACCCACTACGACAATGACGGGCGCATTACCGTCGGCGGCGTGGCGCTGGCCGATATCGCGGATCAATACGGCACTCCTACCTATGTCCTCGACGAGGGCGAAGTGCGCGACCGCTGCCAGGCCTACCGGCGGCGCTTTCCGGAAGCCGAGATCATCTACGCCGGCAAGGCGCTGCTGACCCGGGCGGTCGCGGAATGGGTCACCGACGAGGGACTCTCCATCGATGTGTGCTCGGCCGGAGAACTGGCTGTGGCACTATCCTCCTGGACCGATCCCAGCCGAATCGTGCTGCACGGCAACGGTAAACCGTTCGCCGAACTGGAGACCGCCATCAATTGCGGTATCGGCCGGGTCGTCATCGATTCGCTCACCGAGATCACACTGCTGTCCGCGCTGGCCACCAAGCCGCAGCGGGTGCTGCTGCGCATCTGCCCCGATATCGACGTGCACGGCCATCCCGCGGTGCGCACCGGTGTCACCGATCAGAAATTCGGCTTCGCCCTCGGCAGCCAGGCCCTGTCCGAGGCCGTGGAACGGATTGTGCGGCAACCGAATCTGGAGTTCGCCGGGCTGCACTGCCATATCGGCTCACAGATCTACGACACCTTCCCCTACGGTGAGGCCGTGCGGCGGATGATCTCCGAGATGGCGCGCGTTCGCGACGATTACGGGGTCACCCTCACTGATCTCGATCTCGGTGGCGGGCACGCCGTGGCCTACCGCCCCGGTGATGCCGAGATGAATCTGGCCGAGCTCGCCGACATCATCGAGGACTCACTGGACGCGGCCTGCGCGCGCTACGGCTTCCCGCGCCCCCGCATCGCGCTCGAGCCCGGCCGCGCCATTGTCGCGCGCGCCGGCGTGACCCTCTACCGGGTGCTGTCCATCAAACACGTCGAGGGCGGGCGCACCTTCGTCACCGTGGACGGCGGTATGAGCGACAATCCGCGCGTGGCCCTGTACGGCGCGCACTACGAGGCCGTCGTCGCCAACCGCCATCCCACCGGCCCGCATATGACGGCCAGCATCGCCGGCCGCTACTGCGAAGCCGGTGACATCCTCGCCACAGACGTCCGCCTCCCCGCCGACCTTCGCCCCGGCGAAGTCCTCGCCATGCCCTGCACCGGCGCCTACCACCACAGCCTGGCCTCCTCCTACAACGGCGTCGGCCGCCCACCGATCATCGCCGTCCGCGACGGCAGCAGCCGCGAACTGGTCCGCCGCGAAACCATCGAGGACCTCATGCGCCGCGACATCGGCCACTGACCGCATGGCTCAGCACGTACCGGTATCGCACAGCCCTGACCCGAGTTGCGCGATACCAGCACGTGCTGTGCGGTTGGGATCAGCGCTTGCGGGTGCCGAAGATGCTGCGGCTGATTTCGCGGCCGGCGACGGTGGCTGCTGAGCGGAGGAAGTTTTTGAAAGCGGGGTTGTTGACGACCTTCTCCGCCATCGACTCGTCCTCCGGGGCAGGCTTCGGCGCACGTCCGGACTTCGCCGGGGCCTGGGCGGCGGCCTCGTCCGCCGAGGCGGCGACCTTCGCCGTCAGGATCTCGTAGGCCGATTCCCGGTCGATGGTCTGGCCGTATTTGCTGTACAGCGTGGATTGTTTTGCGCTGGCACGGATTCCGTCGTCGCCGATGGTGTCCATGAGCGAGCGCGGGGGCTGCATGCGCGCCCAGGCCACCGGGGTGGGAGCGCCCTTCTCCGACAGCACCGTCACCACAGCCTCACCGATACCCAGTGAGGTCAGCGCCTTTTCGAGGTCGTAGGTGGCGGTCTTGGGGTAGGTGCGCACCGTCTTCGACAGCGCCGCCTGATCCTCCGGCGTGAAAGCGCGCAGCGCGTGCTGAATACGCGCACCCAGTTGGGAGAGCACGGAATTCGGGATATCCGTGGGCAGCTGGGTGCAGAAGAATACGCCGACGCCCTTGGAGCGGATGAGCTTCACCGTCTGCTCCACCTGCTGCAGGAACGCCTTCGACGCCCCGCTGAAGAGCAGATGCGCCTCGTCGAAGATGAAGACCAGCTTCGGCTTGTCCATATCGCCGATCTCCGGCAGCGTCTGGAACAGGTCGGCCAGCACCCACATCAGGAACGTGGAGAACATCTGCGGCCGCGAGGCCTGCGCACCCAGCTCGAACAGGGTGATCACACCCTGCCCGCCGGCGGTGCGCATGAGGTCGGCCGGATCCATCTCCGGCTCACCGAAGAAGGTGTCGCCGCCATCGGCCTCCAGATTGACCAGGGCCCGCAGGATCACACCGGCGGTGGTCGCGGAGACGCCGCCGATGCCCTTCAGATCCTCCTTGCCCTCCGGGCTGGTGAGGAACTGGATCACCGAGCGCAGATCCTTCAGATCCAGTAGCGCCAGCCCGTTCTTGTCCGCCCAGTGGAAGATGAGCCCGAGCGTGGACTCCTGAGTCTCGTTGAGTCCCAGCACCTTCGAGAGCAGGATCGGGCCGAATGCGGTGATGGTGGCGCGAATCGGCACCCCGATCCCCTCGGTGCCCAGTGAGACGAACTCGCACGGGAAGCCGGAGGGCTTCCAATCCACCGCACCGGTCTCCTGGGCCCGCGCGATCAGCTTGTCGTTCGACTCACCCGGCCGCAGCAGCCCCGAGAGGTCACCCTTGATATCGGCGACCACCACCGGCACCCCGGCCGCCGACAACTGCTCGGCAATGCCCTGCACCGTTTTGGTCTTACCCGTACCGGTCGCGCCCGCCACCAGGCCGTGCCGGTTCATCGTCTTCATCGGAATCCGCACGCGCGCATCGGGATGCACCTTGCCGTCCACGATCACGGTGCCGAGCTCCAGCGCCAGCCCCTCGAACGCGTACCCGGCGGCGATCTCACGCGCGGCCGTCTCGTCCGGTGGAGCCACGGCATCGGAGGTCGAGTCTTTTTTCGCCGCAGCGGGTTTCGCGCTCGCCGACGTGCCGGCCTTCGTATCGGCAGCCTGCTCCGCGGCCTCCTGCTCGGCCGCTTCCTTTTCCGCGGCCTCGACCGCGGCAGCCGCTTCCGCCGCGATCCGCGCCGCGTCCTCCGCCGCCTTACGGGCCGCCGCTACTTTGTCCTGCGGGGTGGTCATCGCGATTCCTCCGTCTGCTCTGCCAACTACGACTGCTCTCGAGAACTGCCCTGCCAACAACGCCGACCGCATGGAGCACGGATCTGCAGAGAACGATACTGCCCGGTCGGATCGCTACGGCTGCCCGACGCGGCCGGGTGCGGGGGTCGGCGACAGCGAAACGACCAACCTTTGCCGAGTGTCAGACAAATACGTGGTGTCAAATTTGGCGCTTGCGATACACGTGGCCGGGCGCACCGGCCGGACAAGGTCGAACGACTAACGTGTCTCCGGTGACCGATAAGTACATGGTGTGGATGGATTGCGAGATGACCGGCCTACGCCTGGACAGCGACAAGCTGATCGAGGTGGCCGTGCTCGTGACCGACAGTGAGCTCAATATCCTCGGCGAGGGCGTGGACATCGTGATCCACGCCGATGACGCCGCCCTCGCGGCCATGCCGCCGGTGGTCACCGAGATGCACGCCCGCTCCGGGCTCACCGAAGAGGTTCGCGCCTCGACCGTCACCATGGCCGAGGCCGAGCAGCAGGTCCTCGAATACATCAAGAAGTACGTCCCGGCCCCGCGCACCGCACCGCTGGCCGGCAATTCGATCGCGACCGATCGCGGTTTCCTCGCCCGCGATATGCCCGCCCTCGACGCCCACCTGCACTACCGCATGATCGATGTGAGCTCCATCAAGGAACTGGCCCGCCGCTGGTACCCGCGCATCTACTTCGGCCAGCCGGAGAAGGGTCTGTCGCACCGCGCCCTCGCGGACATCAAGGAGTCCATCCGCGAACTGCAGTACTACCGCCGCACCGCCTTCGTGCCCGCACCCGGCCCGTCAACGGCGGAAATCGCGGCGGTGGCCGCCGAGCTCAGCACCCCGAAACCGACCGGAAATACCGCGTAACCAGCCGATTAGGTACTCCGGGGAGGATCGCGATACGATCTACCGCGCCGGAAACACACCGGCAATGGTGACCGTAGTTCAGTTGGTAGAGCACCAGGTTGTGATCCTGGATGTCGCGGGTTCGAGTCCCGTCGGTCACCCCGAAGAAGAGGCCCCGGTCCATTGGATCGGGGCCTCTCCTCGTTCCGCTCCCCCGAGCCTTGAAGGAATTGATCCCCGCGCAGTGCCAATCGCGCGCATCCCCCATAATCGATCACTACGCCACCGGGAAAGCCGGAACCGGCGGTGCTCTACCGGGGGAAGTTCCATGCTGCTGTCTCGTCGCCGATTTCTTGCCGCGTCCACCGTGGGTGCGGCGGCGACAACCCTGCGACTGCCGATGGCCGGCGCCGCCGAACCGGCGGTGATCGGCATCGGCGATCCGCAATACGACACGCTCACCCAGCGGGGCTACAACCGCCGATTCACCGCGCGGCCGCAGCGGATCTATCTGCCCGGCGATGCCGAAGAAGTGCGTACGGCGGTCGAGCGATCGGTGAGTGACGGATTGCGGATCGCGGTGCGGGCGGGCGGGCACGGGTTCGACAATTTTGTCGATAATGAACGGACGCAGTCGATTATCGATATCGGCCGGCTGGGCACAGTGGGATGGGATGACACCCAGCGGGCGTTCTCGATCGATGCCGGAACCGATCTGGGCACCGTGTACGAACGACTGCTCGCCTGGGGTGTGACGATTCCGGCGGGCATCTGCAAGGGCGTCGGCATCGGTGGCCATGCCACTGGGGGTGGATACGGGCCGCTGTCGCGACAGCTCGGACTGGTGGCCGACCATCTGCACGGCGTGGAGGTTGTCACCGTCGACCAGAGCGGTGCGGCAACCACCGTGCTGGCGACCGCGGACAGCCCGAACGCCGATCTGTTCTGGGCGCATACCGGCGGCGGGGGCGGTAACTTCGGTGTGGTGACGCGATTTCTGCTGCGCTCCAAGGATTCCGACGGATCCGATCCGGCGCGGGCGCTGCCGAAGGCGCCGGGCAGCATGTTCAATACCCGATTGGTACTGCCGTTCGCGGACGAGACATCGTTCCTGCGGCTCGCCGGCAACTTCATCGGCTTCTTCGAAAAGCACAGCGCGCCAGGCGATCCGTTCAACGCACTGTACGCACCGCTGCTGCTGCGGCCGGGCATCACCGGATCCGAGATACAGGTGCTGCTGAATGCGGATGTCCCCGATGCCCGATCGATGTTCGACGAATTTGTCGCCGCCGTCTGGGAGGGCGTGACGCCCGGACCGATTCAGCTACCGCTCGAACAGGCCTCCTATGCCGACACCGTGGCCCGCGTCTACTACGCGAAGGGGATGCCCGGGTTCCGGGTCAAGGTCAAATCCGCCTATCTGCGCAAGGCGTATTCGACCGATCAGCTGCGAGTCCTGTACCGCTACCTCACCGATATCCGCTTCGTGGGCGAATCACAGGTGGAATTCCTGCCTTTCGGCGGCGCGACCAATGCCGTGGCCGCGGACGCCACCGCCGTACCGGCGCGTGACTCGTTCATGAAGATGCTCATCCACGCCGCCTGGCGGCTGCCCTGGGACGACGAACGGTACGTCGCCTGGGCGCGCGAAATGTACCGCGACGTCTACGCCGAAACCGGCGGAACGCCGGTGCCGGACGAGTCCAACGGCGGCAGTTACATCAACTACCCGGATCCGGATCTGGCCGACGCGCAATGGAATACGTCGGGCGTACCGTGGCACACCTTCTACTACGGCGCCAATCACGCACGACTGCTTGCGGCCAAGGCGCAGTGGGACCCCAATACCCTTTTCCAGCACAGCCTTTCGCTGGATCGTCCGGACTGGTGAATCCTCGTCAGGTCAGCGCGAGCACCCGGCACGGACCGCCGGTGCCGCCCGCGTGTTTGGGTGCGCCCACCACCAGCCGCACACCCGTCGGCGGCACCTGCGCCAAATTCGCGAGCATCTCCACCCCGTACCGCCCCGCGCCGAGAAACGCGGTGTGCGCGCCGTAGTCCTTACCCGCGGCCAGGTCCAAACTCAGCGTATCGACCCCCGCGCCGACAATGCTGCGCTGCGACACCAGGAATTGCGCGGCAGCCGCCCCGAACCCCGGTGCGTGCGGCCGCCCCTCACCGTCCAGATTGAGAAACGCCCCCGCATTCGCCAGCCGCCCCTCCCACCCCGAATACATGGCGACAAACGCCCGATCCGGAATCCGCCCGTGCGCCGCCTCCCACTGCTCGATATCCGAAACAGTCACCGCCGCATCAGCATCGGCAGCAGCGCGAGCCGAAATATCGATGACCACCAGCGGCGCCACCAAATCCTCCGCGGCGATCCGATCAACGGACGCACCCCCCGCCACCCGATGCAGCGGCGCATCGATATGCGTCCCCGTATGCTCCCAGAACGCCAGCGCATGCTGCTCGAACCCACCGTTCTCATGCCAGGCCACCGGCACCGAGGCAAACGGCAGATTCCCCGGCCACACCGGCAAATCCGCACTCAATGTATGCGTCAGATCCACCACCGCCCCACCCGAATCCGGAACCGCACTCGCCACAGCGGGTCCCGCGATCGCAGCCAGCGCCCCCAGCCCGGCCGCTCCCAACCACGCCCGCCGACTCACTCCCTCCGCAGCAGCCTCATGAGCAACCCGAACAATCCGAGGCGAACACATCCGAGCAGTCACTCCCCCACACAAGGCACAACGATTTCGGGCTGAGCGTACCGGTGGTGGACACGAAGGCCGTATCCATGCCCCGGCGATCCCGGCGAATACAATGCGGCATGAGCATCAAGATCGACGCACTCGATGCCGCGCTGCTGGCGGAACTGGCGTCCGACCCGCGAGCGCCGATTCTGGAGCTGGCGGCGCGGTTGCGGATTGCGCGCAATACGGTGCAGGCCAGGATGAAGCGGCTCGAAGCGTCCGGGGCGGTGCGCGGGTATCCGCCGGATGTGGATCTGCAGGCGATCGGGTTCGCGGTGCACGCGTTTCTGGGCATCGAGCTCGATCAGAACAAGATGGACAGCATTGTCGAGGCGCTGCGGGAGTTCCCGAATGTGCTCGAGGTGCATGCGACGACGGGGCGGGCGGATCTGCTCGTGCGGATCGCGGCGCAATCGCAGCAGGATCTGCTCGGAATCATTCAGCGGGTGCACGCCATCCGCGGCGTGAAGCACACGGAAACCATGCTGGCACTGGCCACTCCGATCCAGTACCGATCGCTCCCGCTTGTCGAACATCTGACGGACAACCCGGACACACCATGAGATGACTCCGGATCCGGCGGAGCTCGAGCAGACTGATGCGCTCGCTTGAGTGTCCCAGGTCACTTTTGAGCAGTCTGATCAATATTTCGGCCGTCTGTTGACACAGATCACACATTCACGGCAAATTGCGCAGCACCGATAGCTATTCCTTTCGTTTGCAGCTCACGATCTGAGTTGTGGAAAGTGTGGTGACTGTTCATGACCAGCGTTGCCTGCCCATCAGCCCAGCAGGCCGAGCCGGCCGCCCCGTACGACCTCGCCGACCGCTATCGCTCCGGGGCGGGCCCGGTCCTGCTCACCGGCGTTCAGGCGATTGCCCGGCTGCTGGTCGAGCAGCACGTCCGCGATATGCGGGCCGGACGGCGGGTCGCCACCTTCGTCTCCGGCTATCAGGGCAGCCCGCTCGGCGGAGTCGACAAGATGCTGCTCGGCATGCCGAATGTGCTTGCCGAACATGACATCACCTTCGTGCCCGGGGTCAATGAGGAGCTCGCCGCCACCTCGGTCTGGGGCAGCCAGGCCGATCTGCCCGCCGGGCGGCCGACCCACGACGGGGTGGTCGGCGTCTGGTACGGCAAGGGGCCCGGCGTCGATCGGGCGACCGATGCCATTCGGCACGCCAACATGTACGGGGTCAATGCGCGCGGCGGGGTATTGCTGCTGGTCGGAGACGATCCGGCATCGAAGTCGTCGACGGTCCCCGCCGTGAGTGAGCGCTCGCTGGCCGCCATGGGTGTACCGGTGCTGTTCCCGCGCAATGCCGAGGAGATCATCACCCTGGGCATGGCCGGGATCGCACTCTCCCGCGCGTCGGGCTGCGTGGTCGCCATGAAGATCGTCGCCGATGTCGCGGACGGAGCCTGGACGGTCGATGCCTCGGTGGCCGATCTCCCGCTCGTGGTACCCGAGGTGCACTGGGAGGGAAAGCCTTTCGCCTACCGGCAGCGGCCCATGGCGGCCCCGACCGACGCAGTGCTCGCCGAGGCCGATCTGTACGGTCCGCGCTGGGCGATGGTCCGCACCTTCGGCGCCGCAAACGATCTCGACGTCATCGAGGTGAACCCGGCCGAGGCGAAGATCGGTATCGCGGCCACCGGAACGACTTTCGACGCGGTCCGCCAGACCCTGCTCGACCTCGGTGTCGACGAGGCGGTCATGCACCGCGCCGGTATTCGCCTGCTGCGCATCGCAATGCCGTATCCCGTTGGGGCGCAGCAGGTCACCGAATTCGCCCGGGGCCTCGAGCAGATCATCGTGGTGGAGGACAAGACCGCCTTCCTCGAAACCCAGATCCGCGAAATCCTCTACGGCGCGGTCGACGCACCCCGGATCCTGGGCAAGCAGGACGGACGCGGAGCGCTGCTCATGCCGGCCGACGGCGAGCTGACCCCCGGCCGGCTGCTCGGACCGCTGCGACGAGTGCTGCGCGATCACGTTGAATTGAAAAAAGCTGCGCCGCCATCACTTTCACTGGAAGTACTGTCCGCCAAGCGCACACCGTACTTCTGCAGCGGATGCCCGCACAATCGCTCCACCGCACTGCCCGAGGGGTCGATCGGCGGCGGCGGTATCGGCTGCCACACCCTGGTGACCATGTCCGGTCGCAGCGACAGCGCGGTCACCGGACTGACCCAGATGGGCGGTGAGGGCAGTCAGTGGATCGGCCAGGCGCCGTTCACCGATGTGCCGCACCTGTTTCAGAACATCGGCGACGGGACCTTCTTCCACTCCGGACAGCTCGCCGTGCAGGCCTGCGTCGCCGCCGGGGTGAACATCACCTACAAGCTGCTCTGGAACGAAGTGGTCGCCATGACCGGCGCGCAGGATGTGGAGGGCGGGCTCACCGTCGCGCAGCTGACGCACAAGCTCACCGTCGAGGGCGTGCGGCAGATCATCATCTGCGCCGACGAACCGAAGCGGCACGATAAGCGGGCACTGGCCAAGGGCACGGCGCTGTGGCATCGCGACCGGCTCGACGAAGCGCAGCAGACATTGCGGGAGATCAAGGGCGTCACCGTCCTGATCTACGACCAGCACTGTGCGGCCGATGCGCGCCGGCAGCGCAAGCGCGGCACCCTGCCCGTCCGCAACACCCGGGTCGTGATCAATGAAGCCGTATGCGAGGGCTGCGGCGACTGCGGCGCGAAATCCAATTGCCTGTCCGTACAACCGGTCGAGACCGAATTCGGGCGCAAGACCCGGATCGATCAGACCTCGTGCAATACCGACTACAGCTGCCTGGACGGTGACTGCCCATCATTCGTGACGGTGGAACTCACACCGGATGGAAAGGGCCGCAAGAAGACTCGGAAGACCGTCGAGCCGCCCGTGGTGGCCGATCCGGGCCTCGGCGCACCGGAGGGCACGCAGAACGTGTTGCTCGCCGGGATCGGCGGCACCGGCATCGTGACGGTCAATCAGGTGCTGGCCACCGCCGCCCTGCGCGCCGGATACGACGTGGAGAGCCTGGATCAGATCGGGCTGAGCCAGAAGGCCGGACCCGTCATCTCCCATCTGCGTTTCTCGGCAACCGAATTGGAGCCGTCCAACCGGCTCACCCCGGGCAGCGCGGACTGCGTCATCGCGATCGATCTCCTCACCGCGACCGATGCCAAGAACCTCCAGTACGGCAACCCCGCCGGGACCGTGGCAATCGCCTCGACCAGCCGGACGCCGACCGGAGACATGGTGTACGACAAGTCGGTCCCGTACCCGGAGACCGAGTCACTGCTGGATCGCCTTGCGTCGGTATCGGATTCGCTGAGCCACTTCGATGCGCTGGCAGCGGCGGAGAAGTTGTTCGGCACTACCGCCGCGGCGAATTTCCTGATGGTCGGCGCGGCCTTCCAAACCGGTGGACTACGCCTGCCCGCCGCAGCCATCGAAGAGGCCATCGGCATCAACGGTGTCGCGGTCGCGGCCAATATCGCGGCGTTCCGCTGGGGTCGCGTAGCCATCGCCGATGCCGCCGCCTTCGCCGCGGCCACCGCAGCGGTGCCGCCGCAGCATATCCGCGCTGTTCCTGCAGATCTGCTGGCAGGCACCACTTTCGACGGCGAAGTCCGGCGATTGGTGGAACTGCGCGCCGCTGAACTGATCGAATACCAGAACGCCAAGGTCGCCCGCCGATACCTCGACACCGTCCAGGCCGTGTGGTCAGCGGAGCGAACGGTCACCTCCCGCACCGATTTCAGCGAGGCCGTCGCGCGCGGACTGCACAAGTTCACCGCCTACAAGGACGAATACGAAGTCGCCCGCCTGCTGGTCGATCCGGCCTTCCTCGCCGAGGTGCAGTCGCAGGTGCCCGGCGGCGAACGACTCACCTACAAATTGCACCCGCCGATGCTCCGCACCATGGGACGCAAGAAGAAGATCGGCCTTGCTCCGAAATCACATGTGGCGCTGAAGGTTCTAGCAAAGGGCAAGGCCCTGCGCGGCACCCGGCTGGACCCCTTCGGCTACGCCCGCGTCCGAAAGGTGGAGCGCGAGTTGCTCGCCCACTACACCGATCTGATGCGACGACTCGCCGCCACACTGAGCACCGAAAACTACGACACGGCAACAAAGGCCGCCGCACTCCCCGACCTTGTCCGCGGCTACGAGGACATCAAGCTCGCCAATGTCGAGCTGTACCGATCAGGACTGCGCGAGCTCGGCATCGAGCACTGATCCAGCGCTCGCGCAACTCCCCGAGCAAGGAATCATCCGGCCGCGAATGAGGGGCGGCCGGAAGACCTTGCCGCATCCAGCACAGCCCCACCCAGCCGCAACAGCGGCACCCATCAGCCATGACAGCGCGAAGGCTCACCAGGCCGCCGTGGCGATGGCATCGGAAAGGATCATCCATGCCCGTAATACACACCGAGGCAGGCGTTTTCGGACGCTCGCACGACTTGAGCGCGCGACGCCACGAGCAGGTCGTGTTCTGCGAGGACGACAGGACCGGGCTGAAGGCCATTATCGCGATCCATTCGACCACGCTCGGCCCTGCCCTCGGCGGCACCCGTTTCTATCCGTACGCGAACGAGTCCGCGGCGTTGGAAGACGTCCTGCGGCTTTCCTGGGGAATGACCTACAAGGCAGCGGCTTCCGGCGTCGATCTGGGTGGCGGCAAGGCCGTCATCATCGGCGATCCGGCCGTCGCCAAGACCGAGGCGCTGCTCGCCGCCTACGCACGCTTCGTCGAAACCCTCGGGGGGCGGTACATCACCGCCGGCGATGTCGGCACCGATACCGATGACCTCGATGTGATCGGCAAGCACACCCGCTATGTCACCGGTCGCAGCACGGCGGCGGGCGGGTCCGGCGACAGTGCCCGGCTGACCGCGCTCGGCGTCTTCCACTCCATGCGCGCCGGTGCCGAATCCGTCTGGGGCACAGCATCGCTGGCCAACCGCACGGTGGGCGTCGAGGGTGCCGGCAAGGTCGGCCGCGAACTCATAAGCCTGCTGCTCGCCGACGGCGCGGAGGTCTGCGTCACCGATGTGAACGATGCGGCACTGCACAGGATTTCGCAGCAGCATCCCGGCGTGCGACTGCTGAGCGCGGTCGCCACCGCGCCCGTGGACGTCTACGCACCCTGCGCCCTCGGCGGCACCCTCACCGCGGCCGGCGCCGAGGTCATCGAGGCCAAACTCGTGTGCGGCGCGGCCAATAACCAACTGGCACAACCGGAAGTGGAGCATGCGCTCAGCGAGCGCGGCATCACCTGGGTGCCCGACTTCGTCGCCAATGCGGGCGGGCTCATGCAGGTTGCCGGAGAGCTGCGCGCCGCCGATCCGGCCGAGATCGAATCGGATGTGACCCGCATCTTCGACCGCTGCCGCGACATCATCACAGTCGCCGAGGCCGAGGGCATCGGAACCGGCGCTGCGGCAAACCGGTTCGCCGAGCGTCGCCTCGATGCCATCCCGCGGTCGATCTGACAGCGACGCCCCAGTTTCAAAGAGGAGACCCCAGAGTGGCGATAAGAAGCGGTTTGTTCCGCACCAAATCAGTCGAACAGTCGATCCAGGACACCGATGACCCGGATTCCACATTGCGCAAGGAGCTGACGGCGAAGGATCTCACCGTCTTCGGTGTCGCGGTCGTCATCGGCGCGGGCATCTTCACCCTCACCGCCCGCACCGCGGGCACGGTCGCGGGGCCGTCGGTATCGCTCGCCTTCGTCTTCGCGGCGATCGCGTGCGGGCTGACGGCGCTCTGCTACGCCGAATTCGCCTCGACCGTGCCGGTGGCGGGCAGCGCGTACACCTTCGCGTACGCCACCTTCGGCGAGATCATCGCGTGGATCATCGGCTGGGATCTGATCCTGGAATTCGCCCTCGCGGTCTCCGTGGTGGCCAAGGGCTGGTCGCAATACCTGGGCGAGGTGCTCGGTTCCCACGCACCGATCATCACCCTGGGCTCGATCCATTTCGACTGGGGCGCAGTACTCATCATCGCCGTGGTCGGCATCCTGCTGGCCACCGGCACCAAACTGTCCTCCCGGGTGTCGGCCATCGCGGTGGCCATCAAACTCGCGGTGGTCGCCCTGGTGCTGGTGGTCGGTGCCACCTACTTCAAGGCCTCGAATCTGACGCCCTACATTCCGCCGTCCCAGCCGTCGGCGAAGGCGGAAGGGTTGCGGCAGTCGCTGTTCGGCTACCTCACCGGCTCCGGGGGCACCAGCTTCGGCTGGTACGGACTGCTGGCCGCGGCCAGCCTGGTGTTCTTCGCCTTCATCGGATTCGACGTGGTCGCCACCACCGCCGAGGAGACCCGCGATCCGCAGCGCAGTGTCCCGCGCGGCATCTTCGCCTCACTGGCCATTGTCACCGTGCTCTACGTCGCGGTATCGCTGATCCTCACCGGCATGGTGCCCTATACCGCGCTCGCAGACGGAAATGCCACGCTGGCAACGGCTTTCGCCTTGAACGGCGCGACCTGGGTGAAGAACATCATCTCCATCGGCGCGCTCGCCGGGCTCTCGACCGTCGTCATGGTCATGTTCCTGGGTCAGACCCGGGTGCTGTTCGCCATGGCCCGCGACGGCCTGCTGCCCCGGAGCTTGGCCCGCACCGGTCCGCACGGCACCCCCGTGCGGCTGACCGTCATGGTGGGCATCGTCTGTGCGCTGCTGGCCGGATTCGTCGACTTCGGCACGCTCGAGGAGATGGTCAATATCGGCACGCTGGTGGCCTTCGCACTGGTGTCGATCGGCGTCCCGATCCTGCGCCGCACTCGCCCGGACCTGCCCCGCGGCTTCCGCGTCCCCTGGGTGCCGCTGGTCCCGATCCTGGCCGCGCTGTCATGTCTGTGGCTCATGGTCAATCTCTCCATCGAGACCTGGCTGCGCTTCGTCCTCTGGATGGCACTGGGCATGGTCGTCTATTTCGCCTACGGCCGAAGGCATTCGGCGCTACAACGGCAACAGCCGCCGGTCGCGGACCACGCCGTCGCACCGGTGCCGTAAACCCGCCCCGGACGACAACGAACCCGCCCACAGCATTGTGGACGGGTTCGCCGCGGTACCGCAGATCAGCCCGTGTAACCCGACAGGTCGTACACGGTGGTCGACCCGACGGTCACCGGCTTGAAATTGGCTGCCACCCAGTTGGTGATGTCGGTGTGGCCATTGCGACCGAAACCGCCACCGCCACCGGCATTTCCGGCAGCAGGATCGCCGGGTGCCGTACCGGCGGGCCGTCCGGGGCCGCCATTGTCACGAGTACCGCCGGTGGTGTCACGGGTACCGCCCGCGGTATCGCGAGCGCCGCCGATGTTTCCGGGCGCCGTATCGGCCGGAGTACCGCCGCCACCGCCACGTCCGCCCTGCTGCACCAGGTAGTAGGTGACCTGGTGGTTCTTGACGTAGTCGATGAACTGGCTCAGCGTCGGCGTGGGATCACTGCCGCTGAAGCCGCCGATCGCCATGACCGCGGTACTGCTGGACAATTCGAGTCCGGCGGCCGTGGACGAACCGTTCGTCGCTGCCGACCACTTGGTCGTGGTGTTCTCGAGCAGCCCGTCCAATTGCGGATTGCTCTGCCCGCCGCCGCCGAAACCGCCCATGCCGCCGCGGTTTCCGCCCGCACCGGACATCACCGGGCCCACCGTCGGACCGCCACCCTGATGCGCCACACCGATCGTGGTGACCGCATAGGCCGCCGATCCGCCCATCGCGCCGATCAATCCGGCGATCAGAGCGACTACCGCCACCCGCTTGCGGACCTGTCCGTTCCACGGAATCACCAGGGCCACCGTCGCCAGCAGGGTGACCACCAGAATCGCGATGCGCAGCGCGGGCATCCAGGAGGAGTTGCGGTCGAGCAGGATATAGCTCCAGATACCGCTCGTGGCGATGAGAGCCGCCAAACCTGCACGGCCGAACCAGCTTTCGCGCGCCCGCCACATCTCGAAGACGCCGATGGCGAACATGCCTCCGATCGCGGGGGCGATCGAGAGGCTGTAGTACGGGTGGATGATGCCCTGCATGTAGCTCAGCACCAGACCGTCGATGACCATCCAGCCACCGAAAACGATCGCACCGGCACGCACCATATCGGTACGGGGTGCGCGGCCCCGGGAAATCAGGACCAGGACGAAGGCCAGCAGTGCCGCGGGCAGCAACCAGGCGATCTCGAAGCCGAACTCGCCGCCGAACAGCCTGCTCAAGCCGTGGCTCTGGCCGCCGAAACCACCGAAACCACCGCCACCGCGCTGCGCCGCGGCATCCGCGCCCTGCGCCGCGCCGTGCGCCGCACCGGGGACGCCGGGAGTCTGACCCGGCAGGTTCTGACCGGCCGGGGGCACCGCCGGCGTAGTCGGTCCCTGACCGCCGCGCCCGCCGCCACCGTGATTACGGCCGAGTACTCGCGCAAATCCGTTGTAGCCCAACACCAGATTCATGAAGTTGTTATCGGTCGAACCCGCGATGTACGGCCGCGAAGAAGCTGGCCAGAGCAGCGTCACGAAGACATACCAGCCGGAGGAGGCGAGCAGCGCGACCGTCGCGCCGAACAATTGCAGCAGGCGGGTACGCAGCGGGTTCGGCGCCGCGATCAAATACGCGAGCCCGAGCGCCGGAAGCACCATCAAACCCTCGAGCATCTTCGCCAGGAAGGCGAAGCCGAGCGCCACACCGGCCAGCATGATCCACAGGGTGGAGCCGCGCTGCAGGGCGCGCACCGTGCAGTAGGCGCCCGCCATCATCAGCAGCACCATGACGGCATCGGGGTTGTTGAAGCGGAACATCAGGGCCGCGACCGGTGTCAGGGCGAGTACCGCACCCGCGACCAGACCTGCCGTGCGACCGCTGATCCTGGTCACCGCCCCGTAGAGCAGGGCGACCGCGGCGACCGCCATCAGCGCCTGCGGGATGAGCATGCTGGCGCTGCTGAATCCGAAGATCTGCCCGGACAGCCCCATCACCCACTGCGAGACCGGCGGCTTGTCGACCGTGATGAAGTTCCCGGTGTCCAGCGAGCCGAACAGCAGGGCCTCCCAGTTCTTCGAACCGGCCTGTGCGGCACCGGCATAGAACTGATTGCCCATTCCGTTGATGGTGATGTTCCAGAGATACATCACCGCCGTCCCTATGAGCAGGCCCCCTAGTGCGATTCGTTCCCAGACCGTGCGATCCCAAGAGATCCGCCGGCGCGGTGCCGCGGAGGACTCCGGGTTCGCCCCGGGCGCCGCGTCGAGTGTCGTAGTCACCTCACTATTTACGCAACCCCAGCGGCGAGAGCCCTGGGAGCAACCCGTGAGGTTGCTGCGAGCGTTTCAGTCCAGCGACTCGACGAAGTCGGTAATCGCCGCCGCGATGACCTGCGGAATTCGGCGCGGCAGCTGGTGACCGCCGCCGCGCACCAGCTCCAGGCGCGAGCACGGGAGCTGCTCGTGCAGGGCCCGGGCGGTGGCGACGGGAACCACCTTGTCGGTCGAATCGGCGACCACCAGGGTCGGTACCGAGGCCTGCTGCAGCGCGGCGATCCAGCGCTCGAAACCGTGCCGGAGTTCACGCTGCTCGAACAGGAAGCTGCGCCAGACCGCACCGTGCGCGTGATGGATCTCGGCCAGCGCCTGCCATGAGGGATTCGCGGTGTGATCCGGATACCGGCGCGCCAGCCAGGGCAGCAGCGACCATGCGGTCACCGAGATCATCGGACCGGCGACGGGTGCGGCCAGCATGGTGTCCCAGGGCGTCAGACAGCCCGGCCCGACACTGGCGAGCAGCACCAGGCCGCGCACCCGCTCCGGCGCCATGGCCGCGGCCGCGAGCGCGACCCCGCCACCGTAGGAATGGCCGACCAGGACCGCATCGGTGATCTGCTCGCGCTCCAGGCGCTCCCCCAGCCAGCGCGCATTGTCCTCGACAGTTGTTGCCGGACAAGGGTTCTCGCCGTATCCCGGACGGTCCAGCGCCATGGCGTCGATCGAACCGGGCAGACAGGCGATGACCGCGTCCCAGTCGGATCGATCACCGGGCTGGCCGTGCAGCAGCACCACGGGCTCACCGCCCGGCGACCGCGCCGGCTCGAACTGCGGCATACGGGCTTCACCTACGCGGTGCACTCGCCCCCACAGCAAATCCCCCGCCCGCATCACCGGCCGCCTACTGACTGCCATTGTGTGGCTCCGTTCGGCTCGTCGGACACGAATAGCTCGCGTAATCAGGGTAAACAGCGACCCTGGCGACCAGCTGGACACTTCCTGTGCAGTCGGTGGGCGGTCTCGCGGCAGACAGCAGCCCCGGCCCTTGCGGACCGGGGCTGCTGCCGTATTCAGAACCCTATCGGGAGTCGATCAGGCCAGATCGAACCGGTCGAGGTTCATGACCTTGTCCCATGCGGCGACGAAGTCCTCGGCGAACTTCTGCTTGGCGTCGTCGGTCGCGTAGACCTCCGCGAGCGCACGCAGCTGCGAGTTCGATCCGAAGAGCAGATCGACACGGCTGCCGGTCCAGCGCACCTGGCCGGTGGCGCGATCCTTGCCCTCGAAGGTCTCCTCATCGGACGAGGTCGGCTCCCACGTGGTGGCCATATCGAGCAGGTTCACGAAGAAGTCGTTCGTCAGCGCACCCGGGGTCGAGGTGAACACGCCCAGCGGCGACTGGTTGTAGTTCGCACCCAGCACCCGCAGGCCGCCGATGAGCACCGTCAGCTCCGGAGCGCTCAGGGTCAGCAGGTTCGCCTTGTCGATGAGCAGGTATTCGGCCGGAAGCCGGTTGCCCTTCGCCAGGAAGTTCCGGAAACCGTCGGCAGCGGGCTCGAGCGCGGAGAAGGACTCCACATCGGTCTGCTCCTGGGTGGCATCGGTGCGACCCGGGGTGAACGGCACCGTGATGTCGAATCCCGCGTCCTTGGCAGCCTTTTCGACCGCCGCGACACCACCGAGCACAACGAGATCGGCGAAGGAAACCTGCGCGCCGCCGGCGGCGTTGAAGGACTCCTGGATGCCCTCCAGCGCGCGGATCACCTGGGCGAGCTCGTCGGGATTGTTTGCCTCCCAACCACTCTGCGGCGCGAGACGGACACGTCCGCCATTGGCGCCACCGCGCTTGTCACTGCCGCGGAACGACGAGGCCGCCGCCCACGCGGTCGAAACAAGCTGCGAGACAGTCAGACCCGAGCCCAGGAGGGTGCTCTTGAGCGAGGCGATATCGGCCGCGCCGATGACCTCACCGGTCACCGCGGGGATCGGGTCCTGCCACAGCAGCGGCTCCGACGGCACCAGCGGGCCGAGGTAGCGCACGATCGGGCCCATATCGCGGTGGGTCAGCTTGTACCAGGCCTTGGCGAACTCGTCCGCCAGCTCCTGCGGGTTGGCCAGCCAGCGCCGGGTGATCTGCTCGTAGACCGGATCGATGCGCATCGACAGGTCGGTGGTCAGCATGGTCGGCAGCTGCTTCGACGAGTCGAACGCATTGGGAATGATCGCTTCCGCGTCCTTGGCGACCCACTGGTTGGCGCCGGCGGGCGAGGAGGTCAGCTCCCACTCGTAGCCGTACAGGGTCTCGAGGAAGGTGTTGTCCCACTTGGTCGGAGTCGGCGTCCAGGTGACCTCGAGGCCACTGGTGATGGCGTCCTTGCCGGCGCCGGTGCCGAACGAGCTCTTCCAGCCCAGGCCCTGCTCCTGCAGCGGAGCGGCCTCCGGCTCCGGGCCGACGTGATCGGCCGGGCCCGCGCCGTGCGTCTTGCCGAAGGTGTGACCACCGACGATGAGCGCGGCCGTCTCGACATCGTTCATGGCCATGCGCAGGAACGTCTCACGAATATCGGTCGCCGCCGCCAGCGGATCCGGATTGCCGTTGGGGCCTTCCGGATTCACGTAGATAAGGCCCATTTGTACTGCGGCGAGCGGGTTTTCGAGGTCGCGCTTACCGGTGTAGCGCTCGTCGCCGCCGAGCCAGACCTGCTCGGGACCCCAGTAGACGTCCTCCTCCGGCTCCCACTGGTCGACGCGGCCGCCACCGAAACCGAAGGTCTCGAAGCCCATGTCCTCCAGCGCGACATTGCCGGCGTAGACGATGAGGTCGGCCCAGGACAGCTTGCGGCCGTACTTCTGCTTGACCGGCCAGAGCAGGCGGCGGGCCTTGTCCAGGCTGGCATTGTCGGGCCAGCTGTTGAGCGGCGCGAACCGCTGCATGCCCGCGCCCGCTCCTCCGCGGCCGTCATTGATGCGGTAGGTGCCCGCGGCGTGCCAGGCCATCCGGATGAAGAACGGGCCGTAGTGGCCGAAGTCGGCGGGCCACCACTCCTGCGAGGTCGTCATGACCTCGACGATGTCCTGCTTCACCGCGGCCAGATCGAGCGTCTTGAACTCGGCGGCGTAGTCGAAGTCCGCGCCGAAGGGGTTCAGCACGTCCGGATTCTTCTGCAGGATCTTCAGATTGATCTGGTTCGGCCACCAGTCACGGTTGCTGCCGCCTTCGACCGGAGGCTTGAGACGACCGTGCGCGACAGGGCAACCGCCCTGGGCGGGTTCGGTTTGGGCCTCACCGATGGGCGGATGTTCAACGGTCACGGGGCATTTCCTTTCGGGAGTGGAGTGTCGAGCAGTCGGGGCACACGCCCCAGTAGATGACCTCGGCCTCGTCCAGGACGAAGCCGTTGTCGTCGGAAGCGGTCAGACAGGGCGCCTCGCCGACCGCACAGTCGACATCGGCGATAGCGCCGCACGACCGGCACACGACATGATGGTGGTTGTCCCCGACCCGCGTCTCATAACGCGCCACCGAACCCATGGGCTGAATCCGCCGCATTAGACCGGCCTCGGTCAATGCCCGCAGTACGTCATAAACAGCCTGGTGGGAGACGGTGCCGAGCGCTTCGCGGACACGTCGCAGAATGGAGTCCGTGTCGGAGTGCGGATGGGCATGAACCGCACTCAGCACCGCTACCCGCGGCGCGGTGACACGCAGGTCGACCCCGCGCAACATACGCCCGAATTCGGCTGCGGTGGACACGTTCCGAAGTATGACTCATTCCAGTCTTGGCCGACATGGTTTTCGCAAACCATGTTCACCCCTTCCGGAACCGGAAATTTCGTAGTTACCTACGAGTCACGACCGAACGCCCGGAGGCTGACCATGCGCATCATCGATCTGTCGGTTCCGTTGCGGAGCGGGATGCCCGTATATCCGGGCGATCCCGAGGTGCGGATCCGTCCTGCCCTCACGGTGCCGCTGGATGGAGTGAATGTGCTGCATCTGGGGATGGGATCGCAGAGCGGGACGCATGTGGACGCGCCGGCCCATATAGACGACTCGCTGCCGACCTTGGACGCGCTGCCGCTGGAACGGTTCATCGGGCCGGCCGTGGTCGTGGACGCCCGGGGGTCGGCGGAGCGCACTGCGATCGGGCGCGAGTTCTTCGAGGGCAAAATCGCCGCCGGGCAGATCGTGCTGATCGCCACCGGGTGGTCGGAGCATTGGGGAACACCCACCTACCTGGCACATCCGTATCTGACGCCCGAGGCGGCGAGCTATCTGGTCGAGTCCGGGATACGAACCGTGGGGATCGATGCGCTGAGCGTGGATCCCACTCCGGCACAGGACATTCCGTCGCATAGAATACTGTGCGGCGCTCATGCCGTGATCGCCGAAAATCTCACCGGCCTGGCCGAGGTGCTCCACGCACAGCAGCAGGGCCTCGGCATAGAAGTATCCCTGTTCCCCCTCAATCTGCCCGGCGCCGACGGAGCGCCCGTGCGAGCCATCGCTCGCGTCGGGTGACCGCCGGTGCGTATCCACTTGTGACCTGTACAGCTCTGTATTGGATACTGTGGCGCAGGCCACGTGATCTTCGTAGACTGCATGGCAACAAAGGGGGAGTCGGGGCCCCCGACCCGCGCTCGATCAAGGAAGACCCTCACGTGAAGCGTTCGGCCGTAACGACTCTGCTAGCCACTGCAGCCATCATGACCGCAGCTCCTGCTGTCGCCTCCGCGGAAATCACCCTCACGGACGCATCCACCACCACGACGTCGGGCGATCCGCTGGAGGCTTCGGTCACCGGTTCGGCGTCCGGGTCCGCCAACACCGGCAGCGCGGGAGGGCTGGCGACCACGGGGTCGACCGGCACCGGATCGTTCGGAATCCCCAATCTCGACAAGCTGCTGCTCGGCAATTTCAAGACGCTGTGCGCGGTCACCGGTAGCGCGTCCACCATTGTCGGCACCGCCGGCCTCGGCTGCGGCAGCCTGACCGGTGGCGGCAATCTGGGATTGCCCAGCCTGTAGTACTGCGGTTCGCAGAGCATCATCGAGCACGAAGTAGGGGCGCCGGCTTTTGCCGGCGCCCCTACTTTTTCGTCTGCCTCAGCGATTGTCGTCGGCGTTGCCGGTCTTCCACTGCGGCCACGGCACATTCCAGTCGCCCAGTCCGTCCACGCCGGACAGGGTGCCGCCGACGGTGTTCTTGACGATGGTGATGTCGCCGCGCTTGGCATTGTTGTACACCCAGTGCGCGTTCTCCGGGCTCAGGTTCAGGCAGCCGTGGCTGGTATTGCTGTAGCCCTGCTGCCCGACCGACCAGGGCGCCGAATGGAAGAAGATGCCGGAGTAGGAGATTCGGGTCGCCCAGTCGACCGGCGTCTTGTAGCCGTTGGGTGAGCTCACCGGGACGCCGTAGGTGGAGGAATCCATGATGATCTTGTCGAACTTGTCGCCGACGATATAGATGCCGTTGTCGGTGGGTGCGCTGTTCTTACCCATGGAAGTCGGCATGGTCTTGACCACCTCGCCGTTCATCTCCACCGTCACCATCTTGGTGTTGTCGTCCGCGGTGAAGACCGTCGCATCGCCGACGGTGAAATTCGAGGTGATATCGGAATCGCCGACCAGACCGTTGCCCAGATCCTTGCCGTACACGTGCACATTGATATCGACCCGAGTGCCCGGAGCCCAGAAATGCTCCGGCCGCCAACGCACTTCGCGATTGTTCACCCAGTAGAAGGCGCCCTCCACCGCGGGCGTGGTGGTGATTTTGATCGCGTTCTGCGCGGCCCGGCGGTCCGGAATGTTCTCGTCGAACTGCACGGCCACCGGCTGGCCGATGCCCACCACCTCGTTCTCGGCGGGCAGCAGGTACGGGTGCGTGCGATTGTTCGGCGAAATCGTGCTGAAACTCATAGTCGAGGTGGTCGCACCGCCGAGGCCGATGGCTTCCACCGCGAGCCTATAGGTGCGCGCAAAGCCCAACTGCTCGGTCGACTTCCAGCTCAGCCCATCCGGGGCCAACTCCCCCGCGACCGTCTTACCGTCCGGATTGGTCAGCGCCACATTCGTGAGCCTGCCGTCCTGGACCTGCAGCACCAGCGGATCACCCGGCGAAACCCCGCGGTCGCCATCCCGCACCGGCGATATCAGCTTCGGCTTCACCAGCTCACTGACCGGATTCGAATCGATGGTGACCGACCCCGAATCCTTCGACGAGTTCCCGGAAGTGCACGCCACCAGCGCAAGCGCGAGCACCGACAAGAGTGCGGCCGATCCCCGCCACTGCCCGGAGCGGTTCCGGCCCTGCCCAACTCTCATGACAACCCCACTTCACGTCTCGGTACGTAGCCGTCTCCGAGCGCATTCGGCCCCGACCACGTCTGCTCGACCTCCATGCCCTGCCAGGAAGCGACACCGCACCAGCGCCGCCCCGCCCCCGCAGGGCTCGACCGTTTCATCCCCACCGCCCCCCGATTCGTTAACACTCCCCCGAGATCTTCACCCCCACAAAAACCGCAGCTCAGGGATACGATTTCACTTTTCCACGCAGAGCCTGTTAATGTTTCTTCCGCACCGCAGAGAGGCCGAAGCCGCAAGGCAGAGACCCCAATGCACAAGCATGCGCCATTAGCTCAATTGGCAGAGCAGCTGACTCTTAATCAGCGGGTTCGGGGTTCAAGTCCCTGATGGCGCACCCATTTTCTGCTCACGAAAAGAATGACCGTGTTCCGTGCTCTAGTGCACTGGAACACGGTCCGGGTAGTCCTTCTACCAGCGGTTTCCTTTCAAAGCACCAGGTCGGCACTGTGCCGCCGGTCGTTCCTCTCTCCCTGCCTAATTCGATGGTGGTCCCACGTTCGCGTGGACGACTCGAAGCGATGCCAACCACGTCCTACAACCGGGTTCCGGTGATTTTCGGGTCGGTATTGGTCAACTATGCCGGCCGGATCGCGGAACGATCGGTGCTGTCGGCACTGGGGTGGGAGGCCGGGACGCCGATCGACATCGAACCTGCGCTGCCCGATGTCCTCCTGGTCACCTCATCTCCCGATAGCGCGTACGCCATCGCCCGCAACGGCCAGTTGCCGATCCCCGCTCCGATCAGGCGCGCGGCACGACTGCGTATCGGCCACCGGGTGCTGCTGGCCGCTCACCCGGATCAGCATCGGCTGATCATCGTCTGCCAGAACGCATTCGACATCCTCATCGCAGACATCCGCACTCGGATCGATGGGGGTGATCAGCGATGACCGCCGCCGAACAGGTCAGCGCGGCCGAACTCGATGCCGCCCGCACGCTGTTGGCCCGGATGGGCATCACCCCCGCTGACCTTCTCGATATCCGTCCAGCGGCACCGACGTTCGCCGAATACATCCCTCTGGTCAGAGCCAGAGTCGTCGCGCCGGGCACCCTCAAGACCTACAACACCCATTGGAAGACCCTCGAAAACCTGTGGGGCGATCGCCGCATCGACGAGCCGACCGATGGTCAGATCACTGATATGCGAGACGCCGCACGGCGCAACGCAAAACAGGATCGCAATGCCCGCGACGGCCGCGGAGCCGCCGAAGCCATGATCGGAGCGTTGCGATTCCTGTATCGGCTCGCGGAGAACGACGGATTGATCAGGCCCGGCGATAACCCGGCGCGCCGGGTGCCCAAGCCGCGCCGGGTCCCCTCAACCAGGCGCGGGCTGCCCTTGACCCAGATCGCCGAAATCGCCCACATCGCGGCGACCACTGGCAATGATCCCGATCTCGACACTCTGCTGTTGCGGCTGCATTCGGAAACCGCGTGCCGCCGCGGCGGCGCACTGGCCCTGCGCCCGGACGATCTCGACCCCCACCAGTGCCTGATCTTTCTGCAGGAGAAGGGCAAGACCTCACGCTGGCAGCCGGTTTCACCAACGCTCATGGCAAACCTGGTGCACCACGGGGAAACTCGCGGAGCGTATCTCGGGGAACAGCTACTGCGTTATCGCAGCGGCAAACCGATCACCCGGCGCCGCTACGACGGCCTGTGGACCAGGATCGGCCTCGAACTGCCGTGGGTGGAGAAACAGCAGATCAGTACCCACTGGCTTCGGCATACGACACTGACCTGGGTCGAGCGCACCTTCGGATACGCCATCGCCCGCGCCTACGCCGGCCACGCCGAAGGCAAATCTGACGGTTCCACCGCCACCTATGTGCGGGCTCAGATCGAAGAAGTCGCGCTCGCACTGGCGGCTCTCACCGGCGAGCCGCATCCCCTCGCAGTCACCGCCTGATCATCCGGAACGGGTCCTGGCCGCGTCGTCCCTTCACCCCACTCCGGCAACTCCGGACATGGCCGGGACCCACTAATCCACCTGGAGCATTTGCTATGACTACCAACGGGGATTCCGTGCGCACGACTGTCCACTCGGCGCACTCGCCCACCCCCTTACGATCCGAGCCCGGGACGGTCACCGCGGTTCGATTCTTCTGGTGCGTGCTCACTGTCTCGGCCGCGGTCAGTATCGGCGGTAACGCTGCGCACGCTGTCCTGCACGCTCAATCCCTGCCGGTCGTGGCGGCGGCGGTGGCCATTGTGCCGCCTTTCGCGCTGCTGGCAGCGGTGCACGGTGTCACTGTCCTGCTGCGTGCGCACGCCCGCTCCCGGGCCATACATCTGCTCGCCACTCTCATGACGGCGCTTATCGCCGCCGGCGCGTTCAGTCTGTCGTTCACCGCGCTGCGCGACCTCGCCATCGTCGCCGGGATCCCAGAACCGGAAGCCTGGATTTGGCCGATGATCATCGAGGGATCAATGACGCAGGCGACCCTCGCACTGCTGGCCCTCGCACACACCCCTGCGTCGCGTGCGCACGCTGTTCATTCTCCGCACAGCGCGCACGGAGACTCGGTGAAATCCGATGCGTGTGATCACCTGTCGTCAGAGACTGCAGCCTCTGCGCCATCCGATGTGCGCACACCCGATGAGCCGGATATCACTGGGACCGACCCGTGGACACGGGTGGCCGCGAAGGTCTGCGCCAACGATCCGGCACACCGACGCGATCCTGTTCTAGTTGCCCGCATCCTCGCCGCTCACCACAACGACGGCCGGAACCCATCACAGATCGCACACGAACTGAACCGAAGCCGCTCGAGCGTCAGCCGAATCCTGACTCAGGCCCGCAAACACATCCCATCAGACCACGCTTCGCTACCTCTGACAGCGGAAAGGACTGCTACATAGTTGCTGATCGTTTCCATTTCGCTGACAGCATCCGAATCGGCGCGTCTTCAAGACGGGCCGGTAACGGATTCCTTCAGGCAGACCACCTAGCCGAAATCAAGTCCATAGGATGATCCTCGTCACCGAGAATTAGCCTGTAGCGTGACGGACTGGATCAACGGGCGCGCTCTCGAATCAGCGCGTCACGTCGTTGCGGCTCAGCAAAGGGAAGTCAGGGGGTAGCCGATGGCCGACGAGGTGCACGCCAAACTATCTGATCTGCGCAGTTCGGCGAACCAGTTGACTACTTGGGCCAATGAGAGCGCCGGCCTGTTCGGTCAGGGACATACGGAGATGGACGACGCCGGTGCGGGATGGGTCGGCGGCTCAGCGGCCGCGCTGAGCGCTGCGGTCGAGCGGCTGCGAACGTCCGCCAACGCATTGACCGGCAACCTCGACAATCACTCGGCACATATCCATACCGTGGCGAACGAGCTCCACCTGACCGACGCCGAGCGCCGGAACCAGCTGAGCCGCTACAGCGAAGCGCTGGGGCCCAGCTCGCTCGACTTATGATCACCATCGCCGATATCGATCGCTGGAACGTCGCCGATATCGATCGCGTATTCGCAGTCTGCTCTGCGCAGGCAGATCATTGCACCGAGCGAAATGACGATCTCAGCAGTCTGCAGACCTTCCAAACCTGGGGTGGTGGAGCTGCGGACGCCGCCAAGGTGTCGGTCGGCAAAACCCGCGTCGACTTCGATGCCCATGGCACACACGTCGCCACTATCGCCGACGCCGCCAAAACCGCCTCGAGCGAAGTGGCCTCGGTCAAGAAGAAACTCACCGAACTGCGAACGACCGCACAGCAACAGGGGCTGCGCATCGGGGACAACGGCACGGTTGCGATCGCCGTATATGGCCCGTACACCAAGGAGGCGAAGGCGAAGCTGGACGCGAACCGGGCCGCGCTGCAGCTCGAGCTCAATCAGTTGCTGATCAACGCGCAGATGGTGGACGACGATCTGGCCGCAGCCATCAACGGCGCCGATGGGCAGATGAACGAATCCGAGGTCGCCAAACACAATCACCCGCCGGTCCTCGATGCCGTGTTCGGCCTCGGATCCCTCGGCTTGCCCGAATATCCTGATGGCTCACTGACATCCGAGGAGACTCGCAATTACTACGCGGCGGGTGAGCAGCGATTGAAGGCGATCAACGAGCAGTTGGCGAACTCCGACCTGTCGCTGGAGGAACGAACCAAGATCGCGCTAGAACTGCGTAACGAGCTACGCACCAAGGCCCGAGATCTGATGGCCGACAGAGACGCCGCCGCCTACCTCGCCGAGAAGGAACCGAACTCGACGCTCGAGCAGCTCATCGACCGAAAGATGGAACGCAAGGGCCTCACCCGCGAAGGCGCGCTCGAAGACATCATCAAATCCTCCAGTGAGAGCCGAGGTTCGGTGAACCAGGCACTGGGCGTCGATCCGGATAATCCGAAACTGCCTGACCCCCAGGAAGTTCGAGCCAGAGTAGGAGCATCACCCGGAGTCGACCCACCGGGGGTGGAGCTCGGTGCGGGCTCACGAGCACTGCGTGTCGCGGGGAAAGCGGCACTGCCGCTCGCCGCCGCGTACGAGGCGTGGGACGGATACACCCAAGTGAAGGCGGGTACCGAATCGATCCCGGAAGCCGTCGGCTCGGGCGCGGGCGCGGTTGGTGGCATGTGGGCAGGCGCCGAAATCGGTGCGGCCGCAGGAGCTTTCGGTGGCCCGGTCGGTGCCGCAGCGGGCGCAGTTCTCGGTGGGGTCATCGGCGGCCTTGGCGGAGGCCAGTTCGGTAAGACGATCGGTGGGTGGTTCTCGTGAGCGATACACCGGCATCGATCTATGCGGCTCTGGACGCGATCGCGATCAGCACCCACCGGGTGGCCGATCCTCGGACGATTCCAGGCCATATACGCATCGATCTCGACCCATCCACCTGGATCGAGATCGATGGCGCAGAGGCCGGATACCTGATCTTGGCTGCGGTTGAAGATGAACTGCCCCAACAGGTTCGCACCAATATCCTGGTGGTGCTCACTCGCGCGATCGTCGATACCAGTGTCGATCTCTTCACCGTCTTCGATAGTGCTTTCGCCGAGGCGCGGCAGTTGCCGGGATGGACCGAGGACCAAGCCGTCATCCGGCCGCCTGCCTACCGCCACAGCGGATGGTCGTTCCAGTCCGGCACGTTCGCCGCCGGCGACCTCACGTTGTACACGATGACCAGATATGCGGTTTATCAACGCGGCAATGTCGCCTACCTGCTGCAAGCGACAGGGACGACCGAAGACCGTGCACGCTTCGGTACTCTGCTCGACACGATCGTCTACAACACTGTCTTCGAGGATTGAAAGGCCGGGAGTTCAATGGTCACACGCTCGGACCGGGTCGCCGATCTCGAAGAGGCACTCGCCGCCACCGTCACCTTCACCAAGGACCCCGACGACGACAGCTGGATGATCGGCCACACCCCGACACAGACACTGCACGTACGGATGGGCAACTTCCCGGAAGAAGAGCTGTGGTCACTGTGGCTCGGCGACGATCGGTGGATGGACTTCACCACCCCGCCGCCCGGTTGGAGTTTGAAATTGAGTCCAGGTTGGCCCTCGACCGCCCGGCCGCGGCTGCCCAAAGGCGAGTTCCATGCATAGTCTGCGCTTGGACGGGCGTTCGAAGCTAAATGTGCGGTCGAGTTATTCGCGGTCCGAATCGTCCAGTTGGTCGGCGCGTGGGCCTACCAGGTCGGGGTGGGTATCGATGAACCGGGCGAGCCCCTCCCCTACCGACCTACCGGGTCTGATCTCCTGGTCGCGAATCGCCTCTCTGAATACGTCCTTCGCCCCTGTTGCGAGCTTCACGGAACCGTTACGGATGAACGGGAAGGGATACTTCTCCGCACAGTCGATGAGTGCCGAGGTCATATCCATCATCAGTAAGTAGACAGTCGCCGCGTCCAAGCCCGTCCGCTTGGTCACTTCGTCGAGAGTTTTTGCCATCTCACCGTAGAAGGTGAGATCACCGTCGCCGTTCGGGAGTGTGATCAGGATCCGCTCCGCACGCGGGTCGTAGTCGATCTCCGCGTCGAACAGCTCACGCACGCGACCGATCAGCACCTGGACTCCGCTGAGTTCTCTTTCGTGCCGCTGCGACCGGGCGATCGTTCGGGCCCGAATCCGAGCCAGCCCGTTCGCATCCAGCAGGTTGTCAGTCGGGAACCGGACAGTGCTCTTCTTAGTCTTCCTGCTCGTCGGTGGCCAGTCGAGGGACTGGGCGATGTCCCAATAGGTCTCGTCCCGTTCGGCATCCCACAGCGTCAGCACCACCGGTTGCGAGAAGTTCTCCCAGCTTTCCAAGTGATGTCGCTCGAATTTTCTATGCGAGATATAGCGACCATCCTTGCTCCGAAACTTCGAGCCGCGCTTGACATGCTTGGCTTGCACGAAGAACAGGTATGGCGTCGCGACGCCGTCATCGAAGATTCGGACCTGCAAGTCCTCTCCGTAGTCGCTGGTGGTCAGTTCCTCCACTGTCCATCCCACCGTGAGGAAGGCGCTGCGGAGCTTCACAATTGCGATTTCCGCATTGACGTGCGAGTCGGGTCTGCGCGGGGGCAACGCGAATCTCCTTACGCGAGTGGAAATCTCACTGCCACGAACAATCAGGATACGCGGCCAGGTCGACACACTGCAGGTATCGAGGAGAAGACAGGTTTATCAGTGCGCCAGCACCTTCGGGGCGGTGGGCGGGCGCACGCTACACCGGCGGCGTGGGCGGTCAAGCCGCGTGTGCCGGACATCGTGCGTGCCAACAGATCGACAGCGGACCCGGTCGTGGGTTTCTCGGCTTGACCGCCCACTGACGCCGCCGGTGTCTACGCGTTGCGCCCACCGCCCCGAAGGCGCGGCGCGAACATCATTATTTGGGTTGTCGCACTGCGCTTGTCGGGCTTGTCCTATTGAGGAGTCCGATTATGTCGTCGTCCGAAATTGTGCTCAAGGAACCCGGTCACTTCATTGCCGCTGTACCCGCGATGCTGGGCTTCGTCCCGGAGCGGTCGTTGGTGGTTGCTCTGCTGCGACAGGCACCTGACCGCACGCACGAAGTCCAACTCGTCGCTCGTCTCGATCTGCCGACCGCCGGTGATGACTATGCGCAACTCCCGCACCGCATTGCGGACGTGTGCGGTAGGTCCGGTGTCGTCGCCGCGCTGGCGGTGATCGTCGATGACCGCACCTCGCGACCCGGCGAGGGTCGTGACGGCGGTGCTGCCGATCACCGCCCGCTGGTCGATGCTTTACAGGATCGCCTGGCCGGTTGCGATGTCGTTCTCGCTGGTGCATGGGGGGTGTCGCGGATTGGTGATACCGCCGAGTGGTGGAACATCGAATTACCGCAGTGCCATGGTCTTGTGCCGGATCCGTCGGCGTCGCAGGTCGCGGCGACCCGCGTTTTCGATGGTCTGGCTCTGCGATCCTCGCGGGAGGAGTTGGCTGATTCGATCGCTGTCGACGAGGCGATTCGAGAACAGGTGTCCGCCGCTCTGCCGATTGCGGTCGCCGAGGCGCATCGCCGGTTTGTTCGTGCGATCGAGATCAACAATCCCGATGCCTACAGCAGGATGGCGTTGTGGCAGGTGATGTCGGTCATCACCCAGGCCCGCGATCTGGTCGAGATCTCGCCGCGTACGATCGCCGAAGTCGCTGTCGCACTGCGTGATCCCGCTGTTCGCGACGTCATGTTCGGTGTCGGGGGTGGTACGCACGCGCGGGCGGCGGAGGATCTGTGGGGTGTTCTGACGCGTGCCCTGCCGGATCCGGATCGGGCCGAATCGGCCATGTTGCTGGGGTTCAGCGCGTATCTGCGTGGCGATGGTGTGCTGGCCGGGATCGCCTTGGAGCAGGCGCTGGCTTCGGATCCTGAGCATCGCATGGCTGTCCTGCTCGATATTGGGTTGCAGACGGCGATGCCGCCGGCCCGGTTGGACAAGCTCGTGCGCGCTGGTATCGAAGCCGCCGCTGAGCTGCGCATCGATATCGGTATCGCCGCCACCGATTCCGGTATGGAGGTCCTGCGATGAGCGTGGATCGTCTGGCGTGGGCGTTGCTGGCTCGCGCGGCATCGGGTCCGTGTGGCCCGTTGGTGTCGCTGATCGATCAGGTCGGTCCCAGCCGGGCAGTGCTGATGCTGCAGTCCGGTGGTCTGGCGGTGGATCAGCAGATCCTCGATCGCGGTGCTGGCGGTCTGCACGTGGCGGCACGGGATCTGGACATGATGGAGCGTGTCGGTGGTCGATTGGTGACTCCCGAGGATGAGGAGTGGCCACCTTTGCTGGGGTGTCTGCCCTCGTGTTCGGACAACGCCGGTGATGTACCTCCGGTGGCGTTGTGGGTCCGCGGGAATCGTTCATTGCGGGAGATCACCGACCGTGCGATCGCGGTGATCGGAGCACGAGCGAGCACCGAGTACGGCAATCATGTCGCCGCACAGATCGCCGGTGATCTCGCCGGTTCGGGCTGGACAGTGGTGGCCGGTGCGGCGTTCGGTATCGACGCCGCCGCGCATCGGGCGGCGATGGCTGTAGGTGGGGTGACTGTGGCGGTGATGCCGTGCGGGCTCGACCGCCCGTATCCGACCGCGCACGGCCGGCTGCTGGATTCGATCGCCGACAACGGGCTCGTCCTCACCGAGTACCCGCCTGGTGCGACCGTTCGTCGGGAGAGCTTCCTCGACCGCAATCGTCTGGTCGCGGCATTGTCGCAGGCGACAGTGGCGGTCGAGGCCGGCAGGCGTTCGGGAACGGCGTCCACGTTGCGGTGGGCGGGGCGTTTCGGGCGGTCGGTGTTCGCGGTGCCGGGGCCGGTGACCTCGGCGGCGTCGGCGGGTTGTCACCGATTCATTGCCGAGGGTGGTGCGCAGTTGGTGACCTGTGCCGAGGACATCCGTCAGGCGCTGCTCGAACGACCGCCGCTCGGCATGGCAGCAACGCCGGTGAATACGCCGCCCGCATCGCAGGGAGGGATTCGATGACGACCGTTGCGCACGGCGCTGATCCGGTGCGGGTGTGGTCGATCTGTCTGGGCGGCACCAACTCCGGCGCGTTATTGCCGGTGAGCGCCCAGCTCGACACCTCCCTGGAACCGTCCACGACCGGGATCACGCGTGAGGCGCGGGATCGGGTGCGGGCGGCGATCTGCAATGGCGGGCACCAGTTCCCGAGCGGGCGGCTGGTCGTCTCGGCTCCGGTACCCGCGCAGTGCCGCGCCGACCTAGCCGATCTGGCGGTCGCGGTCGCGATCGCGTCCACCCACGGGTCGATTCCAGCACGCGCACTGGCCGACACTGTGTTCATCGGGCAACTCGGGCTCGACGGCCGGGTAAGCGCGCCCGTCGGGTTGGCGCAGGTGGTGCGCATGGTGCGGCAGGCCGGTCTCGGCCGGGTCGTCGTTCCCAGTGAGCACGCGGGCCGGCTCTCACGGACCGCGGGAGTCGAGGTGTTCACTGCGCCGACGCTCTCGGCGGTGCTGGCCTGGGTCTGCGATCCCCGCCGGCACCCGCACACGCGGGTGCCGCAACCGCGTGACCGCCTCGGTGTGCCTGCCGATGCGGGAGTGCGGGAGGCGGTGCAGGTGTGTGCCGCCGGTGGACATCACCTCGCTGTCACCGGCGCAGCAGGCGCACCGACCCTGGTGCCAGTGCACTATCTGCATGCGCTGCTTCCCCCGTTGTCCCGTCGCCATGCTCTCGACGCGGCGAGACTACGTGCCCGGACGGAGGTGACATGTGTGTCACCGCTGCCGCTGACACCACCCCTGCGAGAGCTGCACCATTCCGCGTCCTGGCGCACCGTGTTCGGCACCGCCGAGGCTGCCGGTGCGGCGGCACGAGCGCATCAGGGCGTGCTGGCCTGCGCGGAGTCCCCGCACCTCGATTCCAGGCTTCGCTGCGCGCTGGCAACGCTGACCCGAGACGGGACCGTCAGGTTCAGCGGCGCTGAGCAATTCAACGTCCACCCTGCCCATTTCCAGCTGGCGATGACCGGCCATGACTGTGTCTGCAAGAACACCGGTCATCGCCCACCACCGCCAGCGCATGTGTGTTGCCGGTGGCCGCGTGATGACCTCGACGGGTGCATTGATGTGCGGGTTCGTGTCCAGCCTGGCGCAGTCGAAACAGGTTCCCGCGCAAATCTTTCCGGCCGAGAGCGCGTGCACACCGCGCGCCGGATTGCCGCGCACCGGTGGTCGCGGCTCGGGGTGCTGACCAACGCACGGGTTCCCGTCGATGCGCTGCGCGGCGTTCTCGGCGTGCGATCGCCGCTGGTACGAGAACTGGACCGGCTCACCGGAACCGGGGCGCTTACCGCGCCGCAGGCCGGGGCGGTACTGGCTGTGGCATGGACGTTGTGCGACCTGCGCGAAGCAGTCGCACCCACTGTCGATGATCTGGAGCGCGCGCTGCGCTTACGCCGCCCTCTGTGACTGCGCGGCAACAGTAATCGGCCGTGTGTGACCGATTGGCGTGATCGGTTGTGTGTACCGGTTTTGTGTCCTGCGGGTGGTCGGTGGGGCGGCGCGCACGCTACACCGGCGGCGCGGGCGGTCAAGCCGCGCCGAGCCACGCACGGCGGGCATCAACTGTCACAGGAGTGGCACCGATTGGCAGTGCGACGGCTTGACCGCCCACTCTCGCCGCCGGTGTCCGCGTAAAGCGCCCCACCGACCACACCCGCACGGCGCGACCGCCACCAGGTCGTTGCGGGTGTGGCTGGTCCCGGGCGCCTTGCCGTCGGCTGGCGTGGGCATGTCGTCGTGGCCCACGCCAGCCGATCACCATCCGCAACCTCACCACCCATCCAGTACGGCGAGCCTCGCGCCCGTGCGGAGTAGTTGGTGAATTCCCCTCACTTTCAAGGAGTTTCAATCGAATGTCCAAGCTCACCAAACAGGCTGAGGTCGATCATCGGCGAGGGTGCTGCCTGGTCGATCAGCGGCGGGATTTGTCCGAGGAGGAGAAGGAATTCGTTCTCGATCATTGGCAGGAATCCGCGCAGCGGACCAGTCAATGCCGGGATGGGGCGTTCTTCACCCCCACCGGGCTGGCGTCGGAGTTCACGTTGCACGTAATCGGTTCGCGTGTCCTGGATTTGGGTGCCGGAATCGGCGCGTTGGCGTTCGCCTGCCATCGGGCGTTGATGTTCGCGCACCGGTTCGAAGGGCTACCGCTTCCCGACATCGTGTGTGTGGAGTCCAATCCCGAGTATGTGCGGGTCGGGATGAAGGTGCTGCCCGAGGCGGTCTGGATATGCGAAGACCTCCTGCGGTTGCCACGAATGCGGTTGCAGCCCTTCGATACTGCGGTCGCCAACCCGCCCTACGGTCCGGTGCCACGGTGCACGGACGCACCTTCCTATCGCGGTCCTCGGCTCGAATACCACACGATCGCGGTAGCCGCCCAGCTCGCCCGACACGGGGTGTTCCTGATCCCGCAGCAGTCAGCCCCTTTCGCCTACAGTGGCCGATCCGAGATGCGCTGGGGCACAGACGATGCCGAATACACCCGATTCTCCGCGTCCACCGGTATCACCTTGCGGCCCACGTGCGGTGTCGATACCGCGCACTACCGCAATGACTGGAGACACCCGCCACCGCAGACCGAACTTGTCCTCGCCGATTTCACCGCGCCCACCGTGCTGCGCCCGACCCGCGCCCTTCGCCCGTTCGGACAGCAAGCCCGCTGACTTCACACCTGTTTCCTGTCCATCTCATCTAAGGAGATTTCCCGATGTCGGGATACCGAAATCCACAGGGCAGCACCGTGATCGTGCAACGGGAAGGTCCGTTGCTGCATGTCACGCTGTCTCGTTCGTTCGATGATCCGCCGATCTCCGAATCGAGCTGGTCAGCTCAACTCGCTGCGGCAGCGCGCCGTGAACTCGGCGGTCAGGCTCGCCGGGTCTCGTCCGGTGGGGCTCTCACGAGCGACGCCACGGGCGGTCGGAGGGAGCGTCGCTGCGCGACCTACATGATCGATTCGGCGTTCACCGTCACCGATCGCGGTGACGAGGTCCACGTGGTGGTGTCCGGCCCGCTTACCGATGACGGTGCCCGCGCGCTCACCGCACGGCTTCCGCTCGACTTCGTGGTGCGTCGCCACGCAGATGCGTGGTGGATTGCCCGCGGCGACAGCATGCTGCACAAGCTCGCTGTCGGCGTGAAAGTCGTTGTGGCACTGCCGCCGCGCTGCGAGCTGGCCGAACATTTCGGCCAGGGCATCCTCGCCGCCACCCGCACGACTGTCCGAGGATCGATGGCCCCTTTTCTCACGGTTGCACATGCGTGCAGTGCGCATACTCCGACCCCGGAGCAGATCCTCGCGCACAACCGCGCCCAGGGCGAGACGGTCGATTCGATCGAGATCACCGATCTGGCCTCCGGCGACACCCTCGCGTCCTGGACGCCCGAGCCGGCCACATCCGGCCAGTAGCTACGTCAAGTGAAACTCACTCCACCAGAAAGGATTCCGAATCGCTATGTCCATTCCTTCCTTCCATGAGGATGCCTACGAGAACTCCTGCGAGCATGGCACCTGCTACACCATCGAACCCACCGACGAGGTCCCCGTCGGCGGGCGCGTGTTCGCCGATATGGCCGAGCACGCCGTGCCGGGCGAGAGCGGGTACGGGCGCCGCCCGAAGATCGTGTTCCGGTTTTTCGGGTTGTCGGTGCACGGCCGCTGGCTGGGGGCGCCGGTCAGTACCGCGGCGTTCCATCCGAACTGGAGCGCTCACGAGCCCGGAATGCCGGTGCTCTGTCTGGGCGAACCCGGTCACCTGGTCGTCGAGGTGGGGCGGTTACTCACCGATCAGCCCGCCCATATCGAGCAGGCGGTACGCACCGTGCTGGTGGCGTTGTCGCGCCGGTTCCTCACCGATCTGCGGGTCGCGCAGTATCGGCAGACCGATGCTGCGCAGCGATGCGACCGTGCTTCGCGCGCACAGGAATTGGCCGAAATGCGTAAAGACATCGCCCGTCTGCGCTACCGCCAAGCGCGCAGTGCGGCCGACGCAGCAGACGCGCTGCTGGCCGCCGTGCGCACCAAGAGCGACTTGTGAAGGGTCGCAGTCCAATTCACGACCTCGGCAACCCTCCGCATCACCCCAATGAATCCAATCCCTGTGAAAGGAAACACTTCTCATGACATTAGACAGTTACGCTCGCCATTTGTCGTTGCAGGATCTGGTGCCGTTGCTCGAGCAGCAGCAGGCAGCCAAGGTCGATGTCGTCGCCTCCGCGTCCTCGATTCGCGCCACCGGCGGGATGATCGAGTTGTTCGGGGTCGGTCCGGTCGTCGATGATCGTGGGGTCGCCTGCGTCGATGGCCTGTACAACCCGACCGGCGCGGCCGACGGGCAGATCGCGGACAAGCTCGGTATCCCGGTGCGCTACCTGCGCCAGTTACGGGAGCGGGGTCGCTTGGACCTGTATGACGGCAACGTCAACGGCTGGCTGCACGGCCCCACCGGGACCGACCTGCCCGAACCCGATGACCGGTCGTTTCTGTTGCGGTTGTTCACCGCTGCCGGCCCGAATCAACCGGGTGTGCTGCGCGCCATGGTGTCGGATCGGTACGGGATCATCGACAACCTCGACGTGCTCACCGCCGTGCTCGAAGGTATCCGTGATGCCGGGGCCGAGACGCAGATCCGGGCCTGCGATCTGACCGATTCCACGATGCACTGCAAGGTGTACTCCCCGCAGATGTCGGCGCTGGCACCACGATTTTTGGCCAACTACCGCAGCGCGTTCGCCAACCCGGAGTTGGAGGCCGAACGTCGCCGTGTCGCAGGCGATCTCGACCGTTGGCGGCCACTCGCCGCACGCGAGGGCCAAGGCTACGAACTCGGCAGTGAGCCGGTGGTGTTCGCCGGGTTCCGGTTCAGCAACGATGAAACCGGCCACCACGCGGTCCGGTTGACCCCGGAGCTGGTGGTGCAGGTTTGCGGTAACGGGCTGACCATCCCGATGTTCGCCCACACCCAACGTCATCTCGGTGAACGCCTGGATGCCGGGGCGGTGTCCTGGTCGCAGGACACGTTGCGCAAGAAGCTCGCGGTCATCACCGCGGAAACTCGTGACCATGTGACGCAGTGGTTGTCGCCGGAGTTCTTCGCCGCCCGGGTCGAGGAACTCGAACACGCTGCCGGTGCTCCGGTCACCCAACCGGACAAGACTCTCGAAACCCTGTCCAAGCGACTGGGTTTCAGCGAAGCCGAGCGGACCGGGATCTTGTCGCATTTCATCGCCGGTGGTCAGCTCACGGCCGCCGGGATCGCCAACGCGGTCACCAGCTACTCCCAGACCATCCCCGACGCCGACCGCGCAGGCGCCCTGGACGATCTGGCCCTGCACGCGATGAGTCTGGTCTGACTCCAATCACCCTGCCACAAATAATGTTTCGTTCAGTAGTTGCTGTAATTCATTCCAGTTCAACCAGTTTCCTTCGGGTGAGACACCGGCAAGCGTTCGGTGCCTCACCCGTTTCTGTCTCCCTAGGAGGTTCGTTTCCATGATCGACACCATGTCCCGTGAGGAGTATCAGCAGGCGGCACATTTCGGGACCGCCGGCCCCGCATCGTGTCTGGAGGAACAGGTGGTCACCACCTGGCGGCGCGATGCCGAGGGGTGGTCGGGCAAGCACTGGCTGTTCTCACCCGCCGACGACGGAATCTGGGTCTTGCACCCGCTCAACGTCAGCAACCGCAAACGCACTTGAACCAGTACCTCCGACGGGCCGAATCCAGCCCGCACACAACGCCATTGGCAAGTAGTTCACTCTGCTCATCCCACGGGCGGGTATCGGAATCTTCGTGATTTCGGTGCCCGCCCTTCCTCTTTCGAAAGGTCCAGGTTCATGTCTACTGCGATCGACACTGCGCTCACCTCCGATCCCCTCCCCGACCTCGACGACGCCGCCGCGGAGGCACCCGTCGTGGTCGAACCGGCCGCGACCGCGCAAACCCCTGCCGAACGGCCCGCGCCCGCGCCGGAGGCGTTGATGTTGCCGCCCGGCGAACTGGTCATCGATGACAATGTCCGAAAGTCTTTCGACCTCGGCGATCACCCCGATGTCACCGATTCGATCCGCCACCGTGGTGTCGAGACACCGGTCAAGGCACACCGGGAACTCGATGGCACGATCACTGTTTTCGAAGGGCAGGTCCGGGTTCTCACCGCGCTGGCCTTCAAGCTGCCGGAGGTCCCGGTGTGGGTCACCCCGGCCCCGGCGGTGTCCCCGGCCGAGCGTGCGATCAACCGCATCGCCGAGCAGATCAATGCCAACGACTGCCGCATCCCGTTGACCGACGGTGACCGTGCGGCCGGGATGACGCAGATGTTCGAATTCGGCGCGTCGCTCACGCGTATCAGTCAGGAGATCGGCCGCAAACGCGATCAAGTCAAGCTCGCGGTGACCGTCGGTGCGAGCGATACCGCGTGCCGCGCAGTCGATTCCGGGCAACTCGACTTCGAGCAGGCCGTGATCCTCGCTGAGTACGAAAAGGTCGGTGACACCGACGCAGTCGCGCGTCTACTGGCCACCTCACAGTCCATGTTCGCCTACGAGGCCAAGCTGATCGCTGGTGAGCGTGCCGAAGCGCGGCAACGGTTCCTCGAATCGCTGTCCTATGCCGCGCACGGCTTCGGGGTGCTCACCCGCGAACCCGCCGCCGACAACGACCGGTTCATCAACTACGAACTGCTGCGCACCACCGACGACCGCGACATCACCGCCGACGATCTGGATGCCACCGCCGCGGACTGGGTGGTGTACCTGTTTCCCACCGATCAGGAAGCCCTGGTCGATGCCGATTCCGGCAGCAGCGTGGACCCCGACACCGTTGACTGGCAAACCCGGGGCCTTCCCGACGCCGTACCCGCCGAAGGAAAGCGTCACGCCGACAGCGTGCACCGCCAGCCGGTGTGGGAACCGACCTGTTATCTGCGTGCCGACCGGTTGAACGAATCGGGGTTCGCGCTCGCGACCGACTTCGACCATGACATCGAAGTCTCCGACAACGACGTCTCCGGCGCGATAGAGGTCGATGACGTTGCCTCCCACTACGAGGAAACCGATGGCACCGGTGTCCCCGAGGACGTGCCTGCGGAGGTCGAAACCGCACAGGACATTCAACGACGTGAGGAAGCCGCGCGAGCCGCCGAGCAACGAGCCGAAGCCGCGCGCGTCACGGCCGAACGGGTAGCGGCCGAACGTATTGCCGCCGAACGTGCCGCGACCGAACGTCGTGAGCAGGAACGCGAGGCCGCTCGGCGGGTGCGGGAGCTCAACAAACAGGGCCAGGCCGCGCTCGAGGCCCGGCGTGAGTACGTCACCGGCTACCTCGCCCGCAAGACCCCGCCGCCGCTCGCGGCGATGTTCATCGCGGAGTCTCTGGCCGACGAACCGGGTCTGCTCAGCGAGTACAACGCCGACCGCACCGCGCACGAGTTGCTCGGTATCACCGGGGGGCGCCGCGAACTGCTCACCGCGATCAGCACCGCGAAACCCGCACGCTGCCAGGTGATCACGCTGGGTCTGGTGCTCGGCGCGTACGAGAAGCGCACCGGCAAGGACGCCTGGCGCTACACCGACCGCGGGGTGCGCCGATACCTGCACTTCCTCGCCGACAACGGCCACCACCTGGCCCCGGTCGAGCAGGCCGCCGCCGGCGATATCGATCCCGGCACCATCGACATCGACTCCTGAACCACTGACCCCACACAGGCGGGCAGGCCCCGGTCGTACCCGAAGCCTGCCTGCCCCTGCTATTCGCGAAGGAGTTCCGTTGTCTTCCAATCGATTCCTCGGCGCCGCCCTGGCCGCGGCAGCGCGAGGCTGGTCTGTCTTTCCCCTGCAACCCCACTCGAAAATCCCCGCGATCAAAAACTGGCCCCAAGAAGCAACTACCGACGAGACACGTATCAAAGAGTTCTGGCCTCCGAAATCGCGGAAGAACGTCGGAATCGCTACCGGCCCCAGCGGCCTGCACGTCATCGATCTCGACACCCACCACGGACTCGACGGCCCCGCTGCCCTCTATCGGCTCGCCACCCAGACCGGTGCACGAGCAACGCTGCTCACCTACTCCGTCGCCACCCCGAACAACGGCCGCCATCTCTACTACCAGGTTCCCGACGGGCTGCACCTGCCCAATACTGCTGGCCTCATCGCACCAGGGATCGATTCGCGCGGCCATGGCGGATACGTCCTCGCCGCCGGCTCGCAGACCGGCGACGGTAATTACCGAGTCCTCACCCCACGGCCGCCCAGCGAGCTGCCCCCGTGGCTCCTGCGGTTGCTCACACCGCCACAATCGCACGCCCCGGCGGCGAACCCCGGTGCGCCGTTATCCCATCCAGGCGCCTATTTGCGCGCCATCGTCGATGCCGAGACCCGCAAGGTCACTGCCGCCGTGCACGGCACCCGCAATACAGCCTTGTTCTGGGCGGCGTTCAGGCTCGGCCGTCTTGTCGGTGGCGGAGAGCTCGACCAGCGCCTCGTTCATGACGGTCTCGCCGCGGCCGCAGCAGTACACATCGGCCACTACCAGTTCACCGCCCGCGAGCTCGAGCGAACCATCACCAGCGGTCTCACCATCGGCGCGCGCCGACCCCGGCACTTGCCGACCGCGACCAACAGCCGTTAGGAACCTCATGGGAAAGGGCACCAGCAAGAGCACCGTGCAACATTTCGACCGATTGCCGGACGGCACCCTCGGTTGCTACCACCTGGGATGCACTGATCCGGCGACCCGCTGGATAGATATGGAGCGCTGGGGAATCCGGCGCTGGCTCTCTACCGCCTATTGCGACAGCCACGGCGACTGGGAGCTCCACGACGGCGAGCACCCGCGCCGAGTCAGGCCCATCACCTAGATCCAGTACCAGCCACCCCGCAAGCCCACTGCCCAGAACAACTCCCTATTCGTGCCGTCTCCCCCGAAGCAGCAGGAAAAGGGCAAGCAAGTGAGTTAGTCGGGTGTCTCCCGGAGTCCCGGCGATCTGCCCCAAGGGGATCAGGGGCGAGCCGGGCAACCGCCGATGAACCTGCGTCACGGGATGGGGACGAGCCTCCGCTGACGCTCCGGTCGCCGCAAAGAGCGCGGCGATCCCCATCCCGCGCCGCAGAACCCCCGCCGGCCCGGCCCACCCCTGATGGCGAAGCCGCAGATCGCCCGGCCTCCGGGGCACCACCCGATCACGGATTTATCCGTATCGCAGTTTCGGAGGGCGCGGCGGTCTGGCTTTATTCATCCCTTCGCATACAGGAGTGCATTGTCATGGCTGGAGAAATCATCGTCACCGTGGTCGGCAACCTCACCGCAGATCCCGAGCACCGCACGTTGCAGAGCGGTCAGGTCGTCGCGAACCTGACCGTCGCCCAGAATTCGCGCGTTTACGATCGCGCGTCCAATGAATGGCGTGATGGCGCAGCGGCATTCATGCGCTGCGTCGTGTGGAACGAGATGGCCGACCACGTCGCGGCGAGCCTGTCCAAGGGCACGCGCGTGATCGTCACCGGGCGGCTGCGTCAGCGCAGCTACGAGGACCGCAACGGGGTCACCCAGTGGATGACGGAGGTCATGGTCGACGACATCGCAGCCTCGGTGCGTTTCACCACGGTCGAAGTCCAGACCGCTGAGGAGGTCGAGCAGCCAGAGGCGCAACCCGCTCGCCGCGGCAAGCGCACCCTCGTGCCCGCCGGAGCCGGGGACCAGCCCGACTTCTGATCGTTCATCAGCGGCGGTGAACCCTGCCATGCAGGGCGCACCGCCGCCGTTCAGCACCGAGTCCGCCCCGCCGTATGCCGTTGGGGCGGACTCGGTTTCGTCTCGAATCCGTTCGGAGGTGGCTTCGATGCCCGCCCACGACACCCCGCACTGTTCCCAGAACGCTGCTGCCCGCGATCTCGCTGCGTGGCCTGTGCTGATCGTTGCCCTTTCCACTCGCCTGCGGGCGGTCGACCTCGAAACCCGCGCACTGGCACAGCGCGTGCACGAGCTGACGCAGGTCCTTGATGACCTTCTCGATGCCGCCGATATCCACGCCCTGTGCGCGCACGAGGAGCGACTGATCGGGCGGGCCCGCTTCTACGACCGATCTCCGCGTGCCACCCGCTGGTGATCGACTCCAATTCTCCCAATCCCGTTATCTACCGGCAGGTATCGACGTGCAATGAAGACAGCTCGCTCCGTACCTGCCGCACTGTCGCAAAGGAGTGTTCTCATGGGCCTGATCTGGCTTGCCGCCATTGCCATCTTGGCGGCCATAACTGTTGACTGAACTACCGCATCGGTTTTCGCTGTTCGAGAGGTGCGGGCACAGGGACAGGGCTACCGTCCCGGCGCGTGAGTGATCCAAGGCAGAACGGCAGGGATCTGGCGGGGTTGGTTGTGCCGCTGGTGGGTTCGCTGCCTGCGACGGGTGATCCATGGCAGCCGTATCGCTTGCTGGACGCAGCCGGGGAGGTCGTGCCGCCGGTGGCGGAATACCTTCGAGAGTTGCAGGCGATGGGACGGCCAGCGACGACACAGCGCTCGTATGGGCTGGCGTTGCTGCGGTGGTTCCGGTTCGTGTGGTCCATCGACATGGCGTGGAATCAGGTCACCCGGGTGGAGGCTCGGGATTTCTGCCGCTGGTTGCAGGTCGCGGACAAACCGGTTCGGCGACATTGGCGACACATCGGCGACGATCACGAAAAGCCCACTGCCACAGTGCACCCGGTGGCATCGGTGAACCCGGTCACCGGCAAACCGAGCCAGGGACCCCGATATGCGCCACGCACTCGGGCGCATTGCGAGACGGTGCTGCGAAGCTTCTACGACTTTCATCTGGAAGTGGGATCGGGTCCGATCGTCAATCCCTTTCCTCTGGTGCGCCGGCGAGACGGGGAACGTCCAGGCTCCCAGCGAGGTTCGGCGGACCCGGTACGGTCCCAGCCCAGCGGCCGGTATCGGCCACGGCTCGTAACGCAGGCGCCGCGGCGGATTCCCGATGACCGCTTCGATGAGCTGTTCGCCCGGTTGCCCTCGCATCGGGATCGGGCGTTGGTGGCGTTCTGGGTCTCCACCGGAGCGCGGGCGGCGGAATTGCTCGGAGCTCACGGCTGCGATGTCGATCCCGGACGGCAACTGATCACGGTGGTGCGCAAGGGAAGTCGCGCCATCCAGCCGTTACCGGCATCCCCAGATGCGTTCGTGTGGTTACGGCTCTACCAGCTCCAGATCGAAGCGGAGGTCGCGACTGAACCTGATGCTCCGTTGTGGTGGACAATGCGGCGGCCGATGCGGCCGTTGTCGTATCCGGCGGCGTATCGGATGTTCGCGCGGGTCAACTCGCTGATCGGCGCGAACTGGAGCCTGCACGACCTGCGTCATACCGCCGCCTACCGGATGGCACGTGACCCCGCGATGCCGCTGACCGACGTGCAGTGGGTGCTCGGCCACGCACATCTGACCACTACCCAGCTCTATCTGAACCCTGTGCCCGAAGACGTCATCGCGTCCGTGCTCGCCCATCACCAACGCCTCACCCAGCGCGATGCCACCATCGCCCCGGCACCCGCGTTGGGTTACCGGCCCGAGACCATGGCCACCCTGTTCGGTCAGGACCGATCGTGACCGGCTTCCTCGCGTCCGGACACACATCCGAGGTCGATCTGCCTCCCCGCCTGCGCAACCGGGCGGGACAGGATTGGCGTGAGCGGTTCCCACCCAGAATCGTTCCCGCGCAATGGACCGCGACGCGGTGGAGCCGCGCCATGGTGGTGGCTCGGCTGACCTCCCCGCCGTTCGCCAACGGCATCGTGTCCAATCAGCGACGCCGCCGCCTGGCCTTGACCCGGTTCCTGGACTGGCTCGAGCAACACGATGGCCGCACCTGGCAGCAGCGATGGTTGGCCACCGGCATTGCCGAGGACCCGGCCACCGACTGGCGTCCCCCGGTGGTGGCGTGGCTGCGCCGACGCGGCGAGACCACGGCCGACCGGTCGTTGACCGAGAGCATCACTTCCGGGCTCGCCCAGCTGATCTATGCCGATGTCCTGCGCCCGGACCTGGCCTGGATCGTGGGCAGCCCACACCGGTTCCCGCTCGGTGCGGTGTTGCCTCGCGTTCGGGACCCGCAGGGATTCGCCGCGCTGACCGCCCGAGCGACCGCGAAAGGGGTCGATTTCGAGCAGCGCCGCCGCGCGGTCGAGGAGATCTCGATCCTGCTGGCCGCCAAGGGCGGTGCCATCGCCGACATCACCGTCGGGGACTGCCTGGAGCTGATGGAGTTGCGTGACCGTCGCGGCTTCGGCAACAAAGGTCTGGGCTTCTATCAGCTGTTACACGAGCTCGGCCACTTTCCACCCGATGCCCCCTCGACGCTGCGGATGCTCGAGCGCCGCTACCGCGAACAGCTCACCGACACCGAACTGGTCGATCAATACCAGCTCGACTGCCGACCCGTGCGTGACCTGCTGGTCGCGTATCTGGCCGAACGCCGCCCGCACCTGGACTACGCCAGCGTGAATCAACTCGCCTACCTGCTGGTCAAGCTCTTCTGGAAAGACCTCGAGATCCACCATCCCGGCATCGATTCGCTGCGGCTGCCGCCCGCTATCGCTGCCGCCTGGAAATCACGTCTCGCCACCAAGACCCTCACCCGCCGCGCCGCGGACGGGCAGTTGATCGCGACCGTCGAACCACGCATGGACACCGCCATCTGCCTGTCCACCGTGCGCGGCTTCTATCTCGATATCGCTCACTGGGCCAGTGAGGAACCCGAACGCTGGGCCGCCTGGTCAGTACCGTGCCCGATCAGCCGCGCCTCCATCCGCCCGAACATCACCCGCGCACGCGAGAACCGCAAGTCCCGCATGGATCAGCGCACCCGCGAACGCATCCCCGTGCTGCCGGTGTTCCTGCGCCACCTCGCCGATGCCCGCGCCCGGGCCGTGGCACTTCTGGAAACCGCCCGAAACACCACCCCCGGCCAGGTTTTCACCTGCAGCGAGATCACGCTGCGCCGAACCGTCATGCGCACCAAGACAACCCGGATCTGGGTCGAGGACCCCGACACCGGTGCGCGCCGCGACCTCACCCGCGAGGACGACATCGCGTTCTGGACCTGGGCCGCGGTCGAAGTCCTGCGCACCACTGGCATCCGCATCGAGGAACTCACCGAACTGTCGCATCACAGCCTGGTCCAATACCGGCTGCCCTCCACCGACGAGCTCATCCCGCTGCTGCACATCATGCCGTCCAAAACCGACACCGAACGGCTGCTGGTCATTTCACCCGAACTGGCCGACGTCCTCGCTACGATCATCCACCGAATCCGTGACCACACCGGTGCCGTCCCGATGGTCGTCGGCTACGACATCCACGAACGCACCTTCACCGCCTCCACGCCGCTGCTGTTCCAACACCGGGTCTGCGCCGACACCCGGCCCATCGCCGCGGCGACGCTGCGGCTCTGGATCACCGCTGCGCTCAACGACATCGGCCTGCGCGACGCCTCCGGCAACCCGCTCCACTTCCAGCCTCACGACTTCCGGCGCATCTTCGCGACCGAAGCGATCCGCAACGGAATGCCACCCCACATCTGCCAACTGCTCATGGGCCACACGAGCATCAACACCACGATGGGCTACAAGGCCGTTTACCCCGACGAAGCCATCAACGGTCACCACGCATTCCTCGCTCGTCGCCGCGAGCAGCGCCCCTCCACCGAATACCGTGCCCCGACCGATGACGAGTGGGACGAGTTCCTCGGCCACTTCCAACAACGCAAACTTTCCCTCGGCACTTGCGGCCGCGCCTACGGCACCGACTGCATCCACGAACACACCTGCATCCGCTGCCCACTGCTGCGCCCCGACCCCGCACAACTACCGCGACTCACCGAGATCCGCGACAACCTGCTCGACCGCATCACCGAAGCCCAACAACAGGGCTGGCGCGGCGAGATCGACGGCCTCAAAGTCAGCCTCAGTGCCGCCAACAACAAGATCGCCCAACTCCACCAAGCCACCCGCCGCCGAACCGAACTCGGCATGCCCAGCTTTCACGTCGCCGCCACCAACTCCATCGACCCCGACAATCACCCACCGCCCAGCAGCTGAACGCTCGCAACCAAGTTCAGACAATGTTGTTGTGGTGGGTCTTTCCATTCCTCGCCCGCCTGGTCGGATTCTTCATCATTTTCGACTCACTGCTCGCGATCGTCCTGACCCCTGCTCGGGCGATCCCCGCCCGACTGCCCTGGCTCGCGCTCGGTGTCCTCATCTGGCTTGTCGGGCATTGGGCGTGGGCGTTCAAGCACGGGATCTGGGACTCGCGCCAGGCTCAACCCGGTGATCTCACACAACTGCGACTCCGCCATTCCGTGCCCGTGCAGCCGCCGCACCGCGGCGGCCGCGCCCGCTTCGGCATCGGCCTCGCTCTGGCGGTAGCGCGCATCCACTGCGGCGATCGCCGCGTCCCGCCGTTGCCTCGCTCGTTCCCATCGGCTGTGCTGCTTGCGGAATTCCGTCAGATCGGTTTCGTTCTCCCGCAGCGCGCACGCCTGCTCGGCCATCAGCCGCGCTGTCACCTCCCGCGCCCACTTGCGCGCATTCGGCTTCTCTGCCATCAGGTGCCTCCCTTCCTGCCCCGGCCGTCCGGCGGTCCGGACCCTGCCGCTTCTCGCATTCAACTTTCCTCCATCACTCTCCATTTCCACTTCCAGAATTCCATTCTCACCCCATTTCCAGCAACCCTCCAATTTCCTTTCCAGCAGATCCCATATGGGTTCTCTTCCTTCTTCCGTCACACCTCTTGCATTTCCAATGCTACTCACGGGTAATGTCTAATGCAGTGAGGTTTTTCGCGCTACTTTCGAAGAGGTGATGACCCTTCACCGCTTACACGCCGGAGACGGATACGAGTACCTGACCAGCCAAGTGGCCAGCGGTGACCGTCTGCGCGACCGCACCCGTGACCTCACCGACTATTACACCGAGCACGGCACTCCGCCCGGAATATGGATGGGCCGGGGCGCGACCGAACTCGGCCTGTCGGGAATGGTGACCGAGGCGCAGATGAAGGCGTTATTCGGTGAGGGTTTGAATCCGGACGCCGATACCATCATCGCCGCTGCAATAGCAGACGGAAAGACCGTGAAGCAGGCTGTCGAGGCCGCGCAGATCGGGCGAATGTTCTACGAATTCTCCACTGAACCCTCACCGATTCGCGACATTCTCGACCGCAAATTGGCCGAGTTCACTTTCGCATGGCGGCGGCGCCCGGACTGGGACGAGCGCACGATCCTGCGCACCGATGCCGCCCGAGAACACCTCACCAGCGTGCTCGGCCGCGCCCCCCGGCGCGCCGAGATCGACCAGGCACTCGCCGCCGAGAAAGCCGAAACCCGCAAGGCGGTGGCCGGGTTCGATTGTGTGTTCACCCCGCAGAAGTCCATCAGCATCCTGTGGGGCCTGGGCTCGGATGCGGTGCGCCGCGAGATCTGGCAATGCCACCTCGAGGCCGTGCGGGAGGTCCTGGAATTCGCCGAATCCCGGTACGCGGTGACCCGCCGCGGCACGAACGGGGTCAGACAGATCGATGCGACAGGGCTGATCATCGCCGCATTCACCCACTACGACAACCGCGCCGGGGACATGAATCCCCACACCCACGCAGTGATTTCAGGAAAGGTTCTCGGCTCCGACGGCAAGTGGTCGGCGCTGGATGCGCGCGCGTTGTACGCGGCGGCGGTGTCGCTCTCGTGCCGCTACAACGCGACCATCGTGGGAAAATTGAAGCGGCGCATGGGGTTACGGTTCGAGGAACGCACCCGCAGCCGAGGCAAGCAACCTGTCCTGGAAGTGGTCGGTGTCGGCGAGGAGATGGTCGCCGAATTCTCCCGCCGTGAGGACATTCTCGTGCGCTTCGAGGACCTCGTCGCCGACTACCGCGCCAGCCACGGGCGCACCCCGAGCAAGGTCACCCAGTACAAGCTCGCTCAGCAGGCCACTCTGCAAACCCGTGCGGGCAAACCATTACCGAAGGCGTTGCGGCAGATGATCGGCGAATGGGATGCCCGGTTCCGCTGTGCGTTCGGCCGCGGGCGCGGTGGGCAGCAGTTCGTCGATGACCTGTTGTGGGCTCACAACCATCCCGACGCACCCCGACCGTTCGATCCCGACGACGCCATTGTCGAGATCGGTGTCGGGCTCGGTGGTGTCGCCGAACTGCTCACTGCCACACCACTACAGCTGCAGCAAGCAATCACTAACCAACTCGGCCGATTCCAATTCAGCACACCCCAGGCCACCGCAGGCGCCGCCCGAACATTGTCGGTGCGGTTTGCATCCGACCCGGAGGAGTCGCTGCTCGACCGCATCGACGCCATATGTCTCGCACGGCGCCGCACAATTTACGACCCGGCGGGGATCGCGGTGGAGGTCACGGACACGGTGGGACGGCGCCGCGCCACCTGGACCGAAGCCAATATCCGTTCCGCCGTCGAAGACCGTGTCGGGCTGTGTGATTTCGTCAGCGACGCCGCGCACCGCGCGGCCGTGGAAGCGATCACCGTCGCTGTGCGGGATCACCATTCGATTCTCCTGAGCATCGACCCGGATCCGGTTCCCGCCGTCATGGCCCGCGCTTCGGGGGAAAGCATCTTCACCGCCACCGGCACTGCCCGCTGGACCAGCCGTGCTGTCCTGGATGCGGAAACCCGACTCCTGGATGCCGCCCGCACCCCGAGCGCCGTCACCGTTTCCGCCCGAAAAGTCGACGCGGCCATCACGCGAATCCAACGCGGTGGTGGACGTCTTCTCAATCCCGGGCAGCGTGCCATCGCGCAGTATCTGTGCACGGCCGCAACGAAATTCGCGGTCGCGATCGGACCCGCCGGCAGTGGCAAAACCACGGCCATGGCGGCCGTCGCCGCCACCTGGCGCGAGAGCGGGAGGGATGTCATCGCCCTGGCACCCTCGGCGTCGGCAGCCCGTCAGCTCTCGGCCAGTCTCGGTGTGCCGGCACGGACCATCCATAAACTCTTCGCCCAAGCCGACCACGGTGTCCCGACCGGGATCACGCCCGGGGCGATGCTGCTCGTCGACGAGGCCGCCATGGCCGCCACCTTCGACCTCGATGCCCTGCTCGCCCTCGCCGATACCCACGGCGCCATCATCCGGGGCATCGGCGATCCCGAACAACTCTCCGCCGTCGAATCCGGCGGCATCATTCGCACGATCGCCCGTGACAACCATTCACCCGCACTCTCGGAACTGGTGCGCTTTACCGACCCGGAAGAGGCCGAAGCAACCCTGGCCGTGCGGGCAGGAAACGCAAAAAAGGCGTGGGAGTTCTACGACGGTCACGGCCGCGTCACCCACGGCCTCAGCGACCAACTTCGCGCAGAGATCCTGTCGCGGCACCTCGCCGATGCCGACGCCGGGATCTCCTCGGTCATGATCGCCGCGACCCTTCTCGACGTCGCAGCACTCAATGCCGCCGCCCAAACAAGCCACCTCGCCGCCGGTCGCGTCCGCGCCGACAGCGGAGCAATCCTGTTGTCGGACCGGCACACCGGGTACCTCGGTGACACCGTCGTCACCCGCCTCAACAACCCGTTCCTGAAAGTTCTCGGTGGGCGTCGCCATAACACCCAGGTCGATAACGGCGACCTCTGGTATATCCATGCCATCCACACCGACGGGTCGATCACCCTCACCGGAATCGACCACCGCGGGCATGTCACCCTGCCACCGGACTATGTGACCCAACAGGTCGAACTCGGTTACGCCTCGACCATCCACCGCTCCCAAGGCATCACCGTCCGCCACGCATACACCCTGCTCAACGACACCCTCGGCCGCGCCCTCGCCTACGTCGGACTCACCCGCGGCACCGACCTCAATCAGGTCTTCCTCGCCACCGACGCCCTCATCGACCTCTCCGGCGACCAACAACCAGACGACCCGGGGGAACCCTTCCGCTGCTTCGCTCGTGTCCTGGCACGCGAGGACGACAACCGCTCCGCGACCGACATCATGCGCCAAGAACAAACCGCCGCCGACCACCGCATTCGCGTCAACTACCAGCACGCCTACCAACTCCTGGCCGATGCCCGCGCCGAGCATCTACTGGGCCGAGCACTCCCCGCACTCTTCCTCCACGAGGCCAAAAACTCGCCGAACTACCAGGATCTGCTCGACACCATCGCACTCGCCGACGCCCACCACCTCGACACCGGCGCACTCGTCACCGCCATCGCTACCAACAACCTCGAAGACCTCGGCGAATCACTGGTCACCGCCCGCGACACCGCCGCCGTACTACGCTCCCGCGCCGACCGCTGGATCCAACAACGACTCTCCCCCATCCCCAACCCGATCACCATTACCCCTGTCGAAACCCTCACCACGACAGACTTTTCCGCTATCACGAACCTCATCGCACAACTCAACACTTTGCCGATCCTGACCACGCCTGCAGCAAAACGCTTCCGCGCCTTGCGCGATGCCCCCTACCCAAGCTCTTTCCTGCCGGTGCCCACACCGTGGCGCGGCATGGACGCCGCACTGCTCAATTACGCACACGAACTTCGGCGAAGGCTCCTCGGCCCGAACGCCGACACCGCCCTCCCCGACACCGAAAATCGTCAGAATGTGCCGCCTGCCTCGCCCGACAATCTCCCGAACGCTGATGAAATCCAGCGCCCGGATCTTCCCAGTAGCGTTGTCTGGCATGCCGAAACTCTCACTGCAACAACTAGTTATGACCCACTTGCGTTCATCGCACGGCTCAATGCCGTTGAAACCCTCACCACCGAACCCGGGCCCCTACCGGAAGCCAGTGCCGATCGCTGGCCTCCCTCAGTCAGCGCGGAACGACTGGCGCGCATGCATTCGGACTACCACGACTATGTGAAAGAACTCGCCGACGCCCACACCGATCGGACTCTCTATCGCGCGATGCCTGCGGTGCTGTACCGGCTAGCGGTCAACTCCCGACACTGGAATGCCTTGCTGGACACCATCGCCCTCGCCGACGCCCACCAGCTCGATACCACCACATTGATCGCAGCCATCACCACCGACAACTACAACGACCTGGGCGCTTCCCTGCTCCTCGCCGGCGACCCCGCACGCGAGCTACGCGACCGCGCCGACCTATGGATCCACCACCATCTACCCCACTCCGAACCCACCCACACAGCCGTATTCCGTGCCCTCACCGACAGCCCCTACCCCGGCCAGTTCAGGCCGATCCCCGACTACCCCGGCCGCGACGAACAACTCGCCGACTTCGCCAGCGAACTCCGCACACGAATCGACAACGCACAATCGCCTCACCACACCCCAGCCACAGCATCCGCGACCACACCCCCAGCCCCGACCACACCCCCGGCCGCCCCCGCACCACGTTCACCGGCCCCCCGAAAGACCGCCGCAGCCGCGCGCCGTCGCATCAAACCCGCCTCACCCGGTAGACCCCGGCGACCACATCGCCGCGGCATGTGATGTCACCGATCCCATTGAAGTTTGCAGAGAAATTGCCACAATGGGATTGAGGTGAGGTTCGTGCGAGCGAGGAGGCACCATGGGTGAACCCGCTGGGGATGAGGTCTGGCGCCAAATACTCGATGACCTGCTCGAGCAACACCGCCGCCGCGCCGCCGCTGATCCGGAGCGGCATCCGCTGATACAACCGGCAGCCGGAGCCACCGAGCAACAGCTTCGCGACGCCGAGAACCGGCTCGGTTTCCGATTGGACCCGCAGTATCGCGAATTCCTGTCGATCGCCAACGGCTGGGACCGATACGACTTCTTCAGTGACCTTCTTGGAACCGGTGATCTGGGCATCGGGCCACGATGGGACGAAGCGGTCGAATCGCTGCACTGGTTCGTCGATGACATCGGACCCGAAACCGCACGAAATCTCGCGATACCCGACGACTACGCCAGCAGCTACCTGCCTATCGCCGACCGCCTGTGCATGCTCCTGCGTGACACCGCCCAAGGGCCGGCCGGATCCATTTTCTCCCTTTACGTCGACTGGGGCGGCATCTGGCCAGACCTGTACTCCTATCTGCTGGCAGAGCTACGCCAGATCGTCTATTTCACCGATCAGGCGGTGCTCGGGCCCCATTCGGAGACTTGGGGACGCGACATCCGCATCGATCCGCCCAGATTCACTGACATCATCAACAGGATCATCGACCTGAGCGACGCCGCGTACCCCAGCCAACCCGTGCGGCCCAACCCCGGCGCGGCCCGCGCCTCCCTCGACGAACTCGATGCCGACCTCGCTGGCGCCTTGCATCCCGAACATCGAGAACTACTGTCGATCACCGACGGACTCTGCACCCCGGAACCGATGCTCGGCCACGTCCTGTCCGTCGATGACATCCGCGAAGGCACCCACTGGCACAACGCCCTCACCCGCGCCCAAACCATCGAAAACGACTACTTCGGTGACCTCGCAGAGGAAGCGGCCCGCGAAGGGGAACGACCCCCACCTCCGAAACCTCTTGTCCTCGAACGCATACTCGAGCTACCTATCGTCCCGTTCTCTGTGTACGACGGGCGCGTCTACGGAATCGACACCCGCACCGGCAAGGTCCGCGAACTGCTCGACGATGCCTTCATCCCCGGAGCCTTCCCCGCCTACGCCATCTCGTACGGAACCGTCCGCGAGCACTTGCTGACCATCTGCGATCACCTCCGGGGCCTGGGCCTCGCGAACCATGAATCAGACAGCGAATGAGATCCATGGAATTGGAGCAATCCGTTCTTGAGCGCACGTCGACGGCTGATCGCTGCCGCACTAGCCAGGCCGCACTCAGTCATAGAGCCGACCGAGTAGCGCACCCTGCCCGGACTGCAGGACATGCGCGGCTTCCAACGGAATCCAGAAGCACTCGAACCGGGTTGGTTCACCCTGGCCGTCGTGGTCTTCCTGGCTGAACCAGCGATCAGGCACTTCGCCGTGCAGTGCGAGCTCGAAGAAGTGACGGCGTTGGATCTCGAATCGGTATGGGCTGATGTCGTATTCGGTCTCGCCGAGCCTGCGTACGATCGTGAACTCGGTCAGGCCAGTTTCCTCGCGTGCCTCGCGTAGTGCGGCGTCTTCGGGGGCTTCGCCGGACCGGATGCTTCCTGCGGGCACTTGGATCCCCACTTGCTCCCACGCATATTCCACATGACGGAAGACGAGGAGCGCACCCTCACGCACGATGTAGACGAGCACTCTGTCTCGAACCACCCTGGGGTGCTTCACAATCTTCTTCACGGAATTGGTCACCACAAACCTCCCTCAGGCTCGGGTGCCTGGCACGAACTCCGGTAGACTTGCCGACCGCGTTCAAACTCGCCATCCACCTTTCAAGGACCCTTTGTCCCGCCTTGCTGGCCCGGCCGCGCGCCGACCCCCTGCGATGTTCCCCTGGCCCGGTCGTTAACCGGGAGTGGTTGATAGAAATTGCTGGTCGGCGTTACGACCTATTTGTCAACGGTCACCGCGCAACTTGCTGAGCTGCACAGACTTCCCACCATTCTCCGCAGTCCTAGAGCACCCTCTGAGAGAGCGTGGCCCACATACGAGACGGTTCCACAAGTCCGCCAAGTCATCTCGGATCCGCGTGCAACCCCGCGCAGACCGTTCTATTGGCGGGCGCGCCCGTCGTGGAGGTACGCGGTCCGCCCGTTCTCGTGGGCACGTAGGGCCGCATCAACACGATCCCAGTAGGGACGTAAGCGCTGCTGCGCCTGGTCCAGGGTACAAAATTCGAAGGCGACCAGCTCCTCGTCAGTGATGTGGAGGCTTGAGATCTGTTCGGTGGTGAGCTCGCCGCCGTCGAAGATGACCATCAGCGAGTCGTCCCAAACCCCGTGCGGGGCCACCCAATCCAGGCACAACAGGGGAAGCGCACGGCCGGTCAGATCGAGACCGAGTTCCTCCCTCAGCTCACGACAGACAGCATCGACAGGCGGTTCGTTGGCTTCGGCCATTCCGCCGGGGATGTCCCACTGCGGTTTATAGGAGGGATCGACGAGCAGGATCCGCCCCGCCTGGTCGAACACCAACGCGTCGGCGCCGACCCGTTTACGCGGCTGAGTCCGGTTTCCCTCTGCGAGGTGCCGGCGGTATTCGGCGGGATCGCGTTCGTACAGCGGGGGTTCCACATTGCTCATGACATCTGCTAGAAGTAGCCCTTCAGCATCTCAGTCGACCATGGTGCTTGGCGGATTTCGCCACGCGGTCCGAACTCAACGAACCAGGGCTTGATGTCGAGCACGGGGGTGCCGTCGACGGCATCGAGCTCAGCTACATGCAGATCCAAACCATCTACCCTCAACAACCTGGTGCGCGATACCCCAAGCCAGTTGACGCGCCGCATGTTTCGATGCCCGAAAATCCCGACCTTCGGCCATTCGGGGTTGTCCCGTGCGCTGCGTGCACCGAAGTGCAGATCGGACTGATCGGTCAGGTGGAACCGGAACACGACCTCGAGGTGGCTGAACGCTTCCAACCCCTGAACGGATTCCTCAGTGAACCGGCTGTCATCGATGCGGATGATGGCTTCGGTTCCGCCCCAGTGATCATCGGTGGGTTCGATACGGCCACCAACGACATGCGCGATCGGTGCTACGTCAAAGGTTTCGTCTGCCATCAGTCCTCTGCCCTATGTCTTGTTTGCGGCTAGGTAGTTCTCGGCCCATCGGTCAATCTCGGCTATACCTTCGACTCCTTGGCGAAGGTACGGTGCGACCGTTGATCGGATATCGCGGGCGACCTTGCGGGTCCGCCCAGACCGAACCGTGTTCATCTCGCCCAACGCGGATTTCCATGTGGCGCAGGCTTGCTCCAGCTCCCCACGGCACGCTTGTACGGTACCGAGATAGCCCAACGTGACCGCATGAGTGCGTTTGAACGACGCTGCCTTGCGCTTTTCGACGCTGAGCTTGAATTGGTCAGCGGCGCCGGTCAAGTTGCCCGAATCACGTAGTGCACAAGCAGTTTCGTGAGCAAGGCTCGCCTCGGAGAAGAAGAATACCCGGCTAGGCTCATCATCCGTAGCTGACGCGGCAGACAGGTTGTTTTCGGCTTCGATCAGTGCCTTCGCAGACTCGCGAGGTTGGCCGGCTGCGCTCAATGCCTTGGCGTGCACCACCTTCAGCAGTGCACGCTCGCGTGGGCAGGCGGCTTGGTACCGGTTGCCGCTGACTGATGCTTCCGCCAGTTGCAACCCTTGGTCGAGGTGTCCGAGATCGACCGCTTGGTGTGCCATCGCTCGCAGTATGTGACCGGTCAGCGAGTCGTCGGCTGCTTCAGTGCTGAGTTGGGTGGATGCGAGGAAATAGTGTTGTGCGACTGCGTGTTCGTCGTTGTCGAATGCCATCCATCCGGCGAGGTAGGCCAGTTCCCCAGCCGCCGAGAACATGTCACGCTTCACAGTGTCGTTCGTGAAGGTCGCGTTCAGATAGCCAGCGATTTCATCGGTCAGGTATTGCGCTACTGCTCGCCGGCCATGCCCGCCGCCGAGCTTCTGATCCAGCCGTGAAAACACGGACATCACATCCCGTGCGGCAGCCACGTCGTCTTCGCCCACACGCTGAATGCTGGCCATTTTGATTGCGGTCGAGGGCGCTGATTTGCGGAGCCACCCTGGGAGCAACGCGGATGCGCTAAGTGCTGTGGAGTATCCGACATGCAGGAAGGTGCGTCTCTCCACGTCTGCCTTTCCGAGGTTCAGCAAGGTAGCTACAGGGTCTTGGATATCACCAAAACGCTGTTGGTACCACGCTATGACATCGGCAGGCGCCGGACTCCGTCCGGTCTCGTAGTAGGCGATCGAGGACTTGCCTCGGAGAAGCTGAGCGGCCACTTCGGACAGCGGTACTCCGGCGGCATCCCGGGCCGCTCGGAGTTGTGCACCGACGATCGCGTCGTGACTGTCCATCGAGTCGAATGTAGCCGTTTGTGGACACGGTGTGGACGTCAACTCATAGATCCGGTGCATAGCGCGGTGGTTGTCTGAATTACGAAATGCAAGGAGTCGGAACAGGCGACTGGAGGGCAGCAGCTATGGCTCTGACGGTATTGGAAGCAACGGTGCTCGGGATGCTGGGGGTGTCGAAACCGGCAGCGGCCCAGACTCTTCGGCAGCTGCTGAACGCAACTGGCAACGAACGCTCTGGTGCGACCCTGCGGCGTGCGCTGAGAAATCTTTCGAACGCTGGACTCGTACAACAGGCCGGATCGAGTCCTGTTCGGTGGCGGATCACCTCACGCGGGCAACTCTCCATCAGTTCACCAAAATATCGGGACTACCAGCTGCCGAAGGCCGTGTGATGAAAATTCAACCGATTGCGATCGGATATCTCCGAACCGACATCAGCGGACCTCAACAGCAGTGGGACGAGACGCGAATGCGCCATCTCGCAGCACGATTGGGCTACACGCTGCTCAAGACCGTGGCGTTCAGTGCGCGCACCGACCACCCCGTGGACCGGCTCGCGAACGTCGTAGCGAATCTCAAGGTCGACGCGGTCATCGTGCCGGGTCCACAGCACTTCGAGACGCGGCAGATCCCGGCGCAGATCGTGCAGATCGCCGACGTCATCACCGTCGAGCCGCAATCCACCTACGCGCGCAGAGCGACCGGCGAGCTACCCGAACTGAACGGGGCGAACAAATGACCAGCCCGATCGAAGGCGTAGTGATTGGTCGACCGCTTCCAATCCTCACCTACCGCCAGCAAGCCGAACTCAAGCCCGAACTGACCGACGTCATCGAGTACCGCAAGTCCGGCCTGAGCGTGAACTGGATCGTCGGCTGCCCACTCGACTGCGGATACTGCGTGCGTCACCTGTTCGGCAACTTCGAAATGAAGGTGCCGAGGCGCCTGATCGACGAGGAAGCCGCCGCCGCACGACTCCTGGCGCACAAGTACTTTCGGCCGCATATCACCCCGATTCAACTTCTGAATCGGGCCACAGACCCGATGCTCCCTCGGGTGAAGCCGCATGTATTCGAGATGCTGCGACTACTCGATGAGGAAGGACTCACCAACCACGTCCTAGTCATCACGCGGTGGCGGATCGCCCCGGAGGACTGCGTAATCCTCAACAGCTTCAAGCACATTCGGCTCACGATCTTGGTCACCCACTCAGGTATCCAGCATGCCCAGATCGAGCCGTTCGATTCGGCCATTGCCGCCGACTCGCTCCGCACCGCTTACGAGCACGCACGGAACTATCGGGTCGTCTTGTACTGGCGGCCGATTGTGCCAGGGCTCAACGACAGCGAAGCGCATCTTCGGCGTGGGTTGGAACTGAGCCACTTCGCGCACGCCACCGTCTTTACTGGGCTGTTCTACAAGGACCAGATCAAGCAGTACTTCGAAGACCATGGCCTACCCACACCGTACGACGAGGGACCGCGCCGCAAGATCATGCCGGAAACCCTGGAGCAGCGGATACTCACGGCGGCACAGACATTCGAAACCGGATCCCCGCTATTTCGAAAGACGTCCTGCGCGGTGACCTACGCTCACGGAGTTGCTGACTACAACGGCCACTACGGCATCCGCGAATTATGCGACATCTGCCCGGTCGCACAGCTCCAACGCTGCGCCGGGGCCTGGCAGCGACCGAACGAGGCGGAGGTCGACGAATTCGCCCGGCAGCTCGGTGGCAAGCTCATCGAGATCAACGAACGCTCCATCGTGGTCGCCGGCCTGTTCGAGCAGCCGCGCTACCTCATGCAACACAACCTGGGTTACCAGGTGCACGACGTCGAGAAGCCGCACCACCTTCATCAGCACGGCCGCGCCGACATCGGCTGGCCCGCGACCAAGGAGACGCTGTGACCGCCGCGTATACGGAGATCCCCGCCGCCTTGCGCGGCCACGACATCGCTGTTGTGGATGTGGAGGGCAACGGTCAGAACCCGCCCGAGATCATCGAGATCGCCATCATTCCGGTAGCCGGGACGGCGGTCAGCCCTGACGAGATCCGATCCTGGCTCATCCGTCCGAAGAATCCGATCACGCCGATCGTCACGCGCAAGGTGCACGGCATCAGCAACAAGGACGTCGCCGATTGCCCGGAATGGGAGGACGTATCCCCGGCGATCGGACGCGTCATGTTCGGCCGAACTCTGGTGGCGCACAACGCGAACGTCGAACAGAGGGTGCTTTCCACGCACCTGCCTGACTGGAAGCCGCTGATGGTGCTCGACACGCTGCGCCTGGCAAAGTCGCTGTGGCCCGGCCTGAAAAGCTACGCACTCGACAAGCTCATAGAGCACGCACAGCTGGATACCGGCGCGTTGGCCGAACAGGGGCACCATCGCGCCGCGTATGACGCCTGGGCAGCGTGGCAGCTGCTTTGCCGTCTGGTCCATGGCACCGATATGGATTGGGACGCAGTTGTACAGGCCGGCGGCCTGCCGGAATTCGTCTCACCGCCCGACCCCGAAGGTGGTCTGTGGTGAACGAATCGAACGAGGTCACTCGCCCGGTGACGGTCGCGGTGATGGGAACCCATTCCACCGGCAAGACGACGTTCCTACGGCGGCTGGAAGAGCGGTTGCGGCGCAACAGAATCGAGGTCACCACCGTCGCCGACCTTGGATACGACGCGCTTAAAGCGGGCCTGCCGATACTTGACCGGCACACCTGGGCGTCCACTACGTGGATCATCACGCGGGGGATCAGCAATGAGCTCGAGGCGTGGCTTCACGCCGACGTCGTCCTGATCGACCGAGGAGTACCCGACGCCCTCGGCTACTACGAAGCCGCGCTGGAATACCGCAATCGCGTGCCCGACCCCCAGCACATCAAGCATCTGGAAGACATGGTCGTCGGTCACAGCCGACACTACGACTTCGTGCTGCGCACAGTGCTGGACCCCGAAGTGCCGTTGGGGGACACCAAGCCTCGTGACACCGATCTGAAATTCCGTGCGCTGGCAGATCAGCGGATCGAAGGCGTGATGAACAGGCTCGGCATCGGGCACGACACCCTGACCTCCACCAGCCATGAACGAGCGCTTGTCGATGCCATGGCGTACATCGGCCTGCGGCTCTCGGACCCGGACCTGAAGATCCCGTGGAACGACGACCCACCGCCTGCGGCCGCTGCGCCCGCATCCTGACACTCGAAGGTCCCCGGCCACGGCCGGGGACCTTCCGTTTCACGATCAGAACAGTTGACCGGACGATGCGGGTGGCTCCGGACGAGGCCGCTTCCTCATGTCCTCCTGGATCACCAGGCCCCGCCGGTCGAGCAGGGCCGCGATCTGCTCCTCCACACCTGCCAGCTGGATTTCTAGGAAGGTGACCTCATCGCCCTCGGCGGTATCGAGGTCTTCCAGGATCTCGGCGCGATCGTCCTGCAAGCCCCTCAACTTGGCCGCTTCGATCTCGGCCCGAAGGCGTTCAATCTCGTCATCCGCCATAGGGGCAGAATAGGAGTCCTATCGCTGCTTGGCCGGTTTATCCGCCCTGCCAGAGCGCGCTCACTCTGTACCAGAAGCAAACCCCGTTCCGATATCCCGCGTACACGACAAGGAGCCAGCCATGAGAATTGTTGGAGCATTCTTTGCGGAGTCCGTCCGAACGGCAGAAGGCAAGCTCGATGTGTGGGGCGGCGTCCTCGATACCGTGGAGCTTCACAGCCCTGTTCCGGTCGTACACCTCGTCGTCTTGCTACAGCGGGGGCCTGACGATCTCGGCAGCCCCACCCTCATTCATGTAGCAGTGACCGGCCCAAGTGGCGAACCAACGGCGGTCCTCTACGGAAAAGAGGAGGTGTCCGAGTTCGACTTTTCTGTTCAGCCGATGTCTCTGCCGAACAGGGAGAACAACTACATTTCCGGCCCGTTCCTAGCCAGATTTGGTAGCGAAGGTCGGTACGCGTTTACCCTCAGCGTCGGCGAGCAGGAGCCTCTAGCAATTGCTCTACACGTTGAGGGATGACCGCACGTTCTGACTCCAAATCCGCAGTGTCGCATCGTCGCCGATAAGGTCGAGCCGTCGGCGTCGCGTGCATTCCTTCCCACGTAAACGCCCGATAGATCCGAGGGCAGTAACCCGGCTATTCCTGCCGCGTGCCCTCGCGGACGCCCCGCTCCCAGCCTCACGGCCTGGTCGTAGCGGGGCGTCTCGCTTTCCTCGCTCCTCCCAGGCAAGGCCGCCCCCGCGCACCCCACAGCGCTCATTGGCGGATGAGGCACGGCCTCCGGCGGAGGGGCGAGGACGGCCAGGCCGCCACCAGATCCGGCTCCCGCTCACCGTGCAGGTGCAGTGGCGTCGATAATGCCAGGCTGGACATAAAGACACGCATCGAATTGAGAGCACCATGATGCAGATCAGGCCCATCGGCGGGGACGGCATCCTCGCAAATCCGGCCATCAAGGTGGCTTTCACTTCACGAATTCGCATGGCGCCCAGTCCGTCACACGGTTCCGTCGAGTTCTGGGCGCTCCGCGGTTCATCGGCTGACACTCGTGAGGTGTCAGTTGCGGCCGAGCGTCGCCGATCGAAGCGATTCGACTTGCTCAGCGAGCCGTCGGACGGCGGGCCTGCGGTTATGGGGGTTCAGATCGCGAAGAAGAGTGTTCAGGTGCCCGACACAGCGGTTCGAGCTGACGTCGTCGGTGAGGATCGCGACGGCCTGATCGGCGAGAGAAAACGCCTGGTCGAGGTCGGGATCGGCTTGGCGCACATAGGTGGTGGCGAGCAAGGTGTAGCGCAGGGCCCCTTCGCGGGCGGCGTTTGGATCTTGCAGACGCAATGCTTGACGGAAGTGCCTGCGCGCTGCGGAATAGTCGCCGAGTTTGAGGTAGCAGAATCCGGCTTGGCCATGTGCGTGTCCGGGATTGAGCCAGTAGCTCCAGTCCGGCGCCGTCGTCGTCGGTGAGTCAAGGCTACTGAAAGCGTCATCGATGGCGCGGCGAGTTCGGTCTGCTGATCCGCTGGTGGCATATGCTTCCGCCGCGCGCAGCGCCAGGATGGCCGAGACACGTGGGCTGGCACCGCGGTACCCGGCCCTGGCGGATTCGGCGAGAGTGACCGCTTCGAGCGGCTGTTTGATGTCTTTTGCCTGGCAACTCATAAAGCCGAGGGTGTTGGCCGCCAATGCGCGATCGCCTGCGGTGTGTGCAGCACGCAGTGCGGCCATCCAGTAGCG